>CAWCJU010000015.1:0-18692 GCA_963796035.1 uncultured Actinomycetota bacterium | reverse complement strand
TCTCGGGATAGGGACCGCCGACCGGCGTCGCCGCCCCCAGGATTTCGTCGATGGCAACGAGGTCGCCTTCGGACAGGGTGACGTCGGCCGCGCGGGAACTTTCCTGCAGATACTGCAGGTGCTGGGCCCCGACGATGGCGACGTGCACCCCCGGCTGCGCGATGGCCCGCGCGATCGCCAGCTGGCTGATCGTCATGCCCAGGCCGGCGGCCAGACTCTCAAGCCGCGTAACGACTTCCAGATTGCGCAGGTAGCCGTCGCCGCTGAAGATGTCGCTCTTGCCGCGCCAATCCTGCGCGGCGAAACTGGTGTCGGCCTTCATCGTTCCGGTCAGCAGACCGTGAGCCAGTGGCCCGTACACCATCACGCCGATGTCGTGCTCGCGCGAATACGGCAGCAGCTCGTCTTCGATATCGCGGCGTAACAGGTGGTAGGGCGGCTGCACCACCTCCACCGGAAGCGTCTCGGAAAAGTCCCGCACCTGCGCGGTGTCGTAGTTCGACACGCCCACGTGGCGAATCTTGCCTTCCGACACCAGTTCTGCGAGCGCGCCGGCGGTCTCGGCGGCCGGGGTCTTGGGATCGGGCCAGTGCACCAGGTAGACGTCGATGTGATCGATGCCCAGCGCGTTCAGGCTGGACTCCACGCCTTCTCGCAGCCATTTCGGGCTGCCGTCGCGCACCAGCCCGTTGTCGGTGGCACGCAATCCCCCCTTGGTGGCGATCACCACCTCGTCCCGGGAGTTTTTGAGGTCGTCACGAAGGGCCTTGCCCAGCAGGCGTTCGGACGCCCCGAACCCGTATTGCTGGGCGGTGTCGAAGAAATTGATGCCGAGGTCGCGGGCGCTGCGGATCATGGTGATCGCGGCCTCCCCGTCGGCATGGCCCCAGTCACTACAAAACTCCCAGGTACCGAACGCCAACCGGGAAACCTCAAGCCCTGTCTTGCCGAATGTGATGGTCTTCAATACCAACCCTCCCCGTTGCATAGACGTCCACTGCGTATACGGCCGGTGCGGCCAAGCCCCCGCCACCACCATAACCAGGCCGGCACCACGGACCGCAAGGTCAATGCTCAGCGCGGGAAGTACCGGCTGTCGTTGTCGACCGAATCGAAAATGTCCAGTGCGTGCTGAAACGGCCCGGAGGTGATCCGTTGATCGGTCGCATACGAATGGTCGAGTTGGAACACGACACACAGCAGCAGACCCAGCAGAACCGCGACCGTGCTGGACACGATGACGTGACCGACGGTGCTGCCCATCCGCAGCAAGCCCGTAAATGCCACCAGCACAATCGCACCGAAGATCAGGCCCGCCCACATCAGGGCGGGTATCCGCGGCTTGGTGCCGACGATGCGCTCGTTGCGGTCCGACGCCAACTCGCTCAACTGGTTGAGGAATTGCTGATTGATCGGCTTCGCCGCGATATTGGGCTGCTGGCGGCCGACGGTGCGATACATCCGGGTGATCGCGGCGCGCGCGCCGTCGTTGCTCTGCTTGTTCCACTCCGGGCCCGCCACCGCCCCGGCGTACTTGCGCAACAGCTCCTGAAGTTCGGTCCGCTCCGGCTCGGGCATGGCGACGGTTTGCCGATACATCGTCGTCAGCGCGGAGGCCTCGCCGGAGACGACTACCTGGGTGGACGAGAAGTGTTCCCAGGTGGCTACGACGGTGAAGCCCAGCAGGGCGCCGTATATGAATCCGACGACGGTGAGGAACGAGGCGATCGCCGAATTCTGTTCTTTCCCATAGCGCTGCACCGGCAGGATGCGATTTCCCAGCCAGATGCAGCCCACCGCAATCACAATCGCGACGGCGCCGACCGCAACCAGAAGTAGCCACTGGGGTAGTCCGGATCCGCTCACTGGCCTCCTTGGTCGACGTCGCGTCAATCAGGGTATTCGCGACCGGGCCGCCCCGGTGTCCGATCGCGGGGAATCACCCGCTGTTTCGCAGCGCGCTGGCCAGCCCGTTCATCGTCAGCAAAATGCCGCGCTGCACCAATTCGTCGTCGTCGCCGGAACGGTAGCGGCGCAGCAACTCCACCTGCAGGTGATTCAGCGGCTCGAGGTAGGGGAAGCGGTTGAACACCGAGCGCGCCAGCGCCGGGTTGTCGGCGAGCAGATTTTCCTGACCGGTGATGAGCTTGTGCATGGCGATGGTTCGCCGGTGCTCGTCGGCGATCTTGTCGAAGACCCGGTGCCGCAACTCCTCGTCGTCCACCAATTCGGCGTAGCGTGCCGCCAGGCCCAGGTCGCTCTTGGCCAGCACCTGAGCCAGGTTGGACAGCACGCTGCGGAAAAACGGCCAGCGCTGGTACAACTCGTGCAGGATGTCCACCCGCTCGCTTTCGCTTTCCGGGCCCGCCGCGATCCACTGCTCGAATGCCGACCCCGTGCCGTACCAGCCGGGCAGCATGACCCGCGATTGACTCCACGCCAGCACCCACGGGATGGCGCGCAGGTCCGAGATGGACTCGGTGGGTTTGCGGGAGGTGGGCCGGCTGCCGATGTTCAGCGAGCCGATCTCGCTGACCGGTGTGGATGCCATGAAGTAGTCGACGAAACCCGGTGTGTCGTGCACTAATTCGGCATAGGCGCGCTGGGCCAGCTCGGCCACCTCGTCGAGCACCGCATACGCCGGTTCGGCGGCATCGCCCAATCCCTCGACGTCCAGCAGCGTGGATTCCAGCGTGGCGGCCAGCAGGCTTTCCAGATTGCGTTGCGCCGCTTGAGGTTCGGCGTATTTCGCGGCGATCACCTCGCCCTGTTCGGTGAGCCGCAGCGAACCGTTCACCGCCCCGGGGGGCTGCGCCAGGATGGCTTCATAGCTGGGCCCCCCACCGCGTCCGACGGTGCCGCCGCGACCGTGGAAGAGCCGCAACCGGATTCCGGTCTTGCGCGCCACCTCGACCAGCGCCAGCTCGGCCCGGTACACCGCCCAGCTGGAGGCCAGATACCCGCCGTCCTTGTTGGAGTCGGAATATCCGAGCATCACTTCCTGGTTGTCGTCGCGCGCGGCCACCAGCGCGCGGTAAATCGGAAGTTCGAGCATCGCGTGCAGGATCGTCGCACCGTTGCGCAGGTCGTCGATGGTCTCGAACAGCGGCGAGATGCCCACCGGGCAGTACGGCGCGTCGCCGGACGCGTCGATCAGGCCCGCCTCCTTCAGCAGGATCGCGGCCTCCAGGACGTCGGAGACCGAGCGGCACATGGAGATCACGTAGTTCGGCACGGCGGCCGGTCCATAGCGCTTGATGGCGTGCGCGGCCGCGCGCACCACGCCGAGTTCCTGGTGGGCCAGCTCGGAGAGGCCCGCACGGTCGCCGACCAGCGGACGGCGGGTGCCGAGCTCGGCGGCCAACAGCTCGACCCGCTCGTCTTCGGGCAGCGAAGCGTAGTCGGGATGTACCCCGGCCCACGCCAGCAACTCGGCGACCACTTCCTCGTGCACGTCCGAGTTTTGCCGCATGTCCAGGCCGCACAGATGAAATCCGAAGACGCGCACGCCTTCTCGCAGAAGCGACAGACGATCGTCGGCCAGCAGCGCGCTGCCGTGCGCGCGCAGCGACGCATCGACGGTGTCCAGGTCGGCCTGCAGCTCGGCCGGGCCGGCGTACGGCGTCAACCCCAGGTCCAGCTCGTGCTGTGGCCGCCGGTCCAGGATCTCGGCACCCGTCGCGGTCAGCCGCGCGCGGATCACCCGCACCGCGCGCCGGTAGGGCTCGTCGGCGCGGGCTTTCTCCCCGCAGCCCTCGGCCAGTTCGGTCAGCTCTGGGGTGAGCGCGACCAGGCGCGCCGACATCGACAGCTCCTGTTCCAGGGCGGTCAGCTCGGCCAGGTAGTGCGCGAGCGCGGTGAACGCGGCGTTGCCGGTGGCCTGGCGCACGACGTCGGCCGTCACGTTCGGATTGCCGTCGCGGTCACCGCCGATCCAGGAGCCCGGTTGCAGGATCGGCTGATTCAGCAGGTCTGCGTCGGGCCAGCGGGTGCGCAGCGCGTCGCGCACCTCGGCGTTGACCTGCGGGAGTACCCGGAAGAACGCGGCGGCGTAGTACCGCAGCCCCACCTCGATCTCATCGGTGATCTGCAATCGGGACAACCGGATCAGCGCGGTCTGCCACAGCGTGAGGACCTGGCGGCGCAACTCGAGTTCGATGTTGCGGCCCTCGTCGGTCTCCTCATGCCCCTCGGCGTGCAGCCGCATCAGCTCGGTGATTCGGTGCTGGGTGACGAAGACGGTGCGCCGACGGGTTTCGGTGGGGTGCGCGGTGATCACCGGTGCCACTACCGCGCCGTTGAGCGCATCGGCGACGGTGGCCGAATCCAGTTGCGCCCGGTCGAGTTTGGCGTAGGTCGCGGCCAGGCTGCTGTCCTGCGGCGCTTCGCCGGCTGCGACGTGGATCGCCCGGCGGCGCTCCCGGTGGATGTCTTCGGCGACGTTGGCGAGCAGTGCGAAGTGGCTGAACGCCCGGATGACCGGGATGGCCTGGTGGATGTCGATGGAGTCGAACATCCGCGCCAGCTCGGCCCGGTCGATCTCGGAGCGCCGCACCCGAAACGATTCGACCCGGGCGCGTTCCACGAGCTCGAACACCTCGTGCCCGTTCTGCTCGCGCACCGTGTCGCCCAGTATGGCGCCCAGCAGCCTGATGTCGGCCCGCATCGGTTCGGTCGCCTCACGCCCGACCAGGGTGCGCTGTACGGCGCCGATCGGTTCGAGCGTGCCCTCGGATGCCTCAACCATGGGACCCAGTATCGACGCGGATGTCGGCGTCCGCCCGTCGGGCATCCCCGCGGCCGCGAATCACCATGGCGCCCAGTGGGTCAGATCGCCGTGATTTGGCAGGAATGACCGGCCGACTGAGCTTGTTGGTTGCGGACATGTCCGCCGGAATCATTCTCATGGCCCGTCCTGATGCCCCCAACCTGGTCGATGACGTGATAGCCCAAGCCAAACGGGCCCACGAGCTCGGGGTCGCGCAGGTGTGGCTGCCCCAGCAGCAGAATTACGACGCCATCGCGCTCGCCGCGCTCGTCGGAGCCGCCGTGCCCGGGCTGGGCGTGGGCACCTCGGTGGTGCCGATCAACCCCCGTCACCCGCTGATCATCGCCTCATTGGCGCAAACGGCGCAGGCCGCCGCGCACGGCAACTTCAGCCTTGGGCTGGGACTGGGTGCCCGCCAAGTGGAAGGCCCGGCCTTCGGCACCGAATGGCCCAACGCCATCACCCGGCTACGCGAGCACCTGACGATCCTGGCGTCGGTGTTCAACACCGGCGGCGTCGACTTTCACGGCAGCGAACTGAGCGCCAGCCCCACCTGGCCGGTGCGGGTGCCCGGCGGTACCCCGATCCCGGTGTATGTGGCGGCCATGGGCCCCAAGGCATTGCGGGTCACCGGCGAACTGGCCGACGGGACACTGCCGAACCTGGCCGGGCCCCGCACTATCGGAGAATTCATCGTGCCCGAAATCACCAAGGCGGCGGCCGAGGCGGGCCGCCGGGCACCGCGCGTCATCGCCGCGGTACCCGTGCTGTTGTCCGACGATGTCCAGGGCGCTCGCACCACCGCCGCGGAACAGCTGAGCTTTTATGAGGCCATCCCGTCGTATCGCAATGTGATCGCCCGAGAGGGCCTCGCCAGTGTCGTCGACCTCGCCGCAATCGGATCCGAGGAATCTGTCGCACGCCAGTTACGCCGCTACCTTGACGCCGGGGCCACCGACGTCGTGCTCAGCCCGCTGAACCGCTCGCAGTCAGTCGACCGCGAAGCACTGTGGAGACTCACCGCCGCACTGTGAACGCGCGGTCGGATCGCGCGGAATCAGCTATCAACCGTCAGCGGTATTTGATGAGCAGCGCGATGCCGACGACGCACACCAGCCAGATGGCGGTGATGAAGTACGTCAGGCGGTCCAGGTTCTTTTCCACCACCGTGGACCCGGACAGGCTGGACTGCACGCCGCCACCGAACAGCGTGGACAGGCCGCCACCCTTGGCGCGGTGCAGGAGCACCAGCAGCACCACCAGGATGCTGGTGACGACCAGGGTGATCTGCAAAGCCAACTGCATGACGGCCAGCCTACCGGGGCGAAGTCGTTCTCAGGGCAGCGGCCCACCGGCGGCGATCGCCGCCAGCGTGGCGAACTGCTCGCCGTCCAGGGACGCGCCCCCGACCAAACCGCCGTCGATGTCGTCGCGGGCGATCAGCTCGCCGACGTTCTTGGCGTTCACCGATCCGCCGTAGAGCACCCGCACCGAGTCCGCGATCTGCGGCGACGCCAGTGCGCCCAGTTCCTTGCGGATCGCCGCGCACACCTCTTGGGCGTCGCCCGCGCTGGCCACCCGCCCGGTGCCGATCGCCCACACCGGCTCGTAGGCGATGACGACCCTGCCGATCTGTTCGGCGGACAGCCCGGCCAGCGAGCCGCGCACCTGCTCTTCACAGTGGCCGACGTGGTTTCCCGCCTCGCGGACCTCGAGGTGCTCGCCGACGCAGACGATCGGGGTCAATTTGTGCTTGAGCGCGGCGGCGGTCTTGGCGGCCACCACGGCGTCGTCCTCGTCGTGGTAGGTGCGCCGCTCGGAGTGCCCGACGACGACGTACGTGCAACCCAGCTTGGCCAGGAAGGCGCCGCTGATCTCGCCGGTGTAGGCGCCCGAGTCGTGCTGGGACAGGTCCTGCGCGCCGTAGGTCAACCGCAGCTTGTCGCCGTCGACCAGGGTTTGCACGCTGCGCAGGTCCGTGAACGGCGGCAGGACCGTGACGTCCACCTTGTCGTAGTACTTGTCCGGCAACGCGAACGCGATCTTTTGCACCAGCGCGATGGCCTCGAAGTGGTTGAGGTTCATCTTCCAGTTGCCGGCGATCAGCGGTTTGCGGCTCACGACTCTGGGCCTCCCTAGTTGTGGTCGGGCTGGGGTCGGCTCAAGCACCTCGATACCCGGAAGCGTCTTGCCCTCAAGGTATTCCAGGGACGCTCCGCCGCCGGTGGAGATGTGCGAGAATTCGTCCTCCGGGATGCCCAGCGCACGCACCGCGGCCGCGGAGTCGCCGCCGCCCACCACGCTGAACGCGCCCTTGCCGGTGGCCGCGGCGATCGCCTCGGCGACACCCTTGGTGCCCGCGGCGAACGCCGGGAACTCGAACACCCCCATCGGCCCGTTCCAGAAGACCGTCTCGGCGTTGGAGAGCAGCGTGGTGAACCGCTTGACCGATCCCGGTCCGATGTCCAGGCCCATCAGGTCGTCCGGGATGGCGTCGGCCGCGACGGTCTGCGGTGCCGCGTCGGCGGCGAACTTGTCGGCCACCACGATGTCCACCGGCAGCCGCAGCACGTCGAAATAGGTGTCCAGCAGCCTGCGGCAGGTGTCCACCATCTCGGTCTCCAGCAGCGACTTGCCGACCGAAAATCCTTGCGCGGCAAGGAAAGTGAAGCACATGCCGCCGCCGATGACGATGCTGTCGGCCTTGGCGGCCAGCGACTCGATGACACCGAGCTTGTCGGACACCTTCGACCCGCCGAGCACCACCGCATAGGGGCGTTTGGTGGAGCTGGTCAACTGCTCCAGCACCTGGATCTCCTCGGCCACCAGCGTGCCGGCGTAGTGCGGCAGCAGGGTGGCGATGTCGTACACCGAGGCCTGCTTGCGGTGCACCACGCCGAAGCCGTCGGAGACGAAAGCTCCTGTCGGCACCGACCAATTCGGCCAGCTGCCTGGCCAGCGCCAGCCGTTCGCCGTCGTCCTTGCTGGTTTCGCGGGCGTCGAAACGGATGTTCTCCAGCAGCAGGACGTCGCCGTCGGTCAGCCCCTCGGCGCGCGCGAGCGCGTCGGTGCCGACCACATCGCCGGCCAGCTGGACGTGCCGGCCGAGCTGCTCACCGAGCGCCGCGGCGACGGGCGCCAGTGACAGCTTCGGGTCGGGTCCCCCCTCGGGCCGGCCCAGGTGCGCGGTGACCACCACCTTGGCGCCCGCATCGACCAGCGCCTTCAACGTCGGCACCGAGGCGGTGATGCGCCCGGCATCGGTGATCTTGCCTTGTTGCCATCAAGTCGAGCGGCACATTCAGGTCGGAGCGCACCAGCACGCCGCGTCCGGAAACCCCGTCGGCGAGAAGGTCTTTCAGGTCGTGGACAGCCACGGTTTACAGCGACTTGCCGACCAGGGCGACCAGGTCGACGAGGCGGTTGGAGTAGCCCCATTCGTTGTCGTACCAGGACACGACCTTGGCCTGGTCGTCGATCACCTTGGTCAGGCCCGAGTCGAAGATCGAGCTGTGCGGGTCGGTGACGATGTCGCTGGACACGATCGGCGCGTCGTAGTACTTCAGGATGCCCTTCATGCGGGCCCTCGGCGGCGGCCTTCATCGCGGCGTTGATCTCGTCGGCGGTGGCGGACTTCTTCAGGTCGGCGGTGAGGTCGGTGACCGAGCCGGTGGGGATCGGCACCCGCAGCGCGTACCCGTCCAGCTTGCCCTTGAGCTCCGGCAGCACCAGGCCGATGGCCTTGGCGGCGCCGGTGGAGGTCGGCACGATGTTCAGCGCGGCGGCGCGGGCCCGGCGCAGGTCCTTGTGCGGCCCGTCCTGCAGGTTCTGGTCCTGGGTGTAGGCGTGGATGGTGGTCATCAGGCCCTTGACGATGCCGAACTCGTCGTTGAGGACCTTGGCGATCGGGCCGAGGCAGTTCGTGGTGCACGACGCGTTGGAGATGATGTTCTGGCTGCCGTCGTACTTGTCGTCGTTGACGCCCAGCACGATGGTGATGTCCTCGTCGGTGGCGGGCGCGGAGATGATCACCTTCTTGGCGCCGGCGTCCAGGTGGCCCTTGGCCTTGGCGGCGTTGGTGAAGATGCCGGTCGACTCGACGACCACGTCGACGCCCAGGTCGCCCCACGGCAGCGCCGCCGGGCCCTCCTTGACCTCGAGCGCCTTGATCTTCTTGCTGCCGACGACGATCGTGTCGTCGCCCTCGAGGCTGACGTCGTGGGGCAGACGGCCCAGGATCGAGTCGAACTTCAGGAGGTGCGCCAGGCTGGCGTTGTCGGTGAGGTCGTTGACCGCGACCACCTCGATGTCAGCGGTGCCTTGCTCCTTTTGCGCCAATAAGGCTCGGTAGAAGTTCCGCCCGATTCGACCGAAGCCGTTGATACCTACTCGGACCGTCACTTGTCTCTCCCTCTATCTTTCCTGGGTCGTCGGTTCCATGTCTTGTCCATGTCCGCCGGACACTGCCTGTGGTCAGCCTAGATCAGCAACATCCGCGGTTGCCGGGCCGGTAAGAGTGTGGACCATTGCCTTTGCAGGATGGCCATCGATACACGTCAAAACGTGTGCGCAACATCACCCGGAAGAGCGCTCGCCGGCCCGGCCCAGCGCCGCCTCGGCGGCCGCACGTGTGGAGGCTGAGATTGCGGGTGGAAGCCCTTACAGCCGGCCTCCCGCACCCGCTCCCCACGCTGCACGTCAACAACGTTGGCAAGCGGCGTTAGGATGGGGCGGCGCAAACCGTAGACACGTACACCTGGAGGAAAGGGGCGCCCACGATGGCGAAGCAACCGACAGTTGCCGCTGATGGACTTGACGCGTCCGTCGCCAACCGCCCGGAACACGGCCCGGTCAGCCGGTCGGTGGTTTTGCAGTGTGCGTTGCGATTGGTCGATCGTGACGGTGTGGATGGATTGTCGATGCGGCGTCTGAGTGAGGCGGTGGGTCGGGATCCGACGGTGATCTATCGGCATGTGCCGAACAAGGCGGCGCTGCTCGACGGGGTAGCCGAGATCGTGCTGGGCCAATTGCGGGTGGACACCGCAGACGCGGACTGGGCCGGGCAGCTGCGCGCGGTGGCGCATGACTTCCGCCGGCTGGCCCTGGCGCACCCGAACGTGGTGCCGCTGTTGGTGACTCGGCCACTGGCCACGCCGCTGGGGCAGCGGCCGCCGGGTATGCTGCGGCCACTGGAAGACGTCATTGCGTTGCTCACTTCGGTGGGCTTCAGCGGAGCCGACGCGCTGCACATTTACCGGGTGCTGTTCGGCTATCTGTATGGCCATATCCTCACCGAGCTGCAGGAGGTCGTCGAGCGGCCCGAGGAGTCCGATGATGTGCTGCGCCTCGGGTTGCACCGGCTGGCGATCACCGAGTTCCCTCAAGTGCGTGCGCTGGCCTCGGCACTGGGCTCCTACGACGGTGCAGCTGAACTCGACCGCGCCCTGGATCTGTTGTTCATCGGCCTGGCCGCCACCGTCGCAGCGCCGAAACGCTCGGCCCGCAAGCGCGTGCGGAAGTAGGCGGGCAATGGCCCAACTACGCCTCGGTGTCATCGGCGCGACTCGCAAGGAGAACGAGCGCCGTCGGCCGATCCATCCACACCATTTCGACCGGATACATGCCGATGTTCGCGCAAGCATCTATCTCGAAGCAGGGTATGGGGCGCATTTCGGCGTCTCGGATAAGCAGCTGTCGGGCCGGGTGGCCGGAATACGTTCCCGCGAGCAATTGATCGCCGAGTGCGATGTCATCCTGCTGCTTAAGCCCCACGCCCGCGATGTGGCCGAGCTTCGCACCGGCCAGGTGCTGTGGGGCTGGCCGCACTGCGTGCAAGACGAGGAGCTGACGCAGCGCACCATCGATGGTCGACAGACGCTGATCGCGTTCGAGTCGATGAACCTGTGGAGCCGCAACGGCTCATTCAAATTGCATGTGTTCCACAAGAACAACGAGATCGCGGGTTACTGCTCGGTGCTGCATGCCATGTCTATCGTCGGTTGGTCGGGCACCTACGGTCGCCGCTTGCGGGCCGTCGTCATCGGCTTCGGCGCCACCGCGCGAGGCGCGGTGACTGCGTTGAACGCGCAAGGGGTACACGACATCAACGTCCTCACCAACCGCAGCGTGACCGAAGTGGCCTCCCCGATTCATCCGGCCCGGATTGTCCATTTCGCTCAGGACCCGAACTCTCTCGATGGTTCGACGGAGAGCTTCGCGTCCACCCAAGGATGCAAAGAGCCGCTCGCCGGATTCCTTGCCCAGCACGACATCATCGTCAACTGCGTGTTGCAGGATACCAACGCACCACTGATCTTCCTGGGCGACGACGACCTCGCCGCACTACGGCCGAACAGCCTCATAATCGACGTATCCTGTGATGAGAAAATGGGTTTCAGCTGGGCACGCCCCACCTCGTTTGCGCGGCCGACGTTCCCCGTCGGGGCGAACGTCACCTATTACGCGGTCGATCACAGCCCGTCCTACCTGTGGGATTCGGCGACCTGGGAGATCAGCGAGGCGCTGCTCCCCTACCTGCCGACGGTGATCGCCGGGCCTGAGAAGTGGCAAGCCGATCAGACGGTGCGTCGGGCGATCGAGATCCTCGACGGGACTGTGCTGAATCCGAAGATCCTGTCCTTCCAAAATCGGCATACCCAATATCCGCATGCTCGTCGCGCACGCGGCGGCCGCGAAACGGCGTAAGCTCATCGGTATCGAGCAGCTCGGTTGCGAGCGAACATGCTCGACTACGAAGGAAATTCGATGGCTTCGCTCACAACGATCCGCACCCCCTACGAGATTCGTCTCCAACTCGTCACGGACACCATCAGCGCCCACTCCAAACTGGGCAATGACGCCGCAGTCAAACTCGCCGAACATGTCCTGGCTGCATTGAACTCGATCCCCGAGAAGGTGCGCTGAGCAACGGGCCGGCTGGGCTTCAACATCCAACGGCCGCACGGATTCTGGCATTGATCACTCTCACGGCCGTCCTCGGTTGCCCAGTCATCAGGGCTTGATCGACGTCGCGAGACCCTCGATTTGCTTGTCGGACATCGCCGTTCACGACTGCGCGTCACACAGTGCCACCGAGCGTCAACGGTGTAGACATACGATGGCGGCCACAGTGTAGACTTGGTCAAAGTGCTGCTGGCACGAATTGCGATACCGTGCCTGCTATCACCGAATCACCTTGCGGCCGTGCGCTTGGCGCATGTCCGGCGTCGTCGTTGCTGAGCGCGGCGGGAAAAGTCGACAGCCAAGCTTTGAGCTGACAGCTCGGATATACGGATGGAGCAGCATGATGAAACGATTGACCGGCCTGGACGGCGTCACGCTGCACGGCGAAACATCGGTGATGCCCACCCACGTGACGGCAGTGTTGTTTTGCGATCCCGAGGCGGGCGGCGAAATGACCGCCGCGGCGATTTACAAGCTGCTCGCTGAGCGCACTGCGGCGACGCCGGGTTTCCGGCAGCGCCTGCTCACCAGAGCTTTCGGGTTGGGTCAGCCGTCATGGATCGAGGACCCCGCGTTCGATGTCCACAGCCATCTTCATTGCGTCCGGCTGGCCAAACCCGGCACCATGCGAGAGTTGACCACACTCATCGGTGAGCTGCATGGGCAGCCTCTGGACCGCCGCCGCCCGCTCTGGGACGCGTGGGTCGTGCAAGGTCTCGCCGACGGCAGACTCGTCGTGTTGATCAAGTTCTCCCACGCCATTACCGATGGTGTGGGCGCAGTGACGTCGATGCTGCCCGAACTGATGACTGTTGATGCGCACGCTGAATTTGCGGCGGCGCCCGAACCCGCCCGGGCCACGATGCCACTCGCGGCCGCGAGAGTATGGGACGCGATCGACGAGGTCGCATCCAACACCGCTGTGGGGATTCGGATCGCCGGCAGGTTGGGTCCCGTCGCGGTGAAGTCGGTGGTAGGAACCGCGCTGGGATCGGTACGTCGACTCCTCCCGGGTGTCGGCCCGCAACGGCCCGATGGTCTGGATTCCGAAGAGGACGAGAGCTCGCCCCGAACGCAGCTGAACGCCCCGCTCACCGCGCGACGCAGCGTTGCGTTCGCCACGTTGGCCATGGACGACCTGCGGGCCATCACCGCCGCGTTCGACGTCACCGTCAACGATGTTTTCCTGACCGCAACGACATCGGCGCTGCGCCGTTGGTTGGCAACCTACGACACGGTGCCCAGTCATCCGCTGCGCACCATGATGCCGATCTCGACACGTGGTATCGATGGCAACGCGTCCAATAGTTGGTCACCGGTGCTCGTCAAATTGCCGGTCAATCTGGCCGATCCGGCACAGCAGCTGGCCAGCATTCACGACGCGACATCCAGGATCAAGGACGGGCGACGCGCAGTGCCGCCCGTCAACCTCGCCGACGTCATAGATCTCGTTCCACCTGTGGTCATCGCCATGGCGATGGGTGTGTACACCGCCTTGAAACTGTCGCGATTCCACTCGCCAGTCGCCCATGTCATCACTTCCAACGTTCCGGGTCCCAGCGACGAAATCTATTGCGCCGGAGCACATGTGCTGGGCATATATGCCATGGCCCCGCTGTTTGAGGGCTCCAACCTCAACATCACCGCCGTGTCCTATGGCGACACCCTGGCCGTCGGCATCGTGGCGTGCCCCGACAACGTCGACGACGTCGCATCGATCGCAAGCGGCATCGAAGACGTGCTCGGCGAACTGAAAACAGCCGCCGAGCAAAAGACCGGCCAGAGCGCAAGCTTATCCCGTTCCAGCGAGCCGGAGCCCAACGTGAATAACACTGCCACAACGCAATTCGCGGAGGCGCGAAGCGGTCTGGCGCGCAAAAGGGGCCTCCCGGTACGAAATGCCGGCATAGCTCGCATCCGCAACTGCCCTGACCCCAACGCCGTACGCCCACAGCGTTGACATCGCGTCTGACAGGGCGTTTACTAAAGGTCTGGTCCGGAAACTGGTCGGCGTTCACGAGTTCGCCGTAGCGCACCGCACGTTGGTTCTCACGATCGGCACTCCGACCGCCCTGGGCCTGGCGGTCCCGGTCACGGCAACATGACAATCGTCTGGCTTACATCAGCTCAACGACCCCGCAACCAAACACCCGAAATGAGGGCACAATGAGGAACTCTGACAACGCGAAACGAAATACTTTCCGCGAGAACGTGTTCCACGTGGGTGCGGGTTTCCTCGCCAAAGAGCGTCCCCACGTCACACAGACGTTGTCCACACTCGAGGCGCATCTAGGCAGGTGGGATTCCAATGATGTGGACATAGAAGTCACCCTGCAGGACCGCGGCGGCAAAGAGCAGCGCATCACGTTGCGCACCACCCTTCCCGGCCATCCACTACTGGTAGCGGTCGCGGAAAATCCGGACATCACCCGTGCTCTCTGCGATGCAAAGCGCGAGTTGACCCGGCAGCTTGAACACCAGAAGTCGACGCACGATCCTATGAACAACCGTCGGCTCAGGCGCGCGACGATCCGCCATCCGGCCTAGTTCCGCACCCTTCGAGGTCGCCCGGTACGCAATGAGGGACCCACACCGGACAGCAGTTCGCTCTCAGCGAGCAGATAGGTGCACTACCATGACGCACACCACCGAAATGGATTCGATCATCACCTCTGCCGCCGAGCGCATAACGCCCCCAATCGAATCCACTATCTCGTTGATCGGTAATGGCCCATTGACCGTCCGGGACGTACTCGGTGCGGGCATGCGCCGCAGGGCCAGACGCAAGGAAATGGTCCGCGAGTCGATCTGGGATTCCGACGGCGGCGGCGCGGTATACACGCCGATCTCGTCGTCGGGGCTACTGGACTCCTCGGACTACCAGGCGGGGTCGTAGCCGCGTCGGGCTGACATCGACCCCGGCAGCGAGGTCGTCGATGAGCGCACCCGCGTAGTACACCAACCCGGCGACGTCGATGGCGTGCGGTGCCGGCCGATCCTCGCGGGCAAGATGGGCGGACGCGCGGCGAAGTAGCGCAGTTGCACCCTGGAGGTTGCCCCGCTGGACATGCGTGATTCCCACCGCGAGCTGGGCCAGGCCTTGCCACAGTGTCTGCTCGTTGACCGGGCCGTTCTTCCACATGGCCTCGAACACCTCGTGAGCGTTGAATGCGAGGCCGCGGTCCAGCAGATCCTGGGCATACGCGAGGGACTCGGCCGGCGCCAGCACCAGGTCATCCGGAACGCGTGGAACGCCTGGGCTGCCCGGCGGAAGTGGTCGGCCCAAAGCGTCGCGCGGTCGGGCGCTTCGCGGCCGGCCAGATTCATCGCGATCACGCCCGGCCATCTGCCCATCATGACAAGCAATTCGCCCCGTAGCGCAATCCCGGCCTATACCGCACGGTGGGGATGGCGCCGTCAGTCGCGGCGACGCTTCCGCAGCCAGCCCAGCGCCGCCTCGGCGGCGTGGTAACCGCACAGGCCGTGGATGCCGGCTCCCGGCGGCGTGGACTGCGAACACAGGTAGACACCGGGCACGCCGGTCGCATACGGGTTGACCGAGATGCGCGGCCGCAGGATGACCTGGAGTCCGTCGTTGGCGCCGCCGAGGATGTCCCCGCCGATGTAGTTGCCGTTGTAGGCCGCCAGCTCGGCGGTGCCTTTGCTGACCGTCGCGACGATCCGGTCGCGGAAGCCCGGGGCGAACCGCTCGATCTGGTCGATGATGACCTCGGTCGCGTCTCCGGTGTAGCCGAACGGCACGTGGGCGTAGGCCCAGATCGGGTTGACGCCGCCCGCCGAGCGGGACGGGTCGGCCAGGTACTGCTGCCCGACGAGCACGAACGGCCGCTGGGCTATCTTGCCTTGCGCGCGTTGGCGTTCGGTGTCGGCGATCTCGGCGAAGCTGCCGCCCACGTGCACGCTACCGGCGCGCCTGCAGTCGGGGTTGGTCCAGGGGATGTCCCCCTGGACGGCGAAGTCCACCTTGAACGCCGAGGATCCCTGGCGGTAGCGCCGGTAGGACCGTTTGATGCGGCCGGGCATCGCGTCGCCGTAGATCTGCAACGCCGCGGCGGGGGTCAGGTCGAGCATGACGATGTCCGCGTCCGGGATGTCGCCGCGGCCGGTGACGGTCACTCCGGTGCCGACGGCGCCGCCGTGCGCTGCCAGGGCCGCGGCCAGGGCGCGGGTGATCGAGCCGGAGCCGCCCTCGGCGACGGGCCACCCGTAGCGGTGCCCGCCGGCCAGGAACAGCAGCCCCAGGGACGCCGTCAGCGGACGGTCCAGCCGGGTGTAGATGTGCGCGGCGTTCCCGCCGAACAGCGCGCGGGCCTGCTCGGTGCGAAACCAGCGGGCCAGCACGGTGGCCGGCAGCAGCGCGCGCGGCCCGAAGCCGGCCAGGCGCACCGGGTGCTGCGGGATGCGCAGCACCGGGCGCAGCAAATCCTGCGCCAGCTGATCGAATCCGGCGGCGAGGTCCCCGACGGCGCGGCGCCACCGGGTGGCGTCGGGCCCCATGCCGGCCACCGTGCGATCGATCGATTGGTACAGCACGCCGGCGGTGCCGTCGTCGAGCGGATGAGCGCAGTCGATCTCCGGCCACTTCCAGACCAGCCCGTAGCGCGGCAGGTCGATCTCCTTCCAGAACGGCGAACCGACGCCGAACGGGTGGGTGGCCGAGCAGACGTCGTGGATCACCCCGGGCAGCGTCAGCTCGGCCGAGCGCGCTCCCCCGCCGACGGTGTCGGCGGCCTCCAGCACCTGCACGTCGACACCGTGGCGCGCGAGGTGGATCGCGGCGGCCAGGCCATTGGGCCCGGCGCCGACGACGACCGCGGTGGTCATCGAGCGCTGTGCCGGGTCGTGACGTGGACGGGATAGTCGTCGCCGGGCTCGGGCCAGGGCTGACGGCTCAGCATGCCCGCGACGTCGACGTAGCCCTCTTCGATCACGCCGGTCTTGGCGTCGACGATGCGGTAGGCCTGGGTCTGGCGCTGGATCGGCTGGGCCTCCAGGATGATCACCCGCACCTCGCCCTCGTCGAAGTCGCAGCGTCGCTGCACGGCGGCCAGCAGCTGTTCGTTGTGCAGGTGGCCTTCGCCGAAGTTCCACCCGATCAGCGGTCCGGCGATGATCTCGCCGTCACGCAACAGGTAGTCGGCCTCGTCGGCGCCGTCGGGCAACGCGCGGGGCACCAGCCCGCCCAACGTCCGCCCGTGGGTGTGCATCGATCGCCATGCCATCAACTTGTCGATCATGAGCTCGGCGGTCTGCGGATCGTAAAGGCGGGCAAGCTGATTGGGCGCCAGCGCCGACGCCTTGGTGATGTTCGCCTCGATCTTGTCCTCGGCGCCTTTGCGGAAACACCAGGTGCTGGTGGCCCAGTTACCCGCGTAGTAGCGCATCGCCGGCAGGAATGAAACCTGTTGCGGGAAGAAGTTTCCCAGGATCGGTACCACTGCGAGCGCGACGATCAGGATGATCAGCAGCAGCGGCGAGCTCAGCCCGGCAGCGGTGACACCGGCGTAGTGCCCGAACAGATAGAACAGCGAAAAGATGAAGAAGACGTTCCACTCCAACGGGACTCCCATCGGAATGGTGGACGTGATGTTGAGGTGGAACAGCACCATGAAGGCGATCAGGAAGCACGCCCACCGTTGGCCGTCGGCGACGAACACCAGGACCAGCGGCACCGCGAATTCCGCCGTCGTCCCGCCGACGTGGGCCATGACCTTCGGTATCCACGAGGGCCGCAGGTCGTCGACCGGGTCGAGGTAGAGCCGGCGCTTGAACCAATTGAACGCCCGGCTGCGCAGCAGCGGGCTGTTGCTCATCATGACCGCCACGACATACGGGAAGTGGTGATTGAGCTTGGAGGTCGCCGCGCCCCACCACAGCGCCAGCATGATGATCTTGAACGCGGCGATCTGGTCGGTGAACCCGAAGAAGAACACCAGCAGCGTCAGCCCGTAGTGTTCGCCCCGCGCCGCCAGGAAGACCGTCTTGTCCCGCAGTCCCAGCAGCGCCAGCGCGACGACGGCGGGCACGATCAGCACGGGGTCGATCAGGCCGACGTCGCCGGCCGGGGTGACCGGACCGCCCCGACCCGGTGAGAGCAGCGCCCAGACGCCGGAGCCCAGCACCACGAGATACAGCGCCACGTCGACCACGGTGCGACTGTCCCCACGGGTGAACGGCACCTTGTCCGGCCAAGCGGGCAGCCGAATGGTGTTGGGCCGCAACCAATACAGGAAGCCGCCGAACGGAGGCCAGAACCGCGCGGTCAGCGGGCCCGATCCGCAGCCCAGGCCCAGAATCTCGAACAGCAGCGTGAAGACGACCAGCTTCTGGTACACGATCGGCTGCGTCCACCAGTCGGTGATGTGGCCGAGCCCGCCCAGGCCCGGCGTCAGGGAGATCACGGCGGCGGCGCCGGCGACGTACCCGGCGATCTTGAAGACGTAGAACAAATAGACCGCGTACGGGGAACCGAAGCCGTGTTCGACCCAGTGCCGGGTCATGATCTGGCGCCTGGCCGAACGCGGCAGGCTGAGCCACGTGTGGGGGTCGACGTCGGGAAACTCCGGAGCCATGAATCCCATGGGCGGCCTCGTTCCTATCCGAAAGACAGCTGGCCCATAGAATGTATCGGCACCGCCACGCGAGTGTGCCGATTTGTGCCCGTCAGTGATCTGCGCCGGCTACCTCGTCAGCGAATGATGACGAAACCCACTGCGGCAATGGGTGATTCAGCCCAGCCATCGGTCCGCCCGGCCGACGAATCGCCGGCGCAGCTTGTCGATCA
This sequence comes from uncultured Actinomycetota bacterium, assembly GCA_963796035.1. GTDB lineage: Bacteria > Actinomycetota > Actinomycetes > Mycobacteriales > Mycobacteriaceae > Mycobacterium. The sequence continues at coordinate 156 of CAWCJU010000015.1, read as the reverse complement.
GGGCGTCCAATGTGCGCCGGTCCTGTTCGGCGATGCGCACCAGGCGGCGGAAGTGCGCCACGGCGTCGGCGTCGCCCTTGGCCTCGGCGGTGGCGACCTTGCGCAGATACTCGCCGATGCGCTGATCGATGAAGCCACGCCGACCGGCGAGCAGGC
>CAWCJU010000014.1:0-63138 GCA_963796035.1 uncultured Actinomycetota bacterium | reverse complement strand
TAGGTTGATGCGGCACCGGTCACCAGGGCAAAGCATTGAAGCTCAAACGTGTTGCGGCATCGAAAAATTCATACCCGCCCGGTTGTCTACCCGCAAAACCCTCAGGCGCGATTGGCCCGTCGTACAGACCGCAAGCCCTATAGCGGCGGCAGCGGGCCCTTGCATATCAGCGTCTGCAACTCGACGTACTCGTGCAGGCCCTCCGGCCCGAACTCGCGCCCGATGCCGGACTGCTTGAAGCCGCCGAACGGTGCGCCGATGTCAAGGGTGTACATGTTGATGCCGTAAGTCCCCGTGCGGACGGCGGCCGCGACGCCCAGGCCGTGTTCTACGTCGGCGGTCCACACCGAACCGGCCAGGCCGTAGTCGGTCTCGTTGGCGATGCGGATCGCGTCGTCCTCGTCGCGGTAGCGCAGCACCGTGAGCACCGGGCCGAAAATCTCCTCCCGGGCGATGCGCATGTCGTTGGTGGCGTCGGCGAACAGCGTCGGCTGCACGTACCAGCCGCGCTCGGACGGGCTCTGTTCGCCGCCGAGCACGACGCGGGCACCCTCGGCGCGGCCCGACTTGATGTAGTCCTGGACGCGGCGCTGTTGCCGTTGGGCCACAAGCGGTCCGATGTCCGTCGACTCGTCGGCCGGGTCGCCGACATTCAGCGCCGACATCATGCCGGCCAGCGCGTCGACGACCTCGTCATGCTTACGATCGCTGACCAGGATCCGGGTCTGCGCGACGCAGGCCTGACCGTTGTTCATCAGGCCGGCGGACTTCAGGCCGGCCACCGTCTTGTCGATGTCGGCGTCGTCGAGGATGATCGCCGCGGACTTGCCGCCCAGCTCCAGGCTCACCCGCTTGAGCTGCTCGCCGCACAGGGCGGCGATCCGGCGGCCGACCGCACTGGAACCGGTGAACGCGACCTTGTCCACCCCGGGATGGCGCACCAGCGCCTCGCCGATGTCGGGGCCGCCGGGCAGCACCGACACCACGCCTTCGGGCAACCCGATCTGCTCGATCATCTCGGCCAACCACAAAGCGTCCAAAGGTGTTTCGGGCGCGGGCTTGATGATGACCGTGCAGCCTGCGATCAGCGCCGGGATCAGCTTGGGCATGATCAAAAACTGCGGCACGTTCCACGGCACGATCGCACCGACCACCCCGACCGGGGCCCTGCGCAGATGTACTTCGCCGAGCACACCCTGGCGGCGTTCCTCCCAGGGGAACTCGCGAGCCGCGGCCAGCGAGAGGTGGATCAGCGCGGCGGCGGCCGCCCCCTGACCCATCCGGCTGAAACTGCGCGGCGACCCCATCTCGTCGGTGATGAGATCGGCCATCTCGTCGGCGTGGCCGGCGTAGATCCCGGCGAGCTGTTCGACCTTGGCCATCCGCTCGGCATGGCTCATCCGCGGCCACGGACCGTGATCGAACGCCTGACGTGCGGCGGCGACGGCGGCCTCGACGTCCTCGGGGCCGGCGACTTGGACATGCCCGACCGGCTCTTCGGAGTGCGGCGAGATCACGGTGAGCTGCTGGGGATTGGCGGGCTTGCGCCACTGGCCCCCGATGAACAGCTCGTTGTAGGAGCGATGGCCGGAAGTCTCTGTCATCGGGGCACTTCCTCAGGGGATCGGACCGTGGCCGCAATTTCGCTATTCACGCTAACATAGCGAAAAAAGCAGCGAGGCCCTATATGACCAGCGATTGGCGCAGTTACCCGTTCCAGTTGGTGCCCGGCGACAACCAGTTGGAGTTTCCCGCCGCCGAAGGCGAGCACCCCGACCAGGAGTCGGACACCTGGTTCATCGCCGGGCAGCTTGACGCCGCCGAGACCGATCGATCGTTCGCCTTCCTGACCATCTTCAACAAGAACCGGCCCGGGGGAACGGTCGTCGCGGACTTCTACACGATGGCGCTGTTCGACCTCGACACCGGCGACTACGGCACCTTCACCGATTACGACATGCCGCCGGCCAATATGGAGCCGGGCGCCCAGCCCAAGCTGACGATGGCGTCGGGCCATCTCGACATCAACTACCACAGCAGCGCGGGAACCGCGTCGTGGACGACCAGCCGCAACGGCGATGGCGAACTGCTGCCCTACACCTACCGGGTCAGCCTGGTCGGGACAGGATCAGTCCGGTCGGCCCATGCGACTCGATCTGGCCGTAACACCAACGCGCGCACCGACACCGGTGGGTGCATCGGCGTACAACGGAAAGATCGTCTGCTTCGGTCAAAGCGACACCTACTCCTATTTCCAGACCGGCATGGCGATGACCGGAACCCTGCGCTGGGGGGACGTGGTACAGCAGGTGTCCGGAACCAGTGGGCACGTCGATCGGCAGTGGTTCCCCAAGTATGCCGGCGGCGGGGGATCGGGGGAGACCCGCGCGCCAGGTCACACGAATGGCGCACGATCAACTTCGACAACGGTGTCGACCTGAGCATCTGGCGCCAGTTCGACCGCGCAGATGGCAATGCGCTGCAGCCGTTTACCGGCGTCACGACAAGCCACCCGGACCCCGCGATTGCGCCGGAATGCGCCGAAGACATCGAGGTCACGGTCAGCAGCTACGTGCGATGGCCGGAGGCTGTGCGGCCCCTGGTGCGGCCCCTCGCCCCGGCCCGGTACATGCCTGACCGGCATCGGATCACCTGTCCCACACTGCAACTGGACCTCATCGGAGAGCCGCTGGTGGCGGCCCCGGCGCACGGGCTGCCGATCGAGTACATGGAGGGTCCTTATCGCTACCACGGGACCATGTGGGGAAACCCGGTGACGGGCTTCGCTTTCAATGAGCGCTCGCTGGCGCTGTACCGGGATTGGGAACTGGTCGACGTGCTGTCCACGACCGTCGCGAACCTCGCACCGCCGGAGCCCGGATTGCAGACGATGGTGGATCAGGTCGTGCCGCTGGTGGCGGCCGGCCGGCGCCAGGAGGCCGTTGAGCTGCTGTTCAGGTCGGCGCCTGTCGAAAACGACACGCTGGCAAAGCTTCTCGACGATCTGATCACAGTGCTGTCAGCCGACGTCAGCTGACTGCGAAAGCGCCCGGGCCCAGGTGATGTGGCGATGCTGCAACCCCGGCTCGTTGCGGCCGAACACCAGATGCTCGCGGGTTCCCGACTCGAGATTGGCTTGCAGCCCCTCGACCAGTCGGTAGTCCTCGTCGCGCACGGTGGCGTGCGCATATTCGAAGACGGCCTGGGCGCCGGCGGCCGCCGCCTCATCGGAGAGATCCTGCGGTGTTGCGTTCTGGTGGACGGTGATTGACCTACCGGGCCGGTCCCCTGGGTAGACCCGGAACAGCTCACCGTTGGCGATGGTCACCGACAGCACGATGTTGGGGAACAGCGCATAGATCACCACCATGTTGTGGAACGGATTCCACTGCATCCTCGGGCAGGTCGTCGAGCTCCAGGATGGTGTTGAGCGGGAAGATCAGCCGATGGTGCGGCCCGTAGGAATCGAACACCGTGCAGTTGCTGCGTGCGATGGTGGCGAAGGTCTGCTGATGGACGGTCGCGAAATGGTAGTTCTCGGCGAAGGTGTCGATCGCCAGTTTCCAGTTGATCGGGGAGTCCAGCACCTTCTCGCCCAGCGGGGACCAGCGCCCGATGCCCCACGAGTCGAGTTCGTCGGCGAGCGGGCCCAGGTGTCCGGCCACGTCCAGCGTCGCGCCGGGATCCAGTGCCACCCAGAGGAACCCAGCGAATTCGGTGGCCGGGAGTTCGGTCAAACCATCGGACTTGACGGCCACTTCCGGGAACCCCTCGCGTCCCGGAAGTGCCACCAAGTGCCCGGTGTTGTCGTATGTCCAGGCGTGGTACGGGCAGGTGAACCGCTTGGCGGTGCCGCATCCCGTCACCACCTGCGACTGGCGGTGCAGACACACGTTGTTGAACGCCTTCACCGCTCCGTCCGAGGTTCTGGTCAGCAGGATCGACCGCCCCATCACCGTCTTGGTGCAATACGCGCCGGGGGCGGGAAGTTCCGAAACGTAGCCGACCAACTGCGGACTGGCCAGCAGCATGGCCCGATCCCGGTTGTGCCGCTCGATAGCCGTGTAGTCACGCGCGTCGACCGTGTGCTGAGCGGGAGCGAGATCGGTCGTCTTGTCCCGCGCCAGCTTCAACGCACGCCGCGTCAGGTCGATGAGCTGGTCGTGTTCCATCTGCCCAGTACAGACCTTGTGACAGTTGTAAGGTCAAGGGGTGGCTGAGCAGTTGCTGATCGGCGACGTCACGGCCTTGACCGGCATCGCGTCCGGCCGTATTCGCCATTACGAGAAAATCGGATTGCTGCACGCGCAACACCTGTCCAACGGCTATCGGGTTTTCGACGTCGAGCAGGTCCTCGACTTGTTGCGCATCGACCTGATGCGAAGCCTCGGTGTCGGGATCAACGACATTCAGCGGTTGATCGAAGGCGGGCACCACACGCTGGCCGGCCTGCTCGACGAGCACCGCGCGCTGCTGGTGCAGCAACGGGAGCGGCTCGACCAACTGATCCAGGCCCTGGACCAAGCCCGTGCCGCCACCGAGTGCGGCGGCGCGGACCTCAACGAACACATCCTGCGCCGGTTGGCCACCACGCACCGCGACAGCATCGGCGTGATCGGGCGGCTCAGCGCCCCGCTGTCCGGCGCCCGTCGCCGCGATGTATGCCGACTTGTTCGACGAGTGGGCCCTCCCGGTGCCCGCCCTGTTCGGGCAGATGGTGCTGCCGGCCGCGGCCAGCACCCTGTTGTCGGAACTGGCCGAGACCCCGGGCCACGAGGTGCTGTTCGACCGGTTGCGCAACCTGGCGGCCGACGTGATCGCGTTGGGCGAAGACGATTCTGCGGCACGAGAGCTCGCGCGCGGCTGGATCGACCAGCAACTGGCCGACCCCCTGCCCGACGACGTGGTCGGCGTGCTGCGGGGCGTGCAACCGCTGTTGGAGCGCGACCCGGTGATCGTGCAGGGATTTCGCGCCTGGGCGGGATCGATCAGCCCGGCGGCCGCCCACTTCATCGAGGAGATCGCCCGGCAGACCGCTCGCCGCGGATTGGAAGCCGTGAGCGTCATCGTGCTGCCCGCGCGCCAACACGTTCAAACGAGCGATGCGGCAATGTGATGCACATGTGATCGGTGTGACCAATGTGTCACATGGGGTTTCTGTCGTACCCTGTGGCTTGTGTCATCCGTTTCGCGCCGCGATCTGCTCAAATTCGCGGCCGCGACCCCGGCCCTGCTGGGCCTGGGCGTCGCGGGCGCGTCGCTGAGCGCCGCGCCGGCATCGGCGTCGCTGGGCACCCTGCTGGACTATGCGGCCGGAGTCATCCCGGCCAGCCAGATCCGGGCCGCGGGCGCCGTGGGGTCCATCCGTTACGTGTCGGACCGCCGTCCCGGCGGCAACTGGATGCTGGGCAAGCCGATCCAGGTCGCCGAAGCACGGGACCTCAACAGCAACGGACTCAAGATCGTGTCCTGCTATCAGTACGGCAAGGCCAGCACCGCGGACTGGCTGGGCGGTGCCAACGCCGGCCTGCAACACGCGCAGCGCGGGATGCAGCTGCACGCCGCGGCCGGTGGGCCGGCCAGCGCACCCATTTATGCCTCGATCGACGACGATCCCTCCTACGAGCAGTACAAGAGCCAGGTGGCGCCCTACCTGCGTTCGTGGGAGTCGGTAGTCGGCCATCAGCGCACAGGCGTGTACGCCAATTCGAAGACCATCGACTGGGCCCTGCACGACGGTTTGGGCTCTTATTTCTGGCAGCACAACTGGGGCTCGCCGAAGGGCTACGCCCACCCGGCCGCCAATTTGCACCAGGTTGAGATCGACAAACGCAGCGTCGGCGGGGTCGGCGTGGACATCAACGAGATCCTCAAGCCCCAATTCGGCCAGTGGGCCTAGCGCCCGATGCCGGCGTCCGGCGCTGCCGAGACTCCCGATTCTTAAAAATTCCAGCAAACACTCGTTCGCCCATTTTCCGGATGCGCGCGGGCGGGCGATCGCCGACGGCCGCAGCTGACGGCGCCGCGACGGCGCTCCGCGACCCAAAATATTTATATAACGATTCGATAACAAGACTGCCTTGATCTGCGCAGTTATAGCTACTCGACCGTAACCACCTGCACGCAGCGGGTTTGTTAATCGGGTCCGCGCCGCCGGTGAAACCGGGTGTTACCCAGGACACGGTTACCCGTGCGTAGAACTCACCAGTAACCGATCAGCACGCGAAACGAGGGCCGATCCTTATGACACTCTTAGTACAGCCGATGATGTCCGTCGCGCCGCTCGGCACCACCCGGGCAGTCCGCCGACAACACACCGGCCAGCCGTTTTCCCGGCTGCGATTCGACGCGGAATCGACAGACCCCCGCCCGGCGGTGGTGACCGCCAGACGAACGAGACCTAAAGACGCATACAGGGGAGACAGAAAAGGTGACGATCCACGAGAGGCACGACTGGGGCCCCCCAGCGAAGCGAGGGGAGGTGTCCGCTGACCGTGACGGGCAAGGCCCGCAGGGGGGCAAGCACCCACAAGCCGGGGACACCCACGCCCTTGTCGACCGCCTGACGGCCGGCGAGCCCTACGCCGTGGCATTCGGCGGCCAGGGCAGCGCCTGGCTGGAGACCCTCGAAGAACTCGTGTCGTCGGCAGGCATCGAGGCCGACCTGGCAACGCTGGTCGGCGAGGTCAACCTGCTCCTCGAGCCGGTGGCCAAAGAACTCGTCGTGGTGCGCCCCATCGGCTTCGAGCCGCTGTCGTGGGTGCGTGCGCTGGCGGCCGAGGATCCGATCCCCTCGGACAAGCACCTGACCTCGGCCGCGGTGTCGATTCCGGGCGTCCTGCTCACCCAGATCGCGGCCGTGCGGGCGCTGGCACGGCAAGGCATGGACCTGAAGGCGACGCCGCCGGTGGCCGATCGCCGGACATTCGCAAGGTGTGCTGGCCGTCGAGGCGCTCAAGGCCGGGGGTGCCCGCGACGTCGAGCTGCTGGCGATGGCCCAGCTGATCGGTGCGGCCGGGACGCTGGTGGCCCGCCGGCGCGGCATCTCGGTGCTCGGCGACCGCCCGCCGATGGTGTCGGTCACCAATGCCGATCCCGACCGCATCGGCCAACTGCTCGACGAGTTCGCGCAGGACGTGCGCACCGTGCTGCCGCCCGTGTTGTCCATCCGCAACGGCCGCCGTTCGGTCGTCATCACCGGCACCCCGGAACAGCTGTCCCGCTTCGAGCTCTACTGCCAGCAGATCTCGGAGAAGGAGGAAGCCGACCGGAAGAGCAAGCTGCGCGGCGGCGACGTCTTCTCGCCGGTCTTCGATCCGGTGCAGGTCGAGGTGGGCTTCCACACGCCGCGGCTGGCCGACGGCATCGACATCGTCGGCAGCTGGGCCGAGAAGGTCGGCCTGGACGTCGAGCTGGCCCGGCGACTGACCGAGTCGATCCTGGTGCGTCCGGTCGACTGGGTGCAGGAGATCACCCGGGTCAACGACGCCGGCGCCCGCTGGATTCTTGACCTGGGGCCCGGCGACATCCTGACCCGGCTGACCGCGCCGGTGATCCGTGGCCTCGGTGTGGGCATCGTGCCCGCGGCGACCCGCGGCGGGCAGCGCAACCTGTTCACCGTCGGCGCCGTCCCCGAGGTGGCGCGGGCCTGGTCGAGCTACGCTCCGACGCTGGTTCGCCTGCCCGACGGCAGGGTCAAGCTCTCGACCAAGTTCACCCGGCTGACCGGCCGCTCGCCGATCCTGCTGGCCGGCATGACCCCGACGACCGTCGACGCCGAGATCGTGGCCGCCGCGGCCAACGCCGGGCACTGGGCCGAGCTCGCCGGCGGCGGGCAGGTCACCGAGGAGATTTTCGCCGACCGCGTCGAGCAGAGTGTCCGGGCTGCTCGAGGACGGTCGTACCTACCAGTTCAACGCGCTGTTCCTGGACCCGTATCTGTGGAAGCTGCAGGTCGGCGGCAAGCGGCTGGTGCAGAAGGCGCGTCAGTCCGGCGCGGCCATCGACGGTCTGGTGGTCAGCGCCGGCATCCCGGATCTGGAGGAGGCCGTCGAGCTGATCGAGGAGCTGGGCGAGGTCGGCATCAGTCACGTCGTCTTCAAGCCCGGCACCGTCGAGCAGATCCGCTCGGTCATCCGCATCGCGACCGAGGTGTCCACCAAGCCGGTGATCGCGCACATCGAGGGCGGACGCGCCGGCGGCCACCACTCCTGGGAAGACCTCGACGACCTGCTGCTGGCGACCTACTCCGAATTGCGGTCGCGCTCCAACATCACCGTCTGCGTCGGCGGTGGCATCGGCACGCCCGAGCGGGCGGCCGACTACCTGTCCGGGCGCTGGGCGCAGGCATACGGCTTCCCGCTGATGCCGATCGACGGCATCCTGGTCGGCACCGCGGCGATGGCGGCCAAGGAGGCCACCACGTCGCCGTCGGTCAAGCGGATGCTGGTCGAAACCCAGGGCACCGATCAGTGGATCGGCGCCGGAAAAGCCTCGGGCGGAATGGCTTCCAGCCGTAGCCAGCTCGGTGCGGACATCCACGAGATCGACAACAGCGCCTCGCGGTGCGGCCGGCTTCTCGACGAGGTCGCCGGTGACGCGGACGCCGTCGCGGAGCGTCGCGACGAGATCATCGCGGCGATGGCCAACACCGCCAAGCCGTACTTCGGCGATGCCGGTGAGATGACCTACCTGCAGTGGTTGCAGCGGTACGTCGAGCTGTCCATCGGCGACGGTGATTCCACCGCCGACACCGCGTCACCGGGCAGCCCGTGGCTGGCCGACACCTGGCGCGACCGTTTCGAGCAGATGCTGCAGCGAGCCGAAGCCCGTTTGCATGCACAGGATTTCGGTCCCATCGAGACGCTGTTCGACGGCTCCACCGACGACGGCGCGCGGCTGCTGGAGAATCCTTCCGAGGCCATCGCCACCCTGCTGGCGCACTACCCCGACGCCGAACGCGTGCAGCTGCACCCGGCCGATCTCCCGTTCTTCGTCACGCTGTGCAAGACGCTGGGCAAGCCGGTCAACTTCGTGCCGGTGATCGACAAGGACGTGCGGCGCTGGTGGCGCAGCGACTCGCTGTGGCAGGCGCATGACGCCCGCTACGACGCCGATCAGGTGTGCATCATCCCGGGTACCGCGGCCGTGGCCGGCATCACCCGGATGGACGAGCCCGTCGGTGAACTGCTGGACCGCTTCGAGCAGGCGGCCATCGACGAGGCGCTCGCCGCCGGAGCGGAGCCCAAGGCCGTCACGTCACGCCGGACGGGCCGCGCCGACGTCACCGGGCCGCTGGCCGTCGTGCTGGACGCCCCCGATGTCCGATGGGCCGGCCGCACCGCGACCAACCCGGTCCATCGGATCGCCGATCCCTCCGACTGGCTGGTGCATGACGGACCCGAGAGCCGCCGCGCCACGCATTCGTCCACCGGAGCGCAACTTCAGGTCGACGCCGACCGCGTCGTGCTCAGTGTCCCCGTGTCGGGCACCTGGATCGATATTCCATTCACGTTGCCGCCCAACACCGTTGACGGCGCCACCCCGGTGGTCTCCACCGAGGATGCCGCCACGGCCATGCGCGCGGTGCTGGCAATCGCGGCCGGCGTCGACGGGCCGGATTTCTTGCCCGCGGTCACGGACGGAACAGCCGCGGTCACGGTGGACTGGGACCCCGAGCGGGTCGCCGACCACACCGGTGTCACGGCCACCTTCGGAGAACCGTTGGCGCCCAGCCTCACCACCGTGCCCGATGCGCTCGTCGGACCGTGCTGGCCCGCCGTCTTCTCGGCGATCGGCTCGGCCCTCACCGACACCGGCGTCCCGGTCGTCGAGGGCCTGCTGAGCCTGGTGCATCTCGACCACGCCGCGCACATGGTCGGCCGGCTGCCGAAGGCCCAGTCGCAATTGACAATCACCGCAACGGCTTCGGCGGCCATCGACACGGACATGGGGCGCGTCGTCCCGGTCTCGGTCGCCATCACCGACACCGACGGTCAGGTGATCGCCACCCTCGATGAGCGTTTCGCCATCCTGGGACGCACCGGCGCCGCCGAACTCACCGACCCGACGCGCGCCGGTGGCGCGGTCTCGCGGAACGCGACCGACACCCCGCGTCGGCGCCGCCGCGATGTCACCATCACCGCCCCGGTCGACATGCGTCCGTTCGCGGTGGTCTCCGGTGACCACAACCCCATCCACACCGACCGGGCCGCCGCGCTGCTGGCCGGCCTGGAATCGCCCATCGTGCACGGTATGTGGCTGTCGGCCGCCGCCCAGCACGCGGTGACCGCCACCGATGGTCAGGCCCGCCCGCCGGCGCGGCTGATCGGCTGGACCGCGCGCTTCCTGGGCATGGTCCGTCCCGGCGACGAGGTCGCGTTCCGCGTCGACCGTGTCGGAATCGACCAGGGCGCCGAGGTTTTGGAGGTCGCGGCCCGGATCGGATCGGATCTGGTGATGTCGGCGACCGCACGCCTGGCGGCCCCGCGCACCGTCTATGCGTTCCCGGGCCAGGGTATTCAGCACAAGGGCATGGGTATGGACGTCCGGGCCCGGTCCAAGGCCGCCCGCAAGGTGTGGGACAAAGCGGACAAGTTCACCCGCGACACGCTGGGCTTCTCGGTCTTGCACGTGGTGCGCGACAACCCGACCAGCATCATCGCCAGCGGTGTGCACTACAACCACCCCGAGGGCGTGCTGTACCTGACGCAGTTCACCCAGGTCGCGATGGCTACGGTGGCCGCCGCCCAGGTCGCCGAGATGCGCGAGCAAGGCGCCTTCGTCGAGGATGCGATCGCCTGCGGCCACTCCGTCGGCGAGTACACCGCGCTGGCCTGCGTGACCGGCATTTACGAGCTGGAAGCCTTGCTGGAGACGGTGTTTCACCGCGGATCGAAGATGCACGACATCGTGCCGCGCGACGAGCTGGGCCGGTCCAACTACCGGCTGGCGGCCATTCGGCCGTCGCAGATCGACCTGCCCGACGACGAGGTACCGGAGTTCGTCGCCGGATATCGCCGCGAGTACCGGTGAATTCCTCGAGATCGTGAACTTCAACCTGCGCGGGTCGCAGTACGCGATCGCGGGCACGGTGCGCGGCCTGGAGGCGCTCGAGGAAGAGGTGGAGCGGCGCCGCGAGATCACCGGCGGCAAGCGCTCGTTCATCCTGGTGCCCGGTATCGACGTGCCGTTCCACTCGCGGGTGCTTGCGAGTCGGTGTGGCGGAGTTCCGGCGGTCGCTCGACCGGGTCATGCCGCGCGACAAGGATCCCGACGTCATCATCGGGCGCTACATCCCCAACCTGGTGCCGCGTCCGTTCACCCTGGACCGCGACTTCATCCAGGAGATCCGCGACCTGGTGCCGGCCGAGCCGCTCGACCCGATCCTCGCCGACTACGACACCTGGCTTGCCGAGCGGCGGATCGAGATGGCCCGCATCGTCCTGATCGAGCTGCTGGCATGGCAATTCGCCAGCCCGGTGCGCTGGATCGAAACCCAGGATCTGCTGTTCACCGAAGAGGCCGCCGGCGGTCTGGGCGTGGAGCGGTTCGTCGAGATCGGTGTGAAGTCCGCACCGACCGTCGCCGGGCTGGCCACCAACACGCTCAAGCTGTCCGAATATGCCCACAGCACAGTCGAAGTGCTCAACGCCGAGCGCGATGCTGCGGTGTTGTTCGCCACCGACACCGACCCCGAGCCGGAGCCCGAGGACGAGCCGGAGGCGCCCGCCGAAAGTGCGTCAGCACCGGAAGCGGCCGCGGCCGCACCGGCGGCTGCCGCCGCGCCCACCGCTCCGTCGGGCGCGGCCCGTCCGGACGACATCGGGTTCGACGCCGCCGATGCCACCCTGGCGCTGATCGCGCTGTCGGCCAAGATGCGCATCGACCAGATCGAGGAGCTGGACTCCATCGAGTCCATCACCGACGGCGCGTCGTCGCGACGCAACCAGCTGCTGGTGGACCTGGGTTCGGAGCTGAACCTGGGCGCCATCGACGGCGCCGCCGAAGCCGACCTGGCCGGGCTGCGCGCGCAGGTGACCAAATTGGCGCGCACCTACAAGCCTTATGGCCCAGTGCTTTCCGATGCGATCAACGACCAGCTGCGCACGGTGCTGGGGCCCTCGGGCAAGCGCCCCGGCGCCATCGCCGAGCGGGTCAAGAAGACCTGGGAGCTGGGCGACGGTTGGGCCAAGCACGTCACGGTCGAGGTCGCGCTGGGAACCCGCGAGGGAACCAGCGTCCGCGGTGGTGCCATGGGCCATCTGCACGAGGGGGCATTGGCCGACGCCGCCTCGGTCGACAAGGCGATCGATGCCGCGGTGGCTTCCGTCGCCGCGCGTCGTGGCATCGCGGTGACGCTGCCGTCTTCGGGCGGTGGTGGCGGTGGTGCGACCATCGACGCCGCCGCATTGGGTGAATTCACCGACCAGATCACCGGCCGCGACGGCGTGCTGGCGTCGGCGGCCCGCCTGGTGCTGAACCAGCTGGGCCTGGACGACACGGTCAGCGCTTCGCCGGCGGCCACCGATGCCGAGCTCATCGACCTGGTGACCACCGAACTCGGTGCCGACTGGCCACGCCTGGTGTCACCGGTGTTCGAGTCGAAGAAGGCCGTGCTGTTCGACGACCGGTGGGCCAGCGCCCGCGAAGACCTGGTCAAGCTCTGGCTCAGCGACGAGGGTGACATCGACGCCCGCTGGGTGGAGCTGTCCGAAAGGTTCGAGGGCGCAGGCCATGTCGTGGCCACGCAGGCCACCTGGTGGCAGGGCAAGGCCCTGTCCGCCGGCCGTCAGATCCACGCGTCGTTGTACGGCCGCATCGCGGCCGGCGCCGAGAACCCGGATCCCGGCCCGTACAGCAGCGAAGTCGCCGTGGTGACGGGCGCTTCCAAGGGCTCGATCGCGGCGTCGGTCGTCGGGCGATTGCTCGACGGCGGTGCGACCGTCATCGCCACGACGTCCAAGCTCGACGACGAGCGGCTGGCGTTCTACCGCGGGCTGTATCGCGACCACGCCCGGTTCGGCGCGGCGCTGTGGGTGGTCGCGGCCAACATGGCGTCCTACTCCGACATCGACGCGCTGGTCGAATGGGTGGGCACCGAGCAGACCGAAAGCCTTGGGCCGCAGTCGATTCACATCAAGGACGCGCAAACGCCGACGCTGCTGTTCCCGTTTGCCGCACCGCGGGTCGCGGGCGACCTGTCCGAGGCCGGCTCTCGCTCCGAGATGGAGATGAAGGTGCTGCTCTGGGCGGTGCAGCGGTTGATCGGCGGGCTGTCGAAGATCGGCGCCGAGCGTGACATCGCGTCGCGGCTGCACGTGGTGCTGCCCGGCTCACCGAACCGCGGAATGTTCGGCGGTGACGGCGCTTACGGTGAGGCCAAGTCGGCGCTGGACGCGCTTGGTGAGCCGTTGGCACGCCGAGTCGTCATGGGCGGCCCGGGTCAGCCTGGCGCACGCGCTGATCGGTTGGACCCGCGGAACCGGACTGATGGGCCACAACGACGCCATCGTCGACGCGGTCGAAGAGGCCGGCGTCACCACCTACTCGACCGACGAGATGGCGGCAATGTTGCTGGCCCTCTGCGACATCGAGTCCAAGGTGGCCGCGGCCGGTGCGCCGATCAAGGCGGACCTGACCGGCGGACTGGGCGAGGCCAACCTCGACATGGCCGAGCTGGCCGCCAAGGCACGCGAGCAAGCCACCTCGGCATCGGACGACGAGGCGGACGACTCCGCGACCGAGGGCACCATTGCCGCGCTGCCGTCCCCGCCGCGCGGCTTCAGCCCGGCACCACCGCCGGAATGGGCAGACCTCGACGTCGACCCGGCCGATCTGGTGGTCATCGTCGGTGGCGCGGAACTGGGCCCCTACGGCTCGTCACGGACCCGCTTCGAGATGGAGGTCGACAACGAACTGTCGGCGGCCGGCGTCCTGGAGCTGGCCTGGACCACCGGCCTGATCCGCTGGGAGGACGACCCCCAACCCGGTTGGTACGACACGCAATCCGGTGATCTGGTCGACGAGTCCGAGCTGGTCGAGCGCTACCACGACACCGTCGTCGAGCGTTGCGGCATCCGCGAGTTCGTCGACGACGGCGCGATCGACCCCGATCACGCTTCGCCGTTACTGGTTTCGGTGTTCCTGGACAAGGACTTCGCGTTCGTGGTGTCCTCGGAGGCCGACGCGCGCGCTTTCGTCGAGTTCGACCCGGAACACACGATCATCCGCCCGGTGCCCGACTCCAGCGACTGGCAGGTCATCCGCAAGGCCGGCACCGAGATCCGGGTGCCGCGAAAGACCAAGCTGTCGCGGACCGTTGGCGCGCAGATCCCGACCGGATTCGACCCGACCGTGTTCGGCATCAGCCAGGACATGGCCAGCTCGACCGACCGGGTGGCGCTGTGGAACATCGTCGCGACCGTCGACGCGTTCCTGTCGTCGGGATTCACCCCGGCCGAGTTGATGCGCTGGGTGCACCCGGGCCTGGTGGCCAGCACCCAGGGCACCGGCATGGGCGGCATGACGTCGATGCAGACGATGTATCACGGCAACCTGCTCGGCCGGAACAAGCCCAACGACATCCTGCAGGAAGTCCTGCCGAACGTCGTTGCCGCGCATGTTATTCAGAGCTACGTCGGCAGCTACGGCGCGATGATCCACCCGGTGGGTGCGTGCGCGACCGCGGCGGTGTCGGTCGAGGAGGGCGTCGACAAGATCCGTCTCGGCAAGGCCGAGCTGGTGGTCGCCGGCGGATTCGACGACCTGACGCTGGAAGCCATCATCGGCTTCGGTGACATGGCGGCCACCGCCGACACTTCCATGATGCGGGGCCGTGGCATCCACGACTCGAAGTTCTCCCGGCCCAACGATCGACGCCGGCTGGGATTCCTCGAGGCGCAGGGCGGCGGCACCATCCTGCTGGCGCGCGGCGACCTGGCGCTCAAGATGGGTCTGCCGGTGCTGGCCGTGGTGGCCTACGCGCAGTCGTTCGCCGACGGCGTGCACACCTCGATCCCGGCGCCGGGGCTGGGCGCGCTGGGCGCCGGTCGCGGCGGCAAGGATTCGGCGCTGGCGCGGTCGCTGGGCAAGCTCGGCGTGGGCGCTGACGACATCGCGGTGATCTCCAAGCACGACACGTCGACCCTGGCCAACGATCCCAACGAGACCGAACTGCACGAGCGGCTCGCTGACTCGCTCGGCCGCTCCGAGGGTGCTCCGCTGTTCGTGGTGTCGCAGAAGAGCCTCACCGGGCATGCCAAGGGCGGCGCGGCGGTCTTCCAGATGATGGGGCTGTGCCAGATGCTGCGCGACGGGGTGATCCCGCCGAACCGCAGCCTGGATTGCGTCGACGACGAACTGGCCGGCTCGGCCCACTTCGTGTGGGTGCGCGAGACCCTGCGGCTCGGGGAGAAGTTCCCGCTCAAGGCGGGCTTGCTGACCAGCCTTGGGTTCGGCCATGTTTCGGGCCTGGTCGCGCTGGTGCACCCGCAGGCGTTCGTCGCCGCGCTCGACCCGGAGCAGCGTGCGGACTACCAGCGGCGCGCGGATGCACGCCTGCTGGCCGGTCAGCGGCGGCTGGCATCGGCGATCGCCGGCGGCGCGCCGATGTACGAGCGGCCGCCGAACCGTCGCTTCGACGGTGACGCGCCGGAGAAGCGTCAGGAGGCGGCGATGCTGCTGAACCCGGATTCGCGCCTGGGTGACGGCGAGGCCTACCAGGTCTCTGCCGGATGACGTCGGTCCGTTAGCCTGGCGACCCATGGGAATTGTCGGTGTGGGGATCGATCTCGTCTCCATTCCTGATTTCGCCGAGCAGGTCGACCAACCGGGCACCGTCTTCTCCGAGACGTTCACCCCTGGCGAGCGCCGCGACGCCTCGGACAAGAGTTCGTCGGCGGCGCGTCACCTGGCGGCCCGCTGGGCCGCGAAGGAGGCCGTGATCAAGGCCTGGTCGGGATCACGGTTCGCCCAGCGCCCGGTGCTGCCGGAGGACATCCACCGCGACATCGAGGTGGTCACCGACATGTGGGGCCGCCCGCGGGTCCGGCTGAGCGGCGACATCGCCAAACACCTGGCCGACGTGATCATTCACGTGTCGCTGACGCACGAAGGCGATACCGCTGCCGCGGTGGCCATCTTGGAGACGACCGCCGACTAGCCTCGTGGGCATGAGCGATCTGGTTGAGCGCGTCCGCGAGCTGCTGCCGTCGGTGCGCCGCGATCTGGAAGATCTGGTGCGCATCGAATCGGTGTGGGCCGACCCCGGCCGCCGCGACGAGGTACACCGCAGCGCGCAGGCCGTCGCGGATCTGTTGTCGCAGGCCGGTTTCGGTGACGTGCAGATCGTCAGCGAGGGGGGAGCGCCGGCGGTCATCGCACGCCACCCCGCGCCTCCCGGCGCGCCGACCGTGCTGCTGTACGCCCACCACGACGTGCAGCCCGAAGGTGATCGCAGCCAATGGGTGTCGCCGCCCTTCGAACCCACCGAACGTGACGGACGGCTCTACGGCCGCGGCACCGCCGACGACAAGGCCGGCATCGCAACGCATTTGGCGGCGTTTCGGGCGCACGGCGGGCAGCCGCCGGTGGGCGTGACGGTGTTCGTCGAGGGCGAAGAGGAATCCGGATCGCCGTCTCTGGGCCGGCTGCTGGCCGCCCACCGCGATGCGTTGGCCGCCGACGTGATCGTCATCGCCGACTCGGACAACTGGAGCACCGAAACCCCGGCGCTGACGGTAACGCTGCGCGGCCTGGTCGACTGCATCGTCGAAGTCGCCACGCTCGACCACGGCCTGCACTCCGGCATCTGGGGCGGCGTGGTGCCCGACGCGCTGAGCGTGCTGGTGCGGCTGTTGGCCAGTTTGCACGACGACGACGGGAACGTGGCGGTCGCCGGTCTGCACGAAAGCACTGCCGCCGCAGTCGATTACCCGCCCGAACGGGTGCGCGCCGACTCCGGGCTACTGGACGGGGTGTCCGAAATCGGGTCGGGTTCGGCGCCGCAGCGGCTGTGGGCCAAACCGGCGATCACCGTGATAGGCATCGACACCACCCCCATCGAGAGGGCGTCCAACACGCTGATCCCGCGGGCGCGCGCCAAGATCAGCATGCGCGTGGCGCCCGGCGGTGACGCGACCGCGCACCTGGACGCGTTGACCGCGCACCTGCAACAGCACGCGCCGTGGGGCGCGCAGGTCAGCGTCACCCGCGGCGACATCGGTGAGCCCTACGCCATCGACGCCACCGGCAGTGTCTACGACGCCGCCCGGGCCGCGTTCCGGCAGGCGTGGGGCGCCGATGCGATTGACATGGGCATGGGCGGGTCGATCCCGTTCATCGCCGAGTTCGCCGAGACCTTCCCGAAGGCGAAGATCCTCGTCACCGGCGTGGAGGACCCCGCAACCCAGGCCCACAGCATCAACGAGAGCCTGCACCTGGGCGTGCTGGAACGCGCGGCCATCGCCGAGGCGCTGCTGCTGGCCAACCTGGGCTGAGGGAAACTCGACCGCCAGAATGCTTAACGAGAACGATGGTCTCGTCGCATACTGCTTCTAGATGCAGCCACTCGTCCGCAGGAGACGCCACCGTGAGCACGGAAAACACCCTGACCGGAGACGCCGGCAAGACCAACCGTTACCACTTTGATCGCCACACCCCGGAGTACCGCGAGCGGTTCACCGCGATCACCCAGGACATGCACGCCACATGCCCGGTGGCGTGGACCGACACCTACGACGGGCATTGGGTGGCCGCGGGCAATCGGGAAGTCTTCGAGCTGGCTCGATGCCCGCACGTGTCCAACGACCACGACGTCACGGGCGAAGGCACCGGCTATAAGGGCATCACAATTCCCACGCTGCCGCAGGCCGCCGGCGTCCGCGGCGGCATGCTCGAGATGGACGAACCCGAGCACTCCGCCTACCGCAGCATCCTCAACCCCTACCTGTCGCCGGCGGCCGTCAAGCGCTGGAAGCCGGTTGTCGACGAGATCGTGCGGGCCAGCATCGACGAGAAAATCGAAGCGGGGCGGATCGACTTCGTCGACGATCTCGCGAACGTCGTGCCCGCCGTCCTGACCCTGGCGATGATGGGCGTTCCGCTGAAGAAGTGGCAGCTGTACTGCGAGCCGGCCCACGCCAACGTCTACACCCCCGCCGATTCCCCAGACGCCCCAAGGGTTTTAGAGCAGACGATGGTGATGGGAGCGGACCTGTTCAACCACCTCCTCGAGATCCGCGAGCACCCGCGCCCCGGCATAGTGGACGCGTTGGCAAGACTGCAGATCGACGGCGAACCCGCCCCCGACGCCGAACTGCTCGGAATGCTCGGCTTGATCATCGGCGGGGGTTTCGACACGACGACGGCGCTGACCGCGCACGCGCTGGAATGGCTGGGCGAAAATCCCGAGCAGCGCGAACTGCTGAGGCGGGAATCGGAAACGCTGCTCGACTCGGCGACCGAGGAATTCCTGCGTTACTTCACGCCCGCTCCCGGCGACGGCCGCACGATCGCCGCCGATCTCGAGATAGCGGGCACGCGGTTCAAGGAGGGTGATCGCCTGTGGCTCTCCTGGGCGATGGCCAACCGCGACCCCTCAGTGTTTCCCGATCCGAATCGATTGGACCTGAACCGAAAGAACAACCGGCACTTCAGCTTCGGGCTCGGCATCCACCGCTGCATCGGCTCCAACGTCGCGCGCGTCGTGTTCAAGTCGATGCTCACGGCGGTGCTCGACCGGATGCCCGACTACCGCTGCGACCCCGAGGGCACCGTGCACTACCCGACGATCGGCGTGATCCAGGGCATGCAGCACCTTCCGGCCACCTTCACCCCCGGCAGGCGGCTTGGGCCCGGGATCGACGAGACGCTGGAGAGGCTGCAGCGGGTCTGCGACGAACAGGGGATCGCGCGCCCCATCACCGAGTACCACCAGGCCGCCGTCATCGGCGACTGACTACACCGATGGTGGCGACCCGCTGCGCCCGGCTCCGCCGCGCTTGCGATCGCCACTACACCCGATGGTGGCGACCCGCTGCGCCCGGCTCCGCCGCGCTTGCGATCGCCACTACACCCGATGGTGGCGACCCGCTGCGCCCGGCTCCGCCGCGCTTGCGATCGCCACTACCCCGATGGTGGCGACCCGCTGCGCCCGGCTCCGCCGCGCTGCGATCGCCACTACACCGACAGGTCGCGGCGAAGCTTGGCGACGTGCCCGGTCGCCTTCACGTTGTACTGGGCGACTTCGATCTTGCCCTTCTCGTCGACCACGAAGGTGGAGCGGATGACGCCGGTCACCGTCTTGCCGTACATCTGCTTTTGCCCGTAGGCGCCATAGGCCGTCAGCACCTTGCGGTCGGGGTCGGACAGCAGCGGGAACGTCAGCTTCTCGGTGTCACGGAACTTGGCGAGCTTCTCGGGCTTGTCGGGGGAGATCCCGATGACGTCGAGGCCGGCACCGTTGAGCTCGGCCAGGCTGTCCCGAAAGTCGCACGCCTGCTTGGTGCACCCCGGCGTCGAGGCGGCCGGGTAGAAGTACACGACGACACGTCGGCCCTTGTAGTCGGCCAGCGACACCTTCTTGCCGTCGGCGTCGGGCAGGCTGAAGGAGGGCGCTTTGTCGCCCGGTGCGAGCCGCGTGGTCTCGGTCAAGGTGGGTCCCTTTCTGTTCACCGGAGCGTTGGGGTTACCGCCAGCTGATCTAGGGTAGTTCGGGCAGGTGTACGAGCCGGATAGTGGGCGACTTGGAGGACACAGTGGCGGACCGGGATCCCGAAGCCATCAAGCAGGACATCGACGTCGCCCGTGACCAGCTGGCGGCCACCGTCGACTCACTTGCCGAGCGGGCGAATCCTCGGCGCCTCGCCGACGACCTCAAGGTCCGGGTGATCGGATTTGTGCAGAAGCCCGCGGTGCTGGCGTCGCTGGCCGGGGTCGGGGCCCTGGTCGTGGTGGTGGCGGTGCGTCGCGTCAGGAATCGGTGACGCGACCCGTCTGGACGTACTCCCAGCCCGGCGGGTCGTTCTCGGCCATGTAGGCCTCCCATGCGGCGCGGCGCGTGGTCCGGGTGTGCAGGTCCTGACAGATCGCCTGTGCCTCGGCGGCCGTGGTGGCCCGGCCCAGGTCGTGGTGCACAAAGCCGTCATCGACACGCTCGGCGCGGAAGCCGCCCGTCGAGACCGCGTGGACCCGATACTCGCTGCGGTCGTCGATGTTGGCGTGGAAGTGGCCCTCGTAGGGTTCGACCCACTTCAGCTCAGTTTTCACAAGTCCCCTCTGAAAAACTCCATCGCAGAGAATGGTAGGGCTCGCGGGGTTACGGGGAAAAGTATTTCTCGGAGATTGTTACCCATCGGGTGACCCCCGATTGAAGTGGAGAACCCACCAAACAGTGAACTATTCGGTGGGTGGTGCGCCGTCAGGGTTTCGAACCCCGGACCCGCTGATTAAGAGTCAGCTGCTCTACCAACTGAGCTAACGGCGCTTGTGGTCGGCCGAGACCGCGTAGGCGACAATAACAGGCGTTGCGCCACGGAGTGAAATCCCGACCTCGTTCCAGGATAGCCACCCAGCCGGGAGCAAGCCGCTGGACGTCGCGGGCTCGCCGGGCCTGCCGTCGGCTCGTCGCCGCCGCGCAACCTTGCGGACCGGCGAAGATCCGGCTGACCGCGTCGAAAGGTGTTCGCTCAGTGAACGTCGTCACAACACCGTGCCGCAGATAGGGTGCCCGCTCGGTGCTGAATGCGGCGTCCAGCTCGCTCAACGCGCCCTGGCGCACTTCGGTGATGCGGTTGGCCCGGGCGAAGCTCGGAACCCCGGTGCGCCCCCATGTAGACGGTGGCCAAGTCGGCCAGACCGATCTCGATGTCCGGGGACCCGTCATGGGGCGTGCATTTCCCGGTGCCATCGCGAATCTGCAGCGCAAATCGCCCTCCCGCCAGGCCGAGCGGGTCGGTGACGTCCAGCACGATGTCGGCATCGGCGGCGTAGGTGCGGGCGCCGAGCGTTTCGGGGACGTCGTTGATGCGCACCCACAGGAAATCGCTCACGCCCTTGGTTTCGGCGGCGCGTTGGTCGACGAGTTTGAGCGGCAGCGGATCATCAGGGGGCACGTCGATCTCCACGCGATAGAACATCTCCAGCACCAGGAGCGTCTGCAGTAGCTCGGTGTGCGCTTCTTCGGTGACAGGACAGAAGTCTTCGACGACCACGGTGCCAAGCGGCGGCCGGAACGCATGCTGTTGCGAGCCGACGACCCGGTAGGTCAGGAAGCCGTCGGGATGAATGGTGTAATGCAGCGCAGATCCGTTGCCGCGCTGGGTTGGTCGGTCATCCAGGTAGTCGGCCCACCACGCGTCGTCCCGAGAAATCGCGCCATTGGTTGCGCCGCACCATCTTTCGTAAATCCCGGGCAGGTGCCGTCGCGCCTCGGCGGCGTTGACCTCACGCGCACGAATCCGGCTCGGCGGGGTGCGCAACTTCGCGAAGCGGCGGTCGATGGAGTACGTGTGGCTGTAGCTCGACACGCCGGCACCGAAACCGTCGTACATCGCGGTTTGCGTCGGAACGCCACAGACGACGGGATAGCCGCGGTCCAACAGTATTCCGAGTCCCTGGCGCTGAGCTGCGCCCACAGTCCCTTGCCCTGATGCGTTGACGCGACGGCGATCATCGTCAGCCACGCGACGCGCAGGGTGGCACCACCCGGCACGGTGAGCTGCGAGCGGTAGATGATGGACGTTCCCGACCAGATTTGGATGCTCTGGATCGGACACGTCCTCGGCAATGAGAATGTCGTCAAGGCTGACTCGGCGTTTCCACGCCTCGAGGTCTTGCGGTCCCACCGGATCGCCGAAAGTCGCTGGCCTGATTCTCGAAGACCGCCTGCCAGTCGTCCTCGGTGGGATGCCGAATCTTGGTGCCGTCGTCCTTGTCGTCCATCGCCTATCCAATCTGGTTGCAGCCCAGGCAAACCGGCAATGCGCACACCGAATCCACATGCCGGGTTCGCGTTTACGATTCGATACCCGAGTGCCCGACTGTCAAACCTCGATCCGAATCATCGAGCGCCACGAATTACGCGCTGATGTGAGGAATCTTCGATACAGGGCGGGTCAAATGGCGCGGTTTCGGGTAGGCGATACGCCATGCTGCAAGTAATCACCCGGCTTGCCATCGCCGCGCCGCGCCGCATCATTGCGATCGCCGTGCTGGTGCTGCTGGGTGCCGCGATCTTCGGGCTACCGGTGGTCAACGGCCTTTCCGGCGGTGGATTCCAGGACCCCACTTCGGAGTCGTCGCGGGCGACCGACGCCCTTCGGGACAAGTTCAACCAGACCGATCAGCAGATGCTGATCGTGGTGACCGCGCCCTCCGGCGCCCGCGGTGATCAGGCGCGCCAGGTCGGCACCGACATCGCCGACCAGCTGAAACGTTCGCCGTGGGTGCTGAACGTGTCGTCGGCGTGGACGTCGCCGCCCGCGGCCGCGGCCCAGCTGGTCAGCAAGGACAACAAATCCGGAATGATCGTGGCCGACCTGAAGGGCGGGGAAAATGACGCGCAGAAGTATGCCAGCACGCTGACCAAGGACCTGGTGCATGACCGCGACGGCGTCACCGTGCGGGCCGGCGGCATGGCTGTCGCGTACGCGCAGATCAATGACCAGAACCAGCGCGACCTGCTGTTGATGGAGTCCATCGCGATTCCGCTGAGCTTCGCGGTACTGGTCTGGGTGCTCGGCGGAGTGGTGGCGGCGGCGCTGCCGATTGCCCTGGGCGCATTGGCCATTGTCTGCACCATGTCGGTGTTACGGCTGATCAGCTTCGCCACCGACGTGTCGACGTACGCGCTGGACCTCAGCATCGCGATGGGCCTCGCCCTGGCGATCGACTACAACCTGCTGATCATCACCCGCTACCGCGAGGAGCTGGCACGCACCGAGGACCGGGATCGGGCACCGCTGTTGCGCACCATGGCCACCGCCGGCCGGACGGTGCTGTTCTCGGCCACCACGGTCGGGTTGTCGATGGCGGTGATGGCGCTGTTCCCGATGTACTTCCTGAAGTCGTCCGCCTACACCATCGTGGCCACCGCGTCATCGTCGCGGTCGCGACCGTGGTGGTGACCCCGGCGGCTATCGTGCTGCTGGGGCCCCGGCTTGACGCGCTGGACGCCCGGCGGTTGATGCATCGGTTGCTGCCGCGGCAGAGGTCGTTCGCGCGATCACGCGCACAAGCCGCTCGAGTCGCAGTTCTGGTACCGCTCGACCACGTTCGTCTTGCGCCGCGCCATGCCGGTCGGACTGAGCGTCGTGGCGCTGCTGCTGTTGCTGGGTGTGCCGTTCCTGGGGGTGAAGTGGGGCTTTCCCGACGAGCGCGTGCTGCCTCGATCGGCTTCGGCGCGCCAGGTGGCCGACATGCTGGACCACGATTTCGCGAACGGGGACTTCGGTGTCCGTCGTCGTCCCCGACGCCCACGGCGTGACCCCCGGTCGAGCTGGAGCGCTACGCTGCCGAGCTGTCCCGGGTGCCCGACGTCTCCGCGGTCACCGCACCGACCGGGACGTTCGCGGCCGGAAACCGGGTGGGGCCGCCCGCCGCGCCCGCCGGCATGGCCGACGGCAGCGCATTCCTCACCGTGGGCAGCACGGCGCCGCTGTACTCGCAGGCCTCCAACACCCAGCTGGATCGATTGCATCGGGTGGGCGGGCCGGCGGGACGGTCGGTGGAGATGACCGGCCTGGCGCAGATCAACCGCGACAGCGTCGATGCGATCACCAAGCGGCTGCCGATCGTGTTCGGGCTGATCGCGCTGATCACCTTCACGCTGCTTTTCTTGCTCACCGGCAGTGCGGTGCTGCCGCTGCAGGCGCTGGTATGCAACGTGTTGTCACTGACCGCGGCATTCGGCGCGATGGTGTGGATCTTCCAGGACGGCCACCTGGGCGGCCTGGGCACCACGCCCAACGGGACGTTGAACGCGAATATCCCAGTGTTGTTGTTCTGCATCGCTTTTGGGCTGGCCATGGATTATGAGGTGTTCCTGGTCTCGCGAATTCACGAGTACTGGCTGGCCTCGCAAGCCGTCCGGGAGACGCCACCGACCGCGGCCGAGGCGCGCGCCGCCACCGACGAGAGCACGGCGCTGGGCATCGCCGGCATCGGCCGGGTCGTCACCACCGCCGCGGTGGTGATGTCGATTTCCTTCGCCGCGTTGATCCCCGCGCATGTGTCGTTCATGCGAATGCTGGGCCTGGGCCTCACGCTCGGCGTGCTCGTCGACGCCACGTTGGTGCGAATGGTCCTGGTGCCGGCCTTCATACACCTGCTGGGCCGCTGGACGTGGTGGGCTCCCCGGCGATCGGTCTTGTTGCGGGACCGGTCCGCGACCGGTGAAGAGGGCGAGGCCTCGCGGTGGGGCGGCGCCGGTGGGCCGCGCGATGCGCCCGAGGTGGACGGCCATTGACCAGAAGGTGGTCTACCAGAGCCGCGGCCGGTCGTGGTTGAGATATCGCATGCGTTGTAAGGCAATGACTTTCGAACAGCGCGGTGTCAACAACGCCGGACATCGACGGAGAATCCCATGGCTCGAACGGATATCGCCGCACTGCTGGCATTGAGTTCTGCGCTGTGCGTCGCGATCGGCGACGTGCTGCAGCAAGGCGCGGCGCAACACATCGCCGACCGATCGGTCGGCCCCGTCGAACTGTTCGCCAATCTGCTTCGCAATCAACGGTGGTGGTGGGGCGCGCTGCTCCTCGTTTCAAGCATCGCGTTGCAGGCCGCGGCGTTGGGTGCGGGCTCGGTGCTATTGGTGCAGGCGCTGCTGATGTCTTCGGTCCTGTTCGCGCTGCCCATCAACGCCTGGTTTTCGCGGCGCACCGTGACCGGTGGCGAATGGGCATGGGCCGCTTTGCTTACCGCGGCGGTGATCGTGGTCGTGATCGTCGGCAATCCGCAGGCCGGTCATCCGGGCGCCTCAGTTGGAACCTGGGCCGCGGTGGCCGTCGTCCTCGGGCCGCTGTTGGTCGGCTGCGTTGTGGCCGGCCGGATTTGGGGCGGGGTCGCGGCCGCGGCGCTGTTCGCCTTCGCGTCGGGGTCGTTGTGGGGTGTGTTCGCGGTGCTCGCCAAAGAGGTCGTCGCCCGGCTCGGCGACGGCGCGGGCGCGGTGACGCGGACCCCGGAGCTGTACGCCTGCATTCTGGTCGCGCTGGGGGGCGTGGCGTGGAGCCAGTCGGCGTTTCGGGCGGGTCCGTTGACCGCGTCCATGCCGACCCTGCAGGTGTCGCAACCGGTGGTGGCCGCGGTGCTCGGCGTCGTCGTCCTCGGCGAGAGGCTGAACGCCGGTGGCGCCGGGATGGTCGCCCTGGTGGCGGCGGCGCTGGTGATGACGGCGGCCATCGTCAAACTCGCACGGGTCGAGGCCGTCAGCACCCGCGACAGCGTCGAGGCACGGCGGCACGACGAGGTCGGCTCGCCGGCCTGATCGGGCCGCCGGCGGGGCCTGCACCTCGCCTGGATGACGAATTCATTGCGGTGCCGACACCGATCGGCCGCCCCGCTCGCATGGGCATGGGAGTGTCGGCACAAACCATTAGAATGCCTGCAGCTACCTCTCTGGTCAGCGGTGACCAACTGGAGAATCATATGGAAGGTCACTGGATGACGCATTTGCGGAGACGACGATCGTGGCTGGTAGCCGCGATGGTTCCGATTGCTGTCTTCGGCGCCGCCTGTAATGGCAACCACGCGGCCGCGCCGCCGAAGGTCATCTTCGACAAGGGCACCCCGCTGGCCGACCTGCTGGTCCCGAAGCTCACCGCCTCGGTGACCGACGGCGCGGTCGGTGTGACCGTGGATGCGCCGGTCACGGTGACGGTCGCCGACGGCGTGCTCGCGTCGGTCACGATGGTCAACGAGAACGGCAAGTCGATCGGTGGGCAGTTGAGTCCCGACGGGCTGCGTTGGTCGACCACCGAGCAGCTCGGCTACAACAGGCGCTACACGCTGAACGCCAAGGCGACCGGCCTGGGCGGCGCCGCCAACAAACAGATGACGTTCGAGACCAGTTCACCCGCGCACCTGACCATGCCCTACGTCAGCCCGGCCGAGGGTGACGTGGTGGGCGTCGGTGAGCCGGTGGCGATTCGCTTCGACGAGAACATCGCGAACCGGGCGGCGGCCCAGAAGGCCATCACCATCACCACCAACCCTCCGGTCGACGGTGCGTTCTACTGGCTGAACAACCGCGAAGTGCGTTGGCGCCCAGAGCGTTTCTGGAAGTCCGGGACCGCCATCGACGTTGCGGTCAACACCTACGGGGTGGACCTGGGCGACGGGATGTTCGGCGAGGACAACGTCAAGACGCACTTCACCATCGGCGACGAGGTGATCTCGACCGCCGACGACACCACCAAGACGGTGACCGTGCGGGTCAACGGTGATGTCGTCAAGACCATGCCGACGTCGATGGGCAAGGACAGCGCCCCAACGGCCAACGGCGTCTACATCATTGGTGCGCGTTTCAAGCACATCATCATGGATTCGTCGACCTATGGCGTTCCGGTCAACTCGCCCAACGGATATCGCACCGAAGTCGACTGGGCCACGCAGATGTCCTACAGCGGTGTCTTTGTGCACTCGGCGCCGTGGTCGGTTGGCGCTCAAGGCCACACCAACACCAGCCACGGATGCCTCAACGTCAGTCCGAGCAACGCCGAGTGGTTCTACGACCACAGCAAGAGCGGCGACATCGTCGAGGTGGTGCATACGGTCGGGCCGACGTTGCCGGGGATCGAGGGCCTGGGCGACTGGAACATCCCTTGGCCGCAGTGGAAAGCGGGCAACGCCAACACCTGACGGACCGTCAGTCGATCTTCTTCCAGGTCCCGCAACTGCGCGTCATGAACGCGGTATCGGTCGGCAGGATCCGGACCACCTGAGGGCCGTCGCCGACATTGTTGTCGATGATGTCGTTGGTGTCGAAACTGCGCAGCCTGGCCCAGTAGCACCCGTACTTGCCGCCGTCGGTGCGATAGGTGCCCGCCGCGATGTCTTTGTTGACGATGAAGGTGCCGTTGTTGTCGATCGACGTCTTGGGCCCCGGCGGGGGTGGCGGGGCGACGGTCTTCGTCACCGTTTTCGTTTCGGCCGGCAGCGTCGACATCACGGTCGTCGTGGTGTGACTCGACCCGCCACAGCCGGCGAGAAACAGCGCGACCCCCGCGACAGCCGTTGCTCCCGGGCGCATGCGGTGCCACCGCGGGCCGCGTCCTGCACCCCGGAGACGAGCAGTCCAAAGGTGCCGGGAAGGGGCGGGACGTTGTCTGTTCACTGCTTTCCACTCACGGGTACATCGGCGTTGCGCGGGGACGGTAACACGATAAAAGGTCAGGGAGCGGCGATGCTCCCTGACCTGTGGGGTGAGTGACGGGACTCGAACCCGCGACATTCAGGATCACAACCTGACGCTCTACCAACTGAACTACACCCACCACGGCCGCAAGCCGACCTTCGCACGATGAGGGTCAACGAGCGGCGACGTCGATACTAGCCGGTTGGCGGCGCGCTGGCCGAATCGCTGGGCCCCGGTGCGTCCTTTCCGCCGTCGAGGCCGGCGACCACCGCCTCGATTTCGCTGGTAGACGGCCCCGGTGGGGTAATGAACGCGGTTCGCCGGTAAAACTGCAGCTCGCGGATGGATTCATGGATGTCGGCCAGCGCGCGGTGGGCCAACCCCTTGACCGGCTGACCGAAGTAAATCCGCGGGTACCAGCGCCGGCAGAGCTCTTTGATCGAACTCACATCGATCATGCGGTAGTGCAGGAACGAGTCCAGGGCGGGCATGTCACGCACGATGAAGGCGCGGTCGGTGGCGATGGAGTTTCCGGCCAGCGGCGCCGTCTTGGGCTGCTTGACGTGTTCGCCGATGTAGTCCAGAACCATCGCCTCGGCGGTCGCCAGGTCGACCGTGGACGCCCGCACCTCGTCGGTCAGTCCCGAGCGCGAGTGCATTTCGGTGACCACGTCGCCCATCGCCGAGAGCGCGGCATCGTCGGCGTGTATCACCACGTCGACGCCCTCGCCGAGAATGTTCAAATCGGCGTCGGTAACCAGCGCCGCGATCTCAATCAGCTTGTCCGAACCCAGATCAAGCCCGGTCATCTCGCAGTCGATCCACACCAATTCGTCTCGCACAGCGCTCAGACTAGGCCCAGGTGACGCCCGCGCCGGCCCTCGCCCCCGGATCAGCTGGAGAAGTAGGGTGAGCGTTGTCGAACTGCATGCCGAATCACCGGGGAAGAGGGCGCAGCACGATGAGCACCGATTCAGCGGCCACGGCCGCGACGCGGATCGCCGACGGCTACGCCGTCGACGGCCAGGCACTGGAATTGGGCACGGTCGTCATCGACGGCGCGGCCGATCCGGCCGCGCAGATCCGTATTCCGCTGGCCACCATCAACAGGCACGGCCTGGTGGCCGGTGCGACGGGCACCGGCAAGACCAAGACGCTGCAGCTGATCGCCGAGCAGCTCAGCGCGGCGGGTGTCCCCGTGCTGATGGCCGACGTGAAGGGCGACCTGTCCGGGCTGGCCCGGCCCGGCGAGGGTAACGACAAAACCGCCACACGGGCCAAGGACACCGGCGACAATTGGGAGGCGACGGGTTTTCCCGTCGAGTTCTTGTCGTTGGGCACCAAGGGAATCGGCGTGCCGATACGCGCGACCGTCGACAGCTTCGGCCCCGTCCTGCTGTCAAAAGTGCTGGGGCTCAACGCTACTCAAGAGTCCACACTGGGGCTTATCTTCCACTGGGCCAAGGATCAAAACCGTCGGCTGGTCACCACGGACGATCTACGCAGTGCCATCGGCTACCTGACCAGCGACGCGGGTAAGGAAGACCTGAAATCTCTGGGCGGCGTGTCGGCGACGACGGCCGGCGTCATCCTGCGGGCGCTGGTGAACCTCGATGCCGAGGGCGGGGACACCTTCTTCGGGGAGCCCAAGCTCGACCCGAACGACCTGCTGCGCGCCAACGACCAGGGCCAGGGCATCATCTCGCTGCTGGAGTTCACCGGTCAGTCGGTGCGTCCCGTCATCTTCTCCACATTCCTGATGTGGCTTCTCGCCGACCTGTACACCCAACTGGACGAGGTCGGCGACGTGGACAAGCCGAAGCTGGTCTTCTTCTTCGACGAGGCGCACCTGCTGTTCGCGGACGCGTCCAAGGCCTTCCTCGAGCAGGTTGAGCAGACCGTGAAGCTGATCCGCTCGAAGGGTGTCGGGGTGTTCTTCTGCACCCAGTTGCCCACCGACATTCCCAACGACATCCTCTCCCAGTTGGGTGCGCGGATTCAGCACGCGTTGCGGGCGTTCACACCCGACGACCAGAAGGCGCTGTCCAGGACCGTCCGCACCTACCCGAAAACCGATGTCTACGACCTGGAATCGGCGCTGACGTCGCTGGGAATCGGCGAGGCCGTGGTCACCGTGCTGTCCGAGAAGGGCGCACCGACGCCGGTCGCGTGGACCCGCATGCGCGTGCCCCGCTCGCTGATGGCTTCGATCGGCAACGACGCGATCACGGCCGCGGCGAAAAACAGTCCGCTGCAGGCGAAGTACGGCCAGACGGTGTCCCAGCCGGCGCAAACCCAGGCCGGCCCGCAGCCGCCGCAAACCCAACCTGTGCCACAGCCGCCGCAAACCCGGTCCGACTACCCGCCGGTCCCGTCGAATGAGCCGGTCCCGCCGATGCCGGTGCCCGCGGAGCCGGCGGGCAAAAAGGGGCCCGCCATGTGGGAGGAGGTGCTGCAGAACCCGACGGTGAAAAGCGGCATCAACACCGCGATACGCGAAGCGGTGAAAGGCATCTTCGGCACCGGCCGCCGCCGGAAGTAGCGCCTACCCGCCGCCCAGCTTCTTGTAGAACGCGCCCACGATGGGCGCCACGATGGCGCGCGGACCGTACCCGCTGGCCACCGACATGGCCTTCGACGTCAGGCCCGGAACGACGCGCATCTTGTTGCGCGCCAACGCATCCAGTGAAAGACGCGCGGTGTGCTCGGTCGAGATCCACAGGAAGTCCGGCACCAGCCGCTCGACGATCGAGGCCTCGGTGTCGGCGGGCAGGTCGGTCCGTACCGGGCCTGGTGCCAGCAGCGTGACATTGACGCCGGATCCGCGCAGCTCGCCTCGCAGCGATTCGCTGAAGGTGTTCGCGAACGCTTTGGTGGCCGCATACGTGGCGTTGTAGGGAATCGGTGAATTACCTGCCGCCGAACCCGAAATCAGGATCCCGCCGGACCTACGTTCGATCATTCCCGGCAGCACCGCCAACGTAAGGTCATGCACCCCAAGGACATTCAGCTGCAGCTGTGCCTTCTCGCCGGCGGGGCTGAGTGTGGCGACCGGACCGAAGGTCGCGGTGCCCGCATTGGCGCACAGGATCGAGACGGGACGCGCGGCCAGTTCGTCGCACAGCTTGGCGCGTTCGCCGGGGTCGGCCAGGTCGGCGGGGCGCACCTCGACGGTGACGCCGTACTTGTCGGTCAGGCGAGCGGCCAGGTCCTTGAGTAGGTCTTCTCGGCGCGCGGTGACGATCAGGTTGTGTCCGCGAGCGGCGAGTTCGGTGGCGAGCGCTTCACCGATGTTCTGCGACGCCCCGGTGACGACGGCGCGCGCCTCGGGGCTTGGAGCGGGTAGCGGCATGCGCCAATCGTAGACAGCGGGCGAATCGCGACCCGCAGGCGATCGTGAGCGCCTATAGAGTGCCGGGCATGAACCAGCCCGAGTCGCGTTCCGCCAACCCCGGGCGTTCGCGGGTGGTGGCGTGGGCGCTCTGGGACTGCGGCTCGACCGGTCTGAACGCGATCGTGGCGACCTTCGTCTTCGCCGTCTATCTGACCAGCAGTGTCGGGGCGGGACTATCCGGTGCCACCACGCCGGCGAGCTGGTTGGGCCGGGCGGCGGCCATCGCCGGGCTGACCGTCGCCGTGCTCGCGCCCGCCGTGGGCGTGTGGGTCGAGTCCCCGCATCGCAGACGGGTGGCGCTGAGTGTGCTGACCGCGGCCGCGGTGACGCTGACCTGCTTGATGTTCTTCATCCGGGACCGTCCCGGCTACCTGTGGGCGGGTCTGGTGCTCCTCGGGGCGACGGCGGCCTGCGGCGATTTGGCCAGCGTCCCGTACAACGCCATGCTGCGTCAGCTCTCGACACCGCAGACGGCCGGGCGGATATCCGGATTCGGCTGGGCGGCGGGCTATCTCGGTAGTGTTCTGCTGCTGCTGGTGATCTACACCGGATTCATCTCCGGATCCGGCACGGGGCCGAATGCGACGCGTGGTCTGCTGCGAGTTCCGTTGCGGGACGGGCTTTATGTCCGTGAGGCGATGGTGGTCGCCGCGATCTGGTTGGCGGTGTTGGCGCTGCCGTTGTTGTTCGTCGCGCACCGGCTGTCCGAGTCGTCGGAGGGGTATCAGCCGACCAGCATGCTGGGTGGCTATCGCAAGCTGTGGACGGAGATCACCGCGGAGTGGAGGCGCGACCGCAACCTGGTCTACTTCCTGTTCGCCAGCGCGCTCTTCCGCGACGGGCTGGCGGCGATTTTCGCCTTCGGCGCGGTGCTGGGTGTCAACGTCTACGGCATCTCGCAGGCCAACGTGCTGATCTTCGGGGTGGCGGCCAGTGTGGTCGCCGCGGTCGGCGCGGTGCTGGGCGGGTTCGTCGACCACCGCGTCGGATCGAAACCCGTGATCGTGGCGTCACTGTTCGCGATCGTCGTCCTGGCACTGACCTTGATGGTGTTGTCCGGACCGGTGGCCTTCTGGGTGTGCGGCCTGCTGCTGTGCATGTTCATCGGCCCGTCGCAGTCGTCGTCGCGCGCGTTGCTGCTGCAGATGGCCAAGCACGGCAGGGAAGGGGTCGCGTTCGGCCTCTACACCATGACCGGGCGGGCGGTGGCGTTCGTGGCGCCGTGGCTGTTCTCGGTCTTCGTCGACGTCTTCGGTGCCGTGCGGGCCGGCCTGGGCGGAATTTCGCTGGTGCTGATCGCCGGACTGCTGGCGATGCTGGCCGTCCGAGTTCCGGCGCGCGGCAGCCTCGGTCGCCGAACCCGCGGCCGAGCCGTCGTAGCCGGCTGAGGTGGCGCCTACCCGCGGGCGTCGCAGATCGTCAGACCGCCGCCGACGCGCTTGCTGACTTGGACCCCGTCGACGGTGAGTGTGCAGGTGACGCTGTGGCCGATGTTGACGATCGTGACGTTGGCCGGGTGGGCAGCCGACTTCGACAGGCCGACCTCCTTGCTCCAGGGCAGCGCCACGTTGAATTCGGTCTGGATGAGGCCGCCGGTGTCGATGTACATGATGCTGATCGCGCGACCCTCACCCGAGACGGTGTAGACGACGTCTTGCATGGCGGCCGGCCCGGTCGTCTCGGGCGGCAGCTCGGGGCCGCTGGTCGGCGGTATCGGCGCCGGGATGAGCGACGGTGACCTGTGCGTCGAGGTCGTCGGAGTCTCCGGGCTCGGCTCCGGCATCGCCGGCAACGGCGGGACGGCGGTCTGGGTCTTGATCGCGTCGTTCGCCAGCACCAGCGCAATCACCAAAGCGACGACCAGCAGCACCGCCGTGCAGGCGCCGATCCACAACCACCGCGACGATTTCGGGGCGTCGGGCGGCGGGGGAGCCATGCCCGGCGGCAGATCGCCCGACGGAGGAAGGTTTTGCTGCCAGTACGCCGGCAGCTGTTTGGTCGTGTTTGCCTCGCTCGGGGTGGGGGCCCAG
Organism: uncultured Actinomycetota bacterium; assembly: GCA_963796035.1. Taxonomy (GTDB): domain Bacteria; phylum Actinomycetota; class Actinomycetes; order Mycobacteriales; family Mycobacteriaceae; genus Mycobacterium. Next base: position 30,359 of record CAWCJU010000014.1, on the reverse strand, counting down.
GGCGACGTTGTCCCGCCGTAGCTCTGCGCGTAGGGCGTCTGGTCGGCGTAGGCGGGATCAGCGGAGGGCGAATACCTCGGCTGCTGTGGCCCCGGCTGCGATGTAGGAAACCGCTCGGTGGGACGTGAATCGTTCATGTCCACCTCATGGCTTGCAGGGTACCTGGATTCGGTGTTAAAACCCTGAGTCACCTTACGACGGGGAGCTCAGGGGCATCGATTTCCGGCCGCGAGCGCGGCCACCGTCATCGCCCGCATGACGGCGCGCGACCTCGCCGCGCGGACGGTCTTGCTTCGTGAAGTGTCGGGGGACTTCATGCTGTGCGGTGTCGAATTCAGCAGGCCGAACACGGCGTGCGCGGTGAGCCGGGCATCGGCCTCGGCCAGCTCGGGGTTCAGCTCGCGCAGCACTCCCACCCAGACCTCGACATATTGACGCTGGGATTTGCGCACCTGCTTTTCGGCGGCCTCGGGAAGGTACGCGAGGTCGCGATCCTGGATGCGAATGAGGTCGGGTTCGTTGAACACGAAGTCCAGATGGAAGTCGATCAGCCCGTCCAGCGCGGCGGCCGCATCGGTCCGGTCGGTCTGCACCTGACGGGCGCCGGCGAGCAACCTGGTGCTGATGCCCACCAGCAACTCCACCAGCAACGACTCCTTGTTCGGGAAATGCCGGTAGATGGCCGGACCGCTGACCCCGGCGGCAGAACCGATGTCTTCCAGCCGCACCGCGAGGAACCCGCGCTCGGCGAACAGCCGCTCGGCGGCGGACAACAGTTGCAAGCGTCGGTCGGATTTCAACTGGCTCCGGCGATTTGGAGCCTCGGCGGGACCGGCCTGGCCCTCGGAGGCGGACGTTGTCATGACGGACCTCCGTCTGGTCAATTGGCCCTAACGTAGCACGAGTTATTCGCGATTAACTCGCGATTTTCGGCGGGGGTGGTCCTCCCTGGACCGGCAACGGCGGCGATGGTATTCTCACCCCTTGAGTTAATGAGAATTAACTGGAAAAGCCCGACCGCACGACGGCAAGGAGGCTGCTGCGGCGATGGACAACGTGGTGACCTCGCCCGTCAAGGCGGAGGCGTCGTTCTCCGATGAGCACCGCCGGCTGGTGGGTGAATTGAACGCCAAGCTGGCGGCCGCGGCATTGGGCGGCAACGAGCGCGCGCGGGAACGTCACGTCAGCCGCGGGAAGTTGTTGCCCCGCGAGCGGGTGGACCGCCTGCTCGACCCGGGCAGCCCGTTTTTGGAGCTCTCGCCGCTGGCCGCGGACGGCATGTACGGCGATGAATCTCCCGGAGCCGGGATCATCACCGGGATCGGCCGTGTGTCGGAGCGTGAATGCGTGATCGTCGCCAACGACGCGACGGTCAAGGGCGGCACCTACTACCCGATGACGGTCAAAAAGCATCTGCGCGCCCAAGAGGTGGCGCTGCAGAACCGGCTCCCGTGCATCTACCTGGTGGACTCCGGGGGTGCGTTCTTGCCGCGGCAGGACGAGGTCTTCCCGGACCGCGAGCATTTCGGTCGCATCTTCTACAACCAGGCGACCATGAGCGCCAAGGAAATTCCGCAAGTGGCCGCGGTACTCGGTTCGTGCACTGCCGGCGGCGCGTACGTGCCCGCGATGAGCGATGAGGCCGTCATCGTCCGCGAGCAGGGCACGATCTTTTTGGGTGGTCCGCCACTGGTCAAGGCGGCGACCGGGGAGATCGTGTCGGCCGAAGACCTCGGCGGCGGCGACCTGCATTCCCGGGTCTCCGGTGTCACCGATCACCTCGCCGAAGACGACGAGCACGCGCTGCGGATCGTCCGCGCGATCGCGGCCACCTTCGGCCCGCGCGAGCCCGGCCCGTGGGAGGTGCGAGCTCCGGTCGCGCCCAGGTGCGCCCAGACGGAGCTCTACGACGTGGTGCCGCCCGACCCGCGGGTGCCCTACGACGTGCACGAGGTCATCGTGCGGCTGGTCGACGGCGGCGAATTCAGCGAATTCAAGGCCAATTACGGCAAGACGCTGGTGACCGCGTTCGCCCACATTCACGGCCACCCGGTGGGCATCGTGGCCAACAATGGCGTGCTCTTCAGTGAATCCGCCTTGAAGGGTGCCCATTTCATCGAGTTGTGCGACAAGCGCAAGATCCCGCTGCTTTTTCTGCAGAACATCGCCGGCTTCATGGTCGGCCGCGACTACGAGGCGGGCGGGATCGCCAAGCATGGCGCCAAGATGGTCACCGCCGTCGCCTGCGCGCGGGTGCCCAAGCTGACCGTCGTGATCGGTGGATCCTATGGTGCGGGCAACTATTCGATGTGCGGACGGGCGTATTCGCCACGCTTCCTGTGGATGTGGCCCAACGCCCGCATCTCGGTGATGGGCGGCGAACAGGCCGCATCGGTGCTGGCCACCGTGCGCGGCGAGCAGCTGGCCGGCGCGGGCAAACCGTGGTCGGCCGACGAGGAAGAGGCGTTCAAGGCGCCCATTCGCGAACAGTACGAAAATCAGGGCAACCCCTACTACTCCACGGCTCGGCTGTGGGACGACGGGATCATCGATCCCGCCGATACCAGAACCTTTGTCGGGCTGGCTCTTTCGGTGTGTGCCCAGGCGCCGCTGGAGCCCGTCTCCTACGGCGTCTTTCGGATGTGAGTGCAGTGTTCGAGACCGTTCTAGTAGCCAACCGCGGCGAGATCGCGGTGCGGGTGATCCGGACCTTGCGCCGGCTGGGCATCCGCTCGGTCGCCGTCTACAGCGATCCCGACGACGGTGCGCGGCACGTGCTCGAGGCCGACGAGGCGGTGCGCCTCGGCCCGGCCGCGGCGCGCGAGAGCTATCTGAACATCGACAAGGTTGTCGAGGCGGCGGTGCGCACCGGATCGCAAGCGATCCACCCGGGGTACGGATTCCTCTCCGAGAACGCCGATTTCGCCGCTGCCTGCGAGCGGGCCGGGGTGGTGTTCCTGGGCCCGCCTGCCCAGGCGATCCAGGTGATGGGCGACAAGATCACCGCCAAGAACGCGGTCGCCGCCTTCGACGTCCCGGTGGTACCCGGTGTGGCCAAGCCCGGGTTGAGCGATGACGAGTTGGTCGCGGCCGCAGACGAGGTCGGATACCCGGTGCTGATCAAGCCGTCGGCGGGTGGGGGCGGCAAGGGCATGCGGTTGGTGGAAGAACCGGCCAGGCTACGCGAGGCGCTGGTAGGCGCGCGGCGCGAGGCCGCCTCGTCATTCGGCGACGACACGCTTTTCCTGGAACGATTCGTGTTGCGGCCCAGGCACATCGAGGTGCAGGTGCTCGCCGACACGCACGGCAACATCGTGCACCTCGGCGAGCGTGAATGCAGCCTGCAGCGTCGCCATCAGAAGGTGATCGAGGAGGCGCCGTCGCCGTTGCTCGACGAGGCGACGCGGGCGCGCATCGGGGCGGCCGCGTGCAGCACCGCCCGCAGCGTCGATTACGTAAGCGCGGGCACGGTCGAGTTCATCGTCTCCGCGGACCGGCCCGACGAGTTCTTCTTCATGGAGATGAATACCCGCCTGCAGGTTGAGCATCCGGTCACCGAAGCGGTCACCGGGCTGGACCTGGTCGAGTGGCAGCTGCGGGTGGCCGCCGGCGAGAAGCTGGCGTTCGCCCAGGACGAGATCGAACTGCGCGGGCACGCCATCGAGGCCCGGGTGTACGCCGAGGATCCGGCGCGGGGATTCCTGCCGACCGGTGGGCGGGTGCTGCAGGTTTCCGAGCCGTCCGGTGACGGTGTACGGGTCGACTCCTCGCTGCTGCCGGGCACGCTGGTGGGCAGCGACTACGACCCGATGCTGAGCAAGGTGATCGCCTACGGGGCCGACCGTGACGAGGCGCTGGAGAAACTCGACCGGGCATTGAGCAAAACCGCGATCCTGGGCGTGGTGACCAACATCGAATTCCTCCGGTTCCTGCTCGCCGACGAGCGGGTGCAGGCCGGCGATCTGGACACCGCGCTGCTCGACGAGCGGTTGGCGGACTTCGCCCCGCTGCCGGCCCCCGATGACGTGCTCGCGGCGGCCGGCCTCTATCGGCAATCGGCCCTGGCTTCGGCGGCTCGACGCTTCGCGGGCAATCCCTGGGCGGCGCCGACGGGATGGCGGGTCGGCGGTAGCCCGGCGGCGGTTCGCACCGACATGCGCACCCCGTTGCGCAGTGAGACGGTATCGGTACGGGGGCTGCCCGAGGCGGCCACGGTACAGGTCGGTGATGGTGAAACCTATTCCGCCGCAGCGCAAGTCGACCCGACGCGGATGAGCGTGACACTGGACGGTGTGCGCCGGGACTACCGCTGGGCCGAAGCCGACCGGCACCTCTGGATCGCCGACGAGCGAGGAACCTGGCACCTGCGTGAGGCCGAGGAGAACAAAATCCACCGCGCCGCGGGCGCGCAGCGGGCCGAGATCGTCAGTCCGATGCCCGGCAGCGTGATCGCGGTTCAGGCATCCTCTGGCGCCGACGTTTCCGAGGGCGACGTGGTGGTCGTCGTCGAGGCGATGAAAATGGAACATTCGCTTGCCGCGCCGGTTTCCGGACAGGTGGAGGTACTGGTCTCCGTCGGTGATCAGGTGACGGTGGACCAGGTGCTGGCCCGGCTGGTGCCCGAAGAGTCCAGCGCGGCAGCCAATTCGAGTAAGGACGCGTCATGACCACATCCATTACCGCCGGGGCGTTACCCAAGGAATACCAGGATCTTCGCGACACGGTCGCCGAGTTCGCGCGCACCGTGGTCGCTCCGGTGTCGGCCAAACACGATGAGGAGCACAGCTTCCCGTACGAAGTCGTCGCCAAGATGGGGGAGATGGGCCTGTTCGGGCTGCCGTTCCCCGAGGAGTACGGCGGCATGGGCGGCGACTACTTCGCGCTGTCACTGGCGCTCGAGGAACTCGGCAAGGTCGACCAGTCGGTGGCGATCACCCTGGAAGCCGGCGCCAGCCTCGGTGCGATGCCCATCTACCGGTTCGGCACCGAAGAGCAAAAGCAGAAGTGGCTGCCGGACCTGACCGCAGGCCGCGCGCTTGCCGGCTTCGGCCTCACCGAACCCGGGGCGGGCTCGGACGCCGGAGGGACTCGCACCACGGCCCGGCTCGACAACGGCGACTGGGTGATCAACGGCAGCAAGCAATTCATCACCAACTCCGGCACCGACATCACCTCACTGGTCACCGTCACCGCCGTCACCGGAACCGGCGCGAACGGCAAGAAGGAGATCTCGTCGATCATCGTGCCCAGCGGCACAACGGGATTCACCGTCGAACCGGTGTACAGCAAGGTCGGCTGGAACGCGTCGGACACCCACCCGTTGAGCTTCGACGATGTCCGCGTCCCGGAGGAGAACCTGCTTGGGTGCCCGCGGCACCGGCTACGCGGGCTTCTTGTCGATCCTGGACGAGGGTCGCATCGCGATTGCCGCGCTGGCCACCGGGGCGGCGCAGGGCTGCGTCGACGAAAGCGTCAAGTACGCCAAGGAACGCCAGTCGTTCGGCCAGCCGATCGGCGCCTACCAGGCGATCAGCTTCAAGATCGCGCGGATGGAGGCGCGTGCCCATGTGGCCCGCACCGCCTACTACGATGCGGCTGCAAAGATGTTGGCGGGCAAGCCCTTCAAGAAGGAGGCGGCAATCGCGAAGATGATCGCCTCGGAAGCGGCGATGGACAACGCCCGCGACGCAACCCAGATCCACGGCGGCTACGGCTTCATGAACGAGTATCCGGTGGCGCGGCATTACCGCGACAGCAAGATCCTCGAGATCGGCGAAGGGACTACCGAAGTGCAGTTGATGCTCATCGCGCGATCGCTGGGACTGTCATGACGCGCACCGGCGACGATGCAGAGCGACGCGATGAGGAGCGGCGCTCATGACGGAAGGCAAGTCGGTTGTCCAGCGGGGCTTGTGGTTTGAAGAGTTCGAGATCGGCACCACCTACCTGCACCGGCCCGGCCGCACGGTGACCGAGGCGGACAACGTCTTGTTCACCACGCTCACCATGAACACCCAGTCGCTGCACCTGGATGCGGCCTGGGCCGCCGAGCAGCCCGGATTTCGGGGCGAGCGGCTGGTGAACTCCATGTTCACCCTCTCCACGCTGGTCGGGCTGTCGGTGTCACAGCTGACGCTGGGCACCATCGTGGCCAACCTGGGCTTCTCCGAGGTGTCCTTCCCCAAGCCCGTTTTCCACGGCGACACTCTGTACGCGGAGACGGTGTGCACGGGCAAGCGCGAATCGAAGAGCCGGCCCGGCGAAGGCATCGTCACCCTCGAGCACACGGGACGCAACCAGCACGGCGAGGTTGTTGCGCGCGCCGTGCGCACCACGCTGGTGCAGAAGCGCCCGAGCGACCAGGAGGTCAAGTGAACCTGCAGGCCGCCGGACCCGGATGGCTGTTCTGCCCGGCCGACCGTCCCGAGCGATTCGCCAAGGCCGCCGCTGCCGCCGATGTGGTGATCCTCGACCTCGAGGACGGCGTCGCCGAGGCGGACAAGCCCGCGGCGCGCAAGGCCTTGCAGGAGACTCCGCTGGACCCCGAGCGCACGGTGGTGCGGGTCAATGCGGCCGACACGGCGGAATACGCCCTCGACCTCGAAGCGCTGGACGGCACCGCGTACACCACGGTGATGCTGTCCAAGACGGAATCGGCCGCGCAGGTGACGGCGCTGGCGCCGCGCGAGGTGATCGCGCTGCTGGAGACGCCACGCGGTGCGGTGTTCGCCACCGAGATCGCGGCGGCGCAGGGCACCGTTGCGCTGATGTGGGGTGCCGAGGACCTGGTCGCCACGCTCGGCGGCAGCTCCAGCCGCAAGGCCGACGGCACCTACCGCGACGTCGCCCATCACGTGCGCTCGACCGCCCTGCTGACGGCGTCCACCTTCGGTCGCGTCGCGCTCGACGCGGTGCATCTGGACATCCGGGACCTCGACGGCCTGCGGGACGAGGCCGAGGATGCCGTCGCGCTGGGCTTCGCCGGAACGGTGTGCATCCACCCGAGCCAGATCCCGGTGGTGCGCGAGGCGTATCGACCCAGCGAGGAGCGGCTGGACTGGGCACGCCGCGTACTGACGGCGGCGCGTTCCGAGCGCGGAGTGTTCGCGTTCGAAGGACAGATGGTCGACTCGCCGGTGCTCAAGCACGCGCAGATGACGTTGCGCAGGGCGGGTGAGACCGTCCCCGACTGACGGCTCCGCGAACCACCCGGACGGCCCTCGTGTGCCGCAGCGCGACACGCAGCGCCGCCATCGCAATCAACCCGGCCTCTTCCGATTTGAGCGCATAATGGTGAGTACGTCAGTGTCGCGGCGAGCGAAGCCTTTCGGGTAACTGGCGATCGGTCTCCGCTCGCGGTGGGTCTCGGCTGACCGTTTGCCGGGACCCGCTGTGGCTCACGGGGCCACGCGGCACCCGGCGAGGGAGGCGGTGTGGCGCAGATGTCTTCGATGCCGATGACTGTCGATCTCGAACCGGTGCAACTCGTCGCCCCCGATGGTTCGCCGACGTCCGAACACCGCTACAGCCGTGAGCTTCCCGCGGAGACGCTGAGCTGGCTCTACGAGATGATGGTGGTCACCCGCGAGCTGGACGGCGAATTCGTCAACCTCAAGCGGCAGGGGGAGCTGGGGCTGTTCGCGTCCTGCCAGGGCCAGGAAGCAGCTCAGGTGGGCGCCGTGGCGTGCCTGCGAAAGACGGACTGGCTGTTTCCCCAATACCGGGAACTCGGCGCATTTTTGGTGCGCGGCATCCCGCCCGGCCATGTGGGGGCCGCGTGGCGCGGAACCTGGCATGGCGGCCTGGACTTCACCAAGAAATGCTGCGCCCCGCTGTCGATTCCGATCGGCACTCAGACCCTGCACGCCGTGGGAGCGGCGATGGCCGCCCAACGTCTGGGCGAGGATTCGGTGACGGTGGCCTTCCTCGGCGACGGCGCCACCAGCGTGGGTGACGTGCACGAGGCGCTGAACTTCGCGGCCGTGTTCACCACACCTTGCGTGTTCTTCGTGCAGAACAACCAATGGGCGATCTCTATGCCGATATCCAAGCAGACCGCCGCACCATCGCTGGCGCACAAGGCGATTGGCTACGGAATGCCCGGAATACGAGTGGACGGCAACGACGTCCTGGCCTGCTATGCGGTGACGGCCGAGGCCGCCGCGCGGGCCCGCGCCGGTGGCGGACCGACGTTGATCGAGGCGGTCACCTACCGCTTGGCCCCGCACACCACTTCCGATGATCCGAGCCGATACCGGACGCAAGACGAAGTCGACCACTGGACAGCGCTGGAACCGATCGCGCGGTACCGCAACTACCTGCAAGTCCAGGGCCTGTGGTCGGAACGGTTGGAGGAGCGGGTTGCCGGCCGCGCGAAGCGGATGCGGGCCGAATTGCGCGATGCGGTGTTTGACGCGCCCGACTTCGACGTCGACGAGGTGTTCACGTCGGTGTACGCCGAAATCACACCGGGACTGCAGGCGCAGCGGCGGCAGCTGCGGGCCGAACTTGACCGAGGTGATTGAGAGGCGTCCATGACTCAGCTCGCTGATCGTCCTGTCGGCAACGACGAAACACCCACCGCGGCAGTAGAGAACGGCGCGCAGTCGCTGACCATGGTGCAGGCGCTCAACCGCGCCCTGCACGACGCGATGGCCGCCGACGACCGGGTGCTGGTATTCGGCGAGGACGTCTCGGTCGAGGGCGGGGTGTTTCGGGTAACCGAGGGCCTGGCCTCGGCGTTCGGCGAGAACCGTTGCTTTGACACGCCTCTCGCTGAATCCGCCATCATCGGGATCGCGGTGGGGCTGGCGCTGCGCGGCTTCGTGCCGGTGCCCGAGATCCAGTTCGACGGGTTTTCCTACCCGGCTTTCGATCAGGTGGTCAGCCACCTGGCGAAGTACCGCACCCGCACCCGCGGCGAGATCAACATGCCGGTGACGGTGCGCATCCCGTCGTTTGGGGGAATCGGTGCCGCCGAACATCATTCGGATTCCACCGAGTCGTATTGGGCGCACACCGCCGGCTTGAAGGTGGTGGTGCCGTCCAGCCCGGCCGACGCGTATTGGCTGCTGCGTCATGCGATCACCTGCCCGGATCCGGTCATGTATCTGGAGCCCAAGCGCCGGTATCAGGGTCGCGGCCTGGTTGATGTCACCCGGCCCGAACCACCGATCGGGCAGGCGATGGTGCGCCGGCCGGGCACCGACGTGACCGTCGTGACCTACGGCAGCCTGGTCAGCACCGCGGTCGGCACCGCCGAAGAGGCGCAGCGGCAACGTGGTTGGAGCCTGGAGGTCATCGACCTTCGGTCCCTGGTACCGCTGGACTTCGAGACCGTCGCTTCCTCGATCCACCGGACCGGGCGCTGCGTGGTGATGCACGAGGGCCCGCGGAGCCTGGGGTATGGCGCGGGTCTGGCCGCCCGAATTCAAGAGGAGTTGTTCTACGAGTTGGAGGCGCCGGTGTTGCGCGCGTGCGGGTTCGACACCCCGTACCCACCGGCGCGGCTGGAGAAGTGGTGGCTGCCCGGCCCTGACCGGCTACTCGATTGCGTCGAGCGCGTATTGGCGCAGCCATGAGCGACGAGCGGATCAAGTCGTTTCGGGTTCCCGACCTCGGTGAGGGACTGGAAGAAGTCACGGTGACACAGTGGCACGTGGCGGTGGGTGACGACGTCGAGCTCAATCAGGTGCTGTGCACGGTGGAGACCGCCAAGGCCGAAGTGGAGATCCCCAGCCCGTACGGGGGGCGGATCGTCGAAAGGAACGGCGCCGAAGGCGATGTGATCAACGTGGGGGCGGTACTGCTGCGGATCGACACCGCGCCGCTCGCCGGCGATCTACCGGCCCCCGAGACGGCGGTGCCCACGCTGGTCGGTTATGGAGCCGACTCAGGCATCGACACCAGCCGGCGCACCACCCGCCCGCTGGCCGCCCCTCCGGTACGCAAGCTGGCCAAAGAGCTGATGGTGGATCTCGGATCGGTGCAGCACGCCGCCGGCACCATCATCTCTCGGGAGGACGTGCTGTCGGCGGCTCGCGGGAATCCGAACGGCACCGACGTTCGGCCGGTGCGGGGTGTGCAGGCCCGGATGGCGGAAAAGATGGCGTTGTCGCACAAGGAAATTCCGGCGGCGAAAGTCGGTGTCGAGGTCGACTGCACCGAGCTGGTCCGGCTGTCTGAACGGTTTCGGTCAGCGGAGGAGACGATAACACCCTTCGTGCTCGTGTTGCGATTGCTGGTCATCGCCTTGCGTCACAACGAGATACTGAACTCGACATGGGTCGACTCGGCGCAGGGACCACAGGTGCGCGTCGACCATCGTGTGCACCTGGGCATCGCGGCGGCCACCGAACGTGGGTTGCTCGTCCCGGTAGTCATCGACGCCCACAGCATGACGACGCGCGAATTAGCCAGCCGGGCATCCGAATTGATCGCCGGCGCACGTGCGGGCAGCCTGGGTCCGGGGGAGTTACGGGGCTCGACATTCACCGTGACGAATTTCGGGGCACTCGGCGTGGACGACGGTGTGCCGGTGATCAACCATCCCGAGGCCGCCATCCTCGGGATCGGGGCGATCAAGCCGCGGCCCGTCGTCCGGGGAGCCGACATCATGGTGCGCCCGACGATGTCGTTGACCTGTGTATTCGACCATCGCATCGCCGACGGCGCGCAAGCGGCCCAATTCGTCTGCGAGCTGAGGGATTTGATCGAGTCACCCGATACGGCGTTGCTGGATCTGTAGGTCCGGTTCAGGAGCGCGGCGACGGAACAACCCGCGCGCGTGCGGCAGTGTCTACCTGCGCTGCGCCGCGGCCAATCGTTGTGCGAATTCCGGTGATTGGATGGAATGGGACTGCGGCCCGAGCTCGGCGTGCATGGCGAGTTCGTGTTGCTCGTTGTCCAGCGACCCCGGACTGACGGTGGCGCGCATGGTGGCCTTGGTCGCCAGCACCACCTCCCGCGGAGCCGCCGCCGGGCCGGCGGCGAGCTCCAGCGCCGCGGCGACCGGATCGTCGGCGACGCTGCAGCGCCAAGCCGTGCCGCGCGGCCGCCTCCGCGTCGAGACGCATGCCGAACAGCAAGGCCGCCCGGGCGACCTGTGGGCCGACCGCCCGCTGCAACATCCACGTCGCGCCCCCGCCGGGGTGCAGCCCGAGCTTCTGGAATCGCGCGTCGAACACAGCGGCGGGCCCGGCGATGCGCACGTCGGCGGCCAGGGCCAGATTCAGGCCCGCGCCCACCGCCGCGCCGTTGACCGCGGCAATCGTGGGCAGCCGGCAACTACCCACGGCCATAAAGCCGTCATAAAGCTGCCGCAGGCCCGTCTCGGCCGCGCCACCGCCCGCAGCGCCGAGGGCACTGAGATCGGCGCCCGCGCAGAACGCTTTACCGGCCCCGGTGACCACCACGGCATGTACATCGGGGTCGGCTTCGGCCCGTTCGACGGCCTGGCGCAGGAGGCCCGACGACTCGGCGGTTATCGCGTTGCGCCGATCGGGATCGTTGACGGTGATGAGCGCGATCCGGTTGGTGACGTTGAACAGGATGGGTTCGGGCTGGGCCATCGGGCACCTCCGGCTTCGTGTTCTGGCTGTGGATCCACCCGACCACACCGACTCCTCGCGGCGGCGTCACGGGCGAGGTAACCCTACTTCGCGACTTGCCCGCCGGGGTTGGCCGGTGTGAGCGCAATTAGCCAGAGCCAGCAGGAAAGGGCGGGCATTCGACGGCGGCGGGCCGCCCAATTTGCGCCGCCGATGGCCGGACGCCATTAACGGTTGGCCCAAGCGCCTTCGACAGTGTTGCGCAAACGCGCAAACCTTTGCCGGGACCGCAGCGGATATTGGAATCTACAAGTAATGCTGTATTTATGGAAACGTTATCTGCCGCATTTAGCATCTTCGGCCGCATCCCGGAGTCGACCTGGCAAAAGGCATGGTGGGCCGTCGGGCGAACGGCCGGGCGTCAACGCCAGGTACCGGCTCGGTCGAGCCGTCGAGATTTGCGGGATCCGCTACAGCTCGGGTTTCGCCAGCTTCTTCGCTAGCTCATCGAGTTCGGCCTGACGCTCGCGCACCGCGCACCCACGCCCGCCCAGGCGCGCGCCCTGCAGAATCGCCTCCGGCAACGTATCGCTACGCAGCCTGTTGTTAGCGTAATGGATTGCAGCATCGATCATTTCGATGTATCGCTCCGCGTCGCCCTCGGCGCAGGAGCCCTCGATGCGCTGGACTTCGTCCCAACAGGGATAGGAGGAGTACCGTGCGTCCAGTTGTTGCTGACAGACCTGCGTTCCGAAGTAACAACGCCAGTCGCGGCTCAGCCAACCCCTCGTCTTGACTTCGACTTTGATTCGATTGCCAACCCCAGCTATGAACCTCGGCTCCCCGACGCGCACCACCGGCTGCCAGTCTTTCGACGCCATATATCGCCAACCCCTCGAAGAGAAGACGCTCTAAGTAATGATCTCCCCGTCAGCGCCATCTGCTCGTTTTGACACGCTGTTCCCACAATGGTTGAACCGCAAACTTCTGACAGTGACTTCGACTTTCGCCGGTGCATCGGACTGTATCGGGACCGACCCGAATACGATTACCGCCGGTTCCGTGTAAGCGCTTTGCGTCCTCGATGACAACCGCCAAATACGGCGGTGACCTGCGTCACTGCGACGACCCGCCGGCGTCGGGGCCAGCGCCCCGGCGAGCCTGCCGCCCGGTCGGCGCCGACGAACATTCGCGCTGATTCCCGGCTGCCACATCCGCCACTCGGGCACCGTCTGGTCATCGTGAGGTGACCCCCGAATCCGCTAGCACATGCGCTATCGGATTCGCGAGGTTCGTAAAGGTCAAGCCGGGCGGTCCCGCAACCAAGGATTCGTTGAGGATCCGCCAAGGCGCGCTCCGCAAGCTCATGTCAGCTCGAAAGAGCATCCCACTCGGCATCGACGCTAGGAGCACCTCATGCGGACAACGGGGTATCGAGCAACCCGATACGGGACTACGGCGTACCGGGCGTACGCAAGGACGCGCAATCAACGAATTGGATACCTGAGGCTGACACTGGTCTCCATCGCGACGGCCGGGCTGATCGGCCTCGGTGTTGGCGTCGCCAGCCTCGATCGACCGCTGGCCGGCCGGCACTGTTCCGTCCCGAGCATGACCACTCATGACGCAACCGGCCTCACGTTGTCGTGCAACCCGGCGTCGACGCAAAACCGTGAGGCGGTGTGGCAGTATGTACCGGCGTCATAGCCTCGATAAATCAATTAGCACAAGGTGTTTCGGTCGTGCCGAAGGTCGCTCGGATATGCGGCTCGGCAAGGATGAACGAGCGCCGCCACCCGTCGGCTCAAGCGCGGCACACAAGCCGGTCGCAGCGTTTGGCCCGCCTCGGCGCCGCCGCCGGCGCGCGAGTTCATGACGGAACTCAGTTAGGCGCCTCAGAGATGGCCGGCCACGAAAGTGGCGGCCTGACTGGGCATCCCGGACCGCTTGTACGACACGTCCGCCGCCGAGAACAACTCGTCGTGCGACGGCAGCGCCAGGGGCCCGCCCGGAGTGCACACCGGATCGCCGGGCGCACACAAGTCGATGGCTTTCGCCCCGTACCAGGGGCTGACCACACTCACCGGCGCGCCCAGATACCGGTCCGACGGATTGCCGAACAGGGCGAGCGCGGCGACATGCCCCGCCTCGTCCGCCGTCAGTATCTGAGGATTCAGGCCCGCGATGGAGGCCTGGGCGATGGTGATCAGATCGATCACCATCGCGCCCTGGGAATATCCGCCGAGCACCATTTTGGTGTTGGGGCAGCTCGCCACCATGGACTGAACGTGTGCGTGCGCGTCGCCGGCGCCGGCGGACGCTGACGGGGCGAAATCTTCGCCGGCGGGGTAGTTGACCGCATACACCCCGACGGACCGCCCCCCAACCTGCGAGCGCAGCGAGTCGATGAATTCCTGTCCGACCCCTCCGACTCCGGGCGGCTCGGCGGTGCCCCGGGCGAACGTCACCTCGACGTCGGGGCAGGGGGCTGCGGACGCGGACAGCGGAGGGCACAGCAGCGCCGCCCAGGTTGTCACCACTGCGACACCCAGCAAACGCGCTGATCGGCGTGCGTTCACGCTCCAAATGCTGACACATCGGGCGCGGAAAGACACCGGCCAATTCAATGCCCTTGCGCCACTGCAGCCTCGGCCCGGGCCTCTCTGGCACAGCTGATTCCGTTGCTGCGTGGCCGGCTATTTCCTGGGTCGCAGACACGGCGGGAATGGATGGTCTGGCAAATTGATGTTTCAGGCGGGTCAGACATGACTTTTCCGTTGCGGCCCGTCGGGGCGCCGTCAGCTGAGAAGCACAGCAAGTGACGCAGTGCGAAGCTACCGTCCTCGATGTGTTCGGGGACAAATAGCCTGGCCACACGATGGAATCTTTCGAGATGGGTCTGCTGCACGGATAGGTGACAACTGATATGGCTTGCCCGGTGGGCAGGCTGGAAGGATGTCGCTGTGCCCAAGCCTTATCCCGAGGAGTTCCGCGACGACGTCGTCCGGGTTGCCCGCGGCCGCGAGACGGGTGTGACGTTGGAGCAGATCGCCGCCGATTTCGGGGTGCATCCGATCACGTTGTCGAAGTGGCTGCGCCAGGCCGACGTCGAGGACGGGCGCCAAGCCGGGCGTGACCACGAGCGAGTCGGCCGAGCTGCGGGAGGCCCGTCGCCGGATCCGGCTGCTGGAGCAGGAGAACGAGGTGCTGCGCCGGGCGGCGGCGTACCTGTCGCAGGCGAACCTGCCGGGAAAAGGCTCTACCCGCTCGTGAGCGAGCTCGCCGCCGACGGGATCCCCGTCGCGGTGACGTGCCGGGTGCTCAAGCTCGCCCGCCAGCCCTACTACCGGTGGCTGGCCGATCCGGTCACCGACGCCGAATGGGCCGAGGCGCACCGGGCGAACGCCCTGTTCGATGCCCACCGCGACGACCCGGAGTTCGGCTACCGGTTCCTGGTCGACGAAGCCCGCGACGCCGGCCAGGCGATGGCCGACCGGACCGCGTGGCGGATCTGCGCCGATAACGGCTGGTGGAGTGCTTCGGGAAGACGCAGACGCGGCAAAGCCGGCAAGGTCGGCCCGCCGGTCCACGACGATCTGGTCGGCCGCGACTTCACCGCCGAGGCCCGAACATGTTGTGGCTGACCGACATCACCGAACATCGGACCGCTTGGATTCCAGCAGTCGTCGCAACGCGGGTGGTTTATGCGTGTTCAGTAAAGCAGCGAATCGTTCTGTGGGGGTGTCCCAGTCGAGAGTTTTGCGGGGTCGGGTGTTGAGTTGTTCAGCAACGGCCTGCAGCGGTCGGCGACGCTGTGACGTGATAGGTCGGTTCCCTTCGGGAAGTATTGGCGCAGAAGGCCGTTGGTGTTCTCGTTGGTGCCGCGCTGCCATGGCGCACCGGGATCGCAGAAGTAGACGTGCATGTCGGTGGCCATCCGAAAGCGTGGTGTTCGGACATCTCGGCCCCTTGGTCCCAGGTCAGTGATCGCCGCAGTGTTGCGGGAGTTCGCCTGAACGGCGGATGAGTCCGTCGCGGACGGCTTCGGCGCTGCGGTCGCGGGCAGGTGCACCGAGCATGACGTAGCGGCTGGTACGTTCGACGACGGTGCCGATCGCTGAGCGCCCGACGGCACCGACGATGAGGTCTCCTTCCCAATGCCCTGGGATCGCGCGGTCCTCGACCTCGGCAGGTCGGTCGACGATGGAGATCATTGCCTCACGGAACCGAGGAGTGCGCTGCGTCGGGTCGCGGCGGGGCTTTCGGGTCACCCGTCCAGATCTGATCTGGCTTACCGATCTCGCGTTTCAACGCACCTCTACCGTGCAGGTAGATCGCCTGATAGATCGCCTCGGTGCCCACCCGCATCTCCAGATCGCAGGGAAAGTCCTTGACCAGCCGTCGGCTGATCTGTTCGGGTGACCAGCGGCGGTGAAGCCCGTGACCGACGTACTGCCGTAGCCGGCCGGCCCGTTCCAGTTTGCGCTCCTTGGGCCGCTCGCGCCTTGACCGCGGCCATCCGGTGCGCGGAATACGGCAGGTACCCCAACGCCTGGGTGGCGTTGCGGTGTAGCTCGCGGCTGATCGTCGACGGGGACCGGCTCAACCGTTCACCGATCTGACGGATCGAGACGCCACGGGTCGTCAGGTCGTGGATCTGTTCACGTTCGGTCAGACTCAGGTAGCGCGGGCTGATCGAGCGTTCCAGCCGCTCCAATGTGTCGTCGGTACCGTTGTCACCGTGATCGTTTCGCGGATGCTTCACGTTGGCCAGTATCTCCGCCGGGCGATACTTCACGACCCGTCCATCGGGATAGACACGCCCACCATAAAACTGGCGAATGCCCTTGTCCCAGTCCTGGGCCGTGCGTTTGTCGACACCGACCTCTACGGCGGCGTCGCGTCTGCTCGCGCCTTCGCCGCGCAGCCGCAAGAACTCCGTACGCTGATCGCTGACGTCGCGGCCGGTGAAGATCCCCGCCTGGTGTGCCCACTTGTAGCAGGTCACCCGCACGAATCCGAGTTCTCGGGCCACCGCCGAGACGTTGCCCACGATGCTGAGCAGCCGGAAGAACTCGGCCTTCTCCTCCGCGCTGTAGACCCGCGGGGTTCGGCGGTGGCTGGCCACCCCGGCCTCGCGTCGCCACCGGTAACCGGTGTCCGGGCTGACCCCGACACCCGCCGCCGCTGCTCGAATCGTGCCTCCCCGGTCCAGCAACCGAAAGAACGACTCCCGCTGACCCGCCGAATACCGTGCTGCGCACGGCTGATTCGCCAATTCATTAGACAACGCCATGACCTCTTCCTCATCGAGGCGTTGCAAGACCCCAGGAACCCAAGCAGGCGGATTCAACTGGTCGTCGCAACACCTCGATTTTTGGAGGTGTGCGATGGGGTATGGGAGCGGCAGTTGGAGGTTCGTTGTATCGGGGGCAGATTCCCTCGCCGGGGCGGCCGACGGTGGCCTGGCGGCAGGACAGGGTCAGGTTCTGGGCGGCGATCGCTGCGGGGGCGATGACCGAGGACGCGGCGGTCGAAGCGGGCGTGTCGTCGCCGGTTGGGTTTCGTTGGTTCCGCATGCTGGCGGCGTGAATCCTGCTTGCCAGAGACTGTTTCGGGTCGCTACCTGTCCTCGGATGAGCGTGAAGACATCGCGTTGTGGCGTGCTCAGGGCGCCGGTGTGCGCGAGATTGCCCGGCGGCTGGGGCGGGCGCCGTCGACGATCTCGCGTGAGTTTCGCCGCAACGCCTCCACACGCACCTATCGGCTCGACTACAAGGCGTCGATCGCTCAGTGGCATGCCGAGCGGCGTGCCCGCCGGCCGAAGACGGCCAAGCTGGTCGTCAACGACCGGCTGCGCCAGTACGTCCAGGACAGCCTGTCCGGTGCGGTCTGTGACGCGGCCGGGCGGGTGCTCGGTCCGAGCCGGTCCGGGGTGGAAGGGCAGGAACAAGCCGCACCGGGGTGATCGGCGCTGGGTGAAGGCGTGGAGTCCGCAGCAGATCGCCCAGCGGTTCAAGCTGGATTTCCCCGATGATGAGTCCATGCGGATCAGCCACGAGGCCATCTACCAGGCGCTGTATGTCCAGAGCCGCGGCGCGCTCAAGCGGGAGCTGGTCAGCTGCCTGCGCACGGGGCCGGGCGTTGCGGGTGCCGCGGGCGCGGTCCCGGCAGCAAGGCGTGGGCCCACGTCACCCCCGAGGCGTTGATCAGCCAACGCCCGCCGGAGGTCGCCGACCGCGCGGTGCCAGGACATTGGGAGGGGATCTTGCTGATTGGGTTGCAGCGCACGCGATCGGCACCCTGGTCGAGCGCACCAGCCGGTTCACGATGCTGATCCATCTCCCGCGTGAGGACGGCTATGGGGTGATCCCGCGGACCAAGAACGGGCCCGCGCTGGCCGGCTACGGCGCGCTCACGATGAGCAACGCGCTGGCCCAGACGATCACCACTCTGCCCGAACAATTGCGCCGGTCGATGACCTGGGATCGCGGCAAAGAGCTATCGGCACACGCGCAGTTCTCGGATCGAGACCGGCATCCAGGTCTACTTCGCCGATCCGCACAGCCCGTGGCAGCGCGGCACCAACGAGAACACTAACGGCCTGCTACGCCAATATTTCCCGAAAGGCACCGACCTATCGCGCTGGGCCGCCGACGACATCGCGGCCGTCGCCCACACCCTTAACACCCGACCACGCAAAACCCTCGGATGGAGGACCCCTGCCGAGGCATTCAACGAACACCTACTCTCGCTATCACCAAGCCGGTGTTGCGACGACCGATTGAATCCGCCCAATTTCGAAGCCGACGATTCGTCCACGCGCTGGGCCGTTGCGACATGGTCGGATCGATGGGACGCGTCGGAGCTGCCGGCGACCACGCGGCCATGGAGTCGTTCTTCAGCCTGCTGCAAAAGAACGTCCTGGACCGCCGCCGTTGGGACACCCGCGAGCAGCTGCGGATCGCGATCGTCACCTGGATCGAACGGACCTACCACCGTCGACGACGTCAAGCAGCCGTCGGACGGTTGACCCCGATCGAATACGAAGCAATCATGACCACACCGGCCAGTCAGGCCGCGTGAAGAACTGTCACCTATTCGTGCAGCAGACCCGAATGATGCCGAGATCTGCTGTGCATCTTTGCAAATGAAAGTCAGCGTGTACAACCTGATCACTGGCCGATGCTACGAATCGAAGCAGCATGGTCGCGTCATGCTATAGGCCGAATTGGCTGTCATCCTCTGGATGTACCGGCGAAGTCCGCATCACATCGTGCGTCGAAGCGCATGCTCCTACGGTAGGAGACGCTGTTGCTCCTCCGGCACGATGTGCGTGCACCCGGTCTCGTGCCTCTGGCAATGCTGTCGGCGCTGGAAGCCGGACGTTGGTGCATCGTCGGTGCCGGTTCCGTTCGCACGAATTGATGGCGCTACAGTTCGCGGGCACCAAGCTCATGCCAGTTTGATGGTACCTAGGCCGCCCGATTGCCGTCCTGGATTCGCCCTTTCTCCGTCGACTTGATTCAGCGTTCGTATCACCGATCATGCGGTCGCGCCTCTGCGCTCAAACGAGGCCGATGTTGCTGGCGCGCTGTTGGCCGCTTGGCGTCCACGACGTCGTGCCCCAAACATATTGGGAAAAGTCGAACTGCGTGTAGGTTCTGACGAGGCGACCGCGGCTGGACGCACGCCGGCCTTATTGACCTACCTCCCGACCACGCGGTGGTATTTGACCATCCTGGTCCACTGTCCAACCACTCGTCGTCGCGCAACCACACATCCGGGAAGGTAGACACATAGCGTTCGCGACTTGTATATTTTGTGTGAATCGGTCAGAATCGTTGACGTGGTGTCGACTAGGACCGCAACACCGTACTGCGGATTCATGCGTCGGACCGAGAAGGGTGGGGAGCGGATCTACGTGCCCCGCTCGGGTGCGCATGTATTGGTGTCGGGTCCGACCGAAACGGGCAAGACCCGCCGGGTCCTGGCTCCAGCAGCCGTACTGTGGGGCGGGCCTGCGGTCGTAATGTCGTCTAAAGATGACCTTTTGCAATACGCCGTGGAGCGAAGGTGGGGCCCTAAAGCGCTGATTGATATGCGTCCGGGCATTTCGCCGGTGTATCCGGGTGAGTTCCGCGCTGTCGCCTATGACCCTACCGTCGCTATTACCGGAGCGCACGAGGCCGTATCCGTTGCTGAATCAATCATGCGAATGACGAGCGTGACTATGGGTTTTGACGGCGATCGAGCGGGCGGGGTTTGGGAGTCGCGGGCCGTCTTGCCTATGGCTGCACTGCTGTATGCGGCTTCGCCGTTGGGTAACAATGAGGGCATCGCATGGGTGTTACGCGCGGTGGACAACGCCAGCGCCGACCGAAGCAACGAAGCTGGGTGGCACCAAGCGGTTTCAATCTGTCGGGGCGTTGAGGTTTTGGCGTTAGGTCTATCGCGGATCCTCGAGATGGAGCCGCGTCAGCGTGATTTGGTCGCGCTCACGATGCGCAAGGCGACCACTGCTTGGCTACGCGCACCGGAAGCCACCGACTTCAGCGAGCGCTTCGATCTGCAATTCCTGGATATGCCGCAGGCAACGCTATATGTGCTGACACCTGGCGATGGAACTCTCGCCGGCCCTGCGGTGACGCTGTTGGATTCGCTGGTTCGCCGGTGGCGGGACAAAATCGCTATGCGTGCACCGATGGAGCGGCTATTGGTGGTCATCGATGACCTCCCCAGTACCGCCCCGATTCCGAGTTTGCATCGAATCATTGGCGAAGGCAATGGTTTTGGCATCAACCTCGTGGCAAGTGTCCTGGCCTCCTCGCAGTTAGACACAATGTATGGCACTGCCTATGCAGACGAGTTACGCGCCATCTTTCCGGCCGTAATGATCACGTACGGTGCGCGCGAGCCGCAACTGCTGGCCGCCGCCGAATGCTGGTCAGGGTTGTCCACGCGTCACCTGGAAAGCTACAGCCACCCCGATGGGCGCACTTTCCTGCAGGGCGAACTCGGTGCCGGTCTGCGGTGGCAGGAGTTGTTGCCGCGCAACCGTGATGAGGCCCGACTGCTGGTCCGTGGCACGGTGGGCGCCGCCGTAGAAATTCCGGATTGGAGCGCATTTCGCGACCGCTATGACGTTGCGGTGCGTGATCTATTGGGTTCCGGTGCCGCTTCGGGCCGCGGCGACGCCAGCATGCTCAAACGGCTGCGGCGGTGGTGGCATATCGATGACATCGACGCGGATAGCACTGCGCAATCATCTGTGTACGGCTATCCCTGGCAAGGGCAGGTGCAGTCAATATGACCGTCCAATCGGGGGTCAGCGAGAGCAATGACTCGGCTGAGAGGCAGAAGCGGGAAGCGTTGAGGCGGGCCTACGTTCGGGCTTACCGAGACGCCTATGGTAGGCCGGCAGCGCGGTCGAGCGTTGCCGCAGCAGGAATCGGAGCGGACCCTGAACTGCTGGTGTCACCGGCGCTACTCGCTGCGCATAATCGAGTCGGCCTCTGCCGCAGGGCCGGTGACACTAATATCATCGCCTACGGTGAGGACGACCCGAACGGGTTTGGTCCAGCGCTGCAGGTGGCTGCCGACGACGCACCGACGCTATTGGATTCACTGGTATCGTTACTGCAGCGGCTCGAATTGGACTACGTCGGAATCATGAGTCCGGTGTTTCGCGTCCGGCGCGGGCCGCACGGCGAGTTGGTAGACATCGCTACGGGTGAAGAAGACAAATCGGTCTCGGGTCGTATCGACGAGGCCTGGATCCACCTGCAGCTAGCATCTGGCGCAGATGCCGAGAAACTCGCCGAAGTTCAACGGCTGTTGCCCTCAGTGTTCAACGAGGCACATCAGGTTGCTCGCGACGAGGACGCGATGGAGACGCGGCTGCGCGAGCTGGCCGATGTCTTCGACACTGGCATTTCGCAGCGGTGCCCGGTTGCGGATCGATACGAGATCGGCGGGTTGCTGCGCTGGCTGCTTGATGGACATTTCACACTGATCGGGTATCAACGTTCCTTAGTCTCCGGCGGTCGTGTCAGCCTCGATGAATCAAGCCGGCTAGGCATGTTGCGGTTGCGTCAAGACGTCTTCCCGCAACTAACCAACTCCGACGACTTGCTCGTGATAATGCAGGCGACGGTTCCAAGCTATCAGCGCGGGGGCGTGTATCCGTACGTGATCGTGATTCGCGAAAGCCCCGCGGATAGCAACGATCGCGATCGTGAAGCCAACATGGCGACAAGAGAGATCGATGGCGCGAAGGAGCGGCACACCAGGGAAGTTAGCACCGGCGATGGTGCGATTGTGCACCGTTTCGTTGGCATGTTCACTGTGGCTGCGAGCAACGCAAACGTGTTGGAGATCCCCATCGTGTCGGGTCGCGTTGAGAGCGCTCTGCAAAAGTCGAGCCAGGGCATGACCAGCGTATCCCGACAGCTGCTGCTCGATGTCCTACAGACAGTTCCGCGTCCAGAGTTGTTTGCCCTCGATGATGACCAGTTGCTCGCGGTGGCCCAGGCTGTGGCTGAGCTCAATGTGCATAGTGGTGCCCGGTTATTTGTCCATGCGGATCAATTAGGCAACTTTGTGTCATGCCTGGTGTATCTGCCACGCGACCGTTACAACCCGGCTACGCGATTGTTGATGCAAGACATTTTGGTTCGAGAATTCGGAGGCGCTGAAATCGATTACAGCGCGCGAATTAATGAATCACCCTGGGCTATACTACATTTCACTATCCGAATGCCGGTCGCATGGCGTACCAAGGACATCGCCTCCCTAGATGACAACAGACGGCGAATCGAAGCCCTGCTCACAGAGGCTGCATGGAGCTGGACCGACGCGTTGCTAGGTGTGGCGCACTTGGGTGGAGTTGGGCAGCAGGAGGCTGGGCATTATGCCGATGCCTTCCAAGAAACCTATAAGCAGGTCGTTCCACCCGCCGACGCGGTTGGCGACATTGGAATCATCGAAGAGCTGCATGATAATTCGGTGAGGTTAGTGTTGCTGCAGGACCAGAGTGGCGTTCCTGCGCAATTGAATTGGTACTTTGGCGGCCAGTCAGCATCGCTTTCTCAACTCGTTCCGATGCTTCAGTCGATGGGCGTGACCGTTCTCGAAGAGCGGCCTTTCACGGTGCGCCGACCCGACGGGCTGCCGGTATGGATCTATCAATTTAAGATCTCGCCGCATGTAACCATGTCAAACGAACTGCCTGCCGGTCAGTTTGATGATATCGCCCAGCGGTTCGCCAATGCGGTCACAGCGGTTTGGTACGGCCACGCCGAGGTCGATCGGTTTAATGAGCTTGTATTACGTGCTGGCTTGTCCTGGCAGCAGGCCGCGGTTCTGCGTTTGTACGCGAAATACCTGCGCCAGCTTGGCTTTCCGTACAGTCAGGCTCATATTGAATCCATCGTCAACGATAATCCGCACACCGCGCGGTCTTTGGTCGTGTTGTTTGAGGCCCTTTTTGATCCCACCGCGACTGATTCAGGTAAACCTCGTGCGCAGGCTGCCGCGGCGGCGGTCACTCGGGATATCGACGAGTTGGTCAGCCTCGACACCGACCGGGTCTTACGTGCCTTCGCCTCGATGATTGAGGCTACGTTGCGCACGAATTATTTTGTGATTGACGAGGGTTCAGCCCGACAGCAAGGAGTGCTGTCATTCAAGTTGAACACGCAGCTGATCGACGAGGCCCCACCGCCGCGTCCGAAGTTCGAGATATTCGTGTACTCATCTCGGGTAGAAGGTGTACATCTTCGGTTCGGCCACGTTGCTCGCGGCGGCCTGCGCTGGTCGGATCGTCGCGAGGACTTCCGCACCGAAGTCTTAGGCTTGGTGAAGGCGCAAGCGGTCAAAAATGCCGTCATCGTTCCTGTTGGTGCCAAGGGGGGCTTCATAGTCAAGCGCCCACCGGCGTCCGCGGATGGTGCAGCGCCCGATCGCGATGCCCTATGGCGCGAAGGTGTGGCCTGTTACAAGTTGTTCATCGGTGGTCTGCTGGACATCACGGATAACGTCGACCAGGACAGCGACGTAGTCAGCACGCCAGATCGGGTAGTTCGCCGCGATCACGATGACGCTTATTTGGTCGTCGCCGCAGACAAGGGCACGGCTGCGTTCTCCGACATCGCCAATGACGTTGCCAGATCGTATGGCTTCTGGCTGGGAGATGCGTTCGCCTCGGGCGGATCGGTGGGCTATGACCACAAGGCGATGGGCATCACCGCTAAGGGTGCTTGGGAAAGTGTCAAGCGCCACTTCCGCGAGATTGGAATCGACAGTCAGACTGACGACTTCACCGTTGTCGGCGTTGGTGACATGAGTGGGGATGTCTTTGGCAACGGCATGTTGCTCTCCAAACATATCCGGTTGCTGGCCGCCTTCGACCACCGGCATATTTTTCTGGACCCCGATCCCGACGCAACGAGATCGTGGGGAGAGCGAAAGCGGTTATTCGATTTGCCGCGATCCAGCTGGGCGGATTACGACGCATCGCTGATCAGCACGGGCGGGGGAGTCTACAGCCGCGAACAGAAATCGATCCCGATCAGTCCGCAGATCCGTGAGGCGTTGCAGCTCCCCAGCGGCGTTACGGAGATGACGCCGCCAGAATTGATTCGTGGGGTGCTACGCGCCCCAGTGGATCTCCTGTTCAATGGTGGAATCGGCACTTATATCAAGGCCGAGTCCGAATCCAATTCCGACGTCGGTGACCGCTCGAATGATGCCGTACGGGTGAACGGTAAGCAGGTACGCGCCAGGGTGATTGGCGAAGGCGGCAACTTGGGTGTCACGGCCCTCGGCCGCACCGAGTACGACCTTGGCGGTGGCCGGGTCAACACCGATGCATTGGACAATTCGGCTGGTGTTGATTGTTCCGATCATGAGGTCAATATCAAAATTCTGGTCGATTCATTGGTAGTTGCCGGCAAGCTAGATGCCGCCGAGCGCACGGGGTTGCTCGAGTCGATGACCGGCGAAGTCGAGCAGCTGGTTTTGGCCAACAATGCCGAGCAAAACGACGTGATGGGAACCAGCCGCCCCAGGACGGCAGCCCTGCTGCCCCTCTATGCCCGTCAAATCAGCGACCTCGTCAAGGCGCGGGGGCTCAACCGGGAACTTGAGGGCTTACCTAGTGTCAAGGAGCTCCGTCGACGGAACGAGCAGGGGTTGGGACTTACCTCGCCCGAACTGGCGACGTTGATGGCGCACGTCAAACTTGCACTCAAGGACCAGCTGCTGGCCACTGACCTGCCCGACCAGGAGACCTTCGCCGGACGGTTGCCCGGATATTTCCCCGCCGCGCTACGCGACAACTTCAGCGCCGAGGTCAAACGTCATCGGCTGCGCCGCGAAATTGTTACCACCATGCTGGTGAACGACTTGATCGGCAGTGGCGGAATCACTTTCGCGTATCAGCTGATGGAGGACTCAGGCGTCGGCCCGGTCGACACGGCGCGCACGTTCGCTGCCACTGACGCGATTTTCGGCATTACCGATATATGGCGGCAGGTCCGTACCCTCGGCGCGACCGGAGACGTGCCGGTGGCCGTGACCGACAACATGATGCTGCAGCTACGCCGACTGCTCGATCGTGCCTCGCGATGGCTGCTCAACTACCGTCGCAGCCTTTGGCCGTGGGAGCCGAAGTCAACCGGTTCGGATCCCAGGTCGCGGCCTTGGTCCCGAGGGTCCCCGGGTGGCTGCGCGGCGACGATCGGCAGATCGTATTCGACAAGGCCGAAGACCTGGTCACACACGGTGTGGGCGAAGATCTCGCCCAGCGGATCGCGGCGGCGCTGTACAGCTACAGCCTCCTCGATATCATCGACATCGCCGACATTACAGACACTGATCCAGTCGAGGCCGCTGATACCTATTACGCGTTGATGGGCAGTATGGGCATCAACGGTCTACTGACCGCTGTTTCCGAGTTGCCGCGTATCGACCGGTGGCATTCTTGGCGCGCTTGGCAATCCGCGACGATGTCTATAGTTCGCTTAGGGCTTTGACGATCGACGCACTGACCCTTGGGGAACCTCATGAAAGCGGCGAGGAGAAGTTCGCGGAGTGGGAGCGTATGCATGGGTCAAGGATGCAGCGTGCACGGCATACGCTGGATGAGATCTATCAGCTCAATGGCCAAGATGTGGCAACCCTGTTGGTGGCGGCACGCCAGATACGGGGCATGACGTCGGCCGGCCGGACCATGCGGATCGACTGAGCCACATAAGTGCTCGGCTCCATCGACATCGGACTGGTCAAGCGCATCTCACCCTGAGGCGCCAGGATGGGCCCGAGTCTATTTCAGCAGAAGGCTGGCCCTCATCGGAGCCCGAGGTATTGGGGGCAGTAGGCGTTTTCCGCGGCGCTGATGACGAAGCCCGCTTGCCAGGCGTTGATTTGTAACTCGCCCATAACCGGGCCCAGCGCCGAGAACCTGGCCCACCGGGGCGGCCCGGTGGCTAGCCGGGAAACATTATCGCAGACGCCGTGACCCGCAGCGATCAGCTGATCGGGATCGCCCGTAATTCCCTGATCTGCGAGGGCTTTTACGAAGGCGTCATCGGCGGTGTCGGCTCTGGCGGCCCCTGCGGGGATGAGCGCGATTGCCAGCAGTGCGCCGACGAGGCGCACAAATTTCTTTATTGTTCCTCCCGATTGGTGTGTCAGCCTCACGTCGACTCCGGGTAAGCAAGGCCTCCGCCGCGGACCCACCCTTGTCTGTGCTCCGGTGGGGGAACATCATGGGATCCGCGAGGGGCTGGATCAATAATTTACGTGCCCTATCAGGTCAGCGGTAAACGATGAGGCAATCATGTCTTCTATCCCCATGATCACCGAAATGATGGTCCAGACGATGCCGACGAGCGATGCGGCGAGCGCAACCACAATAGCACACCTGGGGGCGCCGCCATGCGCTGGCTGAGGAGCAAACGGAGTGATTTCCTCCCCGAAGTCAACATCGTGTTGGTAGAAGATTCCGGGAGCGGTCATGTCGTCCGGACCCATAGGGTAATCCAGCTCGACAGGAATGGGTCGAGGGGTTTGTGGCCACCATTCGCCGACGCCGTCAACGGCTAACCACCCGTTGAGGATCCCGTAAACACCGGCGGCCAAAACGTCGCCGGGATTGGGCCATGAACCAGGGCGCAATGGGTGCGGTGGCCAGGCTTGTCCCTGGTTCATACAGGCCGAGGGTTAAGGCCCCCAGTCCGACGGCGGCCCACAGCAGGGCCGGTAGGGGATAAGACCGCAGGCGCAGCGGGATGTAATGGAGAATCCATCGGTAGAGCGCGATTCCGGCGAGCCAACCCAATGGCGCTGTCAACACGGCGGTGGCAATCGCGAATGCTTCGATGTAGCCCTCGACGGTTGAGGCGCGACGTGCGAGGACGTGCGGAATCGCATTGTCGACGTGGGGGTTTGGCCTCGCGCCCGCCTGTCTGCGGCTGCGGTCAAGGATACGGCGATTGAGCAATTGAGCGCGGCGTTTCTGGATTGGGAAGTTGCTCGCGTGCCGGGTGATCCACTCTCGTCGGACTTCATCGAACCAGTCCGGCGCGTCTTCATCCCACATAAACTCGTCATCCCACCGCTCATGTTTACGGGTTGTGTGGTTGTGCATATCTGGCAGCATTGCCAGCGAAGGTGATCGTAACGATCGAGCGGCAGTTTGTCGACAGGACAGCGAAGATGATCACACCGGCATCGGCGGCAAAGTCTCCGGAAATCAGCTCAGGTCGATGATTGACGGCTGCGCGCCGGCGGTCGCCCGGAGCCGGAACAGTTAACCTCGGCGTCTCAGCCGCGCCCGCCCGGGGTATTCGGAGTATCGGCGGTCCAACACAACAGGTGCACGTCTCACCGGATTTGCCGTTGATCAGCCGCGCCGCCGTCGCGTCTGGGGTGGGATCGATGAACGCGGGGCTCAACGACACCGATTGGCTGCGTCGTCAGATCGGTTCCGATGATATTACCGGTGAGGATTCGCGGCGTCGCGATGAGCGCGAAACCCCGAGCAGAATGGTGATGTCGGCACCGGTGAGGGAACGATATATCGACCATCGCGAGAGCAGCGGACAGTGCAAAGACGTGACAGCTGATTTCGATGCAGAGTCATTGCCGCACTTTGGCATTGACGCCGTATGAGTGGTGCAGCGCGCTGCTGGGCGATTCGACCGCAAAGTCAGCGTCAAGTTCGTCGGGTTAGTCATCGCCGGGGTTGTGGTGATCATCTGGGCGCGGTGATGTTCACGGAGGTAATGATTCCCGGCCTGCCCGCGACTCGGTAGCTGAGCCGGCCGCGGTGGTCACCACTGCGGCGCCGACCCCGGTCGCTGCTGAGGCCGCCGGGGCAGATCGGCCGCTGACGTTTACCGCTAGCGCCAACTGCCCGGCGGGCTCGACGTCGGCTCAGACGCTTGATGGCAGCGATCCCGAATGCATTCATGTGTGTGCGTAATCTGGTCGACGGACAGGTTATCCGGGTGGATCTGCCGAAGACGTATGTCATCACCGCGATTTCATTGACCCCGGGGTGGCTGGGAAAGGACTCCAGCGGGCGGTCGCAGTGGGCGCAGCACCGGGTGATCACACGTGTGCAGTATGTGTTCAACGACACCGACCACACGATCATCATGCAAGACACCGGCAACGTGCACGGGGAGGCTGTGCAGCCGGTCAAGCATGTGCTGGCGTCGAAGATCACCATGTTGATCCTGCAGACTTCACGCCCGCCCGCTGAGACCACCACTCCACCCAAGTTGGGGCCCGAGCTGGGGCCCGGGCCGGGTGTCGGGCCGATGGGTGGTCTCGGTGGCGGGTTGTTTGGCGATCCAGGTACTGCTAACTCACAGCCGTCTGCCCCGCCGCTGGCGCCCCAGATGGGTTTGGGTGGTCGGGCCACGACCGATCCGGTTGATGCCACGTTTGCGATCAGTCGACTGAAAATTATTGGGCACGAGGCGATCTGATGCCTACGGTGAACAAGGCCTGGGAGCGTCGGCTCGACACTACCCGCACATCGGCCGGACGGGTTGGGCAGTGGGCGGTGTTGGCGCTGGCGGCGCTGGCCGGGCTGCATGCGGTGTGGAACTTTCTGTTCAGCTCGCCACCTGACCTGGTGGGCCCGGCGCGCACTGTGGTGAACCAGTCGGCGGTGGTCAGTTCGTTCGCACAGGATTTTGTGTCGGTCTGGTTGACCGCGACCTCGACCAACCCAGGCAGTGTCAGCGAGTTCGTCACCGTAAAAAGCGCTGATCTCAAGCTGCCGTCCACCCCTGCGGTGGTGATCGACTCACCGACGGTGGTGTCGGTGGCGTACACGGGCTCCGCCGGCAAGGACGCGACGGCCGCGGTGTATTCCGTGGTAGTCGGTGTCACTCAGCGGGCCTATGAGTCCGCGGCCCCGACTCGCGCCTTGTACCGGGTTCCGGTGCTGTGGTCGAAGTATGGAGTCCGCGCGATCAGCCTTCCCGCTCGTATCGGAGACAGGGGGTGGGGCGCGGATGCGAAGACGGCGTATTCGGATTCGGTGGGAGAGAAGGATCCGGTGTTTGCGGCGGTGTCGGGGTTCATCAACGCTTACTTGACTAAGGCCGGTGGTTTGGATCGCTATGTGACGGCCGACTCGGGGCTGGTCAGTTTGGGTGATGCCTATCAGTCGGCGACGGTGACCGCGTTGTCGGCTATGGAGACGGTGACTGGATCTCCGCGTGATGGCCAGACGGTGCGGGTGTTCGCCCGGGTGATCGCGATCACCTCGCAGTACGCGCCCACCGAACTGGTGTATCCGCTCACCTTAACCGGCCTGGGTGGCAGATGGCTGGTGGCTACGGTCGACCGGGCGCCGGTGATGTCCACTGACACCGATCCGGTCCCGGTGGTGACCACCTCGGCGTCTAAGTAGGCCTCCGAGTAATCCAACAATCCGGTAGGAGAACATGATGATCGAAACTACTTTAGCTTTCGGTGATTTGATTAACACGATCCCGAATCTCTATTTCCAGCTGCAGATGCCGATTGCTGTCATCACCTTGCTCACCGGTGCTGCTGCGGGCGCGTTCAGCTTGCACAAAGGAGTTGGGAAGGCCGCCGGGAAGGTGGTGGGTGGGATTGCGCTGGCCTCACTGGTTTTCGGTGGTTTAAGTCTGGCACGTTCGATTAATTACACAGTGAATACGCACAGTGGTGCCGGGCCGGTCATGATTGACACCGGCTGGAGTTACTAAGTCAGGGTTCGGCGAACGCACGGGAGGTTTGGCGATGGCAGACGAGAGGGGTCGCGTCGAGGCGGCCCGGGTCTTTGCTGAGGTGCGGGACTTCCCGATCTACATCTCGCACATCGACGACAACACTCGCGTGCCGTTCGCGCCGTGGCGAGTCTGGGATGGCATGACGGCGCTTATCGGGGGCGCGTTGACGGTGTGGGCCACCTGGCATTGGCTTAATTCCGGCGTGGCCGTGGTGATTTTCGTGTGTGGAGGTGCCCTGACTGCCGGCGCGACGGTACTGGCGCGCCAGGTTCCTATCGGCCGGCCAACTTTACCGTATCGCGCATTGTGGTTGGCGCTGTCTATATTTGGTACTCAGCGGCGTACCACTGCGCAGGTGCGGCGATGATTACTTTCACCGATCGTTGGTTATCTCCCCCTAGTGCGGTGATCGGTAATCTGCGCTTCACCCGTGGCGGGGTGTATGCCGAGTATGTGTTGCGCGGCCAGCCGGGTGGTATGTTGCCGTACTCACAAAAACGCAAAATTGCTGAGGCGCATCGACCGCTGG
>CAWCJU010000013.1:0-320631 GCA_963796035.1 uncultured Actinomycetota bacterium | reverse complement strand
CTGCCGGCGCTCGCCGGCGTCGTCCGCCGCGGTCTCGAGGGGAAAGCCTGCCGCCGGGTCACGAACTCCGTTGATCACATGCATACCGCCAGCATGCCCGACTCGGCGGTTGCTCCCAAGTCCCGCGCTTACGGGCACCCGCGCTCGTACACGGTCACCCGATCGCGTTGGCCCCACCACAGCACCGGTTGACGGGACGCGACTTCGCTCCACTGTGTCTCGAGGAGCTGGTGCATCTGCTCGTCACCCGTGCCGCCGCCACGGCCATCGCCGACGTAGATGACGCGATTCCCTTTGTAGGCCAGTAATATTCGTGCACCCACGTCCTGGTCATGGGGCGGCCAGGAAAGGAACAGCGTCCGCTCGGGGTGCAGGGCCGCCGCGTCGGCGCAATCCTTGGCGACGATCTGGGCGTACAGGTCATCGCCGTGCCAGCCGTTGGTGAGCAGGTCGGTGCCCGGGTTCAGGTCGTAGCAGACGACATCGACGCCCAACTGGGTGAGCAGGTAGGCCCAATAACCGGTGCCCGCTATGGGATCGAGCAGACCGCCGGCGACGTGGCCCGCCACGAATTTCACGGTGTCGGGGTCGGGAACGGTCCAGCAGTACCGGCGCACGAGCCATTGCCGGTTCGGCGAGCGGGCCATGTTCTCTTCGACCGTGCGGTCCAGGCTGAAATAGCCGACCACCGGGTTGCCGCCGATGCCGTCAGGCTCGACGCAGTCCTTGACGGCGTCCCAGTAGGGGTTGTCGATGCTCACTGCCGGTGGTCGCGCCGTAGGAACCCGCTGGCCTGCGCGGAACCTCTACTTGCCCTGTTCCTGGTTGGGCGGGCCATCGCGCCAGGGGCGGGGGCTCTTCGGCAGAACCATGAACGCCACGGGCAGGCGTACCAGCGCGTCGCGGGCGGCGACCTCGAGGAACACGATCTCCATCTCCAGGCGGTTCAGCGGCCGCGTTTCCATCATGAAACGCGTCCGCAGGTAGCGGGGCGTCCTCAGCCACTCGACCAAATTCATGACCGCGACTCTACCCCTTACGCGGAAATACTTGTTTTGCACCATATTTCACAGTAATTGGGGTCGTCAGGACTGAAGGTCGGTGCGTCAGCTCATGCCGATGCGAATGTTCTTCACCTGCAGGAACTCATACAGGCCTTCGACGCCGCCGGTGCGGCCGAACCCGCTCTGCTTGTATCCGCCGTAGGGGCCCTGGGGCTCGATGTCGCTGTGCCTGTTCACCCACACCGAACCCGCCTGTAACTGACGTGCAACTCGGTGTGCGCGTTCCAGGTTGGTGGTCGCCACGAAGGCATTGAGCCCGTATCGGGAATCGTTGGCGATCCTGACCGCCTCCGCCTCGTCACCGAAGGGCATGACGGAAGCCACCGGACCGAATGTTTCGGTCTGCGCCAGCGATGAACGGTTGTCGACGTTGGTGAAGATGGTGGGCTCGATGAAATAGCCCGACGCGAGCTCGCCACCCAGTCGGCGTCCGCCGGTGACCAAGTCGCCGGCCTTCTCGCTGACCGCTTGGTCGATGACACCGAGGATGCGCTCGGCGGCGGTTTCGGTGATGACGGGCCCGAGCATGACGTCGGGTTGCAGTGGATCGCCGATCTTCGCGGCCTGCACGGTCGCGACGAGTTTCTCGACGAAGCTGGCGTACACGGAGGCCTCGACGAGGATCCGTGAGGCGCAGGCGCAACTCTGGCCCGCCTGGGTGATGGGTCCTTGGTGGGCCGCGATGACGGCGGCCATGTCGAGGTCGGCGTCGGCGAACACGAGATAGGCGGATTTGCCGCCCAATTCGGCTGTCACCGGGGTGAGGTTGTGCGATGCGGCTTGCAGCACCTTCTGCGCGGTCGCTTGGCCGCCGGTGAAGTGGATCTTGCCGACCCCGGGGTGACGCACCAGCGCGTCGCCGCCCTCCGGGCCGGCCGGCAACACATTGACCAGTCCCGGCGGCAGGCCCGCTTCGATGCAGAGTTCGCCAAAGCGCAAGGGCGCCAACGACGCGAGCTCCGAGGGTTTGAGGATGACCGCGTTTCCCGCCGCCAGGGCGGGCGCGACGGCCGCGCCCGCCACCACCAGCGGCCCGTTCCACGGGGCGATGACGCCGACGACGCCGTAGGGTTCGCGTTCGACGAGGTTGACGTCGAACGCGCCGGTGACGGGAGTGCTTGCCCCGTGCGTCTTGTCGGCATAACCGGCGTAGTAACGCAGGAAACGCTCGGTCAGTACCGAGTTGCCGGCCACCGAGACCGGGACGCCGTAATCGTGCACATTGAGTTCGGTGAGCTCCGCGAAGTGCTCGCGGACTACGTCGGCCAGCGCGAACAGCAGATCGCGGCGGCGGTCGACCGGATAGGAAATCCATTCCCGGTGGGCATCCCAGGCGCTGTCGACGGCCCTGTCGATCTCACTCTCGCCGGCCATCGGGATGGTCGCGTTGAGCTGGCCGGTGCCGGGATAGACGTGCTGATAGTCGCCACCCGACGCGGCCGTAATGCGTTCTCCGCCAATGAGTAGCGCACCCGAAAGTGGCGGTGAGGTCGCGGCTGCCGTCATGGGTGAGTTTCCTCCGTTGTCGTGTCAGCCGACGGGCGTGTGTTCGGCCTGGTTCTCGGCCGTCACCCGCTGTTTCTGTTCCGCGATCACCTGGTTGAGGTAATCCGCCTTGGCGCACCCGTAGTACGCCGCGAACTGCAGCGCCAGTTCATCCATCTCCTCGAACGACACGTCGCCACTCTTCAGCGCCGCGTAAACATGGGACATGATCGGAATCTCGGCATCTTGGAAGGCGACGCAGGCGACGGTGATCAGGCGGCGTTCCTTCATCCCCAACCCCGGGCGCAGCCACATCTCGCCGAAGACGAAGTTCAAAATGCCCGCACCCGAGTACGGGTTGTCACGCATCGGCGCGAACGGCAGACAGTTGATCTCCTTGAACGATTCCTCGCCCCCTTGCAGCCGCTGCTCGGGGTCGCTGGCGGTGACCAGCGGCAGCAACGGTTCCGGGGCAGGGGGCGGCTCGCCACGCGTCTCGGCGATCTTGGCCCATTGCAGGTCCACCGCGATGTTGAACCGGGACGCCTTCGGCCAGCCCGCGTAGACGGCGAAATGCAAAACGGTTTCCCGCATCTCGGTGATGCTGAGGTCACCGCTGTTGAGCGCCGCGTAGACGTGCTGCTCGAGGGGGGCCTGCGCGTCGGCGGCCGCGACACAGGCAAGGGTCACGAACCGTCGATCGCGGCGGCTGAGTCCCGGTCGGGACCACACCTCGCCGAAGACGAAGTCGATCAACCCGCCCGCGTAGGGGCTGTCGCCGTCGGGCGGGTCGATCGTCATCACCTCGGCGAAGGTGCGTACCCCGCGCTCGTGTCGCGCACCGTCGCCCATTGGCGCCTTATCGGATGGTGACACCGGCGTCGACTTTCAGTTCGAGTCCTGTGACATAACGGGATTCATCGGACATCAGGTAGAGCACCGCGTTGCTCACGTCGGAGGCTTCGATCAGCGGTGCGGGCAGTGCGTTGAGGAAGATGGGCACCAGATCGGGCCGCTGCTCGGCGATCAGGGTGTGCATGCTCGGTGGCGCCATTCCGGTGGCGACCCCGGTGGGGTGCACGGTGTTGACGCGAATATTCTGTGCGGCAAGCTCATTGGCCAGCGCCCGGGTCATCCCCACGATGCCGTGCTTGGACGCAGTGTAGGGCACGTGCAGCGGAGTGCCCTTGATGCCGGCCGACGAGCTGATGTTGACCAGGCTGCCGCCGCCCTGCGCGACCAAGTGGGGGAGTGCGGCCGCGCAGGTGTTCCAGGCGCCGATGAGGTTGATGTCGAGGACGAGACGCCATTGCTCGGCGGTGGTGGTGTCCCAGGTGCCGACGGTGAGTACGCCGGCGTTGGCGACGGCACCGTCGAGTCCGCCGAGTTCGTCGACGGCAGCGTCGACCGACGATTTCATGGTGGCCTCGTCGCGGACGTCGACGACTTTCGTGACTGCCCGCCGGCCCTGCTTCTCGACCAGTCGCGCGGTCTCGTTCAGGTCGTCCTCGGTGGCCAGGGGGTATTCCAAACCCTCTGGGGTGGAGCAGATGTCGACCAGGATGCAGTCGGCGCCTTCTTCTGCCAGCCGCACCGCGTGCGAGCGTCCCATGCCG
Source organism: uncultured Actinomycetota bacterium (assembly GCA_963796035.1). Classification (GTDB taxonomy): domain Bacteria; phylum Actinomycetota; class Actinomycetes; order Mycobacteriales; family Mycobacteriaceae; genus Mycobacterium. The sequence continues at coordinate 316,466 of CAWCJU010000013.1, read as the reverse complement.
CGTGCGGCCCCGGTGATCAAGACCCGTTTGTCCGCGACTCGGCCCGTGGTGTTGTTCGTTGCCATCGGCGTATCAAACCTTGTTGCAGAAGCCCGCGTCGACGGGGAAGGTCACGCCCGTGACGTACTTCGCCTCGTCGGAGACCAGGTAGGCGATCGCGGCGCTGACGTCTTCTGGTTCGATCATTCCCACGGGCATCGGGTTTTGCAGATGGGGCCCCGCACCGGGATTCTTCTCCAGGAACTCGGTCATGTCGGGGTTGGTCGCCATCATCGTGTTCACCGCGGTCGGGTGCACCGTGTTCACCCGGATACTCAGCGGTGCAAGGGCATTGGCCAGGGTGCGCATCAACCCGACGATCCCGTGTTTGGACGCCGCGTAGCCCAGACCGCCGCCTTGCAGGCCACCGAAGCCCTTGATGCCAGCGGTCGAGCTGGTGAAAATGATGACCCCGCCGCGGTTACCGGCCAGCAGATGGGGGACGGCCGCCCATGCCGTGTGGTAGGCCCCGTCGAGGTTGACGCTGGTGACGGCCCGCCACTGCGCCAGCTCCTCCTCGATGCTCAACTGGCGAAACGCCAAGGGCGCGATCCCGGCGTTGGCCAGCACGATGTCGAGGCGTCCGAAGTGCTCGACGCCCGCATCCATCGCCGCTTTGACTTGCTCGAAGTCGCGCACGTCGGCGACCGTGCCCAGCATCTTGCCGCCCGCCTCTTCGACCAGCGTCACCGTCTGGTCCAGTTCCTCGTGGGAGGCCATCGGATAGCCATTGGCGGGGATGTTGGCGCAGATGTCGATGCCGATGATGTTGGCACCCTCGCGCGCGAGGCGCAGCGCGTGGCTGCGGCCCTGGCCACGCGCCACCCCGGTGATGAAGGCGACTTTGCCATCTATTGAACCCACGGCGCTTTTCCTCGTTTCTTGTTCATCGACCCAGATCAGGCCAGAGTAACGCCGTTACTCACTGCGCACAGTAACATGGTTACTGTGAAGGCAAAAGGGGCCGACTTGGATGCTGTGACCGTGGACGGTGCCTCCGGGCGGCGGGCCGATCCGATCCTGGACATCGTGGTCGAGATGCTCGATAACGAGGGCTATGAGGCCGTGCAGCTGCGCGAGGTGGCCCGGCGGGCCCGCGTCTCGCTGGCGACCATCTATAAGCGGTATCGCACCCGAGACGAACTTATTGTCGCGGCCCTGGACGGCTGGATGGACGCCAATCGCTATGCGCGCCTGCCGTCGCTGATCGACGATCTGCCCGGCTTGTCGATCTATGTGGACCTGATGCATGTCATGAGGACCATCTTCGAGCCCTGGGAACGGCATCCGTTGATGCTGGGCTCCTACTTCCAAGCGCGATCGGGGCCCGGCGGAAAGCGTCTCATTCAGCGAGGTATCGATGCCGTCGTCCCGGTCGCCAAAGCCGTTCTGGCACAGGCGGAACCGGGGTTCGCCAAAGATCTCGAGCTCATCCTCACCGGCGTCGTCTACGGACTTCTTACCCGATTCGCTCAGGGGGAGATCGACGTCACCGAAATTGTGCCGGGTATCGAGCGCACGGTGTTCTGGCTGACTACGGCATATGAGAATGGTTCCGCCGGCGTGGCCCAGGGCTGAGGCGAACTCGCGCGCCTGTTACGCGCGCTCACATGAGCGGAGGCGGCACCAGCCAGCCAAGCGACGGGTCGACATCGTCTTTGTATTGCGGGCAGTACGTGGCTACCGACAGGCCGATGAAGTAGCCGGATTGCCTTGGCGACAGGTCGGTTTGCTTCGTCAGTTGGATCGCCAGCATCGATACGTTTGGGTTCGTATCGATGCTGGTGCACACCGTGTGGGCCATCGCAATCGCATTATCGTTGTCGGGCATGGTTATTCCGCCCTTGGAAAGCCCCGCGATGAAAGCGTCGTCGTTGTCATCCGCTGAGGCCGGCACTGCGCAGGCCAGCGCGGCAGTGGATAAGAGAATCGCGCAGACGGCCGACCACTTCCCAGCACCAACCCTCAACGGAGTCATGGCCTCCCCTCTGTGCGCGGGCCAATCGGCGTGCAGTCAAGGACGACTTACATGAACGATAGTCGAAATCGCGGTGTCCTTGTCGCAGGCGCTCAGAACCCGACCCGGACGTCAGGACGAGCAGTGGGTGGTCTTGATTCGTCCGTTGGGCGAACCCAGTTTGGCCAGCGCGTCGGCAGCCGATGCGGTGGTGTCGGGGCCCGAGCCGCCTTGGAACCGGCCGGAGACGCGGTCGAAGGCCACCGATGCGCAGCCGTTGCGGGTGCCGGCTACGACCTGACAGACGTCACCCGCTTCGGCGGTGCAGTGGGCGAGCGCGATTTGGTTTGCCTGGTCCTGACTGCCCCCGGTGCCCCAGCCGGCGGCTCGCCCGCTGCCGACGGACACGGCCAGGGCGACGAAGTCATCGTCGGCCCAGGCCGTCGGTGCCGGCGCCGCGACGGTCGTGCAACCGATCGCAACGACGGCGACAATGATTGACCGCACCGGCGTGCTCCTTTGCAATGCCCAGGAGAGGAATTTAGCGCCGGGACGGTGTCGGCGCGCGAATTGGGTCGGCGCGCCGGGGGGTTACGAATTGTCCTCTGGGTCTTGCGCCAGGTAGCTGACTTCGTACCATCGCCTGACCCGTGCGGCGTCGAATGCCTCGGCCGCGGTTGCCCGCTCCAGGCGGACATCCGTCAGATGCGGATTGTCCACGCGGATATGGTCTTCGAGCTCGGCGTGCAGAGCGTCGCCGTCCAGGTTGATATCCGCGAGGGCTCTGCCCGTGTACCTCGTCCAACTCACGCCCCACATTGTGCTCTGGCCGCCGCGCCGACGAAATCCTCGGGCCACCTGTGGGTCTCACGAACAAAATTCGCCCTTCGCGCGCCGACCCTTTTCTCCTATACTCGGCATACTCTGCTGGAGGATGCGATGGCTACAAGCTGGGACACGTTGGATCGTTACGTCGTCATCTCGACGGATACGCACGCCGGGGCGGACCTCTACGGCTACAAACAGTATCTGCCGTCGCGTCTGCACGACGAGTTCGATGCGTGGGCCAAGGCCTACGCCAGTCCGTTCGACGATCTGATCGTCGCGACCGCCAACCGGAACTGGGATCACGAGCTGCGGATCTCGGAGATGGACGCCGACGGGGTGGCCGCCGAGGTGCTGCTGCCCAACACCGTTCCGCCGTTCTTCCCGAGCACCCCGAACATCACCATCAGCTTGCCCCGCACCGCTGCGGACTTCGAGAAGCGTTGGGCCGGCGTGCAGGCCCACAACCGGTGGCAGATCGACTTCTGTTCACTGGCCCCGGCCCGGCGCCGCGGGTTGATTCAGATCTTTCCCAACGACATCGAGCAGGCGCTGGGAGAAATCCGCTGGGGCGTCGAGCAGGGCTGCTTTGGTGGCGTGCTGATTCCGGCGGTCTCGCCCGGCGATCCGCACGTGGCCCCGCTGTTTCACACCCGGTATGAACCGATCTGGGCGCTGTGCGCGGACTTGGACCTGACGGTGGTGCAGCACGCGGGCGCGGGCAGCCCCGAGATGCCGATGGACCAGCCGGCGTCCAACGCGGTGTTGATCACCGAGATGGCGCTGTGGGCCCAGCGGACCCTCGGACACCTGATCCTGGCCGGGGTGTTCGAGCGGTACCCGACGCTGCGATTCGTGCCGACCGAGCAGGGCACGATGTGGGTGCCTGGACAACTCGGCATGCTCGACGCCATGGTGCCCACCATGAAGTCTGAAGCCGGTAATCGCACCTACGGGATGTTCGGCGGATCGTCGGTCGACGCGCTGACCCTGACGCCAAGCGAATACGTGCAGCGGAACTGCTATTTGGCCAGCGAGTTGATGCCTTTCGACGGTGCGATGATCGACTTCATGGGGCCCGATCACATCATGTGGGGCAGCGACTATCCCCACGAGGAAGGTTTCGCGCCCCACTCCAAGTTGGCCATTCGCTGGGCCCTGCACGACAGGCCAGCGGATGCCTGCCGAAAGATCTTGGGCGGCAACGCCGCTCGCCTATACCGATTCGATCTCGATGCGTTGGTGCCGGTGGCTGCCGAGATCGGGCCCACTGTCGCCGAGGTGCACACTCCTTTGGAGGACACCGGCTATCGCGCCCCCGCCGCGTTCGGCTACCGGCCGTTCGAAGGAGGGCTGGCCCTCAAGCGGTTGGCTCCGGAACGACGTTAGCCGGACCCTTCGCTCAGGGCGGCGCTGAGTCGCTCTGTCGCAGAGGCCAATTGGGCCCCCAGGTGGGTGACCGCCGCGCCGCTCATCGGCTCGGCGCTGGGGACCAGGCTGAGTATCAGGGCGATGCGGAGCCCAGGCTCCAGGATGGGCGAGTCGATGTGGCTCACCTCGTAGGTGCGGTCCGGGTCCAGGCTGATCGGAAACCACTCCTCCTGGTGGATCAGTTCGTCGGTCAGCTCCTGCGCCAGCCGGCTCAGCCGGGTGGAGCGCACCTCGGCGCTACGCACGATCTGCGCCAGCTCCCGCAGGCGTAGATCGGGCAGGATGTGCAGGCCGACCGCGTAGCCACGCTGCTGGGCGGCGGTGAGGGCCTGGCGGTAGCGATCGCGCACGTCCTCGGGCAGCGCGGCCAGCCAGCGCTCCCGAGCGTCCGCCCCGGCCCAGGCTACGGTCGACGCCCCATACGGAGGGCGGTGCGGGAACTGGGTGCCGATGGGCATCGGGTGACCGCCGCCGTGTGGGCTTCGCACCTGATCGACGACGGTGGAGTAGTCGTCGCTCACCGAGAAGGCAACGCAGTGGGTACCCGTCGCGGCCGACAGCTCGGCCATCGCGGAGCGGGCCAGCACCAGGGCCGGGTAACGGTCCGCGGCGGCTCGGCCGAGGCGGACCAGAGCCGGACCGAGGTGATAGGTCTTGCGGACCGGGTCGCGCAGCAGCCAGCCGGCGCGGAGCAGTTCGGCCAGCATCGAGTGGCAGCTGGCCTTGTGGACGCTCAAGTGGCGCGACACCTCGGCCAATGTCATGCCCCGGCTTCCGTCGCCCGCCAGCTGCTCGAACAGGTTCACGACCCGTTCGGTCTGCGGGGAGGGACGCGGGGCCATAGGCGCAATAGTCGCATAATGCGACTGGTTGCGGTGCTATGCGCGACCATGTGACGATGGCCACAATGAAGGACCTTGCGGGCAGGGTGGCGGTCGTAACCGGTGGAGCCGGCGGCATCGGCCGGGCCATGGGCAGGCGCTTCGGCCACGAGGGCATGAAGGTCGTGCTGGCCGACGTCCTCGCCGAACCGCTCGACGAGGCGACCCGGGCACTCGCGGACGAGGGCATCGAGGTGACCGGGGTGGTCACCGACGTCAGCGACTATGCCTCGGTCGAGTCGCTGGCCAAGGAGGCGCTTGCTCGCTTCGGTGCGGTGCACGTGGTGTGCAACAATGCCGGCACCGGCGCGGTCTCCGAGGGGTACATGTGGGAACACGACCTTGCCGACTGGCGCTGGGGGATCGACGTCAACGTGCTGGGCGTCATCCACGGCATCAAGGCGTTCGTCCCCATCCTGCTCGAGCAGGACGAGGGGCACGTGGTCAACACCTGCTCGGGCAACGGTGGGTTCGCGCCGATCGCGCGGGGGGCCATGGGCGGACCGGCCACCGCGGTCTACCCGATGACCAAGGCGGCGGTGCTCTGCCTGACTGAAAGCCTGTACACGCACCTGGAGATGACGGGAACGGGGGTGCGTGCCCACGTCCTTTTCCCAGGCGGCTTCTTGAACACCGGCATCTGGGAGTCATGGCGCCACCGGCCGCAGCGCTACGCCGCGACGCAGGAACGTCGCACGCCCGACCAAACCTTGGAACGAGTAGTGGCCCGCTTCGAAGCCGCCGGCGCGCATGTCGAGTTCACGCCGCTCGAGACGGTCGCTGACCAGGTGGTGGACGGGATTCGGGCGGACCGCTTCTGGATGATGGGCCCGCCCACACCGGCCGACGAGGTCGTGAGCAGCAAGGCGGCATCGATCCTCAATCGCGGCGCTCCCGACTACCTGGTCGACGTCCTCGGCCGAAACGTCGGGAGCGACTCAGCAACGGAAGGAGAAAAGCGTTGAGCACCAATGCGATTCGCTATGGCGCCCGCCCGACCGAGGCGCAAGTCGACCATGAGATCGATGCCACCAAGGCGCCTATCGCGACCGAAGCGGTGACCATCACGTACCTCACCGATCCGGCGATCGTCGCGGCCGTGCTACCCAGGCCGCTGGAGCCGGCGGCGCAACCACTGGTGCGAATCCAGCTTCAGCGGGTCCGGATCGAGGGCATGGCGCCGTTCGGGTCGGCGGTGTTTTCGGTGACCGCCCGCCACGGCGAACTCGAGGGCGACTATCCCCTCTTCATGCCCCAGTCCACCGAGCAGTCGGTCACCGGTGGGCGCGAAACATTCGGTGAGCCAAAGAAACTGGCGCACATCGAGGTGGAGCGCGACGGTGACCGCGTCACCGCCACGGTTGACCGGCTGGGCTACCAGCTCATCAGGGTGAACGGTCAGGTCACCGGCCCGGCGCAGTTGCCGCCCGACCAGGTGAACACCGAGTTCTACTTCAAGTTCCTGCGCGCCCCCGACGGCAACGGCATCACCGACCCGCACCTGGTCTACGGGGAATACCACCGGCACTACGAGCTGCTGGAGAACATCGACGGCACACTCGAATTGGGGGAGTCGCCGTTGGATCCGGTGGCCGACATCGTCATTCGCCAGATCCGGTCGATCACCTGGTGTCGCAGGCGCACGGTCCAGGTGGGGCGGATCGCTGAGCGGGTACCGCAGGAATGGCTGCTGCCATACGTGCACCAGCGCTACGACGACATCGCGGCCCTGCTCGCCGCCCCCAGGCCCGAGCCGGCGCGGGCATAGCGGATGGAGCGATACACGGTCATCTCGGCCGACTGCCACGCGGGCGCCGACCTGCTCGACTACCGCGACTACCTCGACCCGCGGTACAGGGACGAATTCGACGGCTGGGCAAAGACATACGTCAACCCCTTCGGTGACCTCGCCGAGGCCGATGCCGAGCGCAACTGGAACAGCGATCGACGCAACTCGGAGTTGGATTCCGAAGGGATCGCGGGCGAGGTTCTCTTTCCCAACACCGTGCCTCCGTTCTTTCCCCAGGCGAGCCTGGCCGCCCCACAGCCGGTGGCCGGCCGGGAGCTTGAGCTGCGCTGGGCCGGCCTGCGCGCGCACAATCGCTGGCTGGCCGACTTCTGCTCGCTTGTCGCCCGAACGTCGCGCCGGGGTGGGCCAGATCCTGCTCGGGGACGTCGACGAAGCCGTCGCCGAGGTAAGACAGATCGCCAAGCTGGGCCTGCGCGGCGGTGTGCTGCTGCCCGGTATCCCCCCGGGTAGCGACATCCCCCAGCTCTACGCCGAACACTGGGAGCCGCTCTGGGCGGCGTGCGCGGAGGCGGGCCTGGTGGTAAACCACCACGGCGGCAACGCAGGACCGAACCCGACGGACGGGTGGGGCAGCTCGTTTGCGGTGTGGGTGTACGAGACGCACTGGTTTGCCCACCGGGCGCTGTGGCACCTGATCTTCAGCGGCGCGCTGGATCGCCATCCGGACCTCACCGTGGTCTTCACCGAACAGGGCGCCGGGTGGATACCGGTGACCCTCGACTCGCTCGACGTGGCGGCGGCCCGTTACGGGCGAGCGAGCTCCGCGATCGCCCGGTTCGCCGGGCCCACCGCCGGCTCGCTGAGCCTCAAGCCCAGTGAGTACTGGTCCCGCCAGTGTTACGTCGGTGCCAGCTTCATGCGACCCGTCGAGTGTGCCGAGCGCCACGGGATCGGCGTCGACCGGATCATGTGGGGAAGCGACTACCCGCACTACGAGGGGACCGCTCCCTACACCCGAGAAGCGTTGCGCCACACCTTCAGCGGTGTCCCGGCCGACGAGGTGGCGGCCATGCTGGGCGGGACTGCGGCGGGTGTGTACGGCTTCGACCTCGAGGCGCTCGCGCCGCTGACCGACCGAATCGGCCCGACCGTGGCCGAGGTTGCCGAGCCGCTGGCGTCCGTGCCCGCGGATGCGAGCAGCACCGTATTCGAACCCGATCCGATCCGTACCTGGTAGGCGAAAGGAAGCACTATGAACCGCGGGGCCCCTTACGTCATCATCTCGGCAGACACCCACGCCGAGCTGCCGACCGAGCGTTACCGCGAATACGTCGACCCCGAATACCGGGAGGACTTCGAGGTCTACCTGGCCGAGAAGACCGCCGCGGCCCAGGCGGGCGGATTCATCGACGAGGAGTTCGCCGAGCAGTGGTTCTCCGAGCATGGCGACGGCATCGCCGGCGGATGGGATGTAGGCCTGCGGGACAAGGAATTAGACGGCGACGGGGTCGTCGGCGAGGTCATCTTCCCCGACGCCGACGCCGTGACGGGGGTGGCCGGGGCCCCGTTTGGGGCCGGCCTGGGCCAGTCGGGCGACCTCGACCCGGGGCGCGCCATGGCCGGGGCGCGGGCCCACAACCGCTGGTTGGCCGAGCTGTGCAGCCACCACCCCGAGCGGCGGGCCGGGGTCGCGGTCGTGCCGATACTGGCCGACATCGACGCGGCCGTAGCCGAGATCACTCGAGCGGCAGAGTCCGGACTGCGGGGCGGGATCCTGATCCCGGCGCGCTGGGTCGGCTACCCGCCATACCACGATCGTCGGTACGACAAGGTCTGGGCGGCCTGTCAGGACCTGCAGATGCCGGTTCATACCCATTCGGGTCCCGCCCCGCAGGAGGAGTACGGGGGACACCTGGGCATCTATGTCACCGAGGTGCGCTGGTGGGGTGCGCGGCCCCTGTGGTTCGCGTTGTGGTCGGGCGTGTTCGAGCGCTTCCCCCGGCTGCGCTGGGGCGTCACGGAATGCGGCGCGTTCTGGGCCAATGATCTTCTCTGGCTGATGGATACACGGTATCTGCGTGAGCACTCGGCCAAGAAGATGAGCCACCTGATGGAGGGTGATCTGACGATGCCGCCCTCGGCCTACTTCGACCGGAATTGTTTTATCGGGGCGACCACCACGGAGCGCAGGGAGCTGGCGCGACGGTACGAGATCGGCGTCTCTAACCTGCTGTGGGGCAACGACTTTCCCCATCCGGAGGGGACCTGGCCGCACACCCGCGAATGGCTGCGCCGCTCCTTCTGGGACATCCCCGTCGAGGAGACCCGGCAGATGCTGGGCCTGGCGGCAGCCGAGATCTACAACTTCGACCTGGATGCCCTCGCTGGGCTGGCCGAGCGCATCGGCCCGACCCCGGAGGACCTGGGCCAGGACGACTCGGTGAGCGTCCCGAAGTGGGAGGCGGCCCGCCGGGCCGGGCGCCACTGGCTGACGGACGCGGAGCCCATCCCCGACCTGGTGGAGAACTAAGCACAATGACCAGTGGCGCATCGCCGTTCGTCGATCGACCGTGGAGGGCATGTTCCTTGCCGATGCGAGAGTGCTGCAGTCTGCGTTCTTCACTGAGAAGGGCTATCTCGTCGGCACCCGAGATCGTGCCGACCTTTCCTACCAACGACCACTGACGATCGACGCGCCCGCGCCTGCTCGGTGGTAGCCAGATGAACGGATCTAACTGATTCATCGAGCACAGGGGAGGAAGCCCAGTGGTCCAGGATCGGACTCAAGCGAATCCGAGTCGCCCGGTGGCCAACTGGAACTGTTGGCGCCTGCGGGTCGAGCGCGATTCCCCGGCGGACATGGTGATCGACTTGCCGATGCCGATCGAACAAGACGTGCGCGCCTGGCCACGGCGCATCGCCCCGTCAACGTCATACCCGCGGTCGTCGCCGCGCAGTCCGCAATACTGACAAGGACCAAGTCGGCGACACCGGTCGCTTCGCTGGGCTGATCAGTTTCCCTTCCCTGGCGGACCGCAGGTATCCAATTTCGATTCAGCGCGTAGGCGCTTGCGGACTGGGCGCACAGCCGGTTTGCTGTAGAAGAGGCGTCGGCTGCCGGTTTGGGTAAGAAAATCCTCATTCAGCCAGGATTTTGGGAGCAGCGGGAGGACCGTATTTCGTTGCAGCACATAATATTTAACCCAACCCCGGGATCGGCTGCCTCCAAACGTCTTCTATTGGCCTCTTCGGCGTGGGGGCACGTCGCAACCTCACCGCCGCGCCGCGCACGATTCTCAGCTCGGACGGTTGAACACTCAAAGCTCAGGCGATCGCATGTGTGTAACTCCCTCGAACGTGCATTCAGGGCCGGTGAACACATTCTGGCCGTGAAGGAGGCGATGAATCACCAGAACATTTGCACCAATAGCAAATCGCTGGTTCTGACGGGTTGAGCGTGACCCTCAAACGCGTTGACGAATTGAAGCCCGGAGACAGGATCCGCATGAAGATCGGGCACGCTACCGTCGTCGCCACCGAGCCCCTGGACGACGACCGCACCATGCTCACCTTTACCTACGGGACGAAGGGCCCCGCCGACAACGCGCTGACCGTGGATGTCCTCGACGACGACGAGTGGGGCTGGTAAGGCGGCAAGAACCTTGTCGGCGACGGTTCGGCATATGACTATGGAATGGGTACGGACCCGGAGGAGGAACCATGGCCCCAGACCGTCCGACAACCTTTGCCGGTGTATCCGTCGCGTCGCTCGCGATCGCCCTGTCGTTTCCCCCGGCCGCCGTCGCCGACAATCCGTCCTGGAACGGCCAGTACGCGATCACGTTCATGGTTGGCCCCAAGGCCGGCACCAGCATGGCCGTCGGCAACCCGGAGGTGCAGCACACCGAGACCTACGGATCTCCGCTCGAGCTGTGCGAACGGGCAGTGCGTCGCGACCATCATCAGTGGCCCTCCGCCGACTAACCCGACGGTTCCGCAGCCGGTGCAGTTCACCTGGGATGGAAAGTCCTGGTCGCAAACCAACGATTTCCAGTGGGACTGCATGATGCCCGACACCACGATCCAATGGAATCCGGCCCGAGCCGAGGTGCACTACACGCCCCAGCCCGACGGGTCGCTCGCCGGCGTTATGCACACCGATATCTTGAGCGGCGCGTGCCAAGGCACCATCGACATGGATATGTCGGCCGTGCGCGTGTGAACGCTATGCACCGTCGTTGCCATCGCGCAGGCAGTGAATCATGCTCTGCAGGAGCCGGAACGCGTCAGACTGCTCGGCCTCGGTCATGCCGGCCAGCATCCTGACTTCGACAGACCGGACCGCGACGGTCGCCTTCTCCAGGCTCCGTCGGCCGCGAGGCGTGAGCCGCGTGGGAAGAACCTTGCCGACGGGTGCCTCTGCGGGTCTGGTCACGTAGCCGTCTCGTTCCAGGGCCTGGAGCAGCACATTCATCGACTGCCGTGTCACGAACGCGCCCCGCGCGAGCTCGGAGTTAGACAAGCCCGGGCGTTGAGCCAGCAGCTCGAGGCAGGAGTAGTGCGTCACGCTCATCCCGAGCGGCCGCAGCACCTCCTCCATGGCTGCGCGGAGCGCGCTCGACGCCTCTTTCAGCAGGTAGCCCAGTGACGTATCCAGGTCGACGCCGACACCGTCTTGACTCATGTCAGTATTCTGACATAGGTTGCCTCATGTCAGAAAACTGACACGAATCGAAGGAGCATCATCATGCCCGCCACCGGCCCCGACTTCATCTCGCTCCAAGCGCGCGACCTCGACACATCGCAGGCGTTCTACGAGCATTACCTCGGCCTCGTCCGCTCGCAGACCGGACCTCCGCACGCCGTCGTCTTCGAGACGAAGCCGATCGCGTTCGCACTCCGCGACATCATTCCCGGCACCGATCTCACATCCGTCGCTCAGCCCGGCATCGGTGCTGCGATCTGGCTCCACGCCACCGACGTCCAGGCCATTCACGACGCTCTCGTCGCCGACGGCCACACCATCGTCTCCGCGCCGATTGACGGCCCCTTCGGCCGGACATTCACTTTCGCCGACCCCGACGGCTACCAGGTCACCCTCCACGACCGCGCCTGATCGGCAAACGCCACGACTGGTGCTATGTCTGCGGCCGCCTGGGGCCCCCTTCTGCGTTTTCGCGATTCGATTGCCCCTCAGGGCAGTTCGCTCACGATCGTTGCGCTCAGGTGTGGACTTTCCAGCCCGCCAATGGGGTCGGAGCCGCGGGAGCATTCGGATCGTTGAACTCGATGTAAACGTCGCCCTGGTTGATAGTGCTGTCGTAGGCGATGAATCCGTGGGCGGTCTGGCCGTTGGTGACGCTGCCCGAGCGCAGCGGCGGCATCTTGTTGATCTTCTGATAGTCGACCAGAGACGACCCGCCCTGGATATCGCGGTTCGGGTCTTGCCGCCACGGGGAGGAGGCGGCGGTCACGGAGGTCTGGCTGTAGCTGAAGGGGGCGTTGGACTTGCCGACGATCGTGAGTTCGATGACGTTGCAACCCCCGCCGCCCGAGCAGCCGGACGAGACCCAGGTCGCGTTGTTGAGCGTGACGTCGGCGGTCGCGGCGCTGTACTCCGTGACATGGATGCTGGTGCCGGATTTTCCCGTCGGGAAGGGCGACTGCTGGGGTGTCGGATCGGCGGTGCCTTGGGGCGCAGTCAAACACGCCGTCAGCGCCAGCGTCGCTACGAGTGCGCTCACGTGAGCAGGTCTGGTCACTGCCAGAAGATAGCGCATTCGGGGATTTCACCGCGACTGCGACCGCGGCGCACCGATTTCCGGGGTGCGGGGGCAATTAAAGACATTGGCGTACAACGCATTTCAGAAATAGACATGCGCTTTACGACGGTTTCGCCGGGGTGGTTGCGCTAATGCGGCAAGTTGGCCAGATAACACCGCACTCGGGTGGCGGCGTCCTCCGGCTTGACTCCCATATTGATCAATCTCCGGACTACGTCGTCCGAGGACACACCAGAGCCGATGTCGTTATCGATCACATGGAGGCTGGGGAACCAATTTTCCGCATTCACCCCTGGCGGCGGGGGCTTCGCGTCGCCCCCTATGCACTGAGCGTAGCCATTGACGCCCGTTTCAGCCTTAGCTGGCGGCGCCCCTACCGACACAGTGATGGCCATGCTGGCCGCCGCAGCGACATAGATGAAACGCATGCGCGCATTATCTCCTGTTCGTTCTGTTTGACAACCCCAAATTTGGGTCGCCACCGCGAACACGGCTCTCGAAGGTGCATGACGGTTCGGCCGGTACCCGGAACAGGGACCGATTCCACATCGGTTTTCCCTGTCAGAAGCCGCCGCCGGCCTTACACTGCATGAGAAATGAGCGCCTATCAGACCGTTGTGGTCGGCACCGACGGCTCGGACTCCTCGCTGCGCGCGGTGGAGCGCGCAGCCGCGATCGCTGCGGATCACGGCGCGAAATTGATCGTTGCGACGGCACACCTCCCCGTCCCCGAAGAACGCGGCCGCTACGCCATCCCGCCGGGGAGCGACCACGGTCAGGACTACAGGACGGTGAGAGAGGCCCCCTTCTACGCGATCCTGCGGGACGCCAGGGAGCGGGCGCACCAAGCCGGGGCCAATAACGTGGAGGAGAAGTCGGTCGTCGGTGCCCCCATCAATGTGCTGGTGCAGCTGGCCGAGGAGGTCCATGCCGACCTGCTGGTCGTCGGCAACGTCGGACTCAGCAGCGTCGCCGGGCGGTTGCTGGGATCAGTCCCGTCCGCGGTATCCCGCAGGGCCAAGATCGACGTGCTGATCGTCTACACCACCGACGTCTGAGGCTCGTCAAGCGTCGTTCGGTGCCGGCCCAGCGCCGAATCGTTTGCTGATTATTTAGCGTTATCGCTGGGTACCCGTGTAACCGTGCGTTTCATCCACGCCGCCGCAGCGATCGGCATAGCCATCGCCGTGGTGTTCATCGCCTCGGCAATGCTGATGGCGACGCCTGCTCACGCTGACTTCAGTGGCTACCGCCGCTGCGTGGGAAAGATGACGGAACCGTTGGCTGAACCCGACCCTCAGAGCTTGCAGCTTGTTGGGACCATCGAGCAGGATCTCGACTCTGGTGTCACCCCTGCTGCTGAGGCTCAGAAGGTAACGCGGATGGGTTTCGACGCACACTTTGCCAATGGGATTGTTCAGTGTGTGATCGAGGAGCGCCCGTAGGAAAGTCCGGGCGCACGGTTGAGTCCCGCTGAGTCGGCCGGGCATGGCGCACAAAGTCATCCGTGAGCGGCGTCTGCTGCGGCAATCAACGCGTTGCCCAGCTTCCGCGCTTCGGCTGGCGCGATGATCGGAGTATCCGGACAGTCGATGACGACTTGGCACTCAGCGTGCCTGTCAACGTATTGCCGCCCAATGGCAGAGACCGAGATCTCGATCTGTGGCCCGTCGCCGCCGTGGTTGATACTGCACTCCGGGCCGTCGAACACCCTGAAGACTGCCCCGACGTTGTCCCATTCGGCGACCATGGTTGCCCCGGCGGGGGGTGCAGGGTTGGATTTCATGGCTAAATCGTTTCCGCGATCCCGGCCGCGGGCACGAGTAGTGGACTACTTCACTCGTGCCCGCGCACGGCCGACCAGGACATGCGCGCCGGGCGCTGGTCGGCTTTCCTCGAGCGGATGCTGCCCGGCCACATATGACGCTAGTGATGCGGGATTGATCCGTTGTTGGAGCAACAACTAGCTTCCGGGTGGACTTTGGCGAATCATCTTGGGAACCGGTATGCCATCTTGGCGTAGGTCACCGGGGAAGCATGGTGACGTTGCGACGATGGTCGGTGGATAGTCGGGGGGATACGCCGCCTTGATTTGTATGTGGTATCCGTCTGGGAAGTAACCGAATTGGTTCGGCTTTTCAAATCCGTCGCGCTCCATCACGGTGATACCCCAGCTTCGCCAAAGCTCTCCGGCGCGCGCGACGAGGTCTGCCGGCTTCACGCCGGTGGGCCCGATCGCCTTGGCGAACAACGAAAATTCGGTGGGGCCGGGGCCGGGCCCGGTGTAGTTGTCATCGCACCCAAGGTTGCTGCCGCCGATGGTGTCGGTGGTGTCGAGGACGGTGCCTGGTGGCAACCCGTCGACTGTTTTCTGCAGGTAGCGAAGCACTGAGTCCTGGGCCTCTTGTTGGCTTTTCGGGATTTTCGGTGACGGCGCAACGGGTGTGGGTTCCATGGGGCCTCCTGGGATGATTGTTGCGCCGGACGGGGCTGATGGCCCCGGCCCTGTGTGCTTGGTTGATGTGGTCGAAGAGCACGCGGCAACTACACCCGCTGCCAACAGAACGGCGAACACCGGGAGCAGTTCGCGAGTTTTTGTCTTGGTCATCATTCTGGTGTCACTTCGGTGGTGTCACATCGGTTCGTCCGGCGATAATGCGCCCCATGTTATCGAGCGCGGGGTTGCCACTGTCCCAATAGCTGCTATGTGCTGCTACCGATGGGAGCCCGAAGGGCCAGCTGGGTCCGGGTGCCGCCTCGAAAGTGGTAGCGCCGAAATCTGCGCCGGTCGGGTCTGGGCCGAGCGTCCACCCGGTTGCGATGCCGATGATGTCGTGTTGTGCTTTCGTCGCGTACACGTGGGCGCCGGGGTCGAGGTTGAGGTCGCCGGCGTGTCCGGTGAGCACGCCGGGGCTGGCCACCGCGATGACGTTGTTGGCGTCGAGGTGGTGGCCGCCGAGTGCGGCTGCCCCGACCTCCGTCGAGCCGTAGCTATGTCCGATGACCGTGTTGATCGATGGGCCGCCGGTAAGCGCGTCGTTGTGGGATGTGCGCAATCCGGCTTGGAAGTCGTCTAATGCGGCGGCGCCGTTGTGGGCGTAGCTGGTTGACGCAGCTTCAACAAGGTTCATTGGCCGGTCGTACCCCATCCAGGTCGTGACCGAGACGTCGCCGGGCGCAAGCCTGCCGTCGGCGTCCCTTGCGGCCTGATACATCCGCAAAGATTTGTCTTGGCTGCCGCTGAAGCGCGTCGTGTCCTGACCCGTTCCGGGCACGAATGTGGCGTCGCGTTTGGCGGTGTCGGGATTGTTGATGGAGATCGCGGCGTGGCCTTTGTCGTCAATGATCCCGAGATACTTGGGTGGGTTGCGTGGGTCAACTTTGCCCCCTGGCGCAACTTGGCTTGGCGGCGGCCCCAATGACTTCGTCACATCCGCATAGCCGTCGCGTGCCCGATTGGCAGCCTCCCATTGCCTTCGCCAGTCCAGATACTCGTTCGTTTTGGTGAAAGGTGTCCTTCCGTCGGCCCAGTCCGGGTGCGCACTACGCAGGCGGTCCAGATCGGCTTGGTTGGCGTTTTGTAGCTCGGGGAGATGCATGCGGTTGTAGTGGTCGCGGTCGGTGAAGGGCATGCCCCCGTGGTTACCGACAAAGTGATCGCGGTCGTATTCGGCGTCTTTTTGCTCTTGGGTGAGCGAGTTCCATACTTGCGCAAACTGGTTGGGGTCGTCCGGCAGCGGGGGTGCGGGCGACAGTGGCCCGTCTTGCGCCCTGATGCCTGCTGGGTCGTATCCGTCACTCTTCAGGGTTCCCAGCGCGTTCTGCAAGGTGTTCGAGTAGCCGTCGCGCGTTGCTTGCAGCTGGCCCGGCGCGGCCTTCGTGTCGCGAATGGCGTCGTCTTCGAGTGAGGTGATGTAGCCATTGAGTGCATCTCGGTCGGCCGCGCTGAGGTTGGGATGGTCGTTTTCTATCTGGACGGCCTCGGCGATCATGTCGTCGAGCCCTTTCAACTGTGCTTCCAGCGTGCCGATCTGGCCGGCGGCAGCCTTTTGCGCTTCGGCCAATGTTGCGGCGATGTTTTCCAGGTCCGCACCGATTTTGGGCAGTTGCACGGACTGCGCCCCAAGGGATTTCGTCACCCGCTGCACTTCAGCGGAGTCGTTGATCGGATGATCGCCGTCTTGGTGATTCCAGGCAGCATCGAAGCGGGAGCGGGCTTGGGCGAAGGTTGTGTCGGCTTCAGCGGTGGAGCGGCCCGCGGCATGGAATGCATTCGCCAGGTTGGAAATCTGCGCCGGGCTGCCAGCTTGCAAGCTTCGATTGATCGCCCACGGGTCACCGCCAGCGAAGGCGATCAACGCCGGGATGCTTATGTACTTGAGCTGCATCGCATCGCGAGCTGTCCGCGACTGCCGATCCGCGATCGATCAACGCCGACAGACATCCCCACCCCTTCTGAGCTGGTGTAACCCTACTACCGTCAATGGCGCCGTCAATTCACGGACAAGGTCGGTGTCAAACCCCGAAATGCCGCAGACGTGGTCGTCCTTAACGTTCTCCTGTCCGGCATCTTCGCCGTCGTAGTGACATTCGCGGCTAACTGGTGGCTGATGCGACCACTGGCCTCGCTGCGCATAATCCGCAGTGGGCAGACGCTCGAAGACGCTGATCGGCTATTCCGCGCTAATCCGCCCGAAGTGAAGGGGCGATGTGAGATCTGCATTGCGCCGCGCTACCCGCCGGCGAAGCCGTGCAGGTGGTATTGATGTGCGTCCTCGACGAACGCAACAGCGCACAACTCAAAGTAACCTGGCACGACATGCCGAGACGCAGCAAACGCCGATCAACCAGCTACTCCGTTCAGGAACGGGAGGGATCGAAACAGGTTGGCCAAGAACGAATCCGAGTTATCGACTTTCGTCGCTGATATCGAGGCAGTTGTTGCATACCATACCAATTCGGTTCGATTAGCGCGAAAAGTATTACTTACCAACTAGGTACGGTTATTGACCCGCCAGTCGAGAAGTCTTGCGGGATTCGCACGCGATTCCGTTGTGGTCCTTGTCCAGCCGGCACGGTAGGCGGGGTCGCCTTCGGGAATGTCCCAGCGGCCAGCAGCGTGGGCCTCAGCGCAATTTTTGTAGTAGACCGAGTTGGGTCGGCTCGGCGCCGCGGTAGACCGAGTGTCGGATGGCCGGGCGGTGTCTTGAGGGAACCGTCCTTAATCAGCGTCCACACGATGATCACGACGCAACGACGATGATCGCGATCAACACGACGGCGACCACCTTGGCGAGTTTGTCGCGCGTTGCCTCGCTAAGAGCTAGTCGCCGCGTTGGATGCGTGTTGAACACAGCTTGCATGATCTCTCGCCGCGCTGACCATCGCAGCGACTTCGCAGATTTTCAGGCGCAGCGGGTTCCAGCGCAGGCGGTTGGGATGTTCCGCCAGCGCATCAGCTTGGCTACATGGTCCGCATCCCAGTACATCGCGGGTCTACACACAGTTACCTCCTCGGCTAATGAGCTATCCGAAGAGATCCCTATTGCATGACCATTGCATGGCCGCTGGTAAGTACATCTAGATAAATGCTATGAACTGCAAAACTCGGTGCGCGATACTGGGATTGAACCAGTTCAATCAGTTTGCTAGCGTGGGCGGTATGACCAGCGCAAATAGTGATCTACCTGCTCTGACGCTGTTCAGTGTAACAGAACCACACTGAATCTCGAAGAAACTTGGTACAGTCTTGTTAGCTCACAACGAGTTCACGCAGTTCACGCCAGTACACACCGAAGTATCGCAGACAGGTGCGCGGTGGTCAGAGGACAAGGCCGCAAGGCCCAGAAACGCGGCGCATTCGGTACCGCCCACAAGCTCCCCAGCGGCCGCTACCGCGCCATGTACCGCGGGCCTGACGGCCGACGCTACAGCCGCACCAAGACATTCCTGACCGAGAAGGACGCCCGCGGCTGGCTATCGCTTCGCCAGTCCGAAATCATCCGCAAGGCGTGGATGCCGCCCGAGGCCGACGAAAGCCAGCGCCCAAGCTCACTTTCGAAAGCATACTCCGAAGACATGGATGGCCGCAGCGCGACCTGAAAGACCGCACGCGCGAGCACTACGAGAAGCTGCTCGAGGACCACATCGTGCCGAAGTTCGGGTGCCTGCCCGATCGCATCCATCACCGCCGACGACGTGCGCGATTGGCACGCCAAACTCGGCAGCAAGACCCCGACGCTACGCGCCCACTGCTACGGGCTGTTGCGGACCATCATGGGAACCGCGCTGTCCGACGGCAAGATCAAGGTCAATCCATGCGTCATCCGCGGCGCCGGCACTCGCCCGTCGCGTCCACAAGATCCGTCCAGCGTCACTTGACGAAATAGCCACCATCACCCAGGAGATGCCCGACGCCTACCAGGCGATGGTCTTGCTGGCCGCGTGGTGCGCGCTGCGGTTCGGCGAGTTGACCGAGCTGCGTCGCCGCGACGTCATTGTTGTCGAGCCAACCGAAGACGACTTGTCGAACGCGGCGGCTAGTGGCGTGCAACCACCCGAGCCCTACGGCATCGTGCGCGTCGAGCGCGCGGTCGTCCGCGTCGACGAAGGCTTCTCAAATCACCACACCCAAAGTCGACGCCGGCCGCCGCGACGTCGAAATCCCGCCCCATCTTCTGCCGGCGATCAAAGACCACCTCGAGAAGTTCGTCGGACCCCGACAAAGACGCATTGCTGTTCCCGGCCAGCCAGGGCCGCCATCTCGCACCCGCCAGCCTGTACAGGCAATTCTACAAAGCACGTTCCGCGGCCAAACGAGATGACCTGCGCTGGCACGACTTACGCCACACCGGCGCGGTCTTGGCCGCCGCGACCGGGGCCACGCTGGCCGAGCTGATGGCGCGGCTAGGGCACAGCACGCCGGGCGCCGCGATGCGCTATCAGCATGCGGCACAAGGACGAGACCGACAGATAGCCAAGCTTCTCTCCAAAATGGTTGCGCCACAACTCACCTCCGTGAGGTGGCAATTTATTGTCACGTGCGATCTCCTGCCGCACCACCTGCGAAGCGACACGCGTCACACTGAATGTGCTTGCAGCCCGCAGAAACATATGGTCCACTCTGTAGTGCTAGCCCTAGTAGGTCGGTACAGGAGACCCGCGACGCAGTAGGGGAACATCGTCCCGCAGCGTGACTGAAAAGGCCGAACGTGCGGCGGCACAGGTGGCCGTTTCCCAGGTGGAGAACGCCGAGCAAGCATTTCGCTAGCCCAATTGCGCGGAGGGGCAGCGGAACGCTCTCGCTGTTCTCCGCCTTTGGTGTTTCTGGGAGCCTAAATGCCTGGCCGCTCAAACAAACTGCACGCAGCGCCGACGCTGCCTGCCTATCTGTCGATAACCGAGACCGCCGAATACCTCGGCGTGACGACACCGAACGGTGCATCAAATGATCGCCGCACGGCAGGCTGACCGCCTACCGCCTCGGGCCGCGGATAGTCCGGCTACGCCGCGACGAAATCGACAACGCGATGACCCCGTTCGGCGGTGGCGTTGCATGACCACTCAACGAAAAGGCCGCCCCGCGGACAACAGGGCGGCCTCCGTAACGACACCATCCGAGGACACAGTACCGCCCGGCCGCCGCATGTGCTGGGTGCCATCGTGCACAACCAGCGCCGCGCGGGACACCGGAAGCCAACTACGGCGACGGCGCGAAGCATCGACACGCCTTCCCCGGCTCGCGGACTGCTGCGGGGCTCGAGACCCGCTCTCTTCCCGGTGCCACGAGTCGCAACCGCCGCTTAGTGAGCGCGCGATCGCGGCGTGGCGCTCCGCGATCGAACACACGCTGCTAATCGGACCGCCGTTAGTGCCGATCGAAGTACTTCAACGACTGTGGCGCAATGGCGGCGACGACCGCAAACTTGCGGAACGTGTCTGGTCCGAAACGGGCGGAGCCATCGCGTACCGACGATCTGGACCGCTCCGACGAACTTCGGGAGTGGTACTCCGAAGATGAGCGCCACGCCGCGGCCGAACGTAACGGCGAGCATCCCGACGACCCGCGGCCCGGTAAGCCGGCACCCGGTGATACCGCTGTAACCGACGTAACCGCGCTACAGCAGCCACACGTCCAGGCGGCTACCGCCGAATTGCTCGACGACATCAAGACATATCTTGCGCGGTTCGTCGTGTACCCCAGCGAGCACGAGCTCAACGCCCACGCGCTATGGATCGGTCACGCGTGGTTAATGGACTGCTGGGAATCAACACCGCGGATCGCGTTTCTCAGTCACCTGAGCCTGGTTCTGGGAAGTCGCGCGCACTCGAGGTTACGGAGCCCGTAGTCCCGAGGCCCGTACACGCTGTTAACACCACCCCGGCGTATCTATTTCGTAAGGTGTCCGACCCGGGAGGCGTGCCGACCATCCTGTACGACGAGATTGACTGCGTGTTTGGGCCGAAAGCCAAGAGCACGAAGACACTCGCGGGATGCTCAACGCCGGCCACCGCAAAGGCGCCACCGCCGGCCGCTGTGTCGTCCGCGGCAAAACGGTGGAGACCGAAGAACTGCCCGCGTACTGTGCTGTTGCGCTCGCGGGGTTGGACGACCTTCCGGACACGATCATGACGCGAAGCATCGTCGTGAGGATGCGCCGGCGCGCAGTCGATTAACAGATCGAGCCTTGGCGGCGGCGGCTGAATGGGCCGCAGGCGCAAGTTCTCTACACCCGGCTAGCCAAGTGGTCTACTCGAGCCCGCACGCTCCTCTCGGGAGACTTCTGGCCCGAGATGCCTTACGGCGTAGAGGATCGCGACGCCGACTGCTGGGAAGCCCTACTGGCAGTCGCCGACCTGGCGGGAGACCAGTGGGCCGAAAGCAGCCCGTGTAACCGCTGTAACGCTCGTGAGAGCGGCGAAGAGACGACCACCCACCATCGGTGTGCTTCTCCTACGGGACATCAAGAAGGTGTTCGATACCCAGCTACGCCGACAAGCTACCTACCGAGGAAATCACCAACGGACTCGCCAAGATCCCCGAATCTCCCTGGTCAACGATCCGCAAGGGTGAACCCATCGACGATCGCGGCCTAGCGTTGCGCCTCGGCAAGTACGGCATCGGATCCAAAGCGCTACGTGGCGGCGCCGCTGTGTTCAAAGGCTATTCGCGCGCACAGTTCGTCGACGCGTGGAAGCGCTACGTTGACGAACTATTTGACGATGAAGACCGTCACCGATGACAGGTGTGCCCACCAGGCGCGGTTACATCGGTTACAGCGGATACAGAACCGGACCTATTTGCAACCGACGTAACCGATGTAACCGCGGCACGCCAGGCGAACAGAGAGTGTGCCTGCGGCGCCCCGTTAGTCCTCGAAGATTCCATTTTCGTCCGGGCAGTGCATGAATGCGCCATAGCCGGGGGTGACCGATGAGGCTGCGCCAGCGGAAGTTTCACGCCACGGTCCAGGTACAGGCCGGCCCTGTGACCATTTCGGTGATCGGGCTTGAGCCCGGCCTAACGTTCGAAGCCAGTCGCCGAGCGTCCAGCGGCGGGCTTATGCCGGGCGGTATCGAGCAGGTAGGTGGCGGGGCAAGTGAATGCTAATCCTGGCGGGCGATGACCTCGAGTGCGGGTACTCGTCGTCGGACGCTTCATCGACGGCCTGCGATCCGGGGCGCCTCCTGTGCCGCGCCAGGTAACAGATTGGTGCCTCCGCGTGCGCCTGATGTGGAAAATGTCCGCGGACGGACATGAAAATGACGGCGGTCCAGAAGAATTGGATCAGGAGCTGTGCGACACCGCAGAGGCTGCCGAGCTCATTGGCATCACTGAGAGGCAAGTGCGGCGCCTCGCGAACGACCTTGATGGCCGCAAATGTGGCCTGGACATGGGTATTCCCGAAACGAGCTGTTACCGACTTCAAGGAGAGGCGGCGCGACGGTGGCGGAAGTCGACCCGACCGAGCAACTGAAAGCTGTTGCGTCGCAGGTGCTATCAGGCGTCCAACTTGACGCTTTCATGGCCGTCGCCGACGCCAAGGGGCTCGCCGACGCTGACGGCAACATCGACGCCGACAAAGTCAGCGCCGGGCTGCGCACGCTGTACGGGATAAGCGAACCGCCGCAAACTCCCCGGCAATGGGGCCAGCAAAGTGGAAACCTGCCGGGGCGCCTTCCCGGCGCCGACGGCCGCGACGCTCTTCAGAAGCGACACGGCGTCAAAAACGACGATCGAATACCGGGACCTCTCGGCGTCAGGCCCGGAGCTACTGCCCGAGCCGCACTCGAACGCAGACACGGAGGCAAACGATGATCCCCCTCATAGGCGGAATTCCGAACATTGAACCGCTACAACTAGCGGCTCGCCGCGCTGCCCGGCTACCGCCCGGCCCTTGAACTGGCAACTGAAGCCGACCAATGGCTCAGAAAGCAGCCGGCATTGCCCGAGGTCAATCCTGCGCTCCGAGCGCATGTCACCGACGACTGGGTGGACGCCGAGCGGGCACGTGAAACCGCGCTCGCCGAATACGAAGCGCGCCGCAAAATCGTCCAGACTCGGCTTCACGAAGAGAGCCAACCGCGCGCAGTCGATATTCAACGCCGGCGTCGATCTCATCCTCGGCGCGTCTGCAGAAGGATCTGACACGGCTGTTGAGCCGCGCTGAGCCGCTCGTCGCTGAGCTCGACGGTGCAACCACGCCCGCGTTAGCGATCGCGAACGACGTCGGCGCAGCCTGGCGACAATCGACCGCACTTGCCGACGATTTACCAAGAACTGGGCCACGAACAGGAATTCGTCATGCTGCGCGCCTCCGTCCCATTGTGGAGAAGCTGCACTCCATCGCTGCCTGGCGAATCGCATAGCAACGTCGCCTTCGTCCGCAACCTCCCTAGCATCTGGCCGAGTTGGCGCCAATACGGACTCAGAGCGGACAACAATCGACCTCAGTTCCCGCGCCACGCCAGCTCTGCGATGAACCCTGGCCGGCATACAGGGCCCCGAATTCTTGGTCTGGCTGGTCAATTCCGACGCCGAGCCGTGGTGCCCGACAACGCGGCAGCTACGTGAATTGTTGAACGAGCGCGACGCGCCGGCTGAGCCGCCGCAACAGTCCGATGACGACGAATCTTCGATCCACGACAGCCTGTTGTGGGGTCCCCAAGAGGCCGAAAGGAAGCGGCAGGCGGCTGGCGGAAAGCCTCCCGCACCGCGGCGGCCCGACTACACCCGAGTCGCACCCCTGATCACAACCAGAAGGCAACCAGCCGAATTAGGAGCATCCCAAGGATGAGTGCACTAACGAGTTACCAAGCAGGCGCTACGTTTCCGGCGATCAGCACAACCATGCTGTCCGCAATCGCAGAGGGACTCAACCCGACCGACACGGCGGCTATCGGCGGCCCGCCTCCGGTGCCACACGTCCTCGAGGCCATCATCGACGCAATCGCCGCGCTCGACCACGCCGTCAGCGGCTGAACAGTGGTCGACACCGGAGAACTTGGTCAGTACAAGAACACCAAGCCGTCGCGTCGGGCGACCGCGGGATTTTTTTCCGGCGTCGGAAACAATTCCATTACCAGCAGATCTAGTCTGGTCGGGACTTCAGACCATCCGCTTCCGGTGCCGGCGACCTCCAACCATCCGCGCGCGAGCTCGCGCCGCGTCGCCCACAGCAGCGCGCTGACCACCATCCCGCGGCTCGCCGTCGAAGCGCATAACCGCAGGTCACAGCGCCGCGGGCAGCCTCGACCCATGCCAGGGAGCCCCTCCGCCCCCCGGCCGCGGCCACCGGGACGCACAGTGGCTCGGGTTCTGGGCACCCAGATCGCAGGCTTCGCGTTACGGCAAAGCGGGCCGATGCCGGGCATGAGAGGGGGTGCCGGTGACGGCGCAAGCTACAGCTACAGCCGGTAAGGGAGCATGTTCTAGCTGCGGCGACACGTTCATCGGCCGTGCCAGCGCACGGTATTGCTCGCCGGCGTGCAAGCAGCGTGCGCATCGGAACCGCAAGGGCTGTAACGGTAACGCTGCGCGCGTTACGGTTACGGCAGCGGTGGCGCCGGCCCGCTCACCGGAGGCCACGGCGCTGCTGCGGTCGTTGGACGAGGAGCTGGCTGAGAACGGCGAGGAGCTTGGTCAGTCGGTCGAGTGGTCTGCGGCCGAGGTGGCTGTTCGGGAGTTGATCGCTGATGCGACCGACCGGCGTGTCGAGCTTCGGCGACGGTATGGGGTGACGACCGACGACAAGGTCGCCCTTAAGTTGTCGGCCGAAATGCGTTTGTTGGAATCGGCGATCGCCAGGTTGCTTCGGCAGGTGTCTACGGAGCCGCCGGCGAAGCCGTCGATCGCGTCGCGGAAGGCTCAGCGGGCGGCGCGGGCGCGGTGGGGCCGATCGCATGAGCGGAGCGCCGGCGATGGCGCGGGTTAGTCGCAAGGGCGCCAGTGCTGGCGCAGCCCAGGTGGTGTCAGGCGTTTACGCCGCGCTACTCGACTATGAACGTGAAAGATATTACGGGCGCGGCGATATCACGGTGATCGACGGCCGCGAGTTACGGGTGGTGTGGGTCGATAGGGATCACCATTCCAAGGGGTTTTTCCTCTGGCCGCCCCGGCATCGACTCGATCGGCTTGAGGCGGGCGAGCCGGTGGTCGTGGACTGTCGACGGGTTGAGTCGGCGGTCTGGGAGCGTGACCGGGCGAGGGATGAGTCGACGCCGCAGGTCCGGTTGCCGTTCGAGCGCGGCGTGCGGCTCGTGAGGGTGTCGACCGACGACACGGTCGTACCGGTTGGCAGAGAGGTTTGACGGCCGTGGCATCCTCTATGCCGCCTGAGCGGCGCGCGGAATTGCAGCAGCAAGTTAACGCGCTGACCGCCAAAATGCAGTTAGGGATCGCTCCGAGCATCCTGACGACCCGTGCTGCTGTCACCGTTGGTCTGACGAGCGGTGAGGTGGTCGCGCCGACGCCCGCACCGTTGCCTTCACTCGCCGACGACCCGCGAGCTGGCCGGCATCTTCTGGCCGCGCAGGGACCGGTCGTGCTGATCGGGAATGTTTACCACTTGACGCGCCGCAGCGATGTCCTTGATGCATTGCGTAACCCCAAGGTTTTTGACAACGATTCTCGTCGGCATCGCACCGTGATGGGACATTTTGATTTCAATCCGCCGGAGCACGCGCGGTTCCGCTCCACGTTCCTGTGTTTCCCGTCGGCGGATCACGGATTAGGCATCTATCGGCGGCGTCGAGGCCGTCAGCGACCTTGCCGCGGTACGAGAGCGAGGTGATGTCCGAGCTGGCTATTCCGTTTCCTCGCCAGGTATTTCTGACATTGACCGGGCTCCCGTTGGAGGACCGCGACAAGATCATTGGCTGGAATGATGCGGCCTTGACGCTTCAAGCGACAGGGGAATCGAATCCGCTTGTCGAAGCTGACCTTGCGTCTACCTGTACCGGGCGGTCGACCCACGCCGGTACCCTCCTGGCAGTCCCGGGATGCTGCCGAAGTTGCTCGGCGGCGAGAACGCTCTCACCGGTGGGAGACGTTCGCGATCCTGTGCATTCTCATCAACAGCTTCGGATTCCACTCGACGGCCGCGGCGATCGGGTTTGCTCTTCTCAGGCTTGCGGGTGACCCCGAGCTACGGTCGCGGCTGCGCGGAAATACCAAGCAGATAGGGGCGTTCGTCGAGGAGGTCATCCGACTCGATACGCCGATCCCGTTCGTGACCCGCTTCACGATGAAAGACGTCACCGTAGCCGGCGTCACGATCCCAGCGGGATCGTCGGTACACCTCGACCTTGGAGGAATCGAACCAGACGAACACGACGAAGCCGGGAAGAGCTGAGCACAGCACATTTGGGCTTTGGCGCCGGCGCTTACCGGTACCTGGGAGTGAACCTAGCGGAATGGAATTGACGCTCATCATCGACCGTGGCTCGTCGTATACCAGAATTCGAGTTAGATGCGGACTCAGTTCCGCCGCTTACGTTCTGCGGTTCGGTGATGCCATCTTGTCTGCCGTTACGGTGGGGTCGGGGCTGAGATCAGCACGCCTCATGTGTTCGATGCGCACCCTGAGCGTTTCGGCTGGCGGTACTGGCACTTGGACGAGACCGGCTCGGGCTTGTTGAGCCCCTACCATCGCAAGCCGGTGCGAACCGGGAAGCGATTCCTTCAGTCGATGTGTACACACCGCGGCGCTGACCGGTTCACCCTGTCACCGCATTGCCAGTGCGGTATCTACTACTTTCCCAGAGCCTTCGACATGCTTGGCTGGATAGACATTTCATGGTGGAAGGGCGCGGCCGCTTTCAAGGAGAACAGTCAGGAGACCAAGCACGTCGCTTTGACGTTTGGTGCCGCCGTTGGAGAGGCCGCACCAGACCCTCAATGCCCTGAAGCGATGCGACGAATCGCTATGCCACCCTGGCGTTTCGTTTACCCCGGTACCCCGGCGGCTTAATCCGTGCCGCGAGGGTCAGACTCTCAGTAGGACTGTTGATTCAAAGGCGCTCAAGTAGGTCCAGGTATCGGCCCGCGCTGAGTACAAAGGTGTATCGTCTGCTGATTTATTCGCAGGACTCCGGGCAGAGCCCTACGTCATGCAGCACAACCACCCGTGTGATTTGTCGGCAGACTTATATGGTTGGCGCGCTTGGGATTTAACAGATACCGGACGTCTGGTCAGCCCTATCTACCGGGATGTTCCTTTCGAGGCGTTACCGGCTATCGAGGGCGGTGTCCGTGGCGGCCGGTTCGTTGAGGCACAGTGCAAGCACGGCAACCAAGTACCTTCAAAGCGGTGTCCGTGCGGTATGCACTATTCCAACAGCGTTCCGCATATTCGAATGTTTACTCAACGCTTCTCCGACGCCGCCGAACGGCACACCCCGCACCTACTTGACGCACCGCGTCGATGGGCGCTGAGCTTCGGTGTCGCAGAGAGACGCTGCGGACGATCATCAGACCTCCCGTCTCGGCTTTCGAAACGCGCCAGACGCTATTACCCCCTTGGGATTTGTCTGCCGGAAAGCGACCCAGCATTGGAGGCGCGCGTACGCGCGCATTACGGCGTCAAGGTTGTCAACTCGACGAGTAATCAGGCATTGCTGAGCTTGGAGCGCTTCGTGCGAAAACGCCTCACGAAGAGAGGCATTCCCGCCACGGTCGTCGGTTCTATTGGCGGGGGCGCCTCGGACCGGCTGGCGCCCGCCGCTCTCCGTGGTGCATTAGGGGAGCGAGCGAGGGCACCGCCCCACAGCGGCCCGCGGCTGCTCTGATTTAGCCCGAGCTGGGCTGCTTTCGTTTCAGCTTTGTGCCGCATTCGTCGCAGACAAATGTGACTTGGGTCGCCGGCACCATCTGCACATGTTTGCAGCGGTGGCATCGCAGTTTCGTGGATGCGGGGGGACCTGCATCTTGCAATGCCCTGGTCTGATCAGCGTTGTACGCTTCCATCGCTTTCACGCGCTGCTTGTTCATGGTCGATTTCACCGCGGCGATGAAGATTCCCGCAATGACCCCGACGCCCAGAAACCACAACCCGGCGGTGAACAACACATAGATTGGCCAGCCGAATACGACTGTCGGCCAGAGCACTTGAAGTCCAAGGTGGCGCGGAGCTGATTCTGCGACGGGCTGTACTTCTTCAGTTCCTCCAGCGTCAGGGGCCGCAACCCAGCGTGGGTGGCTGGCGGCGTACTTGGAACGCTGCGGCGCGGGGGTGAGGTTTTGCCGCCGATGACCTTGGTGTCGTAGAAGCCGGTCCCGGGCGCTCGGATGGTCCGCCGCACCTTGCCGTCAGCTCCGTAGGTGATCCTCAGGGACCGCCCCCGATGCTGGTGGAAATGCCCCGCTGGCTGACGGTGAACCGAAGCGGCCCCACATTCTTTGACCTGCGATAACTCACGGTAGTTACCTCCGCCGAGAGACGATTCTTGCTGCATCTAACACCCCGGCCAGCGGTGATCATCGAGGAATGACCAGATCGACAGCGCATTCAAAGCTTCAGCGGCCGCGGGTAGAGCGTAAAACTGCTGGCAGATGAGGTGAGGTTCATCGTGAACCTCACCTCAAACTGGCTTCTGCCGATAACTTGAGTCCGTCTTCGTCAAGTTCGTCGCGATTACGCTTGACGAGTTGCCGGATGGTTCCGAGAGCAACTTTGTAGAATTCGGCGACTTACTTCATCTTCTGAACCGCTTTGCATCGCATCATCGTTCACGTTCACCGCCCTTTCGCCGCCCGGTTGCACGGCGTTGCTCATAGCTTCCACTCCGCGCGGCGGGAAATACCGAGCGCCTCACCAACGACCTCGACCGTCTCACGGCCGGAATTGACTTTCCGCTACGTGGGACGGGAAGTTAGATCGGTCCGTGTTCCTTGGCGTTCTTTGGCTTTGGGGCGCTCGAGTTCTTCTAGCGGATGGCTGAGCTGGCGAGTCGGCCCGCAGTTGCGTTCTGACTCTCGCCGAGAAACTCATTCGCGCCATTTGTGTCTCTGATTATCAAAGATCCGCGCAGCTTGCCACCTTCTCCCCTCCCGAGGATGCGTAACCACGGCATTTGTCTTGTCGGCCAACGGACTAGCGTCCCCATAGCCCGGGAATTTTGACGGGGGCTCGGCGGGCTCAGGAGACTGCCATTGACACGCGTTCTGAATGATCAGCGTTGGCTTCACTTTCCGCGTGTTCCAGCACTCCAAGACGGCACTCATGATCGCCGAGACATAGCTATTCATCGAACCGCAGAGACCATCGAGGATTTCGACGATTGATTGCGTGAGTAAAACCCCAGCCATCGGCTCGTCCTTCGGGTGCTTCGCGAATGCAAATGCCTGTACCTCGCTCCACTTCGGGTGCCGAAACAGTAGGTGTGCAGTCCCGTCGTCGGTAATCATGTTTATCGCCTTAACCGGCGGTCTGTGCGTCATCGCGTTGCGGGTCTCTCGCATCCACTCCAGCCACTCTGTGGGTCCGTGATCTGTTGCCCTGCAAATTGGTTCGAATAGTTTCAATTGAGCGTCGCGGCCGGCTGATCCAACCGGCTGGACACGTTCGCTGGTGATGATGAGGGAACTCTTGGCTTTGCGCCGTGGCGTCCTAGTTCCCGATTTACCCGCCAAAACGTCGGCGAGATCGGTTATCCACTTCCAATCAGCGCGAAGATGTTCTCCTCACCGAATCCGCCGACAATGATGATGACCGCGGCCAGCCGATCAAGCACCTGGCCCAGATGAAACAGGCAGTGCTCGACTGAGGCTGTCATGGTCGTCATGCGCCGGCGGGCTACGTGATCGCGCGGTATCGCCGCAGCGAAGTCGTGAATGGAGGGGTTGTTCTTTGAGCGGGCGATCGCTGACGCCTCCCTAAGGGCATCGCTCTCCGCAGCCGCGGTGGTCCGCACAACATCGGCAGCTAGAGACGCCGCCGTCAGGGCAAGCGACGCGCCGCGTACCGAGGCGATCAGGTAGTCGGCTATGAGCGCA
The DNA here is from genome assembly GCA_963796035.1 of uncultured Actinomycetota bacterium. Lineage (GTDB taxonomy): Bacteria > Actinomycetota > Actinomycetes > Mycobacteriales > Mycobacteriaceae > Mycobacterium. The sequence continues at coordinate 286,306 of CAWCJU010000013.1, read as the reverse complement.
CGTCGTTTCCAATCGCAGTGATCTTTCCACCATCGGAAGCCGCCGTTGTCAATGTCGAGATCATCGAGAAGTTGGTTCGCGAACTGGTCTAAGGCATTTGCTGCGAGGTGAACCCGCTTCTCGTAGTCCTCAAGCTCCTCGCTGTCGGCCATGCACCTACCTCCCGCCAATCGTCTAGCACGCGTACGTGACAGGGTCTCACCTGTATTCGCCGACCGTGTTTCCGTTGAGCTAATCCGGGCTCCGATCAAGCATGTGGCTCGCGGCCGGTGCCGGCCGTCAATGAACGCCAGAAGCTCGACCTCTAGCCCGCCTCGACGTCGTCGCTGATTCCGAGTTCGGCGGCCAGCTTGTCAGCCGAAATAGTCACACCGGTGCGCTCGTGCACACTGAGGCGATCCTTCAGGTCTTCGATTTCCTCAAGCAGTGCGTCGTGACGCTCGGCCGACATCATCACCGCGGCAGGCGTTCGTGATTCATCAGAACCACGTCTTCATCCGCGGACCGGCGCACGACTTCGGACAAACGGGCCCGCGCCTTGCTAATCGCGATCAACATCCGTGTAAACCTCCACGTGGTATGACGGCTGAATATCTCGCCTAGCCGCGCAGCGGCGCGGTCAGGCCATCCCCCGTAGTCGACGAGACCGTAGCGAGGGGCCAAGGTAATCGGCGCGCGGCGTGGGTTCGCTCGCGATCGATTCCTCGCGGCGGCGAACCTTGTCGTCGTTGCTGTACCGCTCGAGCATGAACTGGATATCGGCGTCGGACATCCTCCAGTAGCGGCCGAATCGAACGCCACGCAGTTCGCCGCGGTTGAGTCGACGTGCGAGCCACAGTTCAGGCAGTTTCAGCTCGGCGCGTAGGTGCTGCGCGGAGTTTGTCGAGAGCTCTACGTCCTGATGCAATCTGAGGGCGCCGGCTGTTCGATCTCACCCAGGACACCCCCGCCGCGTTGTCAGCCTCATCAGCGGATTCGAGCAGCGCCGCCGCGAGGCGGCGCGCCTGCCGGGGCGTCAGGGATTCGCCGGTGTCGTCATAAACCGTGATCATGCGCCGGTCGACGGTGCCATCAGGCAGCTGCATACCACCGATGATGACCTCAATTTCCTTCTCGTGCTTGAGCTCAACCGTTCGTGTCGTACCCCAGAAATACCGGCATGCTTCCGGTTCCCATTCCCATTCCTCGGCGTGGATCGCCGCGGCGGGCAAACTTCCCCCATCACCAAATCGACCAATCCCCGCCAGTCTTCACCTGTCCAGTCGTTGCTCACAGGGCACCGCCTCGTCGTCCAGCGAGATAGACGACGTTGCCGACTTCATCGACCGGCCGGCGAGCAGCGGCGATTGACTCGAGCAGCGTTGCAAACGCGCCTAGCTCATCAACGTCCAATCGGTGGGGGGCACAAGAGCGGTCGCGACTTGGATACGTTCGCACACCTCCGCACGTCCAGGCTCAGCGTCAGGAGAGAAACAACCAGCGCACATCAGCTTGGCTGCCCGTCGATCTCATCAGCGGCGGCAATCAAAATGTCAGCCAGGGCGAAGCCATCAGCGGCCATCCCCGGATCGGTAATCGCCTCCAACTGCGCTACTACATCTACTTCGTTAGCTAGGCGGCGCGCCGCAGACGCGTCGTACTCCTGAGCGGGCTCATCATCGGACGCATCCAACGAGCCGACAACTATCCAGCGCTGCGGTACAGACCCGTTCAGGTATTGCGCCCCCAAAATGTCCACGCGGACATCGGCCGCTTCTCGTTGCGTTCCGTCGAAGAGGCGTACATGGCTCCGACCATCAGTAGTGGGCAGCCAATCGCTGACGCGAGTGGCGTCCGCGGGTACGCGGACGTTCAGGCGGAAGCCGTATTCCGGTGCAATACTCATCGTGTCGAATCTCCTAATCAGATTTCGGCCATCGCCCCGGGGCCGTTGCATCGTCGCCGGAGCTCTTACCTTTCTACTGCTAGGCAGCAAAAAGCCTCTACCAAGCGTTTTTAGGTGTAGACCTAAAAACCTCCGGCCGGCGAGGGTATTCGCCGTAGACGCCGCGCTCGTCGCCGGCCAGCACTTGCGCGTTCTGCTCGTCGCCCGCCGAGCGACCGCGGCCAGCTTCGCGCGCGCCACGCGTTCACCTTCCCGGCGCTCGAGCCGCCGATCCAGCCAGGCGACCAGCTTCCAGAGCACGATCAGCGCGACGACTACGCCGGCCGCGGCCACGATCCACAACCAGAACCGCGCCACCGTGAAGACCACGAGCAGCAGCAGAACAAACCCGCCGTACTGCATGGTCAGAATCCGGTACCGGCGACGCTGGTAGCAGTGGTACGCGACCGGATCGCACATCGTCGGGTCACCGCCCGGCAGACCATAGCCCCCCAGTAGCTCCCACGTCGGATCAGCAGCCGCCTGTTGTTGTACGGATTCGGCACGTACTTGCAGACGTTGAACTGAGCGCACAGCGGCGCGGCGTGCGCCTGCGCTGCGGCCGCGAGTACGCCGGCGTACATGCCGCTGACGATCAGTAATCCGCCGATCAGCGGTCTCATCGTTGCGAACACTGCCGGGCCTTCCTGTCGGGAAGTCCACTGTGACAGCAGTACCGACAGACCACAAAATTCGTCATGGCTAGCTACCTCTCAGATGGGTTGCTAGCGCCCTGGCTGACCAGTTCACATGTAGGTTCACGCGTCCTGAATCTTGCTTCAGAATACCGCCTCTGAGCTGCAAGAACTCTGGTGCGCGATACTGGGATTGAACCAGTGACCTCTTCCGTGTCAGGGAAGCGCTCTCCCGCTGAGCTAATCGCGCCGGGAAACCAAAAGCTGGAGGTGGAGACGGGAATCGAACCCGTGTGCACGGCTTTGCAGGCCGTTGCCTCACCACTCGGCCACTCCACCGTTGGGGTCCTCGCCACTTGCACCTTCGAGCGGATGACGGGATTCGAACCCGCGACCCTCACCTTGGCAAGGTGATGCGCTACCAACTGCGCTACATCCGCGCGCCTCGGACGAGATCGTCGCCCGGTGCGAAGCACGACGATAGTCCACGTAAGCGGGCACATACAAATTTCTTGGTACGAGCCGTGTCGAGGCTATCGCGACTGCCTGCTACCCGATGCGGCCGGTATTGTCGGGGGCTGGCGCGTGCTAATCTTCGACGTCGTTCGCCGTCTCGGCGCCGGTCCCGTGGCTCAGTGGGAGAGCGTCCGCTTCACACGCGGAAGGTCGCTGGTTCGATCCCAGCCGGGACCACAAGTATCAATCCAGGTCAATGAATGGTTGACCGCATGCTCTCGCTCCTGGGCAGCCGCGCCGTCGACTTCTTGCCCTGCGGCCCGGCGCCTCCTGTCGTAGCGTTGCCTGCACGTCCTCGGCTTGCACGCCAGGCGCGGAGGGGAACCATGTTGACTGTCGTCTCCCGCATCCTTCTTCCGGCACTGGCGACCGGACTCATCGCCGCGCTGATTTCGGCGGGCAACGGCTCGCCTACGACGCCGGTCGCATGCAGCAAGATCACGGCCAAGTGGTCGTCGGTGTGGATCTTCATGCCCGACTGCCCGCCGTCGGCCGCCCCGGCGCCCGCACCATCCTCACCGGCCCGGGCGCCGAATCCAGCCGCACCGGATCCGGCCCACTGAGCCCATGCCGCTCTTGCGTGATCGCACCCGCTAAGCCACCATGAACTGCATGGGTAAGGTAACCCTAACAACCGAGCTGCCGATCCCGGTGGAGACCGCCTCCGCGCTGGCGCGCAAGCCCGAGCTGATGAGGCATGTGCTGAGCCCGGTGTTGCGGGCTTACCGCCTCGACGTTCCCGAGCGCATCGAGGTGGGCACCCAGGGATCGGCGCGGTTCTGGTGGTTCGGCGTGATCCCGGGCTGGACCCACCACCTCACCATCAAGCGACTCGAGCCGACCGAGATCTACACCAACGAGCACGGCGGACCCGTCCACACCTGGAATCACCGCCTGACGTTCGAACCCATCGACGAGCGCAGCTGCCGCTACACCGACGAGATCGAAACCGACGACGGCCTGCACGGGCTACTGACCCGCGCCTTCGTCCGGCTCATGTTTCGCCACCGGCACCGGCGATGGCGCAAGCTCGCACAGATCCTGCACTGACAGGGCGACGCACCAGAGAGGGCGGTGAACCATGGTCGGCAATCAAGAGGGCGTCGGCATGCTGAAACTTGAATGCCCGCAAAGCCATCCCGTAGGCAGGCTCCTCAAAGACGCCCCGCATCAGGCGGTGCTGTTCGACCCCGGGGCTCAGGTGGGGCCGCGCCGGTTCTGGCCGGACGAAGACGAGCAGCCGAACTTCGCGACGCTCTGCAGGTTCTGCGATAAGCCGGTGGGGGACACCACGTCCACCCTGCAGACCAAACTCGCCTCGGTGCTGGCCGACTCCGCTGCGACCGCCGAGACGGCCACGCTGCCTTACGTGTAGGCGCCCGGCCACGCCGATACCGTAAGAGCTACAGTAGCGGCGTCGCGGCGCGACGCATCCGTGGCGACGCCGACCCGAGAGGAGTCCCGTGGCGCAGACACCGCAGAACAGTCCCCGTCCGCCCGAAGGCGATTGGTTGGGCACGCCCTATCTGCGCTTCGAACGCCAGGGCCCGATCGCCGTGTGCACGATTGACCGGCCGGAGGCGCGCAACGCCCTGAGCCCCGCGATGTACTTCGGAATCCGTTATGCGGTGGGGCGTCTCAACGAGGACAAGGACCTGGCCGGACTGGTGCTCACCGGAACCGGCGACGTCTTCGCCCCCGGTGGCGACATGGGCGGCGGGGGAGGCGAAGACAACTGGATCACCTTCGGTTCCGCGCTGGGCATGGACGTGACGCCATTCGACGCGGTGCGCACCTCCGGCAAGCCGATCGTGTCCGCGGTCAACGGGCTGTGCCAGGGCGGCGGTTTCCAGATCGCGCTGTGCAGCGACCTGTCGGTGGTGAGCGATCGGGCGACCTTCCGGGTGCCCGAGCTGTTCCGCGGCTACGCCGACACCTACTACAGCCAGATGCTCACTCGCGTCATCGGGCCGGTGCGCACCCGCGACCTGATGTTCACCGGCCGGGTGCTCACCGCGGTCGAAGCCCTCGACTGGGGCCTGGTCACCAGGGTGGTGCCGCACGAGGGTCTGCTGGACGCAGCGAAAGACATTCTCGCGCAATGCTGTCGAAGCGCGCCACGCGCCCGCGGCGTCATCAAGTCCAGCATCGACAGCTACCTGGGCCTGTATGACCGCATCGGCATGACCGCCAGCCTGTCCGACGCCGAGGCCATCGAAGGGTTCCGCTCGTTCAAGGAACGCCGCTCACCGGATTGGGTGCATCCACAACTGCGCGTCGAGGGGCGCCTGTAGTCGCGCCGCGCCGCATCCACGCGAGCGCTCATATGCCGCGCGCCCGGTCGCGCCAAAATGGTTCCCGCAGCTCGAGTTTTCAAGATCTTGCCGCTGGCGTTGCGGGGGAGCTCGGGCACGAAGTCCACCGTGCGCGGGCATTTGAAGCCGGCCAGATGCTGTCGGCAGAACTCGATGATGTCGGCGGGATCGACCTCGCCGTCGGTCACCACGATCGCCTTGACGGATTCGCCCCAGAAGTCGTCGGGCACCCCGATCACCGCCGCGTCCTCGACGGCGGGATGTTCGATGAGCACGCTTTCCACCTCGGGCCCATACACGTTCTCGCCGCCGGTGATGATCATGTCCTTGATGCGGTCTTCGATGTAGACGTAGCCGTCGGCGTCCAGGTGTCCGATGTCGCCGGTGCGCACCCAGTCGTCGGCGGTGATGGTCTCGGCCGTCGCGTCCGGGCGGTTGAGGTAGCCGGTCATGTTCTGGTTGCTGCGCACCCATACCTCGCCGGACTCCCCGGGCGGCAATTGGTTTCCGGTTTCGGGGTCAACGACGCGAATCTCGCAGCCCAGCACCGCCTTTCCGGCCGACAATTGCAATTCGGGCCGCGCCGAATCGCGGTGATCGTCGTCGGACAGCGCGGTGACCGCGCCGCACAGTTCCGTCTGCCCGTATACCTGCACGAATTTCGTGTCGGGCCAGGTGGACAGCGCCCGATGCAGCAACGGCAGCGGCATCGGCGCGGCGCCGTACACGATGTAGCGCAAGCCGGCGAGCGCGGCGCAGGCCGCCTCGCCCGCGTCCAGGAACCGGGCGATCACCGGCGGGACGAAGAATGCGTGGGTGGCTCCCGCGCGCACGGCGCCGATCAGCGTTGCGGCATCGGGCTCGCGCGTCAGGAATGTCGGTGCACCGGAACGGATTCCAAACAGCGCGTAGCCGATTCCGCCGACGTGGAACAACGGCATGGCCACCAGGTTCGCGTCGCCCTCGCCGAAGGGGAACGCCGGAGCCAGGTTCGACGCGTGATTGACCAGCGCGCGTTGGCTGAGCAGCACGCCCTTGGGGCGTCCGGTGGTGCCCGAGCTGTAGATCACCAGCGCTGTCTCGTTCTCCTCGACGCTCGGGTCGGGCTGCGTCCGCTGCCGCCGGGGCGAGCAGCGATTCGTACTCGTCGCCGATCTCGATGATGCGTTCCACGCCCGGTACCCGCTGGGCGGCCGCCTCGGCCGCCGCCCGCAGCTCCGCGCCGACCAGCAGCACGCGGGCGCCGCTGTCGGTGAGGACGTGGACGAGTTCGTCGCCGATCACTCGCCAGTTGACGACGGTGGTGACAACGCCGATGGAGGCGCCGGCGATGAGCACTTCGAGGCACGCAGGGTGGTTCTTGTCCAGGAAGGCCACGCACTGGCCCCGCTCGAGACCGGCGGCGCGTAGCGCTCCGGCGGTGCGACGAATCCGTGAGCTCCACTCGGCCCAGGACCACTGGCGTTCGCCGTAGCGGATGGCGATCGCGTCGGGCCGCTGCTGTGCGTGTCGTTCCACGATGCCCGCGAGCGTCTCCGCCGTGCTGGTCGTCGTGTCGGCTGGTGGCATGAACCCCTCCGCGTTCGGTTTGTCCCAGTGTGTAATACGCGGTCAATTCTGCGCACGCGACGCCGACCCTCGCCCGCGCAGGTCGCTAACGGCTCACTGCATGGAGGCGATCATCATTCCGCCGTCGCCGGCGGCCTGGGTGGTCGCGCTGCTGTCCTGCCGGAAGTCGATGAACGCCGATCGGCCGTTCGAGGTGTTCAGCAGCTCGGTGAACGTGCCGATCACCGGAATCGTGCCCTGTGGGTTCACCACGGTGGCCGTGTAGTTGATCGAGGCTTCCTGCTGAAAATTGGGGCCGGGCAGCGGCCTGGTGTCGGGCGGGGTCAGGCGGTTCACATCGGTCAAGATGGCCGAGGCGCTGCTGGTGAATTGGTCGATATCGCGCCTGCAGGAGTCCCGCGGCATCCGTGCCGCCCGCGGGCTTGACCGTGATCCGCATTTGCGCGCTGGTGTCGGCGTTGTTCAGTGCCACCCAGTTCGGGCCCCGGTTTCCGACCGTCCAGCCGGGCGCGGGGGTGACCGAGATGCCCTGCGCGATGGCGATCGCGTCGTCGGAAGTCAGTGTCACCGCGGCGGTGGGTTCGGCCCGCATGGTGGTGGAGGCCAGGACGGCCAGCGCGGTCACGGCGGCAGCGCCGATCGCCCCGGCCCGCCATCCGGCCCGACGGAACAGCGCCTGAGGCTGAGTAGTCGACATCGTCATTCCTAACGCCGTCGGGCGCTGCGAGATTCGCCCGTGGGGATATCGTCCTCCAGGGGCGGCACGAATGTCCAAGATGGGTTTGCTATGGCCTGATACAGCCCGCCTGTCAAACCGCCGGATGCATTTGTAAAGCCAACGGCGGGAACCGATTCGACATGAAATCCGATATCCGCGAACCGATTGCGGGGCGGTGTGTCACCATGACTGGGCCGACCGCCCGACCGACCGACCGATAAGGATCCGACATGGTGAATCCCGACCGCGCCCGTTCCCGCACCTTCGTCGTGACCGGCGCCGCGTCGGGAATCGGGCTGGCCACCGCGCGGCGGTTGTTGGCCGAGGGCGGCACCGTGATCGGGGCCGACCTGGCCGCCCCGCCCGAAGGCCTGGGCCCGCAATTCACCTTCGTGTCCGCCGACGTGACCGACGAAGCCGCGATCGCCGCGGTGCTGGCCGCCGTGCCGGGCCGCCTCGACGGCCTCTTCCACGCCGCCGGCGTCGCCGGGGGAGGCCCGGTGCACCTGCTCGACCGCGCCGAATGGGACCGGGTGATCGGGATCAACCTCACCGGCACCTTCCTGGTGGCCAAGGCGGCCCTGGCCAGGATGATCGAACAACCCCGGGCCGACGGCGAACGGGGCTCGATCGTCACGGTCGCCAGCGTCGAGGGTCTGGAAGGCACCGCGGGCGGCAGCTCGTACAACGCGGCCAAGGGCGGCGTCGTGCTGCTCACCAAAAACATCGCACTCGACTACGGCCCCAGCGGCATCCGTGCCAACGTCATCTGCCCCGGCTTCATCGAAACGCCCATGGCGCACAGCGTCTTCAGCATTCCCGGGATGGAGGGCCCGCTGGCCTCCATCACCAAGGAGCACGCCTTGCAGCGGCTGGGTCAGCCTGACGAGATCGCCGCCATGGCCGCCTTCCTGCTGTCCCCCGACGCCTCGTTCGTCAGCGGCCAGGCCCTCGCCGTCGACGGCGGCTATACGGCCGGTCGCGATCACGGTGTCGTCGAACTCTTCGGCTTTCCCCACTGATCCAACTAAGATTCGTCCATGAGCGGTGGAATTACTCCTGACGAGGCGATCGAGGCGATCCGGGGTGCCGGCGGAGCTCAGCCCGGGTGTCGCGCCTTGCACGCCAAAGGCACCCTGTATCGCGGCACCTTCACCGCGACCCCCGACGCGCTCATGCTCTCGCGCGCACAGCATCTCGATGGCTCGGCCGTCCCGGCGCTGATCCGCTTCTCCAACGGATCGGGCAACCCCGAGCAGCGCGACGGCGCGTCCGGTGTGCGCGGGATGGCGGTGAAGTTCACCCTGCCCGACGGCTCCACCACCGACGTCTCGACGCAGACCGCCCGCCTGTTCGTCTCCAGCACGCCGGACGGTTTCATCGATCTGCTCAAGGCGATGCGGCCCGGGCTCACGACGCCGCTGCGCCTGGCCAAACACCTGCTCACTCATCCGAAGCTGCTCGGCGCGCTGCCCATCGTGCGCGAGGCGAACCGCGTCCCGGCCAGCTACGCCACCACCGAATACCACGGCCTGCACGCCTTCCGCTGGATCGCCGCCGACGGCAGCGCCAGATTCGTTCGCTACCACCTGGTTCCGACCGTATCCGAGGAATACCTGTCGGGGTCGGACGCCCAGGACAAGGATCCGGACTTCCTCACCGACGAGCTGAACGCGCGGCTGGACGGCGGGCCGGTGCGGTTCGACTTCCGGGTGCAGATCGCCGGGCCCACCGACTCGACGGTGGACCCGTCGGCGGCCTGGCAGAGCACACAGATCGTCACCGTCGGCACCCTGACGGTCACCGGTCTGGACACCGAGCGTGAGCACGGCGGCGACATCGTGGTGTTCGACCCGATGCGGGTGACCGGTGGCATCGAACCCTCCGACGATCCGGTGCTGCACTTTCGGACCCTGGCGTATTCGGCCTCGGTCAAGCTGCGGACCGGCGTGGAACGCGGCGCCGAAGCCCCGCCCGCCTGACCGGCGAGTGCCCGGGGCGATAGTCGCCTCGCGCCGAAATCGGCGGCAGACTAAGGTTTTTCTTCGGTGTCGCCATTTCAGATGTTCCTCATATGCATCGCCGGGCTGGGTGCTGGTGCGATCAACGCGCTGGTCGGGTCCGGCACCCTGATCACCTTCCCGACACTGGTCGCGCTCGGCTATCCGCCGGTGACGGCCACCATGTCGAACGCGACGGGTCTGGTCGCCGGCAGCGTCTCGGGCACCTGGGGTTATCGCGCCGAGCTGCGCGGTCAGTGGGATCGGTTGCGGTGGCAGCTCCCGGCTTCGCTGGCCGGGGCGGTGGTGGGCGCCTATCTGTTGCTGCATCTGCCCGAGAAGGTGTTCGGCGAGATCGTGCCGGTGCTGCTGGTGCTGGCGCTGGTGCTGGTGGTGATCGGGCCGCGGATCCAGGCGTGGACGGCGCGACGCGCCGAGCAGGCGGGACGCTCGGCCGAGCACGTCAGCCCGCGCCGGATGGCCACGCTGGTGTTCGGCACGTTCGCCGTCGGCGTCTACGGCGGCTACTTCACCGCCGCGCAAGGCATCCTGCTGGTCGGCCTGATGGGTGCGCTGTTGCCGGAGTCGGTGCAGCGCATGAACGCGGCCAAGAACCTGTTGGCCCTGGTGGTGAATGTGGTTGCCGCCGTTGCCTATACGTCGGTCGCCTTCGACCGGATCAGCTGGCCGGCCGCCGGGCTGATCGCGGCGGGCTCGCTGATCGGGGGGCTGCTCGGGGCGCGTTACGGGCGCCGGCTATCGGGCAATGCGCTGCGCGCCATCATCGTGGTCGTCGGACTGATCGGCCTGTATCGCCTACTCGCCGTGGCCTGACGAGAGAACGGGCCCGGCAACGGGATTGACCGCCCGCGGACGCCTCAACTCAGCGTGGCCGCGGCGGCTTCGGCGATGACGTCGCGCACCTCCCCGCGTTTGCGCCACGCCCGCAGCTGGCGCATCGCCCCGTTACCCTGGGAGACGACGCGGTCGAGTTCTCCCATGACGCGGTCGTATTCGCCCAGCGACTCCAGCGCGGGGCGAACCCGGCGCACCAGCGCTTTCAATTGCTCACCCGCCGGCACCGCGCCACGGCCGTGGATCAAATCGAGTGTGCGGCCGGACAACCCGTCGTGTGCGGCCTTCCAGTAGGCCGCGCGCAGCGCACCGGGCGGGAGCCGCCGAGCCTCATCGGGTGCGTCGAGGGCCGTCATCACCGCCGCCCTGATCAGGGTGGCAAGTAGCACGGTCTCGGCGACGGTGGCCGGCACGTCGGCCACCCGGACCTCCACCGTCGGGAAGTCCGCGGAAAGGCGTACGTCCCAATAGATCATGTCCTTGTCCAGGATCACCCCGGTATCGACCAGCATGCGTACGGCGTCGTCGTACTCGCCGGGTGAGGCGAAAAACGGCGGCGCTCCCGCGGCGGGCCAGCGGCGCCACAGCACGCTGCGCCAGCTCGCGTAGCCGCTGTCGGCGTTGCGGTACACCCGCGAATTCGCCGACAGCGCAAGCAAAGACGGCAGCCACGGCCGCAGCCAATTGCTGACGTGGATCGCCGCGGCGCGGTCGGGCACCTGCACGTGCACGTGGCATCCGCAGATGCCTTGCTCGTGGGCGATCATCCCGAACTCTTCGCCGATCCTGCGGTAGCGCGGGGTGTCGGTGACGGGGAACTGGTGCGGTGTGGTCGGCGGCAGCCCGCATGCCAGCAGCTGGACGCCGACGGCGTCGGCGGCCTGCGCGGCGGTGCGCCGTAGCCGGCCCAGTTCCTCGCCGAGCTCAGCGCTGGTCGAAGCCACCTGCGATGTGGTTTCCACCTGGCAACTGCTCAGTTCGAGCTGCAGCTTGACGCCCTGTCGCTCTGCCTCCGCGGCCACCGCGGCGTTGTGCGGGGCGGGCTCGCCGGTTCGTGGGTCGACGAGGAGGAATTCCTCCTCGGCACCAACGGTGGGATGGTCGCCCATGAGCCGATTGCGGCCCCAGGATTTACCAGCGAGCGGCCGCGTAAAGCGCGGAGTCCACGGTCGGGTAGATCGGCAGCACGCTGCTGAGGCCGCACGCGTCGACAATGCGCGCGACAAGCGACTCGCAGCTCACCAGGCGCAGGTCGATGCCGCGTTCCCGGCAGCTCTTGGCCTCTTCGGCCAGCACCGCGAACGCGCAGCAGCCCATGAAGTCGAGTCCGGTGACGTCGACGACGAAGGGCCCGGGCGCGGTGACGCCGCTGCCCGCCTCGCGCACCAGGTGGCGCCAGGTGTCCTCGTTGCAGGCGTCGACCTCGCCCCCGGCATAGATCACCACCGACGGGCCGCTGCGATCTGCGGTCGCCCGCAGCGTGGAATTGGGGTCGCCGAGTTCGTAGACGAGTTTGGTGCTCAGCGTCAGATGACTGGTGGGCATTGATTCAACAATGACGGAATTCATAATGGACCCCCTGATCGATAGGCGCCCCAAACGCCCCGATGGATGCCCGTCCTAATGTCTGAAGACAGACCATTCGCGGATGCGAATCTCTTTTCTATAACGAGACAGGGCGGTCTGTCTACCGGCGGAGCCCTAAGAGTCCGTTAAGCCCTGTCTGACCAGTCCCGATGTCGGAGCACCCGCCGCGCCGCCGCACGAACGCGTTCTGACCGCGGCATATGAGCTCTTCAGCCGGCGTGGCGTCCACGCGGTGAGCTCCGACGAGTTGATCGCACGGACCGGTGTCCCCGGGGCGTCGCTATACCCGCCATTCGGACCAAGAATGAACCGGGTGCCGGCCGTGCTGGAGCGCCGCGACGGCTACGAGGGGTGCTCGTTCATCAACGTGCTGCCGGCCTTGCGGTGATGCTCGGCCTCTAATTCCGCGATCATCCTGGATGTCCGTTCCCGCAACAAAATTGCGGCGGTTAGGCCGGCCACCACGGCGACCACCAGCCCGATCCAGGAGAACCGTTCCAGCCAGCGTTCGGCGGCCATTCCGGCGAAGTACACCAGCGCCGTCGTGCCGCCCGCCCAGCAGATGGCGCCCGAGACGTTGGCCGCCAGAAAACGGGGATAGTGCATCTTCAGCGCCCCCGCCAACGGGCCCGCCAAAATCCGCAGCAGAGCGATGAAGCGGCCGAGGAAGACGGCGCGAACGCCCCAGCGGTTGAACAGCTTTTCGGCAAGCGCGATGTGTCCGGGACCGAAATGTTTCGGGAACCGCCGCCCGAGGCGGTCGAAAAGCGGCATGCCGAACCGGCGGCCGATCGCGTAGCCGATCGAATCGCCGACCACCGCACCGATCACCGCGGCGACGCCGACCCCGAGCGGATTGACGGCCAGGTCATGGTGTGACGACATCAGCGCCGCGGTGACCAGCACGATCTCGCCCGGCAGGGGAATGCCCAGGCTCTCGATCCCGACCACACCGCCGACCACCAGGTAAACCGCGAGCGGTGGAATCGAGTGCAGCAAGGGCTCCAGATTCATGCGTCAAGGATGCCTGACCGACCGTGGATCCGTGGCTTAAGGTGTGCGCTTGAATTCGCTCGGGGTGCCCAGCCGCTCCAGCTGGGGACGTTTGGGTTCGCGCCCGTCGTACGACGAGAGGCCGCGCAGCCGCCGCCAGATCCACGGGAAGAAGCTGTCCTGCGTCCAGCGCAACTGCTCGTAGGTGCCGGCCGCGAAGGAGCGCTGCAGGGGATTGAGGCCGCCACGTGCCCAATCATGGTTGCTGTCAGGCAAATTGAGCGCTTCGGCGGCCGCGGCCGCGAACAGCATGTGGCCCTTGCTGGACGCGTGCACCCGGTCGATGGCCCAGGTGTCCAACTCGCGCATCGAGGGCGCGTTGTACAGGTCGACGAGCCGGAACCCGTAGCGATGGGCGGCCGCGCTGATGGCCCCGTTGATCCGGGTGAGCCGCCCCGCCACCAGGCGTCCCAGCGGCAGGAACTGGGCGACGTTCGGAAACGTCGTCGTCACCACCGTCGCGCCCGATCCGGCCAGCGCGGCGTAGATGTGCTCGAGGTCGTCCAGCGCGGGCGCAAAGGATCGCCCGGGCTGGATGACGTCGTTCATCCCGGCGCAGACGGTGATCAGATCGGGCCGCATCGCCAGTGCCCGCGGAAGCTGCTCGGTGAGCACGTGGCCGATCCGCTTTCCGCGGATCGCCAGGTTGGCGTATTGCAGGCCGGGATAGAGCGAATCGACCATCACCGCGAGCCGGTCGGCGAATCCGAGCAGGCCGATGGTGTCGTCGCCGTCCCACAGGCCCTCGGTCTGGCTGTCACCGATGGCGACGTAACGGCGGTATCCAGCGTGAATAGCCCCGCTCACGATGCCGAGAATAACCCGAAGCCGCGCTCATAACTGGTTACCGTGGACCCATGCCACACAAGCGTGAGCCGGGCGCCGGGGATGGCGTCGCGGCGCCTGTCGCCGATTCGCTTGCGCCGCAGTATCCGATCGAGTCGGTCGACAACGCGCTCAAGCTGTTGCTGCTGCTGGGTGAGCAGCCCCAGATCCGGTTGAGCGAGGCGACCCGCTATCTGGGTGTGGCGTCGTCGACCGCGCATCGGTTGTTGGCGATGCTGGCCTATCGCGGATTCGTCCGGCAGGACCCGGTCTCCAAGGCCTACCTGCCCGGTCCGTCGCTGACCGGAGTGGCGTTCGCGATCTTCGGCCGCATCGACATCGCGCGATCCGCCGCACCCGTCATGCGCAGCCTCAGCGAACAACTGCGCGAAACGGTGCACGTCGGCATGCTGGACGGGGCCAGCGTCCGTTTCGTCGCCGCCGTGGAGGGGCCGGCCGCGGTGCGGGTGGCGTCGCGGCTGGGCCGGGCCATGCCGGCCCATTGCACGTCGACGGGCAAGGTCATGCTGGCGCAGTTGTCGTCACCGGAACTGCGTGCGCTGCTGCCGCGCGAGCAGCTGCAGCGCATCACCTCGCATTCGATCGGCAGCCGTACCGACTTGGAGGCCGAGCTTGCCGGTATCCGCGAGCGCGGCTACGCCACCAACCGCGAAGAGAGTGAGGAAGGCGTCGCCTCGGTCGCCGTGGCGATCCCGACGCGCGCGCCCGGGCTGCGGCTCGCGCTCAACGCGGCCGCACCGCAGAACCGGCTGGATGCCTCCCGGTATCCCGCGGTGGCCGCCGCACTTGTCGCTGCCGCCAAGGAGATTGGCGATCAGTTCGGCTAGTCCGGTGACGATGCGGGCCCCGTAGGGCCCGCTGAGGAGGCGGTCAGTTCGGCTAGTCCGGTGACGATGCGGGCCCCGTAGGGCCCGCTGAGGAGGCGGACAATCCGACTCAGCCAAGCCGTGCCACTTCGTGGCGCCATACCGCCTCGGCGGTGAACGCAGAACCCAAGTCGGGCAGGTCGTCCCAGTCCGCGTCGTCGATGTCGTTGCACATGCCACCGGCGGCGCGCACCCGCAACGACATCCGGGCCAGGGCGTCGAGGCTGATCGCCTGCAGCACCGCCTGTGGCACCGTGGCGGCGGCGCTGGTGATTCCGTGTCCGCGGCAGATCACCACCGGCCGGCCGCGCATCGCCGCCACCATTTCCTTGCCCAGGCGCGAATTCCGGATCAGCACAGCGCGTTCGTAGACGGGGACACCGCCGCGCGCCAGCCAGGCACCGGGAATGTCATAGGCGCCGTAGATCGGCGCGATGGTGATGCCCGCCAGGTCGGCGGCGACGACGTCCGGTGGGTGCAGGTGCGCGACGGCGACGTGCCCGGGGTCGGCCAGCATGGTCTCGATGTGGATCGGCAGTTCGTTGGGAACGCGGTACCCGTCGAGTTCGCCTGGGGCACCGGCGGTGCCGTCGAAGGTGATGAGCCGGATGTCGCTGGGCCGGGTGAACGCCACCCCGGTGTCGGTGTCGCTTCGGCAGCGCACCAGCAGATGTTCGTCGTCGACCCGCAGGCTCAGGTGGCCGAGGATGCCGTCGACCAGTCCGCGGGCCGCCGCAACGCGACAACCCTGTGCCACCAGAGCGCGCTGCTGATCCAGGTCCGTCATCGCGGTGCGCCCAACCCGAATCCGCCGTCCGGCCGGACGGTTTCGCCGGTGATCCCGCGGGAGCGCCCGGATGCCAGGAACACGTAACTCCATGCGTGGTCCTCGCCGGTGAGCGCGACATGCAGGGGAGTGCGAGCGGCGACATCCTGCGCCCGGTCCGGGCTGTCGTCCAGGCGGGTCTCGTCAAGACCCAGGCTGGACAGGCCGCGCAGGTCGGTGTTCAGCGTGCCGCCGGGCGCCACCCCGTTGACCCGGATGTCCGGCGCCAGTTCGTGGGCCAACGCCGACACCAGTCCGCGCACCGCGAATTTCGAGGACACGTAGAGCACGCCGCCGCGCCCGGGATAGAACGACGACGCGGACTCGGTCAGCACGATCGAGGAACCTTTCGCGCCTCGCAGCGCCGGAATCGCGGCCTTGACCGATTGCAGATGGCTGAGCACGTTGGTGCGAAACATCTCGTCGAACGCATCGGGGAGCGCGTCGGCCTCGATGTCACCCACGCCGCGGTAGAAGTCGAAGACCCCGACACAGTTGACCAGGGTGTCCAGTCCGCCGAAGGTATCCACCGCCGCGGCGACGGCACGGTCATTGGCCTCGTGGGTGGTGGCGTCACCCTCGACCACCGGAACCTGCGGCAGCTGCTGCCGCAACGCATCGCACTTGCGCGGATCCCGTTCCAGCACAGCAACATTCGCGCCTTCGGCGCCAAACGCCGCGACCACGGCACGGCCGATCCCCGAACCGGCGCCCACCACCAGGGCGCGCTTGCCCTCCAGCCAGCCGGTCATGGTTGAGGCTCGCCGTCGTCGGGCAGCAGTGGGGCATGGGAATTGCCGACCATGGCGGCCAGCGTACGGGGGTTCTGCCAGGTCAATGCCTCGACCTCCAGCGCGTCCAGCGTGATCCACTGTCCGGATCGGGGCGCACTGATCAGCAGCCGCGACCCGTTGCGGGTGTCGACCCGGCGCACTACCACCTCGGTGAATTCGTTTGCGACGCTGATCGCTTCGCCTATCGCGCCGTCGAGCAGTTGCCGCAGTTCGTCGTTCACAGGAACACCGCCAGGTTCTGCATCCGCAGCACCGACTCGTCGGCGATGATCGTGCGGCGGGCCAGCTTCCAACGATCATCGCACCGGCGCAACACGTCCTCGCGTCCGCACGACATCAGGGCGCTGTCGTTGACGTCGCCCCGGCTGCGGAACAGCAGTTCGGCCGATTCGACCACCAGGTGCACCTCGTCATCGCCGGTGAAGGTGCGCACGTTGGTGATGAAATGACGCAGCCGCGACGGCGGGTCCTCGGCCCACGCGTGCTCGGTGCCCATCCGCGCGACCCGCTGGCACAGCGAGTATTTGTCCTCGTCGAAATGGTCCATTCCGGGCGAGGTGTCGAACCCGGCGCCGCGCGCCGTCGTGACGCGCACCGGCATGGTGTAGCGGACGTCGTCGGTCAGCGTGTCCAGCCACGCCTCATACCGCTGGGCATCGAGCAGGTACGCCTCGTCCACCAGGAACTGATGTGCCTCGAGGTGCCGAATGTCGTTAAACGGCACGGGCTTTCTCATGCGGAAACCTCCTGCAGGTAGTCGGCCCACATGTTCAGCAGCGCTCGCTGGTTGTGCTCGTTGTAGCCGACCTGCGCGCGGCCGGGGCCGTGGAAAGCGCTGGGGGACAACGCCTCGATGACGGGACGGTCGTCGGCGAGCAGACCCATCCGGCTGTTCAGCAGCAGTCGTCGCGCCATGGCACCGCCCGCGGTGGTCGTCAGGGACACCCAGTTCTCCACGTCGTCTTGTTCGAACATGCCGGTCGACCCGAAGCACATCAGATAGGCCTTGTACGAGTCCTGTTTGTACTGTGCGGGAGCCGCGGAGTCCACCGCGAACCACGAGCACACTTCCGTCTCGTTCTCACTGATCGGCTGCCACAACCGGATGGAGATGAACGGCAGGACCTCTGCCTGCCGGCCGTCGCCGCGGTCACGCACCTTGGGCCAGTTGTGCACGAAGCTGAGGTTCGGAAAGCAGGTCGCGGCCGAGATCATGAAGCCGTCCTCGCCGACCACCCGTTGCTGTTGCGGCGTCCAGACGTCTTTGATCCGGCCGATCATCTCGTCGGGGTAGCCGACGTAGCGCATCCGCTCCTCGAAGCTGCCCGGCGGAAGTTTGTAGGTGGTTCCACCGCCGCGGTGTGCCCAATAGGTGGCACCGTCCTTGCGCTTCTGGGCCTTCGGCTCGCGAAAGAGCCCGATGTCGACGATCGACGCGTGGGTGTGCGGGGTGTGGTACATGTCGCCGGCGAAGTTCTCCGCCCCGATCTTCCAGTTCGCCTTGATGCGCCAGCGCTGCGGGCCCCGCACCTGCACGCCGCCGGCGCTTTGCTTGGTGTAGTAGTCCAGATAGAACTTGAAATCGCCGAGGTAGTCGTCCAGCGGTTGGGCGTTCGGATCCATGCTGATGAACAGCATGCCGTTGTAGCTCGCGAAATTCGGTGCGGGCAAGAGGGTTTGGCCCTTGGCGAACCCCTCGTCACCGCCGTAGGCCTCCCGATGGAACGGCAACCCGGTGAGCCGGCCGTCGTTGCGGTAGGTCCAGCCGTGGTACGGGCAGCGGAAGTTGGAGGCATTTCCCATCTCCGCGCGACAGACCTGCATTCCGCGATGCAGGCACATATTGAACAGAGCCCGCACGGTGCCCTGCGAGTCGCGGGTGATGATGAACGAGTCGTCGAGCACGCGGCGCACCACGTAGTCGCCGTCCTGGCCGATCTCGGACTCGTGTCCCACGAACGTCCACGCCCGGCTGAACAGCCGCTGCTTCTCCAGCGCGAACAGTTCGCGGTCGTTGTAGATGTGCGCGGGGATCATTCCCCGGCGCACGTTCTCGAAGACCTCGGCCGATTCGCCGTGATGGTCTGTCATGGCCCCTCTGCGATCTCTGTTGTACAGAAATATTCTCCGCTCAGTAGAATCTCGCAGTCTTCGGCGGCGGTCAATCACCTGGCAGCCGCATCACCAGGCTTCTACAAGAATGCTTGGTGCTAATTCACAGGTTGCACACAATTACAAGGCGGAAGCTCGCAGCTACGGTGGTCACGACAGCCACTCCGCATTTGTGAGCGCGGCGTAAACCAGGGGTAAACGTTCTGTTTTGCGGTAATTAACCGTCGTTTTCCGCTGATCTGAGGAAAGGAACTGGTGCCATGGTGGGTCGGCCACGAGGGGGTCGATTGCAGCAGGTCGGATCGAAGGTTCTGGCCGTTATCGGGCGCCAGGAGTGGATTGATCGACCGAGCTATCGGTTCGAACACCTGCTGAGCTTCGCCTACAACGGGCTCGGCGGCGCCCGCAACAGCGTCGCCAACGCGCTCAACGGGGTCTGGCTCGGTCACCCGGTGCACCCGCCGCTGGCGTCACTGACCAGTGGCGCCCTCGGGACGACGGTGGCGCTGGACGCGCTCAGCATCCTGCCGGCACAGCCGGCATCCGAGGTCGTCGACGCATCGCGATTCGCGTCGCGCGCACTCGGGGTGGGCATCCTGGCCAGCCTCGGTTCGGCCGTCACGGGCGTCACCGACTGGCAGCACACCCACGAGGAGGACCGCCGGGTGGGTGCTGTGCACGGCCTGGTGAATGTGGCCGCCACCGCCCTGTACATGCAGTCCTGGTGGGACCGGCACAAGGGGCGCCACGGACGCGGCATCCTGCTCACCGCCCTCGGCTACGGCATCACCGTCGCCGGCAGCTACCTCGGCGGTGCCCTGGTCTTCGAGTCCGGAATCGGCATCGACCAGTCGGGTCCGAGGCTGCGCACCTCCACCTGGACGCCGGTGCTGCCCGCTAGTTCGTTGAACGGCAAGCCGGTACGGGTCGAGGTCGACGGAGTGGGCCTGGTGGTCTGCCAGACCAAGCCCGGTGAGGTCGCGGCGTACGGCGAATTCTGCCCACACCTGGCCGCACCGATGTCCGACGGCTGGATGGACCGGGGCCGGCTGGTGTGCCCCTGGCACGGTTCATGGTTCGCGGCCGAGTCCGGAGAAGTTGTGCGCGGCCCGGCAGCAGCGCCGCTGCCGTGCTACGAGGCCCGATTGGTCGACGGAGTGGTCGAAGTCCGCGGCGAGCAACAGCCCGCTCCCGGCGGGGCGGTAGGAATCGCAAAAGGAGGACCCAATTGAACGCCTATGACGTGCTCAAGGAACACCACATCGTGATCAAGGGCCTGGGCCGCAAGATCAGCGACGCACCGGTGAATTCCGAAGAGCGGCATGCCCTTTTCGACGATCTGCTGATCGAGCTCGACATCCACTTCCGCATCGAGGACGACCTGTACTACCCGGCGCTCAAAGACGCCAGCAAGCTGATCGCGGTCGCCCATGCCGAGCATCGCCAGGTGGTCGACCAGCTTTCCGTGCTGCTGAGAACCCCGCAGAGCGCGCCCGGCTATGAGGACGAGTGGAACTCGTTCAAGACCGTCCTGGAGGCGCACGCCGACGAAGAGGAACGCGACATGATTCCCGCACCGCCGGAAGTGAAGATCAGCGATGCGGAGCTCGAGGAGCTGGGCAACAAGATGGCCGCGAGGATGGAGCAATACCGCGGCTCCGCAACGTACAAGATGCGCACCAAGGGGCGTGCGGCACTGGTGCGCTCGCTCTAGGCCCGGCGACATCGCCCGCTTGCGGGATTCGGCGGGCCACCGAGAGTAGCCTCACGGCTCATGAACCCCGAGCGCGTCGCTTCTCAGGGTGACATCACCGCGGAGATCGCCCGCATCGCAGCGCAATACCAGGGTGCCGCCGCGCGAGCCGGGCAACGCGGCCAGCCGCGGCTGGACTATCCGCCGTACCGCAGCACGATCTTGCGCCATCCGACACAACCGCTGGTCGTCGTCGACCCCGAGGGCGTCGAACGCTGGGCACCGTGCTTCGGCCACCAGGACGTCGACCCACTCGACGCCGACCTGACGGCGGGTCATCCGGGCGAGCCGATCGGGGAGCGCGTCGTCGTGACCGGACGCGTCCTCGACGATTCCGGCCGGCCGGTCGCGGGCCAGCTGGTCGAGATCTGGCAAGCCAACGCCGGCGGACGCTACCGCCACCAGCGCGACCAGCACCCCGCGCCACTCGACCCGAACTTCACCGGCGCGGGCCGCTGCCTGACCGGGCCGGACGGCACCTACCGGTTCCTGACCATCAAGCCCGGCCCCTACCCGTGGCGCAACCACCACAACGCGTGGCGCCCGGCGCACATCCATTTCTCCGTCTTCGGAACCGCATTCACCCAGCGCCTGGTCACCCAGATGTACTTTCCGGGTGATCCGATGTTCGAGCTGGATCCGATCTTCCAGTCGATCCTCGATCCCGCCGCCCGCCAACGGCTGATCGCCCGGTACGACCATGACCTCACCGAGCCGGAGTACGCCACCGGGTACCGGTGGGACATCGTGTTGGCCGGCGGCGCACGGACCCCGACCGAGGGCGAGCATGACTGAATCAGCCTGCACGCCAGGGCAAACCGTCGGGCCCTTTCTCGACCTGGGATTGCCGTATCCCGGTGACAGCACGATGGTCGACCACGGCCACCCGCGGGCGATCCGGTTGCACGGCACGGTGTACGACGGCGCCGGCACCGCCGTCCCGGACGCACTGGTGGAACTCTGGCAACCCGACAGCGCGGGAGATGTTCCACGGCAAGCCGGTTCGCTGCGCCGCGACCACACGGTGTTCACCGGCTGGGGGCGCTGCGCGACCGACGCCGCCGGAAACTACTCCTTCACCACCCTGACCCCCGGATCGGCGACAGCCGGGCGTCCGCCGTTCTTCGCGCTCACCGTGTTCGCCCGGGGGCTGCTGAACCGGCTGTTCACCCGCGCCTACCTGCCCGGCGCCGCGCCAAACACCGATCCGCTGCTGGCGGCGGTGGCCGCCGAGCGCCGCTCCACGCTGCTCTGCGCCGCCGAAAATGACGGCACCGCCTACCGTTTCGACATCCACCTGCAGGGCCCGGCCGAGACCGTGTTCCTGGAGTACTGCGAAGGCGCGCGATGAGCAACCTGTTGTGGCCCGGAGACCATCGCGCGGGCGAGCACATGACCGATGAGGCGCTGCTGGGATCGATGATCGCGGTGGAATGCGCGTGGCTGGACGCGCTGGCGGCCGCCGGTCTGGCACCCGCCGACTGCGCCGAAACGGGCCTGCGGAATCTGGTCACCCGCAACGACCGTGAGTCGCTCGCGGTGACCGCGGAGGACGGTGGCAACCCGGTCATTCCGTTGGTCAAACTGCTGCGGCAGCGGGCAGAACCGGCCATCGCGCCCTGGATACACCGGGGGCTCACCAGCCAGGACGTCCTGGACACGAGCCTGATGCTGGCCATACGCGCGGTCGCCGACGGCCTGACAACCCAGCTGGGACAGCAGATTTCGACGGTGTCCGCACTCGCTACCGGGCACCGGGGCACGCCGATGGTGGCCCGCACCCTCACCCAACACGCCGCGCCCACCACCTTCGGTGTCAAGGCGGCCGGCTGGCTGAATGGGATCGTCGACGCATACGAGCGGGTGGCCGCGCTGACCACGCCGATCCAAATCGGCGGCGCCGTGGGCACTTTGGCCGCAACGACCGAGCTGACGGCATTGCTCACCGGCGCGGCCGATCCGGCCGGCGTCTCACAGCAGCTGGTGCAAAGCGCCGCAACCACTTTGGGCTTGCACAACCGGCCCGCGTGGCACGCCGCCCGCGCGCCGGTCACCGCGGTCGCCGACGCCTTCGTCGGCTGCACCGACGCCTGGGGCCGCATCGCCTCCGACATCGTCACCCTGGCCCGCCCGGAGATCGCCGAACTCAGCGAGCCGGCGGCCGGCGGCCGCGGCGGCTCGTCGTCGATGCCGCACAAGCGAAACCCGGTGCTGTCCATCCTGATCCGCCGAGCCGCCATCGCGGCACCGCCATTGGCCGCGACGCTGCACACCGCGGCGGCGCTGGCCAACGACGAGCGGCCCGACGGGGCATGGCACGCCGAATGGGACACGCTGCGCACACTGGCCCGCCGCACCCTCGTCGCGGGATCCCAGAGCGGGGAGCTGCTCGCCGGGCTGACGGTTCACGCGCAACGTATGTCCGAAAACCTGTCCGCCGCAGATGTTTCCGGAGAGCAGCGGGCGATCGCCGACCTGGTGGGCAAAGAGCCGTCCCCGACCTACTTCGGGGCCGCCGATCGGTTGATCGACGAGAGCCTGAGCCGCGCGGCACGGGTGCTCGGTCAGCGCTGATAGATGCCGGCCAGCCAGATGTGCAGCAGCGTGTCGATCACCCGGGCTTCGGAGATCGCCTGATCCTCGGCGGTGAACGCCGCGGCCATCATCCGCTCGCTCAGCATGTTCAGCGCCACCGACAGCTCCGCGGCCGGGATGGTGTCGGGGGCGGCGCCGCGGCCGCGCTCGGCCTTGATCGCAATGGTGGTGTAGGAGATCCAGTTGCTCATGAGTGCGGACCACAGCTGGCGCACCTCGGGGTTGGTCGCTTTGGCCGCCGCTCCCGCCACGGCGACCGCCCGGTGCGACCCGGTCACCTCGAAGAACGATTCGATGCGCGCCCGCCAGATGGCCTCGGGGTCACCGGAGGACACGACGTCGAGCGCTCCCAGCGCCGCCTGCGCCTTGCCGTTCATCTGGTCGAGCAGCGAGAGCAACACCGCATTCTTCGACCGGAAATAGAAGTAGAAGGTGGGCCGCGATATCCCGGCGCCTTTTGCTAGGTCGTCGACGGAAAAGTCGGCCAGCGGCCTTTCCTGCAACAGCCGCTCGGCGGTGGCCAGTATCGCCTGCTCGCGGTCGTCACCGGGTAGTGCGAGGCGCGGCGGCCCCGCGAGGCCTGCAGATACTTCGTTTGTGTCGGGAGGTCGGACACGCCCGTTACTGTCAGGCACGTCGATATACGTCAACAAAACTGTCGATGAAAACCAGCAATAATGTCGATTAAGAAGACGCTTTGCTGGACGACGTTCTCAGTCGGCCACCGCGATCTCGATGGACAAGCACTCGCCCAGCGCGTGCGCGGCCGCCCAGTCGCCGCCACAGACGGCGCGCTCGAGTTCGTCGACCAATGGGCTGTCGGCACCCAGGTCGGCCAGCCACGCCGCGACCGTCGCCGTGATCTGGTGTGCGGGGACACGAGCGATGTGTCCTTTGTGGAGGCGGTCGGTCAACTGGTAGATCGTGGCAGTCGGCCTGCGCTGCGGCCAATGAACCGTCCATTTCGGTGAATTCATTGTCCCCTCCCCGCTAGCCTCAACGACTCATCCGACCCCGGCGGCGCGTTCAGCTCTAGGGCACAATAGTACGTCTGTACCAATGCGTTGGCCGGTATTTTCGCCGTCAGAAACTCCGTTTTTTTGAGGTTTTTGGTCATCGGATCGCCTACCTGGTGCTACGGAACAAGAAGGCCGATCAATGCCGCACCAGCGTGGCGCGGCCGCGGGCCATGATGCGTTCCAAGACGTTGTGGGACAGGTCGCCGTCATTGGCCACCCGGGCGAGACCACGCCGCCGCAGGAACATGTCGAGCCGTCGATCCGGTGACCAATCGGCATAGATCGACCCGAGGTAATGCGACTGCAGAAAATCGCGACGCCAACGCGTCGAGGTCGGACTCCGTCAACAACGGTGGGGTTGCACCCATAAGCGGCAAGCTCCTTTGTTCTCCCCGCAACTGCCGCAGCCAAGTTTTGTCAGGGGGCGTAACTAAACCGTCACGCAGAGATTGCGGAACGGGCCCAAAGTCTCCCAGGGGTGCAAAGGCGAAGGTCGAAGCGTTGCAGCGATTGTCAGGCGTTGTCTGCATGCCGCCGGCTTGTGGGCGACGATGGCGACGGCGGCCAGCTGCGTGCGATGTTTGCGGAACGTGCGGCGCATGGTCAGGACCCGCTTGCGGGCGTCGCGGTGCAGGAGCACGTTTCTGGCGAATCGCAGCGCTCCGACGAGCCCTTCGTCGGAGACCAACCGGCGCGGTTGCAGCAGCGCCATGGGCGCGGTCTCCACCTGATCGACCACCAATCCGTGCTCGGCGAGCAGTTTCGACCACTCCGCGACCGTCAACGGACGCGCGTTCACCTTGATCGCCCGGGCGAGCGCCTGCCGGATGTCGGTGCTGATCTCCTCCGACACGGTGTCCGGAGTGAGGGCGAGTTCGTGGATGGCGTAGCGGCCGCCCGGCCGCAA
The DNA here is from genome assembly GCA_963796035.1 of uncultured Actinomycetota bacterium. Classification (GTDB taxonomy): domain Bacteria; phylum Actinomycetota; class Actinomycetes; order Mycobacteriales; family Mycobacteriaceae; genus Mycobacterium. Next base: position 261,416 of record CAWCJU010000013.1, on the reverse strand, counting down.
CACCCGCGCCGCCTCGGCGACGATGGCGCCCTTGGCCGCGTCGCCCTGCATGCTCAGCATCGCCTCTCCGATGACGACATCGCTGCTGGCGTCGGGCAACCCGGTGGCGGCCGCGTCCGCGACCCGGACGGCCGCGTTTTGCGCGCCGACATCGCTGAGCACGCCGCGCACCACGTTGGCCGCGTCCGGGTCGCCCTCGGCGCCGACGTACGACCGCGGCCCCCGGGCCACGATCTCGGTGGCGGTGCGGCCCAGGCCGGGTGCCAGCTCGACGACGTCGGCTCCGCTGAGCTCGGCGTGGGAGAGCAGGGCGCGGGTCAGCTCGACACCACCGGGGCGCAGCACGCGCTTACCGAGCCGCGCCAGCAGCCAGTGGCCGGCAACCGCGTCGTCGCCGCGGCTCGATGACGGTAGCGGAAGTTCGGAACCTGCTCGTTGTCCTGACATCAGATCTCCTGCCGCGCAGAGCTTTCCAGCGGCTCCAGGGCCAGCTCGAGGTGTCCGTGGCGCACTGGGGGTGGGGTATCGGTGAGTTTACCGATCCGGATCCGCCAGACGGTCGGGCCTTTGTCGAGGTACTCCCAGTCGTAGCCGCGCGGGTAGTCGGCCTCGAATTCGTCGTGCAGATGCTTGGGGTCGTGGTTGTTGACCAGCACGAAGGATTCGCCGACCTGCAGCGCGGCGTAGGTCGCGAAGATGGTCGGGTGCTTGTCCGGCTTGCGCAGCTGGCGGACGTCAAGTTCGTTGGCGGCCATGGATTCTCCGACCTTCCCTCTAGTTTTCACAAGTGGTGTTGTGTAAACTCTAGCGCATGACCTACGTGATCGGGAAGCCATGCATCGATGTGATGGACCGCGCTTGCGTCGACGAATGCCCGGTCGATTGCATTTACGAAGGCGGCCGGGCGCTCTACATTCATCCCGACGAATGTGTCGATTGCGGCGCGTGTGAACCGGTTTGTCCGGTGGAAGCGATTTACTACGAAGATGACCTGCCTGAGGACCTCAAACCCTACCTCGCCGACAATGAAGCGTTCTTCGCTGAAACGCTGCCGGGTCGCGACGCCCCCTTGGGGTCCCCGGGCGGGGCGGCCAAGCTCGGTCCACTCGGTGTCGACACACCTCTGGTGGCGGGCCAGCCCAGTGCCACGCATTCGGACGGGGCGTGAAGGACAACGAGCGGGAGGGGCCCTGTGAAATCCGGGAATTCCCAGGACTCGTCAGCCGGGGAATCGGCCGGCCGGCGGCGCGCGGTGATGCGGTTGTTGCGGGCCTCGCCGGATCCGATGAGCATCGCCGAAATCGCCGACGCGCTGGGCGTGCACCCCAACACCGTCCGCTTCCACCTCGACAGCCTGGTCGCTGACGGCCAGGTGGAGCATGTCGAGCTGGACCGGAAGGGGCCGGGGCGTCCACCGCTGATGTTCCGCGCGGTCCGGCAGATGGATCGCGGCGGAACGCGGCACTATCGACTGCTGGCCGAGATCCTGGCCATGGCCTTCGCCACCGAGCGCGATCCCGGGCCCAAAGCCCTGGCCGCGGGCCGCGCCTGGGGGCAGAAGATCGATGCCGAATCGCACCCGCTGCCCGACGACGCCGACGGCGCCGAAGAGGCCATCGCCCACCTGATCGATGTGCTCGACGAGCTCGGCTTCGCCCCCGAGCGCCGGGTGAGCGACGGAGAGCAGCAGGTCGGCCTTCGGCACTGCCCCTTTCTGGAATTGGCCGAAAACTCCTCGAGCGTCGTCTGTCCGGTGCATCTGGGCCTCATGCAAGGAGCCATGGAGACCTGGGGAGCGCCCGTCTCGGTGGACCGGCTCGACCCGTTCGTCGAGCCGGATCTGTGCTGGCTCACCTGACGCTGCAAGGGCGCGGCCAAATGAGCACCGGCACAGCGATTGCCGTCGCGCTGACCTTCATCTGGCTCGGCATGGTGGCTGGCCATCTCCTTTCTGGAAGCCCCGCTGAAATTCCGGGCGCCCAATGTCACGTTGCAGATCGGGCTCGGCATCGGGCGGCTGGTCTTTCGCGCGCTCAACACCGTCGAGGTGGCTTTCGCCCTCGTCATCGGGGCCATCGTGGTGGCCGGCCCGACCCGCGTCGGGCGTCACGGTGGCGATCGCCGTCGCCGTGGCCGCACTGGCCATCCAGCTGGTCGCGGTGCGTCCCGCGCTGACCCGTCGTGCCGACAAGGTGCTCGCCGGGATCGGATGGACCGCGCTCCCGCGCCCATTACGCCTACGTCGCCCTGGAGACGGTCAAAGTCATCGGCCTCGTCGTGGCGGGGATACTGCTACTGAGCGGTTAACGCCCAACCCTCAAGGCCCGTGCCGGCCTTGCAACTTCGAAGGACCCACTATGGATTCCATCTCGCTGACCGACCTCTCGTCCGAAAAGATCGCCGAGGCCAAGCAGTCGCACAGCGGACGGGCCGCCCACACCATCCACGGCGGTCACACCCACGAGCTTCGCCAGACCGTGCTGGCCCTGCTGGCCGGTCACGACCTGTCCGAACACGACAGCCCCGGTGAGGCGACGCTGCAGGTGCTGCAGCGGTCACGTGCGCCTGACGACCAGCGGCGACGCCTGGGACGGCAAGGCCGGTGAATACGTCGCGATTCCCCCCGAACGTCACGCCCTGCACGCGGTCGAGGATTCGGTGGTCCTGCTGACGGTGCTGAAGACCATTCCCTCGGCGCACTAGCCGCTCGATGTTGTCGACGCCCTGGTCAACGAACTTCGGTCTGCGGGTTCCCATCGTCAACGCCCCGATGGGCGGGGTCGCCGGCGGCCGCCTGGCCGCGGCGGTCACGGCGGCCGGTGGCCTCGGCATGGTCGGCATGGGCAGTGTCGCGACCAGGGAGCTGCTCGCCGAGCAGCTACAGCACGTCGACGGGCGGTTCGGCATCGGCATGGTCGACTGGGTGATGCGCAACGAGGCCGGGCTGCTCGAGGACGCGCTGGCCGCACGGCCCGCCCTGCTGTCGGTCAGCTTCGGCACCGAATGGTCGTGGGTCGCCAAGGCGCATGACGCCGGAATCCCCACCGTCACACAGGTTTACGACAGCGCTCGGAGCCCGGCAGGCCGTCGACGCCGGTGTCGACATCCTGGTCGCGCGCGGGTCGGAGGGCGGCGGGCACGGCGAGGACAAGCTGGGGCTGCTGCCGCTGCTGGATGCCGTTCTGGACGCCGTCTCGGTGCCGGTGCTGGCCGGCGGCGGTGTCGCCTCGGCGCGCGGCCTGGCCGCGGTGCTGGCCGCAGGTGCCAGCGGAGCGTGGGTCGGCACCCGGTTGTCGGCGTGTCCGGAGGCGCTGACCGGCGACACCGGCCGCCGGGCCCTGGTCACGGCCAGCGAAACCGACACCGCCGTCACCCGGGTCTTCGACGTGGCCAAGGGACTGCCCTGGCCGGCGCGGTTCCCGTCGCGGGTGTTGGCCAACGAATTCGTCGAGCACTGGACCGGTCACGAGGAGGCGCTGGACGCGGGTGCCTGTGACGAGCTGGCCGCCGCGATCGCCGCCGGCGACTGCCGGATCGCGCCGGTGGATGCCGGTCAGGGCGTCGGGATGATCCGCAACGACGCGTCGGTGGCCGACGTCATCGACGAGATGTGCACGGGCGCCGAGGCATTGCTGTCCCGCTGGGGGTCGTAGCGCGGGTTACTCGGGGCCTGGCGTGAGCACGACGCAACACCGGTCGGCGCCCGGGCACAGTCGAGCGTCGGGATGGAGGCAGCCATGAGCACCAAACAAGTCACCGCCACCCCGGCCCTGGCCGGTCAGCTGAGGGATCCGGCCTACTCGGCGTATTTCGCGCTGCGCACCGTGTTCACCATCGCGCCCATCGTTGTCGGGCTGGACAAGTTCTTCAACCTGCTCACCCACCCGCATCACTGGAGCATGTATCTGGCCGGATGGATCAATGACCTGGTACCCGGGGCGGCGGATCAGTGCATGTACCTGGTGGGCATCATCGAGATCGTGGCCGGGGTGCTGGTGGCCGTGGCCCCGCGGTGGGGCGCCTGGGTGGTGGCGGCGTGGCTGGCCGGCATCATCATCGACCTGGTCACCGGGCCCGGCTTCTACGACGTCGCGCTGCGCGACTTCGGTTTGCTCGTCGGCGCCGTGGCGCTGGCCCGGCTGGCGCAGGGCGTGCACAGCGGCCGCGTCGGAGGCGGCATCGCGGCGCGTTAGCGGCTACACCGCGCGCAGGTAGCGCTTGGCGATGAGGCGCTGGCCCACCTTCACCACCGGCCCGCCGGCCTTGCTCCACCAGGTCGCGGGCCGGGAGAAGGCCGACACCTCCGCGTACACCGCCGAGGTGGCCGGGTCGCGACGAACCACGAAGCGTTCCTCGCCGGACTCCGGATGACCCGGCAGGGTGCCGTAGCCGAAGCCGCGGATGTCGGGTTCGTCGACGACGTAGACGACGCGACAGGGCGCTGGCAGAAAGCCCATCTTCACCACCACCACCGCGTCGACGACGGCGATCTCGGAGCTGGCCTGCACCCGCAGCCCGGACCCGCGCTGCATGCCCCAGCGCATGACGGAGGCCGCGGCTTGCTCGAAACGTTGCTGGCCCGTGCCGATTTGGCGCTCGGCGTGTTGATGGTCGTATCCGGCGGGCAGCTCACCGGAGGCCGTTGCCCCCACTTCGGAGTAGGTCAGCGGGAGTTCCTCGAGCGCTCGTAGGTCCACGTGCTCAGCTTGCCACGCCGAGATGCGCGGCCGCATATGGCGCGTACGGTCGTAGAAATGACCGCAGAAAACTCGAAAACCGTTGCAGGGGCATCCGGAACATTCACCTTCGGCGGCGACCTGACCGTCAACCGACTCGGCTTCGGCGCGATGCGCCTGACGGCCAAGGGCGTGTGGGGCCCGCCCGACGACCGCGACGAATGCGTCCGGGTGCTGCGGCGGGCCGTCGAACTCGGGGTGAACTTCATCGACACCGCCGACTCCTACGGCCCCTACGTCTCCGAGGAGATCATTCGCGAGGCGCTGCATCCCTACGACGGTCTGGTGATCGCGACCAAGGCGGGGCTGCTGCGCACCGGCCCGGACATCTGGATTCCGTTGGGCAATCCGAGTTACCTGCGTCAGGAATGCGAGATGAGCCTGCGCCGGCTGGGGGTGGACACCATCGATCTGTTCCAGCTGCACCGCATCGACTCGAACTTCCCGCTGGAAGATCAGGTGGGCGAGCTGCTCACCCTGAAGAACGAGGGCAAGATCCGCCACATCGGCCTGTCCGAGATCGATGTCGAGCAGCTGAACGCGGCCCTGCGGGTCACCGAGATCGTGTCGGTGCAGAACATGTACAACCTGACGGCCCGTGGCGCCGAGCCGCTGCTGGACGCCGCGACCAAACAGGGCATCGGGTTCATCCCGTGGTTCCCGCTGGCCGCCGGGCCGCTGGCCGCCCCCGACGGCCCGCTGCAGCGCATCGCCGCCGACCACGACGCGTCGCCGTCGCAGTTGGCGTTGGCATGGTTGCTGAAACGCTCGCCGGTGATGGTGCCGATCCCCGGGACGTCCAAGGTCGCGCACCTGGAGGAGAACGTCGCCGCCGCCCAGATCGAGCTGTCCGACGACGAGTTCGAGACGTTGTCGGCCGCCGGGGCGCAGCAGCCGGTCTAACCACCGCGCGAAAGCGCCTCCGCCGGGCAATACGGTGTGGTGGTGGCCGAACATCAGCGACACCCGGGCGGCGGATTCAATCCGCCGGAACCGACGACCAAGGGCGGGCCCGACTACGGCCGGTTCATCGACGCCGTGCGCTCGTTGCAGGATCACGCCCGGGCCGCCGACGCGCCCGACGAGGTCATCACCGAGGCCGCTGACCTGCTGGAGAAGGCGTCGTCGCTGCTGGCGCCGTTCGACGCCGACGAATGGGCGTCCCCGTCGGGCCGGCGGATGGACCTGCCGATGCGCGGCAACATCCTGACGATCCCGATGTCGGCGCACAAGGGCCGAGGACGGCCGCATCCATGGCCAGGCCCGCTTCGCCCGGTTTCATCTGGGCCGCAACGGCGCCGTGCACGGCGGCGCGCTGGGGATGCTGTTCGACTCCATCCTCGGGCTGTCGGCCTCGGTGCTCACCGGCAACCCGCGACAGCGCACCGCCTACCTCAAGATCGACTACCGCCACATCGTCCCGGTGGAAAAGGAACTGCAGTTCGAAGCGGGCATCGACCGGGTGGACGGGCGCAAGATCTTCGTGTCGGGCCGGTTGACCGACGGCGACCAGTTGCTGACCGAAGCCGACGCGCTGTTCGTGCGGCTCAAACCTGGCCAGCCCTGAGCGAGGTCGGCACCGATAGCATGGCTACGACCAATCAGGATCACGCAGCTACGCCTGTCAACGCCACCCCCTGGAGAACATCTCGATGAGCGCCGCAGAGCCCACCCCGGCAACCCCGATCCGGGTGCCCGCCGGGACCACCGCGGCCGCCGCGGTCGGGGAGGCGGGGCTGCCGAGGCGGGGCACGCCCGACGCCGTCGTGGTGGTGCGCGACGTCGAGGGCAAGCTGCGCGACCTGAGTTGGACGCCCGACGCCGACGCCGACGTCGTCCCGGTGGCCGCCAACACCGACGAGGGACGCAGCGTCATCCGGCATTCGGCCGCACATGTGCTGGCGCAGGCCGTCCAGGACCTGTTCCCGCACGCCAAATTGGGCATCGGGCCGCCGATCACCGACGGCTTCTACTACGACTTCGACGTGACCGAGCCGTTCACGCCCGAAGACCTGACGAAGCTGGAAAAGCGGATGCGCCAGATCGTCAAGGAAGGCCAGCTGTTCGACCGGCGCGTCTACGAGTCCAAGGACGCAGGCGCGGCAGGAGCTGGCCAACGAGCCCTACAAGCTCGAACTCGTCGACGACAAGTCCGTCGGGACCGAGACATGGCCGAAATAATGGAGGTCGGCGGCGACGAGCTCACCGCCTACGACAACCTCAATCCCCGCACCCGGGAACGGGTTTGGGGCGACCTGTGCCGCGGGCCGCACATCCCGACGACCAAGCACATCCCGGCGTTCAAGCTGACCCGAAGCTCGGCCGCCTACTGGCGCGGCGACCAGAGCAACGCAAGCCTGCAACGCATCTACGGCACCGCCTGGGAGTCGCAGGAGGCGCTGGACGCCTACCTCGAGCTGATCGAGGAGGCGCAGCGCCGCGACCATCGCAAGCTGGGCGTCGAGCTGGACCTGTTCAGCTTTCCCGACGAAATCGGTTCCGGCCTCGCGGTTTTCCATCCCAAGGGCGGCATGATCCGCCGCGAGCTGGAGGAGTACTCGCGGCGCAAGCACATCGAGGCCGGCTACGAGTTCGTCAACACCCCGCACATCACCAAGGAGCAGCTGTACCATCACCTCGGGCCACCTCGACTGGTACGCCGACGGGATGTACCCGCCGATGCATCTCGACGCGGAGTACAACGACGGACGGGACGGTGCGCAAGCCGGGCCAGGACTACTACCTCAAGCCGATGAACTGCCCGATGCACCACCCTGATCTTCGCGTCGCGCGGGCGGTCGTATCGCGAACTTCCGTTGCGGCTCTTCGAGTTCGGCACCGTGTACCGCTACGAGAAGTCGGGCGTGGTGCACGGGCTGACCCGGGCGCGCGGGATCACCCATGGACGACGCGCACATCTACTGCACGCGAGAGCAGATGCACGACGAGCTGACCTCGCTGCTGCGCTTCGTGCTCGAGTTGCTCGGCCGACTACGGGCTCAACGACTTCTACCTGGAGCTGTCCACCAAAGACCCGGAGAAGTACGTCGGGCTCCGACGAGATGTGGGACGAGGCCACCGAAGTCCTGGCGAGGTCGCCGCGGCTTCCGGCCTGCATTTCGTGCCCGACCCCGGTGGCGCGGCGTTCTATGGCCCGAAGATCTCGGTGCAGGCCAGCGACGCGTTGGGCCGCAGCTGGCAGATGTCGACCATCCAGCTGGATTTCAACTTGCCGGAGCGATTCGAGCTGGAATACACCGCGTCCGACGGGTCGCGGCAGCGCCCGGTGATGATTCACCGAGCGCTCTTCGGGTCGATCGAGCGGTTCTTCGGCATCCTCACCGAGCACTACGCGGGGGCGTTCCCGGCGTGGCTGGCGCCGGTGCAGGCGGTCGGCATCCCGGTCGCCGACGAGCACGTCGAGTACCTGGAAAGCGTTGCCGCGCAGCTGAAGTCGCACGGCGTGCGGGTCGAGGTCGACGCCAGCGACGACCGGATGGCCAAAAAGATCGTCCACCACACCGCCCAGCGGGTGCCGTTCATGTTGCTGGCCGGTGACCGCGACGTGCAGGCCGGCGCGGTCAGCTTCCGTTTCGGTGACCGCACGCAGATCAACGGCGTGCCCCGCGACAGCGCCGTCGATGCGATCGTGAAGTGGATCGCCGACCGCGAGAATTCGGTGCCCACGGCCGAACTCGTGAAAGTGTCAAGTGGTGAGTGACCGTGAGTGATCGCGAACCGGCCGAGCAGGGCGCCGACGACACCATCCTGGACAGGGGTGTCGGCGAGCAGGACCACCTGCAGCGGTTGTGGACGCCGTACCGGATGACCTACCTGGCCGAAGCGCCGATGAAGCGCGACCCGACTCCTCGGGCAAAACCGAGCAGCCGTTCACCGACATTCCGCACCTGACCGACGAAGACGGCCTGGTGGTCGCCCGCGGCGAACTCGTCTACGCCGTGCTCAACCTGTACCCGTACAACCCCGGACACCTGATGGTGGTGCCCTATCGGCGGGTCTCCGAGCTCGAGGACCTGACCGACGCGGAGAGCGCGGAGCTGATGTCCTTCATTCAGAAGGCAATTCGCGTCATCAAGAACGTGTCCCGGCCGCACGGTTTCAACGTCGGCCTGAACCTGGGGACGTCGGCCGGCGGGTCGCTGGCCGAACACCTGCACGTGCACGTGGTGCCGCGCTGGGGTGGCGACGCGAACTTCATCACCATCGTCGGCGGGTCGAAGGTGATCCCGCAATTGCTGCGCGAGACGCGCCAGCTGCTGGCCACGGAGTGGACGAAACAACCATGAGCCGGCGCAGATGAGCAAGGTGCGGTTCCTGTCCCGGGCGGCGTTCGCGCGGCTGACCACTCCGACCGCACGGGCATGCCTGCGGCTGGGATTGACCCCCGACGTCGTCACCGTCCTGGGCACCATCGTCGCCGTGGCCGGGGCGCTGACGCTGTTCCCGATGGGCAAGCTGTTCGCCGGCGCGTGTGTGGTCTGGTTCTTCGTCCTCTTCGACATGCTCGACGGGGCGATGGCCCGGGAACGCGGCGGCGGCACCCGGTTCGGCGCGGTGCTGGACGCCACCTGCGACCGGGTCAGCGACGGCGCCGTGTTCTGCGGGCTGCTGTGGTGGATCGTCTTCGGCCTGCACGACAAGCTGCTGGCGGCGGCGACGCTGATCTGCCTGGTCACCTCGCAGGTGATCTCCTACATCAAGGCCCGCGCCGAAGCCAGCGGGCTGCGCGGCGACGGCGGCCTGATCGAACGGCCGGAACGGCTGATCATCGTGCTGGTCGGCGCGGGCGTGTCGGACTTTCCGTTCGTCGCCTGGCCGCCCGCGCTGCCGGTCGCGATGTGGATGCTGGCGGTGGCCAGCCTGGTCACCTGCGCGCAGCGGTTGCACGCGGTGCGCACCTCGCCCGGCGCGACCGAGAGGCTGGTGAGCGAGAAGTGATCCCCACTCCGCCGGGCATGAAAACGATTGGGGCGCAACCCCGCAGGGCGCGCCAGCTGGCGAGCCGGATGGTGGGCCGCCTGACGGGCGGGATGGGTGCCGACTGGGCGTACGCGTCCGGCTGGATGGCGGTCCGGGCGATGCCGGAGTTCGCCGCGCGCAACGCTTTTGACGCCGGGGCCCGTTACGCCGCCCGCGGCGGCGGACCAGACCAGCTGCGCAAGAACCTGGCCCGCGTCATCGGCGTGCCGCCGCAGGACGTGCCGGACTCGCTGATGCGGGCCTCGCTGGCCTCCTACGCCCGCTATTGGCGTGAGGCGTTCCGGCTGCCCGGCATGGACCTGCGCGCGCTGGGCCGCGAGCTACGGCGACTCGGCGTCCTGGGGGCCGACAATATGGACGCGGCGCTGGCCTCGGGGCGCGGCGCGGTGATGGCGTTGCCGCACAGCGGCAACTGGGACATCGCCGGGGTATGGATGGCGCAGACGCACGGCACCTTCACCACCGTCGCCGAGCGACTCAAACCCGAGTCGCTGTACCGGCGCTTCATCGCCTACCGCGAAAGCCTCGGCTTCGAGGTGCTGCCCCTGTCCGGGGGCGAGCGGCCACCCTTCGACGTGTTGTGCGACCGGCTGCGGGACAACCGGGTGGTCTGCCTGATGGCCGAGCGCGACCTCACCCGCACCGGTGTCCAGGTCGATTTCTTCGGCGAACCCACCCGGATGCCGGCCGGACCGGCGAAGCTCGCGATCGCGACCGGGCGCCGCCCTGCTGCCCGTGCACGTCTATTTCGAAGGCGACGGGTGGCGCTGGGAGATCGCCCCGCCGCTGGATTGCACCAGCGGCGACGTCCAGCGCGATCACCCAGGCGATGGCCGACTCAGTTCGAGAAGAACATCGCGACCATCCCCAGGACTGGCACATGATGCAGCCGCAGTGGCTGGCCGACCTCCCCGAAGCCAAGCAGGCCCGGCTCAAGGACGCCTGATGCGGATCGGGATGGTCTGCCCCTACTCGTTCGACGTTCCGGGCGGGGTGCAGTCGCACGTCCTGCAGCTGGCCGAGGTGATGCGCGCCCGCGGGCCACGACGTCAGCGTGCTCGCGCCGTCTTCGCCGCACGCCGTGCTGCCCGACTACGTCGTCTCGGCGGGCAAGGCCGTCCCGATTCCCTACAACGGGTCGGTGGCCCGGCTGCGGTTCGGGCCGGCCACCCACCGCAAGGTGAAAAAGTGGCTCGCCGAAGGCGATTTCGACGTGCTGCACCTGCACGAGCCCAACGCGCCCAGCCTGTCCATGCTGGCCCTCAACATCGCCGAGGGCCCGATCGTCGCCACCTTTCACACGTCGACCACCAAATCGCTGACGCTGACGGTGTTTCAGGGCATCCTGCGCCCGATGCACGAGAAGATCGTCGGCCGGATCGCGGTCTCCGACCTGGCCCGGCGCTGGCAGATGGAGGCGCTGGGCACCGACGCGGTGGAGATCCCCAACGGCGTCGACGTCGCCTCGTTCGCCTCGGCGCCGCGCCTGGACGGCTACCCGACGCGCCGGCAAGACGGTGCTGTTTCTGGGCCGCTACGACGAGCCGCGCAAGGGCATGTCGGTGCTGCTCGATGCGCTGCCGGGGCTGGTCGAGCGTTTCGCCGACGTGCAGCTGCTCGTCGTCGGGCGCGGCGACGAGGACCAATTGCGCGTCCAGGCAGGCGAATTGGTGGACCACATCCGCTTTCTCGGCCAGGTCGACGACGCCGGGAAGGCGTCGGCGATGCGCAGCGCCGACGTGTATTGCGCGCCCAACCTCGGCGGAGAGAGTTTCGGCATCGTCCTGGTCGAGGCGATGGCCGCCGGCACCCCGGTGGTGGCGAGCGACCTGGACGCCTTCCGGCGCGTGCTGCGCGACGGCGAGGTGGGATGCCTGGTGCCCGTCGGCGACGGCGACGCGCTTGCCGATGCGCTGATCGCGGTGCTGGAGGATGATGTGCTGCGGGAACGTTATGTGACGGCCGGTTCGGCAGCCGTCCAGCGCTATGACTGGTCGGTGGTGGCCAGCCAGATCATGCGGGTTTACGAGACGGTCGCCGCATCAGGCGCCAAGGTTGAGGTGGCCAGTTGATGACATGGCTGATTGTCGTCATCGCGGTCTTCGTCGCGGTGCTGGCGGTCTTCGGCGCCTGGGCGTACCGGACGGCCAACCGGCTGGACCGGCTGCACGTCCGCTACGACCTGTCGTGGCAGGCGCTCGACGGTGCACTGGCGCGGCGCGCGGTGGTGTCGCGCGCCGTCGCCATCGACGCCTACGGCGGCGCGTCCGAAGGGCGGCGGCTGGCGGCGCTGGCCGACGCCGCGGAGGGGGCGGCCCGGCCCGCGCGGGAGAGCGCCGAGAACGAGCTGTCGGCCGCGCTGGCCGTCGTCGATCCGGCGTCGCTGCCGGCCGGGCTGATCGCCGAGCTGGCCGATGCCGAGGCCCGGGTGGTGCTGGCCCGCCGCTTCCACAACGACGCGGTCCGGGACACCCTGGCGCTGGCCGAGCGGCCCCTGGTGCGGCTGTTCCACCTCGGCGGGACCGCCGCGCTGCCCAGCTATTTCGAGATCGTCGAGCGGCCGCACGCGCTGGCTCACGGCGATCTTACGGCGTCCTCAACCACCGCACCTCGGCGCGCATCGTGCTGCTCGACGACACCGGCGCGGTGCTGCTGCTGTGCGGGTCGGATCCCGCGCTCGCCGACCGGCACGCGCCGCAAGTGGTGGTTCACCGTGGGCGGCGAAGTGCAGCAAGGGGAGCGGCTGGCCGAGGCCGCCGCGCGGGAGCTGGCCGAAGAAACCGGCCTGCGGGTCGCGCCGGCCGAGATGGTCGGGCCGGTGTGGCGGCGCGACGAGGTCTTCGAGTTCAACGGCTCGCTGATCGACAGCGAGGAGTTCTACTTCGTCCACCGCACCCACCGGTTCGAGCCGTCCCGCACGGGCCGAACCGAACTGGAACGCAGCTACATCCACGGCCACCGCTGGTGTGACGCTGCTGACATCGCCGCGCTGGTCGCGGCGGGGGAGACGGTGTACCCCATGCAACTATCCGGACTGCTCACCGACGCGGCCGCGCTCGCCGGCGGACCGCACCCCCGGGCCGCTGCTGTCCATCCGCTGACTCCGCGGAGTCAACGCGGGTCAAAGCGCCTCATTAGACTGGGTCGACAACGGTTGAAGGAGATCAAGCAGTGAGTACCGCCCACCCACCGAACGGCAGCGGGCGAACCGGAACGGCCCGCGTCAAACGCGGCATGGCCGAGATGCTCAAGGGCGGCGTCATCATGGACGTCGTCACCCCCGAGCAGGCCAAGATCGCCGAGGCCGCCGGCGCCGTCGCCGTCATGGCGCTGGAACGGGTGCCCGCCGACATCCGCGCCCAGGGCGGGGTGTCGCGGATGAGCGACCCCGACATGATCGAGGGCATCATCGCCGCGGTGACCATCCCGGTGATGGCCAAGGCCCGCATCGGCCACTTCGTCGAGGCGCAGATCCTGCAGAGCCTCGGCGTCGACTACGTCGACGAGTCCGAGGTGCTCACCCCCGCCGACTACACCCACCACATCGACAAGTGGAAGTTCACCGTGCCGTTCGTGTGCGGGGCGACCAACCTCGGTGAGGCGCTGCGGCGCATCAGCGAGGGCGCGGCCATGATCCGCTCCAAGGGCGAGGCCGGCACCGGCGACGTCTCCAACGCGACCACGCACATGCGGGCGATCGGCGGCGAGATCCGCCGGCTGACGTCGTTGTCGCGAAGACGAGTTGTACGTCGCCGCAAAGGAATTGCAGGCCCCCTACGACCTCGTCGTCGAGGTGGCCCGGGCCGGCAAGCTGCCGGTCACGCTGTTCACCGCGGGCGGCATCGCCACCCCGGCCGATGCGGCGATGATGATGCAGCTCGGCGCCGAGGGCGTGTTCGTGGGCTCGGGCATCTTCAAGTCCGGCGACCCCGCTGCGCGCGCCGCCGCCATCGTCAAGGCCACCACCTTCTACGACGACCCCGACGTGCTCGCCAAGGTGTCGCGCGGGCTGGGCGAGGCGATGGTCGGCATCAACGTCGAGCAGATCGCGGAGCCCCATCGGCTGGCCGAACGCGGCTGGTAAAAAATGTCGATGAGCGCTTGCGCGAAGAGAAGACTGCCCTAGTCGTGGCGATCGAAGAGATCCTTGATCTCGAGCAGCTCGAGGTCAACATCTACCGTGGCAGCATCTTCAGCCCAGAGTCGGGATTCCTGCAGCGCACCTTCGGGGGCCATGTAGCCGGCCAGTCGCTGGTGTCGGCGGTGCGCACCGTCGACCCGCGCTATCAGGTGCATTCGCTGCACGGCTATTTCCTGCGGCCCGGGGACGCCAAGGAGCGCACGGTTTTCATCGTCGAGCGCACCCGCGACGGCGGCTCGTTCGCCACCCGGCGGGTCAACGCCATCCAGCACGGGGAAATCATCTTCAGCATGGGTGCGTCCTTCCAGACCGATCAGGAAGGCATCCACCACCAGGACCCGATGCCGGCCGCGCCGCCGCCCGACGGCCTGCCCGGGCTGGACTCGATCAAGGTGTTCGACGACGCCGGGTTCAAGCAATTCGAGGAGTGGGACGTCTGCATCGTGCCGCGCGAGCGCCTGCAGCTGTTGCCGGGCAAGGCCTCCCAGCAGCAGGTGTGGTTCCGCCACCGTGACCCGTTGCCGGACGACCCGGTGCTGCACATCTGCGCGCTGGCCTACATGAGCGACCTGACGCTGCTGGGATCGGCGCAGGTCACCCATCTCGACGTGCGGGAGCACCTGCAGGTGGCGTCGCTGGACCACGCGATGTGGTTCATGCGGGCGTTCCGGGCCGACGAGTGGCTGCTGTACGACCAGTAGCTCGCCGTCGGCCAGCGGCGGCCGTTCGCTGTGTCAGGGCAAGATCTTCACCCAGTCCGGCGAGATGGTCGCGGCGGTCATGCAGGAGGGGCTGACCCGCTTCAAACGCGGATACCAGCCGACCAACCAGTGAGCGCCCCGCGGATCGGGGTCCTGGCGCTGCAGGGCGACACCCGCGAGCACCTCGCGGCCCTGCGCGAGGCCGGAGCCGAGTCGATGCCGGTGCGCCGGCGCAGCGAGCTCGAGGCGGTCGACGGGCTGGTCATTCCCGGTGGCGAATCGACCACCATGAGCCACCTGCTGCTCGACCTCGGCCTGCTGGAGCCGCTGCGGGCGCTGCTGGCCGACGGGCTGCCCGCCTACGGCGCCTGCGCGGGCATGATCCTGCTGGCCAGCGAGATCCTCGACGCCGGAGCGGGCGGGCGCGAGGCGCTGCCGCTGCGCGCGATCGATATGACGGTGCGGCGCAACGCTTTTGGGCGACAGGTCGACTCGTTTGAGGGCGACATCCCGTTCGCGGGGCTGAGCGATCCGGTGCGCGCGGTGTTCATCCGCGCCCCCTGGGTCGAGCGGGCCGGTGACGAGGTGGAGGTGCTGGCCAGCGCGGCCGGGCACGTCGTCGCGGTGCAGCAGGGCCGCAACGCTGGCCACCGCGTTTCACCCCGAGATGACCGGCGACCGGCGCATCCACCAGCTGTTCGTCGACCTCGTCACCGGCTGAGGACCGCTGGTCTGCACACCAGCCACATCGGCACCACCGACAGGTGCTGACGTGAATACGAAAAGCGCTAGCGGATGTGCTAGCGCTACTCGGTCAGAACCGCTGATCCGCGGACGTGTCGGCTGTGACTGCTGGGAGACCCTGAGCCGGAGGGGTAGCTGGGCCGGGCGAGCCAGCCCGACCGTCCACGTAGACTCGTCTGGCCACAAAAACAAGAGGACTTGCAGATAGGACACCGATGAGCGGCCATTCCAAGTGGGCCACCACCAAGCACCAGAAGGCCGTCAAAGACGCGCGCCGTGGCAAGGAGTTCGCCCGGCTGATCAAGAACATCGAGGTCGCCGCGCGGACCGGCGGTGGCGACCCGGCGGGCAACCCGACGCTGTACGACGCCATCCAGAAGGCGAAGAAGACCTCGGTGCCCAACGACAACATCGAGCGCGCCCGCAAGCGGGGCGCCGGCGAGGAAGCCGGCGGCGCCGACTACCAGACCATCATGTACGAGGGCTATGGGCCCAACGGCGTGGCGGTGCTGATCGAGTGCCTGACCGACAACCGCAACCGCGCGGCCGGCGAGGTCCGGGTGGCGGTGACCCGCAACGGCGGCAACATGGCCGATCCCGGCTCGGTGTCCTACCTGTTCACCCGCAAGGGCGTCGTCACGCTGGAGAAGAACGGCCTGACCGAAGACGACGTGCTGACCGCGGTGCTGGATGCCGGCGCCGAGGACGTCAACGACCTCGGTGAGAGCTTCGAGGTCATCTCCGAGCCGACCGACCTGGTGGCGGTGCGCACCGCGCTTGCAGGACGCCGGCATCGACTACGACTCCGCCGAGGCCAGCTTCCAGCCGTCGGTCAGCGTGCCGGTCGACGTCGACGGCGCGCGCAAGGTGTTCAAGCTGGTCGACGCGCTGGAAGACAGCGACGACGTGCAGAACGTCTGGACCAACGTCGACCTGTCCGACGAGGTGCTTGCCGCGCTCGACGAGGAGTAGCAGTGTCGATCGCAAGCGCGGCGTGGTCGCCGGGCGCAGCGGGTCGGCACCATCGGATGGTGTCGATCCCAAGCGCGGCGTGGTCGCCGGGCGCAGCGGGTCGGCACCATCGGATTAGTCGTACCCGTGCCGCATGTCCTCGACGATGCGCGGATTGTCCAGGGTCGACGGCTCCACCGGGCGCGGCCCGATGTCGCCGGAGAACACGCTGGCGGCGTCGAGCACCTGCTGGTTGAGGTAGCGCAGCGGCGGCGCATTGGCGGGCACCTTCGGTACTGGCGGGACGTCGGCGCGCTGCGCCAGCGCGAATCCCCAGTCGCCGAACGTGGGCACGTGCACGTGATACGGCGTGACCGCGTAGCCGGCGGCCCGGATCGTCGACACCGTGCGCCAATACGCCGTCGGGGTGGAGAAGGGGCTGCCCGCCTGCACCACCATCAGCCCGCCGGGGGCCAGCGCGCGGGCGACCAGCGCGTAGAACTCCGTTGAGTACAGCCGGCCCAGCACGGGTGTGTCGGGGTCGGGAAGGTCGACGATGACCGCGTCGAAGCGGTCCACAGCTCGGTCCGCGCAACCAGTTCATCGCGTCCTCGGTCAGCACGGCCACCCGCGGGTTGTCCAGCGAACCGCCGTTGGCGTCGCGCAGCGTGGTGCGCGCGATGTCGATCACCGCGGGGTCGAGCTCGACCTGCACGATCTTGGAAATGCCGGGCTGGCGCAGCAATTCGCGAGCCGCCAGGCCGTCTCCGCCGCCGAGCACCAGCACCGAGTGGGCGCCGTTGCCGAGGGCGGGGTAGACGAGGCTTTCGGTGTAGCGGTATTCGTCGCGGGTGGAGAACTGCAGCCCCCCATCGAGGTACAGCCGGGTGTCGTTGCCGCGGCGGGTCACCACGATCTCCTGATAGGCCGTGTGCCGGTAGGCGATGATCGGGTCGGCGTAAAGCCGTTGCCTGCTTGTTGTTTCGATGTCGGCCGAACGCAGCAGCAGGGTGGCGAGCAGCCCCATGGCGGCGGCCAGCGCGCACAGCGCCAGCACCAGCTGCCGTGTCGAAACCACTTGGCGCAGAAGGAAAATCGCCACGACGGCCGCCGCCGCCAGGTTGATCATGCCGGTGGCCGCCGCGCCGCGGATCATCCCCAGCTGCGGCAGCAGCAGGAACGGCCAGACCAGCCCGCCCAGCAGCGCGCCCAGGTAGTCGGCGGCGTTGAGGTTGGCCAGCGTGCGCCCGGCATCGGCGGCTTGCTCTTGTTCGGGGCGTGTCCGGCCCCTGCTGCAGCAGCGTCATCAGCAGCGGCACCTCGGCACCCACCAGGCCGCCGATCAGCGCGGTGCTCACCGCCAGCACCCACGTCGACCCGTCGACGAACGCGAACACCACGTACAGCGCCGCCGCCGACAGGCCACCGATGATGCCCAGCAGCGCCTCGACGGCGATGAAGGTGATCGCGGCGTGGGCCAGCAGCGGCTTGACCGCCAGGGCGCCCACGCCCAGCGCGGCGATGTAGCCCGCGACGATCAGTGAGGTGGCGACGATCCCGCCGCCGTCCAGACTGGCCGACAGCGTCAGCAGCGCGAGTTCGTAGACGATGCCGCACGCCGCGCACGCCGCCACGGCGGCCAGCAGCAGCGCCCGCCATCGCCCCGACGACGCCGCGGGCGGCGTCGCCTCGGGCGTGCGCACATCGCCCGCGGAGCTGACAGCGCTCATGACACCGCCGCGGCGGTCACCCCTCCGACGGCGAGCAGTATCAGCGCCACCGCGAACGATCCCGGATGCAGCTCCGGCTCGTCGATGTGCTCGTGGAAGCTGCCCGGTATCAACAGGTGCATCGCCAGCAGCGCTATCCCCAGCAGGATCACGCCCATCAGCCCGTACACCGCCACGCCCAGGAGTCCCTGGCCCAGCTGGCTATAGCTGTTGGCGATGGCGGTGATGATGACGACGGTCAGGGCGATGTACATCGCGCCCGCGACGATGACGGCGTTGGGGCGGCGGTCGATGAACACCAGTTGGCGCAGCTTCCCAGGGGTCAGCACGTCGACCGCGTAGAACCCGACGAGAAGCACGGCCATGCCGACGACGAAGTACAGGATCGTCGCGACTGCGCCTTTCAGCACGGGATTGAGGTCGACGGTGCCGATCTCGACGGCGAGGTACATGGTGTTCTCCTTTGCGTGTTGCCTCACTTGGTTCCGCCGGGGCCGCCGGGGGTGCCTCCGGCGCCGCCCGACGGGGATCCAGGGGAAAATCCGGGGCCGAGGAAGATGAAGGCGCCGTGGCTGTATCCGGCGCTCAGCGGTTCGACGCGGATGCTGCACGGGTAGTTGCCGTCGGGGCCGACGATCACGATGTTGTTGCTGTAGCGCAGGTACTCGGTCTTGCCGTTGTCGGCCCGCGCGTCGGGTTCGGCATAGTCGGCGAGCGTGTCGGCCACCTGGTCGGGCGAACCGCTGCACTGGTAGCGAGTCCCGTTCACGTCGCGGGCGTACTCGTGATAGTGGCCGGCGACATACGACGCAATGTTCTTCTGCAGCAAGATGATTCCGAAGATCAGACACGCCACGCCGGCCGCGCCGAGCACACCGGCGATCACGAACAGGCGGTTGCGGCTCACGGGCGCCACCGGCTGGCCGTGTGAACCACCGTTCCGCCGTTGCCGGCGGGACGGCCCGGATAGAGGTGCCAGGTCTGCCAGCGCCAGCCGGCGCCGTCGGGTTCGGCGGCCAGCACGGTCAGCGCGGCGTCATCGCCGGGGAACGTGCCGCCGAGCCAGCCCGCCCGGTGGGCGCAGCGGCCGCGCAGGTCCTGCGCGAGGCGGCGAAAGCTCGCCTCGTCGTGGGTGTCGGTACGGGATCGCAGGCGGTAGCCGGGCGCATCGGTGCGCTCGGGCAGGTCGGCCCCGAGATTGCGTGCGGTACAAGAGATCTCCTCGGAGAACGGCCCCGCGTGCTCGACCGCGACGACATGTGAAGCGCCGAGCACGCCGAGCAGGAGCGCGGCGCCGCCGGCGGGGTGGTCGAGCCGGCAGCTGGCCAGCGGCGTGGGTAGCGGGCGCGTTGAGCGCGAGTCCCAGCCCTTCCCCGGATACGTCGGCCGGAGTCACGGCGAGCTGATGAAGGGGCACCGAGCTGACCTGGTGCGCTACGCCGGGCTGGGTGGGGGTGCCGAATACACGGTGATTTCGCCGGGCGAGACGGGCTTGCCCGTCGATACCTCCCAGGGCATGTCCGGGGCCCAGCGCTCGAACGAGAGCAGCGCCGACTCGTCGGCGTTGGTGCAGTCGACGAACTCCATCTCGCCGCCGGCCGGCAGGCCGGTGGCGCCTTCGGTCGTGTAGGAGGCGCGGCCGCGTTCGGACTCGTGGAACGTCACGCCGTCGACGACGTACTGGTCGCCGGGCCGCAGCGGCACGTCCTTGCGCGTGACCCACATCGCCAGCTCCAGGCGCCCGTCGTCCTCCTCGACGCTGAACCACAGCGGCTGGTCGCCGCCTTCCAGCAGGTGCTCCCACCAGACGAACGGGCCTTCGCGGTAGGTGACCGAACCGCGCACGATGTAGTCGATGCCGCCGTAGCTGACGATGGCGCCGGGCCCGAGCTGGCGCGGCCCGAACTGCGGCATCGCGTCGGCGGCGAGCGGATCCTGGCGTCCGCTCCGCTGGGCCGGCTGCTTGGGTCGCCGCAAAGCCACCACCAGCACCACGATGGATGCGATGAAGAGCACCACGGCGATCATGACCAGCAGAGATCCCACGCCAACCCCTCCGTTGCCACGTTGCTCGAGCGAACGTGGGCTAAAGCTAACAGCTTTTTCGCGGGTTCGGCGCCGTAACGTCGCGCCGGGAATCGGCGGCACCGCCGCGTGTCCTACCCGGACCCGTCGGCGCCGGCCGCTAGGGTATCGAACAGCTGTTCTACTAGGTGGGAGCGGGAATGCGGGTGATGGGCGTCGATCCCGGCCTGACCCGATGCGGTCTGTCGGTCGTCGAAAGCGGGCGCGGGCGCACGGTCGTCGCGCTCGACGTCGACGTGGTGCGCACCCCCTCGGACGCGCCGCTCGCCGAGCGGCTGCTGAAGATCAGTGATGTCGTCGAGCATTGGCTGGCCACCCATCAGCCGGACGTCGTGGCGATCGAGCGGGTGTTCTCCCAACTGAACGTGTCGACGGTGATGGGCACCGCCCAGGCCGGCGGCGTGGTCGCGCTGGCGGCGGCCAAACGCGGCATCGACGTGCACTTCCACACCCCCAGCGAGGTCAAGGCCGCGGTCACCGGCAACGGCGCGGCCGACAAGGCCCAAGTCACCGCGATGGTCACCAGAATCCTTGCGCTGCAAACGAAACCGTCACCGGCCGACGCCGCCGACGCGCTGGCATTGGCGATTTGTCATTGCTGGCGGGCGCCGATGATCGCCCGGATGGCCGCCGCCGAGGCGATGGCCGCCGAGCAGCGACAGAAGTACAAGGCCAAGTTGGATGCCAAGTTGAAGGCCGCGCGATGATCGCGTCGGTGCGCGGCGAGGTCCTCGAGGTGGCGCTCGATCATGTCGTGATCGAGGCCGCCGGCGTCGGCTACCGGGTGAACGCGACCCCGTCGACGCTGTCCACGTTGCGGACCGGGACCGAGGCCCGGCTGATCACCGCGATGATCGTCCGCGAGGACTCGATGACGTTGTACGGCTTCACCGACACCGAGACCCGCGACCTGTTCCTGACGCTGCTGTCGGTGTCGGGGGTCGGGCCACGCCTGGCAATGGCGACCCTGGCCGTGCACGACGCCGGGGCGCTGCGGCAGGCGCTGCATGACAGCGACGTCACCGCGCTGACCCGGGTGCCCGGCATCGGCAAGCGCAGCGCCGAACGGATGGTCCTGGAATTGCGCGACAAGGTCGGTGTCGGCGTCGCGGCCGGGGGAGCGTCGCCGGGCGCCGCCCTCAACGGCCACTCGGTACGCGGGCCGGTGGTGGAGGCCCTGGTCGGGCTCGGTTTCGCCGTCAAGCAGGCCGAGGAAGCCACCGACAAGGTGCTGGCCACCGAACACGACGCCACCACGACGGCCGCCCTGCGCGCCGCCCTGTCGCTGCTGGGTAAGTCCCGATGATGACCGACGACTACGCCGATCGGGAGGTCTCCGGCGCGCTGGCGTCGGGCGAGGGCGACATCGACGTCAGCCTGCGACCGCGCTCGCTGCGCGAGTTCATCGGCCAGCCGCGGGTGCGCGAGCAGCTGCAGCTCGTCCTCGAGGGCGCCAAAAACCGCGGCGGCACACCGGATCACATTCTGTTGTCCGGTCCGCCGGGGCTGGGCAAGACGTCGCTGGCGATGATCATCGCGGCCGAACTCGGATCCGCGCTGCGTTTGACGTCGGGGCCCGCACTGGAACGCGCCGGTGATCTGGCGGCGATGCTGTCCAACTTGGTCGAGCACGACGTGCTGTTCATCGACGAGATCCATCGCATCGCCCGGCCCGCCGAGGAGATGCTGTACCTGGCCATGGAGGACTTCCGGGTCGACGTGGTGGTCGGCAAGGGCCCCGGGGCGACGTCGATTCCTCTGGAGGTGGCGCCGTTCACGTTGGTCGGCGCGACCACCCGGTCCGGCGCGCTGACCGGGCCGCTGCGGGACCGGTTCGGGTTCACCGCACACATGGACTTCTACGAACCCGCCGAGCTGGAGCGGGTGCTGGCCCGCTCCGCCGGGATCCTGGGCATCGAGCTCGGCGGCGATGCGGCCGAGGAGATCGCCCGGCGCTCGCGCGGCACACCGCGGATCGCCAACCGATTGTTGCGCCGGGTTCGCGACTTCGCCGAGGTGCGCGCCGACGGCGTCATCACCCGCGACGTCGCCAAGGCCGCGCTGGCGGTTTACGACGTCGACGAGCTGGGCCTGGACCGGCTGGACCGGGCGGTCCTCTCGGCGCTGACCCGCAGTTTCGGCGGCGGTCCGGTCGGGGTGTCGACGCTGGCGGTGGCGGTGGGCGAAGAGGCCACCACCGTCGAGGAGGTGTGCGAGCCGTTCCTGGTCCGCGCCGGCATGATCGCGCGCACGCCGCGGGGCCGGGTGGCCACCGCCCAGGCGTGGACGCACCTCGGCATGGCGCCGCCGCCCGGGGCCACCGGCCTCGGCCAGGCCGGTCTGTTCGACTGAGCGCCGGTCGCCGTCCTCGACAGTCCGGCCAGATCGCGGCCAAATCGTGACCTTCGCGCCGAGCCATGGCCCGGACGTTCGCCCCGCCGGCCTCCGGCCAGCTCAGACCGCCGACAGCGCGGCCAGCCCGGCCTCAGCCAACGCCGGCCGGCCCCGGCTCCGGCGACCCCAGCAAACACTGCTTGCCGCGTGGCCGGTTACACCCCGGCACCGTCGGGTAACCAGGCTCACAGCAGTCATACCTGTTTGAAGGAGGTTCCGATGAGGACCACGAGCCACGACTACGACCGCTCTCGCGCGCTGTACATGCCACGTACCCGCGGCGCGCTAACCGGGTTATTCCTGATTCTTCTGGGTGCGTGGGGTGCATTGGTGCCGTTCTTCGGGCCCAACATCGATTGGGCTTACATGGCCGACCCGGCATGGACATGGACGACGGCCAAAGGCTGGCTGGAGGTGCTCCCCGGGGCCGCCGCAGCGCTGGGCGGCCTGCTGGTGCTCATGTCCGGTAACCGTGCCAGCGCCGTGTTCGGCGGCTGGCTGGCCGTCGCCGGCGGCGCCTGGTTCGTGGTCGGCCGCGCGTTCGCGTCGACGCTCGGCATCGGGGACGTCGGTCAACCGATGGCGTCGACGGACCTGAAACGAGCCCTGCTCGAGGTCACCTACTTCACCGGTCTGGGCGCCCTGATCGTGTTCCTGGGCGGGGCCGCCGTGGCGCGCCTGGCCGTTCGACACGCGCGGGACGTCGTGGTGACCGAACCTGCGCCGGTGGCGGGCGGGGCCGTGCCCGCGGCTGACCCGGCCATGTATGACGAGACGCGCGCCCCGGCAGGTGCGCGGACGGACGCCGTGGCGGCCGACCGGGCGCCCCGCGGGCGCACCGGTGGCTTGTTCCGTCGGCGCACCGGCGGGCGGCCTGTTCCACCGGCATCACCACGCGGGCGCCTAGCGCGGTTTCCAAGTAAGGCGAAAGGCACCGGTAGCCAGTTGGCTACCGGTGCCCTTTCGCGTCAGGCTGGCCCGGGTAACTGCCGGTCGGTAATGTTCACCGGCGCCAAGGCATGCGGAATCTGGCCGCTGCGCAGGTCTCGACCAGCGAGGAGGAGCGATGATCACCACCGGATTGGTGTTCGCCGCACTGGCGGCGTTGCTGCACGTCTACATCTTTGTGATCGAATCGTTGACCTGGACCTCGCCGCGCACTCGCGCCACCTTCGGCACCACCGCCGCCGAAGCCGAAACCACCAAGCTGCTCGCCTTCAACCAAGGCTTCTACAACTTGTTCCTGGCGATCGTCACCGGTGTGGGCATCATCGGAGTTGCCATGGGCCACACAGGTATTGGAGCGGCACTCGTCTTCGCCGGCGTCGGATCGATGGCCGCGGCCGCGGTGGTGCTGGTCGCGTCCGATCGCGGGAAGGCGCGCGCCGCCGCGACGCAGGGCACCTTTCCGGTGATCGCGATCGTGCTCCTGCTGCTCGGTCTTCAGCAGTAACACCAGTCCCATCCGCCTCAAAAGCCACGGCTAGCGGTGGCTTTCGCCTGCCTCGTGGGTTAGTAGTGGAAGGCGCTGGGGTACCCATCCCAGGCCGGAATCAGACCCGGTATTCAACGAGGGGATGTCATGAAATACGCAGAAGACGGCCACACCCGCGGGCTGAGTATGCCGCGCTCGCGCGGCGCGGTCAGCGGATTGCTCCTGGTCATTTTGGGAGCTTGGGGGGCGTTAATACCGTTTGTTGGTCCGCACTTTAATTTCGCGTACACGCCGGACCGGGACTGGGCATGGAGCACGGCCCGGGGCTGGCTGGAGGTGGCGCCGGGAGCGGCGACCGCACTGGGCGGCCTGTTGCTGATCGTCGCGGGAACCGTGTCGCGGCCATGCTGGGCGGTTGGCTGGCCGTGTTGGCCGGTGCCTGGTTCGTCGTGGGTGGTCAGGTCGCCCCGCTGTTGGGAATCGGCTCCGCCGGTGATCCGATTGCCGCGACCGAACGCAAGCGCGCGGTGCTCGAGGTCACGTACTTCTCCGGCCTGGGCGCGCTGATCATCTTCGTGGGTGGCGTCGTGCTGGCGCGCACGGCCGTGCGCCTGGCCCGTGACGTGCATCCGGTGGCGGGCGAACCCGTCGCGGCGGCGCCGGGCGTCGAGCCCTACCGGGATTCGGTCTATGAGCCGGCCGAGGTCAACTCGGGCGCGCTGACCAAGCCGCGATCCTCGGCGGACCCCGAGCCCAAGCGCGGATGGCGTCGTAACCGCGCCGGTGCGGGGGTCAGGGGCTAACGCCGCGTACCTGCGCTGGCCGCACCCGCAGCAGTAGACTTTCGCACCACGCAGCAAGTCGCCCAGCCCCGAAAAGGGCTGGGCGACTTGCTGTTTGGCCTACCTCAGAGCAATCCGAGCAGCTGCAGGTTGGTGATGTACTTGACGATGACCGGCGCCGAGACATGCGGAATGTCTTTGTCGGGACCGATTTTCGCTTCCTGCACCGCCGCACGGAACACATCGGTGGGTGCCATCGAGCCGTTGATCGGCTTGTCCGGCTTCTGGTAGTTGTGCAACAGCGGCAGCAGCGAGTACTGGCGCTGCCGATCCGGCAGGGCACGCAGCGAGGTCTCGAACCGCCGCAGCCACTCCTGAGTAGTCGGCGATGCGCTCGATCGAGTACCCGGCCTCGACCAGCCAATCGATGTACTCGTCGAGTCCGATGCCATCGTCGTACGGGTTCATCACGTGGTACGTCTGGAAGCCGGTGTCGCTGTCGGTGATCTGCGTTCCCAGCGTCGAGATCGCCGCGGCGATGAACTCGACCGGCAGGCCGTCGTAGTGCGCCTGCTGCCGGTTACCGTCGGCGTCGAGCTCGTAGAACGAGCCGGGCGCGATACCGGTGGCGACCACGCTCAGCATCAGCCGGGTGAACATGTCCGGCAGGTTGAGCTGCCCGGCGTAGGTGGTGTCGGCCAGGATCATGTCGCAACGGAACACCGTGACGGGCAGGCCGCACAGGTCGTGCGCCTCACGCAGTAGCACCTCGCCGGCCCACTTGCTGTTGCCGTAGCCGTTGGCGTAGTTGTCGTTGATCTCGCGGGTGGCGCTGATCTGCCGGATGTCGGCGTTCTCGACGAACTTGCCCGGCTGGATCTGGTCGCCCACACCGATCGTCGACACGTACGTGTACGGCTTTTGCTTGGACGTCAACGCAATCCGGATCAGCTCCGCGGTGCCCAAGGCGTTGGGCCCGAACAGCTCGCTGTACGGCAGCACGTGGTTCACCAGCGCCGCCGGGTCGACGATGGCATCGACCTGCTCGGCCAGTCGCTGCCAGGTCTGCTGGTCCAGGCCGAGGTTGGCCTCGCCCTTGTCGCCCGCGATGACCTCGAGGTGGTCGGCGGCCAGCTTCTGGTAGTGCGCCAGCAGTTTCGGGTCGCCGCTGTCGAAGGTCTTGTCCAGCCGGGCGCGCGCCTCCTCGTCGGACTTGGCCCGCACCAAGGCGATCACCTTGCCGTCGACCAGGTCCATCCGCTCGAGCCAGTCCAGTGCCAGGTAGCGGCCCAGGAATCCGGTCGCGCCGGTCAACAACACCGTGCGCACCTCGGTCGCCGGCTTCGGCAGGCTCGGTGCGCCGGCCAGGATGCCCTCGTCGAGGAACTTGTCCAGCGTGAGATCGCTGGCGTGCACCGTGGTGGCGCCGCGTCCGTGCACGGCGGCGAACGTCGGCCGCTTGGAACCCTGCCGCTCGGACTCGATGTAGGCGGCGATGGCCGCCAGGTCGTTCGCCGGGCTGACGATGACGCCCACCGGCACGTCGACGTCGAAGATCTCGCGCAGTAGGTTTCCGAATGTCAACGCCGACAACGAGTCTCCACCCAGATCGGTGAAGTGGGCGTCGGGCGACAGGTCGCTGGTCGCGGCCCCCAGCATGGCGGCGGCGGCCCGGCTCACGGTCTGCAGCACCGGCGCCTGCGCGCCGCTGCGGCGCAGTTCGGCCAACTCGTTGGCCTGTCCTGCGGCCAGGTCGGCGTAGATCTGCTCGAGCCGTTCCCCGTAGTGCTGCTTGAGCTTCGGCCACGCCAGCTTGCGGATCCCGGTCAGCAGACCGTTTTCCAAAGTGAACGGGGCTGGTCTCGATGATGAAGTCGCGCGGCACCTCGTAGGACTGCAGGCCGGTCTCTTTCGCGACCTTCTGCAACGAGTCGGCGATCTTCGGCTTGAGCGACTCAATGTCGTTGTCCGCCAAGGCCTCTTCGGTCGGCACCACCACGGCCAGCAGGTAGGGCTGCGCGCTGTTGCCGTAGACGTAGATCTGGCGGATCAGCGGGCTGTTGCCGAACACCGCCTCCAGCTTGGCCAGCGTCACGAACTCGCCCTGCGCAAGCTTCAACACGTTGTTGCGGCGATCGACGTACACCAGCCGGTTCGGGGCGATCTCGGCGAACACGTCACCGGTCCGGTAGTACCCGTCGTCGTCGAAAACGTTGGCGGTGGTCTCGGCCCGCTTGTAGTAGCCGGGGAACATGTTCTCGGTCCGCAGCAACAGCTCACCGCGCGGATGCGGCCGGTCGGTGCTGAAGTAACCCAGATCCGGAACGTCGACCAGCTTGTAGTCGACCACCGGCGGACGCTGAATCTCCCCGTCGAACAACACCATTCCGGCCTCGGTCGAGCCGTAGCCGTCCAACAGGTGCATCTGGATCAGCGACTCGACCCAGTTCGTCAACTCCGGCGAGGTGGGTGCGGAGCCCGTCATCGCGAAGATGAACCGCCCACCCAGCAGGTACTGGCGCTGTTCTTCCAACACCGCGGCCTCGACCGCCTCGCGGTCGCCGCCGTCGGCCAGTCGGCGCTCGACCTGGCGCTGGAATTCGCCGTACAGGGTCTCCCAGATGCGTGGGACGAAGTTCATTTCGGTGGGCCGCACCAACTCGAGGTCTTCGAGCAGGGTGGACAGGTCGCTGCGGGCCGCGAAATAGGCGGTGCCGCCATTGCCCAACGTGCCGTACAGGATTCCGCGTCCCATGACGTGGCTCATCGGCATGAAGTTGAGGGTGATCGATGCGGCGCTCTCGCCGAACCAGTTCTTGCTGCCGCGCCGCCACATCTTGCCGACGTTGCTCTGCGGGTACATCGCGCCCTTGGGCGCGCCGGTGCTGCCGGAGGTGTAGATCAGCAGGGCCAGCGAGTCCTCGTCAGTCTCCTGCTCGGCGACTGCGGGCAGGTCCTTGCCGCGCCGCAGCACGTCGGCGAGTGTCTCGACAACCACCCCGGCGTCCGCCAGCCGCGCGACGGCGCTGTCTAAGGCCTCGCGCTGGTCGTCGACCTGGGGGTGGTAGTCGAACACGACGAGCTTGCCGGGCACATGGTCGCCGCTGAGGATCAGGTCCACGGCGTCGGCCAGCTGGTTCACGCTCGATGCGACCAGGCTGGGCTCGGTTTCGGCCACGATCGGCTGCAGCGAAGTGATCGCCGCGCTGGTCTGCAGCGGCACCGACACCCCGCCGATCATGCCCAGCGCGACGTCGATGGTGGCGTAGTCAACACTGTTGAAGCCCAGCACGCAGACCCGGTCGCCGGGGCTCACCGAGTCACTGGCCCAGGCGCGGCCGAGCGCCGAAACCCGTTCGCCGAGTTCGCCATACGTGATGGTCTCGAAGCGGGGGAGCAGCTCGGCCGTCGTGCGTCCGGTCTTGGCGTCCTTGACGAACTCCACCACACGTTGCGCCAGCGCCGGCCGGTCCGCGTAGCCGTCGAGCACGGTCCGGATGATCTGCGGTAGCCGCAGCCCGGGCTGTTCGGTGGCAGCGGTGATCGCCGGGTCCGGTCGGGCGGCGGCGAACTGCGGGTCGTTGGCAGTGAGTTCCTCGACGCGACGGTCGAGTTGTTCGTCATGGATAACAGTCGACATAACAGATCCCTTGCAAATGAAAGATAAACGAGTCAATTTGCGCTATCCGCGCTGACGTATAGAACGTTAGCTAAAGTAATGGTATTCCACCACGATGGGGCCTTCGCGGCGTTTGTGAGATTGCCCACGCGGGGCGGACGCTGCCGCTGGTATTACAGGTCGCGCAGCAGTCCGCCGAGGATGTCGATGCCCTCGGCCAGCAGCTCGTCGGTGATGGTCAGCGGGGGCAGCAGCCGGATGATGTTGCCCCACATGCCGCAGGTCAGGACGATCACGCCGGCGGCAGCGGCCGCGACGGACAGCTTCTGGGTCAGTTCCTTGTCGGGCTCGGCGGTTCCTGACTTCACCAATTCGATGGCGATCATGGCGCCCCGACCGCGTACGTCGCCGATTCGGTCGTCGCCGGCCTGCAGGCGCAGCAGGGGTTCGGTGATCAGGCGTTCCAGCTGCCGGGCCCTTTCCACCAAACCGTCGCTCTCGATCGTCTCGATGGTGGCCAACGCCGCCGCGCAGGCTAGCGGGTTTCCGCCGAAGGTGCCGCCCAGACCGCCCACGTGCGGCGCGTCCATGATCTGCGCGCGGCCGGTGACCGCCGACAGCGGCAGGCCGTCGGCGATGGCCTTGGCGGTGCAGATCAGGTCGGGCTCGATGCCCTCGTGTTCACACGCGAACATGTGCGCCGGAGCGCGCGAAGCCGGTCTGCACCTCGTCGGCGATGAACACCACGTCGTTCTTGTGGCACCAGTTCAGCAGGGTGGGCAGGAAGCCCTCGGCCGGGACGATGAACCCGCCCTCGCCCTGGATCGGCTCGATGATGAGGGCGGCCAGGCTGTCGGCGCCGATCTGGCCGTCGATGATGTCGATGGCCCGCGCGGCGGCCTTCTCCCCGTCGGTGGCCAGTTCCTTGTCGACCAGCCCGTCCCGGTAGGGGTAGGACAGCGGCGCGCGGTAGACCTCCGGCGCGAACGGGCCGAAGCCGCCCTTATAGGGCATCGACTTGGCGGTCAGCGCCATCGTCAGGTTGGTGCGGCCGTGGTAGGCGTGGTTGAACGCCACCACGGCGGGCTTGCGCGTGTACGCGCGCGCGACCTTGACGGCGTTCTCGACCGCCTCCGCGCCGGAGTTGAACAGCACCGAGCGCTTCTCGCCGGAGCCCGGCGTGATCCTGTTGAGTGTCTCGGCGACGGCGACGTAGGACTCATACGGCGTCACCATGAAGCAGGTGTGGGTGAACTCGGCCACCTGCGCGCGCACCGCTTCGACCACCCGCGGCGACGAGTTGCCGATCGTCGTCACCGCAATGCCGGATCCAAGGTCGATCAGCCGGTTACCGTCGACGTCCTCGATGATGCCGCCGCCCGCGCGCGCCACGAAAACCGGCACCGACACGTTCACGGCGTGCGACACCGCCGCCGCCCGGCGCTTGCTCAGTTCCAGCGATGCCGGACCGGGGATCTCGGTAACCAGCTGGCGAGTCTGCTCGAGGCCGGCCACCACATAACTCCTCCCCGCGGCGCGCGTGTCACGTCGCATCAAAAGCCTATCGAGCTTGCCGCCGGGGGGCACTCCGTGCACCGTGGCGGTCGGTCGCCACCCGTGGCCTGCCAGACTGAAAGGGCACACTGGACCCTTACGGGTGCGCGACGCTCGAGTCGTACCGGCACCGTTGGCCCCGATAATCACGACGAAAGACAGGCGCGTCCATGCAGAGTTTGATTCTGTTCCTGCCCTTCCTGCTCATCATGGGCGGGTTCATGTACTTGGCATCGCGCCGTCAGAAGCGGGCGATGCAGGCCACCATCGACCTGCACGAGTCGTTGCGTCCCGGCGACCGGGTGCACACCACATCGGGCCTTCAGGCGACCGTCGTCGACATCGCCGAAGACACCGTCGACCTCGAGATCGCGCCCGGGGTGGTGACCACCTGGGTGAAGCTGGCGATTCGCGACCGGATCCTGCCCGACGACGACGAAGACCTGGCCGACGGCGACGACTCCGCCGACGAGGGCTCGATCACCAAGGATTCCTGACGGCGATTCGCCACCAACCGCTCAACCGGCGGACCGCTTGCGCAATGGGCAAGTGGGGGCCACGTAGGCTCTGTCCGGGGTAAGTAACCGATTTTCGAGGAGATAGAAGGAACGTGGCATCGTCTTCGGCGCCGGTGCACCCTGCCCGCTACCTGTCGGTCTTCTTGTTGTTGCTCGTCGGCGTCTACCTGCTGGTGTTTCTCACCGGGGACAAGCGGACCGCTCCCAAGCTCGGGATCGACCTTCAGGGCGGCACCCGCGTCACGCTGACCGCACGCACCCCGGACGGCTCGAAGCCCAGCCGTGAGGCGTTGGCGCAGGCCCAGCAGATCATCGGCGCCCGGGTCAACGGCCTCGGCGTCTCCGGTTCGGAGGTCGTCGTCGACGGCGACAACCTGATCATCACGGTCCCCGGCAACGACGGCAACGAGGCCCGCAACCTGGGTCAGACCGCCCGCCTCTACATCCGGCCGGTGCTCAACTCGATGCCGGCCCAGAGCGCCGAGCCCAAGCCGCCGGCCCGCCAGCCCGCGCCCGGTCAACCGGCTCCCGCCCAACCCGCACCCGGTCAACCGGCTCCCGCCCAGCCCGCACCCGGTCAACCGGCTCCCGCCCAGCCCGCGCCCGGTCAACCGGCGCCGGGCGCTCACCCGGGTGCCCAGCCGCGGCCGTATCCGCAGGACCCGCCGCCGACACCGAGCCCCGCACCCCCCGCGCCCGGCACTCCGGCCGGGGAGGCGCCACCGCCCGCCGAACAGCCCGCCCCGCCGGATCCGCGCAAGGACCTCGCCGATCGCATCGCCGAGGAGAAGAAGTGGCGCCAGAGCACGCGCCAAGGCATTCAATTCCTCGCCCTGCAGTTTCAGGCGACGCGCTGCGACAAGGAAGACATCCTGGCCGGCAATGATGACCCCGCGCAGCCGCTGATCACCTGCTCGACCGACCACAAGGTCGCCTACCTGCTGGGCCCGTCGATCATCAGTGGTGACCAGATCCAGGACGCCAACGCGAGCCAGAACCAGCGCGGCATCGGTTACGTCGTCGACCTCCAGTTCAAGTCGGCCGCGGCCAACACCTGGGCCGACTTCACCGCCGCCCACATCGGTACCCAGACCGCGTTCACCCTGGACTCGCAGGTCGTCAGCGCGCCGATGATCCAGGAAGCCATCCCCGGCGGCCGGACCCAGATCAGCGGTGGCGATCCGCCGTTCACCGCCTCGACCGCCAAGCAGCTGGCCAACGTCCTCAAATACGGCTCGCTGCCGCTGTCCTTCGAGGCTTCGGAGGCCCAAACCGTCTCGGCGACACTGGGATTGACCTCGCTGCGCGCGGGTCTGATCGCAGGTGCGATCGGCCTGGTCCTGGTGCTGCTGTATTCGCTGCTCTATTACCGGGTGCTGGGATTGCTCACGGCGCTGTCGCTAGGTGCTTCCGGGGCAATGATTTTCGCGATCCTGGTGATCCTGGGCCGTCAGATCAACTACACCCTGGACCTGGCGGGCATCGCGGGTCTGATCATCGGTATCGGCACCACCGCCGACTCGTTCGTCGTCTTCTTCGAACGCATCAAAGACGAGATCCGCGAAGGCCGTTCGTTCCGATCGGCCGTGCCACGAGGCTGGGTGCGCGCCCGCAAGACGATCGTGTCGGGTAACGCCGTCACTTTCCTGGCCGCCGCGGTGCTGTACGCGCTGGCCATCGGCCAGGTGCGGGGATTCGCCTTCACGTTGGGCCTCACCACGGTCCTCGACATCGTGGTGGTGTTCCTGGTGACCTGGCCGCTGGTGTACCTGGCGTCCAAGTCCCCGACGCTGGCAAGGCCGGCCTACAACGGCCTGGGTGCCGTTCAGCGGGTCGCCCGCGAACGGCGGGCTTCGGCGCAGGTCAAGACGGGACGGGGATAGCGCATGACTCCTTCCAAAGCCTCTAAAGGCGCGGCCGAGATCACCGAAGCCTCCGAGGGCGCGACCGAGTTGTCCGACAGCAGCGCCGCCGGGCTGCCGCGCCACGGCTTCCTGTCGCGCCTCTACACCGGCACGGGCGCGTTCGAGGTGGTCGGACGGCGCGGGTTCTGGTTCGGTATCAGCGGCGCGATCGTCGCCATCGCGGTCCTGTCCATCCTGCTGCGCGGCTTCACCTTCGGCATCGACTTCAACGGCGGCACGACGGTGTCGATGCCCGCCGCCGGGAAGACCGGCACCGTGCAGACCTCGCAGGTCTCGGAGGTATTCCGCAAGGCCCTCGGCAACGATCCGGAAGCGGTGGTCGTCGTCGGCAACGGCGCGGGCGCGACCGTGCAGATCCGCTCGGAAACGCTGACCAACGACCAGACGACCAAGCTGCGTAACGCGCTGTTCGACGCCTTCGGACCCAAGGGCGCCGACGGCAAGCCCAGCAAGCAGGCCATCAGCGACGCGGCGGTCTCCGAGACCTGGGGCGACCAGATCACCGACAAGGCGCTGATCGCGCTCGCCGTGTTCCTGGTGCTGGTCGGCGTCTACATCATGGTGCGCTACGAGCGGTACATGGCCATCTCGGCGCTGACGACCATGGTCTTCGACCTGAGCGTCACCGCGGGCGTGTACTCGCTGGTCGGTTTCGAGGTCACGCCGGCCACCGTCATCGGTTTGCTGACGATTCTCGGTTTCTCCCTCTACGACACCGTCATCGTGTTCGACAAGGTCGAGGAGAACACCCACGGCTTCCAGCACACCACCCGGCGCACCTTCGCCGAGCAGGCCAACCTGGCGATCAACCAGACGTTCATGCGCTCCATCAACACCAGCCTGATCAGCGTGCTGCCGGTGCTCGCGCTGATGGTGGTGGCGGTGTGGCTGCTGGGCGTCGGCACGCTGAAGGACCTGGCGCTGGTACAGCTGGTCGGCATCCTGGTCGGCACCTACTCGTCGATCTTCTTCGCGACGCCGTTGCTGGTCACGCTGCGCGAGCGCACCGAGCTGGTGCGCACCCACACCCGGCGCGTGATGCGGCGGCGCAGCCCCGACGCGCGCGCGGCGGCCGGGACCGCCACCGGCGATGACGACGCGGAAACCCCCGAGCAAGCGGACGAAGCGGCCGCGGCCGAGCCGTCCAAGACCGCGCCGAGCAAGCCGGCCCCGGGCGCCCGTCCCGTCCGGCCGACCGGGACCCGTCGTCCCACCGGCAAGCGGAACGTCGGCCGGCGGTAGTAGGTCCATGGCCACCAGGTACCGGGGAACTGGGGCCGGTCGTGGCGCGCTCATCGACCGTCGGGCCCTGGCGGGGTGGATCGGCGCCGGATTGGCGGTTGTGCTCGCGGCGGGCGTCACGCTGACCGCCTGCGCGGGTAGCGCCGCCTCCCAGATCGACTACGTGGTCGACGGCCCGCTGTCCAGCTACAACACCAACACCGTCGTCGGCGCCGCATCGGCCGGAGCGCAGGCGTTCGCCCGTACGCTCACCGGCTTCAGCTATCACGGCCCCGACGGGCAAATCGTCGCCGACCGCGACTTCGGCAGCGTGTCGGTGGTCGGCGGCACGCCGCTGGTGCTGGACTACCAGATCGCCGACAACGCCGTCTACTCCGACGGCAAGCCTGTGACCTGCGACGACATCGTGCTCGCCTGGGCGGCCCAGTCCGGCAAGTTTCCCGACTTCCATGCCGCCACCCAGGCCGGCTACCTCGACATCGCCAACGTCGAATGCATGCCCGGGCAAAAGAAGGCCCGGGTGTCCTTCATCCCCGACCGCGGCGTCGTCGACTACAACCAGCTGTTCACCGCGACCTCGCTGATGCCGTCGCACGTCATCGCCGACCAACTCAACGTCGATGTGACCGCGGCCCTGCTCAGCAACAACGGACCCCTGGTCCAGCAGATCGCGAAGCTGTGGAACACCACCTGGGACCTCAAACCCGGAGTCGACCTCAAGCGGTTCCCGTCGTCGGGGCCGTACAAGATCGAATCCGTGCTGGATGGCGGCGCGGTGGTGCTCGTCGCCAACGACCGGTGGTGGGGGCCCAAGGCCATCACCAAGCGGGTCACCGTGTGGTCGCAGGGACCCGACATCCAGGATCGGGTCAACAGCCGCAACGTCGACGTCGTCGACGTGGCGGCGGGTTCGTCGGGGGCGCTGACCACGCCGGACAACTACGAGCGCTCGGATGGCCCGTCCGATGGCGTGGAGCAGCTGATCTTCGCCCCTCAGGGTCCGCTGGCGGCGCCCAAGGCCCGGCGCGCGGTCGCGCTGTGCACGCCACGCGACTCACTGGCCAAGGACGCGGGGACACCGATCGCCAACTCGCGCCTGGACCCGGCCACCGACGATGCCGTGTCGGCCGCTGACGGGGGCGCCGAGGCCGACCCGTTCGGCAAGGCGGATCCGGTCGCCGCGCGCAACGCACTGGGCGGCGCGCCGATGACGGTGCGGATCGGGTATCAGGGGCCCAACGCGCGACTCGCGGTCAACGTCGGCGTCATCACCAAGGCGTGCGCCGCGGCCGGTATCACCGTCACCGGCGTCACCCTGGACGGCTCGGGCCCGCAGGCGCTGCGGGACGGAAAGATCGACGCGTTGCTGGCCAGCACCGGCGGGGCCACCGGCAGCGGGTCGACGGGGTCGTCGGCGCTCGATGCCTACGCCCTGCACTCCGGTAACGGCAACAACCTGTCCGGCTACACGAATCCCCAGGTCGACAACGCAATCAGCGCGCTGGCCGTCTCGGCCGACGCCGCCGAGCGAGTCCGGCTGCTGTCCGAAACCGCCCCGGTACTGTGGGGCGACATGCCCACCCTGCCGCTGTACCGGCAGCAACGCACGCTGCTGACCTCTAAGAAGATGTACGCGGTGAGCAAGAATCCGACGCGGTGGGGCGCGGGCTGGAACATGGACCGATGGGCCCTGGTGCAATGAGGTTCGGATGACGAACGCCGGCGCGCGGACGCCCGTGGCCGAGCTGATCGCGTCGCTGACGCGCAAGGTGGCCGATTTCCCCAAGCCGGGCATCCAGTTCAAGGACCTCACCCCGCTGTTCGCCGACGCGACGGCGATGACGGCGATCACCGCCGCGTTGGCCGACCTGTCGAAGGACGCCGATCTGGTGGCCGGCATCGAGGCCCGGGGGTTTCTGGTGGCGGCGGCCGTCGCCGAGCGGCTGCGGACGGGCGTGCTGGCCATTCGTAAGGCCGGGAAGCTGCCGCCGCCGGTCCACGCCGAGCAGTACGACCTGGAATACGGCAGTGCGACGCTGGAAATCCCGGCCGATGGGATCGAACTGCGTGGACGCAACATCATGATCATCGACGACGTGCTGGCCACCGGCGGTACCCTGGCCGCGGCGGCCCGGTTGCTCGAGCGCACCGGGGCCAACGTGATGGCGGCCGCGGTGGTGTTCGAACTCGGCGCGCTGGGCGGCCGGGAAGCGGTCGCGCCGTTGGCGGTACACAGCCTGACTTGCGAGTAGCGCTCAGGCATTGGAGATATCCTCGAATTCGGAGGTGACCAACGTGGCGGAGGAAAACAGCGCGGCGCAAGCGCTTGACGCGCCCGCGGAAGTCACCGAGTCGCCGGCCATCACGCAGCCGATGGAGGCTCCGGAACCACCGGCCGAATCCCTGAAGACGTCCAGCAGCGCGTCGCGGCGGGTCCGGGCCAGGCTGGCGCGGCGGATGACCGCCCAGCGCAGCACGCTCAACCCGGTGCTCGAACCGCTGGTGGCGGTGCACCGGGAGATCTACCCGAAGGCGAATGTGTCGCTGCTGCAGCGTGCCTTCGAGGTCGCCGATCAGCGCCACGCCAGCCAGTTGCGCCATTCCGGTGATCCCTACATCACCCACCCGGTGGCCGTCGCCACGATTCTGGCCGAATTGGGCATGGACACCACCACTTTGGTGGCCGCGCTGTTGCACGACACCGTCGAGGACACCGGGTACACGCTGGACGCTTTGAGCGAGGAATTCGGCGAAGAGGTCGGCCATCTCGTCGACGGGGTGACGAAGCTGGACCGGGTGGTGCTGGGCAGCGCCGCCGAAGGCGAGACGATCCGCAAGATGATCACCGCGATGGCCCGCGATCCTCGCGTGCTGGTGATCAAGGTCGCCGACCGGCTGCACAATATGCGCACCATGCGCTTCCTGCCTCCGGAGAAGCAGGCACGCAAGGCCCGGGAGACGCTGGAAGTCATTGCGCCCCTTGCGCATCGGCTGGGTATGGCCAGTGTCAAGTGGGAATTGGAAGACTTGTCGTTCGCGATCTTGCATCCCAAGAAGTACGAGGAGATCGTTCGGCTGGTCGCCGGCCGCGCGCCGTCGCGGGATACCTACCTGGCCAAGGTTCGCGCCGAGATCATCAGCACGCTGAGCGCGTCGAAGATCAAGGCGACGGTGGAGGGCCGCCCCAAGCACTACTGGTCGATTTATCAGAAGATGATCGTCAGGGGGCGCGACTTCGACGACATCCACGACCTGGTCGGCATCCGCATCCTGTGCGACGAGATCCGGGACTGCTATGCCGCTGTGGGCGTGGTGCATTCGCTGTGGCAGCCGATGGCGGGCCGGTTCAAGGATTACATCGCCCAGCCGAGGTACGGCGTGTACCAGTCGCTGCACACCACCGTCGTGGGGCCGGAGGGCAAGCCGCTGGAAGTGCAGATCCGCAGCCGCGACATGCACCGCACCGCCGAATACGGGATCGCCGCGCACTGGCGCTACAAGGAGGCCAAGGGCCGCAACGGTGTTCCGCATCCGCACGCGGCAGCCGAGATCGACGATATGGCCTGGATGCGCCAACTGCTGGACTGGCAGCGGGAGGCCGCCGACCCGGGCGAGTTCCTGGAATCGCTGCGCTACGACCTTGCCGTGCAAGAGATTTTCGTGTTCACGCCCAAGGGTGACGTCATCACGCTGCCGACCGGCTCGACCCCGGTGGACTTCGCCTACGCGGTGCACACCGAGGTCGGTCACCGCTGCATCGGCGCGCGGGTCAACGGACGCCTGGTGGCGCTGGAGCGCAAGCTGGAAAACGGGGAAGTCGTCGAGGTTTTCACGTCCAAGGCGGCCAACGCCGGGCCGTCGCGGGACTGGCAGCAGTTCGTGGTGTCACCACGCGCCAAGGCCAAGATCCGGCAGTGGTTCGCCAAGGAGCGCCGCGAGGAGGCACTCGAATCCGGCAAGGATGCCATGGCCCGCGAGGTGCGGCGCGGCGGACTTCCGTTGCAGCGCTTGGTCAATGGCGAGACCCTGGCCACGGTGGCCCGCGAGCTGCACTACACCGATGTGTCCGCGCTCTACACCGCGATCGGTGAGGGGCACGTATCGGCCCGGCACGTCGTGCAGCGGCTGCTGGCCGAACTCGGTGGCATCGACCAGGCCGAAGAGGACCTCGCCGAACGGTATACGCCGACAACGATGTTGCGCCGCCCACGCAGCAGCGACGACGTCGGCGTCTCGGTCCCCGGCGCCCCCGGCGTGCTGACCAAGCTGGCGAAATGCTGCACCCCGGTGCCCGGCGACCAGATCATGGGGTTCGTCACCCGCGGCGGCGGAGTGAGCGTGCACCGGACCGACTGCACCAACGCCGCCTCGCTGCAGCAGCAGTCCGAGCGCATCATCGAAGTGAATTGGGCGCCGTCGCCGTCGTCGGTGTTTCTGGTGGCCATTCAGGTCGAGGCGCTCGACCGGCACCGGCTGCTGTCGGACGTCACGCGGGTGCTGGCCGACGAGAAGGTCAACATCCTGTCCGCGTCGGTCACCACCTCCGGTGACCGAGTCGCGATCAGCCGCTTCACCTTTGAGATGGGCGACCCCAAGCATCTCGGCCATCTGCTCAACGTCGTGCGCAACGTCGAAGGCGTCTACGACGTCTACCGCGTCACGTCCGCGGCGTGAACCGGTCCGGCCCTAGCTCAGTCGCACCGAGGTGATCTTCACCGTGTTGGTGGGCGCCCCGCTCTGACGATTGCCGGCGATGCCGGCCCGGGCGATCTTGTCCAGGGTCTCCAGCCCGGCCTGGTCGATGGCGCCCAGCACCGTGCTCTGCGGTTCCATCTCGGAATCCTGGTAGATCAGGGAGAATTGGCTGCCGTTGGTGTTGGGGCCCTCGGTGGCCATGACGATGGTCCCGCGCGGGTACACCACCGTGGCCCGCAGCGCGGGGTCGCCGGGCTTGTACTGGTCCGCCGGGTACTCGTCGGCGAATTCGTAACCGGGGCCGCCTGAACCGTCGACATCGGGCCCGCCACACAGCAGCGATCCGCCGTCTTGGGAGGCGATCAGCCGGGCGCACTGGGTGTTGTCGAAGAATTGCTGCTTGACCAGGCTGATGAAGCTGTTCACCGTGCACGGGGACTCGGAATTGGCGAGCTGGATGGCGATGTCACCGAAGTTGGTGGAGATGACGGCACCGATCTGCGGGGGAGTGGTGGACACCCTGCCCGACTGTGGCGGGCTCACCGGCCGGGTGACCGGGTCCGGCACCGA
Organism: uncultured Actinomycetota bacterium; assembly: GCA_963796035.1. Lineage (GTDB taxonomy): Bacteria > Actinomycetota > Actinomycetes > Mycobacteriales > Mycobacteriaceae > Mycobacterium. Next base: position 222,593 of record CAWCJU010000013.1, on the reverse strand, counting down.
TCGATATTGGCAGTTGGCGCCCAGATCGGGCGGCGGTGCGAACGCCGGCAGCGGCGGCACCGAGGCTGATCCCGGGCCGCCGGTGCCGGGGTTCGATCCGGTCCTGCCTGGCACCCGGGCCCGGGTCTGGGTGGGCGATGCGGCGCTGCCCGCCGAACCGTGACTCTGGGTCACCAACGCGATGACCAGGGCCGCCACCGCGACCAGCGCCAGCGCCGAAGCGCCGACGATGCCGATCAGCAAACGCCGCGAATGCGTGGGGCGGGCAGGCTGCAGCCGCGGATCGGGTTTGCTGTCCGACGGGAAAGCCGGCGGGGGCGCGCCGGGCGGTGGCGATGCCGGCGGCGCGGTCCCGATCGGCCCGGTTGCCAGACTCGGCAGCGCGGCCCTGGCGGCCTCGGCGAGCTCCATCGCGGTCTGATACCGCTGTTCGGGATCCTTGGCCATGCCGCGGGCAACGATCGCGTCGAAGGCTGTCGGCACACCGGGTGCGGTCGCGGACGGCCGCGGCGGCGGGGCGTTCAGGTGCGCGTTGAGCTGTTCTTCGAGGCTCTCACCCGCGAACGGGCGCTTCCCGGTCAGGCACTCGTGCAGCACACAGGCCAATGAGTAGACGTCGGCGCGGTGATCCGTTTTGCCCTTGAAGCGCTCGGGCGCCATATACGCGACGGTGCCCATCGTGGCACCGGTCTGCGTGAGTTGGGTGTCGGCCTCCGCGCGGGCAAGACCGAAGTCGATCAGATAGACGAAATTTCGTGCGGCGGTGATCAAGATGTTCATCGGTTTGATGTCGCGGTGGATCAGCCCGGCCTGTTGCGCGCTATCCAGCGCCGCCGCAACCTGTTCGGTCACCGCGACCGTCTGCTCCGGGCTGAGTTGGCCGCCGTTTTCGATGATGTAGTGCGACAAGTCGCGGCCCTCGATCAGCCGCATGTCGACGTAGAGCCGACCGTCGATCTCGCCATAACCGTGGATCGGCACCACGTGGGGGTCGGTGAGACCGGCCGCGATGCGGGCCTCTCGGCGGAAACGGTGCTGGAAGTCCTGATCCTCCGCCAGATGCGGCGGGAGCACCTTCAGCGCCACTACCCGGTCTGTGGTTTCGTCGTAGGCACGGTATACGCGTCCCATGCCGCCGCGTCCCAACAACTCCAGAATTCGGTAATGGCCGAATGAGTCCGGATCCAGATTCACCCAACGACCATAAGCCGTCGACGGTGCAAGTCGTGCGAATCCCGCCGATCAGAGGGAGTTTCGCGCCGGTCGGCCTAGTCGAGCAGCACCGAGGTGATGGTCACCTCGGTGGCGGGTGCCCCGTCTTCGCCGCCGCCGGCGACACCGGCCTTGGCGATCTTGTCCAGGGTGGCCAGCCCGTCGGGCTGAATGGTGCCGAACACGGTGTATTGCGGCGGCAGCTGGGAGTCCTTGTACACCAAGAAGAATTGGCTGCCATTGGTGCCGGGCCCGGCGTTGGCCATGGCCAGGGTGCCGCGCGGATAGAGGACGGGCTCCTGCGCCTTGGGATCGTTCGGCCCGAACTGATCGGTCGGGTACTCGTTGGCGAATTGATAGCCCGGGCCGCCCGTGCCCTCGCCCTTCGGGTCGCCGCATTGCAGAACGCCCAGGCCCTGCGAGGTGGTCAGCCGGTGGCATTTGGTGTTGTCGAAGTATTTCTGGCCGGCCAGACTCGCGAAACTATTGACCGTGCAGGGTGATTCGTTGTTCGCCAGCATCAAACCGATGTGGCCCTGGTTTGTCACCATGCTGGCGCTCACCTGGGCCGGATCCGTCGGCACCTTGCCGGTCCGTGGCGGCTTGACCTGCTTGGCCGCCGGCTCGGGTGAGGCCGGGTACTGGCAGTTGGCGCCCACGTCGGCCGACGGCTTGAACGGCGGCAGCGGCGCGACCTGACTCGGCTGACCGGGAGCCGTTGTCTCCGGCGAGCTGCTGGCGCTACTGGTCGTCGGCGCCGCGGTATTGCTCTTGTTGTCGTGCTTGGTGTTGACGATCGTGATCACCACCGCCGCGATCACGGCCACGGCCACGATCGACCCGGCCGCGATCAGCACGATCCGGCGCGTCTTGGCTTGCTTCGCGCGCCGCTCCAGCTGCCGTTCGAGCTTGCGCTTGGCGTTGGCACGTCGCTGTTCGTTGGTCGGCACGATCGCTATGCCTCCATGCTTGGTGAAGTCGGAGCCTCATGAAACGGGTGAGGTGCCAGCTCAGGCTAATGTGGGCGCCGCGACTCGTGTCAAGTGGGGCCCATGGGAAAATGGGAAACGTGTTGATCACCGGATTTGCCGCGGGCATGTTGCAGTGCAACTGCTACGTGCTGGCGCAGCGGCCAGGAACGGACGCCGTCATCGTGGATCCGGGGCAGCGGGCCATGGGCCAGTTGCGAAGCATCCTGGACAAGAACCGGCTGACGCCGGCCGCGGTGTTGCTGACCCACGGGCACATCGACCACATGTGGTCGGCGCAGAAGGTGTCCGACACCTACGGTTGCCCGACCTACATCCATCCCGAGGACAGGTTCATGCTCACAGACCCGATCTTCGGCCTGGGCCCGCGCCTGGCGCAGATGGTGGCGGGTGCCTTCTGGCGGGAGCCCAAGCAGGTCGTCGAGCTGGACCGCGACGGCGACAAGCTGGACCTGGGCAGTGTGACCGTCAACGTCGACCACACGCCCGGACATACGCGTGGATCGGTGGTGTTCCGGGTCGCCGGCGATGAGGACGTCGTATTCACCGGTGACACGCTCTTCGAGCGCGCGGTGGGCCGCACCGATCTGTTCGGCGGCAGCGGCCGTGACCTGCTGACCTCGATCGTCGGCAAACTTCTGGTGCTCGACGACAAGACCGTGGTGCTGCCCGGGCACGGCAACTCCACCACCATCGGCGCCGAGCGGCGCCTCAACCCGTTCCTCGAAGGCCTGTAGCCCGTGCCCGAGTCGTCAGCGTTCTCAGCATTCTCCGCGCCCAAAGGGGTGCCGGACTACGTGCCGCCGGACTCGGCGCAGTTCGTTGCGGTGCGCGACGGCCTGCTCGGCGCCGCCCGCCGGGCCGGCTACGGCGACATCGAGCTGCCCATCTTCGAAGACACCGCCCTGTTCGCCCGCGGCGTCGGCGAATCCACCGACGTGGTGTCCAAAGAGATGTACACGTTCGCCGACCGAGGCGACCGTTCGGTGACGTTGCGGCCCGAGGGCACCGCCGGCGTGGTGCGCGCGGTCATCGAACACGGACTGGACCGCGGCGCGCTGCCGGTCAAACTCTGTTACGCCGGGCCGTTTTTCCGCTACGAGCGTCCGCAGGCCGGCCGCTATCGCCAGCTGCAGCAGGTCGGCGTGGAGGCGATCGGCGTCGACGACCCGGCTCTGGACGCCGAGGTGATCGCGATCGCCGACGCCGGCTTCCGCTCACTCGGACTGGACGGATTCCGCCTCGAGATCACCTCGCTGGGCGATGACAGCTGCCGCCCGCAGTACCGGGAACTGTTGCAGGACTTCCTCTTCGCACTCGACCTGGACGAAGAAACGCGACGGCGGGCGCAGCTCAACCCGCTGCGGGTGCTCGACGACAAGCGGCCAGAGATGCGCGCCATGACCGCCGATGCGCCGGTGCTGCTCGATCACCTGTCCGATGCGGCCAAGCAGCACTTCGACACCGTGCTGGCACACCTGGATGCGATGGGAGTGCCCTACGTCATCAACCCGCGCATGGTGCGCGGGCTGGATTACTACACCAAGACCACCTTTGAGTTCGTGCACGATGGCCTGGGCGCGCAGTCCGGCATCGGCGGCGGCGGACGCTACGACGGCCTGATGCGCCGACTCGGCGGACAAGACCTGTCCGGCATCGGGTTTGGGCTCGGTGTGGACCGTACGCTGCTGGCGCTGCGCGCGGAGGGCAAGAGCGTGGGGGAGACCGCGCGCTGCGAGGTGTTCGGCGTGCCGCTGAGCGAGCAGGCCAAGTTGCGGCTGGCGGTGCTGGCCGCGCAGTTGCGTGCCGGCGGTGTGCGGGTCGACATGGCCTACGGCGACCGCGGACTCAAGGGCGCGATGCGTGCGGCCGACCGCTCCGGCGCCCGGCTCGCGCTGATCCTCGGCGACCGCGACATCGAGTCAGGCACCGTGGGGGTCAAGGATCTCGGGACCGGCGAGCAGCTCCCCGTCGCGCTGGATTCCGTTGTCGCCGAGGTGCTCGGGCGGCTCGGGCGATAGGTCGTTGCGGGAATGCCCGGCACTCCCGGGCGGCGTGCCAGGACACCCTCGGTCGTGTCGGACCTTGGTGGCATACTCGAACACATGTTCGAAGAGGTGATCGCGCGGTTCGACGAGCTTGTCGAGCGCCATTACCCGTCGGTGACGCCGGTGTCGGCGGGCCTGCTGGAGCGGATCGGTGCGGCCGCGCGGGTGGAGAATCGGGCCGCTGCCGCGCAGTTGGTGGCTATCGGTGAGTTGTTTGCCTACCGGCTGTCACGGTGTTCGGAGACCGAGGAGTGGGCGGTCGACACCGAGGCGGCGGTGAGCGCGGAGGTGGCCGCTCAGTTGCGGATCGGCCTGGGGCTGGCCGCCAGTCGCGTGCGCTATGCCCGCGCGATGCGTGAGCGGCTGCCGAAAGTAGGCGCGGTCTTCGCGGCCGGCGATATCGACTACCGAATGTTTCAAACGATCGTGTTCCGCACCGATTTGATCACCGACCCCGACGTGTTGGGCGCGGTGGACGCCGAGCTGGCAGCCAACGTCACCAGGTGGCCGTCACTGAGCCAGGGCCGGCTGGCCGCGCAGGTGGAAAAGGTGGTGGCTCGCGTTGACGCGGACGCGGTACGACGCCGCAAGGAGCGCAGAGCCGATCGCGAGATCTGGATCGCCGACGCGGGCGATGGCATGTCGCATATCGAAGGCAGCCTGTTGAGTCCGGATGCGCATGCGTTGGACAAGCGGTTGAATGCGTTGGCGGCCACGGTGTGTGAACACGACCCGCGCACCCGCGAGCAGCGTCGCGCTGATGCGTTGGGGGCGTTGGCGGCCGACGCGGATCAATTGGGGTGTCGGTGCGGGCGTTCGGATTGCGCGGCCGGTAAACGACCCGCGTCGAGCCCGGTGGTGATTCATGTGATCGCCGAGCAGACCGTGCTGGATGGCCGGGGCTCAACACCGGGCGCCCAGCTAGGTGCCGAGGGCTTGATCCCGCCGGAGTTGCTCGCCGAACTGGCCGCCGCGGCCAAGCTGACTCCGCTGGTCCATCCCGCGGATGCGCCCCCGGAACCCAATTACGTGCCCTCGAAGGCGCTGGCCGATTTCGTCCGTTGCCGGGATCTGACCTGTCGCTGGCCCGGGTGCGACCGCCCGGCCACCGAGTGCGACCTCGACCACACGATCCCGTACGCCGACGGCGGCCCCACGCACGCGTCGAATCTCAAGTCTTATTGCCGCACACATCATTTGGTGAAGACGTTCTGGGGCTGGCGCGATACCCAATTGCGCGACGGGACCCTGATCTTGACGTCCCCGTCGGGACACACCTACGTCACCACCCCGGGCAGCGCGCTGCTGTTCCCCAGCTTGTGCGTGCCCACTGGCGCGAGCCCCGCGCCCACGGCCACCGACGCGGAGCCGTGGGGCGACCGGACGGCCATGATGCCCAGACGCCGCCGCACCCGGGCGCAAAACCGCACCGCTCGCATCGCCACCGAACGCCACCACAATCGAATGGCACGCCAAGGCGAAAAGCCTTCGTATACTTGGGCTTCCGTACCAACCCATGTCGTTGGCGACGGAGAGCCACCGGCGTTCTAGGCGCGTCGGCGTCGGACGGTGTAGCGCTGCTATTTCTTGCTGGGAATGATGATGATGACGATCAACGTCAGGATCGAGAAGAACAGCCCAAGAATTCCCCAGCCCAGTGGATTACGGCCCTTCATCATGGCGATGATTCCGCACACTATTGCGGCGATAATGCTGCCGATGGCGACGAAAATTCCCTTGATGCCACGGAGGATAAAGCCGGCCGCGACGGGGTCCGAACTCGCCAGAATCACCTGGTGCAACATGACAGGTCCTTTCGTGAGGGGCCCATGGGTAATACCCGCACAAATGGCGCGTGAAACCGCGCTCCCGGTAAATGTTCACCCGAAAGTCGATGAGCCACACGGTCTGTGGCTTGCGGTTTATCCGCCCGGATAGCCGCGGCGCACCGTGCGGTCGAGAATTCCCAAAGTCGCCCGCAATGCGCCCTCGGACAGAATCGGGAAAATCCCGGCTTCCCGCCACTTCGGGTCGATGTTCGACCAGTCGTAAAACGAGGTGACGATCGTGGCCGAGGCGTCCTCGGTGGGCGTGAGCGCATAGCCGTAGACATGGCCGATCGGCGGCTGGATCTGGCCGAGAACCGTCCAGGCGATCAGGCGATCCTGCTCGAATTCCTTGATGTCGACGGTGACGTCGTATCTGCCCAATTCCGGGAAATCGTTCAATGATTCGCGGTCCATGTGAACGACGAACTGGTCACCGACGCCGTGTACCGGATCGCCCTCGGCGTCTTGAAGCATTCCGGACGAGTCGATCGCCACGTGGCCCTGCGGGTCGCACAACACCGCGAAGATGGCCGGCGCGGGCGCGGCGATGGTGCGGGAAGTCTCGATGCGTTCGGTCATATGTCCTCGCGGCCAGCGTAGCTACGACACGGTCGTCGCCTACTGTACGACCTGCGAAGCGGACCCACGATTCCCGGTCCGGGCGGAGGTACCGGATTCGGTTAAGCCGCGTAGCGCCTGCGGCAATGGGTCGCGGTGCAGCACACCGAGGCGTTGGGTGGCGCGGGTGAGGGCAACATAGAGTTCGGCAGCGCCGCGGGGCCCGTCGGTAAGGATTTGTTGCGGCTCAACGACCAGGACGGCGTCGAACTCCAGGCCTTTCGTCTCCGACGCCGCCACCGCGCCCGGCATGCCCGGTGGCCCGATCACGACGCTAGTGCCTTCGCGGCCGGCTTCGTCGCGGACGAATTCCTCTATGGCAGAAGGTAAGTCGTCCTTGGTGACCCGCCTGGACCATGGTTGGACGCCGCTTGCGCGCACCGACTCCGGCGGCCGGACTCCCGGCGCGAACTCGGCGAGCAACGCGGCGGCGACGGTCATAATCTCCGCAGGGGTGCGGTAATTCACCGTCAGCGACCGGTAGGCCCAGCGGCCGGGCACGTGCGGCTCCAGCATCGCGCTCCACGATGTCGCCCCGGCCTCGGACCGGCGCTGGGCGAGATCGCCGACGATCGTGAAGGATCGGGCGGGGCAGCGCCGCATCAGCACCCGCCAGTCCATCTCGGACAGTTCCTGAGCCTCGTCGACGACGATGTGCCGGTAGGTCCAATCCCGATCCGCGGCAGCGCGTTCGGCGAGTTCGCGGGTGTCGCGCTCTTGAAAACGCTCGGCAAGGTCCTCCCCGTACAGCAGGTCTTGGGCGAGGAGGTGGTCCTCGTCGTCCATCAGGTCCTCGCGGCTGAGCATGTTGTCCAGCACGCCGGAGGCGAACTCGGCCTCGGCCTTGCGCTCCTGCTCGGCGGCCCGGTCGGCCGACTTGTCGCGGCCCAGCAGGTCGACTAGCTCATCGAGCAGCGGCACATCCGACACCGTCCAGGCTTCGCCGTCGCCGCGGAACAGCGCCTGGTCGGCGCCAGCGGCGCGCAGCCGTTCGGGGGACGTATACAGCGATGCCAACAGGGATTCCGGCGTCAGAGTCGGCCAGAGCGCGTCGAGCGCCGCGGCGAACGCCTCGTTCTCGTCGAGCTCGTGGATGAGATCCGCCCGCAGCCGCTCCCACACGACCTTGTCCTCCCTGGTCAGCCAGCCTCGACCGATCCGGGCGATCCCCCGTTCGGTCAGCGCCCAGGTGATGACGTCGATGAACACCGAGCGAGCGTCGTTGTGCGGCTGCCCGCTCTTGCGGGCCTCGTCTCGGGCCCATCCGGCGATCTCGGCATCGATCCGCAACGTGACGTCCGCCAGTTCAATCGTCAGCGGATGCTCCGGCACTCGTTGCCGGTCGGCGACCGCCGCCGCGAGCACGTCCAGGATCTTCAGCGATCCCTTGAGCCGCGCGGCTTCTGGAGTGTCCTCGGCGGTGACGTGCCGACCGGGTACGAGGTCGCCGACGGTACTGAACACCACGTCGGTCTCGCCCAGCGACGGCAGCACGCGGCCGATGTGGTTCAGGAACGCTGGGTTGGGTCCGACCACGAGAACGCCGTGGCGTTCCATCTGCTCCCGTTGGGTGTAGAGCAGGTAGGCAACGCGGTGCAACGCCACCACGGTCTTCCCGGTGCCGGGGCCGCCCTCGATCACCAGCACCCCGTTGTGATCGAGCCGGATGATCTCGTCCTGTTCGGCCTGAATAGTCGCTACGATGTCGCGCATCCCGGCACCGCGAGGCGCATTGATCGCCGCGAGCAATGCCGAGTCTTCTGAGCCGCCCGGCCCGCCGCCGTCATCCGGGCGTCCCAGTACTTCGTCGGTGAAATCGACCACCTGGCGGCCGCGGGTGTGGAACTGGCGGCGCCGACGCATGTTCTCCGGGCTCGCGGCGGTGGCGATGTAGAACGCGCGCGCCGCCGGCGCCCGCCAGTCCAGCAACACCGGTTCGTAGTCGTTCTCCTCGTCCAAAAAGCCGATCCGGCCGATGTAGGAGCGTTCGCCCGAAACGGTGTCCAACCGCCCGAAACACAACCCGGTGTCCACAACGTCCAGCCGCTTCACCTGTTTGGCCAGCGCACGCACCTGGACGTCCCGTTCCATGGATGTCTGGCCGTCGCCGAGCAACGCTTGTTTGTATTCGCCCCTTATTCGCGCGCGATCGGCGTCGAGTCGCGCGTAAAGCCCCGCCACATAGCCCCGCTCGGACTGCAGTTCGTCTTCGTACTCCCGAGTCGACAAGCGCCCTCTCCAGTTCTGGTCCCGGCCAGCGATTCTGCGGCATTGACATTGTATCGAACTATTGTTCGAATAGTTGTATGCGGTGGGCAAATCAGGCCGTCGCGGTCAACGGGAAGCCGGTCGAGGATGGGGCGCTGCCGGGGCTGCAACGCATCGGCTTCCTGCGCAGCGTGCGCTCGCCGCAGTTCGACGGGATCACCTTCCACGAGGTGGTGTGCAAGTCCGCGCTGAACAAGGTGCCGAACGCGTCGGCGATGCCGTTCCGCTACACCGTCAACGGCTACCGCGGCTGCTCGCACGCCTGCCGGTACTGCTTCGCCCGGCCCACCCACGAATACCTGGAGCTGGACTGCGGCAACGACTTCGACACTCAGGTCATCGTCAAGACCAACGTCGTCGAGGTGCTGCGTCGCGAACTGCGGCGGCCGTCCTGGCGGCGCGAGACCGTCGCCCTGGGCACCAACACCGACCCGTACCAGCGGGCCGAGGGCCGCTACGCGCTGATGCCCGGCATCATCGGTGCCCTGGCCGAATCGGGTACGCCGCTGTCGATCCTGACCAAGGGCACGCTGCTGCGGCGCGACCTGCCGCTGATCACGGATGCCGCGGCACGCGTTCCGGTCTCGGTCGCGGTGTCGCTGGCCGTCGGAGATCCAGAGCTACACAAGGACGTCGAGCCCGGTACGCCCACACCGCAGGCCCGGCTGGGCCTGATCAGCGCGATCCGGGCCGCCGGGCTGGACTGCCATGTGATGGTCGCGCCGGTGCTGCCGCATCTCACCGATTCGGTCGAGCACCTCGACGGGCTGCTCGGCCAGATCGCGGCGGCGGGCGCCAGCAGCGTCACGGTTTTCGGCCTGCATCTGCGCGGTTCGACCCGGGGATGGTTCATGGCATGGCTGGCGCGCTCGCATCCCGAGCTGGTCGGCCGCTATCGCGAGCTGTACCGCCGCGGTGCCTACTTGCCGCAGGGCTATCGCGACATGTTGCGGGAGCGGGCCGCCCCGCTGATCGCCAAGCATCGACTGGCCGGCGACCACCGCCCGTTCTCGCAAGCGGTTTCGGTCGCCCCGGCGCCGGAACCCAGTCAGCCGACGTTGTTTTGAGCTGGTTGGGCTCGGTTAGCCGGCCCCGTCGCCGCGCGGCTTGGTGAGCGTGAATTCGTCGATGACCGCCACTTCACCGAACGGGCCCCGCAGCGCGTAGTGCGTCGCCTTGATCGTTGTGTTGCCGCCCGGCTGGCCCGGGTCGACGTCGAAAGCCGCGAAACCGTAAGGGTTGTCGCGGTCGCGAAACGCCGACCACGGCGCGTCCTCGAGGACGTAGATGGGGGCTTTGCGTCCCAGCCCGGGATCGAACGCGCCCACGCCGGTCACCACCCGGCACCGGGGCTGGGGGAAGAACATCGCGTTGCTCGGCGCCGAGGTGCCACCGCCACCGATGACCAGATGCACCGTTCCCCGCGTGGTGTCGATGAGATCGTTTCGGGTGTCGACGGGTATGGGCGTGCGGGTGTCGGTGCCCAGCGTGCCGCGCAACGGATGTGAGCGCTCGTAGTGGTGTTCGTGACCGCACACCACCAGATCGACCTGGTACTGGTCGAACAGCGGCAACCATTCCTCGCGGATGCCCAGGTCGGCGCCGTTGGTCCGGTCGGCGGTGGAGATCGCGGTCTGGTGCATGCACACCACGATCCAGTCGATGCCGGGGTCGCGCCTGGCCGCGGCGAGTTCGTTTGCAAGCCAGCGCTTTTGCTCCCCGCCGGAGTAACCGTGCACATAGAAGTTGCCGCCGTCCTGGAAGGCGACGTCGTCGTTGCTCAGGCTGATCACCCGCACCGAGCCGGCGGTGAACGAGTACCACATGCCGCGGGTCTCCGGGCCCGACCCGGAATCGGGCACCGCGAAGTAGGCCTGATAGGCGCCGTAACCGATTGGCCCGTTACCCAATTCGTTCTCGTGATTGCCGGCCGCCGGCATCCAGGGCCGGTATCGCGCCGAGCGGGTGTTGTTCTCGAACCAGTTCGACCAGGTGCGCACCCTGTCTTGGGCCAGGTTGGCGTAGCACAGGTCGCCATTGATCAGGTTGAACAGCGGGCCCATCCGTTCGATCGCCATCGTGGTGTCGGCCGCGGCCGGCGAGCCGATGTTGTCGGTGGCGTAGCTGCCGTCGGGCATCCTGGCCAGTGCCGGAGTGGACTGGTCGCCGAAGCTGGTGAACAGCAATCGTTTTCGGCCCGTCGGCGCCGTGCGCACGGTGCCCTGCTCCGGTTGCGCGCCGTCGTGCACCGCGGCGTACACGTAGTCGGTGTCCGGCGTCAGGTCGGTCAGCGGGGCGTGGTTGACCCGAACTTCGGTGTTGGACTTCGCGTCTCGGTAGGTGCGGGTTTCCGCGGCGACGGTGCGGCCGAAACCGGATGTCGGCGTCCCCAGCATGACGCGGGGATTGCGGACGGCGTCGGTGGTGTGCCAGGACACCACCACTTCGGTGCCGGCGTTCTTTCCGAATTGCAGGTGCAGGCCACCGACCGGCGGTGCGCCGTGGCGATCGGGCTGCAGCCAGGCCATCGGGCCTCGCGGGCGTGACCACAGCAGCACGGCACCGCCCCCGATGCCCACGCCCAGCGCGGCCGAGACCGCGCCGGTCGTCAGCAACCGGCGGCGGGTCACCGGCGCTTCGGCGATATCGGCCTGTTTCGGGGCCGGATGCGGCTCATCGCTCATGCTTGCTTCATACCGGAGCCGGGCAACCGCGGGCACAGCTGTCGGTAAACACCGAACCGCGGCTAACGAATCCGGTAGCGTTTTCGATATGACGAACGTGCACAGGACAGCGAGCGCGATCTCAGCGGTGGTGCTGGCGGCGGGCGCGGGGGCGGTGCTCACGCCCGCGACCAGCTATGCGGATCCGGCCGGCCACCAGGTGACCTACACCGTGACGAGCCCCAACAATCTGACCGCCACGGTCAACTACGTGAATGCCGATCCGCCCAGCCAGGCCGCCTACAACGCGGACCCGTCGAAGTTCATGACCAACGTGCAGGCCCCGCTCAGCGCCGGCCAACCGGTCATCTACACGGCCACGCTGGCAAACCCGAACCAGTGGGCGAACATCAGCGCCAGCGGCATGCTGCACTGGCCGGATTCGGGCAATGGTCCGGCCTCGTTCCATTGCGAGATCGCCGTGGACGGCCAGGTGGTCGCCCAGCAGGACGCGACCACGACCGTCACCTGCGCGGCCCGGCCCGGGTAGTCAGCCGGCGAACGATCGGTTTCGCCGACGGCGAACACCGTGCCGTCCACGTGCGCGTCGCGGCGGTCGGTCGGGCTCAAGCCGGTGCGCTGCCGGGCTCGGCGTGCGCGACGACGACGACTTCGGCGCGTTCGGTGCCGACCGCCCGGATCTTGTGGCTGACCGATGCGTCGAAATAGGCGCTGTCGCCGGGCTCGAGCGTGAACGTCTGGTCCCCGTAGTCGAGTTCGACGGTCCCGGCGTGCACGAACATGAATTCCTGGCCGGCGTGTTCGGGATGCGGATCGTCGGCCAGCTGCTCGGTCGGGCGAACCACGAACGGCGACATCGACTTTCCCAGCAGTGACGGGGCGAGCGGCCGGTAGCGCTCACCCTCGGCGTTGTCCGTCGCACGCTCGACGGCGATCTTCTCCTGCGCCGCGTCCTCGGAGAACAGCCGCCCGACGTCGACATCGAGGGCCTTGGCGACCTTGAGGGCCACCGCGATCGACGGTGTGCTGCAGCGGCGTTCGATCTTGGACAGGTAGCTCTTGGTCAGTCCGGTCTGCTGGGCCAGCGCCTCGAGGGTGAGGCCGCGTTGCTTGCGGACCGCGCGCAGCAGTGCGGTCACCGGCGACCCCTCTCATGACACAAGGTTTCCTATAGTGCTACTATTGTGTCACATGTTCGCGCCGAGGGAGCCGGTTATGGCCAGCACGTTCACCGATTCGAAGTCCGAATTAATGCGCCGGGCTGCCGAGCAGTTGACGGCGAACGTTGCCGATTCGCAGTTGACCACGCGCCAGAAGCTGGCTTTGACCTGCCGGGCGTTGTTCGACGCCGGACACGACTCCGGGCTGGCCGGGCAGATCACCGCCCGTGCGGAGGCCGACGGCACCTACTACACCCAGCGGCTGGGCCTGGGCTTCGACGAGATCACCGACGATAACCTGCTTTTGGTCGACGAGGATCTCAATGTCCTCGACGGGGACGGAATCGCCAACCCCGCCAACCGTTTTCACAGCTGGATCTATCGCGCCCGGCCCGACGTCCAATGCATCGTGCACACCCACGCGTTTCACGTGGCGGCGCTGTCGATGCTGGAAGTCCCGCTGATCGTCTCCCACATGGACACCACGCCGCTCTACGGCGACTGTGCCTTTTTGCCGAAATGGCCGGGCGTGCCGGTCGGCAACGAGGAGGGGGAGATCATCACCGCCGCCCTCGGCGACAAGAAGGCGGTGCTGCTGGCGCATCACGGCCACGTGATCGCCGGTGCCAGCGTCGAGGAGGCGTGCTCGTTGGGAATCCTCATCGAGCGTGCCGCCAAGCTACAGCTGGCCGCGATGGCCGCGGGCACCGTCAAGGAACTGCCCGAAGAGCTGGCCCGCGAGGCCCACGACTGGACGCTGTCACCGCAGCGCAGCCGCGCCAACTTCGCCTACTACGCGCGCCGGGCCCTGGCCCGGCATCCCGACGTGTTGACCAGCTGAACCCGTTATCCGCCAACCTGATTGCGAGGAGTCCCAGTGGCGCAAACGCCCACGCCCAAGATCCACGGCATCATCGCCTACCCGGTGACTCCGTTTTCCGGTGAGGGTATCGACACCGAACGGCTTGCCGCGCTGGTCGACCGGCTGGTTTCCGCCGATGTTCATGCGATCGCGCCGCTGGGCAGCACCGGCGAACTGGCGTACCTCGAGGAACCCGAATTCGACACCGTCGTCGACACCACCATCGCCACCGTCGCCGGCCGCGTCCCGGTGATCGTCGGGGTGTCAGATGTGACCACCGCCAAGACCATTCGGCGCGCCAAGTACGCGCAGCAAGCCGGGGCCGACGCGGTGATGATCCTGCCGGTGTCTTACTGGAAGCTCACCGAGCGCGAGATCTTCCAGCATTACCGCAGTGTCGGTGACGCCATCTCGATTCCGATCATGGCCTACAACAACCCGGCCACCAGCGGTGTCGACATGCTTCCCGAGCTGCTGGTGCGCATGTTCGAAAGCATCGACAACGTCACCATGGTCAAGGAATCCACCGGTGACCTGACCCGCATGCAGCGCATCGCCGAACTGTCCGGCAACCGGCTGCCGTTCTACAACGGCAGCAACCCGCTGGTGTTGGACGCCCTGAAGGCCGGGGCGTCCGGATGGTGCACGGCCGCACCGAATCTGCGGCCACAGCCCTGCATCGACCTGTACGAGGCGGTGCGCGCGCAAGACCTCGACACCGCGCACAAGCTCTACGACGAGCTCAAGGGATTGCTCACCTTCATCGTCGCGGGCGGTCTGGCCACCACGGTGAAGGCCGGTCTGGAGCTGCTGGACTTCCCCGTCGGCGACCCGCGCGCGCCGCTGCTGCCGCTCGACGAGCAGGGCCGCGCCGAGTTGCGGGGCTTGCTCGCCTAGAAGATCGCGCCGCTAACCGAGGTCGGGCGCGGAGAAGGTGTCACACTTATTCGGGTCGCCGGTCTGGTAGCCGATGGTGAACCACTTCTGCCGCTGTTCCGACGAGCCGTGCGTCCAGGACTCGGGGCTGACGCGGCCGGTGGATTCCTTCTGGATCCGGTCATCGCCCACCGACGCCGCCGCCGAGAGCGCATCGGCAATGTCCTTGTCGCTCAACGGTTCCAGGTAGGGCACGCCGGTGCTCTCCTGCTTGACCGTGGAGGCGTAGTGCGCCCAGATCCCGGCGTAGCAGTCGGCCTGTAACTCGGTGCGCACGCCGTTGCCGCCGGCGCCCTGCGCGCCCTGCTGGGAGCGGCCCAGCAGGCCCTGCAGCTGCTGCACGTGGTGACCGTATTCGTGGGCGACCACGTACTCCTGGGCGAACGGCCCACCGCTGGAACCGAATCGATCGACCAGCTCCTTGAAGAAGTCGGTGTCGAAGTACGCCGTCTTGTCCACCGGGCAGTAGAACGGCCCGACCGCGGTGGTGGCGTGTCCGCAGCCGGTCTCCACCGATCCGGTGAACAGCCGGACGTGGGGACGGGTGTAACCCTGCAGCAGCTGGTGCCACACCGCGTCCACCGAGTTGCCGGTCGCGACCACGCGGCATTGCACGTACTTGTTGGCGTCGGCGCCGGTCTTGCACTGGCTCAGGTCGAAGCCGGGCGCCGAGTAGCCGCCGGTGTTGGTCTGCTGGGAGTTCATCACGCGGCCGGGATCGACGCCCAGGAACAGCGCCCCGATGAGGATGAGCAGCCCCAGGCCACCACCCCCGACGGCCATTCCCATGCCGCCCCCACCGGACGAGGACGCGGTGCTGGTGTCGATCTGCATGCCCTCGTTGAAGGTCATGGCGCTCTCCTAACGTTGCCGGGTCGCAAGGGAGTCGGTGTAGCTGCGCAGGTTGCGCAGGTAGCGGCGCAGGGCCAGGTTCAGCAGCGGACCCACCACGACCATCGCCAGCTTCGCCGGTCCGGCCGGTTTCTGGGCCATGGTCCACGTCAGCCGGCAGCCCCCCGGGATGACCTCCACCCGATAGTCCTCGGCGAAGGCCGCGACCGATCGGGTCGAGCACTCATTGAACCGAAATGCCATGTGCGTGAACGGTTCCCAGGCGAGGAATTCTTCGTTGCCGACGATGCCGCCGCGCATCTCGACGACGCGGGTGGTCCCGACGCCGCGCGGCTCGGGACTGGTCCAGGTCACCTTCGTGATCACCTTCGCCCACCGCGGCCAGGACTGGGCGTCGGAAAGCACCTCGAACAGCTGCTCGGGGGTGATGGCCAGGTCGACGCTGTTGCGGAAGCGGTAACGGCCCTCAACAGAATCAGCGTCGGTGAAGCTCGTATCCACGCGCTCGCAGGGGAACATGACAACAACTTAGCCGGGGCCGTCGCTGGCCGCGGCCAGTAAGGGCACTATGACGTCGCTGATCGGCGTGGCCAGGCCGTGGGCCCGGCCCTTGCGAATGATCACGCCGTTGCGGATGTCCCATTCCATCGGCCGCTGATGTTCGGCGTCGGTCAGGATCGACGTGCTCATGTCTTCGGCTACGTTTGCGAACATGTCGACCAACTCGTCGACGACGCCGTCGGCCAGCCGGGCGCCCTCGGCCCGTGCGACGGCCAGGCACTCGGCGACATAGCGCCGCGACAGCGCGGCGACGTCGTCGCGGCGGAACATGCCGGACCGCCTGCGCGACAGCGCCATGAACCCGGCCAGTGCGTTGGTGAGCAGCTTGTGCCAGGCCGCCGTGATGATGTCGGGGTCGCAGTCCACCCGGCAGCCGGCGCCGCGCAGCAGTTCGGCGACGGTCGCCGCGGCGGGCCCGCTGGGCAGCACCAGGGCCGCCTCGCTGCGCAATCGCACCCAGCCGTCGGGCTGGGTCTGGGCCGAATACCACACGATCCCGGGGACGACGGGGGACAGCGGGCAGTGCGGCTGCACCTGCTCGACCTGCTCCACACCGTTTTGCAGCACCACGACGATGGTGTGGACCTCGCACAGCCGGGCCAGCCAGCGGGCCGCCGCGTCGTTCTGGGTGGCCTTGACGGCCAGCAGCACCACGTCCACCGGCCCGGTCACCTCGGCGGGATCGGTGTGCACCGGACCGGGGACGACGATCGGCTCGGCTCCGTCGGGCCGCAGTTCGATGGTGTCGCGCGGGGTGCGGCCGCACACCATCACCGAGTGCCCGGCCCGATACAGCAGCGCGGCGGCCGTCGTGCCGACGGCGCCGGGACCGACCAGGGCGATGTTGGTAGCAGCGTCTGTGGCGATGCCACCGAAATTACCTCCTTTAGACTGGTCACTCGTTCAAGCCAGGTGAAAGGGAGTGTTTTGTGCTGCGCAGTCACGCCGCGGGTTCGCTGGACAGTAGCGACGCCGGGCAGCAGGTGACGCTAGCGGGCTGGGTGGCCCGTCGCCGCGACCACGGCGGCGTCATCTTCATCGACCTGCGCGACGCCTCCGGGATCGCCCAGGTGGTGTTCCGCGACCCGAGGACGTGCTGGCCCAGGCGCACCGGCTGCGCGCCGAGTTCTGCGTCGCGGTCACCGGTGTGGTCGAGATCCGGCCGGAGGGCAACGCCAACCCCGAGATCGCCACCGGCGACATCGAGGTCAACGCCACCTCGCTGACCGTGCTGGGGGAGAGCGCGCCGCTGCCGTTCCAGCTCGACGAGCCCGCCGGTGAGGAGTTGCGGCTGAAGTATCGCTACCTGGACCTGCGCCGCGACGGCCCGGCCGAGGCAATTCGCCTGCGCTCCAAGGTGAATGCCGCCGCGCGTTCGGTGCTCGCGCAACATGACTTCGTCGAGATCGAAACCCCGACGATCACCCGCTCGACGCCGGAAGGGGCGCGCGACTTCCTGGTGCCGGCCCGGCTGCACCCCGGCTCGTTCTACGCGCTGCCGCAGAGCCCGCAGCTGTTCAAGCAGCTGCTGATGGTGGCCGGCATGGAGCGCTACTACCAGATCGCCCGCTGCTACCGCGACGAGGATTTCCGCGCCGACCGCCAGCCGGAGTTCACCCAGCTCGACATGGAGATGAGCTTCGTCGACGCCGAAGACGTCATCGCCATCTCCGAGGAGATCCTGTCCGCGCTGTGGGCGCTGATCGGCTACCAGATTCCGACGCCCATCCCGCGGATCAGCTACGCCGACGCGATGCGACGGTTCGGCTCCGACAAGCCCGACATGCGCTTCTCACTCGAGCTCGTCGACTGCACAGAGTTCTTCAAAGACACCACATTTCGCGTCTTCCAGGCGCCGTACGTCGGCGCGGTGGTGATGCCCGGCGGGGCCTCGCAGCCGCGGCGCACGCTGGACGGCTGGCAGGAGTGGGCCAAGCAGCGCGGGCACCGCGGACTGGCCTACGTGCTGATCGCCGACGACGGCACGCTGGGCGGTCCGGTCGCCAAGAACCTGTCCGACGCCGAACGCGACTGGCCTGGCCGCGCATGTCGGGGCGAAGCCGGGGGACTGCGTCTTCTTCTCGGCGGGCCCGCCGAAGCCGTCGCGGGCCCTGCTGGGGGCGGCCCGCGGTGAGATCGCCCACCGGCTGGACCTGATCGATCCCGACGCCTGGGCGTTCGTCTGGGTGGTGGACCCGCCGCTGTTCGAGCCCGCCGACGACGCGACCGCCGCCGGCGACGTCGCCGTCGGGTCGGGGGCGTGGACCGCGGTGCACCACGCGTTCACCTCACCCAAGCCCGGGCAGGAGAGCGCCATCGAGACCGACACCGGCAACGTGCTCGCCGACGCCTACGACATCGTCTGCAACGGCAACGAGATCGGCGGCGGCTCGATTCGTATCCACCGCCGCGACATCCAGGAGCGGGTGTTCGCGGTGATGGGCCTGGACCACGCCGAGGCGCAGGAGAAATTCGGATTCCTGTTGGAGGCGTTCACCTTTGGCGCACCCCCGCACGGCGGGATCGCGTTCGGCTGGGACCGCATCAACGCGCTGCTGTCCGGGGTCGGACTCCATCCGCGAGGTGATCGCGTTCCCGAAGACCGGCGGCGGCGTCGACCCGCTCACCGAAGCGCCGGCGCCGATCACCGCCCAGCAGCGCAAGGAATCCGGAATAGACGCCAAGCCCGAGAAGGTTGACAGGGCATGACCGAGGAACAGAGTCCCGACCCCGCATTCGTCAACGATTTCAACGAGAACATCATCGCGGAGTTCCGCGCCAACGACGGCAAGGTCGGCGGCCAGTTCGCCAACGCCAACCTGCTGCTGCTGCACACGACCGGCGCCAAGTCCGGTCAGCCGCGGATATCGCCGCTGGCCTATTTCCGCATCGACGGCAAGCTCATCATCATCGGCTCTTTCGCCGGCGCCCCGGTCAGCCCGGCCTGGGTGCACAACCTGCGGGCCAACCCGCAGGCGCACGTCGAGATCGGCACCGAATGCGTTCGACGTCTCCGCCCAGCGAGCTGCCCGCCGACGAGCGCGCCGCGCTGTTCGACAAAGTCACCGCCGTCGCGCCCGGCTTCGCCGAGTACCAGGCCAAGACCACCCGGGTGATTCCGCTGTTCGAGTTGCAACCGGACCTAACCCGGTGGGCACCAGTTCGCGGCGGGCGGTGCCATCGCTGGACGTCGCCGCCGCGCGGGCGGGCAGCAAACGGCTGCGCACGGTGTGGTTCAACCTGGTGCAGACCTCGGTGGCGGCGGGGCTGTCCTGGTACCTGGCGCACGATGTCCTGGAGCACCCGCAGCCGTTCTTCGCGCCGATCGCCGCCGCGGTGTCGTTGTCGACCAGCAACGTGCTCCGCGCGCAACGCGCCGTCCAGATGATGATCGGGGTGACCCTGGGGATCGGGCTGGGCTCGCTGGTGCAGGGGCTGCTCGGGCCCGGCGGCGCTGCCCATCGCGGTCGCCGCGCTGCTCGCGCTGGGCGCGGCGGTGTTCATCGGGGGCGGCTTCATCGGGCACGGGATGATGTTCGCCAACCAGACCGTGGTGTCGGCGATCCTGGTACTGGCCCTCTACCGCGGCGGCGTCGGACTGGAACGCATCTTCGACGCGCTGATCGGCGGTGCGGTGGCCATCGTCTTCGCCGTCTTGCTGTTTCCCGCCGACCCGCTCGAGGTGCTGCGCGATGCCCGCGTCGGCGTGCTCGGCGTGCTGCACGACGTCCTGTCGCGAGCCGCGGACGTCGCCGCCGGACGCCGAGAACCCCGCCGCCGGACTGGCCGCTGACGGCCGTCGACCGGGTGCACGAACAGCTCAGCGGACTGCTCGAGGCACGCACCACCGCGCGCCACGTCGTCACCATTGCACCGCGCCGATGGGGGCTGCGGACCGCGATCCAGGCCGCCGATCACCAGGCCGTGCACGTGGCCCTGCTGGCCGGCTCGGTGCTGCAACTGGCCCGTGCCGTCTCGCCCGGCCCCGATCCCATCTCAGACGGCGGCCGCGACCGCCTCCCGCAGCCCGTGCCCGACGGTGCTGGTGGTGCTGGCGGCCGCGACCGCGCTCGCCGACTCCGATCCGGCCGGCGCCTGCGCGTACACGGCCGTCGGCGCGTCAGCACGCCGCGGAATTGCAGTCCGGCGCCCACGAGAGAACGCAAGTGATCCTCGCCGACGTCGTCAGCGCCTGCGTCGACGACCTGCAACGGGTCATCGACCTTCGGCACGCCTGAGCGAATCAGCGCGAGTCGGCCAGGAACTCCTGAACCAATTTCCGCGGCGCCTGGGTCAGCCACGCCTCGGTGATCAGCTCCTCGAGGTCGCGCACCGAGATCTCGGCCAGGTTGACCAGCACCGCGGGATAGCCGTCGAAATGCGGGGTGGTGAAGTAGGTCCCGGGCTCGTCGTCGATCAGCGCGAACTTGACGCCCTCGTCGGACACCCGGACCCCGAGGATGTCGCCCTGGGGTGGGCGCGGAGCCGTCGTGCGCCAGCGCCTCGCGCTCGGAGGGCCGCAGCGGCCGCTCCCAGGCCAGCAATTTCTTGCCGACCCGCCAGTCGTGCGGTGACGGCTCGGAGGTGAGTGCCAGCTCACCAACGATGCGGGCGACCTCGCCCCACGTGGCCACAACACGATTGTGCTCCCGTTTTCGGCGCGAAGTGCCGTCGGATTGGCAAACGGTGGCCGACGGGGCGTCCCGCGGGCCCGCGCGACCGGCCGGCATGTGATGAGATCAGCGGTGAGGAGGAGAAAGCGCTTGCCAGCAGAACCAGGCGAACCGGGGGCCGGTGCCGCCCGCCGCCATCGAGTAACCCACCGCACCGAGTACCGCTACTCCGACGTCGTGACCAGCTCTTACGGCCGCGGATTTCTCACCCCGCGCGACTCGCTGCGGCAGCGCTGTGTCGCGCACCGGCTGATCATCGAGCCCGCCCCCGCCGACAGCTCCACCAGCGCGGACACCTACGGCAACATCAGCTCCTATTTCCACGTGACCGAGCCGCACCGCGCCCT
This sequence comes from uncultured Actinomycetota bacterium, assembly GCA_963796035.1. GTDB lineage: Bacteria > Actinomycetota > Actinomycetes > Mycobacteriales > Mycobacteriaceae > Mycobacterium. The sequence goes on along the minus strand of CAWCJU010000013.1, from coordinate 201,554 downwards.
GAAGGTGACCAGCGATTCCATCGTCGACGTCTATCCGCCCGGCCCGGATCTGTACACCGGCGGGCCGGCGGCCCAGCCGTGGGAGGCGGCCCGGCCCGCCGGACCCGCGGGAGCGCTGGCGACCGAGTTCACCCTGGACCTCAATCCGCCGGAGATCACCGACGAGATCCGCGACTACGCGGCGCCAAGCTTCACCCCCGGGCGTCCGCTGATCGAGGTGTTGCGCGATCTGACGTCGCGCATCTTCACCGACTTCACCTACCGGTCGGGGTCGACGACGATTTCCACTGGGGTCAATGAGGTTCTGGCCGCCCGCGAAGGGGTATGTCAAGACTTTGCCAGGCTGGCGATCGCCTGCCTGCGAGCCAACGGGTTGGCGGCCAGTTACGTATCCGGGTATCTGGCCACCGACCCGCCGCCGGGAAAGGATCGGATGATCGGCATCGACGCCACCCACGCCTGGGCAGCGGTATGGACTCCGCACGCAGCCCGGCCAATTCGAGTGGCTGGGGCTTGATCCCACCAACGACCAGATGGTCGACGAGCGCTACATCGTCGTGGGCCGGGGCCGTGACTACGCGGACGTCCCGCCGCTGCGGGGCATCATCTACACCAACTCGGAACGCAGCGTGATCGACGTCGCGGTCGACGTGGTGCCCTTCGAAGGCGATGTGCTGTATGCGTGACTTCCACTGCCCCAACTGCGGCCAGCGCCTGACATTCGAGAACTCCGACCTGCCTGGCGTGCGGCAGCGCGCTGGGCTTTTCGCTCGACAAGATGGCGCTGCTGGTGATCGCCGAGGGCGACGAGGGCGAGCACGCCGGCGTCGTGGACGCCGGCGAGTATCAGCTGTGCGCCAATCTGCTATCTCGCCGAATGCAATTGGCTGGTGCCGATCAACGACCCCGGCAGACTGTGCGCGTCGTGCGCGCTGACCATCGGAGCGGCCCAACGACGCCGACACCGCCGGGCTGGCCGAGTTCGCCCGGGCCGAGGCGGCCAAGCGCCGGCTGATCGCCGAGCTGCACGAGCTGAAGTTGCCGATCGTCGGCCGCGACACGGATGCCCGACTACGGGCTGGCGTTCCGCCTGCTGTCCAGCGCGCACGAGAAGGTGATGACCGGACACGACAACGGGGTCATCACACTGGATTTGGCCGAAGGCGACGACGTGCACCGCGAGCAGCTGCGGGTCGAGATGGACGAGCCGTACCGGACCCTGCTGGGCCACTTCCGGCACGAGATCGGGCATTACTACTTCTACCGGCTGATCGCTCCGTCCAGCGATTACCTGCAGCGGTTCAACGAGCTGTTCGGCGATCCCGACGCCGACTACCAGGAGGCGCTGGACCGCCACTACAGCGAGGGCGCGCCCGAGGGTTGGCAGGACGACTTCGTATCGTCGTATGCGACCATGCATCCCGCCGAGGACTGGGCCGAGACGTTCGCCCACTACCTGCACATCCGCGACACGCTGGACACCTCGGCGTGGTGCGGACTGGCGCCCGGCGTCGGCGACCTTCGACCGGCCTGCCTTGGGCCCCAGCGCTTTTCAGACGATCATCGACATGTGGCTGCCGTTGTCGTGGTCGCTGAACATGGTGAACCGTTCGATGGGCCACGACGACCTCTACCCGTTCGTGCTGCCGGTCGCGGTGCTGGCAGAAGATGAAGTTCATTCACACCGTGATCGACGAGGTGACGTCGGAGGCCAAGGGGCCCGCGGCGATCGCGGGCTAGGCCCGATTGCCCTTCTAGGCCGGCATCACCCGTCGTTCGTCGGGGCCCCACAGCGGTTGCATACCACCGGGCAACGCCAGCTGGGTGGTGGTGATGACCTCGGCCAGGTTGCGCAGCTCGGCGTGCACCGACGCGAGCAGCTCCGCCAGCTCGGCCCGCCGGCCGCCGCTGACCCGTTCGAGCTCGGCGGGGTGAGACCGCCGCAACAGGGTGCCGATCTCGTCCACCAGCCGTTCCGGGCGCGACGATCCCGACGAGCCGGGCAGGTCCTTGAGATTGATCCGCAGCCGCTCCAACTGATACAGCAACGACCGCGGGTTCTGCGCGTCGAACAGCATCAGCTCGGCCATGGCGGCCACGCTGATCTTGCCCACCGTGCGGCGCCGGTAGATGACCGAGGACTCGCACGCCACCAGGGTGGACTCGATGACGGTCTGCTCGGCCGCGGCGCCGCGGCCGACGGTCAGCGTGGCCCGCAGCAACGCCGTCAGCCACAGCCCGCGTTCGATCCGTTTGCCGATGTCCATCATCGTCCAGCCCACGTCGCGCACCATCGACTCGTTGGCCACCCCCGACAGGGTCAGCATGCCGGCCAGCGTCTGGGCCTGAGCCCCGGTGAGCAAGGCGTCGGCCTCGGAAAGTGAGTCCGGCGGTTCGCTTTTCAGTGCCAGCGCACGCTCCACCGCGGCCAGCACCATCCAGGTGTCGTTGGACATCTGGTCGCGCACCGCCCGTGCGGCCAGTGCCAAACCCTCCACCGATTGCACCAGGGACCCGGGCCGGTCCGGATCGACGGTGAGTGACCACAGCGTGGAGGGGGCGATGGCGATCATCTCGGCGTGGTCGCCGTCGCTGTCGGCCGCGATGTCGGTTCCGGTGATCCGGCCCAGCGCGGTCATCAGCACCGGCACGCACTCGCTTTCCTCGCTGTGCTGGTGGTGGCGGTAGACGTGGAACCGGTCGCGGGCGACGATCAGCAGCCGCGCCATGCTTTCCGCGCGCTCGCCGTAGCGCCCGATCCAGAACAGGTCGGACAGCACGCGCGGGGAGCTGACGCCCCAGGTACCCGCGGCCGTCTTCGCCGGCGGCTCCGGCGTCGGAAGGCTGACCGCCTCGGCGCGTGCCCGCTCGGTGGGGCGCACCCAGACATCCTTTGCCGCAATGGTTTTCAACGTATACGCGGCGGGTCCGGGGGCCAGCACGTAGCCGATGCCGCCGATCATCGGCGCGTAGCCGCCGCGCTGGGCAACGGTGAACAATCGCATGCCGACGCCCGCCGACGACAGCACGCCGGCGTGGTCGGTCGGCGCGGACGAGAATTGCGGCAGCTCCTGGCCGATCCACTGCCACGGCATCTGCTCGATGCGGGCCGCCAAGTGCGTCAGTTGCTGAGCCGAAAGCGTCGGCCCGACAAGGGTTTTCTCGCCGATGGTGGACTTCACCAACAACGACGACAGATTCGCCAGCAGGTGTGAGCGTTCGCTGTCGATGCCTGCCCAGTAGACTCCGGCGGTGGGTAGCTGCAGCGTTTCCGACAACAGGTGCTCGGCCATCGCGGGCAGAAAGCGCAGCAGCCCAGGGTTTTCCAGAATTCCGCTGCCCAGCGTGTTGACCACGGTCACCGTTCCGCGGCGCTGGGCCTCCACCAAACCGGCCACCCCCAGCCGGGAGTCGGCGCGCAGATCCAGCGGGTCCGTGTAGTCGGCGTCGACCCGGCGCAGAACGACGTCGACGCGTTTCAAGCGTGCCCAGCGAGCGCATCCACAACATGCCGTCGCGCACCACCAGGTCGGCGCTCTCCACCATCGGGAAACCCAGCAGGGTGGCCAGATAGGCCTGGTCGAACGCGGTCTCGGAGTAGATGCCCGGGGACAGCACCACCACCACGGGGTCCTGGGCGTCATCGGGCGCGGCGTCGATCAGCGCCAGCCGCAGCGCCTGGGCGAACGGCGTCGTCGGCCGCGGCGCGATTCGCTCGTAGAGGTCGGGAATCGAGTGCGCGACGACGCGCCGGTCGGCCAGCGCATACCCGGCACCCGAGGGTGCCTGGGTGCGGTCGCCGTTGACGACGAAGGTGCCGTCCGGACGCCGGCTGACGTCGCAGGCATGCATGAAAAGCTGGTGGCGCCCTGGGATTTCGATTCCGTTGGCCGCGCGCACGTATCCGGGATGGCCGAACAGCAGCTCGGGGGGCAGGACGCCTTCGGTGAGCAGGCTGCGGGGCCCGTACAGGTCGGCCAGCACGGCGTCGAGCACCCGCGATCGTTGCAGCAGGCCGGCCTCGAGCACCTCCCAGTCGGCCGCGGACAGCACGATCGGCAGGGTGTCCAGCTGCCAGGGCCTGGGCTCCTGGCCGTGACCGCCGGGCTCGACGTCGGTGTAGGTGATGCCGTCGTTGTCGATGAGGTCGTGCACCACCGAGCGCAGCCGGTCCAGCCCGCCGCGGCCGCGCTCCGCGATGGCGTCGGCCAGCTCGGCCCACGCCGGGCGCACGTTGCCGTCCTGGTCGACGAATTCGTCGTAGCCGCTTGCCGGGCCGTGCCGCAGATCGAACAGCGCTTCCTGGGCCCGCGCGGCACGGTATCCGGCCAGCAGGCGATCGGCGTCGTAACGCGCCGCTGACGGTGCGCCGGTGCCGAATGTCATGTCCGCAAACGTCATTACTGCGCAACGGTACGCACGCGGCGCAGATCCAGGATGCCCGGCGCGCCGATATCGGTGAATATCCGGGCCTGCTTCTCCCGGATGTCGGACAGGTCGAGTTTGCCCGGGGTGAAGCCCGTCGCCTCGAAGCGGCGGGCGCGGCGTGCCTCGGCCTCCACGGCGTTGACCGGTGGGGTGTCGTAGGCCCGCCCGCCGGGGTGGGCGACGTGGTACGTGCAGCCCCCGCGCGACGTGCCGCTGGTGAGGTCGATGAGCTCGAACTGCAACGGCCCGTCGGCCGAGATGGTCGAGTGCAGCGCGCTGGGCGGCTGCCAGGCCTTGAACCGCACCCCGCCCACGTGGATGTCGGGATTGTCGGTGGCCAGCACCGGCACCGGATAGCCGTTGCCGTCACCACGTAACGGTGGCGGTCGGCCCCGATGATGCGGACCTGGATGCGCTCGACCGAGGAGTCGACGTAGCGGGCGGTGCCGGTTGCGGTGGACTCCTCGCCCAGACGTGTTCCACGGCTCGATGGCCCCGCGCAGCTCGATCTCCACGCCGTCGAACACCGCGGTCCCGATGCGCGGGAACCGGAACTCGGTGAACGGATCCAGCCAGCTGGTCTCGAACGCGATGCCGTGCGCGCGCAGGTCGGCGGCCACGTCGGCGATGTCGTGAATCAGGAAGTGCGGCAACAGGTATCGACCGTGCAGGTTGGCGCCGTGGCGGATCAGCGGTGCGCGCAGCGGCTCGTCCCAGAACCACGCGACCAGTGAGCGCACCAATAGCGACTGCACCATCGCCATGCGCAGGTGCGGGGGCATCTCGAAGCCGCGCAGCTCCAGCAGGCCGAGCCGGCCGCGGGCGCTGTCGGGGCTGTAGAGCTTGTCGATGCAGAACTCGGCGCGGTGGGTGTTGCCGGTGATGTCGGTGAGCAGGTGGCGCAGCGCGCGGTCGGTCACCCACGGCTTGGTGGCGCCGCCGCCGCCCAGCCGGGTGATCTCGGCGAACGCGATCTCGAGCTCGTAGAGCGCCTCGGCGCGGCCCTCGTCCACTCGCGGCGCCTGCGACGTGGTGCCGACGAACCGCCCGGCGAACAGGTAGGACAGCGACGGGTGGCGCTGCCAGTACGTCAACAGCGACACCAGCAGGTCGGGACGACGCAGCAGCGGTGAGTCCGCGGGCGTCACACCGCCCAGCGTGATGTGGTTGCCACCGCCGGTGCCGCCGTGGGTGCCGTCGACATCGAAGGACTCGGTCGACAGGCGGGCCAGCCGGGCCTGCGCGTACAGCGTTTCCAGCTGCTGGTTCTGTTCGGCGAAACTGGCGGTGGGTGCGACGTTGACCTCGATGACCCCGGGTCGGGGGTGATGGTGGTCGAGCGCAGCCGCGGGTCCGGCGGGGGATCGTAACCCTCGATCACCACCGGGCAATCGGCCTTCGCCGCCGCGGCCTCGACCCGGGTGATCAGATCGACGTAGTGCTCCAGCGCCTCGGTGGGCGGCAGGAAGAGGTAGAGCAGCCCGTCCCGGATCTCGGCGACCAGCGCCGTCGGCGGCGTCCCGTCGGGGCCGACGACCTCGGCGCTCGCGGCAGCCTTCGCCGCCAGCTCGGGTCCGACTGAAAGGGGGTCCGCGTCGAACGACGGGCGCGGCGGTTTCCAGCTGATCGAATCCAGCGGCAGCCGCAGCCCGGCCGGAGACTCCCCGGCCAGCAACACGATCCGACCGCGGCGCAGCCGCCAATCGGCGCTGGCCCACCCGAGGTCATCGTCGCGTCGGTGCAGTGGGAGCACGAATGCCGCTGGGGCCGTGATGGATTCGTCCAGACGGGCCAGCAGCGCAGCGCGGCCCGAGGGGGTGTCGACTTCGAGGTCGTCGGTGGCGTCCACGGGAAGCCCATCGGGCTCGCGGACTTTGGCCGCCAGCCGATGCAGCGGGTCCTCGTAGGCCGGGCGCACCTGCGAGGCCGGCAGTCCCAGTCCGTCGGCGATGTCGGCGAGCAGCTGGTGCGCGGCCCCGCTGTCGACCGGGCGGTGTGATTCGCCGCTCCAGGGATCGGCCAGCAGCGTCTCGTCGGTCCACAGCGGGCGCCCGTCGGTGCGCCAATGCAACGCAATCTGCCAGCGCGGCAACGGTTCTCCCGGGTACCAGCGGCCCTGCCCGCGTTGGATCAGACCGCCCGGCGCCCAGACGGATTTCAGCCGGGCGGCCAGATCGGAGGCGCGCTGCCGCTTGTGCGGGCCGTCGGCGGCCGTGGTCCATTCCTTGGCCGACCCGTCTGGGGAATGCCCACCGCAACGAAGGTCGGCTCGCCGCCGATGGTCAGCCGGACGTCGGCCGCGGCCAGCCGCTCGTCGACGCGCCGGCCGACTTCGTAGATCGTCCGCCACGCGTCGTCGGTGTACGGCAGTGTGACGCGGGGATCTTCGTGGACCCGGGTGACGGTATTGGAGAACTCCAGCATCGAGGTGCAGGGTTCGGTGCCCCCGCTGATCGGTGCCGCGGTCGTCGGGTGCGGTGTGGCCGCCAGCGGAATGTGGCCCTCGCCCGCGAACAAACCGGAGGTTGGATCGAGCCCGATCCAGCCCGCGCCGGGGATGTACACCTCGGTCCAGGCGTGCAGGTCGGTGAAGTCGGCGACGGGTCCCGACGGCCCGTCGAGCGCCTCGACGTCGGACGCCAGCTGCACCAGGTAGCCGGACACGAAGCGGGCGGCCAGCCCCATCTGGCGCAGCACCGAGACCAGCAGCCAGGCCGAGTCGCGGCACGACCCGACCCCGGCGCGCAGCGTGTAATCCGGTGCCTGCACGCCGGGTTCCATCCGCAGGCTGTAGGCGACGTCGGCGTTGATCGCACGGTTGAGCTCGACCAGCATGTCGATGGTGCGAGTGCCGTCGCGCACCGAGAAATTGTTCAGCCAGGCGCGCACCAGCTCACCCGGGCCCGACCCGTCGCCATCGTCGTCGACCGGCCGCAGATAGGGCTCCAGGTCGTCGGCCAGCTCTTTGGGGTACACCAGCCCGGTCCGGCCGTTGCGGGGCGTCCACCACTCGGCCCAGTCCTCGATGAAGAAGTCGAAGGGGTTGATCACCTGGAGATCGGCGATCAGCCCGACGGTGATGCTCAGTTGTTTCATCGGGTTCGGAAACACCAGCCGGGCAAGGAAATTGCCCATGGCGTCCTGTTGCCAGTTGATGAAGTGTTCGTCGGGCTCGATACGCAACGAGTACGCCTCGATGGGCGTGCGGGAGTGGGGGGCCGGGCGCAGCCGCACGATGTGCGGATACACCCGGACCAGCCGGTCAAAGGTGTAGCTGGTGCGGTGCTCCAGCGCAACTTTGATGCTCATGATCAGCTGATCCCATCACACGCGCGGACACGGCGCAGCGCACCGCAATTGCTGCTTACCGCGCCGTAATACGGGAGACCCGCGCGCAGCGTCAGGACGGTGCGTACCCCTGCGGTGTGCTGGGCGGCGGACCGGCCTGGTATCCCGCCTGCTGCGGCGGGACGACGTGTCCGCCGGAGAGCTTGCGGTAGGCGTAGATCCCGACCAGGGCGGCGACCGGGGCCGCCACCAACAGGCCGACGCCGCATGCCAGTGCGCCCACCAAGAAGACCGCGATCTCGACCAGCCATATCAGCAGGGCGTTGCCGAAGTTCGCCGTCACGGTGGAGAAGCTGGAGGTGAGCGCCTTGATGGGCTGCTGGGACCGATCGATCGCGTACGGGATGGTGAACTGGGCAAAGATCCCCAGGATCAGGCCGGGCAGGAAGCACAGTGCCGACGCGATCGAGGTCAGGATGCCGACCAGTAGCGCGGCCAGGAACACCATGCCGAAGTTGCGCGGCCTGAAGAAGGACGCGATGGTCACCGGGCGCCCGTCGGCCAGGTCCAGGCAGCCGGACAGGAACGCGGCCTGGGCGAACGCTCCCACGAGGTACGCGACGAGATAGCCGAGGATGAGCAGCGCCGTTCCGCCGCCGTTGAGGTTCGCCGTGAAGGTGAAGTAGTCGTCGTCGGAACCGTTCCTTGTCGTGCCCATGTTTTGGCTCAGGCCGATCACGGTGGAGGCGATGGCGAACAGCACTCCGTACACGAGAGCCGGAACAAGAAGTGCCACAGCATTTTTGGTGAACGTGTTCCAGGCCCAGCCGAACGCGTCCCCCACGCTGAACGCGGGCGGGCCGGCGTAGCCGGGTGGGGGCCCGTAGCCGGGAGGGGGTGCGCCGTAGCCCGGGGGCGGCCCGTAACCCGGAGGGGGAGGCGGCGGTGCGCCATAACCCGGGGGAGGAGTGCCATAGCCCGGGGGAGGAGTGCCATAACCCGGAGGCGGCGGGGGTGCGCCGTAGCCCGGCGGCGGCGGGTGCCCGGGAGGGTTGCTGCCCTGGGGATCTGCCGGGGTGGGCGGATACTCGGGAGGTTGGCTCATGTCCGTCCTTGCTGTCGGATTTCCTCGTGGGGCGAAGTTGCCCAGGAGGGATCGCGCGCGGAACTTGGCAACCGGAATTTAGCAAAGATGCGGCCGGGTCGCGCGGATTGCCGGACGCCCGCGCCTGGGCCGGCGCGGGCGTCCGCCCGTCGTGGTATGCCTGAAGCCGTGTCCGACGGTCTGTTCGACCTCCCCGGTGCGCCGCAGCCGACCGATCATGGGCTGGGCGTGTCGGGCGGCGCGCCCCTGGCGGTCCGGATGCGTCCGGCATCGCTGGACGAAGTGGTCGGGCAGGACCACCTGCTGGCGCCCGGATCTCCGCTGCGCCGCCTGGTCGAGGGCTCGGGGGTGGCGTCGGCGATCTTGTACGGGCCGCCCGGCAGCGGCAAGACCACGCTGGCCGCGCTCATCTCGCAGGCGACCGGCCGCCGGTTCGAGGCGCTGTCGGCCTTATCGGCCGGCGTCAAAGACGTTCGGGCGGTGATCGACACCGCGCGCCGCGCGCTCCTTCATGGCGAGCAGACGGTGCTGTTCATCGACGAGGTGCACCGGTTTTCCAAGACCCAGCAGGACGCGCTGTTGTCCGCGGTGGAGAACCGGGTGGTGCTGTTGGTGGCGGCGACCACGGAGAACCCCAGTTTCTCGGTGGTGGCGCCGCTGCTGTCCCGCTCGCTGATCCTGCAGTTGCGGCCGCTGAGCGCCGACGACATTCGCACCGTGGTGCAGCGCGCGATCGACGACCCGCGCGGGCTGGGCGGTCAGATCACCGTCGCGCCCGAGGCCGTCGACCTGCTGGTGCGGCTGGCCGCCGGTGACGCCCGGCGCGCGTTGACGGCGTTGGAGGTCGCCGCCGAGGCGGTGGAGCCCGGCGGCGAGTTGACCATCGCCGCCGTCGAGCAGTCCCTGGACGAGGCGGCGGTGCGCTACGACCGCGACGGCGACCAGCACTACGACGTCATCAGCGCCTTCATCAAGTCCGTACGCGGCTCGGACGTCGACGCCGCGCTGCACTACCTGGCCCGCATGCTGGTCGCCGGCGAGGACCCACGGTTTGTCGCGCGCAGGCTGCATGATCCTGGCCAGCGAGGACATCGGCATGGCCGACCCGGCCGCGCTGCAGGTCGCGACCGCGGCCGCGCAGACTGTCGCGCTGATCGGCATGCCCGAGGCGCAGCTGACCCTGGCGCACTGCACGATTTATCTGGCCACCGCGCCGAAGTCCAACGCGGTCACCACGGCGCTGGGCGCGGCGATGGCCGACATCAGGGCCGGCAAAGCGGGTCTGGTTCCGCCTCATCTGCGCGACGGGCACTATTCGGGTGCGGCGGGGCTGGGCAACGCGCAGGGCTACAAGTACTCGCACGACAACCCGGATGGCGTTGTCGCACAACAATATCCGCCCGATGAGCTGGTAGGTGTCGACTACTACCGGCCCACCGGCCGCGGCGGTGAACGCGAAATGGCCGGCCGGCTGGACCGGTTGCGCGCGATCATCCGCCGCAAGCGGGGCTAGACCAGCTCGGGCACCCGCAGGTGGGCGATCGCCAGCTCGAACTCGGCCACGTCGATCACCTCGGCGCCCAGCTCACGCACGCGCCTGCTGCGCAGTTCGCTGGCGCGGTCGCGGTTGCGGGCCATCGCCTCCATCGAGTCGAACGTGGAGCAGGTCACGGCCCGACGGCAGGCGGGGTGGTCGACCATCAGGCTGGCGCTGCAGAACCCGTCGAGGTCCGCCAGCTCGGGCAGCACCGCCATCCGGTAGAAGTCCAGCGACCGGCTGAGCTGATCCGGCACCACTTTGAGCCAGGTGGCGCGCACACACGCGCCGGGGCGGGACGGGTGGTCGCGATGCAGCAACGGGATGTCCCATTCCTCGACCCGCGCGCTGCCGTCGAACATCAGCGAGGCCCGGTCACGGATGGGTGCGACCCGCCCGGCGCTGCCGCGCATCGCGTCCACGGTTTCCCACGAGCTGGTGGCGATGCAGGTGCCGGATTGCCGGTCAACCAACAGCGACAGACCCACACACCCGTCGATCTCGGTGAGCGCGGGCATGACGACATCGCGAACATGCGCAATTCCGATGTCGACCGACAGCGGTTGCGCCTGGATGGTGGTGGAGCGTGCGTACACGGTCGACCCCCTCCTATCTCGGGGCGGCACCCCGGTGGCGCCACCGGTCCCACCCGCTACCTTCCTCCTGCCGATTACTCGCCGCAATGCCCAATTGTGGCAGCGCTCACAAGGGATTGGCTGGTCGTGAGGCTCGCGCCGTAGGCTTGGCCGGGTGCATACCGATGTGTTGGACGTGGACACCTCGCGCCGCCGCGTCGTCGATCTCACCGAGGCGGTGCGCGGGTTCTGCTGGTCGCGCGGGGACGGCCTGTGCAACGTGTTCGTCCCGCACGCCACGGCGGGCGTGGCCATCATCGAGACGGGTGCCGGTTCCGACGACGACCTGGTCGACACGCTGGAACGGCTGCTGCCGCGCGACGATCGTTACCGGCATTCGCACGGCTCCGCGGGGCACGGCGCCGACCATGTGATGCCGGCGCTGGTGGCGCCGTCGGTGACGGTTCCGGTCTCGGCCGGTGAGCCGATGCTGGGCACGTGGCAAAGCATCGTCCTGGTCGACCTGAACCGGGACAACCCGCGACGCTCGGTCCGGCTGAGCTTTCTTCAGGGTTAGCGGCCCGGTGCCCGGCGGACCGGGGCAGGTACTGTGAGCGGTCGAAATGCGTCGTTAGACGGGCTTGCAATGCCCCGGCGAATAGGCTGGGAATGAGATGTCGAAGTAACAGGAAGAAGCGGACGTCAAGTGCAGACACACGAGATCAGGAAGCGGTTTCTTGATCATTTCGTGAAGGCGGGCCACACCGAGGTGCCGAGCGCATCGGTGATCCTCGACGACCCCAACCTGCTGTTCGTCAACGCGGGCATGGTCCAGTTCGTGCCCTTCTTCTTGGGTGCGCGCACGCCCGAGTACTCGACCGCCACCAGCATCCAGAAGTGCATCCGGACGCCCGACATCGACGAGGTCGGGATCACCACCCGGCACAACACGTTCTTTGCGATGGCCGGCAACTTCTCGTTCGGCGACTATTTCAAGCGTCGCGCCATCGAACTGGCCTGGACCCTGCTGACCAACGGCGTCGAGCAGGGCGGCTACGGCCTGGATCCCGAACGGATCTGGACGACGGTCTTTTTCGACGACGACGAGGCCGTCCAGCTGTGGCAGGAGATCGCCGGTCTGCCCGAGGATCGCATTCAGCGCCGCGGCATGGAAGACAACTACTGGTCGATGGGCATCCCCGGCCCGTGCGGCCCGTCCTCGGAGATCTACTACGACCGCGGGCCCGAGTTCGGCGTCGAGGGCGGCCCGATCGCCAACGAGGACCGCTACATCGAGATCTGGAATCTCGTGTTCATGCAGAACGAACGCGGCGAGGGCACCGGCAAAGCCGACTTCGAGATCCTGGGGCCGTTGCCCCGCAAGAACATTGACACCGGCATGGGTGTGGAACGGGTCGCCTTCATCCTGCAGGGCGTGCACAACGTCTACGAGACCGACCTGCTGCGGCCGGTCATCGATACCGCGGCAGCCCGGGCGCCCCGCGGCTATGACGTCGGCAACCACGACGACGACGTGCGCTACCGCGTCATCGCCGACCACAGTCGCACCGCGGCCATCCTGATCGGCGACGGCGTCACCCCCGGCAACGACGGCCGCGGCTATGTGTTGCGCAGGCTGCTGCGCCGGGTGATCCGCTCGGCCAAGCTGCTCGACATCGAGGGACCCATCGTCGGTGACCTGATGGCCACCGTGCGCGACGCCATGGGCCCGTCGTATCCCGAGCTGGTCGCCGACTTCGATCGGATCCGGCGCATCGCCGTCGCCGAGGAGACGGCGTTCAATCGCACTCTGGCAGCGGGCTCGAAGCTGTTCGACGAGGTGGCCGGCACCACCAAAGCCTCTGGTGCGAAAGCGATCTCGGGTTCGGATGCTTTCACCCTGCACGACACGTACGGGTTCCCGATCGAGCTCACGCTGGAAATGGCGTCCGAGGCGGGCCTGCACGTGGACGAGATCGGCTTCCGGGAACTGATGGCCGAGCAGCGCCGACGCGCCAAGGCCGATGCCGCCGCGCGCAAGCACGCGCATGCCGACCTGACCGCCTATCGGGAACTGGTCGACGCCGGCCCCACCGAGTTCACCGGCTTCGACGAACTATCTTCCGAGGCAAGGATTCTAGGGATCTTTGTGGACGGCAAGCGGGTTCCGGTGGTCACCCACGGCACCGAGGGGGCCGACCGGGTCGAGCTCGTGCTGGACCGCACGCCGCTGTACGCCGAGGCCGGCGGCCAGATCGCCGACGAGGGCACCATCAGCGGAACGGGCGCCGGGCAGTGCGCCCGCGCCGCGGTCACCGACGTGCAGAAGATCGCCAAAACCCTTTGGGTGCATCGGGTTAACGTCGAGTCCGGTGAATTCGTGGAGGGCGACACCGTCGTCGCGGCGGTCGACCAGCAATGGCGCCGCGGCGCCACCCAGGGGCACTCGGGCACCCACATGGTGCACGCGGCGCTGCGACAGGTGCTGGGCCCCAACGCCGTTCAGGCCGGCTCGCTGAATCGCCCGGGCTATTTGCGGTTCGACTTCAACTGGCAGGGGCCGCTGTCCGAAGACCAGCGCACCCAGGTCGAAGAAGTGACCAACCAGGCCGTGCAGGCCGACTTCGAGGTGCATACGTTCACCGAACAGCTGGAGAAGGCCAAGGCGATGGGCGCAATGGCCATGTTCGGCGAGGCCTACCCCGAACAGGTCCGGGTGGTGGAGATCGGCGGTCCCTTCTCGCTCGAGCTGTGCGGTGGCACCCACGTACACAACTCGGCGCAGATCGGGCCGGTGACGATCCTGGGCGAATCCTCGGTCGGTTCCGGGGTGCGCCGGGTGGAGGCCTACGTCGGGCTGGAGTCGTTCCGGCACCTGGCCAAGGAGCGGGCGCTGATGGCGGGGCTGGCGTCGTCGCTGAAGGTGCCGTCCGAGGAGGTGCCCGCCCGGGTGGCCAACCTGGTGGAGCGGCTCAAGGCCGCGGAGAAGGAACTCGAACGCGCCCGGCTGGCCGGGGCGCGGGCCGCCGCGACCAACGCCGCGGCCGGCGCGGAGCGTATCGGTAACGTCCGGGTGGTGGCGCAACGGATGTCGGGCGGAATGACGGCGGCCGATCTGCGCTCGCTGGTCGGTGACATTCGCGGCAAGCTGGGCAGCGATCCCGCGGTGGTCGCGCTGATCGCCGAGGGCGAAGGCGGGTCGGTGCCGTACGCGGTCGCCGCCAACCCGGCCGCCCAGGATCTCGGGCTTCGCGCCAACGACCTGGTCAAGCAGCTCGCCGCGACCGTCGACGGCCGCGGCGGCGGCAAGGCGGACCTGGCGCAGGGTTCCGGCAAGGATCCGGCAGCAATCGATGCAGCGCTCGACGCGGTACGTTCCGAGATCGCCGTGATAGCGCGGGTCGATTGAGTGGTCTCGGCACAGCACCGCTTGCCTGACCGGCCCGGCGATCCCCACCAGGACCCTGGACGGGGGCGGCGGCTCGGCATCGACGTGGGCAGCGTCCGCATCGGCGTGGCTTGCAGCGACCCCGACGCCATCCTGGCCACCCCGGTCGAAACCGTCCGCCGCGACCGCAACGGCAAACATTTGCGGCGGCTGGCCGCGCTGGCCGCCGAACTCGAGGCCGTCGAGGTGGTCGTCGGATTGCCGCGCACGCTGGCCGACCGCACCGGCCCGTCGGCGCTCGACGCGATCGAGGTGGCCAGCAAACTGGCGGAAGTGCTGGCCCGCCGAGTTCGCTCCCATTCCGGTGCGGCTGGCCGACGAGCGGTTGACCACCGTGACCGCGCAGCGATCCCTGCGCGCGGCGGGGGTGCGGGCCAGGGAACAGCGTGCGGTGATCGATCAGGCGGCGGCGGTGGCGATTTTGCAGAGTTGGCTGGATCAGCGCCGCGCGGCGGCGGCGGGGGAGCTCAGCGATGGTTGACAGCGCACGGCGGGAACGAGCCGAGCCCGAGGCGGTGGGTGCGCCGTCGCGGCGCAGGTCGAGCCGCGTCACCCGCAATCAGGCCGAGCGGGGCCGCCGGCGCCGGCGCTTCGCCGCCAAGATCGCGCTCGCGGTGTTCGTCGTGGTGGTGCTCGCCGGCGTGTTCGTGGGCGGCAAGGTGTGGCACACGCTGTTCGGGGCCGGCGACGACTACAGCGGTGGCGGCAAGCGGGACCTGGTGATTCAGGTTCAGGCCGGTGACTCGACCACCAATATCGGCGAGACGCTGGAAAAAGAGCAGGTCATCAAGACCGTGCGGGCGTTCGTCAACGCCGCGCACGGCAACAGTTCCATCAATTCGATCCAGCCCGGCTTCTACCGGATGCGCACCGAGATCCCGGCGGCCAACGCCGTCGCGCGGCTGACCGACCCGAACAACCGGGTCGGCCGGCTCGTCATCCCGGAGGGCCGTCAGCTCGACGACACCACCGACATGAAGACCAACGTGGTAACGCCGGGAATCCTCACCTTGATCTCGCGCGCCACCTGCGTGGATCTGGACGGTGACAAACGCTGCGTCGCGGCGCAGGACCTGCGTGCGGCCGCGACCAACAGCTCTGCCCTGGCGTTGGCGGTGCCCCCATGGGCCACCGAACCCGTCAACGAGCTCGGCAAGGACCATCGCCGGATCGAGGGCCTGATCGGGCCGGGCACCTTCAATATCGACCCGTCCGCCTCGCCGGAGAGCATCCTGGCCACCCTGATCGGGGCCGGAGCCGAGGAGTACGTGAAGTCCGGGCTGGTGGACACCGCCCAGGCCATGGGCCTGTCGCCGTACGACATCCTGGTGGTGGCGTCGCTGGTGCAGCAGGAATCCAACTCCCAGGACTTCGCCAAAGTCGCGCAGGTCATCTACAACCGCCTGCACGCCCACCACACGCTCGAGTTCGACTCGACGGTCAACTACCCGCTGGACCGCCGCGAGGTGGCCACCAGCGACGCCGACCGGGCCCAGAAGACCCCGTGGAACACCTACGTGTCACAGGGCCTGCCGGCCACCGCGATCTGTTCGCCCGGCACCGATGCGCTGCGCGCCGCCGAGCACCCGCAACCCGGTGACTGGCTGTACTTCGTCACCATCGACGGGCAGGGCACGACGCTGTTCACCCGCGACTATCAACAACATCTGGCCAATATCGAGCTGGCTAAGCGCAACGGTGTCCTCGACAGCACGCCCCGCTAGCGCGGGCCGGAGAAGGGCGGCCGTGCTCGGCAAGCCGATCGCCCATTCCAAGTCGCCGCAATTGCACCTGGCCGCCTACCGTGCGCTGGGCCTGGCCGACTGGACCTACGACCGCATCGAATGCGACGCCGAGCAGCTTCCCGGCGTGGTCGGCGGGTTCGGACCGGACTGGGTCGGGGTGTCGGTGACCATGCCCGGCAAGTTCGCCGCCCTGCGGTTCGCCGACGAGCGCACCGACCGTGCGCAGCGGGTGGGATCGGCCAACACCCTGGTCCGCACGTCGGCTGGCTGGCGCGCCGACAACACCGACATCGACGGAGTCGCCGGTGCGCTCGGCAGCGCCTCTGGATGGGCGCTGGTCTGTGGATCGGGCGGCACCGCGCCGGCCGCCGTCGCCGGCCTGGCCCAACTGGGCGTCGCCGGCATCACCGTGGTGGCCCGCAACCCCGACAGGGCGGCCCGGCTGGTGGACCTGGGCAACGAACTGGGGGTGTCGACCCGATTCTGCGACCTGGACGGCGACGGGCTGGCCGACGAGGTGGCGGCCGCCGAGGTGCTGGTCAGCACCATCCCGGCGGACGTGGCCGAACGCTACGCCGGCACCTTGGCACGCATCGGTGTGCTGCTGGACGCCGTCTACGACCCGTGGCCCACGCCGCTGGCCGCCGCGGTGTGCGCCGCCGGCGGCCGGGTGGTCAGCGGCCTGCAGATGCTGCTGCACCAGGCTTTCGCGCAGGTGGAACAGTTCACCGGGCTGCCCGCGCCGCGCGAGGCCATGACTTGTGCGGTGGCCGCACCGGATTAGCCTGCCGCGCATGCGGATTGCGGCGGCGTGTCTGGTGCTGGCCTGGTTGGCGGCGTTGAGTCGCTACGACGTCCGCGAACGCCGCTTGCCCAACGCGCTGACGCTGACCGGGGCCGCGGCGATCCTGGCGGTCGCGGCGCTGGCCGGGCGCGGGTCACCGGCCCTGGCCGGAACCGCGGCCTTGACCGCGATCTATCTGGTGGTGCACTGCGTGGCGCCGGGCGCAATGGGCGCCGGTGACGTCAAGCTGGCCCTCGGTCTGGGCGCGCTGACCGGTTGCTTCGGTGTCGGCGCATGGTTTCTGGCGGCGTTGGGCGCGCCGCTGCTGACCGCGGTGCTCGGGGTGGCCGCCCGGGTTCGCGGCGGTGCCGGCGACACGGCCACGGTGCCGCACGGGCCGTCGATGTGTCTGGCCAGTGCGGCGGGCGTGGGGCTGATGCTGCTGTGACGCCCTCAGTTCGCGACGGCGGTGGGGCGCAGCAGCGGCAACAGCTGGTCACCGAGCCGGGCCGTCTCCGCCCTGTACGGGGTGTCCGACAACACGAAATGGCTGACACCGAGGTCGGCATATCTGCGCAACGCGGCAGCGACCTCGACGGCCGAGCCGACCAGCCAGGTCGTCCCCGCACCCTCCCCGCCGTACTTGCTGGGCGTCGTATACAAGCAGGAATCGAGGACTTCTCCGCGCCCGGCAAGGTCGTTGAGCCGTCGCTGGCCCTCGGACCCCGCCGGATCGTGCAGCAGCAGCATGGTCGGCGTGCCGGCCAGCTTGGCGACCTTCGCCTCGGCGTCGCGCCAGGCCTCCTCGGAGGTGTCGCGCACCAGCGTGGTCACCCGAAGACCGAATTCCAGCGGCGCGTGCTCGCGACCGAGCTTGCCGGACAACGACTTAAGCCTGTCGATGCGTTCGGCGATCCCGTCCAGGGACTCGCCCCAGAACAGCTGGACGTCGGCGTCCGTCGCGGCGACCTGCTCGGCGGTCGCCGATGCTCCACCGAAATACAGCTTCGGGTACCGCCCGTCGGCCGCACCGAACGGGCGCGGCTGCAACGTCGAGTGTTCGACGCCGAAGAATTCGCCGCGGAAGGTGACGTCGTCCTCACTCCAGAGCCGGCGAACCAGCCGGATGAATTCGCGGGTGCGGTCGTAGCGGCGTGACTTGTCGACTTCGGCGTCGCCATACGCGGCCAGGTCATCGGCACCGCTGACGATGTTGATCAACAGCCGGCCGTTGTTGAGCCGATCGAGGGTTGCCGCCGCACTGGCGAAATGCGCCGGATGCCAGTAACCGGGGCGCACCGCCACCAGCGGGGCGAAGTTGGTCGTGCGCGCGGCGATCGCGGTCGCCACCGTGAAAGTGTCCGGTCGCCCCCAGCCGGTGCCGATCAGCGCACCTTCCCAGCCGTGTTGCTCGGCGCGCTGCGCCAGGTCGACGGAGTAGTCCAGACTTCCCCAGCCGTCGACGGTGTCGTCGCCTCGATGGCCCGGCTCGACGGTATTCGGTATGTACCAGAGAAATTCACCCACCACGCCACATGGTGGCACACGGCCGCGGTGGCGTGGCCTGGCTTTGCGGAGTATCGCGTGGTCACCGCAGGAATCAGCGCGGATGAAAGTCCACGCGCTGGCGAAAAATTCAGGTCGCAGCAAACCGTTGCCGGTAACGTCCGCCCCTGACAGCCTTGCGGGCTGGTCGTCGTGTGTACGACATTGATTCGCCCAGAAAGGCTTTGACTCCCATGCCCGTTGAATTCCTGAGCGATGGCGTGCTGGCCGACATCGACGCCGACTACCGCCAGCGCCAGGCCAACGGCGGAACCGAGCCGCCGCTGCGCGGCCTCAAACTCATCCGGGACCAGAGGTGGGGCGCGGTGCGATTGGCCCGCGAGCACGGCGGCGCCGGCTACTCGGTGCCCCAATTCTTCGACCACCTCATCGCGCTCGCCGCGGCCGACCCCGACCTGGCCCACATCCTGCGGATCCACTACGCACTGGTCGAGGAGCTACAGGTCACGCCGCGGCGACCGGGCAGCGACCGGTGGATCGCGGTGGTCGCCGAGGGCGGGCTGATCGGCGGCGCCAATGCCGAAAAGAGCCAGAAGTCGGTGGGCGGCAACGACCGTGACACCCGCCTGGTGTCGACGGGGGCCGGGCTGCGGCTGCGCGGCCGCAAGTTCTACAGCACCGGTGCACAGTTCTCCGACTATCTGCGCATCACGGCGCAGGACGACGACAACACCCCGACCGCCGTGGTGATCCCGGTGGACCGAGCCGGCGTCGAGCACCTCGACGACTGGGACGGCATCGGTCAGCGCCAAACAGGAAGTGGCACAACGGTATTCCACGACGTCGCGGTCGCTCCCGACGAGGTGTTCCCGCTTGCCGACACCATCGGGGTGAACCGCGCCCGCGGGGCGCTGATGCAGCTGTACCTGCACGCGATCGCCGCCGGCATCCTGCGGGCCCTGACCGCCGACGCCGCGGCGCTGGTGCGTGGGCGGGGACGCACCTACACCTTCGCCAGCGTCGGGGAGCCCACTGCGGACCCGCAGCTGCTGCAGATCGTCGGCGAGATCGACGCGGTGGCCTACGCCGCGCAGGCATTGGTGCACAGCGCGGCGGCCGAACTCGCTCCCGCGCTGGAGGCGGCGCGCGCAACCGGGATCGATCCCGAGCTGGAAAACCGGTCGTCGATCGCCGCCGCGCGGGTCAAGGTCGCGATCCAGGAGCCCGCGCTGCGGGCCGCGTCGCGCGTCTTCGACGTCGGCGGCGCGTCGGCCGTGCAGGCGTCGGCGCTGTTGGACCGGCACTGGCGCAACCTGCGGACGCTGTTCTCGCACAACCCGACCGTCTACAAGGCGCGGGTGCTCGGCGATGTCGCCGTCAACGGCGCGGAGCTGCCCGCGAGCAGTTTCTTCTGACGCAGCGCTCGGATTTAAGTCTCACGTCGCCTTTCGAGCCACATGGGAGAATGGGACCCGTGTTGCGTTGGATCACCGCTGGGGAGTCGCATGGCCGCGCGCTGGTGGCCGTGCTCGAAGGCATGGTCGCCGGTGTGGAGGTCACCTCCCTCGACATTGCGGAACAGCTGGCCCGTCGCCGCCTGGGTTACGGTCGCGGCGCCCGGATGGCGTTCGAGCGTGACGCGGTGAGCGTGCTGTCCGGGGTGCGTCACGGCGTCACCCTGGGCGGGCCCATCGCCGTCGAGATCGGCAATACCGAATGGCCGAAGTGGGAGACCGTGATGGCCGCCGACCCGGTCGACCCCGGGGAGCTGGCCGACAGCGCGCGCAATGCGCCGCTCACCAGGCCGCGGCCCGGCCACGCCGATTACGCGGGCATGCTCAAGTACGGCTTCGACGACGCCCGCCCGGTGCTGGAGCGGGCCAGCGCCCGCGAGACCGCGGCCCGCGTCGCGGCCGCCACCATCGCCCGCTCGTTCCTGCGTCAGGCACTCGGCGTCGAGGTGCTCTCACACGTGATCGCGATCGGCCCGTCGGCGCCCTACGACGGCCCGCCGCCGGGCCCGGGCGACCTGCCCGCGATCGACGCCAGCCCGGTGCGCGCGTACGACGAGGCCGCGGAGAAGGCGATGATCGCCGAGATCGAAGCTGCCAAGAAGGACGGCGACACGCTCGGCGGTGTGGTCGAGGTGGTGGCCCTGGGCCTGCCCGTCGGGCTGGGCTCGTTCACCAGCGGCGACAACCGGCTCGACAGCCAGCTCGCCGCCGCCGTCATGGGCATCCAGGCGATCAAGGGCGTCGAGATCGGCGACGGTTTCGAGACGGCGCGCCGCCGCGGCAGCCGCGCGCACGACGAGATGTACCCCGGCCCCGACGGCGTGGTCCGCTCGACCAACCGCGCCGGCGGCCTGGAAGGCGGCATGACCAACGGCCAGCCGCTGCGGGTGCGCGCCGCGATGAAGCCCATTTCCACCGTGCCGCGGGCGCTGGCCACCGTCGACATGGCGACCGGCGACGAGGCCGTCGCGATCCACCAGCGCTCGGACGTGTGCGCGGTGCCGGCCGCCGGCGTGGTGGTCGAGGCCATGGTGGCGCTGGTGCTCGCCCGCGCGGCGCTGCAGAAGTTCGGTGGCGATTCGCTGGCCGAAACCCGCCGCAACGTCGAGGCCTACCGGCAGGCGGTCGCCGAGCGGGAGTCACCGGCCGCCCGGGGTACCGCGTAATGGCGCCCAAAGCGGTGCTGGTGGGTTTGCCGGGGTCGGGCAAGTCCACCATCGGCCGACGGCTGTCCAAGGCGCTCGGCGTCGATTTCCTGGACACCGATGCGGCCATCGAGCAGCAGACCGGGCGCCGCATCGCCGACATCTTCGCCGCCGACGGCGAGCCGGAATTCCGCCGCATCGAGGAAGGCGTGGTGCGCGCCGCGCTGGCCGACCACGACGGCGTGGTGTCGCTCGGGGGCGGCGCCGTCACCAGCCCCGGGGTGCGCGAGGCGCTCGCCGGTCACACCGTCGTCTACCTGGAGATCAGCGCCACCGAAGGCGTGCGGCGCACCGGCGGCAACGCCGTGCGCCCGCTGCTGGCCGGGCCCGATCGCGCCGACAAGTACCGCGCGCTGATGGCCGAACGCAGCCCGCTGTACCGGCGGGCGGCGACCATCCGCGTCGACACCAACCGGCGCAACCCCGGCGCGGTGGTCCGCTACATCGTCTCGCGGTTGCAGGCTCCCGCCGGGGCCGCCACATGACGCCCGCCGGCGAGCCGGTCACCATCGAGGTGGCCGTCGACCCGCCGTACCCGGTGATCGTCGGTACCGGCTTGCTGGGCGAGCTGGACGAACTTCTCTGCGGCCGGCACAAGGTGGCCATCGTGCACCAACCGGTGCTGGCGGAGACCGCCGAGGTGATCCGAAGCCGGTTGGCGGACAAGGGTGTTGACGCGCACCGCATCGAAATCCCGGACGCCGAAGAGGGCAAGGACCTCCCGGTGGTGGGCTTCCTGTGGGAAGTGTTGGGCCGCATCGGGATTGGGCGCAAAGACGCATTGGTCAGCCTCGGCGGCGGGGCGGCGACCGACGTCGCCGGGTTCGCGGCGGCCACCTGGCTGCGCGGCGTCGACATCGTGCACGTGCCCACCACGTTGCTCGGCATGGTCGACGCGGCCGTCGGTGGCAAGACCGGGATCAACACCGACGCGGGCAAGAACCTGGTCGGGTCGTTCCACCAGCCGCACGCCGTTCTGGTCGACCTGGCGACACGTTGCAGACGTTGCCGGCCAACGAACTTGTCGCCGGGATGGCCGAAATCGTCAAGGCGGGATTCATCGCCGATCCGGTGATTCTCGACCTCATCGAGGCCGATCCGCAGGCCGCGCTCGACCCGTCGGGTGAGGTGCTGGCGGAGCTGATCCGCCGCGCGATCGCCGTCAAGGCAGAGGTTGTCGCCGCCGACGAGAAGGAGTCGGAGCTGCGCGAAATCCTCAACTACGGGCACACATTGGGGCACGCGATCGAGCGTCGCGAGCACTACCAGTGGCGGCACGGCGCCGCGGTGTCGGTCGGATTGGTCTTCGCCGCCGAGCTGGCCCGGCTGGCCGGCCGGCTCGACGACGCCACCGCGCAGCGGCACCGCACCATCCTGTCCGCGCTCGGCCTGCCGGTCAGCTACGACGCCGACGCGTTGCCGCAGTTGCTGGAATACATGGCGGGAGACAAGAAGTCGCGGGCCGGTGTGCTGCGGTTCGTGGTCCTCGACGGACTGGCCAAGCCGGGCCGGATGGCCGGTCCCGACCCGTCGCTGTTGGCGGCGGCCTATGCCGGACTCGCGGAGGGTGTCATGACGCCGCGTGTGAACGTCATCAACGGCCCGAACCTGGGCCGGCTGGGCCGGCGCGAGCCCGACGTGTACGGCGACACGACGCACGATCAGCTGGCCGCGCTGATCGAGCGGGAAGCCGACACGCTCGGCCTCAAAGCCGTTGTGCGACAGAGCGATAACGAAGCCGAACTGCTGGACTGGATCCATTCGGCCGCCGACGCGGGCGAACCGGTGATCCTCAACGCCGGCGGGCTCACCCACACATCGGTGGCGCTGCGCGACGCTTGCGCCGAGTTGAGTGCACCACTGATCGAGGTGCACATCTCCAATGTGCATGCCCGCGAGGAGTTTCGGCGACACTCCTACCTCAGCCCGGTCGCGACCGGAGTGATCGTCGGGCTGGGAGTGCAGGGCTATCTGCTCGCCCTGCGCTATCTGGCCGGGGAGCCCGGCGCCAACAGCTAGCCCTTGTCGTGTCCGTGCCGGGCTTGTGCTCGTCGCGGCTATTCGCGCCGCTCCTCCTCATCGCTTCGCTCTGCATCGTCGCCGGCGTCGGTGCGGATCACCTCGGTCTTCGGGTCGTCCTCGGCTTGGCGATCGTTTCGGTCGGTGATTCGGTGGTGGCCACCTTGTCGGTCGGCGCCTCGCGCTCGGCCGTGGCGACCGACGCCGGTCCGCGCCTCGGTGTGGGCGCCGGACGTCTGCGCGGGAATCTCGCCGGTGGGCGCGTCGTCGCCGCGCACCGCGGAGAACACGTCGGTGTCACCGTCCCGCTCGCGTTTTTCGTCAAGGCCGTGGTGTTTCTCCGGGGTCTTCTCGACCTGCCGGTCCACCCGCCAGCGCCCGAAGGTCACGCCGATGATCCCGGGCAGGAAGACGCACAGCGCGGTGAAGGCCGCAAACGTCGTCACCTCGTTGAGCAGCCCGCCGGTGTACAGGCCCTTGTAGACGAGCGCGATCAGCCAGGCGACGGCGCCACTGAGCACACCGGCCACCAGGCCGGCCAGCAGCCAGGTCATCGCCAGATCGCCGCGGCGATCCGGATCCGGGTTGGCGCTGGCGTCGGCCCGGCCGTCGCGAACCCCCCATACGGCCACGCCGATGATGAACAGAAGCAGCAGCACCACGCTGAACAGCCCGGCCTGCGTCTGCCACGCGTTGATCAGCGCACCTTGGAACAATCGAACGACGACCATCGCCGCGGCGTAGACCAATCCGCGCAGCATCCAGTTACTCATGGCCCAAAAGCGTAGCGAGTACCGTCAAGACCCGTGACACATTCTCAGCGTCGAGACAGGCTCAGAGCGCGTCTCGAGGCCAGCGGATTGGATGCGCTGCTGGTCACGGACCTGGTGAACGTCCGTTACCTCTCCGGTTTCACCGGATCCAACGGCGCGTTGCTGGTGTTCGCCGACGACCGCGGCCCGGTACTGGCCACCGATGGGCGGTACCGAACCCAGGCCGCCGAGCAGGCACCGGACCTCGAAGTCGCCATCGAGCGGGCGCTGGGACGCCACCTGGCCGCGACGGCCGCCGAGGCGGGTGCGCAGAAGCTGGGCTTCGAAAGCAACGTGGTGACCGTCGACGGATTCGACGCCCTGGCCCGTGAGCTGGACGAGCGGAAGTCGGCCACCGAGCTGGTCAAGGCCGCCGGAACCGTCGAAGCATTGCGCGAGGTCAAAGACGCCGGCGAGGTCGCGCTGCTGCGGCTGGCGTGCGAGGCGGCCGACGCGGCACTGACCGATCTGGTGGCGCGCGGCGGCCTGCGGCCCGGCCGGACCGAACGCGAGGTCAGCCGCGAGCTGGAGGCCCTGATGCTCGACCACGGCGCCGACGCGATCTCGTTCGAGACCATCGTGGCCGCGGGACCGAATTCGGCCATTCCGCATCACCGTCCCACCGACGCGGTGCTGGCCGGCGGCGATTTCGTCAAGATCGACTTCGGTGCGCTGGTCGGCGGTTATCACTCCGACATGACCCGCACCTTCGTGCTCGGCAAGGCCGCCGACTGGCAGCTGGAGATCTACCAGCTGGTCGCCGACTCGCAGCGGGCCGGCCGGGAGGCATTGCACGCCGGCGCCGACCTGCGCGAGGTGGACGCCGCCGCCCGTCAGGTGATCGCCGACGCCGGCTATGGCGAGCAGTTCAGCCACAGTCTGGGCCACGGCGTGGGCCTGGAAATCCACGAGGCGCCGGGCATCGGCGCCACGTCCACCGGCACATTGCTGGCCGAATCCGTGGTGACCGTGGAACCCGGCGTCTACCTGCCCGGCCGTGGCGGGGTGCGCATCGAGGACACGTTGGTGGTGCCGGAGGAGACCCGCGGCAAGCCCCCGGAATTGCTGACCAAGTTCCCCAAGGAGCTGGCCGTTCTTGGCCTAGCCCTGGCGGTGCCGACCCGCTGCACCCGGCGCATGCGCCGCGCCTGCGATCGGCACTGGCGCCCGCGATCGCACAGCTCCGGAGGGGTTGCCCCCGCGAGTACAGTCAGGTGCGTGAACGGGGTGGCAGGGGGTTTGGCTCGCCTACGGGATTTCCGGTGGGACATGTACGCCCAGCCTCCTGCGCGAGACGCGGCTGGAGATGCAGATCGTCTACTTCGCGATTCGCCTGCCGTTCGCGAGCGGGGTCACGCTGCACTTCCCGCTGCTGACGATGATCAAGCCGCTGCCGTCGCCGGACGAGCAAGCCGCGCTCGGCTCCGAACACGTCCACCGCTAACGGCGTTTCGCGCGTCACCGCCCGACCCCGGCCCGGGGGGCCCCGGCGCGAAGCGCTCTAAACTGGCCGACAAGTTACAGACAGTTCCGTAGACGACTGTCCATCCTCGAGGAGATATACCGAACCGTGGCAAGCACTGCCGATTTCAAGAACGGACTGGTACTGGTGATCGACGGCCAGCTGTGGCAGATCGTCGAGTTCCAGCACGTCAAACCGGGCAAGGGCCCGGCCTTCGTGCGGACCAAGCTCAAGAACGTGCTCTCCGGCAAGGTCGTCGACAAGACGTACAACGCCGGCGTGAAGGTGGAGACCGCCACCGTCGACCGGCGCGACACCACCTACCTGTACCGCGACGGCATCGACTTCGTGTTCATGGACAGCCAGGACTACGAGCAGCACCCGCTGCCCGAGTCGCTGGTCGGCGACGCCGCCCGGTTCCTGCTGGAGGGCCTGCCGGTCCAGGTCGCGTTCCACAACGGGGCCCCGCTGTACCTCGAGCTGCCGGTGACCGTCGAACTGATCGTCACCCACACCGAGCCCGGCCTGCAGGGCGACCGCTCCAGCGCCGGCACCAAGCCGGCGACCGTGGAGACGGGCGCCGAGATCCAGGTGCCCCTGTTCATCAACACCGGAGACAAGCTGAAAGTCGACTCGCGCGACGGCAGCTACCTGGGACGTGTAAACGCGTGAGCCAGGCCCGGCCGGCCCGGCGAGCCCTTCGCGGGCGACATCAGGCCCGCAAGCGTGCCGTCGACCTGTTGTTCGAGGCCGAGGCCCGCGGACTGAGCCCGGCCGAGGTTGTCGACGTCCGGACCGGGCTCGCCGAGACGAACCCCGAAATCGCGCCCCTGCAGCCGTATACGGCCGCGGCGGCCCGGGGCGTCGGCGAGCATGCCGCACACATCGATGACCTGATCAGCTCGCATCTGCAGGGCTGGACGCTGGACCGGCTGCCCGCCGTGGACCGTGCGATCCTGCGGGTCGCGGTCTGGGAGCTGCTGTACGCCGACGACGTGCCGGAGCCGGTCGCCGTCGACGAGGCCGTCCAGCTGGCCAAGGAGCTGTCCACCGACGACTCGCCGGGCTTCGTCAACGGGGTGCTCGGCCAGGTCATGCTGGTGACGCCGCAGATCAGGGCCGCCGCGCAGGCGGTTCGGGGCGCGGCGGGTTGCGACCCCGCCGCCACATCGGAGGACCGCGGACCGCAGCCATGACCCGGTTGGAGCTGCGCCTGCTTGTGGCGGCCGTCCTGGCCGCGACGGTGGTGCTGGGTGCGGTGATCTGCGCCGCCTTTCGCCTGACCATCGTCGCCTCGGTGCTGTCCATTTACGCGCTGGGCGTGGGCGCCTGGCTGTACCACTGCGTCGAACGGGTGGCCGTCGCCCGCCGCATCAGCACGGTGCGCTCGGCGGCCAGGCCGCTGCAGCCGCTGCTGCCGGTGATGGCCGCGATCATGGGGCTGACGCAGGGCGTGGTGCGCTCGCTCAGCGATGTCACCGAGTTGCCGGCCCGTCGCTGGGAACTGCCCATGCTGCGGTGGGCGGCACCCAGCGCGTCGGGCTAATCGCCGTGATGGTGGACAGTGACGACGAGGCGGACCACTGATCAAGCTGAGGTGAAATGACCACGGGCGTGGCGCAGCGGGTTCACAATACGAGCGGCACGTCAGCGGCGGCGAACCGAGAAGAATAGGTGAGGTCATGATTCGATACAGCACCCAGCCGCGACGACTTCGAGTGTCCGCACTGGCGGCCGTGGCCAACCCGTCGTACGCCCGGGTCGACACCTGGAACCTGCTCGACGACGCCTGCCGTCACCTCGCCGAGGTGGACCTCGCCGGACTGGACAAGGCCCACGACGTGGCCCGGGTGAAACGCCTCATGGACCGCATCGCCGCCTACGAGCGGTACTGGCTGTACCCCGGCGCGGCGAATCTGGCGATCTTCCGCGCCCACCTGGAGAGCCTGTCCACCGTGCGGCTCACCGAAGAGGTCTCCCTGGCCGTGCGGCTGCTGAGTGAATACGGCGACCGCGCAGGGCTTTTCGATACGTCGGCGCCGCTGGACGACCAGGAGCTGGTCGCCCAGGCCAAGCAGCAGCACTTCTACACCGTGTTGCTCGCCGACGACGCCCCGAGCACGGCGCCGGACAGCCTGGCCGAGTGCCTGCGCGCGCTGCGCCTCCCGTCCGACGATGTGCAGTTCGAGATCCTGGTGGTGCCCAGCGTCGAAGACGCCATCACCGCGGTCGCGCTGAACGGGGAGATTCAGGCCGCGATCATCCGGGACGACCTGCCGCTTCGGTCCCGCGACCGGTTGCCGTTGATGAACACGTTGCTCGGGCCCAACGAGGATGCGGGAAACGCCATTCCGGACCGCGCCAACTACTGGGTGGAGTGCGGCGAGTGGATCAGGGAACTGCGGCCCCACATCGACCTGTATCTGCTCACCGACGAGTCGATCGCGGCCGGCGATGACACCGAGCCCGACGTCTACGACCGGACGTTCTACCGGCTCAACGACGTCACCGACCTGCACAGCACGGTGCTCGCCGGGCTGCGAAACCGTTACGCCACACCATTTTTCGACGCGTTGCGCGCGTATGCCGCGGCGCCGGTCGGCCAATTCCACGCCCTGCCCGTCGCGCGCGGCGCCAGCATCTTCAACTCCAGGTCGCTGCAGGACATGGGGGAGTTCTACGGCCGCAACATCTTCATGGCCGAAACCTCCACCACCTCCGGCGGACTCGACTCGCTGCTGGACCCGCACGGCAACATCAAAAAGGCGATGGACAAGGCCGCGAAGACGTGGAACGCCGACCACACCTACTTCGTCACCAACGGGACGTCGACCGCCAACAAGATCGTGGTGCAGTCGCTGACCCGGCCGGGCGACATCGTGCTGATCGACCGCAACTGCCACAAGTCGCACCACTACGGGCTCGTGCTGGCCGGTGCCTACCCGCTGTACCTGGACGCTTATCCGCTGCCGCAGTTCGCGATCTACGGCGCGGTGTCGCTGCGCACCATCAAGCAGACGCTGCTGGACCTGGAAGCGGCCGGACAGCTGCACCGGGTGCGCATGCTGCTGCTGACCAACTGCACCTTCGACGGCGTCGTCTACAACCCCCTGCAGGTCATGCAGGAGGTGCTGGCGATCAAGCCGGACATCTGCTTTCTGTGGGACGAGGCGTGGTACGCGTTCGCCACGGCCGTGCCGTGGGCCCGGCAGCGGACCGCGATGGTGTCTGCCGAGCGTCTCGAGCAGATGCTGGCATCGCCGGAATACGTTGAGGAATACCGGAGATGGGCCGCGTCCATGGAAGGCGTCGACCGGTCGGAGTGGATCGAGCGCGAGCTGATGCCGGACCCGGCCACCGCGCGGGTCCGCGTCTATGCCACGCACTCCACGCACAAGTCGCTGTCGGCGCTGCGGCAGGCGTCGATGATCCACGTGCGCGACCAGGATTTCAACGCGCTCACCCGCGATTCCTTCGCCGAGGCGTTCCTGACCCACACCTCGACGTCGCCGAATCAGCAACTGCTGGCGTCACTGGACCTGGCGCGTCGCCAGGTCGACATCGAAGGCTTCCAACTGGTCCGGCAGGTCTACGACATGGCGCTGGTCTTCCGGCATCGGGTGCGCAAAGACCGGCTGATCAGCAAGTGGTTCCGCATCCTCGACGAGTCCGACCTGGTGCCCGAGGAGTTCCGGGAGTCCGCGGTGAGCTCGTACCGCGAGGTCAGGCAGGGCGCACTGGCCGAGTGGAACGAGGCGTGGCGCTCCGACCAGTTCGTGCTGGATCCGACGCGGGTCACCCTGTTCGTCGGCACGACCGGAATGAACGGTTACGACTTCCGCGAGAAGATCCTGATGGAGCGGTTCGGCATCCAGATCAACAAGACGTCGATCAACAGCGTGCTGTTGATCTTCACGATCGGCGTCACCTGGTCGAGCGTGCACTACCTGCTTGACGTGTTGCGAAGGGTGGCAATCGATTTCGACCGCATCGAGAAGGCGGCCAGCGTCGCCGACCGGGCGCTGCAGGACGCGCCATGTCGAGGAGATCACCGAGGATCTGCCGCATCTGCCCGACTTCAGCGAGTTCGACGTCGCCTTCCGGCCCGTCGACGAGTGCAACGTTCGGGGACATGCGCTCGGCGTTCTACGCCGGATACGAAGAGTCCGATCGCGAGCACGTGCTGATCGGCATGGCCGGGCGACGACTGGCCGAGGGCAAGACCCTGGTGTCGACCACCTTCGTGGTGCCCTACCCGCCGGGCTTCCCGGTGCTGGTCCCGGGCCAGGTGGTCTCCAAGGAGATCATCTACTTCCTGGCCCAGCTCGACGTCAAGGAAATCCACGGATACAACCCCGATCTCGGGTTGTCGGTCTTCACCGAGACGGCGCTGGCGCGCATGGAAGCCCAACGCAATGCCGCGATGGCGGCGGTGGGTTCGGTGACCGCGGCTTTCGAGCTGCCGGCGGACGCGTCCGCAACGAACGGAGTGCGCAACAACGGTGCCAACGATGCCCCAGCAGTGCCGTCGGCTGCCGACAGCGCCTGAGCTGTCAGCCGGTGGTCGGGGTCGGGTGTCGCGCCGCACGTGGTGCGGGCCGAGGTGTGCGGTGTGCCCGGCGACCAGTCGGCGATACCCCGCCGGATCCCCTGAATGAGTGCGTCCCTGCCCGCCGGGGCCGTCTGGTTGCAGCTCGAGCTGAGGGTGTTGAACGGACTCGGGTCAGCGCCGGCCGGCGCCGCGCCCAGGACACCGGAGCCGACCACGACGGCCGCGCTGACCAGTATTCGGGTGATCGCACGATCGTTACGACTCACGGGGCGTGCAGTACCAAACATGATGGCACCAGCCTAGGACGCGGCCGCTGAGAGGCCGCTGAGAACGCGCTGAGCTCGATGTTTTCAGCCGGGCCGTGGGCCTGCAGAATCAAGGGCGTGCGGATGTCCAGTGGCGGGCCGTTTCGGCGTGGCGGGCGAGTGCGTTCGTGGCACCTCGCGCACCTGGGCATCTCGGCCCGCTCGGCGGCCGTGTCGGCGATCGTCGTGCTGTGTGCGCTCAGCCTGGCCGGCGCGGGATTGGACGCGGTCCTGTACCGCTCGTTGTTGGCGGGCGTCGATTACGCCGCCGCCGAACGGGTCCGCGACATCTCCAAGGCCCTGCAGTCCGATTCGCCCGACGACCTCGACAACGCGGTGCTGCACACCGACCAGCGGGTGGTGGCAACCCAACTGATCGGTCCGGATGGCACGGTGGTCAAGCGATCCGGTTCCGCGCCGAAATCGCCGCTGGTCCCGGTGAGCCAGTTCGACTTCAACCTGCGTCGCGGCCTGCCCGACGACGCGGTGGCCGGTGACGACATGCGTGTCAGTGGTCAAAAAGTCGCGACCCGGTCCGGTGTGTACACGGTGCTGGTGGGGGGAGGCAGCGAGGCGGTCGAGGCGACCGCGCGCACGCTGGCGATCCTGTTGGCCTGCCAGCGCGCCGGTCATCGTCGGGGTGGTGGCGGGGGCGACCTACTGGCTGGTGCGCCGGTCGCTGCGGTCGGTGGACGCCATCCGGACCAGGGTGGCCGATATCTCGACGTCCGATCTGGGCGAGCGGGTGCCGGTGCCAGACAGCCACGACGAGATCGCGGCCCTGGCCGTCACCATGAACGAGATGCTCTCGCGCCTGGAAGCGGGTCACCGTGCGCAGCAACGCTTTGTCGGCGACGCGTCCCACGAGTTGCGCAGCCCGCTGACCACCATCATCTCCGGCCTGGAAGTGGCCGAGGCTCATCCCGATCTGCTCGACGCCGAACTGGCGGTGAACACCTTGCTGCCGGAGGCGCAGCGCATGCAGGCGCTGATCGAAGATCTGCTGCTGCTGGCCCGCGCCGACGAGCAGACCCTGCTACGGCGCAAAGAGCAGGTGGCTCTCGATGACCTCGCGCACACCGAAGCCGACCGTGCGCGGCGTGACACGCACTGCGTGATCCACACCGATATCCGTCCGGTTAGTCTGGAAGCCGACCCCGTCGCCATGTCGCGGATGATCCGTAACCTCGTCGAAAATGCTGTCCGCCATGCGGTTTCGTGTGTCGCCATCGAAGTCAGCGGCCAGGACGGAACGGCGATCCTCGCCGTCAGCGACGACGGCCCCGGAATCGCCCCCGCCGACCGGAACCGGGTATTCGAACGTTTCGTGCGCCTGGATTCCGATCGGGCCCGCAGCGGGGGAGGGACCGGGCTGGGCCTGGCGATCGTCGCCGAGGTCGTTGCCGCACATGGGGGCACGGTCACCATCGACGACCCGCCGCGCGGCGGCACCAAGATGATGGTGACGTTGCCCGCGCCTCAGCACAGTAATCGATAACCGACGCCCCGGATCGTCTCGATGGTGTTGGTACCGAAGGGAACATCGATCTTGCGACGCAGATATCCCACGTAGACCTCGACCACGTTGTCGGGGCCGTGATGATGCGCATCCCACACGTTCTGCAATATCTCGGCCTTGGTCACCACCACGTCCTTGTTGCGCATCAGGAACTCGAGCACCCCGTACTCGCGGGGAGTCAGTGCGATCGGGGTCGAGCCCCGCTTGACCGTGTGCCGGGCGGGATCCAGCGCCAGCGACCCCGCTTTGAGCACCACCGGCCGCGCCGGCGCGCCGCGGCGAATCAACGCCCGTAACCGCGCCACCAGCACGCGAAATGAGAACGGCTTGGTCAGATAGTCGTCCGCACCCAGATCGAAGGCGTCGGTTTCGTCATACTCACCGTCCTTGGCGGTCAGCATGAGCACCGGTGTCCACACGCTGTGGGTCCGCATCCGGCGCAGCACCTCATAACCGCTGAGGCCGGGCAGCATGATGTCGAGAATGACTACGTCGAAAGCGTTTTCGGTAGCCTCCCGCAGGCCGTCGACACCGTTGCCGACGGTCACGACGACGAACCCCTCCGCCTTGAGCCCCCTGGCCACCGTGGCGGACAGCCGTGGTTCATCCTCGACGAGCAGGACTCTCATGTTTCAACGCTACGTCGAGCGCCGGACGCGGCCTCAGTCGGGCCAGCGGGCCTCGATCAACACCTCGGCGAACGGGCCGCCCATGCGGCAGAAGCGGTTGGTCGCCACCCACACGACGCCCGGGTTTTCCAGCCTGATGCGCACCGGGTGGCCGACGATGGTCTCGCCGGGATTGGTGTGGCTGAAGAACGTTGTCAGGCTGTCCACGTCGACGTCGACTTTCCAATCAGGCCAGGGTTGTTGGAAGAACTCACGGTTGAACCACATCATCGGGCATTCTTCGATGCGGCGCTCGCGCAAGCCCATCGGCGGAAGCATCATGAGGGGTGTGGCCTGACGCTGTTGCGTGCCGGGTGGCATCCCGCTCCTTTTCCGCCGCCGTCATTCCGACCTCACAGACCGTACGGTCACATCACTGTGAAATCGTTGAGAACCGGATCACGGTGTCGCCGTCAGCGCTTGGTGGAGCCTGGTTTGCGGGTAACTTCCGGGTGAGCGCGGCCGCCGGATCGGTCGGTCAGTGTGCATCGGGGTCTGGTTGCGCGACGCCGGTGTCCGGATAATCTTCTGCCGCATCATCTTTGGGTCGGCCGGGGTGGCTGCCGGGACGCTGCGGTATGACGACGACCAATACCGCGATGAGGACCGCGAGCACCGCCGAGGCGAGCGGGCGGCTCCACGCCAGGCCGCCGTCGGCGACGGGCTTGTCGATGAAGTCACCCACGGTCGCCCCCAGCGGCCTGGTGAGGATGAACGCGACCCAGAACAAGGTGACGCGGGAGATGGAGGTCCAGAAGTACAGGGCCGCGACCACGGCCAGGCCGACCGCGAAAACCAGCGCGCCGCGTTCGTAACCGAAATCGCGCGTGTCGGCCAGCCAGTCGCCGAGCGCGGTGCCCAGCGTCTGCGAGAACGTGATGGTCGCCCAGTAGAAGGCCTCGACTTTGGGCGTCGAGACGGTGCTGACCGATACGGTGCCCTGCGACCATCGCCACAGCCCGAGGGTGGCCAGCAGACACGCCAGAAGCAGCAGCGATCCGCCCGTGTAGCCGATGCCCAGCGACCGGTCCGCGAAATCGGCCAGCACGGTGCCGAACGTCGTGGAGGCCACGATCGTCGCCCAGTAGAGGGCCGCATGGAACCGCTTGGCGAGGATCTGAGCCGCAACCAGGGCCACCAGCGCGACGCCGAAAATCGCGACCCCGGCGGCGTAGCCCCAATTCAGCGTCATCGTGACGGTGTCGCCACCCGTCTCGCCCAGAGTCGTCGCCAAGACCTTGATGACCCAGAACCCCAGGGTGACCGCCGGCACCTTGGTCAGCGCGTACTTCGAAACGTCAGTCATGCAAGCCATCTTCCGCCGTCGGGAGTTCGGACGGGAATCGTGAGGTGGCACGGCGTAGCAGGTTCTACTCACCGGGATCACAAAGCCGGCGGGTTCTCACAGGTGGCGCAATACCGCGGCGGGTGGCGGTTTTAGCTGGTCGGGCCCGAAAGCGGCCCGGCGCAATACGCCGCGGCCGCCGTCGCGGGGCCGCATCGACCACCCGAAAAGTGGCCCTGAGCTGCGTTAGCGTGACGGCGTGGCGCAACCAGTACCCATCGGAGGACCCAGGGCCGACCGTGCCCGCCGGGTCGCCGATGTGTTGCGCCAGCAGATCCATGCCGACGCCTACCCGGAGGGCCTGCCCGCCGAACTGGAGTTGGCCGCCGAATTCTCGGTATCGCGCAACACCATTCGTGAGGCACTGGCCGTCCTCAAGCACGAGGGGCTGATCGACCGCGGACCCAAGGTCGGCACGCACGTCGCGCAGCGCAAGTACGACCACGGGCTCGACGCGCTGCTGGGTCTGAAGGAGACGTTCAAGGATCTCGGCGAGGTCCGCAACGAGGTGCGCGCCGCGATGCCGGTCACCGCGCCGCCCTCGGTGGCCCGCCGGTTGCGGCTGCAACCGGGCGAGCAGGCGGTGTTCGTCGAGCGGTTGCGCTACCTGGGTGACCTGCCACTCAGCCTCGACCTCACCTACCTCGCCCCGGACATCGGCCGCGAGGTGCTGAACCATCCGCTGGAGACCAACGACCTGTTCGCGCTCATCGAGGAGGTGAGCGGGCAACGGCTGGGCTCGGCGGCGCTGGCACTCGAGGCCATTCCCGCCGACGCGCACTCGGCTGCCACGCTGCAGGTGCCCGACGGCGCGGCGCTGCTGATGCTGGAGCGGCTCACCAGCCTCGCCGACGGCACGCCCGTCGACCTGGAGTACATCCGGATGCGGGGCGATCGAATCACCATGCGGGGCAATCTCGTTAGAGCCGAGCCGATGAGGAGCAACCCATGACGCTGATCAACAACAACCGCGCCGACGTGCCGGTCACGATCGACGAGTCGCTGTGTATCGACGGCTGCACGCTGTGCGTGGAGGTCTGCCCGCTCGATGCGCTGGCCATCAACCCCGACACCGGCAAGGCCTTCATGCACGTCGACGAGTGCTGGTACTGCGGCCCCTGCGCGGCCCGCTGTCCCACCGGCGCCGTCACGGTCAACATGCCCTATCTCCTTCGCTGAAAAGCGTTCAACCCCAGGATCTTTGATGAAACGACACGCCATCCGGCTGGCGTCGGTGGTGATCGCGATCGCCGCGCTCACCTCCGGTTGCTCACTGGAATCCCTGTCGCAGTCATCCGGTGTGGTCAACGTGGTGGTGGGCTATCAGTCCAAGACCATCAACACCGTCACCGCGGGTACGCTGCTGCGCGCGCAGGGCTACCTGGAGCGCCGCCTGGCCGACATCACCACCCGCACCGGCACGAAATACGCGGTGCGGTGGCAGGATTACGACACCGGCGCCCCGATCACCGCGCAGATGCTCGCCGAGAAGATCGACATCGGCTCGATGGGCGACTATCCGATGCTGATCAACGGCTCCAAGACGCAGGCCAACCCGCTGGCGAAAACCGAGATCGTCTCGATCACCGGCTACAACCCCAAGGGCGCGCTCGAACATGGTGGTGGTGGCGCCCGGCTCGCCGGCGACCACGCTGGACGACCTGGCCGGCTCCAAGGTTTCGGCGAGCGTGGGCTCGGCCGGTCACGGCACCTTGATGCGGGCGCTGGACAGGGCCGGGATCAAAGGCGTGGAAGTGCTCAACCAGCAGCCGCAGGTGGGCGCTTCTGCTCTGGAATCCGGTCAGGTGCAGGCTCTTTCGCAGTTCGTCGCCTGGCCGGGGCTGCTGGTGTTTCAAGGCAAGGCCAAACTGCTCTACGACGGCGCCGAGCTGAACCTGCCCACCCTGCACGGGGTGGTGGTGCGACGCTCGTATGCGACGGCTCACCCGGAGGTGCTGGGTGCCTTCCTGCAGGCGCAACTGGACGCCACTGACTTCCTCAACGACAAGCCGCTGGAGGCTGCGCGCATCGTCGCCCAGGGGAGCGGCCTGCCGCAGGAAGTGGTGTACCTCTACAACGGTCCCGGTGGCACCTCGTTCGACACCACGCTCAAACCGTCACTGGTCGAGGCGCTGAAAAACGATGTGCCGTACCTGAAGTCGATCGGCGACTTCGCCGACCTCGACGTATCGGGCTTCGTCCAGGACGGGCCGCTGCGCACCGTGTTCGGCGCCCGCGGGCTGAACTACGACGCGGCGCGGGCCGCCACCGCCAACCCGTCCGTCACTGCGCGGGGATCCCGCCCTGGCAAGCGAACTGTGGCTGGACGGTACCGATTCCACTCAAACGGTCGCCAACCCGACCAGTCTGCTGCAGGCGGTGCGGGATGCGACCGCCCGCGGCGCCAAAGTCCGTGCCGCCTATGTTCCCGACGCGGAGCTGGGCACCCGGTGGTTCGCCGACAAGGCGCTCTGGGTGCAAGGACGGCCAGAACTACCTGCCGTTCGGAACGCCGGCCGGCGCGCATCGTTACCTTGCCGCGCACCCGGGCGGCACCGTCGTGAATTACCAACAGGCCCTTGGAGGTTCGGTATGACTGCCTATCTGACCGGCGACCCGGCAGCCCCGGTGGCTACCCAGGTCGTCGACACGGTCCCGGCGGCGGCAGCGCCGCGACGTGCCGGCTCGCCGTGGCGGTGGCGGCTGCTGCGGCTCGCTTCGGTGGCCGCCGCGATCGGGTTGTGGCAGGTGCTCACCGCCGACAAGGTCCGGCTGCTGCTGCGCTTCGACACGCTGCCCACCGTCACCGAGATCGTGCACGCGCTGGGACGCCGGCTGGGAACCTCCGAGTACTGGCTTGACCTGGCGCAGTCGCTGATCCGTATTCTCACCGGCTTCGGACTGGCCGCCGTGGTGGGTGTCGCGACGGGCGTGCTGCTGGGCCGGTCTCGCCTGTTCGCCAACACCTTCGGCCCGCTGACCGAGTTGGTCAGACCCGTTCCGGCCATCGCGATGGTGCCGGTGGCGATCCTGCTGTTCCCGACCGACGAGGCCGGGCATCGTGTTCATCACCTTCCTTGCGGCGTACTTCCCGATCCTGGTCAGTACCCGGCACGCGGTCCGCGCGCTGCCCACGCTGTGGGAGGACTCGGTGCGCACCCTCGGCGGCGGCCGGTGGGATGTGCTGAAGCAGGTGGTGTTGCCCGGCATCCTGCCGGGCGTGTTCGGCGGCCTTTCGGTCGGCATGGGCGTGGCGTGGATCTGCGTGATCTCCGCGGAGATGATCTCGGGCCGACTCGGGATCGGCTACCGCACCTGGCAGGACTACACCGTGCTGGCCTACCCCCAGGTGTTCGTCGGCATCATCACCATCGGCGTGCTGGGTTTCGCCACCGCGGCGGCCGTCGAGGTCGTGGGCCGTCGGGTGACCAGCTGGCTGCCGCGCGCGGAGGAGGAGCAGCGATGACTCGTCGGAGTGAGTCTGGAACTGGATCGAGTTCGCTTGTCCTACACCGGAGAACCAGTGATCGACGGGCTGAGCCTGACGGTGCGCCCCGGCGAGATCCTGGTGCTCACCGGGCCCTCGGGCTGCGGCAAGTCGACGGTGCTGCGGGCCCTGGCGGGCCTGCTGCGGCCCGACGAGGGCCGGATCGCTGGCCGACGGCGACGAGGTGACGACCACCTCGGGCGACCGCGGCATGGTGTTCCAGGACAACGCGTTGCTGCCATGGCGCACCGTGCGGTCCAACATCGAGTTGGCGCTGCGGCTGCGCGGTGCACCCCGGGCCGGCCGGCGCGCCGAGGCGGACCGCTGGATCGGCGAGCTCGGTCTCACCGGCTTCGGCGACTACCTGCCGAAGAGCCTGTCCGGCGGCATGCGGCAGCGCGTTCAGCTGGCCCGCGGGCTGGCCGGGGCGCCGCGCGCGGTGATGATGGACGAGCCGTTCGGCGCGCTGGACACCCAAACCCGGGCGGCCATGCAGCGGCTGCTGATCGACACCTGGCGTGCCCATCCGACGACGATCGTCTTCGTCACGCACGACGTCGACGAGGCGCTGCTGCTGGGCGATCGCATCGCCGTACTGGGCAGGGCCGGTCAGCCGCTGCGCACCCTGATCGACGTGCCGGAGCCGCGCATCGATCGGCAGCGCGCCGCGCTGCGCGCTGAAGTCATTGCGGCACTGGATCACTCGGCGGTAGCAGCATGATGCAGATTCCCGACCACGCGGCCCCGGTCCGGCTCGACTGTGACGTTCTGGTCATCGGCGGCGGCACCGCGGGCACCATGGCGGCACTGTCGGCCGCCGAGAACGGCGCGCAGGTGTTGCTGCTGGAGAAGGCGCACGTGCGCCACTCCGGCGCCCTGGCGATGGGCATGGACGGCGTCAACAATGCCGTGATCCCCGGCAAGGCCGAACCCGAGGACTACGTCGCCGAGATCACCCGCGCCAACGACGGAATCGTCAACCAGCGCACCGTGTATCAGACCGCCACCCGCGGCTTTGCGATGGTGCAGCGGCTGGAGCGCTACGGCGTGAAGTTCGAGAAGAACGAGCACGGCGAATACGCCGTGCGCCGGGTGCACCGCTCGGGTTCCTACGTGCTGCCGATGCCCGAGGGCAAGGACGTCAAGAAGGCGCTGTATCGCGTGCTGCGGCAACGGTCGATGCGCGAGAAGATCCAGATCGAGAACCGGCTGATGCCGGTCCGGGTGCTGACCCAGGAAGGCCGGGCCGTGGGCGCGGCGGCACTGAACACGCGCACCGGTGAATTCGTCACGGTCGGCGCGAAGGCGGTCATCCTGGCCACCGGCGCGTGCGGCCGGCTCGGCCTGCCCGCGTCGGGCTACCTGTACGGCACGTACGAGAACCCCACCAACGCCGGCGACGGCTACTCGATGGCCTACCACGCGGGCGCGGAGCTGTCCGGAATCGAGTGCTTCCAGGTCAATCCGCTGATCAAGGACTACAACGGTCCGGCGTGTGCCTACGTGGCCAATCCCTTTGGCGGCTATCAGGTCAACTCGCACGGCGAGCGGTTCGTCGACTCCGACTACTGGTCGGGACAGATGATGGCCGAGGTCAAAACGCGAGATCGACTCCGCGCGCGGACCCATCTATCTCAAGGTGTCGCACCTGCCCGACGAGACGCTGACCGCGCTGGAAAACATCCTGCACACCACCGAGCGGCCCACCCGCGGCACCTTCCACGCCAACCGCGGCCACGACTACCGCACCCATGATATCGAGATGCACATCTCCGAGATCGGTTTGTGCAGTGGGCATTCCGCGTCGGGTGTGTGGGTCGACGAGCATGCCCGCACCACCGTGCCCGGGCTGTACGCCGCGGGTGACATGGCCTGCGTTCCGCACAACTACATGATCGGGGCGTTCGTGTTCGGCGATCTGGCCGGCACGCATGCCGCCTCGACCCTGGCCGACGTCGCCGCGCCGCAACAGCTTCCGGATGAGCAGGTGCGCGAGGCGCACGAGCTGATCTACCGGCCGCTGCGGCATCCGGACGGCCCGCCGCAACCGCAGGTCGAATACAAGCTGCGCCGCTTCGTCAACGACTACGTCGCGCCCCCGAAGACCGGGGCCAAGCTGTCCCTGGCCATCCGCACGTTCGAGCGCATGAGCGCCGAGATCGCCGAGATGGGCGCTCGCAATCCGCACGAGCTGATGCGCGCGGTGGAGGTGTCGTTCATCCGGGACTGCGCCGAGATGGCCGCCCGCTCGTCGCACACCCGCACCGAATCGCGCTGGGGCCTGTATCACGATCGCGCCGACCTGCCCGGCCGCGACGACAACGAGTGGGGCTATCACCTCAACCTGCGCAAAGACGCCGGCGGCGAGATGGTGTTCCTCAAGCGGCCGGTGGCACCGTATTTCGTGCCGGTTCCGGAGCTCGACGGCCTGCCGCCCACCGACCAGACCGTGTATCCGGTGGAGCAGCCGCCGCTGGTGGGCGGCCAAGCGCCGGCCACCGCCGTGTCTCGAATCGGCTCGGCCACAACTGCATTCGAGCCGCCGTCACCGCGCATCGCCGAGGTTCTGGCGCTCGAGGAGCCCACCATGGCGGACCTGGAGCCCTACCTGGCCGACGCGGATCCCGGCGTGCGCCGCACCGCGGTGTCGACGCTGACCGAGCACATCCCCGACGGGTATGCGCCCGCCCTGGTGGCCGCGCTGAACGACGACGACGCCGCGGTTCGCCTCACCAGCGCCGACGGCATCCGCGAGCTGGTCGAGGTGCTGCCACGAGCCGGAAAGCGTGCGGGCGCACCTGGATTCGGTCGACCGGGTGGTGCGCGCCGCCGCGCTGTACGTGCTGGCCGCCCGCCGCGCCGGTGACGCGGCGCACTACCGTCGTGCCCTCGACGATGTCGATCATCGGGTGCGCATCGAGGCGGTGCGGGCGCTGGTGTCCGTCGACGACGTGGAGGGAGTCGTCGCCGCCGCCGGTGATGAGAACCGCGAGGTGCGCATCGCGGCGGCCGCCGGGCTGGCGACGCTCAGGGCGGCGGGAGCCCCAGCCGGCCGGGCCGTGCGTCGGCTGGTCGCCGACACCGACCCGCTGGTACGCGCGGCCGCGCTGGCCGCGTTGGGTCAATTGGGTTGCGGCCAAGACGATTACGCCGCCATCAAGCAGGCCCTGCGGGCGCCGGCCTGGCAGGTGCGGGAAGGCGCGGCGCGCGCGCTGGCCGGCGCGCCGGTCGACTTCGCGGTTCCGCATCTGTCCGAGGCGCTGGGCGACGCCCATCTGGACGTGCGCAAGGCGGCCGTGCTCAGCCTGACCCGGTGGGCCGGTGAGCCCGCCGCGCGGGACGCGTTGGGGCTTGCCCTCAAGGACGGCGACGCCGACGTGCGGGCCTATGCGCGCCGGGCGCTCGAACACGACGCCCTGGCGGAAAAAGGCTAGTCAGCGCAGGATCTTGGCGTAGAGCAGGCTGTCCTGGGGTTCGGGGCCCATCGTGGGGTAGACCGCGTGCCGGGCCAGCCGGCCCTCCAAGAAGAAGCCGGCGTGCTCGAGCAGCCGCGCCGAGCGCTCGTTGTCCACACTGCAGGTGGCCCAGACGCGATACACCTCGCGATCGGCGTCGAGCGCGGTGAGCAGCATGCCGAGCACCTCGGACATCAATCCCTTGCCCCACCAGCGCCGGCCCAGGCAGTAGCCGACCTCGACCGAGTGCGGCGCGGTGCGTCGACAGCTGGCCAGCCCGATCACCTCGCCGCGGTGGCGCGACTCGATGACCCAGGTCTTCTCGTCCGCGCTGGCGTTGAGTTTTTCGGTGATCACGCGCCGCGTTGCGGCCACGTCGGGATGCGGCGCCCACAACAGATACTTGGTGACCTGCGGATCGCGGGCGACCCGCTGGAACAGCGCCCCGGCGTCGTCGAGCGCGGGCGGGCGCAGCAGCAGCCGCGGACCGCTGATGCGGTCGGGTGGGTATTCGGGCATCGGGATGTGACTCTAGAGGTCGAGGGCGCGATAGGTGTTGCGGACGAATCTCGGTTGTGCCGTGCGGAGTTTGGCCAGCGACGTGTTGCCGGCGACGGCCGTGGCGGCATCGACGGTCAGGTCCGGCAGATTCTGAATCAGGTAGAGCAGGATCAGATCCGCGCTGGGGTCGGCCTGCCACCAGGTCCCGTAGGCGCCGGGCCAGCTGAACGTGCCGAGACCGCCCGGCCCGAAAAGCGGTGCGCTCTTGGCCGGATCGGTCACCACTGACAGGTTCAGCCCGAAGCCGCGGCCGACCCAGTACGGCGCGCCCAGGAAGTTGTGCCGCTTCTGTTCCTCGGTGAGCCGGTCGGTCCGCATCAGCCGGACGGACTCGTCCGAGAGCACCCGCACGCCGTCGATTGTTCCGTCGCCGAGCAGCATCCGCACGAACCGCAGGTAATCGTCGGCGCTCGACCACAATCCGCCGCCGGCATTGCAGAACGAGGGCGGCGTGATGTGCGGCGGGCCCATCACGCCGTGCTGCAGTCGGCTCTGTTCGTCGAGTCGGTACATGGTCGCCGCGCGGCGCCGTGCCTCGGGCGAGACGAAGAATCCGGTGTCGGTCATGCCCGCCGGGCCCAGGATCCGTTCGTCGAGCACCTGGTGGAACGGCTTGTCCTCGATGCGGGAGGCGATGACGCCCAGCAGGTCGATGGAGTGGCTGTAGGTGACGCGGTCACCGGGCTGATGCACCAGCGGCAGCTTGGCCAGCTCGGCCAGCCAGGCGTCGGGGCCCTGATTGAACGGCAGCCGCATGTAGGCCTTGGAGATCGGCCCGGACACCGAGAAGCCGTAGGCCAGGCCGCTGGTGTGGGTGAGCAGATCCTCGATCAGGATGGTGCGGTTCACCGGGTGCGTCCGGTCCAGCGGGCCGTGCGGATCGTCGAGCACCCGCACGTCGGCCAGCTCCGGCGCCCACCGGGTGACCGGATCTTTGAGCGTCAGCTTGCCCTCGTCGACCAGGCTCATCACCGTCGCGACCGTCACCGGCTTGGTCATCGACGCGATGCGAAACAGCGTGTCGCGCTGCATCGGCAGACCCGCATCGACATCGCGGTAGCCGATTTCGTTGACCTGCAGCAGTTCTCCGCGCTGCCAGACCACCGTCACCGCACCGGCGAGCACGCCGGCGTCGCAAACTTCACGAATGGAGGCCGCATTGCCATCGAGGGCCGAGCGATTCACCTGGTCAGGTTAGCGGGCCGGTCGCGACGGCCTCAGATTCGGTCGATTCCTGCGAGCAGGGTCGCCGCCCCGGACGTGAGTACGCCCGCAATCAGTAGCGTCGCGCCGAGCCACACGCTCGCGATCATCCGGTTCGGGCGGCCGGGGTTGCGGCCGAGGACCGACAGGAAGAATCCTGCGGGCATCATGATGGCGGCCAGCAGGACGGCGATCGCCCCGCCATTGGCCCACGCGGGATTCGCGCCCACGGCGTTGCCCAGCACTGACAGCACAACGCCCAGCATCACGAGTACGCCCGCATGCGCATGGCCCGCTCGGAAAAACGATTTCTGGAGGTCGTTGGCTTCGTGGTTGCCGGTGACAACGCGCAGCAGGAAGACACCGCCGGACGCGATGGTGGCGATTGAGATGATGGTGGCCCCGAGTGTGATGCTCATGAACGGAGTGATCAGCGAGGTGCTCATAAAAGTTCCTCAACGTCATAGTCATTGGTTAGATACTTCTACTATCCAATAGTGGATAGTAGAAG
Organism: uncultured Actinomycetota bacterium; assembly: GCA_963796035.1. Lineage (GTDB taxonomy): Bacteria > Actinomycetota > Actinomycetes > Mycobacteriales > Mycobacteriaceae > Mycobacterium. The sequence goes on along the minus strand of CAWCJU010000013.1, from coordinate 158,520 downwards.
TATCTAATGTCAAGCTGTTCAGGGAAGACTTTCGAAGGAGCGCGGACGTGCTGATGTCGGAGCTGGCGAGCCGCACCAATGTGCCGGTGCCGACGATCAAGTTCTACCTGCGTGAGGGCGTCCTGATGCCGGGCCGCGCCGCCGGTCGCACCCGCGCCCACTACGACGAGCTGCACGTCCGACGGATTGCGCTGATCAGGGCGCTGTCCGCGCTCGGTCTGTCGATCTCCCAGATCAGGTCCGTTGTCGAACTCATCGACCACCCCGGCCGGTCGCTTTTCGCGACGCTGGGCGCAGCGACAGCAGCGCTTTCGCGGCCCGCTCAACCCGCCGGCGATGAGGACCGCGCGCGGGCTCGAGCCGCGCTGTCAACGCTCGACCTGGTGGTGCCCGACGACCTTCCCGCGGTAGCGCAGCTTGGCCGCGCCCTCGGCGACGCCGAGGCCGCGGGCGTGCCGATGACCGAGGATCGGTTGCGCGCATACGCGCCGCACATCAGCGCCATCGCCGCCTACGACATCGAGCAGATGCCGCTGGAACCTCCGACGGCGGCAATCGAATACGCCGTCCTCGGGACCATCTTCTACGAACCGATCCTCGCGGCGCTGCGCCGCATCGCGCATGCCGGCCTGACCGCGCAACGCCTGGCCGAGGGTGGTTCGGCCGCCGATTAGGCGGCATGAATTGCGCTGCGTCCTCAACGTGGTCGCGGAATAACGCCGCTGTACATACCGGGCACGAGTCGTGCCCGCCTTTCCGCGACAAATCACGCTCAGCTCAACCCGCGGCGGCGCCGGCCGCTGCGACTGGCGCGGGTGGGGCGACGGGCGCCACACGCGCCTGGCGGCGTGGCACTCGAAATAAGTGCTACGCTGCCTCGCAGTCGACATCCTTTAACGATCCGTCCGGAGAGGCGGAGAAGGAGGTCAAGTTTCGTATGGGTGCTGCGGGCGACACCGGCGTAGGCAGCGATTCCCGGGAATTGATGTCGGCGGCCGACGTGGGCCGCACCATTTCCCGCATTGCACATCAGATCATCGAAAAGACCGCGCTAGACGGTCCCGACGCGCCACGGGTGGTGCTGCTCGGCATCCCGACCCGCGGTGTGATCCTGGCCCAGCGGCTGGCCACCAACATCGGCGAATACAGCGGGGTCGAGGTCGGCCACGGCGCCCTGGACATCACGCTCTACCGCGACGATCTGATGCAGAAGCCGCCGCGGCCGCTGGAGGCCACCTCGATCCCGGCCGGCGGCATCGACGACGCGTTGGTGATCCTGGTCGACGACGTGCTTGTACTCCGGCCGCTCGGTGCGTTCCGCGCTGGACGCGCTGCGCGACGTGGGCCGGCCGCGGGCGGTGCAACTGGCGGTGCTGGTCGACCGCGGCCATCGCGAACTGCCGCTGCGCGCCGACTATGTGGGCAAGAACGTCCCCACCTCGCGCGGCGAGAGCGTGCACGTGCTGCTCAGCGAGCACGACGGTCGCGACGGCGTGGTGATCTCACGATGACCCGCCATCTGCTGGCCGCCGGCGACCTGAGCCGCGACGACGCCACCGCCATCCTCGACGACGCCGACCGGTTCGCGCAGGCACTGGTGGGCCGCGAGATCAAGAAGCTGCCGACGCTGCGCGGCCGCACCATCGTCACGATGTTCTACGAGAACTCGACCCGCACCCGGGTGTCCTTCGAGGTGGCCGGCAAGTGGATGAGCGCCGACGTGATCAACGTCAGCGCGTCCGGATCGTCGGTGGGCAAGGGCGAGTCGCTGCGCGACACCGCGTTCACGCTGCGCGCCGCGGGCGCCGACGCGCTGATCATCCGGCACCCGGCGTCCGGCGCCGCGCACCTGCTCGCCGAGTGGACCGGCGCGAACGACGACGGGGGGCCGTCGGTGATCAACGCCGGCGACGGCACCCATGAGCACCCGACCCAGGCGCTGCTGGACGCGCTCACCATTCGCCAGCGGCTCGGCGGCATCGAGGGCCGTCGCATCGTGATCGTCGGCGACATCCTGCACAGCCGGGTCGCCCGCTCCAACGTGATGCTGCTGGACACCCTGGGCGCCGAGGTGGTGCTGGTCGCGCCGCCGACGCTGCTGCCGGTCGGGGTCGAGGGCTGGCCGGTCACCGTGTCCAACGACTTCGACGCCGAGCTGCCCGCCGCCGACGCGGTGCTGATGCTGCGGGTGCAGGCCGAGCGGATGAACGGCGGGTTCTTCCCGTCGGTGCGCGAATACTCCGTCGCTGTACGGGCTTTCCGATCGCCGCCAGGCGATGCTGCCCGGCCACGCCGTGGTGCTGCACCCGGGGCCGATGCTGCGCGGCATGGAGATCGCCTCGTCGGTGGCCGACTCCTCGCAATCGGCTGTGCTGCAACAGGTTTCCAACGGTGTCCACGTGCGGATGGCGGTGCTGTTCCATGTGCTGGTCGGCACCGAATCGGCCGGAGAAGAGGGTGCGGCGTGAGCGTACTGCTGCGCGGGGTTCGGTTGTACGGCGAGGGTGATCGCGTCGACGTGCTGGTCGATGACGGCCAGATCGCCGACATCGGTCCGGGTTGGACGAGGCCGGCGGCTCGAAAAAGACCTGGACGTGATCGATGCCACCGATCAGCGTGCTGCTGCCCGGCCTGGTGGACTTGCACACCCATCTGCGCGAACCCGGGCGCGAATACGCCGAGGACATCGAAACCGGCTCGGCCGCAGCGGCTTTGGGTGGCTACACCGCGGTGTTCGCGATGGCCAACACCAACCCGGTCGCCGACAGCCCGGTCGTCACCGACCACGTGCTGGCACCGCGGCCAGCAGGTCGGCCTGGTCGACGTGCACCCGGTGGGCGCCGTCACCGTCGGACTGGCCGGCAAAGAGCTCACCGAGATGGGCATGATGGCGGCCGGGGCCGCGCAGGTGCGGATGTTCTCCGACGACGGCATCTGCGTGCACGACCCGCTGGTGATGCGCCGCGCCCTGGAATACGCCACCGGCCTGGGCGTGCTCATCGCCCAGCACGCCGAGGAGCCGCGGCTGACCGTCGGCGCCGTCGCCCACGAAGGACCCACCGCCGCCCGGCTGGGCCTGGCGGGATGGCCCCGGGCGGCCGAGGAATCGATCGTCGCCCGCGACGCGCTGCTGGCCCGCGACGCCGGCGCCCGGGTGCACATCTGCCACGCCTCCACCGCCGGCACCGTCGAGATCGTGAAATGGGCTAAGGAGCAAGGGATCTCGATCACCGCCGAAGTCACCCCGCACCACCTGATGCTCGACGACGGCAGGCTGACCAGTTACGACGGGCAAAACCGCGTCAACCCGCCGCTGCGCGAAGCGGCCGACGCGGTGGCGCTGCGCCAGGCGCTGGCCGACGGGGTCATCGACTGCGTGGCCACCGATCACGCGCCGCACGCCGAGCACGAGAAGTGCGTGGAGTTCTCCGCGGCGCGCCCCGGCATGCTGGGGCTGCAGACGGCGCTGTCGATCGTGGTGCAGACGATGGTCACCCCGGGGCTGTTGACCTGGCGCGACGTCGCCCGGGTGATGAGCGAAAACCCCGCGCGCATCGTCGGCCTGCCCGATCATGGCCGGCCGCTGGAGGTCGGGGAGCCGGCCAACCTCACGGTGGTGGACCCCGACGGCGTCGTGGACCGTCGCCGGATCCGACCTGGCCAGCCGGTCGGCCAACACGCCCTACGAGGCGATGACCCTGCCCGCCACCGTGACCGCCACGCTGCTACGCGGCAAGGTCACCGCCCGAGACGGGAAGTCCCCGGCATGAACTCGGGCACGCTGGTGGGATCGCTGATCTTCGCGGCCGTGGTGGTGGTCGTGATCACGGTGGTGATCCAGCTGATGATGCGGGCCTGGCAGCGTCGCTCGCGGCAGCAGGCGGAGTTGATCGGGGCATTGCCCGACATCCCGGACCAGGTGGGGGCGGCGACCCTCACCACCCGCGGCCACTATTGCGGTTCCATGATGGCGCCGGGCTGGAACGAGCGGATCACGGCCGGTGATCTGGGTTACCGTAGCAAAGCGGTGCTGACCCGTTATGCCGAGGGAATCATGGTGGAACGCGTACGGGCCCAACCGATTTGGATTCCGCGGGACTCGATCACGGCGCATCCGCATGGAGCGCAGAATGACGGGCCGGGTCTCCGGGGCCCGGATCGGGATTCTGGCGATCCGATGGCGGCTGCCGTCGGGCGTCGAGATCGACACCGGCTTCCGGGCGAACCACCGCAACGAATACGACGGCTGGCTCGAATCGCAGCACAAGGAGGAGCCGCGCTCGTGAGTAAAGCGCAATTGGTACTCGAGGACGGCCGCGTCTTCACCGGCACGCCGTTCGGCAAGGTCGGCCAAACGCTGGGCGAGGCCGTGTTTTCCACCGGCATGTCCGGCTACCAGGAGACGCTGACCGACCCCAGCTACCACCGGCAGATCGTGGTGGCCACCGCGCCGCAGATCGGCAACACCGGCTGGAACGGCGAGGACGCCGAGAGCCGCGGCGACAAGATCTGGGTCGCCGGCTACGCGGTGCGCGATCCGTCGCCGCGCGCATCCAACTGGCGCGCCACCGGAACGCTGGAGGACGAACTGGTCCGCCAGCACATCGTCGGGATCGCCGGCATCGACACCCGCGCGGTGGTGCGGCATCTGCGCACCCGCGGCTCGATGAAGGCCGGGGTGTTCTCCGGTGACGCGCTCGCCGATCCGGACGAACTGCTGCAGCGGGTGCGCGGCCAGCAGTCCATGCTGGGCGCCGACCTGGCCGGCGAGGTCAGCACGCCGGACACCTACATCGTGGAACCCGAAGGCTCACCGCGGTTTACCGTGGCCGCGCTGGACCTGGGGATCAAGACCAACACGCCGCGCAACTTCGCCCGCCGCGGCATCCGCACCCACGTGCTGGCATCGTCGGCGACCTACGAGCAGATCGCCGACATCAAGCCCGACGGCGTGTTCTTGTCCAACGGCCCCGGCGACCCCGCCACCGCCGATCACGTCGTCGCGGTCACCCGTGAGGTGCTGGGCGCCGGAATCCCGTTGTTCGGCATCTGTTTCGGCAACCAGATCCTGGGCCGGGCGCTGGGACTGTCCACCTACAAGATGGTGTTCGGTCACCGCGGCATCAACATCCCGGTGATCGACCACGCCACCGGGCGGGTCGCGGTCACCGCGCAAAACCACGGCTTCGCGCTCGAAGGCGAGGCCGGCCAGTCCTTCGACACGCCGTTCGGGCCCGCGGTCGTCAGCCACACCTGCGCCAACGACGGGGTGGTCGAAGGCGTCAAACTCGCCGACGGACAGGCCTTTTCGGTCCAATACCACCCGGAGGCCGCCGCCGGCCCGCACGACGCGGAGTACCTGTTCGACCAATTCATCGACCTCATGGCGGCCCCGAACCGCGGAAGGGGGCGGTAGTGCCGCGTCGCACCGACTTGCGACCACGTGCTGGTGATCGGCTCGGGCCCGATCGTGATCGGGCAGGCCTGCGAGTTCGACTACTCCGGCACCCAGGCGTGCCGGGTGCTGCGTGCGGAGGGGCTGCAGGTCAGCCTGGTCAACTCCAACCCGGCCACCATCATGACCGACCCGGAGTACGCCGACCACACCTACGTCGAGCCCATCACCGCCGCGTTCGTCGAGCGGGTGATCGCCCAGCAGGCCGAGCGCGGCAACAAGATTGACGCGCTGCTGGCCACCCTGGGCGGGCAGACCGCGCTGAACACGGCGGTCGCGCTGTACGAGAACGGGGCGCTGGAGCGCTACGGCGTCGAGCTCATCGGCGCCGACTTCGACGCCATCCAGCGCGGCGAGGACCGCCAGCGGTTCAAGGACATCGTCGCCAAGGTCGGCGGTGAATCCGCCCGCAGCCGAGTGTGTTTCACCATGGAAGAGGTCCGCGAGACGGTCGAGGAGCTCGGCCTGCCGGTCGTGGTGCGGCCCAGCTTCACCATGGGCGGCCTGGGATCGGGGATGGCGCGACTCCGTCGAGGAGGTCGACCGGATGGCCGGCGCCGGGCTGGCCGAAACCCCCAGCGCCAATGTGCTGATCGAGGAATCGATCTACGGCTGGAAGGAATTCGAGCTCGAGCTGATGCGCGACGGCAACGACAACGTGGTCGTGGTGTGCTCGATCGAGAACTTCGACCCGATGGGCGTGCACACCGGCGACTCGGTCACCGTCGCGCCGGCCATGACGCTGACCGACCGGGAATACCAGCGGATGCGCGACCTGGGCATCGCGATCCTGCGCGAGGTCGGGGTGGACACCGGCGGCTGCAACATCCAGTTCGCGATCGACCCGGCCGATGGCCGGCTGATCGTCATCGAGATGAATCCCCGGGTGTCGCGGTCGAGTGCCCTGGCGTCCAAGGCCACCGGTTTTCCCGATCGCCAAGATCGCCGCCAAGCTGGCCATCGGTTACACCCTCGACGAGATCGTCAACGACATCACCAAGGAAACGCCGGCCTGCTTCGAGCCCACCCTGGACTATGTGGTGGTCAAGGCGCCGCGGTTCGCGTTCGAGAAGTTCCCCGGCGCCGATCCCACCCTGACCACGACCATGAAATCAGTCGGTGAGGCAATGTCGTTGGGCCGCAACTTCGTTGAGGCGCTCGGCAAGGTGATGCGGTCGCTGGAGACCAGCCGTGCCGGTTTCTGGACCAAACCGGACCCCGACGGTGACGTCGGCGAGGTGCTGACCCGGCTGCGGACGCCGACCGAGGGCCGGCTCTACGACATCGAACTGGCGCTGCGGCTGGGCGCGTCGGTGGAGCAGGTCGCCGAGGCCAGCGGTGTCGACCCGTGGTTCGTCGCGCAGATCGGCGCAGCTGATCGAGCTGCGCGCAGAGCTGATCGCCGCCCCGGTGCTCGACGCCGACCTGTTGCGCCGCGGCAAGCACAGCGGGCTGTCCGACCGCCAGATCGCGGCGCTGCGGCCCGAATTGGCCGGCGAGAACGGCGTGCGGTCGCTGCGCGAGCGGCTGGGTGTGCACCCGGTGTACAAGACCGTCGATACCTGCGCGGCCGAGTTCGAGGCCAAGACGCCGTATCACTACAGCAGCTATGAGCTGGATCCCGCCGCCGAGACCGAGGTGGCGCCGCAGACCGAGAAGCCCAAGGTGCTGATCCTGGGGTCGGGGCCCAACCGCATCGGCCAGGGCATCGAATTCGACTACAGCTGCGTACACGCGGCAACGACGTTGTCGCAGGCCGGTTTTGAGACCGTGATGGTCAACTGCAACCCGGAGACGGTGTCCACCGACTACGACACCGCCGACCGGCTGTACTTCGAGCCGCTGACCTTCGAGGACGTCCTCGAGGTGTTCCGCGCCGAGCAGCAGTCGGCGGGCGACGGTCCCGGCGTGGCCGGGGTGATCGTGCAGCTCGGCGGCCAAACCCCGCTCGGGCTGGCCCAGCGCCTCGCCGACGCGGGTGTGCCGATCGTCGGCACCCCGCCCGAAGCCATCGACCTGGCCGAGGACCGCGGCGCCTTCGGCGACGTGCTCACCGCGGCCGGCCTGCCGGCGCCGAAGTACGGCATGGCAACGACTTTCGCGCAGGCCCGGCGGATCGCCGAGGACATCGGCTACCCGGTGCTGGTGCGGCCCTCGTATGTGCTGGGCGGTCGGGGCATGGAGATCGTCTACGACGAGGAGACGCTGCGGGGCTACATCACCCGCGCCACCGAGCTCTCACCCGAGCATCCGGTGCTCGTCGACCGCTTCCTCGAGGACGCGGTGGAGATCGACGTGGACGCGCTGTGTGACGGCACCGAGGTCTACATCGGCGGCATCATGGAACACATCGAGGAGGCGGGCATCCACTCCGGCGACTCGGCGTGCGCCCTGCCGCCCGTGACGCTGGGCCGCAGCGACATCGAGAAGGTGCGCCGCGCCACCGAGGCCATCGCGCACGGCATCGGCGTGGTGGGCCTGCTCAACGTGCAATATGCGCTCAAGGACGACGTGCTCTACGTCCTGGAGGCCAACCCGCGAGCCAGCCGCACGGTGCCGTTCGTGTCGAAGGCCACCGCGATCCCGCTCGCCAAGGCGTGTGCACGGATCATGTTGGGCGCCACCATCTCCCAGCTTCGCGAGGAGGGGATGCTGGCGGCTTCGGGCGACGGCGCCCACGCCGCGCAGAACGCCCCGATCGCGGTCAAGGAGGCCGTGCTGCCCTTCCACCGCTTCCGCCGCGCCGACGGGGCCGCCATCGACTCGCTGCTGGGTCCGGAGATGAAATCCACCGGCGAGGTGATGGGAATCGACCGCGACTTCGGCACCGCGTTCGCCAAGAGCCAGACCGCCGCGTACGGGTCGCTGCCCGCGCAGGGCACCATCTTCGTGTCGGTGGCCAACCGGGACAAGCGCTCACTGGTGTTCCCCGTCAAGCGGCTGGCCGACCTCGGCTTCCGGGTGCTGGCCACCGAGGGAACCGCGGAGATGTTGCGCCGCAACGGGATTCCCTGCGACGAGGTGCGCAAGCACTTCGAGGACCCGCAGCCGGGTCGCCCCGTGCAATCGGCGGTGGACGCGATCAAGGCCGGCGAGGTCGACATGGTGATCAACACGCCGTACGGCAACTCCGGGCCACGCATCGACGGTTATGAAATCCGTTCGGCCGCAGTGTCGGTCAACATCCCGTGCATCACCACGGTGCAGGGCGCCTCGGCCGCCGTCCAGGGCATCGAGGCGGGCATCCGCGGCGACATCGGTGTGCGCAGCCTGCAAGAACTGCACAGCCAGATCGGCCAGGGCGGCCTGCCCGGCAACGGGGACCGGTGACCGGGTTCGGCGTCCGGCTGGCGGACGCGAAAGCCGAACGTGGGCCGCTGTGCGTGGGCATCGACCCCCATCCCGAGCTGCTGCGCGCCTGGGACCTGCCCACGACCGCCGACGGGCTGGCCGCGTTCTGCGACATCTGCATCGAGGCGTTCTCCGGTTTCGCCGTCGTCAAACCCCAGGTGGCTTTCTTCGAGGCCTATGGCGCCGCGGGATTCGCGGTGCTGGAACGCACCATCGCGAACCTGCGATTGGCCGGGGTGCTGGTGCTGGCCGACGCCAAACGCGGCGACATCGGCTCGACGATGGCGGCGTATGCCGCTGCCTGGGCCGGTGATTCGCCGCTGGCCGCCGACGCCGTGACGGCCTACCCCATACCTGGGGTTCGGCTCGCTGCGGCCGCTGCTGGAGACCGCGGCGGCGCACGACCGCGGGGTGTTCGTGCTGGCGGCCACCTCCAACCCCGAGGGCGCGACCGTGCAGCGTGCCACCTTCGACGGCCGCACGGTGGCCCAGCTGGTCGTCGACCAGGCGGCGGTGGTGAACCGTTCCGCGACCCCGTCCGGGCCGGGGTATGTGGGCGTGGTCGTGGGCGCCACGGTGTTGCAGGCGCCCGACCTGAGCGCGCTGGGCGGTCCGGTCCTGGTGCCCGGGCTCGGTGTCCAGGGCGGGCGGCCCGAGGCGCTCGCCGGGCTGGGCGGCGCGGAACCCGGGCAGCTGCTGCCCGCGGTGGCCCGCGAGGTGCTGCGGGCCGGACCGGGTGTGGCGGAGCTGCGCGGCGGCGGCCGATCGCATGCTGGACGCGTGTCGCTATCTGGCGGCTGTGACTGGGCGTCTAGTCCGACGCCACTGCGGTACTGGGCCGCGCGGTTTCGACGATGACGGTGGTGGCCTTGACGACGGCCACCGCGACGCTGCCGGGGCGCAGCTGCAATTCCTCGGCGGCCTCGGTGCTCATCAGCGACACGACGGTGAACGGACCGCACTGCATCTCGACCTGGGTCATCACCTTGTCGCTGACCACCGACGTGACCAGCCCGACGAAGCGGTTGCGGGCCGAGCTGCCGATGCTCAGCGGATCCGCCGGCGGGGCGGGCGCATTGGTGCGGGAGAAGTGCGCGAGGTCCTCGCTGGCGATCACCTTGCGGCCGGCGGCGTCATGACTGACCGCCAGTGTGCCCTGGTTGATCCAGCGCCGCACGGTGTCGTCGCTGACGCCAAGCAGCTCAGCTGCCTGGCGAATTCGCAGATTGGACACCCCTCGATCGTATCGGATTCCGTGCCGCCGATTAGCTGAAAAAAGCCCGAGGGAGGCCACCTTCCCGCAACTACGGAATTGAGATGATCTTTAGTCCGTGTATGCGGAATTGTGTCGGCATTTTGCTTGGGTCCGCGGAAACGAGCGCCCGTCCTCACCCGCGCGCGTCCGGCCCGGCGGCCGATCCCCCGGCGGTCAACGACGCTGCGGCCCTTGGTGGTTGGTGAAAGTTCACCGTGTGCGGGGCGAGTGGATCCTGACGACGTCGAACGTGGTTGCCCGCGGCCCGGCTCGCGCGCCGAGCCGCCGAACGTGCGATCGTCGCGACGCGGCGGCGCGCCGGCCCGGCGCCTGCGATGCCGACTTCCGGGCGATGGCCGCCTCCGTTGCTGGACGATCCACGTTCGACCGGCACGCAGCCGGCCGCGTCGGCCGTCGTGTCGCGGGAGGAGCTCGGCAGACCGGGGCCCCCGCAAACCTCCGCGGTGCACGGCTTCGGGGCCACATAGGCCACATAGGAATATCACACAGGCCCCCGGGGCCCCTCGGGCCCCGCTGAGACCCGCGCATCGGGCCGAACGCCGCTGTTGGCCTGCCGTTTGACCGGCGACGCGACACGCGCGACACGCCGCAACAAATCCGTGATCCCTCGCACCAGGCGTGACGGCTTCTGGCCCGGGCCCTTCCGGATGGCCCGGCGCCACGTCAGCGAGCCGCCGCCGGACGGAAAATCGCAGCTAGGAGGCCTGATGTCGAGGCTGAAACGGCCCGGGCGCGGCGGCGTGGACAGCGCCAAACGCGACTGTCGTCGACGCCCGTTTGAGCGCCGCTTCGGCCGCCCACGCGCCGGTCCATGCTGGGACTTTGCCCCCTTAAGCAGGGGGTCGGGTTAGATTTCGTCAGGAGGCCTGAGTACGGTCGTCTCCGCTGGCAGAAGTACCGGCGAGACAAAATGAGATCGATTGAAATTGATTGATCAGATACGGAGGAATCGTGGCCCTTCCCCAGTTGACCGACGAGCAGCGCGCGGCCGCGTTGGAGAAGGCGGCTGCCGCACGTCGAGCGCGAGCAGAGCTCAAAGACCGCCTGAAGCGTGGTGGCACCAACCTCACCCAGGTGCTCAAGGACGCCGAGACCGACGAAGTCCTGGGCAAGATGAAGGTTTCCGCGCTTCTCGAGGCGTTGCCCAAGGTGGGCAAGGTCAAGGCGCAGGAAATCATGACTGAGTTGGAGATCGCCCCCACCCGCCGTCTGCGCGGTCTCGGCGATCGTCAGCGCAAGGCCCTGCTGGAAAAGTTCGGCTCCTAACCGAGCCGTGGGCGCACCGACCCAGGAGCGCCTGTGAGCGGAGCGGGGGACCGGACGTCCAGCACGGGACACGTCCTGAACCATCAGGTAACGGACGTGTGGTCGTGCTGTCCGGTCCCTCCGCGGTCGGCAAGTCGACTGTGGTCCGATGCCTGCGCGAGCGGATCCCGGACCTGCATTTCAGCGTCTCGGCCACGACGCGGGCGCCGCGGCCCGGGCGAGGTCGACGGCGTCGACTACCACTTCGTCAGCCCCGCCCGCTTCCAGCAGCTCATCGACGAGGGCGCGCTGCTGGAGTGGGCCGAAATCCACTCGGGGCTGCACCGATCGGGCACCCTGGCCGAGCCGGTCCGGGCCGCCACGGCCCGCGGATTTCCGGTCCTGATCGAGGTCGACCTGGCCGGGGCCAGGGCCGTCAAGAAGGCGATGCCCGAGGCCCTGGCGGTCTTTCTGGCGCCGCCCAGCTGGGAGGACCTGCAGGCCAGGCTCGTCGGCCGCGGCACCGAGACGCCCGAGGTCATGCAGCGTCGGCTGGAGACCGCCCGCATCGAAATGGCGGCCCAAAAAGACTTCGACCGGGTGGTCGTGAACAGTGAATTGGAGTCAGCGTGCTCCGAATTGGTATCCTTGCTGGTGGGAACTGCGCCGGGCCGGAATGACCCGTCTGGCCAGACCAGAAGCCGGACCACATCCCAGCAAGATTGAGCACCGAATTTTTTCAGTACCTTTCAGTGGCTTTCGAGTAATCAAGAGCCGCTCCAATCCGCCAGGAGATTGACCTAAGTGAGTATTCCGCAGTCCGACGCGGCATTGGCCGCCGTCCCCGACCGGTTCGATCCGTCCGCCGGGGGACCGGGCGCATACGACACCCCGCTGGGCATCACCAACCCGCCCATCGATGAGCTGCTGGACCGCGTCTCGAGCAAGTACGCCCTGGTGATCTACGCCGCCAAGCGGGCGCGTCAGATCAACGATTACTACAACCAGCTCGGTGAGGGCATCCTCGAATACGTCGGTCCGCTGGTCGAGCCGGGGCTGCAGGAAAAGCCGCTATCGATCGCGATGCGCGAGATCCACGGCGACCTGCTCGAGCACACCGAGGGCGAGTAACGGGCCGGGCCGGGCGCGCTGTGGACCCCAAGCGGATCATCGTCGGCGTCTCCGGCGGTATCGCCGCCTATAAGGCGTGCACCGTCGTTCGTCAGCTCGCCGAGGCCGGTCATTCGGTCCGCGTCATCCCGACCGAGTCCGCGCTGCGTTTCGTCGGGGCCGCCACATTCGAGGCGCTCTCCGGCCAGCCGGTGCACACGGGCGTCTTCAACGACGTGCCGGAGGTTCCGCATGTCCAGCTCGGCAAGCAGGCCGACCTGGTCGTCGTGGCGCCCGCCACGGCCGACCTGCTGGCCCGAGCGGTGCACGGCCGGGCCGACGATCTGCTGACCGCCACCCTGCTCACCGCGCGATGTCCGGTGCTGTTCGCGCCCGCGATGCACACCGAGATGTGGTTGCACCCGGCCACCGTGGACAACGTGGCCACACTGCGCCGCCGGGGAGCGGTCGTGCTCGAACCCGCCGCCGGGCGGCTCACCGGGACGGACAGCGGATCGGGCCGGCTGCCCGAAGCCGAGGAGATCACCACGCTGGCCCACCTGCTGCTGGAACGCCACGACGCGCTGCCCTACGACCTCGCCGGCTGCAAGGTGCTGGTGACCGCCGGGGGCACGCGTGAACCGGTCGACCCGGTGCGCTTCATCGGCAATCGCAGCTCCGGCAAGCAGGGCTACGCGGTGGCACGGGTGGCCGCCCAGCGCGGTGCGGAGGTCACGCTGATCGCAGGGCACACCGCCGGGCTGATCGATCCCGCCGGCGTCGAGGTGGTCCACGTCAGCTCGGCCGAACAACTGGGGGACGCCGTGGCCAAGCATGCGGCCGAGGCGGACGTGCTGGTGATGGCCGCCGCGGTCGCCGACTTCCGGCCGGCCCGGGTTGCCGCCGCCAAGATCAAAAAAGGTCCCAAGGATCAAGACCAGGCGCCCACGATCGAGTTGGTCCGCAACGCCGACGTGCTGGCCGGTGCGGTGCGCGCGCGAACCAACGGCGAGCTGCCCAACATGCGCGCCATCGTGGGGTTCGCCGCCGAGACGGGCGACGCCAACGGAGACGTGCTGTTTCACGCCCGGGCGAAGCTGCGCAACAAGGGCTGTGATCTGTTGGTCGTCAACGCGGTGGGCGACGGCCGGGCCTTCGAGGTGGACAACAACGACGGCTGGCTGCTGGCGGCCGACGGTACGGAGTCGGCGCTGCAGCACGGCTCCAAGACGCTGATGGCCAGTCGTATCGTGGATGCGATCGCCGCATTCCTGCACGGGGACAGCGGATAGAACGGTCGAGTTCTTCTCGGCACCGGGGCAGGTGCTGGCCGGGCCGACGCCAGCCGATATAATTCGGCTAACTAACTAATTGGAAGGATTGATTGTGAGCGAAAAGGGTCGCCTGTTTACCAGTGAGTCGGTGACTGAAGGACATCCCGACAAGATCTGTGACGCGATCAGCGACTCGGTCCTCGACGCCCTGCTGGCGCAGGACCCCCGCTCACGTGTCGCGGTCGAGACGCTGGTCACCACCGGCCAGGTGCACGTGGTGGGTGAGGTGACGACGACGGCCAAAGAGGCGTTCGCCGACATCACCAACACGGTTCGCGAGCGCATCCTCGACATCGGCTACGACTCGTCGGACAAGGGCTTCGACGGCGCTTACCTGCGGCGTGAACATCGGCATCGGCGCGCAGTCGCCCGACATCGCCCAGGGCGTCGACACCGCCCACGAGGCGCGCGTCGAGGGCGCGGCGGACCCGCTGGACTCCCAGGGCGCCGGTGACCAGGGCCTGATGTTCGGCTACGCGATCAACGACACCCCGGAGCGGATGCCGCTGCCGATCGCGCTGGCCCACCGGCTGTCGCGGAAGACTGACCGAGGTCCGCAAGAACGGCACGCTGCCCTACCTGCGGCCGGACGGCAAGACGCAGGTCACCATCGAGTACGAGGACGACGTTCCGGTCCGGCTGGACACCGTGGTCGTGTCCACCCAGCACGCCGACGGTATCGACCTGGAGAAGACGCTGGACCCCGACATCCGCCAGCACGTGCTCAAGACGGTGCTGGAGGAGCTGGCACACGACACCCTGGACTCGTCGGCGACGCGGGTGCTGGTCAACCCGACCGGCAAGTTCGTGCTCGGCGGCCCGATGGGCGACGCGGGCCTGACCGGCCGCAAGATCATCGTCGACACCTACGGCGGATGGGCCCGCCACGGCGGCGGCGCCTTCTCCGGCAAGGATCCGTCCAAGGTGGACCGCTCGGCGGCCTACGCGATGCGCTGGGTGGCCAAGAACATCGTCGCCGCCGGGCTGGCGGAGCGGGTCGAGGTGCAGGTGGCCTACGCCATCGGCAAGGCCGCCCCGGTCGGGCTGTTCATCGAGACGTTCGGCACCGCGACGGTCGACCCGGTCAAGATCGAGAAGATCGTTCCCGAGGTGTTCGACCTGCGGCCCGGCGCGATCATCCGCGACCTGGACCTGCTGCGCCCGATCTACGCGCAGACCGCCGCCTACGGGCACTTCGGCCGCACCGACGTCGAGCTGCCCTGGGAGCAGCTGAACAAGGTCGACGACCTCAAGCGCGCGATCTAGGCGTCCCAGCCGCTCGCGGCGCCGGGTGGTCGGCTTCCAGCCCGGGCAGCCCGTCGATGCTCTGCCGATTCCGTTCGATGAGGCGGACCGTACGCGTCATCCGCCGCCTCGGTGTGCTTGGTGTGATACGCATCGAGCACCGGGCGTTCGTCGATCGAGCTCGTAGTAGGGCACCGCGATACCCACAGGCGTCGGCGATGCGCTCGACATCGATGACGATGACGGCCCGGACACCGGATGCTCGATCTCCGAAATGAGTCAGCAGACTCGGGAATTCGGCATCGTCCGGGCGGACCGCACGTCCGGTGCCGAACAGCCGCAGGATCCGCGAGTTGCGGGTGAACGAGCAGAACATGATGGTGATGCGGCCGTTGTCGCGCAGATGGGCGATGGTCTCCACGCCGCTGCCGAATAGATCGAGGTAGGCGACGGTGTGGTCGTCGAGCACCGCGAAGGTGTCCCGATATCCCTTGGGGGACAGGTTGACTCGCCCGCCCTCGGACGGAGCGGTGGCCACGAAGAACACGGCCTGGTCGCAGGATGAAGTCGCGCAGCGACTCGTCGATGACTCGTGGAAATTTCGCCACTCGTCCGAGCCTGTGCAGCAGACGCAGCCAATTGGTATCTAGCCGGTGAATCGGTAGTCGTCCAGATCGAAACGCCGGCTGCGCCAGTACACCTCCGGGGTGGTGCCCGGACGCAGTGGCACGTCGCCGTTCTTGTCGAAGTAGTAGCTGTTGGCCAGCCGGCAGCTGTCCTGCCAGAAGATCTGCCGGTGCCGTCGGCGCATCATCTCGGCGAAGTAGCGGTCGTTGGCCTCCTCGCTCACCTCGACACGGGTCGCGCCGACGCGCTCGGCCCGCTTGAGGCAGCGCACGATGTGATGCGTCTGCGCCTCGATCAGCGCGAAATACGAAGAGCCGACGTAACCGTACGGGCCGAACACGGTGAACAGGTTGGGAAAACCGGGCACGGTGACGCCCTCGTAGGCCTGAAGTCGGTGCTCGTCCCAGAACCGGCTCAACGACTTTCCGCCGCTTCCGGTCACCGCGAACGTGGGCACGTTGTCGGGGTCCATCACCTTGAAGCCGGTCGCCAGGATCAGCACGTCGATCTCGTGATTCTCGCCGTCGGTGGTGGCCACCGCGTCGGGCGTGACCTTGTCGATCGGTTCGGTGACCAGTCGCACGTTGTCGCGGTTGAACGTGGCCAGGTAGCCGTTGTGGAAGCCGGGCCGTTTGCAGCCGACCGCATACTTCGGGGTGAGCTGCTCGCGCACGGCCGGATCCCGAACCTGTTGGCGCAGATACGACTTCCCCAGCGAGGCCATCCTCTTGGCCAGCGGGATCACCGTGAAGTAGTGCGCCGAGATGGGGAAGGTGAGTTCCACGTAGGCCTGGCTGAGCAGGCGCTGCAGGAACTTGCCGCCGGGAATTCGCATCGCCCAGCGCGCAGGTGCGGGCAGCGGGACGTCGAACTTCGGGAAACACCAGATCGGCGTGCGCTGAAATACCGTGAGCGACGACACGATTGGCGCGATTTCGGGAATCACCTGCACGGCCGAGGCGCCGGTGCCGATCACCGCGACGCGCTTTCCGCGCAAGATCCTGGCTGTGATCCCACCGCGCGGTGTGCATGGTGATGCCGGCGAACGAGTCCACGCCGTCGATGTCGGGCAGGTTCGGCACCGTCAGCACGCCGCAGGCGCTGATCACAAACCGGGCCGTGATCTCGCCCGCCGGATCGGTCTGCACCCGCCACAGGCCGCGCTCGTCGTCGAACTCGGCGGTCTGCACCTTGGTGTTGAACCGGATCCGCGATCGGATGCCGTATTTGTCGGCGCAGTGTTCGGCGTAGGCCTTGAGCTCTCGGCCCGGCGCGTAGGTGCGCGACCAGTGCCGGCTCTGCTCGAAGGAGAACTGGTAGGAGAACGACGGAATGTCCACGGCGATACCGGGATACGTGTTCCAGTGCCAGGTGCCGCCGACCCCGTCGCCGGCTTCGATCACCAGGTAATCGGGCAGCCCGGCCCTGTCGAGGTTGATCGCCGCACCGATGCCGGAGAATCCGGCGCCGATGATCAGCGTGTGATAGTCGGGCGTTTCGTTCTTCGTGCGGGACCATCGTTGCCTGCCTAGGGGTGCAGCGCCTTGTGGAGCGCCGCCAGGCCGCGCTCGGCGGCCTCGGCGGCGGCGGGTATCGCCAGGGCGAAACTGACGAACCCGTGCACCAGGGTGGGCTCGTTGCTCAGCTCGACCGGCACGCCGGCGGCGCCCAGCAGCTCGGCGTAACGGGCCCCGTCATCGCGCAGCGGGTCGTGTTCGGCGGTGCCGATGTAGGCGGGCGCCAGCCCCGACAGGTCCGCGGCGTTTGCCGGAGCCATGGTGGTGGGCAGCGCCTTCGGGTCGGTGATATCGAGGTCGGGCACGTACCAGGACAGAAACGCGTCGATGACTTCACGGTTCAGAATCGGCGCCTCGGCGTTGTCGGTATACGACGGCAGGGACAGATCCGCGGTGACCGTCGGGTACCACAGCAACTGGAAGCGCACTGGTGGCCCGCCGTTCTCGCGGGCCAACAGCGCCGTCACCGCGGCGAGGTTGGCGCCCGCCGAGTCACCGGCCACGGCGATGTTGTTCGGGTCGCCGCCGAGCTCGGCCGCGTGCTCGGCGACCCATTGCAAGGCCGCCCAGGAGTCGTCCACGCCGGCCGGGAACGGATGCTCCGGGGCCAGCCGGTAGCCGACAGACACCACGATGGCCTCGGCGCCGACGGCGTGCGCGCGGGCGACGGGGTCGTGGGTGTCCAGGTCGCCGAGGCAGAACCCGCCGCCGTGGAAGAAGACCACCACGGGCAACGGCGTGAGGTCGCTGTCGGGCCAGTAGATGCGCACCGGGATATCGCTGAGCTCGCCGTGGGCGACCGTCCGGTTCTCGATCCGCAGGTCGGGAAGCATTTTCGGCGGCACCTTGAGCAGCCGGAGCCGGGAGCGGGCGACCTCGACGCCGTCGGCCTGGCGGAAGGTCATCGGGAAGGCGTCGAGCAACGCCTTGAACGTCGGATCGATGCCGGGCCGGGCGGTGGTCGGCTCGCTCATGCGTTCACCGTACGCCGCGGGGTCACCCGTGCAGGGCGGTTCGCAGCGCGGTAAGTCCGCCCTCGAGCGCCGCGGTGGCCGCGGGCACCACACCGGCATAGCCCAGGTAGCCGTGCACCAGCGTCTCGGCGTTGTGCACCTGCGCGTCGACGCCGGCGTCGGTCAGCAATTCGCCGTACCGGATGCCGTCGTCGCGCAGGGGGTCGTACCCGGCGACGGCGATGTAGGCCGGCGCCAGGTTGCTCAGGTCCTTGGCGCGTCCCGGCGCCATGTCCGACGGCGGATTGGACATGTCGACTTCGCCCGCGTACCAACGAGAGAACTCCGCGACGGCCTTGACGTCCAGGATCGGCGCGGCGGCGTTTTCGGTGAACGACGGCAGCGACGCGTCCCACATGGTCGACGGATACCACAACAGCTGGAAGGCGATGGGCGGTGCGGCGTTGTCCCGCGCCCGCTGCGCCACCGCGGCGGAGATGGTGCCGCCGGCCGAATCCCCTGCGACGGCGATCCGGCTCGGGTCACCGCGCAGTTCGGCGGCGTTCTCGACGACCCAAAGCGTTGCGGCCCAAGCGTCTTCGACTGCGGCGGGGTAGGGGTGCTCGGGGGCCAGCCGGTAGTCGACGGATACCACGATCGCGTCGGCGCCCACCGCGTGCTGACGGGCCGCGCCGTCGTGGGTGTCGAGGTCGCCGATGACGAAGCCGCCGCCGTGGAAGTACAGCACGACGGGCGCCGGGGCGCCGTCTGAATGACCATCGGAATGGCTTGGCGGCCAATAGATCCGGACCGCGATCGGAGCCCGCGGGCCCGGGAATCGTGCGGTCCTCGACCCGCAGCTCGGGATGCAGCGGCCGGCGCGGCAGGTCGCGGAACCGCTGCCGTGCCGCGTCGATTCCGTCCTCAGTGGATAGCCGGAAGGGAACCGCATCCAGTACCTTCTGCAGGATGGGGTCGATAGCGGGTTTCTCGTCGGCTGTGTTATCCAGGCTGGGCATGGACGTACCGTACGCACCTCGTCTGGTGGCCGGCGCCTGGGTGGTGGCCGGCTGGGTGGCCCTCGGCTACGGCATCTACCTGACTGTGCTGGCGCTGCGCTCGCCGCCGGGAGTCGAGCTGACCGGGCACTGGGTGCTGCAGCCGGCGTTCAAGGCGTCGATGGCGTTCCTGCTGACGCTGGCCGCGGCGGGGCACGCCAAGGTCCGCGAGCGGCGGTGGCTGATGCTGGCGCTGCTGCTGTCGGCCATCGGCGACTGGGTGCTGGCGATCCCGTGGTGGTCGCTGTCCTTCGTGGTGGGCCTTGCGGCATTCCTGTTGGCGCACTTGTGTTTTGTGGCCGCGCTGCTGCCCCTTGTCCCGGCGTTCTCCGGGGAATCGGAGGATACCCGGCCGTCGATGGTGCGCATCGTCGCGGTGATCCTGATGTGCGCGGCGTCGATCGCGTTGCTGGCCTGGTTCTGGCCCCACCTGGGCGCGGACAAGCTGACGATTCCGGTGACCGTCTACATCCTGGTGCTGACCGCGATGGTGTGCACCGCCCTGCTGGCGAAACTGCCGACGATCTGGACGGCGGTGGGGGCGCTGTGTTTCGCGGCCTCGGACTCGATGATCGCCATCGGGCGCTTCATCCTGGGCAACGAGGTGCTGGCGGTGCCCGATCTGGTGGTCTTATGCGGCGGCCCAGATCCTGATCACGGCTGGGTTCTTCTTCGGGCGCGAGCTCCCGTCCGAGGACGCCGGGGAGCCCGCCGGAAACGCTCCTGCGCCCGCCGAGAGCTGATTGTCACCAGTGGCCGGTACGCTGCGGGCCGGGCGGTAAAAACATTGGATGACAACATGATTCGCGGTCCGGGGACGCGATGAGCCCCAGCGTGCGCACGCCCGTCGAGGTGGAGCCCATCGCCCGGGTGCTGCCGATGCTGTCGGTGCCGCATCTGGACCGCGAGTTCGACTACCTGGTGTCGGCCGAGCAGTCCGACGACGCCCAGCCCGGGGTGCGGGTGCGGGTGCGCTTCCATGGCCGGCTGGTCGACGGGTTCGTGCTGGAGCGCCGCAACGACACCGATCATCCCGGCAAGCTGGGCTGGCTGGATCGCGTCGTGTCGGCCGAACCGGTGCTGACCCCGGAAATCCGCCGGCTGGTCGACGCGGTGGCCGCGCACTACGCCGGCACCCGTCCCGACGTGTTGCGTCTGGCCGTGCCGGCCCGGCACGCCAGGGTGGAGCGCGAACCGCTGGTCAGCCGGGATGCGGCCGTCCCGGAGCCCGTCGACCCGTCCGGC
This sequence comes from uncultured Actinomycetota bacterium, assembly GCA_963796035.1. GTDB lineage: Bacteria > Actinomycetota > Actinomycetes > Mycobacteriales > Mycobacteriaceae > Mycobacterium. Next base: position 138,104 of record CAWCJU010000013.1, on the reverse strand, counting down.
TGGGACGGTTACGGAAGCGGCGCTCAATTCCTGGCCGCGCTGGCCGAATCGCGCGCCGCCCGGGCCGTGTGGCAGGCGCTGCCAGGCGAGTCGTGGACGGAGCGGTTCACCGAGGCCGCCGCGCAAACCGTGCGGTCGGGCCGCTCGGTGCTGGCGATCGTTCCCGACCAGCGCGACCTTGACGCGCTGTTACAGGCCGTGACGACACGGATCGAGGAGGGCAGCGTGGTGGCCCTGTCGGCCGGCCTGGGGCCGGCGGCCCGGTACCGGCGGTGGCTGGCGGCGTTGCGCGGCTCCGCGCGGTTGGTGATCGGCACCCGCAGCGCGGTGTTCGCACCGCTGAGCGATCTGGGGCTGGTCATGGTGTGGTCCGACGCCGACGACAGCCTGGCCGAGCCGCGGGCGCCGTATCCGCATGCCCGCGAGGTGGCGATGCTGCGCGCGCATCAGGCCCGGTGCGCGGCGCTGATCGGTGGCTACTCGCGCACCGCCGAAGCCCACGCGCTGGTGCGCAGCGGCTGGGCGCACGACATCGTCGCGACGCGGCCGGTGGTGCGCGCCCGCACCCCGCGGGTGATCGCCCTCGACGACACCGGCTACGCCGACGAGCGCGACCCGGCGGCGCGCACGGCACGCATTCCCTCCATCGCGCTGCGCGCCGCCCGCTCGGCGCTGCAGGCCGAGGCGCCCGTCCTGGTGCAGGTGCCGCGGCGGGGATATGTCCCGTCGCTGGCCTGCGCGCGCTGCCGCACGATCGCCCGCTGCCGGCACTGCACGGGCCCGCTGTCGTTGCAGGAGGGCGGCGCGGCACTGCTGTGCCGCTGGTGCGGCCGCGTCGACCCGGCGCGACGCTGCGCGCGCTGCGGGTCGGACGCGGTGCGCGCCGTCGTCGTCGGGGCGCGCCGCACCGCCGAAGAACTCGGCCGCGCCTTTCCGGGCACGGCGGTGATCACGTCGTCGGGCGACGGCGTGGTGCCGCGGGTCGCGGCCGGGCCGGCCCTGGTGGTGGCCACCCCGGGCGCCGAGCCGCAGGCGTCCGGCGGCTATGGGGCGGCGCTGCTGTTGGACACCTGGGCGCTGCTGGGCCGCCAAGACCTGCGCGCGGCCGAGGATGCGTTGTGGCGCTGGATGTCCGCCGCCGCGCTGGTGCGTCCCCGCGGCGACGGCGGCGTGGTGATGGTGGTCGCCGAATCATCGTTTCCCACAGTGCAATCGCTGATTCGCTGGGATCCGGTGGGTCATGCGGAGGCCGAAGTGACCGCGCGGGCCGAGGTCGGCCTGCCGCCCAGCGTGCACATGGCGGCCGTCGACGGGACGGCCGGCGCCGTGACCGCGCTGCTCGACGAGGCCCGGTTGTCCGATCAGGAGTCCCTCCAAGCCGATTTGCTTGGGCCGGTCGACCTGCCGGCCGGTGTGCGCCGCCCGGCCGGAACCCCGCCCGGCGCACCGGTCACGCGAATGCTGGTGCGCGTGCCCCGTCAGCAGGGCCTGGCGCTGGCGGCGGCGCTGCGGCGCGGCGTCAGCGTGCTCAGCGCCCGGCAGAACCCATGAGCCGGCGCGGGTGCAGATCGACCCGCTGCACATCGGGTAACGCTTCACAAACTGTTACCCTGGGCGACAATATGTGCAGGCAATAATCTCTTCTTACGACATTAGAGTGTTGCTACACTTTCTAATCCTTAGCCGCCGAGAGGCCGGAAACCCTCCGGAGAGGGGCGATATGGCAGCGGACAACGCCACGGTTGACGAGTCATTGGACGTCATCACCGATGCTTTGCTGACGGCCTCCCGTTTGCTGATGGCCATCTCGGCTCGCTCCGTCGGGCAGGTCGACGAGACCATCACCATCGCCCAGTTCCGAACGCTGGTGATCCTGTCCAATCGCGGCCCGGTCAACCTGGCCACCCTGGCGGGTCTGCTGGGTGTGCAGCCGTCGGCCACCGGCCGGATGGTGGACCGGTTGGTCGCCGCCGGGCTGATCGACCGCTTGCCGCACCCGACCTCGCGGCGCGAGCTGCTCGCCGCGCTCACCACGCGCGGCCGCGACGTCGTCCGCCAGGTCACCGCGCACCGGCGCACCGAGATCGCGGCCATCGTGGCGAAGATGCCACCGCCGGAGCGGCACGGGCTGGTGCGGGCCCTGACGGCCTTCACCGCTGCCGGCGGCGAGCCCGACGTCCACCTGGACGCCGACGATCGACCTGTAGTCGGTTGTGGCGATCGCGAGCGCGGCGGAGCCGGGTGAAGCGGGTCGCCACCATTGGGGTTAGGCATCGGGAGTCGGTGCGCTTTTCGGCGGTCACCAGTAGGTATTCCCAGCCCATGCTGCCGTCGGCGAGGTGGTGCTGCGCGAGTTCGACGAGTTGGGCGTCGAGCTCGGCGACCAGCAGCCGGTTGTGGCCGATGTTGGCGTACGCCTCGATCGTCGGGCCGTAGTGCTGCTTGAAGTAGGCGTGCACGGCCTCGGCGCTGTCGAACCGGTTGACCGCCAACATGCCTCGCGTCGCGGTGATGTCGCCGATCTGGTCGCCGAGCAGCGCGGCGACGTAAGCCGGGCGCCCCCAGAGCGCCGCGGGCGGCACCGGGTGCGACAGGCTCGGCCGGTAGGGCCGAATGGTGGCGAGCATGCGGCCGAAGAACCCTTCGGGGGTCCAGCTGATCACGCCGATCGTGCCGCCCGGTCGGCAGACCCGGACCAGTTCGGCGGCGGCGCGCTGCTGGTCGCTGGCGAACTGCACCCCGATCGCGGACATGACGACGTCGAACTCGCCGTTGCCGAACGGCAGCGCGTGCGCATTGGCTTCCCGGTAGTCGATCGTCAGGCCGCGTGCCTCGGCCCTGGCCCGCGACCGTCGCAACAGCTCCGGGGTGAGATCGGTGGACACGACGGTGGCGCCCGCAGCGGCCGCCGGCAGCGAGATGTTGCCCGAGCCGGCGGCGACGTCGAGGACCCGCAGGCCGGGCCGGATGCCGGTGGCATTGACCAGGGCGGGACCGAGGGGAGCCATCACTTCCTCGGCCATCAGGGCGTAGTCGCCCAATGCCCATACCGTGCGAGACGTTGCGGCGGCCGAGGCGTCGTCTGATCGGGGTATCGAGGGTCATCTAGACCTCCTTGAAGAAGGGGAAGGGGTGGTCTTTCGACCTCGTTGTCGACATGAACCGGCGGCCCGGTTCCACACCTGTAGTTAATGGCTGCCAGAAATAGTAGCCATAGGCAATAGTGTACGCACGCACAATCCGCCGGTCCGGGCGGGTCCGGCCTGCGTCCGCCGCTTTCTAGACTGGGCCGGTGCGTCTTGTCTTCGCCGGAACCCCCGAACCCGCGCTACCCGCGCTGCGCCGCCTCATCGACTCGCCGCGTCACGAGGTGATCGCGGTGCTGACCCGGCCCGACGCCGCCGCCGGACGGCGCGGCAAGCCGGAGCCGTCGCCGGTGGCCCGCGAAGCGCTCGACCGCGGCATTCCGGTGCTGCGGCCATCGCGGCCGAACTCCGACGAATTCGTCGCGGAGCTGTCGCAGTTGGCACCGGACTGCTGCGCGGTCGTGGCCTACGGCGCGCTGCTGCGCGACGGCCTGCTGGCGGTGCCCCCGCGCGGCTGGATCAACCTGCACTTCTCGCTGCTGCCCGCCTGGCGCGGCGCCGCGCCGGTGCAGGCGGCCATCGCGGCGGGGGACGGCATCACCGGGGCCACGACGTTCCGGATCGAGCCGAGCCTGGACTCCGGCCCGGTCTACGGCGTCGTCACCGAGACGATCCGGCCGACCGATACCGCGGGGGAACTGCTTGAGCGACTGGCTGTTTCGGGCGCGGCGCTGTTGTCGACAACGCTGGACGGCATCGCCGACGCGACGTTGACGCCGGTGCCGCAGCCCGCCGACGGGGTCAGCATCGCGCCCAAGATCACCGTCGAGCAGGCCCGGGTGCGCTGGGACCTGCCGGCGCAGGTCGTGGATCGCCGCATTCGCGCGGTCACGCCCAATCCCGGCGCCTGGACGTTGATCGGCGACCTGCGTGTCAAACTGGGACCGGTGCAGGCGCCGAGGCCTCCGCATGCCGGGGCCGCAGAACCCTTGCCGCCCGGCGCTATTCACGTCGACCGCAAAAGCGTCTGGGTCGGCACGGGTTCGGACCCGGTGCGGCTGGGCCAAATCCAGCCGCCCGGAAAGAAACCCATGAACGCGGTCGACTGGGCGCGCGGCGCCCGGCTCGACCCGGCGGTGCGGGCGTCATGAGCACCGGGCGCGACAGACCGCAGCGCGCCGGCCGGAGCGCAAGCCGCCACGCCCGCAGCAGCGCGACCGCCGGCCCGAGCAGCGCGACCGCCGGCCGCCGCGCCGGCCGCTGGACCCGGCCCGCGCCGCCGCGTTCGACGTGCTGCGGGCGGTCAGCGAGCGCGACGCCTACGCGAACCTGGCGCTGCCCGCGCTGCTGCGCGAACGCGGAATCAGCGGCCGCGACGCCGCATTCGCCACCGAGCTGACCTACGGCACCTGCCGCACCCGGGGCCTGCTCGACGCCGTCATCGGCGCGGCCGCGGAACGCTCGCCGCAAGCCATCGACCCGGTGCTGCTCGACCTGCTGCGCCTCGGCGCGTATCAGCTGCTGCGCACCCGGGTCGACGCGCACGCCGCGGTGTCCACCACCGTCGAGCAGGCAGGGATCGAATTCGACTCGGCGCGAGCGGGTTTCGTCAACGGAGTGCTGCGCACCATCTCCCGGCGCGACGAGACGGTCCTGGGTCGCCGAGCTGGCGCCGGACGCGGCGCAGGACCCGATCGGGCATGCGGCGTTCGTGCATGCCCACCCCCGGTGGATCGCCCAGGCCTTCGCCGATGCGCTGGGCGCCGCCGCGACCGAACTCGACGCGGTGCTGGCCAGCGACGACGAACGCCCGCAGGTGCATCTGGCCGCCCGCGCCGGCGCGCTGACCGCCGCCGAACTGGCCGACGCGGTGGGCGGCAACGGTCGGCCGCTATTCGCCGTACGCGGTGTACCTGGCCGGCGGTGATCCCGGGCGGCTGGCCGCCGGTGCGCGACGGCGTCGCGCTGGTCCAGGACGAGGGCAGCCAGCTGGTGGCCCGGGCGCTGACGCTGGCGCCGGTCGACGGCGACGGTGGCCGGTGGCTGGACCTGTGCGCCGGGCCGGGCGGGAAGACGGCGCTGCTGGCCTCGCTGGGCGTGCAGCAGCACCCGGAGTCTGGGTTCCGGCTCACCGCGGTCGAGCCGGCGCCGCGCCGCGCCGATCTGGTGGCGAGAACACTCGCGGCCTGCAGGTCGACGTGCTGCGGGTCGACGGGCGGCAGACCGGCTCTGGAGCCGACGCTTCGACCGGGTGCTCGTCGACGTGCCCTGCACCGGGCTGGGGGCGCTGCGCCGTCGGCCGGAGGCCCGGTGGCGGCGTCAGCCGGCCGACGTGCCGACGCTGACCAAGCTGCAACGCGAGCTGCTGGCCGCCGCGATCGCGCTGACCCGCCCCGGCGGCGTGGTGCTGTACGCGCACCTGCTCGCCGCACCTGGCCGAAACCGTCGGCGTGGTCGCCGACGCGCTGCGCCGCCACCCGGTGAGCGCGCTGGACACCCGGCCGCTGTTCGAGCCCGTCGCCGACCTGGGGGACGGGCCGTACGTCCAGCTCTGGCCACACCGGCACGGCACCGACGCGATGTTCGCCGCCGCGCTGCGCCGCGAGGCGGGTAGCGGTGACGCTCCGGAGGTCAGGCCGCGCGCTCAGTAGTCTGGCGCTCATGCCTCGCAGTACGGGATCTGAACGGGGCCCCTGATCGCGCCGTCGATCCTGGCCGCCGACTTCGCCCGGCTCGCCGACGAAGCCGCCGCCGTGAACGGCGCCGACTGGTTGCACGTCGACGTGATGGACAACCACTTCGTGCCGAACCTGACCTTCGGGCTGCCGGTGGTGGAGAGCCTGCTGGCCGCCACCGACATCCCGATGGACTGCCATCTGATGATCGAGGACCCGGACCGCTGGGCGCCGCCGTACGCCGAGGCGGGGGCGTACAACGTCACCTTCCACGCCGAGGCCACCGAGAATCCGGTCGGCGTGGCCCGCGATATCCGCGCCGCCGGCGCCAAGGCGGGGATCAGCGTCAAGCCGGGAACCCCGCTGGAGCCGTACCTGGAAATCCTGCCGCAGTTCGACACCCTGCTCATCATGTCGGTGGAGCCCGGCTTCGGCGGCCAGAGCTTCATCCCCGAGGTGCTGAGCAAGGTGCGCACCGCGCGCAAGCTCATCGATGCGGGGGAGCTGACGATCCTGGTCGAAATCGACGGCGGCATCAACGCGGACACCATCGAGCAGGCCGCCGAGGCCGGCGTCGACTGCTTCGTCGCCGGGTCGGCCGTGTACGGCGCCGATGACCCGGAGGCCGCGGTGGACGCGTTGCGGCGCCAGGCCGCCGGCGCGTCCCCGCACCTGCGCTCGATGACGCGTTCCGCCGAGGCGACAGCCTCGACGCCGCGATGCGCCTGGCGATCGACCAGTCCAATCAGGTCAAGGGAACCACGTATCCGAACCCACCGGTGGGGGCGGTCATCCTGGACCCCGATGGCGAGGTGGTCGGTGTCGGCGCCACCGAACCGGCCGGCGGCGATCACGCCGAGATCCTGGCGCTGCGGCGGGCCGGCGATTTGGCGGCCGGCGGCATGGCGGTGGTCACCCTGGAGCCGTGCAACCACTACGGCAAGACCCCGCCGTGCGTGAACGCCCTGCTGGACGCGAAGGTCGGCGACCGTCGTGTACGCCGTCGCCGACCCGAACCCGGATGGCGGCCGGCGGCGCGGCCCGGCTCGAGGCAGCGGGCGTGGCGGTGCGCTGCCGGCGTGCTGGCCGACGAGGTGGCCGGCGGCCCGCTGCGGGAGTGGCTGCACAAGCAACGCACCGGGCTGCCGCACCTGACCTGGAAATACGCCAGCAGCGTCGACGGGCGCAGCGCCGCCTGCCGACGGCTCCAGTCAGTGGATCTCCAGTGAGGCCTCGCGCGCTGGATCTGCATCGCCGCCGCGCGGCCGCCGACGCGATCGTGGTCGGGACCGGCACGGTGCTGGCCGACGACCCGGCGTTGACGGCCCGACTGCCCGACGGCTCGCTGGCCGACCGGCAACCGCTGCGCGTGGTCGTCGGGATGCGGGAAATACCTTCGGAGGCAAAGGTTCTCAACGACGATTCGCGGACCATGGCTGATCCGCACCCACGATCCCGATGGAGGTGCTCAAGGCCGCTGTCGGACCGCACCGACGTGCTGTTGGAGGGCGGCCCGACCCTGGCGGGTGCCTTCCTGCGGGCCGGCGTGGTCAACCGGATCCTGGCCTACGTCGCGCCGATCCTGCTGGGCGGCCCCGTCACCGCGGTCGACGACGTGGGGGTGACCAGCATCGCGCAGGCGCTGCGCTGGCAGTTCGACGGCATCGACCGGGTCGGGCCCGGATCTGGTGCTCAGCCTGGTGCCGCGCAGCGGCTAGCGCTCCAGCGCTCAACCGAGCGCAGGCCTGCTCCTCGGGGACTTCCGGCTCCTCGGCATGTTCTTTGCGCCCGCCGATCAGCAGGCCCAGCAGCGCGCCCGCCATGCAGATCGCGACGGTGACCGAGAAGATGTCGCTGTACATCTCGGCGAAGGCCTTCAGGTACAGCGTTGCCCTGCGCGGCGATGCGCTCCATCAGGCTGGCGTTGGGCGGGATCGCGGCCGTCAGGCCCGCCAGGTTCTGGTTGAACCGGTACAGGCCCCACGCGCTGAGCGCGGCCACCCCGATCAGCATGCCGGTCATCCGGGCCACCACGACCGCCGCCGAGGCGATCCCATGCTGGGCGGACGGGACGACCCGCAGCGCGGCCGAGGTCAGCGGCCCGATCACCAGGCCAAGACCGATGCCGGCCACCAACAGGTCGGCGTGCAGCACGGGCAGCGTGAACAGCCCGAAGATGTTGTGCTGCTGGCTCATCACGTCCTGCGCGCCAGAAGTGGATCAGCCAGTACCCGTAGGCCGCGATCAGCAGGCCGACGAAGGTCATCGATCCGGTCGCCGACCCGGGTGGCGATCCACCCGCCCAGCACCGCCCCGATCGGCAGCGCGATGAGGAACCACAGCAGCAGCCCGGCGGCCTGGTTCTGGTCCTGCCCGAGCACGCCCTGGCCGAACAGCTCCACGTCGACCAGCGTCACCATCAGCGCGGCACCCGGCGCACAGCGAGGCGCCCAGCGCGGCCAGGAACGGCCGGAAATGCACGCCCGCCGGTTCGATCAGCCGGGTGCGCGCGAAGCGCTCCCACAGCAGGAACAGCACCGCGACCACGACCGCGCCGATCACCAGCGGCAGCCCGTAGCTGGGCAGAATCTGCTTGCCGTCGGGCTGCGGGTTGTACAGGCCGATGACCGCAAGGCCCAGCGCCAGAGCCAGCAGCACGCCGCCGACCACGTCGATCTTCTCGGGCGCCGCAACGCGGTCGTGCGACGGCAGGCTGAACTGGATCATCACCATGGCGATCAGGGTCAGCGGGACGTTGATCCAGAACACGTAGCGCCAGTCGTGGGTCAAATACGACGATGAAGATGCCGTACAGCGGGCCCAGCACGCTGCCGAGCTCCTGCGCGGCGCCGATGCCGCCCAGCACGCCGGCGCGGTTGCGCTGCGGCCCACAGATCGGCGCCCAGCGCGAGGGTCACCGGCAGCAGGGCGCCGCTGGCCACGCCCTGGATGGTGCGGCCGCCGATCAGCAGGTGGAAATCGCCCCAGTGACCGGCCAGCGCGGTGACCACCGAGCCGACGATGAACAGCGCCAGGCTGACCTGCAGCACCAGCTTGCGGCCGAACCGGTCGGAGGCGCGGCCCAGCAGCGGCATGGCGGCGATGTAGCCCAGCAGGTACATCGTGATGATCCAGGTGATGCGCTGCAGCTGGTTAATCGGGATATGAACGTCGCGTCATGATGTCGCGCATGATCGTGACGACGACATAGGTGTCCAGGGCGCCCAGCAGTACCGCCAGGCTGCCCGCGCTGATCGCGACGCCGTCCGGTTTGGTGCCCGGGCGGGGCTGCGGCCTCCGCGGTCACTGGCTCACCGGGGGCTTGGTGACCTGACCGGCTGGCCCCAGTTGGACAGCGTCATCTGGACCGCGTTGCCCGAGCTCTTCTGCAGGTTGGCCTGGACCAGCTGGTGATCGCCGGTCTCCTGGATCCACACCGTGGTCGGGAACCGGCTGCGAAGCGCCGAACTGCGGCACGATCTTGTTCACCGCGTCCGCCGAGACGTTTCCGCTGATCCGGATCGTGTTCTGCCCGTTGATGTTGTCGCGGCCCTCGGCCTTGGCGTTGCTGAAGTTCGCCAGCACGTTGGCCAGCCCGGTGTCGGGGCTCAGCAGCACCGAGACGTCGTAGATGTCGGACGCCTTGCCGAAGTCGCTCCACTTGTTCGGGGTGAGGGTGGCGTACAGGGTTCCGTCGAGGACCACGAAGTTGGCGTCGATGTCGGAGCCGCGCCAGGGTGATCGTGGCGTTGCCCGACGCGGCGGTGGCCGGTGCCGTGGCCAAGTCACCGGTCAGCGTCTTGATGGGCAGCCCGGGGATCTTGCCCTGGATGCTCAGCGCGATGTGCGCGCTCTTCACATTCTTGGTGGCGTCGGCGGACTGCTTGACCAAGGTCGTCGCGTCGGGGAGCGGTGCGCCGCTCTGCTTCGAGCCCGACGAACAGCCGGCGATCAGGACGGTGGCGAGGGTTAGGGATGCGAGGACGGCCGATAGACGGCGGCGGGTCTGCATACTCTGCATCGTAGAGGGTGCCGGTGACTGCCCTGGTGAACGCGGGGTGCCGGTGTCGTCGGGGCGTGGGTGTTTGCCCTGCTCATCAGCATGAGTGGGGGGCAATTAGCCTAAGAGGATGTTTACCGGAATTGTCGAGGAGCTCGGCGAGGTGACGGGGCGCGACGTCCTTTCCGACGCGGCGCGGCTGACCATCCGCGGCGCCGTCGTGACGGCCGACGCGGGTCACGGCGATTCGATCGCCGTCAACGGCGTGTGCCTGACCGTCGCCGAGCTGTTGCCCGGCGGTCAGTTCACCGCCGACGTGATGGCCGAGATCGCTCAACCGGTCCAACTTGGGCGAACTGCAGGTCGGCAGCCGCGTCAACCTGGAGCGCGCCGCGGCCGTCAACAGCCGGCTGGGCGGTCACATCGTGCAGGGCCACGTCGACGGGACGGGACGCATCGTGGCCCGGACGCCGTCGGAGCACTGGGAAGTGGTGCGGGTCGACATGCCCGCCGAGGTGGCCCGCTACGTCGTCGAGAAGGGATCGATCACCGTCGACGGAATTTCGTTGACGGTGTCCGGGCTGGGCGACGACGCGGGGGACTGGTTCGAAGTCTCGCTGATCCCCACCACCCGGGAGTTGACCACTTTGGGCCGCGCTCCGGTCGGGACGCAGGTGAACCTCGAGGTCGACGTGATCGCCAAATACGTCGAGCGGTTGATGGCCCGCTAGACCGGGGAAGGCAGCCGCTGCCCGGGGCTGGACGCAGCGGCCCGCTTCCAGGTCAGATGTGGGTTACAGCGGCATCCACACCGGGCCGTTCCAGTATCCCCAGCCGTTCACCTGGGGGTTCCACACGACCTGGGCCCACGGTGCCCACGGCGGTGGTCCTGGGGGCGGGGGAGCCCACGGCGGAGCTCCTCCGTAACCCGCCGGACCGCCGTAATTGTCGTCCCAGTCACGGCAGTTGTTCCAGTTCGGGTTGTTTCCCCAGCCCTCGTCCCATTGGTCGCCAGGGCACCAGTGATGGTGGTAGACGGGGGCGGGAGGCGGCGCCGCCGCAGCGGTGCCGGTGGACAATCCCAGTGCGGACATGGCCAAGCCGCCGGCCGCGAGCGCGCCGGTACACAGGCGGGCCCACGGTCGTGTTTGTGTGTTGGTATTCATGCGCCCTGTAGTTCCCGGCCTTATGCGCCCGAAAACACGTTTTCGTCGTTTGCTGACAACTAATGTCGGGCACAGCGAACACATATCTGGTGCAAAGGGTTACGGCGTATCAGGCCCTGTCGTCGGGGTACTTTTGGCACCGAGTGACGGTATCGCCGGTGGGCCAAACCTATTCTTGGCGGCGGTATACGGTTTGCGGGCGATGTCGATTCCGCATCCACGGTTGCCGTCCCGCCGCGAAAAGGCGCGCCGGGGTCATGCCCTGATTGCCGGGTTGGTCGGGGCTCGGGAAATCACCGCGGGCAATGCCCGGCGGGGCGCCACGGGAGACGCCCGAATTGTGATCCCGGCAACGATTGTGCGGCCGCCGCCGGCGGTGGTGAAGCCCGGTCCGGCACCGGGGTTGTGCGGCGCCGCGGTGAGGGCACGTCATCGGAAGTGGTCAGGCGGGCGGAACCGGCGGCGCGGACAGTGGCGCAACGCGATCCGAGGCCGTCCCACTGATCAAGCCGTGGCAATAACAGCGGCGCCGACGTGGTTCATACTGAATGCAACACGTGGGCTTCTCGTGTGGGCCGTTTCGACAGTGTTCCCGCCGGATAGCGGGAACGGCGAGGTAGCAAAGATGACGAGGTTGGACTCCGTCGAGAGGGCGGTTGCCGACATTGCGGCCGGCAAGGCCGTCATCGTCATTGACGACGAGGACCGGGAGAACGAGGGCGATCTGATCTTCGCCGCCGAGAAGGCGACGCCGGAGATGGTGGCGTTCATGGTGCGCTACACCTCGGGATACCTGTGCGTGCCGCTGGACGGCGAGATCTGCGACCGGCTGGGCCTGCTGCCGATGTATGCGGTGAACCAGGACAAGCACGGCACCGCGTACACCGTCACGGTGGACGCAAAACGGGGTGTGGGCACTGGGATTTCGGCCTCGGACCGGGCGACCACGATGCGCCTGCTCGCCGATCCCGCCAGCGTCGCCGACGACTTCACCCGGCCGGGTCACGTGGTTCCGTTGCGCGCCAAGGACGGTGGCGTATTGCGCCGTCCCGGTCACACCGAGGCCGCCGTCGATCTGGCCCGGCTGGCCGGGCTGCAGCCTGCGGGTGCCATCTGCGAGATCGTCAGCCAAAAAGACGAAGGCTCGATGGCGCAGACCGACGAACTGCGGGTATTCGCCGACGAACACGATCTCGCCATGATCACCATCGCCGACCTGATCGAGTGGCGACGCAAACATGAGAAGCACATCGCGCGGATCGCCGAGGCCCGGATACCGACTCGGCACGGCGAATTTCGCGCCATCGGCTACGCCAGCATCTACGAAGAGGTGGAACACGTTGCGCTGGTGCGCGGTGACATCGCCGGGCCGAACTCCGATGGTGACGACGTGCTGGTGCGCGTGCACTCCGAATGCCTGACCGGTGACGTGTTCGGTTCGCGCCGCTGCGATTGCGGGCCCCAGCTGGACGCGGCGATGGCGATGGTCGCGCGCGAGGGCCGCGGCATCGTGCTCTATATGCGCGGCCACGAGGGCCGCGGCATCGGGCTGATGCACAAATTGCAGGCCTACCAGCTGCAGGACGCCGGTGAAGATACCGTCGACGCCAACCTCAAGCTTGGATTGCCCGCTGACGCAAGGGATTACGGTATCGGCGCGCAAATACTGGTGGACCTTGGGGTGCGCTCGATGCGGTTGCTGACCAACAACCCGGCCAAGCGGGTCGGGCTGGACGGGTACGGCCTGCACATCATCGAGCGGGTGCCGCTTCCGGTGCGCGCCAACGCGGAGAACATCCGCTACCTGATGACCAAGCGGGATAAGATGGGCCACGACCTGGCCGGGCTGGACGACTTCCACGAATCCGTCCATCTCCCAGGTGAATTCGGTGGTGCCCTGTGACCACCGGCGACGGTGCAGAATTCGGGATTGAGGGGCATAGATGAGCGGTGGCGCCGGCGTGCCGGAGGTACCGGCGCTTGACGCAGCCGGTGTGCGGCTCGGCATCGTGGCAAGCACCTGGCACATCGAGATCTGCGACGCGCTGCTCGCCGGCGCACGCAAAGTCGCCAGCGAGTCGGGCATCGACGACCCCACGGTGGTTCGCGTGCTCGGCGCGATCGAAATCCCGGTGGTGGCACAGGAACTCGCCCGTAACCACGATGCCGTCGTCGCACTGGGCGTCGTGATACGCGGGAAGACACCGCATTTCGAATATGTCTGCGACGCGGTGACCCAGGGGCTGACCCGGGTCTCACTGGACGCGTCGACGCCGGTTGCCAACGGCGTGCTGACCACCGACAACGAGCAGCAGGCGCTCGACCGGGCCGGACTTCCGGCATCGGCCGAGGACAAAGGGGCGCAGGCGACCGGGGCGGCCCTGTCGGCCGCGCTCACCCTGCGTGAGTTGCGCGCTCGGTCGTGACGTCGCCGCCGGACCGCGAGACCTGGGATGCGGTGTTGCGTCCTCATCGCACACCGTTGTTCGCTTATGGAGCGGCCTTCCTGATCGCCGCGGCTCATATCGCGGTCGGCCTTCTGCTCAAGGTGGGGTCCACCGGGGTGGTCTTTCAGACCTCCGATCAGGTGGCGATCGCGGTGCTGGGTCTGGTCATCGCCGGGATCGTGCTGTTGTTCGCGCGGCCGCGGCTGCGCGTGGGGCCGGCGGGCGTCTCGGTGAGAAATCTGTTGGGCGACAAGCTGATCGAATGGCCGGACGTGGCCGGCGTGTCCTTTCCGGTGGGTCACCGCTGGGCGCGGGTCGACCTGCCCGATGACGAGTACATCCCGGTGATGGCCATCCAGGCCGTCGACAAGGGCCGAGCGGTGGCCGCCATGGACACCGTGCGTTCGCTGCTGGCGCGCTATCGACCGGACCTGCAGACGCACTGAGCGCGGTGCCATCAGCCGATGGCACTTCGGGCACCGGTGGCCGCGGTTGCCGTCGTCGCCATGCTGGCACTGGGTGGGTGCAGCGTAGTGGTGGATCGCCCAATGCCGCCGCGAAGCGGTCGGCGTGAGCCGCGACGGGAGGTCGGCGACGATGCACCTCAGCGACGTCGACACCTCGGCGCACGACGCCGTGGTCTGGAGCATGAGCCAGCCGGACTGGACCTGCGACTACGGGCTGGCCGCCCTGCCGCGCACAGTGCTGCTGCTGTCATCATGTGACGCCAAGCCCGGGTTCCCCATGGCGGACTGGACGGCGAAACGCCTCGCGCAGATAAGCGGGCGTATCGCCTAGGAACCGGCCCGGCTAGAGCGGGGGAGGCGCAGTCAGTACCGAGTGCAGTCCGTCATCATTTGCTGGAAAATCGGCAATGCCTGCGACGCCCCCTGGTTGTGCTGGATCGCCTTGAGCAGGTTCACCCGCTGATCGGGCGACGACGCCAGGTACTGCTGCAAGAACTGCTGGTTCGGCGGCGACTGGTCGAGGTACTGAGCGGCCATCGGGTTTTCCGCGTGCACCGCCCGCATCGCCTGGTCGTAGTTACAGGTGGTGTTGATCATCGGACCGAAATCGGGATCGGCGGATGCGACCCCGGCCCCAGCGGTCGACGCCAATGCCAGACCGCCGACGGCGACGGCCAGTTTGGCCAACGAGCGCTTCATCATTTACGGACTCCCTCCATTGCCTCTGCCCCCACTCTAACGTTGAGCTAGAAGCTTGGTAGCCAGAACGGACGCCGCCCAAACCGCCGCCACCGCGGCGGAAGCCCGCTACGGGCCTTCTACCTGCCCGGTTGCCCTTCTTCGGTCTCGGGGCTCCAGCTGCTCGGCAACAGCGGCAGGCTGGGGCTGTCGTCCAATGAAGCGCCGGCAACTGTTCTCAAGCCCGCTGGAGCGGCTTCGGCGTGGCGGGCGGTGCCGGCGAAGCCCATGGGGCCCGCGCCCCGGTCCGAGGGCCCGGAAGTTCGCGCCTGGGCGGGGTGCGGATCGTCGGCGGATTCGGCGTCCGAATCGGGGTCGAGGTATTCGTAGCGGCGCCCGGGGTCGATCAGGCCCTGCCGTGGGCGCCGGCGCCGCCGGGCCTGTTCCCGTCGGGCCGCGGCGGCCGGCGCGGCGATGGAGCCGAGCTCGGGCGACTTCTGTTGGGCGGGGATTCCGATGCTCATGTCGGTGCCGGCGCCGAGGCCGGGAGGACCGACCACATACGGGAAGCTGAAAGCCGGGACGCCGGGGGCGGGCGGCACCGGCGCAGCGGCGGCCGCTGCCGGTGCCGCGGCGGGCGCGGGCGCGGGCACCGGGGCGGCGGCCGGGGTCGCAGCGGGCGTGCCGAGACCGGGTGCCATCGCGACGGGCGCTCCGGTGTGGGACGGGGCCGGCGCGACCGCCGGGGCCGGCAGGGCGGGAGCGGGTTGAGGCGCGCCGGCCAACCCGGCCAGCCCTGCCAGACCCGCCGCACCCGCGACGGGGATGAAGGGGGCGATCAGGCCGAAGGAGAGCTGTGTCAATTGCGGCACCTGGGCGGGGAACGTGTAGAGCGCCTCGCCGGCCCAGTGCGGAACCTTGGCCGCCAGCAGCGGGTCGCTCATCAAGGTGTTGAGGACCGAGGACGGGTTGGACCCAGACTGGCTCAGGTCCCCGTTGAGTTCTTGGGCAACTTCTTGCACGCGAGTTACCCACCAGCTCAACTGATCTGCCCCCCCGCCCGCATCTTGGTTGGGTGGGTTGGCCAGCTGGATCGGCGGGGGCGGGGCGGTCGGCGGGACCCACGTCTGCGCCGTCTCGGAGACCGCTTCATACATCGCCATCGTGGTGGCCGCCTGCAGCCACATCCGCAGATAGTCCATTTCGTTGTACGCGATCGGAATCGTGTTCACGCCAAGGAAATTCGTCGCCACCAATTGCGCGAAAGCGGCGTGGTTGGCTTCCAGCTCCTCCAGTGTCGGCATGGCTGAGAGGGCGGCGGTATAGGCGGCCGCCACGGTGTCAGCTTCCAACGCGGCTGCCGAGCTGTTGGCACTGTTCTGCAACAGCCACGCCAGGTACGGCACATGCGCGGCCACGAATGCCTCCGCGCTGGGGCCCTGCCACGTCCCGGCCTGCACCGCCGCCAACAAGTCGCCGAGTTCTTGGGCCGCCGTGTCGTATTCGGCGCTCAACGCCTGCCATGCCTGCTCGGCCGACAGCAAGGATCCGGGCCCGGGGCCGCTGGACAGCGCCGCCGAATGCACTTCCGGGGGGAAGGCGGCCCAGATCGGCATGGTCATCGTCGGCCACCGGCGTGCGCCCGTGCTGCCATGTTGCGCTCCTCCCGACGAACCGGTCGGCGTCCCACGGTGGCTGGCGAGCGGCGGCCCGATCAGTCACGCGTGGAGCGCTGTGTCCCGGCCTCTCAGTGGTTTCAGCGTTTCCAGCGATGCGACGTTGCGGTCTCGGCGGAGGCTGGCCACCGATATCGCGGCGTGGGTCAGCCGACGCGTCCACATGGTGCGACGGGCCAGCTAGGCGATAAAGACGGCGGCCGCGCGGACAGCGACCCGCATGTACCGAAGCTTACGCCGAAAGTATCCGCAAATACGGATTGAATTAGGGGCTTTCACCGGAGATGCGAAGGTAATTGTCAGCCATCGGACAGCCGGACCAGGAACCCGTTCAGGATCAGCGTCTGCGCCAGCCCGGTCTGCTGCGCCGCGCTCAGCCCGGGCAGATCGCCGACACGGAACGGCTGGGTGCTACGGGCGAGGAACGTCATCGCCGCCTCATGGTCGGTGCTGGCGCCCACCGACAGTTGCGCGAACTGCAGGACGACGCGGTCGTCGACGTGCGCCACCCGCGCATAGAGCGGTTCATACTTGGCCACCAGCGTCTGCCCGTCGACCCCGACGGTGTCGCTGACCCGCCCGACCGGAGGGCATCGGCCGCGCCGAACCAAGACGTCGGCCAGCGCGTCGAGGCTTTCGGTGATGATCTCGGGATCCTCGATGGCTCGCAGGGTGTCGCGCACGAGGTCGCCCAGGCCGGCGCGGGCGGTTGCGTCAGCCAGGTGCCGTGGCGATAAGCGCGCGTGCACCCGGGGGTCGCGCAGACTCAGCGAATACAGCGCGTGAGTGACGAGCGTGAGCACGGTCGGCGCATGAAGCCCGATCGTCAGATGAACCGACGGCTCGGCGTGCGTTTCGGCCGAATGTACCTGGCCGCGCGGCAGATACAGCACGTCGCCGGCTTGCAGGCATACGTCGGTCACCGACGTGAGCCTGTCGGTGCCCACCCCCCTGTGCCGCTGGATCTCGTGCGGCGGAACGGCGGCAGCGTCGGATACATGCCACGTCTTCGATCCCTCGATCTGCAGGACCAGCACATCGTGCGGGTCGTAGTGCGGCACAAAGCCGGTCGATTCCGGTGGCGTGACGTAGGCGTTGACTCGGGTCGGGAAGTTCAGCTCGACCTCGATGGAGTGGGACAACGCCGCGACCGTGCGCAGGTACCGCTCGATTCCATTCAGGACGATGGTGTAGCCGTCGGCCAGGCCGCCGCGTGCCCGGGCCGGGTCCAGGCCACCGTCGGCGTGGCGGTAGGTCGCCGGGTCCATGTCCTCGCCGCCCTTGACGAGCCGCACGGCCGAGGGTTCCGGCCGCACGTGCTCCAGGAGTCCGTCGACGGCCGAGGGCCCGGGCAGCAGCCGGTCAAAATAGCCCGGCTGGCATCGCTCGATGTGGTGGTGCCTGCTCGCCCAGATCTCGTCGAGGAAGGTGTCGACACCGAGGGGCTGCAGCAACCAGGCTAGCGAGGACTCGACGGTAATCCCCCCAAAATATCGTGGCGACCGGTATGCACCACCCTAGACCGGCACCCGCACGCGCCCCGCCTTTCTCGGCACCGCGCCGGCGGCTACTAGCCTGGATCTGTGCCCGATCCCGCTACCTACCGCCCCGCGCCCGGGTCCATCCCGGTCGAGCCCGGCGTCTACCGGTTCCGGGACCCGCACGGGCGAGTCATCTACGTCGGCAAGGCCAAGAGCCTGCGCAGCCGGCTGACGTCATACTTCGCCGACATCGCCGGCCTGCACCCGCGAACCCGGCAGATGGTGACGACCGCGGCCAAGGTCGAGTGGACGGTGGTTAACACCGAAGTCGAGGCACTGCAGCTCGAATACAACTGGATCAAGGAGTTCGACCCGCGGTTCAACGTCCGCTACCGCGACGACAAGACCTATCCGGTGCTGGCGGTGACCCTCAACGAGGAGTTCCCGCGACTGATGGTCTATCGCGGCCCCCGCCGCAAAGGGGTGCGGTATTTCGGGCCCTACTCGCACGCGTGGGCCATCCGCGAAACGCTGGATCTGCTCACCCGGGTGTTTCCGGCACGCACCTGCTCGGCGGGAGTATTCAAGCGGCACAAGCAGATCGACCGCCCCTGCCTGCTCGGGTACATCGACAAATGCTCGGCGCCGTGCATCGGCAGGGTCAGCGCCGAGCAGCATCGCCAGATCGTGGACGATTTCTGCGACTTCCTGTCCGGCAAGACCGACCGGTTCGCCCGGGAGCTCGAACAGCAGATGAACGCCGCGGCCGAGCGACTCGATTTCGAGCGGGCCGCGCGGCTGCGCGACGACCTGGGCGCGGTGAAGAGGGCGATGGAAAAACAGGCCGTGGTCCTCGGTGACGGCACCGACGCCGATGTCGTGGCGTTCGCCGACGACGAGCTCGAGGCCGCGGTGCAGGTGTTCCACGTCCGTGGCGGCCGAGTCCGCGGTCAGCGTGGCTGGATCGTCGAAAAGTCCGCCGACCCCGGTGATTCCGGTGAGGAACAGCTGGTCGAACAGTTCTTGACCCAGTTCTACGGCGAACAGGCCGAATTGGGCGGTGCCGCAGACGAATCGGCGAACCCGGTGCCGCGCGAGGTGCTGGTGCCCTGCCTGCCGTCCAACGCCGGCGAGCTGACCAGTTGGCTGTCCGGCCTGCGCGGATCTCGGGTGGCCCTGCGGGTGCCGCAGCGCGGCGACAAACGTGCGCTGGCCGAAACCGTGCAGCGCAACGCGAAAGAAGCACTGCAGCAACACAAGCTGAGGCGCGCCGGCGACTTCAACGCCAGATCCGCTGCGCTGCAGAACATTCAGGAAGCCCTCGGCTTGCACGATGCCCCACTGCGCATCGAATGCGTGGACATCAGCCACGTCCAGGGCACGGACGTGGTGGGCTCGCTGGTGGTGTTCGAGGACGGTCTGCCGCGCAAATCGGACTACCGGCACTTCGGGATCCGGGAAGCCGCCGGACAGGGACGCTCGGATGACGTCGCCTCCATCGCCGAGGTGACCCGGCGCCGCTTCGCGCGGCACCTGAGTGAACAAAACGACCCGAATATGCTTTCGCCGGAAGGAAAGTCTCGCCGTTTCGCCTACCCGCCGAATCTGTACGTGGTCGACGGCGGTGCGCCGCAAGTCAACGCGGCAAGCGCGGTGCTCGAGGAACTCGGCGTCACCGATGTCGCGGTGATCGGCCTGGCCAAGCGGCTGGAAGAGGTGTGGGTGCCCTCGGAGCCCGATCCCGTCATCATGCCGCGCAACAGCGAGGGGCTTTATCTGCTGCAACGGGTCCGTGACGAAGCGCATCGGTTCGCGATCACCTACCATCGCAGCAAGCGATCCAAGCGAATGACGGCATCGGTGCTGGATTCGGTGCCAGGATTGGGAGAACATCGCCGCAAGGCACTGGTAAGCCATTTCGGATCGATAGCCCGCCTCAAGGAGGCCACCGTCGACCAGATCACCGCCGTTCCCGGCATCGGGGTGGCAACCGCCACCGCCGTCCTGGAGGCGCTGCGACCCGATCAGTCCGAGGCGGCCCGTTGACGGGCCCGGGTGAGTTCGCGGGCGGCCACTCGGTGGACGCTCCGGCCGGCATCGACGTCGTTCTGGTGACCGGATTGTCCGGCGCCGGGCGGGGTACCGCGGCCAAGGTGCTCGAAGATCTCGGCTGGTATGTGGCCGACAACCTGCCCCCGCAGCTGATCACCCGGATGGTCGATTTCGGTCTGGCCGCCGGCTCGCGGATCACCCAGCTGGCGGTGGTGATGGACGTGCGGTCGCGGGGCTTCACCGGCGATCTGGACTCGGTGCGTACCGAGCTGGCAACCCGAAACATCGCCCCGCGCGTGGTGTTCATGGAAGCATCCGACGACATGTTGGTGCGCCGTTACGAACAGAATCGTCGCAGCCACCCGCTGCAGGGCGATCAGACCCTGGCCGAGGGCATCGCCGCCGAGCGCCGGATGCTGGCATCGGTTCGCGCCACCGCCGACCTGATCATCGACACCTCGACGCTGTCCGTGCGCGGCTTGCGCGAGACCATCGAGCGGGCGTTCGGCGGCTCCGCCAGCGCGACCACCAGCGTCACGGTCGAGTCGTTCGGCTTCAAGTACGGCCTGCCGATGGACGCCGACATGGTGATGGACGTGCGGTTCCTGCCGAACCCGCACTGGGTCGACGAATTGCGTCCGCGCACCGGCCAGGACCCGGCGGTGCGGGATTACGTGTTGAGCCAGCCCGGTGCGGCCGAATTCCTCGACGCCTACCATCGGTTGCTATCCCTGGTCGTCGACGGCTACCGCCGGGAGGGCAAGCGCTATATGACGGTCGCCATCGGCTGCACCGGCGGCAAGCATCGCAGCGTCGCGATCGCCGAGGCACTGATGCAGTTGCTGCAGGCCCAGGAGGGCGAGGCGCAACTGTCGGTGCGGGTGCTGCACCGGGATCTGGGCCGCGAATGACCGAGCCGATGAACCGGGGCATCGTCGCGCTGGGTGGCGGACACGGCCTGTACGCGACGCTGTCGGCGGCCCGCAGGCTGACTCCCTACGTCACCGCTGTGGTGACCGTCGCCGACGACGGTGGCTCTTCCGGCCGGCTGCGCAGCGAACTGGACGTCGTGCCGCCGGGCGATCTTCGAATGGCGTTGGCGGCCTTGGCATCTGACAGTCCCTCACGGGCGACTGTGGGCGACCATCCTGCAGCACCGGTTCGGCGGCAGCGGCGCCCTGGCCGGGCATCCGATCGGCAACCTGATGCTGGCCGGCCTATCCGAGGTGCTGGCCGACCCGGTGGCCGCCCTCGACGAGTTGGGCCGCATCCTCGGCGTCAAGGGCCGGGTGCTGCCGATGTGCCCGATCGCGCTGCAGATCGAGGCCGACGTCTCCGGTCTGGAGGGTGACCCGCGGATGTTCCGGCTGATCCGCGGCCAGGTGGCGATCGCGACCACACCGGGCAAGGTGCGCCGGGTGCGGCTGCTGCCCGACAACGCCCCGGCGACACGGCAGGCGGTCGACGCCATCATGGCCGCCGATTTGGTGGTGCTGGGCCCCGGCTCGTGGTTCACCAGCGTGATCCCGCATGTGCTGGTGCCCGGGCTGGCGGCGGCGCTACGGGCGACCACCGCGCGGCGCGCGCTGGTGCTCAATCTGGTGGCCGAGCCGGGGGAGACGGCCGGCTTCTCCGTGGAGCGTCATCTGCATGTGCTGGCCCAGCACGCACCGGAATTCAGCGTGCACGACATCATCATCGACGCCGAACGGGTGCCCAGTGAGCGCGAACGCGACCAACTGCGCCGCACCGCCACACTGCTTTCGGCCGAGGTCCACTTCGCCGACGTGGCCAGACCTGGTACACCTTTACATGACCCAGGCAAGCTCGCGGCGGCCCTGGACGGGGTCCGGGCGGCCCACAAGGCTCCGGGAGCTTCTCCGGTCACGGCCACCGCGGATATTCGGGTCGACGGTGCGAGCCCACCAGCCGGGGGAGTGGACCGGCCGGCAGCGGACCAAGGGGTGACGACGCGTGGCGATGACGACCGAAGTCAAGGACGAACTGAGCCGCCTCATTGTGAAATCGGTCAGCGCGCGCCGGGCGGAAGTCACGTCCCTGCTGAGGTTCGCCGGCGGGCTGCACATCGTCGGTGGCCGCGTCGTGGTCGAAGCCGAGGTGGACCTGGGCAACGTCGCGCGCCGGTTACGCAAGGACATTTTCGAACTCTACGGCTACAACGCCGTCGTGCATGTGTTGTCGGCCAGCGGGATTCGCAAGAGCACCCGATACGTGTTGCGGGTGGCCAACGACGGCGAGGCGCTGGCGCGCCAGACCGGCCTGCTCGACAACCGCGGCCGCCCGGTGCGCGGACTGCCGGCCCAGGTGGTGGGCGGCAGCGTCGGCGACTGCCGAAGCCGCGTGGCGGGGAGCCTTCCTGGCGCACGGGTCGCTGACCGAGCCGGGCCGTTCGTCGGCGCTGGAAGTCAGCTGCCCCGGCCCGGAGGCCGCGCTGGCGTTGGTGGGTGCCGCGCGCCGGCTCGGCGTCAGTGCGAAGGCCCGCGAGGTGCGTGGCGCGGACCGGGTCGTGGTCCGCGACGGCGAGGCGATCGGCGCGCTGCTGACCCGGATGGGCGCCCAGGACACCCGGCTGGTGTGGGAGGAGCGCCGGATGCGGCGCGAGGTGCGGGCCACGGCCAACCGGCTGGCCAACTTCGACGACGCCAACCTGCGCCGCTCGGCGCGCGCTGCGGTCGCGGCCGCGGCCCGGGTGGAGCGGGCGCTGGAGATCCTCGGTGACACCGTCCCCGACCATCTGGCCTCGGCCGGCAAGCTGCGCGTCGAGCACCGCCAGGCATCGCTGGAGGAGCTCGGCCGGCTCGCCGACCCTCCGATGACGAAAGATGCTGTGGCGGGCCGTATTCGGCGACTGCTGTCGATGGCCGATCGCAAGGCGAAGGTTGAGGGCATTCCCGACACCGAGTCGGCCGTGACGCCGGATTTGCTGGAGGACGCCTGATGACGATGCGCGCCGCGAAGCGGCGGGCTGTGGGGGTACCCCGAGCCGCGTAGCTGGCGAGGGGGCGAGTCGGGCGCAACAGAGGACGCCTGATCGCGTCCAGCTAATGTTGGGCATCGCTGGTGGGGACGGCCTTGGGGGGGCTACGGTCAGGTGATGAAACGGCTTTCGAGTGTTGACGCGGCGTTTTGGTCGGCAGAAACCGCAGGCTGGCACATGCATGTGGGGGCGTTGGCGATTTGCGACCCGAAGGAATGCTCCGAGTACAGCTTTCAACGTCTCCGTCAATTGCTCATCGAGCGTCTGCCTGAGGTACCGCAGTTGCGGTGGCGGGTCACCGGTGCGCCGCTGGGACTGGACCGGCCGTGGTTCGTCGAAGACGAGGAGCTCGACGTCGATTTCCACGTCCGCCGGATCGGTGTTCCCGCGCCGGGCGGTCGCCGCGAGCTCGAGGAGTTGGTGGGGCGGTTGATGTCCTACAAGCTGGACCGCTCGCGGCCGCTGTGGGAGATGTGGGTGATCGAGGGCGTCGAGGGCGGGCGGACGGCGATGCTGACCAAGATGCACCACGCCATCGTCGACGGGGTCTCGGGCGCCGGGCTGGGTGAAATCCTTTTGGACACCACGCCGGAACCGCGTGCGCCGCAACAGGAGACGGTCGGATCGCTGGTGGGATTCCAGATTCCGGGTATAGAACGGCGCGCGGTGGGCGCGCTGATCAACGTCGGTGTCAAGACGCCGTTCCGCATCGCGCGGCTGGTGGAGCAGACGCTGCGCCAGCAGGTCGCCGCGTTGGGCGTGACCAGCAAGCCGTCGCGCTACTTCGATGCGCCGAAAACCCGCTTCAATGCGTCGGTGTCGCCGCACCGGCGGATCACCGGCTGCCGCGTCGAACTGGCCCGGGCCAAGGCCGTCAAGGACGCCTACGGCGTCAAGCTCAACGACGTCGTGCTCGCACTGGTGGCCGGTGCCGCCCGCGAATACTTACAGAAGCGCGGCGAGCTGCCGGCCAAGCCGCTGATCGCGCAGATTCCCGTATCCACCCGTACCGATGAGGACAAGGACGACGTCGGCAACAAGGTGGGTTCGATGACCGTGTCCCTTGCCACCGATGTCGAAGACCCCGCTGAGCGGCTGCGGGTCATCCACGAAAGCACGCGAAGCGCCAAGTTGATGGCCAAGGCGTTGTCGGCGCATCAGATCATGGGGTTGACCGAAACGACGCCGCCGGGACTGTTGCACCTGGCCGCGCGGGCCTACACGGCCAGCGGGCTGTCGCGAAACCTGGCTCCCATCAACCTGGTTGTCTCCAATGTGCCCGGCCCGCCGTTCCCGCTGTATATGGCGGGCGCCAAACTGGATTCGCTGGTGCCGCTCGGGTCCGCCGGTCATGGACGTCGCGCTGAACATCACCTGCTTCTCCTACCAGGACTACCTGGACTTCGGTTTCGTGACGACGCCCGAGGTGGCCAACGACATCGACGACATGGCCGACCGGATCGAGCCGGCGTTGACCGACCTGGAGAAGGCCGCCGCGCGGGAGACCAGCTCGAGCTAGGCCTGCCTGGCGATTGGCGACTACGGGTCGTCGTCCTCGCCGTTATCGTGTAGCAGTTTTTCGGGGTGGTGGAACGTGTTGGTCCTCGGTCGTCCGTGGGGTGGCGCGTGCTTCGGGGGTAGCCAGCCACCTCCCGATCCGCATTGACACCCCGAAACTATCGGAGCCCACCGACAAAAATCGCCGCTCTGTGGCCGCTGAAACCACAGTGACACAAGGGATTACAGACGTCCAGCTGGATCAGGGCGACGCCCTGGATCGGGGCTGGTCGCGCTGATCGAGCTAGTCGCGCTCGGGCGGATTCGTCGCGTACACCCACGACAGGAATCGCGCCACGGCCTCCGCGGACCGATGCGCCCGCGGCGAACCGAAGATGTCGAAAGCGTGTTGGGCGTGCGGTAATTCGGCGTAGGCGACCGGGGACTTGGACACCCCGCGCAGTTCCTCGACGAATTCTTCGGCCTCGCCGACCGGGATGAGCGAATCGTCGTGGCCGTGCAGGACGAAGAAGGGCGGTGCGTCGGCGCGCAGCCGACGGATCGGCGAGGCGTCGACGTAGATGTCGCGGTGGGTGGCGAATTTCTTTTTGACGACGAACTTTTGGAGCAGGTCCACGAATTCGCGACGGCCCTCGCCCTCGGTGGAGAACCAGTCGTAGCGCCCGTACACCGGCACCGCGGCGACCACCGAGGTGTCGGCGTCCTCGAAGCCGGGCTGGAACTTCGGGTCGTTGGGGGTCAGCGCCGCCAGCGAACACAGGTGGCCGCCGGCGGATCCGCCGGTGATCGCGACGAAGTTCGGGTCCCCGCCGTAGCGGAGATGTTCTCCTTGACCCAGGCCAGCGCGCGCTTGACGTCGACGATGTGGTCGGGCCAGGTGTGCCGCGGGCGACACCCGGTAGCCGACCGACACGCACACCCAGCCGCGCGCGGCCAGGTGGCTCATCAGCGGATAGGCCTGGGGGCGGCGCATTCCGATCACCCAGGCGCCGCCGGGCACCTGCAGCAGCACCGGCGCCTTGCCGTCGCGCGGCAGGTCGTGGCGGCGCCAGATGTCGGCGAGGTTGGCGCGGCCGTGCGGACCGTAGGACACCACGTTGGTCTTCTCGACGTAGCGGCGGCGGGCCACGGTGTTGCCCAGCGGCAGGGTGCGCCGCCCGCTGCGCGTCGGCGTGGACTGCGGCAGCTTGTCCAGCGCCTCTGCGTAGTCGTCGCCCGAGTTGGTCGCGCAGCCCCGCCTCCAGCACCGGCCCGGGAGTGGTGACGCCGCGGTACCTGATCACCGCCAGGATGGCCCAGGACGCCGCCGTCAGGGCCAGCGGCGGCCTTTCCGCGCCGCCCCGCGAAGTCGCCGCGCCGGCCGCGCCGCACCGCGTCGAGCAGCGAGGCCGAGAAGTAGACGCCGGGCACCTCGGAGGTCGGCCAGCCGAACCAGAACACCAGGACGGTGCTGTAGCCCTTGCGGGCCAGCGGGCGTAATCCGTTGGCGGCGTTGGCCAATTCGAGCGCGGCGCGTGCCAGCGGCCGGGGCTTTCTGATCGTCCGCGCCAGCCGCATCAGCCGCTGCACCCGCGCTTGCAGGTCGGCGCGCAGGATCTTGCCGGTGCTGCTGCGCGGAAGTTCGTCGAGCACGGTGATTTCGCGGGGCACCTTGTAGTTGGCCAGGTTCTCCCGCACGTGCTGCTTGAGCGCCGTCGGGAGCGGTGCCCGCATCGAGCGCCGCACCGGGCTCCAGCACCACGAAGGCCGCCAGCCGCTGCCCGTACTGTTCGTCGTCCACGCCGATCACCGACGCCTCCGCCACGTCGGGATGTGCCGCCAGCGTCTTCTCCACCTCGATCGGGTAGACGTTCTCGCCGCCGGAGACGATCATCTCGTCGTCGCGGCCGACGACGAACAGCCGCCCCGCCTCGTCCAGGTAGCCCACGTCGCCCGATGACATGAACCCGTCGTGGAAGTCCTTGGTCTGCCCGAGGTGTAGCCGTCGAACTGGGTGTTGTTGCGGACGTAGATGCTGCCGACCTCGCCGGTGGGCAGCTCGTTGAATTCCGGGTCCAGGATCCGGATTTCGGTGCCCCCCGCGGGCCGGCCCGCGGTGTCGGGTGCGGCGCGCAGGTCCTGCGGGGTGGCGGTGGCGATCATGCCGGCCTCGGTGGCGTTGTAGTTGTTGTAGATCACGTCGCCGAACGCGTCCATGAACGCGATGACCACGTCGGGGCGCATCCGCGATCCCGATGCCGCGGCGAACCGCAGGGACCGGCCGCTGTAGCGGTGCCGCACCTCGTCGGGCAGATCCATGATGCGGTCGAACATCACCGGCACCACGGCAAGCCCGGTGGCCTGGTGTCGGTCGATGAGATCCAGCGTGGCCTCGGGGTCGAACTTGCGCCGGGTGATCACCGTGCAGGCCATCGACGCGGCGAAGATCAGCTGGGAGAAACCCCACGCGTGGAACATCGGCGCCACGATCACGATGTTTTCCTCGGCCCGCCACGGCGTGCGGTCCAAAATCGCCTTGAGCGTGCCGATTCCGGCGTTGCCGCCGGTTTGGTTGGCGCCCTTGGGCGTTCCGGTGGTGCCGGAGGTGAGCAGGATCATCCTGCCCTTGCGGCCGGAGCGCTCGGGTTGCTGCCCGGCGTGCTCGGCGATCAGCTTCTCGACGGTGAGGTCGTGCTGCCCGTCGGTCCAGGCCACGATGCGGCTGGCGTCCGGTTTGTCGGCCAGCGCGCGGTCCACCGTCGCGGTGAACTCCTCGTCGTACACCACGGCGTCGACGCCCTCGCGGTTGACCACTTCGGCCAGCGCGGGCCCGGCGAAGGAGGTGTTGAGCAGCACGACGTCGGAGCCGATCCGGTTGGCGGCCACCAGCGCCTCGACGAAGCCGCGGTGATTGCGGCACATGATGCCGACGACCTTCGGCTGGCCCGCGGGCAGGTGCTGCAGCGCGGCGGCGAACGCGTTGATCCGCTCGTCGAGCTCCCGCCAGGTCAGCGTGCCGAGTTCGTCGACCAGCCCGGGCCGGTCCGGGCAGCGCTGCGCCGCACTGGCGAAGCCCACGGTCATGCCCATGCCCTCGCGGCGCATGGCCGCGGCCATCTTGAGGTAGCGGTCGGGCCGCATCGGCGCGATCATGCCGGCGCGGCTCAGCGTGGTGACCAGGCCGAGGGTCTCGCTCAACGGATTCGGCATGGCTCAGCCCAGAATCGGGAAGCGACGCTTGGCGGCGAGCTCGGTCAGGCGCCTGCTGCATCACCGACCGCACGTGCTCGTCGACCTCGTCGACGTCGGGGTCGTCGCCGAACTGCTTGGCGATGTCGATCGGCTCCAGCACCTGGGTCACGATCTTGGTGGGCAGCGGCAGGTTCGGCGGGATGACCGCGCTCAGGCCGAACGGGAAGCCGAACGACAACGGCAGAATCGCGCTGCGCAGCAAGCGTTTGATGCCCAGCCGCTCGGCCAGCCAGGTGCCGCGGGTCAGATAGAGCTGGGTCTCCTGCCCGCCGATGGACACCGCCGGCACGATCGGCACGCCGGCCTCGATCGCCGTGCGGACGTAGCCCTTGCGGCCGTTGAAGTCGATGACGTTCTCCGAGAGCGTCGGCCGGTAGGCGTCGTAGTCGCCGCCGGGAAACACGATCACCACGCCGCCGGACCGCAATGCCTCGGCCGCGTTCTCGCGGTTGGCGCGGATGTATCCGGTGCGCCGGAAGAAGTCTCCGGTGGGCCCGGTCAACAGGATGTCGTGGCTCAGCGTGTAGACCGGCCGGTCGTAGCCGAATTTGTCGTAGAAGTGGACGCTGAAGATCGGGACGTCCATGGGGAACATGCCGCCGGAGTGGTTACCGACCACCAGCGCTCCGCCGGGCGGGAACGTGTCCAGGCCGTGCACCTCGGACCGGAAGTAGGTTTTCAGGACCGGGCGCATGCACCGCCATCAGGCGCTGGGTCAAGCCGGGGTCGAATTTGCCGATGTCCCCGCCGTCGGGGTTGCCGTTGTCGGTCACGTTCCTCCCTTGACGCTCGCGCGGGGCCGCTTTGCCGAGTCGAGTCCCTCGATGGTAGCGACCGGGGCCCGCCGCTGTCATGGTGTTTCGTCTTTTAAGATCCAGAGGTGTGGTGTGGGTCGGGCCGGGGCGCTATTGTTACGGCGCCCTAAGTAATCCTCGAGCAAAGGGGACGCCGATGGACGTAGCCGGTCTGTCACCCGAGCGTGGTGCGCGCCCGAGCGTTACACGCAGACCGGCCGGCACCCGGGACCGGCGCGGGCGGCGCTCCCACTCCGCCGCGGTCCGCGCGGAAACCACACGTCGGAGTCAAGAACCATCCCGGCCCGCACCGGCCGTCGAGCGGGCCGCCGGTGCGCTCGCCGACGGCCGCCCCGGATACGGCGGACCAGCTGCAGGCCGACTACTTCGTGCGACTACTCGCCGGGCGTCGCGGCCTCATCGACCAGCGCATCGAGGAGTATCAGCGCAAGATCGCCACCGCGGAAGCCAAGGGCGACGCCGACGCCGTGGCGAGTTTTCGCCGCCTGGTGCGCGTCGCCGAGCAGGATCGGGTGACCCTGGATGTCCTGATCGACAAGCTGCGCCGGCGATTTGTCCGACCGACGCCGGCCGAGGCGGCAGTCCGCCGAGGCGTCTCGGTACGCGCTGAATCAACGGTTGTCGCAGCAATTTTCGTCACCGCTTCGCTGACGAGGTAGCCGGGCGCAGATCACTGGCACGCGCAAATCGGCCCACCCGCCTGGTGATGCCGATACATTCGATGGGCCAACTGGTTTCAGACAGGAACGAGGCCGCCCATGGGATTCATGCACTCCGGAGCTTCCGGACGTCGATCCCAAGACCTGGCCGACCCTGCCGCGGGCCACCCGGCTGCAAGTCGTGACGCGGCATTGGGCGGAGCACGGCTTCGGCACGCCGTACGCGGTGTATCTGCTCTACGTGCTCAAGATCGCCGCTGTACGTCGCCGGCGCCGCCGCCATCATCTCGCTGACCCCGGGCCTGGGCGGGCTGGGCCACATCGGCGACTGGTGGACGCAGCCGATCGTGTACCAGAAGGTCGTCGTCTTCACGCTGCTGTTCGAGGTCTTGGGCCTGGGCTGCGGATCCGGCCCGCTGACCGGGCGGTTCATGCCGCCGATCGGCGGCTTCCTGTATTGGTTGCGGCCCAACACGATTCGCCTGCCGGCCTGGCCCGGCAAGGTTCCGTTCACCCGCGGCGACACCCGCACCGTCGTCGACGTCGCGCTGTATGCCATCGTGCTGGTCTCCGGGGTGTGGGCGCTGCTGTCGCCGGGTCATGGCGGGCCGGTCACCGCCACCGGCGACGTCGGCCTGATCGACCCCGTGCGGGTCGTCCCGACGATCGTCGCGCTGGCGCTGTTGGGACTGCGCGACAAGACCATCTTCCTGGCGGCGCGCGGCGAACACTACTGGCTGAAGCTGTTGGTGTTCTTCTTCCCGTTCACCGACCAGATCGCCGCGTTCAAGATCATCATGCTGGCGCTGTGGTGGGGAGCGGCGACCTCCAAGCTCAACCACCATTTCCCGTACGTCGTGGCGGTGATGACGAGCAACAACGCGCTGCTGCGCAGCAGAGCGTTCAATTGGTTCAAGCGCCTGCTCTACCGCGACCCGGTCAACGACCTGCGGCCCTCCTGGGTGCCGAAGCTGATGGCCCACGTCGGCGGCACCACGGCGGAATTCATGTGCCCGGCGGTTCTGGTGTTCGTCGCCGACGACCACCCGTGGCGGTGGTTCCTGATCGGGTTCATGGTGATGTTCCACCTCAACATCATCTCCAACCTCCCGATGGGAGTTCCGTTGGAGTGGAACGTCTTCTTCATCTTTTCGCTGTTCTACCTGTTCGGGCACTACGGCGCGATCCAGCCACCGATCTTCAGCTCGCCGCTGCTGCTGGCCCTTCTGATCGCCGCGCTCGCCGTCGCGCCGATCGTGGGAAACTGTTTCCCGCAACAGATTTCGTTCCTGCCCGCGATGCGCTACTACGCCGGAACTGGGCCACCAGCGTCTGGTGCTTCCGCGCGGGCGCCGAGGAGAAGATCGACGCCGACATCATCAAAAGCTCGGCGCTGGTCGCCAATCAGCTGGCCAGGCTTTACGACCCGGCGACGCGCCGAAATCATGATCGACAAGGTGGCGGCGTTCCGGTCCATGCACGTGCACGGCCGGGCGCTCAACGGCCTGCTGCCCGCGCCGTGCGAGACCAACGAAGCCGACTACAATATGCGCGAGGGCGAAATCGTCGCCGGCCCGCTGATCGGCTGGAACTTCGGCGAAGGCCACCTGCACAACGAGCAGCTGCTGGAGGCGGTGCAGCGGCGCTGCCACTTCGACGAGGGCGATGTCCGGGTGATCATCCTGGAAGGCCAGCCGATCCAGACCCAACGGCAGTGGTACCGCATCGTCGACGCCAAGACCGGCGTGATCGAGGAAGGCTACGTCGACCGTCAAGGACATGCTGGCCCGCCAGCCCTGGCCCGAGCCCGACGACGAGTTCCCTGTCCACCTCACAGCGCACCGCAGCGCATCGCCTCGATGACCAACGCGGTCGTCGTCGGCGCCGGGCCCAACGGCCTGGCCGCCGCGATCCACCTCGCCCGCCACGGTGTCGACGTGCAGGTGCTGGAGGCCGCGCGACACCGTCGGCGGGGGAGCGCGGTCAGGTGAGCTGACCGTGCCCGGCGTCATCCACGACCACTGCTCGGCGTCTCACCCGCTGGGAGTCGGTTCGCCGTTCTGGCAGGAGATCGACCTGCAGCGCTACGGGCTGGCATGGAAGTGGCCGGAGATCGACTGCGCGCACCCGCTCGACGACGGCACCGCCGGTGTGCTGTACCAGTCGATCGATCAGACCGCGGCCGGCATGGGACCCGACGGCTCCCGGTGGCGGCGCGCGGTCGGCGACCTGGCCGCCGGATTCGACAGCTGGCCCAGGACCTGCTGCGCCCGGTGATCCACATTCCGCACCACCCGGTCCGCCTCGCCGCCTTCGGGCCGCGCGCGGTGTTGCCGGCCACCGTGATGGCCCGGTGGTTTCGCACCGAGCAGGCGCGCGCGCTGTTCGGCGGCGCGGCCGCGCACGTCTACACCCGGCTGGACCGGCCGCTGACCGCGTCGCTCGGGCTGATGTTCCTGGCCAGCGGCCACCGCTACGGCTGGCCGGTCGCCGAAGGCGGGTCGGGTCGATCACCACCGCGCTGGCCGCCGCGCTGCGCGCGCACGGCGGCGCCATCACCACCGGCGTCACCGTCACCAGCCGCAACGACATCCCCGACGCCGACATCGTCATGCTCGACCTGAGCCCGGCC
Organism: uncultured Actinomycetota bacterium; assembly: GCA_963796035.1. Taxonomy (GTDB): domain Bacteria; phylum Actinomycetota; class Actinomycetes; order Mycobacteriales; family Mycobacteriaceae; genus Mycobacterium. Next base: position 106,523 of record CAWCJU010000013.1, on the reverse strand, counting down.
GCGGCGTGCAGATCTACGGCGACGCCATGCCCGGCCGGATCAAACGCTCCTATCGGCGCTACCGCCAGGGCTCCTCGGCGTTCAAGGTCGACTTCGCCATCGAGGGCCACATCCCGTGGACCAACCCCGACTGCGGCCGCGCCGGCACCGTCCATCTGGGCGGCACTTTCGCCGAGATCGCGGACACCGAACGTCAACGCGCGCAAGGCCAGATGGCGCAGCGGCCCTTCATCCTCGTCGGGCAGCAATACCTGGCCGACCCGTCCCGCTCGGCCGGCAACATCAACCCGATCTGGGCCTACGCGCACGTGCCGTTCGGCTACACCGGCGACGCCACCGCCGCGGTCGTCGACCAGATCGAGCGGTTCGCCCCGGGATTCCGCGACCGCATCGTCGCGACCGTCAGCAAGAGCACCGCCGAACTGGAGGCCTACAACCCCAACTACATCGGCGGCGACATCATCGGCGGCGCCAACGACGGGCTGCAGGTCATCCTGCGGCCGCGGATGGCGGTCGATCCGTACGTGACCGGTGTGCCGGGCGTCTACCTGTGCTCGCAGTCCACGCCGCCGGGAGCCGGTATCCACGGCCTGTGCGGCTACTACGCCGCCGAGGCGGCGTTGGGCGTGGGGCGGCGAAGCGGCTGGTCAGCCGGTTGATTCAGCTGACGTCGCCATGCTGTACCGGCAACTGCACAGGTCCGATGGTCCCGGCGCACACCTTAGCTCTGGCGCGGGAATCCTCCACCTCGGGCTGTCGGTGACCCGCTTCTCGCAGACTAGGCTGGCGGCGAGCAATCGTCAGGGACAAGGAGAGACAAGTGACGGTCCGGGTAGGCATCAACGGCTTCGGTCGAATCGGACGCAACTTCTACCGGGCCTTGTTGGCGCAGCAAGAGCAAGGCAGCGCCGACGTCGAGGTGGTCGCGGTCAACGACCTCACCGACAACGCCACCCTGGCGCACCTGCTGAAATTCGACTCCATCCTGGGCCGGCTGCCCTACGACGTCAGCCTCGAGGGCGACGACACCATCGTCGTCGGCAGCCAAGATCAAGGCGCTGGAGGTCAAGGAAGGCCCGGCGGCACTGCCCTGGGGCGACCTCGGCGTCGACGTCGTCGTCGAGTCCACCGGCATCTTCACCAACGCCGCCAAGGCCAAGGGCCACCTGGACGCCGGCGCCAAGAAGGTGATCATCTCCGCGCCCGCCACCGACGAGGACATCACCATCGTGCTCGGCGTCAACGACGACAAGTACGACGGCAGCCAGAACATCATCTCCAACGCGTCGTGCACCACGAACTGCCTTGGGCCGCTTGCCAAAGTGCTCAACGACGAGTTCGGCATCGTCAAGGGCCTGATGACCACCATCCACGCCTACACCCAGGACCAGAACCTGCAGGACGGGCCGCACAAGGACCTGCGCCGCGCCCGCGCCGCCGCGCTGAACATCGTGCCGACCTCCACCGGCGCCGCCAAGGCCATCGGCCTGGTGATGCCCGAGCTGAAGGGCAAGCTCGACGGCTACGCGCTGCGGGTGCCGATCCCGACCGGCTCGGTCACCGACCTGACCGCCGAGCTGTCGAAATCCGCCAGCGCCGACGAGATCAACGCGGCGATGAAGGCCGCCGCCGAGGGCAGCTCAAGGGCATCCTGAAGTACTACGACGCGCCGATCGTCTCCAGCGACATCGTCACCGACCCGCACAGCTCGATCTTCGACTCCGGCCTGACCAAGGTGATCGACGACCAGGCCAAGGTGGTGTCCTGGTACGACAACGAATGGGGCTACTCCAACCGCCTCGTCGACCTGGTCGCCCTGGTCGGCAAGTCGCTGTAGCCGTGGCTCTCCACCCAACCTGAAAGACCTTCTCGCGCAAGGGGTTTCGGGTCGCGGCGTGCTGGTGCGCTCCGACCTGAACGTGCCGCTCGATGACGGCAAGATCACCGATGCCGGCCGTATCACCGCCTCGGTGCCGACGCTGAAGGCGCTGGTCGAGGCGGGCGCCAAGGTGGTGGTCACCGCACACCTGGGGCGGCCCAAGGGTGGACCCGACCCGAAGCTGTCGCTGGCGCCGGTCGCCGCGGCGCTCGGTGAGCAGCTGGGCCGGCACGTGCAGTTGGCCGGCGTCCGATCGTTCGCCGTCGGCGGAGATGCGCTGGCCCGCGCCGAGGGGCTGACCGACGGCGACGTCCTGCTGCTGGAAAACATCCGCTTCGACCCCCGGGAAACCAGCAAGGACGACGGCGAGCGGCTGGCGCTGGCCAGGCAGCTGGCCGAATTGGTCGGGCCGACAGGGGCTTTCGTCTCCGACGGCTTCGGCGTGGTGCACCGCAAGCAGGCCTCGGTGTACGACATCGCCACCCTGCTGCCGCACTACGCCGGCAAGCTGGTGGCCGAGGAGTTCAGGTGCTGGAGCAGTTGACCAGCTCCACCCACCGCCCCTACGCGGTGGTGCTCGGCGGGTCGAAGGTGTCCGACAAGCTCGGTGTCATCGAGTAGCTGGCCACCAAGGCCGACAGCATCGTCATCGGCGGCGGCATGTGCTTCACTTTCCTTGCCGCGCAAGGATTTTCGGTCGGTAAGTCGCTGCTGGAGACCGAGATGGTCGACACCTGCCGCAGGCTGCTGGACACCTACTACGACGTGCTGCGCCTGCCGGTGGACATCGTGGTGGCCGACAAGTTCGCCGCCGACGCGCCACCGCAGACCGTCGCGGCCGACGCCATCCCGGACGACATGATGGGCCTGGACATCGGACCGGGATCGGTCAAACGCTTCACCACGCTGCTGTCCAACGCCGAGACCATCTTCTGGAACGGCCCGATGGGCGTGTTCGAGTTCCCGGCGTTCGCCGCGGGCACCAAAGGCGTCGCCGAGGCGATCGCCGCGCCACCGGCAAGGGCGCGTTCAGCGTGGTCGGCGGCGGCGACTCCGCGGCCGCGGTGCGCGCGCTGGGCATCCCGGAGGACGACTTCTCGCACATTTCCACCGGTGGCGGAGCGTCGCTGGAATACCTTGAGGGCAAGACGCTTCCGGGCATCGAGGTGCTGAGCAGCCTGAAAGTAAGGAGCCCGATGAGCCGCAAGCCGCTGATCGCCGGCAACTGGAAGATGAACCTCAACCACTTCGAGGCGATCGCGCTGGTGCAGAAGATCGCGTTCTCGTTGCCGGACAAGTACTACGACAAGGTCGACGTCACGGTCCTTCCGCCGTTCACCGATCTGCGCAGCGTGCAGACCCTGGTCGACGGCGACAAGCTGCGGCTGACCTATGGCGCCCAGGATCTGTCCCAGCACGACTCCGGCGCCTACACCGGCGACATCAGCGGCGCCTTCCTGGCCAAGCTGGGCTGCACCTACGTCGTCGTCGGGCACTCCGAGCGGCGGACCTACCACCACGAGGACGACGCGCTCGTGGCCGCCAAGGCCGCCGCGGCGCTCAAGCACGAATTGACCCCGATCGTCTGCATCGGCGAGCACCTCGAGGTCCGCGAGGCCGGTGATCACGTCGGCACTGCGAGGAGCAGCTGCGCGGCTCGCTGGCCGGGCTGTCCGCCGAACAGATCGGCAAGGTCGTCATCGCCTACGAGCCGGTGTGGGCGATCGGCACCGGGCGGGTGGCCAGCGCCGGCGACGCCCAAGAGGTGTGCGCGGCGATCCGCAAGGAACTGGGCACGCTGGCGTCGCCGCAGATCGCCGAGGCCGTCCGGGTGCTCTACGGCGGATCGGTGAACGCCAAGAACATCGGCGACATCGTCGCCCAGGACGACGTCGACGGCGGGCTGGTCGGCGGCGCGTCGCTGGACGGCGAACAGTTCGCGACGCTGTCGGCCATCGCCGCCGGCGGACCGCTGCCCTAGCGATAACACCCGTGCCGACTCCGCCCGGTAGGCTGGCCGCCATGCAGTTGGCTCTGCAGATCACCCTGGTCGTCACCAGCATCCTGGTGGTGCTGCTGGTGCTGCTGCACCGCGCCAAGGGTGGCGGCCTGTCCACGTTGTTCGGTGGCGGCGTGCAGTCCAGCCTGTCCGGCTCCACGGTGGTGGAAAAGAACCTGGACCGCCTGACGTATTTCATCACCGCCATCTGGCTGGTGTGCATCATCGGCATCGCGCCTGATGATCAAATACCGCTGACCGACGGATGGGTTCCTGAACTCGCTTTTCACCGTGTGACAAGGCCGTTGCGGGAGGTCGTCATTGTTAGGGGAGGCCTTCACAGGAGAGGACGCGAAGACGAGCGCTCCCCAAGGACTCGTATCCGCAGAACCAGCCGCAGTACCGCCAGCCGTACCCTCGGCCGCAGCAGTACGGCACGCCGCAGCAGTACGGCCCGCCGCAGCAGTACAGGCCGCCACCGCCGCAGCAGCAGTACGCGCCTTCGCCCCAGCAATACGCTCAGCCGCCCGCTACAGCCCCAATACGGCCAGCCGCCCGAGGGCATCGCTATCACCGGCCAGTTCGGCCGCTGGCGCTGAGTTCGCTGCCGTGAAAGTCGACGCCGCCGGTGTTGAACACCGACGCCAGGATGGTCAGGTGCTCGCGTGGCCGGGTGATGCTTGCCATTCGGTGCCGAAGGCATGGCGTTCCTTTTGGCGGGCACCCAGTCCCAGCCCGGGCTGAAGCTGCCGTGCGCGGCGGCCTGCGCCGTTTGCGCCAATGAGGCGATGATCAGCGGGTGACGGGGGTCGATTGGCACCCCCGGGTGCCCACGCCCAGCCCGGGCACGGCAGTACAGACGAGCGCGGCGAGCACGATTGCGTCGTAGTTCTGCTGTTGGGGCAGCCACACTTGCGCGACCCCGACCTCGTGGGCTCGTTTGGCTTGGGCGATCACGTCATCGACCAGATTGGGCGCATCGGGGCGGGCCATGAGAATGATTCCGGCGGACATGTCCGCAACCAACGCGCTCACTCGGCTGGTCATTCCTGCCGGATCTTGGTGATCATGACCGTTCTTCGCGCCATGATGATTCGCGGCTGCGGGTCATCCCGACGGGCGGACGCCGACGTCCGCGTCGATACTGGGCCCATGGTTGAGGCATCCGAGGGCACGCTGGAACCGATTGGCGCCGTACAGCGCACGCGGTCGGCCGTGAGGCCACCGAGCCGATGCGCGACGACATCAGGCTGCTGGGCACGATCCTCGGCGACACGGTCCGCGAGCAGAACGGCGACGAGGTGTTCGAGCTCGTCGAACGCGCCCGGGTGGAATCCTTCCGGGTGCGGCGCTCCGAGATCGACCGGGCCGAGCTGGCGCGGATGTTCGATGGCATCGACATCCACCAGGCCATCCCGGTCATCCGGGCGTTCAGCCACTTCGCGCTGCTGGCCAACGTCGCCGAGGACATCCACCGCGAACGCCGCCGCGCGATCCACGTCGACGCCGGGAAGCCCCGCAGGACAGCAGCCTCGCCGCCACCTACGCCAAACTCGATCGGGCACAACTGGATTCGGCCGCCGTCGCCGACGCGCTGAAAGGCGCGCTGGTTCCCCGGTCATCACCGCGCACCCCACCGAGACCCGTCGGCGCACCGTCTTCGTCACCCAGCACCGGATCACCGAACTGATGCGGCAGCACGCGGAGGGGCACGCCGAAACCGACGACGGCCGCGACATCGAACTCGAGTTGCGCCGCCAGGTCCTGACGCTATGGCAGACCGCGCTGATCCGGCTGTCCGCGGTTGCAGATCACCGACGAGATCGAGGTCGGCCTGCGCTATTACCCCGCCGCGCTCTTCGAGGTGATCCCGCAGGTCAACGCCGAGGTGCGCGACGCGCTGCGCGCTCGCTGGCCGACGCCGACCTGCTGACCGAGCCGATCCTGCAGCCCGGCTCCTGGATCGGCGGCGACCGCGACGGCAATCCGAACGTCACGGCCGACGTGGTCCGCCGGGCCACCGGCAGCGCCGCGTTCACCGCGCTGGCGCACTACCTGGCCGAGCTGACCGCCCTGGAGCAGGAACTCTCGATGTCGGCGCGCCTGGTCGCGGTCACCCCCGAGCTGGCCGAGCTGGCCGAGGGCTGCGGGGAGAAAGCCCGCGCCGACGAGCCCTACCGGCGCGCGCGTGCGCGGCGATCCACGCGCGGCTGACCGCGACGGCGCGCCGAGATCCTGGACCGGCGCACCGCAGCACGAGCTCGACCTGGGCTGACGCCGTATGCCACGCCGGCCGAACTGCAGGCCGACCTGGACACCATCGACGCGTCGCTGCGCGCGCACGGCAGCGCGCTGCTGGCCGACGATCGGCTGGCGCTGCTGCGAGAAGGCGTGCGCGTCTTCGGGTTTCACCTGTGCGGCCTGGACATGCGGCAAAACTCCGACGTGCACGAGGAGGTGGTCGCGCGAGCTGCTGGCGTGGGCCGGGGTGCATCCCGACTACGGTTCGCTGTCCGAAGACGAGCGGGTCGAGCTGCTGGCGGCCGAGCTGACGCACCCGCCGTCCGCTGGTCGGCGACCGGCGCCGACTCTCCGAGCTGGCCCGCAAGGAGCTGGGCGTGGTGCCGCCGCGGCCGCGCGGCCATCGAGCGCTACGGGCCCGCCGCCGTGCCGAACTACGTGATCTCCATGTGCCGCGTCGGTCTCCGACGTCCTGGAGGCCGCGATCCTGCTGAAGGAGGCGGGCCTGATCGACGCGCCCGGGACGCGCCGTACTGCCCGGTGGGCATCTCGCCGCTGTTCGAGACGATCGACGATCTGCAGCACGGCGCGGCGATCCTGACGCGCATGCTCGAACTGCCGATTTATCGCGCGCTGGTCGCCGCGCGCGGCGACATGCAAGAAGTGATGCTCGGCTACTCCGACTCCAACAAGGACGGCGGTACCTCGCCTCCAGCTGGGCGGTCTACCGGGCCGAGCTGGCCCTGGTCGAGGTGGCGCGCAAGACCGGAATCCGGTTGCGGCTCTTCCACGGTCGCGGCGGCACGGTCGGCCGCGGCGGCGGGCCGAGCTACGAGGCATCCTGGCGCAGCCGCCGGGGGCCGTGAAGCGGTTCGCTGCGGCTCACCGAGCAGGGCGAGGTGATCGCCGCGAAATACGCCGAACCGCAAGCGGCGCAACGCAATCTGGAGAGCCTGCTGGCCGCCACGCTGGAGTCCACGCTGCTGGACGTCGAGGGTCTGGGCGATGCCGCCGAACCGGCGTACGCGGTGCTCGACGAGGTGGCCGCGCTGGCGCAGCGCGCCTATCGCCGAATTAGTGCACGACACACCGGGTTTCGTCGACTACTTCATGGCATCCACACCGGTCAGCGAGATCGGCTCGCTGAACATCGGCAGCCGGCCCGCCTCGCGCAAACCCACCGAGTCGATCTCGGACCTGCGCGCCATCCCGTGGGTGCTGGCGTGGAGCCAGTCGCGGGTCATGCTGCCCGGCTGGTACGGCACGGGGTCGGCATTCGAGCAGTGGATCGCGGCGGGCCCGGAAAACGAAGCGAGCGGGTCGACGTGCTGCACGACCTGTACGAGCGCTGGCCGTTCTTCCGCAGCGTGCTGTCGAACCTGGCTCAGGTGCTGGCCAAGAGCGACCTGGGCCTGGCGGCCCGCTACGCCGAACTGGTGGCCGACGAAAGTTGCGGCACCGGGTCTTCGACAAGATCGTCGACGAGCACCGGCGGACATCGCCATGCACAAGCTCATCACCGGTCAGGACGATCTGCTCGCCGACAACCCGGCGCTGGCGCGTTCGGTGTTCAACCGCTTCCCGTACCTCGAGCCGCTCAATCACCTTCAGGTGGAATTGCTGCGCCGCTACCGTTCCGGCGACGACGACGAATTGGTGCAGCGCGGCATTTTGCTGACGATGAACGGGCTGGCCAGCGCGCTGCGAAACAGCGGGTGATTCCCCGCGATCGGACACCGGGGCGGCCCGGTCGCGAATACCCTGGATTGACGCGACGTCGACCAAGGAGGCCAGTGAGCGGATCCGGACTACCCCAATGGCTACTTCTGGTTGCGGTCGGCGCCGTCGCGATTGTGATTGCGGTGGGCTGCATCTGGCTGGGAAATCGCATCCTGCCGATGCAGCGCTACGGGAAAGAACAGAATTCGGCGATCGCCTCGTTCCTCACCGTCGTCGGATTCATTTACGGCGCCCTGCTGGGCTTCACCGTCGTAGCCACCTGGGAACACTTCTCATCCACCCAGGTGGTCGTCTCCGGCGAGGCCTCCGCGCTGACGACGATGTATCGGCAAACCGTCGCCATGCCCGAGCCGGAGCGGACCGAACTTCAGGAGTTGTTGCGCAAGTACGCGGGGGCGGTGGCGGGCCCTGAGTGGAACAAGCAGAGCAACGACGGCGCGCGCGCCGCGATCACCCGGATGTATCGCACCGTCGGCCGCCAGCAGCCCAATATTGCGGCGAAGCCGATCAATCAGCAATTCCTCAACCAGTTGAGCGAGTTGGCCTCCGACCGCAACGAGCGCATCGTCGGCACCAAGCCGCGGATACCCGCCCTGATGTGCGGGCGGGCCTGATCTTCGGTGCGATTGTGCTGGTGGCATTTACGGGCTTGCTGCGGATGGGCAGCACCGTCGGTCACGTCATCGTGTCCAGCACGGTCGCGGTTCTGCTGGGTCTGCTGCTGTGTGTCGTGTTCCAACTCGACCATTCGTATGCGACCGATCAACGGATTACTTCCGGGCCGTTTCAGCACGCTCTGGACATTTTTGATTCGGTCGACAACGACAGCCGGTACTTCCCGCGCTGAGCAGGGCCGGGCGGTCCCTATCCCGAGATGCACCAGAAGGCGAGTTAGTTCAGCCCTTCAGCAGCTCGCCGACGTGTGCGGTGACCGAATCGCTGAGGCCTTGCAGGTCGTACCCGCCTTCGAGCACCGCCACCAACCTGCCGTCGCACAGCTTTTCGGCTGAGATCATCAATTCCCTGGTGACCCAAGCGAAGTCGGCGGCCGTCATGGTCAGTGAGCCGAGTGGATCGCGTTCGTGAGCGTCGAAGCCGGCGGACACGATGATCAACTCTGGCGAAAACGCTTGCAACGCGGGCACAATCCGATCCTTAAAAGCCGCGCGCAATTCGGCGCCGCCATCCCCGGGCGCCAGCGGCGAATTGAAGATGTTGCCGACGCCCGTTTCTCGCACCGCACCCGTCCCGGGGAACAGCGGCATCTGATGCGTGGACGCATAGAGCACACTCGGGTCGGAGTAGAAAATCTGCTGGGTGCCGTTGCCGTGGTGGACATCGAAATCGACGATCGCGACCCGCATCAGCCCGTGCTTGCGCTGGGCATGCCGCGCGCCGATGCTGATGTTGTTGAACAGGCAGAAGCCCATGGCCCGCTCGGTCTCGGCGTGATGGCCCGGCGGGCGGCACGCGACGAAGGCGTTCTGCGCGTCACCGGCCAGAACCCTGTCCACGGCCTGCAACGTGGCGCCCACCCCGCGCAGCGCCGTCTCCCAGGTCGAGGGCTCCATCATGGTGTCGCCGCCGTCGAGGTAGACGTACCCGTCGTCCGGTCGAGCGGCTTCCAGTGCGTCCACGTAGCGATGGGAGTGCACGTAGCGCGCCGCCGCCAGTTCGGCCGGTTCGGCCTCCTCGCGCGCCAGCGCGTCGAACTGCGGCCGGCTCAGCGCCGCCTCCACCGCGCGGTAGCGATCCGGTCGCTCCGGATGGCCGGGAGCGGTCCGATGGGCGGCGAAGGCGGAGTGGTGCAGCAGCAAGGTGGCCATTAGGGGTCCTGCCGAGGTGCCTACTGCACGGTCCGGTTGCGCAGCCTGTCCACCAAGCCGCGCACCGCATGCTCGGTGACCGCCAGCGGCGACATCATGGTCTCGCCCACCCGCACCATGTCGTCGACCCGCGCGACGATGGCTTCCACCGGCTCGACCAGCACGATCAGCCGCTTGGCCAGGTCGTCCAGGCTGGTCATGGTGCCGTCCAGGTGGTCCAGCCCGGCTTCCAGGCGTTCGACCGTGGTGTTCAGGGCGGAAAGTGAGCTGCTGAGCTCCTTCATGGTGGTGCTCAGACCGTCGAGGACGTCTTCGACCTGCTCCACCGTCTTGTCGGCGTTCAACGCGGCCTGGGTGAGCGTCTTGATCCGGCTTCGCTCTTGCCCCCCGCGCACGGTTCTGTCTGCCATGACCGTCATTATGACCCGGCCGCGACGGACGGGTGCCCGAAGGCATGCACGACGTCGAAAGCGCTAGCTGATGCGCTATCGCATTTCAGGACTGGATCACGCTACGCCGGACGGGTTCGACGGCAGCTTGGCCGCGGCGTCCTCGTCGAGCAGCCACAGCGTGGTGTCCAGCCCGACCGCCCCGGCCGCCGGCACCGAGACCGGTGCGGCGCCGCCGATGGCCGCGGCCACCGCGTCGGCCTTGCCGCCGCCGGACACCATCAGCCAGACCTCGCGCGACCGCGCAATGGCGGGCAGCGTCAAGGTGATTCGTCGGGGCGGCGGCTTGGGGGAGTCGTCGACCGCCACCACCATGCGGGTGGTTTCGAGCACGGCCGGGGTGTCGGGGAACAGCGAGTTGATGTGGCCCTCGGGACCCATCCCCAGCAGGTGGACGTCGAAATTCGGCACCGGCTCGCCGGGTGCGGCGTTGGCGGCCAGCAGCTGCTCGTAGGCCAGCGCCGCCGCGGCGAGATCGTCGCCGAATTCGCCGTCACTGGCGGCCATCGGATGCACCTGGCTGCGACGGGATGTCGACGTGCGATCGAGCAACGCTGCCCGTGCCTGCTTGTCGTTGCGCTCGTCGTCGTCCTCGGGAACGTAGCGTTCGTCGCCCCAGAACAGATGCACCTTCGACCAGTCGATCGTCGCGTCCCGCCAACATACTGCAGCAGCCCGATGCCGTTGCCGCCGCCGGTCAGCACGATGAGCGCACGCCCCCGCGCCGCCACGGCGTTCGCGATGGTGTCGGCCAGCCGCTCGCCGGCGGCGTCGACCATGGTCTGGCTGTCCGGGAAAATTTCGATGCTGGTGCTCATACGTATTGCACCTTCTCGATGCCTTCGAGCGCTGCTTGGTAGATCTCGTCGGGATCCAGTCGGCGCAGGTCTTCGGCGAGGCACTCGCCGGTTTCCCTGCGCGCCAACGGCACCAGGGCGTCCGGCCGGGACGTCCGGCTCAACGTGGCGGTCCTTCCTTCCTGCGGCCGGCTCAAGACGATGGTCTCGCTCTTGCGCTCCAGTTCGACCTTGAGGTCGCCGACCGCCCGGCGCACCGGGCCGTCGATCCGGCTGGCCAGCCAGCCCGCCAGGATGTCCAGCGCGGGTTCGGTTTCCAGACCGGACACCAGCGCCGACTCGATCGGTTCGTGCGGCGTCTGGTCGACCGCCGAGGTGAGCAGCGCCCGCCAGTAGGTGATGCGGCCCAGGCCAGGTCGGTGTCGCCGGCGGTGTATCCGGGCAGCCGGCTCTTGATTGCCGCCAACGGATCGTCGGCGTTGGTCGCATCGGTGATGCGCCGAATCGCCAACTGGCCCAACGGATCTTGCGCGGGCACCGCCGGCGCGACATCGGGCCACCACGACCACCACCGGGATATCGGGCAGCAGGAACGGGATGACCACGCTGGCGGCGTGGCCGGCCAGCGGCCCCGGACAGCCGCAGCACCACGACTTCGCCGGCGCCGGCGTCACCGCCGACGCGCAGCTGCGCGTCCAGCCGCGGCTTGTCGGCGTACGGGTTGCCCGTCATCGTCACGATGATCCGGCTGGGGTGTTCGTGGCTGGCGTCGTTGGCCGCCTTCGATGCGACTCCTCGAGAGCTCGCTCGCTGTCCGGCGCGATGATCAGCGTCAGCACGCGGCCCATCGTGACGGCGCCGACGCTTTCGCGCAGTTCGTCGAGCTTCTTGTTGACCGCGGTGGTGGTGGTGTCCGGCATGTCGACGATCATGTGCGCCGCCTCTGCTTACTGCTTCGTCCCCCGCAAGCGGGCGGTGCCCCCACTGCATCGTCGCCGGCGCGGATCACGGTCGCCGCCATTCCCGGCCGGTGCGGCGCAGCATCTCGAACGCCGAGTCCGGACCCCAGGTGCCCGACTCGTACGGGTCGGGCTTGCCGTGGCCGCCCAGTAGTCGAGCACGGGATCGAGTATCTCCCAAGCCAATTCGACCTCCTCGTTCACCGGGAACAGCGACGGCTCGCCCAGCAGCACGTCCAGGATCAGCCGCTCGTAGGCCTCGGGGGATTCCTCGGCGAACGCCGAGCCGTAGGAGAAGTCCATGTTGACGTCGCGGACTTCCATCGCGGTGCCGGGCACCTTGGAACCGAACCGCAGCGTGATCCCTTCGTCGGGCTGCACCCGGATCACCATGGCGTTGGTGCCCAGCTCGTCGGTCATGGTCGCGTCGAACGGCAGATGCGGCGCGCGCTTGAACACCAGCGCGATCTCGGTCACCCTGCGGCCCAAGCGTTTTCCGGTTCGCAGGTAGAACGGCACGCCGGCCCAGCGGCGGGTGTCCACCTCGAGCGTGATGGCGGCGAACGTCTCGGTGGTCGAGTCCTTGGCGAAGCCCTCTTCGTCGAGCAGCCCGACGACGTTCTCGCCGCCCTGCCAGCCCGCGGTGTACTGGCCGCGGCTGCGTGGTCTCGTCGAGCGGCTCGCGCGAGTTGGGTCGCCGAGAGCACCTTGATCTTCTCGGCCTGCAGCGCCGACGGGTTGAAGCTGACCGGCTCCTCCATCGCGGTCAGCGCCAGCAGCTGCATCAGATGGTTCTGGATGACGTCGCGGGCGGCGCCGATGCCGTCGTAGTAGCCGGCCCGCCCGCCCAGGCCGATGTCCTCGGCCATGGTGATCTGCACGTGGTCGACGTAGTGCGCGTTCCAGATCGGCTCGAACAGCTCATTGGCGAACCGCAGCGCCAGGATGTTCTGGACCGTCTCCTTGCCCAGGTAGTGGTCGATCCGGAACACCGACTCCTCCGGGAAAGACCGCGTTGACCGACGTCGTTGAGTGCCTGGGCGCTCTCCAGGTCGTGGCCGAACGGCTTCTCGATGACCACCCGGCTCCACCGCTCGCCCTGCGGGCGGGCCAGACCCGGACTTGTGCAGCTGCTCGCACACCACCGGGAAGGACTTCGGCGGGATGGCCAGGTAGAAGGCGTGGTTGCCGCCGGTGCCGCGCTCGGCGTCGAGCTTGTCCAGCGTCTCGGCCAGCCGCCCGAACGCCGCCTCGTCGTCGAAAGCGCCCGGCACGAACCGGAATCCCTCGGCCAGCCGGTCCCAGACCTCCTGCCGGAACGGGCGTGCGGGAGTGCTCCTTGACGGCCTCGAGGACCACCTTGCCGAAGTCCTCGTGCTCCAGTCCCGGCGGGCGAAACCGACCAGGGAGAAGCTGGGCGGCAGCAGCCCGCGGTTGGCCAGGTCGTAAATCGCCGGCATCGACCTTCTTGCGGGCCAGGTCGCCGGTGACGCCGAAGATCACCATCGCCGCACGGGCCCGCGATGCGCGGGCAGCCGCTTGTCGCGCTTGTCCCGTAGCGGGTTATGCCATTGTTGCGCGGCTGCGGGCTGGGCTCATTTGGAGGCGGAACCCAGCTGCTTCTGCGTCTCCTCCAGCAGCTCGGTCCAGGAATCCACGAACTTCTCCACGCCCTCGTCCTCCAGCACCTTGAACACGTCGGTCAGGTCGATGCCGATCGCGTCCAGCTTGTCGAACACCCCCTGGGCATCGCCGGCGCTGCCGGTGACCGTGTCGCCCTTGATCTCGCCGTGGTCGGCGACCGCGTCAATCGTCTTCTCCGGCATGGTGTTCACCGTGTTGGGCGCCACCAGCTCGGTGACGTACAGAGTGTCGGAGTAGTCGGGGTTCTTGACACCGGTCGACGCCCACAGCGGACGCTGCACCCGGGCGCCGTCGGCCTTGAGCGACTCGAAGCGGTCGCCGCCCTCGAACACCTCCTGGTAGGCCGCGTAGGCCAGCCGGGCGTTGGCGACACCGGCCTGGCCCCGCAGCGCCATCGCGTCCTCGCGACGCCGATCTTCTCCAGCCGCTTGTCGACCTCGGTGTCCACCCGGGACACGAAAAACGAAGCGACGGAATGGATCTTGGAAAGGTCGTGGCCCGCCTCGCGCGCCTTCTCCAGGCCGGCCAGGTAGGCGTCCATCACCTGACGGTGTCGCTCGACGGAGAAGATCAGCGTGACGTTGACCGAAATGCCTTCCGCGAGAACGGCGGTGATCGCCGGCATGCCGGCCTTGGTCGCCGGAATCTTGATGAACAGGTTCGGCCGGTCGACGATCTTCCAGAGCTCGACGGCCTGCGCGATCGGTCTTGTCGGTCTCGGCCGCCAGCCGCGGGTCGACCTCGATGGACACCCGGCCGTCGACGCCGTCGGAGGCCTCCCACTCGCGCTTGAGCACGTCGCACGCGTTGCGGACGTCGTCGGTGGTGACGGTGCGGATGGTGGCGTCGACGTCGGCGCCGCGCTCGGCCAGCTCGGCGATCTGGCCGTCGTAGGCATCGCCCTCGGCCAGCGCCTTCTGGAAGATCGACGGGTTGGTGGTCACGCCGACGACGCTCTTGGTGTCGATCAGCTCCTGCAGGTTGCCTGACTGCAGCCGCTGACGCGACAGGTCGTCCAGCCAGACGGATACGCCCGCGGCGGACAGCGCCGCGAGATTCGGGTTCTGAGCGGTCATGTGAATTACCCTTTCCTCAGTTATCCACTACTTGTTCCGCGGCGGCCGCGACGGCTTCGGCGGTGAAGCCGAATTCACGGAACAAGGTCTTGTAGTCGGCGGATTCGCCGTAGTGCTCGATCGAGACGATCTTGCCGGTGTCACCGACCAGCTTGTGCCAGCTCTGCGCGACGCCGGCCTCGACGGCCACCCGGGCCGACACGGTCGGCGGCAGCACGCTGTCGCGGTAGTCCTCGGGCTGGGACTCGAACCATTCGACGCACGGCATGGAGACCACCCGCGCCACAATGTCCTTGTCCGCCAACAACTTCTGCGCATCGACCGCGAGCTGGACCTCCGAGCCGGTGGCGATCAGCACCACGTCGGGGTCTTGGCCGGCCTCCTCGCCGTCCGAGCCCAGGATGTAGCCGCCCCGGGCGACGCCGTCGGCGCTGGTGCCCTCGAGCACCGGCACGCCCTGGCGGGTCAGGATCAGCCCGACCGGGCCGCTGCCGTTGCCGCGGGCCAGGATCGTGCGCCAGGCGTACGCGGTCTCGTTGGCGTCGGCCGGGCGCACCACCGACAGGTTCGGGATGGCGCGCAACGCCGCGAGGTGCTCGATCGGCTGGTGGGTCGGGCCGTCCTCGCCGAGCCCGATGGAATCGTGCGTCCACACGTAGATGGTGTCGATGTCCATCAGCGAGGCCAGCCGCACCGCCGGGCGCATGTAGTCGGAGAACTGCAGGAACGTGCCACCGTAGGCGCGGGTCGGGCCGTGCAGCACGATGCCGGACAGGATGGCGCCCATCGCGTGTTCGCGAACACCGAAGTGCAGCGTGCGCCCGTACCAGTCCGCCGTGTAGTCCTTAGTCGAAATCGACGGCGGGCCAAAGGATTTGACGTTCTTCATGGTGGTGTTGTTGCTGCCCGCCAGGTCGGCCGAGCCGCCCCACAACTCGGGCAGTTTCGGTCCGACCGCGTTGAGCACCTTGCCGGACGCGGCGCGGGTGGCCAGCGGCTTGTCGCCGGGCTCCCAGTGCGGGATGTCGGCGTCCCAGCCGTCGGGCAGCTCCTCGGCGGTCAACCGGTCCAGCAGCGCCTTGCGTTCGGGTTGGCCCTGCGCCCAGGCGTCGAAATCCGCCTGCCATTTCTCGTGGGCTTCCTTGCCGCGGTCCACCAGCTTGCGGGTGTGGGCGATCACCTCGTCGCGCACCTCGAACTTCTTGTCCGGGTCGAAGCCGAGGATCTCCTTGACGGCGGCGACCTCCTCGTCGCCCAGCGCCGCGCCGTGCGCCTTGCCGGTGTTCATCAGCTTCGGCGCGGGATAGCCGATGATGGTGCGCAGCGAGATGAACGACGGCCGGTCGGTGACGGCCTTGGCGTTGGCGATGGCCTCCTCGATCGCGACGACGTTCTCGCCGCCCTCGACCTCCTGCACGTGCCAGCCGTAGGCGCGATACCGCGCGGCGGTGTCCTCGCACAGCGCGATGTCGGTGTCGTCCTCGATCGAAATCTCGTTGTGGTCGTAGAAGACGATGAGGTTGCCCAGCTGCTGGACGGCCGCCAGCGACGAGGCCTCCGAGGTGACGCCCTCCTCCATGTCGCCGTCGGAGGCGATCACGTAGATGAAGTGGTCGAACGGGCTGGTGCCCGGCGCGGCGTCGGGATCGAACAGGCCGCGCTCGTAGCGGGCCGCCATCGCCATGCCCACCGCCGACGCCAGGCCCTGCCCGAGCGGGCCGGTGGTGATCTCGACGCCCTTGGTGTGCCGGAACTCCGGGTGCCCCGGGGTCTTGGATCCCCAGGTGCGCAGCGACTCGATGTCGGACAGCTCCAGCCCGAAACCGCCGAGGTACAGCTGCAGGTACAGGGTCAGGCTGCTGTGCCCGCAGGACAGGACGAACCGGTCGCGGCCCAGCCAGTGGGTGTCGCTGGGGTCGTGGCGCATCGTCCGCTGGAACAGGGTGTAGGCCAGGGGCGCCAGGCTCATCGCCGTCCCGGGATGGCCGTTGCCGACCTTCTGCACCGCATCCGCGGCCAGCACCCGGATGGTGTCGACGGCGGCCGAGTCGAGTTCGGACCAGTCGTCGGGGAGGTGCGGTCGGGTCAGCGTGGAGATCTCTTCGAGTGTCGTCACAGACTCAGTCCTTGGGTCATCGAGCTGATCAATCCCACCCTAGTGCGGGAGGGCCGGCTGTTGCAGCGCAGGATTTCGGGTACCCACGGCCGGCAGGTGTGAAAATTACGCGCCCGTCGAAAGCGCTTAACATTCAGTTCGGAAATCTGGGAAAAATCTGCGGGAATGGACCCGCGGGCGGGCCGTCGCCGGTCGCGGTCTACCATCGTGTGTAGTAGATGCTGCGCGCCGCTGCGACCCCAAGGAGTTATTGCGTGAGCGTTCGCGGGCGCGTCGCGCCGAGCCGATTGTCAAGCCGAATACAAGGCACGGTGCTCGGCTTATCTGGCGCTGACCAAGCCGCGCGTCATCGAGCTGCTGCTGGTCACCGCGATTCCGGCGATGCTGCTCGCCCACCGCGGCACCGTGAACCCGCTGCTGATCGTCAACACGCTGATCGGCGGAATGCTGGCCGCCGGGGGCGCCAACACGCTGAACTGTGTGGCCGACGCCGACATCGACAAGGTGATGAAGCGCACCGCGCGCCGGCCGCTGGCCCGCGATGCGGTGCCCACGCGCAACGCCCTGGTGTTCGGCGCTGGTGCTGTGCGTGGCCTCGTTCTTCTGGCTGTGGTGGACGACGAACCTGCTGTCGGGGCTGCTGGCCCTCGCGACGATCGCGTTCTATGTGTTCGTCTACACGCTGCTGCTCAAGCGCCGCACCTCGCAGAACGTGGTGTGGGGCGGCGCGGCCGGCTGCATGCCGGTGATGATCGGCTGGTCGGCCGTCACCGGCACCATCGGCTGGCCCGCGCTGGTGATGTTCGCCATCATCTTCTTCTGGACGCCGCCGCACACCTGGGCGCTGGCGATGCGCTACAAGGACGACTACCGAGCGGCGGGTGTGCCGATGCTGCCGGCCGTGGCGACCGAGCGCCAGGTGACCAAGCAGATCCTGATCTACACCTGGCTGACGGTGCTGGCCACGCTGGCGCTGGCGCTGGCGACGGGCTGGCTGTACGCGGCGGTCGCCGTGGTGGCCGGGGTGTGGTTCCTGGCGATGGCCCACCAGCTCTACGCCGGTGTCCGCGCCGGCGAGCCGGTCAAGCCGCTGCGGCTGTTCCTGCAGTCGAACAACTATCTGGCGGTGGTGTTCTGCGCGCTGGCGGTCGACTCGGCGCTCGGGCTGCCGCACCTGTTCTGATGCCGCGGCCCGGCGTGGGACTTGCCCGACGCCAACCGTGCGCCCTACGTACCCGATTCGCCTCGAAGCCGTCCCTAGGCCCCACACTCGGCGGCCCGTGCCTCGGCAATGCCCTCAGGGCAGCAGCACGACCGAGCCGGCCGTCTTGCGGCCCTGCAGGTCTTCGTGTGCGCGGGCCGCCTCGGCCAGCGGGTAGCGCCCGCCCACCTCGATCGTGACGACGCCGCGCGGCGATCGCGTCGAACAATTCCTCTGCGCGCCAACTGAATTCCTGGCCGGTACGGATGAAATGCGCCAGCGACGGCCGGGTCAAAAACACCGAGCCGGCGGCATTGAGGCGCTGCGGGTCGAACGGCGGAACGGGTCCGCTGGCCGCGCCGAACAGCGCCAGCGTGCCCGCGCACGGCCAGGCTGGCCAGGCTGGCGTCGAACGTGGTCGCGCCGACGCCGTCGTACACCGCGGCCACCCCGGCGCCGTCGGTCAGTGCGCGAATCTTGCTCGCCGAACGCGTCGGGATCCTCGGGGTAGGGGAGCACCTCGTCGGCGCCCGCCTTGCCGCGACAGCCGCTCCTTCTCCGGGGTCGAGACCGTGGTGATCACCCGCACGCCGAGCAGGTGGCCCACTGGGTCAGGATCAGCCCGACGCCGCCGGCGCCGGCGTGCACCAGCACGGTGTCGCCCTCCTGCACCGGATACACCGACTTCAGCAGGTAATGGGCGGTCAAGCCCTTCAGCAGTGCCGACGCCGCCACGTCGGCGGTCACGCCGTCGGGCACCTCAGCGGTCGAAATGCGCTGGGGCCGTGGCATATTCGGCATAGCCGCCGGAAGCCGCGGCACTGACCACCCGGTCGCCGACGCCGAACCCGTCGACGCCGTCGCCGAGGGCCTCGATGGTGCCGGCCAGACTTCCGTGCCGAGGATGAACGGCAACTCGCGCGGATACTGCCCGGAGCGGAAATAGGTGTCGATGTAGTTGACGCCGATGGCCTCGGCCTTGATCAGCACCTCGCCCGGCCCGGGCGTGGGCTCGGCGTATCGACGTAGCGCAGCACCTCGGGGCCGCCGGTTCGCTGACTTCGATTGCGTGCATCTGCATATCATGCCCGGACATGAAACTCGCTCGCCCGGATGTCTTCCATCCCCGCATCGTGCTGGCGGGGTCGGTCGACGGTGCGGGCCGCACAGCGGACGACGCCGGTCTGGTGGGCGCGCTACGGCAGCGCGGTCTGCATGCGCGCTGGCTGTCCTGGGACGATCCGGAAACCGCCGGCGCAGATCTGGTGATTCTGCGCGCCGCCGCGGGCACCGCGCGACCGGCGCGACGAATTCCTGGCCTGGACGCGGCGGGTGCGCCACCTGCTCAACCCGCCCGACGCGGTGGCTTGGAACCTCGATGAGCGGTATCGGCGCGACCTCGAGGACGACGGGGTGCCGACGGCCGCGCCGGACGCGGCGCCGGAGGCGTCGTTGATCTTCCTGGGCGGCGACCAGTCGCACGCCTAGGCCGGTCGAGCCGGAGTTCGAGTCGTGGGACCTCGGCTACGCCGCGCTCGCCGCGGCCGCCGGGCGCGCCGGCATCGCGTACGCGGGAGCTGCTCTACGCGCGCGCCGACGTGGCCGGCGAGCGCGCTGGCCGGGCTCGACCTGGTCGCGCCGTCGTTGGGCTGGCGCCGATTGGACTCGGCGGCCCGCGAACTCGCCCAGCGTCAGTTCGCGCTGGCGGTGGAGTCAGCCTGCGAGCGGCTCGGGCTCGGCCCGCTCTCGCATCGACGCCCATAGCGCGGCGGTGGCCGCCGTGCATGCCGCGGCCCCGGCCACGTGCATGGCGACCAGCACCGCGGGAACCCCGGTGAAGTACTGCGTGGTGCCGACGGCGGCCTGGGCGAACACCAGCACCAGCAGCACCGCGAGCCGCAGCAGCACGGGACGGGCGGCACGCACCGCCACCAGCCCGAAGCCCAGACCCACCAGCAGCGCCAGGTAGGCGATCAACAGCGAAGAGTGCATGTGCACCAGGGTGTCGACCTCGACTTTCAGTCGCGGCACCGTCCGGGTGGGGCTGCGATCACCCGCGTGCGGGCCGGCGGCCGTCACCAGCGTGCCGGTGACCAGCACCGCGGCCAGATTCAGGCCGGACAGTGCGGTCAGCGCGCGCAGCGGCCCGACGACTCGCTGGTGAACCACTCCGGCCCGGTCTCCATCGGGCTCGCCGACTTTCACGTAGAGCAGCACCGCCAGCCACACCATCGTCATCGACGTGAGCAGGTGGATGGCCACCGTCCACCACAGCAGCCCCGTGCGCACGGTGATGCCGCCGATCACCGCCTGCACGACGGTGGATACCGGCATCAGCCAGGCGTAGACCAGCACCTCGCGGCGCCGCCGCGCCCGGGTCACCGCCAGCACCGCCAGCGCCGCGGTGATCACCACGGCGAAGGTGACCATCCGATTGCCGAATTCGACGGCCTGATGGATGCGCGGCACCTCGGCGTGGGCCACCGGCACGAAGCTGCCCGGAAAGCACTGCGGCCAGGTGGGGCAACCAAGCCCCGAGGCGGTGACGCGGACGATCGCGCCGGTGATGGCGATGCCGCCCTGGGTGAGGATGACGGCGGCGGCGATCAGGCGCTGCACTCCCAGGCTGGGGTTGGGCAGCAGGTCCACCACGCGCAACAGCATCCGTCCAACCACGGCCCGATCCTAAGGCAAGGAAACTACGGCCTGTAGTACGGCGCGGTCGGGGGCCGGACGGGCGTCAGGTGAAGCGGAACCAGCGCAGCGCGCTCAGTGCGCCGACCGCGCCCCACGCCACCAGGACGACCACCCCGAACCAGTCCACCGACATGGTCATCGCCTGCGAGAGCGCCTCGGTGAGCGCGCCGGACGGCGTCAGCCGGGCGGCCAGCTTGACCGCCGCCGGGGTTATCCCGGTTTCCAGGGTCAGCGCGCCCAACCCGGCGAAGACGAACCACATCAGGTTGGCAACCGCGAGCACGATCTCGGCGCGCAGCGTCCCGCCGAGCAGCAGGCCCAGTGCCGCGAAGACCACGGTGCCCAGCGCGATGACCGCCGCGCCCAGCGCCAGGGCCGTCGGCGTGGGTCGCCACCCGAGCGCAAAACCGATGGCGCCCAACAGGATTGCCTGCAAGAACACCACGGTGACCACCGCCAGGGACTTGCCCGCGATGATGCCCCACACGGGAAGGGGGGTGGCACCGAGCCGCTTGAGCGCGCCGTAGCGCCGATCGAACGCGACCGCGATCGCCTGCCCGGTGAACGCCGTCGAGATCACCGCCAGCGCCATGATGACCGGGGTGAAGGTCGCCGCGCGGTGCTGAGCCGAACGAACCGAGCGGCAGCAGCGTGAGCCCGACCAGCAGCGTGATCGGGATGAACATGGTCAGCAGCAGCTGTTCGCCGTTGCGCAGCAGCAGCTTGAGCTCCAAACCGAACTGCGCGGCAAGCATTTTCGGCACCGCGCTGGGCCGCGGATCGGGAGCGAAGGTGCCCGCGGGGAAGACGTTCGATTGAGTCTCGTTGTCCGTCAAGGCCGTAACTTCCTGCCGGTCAGGTCGAGGAATACATCCTCGAGGCTGCGTTGCTCGACGCGCATGTCGGTGGCCAGCACGTCGATCCGCGCGCACCACGCCGTGACGGTTGCCAGCACCTGGGGGTCGACGTGCCCCTCGACCAGGTACTCGCCCGGCGTCACCTCGGTGGCTTTGTAGTCCTCCGGCAGAGCGGCGGACAACAGCGACAGATCCAGGCGCGGCGGTGCGCTGAACCGCAACTGGTCCTTGGCCCCGCTGCGCATCAGCTCCGCGGGCGTGCCCGAGGCCACCGTCGCCCCGTGGTCGATGATCACCAGCCGGTCGGCGAGTTCCTCGGCCTCCTTGAGCTGGTGCGTGGTCAGCACGACCGTCACGCCGTCGCGGCGCAGCGCGTCGATCAGTTCCCACACCAGCAGCCGGGCGTGCGCGTCCATGCCCGCGGTGGGCTCGTCGAGGAACACCAGTTCGGGGCGGCCGACCAGCGCACACGCCAGCGCCAGCCGCTGCTGCTGGCCGCCGGACAGCCGGCGGTAGGTGGTGCGGGCGGCGTCGGTGAGACCCAGCGTGTCCAGCAGCCATGCCGGGTCCAGCGGCTCGGCGGCGTAGGCGGCCACCAGGTTCAGCATTTCCCCCGCCCGGGCTGCGGGGTAGCCGCCGCCGCCTTGCAGCATCACCCCGATCCGCGCCCGCAGCCGCGCGTTGTCGGCGATCGGGTCCAGGCCGAGCACCTCGATGGTCCCGGCGTCCGGGCGCACGAAGCCCTCGCACATTTCGACCGTCGTCGTCTTGCCGGCGCCGTTGGGGCCGAGCAGGGCCAGCACCTCGGCGGCGTGCACCTCGAGATCGAGGTTGGAGACGGCCTCGACAGCCGTCGCGCCGGATCCGTATTTCTTGGTGACCCCGCGCAGCCGTACCACTGCCTCTGGGGATTCGCGCGATTCGCGGACGGGAAAGGCCGAGCTCACGTGGAATCAGCGTAGGCGTCATGTGCCGGCGCCGGCCGCGGGGTCGACGCATTCGCCGCCGCTGCCGCCGGGTCGACGGGTTGGCCGTTGGATTCGGTGCCCTGGAACGGCGTGCGGCGCCACGGCAGGCGGGTGTAGGTCAACGCCATGAGCCCGACGACGATGACGGTGCTGGCCAACGTGGCGTCGATGATCTGGAACAGCGCGAACCGGTCGCCGTTGGCGGTCGGGCCGAAGATCCCCACGACCAGGCTGATGGCGATGGCAGCCACCCGGAAGCCGGTGCGGGTGGCCCAGGCGGCCAGCGGGATGATGGCCCACAGGAGATACCAGGGCTGTACCACGGGGAACAGCAGCACCGTGATGCCCAGCGCGACACCCAGCCCGCCGATCGGGTGCAGCCGGCCGCGGAACACGGCCAGCAACAACCAGGCCACCATCACCGTGATGATCAGCACGCCGATCGCACGGGTCAGCCCCAGCACCGCGGTGGTGTGATCACCCAGGCCCAGCAGAATGCCCACCTGTCCGGTGCCCAGCGCCAGCAGCGTCGGCGGCGACATCCAGCTGCGCACGACGTTGGCGGTGCCCAGGGTGTAGATCCAGCCGAATCCGAGGCCGCTGGCCCAGCCCACCAGCGCCATCACCGCCAGCGACAGTGCAGCCATGCCGCCGCCCGCCAGCAGCAGCGCGCGCAGGGTGCCCCCGCAGCGGTAGGCCAGCACCATCGTGACGAAGCCCAGCGCCAGCAGCGACGGCAGCTTCACCTGCGACGACAACACGATCAGCACGGAACCGGCGACCAGCATCCCCAGCGGTTCCCAGTCCGGGCCCACCCGCTTCCACGACTCGGGCAGCAACCGCGGCGCGTCGATGCCGCGCAGCGCGAATTCCGCCCCGGCCAGCATCAGGCCCAGCATCAGCGCCTCGTTGTGCGCGCCGGCCACCAGATGCATGATCAGCAGCGGGTTGGCCGCCCCCAGCCACAGCGCGCTGACCTCGGCGACGCCGCAGCGCCGCGCCAGCCGCGGTGTCGCCCAGACGATCAGTCCCACGCCCAGCAGCTCCACCAGCCGGTGACACAGCACGGCGGCGACGATGTTCTCCCCGGTGATCGCCGAGATGCCGCGCCCGATCCACAAGAACAGCGGCCCATAGGGTGCGGGCGTCTCGCGCCACAGCGTCGGCACCGACAGCGTGAAGATGTGGGACAGCCCGAGCCCCGACGCCGGGCCCACCCGGTACGGGTCCAGACCCTCCAGGGAGATCTGGCTCTGCGCCAGATAGGAATAGACGTCCTTGCTGTACATCGGTGGGGCGATCAACAGCGGCAGCACCCACAGCAGCAGGGTGCGGTCCAGATCGCCGCGCGACATCCGCCGGTTTCCCAGCGCGAACCGGCCGAGCATCAGCCAGGCCAGCGCCATCATGACCGCGCCGGTGGTCGTCATGGTCAACGACACGGTCTGGATCCGCGACGGCAGGTTGAGCAGCCGCACCCCGAACGTGGGGTCCTGCACGACGGGCCGGGCGCCGGCGCCGAGCGCGCCGATCGCCATCACCACCGTGCCGGTCGCGCCGAACAGCCGGGTGCGGCGCAGCGCGGTGAGCTCGGTATCGTTCAGCGGCGAGCCCACTGCTTGCTCGTCGCCGTGCAGACTGGCGATCGATGAGCTCAGCGTGTGGTGGCGGGCTGCCATCAGAGCAGCGTAGCCGCCGGATGGAAAGGGTTCAGTGCCGCGCCGTTGGTGTGAGCAGCGCAACGCCAGGACAGGGGACCCTTGCTAGACCGATCCCCGGAATTGCGTCACACTGGTGTTGTGAAAATCCGAACCAGCCTCGATGGGGCCACTGGGGGCGACGCCGTCGTCACCGGCGTGGCGGACGTCGGCGCGTCGGTGCCGGACGGTCACACCCGTCGCGCGATCGTGCGCCTGCTGCTGGAATCCGGATCGATCACCGCCGGCGAGATCGGTGACCGGCTGGGCCTGGCGGCCGCCGGCGTGCGACGCCACCTCGACGCCCTGATCGATGCCGGCGATGCCGAGTCCACGGCGCCCGCGGCCTGGCAGCAAGTGGGACGCGGGCGTCCCGCCAAGCGCTATCGGCTGACCGCGGCCGGGCGGGCCAAGCTCGACCACGCCTACGACGACCTGGCGGCGGCGGCCATGCGGCAACTCCGCGAGATCGGTGGCGAAGAGGCGGTCCAAGCCTTCGCCCGGCAACGGATCGACACCATTCTGGCCGACGTTCCCGCGGCCGGCAGTGCGGCGGACGCCGACGTCGAGGCGGCCGCCGACCGGATCGCCACCGCGCTGACCGACGCCGGCTACGTCACCACCACCACGCAGGTCGGCGGGCCGATCCACGGCGTGCAGATCTGCCAGCACCACTGCCCGGTGTCGCATGTCGCCGAGGAATTCCCCGAGCTGTGCGACGCCGAACAGCAGGCCATGGCCGAGGTGCTGGGCACCCACGTCCAGCGGTTGGCGACCATCGTCAACGGCAACTGCGCCTGCACCACGCACGTACCCCTGACTCAGGCATCAAGCCCGGCGCACAGCCTGCGCCAGGACACCACGAGCATCAAAGGAGCGTCTCGATGACACTCACACCCGAGGCCAGCAAGACGGCTACCGCGCCGCTGACCCAGGAAGAGGCGATCGCCTCCCTGGGGCGCTACGGCTATGGCTGGGCGGACTCCGACGTCGCCGGGGCCAGCGCCCAGCGCGGGCTGTCCGAGGCCGTCGTTCGCGACATCTCGGCGAAGAAGAACGAGCCCGAGTGGATGCTGGCGACCCGGCTGAAGGCGCTGCGCATCTTCGACCGCAAGCCGATGCCGGGGTGGGGTTCCAACCTCGACGGCATCGACTTCGACAACATCAAGTACTTCGTGCGCTCCAGCGAGAAGCAGGCGGCGACGTGGGACGACCTGCCCGCGGACATCAAGAACACCTACGACAGGCTGGGCATCCCGGAAGCCGAGAAGCAGCGGCTGGTCTCCGGCGTCGCGGCGCAGTACGAGTCCGAGGTCGTCTACCACTCCATCCGTGAGGATCTGGAGGCCCAAGGCGTCCTCTTCCTGGACACCGACACGGCGCTGCGCGAGCACCCCGAGATCTTCCGGCAGTACTTCGGCACCGTGATCCCGGCCGGGGACAACAAGTTCTCCGCGCTGAACACCGCGGTGTGGAGTGGCGGTTCGTTCATCTACGTCCCCAAGAATGTGCACGTCGACATCCCGCTGCAGGCCTACTTCCGGATCAACACCGAGAACATGGGCCAGTTCGAGCGGACGCTGATCATCGCCGACGAGGGCTCGTACGTGCACTACGTCGAGGGCTGTACCGCGCCGATCTACAAGTCGGATTCGCTGCACTCCGCGGTCGTCGAGATCATCGTGAAACCGCATGCGCGCGTTCGCTATACGACCATCCAGAACTGGTCGAACAACGTCTACAACCTGGTGACCAAGCGGGCCAGGGCCGAAGCCGGCGCCACCATGGAATGGGTTGACGGCAACATCGGGTCGAAGGTGACCATGAAGTACCCGGCGGTCTGGATGACCGGCGAGCACGCCAAGGGCGAGGTGCTCTCGGTGGCGTTCGCCGGCGTGGACCAGCATCAGGACACCGGCGCCAAGATGCTGCACCTGGCACCCAACACGTCGAGCAACATCGTGTCCAAGTCGGTGGCCCGCGGCGGTGGCCGCACCTCCTACCGCGGCCTGGTGCAGGTGAACAAGGGCGCGCACGGATCACGTTCCAGCGTGAAATGCGATGCGCTGCTGGTCGATTCGATCAGCCGCAGCGACACCTACCCCTATGTCGACATCCGTGAGGACGACGTCACGATGGGCCACGAGGCCACCGTGTCCAAGGTCAGCGAGAACCAGCTGTTCTACCTGATGAGCCGCGGGCTGACCGAGGACGAGGCGATGGCGATGGTGGTGCGCGGCTTCGTCGAGCCGATCGCCAAAGAGCTGCCGATGGAGTACGCGCTGGAGCTCAACCGGCTGATCGAGTTGCAGATGGAGGGTGCGGTCGGATGACCGCGCAGACTTCAAATGTCGAAGGCTCCTCGCTTTCCGGCCTGAACAAGGGGCAGCTGTTCTCCTCGTTCGATGTGGACGCGTTCGAGGTCCCGCATGGCCGCGACGAAATCTGGCGGTTCACCCCGTTGCGCCGGCTGCATGGCCTGCACGACGGCTCGGCGCGCGCCACCGGCAAAGCCGAGATCAGCGTCAGCGAGCAGCCCGGCCTGCGGGTCGAGACCGTGCGCCGCGGCGACGAGCGACTCGGTGAGGGCGGCGTACCAACCGACCGTGTTGCCGCGCAAGCGTTTTCGTCATTCAACTCCGCGACCCTGATCACCGTCGAGCCCGACACCCGCATCGCCGAGCCGATCGGTGTCACCGTCACCGGCCCCGGTGAGGGCGCGGTGGCCTACGGGCACCTGCAGATCCGGGTCTCCGAGCTCGCCGAGGCGGTCGTCGTCGTCGACCACCGGGGCAGCGGAACCCTGGCCGACAACGTCGAATTCATCGTCGACGACGCCGCCCGGCTCACCGTGGTGTGGCTGGCCGACTGGGCCGACGACGCCGTGCACGTCAGCATGCACCACGCCAAGCTGGGCAAGGACGCGGTGCTGCGCCACGTCGCCGTCACGCTCGGCGGCGAGGTGGTGCGGATGACGGCCAACGTGCGGTACCTGCGCGCCGGCGGCGACGCCGAGCTGCTGGGCCTGTACTTCGCCGACGACGGGCAGCACCTGGAGTCGCGGCTGCTGGTCGATCACGCCCAGCCCGACTGCAAGTCGAACGTGCTGTACAAGGGTGCGCTGCAAGGCGATCCGGACTCCGCGCTGCCCGACGCGCGCACCGTCTGGATCGGCGACGTGTTGATCCGCGCCGAGGCCACCGGCACCGACACCTTCGAGGTGAACCGCAACCTGGTGCTCACCGACGGGGCGCGCGCCGACTCGGTGCCCAACCTGGAGATCGAGACGGGTGAGATCGTCGGCGCCGGGCACGCCAGTGCCACAGGGCGTTTCGACGACGAGCAGCTGTTCTACCTACGCTCCCGCGGTATCCCCGAGGAGCAGGCGCGCCGCCTGGTGATCCGCGGCTTCTTCGCCGAAATCATCTCCAAGATCGCGGTGCCCGAGATACGGGAACGCCTGACCGCAGCCATCGAACACGAACTGGCCTTCACGGAAAAGACGGAAACAACAGCCTCATGACCACTCTGGAAATCAAAGACCTACACGTCAGCGTCGTCAACCAGAACGCCGCCGAGTCCGAGCGCGAGATCCCCATCCTCAAGGGCGTCGACCTGACGGTGAAATCCGGTGAGACACACGCCTTGATGGGCCCCAACGGGTCGGGCAAGTCGACGCTGTCCTACGCCATCGCCGGTCACCCCAAGTACACGGTGACCTCGGGCTCGATCACGCTGGACGGCCAGGACGTGCTGGCGATGGGCATCGACGAACGCGCGCGGGCCGGAATCTTCTTGGCCATGCAGTATCCCGTCGAGGTGCCCGGCGTCTCGGTGTCGAACTTCCTGCGCTCGGCGGCGACCGCCGTGCGTGGCGAGGCCCCGAAACTGCGGCACTGGGTCAAAGAGGTCAAGGCGGCGATGGGCTCGCT
The DNA here is from genome assembly GCA_963796035.1 of uncultured Actinomycetota bacterium. Taxonomy (GTDB): domain Bacteria; phylum Actinomycetota; class Actinomycetes; order Mycobacteriales; family Mycobacteriaceae; genus Mycobacterium. Next base: position 78,445 of record CAWCJU010000013.1, on the reverse strand, counting down.
GGAAATCGACCCGGCGTTCGCCGAGCGCAGCGTCAACGAGGGTTTCTCCGGCGGTGAGAAGAAGCGCCACGAGATCCTGCAGCTCGAGCTGCTCAAGCCCAAGATCGCCATCCTCGACGAGACCGACTCCGGACTCGACGTCGACGCGCTGCGGGTGGTCAGCGAGGGCGTGAACCGGTACGCCGAGGCAGGCTGGGACGATGGCACCGGCCAGCCGGTGCGTGGCGGCGTCCTGCTGATCACGCACTACACCCGCATCCTGCGCTACATCCACCCCGAATACGTGCACGTGTTCGTCGGCGGGCGCATCGCCGAATCCGGCGGTCCTGAGCTGGCCGACGAACTCGAGCAGAACGGCTACGTCCGCTTCACCCAAGCGGCGGCCACCGGGGCCTGACATGGCTACACCTTCGGCGGCGGTCACACCCCTGGATGTCGCGGCCATCCGCGCCGATTTCCCCATCCTCAAGCGGGTCATGCGCAGCGGAAAACCGCTGGCGTACCTGGATTCGGGCGCCACGTCGCAGCGGCCGCTGCAGGTACTCGACGCCGAGCGGGAGTTCCTGCTGACCTCCAACGGCGCCGTGCACCGCGGTGCACACCAGCTGATGGAGGAGGCCACCGACGCCTACGAGCAGGGCCGTGCCGACGTCGCTGCGTTCGTGGGTGCCGACTCGGAAGAGCTGGTGTTCACCAAAAATGCCACCGAGGCACTCAACCTGGTGTCATATGTGCTGGGGGACAAACGTTTCGAGCGTGCCGTCGGGCCCGGCGACGTCATCGTCACCACCGAGCTCGAGCACCACGCCAACCTGGTTCCGTGGCAGGAACTGGCCCGGCGCACCGGGGCGACCCTGCGCTGGTACGGCGTCACGGACGACGGGCGCATCGATCTCGACTCGCTGGAGCTCGACGAACGCGTCAAAGTCGTTGCCTTCACCCATCATTCGAATGTCACCGGCGCGGTGGCACCGGTGGCCGAGCTGGTCAGCCGTGCCCGGGCGGTGGGCGCGTTGACCGTGCTGGACGCCTGCCAGTCGGTGCCGCACCAGCCCGTCGACTTCCACGCGCTGGACGTGGACTTCGCTGCGTTCTCCGGGCACAAGATGTTGGGCCCCAACGGTATCGGTGTGCTGTACGGACGGCGCGAGGTGTTGTCGGCGTTGCCGCCGTTCTTGACCGGCGGCTCGATGATCGAGGCCGTGACCATGGAATCGTCCACCTACGCGCCGGTGCCGCAGCGATTCGAGGCCGGCACTCCGATGACGTCGCAGGTGGTCGGATTGGGCGCGGCCACCCGCTATCTCGGCGCCATCGGCATGGCGGCCGTACAGGCCCACGAGCACCAGCTGGTGGCCGCGGCCATCGACGGCCTGTCCGGCATCGATGCCGTGCGCATCATCGGGCCGGGGTCCATGGAGAACCGCGCGTCGCCGGTGTCATTCGTCGTCGACGGCGTGCACGCGCACGACGTCGGGCAGGTGCTCGACGACGAGGGCGTCGCGGTGCGAGTGGGACATCACTGCGCCATGCCGCTGCATCGCCGGTTTCACCTGGCGGCCACCGCTCGGGCCTCCTTCGGGGTGTACAACACCGCCGAGGAAGTCGAACGTTTGGTGGTCGGCGTGCGCCGCGCTCTGGATTTCTTTGGGAGAGGCTGACATTGCGTCTCGAGCAGATGTACCAGGACGTGATCCTGGACCACTACAAGCACCCGCAGCACCGCGGGCTGCGGGAGCCGTTCGGCGCCGAGGTGTTCCACGTCAACCCGGTCTGCGGTGACGAGGTCACCCTTCGGGTCGCGCTGTCTCAGGACGGCGAAACCGTCGCCGACGTGTCCTATGACGGGCAGGGCTGCTCGATCAGCCAGGCGGCGACCTCGGTGCTCACCCAGCAGGTGATCGGTCAAAGCGTCGGCGAGGCGCTCAAGACCATCACCGCGTTCACCGAGATGGTGTCCTCGCGCGGCACCATCGAGGGCGACGAAGACGTGCTGGGCGATGGGATCGCGTTCGCGGGAGTAGCCAAATACCCCGCACGCGTGAAGTGCGCGCTGTTGGGGTGGATGGCGTTCAAAGATGCTTTGGCCAAGGCTTGTTCGGATCAAGAAGCGGACTTCGAGGAGGTTACAGATGAGCGAAACCACCGCGCGGGATGACGAATTCCTCGCCGACCTCGAGGAGGCGATGCGTGACGTCGTCGACCCCGAGCTCGGTATCAACGTCGTCGACCTGGGACTCGTCTACGGGCTGAACATCGAGGCGGGCGACGACGGAACCGTCGCCCTGATCGATATGACGCTGACGTCGGCGGCCTGCCCGCTGACCGATGTCATCGAAGACCAGTCACGCAGCGCCCTGGTGGGCGCCGGCCTGGTCGACGACCTGCGGATCAACTGGGTGTGGAACCCGCCGTGGGGTCCGGACAAGATCACCGAGGAAGGCCGCGAGCAACTGCGCGCCCTCGGCTTCACCGTCTGAGTCAGGCTTTTCGCGCTTGATGGCGCCACTGCGCCACTGCGGTTTCCCGCATCCCCTCGAGGTGCCCTAGAGGTGGATGTGAGGGAGGCGAGGCAGGTGCAGGTGGGGGTGCGGGCGCCCCATGGGTGGGCACGTCTCCACACTGATCATCGACGCGTGCAGGACGCCACCGTCTTGAGTTCCCTGGGCCCCAATGCATTTGCCGTTCGTGATCGCCTGGGTGTCCGACGGCGTCTGCCGCTGATATGAGGTCGAGTCGGCGACGGTCACGTCGGTAGCGGTGCCCGGGCCGCCGGGGCCCAGACCGTTGACGGCAATCGTGTTGCCCGACACCGAGGCCACGGTGCCGTAGAAGCCGGCCGGCGGCGGGCACTTGCCGTCCGCGGACTGAGTGACCGTCACGGCTTGCGCGGTGATCGGGCCGGGAGGAGCTGGGCCGCCGGGCGCTGGAGCCCCGGGTGGCGGCGCGCTCTGCGGGGTGGCTTTGACATTCACGCAACTGCCGGGCGTCACATCGCTCAGCTTCGCCGGGGTGACATCGGCGACCCTGGTCTGCGGCGAGTAATCCACCGTCGCCGAGCCGGATCGCGTCCGGAGCGCGATCGTGCCATTTGAATTCGACTGCACCATGCCCTCGACATAATCCTTGCCGACCGGAGGTGGCGGGGGGGCGGGCGGCGGCGCCGCACTGGGTGCGGCGCTCGGCGGGACCGCCGTGACGGCCGGTGGCGGGCTGCTGGTCGACGTGTCGTGTGAGGGGCCACACATGGCGACGCACAGGGCGACGAAAGCGATGAGTGCGCCGAGCGCGATCTGCGTCCGCCGGGTCTTCATCGATAGGGCAGGCACAGGACTCATCTCCGATCAAACGTTTCGCCGCCCTGGGTAATTACCCCCGCCGGGCGCGGTTCTCACGCCGCGCCCGTCAAGAGTGACGGCAATCTCAGTCAGCCGGGCCGGGGTCAGCCACCCTGGCCGGGCTGCTTGGGCTTGCCGCACTTGCCGTCGACAGCCTGTCGTAACTTGATGCTCGTCGCCTGCAGCGCACCGCCGTTGTCCTGCGTTCCACGCGCGGACAGGCATTTGCCCGGCGTGATCGCGTCGGTGTTGGCGGACGACTGCTTGGTGTATTTGGTCTTGTTATCGACCGTCACGCTCGTCTGCGTCGTGTTGCCGCTGGGATCGGTGTTGGTCAGGTTGATGGTGTTACCGGACACCGACGCGACCGAGCCCCGGACCCAGGCCGGCTTCGCGGGCGCCTGCGAAGGCGGGAGGAGGGCGGGGTGGTGGTCGAGCCGCCGGGCGCGGACTGAGGGGGCTTCGGGCAGGCGCCGTTCACGGACTCGCTGATCTTCACCGACGCGGCGGTGACGGCTTGTCCGGGTGCCGGCGTCGATCCCTCCGCCGGCTTGACGCTGACGCAGCTGCCCGGGGTGACGTCCGGAAGCCCGGCCGGAACGGCCTCGGTGATCTTGGTGGTGGAGGTGAAGTTGACCGAGGCGGTCGCGTTGTCTTCCTTGGTGACCTGGATGGAGTTGCCGGCCACCGACGCGATCAGACCGCTGACCCGCGCTTCGGCGTTAGGGGTGGACGATGTGCTGGTCGACGTGACGGTGGACGTCGAGGTTGATGTCGAGGTCGACGTGGAGCCGGTCTTGTTCGAAGAGCCGCAGGCAGACAGGGACAACGCGGTGGCCCCCGCGATGGCGAAGACCGCGAAGCGAGTGAGCCGGGGCATGTGACAGCTGGCAGACATCAAGGTTTCTCCATTCGTCGGTTAGAGCCAACGTCATGGTTTACCCGTTTAAACTGTGCCTAACCTGTGGGGCCCTCAGAACGCGTCTTCGGTCACCTTCATGATCTCGTCGTCGATGGTCTCGATGACTCCGCGCAGCGCGGTGAGCTTGGGCAGCATGTTCTTTGCGAAGAACCCCGCGGTCGCGACCTTGCCCCGGTAGAACGGTTCGTCGTGGCCGGCCGCACCGGCCAGCGCGCGATGCGCGATGTCGGCCTGCGCCAACAACCGCCAGCCGATCAGCAGATCGCCGACCGCGAGCAGATAGCGCACCGATCCCAGCCCCACCTTGTAAATCTCGCCCGGCTGCTGCGCCGCGGACATCAGGTAGCCGGTCAGCGCACCCGTCATCGCCGTCACGTCGTCGTACGCGGTCTGCACCAGCTGGGCGATCGGCTTGAGCGCCTCGTCACAGTTGTCGATGGTCGCCGTGATCTGAGCCGTCAAGAACTGCAGGGCCTCACCCCGGTCGCGCACGATCTTGCGGAAGAAGAAGTCGAGCGCCTGGATGGCGGTGGTGCCCTCATAGAGCGAATCGATCTTGGAGTCGCGGATGTACTGCTCGAGCGGATAGTCGGCCAGGAAGCCGGAACCGCCCAGCGTCTGCAGCGACTCGGTCAGTACCTCGTAGGCCCGCTCCGAGCTCACCCCTTTGACGATCGGCAGCAGCAGATCGTCGATCCGGTGCGCCATCTCGTGATCGGCACCCGAAACACGTTGGGCCACTGCATCATCCTGATGGGCGGCGGCATACATGTAGAGCGCGCGCAGCCCCTCCGCGTATGCCTTCTGGGTCATCAGGCTGCGACGCACGTCGGGATGGTGGATGATCGTGACCCGCGGCGCGGTCTTGTCGGACATCTGCGTCAGGTCCGCACCCTGCACCCGCTCCTTGGCGAAGGCCAGCGCGTTCAGGTAGCCCGTGGACAGCGTGCCGGCCGCTTTGACGCCAATTGTCATGCGCGCGTGCTCGATTACGGTGAACATCTGCGCGATACCCCGGTGCACGTCGCCGACCAGGTAACCGACGGCGGGCACATCCGTTGCGCCGAAAGTCAATTCGCACGTGGGGGAGGACTTGATGCCCATCTTGTGTTCCACCCCGGTGACGTAAACCCCGTTGCGGGGGCCGAGTTCGAAGGTGTCCGGGTCGAACAGGAAGTTGGGCACGTAGAACAGGCTCAACCCCTTGGTGCCGGGGCCGGCGCCCTCGGGGCGGGCCAGCACCAAATGGAAGATGTTCTCCGCGGTGTCGCCCACGTCGCCGCCGGAGATGAAACGCTTGACGCCCTCGATGTGCCAGGTGCCGTCGGGTTGTTCGATGGCTTTGGCGCGGCCCGCGCCGACGTCGGAGCCCGCGTCGGGCTCGGTGAGCACCATGGTCGCCGCCCAGCCCCGCTCCACGCCTTGGGCCGCCCATTGGCGCTGCTGCTCGTTGCCCTCGACGTACAACGCCTGAGACATGAACGGCCCCAGGCAAAAGAAATTCGCCGAGGGATTGGCGCAGATGAGCATTTCGTTGACCGCCCACGCCAACGGCGGTGGCGCGGGCATGCCGCCGATCTCTTCGGCCATGCCCAGCCGCCACCAGCCGGCTTCCTTGAGCGCCGCCACCGTCTTGGCCAACTCGTCGGGCACCGTGATCCTGTGCTCGGCCGGGTCGAATACCGGCGGATTGCGGTCGGCGAAGGCGAAGGATTCGGCCACCGGACCTTCGGCAAGGCGAGCGGCTTCGGCCAATATCGTTCGGACGGTGTCCTCGTCGAGGTCGCTGTAGCCGCCGGTGCCCAGGACGGCGCCGACATCGAGAACTTCGAAGAGGTTGAACTCGATATCACGAACGTTAGCGATGTAGTGGCCCAACGCGATTCCCTCACTGGTCCTCGAGGCGGCGGATCGTCAGGCACAGTCTGTCGGACGCGGGAAAACGTACGCAACCGTAACCAGTGCCGGTCGGCGACGGCGCAAGCCGGCCGGCGCTCGGGGAACATCGCGTCAGCCCCGGTCGTTACGCAAAACGTGACAACACTCGATCTCACCGCTGAGAAGTTCAACGAAACCATCGAGGGCAACGACATCGTGCTCGTCGACTTCTGGGCGTCCTGGTGCGGTCCGTGCCGCCAGTTCGGTCCTACTTTCAAGGCGTCGTCGGAGAAACACCCCGACATCGTGCACGCCAAAGTCGACACCGAGGCCGAACAACAGCTGGCCGCGGCCGCCCAGATCCGGTCCATCCCCACGCTGATGGCCTTCAAGAAGGGCAAACTGCTGTTCAACCAGCCCGGAGCCCTGCCGCCGGCCGCCCTGGAGGACCTGGTCGCAGCAAGTCCGCGCGTTCGACGTCGGACGCCGCAGAGGCCGGACAGGCCGAATAAGCCCCACACCGCGCTGCGCGCGGACCAGGGTTAGCTACGCGCTAGGTTGCATGGGTGAGTTTGGTACTGGTAGATCACCCGCGGCCCGGCGTCGCGCTGATAACCCTGAATCGGCCCGAGCGGATGAACTCCATGGCGTTCGACGTCATGCTTCCGCTCAAAGAGGCCCTGGACAAGGTCACCTACGACAACTCGGTGCGCGTGGTCGTGCTGACCGGAGCGGGTCGCGGTTTTTCCTCCGGCGCCGATCACAAGTCCGCGGGCTCGGTGCCCCACGTCGAGGGGCTGACCCGCCCGACCTATGCGCTGCGCTCCATGGAGATCCTCGACGAGGTCATCCTGGCGCTGCGCCGGTTGCACCAGCCGGTGATCGCCGCGGTCAACGGCCCCGCCATCGGCGGCGGGTTGTGCCTGGCCCTGGCCGCCGACATCCGGGTGGCCTCGACCAGCGCGTACTTCCGCGCCGCCGGCATCAACAACGGGCTGACCGCCAGCGAACTGGGCCTGTCCTACCTGCTGCCGCGGGCCATCGGGTCGTCGCGCGCGTTCGAGATCATGCTGACCGGTCGCGACGTCACCGCGGAGGAGGCCGAGCGCATCGGGCTGGTGTCCTGCCAGGTGCCCGAGGAGCAGCTGCTGGACACCTGCTACGCCATCGCCGCGCGGATGGCGGCCTTCTCGCGGCCGGGCATCGAGTTGACCAAGCGCACGCTGTGGAGTGGACTGGACGCCGGTAGCCTGGAAGGGCACATGCAAGCCGAAGGCTTGGGACAGCTTTTCGTCCGCCTGCTCACCGCCAACTTCGAAGAAGCGGTTGCCGCGCGCGCAGAACGACGACCACCGGCGTTCACCGACGACAAATAGGCGTCTTTTCAACAAGGAGAGCGATCGTGATCACGGCCACGGACCTCGAGGTCCGCGCTGGTGCGCGCATCCTGCTCTCACCCGACGGTCCCGACCTGCGCGTGCAGCCCGGCGACCGCATCGGGCTGGTGGGCCGCAACGGCGCCGGCAAGACCACCACCCTGCGCATCCTGGCGGGCGAGACCGAACCCTATGCCGGGGCGATCAACCGCACCGGCGAAATCGGTTATCTGCCACAGGATCCCAAAGAGGGTGACCTCGATGTGCTGGCCCGCGACCGGGTGCTGTCGGCCCGCGGGCTCGACGTGTTGCTGACCGATCTGGAAAAGCAGCAGGCGTTGATGGCCGAGGTCGCCGACGACGACGCACGCGACCGCGCGATCCGCCGGTACGGGCAGCTGGAGGAGCGTTTCGTCGCGCTCGGCGGCTACGGCGCGGAAAGCGAAGCGAGCCGCATCTGCGCGAGTCTCGGCCTGCCGGAACGGGTGCTGACGCAGCAGCTGCGCACCCTGTCCGGCGGACAGCGCCGCCGGGTGGAACTGGCCCGCATCCTGTTCGCCGCGTCGGAGGGCGGCGCCGGAATGTCGGGTTCGTCGACCACGCTGCTGCTCGACGAGCCGACCAACCACCTGGACGCGGATTCCATCGGCTGGCTGCGGGATTTCCTGCGTTCGCACACCGGCGGGTTGGTGATCATCAGCCACAACGTCGAACTGCTCGCCGACGTCGTCAACCGGGTGTGGTTCCTGGACGCGGTGCGCGGCGAGGTCGACGTCTACAACATGACGTGGCAGAAGTATCTCGACGCGCGGGCCACCGACGAGCAGCGCCGCCGCCGGGAACGCGCGAACGCCGAACGCAAGGCCGACCGCGCTGCGCTCACAGGCCGCCAAGCTCGGCGCGAAGGCCACCAAAGCCGTTGCCGCACAAAACATGTTGCGTCGCGCCGACCGGATGATGGCCGCGCTCGATGAAGAGCGGGTGGCCGACAAGGTGGCCCGCATCAAGTTCCCCAACCCGGCCGCATGCGGCCGCACGCCGCTGGTGGCCACCGGGCTGAGCAAGTCCTACGGGTCGCTGGAGGTGTTCACCGGTGTCGACCTGGCGATCGACCGCGGCTCGCGGGTGGTGGTGCTGGGCCTCAACGGCGCCGGCAAGACCACCCTGCTGAGGATCCTGGCCGGCACCGAGGCCCCCGACACCGGAGGGCTCGAGCCCGGACACGGGCTGCGGATCGGCTACTTCGCCCAGGAACACGACACGCTCGACAACGATGCGACCGTGTGGGAGAACATCCGCCACGCCGCACCGGATTCGGGTGAGCAGGACCTGCGCGGCCTGCTGGGCGCGTTCATGTTCAGCGGTCCGCAACTCGACCAGCCGGCCGGCACCCTGTCCGGCGGTGAGAAGACCCGGCTGGCGCTGGCCGGTCTGGTGGCGTCCACCGCCAACGTGCTGCTGCTCGACGAGCCGACGAACAACCTCGACCCGGCCTCGCGCGAGCAGGTGCTCGACGCGCTGCGCAGTTACCAGGGCGCCGTCGTGCTGGTGACGCACGACCCCGGCGCCGCCGAGGCCCTCGACCCGCAGCGCGTCGTGCTGTTGCCCGACGGCACCGAGGACTACTGGTCCGACGAATACCGGGATCTGATCGAGCTCGCCTGATTTGATGGTGGCGACCCGCTTCGCCCGGCGGCGCCGCGCTCGCGATCGCCACGACTTCGCATCACGTGGCCGCAGGCGATTTGGCGAAATCGGCCCGCGACCGACAGCGGCTTCTTACTCTGGGTGCTTGCGATCGTGTCCCGCGTCGGAGGAGCCATGAAGAGAACACTGCAAAGGTCGGCCAAGACACGCGACCAGTTGCTGGACGAGCTGCGCCACGCCTACGAAGGCGGTGCCAGCATCCGCAGTCTGGTCGCCACGACCGGCAGGTCGTACGGGTCGATTCACAGCTTGCTGCGGGAGTCGGGCACCACGATGCGCAGCCGCGGCGGCCCCAACCGGACCGCCAAAACCGCGCGGGCGTAGCGTCACTGCGAAATCACGTCCCCTTGTTCGCAGTGGCGCTACGATCGCTTCTCAGAATCGTTGCGGCGCACCGAGTTTTCCACCAGGTCGAGGACCGCGGATAAGCCGCTGCGGGATCCTCGCCGGACGCCGACCGGGCCACCAGGCCGTCGAGCACCAGTTCCAGATAGCACTGCAGTACGTCGCCGGGCACGTCGTCGCGCACCCGGTGTGCCTCCGTCTGCCGGCGCAGCCGATCGGTGGTCGCCGCCGCCAGCTCGGCCGACCGCTCCGCCCAGCCGCGGCTGAATGCGGGATCGTTGCGCAGCTTGCGGGCGATCTCCAATCGGGTGGCCAGCCAGTCGAACTGGTCGGGCGCGGCCAGCATGTCGCGCATCACCTGGATCAGGCCCGCGCGGGACGCCACGTCGGCCATCCGCTCGGCGTCCTCGTGGGCGAGGGCGAAGAACAGCGCGTCCTTGTCCCGGAAGTGGTGGAAGATCGCGCCGCGCGACATCCCGATCGCCTTCTCCAGCCGGCGCACCGTGGCTTTGTCGTAACCGTATTCGGCAAAGCAACGGCGGGCGCCGTCGAGGATCTGGCGGCGACGAGCCGCCAGATGGTCCTCGCTGACCTTAGGCATGGGTGACTGGATCGGCTCGGGGTTAGCCGGACTTGAGCATGTTGCGCAGCACGTACTGCAGGATGCCGCCGTTGCGGTAGTAGTCCGCCTCACCGGGGGTGTCGATGCGCACCACCGCGTCGAACTCGATGTCGTCCCCGCCGTCCTTGGCTGGCCTTGACGTGCACCGTCTTCGGCGTCTTGCCGTTGTTGAGCTCCTCGATGCCGGTGATGTCGAACACCTCGGTGCCGTCCAGGCCCAGCTCCTCGGCCGACTTGCCGTCGGGGAACTGCAACGGAATCACGCCCATGCCGATCAGGTTGGAGCGGTGGATCCGCTCGAACGACTCGGCGATCACCGCGCGAACGCCCAGCAGCCGCGTGCCCTTGGCGGCCCAGTCTCGTGACGAGCCCGACCCGTACTCCTTGCCGCCCAGCACGACCAGCGGAATGTCTTGTGCCGCATAGTTTTGCGCCGCGTCGTAGATGAACGCCTGCGGAGCCGCCATCGCTGGGTGAAGTCGCGGGTGTAGCCGCCGGACACGTCGTCGAGCAGCAGGTTGCGCAGCCGGATGTTGGCGAACGTGCCGCGGATCATCACCTCGTGGTTGCCGCGCCGCGAGCCGAAGGAGTTGTAGTCCTTGCGCTCCACGCCGTGCTCGTCGAGGTACTGCGCGGCCGGGGTGCCCGGCTTGATGCTGCCGGCCGGGGAGATGTGGTCGGTGGTCACCGAATCGCCCAGCAGCGCAAGCACCCGGGCGCCGCTGATGTCGGCGACCGGCTCGGGCTCGGCCGGCATGCCGTCGAAGTACGGAGGCTTGCGCACGTAGGTCGACTCCTGCATCCCACTCGAAGGTGTTGCCGCTCGGGGTCGGCAGGTTGCGCCAGCGCTCGTCGCCCTTGAACACGTCGGCGTAGTTCTTGGTGAACATCTCGCGGTTGATCGCCGAGGCGATGGTGTCGGAGACGTCCTTCTGCGACGGCCAGATGTCCTTGCAGGAAGACGTCGTTGCCGTCCTTATCCGTGCCCGAGCGGCTCGTTCTCGAAGTCGAAGTCCATGGTGCCGGCCAGCGCGTAGGCGATCACCAGCGGCGGCGACGCCAGGTAGTTCATCTTCACGTCGGGGTTGATGCGGCCCTCGAAGTTGCGGTTGCCCGACAGCACGGCGGTGACCGAAAGGTCGTTGTCGTTGATCGCTTTCGAGATCTCGTCCGGCAGCGGGCCGGAGTTGCCGATGCAGGTGGTGCAGCCGTAGCCGACCAGGTAGAAGCCGAGCTTCTCCAGATACGGCCACAGGCCGGCCTTGTCGTAGTAGTCGCTGACCACCTGCGAGCCGGGCGCCATCGTGGTCTTCACCCACGGCTTGGAGGTCAGCCCCTTCTCGACGGCGTTGCGGCGCCAGCAGCGCCGCGCCCAGCATGACCTCGGGGTTGGAGGTGTTGGTGCACGACGTGATCGCGGCGATCACCACCGCGCCGTGGTCGAGCACGAATTCGCCGCGCTCGTCGGACTTCACCGTCACCGGGTTGCTCGGGCGGCCCTTGGCGTGCGTTGGCGGCCGACCGAGTGGACCTCGTGCGTCGTCGGCGTGGCCGTTCGACAGCCGCGCCGGGATCGCTGGCCGGGAACGTCTCGTCGACCGCCTCGTCCAGCTTCGAGTAGCCCTGCTGGCCGTCGCTCGTCGCCGGACGTAGTCTGCAGAATCTGCTCGCGGAATGTGGACTTGGCGTCCGACAACGCGATTCGGTCCTGCGGGCGCTTGGGTCCGGCGATCGACGGCACCACCGTGGACAGGTCGAGTTCGAGGTACTCGGAGAACGTCGGGCTCGTGGTCGGGGTCGTGCCACAGGCCCTGCTCTTTGGCGTAGGCCTCGACCAGCGCCAGTTGCTCGTCGCGTGCGGCCGGTGAACCTCAGGTAGTCGATGGTCTCCTCGTCGATCGGGAAAATGGCTGCGGTGGAACCGAATTCGGGGCTCATGTTGCCCAGCGTGGCGCGGTTGGCCAGCGGCACCTCCGGCACGCCCTTGCCGTAGAACTCGACGAACTTGCCGACCACACCGTGCTTGCGCAGCATCTCGGTGACGGTCAGCACGACGTCGGTGGCGGTGACGCCCGGCCTGGATCTCACCGGTCAGCTTGAAGCCGACGACGCGCGGAATCAGCATCGACACCGGCTGGCCCAGCATCGCGGCCTCGGCCTCGATACCGCCGACGCCCCAGCCCAGCACGCCGAGGCCGTTGACCATCGTGGTGTGCGAGTCGGTGCCCGACGCAGGTGTCGGGGTAGGCCACCCCGTCGCGCTCCATGACCACGCTGGCCAGGTATTCGATGTTGACCTGGTGCACGATGCCGGTGCCCGGCGGGCACCACCTTGAAGTCCTGGAAGGCGCCCTGGCCCCAGCGCAGGAATTGGTAGCGCTCGCCGTTGCGCTGGTACTCGATCTCGACGTTGCGCTCGAATGCGTCGGCGGTGCCGAACAGGTCGGCGATCACCGAGTGGTCGATCACCAGGTCGGCGGGCGCGAGCGGGTTGACCTTGTCCGCGTTGCCGCCGAGGTCGCCGATGGCCTCGCGCATGGTGGCCAGGTCGACGATGCACGGCACACCGGTGAAGTCCTGCATCACGACGCGGGCCGGGCGTGTACTGGATCTCAATGCTGGGTTCCGCCTTGGGATCCCAGTTCGCGATGGCCTCGATGTGGTCCTTGGTGATGTTGGCGCCGTCTTCGTTGCGCAGCAGATTCTCGGCCAGCACCTTGAGGCTGTAGGGGAGTTTCTCGGTATTGGGGACGGCGTCGAGACGATAGATCTGGTAACTCTGGTCGCCGACCTCGAGGGTGTCGCGGGCTTCGAACGAATTCGCAGAATCAGTCACTTCAACTCCAGAGTCTTTAGTTCTCCCACCGCGACGGGCCGTGTCGGCGGTGCGGTGCCACCTTAACAGTACGCTTGTCCTGCATTACGCCGGCACCGCTGATTCAGTCTTGTCGCCGCCGGCGCCGGTTTAAACCCCATGTCGGGCTCCAATGCGCGCCGAGACGTTCCGCACGCCGGCCGCCACCGGCGTTTCGTGTGCGTGGTTTACAAGTCGTGGCAAGCGAGGCCCGATGCGGTCAGTCGGCACTGGCATGACCGAGCGCTATGCGCGGGCCGATCGCGTACGGTGCCTCTAGCGCTATCGCAGGAGGGACTCAATGACCGGGCAAACTTATTTCGTCGGACCGCTGCCGCAAACGGTTCCTTTTCTGCCCGCCTACATTCCGGTGGACGTCGACATGACCGTGGTGAAGGCTCAAGTCGCCGCCACCGGAGTCAGCGCTCCGCCGGCGACGATGCCGGGACTGCTCGACGTGGTCAACCAGGCGCACGCCCAGGGCATCAACCTCAAGATCGTGCTGCTCGACCACAACCCCCCGAACGACACCCCGCTGCGCGACATCTCGACGGTGGTCGGTGCGGACTATCACGACGCGACGGTGCTGACGCTCAGCCCGAGTTACGTCGGCAGCTACAGCACGCAGTTCGCCCGCGTCACGCTCGAGGCCGGCGAGGACATCGCCAAGACGGGCAACCCGGTGGTCTCCGCGCAGCATTTCTTGCACGAGCTGGACACGCCCGAGTTTCCGTGGACGGGCCTGACGATTTTCCTGTTGATCGCCGTCCTCGCAGCGGCCGTCGGCACCCGGTCGTTGCAGTCACGTAGCAAGCGTTCAGCAACGTCCGATGCCACCGCGGCAACCAGCGCCGCCGACACCGATACCGCCGTCTAACCACCGGTATTCGCTCCTTCGGGTTCCCTCGACGAACCGTCACGACCTCCTGCGGCAAACCGGGCAGGTCACCGTTCGGTCACATTAAACGCACGTAGAGAGTGCGATTTCGGTGGAGCGTTTGCACGCCCACCGGTGTGACGTACGGTGCAAATGATGCTGGTGTTGTCTTTGGCGCCTTTCGGGGAACCTGTGGCTGGCGCCACCCGTCGTGTTGAGCCGTAGGAGACCTGAGCCGAATGAGACGCACACGCTGGGGGTCTTCTGCGCGACCGGCCGCGAGGCTGGTGCGGCCCGTCGTCCCATCCGTCTTGAGCCTGGCCCTTTTGATAGCGACGCCGGGCCTCGCGGAGGCCGATCCCACGGCAGACAATCTGGCCGCACTCATCGCCAACGTCGCCAAGGCCAACCAGCGGCTGCAGAACCTGAGCGCCGAAATCCAGACCGAACAAGAAAGCGTCAACAAGGCCCTGGTCGACGTGGAGACCGCGCGGGACAACGCGGCCACCGCCCAACACGATCTGGCGACCAGCCAACAGTCGGTCAACGACGCCAACATCGCCATCGCCGGGGCACAGCACCGCTTCGACACGTTCGCCGCGGCCACCTATATGAATGGACCGTCGAACAGCTACCTGACGGCCAGCAGCCCCGAAGACATCATCGCCACCGAAGCCGCCGCCAAGAACCTGACCACCAGCTCGCAGACCGTGATGGCCAAGCTGCAGCAGGCCCGCACCGAGCAGGTGAACAAGGAATCGGCCGCGCGGCTGGCCAAGCAGAACGCGGACAAGGCCGCCGCGGACGCCAAATCCAGCCAGGACGCCGCGGTGGCGGCGCTGACCAACTCCAAGCAGAAGTTCGATCAGCAACGCGAAGACATCATTCGCCTTGCCGCCGAACGGGATCAGGCCCAGGTCAAGCTGCGAGGCCGCCAAGCGCGACGCCGCACGTCTTTGGTCCGCGGGTGCGGGCGGGCCCGGAGCACCGGCGTCGGGTGACCGGTGGGAGACCGGATCGCCGGGCGCGCCGGCGTCGTCGGGCGGGGGCCGTCAGTGGGACGGCGCCTGGGACCCCACGCTGCCGATGATCCCGAGCGCCAACATTCCCGGCGACCCGATCGCGGTGATCAACCAGGTGCTCGGCATCTCGGCCACCTCGACCCAGGTCACCGCCGGTCTGGGCCGCAACTTCCTGCAGCAGATGGGCATCCTCAAGCCCGACGACACCGGCATCACCAACGCGGCGCCCGGTGGGGTCGGGGGGCGCATTCCCCGGGTCTACGGGCGGCAGGCCAGTGAATACGTGATCCGGCGCGGCATGTCGCAGATCGGAGTGCCCTACTCCTGGGGCGGCGGCAACGCGGCCGGCCCGAGCCACGGCATCGACTCCGGGGCCGGCATCACGGGCTTCGACTGCTCGGGTCTGGTGCTCTATTCGTTCGCCGGGGTGGGCATCAAGCTCCCGCACTACTCGGGCTCGCAGTACAACCTGGGCCGCAAGATCCCGTCCGCACAGATGCGCCGCGGCGACGTCATCTTCTACGGCCCGGGCGGTAGCCAGCACGTCACGATCTACCTCGGCGACGGCCAGATGCTCGAGGCCCCCGACATCGGATTGAAGGTCCGCGTGGCCCCGGTGCGCACCAGCGGCATGACGCCCTACGTGATCCGATACATCGAGTGGTGATTGAGTGAGTACTGAACGGACAGCCATGCGCCGCAATCGGTTTCGTCTCATCAACTTCGCCTGGATCACCGCAGTGGTGACCGGGCTGATGTTTTCTGTGGCCGCCCCGGCTCCGCTCGCGGGGGCCGACCCCGGCGCGTGGGACCCCACCCTGCCGGCCCAGATCAGCGCCGGCGCGCCCGGGGACCCGCTCGCCGTCGCCAATGCCTCGCTGCAGGCCACCGCCCAGGCCACCCAGACCACGATGGACCTGGGCAAGCAATTCCTGAGCGGGCTCGGGATCAACCTCGGCGGCAATGACGCACCCGCCGCCGCCACGCCCACCAACCCCGGCGGCAAGATTCCCCGGGCGAACGGCCGGCAGGCCATCGAGTACGTGATTCGCCGGATGGGCTCCCAGATGGGAGTGCCGTATTCGTGGGGTGGCGGCTCGCTGGACGGACCCAGCAAGGGCGTCGGCGACGGCGCCAACATCAACGGCTTCGACTGCTCGGGCCTGATGCGGTACGGCTTCGCCGGGGTCGGGGTGCTGATTCCGCGGTTCTCCGGTGACCAATACAACGCCGGGCGCCACATCCCGCCGGATCAGGCCAGGCGCGGCGATCTGATCTTCTACGGTCCGAACGGTAGCCAGCACGTCACCATGTACCTGGGCAACGGCCAGATGCTCGAGGCGTCGGGCAGCGCCGCCAAGGTCACGGTCAGCCCGGTTCGTAAGCCCGGCATGACCCCGTTCCTGACCAGGATCATCGAGTACTGACCCCAGGTGCGGTTTGACGGGCGGGCCCCCGCGGCGGGTGCACCAGCGTCGACGGAATTCGGTGGGCCTGGAATAGTTGGACGCGGGCACGTCGCTGCCCCACGACATCGGTCGTGCCAGCAGTCGTGTCCGATTGAGCTTTGTCGGTTGAGCGGTGGAAGGTAGCAGTTCATGACAGCAGCAGGTGGTCCGCCGCCAGGCGCCAGCGGTTACTCCGGTCCGGGTGGGCAATCCGGCCCCGCTCACGAAGCGCCGGCAGGCGGTGGCAACGGGCTGGCCGCCGAGGTTCAGACCCTGGAACGGGCCATCTTCGAGGTCAAGCGCATCATCGTCGGCCAGGACCAGCTCGTGGAGCGCATGCTGGTCGGCCTGTTGTCCAAGGGCCACGTGCTGCTCGAGGGTGTCCCCGGCGTGGCCAAGACGCTGGCCGTCGAGACCTTCGCCAAGGTGGTCGGCGGGACGTTCGCGCGCATCCAGTTCACGCCCGACCTGGTGCCCACCGACATCATCGGTACCCGCATCTACCGGCAGGGCAAGGAGGAGTTCGACACCGAGCTCGGCCCGGTGGTCGCCAATTTCCTGCTCGCCGACGAGATCAACCGTGCGCCGGCCAAGGTGCAGTCGGCGCTGCTGGAGGTCATGCAGGAACGCCAGGTTTCGATCGGCGGCAAGAGGTTCCCGCTGCCAAACCCCTTCCTGGTGATGGCGACGCAGAACCCGATCGAGCACGAGGGTGTCTACCCGTTGCCCGAGGCCCAGCGTGACCGCTTCCTGTTCAAGATCAACGTCGGCTACCCGTCGCCGGAGGAGGAGCGGGAGATCATCTACCGGATGGGCGTGCGCCCACCGGAGCCCAAGCAGATCCTCAACACCGGCGACCTGCTGCGGCTGCAGGACATCGCGGCCAACGGCTTCGTCCACCACGCATTGGTGGACTACGTGGTGCGCGTGGTGACCGCCACCCGTCATCCCGAACAGCTCGGCATGAACGACGTCAAGACGTGGATCTCGTTCGGGGCTTCCCCCCGCGCGTCGCTGGGCATCATCGCCGCGTCCCGGTCGCTGGCCCTGGTCCGCGGCCGTGACTACGTCATTCCGCAAGATGTGGTGGACGTCATTCCCGACGTGCTGCGGCACCGGCTGGTGCTGACCTACGACGCGCTGGCTGACGAGATCTCGCCGGAGATCGTCATCAACCGGGTGCTGCAGACGGTTGCCCTGCCTCAGGTGAATGCCGTTCCGCAGCAAGGTCATTCGGTGCCCCCGGTGATGCAACCCGCCGGCGCGGCCAGCGGTCGGTGACCGACCCCAAGCGGCCGGCGGTGGTCAATCCGCCGTCGATGCAGCGGGGTCAGATCGACGACCCGAAGCTGTCGGCGGCGCTGCGCACCCTCGAGCTCACGGTCAAACGCAAGCTCGACGGTGTGCTGCACGGCGATCACCTCGGCCTGATCCCGGGGCCGGGCTCAGAGCCGGGGGAGTCGCGCGAGTATCAGCCCGGCGACGACGTCCGTCGGATGGACTGGGCCGTCACCGCGCGCACCACGCATCCTCACGTGCGGCAGATGATCGCCGACCGCGAGCTGGAAACCTGGCTGGTGGTCGACATGTCGGCCAGCCTGGACTTCGGCACCACCGTGTGCGAGAAGCGAGATCTGGCGGTGGCGGCCGCGGCCGCGATCACCTTTCTCAACAGCGGGGGCGGCAACCGGCTGGGGGCGATCGTCTCCACCGGCGCCACCATCACCCGGGTGCCCGCCCGCTCCGGGCGTCAGCACGAGCAGACGCTGCTGCGCACCATCGCCACCACCCCCCGGGCCCCGGTCGGGGTGCGCGGCGACCTGGCGACTGCGATCGACGCCCTGCGCCGTCCGGAACGCCGCCGCGGGATGGCGGTGATCATCAGCGACTTCCTCGGGCCGATCAACTGGATGCGCCCGCTGCGGGCCGTCGCCGCCCGGCACGAGGTGCTGGCCGATCGAGGTGCTCGACCCTCGCGACGTCGAGCTGCCCGACATCGGCGATGTGGTGCTGCAGGATGCCGAGTCCGGCGTCACCCGTGAGTTCACCATCGACGCGCAGCTGCGCGACGATTTCGCCAAGGCCGCCGCGGCCCACCGCGCCGATGTGGCGCGCACCGTGCGCAGCTGCGGGGCCCCGATCCTGACGCTGCGCACCGACCGTGACTGGATCGCCGACATCGTGCGGTTTGTCGAATCCCGCCGGCGCGGTGCATTGGCGGGGCGGCAGTGACACTGCCGGTTTTCGGCGCAATGTCGTTGTCGGGCTTTGAACATTCGTGGTTCTTCCTGTTCCTGCTCGTCGTCTTCGGGCTGGCCGCGCTCTACATCCTGATGCAGTTGGCGCGGCAGCGACGCATGCTGCGGTTCGCCAACATGGAGCTGCTGGAAAGCGTCGCCCCCAAACGGCCACCCAAGTGGCGGCACCTGCCGGCGATCCTGCTCATCGCGTCGCTGGTGCTGTTCACCATCGCGATGGCGGGCCCGACGAACGATGTCCGGATTCCCCGCAATCGCGCGGTGGTGATGCTGGTCATCGACGTCTCGCAGTCCATGCGCGCCACCGACGTGCAGCCCAACCGGATGGCGGCGGCGCAGGAGGCCGCAAAGCAGTTCGCCGACGAACTGACCCCGGGCATCAACCTCGGGCTGATCGCCTACGCGGGGACGGCGACGGTGCTGGTGTCGCCGACGACCAACCGGGCATCGACGAAGACCGCGCTGGACAAGCTGCAGTTCGCCGACCGCACCGCCACCGGGGAGGGCATCTTCACCGCCCTGCAGGCCATCGCGACGGTCGGCGCGGTGATCGGCGGCGGCGACAAACCGCCACCGGCGCGCATCGTGCTGTTCTCCGATGGCAAGGAGACGATGCCGACCAACCCGGACAACCCGAAGGGCGCCTTCACCGCCGCGCGCACCGCCAAGGACCAGGGCGTGCCGATCTCGACCATCTCGTTCGGCACCCCGTACGGCTTCGTCGAGATCAACGACCAGCGCCAGCCGGTGCCCGTCGATGACGAGACCCTGAAGAAGGTGGCCCAGCTCTCGGGCGGAAACGCCTACAGCGCAGCGTCATTGCAGGAACTGAAATCCGTGTACACGACGCTGCAGCAGCAGATCGGCTACGAGACCATCAAGGGCGATGCCAGCGTGGGCTGGGTGCGCCTGGGTGCGCTGGTGTTGGCGCTGGCGGCGCTGGCGGCGTTGCTGATCAACCGGCGCCTGCCGACCTGACGCTCGCTCCGCGGTGACTGTCAGCCGGCGGCGATGATCGCCGAGGGCGGGTAGGACGCGGGGATCGGATTGAGATTCGGCACCACGGGGACCCCCGGCGACACCGGGTCGACCCGGCTGAGCGTGAAGCGCGCCCCGCCGGCCAGCTCCTGCGGCGTGCACATGAACTCCCGCGTGGCCTGCAGGCGCCAGCGTTCCTGTGCCAGGCAGGCGCGCCGTCCGTCCCGGGTGGCGGCGTCGAGGAGCGCGAGTGCGTCGGCCCAGGATTCGTCGGTGCGTGTCTCCAGCACGATCGGCTTACCGTGGGCGTGCGCGGCCAGGTAGTCGAGTGCGATCGGCACGCCCGTCAGCTCGTCGCGGTCTCTGCGCAAGGAGTCGGTGGTGAGCGCGAGCACCACCCCGACCGCCAGGCTGACAGCCGCGACGCCGGCCGCCGGGCCGCGGCCTACCAGCTCCTGCCGTGACATCGCCAGCACCACCAGCGCCGACGAGCCCAAGGTGAGCAAAACCAGCGGCAACGCGTAGGAGAAGACGCCGATGTAGGACTGCCAGAGATGGTCCACGCCGTACCAGCAGTAGAAGGCGAACAGCGCGGTGGCCAAGGCGGTGACCCGAAGCAGGCGGCGGGAGAAGTCGTGCACCGCCTCATCGATTTCGGGGTGTGCCAGCCTGCGGACGAGCGCCAGATCCGCCGCGAACAACACCACCAGGAACACCGCGCCGAGCGCGGGACCCGGGCCCCAGAATTGCGCGAGAAATCGCGCCGCCGCGACCGGCGGGTTCGGTGCGCGGTGGCCGTAGGCCAGGTACTGCGGAATCTCGCCCGGCCAGTGCAGAGTCACGTTGAGCACCATCGGTAACAGGAACAACGCCAATAGCGCTGAGGCGACCAGCACGTCGCGGCGGTGCGTGAGCAACGGGCGTCGCTGGGGCACGAGCGCCGCCAGCGCAAGCAGGGGAACCAGGAGCAGGAATTCCGCGTGGCCGTGCACCAGCAGGCTGCCGGCGAGCACCATGATCCACAAGTGGCGCAGCCGTCCGGCCGCCACCGACGCGACCGCGACTATGTAGAGGAAGAAGGGCGCGAAGCAAACATGGGGCATCCAGGTGGAGCACACCAGCTGGGGGTGTTCGGCGAGGAAGATGAGGGTGATGCCGGCCGCCGTAAGCACTGCCGGTGCCGAGCGCACCCACGTGTACAGGATGGTCAGCGCGAGTGCGATCAGCGTCGCGTTGAGGGCCATGATCGCGATCGCCTGCCCGTTGTAGGCCGCCGGAACGATACGGGTCAGGTCGTGTAGCAACCATTCGCCGGCGGCCTGCACGTAGAAGAAAGCCGGACCGGGATGGTGGAAGCCGACCCTGGAGTAGTGCCCGGTCAGCAGGGCGAAGTGCTTGGCTTGCATGGTGAGAATCGAGTTGGCCGCCGGATCGCCGGCCTCGTAGATGGGATGGCCGAACAGCCCGCGGTTGCGCACCAGCAGCAGGACGAGCAAGCCGGCGCAGCAAACCGCGAAGAGGGCCGCGGCTTGGGCGTTGAGCCTGGAGAGACGGGTCGGGGCTGCGGCCATGAGGCTCAGATCCTAGGGCAGGCCACCCTGGGCTGCGCGCGGCGGTGAGTGCCCGGGGTTCCGATGGCGTTGCGCTCGCGCTGAGCCGATTGCAGCTCTGGCTGGCCGAGACGATAAGTTGGCCGGGTGACTGACATGGCCACTGACGAAGCCAGCGAGCCCGCCGCCGACGGCGGCAAACCCGCATTCGTATCCCGTTCAGTCCTGGTCACCGGCGGAAACCGGGGGATCGGGCTGGCGATCGCGCAGCGGCTGCTCGCCGACGGCCACAAGGTGGCCGTCACGCACCGCGGATCCGGGGTGCCCGAGGGACTGTTCGGGGTCGAGTGCGACGTCACCGACAACGACGCCGTCGACCGCGCCTTCAAGGAGGTCGAGGAGCACCAGGGTCCGGTCGAGGTGCTGGTGTCCAACGCCGGCGTCTCCGCGGACGCGTTCCTCATCCGGATGACCGAGGAGAGGTTCGAGAAAGTCATCAACGCCAACCTCACCGGCGCGTTCCGGGTGGCCCAGCGTGCATCGCGCAGCATGCAGAAAAAGCGGTTCGGCCGAATGATCTTCGTGGGTTCGGTCTCCGGCAGCTGGGGCATCGGAAACCAGTCCAACTACGCGGCTTCCAAGGCCGGCCTGATCGGCATGGCCCGCTCGATCTCCCGGGAGCTGTCCAAGGCCGGGGTGACCGCGAACGTGGTGGCCCCCGGCTACATCGACACCGAGATGACCCGCGCGCTGGACGAGCGGATCCAGGCCGGCGCGCTGGAGTTCATCCCCGCGAAGCGGGTCGGCACCGCCGCGGAGGTCGCCGGGGTGGTCAGCTTCCTGGCGTCCGAAGATGCGAGTTACATCGCCGGCGCGGTCATCCCGGTCGACGGCGGCATGGGCATGGGTCACTGACGTCAACCACGACAACGGATTTCAACCAGATTTAAGGACGGACATGGCAGGACTGCTCGACGGCAAACGGATCCTGATCTCGGGGATCATCACCGATTCGTCGATCGCGTTTCACATCGCCAAGGCGGCCCAGGAGGCGGGTGCGCAGCTGGTGCTGACCGGGTTCGACCGGTTGCGTCTGATACAGCGCATCGCCGACCGGCTGCCGGAGAAGGCGCCGCTGATCGAACTCGACGTGCAGAATGAGAAGCACCTGGACACGCTCGCCGAGCGGGTATCGGCCGAGATCGGCGAGGGCAACAAGCTCGACGGCGTGGTGCATTCGATCGGTTTCATGCCGCAGACGGGGATGGGGGTCAACCCGTTCTTCGACGCGCCGTACGAGGATGTCTCCAAAGGCATTCACATCTCGGCCTATTCGTACGCCTCGCTGGCCAAGGCGGCGCTGCCGATCATGAACCCCGGCGGCTCCATCGTGGGTATGGACTTCGACCCCAGCCGCGCGATGCCGGCCTACAACTGGATGACGGTGGCCAAGAGTGCGCTGGAATCGGTCAACCGGTTCGTGGCGCGCGAAGCCGGGAAGTTCGGTGTGCGCTCCAATCTCGTTGCCGCGGGCCCCATCCGGACACTGGCCATGAGCGCGATCGTCGGCGGCGCACTCGGCGAAGAGGCCGGCGCGCAGATGCAGCTGCTCGAAGAGGGCTGGGACCAGCGCGCCCCCATCGGCTGGAACATGAAGGACCCGACGCCGGTCGCCAAGACGGTGTGCGCGTTGCTCTCGGACTGGCTGCCGGCGACGACGGGGACCATCATCTACGCCGACGGTGGCGCAAGCACCCAATTGCTGTAAACGGCAATGGAATTCGACGCCGTCCTGCTGCTGTCCTTCGGTGGACCGGAGGGGCCCGAGCAGGTGCGGCCGTTCCTGGAGAACGTCACCCGGGGCCGTAACGTGCCGCCGGAACGTCTCGACAACGTCGCCGAGCACTACCTGCATTTCGGCGGGGTGTCGCCGATCAACCGGATCAACCTGGCGCTGATCGAGCAGTTGCGCGCCGAGCTCGAGGGCCGCGGTCTGGATCTCCCGGTCTATTTCGGCAACCGCAACTGGGAGCCCTACGTCGAAGACACCGTCACGACGATGCGGGACAACGGAATTCGTCGTGCCGCGGTGTTCGCCACGTCGGCATGGAGCGGGTATTCCAGCTGCACGCAGTACGTCGAGGACATCGCCCGGGCGCGCGAGGCGGCCGGGCCGGATGCACCCGAACTGGTCAAGCTGCGGCCCTATTTCGACCACCCGCGGTTCGTGCGGATCTTCGCCGACACCATCGGGGCGGCGTCGGGTGGTCTGACCGCCGAGCAGCAGGCAGGCGCGCGTCTGGTGTTCACCGCGCATTCCGTCCCGGTGGCCGCCGACGACCGACTGGGTCCGCGGCTGTACAGCCGCCAAGTCGCCTACGCCGCAAGCCTTGTGGCGGCCGCCGCCGGATACCCCGAGTACGACCTGGCGTGGCAGTCCCGGTCGGGACCGCCCCAGGTTCCGTGGCTGGAGCCCGACGTCGCCGACCACCTCGCCGCGCTGGCGGATGCCGGCACCACGGCGGTCATCCTCTGCCCGATCGGGTTTGTCGCCGACCACATCGAGGTGGTGTGGGACCTCGACAACGAGCTGTCGGCCCAGGCACAGGCCGCGGGGGTGGCGATGGTACGGGCTTCGACGCCCAACGCGCACCCGCGTTTCGCGCAAATGGCCGCGGACCTGATCGACGAACTGCGTTACGACCGGGCGCCCGAGAGGGTGGCCGGTCCAGACCCGGTGCCGGGTTGCCTAGCCAGCGTCGACGGCGCGCCGTGCCGCCCGCCGCACTGCGCGGCCGGCACCAGCCGCCAGGACTAGTCGCCCCACGCCGAGTGCAGGATCGCGGTCACGGCCGCCATCCGCGCCGAACGCACCACGGCGGTCAGCGGCCGCAGCGCATCGCTGGCGATGCGCGCCTCCGACGATGATTGCGTTCCCAGCGGTTCCAGGCCGGCGGCGACGGGCGCGGTGAAACGGTCCGGAGAGTCGGATCGACTCAACCCCGCGCTGACGGCGATGATGGCGTCGACGTGCGCGGCGTTCTCCAGCACCCGCAGCGCACGGGTGGGCGCGTGGTCGGGAATGCGGTGTTGCCGTGCGGATTCCAGTAGTTGCTCGACCAGTCCACGCGGGTCGTCGACGTCGGCCGCCGCGGCTCCCAGCCCGATGGCGCCCAGCGTGTCGGCGGCCGAGCGCACGGCCGAGCGCAGCGTGTGTTCGGCATCGCCGAGCTCATAGTGGTCCAGCACCGGCGCGCCGGGCAGCGAGTACACCGTCCACGTCAGCGCACACAATTCCGCCAGCCGCGTCTCGTAGTCCTCGGGCACGTCCTCGTCGTCCTCGTAGGAGAATTCGGGCACCAGGCCGACGGCGGTGGCGGGGTTGCGGGGATTGGCGATGATGACCGCCTCGCCGGCGGCCAGGGCGTCCCGCTCGAACTGCGTTCCGGGGGTCAGCCCGCGCACATCGCCGGGGACCGGCAAAATCACGTTGATCGTTCCGCGCATCAAGCCGGCGCCGTCGGACGTCGGCGTCGGCCGGCCGATCGCGGCACGCAATGTCTGCAGCAACGTGACCGTTCCGGCGTCGTGCACGTCAGGCCAGGGCAGCCCGGTGTGACCCGCGGCGACGGCATCATACGCGGTCACCGATTGCTTTGGCGCCCAAACGGATAACGCGTCCAGGACGTCGTCGGGCGCGGCCTTTCCGGCGAGCCAGGCATTGGCCCACAGGGACAGCGAAACACTGGGACACCACACGATCACGCAGTGTAGTTGTTTTGCCCGGCAAAGGCGGATCGCGCGTATTCTTGCCGCATGCCCGCCGCGGTGCTTTGGCTAATATTCGCGCTGATGCTGGCCGGTGCGGAGGCGCTTACCGGCCATTTGTTTCTGGTGATGCTCGGAGGGGGCGCACTGGCCGCGGCGCTAACCAGCTGGGTGACCGACTTTCCGGTCTGGGCGAACGGGGCGGTGTTCCTGGTCGTGTCGGTGTTGCTACTGGTGCTGGTTCGCCCGCCGCTGAAGCGGCGGCTGACGCCGTCCGGGGCGCCGCGCCTGGGAATCGAGGCGCTGCAGGGCAAAACCGCGCTGGTGCTCGAACGGGTTGCGCGCGACGCGGGCCAGGTCAAACTCGACGGCCAGGTGTGGTCCGCACGCCCGCTTAACGAGGCCGACGTCTACGAAGCCGGCGAGCCGGTCACCGTCATGCAGATCGACGGCGCCACCGCGGTCGTCTTCAAGAGCGGTCTGTAGCGGCGAGAAACGCTGCGAAGGAAAGGAAGTCCGATGCAAGGTGCGGTTGCTGGTTTGGTGCTGCTGGCCGTCTTGGTGATCTTCGCGATCGTCGTGGTGGCCAAGTCGGTGGCGCTGATCCCTCAGGCAGAGGCCGCGGTGATCGAACGGCTGGGAAGATACAGCCGCACGGTCAGCGGGCAACTGACGTTGTTGGTGCCGTTCATCGATCGGGTTCGCGCCCGGGTGGATCTGCGGGAGCGGGTGGTGTCCTTCCCGCCGCAGCCGGTCATCACCGAGGACAACTTGACCCTCAACATCGACACCGTGGTCTATTTCCAGGTCACCGTTCCCCAGGCTGCCGTCTACGAGATCAGCAACTACATCGTCGGCGTCGAGCAGCTCACCACCACCACGCTGCGCAACGTCGTCGGCGGCATGACGCTCGAGCAGACGCTGACGTCGCGCGACCAGATCAACGGCCAGCTGCGCGGCGTGCTCGACGAGGCGACCAACCGCTGGGGGTTGCGGGTCGCCCGGGTCGAATTGCGCAGCATCGATCCGCCGCCGTCGATCCAGGCGTCGATGGAAAAGCAGATGAAGGCCGACCGCGAGAAGCGCGCGATGATCCTGACCGCCGAAGGCAACCGGCAAGCGGCGATCATGCAGGCCGAGGGACAGAAGACTGCGCAGATCCTCGCTGCCGAGGGTGCCAAGCAGGCCACGATCCTGACTGCGGAAGCCGACCGCCAGTCGCGGGTACTGCGCGCCCAGGGTGAGCGCGCAGCCGCCTACCTGAGGGCGCAGGGGCAGGCCAAGGCCATTGAGAAGACGTTCGCCGCGATCAAGGCCGGCCGTCCCACTCCGGAAATGTTGGCCTACCAGTACTTGCAGACGCTGCCCGAGATGGCGCGAGGCGACGCCAACAAGGTGTGGGTGGTGCCCAGTGACTTCAGTGCGGCATTGCAGGGATTCACCAAGCTGTTGGGAACCCCGGGTGAGGACGGCGTGTTCCGCTTCCAGCCGTCGCCCGTCGAGGACGCGCCCAAGCACAGCGCCGACGACGACGCCGAGGTCGCCGACTGGTTCTCCACCGAAACCGATCCCTCGGTCGCCCAGGCGGTGGCCAAGGCCGAGGCGATCGCCGGCAAGCCCGCGGATGGCTCGACCGCGGAGCTGACTCCCTAGGATTGCGGAATGAGTGTGTTGACTTCCCCGAAGACCTACACGGCGCTCGGCGTGTTCCACGCCGTCGACGCGGTAGCATGCGGCGTCCAGGTGGCTCCCATCAAGAAGGTCCTGGATGACCTGGGCGTCCCGGAGAACATCCGGCCCGTGCTGCCGGTCGTCAAAGCGGCCGCCGCGGCCGGATTGCTGTCGGTTCACCGTTTTCCCGCGCTGGCGCGCCTGACGACGGCGATGCTGACGTTGTACTTCGTGCTGGCGGTCGGCGCGCATGTCCGGGTGCGCGACAAAGTCGTCAACGGCCTCCCGGCCGCTGTGTTTTTGGCACTGGTCGCCGCGATGACGATCAAGGGACCTGACCAGGACTGTCGAGGCGCAACTGGACCAGCGGCAGCGGCGTATCGGTGTCGGTGATCGGGACGCCGAGTGTCTGCTCGAGCACCGGCCTGAACTGCTGCCAGGTCCGGGGGCGACGGTTCCGATAGGTGGCCAGCGTGCGGTCCGCCTCGTGCTGGTCCAGGACCCGGGCGCTGGCCGCTGCCGGCCGGTGACTGCCTACATAGACGCGTACCTGAGGGTTGGCCGCAATGTTGCGGAACCACTGGGCTTTTCGGCCGAAGCCCGACGCCACGACGTAGGTGTCCGGCGCTGGGTGGTCGACGACCTCCAACACGGCGTAGCGCCGTGCGCCGGACTTGCGGCCGATGTGTTCGAGTAGCAGGATGCGCGAGCCGAACAACGCTCCCGCGCGGGCTTTGTATATCCAGATCGGCGCGCGCACGAGTCGACGGGAGCGCAGCAGTCGTGCGGCGACTTTGGCGGCAAGCGAAGACGATTCCGTTTCGGACACCTTTCCCATCTTGCACTCAGGGGTGCGGTGGCGGCGGCAGTGGTGGCACGAAGCCCCGCGGGGGTCCCGGCGGCCCGGCCGGCGGAGCAAATCCGAAACCGCCCGGCATGGGTCCGGCCATCGGAGGGGGCGGGGGCCCGTGGAACGGCGCCGCGGCCAGCCCCGGCGGCGGCCCGAGAGGAGGCGGGGGCGGCCCGACGCTGACGATCCAGGCGAAGGCGATCGCCGCGACGGTGCCGACCGCGCCGAGCAGCGCACCCGCCACTCCGGCGCCGATCACCACGCCGGTGGGGTAACGGCGTCGCTCGGGTGCTTGGTGGGCGACCGGCGCAGGCGCGGGTGGATTGGTGTTGATGTCGTCGTTCGTGGTCATGTCACGGACGTTAAGAGCCGGGGCTGAAATGGATCTGAAGAAATCGGCTGCCTGACGAACCTCATCGGTCGCCGTCGTCCCCGGGCGGAGGGCAATAACCTTGTGCCCGCCTTTGCGCGACAACGCGGCGAGGCCCCGCCTTTGAGCGAGACTGTCGCGCAAAGGCGGGCAATTGGCACACCTCTCATGCTGGGTGACGAACGAGGCTGCCGTGCAGAGCGTCCGCGCCACCCGGCCTTCAGGTTCACCTCAGAACCGGTAGCAACAATGGGGGTATGACGGACTCGCGGCATGCCGGCAGTTGTTCGCCCGCGCGCCGGTCAGATCAGTTCAGCATCGGCACGCCGCGGGTACTGGTCGTCGAGGACTCCGAGACCATCCGCGAGATGGTCGGCGAAGCGCTCACCGATGTCGGCTATCACACCGATGCGCGCCGCGACGGCGACGGCCTGGAAGAGGTTCTCGACGGGATGCGGCCCGACCTGGTGGTGCTCGACGTGATGCTGCCCGGACGCGACGGCTTCGCGCTGATCGACGTCGTCCGCGAATGGGGTGACATCGGGATCGTCTTGATCACCGCGCGCGACGGGCTGCCCGATCGCCTCCGCGGACTCGACGGCGGGGCCGACGACTACGTCATCAAGCCGTTCGAGTTGGCCGAACTGGTGTCGCGGGTCGGGGCGGTGCTGCGCCGTCGCGGACGGCTGTCCCAGGTGATTCAGGTGGGCGACGTCACGCTGGACCTGGGCGCCGGAGTGGCCGCGCGCGGTGGTCACCGGCTGGACCTGACCGCGACCGAGCTGCGCGTGCTGGCTTTCCTGGTGGAGCAGCGCGGCCGGATCGTCAGCGCGGGCCAGATCCTGAACGGGGTGTGGGGCTACGACGCCTACGACCCCAACCTGGTCCAGGTCCATGTCAGCGGGCTGCGGCGCAAGCTGGAGGCGCACGGGCCGCGGATCCTGAACACGGTGCGCGGCATCGGCTACCGCCTGCAGGCCGAGCTGTCATGACGGCCGCGTCGACCACGCCGACGCCGTCGCTGCAACGCCGCGTGACGCTGGTGGTGCTCGTGCTGCTGGCCGTCCTGCTGGTGGTGCTCGGAGTCACCATCGATATCACCATGGGTGTGCTCGCCCATCGCAATCTGCACGACCGGCTGTTGGCCGCGACCTCGCGCGCCGACGCGCTGAGCGCCGCGCACACCTCACCGGATCTGCTCGCCGCCGAACTCAACGGCGGCGGGATTCGGGCGCTCGTCGTGACCGCCGACGGCACCGCCTACGGCGACCGCGGGATCAGTCCCGAGCTGAGCGACGGGGAGGTCGAAGCGCCGCCGCTGTATCCGCCGCCGCCCCCGTACCCGCCACCGCCCCCGTACCCGCCGCCACCGCCTTATCCGCCGTATCCGCCACCGCCGTATGCACTTCCGCCGCCACCCGGCCCTCCACCGGATGCCACCGCGACGGCCGTCGTGCACCCGCTACCCGATGGCAGCCGGGTGATCCTGGTCGCCGACACCACCCAGACCACCCAGGTCGCTCATCAGCTGCGTGGCCTGATGATCGGGGCGGGCCTGGTGACCTTGCTGCTCGCGGCGCTGCTGCTGATCGCGGTCAGCCGCGCGGCGCTGCGCCCGCTGGATCGGCTCACCGCGCTGGCCAATGCCATCACCACCGGGGACCGCGGCCGGCGACTGCACCCGGATCGCACCGACACCGAACTCGGCCGCGCCGCAAGCGCTTTCGATGGCATGCTGGACGCACTGGAAATGTCGGAGCACCGCGCCCGGCGCGCCGCCGACACCGCGCAGCGCGCCGAGGCGGCAACCCGGCAGTTTCTCGTCGACGCCGCCCACGAGTTGCGCACCCCCATCGCCGGGATTCAGGTCGCCGCCGAGCAGGTCGCGCACGGCGCCTCCGAACATCACGACGACGGGCAGTACCGCCGGGCGAGCCTGTTGCGCTCCGACGCTCGCCGGGCCGGACGACTCGTCTCCGACATGCTGGACCTGAGCCGCATCGACGCCGGACTCGCCCTCGAGTGCCACGACGTCGACGTGGCCGCCGTTCTCGACGGCGAGGCCGACAGGGCCGCGATGCTGGCACCGCAGATCAGCGTCCACCGCACCGGTTTGACCACGTTGAATCTCAATGCCGACGCGACCCGTCTGTCGCAGATCGTGTCCAACCTGCTGAACAACGCCCGCCGGTACACACCGGCCGGCGGAGCCATCACCGTCGACCTTCGCGCACCCGAGGGCGTCGCGGAGATCACCATCACCGATACCGGCCCGGGTATCCCGGATGACCAGCGGGACAACATCTTCGAGCGGTTGGTGCGCCTGGATCCCGGCCGCGCCCGCGATCACGGCGGCGCCGGGCTGGGGCTGGCGATCGCGCGGGCGCTGGCGCGTGCCCACGGCGGCGAACTGGCGTGCCTGCCGCACCGGGGCGGCGCACAATTCCGGCTCACGCTGTCGATCAACGCCGGGCGATCGGGGTAGCTAATTAGGCTTTTGGTTGATGCCGGGGGATTTGGGGGATTTGGGTCTGACTACGTGAGGGCTGGGGGTGGTCGCGTTGATGAGGTCGAAGGCGCGGCCCTGATTGGGTGTGGACGAGGAAGCCCTGTCAAACAGCGCCATCCGTGATGGATTCACCTCTGGCCCAAGGTGTTTGGCAGCTAGCCTGGTATCGATCGTGTATCGACAACAATCGGCCGTCCCGCACGACGGTCATGATTGCTCCTCCACATCTGCGGTCATGGCTACCAGCACGCGCCGGAACCGTTCGACCAGCTTTTCGATTCTGGCCGCAGTGAACACGTCAGTGTCGAATTCGACGCGTAGAACCAGTTCGTGGCCTGGCACGGCTTGCACCGAAAGCGGGTAGTGATTGTATTCGCGAGTGGTGAAGCCCTTTAAGTTCAACTCGTCGACGGCAGATAAGGCGGCGGTAGCCATCGGATAGTTCTCGTAGACGAACATTGTGTCGAATAACTGGTCGTGCCCCGTTACACGGTGGATCTCGCTCAGGGCCAGGTGCTGGTGGTCAAGAGTCTTGGTGTAGCTGCTTTGCAGCTGGTCAAGCAGGTTGGCGGTGGTCGTCTCCGCTCCGATGGTCGCCCGTACCGGGACCGTGTTGATCAACAGACCGACCATCGATTCCGCGCCGGCCAAGTCGGGTGGCCGCCCCGACACCGCTGTGCCGAACACCACGTCGTGGTGGCCGGTCAGCCACGTCAGCAGCAGCGCCCACGCGGCCTGCAAGACGGTGCTGACCGTGGTGCGGTACGAGCGCGCCAGCTCGCCCAACGCCTTCGTGGTCTCCGCGGACACCTGGAACGATTCCGTACCGCGCAGACCGAGCGCTGGACGCCCAGGGGGTCCCACCAGGGTGGGAGTGTCGAACCCGTCGAGGACCTCACGCCATGCTGTCTGAGCGGCGCCTCGATCCTGTTCGGACAGCCAGGTGACAAAGCTGCGGTACGACGGCGCGGCGGGCAACCGCACGCCGTAATAGCTGGCGAAGATTTCCTGCAGCAGGATCGGCTTCGACCAACCGTCGAGCACGATGTGGTGGTTGGTGAGCACGAACCGATACAGATCGTCTGCGGTGCGGATCAGGGCAGCCCGGAAGGGCGGCTGGCCGGCAAGATCGCAGACCGCGACGCGCTCGGCGGTACACAGCTGCTGTACCTGTTCCTCGACATCAGCATCTGCCGAGTTCAGCTCGACGTACTGCCAGGCCAGCGCCGGATCGGCGGGCATGACCTGCACCGGTTCATCGAAGTCGTCGCAGAAACCGGCCACCACGTTCGGGTGGCGGGTGACGACGGCGTGCACCGCCTCGCGCAAGCGCAGCGGGTCAAGGGCCCCACCCACGGTGATGTCGAGCTGCACCGCATACAAGTCGGCACTGCCCTGCCCGCTGCCGGTGTAGTACAGCAGGCCCTGCTGCAGCGGGGTTAGCGGCAACACATCGCCGATCCGGTACTGCTGCGCCAGCTTGTCGATGTCCTGCTGGGTGAGACGGGCTGGCGCGATGTCGGACGGGGTCAAGCCGCCCCCGCCGCCGCGCACGTGCGCGCAGATGCCGGCCAGCGCGTCGAACCACAGCTCGCTGAGCCTGCTGACCTGCTTGTCATGCAGCGCCGAGCGCGCCCAGGTCCAGTTGGCCTGCAGCTGCGGGCCGGCCTCGGTGTCCATGGTGCCGGCATTGAGCTCCACGGTATGAGCCAGCGGCATCTTCACTGCACCCGCGGCGCCGCTCAGCGAGAAACTGTTCTCGCTGAGCCGCCACAACTCACTAGAGAGCTCGGCCGCACCACCCAGACGACCGAGGTAGTTGAAGCCGATCACGGGGTCGGACCCACCCAGATCAAACTCAGGGGCGAGGTAGCGCAGCAGCCCGTAGGTCAGACCGTCGGGCAGGGCGCGCAGCTGCTCCTTGGCGTCCTTGATCAGAGCGCCCAGTGCATCCTCACCCGCCGTCACCTGTCCCCAGGACAGGCCGCCTACCGGCCCCCCGAATTTCAGGGCCACCGGGTACTTGGTGGTGAACCAGCCCACCGTGCGCGACAAGTCGACATGCGGGGCCAGCTCCTCCTGGCGGCCGTGGCCCTCCACATCGATGCCGATCGGGGTGCTGGTGCTCAAGAATTGCGTCCACGCCAGGCCGAACGCGATCAGCAATATGTCTTGAACCCCGGCATGAAACGCAGCCGGGGCATCACCAAGCAGCTGGCGGGTCGTCTCGACATCCAGCGACACCGACAGTTGGCCGGCGCTGACGTAGGTGTCCTCCGGCTGTACCGGCGCTAACGCGGCCGGGATTGCCGCCACCTGACGCCACGCCTCGGCCTGGGCCATCACGTCTGCGCTCTGCGCGCACTCGGCCAACAGCGACGACCACCGGGCGAACGACGTCCCGGGCGCCGGCAGCGCCACCGGCTGGCCACTGCGATGCTGAGCCCACGCAATGTTGAGGTCTTCCAACAGGATTCGCCACGACACGCCATCGACGGACAGGTGGTGAATAATCAACGCCAACTGGTTCGTCGACTCGGCCCACACCGCGCGCAGCATCGCCCCGGTGCCCGGGTCGAGCCGTGACCGGGCCGCCACCAACGCCTCAGCCGACAGCGCGTCGACGGTGTCCACGCAGCCGGCGGCATCTACCGTCCCGGCTTCGGGCACCCACAACAACCATCCGCCGGCGCCGTCGTCGTCGACGCGCAGCCGCAATGTGGCGTGCCGGTCCAGCAACGACTGCAGGACCACCACCGCGTCGGCGTGCGCTGACACCCGCGGGAGCCTGCAACACCATCGTCTGGTTGAACTGCTCGACCGCACCTTCGACGCTGTGCAGCCAACGCATGATCGGGGTGGCCACCACCGACCCGGTGCCTTCGTCGACCACGCCGCCCTCGCCGTCGGCGTCCACCGTGGCGACCTGCGCGAGCCGCGCCACCGTCTGTTCGACGAAAACGTCACGCGGACGGCACATTACGCCGGCCGCTCGGGCACGGGCCGCGACTTGCATCGACAGGATGCTGTCACCGCCCAGATCGAAGAAGGAGTCATCGACACCGACCCGCTGCACACCCAATATCTGGGCATAAATGCCGGCCAGGATTTCCTCGACCGCGCTGGATGGAGCCCGGTAATGCTCGACATCCTGGTATTCGGGTGCCGGCAGGGCGCGGACGTCGAGTTTGCCGTTGACCGTCAATGGCAGCGCCTCGAGCACGACGATCGCGGTCGGCACCATGTAGGCCGGCAGCCGTTCATTCAATTGAGCACAAATCTCAGCCGGGCCGGCGGTTCCGGTGATGTAGCCCACCAGCCGCTTGTCGCCGGGACGGTCCTCGCGCGCGATCACCGCCGCATGATCGACTCCGTCCAGGGCGTTGAGCGCCGCCTGGATCTCACCGAGCTCGATGCGATAACCGCGGATCTTGACCTGCTCATCGGCACGCCCGACGTAACACAGCTGACCATCGGCGCCCCACGACACCAGATCCCCGGTGCGATACATGCGCGCCCCCGGCGCCCCGAACGGGCACGCCACAAACCGCGTCGAGCTCAACCCCGGCCTGCCCACATACCCGGCGGCCAACCCGGCACCGGCCACGTACAGCTCGCCGACCACCCCGGCGGGGACCTGACGCAACCACCCGTCGAGTACGAAGAATGCGAGGTGGGCCAACGGCACCCCGATGGGGCTGGCATTACTGTCGACGTCGCCGTCGACGATCTCGCGGAACGAGGCGTGCACGGTCGTCTCCGTGATGCCATACAGATTGATCAGACGCGGCGGTCCGGGGTGGTGGTTCAGCCACGTCTCCAGACGCTGGGGTTCGAGCGCCTCGCCACCGAACACCACGCACTGCAACTTCAGCTGCTGCCCCAACCTCGACGCGAGCCCATCAGCGGTCTGCAGCACATAAAACGCCGACGGCGTCTGGCTCAACACATTGACCTGCTCACGAACCAGCAACGCGTGCAACTCTTCTGGCGAACGCACCACCGAATCGGGCACCATCACCAACCGCCCGCCATACAACAGCGAACCGAAGATCTCCCACACCGAGAAGTCAAACGCCAATGAATGACACTGCGTCCACACCTGTCCCAACGTCAACTGGGCGTCCAGCGAATCCAGCAACCGGGTGACGTTGTGATGAGGCACTGCAACACCTTTGGGTGTCCCAGTCGTGCCCGAGGTGTAAATGATGTAGGCGATGTTCTCGGCCCCAACCGCCGGTAATGCGGTCTCGGGCGGGGACGTCACCGCAGGGTCGTCGATGTCGATCAGCAGCAGGCCAGACCCCTTCAGCCGGGAACGCACGTCCGCGTTGGTGACCACAGCGACAGGCGCGGAGTCGCCCAACACGAACTCCATCCGCGCCGCGGGAACCGTCGGATCGATCGGCACATATGCGGCCCCGGTCTTGAGCACCGCCAGCATCGCCACCACCGCCTCAGGCGTACGCGGAAGCAACAGGGCCACACGCGTACCCGGTCCTACACCCTGAGGAATCAGCAAGTGCGCCAGCCGATTAGCGGACTCCTCCACCTCGCGATAAGTCCACGACCGATTCCCATAGCTGATCGCCACCGCCTCTGGGGCGCGGGCCGCCTGAGCGGCGAACAATTCGGGGATCGAGATCGCGGTCATCTCCGGCTCGGCCAGCATCGCCCGATTGCCCCACTCGTCGAGGCGGTCGTGCTCACCCCGGTCGAGCAGATCGATCGACGACAACCGCCGGGTGGGATCGGCGATCATGGCCGCCAGCACCTGCTGCAACCGGTCGATCAGCGTGTCGATGACGGCACGGTCAAATGCGTCCGTGTCGAATTCGACGCGAAGGCTCAGTTCGTGGCCCGGCGTCGCCACCACCGACAGCGGGTAGTGGTTGTACTCGCGGCTGGTGAAGTCGGTGATGGCCAGGTCATCGGCGCCCAACAGGGCGCCGGCGTCGATCGGGTAATTCTCGTACAGGAACAACGTGTCGAACAGCTGATCGTGACCGCTGGCCCGGTGGATCTCGGGGAGAGCCAGATACTCATACTCGAGGATGTCGTTGTGCACGCGCTGCAGCTGCTCCAGCAGATCGGCGACTGTGCTCCCTGCGCTGGCGTTGGCCCGCACCGGCACCGTGTTGATCATCAGACCCACAATGGATTCCGAGCCGAGCAGTTCGGTCGGCCTACCCGAGACCGCGGTGCCGAACGCCACATCATGCTGACCGGTCAGCCACATCAGCAGCTGCGCCCATGCACCCTGCAATACGGTGCTCACGGTGGTGTGGCACGAGCGGGCCAACTCGGTCAGGGCCGCTGTGGTCTCGGCGGACACCCGGAAGGATGCGACGTCGCGACGCCCTACCTGGCCTGGCGTACCGATCAACGTCGGGGTCTCGAAACCCGCCATCACGTCGCGCCAAGCCCCTTGTGCGACACTGCGGTCCTGCCCATCCAGCCAGGTGACAAAGCTGCGGTACGACGGAGCCGCGGGCAGCCGTTCGCCGTAGTAACTGCCGAACACCTCCTGCATCAGGATTGGCAGCGACCAGCCATCCGCCACGATGTGGTGAATGGTGAGCACCAAGCGGTGTTGGTGTTCTGCGGTGCGGATCAGCGCCGCCCGGAACGTCGTCTTGTCAGCCAGGTCGCAGACCGCGGCGCGCTCAACAGCACACAGTCGCTCAATCTGCTGATCGGCATCGCCGCCCACGGGGTTCAGTTCAACGTCCTGCCACGCGATCACCGGCTTGGCCGGGATAACCTGCACCGGCTCACCGAAGTCTTCGCAGAACCGGGCCACCAGGTTGGGATGCCGGTTGACCACCGTCTGCACGGCCTCGCGCAGGCGGTGCGCATCGAGGGCGCCGTTGACTGTGATACCGAGCTGCACGGTGTACAGGTCGTCCGGACCCGGCGCGAAGCTGGTGTGAAACAGTAGACCCTGCTGCACCGGGGTCAGCGGCAGCACGTCCAAAACGTCGCCCTGCGAGCAGAGTTCGTCGATCTGCTGCTGGCTGAGGCGGGCAGGAGCGATATCGGACGGGGTGAGCCCGCCCCCACCGGCTTTGACGTGCGCGCAGATACCGGCCAGCGCCTCGAACCACAACTGGCTCAGCCGGCTGACCTGCGCGTCATTCAGCGCCGAGCGGCCCCACGTCCAGTTCGCCCGTAGGCGCGGCCCATCCTGGGAGTCCATGGTGCCGGCATTGAGCTCCACCGGGTGCGCCAACCGAAGGGGCACCGCCGCAGCTACACCCGCAAACGACAGACTGTCCTCGTCGATCCGCCACAACTCGCCGGGCAGGTCGGCACCCGCACCGAGCCGGCCTAGGTAGTTGAACCCGATCGTCGGGTCAGGCCCACCGAGATCGACCTCGGAATTCAGGTAGCGCAGCAGACCATAGGTCAGCGGATCGGGCAGGGCGCGCAGCTGCTCCTTGGCGTCCTTGATCGCCGTACCGAGTGCGGCGTCGCCGGCGACCACCTGCGCCCACGACAGGCCACCGACCGTCAACGCCACCGGATATTTGGTGGTGAACCAGCCCACCGTGCGCGACAAGTCCACATGGGGAACCAGATCCTCGTGGCGCCCATGACCTTCGACGTCGATACCGATCGGCACACCCGCGCCGCTGCCGAGGAACTCCGCGAACGCCAGCCCGAAGGCGATCAGCAATACATCGCCGACCCCGGCGTGGAACGCCGCCGGCACCTCACCCAGCAGCAGACGGGTTGTCGCGACATCCAGCGACACCGACAATTGGCCGGCGCTGACGTAGGTGTCCTCCGGCTGTACCGGCGGTAGCGCGGCCGGGATCGCCGTCACCTGATGCCACGCCTCGGCCTGGGCCATCACGTCTGCGCTCTGCGCGTGCTCGGCCAGCAGCGCCGACCACCGGGCGAACGACGTCCCGCCGGCGGGCAATGCCACGGGCTGGCCACTGTGATGCTGCGCCCAGGCAATGTTGAGGTCCTCCACCAGGATTCGCCACGAGACTCCGTCCACGGCCAGGTGATGAATGATCAATGCCAGCTGGCCGGTGGAACTCGCCCACACCGCACTGAGCATCAGTCCCGCCGCCGGATTCAACCGCGACCGGGCCCGCACCAGCGCGTCATCCGACAACACATCGACGGTATGCAGGCATCCGACGGCGTCGACCGACCCAGCTTCGGATGCGTCCAGCGACCAGCCGCCGGCGCCGTCATCGTCGATGCGCAGCCGCAAGGTTGCATGCCGATCGAGCAACGCCTGCAGGACGACCGCCACGTCGGCCACAGTCACGCCCGCCGGGGCGTCCATCACCATGGTCTGGTTGAACTCATCGATCGGGCCATCAACGCTGTGCAGCGAGCGGATGATCGGGGTGGCCACCACCGGACCGGCGCCCTCGTCGACCACGCCGGCCTCGCCATCGGCCACCGTGGACACCCGGGCAAGTCGCGCCACCGTCTGTTCGACGAAAACGTCACGCGGACGGCACACCACCCCGGCTGCCCGTGCACGAGCGACCACCTGCATCGACAGGATGCTGTCGCCGCCGAGGTCGAAGAACGAGTCATCGACCCCGACGCGCTCCATCCCGAGGACTTGGGCGTAGATGTCGGCCAGGATTCCCTCGACCGCATCGGCCGGGGCTCGGTAGTCACTGGCGGTGAATTCGGGTGCGGGCAAGGCGCGCTTGTCGAGTTTTCCGTTGACCGTCAATGGGATTGCCGGCAACACCACCACCGCGGCGGGGACCATGTAGGCCGGGAGCCGATCAGCCAGAGCTGAACGGACCTCGGTCGGGTCGGCGGTGCCGGTGATGTAACCCACCAGCCGCTTGTTGCCGGGACGGTCCTCGCGGGCGATGACCGCCGCCTGGTCCACCCCATCCAGCGCAGCCAGGGCCGCCTGGATTTCACCGAGTTCGATGCGGTACCCGCGGATCTTCACCTGCTCGTCGGCGCGGCCCAGGTGTCGCAGCTGCCCGTCCGTACCCCAGGACACGAGGTCGCCGGTGCGATACATGCGTGTCCCGGGGGCCCCGAACGGGCACGCCACAAACCGCGATGCGGTCAAACCAGCGCGCCGCACATATCCGACGCCCACGCCGCGCCCGGCCAGGTACAGCTCACCGACCACCCCGGCCGGCACCGCCTGCAGCCACTTGTCCAGCACGAACACTGCCGCCCCGGGTATCGGCGACCCGATCGGCACCAGGCCCTGCCTCGGCGTCAGCGGCGCACTCATCGACGCACACACCGTCGCCTCGGTCGGGCCGTAGGCATTGATCATCACCCGCCCGGGTGCCGCCCACCGATCCACCACGTCGGTCGGACAGGCCTCGCCGCCCACCACCAACGTCGTGGCCTCCAATCCCTCCGGTGACAGCAGCGCCACCGACGACGGAATCTGAGCCAGCACGCTGACCTTCTCCGCGACCAGCAACTCGTGGAGATCTTCCGGGGAACCCGCCACCGACTCGGGCACCACCAGCAGTCGCCTACCCCGCAGTAGCGCACCCCAGATATCCCACACGGATAGGTCGAAAGCCGAGGAATAGCACTGCGCCCACACCCCCCCGCGCGGCAGGCGCTCGTCGAGCGCCTCGATCAGCCAAGTGACGTTGTGGTGCGTGATGGCCACACCTTTGGGTGTCCCGGTGGTGCCGGAGGTATAGATGACGTAAGCGACGTTTTCGGGGGCGGGCATTGGAAGTGGGGTGTTGGGTTGGGCCTCGATGGCGGGATCATGGGCATCGACGACCAGCAGGTCGGATCCGTGCAGCCGTGAGCGCAGCTCGGCCGTGGTGATCAGCGCGGCCGGTGCGGCATCGGCAAGCACGAACTCCATCCGCGCCGACGCATGCCCCGGGTCGATCGGCACATACGCTGCCCCGGTCTTGAGCACCGCCAGCATCGCCACGATCGCGTCAGCGCACCGGGGAAACAGCAGCGCGACACACTGTCCCGGGCCAACCCCATGACCGGCCAGAAGGTGTGCCAACCGGTTTGCGGCCTCGTCGAGTCCCCGATACGTCATGGAGTGGCCGTCGAAGGTCACCGCTACCGCCTCGGGGGTACGCGCGGCATGCTCGGTGAACACCACCGGAATCGACACCGGCGCGGATACCGGCTGGGTTAACGCGGCGCGATGCGACCACCCATTGATCCGGGCATTCTCATCCTCATCGAGGATTTCGATCGAGGAGATCGGCCGCTGAGGATCGGCGGTCATTTCCATCAGCACCTGCTGCAGACGTGCCGCCAGGTAGGAGACGTCAAAGCTCGCAAACGGCTGTCCGCGGCCTGCCGTGCTGAGAAACAGCTGGTCACTCGACCCAATGAAGAAAAGCCCGAAGTGATCGGCGGGGCCGTTATTGGTGTATGTCGCGGTTGCCGGAGCGCCACCAAGGTCCAGGGTCAATCGGGACGGGATGAAATTGATACCTACCCTGTTGGCTGCTTGTCTCAGGTTGAGAAAGCCGCCTTCGTCGTGCTGGTGCACCGGAAACCGCTGATGCTTCAGCAATTCCCGTATCTGAGTGTCCACATGCTGACAGAAATCGGCGACCGTTGTTTCCGGTGACGTCTGCAAGACCAGCGGCACAACTCCGGCGAGCATCCCCGGGAGTGTCTTGGACTCCGGACGCACCCGCCGGCTGACCGGGAAATCCAGCGCCACCTCCGAACCGCTTCCCGACCATGCATGCACCAAGAGAGCGCATGCCGCTGTGGTGACCGAATAGCGACGGATGCGTAGCTTTTTGGACAGTTCCTGCATGCGGCTGACAGCGAAAGCATCCAACTGAACTGACGCCGACGGCCTACAGGGATCCCGGTCGAGCGTGGTGTCGGGCAGCTGATAATCCTGTCCGCCTTCCGGCGGAAGGTTCGTGCTCCAGTACGCTTCGTCTTCCAGATAATCGGTGGATGCCTCGTACCCCGACTCGAGATCAACCAGGTCCTGCAGCGAGCCGAAATAGGCGTCAGGAACAGGCAATCCAGCGACCATCGCCGAATAGATGGTTGCAACGCGACGGCACATCAGGGCCATGCTCAATCCGTCTAAGACGATGTGGTGGCAGCAGCCGAACAAATAAAATTCCTCGGCCTGCGTCTGGAACAGCGCGAACTTGAGTAACTGGCCGTTCAACGCCATCGGGGTGCGCTGGATGGAGGAAGCCCGCCGGCAGGCTTCCTGCACGGGATCGGGCGTGCCGATCAGGTCATGAAACTTGAGCTCGACATGCGGGTCATCGATCGGCCTTTGGACCACTTGGCCATCGACCTCGAAGAATGCAACCCTGCTCGGTTCGGCCTCCGCCACCGTTTGGCGGATCGCCTGCTCGAGGACATCACGCTGTATCGCGCCCTCGATCTTTATCAACAGGCCGAGCTGCCACTCCGTACCGGCATAGCCCGATTCCTGCGAGAGCCAGATGTCTAGTTGTCCGCGTGTCAGCGGCAGCGTCACATCGTCACGGTTCATCGACTCCCCCAAAGCTTTACCCGCTCGCCCCCATACCCCGGGCTGTGGTTACTGATCGAAATCCTGCCCCGTAGTCAGCCGGTGGCGCAGAGATTTCGGCCTAATGTCCGCCACTTCTGCGCAATGTGATCCAGGCAGGTCGGCCTGGAGTCCACCAGGTCCTCGGCGGCGTCCGCGCTGGACACGCCGTCGAAGCGGGACATCATCGAAGTGCTGATTGCCGGCGAGTGTCACCCCGACCGCCTCGCCGACCTGGCCCGGGGCCGGGTGAAGACCAAGCGAGCGGCGCTGATCAAGCCGCTCGACGCCCGCTTCGGCGACCACCATGGCGAACTGGCCCGAGTGCTGTTCGATCAGATCGACACTTTGTTGGTGCAATTCGGCGACCTTCCAGCCCGCATCGGGGTTAAACTCGTTTTCGATTTGGAGGGGATTCACTGCCAGCGGTGCGCATGATCTCGGGCGATCAACGTAAGCGCACGCGCCGGTAAGACGTGAGTGTCGAGTTTTGCCGTTGGGAGGCGGGCAATGAACCGACGATCGGACTATGTATTCACTGAGCTCAGTCATCACGCGGACGACTGTGTGCCGGTGATACAACGGTACCTTGATTTTCTTGTCCAAGGCGACGGCCACAAAGCTCATTGCCCGTTTACCAGAGGGATGCTGGAAAGGCGCCAGTTTTACTACGATACAAGCGATTTGCTCCTGGATGAGGACGAATTTTTCCGGACTATAGCAGAGTTGCGTGACTTTCACGCTGAACATCCTGACCGTTATTTGGTTGTCGGGGTCGCATATCAGAATGTGGAAAACTTCGTAGAAGCGATCGCTCTCCAAGGTGAAGTGTGGCGACAGAAAATGCGACTTGAGCTTATCGCCGCCGGCCTGACGATTGCTTGGACTCATCCGAAAAACCCAATCGGCACCCATACGGATCGCGATAAACCTGCCGAACCTCTATGGGTAAGCGATATTCCCCTTCTCATGCTCCGAATTCTCGACAAAGGTGACGAGCCGTTCATGCTGAGCGCCGATTCTAAGAGAGCGTTCGTGCTGGGCATGAGGTATCACGAAACGATACCTGTCGCCATACGTTCTGGTGCGATAAGTCCGCAGGTAGAGCCACGCTACAAGCTGATCGCCCTGGTGAATCTCATGGATCATGTTCGGCTTTCCTCCGTCAGATCGGTATCAGCCGATTTGGCCGGGAACCTTATGACGGTATTGAAAAGCGGAAAAACATGCGAGCATACGTGGCGCCCCGAACTTGCGGTGCAGGAGGTAGCGCAAAATGCCTGACACTTCGAGCCCCCGGAAGCGTCAACTGGCGGGAACGCGGAGTTTGCGAAGCGACTATCTTTCGGGCAGGGGAAGGCATAACAGCTCCAACCCCGGGGCCGCACCGGTGAGCAACGATGTGGAAATCAACAGTGAACGCTGCATTCCAGCGAGAAACAACGCTGCTTTCCGGCGAGTAGGTACCGATGTCTACCCTGGTGAACATTCTGGTTCAATCCAGGCGACTCTCAGGGCGAGCGTAGAGGGGGACTCGATTAAGTCTGCGCTGCCAGCAGGTTGAGAGCGTCTCACGGGCAACACGTTTGCGATCACCTTCAGCGGTCGAATCACCCCGACCGGAAACTAACCGATGACGAGGTCGGATCCGCTGTTTATCGGACAGCCCCCCGGCCCATGCATAACCGCATGAATTCGCACGCATGGGCTTGCCCATAACCGCATTTATCGTGTTCACCTATATGACGAGACGGCAAATGGTTTATTACGAAATAAGTACTACGAGCAAAGCCGAAACGAGGTGGTGCCACATGGATTTCCACGCAGTGCGTCAGCGTCGTGTTCCTTGCTGGGAGTCGTGATGACAAGCGTCGACATGGCTGCTCTCACCGAGCAGAGGTCACGGGGCGCTGGCGAGGTGGCCGCAATCCCGCGAGGCTTCCCAGCTCCCAGGTTCGCGCGGCCGGCCATTGCGGTGCCGACTGTGCTGGTCTGGCTTGGATCGCTCGTTGCGTGGTGTGCCGCGACGGCGGCGGTTCTCTGCGGAGTGAGCCGTTGGTGGTTGGTGGTCACCATCGTCGTTCAGGGTTTCGTGGCGGTTTCTATGTTCATCGTGGCGCACGAATCGA
This sequence comes from uncultured Actinomycetota bacterium, assembly GCA_963796035.1. Taxonomy (GTDB): domain Bacteria; phylum Actinomycetota; class Actinomycetes; order Mycobacteriales; family Mycobacteriaceae; genus Mycobacterium. The sequence continues at coordinate 35,475 of CAWCJU010000013.1, read as the reverse complement.
TTCACCACACCGTCGGCCGGCCAAAGTGGATCAACCAGGTCTTCGGCCGCCTGTCGATGCCGTTCGTCTCGTTGTTCGGAACATTCCCGATGCTCGCGTACACGCATCTCGCACACCACCGCAACACCAACGAAAATATCCACGACGATCCGGACGCGTGGAGTATCACCGGCCCGCGTTGGCAGCTGCCGTTGCGCTGGTTGACGATCGATGCCTGGTATTGCCGCTTTTACCTAGCGCGCCTGCGTCGGCGACCGCGCAAGGAAGCCCTGGGATTTGCCGTACACCTCACCCTGGCCCTTGCCTTCGTAACCGCCATCCTGATTCTCGGCTATGGGCGCGAGCTGGTGCTTATCTACTTCCTCCCGCAGCGGATCGGCGTGGGCGTCCTCGCGTGGTGGTTTAACTGGCTGCCTCATCACGGCCTGGTCACGGTACGGAACGACCGATTCCGGGTCGCCCGGGTTCGGGTTGGCTGGGAGCGTGTTCTGTGTCCGTTGTTGATGTATCAGAACTATCACCTGGTTCATCACATCCATACCGCGATCCCGTTTTACCTGTACGTGAAGGCATGGAGGGCTGCAGAATCCGACTATCTGGACCGAAACGTGCCGATCAGCACCCCGTGGGGGCAGGAAATGACGCCTTCGGAGTACCGCAGATGGCGGGAGGTCAGTTGCCGCACCGTTGAGGCGGATCGCGATGGTCGCATCGCGGAGATCGGTGGGTAGCGGTTCGGCAGTGGTCAGGGCTTGGTTGCCGGCCTTGATCTTGACGGTGCGCTGTGGGTCGGCGGTTCACACGAATTCCGTAATGCTTCACGCGGTTTGGGTCTCGAGGTGGTGGCTGGCGGCCACCGCCGCGACGAATCCCCGACATTTAGTCGCTGTGCGGTGAAACGGTGGTGGCCGCCTCAATCGCGGTGATCGAGACGGCCACCTGAGGACGCGGCTAACGCACAGCCGGTATCAAAACCCCGGCGGCGGTGGCACCGGGTGCAACGGTCCGCCCGGGGGCGGCGGCCCGAACGGCCCACCCGGCGGGGGCGGCGGTCCCACCGGCCCACCCGGCCCACCCGGTCCCGGTCCCCAGGGTTGCCCCGGTCCCGGCGGTGGTGGCGGCGGATCCGCGCTGGCCACCGCGGCACCGATTCCGGCCGCGGCCACCCCAAGGGCGCCCGCGAGCAACGAACCAGCGATTAGTTCTTTGATTTTCACTGGGTCCATCCATCCTCTCTGACGGCGGTTCCTTCACCCGGTCGGCGCGAAATCGGCGTACTCGCACCGCATTTCCCGGTCACCGTGCCTCGCTCGTCGCCGAGTCGGAGGCGCTACCGCGACGGTAGGAAGTCAGCCTGAAGCCGACCTGAAGATCGAAGGGAAACCTCGCCCCGAGGCGCTACTGATAACCCGTCAGCGCGGGGAAGACGGTGCGGTCACGGCCGTCAGGTGCCACTTGTCCAGCCAGGGCCGCACCAACTCGGCAACGGAGAATTTGGCCCTGGCCGCGCACCCCGCATTGGGGGTGTAGGGGTCGCCGCCGCGGATGAGGATGCCGACGGCGCTGGCGGTGCCGTCCTTTTCGTACAGATAGACCGGGCCGCCCGAATCGCCGCACTGGCCGCTCGCCAAAAACACGACCTTGCTGCCGGTGATCTTCACGATCTGTCCGCAGGCGTCCGCGCCGGAGCCCATCCCGAACTTGCACAACTGTTGTCCCACTTGCAAATTCGTGGCGACACCGGTGACCGGCAACGACGCGGCGATCGCCGAGGACTGAGGAACGTTGTCGCCGCCCAGCGTGATCAGGCCGATGTCGTGCTGTTCGTTGTGGACCCCCTCGCTGATCGTCTGGGTGAAGGTGCCCAGCGTCGTGTAGGGAAGGACCCCGCCCAGGTTCATAGTCACCCTGCTCGGCTCACCCGGGCGATTGCAATGCCCGGCGGTGAGAATCCCAGCCTGGTCGCCACTGGTGTGCACCAAAAACCCTGCGGTACAACCCATTCCACCGGAGCCGTCGGCGTAGGCGATGTAAATCCCGGCGCCGGGGCCGATGGCGCTGGCCGCGGGCAGATCGATCGGCGCCAGGGTGGGCGGCGGTGGGGGAGGCTGCTGTGCCGGGGTGGCGGCCTTGGGAAACAAGCAGATGGCTGCCACCAGGGCGGCGGTGCTGCACACCGCCGCGAGGATGAGCAACGTGGTGTGCAGTTTGGCGCGCTGGGGCAGCACGTCGGCGAACGCCCGCTTCGGCTTGCGACGCCGCTCGCCGCGGCTGGGCAGAAGGCCCATCACGGCAAGCACCGCTAACACCAGGGCGCTCAGCGGCAGCGCGACGGTACGAGCTGGCGAGTACGGCGTCCCCCAGCTCGCGACCTCCACCGCGTACACCCTCACCATTAGACCGATCTTTGGCGCACCGCGCGGCGGTCTGAACGAAGTTGGTGATCAGCTGATGGCGGCCGGCTCGGGGGAGGGCTCGTCGTCGAGGGGCCGGTGCGCACGGCGGTGGTGCCTGCGGAAGTGCCGGATCTCGATGATCAGCCCCGTCAATCCCAGCGCGCTCGTGACCGCCGACACCAGATACAGCAGCGCGCTGATGTGGCCGGCGAGCGCATCGCCGAGAACCACCACCGCGGTCGTGCCGGGCAGCAACCCGACCAGAGTCGCCACCGCATAGGGCAGCACCCGCACGCTCGATGCGCCCGCGGCGTAGTTGAGCGCCGAGAAAGGCACCGCGGGAATCAGCCGCAGCGACAAGATGGCCAGCCAGCCCCGTTGTCGCAGGCGCTCTTCCACGGTGTCGATCGATCGGTGACGCACCAGGCGGTTCAGCCGCCACCCGGCCGCGCGCACCAACAGCATGGCGATCATCGCGCTCGCAGTGCTGGCGACCACCGCGATGGCGACGCCCAGCAGTGGGCCGAACAGCAGTCCGGCCGCCAGGGTGAAGGCGGTGCGCGGAATGGGCACCACCGTCACGACAATGTGGGCGACGAAGAACGCCAGCGGAAACCAGGGTCCGACGGACTGCGCCCAGTCGCGCATCTGCACGGGCGAGGGCAGCGGAAGCAACGATGCCAGCACCACCAGCGCTGTGATGCCCACCACTGTCCAGACGATCCGCGACCGGGACACGCCTCGCGCGGCGACGCCGATGGCGCAGCCGAGATCGCGAAGCGTTTCGGTGATTTTGCTGGTGGCGGAACCCGTCACGCCTTCCTAGGGTACGGGGCACAGATGAATAAACCGTTTCCCGAGGGTGGTGTTTCCTCGGGAATCGGGCCCGCTCGCCGCACCTGGCGGTTTTTAGCGACGAGCGGTCATCAATTAGCCTCAATAGCTAAGTGGTATCCCCAGAGCTGTAGCCCACATGCTGGGAAAAGGGAGCAATCGGTGTCCATTGATGTACCCGAGCTCGCCGACCTAGAACAGGTTCGCGGGCGTTGGCGCAGTGCGGTCGCCGGTGTGCTGGCTAAAAGCACCCGGAAGGACCCCGAGCAGTTGGGGGACGCGCCCGAGCGGCTGCTCGAAACCCCGACGTATGACGGGATTGCGATCCGCGCGCTCTACACCGCGCTCGACGAACTGCCCGAACCGCCGCTGCCGGGCGAGTGGCCCTACGTGCGCGGCGGCGACGCGCTGCGCGACGTCAAGTCCGGCTGGAAGGTCGCCGAGGCTTTCCCGGCCACCCCGGTACCCGGCGTCGCGGCGAAGGACGTCAACTCCGCGGTGCTGGACGCGCTCGCCAACGGGGCCAGCGCCCTGGTCCTGCGGATCGGGGAATCGGGCGTGGCCCCCGACCAGCTCGCGGCGACGCTCGAGGGCGTCCACCTGAGCATGGCGCCGCTGATCCTCGAAGCCGGCGCCGACTACGCGGCGGCCGCCGACGTGGTGTTGGCGCTGGCGGACAAGGTGGAACCCGACCAGCGCGCCACCCTGTCGATCGACCTGGGTGGCGACCCGCTGAGCGCGGCGCTCAGTGAACGGCCCGCGCCGAAGATCGAGGACGTGGTCGCCGTGGCCAAGCGGGCCGCCGGTCACACCGGCGTGCGCGCGATCACCGTCGACGGGCCCGCGTTCCACAACCTCGGCGCCAATGCGACGTGGGAGCTCGCGGCCAGCGTCGCGGCCGCGGTGAGTTACCTGCGGGTGCTCACCGAGTCGGGGTTGTCGATCGGCGCAGGCGTTGCGGCAGATCAGCTTCCGATTCGCCGCCGACGACGACCAGTTCATGACGATCGCCAAGTTCCGCGCCGCGCGCAACCTGTGGGCGCGGGTCGCCGAGGTCGTCGGCGAGCCGGATGCCGGCGCGGCCGTCGTCCACGCCGAGACGTCGCTGCCGATGATGACCCAGCGCGACCCGTGGGTGAACATGCTGCGCTGCACCCTGGCCGCGTTCGGCGCCGGTGTCGGTGGCGCCGACTCGCTGCTGGTTTTCCCGTTCGACGTGGCGATCGACGGCGGATTCCCGGACATCGCAACGAGTTTCGCCCGCCGCATCGCCCGTAACACGCAGCTGCTGCTGCTCGAGGAGTCACACGTGGGCCGCGTCCTGGACCCGGCCGGTGGTTCCTGGTTCGTGGAGGACCTGACGCGGGGCCTGGCCGAGCAGGCCTGGGAGCATTTCCAGGCCATCGAGGCGCACGGCGGATTCACCGAAGCCCGTGACTTCATCGCCGGCCAGATCGCCGAGGTAGCCGCCCGTCGCAGCGACGACATCGCGCATCGCCGAACCGCGATCACCGGGGTCAACGAGTTCCCGGACCTCACCGAAGCGCCTCTGCCGCAAAGCGATTCGACGTACTCGCCGCTCGCAGCCGGAAGTCTGGTGCGTTACGCCGCGCAGTTCGAGGCGTTGCGGGACCGATCGGACGCGTACCTGGCCCGCACCGGATCACGGCCACAGGTGCTGTTGCTGCCGTTGGGCCCGTTGGCCGAGAACAACATCCGCGCAACGTTCGCCTCGAACCTGTTGGCGTCGGGCGGCATCGAGGCGATCAACCCGGGAACGGTCGACGCCGACGGTCTCGCCGTCGGCGGTGACGGAGGCGGGGTCACCGCCGGTGGCGGTCATCTGCGGCACCGACAAGCGCTACCAGGACGAGGCTTCGGGCGTCGTGCAGGCGGCCCGCAGCGCCGGCGTTGCGCGGGTCTATCTGGCCGGGCCCGAAAAAGCCGTGGCCGACGCCGAGCACCAACCGGACCAATTCCTGACCGCGAAAATCAATGCGGTCGAAGCTCTGTCGGATCTGCTCACGAGGCTGGGGGCCTAGTAGTTACGATGACGACCACTGCACCTGCTGTCGGCAGTTTCGCCGATGTGCCGCTGCACAGCGAGCGGGCTGTCGCGCCGGCGACCGAGGCCGCCGTGAAAGAACACGTGGCCGCGGCCGCGGCCGCGCACCTGTACTCGCCCGACCAACTGCAATGGCAGACGCCGGAAGACATCGACGTCAAACCGGTCTACATCGGCGCAGACCGGGCGGCCGTAGCAGCCGACGGGTATCCGCTGCACAGTTTCCCCGGCGAACCGCCGTTCGTGCGCGGGCCCTATCCGACGATGTATGTCAACCAGCCGTGGACGATTCGGCAGTACGCCGGTTTCTCCACCGCCGCGGAGTCCAACGCCTTCTACCGGCGCAACCTGGCCGCGGGCCAGAAGGGCCTGTCGGTGGCCTTCGACCTCGCCACCCACCGCGGATACGACTCCGATCACCCGCGAGTGCAGGGTGACGTCGGAATGGCCGGTGTGGCAATCGATTCCATTCTCGACATGCGCCAGCTGTTCGACGGCATCGACCTGTCGACGGTGTCGGTGTCGATGACCATGAACGGCGCGGTGCTGCCGATCCTGGCGCTGTACGTGGTGGCCGCCGAGGAGCAGGGCGTTCCGCCGGAGAAGCTGGCCGGCACCATTCAGAACGACATCCTCAAAGAGTTCATGGTGCGCAACACCTACATCTATCCGCCCAAGCCGTCGATGCGCATCATCTCCGACATCTTCGCCTACACCAGCGCGAAGATGCCGAAGTTCAACTCCATCTCGATCTCCGGCTACCACATCCAGGAAGCCGGTGCCACAGCCGATTTGGAGCTGGCCTACACGCTGGCCGACGGAGTCGACTACATCAAGGCCGGCCTGGACGCCGGGCTCGACATCGACAAGTTCGCGCCCCGGCTGTCCTTCTTCTGGGGCATCGGGATGAACTTCTTCATGGAAGTCGCCAAGCTGCGGGCGGGCCGGCTGCTGTGGAGCGAGCTGGTCTCCCAGTTCGACCCGAAGAACGCCAAATCGCTGTCGCTGCGCACGCATTCGCAGACCTCGGGCTGGTCGCTGACCGCGCAGGACGCCTTCAACAACGTCGCGCGCACCTGCATCGAGGCGATGGCCGCAACGCAGGGCCACACGCAGTCGCTGCACACCAACGCGCTCGACGAGGCGTTGGCGTTGCCCACCGACTTCTCGGCTCGCATCGCGCGCAACACCCAGCTGGTGCTGCAGCAGGAGTCGGGCACCACGCGGCCTATCGACCCGTGGGCAGGCTCGTACTACGTCGAATGGCTGACCCATCAGCTCGCGCAGCGGGCCCGCGCGCACATCGCCGAGGTCGCCGAGCACGGCGGCATGGCGCAGGCCATCAGCGACGGAATCCCCAAGCTGCGCATCGAGGAGGCGGCCGCGCGCACCCAGGCCCGCATCGACTCCGGGATCCAGCCCGTGATCGGGATCAACAAGTATCAGGTCGAAGAGGACCAAGAGGTCGAGGTCCTCAAGGTCGAGAACAGCCGGGTGCGCGCCGAGCAGCTGGCCAAGCTGAAGGAGCTGCGGGAAAGCCGTGACCAGGCGGCGGTGGACGCGGCGCTGGCGGAACTGTCGCGTGCCGCGGCCGCCCACTCCGGCGGAGCCGGTAAGGGGGATCGAGACGGGCTGGGCAACAACCTGTTGGCGCTGGCCATCGACGCCGCCCGCCACAAGGCCACCGTCGGCGAGATCTCCGACGCGCTGGAGAAGGTGTATGGCCGTCACCAGGCGGAGATCCGTACCATCGCCGGGGTCTACCGCGACGAAGCTGGAAAGGCCGGAAACATGGCAACGGCGACCGAACTCGTCGAGAAGTTCGCGGAAGCCGACGGTCGCCGCCCCCGGATTCTGGTCGCCAAGATGGGCCAGGACGGCCACGACCGCGGCCAGAAGGTGATCGCGACGGCGTTCGCGGACATCGGATTCGACGTCGACGTCGGGTCGTTGTTCTCCACGCCCGACGAGGTGGCCCGCCAGGCCGCCGACAATGACGTGCACGTGGTCGGGGTGTCCTCGCTGGCGGCCGGTCATCTCACGCTGGTGCCCGCGCTGCGCGAGGCGATGGCCGAGGTGGGGCGGCCCGACATCATGATCGTGGTCGGCGGGGTCATTCCGCCGGGCGACTTCGAGGAGCTGTATGAGGCCGGGGCCGCCGCCATCTTCCCGCCCGGGACGGTGATCGCCGACGCCGCAATCGGCTTGCTGCACAAGCTCGCCGAGCGGCTGGGTTACACGCTCGACTAAATGGCTTCCCGACGGAACGACTCCGTGGAGCAGTTGGCCGAGGCGGTCCGCACCGGTGACCGTGCGGCGTTGCCGCGGGCCATCACGCTGCTGGAGTCCACCCGCGCCGACCATCGCGAGAAGGCACAGCAGCTGCTGCTGGAGCTGACGCCGGACTCCGGCAACGCCTATCGGGTCGGCATCACCGGGATCCCCGGGGTGGGGAAGTCCACCAGTATCGAGGCCCTCGGCATGCATTTGATCGAGCTGGGCCACCGGGTGGCGGTGTTGGCCGTCGACCCGTCGTCGACACGCACCGGCGGCTCGATCCTGGGCGACAAGACCCGGATGGCCCGCCTGGCAATGCATCCGGATGCATACATTCGGCCGTCACCCACGTCGGGCACCCTGGGCGGGGTGGCCAAGGCCACCCGCGAAACGGCGGTGCTACTGGAAGCCGCCGGCTTCGACGTGATCCTGATCGAGACCGTCGGGGTCGGTCAGTCCGAGGTGACGGTGGCCAACATGGTCGACACCTTCGTGCTGCTGACGTTGGCGCGCGGCGGCGATCAGCTGCAGGGCATCAAAAAGGGTGTGCTGGAGCTGGCCGACGTCGTCGTGGTGAACAAGGCCGACGGGGATCACCTCGCCGAGGCCCGGTCGGCGGCGCGCGAGCTGTCCGGGGCGATCAGGTTGACACATCCGCGTGAAACACTCTGGCGGCCGCCCGTTCTCACGATGAGCGCGACCGAGGGGACCGGCCTCGAGGAATTGTGGGACACCGTCGAACGTCATCGGCAGGTCCTCAGCGAGGCGGGGGAGTTCGAGGCGCGCCGCCGCGCCCAGCTGGTCGACTGGACCTGGCAGATGGTGCGCGACACGGTGCTGGACCGGCTGTTGTCCAGCCCGGCGGTGCGCAAGATCCGCGCCGACGTGGAGCGAAAGGTCAAGGCGGGGGAGCTGACTCCCGCGCTGGCTGCCCAGCAAATATTGATGGCCGCGTCGGGCTAACGGATAGGTAAACAATCTCCGATTTCGCTCCTGCCGGGAGTGTAATCCAAGTAAATTCAAAGTGTGACGGTGGATGCCCGAGTCGATCGCCGCGCGGTCCGTGTCCACGATGACCTTGACGCAGGTCGTCGTGTGTCCGGCGCGGCGGACTCACACTTCGGTTGCGTCGTTCGTAGCTTCGCCGGCATGTTCCCGGCCCGCCGGTTCGGTGGCGGGGCGCTTGCCGTCTATGTCGACGGTCAGCCCGTCGTGGACGTCTGGACGGGTTGGGCCGACCGGGGTGGCCAGCGGCCGTGGACCGAGAACACCGCCCCGATGGTTTTCTCGGCAACCAAGGGGATGGCCGCCACGGTCATCCATCGGCTCGCTGACCGCGGGTTGATCGACTACGAGGCTCCCGTCGCCGAGTACTGGCCCGAATTCGCGGCCAACGGCAAGGCCGACATGACCGTGCGCCAGGTGATGCGGCACCAGGCCGGCCTGTCGGGACTGCGGGGCGCCACCAAGGAAGAGCTGCTCGATCACGTCGTGATGGAGGAGAAGCTGGCCGCGGCCGCTCCCGGACGGCTGATGGGCAAATCGGCGTACCACGCGCTGACTTTCGGCTGGTTGATGTCGGGCCTGGGCCGGGCCGTGACCGGTAAGGGCATGGCCACGCTGATCCGCGAGGAACTCGCCGAGCCGCTGGGTACCGACGGCCTGCACCTCGGCCGGCCGCCGGCCGAGTCGCCGACGCGGGCCGCCGAGATCATCGGCCCGCAAAGCATGATCAGAAACCCTGTCGTCAGCTACCTGACTCGCAAGGTCGCCAACGAGATGTCCGGCGCATACCGGTCGATGTACTTCAAGGGCCTGATCGCCGCCGTTCAAGGTGACACCCCGTTGCTCGACGCCGAGATTCCGGCGGCCAACGGCGTTGCCACGGCGCGTGGCCTGGCACGGATGTACGGAGCCATCGCCAATGGCGGGGAGGTTGACGGCATCCGGTTCCTCTCCCGCGAACTGGCTGCGGGTCTGACCGGTGAGCGGAGCCTGCGGCCGGACCGAAACATCTTCGTGCCGTTGGCTTTCCACCTGGGCTACCACAGTTTGCCGATTGGGAGTGTGATGCCCGGCTTCGGTCACGTCGGGCTGGGTGGTTCAGTCGGGTGGGCCGACCCCGCCTCGGGGGTGGCGTTCTCGCTGGTGCACAACCGGCTGCTGACTCCCTTCGTGATGACCGATCACGCGGCGTTCGTTGGCATTTACGCGCTGATCCGCAGGGCCGCGGAGCAGGTACGCAAACGCGGATTCCGGCCGGTCACCGAGTTCGGCGCACCGTTCTACGAGCCGGGAGCCGTCGCCCTCTGACGCTGTCGGCGCCCGATGGGCGCAACAGGTTCGCCGGCTGCGGGCCGCGCGCCGAAGCGTGCGCGTCGGGAAATTAACCACTCTGCTTAATTGGCAACCCGATTCGAAGGATGAAGTCGGCCGCCCTCGTGCGGGTGTCTTGCGGGCGATGTACTCTGTCCGGATGTTTGCCCCGTCCATTTCCGCGCATTCTCGCGGCGTAGCCGCAGAATTCCGGTGGGTAATTTGCGCTCCGGGGGCGCGCTGATACCCGGACGGCGATATCGGCATCCAGGAACGCGGCAAACTCAGTTCGCCTGGTTGAACGCATCGGAATCCCCTCAGATGAGTGCGAACCCAGAAGTGTCCCGCCCCCGAGCGACCGCCAACCGCCGGCCAAAGCGGCCAAGGGCGGCAGGTCCGACGCTCGCGCAGGTATTCGACGCACGCAATAACGCCCTGAACGTCTGGCGCTTGGTGATGGCGTCGGGTGTCATCCTGGCGCACTCCTGGCCGCTCACCGGCCGCAAGTTGCACCCGCCGTTCGAGCAGCTGCTGACTCAGGGATGGGTCGACGGGTTTTTCGTCATCTCGGGATTCCTCATCACGTCGAGTTGGGTCCGCAATCCGCGTCTTCGCGAGTATTTCGTCGCCCGGGTGCTGCGCATCTTCCCGGGGCTATGGGTCTGTTTGGCCGTGGTGGCCTTCGTCGTCGCCCCGATCGCCGTGGCGATCCAAGGGGGTTCGGCCCTCAAGCTGCTGCTGTCTCCCGCACCGATCACCTACTGGCTGAACAACGCCGTATTGAACGTGTACTACGTCGCTATCGATGGAACGCCGAAGAATGTCCCGTTCCCGCGGGTGTGGGACGGGGTGCTATGGACCCTCATATTCGAAATCTTCTGCTACATCGCCGTTGCCGGCGCGGGCGTCGTCGGCCTGCTCAATCGCCGGTGGCCCGCCCCGGTGGTGTTCGCACTCCTCCTGGCGGCCGCGGTGCTGGTCTCCTACCCGGTCGACACCGTGCCGACGCTGCCCCAGATGGTGACGCGTTTCGCGCTGGTGTTCGCGGCGGGCGCTGTCCTGCACGAGTTTCGGGACGTGATCCCCGCTCGATGGGCACTGGTGGCCTTGAGCGCCGTCATCGTTGTCGTGGCCGGCTTGCTGGTGCCCAACTATCGGATTCTCGCCGCGCTTCCGCTGGCTTACGCCGTCGTCGTTTCGGGCGCGCTGATCCACGACAAGCGCCTGCGGTTGCGCACCGACCTTTCCTATGGCGTCTACATCTATGCGTGGCCCATGCAGCAGTTGCTGGTCATCTGCGGGCTTGCGTTCCTGCCTCCGCTGGCGTTCGCGGTCGTCGCCGCGACGGCCACCTTCCCGCTGGCCGCACTCAGCTGGTTCCTGGTGGAAAAGCGCGCGCTGGCGCTCAAGTCGCGCTTCAAGCGCAGAGCGCGCGGATGGGATGATGCGGGTGCTGGTGCGCAACCGGCCGCGGACGCCGTCTCGGCCGAATAAGTCGCTAACAGTTCCGCGCCGATCACCGCTCGTTCGCCGCGCCGTGTGGCTACCGTGAGTGCGCCAGGGTGCCGGCGCCATTTGATTTGCCGATGATCTGGTAATCCCTGCATACAATTCGCAACCCTCAATCTCATCTTCATGCGGAGACATTGGCAAAGCACAGGATTCACGATTTCTGGCCCGCGAATTGACGTTGCGGAAGACGCGTCGTGAGCCGGCGGTGTCGTTGCCGGGAAAATGTAATTGAACATCGCGCGCGAAATTGCAAAGTCATGCATACTGGCCGAGATCCCGGGGGCCCGCCAGAGCGAACTGAAAGGTATGGGTTCCGCGATGACGCCTGCCCGGACAAGCCAATCTCCCGAAAGTGCAGCCGACGGCGCCGACCTGCCGGCGCCCTCCGCCCGCTCAGGAACGACGGCCCGCCCCGTCGCGCTGTTCGTGCTGGGCATGGCGCGATCGGGGACGTCGGCGCTCACTCGGGTTCTGTCGCTGTGCGGGAGCACGCTCCCGCCCGGGATGTGCGGCGCCGACGGGAACAACCCGCGCGGTTATTGGGAGCCACGCGCGGCCATCATGCTCAACGAGACGATCCTGCGCCGCCACGACAGCAACTGGTACGACCCGACGATGCGGCTGCAGGAGGAGCTCGCGTTCGGCGCCGAGGAGAAGGCCGCCTGTATTGCCAAGATCGCGGCGTACCTGGGCACGCTGCCGGCCGCCCCGCTGGTGGTGATCAAAGAGCCGAGGATCACCGCGCTCTCCGAACTCTGGTTCGAGGCGGCGCGCCAGGTCGGCTTTGACGTCGCCGCGGTCATCGCGCTGCGCCACCCCCAAGAGGTTGTCGCCTCGGCGGCGAAGTATGTCCAAACCTCGCCGGAGCTCTCCAGCGCCTTGTGGCTCAAATACAACCTGCTGGCCGAGCGGCACACCCGCGGTATGCCACGTGTGTTCGTCGACTACGCCAACCTGCTCGACGACTGGCACCGCGAGACGAAACGCATTGCGACGACGCTCGAAATCGATCTGGACACCGCCGAAGAGTGTGCGATCGAGGAGTTTCTCACTCCCGACCTTCGTCGCCAGAGGTACGGCGGCCCGGTGGCGGACCATTTCGGCACCGACTGGATCTCCGCGGTCTACGAAGCGCTGCGCGGGGCCGCCCAGGACGATCCCCTGCACGTATCAACACTGGATCGGGTTTTCGAGTCGTATCAGGCCAGCGAGCGTGATTTCCGCATGGCTTTCACGGAATTCCACAGCCGCACCAACAGCGTGGTTCGCCATGTGTTCCGGCCGTTCCTCGTCCGGCGCATCCTCGAGGTCGCCGCGAAGATGCATCGGCACAGGGGAACCTGGGCCTAGGGCCCGCGTCGCACCGATCAATGCCGTCGTGTCCACCGAAAACGTGGTCTCCGGCGTGGTTTGCGCCCGGCGGCTGAGATTGTTTGTTAGAGTAACCATGCCGTGTTCGCGGGAATGCAAGGCCGAGGTGTCGAAGGCTGTCGCATGAGTCTGCGGATATGGCTTACCGGGCTTGCCGATGCAATTCGCACCGGGTTCACAACCACTGTCGTCATGGACGATCTGTGAGTGGTCATCCAAACATTAAGTAAACAAAACAAATTCGTAAAATCGATGTCCTGACCCTTGCCCCGCGGCTATAGTCCTTAGCGGGCGCAATGATCCGAGGAAACTGACCCGGGGGGCGAAGTTGACGGTCGCAACTCAGACCTGACTCCGCATGAGGAGCTCGGGTAAAACATCTCCTCTTTTGTCAAAGATGTTGAGAGGGCTGAGATTCAGATCTCAGACTTCGTACTGTGCGCACTTGGGTTGGCTCCGGTGATTGCTGCGCGCCCCGTTGATAGGGCCTGCATCAAGTCGGAAAGGCATGACTAACAACAGATTTCCGGAAGTCGGCTAGACGCACGGCAGATGAAAGGTTTGGATTCGCGATGAGATTGGCCCGGACCAGCAAGGCAGCCGACAACGCCGCCAATTCCGTCGGCACCCGTCCGGTTGTTCTGTTCGTGCTGGGCCCGCAACGGTCCGGAACCTCGGCGCTGACCCGGGTGCTCTCGCTGTGCGGTGGCACGCTTCCGGCCGCGATGTTGGGCGCCGACGCGAACAATCCGCTTGGCTACTGGGAACCGCGGGCAGCCATTTCGCTCAACGAGACAATCCTGCGCCGGCTCGGGACCAATTGGTACGACCCGTCATTGCGGTTTGCTGGACGACGGTGCGGTCACTTCCGAAGAGAACAAGGCGTGCATCGCGAAGATCGCCGCGTATCTGTCCACCCTGCCTGCGGCGCCACTGGTGGTGATCAAGGATCCCAGGATCACCACCCTGTCCGATCTGTGGTTCGAGGCGGCGCGTCAGGCCGGATTCGACGTCGCGGCGGTCATCGCGGTGCGCCATCCTCAAGAGGTCATCTCGTCGATTGTGAAGTCCTGGCACGTCTCTCCTGCGCTCGCGAGTGCCTTATGGCTGAAATGCAACATCCTCGCTGAGCGAAACACCCGCGGCGTACCGCGCGTATTCGTCGACTACGCGAACCTTCTCGACGACTGGCGTCGGGAGATGAAGCGAATTTCCACCGAGTTGCCGGTCGAACTGCACACCCAGGACGAGGACGCAATCGAGGAGTTCCTCACCCCCGGTCTGTATCGCCAGCGGCACTGCGGGCCGGTGACAGACCTTTTCGGCGCGGATTGGATCTCGCTGGTCTACGAAGCGCTGCGCGAGGCCGCTCAGGACGATCCTCTCGACATGTCAACGTTGGACCGCGTTTTCGCGTCCTACCGGGAAAGTGAGCGGGATTTCCGCAAGGCATTCGAGGACTTTCACGGTTTGTCGAGCAGCGTGCTCTTCCGAATCTTGCGGCCGGTCATCGCACGGCCGGTGATGGAGATCCTTGCCATGGCGCATCGGCACCGGGGGACCTGGGCCTAGCTTGTTTCGCGGGCTCCTTTCGACGCGTTTCGTGCGAATTCGATGTGCCGCCGGTCCGCTTCGCAGAATCCTCTGATGACGCGGGGCGTCACCGATATGATCGACCGGACCGCGCGGCGATGCGTGCCGGTTGGTTAATTTCCTCTGCACACGAAAGAAAGGCGTCGCGTCTTGTCTGCGTCCGTGCTGATCAGCGGTGGGGCAGGATTCATCGGGTCGGCGCTCTCACGCCGTCTCGTCGAGGCGGGATATGAGGTCGCGGTGATGGACGTCTTGCATCCGCAGGTGCACGGCGGAAAGTCGACCAATCGATCTGCCCCCAACCGTGCGGCTGTTTACCGGCGACGTCACCCATGCGCCCGACTGGGATGCCGTGTTGCGGTTTTTCCGCCCTGCCCAGGTCGTCCATCTGGCGGCCGAGACCGGAACGGCTCAATCGCTCACCGAGGCGACGCGCCACGGCTCGGTGAACGTCGTCGGCACCACCCAGCTTCTTGACGCCCTGAGCCGCTCTGCGAATCGTGCCCGATCAGTTCGTCCTGGCGTCATCAAGAGCGGTCTACGGCGAAGGTGCGTGGCGATCCGGCGAACACATCTTTTATCCTAAACCCCGCAGCCACGCGCAGCTGTTGGCTGGCATCTGGGATCCGCAGGGACCAGCGGGTGAATAGGCTGTGCCACTTGCCAGCCGGCCGACCGAACTGAACCCCGGCCCACCAACGTATACGCGGCGACCAAGCTGGCCCAGGAACATCTGTTGGCAGCCTGGACGGCCGCACATGACACCGGTCTCAGCGTGCTGCGTCTGCAAAATGTCTACGGCCCCGGCCAGTCGCTGACCAACTCCTACACCGGGATCGTCGCGCTTTTCGCACAGTTGGCGCGTCAGGGACATGCACGTTGGAGGTCTACGAAGACGGCCGGATCGTGCGCGATTTCGTCTACATCGAGGCTGTTGTCGATGCGCTGACCGCGGCCGTGCAGCGACCCGCAACCCAGCCTCGCTGCCTCGACATCGGCTCCGGCCTCGCCACCACCATTCATGAGCTGGCCAACAAGATCGCCGCCATGTGCGATGCGCCCGAACCGGTCGTCGTCCCGAAATTCCGCGACGGCGATGTCCGCGCCGCGAGCTGCGACATCGAGCCGGCACAGACCGAGCTCGGCTGGCATCCGAAGTCCACGCTCGACGAAGGTCTGGGCGCGCTGCTCGAATGGATCGGCGGCCAATCCGAAGCCTTGGCCCCGCCGAACGAATCGGGTCGGCCCACCGTTGACCATGCAGGGCGCCGCTGAGGGGTGTGGCCCAGCCATCCGCACCAGCAAACCAAGCAACCGAGGCCGCGCAAATTAATGCCTATGATGGTTGCTACTACTCGGTAGGCCGGATGGTCAACCGGTAGGAGCGGGGCAGGTCAAGGAGGCCGGCCAGGGCGAGCTAGTTGGACAATGCGAAACGCATTGACGGCGTCGACGTTGTCGACAGCATCATCACCAGTACTTCATCTGAACTAAGGGGCCAGCCTTGACCGTGACCGATCGTGACATGCGATCTCCCTTTCTGAACACCCGTTCCGCGTACCTTGAGCTGTTGCGACGTAACCTCACCCGATACGGCAGCGACGAATTGGTGCCGGTCGGCTGGCACTACCTCAGGCGTCCCCTGTTCAGCACCCGCAATCTGCTGCTCGTACGCAAGCGCCCGTTCAACAAGCAGGCCCGCGACCTCGGCCTGGACTGGCCGGCGGATGCCTTGACGATGATCGGCATGCAGCGGCTGACCAGTTTGCAGAAGTGCGTTGAAACAGTCCTCAAGGATGACGTTCCGGGCGATCTCGTCGAGTGCGGTGTGTGGCGCGGCGGGGCATCGATCTTGATGCGTGCCGTGTTGTCAGCGTACGGCGACGAGAAGCGGTCCGTGTGGCTGTGCGATTCGTTCGAAGGGGTGCCGCCGCCGGACACGGCAAACTACGAGGCGGACAAGGGCATCAAGTTGCATCGCGCCGCCGGCGTACTGGCCGTGCCCCAGACGCAAGTCAAAGCGAATTTCGAGCGCTACGGGCTGCTCGACGACCAGGTGCGCTTTGTTCCGGGTTGGTTCAAGGACACCCTGCAGGACGCGCCGATCGAACGCATTTCGGTATTGCGGCTGGATGGCGATCTGTATGAATCGACGATTCAGGCGCTCGACGCGCTCTACCCGCGGCTGTCGTCCGGGGGCTATTGCATTATCGACGACTACCACGCCATCGCCGCATGTCGTCAGGCGGTGACGGACTACCGTTCGCAACATGGCGTGACCGCGGAGATCGAGGAGATCGACGGTACCGGCGTGCTGTGGCGCAAGCCGTGAGCCGCACCTGCGCTTAGTTCGTCCTCGATGCAGTCGCGCAAACCGGTGCTCTGGAGATTCGCCGATATTTAGAGTGATGTCGGTGCTTCACCAACATTGATGGCGCAACCGAAGGGCTTGGATTCGCGATGAAATGTGTGCTGGCCAGTTATGGAACGCGCGGTGATATCGAGCCTTCCTTGGTTGTCGCGCGCGAACTGCAACGCCGAGGCCATGACATGGTCATGGCCGTCCCACCCGACTCGGTCAGCTTCACCGAAGCCGCGGGGCTGACGGCCGTCCCGTACGGACTGGAATCACAGGCCTGGCTCGACGTGTACCGCGACTTCTGGACATCGTTCTTCCGCGGGTTCTGGAAAGTCCAGGAGATGCGCGGTATGTGGCGCGAGATGTGGGATCTCAGCGATCAGTGCTGGGCGCAGATGAACACCACACTGATGTCGCTGGCGGACGGAGCCGACCTGGTGTTTGCCGGTCAGAGCTACCAGGAGCCGGCCGCCAACGTCGCCGAGTACTACGACCTTCCGTTGGCCACGCTGCACCACGTTCCGATGCGGCCCAACGGCCAGGTCGTCTCGATCCTGCCGTCGCCGTTGGCCCGCTCGGCGATGACGGCGTTCGACTGGTTCTGTTGGCGCCTGAACAAAAAGGTCGAAGACACCCAGCGCCGAGAGCTGGGGCTGCCAAAGGCAACGGGTCCGTCACCGCGCCGGATCGCCGACCGCGAATCGCTGGAAATCCAGGCGTACGACGAGGTTTGCTTTCCCGGTCTGGCGGCCGAGTGGGTGAAATGGGATGGCCTGCGGCCCTTCGTCGGCACGCTGACGATGGAGTTGACCACCGAAGCAGACGACGAGGTGATGTCCTGGATTCGCGGGGGAACTCCGCCGATCTGTTTCGGCTTCGGAAGCATGCCGGTCGAATCTCCGGCCGACACCATCGACATGATCAGCTCGGCGTCCGCGCAGCTGGGCGAGCGGGCGTTGATTGCCGCCGGCCGTAGCGACTTCAGCGGCGTCCCCCTCGCCGATCACGTCAAGGTGGTGGGCCCGGTGAACTACGCGGCGATATTTCCCGTCTGCCGCGCGGTGGTTCACCACGGCGGTTCGGGTACCACCGCCGCAAGCCTGCGTGCCGGAGTTCCCACGCTGATTCTGTCGATGGACGCCAATCAGACAATCTGGGGAGCTCAGCTCAAACGACTGAAAGTTGGTACCACACGGCGGTTTTCGGCGACCGACCGGGAATCACTGGTGGGGGATCTGCGTCGGATCCTTGATCCGGATTACGCTTCGCGCGCCCGCGATATCGCCACGCGGATGACCAAGCCGGCCGACAGCGTGGTCAAAGCCGCCGACGTCGTGGAAAACTTCGTCAGCTCGCGCAGTCATACCCGATCCAGCTAGCGCGATAGGGCCATTTGTGCAGGGAAAATAACCGATTTGGCTATCGGATCCAAGCATGCGGATCCATCCCGATCGACTTCCCACTTTCTCGAGACACGGTGTCGACAGTCTGGCAGACTTACCTAAGATCAGGCGACGACGCCTGGGGTTCACTCAAACCACCCAGAGTCGTCATACTTTTACGGTCGGGGGGAAGGCCGATGAGGTTGGGTTTGTCGCACTCGACTGCACGGGTGCCACTCTCACGATCGAGCCTGGTCCCCGGCCGCCAAATCCGTTGCGAAACAACTACATCCAATGTCTCTGACCACATCGCCGGGCCAATGGCGAGCCGCAGATTACCGAGCGGAAACGCTACAGTCAAAGTTGCCCGTGCCGTCGAAGGTTGATTAAGGTATTAATCGCGATGAAATTTGCTGTGGCAAGCTATGGAACGCGTGGGGATATAGAACCTTGCCTCACCATCGGTCGTGAGTTGATGCGTCGCGGCCATTCAGTACGGATGGCCGTCCCGCCCAATCTCGTCGGTCTGGCCGAAGCGGCCGGACTTCCTGCGATCGGCTATGGGCCCGATATGCATGATTTTTGGAGCGACGAATTCATTCGGGACTTCCGGAAGAATTTCCTCAAGGGACCGATCAGCTTGATGCGCGAAGCCTGGGAACCGGTTTTGAGAAACTGGCAGCAAATGAGCTCGGCGCTGATGTCGGTGGGGGCGGGGGCCGATTTGCTGTTCACCGGCCAGCTTTACCAGGATTTGGCCATCAACGTCGCCGACTATTACGGGATTCCGATGGCCACGCTGCATTACATTCCGATGCGTCCCAACGGCAGGCTCATGCCGAGGGTGCCCGCGCCCCTGGTCCGCACCGGAATGTCGGTGTACGACTGGATGTGTTGGCGGATGAACAAGAAGGCCGAGGATCGGCAACGTCGCGAGCTTGGCCTGCCGACCGCCGCGGTTGCCTCACCGCGCCGGATCGCCGAACGCGGTTCGCTGGAAATCCAGGCCTACGACGACGTCTGCTTCCCCGGGCTGGCGAACGAATGGGCGAAATGGGGCGGCCAGCGGCCGTTCGTCGGTTCGCTGACCATGGAATTGCCGACGGACTCCGACGAGGAGGTCTTGTCGTGGATCGCCCAGGGGACGCCGCCGATCTGTTTCGGCTTCGGCAGCATGCCGGTCGCCGAAACCCCCGCCGATACGGTCCGAATGATCGGGGCTGCCTGCGCGGAGTTGGGCGAGCGGGCGTTGATTTGCTCGGGCTGGAGCGACTTCAATGACGTTCCCCAGTTGGATCACGTCAAAGTCGTCGGCGTGGTCAACTACACGAAGATTTTCCCCGCCTGCCGTGCCGTCGTGCACCACGGCGGATCGGGCACCACGGCGGCGGGCCTGCGGGCCGGCGTTCCCACGCTGATCCTCTGGACGGCGGGTGATCAGCCGATGTGGGGGTCTCGCGTCAAACGGCTGAAGGTGGGCACGTCGCGGCGGTTCTCGGCCACCACGCCCGAATCGCTGATCGCGGACCTGCGAAAGATCCTCGCTCCGGAGTACCTCACGCGCGCGCGTGCGCTCTCGACCCGCATGAGCAAGCCCGCCGAGAGTGCAGGTCACGCCGTCGATCTGCTGGAGGAATTCGCTCGCTCGGGGCGTTGCGTCCCCGATGCTTCAGCAGAGCGAAGTCGCTGAGCGGGTGACGGATACAATGCGAAACGCATTGACGCCGTCGATCGGCGTCTAGGCTCTCTACCGGCACCACTGGCATGCGGAGTAAGGGGCAGTTTTGGCCGTGACCGATCACGACACGCGGTTTGCATACCTCGACCTGCTCCGGCGCGACCTCACCAGGTATGGCAGCGACGAGCTGGTTCCGGTGGGGTTGTACCGCCTGGGTCGTCCCCTGTTCAGTACCCGGAACCTGATGCTGGTGCGGAAGCGTCCGTTCAACAAGCAGGCGCGTGATCTCGGCCTGGATTGGCCGGCGGATGCCTTGACGATGATCGGCATGAAGCGGCTGACCAGTTTGCAGAACTGCGTCGAGACGGTGCTGGAAGAGGATGTGCCCGGCGACCTGGTCGAGTGCGGTGTGTGGCGCGGTGGCGCCTCCATCCTGATGCGCGCGGTGCTGGCGGCGCACGGGGACGACAAGCGCACCGTGTGGCTATGCGATTCGTTCGCCGGTGTGCCGCCCCCGGACACCGTCAATTACAAGGCGGATAAAGGGATTAGGCTGCACCGCCACGCACGTATCCTGGGCGTGCCACAGGACCACGTCAAGGCGAATTTCGAGCGCTATGGGTTGCTCGACGACCAGGTACGTTTCGTTCCCGGCTGGTTCAAGGACACCCTGCAGGACGCGCCGATCGATCGCATCTCGGTGTTGCGGCTGGACGGCGACCTTTACGAATCGACGATCCAGGCGCTCGACGCGCTCTACCCGCGGCTGTCGCCCGGCGGCTTTTGCATCGTCGACGACTACCACGCGATCAAGGCGTGCGCGCAAGCGGTGACCGACTATCGGGCACAACACGGCGTCACCTCGGAGATCGTGGAGATCGACGGCACCGGTGTGCTGTGGCGCAAGTCGTGAGATAGCTGAAACTCTAGGTGTACGAAACGGTTTGCCCTCCTCCCGGGGATGGTCGAAACACGACCATGGCCCACCCATCTCGCTTCCCCGGGGCGCGGTGCGCTCCGATGTTATGGTTGCCGCCGTGGCAACAGGGCTGACAGCTGGCACCCGCCTCAGGATGTGGTGGGTGCGCACCGAATACTGGCTCGCGCGTACGCTGCTGCCTGACGTGTACGCCAACGACGCGTTGATCACGTTCAACAATTTCCATGGGTTCCTCGACGATCCCGACTTCCAGCGCGCCTACCAGCGGGGTGCCAAATCTCTCGGCAAGGAGGATTGGTACCAGTGGCAATGGCGCGTGCATGTCGGGCTGTGGGCGGCGGCGAGTGCCAGCCATCTGCAGGGCGATTTCGTCGAGTGTGGCGTCAGTTACGGCTTTTTGAGCAGCGCCATCATGGAGTATCTCGACTGGGACCGGCTGGACAAGACGTTCTACCTGCTGGACACCTTCGCCGGAATCGACCCGCGGTTCGTCACCGACAACGAGCGCAAGGCCGGGGCGCTGGAAACGAGCGAAGGACACCTGCGCAACGGGATGTACGCCAACGGGGTTGACAGC
Organism: uncultured Actinomycetota bacterium; assembly: GCA_963796035.1. Lineage (GTDB taxonomy): Bacteria > Actinomycetota > Actinomycetes > Mycobacteriales > Mycobacteriaceae > Mycobacterium. The sequence continues at coordinate 14,175 of CAWCJU010000013.1, read as the reverse complement.
GTCCGCGCCAACTTCGCGCAGTGGCAGAACCAGCGCATCATCGTGGGCGCGGTCCCGGAGACCCTCGAGCAGGTGGATGCGCCGTCGGTGGCGTACCTGCATATCGACATGAACTGTGCTCCCCCCGAAGTCGCTGCGCTGCGGTTCTTTTGGCCGCGCCTCACACCCGGCGCCTTCGTGCTGCTGGACGACTACGCCAATCGTGGACGCGACGAGCAGCGCATCGCCATGGACGAGGTCGCCGGCGAGCTGGGTGTGAAAATATGCACATTGCCCACGGGACAGGGTCTGCTCATCAAACCGGCGCGCTGAGATCGATTAAGACGTAAACCCGCCTCAGTCAAACACTTTCCGGCGGGCGGCCCTTCTAACAGGTCGGCGGTGCGCTCGATGCTGGCGGCGGGTTTGGTCATCCGCGCGGCGAACTCCCGGGTCCGGGTGGCGTATTCCGGCGCGAGGATCTGGCGCAGGTCCGCGAACAGCGTTTCTCGGGACGTGGCCGAAAAGCGCCGGGACGTACCCAGCTTCAGGCGTTTGATCGAAGCAGCCCAATACGGTTGATCGGCCGAGCTCCACAGGGCCAGGGTAGGGATGCCCGCGCGCAGACTTGCGGCCGTGGTGCCCGAACCGCCGTGGTGAACGATTGCGCGGCAGGCGGGAAAGATCGTCGCGTAATTCACCGGGCCCACGATTTTGACGTGGTCGAAGTGGGGCACGTCGCTGAAGTCGGTGCCGCCGAAACAAATCAGAGCGCGCTCACCCAACTGCGCGCACGCCGCGGCGATCATCTTGACCGTCTCGACGGCGGATTCGAGCGCGATGCTGCCAGACCCGAAGCAAATCGGCGGTGCTCCCGTGGCGATCCAGGACGCGACGTCGTCGTCGGCACCCGTCGGCAGCTCCATCGTCAGTGCCCCGACAAAGGGGCGCCGATCGCCCCAATCCGCCCACTCGGCTGCCAGCCCGGGAAAAAGATGTCGTCGTAAGCCTGGATCTCCAGCGATCGGCGATCGGCGATTCGCCGTTGCGAGCGGCGCTTTGCCTTCGGCAGGCCGAGTGCGTCGCGCTGCGCGTTGTCGACTTCCTTCGTCGACTGCCAAAACAACCATTCGATCGCCGTCATCGTCGAGCGCACCAGCGGCGCCGGCATACTCGGCACGAGCCGGCCGTTGGCCCGCATGGGGAAGTGATGCAGCGCGGCCAGCGGGATGTCGTAATACTCGGCGACGTTCGCCGCTGCCTGCTCGAAATTCAGTCCCGTGGACAGCAGGTCGGCGCCGTCGGCCAGCGACTTCAACGTCGTGCTCACATCGCCCCAGTACTTGATCAGGGGATCCCAGACTTTGGGCATCTGCCTGATCGGGTTGCGGAAGAAGTCCGTCCACATGTTGCGAAGGAATTCCTCATCCAGGAATTCCTGCACCTTCGGCCCGTACGGAACCGCGGCGAGCCCGGCCGCCTCGACGAAGCTGACAAGTTCGGGCGGGACGGCCATGCGAACTTCGTGCCCTCGGCGCAGCAGTTCGAGGCCAACGGCAGCAGACGGCTCGATGTCGCCGCGAGTTCCATAACTGGCCAGGGCAAATTTCACGACACTTCCTGGGGTGTAGCGATCGGTGACGGATCTGATGTTTCGCTCCGCAATGTCGATCTCACGCGGAGCATTTCTCCAGCAGGTCGGCAGCGGTTCCAATGCTTTCAGCAGGTTTGGTCATTCGTGCTGCGATCTCGCGGGCGCGGGCGGCATATTCCGGAGTCAGGATCTGTCCCAGGTCAGCGACCAACGATTCTTGGGTTGTATCCGAAAAGGGCCGGGCCAAGCCAACTTTCAATCGCTGGATCTGCCCGGCCCAGATCTTTTGATCGCTCAAACTCCACAGGCTCAAGTGGGAACCCCGGCGCGCAGTCCCGCGGCCGTGGTGCCCGCGCCGCTGTGGTGCACCACAGCGCGGCAAGCAGGAAAGACCGCTGCGTAATTCACCGGGCCCACCACCTTGACGTTGTCGAACTGTGCGGCATCGCTGAAATCCGTTTTGCCGGAGCACACCAGCGCTCGCTCACCCAACTGCGCGCAGGCCTCAGCAATCATGTTGATTGTATCGGCCGGAGATGCAACCGCTGTGCTGCCGAAGCCGAAACAGATCGGGGCTGTGCCGGCGACGATCCACGATGCGACGTCGTCGTCGGCGTCCGTCGTCAACTCCATCGTCAACGTCCCGACAAAAGGCCGTTGGCCAGCCCATTTGGCCCATTCGTCCGCCAGCCCGGGGAAACACACTTCGTCGTAGGCTTGAATCTCCAGTGCACCGCGGGCGGCCATCCGTTGTGGCGCAGGGCCTTTGGCTTTCGATAGGCCGAGTTCACGGCGCTGTGCGTCCTCGGCCTTCTTTGTCACGCGCCACTGCGTCCAGTCCAGCGCACTCATGGCGGTGCGCACCACGGGCGCCGGCAGATTCGGCGCGAGTTGCCTGTTGGGTCGCATGGGGAAGTAGTGCATGGTGGCCAACGGAACGTTCAGGTATTCGGCTACGTTCGCCGCGACCCCGGGAAAGCCCGGGCCGGTGAACACCAGGTCAGCCCCATCGGCGAGCGACATCAGGGTCGCACTCATCTCCGACCAGGACTGGGCAGCAGGTCCTGAGCTTCTCGCCACCGCCTTCTCACCTCGGGAAGGTCCAGAACTTGCCGAGGAAGTCCGTGTCCCAGAAGCCGTCCTGCTGATCCGGCCCGTAAGCGGCCGCCGTCAGCCCGGCCGACTCGACGAGAGGCACCAGGTTGGGCGGGACGGCCATGCGGACTTCGTGCCCGCGGCGCTGCAGTTCGCGACCCAAGGCCGTGCAGGGCTCGACATCGCCGCGAGTTCCATAGCTTGCCAGGGCGATTTTCACGACGAATCCTTTCGGTGGTCGTGCGAGCTTGGGCGACGGCAGAGGCCATTATCTCTATTCTCCGACGCTCGGGTGGCTGTTTTCACGCGTGCCTACTTGTTTGTTGGGCATCGACTTCGCTCGCGCCGGTATCCCATCCTGGTCCCTGACGCCGACCGCGCAGTTCCGGTGGCGCCCAGCCCGTGATTCGTGCGCAGTCGGGTAGGGCCGCTGGGGGGAACGCGAATCGGACCAAAAAGCCAACATTCGAGTAGTGCTTCCCGGAACCACACGTCATTGTCGTGTCGCACGTCCGGTCTGACTCCCCGACGCAGCACAAGTTCATTTTGGACTCTGAGCCAATCAATGGATTCCGGAGGACCACGCGCCTTGGTAATTATTGATTCCGCGTTCAGCTCAATAGAGTGCATCAAAGTAGGCTGGCGTCGCGACCAAAGCTTCCGATTAGTTCACATGGTCTTGCTACGCTGCCCCAGCTTCAACGCACGCGCCGCAGGAACCCGTCAGGCGCTACGGTTATCTGCAACTTGTGTTGGATGTCGCGGTCAATCTCGAATTCGGAATGCGCGATCAACCAACTCCCAGACCGCCGTCTTCGGGTTGTTGCCTCGGCCCCAGGGTCGGTCGGGAACGAGTCGGCGCCCATGTCCTCGACAACCGTGTCGAACACCACGCAATAACTATCCGGTGTCACTAAGGATGAGTACGCCGACAGTTCGGCGAGTACATGATCATGCGTGTGGTTGCTGTCGAGGCAAACGAGAGTGCTCTCGTGGCCGCGCGCAACGTCGTGGACCTGTTGAATCGTTGCTCAATACTGATTCCTCGATCATGGTGATGTAGGGAGCCAGTGGGTGGGCCTCTATTGCCGCACGATTGTGGGAACGTATCTCGATATCGACACCAATGACCTGCCGACGGGAAGCGCCGACGTCGAAGGGTATGCATCCGGCAAGGGCTTCGCACACGTCCAGCAATGCAAGCATTGATGCGCTGAGGATCAGTGAACCTCCATGCGCTATTCCGGGCTCCGACGATCACTGTAGGTTTGACATTCCAGATCAACTCTTGAAGACAGACGATGTCCTGTGGGTATTGAATGATCGGCCGACCCAACCACTCGAAGTTGTATGAGTAGCGGCTCTCAGCGCTGCGATTGAGCCATTCGGGGATACAAGCGGCGAGCCATCTTTCGCGAGAGCTTGCACATTCTCCATAACGATCTGGCGATGGTCTCGGTAAGCTTCTTCCGCCACGTTGATGCTTCCTAAGGTGCTTCGATCCGGATGACGCGAGCCGGATTCCCTACTACCACCGCGTATTCGGCACGTCTTTGGTCACCACGGCGCCCGCCCCAATTATGGCCTACCGTCCGATTTTCATTCTCGGAAGTACGGTGGCATTGGTTCCCACCATCGCCGCATCGCCGACTGACACGAGGCCACAAAGCAGCGGCTGCTGGGGCGAGGTGCACTCCCGAACCGAATTCGCCTCCATGATCGACGGAAGCCTTATGGTTCACGATGCAAGCTTCCCGAGCACAGCATCGGCAGAAACCACCGCGCCGGGTAGCACTTGACACCCTTCGCCAAGCTTAGCCGAGGCATCAACGCTCGCACGAGGATCAACCAAGGTTCCGTCCTTAAGCCCGAGGCGACCATCCGAGCCAGGATGTCGATCCGATCGAGACGACGATTTCCCCCGACGGCCACCAACGCACGGATGTCATGGACATCGGCTTTTTCTGCCACCCACTGGCTTAAATCCGGCCTCACCGAAATGTAAAGGGGGTTCCAGGTATAGGCGTAGCGGCCGGATCGTTGTCAAACGTTGCCAGCACCTGCTCCGCCCATCGCCCGATGATGCCCTATAGTACTTTGGCGTGCCCTTCTGCCCCAGAGGACGTAGCTCTTTTCACCCACCACGAAGCTCCTGGACAACTTGCGCGACTCGGAGCTGCTCGATCTCGGTGATGTCGTGGAAACTGGGAACATTGATAGCACGGTTGGCGATATCGCGGGCCCATTGGCCCCCGAGGATCCTGCGAACGGTGGGGTCGCCGACAACGGATGGAAGAAAGACCCGGGCATCGATATTGTCCGCGGCGAATTCCGCGCGTAATGCGCCCAGACGTTATCCCTCTCGACTTCTCGAACACGACCGTTGGCATCCAATATCCGCTTTCTGTGCACCGGGGGCTCAGGATTCCACGATATCCCCGCCACGCAGCCAGCCGGCCTCGGTGTAGAGCGCAGAATATATCTGCCGCTTTCGTGAAACCAGCTCATCGATCCGCTCCATTTGTGCGCAGCCGATTGCCGCCTGGATGTTCGACATCTTGTACTTGAAGCCCACCACTCTGGGCCAGAACTGCGAGTCTGACTCCGTGCGCGGCCGTGGTTGCTCAAGGTGAGCACCTTCTCGTAGAGGCCGATGTCGTTGGTGACGAACATGCCACCTTCGCCGGTCGTCACCGTCTTGGTGCCGTGGAACGAGAACGTCCCGAAAGCGCCCATCGAGCCGGCGTGCTTTCCGTGGTAGACGACCCGATGCCTCCGCAGCGTCCTCGATCACCGGGATGCCATGCTGCCGCCCGAGGGCGAGTAGGGGGTCCATTTCGCAGAGGTTGCCGTAATGATGCACGGCGACAATGGCTTTCGTGCGCGGGGTGATGGCGCCTCGGCCAGTTCCGGGTCGATGCACCAACTTTCGGGCAAGATGTCGACGAAACAGGCTTGGCGCCGAGATGGACGATGCGGCGCCGCCGTGGCGATCCAGTTGGTGTCGGCCATGATGACCTCGTCGCCGGGCCGATCCCGAGCGCAGCCAGGCCCATTGCAGCGCGCCGGTGCAACTCGACGTGGCGATCGCGTGCTTGACGCCGAGGTGTTCGCCTTGAAGGAATTCTCGAAGCGCCCGATGTACTCGTAGCACGCTCGCCCCAGCCGTTCGCGGCGGCATCGGTGGCGTAGCGGACCTCGAGCTCGCGTGATCGAGGCTTGGTGTAGGGGATGCGGGCTTCACAGGATGCTCAATTCGGGAACCGCGGTCACGAAACGACGCCGTTTTGGGCAAGATGAGCTCAATTGGGTCCGCACCTCATGCGCGATGTTCCAGGGCAAGATGACCACGTAGTCGGGCGGCTCCTCGCGCAGTGCCTCAGGCGAATAGATGGGAATGTGGCTGCCCGGCATGAATTTGCCTTGCTTGGACGCGCGCCGCATCACACACGTAGGGGAGCAAGTCCGGCCTGACGCCTGCGTAGTTCAACAAGGTGTTGCCTTTCGCAGCGGCTCCGTAGGCCGCCACGCGCCGGCCGGCGCGCTTCTGCTCGATGAGGAAGGCCAACGAGATCGTCCTTCACCCGGTCGGCGCGCTGCTGGAACTCGGTGTAGGTCTCAAGCCGGGTTACCCCGAACTGGTCCTCACGCGTCAGCAGCGACTCCGACGCGGTTCGTGGTGGCGATCGCCGCCTCGGCATGGCAGCCATACACTCGCAGGCTGCCGCCGTGCGTGGGCAACTCCTCCACGTCCCACACGCGCAGGCCGGCCGCGGCAAAGATGCGGGCCACCGCGGTGAGCGAAAGGTATGAGAAATGCTCGTGATAGATCGTGTCGAACTGCGTCTGTTCGATCAACGGCATCAGGTGCGGAAATTCGAGCGTGACGGTGCCTTCGGGTCTTCAGCGCGGCGGCCAACCCGCGGGTGAAGTCGTTGATGTCGGGCACGTGGGCATACACGTTGTTGCCCAGAATCAGATCCGCCCGCTGTCCTTCATCGGCCAGTCGACGCCCCAGGGCTTCGCCAAAGAATTCCCGCGGACCGGGATTCCCAGCGCTTCGGCGGCTGCGGCCGTGCCCGCCGTCGGCTCGATGCCCAGGCAGGGGATGCCCGCCGCGACGAAGTTCTTCAGCAGATAGCCATCGTTGGAGGCCACCTCGATGACGAAGCTGCTCGGGCCCAAGTCGCAGCCGCTCGGTGATCATCTGCACATACCGCGGCCGCGTGATCGAGCCAACTGCTCGAGGTGCTGGAGAAGTAGGCGTAGTCAGCGCTGAACAGTTCCTCAGCGCGGGCGTAGTCCTCGGTCTGCACCAACCAGCACCGGTGGCAAACCTTCACGCGCAGCGGGTAATGCACCTCCGGATTAGCCAGATCCTCGGCCTGCAGGTAGGCATTGGAGGGCGGCGCGAAGCCTAGGTCCACAAAGCTGTGCTCCAACGGCGTGCCGCAGTGTCGGCATTTCACAGCGCGACTCCGGTGAAATCGGCAGTCAGAAGCGGGTGGGATAGGTCGCGAGGTGAAAGGTCTTGCGGCGGCAATGGCCAGGCGATGGCGAGCCGCGGGTCGTCGTAACGCAACCCGCCCTCGGAAGGCGGATGGTAGAACGCCGTATGCAGGTACAGCAACTCGCTGTCTGGCTCCAAGACCTGGAAGCCGTGGGCGAAACCTTCTGGGATGACTAGCATCTGCGCGTCATCCTGTGCCAGTTCCTCGGCGTGCCACTGCAAGAAAGTGGGGGATCCCGCGCCGCAGGTCAACCGCCACGTCCCAAACCCGGCCGCGAAGGCAGCGAACCATCTTCATCTCCGCATGCGGCGGGTGCTGGAAATGCAAGCCACGCACGGCCCCGGCGCGGCTGGTTCTGGAATGGTTGATCTGCTTGATCTGACGGCTGCCCAGCACGGGCTGAAGTTCCTGCGCGCAGAAGAGGCGGATGAAATGCGCCGCGGGCATCGCGATGCGGCACGGACTGCACGATCTTGAGATCGGGTCACCGGAGTGTCGAGGATTTTCATGCGGTCGCCCAGCCCAGGTTCTGAGTCGGCCGCATCGGCGACATAGGCGGCCAGTTGGTCGGCGCTCGACACTTCACCCACTTCGAGGAATCGGCGATACCAGTTGGCCGTGTGATGGATCGCTTTTTCAAGATTCCAGACGGGACGCCACCCGAGATGCATCTTCGCCTTGGCGCTGTCGAGTTGCAGCAAGCCCGCCTCGTGTGGCTGGGGACTGGATGTCACTTGCCACCGAAGTTGCGGCCAGGTTCGAGCAAGGTCTCCGAGCACCTGCTCAACCGTACGGTTTCCTTCACCGTCTGGGCCGAAGTTCCAAGCATCAGCGCACGCGTAGTCTCCCGCCAGAAGCCGCTGACCCAGTAGCAAGATACCCACTGAGGCAATCCAGCACATGTTGCCAGGGACGGGTGGCGCGTCGGCGAGCGAATGACCAGTGGCTCGCGGGCGACGACCGAACGCACCAGGTCGGGAATCAACCGGTCCTCGGACCAGTCGCCACCACCGATCACGTTGCCGCCCCGGGCGGTTGCCAGCAGCGGGGCCGATGGGTCTTGCAGAAACGCAGTTCGGTAGCTCGCGGCCACCAACTCGGCGCCGGCCTTGGACGCACTGTAGGGGTCGTGCCCCCCCAGCCGGTCTCGTTCTCGGTAGGCCCAAGGCCATTCGCGATTCTCGTAACACTTGTCGGTCGTGACGACTACCACGGCACGCACATCAGGCGTGTGGCGGGCGGCCTCGAGTACATGCGCCGTGCCCATCACGTTGGTGGCCCACGTGGTGACCGGCTCGCGGTAGGACCGACGAACCAATGGCTGGGCAGCCAGGTGGAAAACAATTTCCGGCCGTTCAACAGCGAACACCCGACGGACCGCGGCTTCATCGCGAATATCGACGCGATGGTCCTCGTATAGATAGTTTCAACAGGTCCCAATGGCTGGGTTCGGACGATGGGTCCAATGCAAGGCCGGCGACCTCGGCGCCCAGCGCTTGCAACCACAGGCACAACCAGCTGCCCTTGAAGCCCGTATGACCGGTGACTAGGACCCGGCGACCGCGATAAGCAGCTTCGAAAGCGTTCAACGCCAGCATTTCCACGGCGCTTTGCCGCTACTCCATAGTTCTTCGAGCAGGTTCTTGTCCCGAAGGGTGTCCATAGGTTGCCAGAAGCCAGAATGCTCGAACGCCATCATTTCGCCCGTCGGCAGCGAGACGAGCCAAGGGCGGGCCCTCCCAAGAGGTCTGGTCGCCGTCGATGTAATCGAGCACCGCGGGCGACAGAACGAAAAATCCACCATTGATCAGGCCGCCATCGCCGCGTGGCTTCTCGACAAAGCCCGTGACCCGGTCGCCCGCGACACTCGATCGCCCCGTAGCGCCCCGGCGGGAGCACCGCCGTAACTGTGGCGTGACGTCCGTGCTGACGATGGAATTCGATGCTCGCGCCTATGTCCACGTCGCTGAGCCCATCACCATAGGTGAAGCAGAAGGCTTCATCGTCCTGGATGTACGACGCCACGCGCTTGAGACGTCCGCCAGTCAGGGTGTCGTCACCGGTATCCACCAGTGTCACCCGCCAGGGTTCTGCGTGGTGCTGATGGACTTCCATCTTGTTGGCGGACATGTCAAAAGTCACGTCGGACATGTGCAGGAAATAGTTGGCGAAATATTCCTTGATTACGTAACCCTTATAGCCGCAGCAAACGACAAAATCCTTAATACCGTGATGGGAGTAGAGCTTCATAATATGCCACAGGATCGGCCGCCCGCCGATCTCCACCATGGTTTGGGGCGAATGGTCGTTTCCTCACTGAGGCGAGTGCCAAGTCCGCCGGCTAATAATACGGCTTTCATTGGTTCCGCTTCTGTCTGAGGGATGGCAAATTCAACCAGCTCCGAAGAGATCTGCCGATGCCGATGGAATAGCCAGAGCTACCTTCAACAATAACCGTCATATATCCAAATATTTCAGCGGGAATAGCATTTGAATACATCTCCATAAGATGACTAATCAGTAGGAAAGAACCTAGTCGCTCCGAGAGAAACCCCACCGCTCTTATCTGATAGCTGTCATATTTCCTAACACGATCACCAAATCGTTGAAGAAATTGCCTGCTAACAAGTTCGATTTTTGACAGTGTCTGTACTAGCCATTCTTTCGGGTATATCCCGAACTCGACGCCGCCAGGGATAAAATGCGTAGCGCCAAAGAATTTCATCGCGGAATCGGAGCTTAACACGCCTAACTCGATCGCCAAGGATGTATAATCTAGGATATCCCTGCGATGATGAGACATCGCATATTGCCCAAGTATTGAGTGTTCGAAGAATAGCGGTTGTGCGACCAGAAACCCGATATCAGGCCTCGGCATAAATGTCGCTAACTCTTCTTCGTTTTCTACGTTATCCAATCTTACTTCACGCATGGTTGGATAGCCGAAGGATTGGGATTCCTTCCCCTCTGGGCGCGGTAGTAACCGCTTCCTGTAAGGCAGATCTCGACAAAATCAGCAGATTCGGCAAATCGTTTTACCGCGATGGGCACAACGTACATTCCCGCCGCGCCAAATGCAATCGGCCTAGCTTTGTGCCAGAACGGATCCAGTTGCCTTACATGCAATGCAGAGCCGGACTGAAATTCCCCAAGGGCAATGCAATCATCGTACCAACTCTCCGGCAATAATGGCTTCTGATGGCTAATACAGAACCTGTGAATGATGGTGCTATTCAAGTCCTGGATAATAGGCTGCTGGATGCTTCGCGCCCGCTGCGGTGCGCGCTCGGAAATTCAGACCAACTCCTTCGGCACGCGGGAAATTGTAGCCCATACTTGCTCTTCGACCGGGTGGAATCCGAGAGCTTGCAACCCGGTTCTTCCTAGTCATCCGTACAGAATTTTCGTGCGCTTATAGCACCGTCCGACCGGGAAGCCCGTCCGTCCGCGCGGCGCGTCGGAGGTACCAGTCCATAACAGCACAAGCGTGACCTCAAACGCCACAGTGGCGCCGGCGCGACGTCGTAACGCGGCAGGAGCGTCCACCGGTCTATGCGTCCCGCCGTGACATCGATGGCTTAGATACTCCGGCCGACCAGTCTACGTCTGAACGCAGGACTTGAACCTAGGTGGCCACCTGTGTAGATGTGCAACAGCCCAAACGTATCGATCGAAGATCGCCGGACCCAACGGGCGATCTGGCTGCAACCATGACATTCACATTGATACCCTTACGCGGGGTCAAAGCTTGGCGTCCGTAAAAGAAACCGAAATGTCCACGAGGTTTGCACATGCTGAATCTATATGTAAACAGGATCGTTCCGGGCGAAGTGCTACGGCCACTGATCTACTCCGGGGCCATGATCCTGCACACCAAGCTCAAGTCCACCGCCGAGTTCTGCGGCTATGCTCGACAGTGCATGCATCAGGTCTTCGGTGACCGGCCTGACCCACGCCTGGTTCACACCGAGCTGCCAGCCGAGGAATTTGTCAAAAAGGTTTCCATCCTCAAAGCGGAATTCACCAACTCGATGGCATCCAAGCAGCATATCCGAGACTTTTTGGACGAAGTAGGACAGGATCCGGGCGAGTATTTTTTCGACGTGCCGCGGATTCGCGTGGTCCCAGACTACGACTATTGCATACTGGCGTAAGCTACGCCTATCTGCCACATCGCGACACCTGGTACGGCGCCCCGAATGCGAGATCAACACCTGGATGCCCGTATTCCCGATCGACCCCGATCAGACCATGATGATTAACCCGAATTACTTCGACCGGCCGGTAAAAAACGATTCGGGCGAATGGGATCATGAAGCACTGGGTCATGAACGAACGGCCCGCCGCCACTCGGAACATCCGCAATGAGGACCGCCGGCATCCGGTTCCGCTGGAGGAGATCAAAACCGATACGGAGTTCAGGGTGGCTGGCGGCAGCGGCGACATGATTGTCTTCTCCGGCTCGCACCTTCACGGAACTGTTCCGAACCGTTCGGGGCGTGCGGTACAGCATCGACTTTAGGATTTTCCATACCGAAGATCTGAGGAGCGCGTGGGAGCCGAAATCAGGACGGTCCGCCAGGAACTAGAGTTTGGCTTCGCGATCTGCTTCGGGCTTCGGATTTCGGCCTTACCTGAAGTGTCCAGTGACCAATCGCCGTCTCACTGAAGCGGAGACGCAGTTCAATCAGCAGCGAACAGCCGCGCTCGCCAGGACCGATGCAGCGTATGTCGCCACTGCGCCTTTCGTGTTTGCCAATCGCGTCACTGTCACGGCCGCCCTGTCGCGGATCGAACTGTTCAAGATGGTCATGGACGTTCCCGGCGCGGTCATCGAGTGCGGCGTGTACCGGGGCAACTCGCTGATGCTGTATATGCATCTGTCGGCGATTCTGGAGCCGTACGCGATCAACCGTTCCATCATCGGCTTCGATACCTTTGCCGGGTTCACCAGCATTGATCAGCAGCAGGATCCACAGGACATCGACGCCAAGATGTTCTCAGACACCGATCCCACGCTGATTCAGGACATGATCGACGCGAACGACCTGGTCCGCCCGGTGAACCGCATCCCTCGTTGCCAGCTGATCAAGGGCGACATCGCCCGAACCGCTCCCGAGTTCGTTAAGACGCGGCCCGATCTGGTTGTCGCTATGCTGATCCTCGACACCGATCTGTACGAGTCCACCAAGGTGGCGCTGCAGACCTTCCTGCCGTTGATGCCCAAAGGGGGATTGGTGGTATTCGACGAAGTCGCGTATGTCAACTTCCCGGGAGAAACAACGGCGCTCAAGGAGGTCCTCGATCTTAACAAGGTTGAATTGAAACGTCTGTCTTTCGACAGCTGCGTCGGCTACTTCCGGGTCTAGGGGGCCGGAGAGACAAGGACAGGTCCATCTGCGAGGTCCTGGCTGCGGCCACCGACGACCGTCGGTCTTGAGAACGTGGCGCCCAGCACGGCCGGCAAGCGGCTCGTTGATCCCTTATAGAGCGGTAGATGCACTGCGGGAGATTCCGACTGGCGCGGCGAACAACTACAACAGAATCGAAAACCTGGATGCTGCCCAAGATTGGCGTGATCGCCGGCACCGAAACTTCCCTGATTCGATCGTGCACCCGGAAGCTGGTCTCGCTCGCGACGTAGTAGTGACTGTGTGTTGCATCAATCAACGCTTTGACGAGATCTATGAACGAGATGCGGCTATCGCGGTAGGCGGTCTGATAATCGCAGTGAGCATGTTCGACCATGTAAATACCGTTGTCGCTCAAGGCATTTGCGAACAGATAGCGGAAGGAATCGACCATATGAGAGCTGGTATGAGTGCCATGGTCGAGAACGACGTCGAACGGGCCAAACTCTGCGGCGGTTTCTCTTAGGAAGGAACCGTTCTTTTGAGTGCCGAAGCGGACATGGACGACAACTAGGAAATAGCAATCTTCAATAGTTTCGCGTTGGTGTCAATGCCAATGACGTCGCGGTGTAAACGGTCTCGCCACATCTGGAGTGAGTCTTCATAAAAGCTACCGATCGCTAACATCTGAAGCAGTCTAGTTCGGTCAATTACAGACTCGTAAATCGGCAGATAGTGTGCCGACTTATCTACTCTCGGTGTGCGGTCAAATGCGTCGGGTATCTCGCCGTCTGGCTCGCTGTCGGTAGTTGACCACTTAGTTGGTGAAGCAAGGGCTGGCCCGAGCGCCCTTAACATTCTGCGTTTGCCTCGATAGCGATGGCGCCGAGCGGGGAACGAAAGTTTCAGAACGATTTTCACGATAGCCAGTGTCTCATTCCCGATGCTGGGATGCAGATATGTTGTGTGTGTGTGTGTGTGTGTGTGTGTGTGTGTGTGTGTGTGTGTGTGTGTGTGTGTGTGTGTGTGTGTGTGTGTGTGTGTGTGTGTGTGTGTGTGTGTGTGTGTGTGTGTGTGTGTGTGTGTGTGTGTGTGTGTGTGTGTGTGTGTGTGTGTGTGTGTGTGTGTGTGTGTGTGTGTGTGTGTGTGTGTGTGTGTATGTGTGTGTGTGTGTGTGTGTGTGTGTGTATGTGTGTGTTGTGTGTGTGTGTGTGTCTGGATGTGTGTGTATGTGTGTGTGTGTGTGTCTCTCTCTCTCTCTCTCTCTCTCTCTCTCTCTCTCTCTCTCTCTCTCTCTCTCTCTCTCTCTCTCTCTCTCTCTCTCTCTCTCTCTCTCTCTCTCTCTCTCTCTCTCTCTCTCTCTCTCTCTCTCTCTCTCTCTCTCTCTCTCTCTCTCTCTCTCTCTCTCTCTCTCTCTCTCTCTCTCTCTCTCTCTCTCTCTCTCTCTCTCTCTCTCTCTCTCTCTCTCTCTCTCTCTCTCTCTCTCTCTCTCTCTCTCTCTCTCTCTCTCTCTCTCTCTCTCTCTCTCTCTCTCTCTCTCTCTCTCTCTCTCTCTCTCTCTCTCTCTCTCTCTCTCTCTCTCTCTCTCTCTCTCTCTCTCTCTCTCTCTCTCTCTCTCTCTCTCTCTCTCTCTCTCTCTCTCTCT
>CAWCJU010000012.1:0-13057 GCA_963796035.1 uncultured Actinomycetota bacterium | reverse complement strand
GCTGGGCCTGGCGCTGGCGGCGGTGGTGGCCTACTGCAACGCCACGTCCTCCGCCCGGCTGGCGGCGCGTTACCCCGCATCCGGCGGCACCTATGTCTATGGCCGACAACGGTTGGGGGACTTCTGGGGATACCTGGCCGGGTGGGGCTTTGTCGTCGGCAAGACCGCGTCGTGCGCGGCGATGGCCCTGACCGTCGGAGTCTATGCGTGGCCGGGGCAGGCGCATGCCGTGGCCGTCGCGGCGGTGGTCGCGCTGACCGCGGTGAACTACGCCGGCGTGCAGAAGTCGGCCTGGCTGACGCGCATCATCGTCGCCGCCGTGCTGGCCGTGCTGGCCGCGGTGATCGTCGCCGCGTTCACCTCCGCGGCGGCTGCCGCCGATCAACTCCGCCCGACCGGCGCAACCGCCGGCGGTGTCATCCAGGCCGCGGGTCTGCTGTTCTTCGCCTTCGCCGGCTACGCGCGCATCGCGACGCTGGGCGAGGAGGTGCGCGACCCGTCGCGCACCATTCCACGGGCGATACCGCTGGCTCTCACCATCACGCTGGCCGTCTACGCACTGGTGGCCGTGGCCGTCCTCTCGGTGCTGGGGCCGGGCCGCCTCGCCCAGACCGCCGCCCCGCTGGTCGAAACGGCGCGCGCGGCGGGGGCCGGCTGGCTGGTCCCGGTCGTCCGGACAGGGGCGGTGATCGCGGCGGTGGGCTCCCTGCTCGCGCTGATCCTCGGCGTGTCGCGCACCACACTGGCCATGGCACGGGACCGCCATCTCCCCCACGCGCTGGCCGCGGTGCACCCGCGGGTCCGGGTGCCGCACCGCGCTGAGCTGCTGATCGGCGTCGTCGTGGCGATCCTGGCCGCCACCACCGACCTGCGCGACGCCATCGGGTTTTCGTCGTTCGCCGTGCTGATCTACTACGCCGTGGCCAACGCCTCCGCGTTCACCCTCGGCCCCGATGAGGGGCGCCCCCACCGCGCCATTCCGGTGATCGGGCTGCTCGGCTGTGTCGTGCTGGCCTTCTCGATGCCCCTGTGGTCGGTGCTGTCCGGCGTGGTGGTGCTGGGCATCGGCGTCGCCGCCTATCTGGTTCGCCGCTGTATCGTCCCGATGAGGTTGCGGCGCAACCGAAATCGCACCTGACTTCGGCGGGTACCGCTCGAGCCCAGCCGAGCAATTGGCCGCGACGCGATTCCCCGGAGGCCGAACGGGGAAGACTGACCGGATGTCCGACCCGGCAACCGACGCATTCGACAAGCTGGTGGCGCTGCTGAACTATCCGATGTTCGTCGTCACCACCCAGGCCGCCGGCACCCCGGCCGGGTGCCTGGTGGGTTTCGCCAGCCAGACCAGCATCCATCCGCCCCGGTTCCTGGTCGGCCTGTCCCAGCGCAACCGCACCTTCCGGATCGCCCGCGACGCGTCCCACCTGGCCGTGCACGTGTTCGACCACGAGCACCTGGACGTGGTTGAGCTCTTCGGCAGCCAGACCGGTGACAAGGTCGACAAGTTCGACCGATGTTCCTGGCATCGCGGCCCCGAACAGCTGCCCATCCTCGACGACGCCGCGGCATGGTTCGCCGGCGAGATCCTGGAACGCTTCTCGCTGGGCGACCATGTCGGGCACCTGCTCGCACCGGCGGGCGGCAGTCCGCCAACGGAACTGGAAAGTTGGGTCTCCTTCGGCGACGTGCGCGAGCTGCAACCCGGCCATGAGGCCTAGCGCGTGAACGAGTCGCCCCGGATCGGCGCCATCCCCAGCATTTTCGAACTCGCGCCCTTCTACGCCGATCCCCCGGATGGCGTGCGCGCCAACATGATCTTCAGCGCCGACGGCGCCGCCGCGTTCGACGGTCGCGCCGGTCCGCTGTCCTGCCCCACCGATCAACGTCTCTTGAGAATCATGCGCGGACTCGCCGACGTCGTGCTGGTCGGCGCCGGCACCGCCCGGGCCGAGAACTACGGGCCGGTGGCCCTCGGCGATGCCGCGCGCGCCAGACGGCACCACGAAGGACGAGCCGAACCACCCCCGATCGCCGTGGTGAGCCGCAGCGGTGCACTACCGGACCGGCTGTTCAGCAATCCAGACCAGCCGCCGATCCTGGTGACCTGCGCGCGAACCGCGGCACGACACGACCTCGAGCGCGACGGCCTGCAACAGATCCTGGTCGCGGGCGAAGACTCGGTGGATGTCGCCCGCGCGGTCGCGATGCTGCGCGAGCAGGGCATGCATCGCATCCTGTGCGAGGGCGGACCGACGCTGCTCGACGAGCTGGTGGAAGCCGACGTCGTCACCGAGATCTGCGTGACGCTTGCCCCCAAACTGGCGGCGAGCCAGCCGGTGGGCCAGCGGCTACACCCGGCGCGGCTGCCCGCGCCGGTCACCATGAACCTCCAGCACGCGTTGGTTTGTGACGGCTATCTGTTTTTGAAGTATGGACGCTGACCCCCACCGCAACGCGTGCGCACCAAGCGCTCAGCATGCAGCCGGCGGCGCCTGTTCCTATGATGAAAATGCCCCGTTTGAAACCTGATCGAATCGCTTCCCGCGACATCGCGCTTCAATAGATCGCCGTCCACTTCCTCGATGCGCACAGAATAGGATCACCGGCCAGGTGAGCAGTTCAGCCCACGACCATGACTACCGTAATCTGGCGGTGAATCGACTGCGCCCCAGTGAAATTCACTGGGCACTGAATCACGATGCCGTGCACGGGATCGCCTACGCGTTCAAGAACCCCGTCGCGGTCGCCGACTCCATCGAGGATCCCGACGACGACCGCAAGACCTACCTGGTCCGGGTCAAGCGCGACGACCTGGCCAACGCGCTGGAAAAGATCAATGAATGGATCTTCGACAATCCCGGCCCGGCCGGGATGCAGGCGTACGGATTTGTCCGTGCCCTGTCCCGGGAAGGGCTCACCGAACGCACGAGCGGCGATGACGACAACCACTGATTCCACGGCGTCGAATTAGCTGGCTTTCGCTATTCGCCGTGCCCGGCGGTCGCGGAAACCTTAGCCTTATGCCTGCATGCCGCCGCATACGCGGATTCGGCGCAGTCGCTGTGCGGGTGCGTCCGGGCGCCGGCGGACGGTTTGCGGGGCACGACTGGCGGGTGAGGAGTGTTCGATGGGTGACACGACCGCGGATTCGCGGGAGGGTACGCAATTCGGGCCGTATCGGCTGCGGCGGTTGGTGGGTCGCGGCGGCATGGGCGACGTCTATGAGGCCGAGGACACGGTCCGCGAGCGCATCGTGGCCCTGAAACTGATGTCGCGCACCCTGTCCAACGATCCGGTCTTCCGCTCGCGGATGCAGCGCGAGGCCCGCACCGCCGGCCGGCTGCACGAACCGCACGTGGTGCCTATCCACGACTTCGGCGAGATCGACGGCCAGCTGTACGTGGACATGCGGCTGATCGACGGCCAAGACCTGGCCGGCATGCTGAAGCGCTTCGGACCGATATCCCCACCGCGGGCGATAGCGATTGTCCGCCAGATCGGTTCGGCGCTCGATGCCGCCCATACGGCCGGAATCCTGCATCGCGACGTGAAGCCGGAGAACATTCTGGTGAGCGCCGACGACTTCGCCTACCTCGTCGATTTCGGCATCGCCAGCGCCACTTCCGACGAAAAACTCACCCAGTTCGGAACCACCGTGGGCACCGCGAAATACATGGCCCCGGAGCGGTTCGGCGACTCCGAGATAACCGCCAAGGCCGACATCTACGCTCTGGCGTGCGTGCTGTACGAGTGCCTGACCGGCTCGCCGCCCTACACGGGCGACCAGCTCAGCGTTATGGGCGCGCACGTGCACCAGCCGATCCCGCGACCGAGCGCGGCACGCCCCAGCATCCCGGCCGCCTTCGACGCGGTCATCGCCCGCGGGATGGCCAAGGACCCCGCGGACCGCTTCCTCACCTGCGGTGACCTGTCGTCGGCCGCTTACGGCGCGCTGGCCGCACCCGATCAGGATCGCGCCACCGACATCTTGGAGCGCAGCCAAATGGCAACGCCACCGGCCGCATTCGCGGGCCCGCCGTCCGGCGGCTTTGCGCCCGCGATGCCCGCCCCGGCGCCACAACAACCGCCGTTGCGCGGGTGGCCCGCGCCCTCGGCGGCCGGGCAACCCCTGGTTTCCGGCGCGCCGGGGCTGCAGCCGACCGCGTGGGGCGGGCCGCCGGTCTGGACGAATGCCGGTGGCGCGGCGACCCCGCCGTGGGGTCAACCGCGGCGCACCAGCCGCAAGCCGTGGCTCTGGGTCGGTGTCGCCGCCACCCTCACGGTGGTGCTCATCGGGGTGGTCCTCGGCGTCGTGCGCCCCTGGGAATCGAAGTCCCGGCCGGCGCCGGCGCCGGCTCCGCCACCGCCGGATGCCGTCGCCCTGCGGATCCTCGATGACGGTGTGTTCGTAGGCAGTCCGGCGGCCCAGACCACGATCGACATTTTCAACGAACCCATCTGCCCGCCGTGTGGCAGCTTTATCAGGTCGAATGCCACCGACATCGACACCGCGGTGAACACCAAGAAGCTCGCCGTGCGCTATCACCTGCTCAACTTCCTCGACGACAAGTCGCGTAGCCAGGACTACTCGACGCGCGCGGTGGCGGCCACCTACTGCGTCGCCGCGCAGAACGACCCCAAGCTCTACGCCGACTACTATTCCGGCTTGTTCGCCAGCAACTTTCAGCCGCAAGAGGGGGCCCCCGAAGACCGCACCGATGGCGAACTCGCGCAGTTGGCCAAGACGGTCGGCGCCGACGCCGGCGTCATCACCTGTATCAAGACCGGTGACGACATCGGCACGGCCAAGGCGAAGGCGGCAAACGGCTACTCGACGCTGTCGGCCGACAACGCCAACTCCACACCGTTCGTGTGGGACGGCAGCATGGCCGTGAACTACCAGAGTCCGGCCTGGCTGACAAAACTCACCGGATAGCAGGCGGCACCACCGGGGCTGCGGCCGGGCGAGGCGCGGTTGCCGCGCAGGAGGATGTTGTACTTTTCCTGCGGTGAGATCGGTGGGCCGCCGATCTTGCCAGGGCGTTGTGAGTTGATTGGAGTCAGCGATGAGCGACGCGCAGGGGTCGCGGTCGGGGACGATGTTCGGGCCGTACCGCCTGAAGCGGCTACTGGGCCGCGGCGGAATGGGCGAGGTCTACGAAGCCGAGCACACCGTCAAACAGTGGACCGTCGCGCTGAAGCTGATGTCGCACACGTTCAGCCAGGATCCGGTGTTCCGCAAGCGAATGGAGCGCGAAGCCCGCATCACCGGCAGGCTGTTGGAGCCGCACGTGGTGCCGATCCACGACTACGGTGAAATCGACGGCCAACTGTTCTTGGAGATGCGCCTGATCGAGGGTGTCGACCTGGACAGCTTGCTCGAACGGGAGGGACCGCTGCCCGCGCCGCGCGCGGTCGCCATCATCCACCAGGTCGCGTCGGCTCTGGACGCCGCCCACGCCGCCGGCGTGACGCATCGTGACGTCAAACCGCAGAACATCCTGATCACCGGCGACGACTTCGCCTATCTGGTCGATTTCGGTATCGCCAGCGCCAAGACCGACGAGAAACTCACCCAGCTGGGCACCGCGGTCGGGACCTTGAAATACATGGCGCCCGAACGCTTTTCGAGTGACGAGGTGACCTCCCGCGCCGACGTGTACGCGCTGGCCTGTGTGCTCTACGAATGCCTGACCGGGGCGCCGCCGTATGGCGCCGACAGCACCGGCGTGCTGGTCACCGCCCACATGATGCACCCGATCCCCAAACCCAGCGCGCACGGCGCGGGCGTGAGCCCGGCCTTCGACGCGGTGATCGCGGCGGGAATGGCCAAAGACCCGGGCGAGCGCTACCCCACCGCCGGCGCCCTGGCGGACGCCGCGCACAAGGCATTGACCAACCCCGAGCGCGAGCGCGCCGAGACGATCCTGCAGCGCAGCGATACCGCGGGCGAGTCGAGCGGACCGCTCCTGACGCCCGCCGCCCCGCAGTCGGCCTTCGCGCCACCGCCGCCGGGCGCCGACGTCCCGATCAGCCCGTCCGCTCCGCCGCGACGCAGGCGCACCCGCTGGCCGGTGGTGGCCGCCGCGGCCATCGTCACCGTCGCGATCTGTGCCGTGGGCGTCTGGCTGGTGCTCAAACCGACCAGCCAGCCGCAGCACCGGACCGGTTCGGGGAAGACCGCGCCGCCGTCCACCGCCGCCCCCAACGGGGACCAGGCGCGACTGATCAGCCTGCTGCCGCCGGGCTACCTGGCGGGCACCTGCACGCCGGCCACTCCCGAGTCGGGCAGCATCTGGGTGAACGCCGTGGCCCTGGTCACCTGCGGACAGAACACCCAGCCAGGTGGCCCGGCCCGGGCCACCTACGGGCTGTTCCCCACGCCCGACCGGCTGAAAAGGGCCTTCAACGACGACGTCGGCAACGTCAGCCTGGTGAACTGCCCCGGCGAGGGACGCTCACCGGTGAGCTGGCACTACGACGAAACCCCCAACGACATGGCCGGCCTGATCGCCTGCGGCACCTACAACAACCACCCGAACGTGATCTGGTCCAACGACGCGAGACTCATGCTGAGCGACGTGACCGGGGACCCGGCCACCGTCGAAGACCTGCACACGTGGTGGGACGCGTACGGCTGATGGACGCGGCCTAGTCCGGCTCAGTCCGTTACCGGCTCCGAATCTTCTTGGCGCTCAGCGTCTTCCACGGTCAACGGCAACGCCAGCTCTTCGAGCGGGCGCTGCTCGGCGGCGATGCCGAGCCGCAGTTCGACCAGGCCCGCCGCGGCCATCACCACCGCCCCGATGAGGAACGACCAGACGACCTCGGTGCGCATCCCCGAGTTGATCAACTGACCGAACAGCAACGGGCCGGTGATACCGCCGATCGCGGTGCCCATCGCGTAGAAGAAGGCGATCGCCAGCGCCCGGGTCTCCATCGGGAAGATCTCGCTGACCGTCAGGTATGCCGCGCTGGCGCCCGCCGACGCCAGGAAGAAGGCGACGATCAGCACGCCGATGAAGGCCCAGACACCGCCGGCCTGGGTGAGAAACACCAGCGCCAGCGCCACCACGGCGACACCGGAACCGATGTAGGTCAGCGTGATCATCGGCTTGCGCCCGACGGTGTCGAACAGGTGCCCGAGAATCAGCGGGCCGGCGAAATTGCTCAGGGCCCACAGCACGAAGAACACCGGCACCATGCCCGACGGCACGGCGTAGAACTGGCTGAGCAGCGTGCCGAGGTTGAACGTGACGCCGTTGTAGAGGAACGCCTGCCCGATGAACAGCGCCAGCCCGAGGATCGCTCGCTTGGGATAGAGCTTGAACGCCACGGCGGCGATCTCCCGGAACGAAATCGCGGTGCGCTGACGGATCCGCAGCGGTTTGCCCTGCGGTTCGGGTAGCGGTTGGCCGGTCTCGTGCTCGACCGCCTCTTCGATCTCGCCGACGATGCGCTCGGCTTCCTCGTCGCGGCCGTGGATGAACAGCCACCGTGGGCTCTCCGGGACATTGCGCCGCACCAGCAGCACGAAAATGCCGAGGATGGCGCCGATCCCGAAGGCGAGCCGCCATCCGATGTTGGGCGGGAAGTTCGACGTGTTCAACAGGATCAGCGCGCCACCCGCGCCGGCGGCCGAACCCAGCCAATAGGTTCCGTTGATCACCAGGTCGACCCGACCGCGCACCCGCGCCGGGATCAACTCGTCGATGGCCGAATTGATGGCGGCGTATTCGCCGCCGATGCCGGAGCCGGTGAAGAAACGGGTCAGGAAGAAATACCACGGGGCGAACGCGAAGGCGGTTGCCACGGTGGCCACCAAGTAGATGGCGAGGGTGAGGATGAACAGGTTTCGCCGGCCGAAGCGGTCGGTCAGGTGACCGAAGAACAGCGCGCCCGAACACGCCCCGGCGATGTAGATCGCGGCCGCCATGCCGATCTGTGCGGCGTTCAGCGAGATGCCGCTGTTGTGCTCCATGAGCCGGGCCGACACGTTGCCCACCATGGTGACCTCGAGCCCATCGAGAACCCACACCCCACCCAGACCGACGACGACGCGCCAGTGGAACCGCGACCACGGGAGCCGGTCCAGCCGCGCCGGGACATGGGTCGAGATGGTTTTGGTTTGCGCGCTCGCACTCATGCACTCTCCGTTCTGGTTTGACAGAGATTTACCCACCCGGGCCCATCGCTAGCCCTCGGGTATCGAACCGGCACCGCGCCCGCCGGCGTCAGCCACGCTCGGAGCGGGACTCCTCGGGAGTCCAGGCCTGGGGCTGGCCGGGGTGGCCGGGGAAAAGGAAGTCGATGAAGGCCGCGGCCGTGGGCTGAGGTTCGTGGTTGGCCAGCCCCGGGCGTTCGTTCGCCTCGATGAATGCGTAGTCGGCGCCCGTGACATCGGGCACCAACAGGTCGATGCCGGTCACCGGAATCCCGATCGCTTCGGCCGCCGTCACCGCGACGCGGCACAATTCGCTGTTCACCTGCGCGGTGACGTCGTGGATGGTGCCGCCCTGATGCAGGTTGGCGGTGCGGCGAACCCGCAGCCGAGTCCCCTGCGGCAGCACGTCGTCCAGCTTCCAGCCGGCCTCGGCGATCGTCGATTCCGTGAGGTCGTCGAGCGGGATGCGGGATTCGCCGCCGGTGGCCGCCGCGCGGCGCCGGCTCTCGGCCGCGATCAGGTCGCGCACGCTGTGCTCCCCCGTGCCGATGATCTCCGGCGGCATCCGCAGCGCGGCGGCGACGACGCGGCCGTCGATCACCACGAGCCGAAGGTCGTCGCCGGTCACCCGCTGCTCGATCAGCACGTCCGGGTATTGCTGGCGGGCCCGCGCCAGCGCGGAGCTGAGGTCGTCGGGCCCCTTGTCCGGGACGACCCCGACGGTGATGCCCTTCCCCTGCTCGCCGCGGGTCGGTTTGACGACGACCTCGCCGACCTCTTTGAGGAAGGCGAAGTCGCTCTCGTCGAAGGTGGCCAGTCGCGCGCGTGGCACCGTGATGCCCGCTTCGGAGACCAGACGCCGCGTCAGCCGCTTGTCGTCGCATCGGCACATGGCCACCGCCGAGGTGTACTCGGACAACGATTCTCGGGTGATGACGCTGCGCCCGCCGTGGGTCAGGCGCATCTCGCCGGTCTCGGCGTCGAGCACCTCGACCCAGATCCCGCGGCGCAGAGCTTCGTCGGCGATGATGCGGGCGTACGGATTGAGGTCGTCGATCGTCTCGGGCGGCGGACTGAACAGCGGCTCGTTGATCGCGTTCTTGCGCTTGATCGCCAGCACCGGGACGCGACGGAAACCCAGCTTCTCGTAGAGGCCGATGGCCGCCGCGTTGTCGTGCGCCACCGACAGATCCATGTAGGCGCGGCCCGCGCTGCGGAAGTGCTCGGCCAGCGCCTTGGTGAGGGCGCCGCCGACGCCGGGCAGCCCGGCGGCCGGATCGACCGCCAGGGTCCACAGGCTCGACCCCTCTTCCGGGTCGTTGAACAGCAACTCGTGGTCGACGCCGGTGACGGTGCCCACCACGGCGCCGTCCTCGTCGCGCACCGCGAGCAGATACTTCACCGCCGGCAGGTGCTGGTGGTTGTCCCAGATCACGTCGACGCCGGCCGGGACCATGCCGCAGCGCACGTAGACGCGGTTCATGGCGTCGGCATCGATCGGGTCGTTGAGCGTGCGCACCGTCACGCCCAGCGGCGGCGGCGCGAGGTTCTTCGTCTTGGGGGTGAACCGCAGCCGGTAGGTGTGGCTGGGGTCGATGAACAGCTCGGTGGGCGCCTCGGCGACCACGACGTGGGATTCGCGGGCGTAGATGCAGATGTCGCGACGCCCGGGCCCCTCGCGGCGCAGCGCCTCGACCAGTTCCTGGGAATTGGCGAAGGTCTGCCCGAAAATCAGCCGGCCCCAACCCAGTTCGAGCTCGACATCCTTGGCCATCGCATCGACCAGCTCGGGCGGCGAGGCGTCGTGCAGACCGAGCGTGATCGCCTCGGTGTGGTCGCCGGGCGGGTCGACCATGGTCATGCGACCGGGCCGGTAACACCGTGGCGCTGCAGCCAGAGCTCGAGCAGGGCGAGCTGCCAGAGCTCGTTGCCGCGCAGCGGGGTCAGCTTGCCGTTGGGGTTGGCCAGCAGCGCATCGACCGCGTCGGTGTTGAACAGGCCGCGTTCCTTGGCCGTGGGCGCGTACAGGGCGTCGCGGACCATGTCGAGGTACGGGCCTTCCAGGTGGGTCAGCGCCGGAACCGGGAAGTAGCCCTTGGGGCGGTCGATGACCTCCGACGGAATCACCCGTCGCGCAGCCTCTTTCAGGACGCCCTTGCCTTCGTGGGCGATCTTCAGTTCCGGCGGGCAGGTCGCGGCCAGCTCGACCAGCTCGTGGTCGAGGAACGGAACCCGGCCCTCCAGCCCCCACGCCATCGTCATGTTGTCGACCCGCTTCACCGGGTCGTCGATCAGCATCACCGTCGTGTCCAGACGCAGCGCGCGGTCGATGCCGGTTTCGGCGCCGGCCTGCGCGAAGTGCTCGGTGACGAACCGCAGGCTCGGGTCACCGGGCGCGACGATGCCCGATCCGACCAGCGCGTCCACCCCGGCCGCGTCGCGGTCGAAGAAGGCGCCGCGGTACTGGGCGACGGCACCGTCCAGGGTGGCCGCGGCGGGGTCGCCCATCGGCGGATACCAGTGGTAGCCGGCGAACACCTCGTCGGCGCCCTGGCCCGGACTGCACGACCTTCACGTGCCGCGCCACTTCCTGGCTGAGCAGGTAGAAGGCGACGCAGTCGTGGCTGACCATCGGCTCGCTCATCGCGCCGATGGCGCCGTCGAGCGCGGGCAGCATCCGGTCGGTCTCGATGCGGATCTGGTGGTGGTCGGTCTCGAAGCGCTGGGCCACGATGTCGGAGTACTGGAATTCGTCGCCTTTGACGCCACCCGCCGACTCGAAGCCGATGGAGAACGTCGACAGCCCGTGCTGGCCGGCCTCGGCGAGCAGACCCACGATCAGGCTGGAGTCCACGCCCCCGGACAGCAGGCAACCGACCGGCACGTCGGCGACCAGGCGGCGCTTCACCGCCAGTCGCAGCGTGGACAACACTGCGTCTTCCCAGTCGCGCTCCGACCAGTCCGCGCGGTCGGCGTGCCGGGTGAAGTCGGGCGCCCAGTAGGTGGTGACCGTGCGCTTGCCGTCGGGTTCGATGGCGACCAGCGAGGCGGGCGGCACCTTGCGAACTCCGCGCAGGATGGTGTTCGGCGCCGGCACCACCGAGTGGAAGCTCATGTAGTGGTGCAGGGCGACCGGGTCGATCCGGGTGTCCACGCCGCCACCGGCCAGCAGCGCCGGCAGCGTCGACGCGAACCGGATCCGGTGGTTGTCCTCGGTCACATAGAGCGGCTTGATGCCGAGCCGGTCCCGCCCGAGCAGCACCCGGCCGCTGTCGCGTTCGACGATGGCGAAGGCGAACATGCCGAACAGATGGCTGACGAAATCGTCGCCCCACCGGTGGTAGGCCTTGATCAGAACTTCGGTGTCGCTGTGTGAGAAGAAGCGGTAGCCGTAGCCGCTGAGCTCCTGCCGCAATTCCTTGTAGTTGTAGATGCAGCCGTTCCAGGCCAGGGACAGACCCAGCTCCGAGTCGACCATCGGCTGGGCGCCGGCTTCGGTCAGGTCAATGATTTTGAGGCGGCGATGGCCGAGCGCAACCCGGCCCTGCGACCAGGCGCCGCCCGCGTCCGGGCCCCGTGGTGTCAGCACCGTGGCCATCGCTGAGACCGCCGCTACGTCGGGCGCCTGCCCGTCGAGTCGAACCTCCCCGGTGACTCCGCACACGCCTTCGACCCTACCGTTGTCCGATTCGAAGCGCGCGTGAGCTCCGCCAAAAGCGCTGCAACGGGCCACGTACGGCCGCGATCGGCGCATGGTGATCACCACGATCGACGGATGTGTGAACTGGATCGCACCGTCGCCACGAACCCGCGAAATCGCTCATGACTGGGTGGGCAGCTCGTCATCGCCGGACGCCGCGTTGAACCGCTCGTGCGGGGCCAGTTCGCGACGACGCTCCGCGCGGACCAGACGCCGGAGCTGTTCGGAATACATCTCCACCGAGTCGGCGGTCAGCATCTCGTTGTGCGTGCACTCCACCGCGTACGTCAAGACGTCGCCCGAGGCATAGGGCTCCCAGGACCGGGCCAGCAGCGAGCTGCGATCGCTTTGATCCCGCACCGCGCAGAAGACGCTGAGGTCACCGTCGAACAGCCTCGGTTCGTGGAGCCGGTACAGCTCGATGTTGTCGTTGAGATTCCCGACCAGCAGATCGACGAGCCGTTGGTGCCGGGACATGTCCGCGACCCCCGATTCGCGCAGCAGCTCGGCCAACTGCTCATCGGTGGGCGGGCCGGTGTGCCCATCGGCGCTGATGTTGTAGGCCCGCAGGACATCGTCTAGCACCTGCTGCTCGCCCAGAGCGTGCTCCGGCAGGGCGATTCCGTCGTCGATGCTGGGCTGGGCGTCGAGAAGGATCAGGCGCCCGATCACACAGCCACGGCGTTGCAGCTCGATCGCGATCTCGCGGGCGACTACCCCACCGAACGACCAGCCCAGGATGTTGTAGGGCCCGCCGGGATAGGCGTCCTGGATCCGGTCGGCGTAGATCGCGGCCAGGTCGCGGATGGACCGCGGAGCGGGAGCGACCTTCTGCGGGATTTGCTGGATGCCCAAGATCGCGCAGTCCAGGTGGTCGCCGAGAACCTGGTACGGCCAACTCACCCCACCCGCCGGATGGATGCAGAACAGCGGCATGCCGGGACCCTCCCTCAGGGTCTGTACGGGCACGACCTCGTCGGCGCCGGTCGCCTCGGCCTGCAGCCGCTGGCTCAATCCACTGACGGTGGGCGCTTCGAACAGGGTACGTACGGCCAGCTCGACTCCCAGGCCCGTGTTGATCGCGGCGACCACCCGCATCGCCGAGATGCTGTCGCCGCCCAGCTCGAAGAACGACTCGTCGACCCCCACCCGCTCGATGCCGAGCACGTGGGCGTAGATGTCCGCCAAGGTCT
>CAWCJU010000011.1:0-173559 GCA_963796035.1 uncultured Actinomycetota bacterium | reverse complement strand
ATCAATCCCGAGCCGGCGGCCCGCGCCGCGGGTCCCAGCGCGGCGAAGATCCCGGCACCGATCATCGATCCCAGCCCGATCACCACCGCGTCGAAAACACCGAGGGTGCGGCGCAATTCGCCGTCGTTGGGCGGGGTGTTCATCGGGCGGCTTGCGGACACTCGGTCTCCTCACCGTCGGAGAACGGCACACAACGGGTGCGACCTTGCGCAGCA
The DNA here is from genome assembly GCA_963796035.1 of uncultured Actinomycetota bacterium. GTDB lineage: Bacteria > Actinomycetota > Actinomycetes > Mycobacteriales > Mycobacteriaceae > Mycobacterium. The sequence goes on along the minus strand of CAWCJU010000011.1, from coordinate 173,344 downwards.
CCTAACCTATCAAACCTATTTGATGTATTGTGCGGAACTATGGCGGCAGCCAATCGAGCGGCCGTTCCTCCGCTGATGCAGATGGCGTCGCATCCACTGCGGTGGGCGTTGCTGACCGAGCTGGCATCCGGAGACCACCGGGTGCGGGAACTGGCTGCGGCTGTTGGCCAGCCGCAGAATCTGGTCTCGTATCACTTGCGGCTGTTGCGTTCAACCGGACTCATCGATGCGCGACGCAGCAGCTATGACGGCCGCGACACCTATTATCGGTTGGACCTGACGAAGTGCGCCAAGGCATTCGGTGAGGCCGCCGCCGCTTTGCATCCGGCGTTGGCGCCCACGCTTTCGACCACGGCGGCACCTCGGGCGGTGCTGTTCTTGTGCACCGGCAACAGCGCGCGCTCGCCGATGGCCGCGGCGCTGCTGCATAAGCGGGGCCATGGCCGCATTCGAACGGCAAGCGCGGGCAGTCATCCCAAATCCCATGTTCACGTCGACGCCATCCGGGTCATGCGGGACGAGTACGACATCGACCTCAGCGGCGTCCGCCCGCAATCTTTGGCCGCGGTCTCCCGACGCCGCTTCGACTGCGTGATCACGTTGTGCGACAAGGTGCGCGAATATGCACGCGACCATGATCTGGCCACCACGATGCATTGGAGTCTGCCCGACCCGTCGGCCGCCGGCGCCGGATACCCGGAATTTTGCTGTGTGGCAAGCGAATTGAATCGTCGCGTCGACTTCTTCATCCCCGCTCTGAGCGCCCGCGCGGGCGGTCGGTGATCATGGCGCTCAGCCGGCGTCAGTTCTGCACGTGGGCCGGCGTCGCGTTGACGGGCGCCACGGGAAGCGCTGTTGCCGCGTGCTCGCACCCGTCGCCCGCCGGTGCACCCGGCGGCAGAGCCGATTACACGCTGCGGATCGGCTCCGGGAAGGTCGAATTGGCCCCGGACCGGGTCGTGTCGACCCTGACCTACAACGGCCAGTTTCCCGGTCCGCTGCTGCGGTTCAAGGAAGGTCGGCGCACCTGGGTTGATGTCTTCAACGACACCGATTCCCCGGAGCAGTTGCACTGGCACGGCCAGCATCTCGGCGTCGACGTCGACGGCGCGGCCGAAGAGGGCACGCCCGACATACCCGCACATGGGATGCGCAGAATTTCCTTTGTGCCCGGCCCGGCGGGCTTTCGCTTCTATCACACCCACGTCGTCCCGCGCGCCGATCTGTCCCGGGGCCAGTACAGCGGCTTGGTGGGACCGGTCTACATCGAGCCGGACCGCAACGCCGGCGACTACGACCAGGAAATCTTCTTGACGCTCAAGGAGTTTGAGCCCGCGTTCAGTCGCGGGGGCGACATGCCCAGTGATTTTCTGGCCGGTGAGCAGGATCAAGATCTCAAGGACAGAGGCGAGTCGACAACGGCCGCCTCGCTGGGGAGTGGCGAGTCACCCGGCAACGAGGTCGGTTACAACGCGTTCGCCGTCAACGGTCGCATGCTCGGCCATGGTGATCCCATCCGCGTGCACACCGGTCAGCGGGTGCTGCTCCACGTACTCAACGGCAGCGCCACCGAAACGCGCAGTTTGGCCCTGCCCGGGCACACTTTCACCATCGTCGCGCTGGACGGCAACCCGGTACCTTCGCGGGCGGCCGTCCCGGTGTTGTGGCTCGGCGCGGGTGAACGGATATCGGCGATTGTCAGCATGACCAATCCGGGTGTCTGGGTGCTGGGTGATCTGTCCGACGACGACCGCGGCCGCGGAATGGGGGCGGTCGTCGAATATGCCGGGCGCGGCGGGGTTCCGCAGTGGACACCGCCCCCGCCATTCAGGTGGGATTACCGGCTGTTCGGCACGTCCCAGCCGGCCGCCGGAGCACCCGACCACACCATCGACATGCTGATCGAGAAACGCAACGCCGCCGCCGACGGTTTCAACGTCTGGACGATCAACGGTGCGCCTTTCGCGATGGGCACTAACAAGCCAGTGCTGGACGTCGAGCGTGGCAAGCGTTATCGGCTGCGATTCCGCAACGCCAGCGACGACCTGCACCCCATGCACCTGCACCGGCACACGTTCGAAATCACCCGGTTCGCCGGCACGCCGACCGCCGGCGTGCGCAAGGACGTCGCCATGCTCGGCGGCTACCAAAGCATGGAGGTCGATTTCGTCGCCGACCAACCGGGGCTGTCGCTACTGCACTGCCATCAACAAATCCACATGGATTACGGGCTCATGCTGCTGTTCAACAGCGCCTGACCCCACGGCATCGATTAACCCAGCGGGTCGTTCTGGCGTACGCCCCGATACATGCCCCACCGCACGATCCACGGCATCACCACGCGCTCGACCGACCAGGACGGGAAGCGGAAAGCATGGCCGGTGGGCAGGAAGACCTCCAGCCCGTTGGGCTGTATGCCCACCAGCGAACCCCATCGCCGGGTCGGCGCCCGGTAGGTGCGTAGGGGCCGGCCGGCGAAGTCGGCGAGGACGTTGCGCGCCACCAGCGCGTCGCCGCGGTTACGGGCGGAGCTGCGCAACGGGTCGGTCGCCGCGACGTCGCCGACCGCGAACACACCCTGGTGGCCGGGCACCCTCAGCTCCGGGGTGACGCGCACGAACCCGCGCTCATCGAGCAGTTCCGGAGGCAACCACTCGGTGTTGGGCCGCGCCCGCCCGATCGCCCACAGCACGGCGTCGGCTTCGGCCGGGGGTTGTCCGGTGCTCCACTGGACCGGTTCGCCGGTCAGCTCGTCGCCCGCGAACCCGTCGGTCACCACCGCGCGGTGCCCCGGGTGCACGCCCACGCCCAGCCGGGTCAGTCGGCCGCGGATCCGCTGCCATATCCGCGGATGGTGCCCCTCGAGGGCGGACGCGCCGGGGAAGTACAGGTCGATCCGCTTGTCCGGCCAGGTGGTTGCCATGTTGAGGGCGCTGCTGACCGCCGCCGCCCCGCCGCCCACCACGACCACCGATGTGGCGGCGGCCAGCCGGTCGTGCGCGGCGCGCAGTCCCGCGCCGATCTCGGCGGCCGACTGCAACGTCGGCTGGCGCCAAAACCCGTTGCTGACTCCGGTCGAGATGACCAGCGCGTCATACGCCTCGGTGATGGCCGTGCCGTCTTCGCTTCGGCCGAAGACGGTGCGGGCGGCCGGGTCGACTCCGGTCAGGGTTGCCTGCACGGTTCGAACGCCGTCGAGTCGGCGGAACCGGTCGAACGGAATCCAGTAGTCGCGCGCCCAATCGTGCGGACGCGACAGCCGGACGCCGAGCTCCTGGCCGCTCACCAGCGCGGGCTTGGCCGAGATCCCGATGACGTCGGCATGCCGGGACAGCCGGATCGCCGCGAGGACGCCCGCGTCCCCGAGCCCGGCGACGACGACACGCTTACGGTTCATGCCGTTATCCTGCCCTGCGTAGATTGCGGACGAGTCGTTGACCGATCCAAGCGAGAGAGGGGGCCACGTGCGGGGAAAATCCGCGGCGTCGGCGCATCCGCGGGTGCGCGCCGCGCTGCGCACCGCGGTGCGCGCGTCGACCCCGCGTCCCGCCGCGGCCCGGCACGCCGCCAGGGATTTCGAGAAGGGCCTGATTCCGGCGGTCATCGCGGAGATCCGGTGGTCGTTCACCCGGCCGCGCACCTGGCTGATGGGTGTGGTGGCCAACGTGATCTTCGCCGCCGGCTGGTTGCTGGTGCAGCCGCTGACGCCGGTGGGCCGTCACCCCGATTGGGTGATTCTGGTGGGCACCTACTTCTCCTCGTGGGTGCTGGCCGACGTCACCACCACCAACTTCCTGGGTGCCGACCATTACCGCATCCTCCGGGGCTTATCGGACGGGGTGCCGTTCTGGCGAATCCTGTTGATCAAGAACCTTGCCCTGCTCGCGATCGTCGGACTCCCGACCCTGGCCGCCGCGGTGGCGTTGACGCTCTGGCTGGAAACGCCGGGGCGGCTGGGCATTACGATCCCCACCGTCGCGGTGCCCATCGTGTCCTGGCTGGGTGTCGGCAACCTCATCTCGGTGCTGCACCCGGTCAGCGTCGAGCCGCTGATCCGGCGCTGGCGCCAGCGCGCCGATCTGCGCCGCACCCGCAGTTGGGTGCTGGCCCTGACGCTGCCCTATGTCGCTGTACTACGTGGCCGACCCGATGAACGGGGTGGAGCACCGGGTGTTGTGGCAGCAGGCGCCGGCACTGATCTGGCCGGTGTTCGGGCGTGACACGAAAAGCTTCGTCCACCTGGCCATCGCCGTGAGCGTCTGGATCGCCGGCAGCATCGCCGCGGTGTACTGGGTGCGCAGGCGCGGATTGCAGATCCGCTAGGACACCTGCGGTTTGATTTCCTCGATGACCCATTGCGCGTAATCGAGGTATTCGTCCACACCGCCCACCGCGGGGGCCGGAACCGCGGTCACGGTCACGCCCTGCTCGGCGAGCCAGTTCAACCGGTCAACGATTTGGGTGGCGCTCATGCCCGGCCGGTCGCTCGCGCGGCGGGCGACGTGTCCTTCGCCGACCCGATTGGTGCCCAGCCCGTGCATCACCTCGAAGACCCGGCCGTTGTAGGCGGGTTGGGACTTGATGTAGTCGAGTTTCTCGGCGATCTGTTCGGGCGGTGTGAGAAACGGCCACCACCCGGACCCGAAGGCGGCCGCCCTGCGCAGGGCGGCGTCGGCGTCACCGCCGATCCAGATCGGAAGATGGGGCTTTTGAACGGGTTTCGGCTCGAAGGCGATGTCGTCGAACGACACATACCTGCCGTCGAATCGAGGGGTGTCACTTGTCCACAATTCGACGATGGCGGCCAGATACTCGTCGGCGATACGCCCTCGCTCCCCGAAGGGCACTGAAAGCAGCTCGAACTCGCGGGCCAGCCAGCCGACTCCGAATGTCACCATCATCCGGCCCCCACTCATCCAGTCCGCGGTGGCCAGCGCCTTGGCCAGCACGATGGGGTGCTGCAGCGGCAGGATCGTGACGCAGGAGTTGATGGCCACCCGCTCGGTGGCGCCGGCGATGAAGGCCTGCGCGGTCGTCGAGTGCAGATAGTGCGGCCCGGACAGTTCGACATGGTCGGTGGGGATGACGAGATGCTCGGGCACCGCGATCATGTCGTAGCCCCACCGGTCGGCGCATTGCATCATCCGTCGCTGTTCGGGCCCGGTGACGGCGGCTTCCCAGGGCTGGGTAATCGCCTTGAGGCGCAGCATGTGCGGTACGGGGAAGGCGAATTTCACGGGCGTCCCAGCCAGCGGTCCATGTCCCCCAATCTAGGGGTCGGTGTTGCTAACCTGGCGACGTGGACTCCGAAACGGGACCTGCCAGCAAAAAGCCGGCGAACGCGGCGTTGGCCGCCACCAGCCGGGCGTTGCTGTGCATGATGTCCTACGAAGAGGAGATCTCCGGCTACGACCTCAAGAAATGGATCGACTGGAGCGTCGACCTCTACTATTGGAGTCCCTCCTACAGCCAGATCTATACGGAGCTGAAGAAGCTGGAGGGCATGGGGCTGGTCACGTCGCGCGTCGAGCGCGACGAGGGCACCCGCACCCGCCGGCTCTACAAGATCACCGAAGCCGGGATGGGCGCCGCCATCGAGTGGGTCAACGACGCGCCGGTGGACCCGCCGGTGCTCAAACACAGTGTGCTGCTTCGAGTTACTTTCGGTCACCTGACCAATCCGGCTCGGCTCAAGGAGTTACTGCAGGAGCATGTGACGTACGCCGAAGCCAGGCACCGCAAGGCCGTCGAGGACGCCGAGGGGGCCGAGGCCGAACCCGCGTGGGCGTATTCGGTGCTCGCGCTTCGCTGGGCGGCCAAGTACTACGCCGCCGAGCGCGAGTTCGCCTTGGAAATGATCAAGGAGATCGACGAGGCCGACGCCGTCCTGAAGAAGGCGGCGAAGGGCGGCTTCGGGAAGCCGCGCCCCACGCCGGGCTATTGGCGCGAGATCGAGAAGCAGGTCGTGGCCAGGCGCGACGCCGACTAGTTCTGACGGTGGCGACCGGTTCCCCCGTGTCGACGGCCGCCCGCTCCCTACCTCCGGCCGTCCGACCCTACCCGGACGGCATTACAGATACCGAAAACGCATACCGAAATCCCTTGCGTCACTGTGGTTTCAGGGCTCTTCAGTCGCCGATTCTTGTCGGTGGGTGCCGCTAGTTTGGCGGTGTGGGTGCAACTGATCAGCAGGATGTCGACGCGGTGTTCGACGCGCTCGATGCCGCCTGGGATCGCGTGTGCGCGCTCAACGTCGACGCCCTGCACCCGCGACAACAGGTGGCGGTGTTGCAGCGCTGCGAAAAGCAGCGCCGGCGCATCCCGGCCATCGAGCATCCGGTGATCAATTCCCTCGCTCGCCAAGCACCTTCTGTCGAACTCGGCGGTGACTGTGGTCCATGCCATCGCCGAGGCGACGCTGATCAGCCGCGCCGAAGCCGCCCGGCGCATCAAGGAGGCGCGTGATCTGGGCCCACGCCACGGCCTGACCGGCGAACCGATCGCCACCCGCCCTGGCCGCCACCGCGGCCGCCCAACGCGACGGCACACTGGGCGCCGGCCAGATGACGGTGATCCGCAAGTTTCACCACGCCCTGCCCGGCTGGATAGACCATGCCGACCCGCCTGCAGGCCGAAGCCCAACTGGCCGAATTCGGAACCCAGTTTCGCCCCGAACAACTCGCCGACCTGGCGCGGGGAATGGCCGATGCGCTCAACCCCGACGGCACCTACACCGACGAAGACCGCGCCCGGGGGCGCGGCCTGAGCCTGGGTAACCAGCAACCCGACGGCCTGTCGCAATTGCGTGGCTGGCTGACACCCGAAGCCGCGCGCCACCCTGGAGGCAGTGCTGGCCAAACTGGCCGCTCCCGGCATGTGCAATCCGGACGACGAAAGGCCGTGTGTGGACGGTAGTCCCAGTCGAACAGGCCATCGAACGGGATTCCCGCAGTACCGGCCAGCGCCAGCACGATGCCTTGAAGGCGGCATTGAGAGCGATTACTCGCCTCCGGAGAGTTGGGCCAGCACAACGGGTTACCGGCCTCCATCGTTATCACCACCACCCTCCAAGATCTGGAAACCGCCGCCGGGCGCGGCCTGACCGGCGGCGGCACCCTCCTGCCGATCAGCGACGTGATCCGCCTGGCCCGCCACGCCCACCACTATCTGGCCGTCTTCGACAAAAGCAAGGCCCTGGCCCTGTACCACACCAAACGCTTGGCCTCACCCGGTCAGCGAATCGTGTTGTACGCCAAGGACCGCGGCTGCTCACACCCCGGCTGCACCATGCCCGGCTACTACTGCGAAGTGCCATCATGTCACCAACTACGCCACCTGCCACACCACCGACGTCAACGACCTCACCTTCGCCTGCGGGCCTCAACACCGCCTCCTGCAACCCGGTCGGCTGGAGCACCCGCAAAAACGCCCACGGTGACACCGAATGGATCCCGCCGGCACACCTTGACCGCGGTCAACCGCGCGTCAACACCTTCCACCACCCCGAAAAACTCCTTCACGACGGCAGACGACGACGAAGACCATAGTCCGGGGGCGGCATGACACGTCGTAGATCGCCGCTAGGTCTGATGGCGGCGACCCGCTTCGCCCGGCTTCGGCTAGCTTGCCGCCTCTCTCGCCGCGATGTAGCCGTACACCAGTCCCTGCGCGATCGTTGCGCCCGCGCCCGGGTACGTCGTGCCGAACGCATTGGCGGCGGTGTTGCCGATCGCATACAGCCCGGCGATCGCCGCGCCGTCTTCGCGCAGCACCCGCGCCCGCTCGTCGGTCTTCAACCCGCCGCAGGTACCCAGATCGGACAGCACCATTTTCACCGCATAGAACGGGCCTTCGACCAACGGACGCAGGTTCGGGTTCGGCTTGATCGTCGGGTCGCCGTAGTAGCGATCGTAGGCGCTGCGACCCCGACCGAAGTCGGGATCCTCACCGGCAGCGGCGTTTTGGTTGAAGCGAGTCATCGTCGGAAGAACTCCGGACACCGGAACGCCCATCTGCTGCGCCCAGATCGGTGAGGTTGTCGGCCCGCACCGCGATGCCCGCGTCGTACCACGCCTGCGGGATGCGCATCCGCGGAAACAGTTCGGCGCCAAAGACATAACTGTTGCGGTACTGCTGATCGAAGACGATCCACATCGCCTCGACCGGGACTGCCGGACCGCTCCAGCTCGAGCAACCGCTGGCCGAACGACATGTAATCCGCGGACTTCGTTGGCGAACCGGCGCCCGTTCTGATCCACGATCAGACAGCCCGGAAGCGACCGCTCGGCCAGCATCACCGCCGGCGCCTTGCCGGGCAGCGGCGCGACGGCGGGGAACCACCACGCCTGATCCATCAGATCGATGTCGGCGCCCGATCTCCTGGCCCGCGCGGATCCCGTCGCCGGTGTTGGCGGTCGGCACCCAGACTCACGTTGGCGCCCAACGACTCCGACTGGAATTTCCACCGCATGTCCATGCCGTGGTCGAAACCACCGGTGGCCAGCACCACGCCGCGCCGCGCGGTGATCGTCACCTCGCGGCCACCGTGGTCGACGACGGCGCCGGTCACGCGGTCGCCATCGCCGGCGAGGCGCGCGCAGCGTGGTGTCGGTCCACACCGGGATGCCGGCGCGCAGCACCCCGGCGAACAGCCCGGCCATCAGGCCCTGACCGCCCGCGGCGTAGCGCCGGCCCAGCATGCGGCCCACCCACGCCCTGCGCCAGCCGCTTGCCGTAGACGCGGAATGCCCTTGCGCGGCATCGCGGGCCACCAGATTCATCCACCGGTAGTCGGCGCCCGTCGTCGGCATCGGGACGGTGACCTCCATCAGACCGGGCTCGAAGCCGGGTGCGGTACTCGCCGAGCAGCGAGGTGTCGAAAGGGCGGCATTCGCAGGTGCGGCCCGCCGCGCTGCCGCCCGGCTCCTCGGGGTGGTAGTCGGAATAGTCGCGGGCCCAGAACAGCCGCAGCGGCGTCGTCCGGCGCAGCATGTCCACCATCGCGGACACGTGCGCCACGAACGCGGCCGACCGCTGCCGCGGGCGCCGACCCCGCGACCACCGAATCCAGGTAGGTGCCGGCGCGCTCCGCGGTGTCACCGGCGTCCGCTTCGGCCAGCACCGGGCTGGCCGGCAGCCACAGCGCGCCGCCGGAGCGGGCGGTCGAGCCGCCGACGTACGACGATTTCTCCACGATCAGCACCGACAGCCCGAATTCGTGGGCGGCCAGCGCCGCGGCCATGCCGGTGCCCGGAGCCGACGACGAGCAGGTCGACGCATCGTGTCGGCCACGGGAAGTCCGGCGGGAATCGTCGCGCTGTGCGTCGTCACGTCCGCAACGGTAGGCCGCGGCGGCGCGACGCGGGAAGAGCCGTCCTGATGAGTGGAACAAGGGGGTCCCACGGGCCGGCCCGGGGGAGTTAAATCAGCCTCATGACGTCGCAGACCGAGGCCGACGAGATTCGGTTCATTGAAGCGCAGGCCGCGCCGACGCGGTTCGCCCGCGGCTGGCACTGCCTGGGGCTGACCAGGGATTTCGGTGACGGCAAGCCCCACGCGATCAACGCCTTCGGGCAGAAGCTCGTCGTCTTCCGCAGCGGTGACGGCAACATCAACGTGCTCGACGGGTACTGCCGGCACATGGGCGGTGACCTGTCCCAGGGCGAGGTCAAGGGCGACGAGATCGCCTGCCCGTTCCACGACTGGCGCTGGGGCGGCGACGGGCGCTGCAAGCAGGTGCCCTACAGCCGGCGCGCTCCCAAACTGGCCCGCACCCAAGCCTGGACCACGCTGGACCAGGACGGCATGTTGTTCGTGTGGAACGACCCGGAGCGCAAACCGCCGCCGCCGGAGGTGACGATTCCGCGCATCGAGGGCGCCACCAGCGACCAGTGGACCGACTGGCACTGGTACACCACAGTCGTCGGAAGCAATTGCCGCGAAATCATCGACAACGTGGTGGATATGGCGCATTTCTTCTACATCCACGGCTCGTTGCCCACGTACTTCAAGAACATCTTCGAGGGGCACGTGGCGACGCAGTACATGAACGGCGGGAGCCGACCCGACATGGGCGGCAGCGTCGGCTCGCAGATGCTGGGGACGACATCGGTGGCGTCCTACTACGGCCCCTCGTTCATGATCGACGACCTGACCTATCACTACGAGCATGGCGACGCCAAGACCATCCTCATCAATTGCCACTATCCGATCGACTCGAATTCCTTTGTGCTGCAATACGGCATCATCGTGAAGAAGTCGGAGACGCTGCCCGACGACCAGGCCATGCAGACGGCGATCACCCTCGGCGACTACGTCAAGCTCGGCTTCGAGCAGGACGTCGAGATCTGGCGGCACAAGGCCCGCATCGACAACCCGCTGCTGGTCGAGGAGGACGGTCCGGTCTACCAGCTGCGCCGCTGGTATCAGCAGTTCTATGTCGACGCCGTCGACGTGCAGCCAGACATGGTGGACCGCTTCGAGTTCGAGCTCGACACCACCCGGCCCTACGAGGCGTGGATGAAAGAGGTCGAGGCCAACATGGCGGCCCGGGCCTGATGGCGATGGAATCCTCGGTGCGCGACGGACAATCGGCTCGACGAGATGCCGATGGTGCCGGTGGCAGTGCCGTAGCTGTGGAGCGCGGGTGCTGGCCCGCAAGAGCAGCTGGAATCAGACCAGCGTGCAGTGGAACGCCGAGGCGACTGCCCGCTGCGCCGAGCGCGCCGACGCGCAGAAGATTGCCACACCGGGGAGTCCGAGGTGTCTTCCTGGTGTGCTCGGCGTTGAGCGCGTCGATCCTGGACGCGGTGCGCCATGGAGATTTGGCCGTCATCGACGAAGTAGAGTGCGCACCAAGGTAATTCCGAGGCATGCCGCCGGGCTATGCCCTGGGGATTTCGTCCTTGTGTCGCGGGCAGTAGGAGTAGATGCTCTGGGCCACGAAGAAGCCGGTGTGAAACTCGGGCAAACCGCTGCTGATCAGTACCTCCTGCATCACCGCCAGGGGCGTGTCGCCGGCGTCGAGCCTCGCGCAGACGTAATGTGCGGCCTCGATCGCGTGTCCGGCCGAGGATTGGTCGATGATGCCCTGCTCCTCGAGGGCTGCCAGGAATTTCTGGTCGGTCGTGTCGGCATGGGCGGTCGGCGCCGCTGTCAGCAAGGCGACCGATGCGGTCCCCAAGGTGACGAGCAGGCGGGCAACCATGTCTGACGGGCTCCTTGACGCGGGTGGTCGTGCTGAAACCGAACCCAGTGGACGGGACCGGCGCTTCGGCTGTGGTGCTCGAGTCTGCCGCATATCGTGATGGCGTTTCCATTTATCGGGTATTTGTCCAGGTCCGTCCGGCCCGCCGGCAACCAGCGCGGTGGTCTCGCGGGCGGGTGGTGTCCCTCAGAGGCGGGCACAATGCCTAGCGGACTGACGAGAGGTCATCGCCACCGGCACTTCACCCGGGGCAACGGATGCCGTTGCGCGGCACACGCATTCGCCCACTGCGCATGGCCGTACCCTGCAGACCGCGAACACCGTGGGGTGACTGCGTGTGGACCGGCGGGAAGGCAGGCGTCCAGCGCCTTGATCAGCGGAGTGATCTGCGGATCGAGGCTCACGCGTATTGCAGAGCGGGACGCCCCAGCCGCAACGGCCGTAGCGGCTGCAGCGTCGGCGCGACCCGGGCCGGGCCGTCCTCGACATTGCGCCAGATACCCATCGCGGTCATCCGCACCGGGGCGGTCAGCCGCTGATCGAACGTCATGCGGTTCATCGGGCCGCACACCGACACCGCCGCTTTGACTTCCTGGCCCTCGCCGGCTCCGCCGATAGCCGCTGCGACACAACCGAACCCGAGCAGCGACTCCTCACGCTCGAAGGCGACGCCGTGCGCACGCACCCGGGACAATTCGACGGCCAGTTGGGCACTGCTCGAAATCGAGTACTTCGTCTTGCGGACCCGCAGGTCCAGCCTGGGCATCCTCGCCGTGATAGGCCAGGATCGCCTTGCCGACGGCGGTGCAGTGCGCCGGCTGCCGGGCGCCCACCCGGGTCGGGATCGCGCTGGTCGCCGATCTTCTCCAGGTAGACGACGTCGGGGCCGTCCAGCACTGCGAGGTGCACGACAAGCCCCGTGGCACGGTGCAATTCACCGAGCAGGGGCCCGGCGGCCCGCACCAGGCGATCCTGGTGCACGGCGAGCGAGCCCAGCTCCACCAGGCGCATGCCGAGCTCGTAGTCACGGCCGCTGCGGCGCAGCCAGCGCAGCTGGACCAGGCGCTCGAGCATCCGGTGCGCCGACGAGCGCGGCAGCCCGGTGCGCCGGACGATCTGGGCCAGCGTGAGGCGCCCGGGGCCGTCGAATGCATCCAGGACGAGCGAGATGCGGTCGATGACCGCCGTGGGCGTGGCTGCTTCCGCGGTCCCTGACATCGGCCCTCCTGGCTAAACATATCTGGCTGTCATATTCCTATTAGGAATATCGGTTTTCTACCACACCGCTGTGGCCGCTGTCACACGACACGCGGAAAAGCCGCCGGACACGAGATGCCCGGCGGTCAACGGAGCCGTGGTTTCAGCCTTTGGCCGCAGAGCGGCCGGCGCGGCGGCCGTAGAAGCTGCCGTCACCCAGTGAGACGCCGCTGGCATAACCCCACGCGGCCAGGCCCGCCGTGCACCGGCCGGCGGCGAAGAGCCCCGGGATGGGAGCGCCGCTGACGTGCAGCACCTCCGCGTCCAGCGTGGTGGCCAGCCCGCCCAGGGTGAATCCGCCGGTGTTCTCCCGCAGGTCGACGGCGCCGACGGGGGAGCCGATCGGCTTGATCCACTCCGGCTTCTTGTGCAGCAGCGGATCCTCTCCGCGCGCCGCGCCTTCGTTGTAGGCGGCCACCGTCGCCTGCAGCGACCCGGGCGGCAGCCCCATGTCGCGTTCCAGCTCGGCCACGGTCTCGGCCACCCAGGTCGCCGGGCGCAGCATGAACTTCGGCGACCATGAGGCCATCGCCTCCTCCTGCGCATCGCCGTCGATGATCAGATAGGCGACGTTGTCCTGCTGGTACAAGGTGAGCTGCCCGATCCGGCCCGGGTAGGTGTCCTCGGCGACGTAGCGCTGCCCGCGGCCGTTGATCAGGATGCCGCGCACCAGCTGCTGCGGGTCGATGAAAATGGCGACCTCGGTGGCGTCCATGTGCGCCAGGTCAGCGCCCAGCGCCTGCGCCATCCGGATCGCCTGCCCGTCGTGCTGCTCGATCGACGCGGCCGGCCGGCCCGCGATCCGCGGCGCATACCGCTGGACCATCGCGTCGTTGTAGGCGAAGCTACCGGTCGCAAGGACCACCCCGGTACGCGCCCGGATCGCCATCTCGGCGCCGTACTGGCGGGCGTGGATACCGACCACCCGACCGTCGGATTCCACGATCAGCCGTGACACCCGCACGTCGTACAGCGCCCGTGCGCCGGCCGCCGTCGCGGTTTCGACGAGCGGCTTCATCAGCATGTAGCCGGCGCTGGCCTCGCCCTGCTTCTTGTTCTGCATCTGCGGGACGTGCCCGCGCGGCGCGGGGGAGGCAATGGTGTTGAACGGGAAGGAGTTTTCGCCGCCGCTGTACATCAGCCCCTGGTCGCCCATCGGTTCCCAGCCGGGCTCGGAGAAGAACTCCGCCTTGAACGGCACGCCGCAGCCGACCAGCCACTCGAAGTGGGCGACGCTGCCGGCGCAGTAGTCGGCGATCCGCTTCTCGTCGGCGCCGGGCCCCATCGCGACGTTGAGGAACGCCGCCATGTTGTCGACGGAATCGGTGAAACCGCAGGCCTTTTGGATGGGCGTGCCGCCGCCGAGGTAGATGAAGCCACCGGCCATCGCCGCCGCACCACCCCAGGACCCGGTGCGCTCCAGCACCAGCACGTCGGCGCCGGACCGGGCCGCTTCCACGGCCGCGGCCGCACCGGCGACACCGTAGCCGGCGATGACGACGTCGGCCTCGTCATCCCACGAGGTGATCGACGACGCGGCGACCGGCGTCACGTCCGATTCGGGCGTCACAGCCGCATGGCCGCGGGCATTTCGCCGACCCACTGGTGGCCCCAGTAGCTGTCGGCGGTGATTTCCTCTGCGGTGTAATAGGTTTCGTCGACTCGCATCCCGTCGGTGCCGAATTCGATGTCCCAGTCGCCGGGGGCGCGGACATAGAACGAGACCATCTTGTCGTTGGTGTGCCGCCCGAGGGTGGACGACAGCTGGAAGCCCTCGGCATTGACGCGGTCCAGCGCCCGCCCGACGGCGTCCAGGGAGTCGACCTCCACCATGATGTGGACCAGGCGCGGGTCGCGCTGGTGCGCGGCCGGGACGATCGCCAGGCTGTGGTGTCGCTCGTTGATGCCCAGGAACCGAACCCGCACCGGGCCAAACTCTTTGCGGCAGCGGCACCCGGAACGCGCCGCGGGCACGGAACCCGAGGACCTCGGTGTAGAAGTCGAACAGCCCGTTGGGGATCGGTGGCCGGCACCACCACGTGGCCCAGGCCCTGGTCGCCGGTGACGAACTTCGCGCCGAACGGGCGTGACGACCGGGCTGTGGTCGAGCACCGCGCCGTGAAACACCTCCAGCGTGGTGCCGGCGGGATCCTCGAACGTGATCACCTCTTCGACGCGGCGGGCCTCGGCCTCGTCGGGGGAGAGTTGCTTGTACGCCACCCCGGCGCCGTCGAGGGTGGCCTTGCACGCGCTGCAAGGCAGGGTGGTCGCGCACCTCCCAGCCGACGGTCAGCACCCGGTCGGTCTCACCGGGCACCACGATGAGCCGGGCCGCCCGCTCGTCCATCCGCAGATACAGGGCCGACGGGTCGGGGCCCTTGCCCTCGGCGAAACCCAGCACGCCGAAGGCGAACTGGCGCCAGCGGTCGATGTCGTTGGTCGAAATCGTGATGTAGCCCAGGCTTTTCAGGTCGCTCACGGATGCGCCTCCTGCTCAGATCAGGGCCCGCAGCGGACCCTCGGGCGGGTCGATGCCGATCGAACTCAGCGCCGACGCGTGATAGGTGGTGCCGGGGACATGGATGGCATGCATCTGCCCGACGTGCACGTCACGCCAATATCGTTGCAGCGGCTTGTCCATCCGCGCCGCGTTGCCGCCCGAGCGGGCGAAGATCTCGTCGACCGCCGACACCGCGCGCCATACCGCGCGGACCTGGGTGCGGCGCCCGGCCGCGCGGTCGGCGAACGACACCTCCTTGCCCGCCGCGACCATGTCGTAGATCCGGTCGGCGTTGGCCAGCAGCTCCTGGCGCGCGGCGTTGATGTCGGCGGCGGCCTCGCCGATCGCGTGCATGACGTATGGGTCGTCCTTGATCGCGGTCCCGGTGGCGCCGACGCGCTCGCGCTGATAGTCCAGATGCGCGGCCAGCGCCCCCTCGGCGATGCCGATGGTCGCCGCGGAGATGCCCAGCGGGAACATCGTCGACCACGGCATCAGATACAGCGGCTCGGTCATGCCGGCCTCGCGCTGAGCGGTGCCGTCCATCACCTTGGTCGCGTCCATGGTCCGGTAGCTCGGCACGAACGCGTCCTTGACGATGACGTCCTTGGAGCCGGTTCCGCGCAGCCCCACCACATTCCACGAGTCCTCGACGATCTCGTAGTCCTTGCGCGGCAGGATCATGTGCAGCATCTGCGGCGGCATCAGCGGGATGCCCTTCTCGTCGCCGAGCATGGCGCCCAGGATGATCCAGTCGCAATGGTCGGTGCCCGAACTGAACTGCCAGCGGCCGTTGAAGAGGTAGCCGCCGTCGACGGGCTTCGCCACGCCCTGCGGCGCATACGGGGACGCCATCCAGGTGTCGACGTCGTCGGCCCAGATCTCGGCGGCGACTTTCGGGTCGGCATAGGCCAACTGGTAGGGATGCACGCCGACGACGCCGACGATCCAGCCGGCCGCCGGGTCCAGTGCCGCGGTCGCCATCGTCGTCTCGGCGAACTCGCGGGGGTGGACCTCGAAGCCCTGGTACTGCTTGGTCTGCAGCAGCCGGATCAGGCCGGCGCCCTTCATCAGCTTGACGGTGTCGTCGGTGAGCCGGCCGATCCGCTCGGCTTCCACGGCTTGGTCGCGCAACTGGTCGGCCATGGCCACCACCCGGTCGAGTACCCGGTCGCTCATATCGTTGTCCTTACGTGTGTGGGCTTAGTAATGGTCTACCGCAGTCGCGGGCCGTCCCAAAGGAAATCCCGTTGAGCGGACACCATGGGCGTCAAAATGCGACATCAACGTCGGCGCCGGCCGCCCTCGCCTGGCAGGCGAGGATCAGGCCGTCGTCGAGGTCCGCCGCGTCCAAGACGTCGCAAGGGGCCATGTCGACCCGCCCGGCGATCACGGTCGCCACGCACGAACCGCAGCGGCCCTCCCGGCACGAGTGCGGCACGGCGATCCCGGCGTCCAGCAGCGTTTCGACCAACGTTTGTCCGTGCGGCCAGCGCAGGCGGTGCCGCTGGCCGTCCAGTTCGACGTTGACGTGTGCGACTTGCGGCATCAGCCGATGGTCGGCGATCACGGCCGCGACGCCGGGCCCGCACGCCCGGTGGCCGGGAAAACTCGCCCGAAGCGTCCGGTGACCGGGAGGGTGAGCCCGGTCCGCGATACCCAAGGCCCTACGGTGACTCCTTGTGAACGATGCCGGCCAAGAGTCTCTGGATGTCGTCGTGGTCGGCGCGGGGTTCGCCGGCCTGTACGCGCTGCACAAGCTGCGCAGCCAGGGCCTCTCGGTGCGGGTGCTGGAGGCCGCGCCCGAGCTGGGCGGCACCTGGTACCACAACCGCTATCCGGGTGCGCGCTGTGACGTCGAGAGCGTCGACTACTGCTACTCGTTCTCCGACGAACTACAGCAGGAATGGAACTGGACCGAAAAGTATGCCACCCAGACCGAGATCCTGGCGTACCTGAACTGGGTCGCCGACAAGCTCGATCTTCGCCGCGACATCGCACTTGGCACCCGCGTGGTCTCGGCGCGTACTCGATGAGGCGACGCTGCGCTGGACGGTCACCACCGACTGCCGGACAACGGCTTTCGGCACGGTTCTGTCTGATGGCGACCGGCCCGCTGTCGGCCGCGCTGACCCCGGACTTCACCGGCCTGGACACCTTCGCCGGCGAGATCTACCACACCGCGCAGTGGCCGCACGAGCCCGTCGACTTCACCGGCAAAACGAGTGGCGGTCATCGGCACCGGATCCTCGGCCATTCAATCGATTCCGGTCATCGCCGAGCAGCGCCAGCCCAGCTCTACGTCTTCCAGCGCACCCCCAATTACAGTGTCCCGGCCGGCAACAGGCCGTTGTCCGCCGAGGAGCTCGACGAGATCAAGGCCGGTTACGCGCGAGCGGCGCGCACTGTCCTGGCGCAGCGGCGGTGGCTCACCGCACGTCACCGCCGCGAAGCCGACGATGCAGTTCACCGCCGAGGAGCGTCGGGCGGCGTTCGAAAAGCGTTGGCAGCTGGGTGGCGTGCTGTTCTCCAAGACGTTCCCGGACCAGATGACCGACCTGGAGGCCAACGAAGAGGCCCGCAGGTTCTACGAGGAGAAGGTGCGGGCCGTCATCGACGATCCGGCCGTCGCCGACCTGCTGATCCCCACCGACCATCCGATCGGCACCAAGCGAATCTGCACCGACAGCAACTACTTTCAGACCTTCAACCGCGCCAACGTGTCACTGATCAGTGTCCGCGCCACCCCGATCGAATCCGTCGACGCCACCGGGATCAACACCGCCGACGCGCATTACGACGTCGACATGATCGTGCTGGCGACCGGCTTCGATGCGATGACCGGCGCGCTGGGCAAGATCGATATCGTCGGGCGCGGCGGCGCTGCCCTGCGGGAGGACTGGGCGCACGGGCCGCGCACATATCTGGGCCTGGGCGTCGACGGCTTCCCCAACCTGTTCCTGATCTCGGGCCCGGGAGCGCCCGCCGTGCTGGCGAACATGGTGCTGCACGCCGAGGCTCAGGTGAACTGGATCGCCGAGGCCGTCGCCTTCCTCGACCGACAGGGTTACGCCGCGCTGGAGGCCACCGTGGACGGCGTGGACGGCTGGGGCGCCGAGTGCGCCCGCCGGGCCGAGGCGACGCTGTTCACCAAGGCGAACTCCTGGTACATGGGCGCGAACGTGCCGGGCAAGCCACGCGGCTTCATGCTGTTCATCGGCGGCTTCGCCACCTACAACGACATCTGCGCCGAGGTCGCCGACGCGGGCTACCGGGGCTTCGATCTAATCAAGACGATGACGGGATTGCTGGACAAGGTCGTCGTGGTCACCGGCGCCGCCAAAGGCACCGGGCGGGTGCACTGCGAGCGCTTCGCCGACGAGGGCGCCGACGTGATCGCACTCGATGCGCGAACCGCGGCCGACGAATTACGGGACACCGCAAGGGAAGTCGAGGACCGCGGTCGACGGTGCGTGACCGGCTTGGCCGACGTCAGCGACCTCGCGACGATGACGTCCGCCATCGACGCCGGTGTCGCCGCGCTGGGTCGGCTGGACGTCATCGTCGCCAACGCCGGAGTCCACCTGCCCGGTGCGCCGTCCTGGGAACTCGACCCCCAGGTGTGGCAGCGCACGCTCGACATCAACCTCACCGGGCGTCTGGCACACGGTCAGGGCGGGCGTGCCGCACATGTTTGATCGCGAGGCGACCCGGGTGGTTCCGTCGTCATCATCAGCTCCACCAGCGGTCTTCGCGGCCTGCCGCACACCGCGCACTACACCGCCAGTAAGCACGCGGTGGTGGGGCTGGCGCGCACGCTGGCCAACGAGCTCGGGCCGCGCGGGATACGGGTCAACACCGTGCATCCGGGCCCGGTGGCCACGCCGATGGTGCTCAACGAGGCCACCTTTCGGCGGCTGCGGCCGGACCTGGACAACCCGACTGCGGCCGACGCGGCCGAGGTGTTGCAGGCCCGCAACCTGCTCCCGGTGCCCTGGGTCGAGCCGGTCGACATCGCCAACGCCGTGGTGTTCTTGGCCTCCGACGCGGCCCGCTACATCACCGGCACCCAGCTGGTCGTCGACGCCGGCCTGACCCAGAAGACGACATGAGCGGGCGGTTGGCGGGCAAGGTCGCCCTGATCACCGGCGCGGCGCGGGGGATCGGTCGCGCGCAAGCGGTGCGGTTCGCGCAGGAGGGCGCCGACATCGTGGCGCTCGACGTGTGCGGCCCGGTCGACACGGTGATCATCCCGCACAGCACCCCGGCCGACCTCGACACAACAGCGTCGCTGGTCGAGCGAGGCCGGCGCGCGGGTGCACACCGAGATCGTCGACGTGCGTGACCTTTCCGCTATGCAGGCCGCCGCCGATCGCGGTGTCCGAGCGGTTCGGCGGCCTCGACGTGGTCTGCGCGACCGCCGGAATCACCTCGCGCGGCATGGCGATCGACCTCGACGAAAACGCCTGGCGCACCATGCTCGACGTCAACCTCACCGGTGTGTGGCACACGTGCCGCGTGACCGCGCCCCACCTGATCGCGCGGGGGCGGGGTCGATGATCCTGACGAGCTCCATCGCGGGCTGCGCGGGCTGGTCGGCGTCGCGCATTACACCGCCGCCAAGCACGGAGTGGTCGGCTTGATGCGCAGCCTGGCCAATGAGCTTGCGCCGCATGATGTTCGGGTCAATTGCGTCAGCCCGACCAACGTCGACACACCGATGATCCACAACGACGTGGTCAGCGCGCGTTTCCGCCCCGACCTGGACCGTCCGCCCACGCGCGCGGAATTCGCCGAGGCGGCCCGCTCGATGAACATGCTCGCGGTGCCGTGGGTGGACGCGGTGGACGTGGCCAACGCCGCGCTGTTCCTGGCCTCCGACGAGGCGCGCTACATCACCGCGGTCGTCCTGCCCGTCGACGCCGGAGCCACCCAGCGATGAGGAGAACACCATGACCGCCATCGACGAGATGCTGGCCCGCTTTTCCGCGCTCGCGATCGCCGCCGGCTAGCCGCGCGACAGGAAACGCCAGCACGGTGCTTTCGAACGCCTCCTTGGCCTCGATCATCGCCCAGTGCCCCGAGTTGGGGAAGATGTGCAGCTCCGCGTTGGGGATGGTGCGCATCGGGATCAGCGCCATGTCGGGCGGACTCACCCTGTCGTCGCGGCCCCAGGTCAGCAGGGTGGGCGCGGTGAGCTTGTGCATGGTCGCCCACGGCAGCGGCCGGTCGGAGGCGTTCAGCGCGGCGTTCATCGCCGGCGAACGCCGCCTTGCCGTACATGCGGCGTGCGGCGGCCAGGGTTTCCGGGTCGGTGGCCAGCTGCCAGCGTTCCTCGATCAGCTCGTCGGTGACCAGCGCCTGGTCGTAGACCATCGACTTGAGCCAGTCGACCAGCCGTTGCCGTGTGGGGTCCTCGACGAACTCCTGCAGCAGCCGAATGCCTTCGCTGGGACTGGGACTGAAGATGTTGGTGCCGATGCCGCCGATGGTCACCAACCGATCGACGCGGTCCGGATTGTGGGTGGCGAAGTTGATGCCGACGCCGCCGCCCATCGAGTTGCCGACGATGTGCACCTTGTCGACGCCGAGCGCGTCCAGGAAGGGCGATACGGTGCCGAACGCGGTGACCATCGGATGGCCGCCGAAGTCGTCGCTGACCCCGAAACCGGGGAATTCCAGGATCAGGCACCGAAAGTGGGCGGCGAAGGCGGGCAGCACGCCGCGGAAGTTGCGCCAGCCGGTGACGCCGGGACCGGACCCGTGCAGGAACAGCAGCGCCGGACCGGACTCCGGGCCGCCGCTGTCGTAGTAGCGCAAAGCGCCCTTTTCAGTGCTGATTTCACGCAGGTCGTGCGCTGTGACGGTCGTCGGTTCAGAAGTGTCTGCCACGGATGTCACCCTGCCATGCCGTGGCGGCGAGGGTGGACGGGGTTCCGCTGATCGGCCGGCTCAGACTCGGGCCGTGGGCGGGCTCGGCGCAATTCAACAGTTCTTTGAGCGCGGCGGGGAACGCGTCGGCGAGGTCCCACAGGTCGGGAACGAGGTCGGGGCAGGAGATGATGCCGACGCCGAGTCGGCCGTTGAGCGACATCACGGTGATGTTGAGCGCGGCGCCGGCGATGATCGGGCCGAGCGGATACATCGCGTCGAGTCGGCACCCCAGGAAGTAGAGCTGCTCTTGTGGGCCGGCCACGTTGGACATCACCAGATTGTGTGGCGGATTGTCGGGCAGGGGTATGCGTGGCAGCAGTTTCCTGACCGCGCCGAACATGGTCTGTCCGGCCACCTGTGTCCAGTCGTGTAGCAGGGTCGGGCCCATCGCCGCGGAGTGGTCCTTGGCCGCGGCGTTTCCGGCGGCGATGCTGGCCAGCCGTTCCGCGGGGTCGTCGATGTGAGTTTCGAGCCGGCAGAGCATCCAGGTCATCTGGTTGCGGCCCGCCCGAGTCGATTGATCGCGGACGGATACCGGCACGCTGGCGACCAGGGGGATGTCCGACAGCGCGTCGCGGTCCTGGAGAGTACTGCCGCAACGCGCCCGCACACACCGCCGTCACGACGTCGTTGACCGTCACCCCGAACCGGCGTTTGACGGTTTTGACGTCCTCGAGGTCCACGCTGGTCAGGGCGACGTTGCGGCGCCGGGTGAACGAGCCGTTGAACGCCGTCGGGGGTGCCGCGAACGGAGC
This sequence comes from uncultured Actinomycetota bacterium, assembly GCA_963796035.1. GTDB lineage: Bacteria > Actinomycetota > Actinomycetes > Mycobacteriales > Mycobacteriaceae > Mycobacterium. The sequence continues at coordinate 151,692 of CAWCJU010000011.1, read as the reverse complement.
CGCCATCGTCTGCCCACCGCCGCGTGCACGCAGCACCGTTTCCGCCAGGGTCAGCGCCGTTGACGGCACGACTTTGGCCAGGCGCCAGGGCCGCAATGCCGCGCCGATCAGCCCGCTGGCGGCGATCTGCAGCGGATTCGCCGCGCCGGTGCGCTCGGCCGGTTTCGGTGGCGCGGCGTCCGGCACGGCGCTGCACAACTGCGCGAGCAGCTTGGCTCCGCCCACGCCGTCGACCACCGCGTGGTGGACCTTGAGGACGACGGACAGGGCGTCGGTGCCGTGCAGGCCTTCGATCACCCACATTTCCCACAGCGGACGATCCCGATCGAGCGCAAGCCCGGCGATATGGCCGCAGATGTCCGCTAATTCTTTCGGCCCTCCGGGCGAGGGCAGGGCGACGCGGTGAAGGTGGCGAGCCAGATCGAACCGATCGTCGTCCACCCACACCGGATGGTCGAAGTTCAATTGGTTGTCGGCCAGCTTGAGGCGGAATTCGGGCACGGCGTCCACCCGCGCCGACAGCGCCTCGCGGAAGCGATCGAAGGTGTAGCCCCCCGGCATCGTCGCGGGGTCCATCTCCAGCACACAGCAAATATTCAATGGCTGCGTCGGCGATTCCAGGTTCAAAAAGAACGCGTCTAACCCGCTGAGTCGTTGCATGCTTCTCGTCTCTTTTGCGCGGCCATGACCGCTGGTCACGTGACCGGCGGTCACCCCGGAGCTCCTGAGGGGACGTACGATCAGGGCGGCCGCAATCTTTTGGTGTGACTCTTATCTGTAGCCGTTGAGGCCGTCTGGCAAACATTCCGCCGGTACATTTAACGAGATCGCCACTCCGCGGTCGCCGGGCGCGGGGACGGGTTGCCGGTTATGCGCTGGCCGACCGGCGGCGGCGAATAGACGATCGACGGAGTAGCGGTTGTGACCGCGGAAGGCAATCACGCCGACCAGAAAGAGCGCGTGAACAAGCTGATCGCCGATCACGTTGAAGTGCTCGATCGACGTCGCCCCTAGAACCAAGACGATCATGACCAGGCCGCCGGCGATGGCGGCCCATCGGGTGAGCGCGCCGGCCGGCAGCAGCACCCCGGTGATCAGCTCGGCGAAGGGGAGACGTGACTGCAGGCCGAGACGAGCGCAGGGGGGCCATCGACGTCGTGAACTCACCCGCATCTGCACGTGAAAGCGGCTAGCTTCGGCATCCGGGCCAGGCCATGTTCGAACAGGCTGGCCCGATGGTCAGCCGAATCAGATACGCCACGGCACGGTCGGTGTCGGACGCGGCGCATGATCGGCCGCTTCCTCAGTCGTCCGGTCGAGGTCGAATGCCAACGTGGACAATGGGTTTCGCGTTCCGACGCGATGCCACGATCACGCTGGGTCCTCGGAGGGCTGGCGGGCCATCGCCGAGTCGGGCGCCGCCCAGTCGGTCGAGACCTTGCGATGCCTGATCAGCCAGGTGTCACCCTCGGGCACCAGGATGTCGCGGTAGCGGCCGCAGTGGTCGAGCCCGATGTGGGTGACCACGGTGAAGTAGGAGTCGACCCGGGCCTGGCCGGGCATCACCTCGGTGAACAACACGTTCGCGACGTTATGGCGCACAATCGGTTTGACACCGGCCTCGACGGCGATCTTTCCGGCGACGCCGCCCAGGAAAGCCGCGATCTCCGGACGCCCGCGCAGTGGCTCAGAACCCCGTATCTCGAGCATGCCGTCGGCGCAGAACGTCTCCGCGAGGCCGTCGAGCCTGCCGGCGTCACCCGACCAGTTGTAGCGCGCCAAGGTGTCCCGGATTCGCTCGCGGGCGACCAGTTCCCACATCTCCACCGTCACGACTCCTCGACCCGCCGACTCCCAGGCCCCATCAGCGTAGGCGCATTCACCGGCGTCGCCACAACAAGGCGGGGCGACGCCATCGATTCAGCAGCGCCACAAAGGATTTGAGCTGCCGGGCCGCCGTCATCCACGGACCTGCCCCTTGAGCTCGAGGCAACGGCCGGCCGACGATCACTGGCTGTGGCGAACGCTACTTGCCGGCGAAGTTTCGGGAATCCACCGGTTGGGCAATAAATGGGACGAGCGCACGACACGGGCGTGGTGCGCCACACGGAGGGAGAACGCATGTCGGACAAGAGTGGTCCCGAGGAAGCCATCGAGGGCATCGTCGAGGGAGTCAAGGGCAAGGTCAAGGAAGTCGCCGGCGCGGTCGCCGGGCGGGACGACCTGATGCGTGAGGGCCAGGCTCAGCAGGACAAGGCCGACGCGCAACGAGAGGCGGCCCAGAAAGAGGCCGAGGCCGAAAGCGCCCGCAAGGCCGCCGAAGTCAACGAAGCTCGTCAGAAATCCGAACAGTAGCCGCACTCGACGGTGGCCCGGTCACAGGCGTGGCCGGGCCACCGCTCTATCGCGGCCCGGACGTGACCAGGGAGATCGACAATGCCGCGCCGCGGCCTCATCGGAAAGGGCGCGGATGCCACCCTGGTTACCCTCAACCCCGACGGCAGCCCCCAGGTGAGCGTCGTCTGGGTCGCGCTGCGCTCGACGCCGGACGGGGACGAACTCGTCAGCGCCCACCTTTCCGAGCACAAGAAGGTCCGCAACGTCCGCAACGATCCCCGTGTCGCCGTCACGATCGTGTCGCTCGACGCGGCGGGCCAGGGCATGCGCCCCTACCTCTCGCTGACCGGGACCGCCCGGATCACCGAGGGCGGTGCACCCGAACTGCTCACGGAACTCAACCCGGTCCTGGGCGATCCGAACTCGAAGTTCCCGCCGGAGAACGCGCCGCCGGGCTACCTCACCCATATCCGCATCGACAAGGTCGGCGGCATCGGACCCTGGACGGGCTGACGTCGAATCTTCACCCTTCCGCTACCGGCGGTAGCGGAATATAGTCGGTGGATGAAACCGGGTGAAGACGGTACGCACCTACGCACGTGTCCGTTGTGTGAAGCCATGTGCGGCTTGGAAATTCACGTCGAGGACAGCCGCGTCACCGGCATCCGAGGCAACCGTGACGACGTATGGAGTCGCGGACATCTTTGCCCCAAAGGCACCTCGCTTGCCGCCCTGCACGACGATCCGGACCGCATCCGCCAGCCGATGATCAAGGTTGACGGGCAGTGGCAGGAAGTCAGCTGGGACGCGGCGTTTCGCCGCTGCACCGAGTTGCTGACCCCGGTGATCGACAAGTACGGCATCGGCGCGGTCACCGCCTACACCGGCAACCCGCTGGCGCATTCGTTCTCACTGGCCCGCTATGCGGGCGTGCTGATGGGCATGTCCGGCATGCCGGTCACGTATTCGCCCGGGACGGTCGACCAATGGCCGAAGAACCTGTCGTCACATCTGATGTACGGCCTCTGGTGGAACTTCCCGGTTCCCGACATCGAACGCACCGACTTGCTGGTGATCATGGGCGCCAACCCCGCGGCATCGCAGGGCTCACTGTTGGCGGCACCCAACGTGATGAGTCTGATCGACGGGATTCGCAAACGCGGCAAGGTGATCGTGATCGACCCGGTGCGCACCCTGACCGCCGCGCGCGCCGATGAGTGGCTCCCCATCGTGCCGGGAACCGACGCGGCGCTGTTGCTGGCCGTCGCGCACACGCTCTTCGACGAAGACCTCGTCAAACCGGGGCCACACGTCGACGGTGTCGACGCGATGCGGCGCGCCGTCGCCGACTGGCCCCCGGAGCGGGTCAGTGCCGTCACGGGCATCGACGAAGACCGCATTCGAGGGCTGGCCCGCGAACTCGCCGGCACCGAAAAATCGGTCGTGTACGGCCGAATTGGTCTGTGCAATCAGGAGTTTGGCAGTCTTGCCAGCTGGCTGGTCGACGTCATCAACATCCTCACCGGTCATTTCGACGCTCCCGGCGGGGCGATGTTCCCCGAAACCGGCGGCGTGGTCGATCACCACGGCGCCATTGCCCGGCCTGGAGGGCGGCGCACCGGAATTCGGTCGTTGGCACACCCGGGTGCGCGGCGCCAAGGAGGTGCTCGGTCAGGCCCCGGTGTCGTGCATGGCCGAAGAGATCGCCACGCCGGGCGACGGGCAGCTCAAGGCGCTGATCACGGTGGCGGGCAACCCGGTGCTGTCCACCCCCGCCGGTGACAAGCTCGACGAAGTGCTGCCGATGCTGGAAGCAATGATCTCCGTTGACCTTTGGCTCAACGAGACGACGCGGCACGCCGACGTGATCCTGCCCGGCCTGTCCCCGCTCGAGCAGCCGCACCACGACGATCTGATCCTGCTCTTCGCCATCCACAGCATCGCGAATTATTCGGCGCCGGTGTTCGATCCGGGTGACCGCCCGCACGAATGGGAGATCCTGATCCGGTTGACCGGCCTGTGCACCGGCACACCGGCCGAGGACGTGGATGTCGCCGCCATCGACGACGGCTTCTTCGATTACCTGGCCTTCACGCGTGGCCTCGACGGCGCAGAAATCCGCAAGCTCTACGAGCACGGCGGACCCGAGCGAATGCTCGACCTCACGTTGCGCACCGGGCCCTTCGGCGACCAGTACGGCAAGGCCCCGGGCGGGCTCACCCTGGACATGCTCAAGGCCAACCCGAACGGGATCGACTTCGGGCCCATGGTGCCGCAGCTGCCCGACATCCTCGGCACCCCGGACAAGAAGGTCCGGCTCGCACCGCAATACCTGCTCGACGACCTGCCCCGGCTGGCCGCGCGCATGGACCGGCCCGCCGAGCCGCTCGTCCTGGTGAGCCGCCGCCACCTGCGATCCAACAACACCTGGCTGCACAACGTGCCCGCGCTGATGAAGGGAAAAGACCGGTGTACGTTGCTGATCCATCCCGACGACGCGGCCCGGTGCGGCATCACCGACAACGACATCGTGACGGTGAAATCGGAGGCCGGCGAGATCAAGGTTCCCGTCGAGGTCACCGAATCCATCAGGCCCGGTGTGGTCTCGATGCCGCACGGCTGGGGGCACGGCAAGGCGGGCACCCGAATGTCCGTAGCCAACAACTCACCCGGCGCGAACACCAATGTGCTGTCCCCGCCGACGTTCGTCGACGAGCCCTCCGGCAACGGGGTGCTCAACGGCATCCCGGTCACGATCATCGACGATCAAGCCCGATTCCGGCCCGCGCCAACCCCCTAAAACCCTCCGGCGGTTGTCGAGTCCCACAGAACGTTTCGGCGTCCGCGGCCAACCCGAACAGGCCCCCCGCTGCCGCCTGTCTGCTGGTTAACGGGGTCAAGCCTCGTTGTGGTTCATCTCACTTCGGCGGTGATGCGATGAACCATCCACGCGGCCGGCATCGTCGGCATAGGCATGACTGCAACAACGTATTCCAGTTCCGCACATCGGGCTGCGGGCCGAGGATGCGGCGCTCCACGGATCGCCGGTACCGCGGTGGCTTTCACCCCGCACCGCTACAACCAAGACGAAGTCGCGCGCGAACTCACCGACTTCACCGATCCAGGCTTCCTGCGCTTCGCGCAAACCGCCGGCGTCGACCAGCGCAGCCTGGCGCTGCCGCTGTCGCGTTATCCGAGACTGAGCGGCTTCACCGAGGCGAACAACGCCTACCTCGAGGTGGCCGTCGATCTGGGTGAGCGGGCAATCAATTCGGCCCTGGCGGCCGCCGGCGTGGCAGCTCACGAGGTCGACACCATCGTGATGGTGTCCAGCACCGGCATCGCCGTCCCCACCATCGACGCACGACTGATGATGCGCGTCGGGTTTCGGCCCGACGTCAAACGCGTCCCGCTGTTCGGGCTCGGCTGCGTGGCCGGCGCGGCCGGAATGGCGCGCGTCCACGACTATCTGCACGGTTATCCAGGGCACGTCGCCGTGCTGCTGTCGGTCGAACTCTGCTCGCTCACGCTGCAGCGTGACGACACGTCGATCCCCGCTCTCATCGGGGTGTCCCTGTTCGGCGACGGCGCCGCCGCCGTGGTCGCGGTCGGGGCGGATCGAATCCCGTTGGCGGACGGGGCAACAGGACCACGGATTCTGGCCACCCGCAGCCGCGTCATCCCGGAGACCGTGGACGTGATGGGGTGGAACGTCGGTTCCAGTGGGTTTCAGCTCGTCATGTCGCGTGAGGTCCCGAAAATGGCCGACGAGTACCTGCGCGCCGAGGTCGACGCATTCCTGGCCGACCACGGACTGACCATCGCCGACATCTCGGCCTGGGTCTGTCACCCCGGCGGTCCGAAGGTCATCGAATCGATCGAGAATGCGATCGGGTTGCCCGCCGAAGCGTTGGCGCACAGCCGAAACTCCATGCGCGAGAACGGAAACGTGTCCTCGGTGTCCGTGCTGGACGTCCTGCGCCGCACCGTCGCCGCGCCGCCCGGCGACGGCGCCTTCGGGGTGATGCTCGCCATGGGGCCGGGTTTCTGCTTCGAGCTGCTCCTGCTGCAGTGGTGACGGGAGGCGACGCCATGTACTACTACCTGTTCATTCTCGCCGTCGGAGCCGAACGCCTCGTCGAGTTGGCCGTCGCCCAGCGCAACGCCAAATGGGCAATGGCACACGGAGGCAAGGAGTTCGGGCGCGAACACTACCCGGCCATGGTCACCATGCATGGGCTGCTCCTGATTTCATGCATCGTCGAGACCTGGAGCCTGGGTAGGCCGTTCATCGGGTGGCTGGGTTGGCCGATGCTGGCCGTCGTGGCGCTCAGCACGGTCGTCCGCTGGCGCTGCGTCGCAGCGCTCGGCAAACACTGGAACCCGAGGCTGATCGTGATCCCGGATGCGCCGTTGGTGCGCAACGGGTTGTACCGCTGGGTCCGCCACCCCAACTACACCGCGGTCGCGGCCGAGGTGGCCGCGCTGCCGCTGGTGCACTCGGCCTGGCTGACCGCAATCGTGTTCAGCGTGGCCAATGCCGCGGTGCTCACCGTGCGCATCCGCGCGGAAAACGCCGCCCTGGGTTATGTGTGATCAGGGGGCGATGGGCCGATTGGTCCACTGGCGGTCGGGCCGGCGCGTCGAGCGGAACCATCCGCCGGCCGCGCCGGTGCCGCCGTCGGTCGGGATGATGTGACCGGTGACGAACCCCGAGAGATCCGAGGCCAAGAACAGGATGGCCCTGGCCTGATCCTCGGGCAGGCCCATCCGCCCGACCGGAACCCACTGCGGCCATTGCGCTTGTTCCTCGGCCGAAAGCCACTGCGAATACGGCACCTGCAGGGATTCGGTGACGTCGGGCGCGATCGCATTGACCCGCACCCCGTCGTTGCCCACCTGGACCGCGAGGCTGCGAGTGAACGCGTTGACGGCGGCCTTGAAGGCCGCATACACCGGATCCTCCGGATAGCCCCGCAGCCCCTCGACCGACGAGACGTTCACGATCGCACCCGTGTGCCGCTCGACCATGGCCGGCAGGAACGCGTGGGTCAGCAGGAAAACGTGGTGCAGGTTGATGCGGTAGAGCTCGTCCCACAGCTGCGAGTCGGTATCGACGAAGTTTCCGGGGTGGCGCAACCAGTGGCCCACGTTGTTGACCAGCACGTCGACCCGGCCAAACCGGTCGAGGACGGTCCGGGCCAAGCGGGTGACCTGGTCGGGATCTCGGACGTCGGTGACGACCGCCAGGGCCGACCCGCCGGATTCGGTGATCGAGGCTGCCGTCGCGTCGGCGAGGTCGGCGTCGATATCGGCGATGACCACCTCGGCACCGTGTTCGGCGAACAGTCGCGCGGTTGCCGCTCCGATGCCGCCGGCGCCGCCGGTCACCACCGCGACCCGATTCAGCAGCAGCGGATCAAGTTGCTTCGACTGTGTCATCGCTCATATTTTGGCCACTCGGCGAGGCGGACAACAACCGGTGGACCGGGACCGGGCCGCGCAGGAACCGCGGTGAATGATAACCGAGTGGTACCCATCTCTCCGGACCGCAAACGGTGACGCACCCAACACTTGGCGCCCGTGCAATCCGGTTTTCGATTCGCTAGGCAGGGTATTCGGGTTCCACTTAGGAGGTTGAAGCCCAATGGTGAGTACAACCGAGCCGGTCCATATCTTGCCGAGTGTGGCGACAACGCGACACGTGCACCATCGGCACAGCCCGCAGTCGCTAGCCGTAGGGCTCGCCAGCCGCCTGATCGTGAAGAACGCCGTGCGCGCATGGGCCATGACGCCGAACATGCACTGGCCATTCGAATACGTCGACGGCGTCGCCGGGCTGGTCCCGCGGTCGGGATCGGCGGCGAAAATCGAATCGGTGGCGCTCGAGAACTGTGCCGCCGAGTGGGTTCGCGCTCCCGGCGTATCGGGGGAGCGCGCAATCCTGTATTTGCACGGCGGCGCGTTCCTGACCTGCGGCCTCAACACCCACCGTTCCATGGTGACTCGCTTGTCGAAGGCGGCCGATGCCGCCGTGCTCACGGTCGCGTACCGGAAGCTGCCCGCACATCAGATCACCGACGCCATCGACGACGGAGTCAGTGGCCTGCGCTGGCTGCAGGATCGCGGCTACGACGGCGACCAGATCGTCGTGGCCGGCGATTCCGCCGGCGGATACCTGGCGTTCATGACCACGCTCCTGGCAATCCAGGACGGCATCATGGAGCCGGCCGGAGTAGCGACCGTCTCGCCGTTCACCGACGCGGATCCGGTGCGAAAACTCAAGCACCGCAATGCGCGTAAGTGCTCGATGTTCACCCGCCGGGCATTCTCGCGGTTCGCCCAATTCCTCAGCAACGCAGAGGTTGTGGAAGGCCGGGGCGAGTCCACGGTTGCCTCGCCGGTGGATGCCGATTTGTCCTCGTTGCCGCCGGTCACCATCCATGCCAGCTCGGACGAGTTGCTGCTCGCCGACGCCGAGCTCATGGCGAAGCGCTTGGAGGCCAGCGGGATCCATTGCGATCTGCATCTGTGGGACGGGCAGATTCACGACTTCCCGTTGGCCGCCGACATTTTGCCCGAGGGCAGGCGGGCCATCAAATACCTCGGGGATTTCGTCAAGGACGTCACCGACGTTCGCGCCAAGGTCCCGAGCGTGCGCAGGCTGCGCGACGCTGCGGTGGCCGGTTGAAGGCTGCGAAAGTAATTGCCCCGCAGGCTGGTTCGCTTCCCGGCTTCGTCCTCCGCTCCGCCGACCCGGTGGTGTTTTCCGCTGCGCGCACCCGCGGGCGGTCGTGCGTAGCGGTGCCCGACGAAGTACGGATCGGATAAGTTGCGCCGCTGCCGTTACAGTTGGACCTGATGACCCCACCAGCACCGCCGGCGCTGACCGTGCGCTACGAGGGAGCCGAGCGCACCTTCGCGCCGGGTAACGATGTAGTGATCGGGCGTGACCTTCGCGCCGACCTGCGGGTCGCCCACCCCCTGATCTCCCGCACCCACCTGATCGTGCGCTATGACCAGGGCCGATGGATCGCCATCGACAATGGCAGCCTCAACGGCCTCTATGTCCACGACCGCCGCGTCCCGGTCATCGACATCCAGGACGGCCTGCGAGTCAACGTCGGCAATCCGGACGGCCCGGCGCTGACCTTCGAGGTCGGCCGCCACCAGGGCTCGGCCGGGCGCCCGCCGCTGACGACGTCGATACCGATCGTCAGCAACCCCAGCGACCCGCTGGCGCGGGCACCGCACAGCCAGCCGTCCGGCACGCAGTGGCCCGGCCAGTCCCAGCAGCCGGCGTCGGCCTCGTTCCGGCAACCCGTCCACCCGCCCACCGCCGCGCAGCCGAGCCAGCCGGCCAGCGGACCCACGCCGAGCAATCCGTCGGGGTCGCAGCCGCGACACCCGACCAGCCGTCTACCGAGCGCCCCGCCCAGCGGATCCCAGCCGGCTCCACAGATCTACCGGTCTCCGTCGATCCATGCGACGCCGCCGACCACCGGCCAGCCGGCGGCGCCCCAGACGGGCCGCATCGGCGGCGACTCGTCGATCATCGCGACGTCGATGATGAAGATCCTGCGGCCGGGCAAGGCCGGGCCGGACACGCCGGGCGCGATCAAGATCGGACGCGCCAACGACAACGACATCGTCATCCCCGAGGTGCTGGCGTCGCGTCACCACGCCACCCTGGTCCCGACGCCCACCGGCACCGAGATCCACGACAACCGCAGCATCAACGGCACCTTCGTCAACGGTGTCCGGGTGGACTCCGCCGTGCTGAACGACGGCGACGTGGTCACCATCGGCAACATCGACCTGGTCTTCCACGGCGGCAACCTGGCCCGTCGCGACCAGACCGCGACCGCCACGCGCAGCGGCGGCCTCGACGTGCGGGGGGTGACCTGGACGATCGAGAACAACAAGACGCTGTTGGACAACATCTCGCTGACCGCCTTGCCCGGCACGCTGACGGCGATCATCGGGCCTTCGGGCGCCGGCAAGTCGACCTTCGCCCGATTGGTCGCCGGGTACACGCACCCGACGACGGGGACGGTGTCGTTCGAGGGCCACAACGTCCATGCCGAATACGCCTCGTTGCGCAGCAGAATCGGGATGGTGCCCCAGGACGACGTGGTGCACGGGCAGCTGACCGTGCAGCAGGCGTTGATGTACGCCGCCGAACTGCGGCTCCCGCCGGACACCACGAAGGACGACCGTGCCCAGGTGGTGGCCCGGGTGCTCGAAGAACTCGAGATGACCCAGCACCTGCACACCCGGGTCGACAAGCTGTCCGGCGGTCAGCGCAAGCGCGCGTCGGTGGCTCTGGAATTGCTCACCGGGCCGTCGCTGCTGATCCTCGACGAGCCGACCTCCGGCCTGGACCCGGCGCTGGACCGGCAGGTGATGACCATGCTGCGGCAGCTGGCCGACGCCGGTCGGGTGGTGCTGGTGGTCACCCACTCGCTGACCTACCTGGACGTCTGCGATCAGGTGTTACTGCTGGCCCCCGGCGGCATGACGGCGTTCTGCGGGCCGCCCAGCCAGATCGGTCCCGCCATGGGCACCACCAACTGGGCCGACATCTTCAGCACCGTCGCCAGCGACCCCGACGGATCCCGCGCGCGCTACCTGGCCCGGACGGGCCCGCCGCCCGCTCCGCCGCCCGCGGAGAAACCCGCCGAACTGGGCGATCCCTCGCATACCAGCCTGTTCCGGCAGTTCTCGACGATCGCCCGGCGGCAGATGCGGCTGATCGTCTCGGACCGCGGCTACTTCGTCTTCCTCGCGCTCCTGCCGTTCATCATGGGTTCGTTGTCCATGTCGGTGCCCGGCGATGTCGGCTTCGGAATCCCGAACCCGATGGGCGCCGCGCCCAACGAGCCCGGTCAGATCCTGGTGCTGCTGAACGTCGGCGCGGTGTTCATGGGCACCGCCCTGACCATCCGCGACCTCATCGGTGAGCGCCCCATCTTCTTGCGCGAACAGGCGGTCGGCTTGTCCACGTCGGCATATCTGCTGGCCAAGGTCTGCGTGTACACGGTCTTCGCGATCGTCCAGTCGGCGATCGTCAGCATCATCGCGGTGCTCGGCAAGGGCGCCCCGACCCAGGGTGCCGTGGCGCTGGGTAAGCCGGGCCTGGAGCTGTTCGCCGACGTCGCGCTGACGTGCGTGGCGTCGGCCATGCTGGGGCTGGCCCTGTCGGCCGTCGCCAAGTCCAACGAGCAGATCATGCCGCTGCTGGTGGTGGCGGTCATGTCGCAGCTGGTGTTCTCCGGCGGGATGATTCCGGTCACCGCGCGCGTCGGGCTCGACCAGATGTCGTGGGCGACACCGGCGCGGTGGGGATTCGCGGCGTCGGCGTCCACCGCCGACCTGACCAAGCTGGTGCCCGGCCCGCTGACCCCGAAGGATTCGCACTGGCAGCACACCCCGGCGACGTGGTGGTTCGACGTCGGCATGCTGTTCGTCATCAGCGCCGTCTACCTGGGCTTCGTGCGCTGGAAGATCCGCCTGCGGGGCGGCTGAGCGTACGTCTGTCAGGCGCCCTTGCGGACCATGTGCTCGGCCGCGGCACGCATCCGGTCGGACAGTTGCAGCAGATCGTGCTCGCCCACGCCCAACGGCAGTGTGTACGCCAGTTGCCGCAATTCGACGGCGTAGTTGCGCAAATCTTCGCGGAGGCGCATCTCAACGGTGGGCATGACTTCTCCCTCGAGCCTGGGCCGAATGCCTGGTCCGCGTCGACCAGCCGACCTGAAAATCTTCGCAGCCCGTTCGCATAACCGCGAGGGGGTGGACGTGTTTTAACGGGAGTTTGACAGCGTGTTTACAGTTCGCGCGCGATCGAGCATGACGTAACCCGCGAAATTCGCGGCCCCATCTCGCCGTGGCGTTACGCTGACGCTGCTCGGTGAAAAGCATGCGGAAAGGCACAGGCGCCGGAATGGATTTCGAACTCGACGCTGGGCAGCGCGCCTGGCTCACCGAGGTTCGGGAATTTCTGCGCGACAACGTCACCCCGGAGTTGCGAGCCGAGCTCGCCGAGCACGACCTGGAATTTCCCGACGGCGAAGTGGCCCGGTTTCGCCGCAAGATCGGGGCCAAGGGCTGGTTCGGCCTGAACTGGCCGCGCGAGTATGGCGGGCTTGCCGGCGAACGGGGCCTCGGCGCCATTCACCTGCATCTGCTGATGAGCGAATTCGAATATTGGGGCGTGCCCGGCCCCGACCTGACGGTGACGTCGGTGGCGCCGATGATCATGCGGCACGGCACCGACCGCAATAAAACCGAATGGCTGCCCCTGATCGCCAGGGGCGAAATGATCTGCGCGGTCGGCTATTCCGAGCCCGAGGCGGGCACCGACCTGGCCGGCCTGCGGACCAGCGCCACCCGGGACGGCGACGAATGGGTGATCAACGGCACCAAGATCTGGAACAGCGGCGCCCAGCGCGCGACGCACGAATGGCTTTGTGTCCGTACCGATCCGAGTGGCGCGCGGCACCGCGGTATTTCGGTCATCATCGTGCCGATCGACACCCCGGGCGTCGAAATCCGCCCGCTGTACGCCTGGTCGGGCTACCGCACCAATGAGGTGCACTTCCGCGACGTGCGGGTACCGGTCACCAACCTGGTCGGCGAGGTCAACCGCGGCTGGACCTACATCACCGGTGCGCTCGACCTCGAACGAGGCGCACTGACCAACGCCGGAGACCTGCGCCGCGCCGTCGAGGAGCTGCGCGAGCTGGCGCGACGGCCGCGGCGCGACGGGACCGTGCCAGCCGACGATCCGTCGCTTCGCCGTCGGCTGGTGCAGGCCGAGGCCGACGTCGCCGCGGCCGTTCTGATGGGCTACGAGGCGGCGTCGATCCTGGATTCCGGCGTCATACCCAGCGTCGAGGTCAGCGTCGAGAAGGTGTTCACCAGCGAACTGCGCCAGCGTATCGCCGACCTGGCGCTCGACGTCCTCGGCCCCGACGGCTTGCTGGCGCATCGCGGCGAACAGGCCCCGCTGGCAGGCAAATTCGAGCGGCTCTACCGGGCCGCCCCGCTGATGCGCTTCGGCGGGGGCACCAACGAGGTGCTGCGCGACATCATCGCCCAGCGCGGGCACGGGATGCCGTCCTATGGACGCTGACGGGAGCCTCGCACACCGCAGATGAAGACGATCCCCACCGCCGAACAGCGCGAGTTCACCGCGGCGTTGCGCGCCCTGCTGGCCGCCGAGAACCCGATCGCTCTGGTGCGCGCGCTCGACGAACCCGGCGCGGACCGCCGCACGCCGGCGTTGTGGAAGGCGCTGGCCGGCGCGGGCGTCTTCGGCATGGCCATCCCCGAGGAGTACGGCGGGGCCGGCGGCTCCCTCGACGACCTCGCCGTCTTCTACACCGAGGCCGGCCGCGCGCTGTGCCCGACGACGGTGCACGAGCAGCGTGCAGGCCGCGCTGGCGATCGACCAGCTGGGTTCCCCGGACGTCAAGACCCACTGGCTGCCGCCGCTCGCGTCCGGGAGCGTCCGGGCCACCACCGCGCTCTGGAATGCCCGCGACGCGGCCCTCCTCGCACCGGTGCTGCAGGCCGACCCCGCCGCGCAACGATGGCGGCTCAACGGGACCGCGGACTACGTCCTCGATGCCGACGTCGCCGATCTCATCGTGGTGTCGGCCGCGGCCGCCGAGCGCACCCTGGTCTTCGTCGTCGACGTCCGCGCCGGCGGTGTCAGCGTGCAACCGCTCGACATGGCCGGCGGGATCCGGGCATTCACGGTGCGCCTCGACAACGTCACCGCCGACGCGGCGCTGGACGGGGTCACCGCACCGGCGCTGCGCCGGCTGGCCAACACCGCCGCGGCGCTGGGTTCCCTCGACCTGGTGGGCGTCGGCCAGGCCGTGCTGGACCGCACCGTCGACTACACCAAGCTGCGCCATCAATTCGGCCGGCCAATCGCGTCGTTCCAGGCCGCCCAGCATCTGGTCGCCAACATGCACATCGCCCTGGCGGCGGCGCGATTGGCCGCGCACGCGGCGGTGTTCTGGCTGGGACGCGGCCGCGTACCGCGAGCCGGGAGACAGCCATCGCGCGCATGCACGCGGCCACCGCGGCCCGGCTGATCACGCTGGACGCCCACCAACTGCACGGCGGCATGGGCTATGTCACCGAGACCGACCTGCATCTGTGGAGCGAGCGGGCCCGGCTCGGCTCGACATTCGGCGGCGGAGCCGACGTCGCCGCCTCCTGGCTTGAACAGCAGCATGCACGACGAGACAGACGAAGGGGAGCGCGGTTGAGCGAGGACAGTTTGATCGACGCGGAATCGGCGTCGCGTGTGGGCACGGTCGCCGCCTCGGCGACCGGTGAGGTGAACCGGCGCGATTGGCAACGCTGGGCGGCGGCCGTCGGCGACCACAACCCGCTGTATTTCGACCCGGATTACGCCAGGGCCATTGGATATCGCGACGTCATCTGCCCTCCGTTGTTTCTGCAGTACGCGATCCTCGGCGTATCGGCGCTCGAGTCGCTGCGTCCCGACGGATCGTCCGGCGCGGTCTCCGGCGGTCTTGCGTTTCCCCGGGCCCCCAAGCGGATGGCCGGCGGGGAGAGCTTCACGTTTCACCTGCCGGCCTATCACCGCGACGAGATCGAAATGGTCCGCACCATCGAGTCGATCGTCGAAAAGCAGGGCCGCTCCGGCAAATTCGTTCTCGTCACCTGGCGCACGGTGTACCGCAACCAGCACCGCGACCTGCTGGCCGAAGCGTCGACATCGATGATCGCCCGCCCCTAGGAGTGCGCCATGACCGACCCGCAGGTGTTCTACGACGACGTCGCCGTGGGCGAGCACATCCCCACGCTGACCGTCACCGTCGACGAAACCCAGATGTTCTTCTTCAGCGCCGCCACCTATAACGGCCACCGCATTCACTACGACAAAGAGTGGGCACGCGACACCGAGGGCTACGACGACGTCCTGGTGCACGGCCCGCTTCAGGCGGCGCTGCTGGCCCGCGCCCTCGGGGACTGGATCGGCGGGCGCGGGCGACTGGTGTCGTTCTCGGTGCAGAACCGGGCGATCGCATACCCCGGCGAGTCGCTGCGCTTCGGCGGAGAGGTCACCGGTAAACGGCTGAGCGACACGGGGACCGGACTGGTCGATCTCGTCATCGCCGGGCGGCGAGACGGCACGATACTGATGCCGGGGATGGCGACGGTCGAGCTGCCGATGCGGGGAGCCCGGCCGTGACCGGGCTGCGCGGCGAGGCGGCCATCGTCGGGATCGCGGAGCTGCCCGCCGAGCGCCGCCCCACCCGCGCGCCGCTGTTCACCCAGGACCAGTACGCGGTGCTGGCGAAGATGGTGATCGAGGACGCCGGGGTCGATCCTGGCTGCGTCAACGGCCTGCTGACCCACGGCATTGCCGAATCGGCCATGTTCGCACCGGCCACTCTGTGCGAATATCTGGGTCTGGCACTGGATTTCGGTGAGCGAGTCGATCTCGGCGGGGCCACCGCCGCCGGAATGATCTGGCGGGCCGCCGCGGCGGTCGAACTCGGCGTCTGCGACGCGGCGCTCGCCGTGGTGCCCGGGTCGGCATCCGTTCCCCGGTCCGACCGGCGCCCGGGCGCCGCACCGAACTGGTATGGGGCGTCGTCGAACAACTACGGCTCGCCGCAAGCCGAATTCGAGATCCCCTACGGCAACGTGGGCCAGAACGCGCCCTACGCGCAGATCGCCCAGCGTTACGCGGCGGAATTCGGCTACGACCCGGGCGCGGTCGCCAAGATCGCCGTCGACCAACGCACCAACGCGTGTGCGCATCCCGGCGCGGTGTTTCACGGCACCCCGATCACCGTGAAGGACGTGCTGGAAAGCCCGATGATCGCCGACCCGATCCACATGCTGGAAACGGTGATGCGCGTGCACGGGGGAGCGGGCGTGCTGATCGCCAACGCCGACCTAGCACGGCGCGGCCGCAACCGCCCGGTGTGGATCAAGGGATTCGGCGAACACATCGCCTTCAAGACCCCGACCTACGCCGAGGACCTGCTGTCCACGCCGATCGCACGCGCCGCCGACCGGGCCTTCGCCATGGCCGGGCTGAACCGGTCCGATGTCGACGTCGCGTCGATCTACGACTGCTACACCATCACGGTGCTGATGAGCCTCGAGGACGCCGGATTCTGCGCGAAAGGCGAAGGCATGTCGTGGATCAGCGGGCGCGACCTGACCTACCGGGGCGACTTCCCGCTCAACACCGCGGGCGGCCAGCTGTCCTTCGGTCAGGCCGGCATGGCCGGCGGCATGCACCATGTGGTCGACGGTGCACGCCAGATCATGGGGCGCGCCGGCGATGCGCAGGTGCCCGACTGCCACACCGCGTTCGTGACCGGCAACGGCGGCATCATGAGCGAGCAGGTCGCACTGCTCATGCGGGGGGATTAGCGATGAGCCTGCCCGACGGTCATCCCATCCCAGAACCCACGCCCGTCTCGCGGCCGTTCTGGGACGGCCTGGCCCAACACCGGATCCTGGTGCAGTACTCGCCGTCGCTGCAGCGCTACGTGTTCTATCCGCGCACGCTGGCTCCCGGAACCCTGGCCGACGACCTGGAATGGCGCGAAATCGACGGTGCCGGAACGCTTTATACGTTCACGATCGCCCGCAGGCCCACCGGACCGCCGTGGAAAGACGCGCTGCCGCAGCTGCTCGCCGTGGTGCAGTGGGATGCCGGGCCGAAAATCAGCACCGAGCTGATCGATGTCGACCCGGGCGAGATCCGGATCGGAATGCGGGTGAGCCCGGTGTTCTACGATCTGCCTGAAGGGGGCATCACCCTCCTGAAATATCGGCCCGCATGACCTCAGCGACGAGGTCGGAGGTGCACATGGACGACCCGCTCAACGGCGTAGTGCAGGAGATGCTGGACGCGTTGAACGCCGGATTCCCGCGCGTCGAGAACATGACCGGCCCGCAGGCGCGCGCCGCGGTGGCGCAGCGACGCTTGCCGGTCAACAACCTCGACGACGTCCGCAGCGTCACCGACCGCACGGTCCCGGGGCCCGACGCCGCGGTCCCGGTGCGCATCTACGAGCCGCACGGCGCGCCGCCGGGGGACCGCGCCGCGATCGTGTTCTACCACGGGGGCGGATTCGTCTTCTGCGACATCGAATCTCACGATGGATTCTGTCGGGCCCTGGCCCGGGGCAGCCAAGCAGTCGTGATTTCGGTCGACTACCGCCTGGCCCCCGAGCATCCCGCCCCGGCGGCGGTCCTCGACGCATTCGCGGTGTTCGGCTGGGTGGTCGGCCACGCCGCCGAACTGGGCATCGACCCGGCCCGCACCGCGCTCGCCGGTGACAGCGCCGGCGGTAACCTGGCCGCGGTCACCGCCATCCTCTGCCGCGATCGCGGCGTGACACCACCTGCCGCGCAGCTGTTGATCTACCCGGCGATCGATTCGACCTTCGACACCGACAGCTATCGCCGCTACGCCGCCGGCTACTTCAACACCCGCGCCGCGATGCAGTGGTACTGGCGCCAATACCTGGGCGCGCAAACGGTTTTCGACCCGGCCTATCTGGTGGCGCCGGCCCGCGCGGACACCCATGCGGGCCTGCCGCCGGCGGTGATCGTGACGGCCGGGCGCGATCCCCTGCACAGCGAGGGCTGCGACTACGCACGCCGGCTGCGCGAGGCGGGAGTGTCCGTCGTGCACCGGGACTTTCCCGGACTGTTCCACGGCTTCATGACGATCCAGGGGTTTCCACCGGCCGCCTCGGCGCAGCACCTGGTCTGCGCCGACCTGCGCGGGCTGCTGCATCCGGCGGACCGGAGCGCGGCGTCGTGACCCAAGTCAGCGACGTCATCGTCATCGGCGCCGGGTTCGCCGGGCTCTACGCCGTGCACCGGGCCGCCTCGTCGGGCCTGTCGGTGGCCGCGATCGAGGCCGCGCCCGACGTGGGCGGCACCTGGTACTGGAACCGCTATCCGGGCGCGCGCTGCGACGTCGAAAGTGTGGACTATTCCTACTCGTTCGACGAAGAACTGCAAGAGAGCTGGCAGTGGACCGAGCGCTTTGCCGCCCAACCGGAAATCCTGGCGTACCTGCGACACGTTGCCGAACGCTTCGATCTGCGTCGCCACTACCGATTCGGCGTCGACGCCGTGGGCGCCACGTTCGAGCGCGGTCGCTGGCATGTCGACACCGCGACCGGGGACACCTATGCCGCCCAGTTCCTGTTGTGCGCAACGGGCTGCCTGTCGGCGGTGAACCGGCCGAATATCGCCGGAGCCGAAGACTTCTCGGGCGAGGTGTATTTCACGGCCGCCTGGCCGCGCGAAGACCCGGAGCTGCACGGCAAACGGGTGGGCCTGATCGGCACGGGATCGTCCGGCATCCAGGTGGCGCCGATCATCGCCGACTCACGCCGAAAGCCTGGTCGTATTCCAGCGATCCGCGAACTACACCATCCCGATGCCCAACCGGCCGTGGTCGGTCGAGGAACAACGGCAGATCCAGGAGCAGTATCCCGAGCGGCGCCGGGTCTCCGCCTACGCTGCGGCGGGCACACCGCACGGCACCCACCACCGGAAGGCACTCGACGCCGACGCTCGCGAGCGGTCCGAGGCGCTGTGGAAGCGCTGGCGCGAAGGTGGCGTCCTGTTCGCCAAGACCTTCCCCGACCAGACCAGCGACCTGTCCGCCAACGACGTCGCCAGGGCCTTCGCCGAGGAGCGGATCCGGGAGATCGTCGACGATCCGGTCGTCGCAACGGATCTCATCCCGGTCGATCACCCGATCGGCACCAAACGGATCTGTACCGACGACGGCTACTACGCCACCTTCAACCGCGACAACGTTCGGCTGGTCAACCTGCGCCGCGAGCCCATCGCGGCGATCACCGCCGACGGCGTACGAACGAGCGAAACGACATACCCCTGCGATGTGCTGGTTTTCGCGACCGGCTTCGACGCCATGACCGGGGCGTTGACCCGAATCGACCCGAAAGGTCCCGGGGGACAGCGACTCCGCGACGTCTGGGCCGACGGCCCGGTGACGTTCCTCGGCCTGATGGTGCCGGGGCTGCCGAACCTGTTCACCATCAGCGGGCCGGGCAGCCCCTCGGTGCTGGCGAACATGGTGCTGCACGCCGAGGTTCAGGTCGACTGGGTCATCGCTCTGGTGCGCGCGGCGCGACACCACGGGGTGAGCGAGGTCGAGCCCCGCCGTGACGCTGCGCTGGCCTGGACCGAACACGTGGCGCAGGCGGCCGAGCGGACGCTGTTCCCCAGGGCTGCATCGTCGTGGTACCTGGGCGCCAACATCGAGGGAAAAAAACGGGTCTTCATGCCCTACATCGGCGGCTTCGGCACCTACCGGCGCCACTGCGACGAGGTGGCGCGCAACGACTACGCGGGGCTGGTGTTGACCACCCGATGACGACGTCGACGAGGAAGTGAAGCCGTGCTGGAGACGGTTCAACAGCTACTGCGCCAGCGTCGACACGACGACACCCCCGCGCTGGCTCACGACGACCGGACCTGGACCTGGCGCGAGCACCTCGCCGAAGCGGAGGCGGAGGCCGCGGCGCTCATCGCGCTCGCGGATACGGTCCAGCCGTTGCATGTCGGCGCCGTACTGGGCAATTCGCCGGCCATGCTGCGGGCCATGGCCGCCGCCGCGCTCGGCGGCTACGTGCTGTGCGGGATCAACACCACGCGGCGCGGAGCCGGATTGCTGGCCGACATCCGACGTTCCGACTGCCAGATGCTGCTCGTCGACCCGGAGCATCTCGGGCTGCTGGATGGGCTGGACCTCAACGGTATTCAGGTACTCGATGTGGCCGGCGGACGCTATGCCGACGCCGTCGCCGCCGCGCCGCCGCTGGTCCCCGTTCGCGAGGTGGCCGCCGCCGACACCCTGATGATGATCTTCACCTCGGGTACCAGCGGTGACCCGAAGGTGGTGCGGTTCGCCCACGGCATGGCGATCATGTGCGGTGCCAGCCTGATTTATCAGTACGACGTGACCGCGGCGGACGTCTGCTACCTGTCGATGCCGCTGTTCCATTCCAACGGTGTCGCCGCCGGGTGGGCGGTCGCCATCGGCTGCGGGGCCACCATGGTGCCGGCCCGGTTTTCGCCGTCCCGCTTTCTCGACGATGTCCGCCGCTACCGGGTGACCTACCTGAACTACGTCGGCAAGCCGCTGGCGTTGATTCTGTCCACCCCCGAGCGTCCCGACGATGCCGAGAACACCCTGCGGGTGGCGTTCGGCAACGAGGCCACCGATCGCGATATCGCGGAATTCGCAAGGCGTTTCGGGTGCCGGGTCATCGACAGCTTCGGTTCCAGTGAATTCGCGGTCATCGTGGTGCGCGAAGACGGCACCCCGCCCGGCTCGATCGGCAAGCCGTACCCGGGGGTGAGCATCTACAACTCGACCACGCTGCGGGAGTGCGTGACCGCGCAGTTCGACGCGCACGGGGCGTTGACCAACTTCGATGAGGCCGTCGGTGAGCTGGTCAACACCCAGGGTGCGGGGCCCTTCGCCGGCTACTACAACGATCCGGGCGCCACCGCCGAGCGGATGAGGCACGGGATGTACTGGTCGGGCGATCTGGCCTACCGCGACGCCGACGGCTGGATCTATCTCGCCGGGCGCACCGCCGATTGGATGCGGGTGGACGGGGAGAACTTGGCGGCCGGCCCGATCGAGCGGATCCTGGCGCGGCTGCCCGAAGTCAGCCAGGTCGCCGTCTACGCGGTCCCCGACGAGCGGGTGGGCGACCAGGTGATGGCCGCCCTGGTGCTGCGTCCCGCGGCAAGCCTGGGCCCGGATGATTTCGGGAAATTCCTTGCCGCCCAAGCTGACCTGTCCCCGAAGGCGTGGCCACGCTACGTGCGCATCAACGATCAGCTGCCCGTGACCGCGACCAACAAGGTCCTCAAGCGGGCGCTGGTCGCCGCGGGCATCACCGCGCAGGACGGCCAGTTGTGGATGCGGCCCGCACGCGGCACCAGCTATGCGCCGGCGGGTGAAAACGCCGATGGCCGTGCGGCATCCACCGCGCCGGATCGTAGCTAGCGCGCGGGCCTCAGCCCGCCTCATCGGCTGGTTCAGGTTGGGGCGCTTCGCCGAAGCGCGCCAGCACCAGAGTTCCGGACACGGCGATGGCGAACCCCGCGATCACCAGCCAGCCCAGCCCGTCGCGCGCGGTGTCACCCAGCCACGCCACCCCGACGGCGGCGGGGGCCAGCGTTTCACCGACCACCATTCCTGCGACGGCCGTGGTCACCGATCCGCGGTGCAACGCGGAGGTGAGCAACAGAAATCCCGCGGCACCCCCCGCCGCGGCCGCGTACAGGGCGGGGTTGGTGTAGAAGGAACGCTTGGTGGGGTCGATCGCGTCGATCAGGCGCACGCCCACCTCGACGACGCCGAAGCCGCTTCCGGCGGCCAGCCCCAGCGTGAGTGCCCGGCGCGCGGTCGGGCAACCGCCCGGCGGCGGCACCGCCGACGAAGATCGCCGCCACCACCCCCAGCAGCGCCCAGCCGAGCCCGGCCGGGGCGTGCCGAAAGTGCCCGGGCCCGGCGGCAAGGGCGAGGACGACCAGGCTGACACAGACGACGCCGACGGCGGTCCACTCAGCCGACGACAAGCGCGCCGACAACACCCATGCGGCGACGACGCCGGTGACCGCGATCGAGGCGGCCAGCGCCGCCGCGACCACGTAGATCGGGACCAGCCGCAGCGCGGCGACTTGCAGCGCAAACCCGACGACATCGAGGCCTACCCCGACCAGGTAGCGCCACTGCCGGACGGCGCGCAACAGCAAGACCGCGTCGACACCCGAGCCGCTGCCCGCTTCCACCGCTCGCGTCCCGGCCGCTTGCAGCACGGTCGCCGTCCCGTAACAAAGCGAGCAGCCCAGCGCGAGGAGGAACCCGATCAGCACACTCACCGACACTAGGCGTCCGCCGCGCCGTGCGCAGACCAGCTGACAATTGCCTGAACAAACGTTTGGGCGACGGAGGCCCGGGCACCACCAAGGTATCCGTCGCCATATCCCGCAAAACCGATTAGACACCCGTCAGTAATACGGATTAATCATATGGCGTGCGGTTAATATTGTGCGACATGCACATGTGCTGCACCATAATTCAGATCGATGTTTAGCGTCGGTGTACAAGCTGTGTACTCTGGGTGCATGGCTGAACGCGGTGCCCAACCCAACGTCCCACGCGGGCGTCGGTTGTTCCTGCGAGCGGTGCGGCGGCTGTTCAGTCCGCTACAGCCCGACGATTACCTGGAGATGATCAACCCGCTGTGGACCACCAAGGAGCTGCGCGGAAAGGTCGAAGGAGTCGAGCCGCAGGGCTCAGAAGCGGCGAGCGTGCTGATCCGCCCGGGTATGAATGGCAGGGCCACAAGCCCGGTCAGTATGTGCGGCTGGGCGTGGTTATCGACGGCGTCTACCACTGGCGAGCGTATTCGCTGACGTCGGACCCGGCGCCCGATGACGGGCTGATCAGCGTGACGCCAAGAGGGTCGACGGCGGCGTGGTGTCGCCCTATCTGGTTCAGAAGATCCAGCCCGG
This sequence comes from uncultured Actinomycetota bacterium, assembly GCA_963796035.1. GTDB lineage: Bacteria > Actinomycetota > Actinomycetes > Mycobacteriales > Mycobacteriaceae > Mycobacterium. The sequence goes on along the minus strand of CAWCJU010000011.1, from coordinate 128,757 downwards.
GCGATCTGGTGCGGCTTGGCGAGGTCGAAGGCGTCTTCACGCTGCCCGAGCCGTTGCCGACCAAGATGCTGTTCATCAGCGCGGGCAGCGGCATTACGCCGATCATCAGCATGCTGCGCAGCGTCGATCACGGCGGCGACCTCGACGACGTCGTGGTCATTCACTCCGCTCGCACCCGCGAGCAGGTCATGTTTTTGTCGGTCGCTCGAAGAGCTCGACCGCCGTCACGCCCGGGATGCGGCTGGATGTGCGCCTCACCGCCGAACGCGGCCGGCTGGAGCCCAATGACCTGGACGAAGCTGTGTCCGGACTGGCGCGAACGCGAAGCTTTCTGCTCGGGTCCCGGCGACATGCTCGACGCGCTGATCGAGCACTGGGAAAGCAACGGAGACCGCGACCGTCTGCACTTCGAGCGGTTCCAGCCCAAGATCGGCGGCGACGCCAACGCCGGTGAGGGCGGCACGGTCAGCTTCCTCGACAGTGACAAGGACGTCGAATGTGACGGCGGCACATCGATTTTGGAGGCGGGGGAGAAGGCCGGTCTCAACCTCGCTTATGGCTGTCGAATCGGAATTTGTCATACCTGCGTGGGACGCTGAAGTCGGGCAAGCTGCGTGACCTGCGCTCGGGTGAAGTGACCGAACCCACCGGCCAAGACGTGCGGATCTGCATCAACACCGCCGAAGGCGATGTTGAACTCGAACTGTGATCGAAAGGAGCGGCTGGTGACGACTGCCGCGAAAGCGAAAACCACTGGGGAAAGCCCGCTCGCCCGCCTGGGCGAACAAGAACTCGAAAAGCTCGCGAAGGAATTCGACGCGATCCACGACGATGTATTCGCCGATCTCGGCGATCGCGACCGGCGCTACATCAAGAACGGTCATCTCGGTACAGCGCCAGATTGTCGTGGTCGGCCGCGTGCTGTTGCTGGCATCGCGGTCGAAGACCGCGTGGGTGCTGGGCACGGCCTGTCTGGGCATGGCCAAGATCCTGGAGAACATGGAGATCGGCCACAATGTCATGCATGGGCAATGGGATTGGATGAACGATCCCGACATCCATTCCTCGGTGTGGGACTGGGATACCGCGTCGACCGCCGAGGCCTGGAAGCACTCACACAACTACATCCACCACACCTACACCAACATCCTGCGGCAAGGACAAAGATCTCGGTTACGAGATCATGCGCATCGACCCGAATCAGAAGTGGGCACCCGCGGTTTCTCTGTTCAGCCGCTGTACAACATGCTGCTCATGCTGCTGTTCGAATGGGGCGTGGCCATCCACGACATGGACATTGACGCCATCCGCACGCGCGAGAAGCCGTGGTCGGAGGTGCGCAAAGACCTGCGAGGCATCGGGGTCAAGGCGCGCGCGCAGATCTTCAAGGACTACCTCGGCTGGCCGCTGATCAGCGCGGGCGCGTTCGCGCTCGCCCAGCTGGCCTCAGCGCGGCCGAATCAGCAGCCGGCGCAGTCGCGCCTCGGCAAGGGCTCCGCGGGTATCGAGCGGGCGGACGGATCGGCGCCACCGCAGGCTTCCTCGACAAGGTGTTGCCCGGGGTGGAAAGCACCTACCTGCGCACCCTGGCCGCCGATGCGCTGGCCAACGTCATCCGCAACATATGGGCGCACGCCATCATCTTCTGCGGCCATTTCCCCGACCAGACCTACACCTTCAGCCAGGAAGAAGTCGAGAACGAAACGCGCGGCGGGTGGTATGTGCGCCAGCTGGTCGGGCGCCGCGAACATCGACGGCAGCCCGCTGTTCCACGTCATCAGCGGCAACCTGGGCTACCAGGTGGAACACCATCTCTATCCGGACATGCCAAGCAGCCGGTACTCGGAGATCGCGCCGCAAGGTCAAAGACATCTGCGAGCGCTACGAGCTGCCCTACAACTCCGGCCGGTTCTCCAAGCAGTGGTTGATGGTGCACCGCAGCATCTTCCGGTTGGCATTTCCCGGTGGAAAACCCCGGCCGAAGCCCGGGCCCTACCGGAGCCACGGAGCGGCCAGCCGGGTCCGCAGCGGCCCAGCGAGGGCGCGCGCTTCCGTGACCGCGTCCCGGCCGAACACCCGGCCGCGGGCCCCGAACACGAATCCACCGGCGTCTAGGTGCAGCCGCCGCCGCGGGGCAAGGACTGACGGCGGCAGATTTTTACCCGCTGCGCTGTCGAAACTGAACCCTTTTCGTCGCCCCGTCGTGAATCATCGTTGACGGCACGGTCCGACGTGCTCGCGGACCGCGGGTTAGGGGCGAATGAAGCCAACGCAGACGACCGGCACGCCCGCCACCGAGGACATCGGAGCGACGAAAACGCCGCACGGCTACTTCGCCGGGCTGTGGCGCAGCCCGCTGCGGGGACCCTGGCTGACGTCGGTGTTCGGCTCGGTGCTGTTGGTGACGCTGCCGATCGTCATCCTCACCGGCCTGCTGTCCTACATCGCTTACGGCCCGCAGTTCGGCCAGGCCATCCCCGGCGATGTCGGCTGGCTGAAGCTGCCGTCCTTCGACTGGCCCACCAATCCGTCGTGGCTGTACCGGCTGACCCAGGGACTGCATGTCGGGCTCGGACTGATCCTGATCCCGGTGGTGCTGGCCAAGCTGTGGTCGGTGATTCCCCGGCTCTTCGTGTTCCCGCCGGCGCGGTCGATCGCCCAACTGCTGGAACGGGTCTCGCTGCTGATGCTGGTGGGCGGGATCCTCTTCGAGATCGTCACCGGCGTGCTGAACATCCAGTACGACTACATCTTCGGATTCAGTTTCTACACCGCGCACTACTTCGGCGCGTGGGTGTTCATCACCGGCTTCGTCATGCATGTCGCGATCAAGGGCCGGCGCATGTGGGCCGGCCTGCGCTCGCGGTCGCTGCGTGACGTGCTGCGCACACCGCGCAGCCGAAACCAGAGCCGAGCCGTGGCAGCCCGACGGTCTTGTCGCCGCCGATCCCGCTCCGGCGACGATGAGCCGGCGCGGCGCCCTGGCGCTGGTGGGCGGCGGTGCCCTATTCCTCGCGTTCATCACCGCCGGCCAGACGCTGGGTGGCTACACCCGGCCCGCCGCCCTGCTACTGCCGCGCGGGCGTCGCCCCGGCGACGGACCCAACGACTTCCAGATCAACCGGACCGCGGCCGCGGCCGGCATCTCCGCCCGGGACACGGCGGAGCGCTGGCGGCTCACCCTGAACGGCGGCCCACAACCGGTGGCGCTGGACCGCGCTGCCCTGCTGGCGATGCCACAGCACACCGCCGTCCTGCCGATCGCGTGCGTCGAAGGCTGGTCGACCACCCAGACGTGGAGCGGCGTGCGCCTGGCTGACCTTGCCCAACTGGCCGACGTGCCGGCACCGGAGCTCGGCGCGGGTGTCGTCGCTGGAACGCTCAGGGGCCTTCGCCGGCGCCACGCTGCAACGCAACCAGGTGCTGCATCCCGACGCGCTGCTGGCGCTGCGCGTGAACGGCACCGACCTGTCCCCGGACCACGGCTTCCCCGCGCGGATCATCGTGCCGGCGCTACCCGGCGTGCACAACACGAAATGGGTCGCCGCCATCGCTTTTCGGGCGGCCGCACATGCGTAGCGCCTTCGCACGGATCTACGGATCCCACCCGCTGCACCTGCTGACGATGATCGCCGGCTTCGCGATGCTGGGCTACGTCATCGCCGTCATCAAACCGGTCACGCTGTGGAACCCGCACGCCTGGTGGCAATCGATCATCGTCTGGTTCGCCGCGGCCATCATCGCCCACGACCTGGTGCTGTTCCCCGTCTACGCCGTCGTTGACCGGCTGCTGCCGCGCGGCCGGGCCCGGCCTGCGCCGGCGCCCGCCGGTACCGGTGTGCCGGTGCTCAATTACCTCCGGGTGCCGGCGCTGGGTGCGGGCCTGACATTGCTGGTGTTCCTGCCCGGCATCGTCAAGCAGGGCGCCACCACCTACCCGGCCGCGACCGGTCAGACCCAGGACCCGTTTCTCGGTCGCTGGCTGCTGTTGACGGCCGCGATGTTCGCGGCCAGCGCCGGGATCTACGCGGCGAGGCTGGCAATGGCGTGCCGCCGGGCGCGGCCGCGCTGACCTACCCGCCGGAGACGATGTCGCGGCGCCGGGCCCGGTACTCGAGGCCGGAAATGGCGCCCCGCGCATACAACGCTCTCCAGCTGTTGCAGCGGCTCCGATGGGGCGGGCGGGCAGTCGGGAGATTCACTGCGCTGCAAGACACCCCACCCGTCGCCCAGCTCGAGGAGCCGCAGCGCGAACAGCACGCCGGCACCCGTCACCGGCAGACCCAGATAAAGCATCCAGCCCAACGGCACGCCCGCCCGGCTCAGCGCGAAATAGCGCGCCACCAGAAACGCAGAGACCACCACGCCGGTCGCCAGCACGATGATCTTGCTTTTCATTTCGCGGAAATCCTTCGTGTCGTTCGGTGCGGTGGCAAATGTTTTTCGGGGTCCAGAGGCAACTGCAAACCTCCTGCGTCGCTACCGATCCCAACTTCTTCTGGGTGACGCAACCCTGTGGGTAACGCCTTGAAGGATCCTTGGAGTGTGCTCGTAGTTCTCCCGCGTGACGCGCGCGTCCACCGCCGAGCAACTACTGTTGTGCCTTATGGGGACCTCAAACGCGAAGGCACGTGCCGCGCTGTGCGGGTGTGTGAGCGCGTTGGTCTTGGCGGCCGGTCTCTCCTCCGGCGCCGCACCGGCGGCGATCGCCTCTTCATCGGTCGCGCCACCGGCCCCGGGCGGGGCCGTGCCGGTGCAACCCGTCGGGGGAGGCGGCTGCATCATCGGCCTCAATTGCGGGTGCATTCGCAACGTCACCTGCCCCTCGCCGCGCCCGCGCCGCCCGAGTGTCGACAACAATCAGCACGCCGCGCCCGCCCCGCCGAATCCCTAGCGCCGAAACCATCGGCGGCTTTCCTATCATTGGGTGATGAGCGCCGAAGGGCTGGAAACCGTGGGCTCGCCGGCATTCACCGACGAGGACTCGGCCCGGTTTCATGCCGCCGGCTGGTGGTCCGATTCGACGCTGTCGGATGCGGTGCGCCGCAACGCCGAACGGACACCGGACCGCGCCGCCTATCTGGACCATGGCGGGCCGGCGTTCACCTGGCGCGAATTCGACCGCGTGGCAACGCGATTAGCCGAAGCATTGACCGGGATCGACATCGCCCGCGGTGATCGGGTGGCGGTATGGCATGGTGACTCCGCCGCCATTCACGTGCTGTTCGTGGCGATCGAACGGTGCGGGGCGGTGGTTGTCGGCATCGGCGCGCGCGCCGGCACCCGCGAGGCTTCGGCGATCCTGCGCAGCGCCCAGCCGAAAATACTGATCAGCGATCGGCCCCACGCCGGAGCCGCCGCGGAAGTGGCCGCCGAACTGCGGATGCCCGGGGTCCTGTTGAGCCACGACGACGGGGTGCTTCGCCTCGATGTCGACGCCGAGCCCGAGGCGTTGGCCGACGGCCGCGGACTCGGCCCCGACGACGTCTTCCTGATCAACTCGACCTCCGGGACAACCGGGCTGCCCAAGTGCGTCGTGCACACCCAAAACCGTTGGCACTACTTCCACCAGAAGGCCGTCGCCAACGGGCTGCTGACACCCGACGAGGTATTCCTGCCGGTCATTCCCACCCCGTTCGGGTTCGGGCTGTGGACCAGCCACACCACCCCGATCTACCTCGGCGCCACCGCGGTGCTTCTGGACCGGTTCACCACCCGCGCCACCTGCGAGGCGATAGCCCGGCACAAGGTCACCGTGTTGTGTTGCGTCAGTACGCAATTGACCATGCTGATGGCGGACCCCGCCAGCCGTGGCTACGATCTCAGTTCACTGCGCATCGTGTACACCGGCGGGGAGGCACTGCCGTATCGGCCCGCGGCCGAGTTCGAGAAACTCACCGGAGCCAAAATCCTGCAGTTCTACGGCTCCAACGAGACCGGGATGCTCAGCGCGACCACCGTCGACGACTCGCGCGACCACCGGCTGCGCACCGGGGGCCGTCTCATCCCCGAAATGGAGGTCCGGCTGTTCGACGGCGACCGCGACGTGACCGCGACGGCGCGCGGCCAGCCCGCGTGCCGGGGGCCGGCCACCAGCCTCGGTTACCTGGGCGGCACCGACCACGACAAGCTGTTCACCCGCGACGGGTGGATGCGCATGGGCGACATCTGTGAAATCGACGCCGACGGCTATCTGCGCGTCACCGGGCGTACGTCCGATTTCATCGTGCGCGGCGGCAAGAACATCAGCGCAAGCCAGGTCGAAGACGCCGTGATGACACATCCCGCCATCGCGATAGCTGCGGCAGTCGCCATGCCCGACCCGGTATTCGGTGAAAAGGTCTGCCTCTACGCCGAACTCACCGACTCCGCCACCGTCGACCTGCCCGGATTGGTCGAACACCTGCTGGCGCTGGGGGTTTCCAAGGAACTGCTGCCCGAGCGGCTCATCGTTCTCGACGAATTGCCCCGGTCATCCGGCGGAAAGATAGCCAAAGGCCGGCTGCGCGAGGATATTGGAGCCAGAACGGAGGCTGGTCATGAACGCTCCTGACGCGCGCCGCGGCGGCCTGGAAGTCTGGGCACCGTCGGTGGTTCCCCCCATCGGCGTCGACCTCTCCCACGAGCAGGCGCTGGCCATTGCCTTCCGTCACCTGGCCGGCATCGGGTTCGCCGAGAACATGGCCGGGCACATCACCTGGCAGCTCGACGGGAAGACCGACATGTTCGTCAACCCGTGGGGACTGTGGTGGCAGGAGATCACCGCGTCCGACATCTGCGTGGTCGACGGCGACGCGCACGTGGTCAGTGGGCGCTGGGACGTCACCCCGGCCATCCACATCCACACCGAACTGCATCGGGTTCGTGACGACGCCCGAGTGGTGATCCACAACCACCCCTACTACGTCTGCGTGCTCGCCGCGCTGGGCAGACTGCCCGAGCTGGTGCACCAGACCGGCTCGCTGTTCCTCGACGACCTGTGCCTGGTCGACGCCTACGACGGCGAAATCGACAGCCCCGCACGCGCCGCGGAACTCGCCGCCCGGATCGGCGGCGCCAACCTGACGATCCTGGCCAACCACGGCGTCATCGCAACCGGCCGCAACCTGGCCGAAGCCGTCTACCGTGCGGCATCCATCGAACGCGTCTGCAAGCTGGCCTACGACGTCATGCTCACCGGCAGGGATCCGGTGCCCATGAATTGGTCGGACATGGCCGGCGTGCAACGGTCGCTGATCGAACGCGCGGCCGACGTGTACTGGGCCGGGGCTGCGCGCATGACCATCAAGGCCGACGCCGATGTGCTCAAATGAACCGCATCCTCGAGTGTGCGTCCAGGGCGGCGCCACGCCGACAAACGTCGCCGCCTGCGCACACTGAAAGCCGTCATGTCACCCTCAACGACGCTGCCCCGCAAGGAGATTGACGAGTGAAATCGATCGACGAGCTGGCCACTGACCTGAACTTCACCACGGCGAAGACCGGCACGCAGCGCTCGGTGACCTTTCTGCCGGATCCGCCCCGGGCGCCGCGACGCTACACGGTGATCTCGGTCGACGATCACATCGTCGAACCCCCGGATACCTTCGCCGGCCGCCTGCCCCGCAAGTTCGCCGACCGCGCGCCGAAGGTCGTCGAGACCGACAGCGGGGGACAGACCTGGGTCTATGACGACAAGGAACTGCCCAACGTCGGTTTCAACGCGGTGGTCGGACGGCCGGTGGCCGAGTACGGATTCGAGCCGGTCCGGTTCGACGAAATGCGCAGGGGCGCATGGGACATCCACGCTCGCGTCAAAGACATGGACCTCAACGGGATCTACGCCTCACTGAACTTTCCGTCGTTCCTGCCGGGCTTCGCCGGGCAACGGTTGCAGCAGGTGACCAGCGACCGCGACCTGGCGCTGGCCTCGGTGCGGGCCTGGAACGACTGGCATTTCGACGTCTGGGCCGGGTCGTATCCCGACCGGATCATTCCCTGCCAACTGCCGTGGCTGCTCGATCCCGAACTCGGCGCGAAGATGATCCACGAGAACGCCGAGCGCGGCTTTCACGCCGTGACGTTCAGTGAGAACCCGGCAATGCTCGGGCTACCCAGCATTCACACCGACCACTGGGATCCCCTGATGGCGGCCTGCGCCGAAACCGGCACCGTGGTGAATCTGCATATCGGATCGTCGGGATCGTCACCGTCCACCACCGCGGACGCGCCGCCGGACGTGCAGGGTGTGCTGTTTTTCGCCTACGCCATTTCCGCCGCCGTCGACTGGTTGTACTCCGGGCTGCCCAGCCGGTTCCCCGACCTCAAGATCTGCCTGTCCGAAGGCGGAATCGGTTGGGTGGCGGGGCTGCTCGACCGCCTCGACCACATGCTGAGTTATCACGCGATGTACGGCACCTGGCAGGCCCTCGGTGAGCCCCTGACGCCCGCGGAGGTGCTGACCCGCAACTTCTGGTTCTGCGCGGTCGAGGACAAATCCTCGTTCGTGCAGCGCGACCGGATAGGCGCCGAGAACATCATGCTGGAAGCCGACTACCCGCATTGCGACTCGACGTGGCCGCACACCCAGCAAACCATTCACGAGCAAATCGGTGACCTGCCGGCCGATGTCATCCGAAAATTCAGCTGGGAGAACGCGTCTCGGTTATACCGGCACCCGGTGCCGGCCACGGTGCAGCAGGATCCCGAGGCCTTCTGACCCGCCGCGCACACCGCCCGAGCACAATGCGCAAAAGCGGGATAATCGCCTGTTGCGTGGCTATCGCACACAAGCGAGTCATGGCCCGCGTCGATCCGTAACTTCGATCGCAACGAGGTGCCGGGATCCCCCCTTCGGCATCGCCACCGATCAGGAGTTCGCCGTGTTCACTGAGCCAGAACTGATTACGGGGTCGAACGCGTACCGCTCGTCGAACGTCACGCCGCCCCGCCGGTTGGTCACCACGAGTGACGGCTACGTCGAGTGCACGGTCACCACGAGTGACGGTGTGCGGCTTGCGGTCCACGACCACGGCTCGGCCGGGGCGCGTGAGCACACCATCGTGCTGCTGCACGGTCTGTGCCTGACCCAATCGAGCTGGACGCGCCAGATTCAGCATCTGGTGCGCCGGTGGGGTAACAACGTGCGGATCATCAGCTACGACCACCGCGGCCACGGCGAATCGACCGGGGCCGACATGTGCACCTACCGCATCGATCGGCTGGGTCCATCGGCCCTTCGATCGGTGTACGTTACGTTTAGTACGTACTGAACGTAGTTTGCGGGAGGGCATATGTCGCCGGACGAGGCGGAGTTCGTCGACCGCCTCGGACTGTTCTTCGAGCTCCTGGGCGCCACCCGCACCATGGGACGGGTCTATGGGTGGCTGCTGATCTGCGATCCGCCGCAGCAGTCGTTGACCCAACTGACCGAGGCGTTGTCGGTGAGCAAGGCCTCGATCAGCACCGTCGCCCGCCAATTGCTGGACGGCGGCATGGTGGAGCGATTGCCCAGCCCGAACCGTCAACACCTCTACCGCGTCACGCCGGGCGGATTCACCAGCGTTCTGGCAACGCAGCTGTCACTGATGCGGCTCGGGATCGAACCCGCCGAATTCGCATTGTCGGTGCTGGCTGAGGATCGCGCCGAACAGCGGCAGCGCATCGAGGACTTCCGCGACTTCTGCGAATTCTGCACCCAGGCCTATGGCGACCAGCTCATGAGTATGTGGACCGAATACCGCGCGAAAAGGAAAAAGGCATGACCGCGACGGACAAAGTCGACTTCCGTTCCGTCCCTTGGGGTTCGGTGGAGTGGACGAACCTCGTCACGCTGTACCTGCGAGCGCATGAAAGCCGCACGGAGCGACCGATATTAGGGGATACGGCGGCCGCCGAAGCGGTGGACCGGATCACATACGACTTCACGAGAATCCATCGGATGTCGTGGCCGGCGGCCAATCAATACCTCGTTGCGCTACGGGCCAGGCAACTCGACGAGTGGTGCACCGATTTCCTGGTCCGCCATCCGGACGCCGTTGTCCTGCATCTGGGTTGCGGCCTCGACGGCCGCGCCTTCCGGCTGGCCGTGCCGCCGCCGGTGTTGTGGTTCGACGTCGATCAGCCGAGTGTGATCGGGCTCCGGCGTCGGCTCTACGACGACACCGACCGCTACCGGATGATCGGCTCGTCGGTGACCGAGCTGCAGTGGCTCGATCAAGTCCCGACCGGACGTCCGACACTGATCGTCGCCGAGGGTCTGCTGATGTACCTCCACGAGCACGAAGTCCGGCGGCTGCTGCAGCGCCTCACCGACCAATTCTCCGGCGGCGAAATGCATTTCGACACGCTTTCGGCCCTTGCACCGCTGATGTCCAAGCTGTTCACCCGAGGAATCATCAAGTGGGGCATCCGGGACGCGCGCCAGATCGAGACCTGGAATCCCCGGCTGCGGTTTCTCGAGCAGACACCCGTGCTGGCCGATTACCAGCGGATCCCATCGGCCGCGGTGCGGTTGATCTACAAGTTGACGTGGATGACGGCCGGCCGCCACTACGACGTTCTCAACCGCTTCGAATTCTGACTGGCCGATCACAGTTCGGATGCCAGCCGACGCAGAATGTCGGACGCAGGTTCCGCGGTTGCATGCCGGTACCCGGTGCCCGCCCACAGGTGGACGTAGTCCGGCTTGCCCGCCGCCGCGGCGGCCTTGCGCAGCGGACTGGTCAGGTAATGGATGGCGGGATAGCCCGCCGGCGCCTCGGCTTGGTGGGCGTCGATGAACGCGTTGCGCAGGCCGCGGGCCGGGCGGCCGGTGAAGGCGCGGGTCAGCACGGTCTCGGTGTAGGCGGGATCGACCAGGGCCGCTTGATGAGTGGCCGAGGCCCCACTCTCGGTGGCGCGCAGCAGCACGGTTCCCACCGCGGCCGCGGTCGCGCCCGCGCGGATCACCTCGGCCACCGCGGCGGGCGTGGCCAGCCCGCCGGTGGCCATCACCGGCAGCGGCACCTTCGCAACGACCTGCTTGACGAGGTCGACGATCGGGATCGGCGTCAACGGGCGCTGCGGCGAGAGGGTGCCGGAATGGCCGCCGGCGTCGGCCGCCTGCACGGCGAGCATGTCGACGCCCGCTTCGTGTGCCTGTGCCGCCTCGTCGGCGGTGGTGACCGTCTGGACCACAACGCTGCCGGCCCGATGCAGCGCGGTGATCACGTCTGGCGCCGGAATACCAAAAGTGAACGACACCATCGGAACCGGATCGTCGAGCAACAGGGCGATCTTCTCGTCGAATCTGTCGTTGTCCTCGATGGGCTCAGGTGGCAGCGTCAGCCCGAACTGGTCGGCCTCGGCCTGGAGGATCGTCGCGTACGCGTGGTAACGCCGCGGGTCGACCGGCACCGGGTTCGGTGTGAACACGTTGACCCCGAAGGGGATTCCCTCGGCGCGAACGGCTTTGATTTCGGCTTCAATGGCCGCGACGGTCTTGTATCCGGCCGCGAGCAAGCCCAGTGCGCCCGCGTGGGTGGCGGCCGACACCATGGCCGGGGTGGTCGGGCCGCCCGACATCGGAGCTGCCACCAGCGGAATGGACATCCCAAACTGCGCCAACATCTGCATGCCCTTTCGCTGTCCGCTGAGGTAAACGCTGCCTGCCTCGACACTATCGGCGCCGGGCCGGTGCGGCAGCATTTCGCCGCGGCGACGGACCTGGCAGGATGCTTGAGCGTGACGCGCCCCAACTTCCTCGTCATCGTTGCAGACGACCTCGGATTCTCCGACATCGGCGCGTTTGGCGGCGAGATAGAGACGCCCAACCTCGATCGCCTGGCCCACGCGGGAATCCGGCTCACCGATTTCCACTCGGCCCCGGCCTGTTCACCGACCCGGGCGATGCTGCTGACCGGGACCGACCACCACATCGCCGGCATCGGCACCATGCTCGAGGTCGCGTCCCCGGAATTCCGTGGGGCGCCGGGGTACGAGGGCTACCTGAACGACCGGGTCGTCGCGTTGCCCGAACTGCTGCGCGACGCGGGGTATCTGACGCTGATGTCGGGAAAATGGCACCTGGGCGCCACGATCGAGACGTCGCCCTGGGCGCGCGGTTTCGACCGCTCCTTCGCCCTGCTGCCGGCGGGTGCCAGCCACTACGGCGGTTCGGGCGCTCGCGGATTCTCGCCCGTGCCAACGCTTTACACCGAAGACGACCAATTCGTTACGGTCGGTGACGACTTCTATTCGTCGGACTCCTATACCGACACGCTGTTGCGGTATCTGGACGAGCGCGCCCCCGACGACGACCGGCCCTTCTTCGCCTATCTGCCCTTCCAGGCTCCGCACTGGCCCCTGCAGGCGCCCGACGAATCCGTTGCGAAATATCGGGGCCGCTACGACGCCGGGCCGGACGCGCTACGTGAGGAGCGCCTGGCCGCACTCAAGCGACTCGGTCTGTGTCCGCCCGACGTCGTCGCGCACCCCGTGGTGGCCGACGGCGCGCCGGAGTGGGCCGACATGACCGTCGAGCAGCGTGCCGTGTCGGCCCGCAGCATGGAGGTCTACGCCGGGATGGTCGACCGGATGGACTACAACGTCGGCCGGGTGATCGACTACCTCTCGGCCAGCGGCGAACTCGACAACACCGTCGTCATCTTCATGTCCGACAACGGCGCCGAGGGCGCGATCGTGGAGGCGATGCCGCTGCGCGGTCCGCAGATCGCGGCGCAGATCGAAAAGCATTGCGACAACAGCCTGGACAACCTCGGCCGGCCCACGTCGTTCATCTGGTACGGCCCCCGCTGGGCGCAGGCCGCCACCGCACCGTCGCGCCTGCACAAGGCGTTCACCACCCAGGGCGGGATCCGTGTGACCGGCTTCGTCACCTGGCCCGGCTTCGCTCGCCAACAGCAGATCGGCACCGCGTTCAGCACCGTCATGGACATCGCACCGACCCTGCTGGAGCTGGCCGGCACCACACACCCGGGCACGTCCTACCGCGGCCGCGAGGTGGCCCCGATGCGCGGCCGCTCACTGGTCGAGTACCTGACGGGTGCGGCGGAGGCCGTGCACGGCGCCGACACCGGGACCGGCTGGGAGCTGTTCGGCCGCCGCGCCATCCGCCAGGGCGACTGGAAGGCGCTGTACCTTCCGCCACCGTACGGGCCGGGCCGCTGGCAACTCTACGATCTGTCGGCCGACCTCGGCGAGATCGACGACCTGGCCGCGTCGCGCCCCGACAAGCTGGCCGAGCTGCTGGCGCTATGGGATCGCTACGTCGAGGAAACCGGCGTCATCCTGGATCCGATTTCGGTGTACGACGTTCAACTCTGAACCCGCTGACAAGCACGTGCACGATAGATCACGCGCGGGGTCGAAGGGCCTCGAATAGCTCGACTGAGCCACTGTGCCGCGCAACCAGGACTTCGAGTCCCGCATCCCTGAGCCAGCGCTGCACGTCACCGGCCCTGGGCGTGATCCCGAAAAAGCCCGCCGCCTGCAACGCCGTCACAAAACGATCCTGACGCCGGCCGCGACCACGTACACACGTGCTCCCACGAAGAATCCCACCCGGCTTGAGCACGCGGGCAAGCTCGAAAACCGCCGCTCGCGGGTCAGGAAGACAATGCAGACCGTTGAACGTCAATGCCAGGTCAAAGGTGTTGTCCTGGAAGGGCAAATCTGTGACATCAGCCTCGGTGAACTCCATGAGGTCGGCCACACCCAACTGAGTTGCCCGGCTGCGCGCCCGCCTGAGCATGTCCGAGGAAATGTCGGCGGCCACGTAGCGGCAATCCTGCCCAGAGCGCAAGCCACGAAAGGCAAAGCCACCACCACACGGGATGTCAAGTACATGGGCGCCAGCGCGAGTTTCACCGATCCGCTGAACCTCTTCTAGGAGGTCGCGTAATCTCAATCCCCACAACGCTTTTGCGCCGACCGCAGCGACGCTGTCATGCATTGCAGCCGTGTTATACAACGCCGATGCCACCCGAGCGGCACGCCAGCGGTCCGTTACCTGCCCCATCCGCTGACTCTAACTGGAAACTCAGGTGTGGCAACATCAGCTGGATTCCGCCTGGTCGAACACCTCGACGTAGCGCGACGCGCCGATCACCGGCACGCAGTAATCCTGGCGGGCGATAAGCTCATCGGCGTGTGCGGAGACCATCCACCGGTGAAACTATGAGGGGGCAGCCGCTGTCTGCGGTGCCCGCCTATTTCGTCGGCGTCGGGGTCCGGACCGAGCACGCACCGGCATTCGCCGGACGCGGACCGCGGGCCTACGATGGCTGACCCCGCGATACGCATCGGCATCCTCGGGGCGGCCAGCATCGCGCCGACGGCGTTGATCGATCCCGCCAAGCAGAACGCGGATGTCGTCGTCGCCGCGGTGGCGGCCCGGGATGTGGCGCTTGCGCAGGCCTTCGCCGCACAACACGGCATCGCTTCGGTGCACGGCGATTACGGGGCGCTGATCGCCGACCCCGGCATCGACGCCATCTACAACCCGTTGCCAAACGGCCTGCACGGGCGCTGGACCCGGGCCGCGCTGGCCGCGGGCAAACACGTGCTGTGCGAAAAGCCGTTCACCGCCAACGCGGCCGAGGCGCGCGAAATCGCCGACCTGGCGGCCGATACCGATCGCGTGGTGATGGAGGCCTTCCACTATCGCTACCACCCGCTGACGCTGCGCGCCGAGGAAATCATCGCCTCGGGCGAGCTGGGCGCGTTGCAGCATGTTGAGGCCGCGCTGTGTTTCCCGCTGCCGAAGTTCTCCGACATCCGCTACGACTATTCCCTTGCCGGCGGGGCGACCATGGACGCCGGCTGTTACGCGGTGCACATGGCCCGCACGTTCGGCGGGTGGTCTCCGGAAGTCGTTTCGGCGCAAGCCAAACTGCGTGACGCAGAGGTCGACCGGGCCATGACCGCCGAGTTGCGGTTCCCGGCCGGCCACACCGGGCGGGTGCGCTGCTCGATGTGGTCCTGGCGGCTGCTGCAGATCAGCGCTCGGGTGGTTGGCGAACACGGGGAGTTACGCATCTTGAATCCCGTGCTGCCACAGTCATTCCACCGTCTCGCGGTGCGGTCGCGCGAGGGCAGGCGCGCGGAACGGTTCGGGCGGCGGGCTTCCTACGCCTATCAACTGGACGCGTTCGCCGCCGCGGTACTGCGCGGCGAACCGATCAGGACGACCCCGCTCGACGCGATCGACAACATGACCGTCATCGACGCGATCTATCGCGCCGCGGGCCTCCCGCTGCGCTACCCGGCCTGAACGTCCGCCAGCAGCCGGCGTGCGGCCTCGACGCACGGACGCATGCGGTCGACCGGGCTCACCCCCGCCAGCGCCAATGACCTTCTGGGAACTTCGATTTCGAGCACAATGTCGCCGGGAAGCGCGGAAAGAAGATCGTGCAGCGGAAGTTCGCCTTCACCGGGAACCATGCGCTCGAACATAGCTTCCTCCAGGTAGTTGTCGATACGCGGCCGCAGCGTCGTGTCGTTGAGCTGGGCGTAGCCGATGTGGTCGGGATCGACGGTGGCCAGCTCGGCGGCCCCCGAACCCGACCGCACCAGGTGCATGGTGTCGATCAACAAGCGGAATTCGCTGCGGCCGACGTATTCCTTGGCGGCCAGCGCGGCGCCCACGTCGCCGATGGTCAGCCCGGGCACCGGTTCGACGACCGTACCGATATGGCGCTGGGCGGCGAGCTCGGTCAGGGCGGCGAATTGGTCAAGGGTGCGGGGAAGATCGGGGTCCAGGCTGACCACGTTGATCCGGGGAACACCAAGCTCGGCCAGGACGTCGAGATCGGTGCCGAGCGCGCGCACGTCGACGCCGGGCAGTACGAGGAACCCGTCGCCGAGCGAGATGCTGACGCCCAGGTCGTTCATCGCGGCGAGCAGGTCTTTGCGAAGAACGGCGTCGTCCATCAGGGAGAAAGCGGGATAGCCCAGCGGCACCAGCGGCATCCCCTGGACGGCGACCGAGACATAGCGGCACCCTAGTTCCGCCGCGAGCGTCACCAAATCGATTGGGGGCAAGCCGAATACGCTGAGCATGCCGATGCCGAGGCGGTCCCGCTGCCCCGAGGGCGTCATGTGGGACGGCCTACCAACTGGGCCAATTGCGCGGCGCCCTGGGCTGTCTGGGTGGTCAGGACGATCCGCCCGGTTGTGGCCGGTTGTTCGATGATCGGCGCTTCCAGGACCAGGTTGTCCCGCAGGAAGGCCATGTGGTCTTGCAGATGGCCGCCCGTGAATTCGGCCCACGCGGCGGCCGACGGTGGATCCAGCACGAGGGTCAGCTCGTAGTAGTCCGCGGTCAACGACTTCGGTGGGTCAACGTGGACGAGCCCGAGCTGCATGGTCTCGGGGCCCAAGGTATAGACCGTGGTGCGCCCGATGTCACAGGTGGTGAGGACGTCGGTCGGTTTAGCGGCGTTCGGATCCGTGGCCGGGCACTTCACGGCGGGCGTCGTTGGCTGCGACTTTGTCACCGGCCGGACGGGCAACGGCGCGATCTTCACGACCGGCGGGGGCGGCGGGGGCGGCGGCGCAGTCGTGCTGGGCGGCGCGGTGGTCGACGAGCTGGACGGCGCAGGCTTGTGCGTCTGCTGACAGCCACACAGCGCAGCGGTGAGCAGGCCGATAGACCCTAGCCAGGCGGCGGCGTTTCGCGCGCTAAAACGACGGTGAATCATCTTCAATGAACTCTACCCGCAGGATCATTGATTTCCCGTCCGGCGGGAACTCTTGCACCGCAATTTCTTTGGCGCCCTTGTGCACCGACCGGTGAAATCGCGCGACCGAGTGCGGTTGTCGGCGGGGCGTTGGCCTGCACGCGTGCGGCACGCAGACGCGCCCGGCGACGCGCTCTTTACCGACACTACGAATATAGAGTAGGGTCGCGGTCTGAGAACACCATGGATAAACGACGAAAGCCCAACCCCGCCGAGCGCCGCCGCGACCTATGCGATGCGGCGATCCAGTTGTTGGCCGATGACGGCGCCAAGGGGCTGAGTCACCTCAAGGTGGACCGCAAGGCCGGCGTGCCGGACGGCACGACCTCGTTCTATTTCCGCACCCGTTCGGCGCTGCTGCGCGCGGTGGCCGAGCGTTCGGCCGAGCTCGACCTCGCCGAGCTGCAGGCGATCGCGGACAGCTCCGACGCCGTCGCCCAGAAAAGCACACCCTCGCGGTTGTCGCAGGTGGTCATCCAGGCCGGCAGCGATCCGCAGTTGTACCGGACCAGGGCCCGATACGAGCTGACCATGCAGGCCACCCGCGATCCCGCGCTGGCCGCGATCCTGCAGCAGGCCACCGACGAGTTCACCAAGCTGCACCGGGAGATCCTCGTGCAGCTCATGCCGCGCGGCGCCGAGCTCGATCCGGCGGTCGTCGAGGATTTGAGCAACGTCACGCTGACGTTCATCAACGGCCTGCTGCAGCGGTTCGCCCACGGCGACCGGATCATCGACACCGCCGAGCAGCTCGATGGGATCCTGTCGGCGATCGCCACCGGGATTTTGAAGAGTTCCGACAAGGGGCGGCTCACCCAGGCCGGTGGTCTGCGGGTGTTGCGCCGCGGGGCGGCCGGGTCCGGGTGAGAGCCCGGACGGGACACGGCGGATGGGGCTCTGGCTCTTGCCGGGCCATGCGCTGTATGGTTCTCTACGACAATAGAGTAAGCCCATGTTCACGCGCCGTTTTCAGCGGAGCTTGTGCAGAAATCAGAGCGACGCAATTAAGCGGAGTGTATAAATTGGCCCCGGACCGAATCCATCGCTGCAACGCTGGCAGCGCGAGCCCTGGTGCAGGTAATGCGGGAATCTAAAAGTGCGGCGGTAGGAGGGGTTTCGTGACGGCGAGCACCGAGAGCCATGTTCGTTTCGATCCGTACGACGTCGGGCTGATCGCCGACCCGTATCCCATGTTCGCGCGATTGCGCGAAGAGGCACCGCTTTATTACAACGCCGAATATGACTTTTATGCGCTGAGCCGCTACGCCGATGTCAGTAAGGCGCTTGTCGACCACGAGACGTACAGCTCCGCCCGCGGCGCGATCCTGGAATTGATCAAGGCCAACCTCGAGATCCCGTCGGGGATGCTGATCTTCGAAGACCCGCCGATTCACGACGTGCACCGCAAACTGCTCTCGCGGATGTTCACCCCACGCCGGATCGCCGCGCTCGCGCCGATGATCCGCGACTTCTGCGCTCAACTCCTGGATCCGCTGGTGGGCTCGGGCCACTTCGACTTCGTCACCGACCTGGGCGCGCAGATGCCGATGAAGGTCATCAGCATGTTGCTCGGCATTCCCGAAGACGACCAGGAGTACATCCGCGACCGGGGCAACGCCCAGCTGCGCACCGAGGCCGGCAAGCCGATGGACGCGGCCGCCAATGGCCTATCGGTGGGCGAACAGTTCGAGGCCTACATCGAGTGGCGCGCCGAGCATCCGTCCGACGACATCATGACCGAACTTCTCAACGTCGAATTCGTCGACGAGACCGGCGCCACGCGGCGCCTCTCTCGCGAAGAAATCCTGGTCTACCTCAACGTGGTCGCCGGGGCGGGCAACGAAACGACCACCCGGCTGATCGGTTGGTCCGGAAAGGTTCTCGCCGAGCACCCCGATCAGCGTCGCGACCTCGCCGAGAACCCCACGCTCATCCCACAGGCCATCGAGGAGTTGCTGCGGTACGAACCGCCGGCGCCGCACGTGTCCCGGTATGTGACCCGCGATGTCACCGTGCACGACCAAACAGTGCCCGAGGGCAGCGTGATGATGATGCTCATCGGTTCGGCGTGCCGCGACGAGGCCCAGTTCGGCCCCGACGCAGGTGATTTCAACATTCACCGCACCGTCCGTCCGCACCTCACCTTCAGCATGGGCACGCACTTCTGCCTGGGATCGGCGCTGGCCCGTCTGGAAGGCCGCATCGCCCTCGAGGAGATCCTGAAGCGATTCCCCGAGTGGGAGGTCGACCTGACCAACGCCGTCCTCAGCCCGACCTCCACGGTGCGGGGCTGGGAATGCATGCCGGCGCTGGTGTCATGATGACCGGTCGGGTTGAGGGCAAGGTAGCCTTCGTCAGCGGCGCCGCCCGCGGTCAGGGCCGCAGCCATGCCGTCCGCCTGGCGCAAGAGGGCGCCGACATCATCGCGATCGACGTCTGCGGGCCCATCGACAACCTGGCATATCCCCACTCCACGCCTGAGGATCTCGCCGAGACCGCCGATCTGGTCAAGAATCTCGACCGGCGCATCGTCACCGCCCAGGTGGACGTCCGCGACTATGACGCGCTGAAGGCCGCGGTGGACAGCGGCGTTGAACAGCTCGGTCGCCTCGACATCATCGTCGCCAACGCCGGCGTCGGCACCGACGGCAGAAAGCTGCACAAGATCCGCGAAGACGTGTGGCAGGACATGATCGACATCAACCTGAGCGGTGTGTGGCACACCGTCAAAGCGGGTGTGCCGCATGTTCTTTCCGGTGGGCGCGGTGGTTCCATCGTGCTCACCAGTTCGGTGGGCGGTCGCAAGGCCTACCCGAACACCGGGCACTACATCGCCGCCAAGCACGGTGTCATCGGCCTGATGCGGGCCTTCGCCGTCGAGTTGGGCCCACACATGATCCGGGTCAATTCCGTGCTGCCCACCCAGGTCAGCACCACCATGGTGATGAACGACAACACCTATCGGCTCTTTCGCCCCGATCTGGACAATCCCGGACCGGACGACTTCGCCCCCATCTCGCAAATGATGCACATGCTGCCGGTGCCTTGGGTGGACGCCACCGACATCAGCAATGCTGTCCTGTTCCTCGCCTCTGATGAATCGCGTTATGTCACCGGCGTTTCGCTTCCCGTCGATGCGGGCAGCTTGCTCAAATAGGCGTCAAGATCCGAATCAAGTGAAAGAAGAAGCCCATGCCCGAATACGACTACGAAAAGCTGAAGAAGGAAGCCGAGCAGTTCATCAAGTTCGAGAAGGACAAGAAGAATCGCATCGCCTACATCACCTTCGATCGCCCCGACGCGCAGAACGCCACCAGCTTGGGCATGCGGCAGAATTATGCGGACCTCATCCACAAGTGCAACGTGGACGACGACGTCAAGGTCGTGGTGATCCGCGGTGAGGGACAGGATTTCGGCAGCGGCGGGGACCTTCCCGAGCAGCGTCCGATGCTCGAGAACCCGGGCCTTCCGTTGCACCACGAGCTCGCGATCAACGACGATGAGGTCAAGTATCCACCGGGTGGTTCCTACCGTTACCTGTCCACCGTCACCGATTTCTACGCCAAGGCCCGCGCCGGAAACCGTCCGCTGCAGGAGCTTCGGAAGATCAGCATCATCGAGGCCAAGGGCTACTGCTACGGGTGGCACTTCTACCAGGCCGGCGATGCCGACCTGGTGATCGCTAGCGACGACGCCCTGTTCGGTCATCCCGCTTTCCGCTACGTCGGCTGGGGACCGCGGCTGTGGTGGTGGGCCGAGACGATGGGCCTGCGCAAGTTCTCCGAGATGCTGTTCACCGGACGGCCGTTCAGCGCGAAGGAAATGTACGACTGCGGCTTCGTCAACAGCGTGGTGCCACGCGACCAGCTGGAGGCCGAGACCGAGAAGTACGCGATGGCGTGCTCACGGTCCCGTCCGACCGACACCGTGGCGGTGCAGAAGACCTTTCTCGAGCTGTACAAGCAGCACAAGGGCGAGTACTTCGGCAGCCTGCTGACGGGCATGGTCGAGGGCATGCTGCCGATGATCCAGAACGACGCGCAAGAGGTCGACCTCACCGAAGGCACTTTCAACAAGGGCCTCAACAACGTGGTCAAGGACAACGACATGAACTTCCCGCCGGAGTGGCGCCTGAGCCGCTCGGGCCGCGCGAAGCCCTGACCGTTTTGGCGGGGCGTGCATGTCCGCGCTGACGGGTATCAGGGTCGTTGAGTTAGCCGAATCCGTTGCGGCTGAGTACTGCGGGAAGCTGCTGGCCGACTTCGGCGCCGAGGTCATCAAGATCGAGACGCCAAAGCGCGGCAGCGCAACCCGCGCTATGGCGCCGCTCCTGGCCGACGGGTGCGAAGGCAGCGCCATGTTCGCCTACCTCAACACCAACAAACGCTCCGCCGTCCTCGATCTCGGCTCGGCGGCCGCTGTCGAGCGGCTGCACCGGCTCATCGATACCGCCGACGCGGTCATCGGCGGCCGAACCACGGAATGGTTCGCGCGCCACCCGTCCGTGGTCTTCTGCTCCATCACCCCATATGGCCAGGGGGTGCCGGCCGAGCTCGATAATGCCCGAAGCATCAACGTGTTCCACGCGAGCGGATGGGGTTATCACACTCCGAGCCACCCGGACGCCGGCAAACCGCCGCTGCAGGGCCCGGGCCGCTTCCTGGCCGACTATGAAGCCGGGCTGGAGGCGGCGCTGTGCGTCGCGTCGTCACTGTTCGGACGGCTGCACATCGGCGAGGGCGAGCTCGTCGACATCTCCCAGCAGGCCGTGCTGGTTTCACGCGCCGATTGCATCTTGGGGCGTCTCGTCACCGGCGAGGTGCCGGCCGGCGGTGAACGCGGCGATTACGATCAGGCCGGGCCGGCGTCGTTCTTCGCCTGCGCGGATGGCTTCGTCTACTTGTACATGACCAGTGGCACGCACTGGGCAGGGGTGAAAACCCTGATGGGCCATCCCGAATGGCTCGATGCTTTCGAGGATGACTGGCTGGAGTTCTCCGTCACCGCGGAGAAGGTCGCCACGTTTCAGCGGGGCTTCGCCGCCTGGGTTGCCGGCCTCCCCAAGGAGGAGGCTTCGGACAGGGCCCAGCGGCTCGGTGTGCCGCTGGTGCCCGTCAACGGCGCCGCGGACCTGCATCACTCGCCACAGTATCGGCATCGCGGCTTCTTCCAGCAGGTTTGCCACCCGGTGCTGGGCGAAGCGGCGTATCCGACCGTGCCGTATGCCTTCAGCGCATCGCCCGCACGGATCATCAGCGCCGCACCGAGTCTCGGTGAAGCCACGCGGTCGGTCATGGAAGCCATCGACGTCTCGCGCCCTCGGCCGACGGTCAGGTCGGCGCAACTCAAGCCCCCCAAGGACTCCCGAGGCGGGCCGCTGGAAGGCGTACGGGTCGTCGAGCTCACCAAAGTGTGGGCCGGTCCGTACGCCGGGAAACTGCTGGCGATGCTAGGCGCCGAAGTCATCAAGGTCGAGACGGCCGCCGGCCCCGAGGAGATGCGTGCGTACGGCGGGACCGACATCAACCATGCGCCATATTTCTTGAGCATCAACCCCGAGATCCTCAGCGTGGACCTGGATATCAAATCGGGCGAGGGGATGGCGCGGCTGCGTGAGCTGATCGCCCGCAGCGACATCGTCATCAACAACCTGCGCCCGGGTGCGATGGAACGCCAATCCCTGGGGTACCAACAGCTCACCGAGATCAAGCACGACATCATCTCCGTATCGATCAAAATGTGGGGCAACGACGGGCCACTGGGTCACCAAACCGGTTATGCGCCATGCTTTGCCGCACTCGCGGGACCCGCCTCGCTGGTCGGCTATCCCGATGGGCCGCCGCTGGGGACCAGCATGCGCTACGGAGACTCGACGGTGGGTGCGGCCGCCGCGTATGCGGCTGTGGTGGCACTACTGCATCGGGAGCTCAGCGGGGCAGGGCAATTCGTCGATGTGTCGGCCGTGGAGACCCTGTCCTCGATGATCGGTGACTGCCTGCTGGAGCAATCGTTGACCGGGCGACCTCTGGGCCCAAGCGGCAACACCCACCCGGACATGTGTCCGCATGGCTGCTACCCGTGCGCCGATGGGGCGTGGATCGCGGTCGCGGTCGCGACCGATGCCGAATGGCGCCGGTTGTGCGAGGCACTTGGCGCCGCAGCCCTGGCCGACCAGCCGCGCTACGCCACGGGCGACGCGCGACACCGGCACGCCGAGGCGCTCGACGCGGACCTCGGACGGCTCACCCGAGGCCACGACGCGGAGCGGCTCGCCGAGCGCCTGCGGGCGGCTGGAGTGCCGGCCGCCAAGAGTGCCACATCGGTGGATGTGATTGCCGATCAACGGCTGTGGGACCGCGAGTTGTACCGCTTCGTCACCGATCACCGCGAAGGCCAGCGACCCGTGCTCGGGCCGTCCTGGCGGATGGCGCGCCGCCCGGCCCGGATCGCGCGCGGCGCGCCGAACCTGGGCGAGGACACCGACTACGTTCTACACGAGATACTCGGCACGCAACCGACGGGCGGAACATGACGACACTGGCGCGCACCGCGGCCCTGGTGACCGGCGCCAGCAGCGGCATCGGCGCGGCGACGGCCCAAGCGTTGGCGGCCCAGGGTGCGGCGGTGGCCCTGCTCGCCCGCCGGGCCGACCGGTTGGCGGAGCTGAAGGCCCAGATCGAATCCGCGGGTGGCACAGCGCTGGTCGTCACCGCCGATGTCACCGATGCCGAACAGGTGGCGGCCGCCGTGCAGCGCACCGTCGCGGAGCTGGGACGCCTCGACATCCTGGTGAACAATGCCGGCCTGATGCAGTCGGCGCCCGCGACCGAGGCGTCGCTGCAGGACTGGGACCAGATGGTGTCCGTCAACGTGCAGGGCGTCCTCTACGCCACCCGCGCGGCGCTTCCCCACCTCATCGAGGCGGCCGCCGACTCGCCGCGCGGTGTGGCCGACCTGGTCACCATCAGTTCCACCGCCGGCTGGGTGGCCCGGCCGAACACCGCGGTGTATTCGCTGACCAAATTCGGCGTGAACGCCTTCAGCGAGGGTCTTCGCCAAGAGGTGCTCGGCAAACGGGTCCGGGTCGGAGTGGTGGGTCCCGGAACCGTCGACACCGAAATCTTCAGCCACCTCGCCGAAACGTCACGCGAGGCGTTCGAACGGCAAACGGCCGGCATGGTCATGCTGCGGCCCGACGACATCGCGGATGCGGTGATGTTCATGGTGACGCGCGATCGCCGGGTGGCGGTCAACCACATGTTGGTCCGCTCGGCAGAACAGACCTGGTAGCGGCGTGACCTCGGATTGGGTGATCGGCGATCACTACGGATTGCCGTTCCCGGTTGACCCCGCCGCGTTGCTCAGCGGGGGAGCGCCGTTCCTGACCAACGTGTTTCAGGCCTCCGGCACACTGCGGGAGAACAGCGTCGCCCGGATCAGCGCCTTCCGGGAGATCAGCGGTGGCAGCACGGGGCGCAAGGCTGTGCTGTCGGTCGAATACGACCGGCCCGCACCGGATCTGCATACCGAACTGTTCGTCAAGTTCTCTCGTGATCTCGACAACCCGGTTCGGGACCGCGGAAAAACCCAGATGGAATCCGAGGTCCGGTTCGCCTCGTTGGCGTGTGTGCCCGAATTCCCCATCGCGGTGCCCAGCCCGCAGTTCGCCGACTACCACGGTCGGAGCGGCACCGGGATATTGATCACCCAACGAATCGCTTTCGGTGCCAACGGGATCGAGCGCCAATACCATAAGTGTCTGGATTACGAGATGCCCGAGCCGTTGGAGCATTACCGCGCGCTGCTGACCGCGCTGGCGCGGCTTGCCGGCACGCACCGGTCCGGTCGGCTGCCCGCGGAACTGACGGCGCAGTTTCCGCTGAACGTGCAGGCCGCAACCGTGGGAGAGCGGACGTCGCTGTCCATGGAGAAGCTGGAGCGACGGGTCAGCCGGCTCGCCGAATTCGCCGACACGCACCCAGCCCTGGTGCCGGCCGGCGTGGGCTCGCCAGAGTTCTTCGCGCGCTTGGCCGCCGAGGCGCCCCGGTTGGCCCGCTATGAGGATGAGGTCGCCGATCATCTGGCAGCCGACGCCGACTACGTCGCGCTTTGTCACTGGAATGCCAATATCGACAACGCGTGGTTCTGGCGGGATGGCGACGGGACTCTGCGGTGCGGCTTGATGGACTGGGGATGTGTCAGCCAGATGAACCTGGGCATGGCCCTGTGGGGGGCCATGTCCGGCGCCGAAAACGAGATGTGGAGTACCCATCTCGACGGCCTGCTGGACCTGTTCGTGGCGGAGTTCCAGCGCTATGGCGGTCCGCGCCTGGACCCGGACAGGCTGCGCCGACACACGCTGCTGTACGCGGCGGTGATGGGCCAGGCCTGGCTGATGGACGTACCGGCGTTGATACGCAAGCGATTCGACATCGCGCCTGAAAGCAGGACGGACCCGCGGATCAGGGACGACGAGAGCGTGCGCGCGCCCCTGCAGATGCTGTCGAACCTGCTGCTGCTGTGGCAGTGGCACCCACTGGGTGACCTGCTCGACGAGGCGCTGGCCGAGGAAGGGCGAGTCGCCTAGGGCGCGTCGTCATCTCGGTCGTGCAGCAGCTTTTCGGGATGGTGAAACGCGTTGACGCGGGGGCGGCCGCGATCCAGGTGCGGCGGCGGACGCCATTGGGTGTCACCCCTGGCGTTCTTGCGGGTGCTCCAGCCGCCGGGTCGTAGCAGGCGGTGGTGGGGTCCACAGGCGAAGGTGAGGTCGTTGACGTCGGTGATGCGACAGTTGGCGTAGTCGGTGACGTGGTGGACCTCGCAGTAGTAGCCGGGCACGGTGCAACCCGGCGCCGAACAACCGAGATCCTTGGCGTACAACACTATTCGCTGTCCGAGGGAGGCCAGGCGTTTGGTGTGATAGAGCGCCAGCGCCTTGCCTTGGTCGAAGATCGCCAAGTAGTGATGCGCGTGGCGCGCCAGGCGGATCGGTCGTCGGCAACAAGGTTCCGCCGCCGGTCAGCCCACGTCCGGCGGCGGATTCCAGCTCTTGGAGGGTGGTGGTGACGATGATGGAGGCCGGTAAGCCGTTGTGTTGTCCGAGTCTCCCCGAGGCGAGTAATCCTCTGAGCGCGGCGTTGAGTCCGTCGTGCTGCGTTGGCCGGCGCTGCGGCTATCCCGTTCGATCGCCTCCTCGATCGGGTGCCCCATCCACACACGGGGAGTCGTCCAGGGGATTGCACATGCCCGGTGCGGCGAGTTTCGCCAAGACGGCTTCGAACGTGGCGCGTGCCTCGGGGGTGAGCCAGCCGCGCAGCGGCGACATGCCGTCGGCCTGCTGGTTGCCCAGCGTCAGGCGGCGCTGCCGAGCCCGGTCCTCGTCGCTGAAGCAGCCGTCGGGGTTCAGGCAATTGGCCAGCATGTCGGCCAGCTTGCCGAGTTGTTCGGGCCGATACCGGGCCCCCTCCATGGCGAGTTTGGCCTCGGCCTGCTCGCGGGTGGGGGCGGCTATCCAGCCGGGTAATTGGCGGCAGAACTTGCGGATCACCGACACCTGACCGGGCCCCAGCGTGCCGTCGCGCTGGGCAGCCGCGGTGGCGGCCAAGACCGGCGCCACGGGTTCGCCGGTCAGGCCGTGCCGCGCGCCCGATCCGGGCCTCCTTGACGCGCCTGGACGCTTCCGAGCGGCTAACCAGCGCCGTCTCCGCGATCGCATGCGACAGTGTGCCGCCGAGCCCCTCGGACGTGGCTTGGCGGGCAAGGGAATTGATCAGCGGATGCTCGATGGCCGGTAACCGGCGACGCACCTTCTCGCAGCGTTCCAGCACCGCCAACTGCTCGCGGGTGGCCAAAGCCTCGCAGTCATATCCGACCAGATCGTCGACGGCCGCGTCGATGACGTCAAACGCCGCGGACAGGGCCTCCCGATCTACGCTCACACCCCGAAGCTATCGGGGCCCACCGACAAAAAACGCCATGTTGTGGCCATTGAAACCAAAGTGGCACAAGTTATTTCAGTGTCCCCACGTCGGGCTTTTGATCAACACCTCGACACCACTCCCGGTGATGTGGACGGTGTCTCGGCGGAACACCGCGCCGACGCCCTGCTGCCAGACATACCCGGTGATCGCCAACACCATCCCGGCCTCGAGCACGTCGTGTTCACCTGCGGCCAAGAGCGTTTCGGAAACCACCGGTGGATCGAAGCCCAGCCCCAGCCCGTGCGCGACCGGCATCGGCGGGACCGGTTCACCCGCCCCGCGGTACGCGGCAAGCAGATCGTGGGTGGATGCGCCCGGGCGGCAGGCGGCAAGCATCTTGTCGTACAGCGTGTTCGAGCGCTCGAAGAGCGCACGGGCCTCCTCGGTGGCGTCACCGGCCGGCCAGGTTCGGCCCACCTCGGCGACATAGCCGTTCGCCAGGGCGCCGGCGGCGAATGCGACAAGGTCACCCGACCAGACCTCGTGCGAAGCAGCGCGCCGCCACGGGTGTTCCCGGGACGCCACCCACGCGGCGTCCTGAGTGGCCGGTGTGCTCACCCCACCCGCGGCCATCGCCTCCATCATCACCCCGGTCAGCGTTTGCTCCGAAACGCCCGGTGCCAATTCGCCCAGGGCGGTGGCCAGTCCGTGTTCGGCGACACGCAACGCCTGATCCATCGCGGCGATCTCGCCGGGCGTCTTGATGCGCCGCGCCGCACGCATCGCCGGCTCGGCGTCGACAAGCTCGGCATTGGGAAACGCCTCGGGCAGCAGCGCCGCGAAAGTCGGTGTGATGGCGTCGGTTCCGACCCGCCGCGCCGCCTCGGCGCCGTCGACCTTCTTCAGCACGTCGATGAGTGTCAGCGGGTTCCAGGCCAGTCCGTACAGGTGATCGTGGCCGATCTCCGCCGGGACCCCTTCATCGTCGGTGCTGTTGAGGTAGATGTCTCCGGTGGCGCGCACCAGCACACACATCGGTCCGAACGGCCGGGTACCGGCTATCCACAGCTGCGGGGCGCCGGTGACGTAACGGATGTTGGCCTGCCGGCCGAGCACCAGGATGTCGAGGCCGATGCTCCGCCATTTGGGCCAGCGCCCGTTCCCTGCGGCCCGACCGCAACGCGGGCGCGTCGGGCAGAACTTCAGTCGCCATAAGGGGTATAGGGGTAGTCGGTAATCGGCGCGTAGCCGTCTTCGGTGATCACCACGATCTCCTCACTGCGATAGCCTCCCGTGCCGTCCTCCCACATCACGGGTTCCAGCACCAGAACCATGCCGGGCGGAAAGACGAAGTTGTCGTCGAACTCCTCGCCGAGATCCGTTCCGATCATCGGCGCTTCGGCGGGGTAGGTGCCGATGCCGTGGCCCAGATAGAAGTGCGGCAGCCACGGTTTGCGGCCGCCGTTGGCCGCGATCGCCGCCCGCGCCAAATCACCCGAGGACACCCCGGCTTTGGTGACCGCGAGCACGGCGTCCAGGACAGCCCGCCATTGCCGGAATTGGTCTTGTTGTCGCGGCGTGGGCGCCTCGCCGACAACCCAGGTGCGGCCGAAGTCGGAGCAGTATCCGTGGTAGGTGATGCTGATATCGGTCCACAACACATCGCCCGCGGCAAGTTCCCGATCGGTCGGAAGCAGCGGCAGCGCGAGATCCCCATGCGTCGTCCACACTCCGGCTTCCCGTGAACTCGGCATCACCTGCCAGATGGCCTCCAGCATGTTGGTGGTGGCGCCGAGTTCGAATGCACGACGGACGAAGGTCGCCGAAAGATCGATCTGTCGCACGCCGGGCTTCAACGCCTTCTGCACGTCGACGATCGCCTGCTCGGTGATGCGCGCCGCCCTGCGAAGGCAGGACAACTCGTCGCGGGTCTTCACCAGTTGCGCGGCGCCGAGCACGATCGCCGCATCGGTCGGCGGCCCCCCGGGGAATAGCTTGGCCTCGGCCCGTCGCATGGCACCGGTGAGTTCATCGACGGCGATGTCGGCGCCCGGCGGGACCAGCCCGGCCAGACTGCCACGCGAAATCATCGACACCATGGTCGAATTCGAGGTAGGCGGGGCCGTGTAGATGGTCGTCGGGCACGGGGTACTCCGCGGACGCCCCGCTGCGGTACGGCATGAACAGGTGCGGATGCACGTCATCGGCGAGCACGACGGCGACCGGGCGCTCCACGTGTGACAGGCCGGCGTCCAGGAGCGGCCAGCTGACTCCGGTCGCGTATCCGACGTAGCCGTTCATCAGCAAGATCAGCGCGTCGACACCATGTTCGGCCATCGCGGACCGCAGCCGAGCTCCGATCTCCGTGCGCATGCGGGCCCAGTCCGGCTCATCGGGGATGTCGAGCGCCGAGCGCGCGGGCGGTCAATGAGTTCGTCATGCTTCAGATTCCCAGGAACTTCTTGATGTTGCCGCCGACAACCCGAACGGCATCCTCGGCACCGACGGCGTCGACCACCGCGGCCAGCGACCTCTCCGAATAGCCGAAAGTGCTTTCGTTGTGCGGGTAATCGGATGACCACATCACCTTGTCGATTCCGATCTCGTCGATCTGCCGCAGACCCAGCGGATCGACCATGAACGAGGCGCACATGTGCGTGTCCCAGTAATAGCGGACATCGCGCTCAGGCTGGTGCGCCAGCATGTGCCGATAGGACGCCAGAACGTGTTCGGCATCCTGCAGGGCCGTTGGCACCCAGGCGATTCCACCTTCGAACCAGCCGATCCGTAGCCGGGGATGCCGGTCCAGGATGCCGCCGAAGATGTACTTGGAGAACATCTCCCGGAATGAGTCGATGTTGACCATCATGGCCACCGCGACGCTGTTCACCTCGCTGGGAAACTTCGGCTGGCTCTCGCCGATGTGGTGGGTGACGGGCAAGCCGGCCTCTTCGATCTCGTCCCAGACCGCACTCATCGCCGTGCTCGAATAGTCGATGAGTCGTCCGTTGGCATCATTGCCCGGGCTGATCGGCATCAGGAACGTCTTGAGCCCAAGCGATTTCAACTCCGACAGGGTGCGTCGGGCGCCGGCCGGATCCCACCAGTTGATCAGGCCGACTCCGTAGCAGTGGCCACCAGAGCGCTCCTGAACGCCGGCGATGTGCTCGTTGTAGACGCGGAAGATCCGCTCGCGGATCTCGTGATCGGGGTGGTGGAACAGCGCGAGCACGGCGTTGGGGAAGGCCAGTTCCTTGTCGACGCCGTCTTCGGCCAGCTCGCGAACCCGGGCTTCGACGTTGTTGGTGGCCGCCCCGGCCAGATCGTCGTATTGCATGAGGACCGTGCTGAAATCGCCGACCACCATCGACTGCCCGGGCGGGCCGAGCAGATACGCGCCGTCCTCATACCAGATCCGTGGCGCTTGATCCTTCAGCTCGGCGGGAAAGCCTTCGTAGAAGATGTCGTCGGCCACGGAGATGTGGTTGTCGGCGGAGAACACCTCGGTGCCCGCCGGCAGGCCGGTGTTGAATTCTGCCGCGTGACCGCGGCGGTCCTTGGGCGCACCGATCACGCCTGCGGGGTAAAGGGTTTGGGCTGGGCTGGACATCATCGTCCCTTCGTTTGGAGATCACTTCCGGATCACCGGGTCAGCATGCCGATCCGTTGGAGATCGGCCAGGTATTTGTCGATCAGCTCCTTGGACAGGTGGGGGATCGCCCGGCCGGCTGCATGGACGGCCGCCCGGAACCGATCTCCGGGCACCGGCGAACCCGCCACCGCGGTCATGGGTTCACGGTAGACGTCGAGCACCGTCAATACCGACTGTCCACGCTGATTCTCGGGGAGAGCGCGCATCGCCGTCTCGAACCGGGCAGCCAGGCCGGGTAATCGTCGATCTTTTCGACCGGATAGCCCGCCGCGACGATCCAGTCGACGAACGTGTCCAGCGAGATCCGTCGTCGTGCGGATTGGTCGTGTTGTAGGTATCGAAGCTGCTGCCATGCTGTGGCCCGAACGCGGCGATCGCACCGGCCAGGAAGTCGACCGGCAGACCCTCGTAATGCGGGCGCGGGCCCTGGTGATCCTCAGGCGATCCGGCGCGGTTCCCGCCAATGTTGCCTCGACGGCGCTCGCGAGATTGTCGATGCCCACGGCGAGAATGCGGCCGGGTCTCGGCGAGGATCGGCGCGTGCTGGCCGGACGGCGCGCTGGTCTGCAACGGCACCACCACGACACCGAGGTGGATGCACGCGCATTGGATGGCCGTGTAGTCGATGCTGGCGAACCCCAGCACACAGACGAAGTCGCCGGCGCGAACCGGGCGGCGTTCGTGGTGGTGCCAATCCGACGGCCGTGGCCTGTACGCGCGCCCACAGATCGGCGTAGCTGATCGTTTCGAAGCGTGGCAAAAAGTGCAGCGATCGATCGCCCGGTCGCCGGATCGGTGACGACCTCGCGGGCGCGCTGCGCGAGCGCCGGCCGCCCGGCGTAGCCCTGCAGGACGGTCGCCATCACCTCGGCGATCCGCAGCCCCGGTGCGCGTGCGGCCGCAGCGATTTCGTCATCGGGCCGGGTGTTCCGGAACTGTTCGTCCTCGGCGTACAAGCGCTCCCGCCGACGCGCCAGCCGTTCCCACTGGTCCTGCTGCGCACCCGGGTCCTTGACGTCACTGCGACCGACGAACGCCATCTATCACCACTTTCTGATGTCAATCCGGATAGCTGACACCTGTGAGCTGTTCGGAGAGCTGCCACAGCTGTCGCAGGTCGGGCTCGCTGCGCGCCTGCCGGGGGACACCAGCGAAAGTGACTCCGCCCCTCACCGTTTCGTAGAAGCCGCGCGGTCCGTAGTATTTGGCGCCCTGTGCATCCGGTGACACCGCGGCATACAGGGTCGGCTTGATGCCTTCGTCGATGTCCAGCCACATGAACGGCAGCAATCGCCACGTCAGCTGCGTCAATCGGGCCTGCAGCGTCGGTTTGGTGCGGCCGTACGACGCGCCGCTGAGCAGGTTCGTTTTGGTCAGACCGGGGATGCGCGGCGTTGGACATCAACCCCCACCCGCCCCGGCGGCTGCGTCGGTCCAATTCGACGGCGAACATCAGCTGCGCCAATTTGGCGACCCCGTAGGAGTGCATGGGTTTATATACGTGTTGCGCGTTGACGTCGCCGAAGTCGAGATCGCCCTGGGTTGCGGCGATGCTGCTGACCGTCACCACTCGCGCGGATTCCGCCGCCCGCAACAGATCCAGCAGCCGGCCGGTCAACGCGAAATGGCCTAAATGGTTTGTCCCGAACTGCAATTCGAAGCCATCGCTGGTCTCTTGCCGCTGCGGGGGCGTCATGACGCCCGCATTGTTGATCAGGATGTCGATCGGGCGCCCTTCCGCGGTCAGTTCTTCGCCCAGCGTGGCGACGCTCGGCAGCGACGACAGGTCGAGTTGCCGGATGCTGAGTTTGGCCTGGGGCACCTCTCGGCGGATCTCGGCGATCGGCCCGTTCGCCCTTCGACCCGGTCGCGGACCGCCATCACCACGTCGGCGCCCGCGGCCGACAGCCGCCTCGCCAGGCCGAAACCCAGACCGCTGTTGGCCCCGGTCACTACGGCTAATCTGCCACGCAGATCCGGAACGTCCAGTGACAGATCGGGCTTCACCATGTCACGGGCAGCTCGTAGAGGCCGTAGGCCAGCGCGTCATGTTTGAATGGAAGGTCATCCAGCGGCACGGCAAGCTGCAGAGTCGGAACGCGGCGCAGCAGCGTGGGCAAGACGATCTGTAATTCCATGCGGGCCAGCTGCTGACCCACGCACTGGTGGCGGCCGTAGCCGAACCCGACGTGCGGGCCGTCTTCGCGGAGCAGATCCAGCCGGTCCGGGTTCGGGAACTGGCGGTCATCCCAGTTCGCCGGGGCGACGTCCAGGATGATGCCGTCGCCGGCGCGGATCGTCTCCCCACCAATCTCGATGTCCTCGAGGGCGATTCGGCGCTGACCGGTCTGGATGATGCTCAGGTAGCGCATCAGCTCCTCGACCGCGGTGGCGATGACCTTCGGATCGTCGGTGTCGCGCAGCAGCGCGCGTTGGTCGGGATGTTCGAGCAACGCCGCGATGCTCAGGCTGATCATGTTCGCCGTGGTCTCGTGGCCGGCGATCAGCACACCGGTGGCCAATTGCGCGGCCTCGCGCACGCTGATCTCTTCGGCATTGACCCGCTCGGCGAGATCGGACACCAGATCCTCTGAGGGACTTTGCATTTTCGTCCGAACCAGGTTGGCCAAATACCTCGCCAACGAGGCCGCACCCTGCGCGGTGTCCTCCTCGGTCGCGTAGCGGCCCATGCCCCGCTGGGCTTGTGTCTGAAAGAATTCCGCGTCCTCATAGGGCACGCCCAGCAGTTCGCTGATCACCAGGGACGGGACCGGCAACGACAGGGCGCTGACGATGTCGCCCGGCTTCGGACCCGCCAGCAGCGCGTCGATGTGGTCATCGGTGATCTTCTGCACCGCCGGCCGCAGCGCTTCAACTCGCTTGAACGTGAACGGCTTAGACAGCATCCGGCGGAACCGGGTGTGCTCTTCGGCGTCCGAGGTGAACACCGAGCGCGGGCGTTTGTGCACCGTGGCCAGCATGCCTTCGTTCCAGTGCGGATAGCCGGGCAACCGGTCGTCGACACTGGCGCGGGAATCGGTGAACAGCGCGCGTATCGCCTCGTAGCCGTGGATGAGCCATGGGGTGCTGTCGTCCCAGATCCGGACCCTGCTCAGTTGCTTGTCGGCGTTGAGCTCCAATACCTTCGGAGGCGGGGCGAACGGGCAGCCCGGGCGCCCGCGTCATCGGAAACTCCGGGATATCGGTGGCGGTGGATCCTTCGGTCATCGTGCTCCTCGATTGTTGGCCTGCGCGGTGGTCTGTGCCGGTTGGCCGCCGGCCGCGCCCACGTGGACCGGCGCGCGCCACAGCCCGACGATCGCGTCGATCAGCCCTTCGCCGGCCACCGGCCACGCCGAACGCGACCGCGGTCCGTGCTCGGCCAGTGCGCCTTCGTGTTCCGCGCAGGTGTGCATGAGCAGGTTGCGCACCATCACCATCCGTTCGGCACGCACTCGCTTGGGCAGCTCCGGTAGGCAGCGATTGATGCCGTCGAGCGTCTGCACCAGCAGCGGCGACGCCAGTGCGTCTTTGGTGACCACATGGCGGTATGTCGGGTCGGCCATGGCCTGCGCGGCGAACCGGGCGTACCAGGTCGGGTTGCCCAGGGCGGACAGATGATCGGTCAACGGGCGCACCAGGGCGCCGACCCAGTCCCGTAGGTCGGTCGAATCGCCGATGGCGGCCAACATCTGGGCGCGCAGCTCCTCGATCGGCTCGCGATGCTTGCTTTCGATCGCACGGAGCAGGTCGACCCGAGTGCCGAAGTGGTAGCACGCCGCGGCGTTGTTGCCCTGTCCGGCCGCTTCGCTGATCTGCCGGTTCGACACGGCGTACATCCCGCGTTCGGCGAATAGCACTTCGGCGGCCGACAAGATCGCCTCTCGGGTGCCCGTCGACCTGTCGGAGCGAGCGACCCGCTCGGCAGTCATCGCCTCAGTGAACACCCCGCGCCCTGTTAAATCAAGCAGTTTATTTATCCTGGCCGGGTCAGGCCGAGCTGGTTGTCGAAACCCCGGTTCGTCAGCGGCATTTCATCGGCCTGACGCCCCGGTTCGGCGCGCCCGGGTAATACAGTCATCGCATGAATCCGCTGCAGCGGTGGGCCCGCAATCCGACGGCCTACCGCATGCTGGTCCTGAACGGTCGTCGGATCGTGGACGGGCTCGAATCCGCGCTTCGCTTCCTGACCGGGGGACGGCTCGGCATATTGGATTTGGCGGACCTGCCCAACGTGCGGATCACCATCTCGGGGCGCAAGACCGGTCTCGCCCGCAGCGCGACCGTGCAGTACGTCCCGTTTCGCGACGGCCTGCTGTTGGTCGGATCGAACTGGGGGCGCGCGCGTCACCCGTCCTGGTCGGCGAATCTCAAAGCGGCGCAACGGGTCACCGTGCGCCGACGTGGCCACCGATTCGTGGCGGCGGTGCGGTTGCTCGGCGGCGCGGAGCGCGACGAAGCGTGGGCCGAATGCGCTGGAGTGCTGGCCCAATTATCGGCTCGCCCAAGAACGCGCCGGCCTGCGGCGATTTCGGCTGTTTCTCCTCACGCCGACCGCGTGATTGCGGTGGCGCCGGCGCATCCGCTCCTAGCCGCCCAGTCCTTTCTTGACTGCGGCATCTTGTTTTTGGCCGACGTCGGTCACGAAGTCCGGCGGCACGAGCGCGCCCGGCGGGCCGTCGAATTCCAATTCGACGAAGGCCTTGCCCTCGGTGAACAGCAGCACCGTCACCCCCTTGGCGCCGTCGGGCGAAGGTCCGGAGATCGTGGTGCCGCCGGTGCCGATGGCGATCGGCTCGGGTACCCCGTGCACGTAACCGTCATGCGTCGACTTCGCGGATTCCAGCGCGCGCTGCGCGGCGTCGGGATCGGGCAAAACCTGAATGCTGTCGGTGATCACGTGCGTGCGGTCGTTGTTGCTGAAGGTGGTGCTGGCCCCCGGTTGGCCGTTCGGGTTGTTGGTCGGCGGGGTGGCCGTGAAGACTTCGGGCGCGTCGATATCGCCGGCCGCAATGAGCAACCGCGTGTAGTCGGACGGCTGGGCGGCTGCGGACGTCGACGTTGCGGTGCGGCCGGCCGAACTTGAGGCGGTCGTTGACGATGTGGCCGGCGATGGTTTCGATCCGCCGCCGCAGCCGACCGTCGCGCCCGCCAGCGCCAGCGTCAGCGGCACCCCAACGGCAAGCCTCGAAAATTTGCTCATGGACGTTTCCTTCCGCCCCCGGCAGACTCCGCAAACCGTAACGCAACGCAAGCAGCCATGTCGCAGAATGTGGCTAACGCGCGACAGTTACCTCGATGGTCCGCTACCGGGCGCGCCTCGAAGGCTTTTGCCTCGACCGGCGGCGTCAGCCCGTGTGGGTCTTTGTCAGCCGCGCGATCTCGGTGCCCCAGACCGATTGCGCGCCGGCATCGCCCACGCGGTAGATCTGGACCATCGACGAGATCCCCACCGCCAGCACCAGTATCGCGACGAGTATCCGGGTGACGACGCGGCCCTTATCGGATCTGGCGTTCGACCACCCGCACGACGACCAGCACGAGAGCAGCCGCCAGCAGCGCGGCGGAGAAATAGGCCATCAGGCTGCCCCGCTCGGCGTGTTCGCGCAGGATCGGGCTGGGATTCGTCCTCAGGTCGTAGAGCCATCCACCGGCGTTGATGGTGATCGGCGTCAACACCATGGTGACCGCGGCCAGGATCAGCGTGAGCCACATCAGCTGCCCGCGCCGGGCCGCCGGCCATAACCCGCACAGGATTTCCAGCAGGGCGGTCAGCGGCACCAGCACCAGCACGAAATGCAGCAGTAGGGCGTGAGCCGGCATGCCGTTGATGACGTTCATAGCGTCCCCCGATGGTGGTGGCGCAGCGCCTAGCCGCCGAGCCCCTTCTTGATGGCCGCATCTTGCTTCTGGCCGACGTCGTTGACGAAGTCCGGCGGGGCCAGCGTGTCGGTCGGGCCATCGAATTCCATGGTGGCGAAGGCCTTGCCCTCGGTGAAGAGCAGGATCACCACACCCTTGCTGCGGTCCGGGGTGTTGCCCATCAACATCGTTCCGCCACTGCCGATGTTCGACGGTTGGGTGGTGGGATCCTTGATCAGCACCACCCTGTTGACCCTTCGCGGCGTTCAACGCGTTCGTCGCGGCGTCGGGATCGTCGTAGACCTGAATGGTCACCTTGATCGCGTGGCTACCGTCGTCGTCCTTGAAGGTGGTCGCCACGCCCGGCTGGCCGTTGGGATTGCTGGTCGCAGGGGCAGCGGTGAAGGGAACCGGGGCGTTGATGTCACTTGGCTGGATGAGCAGCTTGGCGTACTCGTTGGGCTGAGCCGGCGCCGATGACGCGGGCGCCGAGCTGGGCCGCCGGTGGCCGAGGTTGCCGAGGTGGCCGATCCCGACTTCGACGGCGAGGGCTGCGGCTTATTGCTGCTGCCGCAGCCCGCGACCGACACCGCCAGTGCCGTCGTCGCTGCGACACCCGCGATCACCGTTCGTGACATCCTCAACGAATCCAGCTCCCTTCCAGGTTTTCCTGGCGACAAAGTCGGGTTGTCCTTGTCAGTCGCACAGTACAGGGCTGCGCGACAGGGTATGTCGCGCAGCGTCCTGGGGGAACTGGCCGGCTACTCGAGCTGGTCGCGCAGGCAGCTCAGCGTGTTTGCCAGGATGCGGGATACCTGCATCTGCGACACGCCGATCCGCTCCGCGATCTGGCTCTGCGTCATGGACTCAAAGAACCGCATGCGCAACACCTCGCGTTCACGCGGCGGGAGGGTGGCGACCAACACCCTCAGCGCTTCCCGATTGGTGATGTGCTCGATCTGCGGATCGATATCGCCGACCGAGTCGGCCACCGAGCGAGGCGATCCCGAACCATCCGCGCCCGAGTGGCGCATCCAGGGAGTCGAGCCGATAGGCGTCGCCCGCGACGAGGCATTCGACGATCTCCTCGTGCGGAACCTCCAGCACCTGGGAAAGCTCACCCGCAGTGGGTGCGCGCCCGAGCTGCTGGGACAGATCCGCGGTCGTCCTGCTGATCTGCACGTGCAGCTCACGCAACCGCCGCGGGACGCGCATCCCCCAGCTGTAGTCGCGGAAGTAGCGGCGGACCTCGCCCATCATGGTGGGCACCGCGAATCCGATGAAGCTGGGACCCTTCGCGGGGTCGAATCGGTTGATGGCGTTCATCAAGCCCAGACGCGCCACCTGAATCAGATCTTCGAGACCTTCACCGCGACGGGCGAAGTGGCTGGCCACGTGGTCCGCCAACGGCAGGCATCGGGAAACAATGCGTTCGCGCTGGTGGGCGTACTCGTGCGATTCGGCGGGTAACTGCTGCAGCGCCAGGAACATCTCGACGACGTCGTCGTACGAATCATCGGACTTTTTGCTGGTCCGCGGGGCTGGGGCTGGACGGGTTGCAGAAATTACGTTGGTCATCGGCTGGCGCACCCCGTGTTCACTCGACGAATCGGGTAAACATTTGCGCGCGAACAAGTTTGCATCGCTGACTCCCCTAGAGTCGGGTGCAGTGGGAGGTGCGGCTATGCGCACTTCTCGCCCCCACTGCATCTCGATCCGCCGGACGGGTCGATTACCCAACGCACAGCAGCGGGAGGTGACTGGGGCTGATTCGCCGGAGCCCTACCAAGCTCAGTAGCCGTGCGGCTGACTGGACCGCTTTTAGCTAAACGGCGACACGTCCATAACGGACTTCATTGGAGACTATACGCCCCATCGCATCGTCCGGCGATCGCTTGGGGCAATGGGCTCCGATAGGTTCTGAACGGTCTCCACGGTGTGCGACTGCGGCGTAGCAACCCACCGGCCGTGGCCGGCGGCTTGATCCGGTACCCCTGGATCGGCCTTCGAGCTGTGGTGTTTGCAATCCCTCCCGTCGCTGATCGTGAAGGGCCGCAAACACATCGTCGGCGGGCTCGCCGCGTTCGTCATCGCCGATGGCGACTGGTTCACGGGGATCGAGGCGTCGCGCCAGAGGCGATTGCCGACGGCAAAGGCCTGGCCGTCTCGGGGTGGGTCTCTGGGTGACTACGCAGCGGCGCAGGCGCCACACCCCGCCCGATCATCCGGTTGGTCGAGATTGCTCGGTGCGCTCAGGGTCGGGTGATCCGCCAGTCGGCGGCGTTGGTTCTCATTTCTGATCCGGCTAAGTACTGTTCGCCTAATGTTCGTGACCCCAATCGGCCGGCCCGGCTACCTCCGACGGCGAGAGCGATTCGCGCGCAATGCTTTACGTAGGCCCCGGCTTGGCCCCTCCGGGGCCGGCGA
Source organism: uncultured Actinomycetota bacterium (assembly GCA_963796035.1). Taxonomy (GTDB): domain Bacteria; phylum Actinomycetota; class Actinomycetes; order Mycobacteriales; family Mycobacteriaceae; genus Mycobacterium. The sequence continues at coordinate 90,175 of CAWCJU010000011.1, read as the reverse complement.
TGAGCGGCACCGAACATTCCCTGGCCGGGCGCGGCGTCGTGGTGTCGGGTGGCAGTCGCGGTATCGGACGCGCGGTCGCCGAACTGCTGGCCAGGCTCGGCGCCGGTGTGGTCGTCAACGGGCGTGACGAGCAGGCCGTGCAGGAGACGGTCGCGGCGATCACGGCGTCGGGCGGGCAGGCCACCGCGGTGGTCGGAGCCGCAGACGAAGAGCACGTCGCCCGCTCGCTCGTCGACGCATGTGTGAGCACGTTCGGGCGGCTGGACACCCTGATCAATTGCGCCGGCATCGCCGAACCCCCGGGCTCCTCGATCCTGACGATCTCCCCGGACGAGTTCGACCGCCTGATCAGCGGCCACCTCGGCACGGTTTTCCATACCTGCCGGATAGCCGCTCCGGTGCTGGCCGCCCAAGGGCACGGAGCCATCATCAACACCGGTTCGGTGGCGTTTCTGGGTGACTACGGTGGGACCGGATATCCGGCGGGCAAGGGCGCCGTCAACGGACTGACGATGGCCATCGCCGCCGAACTGAAGCCGCTACGGCGTGCGGGCCAACGTGGTATGTCCCGGCGCCAGGACGCGGCTGTCCACGCGGTGCCGACTACGAACAACACATCGAAGACCTGCACCGCCGTGGCCTGCTCGACGAGATGACCATGCGGGCATCACTCGACAGCGCGCCGCCCGAGTTCGTCGCACCGGTCTACGCCTATCTCGCCGGCGATTTGTCGCGTGACGTGACCGGTCAAATCCTGGTTGCCGCAGGCGGTTTCGTGGGCAGCTTCGACCGCCAAACGCCGCGGCTGCTGGGCTACCGCGACCACCACCAGGCCGGGCCATGGTCGGTGGGCGACGTTCACAACATGATCGGCGGCACGGCCCAATGATGGGCCGACCCGGAAAGCCGGCAAACGTGCTGCCCATGAGCGATTGATGGCGGGCTTGAATCCCGATCGGGTCAGTCGGGCGGGCGCCTGACGATCAAGCTTCAGGCGCGTTACGAGATCCGATTGGCGGCGAAATCGACCGCTTGGTCAACCATTCCCGCCTCGACGTATTGGCGGTGGGCGGCGGGGTTGCCCGCGCCGGAACAGACCGGGTCGCCGGGGACGCACATTCGAGGGTTTTCGCCGAATAGAGCGGTCCGATGGTCACCGGCGGTTGGTTGATGATGCTCATGAATTGGCCCGACGGCTTGCCGAACAGCGCCACCGCGGCTACGTGGCTGGGCCACCTCGGCCGGCATCGGCTGTAGCGCCTGCACCAGGTGCACGCCGTCCGGCACGGCGCTTTCGGTGACGAAGCCCATCACCGCGGCGCCCTGCGAGTACCCACCCAGCACCATCTTGGTGCGGGGGCAATTCGCCGCCATCTGCTCGACATGACTGCCGGCATCGCTGATGCCGTCGGCGGCCGTGGGGAAGTCGGTGGTGGCCGGATAGTTGACCGGATACACGCCCACCGATTTACCGCCGACATGCGAGCGCAAGGTGTCGACGAAGTTCTGGCCGATGCGGCCGACACCGGGCGGCTCGGTGGTACCCCGGGCGAACACCACCTCGACATCGGGGCATGGATCTGCTGAAGCCGATGTGACCGGACCGATGAGTAGAGCCCAAATCGGCGACAGCACAGCACAAGTCAACACAGCGAGGGGATGCGCCTTCACATCGCGATCTTGCCACAGGATAGCCGGGCGCGCGCGTTGTGCGGTCGCCCACGCCCCGATGTGACGAAGGCCTCCAAGTCAATGACTGTGCACCGCGCAACGCGTGGGTGGCCGCCCGGACATAACGATAAATCTGTATGGTCAGGCCGACAGTCCCACCCGCCCGGATCAGGAGGCTTTCGAAGAGCGCCGGCAGCTTCGCGGCGGCTCCGGAGTGCCCAGCGCATCCATGGCGCGGACCATTTGCGGATAGGCGATCGCCGGCCCGATCCAGCGGGTGAGGTAGCGCCGGAGATCGGCACCGCTGCGCGGCGGCCGCCCCGGGTCGGCCAGGAAGGAATGCAGCACCCGCAGCGAGAATTCGTTCAGCTCGTCCAGGCCCGCTTCATCGAAACCGTACTGCTCCCAGTCGATGTCGTAGCGATGGAGCATCGAACGACCGAACGCCAGCGCGGTATCGGAGATGATCGAAACCTTCTGGCCGCCGCGGTGGCGCTGGTTCAGCACGAATTCGACCTGATTGTCCGAGGCCAGCTCTTCGATGGCAAAAGCCATTCCCTCGGTGATGGCCACCACCGGGTCGGTGACTCCCTCGAGGTGGGCCGCCATGCGATCGAGGAAGCCGTCGGCCGACCGCATCGCGGACGCCACCAATAAGGCCTGCGTTCCGGGAAAGTATCGGTAGACCGTCTGCCGGGTCACCCCCAGCGCCCGCGCCACGTCCGCGATCCGCATCGCCGAGCCACGTTCGTCGATGATCGTGTCGGCGGCGTCGAGGATGCGCTCGATCGCCTCCGCATCGGACGCCGGCGTGTTTCCTGCCCAACCGTGACTGCGCATGATTAACGGGCGGCAAACCCGTAGACGGTGAACCCCACAGCTGGATCATAACGTCTGGGGCGACGCCATCGTTGCTGGCTAACCGCTGCGTCGTGCGCCGATCTTGCGGCAAGACAATATGCGCATTATGTATGATCACTGCGGATCCGCAGGCGGTGACGCGGCGGCCCGGCCGGGATCGACCGAGCTGACCGTTTCACCAAGCGTCCGGCGCAACAGAGAGGCCGACCGATGCAGTACGACACCGTGATCACGAACGGACGCTGGTTCGACGGGACGGGCGGGCCGTCGGCGCTGCGGGACATCGGCGTGCGTGACGGCCGCGTGGTCACCATCGCCAAAGGGCCGCTCGACACCACCGGCGCCGAGGTGATCGATGCGACCGGCCAGTGGGTGATTCCCGGCATCATCGACATTCATACCCACTACGACATCGAAACACTCTGTGAGCCAGCACTTTCCGAGTCGCTGCGGCACGGCGTGACGACCGTGATGCTGGGTTCGTGCTCGCTGTCCACCGTGTACCTGGACAACGTCGACGCGGGCGACATCTTCGGCCGCGTCGAGGCGATCCCGCGGCGCTACGTCATCGAGCAGCTCAACGAAGCCCGGTCATGGAACAGTCCCAAGGAATACGTGGCCGCACTCGAGCAGCTGAACCTCGGCCCCAACATCGCGGCCTTCATCGGTCATTCCGACATGCGGGCGGCGACGATGGGGCTGGACCGCGCAACCCGCAAGGACACCCGCCCGTCGGCGGCCGAACTCGCGCGGATGGAGTCGATGCTCGAGGAGGCCCTCGACGAAGGTTTCGTCGGGCTGTCCTCGCAGCAACTGCTGTTCGACAAGCTCGACGGCGAGGTCTGCCGATCGCGCACCCTGCCGTCGACCTACGCCAGGCCGCGTGAGCTCCGGCGCTTGAACGCCATCCTGCGGCGGCGCAACAAAATCCTGCAGTCGGGACCCGACATCAAGAACCCGTTGTCGATCGTTTCCCAGCTGGCCACCTCGCTCGGGGTGGGGCGCAAGCGGTTGAAGACCAGCCTGCTGTCGGCCGCCGACGTCAAGTCCTTGCCGCCGGTCATCTATCTGATGGACTGGCTCGCGCGGATGATCAATGCGCTGGGCGCGGATTTCCGCTGGCAGCATCTGCCGGTGCCGTTCGAGGTCTACGCCGACGGGATCTCGCTGGTGATCTTCGAAGAGTTCGGCTCCGGCGCCGCCGCCCTGCACCTGGCCGACGAGATCGCCCGCAACGAGCTGATGCGCGACGAAGGCTACCGGCGGCAGTTCCGCAAGGACTACGACCAGAAATACGGGCCTCGGGTGTGGCACCGCGACTTCTTCGATGCCGACATCGTCGCGTGCCCCGACCAATCGGTGGTCGGCAAGTCCTTCGGTCAGGTGGGCCTGGATCGCGGCGGCCTGCATCCCGTCGACGCGTTCCTCGATCTGGTGCTCGAGCACGGCGAGAAGCTGCGCTGGCGCACCACGATCTCCAACCACCGGCCCGACTTACTCAAGAAGCTCGCGCAAAGTCCCAACGTGCAGATGGGGTTCTCGGACGCGGGCGCGCACCTGCGCAACATGGCGTTCTACAACTCCGGCCTGCGCCTGCTGCGCCACGTACGCGACGCCGAGAACCGGGGCACACCGTTCATGTCGATGGAGCATGCCGTGCACCGGCTCACCGGTGAACTCGGGGCGTGGTACGAGATCGATGCCGGCACGCTGCGTGAAGGCGACCGCGCGGACATCGTCGTGATCGATCCCGACAAGCTCGACGAGTCACTCGAGTCCTACGCCGAGCATCCGGTCGAGTCCTACGGCGGGTTGTCGCGGATGGTGAACCGCAACGACGACACGGTCACCGCGGTCCTGGTGTCCGGGAAACTTGCCTTCGGCGCGGGTAAGGCTTCGCCGGAGCTGGGCGAGCAGCGATTCGGTGAATTCCTCCGCGCGGGCAGCTCGGCACGAAAGCTCGCCTACACCGGCTAGCCACGCCTATCGGCTTGGGGCGCTGCAACTTTCATGCAACCGATGCACCCAGGATGAGGTTGACCGCCTCGTCGAGCTGTCCGGAGATCTCGGCGAAGCTGACGAACCGGGCGGTCATCAGCGCGCCGGAAAAGGTCATCAGCAGAGTGGATTTCACGGCTCGGGGCCAACCCGGACCGAGCGCGGCCCCGATCCGGTTGGACACCTCTTCGCCGATCTGCTCGCGAAGGGGTATGACCGCCGGATCGTCGGCCATCATGGCGGCCCCACAGGCGGCGGTCAGCTCCGGCTCATCGGCGACGACGACCGCCATGTCCCGCAGGGTGGCGCTCACGCGGGTCTTGGTCGTGTCGTTGACGTCGGTGTGCAGCGGCAGGTCGCGCAGGAAGCGTAGATACACCGCCGCGACCAGCGCGCTCTTCGAGGGAAAGTAGGTGTAAGCGCTGGCCGGCGACACCCCGGCGCGCGTCGCCACCGCGCGCATCGTCAGGTTGGCGTAGGAGGATTCCCGCAGCTCCGCCAGCCCGGCATCGAGGACCTTGCGAATGGTCTGCCCGGGCCGACGATCCGACCGGCGAGCCGCGCCGGCGCCCGCCGCTTTCCCGGCAACGACCGGGAACGACGCATCTCTAGACACCCGTCCAGTGTAGGAACGCGGCCAGCCGCCAACAACATCCGTTCCTCGCGTTCGGCTCGGTCGCGGAATCCCAATAACAGACATCTGTCCAGAAGAAGTCGCGTTCTAGAGTGGCGCCTATGGGCGAAGCGGACCGGCACCGCTGGGACGAACGGTACGCGGCGAAGGGGCCGCCGCCGCTAAGTTCGGTTGACCTGCCCAGCGTTTTCGCGGGTCATGCGGATCTGTTTCCCACGGCCGGCAGGGCCCTCGACCTCGCCTGCGGGCAGGGGACCGGGTCGGTCTGGCTGGCCTCACGCGGCCTGCGGGTGGTGGGGTTGGACGTCTCCCCGGTGGCCATCAGCCAGGCGCGGGAACTGGCTCAACGTGCCGCGGTGGGCAACCGCTGCAGCTTCGACGTCGTCGATTTCGACGGCGGTCTGCCGACGGGGACGCCGGTCGATGTCATCCTCTGCTGCAAGTTCCGGGACCCTCGCCTCGACCAGGCGATCATCGAACGACTCTCGCCGGGCGGGCTGCTGGCGATCGCCACGCTGAGCGAGGTCGGGGCGACTCCGGGTCCGTTCCGCGCCGCGGCCGGCGAGCTGCCCGCAGCGTTCGCCGGCCTGGACCTGATTGGCGCCGGCGAAGGCGACGGTCAGGCGTGGCTGCTGGCCCGGCGCTGAACCGTCCGGCGGGCTAGCCGGCGCCTCCTTGCGCACGGGTGGAGCGGCGACGATCCGGCCGTCGCTTAGGCGCGCCGGCGCGGTGAGATATCGCAGTTTCGGTGTGGGTGGGATTGGTCCGCGGCGACGTGCTGCTACGGCGACGCCGCTGCCCGCCGGAGTTGGCCCGATGCTGCGCAGGCGCGTGCGAGGGCGCCCGGGCGGGTGCGGGGGCCTGGTAGGGCGCCATTTCACCCACGAGCGTTTGCACCGCCTCCGATGTCGCGGTCACCTGCTGAGGAGCGACCTTAATGCCGGCCTTGCGCATCAATGCCTGGGTGTCACGTCGCTGCTCGGGCAGGACGACGGTGACGACATCGCCGGCGCTCCCCGCCCGCGCCGTGCGCCCGGACCGGTGCAGATAGGACTTGTGCTCGGCGGGCGGGTCGATGTGCACGACGAGCGCGACCTCGTCGACGTGCACGCCACGGGCGGCGATGTCGGTTGCCACCAGCACCCGGGCGCCGCCCGAGGCGAACATCGCGAGGTTGCGCTCGCGGGCGGGCTGAGACAGATTCCCGTGCAAGTCGACTGACGGAACTCCCGATTCGGTGAGCTGTTTGGCGAGTTTGCGCGCTTGATGCTTGGTGCGCATGAACAGAATTCGGCGCCCGGTGCCGGACGCGAGCCGGTGCACGACTTCCTTCTTGGCATCCGCATTGGCGACGTGGAAGACGTGATGGGTCATTTCGGACACCGGCGAGTCGGCGCCATCGACGGAGTGCAGCACCTCGTCGCGGAGAAATCGGTTGACGAGCTTGTCGACGCCGTTGTCCAGGGTCGCCGAAAACATCAGCCGCTGCCCGCCATTCGGAGTGGCGGCCAGGATCCGGGTGACGCCGGGCAGGAAGCCGAGATCGGCCATGTGATCGGCTTCGTCGATCACGGTGATCTCGATCGCCTCGAGACTGATCAAACGCTGTTTCATCAGGTCCTCGAGCCGACCCGGGCAGGCCACCACGATGTCGACGCCGGATTTGAGGGCAGCCACCTGACGGTGTTGTGAAACGCCGCCGAAGATCGTGGTGACGCGCAGACCGCAGGCGGCTGCCAGCGGCTCGAGCGTCGCGGTGATCTGGCTCGCCAGCTCGCGGGTGGGCGCGAGCACCAAACCCGATGGCCGCGAGCGCCGGCCGGCTGCGTTCGGAGAGTCGGCTGACCAGCGGAATCGAGAAGGCAAGGGTCTTCCCACTGCCCGTTTTCCCGCGGCCGAGTACGTCGCGGCCGGCCAGCGTATCGGGCAGGGTTGCGACCTGAATGGGGAATGGATCGGTAATGCCGCGCTTCGCGAGCGCATTAACGATTGGTCTGCGCACGCCGAGGTCGGCAAAGGTTTTGTCGGTAGTCACTTTTTCGGTGCCTTTCAGGCATCGGTCATGCCGGACCGGCAACGCGTTAGTCGCGTGCGGTTTTCGGCACAAGGTGGCGAGATTGCCGGAGGGCAAAATCGATCGCCGCGAGACAAGCTAGTGCGGATGCACGGTTCATCTGAATGTGGTGGTCAAGCCCGAATTCGGGCGGCACCAGGTGGGATGAGGAAGCGTTCCACGACGTAGTTGACATCAGGCTTTGAAGGACCAACGTGCTGCGAGCATAGCGCACCCCGTGCACAACCACGAAAAAGCGGCCGGGAACTCCGGTGTGATGTTCGCCGCAGTGGAGCTCGCTCAGGATTCCAGCCTGGCCCGCACGGCGGCCAGCCTTTCCTCGAGTTCGGATTCGTCGATGACGCCGCGCGCCACGAGCGAGTGGGCCAACGCAACCAGCCTGTTCTCCGGATAAGGCAGTTCTGAGTAGACAGTCGCCGACAGCGCGTCCTCATCGTCGCGCCGGTCGACGAAGCCGAGAACCTGCTGCGCCGCACTGACTTTGGTCAATCGCGTCACAAATCCCGTCGAGGCTCGTTTTCCAGGGCGGCACCGGGTTGTCGACCCCGTGTTTGGCCGCCATGCGGCTCCAGACCTGGTTGCGTTGAACGATTTTCGCCAGCGGTGCCACAGTGGAGTCCCCGATGGGGTGCGGGGGGTGCGCGGTGCTCATCTCCGGCCTCGCATCAGTCGTCTACGGGGTGGACGGCCGGACGGGTCTGGGTGATCACGTTGGTCGTCACCCCCGGCCTGGGCAGTGCGACGCCGATCAGGCAATCGCGCGTGATGATTTCGACGAGTTGGTCCTCGGTCCAGCCCTGTGTTCCGTCCGGACGGACGGGCATCACCATGAACCGATGCTTCTGGTTGGAGTCCTCCACCCGGATCTCAATGTCTTCCGGAAGGATCAGCCCGAATTCCGCGAGCACCTGACGTGGCCAGCGCACGATGCGACGGCGATAGTTGGGCGTGCGGTACCACTCCGGCGAATTGCCCAGGATCGGGCGCGGGTAGCACGAGCACAGCGTGCAGACGATCACGTGATGCAGTGTGGGAGTGTCCTCCAGCACGTGCAGGGCGGTGAAGTCGCTCGGCGTTCCGAACCCCGTCGGTTCCAGCCAATCAACCCCGACCTCCTTGCTGGCGGCGAGCGCGTCCGAGCGCACCAACTCCTTGAAGTCGGGATCGAGCCAGGCCTTCGCCACCAGGCGCGCCGCGGGGGTGGGGCCGATCTGCTCGGCGAATTCCGTGAAGCGGCGATGATCTTCGGCGGTGAAAATGCCCTTCTCGATGCACAATTCGCGGAGCGCGATCTCGAGGACTTCGAAGTCGGTGATCTCGTCCACCATGGGCGCGGCGGTGCGCTCGTGATCGTGTTCGTGAGCGGTCATGCTGACTTCCTTTCCGACGCTATCCGGCCGCTTCGAGCCACCGTTCCGGGATCTCGGTCTGCAGCGTGTCGTTGCCTGGTCCGGTGTAGCCGTGCCATAGGTCGGAGAGATGGAACCGAACGATGTAGAACCATTCGGGTTGTTGGTCGGCCCTGTCCCAGGTCTCGTCCTCGGCGGCGGGGCTTTCGTATGAAACCACCGCGATCTCGCCGGTGGCGCCGCGCACGTACTCCTGTGTGCGGGTGTAGAGCAACACTGGCAGGTCGCGCACCACGACCTTATCGCCGACGCCGAACTTCGGCGCGCCGGCCTGTCCGGCATACACCTGCGGGTCGCCTTTGCCGACGGCGTGCGTGTGATGCCGGTTGCGCATGACGGCGGCGGGGTCACCTTCGGACTTGGGCTTGGCCTCCAACGCATTTCCGCGCAGGCCTCCCGCATACCGGGACTTGACCTCGGCCATGCGTTCGGCCAACTCGCTCAGGCCGATGTGGTGCTTTTCGGCGAGGACACGCGCGACCGCCAGCAGCCAACGCCCGTAATAGGGCAGGCCGAGATAGATGGTGCGGCCCAGATCGACGTTGCCCATCCGGCGCCGTTCTTCGGACAACCAGATCCCACGCCAGCCGAGCACCTCGCACATGACATAGGTGTTGTGCTCCCAAATTTCGTACTGCTTGTTCTCGAATTCGATGGGAGCGTCCGGCTCGCCGCCGACATCGTGGGGGGTCTTGACGTAGGCGTTGAAACGTTCGTGGTCAATGAGATCCGGCGTGGGAGCATCGGGGAGCTCGGGATAGGACGATTGCAGGCGGGCCACCAGGTCCAGTTGTGCGGCTCGGTCCGACGGAGTGGTCATCACAGCTCCATTCGTCACGGGGACCAGTCCGGTGCCTCCATACACTTCACTCCTCCCGCGAACATTGCGCAACCTCGAAGCGAATTCGGAGAATGGCAGTCTCCGGTAATGTCAGCGGGATGGAGCGGCGCGTCCTGGAAGCGGTTATTTATGAACGCGAACCTCCGATCGCGCGGATCATTCTGAACCGGGCAGACAAGGCCAACACCAAAGATGCGGTCCTGGTCAGCGAGGTCGACAGCTGCCTGCACGAGGCCGACCGCGACAAGGACATCAAGGTCGTCATTCTCAAGGCGAATGGCAAGGGATTCTGCGGCGGCCACGTGGCGCGCTGGGGTCCGGACGAAAACCCTTATCCGGATTTCGGGGACACCTTCGAGGACCTGTACAAGGGCACCGCCGATCTCTTTTTGTGGCCGACGCTGTACCTGTGGGAGTTCCCCAAGCCGACCATCTCGCAAATTCATGGTTATTGCATGGGCGGCGGGATCTATCTCGGCTTGCTGACCGACTTCTGCGTGGCCTCCGAGGATGCGTATTTCCAAATGCCACTTGCCCAAAGCCTCGGCGAACCCGGCGGGCACACGATGATCGAGCCGTGGCTGTTGATGAACTGGCATCGCACCATGGATTGGCTGCTGCTGGCGCCGACCCTGACCGCGCAGCAAGCCCTGGAATGGGGCCTGCTCAACAGGGTGGTCCCGCGCGACGACCTCGAGGACACCGTTGAGGAGATGGCGCGCAAGATCGCCCAAATCCCTTTGACCACACTGATGGCGGTCAAGAACAACGTGAAGCGCGCGTGGGAATTGATGGGCATGCGAGTGCATCTACAGGTCAGCCACATCCTGACGAACATGGTCGGTGCCGCGTCCGACGTGCAGGCGCGCCGGGCCGAGCTGATGCGGTCGGGCATGAAGCCGCGTGAATTCGTCGACCGTGACGAGAAGGATTCCCCGCCGGCGTGAAATTGGTTTCACGCTGGGCACCGATCGTGAAGCTGACTTCACGCTCGGCGCCGAGAATGCCCGCCTAGCGGGTCATCTCGCCGGCGATCTTGCGTCCGGCGGCATGCCGCGCGGCGACGTAACCGAACACCATGGAGCTGGCGATGCTCGCCCCGGCGCCCGGATACGTTCGCCCCATCACGGTCGCGGTGGTATTCCCGGTGGCGTACAAACCCTCGATCACCCGGTCCTGTTCGTCGAGTACCTGGGCGTGCTCGTTGGTGACGACGCCGCCGCATGTCCCGACGTCGGCGGGGAGCACCCTGGTGGCGTAGTACGGGGCGGTGTCGAGCGGGCCGACGGCGGCGTTCGGCCGATACCCGGGGTCGCCGAGGCAGTCGTTGTAGGCCGACTGGCCGCGGCCGAAGTCGGGATCCAGCCCCTTGACCGCGAATTGGTTGAATCGCCCGATGGTGCGCGCCAGTTCGTCGGCGGGAAGGTCGATCTCGCGGGCGAGATCCGAAATCGTCGCGGCGCGTTTGACCGCACCGGACTCGATCAGCTCGGCCGGCAGCGGCTGGTTTCGCTTCAGGGATTTCAGGGGACTGGCGCTGGTGACGTATCTGCGCACATATCCCTCGTCGAAGATCATCCAGCACGGCACGGCCTTGTTGGCATACATCGCTTTGCCGACCTCGACGTAGGAGTTGGACTCATTGCAGAACCTTCGGCCGGTCGAGTCGACATAGATGGCGCCGGGACGCTGGCGTCCCGACCCGAGGGAGGCGGCGACGGCACCGCCGTTGGCGATGAAAACCGAAGGCAGCCACCACGCCTCGTCCAGCAGGTCGGTCTTGGCGCCCAGCCGCATGGCCGCCTCGAGCACCTCGCCGGTATCGCCGGCGTTGGCGATCGACCATTTTCCTTCGTTGGGCTGGTTACCGCTGTAGCGGCGGCGCATCTCCTTGTTGTGGCCGAAGCCGCCGGCGGCCAACAGGACTCCCTTGCGGGCCTCGATGTTCAACGGCTTGCCGTCGCGGACGACGCGCACGCCGACCACCCGGCCGTCGTCGACGACCAGATCGGCCATCGCGGTATCGGTCCACAGCGGGGGATTCCCGTCGCTGAGATCCATGAGCGCCTTGAGCATTTGAGCGATCAGCGATGCGCCGTTGGTGAGGGTCTGACGTCGCCGGGCCCGGGCCATCGCGGTCCGCAGGAATACCCGCGATGCGACGGCGAAGGCGCGCGGGGCGCGGTTGAAATATTGCACCGACCGTAACTCGTTGGTCAGCACCACATATCCGTAGTTCTTGGCCAGCGGCGGCTGCACCTTGTCGCTCCACCTGCCCAGCCTCGCCGCGTCGAACGGGATCCCCTCGACGGCGCGCCCGGACGCGTTGCCGCCCTTGTGGTTCGGGTAGTAGTCGCTCCAGCCCGCACAGCGGATCAGTTCGACACCCTTGCGGGTGAGGAAATTGATCATTTCGAAGCCCGCGGTGAGGAACATCTCGCGCCGTTCGGGTGAGGACGGCGCACCGATGTCGCCGACCACATCGGCCAGATAGGCCAGGCCGTCCTCGTGTGAGTCGGCGATGCCGTCGGCCCGCATCAATGGGTTGTTCGGCAGCCACACGATGCCGCCCGACAACCCCGTCGAGCCGCCGACCAGCGGCTGCTTCTCGATGATCAACGGTTCGAGTCCGCAGTCCAATGCGGCCAGGCCGGCGACCATGCCGCCGCCACCGCTGCCGGCGATGACCAGGTCCGCGGAGTGGTCCCACCGGGTAGTCATCGCGCCTCCGACCCGAAGCCGAGATCGGCGATCGGCACGTCGATGGTGGTGTTGGTCTTCTGGATGGCGGGCAGCAGGGTGGCATACGGCAGGCCGGCCAGGAAACCGTCGATGACGCGTTCGAAGTTCGAGATCAGTCCCTCGATCTGGTCGGACAACCGCATGAACTCAAAGCCCTTGGAATGCAACCCCTTCTGCTGTCTCGGTAGGTTGGAGAAATCCTGGGCAGGAATGGGCGGCCAGCGCGGATCGTCGGGTGCCATGGGTTCCGGAGGTGTGGGTTTACCGGCCGACGCATCCGCCGGAAACCGGGTGAGAGACCAGATCTCGAACAGCGTCTCCTCGGGCCCCAACGGCCGGATGCGATACGAGGACGCGCTGCTGTAGGTCGGCAGGATGAAGTGGTGCGGGAAGGCGAATCCGATCGCGTCGGTGATCCCGCGGCGACCAGGTCGTTGAGATCGGGCATGCCGCTGCCGCGGGCGCGGTGCCAGTTGACGACGGCATCGTTGAGCGCGCTGCGCCACGCCGCCATCGCCGCGGCCGGGTCGGCCGGCAACTCGATGTTCTGCAGACCCTCGGCGATGCGGATGTCGTTTTCATGCGTCATGCCGCCCATGCCGTCACCGAGCGTGCGCATGAAATACAGGCTGCTCGCGACGACGGGATGTACTGCCGCCGAAGGCTCGCCGGCCTGCGCGGACGGCAGCAGCTGCGGATGGGTCTGCGGGACGTGGTAGCCCTCCATGAACGCCGCGCTCGCCAGTTTCCAATTCACCGGCAGCCGGCACGACTGCCACCACTCCACGCGCAGCGAATCCACCTGCCACGCGTCGTAGATCGACGCGAACGGCTCCATCCAGTCACGCAACGGCGGTGCGTCGTCGTCGAGGTTGATCCACGCGCAACCGCCCCAGAGCTCACAGCGCACGGACACCAACTGCAGGTCGTCGTCGGCCATGTTCTCTTCGGCGAACGCGTCGGGGCGCAGGACGAACGTGTTGCGGCCGTCGATGCCCCAGCACCAGCCGTGAAATGGGCACACGAAGGTGCGCCGATTCCCGTTGCCCTCCACCAGCTTCACGCCGCGATGGCGGCATGCGTTGTGGTAGGCGCGGACGCTGTCGCTGTCCACCCGGACGACGATGATCGACTCGTCGAGGATTTCGTATTCGACGAAATCGCCGGGCTTGGGGATCTCCTCGAGCCGGCACGCCATCTGCCACACCCGCGGCCAGAACATCTCCGCCTCCAGCGCGTAGAACTCCGGATCGTAATAGCGCTGCTTGGGGATTCGATCGGCGGTCTGGACCGCCCACGGCACCGGCAGCGGCGTCCATTTCACCTCCGGCCGGCGCGGAGTTTGCGCGTTGGAAATCTCGTTGCCCATTTCTACCGCCATCTCGTCATCCCTTGTCGCCTCACAAGATCCGCGATACCCGTCCTTGCCAGTAACGGTCGCGGATGAGTCGCTTGTACAGCTTTCCGTTCGGGTCGCGCGGCAGGGAGTCGAACTCGACGGTGCGCGGGCACTTGTACCCGGCCAGGTGAGCTCGGCAGTATTCGATGAGTTCGGCCTCGAGCTCGGGTCCGGGTACCACGCCGTCGGCCGGCTGAACGACGGCCTTGACCTCTTCACCGAATTCGTCGTTGGGAACCCCGAATACCGCCGCGTCCACCAGCTTCGGATGCATGACGAGCAGATTCTCCACCTCTTGCGGGTAGATGTTGACCCCGCCGGAGACGATCATGAACGTCGACCGGTCGGTGAGATACAGGAACCCGTCGCGGTCGACATAGCCCATGTCGCCCAGCGATCGCCACCCGCGGTCGTTGTACACCGACGCGGTCTTGGCGGGATCCTTGAAGTATTCGAAGTCGGGCCCACCCTCGAAGTAGAGCTCGCCGGATTCCCCGATGGGAAGTTCCCGTCCGTCCTCGCCGACCACGTGCACCGGGGCCATCGGAATGCCTACCGAGCCGGGATGCGCAAGCCAATCCTGGGGCCCGATCGTGGTCCCCGCGAATCCCTCGGTGCCGCCGTAGTATTCGTGGATGATGGGCCCGAACCACTCCATCATCCGATGCTTGACATCGACCGGGCACGGTGCCGCCGCGTGAATGACGCACCGCAAGCTCGACACGTCATAGCGTTCCCGGACCGCCGCGGGCAACTTGAGCATGCGCACGAACATCGTCGGCACGAACTGCGCGTGGGTCACCCGGTGAGTCTCGATCAGACGCAACACCGTCTCGGCGTCGAACTTGCGCATGATGATCGATGCGGCGCCCACCCGGTTGGCCGCCATGGTGTAGTTCACCCCGGCCGCGTGATACAGCGGCGCGGGGGACAGGTACACGCTCGAGGAGCTCATCCCGTATTTGTGAATCAGCGCCATCTCGAGCACCGACTGCGCCCACGATCCGTTGCCGTCGACGGGAAGCGGCCGTCGCACCGCCTTGGGCCGTCCGGTGGTGCCGGACGAATACAGCATCTCCGATCCGTCCGATACCGGTGGGGCGCTCGCCCGCCGCCGCCAACGCGTCCTCGTAGGATTGCCAGCCCGGCGCGGAACCCCCGACCGCGATATGGGTGACGACCGCGGCGTTGGCGTCACGGATGTGCGCGGCCAGTTCGGGCATCGAGGCATCGACGAAGACCGCCTTGGCGTCCGAGTCGTCGATGACGTAGCTGACCTCGTCGGGGATGAAGTGGGTGTTGACCGCGGTGTAGTAGAGGCCGGAAAGCTGAGCACCCCAGGTGATTTCGAAGAACTCCGGCCGGTTCGGCAGGACCAGCGCCACGCCGTCGCCGCGGCGCAGCCCCGCCTCGTGCAACGCGGCGGCCACCCGCTGGCTGCGGGCGTAAGTTCGCCGAACGAGATCGTGCCGCCGTCGGTGACCAGGGCCGGCGACTGTGCGGCTGCGATCGCGTGATCGGCGATGTTCACCAGCGGACCTATGTTGCTGCGGCGCCGTCGGTCTGGGCGGCGGCCGCGGCCTGGCGGCGGGCCTGCTCGGACGGCAGCACCTTGTCCTTGAACACCGTCTGGATCAGCTCCTGCACGTCCTTGCTGATCGAGGCGAGCGCGACGAGGTCGTTGGAGCTCTGCCAGTGCACCCGCATGCCCATCAGCTCCCAGGCCCGCTTCAGGTTGGCCTTGGTGAGCATCAGCGTCGTCATCGGCGCCTGGGCGATGTGGCGGGCGATCGCGTCGACGCGGTCGTCCAGGTCCTCCCGCTTGACGACCTCGTTGACGAGCCCGACCTCCAGCGCCTTCTTGGCGTCGATCACCTCGGCGGTGAACAGGTAGTAGGCGGCGCGGCGCCAGTTCATGAACACCCAAGGCTCGATGGAGCATTCACCCGACGGCATGCCGAACCCCTGCAGCGGGCGGGTAGGAGAAGTAGGCGTCCTCGGAGGCGATGACGATGTCGGTGGTCAGGCCCATGTGCGTACCGCCGCCCACGCAGTAGCCGTGCACCTGCGCGATGGTGGGCTTGGAGAACTCCCACAGGTTCAGGGTTGGCTTGACGAAGAGATCCGACTGCGCCTTCCACGGGTGGCCGGTCACCATGGCGTTCTCCACGAACGACGGGTAATCGACGGCGTTGTTACCGATCGCGTGTCCCGAGCAGAAGCCCTTGCCGTTGGCCTTGAGCACCAGCACCTTGATGTCGTAGTCGCGGTCGGCGTCCAGCAGTGCGGCGTCGACTTCCTCGGCCAGCTTCTGGTCCTGGGCGTTGGCCTTCTCCGGCCAGTTCAAGCGTGATGCGGGCGATCGGGCCCTCTTTTTCGTAGATGATTCTCTCGCGGGTCTCGTTGAGATCCATGGGGCTCTACCTTCCTCGTTATGACGTGATGACGCCGATTTCGGCGCCGATGTCGTAGGTGGACCCGACCTGGCCCGTCCAGCTCACGGTGCCCGACGCCCCCGCCTCGATTTCCTGTTCCACCTTCTCGGTGGCGATCACGTAGATCGGCGTGCCCGCCTCGACGTGCTCACCCGCCCCGACGAGCAGCCCGGTGAGTTCGGCTTCGGAGACCGCCACCGAGACCCGGGGGATGCGAATGATGAAGTCAGCCATGCACCTTCGCCTTCTGACACGTGCGCTGGGCCGCTTCGACGATGCGCGCCGGCGACGGATACACCTGTGCTTCGAGCGCCGCCGCGGCCGGGTTGGGCACGAACCGCGCGGCGACCCGCTCGATGGGCGCGGCGAGTTCGCCGAACAATTCGGCGGACAGGATCGCGGCGATTTCGGCTCCCGGACCACCGAATTGGACCGCGTCGTGGACGATGACGGCCCGGCGTGTGCGCCGGACGGACTCGACGATGGTGTCGACGTCCAGCGGCACCAGGGTGCGCAGGTCGATGACCTCGGCGCTGATTCCCTGTTCGGCCAGGGTGGCGGCGGCCCCGAGCGCCTCGTGCACGCAGCGTCCGTAGCCGATCAGTGCTCACGTCGGTGCCCGGCCGCTTGATGTCGGCCTGGCCCAGCGGAATGGAGAAGCCGGGCTCGACGGGGACGGGACCCTTCTTGCCCTGCAGCCGGATGGTTTCGATGAACAGGCAGGGATCGGGATCGAAGATCGCCGACGTCAGCAGTCCCTTCCCGTCGCGCGGGGTGGACGGCACGATCACCTTCATGCCGGGGATGTGCATGAACCACGCCTCCAGGCTCTGCGAGTGCGTCGCACCGGTGGCCAGCCCGGCGTACACCTGGGTGCGAACGGTGATCGGCGCCGACGTGCGCCCGGCGGTCATGAACCGCAGTTTGGCGGCGTTGTTGATCAGCTGGTCGGCGGCGATGCCGATGAAGTCCATGATCATGATCTCGGCGACCGGCAGCAGCCCGTCGATGGCGGCGCCGATGGCCGCACCCAGATCGCGGCCTCCGAAATCGGGGTGTCGAGGACACGTTCGTGGCCGTACTTGGTCGACAGTCCCGCGGTCGGGCCAGATGCGCCGGGGTCGGCGATATCCTCGCCGAGCAGGAACACCCGCTCGTCGGCCGCGAGGGCCTGGTCCAGCGCGAGGTTCAGCGCCTCGCGCATCGTCATCTCTGTGTCGTCCATCGCCAAACCCTCAGACCGGGAACCGGATCGGGGTCGCATACACGTCCCGGTCGAGTTCTTCCACCGTCGGTGGATCCGCGCTCATCACGGCCTGCAGGGCGGATTCGACCGTCGCCAGCCGCCTCGTCGTCGATGCGGGCGAGTTCGTCCTCGCCGCACACGCCGGCGTCGGCAAGGTGCCGGCGGAATCGCGGCACCGGGTCGGCGGCCATCGCCGCTTCGAGTTGTTCGTTGGGCATATAGGGCATCCGGTCGCCGAAATAGTGGCCGCGGAAGCGGAATGTCACGCATTCGAGGAAGGTGGGGCCTTTATCGCCCGAGTCGCCGCGGGCCCGCCGCAGCGCCGCGTCGAGCGCGGCTTTCACCGCCAGCGGGTCGTTGCCGTCGACGCGGACACCGGGCATGCCGTAACCGGCGGCCCGGTCGGCCACCCGCTCGAGCTTCATCGTGTCGCCGGTCGGCGTCATTTCGGCGTACAGGTTGTTCTGGCAGACGAACACCATGGGCAGGTCCCAGAGCGCGGCCATGTTGGCCGCCTCGTGGAAGGAGCCGGTGTTGGTGGCGCCGTCGCCGAAGCTGACCACGGTGACGCGATCGAGCCCCTTGCGTTTGGCGGCCATCGCCAGCCCCACGGCCACCGGCGGCCCGGCCCCGACGATGCCGGTCGAAAGCATCACGCCCGCCTCGGGTTTGGCGATGTGCATGGTGCCGCCCTTGCCCCGGCTCGCGCCGACGGTGCGGCCCATCATCTCGCCGTAGATCTCCTCGAGCGGCACGCCCTTGCCGATGAGATCGTGCAGCCCGCGGTAGGTGGTCACCAGCTGGTCGTCGGGCCGCAGCGCGACGCCCATCGCGGCGGCGATCGCCTCCTGACCGCGCGACGGCCAGTACACGCACATGAACTCCCCGGTGCCGATGCCCTTGGACAGCCGGTCGTCGGCCGCCTTCATCAGCACCATGAGCGCGTAAAGGCGTCGTTGCATGGAGCGGTCGTCGGTCATCGCGTGGTCCCGTTGTGGTGCAGTCTGATTGGTGCCACCGCCGTCACGCGCCCGACCATGGCTTGACCTTGAGGAAGCCGCCGCCGTCCACGCGGAGTTGCTGGCCGGTGATGTAGCGGGCGGCGTCGGACGCGAGGAACAGCACCGCCTCGCTGATGTCCTCGGGCTCGACGTAGGGGATCGGCATCGCCTGGACGAACGGGAAGATGGGTTCGGCGTCCTCGCGGGTCGGCTCCTTCAGGTCGGGCCGGAAGGCCCGGTACATCGGTGGGCTGTGCAACATGTCGGTGTTGACGTTCGTGGGATGCACCGCGTTCATCCGGATGGAGAACGGGGCGAGCGCCAACGCGAAGTCGTTGACGTAGTGCGCGGCAGCCAGTTTCGCGAAGGCATAGCCGGCCCCGCCGGGGCCGCCGTCGATGCCGGTGGTGTTCATCGACGACATGAAGGCCGCGTTGGAACCGATGACGACGATCGACGCGCCGGACTGCAGGTGCTTGAGGCTGGCGTGGACGAGGTTGAGCACGCCGACCAGGTCCACGTCCACCGCGTCGGCGAAAGCCTTCGGCGGCAGGCCCGCGGTCAGTGGGCAGATGCCGGCGTTGGCCACCACGATGTCGAGGTGTCCGAATTCGGCGACGCCCTCGTCGATGGCCGCGGACAGGGCGACGCGGTCGCGAACGTCGGCGATCGCGGTGTACGCGCGCTGGCCCTCCTTTTCCACCAGCCGCGCCGTTTCGTCCAGGTCCTCGGGGCGGGCCAGGGGATACTCGTTGGTGTCGATGTCTGCGCAGAGGTCCACGGCAATGATGTCCGCGCCTTCGGCGGCCAGCATCCGCGCATGTGAACGGCCCTGACCGCGCGCGGCGCCGCTGATCACGGCCACCTTGCCCGCTACTCTGCCCATCGCTTGTCCTTCGTACCTGGGCTACCTGACGAACCGCGTTGGGGCCCAACGCGATTCGTTGTCACGATTGATGTTGCAGGGGGAATGGAAGTTATCGCCGACACACGGCTCACCGCGGCGGGCGCTCGGAATGAGACCTTCGGTCGGCTCCATCGCATCTTCTCCACGAAAAACTGCGCTGACCTGCAGATGGGCTATCACTACGCCCAAGACTAGCTAGAATATCTAAAATAGCAAGGAATGGCCGCGACGAGGGGGTTGGCGATGCCTGACGTGCACGGTGGAGTGCTTGAAGGTGTGCGGGTTGTCGAATTGGCGTCGTGGACGTATGTGCCCTCTGCCGGTGCCGCCCTGTCGGACTGGGGCGCCGATGTCATCAAGGTGGAAGGCGTCGCGATGGGCGATCCCGGGCGCGCACTGGTCGTCGGCGGGTTCACCCGGCAAGCGGCCCGCCCGGATGCCGACTTCATTCTTGAGCTCGGCAACCGCGGCAAGCGCAGCATCGCCATCGACGTCAAGTCGGCAACGGGTCGCGAGCTGTTCGGCCGGCTGTTGGCCAGTGCGGATGTGTTCTTGACCAATTGGCTGCCCGGCGCGCTCGAACGGGCCCGGCTGACCGTCGAGGACATCCGCTCGTTCAACCCGAAGATCATCATCGCGCGCGGCACCGGGCTGGGCGTCCGCGGTCCCGACCGCGATCGCGGCGGATTCGATGCCGCGACGTATCTGGCGCGCGGCGGGGTCGCCTACACGCTCACGCCGTTCGGCAGCGAGACACCCGCGGTCCAAGGGCCTGGCTTCGGTGACCTGCAGGGCGGGGCGACGCTGGCCGGCGGGGTATGCGCCGCGCTGTTTCACCGGGAACGCACCGGCGAACCGACGATTGTCGACTCTTCGCTGCTGGCGCAGGCGATGTGGTCGATAGCACCGTCGATTTCGGCCGCCGACTTCTTCGATATCGACGGGATCCCGGGCGCACCGCCGGGGCTGGCCATCAACCCGCTCGTCAACCGGTACAAGACCAAAGACGGCAGGTGGATCCAGCTGGTGTTCTTACAGCCCGACAAATTCTGGGTGGGCTTCTGCCAGCGCATGGGCCTGCCGGAACTGGCCGACGATGAGCGATTCGTCCCGTCCAGCAACCTGATCGCCAATGCGGCGGCGGCGACCGAGCTGCTGGCGAATACCTTCGCCGGTCACGACCTCGCACACTGGCAGGCGGTGCTGCAAGACGAGCCGGGCGTGTGGGGCGCGCTGGCGACGCCACGGGAAACCCTCAACGACCCCCAGGTCGAACCCAACGGATACGTGGTCACCAACGTCGACGACCACGGCGAGAAGTACCGGATCGTCGCCGCGCCAGTGCAATTCAACGAGACGCCGCCGTCTCCCGCGCGCGCCCCGGAGCACGGGCAACACACCGAAGAGATCCTGCTGGAGCTCGACATCGACTGGGACGACATCGCCAAGGCGAAGGAGGTCGAGGCGATCCTCTAGGGCGCCGGCGGGCGGCGCGGTCGTCAACTAATCACGCTGTTTCACAGCCTGTTTCGATACCACGTGTCGCGAATTTCTTGATGAGCAGCCGATTCCGAAACGGTTACGGCCACGTATCAATGTCAGTGGCGGACTGGCACAACGCGCCGGATCCGCAATCATTGCACAGGGCGCCTTTTGGGGATTGCGGCCGCGACGAAGCGTAACGCACGGATTCCTGCCGCTATTCGGGTAGCGGTTTTGCGAGGGCGCAGCAGGAGGTATCAACAGCATGACGACGAACTGGGTCCCCGCCCAAACTTCATGCGGCCCGAACTCCGGTCGCATTCTCGACACCGCGCGGGGCATCCTCATCGGCCTTCGCCGGTGTCCTTCTGACGCCGCTTTGGACGAATTGCACAGCGCGGCAATACGGCACAAAGTGCCGGTATTCGCCATGGCTTGGGCACTGGTCCACTTGGCGGGCGACGGCGAGAAGACGCCCAGCTTTGTCGACGCGCAGTGTGCGGCGCGCCGCGAGTGGGGTGCGTTGTTCAAATCCGCCGCTCTGACCTGTTGAGCGCGCGCCAAGACGTTGGGGCGGCCGAGCTTCGAGGGGTAACCCGGCCGCCTCCAACTCCAACAGCATCGACCCGAAAGCGCGTCCAGGGGGTGGTGCTTTCGGGCTTCACTTGCAGTGGCCCACGCGGGGCTCCGGTGTCCGGCGTCGGCGCGGGTTTCTGCCGGAACTCCACGAAGCATTCGGTTCCGAATAACGGCAGGCTATTTCGCCGGCGGCAGCTGGCGCGGGCCGTCGGGCGGACCCAGTTCGGGCGGCCCGCCTCGCTTCGTCAGCGCCTGCCGACGGCCGCCGTCGGCGGACTCCACCGACAAACGGTCCGCATCATCTGTGGGCCGCCGCGACAAGGACGAGCGGGAATCGTGACCGGTCACCTGGCGGCGCGCCCTGCTGCCGGGGCGTTGCCGCGACGAGGCGACGAATTGTGTCCGTGTCGAAGGGGGGTTCGGTGCTTGCGGAGTGCCCGGACAGCTCGGTGTCCGAGGCCTCGGAGTTGACCGTCACCTTGCGCGTGCGTTTGAGCGCGAACGTGATCTCCTCGGTCTCCTCGAGGACGCCTTCGAACACCTGGCGCGCGGTGCGCAGTGGCTGCGTGGTGGTGTCGATCACCTTCGCCACGAACGGCGGCACCAGCGGGCGAATCCAGCGCAGCCGCGGCCTTGGTGGCGTCGGGAATCGACGGGATCAACGGGGCGTTCCGTTGTTCGTCGGCTTGTACCTCGCCGCCCGGCGACGGGGGAGCGGGCAGGTTTTGCGGGACATCGGCGGTGTGCGCGATGCCCAGACCGGCGGCCGGCATCGGGGCGGGCAGTTGGGTGATCGCCCGGCTGGCCGCCTCGGCTTCGGCTGCGATCGGCAGATAGACGTCGTCGTCGCCCGGCTCGAAGGCCCGCTGCGACGGCGCGTGCACCGGTGCTTCCAAAGCTTCGGAAACGCGGCGGCGTTGCTGCTCGCGGTCGATCTCGGTCTGCGCCTCGATGGCAAGCCGTGCCTGCGTGAGTTGGTGCTCGGCCCAGAGGATTTCGGCCTCGCGACGCACCTCGGCCCGCTTGACGGCGATGGCGGTGTCCGCGTCGAGTTCGGCGCGTTCGCGCTCGGCGCGCGACGTGGCACGGCGGTCGTGAGTCGTCTCGCCACGCCACAACCCCAGGATCAGGGGCGTCAGATAGAGCAGCACGCACAGCGCGATCGTCAGCAGCCGCAGCGCCAGTGCCCCGGCGTCGGCGAATGTGAGGTCATTCATCGCGACCCAGCGTGCGCCCAGACCCCGGCCCGCATCCGCCACCACGCCCTGCGCGTGCGTCGCGCAGCGCCAGCTCTTGTCGCGACATCGTGGCGTCCAGGTCTGCTGTGCGGCCGTCCCGCGCCGCCAGCGCGGTATCCAACTCATGCTGGGCGTCGGCGAGAAGTTCGTTGGCCGTGCGTGTTTCGGGTCCGGCACCGGGAACACCGGTGATCCGGGTCTGCGGGCAGCCGGGTGTGGGGTGGTACTCGCAGCGGGCGACGACCAAGGCCTTGTCCTGGCGGTCACGGGCCTGCGCGACGGCGCTGTCGAGTGCGGAGCGGGCATCCCTGGTCTGCTGCAGGGACGCCGACGGCCTGCGCGACGGCGGGGACTGATTCGGCGTTGCGCAACGCGCGTTCGTCGAGACGATGGTCGATAGGGCTGGACAGAATGACCAGCGCCGCCAGTTCGCCGACGACGAGGCCCACCGCCGCCGCTACCGCGGCGCGTCCCAGAACGCCGGCGCGGCCTCGGTCCGGCCCCGGGATCGTGCCGCGGGTGACGGCGCCGACCAGCAGACCGAAGACGAGGGTGAGCGGCACGACGACCGGCAGCGGCCAGCGGGCCGACCCGCTTACCGCCAGCGTCGCGACGAGCCAGGCCAGCGCCGCGCCCAACAACGCGACCACGCCGGCGACCGCGTGGGTGGACCGTTCGTGCCGCTCGCCCAGCTCGCGGCGGTGTCCGCCGCCAAGCCAGATGAGCACCCCGGACACCTGGGCCAGGCCCGTGCGCTGCTCCGTCACTTCCTGGGGCATGAGACTTCAACACCTCCACCATCAAGCCTTGCAGGCCACCGCCCGACACATCGAATCGAAGCGCCCCGCCTGTGGCGCGCTTCACAAATCTCCGAACTCCCACGCAGATCGCCCTCGGCCGTCGATCGGGTTTGCTGGTACGACGAGAGGGGACCTGACGCGGAATTCCTGCGACGCGAGCAGATCAGCGATCGTTCGGGCAGGCGCCATGAGACGGTATAAGCCTATGACGAATCACGATTATGTCACCTACGAAGAGTTTGGCCGCAGGTTCTTCGAGATAGCCGTCACTCCCGAGCGGGTAGCTGCCGCGTTCGCCGACATCGCCGGCAGTGAGTTCGCCATGGAGCCGATTGCGCAGGGGCCGGGCGGGATCGCCAAAGTCAGTGCCCACGTGAAGATTCAAGAGCCCCGGGTCACCCGCCGGCTGGGCGACAGCATCACCTTCGTCATCCACATTCCGCTCTCGATCGACCTGCTGGTCGACCTGTGGCTCGACAAGCAGCGATTCGTGGTCTCGGGCGACATCCAATTGCGCGCCACCGCGCGAGCGGCCGAACCGCTACTGCTGATCGTCGACGTCGCCAAACCGCGGCCTTCCGACATCACCGTCAACGTCTCCTCGAAGTCGATCCGCGGCGAGGTGCTGCGGATCCTGGCCGGCGTCGACGGTGAGATCCGGCGGTTCATCGCGCACTATGTCGCCACGGAGATCGACGCGCCCCAGTCGCAGGCGGCGCAAATCATCGACGTCTCCCAGCAGCTGGAGCAGGCCTGGCCCTGAGCGTGTCCGGGCCCACGAATACGCGCGACGGTGTCGGGGTACTCAGCCACGGTTGTGCGTCTGTCGCCGGCCGAGGCGGCGGCGTTTTGTGACCGCCAGGGAGGAAGACTTTGGCTCGCGTAGATGTCTCGGTGTCGTCGCAGGTAGAACCGGACGCGGCTTGGAAGCTGGCGTCCGACCTGGATCGATTCGACGAGTGGATGACGATTTTCGCCGGGTGGCGGGGGCCGGTGCCCGACACGATCGAGAAGGGCACTTGTGTCTCGTCGTGCGTCAAGGTCAAGGGCTTTCGCAACGTCATCCACTGGGAGGTCACCCGGTACGAGGAACCGAAGGCCATTGAGCTGCGGGGCCGCGGACGCGGTGGTATCCGACTGACGGTGACGATGACCGTCACCGATGACCACCCCGGGTCGACGTTCCGTCTGACCGCCGATCTCGGCGGCGGCTTGCTCAGCGGGCCGGTGGGGGGATTGGTCGCCCGCGTGCTGCGGTCCGATGTGCAAAAGTCCGTGAACAACCTCGCAACCCTGCAGTAGCCTCTGCGCTCCGTGGCTGCGCTATCGGGCCGGGTGGCTGATCACCCATTCCCGCTCCGCGTCGCGAATTCGCCTGCGGTCCATCGCAAGCCAGGACAGGCCCGCCCCGAAGGCGAGCATGGCGATGATCGCGGCGGCGACACCCGCCCCGGCCTTGCCGAGCGCGAAGTCGGCCACACATACGACGAGCGCCAGCGCGGCGGCGGCGACGACGAGAAGCCCAGGGGTGTGCGCCGATTCGTTCGTGTTCTGGTCAGCGGTCCGATCGTGATCGACAGGGTTGTACCTCATGGCGTCTCCTCTGCTGTCACATCCGTTTCGGCCGATGTGTTGGTGCTACCCAAATCGCCGTTCGGACAAACGACTTGGCAGAGGAGACGCGGGGCTCCGGCTTACAGCGTTTGGTGGCGCCCGAAGTATTTGTGGTCTTCGCTGTAGCCACCATAACCGCTGCCGATGTCGTGGTAGTCGGCGACGAACTCGATGCCTTTGATCCACTTCACCAGTTTGAAGCCGTGCTGCAATTCGTTGCGCAGCCGCAGCGGTCTGCCGTGCATGTAGGGGAGCTGCTGGTCGTTCATGTTGTAGGCCAGCATCGTCATGTGGTGGTCCATCTGGCCGATGTGATGGGCGTTGTAGTAGATGCCGCCCGTAGCGCCCAGACCCATCGAATAGAAGACCGCCCATTTCGCCTCGGGAAGCGGTTTGACGATGTCCATGATCGTCTTCATCTGCACGCCACCCCATTTGGCGACGCCCGACCACGCCTGGATGCAGAAGTGCTGGCTGATCTGCTCGTGATAGGGCAGTGCCATCAAGTCCTCGAGCGAGAATTCCATCGGGTGCTCGACCAGACCGTAGACCCGCAGCCGCCAGTCCTTGAAGTCGTCGCGCTCGAGCTCCTTGTACTCGACGGTCTCCGGCAGGCGGCCGTTGCGCCAGTGGTGCGGCGAGATGTCCTTCTCGGTGAAGGCGCCCGGCTTGGGGTCCAGCTGCTCGAGCATCCGTTGGAAGGGACCCACCAGCGCATAGCCGACTCGCTGCACCACGCGCGGATGGCGAATGGTGAAGGGAGTGGCCCAGACCCAAGCGATCGCGGTCAGCACCATGGCCGCGGCGAAGATTCCGAAACCGATCCAGCTGTTGTCGTCGCGGGAGGCGAACATGTGGTTGAGGTTTCGCAGCGCGCTGGTCGTCAGAACCATCGTGACGTGCACCAGGATGAAGAACAGGAAGTAGACCAGCACCACGAAGTGCAGCGACCGCGCGTGCTGGATGCTCAGCCGCTTGCTGAGCCAGTGGACGCGCTGCGATAGCGCGGGCGACATTCCCAGACCGGTGATCAGCGCTGCCGGGGCGGCGATGAAGACGGTCGTGAAGTACGACAGCAGCTGCAGGCCGTTGTAGGCGACCCAGCCGTTGTCGGTCGGCCAGCTCCAGCGACAGGTACTGAATCGCCACCGACGCCGCGTTCGGGAAGACGTCCCAGCTGGTCGGCACGATGTGGCGCCATTGCCCGGTGGCGAACAGCAGCACGTAGAAGACCGCGCCGTTGAGCGAGCCACAACACGTCGATACCCAGATGCCACCAGCGGGCCAGGCCGATGGAGTGCCGGAACCCGGGCAGCCCCAACTGCGGTGGCAAGGCGACGGTGTCGGCGTTGGCCGTCCACAGCTCGTCGTCCGGAACCGGCGGACCCACCCGCAGCCACTCGTCCTTGCCGGGGGTGGCATTGCGGCTGAAGTAGAGCCGGGGATGGTCACAGAGGATCTGGATGCCCGTCCTGATGATGAACATCATCATGAACAGGTTGAAGAAGTGCGTCCAGCCGAGCCACGCGGGCAGGCCGGGCGGCTATGCGCGGCGATGTCCGGCCCGGGATAGCGCTGAATGAACGACTGCACCGCCGGCACGTTGTGCAAGCCCTTGCCAATCGCGACCGCCGGCGACCAGCACGGCAAAGCCGATGGGGATCAACCACAGCAGGTTGAACCACCTGTCGCGGCCGATGCGTAGCTTCGGGGCGGTGGCCCGCCGGGTGAGGTCGAAGCCGCCACCGTAGTGCTCGACATCGATGATGTCTTCGGCGGTGTGTATCTCGTTGCGGTAGTCGGGGATCGGACGTCAGCGGCGTGCCCACTGCCAGCGTGGATGACCGAGCCGCGCTGCGCTGCTCGTCCTGCACCGGTCCCCGCGGAATCAACGGTGTTCGTCACGCGGCCGAAATTACACGAATGCATCTGGATTAATTGGAGTCGATCGGGATCAAAGGCTCTGGTTGCGGCACCCGTGCGGGCTGCAATGGCCGGTGCAGCGCGCACAGCGCGCAAAATCCGGCCGAGGCGCGACGGGGTTAGCCGCACTTACCCAAATAATGCGCTGATTTGCGCCGCAGATACGAACCGATGCGTTTTGCTGTGAGTGTGCGCATAATCTGCTGCCAACACGCTAGGCAGGGTCCTGCGGCAGCAGCCGGCGCACCGGGCGGGTCTCGATGGCGTTGACCGTCAATGCCCGGCGGCTGATCCGCCAGCCCGCGTCGGTCAGCACGTACTCGTCGTCGTAGCGCAGGTGCCACGCCACGTCCACGAACTCGGCGTCGCGCTCGCTCCAGTGGTGCGCGACGCACGCGATCCGCCCGCGGGCGGTGCCGGGTTGCGCGGCCGCGTCGTACACCTCACCGATGATCGCGTGCTCGGTGCGGGCGACCGCGGCGACGGCCGCGACCGCGGCGGCGATGGCCTGCCGGCCGCGATGCGTATGGATCGGCCGCAGATCGGCCGGCGGTGCGGGCACCACCAGCTCGGCATTCGGCAGCGAAAAGCCCTGCAACAGCAGTCGAATTCGCGGTCGTCGACATTGGCGGCGTACCGGTGCACCAGATCGCTCAGCGCGGTCCGCTGTTCGGCTGAAAGCGTCATCGAGCGTCAGGGACAGCCGTTGCGCACACGCCGACAACAGGTCCTTGGCCTGCTCGATATCGGTGGTCGACGGCATGGCCAGCACCAACCGGTCGGCGCCCTGATCGGCCAAGGCGGCCGCGCGCTCGGCATCGATCTTGGTGACCGCGTGGCCCAGTGACACTTCCAGCGCCGCCGGATCACGGCCCGCCGACGACGCCTCGTCACGCATGAGCGCGATCAGCGACGCGAGCCGCGGCCCGGTCACCCCGAGCGGCTGAAAGCCGTCGCCGAGGCGTCCGGCGCGGCGCGCGGCGGCGCGGCTGTGCCCGCCGATGTGAATCGGGAGGCGTTCCGCCGCAACGGGTTTCGGATAGCACATGACATCCTCGAAGCTCGAAGAATTCGCCCGTGAAAGACGCCCCACCGGGCCGCTGCGCCCACAACTCCCGCAGGACGGCCAGCTGCTCGTCGGCCCGCCGGCCCCGGCTGTCGAAGTCCACGTCGCAGGCGGCGAGCTCTTCCTTCAGCCAGCCCACGCCCACGCACAGGCGCAGCCTCCCGCCCGACAGGGCGTCGACGGTGGCGGCCCGCTTGGCCAGCACCACCGGATGGTGGTTGGGCAGGACCAGCACGCCGGTGGCCAGCCCCAGGCGGCTGGTGTGGCCGGCCAGAAACGCCAAGCAGGTCAAGCGGATCCGGGATGGGGCAGTCCGGCGCCAGGCCGACGCGTCCCGAATTGTCGTAGGGATAGACGCTGTCGTAGCGGGTGAGCAACACGGTGTGCTCGACAGCGACGATCGATTCGAACCCGCACGCTTCGAGGTGGCGTGCGAACGCCACCATCCAGTCGGGATCCGCAGTGACACCGTCGGCGACCGGGGCCACGACTGAGACCTTCATGGTTTTCGAAGCTAACAAGGCACCCGGCGGCGCGACTAGCGGGTCGCGGTTTCGGTGGCGACGGGCGCGATCGCGGCACGCACGGCTTCGGCGAGCGTGGCGGTGCGGCGATCGGTGAACACGTCCTCGAGCATCACCGCGCGCCCGTCGGGGCCAGTCAGCGGCACCCGCCAGTTGGGGTATTCGTCGGTGGTGCCGGGCTGATTCTGGGTCCGCCGATCACCGACGGCGTCGGTCAGTGCCACGCCCAGCAGCCGCGACGGCGTCCTGCCCAGGTAGCGGTACAGCGCCAGGACGACCTGCTCGGGGTCTTCGTTCGCCGTCCTCGAGCAACCCGACCCGGCGCAGCTCGGCCATCCACGCCGCCAGCTCGGTCCGGTCGGACTCGAGCTCCTCTTCGACGGGACGGGTCAGCAACCCCAACGAATCACGCAGCCGCACATGGTCACCCGCCAGATAGCCGGCGGTCGGCGGCAGATCGTGCGTGGTGACCGAGGACAGGCAGTACTCGCGCCAGCGCTCGGCCGGCAGCGGAGCTCCGCTGCCACTCGGGTCGTCGCGGTCCAACTCGAACCAGAGGATCGAGGTGCCCAGCAAGCCCCGTAACAAGAGGTAATCGCGTACCCACGGCTCGACCGTGCCGAGATCCTCGCCGACGACGACCGCGCCCGCCCGGTGCGCTTCCAGCGCGACGATGCCGATCATGGCCTCGTGGTCGTACCGCACGTAGGTGCCTTCGGTGGGCGAGGTACGCCCGCGGGATCCACCAGAGCCGGAACAACCCGATGATGTGGTCGATGCGGACCCCACCGGCATGCCGCAACACCGCACGGATCAGCGCGCGAAAAGGCCGATATTCGTGCTCGTCCAACCGGTCTGGTCGCCACGGCGGTTGGGACCAGTCCTGGCCGAGCTGGTTGAACTCGTCGGGCGGCGCACCCGCGGTCACGCCCAGCGCCATCACGTCCTGCAGCGCCCAGGCGTCGGCGCCATTGGGGTGCACGCCGACGGCCAGGTCATGCATGACGCCCAGCGACATGCCGGCCCGGATCGCCTGCGACTGCGCCGCGGCGAGCTGCTCGTCGAGTTGCCACTGCAGCCAGCGGTGGAAATCGACTGTGTCCGAATGCTTTTCGACGAAGTCCGCAATCCCGGCCGCATCCGGGTGCTGGAGCGCCTCGGGCCAGGAATGCCAGTCGCGCGCCGTGTTCTTCGGCCAGCGCGCACCAGGTGGCGAAGTCGTCCAGTGCGCGGCCCTCCCGGTCGCGGAACGCGGCGTAGGACAGCTCCCGTCCCGCCGACCGCGGTTCTTGGTGCAGCAGCTTGAGTGCTGCCCGCTTCGCCGCCCATGAGCTGTCGCGGTCGATGGCGTCGACGCGGCCGGCGCGCTGCTGGACCTCGGACCGCAGCCGGCGGACCCGGCTGCGCTTGGTCAGGTCGGCGAATTCGGGGATTGCCTCGACATGAAGATAAATCGGGTTGACGAAGCGCCGCGACGTCGGCAGGTACGGCGACGGCTCCATCGGCTTGGTCGGGGCCGCGGCGTGCAGCGGATTGACCAAGAGATAGTCGGCGCCGTGGCGCGACGCCGACCACACCGCCAGGTCGGTCAGATCGGTCAGATCGCCGACGCCCCACGACTGCCGCGACCGCACGCTGTAGAGCTGAGCGGCCAGGCCCCACGCGCGGCGGGCGCCGAGCCGCTCCGGCAGCCCGAGCCAGTCCGGCGTCACGATCAGCGCGGTGCTGGTCTCGGAGTCACCGGAGCGCAGGTGTACCCGGTGATAGCCCAGCGGCAGATCGGCGGGCAGCAGGAAGCTGGCCTCGCCGACCCAGCGGCCGTCCAGGTCGAACGGCGGGGTGAAGTTGTCGACCTGTTCGACGCCGCCGCGCACCGTGCCGTCTTCGAGCTGCAACCACACCTCGGCGGGATCGCCGTGGGTGACATGCGCCCAGAACCGGATCTGCTCGCCGGTACGCCCGACGATGGTCGCCGGCAGCCGGCGCGCCCAGTGCGACCGCAGCTTCGCGCGTCAGCGCGACGTTGCGCTCCTGCTCGTCGTCGGCCGCGACGCCGAGCGCACCCAACACGGCCTTCAACGTGGCCTCGGAAACCCGCACCCGCCGGCCGGTCCAGTCCTCGTACTCCGTCGCGATGCCGTATCGCCGGGCGAGTTCGATCAGCGACGGCGCGAGTTCAGTCATACCGCCATCTTGGTGCCAGGATTCGCGGGCGGCGACTCGGACCCGGCGCGAGTTAGCGCATTCTTTGCTGGGCGGTGGCCTGCCATTCATTTATGGCTTCTCCGCCACAACGGCTTCGATGCGCTCGACAGGACGAGAGCCCGCGCGGCCACTACGATGCTCCGAGGAGACTAGAAGCATCCGGTCGGCTCATCGGTGGGGGAAAAGAAACTGGCAGCTCAGTGGCGCATGCGCCGCCGTTCGTGCCGGCGGCTCCGGCATGGGGAACGCGGTCGGGTTCGGGCTGCATTAAAAGATGTGGAAGTGAACTGGCTTTGGCGCCGCATGGCGAGGTCCGCGCAGGTGCGCTTACGGTTGTCATGTAATTCGCGCTGGATCAGTCAGAGGGACAATATCCAGACGCATAAGCAGACCGGATGGTGAATTAAGTGGCGGAAGAGAGTCGCGGGCAGCGCGGGTCGGGGTACGGCCTCGGGTTGTCGACCCGGACCCAGGTGACCGGCTACCAATTCCTTGCGCGCCGGACCGCGATGGCGCTGACCCGGTGGCGCGTCCGCATGGAGGTCGAGCCGGGACGGCGGCAGAACCTGGCCGTCGTGGCATCGATCTCTGCCGCGCTGGTGATCTGCCTGGGCGCGCTGCTCTACTCATTCATCAGCCCGGCCGGCCAGATCGACGAGTCGCCGATCATCGCCGACCGCGACTCGGGCGCGCTGTACGTCCGCGTCGGGTGACAAGTTGTACCCCGCGCTGAACTTGGCGTCGGCCCGCCTGATCGCCGGTCGTCCGGACAACCCGCACCTGGTCAAGTCCAACCAGATCGCCACCCTGCCGCGCGGTCCGATGGTGGGCATCCCGGGTGCACCGTCGAGCTTCCACCCGACCAGCCCCGCCGCGTCGTCCTGGCTGGTCTGCGACACCGTGGCGAACTCGACCGGTGCCGGGGCGCCGTCCGGGGTGACGGTGACGGTGATCGACGGCAATCCCGGATCTGAGCAACCACCGGCGGGTGCTGACCGGGTCGGACGCGGTGGTGCTGAACTACGGCGGGGACGCCTGGGTGATCCGCGACGGACGCCGCTCACGCATCGACGGGTGCGAACCGATCGGTGCTGCTGCCGCTGGGGCTGACCCCCGAGCAGGTCAGCATGGCGAAGCCGATGAGCCGCGCCCTGTACGACGCGTTGCCGGTGGGTCCTGAACTGACGGTGCCGCAGATCCAGAATGCCGGCGCCGGCGCATCGTTCCCGAACGCGCCCGGTCCGATCGGCACGGTGATCGTCACCCCGCAAATCAGTGGGCCGCAACAGTATTCATTGGTGTTGGCCGACGGTGTGCAGACGCTGCCGCCGCTGGTGGCCCAGATTCTGCAGAACGCCGGACCGGGCAACACCAAGCCCGTGACCGTTGAACCCTCCGCGTTGGCGAAGATGCCGGTGGTCAACAAGCTGGATCTGTCGTCCTACCCGGACGCGCCCGCTGAATGTGATGGACATTCGCGAGAACCCGGCGACCTGCTGGTGGTGGCAGAAGACCTCCGGTGAGAATCGGGCCCGCGTCCAGGTCATCTCCGGCGCGACCATTCCGGTCGAGTCGAAGGACGTCAGCAGGGTGGTGTCGCTGGTCAAGGCCGACACCACCGGCCGCGAGGCCGACCAGGTCTTCTTCGGGCCCGACTACGCGAACTTCGTGGCCGTCACCGGAAACGACCCCGGCGCCAAGACGACCGAATCGCTGTGGTGGCTCACGGATGCGGGTGCCCGCTTCGGGGTCGACGACACCCGCGAGGTACGAGAAGCGTTGGGCCTGAAGACGAAACCGGGCCTGGCGCCGTGGGTGGCGCTGCGGTTGCTTCCGCAAGGGCCGACGTTGTCGCGAGCGGATGCGCTGGTGGAGCACGACACGCTACCGATGGATATGTCCCCAGGAGAGTTGGCGGTACCGAAGTGAAACGTGGATTTGCGCGGCCGACGCCGGAGAAGCCTCCGGTAATCAAGCCGGAGAACATCGTCCTTCCGACGCCGTTGAGCATCCCGCCGCCGGAGGGCAAGCCCTGGTGGCTGATCGTGGTCGGCGTCGTGGTGGTCGGCCTGCTGATCGGCATGGTCGCCATGACTTTCGCCAGCGGTTCGCACGTGTTCGGCGGCGCCGGCTCGATCTTCCCGATCTTCATGATCGGTGGCGTCGCGATGATGATGTTCGGCGGCCGGTTCGGCGGCCAGCAGCAGATGAGCCGGCCCAAGTTGGACTCGATGCGCGCCCAGTTCATGCTGATGCTGGACATGCTGCGGGAGACCGCCCACGAGTCCGCCGACAGCATGGACGCCAACTACCGGTGGTTCCACCCGGCGCCCACCACGCTGGCTGCCGCGGTCGGGTCGTCGCGGATGTGGGAACGCAAGCCCGACGGCAAGGACCTGAACTTCGGCGTGGTCCGTGTCGGCGTCGGCATGACGCGTCCCGAGGTGACCTGGGGTGAGCCCCAGAACATGCCGACCGACATCGAGCTCGAGCCGGTGACCGGTAAGGCGCTTCAGGAATTCGGTCGCTATCAAAGCGTCGTCTACAACCTGCCCAAGATGATCTCGGTGCTGGTCGAGCCCTGGTACTCGCTGGCCGGTGATCGCGAGCAGGTGACCGGACTGATGCGGGCGATCGTGTGCCAGCTGGCGTTCTCGCACGGGCCCGACCACATGCGCATGGTCGTAGTCAGTTCGAACCTGGACGAATGGGACTGGGTGAAGTGGCTGCCGCACTTCGGTGACCCGCGCCGCCAGGACGCCGCGGGTAACGCGCGGATGGTCTACAGCTCGGTGCGCGAGTTCGCCGCCGAGCAGGCCGAATTGTTCGCCGGCCGTGGCTCTTTCACGCCGCGGCACGCCAGTTCCTCGGCCCAGACCCCGACACCGCACACCGTGATCATCGCCGATGTCGTTGACCCGCAATGGGAATACGTGATCAGCGGCGAAGGCGTCGACGGGGTGACGTTCTTCGACCTCACCGGCTCCGCGATGTGGAGCGCGGTCCCGGAGCGCACGCTGCGGTTCGACCAGAAGGGCGTGATCGAGGCGCTGCCCCGCGACCGCGACACCTGGATGGTCATCGACGAGAAGCCCTGGTTCTTCGCGCTCACCGACCACATCAGCGTCGCCGAGGCAGAAGAGTTCTCGCAGAAGCTGGCGCGTTGGCGGCTCGCCGAGGCATACGAGGAGATCGGCCAGCGGGTGACGCACATCGGCGCCCGAGACATCATGGCCTACTACGGAATTGACGACCCGGGCCGCATTGATTTCGAGTCGCTGTGGGGTAGCCGCAACGACTCGATGGGCAGGTCGCGGTTGCGGGCGCCGTTCGGTGTTCGCTCCGACAACGGCGAGTTGCTGTTCTTGGACATGAAGTCGCTGGACGAAGGCGGCGATGGTCCGCACGGGGTCATGTCCGGCACGACGGGTTCGGGTAAATCGACCCTGGTGCGCACGGTGATCGAATCGCTGATGCTCAGCCACCCGCCCGACGAGCTGCAGTTCGTGCTGGCCGACCTCAAGGGTGGGTCGGCGGTCAAGCCGTTCGCCGGGGTGCCGCACGTATCCCGGATCATCACCGACCTGGAAGAAGACCAGGCGTTGATGGAGCGCTTCCTGGACGCGCTGTGGGGCGAGATCGCCCGCCGCAAGGCGATCTGCGACAGCGCCGGTGTCGACGACGCCAAGGAATACAACTCGGTGCGCAGCCGCATGCGGGCGCGTGGCCAGGACATGGCACCGCTGCCGATGCTCGTGGTGGTCATCGACGAGTTCTACGAATGGTTCCGCATCATGCCGACGGCGGTCGACGTCCTCGACTCGATCGGCCGTCAGGGCCGCGCGTACTGGATCCACCTGATGATGGCGTCGCAGACCATCGAGAGCCGCGCCGAAAAGCTCATGGAGAACATGGGTTACCGGTTGGTGCTGAAGGCGCGCACCGCCGGTGCGGCGCAGGCGGCCGGCGTGCCGAACGCGGTGAACCTGCCCGCCAAAGCCGGTCTGGGCTACTTCCGCCGCAGCCTGGAAGACGTCACCCGTTTCCAGGCCGAATTCCTGTGGCGGGACTACTTTCCGCGCGGCCTCACCGACGACGGAGACGAAGCGCCGGCGTTGGTGCACAGCATCGACTACGTCACGGCCGCAACTGTTCACCAACTCGTTCACCCCGCTGGAGGTCAGCGTCGGCGGACCCGACGTCACCGTCCCGGCCATCCCGGCCGACGGCGAGCGTGATCGAGGCCGAGCGCGCGGAAGACGGTGACGACGAAGGGATCAGGACGCCGAAGGTCGGTACGGTCATCATCGACCAGCTACGCAAGATCGACTTCCAGCCGTACCGCCTGTGGCAGCCGCCCCTGAGCCACGCCCGTCGCCATCGACGAGCTGGTGAACCGGTTCCTGGGTCACCCCTGGCAGCAGAACTACGGCACCGCGCGGGATCTGGTGTTCCCGATCGGGATCATCGACCGTCCCTTCAAGCACGACCAGCCGCCGTGGACGGTCGACACGTCCGGGCCCGGTGCCAACGTTCTGATTCTGGGTGCCGGTGGTTCGGGTAAGACCACCGCGCTGCAGACGCTGATCTGTTCGGCGGCGCTGACCCATACTCCCGAGCAGATCCAGTTCTACTGCCTGGCCTACAGCAGCACCGCGTTGACCACGGTCGCCCGCCTGCCCCACGTCGGTGAGGTGGCCGGTCCGACCGACCCCTACGGTGTTCGTCGCACGGTGGCCGAACTGCTCGCCCTGGTGCGGGAGCGCAAGCGCACCTTCCTCGAGTACGGGATCGCCTCGATGGAGGTGTTCCGGCGCCGCAAGTTCGGCGACGAGCCCGGTCCGGTACCCAACGACGGGTTCGGCGACGTCTACCTGGTGGTCGACAACTACCGGGCGCTGGCCGAGGAAAACGAGGTGCTGATCGAGCAGGTGAACGTGATCATCAACCAGGGCCCCTCGTTCGGGGTGCACGTGGTGGTCACCGCCGATCGCGAATCGGAACTGCGGCCGCCGGTGCGCAGCGGTTTCGGCTCCCGTGTCGAGCTGCGGCTGGCCGCCGTGGAAGATGCCAAGCTGGTACGTTCCCGGTTCGCCAAGGACGTTCCGGTCAAGCCGGGTCGTGGCATGGTCGCGGTCAACTACGTTCGCCTCGATGCCGACCCGCAGTCCGGCCTGCACACGTTGGTGGCGCGACCCGCGCTGGCCAGCACGCCTGACAACCGCTTCGAGTCCGACAGCATCGTCGAAGCCGTCAGCCGGATCACCAGCGCCGCGGCTCCGCCCGTGCGCCGGCTGCCGGCGACGTTCAGGGTGGAGCAGCTTCGCGAGCTCGCCGCGCAGGACACCCGCCAGGGCGTCGGCGCGGGCGGAATCGCTTGGGCCATATCGGAATTGGACTTGTCGCCGGTCTATCTCAACTTCGCCGAGAACGCGCACCTGATGGTGACCGGGCCGTCGCGAATGTGGGCGTACCACGACGCTGGCCACGATCATGTCCGAGATCGGGCGGTTGTACGCACCGGGAGCGACCAGCGCTCCGACGCCGCCGGCCGGGCAGCCCTCGGCGCAGGTGTGGCTGGTGGACCCGCGTCGTCAGCTGCTGACCACGCTCGGCTCCGACTACGTGGAGAAATTCGCCTACAACCTCGATGGCGTGCAGGCGATGATGGGCGAACTGGCTGCGATCCTGGCCGGCCGCGAGCCGCCGCCCGGGTTGTCGGCCGAAGAATTGCTGTCGCGGAACTGGTGGAGTGGGCCGGAGATCTTCCTGATCGTCGACGACATCCAGCAGCTGCCGGCAGGTTTCGACTCGCCGCTGCACAAGGCGGCCCCCTGGGTGACCCGGGCCGCCGACGTCGGCCTGCACGTGATCGTCACGCGCACGTTCGGTGGTTGGTCGTCGGCCGGCAGCGACCCGATGCTGCGGGCACTGGCCCAGGCGAACGCGCCGCTGCTGGTGATGGACGCCGACCCCGACGAGGGATTCATCCGCGGCAAGATGAAGGGTGGTCCGCTGCCCCGCGGTCGAGGCCTGCTGATGGCCGAGGACACCGGCGTGTTCGTTCAGGTCGCAGCGACCGAATTGCGCAAGTAGCAAGTAGGACGGACGCCGTTGCGCTGGGCTGACCGGGTCACACCGGATTCAGCCCCAGCGCAGCGGCAATTCCTTGAGCGCGAAACTCTTTGACGGGTAATTGATCGCGGGGGAGTAGCCCTCGGGCAGTTCGAAATCCGGAATCTGGGTGAGCCATTCCGCGACGATCACCGTCAGTTCGATGCGCGCCAGGTGCGAGCCCAGGCAACGGTGCGGCCCACCGCCAAACCCCCAGTGCCGGTGGACTTTTCCGTCCATGTTGAGCTCGTTGGTGGACATGGCGTCGCTGTCGTCACGATTGACCGCGGCCATGCAGAGCCGCACCGAGGTGCCCGGCGGCAGCGTCATGCCGCCGACCTCGACGAATTCGGTGGTGATCCGTGGTGCCACCGGTGCCGACGGTTCCAACCGGACGATCTCTTCGATGAAAACCCTGATCTGCTTTGGGTTGTCGCGCAGCTCCTTGCGCAGCTGCGGCCGGCGCGCCAATTCGTACAGCGAGAATCCGATGGCCGCTGTCACCGTGTCCAGGCCGGCCAGGATCAGCAGGTGGCTCATGCCCAGCAGTTCGAGATCGGTGAAGTTGCCCTTGCTGGTCATCACCTTCGACAACATGTCCGAGCCCGGGTTCTGCCGGCGCTGCGCGATGGCGTCGACCAGATACGCCAGCAGCCGCTCGGACTTCTCGATATCGCTCTGGGTGATGAAGGGCTTCTCACCGACGACAGCGTCTTTCCAATCGATGAGACGGTCACGATCCTGCACCGGCAGGCCGTAGAGGTCCATGAACACCTGAAACGGATACAGGTTGGCGAAGTCCGCCATCACTTCGGACTCACCCCGGCCGGCCAGTGCCGCGATCATCTCGCTGGCGTGGCGCTGCAACACCGGACGCGACTTGCTCAACGCGTGCGGGCTGAAGAACGGCTGCAGAATTTGGCGGTAGCGGGTGTGTTGCGGCGGATCAAAAGCCAGCGGCAGCACCGGCAATGGGTGGCCGGGGGGCTGCAGCACCGTCGATGAGAACACCTTCGTGTTGCGCAGTGCGGCCAGCACGTCCTCGCGCCGGGTGATGTAGTAGTGGCCGTTCATGAACACAACCGGTCCGGCGTCGCGCAGCGTCTTCCACCCGAGGCCGCGGTCCACGGTCATCGGCAGCGTGGTGAAATCAAGCCGGGGTAGGTAGAACGAGCCCTGCTGGCCTTCGCTCATGCGCTTCGATCTCCGGTGGTCTGTCTTTGTCCAAAAACGCCGACTCGATTGGAACTTCGTTGAACTTCGTAGATGCCAACGTTTGGCGGCACATCAATATTGCATGCGCGGCAAAGGAACACGATCTGCCGGCCCACGCTAATCCGTGTTTCGCGGCGCCCGGCGGCGATCGGTGAACATCTTCGACACTTTACCGACCGACTAATCTGGGTACCGCACCGCGAAGTGCAAGTTCGTCCGGTACGGGGGTGTTTACGTCGTGCCGGGCCGCCTAGGGAGGAAGCCTCGTGAGGGTTCGTCTGGAACAGTCGAAATGTGTGGGCCACGCGCAGTGCT
Organism: uncultured Actinomycetota bacterium; assembly: GCA_963796035.1. Classification (GTDB taxonomy): domain Bacteria; phylum Actinomycetota; class Actinomycetes; order Mycobacteriales; family Mycobacteriaceae; genus Mycobacterium. The sequence continues at coordinate 51,882 of CAWCJU010000011.1, read as the reverse complement.
ACGCCGTCGACCCGGACCTCTTTCCCATTGACGAGTCCGGCTATTCGATCCTCGAGGAGCACGAGGTTAGGCCCGAAGACGAGCAATCGACCCGCGACGGCGTCGCTTCCTGTCCCGAAATGGCGCTGATTCTCGACGAGGACTGACGGCGCAAGCCGGTGCTGCCGCCGCGGGACGGAAAGCAAACGGTTAATGAACAATCCGTTGTCTTTTATGAACTCCCGCCGACCGGGAATGAACAGTGGCTGGCCATTGATGAACAGGCGGCTTTGGGGTGTCGGTGTTTGCCGCATAACGAACTAATCTCAGTGCCGGGCGGCAGTTCGGGCACGAAGAGCTGTCGCTCGGTTGCTGATAGCGGGAGATTAGCCGAGGCAGAAGGTGCATGTCGTTTCTGACCAGACGTCCGAGAAGTGCGGTGGCATACCAACTTTGCGGGCACAGCCAGCTGGTCAACGTGCACCGGCCGGCCCGGCGATGGGGTTGCGGGGCGAGGAAGCTCCGCCAGCGACTCCCGTGGGTGCAGCGGCCGCCCGGTGGCGTCGTTTACAGAGCCGTGACCACGGCCACCACTGATTCCTATGTGAGTGCCGAGATCGCATGCGTTCGCGGCCGACTGAGGAGGACACGGTGTTTGACTTCGCGGCGTTACCGCCCGAAATCAATTCCGGTCGCATGTATGCGGGTCCGGGGTCGGGGCCAATGATGGCCGCCGCCGCCGCCTGGGATGAAATTGCGGCGGAATTGGGTGTAGCGGCCAGCGGCTATAGCTCGGTGGTTACCGAGCTCACCAGCGGGCCCTGGGTGGGACCGGCATCGATGTCGATGCTTTCGGCGATCACCCCGTACGTGAGCTGGCTCAGCACCATGGCCGCGCAGGCCGAGGAGACCGCCGGGCAGGGCCGGGCCGCCGCGGCGGCCTTTGAGGCGGCGTTCGCATGACGGTGCCCCCGCCGGTGATCGCGGCCAACCGAGTGTTGTTGGCGACCCTGGTGGCGACGAACTTCTTCGGGCAGAACACGCCCGCGATCGCGGCCACCGAGGCCCAGTACATGGAGATGTGGGCACAAGACGCCGCAGCGATGGCCGGGTACTCCGCGTCTTCGGTGACCGCCTCGATGTTGGCTCCGTTCGTCGACGCCGCCCAATACCGACCACCCCGGAGGCCGACCCGACCAGGCCGCCGCGGTCGCCAAGGCCGCCGCCGAGCCGGCGGGCAACACCGCACAGACCACGTCGCCAGCGTGACCCCGCAACTCCCACAACGTTGTCGGCCAGCACAACTCAGGCGGCGACACAAACGACCGCGGCCACCACGAATCCGCGGACTACTCTGAGCACATTCAGGACTTCTTAGAATTTCCACCCGGGCTGCCGACCCCCACCAACAACTGGCTTGGGCTGAACCCCACCTTGTACACCGTGATCCTCAAGCAGACCTCGGGCCTTGCCTACTTCTCGAATGGCATACCGACTTCTGGTCCAGCTCGCCCAGCAGTTGGTCTCCGGTCCCGGCGGTACTACGGCGGGTGCCAATGGCGCCTGGTTCCCGACCCCGCAGTTCGCGAACTCTGGGTCTGGGCAACCTCGGCGGTGTGGGCCACGTGGGTGCGGTCTCCGCGGGGGTCGGCCAGGCCGGCCGGGTGGGGCTGCTCTCGGTGCCCCAGCATTGGGGGACGTTGACCTCGTCGGTAACCCCGGCGGCACTGTCGGAGGAGGCCACTCCGATCCAGGCCGCGGCGGGCGGGGCCAATTCTCCGGCCAATGGTCTGCTGCGCGGCATGCCGGTCGGGTCGATGGGCCGACGCGGCGCGGCCGCCGGTTACGTCAACAAGTACGGGTTCCGCTACAGCGTGCTCACCCGCCCACCGTCGGCCGGATAACGGAGAGCCAACAAATGAACAGTAGTCCACGCAGCAAGCCCGCCCGGAATGTCGCCGGGCCCGAGCGGAAGGGAACAAATCCAGATGTCTTTTGTGACCACGCAGCCCGAAGCGCTGGCAGCCGCTGCGGGCAACCTGCAAACCATCGGCTCAACGCTGAGCGCTCAGAACGCCGCGGCGGCGGCCCCGACGACGGGGGTGGTGCCGGCTGCTGCCGACGAGGTGTCGGCGCTGACGGCGGCGCAGTTCGCTGCGCACGCGCAGATGTACCAGGCCGTCAGCGCTCAGGCGGCGGCGATCCACGAAATGTTTGTCAACACCCTGAGCACAAGCTCTGGGTCGTACGCGGTGACTGAGGCGGCCAACGCGGCCGCGGCTGGTTAAGGAGTCAATGATGTTGGATTTCGGAACCTTTCCGCCGGAATTCAATTCGGCGCGGATCTATTCGGGTCCGGGGTCGGGGTCCTTGATGGCCGCGGCATCGGCGTGGAATGCGCTTGCCGCCGAGCTCAACTCGGCTGCGCTGAGCTATGAGACAGGTGGTCACCGCGCTGACCAGCGAGGAGTGGACCGGGACGGCCTCGGCGGCGATGGCTCAGGCTGCCACTCCGTATGTGGCGTGGATGACCGCGACCGCCGCTCAGGCCGAACAGGCCGCCACCCAGGCGCAGTTCGGCCGCGGCGGCCTATGAGCCAGCGCTGGCCTCCTCGGTGCCGCCCGCCATTGATCGCGGCCAACCGGATGCCAGCTGACCCAGCAGCTGCAGGCCACGAATGTCCTGGGGCAGAACACCCCGCTGATCGCGCAGCTGGAGGCCCAGTACGGCGAGTATTGGGCGCAGGACGCGGGCGCGATGTACAGCTATGCGGGTCAGTCGTCGACGGCGACCAAGGTGACCCACTTCCAGACGGCGCCGGAGGTCGTTAACCCCGTCGGGCACGGCGACGCAGGCCGTGCAGCGGTCAGCCAACGCGACGGCGAACACCACGGCGAGCAAACGTCCAAGACCCTGCAATCGCTGGCGCAGCCGCCAGCGACCGCGACTACCAACGCGACCACCCAGGCCGCCACGGCCACGGATCCGTTGTCGGAGCTCTGGTTCCTGTTGACCGGCCAGACCGCCTGCCCACCAGCCTGGGATCGGCGGTCAACGGCTACGCCCCCTTCGCCAGCCTCTTCTACAACACGGAAGGTCTGCCGTACTTCAGTACCGGTATGGGCAACACCTTCGTGCAGATCGCCAAGTCGTCGGGTTGATCGGCGGCGCGGCCTCGCGGCCGCGGCCAAGGCCCTGCCCGGCCTGGGCGGGCTGGGTGGCATGCTCGGTGGCGGTGCCGCCGCGGCGCACCCGGTGGCGGCGCTGGGCAGTGCGGCCTCCGTCGGTGGCAAGTTGTCGGTGCCGGTGGCCTGGTCGGGAGCCCCGGCCACCCAGGCCGTGGGGCCATTTCGCGGATTCCGGTCAGCGCATCAGCGCCGCCCCGGAGGCCGCGGGGGGACCCGGCAACCTGCTCGGTGGCATGCCGCTGGCCGGTACCGGCGCCGCAGGCCATGGAGTCGGCCGGTCCCGAGTACGGATTCCGGCCCACCGTCATGGCCCGACCACCGTTCGCGGGATAGTCCCCGCCGCCCCCGCGATCTACGACGCGCCCTGCCCCGAAACACCGGCGGCAGGGCGCGTTTTGCGCGACGTGCGAGCGGCACCGCCGACCGGGCGGCCAACGAGCGCTCTCCGCACCGGTCGCGCCGAGTCGCATCCGGGCCGCCGCAGCGAATCTTGCGCGGGCTTTATCTGCGGCCGGATTTTTATCCTGCGCTGGGGTTCTCGCGTGCGCCGTCGCCCCGACACGCGCCAATGTCGGCGATGTGAGCCGGTGGGGCGGCAGCCGGGGTGTTCCTGCAGGTAGTGACGCGCTGGCCGCGAAACCATGGCGACGCCGCGAACGCGCGGCCACGCCGGCACACCGCTCCGCGAAAACATCGCCGCCGCACCGGCGGCCGTATCGCGAAGCGGCGGCGGGGCGGTGCGGCCATTTAGCCTCCGGCAAGCAAATTCTTCAACGTCATTGAAAGACCACCTGCGAGGGGATACATGTCGTTCGAGCCCGGTGCTTCGTAACCATGTACTTCGGGGCATTACCGCCGGAGGTCAACTCCGGCCGGATGTATGCGGGTCCGGGGTCGGGGCCGATCATGGCCGCCGCCGCGGCCTGGGATGGACTCGGCGCGGAACTGGGCTCGGCGGCCAGTGGCTACACTTCGGTGATTTCTGAGCTGACCCACGCCCCCTGGGTCGGGCCGGCCTCGTCGTCGATGTTGTCGGCGGTCACGCCATACGTGAGCTGGCTCAGCGTCCTGGCCGCGCAGGCCGAAGAGACCGCCGGACCAGGCGCGGGCAGCCGCGGCCGCCTTTGAGGCGGCCTTCGCGATGACGGTGCCGCCGCCGGTGATCGCCGCCAATCGGGTTTTGCTGGCGACCCTGGTGGCGACCAATTTCTTCGGGCAGAACACGCCCGCGATCGCGGCCACCGAAGCGCAGTACATGGAGATGTGGGCCCAGGATGCCGCCGCGATGTACGGCTACGCCGGCTCGTCGGCGACCGCCTCGGAGCTGGCTCCCGTTCACGTCGCCGCCCAACACCACCACCCCGCAAGCGGACTCCGACCAGGCCGCCGCGGTCGCCCAGGCCGTGGCCGAGCCGGCGGGCAACACCGCGAACACCACTTCACAGCTGGTGACCCCACAAGTGTTGTCGGCCACCGCAACTCAAGCGGTGACGCAAGCGTCGGCGACGACGACCACGTCGGATCCGGGTCCGTTCACCTGGCTGGAGCACTTGATCAATGGATTCTTGACTTCCGGGCTGCCGACCCCGACCAACAACTACGCCGGGCTAACACCGGCATGTATGGCACCATGCTCAAGCAGACCACCGGCCTTGCCTATTTCTCGAACGGAATAACCAGTTTCTGTTCGTCGATCGCGCCAGCAGTTGACCTTCGGACCCGGTGGTAGCACGGCGGGTGCCGGCGGTGCGTGGTTCCCACCCCGCAGTTCGCGAGCCTGGGTTTGGGCAACCTGGGCGGCGTGGGCCACGTGGAGTGCGATCTCCGCGGGTGCCGGGCAGGCCGCCCGGGTCGGGGCGCTGTCGGTTCCCCAGCATTGGGCGACGCTGACCTCGGCGGTCAGCACGGCGACACTCGCCGAGTGAGGCCCCTGCCGATGCAGGCCGCCGGCGCGACGGGCGCCCCGGTGCGCCGGCGCCAACGGGCTGCTGCGTGGCGATGCCCGCGGGCACGTCGGCCGGCGCGGCGCAGCAGCCGGCTACGTCAACAAATACGGGTTCCGCTACAGCGTGCTGACCCGGCCACCATCGGCCGGATGAGCGGTCGGAATCAGGCATGTTCGCCCTCACCTTTATCCGCGACCGGATTTTATCCCCGGCCTCGATGCATGTGCGTCCGGCCGACGCCGACGCCGCACCGCGGCGCACGCAGCCGACAGGTACTGAGTCTCCGCGTATTTTCGCAGTTCACGTCCGCTTTCTGGGCCCACGTCGGGGCGGCCGACCGGTATCCGAGCGGTTGGCCCCGGCGCGCGGCGCAACGACGCGTCAAACGGCTGGTACTCCGCCGACCTGCGTGGACCCGGCCACCAGCGCATTAACGTTTTCTACTACTCGACGCATCGATTCGAACATCACAGGTTAAGGGGCTATTCGTGGTGGATTTTGGGGCGTTCCCGCCGGAGTTCAATTCGGCGCGGATCTACTCGGGTCCGGGGTCGGGTTCGTTTGTGGCCGCGGCATCGGCGTGGAGTGCGCTTGCCGCCGAACTCAATCGTCGGCGTTGAGCTATGACAACGTCGTCACCGCGCTGTCCAGCGAGGAGTGGACCGGGACGGCGTCGGCGGCCATGGCTCAAGCGGCGAACCGTACGTGGCGTGGCTGACCACCACGGCCGCTCAGGCCGAGCAGGCGGCCACCCAGGCGCAGCGCGGCCGCGGCGGCCTATGAGACGGCGCTCGCCTCCTCGGTGCCGCCGCCGTTGATCGCGGCGAACCGCACCAGATCCCAGCAGCTGCAGGCCGACCAACGTCCTGGGGCAGAACACCCCGCTGATCGCGCAGCTGGAGGCCCAGTACGGCGAGTACTGGGCCCAGGACGCGGCCGCGATGTACAGCTATGCGGGTCAGTCGGCCACGGCGACCAAGGTGACGCAGCTTCCAGGCCGCCCGAAGGTGGTTAACCCCTCGGGCAGGCGAACGCAGGCGCGCCAGCGTCAGCAACGCGACGGCCAACACGCACGGCGAGCAACACGCTCGCAAGGTCGTGACAATCGCGGCGACAGCCGACGACGACCGCGCCACCAACGCGACCAACCAGGCCACCACGGCACCACGGATCCGCTGTCCGAGCTCTGGTTCCTGTTGACCGGGCAGACCGCCTTGCCCACCAACCTGGGAACCCTGGTCAACGGCTACAGCCCGTTTGCGGGTTTGTTCTATAACACCGAGGGTCTGCCGTACTTCAGTATCGGTATGGGCAACAACTTCGTGCAGATCGCCAAGTCGGTCGGTGCGATTCGGTGGCGCGGCTCCGGCCGCGGCCAAGGCCGCTGCCCGGCCTGGGTGGGCTGGGCGGCATGCTCGGCGGCGGTGCCGCCGCGGCGCACCCGGTGGCGGCGCTGGGCAGTGCGGCCTCGGTGGGTGGCAAGTTGTCGGTGCCGGTGGCCTGGTCGGAGCGCCCGGCCCCAGTGTCGCCCCCCTCGGGGCAGGCCATCCCGGTCAGCAGCATCAGCGCCGCCCCGGAAGCCGCGGGGGGACCCGGCAACCTGCTCGGCGGCATGCCGCTGGCCGGTGACCGGGCGGCGCGGACACGGAGTCGCCGGGCCCAAGTACGGCTTCCGGCCCACCGTCATGGCCCGACCACCGTTCGCCGGCTGAGTACCACCGGCCCGTCCAGGTGCTCGACAGCGGCCCACGCAGTCCTCGGCGTTCGCAGCATGACTGCGCCTCGAGTTTTCACGATCGCTTCCGGGACCTGCGTTTGGCAGCCACCGGGGCGATCAAACGGCTGAAATGGGCGAAAGGAGGTCTCCACGGCGCGCCACCGGAATGGTCATCGCATTGATTCCTCGCGACGAGTTAATCGGCAATCAGATTTTTATGCCGGGCAACGCGGCCACAGCATCCCGGATGCACGCTTACCAGCAACTTTTTCGGACCGGGGCTGGTACCGTTTGCTGTGACCGTCCCGCGAGGGGCAGCGGTCGAGGTCAGGCGCTGTTACTGTGTCGTTACCGAAAATGAATTCGCCGTACCGCTAAGTGAACAGTTGCAAACACCGGGCTTCCGCACCGACCTCGGGGGCCGCAGTCATCTAGTCTCGCAGAGTCGGGGATAGAACCAGGAGGGAATCAATATGTCGTTCGTGACCACACAGCCGGAGGCTTTGGCCGCGGCGGCCGGGAACCTGCAGGCTATCGGGTCGACCTTGAGCGCCCAGAACGCAGCCGCTGCAGCCCCAACGACGGGGGTGGTACCCGCCGCTGCCGACGAGGTGTCGGCGTTGACCGCGGCTCAGTTCGCCGCGCACGCACAGATGTACCAGGCGGTGAGCGCCCAGGCTGCCGCGATTCACGAGATGTTCGTGAACACCCTGTCCACCAGCTCCGGTTCCTACGCTGCAACCGAGGCAGCTAACGCGGCCGCCGCCCTGCTGATCGGATTGGCGTTTCGGGGCTTTGGGACAGATCGTCACCGACGTGGGTTCCAGCTTGATCGCCCAGCAGGGGATGGTCCCGGGCCCGCAGGACTGGGCCCGCACGCGACCCGGGAAGCAACACGCACTCCGTCAACTCAAACGCCGCGGTTCGGGTTTGACGTCCGTCTCACCGTGACAACACCCGGTGGCCGCCGGCTGACGGGAAGGGGGGGTCATTCTCTATTCATTCGGCTCGGCGGTTGCGTAACGCGTAAACGATCCGGCCACGCGTCTTCAACCACATCACCCAGTAACCACTTAGCAAGGAGAACAGCCGACATGGCAACACGTTTTATGACCGACCCGCACGAGATGCGGGCGATGGCGGGCCGCTTCGAAGTGCACGCCCAGACCGTTGAGGACGAGGCCCGCAAGATGTGGTCGTCGTCGATGAACATCGCCGGCTCGGGCTGGAGCGGTCAGGCCCAGGCCACCTCGTACGACACCATGGGTCAGGTCAACCAGGCCTTCCGCAACATCGTCAACATGCTCCACGGGGTGCGCGACGGACTGATTCGCGACGCGAACAACTACGAGCAGCAAGAGCAGGCCTCGCAGCAAATCCTCGGCAGCTAGCGCTAAAAACCGCAGCTGCGTAACATCTCAAGACATTAGGAGAACACCGTTATGAGCATTAACTACCAGTTCGGCGATGTAGACGCCCACGGTGCGTTGATCCGCGCCCAGGCCGCATCCTTGGAGGCCGAGCACCAAGCCATCGTTCGCGATGTGCTTGCTGCCGGCGACTTCTGGGGCGGTGCGGGTTCGGTCGCGTGCCAGGAGTTCATCACCCAGTTGGGTCGCAACTTCCAGGTCATCTACGAGCAGGCCAACTCCCACGGACAGAAAGTCCAGTCCGCGGGCAACAACATGTCCACCACGGACAGCGCCGTTGGGTCCTCCTGGGCCTAGCCCGCAACTTCAGGCGCGGCAGCACACCACCCGTCGGTGTGCTGCCGCGTCCTGCGGTTAACGTGCAGTTCGACGCCTGAGGTAACTAGGACCAAGTGGGGAATTGATGGACCAACAGAGCACCCGCACCGATATCACCGTCAACGTTGACGGTTTCTGGATGCTCCAGGCGCTGCTGGACATCCGGCACGTCGCGCCGGAGTTGCGGTGCCGGCCATACGTTTCTACCGACTCGAGCGACTGGCTCAACGAGCATCCCGGAATGGCGGTGATGCGCGAGCAGGGCATCGTCGAGAACGACCAGGTGAACGAGCACGTGGCCGCGCGGATGAGAGTGCTCGCCGCGCCCGACCTCGAAGTGGTCGCCCTCTTGTCCCGAGGCAAGCTGGCCTACGGCGTCCTCGATGACGACAATCAGCCCCCGGGCTCGCGCGACATCCCTGACAACGAGTTCCGGGTGGTCCTGGCCCGCCGCGGCCCGCACTGGGTGTCGGCGGTCCGGGTCGGCGGTGAGATCACCGTCGACGACGTCGCCGTCGCGGACAGCGCCTCGATCGCGTCCCTGGTGATCGACGCGCTGGAATCCATCCACCACGCCGAACCGGCCGCGATCAACGCGGTCAACGTGCCGCTGGAAGAAATGCTGGAAGCGACGAAGTCGTGGCAGGAGTCGGGCTTCAACGTCTTCTCCGGCGGCGACCTGCGCCGGATGGGCATTAGCGCCGCCACCGTGGCCGCGCTGGGCCAGGCGCTGTCGGACCCCGCCGCCGAGGTCGCGGTGTACGCGCGGCAATACCAGGACGACGCCAAGGGCCCGAGCGCCTCGGTGCTGTCGCTCAAGGACGGTTCCGGCGGCCGCATCGCGCTCTACCAGCAGGCCCGGACCGCCGGGTCCGGGGAGGCGTGGCTGGCGATCTGTCCGGCGACCCCTCAGCTGGTGCAGGTGGGGGTCAAAACTGTGCTGGACACACTTCCCTACGGCGAGTGGAAAACTCACAGCAGGGTCTGACATTCGCGAAACACAGAGTTCACCAATGTCTTTGCACTCAACATGCGGTTGAGCTGCGAACACGGCATACTTTCCTCAGGGCATCAGCAAATCTCAACCGGTGTCAACGACAACTCTTAATCGCAAGGCGAGGCAGATGGAATTCCAATTAGCCGGAATGCACTGTGCGGGGGGGCGCAGCACCTCGACGAGTACACCGGCGCACGCCCGCGCGCGACTGGCGGCGCGGACTCACACATTCATCACGGTAGGGAGTGCAAGGCGATGACTGCGGTAGTTGAAGTACCCCAGCCTGACGTAGAGGGAATCTCGCAGCCTCAGGCAGTCGTCGTCGGCGTGATGGCCGGCGCGGGTGTCCAGATCGGTGTCCTGCTGGACGCCAACGCCCCCGTCTCGGTGATGACCGAGCCGTTGCTGAAGGTCGTCAACAGCCGGTTGCGCGAGCTCGGCGAGACGCCGCTGGAGGCGTCGGGCCGGGGCCGGTGGGCGCTGTGCCTGGTGGACGGTTCGCCGCTGCGGGCCACCCAGTCGCTGAGCGAGCAGGACGTCTACGACGGCGACCGGTTGTGGATCCGGTTCGTGCCGGACACCGAGCACCGCTCGCAGGTCATCGAGCACATCTCCACCGCGGTCGCCGCGGACCTCAGCAAGCGCTTCGCCGCCATCGACCCGGTCATCGCGGTGCAGGTCGGTGCGTCCATGGTGGCCATCGGGGTGACAACCGCGGCCGGTCTGCTCGGCTGGTGGCGTTGGCACCACAACTCGTGGCTTCCGACCGTGTACGCGGGCGTGATCGGCGCGGTGGTGCTGGGCGTTTCGCTGATGCTGTTGATGCGGGCTCGCACGCAGCAGGAACGGCGGGTCGCCGACACCATGCTGTTGAGCAGCCTCGCACCGCTGTCCATCGCGGCCGCGGCGGCGCCGCCCGGCGGCGTCGGATCGCCGCACGCGGTATTGGGTTTCGGCGTCCTCACCGTCGCCGCGATCCTCGCCCTGCGGTTCACCGGTCGCCGGCTGGCGATCTACACCGCCATCGTCACCGTCAGCCTGATCGCGGCGGTGGCCGCGCTCGCGCGCATGGTCGCCATGACCAGTGCGGTGACGCTGTTCACCTGCGTCGTGCTGGTGTCCGTCATGATCTACCAAAGTGCGCCGGCGGTCTCGCGGCGACTGGCCGGCATCCGGCTGCCCGTCTTCCCGTCGGCGACCAGCCGGTGGGTGTTCGAGGCCCGGCCCGACCTGCCCACCACGGTGGTGCGCTCCGACGGTGGTCCTCCGGTCCTGGAGGGGCCCGCCTCGGTCCGCGACGTGTTGACCCAGGCCGAACGCGCCCGGTCCTTCCTGTCGGGTTTGCTGATCGGGCTCGGCGTGCTGATGATCGTGTCCCTGACCGCGCTGTCCGACCCGCACACCGGGCAACGCTGGCTGCCGGTCGTGCTGGCCGGCTTCAGCGCCGGATTCCTGATGCTGCGCGGCCGCTCTTACGTCGACCGCTGGCAGGCGATCACGCTGGCCGGCACGGCGGTGCTGATCGTCGGTGCTGTCGTGTTGCGCTACGCGCTGGTGCTGCAGTCCCCGCTCGCGATCTCGATCAGCGCCGCGATCCTGGTTCTGTTGCCGGCCGCGGGGCTGACATCGGCGGCTGTCGTGCCGAACACCGTCTACAGCCCGCTATTCCGCAAATTCGTGGAATGGATTGAATACCTCTGCCTGATGCCAATTTTCCCGCTGGCATTGTGGTTGATGAATGTCTATGCAGCAATCCGCTATCGCTAACGGCAAGGTGTGGCGTGGTCGCGCATCCGCCGCGACCATCGCCGCCACGTTGCTCGCGTCGGGCGCGTTGGCCGGCTTGCCGCCCGCGTACGCGATTTCGCCCCCGACGATCGATGCGGGAGCGGTACCGCCGGACGGTCCGCCGGGACCCGGGGCGCCGATGAAGCAGAACTCGTACTGCACCGAGGTCGGTGTGCTGCCCGGGACAGACTTCCGGCTGCAGCCCAAGTACATGGACATGCTCAATCTGCAGGAGGCGTGGCAGTTCGGTCGGGGCGCGGGGGTGAAGGTGGCCGTCATCGACACCGGCGTGACGCCGCACCCCAGGTTTCCGCACCTGATTCCCGGTGGTGACTACGTCATGGCCGGAGACGGATTGTCCGACTGCGATGCGCACGGCACCATCGTCGCGTCGATGATCGGGGCGGCGTCGGCCAATGGGGCGGGGGTGCCGCCGGCGGCACCGCGCAAGCCGGTCACCATCCCGACCACCGAGCCACCGCCGAAGGCGCCACCGCCGCAGACGGTGACCCTGTCACCGCTGCCGCAGACCGTGACGATGGTCCCGCCGACGCCGCAGGAGCAGCAGCCGGCGCCAGGTCCGTTCGGGGCGCCGCCGGCCCCCGCGGCCCCGCAGCAGCCCGCGGGCCCGCCGCCGGGACCACCGCAGGGTGGCCAGGGTCCCAATGGGCAGGCGCCGGCAGCCAGCCACGGCGGTGGCACGGTGACCATTCCCGGCTACGCCGGTGGCGGGCACGTGGCCAACGTCGACAACCTGCGCGGCCCGAGCCCGCTCGACCCGCCACCGCCACCACCGCCGCCGCCCCCGCCGCCGAAGGCCGGTCCGGATGCGTTCAGCGGGGTGGCCCCGGACGTCGACATCATCGCGATCCGGCAGTCCAGCCAGGCCTTCGGCCTCAAGGACGCCTACACCGGTGACGAGGATCCGCAGACGTCGGCGAAGATCGACAACGTCCAGACGATGGCGCGGGCGATCGTGCACGCCGCCAACATGGGGGCTCAGGTCATCAACATCTCCGATGTGACCTGCATGAGCGCGCGCAACATCATCGACCAGCGCGCGTTGGGCGCGGCGGTGCGCTACGCGGCGGTCGACAAGAACGCCGTCATCGTGGCCGCCGCCGGCGACACCAGCAAAAAGGACTGCAAGCAGAACCCACCCCATGATCCGTTGCAGCCCAACGATCCTCGCAACTGGAACGCGGTCACCACGGTCGTGACACCGTCCTGGTTCAGCGACTTCGTCCTGACGGTCGGCGCGGTCGACACCGAAGGCCGCCCGCTGAGCCAGGGCAACCAGGGCCAGGCGTCGACGAGCGTGGCAGGGCCGTGGGTCGGGATCGCCGCGCCCGGAACGGACGTCATCGGCCTGTCGCCCCGGGACGACGGCCTGATCAATGCGATCGACGGGCCGGACAACACGCTGCTGGTTCCCTCGGGCACCAGCTTCTCGGCGGCGATCGTGTCCGGCGTTGCGGCGCTCGTGCGGGCCAAGTTCCCGCAGTTATCGGCGTATCAGGTCATCAACCGGTTGACCCGGACCGCCCGCGCGCCGGCGCGCGGTGTGGACAACCAGGTCGGTCACGGTGTCGTCGACCCGGTGGCGGCACTGACCTGGGATGTACCCGACGGTCCGGTGAAACCGCCGCAGCAGCTGTCGGCGCCGCTGAACATTCCGAAACCCGTCCCGCACCGGGATATGGTGCCAGTGTGGGTGGCCTCCGGAGGCTTGCTGGGGGCGCTACTCATCGGCGGCGGAGTGTTCGGTACGGCGATGCTGATGAAGCGATCGCGGAAACAGCAATAGGGGCGGAGCAACAACACTCATGAAGCGTCAGCGCAGGTTCGGGTTGTCTTTGTCGTGGCCGCGGCTGACCACCGTGTTTTTGGTCGACGTCGTGATCATGGTGGTGGCCAGCCACTGCCCCGAGTCCTGGCAGGGCACGTATCGCATCGCGTTCTGGGTGGGAGTCGGCCTGGCCGTGCTGGTGACGCTGCTGTCGCTGGTCACCTACCACGGCCTCACCGTGACGTCGGGGTTGGCCACGTGGCTGTGGGATTGGTCCGCCGACCCGGGCTCCGCATTGTCCGCCGGCTGCACCCCGGCCCTCGATTACCAGCGCAAGTACGGGCGCGACAAGGTCGGCGTGCGGCAGTACGAAGGCCAGCTGGTCACGGTGATCGCCATCAGTGGCGGTGACGACGAATCAGCCTCGCGCCTTCGTCACCGCAACTCGCCCCCCACCCTGCTGGTATCGGCCGTCGCTTCGGGCCTGCGCCAGTTCGACATCCACCTGGATGACGTCGACATCGTGTCGGTGAAGGTGCGCCGCGGCGGCCCTGAAGCCGGAGCCGCCGAGTTGTCCAAGCTGGACGACTGGGGCCCCGAAGAGTGGGAGGTGGCCAACGATGCGCCCACCTCGTACATTCGCCGTACCTGGCTGGTGTTGCGAATGAACCCGCAGCGCAACGTCGCCGCCGTGGCCGCCCGCGATTCGCTGGCGTCGACCCTGGTGGCGGCCACCGAACGGCTCGCCCAGGATCTCGACGGGCTGACGTGCGCGGCCCGGCCGTTGACCGCGGAGGAGCTCGCCGAGGTCGACCGCGCGGTGCTGGCCGATCTGGAACCGACGTGGAGCCGTCCCGGCTGGCGCCGCCTCAAGCACTTCAACGGGTTCGTCACCAGCTTGTGGTTGTCGCCGTCCGACATCACCACCGACAAGCTCGATGAGCTGTGGGAGGACGAGACCGTCGCCACGGTGCTGACCATCCGTCTCACCTCGCGGGGCGGCCGTCCGCAGGTATCGGCTTGGGTGCGCTACCACACCGAGAAGCGGTTGCGCAGGAACGTCTCGTCGGGCCTCAACCGCCTCACCGGACGCCAGCTGGCCGCGGTACGAGCCAGCCTGCCCGCCCCGACGGCGCGGCCCCTGCTGGTCGTGCCGAGCCGCCCCCTGCGCGCCGACGATGACGAGCTCGCGCTCTCCGTCGACCAGCTGCGAGGGAGCTCGGCGGGCGTACCTGTAGCGCAATGACGAGGCCGCAATCAACCGCTGAAGGCGCCCGTAACGCGATGGTCGCCGGCCTGTTGGCCTCCGGCGTCTCGGTCAACGGGCTACAGCCCAGCCACAATCCGCAGGTTGCGTCGCAGATGTTTTCCACCGCGACCAACCTGGATCCAGCGATGTGCGACGCCTGGCTGGCGCGGATCCTGGCGGGGGAGCAGAGCATCGAGGTGCTTTCCGGCGCGTGGTCCTCGATCCGCACGTTCGGTTGGGAGACCCGCCGCCTCGGGGTGACCGAGTTGCAGTTCCGTCCCGAGGTTTCCGACGGGTTGTTCCTGCGGCTGGCGGTCACCAGCGTGGAGACGTTGGCGTGTGCGTATGCCGCGGTTCTCGCCGAGGCGAAACGCTATGAGGAAGCCGCGAAACTGATCGACGGCGTCGAACCCCGCCAACCCGTCGACGAGGAACTCCTCAGCTACGTGCGCGGCGTGCTGTACTTCCGCACGGCCCGGTGGCCGGATGTGCTGAATCAGTTCGCCGAGGGGAAGAGCTGGCGGCAGCCCGAACTCAAAGCCGCGGGCGCGGCGATGGCCACCACTGCGCTGGCTTCGCTGGGAGTGTTCGAGGAGGCGTTGCGCCGGGGCCAGGACGCCATCGAAGGCGACCGGGTACCGGGCGCGGCCAACATCGCCCTGTACACCCAGGGCATGTGCTTGCGGCACCTCGGCCGCGAGGACGAGGCCGTCGAACTGCTGCGGCGGGTGTACTCACGGGATCCGAAGTTCACGCCGGCCCGCGAAGCGCTGGACAACCCCACCTATCGCCTGGTCCTGACCGACCCGGAAACGATCGAAGCCAGGACCGACCCGTGGGACCCGGACAGCGCGCCGACCCGGGCCGAGACCGAGGCCGCTCGGCACGCCGAAGAGGCGGCGAAGTACCTTGCCGAAGGCGACGCGGAGCTCAACGCCATGCTGGGCATGGAACGGGCCAAGCGCGAGATCAAGCTCATCAAGTCGACGACCAAGGTGAATCTGGCGCGCGCCAAGATGGGCCTTCCGGTGCCGGTCACGTCGCGCCACACGTTGTTGCTCGGCCCGCCTGGAACCGGAAAGACTTCGGTGGCAAGGGCTTTCAGCAAGCAGCTGTGTGGGTTGACCGTGCTGCGCAAGCCCGTGGTGGTGGAGACCAGCCGCACCAAGCTGCTGGGCCGTTACATGGCCGACGCGGAGAAGAACACCGAGGAGCTCCTGGAGGGCGCCCTGGGCGGCGCGGTCTTCTTCGACGAGATGCACACGCTGCACGAGAAGGGCTACCAGCAGGGTGACCCCTACGGCAACGCGATAATCAATACGTTGCTGTTGTACATGGAGAATCATCGCGACGAGCTGGTTGTCTTCGGCGCCGGCTACGCCAAGGCCATGGACAAGATGCTCGAAGTGAATCAGGGTCTGCGACGGCGTTTTTCGACCGTCATCGAGTTCTTCAGCTATACCCCGGACGAGCTGGTCGCGCTGACCCGGCTGATGGGCCAGGAGAACGAGGACGTCATCACCGATGAATCGGCGCAGGCGTTGTTGCCGTCGTACACGAAGTTCTACCTCGATGAAACGTATTCGGAGGACGGCGATCTCATCCGCGGTATCGACACGCTCGGCAATGCCGGTTTCGTGCGCAACGTGGTGGAGAAGGCTCGCGATCACCGTAGTTTCCGTCTGGACGACGAGGACCTGGATGCGGTGCTGTCCAGCGATGTGACCGAGTTCAGCGAGCGTCAACTGCGGCGTTTCAAGGAACTGACACAGGAGGATCTCGCCGAGGGCCTCAGCGCGGCGGTCGCCGAGAAAAAGTCGGACTGACCGCGTCGCCATGCCGGCGCGCACGGCGACGGCACCCGGACGCGGCTCGATACAGCCGGTGCACCGCAGGTGAACTGGCGCGGTGAACCGCTGGGAATGTGTTGTAGTCAGGCTTGACTCAGCGCAGGCCGGTGCCACCATTGCCAATGCAAGCACCTCGCTAGGTGAGGCGTCTGCACGGATATAGGCCACTGACCTCGAACGTCGAAAGACGCCCAGGGTCAGGACAGCTCTTCCCGGATTAAGGGTTGAGCCCAAGTGGCTTCCGGCTTTGGTTGGCCGGATACGCCGTGTGGTGCCGAAGCTCTGACGAGAGGGGTGCCGCGTCCGGCCGTTTCGCCTGGGCGCTCCTCCCCGTGTGCAATGTGTGGCACCCCCGCGTGCCCTGGCTTTGAGGAGGTGAGAGCGAATTAGTCCCGATGACAGTCCGTATGCCAGATCGTTGACCATTTCGCGTCGATCCGACCTCGGCATCGTATCTTTCCTGAATTGGCTTGTATTTAGCCAACTTTCGTAGCATGCGCGCTCGCCTGGACGTAGGTGCGCGCCCGCGGCATGGCGCAGACTACTGGCGCGCCGATTTCTTCGTGGGGAGATTTGTGATGAACTTTGTTACCGCACAGCCGGAATCGCTGGCCGCCGCCGCCGGACCGTCTGCAAGAGATCGGCTCGGCGCTGGCCGCCCAGAACTCGGCCACCGCCGCCCCGATGACCGGCGTGGTGCCCGCCGCCGCCGACGAGGTGTCGCTGCTGACCGCTGCGCAGTTCGCGCGGCACGGCTCAGATGTTTCAGGCGGTCAGCGCCCAGGCGGCGGCGATGCACGAGAATTGTTCGTGGCCACCTTGCAGGCCAGTGCCGGATCGTACGCGGCCACCGAGGCCATCAACGCAGCCTCGGCCCGCTGAGCATGCCGGAGGGATGGACCAATGCTGGACTTCGCGGCGCTGCCGCCGGAAATCAACTCGGCCAGAATGTATTCCGGCCCCGGATCGGGGCCGATGCTGGCCGCCGCCGCCGCATGGAACACGATGGCCGCGGAGATGCGTTCGGCTGCAGCATCTTACGGATCGGTGGTGCTCGGAGCTGACCGGTGCGGGCTGGCTTGGCCCATCGTCGATGTCGATGTTGGCCGCGGCCAGCCCCTATTTGGCTTGGCTGGACGAGCACCGCCGCCCAGGCCGAGGAGGCCGGCAGTCAGGCCTTCGCCGCCGCGACGGCTTACGAGTCGGCGTTTGCGATGACGGTGCCCCCGCCGGTCGTCGCGGCCAACCGCGCTCAGCTGGCGATGCTGGTGGCGACCAACATTTTCGGCCAGAACACCCCGGCGATCGCGGCCACCGAGGCCCAATACGCCGAAATGTGGGCTCAGGACGCGGGCGCGATGAACGGCTATGCCACCGCATCGAGTACGGCGGCGCAACTGACGCCGCTGGCCACGCCGCAGTCGAACACGAACGCCGACGGCGTGGCCAGCCAAACAACGCGGTGACCCAGGCGGCCCAAACGCCGGCCGGTGCTGTGCAGTCGGCAACCTGTCGTCGGCATCAGCGGTGCGCTACCTCGCTCGCCCTCGGGTTCGGTGTCGTCGATACCTGGCGGGCCTGCTGAGCGGGTCGGACAATTCGGCCTTCGGCACCTTCACGAATAGCAACTTCTTCAGCAACAGCGGTGGTCAACGGTGCCCTTGCCGGTGGCCCGTTCAACCCGCAATTCATCCTGGCAACGGCAGTGGCGTCCGGCATGCGGGACACACGCCACGACACTGTCGGGTCTGGGCGACTTCGCCGCCGGCGCGGAAGGCGTCGGGACCGCCGCCCTGGCGTCCAACACGGTCGGATCGGCGGGCCTGCCGGCGGCATCCGCGGGGGTGGGCAACGCGCATCTGGTGGGGTCGATGTCGGTGCCACCGAGCTGGGCCTCGGCGGCCAACATCACCCCCGGTCAAACGGCGGCGCCGGTCAGTGGTCTCAGTGACATCGGGACATCGGCAGCCCCGGCGGCAGGCGGGCCCGGAGGCGTTGCGGGACCGCTGGGCGGTACCGGCCGCAGGCTACGCCGCGCCATCCCAAGGTATGGGTTTCGCCCCGTGGTCATGCCACGTCCGCCGGCCGCCGGATAACAGACTTCAGGAGAAGATGTCATGCTCGATTTCTGCGGCGTTGCCGCCGGAAATCAACTCGGCCAAAATGTATGCCGGGCCTGGATCGGACTCGATGCTGGCCGCCGCGGCCGCGTGGAACGCGGTTGCCGCTGAAATGCGGTCCGCGGCAACCAATTATGAAGCGGTGATCGAGTCGCTGGTCAGCGAGGGCTGGCTTGGCCCGTCCTCGGCGAACATGGCGGCGGCGGTCGCACCGTATCGTCGGGTGGCTGAACACCACCGCCGCCCAGGCCGAGCAGGCCGGCGCCCAAGCCAATGCGGCCGCCGCCGCCTACGAGGCCGCCTTTGCCGCGACCGTGCCCCCGCCGGTCGTCGCGGCCAACCGCACCCAGCAGGCGAACCTGGTGGCGAGCAACATCTTCGGCCAGAACACCGCGGCGATCGCGGCCACCGAGGCCCAATACGGCGAGATGTGGGCTCAAGACGCCGCCGCGATGACCAGCTACACCACCGCCTCGCGCGCGGCAACCCAGATGACGCCGTTTAGCGCACCGCAGTCCGACACCACCACCGACGGAATCGCCCAGCAAGCCGCCACGGTCGCTCGGCGCCAACGACGCGACGCAGCCCCAGCGGACCCGTCGGGCAGACTGCTGCTGGCTGGGTCTTGCGCCCAATACCAATGCTCCGACCACCGGGCTTGCGGGACTGATGAACTTTCTGGATGGATCCGAACGGGAACCTGTTCGGCGCTTCCTCAACAACGCCTGGTCGGCCAACTTCTCCAACGCCTTTACCACCAACGGGCTGCTGAACCCGACGTCGTTCATCGATTCGGTGATCGACGTGAGCTCCATACTCCCTGAGCGCACGACGGCGCAACCACGTCGGGGCTGGGGGATCTGGCCGCCGGCCTGGGGTAGCGGCGCCCGGCGTCGGTGAGCCGTGCCCGGCGCGGCAGCGGCGGCGGCGGTGGGCCAGGCGAGCCTGGTGGGGGCCCTGTCGGTTCCGCCGACCTGGGCCGTGCACCGGGAGCAGCGATCAGCCCGTGGCGGCGACGACTCAGGTCGGGGCAGGGGCCTACCACGGCTTTGGCTCCGCCACCCCGATGGTGATGGAAGAGGCTGGGGCAGTGGGCATGCCGGGGGTGCCCCTGGCGGCATCCCCGGTGGGCATGAGGAAGAGTTCGCCGAGCCGATCTACGGGTTCCGCCCCCGCATCATCGGGCGCCCGCCGGCGCCGGCTAGGGACAGCGAGGTCGATATGAAATTCCTACCGTTTCTGGCCAGCGCCGTTGTCTTAATCGGCATGGCGATACCAGCGCACGCCGACTCCGATGACGACGGTTCCTCGCCGCGCTCAACAAGGCCGGCATCAGTTATCAGAGCCCGGACACGGCGATCAAAGCGGGCCAAAAAGTGTGCGACCTGGCCAATTCTGGGACCACAGAACTCGACATCATCAGGGACGTCCACGATCTCAACCCCGCATTCACCATGGAAAGCCGCCCTGTTCGTCCAGGCCGCCGCCAGCGTCTACTGCCCTGACCGGCTCTCCACCAGCGATGGCGGAACAAACCCCCAGAGCAGTAGCTAGCGGCTATATCGGAGGCTGAAGAACCGAGTCCGCACGACGTGTCACCGAACTGGTTCCGGCAGAGCCGACGTCGGGTCGCGGCGACGTTCCCGCTCCGAACGTCTCTAACGTGGTCCCGGTGCACGCCCCACAACCTCGTGTCCATGCATGGCACGCCAACGCAGGTGTTGTGACGAATCCGCACGGCACGCCACCACTCCGGATGACGCCGAACGTGACGATCCCAGTTTTATCCACACAAATCCACAAATTCGGCTTTTCGGCAACGTCTCAGACCCCGTTATCGGCGTGGCGGGATGGAACCGGAAAGCGGCGGTGATCAGCAGAAGATGACCTTCCAGGAAACTGCCAGTAGCTAATCAGTGCCAAAGCAGACTGGCCGCGTCTACTCGTATAGGTGAACCGAGGAGAACGGTGTGACGATCAATTACCAGTTCGGCGATGTACCCGACGCCCATGGGGCCGCCGGGCCGCTGCGCCGGCCGCGCCCTCGGAGGCTGGACATCGGGCGCGTCGTTCGTGCATGGTGTACGGCCTGCTGCTCTACCAGCAGGCCGACTCCTGCGGACAGCAGGGTTCCGTTACATTCCGCAGCAATGTCGAAGTGCATCTAGTGAATCACAGCGGCGCGACGACACTATCAAGACCGGGATGCGATTCCGACGAACCGCACAATATACGGCTTAGTATCTTTATTAAATCCGATATAGGAGGTTGCCAAGATTCGCAATCG
This sequence comes from uncultured Actinomycetota bacterium, assembly GCA_963796035.1. Classification (GTDB taxonomy): domain Bacteria; phylum Actinomycetota; class Actinomycetes; order Mycobacteriales; family Mycobacteriaceae; genus Mycobacterium. The sequence goes on along the minus strand of CAWCJU010000011.1, from coordinate 31,223 downwards.
GAAACAAGAGCGGTAGCTTGTGAGCTAGTCGTTTAATGTCGGCAACGGTGCCGCATTTTCGTATCAGAATCCGCCGAATTGGTGGACACACGGGATTAATTGTGTTGATCCGTCGCTGAATGCTGCTCACATGCGCGTTACTACGTGATCTGCACCACTAACTCGGCGCTGGCTATGTATCGGTTCTCACACAGGTCAAGACGTTGCAAAGATATTTGTTTTACAAATGTTTACCTGACGGAAACGCCCGGCGAAATAAGTGATGGGCACCATCGTCAGTACAAAGCAGCGTGGCTTGACTACTCGTTCGCACGCCATTTAGGCGCCGATTCAGAGCTAGGAGCAGGATGGCTTTGTTGTCTGCAGCACATGGAATCTGCACATGTACCTCGTAGCAGATTTGATGAATTCCCTTAGAGCGCGACTTTGTCGAGGCCGGGGTCGCTGGGCGGTGCCTACCATGGCCGTCAGATGAGGGACCGGAGGTATTAAATGTTGGATTTCGGGGCTTATCCGCCGGAATACAACTCGGGGCGGATGTACGTCGGTGCGGGATCGGGGCCGCTGCTGGCCGCCGCGGCGGCATGGGACGAATTGGCCGCGGAGCTGCAGAGCACGCGGGGCGTCGTACAGCTCGACCATCGAAACACTGGCAACGGGTCCGTGGACGGGCCCCTCGTCCATCGCGATGGCGGCCGCGGCGGCGCCGTACGTGGCGTGGATGCACGCCACCGGCGCGCAGGCCGAGCAGGCGGGCGCCCAGGCCAAACTCGCGGCCGGCGCCTACGAGGCCGCGTTCGCGGCGACGGTTCCGCCGCCGGTGATCGCCGCCAACCGCGCGCTGCTCGCGACCCTGGTCGCCACCAACATCCTCGGCCAGAACACCCCGGCGATCGCCGCCACCGAAGCCCACTACATGGAGATGTGGGCGCAGGATGCCGCCGCGATGTACGCGTACGCGGCGGCGTCGGCGAGGCGCCTCTCAGCTGACCCCGTTCGCCGAGCCCCCGCGGACCACCAACGAGTCGGCCGGCCCGACGCAAGCGGCCGCGGTCACCCAGAGCACCGGCCAGTCCGGCGCCAGTACTGTCAGCCACTTGTCGCAACTGAGCACCACCATGGCGCCGGCGGCGCAGGCCGCGAGCAATGCCAGCTCGACGACGACGGCGGCGTCCGGTTCGTCACTCACCCTGCCGAGTGCGATAACCAACTGGAACGAATTCTGGTCGGTCGCCACCGGGCCGTTCTCCCCGCAGTCCTGGAGCAGCATCCCAGGCGGTCCGTTCCTGTCGTTCGGCCAGGCGTATGCCTGGGGGCAGAACGGGCAGGGCGCGGCCGCGTATCTGGCTGGGCCCAAAGCCATTTCCGGGGCGTTGGCGCCGTTGACCAGTGGCGCCAACGCCGTCAAGCCCATGCTGAGTTCCGCGGTCGGGGCGGGGCAGGCGTCGGGGTCGATGGGCAAAGCAGCTCTGGTGGGCAGCATGTCGGTGCCGCAGGGCTGGACGGAAGCCGCCCCGGCGATCCGGACAATCGCTCAGGCGCTGCCGACGAACATGGCGGCGGCGCAGGCCGCGATGGCCGGTGAGGAGGGCGTGTTCAACCAGATGGCCCTGTCCAGCCTGGCCGGGCGCGCCGTCGCGGCCGCCGCAACCCGGCCAGTCGGCGGCGCGGCGTCGGTGGCGGGCTCGCTGGGTGGTGTTGCCGCCGAAGCCGATCCAGCCGCGGCCACCATCATCGTGATCCCGTGCATCGAGGAGTGACCGCGATGACCACACCGTATGGCAGCCAAGCGCTGTCGATCCAGGCAGACAGGTAGGGGGTACGAGGGATGTTTTACGGCGCTTTCCCACCGGAATTCAACTCGGGCCGGATGTACAGCGGTCCGGGAGCGGGGTCCTTGGTGGCCGCGGCGACGGCCTGGCAGAACCTGGCCACCGAATTGCAGTCCACCGCAACGTCGTATTCGTCGGTGCTCTCGAGCCTGACGGCCGGGCCCTGGGTAGGTCCGTCCTCGATTGCCATGGCGAGCGGCGGCGGCCCCGTACGTGGCGTGGATGCAGCAAACCGCAGCGCAGGCCGCACAATCCGCGACCCAGGCCACCGAGGCGGCCGCCGCCTACGAGACGGCATTCGCCGGGCACGTGCCGCCGGCGGTGATCGCGGAGAACCGAGCCCTACTCGCACAACTGGTGGCGACCAACCTGGTCGGACAGAATACGTCGGCGATCGCCGCGAATGAAGCACAATACAGCGAGTTTTGGGCTCAGGACGCCACGGCGATGGACACCTACTTCGCCTCATCGGCGACGGCGTCCAACAAACTGACGGAGTTCAGCCCGGCACCCAAGACCACCAATGAGGCAGCGGCGCCGACGCAAGCGGCCGCGGTGAGTTCGGCGGCCAGCACCCCAGCCGCCAACGTGGCGAACACCGCGGCGAGCGCAGCCACAACCACTCTGCCTTACAGCGGACTGTTCTCAGGCCCGGCGAACCTCGCCTATCTCTACAACCAGTCCGTCACAAATCTTTTGAACGGACTCCCGGGGGGGTCGAGCTTTTACACGGGTTTGTACAACGCCGTGAAGGTGCCGCTGGGCCTGACCACGCAATTCAACGACGTCGGGTTGCTGATCAACTTCCCGTTGTCGCAGTGGCTCAAATTCGCCCCGCCCGTCGGGTACGGGGCGCTGCCCAAAGACGCGTTGGGCGCCGGTCTGGGCGCGTTGGGCTTCGGCCGCGGCACCTTGTACAGCTCGATCAGCCCGATCGCCGGCATGGGCAATGCCGGCACCCTGGTCGGGAAGCTGTCGATTCCGCCCAGCTGGGCCACGGCCACCCCCTCCATCCGGACCGTGGCTGCCGCGCTGTCGGCCGCCGGCTCCGAGGCCGTGCCCGCGGCGGCGCTGGGCCAGGGGAGTCTGTTCAGTTCGATGGGCCTGGCCGGAATGCTGGGCAGCGCCGTGGGCGCCGGTGGGCCCACGGTGGCCCGTGCGGGTGTGCGTAACCGCATGACTCCCATCAAGGACCTCAAGGACAAGCAATCGCCGGAACAGCTGAAACGCCTTGTCGCACAGATCTCGGAGAAGCCCGAAACCGTGCAGCACCACAACGTCGACCAAGAAAACCTCGACGCGCTCCTCGAGCAGCTGGCCAAGAAGCCGGGCATCCACGCCGTGCACCTGAAAAAGGGTGACAAGTCGAAAGTCATCCCCGCGGACGCCCAATTGGGTTGACGGACAGGATAAATCAGCCTTGCTCAGCATTACTCGGAACAACCGGAAGGGTGACAGTGATGAAACGACTACTCGCGCTATTTGCTGTTTCGGCGATGATCGGCCTTGCCGCTCCGGCGTACGCCGCTCCGCCGCCTGCGCCGGACGGTGACGACGGAGGCTTCGTCGCCGCGCTGCAGCAAGCCGGCTTCAGTTTCAACAGCCCGGGTTCGGCCGTCGCCGCGGGCAGGGCGGTCTGTTCCTGCCTGAACAACGGCGAGTCGGGCCTGGAGGTGGTGCACGACGTGAAATCCCACAATCCCGGTATGGACATGGAGATGGCATCGAACTTCGCTGTGCTTTCCGCGAAGTATTACTGCCCCCAGCAGCTCTCCAAGGCGTGAGGCGCAGCGGACCGGCTGCCGGAGTCGATACCCTGTCGCTCAACATATTTGACGGATCCAGCCGCCGCTGCGAACATCGCCGCGGCATGGGACAATAACCACTCATGAGACTGCTGCTGGCGCTGAGCGTCAGCGTTTCGGCCGCCATCGGTTTTGCGCCGCTCGCGCTTGGGGATCCGGGCACAGCCGGTGCCGACGAGACCGGTTTCCTTGCCTCGCTGCGGAGTGCGGGCATCACCTACTCGACCCCCGACGGGGCGGTCAAGTTCGCCAAAGCGGTGTGCGTGTCAATGGGCAACGGCGAGTTCGGCCCTCAAATGCTTGACGAACTGAAGAGCGAAAACCCCGGACTCACCAATGATCACGCGACATCGTTCTTGGCGATCGCGGCGAAATATTATTGCCCGCAGCAACTTAACCGAGGATAACCCTGCACGACCGCTCATCAGGTGGCTCCGGCGCAACCGACTGAGGACTCGGAGGTTTCGCCGATGTGGCCGTCCCGCGCCCGATTTCGCTCGGGTCCATCTGCCGTTCACCTCCACGTGTTTAGCTGCGCCAACCGGCACCACGCCGGGGCCGCAACCGTAATCGCCGGAAGCGACCGGGGATACTCGACAGCGAGGCCCAGGGGAAAGGAGTGAGTCGTTGGAAACGCTGAGCGTTCTCGATTTCGTGCTCCGACTGGGCGTCGGCGTGGGCTGCGGCGCCCTCATCGGCCTGGAACGGCAATGGCGGGCGCGGCGGGCCGGGCTGCGAACCAACGCACTGGTGGCCGCGGGCGCGACGCTGTTCGTCCTGTACGCGGCGGCCACCTCCGACACCAGCCCCACCCGGGTCGCCTCCTATGTCGTGTCCGGTATCGGTTTCCTGGGCGGTGGCGTGATCCTGCGGGAGGGCGTCAACGTCCGGGGCCTCAACACCGCCGCCACCCTGTGGTGCTCGGCGGCGATCGGCGTGCTGGCCGCTTCCGGGCACCTGGTGTTCGCGCTGATCGGCACCGGCACCGTCATCGGCATCCATCTGCTGGGGCGTCCGCTCGGGCGGCTGATCGACCGCGACAACAGCGCCGAGGAAGACGAGAGCCTGCTGCCTTACCTCGTGCAGGTCGTCTGCCGGGCGAAGCATGAGAAGTACGCGCGGGCCCAGATCGTTCAACACTGCCAGCGGCAACGACATCACGCTTCGCGGAATCCATACCGGCAACCCGGCCGGCGACGAGGTCACCCTGACCGCCCACCTGCTGATGAACGGCGACGCCCCGGCCCGCCTGGAGCGGCTGGTGGCCGAGCTGTCGCTGCTGCCCGGCGTCCGCGCGGTGCAGTGGTATGCCGGAGACGAAGCGCAGTCCAACGATCGTCGCTGAGGGCGAACTGACACCGCGGCGCTCGTCGTAGTCTTACCTGTGTGAGTGCCCTCTCAGGCTTCCTGTCGGCGCTGCCACCGCAGATGCGCGATCCGGTGCTGATCGCTATCCCGTTCTTCCTGCTGCTGTTGACCCTCGAATGGACCGCGGCCCGAAAGCTGGAACACCTCACGGCCGAGGCCGCCGAGACGGCGCGGCCGGCGTCGGGGGCGCACCTCACCCGCGACTCGGTGGCGAGCATCTCGATGGGGCTGGTTTCGGTGGCCACCACCGCCGGCTGGAAGACCCTGGCCCTGTTCGGCTACGCCGCGATCTATGCCTACCTCGCGCCCTGGCACCTGTCGGCGACCCATTGGTACACCTGGGTCATCGCGATTCTCGGGGTGGACCTGCTCTACTACGCCTATCACCGGATCGCGCACCGGGTGCGATTGATTTGGGCTACCCACCAGGCCCATCACTCCAGCGAGTACTACAACTTCGCCACCGCGCTACGCCAGAAGTGGAACAACAGCGGCGAGATCCTGATGTGGATTCCGTTGCCGCTGTTGGGAATTCCACCGTGGATGGTGTTCTTCAGTTTCTCCCTGAACTTGATTTACCAGTTCTGGATACACACCGAGCGGATCGACAAGCTGCCGCGACCGTTCGAGTTCCTGTTCAACACACCGTCGCACCACCGGGTGCACCACGGGATGGACAAGGTGTATCTCGACAAGAACTATGGCGGCATCTTCATCGTCTGGGACCGGCTCTTCGGCACCTTCCAGCCCGAGCTGTTCCGGCCGCATTACGGACTCACCAAGCGCGTGGACACGTTCAACATCTGGACGTTGCAGAGCCGCGAATACGTGGCGATCGCCCGCGACTGGCGATCGGCGCAGCGCCTGCGTGATCGGCTGGGTTACGTGTTCGGCCCGCCCGGCTGGCTGCCGCGGGCGGCCCGGCACACCAACGCCACCGCCCGGTCGTGACCTCGCTGTAACATTTGCGCGGGCCGGCGCGAAAACCTGAGCGTGGGGAGGGTTACGCCGTAACCTCGGACCTCCCGTCGGTATCGGCCCGATGGATCGGAGCTCATGGTGCATCGTCTGGCAATGCGCACATTCGCCGCGTCGACTACGGTTGCCGCGCTCGCCTCGTTGATGCCGGCTGCGCCGGCCAAAGCCGACGTTGTCGTGTATCCGGGCATGGAAATACGCCAGGACAACCGCGTCTGCACGCTCGGTTACGTCGATCCGGCGCTCAAGATCGCGTTCACCGCGGGGCACTGCCGCGGCGGCGGCGGCGTGGTGACGGATCGCGGCGGTGCCGTCATCGGCCGGATGGCGGCCTTCCGGGACAACACGCCCAGCGGAACGACGGTGTCCACGAGCCAGGTGATCAACGACTACGAAGCGATCGTGCTGGACAACAGTGTCACGGCGAACAACATCCTGCCGGGCGGTCGTCCGCTCGTCTCGGATCCCGGCCTGACGCTTGCGCCCGGGCAGCCGGTCTGTCATTTCGGCGTCATCACCGGAGAAACCTGCGGGACGGTGGAGAGCGTGAACAACGGCTGGTTCACCATGTCGCACGGCGTGCAGAGCCACAACGGCGATTCGGGTGGACCGGTGTATCTGGCGCCCAATGGCGGCCCCGGCCAGCTCGTCGGGATCTTCAACAGCGTGTGGGGTGACTTCCCGGCCGCGGTGTCGTGGGGGGCCACTTCGGAGGAGGTCCGCGAGGACCTCGGGGTGCGCGACAACGCGCGCTAGGGGCGTCAGCCCGCTGTGCCCACCGGGGTCAACGCGAACACCGGAATCGAGGGCGCGGCGACGCGGAATTGCTCGTCGGTGCTTTCCGGGGTCAACCCGGCGACGTAGCCCTTGACCTGCCAGTACCACCTGGCCAGATAACGCCGCAGCAGCTCGGGCTTGGCCGCGTCGTCGAGCTCGTCGGCCCGAACGCGCCGCCGGTGCCAGCGAGGCCCCACCTCGACGACAGACGCCGCCCGGACATTGCGCGCCCACTGGGTGTTGCCGCGCGGCGAGACCAGGTAGTCCACCCCGTCGACGGTCAGCAGGTTGATCACCACCGCGCGTCGTTTGCCGGTTTTGCGGCCGCGGACGTGCAGCGCCCGGGTACCGGCGATGCTGATCCCCGCCTCGGCAAGCCAGCGGATGACGCCGTTGGCGGCCCGGGCGGCCCGGTTCGGTTCCTCGTATCGGGTGGACATGATGCGGCCTCTCAGCGAATCCTGGTCGAACTTCAGAGAGCGGTGCTCTCTATAACTGAACACGCTGCCACAACCCCGCGCGGAAAGCAAGAGCGGTGTTCTCGGTTGTGTCAGACTGGCGGCGTGGGCAAACGCCAGGAATCGCGGGAGCAGATCGAGGCGCGGATCATCGAACTCGGTCGCCGCCAGCTGGTCGACCGCGGCGCGGCCGGATTATCGGTGCGGGCGATAGCCCGCGACCTGGGCATGGTGTCCTCGGCGGTGTACCGCTACGTGTCCAGCCGCGACGAACTGCTGACCCTGCTGCTGGTCGACGCCTATTCCGACCTGGCCGACACCGTGGATCGCGCCCGCGAGACCGTCGGAGACCTGTGGAGCGACGATGTCGTCGCCATCGCGCGGGCAACCCGGGGCTGGGCCGTCGCGCACCCGGCCTGCTGGGCCCTGCTGTACGGCAGCCCCGTTCCCGGATACCACGCACCCCCGGAGCGCACGGTCGGAGTCGGCACCCGGGTTGTCGCGGCGCTGTTCGACGCGGTGGCGGCCGGAATCGCCACGGGTGATATCCGGCTGACGAATGATCTTGCCCCGCAACCGATGTCATCCGACTTCGAACGGATTCGCCACGAATTCGGATTCCCCGGCGATGACCAGGTCCTGGCGAAGTGCTTCTTGTTGTGGGCGGGGGTGCTGGGTGCCATCAGCCTCGAGGTATTCGGGCAATACGGCGCCGACACCCTGACCGACCCGGAAACCGTCTTCGACGCCCAGCTGCGGCTGCTGGTCGACGTCCTGAGCCGGCATTGATGGCCGACGACGCCGCGGGAATCCAGAATTAGAACGTGTTCACCCGGCGGTTTGCCGGCTGGACGTGCTCGTCATGGCAAAGTCATCTGGGCCCTTTCTGGCGGCCCGGCGACTGGACTATTCTGCGAGACGATGACGCTTCCCGTTGAATCACCGACGCAGATCGCCTGGGTCACCGCCGACCTTGATGCCACCGAAACGGCCCTCACCGGCCTGTTAGGAGTGCGCAAGTGGGTGCGCATACCCGATGTGCACTTTGCTCCGGACGCCTGTAGCTACCATGGCCGGCCCGCCGATTTCTTTGCCAGCATCTCGCTGAGCTACCTCGGCGACATGCAATTGGAGCTGATCCAACCGGTGCGCGGGGAGAACATCTATAGTGACTTTTTGTCCGATTGCGGGCCGGGTTTGCACCACATCTGCATGGAGGTCGAAAGCCCCGAGCAACTCGAAGCGGCGGTGACCGAGGCCGCCGAGCGGGGCGCCACGGTCGTGCAGCGAGGCGTGATGCCGGGCGGCATCCAGTTCGTCTACCTATCAGCGCCGCAGGCGGGCGTGCCGTATGTGGAGATTGCGTACGTCGCGCCCGAAATGAGGGCGTTTTACGACTACATCAAACAGGAGCAGCGGTGAGCCGCGACAGCGACGATGCAGGGCAAGGAATCGATGTGGGGGTACCTCCCGCTTGCGGGGGAGAGGAGTGGCGCCAATGAGCACGGAGATACCGGCAACAGTCAATTCCGACGACGTGACCACCTGGTCGGATGACGTCGACGTCGTGGTGATCGGGTTTGGCATCGCCGGCGGCTGCGCGGCGGTCAGCGCGGCGGCCGCCGGCGCGCGGGTGCTGGTGCTCGAACGCGCCGCCGCGGCCGGTGGCACCACTTCGCTTGCCGGAGGGCACTTTTACCTCGGCGGCGGGACGGCGGTGCAGCAGGCGACCGGTCAGGACGATTCCGTCGAGGAGATGTACAAGTACCTGGTCGAGGTGTCACGTGAACCCGAACTCGACAAGATCCGCGCCTACTGCGACGGCAGCGTCGAGCATTTCAATTGGCTGGAAGACTTGGGTTTTCAGTTCGAGCGCAGCTACTACCCGGGCAAAGTCGTCGTTCCGCCGGGAACCGAGGGGCTGAGTTACACCGGCAATGAAAAGGTCTGGCCCTTCTGCGAGCGGGCCAAGCCGGCGCCGCGCGGGCACTCGGTGCCGGTGCCCGGCGAATTGGGCGGCGCCAGCATGGTTGTCGACCTGCTGCTCAAACGCGCCGACGCGCTGGGCGTGCAGATCCGCTACGAGACCGGGGTCACCAACCTGATCACCGACGGCGACGGCGCAGTGGTCGGCGTCGCGTGGAAGCACTTCACCGAAACCGGCGCGATCAAGGCCAAGTCCGTCATCATCGCGGCGGGCGGGTTCGCGATGAACCCGGAGATGGTCGCCGAGCACACACCCGCACTGGGCCAGGAGCGACGCACCAAACATCATGGCCTCGTTGCGCCCTACATCCTGGGCAACCCCAACGACGACGGACTGGGCATCCGGATGGGCGTCTCGGCAGGCGGCGCGACCAAGAACATGGACGAGCTGTTCATCACCGCGGCGGCCATATCCGCCCGAGGTTCTGCTGACCGGTGTGATCGTCAACAAAGAGGGCAAGCGTTTCGTCGCCGAGGACTCCTACCACTCGCGCACTTCGGCTTTCGTCTTGGAGCAGCCTGAGCAGACGGCATACCTGATCGTCGACGAGGCGCACACCGAGATGCCGGCCATGCCGCTGATCCGCTTCCTCGACGGGTACGAGACCATCGCGGAAATGGAAGCCGCGCTTGGCATTCCGGCGGGCAATCTGGCGGCCACGCTGGACCGCTACAACAAGCACGCCGCCGCGGGCGAGGACCCGGATTTCCACAAGCAGCCGGAATTCCTTGCGCCACAAGATAACGGCCCCTGGGCAGTGTTCGACCTGTCGCTCGGACGGGCGATGTACTCGGGATTCACCATCGGCGGCCTCGCGGTGACGGTCGACGGCGAGGTGCAGCGGGCCGACGGCACCGTCGTGCCCGGCTTGTATGCCGCCGGGCGCGTGCGCGTCCAACCTCGCCCAGGACGGCAAGGGCTACGCGAGCGGAACGCAGCTGGGTGAAGGGTCGTTCTTCGGGCGCCGCGCCGGAGCGCACGCGGCCCGAGGCGCCGGGGCAGCGTAGGCGCGCTAGACCTGCGCGGGTTCCTTCTCGACCGGGCCCAGCTGCCACGGGCCGCCGCCGAGCAGGTGGAGCTGCTGTTCGTGGTGCTGTTCGACGGTGGGCCGGTGGCTCACGCTGACCATGACGCACTCCGGCAGCTCGGCCCGAACCAACTGATACAGCGCGAATTCCAGGCCCTCGTCCAGCGCGGAGGTGGCCTCGTCGAGGAAGACCGCCTTCGGTTTGGTGAGCAGGATGCGCGCGAAGGCGACACGCTGCTGCTCGCCCGGGGACAGCACCTTGGCCCAATCGTGGTCTTCGTCCAGCCGGTTGATCAGCGGCGCCAGCGCCACTTTGGTGAGCACGTCGCGCAGCTCGCTCATCGGAGATGTTGTCCGGCGAATTCGGGTAGCACACCACGGTGCGCAGGCTGCCCAGCGGCACATACGGCAGCTGCGACAGGAACATCGTCGCGTTGTCGCCGTCCGGGCGGCACAGGGTCCCCGAGGCGTACGGCCACAGTTCGGCCAGGCTGCGCAGCAGCGTGGTCTTGCCGGCCCCGGAGCGGCCGGTGATCACCAGGGTTCGCCGTGGTCGAGCTGGATGTCCAGCGAGTCGACCAGCTGGTCGCCCTCCGGCGTGCGCACCTCGATGCCGCGAAGCTCGACCGCCGTCTCTTCACTGGGCTTGACCAGAATCGCTCGGCAGCGCGCGGCCCTTAGCTGTTGGCGTCGACCAGCCCGTGCAATCGGATGATCGCGGCCCGGAAGGACGCGAACGCGTCGTAGTTGTTGCGGAAGAACGACAGTGAGTCGTGAATTTGCCGAACGCCGTCGCCGTCTGGCCGACATCGCCGAAGTCGATCTGGCCGGCGAACAGCCGCGGCGCCTGAATCACCCACGGCAACGGGACGATCGCCTGCGACACCGACCAGTTCCATCCGTTGAAGATGATGGTCCGGCGGACGAACCTGCGGTAGTTGCCGATGATCGGCGTGAAGCGCCGCCACAGCTGCGCCCGCTCGACCCGCTCACCGCGGTAGAAGCCCACCGCCTCCGCGGCATCGCGCAACCGCACCAGGGCGTAACGGAATGCGGCGTTGAGCTTTTCGTTGTTGAAGCTGAGCCAAATCAGCGGGCGCCCAAGCCAAACCGCGACGACCGTCGCGATCAGCACGTAGACCAGAACGGTCCAGAACATCGCGCGCGGCACGATCACGCCGAAGAGATCCAGGTCCCCGGACAGGTTCCACAGGATCGCGGCGAACGAGATCACCGAGGCCACCGCATTGACCGCCCCGAACAGCAACGTGCTTCCCGTCCCGTTGGACGGGACGTTCGGGGTGCCGCCGGCGTTGGCGGTGAAGATGTCGATGTCCTGCTGGATGCGCTGGTCGGGGTTGTCGATGGTGTTGTCGATGAACAGGTCCCGGTAGTAGGCCCTGCCCTCGAGCCAGTCGTCGGTGAGGTGGCCGGTCAGCCACATGCGCCAGGCGATGATGAACCGCTGTGTCAGATAGATGTCGGCCATGAACCGGATGACGAACAGGGTCGCCAGCACGCTGAAGATCGCGAGCGACATCCAAAAGCCATGAACCCCAGACTGTTTGACGCTGTCGTCGCCCGGCGGCCATGCCCTGCACCGCCTTCTGCACCGCGGTGTACAAGTCGTTGCCCTGGTAGCTGAGCAACACCACCAACCGCACCGACAGCAGCACCGACAGCAGCAGCACGCCGAGCATCAGCCAGACGCGGGACGCTGTGCGCGCCGACGAAGTAGCCGCGGGTGATCCGCCAGAACTGCCGGCCCCAGGGGGTGAGGTACCGGAACGCGAGCAGCACGCCGAACAGACAGACCGCGCTGATCACCCACGCTATGGCGACCCATCGCAACGAATCCATGGGCGCCGCCGACCAGTTGATCGATGGCTTGAACGGCTTGGGACCCATCGTCGATGTCTCCTTACGGTCGAGGTGGTCGGACTCTCCTCAACTTCAAATCCTTCGGCGAAGGTACCCGACGGATCTGGTTAGGCTGCGGTCATGACTACCGACGCCACCCCCGCACAAACATTGCACGCCGGCCGACTCGTCGCCCGGCGCCTGCGGGCCAGCGGCGTCGACACCGTCTTCACGCTATCCGGCGGCCACCTGTTTTCCATCTACGACGGGTGCCGCGACGAGGGTATCCGGCTGATCGACACCCGCCACGAGCAGACCGCGACGTTCGCCGCCGAAGGCTGGTCGAAAGTGACGCAGGTCGCCGGGCGTGGCCGCGCTGACCGCCGGGCCGGGCATCACCAACGGGATGAGCGCGATGGCTGCGGCGCAGCAGAACCAGTCGCCGCTGGTGGTGCTGGGCGGCCGCGCGCCGGCGCAGCGCTGGGGCATGGGCTCGCTGCAGGAGATCGACCACGTGCCGTTCGTGGCGCCGCTGGCCCGCTTCGCCGCCACCGCACAGTCGGCGGACGACGCCGGCCGGCTCGTCGACGATGCGCTGCGCGCGGCGGTCGGCGCGCCCTCGGGGGTGGGTTTCGTCGACTTCCCGATGGACCACGTGTTCTCCATGTCCGACGATGACGGCCGGCCCGGGGCCCTCGTCGACCTGCCGCCGGGGCCCGCACCCGACGGCGGCTCGCTGGGCCGGGCCGCCGCCCTGCTGTCCGCGGCGAAGCGGCCGGTGATCATGGCGGGCACCAACGTCTGGTGGGGGCACGGCGAAGCGGCCCTGCTGCGCCTTGCCGAAGAACTGACACATCCCGGTGCTGATGAACGGCATGGCCCGCGGCGCCGTTCCCGCCGACCATCCGTTGGCATTCTCCCGGGTTCGCGGAAAAGCGTTGGGGGAGGCCGACGTTGCGTTGATCGTCGGAGTGCCCATGGATTTCCGGCTCGGCTTCGGCGCGGTGTTCGGGGCGCAAACCCAGCTCATCGTGGCGGACCGTGTCGAACCCGAACGCCGCCATCCGCGGCCGGTGCAGGCCGAGCTCTACGGCGACCTGTTGACGATTCTCGCGGCGCTGGCCCCGGCCACGGGGACCGACCATCGAGACTGGATCGACGAACTGCGAACCGCCGAGACCGCGTCGCGCGCCAAGGAGAAGGCCGAGCTGGCCGACGACCGCATCCCGCTGCACCCCATGCGGGTGTACGCCGAACTCGCACCCATGCTGGATCGGGACGCCATCGTCGTGATCGACGCCGGTGATTTCGGGTCGTACGCCGGACGGGTGATCGACAGCTATCAACCGGGATGCTGGCTGGACAGCGGCCCCTTCGGCTGCCTGGGTTCGGGCCCCGGCTACGCCCTGGCCGCCAAGCTGGCCCACCCCGACCGCCAGGTGGTGCTGCTGCAGGGCGACGGCGCATTCGGCTTCAGCGGCATGGAATGGGACACCCTGGTCCGGCACAACGTGCCGGTCGTGTCCGTGATCGGCAACAACGGAATCTGGGCGCTGGAAAAACACCCCATGGAAGCGCTGTACGGCTATTCGGTGGTGGCGGAGCTGCGTCCCGGGCACGCGCTACGACGAGGTGGCGCGCGCCCTGGGCGGCCACGGCGAACTGGTCGCCGCGCCCGGCGAGCTGCGGCCCGCGCTGGAACGCGCCTTCGCCAGCGGGCTGCCCGCCGTCGTCAATGTGCTCACCGACCCCGACGTCGCCTATCCACGCCGCTCCAACCTCGCGCTTGAGTCCGCGCGGGCAACGCACGCTCGCCACCGCGTACCGTTGACCTGTGCCTAAGACGACCCGCGCTCAACCCGGCCGGCTGAGCAGCCGCTTTTGGAAGCTGCTCGGCGCCAGCACCGAAAAGGACCGCAGCCGCTCTCTCACCCAGGTCACCGACTCGTCGGAATACGACGACGAGGCCGCCGGGCTGACCGACGAGCAGCTACGCAAGGCGGCCGGGCTGCTCAACCTCGAGGATCTCGCGGACTCCGAGGACATCCCGCAGTTCCTCGCCATCGCCCGGGAGGCGGGCGAACGGGCGACGGCCCTGCGGCCATTCGATGTGCAGCTGCTTGGGGCGCTTGCGCATGCTGGCGGGCGACGTCATCGAGATGGCCACCGGTGAGGGCAAGACGCTCGCGGGCGCGATCGCCGCGGCCGGATACGCCCTGGCCGGGCGGCACGTGCACGTCGTGACCATCAACGACTACCTGGCCCGCCGTGACGCGGAATGGATGGGCCCGCGTCATCGAGGCCATGGGCCTGACCGTCGGCTGGATCACCGCCGAGTCGACCAGCGAGGAACGCCGGGCCGCGTACGGCTGCGACGTCACCTACGCCTCGGTCAACGAGATCGGCTTCGACGTGCTGCGCGATCAGCTGGTGACCGACGTCGCCGACCTGGTGTCGCCCAATCCCGATGTGGCCCTGATCGACGAGGCCGACTCGGTGCTGGTCGACGAGGCGCTGGTGCCGCTGGTGCTGGCCGGCACCACCCACCGGGAGACGCCGCGGCTGGAGATCATCAAGCTGGCCGGCCAGCTGGCGGCCGGCACCGATTACGACACCGACGCCGACAGCCGCAACGTCCACCTGACCGAGGTCGGCGCCCGCAAGGTCGAAAAGGCGCTCGGCGGCATCGACCTGTACTCCGAGGAACACGTCGTCACCACGCTGACCGAGATCAACGTCGCGCTGCACGCGCACGTGCTGCTGCAGCGCGACGTGCACTACATCGTCCGCGACGACGCGGTGCACCTGATCAACGCCGCGCGCGGCCGCATCGCGCAACTGCAGCGCTGGCCCGACGGCCTGCAGGCCGCCGTCGAGGCCAAGGAGGGCATCGAGACCACCGAAACCGGCGAGGTGCTCGACACCATCACCGTGCAGGCGCTGATCAACCGCTACGCGACGGTGTGCGGCATGACCGGCACCGCGCTGGCCGCCGGTGAGCAGCTGCGCCAGTTCTACAAGCTCGGGGTTTCACCGATTCCGCCGAATGAGCCCAACATTCGCGAAGACGAGTCCGACCGGGTCTACATCACCGCCGCGGCCAAGAACGACGCGATCGTCGCGCACATCGCCGAGGTGAACGAGACCGGGCAGCCGGTGCTGGTGGGCACCCGCGACGTGGCCGAATCCGAGGACCTGCACGAGCGACTGCTGCGCCGCGGCGTGCCCGCGGTGGTGCTGAACGCCAAGAACGACGCCGAGGAAGCCCAGGTGATCGCCGAGGCCGGCAAGTTCGGCGTCGGTCACCGTCTCGACGCAGATGGCCGGGCGCGGTACCGACATCCGCCTCGGCGGCTCCGACGAGGCCGACCACGACCGGGTCGCCGAGCTGGGCGGGCTGCACGTCGTCGGGACCGGGCGGCACCACACCCAGCGCCTGGACAACCAGCTGCGCGGGCCGCGCCGGGCGGCAGGGCGACCCGGGGTCGTCGGTGTTCTTCTCGAGTTGGGAAGACGACGTGGTGGCCGCCAACCTCGACCACAACAAGCTGCCGATGGAAACCGACGAGGACGGCAAGATCGTCAGCCCCAAGGCGGCGGGCCTGCTCGATCACGCCCAGCGCGTGGCCGAGGGCCGCATGCTGGACGTGCACGCGAACACCTGGCGCTACAACCAGTTGATCGCCCAGCAGCGCGCCATCATCGTCGATCGACGTAACACGTTGCTGCGCAACCCAACCGCGCGTGAGGAACTCGCCGAGCTGGCGCCTAAGCGCTACGAGGAGCTGGCCGAGACCGAAGGAATCTCCGAAGAGCGCCTGGAGACGATCTGCCGGCAGATCATGCTCTATCACCTCGACCGCGGCTGGGCCGACCATCTGGCGTACCTGGCCGACATCCGCGAGAGCATCCACCTGCGGGCGCTGGGCCGGCAAAACCCGCTGGACGAGTTTCACCGGTTGGCCGTCGACGCGTTCGCGTCGCTGGCCGCGGACGCGATCGAGGCGGCGCAGCAGACGTTCGAAACCGCGAACGTGCTCGAAGAGGAGCCCGGACTGGATCTGTCCAAGCTGGCGCGGCCGACGTCGACGTGGACCTACATGGTCAACGACAACCCGCTGTCGGATGACACGCTGTCCACCCTGAGCCTGCCCGGGGTCTTCCGCTGAGTCCCGATGCGTGCCGACCCGGCTCGGGCGCCGAATGAGCGTCCGGCCCCGCGCCGCGCCGGTCCGCGCCCAGCCGCACACGCGCCCTTGGGCTAATGTCACGGCTCATGGAGCCGGTGCTTCCGCCCAACCGGGTGCTGACGGTGCCCAACGTGCTCAGCGCTGTCCGCCTGGCGCTGATCCCGGTGTTCGTCTACGCCCTGTTGGTCGCGCACGCCAACGGCTGGGCGGTCGCGATTCTGATGTTCAGCGGCGCCTCGGACTGGGCCGACGGCAAGATCGCCCGGCTGCTGAACCAGTCCTCGCGGCTGGGTGTCCTGCTCGACCCGGCGGTCGACCGCCTCTACATGGTGGCCGTGCCCATCGTGCTGGCGTTCAGCGGGATCGTGCCGTGGTGGTTCGTCATCGTCCTGCTCGCGCGCGACGGTCTGTTGGCCGCGACGCTGCCGCTGCTGTGGAGTCGCGGGCTGTCTGCGCTGCCGGTGACCTACATCGGCAAGGCCGCGACGTTCGCGCTGATGTCCGGCTTTCCGCTCGTCCTGCTGGGCACCTGGGACGCGCTGTGGAGCCGCGTGATCGGGGCCTGCGGATGGGCCTTCCTGATCTGGGGCTATGTATGCCTACCTGTGGGCGTTCGTGCAGTATGCGGTGCAGATGATTCTCGTGCTGCGACGGATGCCCAAGGTCGACCGCGGTTCTCGTCCGTCGGCCGCGGCGAAGGTGGCTGACCATGGCTGACGTGGACCGCATGCTCGGCGGCTATGACCCCAACGCCGGTCACGGCGCGCATGTGGCGTCGCGGCCCAAACGGATCCCGGTGCCGTCGCTGTTGCGCGCCCTGCTGTCCGAGCACCTCGATCCCGGCTACGCCGCGGCGGCGGCCAAGCGCGGCGCACTGCCGACGCACCAGGCGGCGGGCGCCGGCGTGTGTTCGGTTGGCTCTGGCAGGCGTTGGCGGCGCTGCTGATCGCGACGGTTTTCGCCGCCGCGGTCGCGCAGGCCCGCTCGGTGGCCCCCGGCGTGCGCTCCGCCCAGCAGCTGCTGTTGGGCAATGTGCGATCGACGGAAGGCTCCGCGGCCAAGCTGAACAAGCGTCGCAACGAACTGGCGACTCGGGTCGACGACGTGCAGCGGCACGCCCTGGCCGAGGACGCCGAGGGGCAGCGGCTGCTGAAACGTCTTGACGCGCTCAGCCTGGCGGCGGCCAGCACGGCGATCATCGGGCCCGGCCTGAAGGTGACCGTCACCGATCCCGGTGCCAGCCCGAACCTTTCCGACGTGTCCAAGCAGCGGGTCAGCGGCAGCAGGCAGATCATCCTGGACCGCGACCTGCAGCTGCTGGTCAACTCGTTGTGGGCGAGCGGTGCCGAGGCCATTTCCGTCGGCGGTGTGCGGATCGGGCCGAATGTGACCATCCGGCAGGCCGGCGGCGCGATCCTGGTCGACAACAACCCGACCAGCAGTCCGTACACGGTCCTGGCGATCGGGCCGCCGCGCTGCGATGCGCGACGTCTTCGACAACAGCCCCGGCATGCAGCGACTGAGGCTGTTGCAGATCTCCTACGGTGTCGTGGTTACGGTGGATGTCGCCGACGGACTAACGCTTCCTGCCGGATCGATCCGGGATGTCAAGTTCGCCAAGCAGATTGGGCCACAGTGAGAAAAGTCCTGAACAGACGCCTTCCCCTGTGTGAGACGCGGACGGGAAACCAAGCATGATCGGTATCGCGGCACTGGCGATCGGCATCGTGCTCGGCCTGGTTTTTCACCCCGCGGTGCCCGAAGTCGTCCAGCCCTACCTGCCGATCGCGGTGGTCGCGGCGCTGGACGCGGTGTTCGGCGGGTTACGGGCATACCTGGAACGGATTTTCGACCCGAAGGTCTTCGTGATTTCCTTCGTGTTCAACGTCTTCGTGGCCGCCCTGATCGTCTATGTCGGCGACCAACTGGGCGTGGGCACGCAGTTGTCCACGGCCATCATCGTCGTGTTGGGTATCCGCATCTTCGGCAACGCCGCCGCGCTGCGCCGAAGGCTGTTCGGGGCGTGACGCGCGCCGGCGACGATGCGCAGAGAAGCGATGGGAGAAGCGGCGCATGACCGTTGAGGTCAACGTGAGCCAGGATCCGGAAGACCGCGCCGCCGGCCAACGCGCCGCCGGCGGCCAAAGTGCTGACGCGCCAACCCGGCCCGGGCATCCCGGGGCCGATGCGACACCGGAACAGGGTGCGCCGCGTGGCCGCCACGAACTGGCCGCGAACAGTCCCGCGTCCCGAGATCGGCCCGGTGCACCGCACCGGGCTATCCGGCATGGTGCGCGGCGGTCGGTCCCGGATGGCGTTCGGAACGCTGGCCGCCATGCTGTGCCTGTTGCTGGGCCTCGCCATCGTCACCCAGGTCCGCCAGACCGAGTCGGGTGACTCGCTGGATACGGCCCGCCCCGCAGACCTTCTGGTGCTGCTGGATTCGTTGCGGCAGCGCGAAGGCACGCTCAACACCGAGGTGAACGAGCTACAGAACACGCTGAATTCATTGCAGGCCTCCGGAAACAACGACCAGGCCGCCATCCAGTCCGCGCAGTCCAGGCTGGCGGCGCTGTCCATTCTGGTCGGGCGCGGTCGGCGCCACCGGGCCCGGCGTCACCGTCACGATCGAGGACCCCGGCACCCGGGGTTTCGCCCGAGGCGATGCTCGATGTGATCAACGAGTTGCGTGCCGCCGGCGCCGAGGCGATCGAAGTCAACGACGCACACCAATCGGTGCGAGTAGGTGTCGACACCTGGGTGGTGGGCGTGCCTGGGTCGCTGATCATCGACTCCAAAACACTGTCGCCGCCGTATTCGATTCTGGCGATTGGCGATCCGCCCACCCTCGCCGCGGCCATGAACATTCCCGGTGGTGCGCAGGACACCGTCAAGCGCGTCGGTGCGCGAATGTCCGTCCAGCAGGCCGACCGAGTGGACGTGACCACCTTGCGGCAACCAAAACCGCACCAATACGCTCAGCCCGTCAAGTGAGCACCAACCGAACAGAACAGGATCCCTCGTGAGCGATATCCCGCCCGATCTGCGCTACACCGCCGAACACGAATGGGTTCGCCGAAGTGGGGATGACACCGTGCGAGTGGGCATCACCGATTTTGCGCAGTCGGCGTTGGGCGATGTCGTTTTCGTTCAGCTGCCCGACGTCGGCACCGAACTGACCGCGGGCGAATCCTTCGGCGAGGTCGAATCGACGAAATCGGTGTCGGACCTGTATGCCCCGGTGTCGGGCAAAGTGTCGGCGGTCAACGCCGATCTGGACGGCAGTCCGCAACTGGTGAACTCCGATCCGTATGGAGACGGCTGGTTGCTGGATGTGCAGGTATCCGAGGTCGGCGATTTGGACTCGGCCATTTCTTCGCTGCTCGACGCCGAGGCCTACCGCGGAACACTGACCGAATGACGATTGCTAATGTCCCTGCAGCCCCGCACGGCGAGCGAGCGGTGCAGCCAGGGTACGGGGGAGTCGAAGTTTCGGATCGTCAGGTGGTGGGCGCATTGCAGGCCGGTGCGCGGTACCGTCGACACATCGACCTTTGAAGACCTTCGAAGATCGCTGAAAGACACGTGAAAGACTCTTGAAAGTAGAAACGGCAGTAATCGGCATACCGGGCAAAGAAACCTGGTGCGAGAGCCGGCCGAGCGGCCCGGACAAACAACGCCACAGCAGCCAGTGAGGAGCAGCGCGTGACGGACATGGACTCAGACGACCAGAATTCGGACGAAGTCACGGTGGAGACGACTTCGGTCTTCCGTGCCGACTTCCTCAACGAGCTGGACGCTCCCGCACAAGCGGGAACCGAGAGTGCGGTATCCGGGGTCGAAGGACTCCCGGCGGGCTCGGCGTTGCTGGTCGTCAAGCGGGGACCGAATGCGGGTTCGCGCTTTTTGCTGGACCAGCCCACCACGTCTGCCGGTCGGCACCCCGACAGCGACATTTTCCTCGATGACGTAACCGTCAGTCGTCGGCACGCCGAATTCAGGTTGGAAAACAACGAATTCAGCGTGGTCGACGTTGGTAGTCTCAACGGCACTTACGTCAACCGTGAGCCCGTGGACTCCGCGGTGCTTGCCAACGGTGACGAAGTGCAGATCGGCAAGTTCCGCTTGGTGTTTCTGACCGGACCCAAGCAGGGTGAGGATGGAGGATCTTCAGGCTAGTGAGCGCACCCGATAGCTCGGCACTGGCCGGGATGTCGATCGGGGCGGTCCTGGAGCTTGTTGAGGCCGGACTTCCCCGATGTCACCATCTCCAAGATCCGCTTCTTGGAGGCCGAGGGACTGGTGACGCCGCAGCGGGCCGCGTCGGGGTATCGAAGGTTCACCGCATATGACTGCGCGCGATTGCGCTTCATCCTTACCGCGCAACGTGATCACTACCTGCCGCTGAAGGTCATCAGGGCGCAACTGGACGCCCAACCCGACGGTGAGCTGCCGCCCGTCGGAACGTCTTATTCCGTCCCGCGACTGGTGTCGGTGGCCGGCACCGGGGATGCCGCCGGGGCGGACGCGGGTCTCCGATACCTCGGCGGTGGCCCCCACCCACGTCCGGCTGAGCCGCGAAGAACTGCTGAACCGCGCGGGCGTGGACGACGACCTGCTGACCGCGCTCCTCAAAGCCGGAGTCATCACCACCGGGCCCGCCGGTTTCTTCGACGAACACGCGGTCGTCATCCTGCAGTGCGCGCGGGCGCTGTCGGATTACGGTGTCGAGCCGCGGCATTTGCGCGCTTTCCGTTCGGCCGCCGATCGGCAGTCGGACCTGATCGCCCAAATTGCCGGGCCGGTAGTCAAAGCCGGCAAGACCGGCGCGCGCGATCGCGCCGACGATTTGGCGCGCGAAGTCGCGGCGCTGGCCATCACGTTGCACACGTCGTTGATCAAATCCGCCGTTCGCGACGTTCTGGATCGCTGAGGACTAGACTTCGGTCGACAGCTTGGTTCTCGGCAGTAGAACGGATTTTGACCTCGCCGTCCCTGGCGAGTACCAATCCAACGGCGCCACTAATGCGGAGGGCAGACACAGATGGGTGAAGTTCGTGTTGTCGGCATTCGCGTAGAGCAGCCGCAGAACCAGCCGGTGCTGTTACTGCGCGAAACCAACGGTGACCGTTACCTTCCGATCTGGATCGGTCAGTCCGAGGCCGCCGCCATCGCACTCGAGCAGCAAGGCGTTGAGCCCCCTCGCCCGTTGACGCACGATTTGATCAGGGATGTCATTGCCGCGCTTGGGCATTCGCTGAAAGAGGTGCGGATCGTCGATCTGCAAGAGGGCACTTTCTACGCTGACCTGGTGTTCGACCGCAACATCACCGTGTCGGCCCGGCCCTCCGACTCGGTGGCGATCGCGCTGCGGGTCGGCGTCCCGATCTACGTCGAGGAAGGCGTGCTCGCCCAGGCCGGCCTGCTGATCCCCGACGAGAGCGACGAGGAAGGTGGCACCGCCGTCCGCGAGGACGAGGTGGAGAAGTTCAAAGAATTTCTCGACAGCGTGTCTCCGGACGATTTCAAGGCCACCTGACGCAAACCTGCTACGACCAGCACTTGGGAACGGCGGGGTGGCTGGTCTAGCCTGGAAAGCGACATCACGGATCCATCTCAAACAACACCGTGATGTCGACACGCTGGCGGATAGCCCGCCCACTTGGCCCTTCGGCGGCCATACTTTGATCGCGACAACAGGCGCGGCGGCTATCGGAAAGCGTAAGCTCTACTAGCACTCGGGCCTGAGCGAACGTGGCTGCAAAGCAGCCAGCAGACGCAGCTAACGACGAGAGCGCGATCGCGGAGAGGAACCACCGTGAGCGAGCAGCCACGCCAAGAGCAGCTCAACCTAGCTGAGGGCGGCAGCCCGGCGACCAGTGACCGCAGCGTCACCGTAGCCAGCGCACCCGTGCAGCCCGGACTTTTCCCGGACGACTCCGTGCCCGACGAGCTGGTCGGCTACCGCGGTCCGAGTGCCTGCCAGATCGCCGGCATCACGTACCGGCAGCTGGACTACTGGGCACGCACCTCGCTGGTGGTCCCGTCGATCCGCAGCGCGGCGGGCTCCGGCAGCCAGCGGCTCTACTCGTTCAAGGACATCCTGGTCCTCAAGATCGTCAAGCGGTTGCTCGACACCGGGATCTCGTTGCACAACATCCGCGTCGCGGTCGATCATCTGCGTCAGCGTGGTGTCCAGGATCTGGCCAACATCACCCTGTTCTCCGATGGCACCACCGTTTACGAGTGCACGTCGGCCGAAGAGGTCGTCGACCTGCTGCAGGGTGGGCAGGGCGTCTTCGGCATCGCCGTGTCGGGCGCTATGCGCGAGCTGACCGGCGTCATCGCGGACTTCCCCGGCGAGCGTGCCGACGGCGGCGAGTCGATCGCCGAGCCCGAGGACGAGCTGGCGTCCCGTCGCAAGCACCGCGACCGCAAGATCGGCTGACGGCGCGCCCGCGGCCGTGCCTCGAGCGGCCGAGTAAACTGGGCTGCGCATCGCTTTCGAGCGGGAGAGTTCCGTGGCTGCCAGTCACGGACGCCGAAGGAGCAACACCTCTCCGTCAACCTCTCAGGCACCCGGACCGCGCGAAATCATGATGCCTCTGGAAAGCGGCGTGGACCCCTGGGGTTCGCACCCGCCGATGGGGAAAGGCGCTCGGGCAGCATCGGGCGCCGAATCTCTCAGGCGCCCGGCGAGCGGGTGAAGACAGAGGGAGAGGGCCGTTAGTCCTCTGCCTCGATATGTCTTCGTCCAACTCAGGAGTTCCAGTGTCCGATCAAGTCACTTTCGCAGCGCGGCACATCGGCCCGGATAGCCGGGCCGTCGCCGCCATGCTCGCGGTCATCGGTGTCGACTCCCTCGACGCGCTGGCCGCCAAGGCGGTTCCGGCGGGCATCCTGGACCGGCTGACCGACGGCGGCGCCGCGCCCGGCCTCGACCGGCTGCCGCCGCCCGCCAGTGAGACCGAGGCGCTGACCGAACTGCGGTCGTTGGCCGAGGCCAACACGGTGGCGGTGTCGATGATCGGGCAGGGCTACTACGACACGCTCACGCCGCCGGTGTTGCTGCGCAACGTCTTGGAGAACCCGGCCTGGTACACCGCCTACACGCCGTACCAGCCGGAGATCAGCCAGGGCCGGCTCGAGGCGCTGCTGAATTTCCAGACGATGGTCGCCGACCTCACCGGCCTCGAGGTTGCCAACGCGTCGATGCTCGACGAGGGCACCGCGGCGGCCGAGGCGATGACGCTGATGCACCGGGCCGCGCGTGGCAAGAGCCAACCGCCTGGCGGTGGACGCCGACGTGTTCGCGCAGACCGCGGCCATCCTGGCCACCCGGGCCAAGCCGCTGGGCATCGAGATCGTCACCGCGGACCTGCGGGACGGATTGCCCGACGGCGACTTCTTCGGCGTCATCGCCCAGCTGCCCGGGGCCAGTGGCCGGGTCACCGACTGGGCGGGCCTGGTGGAGCAGGCGCACGACCGGGGCGCGCTGATCGCCATCGGCGCCGACCTGCTGGCCATGACGGTGATCACGCCGCCCGGTGAGTTCGGCGCCGACGTCGCCTTCGGGAGCACCCAAAGATTCGGCGTGCCAATGGGATTCGGCGGTCCGCACGCCGGCTACCTGGCGGTGCACGCCAGCCACGCGCGTCAGCTCCCGGGCCGGCTGGTCGGTGTGTCGCTGGACGCCGACGGGTCACCCGCCTACCGGCTGGCGTTGCAGACGCGCGAGCAGCACATCCGCCGCGACAAGGCGACCAGCAACATCTGCACCGCGCAGGTGCTGCTGGCGGTGATGGCCGCGATGTACGCCAGCTACCACGGCGCCGAGGGGCTGACCGCGATCGCGCGCCGCGTGCACGGTCACGCCGAGGCGATCGCCGCCGCACTCGGCGATGCGCTGGTGCACGACAAGTACTTCGACACCGTGCTGGCGCGGGTGCCCGGGCGCGCCGCCGAGGTGATCGCCGCGGCCAAGGCCAGCGGCATCAACCTGTGGCGGGTCGACGACGACCACGTGTCGGTGGCCTGCGACGAGGCCACCACCGCCGAGCATGTCGCCGCCGTGCTCGAGGCCTTCGGGGTGCGAAGCCACCGAACCGGTGCCGGCGCCGGTATCATCACCCGCACATCGGAGTTCCTCACCCATCCCGCGTTCACCCAGTACCGCACCGAGACCGCGATGATGCGCTACCTGCGCGCGCTGGCCGACAAGGATATCGCCTTGGACCGCAGCATGATTCCGCTCGGGTCCTGCACCATGAAACTGAACGCCGCCGCGGAGATGGAACCGATCACCTGGCCGGAATTCGCCCGCCAGCATCCGTTCGCGCCGGCGTCCGACACCGCCGGGCTGCGTCGTCTGATCGCCGACCTGGAGACCTGGCTGGTGCAGATCACCGGTTACGACGCCGTCTCGCTGCAACCCAACGCCGGCTCGCAGGGCGAGTACGCCGGGCTGCTGGCCATCCACGACTACCACGCCAGCCGCGGCGAACCGCACCGCGACATCTGCCTCATCCCGTCCAGCGCGCACGGCACCAACGCGGCGTCGGCGGCGCTGGCCGGGATGCGGGTCGTCGTGGTGGCCTGCCACGACCAACGGCGACGTGGATCTCGACGACCTGCGCGCCAAGGTCGGCGAGCACCGCGGACCGGCTGTCGACGCTGATGATCACCTATCCGTCCACGCACGGCGTCTACGAGCACGACATCGCCGAGATCTGCGCGGCCGTGCACGACGCCGGCGGCCAGGTGTACGTCGACGGCGCCAACCTCAATGCGCTGGTCGGGCTGGCGCGTCCGGGCAAATTCGGCGGCGACGTCAGCCACCTGAACCTGCACAAGACGTTCTGCATTCCGCACGGCGGCGGCGGACCCGGCGTCGGCCCGGTGGCGGTGCGCTCGCATCTGGCGCCGTTCCTGCCGGGCCACCCGCACGCCCCCGAACTGCCCCAGGGGCATCCGGTGTCGGCGGCGCCGTACGGGTCGGCCTCGATCCTGCCGATCAGCTGGGCCTACATCAGGATGATGGGCGCCGAAGGCTTGCGCGCGGCGTCGCTGACCGCCATCACCTCGGCCAACTACATCGCCCGCCGCCTCGACGAGTACTTCCCGGTGCTCTACACCGGCGAGAACGGCATGGTCGCACACGAGTGCATCCTGGACCTGCGCGGCATCACCAAGTCCACCGGAGTCACCGTCGACGACGTCGCAAAGCGATTGGCGGACTACGGGTTTCACGCTCCGACGATGAGTTTCCCGGTGGCCGGCACGCTGATGGTGGAGCCCACCGAGAGCGAGACCCTGACCGAAGTCGACGCGTTCTGCGACGCCATGATCGCCATCCGCGGCGAGATCGACCGGGTGGGCGCGGGGGAGTGGCCCGTCGATGACAACCCGCTGCGGGGCGCGCCGCACACCGCAGAGTGCCTGGTGGTCAGCGACTGGGACCACCCGTACACCCGGGAACAAGCCGCCTACCCGCTGGGCAAGGAGTTCCGGCCCAAGGTGTGGCCGCCGGTGCGTCGCATCGACGGCGCCTACGGCGATCGCAATCTGGTCTGCTCGTGCCCGCCGGTGGAGGCGTTCGCCTGACGGTCCGGCCTCGAGCCGGGCGTCGTCGCCGGGGCTTGCACCACCAACGGCACCAGATACCGACGGGCGAAGTCGCGGGCCTGGTTCAGGTTGTAGATCGGAATGACCGACTTCGGCGACTTGATCAGCGAGATGATCAGCCGTCCGATCATCTCGCCGACCACCTCGGCGTCGAGATCGGCGGGCAGTTCTCCGCGCTCCTGCCATCGGCGAAGCCAGTTGGCGATGTAGCCGCGGGTCATGGCGATCAAGTTGTCATCGGTCAGGTAGGCGGAGAGTTCTCCGGCGGCGGGTGATTCGCGGATGCTTCGGGTGAGCAGCTTGGGCGCGGAGGCCTCGTGGACGAACGCCGCGAAGACTTCGGCGATCCCCTCTTCCGGTGTCGCCGCCCGGCCGGCCACCTCGGAGACCAGTGTGCTCAGCCGCAGCGATTCGTCCATGATGGTCAGCCGCACCAGGTTTCGCTTGTGCCGGAAGCGGCGGTAGACCGTGGCGACGCCGACACCGGCGGTGTCGGCGATGTCCTGCATGGTGGTGTTCTGGAATCCGCGCTCGGTGAAACAGGTGCGTGCCGCGGTGACGATGGTGCGGGCCGTCGGATCGAGGGTGGCCAGGCCGTCGGGTACCAGACCGAGCAACATCGCGGGGTCTACCATCTTGCCTCCAGCCGATCGCGGGTATCACGTCGATTCTGCGCTATCAGCCGCCCTGTCGAGGGCCGGCGCCGCCCACCATGCGGGCGCTTCGACGACCTATTGTGCCGAATCAGGCACGGTTGGGCACGGTGAACGAATCGAGCAGCACCGAGCGATAGCGGTCGCGCAGCCGCTCGTACTGGTAACGGTTGTAGGCCAACGGCTCCAGCGTGAGCCGGCGCGGCAACCATCGCCAGCCCAGCTGCAACGCGGCAACGTAGACGGCGAACTCGAGTTGCTCGCGCGTACCCCACCGCACCCCGAGCAGCCCGCGCATGGTGGGATGGGCGACCGCGGCGGAACAGACGACCACCGGCCGGGACGCCAGCGTGGTCATCACCGGCCAGACCAATCGCAGCACCGGGCGAATCTGCCGAGATACCAACAACTTCGGGATGGGCGGCGCGACGAAGCTGCGGTTGGCGAATTGCAGAAAGTCGTTGTCGGCCAGATCTTTTGCCGCGACAGCGTCGTAGTACCTCAGCATGTCGTGCAGGGTCGCCGGCAGCTTCGCCTGCTTGCTGGGCAGTTCCAGGAATTGCAGCTCCGATCGCA
Organism: uncultured Actinomycetota bacterium; assembly: GCA_963796035.1. Classification (GTDB taxonomy): domain Bacteria; phylum Actinomycetota; class Actinomycetes; order Mycobacteriales; family Mycobacteriaceae; genus Mycobacterium. Next base: position 4,088 of record CAWCJU010000011.1, on the reverse strand, counting down.
GCGTCTGGTAGACCACCTCCTTTTCGGCCGCGGTGAGCCGACGACCGCACACCCGCAGGTAGGCCTGATACAGCAGGTTGAGGCCGCTCACGGCCACCCAGATCCACACCTCGGGATTCAAGGCGCTGTAGCGGGTGTCGCTGAACGAGTCCTTGCCCGCGCCCCGCACGTCTTGGTGCAATCGTTCGAGGTCGGCCCGCGACGTCCGGACGTCGGAACTGTCGCCGAAGGTGGCCAGGGCCGTGAACGCGGCGCTGCGGATGCCGCGGTCGGTGAAGTTGTCGGCGAACCGACCGGTGCGGTCCACCGCAGCCGCGATTTCCCGGTGCGCCACCTGGTCGAGGGCCAGCCGACCGAACGCCGCCACCAAGGGCGATCCCGCGAACCAGCGGACGTCGTCCGCTAATTTCCGGTACTCCGAGTCGGGTTTCGACCTCGCGCCGGGTCCATTGCCCCTCTGCAGGAAACTCGCTGTCGTCGTCATGCCGCTCCTCCTTCTGGGCGTGAATTGGTCGTCACACGACGGTTGCCCCGAGGGTGTGACGCAATCGCATGTCCCACACCACCGCCTGCACACCCAGGCGCGCCAAGAACCGCGGCGTGAACAGGTCCAGCGCACCGAACACGCGCTGCCAACGGTCGAATCGGCGTTGCTGGGTGTCCGACCAGCCGAACCCGAGCTTGTCGCGCAGTTGCGGCGGCAAATAGCCCAGCGTCATGAACAGGTTCCATTCGCCGAACAGCCACGAAATGGGGACGGGCAGGAAGTCCAGGCGCGCGATGCCGATCAGATAGCTGCGCATGCGCTCGTCGAAGTCGAGCCGATCGAGTTGGTCCTGCCAGTATCGGTCAGCGGCAGCCCGGTCGGCGGGCCACATTTCGGGCGGCACCTGCAGCGTGGTGGCGAACACCGACGCGGCTCGGTGCACGGTCTCGGGGTCATGCCGCGATCGGCCACCCCGCAACCTGCGGGTGTCCTCGAAGACCGCGGCCATGCACGAGGCCACCCAGAGCTGTAACGAGGGGTCGAAAGCGTTGTAGCGCACCGGACTTTGCGGGCCGGAACGCACCTGGGCGTGCGCGGCATTGACCGCATCCCGATACACCTTGCGGTCCTGCGCGTTGCCCGCGATGGCCACCGCGATATACGTGAAGGTCGTGCGGGCCCGTTTGAAGGGATGCTTGTAGAGGTTGCCGCTGTCGACCTTGCTTTCCATCACGCCGTAGGCCACACCCGAATTCGCCAGCTGCATCACCACATTGGCCGCACCATAGGCCGGAGATAACCACGGCGACATCTCCTCGGCCAGAAACGACGTGTCGGCGGAATCGGTGTCCGCCCGCTGGGCACGTCGATCCAGCGGGACCGCCGCGCGTTCGGGATCAGTGGGTAAGGGATGGGCCACGTCGCCGCCTTCCTGGATTAACCGACAGCCCAAACAGATTCAGGCGCCGGCCCGTTGCGGCGCGCCACCGGGTAGCGGATCCTGTCGGGCAATGCGCGGTCTCGTGCCCGCACCGCGACCACGGTGCGCTCAAACGGTCGCTTGCGTTCGGCCGCGGCGTTGCGTTCGAGGCGGTGTTCGACGGTGTCGTGGTAGTGGTCCCGGAACGCGGTTCGCGTTGAGGGACGCCAGGTGACCGAACCGGGACGATCGGGCGCAGCGCCGGCATCGCCACCGGTACGGCTTGTGCAGCGGCCATCTTGACTACGTCTCCCTCAGCCCCCACGCCTGATAGAAATCAAGGCCAATTCTATCGTGAAGTCTGGCACAGACCCCCGTCATTTGATAGAGACAGCGAACGATTCGTTCGGAATCGGCCCGGCAACCACGCCTTTGACCGCGGCCGACCTGCAGCTTTCCTCACGCGCCCGCACCGCGGAAGGACACATCGATCGCTACCGGCCGGTAGATCAAGGCGATAGATCTATCACCAATCGTGCCGACATCACGACGACCGTCGGGTCCTCGACTGACGCTGTCAGCTCACAAAGGTGTTGATCGCCGACGCGAGGTCGGGGGACGCCGATGTCGCGAGGTTCTGATAGCTACCGCCGCTGAGCTGGGACACCGCTTCCCAGGTCGCCCGGTCCGGGTCGCCGCCGAAGTCGATGACATTCACCGCGATGGGTTTCGCTGGATCGGCACTCTTGCGGATGAAGTCCTGCAGCCCCGGCCCGTCCAAGCTCTGGTCGGTGTGCGGTCCCGCGGTGATCAACAGGATCGAATTCGTCTGGCCCGCATGATAATTGGTCTGCATGTCTTGGTAGAGCATCCGCAGTGTGGTGAAGGACACGGCACCGCCGCCCGACGAGTACTGCTTGTCCAGCGCGGCGGCCAGTGCCGCCGAACGCAGCTGGCCGTTGACGGCGTCGGACAGCGGACCGCTGGCCACCTCCGAGCGGCCCTCGTGTCCGTCGAACGTCCACAGGCCGACCACCGACGTGGGAGGCAGCGCCTTGATCTTGTCCTGCAGCGCGCCGACCACGTTGGCCAGCCGGGACTTTCCGCCTTCCTGGCCGGGCATCGACTGGTCGAGCATGATGGTCGTGGCCTGCCCGCTCGACGGGCTTGCCATCGCCTCGGCGAGGGTGGCCCGCACCGGGTCGTCACCCACCGACAGCGCCGCCGGCAGCGCCGGGAAATTCGTGACCGGACTGCTGGGCGGTTTGACCCCGTCGACACGGAAGCCGGTCTTCGCCAGCTTGGCCAGCTGGTCGGACTTATGCATGAAGCGGGAGAACTCGCTGGCCGCCGAGGCCTGTTCTCGGCTGAGCCATGAACCGCTGAGCAGGACGGTGGGGTAGTCGGCCACCGCGGCGGACCCGGGGGGAAGCCAGAACCCCAGCGTGCCCTTGGCGTCTGACAACGATTGGCCACGCTGGAACAGCTGCTGTTCGGTGGTGACCACCGCGTGCACCGGCGCGGTTGCGGCGTCACCGGGCTTCAGCAGCGCGTTCATCGCCTCGGTCAGGGAGGTGTCGGCAAGTTTGGGTTGTGCGCTCAACAGGCTGCGTACCGCGCCGGTGCCCTGCGTCACCGGGGCGCCGGGCGGTACCGATGCGGCCGCCACCGCCTCTCCGGCCAGAAACGATGCGTCCGCATTGCCGTTCATCGGCAGGGCCAAGCGCAGCGAGCCCCACGCGGGTAAGTTCAACCCGGCCAACGCATTCGGGTTGGTCTGCAGCCCGGGCAGCGCCGCCCAGTTCTGGTTGGACAGGGCCGGCGCGAGTTGGGGGCGGACGGCCAGCACCACCGGCGAGGTGACCAGCGAATGGCTCCCGGTGATGGTTTTCTGGGCCGTCGCCCCGGCGAGCCGCGCGGCCGAGACCGAACTGCCCGGAATCCACAACGCCGGCTGGCCGCCCAGTTCCGCGGGCCACTTGCCGATGAAGCCGTTGATCACGGCATCGGAGTTGGCCGGCTTGACGCTCACCACCATGCAGTGGTCACCGATTGGGCCGGCGGATTTGTTGTAGCTCTCCGCGAATTGCTGAACGGAATCGGCGATCGACGGGTCGGCGACGACGGCCACCGTCTCCTGGCCTCCCGCACAGCGGCCGGCGGCCGTGTGCGAACGCCTGGACAACGCGTCACCGAAGAAGCTCCACAGGATCACCGATCCCACCACCAGCACGACCGCGACCAGCGCGGCGATCACGCCGATGCTGACGCCCCGGCGCCCACCCTCGCTGCGATGACCCCCCAGCCGATCGGCGAGCCCACGATGCCCACCCCGGAACAGCGATGGCGACGAAGCCGGCGGCTCCGCGCCCGACGGCGCGGCCTGCCGCGACGGAAACTCCGGGTAATCGTCAGCGGTGCTGTCTACGAACGCATCCCCGGCCGCGTAGGGGTCGTCATCGGCAAGGTCGGCGTCCTGCGCCGCGAAGTCGTCGTCCGAGGGACGGCGACGCTCGTCGGAGTAGTAACCCTCTTCCGAATAGTCGCCCGCATCCGGGTAGAGGTCGGCCTCCTCGTCGTCGCCGGCATCACGGTGGCGATGTCCTGCCTCTTCACCTCGAGACGGCTCGTCGACGACGTCGTCGTGAGCCGGCTCGTCGAGGGAGTCGTCAGGGTCGGGTC
>CAWCJU010000010.1:0-15600 GCA_963796035.1 uncultured Actinomycetota bacterium | reverse complement strand
CATGGCCGCCAAGAAGAAAGAGGTGACCGTGCTGACCCTGGCGGAGATCGGGGTCGAGAGCGACGAGGTCGGTCTGGCCAACGCCGGGTCGTCCGTGCTGTCGTCGACGCCGAAGCCGCCGAAGACCGCGGGTGAGAAGGTCACCGACGAGGGCGAGGGCGGTAACGACGTCGCCAAGTACCTGGTTGCCCAGAAGATCATCTGACCCGAGTTCCTTAAGACGAGAAGAGCGAGATAACCCATGGCTGAAGTACTGGTGCTCGTCGAGCACGCCGAAGGAGCGGTGAAGAAGGTCACCGCCGAATTGATCACCGCCGCCCGCGCTTTGGGCGAGCCGTCCGCCGTCGTGGTCGGCGCCCCGGGCACGGCCGCTCCGCTGGCCGACGGGCTGAAGGAAGCCGGCGCCGCCAAGATCTACGTCGCCGAGTCCGACGATGTCGACAAGTACCTGGTCACTCCGGTGGTCGACGTGCTGGCCGCGCTGGCCGAGTCCAACGCCCCAGCGGCGGTGCTGCTGGCCGCCAACGCCGACGGCAAGGAAATCGCCGGGCGGCTCGCGGCCCGGATCGGATCCGGGTTGCTGGTCGACGTGGTCGAGGTCAAGGAAGGCCCCCAGGCCATCCACTCCATCTTCGGTGGTGCGTTCACCGTGGAGGCGCAGGCCAACGGCGACACCCCGGTGATCACGGTGCGCGCCGGAGCCGTTGACGCGGAGCCGACCGCCGGTGCCGGCGAAGAGGTCAAGGTCGAGGTCCCGGCCCCCGCCGAGAACGCCACCAAGATCACCGCCCGCGAGCCCGCGGTCGCCGGTGACCGTCCGGAACTGACCGAGGCCACCATCGTGGTCTCCGGTGGTCGCGGTGTCGGCAGCGCGGAGAACTTCAGCGTCGTCGAGGAGCTGGCGGACTCGCTGGGTGCCGCCGTCGGCGCGTCGCGCGCCGCCGTCGACTCCGGCTACTACCCGGGCCAGTTCCAGGTGGGCCAGACGGGCAAGACGGTCTCGCCGCAGCTCTACATCGCGCTGGGCATCTCCGGTGCCATCCAGCACCGCGCGGGCATGCAGACGTCCAAGACGATCATCGCGGTCAACAAGGACGAAGAGGCGCCCATCTTCGAGATCGCCGACTACGGCGTGGTGGGCGACCTGTTCAAGGTCGCGCCGCAGCTGACCGAGGCGGTCAAGGCACGCAAGGGCTGAGTCTGTCGGCCTGAAAGCCCCCGGCACCTCGGTGCCGGGGGCTTTTGCGTGCCCCGGACCGTATTTGGCATACCACGCGCCCCTGGCGTCACACCGGCACCGTGTCCACATCATGAACCGGACTCAGAATCCGCTGGCGCCCGTGCTAGCGGCTCGCGAACTCTGACACCCCCGCCGCTGCCGGTGGCGCCGTCGATGCCGCAACATTTCGTCATCTCACGTGCACCGACACGTCACAGCGTCGATGCCGACTAGCTCATCGACTACGCAACGTTGGGGTTCATGAGCATCGCTTCTGTCCTCATACCCAGCCATGAGCCGCTCGGCGCGGCCACCAGCTCGTCGGCCGCACCCCGCTACTCCCTGCTGCTGTCCACCGACCCCGGCATGATCGAGGCGGCGCAGCGACTCCGGTACGACGTGTTCACCAGCACGCCCGGCTTCGCGCTACCGGCGGACGACCCGCAAAGACGCGACGTCGACAGGTTCGACGAGTTCTGCGACCACCTGCTGGTGCGCGACGACGACACCGGTGAGCTGGTCGGTTGCTACCGCATGCTGGCGCCGGCGGGGGCCATCGCGGCCGGGGGGCTCTACACCTCCACCGAGTTCGACATCCGCGCGCTCGACCCGCTGCGGCCGTCACTGGTGGAGATGGGACGGGCCGTGGTGCGCGACGGGCATCGCAACGGCGGCGTCGTGTTGTTGATGTGGGCGGGCATCCTGGCCTACCTGGACCGCTACGGCTACGACTACGTCACCGGGTGCGTCTCGGTGCCCATCGGCGGCGAATCCGACGTTCCGGGCAGCCAGCTGCGCGGAGTCCGCGACTTCGTCCTGAGCCGGCACAGTGCACCGCCGGAGCAGCGGGTGTACCCGCACCGGCCGGTGGTCGTCGACGGGACGGGGATCGACGACATCGCACCGCCCGCGCGGCCGTCGGTTCCGCCGCTGATGCGGGGTTACCTGCGGCTGGGTGCCCGGGTGTGCGGCGAACCCGCGCACGACCCGGACTTCGGCGTCGGCGATTTCTGCGTCCTGCTGGGCAAGGAGCACGCCGACACCCGATATCTCAAGCGACTCCGATCGGTCTCCGCGGCGTCGGAAATGGCGGGCGGACAGCGATGAACGCCCCCGCAGGCACCGGGCACTCCTGGCTACCGCGCGCATCGTGCGACGCCGGCTGTGTGGGTGCGGGCCACGTGGTGACGTCGCGCCCGCTGCGCAGGGCGCTGCGGGTGACGCTTCGCCTCATGCTGGCGCTGATCTTGGCGCCGGGGCTGCCGCTGCTGGCCGTGCCGCTGCCGGGCCGGACCCGCGTGCAGCGCATCTATTGCCGCTTGGTGCTTCGCTGCCTGGGCGTCCGAATCACGGTGACGGGCAACCCGATTCGCAACCTGAGCGGCGTGCTGGTGGTGAGCCCGCACATGTCCTGGCTGGACGTCTTCGCCATCGGTTCGGTGCTGCCCGGGTCGTTCGTCGCGCGGGCCGACATGTTCACCGGCCCGGCGACCGGGATCGTGGCCCGCTTCCTGAAGGTCATCCCGATCGAACGGTCCAGTCTGCGGCGGCTGCCCGGTGTGGTGGACGCCGTCGCCCGCCGGCTGCGTGCCGGTCAGACGGTGGTGGCGTTCCCCGAGGGCACCACCTGGTGTGGCCTGGACCGCGGCGCCTTCTATCCGGCGATGTTCCAGGCGGCCATCGATGCCGGCCGCCCCGTGCAGCCCCTGCGGCTGACCTACCACCATGTCGACGGCAGCCCCTCGACGGTTCCGGCCTTCGTCGGCGACGAGACCTTGCTGAGCTCGATCCGCCGGCTGCTGATCGTGCCGCGCACGCTGGCGCGGGTGCACGTCGAGTCCCTGCAGCTCCCCGGGGCCGACCGGCGCGCCCTGGCCGGCCGCTGCCAGTCCGCGGTGGGTGTCGGAACCGCCCGGCGCGCTGGTCACGGCCACGTACTGGTGGCCTGAGCAACCGGGCGGGCCGGTATCGTGGGTCGCGTCATGGTCTACCTGGATCACGCCGCCACCACCCCGATGCACCCCGCCGCCGTCGAGGCGATGACGGCTGTGCTCGGCACGGTCGGCAATGCGTCGTCGCTGCACACCAGCGGCCGTGCGGCGCGGCGCCGCATCGAGGAATCCCGTGAGCTGATCGCCGACGGGCTGGGTGCGCGCCCCTCGGAGGTCATCTTCACCGCCGGCGGCACCGAGAGCGACAACCTGGCGGTCAAGGGCATTTACTGGGCCCGCCGCGACGCTGAGCCGCGGCGCCGTCGCATCGTCACCAGTGAGGTGGAACACCACGCCGTGCTGGACTCGGTGAACTGGCTCGTCGAACACGAGGGCGCCGAGGTCACCTGGCTTCCGACCGCCCCTGACGGGTCGGTGTCGGCGGCCGCGCTGCGCGAGGTGTTGCAGAGCCACGACGACGTCGCGCTGGTCTCGGTGATGTGGGCCAACAACGAGGTCGGCACCGTGCTGCCGGCCGCCGAACTCGCCGCCGTCGCGGCCGAATTCGGCGTCCCGATGCACAGCGACGCCGTCCAGGCGGTCGGGCAGTTGCCGGTCGACTTCGCCGCAAGCGGGTTGTCGGCGATGAGCGTGACCGCACACAAGTTCGGCGGCCCGCCGGCCGTGGGTGCACTGCTGCTGCGGCGCGACGTCGGGTGCGTGCCGCTGGCGCACGGAGGCGGACAGGAGCGCGACATCCGTTCGGGCACTGCCGATGTCGCCGGGGCGGTCGGAATGGCCGCGGCGGCCCGGATCTCGGTCGACGGGCTAGAGGCCAACAGCGCCCGGCTGCGGGCATTGCGTGACCGGCTGGTCGACGGTGTGCTGGGCGGCATCGAGGATGTCAGCCTCAATGGGGCCCGCGATCCGCTGCGCCTTCCCGGCAACGCGCATTTCACGTTCCGCGGCTGTGAAGGCGATGCGCTGTTGATGCTGTTGGACGCCAACGGAATCGAGTGCTCGACCGGGTCGGCATGCACCGCCGGCGTCGCGCAGCCCTCGCACGTGCTGATCGCGATGGGCGCTGACGCGACCAGCGCGCGTGGGTCGTTGCGACTCTCGTTGGGACACACGAGTGTTGACGCGGACGTTGACGAGGTGCTGCGGGTACTGCCCGGGGCGGTGGACCGCGCCCGTCGCGCCGCGCTGGCCGCCGCGGGGGCGTCCTGAATGAAAGTCCTTGCTGCCATGAGCGGTGGCGTCGACTCGGCGGTCGCCGCCGCCCGGATGGTCGACGCCGGACATGACGTGGTCGGCGTGCACCTGGCGCTGTCCAGCGCGCCCGGCACGCTGCGCACCGGCTCGCGCGGATGCTGCTCGAAGGAGGACGCCTCCGACGCGCGTCGCGTCGCCGATGTGCTCGGAATCCCCTTCTATGTTTGGGATTTCGCGGAGAGATTCAAGTCGGACGTCATCGACGAATTCGTGTCGTCGTATGCGCGCGGTGAAACGCCCAACCCGTGCGTGGTGTGCAATCAGAAGATCAAGTTCTCGGCGCTGTCCGCGAAAGCCGTTGCGCTCGGGTTCGACACGGTGGCCACGGGCCATTACGCCCGGCTGCAGAACGGGCGGCTGCGACGCGCCGTCGATCACGACAAGGACCAGTCCTACGTGCTGGCCGTCTTGAGCGCCGAGCAGTTGCGCCACGCGGCGTTCCCGATCGGGGACACCCCCAAGCCGCAGATCCGGGCCGAAGCCGCGCGGCGCGGTCTGACCGTCGCCGAAAAGCCGGACAGCCACGACATCTGCTTCATCCCCTCGGGCAACACCCGTGCCTTTTTGGGCGAGCGGATCGGGGTGCGCCGCGGTGCCGTGGTCAATGCGGACGGCACGGTGCTCGCCGAGCACGACGGCGTGCACGGTTTCACCGTCGGCCAGCGCAAGGGGCTGGGCATCGCCGGGCCGGGACCCGACGGCCGCCCGCGTTACGTGACCGCGATCGACGCGGAGACCTCGACCGTGCAGGTGGGCGAGGCGGCCGACCTCGAGATACGCGAAATGGTCGGCCGGACACCGATTTTCACGTCGGGCGTCACGCCGCCGGGCCCGGTGGAGTGCGCGGTTCAGGTGCGCGCGCACGGCGAAACAGCCGATGCGATAGCCGAACTGGTCAACGACGAGCTCGTCGTGCGGCTGCGCGCTCCGATGCGCGGCGTGGCCCGCGGCCAGACGCTGGTGCTGTATCGGCCCGATCCCGACGGCGACGAGGTGCTGGGCAGCGCCACCATCGCCGGCACCACGCGCTGAATCGGGTCACCGCGGCATGTTCGCGGAAATGTTCGTCATCACGATGTCGGACACCGACTGCGCGAAGCCGCAGAAGGTGACCTCCAGCATCGCCACCGACATGATCCGGTAGTCGCGGCCGCAGCCCCCTGGCCGCATGTGCAGTGAGGTCGCGTCGGCCTGCCAGTCGCCGACGTATAGCTGCCCGCTCGAGCCGTTCGCGCAGTCGCCGACGGTGCCCACCAGGGCGCCGAACGCGCGGCGGACGGTGTCTTCATCGCGATAGGCCGCGGCGCCCTCGGAGATCAGCGCGCCGTCGGGTGGGTCCTGAAAGGTCGTCTTGTGGAACGCCTCGAGATCGCGGCCGAACGTTGCCGTCTCGGCGTAGATGAATTGGCACTCGTGCGGCGCCGTCCGGGCCAGCGCGTCGATGTCCACCGGACTGGTGCCGTCCATCGAGGGAATGATGGTCAGATGCTCACCGGCACCGGTGATCGCGCGCATCCGCGACTGGTCCAGCAGGATCGCATCGACGTCGACACCCTGCACCACCCTGCGGTTGGCGCCGGATCCCGCCGTCGCCGCGCCGTCCACCACCCGGGTGCACGACGCCACCAGCACCACTGCGCACAACAGCGGTAGCCACGCTGATTTCGCCCTCTGCGACACGATTTCGCACCCCTTTGGCGTCGAACCTACCCGCGCCGCTCGGCGCCACACAGACCCCTGCCGACGGGCGGGGGGTGCGCCTCGAATACGGTTGTCCGGTGAGTGTTTTCGCCCATCCCTTTGCCAACGCCAGTGGTGTCGGATCGTGGCCCGGCATCGTCGCGCGCCAAGCCGCCGAGGTCGTCGTGGGTGAACTCGCGGGCGCGCTGGCGCACCTCGTCGAGCTGCCGGCGCGGGGCGTGGGTGCCGACCTGCTCGGCCGGGCCGGCGCGCTGCTGGTCGACGTGGCCATCGACACGGTGCCGCGCGGTTACCGGCTCGCCGCCCGGCCCGGCGCGGTCACCCGCCGCGCCGTCAGCCTCCTCGACGAGGACATGGACGCGCTCGAAGAGGCCTGGGAAGTCGCCGGGTTGCGCAACGACGGCCGGGTGGTGAAGGTGCAGGCGCCGGGCCCGATCACGCTGGCCGCCGAGGTCGAACTGGCCAATGGCCATCGGGCGATCACCGACCCCGGGGCGTTGCGCGACCTGGCGGCATCGCTGGCCGAGGGCGTGTCCGCGCACCGCGCGGGGCTGGCCCGGCGGCTGAAGGCGGAGGTGGTGGTGCAGTTCGATGAGCCGTCGCTGCCCAAAGCCCTGGTCGGCGGCCTGAGCGGGGTGACCGCGCTGAGCCCGGTGGCGCCGATCGACGAGGAGGTGGCCGCCGGCCTGCTCGACACCTGCGTCCGAACGGTGGGCGGTGAGGTGCTGCTGCACTGTTGTGCCCCCGGTATGCCATGGAACATGTTGCAGCGCAGTGCATTTCAAGCGATCTCGGTAGACGCCGACACGCTGACCGCGGCGGATCTGGACGGTGTCACCGAATTCCTGGAGTCCGGCCGCACCGTGGTGCTGGGGGTGGTCGCCGGCAGAACCCCGCCGCGTCGGCTGTCGGCGGAGGAGGTGGCCGCCGCGGTGGTCGCGGTGACCGACCGGCTCGGCTTCGCCCGTTCGGCACTGCGTGACCGCATCGGCGTCACGCCCGCGTGTGGTCTGGCCGGCGCGACGCCGCAGTGGGCGCGCACCGCGATAGGGCTCGCCCGCAAGGCGGCCGAGATGTTCGCCGAAGATCCCGACGCCATCGAATAGGCAACCAAATGGTTGCGCTTTTCGCCGCACCGTGCTGGACTCATAGGCAACCAGGAGGTTGCATATGAAGATCGAGAAGCACGTGGTGCTGCGCGCGCCGCTCGAGCGGGTATGGCGGGCCATCAGCGACGCCGAGGAGTTCGGCCGCTGGTTCGGGGTGCGCTTCGACGGGCCGTTCGTCGCCGGGACGTCGGTGACCGCCGCGATCAGCCCGACCATCGTCGACAGCGAGGTCGCCAAGCGTCAGGAGGCGCACGCCGGGGTGCGGAGCACCTGGCAGATCGTCGCCATCGAGCCACAGCGCCGGTTCGCCTACCGCTGGCATCCGTTCGCCATCGACCCGGATGTCGACTACGACCACGAGCCGACCACGCTCGTCGAGTTCACCCTGTCGGAGCAGTCCGACGGCGTGCTGCTGACCATCACCGAGTCCGGTTTCGAGGCGATTCCCGAGGCGCGCCGCGGGCCGTCGTTCGAGGCCAACGGCGAGGGCTGGGCGATCCAGACCACGCTGGTACGCAAGTACATCGAAGACGTCCGGGTATGAGCGGACGTGTCGCCGTCGACGCGCCGCTCTTCGACGCGCTGGGCGATCCCAACCGGCTGCGCATCATCGTGCGGCTCTGCGACCGGGGCCCCAGTTCGACATCGCAGGTCACCAGCGTCATACCGGTCACCCGGCAGGCGGCCAGCAAGCACCTGCAGCTGCTGGAGTCGGTCGGGCTGGTGACCAGCAGCCGGCGGGGCCGCGAGCGTGTCTGGACGGTGCAGACCCGGCCGCTGGCGTCGGCCGGCGACTACCTGGGCCAGCTGTCCCGCCGGTGGGATGCCGCGGTGGATCGGTTGCGGGCTTACGTCGAGGACTGAGCGCGCCCGGTTTCGCGTCGGTGTCCTCGGATAGCCTGCCAAGGTGAGCGCAGCAGAAGCTGATTCGGTATCGCCCGAGGTTCGCCGGCAGTGGCAGGACCTGGCCGAGGAGGTCCGTGAACACCAGTTTCGCTACTACATCAAGGACGCTCCGATCATCTCGGACGCGGACTTCGACGCGATGTTCAACGAGCTTCTCGCGCTGGAGGAGCGTCACCCCGAGCTCCGGGTGCCCGATTCCCCCACGCAACTGGTCGGCGGGGCGGGCTTTGCCACCGAGTTCGGCGAGGCGCAGCACCTGGAACGGATGCTGAGCCTCGACGATGTCTTCGACCGCGACGAGCTGGTGGCCTGGAGCAACCGCGTCGAGAACGAGGTCGGCAACCAGCCGTACTACCTGTGCGAACTCAAGATCGACGGGGTCGCCCTGGCGCTGGTGTACCGCGACGGCCGGCTGGAACGCGCCGCGACCCGGGGTGACGGCCGGGTCGGCGAGGACGTGACGCTCAACGCGCGCACCATCGACGATGTGCCCGAGCGGCTGTCCGCCGGCAAGGACTTCCCGATTCCCGCCCTGCTCGAGGTGCGCGGCGAGGCGTTCTTTCTGCTCTCCGATTTCGAGGCGCTCAACGCCAGCCTGGTCGAAGACGGCAAGGCGCCGTTCGCCAACCCGCGCAACAGCGCCGCGGGGTCGCTGCGCCAGAAGAACCCGGCCGTCACCGCCCGGCGCAAGCTGCGGATGATCTGCCACGGCATCGGCCGCACCGAGGGGTTCGCGCCGAAGACCCAGCACGAGGCCTACACCGCGCTGAACGCCTGGGGGCTGCCGGTGGCCGAACAGACCGCGCGCGTGCGTGGCCTTGCCGCCGTGGAGGAGCGGATCGGCTACTGGGGTGAGCACCGCTACGAGCTCGCAGCACGAAATCGACGGCGTGGTAGTCAAAGTCGACGACGTCGCGCTGCAGCGCCGGCTCGGGACCACCTCCCGCGCGCCGCGCTGGGCCGTCGCCTACAAGTACCCGCCGCAGGAGGCGCAGACCAAGCTGCTCGACATCCGCGTCAACGTCGGGCGCACCGGACGCGTCACCCCGTTCGCGTTCATGACGCCGGTGAAGGTGGCCGGGTCGACGGTGGGGCTGGCCACCCTGCACAACGCCGCCGAGGTGAAACGCAAGGGCGTGCTGATCGGCGACACCGTGATGATCCGCAAAGCCGGCGACGTGATCCCGGAGGTGCTCGGTCCCGTCGTCGACCTGCGCGACGGCTCCGAGCGCGAATTCGTCATGCCCACAACGTGTCCCGAATGCGGCACCACGCTGGCGCCGGCCAAGGAGGGCGACGCCGACATCCGCTGCCCCAACGCCCGGTCCTGTCCGGCGCAGTTGCGAGAGCGGGTGTTTCACGTCGCCGGCCGCGGGGCGCTCGACATCGAGGGGCTCGGCTACGAAGCAGCGACCGCGCTGCTGAAGGCCGGCGTGATCGCCGACGAGGGCGACTTGTTCGCGCTCACCGAGGACGACCTGTTGCGCACCGAGCTGTTCCGCACGAAGGCCGGCGCCCTGTCCGCCAACGGCAAACGGCTGCTCGACAACCTGGACAAGGCCAAGAAGGTGGCGCTGTGGCGGGTCCTGGTCGCGTTGTCGATCCGGCATGTCGGGCCGACGGCCGCGCGCGCCCTGGCGACCGAGTTCGGCGATCTGGACGCGATCATGTCGGCGTCCACCGAGCGGCTGGCCGCCGTGGAAGGGGTCGGACCGACGATCGCCGCGGCGCTCACCGAATGGTTCACCGTCGACTGGCACCGCGCGATCGTCGACAAGTGGCGGGCCGCCGGAGTGCGGATGGCCGACGAGCGCGACACCAGTGTGCAGCGCACGCTGGAGGGGCTGACGGTGGTGGTCACCGGGTCGCTCGCCGGTTTTTCCCGCGACGACGCCAAGGAGGCGATCCTGACGCGCGGGGGAAAGGCGGCGGGCTCGGTGTCGAAGAAGACCGACTACGTCGTGGCCGGCGATTCGCCGGGTTCCAAGTACGACAAGGCGATCGAGCTGGGGGTGCCCGTCCTCGACGAGGACGGCTTCGCGAAACTGCTGGCCGAGGGCCGGCCCGAAACCCCGGCGGACTGAGCCCATGAGCAATCGGTACGGTGATTCCACTCGCAGCCTCAAAGCCGTTGACATCGAGGCTATTTCGGGTCAACCGGTGGCGCCGCAGGCGGTGCTCGCCGCCACCTATCATCTGTCCGGCGACGGGACCGACGCGCTGGACAGCTATGGCCGTAACTCCAATCCGACCTGGCGGCAACTGGAGTCCGCGCTCGCCGAGCTGGAGGGGGCCACCGGCGCGCGGGTGTTCGGCTCGGGCATGGCGGCCATCGGCGCGGTGCTACGCGCGCTGGCGACGCCCGGATCGACGGTGGTGGTACCGGCCGACGGCTATTACCAAGTCCGCCGCTACGCCCGCGAAGACCTGGCGCCCGGCGGTGTGACGGTCGTCGAGGCGTCGAGTGCGCAGATCTATGATGCCGCCGCGCATGCCGACGTGGTGCTGGCCGAAACGCCCACCAACCCGGCGCTCGACGTGGTCGACCTGCACCGGTTGGCCACCGTCTGCCGGGGCCGGGGCGCCCGCCTGATCGTCGACAACACCGCCGCCACGCCCCTGGGGCAGCAGCCGCTGTCGTTGGGCGCCGACGCGGTGGTGGCCAGCGCGACCAAGGCCCTGTCGGGTCACGGCGACCTGCTGGCCGGCTACGTCGCCACCAGCCGGCCCGAGCTGCTCGACGCGGTGGAGCGGCACCGGCTGCTCGCCGGCGCGATCCTGGGCGGGTTCGAGGCATGGCTTCTGTTGCGCAGCTTGGGAACCGCCGGATTGCGCTTCGAACGGCAATGCCAGAACGCCCGGGCGCTGGCGACCATGCTGGCCCGCCACCCGGCGGTGCGGGCGGTGCGCTACCCGGGATTGGCCGACGACCCGGCGCATCCGGTGGCCATGGCCCAGATGCGCCGCTTCGGAGCGCTCGTCTCGGTCGAATTGACCGACGCGGCCGCGGTGCACGCGCTGGTGGACCGCAGCGAACTGCTCGTCGCGTCCACCAGTTTCGGGGGCCTGCACACGTCGGTGGACCGCCGGGCGCGCTGGGGAGACCCGGTCGCCGACGGCTTCGCGCGCATCTCGCTGGGTATCGAAGACACCGACGATCTGCTCGCCGACATCGAACGCGCGCTGATGTCCCTGACGAACCCACATTCGTCGCGCTGGACTGCGCCGAAAGTGGTCCCCATCGCCCGAGCGGCTCTATCGTGGGCTCTATGACCCAGACGGCCGACCGGTGCGAGCACGCACCACCGTGGTCGCCGCGCGAGGCCGAGATACTGGCCGTGACACTGGCGCTGCTGCAGGAACACGGCTATGACCAGCTGACGGTGGACGCGGTGGCCAACGCCGCGCGCGCCAGCAAGGCGACGGTCTACCGGCGCTGGCCGTCCAAGGCCGAACTGGTGCTGGCCGCCTTCATCGAGGGCGTCCGCCAGGTGGCCGTCCCGCCGAATACCGGCACGTTGCGCGGCGACCTGCTGAGCCTGGGGGAGACCATCAGCCAGGAGTGTGGGCAGCACGCCGGCACCATCCGCGCGGTGATGGTCGAGGTGTCGCGGCACCCCGCGCTCAACGACGCGCTGCAGCATCAATTCCTCGAGCAGCGCAAAGCCATGATCCAGCACGTGCTCCATCAGGCCGCCGACCGGGGCGAGATCTCCAAGGACGTCATCACCGACGAGCTCTGGGACCTGCTGCCCGGCTACCTCATCTTCCGGTCGATTTTGCCCGGTCGCCCGCCCACCCGGCGCACCGTGGAAGCGTTCGTCGACGGGTTCCTGATCCCCGGCCTGACCGCGTCCGCCGGGTGACGACGCCGCATTCCCGAGTTGGCCCGCGCCGGCAAAATATGTACGCGCGCGTCTCTTGTACAGTACGGTCCGGTACCGTACTGTCATAGCTGTCGATCACGCTCAGGGTGTTGGCAGCCGTGCTTGGCTTGAGTGGAATCGTGTCGCCCGATCTTCGAAAGGCTAACGGGTGAAAGGCTTTTCGATCGCGTCCCTGGTGAAGCGGGGGTGGATGGTGCTCGTCGCCGTGGTGGTCGTCGTACTCGCCGGATTCGGAATCTATCGCCTGCACGGAATCTTGTGGTCGCACAACAACACGTCGGCCAACAGCGGCTTGTCCAACGAGATCGTCCCGTTCAACCCCAAGCAGGTCGTGCTCGAGGTCTTCGGCGCACCGGGCGCGACCGCGACCATCAACTACCTCGACGTCAACGCCCAGCCGCAGCAGGTCAAGGACGCGCCCTTGCCGTGGTCGTTCACCATCACCACGACAGAGCCCGCGGTGATCGGCAACGTCGTCGCGCAGGGCAACGGCGACACCCTGGGCTGCCGCATCACCGTCAACGGAGAAGTGAAAGACCAACGCACAGTCAACAAAGTCGACGCCTACATCTTCTGTCTGGATAAATCTGGATGAGCAACGATCAACAGCCGCGGTCCTTCGTGCCGCGCACCATCCGCCGGCTCGCGCTGCCGATCCTGTTGTTCTGGATCGCGCTGGCCGCCCTCTCCAACATCGCCGTGCCGCAACTGGAAGACGTGGGGAAGACCCACAACGTGGCGCTCAACTCACCAGATGCGCCGTCGCTCAAGGCGATCAAGCGCATCGGCGAGAAATTCGGAGAGTTCGACACCGACAGCACGGCGATGATCGTGCTGGAGGGCGACAAACCGCTGGGAGCGGACGCCCACCGCTTCTACGACGAGATGGTCCGCAAGATCGAGCAGGACCACAAACACGTCCAACATGTCCAGGATTACTGGGGCGACACCTCTGACCGCGGCGGGATCGCAGAGCAGCGACGGCAAGGCCGCTTATGTTCAGGTGAACCTCGCAGGCAATCAAGGCTCGGCGTTGGCCAACGAGGGCGTCGGAGCGCTGCGCGACATCATCGATCGCATGAAGCCGCCGCCGGGCGTCAAGACCTATGTGACCGGCGCGGCGCCGCTGATCTCCGATCAGTTCGACGTCGGTAGCAAGGGCACCGCGAAGGTCACCGGGATCACCATCGGGGTGATCGCGCTCGATGTTGTTCTTCGTCTACCGCTCGGTACTCACCACGCTGCTGGTGCTCGCCACGGTGCTCATCGAAATGTCAGCCGCCCGAGGCCTTGTCGCGTTTTTGGGAAACGCGGGCGTGATCGGGCTGTCGACGTATGCGACGAACCTGCTGACGCTGCTGGTGATCGCGGCCGGAACGGACTACGCGATATTTTTCGTCGGCCGCTATCAGGAAGCGCGCGGCACCGGTGAGGATCGCGAAAAAGCCTTCTACACGATGTATCACGGCACGACGCATATCGTGTTGGGTTCCGGGCTCACCGTGGCCGGCGCGGTGGCATGCCTGAGCTTTACCCGATTGCCGTACTTCCAAAGTCTGGGTATACCAGCCGCATTAGGCATCCTCGTCGCGCTGTTCGCCGCGCTGTACCCTGGGGCCCGCCATTCTCACCCTGGGCGCCATGGCGGGCATCTTCGACCCCAAGCGGGCGATACGAACCCGAGGCTGGCGGCGGATCGGCACCGCCATCGTACGGTGGCCCGGCGCGGTGCTCGCGACGGCGTGCGCGCTGGCCCTGGTCGGCCTGATCGCGCTGCCCGGATACAAGACCAGCTACGACACCCGGCCCTACATGCCGGCCAGCGCGCCGGCCAATGTCGGCTACACCGCGGCCGAGAAGCACTTCTCCAGGGCCCGGCTGGAGCCCGAGTTGTTGATGGTCGAAACCGATCACGACATGCGTAACCCGGAGAGCATGCTCGTGCTGGACAAGGTGGCCAAGGCGGTGTTCCACGTCCCCGGGGTCGCGCAGGTGCAGACCATCACCAGGCCGTTGGGAACCCCGCTGGATGCACAGCTCGCTCGCGTTCGTGGTCAGCAATCAGAGCGCGGCGCAACAGCAAAACCTGACCTACCAACGAGATCGGGCCGACGACGCCCTCAAGCAGGCCAATGAGCTGAGCAAGACGATCAACATCCTGAAGCAGCAGTACACACTGCAGCAGCAGCTCGCCGGCACCACCCACGACGAGACGGAAAGCTTTCGCGACACGCTCGTCACCATCCGGGACCTGCGTGACAAGATCGCGAATTTCGACGACTTCTTCCGGCCGGTGCGCAGCTATTTCTATTGGGAAAAGCACTGTTACGACATTCCAGCCTGCTTCGCGTTCAGGTCCCTGTTCGACGCGATCGACGGCATCGACCAGCTCACCGAGAAATTCGAAAACCTCACGGCAGTCCCTCGACAAGCTCGACGCGCTGCAGCCGAAACTGATGGCGCTGATACCGCCGCAGATCGAAAGCCAGCAGACCAACCGCGATCTGACCTTGGCGAATTACGCCACGCTGTCCGGCATCTACGCGCAGACCGCGGCCGCGATCGACAACGCGACGGCGTTGGGGCGCGCCTTCGACGCCGCCAAGAACGACGACACCTTCTATCTGCCGCCCGAGGTTTTCAACAACCCCGACTTCAAGCGTGGGCTGAAACTGTTCCTCTCGCCGGACGGTAAGGCCGCCCGCATGATCGTCACTCATGAAGGCGATCCCGCGACGCCCGAGGGCATTTCGCACATCGATCCGATCACGAAGGCCGCGCACGAGGCATTGAAGGGCACGCCCATGGCCGGGGCCGGCATCTATCTCGGCGGCACCGCGGCGACATACAAGGACATCCAAGACGGCGCCAAGTACGACCTGATGATCGTGGCGTTCGCCGCGCTGAGCCTGATCCTGCTGATCATGATGATCATCACCCGCAGCCTGGTCGCCGCGCTCGTCATCGTCGGCACGGTGGCGCTGTCGCTCGGCGCCTCGTTCGGACTTTCCGTACTGGTCTGGCAGTACATCTTCGGCATCCAGCTGTACTGGGTCGTGCTCGCGCTGGCCGTGATCCTGCTGCTGGCGGTGGGATCCGACTACAACCTGCTGCTGATTTCGCGGTTCAAGGAAGAGATCCATGCCGGCCTGAATACCGGCATCATCCGGGCGATGGCGGGCTCCGGTTCGGTGGTCACCTCCGCCGGCCTCGTTTTCGCCGTCACCATGTGCCTGCGTTCGTGTTCAGCGGCTTTCAGGTGCTCGGTCAGATCGGGACGACCATCGGCCTTGGCCTGCTGTTCGACACGCTGATCGTGCGCTCGTTCATGACGCCTTCTGTCGCAGCGCTTCTCGGGCGCTGGTTCTGGTGGCCCCAACGGGTGCGCCCGCGCCCGGCGAGCACGATGCTTCGGCCCTACGGGTCGCGTCCCGCGGTTCGCCAACTGCTGCTGTGGGACGACGGCGACCCGGTGGCGATGTCATCAGAAGCTCGCTGATCTGGTTCCCCCGGCCGCGTCCACCGACTAGCCCGACCTGACCTGTTGCTTTGCGGGGTGGGCGGTGGATGCG
>CAWCJU010000009.1:0-279595 GCA_963796035.1 uncultured Actinomycetota bacterium | reverse complement strand
TGCGCGGCAACGCCGGTGAACAGCGCCCGGGCGTCCTCGCCGGCCAGCGTGCCCCAAGCCGGGGTGCCCTGGGCCAGCATCCGCAGCCCCAGCGCCACCGCCGACGGCAGCGAGTTCGGCACCGACCGTTTGTCGCCCAGCAGCAGGGCCACCACATCGTCGGAACGCTCGACCAGCGGGCCGAGCAGGCGCCTGAAGGACGCGCCGTGCTCGAGTTCGGCACAGGTGCGATCCAGATCGCGGTAGGCGATGACCGCCGGGCGCCCGGGCAGCGGGTTGGCGTACGAAATCTCCGGCACCGCCAGTCGCACGCCGCGGGCGGGCAGATCGACCCCCCCGAGGCTATAGTTTTTCAGTTGTTGCAACTCCTGCAGAATCTGGCTCGGCCCCCCCCCCCCCCCCCCCCCCCCCCCTCCTCCTCCTCCTCCTCGGTTCAGCTTCGGCCCGGTGTATTTACGGCAGCGGTCAGCCCGTTGGGTCCGCTGCCGACGATGGTGACGTCCACGCGTCAATTACAGCCGATAGGCTGGCCGGGTGAATCTGCCTGTTGTTCTGATCGCCGACAAGCTCGCCCAGTCGACCGTCGATGCGCTCGGCGACGGTGTCGAGGTGCGCTGGGTCGACGGGCCCGATCGGCCCGCGCTGCTGGCCGCGGTGCCCGAGGCCGACGCGCTGCTGGTCCGCTCGGCCACCACGGTCGACGCCGAGGTCCTGCGACGCCGCCCGGGCTCAAGATCGTCGCCCGCGCCGGGGTCGGCCTGGACAACGTCGACGTTCACGCCGCCACCGAGCGCGGTGTGATGGTCGTGAACGCGCCGACCTCGAACATCCACACCGCCGCCGAGCACGCGCTCGCCTGCTGCTGTCCACGGCCCGCCAGATTCCCGCGGCCGATGCCACCCTGCGTGAACACGCCTGGAAACGCTCAGCAAGTTCTCCGGTACCGAGATCTTCGGCAAGACCGTCGGCGTGATCGGGCCTCGGCCGCATCGGCCAGCTGTTCGCCCCGCGCCTCGCCGCCTTCGAGACCCAGCCGTCGCCTACGACCCCTACGTCTCGCCGGCGCGCGCCGCGCAGCTGGGCATCGAACTGCTGAGCTGGACGAGCTGCTCGCCCGCGCCGACCTCATCTCGGTGCACCTGCCGAAGACGCCCGAAACGGCGGGCCTGCTCGACGCGGAGACGCTGGCCAGACCAAGCCGGGCGTCATCATCGTCAACGCCGCCCGCGGCGGGCTGATCGACGAGGCCGCCCTGGCCGATGCGGTGCGCAGTGGTCATGTGCGCGCGCGCGGGTCTCGACGTCTACTCCAATCGAACCCTGCACCGACAGCCCGCTGTTCGAACTGCCGCAGGTCGTGGTGACCCCGCATCTGGGCGCGTCCACCTCGGAGGCGCAGGATCGCGCCGGCACCGACGTGGCCGAGTGCGTATTGCTCGCTCTGGCAGGCGAATTCGTTCCCGGCGCGGTGAACGTCACCGGCGGCGTGGTGGACGAGTTCGTCGCGCCCTGGCTGGAGCTCGTGCGCAAGCTGGGTGCGCTGCCGGGTGCGCTGTCCGACGAGCCGCCGGTCCAGCCTCGGGTGCAGGCGCGCGGCGAGCTGGCCGCGCACGACGTTGCGGTGCTGGAACTTTCGGCGTTGCGCGGCTTCTTCTCCGCGCTGATCGAGGACCCGGTCACCTTCGTCAACGCCCCGGCGCTGGCCGAGGAACGCGGCATCAGCGCCGACATCACCACGGCCACCGAAAGCCCCACCCACCGCAACGTCGTCGACTTGCGTGCGGTTTCGCCGACGGGACCGCCGTCAACGTCGCCGGCACGCTGACCGAGCCGCAGCTGGTGCAGAAGATCGTCAAGATCAACGGCCGCAACTTCGATCTGCGCGCCGAGGGTCCAACCTGGTGCTGAACTACGAGGACCGACCCGGGGCGCTGGGCAAGATCGGCACCCCGCTGGGCTAGGCCGGGATCAACATCGAGGCCGCGCAGCTGAGCCAGGACGTCGAGGCCGGGCGCGACGATGCTCCTGCGGTGAACCGAGACGTCCCGGCCGATGTGCGGGCGGCGATCGCGCGGCCGTCGGCGCCAAGGCAAGCTCGACCTGGCTGATCGAGGGGGGGGGAGGAGGGGGGTGAGGGGGGGGGGGGGATGGGGGGGGGACCGGCTGATTTCGGCAATGTGGGGGGGGAGGAGTTGTCGTGAAACTGGCTGTTATTTCCGGTGACGGTATCGGTCCCGAGGTCATCGCCGCGGCGCTGGAGGTGCTCGACGTGGTCGTGCCCGGCGTCGAGAAGACCAACTACGACCTGGGCGCCAGGCGATACCACGAGACCGGTGAGGTGCTGCCGGATTCGGTGCTGCCCGAGCTGAAGCAGCACGACGCGATCCTGCTCGGCGCGATCGGCGACCCGTCGGTGCCCAGCGGCGTGCTGGAGCGCGGACTGCTGCTGCACACCCGGTTCGCGCTGGACCATCACGTGAATCTGCGTCCGTCGCGGCTGTTTCCGGGCGTGAACAGCCCGCTGTCGGGTGATCCGGAGATCGATTTCGTCGTCGTGCGGGAGGGTACCGAGGGGCCGTACACCGGCACCGGCGGCGCGATCCGCGTGGACACCCCGCATGAGGTCGCCACCGAGGTCAGCAGAACACCCGCTTCGGCATCGAGCGTGTGGTCCGTACGCCTTCGCCGCGGCGCAGCAGCGTCGCAAGCATCTGACCCTGGTGCACAAGACCAATGTGCTGTCCTTCGCGGGCTCGCTGTGGCAGCGCACGGTGACCGAGGTCGGCGCGCGAATTCCCGGATGTCGAGGTCGCCTACCAGCACATCGACGCCGCGACCATCCACATGGTGACCGATCCGGGCCGCTTCGACGTGATCGTCACCGACAACCTGTTCGGCGATATCATCACCGACCTGGCCGCCGCGGTTTCCGGTGGGATCGGCCTGGCCGCCTCGGGCAATATCGATGCCTCGGGTGTCAACCCGAGCATGTTCGAACCCGTGCACGGCAGCGCCCCCGACATCGCGGGCCAGTCCAAGGCCGACCCGACCGCCGCGATCCTGTCGGTGGCCCTGCTGCTGGCCACCTGGGCGACGACGCCGCCGCATCGACCGCTGTGCCAAGGTCTGTCGCGCGCACCGGCACCGCGTCGGGAGATCGGCCGCCGCATCGCCGCCGGGTCGGTCGAACGGAATGATGCGCTCCCGGCGAACCGGCTCGTGATCCGATTCGCCGGGCGCGGTGGGGAGCTAACGCCGCTCGGTGGACGAGCGGGACGGCGGCGACGGCGACAGCCGCGGCGGCGAGAAAGGCGGCAGGAAAGCCCGCGGCGCTGATCAGAGCCCCGAAGACCGGGGCGACGGCGGCGGCCATATCGGCTGGTGTTCTGGACGCCGAGGCCGCGCCCGCTCCAGAACGGGCCGGCGATCTCGGCTACGGCCGTGAACGACAGGCCGTTGTCGGCGACGGTGATGACCGACGCGATCACCAGGACCGGCAGTGCTGCCCACCGCCAGTGCAGCCATGCTGAAATGCCCAGTGCGGCCATCGAAATCACTGCTGCGATCGCAATGTGCGAAGCGGCCGTAGGCGGCTGCCGACGCGATCGGACCAGATTCCCGCGCCGATCCGACCCGCCGCACCCAGGATCTGCGTCACAGTGACGAGAATGCCTGCGACCGCAAGTGACAGTCCGACACCGTGATTCAGCCACAGCAGTGCGAATGTCCACACCGTCGCCTGCGGGATCACCAACAGGACCGAGACGGCGTGAATGCGCCACAGCGTGGTGTCGCCGCGGTACGGATTGTCCGAAACGGTTTGTGTCGCAGAACTGTTCGGGTCGCGGCGGATCGATGATCCCGATCGCGCAGCCGATCGCGGCGACACCGGCCATCACCGCGGGAACCAGTATCGCGGTGGAAAACCCGTGTGCGGCGATTGCCGGGATCGCCAGGGCCGCGACGCCCACGCCGAGCGGCTGCGCTGTCTGCCTGATGCCCATCGCCGATCCGCGTTGATCGGGCGGGAACCAGCCCGCGATCACCCGCCCGCTCGCGCCGTTGGTGCTCGCCGCGCCGATGCCGGCCAGCAGCAGCAATGCGCCCAGCACAAGGTAATTCGTGGTGGCGGCCGCCGCGGCGCCGGCGCCGAACATCAGCAGCGGGCCGCGATCAGCACCGTGCGTTCGCCGAATCGGTCCACCGCGTAGCCCCAGGCGATCAAGGTGCACACCATGCCGGCCATCGGCATCGCCACCAGCAGACCGGCTGTGGCCAAGGACATTCCGCGTTCGGTGAGCGCGGGCAGCAGGAACGGCGCACCGTTGCTCATCACCAAGCGCTGGCGGCCAGTGCGAAACGACCCCGAGACCAGCAGACGCCCGCGCCGACTTCGGGCGTACGGCTGGGTCGGCCTGCATTCCCCATCTCATATCGCCGTAAATTGGGATAGAACTTTTGTTCTGGAACTTCTCGCGCCTCACCGTCGTCCCGGGCCGCGCCTGCCCACCGTGGCCCGAGAGGGCTTCGCTCGTGACAGCCGCAGCCCGGCTGGTCGGGCCCGCGACCGTCGCTAGGCTCGACCGATGCGTCTTGGTCGAGTTGCCAGCCCCGATGGGGTCGCGTTCGTGAGCATCGAAGGTTAACCACCTCCGAGGTGTCGCCAAGGAGATCGCCGAACACCCGTTCGGTACGCCCACCTTCACCGGCCGCATGGCCGCTGGCCGATGTCCGGCTGCTCGCGCCGATCCTGGCCAGCAAGGTGGTGTGCGTCGGCAAGAACTACGCCGCGCATGCCCGCGAGATGGGTGGCGAGCGCGCCGGAGGATCCGGTGATCTTCCTCAAACCCAATACCGCGATCGCCGGACCGAACTCGGCAATCGTGTTGCCGCCCAGTGCATCTCAGGTCGACTACGAGGGCGAGCTGGCGATCGTCATCGGCCGGCCGTGCAAGGACGTGCCCGCCGCCCGGGCCCGTGAGGTGATCCTGGGCTATACCGTCGCCAACGATGTCACCGCGCGCGACCAGCAGCGACACGACGGTCAGTGGACCAGCGGCAAGGGTTACGACACCTTCTGCCCGCTCGGCCCCTGGATCGAAACCGACCGCTGGACCCACGGATCTGGAGATTGCGTCACCGAGCTCGACGGCGAGGTTAGGCAGCGCAGCCGGACATCACTTCTGCTGCACGATATCGGGTGATCGCAGTGGGTGACCACCGTGATGACGTTGCTGCCCGGCGATATCATCCTCACCGGCACCCCGGAAGGTGTAGGACCCATCCAGGACGGCGACACCGTCTCCATGACCGTCGAGGGCATCGGCACCCTCACCAATCCCGTTGCCGTAAACGTTAATCGGAAGCACAGATATGCACACCTGTCCGGGTCCGTTTCTGTCCGTCGCCGACCGGCACGCCGCATGTGGGGATGGTCCGCACGGCGTTGTTCAATTGGGCCTTCGCGCGGCACACCGGCGGCACATTCGTCTTTCGCATCGAAGACACCGACGCGCAGCGCGACAGCGAGGAATGCTATCTGGCGCTGCTGGATGCGCTGCGCTGGCTCGGCCTGGATTGGGACGAGGGCCCCGAGGTCGGCGGACCCTATGGCCCCTACCGCCAGTCATTGCGCAGTGACCTCTATCACGACGTCGTGGACAAGCTGCTCGAGGCGGGCGAGGCGTACTACTCCTTCTCGACCCCGGAGGAGGTCGAGGCGCGCCACGTCGCCGCGGGACGTGATCCCAAGCTGGGCTACGACAATTTCGACCGGCAGCTGACCGATTCCGCAGCGCGCCGCGTTCCTGGCGGAGGGCCGCAAACCGGTGGTCCGGCTGCGGATGCCCGACGAAGACCTCACCTGGCACGACCTCGTTCGCGGCACCACCAGCTTCGCGGCCGGCTCGGTGCCCGACTTCGCGTTGACCCGGGCCAACGGCGATCCGTTGTACACCTTGGTCAACCCGTGTCGACGACGCGCTGATGAAGATCACCCATGTGCTGCGCGGCGAGGACCTGCTGCCGTCCACCCCGCGCCAGATTGCGCTGTATCAGGCGCTGACCCGGATAGGCGTCGCCGAGCGCACTCCGCAGTTCGCCCATCTGCCAATGGTATTGGGGGAGGGAAACAAAAAGTTCTCCAAGCGCGACCCGCAGTCGAACCTGTTCGTACACCGCGACCGGGGATTCATCCCCGAAGGTCTGCTGAATTATCTGGCGTTGCTCGGCTGGGCCATCGCCGAGGACCACGACGTCTTCAGCATGGAGGAGATGGTGGCGGCATTCGATATGGTCGACGTCAACTCGAATCCCGCCCGGTTCGACCAGAAGAAGGCCGACGCGCTCAACGCCGAGCACATTCGGATGCTGAAGGTCGACGATTTCGCCGCGAGGCTGCGCAACTATCTCAATGTGCACGGACATCGCCTCGAAATGGACGACGCGGCTTCGCCACCGCGGCCGACTTGGTGCAGACCCGGATCGTGGTGCTCGGCGACGCGTGGGACCTGTTGAAGTTCCTCTTCGCCGACGAGTACGCGATCGACCCCAAGGCCGCCGCCAAAGAGCTGGGACCCGACGGGGCCACCGTTCTGGATGCGGCGCTGCCCGCGCTGGACGCCATTGCGGACTGGTCGCGCCGCAGTCGAAGCCGCGCTCAAGGCCGCGCTGATCGACAATCTGGGGCTCAAACCGCGTAAGGCGTTCGGCCCGGTCAGGGTGGGGGCCACCGGGACACATCAGCCCGCCGTTGTACGAGTCGATGGAGCTGCTGGGCCGCGACCGCAGCATGCAGCGATTGCGGGCGGCCCGCGAGGAGGCGTTCGGGCGGGACCCCGCTTGACGACCGGCACCGCGCGTGCGGAATGCGCGCCGAGACTTTGGTAGTCTGCACACCGGTTTACAAAGGCCGACAACGGCTGGCGGCGGCGGACTCCAAAGAACTCATGAAAGCCCGCAATCGACGCTGACCAGCGGTTTTAGGCAGCCAATGGGGTATGGTGTAATTGGCAACACAGCTGATTCTGGTTCAGCCATTCTAGGTTCGAGTCCTGGTACCCCAGCGAACTCTCTCCGCCTCATTAGTCGGCTTAGCGGGGTGGGCTATGCTGACTCTCGGATCGTTTCTGGCCCCGTCGTCTAGCGGCCTAGGACGCCGCCCTCTCACGGCGGTAGCGTGGGTTCGAATCCCATCGGGGCTACAAATATCGCAGCTCCTGGTCGGTCCCCAGGACCGCCGGTGCTGTCGATCCGCCCACCGGCATGGCCGGCAAGCCGAGTTTGCGGTGATCCCACGAACGGGCTCGACGGGCCACGATGCGAACGCAGACCCGCTTGTTCATCATCTGCTCGACGAACGGCTTCATGTCGTCGCTGTAGGGACCGGTGTAGCGCTCCCAGACGCTGACTCCCACGCGGTGTGAGACGTCGGGATCGTCGACGATCTCGGCGACGCCCTCGAAGGACACCCCGCGCAGTGTGTCGTAGGTGTCGCCATCCTCGATCAAAAACGTCACCCGCGGATCGCGTTTGAGGTTGACGGCCTTCTGCGACTTGGCCTTGGTCTCCAGCCAGATCTCGCCGTCGACGACGGCGTACCACATGGCGGTCAGGTGAGGCTGGCCGTCGGCGCCGATGGTGGCCATCGTTCCGGTGCGGCTCTTCACGACGAAATCGGCGATCTCGTCTTCGGACATGACGATGCTCGCGCGCTGATTGGTTCCCATGCCGGTCAGTCTGTCAGTCCAGGTGCGCTCCGGCGTGCGCCGGTGGGTCAGAGGCGACGGGTGAGGGCCTCGGCGGCGGACAGGAGGTCGGCGGCCCAGCGTGCCCCCGGGCGCCGGCCGATCCGGTCGATGGGGCCCGATACCGAGATGGCCGCGACGACGGCGCCGCGGCTATCGCGCACCGGCGCCGACACACTCGCCACGCCCGGCTCGCGCTCGGCCACGCTCTGGGCCCAGCCACGCCGCCGCACTTCGGCCAGTGTTCGTTCGGTGAATTTCGCGGTCGCGAGCACCGTTTTCTGGGTGGCCGCGTCGCTGTGGGCCAGCAGCACTTTGGCGCCCGACCCGGCCGTCATCGGCAGTCGCGCTCCGATCGGAACCGTATCGCGAAGGCCCGCAGCGGGTTCCAGTGCGGCCACGCAGACCCGGTCGGTGCCCTCGCGGCGGTAGAGCTGCACGCTCTCGCCGGTGGTTTCGCGCAACAGCGGGAGCACCGCGCTGCTGGCGGCCAGCAGCGGATCGTTGACATGGGCCGCGAGTTCGGAGACCGCAGGCCCGAGCAGCCAGCGTCCTTCGTCGTCGCGCGCCAGCAGGCGATGGACTTCCAGAGCGGCGGCCAGCCGGTACGCGGTGGCGCGGGGCAACGAGGTCCGCTCGCACAGTTCGGCTAATCCACAGGGTGATTGGGAGATCGTGTGCAGGATACCCACAGCTTTGTCCAGGACGCCGATACCGCTATGCTGTCTCACAAGGAGATACTAGCGTCTCGTATTCTGAGATCACAGCCCGAATGATCGGCGAGCCGCTAACGAGGCGAATTGAGGCGAGTTCGATATGGGAAGCGACCAAGGGGCGGCGGCCGCCACCAAACCGCGCACTCTGGCCGAAAAAGTTTGGGCCGACCACGTTGTCGTATCCGGTGGGGCCAGCGAGCCCGACCTCATCTACATCGATCTGCACCTGGTGCACGAAGTCACCAGCCCGCAGGCTTTCGACGGTCTACGCCTGGCGGGCCGGCCGGTCCGCCGCCCCGATTTGACGCTGGCCACTGAGGATCACAACGTCCCGACCACCGATATCGACAAGCCGATCGCCGACCCGGTGTCGCGGACCCAGGTCGAGACATTGCGGCGAAATTGTGCCGAATTCGGTGTGCGGCTATATCCAATGGGCGACGTCGAGCAGGGCATCGTGCACGTGGTCGGGCCGCAGCTGGGCCTCACCCAGCCCGGAATGACCGTCGTCTGTGGGGACAGTCACACCTCGACGCACGGCGCATTCGGCGCGCTGGCCATGGGAATTGGCACCTCGGAGGTCGAGCACGTGCTGGCCACCCAGACGTTGCCGCTGCGGCCGTTCAAGACGATGGCGGTCAATGTCGACGGGCAGCTGCCCGAGGGCGTGACGGCCAAGGACATCATTTTGGCCCTGATCGCCAAGATCGGTACCGGCGGTGGGCAGGGGTATGTCATCGAATATCGCGGCAGCGCCATCGAATCGCTGTCGATGGAAGGCCGGATGACGGTCTGCAATATGAGCATCGAAGCCGGTGCCCGGGCGGGGATGGTGGCTCCGGACGAGACCACGTTCGAATTCCTGCGTGACCGCCCGCACGCCCCGCAGGGGGCGCAATGGGATGCGGCGATGAGTTATTGGCTGCGGCTGCACACCGACCCCGGTGCCGAATTCGACAACGAGGTCTACCTCGACGCCGCGTCGCTGAGCCCCTTCGTGACGTGGGGCACAAACCCCGGCCAGGGTGTGCCGTTGGCCGACGCGGTGCCCGATCCCGAGCTGATGACCGACGACGCGCAGCGCCAGGCGGCTGAGAAAGCGTTGGCGTATATGGACCTTCGACCGGGCACGCCCATGCGGGACGTCGCTGTTGACACGGTGTTTGTGGGCTCTTGTACCAACGGTCGTATCGAAGATCTGCGGGCCGTCGCCGACGTGCTGCGTGGCCGCAAGGTCGCGCCCGGGTTGCGGATGCTCGTGGTGCCGGGCTCGATGCGGGTACGCGCACAGGCCGAAGCCGAAGGGCTGGGTGAGGTTTTCACCGCTGCGGGCGCCGAATGGCGTCAAGCGGGTTGCTCAATGTGCCTGGGGATGAATCCCGACCAGCTTGCGCCGGGGGAGCGGTGTGCGGCGACGTCCAACCGCAACTTCGAAGGGCGCCAGGGTAAAGGCGGCCGCACGCATTTGGTGTCTCCGGCCGTTGCCGCGGCGACAGCGGTTCGCGGCACATTGTCTGCTCCAGCCGATTTGAGCTGACGTATTTCGACTGTGAAGGGATGAGCATGGAAGCATTTCACACCCACACCGGTATCGGTGTTCCGCTGCGGCGCTCCAACGTCGACACCGATCAGATCATTCCGGCGGTGTATTTGAAGCGTGTCACCCGAACCGGTTTCGAGGACGGCTTGTTCGCGAGTTGGCGGTCGGATCCGTCATTCGTGCTCAACCTCAGCCCCTTTGACCGGGGGTCAGTGCTAGTCGCAGGACCCGATTTCGGCACGGGGTCGTCGCGGGAGCATGCGGTGTGGGCACTGATGGACTACGGGTTCCGGGTGGTCATCTCGTCTCGGTTCGGTGACATTTTCCGGGGCAACGCCGGCAAGGCGGGACTGCTGGCCGCCGAAGTTTCCCAAGACGGTGTGGAACTGCTCTGGAAGCTCATCGAGGAGAGCCCGGGCTTGGAAATCACTGTCAATCTTCAAGATCGAAATATCACCGCGGCAACGACGGTGCTGCCGTTCAAGATTGACGACCACACCGCGTGGCGACTGCTCGAAGGCCTTGATGATATAGCCCTTACGCTGCGGAAACTCGACGATATCGAGTCATTCGAACTGGCGTATCCGGACTGGAAACCGCGCACCGTGCCCACCCCTTGAAAGGTCGGCCCAAGCCGATTTTCTGCTTGATCGGCTAACTAAACCGAGCCGATTTTTAAGACCCTCCACCGGTCAAGGGCGGCAACCAGATTGCGAAAACTGCGGATGCCTTGCCCTGAAATTGCGCGTGGCTCTTGGAAATTTGCTGGGGGAGGGTTTACCGTGTCCACTAGTCGGTTCAAATCGAGGACCACTAGTGTCGGAGGGATTGATGAACAAGGCAGAGCTCATTGATGTGCTCACAACTAAATTGAACACGGACCGTCGACAGGCGACCGCAGCGGTCGAGAACGTTGTCGACACCATTGTGCGTGCGGTACACAAGGGCGACAGCGTCACGATTACCGGGTTCGGTGTTTTCGAACAGCGGCGCCGCGCAGCGCGGGTGGCCCGCAACCCGCGGACCGGTGAGACGGTGAAGGTCAAGCCGACGTCCGTCCCGGCGTTCCGCCCCGGTGCACAGTTCAAAGCGGTTGTGTCTGGCGCACAGCGCCTCCCGTCGGACGGCCCCGCCGTCAAGCGCGGCGTGGTATCCGGTGGTGCGGCCAAGAAGACCGCGGCCAAGAAGGCTCCGGCCAAGAAGGCAGCGGCCAAGAAGGCCCCGGCCAAGAAGGCTGCGGCTAAGAAGGCTCCGGCCCGCAAGGCCGCGACCAAGGCTCCCGCCAAGAAGACCGCGGCCAAGAAGGCTCCGGTCCGCAAGGCGGCGACCAAGGCTCCGGCCAAGAAGACCGTCGCCAAGAAGGCCCCGGCCAAGAAGGCCGCGACCAAGGCTCCGGCTAAGAAGGCGGCGAGCAAGGCTCCGGCCCGCAAGGCTCCCGCCAAGAAGACGACCGCGCGTCGCGGTCGCAAGTAGCAGAGTCAAGTTCTAGACACGAATACCCTTCGGGCGGCATGGAAGCCCCCGAAGGGTATTCGTGCGCTAGCGGCGGGCCGCCGCCGTCAAGTCAGCGGCGGTCGCAAGCGGGCGGTCCCGGGCGCGGCGGGCCGCCGCCGTCAAGTCAGCGGCGGTCGCAAGCGTGGCGGTGCCGGGCGCGGCGGGCCGCCGCCGTCAAGTCAGCGGCGGTCGCAAGCGTGGCGGTGCCGGGCGCGGCGGGCCGCCGCCGTCAAGCTAGGCCCGAACGTTGGCGGCCAGCGCGCCGCCGATGTGGTCCGCGGCCACCAGCCGGCCGCCTGACAGCGACAGCACCCAGGTGCTGCCCTTGTGATTGCGCGACTTGTCGGGCCGCACGCCGTCGCGCTCACACCACCACGTGATCA
The DNA here is from genome assembly GCA_963796035.1 of uncultured Actinomycetota bacterium. GTDB lineage: Bacteria > Actinomycetota > Actinomycetes > Mycobacteriales > Mycobacteriaceae > Mycobacterium. Next base: position 267,718 of record CAWCJU010000009.1, on the reverse strand, counting down.
AGTCCGGAATCACCTTGCCCTGCGTGCAGACAACGGGCGTGCCAGGCCGCTCGGCGATCTCCAGCATCCGGTGGCGTCCGCGTTTGGTGTTCTTGGCGTAGGCCTCTTCGGTGAGGGCCGGCTCGTTGTGCACGGGCACGGCCAAGTCGTCGGCGAGTGGTTCCACGGTCTGGTGGCAGCGGACACGATCGGCCGCATACACCTGTGTGGCGCCGAAGGCCAGCAGCTGCGGAACCAGCGCCTCGGCCTGCGCCCGGCCTCGCTTGTCCAGCGGTCGTTTGGCGTCATCGCCCGAGAAACGCGATTTGCGGCCGGCCGTGCCGTGCCGGACCACCAGTACGGTGTGTGTGTCGGCGGGCTTCTTATTGAAGTGGCGCAACACTTTTCGATCTTGCGCGTAGTCGAGTTTCTGCATCGCCTCGGCGATCGGCAGCCACAGCAACCTGTCCACTTCGTGACCCGGCACGAATTCGCCGCCGGTGGCGCGCGCCGACCAGTAGTAGACTTTTTTGACGCCCTGGTCGATCGGATAGCTCACCAAGTCGAGCCGCCTGCCGAGGACGGCGTGCTGACCCGTCTCCTCGTGCACCTCCCGCACCGCGGCTACCGGAGCCGTCTCGCCCGGGTCCACTTTGCCTTTGGGCAGTGACCAGTCGTCATAGCGGGGGCGGTGAATGACGGCGATCTCGACGTCGTGGTCGGTCGTGTCACCATTGCCCGGTCGCCACAACACCGCGCCGGCGGCATAGACGACTCGGCTTCCGGAGCGCCGCGCGGTGGTCGAGTTCTGGGTCGGCACCTCAACTCCTGCAGGTCAATTCAGCTTAGAGCCGCACGCTTGATCAGGATGCGGCCGGAGAAACAACCGGAAGTCACCGCACAGAGCTAGGGACTGCGATGGCGCTCCATCAACGATACTTGGTGGTCGCGCACGGTATGGCCTTCTTGGGGCGACGCGGTCCACTGGCCGTCGGGCCCCAGTTCCCAGCACCGGGTGGACGGGTCCAGTGCGGATTCGAACAATTCGTCCAGTTGCACGGTGAGCTTGGGGTCCTTGACCTGAGCCAGCACCTCCACGCGCCGATCGAGGTTACGGTGCATCATGTCGGCGCTGCCGATCCAGAACTCGTTGATGTTGCCGAAATGGATGATCCGCGAGTGCTCCAGGAAGCGGCCGAGAATCGAGCGGACAACGATGTTTTCGGAGAATCCCTCGGCGCCCGGACGCAATGCGCAGATGCCGCGCACCACGACCTCGACCCGCACTCCGGCCTGTGACGCCCGGTAGAGCGCATCGATCACCTGCTCGTCGACAAGCGCATTCATCTTCAGGCGAATGCGCCCGTCGCCGCGTTCGCGGTGCGATTCGATCTCGCGTTCGACGCGTTCGATGATCCCGGCGCGAATTCCGTGCGGTGCCACCAGCAGATTGCGGTAGGAGACCTTACGCGAATACCCGGTAAGCGAATTGAACAAATCGGTGAGGTCCGCGCCGATATCGGGGTTCGCCGTCAGCAGGCCGACATCCTCATACAGACGGGCCGTCTTGCTGTTGTAGTTGCCGGTTCCGATGTGGCAGTACCGCCGGATCGCCGAACCTTCGCGCCGCACCACCAAGCAGGTCTTGCAGTGCGTCTTGAGGCCGACGAGCCCGTAGACCACGTGCACGCCCGCCTGCTCGAGTGCGCGCGCCCAACGGATGTTGGCCTGCTCGTCGAAGCGCGCCTTGATCTCGACGAGTGCCACGGCCTGCTTTCCGGCCTCGGCCGCTTCGATCAACGCCCGCACGATCGGCGAGTCACCGGAGGTGCGGTACAGCGTTTGTTTGATCGCCAGCACGTTGGGGTCCGCGGCGGCCTGCTGGATGAAGCGCTGCACGCTGGTGGAGAAGGAGTCGTACGGGTGGTGCACCAGGACGTCGCCTTCGCGCAGCGTCGCGAAGATGCTCTTGGGAGATTCGCGGTCGACGAAGGCGGGGTGGGTGTCCGGGACGAACGCCGGGTCCTTGAGTGCCGGCCGGTCCAGGCCGTAGACCTGCCACAGTGACGAAAGGTCGAGCAGGCCGGGCAATTCGATGACGTCACCGGGATGCACGTCGAGTTCGCGCAGCAGCAATTCCAGCATGCCCTCGGTCATGTCGTCGGCGATCTCGAGTCGCACCGGCGGGCCGAACCGCCGGCGCGCCAGTTCCCGTTCCAGCGCCTGCAGCAGATCCTCGTCGCGGTCTTCTTCGACTTCCATGTCGGCGTTGCGCGTGATGCGGAAGGCGTGATGCTCCACGATCTCCATGCCCGGGAAGAGAAGAGGAAGGAAGGCCGCGATCAGTTCCTCCATCGGCAGGTAGCGCACGATGGTCCGCCCCGAGCCGTCGGCCCTGTCGAAGGCGGCGAGCTCGACGAAGCGATCGACGTTGTTGGGCACCTTGACTCGGGCGAAGTGCTGACCGCCGTCCTCGGGCTGACGCACCATGACCGCCAGGTTCAGGCTCAGCCCGCTGACGAACGGGAACGGGTGCGCGGGATCGACGGCCAGTGGTGTCAGGACGGGGAAGACCTGTTCGGTGAAATAGGTCGACAATTCGTCGCGCTCGGCCTGATCGAGATCGGCCCATGTGACGATGTGGATGCCTTCCTCGGCCAACGCCGGCCGCACCGAATCGAGGAACACCCGCGCGTGCCGGGTCGCGATCCGCTGCGTCTGTTCCCCGATGAGCGCCAGTTGCTTGCGCGGCGTCAAACCGTCGGCGGAACGAACCGACAGTCCCATCTCGTCACGGCGCTTGAGGCCGGCGACGCGCACCATATAGAACTCGTCGAGGTTGGAGGCGAAGATCGCCAGGAACTTGGCCCGCTCCAGCAGCGGCAACGAGTTGTCGTCGGCCAGCGCCAGCACGCGGGCGTTGAAGTCGAGCCAGCTCAGCTCCCGGTTGAGGTAACGGTCCTCCGGCAGATCGGTCAGCGCGGCCTGGGTCGCAGCCGGGGGTGCCGCCACGGCCGAGTCGCCCGAATGCCACAAATTCTCGTCGGGTCGCGCCTCAGCTTCGATTTCAGTCACCCTGCGATCATCGCTCATCACGCGCGGGTGCTGCTAGCGCTCAAGGGACATCCATTCGCCGTTGGGACGACGTTCACCCAGCGGACAGATATATCCGCGGCGAGCGAAATCAGTGCGTCGCGATGGCCCGGGCGGTCGACGCCCCCACCCCGAGGCGGCGGGCGGCGGCGAGGTCGGTGGGAGTGTCGACGTCACACCGCAGACCTGGCCAGGCGCCGGTCAGCTCGATCGCGCCCGAACTGCGGTGCCGCGCCGAGGAATCGGACCCGAATCGCGGGTCCAGCCGGCTGCCGAACGCAAACAGCGCCGCGGTGCCCGTCGCCAGCCGGTCGGCGACGAAGCTGCGCCGGTGCTGGCGTGCGGCGGCGATCGCCTCGTTCAGCTCCTGAGTCTGCAGCGCGGGCAAATCGCCTTGCAGCGCAACGACATTGGCGAAGGAACTCCCCACCGCGCGTTCCGCGGTGGCGATGGCGTTGTTCAGCGGATCGGGATGACCCTGGGGTGTCGGGTCGGCCAGCACGTCGGCTCCCAGCTCGGTGGCCGCGGCGGCCGCGGCGTCGTCGGGCGTGATCACGGTGATCGAGCCCAGCGCTCGGACACGTCCGGCGGCGGTCAGGGTGTCCTTCAGCATGGCGAGCACCACGCCCTCCCGGGTGCGCGCCGAGAAGACCGGGGCCAGCCTGGTCTTGGCCGCGGCCAACCTCTTGACGGCGATGATCAACGCCACATCGCCTGCGCCGTCGGCCGCGCCGTCGGCTCGTATGCCGCTCATGAGATGCCATCCTGCCAGCGACGCGCTGCGGATCGCTCGCGAGCCGGGCGCGATCGCCCCGCGCGCGGGACGCGCTGGCTCGCGTGACGCCCGCTCCGTCGCTGATCTAGGGTGTAGCGGCTGCAAGTGCCGCGTGAGCAACACCGACCACGGACAGGGGGTGGTTACATGACCAGCGCATCGTCGGGCGCCGTCGCGGTCATGGGTGCCGGGGCGTGGGGCACGGCGCTGGCCAAGGTGCTTGATCGAGGCCGGGGGGCCGGAAACGGCGGTCACGCTGTGGGCCCGCAGGCCCGAGCTCGCCGACCAGATCAACTCCACCCGATCCAACCCCGACTACCTGCCCGGCACGTTGCTGCCGCCGGGAATCCGTGCGACCGCCGACGCCGCCGAGGCCCTGCGCGACGCGTCAACGGTGCTGCTGGGCGTGCCGGCGCAGACGATGCGCGGCAACCTCGAGCGCTGGGCGCCGCTGATTCGCGGAGGCGCGACCCTGGTCAGCCTGGCCAAGGGCATCGAGCTGGACACGCTGATGCGGATGAGCCAGGTCATCGTCTCGGTCACCGGCGTCGACCCGTCCCAGGTCGCGGTGATCTCGGGGCCCAACCTGGCCAGCGAGATCGCCGCGATGCCAGCCCGCGGCCACCGTCGTCGCATGCAGCGACTCGGGCCGGGCCGTCGCCCTGCAGCGCATGCTGAACAGCGGATACTTCCGCCCCTACACCAACAGCGACGTCGTCGGCACCGAGATCGGCGGGGCCTGCAAGAACGTCATCGCGCTGGCTTGCGGGATGGCCGTCGGCGTCGGACTCGGCGAGAACACCACGGCGGCGATCATCACCCGCGGGCTGGCCGAGATCATGCGGCTGGGTATTGCGCTGGGCGCCAAGGGTGCGACGCTGGCCGGCCTGGCCGGAGTGGGCGACCTGGTGGCCACCTGCAGCTCACCGCGTTCACGCAACCGTTCCCTGGGCGAACGGCTCGGCCGGGGGCGACCATCCAGTCGGTGCTGGCCGGCACGCCCGACGGCGGCGACGGGCACGTCGTCGAGGGCGTGACGTCCTGCGAGTCGGTGTTGGCATTGGCCGCCAGTTACGACGTCGAAATGCCCCTCACCGACGCCGTGCACCGCGTGTGCCACAAGGGGCTCTCGGTCGACGAGGCGATGGCCCTGCTCCTGGGCCGCAGCACCAAGCCCGAATAGAACGGCGCCGAACATATGAAAAGGCCAGGCAACGGCCCGCCACCCGACCGGGCCGGGTACCACCCGGTAGCCTCTTGAGATTGTGAATGCCAGCGAACCCTCGACGCCGCACCCCAGCTCACTGGCGATCGGGTACGCGTCGCCGTCGTTTTCGGCGGGCGCAGCAACGAGCACGCCATCTCGTGCGTCTCGGCGGGCAGCATTCTGCGCAACCTGGACCCGGAGCGGTTCGAGGTGGTCGCGATCGGCATCACGCCGGAAGGTTCGTGGGTGCTCACCGACGGTGACCCGGCCGCGCTGGCGATCACCAACCGGCGACTGCCCGAGGTGACCGCCGAATCGGGAACCGAATTGGCGCTGCCTGCCGATCCTCGGCGCAGCGGCCAGCTGGTGTCCCTCGCCCCCGGCGCCACTGAGGTGTTGGCGTCGGTCGACGTGGTGTTTCCGGTGCTGCACGGCCCGTACGGCGAGGACGGCACCGTTCAGGGGCTGCTGGAACTCGCCGGTGTGCCCTACGTGGGGGCCGGCGTGCTGGCCAGCGCGGCCGGCATGGACAAGGAGTTCACCAAGAAGCTGTTCGCCGCCGAAGGATTGCCGGTCGGTGACTACGCGGTGCTGCGCCCGTCGCGCTCGAGGCTGCGTCCCGAGGAGTGCGAGCGGCTGGGCCTGCCGGTGTTCGTCAAACCGGCGCGGGGCGGCTCCTCGATCGGTGTGAGCCGGGTGTCGAGCTGGGATCAGCTGGACGGCGCCATCGCGCCGCGCGCCGGCACGACCCCAAAGTCATCGTCGAGGCGGCGATCGTCGGCCGCGAGCTGGAATGCGGCGTGCTCGAAATGCCCGACGGCACAGTCGAAGCCAGCACGCTGGGTGAGATCCGGGTGGCCGGAGTGCGCGGGCGCGAGGATTCGTTCTACGACTTTTCGACCAAATACCTTGACGACGCGGCCGAATTGGATGTGCCCGCCAAGGTGGACGACGAAACCGCCGATGCGGTGCGCCAATTGGCGATCCGGGCGTTCAAGGCCATCGACTGCCAAGGGCTGGCCCGGGTGGACTTCTTCCTCACCGACGACGGTCCGGTGCTCAACGAGATCAACACGATGCCGGGATTCACCACGATCTCGATGTACCCGAGGATGTGGGCGGCCAGCGGCGTGGATTACGCGACCTTGCTGGCGACGATGGTCGAGACCGCGGTGGCCCGCGGCGTGGGCCTGCGCTAGGGCGCGGCGGGTCGCCGCCATCGGAGTCAGTGGCGATCGCTAACGGGGCTGGCCGGGGTCGATGGGCGCCGCCGGGATGCTGCGGTCGATCACCTCGGACAGCCGCTGGATCGGCGTCGGGCCCGATCCGGTCGGCAGCGTGAGCGCCACATAGACCCCGCGGTCCACCGTGTACCAGGTGGATCTGCCCGCGTCACCGGCGGATTGCGGTTCGGAGCGCAGCTGGAACCACTGCACCCGATCGACGACCTGGATCGGGGAGCCCAGCACGAACTCGGCCGGGCGGTCCAGCCCGCAGCGCAGCACCACCGGGTCGCTGTCCGGTCCCGTCCGCCAGGCGGCGGCGCCCTGCGGGGCCGGCTCCTCGAGGGGTGCGCGCTGGTAGTCCCCGAGCCGCTGCGGCAGCGCGCCCAGCAGCGTCCGGCACGCGGCGCCGTCGGCCTGCGGCGCGGGGACGGCGGGAACGGCCACCGAACGCGGAGGCGCCTCGCGGGTGGCCGCGATGGCCAGGATCACACCGATCGTCGCGACGGCCAGCGCGATCGCGACGATGATCAGCGCGCGTGACGGCCCGGCATCGGCGTCCGATTCGGTTGTCACCGCCGCGCACCTCCTTACTCCGCCCACCACTATCGCCCGCATTTACCCGGGTGCCAATTTATTCTCGGGCTCGGCAAGTGCCGGGGGGCCCGCCGGCCCGGTCCGCGCCGTCAGGAGCCCTATCGTGGGTGGCGTGCAAGACGAATCGGGCGAGTCCCCGTCGCTGCAGCAACTCGGTGAGTTCGCCGTGATCGATCGGCTGGTGCGGGGTCGCGAGCAGCCCGCCGCGGTCGTGCTCGGCCCGGGCGACGATGCGGCGCTGGTGTCGTCGGGCGATGGCCGCGCCCTGGTGTCGACCGACATGCTGGTGCAGGACCGGCACTTCCGGCTGGACTGGTCGACGCCGCACGACGTCGGTCGCAAGGCGATCGCCCAGAACGCCGCGGATATCGAGGCGATGGGCGGGCGGCCGACGGCCTTCGTGGTCGCCTTCGGTGCGCCCGGTGATACGCCGGCGGCGAAGGTGGGCGCGCTGGTCGACGGGATGTGGGACGAGGCGCAACGGATCGGCGCCGGTATCGCCGGCGGTGACCTGGTCGGCTGCCCGCAGTGGGTCATCTCGGTGACGGTGCTGGGCGACCCGGACGGCCGCGCACCGGTGCGGCGATCGGGCGCCAAGCCCGGTGCACTGATCGCCGTCGCCGGTGACCTGGGCCGTTCGGCCGCGGGATTTTCATTGTGGCGCAACGGTATTGATGGCTTCGATGAGCTGCGACGCCGGCATCTGGTGCCGCAGCCGCCCTATGGTCAGGGAGCGGTGGCGGCGGCCGGGGGTGCGCAGGCGATGATCGACATCTCCGACGGCCTGATCGCCGACCTGCGTCATGTCGCCGAGGCGTCCGGGGTGGGCATGGATCTGTCCACGGCGGCGCTGACCGCGGACCGCGACGCGCTCGCCGACGCCGCGGCCGCCGCGGGCGCCGATCCCTGGGACTGGGTGCTGGGCGGAGGCGAGGACCACGCCCTGGTGGCGTGCTTCGCCGGCCCCGCGCCGGCCGGATGGCGCATCATCGGGCGGGTTCTCGACGGTCCGGCCCGGGTCCTCGTCGACGATCAGGAGTGGAGCGGCTACGCCGGCTGGCAGTCGTATTAGGGTGACGCGGTGACCGTTTACGCGATCGCGAAGAGCCGATGGTGACCGCGCGTCCGTTGGGTGAACTGGTCGAGCCGGGTTGGGCGAGTGCGCTGCAGCCGGTGGCCGACCAGGTGGCCGAGATGGGGCGATTCCTGCGGGCCGAGATCGCGGCCGGGCGCAGGTATCTGCCGGCCGGGCCGAATGTGTTGCGCGCCTTCAGCTATCCCTTCGACGACGTCAGGGTGCTGATCGTCGGGCAGGACCCGTACCCGACGCCCGGACACGCTGTGGGGCTGAGCTTTTCGGTGGCCCCGGAGGTGCGGCCGCTGCCGCGGAGTCTGGCCAACATCTTTCAGGAGTACGCCGCGGACCTGGGCCATCCGCAGCCCTCGTGCGGTGACCTGACACCCTGGGCGCAGCGCGGCGTGCTGCTGCTGAACAGGGTGCTCACGGTACGCCCCAGTAATCCCGCTTCGCACCGCGGCAAGGGCTGGGAAGCGGTGACCGAATGCGCGATCCGGGCACTCACCGAGCGGTCGCGTCCCCTGGTGGCGATCCTGTGGGGTCGTGATGCATCGACACTCAAACCGCTCCTCGCCCAAGGAAACTGCGTCGCCATCGAGTCGCCGCATCCGTCGCCGCTGTCGGCGTCGCGCGGGTTCTTCGGTTCGCGCCCGTTCAGCCGCGCCAACGAACTGCTGACCGGGATGGGCGCCGACGCGATCGATTGGCGCCTGCCGTGACCGAGATGACCGCGCTGCGGGCGCACCGGCGGGGCGGGCCGGAGCAGCTGGTGCTCGAACGCGCTCCGCTGCCGGTGCCGGTCGCGGGCGAGGTCTTGGTGGCCGTACACGCGGCGGGGATCACCTTCGACGAGCTGACGTGGGACGAGACCTGGACTCGCGACGGCGTCAGCCGCGTCCCGGTGATCCCGTCACACGAGGTGTCGGGGGTCGTCAAGGCGGTTGCCGCCGACGTCACGGATTTCGCGCCCGGCGCCGAGGTGTACGGGTTGATCGGGTTCGACCGCGACGGTGCAGCGGCCGATTTCGTCGCCGTGCCCGCGACGGACCTGGCCACCAAGCCGTCGACGGTGTCGCACACCGTCGCCGCGGCGCTGCCGCTGGCCGGCCTGACCGCCCTGCAGGCCTTGGTCGACCACGCCGCCGTGCAACCCGGCGAGACCGTCCTGGTGCACGGCGGTGCCGGGGGAGTGGGCCTGTTGACGGTCCAGTTGGCCGCGCTGCTCGGTGCGCGGGTGACCGCGACCGTGCGCAGCGACACCGCCAATCTGCTGCGCGGCTGCGGCGCGCAACGGGTGATCGACGTGCGCACCGAGGCCTTCGACGAAACCGGTGCCTGCTACGACGTCGTCATCGACACGGTGGGTGGCCAGATGTTGGAGCGCTCGTTCGGGGTGCTGTGCCGGGGAGGCCGCCTGATCACCCTGTCGGCTCCGCCTCCAGACGGCAGGGCCGACGAGTTCGGCGTCACCGCAACCTTCTTCATCGTCACACCGAATCGGGATCAGCTTGACGAACTGGCCGCGCTGGTGGACAGCGACCGGCTGCACGTCGCGATCGCCCAGACGTTCGGCCTCGACGAGGGTCGGGAAGCGTATGAAAGCCGCGACAACGGCCGGCGCGCCGGCAAGACGGTCCTTGTCGTGCGGGACTGACGGCGTGTCGTGGGCGTGGATTATGTGACGCGGTGAGCGCCATCACGAGTCGGCGAAATTGACGTCCTTCGTGACGGCCTTCCACTCCTCGATCGACGCCGACATCGCAGTGATCTTGTCGCGCATGGCTTTCAGCACGTCACGGCCCAGCAGCAGCCGCAACGGCGGTTCGTCGAGCGTGGTCACCATCAGCACCGCCTCGGCGACCTTTTTCGGATCACCCGGCAGGTGATCGGCGAACTGCTTGATCAGGTCTTTGCGCGCCGCCACGTCGGAGTAGTCGGCGATCGGGCTGCCCGACTCCTTCATCGACCGGGTCGCCCAGTCGGTGCGGAATGCGCCCGGCTCGATCGCGGTCACCTTGATCCCCAGCGGGCGCACCTCGGCGGCCAGCGCCTCGGTCACCGCCTCCAGCGCGAACTTGGTGGACGAGTAGTAGGCGTTGGGCGGGTTGGCCACCAGACCGGTCATCGAGGAGATGTTGATGATGTGGCCCGACCCGCGGGCGCGCATTGCCGGCAGCACCGCCTTGATCATGTCGACGGCACCGAAGTAGTTCACGTCGAACAGCTTTCGAACCTCGGCGTCCTCACCCTCTTCCACCGAGGACAGGTATCCGTGGCCGGCGTTGTTCACCAGGACGTCGATCCCGCCGAACGCCTGGTCGGCCGCCGACACCGCCGCAGCGACCTGGGCGGCGTCGGTCACGTCGAGGGCGACCGCAAGGGCGCGGTCGCCGAATTCGTCGGCGATGTCGGCCACCGCCTCGGCCCGGCGCGCGGTCACCACCACGCTGTGGCCGGCTTGCAGTGCGGCGCGCGCGATTTCGCGGCCAAAGCCGGTGGAGCACCCCGTGATCAGCCAGCGCGACATCGTCAGATCGTCCCTTCCGGCAGGCGGCGCAGATAGGACTTGCGTCGCTGCGCCAGCTCGGTGGCCCGCTGCTGCTCGCTCACCCGCGGCAAGTGCGACACCTCGGCGTCGAGCCGGTCCAGCTTGACCACCCGTCCGTGTGCGCCGAGGTCTTCGCGCGGACCGCCCTCGCCGAACTCCGCCATGCGCAGGGTCAAAATGGCCTCCCGCAGACCGTCGGAGTCGATCCAGTTCGCCACGCCGGGATCGACGGGCGAGATCACGTAGGTGTACGAGCCGTCCTCGTTGGCCACCGACTGCGCCTTGTTGAGGCTGCCGGTGCGGTCGACGAGGTCGAGCGTGGTGCCCCAGATGTTGCTCAGCGGCACCGTGAAGTATTCGGCACCACCGTCATTCAGGTCGACAACGAATGCCTCGTCGGGGGCGAGGTCGAACCGGCCCATGACGTAGACCTGGTTGCGCATCGCGCCGACCTTGTCCGCCGACCAGGCCAGGTTGAATTGGTTGGCCGGCATCTTGTAGACGCCGTGGCTGAGCTTGCCGGTGAAGTTGGCGAAGTAGTCCATCATCGCCGCGGTGGCCTCGGCCTGTTCGTCGAGAGTGCGTGCCGGGGCGGACGGCGGGCCGCCGAGCCGTTGTACCTCAATGTGATTGGGGTCGTCGCGGCCCCAATCCAGCAGCACGTCGCGGATGTAGAATTCGTGGGCTGCCGGTGTGGTCTGCACGTGGTTTGCCCGGCCGTTGGCGGGCCCGGAGTCGACGGTGATGGTGTAGCCGCCCTCGGAGTCGACCGCCATGGTGCGGCCGTTGAGCACGGCGACGGTGCCCATGTTCGCATCCCACAGGGTGAAGTAGTTCTCGGTCATCCGGTGTTCGCCGACCCGGCCGCGGATCTCGTAGCGCTCGTCGCCCGAGATCGGGATCACCCGGTACACGCTGTCGGGATTGTCGATGCCCCACCGCGATCCGGGAATGTTCCGGCCTTCGACGGGGTGCGCGAGCCGGGTGATGCAGCTGACCTTGGGCCGTAGCTTGTCCTGATTGGACGACCACACCGCCGCGGAGAACATCACCTCGGCGAACGCGTCGTCGAACCGTTCGCGCATCGCGTCGGACGCCTTGGCCCGGCCCAGCCAGGTTTCGGCCACGCTTCGATAGGCGGCCTTGACGGTGGGGTGCTTGATCAGGTCGAGGGCCGCCAGCTCCTGTTCGTGCTGGGACGCCGTCGCGACCGGGTCATCTCCCATGTGTTGTTCCTCCGATGTACTGTTCAAAACGCTTGTTGTACAACGTGAATCGCTCGTCGACCTGCTCGGGGGGCAGACCGTAGCTCTCCAGCCGGTAGGGCGGGCGCGGCAGCTCTCGGGGGCGATGCGCCAGCCAGCGCCGCATCGCCTCCTCGGCCTCGGCGGTCAGCGGTAGCCCGATGGCGTCGTAGACGCGGGCCACCTGGCCGATCGGGTCGGCGACCGCCTCGTCGAATCCGATGTCGGTGACCCGGGCCGCTTCGTCATCCCAGCCGTCGCGGATCGCCATCGCCCGATCATTGGTCCAGCCCATCCGCTCCAGCCATTGCACACCAATCCGGTGCGCGTCGACGGTATCGGCGTGCATCGCATGCAGGGTCGCGTTCAGGCTGGCCCCCGACGCGATCGTGGTGCGCGGGTCACGATGCATGTGCACGAGGTGCAGATCGGGAAACTGGGCCCGCAGCAGATCCAGATATCCAAGGTGCGCAGGTGATTTGAGCACCCATCGCCGGCCGTGGGCGCCGCGCTGCCGTTTCTGCCACTGCAGGAACTGCAGCATGCGGTGCAGATAGCCGTAGGCGGGACAGAAGTCCTGGTCGTCGAGCCAGGCTCGGTACCGCGGCAGGTCCGCGCCCGACTCGGGGACGTGCGACAGGAACGCGTCGGCCAGGAAGACGATCTCCTCCTCCGCCTCCCTGGCGTACATCGGGTGGATCGAGAACAATTCGGGCGCCAGTTCGCGGGACTTCGCTTCGCGCGCTTCGCTGATCGCGATGCGCGGGTCCGCGGCGTCAGTGAACCGATGGTTCAGCCGGGGCGCGACCTCGACGACCTCCCAGCCGTACGCGCAGACGAAGCGCGGGTCCGCGGCCAGCAACCGCTGCAGCAGCGTGGTGCCGCTGCGCATCATCCCGACGACCACGATCGGCGCGGCCACCCGCTCGTCGAGGATCTCCGGGTGCAGGCGGATCCACTCCTGCGCGCGCAGCCGCATCCGCAGGCTGTGCACGATGCCCGACCGCAGGATGTGCACGCCGATGGCGTTGAGGTCCGCGCGGGCATAGTCGGCCAGCAACGCCCGCAGCGCGCCCTCGAACTCGCCCGGACCCCACTCGGTCAGTTCTTCCTTGCGCTGCGCGTCGGCCAGCACGGCGGCCGGGTCGAACGGGCCGTCGGACGCGCTCGCGGATCCCACGGGTCAGAACTTCAGATGCTGGCTGACGTCGCCGACCTGGTCGACGAACATGGTGCGGCTGTCGAAGCACCAGGCTCCGTCCACCCGGTGAAAGGTGTCCTGGTAGTGCCCGGTCACGATCACCTGCAGCGGCAGGACGTCGGTGGCCTGCGTGACGCAGTAATAGGAGGTGCTGCGCGCGGTCCCGGCCGCCTCGTCGATGTAGAGCTGCACGTTGGTGGTGTTGTGTTTGGTCTTCGGGGTGCCGTCGTCGTAGATGCGTGTGGCCATGTCATACATCTCCCGCACCCGGGCGGAACCGGCGAACACCGTCTCGGGCGGGCCGTCCTGGATCCCGCAGATGCGGCCGTGCTCGAAGAGCCGGGCCACCCCGTCCAGGTCGCCACCGTCGAGAAGCTGCGCATAGGTGTAGATGAGGTTGCTGATCTCGGTGGCGCTGTCACTCATGTCGAACCGCCTCGGGGAAAGTTTTCTCGCTCCGCGACCAATGTTGGCAGAACCGGCCGAACTTACATAGAACCGACCATTACTCTTAGTCGCCGTGACCTTACCGTGGACGCCGAGCAGGCTCGGCAACCTCAGTGGCAAGCGCGTGATCGTGACCGGGGCGACCAACGGCGTCGGGCTCGGCACCTCGCGCGCGCTCGCCAAAGCCGGTGCGCACGTGATCCTGGCGGTGCGCAACACCGATCTCGGCGAGCAACGCGCGACCGAAATTTCTGCGATCGGCGGCGCTGTCCCCTCCGTTTCCAAGCTCGACCTCGCCGACCTGTCGTCGGTGCGCGCCTTTGCGGGCCGGATCGACGAGCCGGTGGACATCCTGATCAACAACGCCGGGGCCCTGACCGATCGGCGCACCGAGACGGTCGACGGTTTCGAGATGACGCTGGGCACCAACCTGCTCGGGCCGTTCGCCCTGACCAATCTGCTGCTGGGAAAGGTGCGTTCGCAGGTCATCAACGTCGGCTCCGACGCGCACCGGTCGGCGACGCTGCGGCTCGACGATCCGCACCTGCGTCAGCACAAGTGGACGAGGTTGGGCGCGTACGCGCAGTCGAAGCTCGCGGTCATGCTGTGGGGGCTGGAGCTAGACCGCAGGCTGCGCGCGGCCGGATCGCCGATCGTCACCCAGCTCACCCACCCCGGCTGGGTGGCCTCGAACCTGTCGAACCTGGGCGACTCGCCGCTGATGTCGCTGGCCCACAAGGGGGTCAAGGTGGTGGCCGACCGGCTGGCCAACGACATCGACGAGGGCGCGGCGCCCACGCTCTACTGCATCAGCGAGCCGATCCCGCCGGGCAGCTACGTCGGCGTCAGCGGCAGGTTCGGGCTGCGCGGCGGGCCGGTGCTCATCGGCCGCACGCAGCTGGCCTGCGATTACGACGTGGCCGCGCGACTCGTGGCTTTCGCCGAGCACGAGACCGGCACGACACTGGAGGTGTAGTCATGGGTGAATTCGACAACACGGTTGCCGTCATCACCGGCGCCGCGCGCGGGCAGGGCCGCAGCCACGCCGTCGCGCTGGCCGAGCGGGGCGCCGACATCATCGCCGTGGACATCTGCGCAGACCTCGAGGCGATTCCCTACGCCCTGGGGTCCAAGGCCGATCTCGAGGAGACGGTACGGCTGGTCGAAGCCGCGGGTCGCAAGGCCGTGCCCGTTGTCGCCGACGTACGCGACTTGGCGCAGTTGGAGGCCGGGGTGCAGGGCGCGATCGATGCGATCGGAGAGGTGGACATCGTCATCGCCAACGCGGGAGTGGTCGCGATCGGTGACACCGACGCCCATTCCGAGCCGGTATTCAACTCGATCGTGGACACGAATCTGAAGGGGGTCTGGCACACGCTGCTCGCGACGGTGCCATCAATCATCCGCAAGGGCCGGGGCGGCTCGATCGTGATGATCAGCTCGTCGCAGGGTCTGACCGGCCGCGGCGGCGACGGCAGTTCCGCGATGTTCGCCTACGCCGCGTCCAAACACGGGGTGGTGGGGTTGATGCGTTCGGCGGCGAATGCCTATGCGCCGCACAAGATTCGGGTTAACTCGATCCACCCGGCCGGTGTCATGACGCCGATGATCCTCAACGACTTCGTCGTCAACCGGATGCTGGAGAACCCGAATCCTGCCGTCTCCCAGATGCTGCTGCCGGACGTGCCGCTGGTCGAACCGCAGGACGTGACGGAGGCGGTGCTGTGGCTGGCCGGCCCGAAAGCCCGCTATGTGACGGGCGTGTCGGTGCCCGTCGACGCCGGGCACATCGTGATGTAGCCGCGGCCTCTAGCCCCGGACGACCTTGCCGGCCTTGATGCAGGACGTGCAGACGTTCAACCGCTGCTTGTTGCCGCCCGGACGGGTGACGACGTGCACGGTCTGGACGTTCGGGTCCCACCGGCGGCTGGTGCGGCGGTGGGAGTGCGACACCGACTTACCGAAGCCGGGGCCTTTCCCGCAGATGTCGCACACAGCGGCCATTGTTCAAGCTCCTCAAATCTCGGGGGTCCGGCAATCAGGCCGGGACGGCCCGGGTTCGCCCGGGCTCAACCAGAATACCGACTGTGGTGGCAACCACCAAAACGGTCAGCACCGGCGGAAGCCTGCTGTTAGGTGGGGTCACGTCGGGGGGTCAGCTGTGCGCTGGACCCTCGTGGCCGCCCGGCATGGAGTCGATCACAATATCGCGCGCATTCACGTGTGCGCGGGCGCCGCGCCGATATGCTGGCAGCGCCGCCGATGGTCGGCGCAGCCAGCTGCCTGTGTCAGGCACGTGAACGGCGCGCTGAGCGTGGCTGAGGCCTTGTTCCCGGCGGCGCCGGCCCGCGCGGAGCTGCGGATGAGGCTGGGAACGAATATCGGCAGGCTTGAGGGGAGTGCGCGGGGTGGATGCGCGCGCCGAAGACACCGCCGGTCCCGCCCGCGGCGAAGGCCGCCGGGGCTGGCCGGTGGGGGTACGACGGCTGGTTCCGCGATTGCGCAGGGTCGCCGCGGCATATCTGGTGGTGGCGGCGCTGGGCAGCCTCGCCATCGGTAGCACCTCCGGTAACAGCCCGACGGGTGTGGGCGGGCAATACGGCATGGGGCAGGGCGGGCTGGGCCCGAAAGCGTCGTGGGCCGGCCACGCCAGTTCCGCGGCGTCGTGGTGGCAGCCCGGTGGCCTTCGTCCCGCGGTGCACGAGGCCGCCGCCGTTCACGGCGGGCTCCAGCTGGCGCAGGTGGCTTTCGAGGGTCGGGGAGCCTGGCCGGACGGGCCCGAGGCGATCCGCGGCTATCTCGAGGAGGCGCTGACGCGGATAGGGATCAGCGAGGCGCCGGCCCGGGGCCGCTGGATCGACGGGATGATGACGATCGCCGATCACGAGGCACAGTTCCACTCGGATGCGATCAACATGTCGGATAGCAACGCCTACGGGCCGCGCCAACTCGACGGTGGCCCGCTGCACGCAACGCGGGGCCCGTGGCAGATGATGCCGGATACTTTCGCGGCGTTTCACCAGGCGGGAACCTCGAACTCGGCATGGGATCCGGTGGCCGCCGCGTGCGCGTCGATGAACTATCAGATGAGCCGCTACGGGGTCAGCCGCGACGCTACCAATCAGCGCATGCTGGTCGGGCAGGCCAATCCCGGTACCCGGCAGGGCTATTGAGCCCGACCGCGGGTTATTTTTGCAAAGGCCGCCAGCGGTCGAGGACCACCTCGGCGGGACGGGTTCGTCTCCGGATGGCCGGCTGCTCCCGCACTTTCGCGACGGCGCAGAGCAACCGAACGCAGCCGCGCGGTCGCCGAGCTACGCTGGCGCCCATCGGGTGCTGGGCATCAGAAGGTGCGGAGGAGGTGGGTCACCCTGGGCACTGCTGATACGTCGCAGGATCGTCTCCTGGACGCGATCACCCTGCGCGACTGGGCGCACACCGCCGTCAGCGACCTGATCACGCACATCGACGAGATCAACCGGCTCAACGTCTTCCCCGTCGCCGACTCCGACACCGGCGCCAACATGCTGTTCACCATGCGTTCGGCCCTGGCCGAGGCCAACGTGGGCGCCGGCGCCGAGGGCGGCTCGACCTGCGTCGCGCGGGCCGCGGCGGCGCTTTCGGCCGGTGCGCTGAACGGCGCGCGCGGTAATTCCGGGGTGATCCTGTCGCAGATCCTGCGCGGCGTCGCCGACGTCACCGCGACCGCCGCCGCCGACGCCGGGGGTGAGCTGCGCCCACATCGACGCCGCCGTCCTGGGCGCCGCGCTGCAGCGCGGCGTCGAGCTGGTCATCAGCTCGATGGGCGGCGAGGAGATCCCCGGGACCATCGTCTCGGTGCTGCGGGCGGCCGCGAACGCCGTTGCGCAGTGCGCCGGAGCCGGGGACGGGCTGGTGCCGGCGGTCATCGCCGCCGGCGACGCGGCGGTGGTCGCGCTGGAAAAGACCCCCGAACAACTCGACGTGCTCGGCCGACGCCGGCGCCGTGGACGCCGGCGGACGTGGTCTGCTGGTCCTGCTGGACGCGCTGCGGTCCACCATCACCGGGCCGGCGCCCGCCCGCACGGTGTACGAGCTGTCGCCGCGGGCGCTGCAGCCGGAGGCGCGCCGCGCAGCGCCCGGCACCCCAGTTCGAGGTGATGTACCGGCTGGACGGCTGCGAGCCCACGGCCGCGGACACGCTGCGCGACCGGCTGGGCGAGCTGGGTGATTCGGTGGGCATCGCGTCGGCGCCGTCGTCGGCGCGACGCACCTACTCGGTCCACGTGCACACCGACGACGCCGGCGCCGCCGTGGAAGCGGGACTGAGCGGCCGGGCGGCTCGAGCCGCATCGTCATCTCGGCGCTGAGCTCCGGCACCCCCGGGCTGCCCGCCGGCGGCTGGACGCGGGAGCGGGCGGTGCTGGCCGTCGTCGACGGCGACGGCGCCGCCGACCTGTTCGCCGGCGAGGGCGCCTGCGTGCTGCAGCGCGACGCGGCCGCCCACGATCCCGTCACCAACATCAGCGCGCACCAGCTGATGCGGGCCGTCGTCGACACCGGCGCCGCCCAGGTGATGGTGCTGCCCAACGGCTATGTGGCCGCCGAGGAGCTGGTGGCCGGCTGCACCGCGGCCATCGGCTGGGGCATCGACGTGGTGCCGATCCCGACCGGGTCGATGGTGCAGGGACTGGCCGCGCTGGCCGTGCACGAACCCGACCGGCAGGCGGTGGACGACGGCTACACCATGGCCCGCGCCGCCGGCGCCGCGCGGCACGGCTCGGTGCGCATCGCCACCGAGAGCGCGTTGACCTGGGCGGGTCGCTGCCGCCCCGGCGACGGCCTGGGCATCGCGGGCGACGAGGTGCTGATCGTGGCCGCCGACGCGGTCGGGGCGGCGATCGGCCTGCTGGATCTGCTGCTGGCCTCCGGCGGCGACCTGGTGACGGTGCTGCTGGGCGCCGGCATCGACACGCGACGGAGACGCCGGCGCCGTCGGCGACATCCTGGAAGAACACATGCACGACCACCACCCCGGGACCGAACTGGTCACCTACCGCACCGGCCATCACGGCGACGCGCTGCTGATCGGGGTCGAGTAGCGATGGTGTCGCTGAGCGACCGGCTGGACTTCGTCGTGGGCGCCAAGGCCGCCGACCCGCTCGACGAGGTGTTCGGCATCCGCGACCGTCGACGACCTGTTGCGCCACTACCCGCGCAGCTACACCGAGGGCGCGACACGGTGGGACGCCGAGGACGAGCGGCCCGAAACGGGCGAGCACGTCACCATCATCGACACGATCGCCGACACCGAGACGTTTCCGATGAAGAAGAACCGGAGCAAGATGTGCCACCGCATCACCCTCGGATCCGGGCGGAGCAAGGTGACCGCCACGTTCTTCAACGCGAACTACATCAAAAAGGACCTCACCAAGGGCACCAAGGTGATGCTGTCCGGGCGAGGTCGGGTTCTTCAAGAACGTCATGCAGCTCACGCACCCGGCGTTCCTCATCGCTCGACTCGCCGGACGGGCGCAACCGCGGAACCCGGTCGCTGAAGAACATCGCCAACGCCTCGGGCGCCACCAGCGGCGAAGAGCTGATGGACGTCTACGAACGCCACTTCTTCCCGATCTATCCGGCCAGCACGAAACTGCAGAGCTGGGACATCTTTTCGTGCGTGCGCCAAGTGCTCGACGTGCTCGACCCGGTGCCGGACCCACTGCCCGAGGACCTGCGCGCCAAACTCGGCCTGGTCTCCGAAGACGAGGCGCTGCGCGACATTCACCTGGCCGAGAGCGAGCCGCGGCGACAGCGGGCCCGTGAGCGCCTGACCTTCGACGAAGCCGTCGGCCTGCAATGGGCGCTGGTGGCCCGCCGCCACGGTGAGCTGTCGGAGTCGGGGCCGCCGGCGCCGCCGCGCCCGGACGGTCTGGCCGCAGAGCTGTTGGGGCGCTTACCGTTCGAGCTGACCGCGGGGCAGCGCGAGGTGCTCGGCGTGTTGTCCGACGGGCTCGCGGCGACCCGCCCGTTGAATCGCCTGCTGCAGGGCGAGGTCGGCTCCGGCAAGACGATCGTCTCGGTGCTGGCGATGCTGCAGATGGTCGACGCCGGATATCAGTGCGCACTGCTGGCGCCGACGGAAGTGCTTGCCGCACAACATCTCCGGTCGATTCGCGACGTGCTCGGGCCGTTGGCGATGGCGGGTCAGCTGGGTGGCGCCGACAACGGGCACCCGGTTGGCGCTGCTCACCGGCTCGATGACCGCCGCGCAGAAGAAACAGATCCGCGCCGAGATCGCCGGCGGTCAGGTCGGCATCGTCGTCGGCACCCACGCGCTGCTGCAGGACGCGGTGGAGTTCGACAACCTGGGCATGGTGGTGGTCGACGAGCAACACCGCTTCGGTGTCGAGCAGCGAGATCAATTGCGGGCCAAGGCCCGTCCCGGGGTGACACCGCACCTGCTGGTGATGACGGCGACGCCGATTCCGCGCACCGTCGCGCTCACCGTGTACGGCGACCTGGAAACCTCGACGCTGCGCGAACTTCCGCGCGGCCGCCAGCCGATCACCAGCAATGTCATCTTCGTCAAGGACAAGCCCGCGTGGCTGGGCCGGGCCTGGCAGCGCATCACCGAGGAGGTAGCCGCCGGCCGCCAGGCCTACGTGGTGGCGCCGCGCATCGACGAGAGCGACGACCCGGGTGATCGAGGAGCAGAACGCCAAGGCGCCGGAGACCGCCGAGGGTCTCTACGCCCGGCTGCGCTCCGGCGAGTTGGCGAATCTGCGGCTGGGACTGATGCACGGGCGATTGTCGGCCGACGAGAAGGACGCCGCGATGGCGGCCTTTCGGGCCGGCGAGGTCGATGTGCTGGTGTGCACCACCGTCATTGAGGTGGGCGTCGACGTTCCCAACGCCACCGTCATGCTGGTGATGGACGCCGACCGGTTCGGGATCAGTCAGCTGCATCAGCTGCGCGGCCGGATCGGCCGCGGCCAGCATCCGAGCCTGTGCCTGTTCGCCAGCTGGTCCTCGCCGGACTCGTCGGCCGGCCGGCGGCTGAGTGCGGTCGCCGAGACACTGGACGGGTTCGCCCTGGCCGATCTCGACCTCAAGGAACGTCGCGAGGGAGATGTGTTGGGCCGCAACCAGTCCGGCAAGGCGATCACGCTTGCGGCTGCTGTCGCTGGCGGACCATCAGGAATTCATCGAGGCGGCCCGGGACTTCTGCGTCCAGACCTACGCCGACGACCGCTCGAACCCCGGAATGGCCGTGCTGGCCGCACGATTCACCGACACCGACCGCATCGAATATCTGGATAAGTCGTGACCGCCGGCGACGATGCAGAGCGAAAGAGCGATGCGGGGTGGCGCTCGTGAACCGCAAAGTGCTGCTGTGGCTGGCCGCGGCGGCTGCGCTCGCGCTGCTGGTGGCCTACCAGACGGCTGCGTCCTCGACGGTCAGGCATGCCGCCGAATATGCCGCGCGCGCTGACGTTCCGACGGTGCAGCCCGGTACCGACGTGCTCGCGGGCGTGGCCGTCGTGCCCCTGCGCCAGCACCGCTACGACTACCTGCGGTCGGCGTTCGGCGACTCCTGGGACGACGACAACGACGCCCCGATGGGGCACAACGGATGTGACACCCGCGACGACATCCTCAACCGCGATCTCGTCGACAAGACCTACGTGTCGGTCAAGCGGTGTCCGGACGCCGTGGCCACCGGCACGCTGCACGACCCCTACACCAACAAGACCATCGCCTTCCAGCGCGGCCCCAAGGTCGGCGAATCCGTTCAGATCGACCACATCGTCCCGCTCGCCTTCGCCTGGGACATGGGCGCCTACGGCTGGCCCGCCCCCGAGCGGCGGCGTTTCGCCAACGATCCGGCCAACCTGCTGGCCGTCGACGGACAGGCCAATCAGGACAAGGGCGATTCGCCGCCGGCGCAGTGGATGCCGCCGAACGCCGCGTTCGCGTGCCAGTACGCCATGCAGTTCATCGCGGTGCTGCGTGGTTACTCGCTGCCGGTGGACCAGGCGTCGACCGGCGTGCTGCGGCAGGCCGCGGCGACCTGCCCGGCGGGGTAGCGGGTTACGAGCCCTCGTAGGTCTGCGGGTCGGGGCGCAGCCGGGCGCCGTCGTTGAGCCCGTTGATCGCATCCATGTGCTCGTCGGCCAGCTCGAAGTCGAACACGTCCAGGTTGGAGGCGATGTGCTCGGCGTTGGCCGACCGGAAGACGACCGCATTGCCCAGCTGCAGGTTCCACCGCAGCAGCACCTGCGAAGCGGTCTTGCCGTATTCGCCGGCGACCGAATTCACGGTCGGGTTCTCGTTCAGCTTGCCCAGCGCCAGGGACGTATAGGACTGGGTGACGACGTTGTGGTCGGCGTTGGTCTTGCGCATCGCTTCCTGGTTGAGCAGCGGGTGCAGCTCGATCTGGTTGACCGCCGGGGTGACGAAGGTGAGGTCGATGACCGTCGTCAGGTACTCCTCGGTGAAGTTGGAGACGCCGATCGAGCGGGCCTGGCCATTCCCGCGGGACTGGATCAGCCCGCCGAAGGAGTTCACGTAGTTACCCAGCGACGGGGCCGGCCAGTGGATCAGATACAGGTCGACGTAGTCCAGGCCGAGTCGCTCCAGGCTGGCGCTGCAGGCGTCCATCGCCCCCTTGAAGCCCTGGTCGGGGGTGGCCAGCTTGGTGGTGACGAACAGCTCGGCGCGGGGAATGCCGGAGGCGGCGATGGCGCGCCCGACGGCGGCTTCATTCCCGTAGGCCGCGGCGGTGTCGATCAGCCGGCAGCCGATTTCCAGTGCCGCCGACACCGCGCGTTCGGTCTCGTCATCCGACAATTCCGCGACGCCCAGGCCGAGGGCCGGCATCGTGTTTTCGTCGTTGAGAGCAATTGAGGGTAAGACGGAGCCCGACTCGCCAGCCAATTCATTCACCTGCCTGTGAAATTGAAGGTTCGAGATTGTGCGCCGAGCCGGGTCCCGCCATCGGGCGAGCGAGATCAACGCCGTTCGGCGCCGGGTTCGAAGCGCCCAGTTCGATATCGAACACGTCGAAGTTACTCGCAATCCGATGAAGGCTCACCGACTTGGGATCACGATATTACCGAGTCAGTAAACGCAACTAACCAACGCCTGGGCGGGTGTCTGTCCGCGCCGTCGGCGCCGAGGACGCCACCCCGTACAGTTAGTCGCGCGGCACGCCGGAATCTGCGGCCGCGGGGATCTCGATATGCCGGTCACCACGGCGGCGCTGACCGGCTGTTTGGTGGCCGCCGGGGCCGGCAAGTCTTCGAGAGGCGTCGGGCGGCGAGAACCGAATAGCCGTTCGTCGTCGAGCGTTAGCATGTGTTGTTGTAAGGGGGTTGCCCATGACCAGGCCTCTGTCAGGCGCACCGGAGCTCGAGTTCGGAGCCGATCGCACCTCGATTCCGCTGGCCAGTCGCATCCGGGGCGCCGTCACCAGCGTCGGGGCCAAGGTCATCCCGTGGATCCCGACCGCCGTCAGACGAGCGCTGGTCCGCGGTCGTTCGGTCATCATCGACGGCAACACCCTGGATCCCACGCTGCAGCTGATGCTGTCGGGCCTGCGCGCCGTGGGCATCGACGGGCTGGTCGTCGACGACGACCCGCAACTGTCGCGCGCTCAGATGCGCGAGTCGACCGTCGGCTTTCCCGGTCCGCAGATCCACGTCGACGTGGACGAGCTGTCGCTGCCCGGCCCGGCCGGCGAGATCCCGGCCCGGCACTACCGGCCCGCCGGCGGCGAGGCGGCACCGCTGCTGGTCTTCTATCACGGCGGCGGCTGGTCGATCGGCGACCTGGATACCCATGACACCCTGTGCCGGCTGACCTGCCGTGACGCCGGCATCCACGTGTTGTCGATCGACTACCGACTGGCCCCCGAGCACCCGGCGCCGGCCGCCATCGAGGACGCCTACGCGGCCTTCACCTGGGCCTACGAGCACGCCGGCGAGCTGGGCGCGACGCCGGGGCGGATCGCGGTCGGCGGCGACAGCGCCGGCGGCAACCTCGCCGCCGTCGTCAGCCAGATAGCGCGCGATGAGGGCGCCCCGGCGCCGATCTTCCAGTGGCTGATCTATCCGCGGACCGACTTCACCGCGCAGACCCGGTCGCTGACCCTGTTCTCGCGCGGCTTCCTGCTGACCAAGCGGGACATCGACTGGTTCGAATCGCAGTATCTGCGGCGTTCGGATCTCGACCGCACCGATCCGCGGGTGTCGCCGGCGCTGGCCGAATCGCTGACCGGACTGGCGCCGGCGCTGATCGCGGTCGCGGGTTTCGATCCGCTGCGCGACGAGGGCGAGAGCTACGCCGAGGCGCTGCGGGCCGCCGGGATCGCGGTGGATCTGCGGTACCTGGGTTCGCTGACCCATGGCTTCGCCAATCTGTTCCAGCTGGGCGGCGACAGCATGGTCGCGACCAGCGAGCTGATTTCGGCCCTGCGCGCACACCTGAGCCGGGTCTGATTCCGTAACCGGTCGGCGCCGGTAATCTAGAGGCGCTTTGTCCGATCGCTTTGCCCGCAACGGGCAGACCGACAACTCGTACCGAAAGATCAGGGAACCTGTGGCCGACAAACCCAAACGTCCCCCGCGATTCGACATGAAGGCGGCCTCCGGCGGTAAGTCGAGCCGACTCGTCCAGATCGGCGGCACCGCTTTCGTGGTGATCTTCGCGGTCGCCCTCGTCTTCTACATCGTGACCTCGCACCACAAGAAGACCGGCCCCACCGGCGCCGGCGACACGGTGCGGGTGACGTCGAGCAAGCTGGTCACCCAGCCCGGCAGCAGCAACCCCAAGGCCGTGGTGACGTTCTACGAGGACTTCCTGTGTCCGGCCTGCGGCAACTTCGAACGTACCTTCGGCCCGACGGTGTCCAAGCTCATCGACCTCGGTGCCATCGCGGCCGACTACTCCATGGTGTCGATCCTCGACAGCTCGAGGAACCAGAACTATTCGTCGCGCGCGGGTGCCGCCGCCCTGTGCGTCGCCGACGAATCGCAGGACGCGTTCCGGCGCTTCCACTCCGCGCTGTACAGCACCGACATTCAGCCGAGCGAAACCGGCAAGACTTTCCCGGACAACGCGCGGCTGATCGAACTCGCCCGCGAGGCCGGTGCGGCCGGCAAGGTGCCCGACTGCATCAACAGCGGCAAGTACCTGTCCAAGGTCACCGGCGAAGCGGCGACCGGACATATCAACGCCACGCCGACGATCAAGATCAACGGCGATGACTACGACCCGTCGACACCCGATGCGCTGGTCAACAAGATCAAAGAGATCGTGGGCAACATTCCGGGCATCGACGGCGCGGTCGCGCCGGCCTCCATGTGACCGGTGCGGTGTCGACAGCAGCCGCCGATTCCCCCGGCGACCTGACACCGGATTGCGTCTCCGGCGGCGCGAGTGCCGGCGCTCAGCGCCTGGTGGGTGCTGATCGCCGGTCTGATCGGCCTGGTCGCGTCGATGACGCTGACGGTCGAGAAGATCGACATCCTGGAAGACCCGTCGTACGTGCCGTCCTGCAACATCAACCCGATCCTGTCCTGCGGCTCGGTGATGATCACGCCGCAGGCGTCGCTGCTGGGCTTTCCCAACCCGCTGTTGGGGCTGGTGGCCTTCACCGTCGTGGTCGTCACCGGGCTACTGGCGCTGACGAAAGTAGCTCTGCCCCAATGGTATTGGGTGGGTCTGACGATCGGGGTGGTGGTCGGTGCGGTGTTCGTGCACTGGCTGATCTACCAGAGCCTGTATCGCATCGGCGCGTTGTGCCCGTACTGCATGGTGGTGTGGGCGGTCACGATGTCGCTGCTGGTGGTGGTCGCTTCGATCGCCTGTCGCCCGGCGCTGCAAGACCGGCGAACCGGTCCGGGGTGGGTGCTGTTCCAATGGCGGTGGTCGATCGCCGCGCTGTGGTTCACCGCGGTGTTCCTGCTGATCATGGCGCGGTTCTGGGACTATTGGTCGACGCTGCTGTAGGTATCGGCACGTGACCCGGATCATTGGTGGCGCGGCCGGCGGCCGTCGCATCGCGGTCCCGCCGCGCGGCACCAGGCCCACCACCGACCGGGTCCGCGAGTCGCTCTTCAACATCCTGACCGCCCGCCTGGAGCTGGCCGGGCTCAGGGTGCTGGACCTCTACGCCGGTTCGGGCGCACTGGGATTGGAGGCGCTGTCCCGCGGCGCCGCGGCCGCGCTCTTCGTGGAGTCGGACGCGCGCGCCGGATCCGTCATCGCGCGCAACATCGAAACCCTGGGTCTGCCCGGCGCGACGCTGCGCCGGGGAACCGTGGCGGCCGTGCTGGCGGCCGCCGCCGCGGCCGCGTTCGATCTGGTGCTGGCCGACCCGCCCTACGACGTCGACGCCGCCGAGGTCGAGGCCGTGCTGGCCGCGTTGCCCGCGCACGGCTGGGTGCGCGAGGGCAGCGTCGCGGTGGTGGAGCGTGCGGCCGGCAGCGCGCCGCTGAATTGGCCGGCCGGCTGGTCCGTGTGGTCGCCCCGGGTCTACGGCGACACCCGTCTGGAGCTGGCCGAGCGCCATTGAGGTGGGCGTGTACCGTCATTCGTCATGGCGCCGCTCCTTTGCATCGCTTCGTCCCCGCAAGCGGGCGCTACCCCCACTGCATCGTCTCGGCGCGCGTCATGATCGCCGAGGTGCCCAGACCACCCCTTCGCAGCGGAGCGCCCGCATGACCGGCGCGGTGTGCCCGGGGTCGTTCGACCCGGTGACGCTGGGCCACATCGACGTCTTCGAGCGCGCCTCGGCTCAGTTCGACGAGGTGGTGGTGGCGATCCTGACCAACCCCGCCAAAAAGGGCATGTTCGACCTCGACGAGCGGATCGCGATGATCGACGAATCGACGGCGCACCTGCCCAACCTGCGGGTGGAGGCCGGCCAGGGCCTGGTCGTCGACTTCGTCCGGTCGCGCGGCATGACGGCCATCGTGAAGGGGCTGCGCACCGGCACCGACTTCGAATACGAGCTGCAGATGGCGCAGATGAACAAACACGTCGCCGGCGTGGACACCTTTTTCGTCGCGACCGCCCCGCGCTATTCGTTCGTGTCGTCATCGCTGGCCAAAGAGGTCGCGATGTTCGGTGGTGACGTGTCGGAGCTGCTGCCCGAACCGGTCAATCGTCGCTTGCGCGAAAGGCTTGCGGAGCGGTCCTGACCCGGTTGCCCGACGCCGAAATCCATGCGCGGCAATCCCTTTGACGAAGCCCACCGCGGCCTGGAGTACCCGGCCGCGCAGCGGGTACCCGATGGCCTCGAGTGCTCCGTCGATTACCCATGAGTCGCTCGCAAGGGGCAGTCGACGGGTTCGCAGCGCGCCACGTGCAACCCAGTCCGCCGGAAAAGATCGCAGACGCCCACGCAGAACGTATCTTGAAGATCTGATCCGGAGGAGGGGTACGCGAGGTCGCCGACGTCGATAGGAGAACGGCAGCCATGACGGTAGACAATCCATTCGACGTACCCGAGGCCGCGGCCGATCTGATCGCGCTGCTCGCCGACGAGGGAGTCGCGCACTTCTTCATCAACCCCGGAACCGATTCCGCTCCGATCCAGGAGGCGCTGGCGGCTGCGCGCGCCGCCGGCACGCCGAGCCCGCAGGCGGTGTTGTGCGTGCACGAGAGCATCGCCCTGGCCGCGGCGATCGGCCATCACATGGCCAGCGGCCGCCCGCAGGCGGTCATGGTGCACGTCGATGCCGGGACGCTGAACCTGGGCTGTCAGCTGCACAACGCGCAGCGCAACGGGACTCCGGTGGTGGTGTTCGCCGGGCGCACCCCCTACAGTTCGGCGCCGGAGGTGCGCGGGCACCGCGATACCTACATCCATTGGCAGCAGGAGCAACTCGACCAGCCGGCCGTGGTGCGCAACTACGCCAAGTGGCACATGGAAGTTCCCCGCGGACGTGAACTGGCCCCCATCGTCCGTCGGGCGTTCCAGGTCGCCCAATCCTGCCCGTCCGGCCCCGCCTATGTCATGCTGCCGCGAGAAGCGTTGATGGAGAACGGCGTCGGTGCGCTGCCCCGCAGGCTGCCACCGGCCATACCGCCCGGCCCGGATCCGGGCGCGCTGGGACGCCTGGCGGGAATCCTGGTGGCGGGCAAGCGGGTCGTCATCGTCACGTCCAGGACCGCCGCCGACCCGGGGACCGCGACCGTGCTGGGCCGCATCGCCGAGTTACTCGGCGCGCCGGTGATCGATCAGGGCGACCGCGCCAACCTGCCGCTGGGGCATCCGCTGCATGTGGTCGGCGATGCCGCCCCGCTGGAAAGCGCCGACACCGTGCTGCTGTTGGACTGCGAGGTGCCCTGGGTGCCCGCGGAGCTGGCCCCGCCCGCGAACGCCCGCGTGGTGCAGATCGATGCGGATCCGGTCAAGCCGAGCATGCCGCTGTGGACCTATCCGGTCGAGGTCGCGTTGACCGCCGACACCCGGGTGGCGCTGCTGCTGCTCGAGCAGACCCTGTTGCGCTTGGCCACCGACGAGCTGCGGGAGAAGTGGGCCGCGCGCCGGCAGACGACCGAGGCCGACACCGCGCAGCGCCGCCACGAGGCGATCAGCCGGGCCGCCTCCGACCACCCGGCCGACGCACCCGATGCGATGCTGGCCGCGCTGGGCCGCGCCCTACCCGACGACGCGGTGGTGGTCCAGGAGGCGGTGACCAACCGGTCCGCCGTGGCCCGGCAGGTGCGGCGGGCGCCCGGGCACTTCTTCGACACGGGCGCACCGGCTTTGGGCTGGGCGCTCGGCGGCGCCTTCGGGGTCAAACTCGCCCGGCCGGAGGCACCCGTCGTCGCCATATGCGGTGACGGTTCCTTCAACTTCGGTGTGCCCACCGCGGCGTTGTGGTCGGCGCATCGCCATGGCGCTCCCTTCGTGACGGTCGTCTTGAACAACCAGTCGTACCTCGCCTCCAAGCTGCCGGTGATGGGGCTGTATCCGGATGGAGTATCGGTGCGGGAGAACGACTTCGACGAAACCCGGCTCACCCCGGACACCGACTACGCCGCCCTCGCCAAGGCCTGCGGCGGTAGCGGGCGCAGCGTGCACACGCCGGCGGAGATGGGCGAGGCCCTCGGTTGGGCGCTCGGTGAGGCCGACCAGGGGCGGTGCGTGGTGCTCGACGTGCGGTTACCGCAACCCTGAAGCCGGTCAATGATGATGCTCGGACTGGCCGGCGTCCGGGGAGCCGCCCATCATGCGCACCATCGGTACACCCCCGGACGTGACGAACCGGGCGACCAGGATGCCCGCGAGCGCCAGGAACGCGATGTTGAGCCAGGTCGTGTAGTTCCATGAGATCGACGCTTCCATGACCGTCGCGTTGCGTTGCGTGGGAATGAGATGGGTTGTGCCGAAGATCAATTCGACCAGATACCCGGCGGCGACCATCGCGGCGTAGAAGGTGCCCAGCAAGGTCAGCATCATTCTGGTGCCGTAGTACTTGCGGTAGATATTCAGGATCGGAAGGATCAGCAGGTCGGCGTAGATGAACGCGATGACGCCGCCGAAGCTGATGCCGCCGTTCCACAACACCGCGGCCAGCGGGACATTGCCGATGGAGCACACGAAGGACACGATCGCCACGATGGGTCCCACGAGCGGTCCCCACAGCGCCGAGAGCCCGGGGTGATCGGCCAAAAAGAAGATCTGCCAAAACTTCTCGGGCACCCAGGCCGCGACGGCACCCGCGATCAGCAAGCCCAGGACGAGGTCGCGCAGGACCGCCAACCACTCCATCACGAACACGTGGGAGACCGAGGTGAGGCCCGCGGGGGAGAGCAGCCGTCGCCAGAACGAGCCGTCCCCTTGGATGGACATGTCCATCGCGGCATGGCCTTCCATCGAGCCGGCGATTCCCCGCTCGGCCTGCTCGCGGGCGGCGTCGACCAGTCGCGAGCGCACGAACAGCCGGAACAACACGGCCAGCACCACGATCATCAGCGGGCCGCCGACGAATTCGGCGGCGGTGAATTGCCAGCCCATCAGCAGCGCCAGGATGATGCCCAGCTCCACCACCAGGTTGGTGGAACCGATTTCGAACGCCATCGCGGCGGTGAAGTCGGCGCCCTTGCGAAACAGCGATCGCGCCAGCGCCACCGCGGCGTATGAGCACGACGACGATGCGGCTCCCAGTCCGGCCGAGACCGCCAAGGTGCGCGGGCGATCGTCACCCATCAGCGCCACGATCGTCGAGCGACGCACGACGGCCTGCACCACCGCCGAGAGCGCGAAGCCCAGAATCAGCGCCCACAGGATTTCCCACGTCATCGATCCCGCGAGGGTCAAGGCGTGCCCGACAGCCGATAGCACCGTCATTTGCCTCCT
Organism: uncultured Actinomycetota bacterium; assembly: GCA_963796035.1. Lineage (GTDB taxonomy): Bacteria > Actinomycetota > Actinomycetes > Mycobacteriales > Mycobacteriaceae > Mycobacterium. Next base: position 237,969 of record CAWCJU010000009.1, on the reverse strand, counting down.
CCTGCGGTAGACCACTCGCTTCGAGGGTGGCTGCACCCCGTCGGTGGATTATATCCCCTTAGGGGTATGGGAGAGGGGCGAAGCATTCGCCGTCTTCGAAGGCGCTCGACGCGTCGTGCCCGCCGCGGGGATGACGCCGCGGATAGTGGCTCGGCCGTCCGCGGCCTAGAATCGCTGGCAAATAGCCGGGCCCCGGCGCGTCGACGCAAACACCGGGCCTGCGCCCGACCCGCATCGACGGTGGCCCGGCAACGAATATGGATGAACCATCTCGCGCGGCCGTCGCGGTCGCGGCAACAGCGTGAACGGCGCTTTCTGATGACACTGGATTCCCACCGCGGGGCCGGAAAGGGCCCGCCGACGCGTTTGAGGGGCCCCCAACGGGCAAATACCCGACACACCGGTGTCGCCACCGCTGTCACAGGGACATCACCAGGCACACTAGTAACAACAGGAAGTTGCAAGACGCCAGGAGGGTATGGCCGTGTATCGAGTCTTTGAGGCGCTGGATGAACTCAGCGCCATCGTGGAAGAAGCCCGTGGCGTTCCGATGACGGCCGGCTGCGTGGTGCCTCGCGGCGACGTGCTGGAGCTGGTCGACGACATCAAGGATGCAATCCCGGGCGAACTGGACGACGCCCAGGATGTCCTGGACGCGCGCGATTCCATGCTGCAGGACGCCAAGACGCACTCCGAGTCCATGGTGTCCTCGGCGACCACCGAGTCGGAGTCGATGCTCAACCACGCCCGCGCGGAGGCCGACCGGCTGCTGTCCGACGCCAAGGCCCAGGCCGACCGGATGGTGAGCGAAGCGCGCCAGCACAGCGAGCGGATGGTCGGCGAGGCCCGCGAAGAGTCCGTGCGCATCGCCACGGCCGCCAAGCGCGAGTACGAAGCCAGCGTCGGTCGCGCCCAGGCCGAAGCCGACCGGCTGCTCGAAAACGGCAACATCTCCTACGAGAAGGCCGTGCAAGAGGGCATCAAGGAGCAGCAGCGCCTGGTCTCGCAGAACAGCGTGGTGGAGGCGGCCAACGCGGAGGCCACCCGGCTCATCGACTCGGCGCACGCCGAGGCCGACCGGCTGCGCGGCGAGTGCGACATCTACGTCGACAACAAGCTCGCCGAGTTCGAGGAATTCCTCAACGGCACGCTGCGGTCGGTGGGGCGCGGTCGTCACCAACTGCGGACGGCGGCCGGAACCCACGACTACGCGGTGCGCTAGCCCTTCGCGGCCGCTTGGCCGGGCGGGCGCGCCCTGGAATTATGCGGTCGGCGCCGTAGGATTTCCGATATGACGCGGCAGCACAGCACACGATCGGCCCGCGGCGGCGTCACGGCTGGCCGCGCCGATGGCGTTCGACATCACCCGGCTCGGGCGCCGCCCCGGGGCGATGGTGACCCTGCGGAAAACCGTGCCCAGTCCGTCGCGCATCGGGCTGGACATGATCGCGATCGAGGTGGACGCCCCACTCGAGCTGGACTTGCAGATTCAGTCGGTGTCCGAGGGCGTCCTGGTGACCGGGACGGTCACCGCGCCCACGGCCGGCGAATGCTCCCGTTGCCTGACCAAGCTCGACGGGCAGGTGCAGGTGCGGCTCACCGAGCTGTTCGCGTACCCGGACAGCACCACCGAGGCGACCACCGAGGAAGACGAGGTGGGCCACATCGTCGACGACACCATCGACCTCGAGCAGTCCATCGTCGACGCCGTGGGACTGGAACTTCCGTTCTCACCCGTGTGCACCCCGGACTGCCCGGGGCTGTGCCCCGAATGCGGTGTTTCGCTGGCCGCCGAGCCGGACCATCGGCACGACCGCATCGATCCGCGGTGGGCCAAGCTGGCGGGCATGTTCACCGCCGAGTCGGACGAGTCGCGGGGTGAGCGGTGAGCTCACGCCAAGCGCTGCTCGATGCCCTCGGGGTTGAGCTGTCCGAGGAACTGCTGTCCCTGGCGCTGACGCATCGCAGCTATGCCTACGAACACGGCGGACTGCCGACCAACGAGCGCCTGGAATTTCTGGGCGACGCCGTGCTGGGCCTGACCATCACCGACGAGCTGTACCACCGCCATCCCGACCGCTCCGAGGGTGACCTGGCCAAACTGCGGGCCAGCGTGGTCAATACCCAGGCGCTGGCCGACGTCGCGCGCAAGCTGTGCGACGGGGGCCTCGGCGTCCATCTGCTGCTGGGGCGCGGGGAAGCCAACACCGGCGGCGCCGACAAGTCGAGCATCCTGGCCGACGGCATGGAATCGCTGCTGGGCGCGATCTACCTCGATCACGGCATCGACGTTGCGCGCGAGGTGATCCTGCGGTTGTTCGGCCCGCTGCTGGACGCCGCGCCGACGCTGGGGGCCGGGCTGGACTGGAAGACCAGCCTGCAGGAACTGACCGCGGCTCGCGGCATGGGCGCGCCGTCCTACGTCGTCACCTCCACCGGGCCCGATCACGACAAGGAATTCACCGCGGTGGTCGTGGTGGCGGAAACCGAATACGGCACGGGTGTCGGCCGCTCCAAGAAGGAAGCCGAGCAGAAGGCCGCGGCGGCCACCTGGAAGACACTCGACGTGCTGGACCCCGCGGGGACGACGTCCATCTAGATGGTGTCCGTCTAAATGCCCGAACTGCCCGAAGTCGAGGTGGTGCGCCGCGGCTTGCACGCCCACGTCGTCGGCAAAACGATCACGGCCGTCCGGGTCCATCACCCGCGCGCGGTGCGTCGCCACGAAGCGGGCCCCGCGGACCTCACCGCCCGGCTGCTGGATGCGCGGATCACCGGCACCGATCGGCGCGGCAAGTATCTGTGGCTGCTGCTCGACACGGAACCCGCTGGGCAGGAATCGGATACGGCGCTGGTGGTCCACCTCGGCATGAGCGGGCAGATGCTGCTCGGTGACGGTGCCGCGCGCCGACCACGTCCGGATCTCCGCGCTGCTCGACGACGGGACCGTGCTGAGTTTCGCCGACCAGCGCACCTTCGGTGGGTGGATGCTCGCCGACCTGGTCGAGGTGGACGGCAGCGTGGTGCCCGAGCCCGTCGCGCACCTGGCGCGTGACCCGCTGGACCCCCGGTTCGATGCGGATGCGGTGGTAAAAGTGTTGCGGCGCAAGCATTCCGAAATCAAACGGCAGCTTCTCGATCAGCAGGTGGTGTCCGGCATCGGCAACATCTACGCCGATGAGGCGCTGTGGCGGGCCAAGCTGAACGGCGCGCGGATCGCCGACACGCTGACCCGCAAGCAGTTGACCGCCGTGCTGGACGCGGCCGCCGAGGTGATGCGCGACGCGCTGGCCAAGGGCGGAACCTCGTTCGATTCGCTGTACGTCAACGTCAACGGCGAATCCGGATACTTCGACCGCTCGCTGGACGCCTACGGCCGTGAAGGCGAAGCCTGCCGCCGCTGCGGGGCGGTGATGCGCCGGGAGAAGTTCATGAACCGTTCCTCGTTCTACTGCCCGAAATGTCAACCGCGACCGCGCGGTTGAGCGTTTTCGGCGCGGCGACTCAATCGAAGATGTCGCGGCGCAGCGTCCCGGCGGGCAACGCCGGATCCACGAACCACTCGTGGCTGAAACAGCGCACCGAACACCTGGGGCGGCAACCGGAGCAGTAGCCCGAACACCCGCGCGGCCAGACCGGAAGCGCCGATCTGAGAGCGGTGCGCGGCGAGAGCATCTCGCTTCTGGCGCGCAAAGCGAAAGACGTTGACCCGATGGGTGATTGTCGCGCGCGGAGCGTACGCGCCGCGGACGATGTCCCGTTCGTACGGTCCGGGAAGCCGCAACAGGTGCGCGATATCGCTGACGCGGAGCAGCATTTCGCGCGGCATCGTCACCTCGAGTACCCGCGGGGTCGCGGCGAGTTCGGCGGCCCGCTTGCCGACGTGGTGTACCTGGACGTGGTCGCGGTGGCCGTAGCCGCCGTTCGGCTGGTAGCTGAGCAGCAGGTCGGCGTGTTCGTCGCGCAGGATGCCGGCCAGCCGACCGGCCGCCTCGTCGAGATCCGCACGCCCGAATCGGATGCGCCCGGGCGGATCCGGGTAGAACAGCGGACCGTAGCCGCTGTCGGCATACCCGAGGCACTCCACCCGGTGCGCGCCGAGAATCCTTGCGCTCGAACGTAATTCGTCGAGCCGGTCGTCGTCGTCCTCGTTGTGGACGCGCCCGTCGGTCGCCGTGACCACGACCACCCGGTGCCCGGCCGCGGCCGCCCGCGCCAGGGTGCCGCCGGTGAGCACGACCTCGTCGTCGGGGTGGGCGTGGAATGCGACGACGGTGGCCATGCAAAGCAGTATGCCCGTGCGTCGAAAGTTCGGGCGCCCGGTAGAAATAAGCCATGGCCGAACTATGGGTGGAACGCACCGGAACTCGCCGCTACACCGGGTACAGCTCGCGTGGAGCGCAGGTGCTGATCGGTTCCGAGGACGTCGACGGCGTGTTCACGCCCGGTGAGCTGCTCAAGATCGCGCTCGCGGCGTGCAGCGGGATGTCCAGCGACCTACCGCTGGCCCGCCGGCTGGGCGACGACTACAAGGCGGTCATCAAGGTCTCCGGCACCGCCGACCGCGAGCAGGAGCGCTATCCGCTGCTGGAGGAGACCCTGGAACTGGACCTGTCGGGCCTGGCCGACGACGAGAAGGAGCGCCTGCTGGTCGTCGTCAACCGGGCCATCGACCAGGTCTGCACCGTCGGGCGCACGCTCAAGTCCGGTACCACCGTCAACTTCGAGGTCAGCGATGTCGGAGCCTGACACCCGGCTCACCGCCTGGGTGCACGGCCAGGTCCAGGGCGTCGGTTTCCGCTGGTGGACGCGCTGCCGGGCGCTGGAGCTGGGCCTCACCGGTTATGCGGCCAACCAGGCCGACGGCCGGGTCCTGGTGGTCGCCCAGGGGCCACGGCCGGCCGGCGAGAAGCTGCTGCACCTGCTGGAAGGCGGCACGGCGTGGCCGTCGCGGCCCGGGCACGTCGACAAGGTTGTCGCCGACTGGTCGCAGCCGCAGGAGCGGTTCGAGGGTTTCGTCGAGCGCTGAGGCACGTCGCGGCCCCGCGGCGTCACATCAGTCACACCGGCACCGGCTTGGCTTCGATGGTCGAATTCGCAACGCGATAGCGCCGGCGCTAGCGCTTCAGAAGGCCATAACCGCCGTCTCCCCGTGGCTGATGTGACCACTGTGACCAGTGCGCCGAGCCACCCAGAGCGCGGCCATATTTCGGGCGAGCCGACACCCCTCGGTGCAGCCGTCCGGCGCGATTTGAGCGGTAGTCTGGCTCGCCGTGTACCTCAAGAGTCTGACGCTGAAGGGCTTCAAGTCCTTCGCCTCGCCGACGACTCTGCGCTTCGAACCGGGCATCACCGCCGTCGTCGGGCCCAACGGCTCCGGCAAATCCAACGTCGTCGACGCGCTGGCCTGGGTCATGGGGGAGCAGGGGGCAAAGACGCTGCGCGGCGGGAAGATGGAAGACGTCATCTTCGCCGGCACCTCGTCGCGGGCCCCGCTGGGCCGCGCCGAAGTCACCGTCACCATCGACAACTCCGACAACGCGCTGCCCATCGAATACTCCGAGGTGTCCATCACGCGGCGGATGTTCCGCGACGGCGCCAGCGAATACGAAATCAACGGCAGCAGTTGCCGTTTGATGGACGTTCAAGAGCTGCTGAGCGACTCCGGGATCGGCCGGGAGATGCACGTCATCGTCGGGCAGGGCAAGCTCGACGAGATCCTGCAATCGCGGCCCGAAGACCGTCGCGCGTTCATCGAAGAAGCCGCCGGCGTGCTCAAGCACCGCAAGCGCAAGGAAAAGGCCCTCCGCAAACTCGACGCGATGTCGGCGAACCTGGCCCGGCTCACCGACCTGACCACCGAACTGCGCCGCCAGCTCAAACCGCTGGGCCGCCAGGCCGAGGTGGCCCGTCGCGCCCAGACGATCCAGGCCGACCTGCGTGACGCCCGGCTGCGGCTGGCCGCCGACGACCTGGTCAACCGGCAGGGCGAGCGCGAGGCCATCTTCGAGGCCGAGGCCGCCATGCGCCGCGACCACGACCAGGCCTCCTCGCGGCTGGCCGTGGCGTCCGAGGAGCTGACCACGCACGAGACGGCGGTCGGCGAACTGTCGAGCCGGGCCGAGTCGGTTCAGCACACCTGGTTCGCGCTGTCCGCACTGGCCGAACGGGTCGCCGCGACCGTGCGCATCGCCAGCGAGCGGGCGCAGCACCTCGATGTGGAGCCGGTCGCCACCGGCGACACCGACCCCGACGCGCTGGAAGCCGAGGCCGAGCAGGTCGCGGTCGCCGAGCGGCAGCTGCTCGCCGAACTGGCCGGCGCGCGCACCCGGCTGGATGGCGCCCGCGCCGAATTGGCCGAGCGGGAGCGCGAAGCCGCCGAGGCCGATCGGGCCCATATGGCGGCGGTGCGGGCGGAGGCGGATCGGCGAGAAGGCCTGGCGCGGCTTGGCCGGTCAGGTGGAGACGATGCGGGCGCGCGTCGAATCGATCGACGACAGCGTGGCGCGCCTGTCCGAACGCATCGAACAGGCCGCCGCCCGCGCGCAGCAGGCCAAGGTGGAATTCGAGACCGTCCAGGGCCGCGTCGGTGAACTCGATCAGGGCGAGGTCGGCCTCGACGAACACCACGAGCGCACCGTCGCCGCGTTGCGGCTGGCCGACGAGCGGGTGGCCGAGCTGCAGTCCGCCGAGCGGGACGCCGAACGCCAGGTGGCCTCGTTGCGAGCCCGCATCGACGCGCTCGCGATCGGGCTCGAGCGCAAGGACGGCGCGGCGTGGCTCACCGAAAACCATCGGCGGCACAGGGCTTTTGGGTCCCATGGCCAAGTTGGTCAAGGTTCGTTCCGGCTACGAGGCGGCGCTGGCCGCGGTGCTGGGATCGGCGGCCGACGCGCTGGCCGCCGAAAGCTTCGGCGCGGCCCGTTCGGCCGTCGCCGCGCTCAAGGAGGCGGACGGCGGCCGCGCCGCGCTGGTGCTGGGCGACTGGCCCGCCGACCAGCCCGCGCCGCAGGCCGCCCCGGCGGCGCGCTGTGGGCGCTCGACCTGATCGACGCGCCCGCGCGGCTGCGCGGCGCGATCACCGCCATGCTCTCCGGCGTCGCGGTGGTCGACGACCTGGACCAGGCGCTGGCGCTGGTGGCGGCGCACTCCCACCTGCGCGCGGTCACCGCTCGACGGTGACCTGGTGGGCGCCGGCTGGGTGAGCGGCGGCTCGGACCGCAAGCTGTCCACGCTCGAGGTGACCTCGGAAATCGACAAGGCCGGCGACGAGCTGAGCGCCGCGGAGGCCCGGGTGGCCCAGCTGAGCGCGGCGCTGTCCGGCGCGCTGACCGAGCAGGTCGCCCGTCAGGACTCGGCCGAGCAGGCGCTGGCCGCGCTCAACGAGTCCGACAGCGAGATCTCGGGGATGTACGAGCAGCTGGGCCGGCTCGGTCAGGACGCCCGCACGTCCGAGGACGAGTGGACCAGGCTGCTGCGGCAGCGCGAGGAGCTCGAGGCGGGCCGGACGCAGACCGTCGCCGAAGTCACCGAACTGGAAACCCGGCTGCGCAACGCGCAGGAGACGCCAGCACGCGCCGACGGAAGAACCACGTGAACCGTCAGCAGATCGCCGCCGCCACCGAAGCCGCTCGCAGCGTCGAAGTCGAGGCCCGGCTGGCGGTGCGGACCGCCGAAGAGCGTGCGAATGCGGTGCGCGGGCGGGCGGATTCGTTGCGCCGCGCGGCCGCGGCCGAACGCGAAGCCCGGTTGCGGGCCCAGCAGGCGCGGGAGGCGCGACTGCGCGCCGCCGCGGTGGCGGCGGCGGTGGCCGACTCCGGGCGGCTACTGGCGCAGCGGTTGAACGGGGTCGTCGACGCCGCCTCCAAGATCCGCGACGCGCTGGCCGCCGAACGCCAGCAGCGTGCGACCGCGATGGCAGCGGTGCGCGACGAGGTGAACGCGTTGAGCGCCCGGGTGGCCGCCCTGACCGACTCGCTGCACCGCGACGAGGTGGCCAACGCCCAGGCGGCGATGCGCATCGAGCAGCTCGAGCAGATGGTGCTCGAGCAGTTCGGCATGGCGCCGGCCGATCTGATCGCCGAGTACGGCCCGGAGAATCAGCTGCCGCCCGACCGATCTGGAGATGGCCGAATACGAGCAGGCCAAGGAGCGCGGCGAGCAGGTTTTCGCGCCCGCACCGATCCCCTACGACCGGGCCACCCAGGAGCGGCGGGCCAAGCGGGCCGAGCGTGAGCTGGCCGAACTGGGCAGGGTCAACCCGCTGGCGCTGGAGGAGTTCGCCGCGCTCGAGGAGCGCTACAACTTCCTGTCCACCCAGCTCGAGGACGTCAAGGCGGCCCGCAAGGATCTGCTGGACGTCGTCGCCGACGTCGATGCCCGCATCCTGCAGGTGTTCAGCGAGGCCTACACCGACGTGGAACGCGAATTCCCCGACGTCTTCGCCGTGCTGTTCCCCGGCGGGGAGGGCCGGCTGCGGCTGACCGATCCCGACGACATGCTCACCACCGGCATCGAGGTCGAGGCGCGTCCGCCGGGCAAGAAGATCACCCGGCTCTCGCTGCTGTCCGGTGGCGAGAAGGCGCTGACCGCGGTGGCGATGCTGGTGGCGATCTTCCGGGCCCGCCCGTCGCCGTTCTACATCATGGACGAGGTGGAGGCCGCCCTCGACGACACCAACCTGCGGCGGCTGATCTCGCTGTTCGAGCTGCTGCGGGCACGCTCGCAGATCATCATCATCACGCACCAGAAGCCGACGATGGAGGTCGCGGACGCGCTCTACGGCGTGACCATGCAGGGCGACGGCATCACCGCCGTCATCTCCCAGCGGATGCGCGGCCAGCAGGTGGAGCAGCTGGTCGTCACCTGATCACGCTCGCAAGCTAGGGTCATGTCCAATCGGCGAGCCGGTGACCAACCGGCACCGGGCCGCTTGAAACAATGTCAGCGTGTCCCAAGGTCTTTGGATCGCCATCGCGGTCGTCTGCCGCCCTGGTCGTCATCGTCGCGCTGGTCCTGGGCCTGCTGCGGTATCGCCGGCGCCGCATCAGCTTCTCGACCCGGCCCGAACCCGGGGCGATCGACCGTTCCGGCGGCTACACCGCGTCCTCGGGCATCACCTTCAGCCAGACCACGGCGGCCGATCGGCTCGACACCACCGGGCTGCCCGCGGTAGGCGACGACGCGGCCATTCCCCGCGACGCGCCGCGGCGCACCATCTCCGAGGTCGAGCTTCCCGAACCGGCACCCGAGCCCAGGCCCCGGCCCCGCCAACCCGAGACGCCCGGCCCCGCCGGCACCGCAGGCCGCTCCCGGAGGCGCCCGAGCCCCGGCCGCCCCGAGATCGAGGAGATCGCGCCCACCGAGGGCCGGCTGGAGCGGCTGCGCGGCAGGCTGGCCAGATCGCAGAATGCGCTCGGGCGCAGCATGCTGGGCCTGATCGGCGGCGGCGACCTGGACGAGGACGCCTGGCAGGACGTCGAGGACACGCTGCTGGTCGCCGACCTGGGCCCGGTGGTCGCCGAATCGGTGATCTCCCAGCTGCGCAGCCGGCTGGCCGGCAGCGACGTCCGCACCGAGGCCGACGCGAAGGCCGTGCTGCGCGACGTGCTGATCAACGAGTTGCAGCCCGGCATGGACCGGTCGATCCGCGCGCTGCCGCACGCCGACCATCCCTCGGTGCTGCTGATCGTCGGCGTGAACGGCACCGGAAAAACCACCACCGTCGGCAAGCTGGCCCGGGTCCTGGTCGCCGACGGGCGACGCGTCGTACTGGGCGCCGCCGACACCTTCCGCGCCGCGGCCGCCGATCAGCTGCAGACCTGGGCGTCCCGGGTGGGCGCGGAGGTGGTGCGCGGCGCCCGAAGGCGCCGACCCGGCCTCGGTGGCGTTCGACGCCGTCGACAAGGGCATCGCCGCGGGCGCCGACGTGGTGCTCATCGACACCGCGGGGCGGCTGCACACCAAGGTCGGGCTGATGGACGAGCTCGACAAGGTCAAGCGGGTCGTAACCCGGCGCGCCGCGGTCGACGAGGTGTTGCTGGTGCTCGACGCCACCATCGGGCAGAACGGGCTGGCCCAGGCCCGGGTGTTCGCCGAGGTCGTCGAGATCACCGGCGCCGTGCTGACCAAGCTGGACGGAACGGCCAAGGGCGGCATCGTTTTCCGGGTTCAGCAGGAACTCGGCGTGCCGGTCAAACTGGTCGGGCTCGGCGAAGGGTCCCGACGATCTCGCGCCGTTCGAACCGGCCGCTTTCGTCGACGCGCTGCTCGGCTGAAACCGCTTACACGGCGAGCGGGACGTTAATCCCGCCGAAACATGGCGGCACCATCGCCGAAACAACCATTGCGCAATGTTCTGGATCAGGCCATCAGACGCGTGTCTGGCGGCCAGTCATGGGTCGACCGGAGGAGATTGCGAGTGACATACCCGATACTGGGCCAGCCCAATACCGGCGATACCGCCTGGATGTTGGCCAGTTCCGCGCTGGTGCTGTTGATGACGCCGGGTCTGGCGTTTTTCTACGGCGGTATGGTGCGCGCCAGAAGCGTGCTGAACATGCTCATGATGAGCATCAGCGCGATGGGCGTCGTCACCGTGCTGTGGGTGCTTTACGGCTATTCGATGGCCTTCGGTGACGACGCGCGGCGGCGTCGTCGGAAACCCGACCTCGATTCTGGGGTCTGAAGGGCCTCATCGGCGGCAACGCGGTCGGCCGCCGATCCGAGCAAAGGCGTTGCGGCAGATCGGACATCCCGCTGGCGGGCACCCTGCCGGCCACCGTGTTCGTGGCCTTCCAGCTGATGTTCGCGATCATCACCGTCGCGCTGATCTCGGGCGCGGTGTCCGACCGGCTGAAGTTCGGCGCCTGGCTGGTGTTCGCCGGTCTGTGGGCGACGTTCGTCTACTTCCCGGTCGCCCACTGGGTTTTCGCGTTCGACGGCTTCGCCTCCGAGAAGGGCGGCTGGATCGCCAACAAGCTGCACGCGATCGACTTCGCCGGCGGGACCGCGGTCCATATCAATTCCGGTGTGGCGGGCCTGATGCTGGCGATCGTGCTGGGCAAGCGGCGCGGCTGGCCCACCACGTTGTTCCGGCCGCACAACCTGCCGTTCGTGATGCTCGGTGCCGGATTGCTGTGGTTCGGTTGGTACGGGTTCAACGCCGGATCGGCCACCAGCTCCAACGGTGTCGCCGGGTCGACCTTCATCACCACCACGGTCGCGACGGCCACCGCGATGCTGGGCTGGATGCTCACCGAACGCATCCGCGACGGCAAGGCGACGACGCTGGGAGCGGCGTCGGGCATCGTCGCGGGACTGGTCGCCATCACGCCGTCCTGCTCGTCGGTCAACGTGCTGGGCGCGTTGGTGGTGGGCCTGGTGGCCGGCGTGGTGTGCGCGCTGGCGGTCGGCCTGAAATTTAAGCTGGGCTTCGACGACTCGCTCGACGTGGTCGGGGTGCACCTGGTCGGCGGTCTGGCCGGCACCCTGCTGGTGGGGCTGCTCGCCGCGCCGGAGAGCCCGGCCATCAACGGCGTCACCGGGGTGTCCAAGGGACTGTTCTACGGCGGCGGCTGGGCCCAGCTCGAGCGGCAGGCAGTCGGCGCGTTCAGTGTCCTCATCTACTCTGGGGTGGTTACGCTGATCCTGGCGTTGATCCTGAAGTACACCATGGGGCTTCGTCTCAACCCAGAGGCGGAAGCCGCGGGTATCGACGAGGCCGAACACGCCGAGAGTGGATACGATTTCGCCGTGGCTACCGGTTCGGTTCTGCCGCCCCGGGTCGCTGTGGCGGATACCCGCAACGGCCTGGAGGAGGAGCGAGTGGGCGACAAAGTGGAGGCAGAGCAGTCATGAAGCTGATCACCGCGATCGTAAAGCCGTTCACGCTCGATGACGTGAAGACCAGTCTCGAGGACGCGGGCGTCCTGGGGATGACGGTCAGCGAAATCCAGGGCTACGGACGGCAGAAGGGTCACACCGAGGTCTACCGGGGCGCCGAGTACTCGGTCGACTTCGTGCCCAAGGTGCGCATCGAGGTCGTTGTCGACGATTCCATCGTCGACAAGGTCGTGGACAGCATCGTCCGGGCCGCGCGCACCGGCAAGATCGGTGACGGCAAAGTGTGGGTGAGCCCCGTGGAAACCATTGTGCGCGTGCGCACCGGCGAGCGTGGAACCGATGCGCTATGACACCTACCGTCAATTGCTGATTCGACCCGGGTGGGCCGGGAGGGCATGACCCCGAACGACCCCGACTCGCCCGGGCACCTGGGCGGGACAGAAAGCGCCTGCGGGGCAGTCGATCTGGCTGCCTCGCGGCGCCAACTGCTGTCTGAGGGCAGCAGGCTGCACGCCGCCGAACTGCGGCACGCCTGGCTGGATCTGCACGAATCGTGGTTGATGGCCAAGGCCGCCGAGATCGGGATCGCCGAGGACAGCGGCTTCGCGATCGTCGGGATCGGCGGATTGGGCCGCCATGAGCTGTTGCCGCATTCCGATCTTGATCTGATGCTGTTGCACGACAACAAGTCCGACGACGTGCTGGGCACGGTCGCCGACAAGTTGTGGTATCCGTTGTGGGACGCCAACGTTCGGCTCGACCACAGCGTGCGGACCGTCTCCGGGGCCCTCGGCGTAGCCAATGCCGACATGATCGCGGCGCTGGGCATGCTGGACGCCCGCCACATCGCCGGCGACGGCGCGCTGTCCGACGAATTGATCGCCGGCGCACGACGCCAGTGGCGCAGCGCAATTCGCTCCCGCATGAACGAGCTCGTCGAAATGACGCAGGCTCGCTGGGACCGGTGTGGCCGCATCGCGCAGCGCGCCGAGCCCGACCTGAAGTCCGGCCGCGGCGGCCTTCGCGATGTGCAACTGCTCGACGCGCTGGGAGTGGCCCAGCTGATCGACCGCCACGGCATGGCGCGTCCGGAATCGCCCGGGGGTTCCCTCGACGATGCCCACCTGACGCTGCTCGACGTGCGCACCGAACTGCACCGGGTGTCGGGGCGCGGACGTGACCAGCTGCAGGCCCAATACGCCGACGAGATCAGCGCCGCCCTGCACATCGGGGATCGATTTGACTTGGCGCGCAAGCTATCCGACGCGGGGCGCACCATCGCCTACCACGCCGAGACCGGCATTCGGACCGCCGAGAACGCGCTGCCGCGCCGTGGGATGACGGCGCTGGTGCGGCGGCCCAAGCGCCGCCCGCTGGACGAGGGCGTCGTCGAATACGCCGGCGAGATCGTGCTCGCCCGCGACGCACGTCCGGATACCGACGTGGGTCTGGTGTTGCGGGTGGCCGCCGCATCGGCCGATACCGGATTGCCGATCGGCGCCGCCACGCTGAGCCGGCTGGCCGCCAGCGCGCCGGAGATGCCGGAGCCATGGCCGCGAGAGGCGTTGGACGACTTGCTGGTTGTGCTCTCCGCGGGACCGACCACGGTGGCAACGATCGAAGCGCTCGACCGCACGGGGCTGTGGGGCCGGCTGCTGCCGGAATGGGACGCCATCCGCGACCTGCCGCCCCGCGACGTCGCGCACAAATGGACGGTCGACCGCCACGTCATCGAGACGGCCGTCAACGCCGCACCGCTGTCCACCCGGGTGGCGCGACCCGACCTGCTCGCGCTCGGCGCACTCCTGCACGACATCGGCAAGGGCCGCGGGGTCGATCACAGCGTGCTCGGCGCGGGCCTGGCGCTGGAGATCGGGCCCAGGCTGGGCATCCCGCCGGTCGAGGCCGAGCTGCTCGCACAGCTGGTCCGCCATCACCTGCTGCTGCCGGTGGTGGCCACCCGCAGCGACCTCAATGACCCCAAAACCATTGAACGCGTGGTGAAAGCGCTCAGCGGGGACGCGCTGTTGCTCGAAATTCTGCACGCATTGACCGAGGCGGATTCGAAGGCCACCGGTCCGGGTGTGTGGAGCGAGTGGAAGGCGTCGCTGATCGAGGACCTGGTCCGGCGCTGCCGGCTGGTGATGGCCGGCGAGCCGCTACCCGAAGCGGAACCCGCCGCGCCGCAGTATCTTTCGCTCGCCACCGATCGCGGCGTCCACGTGGACATCAAGCCAAGCGGCGGCGAGCGCCTGGACGTGGTGATGGCCGCACCGGATCAGCGCGGGCTGGTGTCGAAGGCCGCCGCGGTGCTGGCGCTGAACTCGCTGCGCATCCATTCGGCCTCGGCCAGCACCCACGAGGGCTTCGCGATCGTCGAATTCGTGGTGTCGCCGCTGTTCGGTTCGCCGCCGGAGGCGGGCCTGCTGCGCCAGCAGTTCACCGGCGCGCTGGCCGGCGACGTCGACGTGCTGGGCACGCTGGAAAAGCGCGACAGCGACGCCGTCAGCGCGGCGACCAGCCGGGCCGGCGAAGTCCAGGTCGGCGTGCCCGTCACGCGGTCGAGCGCGCCGCCCCGCATCCTGTGGGTCGATTCGGTCTCACCCGAGGTGTTGATCGTCGAAGTCCGCGCCATGGACCGACTCGGGTTGCTCGCGTTGCTGACCCGCGCGCTGGAACGCGCGGGCACCGACATCGTCTGGGCGAAGGTCAACACCTTCGGGTCGACGGCGGCGGACGTCTTCTGCGTGACGGTGTCTGCCGAAGCGGCAGACGCGGGCGCCGGCGCCGAGCACGGCGCGCGGGACGGGGTCGAGCAGAGCCTGCTGGCCGTGTTGGGCGGCCCCGCGGTCGAGGTGCTCGAGGAACCCGTCGGCGACTAGGCCCGGGAGCTCACGAATGCTCGGTGTTGAGCTGCCGCACGGCATCGATGCGCGCGCGCAGCTGCTCGCGGCTCGCCGCGGCTATCGGCGGGCCGCCGCAGCGGCGCCGCAGTTCGTTGTGGATCCAGCCGTGCGGCTTGCCGGTGCGGTGATGGGCGATCGAGACGAGAGTGTTCAGCTCGCGGCGCAGCTCGCGAAGCTGGCCGTGCACGGTGGCCGGCGCGGCGCCGACGGCCGACGGCGGCCCGGCTTCCTTGTGCAGTTGGGATCGCTTCTGCAGCTGCTCGTCCTGGCGCTGGTGCAGCAGCGCGCGCATCTGGTCGGCGTCGAGCAGCCCCGGGATGCCGAGGTAGTCCGCCTCCTCGTCGCTGCCGGCCGCGGCGGCGGTGCCGAACGATGATCCGTCGAAGATGAGCTGATCGAGTTCGGCGTCGGCACCCAACGAGGTGAACCCCTTGTCGAGGTCGCTCTTCTCGTCCTGCGTCCTGGTGGCGGGATCGCTCTCGAGCGGGTCGCCCTCGGAGACGCGGTGCGGCTCGCCGAGCACGTGGTTGCGCTGGGCCTCCAACTCGCTGGCCAGCTGCAGCAGGTTCGGCACCGACGGCACGAAGATGCTGGCGATTTCCCCCTGGCGGCGCGACCGCACGAACCGGCCGATGGCCTGGGCGAAGAACAGCGGCGTCGAGGCGCTGGTGGCGTAGATCCCGACCGACAGCCGCGGCACGTCGACGCCTTCGGAGACCATGCGCACCGCGACCAGCCAGCGGCTGGTGCTCGCGGCGAAGTCGCTGATGCGCGACGACGATCCGGGGTCGTCGGAGAGCACCAGCGTCGGCGCTTCGCCGGTCAGCTTCGTCAGCAGGGCGGCATAGGCGCGGGCCGCGGTCTGATCCGAGGCGATGATCATGCCGCCGGCGTCGGGTATGTGCGTGCGCAGCGTGCGCAGCCGCTGATCCGCGGCGGTGATCACCGCGGGCATCCATTCGCCGGCGGGGTCCAGCGCCGTGCGCCATGCGCGCGCGGTCTGCTCGGCCGACAGCGGCTCGCCGAGGCGGGCCGCGTGCTCCTCGCCGGCGCTGTCGCGCCACCGCGCCTCCCCGGAGTAGGCGAGGAAGACCACCGGCCGGACCACGCCGTCGGCGAGGGCGTCGGTGTAGCCGTAGGTGTGGTCGGCCTGCGAACGCCGGATCCCGTCGGGACCGGCCTCGTAGGTCACGAACGGGATGGGGCTGTCGTCGCTACGAAAGGGCGTCCCCGTCAGGGCGAGCCGGCGGGTGGCGTCGCCGAAGGCTTCGCGGATGGCGTCGCCCCACGTCTTGGCGTCGCCGCCGTGGTGAATCTCGTCGAAGATGACCAGCGTCTTGCGCTGCTCGGTGCGCACCCGGTGCAGCGTCGGATGCGCGGCGACCTGGGCGTAGGTGACCATCACGCCGTGATACTCCGGAGCGATCCGCGGGTTGCTGTTGGAGAACCTCGGGTCCAGGGCAAGGCCGTAGCCGCTGCGCGGCCTGCGCCCACTGCACCTTCAGGTGCTCGGTGGGCACCACGACGGTGACATGCTCGACGGCGCGCTGGCCGAGCAGTTCGGCCGCCACCCGCAGGGCGAAGGTCGTTTTCCCCGAGCCCGGGGTGGCCACCGCCAGGAAATCGCGCGGCTGGCCGGCGAGGTAGCTGCACCAGCGCCCTGCGCTGCCAGCCACGCAGCACGCCGGTGCCGCTGGTGTCGCTGGGATCGCTGTCGGCCCGCGCCTGGATGCTGCTGAGCGGCACCGACACAGGCCCCCCGTTCGTTGCTCGTCGACGCGGCTGACTCGATTGAGTCGCGGCTGTGAAATCTAGCACGCCAACGCTTTTCGGCGCAGTAACGACTCGACTGGCTATCGTGTCGGGCTCACCGATTCGCGGGTCTGCAGCCATTCGTGGATGCGTCCGGCAACGTCGGGCCAGCCCGGTTCGAGCATCATGTTGTGGCCCATCGAAAAGAATTCCGGCTCGGTCCGGTAGGCGCGCGCCGTGTTGCGCACCTCGCGGACGCTGACGAAGCCGTCGTGCTCGGCGCCCAGCACCAGGATCGGCGTGGTCACCCGCTTGGTTCTGACCCGGCGCACGATCGGATCGGTCATGGCCGCGCGAACGCTCTCGGCCCCGGCGCGTTGCCGGCAGGATTCGACGACGGCCTCGGGCGTGTCGGCGCAGAACAGGTACTCGCGGGCCAGCGCCGGGGTGGCGAGGAATCTCAGCAGCGTGGGGTCGCTCCACGATTCGATCGTCATCGACGGTCGGCGGCGCCACACCCGCAGCGCCAGGGTGAGCACGCCCTGCGGCGGCACGGAGCCCACCAGCACCGCGGCCGGTGCGCGTCGATCTTCCAGGTAGCGCTGGATCACGAAGCCGCCCAGGGAATGGCCGACCAGGACCGGCCCGCCGCCCAGGTCGTCGGCCACCGAACGGACGTCGTCGATGTAGTCGGCGATGGACACCTTCGGTAGCGGCTTGGAGGTGGGGCTGGCGCCGTGTCCGCGCAGGCTCATCGCGACCGCGCGGTAGCCGGCGTCGGCGAAGAAATCGAGAAAGTGTTCCCAGCACCACGCGCCGTGCCAGCCGCCGTGCACGAAGAGCAGCGGCACCGGATGCGCTTGGCTGCAGGACCCCTTGTCGATCACCTCGAGCATGAGCCTGACCCCTTATTTGCTGCGACGGCCCTGAGAATAACTTTTGGCCGCGCGTTGTGGGCCGGGTTTCCGCAGCCGCGAACCGCCGCATCAGGCACTCACCACTAGGCTGGCGGGGTGTTTGAATCGCTGTCCGACCGATTGACCGGTGCCCTCCAGGGACTGCGCGGCAAGGGTCGACTGACCGACGCCGATATCGAGGCCACCACCCGCGAAATCCGGCTGGCGCTGCTGGAAGCCGACGTGTCGCTGCCCGTGGTGCGCGCCTTCGTCACCCGGATCAAGGACCGCGCCAAGGGCGCCGAGGTCTCCGGTGCCCTCAATCCGGCGCAGCAGGTCGTCAAGATCGTCAACGAAGAACTCATCGGCATCCTCGGTGGCGAGACGCGGCAGCTGGCGTTCGCCAAGACCCCGCCGACCGTGGTGATGCTCGCCGGTCTGCAGGGTTCCGGTAAGACGTCGCTGGCCGGCAAGCTGGCCGCCTGGCTGCGCGGGAAGGGTCACACCCCGCTGCTGGTGGCCTGCGACCTGCAGCGCCCGGCCGCGGTCAACCAGCTGCAAGTCGTCGGCGAGCGCGCCGGCGTGCCGGTGTTCGCGCCGCATCCCGGCGAGTCGCCCGGATCCGGGCCCGGCGACCCGGTCGCGGTCGCGGCCGCGGGACTCGCCGAGGCACGGGCCAAGCATTTCGACGTCGTCATCGTCGACACCGCCGGCCGGCTGGGCATCGACGAGGAGCTGATGGCCCAGGCCGCGGCCATCCGTGACGCCATCAATCCCGACGAAGTCCTGTTCGTGCTCGACTCGATGATCGGCCAGGACGCCGTGACGACCGCGGAGGCGTTCCGCGAGGGCGTCGGCTTCACCGGTGTGGTGCTGACCAAGCTCGACGGTGACGCCCGCGGTGGCGCGGCGCTCTCGGTCCGCGAGGTGACCGGCGTCCCAATCCTTTTCGCCTCCACCGGCGAGAAGCTCGAGGACTTCGACGTCTTCCACCCCGACCGGATGTCCAGCCGCATCCTGGGCATGGGCGACGTGCTGAGCCTGATCGAGCAGGCCGAGCAGGTCTTCGACGCCGAACAGGCCGAGGCCGCCGCCGTCAAGATCGGCACCGGCGAGCTCACGCTCGAGGACTTCCTGGAGCAGATGCTGGCCATCCGCAAGATGGGCCCGATCGGCAACCTGCTGGGCATGCTGCCCGGCGCCGGGCAGATGAAGGACGCGCTGGCCCAGGTCGACGACAGCCAGCTCGACCGCCTGCAGGCCATCATTCGCGGCATGACCCCCGCCGAGCGCGCCGACCCGAAGATCATCAACGCGTCGCGGCGGCTGCGCATCGCCAACGGCTCGGGCGTCACGGTGTCCGAGGTCAACCAGCTGGTCGACCGCTTCTTCGAGGCCCGCAAGATGATGTCGTCGATGCTCGGCGGCATGGGCATCCCCGGTCTGGGCCGCAAGTCGGCGACGCGAAAGTCCAAGGGCAAGCGAAGGGCAAGAAGGGCAAGAAGGGCGGTCGCGGCCCGACACCGCCGAAGGCCCGCAACCCGCTGGGCGCCGCGATGCCGGGCCTGCCGGCCGGATTCCCCGACCTGTCGCAGATGCCCGAGGGCCTCAACGAGCTGCCGCCCGGTTTGGCCGACTTCGATCTGTCCAAGCTGAAGTTCCCGGGCAAGTCGTGACGATCGCGAGCGCGGCGGAGCCGCGCGAAGCGGGTCGTCACCATTGGACCGGAAGGAAGTAGCCGCCCGGTGCGCATGCACGTGCGGGGCGTGGGGCTGCCCGACGAGACCGAGATCGAACTGTGGATCGTCGACGGCCGCATCAGCGCCGAGCCCGTCGCCGGCGCCGACACCGTCTTCGACGGCGGCTGGATCGTGCCCGGGCTGGTCGATGCCCACTGCCATGTCGGCCTCGGTGATCACGGCGAGATCCCGCTCGACGACGCGATCGCCCAGGCCGAGATCGAACGCGATGTCGGCGCGCTGCTGTTGCGGGACTGCGGTTCGCCCACCGACACCCGCAGCCTCGACGACCGCGACGACCTGCCCCGCATCATCCGGGCCGGAAAGCATCTGGCCCGTCCCAAGCGGTATGCGGCGGGCTTCTCGCGCGAACTGGAAGACGAATGGCAACTGCCGCAGGCGGTGGCCGAGGAGGCCAGGCGCGGCGACGGCTGGATCAAGCTGGTCGGCGACTGGATCGACCGCGGTGTCGGCGACCTGGCCCCGCTGTGGTCCGACGACGTGCTCAAGGCCGCGATCGAGACCGCGCACGCCCACGGCGCCCGGGTCACCGCCCACGTCTTCAGTGAGGACGCGCTGCCCGGGCTGATCAACGCCGGCATCGACTGCATCGAGCACGGCACCGGGCTGGACGACGACACCATCGAGCTGATGGTCGAGCACGGGACCGTCCTGGTCCCGACGCTGGTCAACACCCTCGAGAACTTCCCCGGGATCGCCGAGGCGGCCGCCAAGTATCCGGCGTATGCCGCTCACATGCGCGACCTGCACGCGCGTGGCCCGTCCCGGATCGCGGCGGCCCGCGACGCGGGTGTGCCGATCTACGCCGGCAGCGACGCGGGCACCATGGTCGCGCCCGGGCGCATCGCCGACGAGGTGGAGGCGCTCAAGAGCATCGGGATGAGCCCGACGGAGGCCCTCGGCGCGGCGTGCTGGGACGCGCGCCGCTGGCTTGGCCGGCCGGGGCTCGATCACGGCGCTTCGGCGGACCTGCTGTGCTACTCCGCCGACCCGCGTTGCGGCGTCGCGGTGTTGCGCAGCCCCGATCTGATCATGTTGCGCGGCAATATCTTTCGTTCACCGGCCTAGCCGCGCACCGCGCCGACAACGCACGACGGCCCCGCCTCGCCGCCCGCCGCGCCGAGATGGCCGCGATTGCGGCCCCAGCGCCGCTCGCTGGCGCACACTAGCCACCAGCGCCGAACACTTTCTGCGGTTTCGCTGAGGAAAGATTGCGAGTGCTTGCTATCTATGTTAGCGTTCCGGCAATCGACGACATGGAGGAAACCATGGCCTACGACGTGATCATTCGCGACGGATTGTGGTTCGACGGCACCGGCAGCGCCCCGCTGACGCGCACGCTCGGCATCCGCGACGGCGTCGTGGCCGTGGTCTCCACGGAGCCGTTGGACGAGACCGGGTGCCCCGAGGTGATCGACGCGGCCGGCAAGTGGATCGTGCCCGGCTTCCTGGACGTGCACACCCACTATGACGCCGAGGTGCTGCTGGATCCCGGGCTGCGCGAATCGGTGCGCCACGGTGTCACCACGGTGCTGCTGGGCAACTGTTCGTTGTCGACGGTCTACGCCGATTCCCAGGACGCCGCGGACCTGTTCAGCCGGGTGGAGGCGGTGCCGCGCGAATACGTTTTCGGCGCGTTGGATTCCAACCGGACCTGGTCGACGGCCGCGGAATACATCAAGGCGATCGACGCCCTGCCGCTGGGGCCCAATGTCGGTTCGCTGCTTGGTCATTCGGACCTGCGGACCGCGGTCCTCGGGCTGGATCGGGCCACCGACGCGACGGTGCGGCCCACCGACCGCGAGCTGGAGAAAATGGCCGAGCTGCTGGACGAGGCCCTCGACGCCGGGGTGCTCGGGATGTCCGGGATGGACGCGCCCATCGACAAACTCGACGGCGAACGGTTCCGCTCTCGCGCCCTGCCGTCCACCTTCGCGACGTGGCGGGAGCGGCGCAGGCTGATCAAGGTCCTGCGCAATCGCGGCCGAATTCTGCAGAGCGCCCCCAACGTCGCCAAGCCGTCAACCGGAATGCTCTTCTTCCTGGCCAGCAGCCGGATACTCAACTGGGGCAAGGGCGTTCGGATGAGCATGCTGGTATCCGCCGATGCCAAATCGATGCCGCTCTCGGTATACGTGTTCGGCCCGGGTACTCGTCTGCTGAACAAGCTCTTGGGCGCCAGCGTGCGATTCCAGCATCTTCCGGTGCCGTTCGAGTTGTACTCCGACGGAATCGACCTGCCGGTCTTCGAGGAGTTCGGCGCCGGCACGGCCGCCCTGCACTTGCGGGACCAGTTGGAGCGCAACGAGTTACTGGCGGACAAGGAATACCGCCGCAAGTTCCGGCGCGAGTTCGACAGGATCAAACTCGGGCCCTCGCTGTGGCACCGCGACTTCCACGACGCGGTGATCGTCGAATGCCCGGATGAGTCGTTGATCGGCAAGAGCTTTGGCGCGATCGCCGACGAGCGCAAGCTGCACCCGCTCGACGCGTTCCTGGACGTGCTCGTCGAGAACGGTGAACGCAACGTCCGGTGGACGACCGTCGTCGCCAACCACCGACCCAAGCTGCTGAACGCGCTTGCCACCGAGGGCAGCGTGCACATGGGCTTCTCGGATGCCGGAGCGCACCTGCGCAACATGGCCTTCTACAACTTCGGACTGCGGATGCTCAAGCGCACCCGGGACGCCTACCGGGCCGGTGCGCCCTTCATGTCGATCGAGCACGCCGTGCACCGGCTCACCGGTGAATTGGCGGAGTGGTTCGGCATCGACGCCGGCACGCTGCGACAGGGCGACCGCGCGGACTTCGTGGTGATCGACCCGGTCGGACTCGACGAATCCGTCGACGGCTACCACGAGGAAGCGGTGCCGTTCTACGGCGGCCTGCGGCGCATGGTCAACCGCAACGACGGCGCCGTCGTCGCCACCGGCGTGGGCGGTGTGGTCGTCTTCGGCGGAAGTCACTCCAAGGGCGAATTCCGGGACGGCTACGGGCAATCCGTGCGGTCGGGTCGCTACCTGCGGGCGGGGGAGCGCGCCCGTCGGGAACGCCGCGCGCTCAGCGTCACCGCCTGACATGGCCAGGACCCAGCAGCAGCGTCGCGAGGAAACCGTCGGACGGCTCATCGACGCCTGCATCGCCACCATCATCGAGGTCGGCTACGCCCGGGCGTCCGCCGCGGTGATCACCAAGCGGGCCGGGGTGTCGGTCGGTGCGCTGTTCCGGCACTTCGACACCATGGGCGATTTCATGGCGGCCACGGCGTCCGAGGTGTTGCGCCGCCAGCTGGAGTCGTTCACCAAGGGCGTCGCCGAGATACCCGCGGACCGGCAGGCGCTCGAAGCGGCGCTGGTGATCCTGCGCGATATCACCAGCGGCCCGGCCAACGCCGTCATCTATGAACTGCTGGTCGCCGCCCGTACCGACGAAAAGCTCCGGGACACTTTGCAACACGAGCTGGGGCAGTACGCCGCGAAGATCCACGACGCCGCCCGTGCGCTACCGGGCGCAGACCGGTTCCCCGCGGACACCTTCCCGGTGTTCGTGGCGCTGATGACCAACGTGTTCGACGGGGCCGCGGTGGTGGAAGGCGTTCTGCCGCAACCGGAAATCACGGCCCAGCGCATTCCGGTGCTGATGGCGCTGCTGACCGCGGCGCTGCCGGACGCGGACTCCTGACGAGCGGCTACAGCGAGCCGATGCCGGACTGCGGGCTCTGCGCGAATCCCCAGTCGAACAGCGTCGCGGCCTGATCCCAGTACGTCGGTCCGCCCTCTTTGATCAGTCCGTACATCATGGCGATCACCAGCCGGCGGCCACCGCGCGCGGCGGCTCCGACGAAGGTCTTGCGGGCGGCGTTGGTGAAGCCGGTCTTGCCGCCGATCGCGCCGGGATAGCGCTGCAACAGTTCGTCCTGGTTGGTGATCGGGTGATCGCCGTTATCGCCGGGGAACATCGCCGAGGGCTCGGCGGTGATCTGCGCGAACACCGGGTTTGCATCGCGGCGCGGAAGATGACCGCCAGGTCGTGCGCCGTCGACGAGCCCGACCCCCCGGGGCCGTCCAGACCGGACGGTGTCGCCGCGTGCGTGTTGGTGGCACCCAGCGAGGCAGCCTTGGCGTTCATCTTGGCGACGGTGACGTCCGGGCCGCCCAGCAGGTGCGCCAGCGTGTTGGCGGCGTCGTTACCCGAAACCAGCAGCAGGCCGTCGAGGAGTTGGCGCGCGGTGTAGGTGTGGCCCGGTTTGATGCCGACGCAGTTGCACTCGACCTGGGTGTCGGCGACGTCGGCGACGACGGTGGAGTCCAGGCTCACCGAGTCCAGGACCACCTGGGCCAGCAGCGTCTTGATGGTGCTCGCCGGCGGGTGGGCCACATTCTGGTCGCGGCCGGCCAGCACCTGACCGCTGTCGAGGTCGGCGACGATCCAGGTCTGCGCCGGGCCATCGGGGATCGGGATCGAGCCGACGGGCTGCGTGTTGTCGGCCCACGCGGTGGACGTGGTGACGGTGGCGGTGCAGGTACCGAGCGCGAGCAGGGTAGCGGCCACCGTGGACCCCAGGACCGTGAGCTTCCGCATGGCCGCAAAGTCTAACTTCCGCCCCTGCCGGAGGCGGACCTTCAGTACTGTCCGATGCATGTTGAGCCTGGAAGAGATCTCCGACCGGCTGGAGATCCAGCAGCTGCTGGTGGATTACTCCACCGCCATCGACCAGCGGCGATTCGACGATCTGGACAAGGTGTTCACGCCCGATGCCTACATCGACTACACGGCGCTGGGCGGCATCGAGGGCCAGTATCCGGAGGTGAAGAAGTGGCTGGCCGAGGTGCTGCCCAACTTCCCGGTGTACGCGCACATGCTGGGCAACTTCTCGGTCCAGGTCGACGGGGACACGGCCTCGTCACGGGTGATCTGCTTCAACCCGATGGTGCTGGGCGGCGACAAGGACCAGGTACTGTTCTGCGGCCTCTGGTACGACGACGAGTTCGTGCGCACGCCCGACGGCTGGCGGATGACCCGGCGGGCGGAGACCAAGGTCTTCCAGAAAGTGATGTGATCGCCGCGTGTCTGATGGCGGCGACCGCGCGCGGCGCGCCCGGCTGCGCCGCGCTTGCGATCGCCGCGTCGCACGATTTCTGCCGCGGCGCCTCGTTCTGGCACAATGGGCGGCTGTCCGCCGCGCGATTACGCATCGCCGACCGGTCATACACGCGAGGCAAAACCGGATCCGGGCATCGGGCCCCGATCGCTGAATTGCAGCGTGATACACACAGGAGAAGTCGCTTAACCATGGCTGTGAAGATCAAGCTCACCCGGCTTGGCAAAATCCGCAATCCCCAGTACCGCATCGCGGTCGCCGACGCACGGACCCGGCGCGACGGACGCTCCATCGAGGTCATCGGCCGCTACCACCCGAAGGAAGACCCGAGCCTCATCGAGATCAACTCCGAGCGTGCCCAGTACTGGCTGTCCGTGGGCGCCCAGCCCACCGAGCCCGTCCTCAAGCTGCTCAAGATCACCGGCGACTGGCAGAAGTTCAAGGGCCTGCCGGGCACCGAGGGCCGCCTGAAGGTCGCCCCGGCCAAGCCCAGCAAGCTTGAGCTGTTCAACGCCGCGCTGGCCGAGGCCGACGGCGGACCGACCACCGAGGCCGCGAAGCCGAAGAAGAAGGCCCCGGCCAAGAAGGCGGCGAAGGCCACCGACGAGTCTGCCGAGCCCGAGGCCGCCGCCGAGACCCCCGCCGAGACCCCCGCCGCCGAGACCGCCGCTGAGGCCGAGGCGCCCGCCGAGGCCGGCGAGCAGGCCGAGCCGACCACCGAAAGCTGACCGCGGCGATGAGTACGGTTGTCGTTGACGCTGTTGAGCACCTGGTTCGCGGGATTGTCGACAACCCCGACGACGTCCGGGTGGACATGGTGACCAGCCGCCGGGGGCGGACGGTCGAGGTCCACGTCCATCCCGACGACTTGGGCAAGGTGATCGGCCGCGGAGGTCGCACCGCGACCGCACTGCGCACGCTGGTCGCCGGTATCGGTGGTCGCGGCATCCGTGTCGACGTGGTGGACACCGACCAGTAGCGGAGCGCTGCTCATGGAACTCCCTTGGAGTTGACCGTCGGGCGCGTGGTGAAAGCCCACGGCATCAGCGGCGAGCTGGTGGTGGAAATCCGCACCGACGATCCCGCCGCCCGGTTCTCGCCGGGTAACACGTTGCGCGCCAGGCCGTCTCGTGGTGGTGCGGAGCGCAGCTGTGTGATCGAGAGCGCGCGTGAGCACGGCGGGCGGCTGTTGGTGCGGCTGGCCGGCGTCACCGACCGTGAGGCCGCCGACGCGCTGCGCGGCACCCTGTTCGTCGTCGACTCCGAGGACTTGCCCGACATCGACGAGGCGGACACCTACTACGACCATCAGCTCGAAGGCCTGCGCGTCCGCACCGCCGCGGGCGAGCAGATCGGTGTCGTCACCGAGGTGTTGCACACCGCGGCGGGTGAACTGTTGGCGGTGCGGTGCGAGCCGAACGAGGCCGGCGACGAGAAGCGGGAAGTGTTGGTGCCGTTCGTGACTGCGATCGTCACATCGGTGTCGCTGGACGACGGCACCGTTGAGATCGACCCGCCCGAAGGCCTGCTGGACCTGTAGGATCTCCGATATGAGAATCGACGTCGTCACGATCTTTCCGGCCTATCTGGATCCGCTGCGGCAATCGTTGCCGGGCAAGGCGATCCAGTCCGGCCTGGTCGATCTGGCGCGTGCACGACCTGCGGCGCTGGACGCATGATGTGCACCGCTCGGTCGACGACTCGCCCTACGGCGGCGGCCCGGGCATGGTGATGAAGGCGCCGGTGTGGGGTGAGGCGCTGGATGAAATCTCTTCTGAGGAAACGCTTTTGGTTGTCCCGACCCCGGCCGGTCGGTTGTTCACGCAGGCGACGGCCGCGCGCTGGAGCGCCGAGCCCCACCTGGTGTTCGCGTGCGGCCGCTACGAGGGCATCGACCAGCGGGTCATCGAGGATGCCGCGCGGCGGATGCGGGTCGAGGAGGTCTCGATCGGCGACTACGTGCTGCCGGGCGGCGAGTCGGCGGCCGTGGTGATGATCGAGGCCGTGCTGCGGCTGCTCGACGGAGTCCTCGGCAATCCCGCGTCGCACCGCGAGGATTCGCACTCGCCGGCGCTGGACCGGCGCCTGGAGGGGCCCAGCTATACCCGGCCGCCGAGCTGGCGTGGGCTCGACGTCCCCGAGGTGCTGCTGTCCGGTGACCACGCGCGAATCGCCGCGTGGCGCCGGGAGATCTCGGAGCAGCGCACCCGCGAACGCCGCCCCGAGCTGCTCGAGCCGGGCAATCGGCGTGAGCCCGACGACGATTCGGTGGGTTAGAGGCCGGGCCGGGGCGCGTCGATCCGGCCCTCGGGAAATATCGTCTTGACCGCCCGGGTGATGGTGTCGCGGGCGGTGGCGTCATCGGCGGGCTGCAGGGACTGGACCACCATGATGTAGCGGCGGTCGGCGCCGATCACCCCGGTCGACAGGTGCATCCAGTCGCTGCCGATGCAGCACATCCAGCCCTGCTTGACCGCGACCGGTTCGGCGTACAGGCCGTCCGGGATGCCGAATCGCTGCGGGTAGCCGTCGACCCCGTTGGGGGTGGACTGCGACAGGTCGTTCACGATGATCTTGGCCTGATCGGCCGGCAGGCCGCCCGATCCGTCCAGCAGCATCTCGTAGTAGCGGACCAGGTCGGTCACCGAGCTCATGGTGTTCCACCACCGCCCGTCGCTGGGCGGGGTGGTGGAGGCCAGGCCGTAGCGGGCCGCGACCTCGCTGATGATGGCGTCCCCGCCGCCCTGACCCCAGAACTTCTCGGCCGCGCCGTCGTCGGACGACTGCAGCATGATGTCCAGGGCCTGGCGGTCGTCGGCGCTCAGCGGCGTCTTGCCCTCGCTTTCGTGCAGCAGCAGATCGTCGGCGATGAACAGCTTGGCCACCGAGGCGGTGCCGATCGACCTGGCTGTTGCCGTTGGAGACCAGCTGATGGGTGCGTGCGATCGAGGATGGCCACCGACAGGGCGGCGCCGCTGCCGGCGGCCTCGTCGGTCGCCTGCTGGACGCGGGCCTGCAGCTCGCCGAACCCCGGACTCGCCAGCGCCTGGGCCGGCGGCGCAGGTGTGGCCGCCTCGAGCATCAGCGCCGCCGACTGCGGGGGAGCCGAGGTGGGTGGCGCGGAGATGACCCGAACGGGCGCGATGACCGGCAGGCGGTACACCTTTGCCTGGACCAGCGCCTCGGAACCGGCGGCAACCACCAACGTCACCGCCGCGGTGGCGGTGAACAGCGTCAGCGGACGTACCCGCATTCGTCTCCTCCGGCGTGACTTCGACACAGCGCAACAGCGGGCCCCCTCGCGCCACCTGCACCGGCCATCACGCTTCTGTGCGGGTAGCGCGTTCTGACCCGAGTCATATGTACCATTTACCAGCGCGTTTGGCGCGTTGTGAACCGCCGGTACCCGCTGTGATTTTCGCGGCACGCGCCCCATCTGGCACAATTGACCAGTTGTCCCCAGCGGTGCAGGCCGGTTGGGCCGTTTCCCGCCTGCTGCGAGATACGCCCGAAAGCCCGAAACCATCGGCTTGGCGACCGCCTCACACCTAGCGTGTGGGTAGCTGCCGCCGGCCGCGACCTCAAGGAAGTGTCTCGCATGAACAGGCTGGACTTCGTCGATCAGGCGTCGCTGCGCGACGACATCCCGGCTTTCGGCCCGGGCGACACCGTCAACGTGCACGTCAAGGTCATCGAGGGCGCCAAGGAGCGCATCCAGGTGTTCAAGGGCGTGGTGATCCGTCGGCAGGGTGGCGGCATCCGCGAGACCTTCACCGTGCGCAAGGAGAGCTACGGCGTCGGCGTCGAGCGGACCTTCCCGGTGCACTCGCCCAACATCGACCACATCGAGGTGGTGACCCGCGGTGATGTCCGTCGCGCGAAGCTGTACTACCTGCGCGAACTGCGCGGCAAGAAGGCCAAGATCAAGGAGAAGCGCTGACCCGGGACGCCTTGGCGGCGCTGCCGATTCGGTCCATCACGTCTGGGCGCGCCGGTTTACCGGGCCACGACGTGCGCTGGCTACGCTGATCCCGTGACCGATACCGCGGATTCATCGAAGCCCGAGTCCGACGCCGGCGAAGTCAGACCGAAGGTCGCTACCCGCAACCCGCAGACGCGCCCCGGCGACGCGGCGGCGACGGCCGGATCGATCCCCGAGCCTGGGCCGGTGGCCCAGACGCCCGACGAGGGCGAGCCGGAGGACCCAGAAGCGTTCGACGTTGCGCGAACTCGCGATCCTGGCGGTGATCGCGGTGGTCCTCTACTACGTCATGCTGACGTTCGTCGCGCGGCCGTACCTGATCCCGTCGGAATCCATGGAGCCGACGCTGCACGGATGCACGGGCTGTGTCGGCGACCGCATCATGGTCGACAAGGTCAGCTACCGCTTCAGCGCACCGCGCCCCGGTGACGTCATCGTCTTCAAGGGCCCGCCGCCGTGGAACATCGGCTACAAGTCGATCCGCTCCAACAACACCGTGCTGCGCTGGGTGCAGAACGCGCTGTCGTTCGTCGGCTTCGTGCCGCCCGACGAGAACGACCTGGTCAAGCGGGTCATCGCGGTCGGCGGCCAGACGGTGCAGTGCCGGGCCGACACCGGGTTGACGGTCGACGGCAAGCCGCTGAACGAGCCGTACCTCGATCCGCAACACCATGGTCGCCGACCCGTCGGTCTATCCTGCCTGGGCAGCGAGTTCGGGCCGGTCGCGGTCCCGGCCGGACGGCTGTGGGTGATGGGCGACAACCGCACGCACTCGGCGGATTCGCGGGCCCACTGCACCAGCATTCCGGCCGAAGCGCTCAAGGGTGTGTTGTGCACCGGCGACCCGACGTCGGGAACGGTGCCGGTGGCCAACGTCATCGGCAAAGCCAGGTTCATCGTGTGGCCGCCGTCCCGGTGGGGCGGCGTGGGTTCGGTGAACCCGCAGCAGAATCGGTAGCCATGGCCACGACGTGGCCGCCGCGGACGGTGATCCGTAAGTCGTCGGGGTTGCGCACCCTGGAGTCCGCGCTGTACCGCAGCGGGCTGGGCCCGGTGGCCGGCGTCGACGAGGTCGGCCGCGGCGCCTGCGCCGGGCCGCTGGTGGTGGCGGCCTGCGTGCTCGGACCGGGACGACTGGAAAGCCTTGCCGCGCTTGATGATTCCAAGAAGCTCACCGAGGCCGCCCGGGAGAAGCTGTTCCCGCTGATCCGCCGCTACGCGCTGGCCTACCACGTGGTGTTCATCCCGTCGGCCGAGGTCGACCGGCGCGGCGTGCACGTCGCCAACATCGAAGGGATGCGCCGCGCCGTCGCCGGGCTGTCCGTGCGGCCCGGCTATGTGCTGAGCGACGGATTCCGGGTGCCCGGGCTGGCCGATGCCGTCGCTGCCGGTGATCGGCGGCGACGCGGCGGCCGCGTGCATTGCGGCGGCCAGCGTGCTGGCGAAGGTCAGCCGGGACCGGTTGATGGTCGCCATGGACGCTGACCATCCCGGCTACGGATTCGCCGAGCACAAGGGCTACAGCACGCCGGCGCACAGCTCGGCGCTGAACGAGCTGGGCCCCTGCCCCGAGCACCGGTACTCGTTCATCAACGTGCGGCGCGTGGCCAACGGGTCGGGTCGAGCCCGGGTGGTGGCCGAGTGCGAACCGGACCCACCGCTGCAGCGCGACGGATATCGGTGAGGAAAGATGGGATCAGGATTCCCGCCCCGGCGAACGGCAGCGAAGCGCCGGGATGCGCGGGGAAAGCTGTCTGGGAGAAGGACGTCTGAGCAGATGAGTGCAGAAGATCTCGAAAAGTATGAAACCGAGATGGAGCTCTCGCTGTACCGCGAATACAAGGACATCGTCGGCCAGTTCAGCTACGTGGTGGAGACCGAACGGCGGTTCTACCTGGCCAACAGCGTCGAGATGATGCCGCGCAACGCCGACGGCGAGGTCTACTTCGAGCTGCGACTGTCCGACGCCTGGGTGTGGGACATGTACCGGCCGGCGCGGTTCGTCAAGCAGGTGCGGGTGATCACCTTCAAGGACGTCAACATCGAAGAGGTCGAGAAGCCGGAGCTTCGGCTGCCCGAATAGCCGTCGCTACGTGTTGGGCGGAAGCTGATCGTCGCCGGGGATGCGCAGCTGGCCGCGCTGCTCGATGACCTCCCGCGCGACGTCGGCCAGCTTGATGTTCAGCGCCTGGGAGTGGCGCCGCAACAGGTCGAAGGCCTCGTCCTCGCTCATTTCGTGCAGCAGCATCAACATGCCGACGGCCTTGCCGATCTCGCGGTTGCTCATCAGCCCGCGGCGCAGGCTTGCCGCATCCTCGCCCTTGTGGACCGCGTTGATGGCGACGCTGGCGAACGCGGCCAGCACCGCCGCCCGCCCGGCGGACTCGGCGTCGAACATGTTCGGGGTGTCGCTGAACAGGTTGAGCGCCGCGCCTTTGCGTTTGTCGACCAGCAGCCGGAAGCCCATCGCGCCCCGCACCGGAGTCTCGGCGACCAGAACCGACGCCAGCTTGGGCCACAGCGAGGGCGTGGTCAGGTCCGTGTCGATCTGGGGCGTCTCCTCCTCGATGGCGTCGATGCACGGGCCGTCGCCGGCGCGCCGTTCGAGGTCGTCGATGGCCTGCGCCAGCCGGTCGCTGGCACCGACGGTGATGTATTTGTCGTTCTCGCGTACCAGCAGGCTGGCGTGGTCGCAGCCGCGGACGGTCAGCGTGGCGGCGACGCAGATGGCGGCATACATCTGGTTGGCGTCCGAGCCCTGATAGATGATCTCGGCGAGGGCGGCGAAAACCGTCGCGGGGTCGGCCTTCTCCCCGCCAGTCACGGATACGTCCGCGCCGGTCCTCGAGTCGTCGCCCATCCTGTGCCTCGTTTTCTGCGGTGTCGGCGGTGTGTGACCGCTTTCGATCGCCGTAAATTATCGTTCGCCGAGACCAGCCTTACACCCGGTTTCGTCTGGTTGCGGCTAATCGCGGCCACCTTGGTGGTCACCCACGACCGCCAAGCTACCGCTGACGAAGCGGAATGCCCGCACATCCAGCCGCTCGCGAACCGCGAGACGCTGGAAGATGGTTCTATCACGCGCCGATCGTGCGCGCCCTGGGCCTCGGTGAGGTTTCGCGCCGGGGTTTCGGCAGGCTGCGGGAGGGAAGGACGTTCTGATGGGAGTGACCGTCGCGGTGACCGGACCGACCGGGGAGATCGGCATCTCCGCGGTGACGGCGCTGGAACGCGAACCCGCCGTCGACGCGATCATCGGGATGGCGCGCCGGCCGTTCGACCCGTCGTCGCGGGGCTGGCTGAAGACCACCTATCAGCAGGGCGACATCCTGGACCGCGAGGCCGTCGACGCCCTGGTCGCCCAGGCCGACGTGGTGATCCACCTGGCGTTCATCATCATGGGATCGCGCGAAGAGAGCGCACGGGTGAATCTGCAAGGCACCCGCAATCTGTTCGAGGCGACGGTGGCAGCCGAGCGGCCCCGGCGCCTGGTGTACACCTCGTCGGTGGCGGCTTACGGCTACCACTCCGACAACCCCGTCCCGCTCACCGAGGACGTGCCCGCCCGCGGATCCGCTGAGCACTACTACTCCGAGCAGAAGGCGGCCTGCGAGGCGCTGCTCGCCGACATCACCAAGGACTCGCCGCTCGAGGTGTTCGTTCTGCGGCCGTGCGTCGTCGCCGGTCCCAAAGCCACCGCCCTGGCCGACGCGATGCCGTGGAACCAGTTGCCCGGCCCGATGCGTGCCGTGGTCAAAGCCGTCCCGATCCTGAAGCCGGTGGTGCCGGATCCCGGCTACCCGCTGCAACTGGTCCACCACGACGACGTCGCGACGGCCATCGCGCTTGCGGCCACCGCCCCGGCGCCGCCGGGGGCGTACAACATCGCCGGTGACGGGGTGGTGACGGTGGCCGACGTGGCCAGGGCGCTGGGCGGGCGCCCGGTGCGGGTTCCCGCCGTCGCCGCCACCGCTGCCTCCGCGGCGATCTCGCGGGTCCCGGGGGTGCCGTCCATGCTGGAGTGGCTGCACACCGCGCGGACGTCGATGGTCATGGACACGACCAAGGCCAAGACCCAGCTGGGCTGGCGCCCGCTGCACTCGTCGGCCGAGACGTTGGAAGCGCTGGCCGCGGGGGTGTGAGAGCGCTGCGGGCTTTCGGCGGCCGGCCGCCGGCCGGGGTAGTTTGAATCGGTGGGTTTCCAGCTTCCGCCGCTTCTCGCGACGTCGCCGCCGGTGGTGAAATCGCCTAGTGGGGCACGTCACGTCGCGTCGGCGGGTCACCCATCTGACCGCCGAGAAGGCGATCACGCGACCGGAGACCCTGGTCGTCGAGGAGCCATTGGAGATCCGGGTCGACGGCGCGGCGGTCACCGTGACGATGCGCACGCCGGGATCGGATATCGAACTCGCGCAAGGCTTTCTGCTCACCGAGGGCGTCATCGCGGGCCGCGACGACGTGCACAGCATCCGCTACTGCGCCGGGCGCGGCGACGAGGGCGCGAACACCTACAACGTGCTGGACGTGACGCTGGCGCCCGGCGTCAAGCGCCCGATCGTCGATGTCACCCGCAACTTCTACACCACCTCGTCGTGCGGGGTCTGCGGCAAGGCGTCACTGGACGCGGTGCGGCTGATCAGCCGGTTCGCGCCGGGCGCCGATCACGCCACCGTCGCGGCAGCCACGCTCAAGGCGATGCCCGACCAACTGCGTTCCGCGCAAAAGGTTTTCGACAGCACCGGCGGCCTGCACGCCGCGGCGCTGTTCGGTGTGGACGGCACGATGCTGGTGGTGCGCGAGGATATCGGCGGCATAACGCGGTCGACAAGGTGATCGGCTGGGCGACCGAGCGCCGGCGGATACCGCTGCAGGCCTCGGTGCTTGCTGGTCAGCGGGCGGGCATCCTTCGAGTTGACGCAGAAGGCCGTCATGGCAGGGATTCCCGTGCTGGCGGCGGTGTCGGCGCCGTCGTCGCTGGCGGTCTCGTTGGCCGAGGAGTCCGGCGATCACGCTGGTGGCTTTTCTGCGAGAGGACTCGATGAACATCTACACCCGGGCGGACCGGATCACCTAGCCGATGGCCGGCTGTGGATGGGCGCGCGCACTGGGGATAACCGGCCGCGGCGGGTGGCCGCGGCGTCGGCGATGGTGGCCCGTCGCGTCGGGGGCACCGGGCATGGTGGCCGCCATGACGACCGAAACGACTATGACCCGGATCCAGCTGGGGGCGATGGGCGAGGCGCTCGCCGTGGATCACCTGACGAGGATGGGATTGCGGATCGTGGAGCGCAACTGGCGCTGCCGCTACGGCGAACTCGACATCATCGCCCGCGACGACGCCACTTCGACGGTGGTGTTCGTCGAGGTGAAGACCCGCACCGGCGACGGATACGGGGGACTGGCGCAAGCCGTCACCCCGCGCAAGGTGCGTCCGGCTGCGCAGGCTGGCCGGGCTGTGGCTGGCCGGCCAGGACCAGCGCTGCGCGGCGATCCGTATCGACGTGATCGGCGTGCGGATCGGGCGCCGCCGCACCCCCGAGATCACCCACCTGCAAGGGATCGGCTGATGGCGCTGGGACGCGCGTTCTCCGTCGCGGTGCGCGGCGTGGACGGACAGATCGTGGAGATCGAAGCCGACATCACCTCCGGGCTGCCGGGCGTGCATCTGGTGGGCCTGCCCGACGCCGCCCTGCAGGAGTCGCGCGACCGGGTCCGGGCGGCCGTCACCAATTGTGGCAACAGCTGGCCCATGGCGCGGCTCACGCTGGCGCTGTCGCCGGCGACGCTGCCCAAAATGGGATCGGTCTACGACATCGCCTTGGCCGCCGCCGTGCTGTCGGCGCAGCGCAAGAACCCGTGGGACCGGCTGGAGAAGACGGTGCTGCTCGGCGAGCTGTCCCTGGACGGGCGGGTCCGGCCGGTGCGCGGGGTGCTGCCCGCCGTGCTGGCCGCCAAACGCGACGGCTGGCCGGCCGTGGTGGTGCCGGTGGACAACCTGGCCGAGGCCAGCCTGGTCGACGGCATCGACGTGTGGGGCGTGCGCACCTTGGGGCAGCTGCAGAAGTGGCTCAGCGGCAGCGGCGCGCCTGGACGGCAGGATCGACGCGAACCCCACCGACGGGGAGCCCGAGGCGGATCTGGCCGACGTGGTCGGGCAGACGCAGGCGCGGTTCGCGGTGGAGGTGGCCGCCGCCGGGGCGCACCACCTCATGCTCACCGGCCCGCCGGGGGTGGGCAAAACGATGCTGGCCCAACGCCTTCCGGGGTTGCTGCCGCCACTGATCGGATGGCGAGTCCCTGGAAGTCACGGCGATTCACTCGGTGGCCGGGCTGCTGTCGGGGGACACGCCGTTGATCACCAGACCGCCGTTCGTGGCGCCCCATCACAGTTCCAGCGTCGCCGCGCTCGTCGGCGGGGGGTCGGGGATGGCCCGCCCGGGCGCCGTCAGCCGGGCGCACCGCGGGGTGCTCTTCCTCGACGAGTGCGCCGAGATCCGGGTCAGCGCGCTGGAAGCTTTGCGAACACCGTTGGAGGACGGCGAGATTCGCCTCGCCCGCCGCGACGGGGTGGCGTGTTATCCCGCCCGGTTCCAGCTGGTGCTGGCCGCCAACCTGTGCCCGTGCGCGCCGGCCGACCCGCAGGACTGCATCTGCGCGGCGGCGGCCAAACGCCGCTACCTGGGCAAGCTGTCCGGGCCGCTGCTGGATCGGGTGGACCTCCGCGTGCAGATGCATCAGGTGCGGGCCGGGGCGTTCGCGGCGCCGAGACGGTGAGTCGACGGCACAGGTCCGCCATCGGGTGGCGCTGGCCCGCGCGGCCGCCGCCCAGCGCTGGCTGCCACACGGATTCCGCACCAACGCCGAAGTCAGTGGGGCGCTGCTGCGCCGAAAGTTCCGTCCCAGCAACGCGGCGATGGAGCCGCTGCAGCGGGCGCTGGACCGCGGAC
The DNA here is from genome assembly GCA_963796035.1 of uncultured Actinomycetota bacterium. GTDB lineage: Bacteria > Actinomycetota > Actinomycetes > Mycobacteriales > Mycobacteriaceae > Mycobacterium. The sequence goes on along the minus strand of CAWCJU010000009.1, from coordinate 202,781 downwards.
TGCTCAGCATCCGTGGCCTCGACCGCACGTTGCGGGTCGCGTGGAGCCTGGCCGACCTGGCCGGCCGCACCTCTCCCGGGACCGACGAAGTTGCCGCCGCACTGAGCTTCCGCCAACCGGGAGCGCAGCGATGAGCGCCGCCGACCGACCGGCCGGGCGCGCTACCAGCGCGCCATGGTCAGCCAATCGGTGTGCCCACCCCGCACAGCTATCGCGACGGTCACCAGGATCGCGAATGCGCGGGCGAATTGGGCCATGGCGCGGCCGCTTTCACCGCGCTGTTCCATCTCGCGCAACCCGATGCAGGCCAGACCGATGCTGATGATGGGGATGGGAAAGCCGATCCAGCTGACCAGGCTGAGCGCGAACGCCGCGACGGCCCAGGGGTTTTTTGGGCGCTCGGACATGCTGTACACCATCGGCGGGTCGAGGATCATGGCTCGTTCCGTTCGTTGCGGGCCGGCGTGCGGCGGGCGGCTGACAACACCACGTTCGCGCGCGGGGCTGCAAGGATTCTTGGCGGATTCTTGGAGCCGGAGGCACGGCGATGACGCCGGCGCTCGACGATCCCGCGCTGCGCGCGTGGGCCTATCTGTCCCGGGTGGCCGAGCCGCCCTGCGCCGAACTTGCCGCCCTGGTGCAGTGCGTCGGCCCGGTGGAGGCCGCCGAGCGGGTCCGGCGTGGACTGGTCGACGACGACCTGGCCCGGCGCACCGAGGCCCGGCGCGAAATCGACCGCGCCGCAGCGGATCTCGAGATGCTTGCCCGGCGTGGCGGGCGGTTGATCACCCCGGACGACGACGAGTGGCCGCTGCTGGCGTTCGCCGCATTCCGCGGTGCCGCACCGCGACCCGGCGGCGGTGCGCCGATGGTTCCGCCGATGGTGTTGTGGGCGCTGGGACCCGTGCGGCTCGATGAGGTCGCGCACCGGGCGGCCGCCGTGGTCGGGACGCGCGCTTCGACCACCTACGGCGAGCAGGTTGCCGGCGAACTGGCGGCCGGGTTGGCGCAGCGCGACGTCGCGGTGGTCTCGGGCGGCGCCTATGGCATCGACGGCGCGGCGCACCGCGCCGTGCTGGACTGCGACGGCATCACCGTCGCCGTCCTGGCCGGCGGGCTCGACGTCCCCTACCCGAGCGGTCACACCGCCCTGCTGCACCGCATCGGCCAGCACGGGCTGCTGTTCACCGAGTACGCGCCCGGCATCCGCCCGGCCCGCTACCGGTTCCTGACCCGCAATCGCCTGGTGGCCGCCGTCGTGGGGGCCGCCGTGGTGGTGGAAGCCGGTCTGCGCAGCGGCGCGGCCAACACCGCGGCCTGGGCGCGGGCGTTGGGACGGGTGGTGGCCGCGGTGCCCGGACCCGTCACCTCGTCGGCGTCGGCGGGCTGCCACGCACTGCTGCGCAACGGCGCCGAACTGGTCACCCGCGCCGACCACGTCGTCGAGCTGATCGGCCACATCGGCGAGCTGGCCTGCCGAGGAGCCGCACCCGGCGACGCCGCTCGACGGCCTCAGCGACGCCGAGCGCCGGGTCTACGAGGCGCTGCCCGGCCGCGGCGCCGCCACGGTCGACGAGATCGCGGTCGCATCGGGAATGGTGCCCGAGTTGGCGCTGGGGCCGCTGGCGATGCTCGAGCTGGCCGGATTGGTGCAGCGCCAGGACGGGCGGTGGCGAATTGTCCGGGTCGCCGCGGGCCAAGCTGCAGCAACGACGCGACTCGTATAGTCGAGCGGGGGTTGGGGTTTGGACAGGAGGACAAGTGGCAGGTCGACCACTGCAATGCTTCGAAGTTGTCGGTACCGAACAACTCACACCGCACATGGTGCGGATAGTGCTCGGGAGCAAGGATTTTGACGCCTTCGTGCCCAGCAAGTTCACCGACTCCTACGTCAAGCTGGTGTTCGTCGCCGACGACGTCGACGTGGCCGGCTTGCCCGAGCCGCTGACCCTCGACAGCTTCGCCGACCTGCCGCCGGACAAAAAGCCTTCGGTGCGGACCCTCACCGTCCGCCACGTCGACGTCGAGAAACGCCACATCACGCTGGACATCGTCGTGCACGGCGAGCACGGCATGGCGGGCCAGTGGGCGTCCACCGCCCAACCCGGCCAGCGGATCTATCTGATGGGGCCCGGCGGCGCGTACACACCCGACCCGGCCGCCGACTGGCACCTGCTGGCCGGCGACGAATCGGCGCTGCCGGCCATCGCCGCGGCGCTGGAAGCGTTGCCCGCCCAGCGCAGTCGGCAAGGCGTTCATCGAGGTCGCGGGCCAAGAGGACGAGATCCCGCTGGCCGCACCCGAAGGCGTCGAGGTGCACTGGGTCTACCGCGGCGGGCGTGCCGACCTGGTCCCCGAGGACCGTGCCGGCGACCACGCGCCGCTGATCGAGGCCGTCACCAGCGCCCCCTGGCTGCCCGGGCGGGTGCACGTCTTCATCCACGGCGAGGCCCAGGCCGTCATGCACAACCTGCGCGCCCTACATCCGCAAGGAGCGCGGCGTGGACGCCAAATGGGCGTCGTCGATCTCGGGGTATTGGCGCCGCGGCCGCACCGAAGAGACCTTCCGGCAATGGAAGAAGGAACTGGCGCAGGCGGAGTCGGCGAGCTCGTCAGCCTGACGGCCGCCTGGCATTGTCTATCGCATGGCATTCGGCGACTACCAGAACGAGATCTACTTCAAGGGCCTGGGCGGGGTGGCGCCCGCGCTGCCGATGGCCTTCGCGGAGCTGGAGGCACGGGCCGAGCGGGCCATGTCACCGTCGGTGTGGTCCTACGTCACAGGGGGCGCCGGCGACGAACGCACGCAGCGTGCCAACCGGGAGGCGTTCGATCACTGGGGCCTGATGCCCCGCATGTTCGTCGGCGCCGCCGCCCGCGACCTGTCGGTGGAGATGTTCGGCCTGACCTTGCCGTCTCCGGTGTTCATGGCGCCGATCGGCGTCATCGGCATCTGCGCCCAAGATGGGCACGGCGACCTGGCCACCGCGCGCGCGGCCGCGGCCACCGGCGTCCCGATGGTCGTTTCCACTCTGACCGCCGACCCGATGGAAGACGTCGCCGCGGAGTTCGGTGACACCCCCGGCTTCTTCCAGCTGTACACGCCGAAGGATCGGGACCTGGCCGCCAGCCTCGTTCAGCGGGCCGAGGCCGCCGGCTTCAAGGGCATCGTCGTCACCCTCGACACCTGGATCCCCGGGTGGCGCCCGCGCGACCTCACCACGGCCAACTTTCCCCAGTTGCGCGGCCTTTGCCTGAGCAACTACACCAGCGATCCGGTCTTCCGCGCGAGCCTGCGGCGCCCGCCGGAAGAGGACCCGCAAGGCACTGTGCTGCAGTGGGTGACGACCTTCGGAAACCCTTTGACCTGGGACGACCTCGGCTGGCTCCGGTCACTGACCAACCTGCCGCTGATCATCAAGGGCATCTGTCACCCCGACGACGCGCGGCGCGCCAGGGACGGCGGCGTCGACGGCATCTACTGCTCCACCCACGGCGGCCGCCAGGCCAACGGCGGCCTGCCCGCCCTCGCGTGCCTGCCCGGAGTCGTCGAGGCGGCCGACGGGTTGCCCGTTCTGTTCGATTCGGGGATCCGCAGCGGCGCCGACGTCGTCAAGGCGCTGGCTTTGGGCGCCACGGCGGTGGGGATCGGCCGGCCGTACGCCTACGGCCTGGCGCTCGGCGGCGCCGACGGCATCGTGCACGTGCTGCGCTCGATCCTGGCCGAAGCGGACCTCATCATGGCCGTCGACGGCTATCCCACGCTCAAAGATCTCACCCCGGACACACTTCGGCGCGTCGACTGACGTAGGCCGCGCTCGGGTCTGCGAGCGTGGGGGAGTGCCGGACAGCGAACCGATTCTCGACGAGTTCGACGAGTACCTGGAGCTGCAGTGCGGCCGTTCAGCGCACACCCGTCGCGCCTATCTCGGCGACCTGCGCTCGCTGCTCGCCTTCATCGGGGACCGCGGCGCGGGCCTGGACGGGCTGAGCCTGCCCCTGCTGCGCTCCTGGCTGTCCGCCGCGGCCGCGGCCGGTGTCGCCCGCACGACGCTGGCCCGGCGCACCTCGGCGGTCAAGGCGTTCACCGCGTGGGCCGTGCGGCGCGGCCTGCTGACCGCGGACCCGGCCGCGCGGCTGCAGGTCCCCAAGGCGCACCGCACCCTGCCCGCGGTGCTGCGCCAGGATCAGGCCGCCGACGCCATGGCCGCCGCCAAATCCGGTGCGCAGCAAGGTGATCCGATGGCACTGCGGGACCGGCTGATCGTCGAGATGTTGTATGCCACCGGGATCCGGGTCAGCGAGCTGTGCGGCCTGGACATCGACGACGTCGACACCCGTCACCGGCTGCGTGCGCGTCCTCGGCAAGGGCAACAAGCAGCGCAGCGTGCCGTTCGGCAGGCCGGCCGGCGAGGCGCTCGACGCGTGGCTGGCCGACGGGCCGCCCGGCGCTGGTGAACGCGGAGTCGGGCCCGGCGCTGCTGCTGGGCGCGCGGGGCCGCCGGCTCGACGTCCGCCAGGCGCGCACGGTGGTGCATCAGACCGTCGCCGCGGTGGACGGCGCGCCGGACATGGGGCCGCACGGCCTGCGGCACAGCGCGGCCACGCACCTGCTCGAAGGCGGTGCTGACCTGCGGGTTGTCCAGGAGCTGCTCGGCCATTCCAGCCTGGCGACCACCCAGCTGTACACCCACGTCGCGGTGTCCCGGTTGCGCGCGGTGCACGATCAGGCCCACCCTCGGGCCTGAGGCCCGCCCGCTCAGCGGTGCAGGGGTTTGAGCCGGATCGGCGTGGACTTCAGCAGACCCAGCGGATCGACGTAGTCGCGCGCCCGACGCCGGACCCCACATCGCGCCCCAGTGCAAACACGCCGCGGCCGGGCACCCGGCATGCCCGACCATCAGCTCGCCGATCACGGTCGCGGCCGTCACCGGCTGGCCGACCCGCACGGCCGCCCGGACCGGCTCATAACTGGTGTGCAATCCCCCGGGATGGGCCAGCGACACCACCGGCCGTCCGGCCAGCAGCCCGGCGAATACCACCGTCCCGGCGCCCGCGGCGTACACCGGCTGACCGGCGGTGCCGGCCAGGTCCACGCCCCGGTGTCCGGGATTCCAGTCGGGCGACGGGGCGTCGAAGGCCCGGGCGACGGCCGGCGGCGGGCGCAGCGGCCAGTCCAGGCGATCCTCGGCGGCGACCGCCGGCACCGCGTTGACCAGGCCCGCACATAACAGCAGCGCTCGTCCACCGCATCCAGGCAGTTCAGCGCGCCACCGCCGGCCGGCCACCCGGCCCGCCGGTTATGTGGACGAGCGGCCCGGCTGGGGAAGCGTGGCAAAACCACCTGCTGAGTCGGTGTAAACTGCTGGTCGCAGCTCGTTCGCGGGCTGACTTCGCGCGTCTGCATCGCGTCTCTGGTTCCACTAGGAGAACGCATCGCATGCCGGGCGGTCCCGACCGGGGTTTTCCCGGCCGGGTCCGGCATCGCAGCAGCCGCCAGGGCCCGGCCTCACCCGATGCCAGGCGACAACCGACACAAGTAAGGCACAACGCATGGCCGTCGTAACCATGAAGCAGCTGCTGGACAGCGGCACCCACTTCGGGCACCAGACCCGTCGCTGGAATCCCAAGATGAAGCGGTTCATCTTCACCGACCGCAACGGCATCTACATCATCGACCTGCAGCAGACGCTGACCTTCATCGATCAGGCGTACGAGTTCGTCAAAGAGACCGTCGCGCACGGCGGCAGCGTGCTGTTCGTCGGCACCAAGAAGCAGGCGCAGGAATCCGTCGCCGCCGAGGCGACCCGCGTCGGCATGCCGTACGTGAACCAGCGCTGGCTGGGCGGCATGCTCACCAACTTCCCGACCGTGCACAAGCGCCTGCAGCGGCTCAAGGAGCTCGAGGCGATGGAGCAGACCGGTGGCTTCGAGGGTCGCACCAAGAAGGAAATCTTGATGCTGACCCGCGAGAAGAACAAGCTCGAGCGCAGCCTCGGCGGTATCCGCGACATGGCCAAGGTGCCGTCGGCGGTCTGGGTCGTCGACACCAACAAGGAGCATCTCGCGGTCGCGGAGGCCCGTAAGCTCAACATCCCGATCATCGCGATCCTGGACACCAACTGCGATCCCGACGAGGTCGACTACCCGATCCCGGGCAACGACGACGCGATCCGTTCGGCCGCGTTGCTGACCAAGGTGATCGCCTCGGCCGTCGCCGAGGGCCTGCAGGCCCGCGCCGGAGTCGGTCGCGGCGACGGCAAGCCCGAGGCTGGGGATCCGCTGGCCGCCGAGCCGCTCGCCGAATGGGAGCAGGAGCTGCTGGCCTCCGCTACCACCACCGCCCCCACCGACGCCGCTGCGGGCACCCCCGAACCAACCACTGACCCCTCATAGGAAGGCTGACCATTGGCGAACTTCACCGCTGCCGACGTCAAGCGGCTTCGGGAACTCACCGGTGCCGGCATGCTCGACTGCAAGAACGCGCTGGCCGAAAGCGACGGCGACTTCGACAAGGCCGTCGAGGCGCTCCGCATCAAGGGCGCCAAAGACGTCGGCAAGCGTGCCGAGCGGGCGACGGCCGAAGGTCTGGTCGCGGCCCAGGGCGGCGCGCTGATCGAGCTGAACAGCGAGACCGACTTCGTCGCCAAGAACGCGGAGTTCCAGGCGCTGGCCGACCAGATCGTGGCCGCGGCCGTGTCGTCGAAGGCCACCGACGTCGACGAGCTCAAAGCTGCCAGCATCGGTGACAAGACCGTCGAGCAGGCAATCGCGGAGCTGTCGGCCAAGATCGGCGAGAAGCTGGAGTTGCGCCGGGTGGCGAACTTCGACGGCACCGTCGAGACCTACCTGCACCGGCGGGCGGCCGACCTGCCCCCCGCGGTCGGTGTGCTGGTCGAGTACGAAGGCTCGGACACCGAGGCCGCCCACGCCATCGCGCTGCAGATCGCCGCGCTCAAGGCCCGCTACCTGTCCCGCGACGACGTGCCCGAGGATGTGGTGGCCAGCGAGCGCCGCATCGCCGAGGAGACCGCCAAGGCCGAGGGCAAGCCGGAGCAGGCCCTGCCCAAGATCGTCGAGGGCCGGCTGAACGGCTTCTTCAAGGACGCGGTGCTGCTCGAGCAGCCGTCGGTGTCCGACAGCAAGAAGACCGTCAAGGCGCTGCTCGACGACGCCGGCGTCACGGTGACGCGGTTCGTCCGCTTCGAGGTGGGCCAGGCCTGACCGGCCCGGCACCGATCCGGTCCGGGCCGCGGACAAGCCGGGAAACCTCCCGGTGGCGCGGGTGCGCGGGTTAGCGTCAGTGCCATGCGACACGTGCACGCGTTCGGCGACGATGCCCTTGGCGATCTGGACGCGGTCGGCCTCGCCGACGCCCTGAGATCCGGCCGGGTCGGCAGGGCCGAGGTGGTCGAGGCCGCAATCGCCCGCACCGAGGCCGTCGACCCCCTGCTAAACGGGTTGGCGTACGCGGCTTTTGAGCAAGCGCGGGCGGCCGCGGGGGACCCGCCAAGCGGTTACTTCGGTGGCGTCCCGACGTTCATCAAGGACAATGTCGACGTCGCCGGACAGCCCACGATGCACGGCACCGACGCCTGGACGCGCTGGAACGCCGTCGCCGACAGCGTCTTCACCGAGCTGTACCTGGACACCGGGCTGACCTCGGTGGGCAAGACGCAGTTGTCCGAATTCGGGTTCAGCGCGTCGGCCGAGCACCCGCGGCTTGGCCCGGTCCGCAACCCGTGGGACACCGACTACAGCGCCGGCGCATCGTCGTCGGGTTCGGGTGCGTTCGTCGCCGCCGGCGTGGTGCCCATGGCGCACGCCAACGACGGCGGCGGTTCGATCCGGATCCCGGCCGCGTGCAACGGGTTGGTCGGACTCAAGCCCTCGCGCGGGCGGCTGCCGCTGGACGCGACGCTGCGCCGGATGCCGGTCGGTGTCGTCGTCAACGGCGTGGTGACCCGTTCGGTTCGCGACACCGCGGCCTTCTACCGCGAGGCCGAGCGGATCTGGCGTAACCCCAAGCTGGCACCGGTCGGGGACGTCACCGGGCCCGGCCGGCAGCGGCTGCGGATCGCGGTGCTGACCCGCTCGGTGCAGCGCGAGTGCAGTCCGCAGGTGCGGGAGCTGACGCTGAAGTCCGCGGGCCTGCTCGAGGAGCTGGGCCACCGGGTCGAACACGTCGACGAGCCCCCGGTCGCGGCCAGTTTCGTCGACGACTTCGTCATGTACTGGGGATTTTTGGCGCTGGCTCAGGTACGCGGCGGCCGGCACATGTTCGGCGAGACGTTCGACCGCGGCAAGCTGGACAGCCTGACCCTGGGCCTGCTTCGGCACACCAGCCGCAACCTCCACCGCCTTCCGATGGCGATCGTGCGGCTGCGCCGGGCGCGCAGACGCACCGCGCAGTTCTTCCGTACCTACGACGCGGTGCTCACGCCGACCCTCGCCGACGAGACGCCCCGCATCGGATTCCTGGCGCCGACCGAATACCGGCAGGTGATCGGCAGGCTGATCGACTGGGTCTCGTTCACCCCGCTGCACAACGTGACCGGTGAACCCGCGATCTCGCTGCCGCTGGCCCAGTCCGCCGACGGGATGCCAGTGGGCATGATGCTGTCGGCCGATCTGGGGCAGGAGGCGCTGCTGCTCGAATTGGCCTACGAGCTCGAAGAGGCGCGGCCGTGGGCGCGCATCCACGCCTTGGCGTAATCAGACCCGATGGCGGCGATTCGCTTCGCCGCGGCCGCGCTTGCGATCGCCGCTAGTCGGAGCCGAGTTTCTCGAGCATTCGTTTGAATTCGCGCTGCTGAGGTTCGGTGAGCTTGGCCAAGATGCGTGCGTCGGCGCCGCGGACCGCCCCTTCGGCGCGCTTGAGCAGGGCGCGGCCCTGGCTCGGTCAGGTTGGCCGGGAGCGCGCGCCCCGAGGACACCGACGACGGCCGCGCCACCGCCCCGACCTCTTCGAGCTTGCGCAGCACCGTGTTCATCGCCTGCGGGGTGACGTTGGTGTGGCGGGACAACTCGGCGCTCGACATTCCCGGGAACATCGAAAGTATGCGCAGGCAAACGAATTCGGGCAGGGTCAGGCCCAGCGGGCCCAACACGGCGGCAACCTCTGGTCGCAGTACCGCCGCCACCCGGTAGAGCAGGTAACCCAGCGGAGCATCGTCGGCCTGAATCATGTCAACGATATTGACATATTTCCACCGGCCCGATGCGCACATTGTTCAGACCGTGATTGTCCGCGCCCCGACGGGGTAACCGACCGGTTACCCGCAGCGCTTGTGGCACACGAGGAGGTTCGATGCCGAAGACGACGAAAGGCGGCGCGGCCAAAAAAGGCGAATTGCCCAGCACCTTGCAACGTTCCAGTGCCAAAGCCCAACGCACATTCGCGAAAACCCATGACGCGGCCGCCGACCAGTACGGCAGCGAGGAGCGCGCTCACCGGGTGGCATACGCCGCTGTCAAGCACAGTTTCGAAAAGGTCGGCGACCACTGGGAGGCCAAGGACGAGAAGGGGCCCTCCGATGAGCGGGCCGAGCGCGGCGGCCTGGAACCAACCGGGGAATCCGCCGAGGGCGTCGACGCCAACGCCAGCAAAAAGCACCTGCTGGAGCTGGCCCGCCGCCTCGACATCGCCGGCCGGTCCACGATGAACAAGTCGGACTTGGTGGACGCGATCAAGTTGCACAACCGCCGGGTCCGGGGCCGCTGAAGTGGCCTGTGCGCACCGCGACGGTAATCCGCTGCGGGGTAGCGACTTTCGCTAGAGAATCGGTCGGCCGCCGGTCACGGCCACCCGGGCCCCGGAGATGTAACTCGCGTCGTCGGAGGCCAACAGGACGTAGATCGCGGCGAGTTCGGCGGGCTGACCGGCGCGTCCCAGCGGCACGTTGTCGCCGAAGGATTCGACGCTGTCCGGCGGCATGGTCGACGGGATCAATGGCGTCCATATCGGTCCGGGCGCCACACTGTTGACCCGAATTCCCTTCTCGCCCAATAGCTGGGCCAGGCTGGCCGAGAAATTGGCGATGGCCGCCTTCGTCGCCGCATAAGGCGCCAGCGTGGGATTGGGTGAATCGGAATTGACCGACGAGCTGCCGATGATCGACGAACCTGGGCTCATGTGCGGCACAGCCGCCTTTACCGAGATAGAAATACGCGCCGATATTGAGCCGGAAGGTGTAATCCCACTCCTCGTCGCTGATCTCGTCGAGGCTTTTGCGCATCATTTGATAGGCGGAGTTGTTGACCAGGATGTCCACCCCGCCCAATTCCTGCACCGCCCGGTCTACGACGGCGCGGCAGTGCGCAGCGTCGGAGAGATCGCCGGGCACCAGTACGCATTTGCGGCCGGCATTGGTGACGTAACGGGCGACTTCGCGCGCGTCGTCATCCTCGTTGAGGTACGCGATCAGTACGTCGGCTCCTTCGCGCGCGAACGCGATGGCGACCGCACGCCCGATGCCGCTGTCGCCGCCGGTGATGATCGCCTTTTTACCCAGCAGTTTTCCCGAGCCCTGGTAGCTGTTTTCACCACAGTCGGGAATCGGGTCCATCTGCGACTGTAAGCCGGGGACGGATTGTTGTTGCGCCACAAAACCCATGCGATTTCCTTTACCGATTCAAAGGTGGTCGTGCGATTTACGATCCGGACAGGCCAACAGGTCGCCCGCCCTACCCGCCGATCGCCGGCGGAAGGCCTCAGCGCATCGACTACCCCTCAGCGCACGACCTAATCGCCGGGCCCGGTGTGAATGGTGGTGCAGTTGTTGCGAGCTGATGCGAAAGACGCTGTCCAAGAATGCAACCCCATTTCCGGCGGTTAACCGGGGGATATGAGTAATGCGTGCGCGGCAGATGTTTAAGGCGGAGACCGGTTGGCTATTTCGCTGGATATATCTCTATGCCCTGCGGGGGGCAATTGTTCGACACGAAAGGAATGGACTATGAAGGTCACCAAGACTGCCGTTGCGACAGCTGCCGCTGCCGGGGGGATAGCGGTCGCGAGTGTTTTCGCGGCGACGCCCGCGTCGGCCGCGCCCAACATTCAGGGGTTCGGCACCAGCGAACAACTCGTGGACGGGCCGCTGATCACCAACTACACCGTCAGCAACCTGCAGCCCAGTAACGTCGCCATCCCCGGCTACACGCCGAAAGGCACGCTCTACCAGGCCGACATCAGCGCCAGGTCGGACGGCGGGCTGGTTACCCCGATGGTCAACGATTTCATCGCCCGCGGGCCCAACGGCCAGAACTACCGGGTGATCGACAAGGTGGGGGCGCCGAATGGGCTCAACCCGGCGCCGATTTCGCCGGGTAACGAGTCGACCGGCACGCTGTACTTCGACGTGACCGGCGCGCCTCCGAACGGCGTCGTCTACAACGACGGGATGCAGGACATCCTGATGTGGACGTCCAACGTGGAGGGTGGCTCGGCGCCCGGCGCGCCCAACAGCCCGGCACCGGGTGCCCCGCCCGCGCCGGCGGCACACACCTAAACCGGTTCGAATTCTCCCCGCGCCACGCCGAGTGGCGCGGGGAGAATTGCGTCCGGGGGAATCGTGCGTGCCCGAAGCGGGTATTCGACAAGGCATGAGTAACCCCGATCACAGGCCGGCGCGGGTACGCGCTCAAGCGCAGCGCCACGCCGAACAAGCCCGCGAGGCGATGGAAGAACGACGCAGCAAGCAAAGCGGGGGGCTGAGCGGCTGGCTGACCGAGCGCGCGGCGCGAAGTGGGATCTCTCCGGCCAGGACGAGACCGCCCTGCAGCGACAGAAGTATCTCTGGAATGTACTGGTGGACTACTGGTTCCGCATGGAGATCGACGGCTGGGAGAACATTCCGGATCCGCCACCGGCGCTGCTGGTGGGGATTCACTCCGGGGCTCCGTTCGTCTGGGATGCGTGGACCGTCGGTTTGCAATGGTGGCGGCGGTTCGGTCAGGATCGCGCCCTGCACGGCACCGCTCACGATGCGTTGATGGCGATTCCCTTGTTCGGGCGCTACTTCCGTTCGATGGGGGTGTTGCCGGCCGCCCCGGACGCGATTGCCACCGCATTGGCGGAAGGGCGCGACGTGGCGCTGTGGCCGGGTGGGGAAGTGGACTCGTTGCGCCCCTGGACCGAGCGCGATCGGGCGAACCTGGCGGGACGGACGGGCTTCGTCAAGATGGCGATTCGTGCCGGCGTGCCGATCGTGCCGATCGCCACCGTCGGCGGCGCCGACGCCATGCCGGTGCTGTTCCGCGGCGACCGGCTGTCCAAAGCCCTGCGCCTGGACCGCATCTTGCGGCTCAAGGTGTTTCCGTTGGCCGTCTCACTTCCGTGGGGGATCGCGCCGGCGGCGCTTCCGCAGCTGCCCCTGCCGGCCAAGATCAGAACCCGGTTCATGCCCGCCGTGGAACTCGACAACGATCCCGCGCGGGCGGAGGACGACCAATACGTCGAGCGCAAATATCACGAGGTGCAGGACGCTATCCAGAAAGGAATGGACGCCCTGGCGCGCAAGCGCGCCTTCCCGTTGTTCGGCTGATCGACCGTCAAATGTGTTGAGTCGGCGTCGAATCGGCGACGACCCATTCCGGTTGCGGTGGTGTTGCCGCGCGGTAGCCGACTCCCCGGACGGTGTCGACCATGAATTGGTGCCGGGCGCCCAGCTTGGCGCGCAGCCGCCGAATGTGCACGTCGACAGTACGCACCTTGCCGGTACTGTCGTAGCCCCACGCCTCCTGCATCAGCCGGGTCCGGGTGAAGGCCTGACCGGCATGCTGCACAAGGAAATTCAGCAATTTGAACTCGGTGAGCGTCAGGCCCAGGTCGTTGCCGTCCAGCGACGCGATAAAACTGGCCGGATGCAAAAGCAGCTCGCCGAACTTCAAAATGCCGTCGACCGCGCTGCGCCGGCGGCCGATCGCAAGGCGCAACCGTGCCCGCAACTCCTCGGCACCGGTGCCCGGCAGCATCACATCGTCGAAATTGCAGTCGGCGTCGACGGCCGCGCAATCCGCCGGTGCCACCAAGGCCACCACCGCGGTACCGGGATTGTCGGTGCTCAGGCGATGGCTGACAGCCTGAGCCACCGCCATATTGCTGCGCGCATCGATGATCGCGATGTCGGCCGTGGCGTAGTGCCCGTCGGTCTCGGCCGTCAGGGTGATGCGGCGCATCGGCTGCGCAAACGCCGCCAAATCCGGTAGGGCCGATTCGAAATCATCCTCATCGGTAAGCACCACCACGTCCAACGACATCTCCAAACCTTCTGACGTCCCGGCTTCCCCCCCGGTCCGTAGGCACCTCTGCGGAGATGTCTTACAGCGCTACGCCTGGATACCCATCCAGCTCAAAACTATGCAAAGCTATGCAAACTCAGGGCCGCGCATCGCCAGCTCTGGCCTATAGAAAGTGATGGGCCCGGCCCGTTTCCACGGACCAGGCCCATCGTCAACAACGCGCTACTGGTTCGACTTCTGGCGCTCTTCGGCAGCCTTGGCGCCACCGCGTGCGGCGTCCGCTTCGGCTTCCTTCTTCGCCGCGTCGCGCTGCGCTTCGGCCTTGTCTTGCTGCGCCTGGCCCTCGCGGGTGAGGTCATCACGACCGGCCACCGCGCCTACGGCCTCCTTGGCCTTCCCTTTGACGTCCTCGACGACGCCCTTGACAGCTTCGGCAGGTCCCGACTTGTTTTCCTCGGCCATGGAAGTGTTCCTCCTGGTTGACGTACTGTGAGCGATCGATGCTCAACGGCGATCGCGGAGCGATCGATCCGGTCATACGGCGGAGCCGGTCCTCATTGCTTAAGACCGCATGCTTCTGCCGCGTTGATGCGGATTCCCATGCCAACCGCCGCTCAAACGCGGAGCGGAAGAAAGCGCACAGGTGCCGCCGTATTCCGGTACCGCGAGACTCGAAAATTGGTCCGGCGCGGCAACTGTGCGCATAATGCACCCTGCCGACGCCGCATTGTGCTGCGATGAGGCAGGATGTGAAATGCCGTTCCGGATGGAGATCGCCCGGGATGGCACTCTCATGCGAGGAGTCTGATGACGGAGTCCAGGGAGCCCCAAGTCGCCGGCTCGGCGGCTCCGAGGCCGGAGCCGGCAACCAGCAGCAACGGCGTATCGACATCTGCACCGGAAAACGGACTGGCTTCCGGCGAGCCGCCGAGCCGGGCCAGGTATTCGCGAGTGTTGCTCAAGCTCGGCGGCGAGATGTTCGGCGGCGGCCAGGTGGGCCTGGACCCCGATGTGGTGGCTCGGGTGGCGCGTCAGATCGCCGAGGTGGTCCGCGGCGGTGTCCAGGTCGCCGTCGTGATCGGCGGTGGCAACTTCTTCCGGGGTGCGCAGCTTCAGCAGCGCGGCATGGAACGCACCCGTTCGGACTACATGGGCATGTTGGGCACCGTGATGAACAGCCTCGCGCTGCAAGACTTTCTGGAGAAGGAAGGCATCGTCACCCGGGTCCAGACCGCGATCACCATGGGCCAGGTGGCCGAGCCCTACCTTCCGCTGCGCGCCGTGCGCCACCTGGAGAAGGGACGCGTGGTGATCTTCGGGGCGGGCATGGGACTGCCGTACTTCTCCACCGACACCACCGCCGCGCAGCGCGCCCTGGAGATCGGTGCCGAGGTGGTCTTGATGGCCAAGGCCGTCGACGGCGTGTTCTCCGCAGATCCGCGGCAACATCCCGATGCCCAATTGATTGCCGCGATCAGTCATCGTGAGGTCATCGACCGCGGGCTACGAGTGGCCGATGCCACCGCGTTCAGCCTGTGCATGGACAATGGCATGCCGATCCTGGTGTTCAACCTGCTGACCAATGGCAATATCGCCCGGGCGGTCGCTGGTGAGAAGATCGGGACTCTGGTCACCACCTGAACAGAAGACGCGATGACTTGCGCTCGCGAGGACGCGCGGCGCAGCAATGAGGAGGAGCGGCGCACATGATCGACGAGGCTCTCTTCGACGCGGAGGAGAAAATGGAGAAGGCCGTGGCGGTTGCCCGCGACGACCTGTCCACTATCCGGACCGGGCGCGCCAACCCGGGCATGTTCTCGCGGATCGTCATCGACTACTACGGCACGGCCACGCCCATCACGCAACTGGCCAGCATCAACGTGCCCGAGGCGCGCCTGGTCGTCATCAAGCCCTACGAAGCCAGCCAGGTGGGCGCGATCGAGACGGCGATTCGCAACTCGGACCTCGGCGTCAACCCCACCAACGACGGCACCCTGATCCGGGTGGCGGTGCCGCAGCTCACCGAGGAACGGCGCCGGGAACTGGTCAAACAGGCCAAGAGCAAGGGAGAGGACGCCAAGGTCTCGGTGCGCAACATCCGCCGCAAGGCGATGGAGGAACTGCACCGCATCCGCAAGGACGGCGAGGCAGGCGAGGACGAGGTCGGCCGGGCCGAAAAGGACCTGGACAAGACCACCCATCAGTACACCACCCAGATCGAAGAGCTGGTCAAGCACAAAGAAGGCGAACTGCTGGAGGTCTAGCGACCGCTCAGCAGGCAAGTTCATCCAGGCCAGTGGCTACCCCAGAACCCGGCGCAGGCGACCCGCCCGACAATCCGGCGCGTGCCGCCAAGGAAACGATCGGGCAGCCGGCCAACAAGACATCCCGGGCCGGACGCGACCTGCGCGCCGCCATCGCGGTGGGGGCCGGTATCGGCGGGGTTCTGGTCGTGACGCTGGTGTTCGCGCCGCGCTTCTGGGTCCCCATCGTCGCGCTCGCCATCGTGGTAGCCACCCACGAAGTGGTTCGGCGATTGCGCGAGGCCGGCTACCTCATACCCGTCATCCCGCTGCTGGCCGGGGGTCAGCTCACGGTTTGGCTGACCTGGCCGTTCCACGCCGCGGGCGCCTTGGCCGGGTTCGGCATCACCGTGGTGGTGTGCAACGTGTGGCGGCTGTTCATGCAGGACAACAGCAAACGGCCTGAGCCGTTCGACGGCTCGCCGTCGGCGAACTACCTCAGGGACGCCTCGGCCACCGTGTTCCTGGCCGCGTGGGTGCCGCTGTTCGCGTCCTTCGGGGTGCTGCTGGTCTATCCGCACGACGGGGCCGGGCGGGTTTTCTGCCTGATGATCACCGTCGTCGCCTCCGACACCGGCGGATATGCCGTGGGGGCGCTCTTCGGCAAGCACCCGATGGTTCCGGCGATCAGCCCCAAGAAGTCCTGGGAGGGATTCGCCGGTTCGCTGGTGTTAGGAATCACCGCGGCGACGCTGACGGCGACGTTCCTGGCCGGCAAACCGCCGTGGATCGGGGTGTTGCTGGGTGTCGTCCTGGTGCTGACCGGCACGCTCGGCGACCTGGTGGAATCGCAGGTCAAGCGCGACCTCGGCATCAAGGACATGGGCCGGCTGCTGCCCGGCCACGGCGGTCTGATGGATCGGCTCGACGGCGTCCTGCCTTCGGCGGTCGCGGCCTGGACGGTGCTGACGCTCGTTCCCTAGGCCGAACGTGACCGATACTGGACAGGTCATGGTTCAACAATTGGTTTTCTCCGAGCCGCGCCCGGGCAAGCCGCCGCGGCACCTGGCCGATCTCGACGAGGACGGTCGCGCGTCCGCCGTCGCAGAGCTGGGCCTGCCGGCGTTTCGCGCCAAGCAGCTGGCGCATCAGTACTACGGCCGGCTGATCGCCGATCCGCGGCAGATGACCGACCTTCCGGCGGGATTGCGCGACGCCCTCGCCGAGACGATGTTCCCCATCCTGCTCACCTCGGCCTCCGAGGTGACCTGCGATGCCGGCCAGACGCGAAAGACGTTGTGGCGGGCCCTCGATGGGGTCACCGTCGAGTCGGTGCTGATGCGCTATCCGCAACGCAACACGGTGTGCATTTCGTCGCAGGCCGGCTGCGGCATGGCGTGTCCGTTCTGCGCGACCGGTCAGGGCGGGCTGACCCGCAACCTGTCGACGGCCGAGATCCTCGAGCAGGTGCGTGCCGGCGCCGCGGCCCTGCGCGACGACTTCGGGGACCGGCTGTCCAACGTGGTGTTCATGGGCATGGGGGAGCCGCTGGCCAACTACGCGCGCGTGGTCGCCGCGGTGCGGCGCATCATCGCCGCGCCGCCCCACGGGTTCGGCATCTCGGCCCGCTCGGTGACCGTGTCCACGGTCGGCCTGGCCCCCGCCATCCGCAAACTCGCCGACGAACGGCTCGGCGTCACGCTGGCGCTGTCGCTGCACGCCCCCGACGACGAACTGCGCGACACGCTGGTGCCGGTCAACAACCGGTGGAAGATCACCGAGGCCCTCGCCGCCGCACGCTATTACGCCGACGTCACCGGGCGGCGGGTGTCGGTGGAGTACGCGCTGATCCGCGACGTCAACGACCAGGCTTGGCGCGCAGACCTTTTGGGGCAACGGCTGCATCGCGCGCTCGGGCCGCTGGTGCACGTGAACCTGATTCCGCTCAACCCGACCCCGGGAAGCGAGTGGGACGCCAGCCCCAAGGCGGTCGAGCGGGAGTTCGTCCGGCGGGTCCGCGGCAAGGGGGTTTCGTGCACGGTGCGCGACACCCGAGGCCGCGAGATCAGCGCCGCCTGCGGACAGCTGGCGCCGAAGGAATCGCCGAGCGCGGACTAGCTGAACCGCACGAGGGGCTGTCCCGTCGTAATAGGCATAACTCCAGCAAATGAGGTGTGCCATGAGTATTCGCCTGTCAGCCCTGAACAAGGCGTTTGCCGCGATGCTGCTCGCCGCCACGCTGCTTGTCGGCGTGGGCAACGCGCCACGCGCGCTGGCCGCCGACGACCGCCTGCAATTCACCGGGACGACGCTGAGCGGCGCACCGTTCAACGGCGCCGGCTTGCAGGGCAAGCCCGCGGTGCTGTGGTTCTGGGCGCCGTTCTGCCCGTTCTGCAACGCCGAAGCCCCGGGCGTCAGCCAGGTGGCGGCCGCCAATCCCGGTGTCACCTTCGTCGGCGTCGCCGGGCACTCGGACGTCGGCGCGGAGCAGAATTTCGTCTCCAAATACGGCCTGAACTTCACCAACCTCAACGACGCCGACGGGTCGATCTGGGCCCGCTACAACGTCCCCTGGCAGCCCGCGTATGTGTTCTACCGCGCGGACGGCAGCTCGACGTTCGTCAACAACCCGACCTCGGCGATGTCACAGCAGGAGCTCTCCGACCGGGTCTTGGCCCTGAGGTCCTGACTTGGTGGACCAGGGTCTGGTCGGCCTGGCCTTCGCCGCCGGATTGGTGGCGGCGCTGAACCCGTGTGGGTTCGCCATGCTGCCCGCCTACCTGCTGCTGGTGGTGCGCGGCCAGCGTCCGGGGGCGTCCTCGGGAGCGGCCGCCGCCGGGCGGGCGCTGGCGGCCACCGCCGGGATGGCGCTGGGCTTCCTGACGGTGTTCGGCGTGTTCGGCGCGCTGACCGTCTCGGCGGCCACGACCGTGCAGCGGTACCTGCCCTACGCCACCGTGATCGTCGGGGTGGTGCTGATCGTGCTCGGGGTGTGGCTGCTGTGCGGCCGGACGCTGTCGGCCCTGACCCCGCGGTCACTGGGTCCGCGGTGGGCTCCCACCGCCCGGCTGGGCTCCATGTACGGGTACGGCATCAGCTACGCGATCGCCTCGCTGTCGTGCACCGTCGGGCCGTTTCTGGCGGTCACCGCCGCCGGCCTGCGCGGGGGGTCGATCGTCACCGGCGTGGCGATCTACCTCGCCTACAGCGGGGGCCTGACCCTGGTCGTCGGCGTGCTCGCGGTCGCCGCGGCGACGGCCAGCATCGCGATGGTGGACCGGCTGCGCCGAATGCTGCCGTTCGTCAACCGGATCGGCGGCGCGCTGCTGGTGCTGGTCGGACTGTACGTGGCCTACTACGGCAGCTACGAGGTGCGCCTGTTCGGCGCGAACGGCAACCCGCAGGACGCGGTGATCACCGCGGCCGGACGACTGCAGGGTGCGGTGGCCGGCTGGGTGCATCAACACGGCGGTTGGCCGTGGGTGATCGCGCGTGCTCGCGTTGGCGATCGTCGTGCTCGGCGGCGCCTGGCATCGCCGGACGCACCGCTAGGACAACGGGGTGGCCGCTACCTGATCCAGCCGCGGCGGCGGCCCCACAGGTCGCGGATCAGCGCGACCAGGATCAGCGCCGCAAATCCGATCAGGAACCAGTTCTCGATGTGGCCGACGTGGTTGCCGCGCAGCATCGCCAGCAGGAATCCGAAGCCGATCAGGCCGGCGATGTGCCAGGTCCGGTGGTTGATCCTGCTCCAACCCCACGCTGCCGACGGCACCTCGACGGCGTCGACGCCGGTGAAGTGCTCCACCTCGGTACTGGCCACGGCGAATCCCCTTCGGATCGGATCGGCTTGTCGAACCCAAATTCTGGCATACCCGCCACCGGGCCTGCGGGGCATGGCCCGGCAGATGGCCCCCGTCGGCGCAGGGCGGCACAATGAATAGGTGACCAACCCGACGACCGACGGGCAAACGCGGGACCGCCTGCGCGTGCTGGTGCTGGGCAGCACCGGCTCCATCGGCACCCAGGCGCTGGACGTCATCGCCGCCAACCCGGACCGCTTCGAGGTGGTCGGCCTGGCCGCGGGCGGCGCCAACCTGGACACGCTGTTGCGCCAGCGCGCCGAGACCGGTGTGACCAACATCGCGGTCGCCGACGAACGCGCCGCGCAGCGGGCCGGCGACATCCCCTTCTCCGGGCCCGACGCGGCCACCCGGCTGGTCCAGGAGACCGAGGCCGACGTCGTGCTCAACGCGCTGGTGGGGGCGTTGGGCCTGCGGCCCACGCTGGCCGCGCTGGAGTCGGGCGCCCGGCTGGCGCTGGCCAACAAGGAATCGCTGATCGCCGGCGGTCCGCTGGTGCTGCGGGCCGCCGAGCCGGGGCAGATCGTGCCGGTGGACTCCGAACATTCCGCGCTGGCGCAGTGCCTGCGCGGCGGCGACCGCCGACGAAGTCGCCAAGCTGGTGCTGACCGCCTCCGGCGGCCCGTTCCGCGGCTGGACGGCCGCCCAGCTCGAGGACGTCACCCCGGAGCAGGCGGGCGCCCATCCGACGTGGTCGATGGGCCCGATGAACACGCTGAACTCGGCCTCGCTGGTCAACAAGGGGCTCGAGCTCATCGAGACCCACCTGCTGTTCGGCATCCCCTACGACCGCATCGAGGTGGTCGTGCACCCCCAGTCGATCGTTCATTCGATGGTCACCTTCGTCGACGGCTCGACCCTCGCCCAGGCCAGCCCCCCGGACATGAAGCTGCCGATCTCGCTGGCCCTGGGCTGGCCGCAGCGGGTCCCCGGCGCGGCCGCCAGCTGCGACTTCAGCACGGCGTCTAGCTGGGAATTCGAGCCGCTGGACAGCGACGTTTTCCCGGCGGTCGAGCTGGCCCGGCACGCCGGGCAGACCGGTGGCTGCATGACCGCCGTCTACAACGCGGCCAACGAGGAGGCGGCGGAGGCCTTCCTCGCGGGCCGGGTCGGGTTCCCCGCGATCGTCAAAACCATCGCCGACGTGCTGCACGCCGCCGACCAATGGGCCGTTTCACCCGCTAACGTGGATGAGGTACTCGACGCGCAGCGCTGGGCACGTGACCGGGCGCAGCGTGCCGTCGCACAAGCCCAGCCCGCCAAGGTGTCAGCAAAAGCCTCGCGGAGTGGTGTGAGAAAGGTCCTGCAGCGGAGATGATGTTCGTTATCGGCATTGTGCTGTTCGCACTGGCCATCCTGATCTCGGTGGCCCTGCACGAGTGCGGGCACATGTGGGTTGCGCGCGCGACCGGCATGAAGGTGCGGCGCTACTTCGTCGGCTTCGGCCCCACCCTGTGGTCGACGCGGCGCGGTGAAACCGAGTACGGCCTCAAGGCGGTTCCGCTGGGCGGCTTCTGCGACATCGCCGGCATGACCTCGGTGGAGGAGCTGGCTCCCGACGAGACCGACCGCGCCATGTTCAAGCAGAAGGTCTGGAAGCGGGTCGCGGTGCTGTTCGCCGGTCCCGCCGCGAACTTCATCATCTGCCTGGTGCTGCTCTACGGCATCGCGCTGATCTGGGGGCTGCCGAACCTGCATCCGCCGACCCGGGCGGTGGTCGGCGAAACCGCTTGTGTGGCACCGGAATTGGCTCCCGGCAAGATCGCGGACTGCACCGGGCCCGGCCCGGCGGCGCTCGCCGGCATCCGGCCAGGCGACGTCGATCGTCAAGGTGGGTGACACCCCGGTGTCGACCTTCGAGGACATGGCCGCCGCCATCCGCAAGGCCGCACGGCAACGTCCCGATCGTCGCCGAGCGCAACGGCACCACGATCACCACCTACGTCGACGTCACCACCACCCAGCGCTACCTGACCACCGGGACCAACGCGCAGGGCGGTCAGCAGCAACCCTCGACGGTCGGCGCCATCGGCGTCGGCGCCGTCAAGGTCGCGCCCACGCACTACGGGGTGTTCACGGCGATCCCGGCCACCGTCGCCTTCGCCGGTGACCTCACCGGCGAGGTGGGCAAGGCGCTGGTCACGATCCCGACGAAGGTCGGTGCGCTGGTGCACGCCATCGGCGGCGGGCAGCGCGACCCGCAGACGCCGATGAGTGTGGTCGGGGCCAGCATCATCGGCGGCGACACCGTCGACCACGGGTTGTGGGTGGCGTTCTGGTTCTTCCTGGCCCAGCTGAACCTCATCCTGGGCGCGATCAACCTGGTGCCGCTGCTGCCCTTCGACGGCGGCCACATCGCCATCGCGGTGTTCGAGAAGATCCGCAACCTGATCCGGTCGGCCCGGGGCATGGTCGCGGCCGCGCCGGTGAACTACCTCAAACTCATGCCCGCGACGTACGTCGTGCTGGTGTTCGTGGTCGGCTACATGCTGCTGACCGTGACCGCCGATCTGGTCAACCCGATCAGGCTCTTCCAGTGACGAAACCGAAGGAATCAACACAGTGACCATTGGCCTGGGCATGCCGCAGACTCCGGCGCCCACGCTTGCTCCCCGGCGCACCACGCGCCAACTGATGGTCCGCGACGTCGGGATCGGCAGCGACTTCCGATTTCGGTGCAGTCGATGTGCACCACCAAGACCCACGACGTCAACACGACGCTGCAGCAGATCGCCGAGTTGACCGCGGCCGGCTGCGACATCGTCCGGGTGGCCTGCCCGCGTCAGGAGGACGCCGACGCGCTGGCCGAGATCGCCCGGCACAGCCAGATCCCGGTCATCGCCGACATCCACTTCCAGCCCAAGTACATCTTCGCCGCCATCGACGCGGGGTGCGCCGCGGTGCGGGTAAACCCCGGCAACATCAAGGAATTCGACGGCCGGGTGGGCGAGGTCGCCAAGGCCGCCGGCGCGGCCGGCATCCCGATCCGCATCGGCGTCAACGCGGGCTCGCTGGACAAGCGGTTCATGGAGAAGTACGGCAAGGCCACCCCCGAGGCGCTGGTCGAGTCCGCGCTGTGGGAGGCCTCGCTGTTCGAGGAGCACGGCTTCGGCGACATCAAGATCAGCGTCAAGCACAACGACCCGGTGGTGATGGTCGCCGCGTACGAGCAGCTGGCCGCGCAATGCGATTACCCGCTGCACCTCGGCGTCACCGAGGCCGGCCCCGCCTTCCAGGGCACCATCAAGTCCGCGGTCGCCTTCGGCGCGCTGCTGTCCCGCGGCATCGGCGACACCATCCGGGTGTCGCTGTCGGCGCCGCCGGTCGAGGAAGTCAAGGTCGGCATTCAGATCCTCGAGTCGCTGAACCTGCGGCCGCGCGGGCTGGAGATCGTGTCGTGCCCGTCGTGCGGGCGCGCGCAGGTCGACGTCTACACCCTGGCCAACGAGGTCAGCGCCGGCCTGGACGGTCTGGACGTGCCGCTGCGCGTCGCCGTGATGGGGTGCGTCGTCAACGGTCCGGGGGAGGCCCGCGAGGCCGACCTCGGCGTCGCGTCGGGAAATGGCAAGGGCCAGATCTTCGTTCGGGGCGAAGTGATCAAGACCGTGCCCGAAGCCCAGATCGTCGAGACGCTGATCGAAGAGGCAATGCGAATCGCCGCGGAAATGGGCACGAGCGACCGGCGATGACGGGCCGGAAGCAACATCCAGCGGTTCACCTGTTGTCACCGTAAGCTGATAAACGCCAGCGCCGGTCTAAGAGTTCGCACCACAGAGAGTTCGCCAGATGTCGGCTCCGCCCCTGTTCCGCCTTGTCGGTGAGCGACGGGTGTCGGTGGTGCGCGACGCGGCCGCGGTGTGGCGGGTGCTCGACGGCGATCCCGTCGCCTCGTGCATGGTGGCGGCCCGGGTGGCCGACCACGGCATCGACCCCAACTCGATCGGCGGCGAACTGTGGACGCTGCGCGGCGCCGACGAATCGCTGTGCTTCGCCGGCGCCAACCTGATTCCGCTGCGCGGCGGCGCCGGCCGATCTGAGTCGCGTTCGCCGACGAGGCCATGCGCGGGACGCGGCGCTGTTCCTCGCTGGTCGGCAGGGCCGACCTGGTGATGCCGATGTGGGAGCGGCTCGAGGCGGCCTGGGGCCCGGCTCGTGACGTGCGCGACCACCAGCCGCTGCTGGCGTTGTCCAAGCACCCCAGCTGCGAGCTCGACCCCGGGGTGCGGCAGGTCCGCCCCGAAGAGCTGGACGCCTACCTGGTGGCCGCAGTCGACATGTTCATCGGCGAAGTGGGCGTCGACCCGCGGCTCGGCGACGGCGGTCGCGGCTACCGGCGGCGGGTGGCCAGCCTGATCACGGCCGGGCGCGCCTGGGCGCGGTTCGAGCACGGCCAGGTCGTCTTCAAGGCCGAGGTGGGCTCGCAGTCCCCGAGCGTGGGCCAGATCCAGGGGGTGTGGGTGCACCCGGAATGGCGCGGGCTGGGCCTGGGCACCGCCGGCACCGCGACGGTCGCCGCGGTGATCGTCGGCACCGGGCGAACCGCCAGCCTCTACGTCAACGACTTCAACGCGGTGGCGCGCGCCGCCTACGCCCGAGTGGGCTTCACCGAGATCGGCACCTTCGCGACGGTGCTGCTCGACTAGCGCTTCGGGGCCCGGCGAGCCGCCATCGACAGCGGCCGCCCGGCTGGCCGGGCACTGGGCGACGAACGCCCGGCTGGTCGGGCGCTCGTCAACCAGCAATCAGCATAACGGTCGGGTCTCGGTGTGTCGGCGCCGCAGTTCAGGCCGCAGTTCTTAACATCAGCACCGATGGTAACTCGAAGAACAATGGCCACATCCGCCTCAGGCTTGCTGCTGGTCGCGGTCGTCGTGGTGTCCGGATGCACGCCGCGGCCCGACGGCCCGGGCCCGGCGGCGGAGAAGTTCTTCCGCGCCCTGGCCATCGGCGACACCGCGACCGCCGCACAGCTCAGCGACAGCCCCAACGAGGCCCGCGAAGCGCTCAACGCGGCCTGGTCCGGCCTGCAGGCTTCCCACCTCGACGCGCAGATCCTCAACGCCAAGTACGCCGAGGACAGCGGCACCGTCGGCTACCGCTTCACCTGGCACCTGCCCAAGAACCGGACCTGGACCTACGACGGCCAGCTGCGGATGGCGCGCGACGAGGGGCACTGGGCGGTGCGGTGGACCACCACCGCGCTGCACGCCAAGCTGGGCGAGCACCAGACGTTCGCGTTGCGGGCCGACCGCCCGCACCGCGCCTCGGTGAACGAGCTCGGCGGCAGTGACGTGCTGGTGCCCGGCTACCTGTACCACTACACGCTGGACGCCACCCAGGCCGGACCCGCCCTGATCGGCACCGCGCACGCGATCGTCGACGTGCTGCATCCCTTCAACGGGGCCCTCAACGACCCGCAGCTGCTCGCCGAGCAAGCCAGCTCGACGCCGCACCCGGTGGATCTGGGGGTGACGCTGCACCCCGACGACAACGACAAGGTGTCCCCGCTGGTCGGGCACCTGCCCGGCGTCGTGGTCACGCCCCAGCCCGAGATGCTGCCCACCGACCCGCATTTCGCGCCGGCGGTCATCTCCGCGGTGAAGAAGGCCGTGATCGACCAACTCGACGGCGAGGCGGGCTGGCGGGTGGTCAGCGTCAACCAGAACGGCGTCGAGGTCGAGGTGCTGCACGAGGTCGAAGGGTCGCCGGCGCCGTCGGTGTCGATCACCCTGGACCGGGTGGTACAGAACGCCGCCCAGCGCGCGGTCGACAACAAGGGCGGCAAGGCGATGATGGTCGTGATCAAGCCGTCGACCGGAGAGATCCTCGCGATCGCACAGAACGGCGGCGCCGACGCGGACGGTTTGCCCGCCGCCAACGGCCTGTTCCCGCCGGGGTCGACGTTCAAGATGGTCACCGCCGGCGCGGCCATCGACCGCGACATGGCCACCCCCAACACCATGCTGGGCTGCCCGGGCCATCTGGACATCGGGCACCGCACCATCCCCAACTATGGCGGCTTCGACCTGGGTGTGGTGCCGATGTCGCGCGCGTTCGCCAGCTCGTGCAACACCACGTTCGCCGAGCTCAGCAGCAAGATGCCCCCGCGCGGCCTGACGCAGGCGGCCACCCGCTACGGCATCGGGCTGGACTATCAGGTCGACGGCATCACGACGGTGACCGGGTCGGTGCCACCCACGGTGGACCTGGCCGAGCGCACCGAGGACGGTTTCGGCCAGGGCAAGGTGCTGGCCAGCCCGTTCGGTATGGCCCTGGTGGCGGCGACGGTCGCCGCCGGCAAGACGCCCGTGCCGCAGCTGATCGCGGGCCGGCAGACCGCCGTGCAGGGCGACACCACGCCGATCAGCCCGAAGATGATCGACGCGCTGCGGCCGATGATGCGTCTGGTGGTGACCAACGGGACCGCCAAGGAGATCGCGGGCTGCGGCGAGATCTATGGAAAGACCGGTGAGGCCGAGTTCCCGGGCGGATCGCATTCCTGGTTTGCGGGCTACCGCGGCGATCTGGCCTTCGCCTCGCTGATCGTGGGAGGCGGCAGCTCCGAGTGGGCGGTTCGGATGACCAAGTTCATGTTCGAAGCGCTGCCGCCGAACTTCTTGGCGTAGCGCCGGTCGCAAGCGCGGCGCGTGCGCCGGGCGCAGCGGGGCGGCGCCATCTTGCCTAGCGCCCCCGGGCCGCATCAGCGGTAAATTGCGAAACATGACGGATACCGGCGGCGACATGGTGGCGTTGCGCGTCTCCGATGCCGACCGCAACGGCACGATGCGGCGACTGCACAACGCCGTCGCGCTCGGGCTGATCGACATCGACGAGTTCGAGCAGCGCTCGTCGCAGGTGTCCTACGCGCGCACGCGGGGCGAGCTGGACGGTCTGGTCGGCGATCTGCCGGGACCGGGCGCCATCGTCACCTCCGCGGCCGACCGGGTGGAACTGCGGGGCTGGGCGGGTTCGCTGAAGCGCCAGGGCGAATGGACGGTGCCCACCCGCCTGGCCCTGGTCCGCAGGCTGGGGTCGGTGGAACTCGACCTCATCAAGGCCCGGTTCGCGGGTCCGGTGGTGGTCATCGAACTCGACATGCGATTCGGCTCGGTGCAGATTCGATTGCCCGACGGCGCCAGCGCGTCGATCGACGACGTCGAGGTCTATGGGGGCAGTGCCAGCGATCGCCGCAAAGACCCGCCCGGTGAGGGCAGGCCGCACGTGGTGCTGACCGGGCGGGTGGTGTGCGGCTCGGTGGTCATCCGGGGACCGCGCCGCTCGCTGCTGCGCCGCCGGCGGCCCTGATCGCGCAGCTGGACCGCGGTTAAGCTGGTCGCATGCCTGCTCGCACCGCGCTGTCCCCCGGAGAGTTGTCCCCGACTCTGCCGGTGCCCGGCCGTATCCCGCGCCCCGAATACGCGTGGAAGCCGACCGCCAAGGAGGGCAGCGAGCCGTGGGTGCAGACACCCGAGGTGATCGAGAAGATGCGCGTCGCGGGCCGGATCGCGGCCGGCGCGCTGGTGGAGGCGGGTAAGGCCGTCGCACCCGGGGTGACCACCGACGAGCTGGACCGGATCGCCCACGAGTACATGGTCGACAACGGCGCCTACCCCTCCACGCTGGGCTACAAGGGCTACCCGAAATCGTGCTGCACGTCGCTCAACGAGGTCATCTGCCACGGCATCCCCGACTCGACGGTGATCGCCGACGGCGACATCGTCAACATCGATGTCACGGCCTACCTCGACGGGGTGCACGGCGACACCAACGCGACGTTCCTGGCCGGCGACGTCTCCGAGGAACACCGGTTGCTGGTGGAGCGCACCCGGGAGGCGACGATGCGCGCCATCAACGCCGTCAAGCCCGGACGCGCCCTCTCGGTCGTCGGCCGGGTCATCGAGTCGTACGCAAATCGGTTCGGCTACAACGTCGTTCGTGACTTCACCGGTCACGGCATCGGTACCACGTTCCACAACGGCCTGGTCGTTCTGCACTACGACCAGCCGTCGGTGTCGACCATCATGCAACCGGGGATGACGTTCACCATCGAACCGATGATCAACCTGGGCGGCCTGGACTACGAGATCTGGGACGACGGCTGGACGGTGGTCACCAGGGACCGCAAGTGGACGGCGCAGTTCGAGCACACCCTGCTGGTCACCGAAACCGGCGTCGAAATCCTCACCTTGCCATGACGTTTGCCGGATGACCGGAGCGCTGCTGGTCGCGGGCACCAGCTCCGACGCCGGGAAATCGGTGGTGGTGGCGGGCCTGTGCCGGTTGTTGGCCCGGCGCGGGGTCCGGGTAGCCCCGTTCAAGGCACAGAACATGTCCAACAACTCCGCGGTCACCGTCGAGGGCGGTGAGATCGGCCGCGCCCAGGCGATCCAGGCGCGCGCGGCGGGGCTGGAACCCAGCGTGCGATTCAACCCGATCCTGCTCAAGCCCGGCAGTGACCGCACCTCGCAGCTGGTGATCAAGGGCCGGGTCGCCCACACGGTCAGCGCGAAAAGCTATGTACGGCATCGTGATCGGCTGGCATCCATCGTCCTCGACGAATTGACTTGCCTGCGTAACGAATTCGATGCGGTGATCTGTGAGGGGGCGGGTTCGCCGGCCGAGATCAACCTGCGCGCCACCGACCTGGCCAACATGGGGCTGGCCCGGGCCGCGGATTTGCCGGTGCTCCTGGTCGGGGACATCGACCGCGGCGGCCTGCTGGCCCATCTGTTCGGGACGGTAGCGGTGCTCGAGCCCGACGACCAGGCGCTGATCGCCGGCTTCATCGTCAACAAATTCCGCGGTGACCCCGCGCTGCTCGAACCCGGGTTGCGCCGGCTGCACGACATGACGGGCCGCCCGACCTACGGCGTGTTGCCGTACGCCGACGAATTGTGGCTGGACGCCGAAGACTCGCTGTCGGTGGTCGCGCACCGCGTCATCGGCACGCCCGCACCGCCGCGCGGCGACCAGTGGCTGCGGGTGGCCGCCATCCGGCTGCCCCGGATTTCCAACTCCACCGACGTCGAGGCGCTGGCCTGCGAACCGGGTGTGCTGGTGCGCTGGGTCACCGACCCCGCCGACATCACCGACACCGACCTGATCGTCATCCCCGGCAGCAAAGCCACGGTCGCCGACCTGTCTTGGCTGCGCGATCACGGACTGGCCGACGCGATCACGGCGCACGCCGGTGCCGGCAAGCCGGTGCTGGGCATCTGTGGGGGATTTCAGATGCTGTGCAGTCGCCTAGACGATCCGGTGGAATCCGGGACCACGGGCGTGCCCGGCCTCGGGCTGCTCGACGCCGACATCGCCTTCCATCCCGACAAGACCTTGCGCCGCTGGCAGCAGCCGCGCGATGGCCCCTTGGCAGGCTACGAGATCCATCACGGGCGCCTCACCCGCTGCGGCGAGCAGAGCTGGTTCGCCTCCGAGGCGGACCCGCACCCGCAGGGTGTGGTGCGCGGCGCGGTCTTTGGGACCCATTGGCACGGCTTGCTCGACAACGACGAATTCCGCCGCGCGTGGCTGCGCAGGGTCGCCGACGCGGCCGGTCGCGGCGGCTTCGTGGTCGGCGACGTCGCCGTCGCGGCGCGCCGCGATGCCCAGCTCGATCTCGCCGCCGATCTGCTGGCGTCCCATCTCGACGTCGACGCCGTTCTCAGTCTGCTTGACGGTCCACCGCCACGGCGGCCGTATCTCGCAAGTCGCTTGCGGCCGTAGGACATTCGTGCCGATCGCGGCGTGAACGTCGTTGTTGACGGCGCGGTCTGAAACCGGTCTTGCGTACCAGATGCTGAAGAATCGTCGCGCCCGCATGCCGTTTGGTTGTAGCGTGCTTGGGTGTCCTCGATGATGACCACCCTGGACGGGTTCCCCGTGCCGGTGGTTGTGGCCGGCCCGGAGAACGGCGTCGTCGTCGTCATACTGGGCGACGAGGACCGCGTCCCGGCGGCCTACGACGCGGTCTGCGAGCGCCTGCACACCGCGTCGCTCCGGACGGTCGTGATCGGCTTCGATCACCGCCTGACCCCCAAATCGGTGATCGGCATCCTCGACGCGCTGGGCATCGGATGGGCCGTCGTCATGGGCGACCGCGCCGGCGGCGATCTGGCCTGGGAACTGACCGCGACCCGGCTGGGCCGGTTCGTCGGACTGGTGGTGATCGACCGCGGCCATCCGCGGGCCGGCGATCACGAAGGCGCCGTCACCGACGGACATTGCCCGCCCGTCGAGATCGGCACCACCGTGTTGGTCAGCTCGCCGGCCGCCCGGGCGGTGGCCCAGGCCAGCCAGCGCTACGTCTACGCCGAATACCGGGTGGTGCACCTGGGGCGGCGCACCGTGCAGGAGTCCACGGCGCAACTGGCCGCCGAGATCATTTTGCGCACCAGCACCTGGTAGCGCCTGGTTGACTGACGGTCATGGCCAGTGAAGAAGGTGCTGTGACCGAACCGAATGCCGCGATGTTGTCGTTGTCCGCGCTCGATCGACTGGTGGGCACCGGTGACGTGGACACCGTCATCGTGGCGTTCGCCGACATGCAGGGCCGGCTGGTCGGGAAGCGGTTGGACGCGCGGCTGTTCGTCGACGAGGTGGCCGCCCACGGCGCCGAGTGCTGCGGCTATCTGCTCGCCGTCGACGTCGACATGAACACCGTGGGCGGGTATGCGATGTCGAGCTGGGACACCGGTTACGGCGACATGGTGATGAGGCCGGACCTGTCCACCCTGCGCCGCATTCCCGTGGCTGCCCGGGACCGCGCTGGTGATCGCCGACGTGGGCTGGGCACGACGGCAGCCCGGTCACCGTGTCGCCGCGGGCGATGCTGCGCCGCCAGCTCGACCGGCTGGCGCGAGCGCGGCCTGGCCGCCGACGTCGCCACCGAACTGGAATTCATCGTGTTCGACGAGCCGTATCGCCAGGCGTGGGCCACCGGGTACCGCGGGCTGACCCCGGCCAGCGACTACAACATCGACTACGCGATCTCGGCGTCGTCGCGCATGGAGCCGCTGCTGCGCGACATCCGGCAGGGGATGATCGGCGCCGGCCTGCGCTTCGAAGCCGTCAAAGGCGAATGCAACAGGGGGCAGCAGGAAATCGGCTTCCGGTATGCCGACGCGCTGGTCACCTGCGACAACCACGCCATCTACAAGAACGGCGCCAAGGAGATCGCCGACCAGCACGGCAAGAGCCTGACGTTCATGGCCAAATACGATGAGCGAGAAGGGCAACAGCTGTCACATTCACCTCTCGCTGCGCGATGCGACGGGGCGGCGCGGTGTTCGCCGACCCCAGCCGCCCGCACGGCATGTCGTCGACGTTCTGCAGTTTCCTCGCCGGCCTGCTGGCCACCTTGCGCGACCTCACGCTGTTCTATGCGCCGAACATCAACTCCTACAAGCGATTCGCCGATGGCAGTTTCGCGCCGACGGCGCTGGCGTGGGGACTGGACAATCGCACCTGCGCGCTGCGGGTCGTCGGCCACGGGCACCAACATGCGGGTCGAGTGCCGGGTTCCCGGCGGCGACGTCAACCCGTATCTGGCGGTGGCGGCGCTGATCGCCGGCGGGCTGTACGGTATCGAACGGGGCCTGGAGCTACCCGAGCCCTGCGCGGGCAATGCCTACCAGGCTCCCGGCGTCGAGCGGCTGCCCGCGACGCTCGCCGAGGCCGCCGCGGTGTTCGAGCGCTCGACGCTCGCGCGCGACGTGTTCGGCGACGACGTTGTCGCGCACTACCTGAACAACGCCCGCGTGGAGTTGGCGGCGTTCAACGCCGCGGTCACCGACTGGGAGAGGACGCGTGGTTTTGAACGCCTGTAGGGCAGATCGGCCGCTGCGCCCGGTGGTCGGCCTGACGACCTATCTGGAGCAGGTGCAGACCGGCATCTGGGACATCCGCGCCGGCTTCCTGCCCGCCGACTACTTCGAAGGCGTCACCCTGGCCGGCGGGGTCGCGGTGTTGCTGCCGCCGCAACCGGTCGACACCGAAATCGTCGACTCGCGTGCTGGACGGTCTGCGACGCGCTGGTGATCACCGGGGGATACGACCTCGACCCCGCCAGCTACGGCCAGCAGCCGCACCCGAGCACCGACCAGCCCCGCACCGACCGCGACGCGTGGGAGTTCGCGCTGTTGCAGGGCGCGCTGCGGCGGGGCCTGCCGGTGCTGGGCATCTGCCGCGGCGCGCAGGTGCTCAACGTCGCGCTGGGCGGCACGCTGCACCAGCACCTGCCCGACGTGCTCGGCCACAGCGGGCACCGGGCGGGCAACGCGGTGTTCACCACGCTGCCGGTGCGAACGGTGCCCGGCACCCGGCTGGCCGCGCTGATCGGGGAGTCCGCCGACGCCCCGTGCTATCACCATCAGGCCGTCGACAGGGTGGGCGACGGCCTGGTGGTCAGCGCGTGGGACGCCGACGGCGTCGTCGAGGCGCTGGAGCTGCCCGGGGACGCCTTCGTGCTTGCGGTGCAATGGCATCCGGAACAGTCGCTGGACGACCTGCGGTTGTTCGCCGGCGATCGTGGACGCGGCCCGGTCCTATGCGGGACGCGTGAGCTGAATTGAGCACCGCGCAGCTGATCAACCCGGCGACCGAGGAGGTGCTGCGCTCGGTCGAGCACGCCGACGCCGCCGCGGTCGACGACGCGGTCGGCCGGGCGCGGGCGGCCCAGCGGCGGTGGGCCCGGTTGCCGCCGGCCGAGCGGGCCGCCGGCCTACGGGCCTTCGCCGCCGCCGTCGACGCCCATCTCGACGAGCTGGCCGCGCTCGAGGTCGCCAACTCCGGGCATCCCATCGCGTCGGCCGAGTGGGAAGCCGGCCACGTCCGCGACGTGCTGAACGTTCTACGCCGCCAGCCCGGAACGGTTGTCCGGCAAGCAGATTCCCGTGGCCGGCGGCCTGGACGTCACGTTCAACGAACCGCTGGGTGTGGTCGGCGTGATCACCCCGTGGAACTTCCCGATGACGATCGCGTCGTGGGGTTTCGCGCCGGCGCTGGCCGCGGGCAACGCCGTGCTGGTCAAACCCGCCGAGTGCGACGCCGCTGACCACGATCCGGCTCGGCGAGCTGGCGGTCGAGGCCGGGCTGCGACGACGGACCTGCTGCAGGTGCTGCCGGGCAAGGGTGCGGTGGTGGGGGAGCGGTTCGTCACCCATCCCGACGTCCGCAAGATCGTGTTCACCGGGTCCACCGAGGTCGGCAAGAAGGTGATGGCCGGTGCGGCCGCTCAGGTCAAGCGGGTGACGCTGGAACTGGGCGGCAAGAGCGCCAACATCGTCTTCGCCGACTGCGACCTGGAGCGCGCCGCCGCGACCGCGCCGGCCGGGGTGTTCGACAACGCCGGGCAGGACTGCTGTGCCCGCAGCCGGATCCTGGTGCAGCGCAGCGTCTATGACCGGTTCATGGAGCTGCTCGAGCCCGCGGTCAAGCGGCGTCGTCGTCGGCGACCCGGCATCGCGCGACACCGAGATGGGCCCGCTGGTGTCGGCCGCGCACCGCGACAAGGTGGCGTCCTATGTGCCCGACGACGCCCCCGTCGCGTTCCGCGGCAGCGCGCCGACCGGTCGCGGATTCTGGTTTCCGCCAACGGTTCTGACTCCGCAGCGCACCGACCGCACGCGTCACCGACGAGATCTTCGGCCCGGTCGTCACGGTGCTGGCCTTCGACGACGAGCACGACGCCATCGCGCTGGCCAACGACACCGCTACGGACTGTCCGGATCGATCTGGACCGACGACCTGTCCCGCGCGCTGCGGGTGTCGCGTGCGGTCGAATCCGGCAACCTGTCGGTGAATTCGCACTCGTCGGTGCGCTACAACACCCCGTTCGGCGGGTTCAAGCAGTCGGGGCTGGGCCGCGAGCTCGGGCCCGGACGCGCCGTTGCACTTCACCGAGACCAAGAACGTGTTCATCGCGATCAAGAGAGGACTAGGTGGTGGCAGTCGATCTCACCCAACGGTTGGCGGGCCGGGTCGCCGTCGTCACCGGCGGCGGCGGCGGCATCGGGCTGGCCGCGGCGCGGCGGATGCATGCCGAGGGCGCCACCATCGTGGTCGGCGACATCGACGGCGACGCCGGCAGGCGCGGCGGCCGACGAACTCTCCGGCCTGTTCGTGCCCACTCGACGTGTCCGACGAGGCCGCGGTCAACGCGCTGTTCGATACCGCGGCGCAGGCCTACGGGCGGTCGACATCGCGTTCAACAACGCCGGCATCTCCCCGCCCGACGACGACCTCATCGAGAACACCGAACTGCCGGCGTGGCAACGCGTCCAAGACGTCAACCTCAAGTCGGTGTACCTGTGCTGCCGGGCGGCGTTGCGGCACATGGTTCCCGCGCGGCAGCGGCTCGATCATCAACACCGCGTCGTTCGTGGCGGTCCTGGGCTCGGCGACGTCGCAGATCTCCTACACCGCCTCCAAGGGCGGTGTGCTGGCGATGTCGCGCGAGCTGGGTGTGCAGTTCGCCCGGCAGGGCATCCGGGTGAACGCGCTGTGCCCCGGGCCGGTCAACACCCCGCTGCTGCAGGAGCTTTTCGCCAAGGACCCCGAGCGGGCCGCTCGCCGGCTGGTGCACGTCCCGGTGGGCCGCTTCGCCGACCCCGACGAAATCGCCTCGGCGGTAGCGTTTTTGGCCAGCGATGACGCATCGTTCATCACCGGCTTCGACGTTCCTGGTCGACGGCGGCATCAGCTCGGCCTACGTCACCCCGCTTTAGCCGCCGTACTCGTGGGCCGCGTGTGAGCCGGGCGGTTCGCTGGCCGCGACCAGCCGGATGGGCTCGCCGGCCCGGTCCCCGCGCAACCGCTCCATCATGGGGGCGCGCCGCCGCCCAGGCGCGCGGCACCGACAGCACGCCGACCGGCATCCCGCGACGCAGGCCCGCGTTCACGCCGTGGGTGGCGGCCGGCCTGGGGAAGAGCGATTGCAGGGCCGCCGCCTTGTTCATGGAATTGAGGTGGCCGATCGCGAAATCCGACGGCGCGGTGACCGAATTCAGTTTCGACAGCGACGGGGTGACCGAGGACAGGGACGCTTCGAACGTCGTCAGCGGCGACGACCACAGCGCATTGAGGGCCTCAGGTATCACCGACATCACTTCGCAGCCGGCCGATATCACGTCGGGCGCCGACTGCAGAGCCCAATTGCGTTTCGTCACAGGGGGATTGCCGGGCGGAGCGGGAAAGGGGGCCACCGCCACGGCACCTGTCGCCGCCTCGGCGTAGGCGTGCATGGCGTCGACGTTGCGCGCCCACATCGCGTCATACTCTGCATCGAGGTTCGCGATCGCGGTGCTGCTGTGGCCCAGGCAATTCGTCGACACCAGCGACATTCGTTGCGCGCGGTTGCCGGCGATCTCCGGTGGCGGCACCGTCGCCGTGAAGGCCGACTGATGCGCGCCGGCCGCCGCCTTGAGCTGGATGGCCGCGTGCTCACTTCGGGCCGCGACGGCGTCGAGCCAGTCCACATAGCGTGCCGCGGCTTGGGTGCACGCCGCGCCCTCGCCCCCGGCCAGCGCTGCGGTCACCGCCCGGTAGTCGGCCGCCGCGCTGACAAGCCGCGCGGCCAACGTCTCCCAGGCCGCGGCGGCGCGCATCATCGATCCGGCGCCGGGACCGGAATACATCAACCCGGAGTTGATCTCCGGGGGTAGCGTCGCGAAATCCATTACAGCCTCCGCCTGCCTGTGGCGGTACAAGTGGTGCCCGACAACATGAGGGTCTTCTTTCACGAGATAGACACGAGGGTTACACGCCGTGGGGCGCTGACGTGTCGCGGAACGCACCGTGCGTCGGCAGGACACGCCCGGCCCGGGCGTCACGGTCAGCGGCGGGCGACGCAGATCCGGGTCAAGATGTCCCGGTCGGACGGTATGGCCGCGGGCGCGCGGGGTTGGGCGCCACCGGGCGCAAACCCTATCGGGGTGAACGACAACGGCGCAGGCGTCAGCACCGATTGCGGTGACAAGCGGTTCCACGTCAGGGGCCGTTCCCTCGTCATCCACGCGCTGCGGAACGGCTTCCTGTTGGTCTTGTTGGCCGGCGCCGAGGACCGCGACGGCGGCGACGGCGGGCTGGCTCAGGGCGGAGGGACGGTCATGCGTCAGGCCCGGGTGCGGCGCCGACGGTGCCCGCCGACCATGCCGCGGGCTCCGGCGGCGCCGCCGCGGCGAAGGTGGGCCGCAGCGCCGAGCCCGTGACCAGGGCGATGAACAC
Organism: uncultured Actinomycetota bacterium; assembly: GCA_963796035.1. Classification (GTDB taxonomy): domain Bacteria; phylum Actinomycetota; class Actinomycetes; order Mycobacteriales; family Mycobacteriaceae; genus Mycobacterium. The sequence continues at coordinate 167,212 of CAWCJU010000009.1, read as the reverse complement.
CCCTAGCGCTGCGGCGATCGCGATGGCCGGCTGCCATCGCCGAGTTTCGCCAACGCCCCGGAAAACCACAGTGCACCGAATGTACCGCGCGAAAATCGGTGAACGGTTCCGGCGAGCTGTGAACTCGATCCGAGTCCGGTGTGTGTTCGCGCAGCTACGGCCCGAAAACGATGAGCGGAATCGCCATCTCCGCCGCGGTGGCTCCGCCGTGAAAGCCGACCAGGCGAGCCGTTTCCGGCGGCTCATGTGCGCTGGCCAGCACCGCGGTGTCGCCGGAACACACGACGACCACGTCGCCGAGCCGCTCGGTGTGTTGCGCGGCGACCGGCCCGAACATGCCGGTGGCCACCGCCTGCTCGCGGCTGTACACGGCGGCGCGGCCGTCCAGCAGCTCGGCCCACGCGGCCGCACGTCGCCGGCGGCGCCCGGCTCGGTGTGCAGGTAGCGCACCCGCGGCTCGCCGGCCACCACCCGGATCCCCGCGGCCAGCCGGGGGTCGGTGTCGAGGTCGATACGCGCTCTCGGGTGGGACGTTGATGCCGCCGTGGTCGGCGGTCACCAGCACCGCCGCGTTCGCGGGCAGCGCGTCGAGCAGGCGGGACAGCAGCGCATCGACGTTGGCCGCCGCGGTATGCCACTGCGTCAGAGCCGATACCGAAGACATGTGCGGCGGTGTCGAGCTCGGCGGTGTAGCCGTACACCAGCCCGGGTGCCGCGCGCAGCACGTCGGCCACCAGCCGCGCGTAGTCGTCGGTGGGGTTGGCCGGGTGCAATTCGGCGCCGCGATACGCGGCCTCGGTCAGTCCGCTGCCGATGAACATCGCGGGCAACACCGCGCGGGCGCTCACGCCGGCCTTGTCGAGCCGTTCGAACCAGGTCGGCACCGGCTGCCATACGGCGGGGCACGGGTCGTCACGCCACCGGACGTGGTTGAGCACCCGATCGGTGCCGGGCACCTTGAGCGTGAAGCCCAGAATTCCGTGCTCACCCGGCAACGCACCGGTGCCCAGCGACACCAGGCTGGTCGGCGTGGTCGACGGGAAGGTGCAGTCCAGCCGGGTCAGCCGCCCGGTGGCACCGGCGAGCACGGACGCGAGCAGCGGCGCGCTGCCGGCCAGCCGCGGAAGCAGGTGCCAGCCCAGCCCGTCCACCAGCACGACGAGCACCCGGTCGATGCGGTCGGCGTCAACGCAGTCCGTCACCGTCAGGCTGTCGAGCTTCCCGGCATCCGGGACCCCGAGCAGGGCGGCCGCGGCGGGCAGCACGTCGCACAGAGAACCGGGCACGAGGCCAGTCTGGCGGCCAAGTCAGACCCGCGCCAGTCGATGGGCGGTCACCAGCAGCTGCCGATTCGTGCTGTCGGTCAGCGCACGGAGCTGCGCCGGCGACAGCCGGCCGCACAACCGGCCCCAGTGCATCGCCACCACATCGCCGGCGGCCACGTCCGGCACCGCGCTGTACCCGTCGGCCCACACGTCGAGCACGCGCGCGGCGGGTTTCGACAGCGTCAGGGCCTGACCATCCCAGGCCAGGCTTCGGCATAACACCTCGACCCGGTCGGCGCCGCGGGAAAGCACTGTCCCGGGAGTGATTCGGCAGTTGTCCAGCACGCTCAGCGGATGTTCGTCGATACCCCGGCCCAGAAACCGCGTCCACGGATACACCCCGAACACGTGGAAGCAGTGATTGCCGGCGGCCTCGCACGCCAGATCCGCGGTGAGGTGCGACCAGTAGTGGCCCGCCTGCGGGCCGATGAGGGCGAGCAGCGCGTCGAAGAATTCGTGCGGGTCCAGGTCCGCGGCGATACCACCGCCGAGCCAATACGATTCGACCAGACGGTAATCCAGCGGGTCGGCGATGCCGGTGAGCTTTGACAGCACCCGCAGATACGGCCACGCGCCGGAGAACCTCGTCGCCGCCCTGCGCACGTCGGCGACCGAGCCGTCACGCAGGGTGGCTCCCAGCGGCGGACCGCAATAGCCGAGCGCGTTGGGCGCATAGGCGTAGCGGGCGAACATCTCCGCGCCACGGGCATCGGGACCGGCCAAGGATCACCCCCGACCTGCCTGGCCCACCAGCTTGACCGCGTCGCGGTGCATGCGGCCGAAGTTGTAGTAGGCCGCACAGGCGCCTTCCGGGGACACCATGCACGTCCCGATCGGGGTCTCCGGTGTGCATGCGGTGCCGAAAACCTTGCATTCCCAAGGCTTGAGCACGCCCTTGAGCACCTCACCGCACTGGCAGGCCTTCGGGTCGGCGACCCGCACGCCGGGCATCGCGAACCGCAGCTCGGCGTCGAACTCGGCGAAGTCGTCGTGCAGCCGCAGGGCGCTTTGCGAGATGAAGCCCAGCCCGCGCCATTCGAAGTGCGGGCGCAGCGCGAACACCTTGCCCATCAACGCCAGGGCCGCGGGGTTGCCGTGCTCGGGTACCACGCGCTTGTACTGGTTCTCCACTTCGCAGCGGCCCTCGCGGATCTGGCGCAGCAGCATCGCGACCGAGGCCAGGATGTCCAGCGGCTCGAAACCGGCCACCACCAACGGCTTTCGATATACCTCGGGAACGAACCGGTAGGGCCGGTTGCCCACCACGGTCGATACGTGCCCGGGGCCGATGAACCCCGACAGCCGCAGGTCCGGTGATTCCAGGATGGCCCTGATCGGCGGCACGATCGTGACGTGGTTACAGAAGACGCTGAAGTTGCGACAGACCCAGCTCGCGCGCCCGCACCAGCGTCACCGCGGTCGACGGCGCGGTGGTCTCGAAACCGATGGCGAAGAACACCACCTGCTTGTCGGGGTGGTCGACCGCGATCTTCAACGCGTCCAGCGGCGAATAGACGAACCGCACGTCGGCCCCGCGGGCCTTGGCGTCCAGCAGGCTGCCGTGCGAGCCCGGCACCCGCATCATGTCGCCGAAGCAGGTGAAGATCACGTCGGGTTGGCCGGCCAGCCACATCGCGTCGTCGATGCGGCCCATCGGGATCACGCAGACCGGGCAGCCCGGGCCGTGCACCAGTTCGACGTTGTCGGGCAGCAGGTGTTCGATGCCGTGCCGGTAGATGGTGTGCGTGTGCCCGCCGCACACCTCCATGAACTTGAAGTCCTCACCGCCGGTTCCGGCCAGATGCTCGATGGCCGCCAGCAGTTTGCGCGCCGCGGCCGGGTCGCGGAATTCGTCAACGAATTTCATTGCCGCTCCTCGTTCAAACGATGGCCGACGAGTCGAAGGCCTGCATTTCGGTTGTGTAGGTGTCGCCGAGTTTCTTGATGGCGGCCAGGGTCAGCAGCGCCTCGGTCTCGTCGATCTTGGCCATCGCGAATCCGACGTGCACCAGCACCCAGTCGTCCGGTGCGGGCATGTCGTTTTCCAGCAGCCGCACGCTGATCGCCCGCTGCACGCCACTGACGTCGACCTTGGCCAAACAATTGGCGGGATCGGTGATTTCCACGATCCGGCCCGGAATTCCCAGACACATGTGCGGTTATCTCCCCTCTTCTCGTGGCGACCCGCTTCGCCCGGCTTCGCCGCGCTTGCGATCGCCACGTCTTCTAACAGATTCGCGGCAACGGATCGCCGACGAGCATGTCGACGATCCGGGTGCCGCCGAACCCCGTGCGCAGCACCACGCTTTCGGCGGGTTCGGTGACGATCTCCCCGACCTCGGCGGCATCGGCGCCCAGCGGATGCGACCGCAACGCGTCCAGCCCGGCCTCGGGCCTCCTGCGGCGCGACGACGGCGACGAACTTGCCCTCGTTGGCGACGTACAGTGGGTCGATGCCGAGCAATTCGCAGGCGCCATTGACCATGGGCGCCACCGGAAGTCGCTCCTCTTCGAGCAGGACCCCGAGGCCGCAGGCCTGGGCCAACTCGTTGCACACGGTGCCTACCCCGCCGCGCGTCGCATCACGCATCCATCGGGTGGACGGGGCCGCCGCCATCAACAACTCCACCAGCGGGCTGACCGAGGCGGTGTCGGAGGCGATGTCGGCCTCGATGGCCAGATCGCCCCTGGCGAGCATCACCGCCATGCCGTGATCGCCCATCGACCCCGACAGCAGCACCTTGTCTCCGGCGCGCACCGACAGCGCCGACAGCGTGCGGCCCGCGGGGATGACGCCGGTCCCGGTGGTGGTGATGAACAGGCCGTCGGCCGCGCCCTTGGGCACCACCTTGGTGTCGCCGGTGACGACCTGCACGCCGGCCGCCGCGGCCGCCGCGGCCATGTCGGCGACGATCTCCTTCAATTCGGCGATTCCGAAACCCTCTTCGAGCACGAACGCTGCCGCGATCCAGGACGGCACGGCGCCGGCCACCGCCAGGTCGTTGCAGGTGCCGTGGATGGCGAGTTCGCCGATGGACCCGCCGGGAAATCGGCGGGGCTGCACCACAAACGAATCCGTCGACATCGCCACCCGCTCGCCGCCGGGCAACGTGAGGACCGCGCCGTCGCCCAGCGACTCCAGCAGCGGGTTGCGGAACGCCTCCACGAACACCGCGTCCACCAGCGCCGCCGACGCCTTGCCGCCCGCGCCGTGCGCCAGGGTCACGTGGTCGTCGAGCAGGCGCGGGCGACGCCGGCGGAACGACTCGATCCGCTCGATCACCTCGCCCTCGGCGAACCGCGGCCCCGACGAAAGGTATTCGCCCGCTGGCTTGTTCACCTCTCATGCGCGCCCCCAAACCTTGATCGCCGCCGAGACATTCGTGAACCGCCAACCACAGCTGATAACCCAGCAGCGCCTGCGATTCCTGAATCCGGTGCACGCTTTGCGAACGAACGACGAAGCAGGCGTCCACGTTCGGGTTGTTCGACGAAGGCGCCGCCGTCGTAGCCGGCGAAACCGATGGTGTACAGGCCGCGCTTGCGCGCCTCGGCCAGCGCGGTCAGCAGGTTGGGCGAATTGCCGCTGGTCGACATCGCGATGGCGATGTCGCCGTCCTTCGCGCGGGCGATCAGCTGCCGGGCGAACACCAGCTCGAAGCCGACGTCGTTGCCCAGTGCGGTCAGGATCGCCTGATCGGCGGTCAACGACCACGCCGGCAGCGGCTTGCCCAGCGGTGGCCGCGCGAACAATCCGGCCAGTGTGGTGCAGTCGGTGCAGCTGCCGCCGTTGCCGAAGGTGAACATCCTTCCGCCGGTGGCGAATCGGCGCGCCAGCTCGGCGGCGGCCGCTGCCAGCAGGTCGGCGTTGGCTTCCAGCGTGGAGCGCCGCAGTGCCAGGCTTTCGGACGCCTTGGCCTGGGCGGACGCGGCCAGGTCGGCGAGCAGCGCCGAGGGGTCGTCCTCTTCGGCGTCGATGAACGGGTACAAGAAGTTGGTGGGTTCGTCGGTGGGACTCATGAAATACCTTCTCGCTCGTCGTCGTCGCCGACGCGGCTGATCGCCGTTCCGGCGTGCACCAGCACCAGCTCGCCGGGTGCGACGGGGTCGATGAGTGTGGTGACCACGTCCTCGATTCCCCGGGCGGTGCGCACCTTGGCCTGACCGTCGACCGAAGCGCTCACCACCTCGCCCAGCCGGCCTTCGTCGCTGCACGTGACACACACCTCGTCGTCGCACTTGGGTTTGAGCAAGCCGGAATGCTCGAAACACACGTGGGTCAGCTCCCACAACAGGTGGTAGAAGAGCACGAAGCCACCGGTGGCGGGCACGCGCGGGTCGGGATCGTCCAGCCACAGCACGTGATCGGCCGCGGCGGCTTGGCGGCCGCTCCCGCTGCCGATCCAGATCGTGGTGGCGCCCCAGGCCGGGGCGCGGCGCATCACCGAGCGCACGTCCGCATTGTCCGCGCCGGAGACCGCGACCACGATGTCGCCGGGGCGCACCGACACGCGCACCAGATCGACCAGATCGGGTCCGGTCAGCGCCACGGCCGGCAGGGCCCGCTTGCCCATGATCACCGGATGGACGAATTCGACCGCGATGTGCAGCGCATGGGGTTCCCACGACGGCGCGATGGACCACATGGTGGCGCCCGCGGCGAATCGCTTGGCCAGCGTCAGCGCGGTGGCGGCGAGGTCTTCGGCCAGTTCGGCACTCAGCCCGCGATCGATGGCAGTGGTGATCATCGCGTCCACCCCTCCTCCCGCGCGGTCAGCATCGAGACCGTGGCCTGGCCCAGGGCCAGCCCGCCGTCGTTCGGCGGCACGGTGTGATGGGTGAGGACCTCAAACCCGTTCTGCTGCAGCAACGTACGGCAGGCGCGCAGCAACAGGACATTCTGGAACACCCCGCCGGTGAGGCCCACCAGCGTAGTGCCGCCCGCTACCTGGGTGACGACCTCGGCGACGGCGACGGCGACGGCCCGGTGAAACGCCGCGGCGAGCACCGCCGGGGCGTCCCGGCGTACAGCGCGGCGACCAAGGTCTGCACCATCGGGGCCGGATCGATCACCCCGTCGGGGCGCACCGCGAGCGGCAACGACGGCTGTGCGGGCGTCACATCGGCCGACAGCGCCAGCGCCTCGAGCTCGATCGCGGCCTGCCCTTCGTAGTCGATGCGGTGCCGCACCCCGAGCAGCGAGGCGACGGCGTCGAACAAGCGGCCCATGCTCGAACACGGCACACAGCCCCTCCCGGTCTCCAATTGCGAACGGACCAAGCGCCGTTCGTCGGCGGTCGCGGCGGCCACCGGCGCCAGGTCGGGGGTCCAGTCGATGTCCGCCGTCCACAACTGGGACAACGCCATCCGCCACGGATTGCGCACCGCCGCGTCGCCGCCGGGAAGCGGCACCGCCAACAGGTGGCCCGCCCGAACGAAGCGGTGGCTTCGGGTTCCCAGCGCGAGAATCTCACCGCCCCAGATGGTCTCGTCGCAGCCGTAACCGGTGCCGTCGAAGGCGACCCCGACGATGGGTTCGCCGAGGCGCCCGTGTTCGGCCAGCAGCGAGACCACGTGCGCATGGTGGTGCTGGACCAGATCCAGCGGGCGCTCGTCCGCGTGACGCTCGGCCCAGCCCCGCGTGTGATAGCCGGGATGCAGGTCGGCGGCCAAACGGCCCGGCCGGCCGCGGATCTCGCTGAGCTGGCGCACCGCGCGCTCGAACGCGCGCAGCGTCTCCCAGGTGGCCATGTCGCCGATGTGGCCGGACAGGTAGGCCCGCCGGCCGTCGGTGAGGCAGAACGTGTTCTTCAGTTCGCCGCCCACCGCCAGCACGGCGGGGGCATCGAGGTTCAACTCGACCGGCAACGGCGCGTAGCCGCGGGACCGGCGGATCGGCAGCTCGCTGGCCCCCTGCTCGTCGTGGACGACGCGCACCACCGAGTCGTCGCACGGCACGTGAATCGGCCGGTCGTGGTCGAGCACCGCGTCGCACAGCGACGGAAGTCGTTGCGCCGCATCGTCACCGGTGAAGCAGATCGGCTCATCGGAGCGGTTGGCACTGGTCAGCACGAGCGCCTCGGGCACCGGTTCGGCGCTGCCGGGCACCGGCGCCAGCAGCAGGTGATGGACGGGGGAGTACGGCAGCATCAGCCCCAGCAGCGGGCTGCCGGGCGCGACGGCCGCGGCGACCGGCGCGCCGGCCCGTCGCCGCAGTAAGCACGATCGGGCGGGCCGGACCGGCCAGCACCGCGGCCTCGGCGTCGTCGACGTGGGCGTAGCGGCGCGCCACGTCGAGATCGCGAACCAGCATGGCAAACGGCTTGGCGCCGCGGGCCTTTCGTGACCGCAGCGCGCCGACCGCCGTTGCGTCGTCGACGGCGCAGGCCAGGTGGTACCCGCCGACTCCCTTGATGGCCACCACCGCACCGGATGCCAGCGCGGCCTGGGTGGCCGCTCAGCGCCGCGTCCGGGCCGCTCACCCGGCCGGCCGGCGACGCGAACCACAGGCTCGGCCCGCAGTCGGGGCAGGCGATGGGCTGCGCGTGGAATCGACGATCCGCCGGATCGTGGTATTCGGCGGCGCAGCGCCCACACATGGCGAACGCCGCCATGGTGGTGGCCGGCCGGTCGTAGGGCAGTTGCGTGATGATGGTGAACCGCGGTCCGCAGTTCGTGCACGTCACGAACGGATGCCGGTAGCGCCGGTCGAGCGGGTCGAACAGTTCGGCGATGCAGTCGTCGCACACCGCGATGTCGGGCGGGATCGGGGTGGCCGTCCCTGCGACCAATTGGCTTGGCACGATCCGGAACCCGGGTGGGCAGGCGGGGTCGGCCGCGACGTCGGCGACGCGGACCTCGGTGATCCGTGCCAGGGGCGGCGCCTCGGCGCGCAGCCGGCGCGCGAATTCCGCCACCGGGGCGGGCCTGCCCTGAACCTCGAGAAAGACCGCACCCGAGTCGTTTCCGACGAATCCGGCCAGGTCCAGTTCGGTCGCGATCCGATGGACGAACGGACGGAAGCCGACCCCCTGCACCACGCCGGTTACCGTGACGTGCTGCCGCACTTGGGTGTCGGGGGGGCCGGGCCGCGAGAGCAGGGGGGTATCGGTCATGTCAACCGGCCTTCGGGTGCAGTGTCGGTCGCGGCCTCGGCCCATCAGCTCCAGTCCGGCCATGGCCTGTTCGGCCCCGGCCTGATCCGTCTTCTCGACGACGAAGCCCATGTGGATGATCACCCAGTCGCCGGGCGCGAACGTCTCCTCCGGCAACATGCCGACGTTGACCTTGCGTTGTTCACCGGCGACGTCGACGAGCGCGAGCTGCCCCTCGAAGCCGTCCAGCATTCCGATCACCTGCCCCGGTATGCCCAAACACATGGCTCAGCACCCCCCTTCGGCCGCCGAAAAACTGGCGCCGTGCAGCGCCGCGACGATCTCCTCCACCGCCCGCGCCGCCCTCGGGACGGCCTGTGCGACCGGTTCGGTCAGGCCGATGCCCTCCTGGACGCTGCCGGCCTCGCATCCGACGACCACGGTGTAGGGCGGCTGGCCGCCCAGTGCCCGCAGGCTGGCGAACACGGCGGCCGGGTCCATGCTGTGCCCGTCCAAACCGTTCGTCTCCGGTGACGAATTGTGGTCGGCCTGAAAGACGTGCAGCGTGCCGGGATGGCCCTGGCTGGGCACGGCGTCGACCAGGACCAGCGTGTCCCACTCCTCGAGCAGGTCGTAGGCCAGGTGCATGCCCCGGATTCCGTAGTCGATGACCTGGACCGTCGGATCGTCCTGGGGCAGTTCGGCGTTGCGGACCACCTCGGAGCCGAACCCGTCGTCTCCCAGAAAGATGTTGCCGATCCCGGCTACCAGGATGCGCGTTGTCATGGTGGCACTCGCGTCGGTTACATCCGCCTCAACTTGAGATAGCGGCGGGCATCCGGCAGCGATATCGCGCCCAGTGTCAGCGCGACCGCGGCCACCAGCGCGACGAGGGCGATGAAGATCCAGCCTAGGATTTCCATGGTGAACTCCTTTCAGGGGTTTGTGCTGTGCTGCGACTGCAGCGGCTCGACTTCGTCGGGGGAGAAGTACAGGTAGCGGCCGTACCAGTCGTGCAGGTCCGCGGCCGGGTCCTCGTCGACGACGACGCCGACGTGCTTGTTGCCCTCGACGTCCTCATGCACCGAGGTGACCCGGGCGGTCTTGCCGGCGACGAAGATGTCCTGCGCGTCGGCGTTGCGCCGCGGGCGCAACCGGACCCTGCTGCCCCGCGCGATCCGGACCCCGTTCACCAGCACCGCGTCGATCTCGGGGCGGACGGCGTTGTCGGCCAGCGGATCCCACCATTGAACTCCTTCGGGAATCTCGGGTACCAGGCCGGCGGAGACATCGAGTCGCGTGCGGATCGCGCAGTACGCCGTGCAGCCGGGCCATGGCCTCGGGCGACATGGCGTCGCATTCGTCGATGATCCGCGCGGCCCGCGGGTCGGTCGCCCGGGCCTGCGCCTTCTCGTCGTCCGTCATGGTCATCACCCGCAGGGTGAGGATCTCGTCGATCTCCGTGCAGTCGTACAGGGCGGTGTCGCTCTGCTCGGCGACCTCGGGGTGGTCGTAGAGGATGATCGGTGAGATCAGCAGCATGTCGTCGGTGCCCGGGGGTCCGGCCAGCACCGGGAAGCAGCGATGCCGGCGGCACCGGGACACCGCGTCGGTCGCCGCCTGCGGCGGCTCGAGCAGCGAGATGAACCGGCCGCCAACCACTTCGGCGATCAGGTGCGTTCCGATCATGGACCGCGCGATCGCGTCGTCCCTGTCGCGTGCGGGCGCACCGGTGTTGGTAACCCGCACCGAAACCCGCCGAAGGTCGCCATCGGGCTCGCTGGTGACGGTCAGTACGCCCCGCACCTCGTCTCGTTCGCGAACCAGCCGGCCGCCGTCCAGGATTTCGATGTCGGTCGCCGCGCCGGCCTGCACCGGGAGCGACCAGGGTTGATCGCCGAACGCGAGGGGGCCGAAGGAGATCTCGCATTCCACCGCTTCGTCCCAGGTCAGCCACGACCCGCCCGCGGTCCGCAGCTCGCCGACGGGCGCGAAATCGCCGTCCCCGACTGCCCGTTCGGTCCGCCGGCGCTGCAACTGCAGGAACCGCACCACCAGCGTCAGCGCCCGGGCGCCGTCGACCAGGAAATCCGCGGAAATGTTATCGTCTTCGCCCAGCCCGGCCTCGGCCGCGCCGCGCGGACCCAGAACCCCGAACTGCCACCGTGACTGGTTCTTGGTCGACGTCCCCCGGTACGGGTAGAGCAGGTAGCCCTCGTAGAGCACCGCGTCGGCGACGGCGCGGGCGCGATCCCAGCTCGATGTCATCGCGCCACCTCGTGATCGACGGTGGCGTCCAGCAACGAGGTGACGGCGTGGTCGAAGTCGAGCATTCCGTGGGCTGACTTGTAGCCGGCCAGCTCCGCGATGGTCTCGTGGCTCAGCCGGATCCATCCGCTGTTGGGGTAGTGCTGTGCGATGAGGTCACGCCAGACCGTGACCGGCATGGCGTAGTCGTCCTCGCAGTCCCACGACACCTGCTGCACCGAGAACCCGCGCTCGGAGTTGACGAAAATCGTTCCACTGAACAGGAATTGCAGTGGGACAGCACCGTCGCGCAGCGCGTGCAGGTACTTGGCGGCGGCCACCTCGAAGTCGTAGGTGCAATCCAGGTGCAGGGTCGCGGTGGCGTGACCGGTGAACCCCGGAACCATCGTGGCGCAATGCTGCCACAGGAAGGTGCGTTGGGTGCTGGCCCAGCGTTCGCGGCCGCCGAACAAATCCGTCAGCCCGGCCGCTTCGTCGTCGGAGTAGGAACGGCGCAGTGGTTCGATTCGGACCTGGCAGCGCAGGGCGATGGCGTGCACGGGGTCCACTACACCGGGGCCGCCGGCGGTGACGGCGATGCGGGCGGTGAGCACCGGGCTGACGCTGTACGGTTCGGCGGTCACGTCCAGAACCGCGAAGCTCACATTCATCGGCGGGTCGTTCATCGCGGTGTCTTTCTCGCGCGGGCGGCGAGCCGCTCGAAGAAGCCGTCGATGAATTCGCGGGCCTGCTGGCCGCCGTCGAAGCCGCGCCACAGCATGCGCAGGCGTCCGACGAATTCGTAGCAGGCGTCGATGGGTACCAGATACGTTTGCGGCTGCGCCAATTCGCCATCCTGGGCGCTGTCGGCGACCCGGACGAGCAGCGCCTCCACGTCGTCGGCCAACAGGCTGACCCGCGGGTCGGCGCCGCGAATGGTCTCCCAGACCTCCATATCCAGCTCGGATTCGGTAGCCCCGGCCGGTCCGGGGTAAAAGGCGACGGTGTGCCCAAGTGCGGAGTTGGTGAAGAAGAAGGCGACCCCGACCGGGATCTGCAGTGCCTCCCACACCAGGCGGTCCAGCGCGAAGTCGGGAAACGACAGATACCGGTCGGGCACCGCGCGGTAACGCAGGTCGGCTTGGGTGTCGGTGAACAGCAGATAGCAGGCGCGGCAGACGCACATGAGTTGGCGGCCGGCCACATTGACCACGTGCTGGTGCTCGTCGGCGATCGACTCCGTGCACATCTCGCAGCGCTCACCGGCCGGCTCGGGGGCGCGCCGGTCGCTTTTGATGCGGGCCAGGACCTCGAACGGGGTGCTCATGCCGGTGCGCCCATCACGTCGGGCCGCAACGCCACCGACAGCAGGCCGTCGCGGGTCAGCAGCGGAATCGGATCGAGATGTCCGGCCGAACCACCGGACGCGGCTCCCGCCCGGACGGCGTCGAACTCCGTTCCGCAGCCCGCACAACGCAGGATTTGACCGCGCAGTTGCGAACCCGCCAGCGAGTCGTCACACGCCGGACAGTGATCCCGGTAGGCGAAGGTTTGGTCCCCGACCCGGCAGGCCAGCACGGTCACCCCGTCGATCACGAATCCCGCGACTTCGCCGGGTGTCAACTCGGCCAGTTCGGGCGCCGGGTGCCAGGCGGTTGGCCCATGGCCGTTCGAATGTAGATGCGCCAGAAGCGATTCGGCGGGAATGACACTCGCCGGAGTGGCCGTAGCTTCGGCGGTCACCACCTCGATCGAGGAGATCTCCGGTGCCGCCGCGAGGACCGCATCCTGCACGGCCAGCTCCAGCGTCACCGCCGATGACGGGCAGCTCTTACAGCTGCCGGTGAAGGCCAGCCGTACGACAGCGCCGTCGGGGTCGCCCGGAACGACCTCCTGCAGATCGACGTCCCCGCCGTGCGAACCCAGGTAGGGCCGCACCCGATCCAGCGCGTCGGACACCCTGCGGTGCACGTCGTGCGGATGCAGGCCGTGCACCAGGAGCAGGCTGGCCACCAGGTCGTCGGTGGCCAGCCGCTCGACCAGCCCCCCGTCCGGTCCCGGATCGCCGGCCATCCGCACGATCCGCTCCAGCCCGGCGCCGTAGAGCCCGACTACCTCGCGAACCAGTTGCTGCGCACGGTCATACGCGGCGGTCCCACTCGCTGCGCAGGAATCCAGCAGTGTCTGGATCCGATCGCCCGCCGCACGCCACTGCGCGTCATTCGCGGACTTGTCCGGGCGATCCGCCATGTGTCACTCCCCGACGGGTGACTGGGTCGGCGTGTGCAGTCTGTCCAGGGATTTGCCCTTCCCCAGGTACATGTGCACGCCACACGGCAGGCATGGATCGAAGCTGCGCACCGTGCGCATGACGTCGATTCCTTTGAAGTTGTCGCGGCCGTTCTCCTCGAAGATCGGCTGCCCCTGCACCGCGTCCTCGTACGGACCCGGTGTGCCATAACTGTCGCGCGGGTTGGCATTCCACGGCGTAGGCGGGTACGGGTGATAGTTGGCGATCTTGCCGTCCCGGATCACCATGTGGTGGCTGAGCACGCCCCGCACCGCCTCGGTGAAGCCGCAGCCGATGGCCTCGTCGGGCACGTCGAACTTCTCCCACGTCTTGGTGCGCCCGGCGCGAATCTCTGCGAGCGCCTTCTCGGCGAAGTGCAAAGCGCACGCCGCCGCGTAGGCCTGGAAGTAGGTGCGCGCCCGGTCGCGCTCGATCGTGTTGCTGCCGTAGGCGGGGATCTTCCACTCCAACTCGACGGGTCCCTTCAGGGCCGTCTTGGGCAGGTTGATCTTGACGCTGCTGCCGGTCGCCTTCACGTAACCGATGTCCACCAGGCCGGCCAGCGCCGTCGACCACAGTCGGGCCAGTGGGCCGCCGCCGGTGTCCAGCGCCAGGTGGTCCTTGCCGTCGAACCAGCGCGGTGACATCACCCAGCTGTATTTGCCGCCTTCCAGGTCCCGCTTCTGCGGGTGCGGGTTGGTGTGCTGGTTCCACGGATGGCGCCGGTCCACCGCGTTGCCCAGCGGATCGGTCTTGACGAACATTTCCTGGTCGGTCCAGTCATCGTAATATGAACTGCCCAAAAGGATTCGGATGCCGAGGTTGATGTCCACCAGCGAGTGGGTGACCAGCTTGCCGTCGATCACCACGCCCGGGGTGACGAACATCGCGTTACCCCAGCGCTCCATGTCCTTGTATTCGAAGTTGCACACCTCGGGGTCCTGGAAGGAGCCCCAGCAACCGAGCAGGGTGCGGCGCAGCCCGACCTTCTCGTAACCGGGCAGTGCGGTGTAGAAGAAGTCGAACAGGTCGTCGTGCATGGGCACGACCTTCTTCATGAACTCGACGTAGCGCATCAGCCGCGTCATGTAGTCGGTCATCAGCTGGATGGTCGCCACGGTGCCGACCCCGCCGGGATACAGCGTGGAGGGGTGCACGTGGCGTCCCTCCATGAGGCAGAACATCTCTCGCGTCCAGCGGCTCACCGCCAGCGCCTCGCGGTAGAACTCACCGCTGAACGGGTTGAGCGAGCGCATGATGTCCGCGATCGTCTTGTATCCGTGGGCGTCGGCGTGCGGGGCCGGCGTCTTCTCGGCCAGCGACAGGACACTCGGATTGGTCTCGGAGACCATCTTCTCGCAGAAGTCCACTCCGACCAGGTTCTCCTGGAAGATGTTGTGGTCGAACATGTATTCCGCGGCCTCGCCGAGGTTGACGATCCACTCGCCCAGGTGCGGCGGCTTGACGCCATAGGCCATGTTCTGCGTGTAGCACGAACAGGTGGCATGGTTGTCGCCGCAGATGCCGCAGATGCGGCTGGTGATGAAGTGGGCGTCGCGAGGATCCTTGCCCTTCATGAAGATCGAGTAGCCGCGGAAGATCGACGAGGTGCTGTGACACTCGACGACCTCTTTGTTCTCGAAGTCGATCTTGGTGTAGATGCCCAGGCTGCCCACGATCCTGGTGATGGGGTCCCACGCCATGTCGACCAGTTGGCCGGGTTCCCGCTTGGCCTGGGTGGGTTCGGGAATGATGGTTGTCATCGCGCTACTTCTTCCGCTTTGGCTGCTGTTCCGCGTTGGCTGATGCGGCGACGGCTCTTTGTCTACGAATGTCGTGAAAAGAGCGCGCGCACCCGGTAGGTGACCTACCAGGTGCGGCGCGCTCCAGTGGTGAGTTGGTCGCCGTTATGGCGCCACCGCGGCTCTTTGTCGACGGTGCGTTCCGTGATACCCCTCAAGCTGCGAATCACGGCTCCGTACAAACCCGACGCGGTACTCGAGATCTTGCCGCCCGGTGGCTCATCCATGAACGGCATGAACTTGTCCGGAAACCCCGGCATTGTGCAGCCAATGCAGATTCCACCAACGTTGGGGCAACCCCCGACGCCGTTGATCCATCCGCGCTTGGGCACATTGCATTTGACGACTGGTCCCCAACAACCAAGTTTCACAATGCATTTCGGCGATCCGTACTCGGTGGCGAAGTCGCCCTGCTCGTAGTAGCCGGCCCGGTCGCAACCTTCGTGCACGGTCTTGCCGAACAGCCACTGCGGGCGCAGCGCATCGTCGAGCGGAATCATCGGCGCCTGGCCGGTCGCCATGTAGAGCAGGTAGGTCAGCGTCTCCGACAGGTTGTCGGGCTGGATCGGGCAGCCGGGCACGCACACGATCGGAATGCCCGCCTTGCTCGTCCAGTCCCAGCCGAGGTAGTCCGGTACGCCCATCGCCCCCGTCGGGTTGCCGGCCATCGCGTGGATTCCCCCGTAGGTGGCGCAGGTCCCGACCGCCACGATCGCGGTGGCCTTGGGCGCCAACCGGTCGAGCCACTCGCTGGTGGTCATCGGCTGCCCGGTGGCCGGGTCGTTGCCGAAGCCGCACCAGTAGCCCTCGTCCTTGATCTTCTCGTTCGGAATGGATCCTTCGACCACGAGGACAAAGGGTTCCAACTCGCCGCGGTCGGCTTTGAAGAACCACTCCAAGAAGTCGTCGGCGCCTCCGTTGGGTCCGCATTCGAAGTCGATCAGGGGCCAGTGCACGGCGACCTGGGGGAGTCCGGGCAGGGCTCCCAGGGCGATCTCCTCCACGCTGGGCTGGGTGGCAGCAGTCAATGCCACCGAATCACCGTCACAACTGAGGCCCGCGTTAATCCATAGAACATGGATCAATGTTTGTTCTGCCTTGACTGCTGCTTCTGTTGGCATGCTGCAGCTCTCCGGAGCCGGGCTGGGGCTCCTGCGCCACCGGAGTCGACCGTCGGCCCACTTGCGTAGCGCTATTTTTTGGGTCTACTCCCGCTATCGTGCGTTGTCAACGGTTCGCCATCACTCACAACTAGGCAGGTGTCGCATAGTGCCGAAAAGCGGTGTCGCGCCTGGATGATTCGCCGAGTCGGGCTAACCATTCCGGGGCGGTCGTCCTGCGAATGCTTCGCAGGAGCGCGGTGGGTAGCGGCCCCGCCCGCGGCGTTTCAGGCGCCGTCCGTCGCGAACCGCCGCAGCCAGCCGAACCACGCGGCCATGCCATCGCCGGTGCGCGCACTGACCGGCAAAATCGTCGCTGCCGCATTGACTTTGCGGACATGGGCGATGTACGTGTCGACGTCCACGTCGAGGTGGGGCACCAAGTCGATTTTGTTGAGCAGCACCACATCCACCGACCGGAACATCACAGGATACTTCAGCGGCTTGTCCTCGCCCTCGGTCACCGAATAAACCATGGCCTTGGCGTGCTCGCCGACGTCGAACTCCGCCGGGCAGACCAGATTGCCGACGTTCTCGATGATCACCAGGTTCAGCGCCGCGAGGTCGAGGCCGGGTAGCGCGCGGTTGATCATCGGCGCGTCGAGGTGGCATTCGCCGCCAAATCCGTTGCTGGTATTGAGCAGTGACACCTGGGCGCCGCGACCGCTGAGCTTGGCCGCGTCCAGGTCGGTGGCGATATCACCCTCGATCACCCCGATTGCCAGCTCGCCGGCGAGTTCGTCGAGCGTCGCCTGCAGGATGGTGGTCTTGCCCGATCCCGGCGAGCTCATCAGGTTGAGGGTGCGCACCCCGTTGCTTTCGAAGGCCGCCCGGTTGGCGTCGGCGAGCAGGTCGTTCTCGGCGAAGATCGCCTCCAGCACGTCGACGCGCTGGCTGCCGGTCTGGTAGCGGCTGTGATCGCCGTGATCGTGATCGTGATCGTGCGGGAGGTGGTCGTGCTCATGGGTGTGCACGGTTCCGTCGTCGTGCCGATGAAATCTACCCATCGCCAATGCCTTTCATGAGACATCCAGTGACGTCACCAGGAATTCGTTGCCGCGCAGCACTTGGACGTCGGAACTGTCGCACCGCGGGCACCAGATCGACCACGGCGAAGTGATCTCGGACTGTGCGCCGCATGCGCGGCACTTGACTTCGGCGCCGACGCATTCGAGTTCGAGTTCGGCGTCCGGCATGTCCTCCGCGTCGCGGACCAGCGTCCAGCAGAAGGACAGCGACTCGGGCACCACCTGCCGAAGGGCGCCGACCCGGACCCGCACCACGTCGACGTGCCGGCCGTCGGCGTGATCCTTGACCACACCGGCGATCGCTTCGCACAACGACAGCTCATGCACCGCCGATCACCGCCGATCCGCGAGCCGGGCGCAGGCCGAGGAGCCCATGAGCACTGTTCTACACCCGAACGGCGGTTTGTGGTCAGCCTCTCGCCGGTCGGCTCACGCGCTCCACTTCTCCTCGATGCGCCCGTAGCGCCAGACGAGCAGCGCCACCGCCCACGTGACGACGAACATGCCGACGACGACGTAGCCGATCGCGTTGAGGTCCAGCCCGCCGATCCAGCTCCAGAACGCGCCCCGCCAACCGAACTGGTCGGCGAACAGGACGAGCAGTTCGACGCTGCCGATCAGCGAGGGCGACCGCCACCGACAGCGCGGTGATGGTGATGTTGTAGTAGATCTTGCGGACCGGGTTGGAAAAGGCCCAGCCGTAGGCGAAATTCATGAAAGAGCCGTCGACGGTGTCCAGCAGGCACATGCCGGCGGTGAACAGCACCGGCAGGCACATGATGGCGTACCACGGCAGCCCGGCGGCGGCGCTGGTGCCGGCCAGCACCAGTAGCGCGATCTCGGTGGCGGTGTCGAAGCCGAGCCCGAACAACAAGCCGACGGGATACATGTGCCAGGACTTGGTGATCGACTTGGTGAAGCGGCCGAGCAACCGGTTCATCAGACCCGCGGTTGTCCAGCTGCCGCTCCAGTTCGGCCGCGTCGGTGTCGGGATCGTATTCGCCCCGGCGCAGCCGCGCGAACACGCGCAGTATGCCGACCAGGACGATGACGTTGAGAAGCGCGATCGCGTACAGGAACACGCCCGAGACGCTGGTGCCGATCAGACCGGTGTAGTGGTGCAGCGCCGAGGAGTCGTCGCTGACCGGTCCGCACGACCGTCCTGACCCCGCACGCCAGCAGCACCGCAAGCCCGAAGACAACCGTGGAGTGGCCCAGCGAAAAGAAGAAGCCGACGGCCAGCGGGCGCTGCCCGTCGTTCATCAGCTTGCGGGTGGTGTTGTCGATGGCGGCGATATGGTCGGCGTCGAAGGCGTGACGCATGCCCAGGGTGTAGGCCGTCAGCTCCGATGCCGACGCCAAAGGCTTTGCCGCCCAAGCTGTATTGGGCCGGTGCTACGAAGACGACCATGGTGAACCAGCCGAGCAGATGCAGCGCGACGATCACCGCCAGCATCGATGCCAGTCGCCACCACTCCGCCGGCGTCAGGGCGCCGAGAACCCTGGTCGTCCGTGACGGCCGCCAGTCGATCTCGGTGCTGGCCACTGGGGTCCTTCCGGCGCGTCCTTGCGGTATCGGGCTGAGAACAACCGGCACGACTGTAAGTTCCGCGCCTCGCCAGATGCAAGTGAGTTGCAGGAATTGAGGTGTCGTGATCGCGACCGAAGACTGGCGATCCGGCCGCCCGGGCGACGACACTGAACCGGTGGCGCCCAAGCCGTCGGTACTGGATGCGTCGGTCACCGAGAGGATCGGCGATCTGCTGCGCGCCCGGGGGCTGCGGCGGATGGCCTCGCGAATCCAGGTGCTGGCGGTGCTCGAGCCCGTCAACGGTCACCTGCCGGTCGCCGAGATCGACAAGCGGCTGCGGGAATGCCTGCCGCCCGGCACCCACGCGCCCGACGTGGCGACCGTCTACCGCACGGTGACCACGCTGGTCGATCAGGGGGTGCTGCACGCGTTGACGCTCGACGGCGGCGTGACGACTTACGGTCTGGCCACCGCGCCGCACCATCACGCGGTATGTACGCAAGTGCGGCCACCATCATCGAGGTGCCCGCCCGCCAGCTGAGTTCGGCGCTCGAACACGCGATGGCGGGCAGTTCGTTCGCGCTGTCGGAGCGCGGCCGGACTGACGCTGCACGGCCTGTGTCCGCAGTGTCAGGGTGACGAGCCGCCGCGCGGGCGCGCCGGCGCTGAGGTCAGCGCAGGCCCAGCAGCGCGTTCTCCACCACCTCGGGCAGCGCCGGGTGGATCCAGTACTGCCCGCGGGCCATCTGCGCGGCGGTGAGCCCGAAGCTCATTGCCTGGACCAGCGGCTGGATGATCGACGAGGCCTGATGGCCCATGATGTGCGCACCCAGCAGGCGCCCGGTGCCGCGCTCGGCGATCAGTTTGACGATGCCGGTGGTGTCCTCCATCGCCCAGCCGTAGGCGACGTCGCCGTAGTCCTGAATCTTGGCCGATATCTTCGAATCCCTGTGCGATGGCTTCGTTTTCGGTCAGTCCGACGCTGGCGATCTGCGGATCGGTGAAGACCGCCGACGGGACGTAGCGATGGTCGGTGAGGGCCATCGCCTCGGTGTCGTCCCAGTCGCAGAGCAGGTTGTGCTGCACGACGCGGGCCTCGTGGTTGGCGACGTGCTTGAGCTGATACCGCGAGGAGACGTCGCCGAGCGCGAAAACCCCACGCGCGGTGGTTCGCTGGTACTGGTCGACGGCCACCAGGCCGTCCTCGACTGCGATACCGGCCTGCTCGAGGTCGAGTTGATCGGCGTTGGACACCCGTCCGGTCGCCACCAGCAGCGCGTCGGCGTTGATGGTGTGGCCGTTGTCGAGTTGCACCGCGACGCCCGACCCCTGGTTCTCGGCGCCCACGACATTGCGATGGGTGTGCAGTTCCCATTTGTTCGCCGCGATGCGGGTGAAGCGTTCGCCGAGAACGTCGTCGAGATGCCGTAACAGCGCGGAGCCCCGAACCACCAGGGTGACCCGCGAGCCCAGCGCGGAGAAGATGTGTGCGAATTCGGCCGACACGAAACCACCCCCGACGATCACCAGATGCTCTGGTAACTCGGGGATCCGCATGATCGTGTCGCTGGTGTGATACCGGGCGCCGCACTCGAGGATCGCCGGGGGCACCACCGCCCGGGCCCCCGCGGCGATCACCACCTGGTCGGCCGTAAACTCGTCGCCGGCATCCGTGCGCAACAGGTAGCGCCCGTCGGCCTGCACCGGCCCGAACCTGGTGTGCTGCTTGTACACATCGATGTTGGGTGTGGCGTTCCGATAGTCCTCGCCGCCGACCCCGATCGGATCGATGCGCCCGAAGACGCGCGAGACGATGTCGTCCCAGCGCACCCGGTCGATGCGCGCGTCGATGCCGTAGCGTGCCGCGCTCCGTATCGAATCGGCGACCCCGGCGGCGTAGACGAACATCTTGGTCGGGATGCACCCGACGTTCAGGCACGTGCCGCCGAAGGTGCCCTGCTCGCAGATCGCCACCCGCTTGTCGGCAAGACGGTCGTCGAGAATGCTGTTGCCCGAACCGGTTCCGATGATCGCGAGGTCGTACGTCTCCAACCCGTCACCCCTTTCGCAGCGCTGCCGAGGCTTCATTGGTGGTGCGCAGGTAGCCGTCCAGCCAGAGATCCAGTTCCCGATAGGCGACTTCGCGCGGCCCCGGCAGCGACAAGAACACGTCGTGCTTGGCGTCGGTCACCGGAACCACGGCGGTGCGGTTGCCGATGCAGCCGGCCCAGCGCGCGATCTGGGTGACGTCGAGAACCGCGTCACCGCACTGCATGGACTCCGAATCGGTGCTTTCGTGCACGCTGTGATCCGATCGCAGAATCAGATTCGGCACGCCGACGTCGAGACCCGCGATGCAACCGGGCCTGGCCGCGGCGGACGGCGTGCAGCCAGCCAAAGGTGATGGGGAAGCCGCCGACGGGTTTCCATTGCAGGTCGTAGTCGAATTCACCGCCATAGTCGCGGTGCAGGGTGGTGCCGTAGCCCCCCTCACCCGGCGACCGGGCCACGCCCTTGGACCGCACCCGGGACAGGCCCGCGATCAGCGCCACCGTCACGGAATGCCGCAGAAACGTCGGCCCCGGCAGCTCCAGAAACGGGCTGTTGAGCACCAGACCGCCAACGCGGGCGTGCGCGGCCGGATTTCGCCGGCGCAACCGGTCCAGCCATAACGACACGATGAGGCCGCCCGCGGAATGCGCGTACAGCAGCACCCGGCCGTGTTCCACGATGCCGGCCAGCGCCTGATCGAGTTCGGTCTCGTAGTTGGCGAGGTCGGTGATGAAGTGCGGCGTCTGGCCGTCCCGCCGCGACCGGCCGCACTTGTGGAGGTCCAGCGCATAGAAGGCGAAGCCGCGGGCCGCGAAATGATCGGCCAGCTCGGTGTGGAAGAAGTAGTCGGTGTAGCCGTGCACCGCCAGCACCGCGTGCGCGGCGGCCGCCGCCTCGCGGCCCGCCTGGTGCGGTTCGGGCCCGCGCCGGATCAGCGTCGCGACGATGTCGCCCTCACCGGCCGGATCGGGCCCGAGCGTGATGGTGCGCTGCTGATAACCGGGGAGGACATCGGGCACCCAGCCCGACACTTCGCCGGTCACCCTGCCAGTCACGAGGCCAGCTTAGAGCTTTTGCTGGCCACGGGGCGGCGCACGTCGTTCGCGGCCACGTTGCCTCGGGATAACCTGGGGACCGGCCCAGACGAGGGAAGGACCAACAAGCCGGTGTCATCGCTAGCCAGAACCACGTCGACGGACGTCGTGCTGGTGGGCGCGGGCATCATGAGCGCGACGCTGGGAGCGTTGCTGCGCCGGCTGCAGCCGGATTGGTCGATGACCTTCGTGGAGCGCCTGGACGCCGTCGCCGCCGAGAGCAGCAGCCCCTGGAACAACGCCGGCACCGGGCATTCGGCGCTGTGCGAGCTGAACTACACGCCGCAGCGCGCCGACGGCTCGATCGACATCAGCAAAGCGGTGCGCATCAACGAGCAATTCCAGGTGACCCGCCAGTTCTGGGCCTACGCCATCGAGAACGGGATCCTGACCGATCGGCGCTTCCTGACCGCGATCCCGCACGCGAGCTTCGTGCGGGGGGCGAAGGGCGTCGACTATCTGCGGCGGCGGCAGCGGGCACTGGCGCCCAATCCGCTGTTCGCCGGCATCGAATTGATCGACGACGCGGAAGAGTTCGCCCGCCGGTTACCGTTCATGTCGGCCGGGCGTGACTTCTCCGAACCGACGGCGCTGAACTGGGCGGCCGACGGCACCGATGTCGACTTCGGCGCCCTGTCGCGACAGCTCGTCGGGTTCTGCGTGCGCAGCGGCGCGACGGCACTGTTCGGCCACGAGGTCCGCAAGCTGTCCCGCCAGTCCGACGGCAGCTGGACGCTGTTGGTCGGAAACCGGCGCACCGGCGAAAAGTACCGTCTGAACGCCAAATTCGTCTTCGTCGGCGCCGGCGGCGACGCGCTGCCGCTGTTGCAGAAGTCCGGCATCGACGAGGTCAAAGGCTTCGCGGGATTCCCGATCGGCGGCCGTTTCCTGCGCGCCGACAACCCGGCGCTCACCGCCGCCCACCGGGCCAAGGTCTACGGGGCTCCCGCAGCGGGCGCCCCGCCGCTGGGCGCGCTGCATCTGGACCTGCGCTACGTCAACGGCAAGCCGTGGCTGGTGTTCGGTCCCTACGCCGGCTGGTCACCGAAGTTCTTGAAACACGGGCACTTCACCGATCTGCCCCGCTCGGTCAAGCCGGACAACCTGGCCTCGCTGCTCGGTGTCGGCATCAGCCAGCTGACCCTGCTCAGATACCTGATCAGGCAGCTGCGCCTGTCCGAACCGGACCGGCTTCGCATGCTGCGCGAATTCGCCCCCACCGCAGTGGGTTCGGACTGGGAGCTGACGGTGGCCGGCCAGCGGGTGCAGGTCATCCGGCGCGACAGGAGCAAAGGCGGGGTGCTCGACTTCGACACCACCGTGGTTGGCGCCGCCGATGGAAGCATCGCGGGGCTGCTCGGCGGTTCCCCGGGAGCCTCGACAGCGGTGCCGATCATGCTCGGGGTGCTGGAACGCTGCTTTGCCAACCGCTTTCAGGCGTGGCTGCCCGCGCTCAAGGAGATGGTTCCGTCGCTGGGGGCGACGCTGTCGGATGAGCCGGCGCTGTACGACGAGGTTTTTTCCTGGGGAACGAAGGTTTTGGGGTTGAGCAATGAGGAGGGGCGGCGCCAGTGAGTGAAGCACTGCGACGTAGTTGGGCCAAAGACCTTGACGCCCAGACATTGTACGAGCTACTCAAGCTGAGGGTGGAGGTGTTCGTCGTCGAACAGGCGATCCCGTATCCGGAGCTGGACGGGCGCGACCTGCTCGCCGAGACCCGGCACTTCTGGCTGGAAACGCCCGACGGCGAGGTGATCTCGACGCTGCGGCTCATGGAGGAGCACGCCGGCGGCGAGAAGGTGTTCCGGATCGGCCGGCTGTGCACCCAACGCAGTGCGCGCGGGCAGGGCCACACCACCCGGTTGCTGCGCGCGGCACTGGCCGAGGTGGGTGACTACCCGTGCCGGATCAATGCGCAGACCTATCTGGCGGACATGTACGCCCAGCACGGATTCGTGCGTGACGGCGACGATTTCCTCGACGACGGCGTTCCGCACGTGCCCATGCTGCGGCCCGGTTCGGGTTTGGCGGCGAAGCCGTGAAGCCCTACCCGTTCAGCGCGATCGTCGGGCACGACCAGCTGCGCCTGGCGCTGTTGCTGTGCGCGGTGCGTCCGGAGATCGGCGGCGCGCTCATCCGCGGCGAGAAGGGCACCGCCAAGTCGACGGCCGTGCGCGGCCTTGCGTCGTTGCTGTCCGAGGCCACCGGCAGCGACGCGGGCCTGGTCGAAATGCCGCTCGGGGCAACCGAAGACCGGGTGATCGGCTCGCTGGACCTGCAGCGGGTGCTGCGCGACGGTGAGCACGCCTTCTCGCCGGGCCTGCTGGCCCGCGCGCACGGCGGTGTGCTCTATGTCGACGAGGTCAACCTGCTGCACGATCACCTGGTCGATGTGCTGCTCGACGCCGCGGCGATGGGACGGGTGCACATCGAACGCGACGGCATCTCGCACTCGCACGAGGCCCGGTTCGTGTTGATCGGCACGATGAATCCCGAAGAGGGCGAGCTGCGTCCGCAGCTGCTGGACCGGTTCGGGCTCACCGTCGACGTCCGCGCGTCGCGCGACGTCGACGTGCGGGTGCAGGTCATCCGGCAGCGGATGGCGTACGAGGCCGACCCGGATGGGTTCGCCGAGCGCTATGCCGACGCCGATGCCGAGCTGGCCCGGCGGATCGCCGCGGCGCGCGCGCTCGTCGACGATGTGGTGTTGCCCGACAACGAATTACGGCGCATCGCGGCGCTGTGTGCGGCGTTCGACGTCGACGGCATGCGCGCCGATCTGGTGGTGGCCCGCACCGCCGTCGCGCACGCGGCGTGGCGCGGCGCGCACGCCGTCGAGGAAGAGGACATCCGGGTGGCCGCCGAACTGGCGCTGCCGCACCGGCGTCGCCGCGATCCGTTCGACGATCCGGGCATCGACCGCGAGCAGCTGGACGAGGCACTGGCGCTGGGGGCACCTCCCGCTTGCGGGGGAGCCGGTTCCGACCCGGACCCGGACCCCGATCCCGACCCACCCGGCGGCGGTCAGTCCACTCAAACTGAACAGAATGCGCCGCAACAGAATTCATCCGAAAGCGGCACGCCGCAGCAACCGAAGACCAAGCCCAGCGCGCCGCCGGCGAAAACCTTCCGCACCCGCGCGCTGCGGGTTCCGGGTGTCGGGGAGGGCGCGCCCGGCCGGCGATCGCGTGCCCGTAACGCCAGCGGCAGCGTCATCGCCGCCACCGACGCGGACGACACGAGTTACGCCGGGCACGGACTGCACCTGTTCGCCACCCTGCTGTCGGCCGCCGAGCGCGCCGGGGCCGGGCGGTTGCGGCCACAGCCCGCCGATGTGCGCCGCGCGGTGCGCGAGGGGCGCGAAGGCAATCTGGTGATCTTCGTGGTGGACGCGTCGGGTTCGATGGCCGCACGCGATCGCATGGCCGCGGTCAGCGGCGCCGCGCTGTCGCTGCTGCGCGACGCTTATCAGCGTCGCGACAAGGTTGCGGTGATCACGTTCCGTCAACAGCAGGCTCGGCTGTTGTTGCCGCCTACGTCGTCGGCGCACATCGCCGGGCGGCGACTGGCCCGGTTCGACACCGGCGGCAAAACCCCGCTGGCCGAAGGCCTGCTGGCCGCGCGTGAACTGATCGTGCGGGAGAAGGCGCGCGACCGGGCGCGTCGTCCGCTGGTGGTGGTGCTGACCGACGGCCGGGCCACCGCCGGTCCGGACCCCTTGGGCCGCACCCGAACCGCGGCGGCCCGGTTGGTCGCCGAAGGCGCCGCCGCGGTGGTGGTCGACTGCGAGACGTCCTTTGTGCGCCTGGGCCTGGCCGAGCAACTGGCCCGCCAACTCGGCGCGCCGGCGATCCGGCTCGAGCAGTTGCACGCGGATTCCTTGACGCGTGCGGTGCGCGACGCGGCCTGAGCGGAAAGGTAAGCGCTGATGCCACAAGGCATTCCACTTCAAGTCCCCGATGACGGCCTGACCACGCGGGCGCGGCGTCACACGCCCGTGCTGGCCGTGCACACCGGAGCCGGCAAGGGCAAGTCCACGGCGGCGTTCGGAATGGCGTTGCGGGCCTGGAATGCCGGACTGTCCGTCGCGGTATTCCAGTTCGTCAAAAGCGCCAAGTGGAAGGTGGGCGAGGAAGCCGTCTTCGCTCAACTGGGCCGGCTGCACGACCAGCACCAGACCGGCGGGCCCGTCGAATGGCACAAGATGGGAGCGGGCTGGTCGTGGACCCGCAAGTCGGGCAGCGACGTCGATCACGCGGCGGCCGCGGCCGACGGCTGGGTGGAGATCGCGACCCGGCTGGCCGATCAGCGCCACGACTTCTACGTGCTGGACGAGTTCACCTATCCGTTGAAGTGGGGTTGGGTGGACGTCGACGAGGTGCTGGAGGCGTTGGCGGCCCGGCCCGGTCATCAGCACGTGGTCATCACCGGACGCGACGCCCCGCAGCGCCTGATCGACGCGGCCGACCTGGTGACCGAGATGGCCAAGATCAAGCACCCGATGGACGCCGGGCGTAAGGGGCAGAAGGGCATCGAGTGGTGAGTGTTCCCGCCCTCGTCATCGCCGCTCCCGCATCCGGAAGCGGAAAGACTACGGTGGCAACGGGTTTGATCGGTGCCCTGCGGAAGGCGGGCCACACCGTGGCGCCGTTCAAGGTCGGCCCGGATTTCATCGATCCCGGGTACCACGGCTTGGCCGCCGGCCGGCCGGGCCGCAACCTCGACCCGGTGTTGGTGGGGGAGAGCCTGATCGGCCCGCTGTACGCCCACGGCGCGAGTGGCGCGGACATCGCCGTGGTCGAAGGCGTGATGGGGCTGTTCGACGGCCGCATCGGGCCGGGCGCGACGCCTCCCGCGGCGGGGTCGACCGCACACGTCGCCGGCCTGCTGGGCGCGCCCGTCGTTTTGGTCGTCGATGTGCGCGGGCAGAGTCAGAGCATCGCAGCTCTGCTGCACGGGTTTTCGACATTCGACACCGCTACCCGCGTCGCCGGGGTGATCCTGAACCGGGTCGGGTCAGCCCGGCATGAGCAGGTGTTGCGGCAGGCCTGCGAACAGGCCGGTGTTCCGGTGCTGGGCGCCATCCCGCGTGTGGCTGAATTAGAACTTCCGACAAGGTATTTGGGTTTGGTCACCGCCGTGGAGTACGGGCAGCGGGCGCGGCTGGCGGTCGAGGCGATGACCGCCCTGGTCGCTCGCCACGTCGACCTGTCGGCGATCGCCGCGGTCGCAGGAGGCCGGATTACGCAGCCGCCCTGGGATCCCGGGGCGGCGGTGGGGCAGACAACCGGGGGGACCGCCACCGTCGCGGTGGCGGCCGGCAAGGCGTTCAGTTTCGGCTACGCCGAACACGAGGAACTGCTGGCCGCCGCCGGGGCCGACGTCGTCGAATTCGATCCGCTCGTCGATGCGTTGCCCGACGGCACCGATGCGGTGTTGCTGCCCGGCGGATTTCCCGAACAGTTCACCGCGGAGCTCTCGGCCAACGACGTCGTGCGCCGGCAGATCAACGAACTGGCCGCCGGCGGGGCGCCGATACACGCCGAGTGCGCCGGGCTGATCTATCTGGTCTCCGAGCTCGACGGCCACCCGATGTGCGGTGTGCTGGCGGGGCGGGCGCGGTTCACGCCGCACCTGAGCCTGGCGTATCGTGATGCCGTCGCCGTCGCGGATTCGTCGTTGTACACCGCCGGCCAGCGCGCGGTGGGGCATGAATTCCACCGGACCACAGTCACATTCACCGACGACTATCAGCCCGCCTGGATGTACCAGGTCCACGACGCCGACCGGCAGGGCGGTCCCGTGCGCGACGGCGTCGTGCACGCCGGTGTGCACGCGTCGTATCTGCACACCCACCCCGCCGCCGCGCCGGAGGCGGTGGCGCGCTTCGTCGCACACGCGACCCGCGCGCCCGGCTTCGCCGCGCTGGCGATCGCCACTAGGTCGATGGTGGCGACCCGCTGCGCCCGGCTTCGCCGCGCTCGCGATCGCCACTAGGTCGATGGGGCGACCCGCTGCGCCCGGCTTCGCCGCGCTGGCGATCGCCACTAGGTCGATGGTGGCGACCCGCTGCGCCCGGCTTCGCCGCGCTGGCGATCGCCACTAGGCTTGCCGCGTGACCGAGAGCGCCTACCTCGTTGGGCTGCGGCTGACCGGCAAAAAGGTCGTCGTGGTCGGCGGCGGCACCGTCGCCCAGCGCCGGCTGCCCTTACTCATCGCCAGCGGTGCCGACGTCCATGTGATCTCCCGCAGCGCCACCAGGTCCGTCGAGGCGATGACGGGGATCACCCTGGCATTGCGCGAATACCGCGACGGCGACCTCGACGGGGCCTGGTACGCGATCGCAGCCACCGACGACGCGCAAGTGAACGAGGCCGTGGTCGCCGAGGCCGAAAGCCGTCGCATCTTCTGCGTCCGGGCCGACGTCGCCGTCGAGGGGACCGCAGTAACGCCAGCGTCTTTCGACTATGCGGGGCTGTCCGTCGGCGTCCTGGCCGGCGGCGACCACCGCCGGTCGGCGGCGATCCGCTCGGCCATCCGCGAGGCGCTGCAGACCGGGCTCATCACGCCCGACAGCCCGGTGAGTTCCGATGTCGTCAAGGGCGGTGTCGCGCTGGTCGGCGGCGGGCCCGGTGACCCCGAACTGATCACCGTGCGCGGCCGGCGCCTGCTGGCCCAGGCCGACGTCGTGGTCGCCGACCGTCTCGCACCACCGGAACTCCTCGCGGAGCTGCCCCCGCACGTCGAAGTCATCGACGCCGCCAAGATCCCCTACGGGCGGGCCATGGCCCAGGACGCCATCAACGACGCCATGATCGAGCGCGCCCGCGCCGGCAGCTTCGTGGTGCGCCTCAAAGGCGGCGACCCGTTCGTGTTCGCCCGCGGCTACGAAGAGGTGGTGGCGTGCGTCGAGGCCGGGATTCCGGTGACGGTGGTGCCAGGTGTGACAAGTGCCATAGGAGTGCCCGCTTTGGCGGGCGTTCCGGTCACTCACCGGGCGATAAATCATGAGTTTGTGGTGGTCAGCGGCCATCTCCCACCCGGCCATCCCGAATCGTTAGTGAATTGGGATGCACTGGCCGCACTGTCAGGCACGATTGTTTTGCTGATGGCGGTCGAACGCATCGAACTTTTCGCCGATGCCCTTCTTAAGGGCGGCCGACCTGCGGATACTCCGGTGCTGGTGGTTCAGCATGGAACGACCGCGGCTCAACACACTTTGCGGGCTACTCTGGCCGACACGCCCGAAAAGATTCGCGCCGAGGGTATCCGACCTCCCGCGATCATCGTGATCGGCGCTGTGGCGGCCTTCGGGCTTTAAACGGTTCTTAAGATTACTGTAAGGTAACCCTTTATGACGGCTCTCAACGATGCAGAGCGCGCGGTGCAGAAACTGGCCTCAGCGCGCCCCGATCGTCCGGCCCCGGCGAGCACTGCGCTCCCGGCGGAGACCGCCTCCAAGCCCGCGGCGGAGACCGTTCCGAAAAAGGTCAGTAAGTACTACCCGGCGTGGCTGCCCTCGCGACGCTTCATCGCGGCCGTCATCGCCATCGGTGGC
Source organism: uncultured Actinomycetota bacterium (assembly GCA_963796035.1). Lineage (GTDB taxonomy): Bacteria > Actinomycetota > Actinomycetes > Mycobacteriales > Mycobacteriaceae > Mycobacterium. The sequence goes on along the minus strand of CAWCJU010000009.1, from coordinate 138,031 downwards.
ATGCAGCTGCTCGCGACCATGGACAGCACCGTCGCCATCGTCGCGCTCCCGAAGATTCAAAACGACCTCAGTTTGTCCGACGCCGGCCGCAGCTGGGTGATCACCGCCTATGTACTGACCTTCGGTGGCTTGATGCTGCTGGGCGGGCGTCTCGGCGACACCATCGGGCGCAAGCGCACCTTCATCGTCGGTGTCGCGCTGTTCACCATCTCCTCGGTGCTGTGCGCGGTCGCCTGGGACGAGGCGACCATGGTCATCGCCCGGCTATCGCAGGGGGTCGGTTCCGCCATCGCCTCGCCGACAGGTCTGGCACTGGTGGCGACCACATTCCCCAAGGGCCCGGCGCGTAACTTCGCGACCGCGGTGTTCGCCGCGATGACAGCGGTCGGTTCGGTGATGGGCCTGGTGGTCGGCGGAGCGCTCACCGAGGTGTCGTGGCGGCTGGCGTTCCTGGTGAACGTGCCGATCGGCCTGGTGATGATGTACCTGGCCCGCACCGCGCTGCGCGAGACCAACCGCGAACGCATGAAGCTCGACGCGACCGGGGCCATGCTGGCCACGTTGACCTGCACCGCCGCCGTGTTCGCCTTCTCGATGGGGCCGGAAAAGGGCTGGATGTCGATCACCACCATCGGCTCGGGAGTGGTGGCGATGGGTGCCGCACTCGCCTTCATCGTCGTGGAGCGCACCGCCGAGAATCCCGTCGTCCCGTTCGACTTGTTCCGCGACCGCAACCGGTTGGTCACCTTTGCCGCGGTCTTGCTGGCCGGCGGGCTCATGTTCAGCCTGACGGTCTGCATCGGTCTGTACGTGCAAGACATCCTGGGCTACAGCGCGCTGCGCGCGGGTATCGGCTTCATCCCATTCGTGATCGGGGTGGGCATCGGCCTGGGCGTCTCCTCGCAGCTGGTGTCACGATTCTCGCCCCGGGTGTTGACGATCGGCGGCGGCTGCCTGCTCCTGGGCGCGATGCTGTACGGCTCGGCGTTCATGCACCGGGGGGTGGGTTACTTTCCCAACCTGGTGATGCCGATCGTCATCGGCGGCATCGGCATCGGCATCGTCGGTGTGCCGCTGACCCTGTCGGCTATCGCCGGAGTGGGTTTCGATCAGATCGGTCCGGTGTCGGCGATCGCGCTGATGCTGCAGAGCCTGGGTGGGCCGCTGGTGCTGGCCGTGATCCAGGCCGTGATCACTTCGCGCACTCTGTATCTGGGCGGCACCACCGGCCCGGTGAAGTTCATGAACGACGCGCAGCTTGGCGCACTGGACCACGGCTACACCTACGGCCTGTTATGGATAGCCGGCGTGGCCGTCATCGTCGGCGGCGCGGCGCTGTTCATCGGCTACACCCCCGATCAGGTTGCGCACGCGCAAGAGGTCAAGGAAGCGATGGACGCCGGGGAGCTGTAGCTCGCCCCGCACCGTCGCCGCGCCCGACTTCGTCGCGCTAGCAGTCACCGCTACCGATGGCGGTGACCTGCCGCGCCCGACTTCGTCGCGCTAGCAGTCACCGCTAGGCTTGCCCGCTGTGATCACCCGGATGTCCCAACTGTTTTTGCGCACCTTGCGCGACGACCCCGCCGATGCCGAAGTGGCCAGCCACAAGCTGTTGATCCGGGCCGGCTACATCCGGCCCGTCGCGCCCGGGCTGTACAGCTGGCTGCCGCTGGGATTGCGGGTGCTGCGCCGAATCGAGCGCATCGTCCGCGAGGAGATGAACGCCATTGGCGGGCAAGAGATCTTGTTCCCCGCCCTGCTGCCACGCGCACCGTACGAGACGACGAACCGGTGGACCGAATACGGCGACTCGGTGTTCCGGCTGCAGGACCGCCGCGGCAACGACTACCTGCTGGGCCCCACCCACGAAGAGCTGTTCACCCTGACCGTCAAGGGCGAATACAGCTCCTACAAAGACTTTCCGGTCCTGCTGTATCAGATCCAGAACAAATATCGTGACGAGGCGCGGCCGCGGGCCGGCATCCTGCGGGTGCGGGAGTTCCTGATGAAGGACTCGTATTCGTTCGACATCGACGACGCCGGGCTCAAGGCCGCCTACCACGCGCATCGGGAGGCCTATCAGCGCATCTTCTCGCGGCTGCAGGTGCGCTACGTCATCGTCTCGGCGGTGTCGGGCGCCATGGGCGGCAGCGCCTCCGAGGAGTTCCTGGCCGAAAGCGCGGTCGGTGAGGACACCTTCGTGCGGTGCCTGGAATCCGGGTACGCGGCCAACGTCGAGGCCGTCGTCACCGCCCGCCCCGACGCGCAACCGATCGACGGGCTGCCCGAGGCGGTGGTCCACGACACCGGCGACACCCCGACCATCGCGACCCTGGTGGACTGGGCCAACCAGGCTGACCTGGGCCGCGCCGTCACCGCGGCCGACACCTTGAAGAACGTCCTGCTCAAGGTGCGCCAGCCCGGCGGGGACTGGGAGCTGCTGGCCATCGGGGTGCCGGGCGACCGTGAGGTCGACGACAAGAGGCTGGGCGCGGCGCTGGAGCCGGCCGAATACGCGCTGCTCGACGACGCCGACTTCGCCAAATACCCGTTCCTGGTGAAGGGTTATATCGGGCCGAAAGCGTTGCAGGGCAACGGTGTTCGCTACCTGGTCGACCCGCGGGTGGTGGACGGCACCAGCTGGATCACCGGGGCCGACGAGACAGGGCGGCACGTCGTCGGACTGGTCGCCGGCCGGGATTTCACCGCCGACGGCACCATCGAGGCCGCCGAGGTGCGCGACGGTGATCCCTCACCGGATGGCGCGGGCCCACTGGTCTCGGCGCGCGGCATCGAGGTCGCGCACATCTTTCAGCTCGGGCGCAAATACACCGACGCCTTCACCGTCGATGTGCTCGGTGAGGACGGCAAGCCGGTGCGGCTGACCATGGGCTCCTACGGCCTCGGGGTGTCGCGGATGGTGGCCGTGATCGCCGAGCAGCAGCACGACGAGCTCGGGCTGCGCTGGCCGTCGGCGGTCGCACCGTTCGACGTCCATCTGGTGATCGCCAACAAGGACGCGCAGGCCCGCACCGGGGCCACCGACCTGGCGGCCGAGCTGGATCGGCTGGGCGTCGAGGTGCTGCTCGACGACCGCCAGGCCTCACCCGGCGTGAAGTTCAAGGACGCCGAGCTGCTCGGCATGCCGTGGATCGTCGTGGTCGGACGGGGCTGGGCGGACGGCGTGGTGGAGCTGCGCGACCGCTTCGGCGGGCAAACCCGCGAACTGGCGACCGGGCCGTCGCTGGCCACCGACATCGCCGCGGCCCTGAGCGGCTAGTCCCGAGGGTGGCGACCCGCTAGTCGTTGCCGCCGGGGAAGCTCGTCGTGATGGGCCAGGCGCCCAGCACGCGGCTCCACCGGGCGGCCATGACCGCGCTCTGCACCAGGGCCGTCGAGGCGAACGCGCGGTCCGCGCCGGTCTCCGCGTGTTCGGCAACCACGCGCCACGCGCCCGCGCCGTCGTTCTCCATCCGTGCGGCCAGGCGCGCGGCGTCGGCCGGGCCGCCGACCACCATGGGCAGCTGATAGCCGGCCGCGGCGATCGGAGCGGTCACCTTGCGCGCGTTCAGCATCGCGATGACGTCGTCGCGGCGCTGGCGATGCTGCCCGAGTGCCTCCACCACCATGTCGTTCACGCTGGGCGGCGAGAGCGCGGACACGATCCCGTAGCCGTAGATCGTCGAGTGCTCGATGGCCAGCGCGTCGCAGAGCGCCGCGTTGTCGGCGTCCTTACCGGAGGTCATATCGACGGACCCCCGGGCACCAGCGCAACGGTGTACGACGCCGTGCAGGATGCGGCGATCGAGGCGAGCAGCCCGGCCCGATAGCCGGATTCGGTACCCACCAGTCGACTCGCGCTGTCGGCCGAGGCGCGCAACGCGTTGATCACATCGGCCACCGGCGGCGGGGGCGGCGGCGGCCCGGGCGCTTGGGCCTGGCTGGGGCTGGGTGCTTCGCTCGAGGAGGAGGTGGCGAGCTTGCCGGCCGTGCGCGAGATCTCCGCGGACAGCGCGCGGGCATGCGCGGCGCGCTGGCTTGCCACCACCGACAGCGCGGCGGCGACCTGCGGCGGGTTGCCGACGGCGGCGGCGGCGGCACCGGCCAGCGTGCTGTCGTGCCGGGCCTGATCCAACGGCCCCAGCAACTGCTCGGGGGGAGGGGGCTTGGGCGCGGACTTGCCACAGGCGGACACCACCGCCCCGAGCGCAGCCAAAGCCACACCACCGGCGAGGACATCTCGCCTGTTGACGAACGGAACTGCGCTAGGCACAAGGACATCCTGCCATCGCGGGGAAGGCGGGCGAGATGCCAGGACGCGATCACGCCGTCTACTGCGAATCCTGGCGTATCGTGGATAGCTGGTTCTCGCAGAGGGCAGCCACCGACAGCAACTGTCGGCACGGATGTTCTCCGCCGGGACACCGGAAGTCGCCTACGAAGCCATCGAGGCGCCGACATCCGCCAGATGACCGGACAACTCAAGATGAGGAGCTCGCCGTGACCACCGGGCTACCGTCGCAGACGCAGGTGATCGAGCTACTCGATGGAGAGTTTGCGCGCGCCGGATTCGAAATCGAAGACGTGGTCATCGACGCCCGGACCCGCCCACCGCGAATCATGGTGATCGCCGACGGCGACAACGGCCTCGATCTGGACACGGCAGCCGCGCTGTCCCGCTCGGCGTCGGCATTGCTCGACGGCCTGGACACGATCGAGGACCACTATGTGCTCGAGGTCGTCCTCACCCGGCGTGGACCGCCCGCTGACCAGCGCGAAGCACTTCCGTCGGGCCCGCGGCCGCAAGGTCGACGTGGTTTTGTCGGACGGATCGAAGCTGACCGGCCGTGTCGGCGCGACGACCGACGAGGCGGTCGCGCTGGTGGTTCGCGCCGGCCGGGACTGGGCGGTGCGCGAGATCTCACTCGCTGATATCGCGAAAGCTGTTGTCCAGGTGGAGTTTTCGCCCCCTAATCAAGCGGAGCTGGAGCTGGCGACTATGGGTCAGGCCCGGAGGACGGAGACCGGAGCATGAACATCGACATGGCCGCGCTGCACGCGATCGAGGTGGACCGGGGCATCTCGGTCAACGAGCTGCTCGAGACGATCAAGTCGGCGCTGCTCACCGCTTACCGGCACACCGAAGGCCACCAGAACGACGCGCGGATCGAGATCGACCGCAAGACGGGAGTCGTCCGGGTGATGGCCCGGGAGACCGACGAAGACGGCAACGTCATCAATGAATGGGACGACACCCCCGAGGGTTTCGGCCGCATCGCCGCCACCACCGCGCGCCAGGTCATGCTGCAGCGCTTCCGCGACGCGGAAAACGAGCGGACCTACGGCGAGTTCTCCACCCGTGAGGGGGAGATCGTCGCGGGCGTCATCCAGCGTGACAGCCGGGCCAACGCGCGTGGGCTGGTCGTGGTCCGGATGGGCACCGAGACGAAGGCCTCCGAGGGCGTGATCCCGGCCGCCGAACAGGTTCCCGGGGAAGGCTACGAGCACGGCAACCGCGTTCGGTGCTACGTGATCGGGGTGACCCGCGGCGCCCGAGAGCCGCTGATCACCCTGTCCCGGACCCACCCCAACCTGGTGCGCAAGTTGTTCTCCCTGGAAGTGCCCGAGATCGCCGACGAGTCGGTCGAGATCGTCGCCGTGGCCCGGGAGGCCGGCCATCGATCCAAGATCGCGGTGAAGTCCAACCTTCCCGGCCTGAACGCCAAAGGCGCCTGCATCGGCCCGATGGGGCAGCGGGTCCGCAATGTGATGAGCGAGCTCTCCGGCGAGAAGATCGACATCATCGACTACGACGAGGACCCCGCGCGCTTCGTTGCCAACGCATTGTCGCCGGCGAAGGTGGTGTCGGTCTCGATCATCGACCAGGCCGCCCGCGCCGCCCGCGTGGTGGTGCCCGACTTCCAGTTGTCGCTGGCCATCGGCAAGGAGGGCCAGAATGCGCGCCTGGCCGCCCGGCTCACCGGGTGGCGCATCGACATCCGCGGGGACTCGCCCGGCGGCGGTTCCGGGGGGCATTCGGAGAGCCAGTCCGAACACGGCGCCACCCACGGAATGGCCCACGACCGCTAGCGGCCCGCCGGTCCGCGCCTGCGCACCCTCGGGTGGTTCTGACCATCGATTCGGTGACGCTAGACTTAGCCGTGATCCAGCGTGAACTTTCGGCTCCCGAAACCAAAAGATCGCACCGTCATGCGGGTGGACCCGTACGGACATGTGTCGGGTGCCGGAAGCGAGAGCTGGCCGTCGAGCTGCTTCGAGTGGTGGCTGTGCCGAACGGGAACGGCGAATTCGCCGTGATCGTTGACACAGGCAATAGCCTGCCGGGGCGGGGTGCATGGCTGCATCCCGGGCCGCAGTGCGCGCAACAGGCAATCCGGCGGCGGGCTTTCACCAAAGCGCTGCGCATCGCCGGTACACCGGACACATCCGCGGTGGTCGAGCACATAGAGTTCCTCTGTGCGCCCGATCGCCCGGCAACAGAACAGGTAGCAAAGAACATGAGCACACCGTGAAGTCCCGATGACAATGCGTCATAGCTAAACCCGAGGCGCGGCCCCACGACTGTCGCCTCATAGACAGGAGATGTAGTGGCAGGTAAGGCCCGCGTACACGAGTTGGCTAAGGAACTCGGTGTTACCAGCAAGGAAGTTCTCGCCCGGCTGAATGATCAGGGCGAATTCGTTAAATCCGCATCGTCGACGGTAGAAGCGCCGGTGGCTCGCCGGCTGCGCGAGTCCTTCGGCGGCGGCAAGGCCGCCGCGAAGGCCCCCGCGAAAGCCGCGGCCAAGGCGCCCGCCGCCAAGGCCCCCGACAAATCGCTCGACAAGGCCCTCGACAACGCCATCGGCGGCGCGGTCGGCAACGGCGAAGCGACGGCGACGCCCGCCAAGCCCGCCCCGCAGGCGTCCGCCGCGGCGCCCGCCGAGGCCCCGGCCCCTCCGGGCCCGGCCCCCGACCGGCCATCCGCGCCGTCTCCCGGGCAGCCGAAACCGCCAGCGCCCGGGCAGCCGCCCGGCCAGGCGCCGCATCCCGGTATGACGCCGGGCCCGCGTCCGGGCCCGATGCCCAAGCCCCGCGCCCCGCGCGTCGGCAACAACCCGTTCTCGTCGGCGCAACCCGTCGACCGGCCCATCCCGCGCCCGCAGGCGCCCCGTCCCGGAGCGCCCCGGCCGGGCGCGCCGCGTCCCGGCGGCGCGTCCCCGGGCAACATGCCGCCCCGACCCGCCGGTGCCGGTGGGCCCGGTCGCCCGGCCCGGCCCGGCGCCCCGCGCCCAGGCGGTGGCCGACCCGGCGGTCCCGGCGGTCGTGACGGAGGCGGCGGCAACTACCGCGGCGGCGGCGGTGGCGGCGGAGTCGGCGCCCCGCCCGGCGGTGGTGGCGGCGGTTTCCGTGGCCGTCCCGGTGGCGGTGGCGGCGGTGGCCGTCCCGGCCAGCGCGGCGGTGCTGCCGGCGCGTTCGGCCGTCCTGGCGGTGCGCCGCGACGCGGCCGCAAGTCGAAGCGGGCGAAACGCGCCGAATACGAGAACATGCAGGCGCCCGTCGTCGGTGGCGTGCGGTTGCCGCACGGCAACGGCGAGACGATCCGGCTGGCCCGCGGCGCGTCGCTGAGCGACTTCGCCGACAAGATCAACGCCAACCCGGCCTCGCTGGTGCAAGCGCTGTTCAACCTCGGCGAGATGGTCACCGCCACGCAATCGGTCGGCGACGAGACGCTCGAGCTGCTGGGCAGCGAGATGAACTACGTCGTCCAGGTCGTCAGCCCCGAGGACGAGGACCGCGAGCTGCTGGAGTCCTTCGACCTGACCTATGGCGAGGACGAGGGCGGCGAGGAAGACCTGCAGACCCGTCCGCCGGTGGTGACCGTGATGGGCCACGTCGACCACGGTAAGACGCGACTGCTGGACACCATCCGGAACGCCAGCGTCCGCGAGGCCGAGGCGGGCGGCATCACCCAGCACATCGGTGCCTATCAGGTAGCCGTCGAGCACGACGGTGTCGAACGCCCGATCACCTTCATCGACACCCCGGGTCACGAGGCGTTCACCGCCATGCGTGCCCGTGGTGCGAAGGCCACCGACATCGCCATCCTGGTGGTGGCCGCCGACGACGGCGTCATGCCGCAGACGGTGGAGGCAATCAACCACGCCCAGGCGGCCGATGTGCCGATTGTGGTGGCGGTCAACAAGATTGACGTCGAGGGTGCCGACCCGGCCAAGATCCGCGGGCAGCTCACCGAATACGGTTTGGTGGCAGAGGATTTCGGCGGCGAAACGATGTTCGTCGACATCTCGGCCAAGCAGGGCACCAACATCGAGCAGCTGCTCGAGGCGGTGCTGCTAACCGCCGACGCGGCCCTGGACCTGCGGGCCAACCCCGACATGGAGGCCCAGGGTGTGGCGATCGAGGCACACCTGGACCGCGGTCGTGGGCCGGTTGCCACCGTCCTGGTGCAGCGCGGCACGCTGCGCGTGGGCGACTCGGTGGTGGCCGGCGACGCGTACGGCCGCGTTCGCCGGATGGTCGACGAGCACGGCGACGACGTCGAGGAGGCGTTGCCGTCGCGACCGGTGCAGGTCATCGGGTTCACCTCGGTGCCCGGCGCCGGGGACAACCTGCTGGTGGTCGACGAGGACCGCATCGCCCGCCAGATCGCCGACAAGCGCAGCGCGCGCAAGCGCAACGCCCTGGCGGCGCGTTCGCGCAAGCGGATCAGCCTGGAGGACCTGGACTCGGCGCTGAAGGAAACCAGCCAGCTGAACCTGATCCTCAAGGGCGACAACGCCGGTACGGTCGAGGCGCTGGAAGAGGCCCTGATGGGCATCCAGATCGACGACGAGGTGGAGCTGCGCGTCATCGACCGAGGTGTCGGTGGCATCACCGAAACCAACGTCAACCTGGCGTCGGCCTCCGACGCGGTGATCATCGGCTTCAATGTGCGCGCCGAGGGCAAGGCCACCGAGCTGGCCAACCGCGAGGGTGTGGAGATCCGCTACTACTCGGTGATCTACCAGGCGATCGACGAGATCGAGAAGGCTCTGCGCGGCATGCTCAAGCCGATCTACGAGGAGAACCAGCTGGGTCGCGCCGAGATTCGGGCGATCTTCCGGTCCTCCAAGGTCGGCATCATCGCCGGCTGCATGATCAGCAGCGGCATCGTGCGCCGCAACGCCAAGGCGCGGTTGCTCCGGGACAACATCGTGGTCAACGACAACCTCTCGATCACCTCGCTGCGACGGGAGAAGGACGACGTGACCGAGGTCCGCGAGGGCTTCGAGTGCGGTATGACGCTGGGGTACTCCGACCTCAAGGAAGGCGACATCATCGAGTCCTACGAGTTGGTCCAGAAGGAGCGCACCTGATGGCCGACCCGGCCCGGGCGCGCCGTTTGGCCAAGCGGATCAACACGATCGTCGCCTCGGCGATCGAGTTCGAGATCAAGGATCCCGGGCTGGAGGGGGTCACCATCGTCGACGCGAAGGTGACCGCCGACCTGCACGATGCGACGGTGTTCTACACGGTGATGGGACGCACGCTGGACGACGAGCCGGATTACCAGGGCGCCGCGGCCGCCCTGGACCGGGCCAAGGGCGCGCTGCGCACCATGGTCGGGGCCGGCACCGGCGTGCGCTTCACCCCGACACTGACGTTCACCCGCGACACCACGTTGGACAACGTGCAGCGGATGGACGAGTTGCTGGCGCGTGCGCGCGCCGCGGACGCTGATCTGGCGCGGGTTCGTTCGGGTGCCAAGCCGGCTGGGGAGGCCGATCCATACCGGGATAGCGGATCGGGCGTCGAGCCCGGCCTCGACGGGAGTATCGGTGACGACGACCAACGCGAATACTGAGCTGGACGGCCCCAGGGTGGGGGCACGCGTCGACGCCGCGGGTGCCGTCGAATTGCTGTCGGACGCCGACACCGTCGCGGTGATCGCGCACGTGCACCCCGACGCCGACACCATCGGCGCCGGGTTGGCACTGGGACTGGTGTTGGACAACTGCGGCAAGCGGGTCGAGGTCAGTTTCGCCGAGCCGGCGGGGCTGCCGGAGTCGCTGGCGTCGCTGCCCGGCTGCCGGCTGCTGGTCAGCCCGGATGCGATGCGCCGCGACGTCGATTTGGTTGTCACCGTTGACGTTCCGAGCGTCAAGCGGCTGGGCGCGCTGAGCGACCTGGCCGTTGCGGCCGACGAGGTGCTGGTCATCGACCACCATGCCTCCAACGACATGTTCGGGACCGCCAATTTCGTTGATGTGTCGGCCGATTCGACCACGCATGATGATCGCCGACATTCTCGATGCCTGGGGCAAGCCCATCGATTCCGAAGTCGCGCACTGCATCTACGCCGGCTGACGACCGACACCGGGTCGTTCCGCTGGGCCAGCGCGCGCGCCCTGCGGTTGGCGGCCCGGCTGGTCGACGGCGGCGTGGACAACGCCGCGATCAGCCGAACCCTGATGGACAGCCACCCGTTCGGATGGCTGCCGCTGCTGTCGCGGGTGCTGGCTTCGGCCCAGCTGCTGCAGGACGCGGCGGGCGGCCGGGGGCTGGTGTATGCCGTTGTCGGCAACAGGGATTGGACCGGTTCACGCCCCGAGGAAGTCGAGAGCATCGTCGACATCGTGCGCACCACGCAGCAGGCCGAGGTGGCCGCGGTGTTCAAGGAGATCGCGCCGCAGCAGTGGTCGGTGTCGATGCGGGCCAAGGCCGCGGTGGACCTGGCGGCGGTCGCGTCCGGGTTCGGCGGCGGTGGGCACCGGCTGGCGGCCGGCTACTCGACCACCGGCTCGATCGACGACGCGGTGGCGTCGCTGCGCACCGCCTTGGGCTAGAACGCGCCTTGGGCTAGAACGCCCAGCTTCCCGAGCGCTGCACGACGAATCCGTGGTCGCCACTGGTCGTGTCCAGGCAGGCGACGAGGTTGTCGGCTCCGACCGCGCAGGTGACGTTGAGGTAGGTCAACTTCTGGCCAGACGCCAGCGCTTTGCCGCCGGTCGGCAGCTGCGGCGGGTTGCCGTCGCATCCGCCGTAGGACATGCGGCTCAACTGATAGCCCGGTCCCTTGAAGTCCACCGTACCCACGACGCAATCCCCGGGCCGTGCGCGGCCGCCGGGTAAGGGGACGTCGTCCATGCCGAGCATGTCGCCCTTGCACTTGATGTCCTGCGACGGTTGCGGCACGGGCGGCGGCCCGCCGTAGAAGTCGCAGACCAGGGCGGAGCCCGCGGAGAAACTGACCCGCGGTGAGCTTCCCGGCGCGCCGCTGCCCAGGTAGCCGTCGGCCGGGACGGCGGTGAAGGTGTCGAGGTTCGGGAATCCCGGCGGCGGCACCGCGCCCGCGTGCGGCGCGGGTGCCGCGATCGCCGACGCGACCGCCAGTGCCAGGCCGCCGAGCGTCCGCACGGCGACACCGACGACCGTATGCATCAGCTGATCGTATGGCGTGGGTTGGGTCGGTGGGAGCGGACCGGCGTAGATCGCGAGGTCAGCGCACCTGCGAGCGACCGCGTTGCAGCACCGCCTCCCGGTTGGCGGCGATGTCGTCGCCGCTGGTCCGGAACTGCCGGGCCGCCGTCGCCTCCTGCCACAGCCCCGCGCTGGTCTGCGCGTCGTCGATGCGGTGATAGGACGCCAGCAGCGCCCGCACCGCGTCCTGGTTGTTCCCGACGATCGACGCCGCCACCGCCCGGGCGGCGCCGCAGCAGCTGGTCGTGCGGCACCACCTCGGTCACCAGGCCGGCGCGCAGCGCGTCGGCGGCGGACAGGTAATCCCCGGTCATGCTCATCCGCCGGGCCAGCCCGACGCCGACCTTCTGCGGCAACCGCACGCTCAGGCCCCAGGTGGGCAGCAGCCCCACCCGGGCGTGCGTGTCGGCGAACCGGGCGTTCTCCGAGGCGATCAGGATGTCGCAGTACAGCGCCAGCTCCAGCCCGCCGGTCACCGCGGCGCCGTTGATCGCGCCGATCACCGGCTTGGTCAGCGCCGGCCACCGCGGCGAGATGTCCGGAAGCGCCGAGGAGCCACCGAGCTCCTTGAGGTCCAGTCCCGCGCAGAACACCGGGTCGGCGCCGGTGACGATGACGACGTCGACGTCGTCGTCGGTTTCGGCGTCGGCCAGCGCGCCGAAAAAGCGGTCCCGCAACGCCGAGGACAGCGCGTTGCGCGACTGCGGCCGGTTGAGGGTCAGGGTGCGCACTCGCTCGTCGGTGTCGATCAGCAGGATCTCGTCGGTCATGACATCACCGTAGCCAGTCGACCGTTGCGACCGAGAGCCGCGGTATCGCCGAGCAGCGCTTATGGTGGGAAAGATGTGCCGGAACATCACCGAACTGCGCGGCCTGCAGCCAGCGGCCACCGCCGAGGAAATCGCGGCGGCGGCACGGCAGTACGTGCGCAAGGTCAGCGGCATCACCCACCCCTCGGCGGCCAATGTCGACGCGTTCGAGGCGGCGGTTGCCGAGGTCACCGAGACGACGACGCGGTTGCTGGGGCAGCTGCCGCCGCGGCGCCAGCCGCCCAAGACGGTCCCACCGTTGCGTCGGCCCGAGGTGATCGCGCGGATGGCGGGCGCGAAATGACCGTCACCACAACGATGCCCGCGCTCAAGGAGTGGAGCGCCGCGGTGCATGCCCTGCTGGACGGCCGCCAGCGGGTGTTGCTGCGCAAGGGCGGCATCGGCGAGAAGCGGTTCGAACTGGCCGCGCGCGAATTCCTGTTGTTCCCGACGGTCGCGCACAGCCACGCCGAGCGGGTGCGCGCCGAGCATCAAGACTTGCTCGCACCGCGCGGCCGCCGACAGCACCGACGAGCAGCTGGTGATCCGGGCCGCCGCGAAAGTTGTTGCGGCGGTGCCGGTTGATCGCCCGGACGGGCTTTCGGCCATCGAGGACCTGCACATCTGGACGCGCCGAGTCGGTGCGCGCCGACCGGCTCGACTTTCGTCCCAAGCACAAACTGGCCGTGCTGGTGGTGTCGGTGATCCCGCTGGCCGAGCCGGTACACCTGGCCCGGACTCCGGAATACGGCGGCTGCAAGAGCTGGGTGGAGCTGCCGGTGCAGGCGCCGCTGGCGGCGCCGGTGCACGATGGACAGCCGCGCTAGCCGCGGTCGCTGCCCGGGTCCGCGCCGCCGTTGGCTGACAACTCGGCCGGGCCGACCGGCAACAGCAGCCGGGAGCGTCCGTAGCGCACGGTGTGGGTGACCGGCGTCGGCCGTCGGCCGGTCAGCACCGGTTCGCCGGAGCCGAGGTTGTGCGCGTAGCGCGGGGACCAGCTGCCGGCGATCAGCACCCGGATGCGGGAGCCGGCCCGGAAGCGGTGGGCCACGCCATCGAGATCGAGGCGGACGACCTTCTCCGACTTGGTTTTTGCCGCGGTCCCCAACCGGCGGTATGCCTCGCTGACGTTGCGCGACCGGCCCTTGGCGTCGACCTCGCTCACCCGCACGAACAGGTCCACGTGCGGATTGTCCGCACCATGGGCGAGTTCGACGACCGGGCTGCCGTAGACGTAGACGTCCTCGGTGAGGGTCGCGCTGGTGAACGCCAGCACGTCGGCGCGCGATGCGAGCCGGCTGTCGTCGCGGTAACCGCCGTAGGCGGACAGCAACGGGCCACCGGTGGTCGGTGTCGGGTTGGCCGGGTCGTAACGAAAGGTGGCCGGGGCCAACCCCTTCAACGCCGGGGCGGTCTCACCCAAATAGCCACCCGGCCGGAGGTACAGCGGGCGTTCGGTGGTGGCGGGCGGCCAGTCGGGCAGGCTGCGCCAGCCCCCGCCCCCGCCGGTGACGTAGGCCCGGACCCGGCTGGGCCGGCGCGAGGTGGCCGCATCGCCCAGATGGGTGCCCAGCCAATCCAGCGCTTCCCGCGCGCAGGTGGAGAACCCGGAGGTGAGCAACTGGGTGTGCGTCCAGGGGCCGACGGTGAGCGCGACGTCGACGCCGCGGCGGCGCAGATGCGCGTACTGCTGCAGCGTCTGCCGGATGAAGATGTCTTGCCAGCCGCCCACCAACAGCACCGGCACCTGCACGCGGTCCAGCGCGTCGTTGCACCGCAACGCATTCCAGAACGGATCGTCGGGTTCGCTGTGTTCGACCCAGGATTCGAACCACGGCGCACCCGTGCCAAGCAGGGCCCGCGCGGCGTCGCCCAGCGGCACCGCGGTCGCCGCCTGCGCCACCTTGCGGTGGGTCTGGACCTGGCGCAGGGCGGCGCGGACGCGCACCGGGTCCTCCTGGTGCGCCACCATGTCGCTCCAGCCCAGAAAGTCGTTGACCGCGAATGTGCCGGTGCCCCAAGTTGATTCGTTGAAGTCGTGCGGGCCCACCATGATGACGGCGGTGGCCAGTTCTGGCGGGGGATCCTGCAGCAGGGCCCACTGGGTGAATCCCAGGTACGACATTCCGACGGTGGCGAAGCGGCCGGTGAACCACGGCTGCTCGCGCAGCCAGGCGACGGTGTCGGCGCCGTCGGCCACCTCGTTGGCCATCGGTTCGAAGACCCCGCCCGATCCGAAGGTCCCGCGCACGCTCTGCAGCACCACGTGGTAGCCGCGCGCCGCGTACAACGCGCCGAATATCAGGGTGAACGGGAATCCGCGTCCGTAGGGGCCGCGGACCAGCAACGTGCCGAGGGCCGACGCGGTGGTCGGTGCGTAGTGGTCGGCCACCAGCTGCACCCCGTCGCGCATCGGCACGCGGACGCGCTCCACGGTGTAGTCGGTGGTCGCCGGCGGCAGGCCGAGCAGCCGGCCGACGGCCTTGCCGCCCAGGTGTCGCAGGGTGTGCAGCGCCGGCTGCGTCGGCCGGATCGAAGTCGTACTCACGCTCTAGAACTTGTAGTACGGCGCGAGGTCATTGGCGCGTTGCAGGTTGGTCTGCATGCAGTCGACCTCGGGATTGGAGTAGACGGTCGAGTAGTACAGCGCCTGCTGCAGCACGCCGTAGCTGGTCTTGAACACGACCATGCAGGAGTAGAACCAGTAGCTGTTGTGGTAGGTCGGCTTGAGCACCCAGTACTGCGCGGCGCGGTGACCCGCGATCGTCGTCTCGACGGCGTCGGCGGGCAGCGACTGTTCGTAGGTGCGCCAGATGATCGGCTCGACGGCCACCTGATAGTTCCCGGCGTCGAAGTGGCAGCGCAGCCCATCTTCGTGTTCGGGCGGTGTGAAGCCCAGCCCGAGCCGCTGGATGACGTCGAACGGGATGTCCTCGCACGCGTCGAAGGGGCGCGGATCGGTGGTCGCCACGATCGGGCTCTTCATGGTGGTTTCCATCGGCTGGGCGGTCGACCGCAGCTCGACGGTCCTGTCGCCGCCGCCCGGCGCGGCCGGGGCGCTCAACAAGCCCACGGTGCCCCCGATGGCCGCTGTGAGCAGCGCACCCAGCGCCCCCATCAGACGAACATTGGCGAACACCACACCCCCCTGACGCCTCAGCGGTCCTTTGGGGGGAGTGTACAAGTCCCGCGCGCGGCGTCACAGGCAAACCTGAACTTGTTCTAACTCGCCCGCTCGTCGGCCGAAATGACGCCCGGGCAAGGGGCTTGCCCGGTTCGGGTCGTTAGGGTGGTTAATCGTGGCTGGGCATACATCGGGGCAGGAATCGACCAACGGTGGGCAACCGACACTGTGGGCGGTGTCCGACCTGCACACCGGTCACCTCGGCAACAAGCCGGTCACCGAATCGCTGCATCCCTCGTCGCCGGACGACTGGCTGATCGTCGCGGGCGACGTCGCCGAACGCACCGACGAGATTCGTTGGGCCCTTGACCTGCTGCGACGCCGGTTCGCCAAGGTGATCTGGGTGCCGGGCAACCACGAGCTGTGGACCACCACCCGCGACCCCGTGCAGATCTTCGGCAAGGCGCGCTACGAGTACCTGGTCAACATGTGCGACGAGATGGGTGTGGTCACCCCCGAGCACCCGTTCCCGGTCTGGACCGAGCGCGGTGGCCCGGCCACGATCGTGCCGATGTTTCTGCTCTACGACTACAGCTTCTTGCCCGAGGGGGCCACGAGCAAAGCCGAAGGCCTGACCATCGCGCGCGAGCGCAACGTGGTGGCCACCGACGAATTCCTGCTCTCCTCGGAGCCGTACGCCACCCGTGAGGCGTGGTGCCGCGAGCGCCTGGAGATCACCCGCGCCCGCCTCGAAGAGCTGGACTGGATGACACCGACGGTCCTGGTGAACCACTTCCCGCTGGTCCGCGACCCCTGCGACGCGCTGTTCTACCCGGAGTTCTCGCTGTGGTGCGGAACCACCAAGACCGCCGACTGGCACACCCGCTACAACGCCGTGTGTTCGGTCTACGGCCACCTGCACATCCCGCGGACCACCTGGTACGACGACGTGCGCTTCGAGGAAGTGTCGGTGGGCTATCCGCGGGAGTGGCGGCGCCGCAAGCCGCCCAGCTGGCTGCGTCAGGTGCTGCCGGATCCGCAGTACGCGCCCGGCGACCTCAACGACTTCGGTGGCCACTTCCAGATCACTCCCGAGATGAAGGCGCAGGCCGCACAGTTCCGGGAACGGTTGCGGCAGCGGCAATCACGATGACGGGGAACACGCTGGTTTCCTCGGTACTGCCGGTGGCCGACGGCCTGGCCTACTCGGAGGTTTACTCCGATCCGCCGGACCTCGCACCGCTGCCCGAAGAGGAGCCGCTGATCGCGAGGTCGGTGGCCAAGCGGCGCAACGAGTTCATCACCGTCCGGCACTGCGCCCGGATCGCGCTGGGCGAGCTCGGGCTGCCGCCGGTGCCGATCCTCAAGGGCGAGAAGGGAGAACCCTGCTGGCCCGACGGCGTGGTGGGCAGCCTCACCCATTGCACGGGCTATCGGGGTGCGGTGGTGGGCCGCACCGACGCGGTGCGCTCGGTGGGCATCGACGCCGAACCGCACGACGTGCTGCCCGACGGTGTGCTGAACGCGATCAGCCTGCCGGCCGAACGCACCGAGATCCCGGCCATACCTGTCGGGGGATCTGCATTGGGATCGAATCCTGTTCTGCGCCAAGGAGGCAACGTACAAGGCCTGGTTCCCGCTGACCAAGAGGTGGCTGGGCTTCGAGGACGCCCATATCGCATTCGAGGCCGACGGCCCCGGCGCGGCGACGGGCGGTTTCGTCTCGCGGATCCTGATCGATCCGGACGCGCTGTCGCGGTCCGCCGCTGACCGAGCTGCGCGGCCGGTGGTCGGTCGAGCGCGGACTGGTGCTGACCGCCATCGTGCTATGAACCAAAGCCCCAGCGGGCCCGGCATAGTCGTCGTCGACAAGCCGTCCGGGATGACCAGTCACGACGTGGTCGGGCGCTGCCGCCGGATCTTTTCCACCCGCAGGGTGGGGCACGCGGGGACGCTGGATCCGATGGCCACCGGCGTGCTGGTGATCGGCGTCGAGCGCGCCACCAAGATCCTCGGCCTGTTGACCGCGACCGCCAAGTCCTACACCGCCACCGTCCGGCTGGGCCAGAGCACGTCCACCGACGACGCCGAGGGCGAACCGGTGCACAGCGTCTCGGCGCGACACCTCACGAACGAGGCGATCGAAGCCGCCGTCAGCGGCCTGCGCGGCGACATCGAACAGGTGCCCTCGACGGTCAGCGCCATCAAGGTCGACGGCGAGCGCGCCTACCGGCTGGCCCGCGAGGGCCAGGCCGTCGAGCTCAAGGCCCGGCGGGTGCGCATCGACCGGTTCGACGTGCGCGACATCCGGCCCGGACCCGGTGGCCTCGACGTCGTCGACCTGGATGTCGAGGTCGACTGCTCGTCGGGAACCTACATTCGTGCCCTGGCCCGCGACCTCGGCGCCGCCCTGGGCGTGGGCGGGCACCTGACGGCGTTGCGGCGCACCCGCGTCGGGCGTTTCGGGCTCGATCAGGCCTACCCGCTCGACGAGCTGGCGGAGCGCCCGCGGCTCAGTTACAGCCTCGACGAGGCCTGCCTGCTGATCTTCCCGCGCCGCGACCTGTCCGCCGAGGAAGCCGAGGCGACCGGCAACGGCCGGTCCCTGGCGCCGGCCGGGATCGACGGCGTCTACGCCGCCTGCGGCCCCGACGGCCGGGTGATGGCGCTGCTGCGCGACGAGGGTACGCGCACCAAGTCGGTGGTGGTGGTCCGCCCGGCGACGCTGTAACCGCCCCGGCCGAACGGTTGGTTGGGCTACGTTGCACACTGAGGTAACCAGGCGGTCCACCGTTCGGAAGGGACAACAGATGTCTAACAAGGTTTACGTCGTCGGCGTCGGCATGACGAAGTTCGAGAAGCCGGGCCGCCGCGAGGGCTGGGATTACCCCGACATGGCCAGGGAATCGGGAACCAACGCCCTGGCGGACGCCGGCATCGACTACCGCGAGGTCCAGCAGGGCTACGTCGGCTACGTCGCCGGCGATTCGACATCGGGGCAGCGGGCGCTGTACGAGCTGGGCATGACCGGCATCCCGGTCGTCAACGTCAACAACAACTGCTCCACCGGCTCGACGGCGCTTTTCCTGGCGGCGCAGGCCATTCGCGGCGGCATCGTCGACTGCGCGATCGCGCTCGGTTTCGAGAAGATGCAGCCCGGCTCGCTGGGCGGCGGCGCCCAGGACCGCGAATCGCCGATGGCCAAGCACGTCAAGGCGATGGCCGACATCGACGAGTTCGCGATGCCCGTCGCGCCGTGGATGTTTGGCGCCGCCGGACGTGAGCACATGAAGCAATACGGCAGCACCGCAGAGCATTTCGCGAAGATCGGTTACAAGAACCACAAGCACTCGGTCAACAACCCGTTCGCCCAGTTCCAGGAGTCCTACACGCTCGACGACATCCTGGCGGCGCGGATGATTTCCGACCCGCTGACCAAGCTGCAGTGTTCGCCCACCTCGGACGGTTCGGGTGCGGCCATTCTGGCCTCGGAAAACTTCGTCGACAGCCACGGGCTGGCCGCCCAGGCCGTGGAGATCGTCGGGCAGGCCATGACCACCGACTTCGCGTCGACGTTCGACGGAAGTGCGAAGAACCTCATCGGCTACGACATGAACGTCCAGGCCGCGCAACAGGTTTACGACCAGTCCGGGCTCGGGCCGCAGGACTTCCAGGTGATCGAGCTGCACGACTGCTTCTCGGCCAACGAACTGCTGCTCTACGAGGCCCTCGGTCTGTGCGGTCCGGGTGAGGCGCCCAAGCTGATCGACAACAACGACACCACCTACGGTGGCCGCTGGGTGGTCAACCCTTCCGGCGGGCTGATCTCCAAGGGGCACCCGCTGGGCGCGACCGGGCTGGCGCAGTGCGCGGAACTGACCTGGCAGCTGCGTGGGACGGCCGACGGGCGTCAGGTCGACAATGTCAGCGCCGCACTGCAACACAACATCGGGCTGGGCGGGGCCGCCGTCGTCACCGCCTACCAGCGCGCCGAGCGTTAAGGGCGCCATGATCGAGTGGTCCGACACCGACCTGATGGTCCGGGACGCGTTCGGCAGTTCGTCGACAAGGAGATCCGTCCGCATCTGGACGAATTGGAAAGCGGTGAGCTGTCTCCGTACCCGATCGCGCGCAAGCTGTTCAGCCAATTTGGTCTCGACGCGATGGCCGCCGAATCGGTCAAGAAGATGCTGGACCGCGAGCGCGCCAAGCAAAATGGCGAGACGCGCGACGAAACCGAAGAGCAGGACGGCGCGGGCGGTTTCGGCGGCGGTGCCCAAGGTTCGATGGTCGCGGTGCTGGTCTCCGAAATCGCCAGGGTCAGCATCGGATTGCTGAGCACCGCCTCGGTCAGCCTCGGCCTGGGCGCGGCGACCATCATGAGCCGCGGGACGCTGGCCCAGAAAGAACGCTGGCTGCCCGAGCTGATGACGCTGGAAAAGATTGCGGCGTGGGCGATCACCGAGCCGGACTCCGGCTCGGACGCGTTCGGCGGCATGAAGACCTACGTCAAGCGCGACGGCGAGGACTACATCCTCAACGGGCAGAAGACGTTCATCACCAACGGCCCCTACGCCGACGTCCTGGTCGTCTACGCCAAGCTCGACGAGGGCGACGCCAGCCCGGACAAGCGCAACCGGCCGGTGCTCGTCTTCGTGCTTGACGCGGGCATGCCGGGCCTGACGCAGGGCAAGCCGTTCAAGAAGATGGGCATGATGTCGTCGCCGACCGGCGAACTGTTCTTCGACAACGTCCGGCTGAGCCCGGATCGGCTGCTCGGCGAGAATCTGAACAGCACGGCGACGGCGACGGCCGCGACAGCGCGCGCGCGAACTTCGCCGCCGGAGCGGATCGGCATCGCGATGATGGCGCTGGGCATCATCGACGAATGCCACCGGCTCTGCGTGGATTACGCGAAGACCCGCACGCTGTGGGGCAAGAACATCGGGCAGTTCCAGCTGATCCAGCTCAAGCTGGCGAAAATGGAGATCGCCCGAATGAACGTGCAGAACATGGTCTTTCACACCATCGAGCGTCAGCAGGCCGGTAAGCCGCTGACGCTGGCCGAGGCCTCGGCGATCAAGCTGTACTCGTCGGAGGCGGCCACCGAGGTGGCGATGGAGGCCGTTCAGTTGTTCGGCGGCAACGGCTATATGGCCGAGTACCGGGTGGAGCAGCTGGCCCGCGACGCGAAGTCGCTGATGATCTACGCGGGCAGCAACGAGGTCCAGGTCACCCACATCGCCAAGGGCCTGCTGGCCGACTGAGCGCTCGGTGGCCGCTAGGCCGTCACCCAGATCGCCCGGGCGGCGGGGCTGCCCAGGTCGACCGTCATCTCGGCGCCGTCGCCGGAGTCGATCGCGACCGAGATCATGCCGGCGAATTCGCGTCGCGTCAGGACCCGCAGCCGGGAGTCGAGGTTGATGCCGACGTCGGTGAAGTAGCGCAGCATCTCGGGGTCGGCGTCGGAGATGCGCGCCACCGTCCCGGTGTCCCCGTCGTCGCACGCCCACAGCTGGCGGGCCGGCGGGGTGGGCACCTGCCCGTCGGAGGCCGGGATCGGGTCACCGTGCGGGTCGCGCCGCGGAAACCCCAGCTTGGCGTCGATGCGGGCCACCAGGCGGTCGGACACCGCGTGCTCGAGCACCTCGGCCTCGTCGTGCACCTCGTCCCAGGCGTAGCCGAGCTCGTTGACCAGGAAGGTCTCCAACAGCCGGTGCCGGCGCACCATCTCCAACGCCGCGCGCCGACCCGCCTCGGTCAGCGTCACCGCACCGTACTTTTCGTGGTCGACGAGGCCCTGCTCGGCGAGCTTGCGGATGGACTCCGAGGCCGTGCTGGCCGACACCCCGATCTTCTCGGCCAGCATCTTGGTGCTGACCTTTTGCCCGGGGACCACTCCTGGGCATTCCAGATGACCTTGAGGTAGTCCTGGCCGACCGCGGTGATACCGCCACGCTCTTCGTCAGCCCTCACAACGAGAAAGTTTAGGCAACCCACGCCTGATCCGGCGTGTTCCACGACACCATGGCGGGCCTCAGGCCCCTCTGGATCTCCCGGCGGACCACCCGGCGCCGTAGGCTTGCGGGCGTGCAGCGGTGGCGCGGCCAAGACGAGATACCCACGGACTGGGGCAGGTGTGTGCTCACCATCGGTGTGTTCGATGGCGTGCACCGCGGCCATGCCGAGCTGATCGCGCATGCGGTGAAGGCGGCGCGGGCCCGCAATGTCCCGACGGTGTTGATGACGTTCGACCCGCATCCGATGGAAGTGGTCTACCCGGGCAGCCATCCGGCGCAGCTGACGACGCTGACCCGGCGCGCCGAGCTGGTCGAAGAGCTGGGCATCGACGTCTTCCTGGTGATGCCGTTCACCACCGATTTCATGAAGCTCACCCCGGAGCGCTACGTCCACGAGCTGCTGGTGGAGAACCTGCACGTCGTCGAGGTCGTGGTGGGGGAGAACTTCACCTTCGGCAAGAAGGCGGCCGGCAACGTCGACACCCTGCGCAAGGCGGGTGACCGGTTCGGATTCGCGGTCGAGTCGATGTCGCTGCTGTCCGAGCATCACAGCAACGAGACCGTGACGTTCTCGTCCACCTACATCCGGTCCTGCGTGGACGCCGGCGACATGGTGGCGGCCACCGAGGCGCTGGGCCGCCCGCACCGCGTCGAAGGCGTCGTGGTCCGCGGCCACGGCCGCGGCGTCGAGTTGGGCTACCCGACCGCCAACGTGGCGCCGCCGATGTACTCGGCCATCCCGGCCGACGGCGTGTACGCCGCGTGGTTCACCGTGCTCGGGCACGGACCGGCCACCGGCACCGTCGTCCCCGGTGAGCGCTACCAGGCGGCGGTGTCCGTCGGCACCAACCCGACCTTCTCCGGGCGCACCCGCACCGTCGAGGCGTTCGTCCTGGACACCACCGCCGATCTCTATGGCCAGCATGTCGCCCTGGATTTCGTCACCCGCATCCGCGGCCAGCACAAGTTCGACTCCGTCAAAGAACTCGTCGTCGCGATGGGCAAGGACACCGAGAAGGCGCGCCAACTGCTCACCGGGTGAGCGATCGCCAGCGCCCCGGTCGGCCTGCCGGCTGCTAAACTGCCGGACGACATCGGCGCGTGCTGCGGTTCGCGGTGGCCGCGCCTTGCAACATTCACCTTTCGCGGACCGATTGATGGAGATAGTTCGTGGCGCTTACAGCCGAGCAGAAAAAAGAAATCCTGGGCAACTACGGCCTGCATGGCACCGACACCGGTTCCCCCGAAGCGCAGGTCGCGCTGCTGACCAAGCGAATCGCCGACCTGACCGAGCACCTGAAGGTGCACAAGCACGACCACCACTCGCGGCGCGGACTGCTGCTGCTGGTCGGACGCCGGCGACGGCTGCTCAAGTACGTCGCGCAGATCGACGTCGCACGGTACCGCTCGCTGGTCGAGCGGCTGGGCCTGCGTCGCTGACGCAAGCCCCGCCGGGGCGTTATCGGCCCGCAACTTCCGAGCAATATGGCGGGCAGAGGTCGCCCGTGTAGAGTGAGGACGTTCTGGGCCGGGTTCGGCCCGAGCAAACGGTGCGGTCACGCAGATCCGCGTGCTCCGTTCCAGCGTGTCACTACGCACCCCGAGGGAGCAGCCCAGTCTGCATCGGGCGGTCTTCGGTAGTGGCTGCCGGGCTCTCCGGATCTGGGGCAGGTCGGCCGCTTCGATCGATGGCCGTAGCCGTATTCAGACTGACTCTTCTCCGAAGCTCTCCAGGGTGACCGCAGGCCCGACGGGTCGGTGAGTAACCCTGCAGGGCCTCTCCAGGTTGCGGTGACGACGCGAAACAGTCCGAATAAGAGAGGCCGTACGGACGTCTATGTCTGTCGCTGAAATTGAAGAGGGCGTGTTCGAGGCGACCGCCACCATCGACAACGGGAGCTTCGGCACCCGCACCATCCGTTTCGAGGCCGGCCGGTTGGCCCAGCAGGCAGCTGGCGCCGTGGTCGCGTACCTCGATGACGAGAACATGCTGTTGTCGGCGACCACCGCCAGCAAGAGCCCCAAGGAGCACTTCGACTTCTTCCCGCTGACCGTCGATGTCGAGGAGCGGATGTATGCCGCCGGTCGCATCCCCGGTTCGTTCTTCCGTCGCGAGGGCCGTCCCTCCACCGACGCGATCCTGACCTGCCGGCTCATCGACCGGCCGCTGCGCCCGTCGTTCGTCGACGGCCTGCGTAACGAGATCCAGGTCGTGGTCACGATCCTGAGCCTGGATCCCAATGACCTGTACGACGTGCTGGCGATCAACGCCGCGTCGGCGTCCACCCAGCTGAGTGGTCTGCCGTTCTCCGGTCCGATCGGCGGCGTGCGGGTCGCGCTGATCGACGGCACCTGGGTCGCGTTCCCGACCGTCGAGCAGCTCGAGCGGGCGGTGTTCGACATGGTTGTCGCCGGCCGCAAGGTCGAGGGCTCCGACGGTCCCGACGTGGCCATCATGATGGTCGAGGCCGAGGCCACCGACAAGGTCATCGAGCTCGTCGAGGGCGGAGCCCAGGCGCCGACGGAAACCGTTGTGGCCGAAGGCCTGGAGGCCGCCAAGCCGTTCATCGCGGCGCTGTGCACCGCGCAGGAGGAGCTGGCCGGGGCCGCCGCCAAGCCGGTCGCGTGAGTACCCGACGTTCCCGGACTACCAGGAAGACGTGTACTACTCGGTCGCCTCGGTGGCCACCGACGAGCTGGCCAAGGCCCTGACCATCGGCGGCAAGGCCGAGCGCGACGCGCGCACCGACGAGCTCAAGGCCGAGGTGCTCGCGCGGCTCGCCGACACCTACGAGGGCCGCGAGAAGGAGGTCAGCGCCGCGTTCCGTTCGCTGACCAAGAAGCTGGTCCGCCAGCGCATCCTGACCGACCACTTCCGCATCGACGGCCGTGGCATCACCGACATCCGCGCGTTGTCGGCCGAGGTCGCCGTGGTGCCGCGGGCGCACGGCAGCGCGCTGTTCCAGCGCGGTGAGACCCAGATCCTGGGTGTGACCACGCTGGACATGGTCAAGATGGCCCAGCAGATCGACTCGCTGGGGCCGGAAACCTCCAAGCGGTACATGCACCACTACAACTTCCCGCCGTTCTCCACCGGCGAGACCGGCCGGGTGGGCTCGCCCAAGCGGCGCGAGATCGGGCACGGCGCGCTGGCCGAGCGCGCCCTGATTCCGGTGCTGCCCGGCGTCGAGGAGTTCCCGTACGCCATCCGTCAGGTGTCCGAGGCGCTGAGCTCCAACGGCTCGACGTCGATGGGTTCGGTCTGTGCGTCCACCCTGTCGCTGCTGAATGCCGGTGTGCCGCTGAAGGCGCCGGTGGCCGGCATCGCGATGGGCCTGGTCTCCGACGACGTCGAGGTCGACGGCAAGTACCGAGCGCCGCTTCGTCACCCTGACCGACATCCTGGGCGCCGAGGACGCGTTCGGCGACATGGACTTCAAGTGCGCCGGCACCAAGGACTTCGTCACCGCGCTGCAGCTGGACACCAAGCTCGACGGAATTCCGTCGCAGGTGCTGGCGGGCGCGCTGGGGCAGGCCAAGGATGCGCGGCTGACCATCTTGGAGGTCATGGCCGAGGCGATCGACGCGCCCGACGAGATGAGCCCGTATGCACCGCGGGTCACCACCATCAAGGTCCCGGTGGACAAGATCGGTGAGGTCATCGGGCCCAAGGGCAAGGTCATCAACGGCATCACCGAGGAGACCGGCGCGCAGATCTCCATCGAGGACGACGGCACCGTGTTCGTCGGCGCCACCGACGGACCCTCGGCGCAGGCCGCGATCGACCGGATCAACGCCATCGCGAACCCGCAGCTGCCGACGGTCGGCGAGCGGTTCCTCGGAACCGTGGTCAAGACAACGGATTTCGGTGCGTTCGTGTCGCTGCTGCCCGGTCGTGACGGCCTGGTGCACATCTCCAAGCTCGGTAAGGGCAAGCGGATCGCGAAGGTCGAGGACGTGGTGAACGTCGGCGACAAGCTGCGTGTCGAGATCGCCGACATCGACAAGCGCGGCAAGATCTCGCTGGTTCTGGTGGAGGACGACAACTCGGCTTGCCGCCGATGCTCCGGCGGCCGCTCCTGCCGATGCCGCAACGGCGAGCAGCTGACTCGTCGACCGGGCCGCGTCCCGGTCGGGCCGGCGCCTTGCGCCGGGGCGAAGTCGCTGAGGCGGAATCGGCACCCCAGGCCGCGCTGCGGCGCACCACGCTGCCGGGCGGCCTGCGGGTGGTCACCGAGTACCTGCCCTCGGTGCGTTCCGCATCGGTCGGGGTCTGGGTCGGTGTCGGCTCGCGCGATGAGGGTGCCACGGTGGCCGGCGCCGCGCACTTCCTCGAGCATCTGCTGTTCAAGTCGACCCCCAGCCGTACGGCGGTGGACATCGCGCAGTCGATGGACGCCGTCGGGGGAGAGCTGAACGCGTTCACCGCCAAGGAACACACCTGCTACTACGCGCACGTGCTCGACAGCGATCTGGCGCTGGCCGTCGACCTGGTCGCCGATGTGGTGCTCAACGGGTGCTGTGCGGCCAACGATGTCGAGCTGGAACGCGACGTAGTCCTCGAAGAGATCGCGATGCGCGACGACGACCCCGAGGACGCGCTCGGCGACATGTTCCTGAGCGCGCTCTTCGGTGACCACCCGGTGGGCCGCCCCGTCATCGGCACCGCGCAGTCGGTGGCGTCGATGACGCGGAACCAGCTGCACTCGTTTCATGTCCGGCGCTACACGCCGGAACGGATGGTGGTGGCGGTGGCCGGCAATGTCGACCACGACGAGGTGGTCGCGTTGGTGCGCGCAGCACTTCGGGCCGCATCTGGTCCGCGGGCGCGAACCCATCGCGCCGCGCAAGGGTGCCGGACGGGTCACCGGCCGCCCCGGCCTGATGCTGGGCAACCGGGACGCCGAGCAGGCTCACGTGTCGTTGGGCGTCCGCACGCCCGGGCGCGGCTGGGCAGCATCGCTGGGCGCTGTCGGTGCTCAACACGGCGCTGGGCGGCGGCCTGAGTTCGCGGCTGTTCCAGCAGGTTCGGGAGCTGCGCGGACTGGCCTACTCGGTCTACTCGACGGTGGATGTCTTCGCCGACAGCGGCGCGCTGTCCGTGTATGCCGCCTGCCAGCCCGAACGTTTCGCCGAGGTGATGGCGGTGACCAGCGACGTGCTCGAATCGGTGGCGCGCGACGGCATCACCGAGTCGGAGTGCCGCATCGCCAAGGGATCGTTGCGCGGCGGTCTGGTGCTCGGCCTGGAGGATTCCAGCTCGCGGATGAGCCGGCTCGGCCGCAGCGAACTCAACTACGGCAAACACCGCAGCATCGAGCACACCCTGCGGCAAATCGATCGAGGTGACCGTCGAGGAGGTCAACGCGGTGGCCCACCGGCTGCTCGGGCAACGCTACGGCGCCGCGGTCCTGGGCCCCTATGCCGCGAAACGGTCACTGCCCCAACAACTTCGGGCGATGGTAAATTAGCCGAATGGTACTGGGCTTCTTGGGACATCATGGTGCCCATCGTGGGCGCACCCATGGCCGGCGGGCCCGGGACCCCCGCGTTGGCCGCGGCGGTGTCCAATGCGGGTGGGCTCGGTTTCGTCCCCGGCGGGCACCGCAGCGCCGAGCAGTTCGCCGACGACATCGCCGCGGCGCGCAAGGCCACCACCGGCCCGCTCGGAGTGAACTTGTTTGTGCCCCAACCCAGCGTCGCCGACTGGGTGGCCCTGCACTACTACGCCGCGGAACTCGAAGAAATCGCCGAGCACTACCAGGTCGAGGTCGGTCACCCGCAGTCACGGCGACGACGACGAGTGGGAGCGGAAGCTCGAAGTGGTGGCCGACGTCCGCCCCGAGCTGGTGTCCTTCACCTTCGGCGTGCCGTCCGCCCGACGTCATCCGGCGGCTGGGCGCGCTGGGCCTGCTGGTGATGGTCACCGTGACATCGGCCTACGAGGCGGGAGTGGCCGTCGCGGCCGGCGCGGACAGCCTGGTGGTCCAGGGCCCCGCCGCCGGCGGGCACCGCGGCACCTTCGCGCCGGACATGGAACCCGCCAACGAGTCGCTGCACCAGCTCATCGACCGCGATCCGCAACGCGCATGACGTCCCGATCATCGCGGCGGGCGGGCTGGGCACCGCCGACGAAGTCGGGGCCGCGCTGCGCAGGGGAGCGGTGGCGGCCCAGGTCGGCACCGCGCTGCTGCTCGCCGACGAGGCCGGCACCAACTCCGCGCACCGCGTCGCCCTGAAGAACCCGCTGTTCGCCACCACCGTTGTCACGCGGGCGTTCTCGGGCCGCTACGCGCGCGGCCTGGAAAACGACTTCACCCGCATGCTCGATCACGTCGCGCCGCTGGGCTACCCCGAGGTCAACCAGATGACCTCGCCGATCCGGGAAGCGGCCGCCGCCATGCGAGGATCCCAACGGGATGCCGCTGTGGGCCGGGACGTCGTTCAAGCACGCGTGCGCCGGCCCAGCGGCCGACATCATCGCCAGTCTCGCGGCCACCAGTTAGCCTGCGCGCAGCGGTCAGCCCAGGACGGCCGGCCGGGTCGGTGAACGGCAGACCGAGGTCGGTTGCCACCTGTTCGGACAGCAGTGCGCCGTCATGCGTCGAAAGACCTTTGGCCAGAGCATGATCCGAGCGGCACGCCGCCAGCCAGCCGCGGTCGGCGAGCGCGAGCACGTACGGCATCGTCGCGTTGGTCAGCGCCACCGTCGACGTCTTGGGCACCGCGCTGGGCATGTTCGCCACGCAGTAGAACACGGTGTCATGCACCGCGAAGGTGGGGTCGTCGTGCGTGGTGGGCCGGGAGTCCTCGAAGCAACCGCCCTGGTCGATCGAGATGTCCACCAGCACGGCACCCGATTTCATCTGCGAGACAAGGGAATTCGAGATCAGATTGGGCGCCTTCGCGCCGGGTAGCAGCACGGCGCCGATGACCAGGTCGGCGCGCTTGACGGTGCCCTCCAGGTCGTAGGCCGATGAGTAGCGGGTGCGGACCTGGCCGCCGAACTCCGCGTCGAGCAGCCGAAGCTTGTTGATGTTGACGTCGAGCACCGTGACCGACGCCCCCATGCCGCCGGCGACCCGGGCCGCGTTGTAGCCGGCGGTGCCCGCACCCACCACCACGACGTCGGCGGGCTTGACGCCCGGCACACCGCCCATCAGCACGCCGCGCCCACCGTGGGTGCGCATCAGGTGATAGGCCCCCACCTGAGCGGACAGCCGGCCGGCGACCTCACTCATCGGGGCCAGCAACGGCAGTGTGCCGTCGGCGGTCTGCACCGTCTCGTAGGCGATCGATGTCGTCCCGGATGCCAACAGCGCCTCGGTGCATGCCCGCGACGCGGCCAGATGCAGATAGGTGAACAGGATCTGGTTGCGCCGCAACAGGTCATACTCGCCCGGCACCGGTTCTTTGACCTTGAGCAGCAGGTCGGCGTCGGCCCAGACCTGTTCGGCCGTGTCGGCCAGCTGGGCGCCGGCGGCCTTGAACTCCGCATCGGTGATCGCCGAGCCTTCGCCGGCGCCGGCCTGTACGAACACGTCATGGCCGCGGCGGGTCAGCTCGGCGACGCCGGCCGGGGTGATGGCCACCCGAAACTCGTTGGTCTTGGTCTCGGTCGGTACGCCGACTCGCATGATCGCCCCTTGGTTGCGGTTCATGTTCAAGTGTGAAGAAAGTTTGCGGGGGGCGCAAAAGCTCGGTGTTTGCTGGCTATGATCGGCGAATGACCGACCCGTGCGTGCAGGCCACCGTGCAGATCGACGCCCGGCCAGACGTGGTGTACCGGCTCATCACCGACCTGCCCACGCTGGCCGAGCTGGCCGAGGAGGCGGTCGCGATGGAGTGGCGCAAAGGCGATGCGGTGAGCCCGGGCGCGGTGTTCACCGGCCACAACCAGAGCGGCAGCGCGCCGCTGGAGCACCAAGTGCACGGTCACCGACGCCGAACCGGGCCGCCGCTTTGCGTTCGACGTGAGCCACACGGTCTTTCCGATCGCCCGCTGGCAATACGACATCGTCGCGGCCGACGGCGGATGTGAGGTCACCGAAAGCACCTGGGACCGCAGGCCCGGGTGGTTCCGCAAGGTCGCCGGCAGGGCCACCGGCGTCACCGACCGGGTGGCCGCCAACACCGAGCACATCCGGCTCACTTTGCAGCGCCTCAAGCAGCGCGCCGAGACCGAGTAGCCGAAGAACCGGAGTACCGATGACGCGACGCGATCCCGCCGTAGCCGTCGTCGGAGCCGGCATGTCGGGGCTGTGCGTCGCAATTGCGTTGCTGCGCAGCGGTATTACCGATGTGACCATCTATGAGAAGGCCGACGAGGTGGGCGGCACCTGGCGGGACAACACCTACCCGGGTCTGGTCTGCGACATCCCGTCGCGCATCTACCAGTACAGCTTCGCCAAGAACCCCGACTGGTCGCACCTGTTCTCACCCGGCGGCGAAATCCAGGCCTATTTCCGGGACGTCGCCGACCGGTACGCGTTGCGGGACCGGATCCGCTTCGGCACCGAGATCTCCCATGCGCGTTTCGACGACGGCCGCTGGGTGCTGCGCACCGACGCCGGAGAGGAATCCACCGTCGACTTCTTGATCTCGGCCACCGGCGTGCTGCATCACCCGCGACTGCCGTCGATCCCGGGCTTGGATGACTTCGGCGGCAACGTATTTCACTCGGCACGCTGGGATCACGGCGTCGACGTGCGGGGGCGGCGCGTCGCGATCGTCGGCAACGGGTCGACGGGTGTACAGCTGGTGTGCGGTCTGGCCGGGGTGGCCGGCCACGTCGCGCTGTTCCAGCGCACCGCGCAATGGGTGCTGCGCCTGGCCAATCCGCGCTACAGCGGCTTCACCGGGATCACCCGCCGGAAGATGCCGTGGCTGGATGGGTTGGCGTACCGGATATACAGCCTCGGCTACGACTACTTCGCGGTCGGGCTGACCAAGCCGGGCCTGCGCCGAAAGATCATGGCGGCGCTGTGCCGCGCCAGCCTCTGGGAGATCCGTGATCCCGAGCTGCGGCGGGCCCTGACTCCCGACTACACGCCGGCCTGCAAGCGCCTGGTGATGTCGAACGGTTTCTACCGGGCCGATGCAGCGCGACGACGTCGAGCTGGTGACGACGAGCATCGACCATGTGGAACGGCGCGGCATCGTCACCGGCGACGGCGTCCTGCACGAGATGGACATCATCGTGCTCGCCACCGGATTCGACACGCATGCGTTCTTCCGGCCGATGGAGTTGATCGGCCGCGACGGCATCTGTGCCAACGACGTCTGGCGCGACGGGCCGCGGGCCTACCAAACCGTCGCGCTGTCCGGCTTTCCCAACTTCTTCATGATGCTGGGGCCGCACAGCCCGGTGGGAAACCTCGCGCTGACGACGGTGGCCGAATCGCAGGCCGACCACATCCTGGGCTGGATCGAGCGCTGGCGCCGGGGCGAATTCGACACGGTCGAGCCGACGCGCCGCGGCGACCGAGCGTTTCAACGCCGAAGCTGCGTGCCGCGATGCCGGACACCGTGTGGACCACCGGCTGCAACAGCTGGTACCTCAACAAGGACGGCGTGCCCGAGGTGTGGCCGCTCACGCCGGCCGAACACCGCCGGATGCTGGCGAACCCCGACCCCGGCCAGTACGACCTGCGCCGCCACGTCGCGGCCGGCTGAGAACGATCCGCTAAAGAACCCAGTACCGGCGGTTTCGCATATCTGGGCCGCGTACCTATACTTGGGACGCGCGACGTCCACCGCAAGACTGCGATCGAGGGCTAAACACCGAGGTAGGGGGCATGATGCTGACCGTCGACAACCAGGCGGCGGGTCCGCACGACGCCTCGCTCGACCACGAGCGACTGGTGCTCGAGGCCCGCGATGTGGACTTCGACTGGGCGCAGCTGCCGTTCCACTACGTGCCCGGTGAGCCGTTCGCCACCCACGTCCTCAACGTGCTGCACCTGCTGTTGCCCGCCGGGGAAGAGTTCTTCGTCGAGGTGTTCAAGCAGACGCTGCCGCTGATCAAGGACGACCAGCTGCGGCTAGACGTCCAGGGCTTCATCGGCCAGGAGGCCGTGCATTCGCAGGCGCACGCGAACGTGCTCGCCCACTTCGCCGCGCGCGACATCGACCTGACTCCCTACACCGGCCAGATCAAGTGGCTGTTCGACAAGCTGCTGGGGCCCCGCCCCAACTGGAGCGAGCGCCGGCAGCAGAGCTGGCTTCTCGAGCAGGTTTCGCTGCGTCTCCGCCATCGAGCACTACACCGCCATTCTGGGGGAGTGGATTCTCGACTCGCCGGCCCACGACAGGATCGGCACCGATCCGGTGATGCTGGACATGCTGCGCTGGCACGGCGCCGAAGAGGTCGAGCACAAGGCGGTGGCCTTCGACACCATGAAGCACCTGCGGGCCGGCTACTGGCGGCAGGCGCGCGCCCAGCTCGTCGTGACGCCCGCCATGCTGCTGTTGTGGATCCGCGGCGTGCGGTTCATGTACTCGCTGGATCCCCAGCTGCCGCCGCGCACCAAGCCCCGCTGGCGGGACTACTTCTTTGCGGCGCGCCGCGGTTTGGTGCCCGGGCCGCTGCGCTTCATCCGGGCCATCACCGACTACTACCGGCCGGGCTTTCACCCCTCGCAGCTCGGTGGACTGGGGCTGGCCGTCGACTACCTGGCCATCTCACCCGCCGCGCGCGCCTCGCACTGATCCGATGACCATCACCTCGACCATCACCGCAAGCGACGGCGTCACGCTGGCCGTGCACTCCGTACACCGACATCGACCCGGCGCGGCCAACCATCCTGGCTATTCACGGCTTTCCGGATAACCACCATGTCTGGGACGGCGTGGCCCACGAGCTGGCCGGCAAGCCTTACAACGTGGTGGCCTACGACGTGCGCGGCGCCGGTGAATCAACCCGTCCCGCAAAGAGATCCGGATACCTCTTCGCGCAACTGGTCTCCGACATCGGCGCGGTGATCGACAGCCTGGGCGTCGGGCGGGTGCACCTGCTGGCCCATGACTGGGGTTCGATTCAGGCATGGGCCGCGGTCACCGACGCCTCGGTGATGGGCAAAGTCGGGTCCTTCACCTCGATCTCGGGCCCGCACCTGAACTACGCCGGCGCCTTCCTGCGGTCGGCCCGCACGCCGCGGGCGCGTGGCCCAGGTCGTCAGGCAACTGATCTCGTCGGGCTACATCGGCTTCTTCCTGTGCCCGGGCGTGCCGGAACTGTCGTTTCGATCGCGGATGGGTGTGAAAGTCGTTGAGGCCCTTGAGCGCATCGGCCGGTCGAGCACCCGCAGCCAGCACCACGACACCATGCGCTCGGTCACCGACTATGTCGTACGGGCTCAACCTGTACCGGCAGAACATGCCGGCGCCGATGCTGGCGCCGGGCCGCCGGCTTCCCGAGACCACGGTCGCGGTCCAGACCTTGGTTCCGCGCCGGGACATCTTCGTCACGCCCGCACTGCAACGGTTCACCGGCGCAATCCCCCACGGCGGCAGGGTGATTGAGATCGAGGGTGGGCACTGGGTGGTGACGTCGCGTCCGGACGTCATCGCCCGGCTGACCGCGGAGTGGGTCGAGCTGAACATCGGCGGCACCCCGGGCGCCGGCGCGGCGCAGGTGCGCGGCGCGGCGGCGCGAGGTGCCCGGCAAACTCGCCCTGGTCACCGGCGCCGGCGCGGGGATCGGCCGTGCCACCGCCGTGGAGCTGGCCCGGCACGGCGCCCGCAAGGTCGTGCTCGCCGATCGTGATCTGGCCGCCGCCAACGAAACCGCCGACGCCGTCCGCGCCGCGTGCGCCGAGGCGGCGGTCTACCAGGTCGACGTCAGCGACGAAGCCGCCATGAACGACTTTGCGGCGCAAGTGCGCAACGACCACGGGGTGGTCGACATCCTGGTGAACAACGCCGGCATCGGGATGGCGGGCCGGTTCCTGGAGACGAGCTTCGGCGAACTGGGAAGACATCATGGGCGTCAATGTCCGCGGCGTCATCTCGGGCAGCAGGGCGTTCGGGGCGCAGATGGTCGAGCGCGGCGAGGGCGGAACGATCATCAACGTGGCGTCGGCGTCGGCGTACCTGCCCTCGAAATCCATGGTCGCCTACAGCACCACCAAGGCGGCCGTGCTGGCGCTCAGCGAGTCGTTGCGGGCCGACTTCGCCGACGAGGGGATCTGCGTCACCGCGGTGTGCCCGGGATTCGTCAACACCAACATCGCCAAGAACACGATCTACGCCGGGATGAGCGCGGACCAGCAGGAGCGGGCGCGGGGCAAGGCCGACGCGGCCTACCGGCGCCGCAACTTCACCCCCGAAGCGACCGCCAAGGCGATCGTCAAGGCCGTCAAGACCGGTCCGGCCGTGTTGCCGATCGCCGCGGAGTCGCGGATCGGCTACGCGATGCGGCGCATCAGCCCGGGGGCGATCCGGCTGTTCGCGCGCTTGGACATTCGGCAGAAGTAGG
Source organism: uncultured Actinomycetota bacterium (assembly GCA_963796035.1). GTDB lineage: Bacteria > Actinomycetota > Actinomycetes > Mycobacteriales > Mycobacteriaceae > Mycobacterium. The sequence continues at coordinate 104,116 of CAWCJU010000009.1, read as the reverse complement.
GGACGGTTTCGGTGCCGGAGAGCATTTGGTCCAGCAGACCCGCCGACCTGTACGGCCGGCGCGACCACGACCGCTTCGGGTCGTTGCTGTGGGGCGTGCGGGCGGTGTTCGAGGGCTTCGCCACGGTGTCCCGGTGGTCGCCGGCGCGGGTGAAGCCGGTGCGGCGCAAGCTGACCGCGGTGGTGACCAAGCGCGAGATCGTCGCGCCGGACGTCGCCGCGTTGACCCTGTCCGACGCCGACGGCGGGTTGCTTCCGTCCTGGACACCCGGCGGCCACATCGACGTCCTGTTGCCCTCGGGCCGGCGCCGGCAGTACTCGCTGTGCGGTGCGCCCGGGCGCCGCACCGACTACCGCATCGCCGTGCGCCGGATCGCCGACGGCGCAGGCGGTTCCATCGAGATGCACGAGACTTTCGACGTGGGCGACACGCTTCAGTTCGAAGGTCCGCGCAATGCGTTCTACCTCGGCACCGCCGAGCAGGACGTGTTGTTCGTCATCGGTGGTATCGGGGTGACGCCCATTCTGCCGATGATCCGAGTGGCCGCGCAGCGCGGTATCCGTTGGCGCGCAATCTATACCGGCCGCAGCCGCGAGTACATGCCGCTGCTCGACGAGGTCGTGTCGATCGGGCCGGACCGGGTGACGGTGTGGGCCGACGACGAGCACGGCCGGTTCGCCACCGTGGCCGAGCTGCTGGACGGAGCGGGACCGGCGACCGCAGTCTACGTATGCGGGCCGAGTGCGATGCTCGAGGCCGTCCGCGTTGCCCGCAACGAGCATGCCGGTGCGCCACTGCATTACGAGCGATTCAGCCCCGCGCCCGTCGTCGACGGGGTCGCGTTCGAGTTGGAACTCGCGCGGTCACGGCAGGTGCTCACGGTCCCGGCGAATCGGACCGCACTCGAGGTCATGCTCGATCGGGACCCGACCACCCCGTACTCGTGCCGGCAGGGATTCTGCGGGACCTGCCGGGTGAAAGTGCTTGCCGGACAAGTGGATCACCGTGGCCGTGCCGCCGCGGGCTCGAAAGATATGCAGGACGGCATGCTGGTGTGTGTCTCGCGGGCCGACGGCGAGCGGGTGGTCATCGACGCCTGAGGCGGTAGCGCCTTACGGCCGGGACTGCTCGAGGTAGGCGGCCAGGGCGTTGGTCAGGCCGCGGCGCGCCATGTCGAGGTCCGCGTAGGAACCGAGCTGACGCTCCGACACCAGGCCGCGCATCGCGCCGGGGATCAGGGCGGCCACCTCGCGGACGCGATCCGGGTCGACGGCCAGGTCGGCGAAGGCGTGCTGGCAGGTCTCCAGCCAGCTTTTGCCCCAGGAGAACAGCTCGGCGGCCGTGCGCGGGTAGAGCCGCTCGAGCTCGGCGGGATCACGCGGCAGCGCGGCCCGCAGATTCTCGATCGCGCGTGAATCCGGGGATGCCAGGCCACGATAGAGGGTCTCGATGATGGCGCCGACCCGCTCACGCAGCGGCGCGTGCGGCGAGATGGGTGTCGACAGCGTGGAGAACGTCGCGGCGCGCCGTTCGGCCGTGCGGTGCAGGACCGCGGCCCAGAATCCGTCGGTGTCGCCGAACTGGTACTGCACCGCGCCCCAGGTGGCGCCGATGTCCTTGGCGATGCGGTTGGCCGACACCGAGCCCGGCTCGCCGGAGGCCAGCGAGCGCAACGCCGCCTCGAGCATGCTCTCGCGAGTCGCGTGCCCCCGCCGATTCGGGCGCCGGCCGTCGACGCCGGCCGCGCTGCGTGGGCGGGTCATTTGCCGATCTTATCCACTGGCGTCGTACCGGGCGAAGGGTTTCATAGAGGGTACTTTGATTTCAGCACGGCGGGGCCTATCATTCGTACCCGAGGGAGGGCAGCTGACATGGCAGGGCTCGATGGCTAAGCCACCGTTGTCGATGAAGCCGACCGGCTGGTTCCAGGTCGCCTGGTCCGACGAGATCGGCGTCGGCGACGTGCACAAGATGAAGTACTTCGACTCCGAGATGGTCGCCTGGCGCGCGGAATCCGGCGAGCTCACCGTGATGAACGCCTACTGCGAACACCTCGGCGCGCACCTGGGCTATGGCGGCAAGGTCGTCGGCGAGGTGCTGCAGTGCCCGTTCCACGGGTGGCAGTGGAGCCGGGAAGGCCGCAACGTCTGCATCCCATACCAGGATCGGCCCAACCGCGGCCGCCGCATTAGCACCTACCCGGTGGTTGAGCGCAACGCGTCGGTGTACATCTGGCACGACGTCGACCGACGCGAGCCCTACTTCGACGCGCCGGACGTGTTCGCCGCGTTCGAGGACGGCAGCGGCGCCGACGACTACTACCCGCAGCAGCGGCTGTACCGCGAGACCCTGGAACTGCACCCCCAATACGTGCTGGAGAACGGGGTGGACTTCGCGCACTTCAAGTACGTGCACAACACCCCGATCGTGCCGGTGTTCACCCGCCACGACTTCGCCGAGCCGGTGTCCTACGTCGACTTCACCATCACGTTCGAAGGCGACGACGGCCAGAAAATCGAGGACGTCAACAGCGGCGTGCAGGCCATCAACGGTGGTCTGGGCATCGCGGTGACCAAGAGCTGGGGCATGATCGACAACCGCACCATCTCGGCGATCACGCCGATCGACGAGTTCACCTCCGACGTGCGCTTCATGGTGTACATCGGCCGGACGCCGCACAAAGACACGGACCGCGCCGCCGCCAAGGCGGACGAATTCGCACGCGAAGTCATCCGCCAATTCGAGCAGGACATCGAGATCTGGCAGCACCAGCGCTATTCGGATCCGCCCGCGCTGGCTACCGACGAGTACGAGGGCTTCACCGCAATTCGCAAGTGGGCCAAGCAGTTCTATCCCGAGGCGTTCGCAGCGCAGGAAGGCATAAGGCAATGAGCGCAGCACCGGTTCGCGTCTTTCAGGTCGGAAGCGGAAACGTCGGCTCGGAGATGATCAGGCGGATCGCCACCCAGCCCGACATCGAACTCATTGGCGTGCACTGCTATTCGCCGGAGAAGGTCGGCAAGGACACCGGCGAGTTCGCCGGCCTGGCCCGCAACGGGGTTGCGTTCACCGGCACGATCGAGGAGATCATCGCCGCCAAGCCGGACGTACTGACGTTCCACGGGGTGTTCCCCGACGAAGACCTTTACGTCAAAGTGCTTGAGGCGGGCATCAACATCGTCACCACCGCGGACTGGATCACCGGATGGCACCGCGACAAGAACCACCCGCACCCGTCGGGCAAACCGGTCAGCCGGCTGTTGGCCGAGGCCGCCGAGAAGGGCGGCGCGACGTTCTACGGCACCGGGATGAACCCGGGGCTCAACCAGATCCTGGGCGTGGTGTGCTCGGCCGACGTCGCCGACATCGAGAACGTCACCACCATCGAATCGGTCGACGTGTCGTGCCACCACTCCAAGGACACCTGGATCGAGGTGGGGTACGGCCAGCCCGTCGACGACCCCGAAATCCCCTCCAAGCTCGAGAAGTACACCCGCGTCTTCGCCGACAGCGTGTACATGATGGCCGACTGCTTCGACCTGCGGCTCGACGAGGTCAAGTTCAGCTACGAGCTGGGCGCATGCACCAAGGACGTCGACCTGGGCTGGTACACGCTGCCCAAGGGTTCGCTGGGCGGTAACTACATCAAGTACCAGGGCATGGTCGACGGTGTGCCGCGGGTCGAGACGCACCTGGAATGGCAAATGACCCCGCACACCGATCCCAGCTGGAACATCAAGGGCTGCTACATCACTCAGATCCAGGGCGACCCCTGCATCTACAACAAGCACATGATCTTCCCCAAGCCCGGCGTGGACCTGTCCAACCCGGACAACTTCGCCTCCATCGGCATGACCGTCACCGGCATGCCCGCGCTGGCCTCGATCAAGTCGGTGGTCGCGGCGCCGCCGGGACTCATCACCAGCGCCGATCTGCCGCTGCGCGGGTTCGCCGGGCGCTTCAAGAGGTGAACAGACGCTCCGGGTGGTGATAGTCGTTGGTACGCGCACCGCGGTCCAACTGCGGTGGTGGTATCCACTCGGTATCGCCTCTGGGAGTTTTCCCTGTCCGCCAGCCCTTTTCGGCTAGCTTGTGGTGTGGCGCGCAGGCGAAGGTGAGGTTGTCCGCGTCGGTCAGGCCGCCGGCCGCCCACTCGTCGCGATGGTGCACCTCGCACCAATAGCCGGGTGCGTCGCAGCCTGGGTGGGTGCAGCCACGGTCGTGCGCGTACAACACGATGCGCTGATCCGGTGTGGCAATGCGACGGGACCGCCCGAGATACAGTGGGCGGCTGGTGTGCTCGTCGAAGACGGCGAGGTAGTGGTAGGCGTGGCGAGCCATCCGGATCACATCGCGCATCGGTAGCAGCGTTCCACCACCGGTCACCGCGCGCCCGGTGCCCGACGTCAGCTCCTGCAGCGTGGTCGACACGATGACGGCGACCGGCAAGCCGTTGTGCCGTCCGAGTTTCGGGTCGCCCAGTTGGCCGCGCACCAGGGCGTTGAGTGCGTCGTGCTGGCGCTGCGCGGGGCTGCGCCTGTCGCCGTTCGCGCGCTCGTCGTCGGGATCTCCTGCGATGCAGGGTGTTTGGTCGTCGGGATTGCACATGCCGGGGGCCGCGAACCGGGAAAGCCAGGCATCGAGATTGGCGCGCAGCTCCGGCGAGGCGATCAGCTGCCCGATGCTCATGCCGTCGGGCCGTTGGCCGCACCAGGTGAACCCGCGCCGGCGCGCGCGGTCGACGTCGGAGAACTTTCCGTCGGGGTTGATCCGCAATGCGCACTGGTGTGCGAGCTTCTGCAACTGATCCGGACGCAACGTCCGCGCCTGCCCGGCCAGGAATCGCTCGGCGTTCTGCACCGTATCCGCGGGGATGAAGTCCGGGAGATCCCGGACGAACGTTTGAATGGCCCGCAGGTGCTGACCGTCGAGCAGCCCGTCGCGCCACGCCACGGCCGTTGCCGGCAACTGCGGCGGCAGCTCCTGGCCGGTGAGGGTCAGGCGGGGCGACAACTCGTTGGCATCGCGAAGCCGACGGCACGCCTCGGCGTAGCTGATCCGCAGCCAGTCGGCCACCACTTTGTGTACCGGGCCGCCGATGTCGGCGGGATCCTCTGCCGCCAAGCCGGCAATCACGTCGTGGCTCACCGCAACCTGCCGCCGGCGCGAGGCCTCCAGGCGTTCGAGCACGCGCAGCCGCGTCGCGGGGCTCAGCACATCGAAGTTCAGGGCGCGTAGCGCCGCATCGGCGGCGTCCTGGGCATCCAACGCGGCGGACACCTCGGCTGGGACGTCGATCGAATGCATGTTCGAATGCTACCGATTCGGGCCGGTCGGCTGCCACCGAAAAGGCGGTGCCTGTGGAGCGATGCCGAACTGTGGATAACGTCGGGTGCCCTCAGGCACTACTTGGGGATGCCCCTCTGTTAGGGATCGGGCCAGCTGACAAGCCCTCATCCCTATAAAGGTTTCGCGGCCACCGAATTACAGGTCAAAGCGGAGTTGGGGCGATCCGCACGGTGATCGTCTTTGGTGCAATTCGAGTTCAGCTGCAACGGGATTCGCGTTTCATCCGCCAACCGGGCCACTTCAGCACACGGGCTGGCTTGACGCGGGCATCAGACAGTCTCGCGTTTTTCGCGGCGGCGCCGCGGGTAACCACCGGTGGTGCGCGCGGGATTTGTAATCGCGGCAGCCGCGGTCGCCGTGGTCATTGCCGCATGCTCGTGTCCCTCCGGTTCGGCCGACCCCACATCCGAGAGTCCACCGTTCCCGATCGGTCAGATGGGCGTGCCCGTGCATGCGCGGGCGGCCGGGGGCGCGACCGCCGACATCACTGTCAACAGTGCAACGTGGTTACCGCCGGGGTGCGCCTCTCATTTTGCGACTCCGACGTATGGCTCCGCATGCAACGTGGTGGAACTGACTATCACCGCGACGTCCCACCAGTTCTTCCATTTCAACCAGCGTTATATGTTCGCCGGATACGGCGGCGGCAACGACGCACCCCAGCCGGCCACGATGGCGGTCGACTACCAGAGACTGAACAAGATGCCCCCGTTGCAAACGGGCGGCCTTCACGACGGGCAGACCGCGCATGGATTCGTCGGCTTCGCTATGCCGACGGGAGGCGACCTGTACCTCACGATCAACGATCCCGACCAACCCGCTCCCTACACCGAAGCGGGCTGGACCGTCCACACCTGATCGGCGCGAGAAACCCCCGTTCGGGTTGTCATGACATAACTCGAAGCACGCCGCGGCGCAGAATTGACCCGGTCTAGGGTGAAGGCCATGCGGGTAGGAGTGCTGGGAGCCAAGGGCAAGGTCGGATCGGCAATGGTGGCGGGAGTGCAGGCCGCGGAGGATCTGAGCCTGTCGGCCGAAGTGGACGCCGGCGACCCGATGAGCCTGCTGACCGAGGGCAACACCGAGGTCGTCATCGACTTCACCCATCCCGACGTGGTGATGGACAACCTGAAGTTCGTCATCGGCAACGGAATTCACGCGGTCGTGGGGACCACGGGCTTCACCGCCGAACGGCTGCAGCAGGTGCAGGACTGGCTCGCCGACAGCCCCGGCACGTCGGTGCTGATCGCGCCGAACTTCGCCATCGGGGCGGTGCTGTCGATGCACTTCGCCAAGCAGGCCGCGCCCTTCTTCGAGTCGGCCGAGGTGATCGAGCTGCATCACCCGCACAAGGCCGATGCCCCGTCGGGCACTGCGACCCGCACCGCGAAGCTGATCGCCGAATCGCGAAAAGACTTGCCGCCCAACCCCGATGCCACCAGCACCAGCCTGCCGGGCGCGCGTGGCGCCGACGTCGACGGCATCCCGGTGCACTCGGTGCGGCTGGCCGGGCTGGTCGCCCATCAGGAGATCCTGTTCGGCACCGAGGGGGAGACGCTGACCATCCGCCACGACAGCATCGACCGGACCTCGTTCGTGCCCGGTGTGCTGCTGGCCGTGCGGCGGGTCAAGGAACACCCCGGCCTCACGGTGGGTCTCGAGGCCCTGCTCAATCTGCAATGACCAAAGCGCTGCGCATCCAACTGCTCGTCGCCTTCATGTGCGTCGCGCTGTTGGTGTACTTCGTGCTGCTGGGGCGCGTGGCCCTCGCGATGATCGGCTCCGGCCGGGCCGCCGCCGTCGGGCCTCGGGCTGGCGGTGCTGATCCTGCCCGTGATCGGGTTGTGGGCGATGATCGCCACCCTGCGCGCCGGATTCGCGCACCAGAAGCTTGCCCGGCTGATCGCGGCCGACGGAATGGAACTGGACACCAGCGCGCTGCCGCGCCGGCCGTCGGGCCGCATCCAGCGTGACGCGGCCGACGAACTGTTCGCCACGGTGCGCACCGAGGTGGAGGACCACCCCGACGATTGGCGGCGCTGGTATCGGCTGGCCCGCGCCTACGACTACGCGGGCGATCGCCGCCGCGCCCGCGAAGCCATGAAGACGGCGGTCAACCTGCAGGGCCGCCCATGAGCAAGACGCTGCTGATCGTGCACCACACGCCGTCGCCGCACACCCACGAGATGTTCGAGGCGGTGGTCTCCGGCGCCACCGACCCCGACATCGAGGGCGTCGAGGTGCTGCGGCGCCCGGCGCTGACGGTCTCGCCGGCCGAGATGCTCGCGGCCGACGGCTACCTGCTGGGACCCCGGCAAACCTCGGCTACATCTCGGGCGCCCTCAAGCACGCGTTCGACTGCGCCTACTACCAACTGCTCGACTCCACGCGCGGGCGACCGTTCGGGCTGTACCTGCACGGCAACGAGGGCACCGAGGGCGCCGAGCGCGCGGTCGACACCATCACGACGGGCTGGGTTGGGTGAAAGCCGCAGCACGTGGTGGTTTCGGGCAAGCCGAGCAAGGACGACCTGCAGGCGTGCTGGGAGCTGGGGGCGACGGTCGCCGCGCAGCTGATGGAGTAGCGACGCAGCCAAGAGCGCCGCGAGAACCGCGAACTTGATCAGCGCCGCGACCGGCGCGCCGCGCATGCACGGCGACCGGTTACGCCGAAGACTCTCAGCAGTGAAACCCCCTCCGCCGCGTCGCCGGCGACGGCGACGATCACCGCGGCGGGCAAACCAGCCGGGTGGCCGCGCCGTCGGCGCGCGCGGTCGACGAGTAGCGCCGTCAGCGCGCCGTATGTCGCCATGTAGCCGAAGTCGAGCCACAGGGATAAGCGCGCGGCCCGCTGACCGTCGCTGCCCCACCGGGTCATGATGTCCTCGGCTCGAGATGCGCTGCCGGCCAGCTCAAATGCAATAATCCCGGCCCGCCGCTGCGGCGCATGCGACGTTCCAACACGAGCATCACCGCCGTGTAGCCGAGGAAGCAGGCGCGGCCGTCGCCACCCGATTGGCCGTATGCGTTGGCTCACCACCTCAACTCCTTGAAATAGCTTGGATCCAGATCTGTATAGGTCGGCTTGAAGGCGTCGGCCGGTTGCGCCAGGGCCAGCGCCGAGCTGGTGCCGATCGGCCCGTGCCGGTCGAACAGGGTCGCGGCGCCGGTGGCGACCCCGGCCGTGCCGTAGTGGCTCTGGGCGGCCAGCCCGAGGAATTCGCCGTCGGGCAATCGGCTCGCGGTGACGGTGTAGTCGGCGTTGATGTAACGCAATCCGCCGGTGCCCCAATGGGTGAGCGAACTGGTGATGTCGCCGACGAAGGCCAGGCGGGTGAACGGCGTGAGCGGGTGGCCGTGCACCATCGGGCGAAACAGCCGCGCCCAGGCGAACTTCTGGGAGTGGGTCTGCTCCCATTCGCCGGCGGCAATTCCGGGACTGCCTTGCAGCGTCGCCCCATACCCCCAGATGAGGAACGGCATCTCCGCGGCAAAGCCGTCCAAGGACGTCGGAAGCGGCGGCATCTGTGCCGGGGACGACCACACCTGCCCGTCGGGATGATCACCGCGGCGCAGGAACAGCGCGCTGGCCCGGGCGACGACGATGCCGTTCTGGACCAGGCTGCCGTCGACCAGCTTGATGCGCCGGCCCTCCCGCTGCACCGAGGTCTGGATCTGCACCGGCTCCATCAGGGCCGGGCGCAACAGGTCAACCGTGAAACGGGCGGGCTGCAGGTCGGGATCGACGCCGGATTGCTCTATGCCCCAACCCAACAGACCCCCGACGATCTGGCCGCCCATCGCCGCGCCCCACGGGCCCTGCGTCATCTGGCCCGGAACGTAGGAGTCGCCGTCGACAGTGAAGAACGCCTCGGGCATGATGGCGGAATCCTCGATCGTCACCGCTATCACGATAGGACAGCGGATAGTAAGGACCGGGCATGCCTCCAGTGATCGAAATTCCGCGCGACGGCAACCCGTTCCCGCTGACCGGCGTGTCCCGCGGCCGCGACGGCATCCCGCGCTATGACGAGCTGCCCGCCACCCTGCTGGACATGCTCGCCGAACAGGTCGACGCCCGTCCGAACGCCGAAGCCCTGGTCGAGCTGGGCGCGGACCGGCTGACGTACCGGCAGCTCTGGGACCGTGCCGCGCGGGTGGCCGGTGGGCTGCGCGCGGGTGGCCTGAAGCCGGGCGACCGCGTCGCGGTGCGTTACCCCGCCGGAATCGACTGGGCGCTGGCGTTCTGGGGCACGGTGATGGCCGGTGGCGTTGTGGTGGCGGTCAATACGCGATCGGCGCAACCCGAGGTCGAGTTCGTCCTGTCCGACTCCGGTGCGCAGGTGGATCTGGCGCCGGACGCCGCGCTGCCCGACGGGCGGCCATTCGTCACCGAGCAACTCGGCCGCACCGACACGGCCGCCCTGTTCTACACGTCCGGCACCACCGGCCACCCCAAGGGCGTGCCGACCACGCACGAGGCATTCCTGACCAACACCGAGAACGCGATCCGCTGTCTGCAGCAGCCGCGGGACCTCGGCGAGGCGATGCGCACGCTCATCTCGGTTCCGCTGTTCCACGTGACCGGTTGCAACACCCAGCTTCTGGCCGCTGCCCGGCTCGGGGGCGCTTCGGTGATCATGCCCGCGCTCAACCTGGACGCGTTGCTCACCACGCTGACCGCCGAGCGTGTTTCGGTCATGGTCACGGTCCCGGCGATCTACTCGTTATTGTTGCGGCACAGCGGATTTGCCGAGCTCGATGTGTCGAACGTGCGGTGGGTGGGATACGGCGGGGCACCGATCGCCCCGTCGCTGGTGCGGTCGGTGAAGGATGCGTTCGGCCACGCCACGGTGTTCAACGGCTATGGCATGACGGAGACGGCATCGCTGATGACGGTGCTGCCCGACCGCGAGGCCGTCGAGCACGCCGACTCCGTCGGTTACGCGGTCCCGTCGGTGGACCTCGGGGTGATCCCGTTCGGGGACGATCCCGGCGTGGGCGAGTTGGTGGCGCGCGGCGCCAATGTGGCCACCGGCTATTGGAATCGGCCGGAGGCCACCGCCACGACCTTCGCGGACGGCTGGCTGCACACCGGCGACGTGGTGCGCGTCGACGACGCGGGCCGGGTGCACATCGTCGACCGGCTCAAGGACATCATCAACCGCGGCGGTGAGAACGTCTCCAGCGTCGAGGTGGAGGCCGTGCTGCTGGCGGCGCCCCATGTGGCCGACGCCTGCGTGCTCGGGGTTTCCGACGACGTCATGGGGGAGAAGGTGGGGGCGGTGTTGTTCGGCGGCGACGACAAGATCGATGTGCCGGCGGTGCTCGACCACTGCCGCGGCCAGCTGGCCGACTACAAAGTGCCGCAATATGTCACGGTCGTCGATAATGCGCTGCCGCGCAATGCCGGCGGCAAGCTGCTCAAGGCCATGCTGCGCGAGCAGGTCGAGTGGGGCGAGCCGCTGCGATGAGCGCGAGCCTGCTGGTCGCCAATCGCGGCGAGATTGCACTTCGAATCATCCGCACCGCAATCGAATTGGGCATGCGGACGGTCGCGGTCTATGCCGAGGACGATGCCGAGAGCCCGCATGTGCACGCCGCCGACGAGGCGATCGGCCTGCCGGGCAGCGGCCCGGGAGCCTATCTGGACCAGACCGCCATGCTGGCGGCGGCAAAGAAGTCCGGCGCGATCCTGATCCACCCCGGTTACGGGTTCCTCAGCGAGAACGCCGAATTCGCCAACGCCTGCGCGACGGGAGGCTACACGTTCGTGGGTCCCGACGCCGGGGTGCTCGAGCTGCTCGGCAACAAGACGTCGGCCCGCGGCGCCGCGATCGCCGCCGGGGTGCCGGTGCTGCCCGCGACCGAGGGGCCGAGCAGCGTCGAGGACGTCAAGGCATTCTTCGCCGCCCGGGTGGCGGCATCATGATCAAGGCGCTCGCCGGCGGCGGCGGGCGCGGAATGCGCAAGGTACACAGCGCCGACCAGATCGACGACGCCTACCGGCGCTGCGCCGCCGAAGCCCAGCTGGGCTTCGGCGATCCCGCGCTGTTCGCCGAGGCGCTGCTCACCGACGCCCGCCACATCGAGGTGCAGGTCGTCGCCGCGCCGGCCGGGCACCAGACACACGCGCACGCTGTCGGCGACCGCGACTGCAGCATCCAGCGCCGCTACCAGAAGCTGGTCGAAATCGCTCCTGCCCAAGGGATTTCGGATGACCTGCGCCGAGCCCTGCACCAGGCGGCGGTGCGGTTATGCGCCCGCGTGGGCCTGCGCGGGCTGGCCACCGTCGAATTCCTGGTCACCGGCGAGGAGTTCGTCTTCCTCGAAGTCAACCCGCGAATCCAGGTCGAGCACACCGTCACCGAGGAGACCACCGGGCTCGACCTGGTGGCCGTCCAGCTGGCCATCGCCGGTGGCGCATCCTTCTACCAGCTGGGGCTGGCATCCGGAATCGCCTCCGACGGCACCGAAGTCATCGGCGAACCGGCCGCACGCCGCGGCATCGCGATTCAGCTCAGGGTCAACACGGAGACCTTCGGGCCGGACTTCTCCGTCGTACCCTCGGCGGGCACGCTCACGGTGTTTTCACCGCCCAGCGGTCCCGGCGTGCGCGTCGACACCTATGGGCGGGCGGGATTGGTGATCAGCCCCCAGTACGACTCGCTGTTGGCCAAGCTCATCGTCGATGTGCACGGATCATCGTGGCGCGCGGCGGTGCGCAAGGCGCGTACCGCGCTGGCCGAGTTCAGCATCGAGGGCGTCCACACGAACATCGGATTCCTGCGCGAGCTGCTGACCGACGACCGGATCGAGTCCGGTTGGGTGAGTACCGGTTTCCTCGATGAGAAGCTTCCCGAATTGGCCCAAGCCGCGCTGTCCCACCAGCAAGAGCCGCGGCCGGCGGCGGTCGAGCTCTATCCCGGCGAGGACGCGCTGCGCGCCCAGCTGGCCGGCACCGTGGTCGAGGTGGCGCCCGAGGGAGCCGAATACGCCGCCGGCAGCCAGCTGGTGGTCCTGGAAGCGATGAAGATGCAGCACGTGCTCGTCGCGCCGGACGCGCTGCGCACCGTCCGGAATCTGGTGACGCCCGGCCAGGTGGTCGGGACCGGAGACCCGTTGCTGGTCTTCACCCGCACGGCGGCGGCAGCGGACGGCGAGTCCGTAGCGGCCGCAACGGATCTCGATCGGCCGCGTGCCGATCTCGACGAGGTCGTGCACCGGCATTCCCTGACCCTGGATGAGGGCCGCCAGGCGGCGGTTGCCAAGCGGCACAACCAAGGTCGCCGCACCGCGCGGGAGAACATCGCCGACCTCGTCGATCCCGGCAGCTTCGTCGAGTACGGTGCGCTGGCCATCGCGGCGCAGCGCAGCCGCCGCTCGGAATCCGATTTGATCGTCAACACCCCGGCCGACGGCCTGGTCGCCGGGCCTGGCCACCATCGGCGCGGACCGGTTCGGGCGGGACGCGGCGCAGTCCGTCGTGGTGTCCTACGACTACACCGTGCTGGCCGGCACCCAGGGCATGCGCAACCACGCCAAGACCGACCGGATGTTCGAACTCGCGGCGCGCAAGAGGTTGCCGGTGGTGTTGTTCGCCGAGGGCGGCGGGGGCCGCCCGGGCGACACCGACGTCGGCGGCGCCGCCGGGCTGGACGTCCCGACCTTCCGGATGCTGGCGGGACTGAGCGGGCAAGTGCCGCTGGTGTCGATCGTCTCGGGCCGGTGTTTCGCCGGCAACGCCGCGCTGGCCGGGGTGTGCGACGTGATCATCGCAACGCCGGACGCCAACATCGGGATGGGTGGCCCGGCGATGATCGAGGGCGGCGGGCTGGGCGTGTACCCGCCCGAGGCGATCGGGCCGATCGGCGTGCAGCGCCGCAACGGCGTGGTCAGCCTGGTCGCCAAGGATGAGGCGCATGCGGTCGCGCTGGCCAAGCAATACCTGTCGTACTTTCAGGGCACCGTGAGCGACTGGGCGGCGCCCGATCCGCGGCTGGCCCGGCATGTGGTGCCGCAGAACCGGTTACGCGCCTACGACGTGCACCGGGCGATCGAGGCGATCGTCGACGTCGGTTCGGTGCTGGAGCTGCGACCGGACTACGGCGTGGGGATCGTCACCGCGCTGGTGCGCGTCGAGGGAGTGCCGTACGGGTTGATCGCCAACAGCACCCACCACCTGGGTGGCGCGATCGACGCCGAGGCGGCCGACAAGACCGGCGACTTCCTGGCCCTGTGCGAATCGTTCGGGCTGCCGGTGATCTCGCTGTGCGACACCCCGGGCTTCATGGTCGGGCCCGACGCGGAGATCCAAGCGGCGGTCCGCCGCTTCGGCCGGATGTTCATCCTGGGCGCGCGGCTGACCGTGCCGCTGGGAATGATCATCCTGCGCAAGGGCTATGGGCTCGGCGCGATGGCGATGGCCGGCGGTTCGTTCCACGCGCCCCACTTCACCGTCGCCTGGCCGACCGGAGAGATCGGCGGCATGGGCCTGGAAGGCGCCGTGCGCCTTGGGTTCAGCAAGGAGCTGGCCGCCGTCGACGATCCCGCCGAGCGGCAAAGCCTGTTCGATCGCCTGGTGGCGGCGGCCTACGAGCACGGCAAAGCGCTGCGGTCGGCCACCACGTTCGAACTCGACGACGTCATAGACCCAGCAGCCTCCCGGGCCTGGATCACCAGGCTCTCGGGAGGCTGAAGGGTCGGTGCGTTTATGCGTGGCCGGAACCGCAGCCGACGCCGGGCAGACATCCGGTGCCGCCGGGGATGCCACCCGGACCCGCGTTCTGCCCGCCGGAGCCGCAGCCGACTCCCGGGACGCAGCCCTGGCCGCCCGGACCGCCGCCGGGGCCGTTGAACTGGCCGCCCGATCCGCAGTTTCCGTTGGCGTCGCAGCCGCCGCCGCCCGGGTCGTCCTTGAAGGTGACGTGGGTCGGGGCGGGGGAGTTGGCTGCTGGTCCGGCGACGTAGACGTCAGCAGCGGCCGCGGGAGCGGCGGCGATGGCCGCAGCGACAGCCCCGGCGACAACCAGCGGTTTCATGAGTGTCAATTTCGATAACATGCGCGTGGCATACCACCTCAACACGTGTCCAAAACATCGCGAATAAAATTCGACAGCAACGACGTCTCCGCTGCCGCACGGCGGCTCTCACCGCGACGGAAGGCCCGACCACATGACCTCACAAGATCTGACCGGCCGCACCGCGATCATCACCGGCGCGTCGCGCGGAATCGGGCTTTCGATTGCCCAGCAGCTGGCGGCCGCGGGCGCCAATGTCGTGCTCACCGCCCGCAAGCAGGAGGCCGCCGACGAGGCCGCCGCGCAGGTGGGCAAGCAGGCCCTCGGGGTGGGCGCCCATGCGGTCGACGAGGACGCGGCGCGCCGCTGCGTCGAGCTCACGCTGGAGCGCTTCGGCGGCGTCGACATCCTGGTCAACAACGCCGGGACGAACCCGGCCTACGGTCCGCTGATCGACCAGGATCACGCCCGCTTCACCAAGATCTTCGACGTCAACCTGTGGGCTCCGCTGCTGTGGACCTCACTCGTCGTCAAGTCGTGGATGGGTGAGCACGGCGGGGCGATCGTCAACACCGCCTCCATCGGCGGCATGCATCAATCCCCGGCGATGGGCATGTACAACGCCACCAAGGCCGCGCTGATCCACGTCACCAAGCAACTGGCGCTGGAACTTTCGCCGCGGGTCAGGGTCAACGCCATCTGCCCGGGTGTGGTGCGCACCCGGCTGGCCGAGGCGCTGTGGAAGGACCACGAGGACCCGCTGGCGTCGTCGATCGCGCTCGGGCGCATCGGGGAGCCGGTCGACGTGGCCGCGGCCGTCGCCTTCCTGGTTTCCGATGCGGCGAGCTGGATCACCGGCGAGACCATGGTGATCGACGGCGGCCTGCTGCTCGGCGCCGCACAGGGATTCCAGTCCGCACCGGGCGGCGGGCAATGACCGCCGCCGATACGGCCGACCTGGACGCGCGGGTGCAGGCACTGCTCGACGAGCACGATCCGGCCACCAGCGACCCGCGGGATTTCCTTGGCGCGCAATACGATGCGGGCCTGGCCTGGGTGCACCTACCGCAGGGTTTCGGCGGGCTGGATCTGCCGCGCACCGCTCAGGAGCGGGTCGATGTCCGGCTGGCCGCCGCCGGCGCACCGGTGGGCGGCACCCGCAAGAACTTACATCGGCATGGGCATGGCGGCGCCCGACGATCGCGGCGTTCGGGACCGACGAGCAGAAGCGAAAGTTCCTGCGCCCGTTGTTTACCGGCGAACAGATCTACTGCCAGCTGTTCAGCGAGCCCGGCGCCGGATCCGACCTGGCCGGGGTGGCGACCCGTGCGGTGCGCGACGGCAATGACTGGATTGTCAACGGGCAGAAGGTGTGGACGTCGCATGGCGCAGCACGCGCAGATGGCCATCCTGGTCGCGCGGACCGATCCGGCCGTGCCCAAACACGCTGGGCTGACCTACTTCCTGTGCGACATGACGCAACCCGGCGTCGAAATCCGGCCGCTGCGCCAGATCACCGGCGAGGCGGAATTCAACGAGGTGTTCCTCACCGACGTCCGGGTGCCCGATGCGAATCGGCTCGGCCCGGAGGGCGGCGGCTGGCGGGTCGCGACTACCACGCTCAACAACGAGCGGGTCGCCATCGGTGCGCGCGCCGGGGTCCCGCGGGAAGGCGGCATATCGGCAAGGTCACCGAAGCCTGGCGCGACGAGCCGGAACTGCGCAACCCCGCGATGCACGACGAGCTGATGCGGCTGTGGGTCGAGGCGGAGGTCCTTCGGCTGGCCGGTGAACGGCTGCGACAACAGGCGGCCACCGGTCAGCCCGGACCCGAAGGTGCCGGCATGAAGGTGGCGTTCGCCAAGCTGGCACAAGCAATTTCGGGATTCGAGATCGAGCTGCACGCCGAATCCGGCGCTGCTCTACGACGACTGGACCATGCGCAGACCCGAAATCGTCGACCTGGTCGGTCGCGAGCCCGGGTATCGCTACCTGCGGGCGCGTGGCAATTCGATCGAGGGCGGCACGTCGGAAATCCTGCGCAACACCATCTCCGAGCGGATCCTCGGCCTGCCGGGTGAACATCGTGTCGACAAAGACGTCGCCTGGAAGGACCTGCCCCGATGAGCGAGCACACCGCCGACCTGCTGTACTCCGACACCGAAGAGGCGTTGCGGGCCGGCGTCCGTCAGCTGTTCGCCGAGCGGTGCCCGCCCGAAACGGTGATGCGCGCTCTACGACCCGCAACCGCAAGACTTTTCGGGTGTGTGGCGCACGCTGGCCACCGAACTGGGCGTGGCCGGACTGCTGGTTCCCGAGTCGCTGGGTGGCGCCGACGCGAGCGCCCGCGAGGCCGCCGTGGTCATGGAGGAGATCGGCCGGGCCGTCGCGCCGGTGCCGTTCTTGTCCAGCGCGGTCCTCGCCACGATCGCGCTACTGCGTGCCGGTGACACCGCAGACCGTGTCCGGCGCTGGCCCAGGGCGAGCTGACGGCGGCGTTGGTGGTCCCGCTGTCGAGCGCGCCGGGCGACCCGGTCGCCGGCGTCAGCGCCGGCGGCGACGGGCTGAGCGGATCGGTCACCAGCGTGGCCGGTGCCGACGCCGCCGATGTGCTGGTGGTGCCGGTCGCCGGGCGCGACGGGCTCGAGCTGCACACCGTAGCCCGCGCCGCGGCGGGCGTGCAGGTTTCCCCGCTGCTCGCGCTGGATATGACCAGACCCCTTGCCGCCGTATCGTTTTCGGGATCCCCGTCGTCCCGGGTCGGGGCGGGCGACGAGCCGGTCACCGAAGCCATCCGGACCGCGGCGGCGCTGCTGGCCTCCGAGCAACTCGGGGTCGCCCAATGGTGCTTCGAGACCACGCTGGAGTACGCACGCCAACGCAGGCAGTTCGGCCGCACGATCGGCTCCTACCAGGCGATCAAGCACCGGTTGGCGGATCTGTGGTTCGAGGTCGGCGCGGCGACGGCCGCGGCCCGCTATGCGGCCGACACCTGCGCCCGGGGCGGGGAAGACGCCGACGCGGCGGCGGCCATCGCCCAGGCCTACTGCAGCGATGTCGCCGTGCATGCCGCCGAGGAGTGCGTGCAGCTGCACGGCGGCATCGGTATGACCTGGGAGTATCCCGCGCACCTGTACCTCAAGCGAGCCAAGAGCGACCAGTTGGCATTCGGCACCGCCTACCGTCACCGCGCCCGACTGGCCGAATTGGTGGACCTGCCGGCGTTCTGACGTTCCGGCGCCGCCGCATGCGGGTGAGACGCGCCGACGATAGAGTTTCCCGACCACGCGTCTGCAGGTGGGAGCTGGGCGAATGCGAGTGCTGCTGTCGGCGTACGACTCGCGCGGAGGCGTCGAGCCGCTCGCCGCGCTCGCGGTGCGGTTGCGGGCGCTCGGCGTTGACGCGCGGGTGAGCGCGCCGCCCGACGCCGAGTTCGTCGAGCTGCTGGCCGGTGTCGGCGTGCCGCTGCTGCCCTTCGGCGAATCACTGCGGGCGATGAAGATCGGGGCGGTGCCGTCCGAGCAGGACATGCTCCGGCACCTGGACGGGCTGATCGCCGCGCAGTTCGACGCCGTGGCCGCCGCGGCTGAAGGGCTGCGACGCGCTGGTGGTCGCCGGCTTCCCGCCGGCCGCGGCCGCCGCCCGATCGGTGACCGAAAGCCTGGGGATCCACTACGTCTACGTGAGTTACCAGCCCACCATCCTGCCGTCGCCGCACCACCCGCCGCCCGCGTACGCCAACGGGCCCTTCCCTGCGGGCAGCGGCGAGAACCGGCTGCTCTGGCAAGTCGACGGCCGGCACATGCAGGAGCTGTTCGGCGAGACCCTCAACGGTCACCGGGCGGCACTCGGACTGCCGGCGGTGGACAACCTGCGCGACTACGCGCTGACCGACTGCCCATGGCTGGCGACGGATCCGATCCTGGACCCGTGGCGACCCGGTGACGCTCGACGTGGTCCAAACCGGCGCGTGGCTGCTGCGCGACGAACGCCCGCTGCCGGCCGAGTTGCTGGCATTCCTCGACGCGGGCGCACCGCCGATCTATGTGGGCTTCGGCAGCATGCCGATGCGCGCCTCGCGGGACATCGCGCGGACGGCCATCGAGGCGGTCCGCGCGCAGGGCCATCGCGCCGTGGTTTCGCGCGGCTGGGCCGGCCTGGCCCCGATCGACGACCGGGACGACTGCTTCGCCGTCGGCGAGGTCAACCACCAGGTGCTGTTCGGCCGGGTCGCGGCCGTCGTGCATCACGGCGGGGCGGGCACCACGGCGGCGGCCGCCCGGGCCGGCGCCCCGCAGGTGGTGGTGCCCCAGGGGGCCGATCAGCCCTACTGGGCGACCCGGGTGCGCGACCTGGGCATCGGCGCCGCCCATGACGGTCCCGCTCCGACCACCGAGTCGCTGTCCGCCGCGCTCAAGGCGGTCCTGACCGACCAGACCCGCGCACGGGCGAGTTCCCTCGCCGCAACGATCCGCACCGACGGCGTATCGGTGGCGGCGACGCTGCTGATGACCGCGTTAACGCGGTAGCGCCGACGCGAACACCTCCGTCATCGCGTCCCAATGCCGCTCGGCCGCGGCGGCGTCGTAGGGCGCGTTGTCCGGGACCGCGAATCCGTGGCCCGCCGAATACCACTCGATGGTGTGCTCGACTCCGGCCGCCGTCAGCGCCTTGTCGAGCTGTTCGGCGTGATCGGCCGTGAACGACGCGTCGTTCTGGGCGCCGCCCACGTACACCGTGGCGCGCATCCGGTCGGCCAGCAGGTGCGGGCTGTCCTCGGTGTCGGTCACCAGGCCGCCGCCGTGGAAGGACGCCGCCGCGGCCACCCGGTCGGGCACCCGCCCGGCCACCATGAGCGACGTCCGGCCGCCCATGCAGTAGCCGCACACCCCGAATCGCTCGCCGGTCACCTCGGGGCGGGCGGCCAGATAGTCGAAGAAGGCGCCGGCGTCGGCGGCCATCCGGTCCGGGGTGACGCTGCCGATCATCGAGAACAGGCGTCCGCGCTCCTTCTTGTCGCTGAACACGGTCGCCATGTCGAACGGCGCCCAATCCGCGGTGCGGTAGTAGACGTCCGGAAGCAGCACGGCGTAACCGAACCCGGCCAGCTTGGCGGCCATCTGCTGGAACGTGTCGCGGACGCCGCCGGCGTCGGGATACATGACCACCCCCGGCCGCGGGACTTGCGATTCGGGGCCGTCGGGGGTGCACAGGTGCACCGTGCAGGTGCCATCGGGGGTGGTGACGACGTCGATGATGTTCGGCATGGCACCCGTTCTACTCCGCGCGCCCAGACGTGAATTCACCGGCGCCGACCCGCCGCGCCCGGCTACGTCGCGCTTGCGATCGCCGCTAAGCTGGCCGCGTGCCGATCCCGACCCCCTACGAAGACTTGCTCCGCCTGGTGCTCGATCGGGGAACGGCCAAATCCGACCGCACCGGCACCGGGACCCGCAGCCTGTTCGGTCAGCAGCTGCGCTACGACCTGTCCGCCGGCTTCCCGCTGCTCACCACCAAGAAGGTGCACCTCAAATCGGTGGTCTACGAATTGCTGTGGTTCTTGCGCGGCGATTCCAATGTCGGCTGGCTGCACGAGCACGGGGTCACCATCTGGGACGAATGGGCAAGCAGCACAGGCGATCTGGGACCGATCTACGGTGTGCAGTGGCGGTCCTGGCCCACGCCATCGGGCGAGCACGTCGACCAGATCAGCGCGGCCCTGGACCTGCTGCGCACCGACCCCGACTCGCGGCGCAACATCGTGTCGGCCTGGAACGTCGGCGAAATCCCGCAGATGGCGCTGCCGCCGTGTCACGCGTTCTTCCAGTTCTACGTCGCCGACGGGCGGCTGAGCTGCCAGCTCTACCAGCGCAGCGCCGACCTGTTCCTGGGTGTGCCGTTCAACATCGCCAGCTACGCGCTGCTGACGCACATGATGGCCGCCCAGTCCGGCCTCGCGGTCGGCGAGTTCGTGTGGACGGGCGGGGACTGCCACATCTACGACAACCATGTCGAACAGGTGCGGCTGCAGCTCAGCCGCGATCCCCGGCCGTACCCGGAACTCGTTCTGGGAAAGAGGGATTCGATCTTCGATTACACCTACGACGACGTCGTCGTCAAGAACTACGACCCACATCCGGCGATCAAAGCCCCAGTCGCTGTATGAAGCGCGCCGGCGACGATGCCGGCTCGGGCGGCTGGCAAGCCGGGATCAAGGAGCAGCGCGTATGACCGAGGTGGGCCTGGTGTGGGCTCAGTCGACCTCCGGCGTCATCGGGCGCGGTGGCGACATCCCCTGGAACGTGCCCGAAGACCTTTCCCGGTTCAAAGAGGTGACCATGGGCCACCCGGTGATCATGGGCCGGCGGACGTGGGATTCATTACCGGCGAAGGTGCGGCCCCTGCCGGGCCGGCGCAATGTCGTCCTGTCCCGCGACGGTGCCTTCGCCGCCGACGGGGCGCGGGTGGCCGGGACCCTGAAGGAGGCGTTCGGTTACGCCGAGGGCGGGCCCGAGACGTGGGTCATCGGCGGCGAGCAGATTTATTTGCTGGCGCTGCCGTACGCCACCCGCTGCGAGGTCACCGAGATCGAAATCGATTTGCGCCGCGACGACGACGACGCGCTGGCGCCGGCGCTGGACGACACTTGGGTGGGCGAAACGGGGGAGTGGCTGGCCAGCCGCTCGGGGCTGCGGTATCGCTTCCACAGCTACCGTCGGGCCGCCGCGCACCCGGTCGCGCCCACGGCCTGACCTGACATACTCGGACTCGGGGGTCGGGTCGCACAGCGTCAACCAGGCGTTTGGAGAGAAGGGGGAAATTGGCAGTGAAAACCGAACCCGTGAAGACGTTCTCTCGAAAATTCATGGGCTACGACGCGGCCGCGGTTGATGCCCACATCGAGATGCTGTCCACCAAGCAGCAGCTGCTGCTCGATGACGTCGAGAGCCTGCGGGCCCGGCTGCAGGAATCCGGCGATCAGGCGGCCGCGCTGCGCAAGGAAGTGGCCGTACTCACCGACACCTCGCCCTCGCCGCACGCGGTGCAGCAGCGGATGTCCAAGATGCTGAGCCGCGCGGTCGACGAGGTGGCCGAGATGCAGGCCGAGGCGCGGGCCGAAGCGGATGCGCTGATCGCGGCGGCCGAGGCCGAGGCGCAAGCCGCCGAGCGGAAGCGCGACGAGGTGCTCGCCGACATGGCCGCGCAGCAAAAAGCCCTGGAATCCGAATACCAGGAGACCAAGGAAAAGCTCGACGCCGAGCTGGCCGGCATGCGCGCCGAAACCCAATCGGCGATCGAGAAGGCGCGCCGAGAGGCCGAGCCGAGTGCGAGCAACTCCTCGGCGACGCGAAAAAGGGCGCCGATCATTACCGGGAGAAGTCCCAGCGGGCGGTGGACGAGGCGACGGCGCAGCGCATCAAGATCCTCGAGCAGCTGATGGGCGTGTACCGCGATCTCGACGAGGTTCCCAAAGCCCTCGAGGCGGCCTATAACGAACAAAACGATTCGGCCGACGAGGGTGTCTTGAACTCGCTGGACCGCAAGGTCGCCGCGGGGTGAGCTCGCGCTAGCCTCGCCGCCGAGGGTTGTCACACCGAGGCGGTATTCTCGGCGCCGTGCCAATCCGTCGGCTGTCGGCCGCCCAAGCCCGGCGGATCGCCGTTGCGGCCCAAGGATTTAGCGAACCCGCGTCCGGCGGCGCGATCACCCGGGCGCACCTGAAGCGGCTGATCTCCAGGATCCAAGTGCTGCAACTGGATTCGGTCTCGGTGGCGGTGCGGGCGCACTACGCGCCGGTGTTCAGCCGGCTCGGCCCCTACGACCGTGACGTGCTCGACCGCGCCGCCTGGGGCCCGCGTTCGTCGCGGCTGCTGGCGGAGTACTGGGCCCACGAGGCCGCGCTGATGGCCGTCGAGGACTGGCCGCTGTTGCGCTGGCGGATGCGCCAGTACCGGCATGGCCGGTGGGGCACCCATATCGTCAAGGCCAACCCGCGGCTGGCCGACGAGATCGTCGCCGCCGTCGCCGAGCTCGGGCCCAGCACGGCGGGGCAGATCGAAGCGCATCTGGCCGCCGAGCCGCGCCGGAAAAAGGGCACCTGGTGGACGCGCAGCGACACCAAATGGGTGGCCGAGGCGCTGTTCTCCGCCGGGGTGCTCACCACCGCCACCCGGGTGGGCTTCGCGCGCCACTACGACCTGGTGGAGCGGGTGCTGCCGGCCGGCCGTGCTGGCCCGCGAGGTCGACGACGACGAGGCGATCCGCGAACTCGCGCTGCGGGCCGCCACCGCGCTGGGCGTGGGCACCGAGGCCGACATCCGCGACTACTTTCGGCTGTCGGCTCAGCAGGTCAAGCCGGCGATCGCCGCGCTGGTGGCCGCCGGGGACATCGAGCCGGTCGACATCGACGGCTGGTCCGCGCCGGCCTATCTGCGGGCGGGTCGCACGGTGCCCCGCACCGACCGCGGCACCGCGCTGCTGTGCCCGTTCGACCCGCTGATCTTCTTCCGCCCACGCGTCGAGCGACTGTTCGAGTTCCATTACCGCATAGAGATTTACACCCCGGCCGCCAAGCGACAGTACGGCTACTACGTGTGGCCGCTGCTCATGGACGGGCGGCTGGTGGCGCGGGTCGACCTCAAAGCCGACCGCGCCGCGAACTCGCTGCGGGTCCTCGGCGCGTTCGCCGAGCCCGATGCGCCCAAGGCCCGCGTCGCCGCGGCGCTGACCGGTGAACTTCAGTCGATGGCATCCTGGCTGGGCCTGGGCGGATTCAGCGTCGCCGGCCGCGGCGATCTGGCCGGCGAGCTGCGCGCGGCGGCCAAGCGGGTCAGCTGATGCCGGCGCCGACGCCCAAGGGGCTCAAGGCCACGCTGTGGAAGGCGGCCGAGAAGCTGCGCGGCTCCCTGTCGGCCAGCCAGTACAAGGACGTGATCCTGGGGTTGGTGTTCCTCAAGCACGTCTCGGAAACACACTGGAAAGCGTTGTCGGACAACGTAACATCCGACCAGCTCGGCCGGCTGGCCGATGACGCGATGGACGCCGTCATGACGGCGAACCCGGCGCTGGCCGGGACCCTGCCCCGGCTGTACGAAAACCTCGACCGGCGCCGCCTCGCCGAGCTGGTGACGGTGCTCGACGGCGCACGATTCGGCGACGGCGGTGGGCGGGCCGGGGACCTGATGGGCGAGGTGTACGAGTACTTCCTGGGCAATTTCGCTCGCGCGGAGGGACGCCGGGGCGGCGAATTCTTCACCCCGTCCAGCGTGGTGCGACTGCTGGTCGAGGTGCTCGAACCGACCAGCGGGCGGGTGTATGACCCGTGCTGCGGCTCGGGCGGGATGTTCGTGCAGACCGAACACTTCATCGCCGAACACGACGGCGATCCCGCGAAGGTCGCCGTCTACGGACAGGAAAGCGTCGAGCAGACCTGGCGGATGGCGAAGATGAACCTCGCCGTGCACGGCATCGACAACTCGGGCCTGGGCGCGCGGTGCGCCGACACGCTCCTCACCGACCAGCACGCCGGCGTGCAGATGGATTATGTGCTGGCCAATCCGCCCTTCAACATCAAGGACTGGGCCCGCGACGAGGACGACCCGCGCTGGCGCTTCGGCGCTCCGCCCGCGACCAACGCGAATTACGCCTGGATTCAACACATCCTGTCCAAGTTGGCGCCGGGCGGCAAGGCCGGGGTGGTGATGGCCAACGGCTCGATGTCGTCGAACGCGTTGGGCGAGGGCGACATCAGGGCCCGGATCGTCGACGCGGATCTGGTGTCGTGCGTGGTCGCGCTGCCCGCGCAGCTGTTTCGCAGCACCGCAATACCGGTGTGCCTGTGGTTCTTCGCCACCGACAAGGCGCACCGATCGGGACAGGTGCTGTTCATCGATGCGCGTGGCCTCGGCTACCTGGTGGACCGTGCCGAGCGCGCGCTGACCGGCGAGGAGATCGTCCGGATCGGCGACACCTACCACGCGTGGTCGGGCGCGGCATCGGCCCTCGCCAAAGGCATTGCCTACCAGGATGTTCCGGGATTTTGTCAGTCCGTGTCGCTGGATGCCATCAGGGCCGCGGGCTACCCGTTGACCCCGGGCGCTACGTGGACGCACCGGCCGAGCCGGAGGACGGCGAGCCGCTCGACGACAGGATCGCGCGGTTGACCAACGACCTGCTGGCCGCGCTGGACGAATCGACGCGCGCGGAACAGCTGGTGCGCCACCAGGTGGAGCGGCTGCGGTGAGGACGGTCCTGGGCGAGCACCTCGACTTCAGCAGCGGGAGCAGCGCGCCGCGGCGGGCACCCGACGGGCGCGTTCCCGTCTACGGCGCCAACGGTGCCATCGGTTATGCCGCCGAACACAACGCCAGTGGGCCCTTGATCGTCCTCGGCCGCGTCGGGTCGTACTGCGGAAGCCTGCGCTATTGCGACACCGACGTCTGGGTCACCGAGAACGCGCTGGTGTGCCGCGCCAAAGACCCGCGAGAGACCCGGTATTGGTATTACGCGCTGCAGACCTGCCGGCTGATTGACCACCGATCCGGGTCGGGGCAACCCCTGCTCAACCGCAGGATCCTGAACGACGTTTCGGTGTGGACGGTCGCCGCGCGCGACCGGCGGCGGATCGCCGAGCTGCTCGGCGCTGTGGACGACAAAATCGCCGCCAACGACCGGGTGATCGAGACGGCCGAACGCCTGATGGTCGCGCTGGCGGAAGCGGCCCCGGATCGGGTACGGCTGTCGAGCCTGGCCACCCGGACGACGGCGACGCGCAACGTGAGCGAGTTCGACGATCGCGTAGCCCACTTCAGCCTCCCGGCGTTCGACGACGGGGCGAAACCCAGCCTGGTCGGCGCCGCGGAGGTGCGCAGCGCCAAGCTGCTGCTGACCCAGCCGTGCGTCCTGTTCGCCAAGCTGAACCCGCGGATCCCGCGGATCTGGAATGTGGTCAGTCTGCCGTCGGACATGGCGGTGGCCAGCACGGAGTTCGTCGCGCTGCGCCCGGTCGGCATCGATTCCTCGGCGCTGTGGTCGGCGCTGCGGCAACCGGACGTCTCGCTGCGGCTGCGGCGGCAGGTTGCGGGAACCTCGGGCAGCCACCAGCGGATTGCGCCCCGCGACCTGCTGGACGTGCCGGTGCCCGACGTGCGGCGGCTGAGGCCGGCGGCGTTGCGGACCATCACCGGCCTGGGTGCGCTGTGCCACGCGCGCCGCACCGAAAGCATGCGGTTGTCGGGATTCCGCGATGCGCTGCTGCCGTTGCTGGTCTCCGGCAAGGTGCGGGTCTGCGACACCGAGCCGCTCGGCACGCTTGAGGCGGATTGCCCGGCTTCTCCTCGCGCCGTTCCACGGCGCGCATCGTCGCCGGGCTAAGGTGAGCGCCGTGGCCGAGATCGCGCCGCTGCGCGTGCAACTGATCGCCAAGACCGACTTCTTGGCGCCCCCGGATGTGCCGTGGAGCACCGACGCCGACGGCGGCCCCGCGCTAGTCGAGTTCGCCGGCCGGGCCTGCTACCAAAGCTGGTCGAAACCCAATCCCAAGACCGCGACCAACGCCGGCTACATCGAGCACATCATCGACGTCGGCCACTTCTCGGTGCTCGAACACGCGAGCGTGTCGTTCTACATCACCGGCATCTCGCGATCGTGCACCCACGAGCTGATCCGGCATCGGCATTTCTCCTATTCGCAGCTGTCCCAGCGCTACGTCCCCGAGAAGGACTCGCACGTCGTCGTGCCGCCGGGCATGGAAGACGATCCGGAACTGCAGCAGATCCTGGCCGCGGCCGCCGACGCCAGCCGTGCCACCTACACCGAGTTGCTGGCGAAGCTGGAAGCCAAGTTCTGGCGGGCGAGCCCGGCGAAAGCTGGGCGTGCTGCGGCGCAAGCAGGCCCGCCAGGCCGCCCGCGCCGTGCTGCCCAACGCGACCGAAACCCGCATCGTCGTGACCGGCAACTACCGGGCATGGCGCCACTTCATCGCCATGCGCGCCAGCGAGCACGCCGACGTGGAAATCCGGCGGCTCGCCATCGAGTGCCTGCGTCAGCTGACGGGCGTGGCGCCCGCGGTGTTCGCCGACTTCGAGATCTCCACCCTGGCCGACGGCACGCGAGGTCGCGACCAGCCCGCTGGCGACCGAAGCCTGACGCGCCGGCGCGCAACGGCGCGCAGCTACGTGGGTGCTAAATACCTTGCTGGCGCCAGGTAACCTGAACACCGTGAGCACGGTCGGATTCGACGCCCCAGCGCGGTTGGGAACCGTGCTGACCGCGATGGTCACACCGTTTCGCCCCGACGGCTCCGTTGACACCGCCGCGGCCGCACAGCTGGCCAATCACCTGATCGACGCGGGCTGTGACGGGCTGGTGGTCTCCGGAACCACCGGCGAGTCCCCGACCACCACGGACGACGAGAAGCGAGAGTTGCTGCGCGTCGTGCTGGAGGCGGTGGGCGACCGGGCCCGCGTCATCGCCGGCGCGGGCACCTATGACACCGCCCACAGCGTCCGGCTGGCCAAGGCCTGCGCGGCCGAGGGCGCCCACGGGCTGCTGGTGGTCACGCCGTACTACTCGAAGCCACCGCAGAGCGGGCTGATCGCCCATTTCACCACCGTCGCCGACGCGACCGAGTTGCCGGTGCTGCTCTACGACATCCCGCCGCGTTCGGTGATACCGATCCAGCCCGAGACCATCCGGAGCTGGCCGCCCACCCGAACATCGTCGGAATCAAGGACGCGAAGGCCGACCTGCACAGCGGCGGCCAGATCATCGCCGAGACCGGCCTGGCCTACTACTCCGGCGACGATGCGCTGAACCTGCCGTGGCTGGCCATGGGCGCCACCGGATTCATCAGCGTGATTGCGCACGTGGCGGCGGGGCAGCTGCGGGAAATGTTGTCCGCCTTCAGCTCCGGGGACATCGCCACCGCCCGCAAGATCAACGGCACCGTCGCCCCGCTGTGCGACGCGATGGCCCGCCTGGGCGGGGTGACGATGTCCAAGGCGGGCCTGCGTCTGCAGGGAATCGACGTCGGCGATCCTCGGTTGCCGCAAATGCCCGCAACGCCAGAGCAACTCGACGCGCTGACCGCCGATATGCGTGCGGCCTCGGTGCTGCGGTGACCCAAGGAGTGTCCGAGAAGTGGATGTAGACCTCGCCCCGCCAGGCCCTTTGGCCACGGGAGGGTTGCGGGTCACCGCTCTCGGCGGCATCAGCGAAATCGGCCGTAACATGACGGTTTTCGAGCACCTGGGCCGGCTGTTGATCATCGACTGCGGCGTGATGTTCCCCACCCACGACGAGCCCGGGGTCGACCTGATCCTGCCGGATCTGCGCCACATCGAAGACCGGCTCGACGACATCGAGGCGCTGGTGCTCACCCACGCCCACGAGGACCACATCGGCGGCATTCCGTTCCTGCTCAAGTTGCGCCCCGACATCCCGGTGGTCGGTTCGAAGTTCACCCTGGCGCTGGTCGCCGCGAAGTGCCGCGAGCACCGCCTCAAGCCGGTGTTCGTCGAGGTGGCCGAGGGCCAGAAGAGCAGTCACGGCGTGTTCGAATGCCAGTACTTCGCCGTCAACCACTCCATCCCCGACGCGCTGGCGATCGCCGTGCACACCGGTGCGGGAACGGTCCTGCACACCGGTGACATCAAGCTCGACCAGCTTCCCCTGGACGGCCGCCCGACCGACCTGCCCGGCATGTCCCGGCTCGGCGACGCGGGAGTGGACCTGTTCCTGTGCGACTCAACCAATTCCGAGCATCCCGGCGTCGGGCCGTCGGAAAGCGAAGTGGGCCCGACGCTGCACCGGTTGATCCGCGGCGCCGACGGCCGGGTCATCGTGGCGTGCTTCGCCTCCAACGTGGACCGGGTGCAGCAAATCATCGATGCCGCAGTCGCTTTGGGCCGGCGGGTGTCGTTCGTCGGCCGATCCATGGTGCGCAACATGGGGATCGCCCGTGAACTCGGATTCCTGCGGGTGGCCGACTCGGACGTGATCGACATCGGCGCCGCCGAGATGATGCCGGCCGACCGGGTGGTGCTGATCACCACCGGCACCCAGGGCGAACCGATGTCGGCGTTGTCGCGGATGTCGCGCGGCGAGCACCGCAGCATCACGCTGACCGCGGGTGACCTGGTGGTGTTGGCGTCGTCGCTGATCCCGGGCAACGAGGAAGCGGTCTACGGCGTCATCGACGAGCTCGCCAAGATCGGGGCCCGCGTTGTCACCAATGCCCAAGCGCGCGTGCATGTTTCGGGCCACGCCTACGCCGGGGAACTGTTGTTCCTCTACAACGGGATTCGGCCGCGCCACGTCATGCCCGTGCACGGGACGTGGCGCATGCTGCGCGCCAACTCCAAACTGGCGGCCCGCACCGGCGTGCCGGAGGAGTCGATCCTGCTGGCCGAGAACGGGGTGAGCGTCGACCTGGTCGCGGGCAAGGCCTCCATCGCCGGCGCGGTGCCGGTCGGCAAGATGTTCGTCGACGGCCTGATCAACGGCGACGTCGGCGACATCACGTTGGGCGAGCGGCTCATTCTGTCGTCGGGTTTCGTGGCGGTGACCGTGGTGGTCGCGCGCGGCACCGGGCGTCCGGTCGCCCCGCCGCAGCTGCATTCGCGCGGATTCTCCGAGGATCCCAAGGCGCTGGAGCCCGCCGTGCGCAGGGTGGAGGCCGAGCTGGAAGCGCTGTTGGCCGAGAACATCACCGACCCGAGCCGCATCGCCCAGGGCGTGCGGCGCACCATCGGCAAGTGGGTGGGCGAAACCTACCGCCGGCAGCCGATGATCGTGCCGACCGTCATCGAGGTCTGAGACCCCGCTGCGGTTGGACTGCCCGGCTAGATCTTTTCGGCGTAGGCCGACCACTCCAGTTGCGAGGCTTTGAGTTTGCGGCCGGTGGGCTCGACATAACGCTGGACAAGCTCGTCGGGACCGGCCTGCTCCACCAGCCGCCAGCCGTACTCGCCGAGGAACGCGGCGACGTCGTCGGGCTGCAAGCCGAAATGCCACAGTTGCCGCCGCTGGCGCACGTTGCGGTACAGCGTGCGGGTGCCATACAGGTTGGTGCCGTCGATGAAATCCTTACGGACGTAGGTGAACACCAAACGGCTGCCGGGTGCGGTCGCGCGCAGCCCGTCCAGGGTGCGCCGGACGGTCGCTTCGGTGAGGTATTGGGTGACGCCTTCGCAGATGAAGAACACCCGGTAGTCGGTGCGATAACCGTGCTCGGCGAGCGAGGTGAGCAGGTCGTCATGCTCGAGGTTCAACGCCACCAACCGAACCGACAGCGGCAGCTCGCCGAGCACCCGGCGGACCGTCTTGAACTTCCGGGCGACGTTCACCGGCAGATCGACCTCGAACACCGGGATGCGGACCCGCCGCGTCAGCAGGTAGGCGCGGGTGTCCAGTCCCGCCCCGAGGATGACGACGGCGTTGATGTCGTCGAGCGACTCCTTGAGCTTGTCGGCGATGAAACGCTTGCGGCAGGCCAGATTCGCCCACAATCCCGGGACCGGTGAACTCCGAGCCGCGGATCATCAGCCGGCGGACCGGCGCGAACCGGGTCGCGCCGACCAGCCACCGCAGCGGGGCGGGCAAGAAGCAGCTCGGCGAAGTCGTCGTCGACCAGGCGGCGGCCGGGCGGCTCGTTCTGCTCGACGGCCGCCAACACCATCGGGCCAAATGCCGTCTGCGCAACCGGGTTTCGTGCCATGACGACTACTTGTTCAAGAATCCGGCGTCGACCGGCAAGGTCACGCCGGTGATGTAGCGCGCCTGGTCGGACACCAGCCACGCCACCGCGTTGGCGATGTCCTCGACTTCCAGCACCTCCACCGGCAGCGCGTTGCCCATGGCTCCCGGCGTGTCGGTCGCGGCGGCCATCTTGGCCAGCCACTCCCGGGTGAACTCGTTGTTGATCATCGGAGTCTCGACGCCGGACGGATGAATCGAATTGACCCGGATCATCTGCCCGGCAAGCAGATTCGCATATATCCGCATCAGCCCGACCACCCCGTGCTTGGCGGCGGCGTAGCCGATGGAGCCGGCATCCGGGCTGCCGACCCCGGCCAGCCCCGCGCTCGAACTGATCAGCACGATCGACCCGCCGGTGCCCTGCTTGACCATCGTCGGTATCGCGGCCTTGATGGTGTGGTAGACGCCGGTGAGGTTGACGTCGATGACGTCGCGCCAGCCGTCGTCACCCGATTGCATGGGCGCGATCCCGGCGTTGGCCACCACGATGTCGAGCCGGCCGAACTCGTCGAGGCCCGCCTGCAATGCCGCGGCCAGCGATTCGCGGTCGCGGACGTCGCCCTGCGCGGCCACGATGCGCGAGCCGGTGTCCTCCACCAGCTTCACGGTGGCCGCCAGGTCGTCGGGGGTGGCCAGCGGGTAGGGCACGCTGGCGATCTGGTCGCACAGGTCGACGGCGATGATGTCGGCGCCGTCGGCGGCCAGCCGCACCGCGTGCGCGCGGCCCTGACCGCGCGCGGCGCCGGTGATGAAGGCGACCTTGCCTTTCAGGGGCCCTTCCGACGACGGGCCATCAGGGCCGCAACTGGCCCTTGGCCGGATCGCCCGCCGGGACCGGCTGCAGCATCTTGATGTCGGGCGCCCCGTCGAGGTGCTCGCCGGCCGCGGTGAACATCTTGGTGACCGCCGGCGCGGTGCTGTGCGCCTTGAGCGCCTCGGCGTCGGCCCACTGCTCGACGAAGACGAACGTCTCGCCCGCCTGGTGCAGCGAGTACAGCTGACAGCCAGGCTCGTCGTGCACCTCTTCGACCGCCCGCGTGAGGATGTCGCGAACGGTGTCCACCGACTCAGGTTTGACGGTCATGGTGGCGACGACGACGACGGGCATGGATGGCCTCCTGGGCGTGTGGGTGGGTGACGAGCACGACTTCTTGCAGCCGAATGTCACCCTACCCACGCGATTTGGCGGCCGAGTCGCACCATGCCCGACAAGCCGGACCGTTACCAGTGTGGCGGGTGGTGTAGATGATGCCGTTGCGACTACCCTTGCCGTCATGCCCAGTAAGACCGCCGCCCGCTCCGGAAGCCGAACGAGCAGGTCAAAGGCCACTTCGCGCGCCAGCGGGTCCCGGGGTGCGCGCCCGGCGGCGGCCCGCAAGAAGGTCGGCAAGCCCGCCAGACGGCGGACTCACTCGCCGCCGGTCGCAGCCGGGCTGACCTGCGGTCGCGCCATGCGCGCCATCTGGCTGATGGCCGGCCCGGGGCACCGGCGGCACGGCCCGGTCGGTCGGGCGCGCCCGCGACATCGAGCCGGACATCGCCGCGACGGCATCGCGCTGCTGCTGCTGGGCTTTTCGGTGGTGGTCGCCGCGAGTTCGTGGTTCCACGCCGCCCGACCGGTCGGCGCGTGGGTCGACACGCTGCTGCGGACGTTCATCGGCGCGGCGTGTGCTGGCGCTGCCGGTCGTCACCGCCGCGGTGGCGGTGGCCCTGATGCGCACCGAGCCCAACCCGGATGCGCGCCCTCGGCTGATCCTGGGCGCCAGCCTGATCACGCTGTCGGTCCTCGGGCTGCGCCATCTGTGGTCCGGTTCGCCGGGCGACCCCGACGCGCGCCGCCGCGCGGCCGGTTTCATCGGCTTCGCCATCGGCGGGCCGCTCTCGGACGGGCTCACGCCCTGGATCGCCGCGCCGCTGTTGTTCATCGGCTTCATGTTCGGCCTGTTGCTGCTGACCGGAACCACCATCCGGGAAGTGCCCGTGCGTGATGCGCGCCATGTTCGGCACCCGGCTGCGTCGACGAGCGACTACGACGACGAGCCCTACGACTATGCGGACGAGTTCGACGACGACGTCGAGGCGGAGCCCGGCAACTACTCCGACGACGCATCCTCCGTCCCGGACGACGCGCCGCCGGCGTGGTCGCCGGACGACGAGCCCAGGCCGCGCTGCAGGACGACATTCCCACCATGCCCGAACCCGCCGCCGCCCGTACGCAGACCTCGCGGGGCCGCAAGCGCGGACGGTCGGCGGACAAGCACGACACCGTGGAACTGGACCGGGTCGTCGAGGGCCCCTACACGCTGCCGTCGCTGAGCCTGCTGGTGGCCGGCGACCCGCCCAAGAAGCGCAGCGCGGCAAACAACCTCATGGCCGACGCCATCACCGAGGTGCTGACCCAGTTCAAGGTCGACGCCGCCGTCACCGGCTGCACCCGCGGGCCGACCGTCACCCGCTACGAGGTCGAACTGGGGCCGGGCGTGAAGGTCGAGAAGATCACCGCGCTGCAGAAGAACATCGCCTACGCGGTGGCCACCGAGAGCGTCCGCATGCTGGCGCCGATCCCCGGCAAGTCGGCCGTCGGCATCGAGGTGCCCAACACCGACCGCGAGATGGTGCGGCTGGCCGACGTGCTCACCGCG
Organism: uncultured Actinomycetota bacterium; assembly: GCA_963796035.1. Lineage (GTDB taxonomy): Bacteria > Actinomycetota > Actinomycetes > Mycobacteriales > Mycobacteriaceae > Mycobacterium. The sequence continues at coordinate 71,347 of CAWCJU010000009.1, read as the reverse complement.
CCGTCGACCCGCCGCGACCACCATCCGCTGGTGATCGGGCTCGGCAAGGACATCGAGGGCGATTTCATCTCGGCCAACCTGGCCAAGATGCCGCACCTGCTGGTCGCCGGCTCCACCGGATCCGGTAAGTCCAGCTTCGTCAACTCGATGCTGGTATCGCTGCTGGCCCGGGCCACCCCGGAAGAGGTCAGGATGATCCTGATCGACCCGAAGATGGTGGAACTCACGCCGTACGAAGGCATTCCGCATCTGATCACCCCGATCATCACCCAGCCCAAGAAGGCGGCGGCGGCGCTGGCGTGGCTGGTCGAGGAGATGGAGCAGCGCTACCAGGACATGCAGGCGTCACGGGTGCGCCACATCGACGACTTCAACGAGAAGGTCCGATCCGGCGCCATCACCGCGCCGCTGGGCAGCCAGCGCGAATACCGGCCGTACCCGTACGTCGTGGCGATCGTCGACGAGCTGGCCGACCTGATGATGACCGCGCCGCGCGACGTCGAGGACGCGATCGTGCGGATCACCCAGAAGGCCCGCGCCGCAGGCATTCACCTGGTGCTGGCCACCCAGCGGCCGTCGGTCGACGTGGTCACCGGTCTGATCAAGACCAACGTGCCGTCCCGGCTGGCGTTCGCGACGTCGTCGCTGACCGACAGCCGCGTGATCCTGGACCAGCCGGGCGCGGAGAAGCTGATCGGCATGGGCGACGGCCTGTTCCTGCCGATGGGCGCCAGCAAGCCGATGCGGCTGCAGGGCGCCTACATCACCGACGAGGAGATCCACGCCGTCGTCACCGCCTGCAAGGACCAGGCCGAACCCGAGTACACCGACGGCGTCACCACCGCCAAGCCCACCGGCGAGCGCACCGACGTCGACCCCGACATCGGCGACGACATGGACGTGTTCCTGCAGGCCGTCGAGCTGGTGGTGTCCAGCCAGTTCGGCTCCACCTCGATGCTGCAGCGCAAGCTGCGCGTCGGCTTCGCCAAGGCCGGCCGGCTGATGGACCTGATGGAGACCCGCGGCATCGTCGGGCCCTGCGAGGGGTCCAAGGCGCGCGAGGTGCTGGTCAAGCCCGACGAGCTGGCCGGGACGCTGGCGTTGATCCGCGGCTGGATTCAGCCGGCGGGGACGGTCCCGAGTAGCGGTGCCCAGCAGCGCCGAACGCGACTCACGGCGAAAATCCGCTAGTTCCGCCGCGCTTCACGATCGGCCGCTAGAGCCTCAGCAGCATCCGCGAGTTGCCGAGGATATTCGGCTTGACGTAGCTGAGGTCCAGGAACTCGGCGACACCGATGTCGTAGGAGCGGCACATCTCCTCGAACACCTCGGCGGTGACCGGCGTGCCCTCGATCTCGGTGAATCCGTGCCTGGCGAAGAACTCGGTCTCGAACGTCAACACGAACAGCCGCTGCAACTGCAGCTCGCGGGCGACTTCGAGCAGCCGGTCGACGATCGCGTGGCCGACGCCGTGGCCGGTCATCGCCGGGTCGACCGCGACGGTGCGGACCTCGCCGAGGTCCGACCACATCACGTGCAACGCCCCGCAACCGATCACCTCGTCCTGTCGTGTTCGGCCACCCAGAATTCCTGGACGGCCTCGTAGAGCGTCACCAGGTTCTTCTCCAGCAGGATCTTTCCGGCGTAGGTGTCGACCAGTTGCTTGATCGCCGGCACGTCGGACGTTCGCGCGCGCCGGACCACCGGCCGGTAGCGCTGCGGACTTTGGGTCACGGGTAAACAGTATCGGACATCTGGGACGGCTGCGCTGGTCAACCGCTATTCTGTTGCCGTGTCGGGGCAGCCGCAGACGGGTCCGGTGGTAGGCCGCGCCAATATCGCCAACCTCGCCAATGTCGCTGACCCTGTTGCGGCTGGTGCTGGTGCCGATCTTCCTGCTCGCCCTGTTCGCCGGGGACGGCCACGAAATCGCCTTCGCGCATGGTGGCTTTCGTCATTTTCGCGGTCGCCTGCATCACCGACCGGCTGGACGGCCTGCTGGCCCGCAACTACGGCATGGCGACCGAATTCGGCGCGTTCGCCGATCCGATCGCGGACAAGACGCTGGTGGGGTCGGCGCTGATCGGGCTGTCGATGCTCGGTGAACTTGCCGTGGTGGGTCACCGTGCTGATCCTGGTCCGCGAGTTCGGGGTGACTGTGCTGCGGTTGGCCGTGATCCGCCGCGGCGTCATTCCGGCCAGTTGGGGCGGCAAACTCAAGACCGTGGTCCAGGCGCTGGCCATCGGATTGTTCGTGCTGCCGCTGGCCGGGGCCGTTCCGGGTGGTCGCGGCGGTGGTGATGGGCGCTGGCGATCGTGCTCACCGTGGTCACCGGTATCGACTACGTCGTGTCGACCGTCAGGGAAGTGCGCCGCACGCCCGGCTGATTCCGGCGGCACCAAACGGGAACCAGACCACCGCTGCCGGCGTTCACCTAATGAGCACCTGCCGGAGGCAAGCTGAGTACGTGCCGCGCAGGGCCGACTGGACGAAGGAGGGCGGGATGCCGCCATTGGTGCGCGAGGTCATCGGCGACGTGCTGCGCGAGGCCCGCACAACACAGGGCCGGACGCTGCGCGAGGTGTCCGATTCGGCGCGGGTGAGCCTCGGATACCTGTCCGAGGTGGAGCGCGGCCGCAAGGAGCCGTCCAGCGAGCTGCTGAACGCGATCTGCGACGCGCTGGACGTCCCGTTGTCGTCGGTTCTCACCCACGCCGGCGAGCGAATGGCCAGCGAGGAGCGGGCGGCCGTCGGCGCGCCCGCGGACGGGGCATGCCAGTCGACCCAGCACCAAGGTCGTCATCCCGCCGGTGGCGTCGTTGGCGGTGGCCTGAGCGCCCGGGACCGATCCCGCTAAGGGGTGGGGCGATCGGCGCCGACCCATTAAATTGAGCGACAGGCGCAGAGCACGTTCAGGCCCATCCGGGGACCATCCGGACCACAAGAAGCGAAGGTGGAGCTAACTCATGGCCAATCCGTTCGTCAAGGCGTGGAAGTACCTCGCGGCGCTGTTCAACGCCAAAATCGACGAGCACGCCGACCCCAAAGTGCAGATCCAGCAGGCCATCGAGGAAGCGCAACGTACGCATCAGGCGCTGACCCAGCAGGCCGCGCAGGTCATCGGCAACCAGCGGCAACTGGAGATGCGGCTCAACCGGCAGCTGGCGGACGTCGAGAAACTGCAGGTCAACGTGCGTCAGGCGCTGACGCTGGCCGACCAGGCGACCGCCGCCGGTGACGCCGCCAAGGCCACCGAGTACAACAACGCCGCCGAGGCGTTCGCCGCCCAGCTGGTGACCGCCGAGCAAAGCGTCGAGGACCTCAAGGCGCTGCACGACCAGGCGCTGAACGCGGCCGGCACAGGCCAAGAAGGCCGTCGAACAGAACGCCATGATGCTGCAGCAGAAGATCGCCGAGCGCACCAAGCTGCTCAGCCAGCTCGAGCAGGCCAAGATGCAGGAGCAGGTCAGCGCATCGCTGCGGTCGATGAGCGACCTGGCCGCCCCCGGCAACGTCCCCAGCCTCGACGAGGTGCGCGACAAGATCGAGCGCCGGTACGCCAACGCGATCGGGTCCGCCGAGCTCGCGCAGGGCTCGGTGCAGGGCCGGATGCTCGAGGTCGAGCAGGCCGGCGTGCAGATGGCCGGTCATTCCCGGCTGGAGCAGATTCGCGCCTCGATGCGCGGTGAGGCCCTGCCGGCCGGTGGGACGGCGGCCGCCGGGACGGCACCCCGCCACTCCCGCGCCCGCGGAGAGCGCCGGCGGCCCGGTCCCCGAGAAGCCGTTGGCCAGTAGCCGGAGTGTCAGTGGCGGTGAAAGCGACGCAGCCCGGTCCGTGGCGCGCGTTGCTGCAGCGCGGACTGGCCACCGCCGCCGAACTCTCCGACCTGGTGGCCCGCAGGATCAGCGCGGCCGCCGACCCGCGCGCACGCCAGCTGCGGCGGCGTCGCCGCGCGCTGCGGTGGGGCCTCATCTTCAGCGCCGGATGCGTGTTCTGGGCGGCGGTGACGATGCTGCTCGCGGCCTGGGGCTGGTTCGCATTGCTGCTGGAGATCACCGGCGGCGTCGCGGTTTTCATGGCCATCCCGGCGACGCTGTTGCTGCTTCGCTATCGCTGGCTGCGGTCCGAGCCGTTGCCGGCGCCCCGGCCCGCAGGCGTGCGCCGGCTGCCGCCGCCGGGTTCGGCGGCGCGCCCCGCGATGTACGCGCTGGGCGCCTCGGAGCGCGGATTTTCCTCGCTGGTGGCCGTGATCGAGCGGGGCGCGATGCTGCCGGCCGCCGAGATCCGCGACCTGACCGCGGCGGCCAACAGGACCTCGGCGGCCATGGCGTCCACCGCCGCGCAGGTGGTGTCGATGGAGCGGGCGGCGCAGGCCAGTGCGGAATCGCGGTCGTATCTGGTGCCCACCATCAACGCGTTCACCGCGCAGCTGTCCGCCGGCGTCCGCCAGTACAACGAAATGGTCACCGCGGCAGCGCAATTGGTGTCATCGGCGAACGGCGACGGATCGAGCCGCGTCGCAGCACGTACCGCGCCGAGCTGGCCGGCGCGACCGATCGTCTGGTCGGTTGGGCGCAGGCGTTCGACGAACTCGGCGGATTGCGCGGGACCGGCTAGCCGCTGGCGGTCGCAGAACGTCGCTTTCAGCGACGGCAGCACCAGCGCGGCCAGGCCGCGCGCGGTGGCCTTGAGCATGTCGAAGAAGTCGAAGTAGTCCCGCCACAACGTGATTCGCCCGTTGTGGACCTCGAACACGCCGCACACCCAGAACTGCAGCCGCAGCGGGCCGAAGATCAGCGCGTCGGTGCGTTCGGTGAGCACCGCGCCGCCGTCGGCCGCGATGCGGTGGATCTTCACCTCGAAGGCGGCGCGGCCCTCCATCTGGCGAAACAGCTTCATCGCCCTGGCCCGGCCATGGATCGTGGGCAGGCCGACGTTTTCGTAGACCAGGTCGTCGGCCAGCGCGGCGTCGGCGGCGTCGTAATCCGCGTCCTGCAGGGCGTTCAGGAATCCTTCGACCGTCCGGGTGTTCGCAACGGTTGTCCCAGTCAGCTCGGTCATCTTGCCAGCGTAGGCGCGTGGCAATCGGGCGCTGTGGCAGGGTAAGCACGATGCGTGTCGCCGTGGTCGCCGGGCCGGATCCCGGGCATTCGTTCCCGGCGATTGCGCTGTGCCGACGCTTCGCCGAAGCCGGCGACGAGCCCACGCTGTTCACCGGCGCCGAATGGCTCGACACCGCCCGCGCCGCCGGCATCGACGCGCTCGCGCTGGACGGGCTGGCGGCCACCGACGACGACGTCGACGCGGGGGCCAGGATCCACCGGCGCGCCGCGCGGATGGCCGTGCTCAACGTGCCCGCGCTGCGCGAACTGGCGCCCGACCTGGTGGTGTCCGACGTCATCACCGCAGGCGGCGGCATGGCCGCCGAACTGTTGGGCATTCCGTGGATCGAACTCAACCCGCATCCGCTGTACCTGCCGTCGAAAGGACTGCCGCCGATAGGCAGTGGGCTGGCGCCGGGCACCGGCATCCGGGGCCGGCTGCGCGATGCCACGATGCGCGCGTTGACGGCGCGATCCGTGCGCGCGGGCCTGCAACAGCGCGCGAACTCGCCGCGTCGAGATCGGACTGCCGGCGCGCGATCCCGGGCCGCTGCGGCGGCTGATCGCCACGCTGCCCGCGCTGGAAGTTCCGCGCCCGGACTGGCCCGCCGAGGCCGTCGTCGTCGGGCCGTTGCACTTCGAGCCGACCGACCGGATCCTCGAGGTCCCGGCCGGCTCCGGGCCGGTGGTGGTCGTCGCGCCGTCGACCGCGCTGATCGGAACCGAGGGTCTGGCCGAGGTCGCGCTGGGCTGCTTGACGCCGGGGGAGACCCTGCCGGCGGGCTCGCGCCTGATGGTGTCGCGGTTGGACGGACCGGAACTGACGGTGCCGCCGTGGGCGACGGTCGGGCTGGGACGTCAGGACGAGCTGTTGGCGCATGCCGATCTGGTGATCTGCGGCGGCGGCCACGGCATGGTGGCCAAGACGCTGCTGGCCGGGGTGCCGCTGGTGGTGGTGCCCGGCGGCGGCGACCAATGGGAGATCGCCAACCGGGTGCAGCGCCAGGGCAGCGCGCGGCTGATCCGGCCGCTGACCGCCGACGCGCTGGTGGCCGCGGTCAACGAGGTGCTGTCGTCGCCGCGCCACCGGGCGGCGGCGCAGACGGCGGCCGCCGGCATCGCCGAGGTCGCCGATCCGGTGCGGGTGTGCCGCGACGCGCTCGCGGTGGCCGGATGATCCGCTGCGCGCCACCCCGGGCGCCTTATGCTTCGGCGGGAGGCACCCGATGAGGATCATGGCGACGATCGCCGCCGGCGCCCTGCTGGCGGGCGCGCTGGCCGGCGCGGCCGTCGCGCACGCCGACAGTCCCGAGGAACAGCAGGCGTGCCAGTTGATGGACGATCCGGCCGCCGCCCAGCAGGGACTCGCGCCGGCCGAATACGCCTTCATGCAGTTGCGCGCCACCATGTCGGCCCAACGCGCGCGGGACGTGATGTCCATTGCGGTCCAGGAGGACTGCCCCAATCACATCATCGACCTGCCGGCCAGCTGGCGGTAGCGGGCGTCGCGCTCAGGTGTCCGATCCATGCGGGCTGGGTATGTTGACTGGCGTGCGGCTAACGGAGTTTCACGAGCGGGTAGTGCTGCGCTTCGGCACCACCTACGGGTCCTCGGTCCTGGTGGATCACGTACTGACCGTCTTCGACGGACGCACGGCCGCCCAGGCCATCGAGGCGGGGATCGAGCCCCGCGACATCTGGCGGGCGTTGTGCGTGGATTTCGACGTGCCCCGGGAACAGTGGTGACCGAGCCGTCGCGTCAGAGCCCGCAGTCTCCGCATTTGGCCCCGGACGGCGTTCGGTAGAGCAGACAACAGCTGCGGCGCCGGAACCCGAGATCGCTGCCCGTCATCGTGCCGGCGAGCGCGCCGGTGCCCAGTAGCGAACCGGTGATCGCGACTATCGGGCCGCGTAGGTCGGGCCGCGCCGCGACCAATGCCTGCGCGGTTCCGACGAGAGCGGACGCGATGTTGCCCGCCAGCAGATCGGGCGCCACCTTGACCCGCAATCCGGCCGCGAGCGGTTCCAGGTGCTGTCGCACGACGACGCGGTACAACGCCGCCGGCAACGACGAGTCGCGGTCGACCGGGGCTCCGACGGGTTCGGGCAGCCGCAGCTGCGCCCCGTCGTCGGCCCGTTGCAGCTGCGTCAGATCCGGGATGACGCCGTGGCCCAGGGCGCACGCGAGGACCGGGGACCACAGCCGCGCGGCGTGGCCAAGCTGCACCAGGGAGGCCCCGACCCGGCGCTCCGACGTGCGGTAACGCGCGGACGGTGGCGTCGATCAGATCGGTGTAGCCCGCGGCGTAGGACCGGGCGACCGGATGCCAGCCGGCGGCGTCGCCGCCGACGGTCACCGCGAAGAACCCGCCGTAGCGCGATATTTCCGACAGCTCCGCGGAGATGTCCATCTGTTCTGTGGCCGGCCTTTCGCGATCTCGCAATACGCGGCGTGTCGAACTTGAATCGAACACCTGTTCGGCTACTGTGGTGAACGTTCGGCCAGTCAACTTGTCGGTGGCCTTCTCTAGTGTCACCGCCAACCGACCGATACCGGTCAGACGAACACCGACTATAGGAGAGGCACCATGGCGCAAGCCCCCGACCGCGAGAAGGCTCTCGAACTGGCGATGGCCCAGATCGAAAAGAGCTACGGCAAAGGCTCAGTGATGCGTCTCGGCGACGAGACCCGTCAGCCGATCTCGATCATCCCGACCGGATCCATCGCACTGGACGTGGCCCTGGGCATCGGCGGGCTGCCCCGCGGCCGGGTCGTGGAGATCTACGGCCCGGAATCCTCGGGTAAGACCACCGTCGCCCTGCACGCGGTGGCCAACGCCCAGGCCGCCGGCGGCGTCGCCGCCTTCATCGACGCCGAGCACGCCCTGGACCCCGACTACGCCAAGAAACTCGGCGTGGACACCGATTCCCTGCTGGTCAGCCAGCCCGACACGGGGGAGCAGGCCCTCGAGATCGCCGACATGCTGATCCGCTCCGGCGCCCTGGACATCCTGGTCATCGACTCGGTGGCCGCGCTGGTGCCGCGCGCCGAGCTCGAAGGCGAGATGGGTGACAGCCACGTCGGACTGCAGGCCCGGCTGATGAGCCAGGCGCTGCGGAAAATGACTGGCGCGCTGAGCAATTCGGGCACCACCGCGATCTTCATCAACCAGCTGCGCGAGAAGATCGGGGTGATGTTCGGCAGCCCCGAAACCACGACGGGTGGAAAGGCTTTGAAGTTCTACGCGTCGGTGCGCATGGACGTGCGCCGGATCGAGACGCTCAAGGACGGCACCAACGCGGTCGGCAACCGCACCCGGGTCAAGATCGTCAAGAACAAGGTGGCGCCGCCCTTCAAGCAGGCCGAGTTCGACATCCTCTACGGCCACGGGATCAGCCGGGAAGGCTCGCTGATCGATATGGGTGTGGAGCAGGGCTTCATCCGCAAGTCCGGTTCCTGGTTCACCTACGAGGGTGAGCAGCTCGGCCAGGGCAAGGAGAACTCCCGCACCTTCTTGATGGAAAACGACGAAGTCGCCAACGAGATCGAGAAGAAGATCAAGGAAAAGCTCGGCATTGGCGCGGTCGTGACCGATGACGTCCTGCCCGCCCCCGTCGACTTCTGAGCCCTCCCGCGACGAGCAGGCGCGGGCGCTGTGCCTGCGCCTGCTCACCGGGAGAGCGCGCACCCGGGCCGAGTTGCACGGCCGGCTGGCCAAACGTGGCTATCCCGACGACGTCAGTGAGCGGGTGCTGGATCGCTTGGCCTCCGTCGGTCTGATCGACGACGCCGACTTCGCCCAGCAGTGGGTGCAGTCCCGCCGGGCGCACGCCGGGAAAAGCAAGCGGGCCTTGGCCGCCGAACTGCACACCAAAGGCGTCGACAACGACGTGATCACGTCGGCGCTCGCCGGGATCGACGCCGGCGCCGAGCGGGACCGGGCCGAGCAGTTGGTCCGGTCCAAGCTGCGCCGCGAGACGCTGACCGACGAGGCGCGGGTGACCCGCAGGCTGGTAGGGATGCTGGCGCGCCGCGGCTACAGCCAGAACATGGCGTGCGAGGTCGTGTTCGCCGAGTTGGCCGCCGAACGAGAGCGCCGCCGGGTCTAAGCCCTGACGTGCGGTTTCTCGCGTGCCGACCGGTCGCCGTACCATGGCCCCGTGACTTCGATGGTGGCGCGCGACGCCGGGGCCGCAGGCGCGGCTGCCGACGCCGTGTCCGCGCGCACCTACCAAGTCCGCACCTATGGCTGCCAGATGAACGTCCACGACTCGGAGCGGTTGGCGGGCCTGCTGGAGGCGGCCGGATACCAGCGTGCCGCCGAGGGCGCCGACGCCGACGTGGTGGTGTTCAACACCTGCGCCGTCCGGGAGAACGCCGACAACAAGCTGTACGGCAATCTCAGCCACCTGGCCCCGCGCAAGCGCGGCCATCCCGAGATGCAGATCGCCGTCGGCGGCTGCCTGGCCCAAAAAGACCGGGACGCGTTGCTGCGCAAGGCGCCCTGGGTCGACGTCATCTTCGGCACCCACAACATCGGGTCGCTGCCCACGCTGCTGGAGCGGGCGCGGCACAACAAAGTCGCCCAGGTGGAAATCGCCGAGGCGCTGCAGGAGTTTCCGTCGTCGCTGCCCAGCGCGCGCGAATCAGCCTATGCCGCTTGGGTTTCCGTCTCGGTCGGGTGCAACAACAGCTGCACGTTCTGCATCGTTCCGTCGCTGCGGGGCAAGGAGGTCGACCGCAGTCCGGACGACATCCTGGCCGAGGTCGCCTCGCTGGTGGACGACGGCGTGCTCGAGGTCACGCTGCTGGGCCAGAACGTCAACGCCTACGGGGTGTCCTTCGCCGACCCGGCCGTGCCCCGCGATCGCGGCGCCTTCGCCCGCCTGTTGCGGGCCTGCGGTGACATCGACGGGCTGGAACGGGTGCGGTTCACCTCGCCGCATCCGGCCGAATTCACCGACGACGTCATCGAGGCCATGGCGCAGACGCCGAATGTCTGCCCTGCCCTGCACATGCCGCTGCAGTCCGGATCCGACCGGGTGCTGCGCGCGATGCGACGGTCCTACCGCGCCGAGCGCTACCTCGGCATCATCGACCGCGTCCGGGCCGCCATGCCGCACGCGGCGATCACCACCGATCTGATCGTCGGATTCCCGGGTGAGACCGAAGAGGACTTCGCGGCGACGCTGGACGTGGTGCGCCAGGCCCGTTTCTCGGCCGCGTTCACCTTCCAGTACTCCAAGCGGCCCGGCACCCCGGCCGCCGATCTCGACGACCAGATACCGAAAGCCGTTGTGCAGGAACGCTATGACCGGCTGATCGAACTTCAGGAGACGATCTCGCTACAGGGCAACGAGGCCCTGATTGGCCAGACGGTCGAATTGCTGGTCGCCACCGGCGAGGGGCGCAAGGACAGCCGCACCGCGCGGATGACCGGGCGGGCCCGCGACGGCCGGCTGGTGCACTTTGCCGTTCACCAAGCCGTCGACACACTCGCCGCGGCCCCGGTGCGGCCCGGCGACGTCATCACCACGGTGGTCACCGGGGCTGCACCTCACCACCTCATCGCCGACGCGGGCGTCGTCACGCATCGCCGCACCCGGGCGGGTGATGCGCAAGCCGCCGGGCAGCGCCCGCGCGGCATCGGCCTTGGCATGCCCGCCGTCGGGCCACCCACCGGCCCGGCCGAACCCCTTGGATGTGCGCTGTGAAAAACGAGATGAACAACGACGACACGCAGCTCGGCGCCCTGCGGACCGAGATCGAGGCCGCCGAACGCCGGGTGGCACGCGGAATCGATCCCGGCCCACGGGCCTTCTTCGTGTCGATCCTGGTGTTCGTGCTGCTGGCGTCGTTCATCCTGCCGCACACCGGCGACGTGCGCGGCTGGGACGTGTTGTTCGGTAGCCACGACGCCGGCGCGGCCGCCGTCGCCCTGCCGTCGCGGGTGTTCGCCTGGCTGGCGCTGGTGTTCGGGGTGGGCTTCTCGATGCTGGCGTTGGTGACGCGACGCTGGGCGCTGGCCTGGGTTGCGTTGGCGGGCACGGCCATTGCCGGTGCCGCGGGCATGCTGGCGATCTGGTCGCGCCAGACCGTTTCCGCGGGGCACCCCGGGCCGGGCTGGGGCCTGGTCGTCGCCTGGCTCACCGTGCTCGCGCTCATCTATCACTGGGCCCGCGTGGTCTGGTCGCGCACCATCGTGCAGCTCGCCGCCGAGGAGCAGCGGCGCCGCGTCGCGGCGGCGCAGCAGTCGGTCACGCTGCTGGACGGATTGGACGACCCGGCCACGCCGGCCGCCTCGGAGACCCGAGACGATCCGGGTACGCCCGACGGCTCCGACCGCCGCTAGGGCTTGCGGGCTAGGGCCTCGACGGCAGCCTGCGCCCACTGCCGCCACTGTTCGGCGTTGGCCTTGGCCTCTTCGGCTTCCTTGGCCCGCCCCGCCGCCGCGGCCTTCTGAGCCTGCTGTTCGTATTGCTCGGCGCGGGCCTGGAATTGCTCGGCCCGGGCCTGCGCCTGCGGGTCGGACCAGCCCGCGTCGCCGGCGTCGCGCACCTTCTTCTCGACCGCGCGCAGCCGCCGCTCCAACTCGGCGGACCGTTCGCGCGGGACTTTGCCGATTGCGTCCCATTTTTCGGTGATCGAGCGCAGCGCCGCCCGGGCGGCGTCGTGGTTGGCGGTGTCCAGCTTCTCCGCCTCGGCCAGGAGCGCCTCTTTGGCGATCGCGTTGGCGTGGAACTCCGCGTCCTTTTCCGCCGACACGGCGTTGCGGGCGGTGAAGAAAACGTCCTGGGCGGCCTTGAAGCGCCGCCACAGGGCATCGTCGACCTCCCGGGACGCCCGCCCGGCGGCCTTCCACTCGGTGAGTAGCTTGCGGAATTCGGCGCTCGTCGCGGTCCAGTCGGTCGAGTCGGACAGCGCTTCGGCCCGCTCGCAGAGGCTCTCCTTGGCCTGGCGGATGCCCGAGCGCTCCCGGTCCAACTCGGCGAAGTGGGAGCCCCGCCGCCGGTTGAAGGCCTCCCGGGCCGCGGAGTAGCGCTTCCACAGCGCGTCGTCGACCTTGCGGTCCACCCCGCTGATGGTCTTCCACTCGTCGAGGATCGCGCGGAACCGGTCACCCGCGGCCTTCCATTGCGTCGCGTTGGCGGCCAACTCCTCGGCCTCGGCGGCCAGCGCCTCCTTGCGGGCGGTCTGGGTGGCCCGATGCTCCTCGCGCCGGGAACGCTCCGCGGCGACCGTCGCCTCGGCGTGCTCGGCGATGGTGGTCAACCGGGCCGCCAGCGCATCGATATCGCCCAACACGGCGGCCGCCGGCAGCGTCTCGGCCAGTTCGGCCGCGTGGGCCTTGATCTTGCGCGCGTCGCCGGTTCCGGAGGTCAGGCGCTCCTCCATCAGGGTGACCTCGGTGGCAAGGTCATCGAAGCGCCGGCCGAAGTGGGCGAACGCCGCCTCCCGGTCGCCGGCCTGCCAGGAGCCGATGATGCGCTCGCCGGCGGCGCTGACCAGCCACACCGTGCCGTCATCGTCCACGCGCCCGAACTCGTGCGGATTGCTGGGCGGCGGCACCACCAGCGGGTGAGCGGTGGTGGGCCGCGGTGTCGGCCGGGGACCGGGACGCGGTCCCGGGCGCGGCGCGGGCCGAGCTGAATCGTCGCGAGGCTCGTCAGCCGTCATGCGCTCGTCACTACCCTTTCGCAACCCTTCCGCGCGGTCCGTGTCCCGCGCGCCTGCCGCGCGTAGCGGCACCGTCTCCTGCATCTGCCGGATGCCCGTGGCCGGGTCCTCCCAACAGCTGCTTAACAGTATTCAAGCAGCTTGCTCTGGCACGCGCCGCCACGTTGAGATTCCCAGCCATTCCTAACCATTCCCGAGACGGGGCGCCCCGCTGCGCGGCACTGTCGCGGCGTCCGCGCCGGCGAGTACCGTCGTGCTATCGCGTCACCGCATCGGAGTTTGTCGAACGCCGGTGAGCGTTGTCTTCGGCCAGTTTCCGGGTCGCATGTCGGTGGGAGGTCGCCATCGCCAGGGTGGATATCGCGGCGCTGCTCGCGGTGATCGCGGCGCTGATGTCGGGTGTCGGCGACGTGATCCGGCAGCGGTCCGCGCAGGAGATCACCGACGAACAGGTGGGCCACCTCGAGCTGTTGCGCATGTCGTTGCGCGACGTCCGGTGGTGGCTGGGCGGGATCGCGGCGGTGGGCAGCTTCACGCTGCAGGCGGTGGCGTTGAGCCTGGGATCGGTGGTGCTGGTGCAGGCCCTGCAGGTGACGGCGCTGCTGTTCGCCCTGCCCGTCTACGCCTGGCTCACCAAGCACCGGTTGAGGCGCCGGGAGTGGGTGTGGGCGGTCCTGCTGGCCGGCGCGGTGGCGGTCTTCGTCACCGTCGGCGAGCCGGCCGCCGGTGATCAGCGGGCGTCGCTGAATTCCTGGGCGGTGGTCGCCATGGTGATCGGACCGGTGATGGCGTTCTGCGTGCTGGGCGCGCGGATCTGGTCGGGTCCGCTGGCCGCGGTGCTCCTGGCGCTGGTGTCGGCGGCGTCGTGGGCGTTGTTCGCGGTGCTGACGAAGGCGGTCGTCGACGTGCTGCCGGATGGGCCGGGGGCGCTGCTGCGCACCCCGGAACTGTACGGCTGGTTGCTGGTCGCGGTGCTGGGGACGATATTCCAGCAGTCGGCGTTTCGGGCCAGCGCGCTCACCGCGTCGTTGCCGACGATGACGGTGGCCGAGCCGCTGGTCGCTTCGGTGCTGGGGGTCACCGTGCTCGGTGAGACGCTCGGCGCCAAGGGCCCCGCGGTGGTCGCGTTGGTGGCCGCGGTGGTGGTGGTGGTCGTCGCGACCACCGCGCTGGCCCGGGGCGAAGCCGCCTCCATGAATGCAGGCTCGCCGGACGATCAGAGCGATGTTGTGACTCTTATCCCATCGCGCGCGGTGGGCGATGCGTGAAACGGGCTGGCAGCGAAGGGGCTTAGCCATCGCTCACAGCTACCTGTGCAGTTCTCTTAGAGTTATCCCACGCGTTACATAGGTTGCTGAAGTACTAGTTGAACGGTTACCTGCGGCGCAATTGGAAACGTGTGGAACGTCATAAATTTGTAGTTGAACTGAACGCAAATTGTGCGTGTATTTGCCAGCGCCGCGGGGAAAGCTGGGTCGGACGGTCGTGAGGCGGAGGGGTCGAGAATGTCGAAGGTTGATGTCGCAGCGTTACTAGCTTTGTGCGCGGCGCTGGCATCGGCGGTCGGCGACGTGATCCGCCAGCGCTCCGCGCACGAGATCACCGACAAGCAAGTCGGCCACCTCGAACTGTTCCGCATGTCGCTGCGGGACGCCCGGTGGTGGCTGGGCGGCCTGGCCGCGATCACCAATTACAGCCTGCAGGCCGCCGCCCTGGCGTGGGGCTCGGTGCTACTGGTGACCGCGCTGCAGGTGACGGCACTGCTGTTCGCGCTGCCCATCTACGCGCGGCTCGCCCATCACCGGGTGAAGCCCCGGGAGTGGATGTGGGCGCTCATCCTGGCCGCCGCGCTCGCGGTCGTCATCATCGTCGGCGACCCGGCCGCGGGTGTGCAGCGCGCGCCGCTGCAGACCTGGATGATCGTGGCCGCGGTCATGGTGCCGGTGCTGGTGGCCTGCGTGGTGACGGCGCGGCTGCGGGCCGGCAGCCCGTTTGCGGCCGTGCTGCTCGCGGTCGTCGCGGGTTCCTCGCTGGCGCTGTTCGCGGTGCTGACCAAAGGCGTCGTCGAGATGTCCGAGAACGGCCTGCTGCGCGTGCTGACGTCGCCGGAATTCGTGCCCTGGCTGCTGGTGGCCCTGACGGGGATGATCTTCCAGCAATCGGCATTCCGGGCCGGCACGCTGACCGCGTCCCTGCCGACGATGACGGTCGCCAAGCCGGTGGTCGCCGGGCTGCTCGGGGTTCTGGTGCTGGGCGAGACGCTGAACGCCAGCGG
Source organism: uncultured Actinomycetota bacterium (assembly GCA_963796035.1). Taxonomy (GTDB): domain Bacteria; phylum Actinomycetota; class Actinomycetes; order Mycobacteriales; family Mycobacteriaceae; genus Mycobacterium. The sequence goes on along the minus strand of CAWCJU010000009.1, from coordinate 56,290 downwards.
CCCCAAGGCGTTCGTGCTGATCGGGGCGGTGGCGGTGGTCATCATCGCGACGATCGCGCTGGCCCGCGGCGAAGCCGCCACCATCGACCGGGTGGAGCAGGGGCCGGGTGGTGCCCCGCGAGAAGTTCCGGCCCGAGACGTAACCGAAGATGACGACTTCGGCCCCTTCGGCGACCGTCTGGTGGTGGTGGACAGCTTCCCTCGGTGACGTCCGGCGCGCGGCTGGCGCCCGGCAACCCGAACTAGTGCCGGATGGCCGGCGCGGCCACGTTAGTTTGGTGGCGTGCTGAGCGCGATTGCGATCGTCCCGTCGGCGCCGGTCCTTGTTCCCGAACTCGCCGGAGCGGGCGCCGCCGAGGTGGCCGACCTGGCCGCGGCGACGCTGGCCGCGGCCGCGCTGCTGCCCGACCGCTGGGTGGTGATCGGGACGGGACCCGACGACGACGTCGTGGGTCCCGACGCGGTGGGCACCTTCGCGGGTTTCGGCGTGGACGTGCGCGTCCGGCTGTCCCCGCATACCGACGAGGCCGCCCCGCCGGTCGCACTCCCGGTCTGCGCGCTGCTGGCCGGCTGGGTGCGCGGCCAGGTGCAGCCGCACGCCAGCGCACAGGTCCGCATCTACCGCACCGACCACGACGCCGGCACCGCGCTGAGCCTCGGCAGACAACTGCGCGCCGAGGTCGACCGGCTGCCCGGGCAGGTCGGGGTGTTGGTGGTGGCCGACGGCGCGAACACGCTGACGCCGGCCGCGCCCGGCGGATACGACCCGGACAACGCCGACGCCCAAGAGGCCCTGGACGAGGCGCTGGCCGGCGGCGACATCGCCGCGCTGCGCCACCTGCCGCGGCAGATCCTGGGGCGGGTCGCGTTTGAGGTGCTGGCCGGTGCGGCTGAGCCAGGACCCCGATCGGCCAAGGAGCTGTACCGCGGGGCGCCCTACGGGGTGGGCTACTTCGCCGGCGCCTGGCAACTGTGACGGCCGCCGTGCGCCCCCTGGCGATCATCGGCCCCACGGGCACCGGCAAGTCGCAGCTGGCTCTCGACTTCGCCGACCGGGTCGAGCGGCTCGGCGTTCGCGCCGAGATCGTCAACGCCGACGCGATGCAGCTCTATCGCGGCATGGACATCGGCACCGCCAAGCTGCCCGTGGGCGACCGCCGCGGCATCCCGCATCACCAGCTCGACGCCCTCGACGTCACCGAGACCGCGACCGTCGCCCGCTATCAGGGCGCCGCCGCGGCCGACGTCGAAGCGATCGCGGCGCGGGGCGCGCTGCCGATCATCGTGGGCGGCTCCATGCTCTACATCCAGTCGCTGCTCGACGACTGGTCGTTTCCCGCCACCGATCCCGCGGTGCGCGCGCGCTGGGAGCAGCGGCTGGCCGAGATCGGGGTGGGCGAACTGCACGCCGAGCTGGCCCGTCGTGATCCCGCCGCGGCCGCGACGATCCTGCCCACCGACGCCCGGCGCACGGTGCGGGCCCTTGAGGTGGTCGAGCTGACCGGCCAGCCGTTCGCCGCCTCCGCGCCACAGATCGGTGCCCCCAGGTGGGACACCGTCATCGTCGGGCTGGACTGCGACACCACGCTGCTCGATGAGCGGTTGGCCCGGCGCACCGACGCGATGTTCGACCAGGGTCTGGTCGGCGAGGTGATCGCGCTGCTGGACCAGGGCTTGCGCGACGGGGTCACCGCGTCGCGCGCGCTGGGCTACGCGCAGGTACTGACGGCGCTGGATGGGAGCGGGCCGGCGGGCCCCGGCGCCGAGCAACTGCGGGACGCGCGCGAACAGACCTACGTCGGCACCCGCCGCTACGTGCGGCGCCAGCGGTCCTGGTTCCGCCGGGATCACCGGGTGCAGTGGCTCGATGTCGGGGCGACGACCCCGGCGCAGCGTGCCGAGGTCGTCGACTCCGCCGTGCGGGCGTGGCGCCACGTACCCTGAACAGGTGATCTTCGCGAAGGGCCACGGCACCCAGAACGATTTCGTGGTGCTGCCGGACCCGCGGGCCGAGCTGAGCCTGACCGCGGCGCGGGTGGCCGCGCTGTGCGACCGGCGACGCGGGCTGGGCGCCGACGGGGTGCTGCGAGTCACCACCGCCGGCGCGGCGCTGTCCGCCGGCGTGCTCGATCGGGTGCCCGACGGGGTGCGCGCCGGCGACTGGTACATGGACTACCGCAACGCCGACGGGTCCCTCGCCCAGATGTGCGGCAACGGCGTGCGGGTCTTCGCGCACTACCTGCGCGCCAGCGGCATGGAATCCCGCGACGAATTCGTGGTCGGGTCGCTGGCCGGTCCGCGGCCGGTCGCGGTGCACCGCGCCGATGCGACCACCGCCGACATCAGCGTCGACATGGGCAAGGCCAACACGCTGGGCCCGGGCGACGCGGTCGTGGGCGGCCGGCGGTTCTCCGGCCTGGCGGTCGATGTGGGCAATCCGCACCTGGCGTGTGTCGACCCGCGACTGACCGCCGAGGCGTTGGCGGCGCTGGACGTGGCCGCGCCCGTGAGCTTCGACGCCGCCCAATTCCCGGACGGGGTGAATGTCGAAATCCTCACCGCGCCGCTCGACGGGGCGGTGCACATGCGGGTGCACGAGCGGGGAGTCGGCGAGACACGCTCATGCGGCACCGGGACGGTGGCCGCGGCGGTCGCCGCGCTGGCCGGTGCCGGTGCGGCCACCGGCACCCTGACCGTTCGCGTGCCCGGCGGCGAGGTCGTCGTCACGATCACCGACGCCACCAGCTTCCTGCGAGGACCGTCCGTCCTGGTGGCCCAAGGAGAACTCAGCGAGGAATGGTGGCGCGAACAGCAGTGTTAAACCAGGTGCACGACACCGTTTTTGCGTGCATCATCTTTTATTGCCTATGACAGAACCTGAATTTCGTGATCACGCTCCGGTAGTCCCGGAGCCCAGTACGGGCGAACTCGCCCTCGAAGATCGGTCGGCGCTGCGCCGCGTCGCCGGACTGTCGACCGAACTCACCGACGTCTCCGAAGTCGAGTACCGCCAGCTCCGGCTCGAGCGGGTCGTCCTGGTGGGCGTGTGGACCGACGGCACCGCCGCGGACAGCGAGGCCAGCATGGCCGAGCTCGCCGCCCTGGCCGAGACCGCCGGCTCCGAGGTGCTCGAAGGGCTGATCCAGCGCCGCGACAAGCCCGACCCGTCGACCTACATCGGTTCGGGCAAGGCCGCCGAACTACGCGAGGTGGTGCTGGCGACCGGCGCCGACACCGTCATCTGCGACGGCGAGCTGTCCCCGGCGCAGCTGACCGCGCTGGAAAAGGCGGTGAAGGTCAAGGTCATCGACCGGACCGCGCTGATCCTCGACATCTTCGCCCAGCACGCCACTAGCCGGGAGGGCAAGGCGCAGGTCGCGCTGGCCCAGATGGAATACATGCTGCCGCGGCTGCGCGGCTGGGGTGAGTCGATGTCGCGGCAGGCCGGTGGCCGTGCCGGCGGCAGCGGGGGAGGCGTGGGCCTGCGCGGTCCCGGTGAAACCAAGATCGAGACCGACCGGCGGCGCATTCGCGAGCGGATGGCCAAGCTGCGCCGCGAGATCAAGGACATGAAGCAGGTCCGCGACACCCAGCGCAGCCGGCGGGTGCACAGCGACCTGCCCTCGATCGCCATCGTCGGCTACACCAACGCCGGCAAGTCGAGCCTGCTCAACGCGCTGACCGGGGCGGGGGTGCTGGTACAGGACGCGCTGTTCGCCACCCTGGAACCCACCACCCGGCGCGCCGAGTTCGATGACGGCCGCCCGTTCGTGCTCACCGACACCGTCGGATTCGTCCGCCACCTGCCCACCCAGCTCGTCGAGGCCTTCCGGTCCACGCTGGAAGAGGTCGTCGACGCCGATCTGTTGGTGCACGTCGTCGACGGCGCCGACGTCAACCCGCTGGCGCAGATCAACGCGGTGCGCCAGGTGGTCTCCGAGGTCGTCGCCGACTACGGGGCCGACCGCGATGGCGACGCGCCGCAGGAGCTGGTGGTGGTCAACAAGGTCGACGCCGCAAGCGATTTGGCGCTGGCCAAGCTTCGTCATGCCCTGCCGGGCGCCATGTTCGTGTCCGCGCGCACCGGCGACGGTATCGACGCCCTGCGCCGCCGGATCGGCGAGCTCGCCGTTTCCGCCGACACCGCCGTCGACGTGGTGATCCCGTATCACCGCGGCGACCTGGTGGCCCGCCTGCACGCCGATGGACGCGTCCAGCAGGAGGAGCACAACGCCGAGGGAACCCGCATCAAGGCCCGGGTACCGATGGCCTTGGCCGGCCGGCTGCGCGAGTTCTCGGCCCACTGAACGGGCATCGCCCCTCGTGACACGGGCGATCCGTGCAGCGCAGGGCCGTTCGACACCCGTGAGCCGGCGGTGGGCGACCCCGCCGGCTGCCGACCAACCGTCCGGTTGGTATATCTTGGGCTGCAGAAATCCCAGCCGCCGGAGGTCTCCCATGAGCAGCGCCATCAAATACCAGCGCACTCTTTTCGAGTCAGAGCACGACCTGTTCCGTGAGTCCTACCGGGGCTTCCTCGAGCGCCACGTCGCGCCCTACCACGAGGAGTGGGAGAAGGCGAAGATCGTCGACCGCGGTGTATGGCTCGAGGCCGGCAAGCAAGGCTTCCTCGGCATGGCGGTGCCCGAAGAGTACGGCGGCGGCGGCAACCCCGATTTCCGGTACAACACGATCATCACCGAGGAGACCACCGCCGGGCGCTACAGCGGCATCGGGTTCGGCCTGCACAACGACATCGTGGCGCCGTACCTGCTGGCCCTGGCCACCGAGGAGCAGAAGCAGCGCTGGCTGCCGAAATTCTGCACCGGAGAGTTGATTACGGCGATCGCGATGACCGAGCCCGGAACCGGCAGTGACCTGCAGGGCATCAAGACCCGTGCGGTCAAGCAGGGCGACCACTACGTGCTCAACGGCTCAAAGACGTTCATCACCAACGGAATCAACTCCGACCTGGTGATCGTGGTCGCGCAGACCGACCCGGAAAAGGGCGCGCAGGGCTTCTCGCTGCTCGCCGTCGAGCGCGGCATGGAGGGCTTCGAGCGCGGGCGCCACTTGGACAAGATCGGGCTGGACGCGCAGGACACGGCCGAGCTGTCGTTCACCGACGTGCACGTGCCGGCCGAAAACCTGCTGGGCCAGGAGGGGATGGGCTTCATCTACCTCATGCAGAACCTGCCGCAGGAACGGATCTCGATCGCGATCATGGCGGCCGCGGCGATGGAGCAGGTGCTGGATCAGACCCTGCAATACACCAAGGAGCGCAAGGCATTCGGCAAGCCGATCGGCAGCTTCCAGAACAGCCGGTTCGTGCTCGCCGAGCTGGCGACGGAGGCGACCGTGGTCCGCATGATGGTCGACGAGTTCGTCCGCCTGCACCTGGACCACAAGCTGACGGCCGAGCAGGCCGCGATGGCCAAGTGGTACTGCACCGAAAAGCAGGTGCACCTGATCGACCGCTGCCTGCAACTGCACGGTGGATACGGCTACATGCGCGAATATCCCGTTGCCCGTGCCTATCTGGATGCGCGGGTGCAGACCATCTACGGCGGCACGACCGAGATCATGAAGGAAATCATCGGCCGCAGCCTCGGCGTATAACGTTTCGTTTGCTGGATAGCGGTCCGCGGTCGCCGAGAGGCGCGGCGGACAACGGCGCGGTAATGATCGGCAATCGCAGGGCGCGACGAACATTCGCCGGCCGACTTGCGTGACTCTATTGCCGATGAGCGACAAACTCGCCCATGCGCGTGATTGGCCCGCTGCGTCGGGGTAGCGCGTGAATGCGCCGATGGCCACGTACCGTCGGCGCATGTGTTGCGGGGGTGCCGACCGCGTCATCGGGCATAGTCAGGCCCGCGATCGCGTCGCGGGCGACGGCCCATCCGCCCTGCGCAACCGCGGCCGGCGCAATTCTGCTGTGCGAGTCGGCAGCCCGGCTGCCTTACCCGATCCGGCGTTCCCGCCGCCATTCTGTGCGATATCCGCAACACCGCGCGAACGGTGCCCCGCTGGGCCGCGATTGGGCCGTGGGCCCGCATCATTTCGACATCGGTGTGGTATCCGTTTTTGTAGAATTCGTGATTTGACTTCGCATTTCTTGTTGGCTGGAGCAAAGTTGTGCGAGCCCGGCGATAAGGCTGATCGTGCGCGCGTCCATTCCCCGCGCAAGTACGGCCCGCTCGCCGGTTATGCAGGTAAGGGCATAGCCGCAGATAGAGCCATATCCGCCGGCTGGGAGGCTTGGTGAAGGTGCAGAGAGGTCACATGCGCAGGCTGATCGGAAGCGCGCTGGTCAGCTTGACGACCACAGCACTGGCCGCCGTATTGCTGGCCCCCACCGCGGTAGCGAGCCCGATCGGCGACGCCGAAGCGGCGATGATGGCCGCATGGGATAAGGCCGGGGGCGACACGTCACCACTGGGTGCCCGCAAGGGCGATGTGTACCCCGTCGGGGACGGTTTCGTCCTGGACTTCGACGGCGGCAAGATGTTCTTCACCCCGGCCACCGGGGCCAAGTTCGCCTACGGGCCCGTCCTGGACAAATACGACCAGCTCGGTGGGCCGGCCGGCAGCGATCTGGGCTTCCCGTCGATCAACGAAGTGCCCGGTCTGTCCGGTCCCGACAGCCGGGTGATCACCTTCTCGGCCAGCGACAAGCCGGTGATTTTCTGGACGCCCGAGCACGGCCCGCACGTGGTGCGCGGCGCCCTCAACACCGCCTGGGACAAGCTCGGCAGCTCGGGCGGGGTGCTCGGGGTGCCGGTCGGTGACGAGACCTACAACGGCGAGGTGTCCTCGCAGAAATTCAGCGGCGGCCAGGTCTCGTGGAACCGGCAGACCAAGCAGTTCACCACCGAACCGCCGGCGCTGGCCGACCAGCTCAAGGGCCTGCAGGTGGCGATCGATCCCACCGCGGCGATCAACACGGCGTGGCGCGCGGCCGGCGGATCCACTGGACCCTTGGGCGCCAAGCAGGGCGGTCAGTATCCCGCCGGCGGCGACGGAATCGTTCAGAACTTCGCCGGCGGCAAGGTGTTCTTCACCCCGGCCACGGGTGCGAACGCCGTCGAAACCGACATCCTGGCCAAATACGAATCGCTGGGCGGACCGGTCGGCAGCGACCTGGGATTCCCCACCACCAACGAAACCGACGGCGGCATAGGGCCTTCCAGCCGAATCGCCACCTTCTCCGCCGCCGACAAGCCGGTCATCTTCTGGACCTCCGACCACGGCGCGTTCGTCGTGCGCGGCGCGATGCGGGCCGCGTGGGACAAGCTGCGCGCCCCCGCGGGCAAACTCGGCGCTCCGGTCGGCGACCAGGCCGTCAACGGCGACGTGATCTCGCAGCAGTTCACCGGCGGCAAGATTTCGTGGAACCGGGCGAAGAACACGTTCAGCACGGAACCGGCCAACCTCGCGCCGCTGCTGTCGGGCCTGCAGGTGTCCGGTCAGAACCAGCCGAGCAATTCGGCCACACCGGCACATCCGAAGGGGTTCACCTGGCACTGGTGGTGGCTGATGGCGGCCATTCCGGTGCTGGCGCTGCTCGTGCTGTTGGTGTGGGTGCTGTTCGTCCGGCGCCGGCCCGGCCACCAGGACGCCGACGGCTACGCACCCGAACGCGGCGCGGATTTCGGCTACGCCGCCGACGATCGCTGGGGACACGACGATTCCGACGTCGACGCAGAGACGTTCGGGCTCAGCGCGGCGCACCAGCCTGAACCGGAACCGGACGCCGGGCGGGTCAGCTGGCGGCGCCAGGTTCCCGCCGAAAGCGACTACGCCTTCGAGGAGGACGACCCCGACGCCATCGACACCGACTCCATCCCGATCGTCTCCGAGGAGATGCTGGCGGAGGCCGACTATTCGGACGCCGGAGCCGACTACACCGACTACGCCGACGCCGTTCCCGAGGTCGCCGAGCCCGAGACGGCGGACGACGCCGCCTATGTCGACGCCGAGGACCCCGATGCCGGCTATGCGGAGGAGGGGTATCCGGAGGACGAGTATCCCGACGTTGCCGTTCCCCACACCCCGCCGGACAGCGACCCCGTGACCGGCGCCCTGGAAACCGCTGAGCCCGAGGACGAATACCTTGACCTCGCGACGCCGGAGCCGGATGCCGAGCCCGTAGCGGACACACCTGCGGACACCGCGGCGGGAGCCGACGTGGCGGACGGCGTGGTCGCCGGTGCGGTCGCGGCCGGGACGTCGGCACGAAGCGGTCGGCACGCCGCCGCGGACGCCGAGGACGCCTCGGAGAACGGCCTGGCGGGCCCGGACGGGCGACCCACGATCCACCTGCCGCTCGACGACCCGTACCAGGCGCCCGACGGATACCCGATCAAGGCGAGCGCTCGTTATGGCCTGTATTACACGCCGGGCAGCGACCTGTATCAGGACACGCTCGCCGAAATCTGGTTGTCGAGCGAAGAAGTCGCTCAAGCCAACGGCTTCACGCGGGCCGACTGACACAGCCCGCTCTCGCGTCAGACCTTGCGGATGACCGTGACGACCTTGCCCAGCACGCTCGCGTCGTTGCCCGGGATGGGATCGAACGCGGGGTTGTGCGGCATCAGCCACACCTGACCGCCGGCGCGTTTGAACGTCTTGACGGTGGCCTCGCCGTCGAGCATCGCCGCGACGATGTCGCCGTTGTCGGCGACGTTCTGCTGACGGACCACCACCCAGTCTCCGTCGCAGATCGCGGCCTCGACCATCGAGTCACCGACCACCTTGAGCAGGAAAAGTGTGCCCTCGCCGACCAATTCGCGCGGCAGGGGAAAGACATCTTCGACGGCCTCTTCGGCGAGGATGGGTCCGCCGGCCGCGATGCGGCCGAGCACCGGAACGTACGTGGGTTCCGGCAGAGCGTCCGAGCCGGCCACCTCGGTGGCGGGCGCCGCCGCGTCGTCGTCGGCCCCGCGGACGTCGACCGCCCGCGGACGGTTGGGGTCGCGGCGCAGGTATCCCTTGCGCTCCAGGGTGCGCAGCTGGTGTGCCACCGACGAAGTCGACGTCAGCCCGACGGCGTCGCCGATCTCCCGGATGCTCGGCGGGTAGCCGCGGCTGGTGACCGAGGAGCGGATGACATTCAGAATGGTGCGCTGCCGTTCGGTCAGCGAGGAATCCACGGAGCGTAACCGACCCTCGGGGCCGGCCGATGAAATGTCGTTGCTGTCGCCCATGGCACTGAATGTAGCGGCACCGCGAACAAGAATCAAACATGTGTTCGAGTGGCGTGTCGTGCCCTGCGGATCGCCGGTGGGAAAGGCCGAAAGTCGGGTGAATCACAAAGGTGTAACTCTTCGGCATATCGGGTATTTGTGCCTCGTGACAGTGGTAGAGGCCGACGAACTTGTCGGTGGTGTGATCTAGCGTTTGCTCGTGCGACACGCTTCGCTCAAATGTTCGGATTCGAACATACAAGCGATTAGAGTCGAACACACGAGCGAGAGCTAGTTGACCGGAGGAACGAAGATGACAGTCATCCACACGCCTGCGCCGCGTACCAGCAGTCTTCGGCGCCCGATCAACGGACCCGTCCAGGGTCCTCGCTACGGCAGGGACGGCCTGGTCCGGTCCCGCAGGCCGGCACCGGCGCGGCCGGCGGGTGCGGCGACGCGCTACTACGGCACCGGGGTGGCGATGTCCGTCGCTCCGCACCGCAGGCGCGCCACCACCTGGGCCTCGACCATCGGGTTGGCGTTGGTCGCCGGGGCGATCACGCTGTGGCTGGGTCTCGTCGCCAACGTCGGCCAGGCGCTCAACGGCGACTCCACGAATTCGGCGGCCCACGTTCCGGACCGGCTCGCCGTCGTCCGCGTGGATGCGGGGGAGTCGCTTCAGGACTTCGCGCACCGGGTGGCGCCCGACGCGCCGACCACCCAGGTCGCCGATCGCATCCGTGAACTCAACGACCTGCACTCGCCCAATCTGATGGCAGGCCAGACGCTGATCGCTCCGGTCGGCTGACGGCCGTTGTGCGAACACGGCTCCGTTAGCCGCGCAGGTCAGCGCACGGGTACGCTCAAAGTCCTGCGGTACCTTGTCGGCGCGATGAAGGAGCGGTCATGCACTGTCCGTTCTGCCGCCATCCCGACTCCCGGGTGATCGACTCACGCGAAACCGATGAAGGGCAGGCGATCCGGCGCCGCCGATCCTGTCCCGAGTGCGGACGACGTTTCACCACCGTGGAAACCGCGGTCCTGGCGGTGGTCAAGCGCAGCGGCGTCACCGAACCGTTCAGCAGGGAGAAGGTCATCAGCGGCGTCCGCCGGGCCTGCCAGGGGCGCCAAGTCGACGACGATGCGCTGAACCTGCTGGCCCAACAGGTCGAAGACACCGTGCGCGCCGCGGCGTCCCCCGAGATTCCCAGTCACGAAGTCGGCCTGGCCATTCTGGGGCCGTTGCGTGACCTGGACGAGGTGGCCTACCTGCGGTTCGCCTCCGTGTATCGGTCGTTCGAGTCCGCCGACGATTTCGAACGTGAGATCCAGGCGCTGCGCGATCACCGCGGAGTGGCAACCCCGGGCTGACCGAACTCGCGGGCCGTCCGGGCCCGCATCGTCACCGGGCTAGGCTCGGTTTCATGCCCACTGACTTGCATCCCGACCTTGCTGCGCTGGCCCCGCTCCTTGGGACCTGGGCCGGCCAGGGTGCGGGTAAGTACCCGACGATCCCGCCCTTCGACTATCTCGAAGAAGTGGTGTTCGCCCATGTCGGTAAGCCGTTTCTGGCCTACGGCCAGAAGACCAAGGCGGTGGCCGACGGCAAGCCGTTGCACGCCGAAACCGGATATCTTCGGGTGCCCCAACCGGGTCACGTCGAACTGGTGTTGGCGCATCCCAGCGGCATCACCGAAATCGAGGTCGGCACTTACTCGGTCACCGGCGACCTCATCGAAATGCAGATGTCGACGACGGCCGTCGGGTTGACTCCCAGCGCCAAAGAGGTGACGGCGCTTGGCCGTTCCTTCCGCATCGACGGCGACGAGCTCTCGTATACGGTGCAGATGGGAGCGGTCGGGCAACCGCTGCAGGATCACCTCGCCGCGGTCCTGCACCGGCAGCGCTGAGCACGCATAGGCAGGGGCCGTCGTCAGTCCAGGTGTCGCACACCGTCATTGACGACCCGCCCGGCCACCGCGACCCAGCCTTCGGCGCTCCACGTCGTGTCGATGACGGAGCCCCCGCCCTGGGTGATCCGCAGGCTCTGGCTCAGGTAATCGGTGATCCGCATCGCCGCCGAGCCGGTCGCCTCGTCCTCGATCACGCCGAGGTTGGCGGCGAACATGCGCGACCGCAGCGACCCCGCCGCCCGGTCGGTCCAGGCCCACAGGTAGTGCGCGGTGTCGTCGGGATAGTCCGCCGGGTCGGCGGCGAGAACCTCATCGGCCGAGGCGAATTCGTGTAGGGCGAATTCGGGCGCCCATTCCGCGGGGGCGTTGATGCGGGCGCGGTCTGCGTCGTAACCGACCTGCACGATCCCGGCCGGCACCCGCAGCGTGTTGACCGGTGAACCGTTCTCGCGCAGCCACCACGTCGCGCCGACGGTCGGGTGGCCGGCGAACGGCAGTTCGGTTCGCGGCGTGTAGATGCTGGCGTGCGCGGTGGTGGCCCCGGGGGACGGCGGGTCGACGAAAACCGTCTCGCTGTAGCCCAATTGGGTCGCCAGCCGCTGCCGGCCCGCGAGCTCGACCTGGCCGGCGTCCACCACGCCCAGCGGATTACCGAAATTGCCGTCCGAATCGGTGAACACCCGCAACACCGTCACGTCGATCCCCATGGCCCGACTGTACGGCGCGGCACCGGGCCGCATCGATCGAGGTGAGCTAGGTGGCGCTGCGTTCGTCGGAGCCCATGGCGTTCAGCACGGCGACGCGAGTGGGTGCGGGGCCCGAGACGGTCCGCTCGCCGCCGCCGCTGCGGAGCAAACCCCGAAGACTGGCCTGGTCGTATTCGGCGGGGTCGGTGGAATCGATGAAGCGCTCGACGACGTCGATGAAGCGCGCCGGGTCGTCGTGAAAGGGGAAGTGGCCGGAGCCTTCAAAGATTTCGAGCCGGGAGCCCGGCATCGCGGCATGCGCCATCCGCGCGTGCCGGACCGGAACCACCACATCCTTTGTGCCCCAGACGATCTGCACCGGTATGGCTTCGGTCAAATAACATCGGTCGAGCATGGTGACGATCTGTCCGCGCCAGTCCACCACCGCCCGCAGCGTCCGGCTGAATGCCGCAGACGCCGTCGGTTCGGGCAGGTCGTCGAGGATCCGAAGCACGTTGGGCAGGTCGCGGCCCAGCCCGCTGCTGCCCAACGCCATGCCCAGCACACGTCCCATAACCTGAACCGCCGGCAGCACCAGCGGCAACCGCAGTAGGGCGATCGCTTCGCTGCCCATCGGCAGCGAAGCCCAGCGCAAGACGAAGTTGACGTCCTTGGTCACGCCGCCTGCCCCGACCAGGATCAGTCGTTCCACCAAATGCGGGAATTGGTAAGCGAATTGCATCGCCACGCCGCCGCCCAGCGAGTGACCGACGATGGTGGCCCGCTCGATTTCGAGCACGCTGAGCAGGTCCCGCATCCCGTTCGCATACGCCGCGATTGAGTAATCGGCGCGCGGCTTGTCGGATTGCCCGTGGCCCAGCAGATCTGGAGCGATCACCGTGAAGCGCTGGGCGAGCTTGGCCTGCACGGTATTCCACGTGGTGGAGTTGTCGCCGATGCCGTGGATCAGCAGAATCGCCGGACCGGATCCGGCGATGCGGTAGGCCCGCTTGTAACCGTGGATGGTGCGGTACTCGAGTTTGGGTGCGGTCACTTCACGCACCGGGCGGAGCGTGTTCTTGCGCTTCCGCTCGGTCATATCGCCAACCTTGGTGTCAGTGGGTCAGGTCTGATCGTCGTCGTCGAACTTCTTCTCCGCCTGCTGGGCCAGAAATCGCTCGAACTCTGCGCCTAGCTCGTCGCCGCTAGGCAGATCCTCGTCGCGAGCTAGTAACGATCTGTTCTCCTGAGCGTCGATGAAGGCATCGTACTGGCGCTCCAGCGCGGCCACCACTTGAGCGACCTCCGCGCTCGCTTCGACCTGCTCGTCGATCTTGGCCCGAATCACCTCGGCCGCTTCGGTCAACGCCGTCAGCGGCAGCTCGAGCGATGCGGTCTTGCCGACCTGCTCGAGCAGCGCCTGCGCGGCGGCCGGGTAATCGGTCTGCGTGAGGTAGTGCGGGACGTGCACGGTATAGCCGATGACCTCGTGGCCGTGCTGGCCCATCCGGTACTCCAGCAGATTGGAGGCGCTCCCGGGAACCTGGATCTCCGAGATCCACGGCTGGAAGTTGGCGATCAGCTCGGGGTTGTTCGAGTGTGCGGTCATGGTGGTCGGCCGCGTGTGCGGGACCGCCATCGGGACGGTGCCCAGGCCGATGGTCTGGCGCACGTCGAGGCGCTCGGCCAGCAGCCGCACCGCGGTAATGAAGCGCTCCCACTTGAGATCCGGTTCCATGCCGGCCAACAACAGGAAAGGTGTGCCGACCGTGTCGCGCATCGCGTACAGGCTCAGCTCGGGATCCTCGTAGTGGGTGAAGTGATCCGACTTGAACGTCATCAGTGGCCGCCGCGAGCGGTAATCCAGCAATTCGTCGATCGCGAACGACGCGACCAGCTCGGTGTCCAGCACCGCCTTCAGATGCGTGGCCGCCAGCTTGATGGCGTGACCGGCGTCGGAAAAGCCTTCCAGGGCATGCACCAGCACGGGACCGCGGCCGTCGGACGTCGACAACTGCGGCGCCGGCAGCTCCAGCTCGTACATGCCAGCCTGTCCCGGCTGGTACTGATCACCTGGGTCTTGATGGTGAGCCATCGCGATCGCCTCCTCTCGGCGGTCCCTTCAGGGTGCCCTACCGAGTGTCCCTCGAATCAGGCGGCACCAACATCTATCAGCGAAGTTCGCGTTCACGCTGAGAGCTGAAACGCGATAGTGCCCGGGCGTAATCCGCAAGCAACACCGCGGCGGCGTCGGCCCGCGGCGCCTGCTAGCCCCGTGGCGCACCGCGATGTATGGAAGTCGGCCTGTCGACCACCGGTCAGGCATGATGAAGGCGATGCGCATTCGGATCCTGATGCTCTGCTTGGTGGTGGGGGTGGCCACGCCGCTGACGGCGTGTCGTCCTCCCGTCCAGCATGTGTCGGGTGCTCCGGTGTCCGCCCCGCGTGTCGGCGGCCCGGTGCAGCGGCTCAGCCAGCCCGAGCAGAAGGCCGTCGCGGGTCCGGTGGAGCCGGATCGGCGCATCGGAGCGATCTTCATCGACGGCGGCCCGCTGCACGTGTGTACCGGTTCCGTCGTGCATTCGACGGGCGGCAACCTGATCATCACCGCCGCGCACTGCCTGGCCGGAGCCTCGCTGATCACCTTCGTGCCCGGGTTCGCCGGGGACGCCGCACCCGGTCCCGCCGATGTGTGGAAGGCCGACGCGGTCTACCTCGATCCACGCTGGATTGCCAGCAAGGACCCGCACGCCGACTACGCGATCGCGCGGGTCAGCAACGACGCCGGCGCTCCCGTCGAGTCCCGGGTCGGCCTGGCGCTGACGCTGGGTGTGACACCCCCGCCGGGCAGCCGCGTCACCGTGCTGGGGTATCCGGCCGGCGTGGGTGGTTCGCCGATCGGGTGTCAGGCCAGCACGTCGATCACCGACTCCGGGTTCCCCGCGTTGGCCTGCGAGGGACTGGTGGACGGCACCAGCGGCGCGCCCTGGGTCAGTGGCACCACCCTCATCGGGTTGATCGGTGGTCTGGAGCGGGGTGGCTGCGCCGCGAACATGTCGTATTCGGCGCCGTTCGACGCGCAGACCGCGCAGCTACTGGCCCGCGCCGAGGTCGGCGGTCCCGGCGATCCGATCCCGGGCGACCTCCTGGACGCCTGTTAGGGGCGATCGCCAGCGCGGCGGAGCCGGGCGCAGCGGGTCGTCACCATCGGGTTAGGGGCGATCGCCAGCGCGGCGGAGCCGGGCGCAGCGGGTCGTCACCATCGGGTTAGCGCCGGAACTGGTTGAGCGCCCGGACTTTGTTCATCACGTCGAGCGCCGCGACCTTGTAGGCCTCGGAGAACGTGGGGTAGTTGAACACCGCGTCCACCAGGTACTCCACCGTGCCGCCGCAGCCCATCACGGCCTGGCCGATATGCACCATCTCGGTGGCACTGGTGCCGAAGATGTGCACGCCGAGAACCCTGAGGTCGTCGGTGGACACCAGCAGTTTGAGCATCCCGTAGGAGTCGCCGGCGATCTGGCCGCGGGCCAGCTCCCGGTACCTGGCGACGCCGACCTCGTAGGGGATTGAGTTCTTCGTCAGCTCCACCTCGGTGGCGCCGACGTAGGAGACCTCGGGGATGGAGTAGATGCCGATGGGTTGCAGGTCGGTGATGCCGTCGCACGCTTCTCCGAACGCGTGGTAGGCGGCCAGGCGTCCCTGTTCCATCGACGTCGCGGCCAGGGCGGGGAAGCCGATCACGTCGCCGACGGCATAGATGTGCGGCACCTTGGTCTGGAAATTGTTGTCGACGAAGATCCGCCCGCGGTTGTCGGCTTCCAGCTCGGCATTATGCAGATCGAGATGATCGGTCTGGCCCTGCCGGCCGGCCGAATACATCACCGTCTCGGCGGGAATCTGCTTGCCGCTGGCCAGGGTGGTGACGGTGCCCGCCGACCCGACGTCGACCGCGGTCACCTCCTCGCCGAACCGGAACGTCACCGCCAGGTCGCGCAGGTGGAACTTCAGCGCCTCGACGACCTCGGGGTCGCAGAAGTCGAGCATGTCGTCGCGCTTCTCCACGACGGTGACCTTGGTGCCCAGGGCGGCGAACATCGAGGCGTACTCGATGCCGATGACACCGGCGCCGACCACCACCATCGAGGTGGGCAGCGACTTGAGATCGAGGATCCCGTCGGAGTCGAGCACGCGGTGTTCGTCGAACTCCACGCCGGAGGGCCGTGCGGGCCGGGTGCCGCTGGCGATGACGACGTATTTGCCACTGATGGTGATCTTTTCGCGCCGCGACGGGTCTTCGACCTCGATGGTGTGCGGGTCGACGAAACGTCCGTGGCCGATCAGCAGGTCGATGCGGTTGCGCATCAGCTGGTTGCGCACCACGTCGACTTCCTTGCCGATCACGTGCTGGGTGCGGGCCAGCAGATCGGCCGGGGTGATCTTCTCCTTCACGCGGTAGCTCGCGCCGTAGAGTTCGCGCTGGCTCATCCCGGTGAGATAGAGGACCGCCTCGCGCAACGTCTTTGACGGGATGGTGCCGGTCTGGACGCACACACCGCCGAGCATCTGGCCGCGCTCGACGACCGCGACCGACTTACCGAGCTTGGCGGAGGCGATGGCGGCCTTCTGTCCGCCGGGCCCGGACCCGATGACCACCATGTCGTACTCTTGCGCCGAACTCATGGCCTAAACAGTAGGGCAGCACAACGCACAGTGCTGGGTTCATCCACAGGTCCGCTGCCGCACCCGCGCACGTGCGCACCCGTTGACGGTGGCGGCCGTCAGCGTTGGTGCTCATGACGACGCATCGAGAAGACTTCGAACTTTCCCGCCCCGGTGCACTCATCGCCGCGCTGCCGGCCGTTCTCGGCTTCGTTCCCGAAAATTCATTGGTATTAGTGTCTTTTGGCGACGGGCAACTCGGTTCGGTGATGCGCGTCGACCTTTCCGAGGAGCTGGCCGGTCGGGTGGGGCACCTGGCGGAGGTCGCCGCCGCGGCCGCGCCCGAGGCCGTGATCGCGGTGATCGTCGACGCGGACGGGGCCTACTGTCCAAGCTGCAATGAGCAATACCGGCAGCTGTCGGTGGCGCTCGCAGAAGCATCGTCGCAGCACAACATCGAGCTGTGGGCCACCCACGTGGTCGACCAGGTGGCCCTCGGCGGCCGCTGGCATTGCGTCGAGGGCTGCGGGTCGAGCGGTCTGGTCGACGATCCCGCGGCCTCCCCGCTGGCGGCCGCGGCGGTGCTGGAGGGCAGACGGCTCTATCCGCGTCGCGCCGACCTGCAGGCGGTCATCGCGCCCGACGACCCGGTGCGCAGCGCCGCGCTGGCCGGTGCGGTCAGGCAGCAGGCCGCCCGGCGGCGCGCGGCGCATCGTGCGCATCCGGTCCGCTGCACCCGCGGCGATGTGGAGACGGCGATGGCCGCCGCCGACCGGGTCGCGGCCGGGGAATCGCTGTCCGACACGGAGGTGGCGACGTTGGGCTGTGCGTTGAGCGACGCGCAGGTGCGCGACATCCTGTATGCCCTAGCGGTCGGGGAGAGCGCCGGCGAGGTCGAGTCGTTGTGGGCGCTGCTGGCGCGCACGTTGCCCGCGCCGTGGCGGGTCGAGGCGCTGGTCCTGACCGCGTTCAGCGCGTATGCCCGCGGCGACGGCCCGCTCGCCGGGGTGTCGCTGCACGAGGCGCTGCGCTGTGAACCCGACCATCGGATGGCGGGCATGCTGGACACCGCTTTGCAATCGGGTCTGCGGCCCGAGGACATCCGGGACCTGGCGCTGACCGGCTACCGACTGGCCAAGCGGTTCGGCGTGCAGCTACCACCGCGACGGCCGTTCGGCCGCAGGGCGGGATAGGTGGGCAACAACAGCCCGGGTCAGACCTTTTCGACCTTGACCGCGTGGGCCATTTCGTGCGGCAGGGTGACGTTCTCGTGGCCAGGAATCACGATGGTCACCCCGGCGGAGCTGGTCTCGACGGTGACGCGGGCGTTCGGGACGACGCCGGCGTCCTTCAGGCGTGAGATCAGGCCAATGTCGCCCTGGACGTGTTCGGTCAGCTGGCGCACCACCACGGCCACCGGCGCGCCCGCGGGCAACTCGGTCAGCCGGACCAGGGGACCGTCCTCGGACCAGGACTCCGGGCCCACGCCCAGGTCCAGAAGCCCAGGGATCGGGTTGCCGAAGGGCGAGGTGGTCGGGTTGTTGAGCACCTTCACCAGGCGCCGCTCGACGTCCTCGCTCATCACGTGCTCCCAGCGGCACGCCTCGGCGTGGACCTCTTCCCAGGGCAGGCCGATGACATCGACCAGCAACCGTTCGGCGAGGCGGTGCTTTCGCATCACGGAAATGGCCAGTGTCCGGCCCTTGTCGGTGAGCTCGAGGTGGCGGTCGCCGGCCACGTGAAGTAAACCGTCCCGCTCCATGCGCGACACGGTTTGGCTGACAGTCGGCCCGCTCTGATCGAGGCGCTCGGCGATTCGGGCACGCAGCGGCGTCACGCCCTCTTCTTCGAGGTCGTAGATGGTCCGCAGGTACATCTCGGTGGTGTCAACCAGGTCGTTCATTCAGCACCCTCCGTCGACGCTGAGTCTACTTGCCCAGCTGCGCGAATGGTTGTAACGCCTCCCAGGCAAGCAGTATGCCCGCCGCTGACGCGGCGGGCATACCGTCTGCTACCTAGCTTGGGTGAGGTGTTAGCTCGCGTACGACCGTAGCCTGTCGGCGCGCTCGCCGTTGCGGAGTTTCGACATTACGTCCCGCTCGATTTGGCGGACCCGCTCGCGGGACAGACCGAACAGCTTGCCGATCTGGTCCAGGGTGCGCGGCTGGCCGTCGTCGAGGCCGAAACGCAACCGGATCACCTGGTGCTCCCGCTCGTCCAGAGTGGCCAGCACGCTGCGGATGTCGGTGTGCAGCAGCTCGGCGATCACCGCGTTCTCGGCCGACATCGCTTCGGCGTCCTCGATGAAGTCGCCCAGCGGGGCTTCTTCCTCGGAGCCGACCGGCATGTCCAGGCTCACCGGGTCGCGACTGTGCTCGAGCAGGTCGTTGATCTTTTCGACCGGGATTCCGGACTCGGCGGCCAGTTCCTCGTCGGTGGCCTCGCGTCCCAGGTTCTGGTGCATCTCGCGCTTGATCCGCGCCAGCTTGTTGACCTGCTCCACCAGATGAACCGGCAGCCGGATGGTGCGGCTCTGGTCGGCCATGCCGCGGGTGATGGCCTGACGGATCCACCACGTCGCGTAGGTCGAGAACTTGAATCCCTTTGTGTAGTCGAATTTCTCCATCGCGCGGATCAGTCCGAGGTTGCCCTCCTGGATCAGGTCGAGCAATGGCATGCCGCGACCCGTGTACCGCTTGGCCAACGACACCACCAGACGCAGGTTCGCTTCCAACAGGTGACGGCGCGCCGCCTGACCATCGCGAACCACGGCCTCCAGATCGCGTTTGCGGTTCTCCCCGAGGCGTTTACGCGCTCCGAGCAGGTGTTCGGCGTAAAGCCCGGCTTCGATCCGCTTGGCGAGTTCGACTTCGCCGGCCGCATTCAGAAGTGCCGTCTTACCGATTCCGTTCAGATATACGCGCACTAGATCCGCTGCGGGGCTTTGAGCATCCAGATCGCCGTCAAATCTGCTCGTGCTGGCGTTCGCCATAGCGACCTCCCGTTCGGCGTTGTTCTGTCATGGAGTTCAACGACAGATCAGCTCTGAGAGTTCCCGGCGATCCCCCATCTCACACGTCTTGACGTGCACAAATGTGCCGCGGACCTGAGAATGTCCTGAGAAGTCCGCGGGCCGCGGCACCTTCAGCGGAAACGACGGCTAGCCGTGGTCGATTCCGCCCCCCGCGCCCGGAGGCCACTCCGGCTGCGGGTGCTGCGGAGCCTCGAGCGCGGGACGTTCGGCCCGGGGGAACAGGGGGGTGTGCTGGCGGGCATTGTCGAACCGGCGCGGCTCGTCGGCGCTGCGCGGTGGCCGATCGTTGGCGATCAGCACGGCCATCCAGGGCAGCGGGATCGACAGCGCCACGATCGCCAGGGAGATCAACCCGTTGTGCCACGCCCCGTAGGCGAGCGCGGCCAGGATGAGCGCCGGGATCCGGAAAGCCATCAAGGTCAGGTATTTACGGACCCGCGCGCGGTGCTGCTCCTCGTACGAGGTCGCTGCGGCGGTGATGAGCACTGGGCGGCTTTTGTCGCCGTCAAAGTCATCGAACCCCGGATCGGAGCCGTGCTTCATTTCTCCACTGTCCCACAATCGACCGATTCCGGCTTGGCCGGTTTCGGGACCTGCGGAGCAGTGCACAATGTCAGGTATGCAGACCCAAACGATCGAACGCACCGAGACCGACGAACGCGTCGACGACGGGACCGGCAGCGACATCCCGAAGTACTTCCACTACGTCAAGAAGGACAAGATCGCCGAGAGCGCGGTGATGGGCAACCACGTCGTGGCGTTGTGCGGCGAGGTCTTTCCCGTCACCAAGGCGGCCAAGCCGGGCTCACCGGTCTGCCCGGACTGCAAGCAGATCTACGACCGGATGAAGAAGGCCTGATCAGCGGGGCGGCTCCGCCGGCGCGACGTCGCGTTGCGAGGTGATCGGATTCGTGGTCACGGGATTCGACAGCGTGTCCGCCGCCTTCGCCAGCGCGGGGGAGCGCGACAGCAGCCAGCTGCGCAGCCGGTGCGCGTGCGTCCTGGGCGCGGGGAATTCCTCCTGGATGGCGGCATTGAGTTCGGCGCCGATCATGATCGCGAAGCCCCCGAAGAATGAGAACAGCAGGAATGCGATCGGCGTCGAAAGCGCGCCGTAGGTGTAGCCCGTACTGGTGATCCACTGCAGGTAGATCCGCAGGCCCAGGGTGGCGATCACGAACACCGCGGTGGCCAGCGCCGCGCCGAAGATCAGCCGATGCGTCGGCAGCGGCTCCGGCAACGACACGCGGTACAAGATCACGACCCCTAACATCAAGACGAGGATCAAGGCCGGGTAGTAGCCGTAGCGCAGCACGTTGGCCAGGCTGACCGGAATGTGCTCACCCACCTTGCGCGGCCCCAAGACCACCAGCGGCGCCGTCGCCACCACGAATACCAACCCCACCACGTAGAGGAACAACGCGAACAGGCGTTGGCGCACCGGGTGGCGCAACGGCGTTTGGTCGTGCGCCTCGACCACGGAGTCTACGAACGACGAGATGGCCGACGACCCCGCCCACAACGAGATGATGAAACCCAGCGATACCACCTCGCCGCGGGCGTGGTTGGCGATGTCACGCACGGTCGGCTCGATGATCTCGTTGACCACGCTGCGGGAGAACACGCTGTGTGCCGTCGAGATTAGCTGGCGCAGGATGCTGGGCAGCATGTCCGGGCCGAACAGCGGAGCCACATAGGCCAGGGTGCCCAGCAGCCCGAGCAGCAACGGCGGCAGTGACAACGCCGACCAGAAACCCGCCTGAGCCGACTCCGAGAAAATCGAGTCGTCCCAACTCTTGGAAAGAGTCCTCAGGGTGATTCGCCAAATGTGGTGGCGCGACGGTTTTGCGACCTGCTCGCTCATACCCGTCCAGCATTACCGAAGATCGCTCACACCGCCCACATTGGCGATGGGCGAGTTCCGTGTGGGCTAGCTTTCAGCGGCTCTCCAGCACAGCGGCCAGCTCGGTCAGCTTCGCCTCGTGCTCGTTGGCGTGATGCTGGCAGAAGAGAAGCTCTAGTCCGGAAGGCAGCTTGGCGCGCACACGAGCCGCAGCACCGCAGCGGTCGCAGCGGTCGGCTCGGGTCAGTTCGGGACTCGTCAGAGTTGCATTCATGGCTTCTCCGTTCTCGTACATTCACTTTCTCAGACGTATGGCGTTTTCGCCTTGTTCCCCGATCGTTATCGGGTGTGTCGTTTCTCACGGGCTGGTCAAGTTTGGTTTAGGAGGTCTCTAGGGTGTCCGCTTGTGACCTTCGCTCCCGACGTCCTGGTGCACCTGTGCGGAACCGAGCAGTGGGCGCAGGCCCGCCGGCGGGGCAGCATCGACCCGGCCTCCGCGGGCGGTGGGGACTTCATCCACCTGTCGACGCCACAGCAGGTGCACCTGCCGGCAAACCGGCTCTACCGCGGTCGTGGCGACCTGGTCCTGCTACACGTCGACCCGGCCCGCCTTGCCGCGCCGGTGCGGTGGGAGCCAGGGATATCAACCGATCCCGAGTCAATGTTGTTCCCGCATCTTTACGGCCCGCTGCCGGTGGCCGCTGTGATCCGGGTCACCGCCTACCCGCCGGCCGGCGACGGCACCTTCGGCCCGATCGCCGGCGACGAGGCCGCCGGTCCGGCCGGGGAGTCGACGTAGGCGTCAGCTTCGATCTCCACCAGCAGCTCGGGCGCGATCAGCGCCGAGACTTCGACCATGGTCGCCGCCGGACGTATCGCCCCGAAGACCTGCTCGTGCACGGCTCCCACCTCGCGCCAGCGCGAGATGTCGGTGACGTAGATGCGGGTGCGCACCACATCGGTGAGCGCGGCGCCCGCGTGGTGCAAGGCAATCTCGATGCGGCGCAAAGCATCTCGTGCCTGGGCGGCGATGTCGCCGGCGGCCCCGGCGCCGGTTGTTCCGGCCACCGCCACGTGCGGGCCGACCCGCACGGCGCGCGAGTAACCGACAGCCGACTCGAAGGCGGATTCTGACGAGACCACTTTGCGGTTGGCTGACATGGGAATCACCGTACGACGACGGCGCCGTCGGCGCAGCCGAATTTTCCAGCGGCAGCGCTCGTTTGGCCCACCGGCCTACGCCAGCATCGAGATGGCTTGCACGCCAATCGTTCTGGAGTGAAGCCCGGATCTCGCTAGTCGAGGTAGTCGCGCAACACCTGCGAGCGGCTGGGGTGGCGCAGCTTCGACATCGTCTTGGACTCGATCTGGCGGATGCGCTCACGGGTCACGCCGTACACCTGCCCGATCTCGTCCAGGGTGCGGGGCTGACCGTCGGTGAGACCGAAACGCAGCCGTACTACGCCCGCCTCGCGCTCCGAGAGCGTCTCCAGCACCGACTGCAGCTGGTCTTGCAGCAGCGTGAACGACACCGCGTCGACGGCCACCACGGCCTCGCTGTCCTCGATGAAGTCACCGAGCTGGCTGTCGCCCTCGTCGCCGATGGTCTGGTCCAGTGAGATCGGCTCCCGGGCGTACTGCTGGATCTCCAGCACCTTCTCCGGGGTGATGTCCATTTCCTTGGCCAGCTCTTCGGGCGTCGGCTCGCGACCCAGGTCCTGCAGCAGCTCGCGCTGGATGCGGCCCAGCTTGTTGATCACCTCGACCATGTGCACCGGGATACGGATGGTGCGGGCCTGGTCGGCCATGGCCCGGGTGATGGCCTGGCGGATCCACCAGGTCGCATACGTGGAGAACTTGTAACCCTTGGTGTAGTCGAACTTCTCGACCGCGCGGATCAGACCCAGGTTGCCCTCCTGGATGAGGTCCAGGAACGCCATGCCGCGGCCGGTGTAGCGCTTGGCCAGCGACACCACCAGTCGCAGGTTGGCCTCCAGCAGATGGTTTTTGGCGCGGTCACCGTCGCGGCAGATCCACTGGTAGTCGCGGCGCTGAGCGGCGGGAAGCTTCTCACCCTTCTCGGTGAACTCCGTCATCAGCTGGGTGCAGTACAGACCGGCTTCGATCCGCTTGGCCAGCTCAACCTCTTCCTCGGCGTTGAGCAGCGCGACCTTACCGATCTGCTTGAGGTAGGCACGAACCGAGTCGGCGGAGGCCGTCAGCTCGGCGTCCTTGCGGGCCTGCCGCAACGCCTCGGACTCGTCCTCGTCCCACACGAAATCGCCGGAGGCCTTGTCCTTTTCGCTGGGCTCGGCGATGTCCTCGTCGTCCTCTGCCGCGGCCTCGCCGGCCTTGGCGGGCTTCACGGCGACAGCTGCCCCGCCCTCGACTTCGCCTTCGTCGGAGTCGGCCCCGGCCCCATCGGAGACTTCGCCGGTGGGCGCTTCGTCGTCCTCGAGGTCATCGAGGACGATGTCGGTGTCGATGTCGAGGTCCTCGCCGGGCTCGAGGTCGGGTTCGTTGTCGAGATCCTCGACGGCGCCGTCGGAATCGAGCGCGTCGGGATCCGCCGCCCCGCCCTTGGCCACTTTGGTTCCGCGCGCCGACGGCGCCTTGGCGCCGGCACCCTTGGCCGCAGCGCGGGTCTTCTTCGAGTCGGCCGCCGCGTCGGCCTCGGACTTGGTGGACGGCGATGCTGTCTTGGCGGCCCGCTTCGCGGGTGCTGAGCCGTTGGCAGCCTTCGCCGCCGGTCGCTTGGCGGGGGACGACGGAGACTTCGTGGCGGTGCGTTTCACCGGCCCATCCGTCGCCGGGCTTGCTTTCGTCGCTGCCACTTACACCCCTTCGTTTGGGCTCACCTTCGGTGGGTAGTGGGCATGGTTAACCGAAAGTGTCTGCTATGTCGATGTCGGCGTTGGTATCAGCGTGAGTAGTCGCACGCTGTCGGTTGGGCGTTCGCCGAAGACCATTGTAACGACAGTGCGCGGTACTACGGCTCTGCCGGGCGAAATCAGTGGGTCACGTCGGAGGTGGCGGCCATGGCCGCGCCGACGATCCCGGCGGTGTTGAGCAGGGCGGCGGCCACCACCGGGGTGCGGTTGGTCAGCAGCGGCACCCATTTGTCGGCCTTGCGGCTGATTCCGCCGCCGGCGACGAACAGATCCGGCCACACCGCGTTCTCAATGCTCACCAGCACCTTGGTCACCTGCTTGGCCCACTTTTCGTAGGACCAGTCGTTCTTCTCCTTCACCGAGGACGCCGCTCGCTGCTCGGCCTCCTTGCCGCCGACCTCGAGATGGCCGAACTCGGTGTTCGGGATCAGTGTCCCGTTGTGAATCACCGCCGAGCCGATCCCGGTGCCGAAGGTCAGCAACACCACCAGGCCCGACTGGCCTTTGCCCGCGCCGTAATGCTCCTCGGCCAGCCCGGCCGCGTCGGCGTCGTTGAGGACGGTGACGTCCTGACCGTTCAGCTCGGCGCTGATGATGTCGCGCGCGTTGGCGCCGATCCAGGCCTTGTCCACGTTTGCCGCCGTCTGCACCACGCCGTGGGTGACGACTCCGGGATAGGTCACGCCCAACGGGCCGGTCCATTCGAACGTGTTGACCACCTGGGCGATGGTCTTGGCCACCGCCGAGGGCGTCGCGGGCTGCGGGGTCAGCAGCTTGACCCGCTCGCCGATCAACTGTCCGGTGTCCATGTCGACGATGCCGCCCTTGATGCCACTGCCGCCGACGTCGATGCCGAATCCGCGCCGCTGCGGCGCGCCGTCGCCGGTAGCGGTGGCGGGCGTGTCCGTGGTCGAGTCGGTGCTGGTCATCGAATCTCCTGGGCGTGACAGGGCTGTCCGCTCACCTTAGCGCCGCGGCGGTCTCGCCCGTGGCGCCTGCGCGGCCGTGGCGACTGTGATGCGATAGAGCGGTGACCCCTTCCGATGACGAGCTCGTAGGGCTGCGCTCGGTCGCCGAAACCCTGGCTGCCGAGGCCGCCGCATTCGTGAGGCGTCGGCGGGCAGAGGTTTTCGGCTCTGAGGCGGGCGGCTTGCAAACCCCAGACAGTGGCGCGGTGCGATCGAAGAGCACTCCGACCGATCCGGTGACCGTCGTCGACACCGAGACGGAACGGCTGTTGCGCGACCGGCTGGCCGAATTGCGGCCTGGGGAACCAATTCTCGGTGAAGAAGGCGGCGGGCCTGTCGACTCCGCGGGAATACCCGCCGGATCTGTCACCTGGGTGCTCGATCCCATCGACGGCACAGTGAATTTCGTCTACGGCATCCCCGCCTACGCCGTGTCGGTGGGCGCGCAGGTCAACGGCGAGTCGGTGGCCGGGGCGGTCGCCGACGTCGTCGGAAACCGGGTGTACTCGGCGGCCGTCGGCCTGGGTGCCCATGTCACCGACGACCAGGGAACGCAACCGTTGCAGAGCGCCGCCGTCGACGATCTGTCAATGGCGTTGCTGGGCACCGGTTTCGGCTATTCGCGACAGCGCCGCGCGGCGCAGGCGGCGCTGTTGGCGCGCATGCTGCCGGTGGTCCGCGACGTCCGTCGCATCGGATCGGCGGCTCTGGATCTGTGCATGGTCGCCTCGGGTCGGCTCGATGCCTACTACGAGCACGGCTTGCAGGTGTGGGATCGGGCCGCGGGTGCGCTGATCGCCGCGGAGGCGGGGGCCCGGGTGGTCCTGCCCGCACCGGGCGTGAACGGGGCCGGCCTGGCGCTGGCCGCCGCGCCCGGAATCGCCGACGAACTGCTGGCCGTCCTGGAGCGCTTCAACGGCCTGGATCCGATTCTGGATTGACTCGTCCGGGTCAGCAGCTGCTGGCGTGAATCTTGGCCAGCAGCGTGGGATCTGAGGGTTCGGTGGCGCCGGGGCGCAGGGTGGCGAGCACGGCGTCGATGTCGTCGTTGTGCGCCAACGCGCTGAAGTCGGTGCCCAGCGACAGGTCGACGGAGTCGTCGGCGCGGTTGTCGTTGAACAGCTCGGTGCACGGCGCCACCAGCCACACCGCGGCGGCGGTGGCCTGTCCGGCGGTGCCGAACCGGATCTGGCCCTGGCAGGTGAGTCTGGTGCCCGCATACAGGGGGTCGTTGGCGGCGGTCGGTTGCGCGAAGCCGAGGTCTTTCATGGCCCCGGCGACATCGCCGGCCTGCCCGCCCCGGCCGCTGGCGTTGAGGACGCGCACCTTGGTGTCCGCGAGTTTGGCGGGGGACGTCCATCATGGCGCTGCGCGACACCTGCTCACCGAGCTGGACCGTCGCCGAACCGGGCGACTGCGGCGGGGGATTGCAGACCGCGGCCTCGTGTACCTTGGCGGGCCGCGTCAGCGCGATCGTCCAGGTCACGCCGGTGGCCACTGCGAGCAGAATCACCACCACGATGGCGGGCCGGGGGTTGCGCCGCCGAAAGGGCCGACCGTGCTTGTCAAACGCTGTACCCTCGGTGATTTGCGTGACCACAGCTGCACTCTAGCCGCACGCTAAACCCACTGTTCAGAGACGAGCGCAAGGGTAAAAATAGTGGTGTGATGTAAATCACACCCTAATGAGCCGCGATACGGGCACGAATCGTTTGGTGGATGCGTTCGACGCTGGTACAAAGCGATGCTTGGATAACGAGGGCATGTGAGGGGACAGGGCAATGCCTACCGACTATGACGCTCCACGGCGTACCGAGACTGACGACGTTTCGGAGGACTCGCTGGAGGAGCTCAAAGCGCGACGGAACGAGGCGGCTTCGGCCGTCGTCGATGTCGACGAATCTGAAACCGCTGAGAACTTTGAGCTGCCGGGTGCCGACCTTTCCGGTGAAGAACTGTCGGTGCGCGTGATTCCGAAGCAGGCCGACGAGTTCACCTGCTCGAGCTGCTTTCTGGTGCAACACCGCAGTCGGCTGGCCAGCGAGAAGAACGGCGTGATGATCTGTACCGACTGCGCGGCCTGATAGCTGCACTCACCGTGTCAGGGCCGACAGCACCCGCTCGGGGTGACGGCAGCTCACCAGCCAGTACGGCGTCGGATCGTCCGGGTCGTCGAGTACAGCCAGGATCATCGGCCCCACCCATGCCCTATGCAACACGTACGCCGCCGGGTCGAGCTGGCGGCCCAAGGCGGCGGACTTGGCCGAGGACGCAATCTCAGCCGATCGGGAGATCACGGTGATCGGCAGGTGCGCCTGGCCGGCCCACAGCTGCACCTCGCCCGGTGACGCCGGGTCGGCGGTGACCCGGATCTCGATGCGGCCCAGCCACAGCAGCGCCGCGGCCGCGACCGCGAACAGCGTCGCGTACGGCCACCAGGACGACTGGCGGGTGACGCCCATGTTGAACTCGAAAGCGATGATGCCCGCCAGCGCGAAGGCAGGTGGCCACCACCACCACGGAACCCACAGTCGTTCGCGATACCGCACGTTGTGCGGCGCGACGCGCGTATCGGACACGCAGTCAAGGGTAGTCTGTGGCCCCGTGTCGACCAGTCTGGCCATCGTCCGTCTTGACCCCGAGCTTCCGCTGCCCAGCCGCGCCCACGAGGGCGACGCCGGGATCGATCTCTACAGCGCCGAAGACGTCAAACTGGAACCGGGGCGACGCGCCCTGGTGCGAACGGGGGTCGCGGTCGCCATCCCGTTCGGAATGGTCGGCTTGGTGCATCCACGGTCGGGACTGGCTGCGCGAGTTGGACTTTCGATCGTCAACAGTCCGGGTACCATCGACGCGGGCTATCGCGGCGAGATCAAGGTTGCGCTGATCAACTTGGACCCGACCGAGCCGATCGTGGTGCACCGCGGCGATCGCATCGCCCAGTTGTTGGTGCAGCGAGTCGAATTAATGGAGTTGGTCGAGGTGTCGTCGTTCGACGAGGCCGGGCTGGCCGAAACATCCCGTGGCGACGGTGGTCACGGTTCCTCCGGCGGACATGCGAGTTTGTGATGGCATTCGGTAAGAGCACACCCAAAGACGACGACGCCTCCGGCGCCGACACACCTGCGGCGGGCGAGGTCGCGGCCCGCGACGCCGGCGAGCCGGCCCCCGACGAGCTCGAGGGACCATTCGACATCGAGGACTTCGACGACCCCGCGGTCGCCGAGCTGGCGCGCCTCGACCTGGGCTCGGTGCTGATCCCGATGCCGGAGGCCGGCCAGCTGCAGGTCGAGCTGACCGAAACCGGTGTGCCGAGCGCGGTCTGGGTCGTCACACCCAACGGCCGGTTCACCATCGCCGCCTACGCGGCGCCCAAGACGGGCGGCCTGTGGCGCGAAGTGGCCGGCGAGCTCGCCGAGTCGCTGCGCAACGACTCGGCCCAGGTCAGCATCAAGGACGGCCCGTGGGGTCGCGAAGTGGTGGGCACCGCCACCGGCGTGGTGCGCTTCATCGGTGTCGACGGCTACCGGTGGATGATCCGCTGCGTCATCAACGGCTCGCACGAGACGATGGAAGCCCTGGAGCAGGAGGCGCGAGCGGCCTTGGCGGACACCGTGGTTCGGCGTGGTGATACGCCGCTGCCGGTGCGGACACCGCTGACCGTGCAGCTGCCCGAGCCGATGGCGCAGCAGCTGCGCGAAGCCGCCGCCGCGCAACAGGCCGGCCAGCAGGACGCCGGCCAACAGGCCGAGGGACAACAGGCGCCGCCCGCCGAGCCGGCCGCGCGCCGCAGCGTCGACGGGTCTGCCATGCAGCAGCTGCGCACCACCACCGGCGGCTGAGCCGCCTACAGGTCGGCCAGCGCACTCAGGCAGGCCGCGCCCAGGGCCGCGGGGTCCGCACCGATCTGATCCAGCGTCACCGTCCGCAGCGCCGCGCGCGGCGCGGCGGCGACCCAGTCGAGCCCGGCCTGCAACGGGTGGATCGGATCGTCGACCGCGGACGCCACCCCCAGCGGCGCGGCCAGCCCGGCCAACTCGTCGCGACTCGGCGCGATGTAGGCGGCCGCCTCTTCCATCGCGTCGGGCAGATGGGGCCACTGGGCGGCCCACGACCGGGTCAGCTCATCGGCCAGCCACGGCGGGCTGGACGCCCGCATCTGGGTCGTGGTCGCCGCCAGCCCGTCGGCACGCAACTGGGACGCCGAATACCGCGCCGCCAGCGCCGCGGGCGCCGCCCCGGGCGGCCCGGCCCACGCCGGCAGCGCGGCCAGCACCGCGACCGCCCGGTCGGGATGGGCCAGCGCCCAGGTGGCCGCCACCGCGGCGCCGATTGAGACGCCGCCCACAGCGATCGGCCCCCGGCGCGCCGCGTCATCCAGCGCCGCCAGGTAGCTTTCGACCAACCGGTCGGGCCGCGGCGGCGGGGTCACCAGCACCGCGCCGATCTCCGACATGGGGCGGGAAAATGCCCGGTGAACGTAGTCGTCGTCGGAGCCGGTTCCGGGCAACAACACCGTCGTGACACCGCGCAGATCGACAACCACCTCTAGATACTGCCCCGCCGTTCACCCGGCCTCCAACACGACGTTTGAGTCGGTTGGCGCCGGGGAACCAAGAGGTCTACGGTGTCCGTTGGCATAAATGGAAGCGTCGAGGCTTATCAGCATTGTCAGGAGTGGCCATGGGGGCCCAAGGGTATCTGCGCCGGCTCACCCGGCGGTTGACGGAGGATCCGGAGCAACTCGACTCGGAGGAACTTTCCGACGAGGTCGCAAGCACCGGCGCGCAACGCGCGATTGATTGCCAGCGTGGCCAGGAGGTCACGATGGTGGGCACGCTGCGTAGCGTCGAGTGCAACGGCAGGGCCTGCGCCGGCGGAGTGCGCGCCGAATTGTTCGACGGCAGCGACACCGTCACGCTGGTCTGGTTGGGACAGCGCCGCATCCCAGGCATCGACTCCGGCCGCACTCTGCGCGTACGTGGACGCCTCGGCAAGCTGGAGAACGGAACCAAGGCGATCTACAACCCGCACTACGAAATTCAGCGGTGACCGACCCCGAAGATCTGGGGGCAACCCCGCGGAAGTCGGGCGCATCGGAACACATGACCACTAACCGCATCACCCCGGAACGTCTGCTGGCCCAGGCAGGCGGGGTCAGTGGTGTCATCTATTCGTCCCTGCCGGTGGTGGTCTTCGTCATCGCGTCGAGCGTGTCGGGATTGGTGGCCGCGATCGTGGCCGCGCTGGGAGTGGCTGCGTTGATCTTGGTGTGGCGGCTCATTCGGCGCGATTCCGCACAGCCGGCGCTGTCCGGCTTCTTCGGCGTCGCGTTGTGCGCGCTGATCGCCTACGTGCTGGGGGAGTCCAAGGGCTACTTCCTGCTGGGAATCTGGATGTCGCTGGTGTGGGCGGTGGTCGCGGCGGCGTCGGTGCTGATCCGCCGGCCCCTGGTCGGTTACGGGTGGAGCTGGGCCACCGGGCGCGGCGACGGCTGGCGCGAGGTGCCCCGGGCCGTCTATGCGTTCGATATCGCCTCGGTGGGCTGGGTGCTGGTGTTCGCCGCCCGGTTCGTGGTCCAGGGGCTGCTGTACGACGCCGATCGGACCGGCTGGCTGGCCGTGGCGCGGATCGCGATGGGCTGGCCGCTGACCGTGCTGGCCGCGTTGGCCACCTACGCGGCGATCAAATCGGCGCAACGGGCCATCGCCGCTGCCGGTGCCCCCGCCGTCGAGATGGAACCCGGCGCCGTCACCGACTGACTAGTCGCCGGTCGGACTGTGGCTGCCCAGCAGCAGCTTCTGCAGGTCCTCTTCCGCCTCGGCGATGGCGACGAACAGCAGCTCGTCACCGCCCTCCAGGGGCTCGTCCTCCTCGGGCACGATCACCCGCGGGCCGCGCAGGATCGTCACCAGCGAGGTGTTGCGCGGCAACTGCAGTTTGCGCACCGGCTTGCCGCCCCACGGCGTGTCGTCGGGCAGGGTGATCTCGACGAGGTTGGCCTGCCCCTTGCGGAATTCCATCAGCCGCACCAGATCGCCGACGGCGACCGCCTCTTCGATGAGCGAGGCCAGCATGCGCGGCGTCGACACCGCCACGTCGACCCCCCAGGCGTCGGTGAACAGCCATTCGTTGCGGGGATCGTTGACCCGGGCCACCACCCGCGGCACCGCGAATTCGGTTTTGGCCAAAAGGCTTAGCACGACGTTGGCCTTGTCGTCACCGGTCGCGGCCACCACCACGTCGAACTCCTGCAGGTGCACCGACTCGAGCAGGCTCAATTCGCAGGCATCGCCCAGTCGCCAGTGGGCGGCCGGGATGGCGTCGACGTCGACGTGATCGGGATTGCGTTCGATCAGCGTCACATCATGGCCGTTGCCGATGAGTTCGCGGGTGACCGAGCGGCCGACCGCGCCGGCGCCGGCGACAGCTACCTTCATGCGCGCCGCTCCTTAAGCCAGTCGCTCGAATTCATCACAGGTCTTCGCTGGGCGGTAGCGCGGCGATGGCCACCGCCTCGGCGGCGCGGCCGGAGATCGCGGCGACGTACACCTGGTCGCCGGCCTGGATCACCGATTTGGGCTCCGGCAACACGCCGGCCCCGAAACGGATCAGAAAGGCGACCCGGGCGCCGGTGGCCTGCTCGAGGTCGGTGACCCGGTGCCCGATCCAGTCCTCGTGCAAGACGACCTCGGACACGGCGACGGTGCCGGTCGGATCGCGCCACTTGGCCGTCTCGGTCTCGCGCAGCAGCGCATTGAGCAGGCGGTCGGTGGTCCAGGGCACGGTCGCGATGGTGGGAATGCCCAGACGCTCGTAGACCTCGGCGCGCTTGGCGTCGTAGATGCGGGCCACCACCCGCTTGACCCCGAACGTCTCCCGGGCCAGTCGCGCCGAGATGATGTTGGAGTTGTCGCCGGACGACACCGCGGCGAACGCGTCCGCATCCTCGATGCGGGCCCTCAGCAGTACATCTCGGTCGAATCCCTGTCCCAGCACCCGCTCACCGGCGTATTCGGGGCTGAGCCGGTTGAAGGCCGTGCTGTCCCGGTCGATGACCGCGACATCGTGACCGATGCGGGAGAGCCCGTCGGCGACGGAAGACCCGACCCGGCCGCAGCCCATCACCACTACTCGCAACTTGAGGTCCTCTCGGCCGCGTCCTGCGCCCTTCACCGGCAACCCGCGTCGGCCAGCCGTTTCGGTCGGCCAACATTCTCCTACGAACGCTACCGCCAAACCCGTCTGGGCTTACTCTTGGCTCTCGTGTCCAAACTTTCAACCGCCACCCGTCGGTTGCTTATCGGTCGGCCGTTTCGCAGCGACCGGCTGAGTCACACGCTGCTACCCAAGCGGATCGCCTTGCCGGTGTTCGCCTCCGACGCGCTGTCCTCGGTTGCGTATGCGCCCGAGGAGGTCTTCCTGATGCTCTCGGTGGCCGGGCTGTCGGCGTATGCGCTGACACCGTGGATCGGGCTTGCGGTGGCCGCGGTCATGCTGGTGGTGGTGGCCAGCTACCGGCAGAACGTTCACGCCTACCCGTCCGGCGGCGGCGACTACGAAGTGGTCACCACCAATCTCGGTGATACCGCCGGCCTCGTGGTCGCGAGCGCGCTGATGGTGGATTACGTTCTGACCGTTGCGGTCTCGACGGCGTCGGCGATGGCGAACATCGGCTCGGCGATCCCTGTCGTGGCCCAACACAAGGTGTTCTTCTGTGTGGTGTCCATCCTGCTGGTGATGGCGCTGAACCTGCGTGGGGTGCGCGAGTCCGGGTTGGCGTTCGCGGTGCCGACCTACGCGTTCATCGTCGGCGTCCTGGTGATGATCGGCTGGGGCCTGTTCCGGATCTTCGTGCTGGGCAACCCGCTGCGGGCCGAGTCCGCCGGTTTCCAGATGCACTCCGCCCACGGGCAGGTCGTCGGGTTCGCGCTGGCGTTCTTGGTGGCGCGGTCGTTTTCCTCGGGGTGTGCGGCGCTGACGGGTGTCGAGGCGATCAGCAACGGCGTGCCGGCGTTTCAGAAACCCAAGTCGCGCAACGCGGCCACGACCCTGCTGCTGCTGGGCGGCATCGCGGTGACCCTGCTGATGGGCATCATCGTGCTGGCCGAGAAGATCAAGGTTCAGCTCGTCGAGGATCCGGCGACGCAACTGGGCGGGGCGCCGAAGGGTTACTACCAGAAGACCCTGGTCACCCAGTTGGCGCAAACGGTGTTCGGCAGCTTCCACATCGGGTTCCTGCTGATCGCCACGGTGACCGCCCTCATCCTGGTGCTGGCGGCCAACACGGCGTTCAACGGGTTCCCGGTGCTCGGCTCGATCCTGGCGCAGCACAGTTACCTGCCGCGCCAATTGCACACCCGCGGAGACCGATTGGCGTTCTCCAACGGAATCCTGTTCCTGTCCGGGGCGGCGCTGCTGGCGATCGTCGCGTTCCGCGGCGAGGTCACCGCGTTGATCCAGCTGTACATCGTGGGCGTGTTCATTTCGTTCACGCTGAGTCAGATCGGCATGGTCCGGCACTGGACGCGGTTGCTGCGCACCGAAACCGATCCGCGGGTGCGGCGCAAGATGATGCGCTCGCGGATGGTGAACACGGTCGGGTTGCTGTCCACCGGCACGGTGCTGTTGGTGGTCCTGGTGACCAAGTTCGCATCCGGTGCGTGGATCGCCCTGTTCGCGATGAGCCTGCTGTTCGGAATCATGAAAATGATTCACCGGCACTACAACACCGTGAACCGCGAATTGGCGGAGCAGGCCGCCGCCCAGGACGACGTGGTGCTGCCCAGCCGCAATCACGCCGTGGTGCTGGTGTCCAAGCTGCACCTGCCGACGCTGCGCGCGCTGGCCTACGCGCGGGCCACCCGCCCCGATGTCCTCGAGGCCATCACGGTCAGCGTCGACGACACGGAAACCCGCGACCTGGTGCACAAGTGGGAAGAAAGCGATATCAGCGTCCCGCTCAAGGTGATCGCCTCGCCGTATCGCGAAGTCACCGGACCCGTGCTGGAATACGTGAAACGGGCCAGGGAAGAGTCGCCGCGCACCGTGGTGACGGTGTTCATTCCGGAGTACGTGGTGGGCCATTGGTGGGAACAGGTGCTGCACAACCAGAGCGCTCTGCGGCTCAAGGGGCGGCTGCTGTTCATGCCCGGCGTCATGGTGACTTCGGTTCCCTGGCAGTTGAGTTCGTCGGAGCGGCGCAAGACCTTGCAGCCGCACGTGGCGCCGGGTGACGCTCGTCGGGGAATCTTCGATTGACCCGCGAATCGTCAGGCGCGCCGCGCGCCGCGCCGCCCCCGATGGGTGAGCTGACCCTGACCACCGATGTCCCGGCCAACGGCGGCAGCTGCGTCGCCCATCACGAAGGCCGGGTGGTGTTCGTCCGGTATGCGTTGCCCGGTGAGCGGGTGCGTGTCCGGGTCACCGCTGATCGCGGATCCTATTGGCACGCAGAGGTTGTCGAGGTCATCGACCCGGCCGCCGGCCGCATCGCGTCGCTGTGCCCGATCGCCGGGGTGGACGGCGCCGGATGTTGCGATCTGGCGTTTGCGGTCCCCGAGGTGGCCCGCACGCTCAAGGCCGAAGTCGTGGCCAATCAGCTCGAGCGCCTCGGCGGGCATACCTGGAGCGGCGAGGCCGAGCCGCTGGCGGATTCCGCGCCGACGGGATGGCGCACCCGCGTTCGGCTCGACGTGGGACTTGACCGCCGCCCGGGCTTTCACCGGTACCACAGCGACGATTTGGTGACCGACTTGCGCTGTGCCCAGCTGCCGGCCGGCATGCTCGACGGGATCGCCGACATCGAGTGGCCGCCGACCGCCCAGCTGCACGTGGCCGTCGACGACGACGGCGCGCGCCACGTGGTGCGCGCCCTGCGGCAGGGCAGGCAGACCACGACCAAGGTGGTGGAGGGACGCTACGAGGCGGTGCAGCGAGTTGCCGGGCGCAGCTGGCAGGTGCCGGTGACCGCCTTCTGGCAGGCGCACCGCGATGCGGCGGGCGTGTACAGCGAGCTGGTCGCCGACTGGGCGCAGCTCGGCGCCGGGATGCGTGCGTGGGATTTGTACGGCGGCGCAGGCGTTTTCGCCGCGGTTCTCGGCGATGCCGTGGGGCCGTCCGGGCGGGTGCTCAGTGTCGACACCTCACGCGGGTCGACCCGGGCCGCTCGGGCTGCCCTGGCCGATCTGACCCAGGTGCAGGTCGTGACGGACTCGGTGCGGCGCGCGCTGGCGGCGCAGCGAGGGCGCGCCGACGTGGCGGTGCTGGATCCGCCGCGGGCCGGCGCCGGACGCGAGGTGATCGACCTGCTGGCCGCCGCCGACGTCCCGCGGGTGGTGCACATCGGTTGTGAGGCAGCATCTTTCGCCCGCGACATCGGGACTTACCTCGGGCACGGTTACACCGTCGAGAAGATCAAGGTGTTCGACGCGTTCCCGCTGACCCACCACACCGAATGCGTCGCGCTGCTGACCCGGCGCAATGCCGCGCGGGTGAATCTCGCGACAGGCTAGACTCCGTCGCGGTGTGCCGGGAAGTCTGGTCGGCGATGTCATTGTCGACCGATCGAAAGGCTTGCGTGCTTACCACCAGAGGACGGGCCGTGATTGTCGAGTCATGTCGATTGCGTGCGCGGTATGTGCTCACCGGTACCCGATTGCTGCCATCGTGAACGAGACCGTCCGTTACGCGCTGATCGTGTTGTTCGCCAGTGGCGTCGGCTTGGTTGCGGTGTTGGCGAACCGACTGACCGAGCGGGTCAAGATCCCCGTGCCCCTGCTCGTGCTGGTCGGAGCTGCCGTCGCGGCGCACTCCGTGTCGGTGGTGCAGCCGCCCTCCGAGCGGACCGTGGAGCGGGTGATCACCATCGCGCTGGTGTTGGTGTTGTTTGACGGCGGCATGCACATCGGGCCTGCGCGCTTCCGCGCGGCGGCCGTCCCGATCCTGTCGGTGGGCGTCGTGGGCACCGCCCTCACCGCAGCAGGGGCGGCACTGGTGGTGCACTACGCATGCGGAATCAGCTGGTTTCCCGCGGTTCTCGTGGCCACAGCCGTGGCGCCCACCGATCCGGCCGTGGTTTTCTCTGTTTTGGGCAAACGCGAGATCAGGGGCCGCAGTAGCGCCATCCTGGAGGGCGAGTCCGGTGCCAACGATCCGGTCGGCATCTCCTTGATGTCCAGCCTGGTCGCTGCCGGTGGGCTCAGCGCAGCCGGATTCGCCAGCGTGGGAACACAATTCGTTCTGCAGATGGCGATCGGCCTGGCCGTCGGGGTGATCGGGGGCCGTGCCCTGCTCGTATTCATGCGCCGAGTGGCGTTGCCGAGCGAAGGTCTCTACTCGCTACGAACGCTGGCGTCCTGTCTGATGTTGTACGGCATCGCCACGCTCGCGCACGGCTCGGGATTTCTGGCCGTGTTCGTCGCAGGCATCGTGATCGGCGACGCTCGCGCGCCCTACAAGCCGGAGATCAAGCGATTCCACGCCGCCCTGGCCGGTCTGGCGGAAATCGTCGCGTTTGCCGTCCTGGGTTTGACCGTCGACCTCAATGTGCTTGGCCATCCCGATGTCTGGATTCCGGGGCTCGTCCTCGCTGTGGTCCTGACAGTGCTGATTCGGCCGTTGGCGGTGGGCTCCTGCCTGGTTCCTGTCCGACTGCAGCGAAACGAACGCATCTTCGTTCTCTTCGCCGGGCTCAAGGGTGCGGTGCCGATCCTGCTGGGCGAGTTCCTGCGGGCCGCTCACGTCGCCGACGCCGAGCGCCTGTACGGGATCGTTGTCATCGTGGTCGTCTTCTCGGTGCTGGTGCAGGGTAGCTCGGTGCCTGGTGTCGCCAGACTGTTGCACCTGCCCATGCGCACCGTGCAGACCCAGCCCTGGGAGATAGGTGTGCGGCTCGCTGACGAACCGGAGGGAGTCCACCGCTTCAGCGTCGCCACCGGGTCTGTCGCCGAGCGGTCCACAGTCGAGAGTCTCGGTGACCGTGTCGGTGACATCTGGGTGAGCATCGTGGTCCGCACCACTGGCCTGGTGCCGGTGCGGGGCGACACCGAACTCGAGGCCGGCGACGAGGTCGTCATCCTGGCTGATCCCGAACTTCATGACTCCCTGGCCGAACTGTTCGGGCCCGCACGGGCGCGGTAGGCCCCGGCCGCGTCCTCTGCTGTTCTTGCGGGCGCTGCGTAGACTGGCTGGATGCTGGAACAGATCCGCGGACCTGCTGATCTGCAGCACCTTTCTCAGCAGCAGCTCCGCGATCTGGCTTCCGAGATTCGCGAGTTCCTGATTCACAAGGTTGCTGCCACCGGGGGACATCTGGGGCCCAATCTGGGCGTGGTCGAGCTGACGCTCGCCCTGCACCGGGTGTTCGACTCACCCCACGATCCGATCATCTTCGACACCGGCCATCAGGCCTACGTCCACAAGATGCTGACGGGCCGCTCCCACGAGTTCGAGAGCCTGCGCAAGAAGGGCGGGCTGTCCGGGTATCCGTCGCGCGCCGAGAGCGAGCACGACTGGGTGGAGTCCAGCCACGCCAGCGCGTCGTTGTCCTACGCCGACGGCCTGGCCAAGGCCTTCGAACTGAGCGGGCACCGCAACCGGCACGTAGTCGCGGTGGTCGGCGACGGCGCGCTCACCGGCGGCATGTGCTGGGAGGCGCTGAACAACATCGCCGCCTCGGGCCGCCCGGTCATCATCGTGGTCAACGACAACGGCCGCAGCTATGCCCCGACGATCGGCGGTGTCGCCGACCATCTCGCGTCGCTGCGGCTGCAGCCGGTCTACGAGCAGGCCCTGGAGAAGGGCCGCGACGCGTTGCGCGCGCTGCCGCTGGTCGGCAAGATCGCCTACCGCGTCATGCACAGCGTCAAGGCCGGCATCAAGGACTCGTTGTCGCCGCAGCTGATGTTCACCGATCTGGGCCTGAAGTACGTCGGCCCCGTCGACGGACACGACGAACGCGCGGTGGAGGCCGCGCTGCGGCACGCCCGCGGCTTCGGCCGCCCGGTGATCGTGCACGTCATGACCCGCAAGGGGATGGGCTTCGCGCCGGCCGAGGACGACGAGGCCGAGCAGATGCACTCCTGCGGCGTCATCGACCCGGTCACCGGTCAGGCCACCAAGATCGCCGGGCCGGGCTGGACGGCGACGTTCTCCGACGCCCTCATCGGCTACGCCCGCAAGCGCCGCGACATCGTGGCCATCACGGCGGCCATGCCCGGTCCGACCGGGCTGACCCCGTTCGGGCAGCAGTTCCCGGACCGCCTCTTCGACGTCGGCATCGCCGAACAGCACGCGCTGACGTCGGCGGCCGGGCTGGCCATGGGCGGCATGCACCCGGTGGTGGCCATCTATTCGACGTTCCTCAACCGGGCCTTCGACCAGATCATGATGGACGTGGCGCTGCACAAGCTGCCCGTCACCATGGTGCTCGACCGCGCCGGTATCACCGGTTCGGACGGCGCGAGCCACAACGGCATGTGGGACATGTCGATGCTGGGCATCGTGCCCGGCATGCGGGTGGCCGCACCCCGGGACGCCACCCGGCTGCGCGAGGAGCTCGGTGAGGCGCTCGGGGTCGACGACGGCCCCACGGCGCTGCGCTTCCCCAAAGGTGATGTGGGCGAGGACATCCCGGCGATCGAGCGCTGCGGATCGGGCATCTCGGGTGTCGACGTGCTCGCGGTCCCGGCCGCCGGATGCAACCACGACGTGCTGCTGATCGGTGTCGGCGCGTTCGCGCCGATGGCGCTGGCGGTGGCCAGGCGGCTGCAGGACCAGGGGATCGGCGTCACGGTCATCGACCCGCGCTGGGTGCTGCCGGTCTCGGAGAGCGTTCTGGAACTGGCGGCCCAGCACAAGCTCGTCGTCACGTGCGAGGACAACGGCGTCAACGGCGGGGTGGGCTCGGCGGTGTCCGCCGCCCTGCGCCGTGCCGAGATCGACGTTCCGTGCCGCGACGTCGGGCTGCCGCAGCAGTTCTACGAGCACGCCTCCCGCGGTGAGCTGCTGTCGGATCTGGCGCTGACCGACCAGGACGTGGCCCGCCGCATCACCGGCTGGGTCGCCGCGCTGGGCAGTGGTGTCACCGAAGCGGAGATCCGCGAGCACCTCGACTAGTACCGATGGTGGCGACCCGCTTCGCCCGGCTGCGCCGCGCTCCCGATCGCCCCTAGTCAGCGGGCTGGGGTGGCTCCTGCAGCGCGCGGGCCAGAACGGGATCCACCAATTCACGCTGCCAGGGCCGGGCCTGCCCGGCGCGCAGGAACGTCTCGACGGCGTCCAACGGATCCGGCGCGGCCGCCCAGTCCCAGCACAGCCGTCGCACCAGGTCCGGCGAGACCAGGTTCTCGGTGGGGACGTTGACCCGCTCGGAGACCTCGGACAGGGCCGAGCGTGCGGCCTCCAGCCGGGCGGCGGCCTCCGGTTTGCGCCTGCTCCACCGCGCCGGCGGCGGCGGACCGTTCGGCGGCTCGCTATCCCCGGGCGGGTTCTTGTTGCGCCGGGCCTCGTCGAGCGCCGCCAACCACGTTGCGGCGCTGCGCCGCTGATTGCGCCCACCGAACACCGGCAACGCCACGAGCTCCTCGATGGTCGTCGGGTTGGTCAGGGCGGCATCGATGATGGCCGAGTCGGGCAGGATGCGGCGCGGCGCGATGTCGCGGCGCTGCGCGATCCGATCCCGCGTCAGCCACAGTTCGCGGACCGCGGCCAGGCCACGCTGATCGCGCACCCGGTGGATGCCCGACGTTCGCCGCCACCGGTCCCGGCGCACGGCGGCACCCGGATCCTTCGAACCCGCGTCGCGCAGATAGTCGAATTCCTGTGCGGCCCAACCGGTTTTGCCCTGCTCGGCCAGGACGTCGGCGATCGCCCCACGCAGCTCGATGAGCAGCTCCACATCCAGGGCCGCGTA
This sequence comes from uncultured Actinomycetota bacterium, assembly GCA_963796035.1. Classification (GTDB taxonomy): domain Bacteria; phylum Actinomycetota; class Actinomycetes; order Mycobacteriales; family Mycobacteriaceae; genus Mycobacterium. Next base: position 16,191 of record CAWCJU010000009.1, on the reverse strand, counting down.
GTTGAGCCATTCGGCGGGCAGCGGCCGTTTGGACCAGTCCGCCGCACCGTGTCCCTTGGCCAGCCCGAAGCCCAGCAGCCGCTCGACCATGGTCGCCAGGTTCACGCGTTCGAACCCGGCCAGCCGTCCGGCGAGTTCGGTGTCATACAGCGCGGGCGGCCGCATGCCCACCTCCGCCAAACACGGCAGGTCCTGATCGGCGGAGTGCAGGATCCATTCGTCCTCGCTCAGCACCTCGGCGACCGGCCGCAGGATCTCGAGCGGGTCGGCGCCGTGGCTGACCGGATCGATCAGCACGGTGCCGGAACCGGCCCGCCGAATCTGGATCAGGTAGGCCCGGTTGGAGTAGCGAAAACCCGATGCCCGCTCGGCGTCCACCGCGAAGGGCCCGTGCCCGCGGTCCAGGCGCCGCGCGGCGTCCGCGATTTCGCGGACGCTCACCGAGAGGGGCGGGACGCCTTCAGATGGTTGCGGCAGCGGGGTGGGCGCGGGGTCGGTGCCTACGTCGCCGGGCGCGCTGCTGCCCGGCCCGTCGGCCGACGGTTCGCCCATGCTAGGCGCGTGACCGGGAGCTCAGGTCGGTGACTCCGGCGGGGGGTAGGCCCGCGGCGTGCTCCAGTACCTCGCAGAACGCCTCGACATGCCCGCCGACCGCCGGCGACATCGCGGTCCATGACGCGCGCAGCTCGAGTTGGTGGGCGCGCGGTGGCCCGGAGATATCTCCGTAGCGCACCGATGTGGTGGCGGTGACGGTGCCGCCCAGCGCGACGACTTGTTCCATACGTGACTCCAGTGCCTCGAGTAGCCAGCTCCACGCTACTTCGGGCAGCAGCGGGTCGACCGCCTCGCTGGGGTCAAGGTCGGCCTGGATGTAGGCGACCATGCGGATGGTGCCGTCCCACGCGTCGGCCCCTTCGGGGTCGTACAGCAGGATCAGCCGTCCGAAGGCGTCGCCGTCGGATCGTTCGGGAATGATTTCGGGATCGGGATGTTTGACCTCGGCGCCCAGGGCGTAGCTGTGGGGAGCCAGGCGTTGCGGCGGCCGGATGGGACCCAACTCGATCTCCGGCCGCACGACGACGGCGTTCATCGCCGCCACCGCCTCGCGGAATGGGGCCGGTTCGGATGAGGTCACTTGGCGCCGCTCCTGTTCATCCCGACCGTTCTGCGTCGTCACGGCACGGGTCACAGGGATCGACGCTAGACCTCTAGGCCGACGCGCCGCGACAGGCGCGCCGCGTTTCAAACTTGCCGCGACCAAGCCGTTACCAGGCCTCCACCAAAGCTATATGTGCAGCTCAAACGGCAGTCAGCGGGTGAAACGCGCCTGGCGTTTCTCGCGGTGCGCGGCCAGGCCTTCCTGCACGTCGGGGCCGCTGAAACTGAGGAATTCCAGGCCCACCGACGTCTCGAAGGTGGGCCCCATCATGCGATACCAGTGGTTGAGGCTGCGCTTGGTCCACCGGATCGCGTTCTGCGCGCCGTGCGACAGGTTCTCGGCGAGGCGGGTGGCGGTGGAGAGCACGTCGTCATCGTCGACGCAGGTGGACACCAGCCCGATCCGCTCGGCTTCTTCGCCCAGCAGCGTCTCGCAGGTCAGTAGGTAGTACTTCGCCTTGGCCATGCCGGTCAGCAGCGGCCAGCAGATCGCGGCGTGGTCACCGGCCGCCACGCCGAGCTTGGTGTGCCCGTCGATGAGCTTCGCGGTCCGGCCGGCCACCGAGATGTCGGCGAGCAGCGCCACCACCAGGCCCGCGCCCACCGCCGGGCCCCGGATCGCCGACACGACGGGGGTGTCGCAGTTGATCATGTTGTGCACCAGGTCGCGGGCTTCGCGCATGATGCGGACCCGGCCCTCGTAGTCGTTGATGGTCTCGTCGATCAGGTCGAAGCTGCCGCCGGACGAAAATGCCTTGCCTTCACCGCGGACCAGAACGGCGCGCACGGCGGGATCGCGGTCGATCACCGGCCAGATGTCGGCGAGGTCCCGGTGCATTTGCGGCCCGACCGAATTCAGCCCGGGGGAGTCGAGGACCAGTGTCAGCACGCCGTTGTCACCGAGCTCGCAGCGCAGGCTGGGAAACTCGTCGTAACTCGCTGGGGGCTGACTCACTGGCATCACCGAGCTCCTGACCTTCAAACGGTTGCGGTCGTGATAGTACGCAGCAGAGTTCGGTGTTCTCCGGTCATGGCAGCATTAGGGCTGATGAGTACTCGCCGCGACCTTCCCGAGTCGCCGTATCTGGCGGCCGTGACCGGCCGCAAACCCAACCGCGTGCCGGTGTGGTTCATGCGGCAGGCCGGTCGCTCGCTGCCCGAATACCGGGCGCTGCGGGCCCAGACCGACATGTTGTCGGCCTGCTTCGACGCCGAGCTGGTCTGCGAGATCACCCTGCAGCCGGTGCGCCGCCACGACGTCGACGCGGCGATCTTGTTCTCCGACATCGTGGTGCCATTGCTCGGTGCGGGCATCGACCTGGACATCGTCGCCGGGGTAGGGCCGGTCATCGAGTCGCCGGTGCGCACCGCCGCCGACGTCGCGGCGATCAACCCCCTTGAGCGGCAACGGGTTCAGCCGATCTCCGACGCGGTGTCGCTGCTGGTGTCCGCGCTCGGCAACGTTCCGCTGATCGGCTTCGCGGGCGCCCCGTTCACCCTGGCGTCCTATCTGATCGAGGGCGGCCCCAGTCGCCACCACGCGCGCACCAAGGCGATGATGCTGGCCGAGCCGGACACCTGGCATGCGCTGATGGACAAGCTGACCGACATCACGGTGGGCTTCCTGCGGGTGCAGCTGGAGGCCGGGGTGGACGCCATCCAGGTGTTCGACTCGTGGGCCGGGGCGCTGTCCCTGGCGAATTACCGCACGTACGTGCAGCCGCACAGCACCCGGGTGTTCGCCGCGCTGGCCGGCTACGGCGTGCCGATGACCCACTTCGGGGTCGGCACCGCCGAGTTGTTGGGCGCGATGTCGTCGGTCGGCGCGAACGTGGTGGGTGTGGATTGGCGAACCTCCCTGGTCGACGCCGCCACGCGCGTGCAACCCGGCACGGCGTTGCAGGGCAACCTCGATCCGGTGGTGGTGCAGGCGGGCTGGCCGGTGGTGGAGCGCGCGGCGCGCGCTGTCGTGGACGACGGCCGGCGCGCGATCGACGCCGGCGCCGCCGGTCACGTCTTCAACCTCGGCCACGGCGTGCTGCCCGAGACCGACCCCGGCGTGCTGACCGACCTGGTGTCGCTGGTCCACTCCCTATGAATTCCCCCTCGTATTGTGTTGTGGGGGGCGGTATTTCGGGATTGACGGCGGCCTACCGGCTCCGGGCGGCCGCCGGCGGCGACGCGTCCATCACGCTGTTCGATCCGGGCGACAGGCTCGGCGGCGTCCTGCGCACCGAGCTGGTCGGCGGGGTGCCGATGGATTTGGGTGCCGAGGCTTTCGTGTTGCGTCGCCCCGAGCTGCCTGCGCTGCTTGATGAACTGAGATTTGTCTGAGCGCCAGCGGGTTTCGACCGGCGCACGTCCGCTGATCTACTGCCGGCAGGAGTTGCGTGCGCTGCCGGCGGGCACCGTTGTCGGGATCCCCTCGTCGGCGGCGTCGGTGGCGGGACTGGTCGACCAGGCCACGGTCGCGCGCATCGAGGCCGAACCCGCCCGCCCACTGGCGTGGCAGGCGGGCAGCGACCCCGCGGTGGCCGACCTGGTGGGCGAGCGATTCGGCGGCCAGGTGGTGTCCCGCTCGGTGGATCCGCTGCTGAGTGGCGTCTATGCGGGTGCGGCGGCCACCATCGGCCTGCGCGCGGCCGCCCCGACGGTGGCGGCGGCGCTGGACCGCGGCGCCACCAGCCTGACCGACGCCGTGCGCCAGGCGCTGCCGCCGGCGACCGGCGCGCCGGTATTCGGGTCGCTCGACGGTGGCTACCAGGTGCTGATCGATGAGCTCGTCACGCGCGCTCGCCCGCGCTGGGTGCGTGCCGCGGCGTCGCGGCTCGAGCGCGCCGGCGCGAGCTGGACGCTGGTCGACGACACCGGGGCCCGCTGGGCCGCCGATGCGGTGATCCTGGCCGTGCCGGCGAGGGAATGTTGCCGGCTGCTCGACGAGCTCGCCCCGCGCAGCGTCGCCGCCGCCGGGCGCATCACCAGCGCGTCGTCGGTGGTGATGGCGCTCGCCGTGCCGGGCGATACCGCGTTTCCCGAATGTTCGGGCGTGCTGGTGGCCACCGGTGAGCGGCTGCGGGCCAAGGCCATCACGCTGTCCTCCAGAAAGTGGGGTGCCCGCGGCGACGCGCAACTGCTGCGGCTGTCGTTCGGTCGGTTCGGCGATCGCGTGGCGGCCGACACGTCCGACGACGAGCTGCTGACCTGGGCGTTGGGCGACCTGGCCACCGTGTTCGGGTTGACCATGGACCCCGTCGACGTCCGCATCCAGCGCTGGATCGACGCGATGCCGCAGTACGGGCCGGGCCATGCCGGCCTGGTCGCCGAGGTGCGCGCGGGGCTGCCCCCGACGCTCGCCGTGGCCGGCGGCTACCTCGACGGCATCGGCGTGCCGGCCTGCGTCGGCGCGGCCGGGCGCGCGGTCGAGCGTGTGATCAGGGCCATCGGAGACTTGGACGCGCAGGTGGCACGATAGGTTCCATGGCCAAGCTCGACTACGACTCGCTCAATTCCGCGATCCGCTACCTGATGTTCTCGGTGTTCTCCGTAGAGCCGGGTGAGCTGGGCGATCAGCGGGACGACGTCATCGACGAAGCGTCGACGTTCTTCAAGCAGCAGGAGGAGCGCGGCGTCGTGGTGCGCGGCCTCTACGACGTCGCGGGGCTGCGCGCCGACGCCGACTTCATGATCTGGACCCACGCCGAACGCGTCGAAGCGCTGCAGGCCACCTACGCCGATTTCCGGCGCACCACGGCGCTGGGGCGGGCCAGTGCGCCGGTGTGGAGCAGCGTGGCGTTGCATCGGCCGGCCGAGTTCAACAAGAGCCACATCCCGGCGTTCCTGGCCGGCGAGGAACCCGGCGCCTACATCTGCGTGTATCCCTTTGTGCGGTCCTACGAGTGGTACCTGCTTCCCGACGAGGAACGCCGCCGCATGCTCGCCGAGCACGGCATGGCCGCGCGCGAGTACAAGGACGTCCGCGCCAACACCGTCCCGGCGTTCGCGCTCGGCGATTACGAATGGCTCCTGGCTTTCGAGGCACCCGAACTGCACCGCATCGTCGACCTGATGCGCGAACTGCGCGCCACCGACGCCCGCCGGCACACCCGCGAGGAGACGCCGTTCTTCACCGGTCCCCGCGTGCCCGTCGAGCAGTTGGTGAACGCCCTGCCATGACAACCGCGCCGGCGACGATATAGCGCGTAGCGCCACGAATGACGGAGAGGAGTGGCGCCAAATGACGACGTTCGACCCGAACGATCCCACCCGCTTCGAGGAGATGTATCGCGACCAGCGGACATCGTACGGCCTGCCGAGCGCCACACCGTGGGACATCGGCGGGCCGCAGCCGGTGGTCCAGCAGCTCGTCGCGCTGGGCGCCATCAAGGGTGAGGTGCTCGACCCGGGCACCGGTCCGGGCCATCACGCCATCTACTACGCGTCCAAGGGCTTCTCGGCGACGGGCATCGACGGTTCGGCGGGAGCCATCGAGCGGGCCCGGGAGAACGCCCAAAAGGCCGGTGTATCAGTCAATTTCGAGCTGGCCGACGCGACGAAGCTGGACGGGTTCGACGGCCGCTTCGACACGGTGGTCGACTGCGCCTTCTACCACACCTTCAGCACCGAGCCCGAGCTGCGCAGCTCCTACGTGCGGGCGCTGCACCGCGCCACCAAGCCGGGCGCGCGGCTGTACATGTTCGAGTTCGGCGAACACAACATCAATGGCTTCAAGATGCTGCGGTCGTTGTCCGAGAATGATTTTCGCGACGTGCTTCCGGACGGTGGGTGGGAGATCACCTACCTGGGCACGACCACCTATCGGGTCAACGTCAGCGTCGAGTCCATCGAGGCGATGGCCAAGCGCAACCCCGACATCGCCGATCAGGCGGAGAAGTTGCTGGAGCGCTTCCGGGTGATCGAGCCGTGGCTCGAGGGCGCGCGGGCACACGCCCCGTTCTGGGAAGTGCACGCCACCCGGGTGGACTGAATTGCCCGGGCGTCAGCGTTGTCGCCCGCCGGGGGAAGTGGGCTGTTGCCCGCCTTCGAGCGACAACGTCGGGTGCGGGCTGGCGGTGGGCGCCGGTAGCCACGCCTGACGGCAACACTGTTGTCGCTGAATTGTCGCTCAGAGGCGGGCAATCGGCATGCCCCGCCGGCGCGGGACTCTGAGGCGCCCGGACTTAACCGAGAAGGGCCGACCCGCCCCGCGGCCTATCCGCCCGCCGGCACCAGCCGCAGCGAGACCGAGTTGATGCAGTAGCGCTGATCCGTCGGCGTCGGGTAGCCCTCGCCGGCGAACACATGGCCCAGGTGGCTGTGGCAGTTCGCGCACAGCACCTCGGTGCGCGTCGTGCCCATGGAATGGTCGGGCCGCAGGATCACCGCATCGGACTTCGCCGGGTCGAAGAACGACGGCCAACCGCAGTGCGACTCGAATTTCTCTGTGCTGCGGAACAATTCGGCACCGCAGGCTCGGCACTGGTAGACGCCTTCGGTTTTGGTGTCGGTGTATTCACCGGTGAACGGGCGTTCGGTGCCGGCTTGGCGCAGCACGTGGAACTCTTCGGGGCTGAGTTTCTTGCGCCACTCGTCGTCGCTCAGTTGCAGCTTGGGCTGCGACACGTCAGGGGAGGTCATGCATCCACGCTAGCTCGCCGCGGCTCGGCCGTCAGCCACGCCGGATCGATGCCCTCGTCCAGCCGGTTCTCGGCCTTGGCGTCCAGATAACGGAAGAGCAGCACGGTGAAGGCGACGATCAGCAGCAGCGACCAGCCGTAGGTGATCTTGAGATAGTGCAGCGCACGGCCGTACCTCATCGCCCGGTAGATCAGCCAGTCGTCCAGCGTCATGAAGCCGTAGATCCCGAGCCAGGCGGGCCAGTTGCGGATCAGCGAGTTCTGCAGCACCACCGTCATCAAGAACGGGAACAGCATCATCGAGTAGTAGCCCTGGGCCAGCGGCGAGCACCAGCCACGAACACAGCAGCAGCACCCCCGACGAGCTGGTGAACCAGAACAGCGGGTCGCGGGTGCGGTAGTAGCGGTACAGCAGCCACAGCGCGCCGATTGTCGAGCAGGACGAACAGGATCCGCATGAACACGATCAGCCAGGTGGGCAAACCGAAGTACACGCCGTTGCCCTCGATGGAGCTGTTGAAGTAGTCCCGGGTGCCACACGATGTACGGCAGCGTTTTGGTGAAGAACTCCATCGGGTGGCTGACCAGCGGCCAGGCGGCGATGTTGATCACCACGGGCACCGAGAACGCGGGTACCAGCGTCCGCCACTGGCGATTCAGCAGCGGCAGCAACAGCAGCGGGCCCAGCACGGGTTTGAGCGTGAGCGTCAGGCCGATCACGAGGCCGGCCCACCACTGCCGGCTGACCCTCCCGTCCAGCAGCCAGCGCAGGAACAGCACCTCGGCCAGCAGGACGCAGCCGTTGATGTTGGTGAATACCAGCGTGCTGGTCACGCTTTCGGTGCAGAACATGGCCAGCAGCAGGGCGGGTGCGGCGACCGAGGCCAGAGTGAATTTGAACATCCGCAGCAGCAGGTACCAGGCGATCAGGATTGCGACGGTGTTGATCAGGATGAACAGGAACCGCGACGGCGTGAAGGGCAGGTACCCGAACGGCGCCATCAGCAGGGTGCCGCCCGGCGGATACAGGTAGTGCGGGTCGACGTAGTCGAAGTGCTCGTTGTAGATGTCCCAGCCGTGCCGGAAGTTCAGCACCGCGCGGTACACCGGTTTGAAGTCGTCGGTGATGTTGCCGTTGAGGGTGAGCACGATGCTGCGGTGCAGTACCGAGAAGATGGCCAGCGGCCACAACGCCGATCCGCAACACGGTCGCGACGCTCGGTGCGGCGGTACGGGGACGAAAGGCGGTCAGGGTCCAATCACGCAGGCCGGTTCGGGTCGATTCAGCTGCCGTCACCAGCGCACCGTACACCGGCGCGCGCGACAGCCGGAAAGCAGCGTCAGGCCGGGCAGTAGGTGTCGGTCTTGGGCAATTTGCCGCTGCTGAGGTAGCCGATCAAAGGCGGAACGGCGCAGCCCGAGAAGATGCTGGCGCCGTGGCCGATGCCCTGCCACATCACCCGCTTGCTGGCCGCGTTGGCGTTGATGATGCTGGCCGCGGTCGCCGCGACACCGTCGGTACCGACGATCGGATCGTTCTGCACACCGAGCAGCAGCACGTCGACCTTGAGGGTCTTGGGTGTGGGCGGCGGCGAGCCGGTGGGCCAGTGCACGCACTTGACCATGTTGAGCGCGGCGACGGTACCGAAGTCGGGGTAGAGCTTGCCCCAGGCGACGACGAGTTCGCGCACCCGGTCCGGCGTGGGGCGGTTGACCGCGTCGCTGCACACGTTGACGAACTGGCCGTCGGAGTCCTGGATGCCGTTGGCGTGGTTGATCAGGTTGTTCAGCGCGTTGGTGTCGCCGGAGCGGGCGGCCGCCAGCGCGTTGGCCAGGTTGGTGGTGGCGCCGACGCGGCCGCCGGCGGGATAACCGAGCGCGACGGTGATGGCGTTGGCCACCTGCGCGACCGACGCTCCGCCGGGGCCCTTGCCCGCGCGGGCGTCGGCCAGCAGGGCGCTGACGGCACCCTTCGGGTCCGCACCCAGCGCGCAGTTCACCGCGATGCACTGGGCGGCGAAGGCGTCGAGCGCGGCCTGCTGTCCCTTGACCTGTTGCTCGGCGGCGGCTTCGGCGTTGGTGCCCAACGCAACCGGTGAGTCGAGGATCAAGCGGGCCACCTTGTCCGGCCGTGATCCGGCGTAGGCCAGCGCCACCTGCGCGCCGTTGCCGATGCCGACCAGCGCGAGGGTGGGCACGTCCCACAGGGTGCGCAACCGCTCGATGTCGGAGGCGGCGTGCGCGTCGTCGTAGGAGGACGCGTTCGGACCGATCCCGACCGCGTCGCCGCAGTTGGTGGTGGCGGTGTTGGAGACCTCGGAAAGGTTGGCCACCGGGTCGTCGCCGGTCTGGAATTGCGACTGGTCGCGCATCTGCTGACGGTCGAATTTGTCGCGGCAGTCGATGGGGCTCGACATGCCCGATGCCGCGGCGGTCGACGGACACGATGGGGTGGGTGGCGAGCACGTCGGCGCCCGCCCGCGACAGCCAGATCGGCAGCTGCGCCGAGGACGGCAGATCGGAGCCGGTGGTGAAGACCAGCGGCCCGGCATCCTGGGGGGTCTGGTTCGAGCGGGCGCGCACCACGCCGATGCTCAGGCTGCCGCCCCCGCCGTTGACGGGGTCCAGGTCGGCGTCGTAGTTCGCGCAATCCAACTGGACGCCGGCGGCGGCGGGAACCGCCGCGTCGGCGAACACCCGCGAGGTGCAGTCGTGCCACGCCAAGTCGTTCTTGGGTGCGGCGATCGGTGGCGGCCCGCTGGGCGCCGGCTTCGAGGTCGCCGCGCCCTGCGGGCCGCGCACCGGAATTGGTGGCGAACCGCGGATCGGCGGCCAGGCCCGGGACGCAGCCGGCCAGTAACGCGGTCACCGCAACCAGGATCGTGGCGCACGTGTACGGCCGACTCATGCCGACCACAGTAGCTAGGCCTTGATGTAGCGGGTGTAAAGGTAGCCGGCGTCGTCGGTCAGGACGTGGGCACAGCGCATCCGGGTGAGCAGCCGGCCCGGGCCGGACGCGATGCGGCGGGCCTGGCCGCCGACGATGCAGGGCGCGATCGTCAGGCACAGCTCGTCGAGCATGTCGCGCCGCATCAGCGAGTCCAGCAGTGTCGGCCCGCCCTCGGTGAGGATGCGGCGCATGCCGCGCGCGCCGAGGGCCGCCAGCAGGGCGGCCTCGTCGATCTTCGCCGGATCGTTCCCGGAGCAGTCGAGCACGTCGCACAGGCCGCTGAGCCCCCGGCGGGTCTGCTCGGCCGCCGCGGTGCAGGTGAGCACCAGCGGCTTCACCTCGGTGCGGGTGAACACCGCCATATCCCGGTTGAGTTGGCCCGACCCGGTCACGATCGCCAGTTGCGGGACCTCGCTCTGCCCGCGGGCTCCGCCGGCGCTGACGCTGGACGACGCCGACCTGCGCGCCGGAGTAACCCTCGATCCGCACGGTGCCCGCGCCCACCATGATGACGTCGGCGAGTTCACGCAGCAGGTTGAAGATGAACCGGTCGCCCGGGCCGCCCATCGCGCCGCTGCTGCCGCCCGAGGTGGCCCCGCCGTCGACGCTGGTGATGAAGTTCGCCCGCACCCACGTCCCGTCGCGTTCGGGATACCCGTAGAGCCGGGGGAGGTCGCCGTCGTCGAGTCCGCGAACCGAACCGAGTAGCGACAGCGGCGGCTCCGAGGTCGCGGAACTCGCGAAACTCTCAGGGCCGCCGGAGTCGGGCATGAGTCTGATTGCAGCACGCCGCTACAGTTCCTGCATGCACGGGTCCAGCTCCGCGGGCGCTTCCGGCGGCGTGGCTCACCTGGTGGATCGGCATCCGACGGTGTCGCCGGAGCGGCTGATCGCCCAATTGAGACCGCCTCCGACCTTCGCCGACGTGAGCTTCGCGACGTATCAGCCCGATCCGGCGGAGCCGACGCAGGCCGCCGCGGTGGTGGCGTGTCAAGACTTCTGCCGCCAGGCCGTCGAGCGGCGCGCCGGCCGGCGAAAGTTGTTGGGCCGGCGCGAAATCCTGCCCGGCGTCGGGCTGTACCTGGACGGCGGATTCGGCGTGGGCAAGACGCACCTGCTGGCGTCGGCCTACTACCAGCTGCCCGGTGACGGGCCGGGCGGGTCACCGGATGGGCTTGGCTCCCAAGGCGTTTGCGACGTTCGGGGAGCTGACCCAGCTGGCCGGGGTGTTCGGCTTCGCCGAGTGCATCGACCTGCTGGCCAACTACACCGCGGTCTGCATCGACGAATTCGAACTCGACGACCCGGGCAACACCACGCTGATCTCGCGGCTGCTCTCCGTCGCTGGTCGAGCGCGGCGTGTCGGTGGCCGCCACCTCCAACACGCTGCCCGAGCAGCTCGGCGAGGGCCGCTTCGCGGCACAGGATTTTCTGCGCGAAATCAACACGCTGGCAAGCATTTTCACGACCGTGCGGATCGAGGGCCCGGACTACCGGCACCGCGGTCTGCCGCCCGCGCCGCAGCCGCTGTCCGACGACGAGGTGGCTGCGCGCGCCGCGCGGGTCGACGGCGCGACGCTCGACGATTTCGACGCGCTGTGTGCGCACCTGGCCACCATGCACCCGTCGCGGTATCTGACGCTGATCGAGGGGGTCAGCGGCGGTGTTTTTGACCGGCGTGCACGGCATCGACGATCAGAACGTCGCGCTGAGGCTGGTGTCGCTGACCGATCGGCTCTATGACGCGGGCATTCCGGTGGTGGCCTCGGGTGCCAAGCTGGACACCATCTTCAGCGAGGAGATGCTGGCCGGGGGATACCGAAAGAAGTACCTGCGGGCCACTTCCCGGCTTCTGGCGCTGACCGCCGCGGCTAACGCAGCTCGCGGATCATGACGATAGTCGCTCTCGACGGCGGTGCCCAGTTGAAACGTCCTGGTGCCGTTGATCGTAAACCCGCTCTTGCGGTAAAAGCGTTGTGCGCGTTGGTTTGCCCGGTTCACGCCCAGCCACACGCAGCGAACCCCCCAATCGGCCGCGATGGCCAGCGTGCGTTCCATCAGCGCCGCGGCGGCCCCGCTGAAGTGGCGGTCGGGCAGGACATACATCTTCGACAGCTCGGCCGCCGGGCGATGCGCACCGCCCTCTGCACGTCGGTGTGATCGGACTCCCCGCGAACCAGCATGGCGTAACCGACAATCCGGCCGTCCTGACGCGCGGTGACGACGGCGCGATCCGGATCGCCGAGATACGCCGCGAAGTGGGCGGCCGACAGGTTCGCGTCGATGAACGCCGCGATGTTCTCCGGCGTCCGCCGATGGCGGACACGCCAACGGAAAGGTAAGGGCCGCAACGGCGGCCAGCTCTGCGGCGTCACCGGAGTCCGCCGCGCGCGATCTGGAACGTTCCGGTCAGAGGTTCCACTGCGCGAGGTGATAGCCCGTCTTCTTGTCCAGCAGGACGACGGCGGAGACGGGATCGCGGTAGGCGTCCCAGTAGATGCCGCCGCGCACGATCGCCCCGTTCGGGGCGTTGACGAGCACGTTGTCCAGCGCGTCGGGCGCATCGGAGGCCCGCGGCTTGTACGCGTCGGCGTTCGGGGTCACGCCGTTGAAATCAATCACGGTCGCCATGACGTACGGGTTGGGCACCCGGATCGCGCGGACGGTCACGTCGGCGCGCTCGACGGTGCTGCCCGGGAAGCCTTTATAGGTGCCTTCGCGCGTGTAGCCGAATCCCGGCGGCGGGTCGCAGGCCGCCACGCCGCTCACGGTGACGTCGGCGATGAAGGTGCCGTTGTCCACCCGCAGCGTGTCACCGATGTGGCCGATCGGCGCATCGCCGGCCCAGGCGCGGGGCAGCGGAACCGCGGCGACGCCGACGGCGATGGACGCCGGCCGTGGCAACCAGAAAGGCGGACGGCGATCATCAGCCAGCGGTGCATCTTCGCCATGTCGTGCCTCCTTGGCGCCGTTGCGGGGGACCCTCGCATGATTGCACACGCGGTGAGGCCGCAGGGCAGGGTCGGCCACGCCGCTCAGCCGTCTCCGGCGGCGCCCGGCGTTGGCGTTTTTGCCGCCGGCCAGGGATTGCAGCGCCGTGGAGCAGATCCGCCTCGACCCGGTCCTTGTCGACGCCGCATCGGTGCAGCGGCCCGTCCCCGCCCTCGAGCTCCAGCAGCGCCAGCAGCTGGTGCTCGGTGCCGACGTAGTTGTGGCCGAGCCGAAGTGCCTCGCGCACGGCCAATTCGAGCGCCTTGCGCGCCGGCCCGCTGAACGGAATGAGCTGCGGCGGTTCGGCATCCACGCGCAGCGCGGCAGTCGCCTCGGTCGCGGCGGCGCGCAGCGCCTCGGTGTCGACGTTCTGTAGGTGCAGCAACACCGTCGCCAGGGCGGCCGGATCGCCGAGCACGCCGAGCAACAGATGGTCCGGGGTGATCTCGCTGTTGCCGGCTTCGTGCGCGGCGTTCTGGGCCGCCACGACCGCGCCCCGCGCCCGCGGCGTGAAGCGCCCGAACCCTTGTTCGAGATCGAGGGCGGCGGGCTCGGCGCGCGGCACGAATCGCTTCTGCGCGGCCTGTTTGGTGACGCCCATGCTCTTGCCGATGTCGGTCCAGGACGCCCCGGAGCGGCGGGCCTGGTCCACGAAGTGGCCGATCAAATGGTCGGCGATCTCGCCCAGGTGCTCGGCGGCCAGGACGGCGTCGGCCAGCTGATCCAGTACGTCGGGGCGGGTCGTCTTGATGGCGTTGATCAGCTCGTCGAGACGGATCGGGTAGGCGATGCGGACAGGCTCGGACATGTCGTCAACGGTAGGTTGACGCGTCGATGGTGTCAACCGTGGGTTGACGACGTGCGCCGAGGAGGTGCGGGCCATTGACCGCTCTGGGAGAATGCTTCAGTCATGAAGCCACTGCTCACGCTGTGTGGCCTGGCCGTCGCGATCGGCCTGGCCGCGCCGGCGCACGCCGACACCACCGACGACTCGTTCATCGCGTCGCTGCAGGCGGCGGGTATCACCTTTTCCGACCCGGGCAAGGCCGTGGGCGCGGGCAGATGGGTGTGCGACACGGTCGGCCAGGGCACGCAGATGCCCGATGTGGTCAAGACGCTGCTGTCCAAGAACTCCGCGCTGAGCCAGGACAAGGCCAACCAGTTCGCGGCCATCGCCGCCAGCACGTACTGCCCCAGCGCCATCACCACGAGCGCCCCGAACGCCTCGTAGCGCTCGAGATGCCGATCGCCGGCAGGTTTGCGACAATGACTGCGTTATGCGATTTCTCCTGGGGCTGACCAGCCTCGCAACCATGATCGTCCTGGCCGCGCCGGCGCACGCGGACATCGACAACGATCAGGACTTCCTGAAAGACCTCCGCGACGCCGGCCTCACCTACCAGGATGGCGGCAACGCGATCACCATCGGCAAGTCGGTGTGCGACCTGCTCGACGACGGCCAGTCCGACGCGAAGATCGTGACGGACCTGCGCAACCAGAATCCCGCCTTCCAGGGCGCCGCCGCGGCCAAGTTCACCTACCTCTCGGCCGCCCATTACTGCCCGAAGTACGTCACCGGCGACGACCGCGGTCCGAAGCCGGACGGCGCCGCCGGCAACTGATCCGATTCCGCGCCGCAATAGGCTGTTGGCCGTGCGCGTCGATCCCGGACCGCTGACATGGGACGCGGCAGTTCAGACTTGGCATTTCGACCTGGGCTCCGCGGCCGTCGTCGCGGTGCTCGCCACCGGATACGCCTGGCGCTACCGGCGCACCCGCGACGCCGAGAGCGCGGTCCGCGCCGCGAACGCCGCGTGCTTCGGCGTGGGCATGCTGATGTGGCTGCTGGCCACGTCAGCGCGATCGGCGCCTACGCCTACGTACTGTTCTGGGTGCGCGCGCTGCAGGTGTTGCTGCTGCTCTATGTCGTGCCGTTCTTCATCGCGCAGGCCAAGCCGGTCACCGTTTTTCGCGACGCCGTCGGGCCGGCCGGCCGCGACCGCATCGACCGGTTGTTGGCGACCCCGTTCGCCCGCCTGCTCCTTCATCCGGCGACCACATCGGTGGCGATGCTCGCGACGCCGTGGTTGCTGTACCTGACGCCCTGGTACACCGCGGCGCTGCAGAACGAGTGGATCGGTGCGCCGACGCGAATCCTGTTGGTCGCCCTGGGCTTCGGCTACTTCTATGCCCGGCTGCAAGAAGACCCCGTACCCCACAGATACCCGCAGTCGATCTCGCTGCTGATCACCGTCGCCGAGGCGCTCGGCGACGGTGTGCTGGGGTTGGTCATCTGGCAGGGCGCATTGATCGGCGCGGCGTATTACGCGGCGCTGCAACGCTCTTGGGGCCCGGATCCGCGGCTCGACCAGACGATCGGCGCCGGCGTCTTGTGGATCCTCGGGGATCTGGTCGGCTGGCCGTTCGTGCTGCTGCTGATGCGCGCGATGTCCCGCGACGAAAAGGCGCACGCGGTCGCCGTCGATGCCGAGTTGGATGAGGCGGAGGCCAAGGCGCACAGCGTGGACGGCGCCGAGAGCGACACCCCGGCGGCGTCGGGGCTGTGGTGGGAAAACGACCCGCAACTGCGGGAGCGGTTCCGCCGCTGAGGTCCGGTTACCTCAGGCGGCGCGTGCCGTCCACGTGAAGCTCTGCATCTCCGGGATCTGAGGCGTCAGCGCCGCGGCGACGCTGCGACCGATCTGGTCGGAGGCCGCCAGCGGAGTGTCGGCCTTCAAAAAGCCTTCCACCTCGACGCGCAGGGTCCGCCCGGTCCACCTGGCCCTGGCGTGCGCATGCGTCACACCGGGGACCGAGGCGGCGACGGCCTCGGCGGTGGTGATGATGTCGGGGTCGACGCCGTCGAGCAGGCGATGCGCGATGTCGGCGGTCACCCCCCAGCCGACGTGGCAGATGAACCCGGTGACGACGATGCCGGCAACCGCGTCGGCCCACCCCCAGCCCAGCGCCACGCCGATCAGCCCGAGCACCGCGCCGCCCGACGACAACGCGTCCAGCCACGAATGCTTGGCGTCGGCCACCATCGTCGCTGATCGAATTCGCTTGCCCACCACCAGTTTGTAGCGGGCCACCAGCTGATTGCCCACCACGCCCACGACCGCCGCGCCGATGCCCCAGCCCACGTAGCCGGTGCCGCCGTGGCGAAGCAGCTTGGTGACGCTCTCGAAGCCGGCGACGACGGCGCTGCCCCAGATCACCAGGGCCACCCCGATACCGGCGAGGTCTTCGGCGCGTTCGTAGCCGTAGGGATACCGCTCGGTGGGAAGCTTGCGCGACGCGCGGAAGCCGATGAACACCAGGACGCTGGTCGAGACGTCCGACAGGTTGTGCAGCGCATCGCCCAGCAGCGCCACCGAGCCGGACAGCAGCGCGATGACCAACTCGACCAGGCCGGTCAGCGCCAGTCCGACGGCGCTGACGGCAACGGCGCGATTGGCC
>CAWCJU010000008.1:0-249743 GCA_963796035.1 uncultured Actinomycetota bacterium | reverse complement strand
CACTACGCTGGGCGACCGCGTGGTGGTGATGCATTCCGGTGTTGCGCAACAGATCGGCACGCCGGACGAGCTGTACGAGCGCCCGGCCAACCTGTTCGTCGCCGGCTTCATCGGCTCGCCGGCGATGAACTTCTTCCCCGCCACGCTGACGCCCGTCGGGCTGACCTGCCGTTCGGCGAGGTGATGCTGACACCGGAAGTCCAAGAGGTGATCGCCCGGCATCCGGAACCGGCGAACGTCATCGTCGGCGTGCGGCCCGAGCATCTGTCCGACGCCGCACTGATCGACGGTTACCAACGCATCAGGGCGCTGACCTTCGAGGTGAAGGTCGACTTGGTCGAGTCGCTGGGCGCCGACAAGTACGTCTACTTCTCCACCGACGGCGTGGGCCGCGCACTCGGCCCAGCTGGACGAGTTGGCCGCCGAGTCCGACGTCCACGAAAACCAGTTCGTGGCAAGGGTTCCCGCCGAATCGAAGGCGGCCATCGGGCAGTCGATCGAGTTGGCGTTCGACACCACCAAGCTGGTGGTCTTCGATGCGGATTCCGGGGCGAACCTGACCATCGCGCCGTCGGGGACACCGTGACACCGGATCTGGACCAGGTGCGCGCGCATCTGCGGGCTCACTTCACCGACGCCGAGCCCGATGCGGCGAGCGTGACATTTCTGGGCACCGAGACCATCGAGGTGCTGCGATTCCGCGAGCCGGACGGGACGGTGCATTACGTCATCGCTGGGCTGCTCACGCTACCCGATGGCCGAACCGACGCTGGATCATCGCCGACCCGTTGCGCGGTCCGCGCGCCGAAATCGTGCTGCAGTTGCGCGATCCCGGCCCGGTCTCCGGCATCGCGCGCAGCCTGGCGATCCTGGCGGCGGCGCCGGCCGTCGACGGTGTGGTGCTGTGCGCCGACGCGCTGGTCGATCTCGGCTCGCCGCTGTGGGCGTCCCCGTCGTCGCGGGTGCCGTTCACCGCTGTGCTGTTGGGCCGCAGCGAGATTCGCGATCTGCCGCTGGACCCGCCCCGCGACCCGGTGCAGTTCCTGTCGGCGACCCCCATCACCGCCACCGAAGCGGCGTGGGTGCGGCTCAAAGGTGCCGAGGCGATGCGGCAAGCGTGGGACAACGACGGCGTCGACGTGCTGGATCCGAATCGCCCTGCCGCACAGCCCGATTGACGCGATCCGTCGGCAGCGCTAGAGCCAGTTGTTGCGCCGGAACTGGAAGTACAGCCCCACGCAGGACGACGGTCATCACGGCCATGATCCGCCGGGTAACCCCATGTCCAGTTCAGCTCGGGCATGAAATGGAAGTTCATCCCGTAGATGGCGGCGACCATGGTGGGCACCGCCAAGATACCGGCCCAGGCCGCCATCTTGCGCATGTCGTTGTTCTGCTGCATCCCGACCCGGGCCAGTGCCGCCTGGACCAGCGAGTTGAGCATGTCGTCGTAGCTGGCGATCTGGTCCGCGGCCTCGGAGTGGTGGTCGGCGACGTCGCGCAGATAGCGCCGCACTTCCTTGGAGATCACGTCCTTGTTGTCCATCTGGATGCGATGGAACGCGGCCGACAGCGGATTGACGCACCGGCGCAGTTCGACGACCTCGCGCTTGAGCAGGTAGATCGGTTCGACGTCGATCTTGCTGCCCGGGGCGAACGCCAGCCCCTCGATGCTGTCGATGTCGGCCAGCATCAGACTGCTCACCTCGAGGTAGTGGTCCACCACATGGTCGGCGATGGCGTGCATCACCGCGTAGGGGCCCAACTGCATCTGCTCGGGGTCGGCATCCATCCGCTTGCGCACGTCGGACAGTCCGCCGTGTTCGCCATGGCGGACGGTGACCACGAAGTCCCTGCCGACGAAGACCATGATCTCGCCGGTCTCGACGATCTCGCGGGCCAGCACCACCGATTCGTGGGGGACGTAGTTGACGGTCTTGAGGACCAGGAACAGGGTGTCGTCGTAGCGCTCCAGCTTGGGCCGCTGATGGGCACACACCGCGTCTTCCACGGCCAGCGGGTGCAGCCCGAACACGTCGGCCACTTCCTGCATCTCGGACTGGTTCGGTTCGCGCAAGCCGACCCAGACGAATCCGTCGTGCCCCTGCGTCTCGATCTCGCGCACCTTATCCAGGGCGGCCGCGTAGCCGAGTTTGCCGGGCAACCGGTGGCCGTCGGCGTAGACGGCGCAGTCGACCAGCGTCTCCTTGGGCGGTTCCGGGGTCGGGGCTCGGCTTGGGGTGCGGTTCGTGCGCAAGGGGCCGAAGCGCTTCGGGCAATGCGTCGAATCCTTGGAACACATCCACCTCCCACCATGCGCAGATCCGAGCCAGGCGGTGGTCCATGGTACGCGTGTCCGGCTGTTCGAAGCGCGACGATCTGGCGTCGGGAAAGCCCTGGTAGCGGACCGGAGATTGTCGGCCGAGCAGAGTGCGCTAGTTTCGAGCCGAAACCCGAATCTGCACGAACTTCTCCACAAGGAGTAAATCGACGTGAGCGCAAGTCCTCTCAAGGTCGCTGTCACCGGCGCCGCCGGCCAGATCGGCTACAGCCTGTTGTTCCGCCTGGCGAGCGGCTCGTTGCTGGGCCCCGACCGCCCGATCGAGCTGCGTCTCCTTGAGATCGAGCCCGCCCTCAAGGCGCTCGAGGGCGTCGTGATGGAGCTGGACGACTGCGCGTTCCCGTTGCTGTCCGGCGTCGAGATCGGCGCGGACGCGAACAAGATCTTCGACGGCGTCAACCTGGCGCTGCTGGTCGGCGCGCGGCCGCGCGGCCCGGGCATGGAGCGCAGCGACCTGCTGGAGGCCAACGGCGCGATCTTCACCGCGCAGGGCAAGGCACTCAACTCCGTCGCCGCCGACGACGTCCGCATCGGCGTGACCGGCAACCCGGCCAACACCAACGCGCTGATCGCGCTGAGCAACGCCCCCGACATCCCGAAGGAGCGGTTCTCCGCGCTGACCCGCCTCGACCACAACCGGGCGATCTCGCAGCTGGCCAAGAAGACCGGCGCCGCGGTCACCGACATCAAGAAGGTGACCATCTGGGGCAACCACTCGGCCACCCAGTACCCCGACATCTTCCACGCCGAGGTCGGCGGCAAGAACGCGGCCGAGGTGGTCAACGACCAGAACTGGATCGAGAACGACTTCATCCCGACGGTCGCCAAGCGCGGCGCGGCGATCATCGACGCGCGCGGCGCCTCCTCGGCCGCCTCGGCCGCGTCGGCCACCGTCGACGCCGCCCGGTCCTGGCTGCTGGGCAGCCCGGAGGGCGACTGGGTGTCGATGGCTGTCTTCTCCGACGGCTCGTACGGCGTGCCCGAGGGGATCGTGTCCTCGTTCCCGGTGACCACCAAGGACGGCAACTGGTCGATCGTGCAGGGGCTGGAGATCGACGAGTTCTCCCGCGGCCGCATCGACAAGACCACCGCCGAGCTGGTCGACGAGCGCGCCGCCGTCACCGAGCTCAAGCTGATCTAGCGGCGGTCGTCGGCCATCGATCTGACGCCCTTGCGCGGCGCCGGAGGTCGGCACTGAGACCCACCTCACCAATTAGGCCTACTAATGGGTAGTCAGTACCCTGAAGCGCGTGTCCGAATTGCTTGAATCGATACAGACGCACGCCGAGCACGGCGTGATCACCGACGCGGAGATCTTCGAGGCACACGTGGGCGGCAAGCTTTCCGTAGGCCTGACGTCCCCGCTGGATACCCAGCGCGCTTTGTCGATCGCCTACACCCCCGGCGTGGCACAGGTCAGCCGCGCGATCGCCGCCGACCACGCCCAGGCCGCCCGCTACACCTGGGCGAACCGGCTGGTGGCCGTGGTCAGCGACGGCAGCGCGGTACTCGGCCTGGGCGACATCGGGCCCGTCGGCGTCGCTGCCGGTCATGGAGGGCAAGTGCGCGCTGTTTCAGGCGTACGGCGGGCTGAACGCCATCCCGATCGTGCTGGACACCAAGGATCCCGACGAGATCGTGGAAACGCTGGTGCGGCTGCGCCCGACGTTCGGCGCGGTCAACCTCGAGGACATCTCGGCGCCGCGCTGCTTCGAGATCGAGCGTCGCCTCATCGAGGCGCTGGACTGCCCGGTGATGCACGACGACCAGCACGGCACGGCGATCGTGGTGCTGGCCGCGCTCATGGGTGCCAGCAAGGTGCTCGGCCGCGACATGGCCTCGCTGAAGATGGTGGTGTCCGGAGCCGGTGCGGCCGGTGTCGCGTGCACCAATCTCCTTATGGTGATGGGTGTTTCGGATATCACCGTGCTCGACTCGCGCGGGATTCTGCACACCGGTCGCGACGACATGAACGACGTCAAGGTGGCTCTGGCGCGGCGCACCAACCCCGCCGGCCTGACCGGCAGCCTGGCCGAAGCCATCCGGGGCGCCGACGTGTTCCTGGGGCTGTCGGGGGGCGTGGTTCCCGAAGAGATGATCGCCACCATGGCGCCCGACGGGATCGTCTTCGCGCTGTCCAACCCCGATCCGGAGATCCACCCGCAGATCGCGGCCAAGTACGCCGCGGTGGTGGCCACCGGCCGTAGCGATTTCCCGAATCAGATCAACAACGTGCTGGCCTTCCCCGGGGTGTTCCGCGGCGCGCTGGAAGCCGGCGCGCGCCGGATCACCGAAAAGATGATGGTCGCCGCGGCCGAGGCGATCTTCTCCGTCGTCAGCGACGACCTCGCGCTCGACCGGATCGTCCCCAGCCCGCTGGACACCCGCGTCGGGGAAGCGGTCGCCACGGCGGTGGCACTGGCCACGCGAAGCCTCAGACACTTCCGTCGCCGGGGGTGAGAATCGGCAGGCTGGCGGTGCCGCTGCTCGCCGCCGTACTCGCTGTGCGCCGGTTGCGCAACCGAGCACCGGCGACCGTCGTAGCCCGTGCCGAAGTGGTGGTCGGATCCCGGCCCGACGCCGATTCGGCGCTGCTGGCCGGCGTCTACGTCGCCGCCCTGCGGTCCTACGGGTTCGGTGCGCGGGCCGCGACGGCGGCCGACCCGAAGCCGCAATTGGATTCCGGCGCGTTCACCGTCGTTCCCGCCTTCACCGGCCGCACGTTGCAGGTCTTGCAGCCCGGCGCGACGGCGATGTCGGACAAAGACGTCTACCGCGCGATGATCGCTGCGCTGCCCGAGGGCGTCGTGGCGGGCGACTACACGACGGCCGCCGAAGACAAACCCGTGTTGCTGGTCAGCCAGCCCACCGCCAAGGCGTGGGGCGGCAGCGATGTCAGTGCGGACTTGAGCACGCTGCCGCGCCACTGCGACGGCCTCGTCGTCGGGGCTGTCGCCGGGCACCAGGAACCCGTCGACGGTCGGCTCGCTGCCGGCTTCCCGAGCCACGCGAATTCCCTGATGGCGCAACGATGTTCGCCGCGATTCGGGCCGGACAGCTGACCGCGGGGTGGACCACCACCGCCGACCCCGGCACTCCCGGCGACCTGGTCGCGCTGGCCGACGGCAAACCCGCACTGATCCGTGCGGAGAACGTGGTGCCGCTGTATCGCCGCAACGCGCTGAGCGATCGGCAGTTGCTGGCGATCAACGAAGTGGCCGGCGTGCTGGACACCGCGGCCCTGGTCGAGATGCGCCGGCAAGTGCGCAGCCGGCGCCGACCCGCAGGCGGTGGCGGGCGGCTGGCTGGCCGAGCATCCGCTCGGCCGCTGACGGTCAGACTGGCTGCGGCACTCAACCTGGCACCATGACGGATCCGTCGGCGCCACGGGAACAGTCGCTGGTAGTTCGGGCCCGCCACCCGCACCATCAGGTCCAGCGCCTTGGCGTCCGTGCCGACCAGCACGCGGGCCTTGTTCTTGCGGACGCCGTCCAGGATGATGCTGCGCGGCGCGCTGCGGGGCTGGTCTTGGCCAGCCGCTCTTCGAACAGCTTGGCGAGTTCGTCGGGGTCGAGCCCCTCGGCCGCCGGTGGCGTTGCGGGCGATCGCGGTCTTGATGCCGCCCGGGTGCACCGTCGTCACCGCGCACCGGGTGGCCGGCGCGCGCCATCTCCTGATGCAGCGCCTCGGTGAAGCCCCGGACGGCGAACTTGGCTGCGACGTAGGCCGCCTGCCCGGGCGCCGAGAACAGGCCGAAGCGCGCTGGAGATGTTGACGACGTGCCCGTCGCCGGAGGCGATCAGGTGGGGCAGGAACGCCTTGGTGCCGTTCACCACGCCCCAGAAGTCGACGTCGATCACCCGTTCGATGTCCTTGAACCGGCTGATCCTCGATGTCGATCCGATGAACGTGATGCCGGCATTGTTGTAGATCTGGTTGACCTTGCCGAAATGGTCGTTGACCGCGTCGGCGTAGGCCAGGAACGGCCTCGCGCTCGGTCACGTCCAGCCGATCCGACTTGAACGCCGCGCCGATCGCCTTCAGCTGTTCCTCGGTGTGGGCCAGTCCCTCGGTGTCGACGTCGCTGATCGCCACCTTGGCGCCCGCCCGGCCCAGCTCGACCGCCAGCGCCTGGCCGATACCCGAACCCGCGCCGGTGACGACGGCGACCTTGCCGGCGAACGTATTCATGCAACACTCCCTCGGGGCGGCGTGACCGCTTGACGCTAATCGTTACCAGCGATACGGGCTACTACAGGGCGAAATGGTGAATCAGCGACCGTCGACGCCCCGGCAAGCCCGGCCGTCCGGCGCCTGAACTGGACAAAGCGCGCGGCCGGCGCACTGAGAGATCGATCACTGCTTGGGCAGCAACCGGCCCATCACCGGCCCGAACAGCTGCTGATAACCCGAACCCGTCAGCCGCACCAAGATGTCCAGGATCTTGGCATCGGGGCCGACCAGGACCCGGGCCTTCTCTTGCGCACCGCGTCCAGGATGATCTGGGCGGCGCGCTGCGGGGTGGTCTTGGCCAGCCGCTTGTCGAACAGTTTGGCCAGCTCGGCCTGGTCGAGGCCCTCGGCGGCGGTGGCGTTGCGCGCGATGGCGGTCTTGATGCCGCCGGGGTGCACCGTGGTCACCGCCACCGGGTGGCCGGCCGCCCCCATTTCCTGCCGCAGCGCCTCGGTGAAGCCCCGCACGGCGAACTTGGCCGAGTTGTAGGCCGCCTGCCCGGGCACCGAGAACAGCCCGAACACGCTGGACACGTTGACGACGTGGCCGTCACCGGAGGCGATCAGGTGCGGCAGGAACGCCTTGGTGCCGTTGACGACGCCCCAGAAGTCGACGTCCATCACCCGTTCGATGTCCTTGAACTGGCTGACTTCGACGTCGCCGGTGAAGGCGATGCCGGCGTTGTTGTAGATCTGGTTGACCTTGCCGAAGTGCTCCTTGACGCCGTCGGCGTAGGCCAGGAACGCCTCCCGCTCGGTCACGTCGAGGCGATCGGACTTGAACGCCGCGCCGATCGCCTTGAGCTGTTCCTCGGTGTGGGCCAGGCCCTCGAGGTCGACGTCGCTGATCGCCACCTTGGCGCCCGAGCGGGCCAGCTCCACGGCCAGCGCCTGTCCGATACCTGAACCCGCGCCCGTCACCACCGCGACCTTGCCGGCGAACCCTTGCATGAGCACCCTTCCTATCGGCTCGTTTGCGTCGAGGCTAGCCGGTACCGGCGGTCCCGATACCCGCGGGTCGCAGATCCGGCGGTCGCCGGTCTGACCTCGCTGGACCGATCCTTGCTCGCGCCGGTGCGGCGCTCGCCGTCGCCGGTCAGCCGAACGCCTGTCGATGATCTCCTGCTGCTCGACGGCGTGCACCTTCGACGAGCCCGACGACGGGGCCGACATCGCCCGGCGCGAGATCCGCTTGATCCCGGTCAGCTTGTCGGGCAGCAGCTCGGGCAGCTCCAGCCCGAATCGCGGCCACGCGCCCTGGTTGGCCGGCTCCTCCTGCACCCAGAAGTACTGGTTGACGTTCGGGTAGCGGTCCAGCGTTTCGCGGAGCCGGCGCTTCGGCAGCGGGGCGAGCTGCTCGATCCGCACGATCGCCACGTCGTCGCGGTTGTCCTTGGCCTTGCGGCGCGCCAGCTCGTAGTAGAGCTTGCCGCTGGTCAGCAGGATCCGCTTGACCTTGTTGCGATCGCCGATGCCGTCCTCGTAGGTCGGCTCTTCGAGCACCGAGCGGAACTTGATCTCGGTGAAGTCCCGGACGTCGCTGACCGCGGCCTTGTTGCGCAGCATCGACTTCGGCGTGAACACGATCAGCGGCCGCTGGATGCCGTCCAGGGCGTGCCGGCGCAACAGGTGGAAGTAGTTCGACGGGGTCGACGGCACCGCGACCGTCATCGAACCCTCGGCCCACAGCTGCAGGAAGCGCTCGATGCGGCCCGAGGTGTGGTCGGGGCCCTGGCCCTCGTGGCCGTGCGGCAGCAGCAGCACGACGTCGGACAGCTGGCCCCACTTGGCCTCGCCGGAGCTGATGAACTCGTCGATGATCGACTGCGCGCCGTTGACGAAGTCGCCGAACTGCGCCTCCCACAACACCAGGGCGTCCGGGTTGCCCACCGTGTAGCCGTATTCGAAGCCGACGGCGGCGTACTCCGACAGCGGCGAGTCGTAGACCAGGAACTTGCCGCCGGTGGGGGTGCCGTCGTCGTTGGTCGCCAGCAGTTGCAGCGGCGTGAACTCTTGGCCGGTCTTGCGGTCGATGATCACCGAGTGCCGCTGGGAGAACGTGCCGCGGCGGGTGTCCTGACCCGACAGCCGCACCAGCTTGCCCTCGGCCACCAGCGTAGCCCAGCGCCAGCAGTTCGCCGAAGGCCCAGTCGATCTTGCCCTCGTAGGCCATCTCGCGGCGCTTCTCCAGCACCGGCTTGACGCGCGGATGTACGGTGAAGCCCTCCGGGACAGCCAGGAAGGCGTCGCCGATGCGGGCCAGCAGCGACTTGTCCACCGCGGTGGCCAGCCCCGCCGGCAGCATCTGGTCGGCCTCGACCGATTCGCTCGGCACGCGCCGTGCTTCTCGAGCTCGCGGACCTCGTTGAACACCCGCTCCAGCTGGCCCTGGTAGTCGCGCAGCGCGTCCTCGGCCTCCTTCATCGAGATGTCGCCGCGGCCGATCAGGGCTTCGGTGTAGCTCTTGCGGACGCCGCGTTTGGTGTCGATGACGTCGTACATCGCGGGGTTGGTCATCGACGGGTCGTCGCCCTCGTTGTGCCCGCGACTGCGGTAGCACAGCATGTCGATGACGACGTCCTTCTTGAACTTCTGCCGGAAGTCGACGGCCAGCTCGCGCCACCCACGCGCACGCCTCCGGATCGTCGCCGTTGACGTGGAAGATCGGCGCCCCGATCATCTTCGCGACGTCGGTGCAGTACTCGCTGGACCGCGAGTACTCCGGCGCGGTGGTGAAGCCGATCTGGTTGTTGACGATGATGTGGATGGTGCCGCCGACGCGATAACCGGGCAGGAGCGCCAGGTTCAGCGTCTCGGCGACCACGCCCTGACCGGCGAACGCGGCGTCGCCGTGCAGCATCATCGGCACCACCGAGAAGCTTTTCGTCCTCGCGGTCTTCGGCGCCGTGGTCCAGCAGGTCCTGCTTGGCCCGCACCAGACCCTCCAGCACCGGGTCGACGGCCTCCAGGTGCGACGGGTTGGCGGTCAGCGACACCTGAATGTCGTTGTCGCCGAACATCTGTATGTACATGCCGGTGGCGCCGAGGTGGTACTTGACGTCGCCGGAGCCGTGCGCCTGCGCCGGGTTCAGGTTGCCCTCGAACTCGGTGAAGATCTGCGAGTACGGCTTGCCGACGATGTTGGCCAGCACGTTGAGCCGGCCGCGGTGCGGCATGCCGATGACGACCTCGTCGAGGCCGTGCTCGGCGCACTGGTCGATCGCCGCGTCCATCATCGGGATGACGCTCTCCGCACCTTCCAGTGAAAACCGCTTCTGGCCAACGTATTTGGTCTGCAGGAAGGTTTCGAACGCCTCGGCCGCGTTGAGCTTGCTCAGGATGTACTTCTGCTCGGCCACAGTCGGTTTGACGTGCTTGGTCTCGACGCGCTGCTGCAGCCATTCCTGCTGTGCGGGTTCGAGGATGTGGGTGTACTCCACGCCGATGTGGCGGCAGTAGGCGTCGCGCAGCAGACCCAGCACGTCGCGCAGCTTCTTGTACTCGCAACCGGCGAACCCGTTGACCTTGAACACCCGGTCGAGATCCCACAGCGTCAGGCCGTGGGTGAGCACGTCGAGGTCGGGGTGGCTGCGGAACCGGCTGCCGTCCAACCGCAGCGGATCGATGTCGGCCATCAGGTGCCCGCGGTTGCGGTAGGCCGCGATCAACTCCATGACGCGGGCGTTCTTGTCGACGATCGAGTCGGGGTTGTCGGTGCGCCAGCGCACCGGCAGGTACGGGTTGCCCAGCTCGCGGAAGATCTCGTCCCAGAACTCGTCCGAGAGCAGCATCTCGTGGATGGTGCGCAGGAAGTCGCCGGACTCCGCGCCCTGGATGATGCGGTGGTCATAGGTGGAGGTCAGCGTGATCAGCTTGCCGATGCCCAGCTCGGCGATGCGTTCCTCGCTGGCGCCCTGGAACTCGGCGGGGTACTCCATGGCGCCGACACCGATGATCGCGCCCTGGCCGCTCATCAGCCGCGGCACCGAGTGCACGGTGCCGATGGTGCCCGGGTTGGTCAGCGAAATGGTCACGCCGGCAAAGTCTTCGGCGGTCAGCTTGCCGTCGCGGGCCCGGCGGACGATGTCCTCGTAGGCGGTGACGAACTGCGCGAACCGCATGGTCTCGCAGCCCTTGATGCCGGCGACCACCAGGGCAGCGCTTGCCGTCCTTGCCCTGCAGGTCGATGGCCAGGCCGAGATTGGTGTGCGCTGGGGTGACAGCGGTGGGCTTGCCGTCGACCTCGGCGTAGTGCCGATTCATGTTCGGGAACTTCTTGACCGCCTGCACCAGCGCGTAGCCCAGCAGGTGGGTGAAGGAGATCTTGCCGCCGCGGGTGCGCTTGAGCTGGTTGTTGATGACGATGCGGTTGTCGATCATCAGCTTGGCCGGGACGGCGCGCACACTGGTCGCCGTCGGCACGTCCAGCGACGCCGACATGTTCTTGACGACGGCCGCCGCGGCGCCGCGCAGCGTCTGCAGCTCGTCGCCTTCCGCCGGCGCGGGAGCGGCGGCTTTCGCCGGCCGCGCCGCGATCCCATTGCCGCGCGGCCGTGCTGGCGGGGGCGGTGGGCTCGGCGGGCGGGGTGGGTTGCGGGGCCGCCGGAGCCGGCTGGCCGGGGCCGCGGGCGGCCGGCGGGCCATCGCTGCTGGTCGGGGCGGCCGGCGCGGCTTCGTTGGCGGGCTCGGGGTTGTAGTCGACCAGGAACTCGTGCCAGCTCGGATCGACTGACGAGGGGTCGTCGCGGAACTTGCGGTACATCTCCTCGACCAGCCATTCGTTCTGCCCGAATGGTGAACTTGTGTTGCTCACGACCGCAGTTCGCCTCAATCCTTCTGTTCCGCAAGCGCCTTCCCGTGGCGCCTGCACCCTTGTCGGTCCGGGATGACCGAGCACCTCACACGCAGGGCGGTCCCCATTGTTTCCGCCCTATAAAGGCTAACCTTTCGCCGCCGATCCGCCAGGTTGACCGGGGGGCACGGGGACGGCCGGGCGGTCCCGATGGTGGCGAGCCGTCCCCCGCAAGCGGGAGGTGCCCCCAGCGCCGGTCGCTAGCCGGCTTCGTGGATCGGGGGCGGCACCAGATGCAGCGCGCGGGGCCAGCGCGCGGGCGGAGCGCCGAATGCCCTGTTGGCGTTGCGGATCATCTTCTTGCCGGCCAGGTAGTTGCCGATGGCACCCACCACGACCCCGATGCCGACCGGCAGCAGTTTGCCGAATAGCAGGGCGCCGCGCCGCAGGGTGTATTTCCTCACCCATGACTTGAGCAGCCGTGAGTTCAGCCGCGACATCGACGACAGCGGCAGGGCGGCCAGGCTCTCGGAGATCCAGCCGCCGTTGGTGCGCCCCGGTCCGATCAGCTGGGCGACGGCGTGCTTGCTGTTGTCACCGGCGAGGACCGCCAGGACCAGCGCGCGGCGCCGTTCCCGGTGGTCGGCCGGAACGTCGTGCACGATCGCGACCGCCAACACCAAGAACGCGGTGGCCTCCAGGAACGTCACCGTTTCCGCGGCCGCCGCGGACAGGGCGCTGATCGTGCCGATGCCGGGGACGGTCGCGGCGGCCCCCACGGCAACGCCGCCGGCCGTCACGATGGCCAGGTATCGCTTCTGCAGCTTGGCCAGGATCTCGGCCGGGCTGGCATTGGGGTGCGCGTTGCGCAGGCGGTTCACATAAGCCTCGGCGGCGGGGCCCTGCAACCACGAACTTCGCTCGATGACCTGCGCCAACGCCCGCGCGGACATTTTGGGCCGGTCGTTGTCGGCGGCCGGCGACTGTCCCGCGCCGGACATGGTGAAAAACCGGTTCGGCGACCTTTTCCGTCGAGCCCGCATGTTGTCTCTCCTGCAAATGGCGTTTCCTCAGGCTAACGCGCCCGCGGCGAATCCTGACGCGTTATGCGCCCTGACCGGGTCCTTGGCTGCCCGGCCTATTGCCTCACCGGGGATAATGCAGGCTGGACGTCTGCGACGGTCCGTGCCGTTGGTCGGTTCTCATGCTGTTTACCGCGCCCCGCGCGTGGTGTATCACCTGCGTGGGTTTTGCCGGTCGACCGGACGGGCCGATACGGCTGAACGGCATCGTCGGGAGCGAAACGAGGTGGGGTGGATGACCACGGCTACGCCCCGCACGCCCGGGGGACCGGGGCGCGCGGGATCGGGGCCTGCCCTGGCCGCCGGCCGCTGGGGCTTTCTCACCCGGAGCTCGCCGCAGTCGCAGAACCCCTGGAACCCGCTGTGGGCGATGATGATCGGGTTTTTCATGATCATGGTCGATTCGACCATCGTCGCCATCGCCAACCCGACCATCATGGCCAGCTTGCGCATCGGCTACGACACCGTGGTCTGGGTGACCAGCGCCTACCTGCTGGGCTATGCGGTCGTGTTGCTGGTGGCCGGGCGGATGGGGGACCGCTTCGGCCCCAAGAACCTGTACCTGTTCGGCCTGGTCGTGTTCACCGTCTCCTCGGTGTGGTGCGGGCTGGCCGGCAGCGCGGGGATGCTGATCGCGGCGCGCGTCGTGCAGGGCGTCGGCGCGGGGCTGCTCACCCCGCAGACCCTGTCGACCATCACCCGGATCTTCCCGGCGGAGCGGCGCGGGGTCGCGGTGAGCCTGTGGGGTGCCACCGCCGGGGTGGCCAGCCTGGTGGGGCCGCTGGCCGGCGGTGTCCTGGTCGACGGGCTGGGCTGGCAGTGGATCTTCTTCGTCAACGTTCCCATCGGTGTCGTCGGGCTGGCGCTGGCGTATTGGCTGATTCCGGTGCTGCCCACCCAGTCGCACCGCTTCGACGTGATCGGGGTGGCGCTGTCCGGTCTCGGCATCTTCCTGATCGTGTTCGGGCTGCAACAGGGGCAGGCCGCGCACTGGCAACCGTGGATCTGGGCGTTGATCGTCGCGGGCGTCGGGTTCATGACGGCCTTCGCGTTCTGGCAGGCGCTCAACGCCCATGAGCCGCTGATTCCGTTGATCATCTTCAGTGACCGCGATTTCAGCCTGTGCAACGTCGGGGTCGCCATCATCTCGTTCACCGCGACGGCGATGATGCTGCCGCTGACCTTCTACGCGCAGGCCGTGTGCGGGCTGTCCCCGACACGCTCGGCCCTGCTGATCGCGCCGATGGCGATCGCCAACGGCGTCTTCGCGCCGTTCGTCGGAAAGATCGTCGACAAATACCACCCGCAGCCGGTGCTCGGCTTCGGCTTCTCGGTGCTGGCGATCGCGCTGACCTGGCTCACCTTCGAGATGTCACCGACGACGCCGATCTGGCGCCTGGTGTTGCCGTTCTTCGCGATGGGCGTCGGGATGGCGTTCGTCTGGTCGCCGCTGACGGCCACCGCGACGCGCAACCTGCCGCCGCATCTGGCCGGTGCGGGCTCCGCGGTCTACAACTCCGTGCGCCAGCTCGGCGCGGTGCTCGGCAGCGCCGGCATGGCCGCGTTCATGACATGGCGGATCACCGCCGAGATGCCCCGGCAGCCGTCCGGCGAGGCGACCGGCGAGGATGCGCTCGCGTTGCAACTGCCCGGTTTCCTGCGCGAACCGTTCGCCGCCGCGATGTCGCAATCGGTGCTGTTGCCGGCGTTCATCGCGCTGTTCGGGATCATCGCCGCGCTGTTCTTGGTGGGCTCTGCGCCCTGGGCGGGCAGGGGCGGCGACGATTCGCCCAGCTCCGACGACGATGGCGTCGTCGACGACGACTATGACGACGACGAGTACGTCGAATTCGTCCTGGTGCGCGAGCCCGACGGGCAGCGGGGGAGCCATCCCGTGCCGCCCCGGCAGCGGGTCGATCGCCCGCGGCCGGCGCCCACCGGAGTGCCGCGCCGCGGCCCCGCCGATTCGTGGCACAACGTGCTCGACGATCCGGGCGCCCCGGGCCAGCCAATCGGCCACGCCCACAACGGGTCTCATGTGGACAGTGGCAGACGCCTTCGACAGGTGGCGGTGCGGCGCCCGCCCAAATCCACCCCGCCCGGTGATCGGCTCACCCGGCCGCCGCGCCGCCAACACAACGGCTCGGCGGGGCGGTATTTCCCCGAGGGGGACTCGCTGCGCGGTCAGCATCACCGATCCGATCCGGACGACGACCCCACCGGTTCGGGCCGGCATTCGTCCACCGGTTAGGCCATCACCGCAGATCGGGCTGCGTCAGCGCCAGGAATGCGCCCAGGTCGATCAGGCCCGCGGGGGTGGCGGGCAGATACTCCGTCAGTGAAGGGGAGCGCACGATCACGGCCGCGTACTGAGCCCGGCTTACCGCGACATTGAGGCGATTCCTGTTGAGCAGGAAGGAGATTCCACGGGGCACCACATCCATGGACGACACCGTCATCGAGATGAAGACCACCGGCGCCTGCCCGCCCTGGAACTTGTCGACGGTCCCGACCCGCACGCCACCGAGCCCCGCGCCGCTCAACCGGTGACGCAGCAGCGCCACCTGGGCGTTGTAGGGGGCCAGGACCAGCACGTCGGCGGCGGTCAACTCCCGGGTGCCGTGCTCGTCGGTCCACGACGCGCCGAGCAGCTGATTGATCTCGGCGACGATCGTGTCGGCCTCTTCGGGACTCTCGGTCGAATTTCCCTGGTGCTCAACCGAAAGCAGCTGCACGCCGGGCTGATACCCGTGCAGGTGGCGGGCGGCGGTGCAGTCGTGGGAATGCAGTCTGCCCTCATAGGAGAGCGCCGAAACCGCGGCGCAGACCGCCGGATGCATGCGGTACGAGAGGTCCAGGAAGTAGCCGCGTTCGTCGGGCAGGGTGCGCTGACCGTCGACCAGCCACTCCAGCGCGGAGGTGTCCACCGGCTCGGGATGCGTGCCCTGGCTGACTTGCGGCAACTGCTGCGGGTCCCCTAGCAGCAACAGGTTGGCGGCGGCCGGGGCCACGGCGATGGTGTTGGCCAAACAGAATTGGCCGGCTTCGTCGATCACCAGCAGATCCAGGCTTCCCGGCGGTATCCGATTGGCGTTGGCGAAATCCCATGCCGTTCCGCCGATCACACATCCCGGTGTGTCCGCGAGGAAGGCGGCGTAGGCGCCACCGTCGATCTCGCGCCAGCGCGGGGCCTGGTGGTCATGGCGCTTCTTGGCGACCCGTTGCGGATCCAGGCCGGCGTCGATCACACAGTCCAGCACGTTCTCCACGGTGGCGTGCGATTGCGCGACGACACCAACGCGCCAGCGGTGGTTGGTGACCAGATCGTGGATCACCCGGGCGGCGGTGTGCGTCTTGCCGGTGCCGGGCGGCCCGTGCACCGCCAGGTACGACGAATCCAGGTCGAGTAGCGCCGCGGTGATGTCGGCGACGGTGTCGGCGCTGCGCGGGAGGGGCGCGCCGCCCCGCGCGCGGGGCGCCCGGCGCAGCAGCACGTCGACGATAGCGGTGGGCGGCAGTTGCGGCAATCCGGCGGACACCCCGGCGGCGGTCGCCTCGATCGACTCGCGCAGGGCCGTCGTCGGGATGGGCGGCCCGGGAGTCAGCGCGAACGGCAACTGGTGAAAGGTCTTGCCGTCGCTGCCAACTCGTTCGAGAACCACCACTTCGCTGGGCACCGACGGGTCGTCGGCCTCGACGACCGAGCCCCGACCGGCCGCCCGCCGGTCCGGGTTGTCGGTCATGCCGGGTGGCGCCGGGGGCTGGTAGAGCGCGAAGACGTCGCTCTTCAAATCGCCGCGGGCCAGCTCGCCGTGTAGCTGCACCCGCCGCTGCGGTTTGCGTGCGCGGGGAGGCGTGTGCCAGTCGACGCTGACCGACGCGCGTTCGGCGACGAACACGTCGGTGTCATCCGCCCACTCGTCGATGGGGAAGTTCAGCCGGTCGAAATGCGCCCACCAGAAGGGTTTGTCCTCACGCCGGTGGTAGCCGCGCGCCGCGGCCAGCAGCGCCACCGCCGTCTGCTGCGGGGTGCGGTCGTCGACGCCGGCCGCTCCGGCGAACGTCGCCAACGTCACCGCCAGCTGGTCGCGGTCGTCGACGGTGTTACCGTCGGCCACGGGCTGGGCGCCAATCGGTACCACGCCAGATTCGTAGGCGCGCAACATCAGCCAGTTCCGCAGTTCCTGCGTCGACCGGCAGTCGTAGTGGTTGTAGTCCTCGATCTCCTGGAGCACGGATGCGGCCTCGTCGCCGCGGCCGTCCGCCTGGAGTTCGCAGTAGCGTGCGTAGGAGGTGATCGACCCGGTGGCCGTGGTCACGTCACCCGCGCGCAGTCGGGCCCCCATGTAGAGCGGCTCCAGCGCCTTGAGGCTGAACGACTCCGCACCCACGCGAATGCTCCTGCGCACCAACGGGTAAAGGTCGACCAGCGTGCCGCTGCGCAGCAGTTCGTCGACTTCGTCCTCGCCCACCCCGTAACGCCCGGCAAGTCGCAGCAACGCGGTCTTCTCGTACGGCGCGTAATGGTAGATGTGCATGTTGGGGCGGCGCCTGCGGCGTTTGGCCACCAGCGCCAAGAAGTCGATCAGCGCCTTGCGTTCGTCGGCCCGGCTGTGCGCCCACAGCGGGCGGAACTTGCCGGTCGGCCCGGCTTCCAAAACGCCGAACAGATATTCCAGGCCCCACTCGCGTCCGTCGGTGGTCCACAGCGGGTCACCTTCGAAGTCGAAGAACAGGTCCCCCGGGTCGGGCTCGGGCAGCAGGGCCAGCGGCTGCGCGTCGATGACCTCGACCTGAGGAACGCCGGTTTCGCGTTGGTGGACTTGCAGTTTCGCCTGGACGGTCAGTTTGTTCAGCACACCGGCCGCCAGGCCGGGGACCGGCCCGCGATGATCGGCCAGCTCGGCAACCGTGCTGACGCCGGCGGCAAAGAGCTTGTCGCGCTGGGTTACCCGCACGCCGGCGACCAGTAGCACGTCATCGGCCGCCCGCAGCTGTTCGAGGCACACCGCGCAGTGAAAGCAGGCGGCCACGCCTTCGTCGTCCCAGCGGACCGCGGCGCCGCCCGCGTAGTGCTCATCGAGGAGGCGCTGCAGCCGGGCCCGCTGGGAGCGGTACACCGGGATCAGGTCGCAAACGCGGTGCCGCACCGCGGTTCCATCGCCCAGCCGCAGTTCGGCCTCCGGCGCGACCGGGATGCCCGAGGCGGCCAACGCGTCGGCGTAGGCGGCCAGCTGCAACAGTGCGGTCACCTTGGCCGAGCGGGCGAGCTTGGTGTCGACGACCCGGTACCGCTCGCCGTCGCGCACCAGGAAATCGGCGAAGCCGACGAAGCGGCCGTCGAACATGGCGGCTTGGTACACCACGGTCGCGCGGTCGGCGACCGCGCGACGGGTGGCGTCGGCGGCCGCCGCCAGGCCGGCGGGCGTGTAGGCCGGGCGGCCGATGATCCTGACGGCCTGCCCGAACCGGTCGCGCAGCGAGGCCAGCTCGCGTCGCTCGTGTTCGATACCGAGGTCGGCCGTTCGCGCGAGCAGTTCGTCCTCGACGGTGACGGCGGGCCCGCGGCCCAGCTTCGCGTCGAAATCCCGTAAGAGCGCGAATTCGCAGCGGGCGGCGGCGGCAAGATCCGATGCGCTGTAAACGATGCTGTCGCCGGAGACCAACACCGGAGCCACTGTAGGTCAGCGCTCCGACAGGAGTTCGGTGCCGGGTGGGCGTGCCCCGGATCAGTGGGCGGGGGTGTTGCCGATGAGTTCGACCGTGTTGCCGTTCCAGTGGAACTTCACATCGGTGTTCAAGCCGTTGATCCCGCCGGGATAGGTCAGCGCCACCGTGTCGCCCGTGGTTTGCGCCGCGTCGACGCCGTTGAACCCATAGGTGTCGGGCACGCCCTGAGGGATGAATTGGCCGAGGTGGAAGAGCACCGCGCGGGTGGTCGGGCTGACCGCGTTGGTGTTGGCCTTGATGATGATCGCCGATAGCTGCGCGCACTGGTTGTAGTTGCCGGCCAGCGGTTCGGGGTTCCACGGCTGCTGGCTGCGCGGGTCACGGGGCAGCTCGGACACCACCTTCGCGATGGTGGGCGAGGCGAGGTTGACCGCGCAGGGGTCGGTTGGCGGTGCGTTGCCGGGTTGGGCGGCCGCCGAGGGCGTGGCCGGGGCGGTGATCGACGCGGTCTCCGACGTCCTGGGCGGTGGCGTCTTCGCGACGGTCGAGTCTCCCGAACCGCAGCCGGTCAACGCGAAGGCGATTAAAGCGATAGCGGCCGAGCCGGTCAGTGGCTCGGTACGACAGGGCAGCGACCACACATCGGGCACCGTACCGTCATCGAGTCCGGGGCGGTGGCAGGCATGGCCGGGTGTGCTGACGATCACCGGGAACGCTCAGGTCCGCCGAGTTCGCGACCACACGGCGCCTTTTGGTGGTGACCCGCAGCGCTCGGCGTCGGCCGAGCTCGCGATCACCACTAGACTCCTTGGACGATGACCCACTCGGACAGCTCGACTGAGGCTGCCTCACCGACGTTTGCCGACCTGCAGATCAATCCCTCGGTCTTGCGGGCGATCGCCGACGTCGGCTACGAGTCGCCCACCGGCATTCAGGCCGCGACGATCCCGGCGCTGATGGCGGGCTCCGACGTCGTCGGGCTGGCCCAGACCGGCACCGGCAAGACCGCCGCGTTCGCGATCCCGATCCTGTCCAAGATCGACGTCACCAGCACCGCCACCCAGGCGCTGGTGCTCGCCCCCACCCGGGAACTGGCCCTGCAGGTGGCCGAGGCGTTCAGCCGGTACGGGGCCCACCTGCCCAAGATCAACGTGCTGCCGATCTACGGCGGCTCCTCCTACGGCGTGCAGCTGGCCGGGCTGCGCCGCGGCGCTCACGTGGTGGTCGGGACGCCGGGCCGGGTCATCGACCATCTCGAGCGCGGGACGCTGGACCTCTCCCACGTCGATTACCTGGTGCTCGACGAGGCCGACGAGATGCTCACCATGGGGTTCGCCGAAGAAGTCGATCGCATTCTGTCCGAGACCCCGGAATACAAGCAGGTGGCGTTGTTCTCCGCGACCATGCCGCCCGCGATCCGCAAGATCACCACCAAGTATTTGCACGATCCGCTCGAGGTCAGCACCAAAGCGAAAACCGCTACCGCCGAGAACATTTCGCAGCGCTACATCCAGGTCGCCGGGCCGCGCAAGATGGACGCGCTGACACGGGTCCTGGAAGTCGAGCAGTTCGCGGCGATGATCGTCTTCGTCAGGACCAAGCAGGCCACCGAGGAAGTCGCGGAAAAGCTCAGGGCCCGAGGGTTTTCCGCGGCCGCCATCAACGGAGACATCCCGCAGGGTCAGCGCGAGCGGACCGTCGCCGCCCTGAAGGACGGCAGCATCGACATCCTGGTCGCCACCGACGTGGCCGCGCGCGGGCTGGACGTGGAGCGGATATCGCACGTGGTCAACTACGACATCCCACACGACACCGAGTCCTACGTGCACCGGATCGGGCGCACCGGCCGGGCCGGACGTTCGGGATCCGCGCTGCTGTTCGTCTCTCCGCGAGAGCGCCACCTGCTCAAGGCGATCGAGAAGGCCACGCGCCAAACGCTCACCGAAACCGAACTGCCCACGGTCGAGGACGTCAACGCGCAGCGGGTGGCGAAGTTCGCCGATTCCATCACCACCGCGCTCGGCTCCACCGGAATCGACCTGTTTCGCAAGTTGGTCCAGGACTACGAACGCGAGCATGACACCCCGATGGCCGATATCGCCGCCGCGCTGGCATTGCAATCCCGCGACGGCGAAGCATTCCTGATGGCGCCAGAACCGCCGCCGGAGCGGCGCGAGCGGCCTACCGATCGTCGCGATCGCCCCGAAAGGCCAAGGAACGCTAAGCCTTTCGCCACCTATCGCATCGCGGTGGGCAAGCGGCACAAGATCGGCCCGGGCGCGATCGTCGGCGCCATCGCCAACGAGGGAGGGCTGCATCGCAGCGATTTCGGCCACATCTCGATCGGGCCGGATTTCTCCCTGGTGGAGCTGCCGGCAAAGTTGCCCAATTCGACGTTGAAACGGCTTGAGCACACCCGTATCTCGGGGGTGCTGATCGACCTTCAGCCGGAGCGCTCATCCGCCAACAAGCCCCGCGGCCGAGACGGTGGAAAGCCGCGCAGGAAACACTCCGGATGACGCTGTCCGAAGAACAAGACGCCCAGGGCGGGCTCGAGCAGACCTCCCGCGTCGACCGGGTCGCCTCGCTGACCGGGATCCGCGCGGTCGCCGCCCTCCTGGTCGTCGGCACCCACGCGGCCTACACCACCGGCAAATACACGCACGGCTATTGGGGCCTGGTCGGTTCCCGGATGGAGATCGGCGTGCCGATCTTCTTCGTGCTCTCCGGCTACCTGTTGTTCCGGCCGTGGGTGAAGTCGGCGGCGCGCAGCGGCGCGCCGCCGTCGCTGAGTCGCTATGCCTGGCACCGGGTTCGGCGCATCATGCCCGCCTACGTCGTCACCGTGTTGTTCGCCTATGTCCTGTACCACTACCGCGATGCCGGGCCGAACCCCGGACACAGCTGGCTGGGGCTGGCGCGCAACCTGACGCTGACGCAGATCTACTGCAACGGCTACCTGGGCAAGTATCTACACCAGGGACTGACCCAGATGTGGAGCCTGGCGGTGGAGGGCTCGTTCTACGCCGTGCTGCCGCGCTGGCATACCTGCTGCTGGTGCTGATCTGCCGACGGCAGTGGCAGCCGAAGTTGGTGCTGGGGGCCCTGGCGGGGATGGTGTTGATCAGCCCGGCCTGGCTGGTCCTGGTGCATACCGATCACTGGTTTCCCGACGGCGCGCGGCTGTGGCTGCCCACCTATCTGGCCTGGTTCCTCGCCGGCATGATGCTGACCGTGCTGCAGGAGATGGGGGTGCGCGGCTACGGGTTCGTGGCCGTACCGCTGGCGGTCGTCTGCTATTTCATCGTGTCCACGCCCATTGCCGGCGCGCCCACGACGTCCCCGACGACGCTGAGCGAGGCGTTGTTCAAGACGTGCTTCTATGCCGTCATCGCCGCGCTCGCGGTGGCCCCGTTGGCCCTGGGCGACCGCGGCTGGTATTCGCGAGTCCTGGCCAGCCGCCCGATGGTGTGGCTGGGGGAGATCTCCTACGAGATCTTCCTGATCCACCTGATCACCATGGAATTCGCGATGGACTACATCGTCGGCGCGCGCGTCTACACCGGCTCGATGCTGGACCTGTACGTCGCGACGCTGGTGGTGACGATCCCGCTGGCGTGGCTGCTGCACCGCTTCACCCGCGTCCGGGAGTGAGCCGCTAGCCGCGCGCGGAGACCGGCGTCACGATCGGGACGACGAATTCCTCGAGCATCGCGCGCTCCTCGTCCTCGTCGCGGCCCGGGTACGTCAGCAGCGAGACGATCACCCGCACCGTCCAGCGGGCCGCGGCGTTCGACGACGGCGGGATCGTCGGGTCCCAGCGAGTGCAGGAACGCCACGGCCAGGGCCGCGATCACGTCGGACTGTCCGGCCAGTTCGCCACCCACCGGCGGGCGGGTGGTGGCAAACCAGGACGCCAGCGCGGGGCTCTCGCGAACCATCCCCAATGTGACGAGGATGCTCGCGACCAGCCGTTCGCGTGGGTCCTCGATGTCGCCGGTGCGCGCGATGATCTCGCGGCCAAGCCGGTGGGTTTCGCGGTGGATGTAGGCGGTTCGCAGCGCCTCGCGGTTCTCGAAGTACCGGTACAGCGTCGCACGGGAACAGCCTGCCGCCCGGGCGATTTCGTTCATGCCGATCGAATCCGAGTCGCGCTGCGTGTAGAGCTGCTCGGCGGCGTCGAGGATCCGGTCGGCGGCCGCTTCGGTCCGGTGCGCACCCAGCCAGTCGTTGCCGGGCATCAGGACTTCACCCGAATCGGCACCGACAGCGGGACGCCGGACGTAACTGCCGCCGGCCCAGACGATGCCGGCTTCGTCCACGTCGAAGTCCGGGCAACGGGCCAGCAATTCGGTCAGCGCGACCCTGGATTGCATCCGGGCGGCGGCCGCGCCCAGGCAGTGGTGCGCGCCGTGGCTGAACGTCAGGATGTTGCGTGGGCAGCGGGTCACGTCGAGTTCGCCTGCGTCCGAACCGTATTGGCGTTCGTCGCGGTTGGCCGAACCGTACAGCAACAGCACCCTGCGCCCGGCCGGGATGGTGGTCTCGCCGACGGTCGCGTCGTGGGTGACGGTGCGGGCCAGTCCCTGCACCGGTGAGGTCATCCGCAGCAATTCCTCGACCGCGTCGGGAATGCGGTCGGGGTCGCCCACCAGCAGCTGACGTTGGTCGGGTCGTTGGTGCAGCAGCGGCATCGAGCCGCCGAGCATGCCGGTGACGGTGTCGTTGCCGCCGGTGACCATGGTGAACGTGAACGCCAGGATCGACAGCGTGCCGGCGATGTCCCCGTCGGCGCCGACCCCGGCGGCCACCAGGTGCGAAATGGTGTCGTCCTCGGGTTCGGTCCGGCGCCGCTCGATCAGTCCGGTGAAGTAGGCCATCATCGACCCGACCGCGTCGCCGACGGTTTCCAGCGCGCCGGCCGACATTCAGCCGCCTTCGGCGGTGTTGGCCGCGACGATCGCCTGGGTCCAGCCATCGAACTGCGCCCAGTCTTCCTCGGGCACACCGAGATAATGGGCGACCACCATCGACGGCAGCGGTTTGAACAGCTCGGCGACGATGTCGCCGCCGCCGGCCGAGCGCAACCCCTCGATGCGCTCGACGACGAACTCCCGGACCTTGGGCTCCACCGCCTCGACCTGCCGCGGCGTGAAGCCGCGCGACACCAGCTTGCGAAACTGGTGTGCACCGGCGGGTCCTGCATCACAAACGGTGGATTGTCCTGCAGCCCAATCATTTCCAGATCGCCGTAGTTGACGGTCAACCCCTGTGCGGAGGAATAGGTTTCGTGGTCGCGGGCCGCGGCCCATACGTCGGCGTGCCGGGAGAGCACGTAGTAGTCGTCCTCGGGATGATTCGGCGGCACGACGTGGTGCACCGGGTCGTGGTCGCGCAGCGCGCGGTACATCGGCCAGGGATTCGACCAGGTGTCGGCGGTGGCGAGCTGGAACTTGACCGGTGCGTTGTGAGACATAACGACAGCCATGTCTCATTCGTACGACAGTCACGGCAATATGTCAACCACCCGGGCGGCCGGCCGCCCCGCCTACCGGGCGCCTCAACGCCGAGCGCCCCGCCTGCCGGGCGTCGAGCGCGAAATCAGATGCCCGCCCCGGGGTTGAGGATGCCGCTGCGGATCCAGCGCCTGCTTGATCCGCCGGTTGAGGTCCATCACGTCGGGCCCCAGATACCCGGCCAGCCAGGGCCGCTTCAACCGGCCGACGCCGTGCTCGCCGGTGATCGTGCCGCCCAGCCCGACCGCCAGGTCCATGATCTCGCCGAACGCCAGGTGGGCGCGTTCGGTCATGTCGGCATCGGCGGGGTCGTAGACGATCAGCGGGTGGGTGTTGCCGTCGCCGGCGTGCGCGATCACCGAGATCATCAGGTCGCGCTCGGCGGCGATGCGCGCGATCCCGGTGACCAGCTCGCCCAGCGCCGGAAGCGGCACCCCGACATCCTCGAGCAGCAACGACCCCTTGGCTTCGACGGCCGGGATGCAGAATCGCCGGGCGACGACGAAGGCCTCGCCCTCGTCGGGATCGTCGGTCGAAAACACTTCCGTCGCAGCGTGTTCCGCGAACACCTTGGCCATGATTTCGGCGTCCTCGCTACCGGCGCGCCCGCGCTCGTCGGACCCGGCCACCAGCATGGCGGCCGCCTCGCGGTCCAGATCCATGCGCAGGGTGTCCTCGACGGCGTTGATCGCCACCGAATCCATGAACTCCAGCATCGAGGGGCGAAGCCGCGCGGTGACGCCGAGCACCGCCTCGACCGCGTCCTCGACGGTGGCGAAGCTGGCCACCACGATGCTCGACGCGTTCTGCTTGGGCACCAGCCGCAGCGTCACTTCGGTGACGACGCCCAGCGTGCCCTCGCTGCCGACGAACAGCTTCGTCAGCGACAGCCCCGCAACGTCCTTGAGTCGCGGGCCGCCCAGCCGCACCGCGGTGCCGTCGGCCAGCACCACCTGCATGCCCAGCACGTAATCGGTGGTGACGCCGTACTTCACGCAGCACAGCCCGCCGGCGTTGGTGGCGATATTGCCGCCGATGCTGCAGATTTCGAACGACGACGGGTCCGGCGGATACCACAGGCCGTGTTCGGCGGCGGCCTTCTTCACCTCGGCGTTGAACAGCCCGGGCTGGCACACCGCGGTGCGGGTCACCGGGTCGATGGCGATGTCGCGCATCTTCTCGGTGGACAGCACGATGCCGTTGTCCAGCGCGGTCGCCCCGCCGGACAGGCCGCTGCCGGCGCCGCGGGGCACGACGGGCACCCGGTGTGCGGCGGCCCAGCGCAGCACGGTCTGCACCTCTTCGGTGCGCCGCGGCCGCACCACGGCCAGCGGCTTGCCGGCCGACGGGTCGAAGGCGCGGTCCTGGCGATAGCCCTCGGTGACGGTCGGGTCGGTGACGACCATCCCGTCGGGCAGGTCGGCGATCAGGCCGGCCAGGGCGTCAGAGCTCACGGCCCGATACTAAGCCCGCGTCACGGGGCCGGGGTCTTGCGCGAACTCCGGCGCGCGGTCCAGTTCGCGCAACGACGGCAGCCGGCAGGCGACCAGGCCGATCAGCAGGATCGGCACCGCCAGCACCAGGAACGTGACCTTCAGCCCGGCCGCGTCGGTCAGCGGACCGGCCACCAGCAAGCCCAACGGGCCCGCCGCGTAGGTCAACCCGGTCATCACCCCGACCACCCGACCGCGCAGCCGATGCGGGGCTCGGGTCTGCATGACGTAGTTGTAGATCGGCTGGATCGGCCCGTAGACCAGGCCGGTTATCCGCGCACAGCACCAGGATCACCGGCAGCGGCGGCAGGAACGCGACGCCGACGGTCGCCGCGCCGAAGGTGAGGGTCGCGGTCAGCACCGCCGTGCGCCGCCGCAGGTGCTTCGACAGCGCGGCATAGCCGAGCGCTCCCGCCACGCCGCCGAACCCGATCGCCATCAACGCCCACCCCAGTTGCGCGGGTTGGTGTTGATCGGAGAAGTACTTCGGAAACAGCACGCTTTCCATCGGCAGGTACAGCGCGGTGACGGCCAGGTCGATCAAGCCGAGCGTCCGAAGCACCCGCACGTTCCAGACGAAGCGCAGCCCTTCGGCGATGCCGGACATCCACCCGGCGGGCCGGGCCTCGCGCTCGGGCTTGCCGGTGCCCTCGAGCCGCAGCGGCCCGATCGTCAGAATGGACAACCCGAACAACGCCGCCGTCACCCACATGGTGTTGATGCCGCCGACGGTGGCGATCATCAGGCCGCCGATGCCCGGGCCCACGATGAACCCCAGGTTGAGAATCGCCTCGTAGAGGCTGTTGGTGCGGGCCAGTGACCAGCCCGCGCGGGCGGCGGCCTCGGGCAGCATCGACTCGCGCGCCGTCGTCCCGGCCGGGTCGAACCCGGCCGCGAAGAAGGCCAGGACGGCCAGCACCGCCAGGTTGAGCGCGTCCGCGCCGAGCCACCAGGCGATCAGCGGCACGGCGGCCACGGCCGTCCCGGAGAGCGAATCGGAGACCAGCGATACCCGGCGGCGGCCGAAGAAATCGACGGCGGCGCCGGCGACGAGAGTGGACAACACCAGCGGCAGCGTCATCGCCAGGGCCACGGCCGACGCGTCGCGTGCGCTGTTGTGGTGCTGCAACGCCAGCCATGGGAACGCGACTATCGAGATGCCGCTACCCGCCGTCGCCATCAACGTGGCGAACAGGATCAGGAACGCTGGGCCGCCGCTTTTCATTGGAATATCGCCGCTGAATTTATGCCAAAGCGGTGTTTGCGGCGACCGAATTTTTTCGACCGATGCAGGATGTTCATGTGCTCGCCCACCCACGTACCGGCCAGGCGTTCGGCTCTCCGGTTGGTGCCGGCACCGGATGGCCGGGCGATCCGGCCACACCGCAGACCCCGGTGGCGGCCGACGCCGCCGCGGTCGCCGCGCTCGCCGAACACGCCGGCTCGATTCCCGAAATCGATGCTCTGGTCAGCGTCTGCAGGGCCTGCCCGCGGCTGGTGAGCTGGCGCGAGGACGTCGCGGTTGTCAAACGCCGGGCCTTTGCCGACCAACCGTATTGGGGGCGGCCGGTGCCCAGCTGGGGATCGCCGCGGCCCCGGCTGTTGATCGTCGGGTTGGCGCCCGCCGCCCACGGCGCCAACCGCACGGGACGGATGTTCACCGGCGACCGCTCGGGCGACCAGTTGTACGCGGCGCTGTACCGGGCCGGGCTGGTGAACCAGCCGACCAGTGTCGACGCCGCGGATGGGTTGCAGACCAAGAAGGTTCGCATCGTCGCGCCGGTGCACTGTGCGCCGCCGGCCAACGCTCCGACGCCGCAGGAGCGAGACACTTGCTGGCCCTGGCTGCAGGCCGAATGGCGGTTGGTGTCTGAGGATGTTCGTGTGGTCGTGGCCCTGGGCGGGTTTGGCTGGCAGATCGCGCTGCGGCTGCCTGGTGCCTCGACCGGGCGCAAGCCCCGGTTCGGCCACGGCGTCGTTGCTGACTTGGCGCCCGGTGTGCGATTGCTCGGCTGCTACCACCCGAGCCAGCAAAACATGTTCACCGGTAGGTTGACACCAGCAATGCTCGACGACGTCTTCCGCGACGCAAAAGAACTGGCAGGAATCAAGTGACTTCTCATGTCTAGGGTTCTGGTGTCCGGCGCCAGCGTGGCGGGCGCGGCGGCGGCTTTTTGGCTTGGGCGGCATGGCTTTTCGGTGACCGTCGTCGAGCGCCATCAGGGGCCGCGGCCGGGCGGTCAGGCGATCGACGTGCGGGGCCCGGCGCTGACGGTCCTCGAGCGCATGGGGCTGCTGGGCGCCGCCCAGAAGCGCAAGACGCAAATCCAGGGCTCCTCGGTCGTCGACCGTGACGGCAACGAACTGTCTCGGGACACCGAATCGACCCCCACCGGTGGGCCCATCGATAGTCCCAACATCGAGCTATTGCGCGATGACTTGGTCGAATTACTTTACGGCGCAAGCCAATGGACGACCGAGTACCTTTTCGGCGACTCCATCACAGCCGTGGAGGACGATGGCGCGGCGGTCCGCGTCACCTTCGAGAACGCCGTGCCGCGCAGTTTCGACCTCGTCATCGGCGCCGACGGGTTGCACTCCAATGTGCGGCGTTTGGTGTTCGGGCCGGAAGAGAATTTCATCGAGAGGCTGGGCACGCACGCGGCGATCTTCACCGTGCCCAACTTTTTGAACCTGGACTACTGGCAGACATGGCACTACGGCGACGCCAGCATGGCGGGGGTCTACAGCGCGCGCAACAACTCCGAGGCGCGGGCCATGCTGGGTTTCATGGACGCCGACCTGCGGATCGACTACCGCGACACAGCCGCTCAATTTGCCGAGCTGGAGCGGCGGATGGCCGGCGACGGCTGGGTTCGCCCGCAACTGCTGAAGTACATGCGCACCGCGCCGGACTTCTACTTCGACGAGATGGCGCAGATCAAGATGGATCGCTGGTCGCGGGGCAGGGTTGCGCTGGTCGGGGACGCCGGGTACTGCTGTTCGCCCCTGTCCGGTCAGGGGACCAGTGTCGCGCTGCTGGGCGCCTACGTCCTGGCCGGCGAACTCAAGGCGGCCACCCAAGACGGGACGGTCGACTACGAGGCCGGCTTCGCCAACTACCACCGCGAGTTCAGCGACTACGTCCAGCGCAACCAATGGCTGGTCGTGGACAACATTCCGGGCGGTGCGCCGATCC
Organism: uncultured Actinomycetota bacterium; assembly: GCA_963796035.1. Taxonomy (GTDB): domain Bacteria; phylum Actinomycetota; class Actinomycetes; order Mycobacteriales; family Mycobacteriaceae; genus Mycobacterium. The sequence goes on along the minus strand of CAWCJU010000008.1, from coordinate 221,418 downwards.
CGCAAGAGGTGTTCGACCGTATCGTCGCCTCGATCACGCTCAAGGACTACTGAGCCGAGTCCCGCGGAAAGGGAACGTTTGCCGACCCGCGCGCGTTGACGCCATCGTGCGTCTTTCCGTCCTTGACCTTGTCCCGGTGCGCACCGACCAGACGACCGGTGGCGCGCTGGCGGCCACCGTGCAGCTGGCGCAGGCCGCGGATCGGCTGGGTTTCACCCGTTACTGGGTCGCCGAGCACCACAACATGCCGTCGGTGGGCGCCACCAGCCCGCCGGTGGTGATCGCCTACCTGGCCGCGCAGACCTCGCGGCTACGCCTCGGCTCGGGTGGTGTGATGCTGCCCAATCACGCCCCGCTGGCGGTGGCCGAGCAGTTCGCGCTCCTGGAAGCCGCCGCCCCGGGCCGGATCGACCTCGGCATCGGCCGGGCGCCCGGCTCGGATCCGGTGACGTCGTATGCGCTGCGCGGCGGCCGGGACGACCGCGACATCGAGAACTTTCCCGAATACCTCGACGACGTGGCGGCCCTGATGAGCGCTCGCGGCGTGCGGGTCCCGTTGCGCTCGGGTGATTACACCCTCAAGGCCACCCCGGCCGCCGCGGGTGAACCGCGTCTGTGGCTACTGGGGTCGTCGATGTACTCGGCGCATCTTGCCGCCGCCAAGGGGTTGCCGTACGTGTTCGCACATCACTTCTCCGGCAACGGAACCGAAGAGGCGCTCGAGGTCTACCGTTCGCGATTCAAGCCCAGTGAGCTGACGGCCGAGCCGCTGACGTTTTTGACGGTGAACGCCGCGGTGGCCGAAACCAGGGAAGAGGCAACGGCATTGATGCTGCCCAACCTGCAGATGATGGCCCGGTTGCGGACCGGGCAGCCGCTCGGGCCGGTGCCGCTGGTCGAGGAGGCCGCGGTTGCCGAGCTGACCGGACAGCAACAGCGGATCGTCGAGAGCGGTCTGCAGCGCGCGGTGTTGGGGGCGCCTGCCGAGGCCGCCGACCAGATCCGGGCACTGGCCGACCGGTTCGGCGTCGACGAAGTCATGGTGAACCCGGTGGCCTCGGCCCGCCGCGGCACCGATCCCGACACCGCACCGGCGCGAGTCGCGACGCTGGAGCTGCTGGCCAAAGAGCTGTTCTAGCCTTCCGGCGACCTAGCCCGCTCGTTGGACTGACTGGGGTCGGGGCTGGGCGCATGGCTGGCGATCCAGTCGCGCAGGTCGTCGGGCGGCAGCGGCGGGCTGTGCACGAAGCCCTGGGTGATGTTGCAGCCATACCTCCGCAGGGCGTTCAGCGTGGCCTCGTTTTCGACTCCCTCGGCGACGAGGTCGGCACCCAGGTTGGACGCCAGCGCCACGGTCGACCGCACGATGGCGACCGATCGCGCGTCGTGGGCCAGGCGCGACACGAAGATCCGGTCGAGTTTCAGCTCGTCGACCGAGACCTCTTGCAGCCGAGCTAATGACGACCAACCGGTGCCGTAATCGTCGAGCGAGATCCGGATTCCCAGGCCCTGCAGCGCGGCGACGGTGTTGCGGGATCGCACGGAATCCACCAGCGCACTCTCGGTGATCTCGAGGATCAGCGCCTCGGCGGGCAGGTCGTAGTTGGCGAGGAGCCGCTCGACGGTGCCGACGAGTTCGATGTCCAGCAGGTTGGTCGTCGACAGGTTCACCGCGACGGTGAGCGGCATGCCTTCTTCACGCCACGAGCGGACCTGCGCCAGAGCCATGCTGAGCGTGCGGTTGGAGATTTTGCGCATCAGCCCCGCGCGTTCGGCGACGGACAGAAACTCCTCCGGCAGCAGTGTTCCGCGAGTGCGGTGCTGCCAGCGCAGCACCGCCTCGACACTATGTACGCTGCCGTCGCGGCCGTCGATCTTGGGCTGGTAGTGCAGTCTCAGCTCGTCGGTATCGAACAACGCCGTGCGCAATTCCTCGACGAGGCTTGGGTCGTTGTCGCGATAGACCTCGAACGAGGAGTCGTAGACCGCGATCTTGCTGCGGGCGGATTTTGCGTGCACCATGGTGATTTCGGCGCGGTTCAACAGCTCTTGCGGGGAATCGCAGTGGTCCGGGCACAGCGCGATCGCGATATGGGCGTCGACTTGAACGGTGATCGGATCCAAAGCGATTGGCTCACTGAGGGCTTCGAGCAACCGGCCCGCCGAAGCGCTGGCCGCGGTGAGGTTGGCCCCATCCGACAGCAGCACGGCGAATTGGTCGTCACCCACCCGCGCGAGCAGATCGTCACGACGGACGCAGCCGGTCAGGCGGTTTGCGATGTGGCACAGCAGCTCGTCACCGAACTGGCTGCCGATCGAGTCGGTGATCTCGTGAAAATCGCTCAGGCTCAACAACAACAGCGCCTGGCGTGCGTGCGCTCTGGTCGGCATCGACGAAGTTCCCGGTGGCGGCGAAACGGGCAACCCGGTCAGGGCCGTCGCCAGTGAGCGCCGGTTCGGCAGCGCCGTCAGTTCGTCGGTCATGGCGAGTTTGTCATTCGTCTCCCGCAGGCTCGCATCCCGGAAGGTCAGCGCGAACCGCCCGGCCGCCAGGACCAGGCTCACCGCCGCCAGCGTCGCGGCGAGTCGCGAATGATGTGCCAGGACAATCACGCCCAGCGCCACGATGGCGGAGGCCACCGGGGTGACGTAGGGCCCGTATCGACCCCGGGTTGGTGGCGTGATCGACGACGATCTGGACCAGCTTGCCGTCGCGATGAGCAACGACGACGCGGCCCAGCAGGCATCCAGCAGGGAGCCGGCCCGGTACATGCCGGCGGACGTCTGAAAGAGATAGGCCGCGTCCGCGACCGCGAACAAGACCAATCCGGCCACCAGCAGCGCCCAGCGAATTTCGCTGCGCCAGCCAAGGATTGGCAGCATGCCGGCGGCCAGGGCCAGGAGCACCAGATCGCTCCACGGATAGGCAAGACCCACCCATACGGTCGCCGGGGCGCGTATCACGGCCAGCCGGATCGGTCCCGCCGTCAACGCCGCGGCCACCGCCGCCAACGTCAAGGCGCAGATCAATGAATCGAGCTGAATCGGCATCGGCAGCCGCTTGAGACGTGCCCGCATGAGCAGCAGCAGCCCGGCGTAGACGAAGGGGTAATAGGCGAGGTATTCCGGATCGGCCACCGACGGGGACCGGCCATTGGGCACCCACACCGCGTAGACGACGTCGCCCACGGCCGAGCAGGCCATGCCCACGGCGATCAGTGTCCAGGCCCACCGGTCTGCTGGAACACGGTAGGCGCGAAGGGCAATCAGTCCGGCCGCGACCACGGTCAGCGCCGTGTACAGCGCCGCGGCCGAGAAAATACCGTGTCCGGCGTTCGGACGCACCACGCTGGACACGGTGAAGGTGATCAGCCCGATCACCAGCAGCGCGATGGCGGCCCGGACGTCACGTGGCGGCCAGTTGACGGCGTCGGGCACATTTTCGGGCGGGGCCGGTGTTGCGGTCGCAGCCTCGGAAATGGGCCGGGAATCCTGCGCCGTCTCGCCGTCGCCGCTGCCAATAACACGGGATGCAACCGAGGATCGGTTCGAACTCGGCGCCGGCGGAAACGCATACGGCAACGGCAGGTCGGGCATGAAGCTGCGAATGCATTGGCCGCCTTCACGTTTGGCGGCGTACATGGCCAAGTCGGCGTGCCGCAGCAGCTGATCGACCGTGCAGGTCGACTCGCCGGTGCACACCGTGAATCCGATGCTCGGCCGCACCGTGATCGGAATGCCCTCGATCAGAATGGCTCCGGTGAAGGCGTCGAGAATGCGGTGCGCGGCCGATTGCGATTCTTCGACGGAGGTTTCGAGGACCGCAGCGAATTCGTCGCCACCGAGCCGGGCGATGGTGCCCTGTTCCCCCAGCGCCGCGGTGAGCCGGCCGGCCACCCGGACAAGGAGCTCATCGCCGGCCGGATGGCCCAGGGCGTCGTTGACCGACTTGAAGTTGTCGAGGTCCAGGCACAACACCGCGATCGGCGTGCTGTCGGGGCGTCGTCGCGCGATGGCCTGGTCCAGTCGGTGCAGGAACAGAGCCCGGTTGGCCAGACCGGTCAGGTGGTCGCGGAAGGCCTCCCGCGCGACCTCCGACAGCAGGTTCTGGTTGTCGACGAGGACGACGAATTGCCGGGCCAATACGGCGGCCACGAGTATGCCCAGCGCGGCCAGCATCGGTTCGTGCATCGCATTGCCCGCCGCGTGTGCCCAGCCCACAGTGGCCGCCAGGATCAGCGGCAGGTAGGGCAGCCACAGCCGGGTCCGGAACTCGATCTCATCCGGCGATGCGTGCGCGGGACGCACTTGCGCGCCGGCCGCTGCGGCCAGCGCCAGCATCGCCAGCCCGGCCACTCGCATGACATCACCGACATCGCCGGTGTGATAGCTGCCGATGCCGGTATGGAAGACCAGCATCATGTCAGCGACGCTGATCGTCGCGACACCGGCGGCAACCAGGCTCCGGCTGGGCCGGTCGCCGGGACGTGCCCGGGACAGCATCAGGATCGCCATCGTCAGCAGGACGATGTCGTTGAAGATCTCCGCCAGCGTCGCCAGCCGGGTACTCGTCGGCTCCTGCAGCTGTGCTTCGACGACGAACACCCAGGAGATGACGAATAGCGAGGTCGCCACGATGAGACCGTCGAGCAGCAGCCGCCGTGGACTGTTGCGGGACAGCTGGGACAGCAACACCAACGAGGTCATGGCGCCGAACGGATACAACAGCAACACGATCTCGGCCGCCGCCGGGTTGGCGGCGTGGTCGAATTCCGGGCGCACGTCGTAGACCGCCCAGATGATCTCACCCACCGCCCAGCCGACCAGGCCCGTCACCAGCGCCAGCCAGCCGTAACGCTGCCGTCCGGACGTGCAGCGGGCCGTGTGACCGGCGCATCCCGCCGCGATCACCAGACACACCGTGATGACGACCTCGTTGACCGGGCGAGTCCCGTACGGACCGTGCCATCCCCGGAATGAGGACAGCAACAGCAGCAATTCGGCGACGCCGTATACGCCGGCCAGCAGCCAGCCCGTCCGTGCGGGCACCCCGGACCGCCACCACGGATCCACCGCCCAGCGTTTCATCACCGCACCAGCCGCTCCCCTGCTGTGTGGCGAAGAAACCAACAACTTCACCACGAGTTACAGGGCATTAAACCGCTGCTGATGTTCGCGAAGGGGGGCTTTTGCCAGGTTGGTGCGCCGCCGACCGTGATCGGGGCGTGCGGAAATCACCGGGCGGGTGATCGGGTGGGACGGGTCAAGCCACCGGGAGGTCGACGAACCCGCCGGGTCACTCCAACCTCGGTCGGCCGGCGCCGGGCTCAATCGGGCTGACTGGCGTCGATACGGGCCAGCGCGGTGCGCAGAATCTGGCCGGTGGCGTCCCGGTCGGGATCGCGGCGCAGCAACAGCCCCTTGGCCACCGACAGCTTGTCGCCGTTGCGCCGGGGCAAAACATGCAGGTGGATGTGGAATACGGTCTGGAAAGCGGCGCTGCCGTCGTTGACGGCGATGTTGGTCGCATCGGCCAATTCGGTGGTGCGCGCGGCCCGAGCGATGCGTTGTCCCAGGATGACCATCCCGGCCAGTGTCTCCGGTGGGGTGTCGGTGAGATCGACACTGTGCCGCTTGGGCAGCACCAGGGTGTGGCCGCGGGTGAACGGGCGGATGTCGAGGATGGCCAGGTAGTCGTCGTCTTCGTAGATCCGGATGGCCGGGGCTTCGCCGGCGACGACCGCACAGAACACGCAGGACATGTCGCCCACGGTACTGGTTACTGCGCCGCGGCCATGCCGAGACCATGCGGCCCTGCCACGATTCTCTCCGATACGCTGCCGCGGTGAACGATGTCGCCTTCGCCGGCGCGGCGGCACAAGCGCGCATGCTGGCCAACGGTGAACTGACCGCGCCGGAGTTGCTCGAGGTCTACCTGGAGCGGATTGCGCGGCTGGACAGCCAGTTGCGTTGCTACCGCACGGTGCTCGCCGATCAAGCTCGTGACGAGGCCGCCGTGGCGCAGGAGCGCCTGGAGGAGGGCGAACGGCTACCGCTGCTCGGCGTCCCGATCGCGATCAAAGACGATGTCGACGTCGCCGGGGAGGTGACGACTTTCGGCAGCGGCGGACACCGGCCCGCCGTCACCTCCGATGCGGAGGTGGTGCGCCGGTTGCGGGCCGCGGGTGCGGTGATCATCGGCAAGACCAATGTGCCCGAGCTGATGATGCTGCCCTACACGGAGTCGATGACCTTCGGAGCCACTCGTAATCCGTGGAATCCCACCCGCACCCCGGGCGGCAGTAGCGGCGGAAGCGCCGCCGCGGTCGCCGCCGGGTTGGCTTCGCTGGCATTGGGATCCGACGGAGGCGGATCGATTCGCATCCCGGCGACGTGGTGTGGCCTGTTCGGCCTGAAGCCGCAACGCGATCGCGTGTCGCTGGAACCGCACGACGACGCCTGGTACGGACTGAGCGTCAACGGCCCGATCGCGCGCACGGTGATGGACGCGGCCCTGTTCCTGGACGCGACGTCGACGGTGCCCGGTCCCGAAGGCGAATTCGTGGCCGCGGCGGGGCGCAGTCCCGCCCGGTTGCGAATTGCGTTGAGCACCAAGGTCCCGACCCCGCTGCCGGTCAGGGTCGGCAAGGCGGAGTTGGCGGCGGTCGACCAGGCCGGTGCGTTGCTTCGCGACCTGGGCCATGACGTCATCACGGCCGACCCCGAATATCCGGTTTCGGCGATACTCGCCAACTACCTGCCCCGCTACTTGCGTGGTATCTGCGACGACGCCGACGCCCTGGCCCACCCGGAAAGGCTGGAAACGCGCACCCGCAACATCGCCCGCTTGGGGTCTTTCTTCTCGGACGCCCGGATGGAGGCCATCCGGGCGAACGAGGATTCCGTGATCTCGCGGATTCAGGCGATCTTTGACGACGTCGACGTCGTCGTCACCCCCGGCACCGCAACGGGCCCGTCGCGGATCGGCGCCTATCAACGCCGCGGTGCAGTGTCGACGCTGCTGCGGGTTGGTCAATACGTTCCCTACCAACAGATTTGGAACCTGACCGGACAGCCCGCGGCGGTGGTTCCGTGGGACTTCGACGGAGCCGGCCTGCCGATGTCGGTGCAACTCGTCGGCAGGCCGTATGACGAAGCGACTCTGTTGTCGCTGTCGGCACAGATCGAAGCCGCCCGGCCGTGGGCGCTGCGGCGCCCCCCGGTGTCCTAGCGGCGGTGACCCGGATCGCACGGCCGGGCCGCGCCCGCGATCACCTGCCACGCCGCGAGCTTGACGCCCGTCCGGACCGCGTGGGCCGGGCTGGTCGACGGCAGCCGCTGATACCGAATCCGATCGGGCGCCGTCGCCAGCCTACGGAACAGGTCGGCGGCCTTGGCGCCGTTGAAGTACACCGCCGTGATGGTGGGGTAGCGCGCGAAAAGTCCACCAAACTCGTTGACCACCAGACTCTTTGGTTCAATCGCCGAGTCGGAGCTGCCGACGCGTCGGCACGTGTGAAGCACATCCCAGAGGGCAACGCCATGGGATTGCAGTGCCGCCAGCCGGCCGTCGTAGAGCGCGGCCGCATCGAAGCCGAACAGCTCGCCGGTGATCGACCAGAACGCATTGCGTGGATTGGCGTAGTACTGGCCCGCCACCAGTGATTGCGCACTGGGAAACGAACCCAGGATCAGCATCCTGGCACGCTCATCGACGACCGGCGGGAATCCCCGCAGCAGCGGTGTGTTCATCACCTCACATCATGGCGCGCCCGCGTTGTACGTTGGCCACGTGCAGGACGGGGCCGACCACAACATCGACGATCTGCTCGCAGGGCTCGAGGGAAGCGCGCGCACGGAGCGTGCCGAACTGGTGAAGTGGCTGCTCGAGCAGGGGATCACCGCCGAGGAGATCCGCACGACCAATCCGCCCCTGCTGCTGGCCACCCGCCACCTCATCGGCGACGACGGCAGCTACGTGTCCACCCGCGAGATCAGCGAGGCCCATGGGATCGACCTGGGGCTGTTGCAACAAGTGCAGCGCGCGATCGGCCTGGTCCGCGTGGACGACCCCGACGCGGTCGTTCACATGCGCGCCGACGGTGAGGCCGCCGCCTTCTCCCAGCGGTTCGTGGAGCTGGGGCTGGATCCCGAACAGGTGATTCTGGTGGTTCGGGTGCTCGCCGAAGGCCTGTCGCGCGCCGCCGAGGTCATGCGGTACTCGGCGCTTTCGGCCATCATGCGCCCGGGAGCCAGCGAGCTCGAAATCGCCCAGGCCTCAAAGTCTTTGGTGAGCGAAATCGCGCCCATGCTCGGCCCGATGATCGAGCACATGCTGTTCATGCAGCTGCGTCACATGATGGAGACCGAAGCGATCAACGCGGCGGAGCGGGCCGCAGGCAAGCCGCTTCCGGGAGCGCGCCAGATCACCGTCGCCTTCGCCGACCTGGTCGGCTTCACGAAGATCGGCGAGGCGGTATCGCCCGAGGAACTGGGGCTGCTCGCCGACCGGCTGGCCATCCTCGCCCGGGACATGACCGTGCCGCCGGTGCGATTCATCAAGACCATCGGTGACGCGGTGATGTTCGTGTGCCCCGATCCGGGCCCGTTGCTCGACGTCATCGTGAAACTCGTCGAAGCCGTCGACACCGACAACGACTTTCCCCGGTTGCGAGCGGGAGTGGCCGCCGGCATGGCGGTGAGCCGGGCCGGCGATTGGTTCGGCAGCCCGGTCAACGTGGCAAGCCGCGTCACCAACGTGGCGCGCCCGGGCACCGTGCTGGTCGCGGATTCGGTCTGGGACATCATCGGCGACAACGGTGAGTTCTCCGGATCGTTCGCCGGCGCGCGTCGCCTCAAGGGCATCAAGACCGAGGTGAAACTCTTTCGCATCCGGCGGGGCGAGGGTGACTGACGGCCGCGGTGCCCCGGCGATGAAGGGGTGCCGGCAGATGGGCAGGCCCGGCGCGACTCCAGGGGGCGTCTGACTACGTCTTATGCGTGTCCTACGCGGCCGGATTCCTACCCCGTGTTCCGGCGCTTCGAATTGGTCGCTTCCGGGCCTGCTTCGCTAACCAAAATACGCCGACGAATAGCCCAGATCAACGGATTTTCCCGGCCGATCCGCCTCCTCGGCAGCCCCGTTGACCGGTCGGCCGGGCACCGAAACATGGCGTCCCGACCGCCCGCCGTTTCGCTGCTGGTGAAAGGCTGTTCCCTCTGCTTTGTAACGGTGTAATCATGTAATCATGAAAGCTCATCACACACACGGGCGGCGGTACGGCCGCCCCGGCGGCTGGCAGCAAGCCCAGCAACCCGACGCCGGCGACGCCGCAGAGTGGTTCGCCGGACGTCTCCCGGAGGACTGGTTCGAGGGCGACCCCACGGTGATCGTCGATCGCGAAGAGATCACCGTCATCGGGACGCTCCCGGACCCGGCGAGTGCGGAAAGCGAAGCGAGCGAGGCCCGCGTGGCCGGGCGGGCTTCGCGATTCCGCGAAGACACCCGGTCGGAGCGCATGCATATCGCCGACGAAGCGCAGGATCGCTACGGGCGCAAGGTTTCCTGGGGCGTTGAGGTCGCCTCCAAGACCGGCACAGAGCGAATTCTGTTCACCCACATCGCCGTACCGGTGATGACGCGGCTGAAGCAGCCCGAACGCCAGGTGCTCGACACACTGGTCGATGCCGGCGTCGCCCGTTCCCGCGCCGACGCTCTCGCGTGGTCGGTGAAGCTGGTCGGCGAACACGCCGAGGAGTGGCTGGCCAAACTGCGCGGCGCGATGTCGGCGGTCGACGACCTACGCGCGCAGGGACCCGATCTTCAATCGTGACAAGGCCGTAGCGTCTTAGCGGGCCGTTAGCCTTCCGGCTTCTCGCCGTCGATTTTGGCGACGATCTTGTCGGCGACCTGGCCACCCTGATCGCTGATGTGATAGCCGCACGCGTTGATGTCGATGACCACGTTGTTGGCCACGCTGAGCGCGCGTTGGCACTCCCAGCCGTCCGCGCCCTCCTGGGTGTCCATCAGCGTGACCTTGGGGGGACCGCCTTGAAGCTGGGCGAACGTCCACCGATAGGTCTTGCTCTTATTCGTGACGGTCACCGTCTTGCCCGCGCAGCCCTTCCACTTCTCCGCGGAGTTCTGCACAAAGCTCTTGGCCTTGTCGGCGGATGGGAACAGCACCACGGCCTGGTTGAGCCAGTGGTCGTAATTGTCGCCTGCCTCCGAGGACACCAGTCCGCTGACCGCCGAGTAGCCGGTGCCCGCGTACACGGGATCCTGCGTCGTGTAGAGCGCGCCCTGGCAATCGGGCGCGGACACCGCCACCGACGAGCTGTCCGTCGCCGTAATGGGTTTGCCCGGCTGCATGGCCGTCGAACCCATCACGGTGTTGACATCGGCCGCGCTGAGCAGCAGGCCGCTCAGGCGTTCGGGTCCCAGCGGGGCGGCCTGCGGTGGTTCCGGCTTGGGCCGAACCACAAGCCAGATGCCCACCCCGCTCGCGATGACGACGAGCACCAGGGCGACGGCCGCGATGATGGGCCAGATATTGCGGTGCGGCTTGGGTGCGGGCTGACCCCAGGGCGTTGAGCTGGTGAACTGTGGCGGGCCACCCCAGTTGGCGTTGCTGCCTTGGTAATAGGGCGGCGCGGGTGGGGCGGCCGCCGGGATCGGGCCGCTGGTCGGGGTCCACGACTGCGGGCCCTGCGACGGTATCGGGGCCGACGGTGGGTCGAATGGCGACGCCGGCGGGGTGTTGAACGTGGGCGGATACGGCTGCGGCGGCGCCGCGGCGGCGCTGGCCCCCGCGCCGGGGTAATCGGCGGTGGGCAGTGCGGCTTCCTGGCTGCGGCGCAAGATGGTGGCGGCGCGGTCCTGGTCGGGGTTGCTGAGCGCTTCCTTGGCGGCCAGGGCCAGGTCGCCCGCGCTGGCGTAGCGGTCTTCGGGCTTTTTGGCCATGCCGCGGGCGATCACCGCGTCGAAGGCCTTGGGGATGCCCGGGCGCTGCCGGCTGGGCGCGGGAATGGGGTCCATCAGGTGGGCGGAGACCAGCACGCCGGCGCTGTCGGCCCGATAGGGCGGGGATCCGGTCAAGCACTCGAACAGCACGCAGGCCAGTGCGTAGATGTCGGCGCGGTAGGTTACCTCTGCGTCGGAAAACCGTTCTGGCGCCATGTATTTCCAGGTGCCGACCGCGGTGCCGAGCTGCGTGAGCTTGTCGTCGGTGGTGGCGCTGGCGATGCCGAAGTCGACCAGGTAGGCGAAGTCGTCAGAAGTGACCAGAATGTTCTGCGGTTTGATGTCGCGGTGCATCACGCCGGCGGCGTGAGCGGCGTCGAGCGCAGAGGCGATCTGGGTGATGATGGCGACCGCGCGGGGTGGGGTCAGCGGGCCGAAACGTTTGAGCACGCTGTCCAGGTCGATGCCCTCGACCAAACGCATCTCCAGAAACATCTGGCCGTCGATCTCACCGTAGTCGTGCACCGGCACCACGTGCGGTTCCTGCAAACGACCGGCGGTGCGGGCTTCGCGTTTCAGCCGCTCGCGAAACACCGGGTCCCTGCTGAAGCTTTCGGAGAGCAGTTTGACCGCAACCGTCCACTCCTTGACGGTGTGTTCGGCCTCGTAGACCTCACCCATCCCACCGCGGCCCAGCAGCCGCTTTAGGTGGTAGGGGCCGAACATCGACCCCGCCCGTGAGGACTGCTCGTCACTCATTCCTCATCCTTCCAACCCAACCCTTAGCCTGCCGGTCTCGTTCAAGACTTTGCGGACAGACACACGATTGCAACCCGTGACTGAGCAATCATGACGGTAAGCGCGCAGGCGTCCCACCGCACGATAACGGGGACAATTGCGGCGCGTGTCAGCGCGGGTCGCCTTGCCGAGGTCCTAGTCCTCGTTTTCGTTGTCAGCGGTGATCTGGAAGGTGAATTCGTGGTCGCAGATCCGGACGCTGTCGCCGTTGTCGCAAGGTTGCGGCCGAGTGGATACGTTGGTCCCGCACGTGCACGCCGTTGGAGGAGCGCAGGTCGTCGATGATGTAGCTGGTTCCGGTGTCGACGATGACGGCGTGGTGACGGCTGACTTTGGGAGAGTCGAGGACGATGTCGTTGTCGCTAAGCCGCCCAATCGTTGTCGACCCTTGGAGCGGATAACTGCGCCCGGTCACCTCGTGCAGATACGCGACCGCCTTTTTGTTCGCCATGGTGTATTGCTCGAGCACGGTGATCGCGACCGCCGCTGTCGTCATGGCGTTTTTCTTGGCGTCCAGCGGTTCTTGGCGCAGGATCCGGTCATTGAGGGCGCGCAAGTTCTGGCCCGGGTCGATTCCGAGGTCATCGGCGAGTGACTTTTGCACGCGGCGGTAGGCCGCCAGCGCATCGGACTGGCGATCGGTGAGGTAGTAGGCGGTCATCAGCTGAGCCCACAGCTGTTCGCGGTAAGGATGTTCGGCTGTCAGGGCTTCCAATTCGGTGATCACGGTAAAGGCACGTTCGCAGGCGATTTCGGCCTCGGCGTGCGCCGTGTGCGCCAGGATCTTCTCCTCGACCAGGGACGTGGTGAAGGCGTCGACGAAGCGGAAGTCTTCCAGGTCCTCGAGCACCGGGCCGCGCCACTCGGCCAAGGCCGCCGACAGGTGCTGACTGGCCTGTTCGAAGCGGCCCGCGGCCGCCGCGTGCACACCTGCGGTCTTTTCGGCGATGAACCGGCCGAGATCGCAAGTGTCATTGGGGATGTTGAGCCGATAACCCGGTGGCGCCGCGACCAGTACCGTGCGCGGGTCGACGCCGGCGCCGGTGAGCAGCTTGCGCAGGTTGGACACGTAGGAGTGAATGCTGGCCCGCGCCCCCGAGGGCGGCGACTCGTCCCACAGGGCGGTGATGAGCCGGTCGACGCCGACCGGGCTGTTGCGGTTCATCAGCAGCATGGCCAGCACCGCTCGCTGTTTGGGCGTGCCCAGCGGTACCAGGGCGCCGTCAACGCTCATCTCCAACGGTCCGAGCAGACCGAATTCGAGACGTTTGTCCGCCATCCCGCCTACCAGCCTTTCCGCGTCCGCGGCGTCGGATGCCATGAGGTCACAGTTGTGATTGTGACGCCAACTGGGCGGATTCGTTAACAATCCCGGCAAACCGTCGAGCTCCGACGGCATGTCGTCGAATTCATCGGCGCGCCGGGCCACTGCCCCGTGGCGCCGGATGACTGAAATGTGTTCGCACCCAGCGTGATAGTAGATGCGACGCACGAATTGAATTGCATCGCCGAGACATACCGCGCTACGCGGCGCGCAAGCCGAAGAGCGTTGCGCGCCGCGTGAGCCGAATCGGTGTGCGCGGTTTAGGTGGTGACGGCCATCAACTCGTTGCTGGTGTCCCACGACTCGATGAAGAGCTGGACGGGAATTTGCTCGTTACGGCCTTCCGGTATGCCGCTGTCGTTGAGATGAACCATGCCGGCGACGGTGTCCACGCCGGTCACCACCACGGTGTGATCGGAGTCCGGGCGGCCGTTCTTGTCTCTCTGTTCGACGGGCCGGTGCCAGATGAGTTCGGCATTGAGGCTGACGATCATCTTGTGGCCGGCGGCCAGTGCCCGCTCGAGTCCCACCATTCCCGACGGCGTGCCGGTCGGTGCGGCGTCATTCTTGTCGTTGGCGACGGCGCCGATCTTGTACCGGGCCAGCAATTCGGGGATGTCCGCCGTGTTTGCTCCCAGGCCCGACTCCGGGTTGCTGGTGGCGATGGGCTTGGTATAGATCGGGCCGGGGTGCGCGACGCTGGGCGTCGATTGGGCCTTTTCGATGATCTCGTGCTCCGAGGGCTCCAGGCCCGTAATCTCGCCGATGACGGCGGCACTCGACATGAGCACGCAGTCGTCGTACTGCTGCTGGCGCCAAAACTGGGCGGCAGCGGTCGGGTCGCCGTAGGTGAGCTGGGAAGCTGCGGCGCCGGCAGGCGCCGCCAGGCCGAGTGCGACTGCGGCGGCCACCCCGAAAGTCAGGGTCTTGGCGATGGTGGCGGTCTTCACGGTGGGCCTCTTCTCGTCTCGCGCGGGTCTGTTGAGAAGAGCTTCCGATGTTGACCTTTGTGAGTCCTCTACGAATTCTTGGAGCCGTCTGGCGGGTGGCCCGCTCGAGCGGCCGATGGGGGATTTCGGTCACCGAAATCCCCCATCGTGTGCCGTTGGTCTCCTAGGCGGGCTGACCGGAGAATTGCGGGCAGTAGGCCTTGGTCGCCGCGATGACCACGTTGGCCGCCTGCGGGGGAGTCAGGTTGGTGTGACGGAAGATCTGGACCGTGACGGCCGTCGGCGTCTTGCCGGCGGCCAGTTCGGTGCACACCTGATGGCCCACTCGCACGGCGGCTTGAGGCGACGGGAAAGTGATGCCGAGGCTTTGCATCTGGCCCAGGAACGCTTCGTCGCCGGTCTGCACAGCGCTGGCTGCGGCGGTGCCGGCAAAGCCAACGGCGGCAAGCCCGATCGCTGCGGTGCCGAAGGCGGTGGTGGCCATTGTGGTGATGCGGCGTGAGAACATTGCTGCCACCCCTTTCAGTTGCGTTGCTCAGTAGGACGATCCCAGCTTCTCGTTTGTTCCTTGGTGTCTTCTCAATAACTTCTTGGTAGCGATCGCGGCCGCTTGTCAGTGCGCCCGCCAGACGCGCGGCGTTACGCCTGCGTCATCTCGTAATACGTGCCGCGCCGGGCGAGTAGTTCAGTGTGATTGCCCTGTTCGACGATCCGGCCCGCCTCGACCACCAAAATCCGGTCGGCATCGCGGATCGTCGAAAGACGGTGCGCAATAATAAAACTCGTGCGATCGCGGCGCAGTTCGCACATTGCGTGCTGGATAAGGGCCTCGGTGCGGGTATCGACCGAACTGGTTGCCTCGTCGAGGATCAACAACTGTGGGCGGGCAAGAAATGCGCGTGCGATGGTGATGAGTTGCTTTTCGCCGGCGCTGATGTTGCCGCCGTCGCCGCTGATCCGGGTCTGGTAGCCGGCCGGCAATGTCCGCACGAAGCGGTCGACGTAGGCGGCCTTGGCGGCGTCGAGCACTTCGTCCTCGCCGGCGTCGGGACGTCCGTAGGCGATGTTCTCCGCGATCGTCCCCTCGAAAAGCCAGGTGTCCTGCAGGACCATGCCGATTCGCGACCGCAACGTTTGGCGGTCCAGCGTGGTGATATCGACCCCGTCGAGCAGGATCTGGCCCGCGTCGACGTCGTAGAACCGCATCAGCAGGTTCACCAGCGTGGTCTTGCCCGCTCCGGTCGGCCCGACGATCGCCACCGTGCTGCCAGGTTCGGCCACCATCGACAGGTCGTCGATCACCGGGGTGCCCGGGCGGTAGGCGAAGCTCACGTTTGCGAACTCGACGCGTCCACCCGGCGGCGCGGTCGCGCCGGCCGGGGCAGGTTGGACCGCGGACGCGGGATTCGGCGATTCCTCGGGTTCGTCCAGCAACGTGAAGACACGTTCGGCGCTTGCCGCCCCGGATTGCAGGGTGTTGTACATCCCTGCCAGTTGGCTCAGCGGTGAGTTGAACTGCCGCACATACTGAATGAACGCCTGGATATTGCCCAGGGTGATGTGACCGGTCGCCACCTGCACGCCGCCCACCACGGCGACGGCGACGTAGCCGAGGTTGCCGATGAAGGTCGTCGCCGGCGCCACCAGCCCGGAGAAGAATTGAGCGCCGAAGCTGGCGTGGTAGACGTCGTCGTTGAGGGTGCGGAACTGCTCGCGCGCCGCGGTCTGGTGGCCGAACGTCGTCACCACCGTGAAACCGCTGTAGGTCTCCTCGATGTGGGCGTTGAGACGTCCGAGGCTGGTCCACTGGGCAACGAACAGTCGCTGGGAACGTCGCGCGATCGCCCGCGTCGCCAACAGTGACAACGGCACCGTCAACACGGTGATGAGCACCAGCAGCGGTGAGATGGACAGCATCATCGCCAGCACCGCCACCACGGTCAGCACCGAGGTCAGCAGCTGGCTGATCGTCATCGACAGCGATGATTGGATGTTGTCGATGTCGTTGGTGACCCGGCTCAGCAGTTCACCGCGCTGGCGGCCGTCGAAGTAGGACAACGGCAACCGGTGGATCTTGTCCTCGACATCGGAACGCAGCGCCACCATGGTGCGCTGCACGGTGACGTTGAGCAGCCGGGCCTGCGCCCAGATGAGCAGCGCGGAAACGAGATAGAGGGCCAGTGCCAGCGTCAGCGTTCGCGCGACCGCCCCGAAGTCCACCCCATGGCCCGGCACCACATTCATTCCGGACAGCAAGTCGGCGAACGTGTTGGCGCCTCGGCCGCGCGCGCCGGCGACGGCCTGCGCCTTGGTGATTCCGGCGGGAAGTTGGCGCCCGATGACGCCGTTGAACAGCAAATCGGTGGCATGCCCCAGGATTCGCGGAACGATCACCCCGATCGCCGTGCCGGTGATTCCCAAGGTGATCACCGCGACGCACAGCCGCCGTTGCGGCGCAAGCTGTTTCACCAGGCGGCCGGCCGATCCCCAGAAGTCGGGGGATCGGGTGGCGGTGGCGGGCCGGTTGGCGGCCTTGGTGGTCGGGGGGCTCACGGCGCGCCCCCGACCTGACCCGATCGCACGGCGCCGACCGATTGCGAGTCGGCGAACTCGGCGTAGGTGGTGCAATCGGTCAGCAGCGATTCGTGGGTGCCCGCGCCCACCAGTTTCCCGTCGTCGATCACGATCACCTGGTCGGCTGTGGATGCGATCGAGATACGTTGTGTGACAACGATGACGGTGGTGTCTGCGGAAGTCTCCCGCAGCGACGCGCGGACCCGCGCGTCGGTGCGGGCATCGAGCGCGGCGAACGAGTCGTCGAACAAATAGATGGCCGGGCGGCGAATGACCGCCCGGGCGATGGCGAGTCGTTGCCGCTGCCCGCCGGAGAAGTTGATGCCGCCCTGGGCCACCCGCATGTGCAGACCGTCGTCGTGGGCTCGCACGAAATCGTCGGCGGCGGCCACCCGCAAGGCTTCCCACATCTGTTCGTCGGTGACGGTCTGGTGTGGGGCGGCGCCGTACCGCAGGTTGTCGGCGACCGTCCCGGAAAACAGGTAGCCGCGCTGGGGAACCAGCCCGATCGCCGACCACAACCGTTCGGTCTGGTAATCGCGGACGTCGATGCCGTCGACCGAGACCGCGCCACTGGTTACGTCATAGAGTCGGCAGATCAGCGAAACCAGCGTCGACTTACCCGATCCGGTGCTGCCGACGATGGCGGTGGTGGTTCCGGGCAGTGCGGTCAGTGAAATATCTTGCAGCACGGGGCGATCGGCGCCCGGATACGTGAACGTCGCGCCTTGCAGGCGGACCGTCCCGGTGATCGCGCCGCGTGGGGACCGCGGATTCGGGGGATCGGTGACGGCGGGGCGGGTGGCGAGCACCTCGGTGATCCGTTCGGCACAGACGGAGGCGCGCGGCAACACCACCAGCGTCATCGTCGCCATCAACACCGCCATCAGGATCTGGGTGAAGTAGGCCAGGAAGGCGGTCAACGAGCCGACCTGCATCTGACCACGGTCGATGCGCAACCCGCCGAACCAGATCAGCGCGACGCTGGACACGTTGATGGTCAGCGTGGTCACCGGCAGCATCAAGGCTTGCCAGTTGCCCGCGGTCAGTGCGGTATTCGACAGCGCGGCGTTGGCACGCGCGAAGCGGTCCCGCTCGAAGCCTTCCCGGGCGAATGCGCGGACAACCCGGACGCCGGCCAGCTGGTCGCGCATCACCCGGTTGATGCCGTCGATCAGGCCCTGCATCCGGCGGAACAGGGGCAGCATGTGCGACATCACCCAGTAGTTGGCCACCGCCATGATCGGCACGCTGACCAACAGCAGCCACGTCAGGGCGGCCTCCTGGCGGATGGCCATGAAGATCCCGCCGAGGCACATGATCGGGGCCGTCACCAGCACGGTGCCCGTTATCTGGACCAGGTACTGGATCTGCCGCACGTCGTTGGTGCTGCGCGTCAGCAGCGTCGGCGCTCCGAATCGGGCGGTCTCGCGCTCGGAGTAGGTGGTGACGTGTTCGAACATCGCCGCGCGCAGGTCGCGACCGAAGCCCATGCCGGTGCGTGAGCCGAAATAGACCGCCCCGACCGAGCACAACACCTGCACCGCGGTGACCCCCAGCATCACCGCGCCGAGCCGGCTGATCGTGGCGGTGTCGCCCTTGGCGACGCCCTCGTCGATGATGGCGGCGTTGACCGTCGGCAGATACAGCGACGCGAGGTTGCTGACCAGCTGCAGCGCCATCAGCACCGCCACCAGCCGTCGGTACGGCTGGATGTACTGGCGCAGCAGTGCCAGGAGCATTGGGTAACTGTCGCACACCGTCCGCCCGGCCGTACCCGCCGACGGCCGGACGGTCAATGTCCGCGCCGCACTTGTTGAGGGTCCCGAAATACCTGCTCAGGCGCGTCGGTGGTTGACCCGCTGGGCTGCCGCTACAGTGCATCGTGTGGACCAGCAGCGGGCGGAACGGAAGCAGGGTGGCGGTGCGGCGTAACACCAGGGCGCTGGCTCTTGTGGTGTCGGCATTGACGATCCTGATCCCCGCGGCCGCGGGCTGCTCCGATTCCGGCGGCAACAAGCCGGGAGCGACGGCGTCGTCGACGCCGCAGAACGGCCAGGGCAACCACGGCGCGATGTTCCCGCAATGCGGCGGTATCAGCGACCAGACCGTAGCCGAGCTCACCAGGGTTACCGGACTGATCAACACCGCACGCAACTCCGTCGGCTGTCAGTGGCTCGCGGGCGGCGGCATCCTGGGGCCGCACTTCTCCTTCTCCTGGTACCGCGGCAGCCCGATCGGACGCGAACGCAAGACCGAGGAGCTCTCCCGCGCCAGCGTCGATGACATCAACATCAACGGCCACGGCGGTTTCATCGCCGTCGGCAACGAGCCCAACCTGGGTGACTCGCTGTGCGAGGTGGGCATCCAGTTCCAGGACGACTTTATTGAATGGTCAATCAGTTTCAGTCAGAAGCCGTTCCCGCCCCCGTGCGACATAGCGAAAGAACTGGCTCGTCAATCGATTGCGAACTCGAAATGATGGCCTCGATGCGTACCGGATCGCGGAGCAGAAGGACTGCCCGCATCGCCGCGGCCGTAGTGATCGCCACGCTGCTGGTGTTGACGGGCTGTTCCCGCTCGATCGGGGGCAACGCGGTCAAGGCGGGCGGCAATGTGCCGCGCAACAACAACTCCCAGCAGCAGTATCCGAACCTGCTCAAGGAATGTGAGGTCCTGACCAGCGACATCCTGGCCAAGACCGTGGGCGCCGACCCGCTCGACATTCAGAGCACGTTCGTCGGTGCGATCTGCCGCTGGCAGGCGGCCAACCCGGCCGGCCTGATCGACATCACCCGGTTCTGGTTCGAGCAGGGCAGCCTCAGCAACGAGCGCAAGGTCGCGGAGTTCTTGAAGTACAAGATCGAGACGCGGTCGATCGCCGGCATCGACTCGATCGTGATGCGGCCCGACGACGCCAACGGCGCGTGCGGCGTGGCCAGCGACGCCGCCGGGGTGGTCGGATGGTGGATCAACCCCCAGGCGCCGGGCATCGACGCGTGCGGACAGGCCATCAAGCTGATGGAACTGACGCTGGCCACCAACTCCTGATCAAGTCTCAGCGCGGCGACGATGCGGCCGGCGGGGCCGGGTGCGGCAGGAGCCGGGCAATCGACCCTAGCGCGGCACCGCGAATTCGACCAGCGTCGCCACCGCGAGTTCCAGCTGCTTCCACGCGCACGGCACGGCGAGCACCGCGATCGCCGATGTCGGAAACTTGGCCGAAATACGTTCGGCCGCAGAAATATTCGTATCGCCGGCACCGCCGAGCCCCAGCGCAAGGGCCGACATCGTCGGCTCATGCCCGATGACCAGCAGCGTGCTGACGCCGTCGTCCACCGTGTTGATCTCGTAGATCATCGTGCCGGGGGTGGTGGCATAAAGGCGCTCGCTGTATCGGACCGGCGCATCGATGCGCGTGTGTAGCAGCGTCTCGCGCGTGCGCGTCGCCGTGGAGCACAGCACGGCGTCGATGGTGGGCACGTTCGCGCGCAGCCAGTCCCCGGCGAGGCCGGCCTGGCGGATGCCGCGGGGCGCCAACGGCCGATGATGGTCGGCGACATCGGGCGGGTAATCGGACTTCGCGTGCCGCATCAACAGCAAGGTGCGCTGGCCAGTCACGAGACATCAGATTAATCAGTGCGGCGCCAAGTCGTCGTCCTCACCATCGTCGTCGAGCAGTTTTTCCTGGTGGTGGCAGGTGTTGGTTGGCAGATGAAAGTGGCCGAGCTCGGGGACGAACTAATACCCAAATCCTCTGCGAATTTGTCCCGGGCGTTGTAGAACTTGGAATAGCAGTCCCCGCTCGAGGCACGCGCCGCCATTGCCGAAGCCAGAAGGCGTTACAGTGAAAGAGTCGTTGCGCACGGGAATTAGATTACTTGTGGCACCGGGCGTTACCTTGTGGGTAATCCTCAATTCGCCGGTAGCCTGGGCCGGGCCGGGCGGCAACCTTCCAGGCCCCGGCGTCTGCGACTATCCCGGTGTTGGCGGAAGTACTTTCGAGGCGGGGGCCACGACGTACTACTGCGATTTTCCTATCGAAGAGAACAGCACGCACTGGCACTGCGAATATGGCGGATGGAACATGGGCGGTCCAGGTGGCAACGCCCCCATCGGTGGAAGTTTTATGGGTTTTGGGTTGACCATTCCTGCAGGCGATTTCGGGGGTGCGTCCGGTAGCTGTTCATGGCGCTGGCCGGATAACACGATCGGCCCGGCACCGAATCCACCGGGCGCGTGGAAGAACTATTTGGTGCCCAAGCCGCCACCGCCCGAACATCGGGCACCCCCGCCTCCATCAGCTGAGCCAGAGTCCGGACCACCACCAACCATGAATCCGAATCCCGGCGATGAGCCACAGACACCGGCCTACACCAACCCGGCGTTTCCGAATCCCGGCAGGCCTGTCAACCCGCCAAGTTAGCTTGTGTCGCAGCCGTCTCCTCGGAAAGTGTTGTTCGCCAATGTTGTTCGAGCCGGGCTCGTGGATGGTGAGCTTGGCTGACTGCAGCGGCTTGTGCAGGCCTTCAGGTCTGGATTCACACCGGCGCAACTCATCTGAGGCATGGTCGCGAGCAGTTCCTGACCGGCGGCCGTGAGCCGGTTTCGCCTCGGATCCCACCCGCCGATCAAGAACCACAGGGTGTCGCCGGATTTCTCGGACCAAGACCTGCCGATCGAGGTCCCGCGTCTTGTCGGTGCGCAGACCTAAACTCGCGATGCCCTGAGTAAACACGCACTTCGAAAGGGGGTCGCCGGCATGCGATTCCTGCACACCGCCGATTGGCAGCTGGGCATGACCAGGCACTTCCTCGCCGGTGACGCACAGCCGCGCTATTCGGCGGCCCGCCGCGACGCGGTTGCCGGTCTGGGCGCGCTGGCGGCAGAAGTGGGCGCCGAGTTCGTCGTCGTGTCCGGCGATGTCTTCGAACACAATCAGCTTCCGCCCAAGGTGATCGGACAGTCGCTGGAAGCCATGCGCGCCATCGGGATTCCGGTGTACCTGTTGCCGGGCAACCACGATCCCCTGGACGCCTCATCGGTGTACACCAGCGCGCTGTTCACCGCCGAGCGCCCCGACAACGTCGTGGTTCTCGATCAGGCCGGCGTGCACCAGGTGCGTCCCGGGCTGGAGATCGTTGCCGCGCCGTGGCGGTCGAAGGTGCCGACCACCGACCTGGTCGCCGACGTCCTCGACGACCTGCCCGCGGCCGCGGTGACCCGGATCCTCGTCGCGCACGGCGGCGTCGACGTCCTGGATCCCGATCGGGACAAGCCCTCGCTGATCCGGCTCGCCAAGGTCGACGACGCGCTGACCCGCGGCGCGGTCCACTATGTGGCGCTGGGAGATAAGCACTCGCTCACCCAGGTCGGCGGCAGCGGCCGGGTGTGGTACTCGGGCTCCCCGGAGGTCACCAACTTCGACGACGTCGAATCCGACCCCGGCCATGTCCTGATCGTCGACATCGACGAGGCCGACCCGCAGCGCGCGGTCTCCGTGACGGCACGGCACGTCGGAAGCTGGCGGTTCGTCACGATGCACCGGCAGGTCGACACCAGCCGCGACATCGCCGATCTCGACATGAACCTGGACCTGATGACCGAGAAGGACCGAACCGTTGTGCGCCTGGCGCTGACCGGTTCGCTCACGGTCACCGACCGCGCCGCGCTGGATGCCTGCCTGGACAAATACGCGCGGTTGTTCGCCTGGCTGGGCCTGTGGGAACGTCACACCGATCTGGCGGTGATCCCGGCCGACGGCGAATTCAGCGATCTCGGCATCGGAGGTTTCGCCGCCGCGGCGGTTGAGGAACTGGTGGCGACGGCGCGCGAGGAGGACTGCGCGACCGCCGTCGACGCACAGGCGGCGCTGGCGCTACTACTGCGCCTCACCGACCGGGGCGCGGCGTGAAGCTGCACCGGCTGATCCTGACGAACTACCGCGGCATTTCGCACCGCGAAATCGAATTCCCCGACCACGGCGTCGTGGTGGTGTGCGGCGCCAACGAGATCGGCAAGTCGTCGATGATCGAAGCCCTGGATCTGCTCCTGGAATCCCGGGACCGCTCGACGAAGAAGGAAGTCAAGCAGGTCAAGCCCACCCACAGTGACGTCGGCTCCGAGGTCTCCGCCGAAATCAGTTGCGGCCCTTATCGTTTTGTCTATCGCAAGCGGTTCCACAAGAAGTGCGAGACGGAGCTGACGGTGATCCGGCCGTGCCGCGAACAGCTGACCGGCGACGAAGCCCACGAACGGGTCCGGGCGATGCTGGCCGAGACGGTGGACAGCGACCTGTGGCACGCCCAGCGGGTGCTGCAGTCGGCGTCGACCACCGCGGTGGATCTGTCCGGGTGCGACGCGCTCTCGCGCGCGCTTGATGTGGCCGCCGGCGACAGCGGGGGCCTGTGCGGCACCGAGCCTTTGCTCATCGAACGCATCGACGCCGAATACGGGCGTTACTTCACCCCGACCGGACGCCCGACCGGTGAGTGGGCCGCCGCGATCACCCGGCTGGCCGACGCCGAGGCCGCGGTCGCCGAGCGTGCGGCGGCGGTCGCCGAGGTCGACGACCGGGTGGCTCGCCATGCCGTGTTGACCCAGCAGGTGGCCGACTTCTCGCAGCGCCGCATCGCCGCCGGGCCGCGGGTGGCCGCCGCGCAGGAAGCCGCCGACAAGATCGCCGCGCTGACCGCGCAGCGGCGTGAAGCCCAGCTGGTCGCCGAGGCCGCGGCCGCCACCGCCGCCGCGGCGGGCGGCGCCCACACCGCACGCCGGCAGCTGCTCAGCCGAAATCGACACCCGCGCCGGAGCCGTCGCCGAAACGCAAGCGCAGGCCCAAGAAGCCGCGGCTACCCAAGCGACGGCGCGTGCGGAGGCCGAAGCGTCCGACGCCGCGCTGCAGCAGGCCACCGAGGCCCTTGCCGAGCTGCAGCGCCGGACCGAATCCGCGCGGGGCACGGTCGACCAACTGGCCAACCGCGAAGAGGCCGACCGGTTGGCCGCCCGGCTGGACAAGGTCGACGCCATCGAGCGGGACCGCGAACGGATCGGTGCCGAGCTCACCACCATCGCCGTCACCGAGGTGGTGCTGCGGCGCATCGAGGACGCCGCGGCCGCCGTCGATCGCACCGGTGACCAGTTGGCGCTGACGTCGGCGGCCATCGAATTCACTGCTGCCGCAGACATTCAACTGGTTGTCGGCGGCCAACAGATCTCCCTGCCGGCTGGGCAAAGCTGGTCCATCACCGCCGCCGGGCCCACCGCGGTGGAGGTCCCCGGTGTCCTGACCGCCCGGGTCACCCCGGGCGCGACCACGCTGGACATTCACGCCAAACATGCTGCGGCACAAGAGGAGATGGCAGCGGCGCTGGCTGACGGTGAGGTGACCGACCTCGCCGCCGCGCGATCAGCCGACCAGCGTCGCCGCGAGCTGCAGAGCACCCGTGATCAGCTCACCGCAACCCTGGCCGGCCTGTGCGGTGACGAACAGGTCGACGAACTGCGGTCGCGCCTGGCCCAGTTGCGTGCCGAACACCCCGCCGGGGCCGACCTCGTTCTCACCGACATCGGCGCCGCCCGCGCCGAACTCGCCGCGGTCCTTCAGGCTCGCGCGGCCGCGTCGAGCGAATGCGATGCCCGCCGTCAGGCCGCTACCGCCACCGCCACCCGGCTCGCCGAGTTATCCACGCGGGCAACGGTTCTGCAGAACGCCTTGGAGACTCAACGCGCCGAGCTGGACGCCGCCGCCGGGCGCCTGGCCGCCGAGCGCGCGTCGGCAGGCGATGACGAACTCGCGGCCGCCGCGGCCACGGCGTTGGGCGCGGCGCAAACCGCGCAGCAACGGGTCACCGAACTCGCCGAGGCCCTGGCCGCGGCCGCACCCGATGCGGTCGCCGACTCGAACTGGCCGATGCCAAGAAGGACGCCGACTCGCTTGCGCGAGCGCTACGAAGAAGCCGCCCGCGCATTGCGTGAGATCACCATTGAACTCTCGGTATTCGGCAGCGAGGGACGTCAAGGCAAGCTCGACGCCGCGGAAACCGAACGCGAACATGCCGCCAGCGAGCACAACCAGGTGGGCGGCCGCGCCCGGGCGGCGCAGCTGTTGCGCTCGGTCATGACGCGCCACCGCGACACCACCCGGCGACGCTACGTCGAGCCCTACCGCGCGGAACTGCAGCGGCTCGGGCGTCCGGTCTTCGGCCCCAGTTTCGAGGTCGACATCGACAGTGACTTGTGCATCCGTAGCCGCACGCTGAACGGCATCACGGTGCCGTACGAATCCTTATCCGGCGGCGCCAAGGAGCAACTCGGCATCCTGGCCCGGCTGGCCGGCGCGGCCCTGGTCGCCAAGGAGGACGCCGTCCCGGTGGTAGTCGACGACGCGCTCGGTTTCACCGACCCGGACCGGCTGACCAAGATGGGCGAGTTGTTCGACACCGTGGGAACCCACGGACAGGTGATCGTGCTCACCTGTAGCCCCGACCGCTATGACGGAGTCAAGGGCGCACACCGCATCGATCTCAGCGCTTAGCCCTGTCGCCTGATCGCCGGCGATTGCGCCGGTCAGAGCCGTCCAATGCCGCGCCGGCGCCTTGCCTGCAGAATGGGATCATGGTGGGCCCACCCGAATGACGATGAACGCGAAGCGCGGCCGGATACAGGAGAAGCTGGCGGAACTGCCCGGCGTGCGGCCCGTGCGCCGGCCGATCTCACCGCACAGCGCCGAAGAGTTCGATCTGTACTACGTGCGCGCGGGCCGCAAGTCCGCCCATCCGCTGGTCATCATCCCCGGCGGCCCGGGTGTCGCGTCGGTGCAGATGTACAAAGGACTGCGGCGGCGCGCCGCCGCGGCCGGTCTCGACGTCATCATGGTCGAACACCGCGGGGTGGGCATGTCGCGCCACGACGATTCGGGCGCCGACCTGCCGCCGCAATCGATGACCGTGAACCAGGTGGTCGACGACGTGGCCGCGGTGCTCGACGACGCCCAGGCCGAGTCGGCCGTCGTCTATGGCGCCTCGTACGGCACCTACCTCGCGGCCGGCGTCGGGGTGCGCCATCCGCGTCGGGTGCGCGGCATGGTGCTCGATTCACCGCTGCTGTCCCACCACGACATCGTCATTGTGCGCCGCGCGATCCGCCGGCTGCTGCTGAAGGGCGACAGCCCCGAAACCGCCTCGGTGGCACCGAAAATGCGCCAACTCGTCGATGCCGGCGTCTTGAATGCGACGGCGACACAGGTCGTCGCGACGATCTACGGCTATGGCGGAACCGACCTGCTCGAGCGTCAACTCGACCTGTTACTCGACGGACAGAAAGTTTTTGTGGTCGGCGCTATCCCGGTTCACCACCCTGAGCAACCTGCCGTACCGGTACGAGGAAGACTTGGTGAGCCGCATCGCATTCCGCGAACTGGACTACGCGGCCGAACCCGACGGCCTGCCGCTTGATCCCGCGGTGGCGGAAAGCAAAACACGCACGCAGCGAGTGACTTTCGAGGACGAGCCCTACGACCTGCCGGCCGAAATGCCGAATTTCAACTGGCCCACCGCGGTGGTTTCCGGCGGTCGTGATCTCATCACCCCGCCGGCGGTCGCCCAGCGCGTCGCGTCGCTGCTACCCAACGCGGTGCTGTTGAGCCTGCCCAGCATGGCGCACAGCGCGCTGGACTTTCGTGAGCCCGTCGCGCTGGCCACTGCCGATGCGGTTCGGCGTGGCGACCTGAATGGGCTTGCCGCACGGGCACCGGCGCTGGACGCGCTCCCGCCGCGGCCCGAGGTGCGGTTGCTGTGGAAAGCGCTCGGAGCGGCGGCCGTCGCCGAGGGCGCCCTGCCGATCCCGAATCGGCTACGGCGGCGGCTCAACTCGCGCGTGAAACCGATGGCGGTGTAGTTGAGATCGGCGAGACCGGCCGCGCCGAAATTGGCCAGCGTGCTGCGCACGGCGACATCGCCGGGCGACTGGGTCAGCGGAAGGCTGAATCCCTCCGCCCAGATCATCTTGTCGAGATCGTTGGCCAACGCCCGCGCCTTGGCCGGATCGAGTTCTTCCAGCGTGCCTTCAATGGCGGCGTCGATCTGCTCGCTGCCGATCTTGCCGAAATTGCTCTCCCCATCGGACTTGTAGATCTGGGTCAGCGCCGAGAGCGGGAAAGCGTCTCCGAGCCACCCGAATTGGGCCATATCGAAAGCCCCGACGTTGATGTAGTTGGTGAAGAAGCCGCTGCCCGATCGGGAGACGAGCTCGAGCCTGACGCCGATCTGGGCGAGGCTGTGCTGGGCGATCTGGGCGAACTGCCGGCTGCCCTGGGCGTCGTAGAACAGATCGCGGATGACCAGCTGCCGACCGTTCTTCTCCCGGAACTGGCCGGTTCGCTTCCAGCCCAACGCGTCAAGCTCTCGGCCGGCCGCGGCCGGGTCGTAGGGCACGACCGAGCTGTTGTCCTGATAGCCCTGCTGCCCGGCGACGTAGATGTGATTGCCCAGCGCCACCGGGTCGCTGGTGAGGCCGTATTGGACGACCTTGGCGATGGTCTGCCGATCGATCCCCTTGGATACCGCGACGCGCAGCGCCTTGTCGGCCAGGATCGAACCCGGGGCGCCGTTGAACGTGAAGTGAGACCAGGCCGGAGCGGGTGCGCGCCGGATCGAGATCCCCAAGGTGTGCTGCGCGATGGTCAGTTGGTCGATCGTGCCGACTCCGGTGGCGTCGATCGTGTTGTTCTGCAGCGCCGGTAGCCGCGCGGCGTCGTCGAGCACCAGGTAGGTGATGCTGTCCAGGCGAGGCCGCGCGCCCCACCATTTCGGGTTGCGGCTCAACACGATCCGCTGGGTGGTCCGATCCAGCGACGAGACGACGAACGGGCCGGCCGACGGACCGGGCCCCTCGAGCTGGCCCTTGTTGAACGCCTCCGGGGTGGCGGTCATGCTCTTGGGCAGCAGCATTCCGTTGCCGGCGAACATGCCGCGCCATTCGGCGTAGGGCTTGGCGAAGGTCATGATGGCCTGCCGGTCGTCGACGCCGCGGGTCACCGATGCGACACGGTCGGCGCCGCTGGGCCCGGCGATCTCGAAGGTCTTGTCGGCGCCGCTCAGGGCGTGGATCTGGCTGGCGATGTCCGTCCCAGGTGATCGGCGTGCCGTCGGACCACACCGCCTTGGGGTTGATCGTGTACGTAACCACCTGTGGCGCAGTGCCGGTGAGCTCGATGCTGGTGAAGTAGTCGGTGTCGACCGTCGTCGAGCCGTCCGGCCCGATGATGAAAGCCCGCGGCAGGGTGGCCTTCATCATCGCGGAGACGTCGGCCGAATTGCCGTCGATGTGCAGGATGTTGAAGTTCGGCGGGAAGTCGGTGAGCGCGAGTCGCAGGTTGCCGCCGTCTTGCAGGGTGGCCGGGTCGTGTGGGTTGATGTCGCTCGTCGAGCCGATCCGCGCGTTCTGGCCGGATTCGGGGATCAGCTTGACGGCCGGTGAGCAGCCCGACAACGCCAGCGCGATCGCGAAAAACACCGCGGCGAACCGGGTTTCCCGGCCCGCCTTGACCGCCCGGCTAGCCACGTCTGCCCGGATCCGGTTGCGGCACCGCGTTCAGCAGCCGCCGGGTGTATTCGTGTTGCGGATCGGCGAAGACCTGCCGGCTGTCGCCCTGCTCCACGATCGCGCCGGCATACATCACGACGACCTGGTGCGCGAGGTGCTTGACCACCGAAAGATCGTGGGAGACAAACAGATAGGACAGGCCGAACCGCTCTTGCAGGTCGAGCAGAAGGTTGATGATCCCGGCCTGGATGGACACGTCGAGCGCGGAGACCGGTTCGTCGAGTGCCAGGATCTTCGGTTGCAACGCCAGCGCACGGGCGATGCCGATGCGCTGCTTTTGCCCGCCGGAGAACTCGGCGGGGTAACGGACGGCGTCGGCGCGGCGCAGTCCCACGATGTCGAGCAGCTCGGCGACGCGCGCGTTGGTGCGGCTCTTGTCGAACCCGTTGGCCCGCAAAGGCTCCGCGAGCAGCTCGAAGACCGGTAGCCGCGGGTCCAGCGACGCGACCGGGTCTTGGAACACGACCTGAATGTCGCGCCGCAGCGATCGCCTGCTCGCGGCGCTCAACGCAGTGACGTCGGTGCCCAGCACTTCGATCGAACCCGATTGCGGGCCCGGTGAGTTCCAAGATCTCGTGCAGCGTGGTCGACTTGCCCGAACCGGACTCGCCGACGATGCCCAGGGTGCGGCCCTGCCGCAATTCGAAGCTGACGCCGTCGACGGCGCGCACCTCGCCGGCGCTGCGGCGCAACACGCCCTTGGTCAGCCGGTAGGTCTTGGTCAGGTCACGCACCCGGACGACGACCGATGTGTCAGCGGATTCCGCCTGGCGGGCTTCGGTGCTCACTCCGTAGATGTCCGCGGCGCTTCGCCCGTCGACCTGATCGGTGCGGATGCAGGCCGCCCGGTGATCGGCGCCGACGGGAAGCAATTCCGGCTCCTCGAGCCGACATTCGTCGATGGCCAGCGGGCAGCGCGGAGCGAAGGGGCACCCGGGATCCAGGCCCGCCAGCGACGGCGGCGCACCGGGGATCGGCACCAACCGGGTGCCCTGGGCGGCGTCCAGCCGCGGAACCGAGCCCAGCAGCCCGACGGTGTAGGGCATCCGGCGATCCCGGTAAAGCGTCGTCACGTCGGCGGATTCGACCACCCGCCCGGCATACATCACCAGGGCGCGGTCGGCGAACTCGGCGACCACGCCGAGGTCGTGAGTGATGATGAGCACCCCGGCACCGGTGATATCGCGCGCCGTTTTGAGCACCTCGAGGATCTGCGCCTGCACCGTGACATCCAGCGCGGTGGTGGGCTCGTCGCAGATCAACAGGTCGGGGTCGTTGGCGATGGCGATCGCGATGACCACCCGCTGCCGTTCGCCGCCGGACAGCTCGTGCGGAAACGCGCGGGCGCGTCGCTCCGGCTGCGCGATTCCCACCAGCTCGAGCAATTCCACCGCACGCCGGCGGGCGGCCTTCTTGCCCACCCGCGGCTGGTGGATCTCGATCGCCTCGGCGATCTGGTCGCCGACGGTGTAGACGGGCGTCAGCGCCGACATCGGATCCTGGAACACCATGCCGACCGCCTTGCCGCGGAACCGCGACATCGCGTCGTCGCCAAGGCCCAGCAGTTCGGTGTCGTGCAACCGGACCGAGCCGCGCACCTGCGCGTACTCGGGCAGCAGGCCGATGGCCGCCATCGCCGAAACGGACTTGCCCGAACCGGATTCGCCGACCATGGCGACGACTTCGCCCGGCTCGATGCGGTAGCTGATACCGCGCACCGCGGTCACCGGCTCGCCACCCGTCGGGAAGGTGACCGCCAGGTCGGTCACCTCGAGCAGCGGGCTCATCGGCCCGCACCGCCCGAGCACCGCGCTGCCCGGGTCGAGCGCATCGCGCAGTCCATCGCCGGTGAGGTTGGCGCACACCAGGATCAGCACCAGCACGCCCGCGGGAAACAGAAACACCCAGGGAAAGGTGGTCGCGGATTGGGTGCCGTTGGCGATCAACGTTCCCAGCGACACGTCCGGTGGCTGAATGCCGAAACCGAGGAAGCTCAGCCCGGTTTCGGCCAGGATGGCCGAGGCGACGTTGAGCGCGGCGTCGATGATCAAGATGGACGCCACGTTGGGCACCACATGGCCGACGATGATGCGACGGCTGGATACCCCCATATACCTTGCGGCCCGGATGAATTCGCGTTCGCGCAAACTCATGGTCATGCCGCGCACCATGCGCGAGCTGACCATCCAGCCGAAACCGGCCAGCAGCAGGACCAGCATCAAGACGTTGGCCGAGTTCTTGATCCGCGGCGTCACGATGGCGATGAGGATGAAGCTGGGCACCACCAACAGCAGGTCGACCACCCACATCAGCACGCGGTCGCGCCAGCCACCGAAATAGCCCGCGATCGACCCGACGGTGGCGGCGATGCCGGTGGAGATGACCGCGACGCAGACACCGATCAGCATCGACTTCTGCATTCCGCGCAGGATCTGCGCCAGCAGGTCTTGACCCAGCGCGTTGGTGCCCAGCCAGTGGCGGGCGTTCGGCGGCTGCAGCAGCGCGGTGAAATCGAGGTCGTCGTAGGAATAGGGCAGCACCGCGGGCAGCGCGTAGCAGCCGACGAACAACAGCACCAACAACGTCAGCGACGCCACCGCGAACCTGTTGCGGGCAAACCTGCCGAAGCACCAGGGTGCGGCGAGAGGTGAAGTTCGCGACCTCGTGACCCGAAAACCCGTGGGCGCCATCGATGTTCGCCTGTGCCGTCATGACACCCGCACCCGTGGATCAAGGGCCGCGTAGAACACGTCCGACAGCAGGCCGGCCAGCAACACCACCGCGCCGGAGAACAAGGTGATCGCCGCGATGATGTTGGTGTCCTGCGTCGCGATGCCCTGCACCAGCCATTCGCCCATGCCGTGCCAGCCGAAGATCTTCTCCACGAACACCGCGCCGGTGACCAGACCGGCCACCCCGTAGGCGAACAGGGTGGCCAGCGGGATCAGCGCGGTGCGCAGCCCGTGCTTGACCAGCGCCCGCCGGCGGGTGAGCCCTTTGGCGCGCGCGGTGCGAATGAAATCCTGGCCCAGGACGTCCAGCATCGCGTTGCGCTGATAACGGCTGTATCCCGCCGCGGCGGCCAGCGCCAGGGTCAGCGACGGCAAGACCAAATGCCGTAACCGGTCGAGCAGCTGCGCGCCGGTCCCACCGGTCACCCCCGGTGAGGTCTCCCCGGTGTAGTCGAAGACATGGACGCCCACGGCCCAGTTCACCCGCAGCGCGCCAAGGATCAAGCAGGCTGGCGATCACGAACGTCGGCGTGCTGAGAACCAGCAGCGCCACCATGGTGACCACGCGATCGCTGAGTCGATACTGGCGAATGGCGCCCCACGCCCCGGCCGCGATGCCCAGCACGGTGCCCACCAGCGAACCGATGACCAGCAGGCGCAGGGTTACTCCGACGCGACGCCACAGCGTCGTTCCGACGGGCTGCCCGGTGATGGTCTTGCCGAAGTCACCGCGCACGGCGTGCGACGCCCAGTGCGCGTAGCGGATCGGTATCGGCTCGTCCAGACCGAGCGTGTGGGCCTTGGCGTCGATCACGGCTTGTGGCGGGCGCGGGTTGCGCTGTAACAGGCTGTCCAGCGGCTTGAAGGCCACCGACGTCAGGCAAAACGTCAAAAACGATGCCAGCGCCAGCAGCACGACGTAGTTGAGCAACCGGCGTGCCAGGAATCGAGTCATGCCCGTCCGCACAGCCCACGTCGCATTGGGACAGGTTATCGAGCCGGCAGCACAGCGTCGCGTGTGCGGCGCCCGGCGCGTTCGGTCGGCTTCCGATCCGCTTGATTCTCATGCGTGAATCGCGTGTGATCGGTTGTTAGCATCCACCGCGGTGCCGAGCCGTGCGGCAATCGCAGCACGTCTCAGGCCGCGACACTCCCGAGGAGGCTTGCGTGACGGTTACCGATGATTACCTGGCCAACAACGCCGAGTATGCGAGCACCTTCAAGGGTCCGCTGCCGATGCCGCCGGGCAAACATGTCGCGGTCGTCGCGTGCATGGATGCCCGGCTCGACGTTTATCGCATCCTCGGGCTCAACGAGGGCGAGGCCCACGTCATCCGCAACGCCGGCGGAGTCGTCACCGACGACGTCGTCCGCTCGCTGGCCATCAGCCAACGACTGCTGGGGACGCGGGAGATCATCCTGATCCACCACACCGATTGCGGGATGCTCACCTTCACCGACGACGACTTCAAGCGCAGCATCCAGGAGGAGACCGGGGTCAAACCGGCGTGGGCGGCCGAGGCTTTCCGGGATGTCGCCGAGGATGTCCGGCAGTCGTTGCGCCGCATCGAGGGCAGCCCGTTCGTCACCAAGCACGTCTCCGTGCGCGGATTCGTCTTCGACGTGGCCACCGGCAAGCTCGAGGAGGTCACGCTCTAGCCCGGCGAGAGCCTGGTGCGTCAACCGACTTTGTAGGTCGCCAGCGCTTTGGCGACCAGCGTGCCCTGTGGGTCGACGATCTCGGCCTCGCAATTGACCAGCGACCGGCCGCGCCGCAGGACCCGGCCGACGCCGATCACGTCGGTGGCGCGGGCCGGGGCCATGAAGTCCAGCGTCATGGACACCGTCACGCCCCGCAGCTCGGGTGGCGCCTGCGCGCCGCACCACGCCGCCGCCATGACGGTGAGATCGGCGAGCGTGGCGATGGCGCCGCCGTGGACCATGTCGCCGATGGTCACGTTGGAAGGGTCCCAGGGCAGCCGCAGCCGCACTTCGTCCTCGTCGAGCCGGTCGGCGACGATGCCCAGCTTGACGACGAACGGGGATTGGGGGAGGAACTGCGCGATGACGTCGCGACCGCTCGGCGCGGGTGGACCGGCAGGGTCAGGGGTGGCAGTCATGCTTCCATGGTTTCGCACCCTCACCGGCGGCAACAGTGCCGCCGCGACTCTTGACGTGATGTGTCCTGTGGCCGGTGTGCGCGCCACGTGAGTCGCGGTGTGCGGTTGACAGCGTCGCGCCCCGGCTGGTCTCATATATCGCTAAGATGCCAAATATGGTCAGTTCTGCCAGGTTTTGTAACGAAGGAAGCTATGACCAGCGATCTGAAGGTGGCCCCCGCCGCCGGACAGTACGAATTGAGTCATCTGCGCTCGCTGGAGGCAGAGGCGATCCACATCATCCGTGAGGTGGCCGCGGAGTTCGAGCGGCCGGTGCTGCTGTTCTCGGGCGGCAAGGATTCCATCGTCATGCTGCACCTGGCGCTGCGGGCGTTCCGCCCCGGCCGGCTGCCCTTCCCGGTGATGCACGTCGACACCGGGCACAACTTCGACGAGGTGATCGCGACCCGCGACGAGTTGGTGGCCGAGCACGGGGTGCGCTTGGTGATCGCCTCGGTCCAGGAGGACATCGACGCCGGCCGGGTCGTCGAGCCGCGCCAGGGACGCAACTCGATTCAGACCGTGACCCTGCTGCGCGCCATCCGGGAGAACAAGTTCGACGCCGCGTTCGGGGGAGCGCGCCGCGACGAAGAGAAGGCCCGCGCCAAGGAGCGCGTGTTCAGCTTCCGCGACGAGTTCGGTCAGTGGGATCCGAAGGCGCAGCGGCCCGAGCTGTGGAACCTCTACAACGGCCGGCACCACAAGGGCGAGCACATCCGGGTGTTCCCGCTGTCCAACTGGACCGAATTCGACATCTGGTCCTACATCGGCGCCGAGAACATCGCACTGCCGTCGATCTATTACGCGCACCAGCGCAAGGTGTTTCGCCGCGACGGCATGTTGCTGGCGGTCGACCGCAACATGCAGCCAGGCGCCGACGAGCCGGTGTTCGAAACGACGGTGCGTTTCCGCACCGTCGGGGACGTCACGTGCACCGGATGCGTGGAATCGCAGGCCGCCACCGTGGACGAGGTCATCGCCGAGACCGCGGTGTCCCGGCTGACCGAGCGCGGGGCCACCAGGGCTGACGACCGGATCTCGGAAGCCGGCATGGAAGACCGCAAACGGCAGGGATACTTCTGATGACAACGCTATTGCGCCTGGCGACTGCGGGTTCCGTCGACGACGGCAAGTCCACGCTGATCGGTCGGCTGCTCTATGACTCCAAGGCCGTGATGGAAGACCAGTGGGCGGCGGTGGAGCAGACGTCCAAGGACCGCGGTCACGACTACACCGACCTGGCGTTGGTGACCGACGGCCTGCGGGCCGAGCGCGAGCAGGGCATCACGATCGACGTCGCGTACCGCTACTTCGCCACTCCCAAGCGGAAATTCATCATCGCCGACACCCCCGGCCACATCCAGTACACCCGCAACATGGTGACCGGCGCGTCGACCGCCCAACTGGTGATCGTGCTGGTCGACGCGCGGCACGGCTTGCTCGAGCAGTCCCGCCGGCACGCCTTCCTGGCATCCCTGCTGGGCATCCAGCACATCGTGCTCGCGGTCAACAAGATGGACCTGATCGGTTGGGACAGAGAGAAATTCGAGGCGATCCGGGACGAATTCCACGCCTTCGCCGCCCGCCTGGACGTGCACGACGTGGCCACCATCCCGCTTTCGGCGCTGCACGGCGACAACGTGGTGACCAAGTCGGACCAGACCCCCTGGTACGAGGGCCCGGCGCTTGCTGTCGCACCTCGAAGAGGTGTACATCGCGGGTGACCGCAACATGGTCGACGTGCGGTTCCCGGTCCAGTACGTCATCCGCCCGCATACCCGCGAACACCAGGACCACCGCAGCTACGCGGGTACCGTCGCCAGCGGGGTCATGCGCCCCGGCGATGAGGTGGTGGTGCTGCCCGTCGGCAAGCGCACCCGCATCACCGCGATCGATGGGCCGAATGGTCCTGTGGAAGAAGCATTTCCGCCGATGGCCGTCTCGCTGACCCTGGCCGACGAGATCGACATCTCGCGCGGCGATCTGATCGCCCGCACCCACAATCAGCCCCGGGTCGCGCAGGAGTTCGACGCGACCGTCTGCTGGATGGCCGACGGTGCGGCTCTCGAGCCCGGCCGCGACTACGTCATCAAGCACACCACCCGCACCACGCACGCCAAGGTGACCGCGCTCGACTACCGGCTCGACGTCAACACGCTGCACCGCGACAAGACCGCAACGGCGTTGAAGCTCAACGAACTCGGCCGCATTTCGCTGCGCACCCAGGTGCCGCTGCTGCTCGACGAGTACACCCGCAACCCCAGCACCGGATCGTTCATCCTCATCGACCCGCACACCAACGGAACGGTGGCGGCCGGCATGGTGTTGCGCGATGCTTCGGCGCAGGCCGCGAGCCCGAACACCGTGCGGCACAAGTCATCCGCCATCGCCGAGGCCCGGCCTCGAGGCAAGACGGTGTGGTTCACCGGTTTGTCCGGTTCCGGCAAGTCGTCGGTGGCCATGCTGGTCGAGCAGAAGCTGCTCGAAAAGGGAGCTCTGGCTTACGTTCTCGACGGTGACAATCTGCGGCATGGCTTGAACGCCGACTTGGGCTTCAGCATGGCCGACCGAGCCGAAAACCTGCGCAGGCTGGCGCATGTGGCGGCGCTGCTCGCCGACTGCGGCAACGTCGTGCTGGTACCGGCGATCAGTCCGCTGGCCGAGCAACGCGAACTGGCCCGCAATGTGCACGCCGACGCCGGCTTCGACTTCATCGAGGTGTTCTGTGACACCCCGATCGAGGAATGCGAAAAGCGTGATCCCAAGGGCTTGTACGCCAAGGCGCGCGCGGGTGAGATCAGCCAGTTCACCGGCATCGACAGCCCGTATCAGGCGCCGGTGAACCCCGATCTGCGGCTCACCCCGGACGCGTACCGCCGAGGAGCAGGCGCAGCGGGTCATCGACCTGCTCGAATCACGCGGGTAGCCGCCGGATCAGCCAGGCTGCACCGAAATTGTGTCATTGGGTGGCACAATCCTGTGAGTGCGCATGTCGGCGAAGGCGGAGTATGCCGTGCGGGCGATGATTCAGCTCGCCACGGTGCCCGACGGAACGCTGGTGAAGACCGACGATTTGGCCCACGCCCAGGGCATTCCGCCGCAATTCCTCGTCGACATCCTGACCAACCTGCGCACCGACCGGCTGGTGCGAAGCCATCGCGGTCGCGAGGGTGGCTACGAATTGGCCCGTTCCGGGAAAGACATCAGCATTGCCGACGTGCTGCGCTGCATCGACGGACCGCTGGCCAGCGTCCGTGACATCGGGCTCGGCGACTTGCCGTACTCGGGACCGACGGCGGCGCTCACCGACGTCTGGCGCGCGCTGCGGGCCAGCATGCGGTCGGTGCTGGAAGAAACGACGCTGGCCGACGTCGCCACCGGCGGCCTGCCCAAGCATGTCGCGCAGCTGGCCGACGACTATCGCAAACAGGAAAGCCAGCGGCACGGCACGGCGCGCACCGGCGACTAGGGGCGATCGCGAGCGCCGCATAGCCGGGCGAAGGGGTTCGCCGCCATCGGGGGCTGGGCATGACGGAATCCAAACCCCATCGGGCCGAACATTTACTGACCGGGGATTAACTGCGCGGCAGCGCGGGAACCCAGAATTTGACGCTCTGCCGGGCGGTGCGCGGCGTTTGTGCACTTGGCATATCGAGGACGGAGTGGACTCATGGCTGAGCCGAAAATGATCGAACATTGGCTTGAGGGCTGTGCCTTACAGCGGATCATGTTCCGCGATGGTTTGGTGCTGAATTTCGACGATGACAACGAGCTTGTCATCTCGGTACCGATACGCCTGACCCTGCCGGCCATCGCCACCGCCCCCGCGGAAGTGGTCGCGATCGACCCGAATGACCCCGCCGACCAGGAGCGTGCGCTCTTTGATTTCTCCGGGCGAAACTGCACAGGGTTCGATTGGTTTGACACCGGAGATCTTCACCTCGAGTTCTCCGATGGTCACAAGGTCGACGTGCCTCCGGACGACGACGTCACCGCGTGGGAGCTGTATGGCAAGTACCACGGATATGCTGCCTGCCTACCGCACGGCAAGGTGCGGGTTGTGCGGCACGACGTGGACGACACGAACATCGACGAGTGAGCTCCCAGCGAGCCTTATTGGCGCCGGTGGCGCTCAGTTGCCAGAGCCGTAGGGGCGGGTGAGGATCTCCATGGCGTGCCCCGAGGATCGAGGAAGTACACGCCGCGCCCGCCGTCCCGTCGGTTGACCTCGCCGGGCCGTTTGGCCCCCGGGTCGGCCCAGTGCTGCAAATTGCGCGATGTGATCTTGCCGTAGATGGTGTCGAACTCCTGCTCGGACACCAGGAACGCGTAGTGCTGGCGTGGGATGTCCGCGCCGTCAGGCGGCATCCGCGTAGTCGAGGCTCGCGCCGTGGTCGAGTTCGACAACCATGAAGTGGCCGAAGGGCTTTGGGCTGGGCAGGCCGAACAGCTCCGCGAGAAATTCGGCGGATTCGCGTTTGTCGCGTGACGCGACGATGGTGTGGTTGAAACTGATGGTCATAGTTCTTTCCAGTCAACCACTGTGCGCCCGGCGCGACAATGTCGCGTTACTTTGGCGCGGTTAGCTCAAGGGCGATGTTGTCGGGGTCGCGGAACTCCAGGATGTACGACGGCCCGATGTCTTTGACCGGCTCGTGAGCGACCCCGAGTTCATCGAGATGTGCTGCCGCCGAATCCAATTCGTCTTTGCTGGCGAGTCGGAAGGCAATGTGGTCCAGTCCGGCGCGATCCTCGTCGAAGCGGTCGGCGGCGACCGGCCGCAGCCCGAGCAGCGTGCCGCCGAGGTCGTAGATGACGCCGCCGTACAGGAAGCTCAACTGATTGCGGGTGGTTTCGTCGGCGTTCTCGGGGACCTCGAGCAACACCGGCCAACCGAACACGCTCTCGTAGAACTGCCGCGACCGCTCGATATCGGTCACGGTCAGTCGGACATGTGCGATGGAACTACTCGTGAACGCCACTCGGCCCATGGTTCCACTGAAGCGCCGCATGTTAAACATGCCAGAATCGCCGTCGTGCAGATTGCGATGACCATGCCGGTGATGGAGCCGGATCTGGATGCGACGGTGCTCGAGACGTGGGCGCGCGCCATCGACGAGGGCCCGTTCTCGTCGCTGTGCTGGGGCGAGCGCATCGCCTTCGACAACCCGGACAACCTGACGTTGCTCGGGGCGCTGGCCGCCTGGACCAAGCGGGTGCGGCTGCTGACGACCGTCATCGTGCCGCAGCTGCACGATCCCGTCATGCTCGCCAAGGGGCTGGCGACCGGTGACCTGCTCAGCGGCGGCCGGTTGACTGTGGGCATCGGCGTGGGCGGCCGGCACGAGGACTACCACGCCGTGAGCGCCGATCCGGCGACACAGACGATGCGCGGCATGGCCGAACGCGTGGCGGTGATGAAGCGCGTCTGGGCCGGGGAGAAGACCACCGACTCGGTGCTGCCCGTCGGGCCGGCGCCGGTCCAGCCCGGTGGTCCGCCGCTGTTCGTCGGCAGCATCGGGCCGAAGACCATCCGCAGCGCGGCCGCGTGGGCCGACGGGCTGGCCGGCACCACCCTGGACCTCGACGTCGCCAAGCAGAACGAGCTGTTCGACGTGACCCGGGAAGCCTGGGCCCAGGCCGGCAAGCCGAAACCCCACCTGATCACGTCGTTCTGGTTCGCGTTCGGGTCGCCCGAGGAATCTCGCGCCCAGATCCACCGTCATCTGCGGCGCTACATGAACTGGATTCCGGCCGAGTACGTCGACGCGATGGCGCCGATGACCGGCTGGGCCGGCAGCGAAGACGAGCTGCTGGACGTGCTGCGCAGCTTCGAGGAGATCGGCACCGACGAGGTTCAGCTCATCCCGACGAGCTCGGACGTCGATCAGCTTCGTCGCGCCGCGGACGTGGCGGCGCGGCTGTAGTCTCCGCTTTGTAGCATCGCTGCAGCTCACACGGGGTGAATTGCCGGGTCGGCGCGGTAGCGATTTCATTGGCGAATGACGCAGCAGGAGTTGCCCGCCCCGCTGGCCGAACTGACCGGGCTGATGACGGAGTGCGCGAACAACGGTGATTACGCCGGGGCCGCACGGCAGGCAAACGAGCTCGTCACCCTGTGCCGGGCAACGCTGGGTGAGCGTCACGCCACCGTCCTGGAGCTCAAGGTGTCGTTGGCCACCTTGCAGCTGCGAGCGGGTGACGCAGCGGTCGCCTACGACGAGTTCGCCCGGCTGATACCGGACCTTGTCGAGGTGCTCGGCCGCGACCATCTCAGCACCCTGACCGCTCGCCACCTGCTGGCGGGTCGGCAACAACCTTCGCTGTCATCGCTGGCCGAATGGTCACAGCTTTTCGCCGACGAACAACGCATCTTGGGCGCAGAACACGAGAGCGTGCTGGTTACTCGCGAGAAGATCGCCGAGAAGCGTTGGGAGATAGGCGATCTCGTGGGTGCGATGGCCGAGGGCGAACACGTCCTTGCCGCGCGGCGGCGCGTGCTCGGTGACCACCACGCCGACACCCTGGGGACGAGATTAATGCTGGCGATCTGGCGGGGCCGCGGAGGTGACATCCCGGCGGCCGTCGCTGAGCTCGAGGCGTTGATCGTCGACCTGCGCGACAAGCTGGGAGAGGACCACGTTCATTTGCTCATGGCCCGGCACATGTTCACGCTGTGGGCCCCGGACCGCGCCGGTGTCACCGATGAGGTGGCCGCATGGGAAGCGCTGGTGGACCAGGAAACCCGCGTGCTCGGTGATGAGCACCCGGTGACCGTCGCGGCCCGCCACGAATTGGCCGGATGGTGCGCCCAGCGCTGCGAGCACGCGGCCGAACCCGGCGGCCACGGGTCGCTGGGCTGGTCTGCTTCCTGACCGGACATGCTGCCCGGCATCCGGCAAGCCTTCAGGTCGCCGCTTTGTCCGCGGGGCGCTCCTCGATGGACGAGGGCTCCTGGGGCGGCTGCCCCTTGCGCAGCGTCTCCAGCAGCTCGCGGTACGGCCCCACCAGGTAGACGGTGTCGCCGCCACGAAGCCAGGCATCCCGGCGGGGGTGCAGCTCGACGGGCGTATCCCGCCGGGTGATCGCGATGACCCGGGTCTGGGTGGACATCTCGAACATCCGCAGCCCGTCGAGCTCGCTGCCGGCCGCCACGTGCATGGCGCCGACCATGAACGAACGCGGCCCGACCGAGAACGTCCCCAGCACCTGCAGGCCCATCGCGGCGCCGATGAACCAGGGCGCGGCCAGGTCGACGGTCGAGCGGACGTTCTCGAAACCGAACCGCTTGGCCACCGCGTCGCCCAGGGTGCGGTCATAGATGCGCAGCACTATCGGCACGTCGGGCCGGTTGACCTCGGGCATCACCCGGGGTCCGAGCATCTCGCGCAGCACGATTCCGGTCTCGATGTTGACCATGTCGTCCTGGGTCAGCACCGCGACGGCGCGGGCACGGTCGGCGCGGGCCGACTCCAGCGTCTGGCGCAATGTCGCGTCCCCGAAGATCACCGGCACGTCGAGTTCGTCTGCGGTCGAAAGGAATCGGTTGTTCTCGTCGCGCTCGATCACCGCGACGTCGTATCCGGCGGCGGTCAGATCGCCGACGACGCGGCTGCCGAACGAGCCCAGCCCGACGACGATGATGTGGTTGCGCAGATGGCGTGCGCGCCGGACCCCGGCCGATTGCAGGAAGCGGCGCGACAGCAGCAAGTCCGCCAGGAACGCGACGAGCAACGCGGTGGTGGTCACGCCGGCGAACATCAAGGCGACGGCGAATATTCGCAGCCACGCGGATTGGTGCAGGAAGGTGAACTCGCCATACCCCACGGTGGTGATCGTCTCCGCGGTGAAATACATCGCGTCCAGCCAGGACAGTCGCGGCTTCATGTAGGAGAAGTGCACGACGACCGTCGAGGCGAGCAGCAGACACAGCGCGAGCAGCATCGCGGGAAAGAGCATGGGGTTGACGTCGTCGCGCATCGCTCGCGCGGCGTCCGAGACGCGCCGCATCCACGATTGGCGCGAGCGCGTCGCGCTCGGCCGGGGCGTCCTGATGCCGCGCGCGGCCAGCTCATCGGCGCTGCCGATCATGGCGGTCCAGTCGCCGGCGCGCACCCGGTGATCCCGTCCCGGGCATGGCACCACCTCGTCGGGCGTCGCGGAGTTCTCGCCGTGAATCACGGCTACCGGCGCCAGGTCGCCATAGATCTCACGAAGGGTCGCGTCGCGTGGCGCCTCGGCCCCCGACACCAGAAATTTGATGCCGGCGGCCTCGACCGGGTGCGTGTGGCTCGACAGACAGGCCTCGACCACCGATGGCGCCGCAAGGTCGGCGACGTCCAGAATGGCGCCCGGACCGTTGTCGGCGCCCACCGCCGCCCGCAGCACGTCGTTGCCCAGGCGGGCGACGACACGCACGTGAGGATTCGTTTTCCTTGCCAGCAAGGCGATTTCGAGATTCTTCGCGTCGTCATCACCGGCGCACACGATGGCGTTTGCGCGGGCAAGGTCGGCGCCGGCGAGCTCCTCGCTGTGCAACTTGACGATCGTGGCGCCCGCGCGGTTCAGTTCCTCGGCGATCGTGGTCGCGAGCGCGTCGTCGCCGCTGACGATGATGTGGCGGCGCGT
Organism: uncultured Actinomycetota bacterium; assembly: GCA_963796035.1. Lineage (GTDB taxonomy): Bacteria > Actinomycetota > Actinomycetes > Mycobacteriales > Mycobacteriaceae > Mycobacterium. The sequence goes on along the minus strand of CAWCJU010000008.1, from coordinate 179,686 downwards.
GCTCATGTATCCCCACCTCTGATGACATTGGCGCTCAGCTGTTGCTATGACTATCGGGCAAGGTGCCGATTGATGCCAGCGCGACATGTCCTGAAACCCGAAGATGAATGCGAGGACGCCGTGGAGCGGGCCCCACTCGATTGGTGGTCGGACCGGATCAACTTGCTGATCGACATGACCGGCGATGTCGATCTGGGCGGGGTGGTCACGCTGGACTATTCCGAGGCATCGTTGTCGGCGCTGGAGGCAGCCACGCGTTGGCGACCGAGGAGATTGGGGTTTGATCGCCACCCACGCACGCTGGAAGCAGGCCGTGCAGGCCTACGCCGCAGACCATCCCGATTGGTCCCCGGTCAAAGAGCGGACTCTCGCGGACGGCCTGTGCTCCGCTCCGCCGCCCTCGACAGTGCTGGACGACTGGCTGGCTCGCCAGGAACAGCGGTTCCCTGATCGGGCGGCCGAGAGCGGCGGGAATTGGGATTACAGCCCGGACAGTATTAATAGGTTGACCGAGCTGGTATCGCGGAAAACGCCGACTGTGGCTGCGCTTCGGGATCCGGCTAACGCCGAGTTCGTCGATGGTGCCAGTTACTACCTGGGCGAGATGCTGCGGCGCGGCTGCCCCTCACGTCGGGTGTACCGCGAGTTTCGCGACGAGGGCGACCCTATTACCGCGAACTTTCAACTTCAGTTGCAAGACGACGCTGAGTTCACCGGCCCATTCCATCTGCTTTCGTTCATGCTCGAGCGTGGCGACCTTGGCCCTCCTCGCGCGTACTACGACGACTGGGTCAGTTGAGTTCAGTACCACCGTGAGGCGCTTCCGCCACCTACCGGCCCGCAAATGAAAACCGTTGCAAGGCTCATATTTCCGCGGTCCGTCTCGTCAGATTAGTCGTGGTGGCGGCGGCGGTCGTGCTGATGATCGCTGTGCGATGATCCTGGCAGGGCAATCTTCCGGTACAACAGGGATAATGCGACGCGCATCATCGCTTTCGGGCGGCGCTGGAACTGAATGGGAGGACGCGGTGGAGGGTGGGCCGCTGGATTGGTGGTTGGACCGGATCAACCTGCTGATCGACATGACCGGCGATGTCGATCTGGGCGGGGCGGTCGCGCTGGATTACTCCGAAGCGTCGCTGTCGGCGCTGGAGGCCGCGGCACGGGACCGGCTGGCCGATCCGGCCGAGGCGCTCGACGGCGAACACCAGTCGTTCACCGCGGGGGTGGTGGCGTATCTGGGGGAGACCTTGATGCGTATCGGCGGTGGGCGGTGGGACTGGGTCGCCGAAGCGCCCCCTGACGTCACGATCGACGACCCCCTGCTGTTGCAGCGTTTGTCTGAGCATCGTTGGCGTATCGACAGTGCGGGCGAGCCCGACGCAGGCGGCTTTCCGATCATTCGCCCCGACCACGATTGCGGACTGGAGGCGTTGTCGCCGACGCATCTGCTGTTGGATGCGTTGGCGACCGATGAGAGTGGGGTTTTGGTCGCCACCTACGGACGCTGGAAGGAGGTCGTACAGGCCTACGCCGCGCAACATCCTGACTGGTCCCCGGTCAAAGAGCGCACGCTGGCGGACGGTCTGTTCTCCGCTCCGCCGCCCTCGAGCACTCTGGACGATTGGCTGGCTCGCCAGGAGCAGCGGTTTCCCGATTGGGCTGCCAGCACAGGCGAAAATTTGGATTACAGTCCTGACAGTCTCAACCGCCTTGCCGCATTGGTCCTGCGGGTCACGCCGACCGTCGAGGCTTTCCACGAGCCGGTAAACGCTGAGTTCGTTGACGCCGCTTCCTACTACCTGGGGGAGATGCTGTGCCGCGGCTATCCGTCTCGCTGGGTGTACCGGGACTTGCGAGACGAGGGCGACTCGATCACCGCAAACTTCAAGGTTCAACTGAACGACGATGGTGGTTTTACCGGCCCTTACCATCTGCTCTCTCGCATGGTCAGGCGCAGCGATCCCAACCACACCCGCGCCTACTACGACGACTGGGTCAGTTGATTTGACGCAGGAATGTCGTAGAGGCGTGCTCGCGGCGGTCCAACTCATGTGTTGGCTAAAACCGTTATGAGCTTTAAGCTTTCGTAATTTGTCCCATTGCGCTTGAAAGAGAACGCGCCAGTGGACGGGAGGCGCCGTGTGGGATGAGCCGCTGGGTTGGTGGTTGGACCGGATTAATTTGTTGATCGACATGATGGGCGATGTCGATCTGGGCGGGGCGGTCACGCTGGATTCTTCGGAGGCGTCGCTGGCGGCGCTGGAGGCGGCCGCGCGGAATCGGTTGGTCGATCCGGCCGAGGCGCTTTATGACGACCACCAGTCCTTTACCGCAGGAGTGGTGGCGTATCTGGGTGAGGCGTTGATGCGTGTTGGCGGTGGGCGGTGGGACTGGGTCGCCGAGGCGCCAGCTGGTATCACGATCGATGACCCGCTGTTGCGACGGCGGTTGTCGGAGCGTCGTTGGCGTATCGACAGCGCGGGCGAGCCCGATGCGACGGGCTTTCCGATCATTCGGCCCGACTCCGCTTCGGGCTTGGCGGCGTTGTCGCCGACGCACCTGCTGCTGCAAGCGTTGGCGACCGATGAGAGTGGGTTTTTGGTCGCCACCTACGGCCGCTGGCAACACGCGGTGAAGTCCTACGCCGAGCAACATCCTGACTGGTCCCCGGTCAAAGAGCGCACGCTGGCGGACGGTCTGTTCAACGCCCCACCGCCCTCGACGGTGCTCGACGAGTGGCTGGCTCGCCAAGAGCGGCACTTTCCGGAGTGGGCGACCGGCAACGGTGGGAACTGGGATTACAGCCCCGACAGTATTAACCGCCTTGCCGCTTTGGTCCTGCGTCTGACTCCGACGATTCAGGCCTTCCACGATTCCGCCAATGCCGAGTTCGTCGAGGGCGCCTGCTACTACCTCGGCGAAATGCTGCGCCGCGGGTATCCCTCCCGCTGGGTCTACCGCGAGTTCCGCGACGAGGACTCCCCGATCACCGCAAACTTCAAAATTCAGCTGAATGACGACGCTGGCTTCACTAGCGCATACGCTCTGCTGTACTCCATGATCGAATGCGCCGATCCCAGCGATACTCGCACTTTCTATGACGAGTGGGTCAGCTGAATTTTCAAGGCCACCAATCCCGTCTTAGGATCGCGACATCTCCTGCTCGCTTTGAGCGTGCGGAGGATGACGGGGAGGTTGGCAAATGGGGCGACTCTGGCTGGTATGGCGTCGTGTGGTCGCAACCGTTCTGGCTCTGGCGCTGGTCGCGCTGCTCACGCCCACCGCGCAGGCCGTGGCGAACCCCACGCCGAAACTGCCGGGGTACGCCGCGGACCAGGATCCGCCGCCAGGCACGACCCCGCTCACGTATAGATTTCCGTCAGCCAATGCCCTGTCGGCCCTAAAACAACCGACCATTGAAGACTTGGCGGACATTAGTCAAAGAGGCAAGTACACCTCCGGCACGAAAGAACATCTCTACAAGAGCTGGATGGTCTACCGGGACCAGCGGGCGCCTGCCGTGGCGAATCCGTTGGGCTGGAACGACTATCGCGACGCTTACGTCCGTGCCTTCAACAATCGCAACACTGGCACGCGCTTCGAAACGAGACTCGATGAAGAGCTGAAGTTCACGGAAAACGGCTACCGCCACAACCGGAAGATCACGGGCACTTCGATCAACCGCCGCCCGGACTTCCACAACGATGAAGAGATCGTGGAGTTGAAGACCGGAGCGGTTGACAAGGCGCAGCTCGAAGACTTCCTTCGCATTGCGCAGCAGACCGGTCGCCGAGTCGTGTACATGTTCCCGGACAAGCCGCCGGCGGCGACGCTTCAGGCCATGCTCGATGTGGCCCGGGGCTTGGGCGCGTCCGACCGGTTATTCGTCCGGTATTACCCGACGGTGGGCGAACCCGATCCGCCCGGGAAAGCCGTCCTCGCCAGCGGCGGGCAGAACCCGGTCAACGGGGGCGCCGATCAAACAACCGGTGACTCGCCGGACAACCCGGGGCAGGCCATCGAAAACGCCATTGTCGAAGGGCAGGTCAACGAGGCTATTGACGCCGAGCAGGCGGCGCAGGATCCCGAGTCGGTGCCCGAGTCCGTGCCCGTCTCGGCGCCGGCCACCGCTCCCGGTCAGCAGGCGCCCGCTCCGGCTCCGCCGCCCGCGCAGCAGGCCCCCGGTTCGGTTCCGGCTCCGGCGCAGCAGGCCCCCGGTTTGGTTCCGGCTCCGGCTCAGCAAGCACCCGGGTCGGTTCCGGCTCCGGCACCCCACGCGCCCAGATCGGCTCCTGGCACCGCACCGATCGATCCGGGAGCCGTCGGCCCAGTCGTTGATGCGGGACTGATCGCGGGCCTGGCGGGCGCCAAAGGGCTGGCTGCCCTGTTGGCTGCCGCCGCCGGCGGTGCGACGAACATTTTCGCCAACGTCACGGGCGGTCTCATCGGTGGCGTGGGCGGCGCCCTACCCCGGGGGCTCCTCACGGGCGTCACCAGCGGGATCGGTGGCGTGCTCGGCGGCGTCGATTTCTCCACGCTGCAGCTCCGATACATCTCCGACACCGATCTCAACGGCAGCGGTGTGCAATACTCCTTTGCCGCCAATACACAAACCGGCGCTGCACCGTCGTTCGGCGGAAATGCCAACGCCTACATGGCTTCCGACTCGTTCTTCGTCTGGCTGGCGCTACCTACCTCGGCGTTCACGGTGAACCTGAACCCGAACGAACCCGACCGCATCATCGACGCACAGTTCGGTCGCACCGACGCCGGGCGGATCCTGCTGGAAGCCGACTACACCATGAAACAGGCCACGGCGAAGCTCGTCGACCCCGCCACGGCGGACGGTCGCCAGTTCTTGGATGCGTTGAAGGGCTCGAAATGCTTTTCCCCGCAACGGAAGTGGATCATCCCAATGCCGGCCAGCGTGTCCGCGCAGGGCGACTCCATGTACATCCTGGACGCTCCGCTGGATGTGAAGCTCGAGATCGAGGGGATGGACTTGAAACCGGGCATCGGCTGCCCTGCCCAGGACGCGGGAATCACCCGCCAAAACGACGATCTGTACCGGACCATGATCCTGCCGAAGATCGTCGACGAGGTGAATCACGCGCCCGAGTACGCCGATCTGCGCCGCGTGTATGCGAGCCGGATCGCCGCCGAGTGGTACCGGCAACGCAGCGCCACCAAGGCCACCGCCTACTCGAAAATCGTGGACTCGGGCAACATCGACGCCTGGACCACGAAGGAACCCTTCAGCCCGCAGGAACTGTTCAACCGCTATCGCAAGTCCTTCTACGAGGGAGACGCGACCTACACCTGGCAGACCGGTGATCGCACCACCTGGAAGCTGACCATCGGCGGCGTCGATTTCACCAACATCCCAATGGTCAACATGACGCCGAAGGACTTCGCCAAAGACCATCCGACGCTGCCCGCAACCGCAAGCGGTTCGCTGTTCGGGCCGCGGCTGCAGAGTTCGGCCCACAGAGTTCCGCGCAGCAGGTCTGGCTGGGCGGACTGACCAGTGCACGACCCATGAGCCAGGTATGGAAAGGCGACCCGGGCGTGCTCATCCCCATGCCGAAGTCGGTATTCGGCACGTCGCTGAGTCCGCTGATGTACGCCGCGATCGTGCTGCCGTTGGCCGCCTGGATCGGTGTCGGGGGCGCGCTGTGGTGGCGGCGCAGGCGGGCCGCCACGGTCGCGGGGAGGCGCTGACGATGTCGCAAGACCCGTTTTCTGATCCCTTCAGCCCCGAGCCGGCCCCTCCGGCACCGTCCTGGGGACCGCCGGCTGGGGCTCACCCGCCGCCACCGCCGGCCCCCAGCACCGCTTCCGTTCCGACACGGCCCGCCCCGGAAGCGACCGGTTTGTCTCCCGCCACCGTGTTTTTCGGTAGCTATGTGTTCGCCGGCATCGCCGCGCTGTTGTTGGCGGCGGCGATCGCTGTGCTCGTGGCGATTTCGGATTTCCGGGCGCGCGGAAGTGCATCGGGCCCGCTGCTGGTCGCCACGGCCGCCGGATTGATCGTCGTCGCGGCGTTGATGGTGTCGCTGGCCGTGCTCACGGATCGGGGGCACAGCTGGGCCCGAATCGTGACGTGGGGCGCCTGCGCCGTCGGATTGTGCACGGGCGTAGCGGTTTTCGTTCTCGACCCGGGAGAGTCCGTGGCGTGGTTCGGCCGGCTGCTGCATGTGGGCGCCGCCGTGGCGATGATGATCGCGGTCGCGTCCGCCGTGTTGCTTGCCCTGCCGGAGTCCAACGCGTACTTCCAGCAGGGGAGCCGGCCTGAACCCGTTGCCGCGCCGGCCTTTCCGCAGCCGGCTGCCTTTTCCCCGCCGCCGGCCCCGTATCAACCGCCGGCGCCTTCGCAACCGCCTGGTTCCACGTCACCTCCGAGGACACCCGCGAATGACCCCGACTACGACCCGTTCTCATGACGGCTAGTTGGCCGGGCCCCAGCTGGCCCAACCCCTTCGACCCCGGCGCACCGCCGCCCCCGCCATCGGGCCAGCCGCCCCCGCAGCCGCCGTCGGACGAAGTCAACACGCTGGCGACGCTGTCGGTCGTGTTCGCGTTTCTGCTGGCCCCGGTCGGAGCGGTGTTGGGGCACTTCGCCCTTAAAGACATTCGCCGGCGCGGCGACCGCGGCCGCAACCGCGCCTTGGTTGGACTGACGCTGTCGTATGCCTTCACCGTGATCGCCGTGGTGGCGCTGGTGCTGTGGGCGACCCTGGGCAACAACCACGGCGGCCAGCCGACGGCGCACTCCGGGGGAACCGCCGCCGCGAGTGCGGCGAAGCCGAGTGCCGCTGCGCCCCCGCCGGAACCGTCGGTGACGGCCGAAGGCCTGCAGTCGGTGGTGCTCACCGGGGAGGACGTCGCCGGCCTCATCAAGGCGCCCGGCATGTACGTCAACAAGACGTGGACGCAGACGCACGAACTGCAGCCCGGTGACAGCTTTGACCCGCCGGAGTGCACCCAAGCGGTGTTCAACGGCTTGACGGCGTCCTATCGCGACAGCGGTTACCGCGCCATCTACGGTGTGGACCTGGGTCAGCACACCAATGGTTTCCCGCATGGGGTTTCGGAGTTCGTCGCGACGTTCGACAATGCTGCGGCCGCAAAGAGTTTCGTTACCAGCGCCGTCAATCAGATCAACGGCTGCGCCGAAAAACAATTGACGTACTCGCACGGCGGCGTGGCCGGCATCTACAACGTCGGAACACCGGCGCAAACCGGTCCGGTGACATCGGTGCGCAGCACCCTGGGGACCGTGCAGGACAACGGACGGACCACCGACGTCGGCAGCCAGCACACCAGCGCACTGCGGGCCCTGGCGGCCAAGGCCAACGTTGTGGTCGACGTCGATGTCATCGGACGCGATCTCGGCGACGACGCCACCACCCTCGTGCAGGGCATTCTCGGCCGAATTCCGAGTTAAGCCGTCGGCCAACAGAATTGGCGGATCTACAAGACCTGAACGTCTGTCGGTGACCAGAACGCGCGCATCGACGTGATCTTGGCGTCTCCGTCGAACGACATCGTAGAGATGGGCGAGATCCGGGTGCGGCTGTCACCGGCGTCGAGCGTCAGATGCCAGAAGAAGGCGGCTTCGCTGCCGGAGATCCGCAATTCGGCGAGTTCGGTGTCCTTCTTCGCGTCCTGGAAGCCCGCATAGAACCCGCGGATGGCGTCATGGCCGCGGCGAATGTCCGATCCGATCGGATCCTCGATGGTGGCGTCGGCGGCGTAGAGGGTCACGATGTCGTCGGCGGTGCCCGTGGCGACCAGCGCAAGGTAGCGATTGACGGTCTCGGTGATGGCTTCTGGGGACGGCATAGCTTCGGACGCTACTCCTCACCGTCGCCACGGTATGAGTTGCGGTGATCAGGGCGATACTGGCGTCGTGACTTTCATCGAACGCCTCGCGAGCCGCGAGATCTACCGGAATCAGTGGATGGTGCTGCGAGAGGATGACATCCGTCGCCCGGACGGCAGCGAGGGCATCTACGGCGTCGTCGACAAGCCGGCCTATGCGCTCGTGATGCCCTATGACGGACACCGCTTCCGCTTGGTCGAGCAGTTTCGCTATCCCCTCGGTGCGCGACGATGGGAGTTTCCGCAAGGCACCGCTCCCGATCTCGTCGCCGCCGAACCGGTCGAGCTGGCCGAGCGCGAGTTACGTGAGGAAACCGGATTGCGCGCATCGTCGTTCGAGGCACTCGGCCAGCTCGACGTCGCTCCGGGCATGACCAGCCAGCGCGGCTGGGTGTTCCTGGCCAGGGGTATCGACGAGGGAGAAGCCGACCGCGAGCACGAAGAGCAGGACATGCGCAGTGCATGGTTCTCGCGTGATGAGCTCGAACAGATGATTCGCAGCGGAGTCATCGCCGACGCCCAGTCGGTTGCCGCCTACGGGCTGTTCCTCTTGCGAGTGCGATGACTCCCGCGACGACGTCGCGATCGTGTCCGCGCCGAGATCACACCGCGTCGTCGAACGCCCACCATTGACGCAATGCGGCCGAGGTTTCGGGTAGTTGCGGTGGTCGCTGCCGTCGCCACGTCGATCGTCGGCGCATCCGGCATGCATGCGAACGCGATGGCACCATCGTGGAACGGCAAATACTCGTTGGTGAGATATGCGGTCAGCAAATCCGGCACCAGTGTCGCCGCCGGCCAAGCCGAACCGACCTTCAGCGCGGATTACGTCTTCACCACCGCATGCTCGTCGGGCAAATGCGTGGCCACCGCCACGAACGGTCCCACGCCGAAGAACCCGACGCTGCCCCAGCCTTCGCACTACACCTGGGACGGGGCCAAGTGGGTCGAGCGCTTTGACTTCCAATGGGATTGCTATATGGGCGAAGGCGTTTCGAAGGTGTGGGCGCCCGCGAGGTCGTGGGCCTTTTACACACCGCAGCCCGATGGGTCGTTACGCGGGACGTGGCACACCGACATCAGCAGCGGGCCCTGCACGGGGAGCGTCGAAATGCCGGTGGCGGCTTTCGCCACCGGGCGGGCATGACGGAGACGCGTCAAGACGGCGCCTCAGGATTGGTTAGGGGCAGTAGTTCGATTCCGCCGCGCTCACGATGGCCGCAGCGTCTGCGTAGTTGAAGGAACTGCTCAGGCCGGAATGAACATCGGTGGCCAGCTCGTCGGGAGTCTTGCCCGCGGCGCGGTCCGAGCAGATGGCGTGACCGAGCGAAATCAGCGTGCCTTCTCCACCCGGCTGCCACACGACGCCGATCTTCTTCAATTGGCCCAGGTACCCGTCATCGTCGGCGACGGCGACCCCGCTACCTACCGCCAACGCGGCAGCAACGACAGCCGGAATACATAACATGCGCAGCCCGCAAACAACCTTCACGCTCGGCTCCTTCTCTCAGTGGCGGTGACAACGGCCTTATTATGCGGTTCGTGGTGCCGGACCGCGCGGCGAATAGCGAAATCTGGCAAACGACACTTAAGCAACTGTATCCGCTGTCGGCAATCGAGGAGCCTTTCCGTGGCTACCCCGCGGGCCTGCGATGGCCGGGGCTGACCGGAGCCGTCGATCCCGGGTCAGGCCTCTGCCGCGCCCTGGGCGTGATGCCCAATCCTGTTGCGGTGTAATGACTTAGCGGATCAGTCCGGCGGTGTAGGGCTCATCGAGGCGATGTAATAGGTTTCGCGCCCCGTCGGGTAGCCGCCGCCGCCGGTGGCGATATGGACATGGTCGTAATGGTCCGCGGTCTCGGAGCCCAGGTCCGCCATCCAGTTGCCCCCGCCGACGCCCGGGTAGATCTTCTGCCGCCAGATCACGTGGTTGATGCCCCACCGTTTCGCGTTCGCCAAGGCGTAGCCGGCGATCTGGTTGCCCAGCTCGATGCCTTCGGGCGTATGGAAGTTCGGGATCATCACATCGATCGCCAGCCCGTTGGGATGCCACGGCAAGGGGTCCTCGCGGTATCCGTAGATGGTCTTGATCTGGGGGAAGAGCACGCTGATGACGCGCGCCGCCCAAATGGTCTTGACCTGCAACCGATCCTCGGACGCGACGCCGTGAGGCAATGCGAGCTGGAATTGCTGGCCGGCAGAAGGGGCCGGCGGTGCCAGGGCCGTCAACGATTCCACCTCGGCCGGGCTGGCGGTGCGCGGCGCGCCGCGTGGCGGAGCCGCCACAGCGCTGGTGGGGGGAGTCGCTGCGGGGGTCTCGACGCAGCACCGGGTCTTGGTGCCCTGCGCGTGGATCATGGCGGCGGAGACGACGAGCGAAGCCGCGATCGCCAGCCATCGCCCCCGGCCGTTAGCGAACACCTTCACGCCCACGACCAGCAGCTTAACGTCGCTTGTGACGCGCGTGGCTATCTTTGGCAACTTCGGGGGCCGGTTGGCGAAGTCAATGCCCGCTGCCACCTGGCTGCCACGGAATGCGGCATCACCTGGTTCGTGACGCGCGCCCGGAAAGACCGGCGGCGGCACGGGTCTGCCGGCGAGCCGCGGCGCGGTCGGTCTCGGGAAATATGTAGTGGCTCAATGCCGTCCGCGCGATGGCGCCGGCGAGGTCGCGGGGATCCACCGCGGCGGCCAGCGCGCCCTCGCGGGCGCAGCGCTGCAGAACCGCGACCAGGCCTTCGGCGACCATGGGAAGCGCCGCGGTCATCTGGTCGTACGCGAAGCTCGGCTCGAGGTCGAGCAGCCGCCCGGGCGGCTGGGCCTCGAGGAAGCGCGCGACGACGTCGAGCGCGGCCTCCAGTCGTGCGACGCCGACGACTCGGGACGTCGCTTGGTCCATCGCGGCGTAGAAGCGCCGGCGTTCGCGCTTTCCCATCGCGTCGATGAGGTCTTCTTTGGAGGCGAAATAGCGGTAGATGGTGGGCCGTGACACCCCGGCCATGGTCGCCACGTCCGTCAGCGACATCTTCCGCGCGCCGGTGCGGAAGACGAGGCGCTCGGCCGCGTCCAATATCCGGTCGGTCAGATCCCCATGATCTGAGCCGCGCGATTCTGCGATCGACACCGCGGCGGCCTTTAGAGCCTGCCGAGTTTGCGCAACCACGAAATCAACAGCCGCAGTCCGTCGTCGAAGGACATGGGTTCGTAACCGAGACGCCGGGTGGTCAGGTTGTCTTTGGATCTGGGCTTGCGCTCGCTCTTGGCCGCGGCCTTCGCGATGGCCATCAACGTGGGCCCGAATTCGGCAGTCAGCGCCTCGGGATCCGTGCGGTAGTCGAGATCCTCCACACGGTGGTCGATTCCGGCGACCTCACAGGCGCGATTGATGCCGCCGGCGGTACTGAAGGTGTCCTCGGGCCGGCCGACCAACAGGTAGCGCTCACCGGCCGTCCCCTTGTCCAGTGCGGCGATCGAGCCCTTCGCCACATCCGCACCGGCAACCCATGTCACCGGAAAAGCCAGATAGCGCTTGATCTTTCCGCGCATGCCTGCCAACAGCACCCGATTGAAACTGGTGCGGTGCAACGCGCGTTCGACGACCAGGCCAGGACCGTAGATCGCGCCGGGGTGACACGTCAGCACGTCGTCGCCGGCGTCCGCGCGTCGGTGTGCCTCCAGGAAAGCGGCGAGCTTGGTGACGGTGTAGGGATCGTTGGGTGGGTGTTGCAGAACGGGCGCGTCTTCGAAGTCGAGGCCGGTGCTCAAGTCGAGGAAGGTGGCGGTGCTCAGCGCAACGACGCGACGCATGCCGTGGGCTTTCGCCGCATCGAGGACGTTGGTGGTGCCGACCATGTTGACGGCCTTGAAGTCCTCGAGGTCCTGACTCGCGCCGCCCAGCAGCGCCGCACAGTGGATCGCCGCCTCGGCGCCCCTGGCCGCTTTGAGCACATCGTCGGCGTCGCTGATGTCGCCCTTGACCAATTCGACGCCGATCGCCGGACAGCGCCGCGGCGTCGTCGGGATTGCGAACCAGGGCGCGAACCCGGTCGCCGCGCTCGATCAGCTGTTGGCAGACGTTGGCACCGGTCTGACCGGTCGCGCCGGTGACGAAGATCGTGTTGGCCATCACGCCTCCCTTGGACTGACCGTGCGTTACATATCGAACATAATTAGTGAGAACTGTAATCCTTGAAGTGGGATTGTTCTATATTCAAGTTCCATGACACTCGATCCCTCCAGCGTGCTCCTGACCGACCGCGTCGCGGTGGTAACCGGTGGCGGCGCAGGCATCGGCCGCGGCATCGCGGCGGGGCTGAAGGCATTCGGCGCGCGGGTCGCGATCTGGGAACGAAATCCCGATACCTGTGCGTCGGCCGCTGAGGAGATCGGTGCTCTCGGTATTCCGGTCGATGTCCGCGACAGCGCCGCGGTCGATGCCGCGCTGGCGCAAACCTCGGCAGAGCTCGGGCCGGTAACGATCCTGGTCAACAATGCCGGCGGAGTGTTCTGGTCGGGGATCCTCGACACCAGCGAGAACGGCTGGGACGCCCTGTACAAGTCGAACCTGCGCCACGTTTATCTGTGCACGCAGCGCGTGGCCCGCAACCTCGTCGAGCAGAAACTGCCCGGCAGCATCATCAGCGTCACGTCCATCGAGGGTGTCCGTGCCGCACCCGGTTACGCGACCTACGCGGCGGCCAAGGCGGGCGTCATCAACTACACCAAGACCGCCGCGCTCGAACTTGCCCCGCACCACATCCGGGTCAATGCGCTGGCCCCGGATATCACCCTGACCGAAGGCATCAGGGCAATCGCGCCGCCGGGTTCCGAGCAGCGCTTCGGGCTCACGGTTCCGATGGCCCGTGCGGGCCACGTCGACGAAATGGCAGGAGCGGCAGTGTTTCTCGCCTCCGACATGTCCAGCTACATCACCGGCCAAACGATCCACGTCGACGGTGGCACGCATGCCGCAAGCGGCTGGTACCACCACCCGGAGACCGGCGCCTACGCGCTCGGACCAACAACCGAATAGGGCGACCAAAAAATACGCTAATTCACATCCGCTTATCGCAATAGCGCCTGTGCGGATAATAGCTGCAATTATCTAATCGCCCGTATTTATCGCGACATGCGCTGACATCCCGCCGTCGATCGAAATCATTTGTCCGGTGATGTAGCGGGACTGTTCGGAAGCCAGGAAAACAACCAGGTTCGCGACGTCTTTCGGTTGCCCGACATAGGGCGTCAACGTGGCGCGGCCCAGGCCGTCGAGGACGTCCTCGGACAGATGCGCGCGCACCGCGTCGGTGAGGATCAATCCGGGCACGATGGTGTTCACCCGCACGCCGTGCTTTCCCTCGCTGGTGGCGACGTACATCGTCAGCGCGTGCACCCCGGCCTTCGAGACCCCGTAGGCCAGGCGGGTCCGGTCGCCGGACAGCGCCGCTCCCGACGACATGTTGACGATGGAACCTCCTCCGCCCCTGCGCATTTCGGGAACGACATGCTTGCACATCAGCAGCTGACTTCCGAGGTTGACCTCCATGGACCGCTGCCACACATCGAGGGGCATCTCGGACACCGTGGTGTCGCGAGACAAGAAGCTGCCGGCGGTCAGCGCCGCGTTGTTGTGCAGGACGTCGACCCGGCCGAATTCCGCCACCGCGGCTTGCACCACGATGCGCGCCACGTCTTCGGTCGCGAGGTCACCGCCGAGGGCGATTGCTCGAGCTCCGGATCGCCGAATCTCGACGGCGACCTCGTCGGCCTTCGACTCGTCGATATCAACGACGGCAACGGCCGCGCCTTCGCGGGCCAATTCGTGCGCCGTCGCCGCACCAATCCCGCCGGCACCTCCGGTAACTATTGCGACCTTTCCGGGAAGTCTGGACATCGCGTTCTCCTTTTCAGTGCCACCTAAAAAAGATAGCCTGAATTAATGCCGCGTATTGCACCAATCCCGATGGAAGAGCTCAGCTCGCATTCACGCGAAATCGTCGATGCCGGCGTTGCCGCCGGCCTCTACGCGACGCCGGTGCCCCTGCAGATCTTCGCCTATCGCAGCGCACAGCTCGAGCAGGTCAATCTGGCCCGGACCCACCTCGGCGCCGACACCCTGCTCGGTGGCCGGATCCTGGAGTTGCTGCGCATCCGCAGCGCGCAACTCGGCGAGTGCGAGCCCTGCAGCCAGTCGCGCAAGCATGATTCGATCACCGACGACGATGTCGCCTGCCTGCTCGCGCCGGGCCACGGCACGCTGACCCCGCAGGAGGAAATGGCGGTCGAATTCCTCGATCTGCTCTCCGCCGACCACCACGCCATGGACGACGAGTTCTACCGGCGTCTGGGCGAGCATTTCACCGCCGCGCAGATCATCGAGTTGGGTTTCACCTGTGCCGGGGTGATGGGGTTGCACCGCTTCATCCACACCCTCAACGTGTACGGCGACTCGGCGCCCGTCATCGAATACGACCGGGATCAGGTCGACAGCGCGAAGGCGGTCTGACTGCCCGGACCCTGAAGCTACGAATGCGTGCGCCCGCCTCCGGCGTCGGCGACAATGTCACGATGTCGGGCCTGTCCTTCGAAGATGCCAACCCGTTCCATCGGTTCATGCGTACATTCGCGGCCACGATCGTGGGTGTTGCGGTCTTGCGTCCGACGGCGCACCACCTGGACCGACTCATCACGAAGGTCAGCGGTGGACGAAGCAGCTTCGCCGAACTTGCCACCGGCGTTCCGGTCGTCATGCTCACCTCTACCGGTGCGAAATCGGGAGAGCCCCGCACCATCGCGGTTTATGCAATCCCGCATCCCGACGGCCTGAGTCTCATCGCGTCCAACTTCGGCGGAGCAAAGCACCCGGCCTGGTACTACAACCTCAAGGCCAACCCCGAAGCGACCGTGTCGATCGGGCGCGATACCTGGAAAGCCACCGCTCGACTCGCCACGCCTCCCGAGCGTGATGAAATCTGGGCAAAAGGCCTTCAGATCTACCCCGGATGGCGGAAGTACGAATCGCGGGCCGGGGAGCGTCACATCGAAGCGTTCATCCTCAACCGGTCTTGAGGCGCGTGTCACCCGCGGATAGTTGCAAGTCAAGCCTGGTGCCCCCGGCAGGATTCGAACCTGCGGCCTTCTGCTCCGGAGGCAGACGCTCTATCCCCTGAGCTACGGGGGCGCACCGACATACCTGTTGCGCCATGGGGCTTTCGAACAAGCACGGACAGACTAACGCATCGCGATGACCGCTCGGCCACCGCAATGGATTCGAGGCGGGGGCACCCCAGCCAATAGGATGGACGCTCGTGACCCCCGCTGACCTGGCTGAGCTGCTCAAAACCACCGCCGCCGCGGTGCTGGCCGAGCATGCGCTCGATGCGTCGGCGCTGCCGCAGACGGTCACCGTGGAGCGTCCCCGCAATCCCGAGCACGGCGATTACGCCAGCAACCTGGCGCTGCAGCTGGGTAAGAAGGTCGGCGCCAACGCCGCGTGAGCTGGCCGGATGGCTCGCCGAAGCGCTGTCACAGGCCGACGGCATCGTGTCCGCGGAGGTGGCCGGACCGGGCTTCATCAACCTGCGCCTCGCGGCATCGGCGCAGGCCGTCGTCGTCACCAACGTCATCGACGCCGGCGACCGCTTCGGCCACTCCGAGGCGCTGGCCGGCCGCAACATCAACCTGGAATTCGTCTCGGCCAACCCGACCGGACCGATCCACATCGGCGGGACGCGCTGGGCCGCCGTCGGCGACGCATTGGGCCGGCTGCTGTCCACCCAGGGCGCCGACGTGGTGCGCGAATACTATTTCAACGACCACGGCGCCCAGATCGACCGGTTCGCCAGCTCACTGATCGCCGCGGCCAAGGGCGAGCCCACCCCGGAGGACGGCTACGCCGGCGCCTACATCAAGGACATCGCCGCCGACGTGTTGCAGAAGGCGCCCGACGCGCTGAGCCTGCCCGACGGTGAGATGCGCGAGACTTTCCGCGAAATCGGCGTCGACCTGATGTTCACCCACATCAAAGAGTCGTTGCACGAGTTCGGCACCGACTTCGACGTCTACACCCACGAAGACTCGATGCACACCAGGGGTCTGGTCAACAAGCCATCGCCAGGCTGCGCGAGACGGGCAACATCTACGAGAAGGACGGCGCAACGTGGTTGCGCACCAGCGCCTTCGGTGACGACAAGGACCGCGTCGTCATCAAGAGCGACGGCAAACCGGCCTATATCGCCGGTGACATCGCCTACTACCTGGACAAGCGACAGCGCGGCTTCGACCTGGCCATCTACATGCTGGGGGCCGACCACCACGGATACATCGCCCGGCTCAAGGCCGTGGCGGCGGCGTTCGGCGACGACCCGGCCGCCGTCGAGGTGCTGATCGGGCAGATGGTCAACCTGGTCCGCGACGGCCAGCCGGTTCGGATGAGCAAGCGGGCCGGAACGGTGATCACGCTGGACGACCTCGTCGAGGCGATCGGCGTCGATGCGGCGCGCTACAGCCTGATTCGTTCGTCGGTGGACACCCCCATCGACATCGACCTCGCGCTGTGGTCCTCCGCGTCGAATGAAAACCCGGTCTATTACGTGCAATACGCGCATGCCCGGCTCTCGGCGCTGGCCCGCAACGCCGCCGAACTCGGCCTGATCCCCGACACCGGGCACCTCGAGCTGCTCAGCCACGACAAGGAGGGGACGCTGCTGCGCACCCTCGGCGAATTCCCGCGGGTGCTCGACACGGCGGCGACGCTGCGCGAACCGCACCGGGTGTGCCGGTACCTGGAAGACCTCGCCGGCGACTACCACCGGTTCTACGATTCTTGCCGCGTCTTGCCGCAGGGCGACGAGCAACCGACCGATCTGCACACCGCGCGTCTGGCGCTGTGCCAGGCGACCCGCCAGGTGATCGCCAACGGCCTGGCGATACTGGGCGTCACCGCCCCGGAGCGAATGTGAACGTTCACCCCGCCGGTCCTCGGCACGCCGAAGAGACCCGCCACGCCGACAGCCCGCTGCGGCCGCAATCTCCCGAGGAGTTGCTGCTGCTGGCGCCGAATGTGTGGCCCCGCAACGTTGCTCGCGACGAAGCAGGAGTCGCCAGCATCGCGGGCGTCACGGTGACCGACCTTGCCCAGGAGTACGGCACCCCGCTGTTCGTCGTCGACGAGGATGACTTTCGGTCCCGCTGCCGCGAGATCGCGTCGGCCTTCGGCGGCGGCGAGAATGTGCACTATGCCGCGAAGGCGTTCCTGTGCAGCGAGATTGCGCGCTGGATCGACGAAGAAGGCCTGTCGCTCGACGTGTGCACCGGCGGCGAGCTGGCCGTCGCGCTGCACGCCAACTTCCCGCCGGAGCGGATTACCTTCCACGGCAACAACAAATCCGTCGCCGAGTTGACGGCGGCGGTCAAAGCCGGTGTCGGCCATGTCGTCCTGGACTCGATGGTTGAGATCGAGCGCCTCGATGCCATCGCGGAGGAGGCGGGCATCGTTCAGGATGTCTTCGTTCGCCTCACCGTCGGTGTCGAGGCGCACACCCACGAGTTCATCTCCACTGCGCACGAGGACCAGAAGTTCGGGTTGTCGTTGGCCACCGGTGCGGCTCTGGACGCCGTGGGCAAGGTATTCGAGACCCAGCATTTGCGACTGGTGGGTCTGCACAGTCATATCGGGTCGCAGATCTTCGACGTCGCCGGCTTTGAACTCGCCGCGCGCCGGGTCATCGGTCTGCTACACCAGGCCGTCGATCAATTCGGCGTCGAGAAGACCGCACAGATCTCCATGGTGGATCTAGGTGGCGGACTGGGCATCTCCTATCTGGCCGCCGACGATCCGCCGCCGATGGGCGAGCTGGCCGCCAAGCTGAGCGAGATCGTGCAGAACGAGTCGGCGGCCGTCGGGCTGCCGACTCCGCGGCTGGTGGTCGAGCCGGGGCGCGCCATCGCCGGGCCCGGCACCATCACGCTCTACGAGGTGGGCACCGTCAAGGATGTCGACGTCAGCGCCACCGCGCATCGGCGCTACGTCAGCGTCGACGGGGGCATGAGCGACAACATCCGCACGGCACTCTATGACGCGCAGTATGACGCCCGGCTGGTATCGCGGCTCAGCGATGCTCCGGCGGAGCTGGCCCGCGTCGTCGGAAAGCATTGCGAGAGCGGCGATATCGTCGTGCGCGACACCTGGGTTCCTGGCGATCTGCGGCCCGGCGACCTGATCGGGGTGGCCGCCACCGGTGCCTACTGTTATTCCCTGTCGAGTCGTTACAACATGATCTGCCGACCCGCCGTCGTCGCGGTGCGTGACGGACGCGCGCGTCTGGTCCTGCGTCGTGAGACAGTCGACGATCTATTGAGTCTGGAAGTGAGGTGAACTGTGCCCCGTGACGAAAAGCCGGTCGGTGTAGCGGTACTCGGGTTGGGCAACGTCGGCAGCGAAGTCGTCCGAATCATCGAGGACAGCGCCGATGACCTCGCCGCTCGTGTCGGGGCACCCGTGGTGTTGCGCGGCGTCGGAGTGCGCCGCGTCGCCGAGGGCCGCGGTGTGCCCGTCGAGCTGCTCACCGACGACATCGAAGAGCTCGCCGCGCGCGACGACGTCGACATCGTCGTGGAACTGATGGGGCCGGTGGAGCCAGCCCGCAAGGCCATCCTGTGTGCCCTCGAGCACGGTAAATCGGTCGTCACGGCGAACAAGGCCCTGTTGGCCACCTCCACCGGCGAGTTGGCGCAGGCCGCCGAAAGTGCGCATGTCGACCTGTATTTCGAGGCGGCCGTCGCGGGCGCCATTCCGGTGATCCGTCCCTTGACGCAGTCGCTGGCCGGCGACACGGTGTTGCGGGTCGCCGGCATCGTCAACGGCACCACCAACTACATCCTGTCTGCGATGGACAGCACCGGCGCCGACTACGACACCGCGCTTGCCGAAGCCAGCGCCCTGGGCTACGCGGAGGCCGACCCCACCGCCGACGTCGAGGGCTACGACGCCGCAGCCAAGGCGGCAATCCTGGCGTCCATCGCATTTCACACCCGGGTGACCGCCGACGACGTCTACCGCGAAGGCATCACCAAAGTCACCCCGGCCGACTTCGTGTCGGCGCGGGCCCTGGGGTGCACGATCAAGCTGCTGTCCATCTGCGAGCGTATCAAGGCCGACGATGGCCAAGAGCGGGTTTCGGCGCGCGTCTATCCGGCGCTCGTGCCGTTGTCGCACCCGCTGGCCACGGTCAACGGCGCCTTCAACGCGGTGGTGGTCGAGGCCAAGGCCGCCGGCCGGCTGATGTTCTACGGCCAGGGTGCCGGTGGTGCGCCGACCGCCTCCGCGGTGGCCGGTGACATGGTGATGGCCGCGCGTAACCGGGTACTGGGCAGCCGCGGACCGCGGGAATCCAAGTACGCCCAACTCCCGGTCGCCCCAATGGGTTTCATCTCCACGCGCTACTACGTCAGCATGAACGTCGCCGACAAGCCCGGCGTGCTGTCCTCGGTGGCGGCCGAATTCGCCAAGCGCGAGGTCAGCATCGCCGAGGTCCGTCAGGAAGGCGTCGCGGACGAAGACGGGCGACGCGTGGGCGCCCGCATCGTCGTGGTCACCCACACCGCTACGGATGCGGCGCTGTCCGAAACCGTGGATGCGCTGGCCGATTTGGACGTCGTGCAGAGCGTCACCAGCGTGCTGCGACTGGAAGGGACCACCCTATGAGCGCTCCGCGCACCGCCGTCCATAAGCCGTGGCCCGGTCTGATCGAGGCGTATCGGGACCGGTTGCCGGTGGGCGACAACTGGACCCCGGTCACCCTGCTCGAGGGCGGTACCCCGCTGATCGCGGCGGGCCGGATCTCGGAAATGACCGGCTGCAGCGTTCACCTCAAAGTCGAGGGACTCAATCCCACCGGCTCTTTCAAAGACCGGGGCATGACGATGGCGGTCACCGATGCGCTGGCGCGTGGCCAGCAGGCGGTGTTGTGTGCGTCGACCGGAAACACCTCGGCGTCGGCGGCGGCATACGCGGCGCGCGCCGGCATCACATGTGCGGTGTTGATACCGCAGGGCAAGATCGCGATGGGCAAGCTGGCGCAGGCGGTTATGCACGGCGCCAAGATCATCCAGATCGACGGCAACTTCGACGACTGCTTGGAGCTGGCCCGCAAGATGGCCGCCGACTTTCCGACGATCGCGCTGGTCAATTCGGTCAACCCGGTGCGCATCGAGGGCCAGAAGACCGCGGCGTTCGAGATCGTCGATGCGCTGGGGACGGCGCCCGACGTGCACGCCCTGCCGGTCGGCAACGCGGGAAACATCACCGCGTACTGGAAGGGATACACCGAGTATCACCACGAGGGCCTGATCGAGAAGTTGCCGCGCATGCTGGGCACCCAGGCGGCCGGTGCGGCCCCGCTGGTGCACGGCGCGCCGGTCAAGAACCCGGAGACCATCGCGACCGCGATCCGCATCGGCGCACCGGCGTCGTGGACGGCGGCCGTTGACGCGCAGCAGCAATCGAATGGCCGCTTCTTGGCCGCGACCGACGAAGAGATCCTGGCCGCTTATCACTTGGTGGCCGAGTCCGAAGGCGTCTTCGTCGAACCCGCCTCGGCGGCCAGCATCGCGGGACTGCTCAAGGCCGTCGACGACGGTTGGGTGGCCCGCGGGTCGACCGTGGTGTGCACGGTGACCGGCAACGGCCTCAAGGACCCCGATACCGCGCTGCGGGATATGCCAACCGTGACCCCGCTGCCGGTGGACCCGGTGCTGGTGGTCGAAAAGCTGGGGTTGGCCTAGTGGCGATCGCAAGCGCGGCGAAGCCGGGCGCAGCGGGTCGTCACGTGTTGGACTCCGTGGCGATCGCAAGCGCGAAAGGCTGTTGATGACCCCGATGCTGCCCGCGGGGCTGGTGGCCAGCGCCGTGGTATCGGCGTCCAGCGCCAATCTTGGCCCTGGCTTTGACAGCATCGGTCTGGCGTTGAGCCTCTACGACGAAATCATCGTCGAGACAACCGATTCCGGCCTGGTCGTGCTAGTCGAGGGCGAGGGTGCGGGCCAGCTGCCGGTGGGACCCGAACATTTGGTGGTGCGCGCGCTGGAGTGCGGGCTGCGGGCGGTCGGGGTCCGCGCACCGGGCCTGGTGGTGCGCTGCCGCAACGCCATCCCGCACTCGCGCGGCCTCGGCTCCTCCGCAGCGGCGGTCGTCGGCGGCCTGGCGGCCGCAAACGGCCTTGTCGCACAAACGGATTGGAACCGCTCAGCGAAACCCAACTGATCCAGCTGTCCTCGGAATTCGAGGGTCATCCCGACAACGCCGCGGCCGCCGTGTTGGGCGGTGCGGTCGTTTCGTGGGTCGACCGCACCGGCGATCGCCCCCGATACGCGGCGGTGCCGCTGCGGCTGCACCCCGATATCCACCTGTACTCCGCGATTCCCGAGGAACGCTCGCTGACCGCCGAGACCCGCGTGCTGCTGCCCTGCGCAGGTCAGCCACGAGGACGCACGCTTCAACGTCAGCCGCACCGCGTTGCTGGTAGTGGCGCTCACCGAACGCCCGGATTTACTGATGGCCGCCACCGAAGATGTGCTGCATCAGCCGCAGCGCGCACCGGCGATGCCGGCCTCGGCGGAATATTTGCGCCTGCTGCGGCGTCATAATGTGGCAGCGACGCTTTCCGGGGCTGGCCCATCGCTGATCGCGTTGACTACGGTGTCGGAGCTGCCCTCGGAAGTGGTGGAGTACGGGGCCACACATGGATTTACCCTCACCGAGATGACCGCTGGCGAACCAGTTCGCTGGAGCCCGGGAGTCACCGTCGGCGGTTGATCCACAGCGTGGCCGGAGGGTTTGCTTGCTTCCGGCAAGGATGGGGGCTATTCTCGGACCCGTCCAGCAATCGCAGCATCTGCATCTGCATACATACTGCCTTGCCGCTAGGACTACACCAATTCTTCTTGTGGACGAGGTTCGCCGTTTACTCCGCCGATCCAGGCGATCACCGTTGCAATGTCGATGATTGGGCGCACTCGGCAATTTGCCTGAATGCAACGAACCCCCCGTATGACCTGATCAGCAGGGGAAGAAAGGAAATCCGTGACTGATACGGACCTGTTCACGGCTGGCGAAAACACTGACGCCAATCAACTGTCGAATGCCGTGACCACAGACACTCCAGAGGCGAAACCCAACGTCTCGGGTGGTGCACTGTCCACGATGGTGCTGCCCGAGCTGCGCGCGCTGGCCAATCAAGTTGGCGTCAAAGGGACGTCGGGTATGCGTAAGAACGAACTGATCGCCGCGATCAAGGAAGTCCGGGGGCAGGCCAACGGCTCTCCCGCCAATGGCACCAAGTCCTCTGAGGACAGCGGCAAGTCGGACACGACAAGAGGAACGCCACGACAAGAACGACAACAACAGCGCCGAAGCACCGGCGGCCAAGGGCGACCAGAACGGTGCCACCGACCGAGGCGCCCCGCCGCGAACGACGCGGCGCTTCCCGCGAAGCGGGATCAGCCGCCCGCGGCAACGACGAGGCCGACCGCGAGAGCTCAGGCAGCCGTGAGGGCGCAGCCAGCGGTGAGGCCCGACGGCCGCGCGAAAGCCAAACAAGACAACCAGAATGACGAGCGCGCGCCAAGACGGCGGCGGCGACCAGGATCAGAACTCGGGCGGCCAGCAGAATCGCGGCGGCTCGAACCAGCAGGACGACGACGGCGACGGCCGTGGGGGCCGGCGGGGTCGCCGGTTCCGCGACCGCCGGCGCGCGCGGTGAGCGCTCGGGCGACGGCGGCGGCGACACCGAACTGCGCGAGGACGACGTCGTCCAGCCGGTAGCCGGCATCCTTGACGTTCTCGACAATTACGCGTTCGTGCGCACCTCCGGCTACCTTGCCGGCCCGCACGACGTCTACGTGTCGATGAACATGGTGCGCAAGAACGGCCTTCGTCGTGGCGACGCCGTCACCGGCGCGGTTCGCGTTCCGAAGGAAGGCGAACAGCCCAACCAGCGGCAGAAATTCAACCCGTTGGTGCGCCTGGACAGCGTCAACGGCGGACCGGTCGAAGACGCCAAGAAGCGTCCCGATTTCTCCAAGATGACGCCGTTGTACCCCAACCAGCGGCTGCGTCTGGAAACCACTCCCGACCGGCTGACCACGCGGGTCATCGACCTGATCATGCCGATCGGGAAGGGCCAGCGTGCGCTGATCGTGTCGCCGCCCAAGGCGGGTAAGACGACGATCCTGCAGGACATCGCCAACGCGATCACCAAGAACAACCCGGAATGCCACCTCATGGTCGTGCTCGTCGACGAGCGGCCCGAGGAGGTCACCGATATGACTCGCTCGGTCAAGGGCGAGGTCATCGCCTCGACCTTCGACCGGCCGCCGTCAGATCACACTGCGGTCGCCGAGCTGGCGATCGAGCGGGCAAAACGGCTGGTTGAGCAGGATAAAGACGTCGTCGTGCTGCTGGACTCGATCACCCGCCTCGGCCGCGCCTACAACAACGCGTCGCCGGCGTCGGGCCGGATCCTGTCCGGTGGTGTCGACTCCACCGCCCTGTACCCGCCCAAGCGGTTCCTGGGCGCCGCCCGCAATATCGAGGAAGGTGGATCGCTGACCATCATCGCGACCGCGATGGTCGAGACGGGGTCAACCGGTGACACGGTCATCTTCGAGGAGTTCAAGGGCACCGGTAACGCCGAGCTCAAGCTGGACCGCAAGATCTCCGAGCGACGGGTCTTCCCGGCGGTCGACGTGAACCCGTCGGGTACCCGTAAGGACGAGCTGCTGCTGTCGCCCGACGAGTTCGGCATCGTGCACAAGCTGCGCCGGGTGCTGTCGGGGCTGGATTCGCATCAGGCCATCGACCTGCTGATGTCGCAGCTGCGCAAGACGAAGACCAACTACGAGTTCCTGGTCCAGGTGTCCAAGACGACACCTGGGGCGATGGACAACGACTAGCCCCCTGGCCAGACCCGAGCCCAGGTCGGGTCACCGGGAATGCACGGGCGCAGCTCGCTGTTTGGGATGATGGTGGTTGACCTGGCATAATCGAGGCTCGACTATCCGCCAACCGCCTGAGGTTCGGAGTTCACGCCCGACCGTCCGAGTTTGGACGGGGGCGGGCGACAAACGATCGAAGAGGACATCATGAAAGCTGACATTCACCCCGCCTACGCGGAGACCACGGTGCTCTGCGGGTGTGGCAACACCTTCCAGACGCGCAGCACCAAGGACGGCGGGCACATCGTCGTCGAGGTCTGCTCGCAGTGCCACCCCTTCTACACCGGCAAGCAGAAGATCCTCGACAGCGGTGGCCGGGTGGCCCGCTTCGAGAAGCGGTACGGCAAGCGCAAGCACCGGCAGCTGACTGCCGACAAATAGCTCGGTTGCCGACGCCCGAACTGTGCGCTCCGTCGCACAGGCCGGGCGTCGGTTTGCGTTTGCGGTAGCGACAGGCAATTCGGGCAGGAGGTGTGGCAGTGACCAAGCCGGTACAGACCATTGATGTGCTGCTGGCCGAGCATGCCGACCTCGAGCGCCGGCTGGCAGATCCGCGAATTGCACAGCAACCCCGACGAGGCCCGCAAAGTCGGACGCCGGTTCGCTCGGCTGGCCCCGATCGTGGGCACCTACCGCAAGCTGGTGGCCGCCCGCGACGACCTGGAGACGGCGCGCGAGCTGGCCGCCGACGACGCAGTCCTTCGCCGCCGAGGTGACGGATCTGGAAACCCAGGTAGCCGAGCTGGACACCCAACTCACCGACATGCTTGCACCGCGCGACCCGCATGACGCCGACGACATCGTGCTGGAGGTGAAATCCGGTGAAGGCGGCGAAGAATCGGCCTTGTTCGCCGCCGACTTGGCGCGGATGTACATCCGCTACGCCGAGCGGCATGGCTGGACCGTCACGGTGCTGGACGAGACCACCTCGGACCTGGGCGGTTACAAGGACGCGACGCTGGCCATCGCCAGTAAGGGCGACACCGCCGACGGGGTCTGGTCGCGGATGAAATTCGAGGGCGGAGTGCACCGGGTGCAGCGCGTCCCGGTAACGGAATCCCAAGGCCGCGTTCATACTTCGGCGGCCGGCGTGCTCGTATATCCCGAACCCGAAGAGGTCGGTGAGGTGCAGATCGACGAGTCGGACCTGCGCATCGATGTCTACCGCTCCTCGGGCAAGGGCGGCCAAGGCGTCAACACCACCGACTCCGCGGTGCGCATCACGCACCTGCCCACCGGCATCGTCGTCACCTGCCAAAACGAACGCTCGCAGCTGCAGAACAAAGCCCGCGCCCTGCAGGTGCTGGCCGCCCGTCTGCAGTCCTTGGCCGAGGAGCAGGCGCTGGCGGATGCCTCGGCGGACCGGGCCAGCCAGATCCGCACGGTGGACCGCAGCGAACGCATCCGCACCTACAACTTCCCGGAGAACCGGATCGCGGACCATCGCATCAATTTCAAGTCGCACAACCTCGACCAGGTCCTCGACGGTGACCTGGACGCCTTGTTCGACGCCCTGGCCGCCGCCGACAAGCAGTCCCGGCTGCAACAGGCATGAACGTCCTGCGGCGCGCGATCGACGATGCTGCGGCCACCCTTGCCGACGCGGGAATCGATTCCGCGCGTTGGGATGCCGAGCAGCTGGCCGCACACCTGGCCGGTACTCGATCGCGGCCGCCTGAGCCTGCTGGAATCGCCCGATGAGGAGTTTCTCGGGCGTTACCGCGACGTCGTGGCCGCGCGTTCGCAACGGGTGCCGTTGCAGCATCTTTTGGGGACCGCGGCATTCGGTCCCGTGATGCTGCACGTCGGCCCCGGGGTCTTCATACCCCGCCCGGAGACCGAGGCCCTGCTGGAATGGGCGACCGCGCAACAACTTGCGCCACGTCCCGTCATCGTCGACTTGTGCACCGGTTCGGGCGCTTTGGCGGTGGCGCTGGCCCACCACCTCCCCGCGGCGCGAATCGTCGCCATCGATAACTCCGATGCCGCGCTCGAATACGCGCGCCGCAACGCGCAGGGCACCGCAGTCGAGCTGCTGCGCGCCGACGTCACCGAGCTGGCCTCGGAGCCGGGACTGCTCGCCGAACTGGACGGCCGGGTCGACATGGTGGTGGCCAACCCGCCCTACGTTCCCGATGATGCCGTGCTGGATCCCGAAGTCGCGCAACACGATCCGCGCCAGGCGGTCTTCGGCGGCCCGGACGGATTGGCGGTGATCGCCGCCGCTCGTCCGCCTCGCCGGTCGCTGGCTGCGCCCGGGCGGACTGATCGGCGTCGAGCACGATGACACCACCTCGGCGCAGACGGTCGAATTGTTCGACCGCACAGGATCTTTCGAAGACGTCCAGGCGCGGCGAGATCTGACCGGCCGGCCCCGATTCGTGACAGGCCCGCAGGAGAGGCGCATGACTCGCGTCGTGACGATGCAGAGCGCGTGAGACGGCACGTGACTGACGTCTTCGACTGTGCGGATCCCGATCAGCGCTCACTCGGAATCGCCGCAGCGGCAGGAGCGCTCAAGGGCGGCCGACTGGTCGTCATGCCGACCGACACCGTCTACGGCATCGGCGCCGACGCGTTCAACAGCGCCGCGGTCTCCGCGCTGCTGTCGGCAAAGGGCCGGGGACGTGACATGCCGGTCGGCGTGCTGGTCGGCTCCTGGCACACCATCGAGGGACTCGTCTACACCATGCCGGACGGGGCCCGCGACCTGATCCGCGCCTTCTGGCCGGGCGCGTTGAGCCTGGTGGTGACCCAGGCGCCGTCGTTGCAGTGGGATCTCGGCGATGCCCGCGGCACTGTGATGTTGCGAATGCCACTGCACCCCGTCGCCATCGAACTGTTGCGTGAGGTCGGGCCCCTGGCGGTGTCCAGCGCCAACGTCTCCGGCCGTCCGGCCGCGGTGGACGCCAACGAGGCGCGCAGCCAGCTCGGCGATCTGGTCGACGTCTATCTGGAAGCGGGGCCGTCCGATCAGGGGGCCGCCTCCACGATCGTCGATCTGACCGGTGCCGACGCCGCGGATCCTGCGGCCGGGTCCGGTGAGCGCGGAGCGGATCGCGGAAGTACTCGACGTCGATCCGCGAAAGCTTGACCGCCCAGGCCTGACTGGAGCGGTTGTCCGGGTCCCAGGTTTGTCCAGTACGGTCTCGGTCGTGTCCAGCGACGTAACCAACCTTGCCGGTGGGTTGCTCGCGCTGGCTGACCGCGGCGCCGGTGTTCCGCTTCGTGAGCTCGCCCTGGTGGGATTGACCGCAGCGATCATCACCTACTTCGCGACCGGACCGGTGCGGGTGCTGGCCACCCGGCTGGGCGCGGTCGCCTATCCGCGGGAGCGCGACGTCCACGTGACGCCGACCCCCCGAATGGGTGGGCTGGCGATGTTTCTCGGCGTCATCACGGCCGTCTTTCTGGCGTCCCAACTTCCGGCGCTCACCCGTGGGTTCGTCTACTCCACCGGCATGCCCGCGGTCCTGGTGGCCGGCGCGGTCATCATGGGCATCGGCCTCATCGACGACCGTTGGGGCCTCGATGCTTTGACCAAGTTCGCCGGTCAGATCACCGCGGCCAGCGTGCTGGTCACCATGGGCGTGGCGTGGAGCGTCCTCTACATCCCCATCGGCGGCGTCGGCACCATCGTGCTCGACCAGGCCTCGTCGATCCTGCTGACCCTGGCGCTGACCGTTTCGGTCGTCAACGCGATGAACTTCGTCGACGGGCTCGACGGTCTGGCCGCCGGGCTGGGACTGATCACCGCGCTGGCCATCTGCATGTTCTCGGTCGGCCTGCTGCGCGACCACGGCGGTGACGTCCTGTTCTATCCGCCCGCGGTGATTTCGGTGGTGCTCGCCGGGGCCTGTCTGGGCTTCCTGCCGCACAACTTCCATCGCGCCAAGATCTTCATGGGCGACTCCGGCTCGATGCTGATCGGGCTGATGCTGTCGGCCGCGTCGACGACGGCCGCAGGCCCGATCTCGCAGAACGCCTACGGCGCCCGCGACGTGTTTGCCCTGCTGTCGCCGTTCCTACTGGTGGCGGCGGTCATCTTCGTGCCGATGCTCGATTTGCTGCTGGCGATCGTGCGCCGCACCCGCGCGGGCCGCAGCGCGTTCAGCCCCGACAAGATGCACCTGCATCACCGGTTGCTGCAGATCGGTCATTCGCACCGCCGGGTGGTGCTGCTGATCTATCTATGGGTCGGCATCGTCGCGTTCGGCGCCGCGAGCACGATCTTTTTCCGCCCCCGCGATACCGCCGCGGTGATGCTGGGCGCCATCGTGGTGGCCGGCGTCGCGACGGCGATCCCGCTTTTACGCCGGCGCGAAGACTACTACGACGACGGGTAGTAGTGGGGTCCACCGATGTGGTACGGTGCTGGTAGAACCCCAAAAAGCCGCGCAGGCTACCGGCCCATCGGAGGCTGATCCGATCGGGCTGGTTGAAGACCGGCCTCGGGAGATACCCCTTGGGTGATTCAACTGTGACGTGCGATACGCTCGGCGGGCCACCGATCAGTCGGTCGAGGGGTTCCCGTTCTACCAACCTGGGATTGAGGTGCTGCAGTGACGACACCAGCGCAGGACGCGCCGTTGGTGTTTCCCTCTGTTGCTTTCCGTCCCGTTCGGCTCTTCGTGATCAGCACTGTCATCACGGCGGTGGCGGTGCTCGCCGCCGGACTGTCCGGTCACCTGATGGTCGGAGTCTTCTTCGGCATCGGGCTTCTCCTGGGTTTGCTCAATGCGGTACTGGTGCGTCGCTCGGTTGAATCGATCACCGCCAAGGATCACCCGCTGAAAAGGTCGATGGCGGTCAACTCGGCGTCGCGGCTGGCCATCATCACCGTCGTCGGGCTGATCATCGCCTACGTCTTTCGGCCCGCCGGTTTGGGCGTGATGTTCGGATTGGCGCTTTTCCAGGTCCTATTGGTCGCCTCGACCAGCGCTTCCGGTGTGGAAGAAGCTGCGCGCCGGCGACTGGGCGGATTCCTCGGACGCTGCCGAAGGCGGCGCGATCGCAGGATCGGAAGGAACGGAAGGAAGGAACACCACCGATGCCTGAGACGACGTTCCTGGCCGAGGCCGCGATCGAGGTTGGCGAGCACAGCCACGCCAAGTGGCTCGGCATGACCGTCAACACCGACACGATCCTGGCGACCGGCGATCGCCGCGCTGATCGTGTTGGCACTGGCCTTCTTCCTGCGCGCGAAGATCACCTCCACCGGCGTGCCCAGCGGCGTTCAGTTGTTCTGGGAAGCGATCACCGTCCAGATGCGCGATCAGATCGAAAGCGCGGTCGGCATGCGGATCGCACCGTTCGTGTTGCCGCTGGCCGTCACCATCTTCGTGTTCATCCTGATCTCCAACTGGCTGTCGGTGCTTCCGCTGCAGTACACCGACAAGTCGGGGCATACCACCGAACTGCTGAAGTCGGCGGCGGCGGATATCAATTACGTTCTGGCGCTGGCTCTCTTCGTGTTCGTCTGCTACCACGTGGCGGGCATCTGGCGCCGCGGCATCGTCGGACATCCGCTCGCCGTGCTCAAGGGCCACGTGGCGTTCCTGGCGCCGATCAACCTGGTCGAAGAGCTCGCGAAGCCGATCTCGTTGTCTCTCCGACTTTTCGGCAACATCTTCGCCGGCGGAATCCTGGTCGCGCTGATCGCGCTGTTCCCGCCGTACATCATGTGGGCGCCCAACGCGATCTGGAAGGCCTTCGACCTGTTCGTCGGGGCGATCCAGGCCTTCATCTTCTCGATTCTGACCATCTTGTACTTCAGTCAAGCCATGGAGATCGAGGATCACCATGACTGAGACCACCACGAATTGTTTTGACCCACGCACCATTACAGAAGCCTGGTAGACCGCTACCAGATATCAAGGAGGATAAGAATGGCCAACTGGACCCCCAAGTCGCTGCCGCTGCACTCATCGGCGGTGGACTCATCATGGGCGGCGGCGCGATCGGCGCCGGTATCGGTGACGGTATCGCCGGTAACGCGCTGGTTTCCGGCATCGCCCGGCAGCCCGAGGCGCAGGGCCGGTTGTTTACGCCGTTCTTCATCACCGTCGGTCTGGTCGAGGCGGCCTACTTCATCAACCTGGCCTTCATGGCGCTGTTCGTCTTCGCCACACCCGTCGGCACGTAGTCCGCAGTGATGGGTGACGCGAGCCCGAGCGTTCTGGCATCCAGCCAGGTGGTGGCCGAGGGAGGCAACAACTTCCTCGTCCCCAACGGCACCTTCTTCTTCGTGCTGGCCATCTTCCTGATCGTGCTAGCCGTCATCGGCACATTCGTTGTGCCGCCGGTCATGAAGGTGTTGCGCGAGCGCGACGCCATGATCGCCAAGACCGCTGCCGACAACAAGAAGTCGGCCGAGCAGTTCGAAGCCGCCAAGGCCGACTACGAAGAAGCCCTGACCGAAGCGCGGGTTCAGGCGTCGTCGTTGCGCGACAATGCCCGCGCCGAAGGTCGTAAGGTGGTCGAAGACGCGCGCGCCCGTGCCGAACAACAGGTGATGTCGACGTTGCAAATGGCATCCGAGCAATTGAAGCGGGAGAGGGACGCCGTGGAACTGGATCTGCGTGCCAACGTGGCGTCCATGTCGGCGACGTTGGCCAGTCGAATCCTCGGCGTCGACGTCGCACTCGCCGCCGCGACCACATCCGCAACCAAGACATCCGGACGGTAATTACGTATGTCGACTTTCATCGGCCAGTTGGTCGGGCTTTGCGGCCATCGTGTTCCTGGTGGTGCGTTATGTCGTGCCGCCGGTGCGTCGGCTGATGACCGCGCGGCAAGACGCCGTGCGCCAACAGTTGAAGAGATGCTGCGACGGCGAGTGATCGGCTGACCGAGTCGACCACGGCGCACAGCAAGGCCGTGGAAGCCGCCAAGGCGGAGGCCGAACGGGTCGTCGAGGAGGCCCAGACTGACGCGGGCCGCATCGTCGAGCAGTTGCGGGCCCAGGCTGATGTCGAGTCCGAACGCATCAAGCGCACAGGGCAGCCGCCAGGTCGATCTCCTGCGCACCCAGCTGAGCCGACAGCTCCGTTTGGAACTCGGCCACGAAGCGGTGCGCCAGGCTGGCGAGTTGGTGCGCAACTACGTCGCCGACTCCGCACAGCAGTCGGCCACCGTCGACCGCTTCCTCGAAGAGCTCGACGAGATGGCGCCCGCGTCGGCCGACGTCCAGTATCCGCTGATGACCAAGATGCGCTCGGTCGAGTCGCGCGGCGCTGGGCAACCTGTCGGACAAGTTCAGCACCATTGCGCAAAGACCTTGACAACAAGGCGCTTTCGGGCTCTCCAGTGAGCTGGTAGACGGTGGCCCAGATGCTGGACCGCGAGATCGTCGTCACGCGGTATCTCACCGTGCCCGCCGAGGATGCGCGCCCCCAGGGTCCAGCTGATCGAGCGGCTGATCTCCGGCAAAGTCGGCGACGCCACACTCGACGTGCTGCGCTCGGCCGTATCGGAGCGTTGGTCGGCCAACTCCGACCTCATCGACGCCATCGAACACGTGTCTCGGCAAGCGTTGCTCGAAGTCGCCGAACGCGAGGACAAAGTCGACGACGTCGAAGAACAGCTGTTCCGGTTCTCCCGCATCCTCGACGCGCAGCCGCGGCTTGGCATCCTGCTGGGCGACTACGCCGTCTCCGGCCGAAGGGCGAGTTGCGTTGCTGCGCAAGGTGCTTGACAGCGCTAGCGGCAGCGTCAACCCGATCGCTCGGGCACTGCTGACCCAGACCGTCGAGCTGCTGAGGGGCGAGCCGGCCGAGGAGGCGGTCAAGTTCCTGGCGGAAGTCGCGGTGGCGCGCCGAGGCGAGATCGTCGCGCAAGTCAGTGCGGCGGCCGAACTCAGCGATGCCCAGCGAACGCGTCTCACCGACGTGCTCGGCCGCATCTACGGTCACCCGGTGACCGTGCAGCTGATGTCGACGCCGAACTGCTGGGCGGACTGCTCATCGCCGTGGCCGACGAGGTGATCGACGGGTACACTCGCGTCTCGCCTGGCCGCGGCCGAGGCTCAGTTGCCCGACTGACACACAACCATCATCACAACCCCACGCGAACACAAGATCAAGTAGGAAGACGAAAAGCCATGGCAGAGTTGACAATCTCCGCTGATGACATCCAGAGCGCCATCGAGGAGTACGTAGGCTCCTTCACCTCCGACACCTCCCGCGAAGAGGTCGGTACCGTCGTCGACGCCGGGGACGGCATCGCGCACGTCGAAGGCTTGCCCTCGGTCATGACCCAGGAGCTGCTCGAGTTCCCGGGCGGGGTCCTCGGCGTCGCGCTCAACCTCGACGAGCACAGCGTCGGCGCGGTGATCCTGGGTGACTTCGAGAAGATCGAAGAGGGCCAGCAGGTCAAGCGCACCGGCGAAGTGCTGTCGGTGCCCGTCGGCGACGGGTTCCTGGGGCGCGTCGTCAATCCGCTCGGCCAGCCGATCGACGGCCGCGGAGACATCGAGACCGACATTCGTCGCGCGCTGGAGATTCAGGCGCCGTCGGTGGTGCAGCGCCAGAGCGTCGAGCGAGCCGCTGCAGACCGGTATCAAGGCCATCGACGCGATGACGCCGATCGGTCGCGGCCAGCGGCAGTTGATCATCGGCGACCGCAAGACCGGCAAGACCGCTGTCTGCGTGGACACCATCCTCAACCAGCGGGAGAACTGGGAGAGCGGCGACGAGCGCAAGCAGGTGCGCTGCGTGTACGTGGCCATCGGCCAGAAGGGCACCACGATCGCGTCGGTGCGGCGCGCGCTTGGACGAGGGTGGCGCGATGGACTACACCACCATCGTCGCGGCGCCGGCGTCCGACTCCGCCGGCTTCAAATGGCTTGCGCCCTACACGGGTTCGGCGATCGCTCAGCACTGGATGTATGACGGCAAGCACGTGCTGATCGTCTTCGACGACCTCAGCAAGCAGGCCGAGGCGTACCGGGCGATCTCATTGCTGCTGCGTCGCCCGCCGGGTCGCGAGGCATACCCCGGCGACGTGTTCTACCTGCACTCGCGCCTGCTTGGAGCGTTGCGCCAAGCTGTCCGACGAGCTCGGTGGCGGCTCGCTGACCGGGTCTGCCGATCATCGAGACCAAGGCCAACGACATCTCCGCCTACATTCCCGACCAACGTCATCTCGATCACCGACGGGCAGTGCTTCCTCGAGTCCGACCTGTTCAACCAGGGTGTGCGGCCCGCCATCAACGTCGGTGTCTCGGTGTCCCGCGTGGGTGGTGCGGCGCAGATCAAGGCGATGAAGGAGGTCGCCGGCTCGCTGCGTCTGGACCTGTCGCAGTACCGCGAACTGGAATCGTTCGCCGCCTTCGCTTCGGACCTGGACGCCACCTCCAAGGCGCAGCTGGAGCGCGGTGAGCGCCTGGTCGAACTGCTCAAGCAACCGCAGTACCAGCCCATGCCGGTTGAGGAGCAGGTGGTTTCGATCTTCCTGGGCACCGGCGGCCACCTGGACTCGGTGCCCGTCGAGGACGTCCGGCGCTTCGAGACCGAGTTGTTGGACCACATGCGGGCTTCGGAAGAGAAGTTCCTGGCCGGCGTCCGCGACAGCGAGAAGCTCTCCGAGGAGGGCGAGAACCAGCTCACCGAGATCATCAACAACTTCAAGAAGGGCTTCGCGGCCACCGGCGGCGGATCGGTCGTGCCCGACGAGCACGTTGAGCCCTTGGACGAAGGTGATCTGGAAAAGGAATCGGTACAGGTCAAGAAGGACAAGCCGAAGGAATCCAAGGATTCCAAGAAGGACGCGAAGGAATCCAAGGATTCCAAGAAGGCCTCCGGCAAGGACAAGAAGTAGCTACCGATGGCAGCGACACTTCGCGAACTACGTGGCCGGATTCGTTCGGCAGGGTCGATCAAGAAGATCACCAAGGCCCAGGAGATGATTGCGACATCGCGCATCGGCAAGGCGCAGGCCCGGCTGGAATCCGCCCGGCCCTACGCATTCCAGATCACGTCGATGCTCACCACGTTGTCCTCCGAAGCCGCGTCTGGACCATCCTTTGCTGGTCGAACGAGAAGAGCCGAAGCGGGCCGGCGTGCTGGTGGTGTCCTCGGACCGTGGCTTGTGCGGCGCGTACAACTCGAGCATCTTCCGTCGCTCCGAGGAGCTGTTCTCCCTGCTGAGGGCGGAAGGCAAGACGCCGGTCGTCTACACGGTGGGCCGAAAGGCGCTGAACTACTTCAAGTTCCGCAACTGGGACGTCACGGAATCATGGACGGGCTTCTCCGAGCAACCCACGTACGAGAACGCCGCGGAGATCGCGTCCACCTTGGTCGAGACTTTCATGGCCGGGCACGGGCGACGAGACGACAGCAGTCAGGACGGCCAGGGCGTCGACGAACTGCACATCGTCTACTCGGAGTTCAAGTCGATGATGTCGCAGGCGGCGGTGGCCCACCGCATCGCTCCGCTGGTCATGGAATATGTCGAGGACACTGACGAACTTCACACCTTGTACTCGTTCGAGCCTGATGCGACAACGCTTTTCGAGGCGCTGCTGCCGCGGTATGTGACGACCCGGGTTTACGCCGCGTTACTCGAATCGGCGGCATCGGAGCTCGCCTCGCGTCAACGAGCGATGAAGTCGGCAACGGACAACGCGGACGACCTGATCAAAGAGCTCACGCTGATGGCGAACCGCGAGCGGCAGGCTCAGATCACCCAAGAGATCAGCGAAATCGTCGGCGGCGCAAATGCGCTGGCCGACGCTAAGTAGCACACGAGGAAGAAGAAATATGACTGCTACTGACGAAAAGACCGAAAGTCCGACAAAGTCCGAGCACCAGCGGCCGCGTGGTGCGAATCACCGGCCCCGTCGTTGACGTCGAGTTCCCGCGCGGCTCCGTGCCGGAACTGTTCAACGCGCTCAACGCTGAGATCACGTTCGAGGAACTGGCGAAGACGCTCACGCTCGAGGTCGCGCAGCACCTCGGCGACAACCTGGTTCGCACCATTTCGATGCAGCCCACCGATGGTCTGGTCCGCGGGGTCGAGGTGACGGACACCGGCAAGCTCGATCTCGGTACCGGTCGGCGAGGAGGTCAAGGGCCACGTCTTCAACGCGCTGGGGCACTGCCTGGACAAGCCGGGTTACGGAGAAGACTTCGAGCACTGGTCGATTCACCGCAAGCCGCCGCCGTTCGAGGAGCTCGAGCCCCGCACCGAGATGCTCGAGACCGGTCTGAAGGTCGTCGACCTGCTCACCCCGTACGTGCGTGGCGGCAAGATCGCGCTGTTCGGCGGTGCCGGCGTGGGCAAGACGGTGCTGATCCAGGAGATGATCAACCGTATTGCCCGGAACTTCGGTGGTACTTCGGTTTTCGCCGGCGTGGGGGAGCGCACCCGTGAGGGCAACGACCTGTGGGTCGAGCTCAAGGAAGCCGACGTGCTCAAGGACACCGCGCTGGTGTTCGGTCAGATGGACGAGCCGCCCGGCACCCGTATGCGGGTGGCGCTTTCCGCGCTGACGATGGCGGAGTGGTTCCGCGACGAGGCCGGCCAGGACGTGCTGCTGTTCATCGACAACATCTTCCGGTTCACCCAGGCCGGTTCGGAGGTGTCGACCCTGCTCGGTCGGATGCCGTCCGCGGTGGGTTACCAGCCCACCCTGGCCGACGAGATGGGCGAGTTGCAGGAGCGCATCACCTCGACGCGGGGCAAGTCGATCACGTCGATGCAGGCCGTTTATGTGCCTGCCGACGACTACACCGACCCGGCGCCGGCGACGACGTTCGCCCACCTGGACGCCACCACCGAGCTGTCGCGTTCGGTGTTCTCCAAGGGCATCTTCCCCGCGGTGGATCCGCTGGCATCGAGTTCGACTATCCTGGACCCGAGCGTCGTCGGTGATGACCACTACCGCGTTGCGCAGGAAGTCATCCGAATCTTGCAGCGGTACAAGGACCTGCAGGACATCATCGCCATCCTCGGTATCGACGAGCTGTCCGAAGAGGACAAGCAACTCGTTCAGCGCGCACGACGCATCGAGCGGTTCCTGTCGCAGAACATGATGGCGGCCGAGCAGTTCACCGGCCAGCCGGGTTCGACGGTGCCGCTCAAGGAGACCATCGAGGCGTTCGACCGGCTGACCAAGGGCGATTTCGACCACATCCCGGAGCAGGCGTTCTTCTTGATCGGTGGCCTCGACGACTTGGCCAAGAAGGCCGAAGGCTTTGGCGCCAAACTGGAATCCTGAGGCGTGAGCGAAAAGGCTCTGAAAGGCTCTGTGGCATGGCTGAATTGAACGTTGAGATAGTCGCCGTCGACCGAAAGATCTGGTCGGGTGAGGCAACGTTTCTGTTCACCCGCACCACCGTCGGTGAGATCGGCATTCTGCCGCGGCACATCCCGGTGGTGGCCCAGTTGGTCGACGACGCAATGGTGCGTGTCGAACGAGAAGGCGAAGACGATCTGCGGATCGCGGTGGACGGCGGATTCTTGTCCGTCACCGAGGAATCGGTGACGATCCTCGCCGAATCCGCCGAGTTCGAGTCGGAGATCGACGAGAGCGCCGCCAAAGAGGCTTCTGAATCTGACGATCCGCGTATCGCCGCCAGGGGGCGCGCGAGATTGCGCGCCGTCGGCGCGATCGACTAATCGCCGATGAGCGCGCCCATGGTCGGCATGGTCGTGCTCGTCGTCGTGCTTGCGAGCGCCGTCGTCGGGCTGAGTTATCGGCTGTGGAAGCTGCGCCAGGGCGGCACGGCGGGGATCATGCGAGACATTCCCGCGGTCGGAGGTCACGGCTGGCGGCACGGCGTAATCCGTTATCGCGGTGGTGAAGCCGCGTTCTACCGGCTGTCCAGTCTGCGACTGTGGCCGGACCGGCGGCTGAGCCGGCGAGGCGTGGAGATCGTGTCCAGGCGGGCGCCCCGCGGCGACGAGTTCGACATCATGACCGACGAGATCGTCGTCATCGAGCTGCGCGACACGACCCAGGACCGCAGGTCTGGCTACGAGATCGCCTTCGACAAGGGCGCGTTGACCGCGTTCCTGTCCTGGTTGGAGTCGCGTCCGTCACCCGCGTTCCCGCCGGCGCAGCCTGTAGACCGCGTAACTGGTGGCGGCGTTAACCCGCGCTCGCCGCCCGGTTTCCACAGCACGTCGCCGTCGGGATTGGCCACGCGCGACAGGATGAAAAGCAGATCCGAGAGGCGGTTCAGGTATTTCGCGGGCAGCACGTTGACCTGCCCGGGCGCCGCATCGATCGCCGCCCACGCCGACCGTTCGGCTCGACGTACCACGGTGCGCGCGACGTGCAGCAACGCCGACAATGGCGAACCACCGGGCAGCACAAACGAATTCAACTTCGGCAACGATTCGTTATATGTGTCACACCACTTTTCGAGACGATCGATGTAGGGCTGGGTGACTCGCAGCGGGGGATATTCGGGGTTTTCCACCACGGGAGTGGACAGATCCGCGCCGGCATCGAACAAGTCGTTCTGGATCTGCCGCAACACACCCATGAGCTTCTCGTCCGGCTGACCCACCGCGACGGCGACGCCGATCGCCGAGTTGGCTTCGTCGCAATCGGCGTAGGCCACCAGCCGCGGGTCGTTCTTGGAGACCCGCGAGAAGTCGCTCAATCCCGTGGTGCCGTCATCGCCGGTTCGTGTGTAGATGCGAGTCAGGTGTACAGCCATGAGCAAACCGTACTCGGGTGTGGGTTGCGCCGACTGACAAGCCGATACCGCTTCACTAGACTGACGCGGGTGGCTGAGCGATTCGTGGTGACCGGCGGCAACCGCTTGTCAGGCGAAGTCGCCGTAGGGGGCGCAAAGAACAGCGTGCTCAAGCTGATGGCCGCGACGCTGTTGGCCGAAGGCACCAGCACGATCACCAATTGCCCCGACATCCTCGATGTGCCGCTGATGGCGGAGGTGCTGCGCGGACTGGGCGCAACCGTCGAACTGGACGGCGATGTCGCCCGAATCACCTCTCCAGATGAGCCCAAATACGACGCCGACTTCGCCGCGGTTCGACAGTTCCGCGCGTCGGTGTGCGTGCTGGGACCGCTGGTCGGACGGTGCAAGCGCGCCCGCGTCGCGCTGCCGGGCGGCGACGCGATCGGATCGCGCCCGCTGGACATGCATCAGGCCGGCCTGCGCCAGCTGGGCGCGCAGTGCAACATCGAGCACGGATGCGTGGTGGCACAAGCCGATACGTTGCGCGGCGCGGAGATTCAGCTCGAGTTCCCCTCGGTGGGAGCCACCGAGAACATCCTGATGGCCGCCGTCGTGGCCGAGGGTGTGACCACCATCCACAACGCGGCGCGCGAGCCCGACGTCGTGGATCTGTGCACGATGCTGAACCAGATGGGCGCGCAGATCGAGGGCGCGGGCTCGCCGACGATGACCATCACCGGCGTCCCGAAGCTGCACCCGACCGAGCATCGCGTGATCGGGGATCGCATCGTCGCCGCCACGTGGGGGATCGCCGCTGCGATAACCCGCGGAGACATCACGGTGACGGGCATCGACCCGGCGCACCTGCAGGTGGTGCTGCACAAGCTGCACGACGCGGGCGCCACGGTGACCCAAACCGACGAGAGCTTCCGGGTGGCGCAATACGAGCGCCCGAAGGCCGTCAATGTGGCGACCCTGCCGTTCCCCGGATTCCCGACCGATCTGCAGCCGATGGCGATCGCCCTGGCCTCGATCGCCGACGGCACGTCGATGATCACCGAGAACGTATTCGAGGCGCGCTTCCGATTCGTTGAAGAAATGATCCGTCTCGGCGCGGACGCCCGAACCGACGGACATCACGCCGTCGTTCGCGGCCTGCCGCAATTGTCGAGTGCGCCGGTGTGGTGTTCGGACATCCGGGCCGGCGCCGGCCTGGTGTTGGCCGGCCTCGTCGCCGACGGAGACACCGAGGTCCACGACGTCTTTCACATCGATCGTGGCTACCCGTTGTTCGTGGAAAACCTGGCGATTTTGGGAGCGGAGATCGAGCGGGTACAGTAACCAAAGTCAGTGCCCCACAAGCGCGATCACCAACGCGAAGGTGGACGAAACCGGGGCCTTGACTCCCTCGCTGGATTGGTACTAGCCTGGCACGGCTGCTCCCGAGACGATCTCTAGAAGATCAAAATTGGGAGTTGACTTACCTGCCGGATCTGTATTAAGCTGGCAGGGTTGCCCCAAAACGGGCGAAACAAGTGTTGTTTGAGAACTCAATAGTGTGTTTGGTCTTTTTAATTTGTTGTTGTTTTTTTTGGCCATACCTAACACCCCCCGTGTGTGGGTATGGCCGTTATTTTGATGCCAGTTTTTGGTGTCTTTTTGTTAGGTCAGATTTTCTCTGATTTGAATTCACCTCGTTCTGCGAGGAGTTTTTGTTTGGAGAGTTTGATCCTGGCTCAGGACGAACGCTGGCGGCGTGCTTAACACATGCAAGTCGAACGGAAAGGCCTCTTCGGAGGTACTCGAGTGGCGAACGGGTGAGTAACACGTGGGCAATCTGCCCTGCACTTCGGGATAAGCCTGGGAAACTGGGTCTAATACCGAATAGGACCTTTAGACGCATGTCTTTTGGTGGAAAGCTTTTGCGGTGTGGGATGGGCCCGCGGCCTATCAGCTTGTTGGTGGGGTGATGGCCTACCAAGGCGACGACGGGTAGCCGGCCTGAGAGGGTGTCCGGCCACACTGGGACTGAGATACGGCCCAGACTCCTACGGGAGGCAGCAGTGGGGAATATTGCACAATGGGCGCAAGCCTGATGCAGCGACGCCGCGTGGGGGATGACGGCCTTCGGGTTGTAAACCTCTTTCACCATCGACGAAGGTTCGGGTTTTCTCGGATTGACGGTAGGTGGAGAAGAAGCACCGGCCAACTACGTGCCAGCAGCCGCGGTAATACGTAGGGTGCGAGCGTTGTCCGGAATTACTGGGCGTAAAGAGCTCGTAGGTGGTTTGTCGCGTTGTTCGTGAAATCTCACGGCTTAACTGTGAGCGTGCGGGCGATACGGGCAGACTAGAGTACTGCAGGGGAGACTGGAATTCCTGGTGTAGCGGTGGAATGCGCAGATATCAGGAGGAACACCGGTGGCGAAGGCGGGTCTCTGGGCAGTAACTGACGCTGAGGAGCGAAAGCGTGGGGAGCGAACAGGATTAGATACCCTGGTAGTCCACGCCGTAAACGGTGGGTACTAGGTGTGGGTTTCCTTCCTTGGGATCCGTGCCGTAGCTAACGCATTAAGTACCCCGCCTGGGGAGTACGGCCGCAAGGCTAAAACTCAAAGGAATTGACGGGGGCCCGCACAAGCGGCGGAGCATGTGGATTAATTCGATGCAACGCGAAGAACCTTACCTGGGTTTGACATGCACAGGACGCGTCTAGAGATAGGCGTTCCCTTGTGGCCTGTGTGCAGGTGGTGCATGGCTGTCGTCAGCTCGTGTCGTGAGATGTTGGGTTAAGTCCCGCAACGAGCGCAACCCTTGTCTCATGTTGCCAGCGGGTAATGCCGGGGACTCGTGAGAGACTGCCGGGGTCAACTCGGAGGAAGGTGGGGATGACGTCAAGTCATCATGCCCCTTATGTCCAGGGCTTCACACATGCTACAATGGCCGGTACAAAGGGCTGCGATGCCGCAAGGTTAAGCGAATCCTTTTAAAGCCGGTCTCAGTTCGGATTGGGGTCTGCAACTCGACCCCATGAAGTCGGAGTCGCTAGTAATCGCAGATCAGCAACGCTGCGGTGAATACGTTCCCGGGCCTTGTACACACCGCCCGTCACGTCATGAAAGTCGGTAACACCCGAAGCCAGTGGCCTAACCCTTTGGGAGGGAGCTGTCGAAGGTGGGATCGGCGATTGGGACGAAGTCGTAACAAGGTAGCCGTACCGGAAGGTGCGGCTGGATCACCTCCTTTCTAAGGAGCACCACGAAAAGCACTCCAATTGGTGGAGTGCGAGCCGTGAGGGGTTCTCGTCTGTAGTGGACGAAAACCGGGTGCACAACAGCAAATGATTGCCAGACACACTATTGGGCCCTGAGACAACACTCGGTCGATCCGTGTGGAGTCCCTCCATCTTGGTGGTGGGGTGTGGTGTTTGAGTATTGGATAGTGGTTGCGAGCATCTAGATGAACGCGTAGTCCTTCGGGGCTGATGCGTTCATCAAAATGTGTAATTTCTTTTTTAGTTTTTGTGTGTAAGTAAGTGCTTAAGGGCGCATGGTGGATGCCTTGGCATCGAGAGCCGATGAAGGACGTGGGAGGCTGCGATATGCCTCGGGGAGCTGTCAACCAAGCATTGATCCGAGGATTTCCGAATGGGGAAACCCAGCACGAGTGATGTCGTGTTACCCGTATCTGAATATATAGGGTACGGGAGGTAACGCGGGGAAGTGAAACATCTCAGTACCCGTAGGAGAAGAAAACAATTGTGATTCCGTAAGTAGTGGCGAGCGAACGCGGAACAGGCTAAACCGCGCGCATGTATAACCGGGTAGGGGTTGTGTGCGCGGTGTTGTGGGAGTGATATGTCTCAGCTCTACCTGGCTGAGGGGTAGTCAGAAAGTGTCGTGGTTAGCAGAAATGGCCTGGGATGGCCTGCCGTAGACGGTGAGAGCCCGGTACGCGAAAACCCGATACCTACCTTGTATCAGTTCCCGAGTAGCAGCGGGCCCGTGGAATCTGCTGTGAATCTGCCGGGACCACCCGGTAAGCCTAAATACTTCTCGATGACCGATAGCGGATTAGTACCGTGAGGGAATGGTGAAAAGTACCCCGGGAGGGGAGTGAAATAGTACCTGAAACCGTGTGCCTACAATCCGTCAGAGCCTCCTCGTGGGGTGATGGCGTGCCTTTTGAAGAATGAGCCTGCGAGTCAGGGACACGTCGCGAGGTTAACCCGTGTGGGGTAGCCGCAGCGAAAGCGAGTCTGAATAGGGCGCATCCCCTTTGGGGTGTAGTGGCGTGTTCTGGACCCGAAGCGGAGTGATCTACCCATGGCCAGGGTGAAGCGCGGGTAAGACCGCGTGGAGGCCCGAACCCACTTAGGTTGAAGACTGAGGGGATGAGCTGTGGGTAGGGGTGAAAGGCCAATCAAACTCCGTGATAGCTGGTTCTCCCCGAAATGCATTTAGGTGCAGCGTTGCGTGGTTCACCACGGAGGTAGAGCTACTGGATGGCCGATGGGCCCTACTAGGTTACTGACGTCAGCCAAACTCCGAATGCCGTGGTGTAAAGCGTGGCAGTGAGACGGCGGGGGATAAGCTCCGTACGTCGAAAGGGAAACAGCCCAGATCGCCGGCTAAGGCCCCTAAGCGTGTGCTAAGTGGAAAAGGATGTGTAGTCGCAGAGACAACCAGGAGGTTGGCTTAGAAGCAGCCACCCTTGAAAGAGTGCGTAATAGCTCACTGGTCAAGTGATTATGCGCCGATAATGTAGCGGGGCTCAAGCACACCGCCGAAGCCGCGGCACATTCACCGTACGGTGAATGTGGGTAGGGGAGCGTCCCTCATTCAGCGAAGCCATCGGGTGACGGGTGGTGGAGGATGGGGGAGTGAGAATGCAGGCATGAGTAGCGATAAGGCAAGTGAGAACCTTGCCCGCCGTAAGACCAAGGGTTCCTGGGCCAGGCCAGTCCGCCCAGGGTGAGTCGGGACCTAAGGCGAGGCCGACAGGCGTAGTCGATGGACAACGGGTTGATATTCCCGTACCCGTGTATAGGCGTCCCTGATGAATCCATTCTGCTAACCACCCAAATGGTGGTCTATCAATCCCTTCGGGGTGCGAGGACTGCCGGCTGCGTGGGACCCGGATGGGTAGTAGTCAAGCGATGGGGTGACGCAGGAAGGTAGCCGTACCAGTCAGTGGTAATACTGGGGCAAGCCTGTAGGGAGAGCGATAGGCAAATCCGTCGCTCATTAATCCCGAGAGGTGATGCATAGCCGATTGAGGCGAATTCGGTGATCCTCTGCTGCCAAGAAAAGCCTCTAGCGAGCACATACACGGCCCGTACCCCAAACCAACACAGGTGGTCAGGTAGAGAATACCAAGGCGTACGAGATAACTATGGTTAAGGAACTCGGCAAAATGCCCCCGTAACTTCGGGAGAAGGGGGGCCGGAATACCGTGAACACCCTTGCGGTGGGAGCGGGATTCGGCCGCAGAAACTAGTGGGTAGCGACTGTTTACTAAAAACACAGGTCCGTGCGAAGTCGCAAGACGATGTATACGGACTGACGCCTGCCCGGTGCT
This sequence comes from uncultured Actinomycetota bacterium, assembly GCA_963796035.1. Lineage (GTDB taxonomy): Bacteria > Actinomycetota > Actinomycetes > Mycobacteriales > Mycobacteriaceae > Mycobacterium. Next base: position 136,575 of record CAWCJU010000008.1, on the reverse strand, counting down.
GGAAGGTTAAGAGGACCCGTTAACCGCAAGGTGAAGCGGAGAATTTAAGCCCCAGTAAACGGCGGTGGTAACTATAACCATCCTAAGGTAGCGAAATTCCTTGTCGGGTAAGTTCCGACCTGCACGAATGGCGTAACGACTTCCCAACTGTCTCAACCATAGACTCGGCGAAATTGCACTACGAGTAAAGATGCTCGTTACGCGCGGCAGGACGAAAAGACCCCGGGACCTTCACTACAACTTGGTATTGGTGTTCGGTACGGTTTGTGTAGGATAGGTGGGAGACTGTGAAATACAGACGCCAGTTTGTATGGAGTCGTTGTTGAAATACCACTCTGATCGTATTGGACACCTAACGTCGAACCCTTATCGGGTTCACGGACAGTGCCTGGCGGGTAGTTTAACTGGGGCGGTTGCCTCCTAAAATGTAACGGAGGCGCCCAAAGGTTCCCTCAACCTGGACGGCAATCAGGTGTTGAGTGTAAGTGCACAAGGGAGCTTGACTGCGAGACTTACAAGTCAAGCAGGGACGAAAGTCGGGACTAGTGATCCGGCACCTCTGAGTGGAAGGGGTGTCGCTCAACGGATAAAAGGTACCCCGGGGATAACAGGCTGATCTTCCCCAAGAGTCCATATCGACGGGATGGTTTGGCACCTCGATGTCGGCTCGTCGCATCCTGGGGCTGGAGCAGGTCCCAAGGGTTGGGCTGTTCGCCCATTAAAGCGGCACGCGAGCTGGGTTTAGAACGTCGTGAGACAGTTCGGTCTCTATCCGCCGCGCGCGTCAGAAACTTGAGGAAACCTGTCCCTAGTACGAGAGGACCGGGACGGACGAACCTCTGGTATACCAGTTGTCCCACCAGGGGCACGGCTGGATAGCCACGTTCGGACAGGATAACCGCTGAAAGCATCTAAGCGGGAAACCTTCTCCAAGATCAGGTTTCTCACCCTTTTAGAGGGATAAGGCCCCCCGCAGACTACGGGTTTGATAGGCCAGACCTGGAAGCCCAGTAATGGGTGCAGGGAACTGGCACTAACCGGCCGAAAACTTACCAACACACAATCGCAACCACAGTCCAATTCACGGCAGTAATGCCGTGAACACCGCACCCCCCACCAAACAAATTTAAATAGAGTTACGGCGGCCACAGCGACAGGGAAACGCCCGGTCCCATTCCGAACCCGGAAGCTAAGCCTGTCAGCGCCGATGATACTGCCCATACGGGTGGAAAAGTAGGACACCGCCGAACATACACAAAAACACCCCCGGCAACGGGGGTGTTTTTGCATTCGCAATTAAATGCAGTTGCTAATCGAATAATGTTAAATTCGCATTGACGGTCCTGTGGCTGCGCTCCATATCGAGCAGCGTCCGCTTCCGGTCGAGGCCGCCGCCGTAACCGGTGAGGCTGCCGTTGGCGCCAATCACCCGGTGACATGGGACGACGATCGCGATCGGGTTGTGCCCGTTGGCCAAGCCCACCGCTCGCGCCGAGCCGGTAGCTCCGATCTGGTCGGCGATCTGTCCATAGGACCGCGTCTCCCCATATGGAATGGTCAGCAGCGCCTTCCATACCCTGCGCTGAAATTCGGAACCGCGTAGGTCGAATTCGAAATCGAAGTCGGTACGCTCGCCGGCGAAATAGGCGTCGAGTTGCTCGACGGCCTTGTCGAACGCCCGCGGGTTGGGCGACCAACCGCTTCGGCTCGGTTCATAGGTCTGGTCGACCATTCGGAGATTTGTCAGCACCGAGCCGTGACCGGCCAGGGTCAGCAGGCCGATCGGGCTGTCGATGGTGCGGTACTCGATCATGCGACCTCCTGTGGCGGCCAACGGTTCACCGGATGCTCGAGAGTGGTCCAAAGGTATTGGGTGGCATAGGAACGCCAGGGTCGCCACCGCGCACTGTGCGCGACGAGGGAGCGTTCGTCGGATGGCAGGCCCAGTTGTTTGGCGGCCAGGCGCAGGCCCAGATCGCTGGCGGGAAACGCATCGGGATCGCCGAGGCCGCGCATCGCGATCACCTCCGCGGTCCAGTGGCCCACCCCGGGCAATGCGAGTAATTGCGTTCGGGCACTTCCCCAGTCACATCCGGCGCTCAACACGACACTTCCGTCGGCGAGGCCGGCGATCAGAGCGCTGAGCGTCCGTTGTCGGGCCTTGGGCACCGCCAAATGGACGGGGTCGATCTCGGCGAGCTGGTCAACGGACGGGAAGGTGTGGGTCAACGTTCCCGCGGGGTCGTTGATCGGCTGGCCGTAGGCAGCGACCAGGCGGCCCACGTGGGTGCTCGCTGCCTTGGTGGACACCTGTTGGCCCAGCACCGCGCGCACCGCCAGCTCGGTCTCGTCGACGGTGCGGGGAATACGCTGCCCCGGCGCCTTTGCTACGACAGCGCAGAACTCCGCGTCTGCACTCAGCGCCTCGTCCACCGCTTCCGGGTCGGCATCGAGGTCCAGAAGCCGCCGGCAGCGTGCGACGGCCGTTGTCAGATCACGGAAGTCGTCGAGCATGAGCACGCAATGGACGTGATCGACAGCGGGGGTCAGGGTGACGATCGCGTTGCCGAACGGAAGGCGCAGGCTGCGTCGGTACGCGCCATCGCGGATTTCCTCGCAACCGATCACCGTGCCCGCCGCCAGGTGACCGAAGACACCGGCGTAGGCGAAGGGTGTGCGCACCGGGAGCCGAAGGCAGACGGTGCCAGGGGAATTCGGGGCCGATGCGGAGCGGGTCGCCGCGCGTCGGCGCAACGCGCTCGGTGTGTTCTCGAATACCGCATGCACGGTGTCGTTGAACTGACGGATGCTGGAAAAGCCGGCGGCGAATGCCACGTCGCCGAATCGGAGGTCCGTGGTTTCGATCAACACCCGGGCGGTCTGCGCCCGTTGCGCGCGGGCCAGCGCGAGCGGGCCCGCCCCCACCTCGGCCTGTAAGAGCCGCTCCAGCTGTCGGGTGGTGTAACCGAGGTGGGCGGCCAGGCCGCCGACCCCTGCGCGGTCGACGGTCCCGTCGGCGATCAGCCGCATCGTTCGCGCCACGATGTCACCGCGCACATTCCATTCCGGCGATCCCGGTGACGCGTCGGGGCGGCACCGCTTGCATGCCCGAAAGCCGGCCCGCTGGGCGGCCGCGGCGGTCGGATAAAACCGCACGTTACGAGCGAACGGCGGCCGCACCGGGCAGCTGGGCCGGCAATAGATCCGGGTGGTCAGCACCGCGGTGACGAACCAGCCGTCGAACCGGGCGTCCTTGGACTGGACGGCGCGGTAGCAGCGTTCGAAATCGTCATGCACGGTTCCAGACTTACACCCGCGCACCGACAAAACTGGCGGAAAAGCGACATCGCGGTGGTACGTGCCTGACGACCGATCAAGCCCGTCGGCGACTCACCCTTCGATGCGCCTTTCTCGTCCAATCGTGGCTTTTACCGCGCCCGATGGTATTTACTGTGATCCGGCTCGCTGATTCTGGTGGTGTGACCCGAGGGGGTGAGCGAGTTCGGGGAAAGGCGAACCGATGAAGCGGGTGGCGACCTGGTGGGGCCAAGAAGACCACTTCGATTGGCTGACAGGCTATTTGCAAGCGCATGGGTTGAGCACCAGTACCCGCCGGATATTGGCCGTTGTGGCCGCCTCATTGGTGTTGGTACCGGTCAACGTGCTTTGGGGTCCCGTCCCGTTGTATCCGCGTGTGGCGCTGGCGGTTTCCCTCGTATCCGCTGTGATCGGGCTGGGCATGGCCGTGCTGTGGTTGAGCGGGTGGCCCACTAGGCGCCAGTCCATGTTTTACATCATGACCGGCTGTGTTTCCATTGGCGGCGGTTGTCTGTGGCAGCCCCAGCCGCTCGTCGGGCTGATGTCGTGCTCGGCGCTATCGGTTACCGGCGGCTACATCGCGTTCTTCCACACCACCAGGCTCATGGCGGTGAATTTCTGCGTGGCCAGCAGCATCGGGGTCTGGCAAGCTGTACGGCTGGCGGCTACGGGGCAGGCGGTGCTGGCCTTCACCGGCTACTTTCTGGTCCTGGAACTCAACGTGATCGTTCCGCTCGCCATTCAAGTCATCGTGCGTGCACTCTGGATTGATCTCTTGCGCTCCAACCGCGACCCCCTGACCGGCCTGCTGAATCGCCGAGCCTGCGACAGGGCCATCGTCGGCCGGATGCTGGCCGGTGCCAATCACATGTATCTGGCGGTGGCGATGGTTGATCTGGACCGCTTCAAAGAGCTCAACGACACGCGGGGGCACGCGGCCGGCGACGAGGCGCTCATCGCGGTCGCGGACACCTTGACCGGCGCATGCGGGGAGGCCGCCATCGTCGGTCGCGTCGGCGGGGAGGAATTCTTGATCGCTGACATCGTGACAACAGAAGAGCTGCCGGGGTGGGGCCGCCAGTTCTGTGACGCGGTAGCCGCGGTGGACGCCTCGGTGACCGCCAGCGTCGGAATCGCCGCCCTGGCCTTGAGCAGCGTCGTCTCGGAATATGCCGAGCACGCGTTTCATCAGTCGGTCGCCCACGCCGACACGGCGATGTACGAGGCGAAGCGGTGTGGGGGCAACCAAACCCGCCGCCACCAGCTAGCGGTCTAACTCCAGAAGCGTTGTCGGGCAACGTAATCGCGTAGCATCCGGTTGCCGTAGGCTTACCGAGCTGGGTCGACCGGCGATGCCAGCCGGGTGGGACGCTCATGCCCACGAAGGGTCACGGTGTCGCCCAAAGACCAACGCGCCCGCTCGTTTTCACTCGCACGCTCGATGGCATCGGCCGTCGCGAGCAGCCGGCCCGAGTGCGACTTGGCAAGTTCGCACAGCCGGGCCGCCTCGTTGACCGGTTCACCGATGACGGTGTATTCGAATCGTTCCTTGGCGCCGACGTTTCCGGCGACCGCTTGACCCGCCGCCACACCGATGCCTGCCTCGAGGTCGGACATTTCGTCGGCCAGCCGCTTGGCGATACACCGCGCGGCGGCCAGGGCCGCATCTTCAGGACTGTCCAAACGGTTCGGCGCTCCGAAGATGGCCAGCGACGCATCGCCTTCGAATTTGTTGACCAGCCCGCAGTAGCGGTCCACCTCCTCGACGACGATCGCGAAGAAACGGTTCAGCACCGCAACGACTTCGGACGGGGGCCGGTTGGTTACCAACTGAGTGGACCCGACGATGTCGATGAAGACAACGGCCACATGGCGTTCCTCGCCGCCCAGTTTCGGTCGTTCACGTTCAGCGGCCAGCGCGACCTCACGCCCGACATGGCGGCCGAACAGATCGCGGACACGTTCGCGCTCCCGCAGGCCGTCGACCATCGTGTTGAAGCCACGTTGCAGCTCACCGAGTTCGGTACCGTCGAACACCACGAGGTCCCCGCGCAGATCGCCGCGCTCGACGCGCGCCAGCGCGGCACGGACTACCCGCACCGGTGTCGCGGTGACCCAAGCCAGGATCCACATCAGGGCGCACCCGAAGATCAACGGGGCCATCGACACGATCAGTACGCCCACCGCGAACTGGGTCTGGGTGAGATTGCGCAACACGAGCTCGAAAAACGCCAGCAGCATGATCCCGATGACGGGCACGGCCGAACCGAGAAACCAGACCACCATCGTTCGGCCCATGATGCCCGCCGCCAACCGTCGCGGCGGCGGCCCGGCCTCGAGCGCCTGCGCGGCGACGGGACGCAGCGCGAACTCCGCGAGCAGATAACTAGCGGTGGCGACCACCACTCCGCAGAAGCTCACGACGAGAAGAAACCGCGGGATGAACTGAGAGTTGACCAAGCCGAACAGCGTCGTCAACAGCACCGTCCCGATCCCCCATAAAACCAGGTCGACAAGGGCGATGCGCCACGGGGCGACAAAGGTGTTGCGCTCGTCCTCTGGAGTCGGCCTGCGCTCTTCGATCGCCCATCGCAGGGCGATCACGGTCCGGCGAGTGATCCAATAGGTGCCCCACGCCGAGGCTCCCACCATGTAGGCCGGTGCGGCGCCGAATGTGATCCACGCCGGCGCGTCGTCGAACACGCTCGGCACCGGGATGGCGACCGTCACCAGTAACAGGGCGACGGCGATCCCGATCAGGTTCGCCCCCAGCACCAGCACCGTCATGATGATCTGGATGCGCACCCGGCGACGGCCCTGGCTTTCCGACACCCGCCCGAGCAGCAGTGAGCCGTACGCAGGCGTCTCGGGCAGGCGGCCGCTCTGACGGGTGATGCGCTCGAGCACCCGGCCGATTCGTTGTGCCATGGACTTGTTGGCCGACATGGTGGCGTCAGCCTATGTCGTCGGCCACGCTCTAAGGTGAGTCGGGTGCGTCTAGTGATCGCTCAATGCACCGTTGACTATGTCGGCAGGCTCACCGCTCATCTGCCATCCGCCCGCAGGTTGCTGCTTTTCAAGGCCGATGGATCGGTCAGCGTGCACGCGGACGACCGCGCCTACAAGCCGCTGAACTGGATGAGCCCGCCGTGCTGGCTGACGGAGGAGGCCGGTGACGAGGCCCCGGTGTGGGTCGTCGAGAACAAGGCCGGCGAACAACTGCGCATCACCGTCGAGGAGATCGAACACGACTCCAGCCACGAGCTCGGCGTCGATCCCGGGCTGGTCAAGGACGGCGTCGAGGCGCACCTGCAGGCGCTGCTCGCCGAGCACGTACAGCTACTCGGCCAGGGGTACACCCTGGTTCGCCGCGAGTACATGACCGCCATCGGGCCTGTCGATCTGCTCTGCCGCGACGAACTCGGCGGCTCGGTGGCGGTGGAGATCAAGCGACGCGGCGAGATCGACGGGGTCGAGCAGCTCACCCGGTACCTCGAGTTGCTCAATCGCGACACCGTGCTCGCGCCGGTAAAAGGGGTGTTCGCCGCCCAGCAGATCAAACCGCAGGCCCGCACACTGGCCACCGATCGCGGTATCCGTTGTCTGACATTGGATTACGACAAGATGCGCGGAATGGACAGTGACGAATACCGGCTGTTCTGAGGGTCCACCACTAGACTGATCGCATGGCTCGGCGCCGCCCCCCGCCACGTCGGCAGCCGCCGTCGGCGCCGCCGGCCGCACTGCGCCGGGTGGAGCCCGGGCCCGACGGTCACGAGTACGAAGTCCGTCCCATCCCGGCGGCCCGTGCGGTCAAGACCTATCGATGCCCAGGCTGCGATCACGAAATACGCTTGGGCTCAGCACATCTGGTGGTTTGGCCGATCGATGCGACGCTCGGGGGAGGCCCGGGTCACGTCGAGGACCGCCGGCATTGGCACACGCCGTGCTGGTCGCACCGCGCTACCCGCGGCCCAACCAGGAAGTGGTCGTGAAAAGCCGGTCTCAGGCGGCCGGTTCGACGAGCTCGATCAGGACTCCGCCACCGTCCTTGGGGTGGATGAAGTTGATCCGGGAGTTTGCCGTGCCGCGTCGGGGTGCGTCGTAGATCAGGCGCACACCTTGCTCGCGGAGCTGGTCGACCAAGGTGTCGAGGTCACTGACCCGAACGGCCATCTGCTGGATGCCCGGTCCGCGCTTGTCGAGGAACTTCGCGATCGTCGACGATTCGTCGATCGGGGCCATCAACTGGATCTGTGCGGTGCCCGCCGGGGCGCCGCGCACGGCCAGCATGGCTTCGCGGATTCCCTGCTCCTCGTTGACTTCCTCGTGCACCAGGATCATGCCGAGGGTGTCGTGGTACCAGGTGATGGCGGCGTCCAGGTCGGCGACTGCGATGCCGACGTGATCGATCGCCGTCACCAGCGAGGTGGCCAGGATCTGACGGGCGTCAACTTGATCGGTCGTCATCACATAACGGTAACCTGGCGGCAAAGATTGCGCTTCTCCGGGAGGCCGAAACGGCCATCGAGGGGGCGCCCAGTAGGCCTTAGGAGATTGTCATGACCACGTCGGTGATCGTTGCTGGAGCACGGACACCCATCGGCAAGTTGATGGGTTCGCTGAAGGACTTTTCCGCCAGCGATCTGGGGGCCATCGCGATCGCGGGTGCGCTGGAAAAGGCCAATGTCCCGGCCTCCGCGGTCGACTACGTGATCATGGGCCAGGTGCTGACGGCCGGAGCCGGCCAGATGCCGGCACGCCAGGCGGCCGTGGCCGCCGGCATCGGCTGGGATGTTCCGTCGCTGACCATCAACAAGATGTGTCTATCCGGTATTGACTCCATCGCACTCGCTGACCAGCTCATTCGCGCCGGCGAGTTCGACGTGGTGGTGGCCGGCGGCCAGGAGTCCATGACCAAGGCGCCGCACCTGCTGATGGACAGCCGCTCGGGCTACAAGTACGGCGACGTGACGGTGTTGGACCACATGGCCTACGACGGCCTGCACGACGTGTTCACCGACCAGCCGATGGGCGCGCTCACCGAGCAGCGCAACGACGTCGACAAGTTCACCCGGCAAGAGCAGGACGAGTTCGCTGCGCGGTCCCACCAGAAGGCGGCCGCGGCCTGGAAAGACGGCGTCTTCACCGACGAAGTGGTGCCGGTCAACATCCCACAGCGCAAAGGCGATCCGCTGCAGTTCACCGAGGACGAGGGGATCCGCGCGAACACCACCGCCGAGTCGCTGGCCGGCCTCAAGCCGGCATTTCGCCGCGATGGCACCATCACCGCCGGTTCGGCCTCCCAGATCTCCGACGGCGCGGCCGCGGTCGTGGTGATGAGCAAGGCCAAGGCCCAGGAACTGGGGCTGAGCTGGCTGGCCGAGATCGGCGCGCACGGCGTGGTGGCCGGGCCGGACTCCACCCTGCAGTCGCAGCCGGCCAACGCGATCAAGAAGGCGATCAGCCGTGAGGGCATCTCCGTCGACCAGCTCGACGTCATCGAGATCAACGAGGCGTTTTCCGCGGTCGCGCTCGCGTCGACCCGCGAGCTGGGCGTGAATCCCGACCTGGTCAACGTCAACGGCGGCGCGATTGCCGTGGGGCACCCCATCGGGATGTCGGGAGCGCGGATCACGCTGCATGCCGCCCTGGAGTTGTCACGACGCGGCTCCGGATACGCCGTCGCGGCGCTGTGCGGAGCCGGCGGGCAGGGCGACGCCCTGATTCTGCGCGCGGGTTAGCCAGAGTTCGGGGCTTTCGCCGACGTTGCTGGCGAGGCGCGCCGATGACGGATTGTGATCTTCGTCATATTTGCCGATCACACCCCTTTTCGCCGCGCTTTTCCGCGCCGTCACGCCGCTGTCTGAGCGTCGCCACGACCGGGTGGATGGGTAGCCCATCCGCATGACAAACTTGACGGCGTGACGCGTCCGCGACCTTCCATCGGCCCCGCCCTGGCGGGTGCGATCGATCTCTCCGGTCTCAAGCAGCGGGCCCAACCGGCGGAGCGCGCCCCCGGAGGGTCCGCGCCGTCGGCGGCCGAGGGTGACCCCGGAATCATCGCGGTCACCGAGGCCAACTTCGAGGCCGAGGTCCTGCTCCGGTCCGAAGAAGTGCCCGTCGTTGTGCTGCTGTGGTCACCGCGCAGCGACGCGTGTGTCCAGCTGCTCGACACGTTCGCCGGCCTGGCGGCCCAGGACAATGGCAAGTGGTCGTTGACGACGGTCAACGTCGATGTCGCGCCCAGGGTCGCCCAGATATTCGGTGTCGACGCCGTCCCGACCGTGGTGGCGTTGGCCGCCGGTCAGCCGATATCGAGTTTCCAGGGAGTGCAGCCGACCGAGCAGTTGCGCGGCTGGCTGGATCAAATTCTCTCGGCGACCGCCGGAAAGCTCAAGGGCTCAACCGATTCCGGCGAGGCTGAGGTCGTCGACCCCGTGCTGGCCGCGGCCCGCCAACAGCTGGAAGATGGCGACTTCGAGGCGGCCAAGGCGTCGTACCAGTCGATCCTGGACGCCGAGCCGGCCAACGCCGAAGCCAAGGGCGCGATTCGGCAGATCGAATTCCTCACGCGCGCAACCGCGCAACGCCCGGACGCCGTCGCCGCCGCCGACGCCGCGCCCGGCGACATCGACGCCGCCCTGGCGGCGGCCGACGTGCAGATCCTCAATCAGGATGTCGGCGCCGCCTTCGATCGCCTGATTGCCTTGGTGCGCAGCACATCCGGGGACGATCGCACCGTGGTGCGCACCCGGCTGGTCGAGCTGTTCGAACTCTTCGACCCGGCCGATCCCGAGGTCCTCGCCGGACGGCGAAACCTCGCCAACGCGCTGTACTGACGCGGCCTTACTCGGGTTCCAGCCACAGGGCCGACGTGGGCGGCAGCACCAGCAGCGCCGAGGCCGGCCGGCCGTGCCACGGGTCTTCGGTGGCTTCGACTCCGCCCATGTTGCCGATCCCCGTACCGTTGTAGGCCGTCGCGTCGGTGTTGAGCACCTCGCGCCAGCGGCCGGCCAAGGGCAGACCCAGTCGGTATCCGCCGTGCTCGGCGCCCGCGAAGTTGAACACGCACGCCATCACCGAGCCGTCCTTGCCGTAGCGCAAGAAGCTCAGCACGTTGTTGCCCGAATCGTTGGCGTCGATCCAGGAATAGCCGTCGGGCACGGTGTCCTGGCTCCACAGCGCCGGATGATTGCGATAGATGGCGTTGATGTCGCGGACCAGGCGCAGGACCCCGTTGGAGAACCCTTGCTCGTCGAGCTGCCACCAATCCAGACCGCGCTCCTCCGACCACTCGGCACGCTGTCCGAATTCCTGCCCCATGAACAGCAATTGCTTGCCCGGGTGCGCCCACTGGTAGGCGAGCAGGCTGCGCAGCCCCGCCGCCTTGACGTGGTTGTTGCCCGGCATCCGGCCCCACAGCGTTCCCTTGCCGTGGACCACCTCGTCGTGGCTGATCGGCAGCACGTAGTTCTCGCTGAACGCGTACAGCATCGAGAACGTCATCTCGTGGTGGTGGTAGCTGCGGTAGATCGGATCGCGGCTGATGTAGTCGAGCGTGTCGTGCATCCAGCCCATGTTCCACTTCATCGAAAATCCCAGGCCGCCAAGGTTTGTCGGCCGCGTCACCCCGGGCCACGAGGTTGACTCTTCGGCGATGGTGACGATGCCCGGCGCGGCCTTGTGCGCCGTGGCGTTCATCTCCTGCAGGAACTGCACCGCCTCCAGGTTCTCCCGGCCGCCGTAGATGTTCGGGGTCCAGCCGCCCTCGGGGCGCGAGTAGTCCAGGTAGAGCATCGAGGCGACCGCGTCCACCCGTAAGCCGTCGATGTGGAATTCTTCGAGCCAATACAGCGCGTTGGCCACCAGAAAATTGCGAACCTCCCGACGGCCGAAGTCGAATACGTAAGTGCCCCAATCGAGTTGCTCGCCGCGCTTGAGGATCGGAATGCTCGTAGAGCGGGGTGCCGTCGAACCGGCCCAGCGCCCAAGCGTCCTTCGGGAAAGTGCGCCGGCACCCAGTCCACCAGCACGCCGATGCCGGCCTGGTGCAAGGCGTCGACCAGAGCCCGGAATTCGTCCGGTGTGCCGAATCGGGACGTCGGCGCGTAGTACGACGTCACCTGGTATCCCCACGATCCGGCGAAGGGGTGCTCGGCGACCGGGCAGCAGCTCGACGTGGGTGAACCCGTGCTCCACCACGTAATCGGTCAGCTCGCGGGCCAGCTGGCGGTAGCTGAGTCCCGGGACGCCAGGAGCCCAGATGGACCTCGTAGGTGCTCATCGGCTCGAACACCGGGTTGCGCTGCGCGCGCTCGCGTCATCCAGTCGGCGTCTTCCCAGGTGTAGTTGCTGCGTCGTCACCCGGGAGGCGGTGTGCGGCGGCACCTCGGTGGCGAACGCCATCGGGTCGGCCCGCTCGGTCACGACGCCGTCGGCGCCGTGCACGCGGAACTTGTACAGCCCCTCGAGGGGGAACCCGGGCCAGAACAGCTCCCAGACTCCCGATGAGCCCAGCACCCGCATCGGGGCTTCGTTACCGGTCCAGCCGTTGAACTCACCGATCAGGCTGACGCCCTTGGCGTTGGGCGCCCACACCGCGAACGACACCCCGTTGACGACGCCGTCGGCCGTGGTGAACGAGCGAGGATGTGCGCCAAGGACTTCCCAGAGCCGCTCGTGGCGGCCCTCCCCGAACAGATGAAGGTCGACCTCGCCCAAGGTCGGCAGGAAGCGGTATGCGTCGGCGACGACGTACGGCGTCGGCAGCCCTCATAGCGTGATCTGTAGCCGGTAGTCGATCAGGTCGGCGAACGGCAACGCCACGGCGAAAAGACCGGATTCGATGTGCTGCATCGGGAATCGGTCGTCACCGACCAGCGCGACGACTTCGGCCGCATGCGGCCGGTACGCCCGAATGACGGTGTGATCGTCATATTCGTGGGCGCCCAGGATGCTGTGCGGGTTGTGGTGCGTGCCAGCGACCAGGCGCGACAGGTCGGCCGGATCGGGCGCCAAGTGCGTCCGAGCGAGTTGGTCGGCTTGGCTCATGTCCCTTTCGCCTCCGGTCCTTTTCATCGCCTGCGTAGCAATGTCATTCGTGATTCGTACGGTATGAGTGGCATGTTGATGATGTGCGCGACCGCCTGCCCGGGATCGATACGAACGTAATTCGATTGCCCCCATTGGAATTCCTGGCCGGTGATCTCGTCGCGCACCCAAAAACGCTCGTAGGGCTCCATACCCAATGCGGCCATGTCTAAAAACAGCGTCGCTTCCTCGGCGCCGAACGCGTTGAGCGTCACGACCACCAAAACGCAGTCGCCGGTCGCCGGGTCGAACTTGCGAGTAGGCGATCAACGCATCGTTGTCCACGCTGTGGAAATGAATCGTGCGCAACTGCTCCAGCGCGGGATGTAGCCGGCGAATTGCGTTGAGCTGCGCGATGAATGGCTCGAGCGATCGTCCTTCGGCGAGGGCGCCCGCGAAGTCGCGGGGCCGCAACTCGTACTTCTCCGAGTCCAGGTACTCCTCGCTGCCCTCCCGCACCGCACGGTGCTCGAACAGTTCGTAGCCCGAGTACACTCCCCACGCCGGACCCATGGTCGCCGCCAGCACCGCGCGGATGGCGAACATTCCGGGCCCGTTGTGCTGCAGGATGGCGTGCAGGATGTCGGGGGTGTTGACGAACAGGTTGGGCCGGCGGAAGTCGGCGAGGTTGGCGATGTCGTTGCCGAACTCGGTCAGCTCCCACTTCGCCGTGCGCCAGGTGAAGTAGCTGTAGGACTGGGTGAACCCCAGTTTGGCCAGCCCGTACTGCCGGGCCGGCGGCGTGAACGCCTCGGACAAGAACAGCACGTCGGGATCGACGGCCTTGACCGTGGCGATCAGCCAGGCCCAGAAATCCGGCGGCTTGGTGTGCGGGTTGTCGACGCGAAAGAACTTGACGCCGTGGTCCATCCAGTGCCGGACCACGCGCAGCACTTCGTCGTAGAGGCCAGCCGGATCATTGTCGAAATTGATCGGATAGATGTCCTGGTATTTCTTCGGGGGGTTTTCCGCGTAAGCGATGGTGCCGTCGGGCAATTCGGTGAACCAGTTGCGGTGGTCGCGCGCCCAGGGATGATCCGGTGCGCATTGCAGCGCCAGATCCAGCGCCACCTCCATGCCCAGCTCGCGTGTCGCGGCGACGAAGGCGTCGAAGTCCTCGATGGTGCCCAGATCGGGGTGGACGGCGTCATGGCCACCCTCGTCGCTGCCGATTGCCCAGGGAGACCCCACATCCCCGGGGGCGGCGGTCGGGGAGTTGTTGCGCCCCTTGCGATGTACCTTGCCGATCGGATGGATCGGTGGCAGGTAGACGACGTCGAATCCCATCGCCGCGATACGCGGAAGCTGGGCGGCTGCCGTGGCGAAGGTGCCGTGCACGGGGTTGCCCTCGGCGTCCCACCCGCCGGTCGAGCGCGGAAACATCTCGTACCAGGAGCCGAACCGGGCCAGCGGCCGATCCACCCAGACGCCGAACTGCTCGCCCCGGGTGACCAGATCGCGCAGTGGGTAGTTCGGCCAGAATTTCCTCGATCTCGGGCCCCAGCGCCAGCGCGGTCCGGGTGACCGGGTCGCCGGGCTTGCGCAGCGCCGTGGCGGCGGCCAGCAGCGGTTCGCGCAGTGGCGCGCGGCACGCCCGTCGCGGCGCGCTCGAACAGCCCGGCGCCGACCAGAAGATCGTTGGACAGTTCGGTCTCGCCCTGACCAGCGTCCAACTTGGCGATCAGCCCGTGCCGCCATGAATGGATCGGGTCGCCCCACCCGTCGACCCGGAAGGTCCACAGACCCGACCTGGTCGGGGGTGAATTGACCGTGGAAAACGTAGGGCTCGAGACCCATCGTCATCGGCAGCAACAGCGGCTTGACCCGTTGCTGGTCGACCTTGCCGTCGCGCTCGGTGACCGGCTTTTCCGGCGCCTGAACCGCCTTGACTCGGCGGGTCTCGGTTACCTGCGGATAGCCGGGCCCGAGGTAGCGCACGACCAGGGTCGCCGCGACAGCCTCGTGGCCTTCTCGCCATACCGCGGCGCTGACCGGCACGACCTCGCCGACCACGGCTTTCGCGGGATACGCGCCACAGGAAACGACCGGCTGGACGTTATCGATCTCGACACGACCGGGCACCACCACTCCGTTCCGATTGTGTGCGGCCAACCCCGCGGTGTGCTCCGTGCGGAATGCCGCTCGTCGGGAAACTTCCTGTCGTGGGGAACTTTCTGTGCGGGGAGGCATCGTTGCGACCCCGATAACTACCCGATACCCACCCTAGTCTTCGGTCACACACCGACGAGGAAAAGCGGTCCTCCGCCGCCGTGCGCGGGGCGGGAATCCTCAGTAAGGTAGGAACGCGTGAAAGCCCTCCGCCGGTTTACCGTCCGTGCTCACCTTCCGGAGCGTCTGACCGCGCTGGACCAGCTGTCGACCAACCTGCGATGGTCCTGGGACAAGCCCACCCAAGAGCTTTTCGCGACCATCGACCCGACCTGTGGGAGCGGTGCGGCAGTGATCCGGTGGCGTTGCTGGGCGCGGTGAAGCCGGCGCGGCTCGACGAGTTGGCGCTCGATGAGGCGTTCCTGGGCCGGCTCGACGCGCTGACCGCCGATTTGAACGATTACCTGAGCCGCCCGCTGTGGTACCAGCAACAGCAGGAGCACGGCGTCGAAATGCCGGCCGCGATCGCCTACTTCTCGATGGAGTTCGGCGTCGCCGAGGTGCTGCCCAACTACTCCGGTGGCTTGGGCATTCTTGCCGGCGACCACCTGAAGTCCGCGTCGGATCTGGGTGTGCCGCTGGTCGCGGTGGGCCTCTACTACCGCTCCGGGTACTTCCGGCAGTCGTTGACCGCCGACGGCTGGCAGAACGAGACCTACCCGTCGCTGGACCCGCAAGGGCCTGCCGTTGCGGCTGCTGACCGATGCGACCGGCGAGCCCGCCCTGGTCGAGCTGATGCTGCCGGACTCCGCGCAGCTGCACGCCCGGATCTGGGTCGCGCAGGTGGGCAGGGTTCCGCTGCTGTTGCTGGATTCCGATGTCCCGGAGAACGAGCACGATCTGCGCGGCGTCACCGACCGCCTGTACGGCGGCGACCAGGAACATCGGATGAGGCAAGAGATCCTGGCCGGCATCGGCGGGGTGCGGGCGATCCGCGCCTTCACCGACATTCACGGCCTGCCCGCGCCCGAGGTGTTCCACATGAACGAGGGGCACGCGGGTTTCCTCGGAGCCGAACGCATCCGCGAGCTGATGACCGGTTCGGGATTGGACTTCGACACCGCGCTGACGGTGGTGCGCTCGAGCACGGTGTTCACCACGCACACCCCGGTGCCCGCCGGCATCGACCGGTTCCCGGTCGAGATGGTGCGGCTGTACTTCGACGACCACGCGGGCGACGAAGCCGAACCCGGCGGGAAGGCCGCGACAGCCGATGCCACGAGCGCCGTGTTGCTGCCGGGGGTGCCGACGGCTCGCATCCTGGCGCTCGGCGCCGAGGACGACCCCACCAAGTTCAACATGGCCCACATGGGTCTGCGGCTGGCCCAGCGCGCCAACGGCGTGTCGTCGCTGCACGGACGGGTGAGTCGGTCCATGTTCAACGAACTGTGGCCCGGCTTCGACGCCAGTGAGGTGCCGATCGGCTCGATTACCAACGGAGTTCACGCGCGCACCTGGGCGGCGCCGCAGTGGCTGCAGCTGGGCCGTGAGCTGGCCGGGTCGGATTCGTTCAGCGATCCGGGGGTTTGGTTGCGCCTCAAGCAGGTCGACGCGGGCCATCTGTGGTGGATCCGCTCGCAGCTGAGGTCCCTGTTGGTCGACGACGTCCGGCAGCGGCTGCGTCGCTCATGGCTGGAACGAGGCGCCTCGGACGCCGAATTGGGTTGGATAGCAACGGCATTCGATCCAGAGGTGCTGACCATCGGGTTCGCTCGGCGGGTGCCGACGTATAAGCGGCTGACGCTGATGCTGCGTGACCCGCATCGGCTGGAACAGCTGCTGCTCGACAAAGAGCGGCCGATTCAGCTGATCGTCGCCGGGAAATCGCACCCGGCCGACGACGGCGGCAAGGCGCTGATCCAGCAGGTGGTGCGCTTTGCCGACCGGCCCGAGGTGCGCCACCGCATCGCGTTTCTGCCCGACTACGACATGTCCATGGCGCGGCTGCTGTATTGGGGCTGCGACGTCTGGCTGAACAATCCGCTGCGGCCGTTGGAGGCTTGCGGCACTTCGGGAATGAAGAGCGCGCTCAACGGCGGGCTGAACCTGTCCATCCGCGATGGCTGGTGGGACGAATGGTACGACGGCGAAAACGGTTGGGAGATACC
Organism: uncultured Actinomycetota bacterium; assembly: GCA_963796035.1. GTDB lineage: Bacteria > Actinomycetota > Actinomycetes > Mycobacteriales > Mycobacteriaceae > Mycobacterium. The sequence goes on along the minus strand of CAWCJU010000008.1, from coordinate 119,887 downwards.
GTCTGCCGACGGCGTGGCCGACGAGGACCGGCGCGACGACCTGGAGTCCAGCGGGCTCTACACATTGCTGGAAGAAGCCGTGGCGCCGAAGTTCTACGAACGCGATGAACACGGCGTGCCGCCGCGCTGGATCGAGATGGTGCGCCACACCGTGCAGACGCTCGGCCCAAAAGTGTTGGCGTCCCGCATGGTGCGCGACTACGTCGAGCAGTACTACATGCCGGCCGCGCAGTCGCTGCGCAAGACGATCGCACCCGCCGACGGCGCCGAAGACGCGGCGAGAGGCGGGGAGTTCGGCGCGGCCCGCGAGCTGGCCGCCTACCGCCGGCGCGCCCAGGAGGCCTGGCCCAAGATCGTCATCACCGACGTCGACAGCACCGGCCTGCCGGACAGTCCGGTGCTCGGCTCGAAGCTGACCCTGACCGCCACCGTGCAGCTGGGCGGGCTGGCGCCCGACGAGGTCACCGTGCAGGCGGTGGTGGGCCGGGTCGACGCCAGCGATGCACTGCTGGAGCCGATCACCGTCGAGATGTCCTACACCGGCACCGCCGAGGGCGGCAACCAGGTCTTCTCGACGACGACGCCGCTGCCGCTGGCGGGATCGGTCGGCTACACCGTGCGCGTGCTGCCCCACAATCCGATGCTGGCGGCCAGCAATGAGCTCGGCCTGGTCACCCTGGCGCGATAGCCGGACCGGTCAGGCCGACAGGCCCTCTTCCGAGGCCGGTGCGGTGCGCAGCCGCTGCAGCGCCTGGCGCACCTGCGTCGCCGTTGGTGGTCTGCCAGAACGGCGGCAGCGAGGCCCGCAGGTAGCCGCCGTAGCCGGCGGTGACCATGCGCGAGTCGAGCACCGCAACCACGCCGCGATCGGTGACGCGGCGCAACAGCCGCCCCGACCCCTGCGCCAACAGCAGTGCCGCGTGGTTGGCCGCGACGGCCATGAAGCCATTGCCGCCGCGCGCGGCCACCGCGCGCTGCCGCGCACCCAGCAGGGGATCGTCGGGCCGGGGAAACGGGATGCGGTCGATCAGCACCAACGACAGCGACGGCCCGGGCACATCGACGCCCTGCCACAGCGACAGCGTGCCGAACAGGGACGTCTGGGGGTCGGCGCTGAACTGCTCGACGAGCGCCGACGTGCTGTCGTCGCCCTGACACAGCACCGGCGTCGACAGCCGTTCGCGCATGGCCTCGGCGGCCGCCCGGGCCGCCCGCATCGACGAGAACAAGCCCAGCGTGCGTCCGTCGGCGGCGGTGATGAGTTCGGCGATTTCGGTCAGCTGCTCGGCCGACCCGGTGCCGTCGCGTCCCGGTGGCGGCAGGTGCGCGGCCACATACAGGATTCCGGCTTTGGCGTGCTGGAACGGCGAACCCACGTCCAGGCCGCGCCACCGCGCGTCGTCGCTCATCGTCGGCCGTCAGCCCCCACGCGGTGGCCATGGCGTCGAACGAGCCGCCGATGGTCAGCGTCGCCGACGTCAGCACCACCGTCGAACGCGAGAACACCCGGGACCGCAGCAGTCCGGCGACCGACAGCGGCGCCACCCGCAACACCGGGCGCGATGAACCCCTGATCTCCTCGTGCTCCAGCCACACCACGTCGGTGCGGTCGGGGATGGCCGGGCCGAACGATGCCAGCACGCGCGACGCGGTGTCCGATATCTCGCTCAGTGCCGCAACGGCTTCGGCGCGCGCCGACGCCGCCTTGGGGTCGTTGGTGGTGTCGATCGCCGAGCGCGCCGCGGTCGCCACGTCGCGCAGCGCCGTCAGGTAGGTCGCCAGCTCCTCGTCGAGGCGATCGATGCGGCCCGGCGTGCCGTCGTGGATGACCGACGCGAAGTTCGCCGTCGTCGCTTCCAGGCGCTGGATCAACTCCGGGTCCACCAGTCGGCCGATCCGCCGGGCGGCCACCCCGAGGGTGGCCGACGTCAGCTCCGCGGTGGCCACCGACGTCACCCGATCCACCAACTCGTGTGCTTCGTCGACGACCAGCAGCGCGTGTTCGGGCAGCACCGCCGATTCGGCGACCGCGTCGATGGCCAGCAGCGCATGGTTGGTGACGACAACGTCGGCCCGGCCGGCCCGACTCCTGCGCCCGTTCGGAGAAGCACTCGGTGCCGAACGGGCAGCGCGTCACGCCGAGGCATTCCCGCGCGGAAACGCTGACCTGCGACCAGGATCGGTCCGGGACGCCGGGCTTCAGATCGTCGCGATCACCGGATTCGGTGCTCGACGCCCATTCGGTGAGCCGCTGCACGTCGCGGCCCAAGGCGCTGACCGCCATGGGGTTGAAGAGTTCCTCCTGCGGCCGGTCGTCGCCTTCTTCGCCGTCGGCCGCCCCGCCGTTGTGAATCTTGTTCAGGCACAGATAGTTTCGCCGACCTTTGAGCAACGCGAACTGCGGGCGGCGCGGCAGCGCATCGGCCAGCGAATCGACCAGCCGGGGCAGATCGCGATCGACGAGCTGGCGCTGCAGAGCGATCGTGGCCGTGGACACGACGACGGGGGAGTCGTCGTCGAGCGCGTGGACGATCGCGGGCACCAGATACGCGAGCGACTTGCCGGTACCGGTGCCGGCCTGCACCACCAGGTGCTCCTCGGTTTCGAAGGCCCGCGCCACCGCGGCGGCCATCTCCTGCTGGCCGCCGCGTTCACTACCGCCGAGCGCGGCCACGGCGGTGGCCAGCAGTTCGGACACGGAGACGTCGGACGTGGCTACCCTCTTCGCTGTTCAGGGCGGCGCTCGCGCCGCGGCATTTTTCGGGCGGTGCTACCGCCGGCCGGCGGGAATCTGCGTCGTCGTGACCGCGGGATCACCGTGCGACAAGTTCAATCCCTCCCACGGCAGACTGCGCAGCCCGGAAGTTACCAGCTCGCGCGCCGCGGCGAGGTTCGGTTTGGACACCAGCTCGCCGCCGCGGACCAGCGGGACGGTCAGCACCCGGGCCGGCTCGGAGACGGCGGGCTGATGGCCGGCCGGATACACCACCTCCTCGGTGATGATGCCGGAATCGCGCGACAGGCGCAGCGCCTCCTTGCGCCCGCCGTGGGATTCCTTGTGGCTGCTGCGCTTTTGCACCGGCAAGCCGTCCACCTCGACGAGTTTGTACACCATGTTCGCCGTGGGGGCGCCCGAGCCCGTCACCAGCGACGTGCCCACGCCGTAACTGTCCACCGGCTCGGCGGCCAAGGCGGCGATGGAGAACTCGTCGAGGTCGCCGGAGACCACGATGCGGGTCCGGGTCGCTCCCAGCTTGTCGAGCTGTTCACGCACCTGGCGGGCCAGCACGCCCAGCTCGCCGGAGTCGATGCGCACCGCGCCCAGCCCGGTGCCGGCGGCGGCCACCGCATTGGCCACACCGGTCGTCACGTCATAGGTGTCCACCAGCAGGGTGGTGTCCACGCCGAGCGCTTCGACCTGTGCCCGAAATGCCGCCAATTCGGTCGATTCCGTGGGCGAGCCGGCGCTGCGCATGCAGCATGGTGAACGCGTGCGCGGAGGTGCCCTCGGCCGGTATTCCGTAGCAGCGCTGCGCCTCCAGGTTGGAGGACGCCGCGAAGCCGGCGAGGTAGGCGGCGCGGGCCGCGGCGACCGCCGCCTGTTCGTGGGTTCGTCGTGACCCCATCTCGATCAGCGGGCGTCCCCGGGCCGCGCTCACCATGCGCGCCGCGGCGGACGCGACCGCGGTGTCGTGATTGAAAATCGACAGTGCCAGCGTCTCGAGCACCACGCATTCGGCGAAGGTTCCGCTCACCGACAGCACCGGGGACCCGGGGAAGTACAGCTCGCCTTCGGCGTAGCCGTCGATGTCGCCGCCGAACCGAAATTCGCGCAAGTACCGCAACGTATCTGGGTCGAGGAACTGCCCCAGCGACTGGCATGCCTGGTCATCGAAGGTGAACTGCGGCAGCGCTTCGAGCAGCCGGCCGGTTCCGGCGACCACGCCGTAGCGGCGCCCTTCGGGAAGTCGGCGGGCAAAAAGCTCGAACGTGGTCCGTCGATCGGCGCTGCCGTCCCGCAGCGCCGCCGCCAACATCGTCAACTCGTACTTGTCGGTCAGCAGCCCAGTAAAGACCGGGTCGTCCATTCCCTAACGGTATCGGCTGCCATTGGGGCTCGGTAACGTCGACCATCGCTCGGTATCGTGTAGGCCATGGTTGTTATGTCAGCGCCCACTAAGCCGGGCACTACAGGACAACGAGAGTCCGCTCCGGTCGAGGCCACGGCCAGTCCGTGGGTCACGATCGTCTGGGATGACCCGGTCAATCTGATGACCTACGTGACGTATGTGTTCCAGAAGTTGTTCGGCTACAGCGAGCCGCACGCCACCAAGCTGATGTTGCAGGTGCACAACGAAGGAAAGGCCGTGGTGTCCGCCGGCAGCCGTGAGTCCATGGAAGTCGATGTGTCCAAGCTGCACGCCGCCGGTTTGTGGGCGACGCATGCAGCAGGACCGCTGAAGCCTCGAGGCGCTGGCGATTCCCTGTGCGCAAATGGAAGCGGGTCGAGACCGCTAGCGGTCCCCGTTTCGGTCGTCCCTGGCATCCCATGAGGCCGCCCTGCTCAAGAACCTGGCCACGGCGATGATCGGCTTGCTCGACGAGCGTGAATCTTCCTCGCCCGCAGACGAACTCGAGGAGATCACCGGGATCAAGACCGGCAACGCCGACCCGCCGAAAGATCCCACGCTGCGTCGGCTGCTGCCCGACTTCTACCGGCACGACGACGAGGACACCGCGCCACCCGATGCCGCCGGACAGCCTCAACGCCGCACTGCGCAGCCTGCATGAGCCCGACATCGTCAACGCCAAACGCGTTGCCGCACAGCGGTTACTGAGTACGGTTCCCGACGATGGCGGCCGCTTCGAGCTGACCGAGGACGACGCGAACTCGTGGATCGCGGCGGTCAACGACATTCGGCTGACCCTCGGAGTCATGCTCGAGGTCGGGCCGGAGGGCCCGGAGCGTCTGCCGGCCGACCATCCGCTGGCCGTGCATTTCGACGTGTACCAGTGGCTGACCGTGTTGCAGGAGTACCTGGTCCTGGTGCTGATGGGGCCCCGATGACCGCGATGGGCGACAGATGAACGCCATCACCGACGTCGGGGGCATCCGCGTCGGCCACTACCAACGACTGGACCCCGACGCGTCCCTGGGCGCCGGCTGGGCCTGCGGCGTCACCGTCGTGCTCACCCCGCCGGGGACCGTCGGCGCGGTCGATTGCCGCGGCGGCGCGCCCGGTACCCGGGAGACCGATCTGCTGGACCCGGCCAACACCGTGCGGTTCGTGGACGCGGTGTTGCTCGCCGGGGGCAGCGCCTACGGTCTGGCCGCCGCGGATGGTGTCATGCGCTTCCTGGAAGAACGCGATCGTGGTGTGGCGATGGACGGCGGGGTGGTGCCCATCGTGCCGGGAGCGGTGATCTTCGATCTGCCGGTCGGCGGCTGGGAGTGCCGCCCGACGGCCGAGTTCGGTTACCGGCCTGTGCGCCGCCGAAGACGGCACGGCGATGGGTGTCGGAACCGTCGGCGCCGGGGTGGGGGCGCGCGCCGGCGCGCTCAAGGGCGGTGTCGGCACCGCGTCGATCGCGCTGCCGTCCGGCGTGACCGTCGGGGCGGTGGCCGTGGTGAACTCCGCGGGCGAGGTCGTCGACCGGGGCACCGGCTTGCCGTGGATGGCGGACCTGACCCGGGAGTTCGCACTGCGGCCGCCGCCGGCCGACCAGGTCGACGCCTTCGCCCAGTTGCCGTCCCCGTCGAATCCGGTGGACAAGCCGCTCAACACCGTCATCGCGGTGGTGGCCACCGACGCCGCGCTGAGCCCGGCGGCATGTCGGCGGGTGGCGATCTCCGCCCACGACGGCCTGGCCCGCAGCATCCGGCCGGCGCACACGCCGGTCGACGGTGACACGGTGTTCGTGCTGGCCACCGGGGCGGTCGAGGTAGCCGCGGCCGCCGCCGAAGCGCCCGCCGCCTTCTCCCCGGAGACCCGGCTGGCCACCGAGGTGGGCATCGCCGCCGCCGATTGCCTGGCGCATGCGGTGCTGGGCGGTGTGCTGGCCGCCGAATCGATCGCCGGCATACCGAGCTACCGCGACGTGCTGCCCGGGGCATTCGGTCGATGAGATCGACCGGCCGCGGCGCCGGTAGCCTTGACGATGCTGGAAACACGCTGGAAGGGCAGCCATGGGTAAGACCACCCCGCGGGGACGCCCCGGCGTGCCTGCCGCCCAGACGAAGAAGCGGTCCACCGCGACGGTCGGCGCCGCCACGATCCTCACCTTCGTGGCGTTGCTCTACCTCGTCGAGCTGATCGACCAGCTGACCCGGCATTCGCTGGACGCCAACGGCATCAGGCCGCTGGAAGCCGACGGCCTGTGGGGCATCATCTTCGCCCCGGTGTTGCACGAGAGCTGGCAGCACCTGATGGCCAACACCGTGCCGCTGCTGATCCTGGGGTTCCTGATGACGCTGGCCGGGTTGTCCCGGTTCGTCTGGGCGACCGCCATCGTGTGGATCCTGGGCGGCTTCGGCACCTGGCTCATCGGCAACGTCGGCAGCAGCTGCGGCCCCACCGACCACATCGGCGCGTCCGGCCTGATCTTCGGCTGGCTGGCCTTCTTGCTGGTGTTCGGGATCTTCGTGCGCCGGATGCGGGACATCATCATCGGGCTGATCGTGATGTTCGCCTACGGCGGCGTCCTGCTCGGAGCCATGCCGGTGCTCGGCAGATGCGGTGGCGTGTCCTGGCAGGGCCACCTGTGCGGGGCGATCGCCGGCGTCGTGGCCGCCTATCTGTTGTCCGCACCGGAACGTAAGGGCCGGACGTCGAGGAACGCCGGCAGCACCGTGCCGCGGCCCAAGACATGAGCTCGGCGCTGGCACCCATCGGGGTCTTCGACTCCGGTGTCGGGGGACTCACCGTCGCGCGGGCGATCATCGACCAGCTGCCCGACGAGGACATCATCTACGTCGGCGATACCGGCCATGGTCCGTACGGCCCGCTGACCATCCCCGAGGTCCGCGCGCACGCGCTGGCCATCGGTGACGACCTCGTCGGCCGCGGCGTCAAGGCGTTGGTCATCGCCTGCAACACGGCGTCCGCGGCGTGCCTGCGGGACGCTCGCGAGCGCTACGACGTGCCCGTCGTCGAGGTGATCCTGCCCGCGGTGCGCCGCGCGGTCGCCACCACCCGCAACGGGCGTATCGGCGTCATCGGCACCCAGGCGACCATCAACTCGCACGCCTATCAGGACGCGTTCGCCGCCGCCCGCGACACCGAGATCACCGCGGTCGCCTGCCCGCGCTTCGTCGACTTCGTGGAGCGCGGCGTGACCAGCGGCCGTCAGGTGCTCGGATTGGCCGAGGGCTATCTGGAGCCGTTGCAGCGCGCGCAGGTCGACACGCTGGTGCTCGGCTGCACGCACTATCCACTGCTGTCCGGGCTGATCCAGTTGGCGATGGGTGACAACGTGACGCTGGTTTCCAGCGCCGAGGAAACCGCCAAGGAAGTGCTTCGCGTGCTCACCGAACAGGACCTGCTCCGCCCGCACGACGCACCGCCGGCGACTCGGGTTTTCGAAGCCACCGGCGACCCCGAGGCATTCACCGCATTGGCGGCGCGATTCCTGGGTCCCGCCGTCACCGGTGTCCAGCCGGTTCAGCAGGTGCGCATTGATTAACGACCGGACGAGATTCTCGTCACACCAATGCGGCGATGTTTTCGTCACGGTCCCATCGGGCATGGCACAGTAGTGTCCGTGCGAATAACCGTGCTCGGCTGCTCGGGCAGCGTGGTGGGTCCGGATTCGCCCGCGTCGGGTTATCTGCTCCGGGCACCGGACACTCCGCCGTTGGTCATCGACTTCGGCGGGGGCGTTCTCGGCGCGCTACAGCGTTATGCCGATCCCGGTTCCGTGCATGTGCTGTTGTCCCATCTGCACGCCGACCATTGTTTGGATTTGCCCGGACTTTTCGTGTGGCGGCGCTACCACCCGAAGCGTCCGCTGGGTAAGGCGTTGCTCTACGGCCCGGGGGACACCTGGTCGCGATTGGGTGCGGCGTCGTCGCCCTACGGCGGTGAGATCGACGACTGTTCGGACATCTTCGACGTTCGTCATTGGGTCGACGGCGAGCCGGTGACGATCGGCGCGCTGACGGTGACGCCGCGAGTGGTGGCTCATCCGACCGAGTCCTACGGCTTGAAGATCACCGATCCCTCTGGCGCGTCGTTCGTCTACAGCGGCGACACCGGCGTCTGCGATCAGCTCGTCGAACTGGCCCGCGGCGCCGACGTTTTCCTCTGCGAGGCGTCGTGGACGCACTCGCCGGATCGTCCGCCCGCACTGCATCTGTCGGGTACCGAGGCCGGCCGGGCCGCGGCCGAGGCCGGCGTTCACGAACTGTTGCTGACGCACATCCCGCCGTGGACCTCACGTGAGGACGTGATCAGCGAGGCCAAGGCCGAGTTCGATGGTCCCGTGCATGCGGTGGTGTGCGGCGAGACGTTCGATATCCGCCGCTCCGAGAGGGTCTGAGCCAGCCGCGTTAGGGTTGGCGTCGTGACGAGACGAGAAGACGGCCGCCTTGACGACGAGCTTCGGCCCGTGGTCATCACCCGCGGTTTCACTGACCACCCCGCCGGTTCGGTATTGATCGAATTCGGCCACACCAAGGTCATGTGCACCGCCAGCGTGACCGACGGGGTGCCGCGCTGGCGCAAGGGATCGGGCCTGGGGTGGCTGACCGCGGAGTACGCGATGCTGCCGTCGGCGACCCACACTCGCTCGGACCGCGAATCGGTGAAAGGCCGCCTGTCCGGGCGCACCCAGGAGATCAGCCGGCTGATCGGGCGGTCGCTGCGCGCCTGCATCGACCTGGCGGCGCTGGGGGAGAACACCATCGCCGTCGACTGCGACGTCCTGCAGGCCGACGGCGGCACCCGCACCGCGGCCATCACCGGCGCCTTCGTGGCGTTGTCCGACGCGGTGACCTACCTCGCGGCCGCCGGCAAGCTGTCGGACCCCCGGCCGTTGTCCTGTGCGATCGCGGCGGTCAGCGTCGGCGTGGTCGACGGCCGGATCCGGGTCGACCTGCCCTACGAGGAAGACTCCCGCGCCGAGGTCGACATGAACGTCGTCGCCACCGACACCGGGACCCTCGTGGAGGTCCAGGGGACCGGTGAGGGGGCGACCTTCCCGCGCTCGACGCTGGACAAACTGCTCGACGTGTGCCCTGGCCGCGTGCGACAAGCTGTTCGCCGCGCAGCGCGAGGCGCTGCAGCAGCCGTACCCCGGTGTGCTCCCCGAGGGGGCCCCGGCGCCGAAGGCGTTCGGCAGCTGACGCGCCTGCTGGTCGCCAGCCGCAACCCGAAGAAGCTGGCCGAGTTGCGCCGGGTGCTCGACGCCGCCGGCCTGACGGGATTGACGTTGGTGTCGCTGGACGACGTGGCGCCGTTCGAGGAAGCGCCGGAGACGGGCGCGATCTTCGAGGACAACGCCTTAGCCAAGGCGCGGGATGCGTTCGCCGCGAGCGGGTTGGCAAGTGTGGCCGACGATTCCGGACTGGAGGTCGCCGCGCTCAACGGCATGCCCGGGGTGTTGTCGGCGCGCTGGTCGGGCACGCACGGCGATGACGCGGGAAACACCGCGTTGCTGTTGGCGCAGTTGCGCGACGTGCCCGACGGACGTCGCGGCGCGGCGTTCGTGTCCGCCTGTGCGCTGGTCTCGACCGCCGGTGAGGTCGTCGTGCGCGGCGAGTGGCCCGGCCGCATCGCCGGAGAACCACGCGGCGAGGGCGGCTTCGGCTACGACCCGGTCTTCATTCCCGATGGGCACGACCGCACGGCAGCAGAGCTGAGTCCGACGGAGAAGGACGCCGTCTCGCATCGGGGTCGCGCGCTGCGGCTGCTGTTGCCGGCGCTGGAAACGCTGGCCCGATCCGGGGGCTAGAACGGGCGGCGCGGCGTCGACTACACGCGTCACACCAGCCCCGGCTCAAAGTGATTGGCCTTTTGCCCGCCTTTGAGCGACAACATGTTGTTCGGCCGGCGCTGTCGCTCAAAGGCGGGCACTCGCGATGCCATACCCCGCAGGGGTCGATGTGGCGGATGTGACCTAAAGCCCGAAACGCGCCTTGACGTCCCTGGTTTGGAAGTGCTCGACGATGATGCCGAGCAGCGGGATGGTCCCGGAAAGCAGCACGCCGACCGTCTTGCCGAGCGGCCAGCGCACCTTGACCGCCAGATTGAACGCGGTCAACACGTAGATGAAATACACCCAGCCGTGGACCACTTCGATCCACCGGATCTCGTGGCCGAAGGCGAGGTGCGAGACGATCTCGTAGCACAGCGCGATGAGCCACAGACCGGTCGTCCACGCCATGATCCGATAGCCGAGCAATGCGGTGCGGATCTTGTCGACGGGGACTGCGGGCACTGATGTTCCAGGCGTCTCCGGTGTGGTCATGCGGTTGTCCTCTTCTGCTTTTCGGCGTCTTGCGCGGCGAGCTCGGCCAGGTAGGTGTTGTACTCCCGCAGCGCGGGGTCATCGGGTGCCTGCGGCGTGGGCTTGGGTCGCTCGGGCAGCAGCCCGGCCGGTATCTCCGTCATCGAGCCGGTGCTCCGCGGCGGTGGTGGCTCCTCTTCATAGCGAACGAACTTGCGGTACGCGTACACGCAGAACCCCGCGAACAGCGGCCACTGCAACGCATAGCCGAGGTTCTGAAATGAGCCGGAGACGGACTGGAACCTGGTCCACTGCCACCAGCCCAGGGCAAGGCAGCCGCACGCCGCGACGATCACCAGCGCGATGAGCGCGGGCCTGCGACGATGCGTAGTGGACACCCCTTGACCGTACCGCTCACGATCTGGGCCCGACGAATTCGTCGGGCCGCTCACCGACGAGTTGTGTAGGCGTCAAAGCTGTACGATCGCTTCGCGCGCGGGCGTGGCGAAATTGGCATACGCGCCGGCTTTAGGTGCCGGTGCTCGAAAGAGCGTGAGGGTTCGAGTCCCTCCGCCCGCACCAGTGTTTGCGGACGCTGCCTGAGCGCCGAGCACTGACTGACGCCGGTCAGTCCTCGATGAAGCGGGCGCGGACCTCCGGCGCGGGCAGCGGACAACTGTCGTACTTGCCGCCGACGCGGTAACGGACTGCGGCGAACCTGTCGTACAGCCAGTCGCGCAGCCGAGCCGGAATGACGCGCGCGACCCTGACCACCCGCCACGGTCCGCCGAGATAATCCGCCACGCGCAGCACGGCCGCGGATCGGACCGCCACCCGTTCCGAGGGCCCGCCCGGGTCATCGACAAACACCACCGAGTCGACGCCGCCGATCTCCGGGTGCCGCTCGACGATGGCCTTGGCGAAGACACTCTCCAGCGCCGCGAAGCGCAGGGGGCCGGTGGGGTCGACACGAAGGATCGTGCGCACCGACCGGTTGCACACGCCGCACACCCCGTCGTAAAGGAGGACGGGCGCCGTCGATTCACCGCTCACATCTCCCAGGCTACTGACCGGCGCGAACCGTGGACGGCCGTCGAGGTTGACCTATGGTAAGGCAACCCTTAGTTTGTGGGGTAACCTACCAAGTCGTGACCGGCTCGCCGGTGATCAGCGGCGGGGTGCCGGCCACGTGGGGCGTGGCGGGTATCGATTTCAGCGCTTGAGCGGTCCTTGGCGGCCGCACCGATCCGGGCTGCGCCGCGAGAAAGGACCGGTAATGGCACGCGGATTCTCCGGTGTGATGCTGCGCAGCTTCGGCGCGCGCGACCACACCGCGACGGTGGTCGAAACCGTCCGGATCGCACCGCACTTCGTGCGAGTACGCATGACCTCGCCGACGCTGTTCGAAGACGTGGATGCCGAACCGGCCGCGTGGCTGCGGTTCTGGTTCCCGGATCCGGACGGATCGAAGACGGAATTCCAGCGCGCGTACACGATCTCGGAGGCGGACGTTCCCGCCGGACGCTTCGCGGTCGACATCGTGCTGCACGATCCCGCCGGCCCGGCGTCGCTGTGGGCGCGCACCGTGCAGCCCGGGGCCACCATCGCGGTCATGGCCCTGATGGGCTCGTCGCGGTTCGACGTGCCCGACGAGCAGCCGGCCGGTTACCTGCTGATCGGTGACTCGGCATCCATCCCGGGAATGAACGGGATCATCGGCGTCGTCCCCGACGACGTCCCGATCGAGATGTACCTCGAACAACACGACGACAACGACACGCTGATTCCGATCGCGCAGCATCCCCGGCTGCGGCTGCACTGGGTTGCCCGCCACGACGAGAAGTCGCTCGCCGCCGCGATCGAGAGCCGGGACTGGTCCGACTGGTATGCGTGGGCCACACCAGAGGCCACGACGCTCAAGCAGGTGCGAACGCGAGTGCGCGACGAGTTCGGCTTTCCCAAATCCGAGGTGCACGCCCAGGCGTACTGGAGCGCCGGGCGCGCGATGGGCACCCGGCGCGGTGACGAGCCGGAGGCGACCGAAAGCGTCGCACCCAGCGCCTCCGCGGAAGACATTGTGGCGCAGCTGGAGTCGGTTCAGCAGGTATCTGACGCGACACCCGTCCCGGCGGCCCGCGGTAACTGGCGTGCCCAGGGCGCGGGACGGCTGCTCGCGCCGCTGCGGTCGGCGCTGATCCTCTCGGGCGTCCTGCAGGCGGTGATCACGCTGGTGCAGCTGGCGCCGTTCGTGCTGCTGGTCGAGTTGGCCCGGCGCCTGGTTTCCGGGGCGCCCGCGTCCCGACTGGCCGACATCGGCATCGCCGCGGTGTCGTTGCTGGGCCTGGGGGCGTTGCTCGGTGCCGCCCTCACACTCTGGCTCCATGTCGTCGACGCACGATTCGCCCGGGATTTGCGATCGCGACTGTTGCGCAAGCTGTCTCGGCTACCGCTGGGCTGGTTCACCGCGCGCGGGTCGGGGTCGATCAAGCAACTGCTGCAGGACGACACGCTGTCCTTGCACTACCTGGTCACCCACGCCATCCCGGATGCGGTCGCCGCGGCCGTCGCACCGGTCGCCGTGCTGGTCTACCTGTTCGCTGTCGACTGGCGGGTGGCGCTGGTGTTGTTCGCGCCCGTCCTCGTGTACCTGGTGCTGACGTCGTCACTCACGATTCAGTCGGGCCCGCGCATCCCACAATCGCAACGCTGGGCGGAGACGATGAGCGGCGAGGCCGGCGCATACCTGGAAGGCCAGCCGGTGGTCCGCGTCTTCGGTGGCGCCGCCGCATCCAGCTTCCGGCGTCGCTTGGACGAATACGTCGGCTTCCTGGTCTCCTGGCAGCGGCCGCTGGCCGGCAAGAAGACGTTCATGGACCTGGTCACCCGTCCCTCGACCTTCCTGTGGCTCATCGCGGTCATCGGCACATTGCTGGTGGTCACAGGCAGGATGAATCCGGTAGATCTGCTGCCGTTCCTGTTGTTGGGCACCACATTCGGCGCACGACTGCTCGGCATCGCCTACGGCCTGGGCGGCATCCGCGCCGGCATGTTGGCCGCCCGGCGCCTGCAGAACACGCTCGACGAGACCGACCTCGCCGTGCGAGAGCGCGACGACACCCACCAAGACCCGGCGGCCACGGTGGTGTTCGACAACGTCGTCTTCGGTTACCGTCCCGACGTTCCGGTCATTCACGACGTGTCGCTGACCTTGCGGCCCGGCACGGTCACCGCGCTGGTTGGCCCCTCCGGATCCGGCAAGTCGACGCTGGCCGCTTTGCTGGCCCGGTTCCACGATGTCGAGCAGGGTGCGATACACGTTGGGGGACAAGATATTCGGTCGATGACCGCCGACCAGCTCTATGCCCAAGTCGGATTCGTGCTGCAGGAAACGCAATTGGTGCACGGCACCGTGGCGGAGAACATCGCGCTGGCCGTCCCGGATGCCACCGCGGCACAAGTCGAACAGGCGGCGCGCGAAGCGCAGATCCACGACCGCATCATGCGACTGCCGGACGGCTACGACACCATGCTGGGCGCCGGAAGCGGGCTATCGGGCGGCGAACGTCAACGCCTCACCATCGCCCGCGCGATTCTGGCCGACACCCCGGTCCTGATCCTGGACGAGGCCACCGCCTTCGCCGATCCGGAATCGGAATACCTTGTGCAGCAAGCGCTCAACCGCTTGACGCAGGACCGCACCGTGCTGGTGATCGCGCATCGCTTGCACACCATCACCCGGGCCCACCAGATCGTCGTGCTCGACCACGGCCGCATCGTCGAACGCGGCACACACGATGAGTTGCTGACCGCCGACGGCCGATACCGACGGCTCTGGGAGGGCGGCCGTCGTGATCAGGTGGCCGCCGGCACGACTGGCGAGGGAACACGATGATCCGCACGTGGTTGAGTCTGGTCCCGGCGGATCGCCGCAACCGGGTCATCACCTACACGGTGCTGGCGCTGATCTCCGTGGTGGTGCGCGCGGTCGCCACCGTCCTGCTGGTCCCCCTGGTCGGGGCGTTGTTCAGCGACGCGCCGCAGCGCGCGCTGGTCTGGCTGGGCTGGCTGACCGCGGTCACCGTAACCGGCTGGGTGATCGACACCGCAACGGCGCGTATCGGTTTCAACCTGGGTTTCGCCGTGCTGGATCACAGCCAGCACGATGTGGCGGATCGACTGCCCGGCGTGCGGCTGGATTGGTTCACCGCCGAGCACACCGCGACGGCACGGCAGGCCATCGCGGCCACCGGTCCCGAACTCGTCGGTCTGGTCGTCAACCTGCTCACGCCGCTGATATCCGCCACTGTGCTGCCCGCGGCCATCGCGGTCGTCCTGCTGCCGGTCTCCTGGCAGCTGGGGGTCGCCGCGCTGGGTGGCCTGCCGCTGCTGTTGGGCGCGCTGTGGGCGTCGGCCCGCCTGGCGCGGCGCGCCGATGCCGCGGCCGCCGATGCCAATAGCGCGCTCACCGAGCGCATCATCGAGTTCGCCCGAACCCAGCAGGCGTTGCGAGCCGCGCGGCGCGTCGAGCCCGCGCGAAGTCTGGTCGGCGATGCGCTGGCCGCACAACACGGCGCCACCATGCGCCTGCTCTCCATGCAGGTCCCCGGGCAGCTGCTGTTCAGCCTTGCCAGCCAGCTTGCGCTGATCTTGCTGGCCGGGGCGACCACGGCGTTGACGGTGAAGGGAACGCTCACGGTGGCCGAGGCCATCGCGTTGATCGTCGTCATCGTGCGCTACCTCGAGCCGTTCACCACCATCAGCGAGCTGGCGCCAGCGCTGGAGAGCACCCGCGCCACGCTCGACAACATCCGTTCCGTGCTCACCGCGCCGCTGATGAATGTCGGAGCTACCAGGTTGGCGGGCGTCGCGGCGCCTCGTATCGAGTTCGACGACGTCGTGTTCCGCTACAACGGCACCGGTGCACCGGTTCTCGACGGGGTGAGCTTCGCGCTGGAGCCGGGCAGCACCACGGCGATCGTCGGACCGTCCGGGTCGGGCAAGAGCACCATCCTTGCGCTGATCGCCGGGTTGCATGAGCCCACTCGCGGCCGGGTGCTGATCGACGGTGTCGACGCGGCGACGCTGGACGCCGAAGCCCGACGGGCGACCAGCAGCGTCGTATTCCAGCATCCCTACCTCTTCCATGGATCGATCCGCGACAACGTGTTCGCCGGAGATCCCGGTGCCGGCGACGAGCACTTCGCGCGCGCGGTGGCGCTCGCGCGCGTCGACGAGCTCGTCGGAAGACTGCCCGACGGTGCCGACACCGTCGTCGGCGAGGCCGGCTCGGCACTGTCCGGAGGTGAACGTCAACGGGTCAGCATCGCCCGCGCATTGCTCAAACCCGCACCGATACTGCTGATAGACGAGGCAACCAGCGCCCTGGACACCGAGAACGAAGCCGCAGTGGTCGACGCACTCACCGCCGACCCGCAATCGCGCACTCAGGTGATTGTCGCGCACCGACTGGCCAGCATCAGGCATGCCGACCGGGTCCTGTTTGTCGACAACGGCCGGGTGGTCGAAGATGGAACGGTTGACGAATTGCTCGCTGCGGGCGGTCGGTTCGACGAATTCTGGCGGCAGCAGCACGAAGCCGCCGAATGGCGCATTCTCGCCGACTAGCGCACCGCGGTTCACCGCAACTCTTGCGGTATGCCTTACAGTTTGTCAGTCGGACCGAGCTGTCTGCGTACAGGAGGCGTGCTGCTTATGAGTGCTGTGCTGTCGATACCGCGTTACCCCGGCGACGTGACCCCGCAGTGGTTGTCGGCCGCCCTGTCTGGCGGCGGCACACCGGTCGAGGTCGCAGACGTGGACGTGGTCGCGATCGGCACCGGACAGACCGGGGCGACCTACCGGGTGACCGCGAGCTATGCGACGGATCCCGGTGACCTGCCGCGAGACCTTTGTGATCAAACTGCCGGCCCAGGACGACACGGTGCGGGACCGGGTCGTCATCGGCTACCGCAGCGAATGCGCGTTCTACTCCTCGGTGATGGATCGGGTCCAGGTGCCGACGCCACGGTGCTTTTACTCCGAGATCAGCGAGGATGCAATGGATTTCGCCCTGCTGCTGGCCGATCAGGCGCCGGCGGTGCAGGGCGATCAGCTGGTCGGGTGTGGCGAAACCGAAGCGCGCCTTGCGGTTACCGCGCTGGCGGGCCTGCACGCGCCCAGCTGGTGTGATCCCGTCTGGCTCGATTTCCCGGGCATCGCGTTCGGGCGGCCGGATGAAGCCGGTGCGGGCGGCATGGGCGAGGTGGCGAAGATGAGCGCCGACATCACGCTGGAGAAGCTGGGCGATCGGATGAGCCCCGAAGACAGCGATACCTTCAGTGCGGCAATGGGTTTGATTGCACCGTGGCTGCTGTCCGAGTACGACCGGTTTGCCCTGCTGCACGGCGACTATCGCCTGGACAACCTGCTGTTCGATCCAGACCGGACCAGAGTCAGCGTGGTCGACTGGCAGACGCTCGGCGTGGGTTTGCCGGCCCGGGATCTCGCCTACTTCACCGCGACCAGCCTCAATTCGCAGCTGCGCGCCGGCATTGAAGAAGAGCTCGTCGCCGACTATCACCGCGCGCTGACGGACGGCGGGGTCAGCGACTACGACCGCGAAACATGTTGGCGCGATTACCGGCTCGGCGTGTTGCAGGCACCGCTGATCTCGGCGCTGGGATTCGCGTTCGCCGCGGCCACCGAGCGGGGTGACGACATGGTGCTGACCATGCTCAGCCGCGGCTGCCAGGCGATCCGCGAGCTGGGGACGCTGGACCTGATCGGCTGAGCCCTCAGAGGTCGCCGGTGAAATCGGCGCTGAGCCAACGGTCCGGGCGGATGGTGAACAGCACCTCCTCGACGCCTTCCATGCTGCCGACGAATGCCCGCCCGCCCTCTTCGCCGAGGTAGCGGATGGCGATCGACTCCTGCAGGTCGCGCGGGGCCGGATTCGTCGTCTCGACGACGGTGCCTTCCACCACCACGTACTGATACGGCGGCTCCTCACGCTGGACCACCAGCGTCACCGCGCCCGCCTGCGTGATCAGGCGGGCCTTGCGGCTTGACGCCCCGGTCATGATCCGGACGTCGCCACCGGGGGTGTAGTCGTACCAGATCGGGACGCTGGCCGGCGGGCGGCCTTCGGTGGCGGCGACGGACAGCACCGCCACGTGCTTGTCGGCGAGGAACTCCTGGCGCTCGGTTTCGCTGAAGGCTTTCATGACGAGTGCAAACGCCGCGACGGTGGAGCTATTCCCGGGCGACCGATGATCAGTACTGCGTCGAGCCCTGATCGACCGGGATCCGCGCCGCGGTGACCTTGCGCGACTCGTCGCTGGCCAGCCAGCACACGGTGTCGGCGATCTCCTCCGGCTCCGCGACCCAGTCGGGCAGGAACGGTGTCAGGACGTGCGACAGCTGTGGGTTGGTTTCCATGGTCTTGCCCACCGCGTTGACCATGTCGCCGGAGCCCATCGCGGTGTTCACCGGACCCGGGTGGACACTGTTGACCCGAATCGAATGCTTGCCCAACTCTGCGGCGAAGGCCCGCGCCAGCCCGGTGACGGCGTGTTTGCTGGCGGTGTAGTGAATCATGAACGGCTGCATCTTCATTCCGGCCGCAGAGCTGATCAGGATGATGGAGCCGCCGCGGCCCCCCTCGATGATCTTGTCCGCACCGGCCATCACGGTGTTCCAGGTGCCCGTCACGTTGATGTCCATGACGTCCCGGAAGTTCTCCGGCGTGATGTCGTCCCATGCCTGCGGAGCCGCGACCCCGGCGTTGGCGACGATGATGTCCAGCCGGCCCAGCTCGGCGACACCCTCCGCGACGACCTCGCGGAGACCGTCGAAGTCGCGGGTGTCCACGACCGACGAGATGATCCGGCGGTTCGCCGCTTCGACCAGGCGCACGGTCTCGCTCAGATCGTCGGGAGTCGCCGGGTCGTAGGGCACGCAGGACGGGAGCTTGCCCGCGATGTCGACGGCGATGATGTCGGCGCCTTCCTGGGCCATGCGCACCGCGTGCGCCCGGCCCTGGCCGCGTGCCGCGCCGGTGATGAATGCCACTCTTCCGGCAAGCCTGCCGCTCATAGTTGCTCCTCTATTGGGTTCGGCCACTGCGCGCCACTGTTATCGCTGCGCAGCCTTGACGAGATTCGACCCGATGATCAAACGCTGAATCTCACTGGTGCCCTCGTACAGCCGTAGCAGCCGCACATCGCGGTAGATGCGTTCGACGGCAACGCCTCGCATGTAACCGGTGCCGCCGTGAATCTGCACCGCGAGATCCGCGACATTGCCGGCCATTTCGGTGCAGAAGACCTTGGCGGCCGACGGTGCGATCCTGCGATCCTCGTCTGCGACCCACAGCCGAGCGGCGTCGCGCACCAGCGCACGGCCGGCCATCACCCCGGTCTGCTGGTCGGCGAGCATGGCCTGCACCAACTGGAAGCTTCCGATCGGCGTCCCGCCCTGCGTCGCGCTGGCGGCGTACGACACCGACTCGTCGAGCGCGCGTTGAGCGGCGCCCACCGCGAGGGCTGCGATGTGCACCCGCCCGCGGGCCAGCGAGGTCATGGCGGCTCGATATCCGTGGTCTTCGCTGCCGCCGACGAGGGCATCGGAGCCCACGCGGACATCGGTGAAGTTGACGTCGGCCGTCCAGGCGCCTTCCTGGCCCATCTTGGCGTCCTTGGCCCCGACCTCGACGCCCGCGGCATCTGCCGGCACCAGGAAGACGGCGATCCCCGGACCCTGATCGTCGGCCGGCCGGGTACGCGCGAACACCACAAAGAGATTGGCGACGGGCGCGTTGGTGATGAAGCGCTTCTGCCCGGAGATCACCCAATTATCGCCGTCACGAACGGCTTTGGTCCGCAAGCCGGCCGGGTTCGATCCGGCGCCGGGTTCGGTCAGCGCGAAGGAGGCGACGACGTCGCCGGACGCGATCGACTCGAGCCAGCGGGATTTCTGTTCGTCGGTGCCGAACCCGACCAGAACTTGTCCGGCGATGCCGTTGTTGGTGCCGAACATCGAACGCAGCGCCAGCGACGTGTAGCCCAATTCCATCGCCAGCTCGACGTCTTGCATCAGGTTGAGGCCAAGGCCGCCCCACTCCTGGGGAATCGCATAGCCGAACAGGCCCATCTTCTTGGCCTCGTCGCGCAGGTCGTCGGGGACGCGATCGGTGTCCAGGATCTCCTGCTCGCGGGGGACCACGGCGCTGCGGACGAATTGCCTTGTCTGAGCGAGGATCTCACGGAAGTCCTCGTCGGAGACTTCCGCGGTCTTCGGCGGTGGCCATGGACTCCACACTCCTCTCTCGATCCGGGGCACCCCGGTTCAGAGCAGGATCCTATATCAAATATGATATTTGCCTCGGAGTGCCCGGTGGAGGCGATAACAGTGAAGGATGTGTGATCTCAAGTGGCGTTGTTGACAGGTCAGACCGCGGTAATCACGGGCGGGGCGCAAGGGCTGGGTCTGGCCATCGCGGAACGCTTCGTCGCCGAGGGTGCGCGCGTCGTGCTCGGCGACGTCAATCTCGAGGAAACGCAGGTCGTGGCCAAGCAGTTGGGTGGTGATGATGTCGCCGTGGCGGTTCGGTGCGATGTCACCCAGTCGTCCGACGTCGAAACCCTGATCCAGACCGCGATCGAACGTTTCGGCGGCCTGGACATCATGGTCAACAACGCCGGGATCACCCGGGACGCGACGATGCGCAAGATGACCGAGGAGCAGTTCGATCAGGTGATCAACGTGCACCTGAAGGGGACCTGGAACGGCACCCGGCTGGCCGCCGCCGTCATGCGGGAAAACAAGCGCGGCGCGATCATCAACATGTCCTCGGTGTCCGGGAAGGTCGGCATGATCGGCCAGACCAACTACTCGGCGGCCAAGGCCGGCATCGTCGGTATGACCAAGGCGGCCGCCAAAGAGCTGGCCTACCTGAGCGTCCGGGTGAATGCGATCGCCCCCGGCTTGATCCGCTCGGCCATGACGGAGGCCATGCCGCAGCGCATTTGGGATTCCAAAGTTGCCGAGGTGCCGTTGGGCCGGGCCGGTGAGCCCAGTGAGGTCGCCAGTGTGGCGCTGTTCCTGGCTTCCGATCTGTCGTCGTACATGACCGGCACCGTTATGGAAATCACCGGCGGCCGACACCTGTGAGCGCGATGCGCGAGGCCGTCATCTGTGAACCCGTTCGGACGCCGATCGGCCGTTACGGCGGAATGTTCAAGGCGCACAGCGCCGTCGACCTCGGTGTCGCCGCGCTCAAAGGGCTGCTCGAGCGCACGGGGCTGGCGCCCGATGCCGTGCAGGACGTGATCTTGGGCCACTGCTATCCCAACAGCGATGCGCCTGCGATCGGGCGGGTAGTGGCGCTGGATTCCGGCCTGCCGGTGACGGTTCCGGGCATGCAGGTGGACCGGCGTTGCGGATCGGGCCTGCAGGCGGTCATCCAAGCGTGCCTGCAGGTGGGCGCCGGGGACAACGACCTCGTCATCGCCGGGGGGTGCGAGAGCATGAGTAACGTCGCTTTCTACTCCACCGACATGCGTTGGGGCGGCGCCCGCAACGGTGTGCGGGTGCACGACGGGCTGGCTCGTGGACGCACGACTGCCGGCGGCCGAAACTACCCGGTGCCCGGTGGAATGCTGGAAACCGCCGAGAATCTGCGCCGCCAGTACGGCATTTCACGCCAGGAGCAAGACGAGCTCGCGGTGCGGTCCCACCAACGTGCCATCGCCGCGCAGAAAGACGGCATCCTGGGCGAGGAGATCATCGGAGTCGCGGTCCGCACCCGCAGTGGCGAGGAACTCGTCGACGCCGACGAACACCCGCGCGCCGATACGTCTGTCGAGTCGCTGGGCAAGCTCAAACCCGTGCTGCTGAAAGATGATCCGGATTCGACGGTCACCGCCGGCAACGCCAGCGGGCAGAACGACGCGGCATCGATGTGCGTGGTCACCACCGCGGAGAAGGCGGACGAATACGGCCTGACGCCGTTGGTGCGCCTGGTGTCGTGGGGCGTGGCGGGGGTCGCGCCCAACATCATGGGCATCGGCCCGGTGCCCGCGACCGAGGTGGCGTTGGCCAAGGCGGGCCTACAGCTGTCCGATATCGACCTCATCGAGCTCAACGAAGCCTTCGCCGCGCAAGCGCTTGCGGTGATGCGGGAATGGAAGTTCGGCGCCGCCGATCACGAGCGGACCAATGTGCACGGTTCGGGGATCTCGCTGGGCCACCCGGTCGGCGCGACGGGCGGACGGATGCTGGCGACCCTGGCGCGCGAGCTCAACCGCCGCGAGGCGCGCTACGGCCTGGAGACCATGTGCATCGGCGGGGGCCAGGGCCTGGCTGCCGTCTTCGAGCGAGTCGCATCGCGATGACCGACTCGGGGTTGCCACTAAACGGCCTCACCGTCGTGGAGGTGTCGAGTTTCGTCGCCGCGCCACTGTGCGGGATGACGCTGAGTCAGCTTGGCGCAGAAGTCATCCGGGTCGACCCGATCGGTGGCGCTTCCGATGTGCAACGGTGGCCTCTGGCGGCGGACGGCACCTCGATCTACTGGACCGGCCTGAACAAGGGAAAGCGTTCGGCCACCATCGATCTGCGGTCCCCGGACGGCCATGAACTGGTCCAGCGGCTGATCGTCGAGGGTGACGGCATCGTCGTGACCAACGCCGCGGGCTTGTCCTGGCTCAGTCACGAGGCCCTGGCGGCCAAGCGCCCCGACGTGATTCACGTTCAGTTACTCGGGCGCGGCGACGGTTCCACCGGAGTGGACTACACCGTCAACGCGGGCCTCGGTTATCCGCTCGTCACCGGTCCCGCCGATCATGCCGGTGCGATCAATCACGTGCTGCCGGCCTGGGACGTGTGCTGTGGGCTGTATGCCGCGCTGGCCGTCGTCACCGCCGTACGCCACCGCGAGCTGTCCGGGGCGGGGGCGCGGATCAGTTTGGCGCTGGAGGACGTCGCCCTGGCCACCGCCGCCAACCTCGGGTTGCTCACCGAGCCGCAAGTCAACGGGACACAACGCGAACGGCTGGGCAACGCCATCTACGGGCAGTACGGACAGGACTTCACCAGCAGCGACGGGGCGAGGTTCATGGTGGTTACCTTGACCGGGCGGCACTTTCGCGACCTGCTCGCGGTGACGGGCACCGGCGAAGCGGTGTCGGCGCTCGCCGAGGCGCTCGGGCGCCGATTTCGGGTCCGAAGGCGACCGCTACCGCTACCGCGACGTGCTGTCGAGTCTGTTCGCCACCTGGTTCAATGATCACACGGCCGACGACATCACCGCCGCGCTGTCCGACACCACGGTGCTCTTCGAGCGGTACCGCACCTTCGCCGAGGTCGCAGCGGGGCCGAAGGTCACCGACAATCCACTGTTTTCGCGATTGCGGCAACCAGGCCTCGGCGACTACTTCGCCCCGGGCCTGCCGGCCGCATTCGACGGCACCCACCCGGCCAGCGCACCCGCACCCGTCCTGGGGCAGGACACCGCCGACGTCCTGGCGCGTCTGGGTTTGAGCGCCGCCGACATCGAGCGCCTGGCCGACGCCAAGACGATCGCCCGCTGAGCAGCCGGAAGGGAAACACAGCTTATGACCAGACTCGCCCAGACCCTCGGATTGACCGAGGTACAGACCGAGATCATCGCGACCGTGAGGAAATTCGTCGAGAAGGAAGTCATTCCCCACGCCGCCGAGCTGGAACGCGGTGACACCTACCCGCAGGCGATCGTCGACCAGATGCGCGACATGGGCCTGTTCGGGCTGATGATCCCGCAGGAGTACGGCGGCCTGGGCGAGTCGTTGCTGACGTACGCATTGTGCGTCGAGGAGCTGGCGCGCGGCTGGATGAGCGTGTCCGGGGTGCTGAACACACACTTCATCGTGGCGTACATGCTGCGCCAGCACGGCACCGACGAGCAGAAGCAGCGGTTCCTGCCGCGGATGGCGGCCGGTGAGACGCGCGGCGCCTTCTCGATGTCGGAGCCGGAGCTGGGTTCTGACGTGGCCGCGATCCGCACCCGGGCCCGACGGAACTCTGACGGAACCTACACCATCGACGGTCAGAAGATGTGGCTGACCAACGGCGCCACCTCGACACTGGTGGCGGTGCTGGTGCGCACCGACGAAGGCTCGGACAAACCGCACCGCAACCTCACCGCGTTCCTCGTCGAGAAGCCGGTCGGTTTCGGCGAAGTCGTTCCCGGCCTGCGAATTCCGGGGAAGATCGAGAAGCTGGGCTACAAGGGCATCGAAACGACGGAGATGATTTTCGACGGCTATCAGGCCAGCGCCGACGACATTCTCGGTGGCACCACCGGCCAGGGCTTCTTCCAGATGATGGACGGTATCGAGGTCGGCCGGGTCAATGTGTCGGCGCGGGCGTGCGGTGTCGGGATCCGTGCGTTCGAGCTTGCGGTGCGTTACGCACAACAACGCGAGACCTTCGGCAAACCGATCGCCGAGCATCAGGCCATCGCGTTCCAATTGGCCGAGATGGCAACCAAAGTCGAGGCCGCTCACCTGATGATGGTCAACGCGGCGCGGCTGAAAGACTCGGGGGAGCGCAACGACGTCGCTGCCGGGATGGCAAAATATCTGTGCAGCGAGTACTGCACCGAGGTCACCCAGCAGAGCTTCCGCATTCACGGCGGCTACGGCTATTCCAAGGAATACGAAATCGAGCGGCTGATGCGCGATGCACCGTTCCTGCTGATAGGTGAGGGCACCAGCGAGATCCAGAAGAACATCATCAGCAAGCGACTGCTCGCCGAGTATCAGGTGTAAGCAGATGAGCGTTCCGGATTTCGCTGCGCGGCCTCAACTTTCCGAGGACGTCGCGCGGATCATCCGCAGGCGGATATTCGACGGCACCTACGCCGCCGGATCATATGTCCGGTTGGATCAATTGGCCGCGGAGCTGGGTATCAGTGTCACACCGGTGCGTGAGGCGCTGTTCGCGCTGTGCGCCGAAGGCCTGATCAACCAGCAGCCGCGCCGGGGCTTTGTGGTGTTGCCGGTCACCGGGCGCGACGTCACCGATGTGGCGAACGTGCAGGCGCACGTCGGTGGTGAGTTGGCCGCGCGGGCGGCGATCAACATCACCGACAACCAACTGCACGAGCTCAAGGAGATTCAGGCGCAGCTGGAGGATGCCTACGCCGGTGATGAACACGAACGCACCGTGCGGCTGAATCACGAATTCCACCGCGCCATCAACGTCGCGGCGGACTCGCCGAAGCTCGCTCAGCTGATGTCACAGATCACCCGCTATGCCCCCGAATCGGTGTTTCCCGCCATCGAGGGCTGGCCCGAGCAATCGATGCAGGACCATCGGCGGATCTTGTCCGCTCTGAAAAAGCACGATGACAAGCTCGCCCGCGCGGCAATGTCGGAACACCTTGCGGCCGGCGCGGTTCCGTTGATTGATCACCTCGTTGCGCGCGGGGTGGTGGTCGACGTCAGCGGTTCGGCGGCCCCGCATGATCGAAGCGGCACGGCTGGGTGAGACCGGCCGACCGCTTCGGTTATCACGTCGACGATTGTGGTCTGTAGCCGTGCCGTCGAACGTGGCGTGAACGCCTTGCAGACGAGTCGGCGCAACCGATTGTGATCGGCGCCGTCCCGGCTTAATAGGCCCGTGGTGACCTTGTCCCAAAGCCGGCCGCAGGTGATTCCTTGTGCCTCAAGGGCAAGGCCCTTCGGTATGCGAAACCTTGGATCACGCAACACAATCCGGGCCAGTTCATAGCTCAAAACTTCGGACCGTGGGGCCTCAGCGCGATTGGCCCTTGCAAACGGGCTGCCGAATGAGTCGGTGCGCACCTTCGGGATTGTGCGCGTGCTCATAAGCGATGGGCGGCAGCCCGGCATCAAAGACGGCGGGTCTGTGGTGCCGATGGCGCCGACGGTCATGGTGGCCTCCTCGGAATTCGACCATGTCGACTATCCGAGGTCGCGGGAGCAAGACCATCGGTCAGAACGCGTAGATCTGCGCGATCAGGGCTCGTATATACGCGTTTGCGCTGATGTTTTGGCGTATGCAGCCAGCGCATGCTGGCTAGTATGAGCGAGATCGATCCACGCGCGGAGACTCCGCTGGTGGACTGGAGCGATCTTGGTGTGAGCGCGCTTTTGCCGACGGGCACGGTGACGTTGCTGTTGGCTGACGTGGAGGGTTCGACGCGGCTGTGGGAAACCCAACCTGCGGAGATGACGACTGCCCTCGCTCGTATGAATCAGGCAGTATCCGACGTGATAGCCGCACACGACGGTGTGCGCCCCGTCGAGCAAGGCGAGGGCGACAGCTTTGTGGCAGCGTTCGCACGCGCGTCCGACGCCGTAGCCGCTGCCCTGGGGTTGCAGCGGGCACCGTTGGCGCCAATCCGGCTGCGCATCGGCCTACACACCGGTGAGGTGCAGCTGCGTGACGAAGGCAACTACGCTGGGCCGACGATCAACCGGACAGCGCGGTTGCGCGATCTGGGGCACGGAGGCCAGACCGTGCTGTCGGGCACAACCGAGGATTTGGTGGTCGACCGGCTCCCCGCCGATGCCTGGTTGACCGATCTTGGCACCCATATATTGCGTGATCTGCCCCGCCCGCAGCGAGTGGTGCAGCTGTGTCACCCCGACTTGGTCAACGAGTTCCCGCCGCTGCGCGTCGCTAAAGCCATTGCCTCCCAGCCCCTTCCGGTGCAACTGACCAATTTTGTGGGCCGTGACGCGGAGCTGACCCAGCTGCGCGAGCTGTCGGCGGAGAACCGGTTGGTGACCCTGACTGGCGCGGGCGGGGTGGGCAAAACGCGGCTGGCGATCCAGGTAGCGGCCCAGCTGGTCGGCGAGTTCGCCGATGGAACCTGGTATGTCGATCTGGCGCCGATCACCGACCCCGATCTGGTCCCGATCACGACGGCCCGCGCATTCGGGCTGCCCGACCAGCCCGGGCGCTCAACGATGGAGACGCTGACCCGTTTCGTCGCCGACCGTCAAATGCTGGTGGTGCTCGACAACTGCGAGCACCTCCTGGACGCGACCGCGGCGCTGATGGTGGTACTGCTAGAAGCGTGTTCACGATTGAGGCTCTTGGCGACGAGCCGTGAGCCGATCGGCGTGGCCGGTGAGGTGAGCTGGCGGGTGCCGTCGCTGTCGCTGGCCGACGAAGCCATCGAACTGTTCGCTGACCGCGCCCGCCTTGCCCGCTTCGACTTCGCCATCAACGACGACAATGCCGGTGCAGTGGCGGAGATTTGCCGTCGCCTCGACGGGGTGCCGCTGGCGATCGAGCTGGCGGCCGCGCGGGTGCGGGCGTTGTCGCTGGCCGAGATCGTCGATGGTTTGCATCACCGATTCAGGCTGTTGACCGGCGGCTCGCGCACCGCGGTGCGCCGCCAACAGACGCTGCGCGCCTCGGTGGATTGGTCGTATGCGCTGCTGACCGAACCCGAACGGGTGTTGTTTCGCCGGTTGGCGGTGTTTCGTAGTGGCTTCGATCTCGACGCCGCCCAAGGGGTCGCCGGCGGGGCCGAGCTGGAGCGTTATCAAGTGCTCGATCAGCTCACCCTGCTGGTGGACAAGTCGCTGGTGGTCGCCGACGAGAGCGGAAGGCGAACCCGCTACCGCTTGTTGGAGACGGTGCGCCAATACGCGTTGGAGAAACTCGGTGAGTCCGGCGAGGCCGATGCCGTGCGTTCGCGTCACCGCGATCACTACACCGCGCTAGCGGCCCTGCTCGACGCCCCGGCGCGTACCGACTATGAGCAGCGTCTCGAGCAGGCCGAGATCGAGATCGACAACCTGCGCGCCGCGTTCGGGTGGAGCCAGGAAAACTCCGATACAGAAATGGCTTTGACGCTCGCGTCGTCGCTGCAGCCGCTGTGGTTTGCGCGGGGCCGCGGCCGGGAACCGCTGGCCTGGTTCGACACCGCCCTCGCCGATCTCGACGAGCAGCGCCCCGAGGTGGCGCCCGCGGTACGGGCACGCGCCCTCGCCGACCAGGCCCTACTCGATTCGTTGGTCGGCGGCGCCGCGAGCCTGGATCAGGCCCAGCAGGCGCTGGCGATCGCGCGCGACATCGATGACCCAGCCCTGCTGGTCCGGGTGCTGACCGCGTGTTGCCTGATCGCCGTCTTCACCACTCCTGAGGTGGCCCGGCCGTACTTCGCCGAGGCGATCGGCCTGGCGCGGACGTTAGACGATCGGTGGAGGCTCAGCGAGCTCCTCAGCTGGCAGGCGCTCGGGGCGGCGGTCGTGGGGGGTGACCCGATAGTGGGGCGCGCGGCTGCAGAAGAGGGACGCGACCTCGCCGAGGCGATCGGCGACCGGGTCCACTCGCGCCTGTGCCGCTTCTCCCTCGGAATTGCACAGCTGTGTCGCGGCGATCTGCCCGGAGCCGTCACACAATTCGGCGGGGTGGCGGCCGAGGCCAAGGCGGCTCACGATGAGGTCCGCAGGGTGCACAGCCTCGCGTACCAAGGCGTCGCACTCGCGTGGCAGGGTGAGGCCGGTGCGGCCCGGGCCGCCGCCGACGCGGCCGTCGAATCCGCGGCGGAGCTTGCCGCGATGTCCGCGGGCCTCGCCTACTCGGCGTTGGCCGCGGCGGTCCTGGCCGATGGTGATGCCGCGATGGCCCAAGAAGCGTCCGAGGCGTCCCGCCAGCATTTGAGTGCCCTCCCGGCCGCTGCGGCGCTGGGACGCGCTTACGGCGCGCAGGCCGCGCTGGCGGGCGGGGATCTGATCGCGGCCCGCCGCTGGGCCGACGAGGCCGTGTCGAGCACGACCGGCTGCTGGCTGATGGTCGCGCTGACCACGCGCGCCCGCGTGGCGATCGCGCAGGGCGAGCCGGAGCAGGCGGTGCGCGACGCCCATGACGCGGTGGCGATGGCCGCCAGCTTGGAAGCGTATGTGGGCATTCCCGACGTCCTCGAGTGTCTCGCCGCTCTGGCCGGCGACGCCGGCAGTCACCGCGAAGCCGCCCGCCTGTTCGGTGCCGCCCACGCCATGCGGCAGCGCATGGGCGTGGTGCGGTTCAAGGTCTGGGACGCCGGCTATGAGGCCTCGGTGGCGGCACTGCGAGACTCAATGGGCGAGCAGGACTTTGACGCTGCCTGGGCCGAGGGTGCGGCGCTGACGACCGAGGAGGCGATCGCCCACGCGCAGCGTGGTCGCGGCCAACGCAAACGACCCGCCAGCGGCTGGGCCTCGCTCACCCCGACCGAGTGCGACGTCGTGCGCCTGGTCAGCGAAGGGCTGGCCAACAAAGACATCGCCACAAGGCTTTTCGTTTCACCCCGCACGGTGCAATCTCACCTGACCCACGTCTACACCAAACTGGGTCTGACCTCGCGCGTCCAACTCGTCCAAGAAGCGGCCCGCCACAACTGACGGTGAAACATCCGTGCCCGGTCGACCGCATCTAGGTGTTTCCGCTGATGTTTTGCGTACACGGCGCGCGCATGCTGGCTAGCATGAGCGAGATCGATCCACGTGCGGAGATGCCGCTGGTGGACTGGAGCGATCTGGGCGTGAGCGGGCTTTTGCCGACCGGCACGGTGACACTGCTGTTGGCTGACGTGGAGGGTTCAACGCGGCTGTGGGAGACCCAGCCCGACGATATGACGGCGGCGTTCGCGCGGCTGGATCATGCGCTGTCGGATCTGCTCGCCTCTTATGGCGGGGTGCGGCCGGTGGAACAGGGCGAGGGTGACAGCTTCGTGGTGGCGTTCGCGCGGGCCAGCGACGCGGTGGCGTGCGCACTGGGACTGCAGCGGGCGCCGTTGGCTCCGATCAGCTTGCGGATCGGTGTGCACACCGGTGAGGTGCAGTTGCGCGATGAAGGCAATTACATCGGGCCCACCATCAATCGGACGGCGCGGCTGCGCGATCTGGCCCATGGCGGTCAGACCGTACTGTCGGGCACGACTGACGATCTGGTTGTTGACGCGCTGCCCGCCGATGCGTGGCTGACCGATCTGGGCACTCACGAGCTGCGCGGCGTTGGCCGTCCAGAGCGGGTGGTGCAGCTGTGCCATCCCGATCTGCGCAACGACTTCCCGCCGCTGCGGACAGCCAAAAGTGTTGCTGCACGTAATCTTCCGTCGCAGTTCACCAGCTTCGTCGGCCGCAGCCAACAGATAACAGAGGTGCGGAAGCTGTTGGCGCAGAACCGGCTGCTGACGCTGACCGGAGCCGGTGGGGCGGGCAAGACGCGCCTGGCTGTAGAAGTAGCCAATCAGTTAGCGGCCGAATATGTCGATGGTGTCTGGTTTGTGGATCTAGCGCCGATCACTGATTCCGCGCTGGTGCCTGTGGCGGTGGCGCGTGCGCTGGGACTGCCCGACCAACCTGGCCGTTCCACAATGGACACGTTGTTGCGGTTTGTCCGCGACCGTCAGCTGCTGATAATGCTGGATAACTGCGAGCATCTGCTCGATGCGTGCGCCGAGTTGGTCGCCTCGCTGTTGGGTGGGGCTCCGGGGTTGACGCTGCTGGCGACCAGTCGCGAGCCGATCGGCGTGACTGGCGAGGCGACGTGGCGGGTGCCGTCGCTGCCGGTAGCTGACGAAGCGGTCGAATTATTCGCCGACCGCGCGCGTTTGGCGCAGACCAGCTTCACCGTCACCGACGCCAACGCCGTCGTGGTGGCCGAGATCTGCCAGCGCCTTGATGGGATGCCCTTGGCGATTGAGTTGGCGGCGGCACGCGTGCGGGCTCTGTCGTTGGTCGAGATTCTCGACGGCCTGCGCGACCGGTTTCGGCTGTTGACCGGTGGCTCGCGCACCGCGGTGCGCCGCCAGCACACGTTGCGTGCCTCGGTGGATTGGTCGCATGCGCTGTTGACCGAACCCGAGCGGGTGTTGTTTCGGCGGCTGGCCGCCTTCATGGGTGGCTTCGATCTGGAGGCTGCCCAGGCGGTCGCCGGTTCCGGTGCGGTGGAGCGCTACCAAGTTATCGATCAGCTGACCCTGCTGGTCGACAAGTCGCTGGTGGTCGCCGAAAACACACACCGCCGAACGCGATACCGGTTACTGGAAACAGTGCGCCAATATGCCCAGGAAAAACTCGTCGAGCCCGGCGAGGCCGATGCCGTGCGCTCACGCCACCGCGATCACTACACAGCGCTGGCGACCCTGCTCGACGCGCCCGCAGATAGTGATTATGAGCAGCGCCTCGAGCAGGCCGAGAGCGAGATCGACAATCTGCGCGCCGCCTTCGCGTGGAGTTGCGAGAACTCCGACAAGGAGCTCGCGCTGGCGCTGGCGTCCTCACTGCAACCGCTATGGCTCGCGCGGGGCCGCCTCCGGGAAGGCCTGGCCTGGTTCGACGCCACCCTCGATGGTCTCGGTGCGCAGCATCTCGGGTTGTCGGCTCCGGTGCGTGCCCGGGCGCTCGCCGACAAGGCCGTTCTCGATGCTCATATGGGCGCCGAAAGCCTGGAGCAGGCCCAACAGGCTGTGGCGATCGCGCGAGACGTGGATGACCCGGCCCTGCTGGCCCGGACCCTGACCGCCTGCGGATTCACCGCCAGCATGGACTATCACGTCGAGGTGGCCCGGGCATGCGTTACCGAGGCGATCGACCTGGCCCGTGCCGTGGACGATCGGTGGCGGCTCAGCCAACTTCTCGCCCTGCAGGCACGGTACGCCCACATCGTCGATCCGCTCAGGATGCGTGGAGCGGCTGAGGAGGGACGTGACCTCGCCGACGCGATCGGCGACAGCTTCAGCTCGCGTATGTGTCGCTTTTACCTTGGGGCGGCCCAGCACCTCAGTGGCGATTTGGCGGGAGCCGCCGCACAGTTCGGCGAGGTGGTGGCCGAAGCCGAGGCCGCTCACGACGAGATCTCGAGGGTGACCTGTCTCGTTGGCCAGAGCTTTGTACTCGCACGGCAGGGTGAGATGGCCGCGGCGCGGGCGGCAGCCGAGGCGATCCTTGGGGGCGGCGCGGAGCTTGGCGGGAGGTACGCGGCGATGGGGCACATGGCGTTGGGAATCGCGGCCCTGGCCGCCGGGGATGGTGCGGCGGCGCACGAGGCGCGCGAGGCCACGCTCCGGCACAAGATTTTTGTGACTGGCGGTGCCGGGCAAGTGCAGCGCATCTGGAGTGCCGAGGCAGCGCTGGCAGACCGGGATCTCGCTGCTGCCCGCCGTTGGGCCGACGAGGCCGTGTCGACCACGACCGGCATGTGGTCGACGTGGGCGCTGACGACGCGCGCCCAGGTGGCGATCGCGCAGGGTGAGCCGGATCAGGCCGAACGCGACGCCCATGACGCGCTCGCACGCGCCGCCGACATGCAGGCGCGCGCATTCGTTGCGGACCCCCTCGAGTGCCTGGCTTATGTCGCCGGCGATGCGGGTAGTTGCCGCGAAGCGGCCCGGCTCTTCGGCGCGGCACACGCCATCCGGCAACGGATCGGCGAGGTTCGCTTCAAGATCTACGACGCCGACTACGAAGTTTCGGTGGCGTCGCTGCGAGATGCTATGGGCGAGAAGGACTTCGACGCAGCATGGGCCGAAGGCGCTGCGCTGTCCACCGAGGAGGCGATCGCCTACGCACAACGCGGCCGCGGCGAACGCAAACGCCCATCCAGCGGCTGGGCGTCGCTCACACCCACCGAGCGCGACGTCGTCCGACTGATCAGCGAGGGGCTCGGCAATAAGGACATCGCCACAAGGCTTTTCGTCTCACCACGCACCGTGCAATCCCACCTGACCCACGTCTACACCAAACTAGGGCTCACCAGCCGCGTCCAGCTCGTCCAAGAAGCGGCTCGCCACACCTGACGGTGAAACGTCCGTGCCCGATCGAGCCGCATCTACGTGTTTCCGCTGATGTTTTGCGTACGCGGTGCGCGCATGCTGGCTAGCATGAGCCAGATCGATCCACGCGCGGAGACGCCGCTGGTGGACTGGAGCGACCTTGGTGTGAACGGGCTTTTGCCGACGGGCACGGTGACGTTGCTGTTGGCTGACGTTGAAAACTCCACCGGGTTGTGGGAAAGCCACCCCGAGCAGATGACGGCGGCGTTCGCGAGGCTAGATCACGTGTTGTCGGATCTCCTGACCGCCTATGGCGGAGTACGCCCGGTGGAGCAGGGCGAGGGCGACAGTTTTGTGGTGGCGTTCGCACGGGCCAGCGATGCGGTTGCGTGTGCGTTTCAGCTGCAGCGGGCGCCGTTGGCCCCGATCAGCTTGCGGATTGGTGTGCACACCGGCGAGGTGCAGCTGCGCGATGAGGGTAATTACATCGGCTCGACCATCAATCGCACGGCGCGGCTGCGCAATCTTGCCCATGGCGGACAGAGTGTGCTCTCCGGCACCACGGAGGATCTAGTTGTTGACGCGCTGCCCGCCGACGCCTGGCTGACCGATCTGGGCACACACGAGCTGCGCGGTGTTGCCCGCCCGGAGCGGGTGGTGCAACTGTGCCACCCCGATCTGCGCAACGACTTCCCGCCTCTGCGAACAGCTAAAAGCATTGCGGCCCATAATATTCCGTCGCAGTTCACCAGCTTTGTGGGTCGCGGCCCGCAGGTCAGCGAGGTGCGGAAGCTGTTAGCGCAGAACCGGCTGGTGGCCCTGACCGGAGCCGGTGGGGTGGGCAAGACGCGCCTGGCGGTAGAAGTGGCGAACCACTTGGCGGCCGAATATGCCGATGGTGTCTGGTTTGTGGATCTGGCGCCGATCACCGACCCCGATCTGGTGCCTATCACGGCCGCCCGAGCACTGGGACTACCCGACCAACCTGGCCGCTCGACGATGGACACGCTGAACCGCTTTGTCCGCGACCGTCGGCTGCTGGTGGTGTTGGACAACTGCGAGCATCTGCTCGATCCGTGCGCCGAGCTCGTCGTCGCGCTGTTGGGCGGGGCCCAAGGGCTGACCCTGCTGACGACCAGTCGCGAGCCGATCGGCGTGACGGGTGAGGCGACGTGGCGGGTGCCGTCGCTGCCGGTAGCTGACGAAGCGGTCGAATTATTCGCTGACCGCGCGCGTTTGGCGCAGACCGGCTTCACCGTCACCGACGCCAACGCCGCCGTGGTGGCCGAGATCTGCCGCCGCCTCGACGGGATACCGCTGGCGATCGAGCTGGCGGCCGCGCGGGTGCGCGCTTTGTCGCTGGGCGAGATCCTCGCCAGCCTGCACGACCGGTTCCGCTTGTTGACCGGCGGCTCCCGCACCGCGGTGCGCCGCCAGCAGACCCTGCGCGCCTCGGTGGACTGGTCGCATGCGCTGCTGACCGAGCCCGAGCGCGTGTTGTTTCGCCGGCTGGCCGCCTTCCTGGGCGGCTTCGACCTCGAGGCCGCCCGAGCGATCGCGGGCTCCGGCGAGGTGGAGCGCTTCCAGGTTCTGGACCTACTCACCCTGCTGGTGGACAAGTCCCTCGTCACGGCTGAACATGCCGGTGGCGCAACGCGATACCGCTTGCTGGAAACGGTTCGCCAGTACGCCCAGGAAAAACTCGTCGAGTCCGGCGAGGCCGATGCCGTGCGCTCACGCCACCGCGATCACTACACAGCGCTGGCGGGGCTGCTTGACGCGCCCGCAGGCGGTGATTATGAGCGGTGTCTCGAGCAGGCCGAAAGCGAGATCGACAACCTGCGCGCCGCGTTTGGGTGGAGTTGCGAAAACTCCGCTATCGAACCGGCGTTGACGCTGGCGTCGTCCCTGCAGCCGCTGTGGATCGCGCGGGGCCGCGTCCGGGAAGGGCTGGCCTGGTTCGACACAGTCCTCACCGATGACATCGCACAGAACGGCGAGGTGGCGGCCGCGGTACGCGCGCGGGCGCTGGCCGACCAGGCTGTGCTTGCGATGGTGTCGAGTGCTGCGCACAGCGTGGATCGGGCGCGGCATGCGCTGAAGCTCGCACGCGATCTCGATGATCCGGCCCTGCTGACCAGGGCGCTGACCGCCTGCGGCTTTACCGCCGCCTACAACGCCGAGCTGGCCGGGGCGTACTTCGCCGAGGCGCTCGACCTCGCCCGGGAGTTGCACGATCGGTGGCGGCTCAGCCAGATCCTCGCCTGGCAGGCGGACGCGGCGATCGCCGCCGGTGACCCGATCGCGGCGCGCGCCGCCGCCGAAGAAGGTCGTGACCTCGCCGAGGCTCTCGGTGACGGATCCAACTCGCGCCACTGCCGCATGTGCCTCGGAATCGCACAGATATGGCAGGGTGATCTGGCCGGAGCAGTTGCACAGTTCCGCGCAGCCGCCGCCGAGGCCCAGGCCGCCCACGATGCGCTGCATGTGGCGGCTCATCTCGCGCACCAGGGCACCGCGCTGGCCTGGCAGGGTGAGACAGACGCGGCCCGGGCCGCGGCCGAGGCGAGTCTGGAGGCCGGGTCCGAACTTGGCGGGGTCGCCGCGAGCGTTGGTTACTTCGCGTTGGCAAACGCGGCCCTGGCCGCCGGCGATGTAGGGCCGGCGCTGGACGCGGCCGCGGCGGCCTGGGAGCACGGAAGTGTTCTGCCGGGCTTTGCGGCGCACCTGCGCCCCATCATGGCGGAAGCCGCACTCGCGGGCGGGGATCTGATCACGGCCCGTTCCTGGGCCGACGACGCGGTCGCGACGGCTCCGGGGTGGGCCGTTCTCATGAGGTCGCTGAGCGTGCGCGCCCACGTGGCGACCGCACAGGGCGAGCCAGAGCAGGCTGAGCGCGACGCCCATGACGCGCTGGCCAGCGTCCCCGAAGGTTTCCCGTGTGTGGGCATTTCCGACATCCTCGAATGCCTCGCCGTTCTGGCCAGCGATGCTGGTAGTTGGCGCGAAGCGGCCCGCCTTTTCGGTGCGGCAGACGGTCTTCGGCAGTGTATAGGCGCGGTCCGCTTCAAGGTCTGGGACGCTGGCTACGAAGCCTCGGTGGCGGCGCCGCGAGATGCGATGGATCAGACGGACTTTGACGCCGCGTGGGCTGACGGCGCCGCATTGTCGACCGAGGAGGCGATCGCCTATGCACGGCGCGGCCGCGGGGAACGTAAACGACCCACCAGCGGCTGGGCATCGCTCACTCCCACCGAGCGTGACGTCGTAAGATTGGTCAGCGAGGGCCTCGGCAATAGGGACATCGCCAGCAGGCTGTTCGTCTCACCGCGTACCGTGCAAAGCCACCTCACTCACGTTTACACCAAACTCGGGCTCGCCAGCCGCGTCCAGCTCGTCCAAGAAGCCGCCCGTCACGCCTGAGCGCCCAAGGCCCAGGCCTGTCCGCCGGCCTGGATTATCCGGCACTCACGCCCAACGGTGCTGGACGGAATTCGGCAACACCGGACTTGACCCAAGATGTCACCGAATCACGATGTCCAGCACCGTGCTACCTGCTTTGGGGTTGGTGCCCGACGGGCTGGTGGAGGAAATAGGTTGAGTAACGAAGGCGACTGTGACGACGATCAAAACCCGATCGGCACGGTGGTGGTGCAGTATGCACTCACGCAACTGCGCGAGGGGCTCGCCGGGACAGCGACCTACAAAGGCGAAGCTGTTGCATTGCAGTGTCTTACGAGTGAAGCGGTCGGCAGCGGCGCGCGGCTCACCTGGCGGCAGTCGCTGACCCGGCCCATGCGACTGAACCTGACTTTCGACGTGCTGGTCGACGGGAATGCTGAGCGCACACTCGCGCGCGGGCCGGTTGCCACGGTCGGTGGTGTCTGGGACTCGTCGGTAGCTACCGCCATCTCTTGTCGCACAGCGAAGTTGGGCATAGGCTGCCAGCAGGGTGGGCAACGAACGGAGAAAAGTAGATGCCCGCAACGCTTCGCGCAGCGGCCCTATTCGTTGCGGCCGTGATGGCGATGGCCCTTACACCGACGGTCGTCGCCGAGCCGGCCGACCCGATCCCCGGCAATGGTGTTTTCGTCGTCGGGCCCGATATCGCACCGGGCCTGTACCGAACGGCCGGCTCGGCGTCGACGTTCGGTGTCTGGATCAACAATGTGCCGACCCAGGACTCGATGTGCGCATGGTTCACCTACAGCACGCCGGACGCTAACAAGGACCATGTGGTCCAGACGAATATGTCCATCGGCCCGATGTTCGCCAACATCAACACGACGATCAAAGCGTTCGAATCGCAGAACTGTCAGCCCTGGACGCGGGTGCCTTAAGGCCTGCTTGCTTCGATCAGCATCTCGCGTAACCGGCGGATGTCGATCTTGCCGGTGCCGCCGCGCGGAACGTCGTCGTCGGAATCCAGCAAAAGCCACACCGTGGGTACCTTGAAGGCGCTCAACAGACTTTCGGGACGACGCATGAAGCTGCTCGGCAGTCAGCGCGCCGGTGCCACACACCACGGCGGCACCCACCCGATTTCCCCCGGGGCCTGGCACATTGGTGACGATCGCGTTGTCGATGCCGTCGATCGTACGCAGCGCGCGCTCGACCTCGCCGGGGTAGACGGTCGCGCCGCTGACCTTGAACATGTCGTCGGATCGCCCGTGGTAGAACAGGAATCCCTGCTCGTCGAGGTGGCCGAGGTCACCGGTGGGGTAGAAGCCGTCGGGTGTGAACAGCTCCTCGCGGGTGCGCCCGCAGATGCCGCGCAGCGTGTGCGGTCCGCGGATCTGGATCATGCCGGCGGTTCCCGCCGCGACGGGCTCACCGTCGTCGGGGTCGACGATGCGTACTTCCATGCCGGAGAATGGCTTTCCGCAACTGCCCCACGCCGTCGCGGGCATGTCGGTATCGGCGGGATAGCCGCAGTACGGTCCGAAGGCCTCTGTCATGCCGAACAACGTCGCTCGCGCGCCGGGCTGGGCGCGCTGGCCGGGCGGTAGCAGCGCCTGCAGGCTTCCCGCCTGTAGAGCCGAGAGGTCAGCGCCGACCTTGCCGGCGTGGCGTGCCAACGTTTCGGCTTGGTCCGGCCAGCCTCGGAACAACGTGACCCGTTCGGCTTCCAGCAGCCTCAGGGTCGTTTCCGGCCGTGGTATCGCCTCGGTGACCAGGGTGGCGCCGGCCAGCAGGGCGGAAAGTATGCCGCTGCCGAAACCGCCCACCCAGAAGAAGGGCATCGGCAGATACAGGCGGGTCTCGCCGGTGATGCAACGAGCCGCAAGGCCCGACTGCACGGCGCCCAACGCGTTGCCGTGGGAGTGGATGACTCCCTTGGGCGATCCGCTGCTGCCCGAGGTGAACATGATCACCAACGGGTCGGCGGGCGTGACGGTCGCCGTCATGGCATCGATGAGGTCGCGGGCGGACTCGCTCGCGAAGGCGTTGTCAAGCAGGTCGGCCGGCCAAACCTCGCGTAGCGCGGGAAGTTCGGAGGGCCACATCGTTGTGAGGTCATCGAGGTAGCGGTGGCCGCGGAATTCCTCGACGCTGACCAAGAATTGCACCGCGGCCGCCCGTAGTTGCGGCGGCCAGCTCTGCGGCGGTCAACAGGGTGCTCAGTGGGACCAGCACCGCGCCGATCCGGGTCAGCGCGATGGCGACCTGGACCCAGCGGGTGCTGTTGGGCATGATGAGCCCCACCCGGGTTCCCTTGCCCACGCCCACATCGACGAAGGCGGCCGCCAAATCGCGTGTGGTCGACTCGAGTTCGCGGTAGCTGATCCGGATGGTCGGAGTCGATCACCATCGGTGTGTCCGGGTCGTGCTTGGCTCGGAACCGCACCAGTTGGTCGATGGTGTCAGGCATCGAAGAGCTTCCTCAGCTGCTGCAGGTCGACCTTTCCACTGGACAGCAGCGGTATTTCGGTGCGCGACAAGGCGAGAAACCGCCTGGGAATCTTGTACGACGACAGCTCTTGCTTCAGCCGCTCACGCCCAGTAACTTCGTCGAAATCCGGTTGGACGACCACCGCGGCAACCAGCTCACCCCGCTCGGTGTCGGGAATGCCCACGACGTAAGCCTGCGCACCGGTGACCCTGGTGATGGCCTTCTCGACCTCGGCCGCCGAGACGTTGGCGCCCGCCGTTTTGATCATCGCGCTGAGCCGGCCGACGAAATAGAAGTATCCGTCGGCATCCACGCGCACCAAGTCGCCGGTGTGGAACCAACCGTCGACGTCGAAGCATTCCTCGCGACTGCGCTTGTGGTAGCGCTGCATCAGGTACGGCCCGCGGATGCACAGTTCGCCGACTTCGCCGGCCGGCACGCCCGCGGCGGTGTCGGGGTCGATGACCTTGGTCTCAAATCCCGGTGCCGCCTTGCCGAACGAGCCGCGCCGGTGCTCGGGTTGGTCGGATTCGTCCTCGCTGATCAGGACGACGCTGCCGGCCTCGGTCATGCCCAGCATGTTGTGCCGCAGTTCCGGGTCGGCCGGGCGGGCGTCGGGCGCCATGATCGGGTACAGGTTGCCGCGCCGCATCGACGACAGATCGCGCGTCGGGGAAGCTCGGATGGTCGGCCAGGTGCGCGATCGCCGGCCGCGAACCCGTTGGTCATGGTCGGCTTTTCGGCTTCCAGCAGGTCGAGCGTCTCGCCCGCATCGGTGGCGTTGGAACACACCAGAGTCGATCCGGCCACCAAAGTCGCCAGCAGGCCGAACGCGAGCCCGCCGATCCAGAAGAACGGCGAATTGCAGAACAGCCGGTCGTCGGCCGTCAAACCCCGGATCTCGTTGAGGTTGTGCTGATGCGCGAGTAGGGCGCCGTGGCTGTGCACCACTCCCTTCGGGGCGCTGGTGGAGCCCGACGTGTACACGATCGCCAGCGGATCGCATTCTGCAACATCATCTTCCAGCGCGATCAGGAGTCCGGTGTCGATGGAATCGGCACGCCGACACACCGTTTCGTGAGTGACCGCGACGTGGCGCAGTTGCGGTGCCGCGGCACACAACAAGCGGGATCCGAGATCTGCGTCCGAGAGAATCTCGGACAGTCGTTGCACGTAATCGTGAGAGCGAAACGACGCGGCGGTCAACAGGATTTCCACATCGCTGTCGACCAGTTGCTCGCGCAGTTCGCGCGCGGTGACGAAGGTGGAGAACGGGATCACCACGGCACCGATACGCGCCGCCGCCAGCATCCCCACGACGAACTCGGGTCCGTTCGGATGCAGCAGCCCCACGTGGGTTCCCTTGCCGGCGCCGAGGGCAATCAGCCCGCGGGCGAGCACCGCCGACCGGAGGTCGGCCTCGGCGTAGCTGATCCGGTCGCCATCGCAGACCAGCAGCGGGTGGTCGCCGCGCAAGCGAACTTGCCGTCGCAGAATCTGGGCGACCGTAAAAGAATCAGCGAGCATGGCCGCGCTGCATTGCGGGCCCGCGGAAGAAGCCCCCGATCGCACCGAGATCGGCCTTCCCCGATGGTGTTCGGGGGATGGTGTCGACGATCACGATCTCGGTGGGTATCTCGTAGCGGGCCAGCCGCTCTCGCAGGTAGTTCACCAGCGTTTCGGCGTCGGCGCAGGCCTGCTCGCGTAGCTCGACCATCGCGACCGGTGTCTCGCCGAGCCGATCGTCGGGCCGGGCGATCACGGCCGCACCGGCGACGGCGGGGTGGCTCTCCAGTGCGACGCGAACGTCGTCGGGCATCACTTTGAAACCGCCGCGGATGATCGCCTGGTCGGCGCGGCCGACGATCCAGAGAAACCCGTCGGCGTCGATCCGCGCCATATCCGTGGTCCGCATCCACTGCGCGGCAGGCCCCAGCTGGCCCGGCTTGACCTCCAGCAGGCCGACTTCGTCTGGGCCCAGCGGTGTTCCGTCGTCGGCGACCACCCTGAGCTGGGCGCCCGGATTGGCCCGACCGACGCTGCCCCGTTTGGTTGGCCAGTACCGCTGGTGGTCGGGAAGGGTCCAGCCCGCCACGCCGCCACCGAATTCGGTTGCCGCATAGGAGGTCAACACCGGGACGCCGTACTTCTCGGTGAAGGCGTCGGCATCCTCGGCCGATAGCGGTGCGGTCCCGCAGGTAACGGCGCGGAGACTTTCCAGGTCGGCGCGGGGAATATCGGAGTGCAACACGGTGCGCAGCGCGGCCGGTACCAGCGACGCCGCGCGGGGCCGGTGTTTGCGCACCGCCTCGGCCCAGGCGTTGAGCTCGAATCGCTCCAGCAGCACGAACGGTCGCGCCTCGGCGATGCATTGCAGCACCCGGAATACTCCGCCGATATGCACCAGCGGGGAGTTCACGATCGCGACGCCGCGCCGCAGCTCTTGAGGCGGGGCCGCGTGATCGGGATCCGGACCCATCACGCTGCGCGCCAGCATGTCGTAGCCCAGATCGATTCGCTTGGGCGGGCCCGTCGTGCCGCTGGTCAACATGCGCACCGCGACGCCGGAGGGCGGGGCGACCTCGCCGAGGGGCGGGGCGGAGATCTCGGCGTCCAACAGGCCCGAGATCGCCACGGTCGGCGTGCCCGCGGGGACGAGCGTCGCCAGATCGTCGCGCGCGCCGACGATCACGGGAAGCTGTAGCCCCGTGATGTCGGACTTGGTGCGCTCGTCACCGCGAGACGGGTTGATGACCACGACCGTTCCACCGCCCAGCAGCACGCCCAGAAAGGCCGCCACGTGACCCGGCCGGTTGCGCAACAGCATCCCGACTTCGGCTCCGGCGGTAATGGCGGCGATGCGTCGTGACGATGCGGCGACCTGTGCCCAGGAGATCCATTGGCCGTCATACTCGATGGCGGGCGAGTCCGGTTGTAGGTCGAGCACGTCGGCGATGCGTTGAACCAGTGGGTGACGCGACATCAGCGAATCTTTGGTTCGCGCGCGGCGCCTCGGGCTTGGGCATCGTTCTGAGCGGCCAGCTCCGCGGTGCCCAGCGGGTTTCCCAGCCGGGTGTAGATCAGGCCCTGGTCCAGTGCGGCACGGTACGGCTTGTCCAGCGACTCCCAGATCGCTTTCACCGTGCCCGCGGTCGCGGTCGGCGGCTTGGCGGCGATGGTCGCCGCGATCTCGTGGGCGCGCTTCCACAGCTGGTCGGCGGCGACGACTTCGGAGACCAATCCGATCCGCAGCGCGGTGTCGGCGCTGACCCGTTCGTCGTTGCCCATCAGCGCTATGCGCAAAGTCTCGCCCAGGCCGATGCGCCGCATCAGGCCGATCGGCTCCAATGCGCAGACCAGGCCAGCCGACACGTGAGAGTCGAAGAACGTGGCGTTGTCGGAGCAGATGACCACGTCGGATTCGTTGATGAAGTAAAACGCGCCCGCGGTGCACATCCCCTGAACCGCACAGACCACGGGTTTCCACATCTTCTGCCACTTCGGACTCAGCGCCTCGCCGGGATCCTCGTGGTTCCAGATGTTTTCGGGCTGGCCGTACGGTGTCTTGATGTCCAGCCCGGCGCTGAACGCCCGGTCGCCGGCCGCGCGCAACACCACCGCATGCACCGACTCGTCGAGTTTGACCATGCGCCACGCGCGGGCCATCTCCTCGCACATGGTGCGGTTGAACGCGTTGAGCTGATCCGGGCGATTGAGCGTGATGGTGGCGACATGGTCGTGCGCGTCGATGTCGAGCAGAATGGTTTCGAAAGTCATCGGCATTGCCAATTCGGTTTGCGTTTTTCGACGAACGCCCGGGGGCCTTCCTGCGCGTCCTCGGTGCGCAGCACGCGCTCCCGGAAGGTCTCGGCGAGTATCTCCGCCTCGTGCAGTGGCACGTTCAGGCCCTTGAGAATGGCCAGCCGGGTGCCCCGAACAGCCAGCGGTGCATTGGAATTGACGATGTCGGCGATCTCGTGGGCTCGCTCCAGCAGGCGGTCGTGTTCGACGATTTCGCTGATCAATCCGAGCTCGTAGGCGCGCCCCGCGCTCATCCGCTCGTGCTTGCCCATCAGTGCCATGCGCAGCGCGATCGAGCGGGGCAGCACCCGGGCCACCCGCACCAATTCCCGGCCGGCCACCAGCCCGATGCTGACGTGCGGATCGAAGAAGGTCGCTTGCTCGGAAGCGATGACGATGTCGGTCGTAGTGACCCAGTCCATCCCGGCGCCACAGCAGATTCCGTTCACGGCGGTCAGTACGGGCTTGGCCATGGTGCGAAACGGCGGCGTGCCCTCCTGCGGCGCCTCCCATTGGTCGTACGTCGACAGGTATGGCCGCTCGTAGATCACCTTGCCGTCTTCGGGAATTTCCTTGACGTCGGCGCCGGTGCAGAACGCACGGCCGGTGCCGGTGACGACGGTCAGCCAGACGTTGTCGTCGCTTTCGGCCTCGTCGTAGGCAGCCCGAAGTTCGGTGATCATGTGCGGGCTGAGCGCATTGAGGGCGTCCGGCCGGTTCAGGGTGATAGTCGCGGTGTGCCCGTCGACTTCGTACTTGATCGTGTCGAACGAATCAGTGGGCATCGGTCATCCCTTCGTAGCCGATCATCGGCCATCGAACTTCGG
This sequence comes from uncultured Actinomycetota bacterium, assembly GCA_963796035.1. Classification (GTDB taxonomy): domain Bacteria; phylum Actinomycetota; class Actinomycetes; order Mycobacteriales; family Mycobacteriaceae; genus Mycobacterium. The sequence goes on along the minus strand of CAWCJU010000008.1, from coordinate 77,142 downwards.
TGTGCGTCGCTGCCGGAAGGCCTCCAGGCCCTCCTTGAAATCGCTTGTTCGGCAAGATAATTCCAGATTGAACAGTTCCTGGGTCAACGACTGGCTCAATGTTGCATGCTGCCCGAAGTTCAGGGCCTGTTTGGCCAGGCCGATCGCGGCCGTGGGTCCAGAGGCCAGTCGGCCCACCAACTCCCCGGCGGCCTGATCGAGGTCCGAGCTGCTCACCGTCTGGTGGATCAATCCCCAGTCGGCCGCATCCGGCGCGCTCACCTTCTCGCCGAGCAGCAGCATCCGCCTGGCCCGCGCCACCCCGACGAGCCGGGGCAGCAACCAGGTGGACCCCGAGTCCGGGCTGAAGCCACGGTCGATGAAGGGCTCCCAGAACACCGCGTCGTCAGCGGCGATCGTGAAGTCAGCGGCGAGAGCGAGATTGCAGCCGAATCCCACGGCCCAGCCCCGCACGCTGCACACGACCGGCAGCTGGATGCTTGCGATGAGCTCGATCACCCGGTGGGCGGCATGGGGGATCCGCCGCACCAGATCGCCGGTGCGCGGACGTCGCCCGGCGGGATTGTTGGCTGGCCACCCAGTCGGCGCCGGCACAGAAGTCGTCGCCTGCGCCGAGGATGTGTACGGCGCGCAGCGAATCATCGGCGGCGGCATCGGTCAGCGACCGGACCAAAGTACCGATCATCAACTGCGTCAACGAGTTACGACGTGATGGGCGATCGAGCGTGACCAGTAACACCGCACCGTCTCGGTGCACTGTCACCGAACCCTCGGCGCCGGCCGTGCCGGTCCCCTGACTCACCGTCGAATCCGGCCTTTCTCCGCCGATACGGTTACCCATACAGTAGGCAATACGATTGATACGCTGTATAAGTTAGCAAGGATACGCTGCCTGCGGAACAACTGAGGTGAAAGAGGGGATCATGGCCTTGTCGGAGGGGGATGCCGCGCCCGCGTCGACGAGCAACGGCGACGCCAGATTCGGCGAGGCGCCGCTCGCCCAGACCGTGGCCGCAGCGGCCGCCATGCGGCGCCTGAGCTCACTGCTGGTGTCCCTCGAGCATCCGCACCGCGCGGTGGACGCCATGCTGCAGAAATTCGCCGAGTGGGAGAGCGAGCTGGCGGCCGCGGCGCCGACGGACAACGCGCCGCGCATCGGCGAACTGCCCGACGATCCCCGTCGCGTCTACCTCAACCACGCAACCGATATCGGAGGGTACAACCCGGCCTTTCCCGAATACCGGTTCGACCGACTCGACACCGAGAACGCAACGGGCAGTGTCGACTTCCCGCTGGTCTACGAGGGGCCGCCGGGACTGGTGCACGGTGGATTCCTGGGCGTCTTCTTCGACTGCATCATTCAGCACCACAATTGCGTCACCGGCCTGTCCGGCAAGACACGATCCCTGGTCGTGACCTTCCGCCGGCCGACACCGGTGTTGACCGAGCTGCGATTCGACATCGCCCGCTCCGAGGGCGAACGCGGCATCACGTCGACCGGGCGGCTGTTGCTCGACGACGAAGTCCTGTGTACCGGCGAGGTCAACACGTTGGCGTCACGGCCGGAGAAGCTTGCCGGATCGCGATTCGGCAGGCGCCGAAAGGAGTCCGATAAATGACCACTGCGAGCACTTCTGACGATCGTGTGCTCTTCGACATCGATCCCGATCGGCGCATCGCGACCATCACACTCAACAATCCCAAACAACGGAACTCGTATGACGCGGCAATGCGCGAGGCCGTCGCCCGTTGCCTGGACCGGGTGGCCGAAGACGACGACCTGACGGTGGTGCTGCTGCGTGGTGCCGAGGGAGTCTTTTCCACCGGAGCCGACATGAACAACGCCTACGGGTGGTACGGCTCGTCCGAGCCACCGGACCAGGCCGCAGGCGACGACCGGGCCGCTAAACGCCGTCCCAGTCAGCGTCGGCGACTTACCGTGGATCGCAAGTCTTTTGGCTTCTATCATAATTTCATGGGCTTCCCCAAGGTGACGGTGGGGGAGATCGCCGGCTACGCACTCGGCGGCGGTTTCGAGCTGGCGCTGATGACCGACATCTCGGTCATCGCGCGTGACACCAGGATCGGCATGCCGGCAACCCGCTTCCTGGGCCCGGCGCTGGGCAGCTTGCACATGTTCTTTCACCGGCTCGGGCCGGTGCTGTCCCGGCGCCTGCTGTTGACCGGCGACATCATCGAGGCAGGCGAGATCGAGCACCTTGGAATCTTCACTGACACCTGCGATCCCGGCTCGGTGACGGCCCGGGCACGATACTGGGCCGAGAAGGCGGCGAAGATGCCCGCCGACGGGGTCGTCATCGCCAAGGAGGCATTCCGGCTTGTCGAGCAGAGCCAGGCGTACCAGGGCGAAGAGGTCGCCAGCTACCTGTTCCACGCGTTTGGCACCAACCTGCAATTCGGGCCGGACGAATTCAACTTCGTCAAAACCCGTGCGCAGCATGGCGCCCGGGAAGCGTTTCGGTTACGCGACGAGCACTTCCACGTACCGGAACCCGAGGAGTGACAAGAATTTTCGGATACAGCTAGCGATTCGCCGGCGTCTTGGACCGCCCTCGCGCGGTCGACGCCTTGCGCGGGCGACTTGCGCCCGCCTTGCTGCCCTTCGATCCGTTGCTCTCGTCGATCAGCCGGCCGGCGTGATCGAGAATGCAGGTGAGGCCGTACTCGAAATTGGTCTCGTCGGGCGCGCCGATGCGGTGACCTATCCGGGTCACCTGAGCAAGGAGCGGGGTTTTCTCCGGGTCGATGGAAACGGCGTCCTCGATGGCGCGGGGTCCGACATCCGACGATTGATTCTTTTCGTAGAGGCGTTGCAGCACCACGGATCCGCGTACGTGAACCGAAACCGCCGAATAGGTGTCGAACGCGTCCTCCGGTGACAGGCCGGCCTCCACCAGATTGGAAACCGCCTTCTCCATCTCCTGGGCGCCCATCCGCGCCGCTTTCGGAGACAGGGCCGCCCGAATCAGAATCAGGTCGCACAGAATTGGGTTGCCCATGAAGGTCTTACGCATCAATCGCGCGTGGTTGCGCAAAGTCTCGCGCCAGTCGCTGGCTTCGACATAGGGGGTGGCGAACACGTACTTGCTCAGGGCGCGGTCGGTCATCGCGTTGAGCAGGTCGTCCTTCTTGCGGAAGTACCAGTAGATGCTCGTCACGCCGACACCGAGATGTTTGCCGAGCAGCGGCATGCTCAGGTTGTCGATCGACACCTGCTCCGCGAGTTCGAATGCGCCGCTGATGATGTCATCGGGATTGATGGACCCGCGCTCGCGTCGCTGGCGCTTATCGGCGGTCGCCTGTTTTGCCACTACGGGCACCTCCATCAAAATCTGTTTCGTGCATGCGGTCCGGCGGTCGTGCTGCCGGTAAAGTCGAATTTACCCGCACTTCTCTTCTGACCTGCGTATACGCGTGCGTGTCGCATTGTTCCTCTGCTACTGTAATACCTATCGTAGGCTTTTTGGTAAACCGGCTGGACAGGCGAAATGACCAGACTAGAGCTACGGATCAAGCAATGGATCTAGGGCTGGCGAATGCCACTGCGGTGGTAGTCGGCGGTAGCCGCGGTATGGGATTGGCGACGGCGCGCTGCTTCGCCGACGAGGGCGCCCGGGTGGCGGTGGTCGGCCGTAGCCGCGACGCCCTCGACGCCGCGGTGACCGATCTCACGCAACGCGGCAGCCCGGACGCCGTCGGATTGACGGCCGACATCGGGGACGACGGAGCGGTCGGTGCGGTGTTCGGCGAGCTCGCCCAGCGATGGGACGGCCAACTCAACGCTCTGGTCATCACGGTGGGGCCGGGCGCCGCCGGCACGTTCGAAGATCTGACCGACGACCAGTGGCGCCAGTCCGTCGACGACGGAGTGCTGGGGATGGTGCGTTGCGTGCGCGCGGCGCTTCCGCTGCTGCGCAAGGCGCAATGGGCCCGCATCGTCAACTTCTCGGCGCACTCGACTCAGCGGCAAAGCGTCATGCTGCCCGCCTACACGGCGGCGAAATCGATGCTGACCAGCGTTTCGAAGAACCTGTCCCTGCTGCTGGCCAAGGACGAGATCATGGTCAACGTGGTGTCGCCGGGCAGCATCGCGTCGGAATCCCTGGTCGGCTGGGCGAAGTCGGTGGGGGTCGACGGCAACGACCCCTACGCGCTGATGGACGCCATCGCCAAGCATTTCGGTCATCCCGCGCACATGCCGCGTGCGGGTCTGCCGGACGAAATCGGCCCGGTCGCCGCATTCCTCGCCTCGCGGCGAAACTCCTACATGACCGGAGCCAACATCAACGTCGACGGCGGTTCAGACTTCACCTGACGACGGCTCGAAGAAATCGATTGGCAGACAAAAGGAGTCGATTGTGGCTACGGCAGCAGAGGCGCGTGCGTGGGCGCCAGGCGCATTGCGGGGGATCGGCGACTCCCTCTACACCCCGTTCTGCGGCACCGACGGCGATGACATCGACTGGGACGCTTACCGGACGCTGGTGCGCTACTGCGTGGGCGAGCTCGGACATCCGATGTTGTGGTGCACCAGCGGAATCGCCGAGTTCTGGTCGCTGACCCTCGACGAGCGGAAACGCCTGCTGGAGGTGGCCGTCGAGGAAGCGCGTGGCATCAATCCCGACGTGGTGGTGCAGGCGTGCACGGCGGCCATGTCGGCGAAGGACTGTGTGGACCTGACGCTGCACGCCCAGGAGGCGGGCGCCGACATCGCCTACATTCAAACGCCGATGATGGAAGCGCACGGCGGCGACGGCGTGCTGCGCTTCTTCCAATACGTGGCGGCGCGCACGAATATCGCTCTGGGCATGTTCAATTCGCCGTCGTCGGGTTATGTGCTGACGCCGGCCGAAAGCGCCCGGATCTACAACGAGGTTCCCGCGGTGTGTGCCACCAAGGAGGGCGCCTTCCGGCCGGCGAGCAGCCGGATGCTGCACGAGCTGGCGCCCGGTCTGGCGGTGTGGGAATGCGACAAGACGGTGTACCGGGCCGGCTGGCTGCGCGACGGGATCGTCTGTCCGGCGCAACTGGGTACCGCGGGCTACCTTTTCGAAACGCCCACGCGCCGATTGTTTTCCGAATATTGGGATCTGATTCAAAGCGACAAACTCGTCGAGGCCATGGACTACGGCCGCGAATCCGGCCTGGACCAGTTCGACCTCGACATCGGATCCTGGTGGACGTGCTACCCGGGTCGAGCGGATTACTTCACCCACTGGGGCGGCGCATTCAAGTACGCCGCGTCGCTGCTTGGCCTGCCCATCGGTGCGTATCCGCATTCCCGTCCCCCGCAGGCCGAGCTGCCCGCCGAGGCTAAGGCCCAGATCGAGAATGCCTACCAGCGCCTGGGCCTACGCGAAACGGTGTTGCAGTAGAAGGGGTTACACAGCGAAGCGGGCCCGGTCAGTGACCGGGCCCGCTCGGACAGCCGGCCGTTTAGTTCTGCTCGGCCCGCTCGCGCTGCTCGTAGGCCTTGGCCTTGCCGCGGGCTTTCTCAGCGGCGGCTTCCTTCTTTCCAGCGTTGCGCTGCGCGTCCGCCTTGTCCTGCTGAGCCTTGCCCTCGTCGATCAAGCTGTCGTTGCCGATGATGATCCCGATGATCTGCTTGGTCTTACCCAGGGCATCTTCGACGATGCCGCGAACGAATTCGACCGGGCCACTCTTGACGTCAACCATTGCATCTACCTCCCATTGTCGGCTGGCTTGTTCTGGGTTTCCCGATCCCGTGGTCGATGCAAACGTGGCGCCGACGTGTCACACGCCACAAGAATTAAGTCTTGCCACGTCGACGGGCGTTTGCGCGTCAAAAAAGAGTGCCGGCGTTCGGCGAGTCGGGGGTTACGGCCCCGTCAAAAACATCGGCGGCAGGGCCGTCGATCCGCGCACGGCTGAAGCGGCGCTGCGGTGCCCGAAAGCGCAGTTTAGTCGGGGTTTCACGCCCGATTGGCAGCGGTTGTGGAATGCGGTACCGATAGGTATACAGTATGGGTACAAACTCGCCTGTTGGTCAGCTATGAGGGGACGGTCTGATGAGCGCGGCCGACCATGTGGTCACCGATGAGGCGGTGCTGTATGAGACCACTGAAACCGGTGTTGCAATTCTGACGTTCAATCGTCCGGATCGCCTCAACGCCTGGGGCCCCGACATCGCCGCCGGGTTCTACGCGGCGATCGACCGCGCGGAGCAGGACCCCGCCGTCCGGGCCATCGTGTTGACCGGCCGGGGCCGGGGATTTTGTGCGGGCGCGTATTTGGGCGCACCCAGTTCGGCGCCCAGCTACGGTGAGACGATCCAGAAGGCAGGCCAGACGAACCTGGCCGACTTGGTCGGCGATCGCCCGCCCCATTTTGTGACGACGCTGCGCAAGCCCGTCATCGCGGCCATCAACGGTGCTTGTGTCGGCATCGGTCTGACCCAGGCGCTGATGTGTGATGTCCGGTTCGCGGCCGCGGGCGCGAAGTTCGCCGCCGTGTTCGCGCGCCGCGGTCTGATCGCCGAGTTCGGCATCTCTTGGATACTGCCGCGGCTGACCACCTGGGGCGTGGCTCTCGACCTGTTGCTGAGCGGGCGGACGTTCCTCGCCGACGAGGCGGCCGAGCTGGGTCTCGTCAAAGAAGTTGTGGCCCCGGAGAGTCTGATGAAGCGTGCCCTGGACTACGCCGAGGACATCGCCGCGAATTGCTCCCCGGCGTCGATGGCGGTGATCAAGAGCCAGGTTTACGGTGACGCCACTCGCGACGTCGTACGAGGCCAATTCGCGTCGCCGAGACTTTGTTGCACGAGGCGCATGCCGCGGCCGGACGTCATCGAGGGCATCACCAGTTTTCTCGAGAAGCGGCCGCCGCAATTTCCCTCGCTCGCTTCGACCGACGCTTAGTGTTCGCCGGTAATGGCGGAAAGGATGATCATGGCTGACTTGGGTTACCAGGCGATCGACGTTGACAACCACTACTACGAGCCGCTGGACTCCTTCACCCGCCACCTCGACAAGAAGTTCAAACGCCGCGGCGTGCAGATGGTCAACGAGGGCAAGCGCACCTGGGCCGTGATCGGGGACCGGGTCAACCACTTCATTCCCGAACCCGACCTTCGACCCGATCATCGTGCCGGGCTGCCTGGACCTGTTGTTCCGCGGCGAGATCCCCGAAGGCGTCGACCCGGCGTCGCTGATGAAGGTCGAGCGGCTGGCCGAGCACCCCGAGTACCAGAACCGCGACGCCCGCGATCACGGTGATGGACACGCAGGGCATCGAGACTGTGTTCATGCTGCCGACATTCGGTGCGGCGTCGAGGAGGCGCTCAAGCACGACATCGAGGCGACGATGGCGTCGGTGCATGCGTTCAACCTGTGGCTCGACGAGGACTGGGGCTTCGACCGGCCCGATCACCGAATCATTGCCGCGCCGATCATTTCGCTGGCCGACCCGGCCAAGGCGCTCGAAGAGGTCGAGTTCGTGTTGGCGCGCGGCGCCAAGCTGGTGCTGGTGCGGCCGGCGCCGGTGCCCGGCGTGGTCAAGCCGCGGTCGCTGGGTGATCCCAGCCACGATCCGGTGTGGGCGCGGCTGGCCGAGGCGGGGGTGCCGGTGGGATTCCACCTGAGCGACAGCGGCTATCTGCACATCGCGGCGATGTGGGGCGGCAAGTCGACGTTCGAGGGGTTCGGCGCCAAGGATCCGCTGGACCAGGTGCTCCTCGACGACCGCGCCATCCACGACACGATGGCCTCGATGATCGTGCACGGGGTGTTCACCCGTCATCCGAAACTGAAGGCGGTCAGCATCGAGAACGGCTCCTACTTCGTGCACCGGCTGGTCAAGCGGCTGAAGAAGGCGGCGAACACCCAGCCCCAGTATTTCCCGGAGGATCCGGTGGAGCAGCTGCGCAACAACGTGTGGATCGCCCCCTACTACGAGGACGATCTGCCGGAGCTCGCCGAGGTCATCGGCGTCGACAAGATCCTGTTCGGTTCTGACTGGCCGCATGGAGAAGGCCTCGAGTCGCCGATGTCGTTCACCGAGGAGCTCGACGGCCTTCAGCGAAGCCGACATCCGAAAGATCATGCGCGACAACGCTTTAGATCTCCTCGGTGTCAAAGTCGGCTCGGCCGCTTGATCGGCCTAGGCCGGCTACGCCCGTGAGCGAATGGACCGTCGGGGCGGTGCTCGACGCTATCGCCGACGTCGTCCCCGACCGCGTGATGACGGTCTGCGGCGACCGCCGCAGCACCTTCGCCGAGTCGGCGGAGCGCACCCGACGGCTGGCGAACTTCCTCGCGAGCAAGGGGTTCGGCGCTCATCGCGAACGCGGACGCCTCGAGCGCTGGGAATGCGGGCAGGACCGGGTCGCGCTGATCATGCACAACGACCTGTACCCGGACATGGTGATCGGCTGCCTCAAGGCCCGCATCGTCCCGGTCAACATCAACCACCACTACACGCCGCGCGAGGTCGGCGATCTGCTTGACTACGTGCAACCCCGGGCGGTCATCTACCACCGCGGGCTGGGCGCGAAGTTCGCCGACGTGCTGCCGGCGCCGGTTGACTTGTTGGTGTCGGTCGACGACGGAAGCGGCACCCCGAACTGCCCGGCGCGGTGTCGCTGGATGACGCTCTGGCGCAGGCGATACCGACCACGACGTGACTGGCGTCGCCTGACGATCTGATCATGATCTGCACCGGCGGCACGACCGGTCGCCCCAAGGGCGTGCTGTGGCGGCAGACCGACATGTACGTGTCGTCGATGGTAGGCGCCGACCACGCGCTGCGCGCCGGAGATCCACGACAAGGTCGCGTGACGGTGGGGCACCCTGGTTCGCGGTTTCGCCGCTGATGCATGCGGCCGGCATGTGGACCGCGTTCGCGGCGATCATGGCGGGCCCACCGGTGGTGCTCTACGACACCGTGCAGAAGCTCGACCCGCGATCGGTGTGGGAGACCGCGCGAGCGGGAAAAGGTCGGCATGATGACGATGGTCGGCGACGCTTACGCCGGCCCCACTGGTCGCCGAGTTGCAGGCGCGGCTCCTACGATCTGTCGTCGCTGTACGCCATCGGCACCGGCGGGGCGGCGACGAATCCGAAGTACCAGCGGGCGCTGCTGGAGTGCCATTCCGCACATCACCATCATCAACGGATACGGCTCGTCGGAAACCGGGAACATGGGCGTTCGGGCACAGCCGGCGCGGCACCCGGGCCGACACCTTCCACGTTTCGCGAGGGCGGACTGGTGCTCTCCGACGACTACAGCCGCTTCCTGTAACCCGGTGAGCCGGAGGTGGGTTGGGCCGCCAGGGCGTGGACGAATCCCGCTCGGCTACTTCAACGATCCCGAAGCCGCACCGCAAGACCTTTCCGGAGATCGACGGCAAGCGGGTGGTGATCTCCGGTGACCGGGCCGGCCTGGAACCCGACGGCACCGTTGCGGCTGTTCGGCCGCGATTCGCTGGTGGTCAACACCGGCGGCGAGAAGGTTTTCGTCGAGGAAGTCGAAGAAGTGCTGCGCGCCCATCCGGGCGATCGCCGACGCGCTGGTGGTCGGACGCCCCAGCGAGCGTTGGGGCGAAGAACTCGTCGCCCTCGTCGACTCGCGCGACCGGAGCCGACGCAGCCGCCGAGGAGCTGCACACGCTCTGCACGTCGCAACTGGCGCGGTTCAAGGCGCCCAAGGAGTTCCTCTTCGTCGAGCAGATCCAGCGGCTGGGCAACGGCAAGGCCGACTACCGCTGGGCGAAAGCGTCACGCAACAGCAAAGGCGCCGATGTCGACATGAAAGCGTATCGATTGCCTGGTCAATGTGCACTTCGGCGAGACCGAGCAGCAGCCCACGCTGGATGCTCAAGGTGCGCGACGACTACTTCAAGGGGCCGGAGTCGATGTTCGCAGCCGGTCGAGTTGTCCGAAGCTGCTCGACGAGATGGACGAGCAGGGGGTGCGCAAGGCGATCCTGATGGACAACCTGGCCAAGCCGTCGGTCACCGCGCGCAAATTCGTCGAGGCAAGCCGGATCGGTTCGCGCTGGCGATGGGCGGGGTGAACCTGCTGCGTCCCGTGCCGTCGCTGCGGGAACTGACCGCAATCGTCAAGGACCTGCCGGTTGCCTATGCGGCTGTCGGGCCGAGCTTCTGGGGCGACGGGCAGTACCCGCCCAGCGACGCCGTCTACTATCCGCTGTACGCCAAGTGCGCCGAGCTCGAGCTGCCGCTGTGCATCAACACCGGCATTCCCGGGCCCGCCGATTCCCGGGGAGGTGCAGAACCCGATGCATCTCGACCGGGTCTGCGTGCGATTCCCCGAACTGAAGCTGTGCATGATTCACGGCGCTGACCCGTGGTGGGACATCGCGATCCGGCTGCTGATCAAATACGCCAACTTGCGGTTGATGACGTCGGCGTGGTCGCCGAAGCGGCTGCCGGAAAGCCTGCTGCACTACATGCGTACCCGCGGGCCGAACAAGGTGATCTACGCGTCCGACTGGCCGGTGCTGCAAATGCGCCGCGTCGTTCCCGAAGCGGCCGGCGCTGGACCTGCCCGCCGATGTGCTCGACAACTACCTCTACAACAACGCGCAAGAATTCTTCTTCGGTGGCCAGGAGGAGCTGACGATGGACCGCTACGAACTACGCAGGCTCGACTACAGCCTGTCGACGGATCACGAGGCGCTGCAGGCCGCGTACCGCGATTTCTTCAAGACGCACTGCTCGATCGAAACCGTGCGCGCCGCGGAGCCAACCGGCTTCGACAAGAACCTGTGGGAGCGGTTGTGCGCCATGGGCGCGACGACGATGGCGCTGCCCGGAATCCGCGGGCGGAGACGGTGCGACGCTCGTCGATCTCACCTTGGTGGCCGAAGAGATCGGCCGGTCGCTGGCGCCGGTGCCGTGGATCGACCACGTGTGCGCCGCGCGGCTGCTCGCGCGGCTGGGCGCAGTGCCGAACCCGACGTCGTCCACGGCAAGCGAGCTCGCCGCATTCGATCCGCGCACGACAGCGCGGCTGGCGCTCGGCTGCCTGCCGCACCGGGTCGATTGCCGACCACATCATCGTGCGCGACGGCGACGACGTCGTGCGCGCTGACGTTCGGCACGCGGCCCGACGCAAGGTCGACAACATCGGCCGGCTGCCGATGGCCTGGGTGGATCCGGCGGCCGCCGACAGCCGCACCGTCCTGGCCGGCGGATCCGATGCGCTGGCGGAATATCAACGGGCGCTGGATGAGTGGCGGGTGCTGACGCGCCGCGGCGCTGGTGGGCCTGGTCGAGGAGACCATGACCATCGCGGCGGAGTTCGCCAAGACCCGCTACACGCTGGGCGTGCCGATCTCGACGCTGCAGGCGATCTCGCATCCGCTGGCCAACATCGCGATCACCGTGCAGGGCGGGCGCAACCTCGCCCGGCGCGCGGCGTGGTTCCTGGACAACGAGCCCGACGAGCGACCCGAGCTGGCGCCGTCGGCGTTCGTGTTCATGGCCGAGGAGGCGGCGAAGGCCGCGACGATGGCGGTGCATATCCAAGGTGGGCTTGGGGTTTCGGCCGAAGCCGCCGCGACGGCGTATCTGGTGCGTGCCCGGGGCTGGCCGCTGGCCGGCGGGGATCCCGGCGCCAGCGCCAAGTACATCGGCGAGCTCGTCGCCGCACGCGAAAGCGGAAAGGGCGCCTAACGATGGATTTCTCACGAGTCGAGCTGTCCGACGACGATCAGCGCTTCCTCGAAGAAGCGCGCGAGCTTTCCTGCGCACCCATGTGACCGAAGACGTCATGCGGCGCGACCGGGAGACGGGCGACAACTTCGACGAAGGTGTGCATCTGGCGTTGGGTGACGCCGGATACCTCGAAGCGAATGGAAGCCGGAGTCCGAAGGCGGCTTCAGCCGGGTGCGGCGCCGGATCTGGGAGCTGGAGAAGCGGCGGGCGCACGTGCCGTGGGTGACCTGGGGGACCACCGCCATGGTGGCCCGTTCGGTGCGAGAAGTTCGGGTCGCCGAGTTGCAGGACGAGGTGCTGCCGGGCGTCTTCAGCGGCGCACGTCCGGCTGTGCCTGGGCTACACCGAACCCGAGGGCGGGTCCGACGTCGCCACCTGCAAGACCCGCGCGGTGCGCGACGGCGGATCGAGCTGGATCATCAACGGCTCCAAGATGTTCACCACCGGCGCGCACAACTGCCAGTACGTCTTCCTGATCACCAACACCGATCCCGGACGCGCCGAAACACAAGAGCCTGACCATGTTCCTGGTTCCGCTGAACACCCCGGGCATCGAGATCCAGGGCATCCGCACCGTCGACGGCGACCGCACCAACATCGTCTACTACAGCGACGTCCGCGTCGACGACAAGTACCGGCTGGGCGACGTCAACGCGGGCTGGACGGTGGTGCGTGAGCCGCTCAACGTCGAACACGGGGCGGTTGCGGCCGCTCGCGACGGGCTGCAGGACGTGTCGATCATGATGCACCAGGCCGGTTTCATGGCCGACGCCGTGGACAAGGCCGCGGCCAGGGTAGCGGCCGGATCCGAACGGGCGCAGGCTCATCGACGACGCAGTCGGTGGCATATCGGTTGGGGCGCAGCGCCGCTCGGATGGAAGCGGCGCTGTGCGCGCCCGAGCATCTTCGGCCGCGTCGCGCATGGCGCAGACGATGCGCGACATCTCCCCGGACCTGATGGACATCCTGGGCACCGCGTCGACGCTGCCCGTTCGGCACCGACGGCGCGGCCGACGACGGCGCCGCGGAGTATGTCTACCGCTTCGCGCCGCTGGTCGGGATCTACGGCGGCACGCTCGAGGTGTTCCGCAACATGATCGCGCAGTACATGCTGGGCCTGGGCAAGCCGGCGTACGCGCCGGTCGCGCGGAAAGCCTCCTAGCCGCGCCGAGCGTGAAGTGACGGCGGCCCCCTTCGGCGTGTCGTCGCCGCCAATTCACGCTCGGCGCCGGGAGAGTGCGTTCAGGTCGTGAGGATGGTCGCCGCGGCGGTGCCCGGCGCGCCGTAGAGCTGAGTGAATCCCACCTTCGGTTGCCGGGCACCTGGCGATCGCCCGCCTCGCCGCGGAGTTGGCGCACGATTTCGTGGATCTGGCGCAGACCGGATGCGCCGATCGGCTCGCCGTTGGCGATCAGCCCGCCGTCGGTGTTGACCGGCATCGCGCCGCCGATCTCGGTGGCGCCGTCGGCCAGGAGCTTTTCCTGATCGCCGTGCTCGCAGAACCCGCACTCGGCCATGTGGATGATCTCGGCGCCGGCGTCGGTGTCCTGCAACTGGATCACGTCGACGTCGTCGGGGGCGATGCCGGCCTTCTCGAACGCGGCTACGGGCGGCGTAAACCGTTGGCGCCACGTCCTCCTCGACGGGCGCGCAGGTGGTGTTGACCTCGTAGGCCCCGTAGCGGCGGGTGCGGACCTCCACCGCCCGCAGGTAGACGGGCTTGGAGGTATAGCGGTGCGCGATGTCCGCTCGGCACATGACCACGGCGGCGGCGCCCTCGTCGGGCGCGCAGAACATGTATTGGGTCAGCGGATAATTGAGCATCGTCGAGTTCAGGATGTCTTCTTCGGGGATCGGCTTGCGGCGAAATGCGTTGGGGTTTATGGCCCCGTTGCGGAAGTTCTTGGCGGCGACCTTGGCCAGGGTCTGCTGGGAGATGCCGTGCTCGTGCAGGTAGCGGTTGGCTTTCATGCCGAAGAACTGGGTGGTCAGGTACTGCCCGTTCTCCGCATACCAGCGCGGCATCCCGACCAGGGCGGGGTCCTCGGTGAACGCGCCGCGCGGGTGCTTGTCCAGGCCGATGGCGATCCCGATGTCGTAGTCGCCCAGCCGGATTCCGTCGGCACACGCCTTAGCGGCACTGGCCGCGGTCGCGCATGCGTTGAACACGTTGGTGAACGGGATGCCGGTCAGACCGACCATGCCGACGATCGCGTCGGGGTTGGCGACCGTCCAGCTACCGCCGGTGGCGAACTGGACGTCCTGCCAAGCGATACCGGCATCGGCGACCGCGGCCAGGATCGCGTCGACGCCCATCTGCATCGCAGACTTGCCCTCGAAGCGCCCGAACGGGTGTAAACCCACGCCGATGATGGCGACATCATTCATGAGCGCTGTTCCTCATCGTACGTCCCCGCAAGCGGGAGGTGCCCCACTGCATCGTCGCGGCGCGATTCACGCAATAGCTCCTGCATTCTTGAGTTCCTCGATCCGGTCCCAGTCCATGCCCAGCTCCATCAGGACCAGCTCGGTGTGCTCGCCGGCCTGCGGCGCCCGTGTCGTCGCCAGCGGCTCGTGGTTGAACTGGACGGGACCGCGGACCACGCGGAACGGCTTGCCGCCGCTGGCGAGCTCGACTTCGGCGATCATGTCGTTGGCGATCGCCTGCTCGTCGTCGACCAGGTCGATGAGGCTCTGGAACGGCGCCCACTGACCCTTCATCGTCTTGAGGTGCTGCCGCCAGAACTCAAAAGGCTTGCCGGCGAATGCCTTTGCGATCAGTTCGGCGGCCGCGTCGGCGTTCTGGATCAACGGAAGCACGTCGGAGAAGCGGGGATCGTCGGCCGCCTCGGGAATGCCCAGGTGTTCGAACGTGTCGCGGATCAGCCCGGTCGGGCTGATGATGCACAGGTTGATCGTGCCGCCGTCGGAGGTTTCGTAGTTGCCCATGAACGGATTCACCGAGGGCGCGCCGGAACCCGGCATGGGCGTGCGCATGACCTCGCCGGTCTCCATTCCCTGCGTCACGCTGGCGCCCGCCGCCCACCAGGCCGTGCTGAGCAGCGACACATCCAGCTCGACGGCTTCGCCGGTGCGCTCGCGATGCAGCAGCGCGGCCGAGATGCCGCCGGCGATGAACATGCCGCCGATCGAATCGCCGAATGCGGGAATGCCTTGTCCCAGTGCGCCGCCCAGCTCCTCGGGCGTCAGGGCGTACCCGATGCCGCTGCGCGTCCAGAACGCCGTTCCGTCATAGCCGCCGACATCACGCTCGGCGCCCTTGTCGCCGTAGGCCGAGCCGCGGGCGTACACGATGTTCGGGTTCACCGCCCGAATGTGCTCGACGTCGAACTTGTGCTTCTGCCGTTGCGCGGGCTTGTAGTTGGTGAGGAACACGTCCGCGGTCTTGGCCAGCTCGTAGATCACTTCCTGACCGCCCGGCGTGGAGACGTCGATCCCGACGCTGCGTTTGCCGCGGTTGGGATGCTCCATCAGCGGGTGCCGCTCCGGATCGATCTGGATGCCGCCCATATTCAGGAAGCCGCGCTGGGTATCGCCGCGCGCCGGGTGTTCGACTTTGATGACGTCCGCTCCCCAGTCGGCCAGGATGGCTCCCGCCGCCGGAACGAAGGTGAACTGCGCAAGCTCCAGGACCCGAAAGCCCGCCATGACTTTGACCATTTTCGGACCCTACTTGGCGTCGAACGTCACCGGAAGCGCATTCGGCGACCGGAATGGCTGACCGTGGATGTGCGGGTCCTCGTCGGTCAGCAAGGTGACATTGGTCAGCCGGTTCAGCAGGCATTCCATCGCGACGCGCGTTTCCAGCCGCGCCAGATGCAAACCCAGGCAGGTGTGCTCACCGGCGGCGAACGAGATGTGGGGCATGTGCTTGCGGAAGATGTCGAACTCTTCGGAGCGCTCCCAGCGCCGCTCGTCGCGGTTCGCCGAACCGATGCACACGCCGATCACCGAACGTGCCGGAATCTCCACCCCTTCCACTTCGGTGTCTTCGGTCGTGAAGCGCTGCACGGTGGTCAGCGGCGTCTCGTAGCGCAGCCCTTCCTCGATGGCCGGTCCCAGCAGCTCGCGATCGGCTTGCAGCGCGGCGAACTGTTCGGGATGGGTGAGCAGCAGATGCAACAGATTTCCCGACGAGCGGTAGGTGGTTTCCAGGCCCGCGGGCAGCAACAGGCGCAGGAACGAGTAAATGGCTTCGTCGCTGAGCTTTTCGCCGTCGATCTCCGCGGTGACCAGGTCACCGATGATGTCCTCGGTGGGCTTGGACTTGCGCCGTTCGATCTGCTCGACGAAGTACTCCTTGAGCGCCGTCGACGCCTCGAAGGCGCGCTCGTAGTTGACGTGGTAGCTGATCAACTCGACGGCGCGGGTGTGGAACATCGGCAGGTCTTCATCGGGCAGCCCGAGCAGCCGGGCGATGACCCGGGTGGGGAATTCGAAGGTGAACTGCCGCGACCAGGTCGGCCCTGCCGGTCTCGATGAACTCGTCGATCAGGGCATTGCAGATGGGCCGCACGATGGTCGGGCTCCCAGCGGGCCAGCGCCTTGGACTTGAATGCCGCGGACACCAGGTTGCGGTGCTCGCGGTGCTTCTTTCCCTCCATCGCCAGAATCGTCGGCCCCATGAACAGGCCGATGGTCTTGTCGTACGGCTTGGAACTGAACACCCGGCCATCCCGGAACACCGTGTTGACCGCGTCGAACGACATCGCGGAGTACTCCTGTTTGGGCATCAGGGACTCCGGCGTCTTGGAGTAGTCCATCACCGTGCCGGCGAACACGCCGGCCTCCTGCCGTTTGCGGGCAAAGAACGGGTAGGGGTCACGCACGCTGACGGTCTCGTCGCCGGCACCGGCGGCGGTGTGAACGTTGGTCGTCACCTGATCTCCAGCATCTTGATCTCACCACGATCGGACACTTGCTTCGTAAGATCGTACTGTAATTCTTACAGTAGGCAATATGGGCATGCCCGTGTGAGATCGCTCGGCGGTAAGGACGCCGAAGGTGTGGGACCGATTCAGCGGTCGGCGTGCGCGGAGCGCGAGTTGGTCAGCCTTGCGGCGCGGGCCAGCAGGCCCGCATAGCGCGCACCGAGCAACCGCGGCATCGCCGCCATCGCGCGGCCATCGGCACCGATGAGAATTCTGGCCTGATTCTTCTCGGCTCCGCGGAGAATGAGCCGAGCGGCCTTGGTCGGAGAGGTGAGCGCCGCGCGGTCGAAGAGTTTGGCCGCAAGCTCGGGATCCTCGGTGTCCGAGGTGCGCATGTTGGCCCCGAAATTGGTACGCACGACACCGGGATGCACGCAGTGCACGGTCACGGGATGGCGTTCGATGATCATCTCCTGGCGCAGTGCCTCGGTGAAGCCCCGCACCGCGAACTTCGACGTGCTGTAAGCGCCTTGGTAGGGAATCGCGATGAGGCCGAAGGCGCTGGACAGATTCACCAGTCGGGAGGGGCGCCGGGAGGATCCCGCCTCGATGAGTTGCGGCAGAAAGGCTTTGGTTCCGTTGACGACGCCCCCGACGTTGATCCCCATCAGCCAGTCGAAGTCTTTCCAGGACATGTCCGCCACGCCGGCGAACAGGTCGACCCCGGCGTTGTTGAACACCAGTGAGGCGGGCCCGTGCTGCCGGTGCACCTCGTCGGCGAAGCCCAACACCGCATCGCGGTCGGCGACGTCGACCTGGTACGGCGTGACCTGCCCGGGGGGACATGCCGCCTGCGTCTCGACCAGACCATTCGGGTCGATGTCGGACGCCGCGACATGTGCCCCGTCTTGAGTAAGCGCCTGTGTCAGGGCGCGTCCGATGCCCGATCCGGCACCGCTGACCACAGCGACACGACCTTGGTACTTCATGAGTTCCTCACGCATCCACTCCTGCCTCGACAATCCTGCGGATCCGGTCCACCGAAACCTCGAGGTTCTTCTGCAGATCTCGTCCTTTTGCAGCAACATGATCTGCGCCTTCCCGGGCGGGCCGCCGGCAGCACCGTTCAGCCGCTGACCGCTTGCTCGCGTGCCCACCGGTAGTCGGCCTTGCCGGACGGGCTGCGCTCGATGACCGGACGGAAGACGACCGCCTTGGGAAGTTTGTAGCGCGCCAAAGAGTTTGAGGCGTGGGCGACCAGCTCGTCGGCGTGGACACTGGCGCCTTCGGCGACCGCGACGACGGCAACGACTTCCTGGCCCCACCGCTCGCTCGGCCGGCCGGCGACCACCACGTCGGCCACCGCGGGATGCGACGCGATGGCCGTCTCGACCTCCTCGACGAAGATCTTCTCGCCGCCGGAGTTGATGGTCACCGAATCGCGGCCCAGCAATTCGATGTGCCCGCCCTCGTGGTGGCGGGCCCGGTCACCCGGCACCGCGTACCGCACGCCGTCGATCACCGGGAAAGTCTTGGCCGTCTTGGCCGCATCGCCCTTGTAACCCAGCGGAACATACCCCCGCTGCGCCAGCCAACCCATCCCGTCGTGGCCCGGCTCCAGGATGGCCGCCAGGTCCTCGGCGGCCACGAAAGTGTCCGGCCCGGCGTTGAAGGTGCCGGTCGCCACCGCACCCGACGTCGACATGTGGTGCATCTGCGCCCCGGTCTCCGACGATCCGACGCCGTCGACCACGACGGCGTTCGGCAGCACTTCGATCAAGCGTTGTTTGACGTACGGGGTCAGCAGGGCGCCGCCGTTGGCGACGACCGCCAGCGACGACACGTCGGCGATCCCCTTCTCGATCGCGGCCACCAAGGGGCGCGCCATCGCATCGCCCACCACGGTGACCACCATGACCTTTTCCCGCTCGATGGTGCGCACCACGTCGTCGGCGTCCAGATGATCGACCACCGTGGGAAAGACGACGGACTGCCCCGTGGTGATCGCGCTCATCACGCTCCACTGGGCGGCACCGTGGATCAGCGGGGGCAGGATCATCAGCTTGGTGCCCGGGCCCGACGCGGCGCGTTCGACGATCTCGTCGATGGAGCTCGACGGCTCGCCCGTCATCAGGTTCCGGCCGCCGAAGGACGTCATGAAAATGTCGTGCTGGCGCCACAACACGCCCTTCGGCATGCCCGTCGTGCCACCGGTGTACAGGACGTACAGGTCGTCGGCGGAGTGCTGAACCGGCGGCGGCTGCGGGGATACCGACGCCAGGGCGGCCTCGTAATCGACTGCGCCCTCGAGCAAGTCGTTGCCGGAGTCGTCGGCGATCTGGATGAGCACGCGCAGCTGTGGCAGATCCGGCAGGATCTCGGCCACCCGCGGCGCGAACGCGGCGTGGTAGAGCAGCGCGGTCGCACCGGAATCCGCCAGCAGGTATTGCAGCTCGCTCTTCACGTAGCGGAAGTTGACGTTGAACGGGGCGACCCGTGCGTCGAAGCTGCCGAGCAACGCCTCGACGAATTCGTTCCCGTTGTAGGCGTAAAGGCCCAGCAGGTCTTGGCCCACCTCGTGGCCGCCCAGCGCCGAGCGCTCGGTGTGGCAACCCAATCCCTGCGCGTGCAGATACGCGGCCAGCCGGTAGGAGCGCTCGATCACCTGCCGGTAGGTGTAGCGCCGCTGCCCATGGATGATCAGCTCGCGATCGGGGATCGCGGAGGCGACGGCCTTCGCGACGGCCGGGACCGTGAATGTTGTTGTGGTGTCGGACATCGTGCCTCTCACGGCTGGTGGGGTAATAAACGAACCATCAGGCCGTTGGCTTCGCTGAGCAAGGTGCCATCGGCGGCTATCATAGTAGCGTCAATGAAAACTTTTCTGCCCTCGATGCCGGTGATGCGGCCGTGGGCGGTCAGTTGCTGGTCAATGGGGGTGATGCTGCGGAAGTCGACGTGCAGGTAAGCCGTGCGCGTCGGCCGGATGTCCGCGGTCGTCACGACCATGCCGAACAGCCAGTCGTAGAACAGCGGGATCATGCCGCCGTGCACGGCCCGGTTCCCGCCGATGTGAGCGGTGCTGAAATGACCGGCCATCCGCACGCCGTCGGGACCGGACTCCGTCACCATCCAGGGCGGTATCAGCGGATGGGCCAGCCCCGGCAGGCTCAGCACCCGGCCGGCCACCGCCTCGGTCTCCGGGACCTGGTGGCCGTCCAGCAGCGCGCAGGCGTCCTCCAGGTGCGCGGTCGCGGCGGCCCACAGCGCGGGGTCCGGCTTGGTGGACACGGTGAGGTCCTGCAGGCGGCGCAGCGCGGCGACGAACGGCCCCAGTTCCCCTGGCGCGTCATCGACGGGTCTGACGTCGGGGAATCCGCCTCGAACCTCCGGCGCGGTTTCGGTCATCGCGTTCCTTCGTCCCATGCCCGGAGCAGATCGTCGGTGCTGGTGATCGTGGCCAGCAGCGACAGGGTGTTGGCGATCATCGCTGCACCATAGTCGGCGGGTACGCCGGCCACCGCGTCGCGGGCGAGGACCACCCGGTAGCCGGCGTTAACGGCATCCATGACGAGGTTGGGTATCGCGATGTTCAGCGAAACACCCACCACGACAATGGTCGACACCCCGAGATTGCGCAGTACCGCGTCCAGGTCCGTGCCGCCCATCGGGCCCACGCCGTGCCATCGGCGTAACACCAGATCCGAAGGCTCCGGCCCCAATTCGGGCAGCAGCTCCGCACCCGGCGTGCCGGGCGTGATGTCCACCTTGCTGCCCCCGCCCATCGCGAAGATCTTCGCGTTGTGGTTGGAGCCCAGCCCGTCGGGCCGTCGCTGCACCAGGCAGTGCACGACCCGCACCCGGGCCGCCCGGGCCGCGGGCAGCAGGCGCGCGATGTTGGGCAGCGCCTCGCGGCGCGCCTCCTCGGCGAGCATCGCCAGTCCGGCGTAGGGACCCATCACCGCGCCCTGGCACTCCTGGGTGACGATCGCGGTGTGCCCGGGAGCGGCCAGCCCGGCCAGTGGGTCCGTCATGCGGGGGCGCCCGCCGGCGCGACGTCATAGAACTGCATCGCCCACTTCCGCAGCGCCATATAGCCTTTCGCGTCGACTTTCGACAACGCGGGGTGTTCCACGTACTTCTGGTAGCGCCAGATTCCCAGATCGTCGAACACGGTGGACAGGAACTGCTTCTCGATGACGTCCCGCAGTTTGCCGTGGGGAACGTCCGCGGTATCGCCGGGCAGACGCGGCCACCAGATCGAGTAGAACAGGTCCGAGCATTCGTCGTCCACCGGTGTGCAGGTGAAGATCAGCCGATGATTCTGCGCGCCCTCGAAGACGCTGATCGCTCCGCCGAGGCCGAACAGGTGGCTGTGGAACCGCAACGCCAGGTCGTCGGGGTTGTCGCTGCGTGTGTCCGGCCAGCCCGCGACGAACTGCCATTCCTGGTCGACGATCTTCCAGTCCAGCACCCGGGGCGTCACGGTGGCGTGGTGCACGTACTCGAAATGCGCGCTGTCGGGGGCGTTCTCGGCGACGATCTGCGGATGCACCGGTTCGCGCTCCGCGCGCCGGGAGAACTCCGGGTACGCGCGGTAATAGGCCGCCGGGTCGGTCTCGAACTGCGGGAACTTTCTGAAGATGTCCGGCATCTCCCACTGCGGTTCCTTCCCGTCCGGGTGGTGCCAGACGAAGACACAGTCGTATTGCTCCCGTACCGGAAACACCTCGAGACGCAGCCCGCGGTTGGGCCGGTCCGGTTGGTAGGGGATGTATCGGTTGGTGCCGTCCGGACCCCAGCGCCAGCCGTGGAAGGGGCACTCGACGCAGTCGCCGACCACCTTGCCGCCGTGGCCGATGTGCGCGCCCAGGTGTTTGCAATGTGCTTCCAAGACGTGCAGCTCACCCTGCTCATCCCGGTAGGCCACCAGATCCTCACCGAAGTAGTGCAGCGGCCGGACCTCGCCGACGGGAAACTCTGGAGACCAGCCGACCATGAACCAGCCGGTGACTTTCCAGGTGAATGGCACTTTCACGCGAAGCCTCTCGATTCCGGATAGATACTAAGTCCATTACAGTATAGATTTCAGCAGTCAGGTCCGTAAGCGGCAAGGGAGTGCGATGACTGAGACGGCTGACGAGCTGGAAGCCCTCCGGCAACTGAAGGCGCGCTACTGCCGTTTCCTGGACACCAAAGAGGTCGGGGCGTGGCGTGACGTATTCGCCCCCGATGTCGTGGTCACCCTGGACATGGCCGTATCCACCGCCGGCGCCGATCCCATGACCGCCGCACCGATCGAGGGCGTCGACAACTTCGTCCCGATGGTGATGGGCGGCCTCGAGGGCGTCGCGACCAAGCACCACTGTCACACGCCCGAGCTCACGCTCACCTCGGCCACCACCGCGACCGGTATCTGGGCGATGGAGGACCTGCTCATCTTCGGTGACGGCCGCGAGTTGTACGGCGCCGGCCACTACCACGAGACCTACGAGATGCGGGACGGTTCATGGCGGATCAAGAGCCTGCACCTCACCCGGACCATCTTGAAAATGACCGGCGGTGACGATGGCCGACGCTGATACCTCCTTCGACGCGCTCGTCATCGGTGCGGGATTCTCCGGGCTGTACATGCTGCACCGGCTGCGACAACTCGGGCTGCGCACCCGAGTGCTGGAGATGGCCGAAAACGTCGGTGGCACCTGGCTTTTCAACCGGTATCCCGGTGCGCGGTGCGATATCGAGAGCATCGAATACTCCTACAGCTTCTCCGAGATGATTCAGCAGGAGTGGGTGTGGACCGAGTCGATGCCGGCCCAGCCCGAGATCGAGGCCTACCTCAACTTCGTGGCCGACCGGCTCGACCTCCGTCGCGACATCCAGTTCGGCACCAAGGTCGTCGCGATGACGTTCGACGAAGAAGCCGACGTGTGGCTGGTGCGCACCGAAGCCGGCGATACGTTCCGGGTGCCGTTCGTCGTCGCCGCCTCCGGCATCCTGTCGGTGCCGCTGGAACCCGATATCTCCGCAATGGACTCCTTCACCGGGACGTCGCTGTTCACCAGCCGCTGGCCCAAGGGCGGCGTCGACCTCACCGGCCAGCGCGTCGGCGTCATCGGCACCGGCTCGACCGGTGTTCAGCTCATCCCGGTGATCGCCCGAGAAGCGCTGCATCTCTCGGTGTTTCAGCGCTCGCCCGCCTACACCCTGCCCTGGCGGGTGCATCGGTTCGAGCCGGGCGAACTCGACGAGATGAAGGCCCGCTACGGCGAGATCCGGGCGGTCCAACGAGCCCACCCGATCGGCGCGGCCCGGTTGAGCGCCTTCTCCGTCCTGCTCGACATGCTCGGCAGGCCGCCGCTGAAGTCGGCGACCCGCGAGGAGCAACTGCGTGCCATCGAGGAGAACGGCGTGATGGGCGCCTTGAACTGGGGCGACATCTTCTTCGACATCGACGCCAACCGGATGGCCGCCAAACTGTACGGCGAGGCGGTGGCCCGCATCGTCAAAGACCCGGACACCGCCGCGTCGTTGGTGCCGGTGCATCCCTTTGCGTGTAAGCGACCGATCATCGACCAGGGTTACTACGAAACCTTCAACCGGGACGACGTCACCCTGGTCGATCTGCGGAAGTCGCCGATCCTTGACGTCACACCGGCGGGCATCCGCACCGAGGACCGGGTGCATGAACTCGACGTCATCGTCTACGCCACCGGGTTTGACGCCATGACCGGTGCGCTGAGCCGGATCGATGTCCGCGGTCGCGACGGAATGTCGTTGGGCGAATTCTGGGCCACCGAAGGGCCGCTGTCGTATCTGGGCCTTGCGGTCGCCGGCTTTCCGAACCTCTTCACGGTGCAGGGGCCGGGCAGCCCGAGCGCCGCCACCAACTTCGTGGCCGCTCTCGAACAGCACGTGGAGTGGATCGGTGACTGCATTGCGTATTTGCGCGCCAACGACATTCGCACGATCGAGGCGCTGAGCACCGCCCAGCAGGAGTGGATCGACCACGCCACTGCGCTGGTCGCGCCGACGGTGTTGGTTCACCCGTCGTGCAACTCCTGGTACAACGGTGGCAACGTGCCCGGCAAGAAGCGGATGTACATGGGTTATACCGGCGGGATACCCGAATACCGGCGCCGCTGCGATGAAATCGCGGCCGGCGGATACACCGGTTTCAAACTGGCTTAGCGGGTGAGGGTGAGCGAAATGGCAACGGCGATGAGCGGACTGAGCCTGGCCAGAGATGTGGCCCGCGAATTGGGATTGCTGATGCCGCGCACGGTGGCCGGCCTGCGGGAGTCGACCCGCTGGGCCCCGCTATCGCCGCGCGGTGCGCGTCAGTTCGGCGAGGCGATGCTCGACGAACTGGTGCTGAGCGCCTTTTCGCTGCTGGGCGGAAGTCCCCCGCCGATGCGGCCACTGGACGCCTGCGCCGCGGCCGCCGAGGAGCTCTCGTCGCTCGGTATCGACCGGGCACACGCCGACCCGAAACCGTTGCGCGCAAGCTCGATACGCAAGCGCAGCATCGCGGGTCTGGCCTATGAACGGATGGCCTTCGAGCACGACCCGATGCTGCCGGCCACGCTGGAGGCCGACGGCCTGGGCGGCCCGGCCCGGGCTGTGGTGCACCTGTGCCGGCACCGCGACGGTCCCAGGCCGTGGCTGGTATGGGTGCATGGTGCCGGCCAGGGTGGCACCGAAGACCTGCTGTTGTCCCGAATCGGACGCATACATCGCAAGCTGGGGTTCAATGTCGCGCTGCCGGTGCAGCCGGGCCACGGCTGCCGGCGAGGCCAGTGGCCGGCATATCCCGACATGGACCCGTTGGGCAATGTGGCGGGCATGATGCGCGTGGTCTCCGAGGTGCGCGCGGTCGTGCGCTGGGTGCAGCCGCAAGCCACCGCCGTTGTGGTGGCGGGCATTTCGATGGGCAGTCCGGTGGCCGCGCTGGTCTCCCACCTGGAGAAGGAGATCGACGCGGTCGCCCTCTACACGCCGATCCTGGGGCTCAACGCGATGATCGCGCGACACCTGCAGCGGTGGGGCGCATCGCGCGAGGGATTCCGCGAATTGCTGGAATCGCCCGTGGTCACCCAGCTGACTTCGGTGATCGATCCGTTGGCGGTCACTCCGTCTCCGCCGCCGGATCGCCGGCTCATCGTCGGGGCCTGGCACGACCGGATGGCGATGCGCGGGCCCGCCAACGCGTTGCAGGAACGCTGGGACGGCCAGCTGTACTGGTACGACGGCAGCCACGTCGGGCACATCTTCTCGCGGCGCGTGCAGAGCATCACGGACCGATTCCTGCGCGACGTAGCCGCGCGAAAAGCAGTGGTGCCCGACTGATGGCAGCCAGGTGGACCGCGCGAACGGTGGTCGAGCTCTACAACCTCGTGGTGTGGAATGAATGCAACATCGACCTGGCCGATGAACTGTTGGCCGACAGCGTGATTCGGCACGAGGTCGGCGGGGCGCGCACGCTGACCCACGATGAAGCGGTGCAGCGGGTGGTGGACATGTGGCGGATGGCCGATGCGTTGCACTTCGACCTCAACGTCGTCATCGAGGGCGACGACGGCGAGCACGTGGCGATCGTCTACGACTCGGCGATAACCACGAAGGACGGCACCGAAACCAACATCGCCAGCATCGAGGTGTTCCGGGTCGTCGATGGCAAGATAACCGAGGTTTGGAACTGCGGCTACCAGCAAGGGGTTTGGAATTGAGTGACCGAGTGCTTGATGAATTGGGCTTCTACCTGCTGGCCGGGGCCGGCGGTGAAGGCCCGGCAACATTGATGGACGAGGCCCGACGCGGCGAGGAACTCGGCTTCGGCACCGCCTTCATCTCCGAGCGGTGGAACGTCAAAGAGGCGTCGTCTCTGGTCGGGGCGGCATGCGCGGTGACCAGCCGGATGCAAATCGCGACCGCCGCAACCAATCACAACACCCGTCATCCGCTGATCACCGGGTCGTGGGCGACCACGATGCACCGCCTGTCCGGCGGCCGGTTCACCCTGGGTGTCGGTCGCGGCATCGCCGCGATCTACGGGGCCTTCGGCATCCCGGCGGTGACGACGGCGCAGATGGAGGACTGGGCTAGCGTCATGCGCCGGCTGTGGCACGGCGAGCTGATCTTCAACCACGACGGCCCGATGGGCAAGTACCCCATCCTGTTCCTCGATCCCGACTTCAACGAGGACATTCGGCTGGCGCTGGTGGCCTTCGGGCCGAACACGCTCGCGCTCGGTGGACGCGTGTTCGACGACGTCATCTTGCACACCTATTTCACGCCGGAGACCTTGCAGCGCAGCGTCAACACCGTGAAGTCGGCTGCGGAGAAGGCCGGCCGCGACCCGGACAGCGTGCGGGTGTGGTCGTGCTTCGCCACCGTCGGCGATCACCTGCCCGAAGAACTGCGGCTGAAGAAGACCGTGGCGCGTCTGGCCACCTATCTGCAGGGTTACGGCGATCTGCTGGTCAACACCAACAACTGGGATCCCGCTGTGCTGCAACGGTTCCGCGAAGATTCGGTGGTCACCTCGATCGCCGGCGGGATCGATCACAAGGGCACGGCCGAGCAGATCGAGCACATCGCGACGCTGATTCCCGACGAATGGCTGGAGCCCTCGGCCACCGGGTCGGCGCAGCGGTGCGTGGATCGCATTCGCAAGGAATTCGACTACGGGGCCGACGCGGTCATCCTGCACGGCGCCACACCTGACGAGCTCGAGCCGATCGTCGCGGCCTACCGCAGCGCGGATTAGCTTCAGTTGCGGCGTGCCGGGGGCGCGCCGCTCAGGGCATGATGACGGTCCGGCTCACCGGCTCGGCGCCGGCTTGCCTGCTGGACAGGCCGCGCTTCAGCGAGGCCAGCAGGACATCGCGCGTCTCACGGGGATCGATGAGTTCGTCGAACCCCATGTGTTCGGCCGACCGGAAGGACGCCTGCAACTCGGCCTCACGCAACTTCGCGGTGACGTCCTCGCCCGCGTGCGTAGCCCGGCCCAGCGCGGCCGCGCTCATGGCGCCCATCGTCGCGCCGGGGTAGGCGAAGGTCGCGGACTGGCTGTCGAAACCCAGCAGGGACATGACCATGGAGCCGAACCCGTATGCCTTGCGCAGCGTCACGTGCAGCTTCACCGTGGTGGCCGTGGTTTGGGCGGCGAACATTCGTGCGCCGGCGCGCAGCACACCGCTGCGCTCGGACCGGCTGCCGGGCAGCATGCCGGGATTGTCCGCGAGGAAGACGAGGGGCAGGTGGAACGAGTCGGCCACCATGATGAAGTGCGCCGCCTTGTCCGCGGCCGCGGCATCGATGGAGCCGGCGAGTACCTGGGGCTGGTTGGCCACCACCGCGACCGGGTGACCACCGAGATGGGCCAGCGCGCAGATGATCGCCTTGCCGTACTGCGGCTGCACCTCGAACCAGTCGGGCCGGTCGAAGACCACGTCGAGCACGGCGCGCATGTCGTATACGCGGCGGTTGTCGCGGGACACGATGTCGAGCA
This sequence comes from uncultured Actinomycetota bacterium, assembly GCA_963796035.1. Lineage (GTDB taxonomy): Bacteria > Actinomycetota > Actinomycetes > Mycobacteriales > Mycobacteriaceae > Mycobacterium. The sequence continues at coordinate 50,018 of CAWCJU010000008.1, read as the reverse complement.
GCTCCGGCGTCGGACGTGGCTCGCTGTCCTGGTCCTGCGGCAGCGATGCCGGGTACGACCATGCGCTCGGCGGAAAGTACGACAGGTAGCGCCGGATGTCGTCGAGCACGGCCTCATCGTCCTCGGCAACATTGTGGATCACCCCGCTGGGCAAAGCGACATCCGGCCCACCGAGGTCCTCCTTCGAAATGTCTTCCCCGGTGGACTCTTTGACGACGGGCGGTCCGGCGGTGAAGATCGCTCCCTGCCTGCTCATGATCCGGAAGTCGCAGACCGGGGCCACCAGCGCGCCGTGTCCGGCCGACGGCCCGAATACGGCACCCACGGTCGGGACGCGGCCCGAGCACTGCGCCTGGGCGAGCAGGTCGGTGGGGGTGCGGCCGTAGTGCCCGCCGCCGGGACGAAAGCCGGCACCTTCGAGCAGCATCACCAGCGGAATCTTGTCCCGCAGCGCCAGTTCGGCGATGCGATACCGCTTCGAGTTGCCACCGGGCCCGATGCTGCCCGCCATGGTGGTGAAGTCCTCGGCGCCCAGCATCACCGGTGAGCCGCTGATCTCACCGGAGCCGACGACCAGGCCGTCGGCCGCGATCTCACCACCGACCAGGGTGCCGAGTTCGCGGAAGGTGCCCGGATCGAGGAGGTACTCGATGCGCGCGCGAGCGTCCAGCTTGCCCTTGTTGCGATGCTTGTCGAGCCGCTCCGGCCCGCCCATGTCCCACGCCTGCTGACGGCGCCGCTCGAGATCCTCGAGGGTTTCTCCCCAATCCTGGGCTTTCGGCATGCCTATGTCCTACCTCATGGAGATTCGTCGCGCGACCAGATTTGCAGGGTCACATACTGGATTGCTTACTGTAAAGTTACCCGCATGTCTGACGCCGCCTGTCTGAAGGTCGACGGGGCGTCCCCAATCGAGGAGTCTCACCAGTGAGCGCAACGACGATGGACGAGGCCGCCAAGCTGTTGGCGGACCCGTTGGCGTACACCGACGAGCGGCGGCTGCATGCGGCGCTGACGCACCTGCGCGCCAACGCTCCGGTGTCCTGGGTGGACGTTCCGAACTACCGGCCGTTCTGGGCGATCACCAAACACGCCGACATCATGGACATCGAACGCGAGAACATGCTCTTCACCAACTGGCCGCGTCCCGTGCTGACGACCGCGGAGGGCGATGAGATGCAGGCCGCCGCCGGTGTGCGCACGCTGATCCATCTGGACGATCCACAGCACCGGGTGGTGCGCGCGATCGGATCCGACTGGTTTCGCCCAAAGGCAATGCGGGCGTTGAAGGTTCGTGTCGATGAACTGGCCAAGACCTACGTCGACAAGATGATGGCGGCGGGCCCCGAATGCGACTTCGTCCAGGAAGTCGCCGTCAATTACCCGCTCTACGTGATCATGTCGCTGCTGGGACTGCCCGAGGCCGATTTTCCGCGCATGCTCAAGCTGACCCAGGAGTTGTTCGGTAGCGATGACTCGGAATTCAAACGGGGCAGCTCGAACGAGGATCAGCTGCCGGCGTTGTTCGACATGTTCCAGTACTTCAACGGCGTGACGGCGTCTCGTCGCGAGCATCCGACCGAGGACCTGGCGTCGGCGATCGCGAACGCCCGCGTCGACGGCGAACCCTTATCGGACATCGACACCGTGTCCTACTACCTGATCGTGGCCACCGCGGGCCACGACACCACCAGCGCGACCATCTCCGGTGGGCTGCACGCGCTCATCGAGAATCCTGACCAGTGCCGGCGACTGCGTGACAACCTCGACTTGATGCCGCTGGCGACCGAAGAGATGATCCGCTGGGTAACCCCCGTCAAGGAATTCATGCGGACCGCCGCCAAGGACACCACCGTGCGTGGCGTGCCCATCGCCGCCGGGGATTCGCTGCTGCTGTCCTACGTTTCGGCCAACCGTGACGAGGACGTCTTCGGCGATCCGTTCCGCTTCGACGTCGGTCGCGACCCCAACAAGCACGTCGCCTTCGGTTACGGTGTGCACTTCTGCATGGGGGCGGCGCTGGCCCGCATGGAGGTCAGCAGCTTCTTCTCCGAGCTGCTGCCCCGGCTCAAATCCATTGAACTGACCGGTGACCCGGAACTGGTCGCCACCACCTTCGTCGGCGGACTCAAGCATCTGCCCGTTCGGTACTCGCTGGCTTGAGTGTCGCCGCCGCGGCGCGCGGTCGCTACACTCCCCGTGGAGGTCGAGGCAATGGCGCGCAGGACGGTTGTCATCACCGGCGCCAGCGACGGCATCGGCGCCGCGGCGGCCCGCCGGATCAGCCGCGGCGGCCACAACGTGGTGCTGGTGGGACGCTCGGAGAGCAAGAGCGCGGCGGTGGCCGCCGAGCTCGATGCCGACTACTTCGTCGCCGACTTCGCCGACCTGTCCCAGGTGCGGGCCCTGGCGGACAAACTCCGGTCCCAGTATCCGCGCATCGACGTGCTGGGCAACAACGCCGGGGGAGTGTTCTCCAAGCCGCACCGGACGGCTGACGGCCACGAGATCACGCTTCAGGTGAATTACCTGGCACCGTTCTTGCTCACGACGCAATTGCTGGACCTGCTGGTCGGCTCGCGAGCCGTCATCGTCAATACGTCGAGTTCCTCGCAGCGGCTGCTGCGCAAGGTCAAGCTCGCCGACTTCGACGCAACGGACCGGCGCGGGCCCAGCACCGCGTATGCACTGGCGAAGCTGGCAAACATCTTGTTCACCAGGGAATTACATCGGCGCTTTTCCGCCGACGGTCTTTCGGCGGCCGTGGTCCACCCGGGTTTCGTCAACACCAACATCGGCCACTCGTCGGGCTCGCGGTTTCTGACCACCATGCAGCGCACGCCGGTCAGTCGAATGATCAAGACCGCGGATCACGGCGCCGATCAGCTGGTCTGGCTGGCGACCAGCGAGCCCGGTGTCGACTGGCAGGCCGGCGAATACTACGTGAAAGGCAAAGTCGCCAAAGCCAATCGGGCGGCTGACGATCCCGCGCTTGCGCGTGAACTGTGGGATAACAGCGTGGCGAAGCTGGCCTAGAGCGCTACCCCGAACCAGACATCAGCTGACGCCGAAATCGATGATGCCCCGGACGATTTTGCCGTTGAGCAGGTCGTCGTAGGCGTCGTTGACCTCGTCGAGCCGATAGCGCTTGGTGATCATCTCGTCGAGCTGGAGCTGACCGGCCTCATAGAGCCGGGCCAGCCGGGAGATGTCCGCCTTCGGGTTACATGAACCGAATATGGTGCCCGCCAACGTCTTATTCATCAGGATGAAGTCCTGCAGGTCGATCTTGACCGATCGGGTCAACTGCGACGTCATGCCGGTGAGCACGCAGGTGCCGCCCTTGCGGGTGAGCTTCACCGCGTCGCGGACGTCCTCGGAGGTGATCAACGAGGGTGAGACCACCACCGCGTCGGCCATCACCCCGTAGGTCAGACCGCGCACCAGATCCAGCGCCTCGTCTGTCGTTGCGGCGCTGTGCGTCGCGCCGAACCGCAGCGCCGACTTCTGCTTGAAGTCAACCGGATCCACCGCGACGATCTGGGCGGCGCCGTTGATCCTGGCTCCCTGGATCGCGCCCGTGCCGATCCCGCCGACGCCGATCACCACGACCGTATCGCCGGCGCGCATGTTCGACCGGTTGGCGACCGAGCCGTAGCCGGTTGGGATGGCGCAGGACAGCAGGGCGCTCGAGGCCAGCGGCAGGTGTTGCTCGATTTTCACCAGTGAATTCGTCGAGACCACGGTGTGTTCGGCGAAGGCACCGATCTTGGAAATATGGCCCAACTTCCGGCCGTCGGCGGTGTGGTGGCGGAACGTGCCGTCGGTCGGCATTCCCGGAACCATGGTGCCGATGCCCTGGTCGCAAAGGTACTCGATTCCACTGGCGCACCAACGGCATTGGCCGCACACGGCCACGAAGGACATCACCACGTGGTCACCCGGTGCGACGTCGGTGACACCTGGGCCGACCTCACGCACGATGCCGGCGCCCTCGTGGCCGCCGATCGTCGGGAACATGGTCGGCAGGCCCATCGATCGCATCACCTCATTGGGCGCCGACATGTCACCTTTGAGGATGTGGTCATCGGAGTGGCACAGCCCTGCAGCCGCCATCTGCACCAGGACCTCGCCGGCCTTGGGGGGATCGAGCTCGAATTCCTCGACGGACCAGGGCCCGCCGACGTCGTGCAGGATCGCTGCGCGGCTTCTCATGCGGCGGGGGCGAACGTCACCGGAAGCTTGTTCGGTGACCGGAAGGTGAGCCCGACGATCTTGGATTCCTCGCCGGTTCCGTCGTCGGGCACGAACGCCAGCCGTTCGACGCGGTCCAGCAGGCTGTTCAGCATGACCCGCGTTTCCAGCCGGGCCAGGTGCATGCCTAGGCACATGTGGATACCGCCGGCGAACGCGATGTGGGATTGCCGTGGCCGGCGGATGTCGAACGTGTTGGGATCGGTCCAGCGGCTCTCGTCACGATTGGCCGAGCCCATACACATGTCGATCTGGGCGTCGGCCGGGATTGTCTTACCGCCGATTTCGACCTCTTCGGTCGTGGTCCGCATGACCATGGTCAGTGGCGTTTCGAACCGTAGGCCCTCCTCGATGGCCATCGGTATCAGGGACCGGTCCTGGTTGACCATCGCGAGCTGCTCGGGGTGGGTCAGTAGCAGGTAGAGCAGATTGCCCGATGAGCGATAGGTGGTCTCCAGGCCGGCCGGCAGCAGCAACCGCAAGAAGGCGATGATGGCCTCGTCGGTGAGTTTCTCACCATCGATCTCGGCGGCGACCAGGTCGCCGATGATGTCATCGGTGCGCTTGCGCCGGCGCTGCTCGACCTGTTTGAGGAAGTAGTCGTACAGCTCTGTGGCGGCGTTCAATCCCGCCACGATGTCGGTCGGGATCGAGATCAGGTCCAGGGACAATCGCCGGAAGAAGTCCAGGTCCTCGGCGGGCAGACCGAGCAGCGTCGAGATGATCCGGGTGGGAAATTCGAAAGTCACCGCCTTCACCAGATCGGCATGACCGTCGTTCTTGATTTCGTCGACCAATCGATCGCAGACTGGCGCGATGACCGACGGCTCCCAGCGTTCCAGTGCGGTCGCGCGGAACGCCTTGGCCACCAGGTTGCGGTGATCGTGGTGTTCCCGGCCGCCCATCGCCAGGATGGTGTGTCCCATCACCAACCCGATCGTCTTGTCGTAGGCGGCCGAGGTGAAGATCCGGTCGTCGCGAAAGGCTTGGGATACACCGTCGTAATCGAACAGGACCCACTCGTCGCTGGGCCGCAGTTCTTCGGGCAACTGGCTGTTATCGCTCAGGGAGCCGTGCCACACCGGGTCGGTGTGCCGCATGTGTTGGAAGAACGGGTAAGGGCTGCTGTCGCCGGTGAAGTCAAGTGAGGGTACGACGGGCTGACCATTCGAGCCGGTGCTGAGCGTCATCAGCGCTCCTCCTGAAACAACCGATAGGGCCGTTCACGCGGACCGGATTACGAGTGCCCACGAAATCCACGGCGGGGGTACCAGCGGAAAATAGCTATCATAGTATAGATAGCAACGAAGCCCAATGACGTGTGACCACCGCGCCGGGCGCGACCGATCCGCGGCGAGCCGGGGGCCCACCCGAGATGGCCCCACTGCCACCGCATCGCCGGCCCGCCGGACTCGTTTCGCGGTGCCGAGCCCCTCGTGTGTCACCGGCTAAAAGCGCAGGTCTACCTTGAAGGTGGTCTCCGGTAAGGCTCACCTTCGGAGACCGCCGATGAGCCCGCACGACGAGCCCGAAAAATGAGTTGATATGACACAGACGAACCTGGCCCGGCCGCACGGCCTGAACCGGATCGATCCGGTGCTGCGCGATGCCGCGGTGGAGTTGGGCGCCTTCGAATTTCGCACCGAGACGCTGCCGGCCGAGCGGGACCACGCCAACCTGCTGGCCGCGCGGCGCGCCGCAGCGGCCGACACGACTGGCGTCTCCATCGATTCACGATCCATCGCCGGTCCCGACGGCCGGCAGCTGGGTCTGCGTCTGTACCGCGGCCGCACCGAATCCTCCGCGCCGCTGGTGGTGTATGCCCATGGCGGCGGGTTCGTCACCGGGAACCTGGAAACCGACCACGCGCACTGCGTCGAACTGGCCCGTGACGGCGGTTGCCTGGTGGTTTCGGTCGACTACCGACTGGCCCCCGAGAATCCGTGCCCGGCGGCACTTGACGATGTCGAAGCGGCCTTTCGTTACGCCGTCGAAAACAGCGCGGAGCTGGACGCCGACGCCAGCCGCATCGCGGTGATGGGCCGCGATGCCGGTGCGGCGCTGGTCGCGGGTCTGACCCAGCGGATGTTCGACCACGAAGGTCCGGCGATCCTGATGCAGATCCTGCACCAGCCGATGCTCGATTCCGACGCCACGCCGTCGCGCCGGGAATTCCAGCGCACCCCGGGTCTCAACGGTCCGGCCGTGAGCCGGGCGTGGAACCACTATCTCGGGCACGCCGGCGCCAACGGACAGCATGTCCCAGCGCACCGAGCCAACCTCGAAGGCCTGCCGCCCACCTTCGTCAGCTGCTCCGAGATCGATCCGTGCCGCGACGAGGCCATCGACTACGCCAACCGGCTGTTGCACGCGTACGTCCACACTGAATTGCACGTGATTGCTGCGACCTTCAATGGCTTCGACTCGATGGTCCCCGATTGGGTTGTTTCCCAGGAGAATCGGGCGCTACACGCGCAGGCCGTGCGCCGCGTGTTCGCCATGTAGCGCAACCGCGTGCCGGTGGCCGCGGCGGCCGTGCGGACTTGCGTGGTCGACGTGCTCGCTCCCGCTTTTACCGACTGAACTCCGGTATCACTTACCGTATTGCGCATTGCTAACATCGGAATCGCCAGCCAACCGAGGACCGATCGGGCGGATGATCAATAACTCAAACCGTTTCCGTTGCAGCCGCAGCGATCGAATGTCAAGAAGGACCCCCTCGGCACTATGACCACCCTCGACTCCCCCGAAAAGATCCTCTTCACCTCGACCACGCAAGCCTTCCTGGAAAAGGAAGCGCCGCTGCGGCGGGTGCGGGAGCTGCATGCCGCGGGTACGTCATTCGACCCCGCGTGGTGGCAGCGCGCCGCGGATCTCGGCTGGACCGGTCTGCTCGTTCCGGAGGAGTTGGGCGGCGGAAGCGTCTCGGAGAACGGCTTCGCCGACCTGGCGATGGTCGCCGAGCAACTCGGCAAGACGGTGGCGCCCGGGCCACTGTATCCGGTCAGCATTGTGTTGGCGGGGCTTGTCGAGTGCTCGAACTCCGACGAGCACGCCGACGCCATCGAGGCGCTGATGTCGGGTGAAACCGTGGCGTCGTGGGCGGTCTGTGAGCCGGGACAGGGTTGGGCGCCGCTGAACCCGTCGGTCACGGCCAGCGAGACCGACTCCGGGTTCCGCATCGACGGCGTCAAGGATCGTGTCGAGGCGGGGGCCCAGAGCGCGGCGCTGCTGGTGGTGGCGCGCTGTGGCGCGGACGCCGGGATTCGTCAGTTTCTCGTCCCGACGGACGCGCCTGGGGTCCGGGTGGAGCCCCAGCAGTCGGTCGACCTGGTCAAGCAATACGCCCGCGTGCGCTTCGACGGTGTCGTGCTGCCACGGTCGGCGGCCGTCGGCACCGCCGACGAGACGGCTGCGCTCGTCGATCGACAAAGCCAGATCGCGCAGGTACTGCAATGCGCCGAGGTGGTCGGTGCTCTGCAGACGGTGTTCGACCTCACCGTGCGGTGGGCGATGGACCGACACACATTTGGTCGTCCGTTGGCGTCGTACCAGGCCCTCAAACACAAATTCGCGGACATGAAGCTCTGGCTGGAGGCCTGTCGCGCCACCACCTCCGCGGCGGTCGCCGACGTGGCTGCCCGCGCGCCGCAAGCGAACTTGTCAGCCAGCATCGCCAAGTCCTACGTGGGCGAGATGGCGGGTCAGATCGTCCAGGCGTGTGTGCAGATGCACGGCGGCATCGGTGTCACCTGGGAACACGACCTGCACCTGTATCTACGCCGAATCACTTTGTACCGCAGTATGTTTGGGACGCCCGAGGAACATAATCTGCGCGTATACGAGTTCGAGAAGGCGGGTCGCGGCGCGAAATGATGAAGATCCGATGACGTCGACCGAGTCCGTTGCGGAGTTCGCTGCCCGCGCCAGGGCATGGCTGGCGGACAACATGCCCGCCATCGACAGTGCGGCCCCGCCCGTCGCGCTGCGCGACGACGAACGGTCGTGGCTGAGGGCCAGGGAACTGCAAAAGCGTTTGTATGAGGGCGGGTTCGCCGGCATCTGCTTCCCCCGCGAATACGGCGGCCTCGGGCTGGACTACGAATACCAAAAGGCATTCGACGTCGAATCCCTCGAGTACGAGATGCCGTTGATTCTCAACACCCCGACGTTCACCATCTGCTGCGCCACGCTGCTCGACACCGGCAGCGAAGAACAGAAGAAGCAGCACATCGCCGCGGCGCTGCGCGGCGAGGAAGTGCTGGTGCAGCTGTTGAGTGAGCCCAGCGGCGGATCGGACCTGGCGGGTGTCCTCACCCGGGCCGAGCGGCATGGTGACCGTTGGATCATCAACGGGGCCAAGACCTGGAGCACCAGCGCGTTCGCCGCCGATTACGGCCTGTGCCTGGCCCGCACCAACTGGGACGTACCCAAGCACGAGGGCCTGACGATGTTCCTGGTGCCCATCGCACATCCGGGAATCACGTTGCGGCACATCACGATGCTGAGCGGTTCCACCGAATTCTGTGAGGAGTTCCTCGACGGTGTCGACGTCGGGGATGACGCCGTGGTCGGGGAGGTCAACGGCGGCTGGGCGGTGGCGTCACGGCAGCTGTACCACGAACGCCGTGCGGTGGGGCAGGGCTCGGAGTTCGCCAGCGGCAGCGGCAGCGAGGGCGGCAACGCGATTCCGGTTGATTACGTGGCGCTTGCGGAGAAGACCGGGCAAGCCGACAGCGAACGCGTGCACGAGATGGCCGGTCGCGCCCTGGTGCACCGCGCGGTGGCCGAGCAACTGATCGGTCACGTGTATCGCAGCGTCCGAGACGGTGCGCTGCCACCGGCCGCGGGGACGCTCATCAGGCTGTTCCACTCCGAGACCACGACGACCGATGTCGACACGGCGTTGGCGATCGCGGGAAGTGCGGGCGTGGTGGGGGGACAGGGCGCCGGACTCGAGGCGGGCCTGCGGTACCTGTCCCGGCAGACCGTCGCCATCGGGGGCGGCACAACCGAGATGGCGCGCAACGTCATCGGTGAGCGGGTGCTGGGCTTCCCGCGGGAATACGCCGCCGATCGTGGGGTGCCGTTCAATCAGGTGCGGCACGGCGAGCGGGCCGACCGGGCCTAGCCTTCGGCGACCACGTTCTCGGCGAGGCCGCTGACCACCGGGATCTGCACCAACGACAAGACGTGGTGCGCCGGGCTTCCCGGCGGCGCCACCAACACGTACTCGCTGCCCTGTCGCCGTGCTCGCTCACGGGCGGCCGCCAGCGCGCTGACGGCCGCAGATCCGAGGTGGGTGACAGCGGTGAGATCGACCGTCAACGGTGCGATGCCGGAACGGCTTTCGACGGCGATCTGACGGTCCAGGGTGGAGGCGGTGTTGGAGTCGACGTCGCCGCTGACCACGATGCGGCCCGGTTCGCTGACCTCGGACACGAATTCTGCGCTGACCGTGCGCCGATCGGTGGCGCGGCTGACCACCGAGTCGGTGACGAAATTCGCCGGCCGCGAGAGTCGGTGCGTGACACTGGCGGTCGTCCCGTCGGCTCCATGACTGACGTGCGCCTCCGACACCAGGGCCTCGGCCATGGCGAGGCCGCGACCGCGGCCCGTCTCGCCTTCGCGGTGATCCTTCCACCGTCCCCGGTCGGTCACCGAGGCGTGCAGGTTGCCATCGCCGGACAGCGTCGCCTCGACGACAACGCCGTCGGGAACCTCGGCGGCATAACCGTGCTCGACCGCGTTCTCGACGAACTCCGAGATCGCGTGTACCACATCGGAGATGTCGTCGGCGTCGGCGCCGATCTCCGACAGCCATTGCCGCAGCCGGGTGCGTACCGCGCGTGCGGCCCGGATGGTCGCATCCAGCGTCAGGTGCAGCGGTGCGGGTGGTGTCCGGCGTTGCGCCGCAAGAAGTGTCACGTCGTCGCAGTAGCCCGTCGAGCGCAGCAGCAATTCCAGTGTCTCCGAGCAGATCCGGTCGATCGCCCGCACCGATGACTCGATGACGAAGCCGCGCTGGCCGCCGACGATGTTCGCGGCCAGCTCGGCGAATTCGGCTGTGCTGGCGCCCAATGGCCGGCCGGGCCTTTCGATCAAACCGTCGGTGTACAGCAGGATCGAGTCGCCCACGTCAAGGAATTCGGTGCGTACCGGAAAGCCGGTGCCGCTGCCGAGCGGACCCGCGCCGGAAGGCTCGAGATAGCGCGCGGTTGCGTCCGCGGTCACCAGAAGCGGCGGCGGGTGTCCGGCGGTGCAGTACCGGAATTCGCCGGTGCCGAAGTCGAGCGAGCCGACGCAGATCGTGGCCGTGTTCGAGCCTGGGACGTGCTTGCGGAATCGGTCGACCGCCTCGAGCGCCTCGGCGATCGGATATCCCGCCACGACCTGCATCCGCAGCGCGGTCCGCAACTGCGACATCGCCGCCGCCGCTTCGACGCCATGCCCGACGACGTCTCCCACGACCAGTACCAGGCGGTCCCCGAGGGGTATCGCGTCGAACCAGTCGCCACCGGCCGCGGTGTCCTCTGCGGCGACGAGATACTGCGCGGTCACGTCCGCACCGGGAATGATGGGCACCGATGGTGCCAGTAGCGCCTGCTGCATGACGGTGGCGGAATCGCGGACGTTGCGGTACCGCTCGGATAGCTCCTCGAGGCGTGCTTCGGCGGCCATCCGTGTTTGGACCCGGCTCGTGACGTCGACGAAGGCCAGCTGCACGCCCTCGATCGAGCCGTCCTCTGCGCGCCGGGCCGTGACGATGAAGTCGAAGAAGTGCTCCTGGGCTCGCCCCTCGCCCTCGAAATCGGCCTGTACCCGCCATTCTGTGCCCGACTGTGACTCGCCCGATTCGTACACCTGGTCGAACATCTGGAAAATCTGCTGGCTCTCCAGTTCGGGATAAACCTCACGCGCAAGCAGCCCAATAGGATCAATTGGCGGACCCAGGGTGCGATATGCCGCATTGACCGCGACAAATCGGTGGTCGGGCCCCTCGAGCCCGACCAGCAGCGCGGGGACATTGTCGAAGACGCGGCGTACGTCGTCTGCCGCACCGACGGTTCTGTCCCAGTCGTTTTCGGCCACCATCTGGCCGTTCCTCCTAGCAGCCTCCGGGCGGCCCGCAAAGCAGGGCCGAGTCGAAAACCGGGTCAAACGGGCCGACCTATTTGCACACGTAGTTGTTCAGATTAGCAATCGTTGTTGCATGCGTATTGCAACGGTTTGATACCGGTCCCAATGGTGTCGGCAAATTGGCTGACAAATGCAATTGACGGCTGCGAAAATCGGGGCCCCCTAACCGCCGAGCAGCCCGTTTGCGGATGTGCGGGGCGGGTACCTCGCAGTCGTGGCCGATCTCGTGGTGCGACGCACGACGGCGCTCTGGCGGCGCCTCCTCTCGTCACCGGTGCTCACCTTGAACGGCTGGGTGGCGTTCAATCTGCCGCGCACGGTGACCGCGTTGGGTGGGGCGCTGCTGGCGGCGCTGGTGGCGGTGCACATCTATGTGCTGACCGTCCAGCGAGATCTGCCACCGTATTTCGGCGCCTACGTGCTGGTGCTGACAGTCGCGTGTCTGGTCGCCGCGAGCGCCATGCTGGTCGGCGTTAAACCCGATGTGCCCCGAGTGGGTTGGTATCTCGGCAGTTTGGTCTGCTCGGCCTTTCTCGCCGTGTATCTGGTCACGCGCTGGGTCAGCCTTCCCGGACTCGCCACGGTGACCGCCCGATGGGACTTCGCGCCCGGGACATTGGGAATGGCGTGCGCGGCGGCGTTTATCGTCGTGCACACGACGGTGCTGTCGGGCATCAACGTGGCCTACCCGCAACGCCAACAGTGGTACGACTGACGGGACCCGGGCATGACAACGTTGGACTATCCGGTATGGCTGCGCATCGACCATTGGCTGAATGTTCTGTTCGTGACGCTGATTCTGCGCAGTGGTCTCGAGATTCTGGCCACCCACCCGAAGTTGTACTGGCACGACGACAGCAAGCCGGGCACGGAATGGGCACGCTTCACCCGAAAGGTGATGCCGCGGGACAGGATCTACGACACCCTGGACGAAGAAGAGGACTACAGCCCGTTCATTTCGTTGCCCGGCCGCGCGCAGCTTGGGTCTGGGCCGTCACTGGCACTTCTTTGTGGTCATCGGCTGGATTCTGCTGGGCTTGTCGTACTACATCCTGCTGTTCGCGACCGGCCAATGGCATCGCTACTGGCCTGCCTCGTGGTCGATCTTCCCCGAAGCGTGGGACGACATCGTCACCTACCTGACGTTCAATTTGCCGCCGGTGTTGCCCGGCGAGCCGCTGGATGCCATGCAGAAGCTGACCTACGCCGGGGTCGTCTTTGTCCTAGCGCCGTTCCAGATCCTGACCGGGGCCGCTCAATCTCCGGCGATCGAGGCGCGGTTCCCGTGGTACGTGCGAATGTGGGGCGGTCGGCAGTGGGCCCGAAGCTTGCACTTCGTGGGACTCGTCGCGTTCCTGGTCTTCATCGTGATTCACCTGTCGATGATTTTCTTCTGGGGCTGGGGCAGGCTCACCGCGTCGATGATTTTCGGTGCCGTGCGAAACACGTACTGGGCGACCGCGATCTCCCTGCTGATCATTGCGGCGATCATCGCCGTCCATGTCGCGGCGACGATCTGGAGCCTGCGCAACCCACGGTCGGTGCAGCGCGTGCTGGGGGCGGTGGTCACCGCGGCCCGCCTGCTGCTGCTGCGGCCGCTGAACTCACGGCAGAACTATCCGGCGCACAAAATCTCCAAGCAACACCGCATCAACGGAAAGCCGCCCACCAGCACGGAATACAAGGTGATGGCCGTGCACAACTTCGTGGACTGGCGGCTGCGGGTCGGGGGCTTGGTGGAAAACCCGGTGACCCTGGACCTGAGTGCGCTGCGCGCGCTGGCGCAGTCCGAAACGCAATGTGTGATGCACAATTGCGTGCAGGGCTGGACCAGCATCGGCGAATGGACCGGGGTTCACCTGCATCGGCTCGTGGACCTGGTTCGGCCGCTGCCGCAGGCGCGCTACATCTGCTTTTTGACCATGCAGGACAACAGCACCGACGAGCCGGCGTCACACGGCGGAGGCCAGTTCTACGAGGTGCTCGACCTCGAGTTCGCCGACAAGCCGCAGACCCTGCTCGCCTATGAAATGAACGGTGCGCCTTTGCCGATCCAACACGGTGCGCCCTTGCGCCTACGGGTGGAAACCCAGGTGGGCTTCAAAATGGCCAAGTGGATCAACCAGATTGAATTCGTCGAGGACTACGCCGGGATCGGCATGGGCACGGGCGGCTGGCGCGAAGACCGCGTGTACTACGACAAGGACGTGGAAATCTGAGATGACCGAAATGGCGACCGACGGGTTTGGGGTGCGTCCGGAGTTGATCAGCCTGGATGCGGTGGCCCGCCATCGCGTACACGAGCAGATCGCGGCGAAGGGCGGACACTGTGAAGCCTGCGGTGCAATGGATTTCGCCGTCGGGGACGCACTTTATCTCGGATTTCTGTTTTTGAACGAGGAATCCGACGCCCATATGGTCGCGCTGACCTGTCGCAATCCGGAGTGTCCCAAGCCGCGGACCGCGATCAGATTGCGCGACACGGACTTTCTCACCTACGCAGGAAGCGACTCAGGCGCCTCCGGGCATGACGCCCCTCCCTAACTTGACCGTCCGTGGATCCCGGAAGCTGCGGCCGAGCGAGGTCGAATCGCTCTATCAGAGGCGACAACTCGCGTAGCTGGTCGCACAGCGATCGAAACCGTCGCCGGTCGTCGTCACCGAGCTGCCCCAGCGAATCGTAGTACGTCACGCGCGGCAGCCGCCCCGCGAGCGCGGCGCCCCACCGGATGCTCAGGTCGTAGATCTCTTCGTCGTCGACGTCGTCGCGCCGTCCGAGCTGCCGGAGCGCTTCGATCTGCTCGGTGAGAAACGCGACGTCGTCATCGATACTGACCGGTGTTCCGTCGTGCGGTGTCACGCTCATCTGCCCTCCGTCGTTCGAGCCGTCGCGTCGCAGAACCGCAGAACTACGCGCCACCATGGCGGGTACCCGGTTACGGCCGTTTACTCATGGTGGCGGGGGTATCTGTGAGCCATTGGCCGCCCACGATCTCGTCGCACGGTTGCGCTCTATCCCGTGGGTGCGCCGACTTGTCGATCCGCCGGTGCGGGTGCTGATTCGCGACGGCGAAGTGGACAAGGCAAACCTGAAGCGCTGCAAGCTAACTCGGAGCGACCTGGATGCGATCTTGCGCGAACAAGGTCACCGAACGCCCGGGGACGTGCGACTCGCTTTCGAGACCAAGGCGTGGTGTCGGTTTTATCCGATGCCGAACCGTCCAGCACCGACGACCGATCAGGCTGAGACCGGCTTTTTGGCTGGCGCGGAAACCTTCATGAGTTTCATCAGGTTGCCGCCCATGATCTTGGCGACGTCCTCTTCGCTGAAGTCGGTGAGCTCGTCGACGAACGAGATGGGATCCTTCAGGCCCTCGGGGTGCGGCCAGTCGGAGCCGAACAGCACCCGGTCGGTGCCGACCATGTTGACGATCTCGGTGAACCGGTCCTCCCAGAACGGGGTGATGTAGACGCAGCGCTTGAACGCCTCCACCGGGTCCTCGAGAAAAGCCTGCGGCATCTTCTTGTAGACGCCCTTGAGGCCCTTGAACAAGTCCGGTACCCAGTCGGCGCCGTTCTCGATCGACAGGATCCGCAGCTCCGGGTTACGCGACAGCGCGCCGTGACACACCAGCGCACCCATGGCGTCGAGGATCGGCCGGTGGCCCATCGCGAAGCTACGGAAGGCGGTGGGCTTGAACGGAAGGAACTCGTCGCCGGGCTCCCACACGTTCGCGAACTCGGAGTAGCCGCTGTCCGAGGCGTGCATCGACACCGGAATGTCGGCCTTGATGCAGGCCTGCCAGAACGGGTCGAACTCCTCGAGTCCGAAGGAGCGGCTGCCTTTGAAGCCGGGCACCGGCGCCGGACGGACCAACACGGTGCGGGCACCGCGCTCCAGACACCACTCCAGTTCTTCGAGCGCGCGCTCGACGATCGGCAGGGTGATCACCGGGGTGGCGAAGATGCGGTCCTTGTGGTTGAACGACCACTGCTCGTGCATCCATTGGTTGAGCGCGTGGATGACGTCGTGGGTCATCTCCGGGTCGTCCTTCATGCGTTCCTCGACCAGGCTGGCCAGAGTCGGGAACATCAGGGCGTAGTCGATCCCGAGTTCGTCCATGACCTCCAGCCGTGCGCGCCGGCTCACGGAATGCGGCGATGGCCTTCATCGGCTCACCGAGGATCTCGCGGTAGCTCTTGCCCTGGGCGCCGTTGCGGAAGTAGTCCTCCTGCGCTCCCGGCTGGGCGACCACCTCGAAGGTCGGGTTGGGGATGTATTCGCTGATGTGGCCGCGCACCACGATCTTGGTGCGGCCGCGGACCTGGACGTAGTCGATGACGTGCTTGCGGTTCTCGGGAAGGAACTTGGTGAGCGCTTCCTCCGACTCGTACATGTGGTTGTCGGCGTCGAACACGGGGAAGGACAGTTCGCCGAGACGGCATGGCGATCTCCTAGCAGAAGTCTCGATCTCACTTGTGGTAACGACGTTACCACTTCTGCGGAACTGGGTATAGCGGGCCTAGTCGCCGGCCCGCAGCCCGGCCGTCGGTGTGTTGCCGTTGATCACGGCGAAATTCACGGTCGCCGTGGCGAGCAGTTCGTCGTCGCCGTCGCCGAAGATGTCCACCTGCATCACCATCGCGCGTTGTCCGGACCGCAGCATCGTGGGCACCGCGAACGCAGCCCCCTGCCGGACCGGTCGCAGGTAGCGGATGAACAGATCCGCGGTGGTCATCGTGGTGCCCGGTTGCAGGTAGTCCAGCCCGAATTGTCCGCCCGCCACATCCACGAGCGTGGCGATCAGCCCGCCCTGTAGCGCACCGGAGGTGTTGACGACCGCGGGACTGACCGGCATGGTCATGGCGAATTCGCCGTTGCGGGTGCCGGGTCGCATGCCGATCTGGCCGAACAGCTCGGCCAGTGTCGGGGCGGCCGCTTCGTCGTCGGTGTCACGGATGCCCAGGGCACGGCTGCAGAAGTCATAGAGCTGGCCGACGTCGACCGGCGCCCCGTTCAATTCCGAACCGAGCCAATGTAATCGCTGCGCACCCATCATCGTCTGCATGACGATGGCGGCCGCCGCGCCGACGTCCAGACCGGGGTTGAAGACCCCCTCGGTGATGCCCTGCCCGACGATGTCGCGAATCAGGCCGTGCAGGGGCGAGAGCACCCTGGCGTATTCGCGAGGCCGGGTCTCGGCCAGGTGCTGGTTGTAGAGAGTCAACGCGCGATTGAGGCTGTCCTGGGTGCTGGACTCCGGTTGCTGGCTGAGTCGGTCGAGCAGCAATTTCAGCGCCGAGGTGCTGTCCAGTCCCGGTGGTTTCGGCGCGCCACGTCTGCACTGATTGGGCGATGGTTCGATCGAATAGCGCCAGCAGCAGTTCGTCCTTGCTGCTGAAGTGTTGGTAGAAGGCTCGCAGCGACGTCTTGGAGCGCGCGACCACCTCCTGCACGGTGAAGTCGGTGCGTCCCGTCTCACCCAGTATCGCCACCGCGGTCTTGATGAAACGGTCGCCGCGGGTTACCTCCGAGTCTCGTCGCTGGGGTCGGCCATGAGCGATCGGTCCCTTCCATCGCGCGCAGCTCGCGCTATGAGAATGAGGTTACCGCGGCTGGCGGCGTGTCCGCGAGGCTGGACGTCGACCTGGTGTCCACGGCTTCTAGGAGATGCCTGCGCGTCTCGGCAGAGAACTCTCAGGAACCCGGTATCGCCAGTGCGAATAGCCGGCCGCCGGTACGGGTACGCGCTTAGTGAACGGTTGTTAGCCGGCGGAGTGTGCGACAATGCGGGGGCTGAGTACCCCACGCGGTTCGGAGTTCGGCTCGCAAGTCGACCGTTCCTCAGACGCACGAAATCGAGACGCACGAAATCGACCGACGGACCGTTGGCCGAGGGAGGGAGGGTTTCTGATGCCTGAGGTCCAACTTCATCACGAAGGACACCCGAAGTATCGCCGCATGGTCCGGTTCGACTGGTCGGACACGCCGCTGCATTGGGTCCCCGACGATCCGTTCTCGACGCACATGATGAACGTCCTGCATCTGTTGCTGCCTGAGGGCGAGCGGCACTTCATCAAGGCCGTTCTTGAAGCGTCGTCACTGGTCGATGACCCGGAGTTGGAGGCGGCGATCAAGCCGTTCATCCAACAGGAGTCCTGGCATGCCTGGGCGCACCAGGTGGTGCTCGACCATTTAGCCGAACAGGGCATCGACACCAAGCCATACACCGAGCGCCTTCGCAAATTGCTGTCGATGACGCTGGGCGATCCGCCCAAGTTTTTCCCGCGGGCTTTGCAGCGGTGGTGGCTGTATCGACGTTTGGCCGATGTGGCCGCGCTGGAACATTTCACGGCGATGTTGGGCCAATGGGTGCTGCAGAATCGCGGTTTGGATTACGCGGGCACCGATCCGATGATGCTCGATCTGCTGCGCTGGCACGCCGCCGAGGAGGTCGAGCACCGCTCACTGGTGTTCGACGTCTACCAGCACGTGTGCGGAAGCTACTGGATCAGAGCGTTCTCGATGCTCATGACGGCCCCGCTGTTCATTGGCTGGTGGATCGCTGGAGCGCGTTACCTGATGAACCACGACCCGACCATCGACGCGAAGTGGCGATGGCGGGACTGGCTGCGGGCCGCCCGCCAGTACCGGTTGCCGGGTCCCTGGTGGCTCATGGTGACCATGCCCGTGCGGTATCTGCGGCCCAGTCATCATCCAGGCCCCGAGGCGGTAACGGAGATGGCGACCGACTACCTGGAATATTCGCCCGTCGCCAAAGCCGCCCGTGAGCGGGCGCGGACACAGGCCAACTCCGGCGGACCTGACCAAACACGAGGGATCGAAAGCTCCGACCCGGGTGCGGAAAGGGCCGAGGTGCGATGAAGGTTTCGGTGGATCTCGACACCTGCGACGGCAACGGCGTCTGCATGAGCCTGTGCCACGCGGTATTCGAAGTGCGAGAAGATGGACTTCACCTGCTGCAAGATCAGCCGCCGTCCGAGCTGCGTGGAGAGTTGAAAGCCGCTGAAGTGTCCTGCCCCACCCAGGCGATCTCGGTGAAGGACTGAACCGATGACGATCTTTCGTCAGCTGAAGCAGGTGGTCGTCGTCGGTGCGGGCGTTGCGGGGACCCGAGCGGCCGAGACCCTCCGACAGGACGGCTACGACGGTGACCTCACCATCGTGGGAGCGGAACGGCACGCCCCGTACCACCGGCCGCCGCTATCGAAGAAACTTCTCACCGGTCGGGTGCACCGAGCGGGCGTTGACCTTGCGCCCCAATTCGACCTCGAGGCCCGCGTGCTGCGGGGAGCGTCGGCGCTTGGGTTGGACATGGCGTCACGGACCGTTCGTCTGCGCGACGACGATGACGAGCTCAGCACTGCAGTTCGACGGACTTGTGATCGCCACCGGCGCGGTCCCACGCGAATGGCCGGGCGGGCCTGTCCCCGACGGCGTCCTGATGCTCCGCACGGTCGACGACTGCCTGGCTATCCGGAAACGGCTGGCCTCGCGTCCCCGCGTTGTCGTCGTCGGAGGGGGTTTCATCGGTGCGGAGGTCGCCGCCAGCTGCCGGTCGATAGGACTCGACGTGGCGCTGATCGAGAAGGCAGCGAGCCCGCTTTTGGCCGCTTTGGGCAAGGAGCTGGCGCCTCGCTGGGCGGATCTGCATCGTCAGCGTGGCGTAGACGTACGGGTCGGCGTGGGCCTCGACGCCTTCGTCGGCAACGGACGGGTGGAGGCGGTTCGGCTCACTGATGGCTCGCAGCTTCCGGCTGATCTCGTGGTCGTCGGCCTGGGCGTCACCCCTGCAACCGACTGGCTGAGCGACTCAGGCTTGCGCGTGGACGATGGCGTGGTCTGCGATGCCACAGGTATGGCCGAAGGCGGCACCGATGTCGTCGCCGCCGGTGATGTCGCGCGCTGGTGGCATCCGCTGTATGAACGGCATCTGCGGATCGAGCATTGGGACCACGCCGGACGTCAGGGCGCCGCTGCCGCTCGCTCTCTGCTGGCGGGCCGCGATCGCGCGGAGGACTACGGCGAGGTGCCGTACTTCTGGTCCGATCAGTATGACGTCAAGGTCCAGATGCTTGGTGTGCCAACAGATTACGATGCGTTGGAATTCGTCGAAGGAGATCCCGATTCGTGGGAGTTCGTTGCCGCGTACGGCCGCGGTGGTCGCACCATCGCGGTGCTTGGAACGATGACAGATCGGGTGTACGCCTACCGAGATGCCATCGAGAAGCGTGCCGAATTTCCGCCGACACGACCGGATTAGACCCGCCGCGGGCCTGCCCGCCCGATCATCGCCGAGCGGTTGACCTTGGTCGCGGCGGTCCGGGGAATCGCGTCGACGAACTCGACGGTCTTGGGCGCCTTGTACGGGGCGAGGCGGCTTTTTCGCGTACTCGATCACCTGCTGTTCGGTCAGCGGCGCGGTGCCGTCAGTGTCGGCGCGCTGGACTACCGCGTGCACCCGGCGCCCCCATTGCTGGTCGGCCAGCCCGATCACAACGACGTCGGCGATGCCCGGGATGGCCGGCGAGCGCGGACTCTACTTCGGCCGGAAAGACATTGGCGCCGCCGCTGACGATCATGTCGACGCGGCGGTCGACGATGTAGAGGAAGCCGTCCTCGTCGAGGTGGCCGATGTCGCCGGCGGAGCGGAAACCGTCCTCGGTCGACGGCAACGGCGGCGCCCCGCCCAGGTAGCGGTATCCCGCGCTCATCGGTGCCCGCAGGTAGACGTCACCGTCCTCGCCCGGACCCAGCGGTCGTTTGTCGGCGTCGAGGATCCGGATCTCGGTGTCCCGGAAACCGCGGCCCACGCTGCCCGGATGGGCAAGCCACTCGTCGCCGCGCAACGCCGTGAGGCCGAGGTTCTCGGTCATGCCGTATGCCGTCACGATCTGCTCGGGGCTGAGCAGTTCGAACCAGGTGTGCAGCAGCGCCGGCGGCATCACCGCGGCGCCCTGCAGGATGAAGACGATGCTGGACAGGTCCCGCTGACGCACGTCGGGCCGGGCCGCGATGCGCGCCAGCATGGTGGGCGTGGCGGTGAAGTTGGTGACCCGGAAACGTTCGATGACATCGAGAACCAGTGCCGCATCGAACTTTTCGAGTATGACCAGATGATCGCCACGCCAGCAGCATCAAGAAGGTGGCGAAGCCGTTGGTGTGATACATCGGCGCGGGCACCATGATGGTCTGCGGCTGGGCGACCGGTGTCCAGTTCGACAGAAACGGTTCACCCTGCTGCGGGATCCACAGCGAAGGCGCCAGGTTCAGGATCACCTTGGGCACACCCGTGGACCCGCTGCTGCAGATCCCGTTGGCGGTGGGGGAGACGGCGACGGGTAAGGCGTCGTCGGACTCGCCTGCCGCGCGAGCGTCGAGCTCCCAGCGGCTCTGTTCGTCGACGACGACGGCGGGGTCGATGACCTCGCGCACCCGGTCTCGCTCCCACTCGGGAAGATCCCAGTGCATGGGGACGGGAACCGCACCGATCTTCCAGCACCCCAGCGTCGCCAGCACCAGATGCTGTGAGTTCGGAATGGCCAGTGCTACAAGCGAACCCGTTTGCGCGCCGCTTGGCGGCCAGCGCCCGTCCCCACTGGTTGGCGCGGGCATCGAGTTCACCGAAGCTCAACGACTCCGCGCTGCCGTCGAGCGCGACGATCGTCACGGCCCTATCGTCGCGCCGTTCTTCGGCCATCTGCTGCAGCTTGATCCCGAAAGGGACTCCCTCGTCGAACGGATTGGGCGTCACAGCCGCCGCGGGGGATTCGGTCATGCCGATACCGGCTCACTGAACAGTGTCTCGAACGACCCATCCGACACGCAGGGCATCAGGCGCAAGGCCAGTTCCTCGGTGCCCAGCGGCAACCGCATCAGCGGTTGGGTGTGCCGATCGAGCACGCTGACGTCGGACTCGTCGCAGAAGCCCAGGGCTCCGAGCAACTGGTGGGACGAGCGCATCACCTGCCGTGCCGTGTCGGCGGCCTTGAGCCGAAGAATCAGGGCGTCGGCCGAGTGGATCTGCGCAGGAAGTGATTCCGGGCGGCAGATGGTGTACTTCGCGAGTTCGTGCAGTCCGCGGACCGCGACGGCCGCATCCGCGACGGCGAACCTGACGGCCTGAAAGTCCGCGAGCGGCTTGCCGAACTGAATCCGGGCGCGCACATGGTCGGTGACAATCCGCAACGACTGCTGCACCGCTCCCAGAATCCGCCATGATCCCAGCACGAGATGAAGGTTAACGTCGGCGGCGGGCACGGTTCCCTCGGGTGCGCTCAAGGTGGCCGGGACCAGGAACGGTCCCAGCTTGGCGCCGGTCCGCGAGGCCGGCTGTGGCCGGTACCGATTGCCGTCCAGGTCCGCGGCGACCCAGTCGCCGGCCAGGTCGCCGTGGTCGATGCGCGGGGCTTTCGGATTGACCAGAGCCAGGCGCGCGCCCTCGATCGACAGCAGTTCCTCCACCAACGGGTAGGGGAGCACGGTGGCGCCGGCGGCCTGACACAGCACCGCCGCGGCCAGCAGGTCATCGGGCGCCGAGCGCACCTCGAGGTCGAACGCGCCGACGTCGTTCAGCGCGGCACGCGCCTCCTCCCGGATTGCGTCGTCGGTCTCGGCGCGCAGCGCGGCCGGCGGTCCGCCCAATCGGGTGAGCCGCTTGGCGGCGACGGCGGCGAAGTCGCTGATGTCTTGTGGTAGATCGGTTTTCACCTGTGTTCTCCCAATACGTCTCGTGCCACCAGCATGCGCTGCACCTCGATGGTGCCCGACGCGACGGTCGCCGCTTGCGCGTACCGCCAGTGGTCTTCGATGGCTCCGTGCAGTGCCGCGGAGGTCCCGCTGTCCAGCGCCGCCGGGCCCAGGACGTCGAACAGCAGCTCGGCGACCAGTTGATCGCACGTCGTGGTGATGATGCGGGCGGCGCTGGCGGCCGCCCCCGCGGCCGCGTCGTCCTGCAGTGACACGGCGCGATAGGCAAGCAATCGGGCGACCCGTAGGTCGACGAGCGCCCGCACCCACCGGGTGCGGATCGTTTCGGGCAGCTGATCCCAGTCGTCGCCGAGTTGGGCGCGCATCCGTTCGAGCAGTGATTCGCATCGTGCGTAGCGTGCGATGCCCACCCGCTCGAAAGCCAGGGCTTCGCGCATCACCCGCCATCCGTCACCGACCTCGCCGAGCACATCGCCGGGAAACGCCTGCACGTCGTCGAGGAACATCTCGTTGAGGTGGTGCGGTCCCAGCATCGACGGGATCGGTCGGACGGTGAAGCCGGCGCGATCCATCGGGAATCAGAAAAAGGGTGAGCCGCTTGTGTTTTGGGGCCTCGGGGTCGGTGCACGCCGCCAACACGCACCAGGATGCCATCAGCGCGTACGACGTCCACACCTTCTGTCCGGTGATCCGCCACCCGTCACCGTCGGCGACGGCGCGGGTACGCAACGACACCAGGTCGGTTCCGGCCTCCGGCTCGGAAAAGCCCTGGCACCAGATCACATCCCCGGAGGCGATGGCCGCCAGGTGCTTGGCCTTCTGTTCGGCCGTCCCGTATCGCATCAGTGCCGGCCCGACCCAGTTGATTCCCATGTACTGCGGACCGCGCGGCTCGTGCTGGGCCCACATCTCCTCGCGCAGCACCGTCTGCTGCCAGACCGAACCGCCGCCGCCGCCATGCTCTTTCGGCCAGGCCAGCGCCAGCAGCCCCTCGGTCGCCAGCAGCTTGCAGAACGTCTCGGTGGTGGCGAGGTCCTGTGGGTTCTCGGTGCAGGCGCCGAGAAAGTCCGCGGGGATGTGGTTGGCAACCAACTCGCGCAGATGGCTGCGCAGTTGCCCGGCGTCGTCGCCGAGGTCGTAATCCATGGTCGTCATCCCTTCGGCAGCCCGAGCAGCCGCTCGGCGATGATATTGCGCTGAACCTCCGACGTTCCGCCGTAGATCGTCGCGGCCAACGCGTCCTGACGTTCGAACAGTAGATCCGGATCGGTGGCCGAATCGGGGCCCGCGGCGGCCGCGCTCAATTCCCAAACACGTTGCAAGGTAATCGATCCGAGCAGCTTCATGGTGTCGGCTTCCGGGCTGGGCCGTCCCGCGAGTTCGTTGCCCAACGCGCGGTATCCGGTGGCCCGCAAGGCTTCGGCATCGGCGAGAAGCGAGCCGAGTTCGGGGTAGACGTCTCGATTCGAGTCCGCGGCGCCGGTGTCGCGCACCGACTCGAGTCCACGTTTGATCTCGACCCAGTTCATGATCCAGATCATCTGGCGTTCATGGTGCAGCGACGACAGGGCGACATTCCAGCCGCCGTTCAGTGGCCCCAGCAGATTTTCGACCGGCACCTCGACGTCGTCCAGGAAGACCTCGCAGAACGTTTCGTCGGAGATCGACGCCATCCGGATGGGCTCGATCCTGACCCCGGGCGAATGCAGATCGAGGATGAGGCAGGAGATGCCACGGTGTTTCGGGGCTTCGGGATCCGTGCGGGCATACAGGGTGCACCACCGGGACTCGTGCGCCTGGGTGGTCCAGATCTTGTGGCCGTTGACCCGGAACACGTCGCCGTCGCGCTGCGCGCGGGTCCGCAGACCGGCGAAATCCGATCCCGCTTCGGGCTCGGACATGCCCAGCGCCCACCACTCGTCACCGCGCAGCAGCGGAACGAGCAGACGCTCGATCTGGGCGGGCGTGCCGAACTGACGAATGCCGGGCGCGGCGACGTTAGGGCCGGCGATGTTGGGCAGCTTGGGTGCGGAGCGCAGCGCCGCCTCGATCCGGACTTCCATGGCGTCGCGCAGGCCCAGCGATCGACCGCCGTGCTCGCGGGGCCAGGTCGGCTGTAGCCAACCGGCCTCGAACGAGGCCCGCTGGTAATCGCGCCGCAAACTCAGATCCCAGCGGTATTGCCGATAGTTCGCGTAGTAGTCGGTGGGCAGAAACTCCGCCAACCACGCGCCGAACTCCTCCACCACCGGGCTCACGCGGCACCCCCGCAGAAACGGCGACCCACCTCGTAATACAGGGCGCGGCTGTCACCCAGCATGGCGGCGCCCTGCCAGGCGCGCCTCACATACAGGTGGGCGTCGTCCTCCCAGGTCTGCCCGAGGGCGCCGTGTACCTGAACCGCGGTACGCGCACAACTGGCCGCTGCGTCGTTGGCCGCCGCCTTGGCCAGCGCGGCGGCGGTCCACACGTCGGCCGGCGGTGTGGTCGCGTCCGCGAGCCGGGCCGCCGCCGCATAGGTCAGGCTGCGCGCGCGTTCGACGCTGACGTAGTTATCGGCCAGGGCGTGTTTGACGCCTTGGAACGCGCCGATCGGCTGGCCGAACTGGCGTCGTGACTTCGCGTACTCGACCGAGCGGCGCAACACCGCACTCGCCACGCCTAGGAGGTCGGCGGCCGAGGCCACCCACGGCGCCGTCAATGCCGATTCGAGCTCAACCGGCGCAACCGCGATGGGCTCGGCGTCGATCTCGACGCCGGCCAGGGGCTGAGCCGGATCGGTGCAGTCGGCCGCCGGCACCACGGTGATCCCGTCGCCGCAGCGGGCGACGGCCGCCACGGTGCCCCCGTCGTCGGAGCGGGCCAGCGTGACGAGGAGTTCCGCGCGCGACAGGTTGGGGACGGCAACCGCCGTGCCGCGCAGGCGTCCCTGATGCAGTGTCATCGGCGCCCCGGGCAGTCGGGACCCCTGGGCGTGGACGGCGAGGGTGGCCACGACACCGCCGGCAATGTCGGTCAGCACCGAGTCGAGCCCACTGTTGCGCAACAGGCCCGCGGCCTGACCGACACTGCCCAGCAACGGAATTGGCGCAATGGCGGCGCCGCATTCCTCGAGAACCACGGCCAGCTCGACCGGTCCGTAGTCACCGGCGTCAGGCGCGGCGAGCTCGGTCCAGCCCAGATCGACGACCGTCTTCCACAGCGTGCGCCAGCGCTCGGGATCCGTGAGCGCTTGACGTGCGGCGTCGGGCGGGCACTCCGTACGTAATATGTCGCGTACGGTGTCGCGCAGCGACAGCTGCTCCGAGTTCAGACCGACATCCATAAGACCTCTAACATAGTAAAGATAATAAACTAGCCGTGCCGTCGCAATCGCACGGAACCCGACGTATAGGTGGCCCATGGCCCAGTGGTATCTGTTCCTGCCGCAGGTGAGATTGTCCGCGGCCGACATCGCGGACCGGGCGCGTCACGCCGAGGCCAGCGGCTTCGACGGCATCGCCTTCATCGATCACCTCGAGGCGCCCGGGCTGCCCGACGAAAGCATCTGGGAGGCAATGGGCATTGCCACCTGGGTCGCGGCCAAGACCGAGCGGCTGCGGATCGGCCATCTGGTGCTGTGTGACGCCTTTCGGCATCCGGCCGTGCTCGCCAAACAGGCCGTCACCTTGTCCGAGGCGTCCGAAGGCAGGTTCGAGCTGGGTCTCGGGGCGGGATCGTGGCCCTCGGAATTCGCGAGATTCGCTGTCGGCCAGCAGGATCCGCGGGCCAGGGTCGAACAGCTCGGCCGCCACCTGACATTGATCAGGCAGTTCTGGGGCGACGACGACGAACAATCCGGACCGGCCCCGCAGGCTCCGCGGCGCTCGTACCCGATACCGCTGGTTCTGGGTGGGAGCGGACCCAGGATGATGGAACTCGTTCGCAGATACGCGGATTGGTGGAATCTGCCGGCGAACCAGCTCGACAGGCTGCCGAAGCTCGCCCCGGCCGCGGGAACGGCCCGGATGTCGATTCAGCAGATGGTGGGCTTTGCGCGGTCGGGCGGCGACCCCGATACCGTGCGCGAGGTGAGCACCCGGCGATTCGGCAACCTCGGTTCCGGATTG
Organism: uncultured Actinomycetota bacterium; assembly: GCA_963796035.1. GTDB lineage: Bacteria > Actinomycetota > Actinomycetes > Mycobacteriales > Mycobacteriaceae > Mycobacterium. Next base: position 23,783 of record CAWCJU010000008.1, on the reverse strand, counting down.
GTCTGCGGCGACGCCGACGAGCTGATCGGGCACTTCAGCGGTCTGGCCGCCCAGGGGGTCGAGCGGTTCTACGTATGGTTCGCCGACTTCGCCGCCCCGGACTCGCTGCACGAGTTCGGCGAATCGGTGATCAAAGCCTTCCCGGCGCCCTAGACCTCATCCTCGTTGCGCGCGGCGCCGCGCTTCCGTCGGCACGACCGGCGGTCGCGCGAAGGGGCCGCGCTCCACCGCGGACAATCGGATCTCCGGCAGATCGACCGACGGGTCGACGGTGTCCAGCCAGGCAACCGCCTCCGCGACGTCCGCCACCTGGATCGCATACATCTCGAAGGGAACGTCCTGCAGCATCTCGGTGGCCACCGGCCCCGGCGTGACGATGTGCACGCTGATGCCGTCGCGGTCGACTTCCAGGGCCAAGGCGCGGGCGAACGCATTCATGCCGGCCTTGGAGGCGGAGTAGGCGGTGCGGGCCGGCATCGGCTCGTGTGCCGCCGACGACGAGACGAACACCAGCCGCGAGCCCGCCGCCATTTTCGGCAGCACCGCAGACGTCACCACGAAGCACGAATCCAGGTTGGCCGACATGATAGCTTGCCACTGCTCGAAGGTCTGCTTGCGCGCGTAGGTTCCGCCCAGTGTACCGGCCGCGTGAACCACGAGGTCGATCGTCTCCAATGTGCTTATCGCAGTGGGGAATCCGTTCGGGTCGGACGCATCGGCCACGATGTGGCGGGCACCGAGCTCCTCGGCGGCGGCGCGTAACGGAGCCTCGCGGCGCGCCGTGAGCACCACGTCGTAACCGCGCTCAACCAGCTTGCGGGCGCAGCCTTTTCCGATCCCACCGCTTCCGCCGGTGACCAATGCGGTTCGCATGACCGTTGCACGCCGCTCTTCAGGAGTGCCGAATATCCCGCGGCCGCGACAACGCCTGCGGGGAGAGCGCGTAGATGCGTTGATCGTGCTGACCGGACAGGACGTAGGTCTGCGTGTCGGCCAGATGGCGACCCGCGATGCGGCGAGCCCGGTCGACGTTCCCCTCGGCGATCGTCTCGGTCAGCTTGACGTGCGTGTTGAGCACCGCGCGGCGCTGAGTGAGTGAGGGGTAGGTGCCGCGGGACGCGCTCTCGTCGGCCCATTGCCGTTCGTGACTGCTCCACAGCGTCTCCAGGCTGCCGACGACCGCGATGATCGTGTGATTGCCGCAACCGCGGACGACCTGATCGTGGAATTCACGCCCGATCTCGGTGAAAAGCCGTCCGTCGTCCAGGTTTTCGGCCATCGAGTCGTTGATTCGCGTGAGCTCGGGCACCAGGGTGTCGGCCCGGTCCGGCCGGCGGGCGGCCAGGGCGGCGCAGGCGGGTTCGAGTTCCTGCAAGGCCATGCCGAGGTCGGCGACCTCGACGGACTCGCTCTGCAACACCAACCCGAGCATGTAGGCGGCGCTGGTCTTCGCCGGGGCGTGGACGACGGCGCCACCACGGTTGCCGCGCCGCACCGAAACCAGTCCCTCGGTCTCCAGGATCCGCAGGGCTTCGCGCAGCGAGACCAAGCTCACGTTGAACTGTTCGACGAGCACCTCTTGGCGCGGCAAGAGATCACCGTCGGCCAACTCGCCGTCGATGATCTGACGGCGCAAATCGTCGGCTACGATTTCGGCGATCCGCGGCGCCGACAACCGGCGCCGGGCGTCGGGGCCAATTCCCAAGGCGGTCATCCGATCCTCAAAACACATGCAACTCGCTGGCTTAGCTATTTTAGCAGTAATGATATAAATAGCTTCTCTGATCGCATGTCGATCGGAAGGGCGGGTGCAATTGACCGAGCGGTCCGACAGCCGGCCGACGCCGCTAGACGATTTGCGTGTCGTCGAGATCAGTGACCGGATAGCGGGCAGCTACTGCGGGAAGCTGCTGCGCGATGCCGGCGCGCAGGTGCATAAAATCGAACCGCCGCAAGGGGATTGGTTGCGGCGGTACTCCGCCAGCGGTTCAACGGTTCCCCCGGGACACAGCACACCGTTCTTCAGCTACCTCAACGCGGGCAAGCGCAGCATGACTTTCGCTTCAGATGCCACGGACTCGGCGCGATTGCGCGCCATGCTGGCCGGCGCCGACGTGGTCGTCGTGACCGCCGGCCGGGCGCGCGCCGCGGCGCTGGGCATCGACCCACAACAACTGCTGGAGCAATCGCCGCGCGCAATCGTCGTCACCATCTCCGACTTCGGCTGGACCGGACCCTACGCAGACCGGGCCGCCACCGAGTTCACCCTGCAAGCCTGGGCGGGCTCGCCCGGCTTCCGCGGCGATCCCGCCGGGCCGCCGATTTCCATCGGCGGCGATCTCGGCGAGTACATGGGCGGCGTGTTCGCCGCGTTCGGCGTCCTGGCACTGCGCCGCCGCGTCGAGCGCGGCGGGCCCGGCGAACACCTGGACCTGTCCATGCTGGAAGCGATGACCACGATGCAGAGCAGCGAATGGCTGCATTCGCAGTTGCTCCGCGTCCCGCCGATCCGCCGCACCACCGAGGTCCCGTCGATCGAACCCGCCAAGGACGGTTACGTCGGGATCACCATGGTCACCGGTCAGCAGTGGCTCGACTTCGCCGCGATGGTCGAGTGTCCCCAGTTCGAGGAGATCGAGCAGCTGCGGTTTCAGATCGGCCGGTGGCAATACCGCGACCTGATCCGCGAGCAGATCCATCCGTGGCTGGCCGAACGGACCGTCGCGGAGATCGTCGAACTCGGACAACTGTTCCGGTTGCCGATCGCCGCGCTGGGCAACGGCTCCACCATCCGGGAGCTGGAGTACGTGCGCGAACGCGAGGTCTTCACCCGCAACCCCGCCGGGTTCGATCAGCCCCGGCCGCCCTGGCTGATGGCGGTGTGTGCGCCCGCCCCCGTCGGCGACACGCCCGTGCTCGGGGAGTCCGATGATGAATCCCCTTGGGACCGTGAGGAACCCGAAGATGAACCGGCGCCCGACGGGCTACCGCTGGCCGGTGTGCGCATCGTCGACCTGACCGCGTTCTGGGCCGGCCCCGCCGCAACCCACCTGCTGGCCGCCTTCGGCGCCGACGTCGTCAAGATCGAGTCGATCCAGCGGCCCGACGGCATCCGATACTCGGGCGGGATGCGCACCGATGTGGATGACTGGTGGGAATACGGCTGGGTGTTCCACGCGATGAACACCAACAAGCGTTCGGTCACACTGGATTTGGGCTCCGAGCAGGGGCGCCGGCTGTTCACCGAGCTGGTCGCGGGCGCCGACGTCGTGATCGAGAACTTCTCGCCGCGGGTGATGGAGCAATTCGGGCTCACCGACGACGTGCTGCGCAAGGTCAACCCGAAACTGGTGTTCGCCCGGATGCCCGCCTTCGGCGTCGAGGGGCCATGGCGGGAACGAGTCGGGTTCGCTCCCACCATGGAACAGATCGCCGGCTTGGCGTGGGTGACCGGCCTGCCCGACGCGCCGCCGGTGACACCGCGCGGGGCTTGCGATCCGCTGGCCGGTGTACATGCCGCATTCGCCGTGCTGGCCGCGCTGAACTTCGCCGAACGCACCGGGATGGGCCAGTTGGTCGAGCTGCCGATGCTCGAAACCGTGCTCAACGCCACCGCGATTCAGGCGATCGAGTCCGAAGTCTTCGGGGTGACGCTGAGTCGTCGCGGCAACCGCGGTCACAGTGCGGCGATCCAAAACATCTACCGCTGCGCCGGATCGGACGACTGGATCGCGATCACCGTTCGCGACGATGCGCAGTGGCGGGCGCTGGTGGACCTGATGGATCGACCGGCATGGTGCGACGACGAGGAGCTGTCCTCCATCGCCGGGCGCCATAGTCGAGCCGACGAAATCGACAGCAGGTTGGCGGATTGGTTCGTCGGGCAGCCACTGGACCCGACGGTGGAGCGATTGGCGAACGCGGGGGTTCCGGCCGCTCCGGTGGTGTCGCCGTCGTTGGTCACGGACAATCCGCAACTGCGCGAGCGCGGCTTTTTCGAGGCGTTGCACCATGGCAGTACCGGACTCGGTCTATACCCGTGCCCGCCGTTCGCCCGGCTCGCCGGTCAGGACAGGTGGCTGCTGCGGCCGCCGCCGAAGCTGGGCGAGCACAATGAAGAGATCCTGCGCGATAGGTGCGGGCTGACCGACCAAGAACTGACACGCCTCGCGACCGGCGGGGTGATCGGGACCCGACCCAAGGGCCTGTGAGAAGTGGAGGGCATGTGATGCGCGTAACGGTCGACGAGAACTTGTGTGAGGCCAACGGCTTCTGCGAATCGCTGGCGGCGGAAGTATTCGAGCTGGGTGACGAAGACGTGGTGCAGATCGCGGACGGCCCCGTGCCGCCGCGCCTGGAAATCGACGTGCGCGCCGCGGTGGACCAATGTCCCAAGGCCGCATTGCGGTTGCAGGACTGAACAAGCACGCGCCCCACTTGCGTGGCGGATGCCCACCCTGAGGTGAGTCAGGTGCGCTGGCATCGGCGCTGCCGCGCGCCTGAAAGGCGCCTAGTGCAGGTCTTGCGGCGTCCCGGCCCCTTGACTCAGCGCCGCTCGGTCAGCGAGATGGCCATCTCGTCGTAGATCGACATGTTGGTGGTCAGGTTCGGATGGGCCACCTTCGCCGGACCGATCTCGATGTCATCGCAGCGCAGCAGCAGTTCGTCGAGGACCGCGCGGAGTTCCGCCCGGGCCAGCATCGCACCCAGGCAGTGATGCGGCCCGCCGCCCCCGAACGCCACATGGGGGTTCGGCTGCCGGCCGATGTCGAAGGTGAACGGGGACTCGAAGACCTCCTCGTCGCGGTTGGCCGAACGCAGCGTCGACACCACGCGTTCGCCCTTGGCGATGTGGTGGCCGTCCATCTCGACGTCGACCTTTGCGGTGCGCGTCCAGTAGGCCACCGGCGACGCCCAGCGCAACACCTCCTCGACCGCGCTGGCCCGAAGGTCTTCGCGCTCGCGATACCGCTCGATCTGCTCCGGGTTGGCGACCAACGCCTGCAACCCGATGGCCAGCGCGTTCTTGGTGGTGTCGCTGCCGGCGAACGCCAGCACGAAGAAAAAGAATTCGAGTTCGTTCTCGGGCAGGCTGAATTGCTCGCCGTCGTCACCGGTGATCACCGCGGTCGCCAGCGTGCTCCAGATGTCATCGGTCGGGTTGCGCCGCTTCTCGGCGGTGAGCTCCATCGCGTAGCCGAAGACCGAGCCGAAGAGCTCGAGTTCCACCTGGCCGCTCGAACCCGCCTCGGGCGCAAGGGCCTTGAGGATGCGGTCGAAGATGTCGAATATTCGCGGCCGGTCCTCGTCCGGGATGCCGATGATGTCGCCGATCACCGTCATCGGCAGCGCGTCGGCGACGTCCTCGATCCAGTCCCCGCCGCCCTTGGCGAGCAGCGCGTCGATCATCCGCGCCGCACGCGCGCGGATGCCGTCTTCGAGTTTCGCGATCGCGCGCGGATTGAACGCGTTGGAGATGAGTTTGCGGCGCTTGTTCAGCTCCGGTGGGTCCAACGTGATGATCGTAGGGGACGCCGAGAACATCGCGACCGGCTGAATGAGTGGGCCGTCGGCCGCGGTGAACGACTCGGTGTCGCGATGCAGGCGGACCGCGTGCCGGTGTTTGGTCGCCACCCAGAAATCTCGGTGCACGGTCTGGGCTACGCCCGGCGTCAGCTCGTGCCGGAAGAGTGGTCTGTTGCGGCGGAACTCGGCGAACACGTCGTCGGGAAAACCGTTACGCCACAGGGCGAAATCGGAAAGGTCCACTGCAGCGGCCGTCATGCGAACTCCCGTCGGGTCAGGCGCCACGCGGCCATCGTCCGCCGCCGCGTTGACGTTCAATGTCTAAAATAGTAAAAATAGACTTTAGTCGTCGAAACGCGGTGAGGTAAGAGCGGCCCAAATGCGCCCGGCCGCGTGGGAAACGGAGTTCTAGTGACGAATACGGTTTCAGAGTCAGATCCGTCGGAACGTGAGTTCGGACCGTCGGGCATTGCGCTGTCGACCTACCGGTTCCCGACCGGCTGGTTCATCGTCGCCTTCGGAACCGATCTGGCTCCCGGCCAGGTCAGGCGCGCGCACTACTTCGGTGAGGAATTGGTGCTGTTCCGCACCGAGTCGGGCCAGGTCCACGTGATGGAGGCCTACTGCCAGCACCTCGGCGCCAACCTCGGGGTCGGCGGCACGGTGGAAGGCGAAAACATCGTCTGCCCCTGGCACGGCTGGCAGTGGCGCGGCGACGGAAGCAACGCGCTGATTCCCTACAGCAAGATCGGCTGCAAGAACAACGTCCGCATCCGGACCTATCCGAGCATGGAGTGGTACGGCTTCGTGCTCGCCTGGCACGAGCGCCACGGCCGGGCGCCGTACTGGCAGCCGCCGGTGCTGCCGGAACTGGAAACCGACGAGTACTACCCGCTGCACCCGCACACCCAGATGCTCAACCGGGTCAAGGTGCATCCGCAGATGATCATCGAAAACGCCGCCGATCCCTACCACGTCCAGTACGTGCACAAAGCCGCCAATCCGGCCACGACGGCGTCGTTCGAGGTGGCCGGATACCACCTGCACGCCACCGTCAACGCCCATTTCGGCGGGGGACGGGCGCAGACGTGGCTGACCCCGAACGGTCCGGTCGACGCCAAGATCATCTACGACAACTACTCGCTGGGCCTGGGCGTGGTGCGCTTCCCCAGCGAGCTGGTGTCCACCGTTCAGGTCACCGGCCAGACGCCGGTCGACGAGGATTACACCGATTACTTCTACACCCAGGCTTCCGTCCGTGAACCGGGCGACAGCGGTGACGCGCCCACCGGACGTGCCGCCCGGTTCCTTGCTCTTCAGCAAGAGGTCATCAAACAGGACTTCTTCACGTGGGAGAACATGAAATACCTGGAGAAACCGAATCTGGCGCCCGAAGAGGCACACGACTATGCGGCCCTGCGCCGCTGGGCGCACCGCTTCTACCCAGGCGAGGAACAGTCGCCCTCCGACTTCGGCTACACCGCCGACGGCGAGCCCGACCCGGCCGCCGCCAAAGCTTGATCAGAGTCAAACAACCTGATGTGCGCTGACCGCAGCGGGCCTGCGCAGCCCTCCGATTTCGGCGTCGACCGTTTCACCGTGCCGGCCGTGCTCGATCGGCGCGCGCAGCAGTACCCCGATCGGGTGATGATGTCGATCGCCGGTGTCGACGTGACCTTCGAGCAGATGCGCCAGCGGTCCTGCGCGGCGGCAAACATGTTGACGGACTTGGGCGTCGGACGGGGTGACCGCGTCGCGTTGTTCACCGGCACGTGTCCGGAATGGGTGTACTTCTGGCTGGGCGCCGCGCGGATCGGGGCGGTGAGCGCGGCGATCAACGCTGCGAACAAGGGCGACTTCCTCCTGCACGCCCTTCGGCTGTCACAGGCCAAGGTGCTCCTCACCGACGCCGAACGCCGGCCACACGCCGCCGAGGTCGCCGACGCCGTCGGCACCCTGACGAGCATTGTGGTGCAAGACGATTCACTGACGGCGACGCTGAGTCAAAGCACCGATCGTGCGGCGGCGGAAAGCCCCTGGCGGGCGGACGACCTCGGCTGCTTGTTCTACACGTCAGGCACCACCGGCGCGTCCAAAGCGGTGGCCACGACCTGGCACTACCTGTTTTCCGTGGCCGCCACCGTCGCATCGGCCTGGGAATTTCGCGAGGGCGAGGTGCTGTGGACGGCGATGCCGCTGTTTCACCTCAGCGCGGCACCCAGCATATTGGCGCCCATGCTGGTTGGCGCAACGACGGTGCTGGCCGGTGCTTTTCACCCCGCCAAGGTGTGGGACGACGTACGCGCGCGCGGCGCCATCGGATTCGCCGGCGCCGGGGCAATGGTTTCGATGCTGCGAAATCTGCCCGCGGATCCGCGCGACGCACAGCTGCCGCTGCGGTTCATCTCCGCAGCGCCCATCGACGCGGAGTCCTACCGCGACATCGAAAAGCGTTACGGCTGCCGCATCGTCACGATGTATGGGCTCACCGAGGCGTTCCCCATCGCGGTCAAGGCGTTGGCCGACGGCGCGGCTCCCGGGACCTCGGGACGGCCGAATCCCGATTTCGAGGTGCGGATCCTCAACGAACAAGGAAACCCGCTGCCGGCCGACGCCGTGGGTGAGATCGCCTGTCGGCCCAGGCATCCGCACGCGATGAGCGAAGGTTACGTCGAGGCGGATTCGCAGATAAAGCCGCATCCGGAATGGTTTCGCACCGGTGATCTCGGGCGCCTCGATCGCGATCAGAATCTAACATATGTGGACCGAATCAAGGACGCGTTGCGCCGACGCGGTGAAAACATCTCGTCGGTCGAAGTGGAGAGCGTCGTCATGCGCCACCCCGCCGTGGCGGAGGCCGCGGTGGTCGGTGTGCCCAGCGAGCTGGGAGAGGACGACGTCCTGGTGGTGATCGCGTTGCGACCCGGTGTCACATTGGATTTCGCGGAGCTTCTCGACTTCTGTGCGGCGCGCATGCCCTACTTCTGCGTGCCGCGATTCGTGGAGACCGTTGGCGAACTCCCGAAGAATGTGATCGGCCGGATACGTAAAGACTTACTGCGCGAGCGGGGCGTCAATCCGGGAGCCTGGGATCGGGAAAGTAGGGGGTATATCGTTAGCCGTTAGGTTCCGTTAACGTCACTCAATAGTCGATAAGTTGCCCTAGGGTGTCCCGTCAGCCCATTGTTGGCAGTCATTTCCGAGAGAGGCTGGAAAGCGATGACCATGACTTATCAGGAACAGCAAATGCTCCAAGCCGCCACCGGACGCGCTGCCATCCTGGACCTCAATGCCCGTCACAATCGGGCCTATTCCGACGGCGACCGGGACCGCTGGATCTCCACATTCCGCCATTCCGGCGCCAGCTATAGCCGCGACGGCGAGGTGTTCGACGACCTGCGTTCGGCCTTCGACGGTGGTGACGAGCAGCGCCTGGTCACCCTGGATCACGAGATCCACGTCGACGGCGTCAACGCGACTCAGCATTGTGTCGCCGTGCTTTTCGCCGCCATGTATGGCGACACCACGCTGCGCGCCACCGGGATATTCCGCGACACACTGATCTACGAGCGGGGTGGCTGGTATTTCGCTTCCCGTGCCTTGCGGTGGGATTCGGTCCCGAGTCGGCACCCGCTCGTCATGTGAGCGGCACCGATACGTGGATCAGGAATTCAGTCAGCGGCTTGCCTTCGGCACGTATGAAGATGCGCTGCGCATGGTCGGCGCGAAGGGCGAGCCCCGCACCGCGGCCACCGCGGTCAGCGCCGCACGCATCCAGTTGTTCGCCGCGATGGTCCGCGACGGCAATCGCTCGTATTGGGATTCAGCATTCGCCCGGCGGCACTGGGGAGGTCTACTGGCGCCGCCGGCGTTGTTGATGGGTTGGCTGATCGCACCGCCGTGGCAACCCGGAGGTCGCAGATCGGCTTCGTTGATCGCCCTGCGGGTGCCGCTGCCCGGAACGACATTCATCAACGCCGCCAACGAGGTTGAGTTCCCACAGCCCATCGTGGAAGGCGACGTGCTGACCGTTGTGGACGAGCTGGTAGCGGTGTCACCGGAAAAGCGGACGCGGCTGGGCGTCGGCCATTTCATCGAGACGCTGGAGACCTATCGCCGCCAGGACGGGACCGTGGTCGCCACCTGCCGCAATACCTTGTTCCGCTTCACTCCGGAGCCATCCTCGTGACCGGCGACGGCCTGGACTGGAACCGGATCACCGTTCCCGTCGAGCTGCCGGAGGTGATCGACCACATCAGCTATCGGCGGGTCGTGGAGAACGCCGGAGCGACGTGGGACTATTTCCCCGGCCACTTCGATCCGGATTACGCTCAGGCCCAGGGCAATCCGACGATCTACGTCAACACGATGCACCTGGCCGGATTCGCCGACCGCGTCGCGACCGATTGGGCGGGTCCGCGCTCCCGCGTGGTGCGCCGCTCCATGCGGCTGACCGGGTCGGTGTATGCCGGCGACACGATGATCGGCCGGGGCCGGGCCGTGGCGAAGCGGCGGGACACCTCGGTGGACCCGCCGCGTTGTCTGGTCGACGTGGAAGTCCAGGTGACCAACCAGCACGGCGCGCTGTGCTGTCCGGTCGAGCTGACGTTGCAGGTACCGGAGTCCTCGGGCGATGGATGACGTCGGCGAGTTGCACTTGGCGGTGTGCCGTCGGTTCGGCGAAGCCGTCGGCTCGGCGAACGGGAAATGGCACCGGCCTTCGCCGTGTGATGCGTGGGGCGCTCGGGCGGTTCTCGAGCACGTGATTGGTTTTCACGACGTACTTCTGTTGCGCCCATTGGGATTTAAACCCGATCGCCCCCGAGAAGACCCGCAGGAGCGATGGCGACTGACCTATGACGCGCTGGCGACGGCGTTTGAATCGGGTCGAGCGACACAACTCGACGAGTACCGGCTGGTTCCGAATCTGACCCGTGACGTGTTGGTGCACACCTGGGACCTCGCCCGCGCGGTGGGCGCCGATGATCGGCTGGATCTCGAGTGGTGTGAGCGGTTCTACGCCGGCCTACCGGAGGATCTGCAGGCTTTGGCCGCATCCGGGATGTTCGGTGCGCCGGTCATGATCGGCGACGAGACCGATGCGCAGGCAAAGCTTTTGGCACGTCTTGGCCGCGACCCGTGGTGGAAACCGGAGATCTCATAGCGGCCGCAGTTATCCGCTGCATATCAGCGTTTCAAGCTCGATCTGTCCGGGCTCATGGATCGGGGTTGGCGGTAGTCGTAATGGGCTGACCTGTTGCTTTCCGGCGTGGTTTCGGGGGATGCGCGCACCACATTCGGGCCGGGGATCGGGGAGGCCGGATTTGTCGTACCCGGCTGCGATGATGGCGTCATGTCTTCGACCGCATCTGCTGGCGCCGGTGGTGCTGACTCCTGGCGAGCGTCTTGAGGTGTTGTTCGAGGAGCTGGCGGAGTTGACCGGTCAGCGCAACGCGATCGATGGGCGCATCGTGGAGATCGTGGCCGAGATCGATCGCGATGAGTTGTGCGGGGTGACCGGGGCGCGGTCGGTGTCGGCGTTGGTGGCCTGGAAGACCGGCTGCTCGCCGGCAAACGCCCACACGATGGCCACGATCGCGAGTCGGCTGGAACAGTTTCCGCGCTGCGCGGCGGGCATGCGGGAGGGCCGGTTGTCGGCCGATCAGGTCGGGGTGATCGCGGCGCGGGCGGGTGAGGGGTCCGATGAGCATTACGCACAGCTTGCCGCGGTTGCAACGGTTAACCAGTTGCGCACCGCGGTCAAGCTAGAACCGCGACCCGGGCCCCAATCTCGGCCAGATGGGCCTGAACCGCGGGCCTGGATCACCAAGACCTCCGACGACGAGGGCAGCTGTTGGCGGATCAAACTTCCGCACCCCGATGCGGCGAAGTTCGACGCGGCGTTGGCGTCTCATCGGGAGGCGCTGATCGGCGAGTGGACCCGCGATCACGGCGACGGCGCGGGCGCGTCAGGTCAGCGGGCCCGGTTGCCGGGCACCGCCGAGGCGTTCATGCGCCTGGTCGAGGCCGGGTGGGACGCCGAGGCGGCCCGCCGCCCACACGGGCAGCACACCACGGTGGTGGTGCACCTCGACGTCGAGCAGCGCGCTGCGGCACTGCATCTGGGTCCACTGCTGTCCGACGCCGAACGCCGATACCTCACCTGTGATGCCACGTGTGAAGTCTGGTTCGAGCGTCACGGCGAGGTCATTGGTGCCCGACGCGCCACCCGCTTGATCAACCGGCGGCTGCGCCGCGCGCTGGAGCATCGCGACCGCAGCTGCGCGGTCCCCGGTTGTGGTGTCACCCGTGGCCTGCACGCCCATCACATCCGGCACTGGGAAGACGGCGGCCCCACCGAGTTGGCCAACCTGGTGCTGCTGTGCCCTTATCATCACCGGCTGCACCATCGCGGGGGCCTCGATATCACCGGACCCGCACGCGCACTCACCGTCACCGACAACGCCGGACGATGCTGAGCCCGGGATCGCTGGCGCGCCCACCGACCCGACCCCCGCCCGCGGTGGCGCCCTGCCCGGGACCGACCGGCGAACGCGCCCACTGGTGGTGGTACACACCCTTCCAACCCCAACCACCACCGACAAACAACTAGCTCGGTACGGGACCCGTTTGCGGGCGGCGCGAACCCGTCGCGCTAACGCAGCATGGTGGCGACGATCCCGGCGAGGTAGCCGAGCCGGGCGACCTCCGACGGCCGGAATTCCGGGCCGGGACGGCCGAGCACCACCGCGGTGTGCGGGTCGCCCAACGGGGCGGCGACCATCGTCACGTCCATATCGCGCCACGCCTTCGGCACCCAGTCGGCGTTGCTATCCAGCGTCGTGGCCCGCTGCAGCGGCAACCACGGGGCCGAGTCCGCCTTGGTCTCCGGGGCGCCCGGACTGCCGGCCAGGCGCTGCAGCTCGCCGCCCGCACTGCGCAGCACCGTGCACCAACTGACGCGCAGCACCTTGGGCGTCCCGTTGGCGAGAACCTGCAACCGCGCCGCCTTGCCGTCGGCCGCCGCGACGTGGTCGAGCAGCTCCAGCTCACGATGCGCTTCCAGCAGGCCGGTGTGCGGACGCACGCTTTCCACCCGGACACCGGACAGGGACTCGGCGGCGGTGATCAGCGTGTCCGGCATCGCCCCCGGCGGCAGCTCGATGACCAGGTCGTCGGTCGCGTAACCCGAGCTGCGCTCCACGACGTCCAGCGACAAAATGTCGGCTCCCACCGAACCGAGCGCCACCGCCAGCGACCCCAGGCTGCCCGGCCGGTCGGCGAGCTCGATGCGCAACAGATAGGAGGGCACGGCCAACACTGTTGCACAGGGATGTGTCGACGGCATTTCGGCTCGAACCGGCCGCGCGATGGCCAACGGGCGTGCAGCGGGCCCCGCGCGCGCGGCTAGGCTTTCGGATCGTGTCCCAGATCTCCCGCGACGAGGTAGCGCACCTGGCCCGGCTGTCCCGGCTGGCGTTGACCGACAGCGAGCTCGACAGCTTCGCCGGCCAGCTCGGTGCCATCCTGACCCACGTCAGCCAGGTGCAGGCGGTCGACGTCACCGGCGTCGAAGCGACCGACAACCCGCTCAAGGACGTCAACGTCACCCGCGCCGACCAGCCGACACCGTGCCTGACCCAGGCCGAAGCGCTGGCCGAAGCGCCCGCGGCCGTCGATGGGCGCTTTGCGGTCCCGCAGATCCTGGGGGACAGCGAGTGAACGAGATCATCCGGTCCGACGCCGCCACGCTGGCCGCCCGGATCGCCGCCAAAGAGGTGTCGTCGGTCGAGGTCACCCAGGCGTGCCTGGACCAGATCGCCGCGACCGACGACCGCTACCACGCCTTCCTGCATGTGGCGGCCGACGAGGCGCTGGGCGCGGCGGCCGTGGTCGACGAGGCGGTGGCCGCCGGGGAGCGGCTGCCATCGCCGCTGGCCGGGGTCCCGCTGGCGCTCAAGGACGTCTTCACCACGGTCGACATGCCCACCACCTGCGGGTCCAAGATCCTCGAGGGCTGGCGTTCGCCGTACGACGCCACCGTCACGTCGCGGTTGCGGGCCGCGGGAATCCCGATCCTGGGCAAGACCAACATGGACGAGTTCGCGATGGGCAGCTCGACCGAGAACTCCGCCTACGGCCCCACCCGGAACCCGTGGAACGTCGACCGGGTGCCCGGCGGCTCCGGGGGCGGCAGCGCCGCGGCGCTGGCCGCGTTCCAGGCGCCACTGGCGATCGGGTCCGACACGGGAGGATCCATCCGGCAGCCCGCCGCGCTCACCGCGACGGTGGGTGTCAAGCCCACCTACGGGACGGTGTCGCGCTACGGCCTGGTGGCGTGCGCGTCGTCGCTGGATCAGGGCGGTCCGTGCGCGCGCACAGTGCTGGACACCGCGCTGTTGCATCAGGTGATCGCCGGGCATGACACCCGCGACTCCACGTCGGTGGACGCGGCGGTGCCCGACGTCGTCGCCGCCGCCAAGGCCGGCGCTGCCGGTGACCTCAAGGGCGTGCGCGTCGGAGTGGTCAAGCAGCTGCGCGGCGAGGGCTACCAGCCCGGCGTGCTGAGCGCGTTCGAGGCCGCCGTCGCACAGCTGACCGCCCTGGGCGCCGAGGTGAGCGAGGTCGACTGCCCGCACTTCGAATACGCGCTGGCCGCCTACTACCTGATCCTGCCCTCGGAGGTGTCGAGCAACCTGGCCCGCTTCGACGCGATGCGCTACGGGCTGCGGGTCGGCGACGACGGCAGCCACAGCGCCGAGGAAGTGATGGCGATGACGCGCGCCGCCGGCTTCGGCCCGGAGGTCAAGCGGCGCATCATGATTGGCACCTACGCGCTATCGGCCGGTTACTACGACGCCTATTACAACCAGGCCCAGAAGGTGCGCACCCTGATCGCCCGCGACCTGGACGAGGCATACCGCTCGGTGGATGTGGTGGTGTCACCCGCGACCCCGACCACGGCGTTCCGGCTCGGCGAGAAGGTCGACGATCCGCTGGCGATGTATTTGTTCGACCTGTGCACGCTGCCGCTGAATCTGGCCGGCCACTGCGGCATGTCGGTGCCGGCGGGTCTGTCGCCGGATGACGACCTGCCGGTCGGGCTGCAGATCATGGCGCCCGCGCTGGCCGACGACCGGCTCTACCGGGTCGGCGCCGCCTACGAGGCGGCTCGCGGACCGCTGCCGACGGCGCCCACGGTGGGGACTGTCGCAGGCTAATCGCGCCATAACACCGCCGCCCCAGGCAAGATGAGGGGATGCGGATCGGAGTGCTCACCGGAGGCGGCGACTGCCCCGGACTCAACGCGGTCATCCGGGCAGTGGTGCGAACGTGCGACTCCCGGTACGGCTCGTCGGTGGTCGGATTTCAGGACGGCTGGCGCGGATTGCTGGAGAACCGGCGCGTCCAGCTGCAGAACGACGACCGCAACGACCGCCTGCTGGCCAAGGGCGGAACGATGCTGGGCACCGCCCGCGTGAACCCCGACAAACTGCGGGCCGGGCTGAAGCAGGTCAAGCAGACCCTCGACGACAACGGGATCGACGTGCTGATCCCCATCGGCGGGGAAGGCACGCTGACGGCCGCGCACTGGCTCTCGGAGGAGAACGTGCCCGTGGTCGGTGTGCCGAAGACCATCGATAACGACATCGATTGCACCGACGTGACTTTCGGCCACGACACCGCGCTGACCGTCGCCACCGATGCCATCGACCGGCTGCACAGCACCGCCGAATCGCACCAGCGGGTGATGCTGGTCGAGGTGATGGGCCGGCACGCCGGCTGGATCGCGTTGAACGCGGGCCTGGCTTCGGGCGCGCACATGACGCTGATCCCAGAGCAGCCCTTCGATGTCGAAGAGGTCTGCCGGCTCGTCAAAAGGCGCTTCCAGCGCGGAGATTCGCACTTCATCTGCGTGGTCGCCGAGGGCGCCAAGCCCATTCCCGGATCGATTGCGTTGCGGGAAGGCGGGATTGACGAATTCGGCCACGAGAAGTTCACCGGCGTGGCCGCCCAACTCGGCGCCGAGGTGGAGAAGCGGATCAACAAAGACGTCCGTGTGACCGTGCTGGGTCACGTCCAGCGAGGCGGCACCCCGACGGCCTACGACCGGGTGTTGGCCACCCGGTTCGGGGTGAATGCGGCCGACGCCGCACATGCCGGGGAATACGGCCAGATGGTGTCGCTGCGCGGGCAGGATATCGGCCGGGTGCCGCTGGCCGACGCGGTGCGTCAGCTCAAGCTGGTGCCCGAAAGCCGCTACGACGACGCCGCCGCGTTCTTCGGTTAGCCGCGCGCCGGGCAAACAACCGGTGGATCTGAGTGAACTAGGGCTTGAATTTGCCCGCTAATGATCCCGGTGGTTCGCGATTAGCCGATTTTGGTGGTTTCCAGACCGGCCCGAAGAGGTTATACCGGGGGTATGAGTGACCGCGGTGCGATTCGCGGAGTCTTTCAGCAATCCGCTGCAGCGGCGGGACCACCGGGACCGCCTAACCGAAGCCCGGCTTCGCGCAGGTGGCGCGCCGGCGGCGACCCCGCAGCGACCACCGTGCCGCAGTCCCATGGTCCGTATCAGCGCACAGGCGGACCGCCACAACCTCCGCCGCCCGCGCCGCCACCGCCTCGTCCCGAGCCGATGCTGGGCGCGACGGCGCTGGACCGCTTCGACACGCACGACACGGCCGCCGCGGGATTCAACTGGCGACAGCTGCTGCATCGCATCACCGGTATCGAGGTCGGCCCGGGCAAAAACACGACCTACGAGAACGAGCTGCGGCAGCGCATCCGCGCGACCGTGGGTGGCGCCTTTCCCATCGCCGTGCTCAACCTCAAGGGTGGGGTCGGCAAGACGGCGGTGGTGGAGGCGCTGGGTTCGACGTTCGCTTCCGTGCGCGACGACCGGGTGCTTGCCCTCGATATCGACACCGGCGACCTTGCGGAGCGCCACGGTCGCCGCAACCCGCACAGCATGGCCGACCTTTTGCACGGCAGCCCGGCGGCGCAATACGAGGACATCCGCGCGCTGACTTATATGAATGGTTTCGGGCTGGAGGTGCTCGGGTTGCCCGACTACGCGCGCACCGACTGGCGTCTGGAGCGACACGACATGTTGCGGGCCTTTTCGATGCTACGAAACCAGTATTCGCTGGTGTTGGTCGACTGCGTCAAAACGCTCAATTCCGCTGTGATGGACGCTGTTCTGCCGGAATCGCGGGCCCTGGTGGTGGTCACCAGCCCGGCCGTCGATGCGGTACGTAAAACCCGGACGGCGCTGGAGTGGTTGTGCCACAGCGGGTATCAATCATTGATGCAGTGGACCGTGCTGGCCATCAACCACGTCGAGCCGGCCAAGGTCGACGGTGTGGCCGTCACCGAACTCGACCGGCTGTCCGCCCGCGTCGGCGCCAGTGTGGTGCTGCCGTTCGACCGGCACGTGCACGAGGGACGAAAGATCGCGCTGGACCGGTTGAGCAAGGAGAGCCGGCGCAGCTATCTGGAGATGGCGGCCGTGCTGGCCGATATGTTCCCGGGCAGGGGAGGGCAGCGCGACCGATTCCCGGTGGCTCAATCACCGCGCACCGGGTGATACAGGTGCACCACTAGGATCGAGCGCATGAGTGTTGCCGCCAGCGCCGATCTGATGGACTACGACGACGTCATCGCGCGTTTCGATCCGGTACTCGGCCTCGAGGTGCACGTGGAACTGTCCACCGTCACGAAGATGTTCTGCGGCTGCAGCACCGCATTCGGCGCCGAGCCCAACACCCAGGTGTGCCCGGTGTGCCTCGGCCTGCCCGGCTCGTTGCCCGTGCTCAACCAAAGCGCGGTCGAGTCGGCGATCCGCATCGGGCTGGCGCTGAACTGCGAGATCGTGCCCTGGTGCCGCTTCGCCCGGAAGAACTACTTCTACCCGGACCAACCGAAGAACTACCAGATCTCGCAGTACGACGAGCCGATCGCCATCAACGGCTACCTGGACGCCCCGCTGGAAGACGGCACCACCTGGCGCGTCGAGATCGAACGTGCCCACATGGAAGAGGACACCGGCAAGCTCACCCACCTGGGCAGCGAGACGGGCCGCATCCACGGCGCGACGACCTCGCTGATCGACTATAACCGCGCCGGCGTGCCCCTGATCGAGATCGTCACCAAGCCCATCGAGGGAGCCGGAGCCAGGGCGCCGCAGATCGCCCGGGCCTATGTGACGGCATTGCGAGACCTGTTGCGTGCGTTGGACGTATCCGACGTCCGGATGGACCAGGGCTCGATGCGTTGTGATTCCAATGTGTCGCTCAAGCCGACCGGTGCCACCGAGTTCGGCACCCGGACCGAGACCAAGAACGTCAACTCGCTGAAAAGCGTCGAGGTTGCCGTCCGTTATGAAATGCAGCGCCAAGCCGCGGTTCTGGTGTCCGGCGGTCGAATCATCCAGGAAACCAGGCACTTTCATGAGGCCGGCGGCTACACGAGTCCGGGCCGCACCAAAGAAACGGCCGAGGACTATCGCTATTTCCCCGAGCCGGACCTCGAGCCCGTCGCGCCCAGCCGCGAACTGGTCGAGCAGCTGCGTCAGACCATCCCCGAGCTGCCGTGGCTGAGCCGCAAGCGAATCCAGGACGAGTGGGGCATCTCCGACGAGGTGATGCGCGACCTGGTCAACGCCGGGGCGATCGAATTGGTCACCGCCACCATCGGACACGGCGCGTCCAGCGAACAGGCCCGCGCGTGGTGGGGAAACTTCTTGATGCAGAAGGCCAACGAGGCCAACGTGGCGCTGGATGCGCTGGCCATCACGCCCGCCCAGGTCGCAGCGGTGGTGGCGTTGGTCGACGAGGGCAAGCTGTCCACCAAGCTGGCCCGCCAGGTTGTCGAGGGTGTGCTGGCCGGAGAGGGCGAACCCGAAGAGGTGATGACCGCCCGCGGCCTGGCGCTGGTCCGCGACGACTCGGTGACACAGGCCGCCGTCGACGAGGCCCTGGCCGCCAATCCCGATGTGGCAGAGAAGATTCGCGGCGGCAAGGTGGCCGCGGCCGGTGCGATCGTCGGCGCGGTGATGAAGGCCACCCGCGGCCAGGCCGACGCAGCCCGGGTGCGCGAATTGGTCTTGGCCGCCTGCGGCCAGGGCTAGATCAACCGCCAGCGCGAAGTCGAGGGCCGTCAGCTCTTGTCGTCGCTGTTGCGCGGGAATCCGCCGCCCTGCGGGAAGAGCGGGAACACCACGTCGTCCAGCTTCTCGGCGTCCCCTGCCGTCTTGTTGATGGTTGCGCCCCAGACGTTTCCATCCGGTGACATGCGCAACGCCCAGGCGTGCGCGTGGGTGTCCTTGCGGACGACGTCGGGTTCACCGGTGACCGCGCCGGTGGCCGGCGCGAGCCGGACCGCGACCGTCAGCTTGGTGTTGATCAGGTTGACCAGCACGGTCCCGTCCATCGCCGCGCACCCGGCCACGCCGGGCTTGTCCGGCCAGGTCCACACCGTCGACACGTCCGACGTTTTGGTGATGCGCTGCAACCGATCTGCCGTCGGGGTGCGGTCGGCGACATACAGCGAGCCGTCGACCGGGTCGGTGCACAGGCCGCCGCCGGCACCCACCCCGGACAGCGCCGTCGTCGGGGGCGCCTGACCCACGGTGGTCGGCTGCTCGATCCGCAGCACCTTGCCGGCCAGCGATTTGGGATCGGCGGCCAGCGCCGGATTGCCCGCATCGCCGGTCATCACGACAAGCGTGGTGGGGCTGGTGAAGATCAACGCGCCGGTGTTTCCGTTGGCGCCCTTGGGGATTCCGGTCAGGATGTCCTTGGGGATGTCGCCGTCGGCCACGCGGATCACCCGGTTGTCGGTCGGCGTGCTGATGTAGGCGTACATCAGGCGGTCCTGCGTGTAGGTGGGCGACATCACGATGTCCATCAAGCCGCCGTCCCCGGACGGGTCCACCGGGATCACCGTCTTCACCTTCGGCTCGGCGCTCACGGAGATCTCCTTGACCGCGCCGGTGGTGCGCTCGGCGACGAGCGCGGTTTTGCTGTCGGGACCCATGATCAGGCCGCTGGTGCTCTCCAGGCAGCCCTGCATCACCCCGGGAGCGGGACAGACCTTGGGAAACGGCGTGGGCGGCAGCGGCGGCGGCGGGGGAGGCGGCGAGCTGGGCTGCGGCTTCAGCTCGGGGGCGGTGGTGAAGGGTTGCGATTGGGCATCGTTGAAGCGTGCGCACCCGTTGGTTACCAGCACGAGGGCGCACAGCGCGACGAACCCGCGCCGAATCGACCGCCCCGATCGCCCTAGTCGCATGACCGTCAGGCTACGGACAGTGCCAGCGGCGCCGCCACACACGTCCCTCTTGTCCGCCGGCGAAAACTCGATCGCGACGCGTTTCCATGCGGACCGGTCGCCACGTCCGGCGGACGGGCGATCTCCCGTGGCCGGGCCGCCGGGCGGGCTCGCGAGGCGATTTCGGGCGGATCCGGGCCGTTTGGCGGGCAAACCACCGATTGCCAGGCGAAAGCGCCGTTCAAATCCCCAATTCAGGACCGAATGCCCTTACCCTGTCACCCGTGACCAGTCAACCGAATGACGCACATTGGCAACGGCCCGGTGAATCCCCGGAGCCGACCCCGGGACGCCCCGCCTCGGCGCGGCTGGTCGATCCCGAAGATGATCTGACGCCAGTCGGCTACCCCGGCGACTTCAACCCGTCGACCGGGACCACCACCGTCATCCCCTACGGCGCGGCCGCCGCGGTCGCCGGCTCCGGGGCCGGGGGTTACAACCTGCTGGAACAGCAGGAACCTCTGCCCTACGTCCAGCCGAATTCGGCGGCCCGGCACGCGGCTGCCGAGGACTCCGAGGTCGACGCCGACGACGACGATGAACACCACGACCGGTTGCACGACGTCGGTCGGCGCGGAACGCAGCATCTCGGTTTGCTGCTGCTGCGCGTCGGGCTGGGTGTGGTGCTCGGCGCCCACGGGCTGCAGAAGCTGTTCGGCTGGTGGGGTGGCTCGGGCGTGACGGGGTTCAAGAACTCACTGTCCGATGTCGGTTACCAGCACGCCGACATCCTCGCCTACGTGAGCGCGGGCGGGGAGGCCGTCGCGGGCGCGCTGCTGATACTGGGCTTGTTCACGCCGGTAGCCGCGGCCGGTGCGCTGGCGTTTTTGATCAACGGCCTGCTGGCCAGCGTCTCGGTGCGGCCGCACACGCGCACTTTCCCGTTCTTCCTGCCCGAGGGCCACGAATACCAGATCACCCTGATCGTCATGGCCGCCGCGGTCGTCCTGTGCGGACCCGGGCGCTACGGCCTGGACGCGCGCCGTGGTTGGGCGCATCGACCCTTCATCGGGTCCTTTGTCGCCCTGCTGGCCGGCATCGCCGCCGGTGTCGGGGTGTGGGTCGCCCTCAACGGCGTGAATCCGATCGGCTGACCAGCCTATTCACTGGTAGGGGTTGGGAACCCGCCCCGCGCTGGCCTCGGTCAGCTCCGGCAGCGTGGAGAACGTGACCGCGGGCAACCGCAGCTCGGCGCCGCTCTTGAGGCGCGCGCGGCCCCACGAACCGCGGTGAAAACGCAGCCCGTCGATGTCGTCCCAGCCCACCCGCTGGCTGCCCAGCAGCGTCCGAACGGTCACGCCCTGATCGTCGGCGACCGTGCGTAGCCGGATGATCAACGCCGACAGCAGCACCGGAAGGAGCAGCAGCGGAAGCGACGGCGGCCACAGCATCACCGGTATCAGCAACCCCAAGGTCAAGAATCCGACGGCCAGATGCGCTATCGGCGACACCTTGATCACGACGGGCGCTGTGGAGGGTGTTTTGGAGACGAACGAGTAGCCACCCGACCATCATTTCACCCGGCCCACGGGATCGATCCCGCGAGCGCATCGCCCGGCGGCGCCGCGACCAACCCGCCCGGTGAGCGGGGCGCCGACGGTCACGGATTTGACTGCTGAGCTGTGCGAAGGCTACCGTCGGACGCTATGGATACCGCCGGACAGCCCGGGATGCTCGTAGTAATTAGTCAGCGCGTTGGTGCCTGACTTGCTCTTCAGCATCTGAAGCAATCCAGCACCAGCGCGCAACCCTCGTGCAGCAAATGAGCTGTCGGGGGTTTTTTGTTGCCCCCAGCGAGACTCCCGGAATAAATAAGGACTGATCGACAGTGAGCGCTCCCATCAGGCAGCACGCCTCCGCCACACCGGACGCTGCCGACATCGCCACGGACGCGACCAAGCCCGCCGCGAAATCTGCGGCCGGCAAGCCGAAACGTATTGGGCCCGAGCAACTTACGGCGCCAGTCGGTGATCCGCTCGCTGGAGGAGCTCGGCGTAGAGGTCATCTTCGGCATTCCGGGCGGCGCGGTACTGCCGGTCTATGACCCGCTGTTCGACTCGAAAAAGCTGCGCCACGTGCTGGTCCGCCACGAGCAGGGCGCCGGCCACGCCGCCAGCGGCTACGCGCACGCCACCGGCAAGGTCGGCGTCTGCATGGCGACGTCGGGCCCCGGCGCCGCCGACCTGGTAACCCCGCTCGCCGACGCCCAGATCGACTCGATACCCGTCGTCGCCGTGACCGGCCAGGTCGGACGCGCGCTGATCGGCACCGACGCCTTCCAGGAGGCCGACATCTCGGGCATCACGATGCCGATCACCAAGCACAACTTCCTGGTCCGCTCGGGTAACGAGATCCCGCAGGTGCTCGCCGAGGCGTTCCACATCGCCTCCTCGGGCCGCCCCGGCGCGGTGCTCGTCGACATCCCCAAAGACGTGCTGCAGGGCCAGTGCACGTTCAGCTGGCCGCCGCGATCGATTTGCCCGGTTACAAGCCGAACACCAAGCCGCACAGCCGGCAGATCCGGGAGGCCGCCAAGCTGATCGCGGACGCCCGCAAGCCGGTGCTCTATGTGGGCGGCGGTGTCATCCGCGGTGAGGCGACCGAGCAACTACGAGCTGGCCGAGCTGACCGGCATCCCGGTGGTGACCACGCTGATGGCGCGCGGTGCGTTCCCGGACAGCCATCCACAGCACATGGGCATGCCCGGCATGCACGGCACCGTCGCCGCGGTGGCGGCGCTGCAGCGCAGCGACCTGTTGATCGCGCTGGGAACCCGCTTCGATGACCGGGTGACCGGGAAGCTGGACACCTTCGCCCGGAGGCCAAGGTCATCCACGCCGACATCGACCCGGCCGAGATCGGCAAGAACCGCCACGCGGAAGTGCCGATCGTCGGCGACGTCAAAGCCGTCATCATCGAGCTGCTCGAGTTGCTGCGCCACGAAGGGATTCCCGGCAAGCTCGACATGACCGAGTGGTGGGCCTACCTGAACGAAGTCAAGTCCACCTACCCGCTGAGCTACGGGCCGCAGAGTGATGGCAGCCTCGGCCCGGAGTACGTCATCCAGAAGCTGGGCCAGATCGCCGGTCCCGACGCCCTGTACGTCGCCGGCGTCGGCCAGCACCAGATGTGGGTGGCCCAGTTCATCTCGTACGAGAAGCCGCGCACCTGGCTCAACTCCGGCGGCCTGGGCACCATCGGTTCGCCATCCCCGCGGCCATGGGCGCCAAGATGGCCCGTCCGGACGCCGAGGTGTGGGCGATCGACGGCGATGGCTGCTTCCAGATGACCAACCAGGAACTGGCCACCTGCGCGATCGAAGGCGTGCCGATCAAGGTGGCGCTGATCAACAACGGCAACCTGGGCATGGTGCGCCAGTGGCAGACGCTGTTCTACGGAGAGCGTTACTCGCAGACCGATATGGCCACGCACTCGCATCGCATCCCGGACTTCGTGAAACTCGCGGAGGCGTTGGGTTGCGTCGGATTCGGTGCGAGCGTGAAGAAGACGTCGAAGACGTGATCAAGGCGGCGCGTGCGATCAACGACCGCCCGGTGGTGATCGACTTCATCGTCGGCGCCGATGCGCAGGTGTGGCCGATGGTGGCCGCCGGCACCAGCAATGACGAGATCCAGGCGGCTGGTGATCCGCCCACTGTTCGACGACGAAACCGAGGGGCACGCCTGATGATTACGCACACCCTGTCGGTGTTGGTCGAGGACAAACCCGGCGTGCTCGCCCGGGTGGCGGCGCTGTTCAGCCGGCGCGGGTTCAACATCGAATCGCTGGCGGTCGGCGCCACCGAGCAGAAGGACATGTCACGGATGACCATCGTGGTCTCCGCCGAGGAGACCCCGCTCGAGCAGATCACCAAGCAGCTCAACAAGCTGATCAAACGTCATCAAGATCGTCGAACTCGACGACGA
>CAWCJU010000007.1:0-297687 GCA_963796035.1 uncultured Actinomycetota bacterium | reverse complement strand
TCCAGGTTGAGCGCCTGAAGCGCACCAACCGTGCGCTGCTGGAGCGGTCCAACGAGCCGATCGCGATCGTCGGTATGTCGTGCCGATTCCCGGGTGGCGTGGACAGCCCTGAGGCGCTGTGGCAGATGGTCGCCGACGGCCGCGACGTGATCTCGGAGTTTCCCGCCGACCGCGGTTGGGACCTGGCGAGCCTGTACGACCCGGACCCCGACGCGCGTCACAAGTGCTACGTGAACACCGGAGGCTTCGTCGACGGCGTCGCGGACTTCGATCCGGCCTTCTTCGGCATCGCGCCGAGCGAGGCGCTGGCGATGGACCCCCAGCATCGGATGCTGCTCGAACTGTCGTGGGAAGCGTTGGAGCGGGCCGGGATTGACCCCAGCGGCCTGCGCGGCAGCGCCACCGGGGTGTTCGCCGGGCTGATCGTTCAGGGCTACGGCATGCTCGCCGAGGAGATCGAGGGCTACCGGCTGACCGGCATGACCTCCAGCGTCGCCTCGGGACGGGTCTCGTATGTGCTGGGCCTGGAGGGCCCGGCGGTGTCGGTGGACACGGCGTGTTCGTCGTCGTTGGTGGCCTTGCACATGGCGGTGCAGTCGCTGCGCTCGGGGGAGTGCGACCTGGCCCTGGCCGGCGGCGCGACCGTGAACGCCACGCCGACGGTCTTCGTCGAGTTCAGCCGGCACCGCGGACTGGCGCCGGACGGACGATGCAAGGCCTACGCGGGTGCGGCCGACGGCGTCGGCTGGTCCGAGGGCGGGGCCATCCTGGTCGTGGAGCGCCTGTCGGACGCGCAGCGGCTGGGGCATCCGGTGCTGGCGGTGGTGCGGGGCTCGGCGGTCAATCAGGACGGCGCCTCCAACGGGCTGACCGCGCCCAATGGTCCCTCGCAGCAGCGGGTGGTGCGGGCCGCGCTGGCCAATGCCGGGCTGTCCGCGGCCGACGTCGACGTCGTCGAGGGCCATGGCACCGGAACCACGCTGGGTGACCCGATCGAGGCGCAGGCGCTGCTGGCGACCTACGGGCAGGATCGCGAGCGAGCCGCTGTGGCTGGGGTCGATCAAGTCGAACATGGGCCACACGCAGGCCGCCGCCGGGGTGGCCGGCGTGATCAAGATGGTGCAGGCGATGCGCCACGAGACTGTTGCCGGCGACGCTGCACGTGGACGCGCCGAGCCCGCACGTCGACTGGTCGGCGGGCTCGGTGTCGCTGCTGACCGAAGCTCGGCCCTGGCAGGCGGAGCGGGCCGAGCGCCCGTCGCCGCGCGGGCGTGTCGTCGTTCGGCATCAGCGGCACCAACGCGCACGTCATCGTCGAGGCCGCTCCCGCGGAGCCCGCGCGGGAGGCCGGTCCGGCGCGGCCGGTGGTGCCGTGGGCGATCTCGGCGAAATCCGCCGTCGGCGTTGGCGGCACAGGCGGCGCGGTTGGCCGAATATGTTCGCGCGCACCGTGATCTGGATGTCGCCGACGTCGGGTGGTCGTTGGCGGGCCGTGCGACGTTTGAGCACCGGGCCGTCGTCGTCGGCGGTGACCGCGACCGGCTGCTGGCCGGGTTGGACGAGGCTGGCCAACGATGACCCCACCGGATCGGTCATTCGCGGCACCGCGACGCCGGCGGGCAAGACTGTGTTCGTCTTCCCCGGCCAGGGCTCCCAATGGCTCGGCATGGCCATCGAATTGCTGGATACCGCACCGGTATTCGCGCAGCAGATCCAGGAATGCGAAGAAGCCTTCGCCGAATTCGTCGACTGGTCGCTGATCGACGTGCTGCGTGGCGACACCCGGTGCGCCGGCGCATGGATCGGGTCGACGTCGTGCAGCCGGTGCTCTTCGCGATGATGGTGTCGCTGGCCGAACTGTGGAAGTCGGTCGGGGTGAACCCGGACGCGGTGATCGGCCATTCGCAAGGTGAAATCGCCGCCGCCTATGTCGCCGGTGCGCTGTCGCTGCGTGACGCCGCCCGGGTGGTCACGTTGCGTAGCAAGCTGCTGACGTCGCTGGCCGGTCCCGGGGGGATGCTGTCCATCGCCTGCGGCACCGAACGCGCCCGGGAGTTGTTGGCGCCCTACGGTAATCGAGTCAGCATCGCCGCCGTCAACGGCCGGTCGGCCGTCGTGGTGTCGGGTGAGGTGGCCGCGCTCGACGAGCTCGTCGGCTTCTGCGCCGACCTCGAGCTGCGGACCCGGCGAATCGACGTGGACTATGCCTCGCATTCGGTTGAGGTCGAGGCGATTCGCGGTGACCTCGCGGAGGTGCTGTCCGGTATCGAGCCGCGTTCCTCACGCATCGCCTTCTTTTCCACGGTGACCGGAAACCGCTTGGACACAGCCGGATTGGATGCCGACTACTGGTATCGCAACATCCGGCAGACGGTGCAGTTCGACCAGGCGGTACGCGGCGCATGTGAGCACGGATACCGGACATTCATCGAATCCAGCCCGCATCCGGCTTTGGTCGCCGGGATCGAGGACACCGTCAACGACCACGGGGGCGGTGACAGCGAGGCGATCGTCATCCCCACCCTGGGCCGCGACGACGGCGGACTCGAGCGATTCCTGACGTCGGCCGCCACCGCGTTCGTCGCGGGAGTGAGCGTGGTCTGGCGCGGTGCGCTGGACGGCGCCGGCTTCGTCGAGTTGCCGACGTATGCCTTTGACCGCCGCCGGTTTTGGCTGTCCGGCGAAGGCATCGCGGCGGACGCCTCCGGACTTGGGCCAGGGCACCAGCGAGCACCCGCTACTGAGCGCGGTCGTAGAGCTGCCAGCCTCCGGCGGGGTGGTGCTGACGGGTCGCCTGTCGCCGAGCCTGCAGGGCTGGCTGGCCGATCACGCCGTGTCCGGTACGGTCGTGTTCCCCGGCGCCGGGTTTCGTGGAGCTTGGCAATTCGCGCCGGTGACGAAGTCGGTTGTTCGACGGTCGACGAACTGACGCTGCAGGCGCCGTTGATGTTGCCGGCCAAGGATTCTGGGTCGGCATCGGTTGCCGTGCAGGTGGTGGTCGGCCCCGCCGAAGAATCCGGGCAGCGGACGGTGTCGATTTTTTCGCGCCCCGACACCGGCTCCGCGCTGGGTGTGCCACGCCGAAGGAACGCTGAGCACCGGCTCGGTCGAGCCGGGCGCGGATCTGTCGGCATGGCCGCCGGCGGGAGCCGTCAAGGTCGATGCGGCCGACGGCTACGAGCAGTTGGCGGCGCGTGGCTACGGCTACGGCCCGGCATTCAAGGGACTGACCGCGACGTGGGTGCGCGACGACGAGGTGTTCGCCGAGGTGCGGCTGCCCGACGCCGCCGGCGGCGTCAACGGGTTCGGGGTGCACCCGGCGTTGCTGGATGCGGCCATGCACGCTCTGATCGATCAGCCACCAAATCGCCGGCCAGACCGACGAAGTGGTGCTGCCGTTCTCATGGCAGGGCGTGTCGTTGCATGCCGCGGGCGCGTCGGCGGTACGTGCGCGCATCGCGCCGGCGGCGGCATCGGAGGCCACTGGGGCAGCCTCCGGGCGGTCTCGATCGAGCTGGCCGACGGGCTCGGATTGCCGGTGCTGTCGGTGCGCGCGATGGTGGCGCGCCCGGTGAGCGAGCGGCAGCTGCGTGCGGCGGTGTCGGCCTCGGGCCCGGACCGGCTGTTCGAGCTGGTCTGGTCGCCGGCCGCGACGACGACCGCGCGGCCACCGAGCCGCCCGCGCACGAGTTGTTCGAATCCGTTGCGGCCGAAGAAGACCCGGTCTCCGGATCGTATGAGCGCACGCATCGGGCGCTGGCCGCCGTGCAGTCGTGGCTGACCGAGCATGACTCGGGAGTGCTGATCGTCGCGACCCGCGGCGCGATGGGATTGGCGGGCGAGGACGTCACCGATCTGGCCGGCGCGGCGGTATGGGGGCTGGTGCGGTCGGCGCAGACCGAGCATCCCGGCCGGATCGTGCTGGTGGATTCCGATGCGGCGCTTGATGATAACGCGATAGCCACCGTTCTGGCGGTCGGCGAGCCCGCGGTGTTGCTGCGCGACGGCACGGCCTACATCGCGCGAGTGCACGGCAGCCGCGCGGTCGACGGCATCATGACGCCTCCCGGCCGACGGACCCTGGCGGCTCGGGTATCAGCAGCGCGGGCACCTTCGAAAACCTGCAATTGGAGCCGGTTCCCAACGCCGGCGCCGCGCTGGAGCCGGGCCAGGTTCGGGTGGCCCTGCGCGCCATCGCCACCAACTTCCGCGACGTCATGATCACCCTGGGCATGTTCACCCATGACGCCCTGCTCGGTGGCGAAGGCGCCGGTGTGGTGGTCGAAGTCGGCCCGGGAGTCACCGAGTTCGCGGTCGGCGATTCGGTGTACGGCTTCTTCCCCGACGGCAGCGGCACGCTGGTGCCCGGCGACGTCCGCCTGCTGCAGCACAAGCCCGCCCACTGGTCCTACGCCGAAGCCGCCGGCATCTCGGCGGTTTTCACCACCGCCTACATGGCGTTCGTCCACCTGGCCGACGTCAAGCCGGGGCAGCGGGTGCTGGTGCACGCCGCGGCCGGCGGTGTCGGGATGGCGGCGGTCCAGCTGGGCAGGCATCTGGGCCTGGAGGTGTTCGCGACCGCCAGCCGCGGCAAGTGGGACACGTTGCGGGCCATGGGCTTCGACGACGATCACATCTCGGATTCACGCAGCCTGGAGTTCGAGGAGAAGTTCCGGGCCGTCACCGGCGGCCGCGGCATGGATGTGGTGCTGGACTCGCTGGCCGGTGAATTCGTCGATGCCTCACTGCGGCTGGTCGCTCCCGGCGGCGTGTTCCTGGAGATGGGCAAGACCGACATCCGCGACCCCGGCGTGGTGGCCCAGGAGTACCCGGGTGTGCGCTACCGCGCCTTCGACCTGTTCGAGCCCGGCCGCCCCCGGATGCATCAGTGGATGCTCGAGCTCGCCGGGCTGTTCGACGCCGGGGTACTGGAACCGTTGCCGGTCACGACCTTTGACGTGCGGCGCGCCCGCACCGCGCTGCGGTACCTGAGCCAGGCCCGTCATATCGGCAAGGTCGTGCATGACCCTGCCGTCCGGGCTGGGTGCGGGCACGGTGCTGATCACCGGCGGAACGGGCATGGCGGGTTCGACGTTGGCTCGTCACCTGGTGGCACACCACGGCGTCGAGGACTTGGTGCTGCTGAGCCGGCGCGGTCCGGACGCGCCCGGGTCCGCCGAGTTGATCGCCGAGCTGCAATCCGCGGGAGCCCGGGCGCGCGTGGTGGCGTGCGACGCGGCCGACCGGGCGGCGCTGGCGCAGGTCATCGATGACATTTCGGCGCAGCGGCCGCTGTCGGGCGTGATTCACGCGACCGGGGTGCTGGACGACGCGATGGTCACCTCACTGACCCCCGAGCGTGTCGACGCGGTGTTGCGGGCCAAGGTCGACGCGGCCTGGAACCTGCACGAGTTGACCCGCGACCTGAATCTGTCTGCCTTCGTGATGTTTTCGTCGATGGCCGGGCTGGTCGGCTCGTCGGGCCAGGGCAACTACGGGGCGGCGAACTCGTTCCTGGACGCGTTGGCCGCGCACCGGCGGGCGCACGGGCTGCCGGCGATCTCGCTGGCCTGGGGGCTGTGGGATCAGGCCAGCGCCATGACCGGCGGGCTGGACGCCGCCGACCTCGCCCGGCTGGGCCGCGACGGGATCTTGGCGCTGTCCTCGGACGAGGCCATGGAACTCTTCGACACCGCATTGATCGTCGACGAACCGTTCCTGGCGCCGGCCCGCATCGATCTCGGCGCGCTGCGGGCCCACGCGGTCGCGGTGCCGCCGATGTTCACCGATCTGGTCAACGCGCCGACGCGTCGCCGGGTCGACGACTCGCTGGCGGCGGCGAAATCGAAATCGGCGCTGGCGCATCGCCTGGACGGGCTGTCCGAAGCGGAGCAGCACGCCGTGCTCCTGGATCTGGTGCGTTCGCACATCGCCACCGTGCTGGGCAACACCACCGCCGAGGCGATCGACCCGGACAAGGCGTTCCAGGAGTTGGGCTTCGACTCGCTGACCGCGGTCGAAATGCGCAACCGGCTCAAAACCGCTACCGGACTGGCGCTTTCGCCCACCCTCATCTTCGACTACCCGACGCCCAACGGCCTGGCCGGCTACATCCGCACCGAACTCGCCGGGGTCCCGCAAGAGATCAAGCACGCCCCGGTCGCTCGCGCCACCGACGACGATCCGATCGTGATCGTCGGTATGGCGTGCCGCTATCCGGGCGGGGTGAATTCCCCCGACGACCTGTGGGACATGCTGACCGAGGGCCGCGACGTGCTCTCCGAATTCCCGAGCGATCGTGGCTGGGACCTGGCCGGCGTGTACAACCCGGATCCCGACGTTCCGGGCACCTGCTACACCCGCACCGGCGGCTTCGTGGACGGTGTCGCGGACTTCGACCCCGCCTTCTTCGGCATCGCGCCGAGCGAGGCGCTGGCCATGGACCCCCAGCAGCGCATGTTCCTCGAGCTGTCCTGGGAAGCCTTGGAGCGCGCCGGAATTGAACCCGGCAAGCTTGCGCGGCAGCGCCACCGGAATGTTCGCCGGCGTGTACACGCAGGGCTACGGCATGGGCGCCGCACCGACCGCCGAGGGCTTCCGGCTGACCGGCCAGTCGTCGAGTGTGGCGTCGGGCCGGGTGTCCTATGCGCTGGGGCTGGAGGGCCCGGCGGTGTCGGTGGACACGGCGTGTTCGTCGTCGTTGGTGGCGTTGCACATGGCCGCGCAGTCGCTGCGCTCGGGTGAGTGCGATCTGGCCCTGGCCGGCGGCGTCACCGTCAACGCCACCCCCGACATCTTCGTGGAGTTCAGCCGCATGCGCGGGTTGTCCGAGGACGGCCGGTGCAAGGCGTACGCCGGCGCGGCCGACGGCACCGGATTCTCCGAAGGCGGCGGCATGCTCGTGGTCGAGCGCTTGTCGGACGCGCAGCGGCTGGGGCACCCGGTGCTGGCCGTGGTGCGCGGCTCGGCCATCAATCAGGACGGCGCCTCCAACGGGCTGACCGCGCCCAACGGTCCCTCGCAGCAGCGGGTGGTGCGTGCGGCGCTGGCCAGCGCCGGATTGTACGCCGCCGGAGGTCGACGTCGTCGAGGGCCACGGCACCGGAACCACATTGGGTGACCCGATCGAGGCGCAGGCCCTGCTGGCGACCTATGGGCAGGATCGCAGCGAGCCGCTGTGGCTGGGGTCGATCAAGTCGAACATGGGCCACACGCAGGCCGCCGCCGGGGTGGCCGGCGTGATCAAGATGGTCCTGGCGATGCGCCACGAGATGTTGCCCGCGACATTGCATGTCGATGAGCCCAGCCCGCACGTGGACTGGTCGATGGGTTCGGTGTCGCTGCTGACCGAGGCGCGGGCCGTGGCCCGGCGAACCGTCCGCGCCGGGCGGGGGTGTCGTCGTTCGGCATCAGCGGCACCAACGCGCACGTCATCGTCGAGGCCGTGCCGGCCGAGTCGCCGACGCGTCGTGGACGGTCCCAAGGCGCCGGTGGTGCCGTGGTCGGTGTCGGCGAAATCGGCTGTCGGCGTTGAACTCTCAGGCCGGCCGGCTGGCGGCACACCTGCGCGCCCACCCGGACTTGAACATCGCCGACGTGGGGTGGTCGCTGGCGGGCCGGTCGGCCTTCGAACAGCGGGCCGTCATCGTCGGAAGCGACCGCGACCGGCTGCTGGCGGGGCTGGACGAGTTGGCCGGCGACGACTTGGCCGGCTCGATCATTCGTGGCACGGCGACCGGCCGGCAAGACGGTCTTCGTGTTCCCGGGCCAGGGCTCCCAAACACTGGGCATGGGAATGGGATTGCACGCCGGTTATCCGGTGTTCGCCGAGGCGTTCAACACCGTCGTGGCCGAATTGGATCGGCACCTGCTTCGCCCGCTGCGCGAGGTGATGTGGGGACACGACGAAAACCTGTTGAACAGCACCGAATTCGCGCAGCCCGCGCTGTTCGCGGTGGAAGTCGCGTTGTTCCGGCTGCTCGAATCCTGGGGTGTGCGGCCCGACTTCGTGATGGGCCACTCGATCGGGGAGCTGTCGGCCGCGCACGTCGCCGGTGTGCTGTCCCTGGAGAACGCCGCGGTGCTGGTGGCGGCGCGGGGCCGATTCATGCAGGCGCTGCCGGAGGGCGGCGCGATGGTCGCGGTGCAGGCCACCGAAGAAGAGGTGCGGCCACTGCTGGTGCCCTCCCAACAATCCGGCGTGGGCATCGCCGCGGTCAACGGGCCCACCTCGGTGGTGATTTCGGGCGCCGAAGATGCGGTGATCGCGATCGCGGACCGGCTCCGCGCCGACGGCCACCGGGTGCATCGGCTTGCCGTGTCGCACGCCTTCCACTCTCCGTTGATGGATCCGATGATCGACGAATTCGGAACTGTCGCGGCCGGACTGGCCATCGGCAAGCCCACCATTCCGATCGTGTCCAACGTGACCGGGCAGCTTGCCGGGGACGACTTCGCCTCGGCGGCGTACTGGAAGCGACACGTACGCGAGGCGGTGCGATTCGCCGACAGCGTGCGTTTCGTCGCACTCGGCCGGTGGAAACCGGTTCCTCGAAGTCGGGCCGGCAGCGGCCTGACGGCATCGATCGAAGAATCACTGGCTCGATGCCCCGGTGACCACGATGTCCGCCCTGCGCAAGGACCGCCCGGAGCCGGTGGCCCTGGTCAACGCTGTCGCGCAGGGGTTCGTCGCGGGGA
This sequence comes from uncultured Actinomycetota bacterium, assembly GCA_963796035.1. Lineage (GTDB taxonomy): Bacteria > Actinomycetota > Actinomycetes > Mycobacteriales > Mycobacteriaceae > Mycobacterium. The sequence continues at coordinate 288,990 of CAWCJU010000007.1, read as the reverse complement.
TGGATGTGGACTGGCGCGGTGCCCTCGGCGACGCCAACTTCGTCGAGCTGCCCACGTATGCCTTTGACCGGCGGCGCTTTTGGCTTGCCGCCGACGGCGCCCCGGCCGATGCCGCGGGCCTGGGCCTGGCGGCCAGTGAACACGCCCTGCTGGGCGCGGTGGTGGAACTGCCCGCCTCCGGCGGAGTGGTGCTGACCGGCCGGTTGTCGCCCAGCACGCAGGGCTGGTTGGCGGACCATGCCGTCGGCGGTGTCGTGCTGTTCCCGGGCGCGGGATTTGTCGAGTTGGCGATCCGCGCCGGCGACGAGGTGGGCTGCGGAGTCGTCGACGAGCTGAATCTGGCGGCGCCGCTGGTATTGCCGGCCGGTGGATCGGTCGCCGTTCAGGTCGTGGTTGGCGGCCCCGACGATTCGGGTGCCCGTGCGGTGTCGGTGTTCTCGCGGGCCGAAGCGGGCTCGGGCTGGTCGCTGCATGCCGAAGGCGTGCTGCGGCCCGGGGTCGGTGCAGCCGAGCGCGGATCTGTCGGCGTGGCCGCCGGTGGGCGCCGTCCCGCTGGATGTCGGCGATGGTTACGAGCAATTGGCCGAGCGTGGTTACGCCTACGGGCCCGCGTTCCGTGGCCTGACGTCGATGTGGCGTCGCGGCGACGAAGTCTTCGCCGAAGTGTCGCTGCCCGCCGACGCCGGGGTTTCGCCGGCCGGGTTCGGCGTCCATCCGGCGATGCTCGACGCGGCATTGCACGCGGTCATGTTGGCCTCCGACAGCGACGAACTTCGCCGAAGGCTCGATGTTGGTCCCGTTCTCCTGGCAGCAGGTGTCGTTGCATGCCGCGGGGGCGGGCGCGGTCCGCGCACGGATCGTGCCGGTCAGCCCCTCCACCGTCTCGATCGAATTGGCCGACGGGCTGGGGCTGCCGGTGCTCTCGGTGGCGTCGATGGTGGCCCGCCCGGTCACCGACAAGCAGCTGCTGGCCGCGGTGTCGAATTCGGGACCGGACCGGCTCTTCGAGGTCATCTGGTCCGCTCAGCCGTCGGCGGCAGTGCAGCCGGTATCGGTGTCCGCTTGGGGTGCGCCGGAATTGGACGGCACCGAAGCGGAGCGGTCGGCGGTGCTGTTCGAATCGCAGCCGGTGTCCGGCGACGTCATCACCGAGGTGTACGCGGCGACGCGAGCGGTGCTGCCCGTGCTGCAGTCGTGGTTGGCCCGCGACGGCGCCGGAACCCTGGTGGTAGCGACCCGGGGCGCGATGACGCTGCCGGGGGAGGACGTCACCGATTTGGCCGGCGCGGCGCTCTGGGGGTTGGTGCGGTCGGCGCAGACCGAGCACCCCGGACGAATCGTGCTCGTCGACACGGATGCGCCCCTGGATTCCGACGCGATAGCAGCCGTTCTGGCGCTCGGCGAGCCGCAGGCAATACTGCGCAAGGGGACGGTCTACACCGCGCGGGTGCTCGGCAGCCGCGCCGTCGGCGGTCTGTTGCTGCCACCCGAGGAGGGACCGTGGCGACTCGGCATGAGCAGCTACGGCACGATCGAGAATCTGCGGATAGAGCGGATTCCCGACGCCGACGCGCCGTTGGGCCCCGGTCAGGTGCGGGTTGCGCTGTCGGCCATCGCGGCCAACTTCCGTGACGTCATGATCGCGTTGGGCCTCTATCCCGACCCCGAGGCGATCATGGGCATCGAGGCCTCCGGCGTGGTCATCGAGACTGGGCCGGAAACCGCCTCGGAGGGCGGGCGTTTCGCAGTAGGCGACCGCGTGATGGGGCTTTTCCCGGACGGGACCGGAACCATCGCCAAGACCGACCAGCGCCTGCTCGTCAAGGTGCCGGCCGGATGGTCACACACCGCCGCCGCGACGGCGTCGGTGGTGTTCGCCACGGCGAACTACGCGCTGGTGGACCTGGCCGGCGCCAGGCCCGGCCAGCGGGTCCTGGTGCACGCCGCGGCGGGTGGGGTCGGGATGGCCGCGGTGCAGCTGGCCCGCCACCTCGGCCTGGAAGTGTTCGCGACCGCCAGCCGCGGCAAGTGGGACACCCTGCGGGACATGGGCTTTGACGACGATCACATCTCCGACTCGCGTAGCCTGGACTTCGAGGACAAGTTCCGGACGGTCACCGGTGGGCGCGGTATGGATGTGGTTCTCGACTCGCTGTCCGGTGATTTCGTCGACGCCTCCCTGCGCCTGATGGCCCCCGGTGGGGTCTTCCTGGAGATGGGCAAGACCGACATCCGCGACCCCGAGGTCGTCGCCCGGGACCACTCGGGTGTGCGCTACCGCGCCTTCGACCTCTTCGAAGCCGGACCGGATCGCATCGCGCAGATGCTCGACGAGTTGGCCGCCATGTTCGGCGAAGACGTGCTGCGGCCGTTGCCGGTCACCAGGTTCGACGTGCGACGCGCGCCCGCCGCGCTGCGCTATCTGAGCCAGGCCCGCCACGTCGGCAAGGTCGTGATGACCATGCCCGACGCGTGGACGGCCGGCACGGTGCTGATCACCGGGGCCACCGGCATGGCCGGTTCGGCGGTGGCGCGTCACGTCGTAACCCGTCATGGCGCAAGGAATCTGGTGTTGGTCAGCCGGCGCGGCCTGGATGCACCGGGTGCCGCGGAGCTGGTCGCCGAACTGAGCGCGGCCGGTGCGCACGTGGAGGCGGTGGCCTGTGACGCCGCGGATCGCGAGGCCTTGGCCAAGGTGATCGCCGAAATCCCGATGCAGCATCCGCTGACCGGGGTGATACATGCCGCCGGGGTCTTGCACGACGCGGTGGTGACGTCGCTGACGCCCGATCGGATCGAATCCGTGTTGCGGTCCAAGGTCGACGCGGCATGGAACCTGCACGAATTGACCCGCGAGCTGGATCTGTCGGCGTTCGTGATGTTTTCGTCGATCGCCGGACTCGCTGGTGCATCGGGGCAGGCCAACTACGCGGCCGGCAACTCGTTCCTGGACGGGTTGGCCGCGCACCGGCGGGCGCACGGGCTGCCGGCGATCTCGCTGGGCTGGGGCCTATGGGATCAGGCCAGCACCATGACCGGTGGGCTGGGCGCCGCCGACCGTGCCCGGTTCGGCCGGGACGGGATCGTCGCCATGTCCTCGGACCAGGCGCTGGAGTTGATGGACACCGCGCTCATTGTCGACGAGCCATTCATGTTGCCCGCCCACATCGACCTCGCGGCGTTGCGGGTCAAGTTCGATGGGGGCACGTTACCGCCGATGTTCATCGATCTGATCAACGCGCCGACGCGACGCCAGGTCGATGACTCGCTGGCCGCCGCGAAGTCGAAATCCGCTCTGCTGCAACGGCTCGAAGGACTGCCCGAGGATGAGCAACAAGCGATCCTGCTGGACCTGGTGCGTGCCAACATCGCCACCGTGCTCGGCAGCGCCAGCCCGGACGCGATCCACCCGGACCGGGCGTTCCAGGAGTTGGGCTTCGACTCGCTGACCGCGGTGGAAATGCGCAACCGACTCAAAGCCGCGACCGGACTGGCGCTTTCACCGACGCTGATCTTCGACTATCCGAACTCCGCCGCGCTGGCCGGCTACATGTATCGGGAATTGGTCGGGGCGTCGGACCAACCCGCGGTGGTGGCCGCACCTGGCGAAGCCGAGATTCAGCGAGTCGTCGGGTCGATTCCGGTCAAGCGCCTTCGCCAGGCCGGTGTGCTGGAGTTGCTGCTGGCCTTGGCCAACGAATCTTCGAGTGGGAACGGGCCGTCCGCGGTGACCACGGAGAAGGACATCGCCGACATGGACCTCGACGACCTGGTCAACGCCGCGCTGCTGGACGACGACGAGTAGGCATGAAGTGAGGATCGCGGTCACCGGGGCCAGCGGCGTGCTCGGCCGTGGTCTGGCCACCCGACTACTCAGCCAGGGCCACTCCGTTGCGGGGATCGCCCGCCATCGTCCCGAAAGCTGGCCCAGTGCCGCCGATTTCGTCGTGGCTGACATACGGGATGCCGACGCGGTCAAACGCGCACTTGCCGGCGCGGACGTCGTCGCGCACTGCGCGTGGGCGAAGAGCCCCGGACCCGACGCCCGAATCAGCGACCAGGTCAATATCGACGGCACCAGCAACGTACTGGCGGCGATGACTGATACCGGTTCCAGGCGCATCGTTTTCGCGTCGTCGGCACACGTCTACGGCGGGGGAGACGCGACGAAGACCGAGCGCGACGCCGTTACTCCGGCCGGCGTCGACGGCCAATTCAAAGCCCGGGTCGAACACATGATTGCGGAATCAGGCGCGGAATGGATCGCGATCCGCTCCGCGCTGATCCTGGGGCGAAGCGTCGATAACTGGGTGCGCCGCCTGCTGGCATTACCGGCGTTCCCCGGCGGTCGGGCCGATCGGCGCCTGCAGGTCGTCCACCTCGACGACGCGCTTCGGCTGTTCCACAAGGCGATCGTCGACGCCGGAATCGACAGTGGTCCAGTCAATCTCGCCGCCCCGGGTGAGCCCACCTTCGGGCAGATCGCCGCCGCGCTCCGACGCCCGATCGTGCGGCTGGGGGTGGGGTCGGCAGAACTGCGGGCGGCACTGAGTGCTCAGCTGATGGACACGTCGGCGATGCGCGAGCAGTGGGCGTTCCGGCCGGCGTGGGGATCCGACGAATGCATCGAGGATTTCGCGTTGGCGGTGCGTGGCCGGGTCACCGTGGGCCAGCGGGTGGTGTCGCTGCCGTGGCGGCTGGCCAACATCCAGGAGTTGCCCTCGGTGGACGCGCCAACCGACGACGGCGTAAAGCCCATTTGGTCTGGGCCGGCGGGGGATAACGGCGAATTCGACACACCGATCGACCCGCGCTTTCCGACGTTTCTGGCTACGAATTTGTCGGAGGCGCTGCCTGGCCCGTTTTCGCCGTCGTCGGCGTCGGCAACGGTGCGCGGGCTGCGGGCCAGCGCCGTGTGCGTCGCCGAGCGGTTGCGCCCGGGGGGGATGATCCAGCGTGAAATCGCGATGCGCATGGTCGCGGTGTTCGCCCACCGGCTGTATGGCGCCATCACGACCGCGCACTTCATGGCCGAGACCGTTCCGTTCGTCAAGCCGGCGACCGTCGTCAGTAACAGCGGGTTCTTCGGGCCGAGTATGGCGTCGTTGCCGATCTTCGGCGAGGATCGTTTACACTCCGAAACCGCCCGTCTCCGAAAGCAATTGCGGACCGTTCGCAACATCGGGGTATTCGGCGTCAACCTGATCGGGCTGTCGGCCGGCGCACCCCTGGACACCCGCGAGTTCGTGGCCGATGTCGATCGGCTGGAACGCCTGGCGGACGACGATGTGACTCGGCTCGATGATCGCAGGCTGCTCAGCCTGATCTCGCTGGCCCGTGACCAGGTGGTGCACGGCTGGGTGCTGGCCGCAGGCTCGTTCCTGCTGTGCGCGGCGTTCAACGTGCTGCTGCGCGGTTTGTGTGGGCGAGACATCGCCGCACCCGGTGGACCGGAATTGGTCAGCGCGCGTTCGGTCGAGGCGATGCAGCGGCTGGTAGTCGCCGCGCAGCGCGATCCGAAAGTGACGGCGCTGCTGGCCGAACCAGGGGACCGGCTGGACAAGCTGGCCGTCGAGGCGCCGGAATTTCATGCCGCACTGCTAGACGAGCTGGCGCTCATCGGACACCGTGGTCCGGCCGAGCTCGAGATGCTGTCAACCAGCTACGCCGACGATCCCGAGCTCCTGGTCCGGATGGTGACCAGAGCGATGAGTGCGCCGTCCGCGCCGCAGCCGCAGCGCTCCCGGATTCCTCTGCGCGCCAAGCCTATTGCGGCTCTGGCCACACAGCAACTTCGGGACCGCGAAGTCCGCCGCGACAAGGTGGTGCGGGCCAACTGGGTGTTGCGCACGCTGCTTCGCGAATATGGGCGTAGGTCGGTCGAGGCCGGGCTCTTCGACACCGCCGATGACGTCTTCTATCTGCTCGTCGACGAACTCGACGCCCTCCCGGCGGATGTGGGCGCGCTGGTGGCCCGGCGCCGGGCCGAACAACACCGGCTGGTCGCGGTGGCGCCACCGACGGTCTTCAGCGGAAGCTGGCAGCCAACCGCGACCTCATCGGACGCGCTGGCCAGCGGGGACACCATGCGTGGTGTCGGCGTGTGTGGGGGACGGGTGCGCGGCCGGGTGCGGATCGTGCGGCCCGAGACGATCGACGACCTGCAACCCGGCGAGATCCTTGTCGCAGAGGTCACCGACGTCGGCTATACCGCGGCGTTCTGTTACGCCGCCGCCGTCGTGACCGAACTCGGCGGCCCGATGTCGCACGCCGCGGTGGTGGCCCGCGAGTTCGGGTTCCCCTGTGTGGTGGACGTCCAGGGGGCCACCCGGGCATTGCCGTCGGGCGCCCTGGTCGAGGTGGATGGCACGACGGGCGAAATCCACGTGCTGGAACTGGCCGCCGAAGACCCAGCGCTTCCCGCCACCTGAATTCTGCTGCGCCAGTGGCCGATACGGGCAGGCCTGTCTGTGATCCTATTCACCAGTGCAACCTGGCCATGGACTCAGGCGCGCAATCTACCTGGTGCTCACCATGCCGCGGGCACCAAGGGCAGCGGACTGCCGATGAACTCGAACGCCTTCTTGGACGAGAACACGTTCGGATTGCGCAGGGCGGCAAGTACATCGTCTCTGCGGGTCAGCGCGTACAGCCGTCGCTCAACACCATTGGACCGGCTTCCCGCAATGTGGCCCAGCCGGTCCCGCGATCGAAAGACGTCGGCAGGTAGATCAGGTCGAGTACCGGCATGCCCTGGCGGTCACGAGTCTCGGCCACGGAAATCTGTTCCTTTCGGTTGCTAAATGTATGACTGCTCAGTCGAACTCGAGCGGGAGTCGCGTGGGGCCGCTCATACCAAGAAGTGGTCTCCACGGGGGGTTTTCGGTACACCGCGGATGCGGCAGACGGTGGGCAAGAATCTTGAGCGCTTCAGAGAGTTCCCGTCTAGCAAGGTTTGCGCCAAGGCAGTAGTGAGCTCCACCGCCGAAGGTGAGGATGGGCGGCGGATCGTTGCGTGTGATATCGAAACGCGTGGGGTCGTCGTAGATGGCCGGATCACGATTGGCGGCATAGGTGTTCACGATGATGAATGTGCCGGAGGGGAATGTGTAGTCGCCGATCGTGACGTCTTCGGTCGCACTGCGAAGGGTGCTGCACATCGACGGGGAGTGACGCATGGTTTCTTCGACTGCTTTCATTCCAAGTTCGGGGTTGTCGCGAAGCAGCGCCCACTGTTCTGGATGCTCACACAAAACTTGCATCGAGGCTGCTAATTGCGTTCGTGTGGTATCGGTTCCGGCTACCAGGATGCTAAACGCCAGCATCCGGACTTCACCGGCATCGAGCCGGTCACCTTGATCTTCCGCCCGGATCAGTTCGGAGAGGAGGTCGTGTGTCAGCGCCTTGCGCCGATCGGCGATCATCCCGTCGATGTATTCGTCGAAAGCGTCCCAGGCCTTGAGAACCTTGGGCTGTTCCTCGGCAAGATTGCAGTCGAAGCTGACTATCTTGAATATGTCCTCTGCCCATTTCGAGAACAGCTGCCAGTCTTGCCGTGGCGCACCCAGCAGCGCGCAGATGACTGGGATTGGGTAGGGCCGCGCGATCTCCTCGACGAATTCGCAACTCCCTTTTGCGACAACGGTATCGACGAGTTCGTTGATGACGGCGTGGATCGTCTCATCCATGCGCGCGGTTGCCCGTGGCGTAAAGGCCTTGGACACCAAGCTGCGCAATCGCCGATGTTCGGCTCCTTCCATGCAGAGGATGCTGCGGACAACGCGGTCCCACAGCTCACCTGACGTGACGCCGTGCGCAGTGAGATGGATGCCCGGGGGAATCCCAAATCGTGGGTCTCCGAGCACGGTTCGAGCAAGTTCGTAGGAGAGCGTCTCTGGCCCGACGGGACCCAACGCGATTGGTGCCACTTGCTGAGCGGCCCGAAATTGTGGATAGATCTCCTGAGGTGTGTCCGTGACGTCGTAATTCAATATCGGTAGAGCGGCGTCAAAGACACTGGGTTTTACTGTACCGACGGTCATGATGTCTCCCTGGCTGCAGTGTCGGTTGGCTCAAATAGGTTGGTAGGGCTTCAGAACGACGCCGATCTGGGCCGCGCCGGTGGGCCCGGCGGGTACCTCACCGGGGTCGGGGATCATTGTCGCCGTACGCTTGTCGACGATTGTCGAGAGGTTGTCTCGCACTTTCTCGACTGTGAGATCGGTGTCGGTGTATCCCACCGTCTGGCCGAAGACACGTAGGCCGACGTTGCCGGCGCCCGCTTCGAGATTGGCCCCCGAGAGCGCACAGTCCTCGTGGGCCAGGTAAGCGACGGCCGGAGATACCAGTGTGGTGGGGAAATGCGTTTCCATCAATGACGTGAAAGGCGAAGGCTCGTTGAAATGACGGATAGCGGTGGTATTGGCGGCCGGTCCCAACGCGTTGACTTTGATTCCGGGTCCCGCGCCCTCGACGGCCAGTCCTCGGGTCAATCCGAAGATACCGCTCTTGGCCGCACCGTAGATGGAAAGGTTCTCGATCCCGAACATCGCGCCTGATGTGGTGTTGACAATCCGGCCATACCCTGCCTCACACATGTGCGGCCACGCCGCTCGGCACATCCACACGGTCCCCATCAAGTGCACGTCGATGATGTTGCGTATGTCGGCACTCGAAATTTCGTCGAAATGCGCCATAAAGCAGACCCCGGCATTGTTGACCACGATGTCGACTCGTCCCCACGTGTCCAGGGCCGTCGCGACGACTGCGAGGGCGCCTTTTTCCTCGGCGACGTTGTGCTGATCGGCAACCGCCGCGCCGCCGGTAGCGCGAATCTCTTCGACGACCTGCTCCGCGCTCGCCCGCATGACTCCGCGCCCGTCTGGGCCCACGCCAAGGTCATTGACCACCACTTTGGCTCCCCGCTCAGCGAGTAGAGTTGCGTGGGAGCGGCCGAGACTCGGGTGCTGGCCGCCGGCCCCGGTGACGATGGCAACCCGGCCGTCAAACCGAAGTTCGCTCATGAAACTCCTTAAACGCTCTGTCCGAGTGCGGGATTGGCGCCCACGTTGTTGTGGCGTCTTACGGCAGGTTGGTCGACAAGAAGGTCAGGGGCAAGCCGAGTACCGATAAGTCGATTTCCTCGAGGTAGTTGCCCTCGCCCTCGAAGCCCTGCCGGAAGCGGGTGGTCGAGCCGTAACGCTTGGCGATGTCCTCTGCCCCTGACGCTCCGGGAACCTGCACCACCACCGTGAAGACGCCACCGTCACCGTGCCTGCACAGGAATTCGCTCACCGATGCAGCCACCTCAGCAGTGGATCCCGGGTTGGGACTGATCAGCTCGATGCCTCGATTCCAATCCAGGAGCACCCGGACCCCGAGTTCGTCCAAACTGATCTCGTCGAAGCTAAAGCCCAGCTCCGTAAATAGCTGTCCCACAGCTTCATGTCGCTCGCGTGCTACCGCGAAGACGACATGGTGCAACCGTGACGGTGAATCGTTCATCAGCGACCTCCGGGCCGGATCGGGAGAGGGGTCGGGGAGCTGGACGTTCGTCATCGGCGGCCGAACTCTATGGGAAGACTGATCGGTCCGCTCATGCCAAGCATCGGCTTCCACGGTGCCGGTCCTACTCGGCGGGCGTAAGGCAGCCGGAGCGCCAGGATCCTGAGTCCTTCGGCCAGCTCCAGCCTGGCGAGGTTCGCACCGAGGCAATAGTGCACGCCGCCACCGAATGTCAGCACCGCGGGCGCCCCTTTGCGGGTGATGTCGAAGCGGTCGGGATCCGGATAGATGTCGGGATCACGGTTGGCCGCGAACGAATTCACGAAGATGTAGGTCCCGGTGGGAAATGTGTATCCGTGCAACTCGACGTCTTCGTTCACGGTGCGGACCGTGTTGCACACTGCCGGCGAGTGGCGCATGCTCTCCTCGACCGCAGGCATGGCGAGTTCGGGGTGCTCACGCAGCATCGCCCACTGCTCCGGGTGATCGAGGAGCACCTGCAGAGAAGCGGCCAGTTGATTGCGCGTGGTGTCCGTTCCGGCAAGCAACAATCCGGCCACCGTCATCCGAAGTTCATCGGCATTGAGGCGGTCGCCGTCGTCCTCGGCGCGGATCAGATCAGAGAGCAGGTCATCGGTCAGCCTGTGTCGTCGTTCGGCAATCATTTCATCGACGTAGGCGTCGAGATCGGCCCAACCGCGAAGGATCGTTGGCATCTCGTCGGCGAGATTGATCGAAAAGTTGACCATTTTAAAGATGGCTTCGGCCCATTCTGAAAAGTGTGCCCAGCTTCCACGTGGCGCACCGAGCAGCGCGCAGATGATCGGGATTGGATAGTGGCGGGCGATATCAGTGACGATGTCGCAGTTGCCGGCGTCGGCTACGCCATCGATGAGTTCGTTGACCACTTGGCCGATCGTGTCGTGCAGACGCGCGGTGGCTCGCGGCGTGAATGCCCTCGATACCAAACTCCGCAGCCGATGGTGCTCGACGCCTTCCGCACAGATGATACTGCCAACGACCCTGTCCCACAGCGGACCTGACGTGACGCCTTGCGCGGATAGATGCAGGCCCGGGGGAATCACAAATCGGGTGTCGCGCAAAATGCTGCGGGTGAAGTCGTAAGAAAGCACTTCAGGGCCGAACGGGCCGATGGCGATCGGCCCCTGCTGCTGCGCCAGCCGGATGCGGGCGCAGACCGCGTGCGGCGATTCGGTGATGTCATATTCCAGTGTCGGGAGTCCCGCCTCGAAAACACTGGGCGCACCGGTTGCGGCGGTCATCAATCGTTCGTCCTCTCAGCTACGTGCCAGCACTCCGCGCGGAAGCAGCAGTGGCAGGTCGTTGTAGGTTGCGATGCCGGGGGGTGCGGCGACGACGGCGGGTATCGCCGTGATTGCCGGCATCGCGGTGATAGTGAGGCCCAACATGATGTAGTCGTCCAGCGTCTCGCCCGCAAAGTCCGGCGGCGGAAGGAAACTCAGTGTGGTCTTGATCGTCGGTTGGCCTTGAACCTCGATGGTGTAACCCATGTCCAGCGGCCAATCCGGCTCCAGCGTCTGGCCCTTACGCCATCGCCCGCGGATCTCGATGACCTCCCGACCAGCAAAAATTCCTTTCCATCGGACGTCCACGCCGGCGACGCAGCCTTTCGCGATCGTCCAGTCGCCGGCGAGATGTAGATCCTCGGTGGTCTGCGCATACTCGACTTCGCAACGCACGTCGTCGAGCTCCGCACCCAGGGCATCGGCGAGCAGCAACACGGCATCCCGGAAGACTCCAGACCCTGCTCGGTGATGGTCGGAAGATCCGGCTGATCGATGGGATACCCGAAGCCCATCGGAATTTCGGTTTCCGGGGAGTTGTAGATAGTCGTATCAGCGGATTCCAGCATGGACACCTTGTCGACCCGGTCCGACAGCCCCGCCGACACGATCGCAAACAGTTGGATGAAGCCGGGGTTGATGCCACTGCCGAAGATGGTCGATCCACCCTGTTCACAGGCATCGACGATGCGATCGCGGCCCGCACCGAGGAAGTGGCCGGTGACGAAGCCGGAGGTACCCACCACGTTGATGCCCGCACCGAGGATACGGACCAGCTCGTCGACGTCGGGGAACTGCGGGTTGTAGACCACGCAGTCCGGCTTGAGCGCGATCAAGGCATCAATATCGTTGGTGGCCATCACGTTTAGTGGCTTAATCCCACACAACTCGCCAACATCGCGCCCGACCTTTTCGGGCGACCAGGCATAACATCCGACAAGTTCCAGCGTCGGGTTCGCGGCGATCGCCCGGACCGAACTCTTGCCGACGTTACCCGTCGTCCACTGAACCACCCGATAGGTCAACGGGCCGGCCCCGTCATGGGTGCGGTGCCGCCTGCTGTTGGGCCGCTTGGCGAGCCAGCCTGTCGTTGTGGATCCTGACGAGTTCGCGGAACCCCAGCCGGTGATACTTCGGTATCGGCTGGATGCCCCACACGTCCTGTGCGGTGGCCTTGCCCTCGGCACCCTCCGGCGGCCCGAACGGCGGGTAGGGGTACTTGCACTCCAGGTGTCGTTGGAGTACCGGATCTTGAGTAGCTCACTGCAGATCTGGGTGAGGCTCAGCGTCGGGTAGCCGTAGTAGACCGCCATGAACGGCAACGTGAAAGCACCCTCGATCACCAGCGCCACCAGGCACACCAACACGGCCCGCTTGATCCATTTGTGCATCCGCGCGTAGTACGGCGTCGTCCCCGGCTCGAGATCGGCGCTCGGGTCCTTTTCCTCGGTGGTTGACGGTTCGGAAGGCTGGTCATGGCACTGCTCCCTGCTTAGTCGGAGAAGATTTCGCGATTGACGGTGTGCAGATACGGGATGGCGAGGAACGGGGTGATGTAGAAGATGTCGTAGAGCCACCAGCCGATGACCGGGAAGACGACACCGGCGTACCGCACGTCGGCGAACATGGTCATGTTGAACACGTAGGCCGACCAGATCACCACGCCCATCCAGCACGTGACGACCATCCACTGATGACCCCAGCGCTTCATCTGTAAAAACCCGATCGCCGCGGCCACCCGCATGGAGAAGACCGTGAGGATCAGTCCGGCCACATAGGCCTTCTCGCCAGGACCCGCGGCGCCCCCGACCCAAAGCTCGTTGTAATGCCAGAAATAACCGGCGTCGAACATGTTGCCCCAACCGACCATCAGCACGCGGTTGATCAACGTGTGGTTGGCGACCAGGTCCAGGGCCCAGCCCAGACTGTTGAGCATTCCGTCGATCAGCACCAGATAGCCGATCAGGGTGACGATCATGGGCCGAACCGACAGGCCGGCGCGCAGGGCCTGGCGCTGCAGCCACACCCCGCGCATGAAAATGGGAAACCCGATCAGGCCCGGCGCCCACATGCCCATCAAGGCCGGCGCCGACGATCATCCACTTGTCGGCCCTGCGCTGAGCTTGGCGGGATTCGTCGTGGTGATCCTCGAGGCTGACCGCATTATCCGTCTGGCCGAAGCCGATGGAGCAGCGGAAGGTTCACAGATCCCACCACCCTCGGGCAAACGACATGTAGAGCTGGATGCCGAACATCGCCAGCAAGTAGCCATAGATGAATATTTGGAAGACGATGAGCGCCCTCTTGCGCTTCTGCTCCTGTCGGTCCATGCCGATTGCTCCTTTCTAAGACGAACTGCTCGAGGCGTCCGAGGCGGCCAGGCTGGCGGCCGCGACTTCACGCAGACCATCGGTGACCGCGCCATCGGTGCTCAGTGGCGCGAGTATGCAAGCGTCGGCAGCATCCAATTCGGTTGCGCCGGCGGCGATCAACTGAGCGGCCGTGACCAGCACCCGGGTCGATGGCGGCTCGAAGTGAAAGGCTTGGTCGGCGGTGCGGATCGCGACCGCGCATGCGACCAGCCGCCGCGCCGTGGCCAACGGAATTCCCGATTCGGCGACGATCACCTCGGCCTCGCGGTCCGGCGGCAGATAGTGCATCGCCAGCGTGGCGAACCGTTGGCGGAACGACGGTTTGAGCTCCTTGAGCGAGCTGCGATAGGCCGGGTTGTACGAACACACCAGCATGAACTCCTCGGGCGCTTGCACAACTTCGCCGGCGCGGTCGAGGTAGAGCGAGCGCCGGTGATCGGTGAGCGAATGCAGGATCGCCAAGGAGTCGTGGCGGGCCTCGACGACTTCGTCGAGATAGCAGATCGCGCCGGCCTTGACGGCCCGGGTCAGCGGGCCATCGGTCCAGACCACATCGCCGCCGGTGACCATGAAGCGGCCGACGAGATCGGAGCTGGTGAGGTCGTCGTGGCAGCTGATGGTGACCACGGGCCGCTGCAGCAGTGAGCCCATGTGCTCGACGAACCGCGTCTTGCCGCACCCGGTCGGGCCGGTGAGCATCACCGGGATGCGCCGGTGGAAGGCCTGCTCGAACAGCTGAACTTCGTTGCCGTTGGCGAAATAAGTGTCGGTGGTCATTTCTTCCTCAGCAGGTCGGCGTTCATGCGGCGACCAGTTCACGATGGACATGGGCCAGTACCCGGGGAAGCTCTTCTATGCGCCGGATCCGTTGAGACCGGCGAGGCCCGAACACCTCGGGGAGGGGATCGACGCGCGTCGGTCCCACGCCCACGTAGTAGATCGACACTCCGGCCTCGTTGGCCTCCTCGACGGCGTGCGCGGCATCGGCCCAGGCATAGCGGCCCTCGTATCCTTCATCGGAGATCAGTCCGTCACCGATGACGATCAGCAGGCGGCGCTCGGAAGCCTGCGCCAGCAGCCGGCTCGTCAAATGGCGAAGTGGCGCACCGAGTCTGGTGTATCCGCGGGTGGACAATCCGAGCCCGCTCGGCGGGACGAACCGGCGCTCTTCGAAGTCCTTCAGGCAGCGGACTTCGACTCGATGACGGGTGTTGCCGGTGAATACGAAAACGCCGTGGCGTTCGCGCGCCAGCGTCATGGCGCGCGAAAGCGCGTCGGCACAGGACAATTCCAGCTGGAAAACGCGACCGCCGTGCACCCCGAGCGACGAACTGCCGTCGAGCAGCAACGCCGTGGTGACGTCGCGGCTGCTGGGCAGCAAGTCGCGGAATACCTTCGGCTCCTTGGCCTCGCCGGTCGCCAGGTCGATGTAGTGGTTGACGTATTGGTCGACGTCTAGGTCGGAGCCGTCTTCGAGGCGGTTCGTCATCGCGCGGTGCGTGTGTTCTTCGAACCACTTGCGCACGTCGACGGCCACCGGCACCGGGCGGCGGGCGTGCCGGCCGTCGGCGTGCTCGACGACGGCGACGTGGTCGCGCATGAATCGCTGTGTCCACATGTTCCATTCGGGATAGGGGATCCCGGGCCGGTGTTCCGGTGTGACGTCGAGATCGTTGTCCTGCGGCCGGCTCGGCGGCGGCAGGTTGGGGTTGCGGACACCCCCGTCGCCGCCGACCGGAACCGAGTACGGTCGCGGCACACGCTTCTGCGTTGTGGTCCACGGCATCCTGCCAAAGCTGCGTCGCAACTTATCGGCCAATCCATGCGGCGCCGTGTACGCCAGCGGCAACGCGCCCAGCAGTGGATGAACGGTCAATTCCTGGCCCGTGGCCGCCAACGCGATTGCCCGGTTGAGCATCTCCGCGGCATCCATGTCGCCGGCTTCGGTGTGGACTTCCGGGAGCAGTCGTCGGACCTCGGGCAGCAGGCCGGGCCACCGCGACGCGATCCAGCCGAGGGCGACGCCGGCCTCGACGAGTGTGAGCGCACGCAGCTCGCGGGCGGAAGCTCGCTGAGGCGATACTCGGTGACGCGTTCCTTCGATGGCGAACATTGCAGGGCCACACCACAGGTCAGAGTCCTGCGTGTCCAGCCGGACACCGCGGGGTAGGGGACATGAACGAACGTGAGCGCCGCGTTCACGCCGAAACCACGCCGGTCGCCGGTGACCAGCCGGACGCCTTCGCGACGCTGATCGCTCAACGCGACCGCCGTCACGGAGCAGCCCCGTTCCAGCGCCATCGCGTCGCCGTCGGAATCGTTCAACCATCGGCCGAATCCCCCGCGTTCCGGCTAGCCATGCCGCGGTTCAGAACGTGCCGATGTTGGAGAACAGCCAATACCAGAACCAGATGATCAGTCCGGTGCCGCCCCATGCGGCGACATAGCGAAGGATTTCCCACAGATAGCTCACGATGCGACCTCCTCGGTGACGTAGTCAAGTGATTCCTGTTCAGGCCTCGAAAACTCTTTTGGTGCAACCGGATTCGCCCGGGGTTGTCCCGTCGGCGGGATTCGAGGACGTGCATTTCAGTCGGAGAAGAGTTCGCGGTTGACGGTGTGCAGATAGGGGATGGCGAGGAAGGGGGTGATGTAGAAGATGTCGTAGAGCCACCAGCCGACGACAGGCAGGACGACGCCGGCGAAACGCACGTCGGCGAACATGGTCATGTTGAAGACATAGGTGATCCAGATGACCACGCCCATCCAGCAGGTGACGATCATCCACTGATGGCCCCACCGCTTCATCTGCAGGAAGCCGATGGCAGCGGCGATGCGCATGGTGAATACGGTCAGGATGAGGCCGACTTCCAAGGCTTTTTCACCGGGGCCGGCCGCGCCGCCGACCCACAGCTCGTTGTAGTGCCAGAAGTAGCCGGCGTCGAACATGTTGCCCCAGCCGTTGAGCAGCACGCGGGCCAGAATGGTGTGGTTTGCCACCAGGTCGAGCGCCCATCCGACGGTGTTGATCGCGGCGTCGATGATGACGAGATAGCCGAGCAGCGTGACCAGCATCGGCCTGACGGACAAGCCATCCCGTTGGGCCCGGCGTAGTAACCGCACGCCCCAGAGAAACAGCGGCAACCCGAAGACGCCCAGGGCGGCGGTGCCGATCAGGAGACTGCCGGAGATGAGCCACTTGTCGGCCTGACGCTGCGCGAGTTGCGACCGTTCCATGTGTTCGTCGATTGTCAGGCCGGCGGCGCCGCTTGGGTCGGCGGCGAACTCGCTGCCGGCGTCGCGCTGATGCAGCTTCGGCAAATTCACGAACCCTCCTCGCCATCGACACTGATTGGATCGGCGTATGCACTATAACAGGCTGACTGTAGTCAGCAGAAGTCGCCGGCCGACCCGGAAGTCGACTGCTCGGGGAGATCCGCTTGGTGTCTTGCAGATAGCGCGTGCCACAGGGTTAATGCGCGCTGGCGGGGCGCTTTTCGCGGCCCATCGGCAGCACAATCGCTACTGACGAAAGTCAGCCGGCGAGTCGTTGACACACCCTTCGACAGACGCCTACGCTCAGCGAGCGCTCAGCGCGTTCTGGCCATCAAAGGAGTAGCGATGACGCCCAAGTCGCCGACCGAGAAGAAATATCGCGTAATCCAGTGGGGCGTCGGCAATGTCGGGACGATAGCGCTGCGTCATTTTGTGCACAACCCTGCCTACGAACTGGTCGGAGTCCTGTGCAATCGTCCGGAGAAGGTCGGCAAGGACGCCGGTGAGCTCTGCGGCAAACCGCCGACCGGGGTGCGGGCGACCACCGACAAGGCTGCCATCGAGGCACTCGATGCCGATTGCGTCTTCTATGCGCCGCTGTGGTCCGACCCCGACGAGGTGTGCCGCCTGCTGCGCGGCGGCAAAAACGTCGTCGCCTCGGGTGGCGCCTGGTGGTATCGAACCGAGCACAGTCAAGGCGGACATCGACAAGATCGACGCCGCATGCCACGAGGGCGGCACGTCGTTTCATGCAGGTGGTGTCAACCCGGGCTTTGCCGGAGACCTGCTCGTCCTGACGCTGGCCCGAATCGTCAGTCAGATCGACACCATTCACATCTACGAGGTGGTGAATTTCGGGCGGGACACCCTGAAGTACCTCTATGAGATGGGGATGGGCAGCGATCCGGCCGGGTTTGAGGATGGCCCGAATCTGTTGGGGCAAGCCTGGCCATTGTTCGCCCAGTCGATGGCGATGGTCGTGGAGGGAATGGGTAAAACAGTCGAGAAGTACACGACTGAGGTGGAGCTAGGGACGGCCACGCGCGACATCCCCTTCGAAGGAGGGGAGGCCAGCGACATGCCGGGCTTCAAGGGCGTGATCAAGAAGGGCACTGTCGCTCGCCAGCATCACAAGTGGACGGCGTGGGTGGACGGCAAGCCCCTCATCGTCTTTCACGAGATATACACGATGGACACCTTCGACGCCATTGAACCGCAGGAGGATTGGCCTCAGCACTACCACTACCGCATAGTGATCGAGGGCGATTCCTCCACCGAGCTGATCCTGCAGGGAGCCCAGGACCCGCGATGGCGGCTACGCGCTACCCGGCTACACCTGGACCGCGATGGGCCCCGCGAATGCCATTCCCGCCGTCTGCGACGCTCCGCCGGGGTTCATGTCCCACAAGGAACTCGGGCTTATGCCGCTGCGCGGCGTCATACGGCCCTAGCGCTCGGTCACGGTTTCAAACTTCGCAACGTCCTCGCGACGTAGTCTTCCAGCAGGGTGTGGCCGGTCGGCCAGTGGTTAGTGGTGATCAACAGGGCGTAGAGACCCAGCAAGAAGAACACCGCACTGTTCATGGGATTGACTTGCGGATCCGTCTCACCGCGTTCTTGCGCCTGCGCGATCTCCTGGGCGACCAAGACGATCAACGGGTGATCCCTGCCGTCTTCGGTATGCGGACGGGTCTGGGAGAAGTGCAGCGCGAGAAAGTCATTGAAGAGCCGATCGCCCAGCCGGCGTTCCAATCCGACCACCAGGCGGACCGCCTCATTCAATGCGGAAACGAGATCGTGCTTGGACTTCAAGAATTGAGCGAACTGCTTGGCGATGCGGTCCTCTTCGCGGCGCTCCAGCTCCAGCAGCACATGCTCCTTGGTGGGGAAGTGGAAGAAGAAGGTTCCGTGGGCGACTCCCGCGGCGGCCACAATGGCGCTGACGTCGGCCTCGGCCATGCCGGCGCGCGCGAACTCCGCGATCGCGGCGCCCATCAAACGCTCCCGCGTCTGCAGGCGCTTAGCTTCTCGCGCCGACAGCCGGTCCGTCACAGCCATTGTCATTCCTCACGGTTGACCTGACTCACGTCAGGGCATTCGAGGCTAACTCGACCATTATGCCGTGTCGCCGCCAAAAAGGCTTGCATAACTTGACTATTGTCGGCACCGGCCTCGCCGGCGGCAGATATCTGAATGTCAGATATTCGTTGACTTTAGTCAGCAAGCTTCATAGATTGAACGGCGCACACTCACGCGCGATCGAAGGAGCTCGGCATGGCATTGGAGCAGTTCCGGCTGGATGGGCAGGTCGCGATCGTCACGGGCGCCGGGAAGGGTGTCGGGGCGGGCATCGCCCGGGTGTTGGCGGAGGCGGGCGCCACGGTCGTCGGGACCGCACGTACCGAGGCGGATATCGTTGGCACGATTGAAGGTATCGAGGCCGCGGGCGGCAAGGGGCTGGCGCTCGTCGCGGATGCGATGAGCCGTCCGGACGGAGAGCGCGTCGTGAACACCGCCATGGAGCGCTTCGGCCGCATCGACATTCTGGTCAACAATGTCGGCGGGTCGACCTACGCGCGGTTTCTGGACATCACCGACGAGGACTTCCGGCACACCTTCGACTGGTGTGTGACCTCGGCCTTCATCATGAGTCAGCTCGTGGCGCCCGCACATGCTCAGCGCCGGACACGGTTCCATCATCAATATCTCGTCGGGCTCGGCGCGGTTCGGCATCCGGGCGCTGACCGCCTATTGCGTCGCGAAGGGCGGCCTCGAAGCGCTCACCCGCGCCATGGCGCAGGAACTCGCCCCGAAGATTCGCGTCAACGCCATCGCCCTTGGGTCATTCGCCACCGACGGCCTGCAAGGGCAGCCTGGACTTGATGCCCGGGTCGCTGGAGAAGATGCAAGAGGCCACGCCGTTGCATCGCCTGGGCGACGTCGAGGATCTCGGACGGCTCGCGGTGTACCTGTCCACGCGCGATTGCTACGCGACCAACGCGACCTTCCACGTCGACGGCGGCATCGACTCGAACAATTCGCCGCTGCCAATACCCGATTACTGACCTGGCGCGCGATGCAACGCGTCATGATGGGTCATCGCCGGCGGCCGGAAGGATGAGGATAAGTGCGCAGAGTCATTCAATTCTCCACCGGAAACGTGGGCCGGCATTCGTTGCGGGCGATCATCGGCAGGCCCGATCTTGAACTGGTCGGCGTGCACGCCGCCAGCGCGGAGAAGATCGGCCAGGACGCGGCGCAGCTCTGCGGGCTGGACGAACCGACCGGCGTCATCGCCACCGACGATATCGACGCCCTGGTGGCCCTCGGCGCCGACTGCGTCGTCTACACGTCGCAGGGCGAGACCCGGCCGATGGAGGCCATCGAGCAGATGTCCAAGTTCCTTGCGGCGGGTACGAATGTGGTCGGTACGTCGATGGTCTGGCTGGTCACGCCCCGCCACGCCGACGATTGGTTGCGGGAGCCCCTCGAGCGTGCCTGTGCCGCCGGCAACGCCTCGCTCTACGTCAACGGCATCGACCCCGGCTTCTCCGGCGACACACTGGTGCACTCGGCCGTCAGCCTGACCACGCGGGTCTCGTCGATCACCGTGCAGGAGATCTTCGACTACGGAAACTACGACGATGCCGAGTTCACCGGTGCCGCAATGGGTTTCGGAACAACGCCGGACGACGACTCGCCGATGATGTTCCTGCCCGGGGTGATCGTGGCGATGTGGGGCGGTCAGGTGCGCAGCCTGGCGGACAATCTCGACATCGAGCTCGATGACGTGCGTCAGCGCATGGAACCTTGGTACACCCCAGAACGAATCGAATGCACGATGATGACGGTCGAGCCGGGACAGATGGCCGCGGTGCGGTTCGCCACCGAGGGTGTGCGCGACGGCAAACCGGTGATCACCCTCGAGCACGTCACCAGGCTCACCCAGGCTGCGGCACCCGACTGGGAGTTCCCGCCCGAGGGCCACACCGGCGTGCATCGTGTCATCGTGGAGGGCGAACCGCGGGTGGAAATCAACACCCACGTTTCCCATCCTCTTTTCGATTCCACTGATGCCGGCTGCATTTCGACGGCCGGCCGGGTCGTCAATGCGATCGACTGGGTCTGCCGCGCGTCCCAAGGGCTGATCGGTGTCGAGGACATCCCGCTCTCGGCGACGATGCGCGGCCTGATGTGGAACGAGCGTTAGCGTAGGCGTGGCGACAGCAACGCCGGGACGCGTTGCCGGTAAACGCTTTCTGATCACCGGCGCCGCCCGCGGGATGGGCCGCAGCCACGCGCTGCGGCTTGCGCGAGGAAGGCGCAGATCTTATCCTGCTCGACATCTGCGAATCTTTGCCGCAGATCGAATACCCCTTGGCCACAAGGCAAGAGCTTGACGAAACCGCACAGGCGGTGAGCGAATTCGGCCGTCGCTGTGTGAGGTACGTCGTCGACGTCCGCAGTCGACGAACAGGTACGCAAGGCGGTCGACGACGGCGTCGGGGAGCTGGGAGGGCTGGACGGCGCGGTGGCCAACGCCGGTGTGTTGACGGTGGCGTCGTGGGACCGGACGACTGCCGACCAGTGGCGGACGGTGGTCGACGTCAATCTCATCGGAGTCTGGAACACTTGCGCGGCCGCGATACCGCACCTGCTCGAGCAGGGCGGAGGCAGCCTGGTCAATATCAGCTCAGCCGGCGCCATCAAAGGATTCCCGCTGCAGACGCCCTACACGGCGGCCAAGCACGGCGTGGTCGGCTTGACGCTGGCGCTGGCCAACGAACTGGCGGCACAGAACGTGCGTGTTAACACCGTGCTTCCCACGGGCGTCCCTACCGGGATGGTTCCGCCGTCGTTCGGACCGCTCCTGGGTGAGCAACGGTCCGATCTGATTCCCATCTTCGTCAATGCGATGCCCACGCCGGCCGTCGAGCCCGCCGACGTCAGCAACGCAGTGCTGTTCCTGCTCTCGGATGAGTCCAGATACGTGACGGGGTTGGAGTTCAAGGTCGACGCGGGCGTGACCATCAACTAGAGGTTCGAGCGAAGCTTGGGGCCGCCAACAGTAACCACACTTACCGAGATCGCATCCACGCCATAAGCTGGGCTGCCAGATGAAGATTCGTTCGGCGGCGCAACTTTGCGTGTTCGCGCTGCCGACGCGCGCGGCAAAGGATACAAATAGCTGACTTCTACAAGGAGAACCCTATGAATACGGTGCGGACGTCCGCGCTCGGCTTGACGGCGACCGCGGTGTTGATCAGCGCGACGGTGGTGGGCTGCGGCGGGGACAAGACCTCGACGGCGCCATCGGGTTCGGCCTCGTCGTCGGCTACCTCGACCGGCTCCTCGACCCGGGCGGCCCCGGCGTCACCGGGAGCGCCGGCGGACTACAGCAACCTGCTGATCAAGCCCAGCGACGTCGGCCCCAATGCCACCGCTGACGGGCCGCCGAGCCAGAATCCCAGCGGCATCACCGGCGTGGGACAGGTTTTCAAGAACCCCGACGGCAAGCGCACCATCGTCGACACGATCGCGGTGTTCCCCGATGCGGCCACGGCCACCCAGACCGCGGCGAACATGCGCGACGTCGTCGGCAAGAAGGTCAACGGCCAGCAGCAGCCCATCGACGTCGGCACCAACGGGTTCATCGTGATCGGCCAGGGAACCGACCCGGCCAACCCGATGGAGATCTCCGAGGCGGTGTTCGTCGAGGGCAGGGCCATGGTTGATTTGGAGTCCGACTGTGTCATCGGCAATCCCACGCCGGCCGACGTCATGCTCGATCTCGCCCGTAAGCAAGACGCGGCCGTCAAAGCGGGCTTGCCGGCCAGCTGAGCAGCCGCTCGTTCACAGGGGCCAGCTGTCCGGCTGCACCTCATAACGCAAGGCGGCGGCCGGGGGCAATTGCTGCCGCTCGTCAACCGATATCGCATCGACGACGAGGGCGACATAGCGTCGCCAGCCGTCGCTGCCGGCATCCATGGTCGACAACACGCCGAAGAGCATTGCGACCAGGCGAGGCAGGTCGTCGGTGACCAGGTCGGCGCGGATGCGACCGGCTCGCTGGCCCGCGCGGGCGAGCTCGCCGAGCGCGGCGTTGAGTGACGTCGAGATGTCGGGCGTGAGCGACCCGGCCCGGCGTGCGGCGGTCAGCAGGTTGTGTTCGCGGGCGCCCAGCGAGATCGCCGCTTCGATCAGTAGGGTCAGACCGCGCAGCGGATCATCGGCGCGGCGCGGCCTTGTCGATCACCGGCGTGAGGTCCTCGGCGATGCTTTGATCCAGGGCGGCGCGGACCAGGTCGGCCTTCGCCGGAAACCTGCGGTAGAGGGTTCGCTCACCGACGCCCGCGCGGCGCGCGACCGCCTCCACCGGGGCGTCGGGCCCCAACTCGCCATAGACCTCGCGCGCCGCGCGCAGAATGCGCTCGACGTTGCGCGCCGCGTCCGCCCGCAACGGCCGGTCTTCAACCGCGGTCATCGTGACAGCGTAACTGACAGTTGACTGCCAACAACCGTCCCTTTACGCTCTACAACTGGCAGACATCTGACACTTAATAGGAAACGCGGTTCATGTCAATATCTTCCGAGACGTCCGACTCCTGCTCCGACGCCGATCTCCCCGTGCTGCCCATCCCGCGGCCCGCGGCAGTGCCCGCTCGCGCCCCCGCCCGAGTTCGAGGACTGGCGAGAACGACCCGGGCTGCGACAGGCGATGTTCCAGGGCAACCCGGTATGGGTGGTCAGCCGTTACCAGGACATCAGGGCGGCGCTGGTCGATCCGCGGCTGTCCGCGAAGACCATTCCGGACTCGATCATGCCGAAGGACGATGACAACAAGGTCCCGGTGATGTTCGCGCGGACCGATGATCCCGAGCATCATCGGCTGCGGCGCATGATGACGAGCAACTTCACCTTCAGGCGTTGCGAATCGATGCGGCCGCAGATCCAGGACATGGTCGACCACTATCTCGGCCAGATGATCGACAGCGGTGCGCCGGCCGATCTGGTGCGTGAATTCGCCTTGCCGGTGCCGTCAATGGTGATCGCACTGCTGCTGGGAGTGCCGCCCGAAGACCTCGAACTCTTCCAGTTCAACACCACGACGGGACTCGACCAGAAGATCCACCGACGAGGAAAAGGGACAGGCGTTCGGGGCCATGTACGCCTACATCGAGGAGTTGGTGGAGCGCAAAGCGCGCGAACCCGGTGACGACTTGATCAGCCGCCTGGTCACCGAATACGTGGCGACGGGCCAACTCGACCATGCCACCACGGCCATGAACGGTGTGATCATGATGCAGGCCGGCCACGAGACCACCGCCAACATGATCTCGTTGGGAACGGTTGCGCTGCTGCAACATCCCGACGTCTTCGAGCGACTCGGACAAACCGACGATCCTGCCGTCATCGCGAACATCGTCGAAGAGCTGATGCGCTACCTCACCATCGTGCACAGCCAGGTCGATCGGGTGGCGACTGAAGATCTGATGATCGGCGGTCAGCTGATTCGCGCCGGGGAGTTCGTCATGATGAACTTGCTCGCCGGAAACTGGGACGCCGAATTCGTCGACGATCCCGAAGCCTTCGACGTCGACCGAAACACCCGCGGGCACTTGGGCTTCGGGTACGGCGTTCATCAATGCATCGGCGCCGAACCTGGCCCGCGTCGAAATGCAGGTCGCATTCGCCACGCTGGCGCGCCGCCTGCCCGGGCTCAAACTGGCGGTACCGCCGGAGAGCTGCGGTTCAAAGACGCCAACATCTACGGCATGAAAGAACTTCCGGTGAGTTGGTGACGATGGCGAGCAACGAGCTGCGATTCGACGATCAGGTCGCCGTGATCACCGGCGCCGGTGGCGGTTTGGGTAAGCAGTACGCGCTGCTGCTTGCCTCCCGTGGTGCGCGCGTCGTCGTCAACGATATGGGCGGCTCGGTGACGGGGGATGGCATCCGACACCGGGGCGGCCGACGCCGTCGCCGGCCGAGATCCGCGACCTGGGCGGTGAGGCCGTTGCCGACAGCCACAGCGTCACCGAGTCCCGAAGGCGGACAGGCGATCATCGACGCCGCCCTGAACGCGTGGGGCCGAGTCGACATCGTGATCAACAACGCGGGCATCGTGCGGCGACGCACCATTCGAGGACATGACCGCCGAACGGTTCGAGCCACTGCTGGATGTGCATCTTCAAGGGCGCGTTCCACGTCACCAGGCCGGCCTGGAAAGTGATGCGCGAGCAAGGGTATGGCCGCATCCTCAACACCTGCTCGGCGGCCGGGATTCTGGGCGCGACCGGCATGAGTAACTACGGATCGGCCAAGACCGGGCTGATCGGCCTCACCCGCGTGCTGGCCGCCGAAGGCGCCGACCGCGACATCAAGGTCAACGCCATCGCCCCGATCGCCTACACCCGGATGCTGGCGCACTCCGTTGACGGCGCCGTCCAACCGGACGACGCGGCCGCCCAAGCGGTACTGGACGACCTGGTGGGCCAATACCTGCAGAAGCTGGATCCGGCGCTGGTGGCTCCCGTGGCGGCCTACCTGACCCACCGCGATTGCCCGGTGTCCGGGGAGATCTATACCGTTGGGGCAGGCCATGTTTCGCGGTTCTTCATCGGCAGGACAAAGGGCTTCTACCGTCCTGGGCTGTCCATCGAGGACGTGCGTGACCATCTGGACGAGATCCGCGACGAAGCCGGCTACACCGTGCCGGGCGGACCCGCCGACGAGATGAGCGAGCTTTTCGCGACCATCATGGCCGGCCTTCAGCAGCTGAACGCCGTGCCGACGCCATCCGGCGGTGGCGCCGGCTTCAGGCAGCCGAACGGCTCGATGCCGGCGGGGCCGAATTTGGCCGCCGACTGGTGCGCGTAGTTCACGCAATACAGGCCGGCTTGGTCGGCGCGGCACCGGTAGTCACCGAACGACAGCGAGTCTCCGTTCGCCAGCTCCGGTCCGTTGCCGTTGATGAACGGACCGGGATCGGCGCGGGCGGATCCGACCTGCAGGTTGACCCCGTCGAAGCCGATCCAACCGCCTTGCCACTGGCCGTAGGCCGTCGCGGGCGCCGGCGGCGGGTTGGTCAGACGTCACCAGGCAGGCCAGGGCGCCGCCGGTGTGTTTGGCATCGGTCATGCAGGAGACCTTGCCCGCCATCGCCGTGCAGTGCGATGTCGTCGCCCAGCGGCGTGGCGGCGCCGTCGCGCGTGGCGGTGTGAAAGCGGCCCGGATCGGCGGGATGACCGGCCTCGATCCACGCGATGACGTCGGAGATCGCCGCGCCCGGCGGCCGGCGCGGTGGTTGGTCCCGGCGATTTGCTTCCCGGCGCGCCGGCGCCGGCGGATGTCCGGGTGGTGCTTCCGGTGGGCTCCGAATGGCCGCCCGTGGCGTGTGAGCATCCGGCGACCAGTAACGACGCGGCGATCATCGCAGCTATCCGCATTCAGTCAGGCTAACCGCCGCGCCGGGCGAATAAGGCGCTGCGCGCGCGTTACGACCGTCATGTCGGTTACCGTCGGGTTATGCATGACCGCACTGTCCGCGCACGCACGGCCATCGGCACCGTCGAAGGCTTCACCCGCGACGGGGTCACTCGGTGGCGGTCGATCCCGTATGCCCGTCCACCGGTGGGAAGCCTGCGCTTCCGGGCGCCGCAGCCGGCCCAGCCGTGGTCGGGTGTCCGGCACTGCCATGGCTTCGGCAACTGCGCGCCCCAGCAGCGCCGCTACACCCTGCTCGGCGTGCCGGTTTCGGAGGCCGCTACCAGCCGATGAGCGAGGACTGCCTCACCCTCAACGTCGTCGCACCCGAGGGCGCGGCCGAGGGACCGCTACCCGTCATGGTGTTCATCCACGGCGGCGGCTATTTCCTGGGCAGCTCGGCGACACCGCTGTACGACGGTGCGGCCCTGGCGCGCCGGGGATGCGTTTACGTATCGGTGAACTACCGGCTGGGCGCGCTGGGGTGCGTGGACTTGTCGTCGCTGTCGACGCCGGAGATCACCATCGACAGCAACCTGTACCTGCGCGATCTGGTGCTGGCGCTGCAGTGGGTCCGCGACAACATCGCGGGATTCGGCGGTGACCCGGACAACGTCACCATCTTCGGCGAGAGCGCGGGCGCGTGCATCACCGCCTCACTGTTGGCGGTGCCCGCCGCCGAAGGCCTGTTCGCCCGGGCGATCTCGGAAAGCCCGGCGTCGGGTCTGGTGCGGTCGAAGGAGGTTGCGGCAGAGTTCGCGAACCGCTTCGCCAACCTGCTCGGGGTGCGACGGCAGGACGCCGCCAACGCACTGATGCAGGTGTCCGCGGCCCAGCTGGTGGAAACCCAGCACCGATTGATCGACGAGGGCATGCAGAAGAGGCTGGGCGCCTTCCCGATTGGCCCCGTCTTCGGCGACGACATCCTGCCGTTGGATCCGGTCGAGGCGATGCGGCGCGGCGAGGCCCACCAGGTCCCGCTGATCGTGGGCACGAATGCCGAAGAGGGCCGGTTGTTCACCCGGTTCCTGGCGATGCTGCCGACCAACGAGACGATGGTCGAAGAACTGCTGGCCGAGGCGGAACCCGCTATCCGCGAACGCATTACCGCCGCATATCCCGACTATCCCGAGCGGTCGGCGTGCATCCAGCTCGGCGGTGACTTCGCGTTCGCGTCGGCGGCCTGGCAGATCGCCGAGGCCCACGGCACGCACGCGCCGACGTACCTCTACCGGTATGACTACGCCCCGCGCACGCTGCGCTGGTCGGGTTTCGGAGCCACCCATGCCACCGAGTTGCTGGCGGTCTTCGACGTCTACCGCACCAGATTCGGCGCACTGTTGACCGCGGCGGCGGACCGGCGGGCCGCGTTGCGGGTCAGCAACCAGGTGCAGCGGCGCTGGCGCGCGTTCAGCCGCACCGGGGTGCCGGGGGAGGACTGGCCCCTCTACACCGCCGAGGACCGCGCCGTGATGGTCTTCGACCGCAAGTCCCGCGTCGAGTTCGATCCGCACCCGCATCGCCGAATGGCATGGGACGGCTTCTCACTGGCGCGTTGACCTGGCACGCTAACCCTCATGCACGCCGAGACCGAGCAAGTCATCGAACGACCCAGTGACCTCACCGCCTCCTGGTTGGCCGCGGTCATCGGCACCGGACCCATCGCCGATTTCTCCGTGGAGCGCATCGGTACCGGCCAGATGAGCGAGTGCTACCGCGTCCGGCTCAGTTATGCCGACGGCCCCTCGGAGGCGCCCGAGTCGGTGGTGCTGAAGGTCGCGGCCACCGACCCGGTCAGCCGGCAGACCGGGCTGGCGCTGGGGCTCTACGAGCGGGAGGTGCGGTTCTACGGCGACATCGCGCCGCGTCTGGGCGGACCCATCGCGCCCTGCTATCACGCGGCGGTCGACGCCACGACGGGCGTGTTCGATCTACTGCTGGGCGATGCCGGGCCGGCCGTCGTCGGCGATGAAATCGCCGGCGCCACAGTCGAACAGGCCCGCCTCGGGGCCGTCGAATTGGGACGGCTGCACGGGCCGCTGCTCGGCGACGTCTCGCTGGCCGAGGCGCCGTGGCTCAACCGAGAGGCTCCGCTGAACCAGGCCATGATCACCCCGCTGTACGCGGGCTTCGCCGACCGCTACGGCGACCAGATCGCGCCGGAGCACCGCGTGGTGTGCGAACGCCTGGTGGCCGCGTTCGACGGCTACCTGGCCTCGAAGGAGGCCGAGGCGTCCGAGCGGGGCCGCGTCCAGGGCCTGGTGCATGGCGACTACCGGCTGGACAACATGCTGTTCGGTACCGACGGCGCCGATCGCGCGCTGACGGTGGTCGATTGGCAGACCGTGTCCTGGGGTCCGGCGCTGACCGACCTGGCCTACTTCCTCGGTTGCGCGCTGCCCACCGAGGACCGCCGGCAGCACTACGACGCGCTGCTGCGGGCCTACCACGAGGCGCTGGGCCCGCGGCGCCACTCACTCTGGCCGACGTCGCCGACGGCGTGCGCCGGCAGAGCTTCTTCGGGGTGATGATGGCGATCGTCTCCTCAATGCTGGTCGAGCGCACCGACCGCGGCGACCAGATGTTCATGACGATGCTGCGACGGCACTGCGACCACGTCCTCGACACCGACGCGCTGTCGACGCTGCCGGAAGCGGTCGCGCCCGAGCCGTTGCGGCCGTCGGCCGAGGATGAACTCGCCCACGATCGCACTGCCGAACCGCTGTGGAGTGAGAGCTGGTACGCCGACTTCGTCGACGCGGCACAGGGATTGGGCGGCTGGTTTCGCCTCGGCCGGGTGGCCAACGAGCAGACCGCGTGGGTGCACGTGCTGTTGTGCGGTCCCGACATGGCGACCGTCGCCGTCGACGCGAAAGTGCCGCTGCCGTCGGACCCGTGGACCCTGCGCACCGATGACCTCGAGCTCGGCCATTGCGCCGACGCGCCCCTGCAGAGCTACCGCGTCGACGTGCGGGCGCGTGGCCAGGCCTACGCCGATCCGTCGGCGTTGTTGCGCGGGGAGCCCGGAACCCCCGTCGAGATGACGCATGAACCTGGTGTGGGCCACCGACGGCACGCCGTACAAGTACGGGCTGACGACGCGTTATGAGATTCCGTGCACCGTCTCGGGTGACGTCACGGTCGACGGCACCGGCTACCGTCTGGAATCCGTTCCCGGCCAGCGTGATCACTCGTGGGGGGTGCGCGATTGGTGGGGCATGGATTGGATCTGGAGCGCGCTGCACCTGGACGACGGCACCCATCTGCACGGGGTGAACATCCGGATTCCCGGGGCGCCGGCGTTCAGCATCGGCTACGAACAGGGCGCCGACGGCAAGGTCACCGAGCTGCAGACCGTTGACTCACGAGAGTCCTTCGCCGACAACGGCTTACCGGCTCGACGCGACACTGGTGCTCAAGCCCGCGGAGATCACCGCGAACGTGGACGTGCGCGGTCACGCGCCGGTCCGGCTCGTCGCGGCGGACGGGCGGGTCAGCCAGTTTCCCCGCGTCTGGGCAACGATCAGCACCGCCGACGGGCGTAGCGGTGTCGGTTGGCTGGAATGGAACCGCAACCTCGGCGAACAGACGTAGGTAGGTGAACGGACCGGCCCCCGTCGTGGTGATGGGCGTCTCCGGATCGGGCAAGTCGACGGTGGGGGCGGCGCTCGCCCAGCGCTTGCGGGTCCCGTTCATCGACGCCGACACCCTGCACCCGGCGGCCAACATCGCCAAGATGGCGGCCGGCGAACCGCTCGACGACGACGACCGCTATCCCTGGTTGGAAAGGGTCGGCGAATGGTTGGCCGCCCAGCGCGACGGCGCCGTGGTGAGTTGTTCGGCGTTGAAACGGAAATATCGCGACCAGCTGCGCGCGCACTGCCCGGGCGTGGAGTTCGTGCACCTCTCGGGTTCGGCGGAACTCATCGGCGGCCGGCTCGCGACCCGGACCGACCACTTCATGCCGGCCGCGCTGCTGCGCTCGCAACTGGACACCCTGGAACCTCTCGGTCCCGACGAGGCGCGGCATGACCGTCGACGTCGGTCCCGGCGTCGACGCGATCGTGGATACCGTCGTAGAGGCGCGCGAATAGCCGGGGCGGATGTCGAGCGTGTAGCATTATGCTACAGCTTGTAACGGAGTGTTGCATTGGAGGAAGTCATGGCCGAGGCTCTCGATCGTGTCACGCGGGTTGCGTCCGACCTGATGGACAGCGCGGCGGCTGAGGGTGCCCGGCAGAGCCGCTCCGCCAAGCAGCAACTCGACCACTGGGCGCGGGTGGGGCGCGCGGTATCCAGCCAGCACACCGCCTCGCGGCGGCGGGTGGAAGCCGCGCTCGCCGGCCAGCTGGCGACGGGCGAACTCACCGTCGAGGAGGGCGTGGTGTTCAACGCCGAGATCTCCGCGGCCATCGAAGAAAGCCTGGCGCGCACGAACTACGGGGCGACGCTGGCCGGGCAGGGGGTCACCACGGTAGCCCTCAACGACGACGGCGAGATCGTCGAGCACCGCCCCGACGGCGCCGCGGTGGTGCTCGCGGGCCGGCGCTGATCCGGCGTTCGTCGGCGGTTCGGCGGGCCGATGGATCGACTTGATCTGGTAGTCGGGCCGAACGGCGCCGGTAAGTCCACGTTCATCGCGTTCACCCTGGCGCCGCTGTTGCCGGGAAGCCTCGTGGTCAATGCCGACGAGATCGCGAGGCAACGCTGGCCGCAGGATCCGGCCTCGCACTCCTACGACGCCGCGCGCATCGCCGCCGACACCCGCGCAAAGCTGATCGATCTGGGCCGGTCCTTCATCGCCGAGACGGTGTTCTCCCATCCCTCGAAGCTCGACCTCGTCCATGCCGCCCGCAGCGCGGGCTTCACCGTCGTGCTGCACGTGCTGCTCATCCCGGAAGACCTTGCGGTCGAACGTGTCCGGCACCGCGTGCGCGGCCGGCGGTCATGACGTGCCGGAAGCCAAGATCCGGCAGCGCCATCGCCGGCTGTGGACACCGGTCGCCGAGGCGATCGCCGTGTCCGACCTCGCAACGGTCTACGACAACAGCCGGCTGCGCGGCCCGCGCATCGTCGCGCGGCTCAGCGGCGGCCTGACGGTCGGCGCACCCGAGCTGGCCCACCTGGGCGCCGGCGATGCTGCGGGCGCGCTGGCCGGACTAGCTGCCGTTCACCCGGACTACCAAGGCAGCTTGCGGCGACCGGTGTCGACCTGACTGCCGACTCGCTCGCGCGCCGTATCGGCCAGGTCGCTGCCGCGCTGACGGGCGGTTTCGGCGAATTCCTCGCCGCGCGCCCGCGCCGTGCCGGCCAGCTTCTCACTGCGCTTGCGCGCCTTCTTGGCCAGCTTCTCGCTGCGCTTGCGGGCCTTCTTGGCCAGCGGCGCGGCGCGATCGGCGGCCTCGTCGCGCAAGCTCTTCGCTGCGCCTGCGCGCCTTCTCGGCCAGATATGCGGCGCGGTCGGCGGCCTCGTCGACCCATTCCTCCCCGCGCTTGCGGGCCTTCTTCGCCAGCGGCCTACCGCGGTCGGCCGCGGTGCTGGCCAGTTCGCGGCCGCGTTCGAGTGCGGCTTCGGCGTACGGTGCGCCGCGTTCCGCTGCGGTGCTGGCGAGTTCGCGGCCGCGTTCGAGTGCGGCTTCGGCGTACGGTGCGCCGCGCTCCGCCGCGGTGCTGGCCAGTTCGCGGCCCGCGTTCGGCGCCGATCTGCAAGCCGTGCGCGATCCGGTCACCCAGCTCGGACAAGTCGGCATCGAAGGCCGAGTCGTCGGAACCGGGCCACGCCGACGACACCCGCTCGGAGAGGCGTTCGGCCGCGCGCCGGCCGCGCCACCCGAGTGAGGGCTTCCCGGCGGTGTCGGCGGAGGCGATCAACAGTCCGCCCAGCAGGCTGAGGTCGGTCAGAAATTGCTGGCGTTTCTGGGCTTTGGCCACCGGGTCGCTCTCGTTCCAGAACGAGTGCGTCCCGAGGTTGGCCGGCAACACCGTCACCGCGAGCGCCGCCGACGCGATGCGGGGGAGTTTGCCGGTGGCAAGCAACAGACCGCCGCCGATTTGAACGGCCGCGGTGATCTGGGCGACCGTCTCGGGGTCGCTGGGAATGCTGCCGCTCACCGAATCCGGCAACGCCTGAAGGCCGTCCACCGCCGGCGCAGCGGCCTCCGCCGCGGATTTGGGGTTGAGCAGTGAATTGACTCCTTGCCCGATGAAAGCCACTGACAACAGGGGTCGCGCGATTCTCCTGAGCACCATGGCCGGTGTATTACCCGGCAGCCTGTCGAGCAAACCGTGGCGTCGATATCCCCAGCTAGACCGGCATGGACATCGAGGTGCACACCGATAGGGTGGAGCGCGTGCGAGCGTTGATCATCGTCGACGTGCAAAACGATTTCTGCGAGGGCGGCTCCGTGCCGACGGCGCGCGGCGCCGCGGTGGCACCCGCGATCAACGAGCTATCTGTCCGGCGACCCGGGCTACCACTACATCGTGGCCACCCAGGACTTCCACATCGATCCGGGTGATCATTTCTCCGACCGGCCGGACTACTCGTCCTCCTGGCCCGTGCACTGCGTCGCCGGAAGCGCGGGCGCGAATCTTCGGCCCGATCTGGACATCCGGCCCATCGATGCGGTCTTTCGCAAGGGCGCTCACGCCGCCGCTTACAGCGGTTTCGAGGGCGTCGACGAGAACGGGACGACGCTACTCGAGTGGTTGCGGCGGCGGGGCGTCGACGAGGTCGACGTGGTCGGCATCGCCACCGACTTCTGCGTCCGTCGGACCGCCGAGGACGCGGCAGCGGCGGGCCTGACCACCAGGGTGCTGGTTGACCTGACCGCGGCCGCGGCCGTCGACTCGGCCGCCGAAGCGCTGGCGGAAATGCGGTCCGCCGGCATCGAGTTGGTCGGGGGACCGTGATGGTCGTGCCGCTGGATCGGGAACGCCTGCTCGCCGCCGTCGAGCGCTCGCCGCAGGCGGCCGCCGCGCACGATCGTGCCGGGTGGGTGGGACTGTTCACCGCCGACGGCCGGATCGAGGACCCGGTCGGCTCGCGAGCGCACGTGGGGCATGAGCAAATCGGTCGTTTCTACGACACATTCATCGGTCCGCGCGATATCAAGTTCCATCGCGATCTCGACATCGTCGTCGGCACGGCGGTGCTGCGCGATCTCGAGCTCGAGGTGGCGATGGGCTCGGCCGTGACGATGTACATCCCCGCGTTCCTGCGCTACGACCTCCGAGAAGCCAACGGCGAGTGGAAGATTGGCGAACTACGAGCCTACTGGGAGCTTCCCGCCATGATGTTGCAGTTCCTGCGCACCGGCTCGGGTGCCCTGCGGCCCGCGCTGAACCTGTCCAAGGGGCTGTTGAGCAACCAAGGCTGGCGCGGGACAGCAGGTTTCGTGACCGGGTTCCGGCGGGTGGGAGCGCGCCACCAGCGGCTGGTGACGGCGTTCCTCGACGCGGTCGCGCGCAAAGACAAGCTCTCCGCGACGCGGCTGTTGTCATCAGATGCCGCAATAACTTTGGGTGATCGTGACCCTCTCGACCTGGCCGAGCTGGTGGAGCAACTGGACGGGGCTGGGACAACCAAGATGATCAGCGCCGGTCCCACCGTCGCGCTCTCGCTCAACTCGGGTCATGGGCGCGCGATCGTGTTCGCCGATGTGGCTTGGCGGGGCGACGCGATCAACCGGATCAGGTACTTTCCCGCCTGATCCAGCGCCGTCAGGCCCGTCTCACCGCGCAACCATCAGCGCCAGCGATGCCGCGGACAGGCACAAGAACGCGCCGGGAAACGCGATGTTGTACAGAACGTGTGCCCTCACGTGCGTCACCACCGCACCGACGAAAAACGCGACCAGGCCGGCGGCGGCCGCGATGCCCAATTCCCGCGGGCCCAGCAGGCCCACAACCATCCCGGTGGCGCCGGCCAGCTTCACCGAGCCCAGCGCCGGTAACCACGACCGCGGCACCCCGACCTGGGCAGAGTTCGCCAGAACGAACCTCGCCGGAACGAAGTCGGCTATGGCGATCGCCGCGGTGATGGCGGCGGTAAACAGCGTGATCACCATAAGTGCTGTGTTCATCTGGATCAATCCCTTGTCGCGCAGCAATTTCCGCAGCGGCGAGTCGGATGCGCGCACCGCGCACCGCGGCGCACAATCGGTAAGGTCATGGTGCTTGTCTCCTTTGCCACAGGAATTCCGTTGGATGCGGTCATCTTCTTGACGACTTCCGTGCGGAAAAGGTGACCCATGAGCGCAACAGAGGATTTGGCGCATCTGGCGCGGCGCTTCGACGCCGACCGGCGACACCTGCGGTCGGTCGCGTACCAGCTGCTGGGCTCGGTGGCCGACGCCGACGATGCCGTGCAGTCGGCGTGGCTCAAGGCCAGTCGCGCGGACTTCGACGCCGTCGACAACCTCTCCGGATGGTTCACGACCATCACCGCGCGCGAGGCGTTCGACCAGCTTCGGCTGCGCAAGCGTCGCGCCGAACAACCGCTCGGCGGGGCCGACGAACTGGACCGGCTGGCCCAGAGGGCGTCGGCGCCGGCCGACGAGGACGCACTGCTGACGGAGTCGGTGAGCAGCGCATTGCTCGTCGTGCTCGAGCGGCTGTCTCCGGCGCAGCGCGTTGCATTCGTGCTGCACGATGTCTTCGCGATGCCGTTCGAACAGATCGCCGAAGTGATGAATCGGTCACCCGATGCCGCCAAGAAGCTGGCGAGCAGGGCGCGTGGGCGTCTGCACGCCGAACCGGCCGCTCCACCCCCGCGCACCGCCCGCCACGTGCAGGTGGTGGAGGCGTTTCTGACGGCCTCGCGCGGCGGTGACATCGCCGGCCTGCTGGAACTGCTGGCGCCCGAGGTGGTGCGCACGGTCGATCCGGCCCTCGTCCCCGCGGACGTGCCGACCACGCTGCGCGGCGGCCGCGAGGTCGCCGAGGAGACGCGTCGCTTCGCTGCGCGGGCGCGCACCGGGACTGTCATGCTCATCGACGGGGCACCGGGCATCGTGCTCGCGGCCCGCGGGCGCGCTCAGGTTCTGCTGATGATCGGCATCGGCGCCGACGATCGCATCCACACGATCGACATCACCGGCAGTGCCGAGCGGATCCGGCGGGCCGCGCTGACGCTGCCCCGGTTGCCGATCCAGGAACATCACAACCACATCGGGTACCAAGGACGTCAGACGCAGTCGGCCGTGGAGCCGGCCACGGGCCAAGACCGGGAGAGCCATGCTCGATAAGCCGTTCGGACGGCGCGACCTGCTGCGGGGCGCCGGCGCGCTTTCCGCGGCGGCGCTGGCACCGTGGTCGGCCGGGTGCGCTCCCGAAGACGACGCGCTCACCTTCTTCTTCGCGGCCAATCCGGACGAGCGTGACGCCAGGATGCGCATCGTCGACGAGTTTGCGCGCCGTCATCCCGATATCAAGGTTCGGCCGGTGCAGTCCGGCCCGGGCGTCATGCAACAGCTTTCGACGTTTTGTGTCGGCGGCAAGATGCCCCGACGTGCTGATGACGTGGGAACTGTCCTATGCCGAACTCGCCGACCGCGGTGTGCTGCTGGACATGAACACGCTGTTGGCACGTGACAAGGCGTTCGCCGACCAGCTCAAGGCGGACAGTATCCCGGCGCTGTACGAAACGTTCACATTCAACGACAAGCAGTACGCGCTGCCCGAGCAGTGGTCGGGCAACTACATGTTCTACAACAAGCGGCTCTTCGCCGAAGCGGGGGTGCCGGCGCCGCCGAAGACGTGGGAACAGCCCTGGGATTTCACCGAATTCCTCGACGCCGCGCGCGCACTGACCAAGCGTGACGCATCCGGGCGGGCCGCGCAGTACGGCTTCGTCAACACCTGGGGCTCCTACTACTCGGCCGGCCTGTTCGCGATGAACAATGGCGTTGCCTGGTCCAACCCGCGGCTGAATCCGACCCACTTCAACTTCGACAAGACGGCGTTCCAGGAAGCGGTGCAGTTCTACGCCGATCTGGCCAACAAATACCGGGTTGCGCCCAATGCATCGGAGACGCAGTCGATGTCGACGCCCAATCTTTTCGCAGTGGGACGGGCGGCGATCGCGCTGGGCGGGCATTGGCGCTACCAGACCTACATCCGCGCCGAGGACCTGGATTTCGATGTCGCTCCGCTTGCCGGTCGGCCCGGCGCTGGGAAAGGGACATGCCGCGTGTTCCGATATCGGCGCCACCGGACTGGCGATCTCGGCGAGCAGCCCCCGCAAGGAGCAGGCGTGGGAATTCGTGAAGTTCGCGACCGGACCCATCGGGCAGGCGTTGATCGGTGAATCCTGTCTGTTCGTTCCCGTGCTGCAGCTCGGCGCTGCGGTCGGACGGATTCGCCAATGCCCATCGACGGCTCGGCAATCTCAGTGTGCTCACCGAAGGGCCGGCCTATTCACAGGGCCTACCCATCACGCCGGCGTGGGAGAAGGTCGAATGCTTTGATGGATCGCAACTTTGGGCCCGTCCTGCGGGGCCGCCAGCCGGCCACGTCATTGAACGGGTTGTCCCGCTCCGTCGACGAGGTGCTGCGCAGCCCATGACCTCGATGGATGTGACGGGTGAGACCGCCCCGGCGGGCGAGGTCGACGCGCAAGGCCCCGAAGGATCCGAGCCCGTGGCGCCGACACGCATGGGCGGGCCGGCTGTTCGTCGCGCCCAACATGGTCGCGGTCGCCGTGTTCATGCTCTTTCCGCTGGGCTTCTCGCTGTACATGAGCTTCCAGCGATGGGACGTGTTCACACCGCCGAAATTCGTGGGCCTGAAGAACTTCGCAGACCTGTTCACCTCGGATCCGCTCTTTCTGATCGCGATCCGCAACACGGTGATCTACACCCTCGGAACGGTCGTGCCGACGGTCCTCATCAGCCTGGCCGTAGCCGGGGTGCTGAATCAGAAGGTCAGGGGCATCGGCATCTTCCGAACGGTTGTCTTTCTGCCACTGGCCATCTCCTCGGTCGTGATGGCGGTGGTGTGGCAGTTCGTTTTCAACACCGACAACGGCTTGCTCAACATCATGCTCGGCTGGGTCGGGCTCGGCCCGGTCCCGTGGCTGGTCGATCCCCACTGGGCGATGGCCTCGCTGTGCATCGTCAGCGTGTGGCGCGGCGTGCCCTTCGCCACCGTCGTCTTACTGGCGGCGATGCAAGGCGTTCCGGGAACGGTCTACGAGGCGGCCAAGATCGACGGTGCCAGCGAGATAAGGCAATTCGTCTCCATCACCGTTCCGTTGATCCGCGGTGCGATTTCGTTCGTGATCATCATCTCGGTCATCCACGCCGTCCAGGCGTTTGACATGGTCTATGTACTCACCGGCCCCAGTGGCGGCCCGGAATCGGCGACCTATGTCCTGGGCATCATGCTGTTCCAGCATGCGTTCTCGTTCCTGGAATTCGGATACGCCTCCGCGCTGGCGTGGGCGATGTTCGCCGTCTTGCTGGTGCTGACCGTGGTGCAGTTGCGGGTCAGCCACCGACGATCTTTGGAGACTTCGCGTGGGCTTAAGTGAGGGTGTCATCAAGCACACCGTGGTGCGCGGCGGCATGGTCTATGGCGCGCTGCTCGCGGTCGCGTGGTGCGCGCTGTTCCCGATTGCGTGGGCGGTGTCGGGTTCGCTGAAGACAGAAGGTGAGGTCAGCGAGCCCACGCTGCTGCCGGCCCACCCGCGGTGGTCCAACTACACCGAGGTGTTCGCGCTGATGCCGTTCGGGCGAATGTTTTTCAACACCGTGCTGTACGCGGGCTGCGTCACCGCGGGGCATGTCTTCTTTTGCTCACTGGCCGGATATGCCTTCGCGCGCCTGGATTTCCGTGGCCGCGATGCGCTGTTCGTCGTATATCTCGGCACGTTGATGGTGCCCTTGACGGTGACCGTGATCCCGCAATTCCTGGTGATGCGGACCCTGGGCTGGGTCGACACGCCATGGGCGATGATAGCGCCGGGCTTCTTCGGCAGTGCATTCGGCACGTACCTGATGCGGCAGTTCTTCCGCACCCTGCCCACCGATCTGGAGGAGGCCGCGATACTCGACGGTTGTACGCCGTGGCAGGTCTACTGGCGAATCCTGCTGCCCCATGCACGACCGGCGGTGATGGTGCTCGCCGTGCTCACCTGGGTCAACGTCTGGAACGATTTCCTGTGGCCGCTGCTGATGATTCAGCGCGACAGCCTGGCCACCCTGACCCTGGGCCTGGTCCGGATGAAGGGCGAATATGTTGCCCGGTGGCCGGTTCTGATGGCAACCTCGATGCTTATCATGCTGCCCCTGGTCATCATCTACGCCATCGCGCAACGCTCGTTCGTCCGAGGAATCGCCGTCACCGGAATGGGCGGCTAGCCATGGCCTCGGTGACATTCGAGCAAGCGACCCGGCGCTACCCGGGAGCCGATCGTCCGGCCCTGGACAACCTGGACCTCGTCGTGGACGACGGCGAATTCGTCGTTCTGGTCGGACCGTCCGGGTGCGGCAAGACCACATCGCTGCGGATGGTGGCCGGGCTGGAAGCCGTGGATTCGGGGCATATCCGGATCGGCGAGAAAGACGTCACCAACGTCGATCCCAAGGATCGCGACGTCGCGATGGTCTTTCAGAATTATGCGCTCTATCCGCATATGACGGTGGCGCAGAACATGGGCTTTGCCATGAAAATCGCCAAGACGCCGAAGTCCCAGATCCACGAGCGGGTGCTGGATGCCGCGAAACTGCTTGACCTGCAACCCTATCTCGATCGCAAGCCGAAAGACCTCTCCGGCGGACAGCGTCAGCGGGTGGCGATGGGCCGCGCGATCGTGCGCCGGCCGCACGTGTTCCTGATGGACGAACCGCTGTCCAATCTCGACGCCAAACTCCGGGTGCAGACGCGCAACCAGATCGCCGCATTGCAACGGCGGCTGGGCACCACCACCGTCTACGTCACCCACGACCAGGTCGAGGCCATGACCATGGGTGACCGCGTCGCCGTCCTGCGCGACGGCGTGCTGCAGCAGTTCGCGCCACCCCGCGAGCTCTACCGAAACCCGGACAACGTCTTCGTGGCGGGATTTATCGGATCGCCGGCGATGAACCTGTTCACCCTTCCCATTGTGGATTCCGCCGTGTCGCTGGGTGACTGGCCCATAACCCTGCCCCGGAAGATCGCCAGTGCCGCAGGCGAGGTCGTTGTCGGGGTCCGTCCCGAACATTTCGCGCTGGGTGGCCTCGGCGTCGAGATGGAGGTCGACGTCGTCGAGGAGCTTGGGGCAGACGCCTACCTGTATGGGCGAATCACCAGCCCCGGCAAGGTAATCGATGCGTCCATCGTCGCGCGGGTCGACGGGCGTAACCCACCGCAGAAGGGCAGCAGGGTACGTTTGCACCCGGAACCCGGGCACCTGCACTTCTTCGGTGTGGATGGGCGCCGAATCTGTTGATCATGCTTCCACCATTGAAGTGGCTATGGTCTTCGGCGCGCCGTGCGGGCACGCCCGGCTCGAACCGGTTAGGGGGCTTGTGGTGAGTACAGACCGTGCCGACTTGGTGTGTGAAGGTGGTGGCGTCCGGGGGATCGGACTGGTCGGCGCGGTGGATGCGCTCGCCCAGGCCGGTTACCGATTTCCCCGCGTCGCGGGCACCAGTGCGGGTGCGATCGTTGCTTCACTGGTCGCCGCCCTGCAGGTGGCCGGCGAGCCCCTGAGCCGGTTGGTCGAGGTGATGCGCACCATCGACTACCGTAAGTTCCTTGACCGCAATCTGATCGGACGCGTGCCGCTGATCGGCGGGGCACTGTCGTTGTTGACGTCAGACGGTGTCTACCACGGGGCTTATCTCGAACAGTTGCTTGCCGGTCTGCTCGGCGATCTCGGCGTGCGAACTTTCGGCGACCTGCGCACGGGTGAAGAGCCCGAACAGTTCGCATGGTCGCTGGTGGTGACGGCGAGCGACCTGTCCCGGCGCCGGCTGGTCCGAATCCCGTGGGATCTCACCTCTTATGGCATCGACCCCGACGACTTTCCGGTGGCCCGCGCGGTGCACGCGTCATCGGCCATTCCCTATGTGTTCGAGCCCGTTCGGGTCGGCGGCGCGACATGGGTGGACGGCGGATTGTTGTCGGACTTCCCGGTCGAGTTGTTCGACCGGCCCGACGGGCAACCACAATGGCCCACGTTCGGGATTCGGCTGTCCGCGCGTCCCGGCATCCCGCCCACTCACCCCGTGCATGGGCCGGTGTCGTTGGGTATCGCGGCGATAGAGACATTGGTGAGCAATCAAGACAACGCCTACATCGACGACCCGTGCACCGTCCGGCGCACCATCTTTGTGCCTGCCGAGGAAGTCAGTCCGATCGACTTCGACATCACCACTGAGCAACGCGAAGCGCTGTACCAAGGAGGATTGCAAGCGGGCCAACAGTTTCTGCAAACCTGGAATTACGCGGACTATCTGAAGGTCTGCGGCGCACCGGCGCGTAAATCACCGTGACGGCGGTGGATCGTTCGGCGAGGCCTATCCGCGGGAGCAGCGAATGGCATGCACGCGACGCTGGACACGCGCGACGTCGTCGGGGGAGGGCAGCTGATCGGTGATCCGGGTGATCTCCACGCCGATATCGATGGCATTGGCTGGCCGGAGTCGACGCGCGATGAAATCCTCTGCGATGGCGGTGATGTCGTCGTCGCAGAGCCGTCGGTGCGTCAACGCCACCAGCGGCACGTGCCCCGTCGCCGGCATGCCGGAGGGGTAGCCGGCCCGCACAAAAGCCACAATGCTCGTCACCCAATGCGACAGGTCCATATGTCCACCTCGCTAACCGCCGCAGGTCGCGCGTAAGCGGCAGTCCTCACCTTGGCTGGCAACGTACCATCGGCGACGCCATCAGCTGAGTAACGCCACACAGTTAAACGCGATTTTTACTGCCGTAAATGCCGGCGCGGCGGGAGTGACTTCGGTGACGATTCGCCGAACGTGGCGCGCCGTAACAGTGTTTGGCCGCACGGCTTTCTAGTATGGCCGCGTGGTGGATCGCTATGGAACGGATGTTCTCGCCGCGGGGCGGCGCAAGCCCCGCTCGACCGAGCACCCGGCCGAACTGGGCCTGGTGGTCGAGGACGTGGAGACCGGCTACGTCGGCGCGGTCGTGCGCGTCGAATATGGGCGAGTGGACCTGGAAGACCGACGCGGTCACGTGCGCGGTTTCCCTTTGGGCCCTGGGTATTTGCTCGAGGGGCGTCCCGTCATCCTCACCGCGCCACCTCGTCCGGCACCGACCGCCGGGGGCAGGACCGCGTCCGGCTCGGTCGCCGTGTCGGGTGTTCGTGCCCGCGTCGCCCGGGCTAGCCGAATCTACGTCGAGGGTCGCCACGACGCGGAGCTCATCGCCCAGGTGTGGGGTGAGGACTTGCGGATCGAAGGTGTCGTCGTCGAGCAACTCGGTGGCGTCGACGACCTGGTGGACATCGTCGCCGAGTTCGCGCCGGGCCCGGGGCGCCGGCTGGGGGTGCTGGTCGATCATCTGGTCGCGGGTTCCAAGGAGGCCCGGATCGCCGATGCGGTGCGCCGGGGCCCGGGCGGCACCGACACCCTGGTCGTCGGTCATCCCTACGTCGACATCTGGCAGGCCGTGAAACCGCAGCGGTTGGGCCTGGGTGCCTGGCCGAAGGTGCCGCGGCAGGTGGAGTGGAAGCATGGCGTGTGCCAGGCGCTCGGTTTGTCCCACAACGATCAGGCGGACATCGCCAGGGCCTGGCGGCATATCCGTTCGCGGGTGCGCGACTGGAACGATCTGGAGCCGGCACTGATCAGTCGGGTCGAAGAACTCATCGACTTCGTGACTGCGCCGATCTGACCCGGCAGCCACCGGACCAGGGCCAATGCCCGTCTCTTAGTTAGGCTACGCTAAGCCGAAAGTCCCGATCGGCGGGACAGAAATAAGGCGTATGCAGGGCGTATTCGGCGTATTTATCGGCACGTTCCTTATCGGTCTTCGTGAAGGCCTTGAGGCGTCGCTCATCGTGAGCATTGTTGCCGCCTTCCTCAAACGAAACGGCTCGACGGTCCGCCCGATGTTTGTCGGTGTCGCCCTGGCCGTGCTGCTCAGCGTCGGCGTCGGCGTGGGCCTGGACCTGTTCGCCGCGACCCTGCCGCAGGCCCAGCAAGAGATGATGGAGACCGTCATCAACGCCATCGCGGTGGTGTTCGTGACGTCGATGATCATCTGGATGAACGGCAACGCCGCGCAGCTCAAGGGGGAGCTCGAGCGCGAAGCACGCCAGGCGGTCAACCGTGGTGGCGCCTTCGCCCTGGCTGCCATGGCGTTCCTTGCCGTTCTCAAGGAGGGCTTCGAGACTTCGGTGTTCTTGCTGGCGGCCGCCGAGACGTCGCACGGCAACCGGTGGTTCGCCGTGCTGGGCGGCGCCGTGGGCATCGTGACGTCGCGTCGGGCTCGGCGTGGGCCTGTACTACGGCGGACTGCGGATCAACCTCGGCCGATTCTTCCGGGTCACCGGGGTGTTTCTGGTGCTGATCGCCGCCGGGCTGGTGCTGGGTGCGCTGCGCACCGCGCACGAGGCGGGTTGGGTGACCATCGGGCAGCAACAGGTCCTCGACCTGTCCGGCTGGATCCCCAGCAATTCGGTGCTGGGCGCGGCGACGACGGGGGTGTTCGGCATCCCGGCCGACCCTCGCCTCATCGAGGTGCTGGGCTGGCTGCTGTACGCCGTGCCGGTGCTGGTCGTTTTCCTGTGGCCGGCTCGCCTTGCCGCCGCGCCGCGAGCCCGCAGCCGGCTGCTGGCGGCGGCGTCGGCGGTGCTGCTCATCGCCGGGGCGGGACTGGCGATCATGACGCCCGCCGCCGGCTCGTCGCCGAGATCGGGGGTTCGCACCGTCACCGACCACTCCGGCCACAGCGCTGCGGTGTCGATGGCGACCGGGCCGCACGGACGCGAGCTGACCGTCGTCCCCCAGGACACCTCGACCGCCCACACCATCGTGCTTGTCCCGGCGGACGACCAAACAGTGGACGGCTTGCCCGTACAGGTATGGCAGGCTTCCGAGCCTGCCGGGGCCGACGGGGCGCCGGAAGTCACGCTGGATCAGTTGCTGAGCATGACCGGGGGCCGGCTGCCGGTCGGCCTCGCGGTCGGCCGCACTCCGGGACCGTTTCAGGGTCAATGGTCAACGACCGTCGTGTACACCGTGTTCGCGCGAGGCGATTCGGTGATAAGTGCGCAAGCGGCGAGCAACCGCACGGCGATTTTGACCGGCGGCGGATTGACGGGGGCCAAGACCGTCAGCCTTGGCGGGCTGGCGACGGACTGGTCCACCGTCCGTCGCCGAAGATCACTCGACTGCGGCCGCGATCGTCGCGAGCGACCGCAATCGCGGGGAGCGGCAGCTCTGGAATGTCTGGCTTCCGTTAGTGCTTGGCGGTTTTGCCCTGCTGTGCGGTCTTGGCGCTATAGCCTCTACGCGGCGGCATGCCGGGCAGTCGAGAAAGGAAAACGATCAACAGTGATTCGCACCGTCCGGGCAAGGCGCCGGTCATCCAGGATCTGGCCCGCCGCAACGGCGTTGGTCGCAGCGGCGGTGTTATCGGTGACCGCATGCAGCCACTCGAGTGACAACTCCAACCATGCTCAGCCGCCGAAACCGGGGGGTACCAACGCGGTCAAGGTCACCATGGCCAACAACGGTGGCAAGGACGGCTGCGCACTGGACACCACCAGCGTGCCCGCCGGGCCGGTGACCTTCACTGTCGCCAACACGAATGCACCTGGCATCAGTGAGGTCGAATTACTCAGGGACCAGCGAATTGTCGGCGAAAAGGAGAACCTCGCACCGGGTCTGGACCCGGTGTCCTTCACGGTCTCGCTGGACGGCGGTGCCTACCAGCTTTACTGCCCAGGGGCGAGCACCGAATACCAGACCCTGACGGTGACTGGCAAGGCGCCGGCGACGCCGACCGGCACCGTCGCCAGTATCCTCAGCCAGGGCACCAAGGACTACGCCGCCTATATCGTCAACCAGATCGGCCAGCTCAACGATGGCGTCAAGGCACTCGATGCCGCCGTGCAATCGGGCAACGTCGACGCCGCGAAGGCGGCCTACGCGAAGGCCCGGTTGTTCTGGGAGCGTTCGGAATCCACCGTGGAGGGCTTCGTTTTGCCGGGCTTCGCGGTCGGCGACAATGCCGGCAGCCTGGACTATCTGATCGACATGCGTGAGTCGACGCCGGTCGACGCGAAGGTCGGCTGGAAAGGCTTCCACGCCATCGAGCGCGATCTGTGGCAGGGGGGCGCGATCACGCCCGGGACAAAGGCGTTCAGCTCCGAATTGGTGGGCAACGTCGGCAAATTGAACGGAATCGTCGCGACGCTGCAGTACAAGCCCGAGGACTTGGCCAACGGTGCCAGCGACCTGATCGAAGAGATTCAGAACACCAAGATCACCGGGGAGGAAGAGGCCTTCAGTCACATTGACCTGGTGGACTTTTCGGGCAATGTCGAAGGCGCCCAGCAGGCGTACGCCTCGCTACGACCGGGCCTGGAAAAGATCGACGGCAATCTGGTCCACCAGATCGATCAGCAGTTCCAAAGCGTGCTCGCCACGCTGGACGGGTATCGAGACCCGAGCGCACTCGGTGGCTACAAGACCTACACCCCGGCGCTGAAGGCCAGCGACGCGACGAAGCTGACCGCGGTCATCCAGCCGCTGCACCAGAGCCTGTC
The DNA here is from genome assembly GCA_963796035.1 of uncultured Actinomycetota bacterium. GTDB lineage: Bacteria > Actinomycetota > Actinomycetes > Mycobacteriales > Mycobacteriaceae > Mycobacterium. The sequence goes on along the minus strand of CAWCJU010000007.1, from coordinate 244,300 downwards.
CACCGTCGCCCAAAAAGTCGTTACGGCCGGCTGATCATGCCCGACGACATCACCGAACCCTCCGACGGCGGCCCGAACAACGCTGGCGCACCGGCAGACTCCGCCACCGTGTCGCGCCGGCGCGCGCTCGGCGGCGCCATGCTGGCCGGGCTCGGCGGTGCCGCGATCGGCGCCGTCGGTGGCGGATTCGCCGGTCACGCAATGGCGGCAGCACAACGCGGCGATGACGACGACACGGTCGATCTACGCCGCAGTTACCCCTTCTACGGCCAGCCGCACCAAGGCGGAATCGACACGCCTCCACAGCGTTACGCCATGTTCATGTCGTTCTCGGTGGCCGGCGGCGCGGGCCGCACCGAGCTGCAGACCCTCTTGGCACGCTGGTCGGCCGCCGCCGCGATCCTGCAGCAGGCAAAGCCCGTCGGGACCGTACAGCCACAGGTCGAGGTGCAGCCTCCCGTCGACACCGGGGAGGCGTACGGGCTGAGCCCCGCCAGTCTCACCGTCACCGTCGGGCTGGGCCCGTCGTTGTTCGGCGATCGGTTCGGACTGGCCGCCCGGCGACCCGCCGTGTTCACCGACCTGCCACCTCTCAACGGGGACAACCTGGATCCCCGCCTGCACGGTGGCGACCTGTCGGTGCAGGCATGCGCCGACGACCCCCAGGTCTGCTACCACGCGGTACGCAACTTGGCCCGGCTGGGCCGAAACATCGTCTCGCCGTACTGGGCGGTGTTGGGTTTCGGTCGCGCCTCCGCCGGTCCCGGCCAGCACACGCCACGAAACCTCTTGGGGTTCAAGGACGGTACCCGCAACATCGCCACCGATGCCGAGTACGCCAGATTCGTCTGGGTCGACAACAGCGACCAGGCGTGGATGAACGGCGGGACGTACCAAGTCGTCCGGAAGGTTCGGATGTTGATGGAGACATGGGATGTCGACCGGATCGGCAACCAGCAGAGGATCTTCGGGCGCACCAAAGAGGAAGGGGCGCCGCTGAGCGGAAAGCGCGAATTCGACACACCCGATTTCGCCGCCAGAGGCGCAGACGGCAACCCGCTCATCGATCCGATGTCGCACGTCGGCCTTGCCGCCCGGGAAAACAACGACGGCATCATGATCCGCCGGCGGTCCTACAACTACACCGACGGTCTCGACGCCAACGGCCAACTCAACGCCGGTCTGCTGTTCATCTCGTATCAAAAAGATCCCCAAGATTTTATTCGGCTGCAGAACCGCCTGGGCGCCCACGACCTGCTCAACGAATACATCCGCCACATCGGCTCGGCAATCTTCGCGGTGCCGCCAGCGCCCGCTGAAGGCCACTACATCGGGCAAAGCCTGTTCAGCTGAGCAAATTCAGCTGTGCGGCGCTCGTCGGTAAGCGGCGTCACGTTTCAGGCAGGTGATGTTTCGTGTCGGGCAGGTAACTCAATCTCGCCCGCCGTCACGCATCGGTCCTCGCCGCGCACTAACTCCGTGAAGCCGCACAATCAGCGAGAAACGGAGAAAGTCCTATGACCGACGCGCTCGTCATCGACGCCGAAGGCCTCGACCGGTTGTCCTGTAACGCCAAGGCCAACCCCGCGACCGGCAAGAAGACCCTTAAAGCCAGGACGGTGTGTGAGACGGGGTTCCGCAACATGACCTACGTCCGGGACCTGGCGCCGGTGCTGGTCGGCGAGCCGCCCGCGCTGCTGGGTGACGACTCCGCGCCCAATCCCTCCGAGACCGCCCTGGCCGCGCTGGGCTCCTGCGTATCGGTCGGGTTGTTGGCCAACGCGACGCACCGTGGCGTGACGCTGACCAGGATCGAGGTCGAGATGGAAGGCGACATCGACATCTCCGCGGTGTGGGGCGTGGGGGATACGCCGGAGGGAAAGCCCCTCGGGTTCAGCGCGGTGCGCTGCAAAGTGAGCCTGGCCGGTGACACCGACCACGCCACGCTGAAGGAAATCCACGACAACGCCATCTCCTGGTCGCCGGTAGTGAATACGTTTCGCAACCCGGTAAGTGTCGACTCGACTCTGATCATCGGGTCAGCATCATGAGTAAAAACGTAAACGCAGCAATTACATTGACCAAGTCTGACCTCGCCGGGGTCATCAGACTGGCCCGGGTCAAGCAGGGATTGAGCTGGGCGAAAATCGCCGAATCGATTGGCAAGGACCCGGTATGGACCGTTGCAGCGCTGCTCGGGCAGCATTCGCTCCGCGCCGGCGACGCCGCAGCCGTGGCCTCGCATCTCGGCCTCGACGATGAGGCGGTATCGGTTCTGCAAATGATGCCGTATCGCGGATCCGATGCGACCATGGCGAAAGATCCGACGATTTACCGGTTCCACGAGGCGCTGGCAGTCTACGGGCCGGCGATCAAAGAACTCATCCACGAGGAATTCGGTGACGGCATCATGAGCGCGATCAACTTTCAGATGAGCGTGCAAAGGCGTCCACACCCGGAAGGCGACAGAGTGGTCGTCACCTTCGACGGCAAGTTCCTCGATTACGCGTGGAAACACTCCGCCCAGCAGCTTCAGGAGACAGCGAAATGACGGCGACCATGGATTCGGAGGCCGGCCAGTTGGATGTCGAACTGTTGGAGGACATTCGTTCTCACGCCGCGACATTGGACCGCGGCGAGGACCAATCCCGTCGCAGCTTCACCGCGTTGGGCGCGGGCGGTCTGCTCGGGATCGGCGCTCCGGGCAACGTCGACGGTCGGCTCCCGGTGATGGCCGAGGTGATCCGGTTGATCTCCGGGGCATGTATGAGCACCGGCTTCTCATTGTGGGCCCACCGCATGACGGTCGAGTATTTACGCACGGCGGCAACCCCATTCAGCACAGCCGCAGTGGAATCGCTGCTTGCGGGCACGGTGTTGGGGGTTACCGGCATGGCTTCGGCATTCAAGGAGGCGGCGGGCTGCGGCGGCTTGGAGTTGATCGCCAGGTCGGAGGCAAACGGGTATCGGGTGTCCGGTCCGATCAGGTGGGCCAGCAACCTGTATCCCGACTCGACCATGGTGACCGCGGTGCGTACCGATACCGGTGAGAAGCTGATCGTCGCCTTGCCGTTGGACACCCCCGGGGTGATCCTGGGTGAGCACTTCGATCTGCTGGCGATGGGAAGCACGGCGTCGTCGTACCTGAACCTGGAAGGCGTTCGCATTCCGGCCGGACAGGTGTTGTCACGTGATTTCGAGGGCTTCCTGCACGTGGTCCGCCCCACTTTCCTTATCCTGCAGTCGGCTATGTGTCTGGGGTTGACCAGGACGGCGTTAGATCAGGCCAGGCTCGGGCTCGGCGGAGTCAACACGGTTTTCAGCGCCGATGCCGACCGCATCGCGGAGAAGCTGGCCGGGGCCGAAGCCACGCTGGCGAATCTGGCCGCGGCGGTGGGTGGAGCCGAGTCGCCCACCAAGAAGGAACTGCTGTCGCTGCGACTCGCCGCTGCCGAACTTTCCAGCGCCAGCGCCGATTTAGAGATCCGGACTGCTGGCGGAAAAGGGTATGCGAGCAGAACCTCGGCAAGTCGGCGCTACCGGGAGGCGGCGTTCATCCCCGTCCAGTCGCCGTCCGAGGGGCAACTGCGCTGGGAACTGGCCGGATGCGCCTGAGCACGAGTCGATGGTGACTCCGGTGGCGCTGCCGCCCGAGGGCGCCGAATCTGAACGTCTGGTCGGCGGGGTTCCGCTGGCCAGCTTGGTGCGCGACTTTCACCGCCCGATGGTGAATTTCGCTCGCACCATGGTGGATTCGGCGACGGTGGCCGAGGAAGCCGTGCAGGAGGCATGGGTGCAGGTGCTGCGGTCGCCGGATTCGTTCCAGGGCCGTTCCTCGGTGGGCACCTGGCTGTTCGGCATTGTCAAACACACCGCTTCCCGGCACCGGCTTCGGGAATCGCGGATCCGCCGCCACGAGGTGCTGGCCGCCGACGCGGATGGCGGGGACGCCGACCCGTTGTCGGCTCGCATGCATCCCGCCGGCCACCCCGATGCCGGACATTGGAGTGTGCCGCCGTCGTTCCGCTTTCTGCCGGAAGACCAAACCGTCGAAAGCGAACTGCTCGGCTGCGTGCGGGCGGCGCTGGATGCGTTGCCCGAACGACAACGGCAACTGGTCATCTTGCGCGACATTGTCGGAACCTCGGCCGACGAGGCGGCCGGGCTTCTCGAACTGTCCGCCGAGGCGCAACGGGCACTGCTCTACCGCGCCCGGGGAAATCTTCGAACCGAATTGGAAAAGCGGTATCAACGATGACCGTTCATGACAACACCGTCCCCGCCATAGATTGCGTCGACTTCGTTCGCCTGGTCGACGATCTCGTCGACTCCGACCCGCAGCAGTGGGGGCCGATCGTGGCCAAGCACCTCGACGAATGCCCGCCCTGCCTGGTCTACCTACAACAGATGCTCGACCTCAAGATCCTGCTCAGCCACGTCTTTGACGGAGAGCAGCTCAGCGAGGACCACATTGCCGGTGTCATCAACGCGATCAGCACCTTGAGGGAAGGCGAACCCCGATGACGATCAACGCTGAAGCGTCGCAGTTGGACAGCGAGACTGTGGTTGCGGATAACGTGACCGCGTTCGCTGCGGACCATCGGGCAAGCAGCGTGGCCGACGATCCGTTCGAGCCGCTGTCGGTGGGCGCCATGGTGGATCGGGTGGCGGCCATGGCAGTGGAAAAAGCTGCGCACCCCTGGGCATTCCTGATGCGCTCCCTGGTTGGCGGTGTGATGGTGGCGTTCGGGGCGCTGCTGGCTCTGGTGGTGAGCACCGGCGTCAAAACACCCGGTGTGGCAAGCCTTTTGATGGGCCTGGCGTTCGGCATGTCCTTCGTCCTCATCCTGGTGTCGGGCATGTCGCTGATCACCGCGGACATGGCCGCAGGCTTTCTCGCCGTGCTCAAGCGCACGCTGAGCGTGCGCGGCTACATCGTGTTGGTGACCGTCGGACTCGTCGGGAACATCGTCGGCGCGCTGGTGTTCGTCACAGTGTGCGCCGCGGCGGGCGGCCCTTACCTGGGTGCGTTTGCCGAGCGCGCCGCGACCGTCGGCACGCTGAAGGCCGGGCAGCCCTTCTGGACCGCACTGTTGCTCGCCGTGGTGTGCACGTGGTTCCTGCAGACCTCGATGTGCATGTTCTTCAAGGCCCGCAGTGACGTCGCCCGGATGTTGTTCGCGTTCTACGGGCCGTTCGCGTTCGTCATCGGCGGCACCCAGCACGTGATCGCCAATGTCGGGTTTCTCGGTCTTCCGTTGCTGCTCAACCTCTTCCACCCGGTCGCTCCACGAGGCGCGATCGCGTGGGGTTTAGGCCAGCACGGTTTGCTCACCAACATCGGCATCACCACCGTGGGCAACCTGATCGGCGGCGCGGTGTTCGTGGCGTTGCCGTTCTGGATCATCGCGCAATTGCAGCGGCGCAAGAACTAGGTCACCCCCTCACGCAGAACGCTGGCTGTCCACGCGCACAGCGCCGCGACGTCACGTCCGGCCCGGGCGACGGTCCGGTCGGGACGCACCACAGCGGCGTTGGCGTGCCCTCGGCGCAACCACGTCGCCAACGCATCGCCGGGTTGGGCGATCAGGACCACGACGCCACGACGCCGCAGCGATGCCTCGCCGGCGGCCGCGGGGCGAACCGTGGTGATCAGCGCGAAGCCCACGCCGAGCACATCGTCGAGGCGTCGGCCATCACTCAGCGATGGGTTCGGGCAGAGCCTGCGAGGCGGCGCGGCAGGCTCGAATCGCGAACCAGCGCAGAGGAATGCAGTGCGCGACATCAAGGCCGGTGTCGCGGCCGGCAGGTTCACGGTGGAAGATCCCGAACTTGCCCTCGCCATGGCCGGGGGCGCGCTGCTAGGGCTGGGCAATCTATTGCGGGATCATCCGGACCGCGACGACGCGCACGCCGCCGACACGGTCACCGAGAGCGTTCTGCGACTGTTTGGGCTCAGCGCGGCTGAGGCCCGCGCGCTATGTCGACGCCCGTTGCCCGACAGCATCTTTGACCAGGCTTAGCAGTAGTAGCCCGACGCCCGGCCAAGGTGTCGCTCAAGGCATGTCGATGGGCGTCGCTACTTAGGCGTGGCCAGAGCGGCTAGCGTTGCGACGGCGTCGACCGAGAATGCGACATTCCTTCCAGCAGCGCCATCATCACCGGCCGCGCCGGGAGCAGTCCACCGCACATGTGCGGCCCCAGTGACCTGCAAAGTGGCGCCGGTATCGAAATCAAGGAACAGCAAGGCGGCTTTGTCATCGACGGCCAAATTGCCATAGCTGTTGAACATATTGTTTCCCGGGAAATCCGGCCACCACAGCCGATCCGCTGAGTCGACTCGGACAAATCCGGGTGGGCCTCCGCGGTGCGATGCATCGCTACCGCGTGTGGGATGGCTTGTGCCCAGGAAGAACGTGTCGGACGTTGCGATCATTGCTTGATCGGAGGGGCCGAGAAGCGTTGCGCGTACCGGGCGTTTCGAAGGAGGGGCAGCAAGACTAGCGACATCGATCGCGCGGCGGTGAATGTACTTGGGGCAATTGCCGTACGACTGGTCGACGCGGACGGTCATGCTCGCGTGGTCAGCACCGACAAGTTCGCCGTTTATCCGTAGTCTGCGGCGGGTGGCGAAGTCGATGGCGATCAGTCCGACCTGCTGACCGATCTGGATCTCATGCAGGGGATCCCCGTCACGGGGAAAGGTAGACACGTGCAAGACACCTTCTTGCCCGCGGAGAAAACCCGGTGGCGCGGCCAACGGCGAGACCCAGAGGACACCGCTGTGGTCGCGACCGGTCAGCGCGGCGAACCGCTGAGACGCGAGAAAACGTGCAGCGCCTTCGGACAGACCCGACGGGTCAAGCATGCCCTCGAGCCGCCCGGCCTCGGCTTCGACGCCCGCTCGACGCTGCATTGCGAGTTCTCCCTCGTGGAACCCCGTCGCGGTCATATCGTTCGTAACAACGTCACCGACGCAATGCTTCCTGGCGGTACGGGCGAGTCCAGAGGCTGTTAACGCCGCGGACGTTGGTCCTAGGCGAGCGAGATGATGCGTGCAACGGGGCCTGCCGCCACGGATGACCTCGGCCTCTCGGTCCCGCTACGCGCCCTGCGCACGAGGTGCGCAGCGGGTCGCGGGGCGAAACGCGGCCAGCAGCGCCCCGGCGGCGAAGATCACTGCGGTCAGCCACGCAAAGCGTCCGTCGGGAGCGAACCCTTCGGCGGCAACCAGGGACAGGGCGTAGGCCGCCATCGCGGCACCGGCCAGCATCAGCGGTTCCGCCCAGCGCTCGGTGAGCGGGACGCCGAGCAGGGGCAAGGGAGCCGCGAAAAGTCTTCGCGCCCAGAACAGCAGCACCATCTCGACCCCGGTCACCACACTGAGGACGAGTACCCATTCCAGCCGGGCCAGCCACCAGTCCCCGCTGCCTTCGGGCGGTTGCGGCAAGAGCCCTGCCGGATACCCGACGATCGCCACGATCACGACGGGGATCATGTGCCACAGGTACAGGGCCATGATGTTGTTATTGGCGATGGACAGCGCGCGCTCGACGCGCATGGCGCGTAGCGCCCGGTGGAGCGCGGGCGTGGCTGCCATCGCGATTCCGGTCTGGGCGCACCCGAACGCCAGCAGGGCCGCGGTCGGTGGTGTCGTGTTGTCGATGGTCTGTCCGGGGACGCCGATCATGCTGATCGGATAGATCTTCAGCCAAACCAGCAATGCCAGCGCCACCGCAGAAACGCCCGCCAGCAGCCACGGCCTGCGCCCGGCCAATGACCCGCCGTGCCAAGCGATCCCAAGCTGATACAGAGTGCCCCAGCCCAGCAGATAATTCACCCAGTTGAGGTACGGGACGTGACCGGCAAGCCGGGCGACATCCACCACCGCGACGGCCAACGCGAGAACGCCTGGCACCAGAAGCCCCCAACGGCGTTGTGCGGCAATCGCAATCGGCGTCAGCGACACCACGACCAGATATACGGCCAGGAACCACAGGTGCATTGCCACCGCCCAGCCGGCGTACTCGAGCACCGAACCGGCCACACCGCAGGCGCCGAGGACGGCCACAATCACCGACACCAGCGCCATGTACACGGCCGTGGGCCCGAGGACTCGCGCCAACCGGTGTTGCAGCCAGGTTCGACGCGAGATTCCGTCGGTGTCGTGCCGATGCGTCCAGGACACGGCGGCGGCGTAGCCGGCAACCAGGAAGAATGCCGGCACCGCCTGGAATGGCCAGGTCAGCCACTGGGTCCAGGGCAGGTCGACGAGCGGGTTCTGCCGGCCGAACTGCCCATCGTGGTAGGTCACCGATCCGGCCAGCCAGTGTCCCAGCACGATCAGCACCACGCCCGATACGCGGTAGTAGTCCACCGCCAGATTGCGCGCCGGCCGCGGGGTGTTTGCGCGGTCCATCAGTTCGGGGGAGGCTCGACGCGGTACACAGCGCCACGGTACCGTCCAGCACTCAGCGACGTCTCACAGCACCGCATAGAACAGGAGACATGCCATGAAACTGGCTCAACTCGCGGGGTTGCAGGTCGGCCGCCTCGGACTGGGGGCGATGGGGATGTCGGTGGCCTACGCCGGCGCGGGCAGTGACGATGCCGAATCGATCCGCACCATTCATCGCGCAATCGACCTGGGTGTCACGCTGATCGACACCGCCGAGGTCTACGGCCCGTATGTCAACGAGGAACTTCTGTCCCGTGCTCTGCAGGGCCGGCGCGATCAAGTAGTACTGGCAACCAAATTCGGCCTGATTTCACACACCGGCCGCGAGGGTCTCGACAGCAGCCCCGCCAACATCCGTCTCGCAGTAGATGGTTCGCTGCAACGGTTGGCGACCGATCGCATCGATCTGTACTACCAGCATCGCCTCGACCGCCAGACCCCGATCGAAGACACGATCGGTGCGCTGGCCGAACTGGTCGCCGCAGGCAAGATCCGGCACATCGGTCTGTCTGAAGTCGGCGTGGACACGATTCGTCGCGCCCACGCGGTGCACCCCATCACGGCCGTCCAATCGGAGTATTCGCTGTGGACCCGCGATCAAGAAGACGAGATCTTGCCGGCGCTGCGCGAGTTGGGGATCGGGTTTGTCGCTTACTCGCCGTTGGGCCGCGGCTTCCTCACCGGCGCCATCCGCTCCACGCAGGAGTTGCCCGAGACCGACTACCGCAAGACGAACCCGCGGTTCTTCGACGACAACTTTCAGCACAACCTGCGGTGCGCGGACGAGGTGCGCGATATCAGCGTGGACGTCGGCGCCACGCCGGCTCAGGTCGCCTTGGCCTGGCTGCTGGCGAAAGGTCCTGACATCGTGCCCATTCCGGGAACCAAGCGTGTGACGCGCCTGGAAGAGAATGCCGGTGCCGACGTGGTAGAACTGACTGCCGACCAACTGGCCAGGCTCGATCGACTCACCCCACCCGTCGGAGGCCATCACGCCGAGGCGCAGATGGCATGGATCGACCGCTAGTGGACCACAAGCAGCTGGTGATCGGCGCCAGCGGATTTCTGGGATCGCATGTCACGCGGCAACTCGTCGCGACGGGCGCCGACGTGCGAGTCATGCTGCGCCGCAGCAGCTCCACTGCGGGGCTCGATGATCTCGATGTCGAGCGCTGTTACGGTGACGTGTTCGACGACACTGCCCTGCGTGCCGCGATGGCGGGCTGCGACGTCGTCTACTACTGCGTCGTGGACGCCAGGATGTGGCTGCGCGATCCGGCGCCGCTGTTCCACACCAATGTCGAGGGCTTGCGCCATGTTCTGGACGCGGCCCTGGATGCGGACCTGAAGCGATTCGTATACACCAGCACCACAGGCACTTTGGCGATCAGCGACACTAAACCGGTCACCGAAGACGACCCACACAATTGGGATCAGGGCGGGTCATACATCGAGGCGCGGATGGCCGGCGAAGACCTGCTGCTGTCCTACGCACGCGACAAAGGACTGCCCGGTGTCGCGATGTGCATCTCCACCACCTACGGTCCCGGGGACTGGGCGCCGACCCCACACGGGTCGCTGATCGCCCTGGTGGCCAAGGGGCGGTTCCCGCTCTACTTCGGTTATTCGGCGGAAGTGGTGGGCATCGAAGACGCGGCCAGGGCAATGCTTCTCGCCGCCGAGCACGGACGCAACGGCGAACGCTACATCATCTCCGATCGCTACATGAGCGTCCGGGAGTTGCACCGGGTCGCGGCCATCGCCGTGGGCAAGCGTCCACCGCGCCTGGGTATTCCGATGTCCGCGCTGCGGGCGGGTGCACGCGTCAACGACATGGCGGCGCGCCTGCTGCGCCGTGACTTGCCGTTTGCCTACGCGGGGATCCGGATGGCCGAATTGATGTCGCCCCTGGATCACAGCAAGGCGACCCGTGAGCTGGGGTGGACGCCCGAACCCGTCGAAGACTCGATACGCAAAGCCGCCATCTTTTTCGCGTCGCGCTAGTCGCCTTACCAGTCGACGCTGGCCAAGGCCGCTGTGCCGTATTTCTTTTCGATCAGCGACCACGGGGCGGCGTAGGGACCGCGCCCCTCGAGCCGGCGCTGAACGATCAAGAGGGCAAGCAACGCCGGCCGTAGCACGGGGCCGAGGAGCCGCAGCACGATGCGCACGCGGCCTTGCGATTCGGCGATCCACGCCAGCGTCTGGCTCCAGTCGTGCTCTTGGAAGTCCAACAGCGCCTGGGCTTCGGTGGTGTCGTACCACCCGGTGAAACTTCAGCCGCGGTCGTCGGCCGGGTCGCCGGGCAGGCTGGCAGAGGGGCCCAGCGGACCCAGGCCGGCGGCGCTCATCAGGTCGTCCTGCAGACCGTGCTGCAGCAGCACGTACGTCTCGTTGCCGCCGATGAGCACGATCTTGCCGCCGACGGACGCCTCGCGATCGACGCCGTTGGCGAATGCCAGCGCCACGTCACGGGCATCCACCGCGTGAATGCGGTTGTCGCTCGGCATCGAACGCATCAGCGTGAGGTAGTCACCATTGATACCGGCCTGGGTGTCCGGCGAGATGACGCCCGCGAGCCGAAAGAGCGCGTAAGGCAGGCCGCTACCGCGGATCGCCGCCTCGGCGAGCACTTTGTCCTGACCGTATTGATCGATCGGGTTCACCGGGGTCTCCGGGGTGATCCGCTCGGGCTGACGGTAGGGGTTGCGCGATCCGTACACCGCGGCACTGGAGGCCATGAGGAATAGTGGCGGTCGGGGGAGCGCCGAGCAGGCCGCCAAAAGATTCTCGGTGCCACCGACATTGACGCGCCGGGCCAGCCCGGGATTGCGATACGACGGCGGGGACACGATGGCGGCCAGGTGGACGATTGCTCCGGGGGAGTGAGTCGCGACGAGCTCGCTCACCGCCTCGGCATCCAGGAGATCGGTATACGCGGGAATCAACGTCCCCGGGTGGCCGCGGGCGGCGAGTTCCTTTGCGGCTGCGGCGGTGTTGTCGTTGCGCAGATCCATCGCGATGACGGTTCGCCCCCGCTCCAGCAGGATCTGCGTGCACCGCTTGCCGACTTGCCCGAATGCTCCGGTGACCAATACGGGGGCGACTGTCATGGGCGCGTCACCGATCCATCAGCCGGCCGGCGATCTTGCCGATCGCCGCGCGGACTCGGGGAGAGACGTATATAGAGAAGAACGGCGTCACGATGTCCTCGCGGAGTCGAGTTAGCTTGGAGCTCTTGATAAGCCACTGGCCGGCGACGTTCTCATACGTTTCGTGGTAGTGGCCGTAGCCGACCAAGGTTATGCCGGGCCCGAACCGGACAACGTCTTGTAGCGCCCAGATTCCACGCGCCGTCGTCGCCGAGGTGAGCTCGATTTCGGGCGTGTGCACCTGATGGGCGGTGGGCTGCGTGGGGCGGCCGAGGGCACGGCGGGTGAACGCCACGAAGTCGTCGGCGCCGGCGATCACCTTGCCGCCGGCTTCGGACGTGTCACTGACGAAGTCGTCGGCAAAAATCGTGCGCCATGTCGCCCAGTCCTTGGTGTCCAGGTGGCGGCAGTAGCGGGCTTTGAGCTGCTTGATGGATTCGATCGCCGGCAGTGTCTCGGCGACCAGGCCTTCCGCGCGCTGTGTCATTGCGGCTCGATTCTTTCCGTAATCGTCCTGGCGTGACGTTTCACTGGCGAAGTGTAAACCCGTCACCCTTTGAAGTAGACGATCTGATGTGTGGTGGCAAGCAGCCCGCCGTCCCGGCTCCACACTTTCGCGCTCTGGTCGAAATAGCCGCGGGAGAAGCGGTTGGCGTGGGCGGACGCCAGCACGAAGTCGCCCTCAACGGCGTCGAGTTGCTGCTGATCGGCGTGAAAATATGTGGTCAACGAGATCGTCCCGGACGGGATGAAGCCGCCGCGGCGCAGGAACACCCGCGGGTAGAAGATGTCACACAGCGCGGCGAGCGCCGGATAGTCGACCGGGCGTCCCGCGCCGTCGCGGACCCACAGCGTGGAGGTCGACGACGGGCTCGCATCCCCGCCCTTTCCGGGCATCGCGCCCTCGACGTACCGGGTCTCGTACAGGCTGGTCCATCGAACGAGGCCCGGATCGACCGCGGGCACCTGCTCGGGCGCCGGCGCGCTCGGCGGGTGGCTCTCCGTGTCGGCCCAACTCTCGCGCCGGACCGCGAAGATCGCGGTCGCCGTCGTCTTGACCGCGCCGTCCTGGCTGAGCTCGACAATCCAGTGCTGATTGGTGCGGTTGGTGCGCGCGGCCCGGAGCGTGAGGTCGAAGTCGCCGTCAACGATGGGGGCGGCATAGTTGACGGTCAGGGCCAGCGGTTCCCCGAGGCGGTCCGGATGCGCCTGGACGGCGCGCAGCATGACGGCGGCGGTGATGCCTCCGAACGGCCCGACCATGTTGGCCCACTCCGGGTGCGTGCGGCCGCGCCTGATGTCCGGGCCGATCGAGTCGAGCAGGATGGCTTCGTCGAATGGGTGTGTGTCGGTCAAGTGGGTTCCTTGTTCGCCAGAGCGTGCAGCGCCGTGAGGCCGGGCCGAACAATCGCCGCAGGCGCCGGCACGAGTTGACCGCAGATTACTTGCGGGCGGTCTCGCTGCCGACCACGGGGTCTTGGCGCGTGGGCCCGGGGGTGAACAGCATGCCTTGACGTACGGTCCGGCGAGCGACAAACCACCGAAAGTGAGCCACGATGGCGAACCCCAAGGACGACTCCGCAGCCAAATCTCCCGCCGAACAGATCGACGCCAGGATCAAGGAATTGGGGGACTGGCGCGGTGAAATGCTGGCTCACATCAGGCAATTGATCAAGAAAACCGACCCCGAGGCGGTCGAAGAGTGGAAGTGGCGCGGCGTTCCGGTCTGGTACCACGACGGGATGATCTGCACCGGCGAGACGTACAAGAACGTCGTGAAGATGACCTTCGCCAAGGGCGCATCGCTGCAGGATCCCGCGGGCCTGTTCAACTCCAGCCTCGACGGCAACACCAGACGCGCGATTGATTTCCACGAGGGCGACACGATCGATGAGAAGGCGTTGACGGCGCTCATTCGCGCCGCGGTGAAGTTGAACGGCTGCTGAAGGCGGCAACCTGTACACCCCACGTGGCGGTGCTGTACAGTCGCCCAGCACAAGTCGATGCTCCCATGAGAGGCCATCCGGTGACTTCCGAGTCGGTCGAGGATTTTCGGAGCCGGGCCAGGGCCTGGCTGGCCGCGACGATGCCACGACTCGATCCGGCCCAGGCGGCGCAGCTGGAGCGAGATGAGCTGCCGTCGTGGCACCGGGCCCGGGAACTGCAAAAGCTGCTGTGGGAAGGCGGATTCGCCGGGATCTGTTTCCCGCGCGAGTATGGCGGGCTCGGGCTGAGCTACGAATACAAGAAGGCGTTCGACGTCGAGTCCCAGGCGTATGAGACTCCGCTGCTGCTCAACGTCCCATCGTTCGCCATCTGCTGCGCGACGATTCTCGATATGGGCAGCGAGGAGCAGAAGCGCACGCACATTGCGGCCGCGCTGCGCGGCGATGAGGTGCTGGTGCAGTTGCTGTCCGAGCCCAGCGGGGGATCGGATCTGGCGGGCGTCATCACCCGCGCCGAGCGCCGGGACGGACGATGGATCATCAATGGCGCCAAGACCTGGAGCACCTGGGCGTTCGCCGCCGATTACGGCCTGTGCCTGGCCCGGACCAACTGGGACGTCCCCAAACACGACGGGCTGACGATGTTTCTGGTGCCGCTGCAACATCCCGGCGTCACCATCAACCGCATCCAGCAGGTCAACGGCTCGATCGAGTTCTGCGAAGAGTTCTTCGACGACGTCGACGTGGGCGACGACGCTGTCGTCGGAGAACCGGGCAAAGGGTGGGACGTCGCGTCGCGGCAGCTGTACCACGAGCGGCGCACCATGGGCGACGGCTCGGAGTACACCAGCGGGCCGGGAATCGCCGAGGCCCACGATGTTTCGGTCGATCTGGTGTCGCTGATCGAAAAGACGAACCAGGCCGGCAACCAACGACTCCAGGAAATGGTCGGCCGGGCGCTGGTGCACCGCGCGGTGCACGGCCAACTCAGTGAGCACGTCTTCCACGCCGTGGCCGGCGGATCCCTGCCGCCGGCCGCAGGGTCGATCATCCGGCTGTACATGGCCGAGGTTCACGACGTCGAGACCGATACCGCGCTGGCCGTCGCGGGCCCGGCGGCCGTGGTCGACGACGGCGGCGGGCTGCTCGATATCGGGACGCGCTATCTGGGCCGTCAGACCGCCAGCATCGGCGGCGGTACCACCGAGATGGCGCGCAACGTGATCGGCGAGCGGGTGCTGAACTTCCCGCGCGAACGCGCCGACGACCGCGGTGTGCCGTTCAACCAGGTGCGACGCGGCAAAAGCTAAGGAGGCGAACGGAATTGAGCGGTCAACTTCGTGACATCCGAGAGTTGATGGGAGACTCCGACGCCTACCGCGACGAACTGTACCGGCGTTGGACGGGCCTGCTGAGCTACCGCTACATCGGTCGCACACACTCGTCGATGAATGTGGGGGAGACCGACGACACCGTCACCATCCGCCGCGACATGCGCAACGACGCGGGCGGAATCATGGTGGCGCCGTTGGCCATTTCCTCCCCGGAGGGCTGCCAGACCGACATGGTCGCCGTGCCCAATCCGGTTATCGCGTCGGTACAGATCGTCGATCCCGGCTACGACGTCAACAGAATCGAGATCGTCGGGTCGGGCATCGTGCACCAGGGGCGCACCATGGGCTACGGGCGATGCACCATCGTCGACGCCGACAACCCCAGCCGGGTCATCGCCTTCAACGAGGGGCAGGGCGCGATCATCGGCATCCCGCCGGAAGGCTTGGACCGCATGGATGTTTCGGGCACCGAGCTGGTGGTCGAGGACTCTCCCGACTTGCCGCCGCTGTGGCAGGCGTTCGGGGCCGGCCGGCGGGACGACGGACACTGGATACTGCCCGAGCTCAGCACCGAACTCGCGTCGCCGGACGCCGCGCTGCACATCGGACCCCAGCACGTCGTCCTCGAGACCGCGGCGATCGACCTCGCCGCCGAGGTCGCGGGAACCAAAAAGCTGCAGGTCGTCAGCTGGCATGTGATGTTCATGTCCCGCGGCAAGGTGGGTCCCTTCCGCGTCGAGGGCACCGCGCATCCGGGCGGCCCAGGGCGCGTCGGTGTGCGCATGCTGCTGCACGACGAGGGTAACGCCGACAAGGCCGTCACCTCCGCCGCGGCGGTCTTCGACATCATCGGCTGAGCCGGGTTCGGCGGCCGCAGGTGAGGCCGCACGTGCCGACCCGCCCGCCGCTTGAGAGCATGATGAGGAAACGCCTGGCGGGAAAGTGAGCGACGACGACCTTTCCACCGCGGCGGCGATGCAAAGGAGCGTGGTGGTCATGCAGGTCTCTATGTTCGGGCAACTCAGTGGAACGGGCAGCCAATCGCCGATCGACGCGACGATCGCCAACCTCGCGATGCTGCGCGACGAAGGCTTCAAACGCGTGTGGATGAGCCAATTGCCCTATGAGCCAGACCTTCTCACGATTCTGGCCATCGCGTTGCACGAGGTGGACACGATCCAGGTGGCCAGCGGTGTGGTGCCGATTCAGAATCAGCATCCGATGCAGATGGCGCAGCGCGTCTTGACGCTGAGCCTCGCCTCGGGTGGCCGATTCACGCTCGGACTCGGCATGACCCACCAGGCGGTCACCGAGGGGATGTGGGGCATCCCCTGGGACAAGCCGGTGCGCAGGCTGAACGAGTACCTCGACGGCCTGCTGCCCCTGCTGGCCGGTGAACCCGCCGCCGCGGCCGGGCAGACGGTGACCACCCGCGGCGCGCTGATGATCTCGGGTGCGCCGCGGCCCGACGTCTACATCGCAGCCCTGGGGCCGCAGCTGCTCAGGATCGCGGGCCGGCGCACGTCGGGCACCTGCACCTGGATGACCGGGCCCAAGACGCTGGCCGAGCACGTCGGCCCGACCCTGCGGCAGGCGGCCGCCGACTCCGGACGCGAGGGCGAGGTGCGCGTCGCCGCGTCGTTGCCCGTCAGCGTCACCGACGACGTCGACGCCGCCCGCGAGCAGGCGGCCGAACAATTCGCCATCTACGGCCAGCTGCCGTCGTACCGCGCGATGCTCGACCGCGAGGGCTATGCCGGGCCGCAGGACGCCGCCATCATCGGCGACGAGGACACCGTCCGTGGTCGCCTCGACGAACTGGCGGCGGCGGGTGTCGACGAGTACGTCGCCGCGGCATTCGATCCGTCGCCGGAGGGCCGGGCACGCACGCGGGCGCTGCTGCGGGCGTACGACTCCTGACCCCGAGATCGTCTGGCCCAGCCCCGGACTGTCGCATCCTGTTGGCTATGGCCATACATAGCCCCCGGTACGTATGGTGCATAGACGAAACCTCACGACGGGAGAACGCAGTGGCAGATCGGTTGGCGGGGAAGGTCGCCCTCATCAGTGGCGGCGCCCGGGGGATGGGCGCATCGCACGTGCGGTCGCTGGTCGCCGAAGGAGCCAAGGTCGTCTTCGGTGACATCCTCGACGACGAGGGCAAGGCGGTCGCGGCGGACGTCGGTGACGCGGTCCGCTATCTGCACCTCGACGTGACCAAGCCCGAGGACTGGGATGCGGCGGTCGCCACCGCCCTGGCCGAGTTCGGCCGCATCGACGTGCTGGTCAACAACGCCGGCATCATCAACATCGGCACCCTGGAGGATTACGCGCTCTCGGAGTGGCAGCGAATCCTCGACATCAATTTGACGGGCGTGTTTCTCGGCATCCGCGCCGTGGTCAAACCCATGAAGGAAGCGGGCCGCGGATCGATCATCAACATCTCCTCGATCGAGGGCATGGCCGGCACCATCGCCTGCCACGGCTACACCGCAACCAAATTCGCGGTGCGGGGGCTGACCAAGTCGGCCGCACTCGAGCTGGGCCCGAGCGGAATCCGAGTCAACTCAATCCATCCCGGGCTCATCAAGACCCCGATGACCGATTGGGTTCCCGACGACATCTTCCAGACCGCGCTGGGCCGAGCGGCCCAGCCGGTGGAGGTCTCCAACCTCGTGGTCTATCTGGCCAGCGACGAGTCCAGCTACTCCACCGGCTCGGAGTTCGTCGTCGACGGCGGCACCACCGCCGGCCTGGGGCACAAGGACTTCTCCAACGTCGAGACCGACGCCCAGCCGGATTGGGTTACGTAGCGGCGGTGACGGATTCGGCTTCCTTGGCCGGTTGCGGCCAGGGTGATGGAACCGGGCGTTGCCGGACCCGTTGCGGCCACCAGAACCACTTGCCCAGCAGCGCGGCAATGGACGGCGTCATCAGCGACCGGACGATCAGGGTGTCGAACAGCAGACCGAGTCCGATCGTGGTACCGACCTGACCGATGACCGTCAGCTCGCTGACCGCCATCGTCATCATCGTGAAGGCGAACACCAGCCCCGCCGAGGTCACCACCGAGCCGGTGCCGCCCATCGATCGGATGATGCCGGTGTTCAGGCCGGCGTGGATCTCCTCCTTGAACCGCGCCACCAACAACAGGTTGTAGTCGGCGCCGACGGCCAGCAGGATGATGACCGACATCGCGAGCACCATCCAGTGCAGTTCGATGCCGATGAGGTGCTGCCAGATCAGCACCGAAAGCCCGAAGGACGCGCCCAGCGAGAGCAAGACGGTTCCCACGATCACCGCCGACGCCACCACGCCTCGGGTGATGATCAGCATGATGATGAAAATCAGGCACAGCGAGGCGATTCCGGCGATCAACAGGTCGTAGTTGTTGCCGTCGCTGAGGTCTTTGTAGATCGACGCGGTGCCCGCGAGATAGATCTTCGAGCCCTCCAGCGGCGTGCCCTTGAGCGCTTCGTACGCGGCCTTCTTGATCGCATCGATGTGCGAAATGCCTTCCGCCGACATCGGATCGCCGTCATGGCTGATGATGAAGCGCACGGCATGGCCGTCGGGGGAGATGAAGTTCTTCATGCCCTTCTTGAACTCGGCGTTGTTGAAGGTCTCCGGCGGCAGGTAGAACGAGTCGTCGTTCTTGGAGGCGTCGAACGCCTTGCCCATGGCGTTGGAGTTCTTCTGCGCCTCGTTCTGCTGATCCTGCAGACCCTTCTGGGTCGAATACATGGTCAGCATCGTGGTTTTCATGGCCTTCATGTTTTCGATCATCGAGGGCATCAGCGCCACCATCTGGGGCATCAGCGTGTCGAGGTGATCCATGATGGGCAGCAGGCTCTGGATGTCATCGGTCATCGTGTCGATGCCGTCGAGGCCGTCGAAGACCGACCGAAGCGACCAGCACACCGGGATGTCGAAGCAGTGCTTTTCCCAGTAGAAATAGCTGCGGATCGGCCGGAAGAAGTCCTCGAAATCCGCCATGTGGTCGCGTAATTCGTTGATGTCGATGGTCATGTCATGCATCTTTTTGACCATCTGATGCATGTCGTCGGACATCTGCACGGTGATGCTGGACATCTTTTCCATGCTGTCGATGGTCGTCTGCATCATGTCGGCCTGCTTGCAGCATGTCGGCCATCTGATCTTCTTGGTACTTCTGGTTCATCTGCTGGGTGACGCCCTGCATGCTGATCTGGAACGGGATCGAGGTGTGCTCGATCGGCGTGCCCTGCGGCCGGGTGATGGCCTGCACGCGGCCGATCCCCGGCACCCGGAAGATCGTCTTGGCGATTTTGTCGATGACCAGGAAGTCCGCGGAGTTGCGCAGATCGTGGTCGCTTTCGATCATCAGCAGCTTCGGGGTTCATCCGCGCCTGGGAGAAGTGCCGATCCGCGGCCGCGTAACCCTCGTTGGCGGGCAGGTCGGCGGGTAGGTAGTTGCGGTCGTTGTAATTGGTGCGGTAGCCGGGCAGGGTCAGCAGGCCGACCAGCGCGACCCCGATCGTCATGACCAGGATCGGGCCGGGCCATCGGACGACGAGCGCGCCGATCTTGCGCCACCCGCGAATCCGTTGCGTCCGTTTGGGTTCCAGCGTCTTACCGAAGCGCGTAGCCACCGAGATGACCGCCGGACCCAGCGTCAAAGCCGCCGCGACCACGACCACCATGCCGATGGCCAACGGGATGCCCAGCGTCTGGAAATACGGCAGGTTGGTGAAGTGCAGGCAGAATGTCGCGCCGGCGATGGTCAGGCCCGACCCGAGCACCACGTGCGCGGTGCCGCTTGTACATGGTGTAGTACGCGTCTTCTCGGGATTCGCCGACAGCCCGGGCTTCCTGATATCGGCCGATCAAAAAGATCGCGTAGTCGGTGGCGGCCGCGATCGCCAACGTGACCAACAGGTTCGTGGCGAACGTCGAGAGCCCGATGATCTTGAAGTAGCCCAGGAAAGCGACCATGCCGCGCGCGGCGGACAGCTCGAGCACCACCATCACCAACGTCAGCAACACGGTGACGATCGACCGGTAGACCAACAGCAGCATCGCGATGATCACGGTGAACGTGGCCGCCGTGATGAGCTTGCAGGCTGCGGTCGCCGGCGATGTGCTGGTCCGCCGACAGCGCCGCGGGGCCGGTGACGTAGGCCTTGACGCCCGTTGGGCGTCGGCACACTCTTGACGATCTTCTGGACGGACTCCACCGACTCGTTGGCCAGGGCCTCGCCCTGGTTACCGGCGAGGTAGACCTGGACGTAGGCGGCCTTGCCGTCGTTGCTCTGCGCACCCGCCCCGGTCAGTGGATCGCTCCACATATCCTGAACGTGCTCAACGTGTTTGGTGTCGGCGTCGAGCTTCTTGACGATCTGGTCGTAGTAGGCGTGCGCGTCGGCGCCCGAGGGGATTTTGGCCCTCGAGGACGATCATCACCGAGCTGTTGGACTTGTACTCGTTGAATATCGCGCCCATGCGCTTGGTCGCGATCACCGATTGCGCATCGTCGGGGCCATCGACACCGAACGCATCTTGCCGACCTCGTCCAGCTGGGGGACGACGACGTTGAGCACCGCGATGATCGCGATCCAGCCCAGGATGATCGGCACCGCGAACATGCGGATGATCCGCGGGATCGTTGTCGTGCACGGGTTCTTTGGCGACAGGGATGGCGTCGGTGCGGGTGTCGTCGACGGTTGTGCTCATGCGGATTTCACCAAGCAGAAGGTCAGGGCGTGCACGCCGTTGGTGATTTTCTCGGCCTTGACTTCGTCATCGATGGTGATGCGGCAACCGAGGGAATCTGCCGTCGCTTTGTGCCGAAAGGTTCGGGAACACCGAGGGGGCGGTGGTGCTCAGGACCAGCGTCCACGGCAGCGGCGCGCCGTCGACGCGCCTCGGGTCGGCGGACAGGTCCAAGTAGTTCACGTTCGCGCTGGCTTGGCCGAGCCGAAGACCTCGTATTTGACGACCTTGGGCTTGAACGGCTTCGAATCATCGAGCCGCGGGCTGCGTCATGATGCCGGTGTCTTGGGCGCCGAAAAACGATTTGACCCGGACCACCGCGAAGCCGCCGACCACCACGACCGCCACGATCAACAGCGGCAACCAGGCGTTGCGCACAAGTCTCGATATCTGCACCTAGGTGGATCCCTTCCTCATCACGCGGTCGTGACGTGGATCAGCGTTTTGCGCGACCGAAGGTCGTGGGCAGGTGACTGCCCGCAGGTCGCATTGCCCAACAACGAATTACGTCGATTGCTACGGTTCGCGCGCGCTCGAGCGTCAGACGCGGTGAATGCTGCCCACCGACACCGGCCGACGTTCCCGGCACCGATACTCGGCTCGCCTTGTTGCTGAAGCCTCCCCGCGTACCGCCACCAGCGCATAGTACATGATGTGCATATCTTGCAGTGCATGCAACATTTGCTACTGGTGTTTCAGGTCACTTTGTGAAGATGCTGTTCACCAGCGCGGCGGCACGCTCAACATAGGGCATCGGCGTGTCGGCGGTTTCATCTGCCTTGCCGCTGGCCCACTTCTCGATGCCGGAACGTACCGCCGTCAACGCCAGCGCGAAATCAACGCCGCCATCTCGTCGTCGGGCCGCATCGCCTGGCGACGGACGATGATGTCGGTCAACTGGTTTTGAAACCGCTCCAAGTCGGCGAGGAACGCCGCCAACACGGCTGGGGAGGTCTTGGCGAGTTCCAGCATGTGGGCCGCGTGTTCGCGCTGCGGGGGCACGTCGCGGAGATGGTGCGCGGCCAGAGTGATCAGCTCCGCCAGCACCACTGAATAGGGGGCAGGGCCGGCGGCGACGAAATCCGCGACCAGTTCGGGGGGTATGTCCGAGGGGCCGTAGGCGAGCGCGGATTCTTTGTTGGGGAAGTAGTTGAAGAACGTGCGCGTTGAGACGCCGGCTTCGGCGCAGATCTCGTCGACGGTGACCTTGTCGAATCCGCGTTCCAGCGTGAGGCGCACCGCGGCGTCGCGGATGTCCGCGCTCGTCTGGCGGCGACGGCGCTCTCGTAGCCCCACGGGATTGCCCATCGCCCTATAGTTGCACGTCGTGCACACTTTGCAGTCAAAAGGGTAAAGCGATCGGGGTCGACGGCCCTGAGGCAGACATCCTCGGCCAACCATGGGCCGATCCTGCCGGCTGGCTATGGCGAGGTGCACACGAACCGGAGTGCGCGATGTCAGCTCTCGGACAACGTAATTCGATCACATATGCGAATGACGCGCTGGATGATGGAGATCATCCGCTAGGTGTAAGCGCGCCCCGCAGATAATCGCATTGACTTTCGAAGAACCTCGTCGATATCGGCGCCTTGTCTGCGATCTGATCGAACGCATGAAACGCGCCAGGAACGATTTCCTCCTGCACCGGTACGCCCGCCTCGCGCAGGCGTCGCGCGTACTCCAGGCTCTCCTGATAGAAGAGGTCCAGCGTTCCGACCCCGATCCAGGCGGGCGGCAAGCCCGACAAATCAGCCCGGCGCGCCGGAGCGGCCTCTTCGGGATCGGCCCCGTTGAGGTACCACTGCCAGGCCAGTTGGTTGTCGGGTTCGGTCCACATGATGCGTCTGGGGCCGTCGCGCCTGGCGCCCGTGCGATCGTCGAGCATCGGATACACCAGCATCTGGAAGGTTATCTGGACGTCGTTGCGGTCGTGCGCCCGCTGGGCGACCGCGGCCGCGAAATGCCCACCGGCACTGGCGCCGCCGATGGCGACTCGATCCGGGTCAACCCACGGCTGGCGGGCCAGCCACAGCAGGGCCGCGTAACAATCTTCGATCGGTATCGGGTAGGGATGCTCGGGAGCCAACCGATGCTCTACCGCCGCAATCGCGAACCCGGTGCGGCCGGACAGCTTGCGCAGGTACTTATCGTCCTGAGCCGCGTGACCCATGATGGTTCCGCCGCCGTGAATCCAGAGCAGAGCGGGCGCGCGGTCGGGAAGGCCGGCCGGGCGATGCAGGCGGACGGTGACGTGCTCGTTGACGGCGGCGACCGGCACGGTGCGGATGCGCCCCGCATTGCCCATCAGGTTCATGACTGCGCGCTGGAACTTCAGACCGCGGTGCAGGGCGTATCCGCGCGGCACGAATCGTGCCACCTTACGAAGGCCGGGGTCTAAAACCTGTGGGGACGTGAAGGCGTTGTCGGGGAGCTTGTTTGCCATCGAAAGCCCTCTGTTCCCTTGCGCCGGCAGACATCGCTGACCATACAGGAACGAGCTCAGTGTCCATGAGCAGTTATTGCGGCCCGCTCTGGTCCTCGACGAGCGCGCGCACCGCGCGATCGAACATGGTCTGTTTTATCGCGCCCAGCGTGCCCGGATCTTTCCCCTGCAGTGGGCGCACCACGTCGAGGGCGGTGTCGGTGACGCCGCCCTCGGGGCAGGTGGCGTCGACGATGCCGAATCGTTCTGCGTCGGGGCCACTGAAGCGTCGGCCGGTGGTCATCGAGGCGACGGCGGTGCGAGGCGTGAGTTTGGCTTGGATGAGCGCGGCCATGCCCGGGTTGAACGGGATGTGGATGTCCACCTCGGGAAAACAGAAGTACCCACGGTCGGCGCGCATCACGCGAAAGTCGTGGGCGATGGCCAGCATCGCGCCGGCGCCGAACGCGTGACCCACGACTGCGGCCGCGGTGGGCAAGGGCAGGGTCAGCATGCGTGCCAGTAGCTGGTGCACCCGGCCGATGTACCACTGCCCTTCGTCGGTGTGTGCGCTCAGCCAGTCCAGATCCAGGCCGTTGGAGTAGAACTTTCCGCCGGCGGTCGTGATCAGTCCTTGGGCACCGTCTGAGACGGCTTGGCTGAGTGCATCATCGATGTCATCCAGAAATGCTGGGGAGAAACGGTTTTCGTCCTCGCCCATGCGTACGATGGCGATTTTGTCGGCGTAGTCCAATGTCACTGTCATGTGTTTCCTCTCGAGTTACGCTGGTATTGGCAGAGATTCGTCAGCCGCGTCGCTGTCGTGGTAGAGGTGGAGGTGGCCCCACCGCCAGCACGGCGCGCACGGCCGCGTGCAGCTGCGCGCGTGCGGTGGCACTCCCAAGCCGGTCGCGGCGCAGCAGCAGCGCTGTGGGCAGGTCGACGACGCAGCTGGTTATCACGTCCACCGCCGCCGCGTCCTTGCGGTCCCACACGGCGATGGCAAGCCGCACCATCAACGCGACGAGGAGCTTGTCGAGGCGGCGCAGTTCATCGGCAACGTCGTCGGGAACGTCGTCGGCGAGCACTTCCTCGCGGCGCACGCGCAGTACGAGCCCTGATGAGCCGGGATACTGCTCGGTGAACACCACCGCTGCATCTGCGGCGGCCACCACGGCCTCGATGGCTCCGCCCGGACCGCCACCGGCCATTGCTTGGTCCACCAGCGAAGTCTGCACCGCCACAAATCGCTTACCCGCCCGCAACCAAGCCTGGCCCGTCAGCCCGGCCCGCGATGTAAAGGTGTGGTACACAGCGCCGTTGGACATGCCGACCGCCGCGCTGATCGCTCGTATGGTCACCGCGGTGGGTCCCGACTGCACCACCAGGTCCTCGACGGCGTCGAGGACGACGTCGGGATCATGTGTACGCGGACGCGGCATGCGGCAATAATAACAGAGCGAGCGCTCTGTTATTTACCGGCGTTGTGTCGAGGGGCTGGCGATAAGGCAACCACCCGCAGCGCGGGTCGTGAATATTGCGCCCGTTAGCATCGGAAGTCCGGATGTCGACGTGGAGGGCAAAGCTTTGGCTGAGATACCGGTCATCGCGCTCACCGGCCATCTCGGAGCCGGCAAGACGACGCTGCTGAATCACTTGTTACGCCACCCGGGCACACGAATCGGTGTGGTGGTCAACGACTTCGGGGATATCAACGTCGACGCCGGTCTGGTGGCCGGCCAGGTCGACGAACCGGCCTCGATCGCGGGAGGATGCATCTGCTGCCTGCCCGACGGCGGTGGGCTCGATGAGGCACTCGTCAAGCTCGCCGACCCGGCTAGGGCCCTCGATGCCATCGTCGTCGAGGCCAGCGGTCTGGCCGACCCGGTGGCGATCGCACGGATCATCGGCTTCAGTGAGATACGCGGTGTCCGGGTGGGCGGGCTTGTCGACGTCGTCGATGCCGTGAACCATTTCGATACCGTCGACTGCGGCGCGCTGCCGCCGGTGCGCTACGGCGCGGCGTCGCTGATTGTGGTCAACAAGCTTGACCAGATTGCTGAGGCTGAGCGGTCGGCTGTGGTGCAACGTGTCACAGAGCGGGCCGCGCAACGTAACCCGCGAATACCTGTCGTGGGCGCGACAAATGGTCGGATAGACCCCGAGCTACTCTTCGACGCGTCCGTCACGTCCGGGCAGGTCGGGCAGCTCTCGTTCCTGGACCTGGAGCCCGAGCGCGACCACGACCACGTCCATGCCGATGCCGTCACCGTAAGCGGCACCGGGTGCGTCGACCCCGATGCCCTGTTCGACCTTCTCGAAGATCCACCGCCGCAGGTGTTCAGGATGAAAGGCATTGTGGCTGTGCGGCGCCGCACGGCCGTCCACAACTATGTCGTCAACCTGGTCGGTAGCGCGATCCATATCGGCAAGGCGCCCCCGGGATCCGCGGCCAATTGTCTGGTGGCAATCGGGATGCACCTCGACATCGAGGCCGTGCACGCGCGACTCGACAGGGCGGTGCAGCCTGTGTCGCGGCCGGCGTCGGCGCAGGCTCTACGGCGGCTACAGAGGTACCAGTGATTCACTGCGTGAGAAGCTGATCCGGCAAGATACGTTGTGATGTCATCTTCGCTGGGCGACGTGCTCGCCACCTTGGAGCTAGAGAGGGTCCACCAGTGGCGCTTCGTTGGGCAGCAACTGCCCGCGCCCGCCAACCACATTCTCGGCGGGCATATCTCCGCACAGGCCTTGATGGCGGCGAGCCACACCGCGCCGGGTCGCGCACCCCACAGCGTCCACACGTACTTCCTGCGGCCGGGCGACTCGCGTCGGCCAGTGGGCTTCGATGTCGTTGACCTCCAAGAGGGTCGGACGTTCTCGGCGCGACGAGTCACGGCGCGCCAGGACGGCAAGATTCTGATGGAAGCGATGTCGTCGTTCAAAGTCGCCGATTCCGCGCCCGCTCAGGTCGTCTACCAACCACCCATGCCCGAGGCTGCCGGCCCGGAGTCCCTGCCGTGGGTTGCGCCGCATCTGGCGGAGTCCGACGAGAGCGCCCAAGGGCGGTGGGCGAGCCTGCGCTGGTTCGAGCGCCGGATCATCGACACCGAGGTCACGCCACCCGCGCGGGCGCAAATGTGGTGGCGACCCGACGGCGAGCTTCCCGATGATCCGGTGTTGACCGCCAGCCTGGTGGCCTATCTGTCCGCGGTGACGTTGACCGAGCCGGCGTATGCAGCGCGCGGTGGGGTCGGGGCGTCGGCTCAGCGTGATCATTCGGTGTGGTTCCACGCGCCGCCGGCGTTGTCGGATTGGCTTCTCTACGATCGGTCGTCACCGAGCAGTGCTGGTCCGCTGGCCCTGGCGAGTGGGACGATGTTCAATCGCAGCGGCGAACTGGTGTGCACGGTAAAGCAAGAGATGTACTTTCCACCGCACACAGCCTGAGACCGAAGCCGCGGTTGAGGATTGGGTCGATACAAGCCGTCAGTCGGTTCGTGCCTATCACAGTGGGCGACCGCATGTCGTCCAACAGGTCAGCGTACGGTCATTCGCTCGGTGCCGGTGACGCGCATCATGTCGAGTGCCGCGGCTTCACGGGTGCCGGCTGCGGCAGAGTAGACGATCATCGATTGGGGCCTCCGCCCAAACCATCCGGGTTCATGGTTCGAGGCGAATTGCCTTTGAACGGGCACACAGCCGCTCGCGCCACTGCCGTCGCTCCGTCAACATCAAGGAGTCATCGAACGCGAAACATGACCCGCGTTCGTAGTCTCGCGGCATGCCGAAGGACACGATCCAGTGCTGGGGATAATCCTGCGCGAGGTGTTTGTCGAACTTCCCCGCCAAACCTGAACCCGTTCCGGGCGTGAGGAGCGGTCTCAGCGGCCGGGCGTGAGGTTGATCGGACCGTTTTGCGTAACGCCGGGGGTGAGGTCGATCTGACCGGGGCCAGTACCGAATGGGTTGTGGCCGCCGCCTCCGCCGTGGCCGCCGCCCCCGACCGCAGTTGTCTACGTCCATAACGTCGTTAGAACAGGGCAGGGCATGCGCGACGCCGGACCCGACGCGGATTCCGGCAAGTGCGCTGGGCGCTGAATGTGACGAACGTCAACCGACAAGAGTGGCGCAGGTCATAGCCTGACCCACGTCAACCGAGTCATCCTGGCCGTTCGTTTGCATATCTAATGGCTGGGAGTGCGATGGCCGACCTCGACTTTGCCTATGACCTGACCCTCGACGAGGCGCGCAGGCGCAGCGCAGTGCTCGAAGCGATCGGTGCTGACTGGGACCCAGTTGCGGTGCTCGCCGAGGAACAGAAGGCCTACGACATGCTGTACTCCGATCTGGATGAGGAGCAGCAACGGGTCTACGACGAGTTGGTCCGCGCCGGCGTGCTGCCCGAACGGACGACTGCTCGTGTTACCGATTGATCCGACCGCCGACCGCGGTCGCCGCGCGTGGTTGCCCTGTCCGTGCTGCGATCACGGCGCCAGATGTGGTGATTGCCGAAGCAGTCGCAACTGCAATACGCATTGGCAGTATCTGCTGAGCAACAAGGGCACTCTGGTGCACTTGCAGTGCTCGGATTGTGGCCATCTCTGGTCGACCGACACGCATCGCCGCGCGCGCCGCTAGAGGCATGTCCTGCGGGTGAGGCTTGGCAATCTCGGAGCGTAAACCGACCCGGCCGGTCAGCTCTGTATCCCAATAGCCAAGCGCCCCAAGGTGAGTCGTCACAGTGACGAATCAGGGCTGGTGGTGGCCCGAAGGGGGAGTAGCTTGTCCCTCGCCGAATATCGGAAGGCGCTAGGTGGCGGCTCAAGGCGCGCAACAGCACCTGCGCGGAGAGCTAGTGGCCGTAACAGCCGCGTTCGCGACAGCCGTACCTCAACGATTGAGACGGTCAAGATGCCCAGCGAACTCCTGAAAGGCAACATAATTCATGAACGCGCTCGCAGCATCAAACGTCCGCGACATCCAGCGTCATCGCTGATGCGCTTTGCTGAGCCGCCGTTGGTGGCACACCCATGAAGGCTATGAGGGCTCGTCTTCGGCGGGGGAGTCGTCGTCTTTGGCCAGGTGGCGCAGGACTCGTTCGTTGAGGGCGGCGAGCATGTCGAGCTCAGCCGGGGTGAGCAGGTCGATGAAGTTGCGGCGCACGTCCTCCACGTGCCTGGGCGCCGCCTTCTTGATGGCGGCGCGGCCAGCCGGCAGCAGGCAGACCATGGTGCTGCGGGCGTCGTCGGGGTTGGGCTCGCGGCTGATCAGGCCGTCTTTCTGCATGCGTCGCACCTGGTGCGAAAGACGGCTCTTCTCCCAGCCCAGTGCGTTGCACAGATCGCGCGCGGGAATGCGGTCCCCGTCGTGATCTGAGAGCACCGCCAGGATCTCATAGTCGGCCCCCGACAGACCCGATTCCTGCAGGCCGCGGGCCAGTTGCACGCCGAGCTGATGATGCGCGTGCTGGAAGGCCCGCCAGGCGCGGTCTTCACGAGGGCTCAGCCAGTTCGGTTGCATCAGCCGCCATGTTACCCGGTTGGTTGACGCGTCAACAAACCCGATTTAAGGTTGAGTGATCAACCTTTTCGATCGTCAGTCAGGATGGGATACCTCGAATGAGCATCATCAGTATCATCGGCACCGGGAACATGGCCCGCACCATCGGCGCGCTGGCGGTAGCGGGCGGCAACACCGTCGAGGTCATCGGCCGCGATCAGTCCAAGGCCGCTGACCTCGCCAGGGCTCTCGGTGGCAGCGCCATGACGGGAGAGTTCGGCGCCGTCCCGGCCGGGGACATCGTGATCGTGGCCCTGTTATACGCCGATGTCGTTCCGGTCGTCGCAAAGTACGGAGAGGCCCTCGCGGGCAAGGTCATCGTCGACATCAGCAACCCCTTCAATTCCGCCGCAGACGGATTGGCCATCCCCGATGGCGTTTCGGTCGCGCAGGAAGTTGCCAAGGCGGCGCCGGCCAGCGCCAGCGTGGTGAAGGCATTCAACACCGTCTTCGGTGTTGTCCTGGCCCAGGGCCGGCCGCTCGACGTCTTCATTGCCGGCGACGACGCGCGCGCCAAGGCGGGCGTGGCGGAGTTCATCGAGAGCATCGAGCTGCGTCCGCGAGACGTCGGCGGCTTGAATATGGCGCACTGGCTTGAAGGAACGGGCCTGGTCGTGATGGGTCTCGCCCGCCACGGGGTGGGCAACTACGACTTCGCCCTCGGTGCCACCCTTCCCAGCTGAGCTGCACCGCCGCCGGTCCGACCCGCGAGCCAATAAGGGCGCCGTGCGGTCAAAAGAATGGCTGATAGGATCACCGAAACGGTGATCGATGTCGGCGGACGAAGGTCTGCCCGGAAGGATTCTCGCGATGAAGCTTGGTTTCGCACTGCCCATAGTCGGGCCCGCTATCAGCAGCGCCACTGGTCTGAGCGCGTTCTGCCGCGGACTCGAGGCCTAAACAGTTATTAGTAACCAGGTGAGATCAAAAGGAACCCTTATGGACTCTGTGAATTCCGCAGTTGGCGCGATCGAGCGATTCAGCCGATACCAATTCGACGACGTCAGTCAGGACCCGCCATCGCCCGGTCCCTGACGTGCTCGCCTGCATCGGCGTCAAATGGAACATCCGATCATCATGACCCTCGCGGCGCGACCACAGCGCTTCAGCGAGCTTCACCGAGCTATTCGCGCATCTCCAACGCTGCCGACCCAGACCCTGCGCGATTTGGAGCGCGACGGACTGGTCACCCGCCAGGTCTTTCCGACCAAGCCGCCGAGCGTTGAATATCGCCTTTCTCCGCTCGGTCAATGCTGTGGAGCATGGCGCGCCTCATCGATTGGGCCAGCACCGTTATTCCGATATCCAGTACCGCGCGTGCCCGCTTCGACAGCGCACCGTATGGTACGGCACGCTAAGCGAGTACTCTCAGATGTTCTCGCATTGCCGCTAACTAGTTTCCAAATCGGGCAAGGACGGATCGGCAGCTGCGCTATTTGCGACAGCCATTGCACTGCAACGCAACTAGCAAAGTTTTATGCCGATAAGCGACATTATGTCAGGTAAAGTACGCCGTTTTCATCTGATGAATGATCCTCGCCCGGACCCCGGATGGTCCTGACCCCTGCGCGTGGTTTCGCCATAACTGTTTCGCTGCAGCGGTTTTGACATGTCGCGCTGGTTTGCGCGATGTCGATGTCTGATGGTTGGCCCGACACGACGCAACGAGCACCCTTCAGCTGATGGACCTACCAGCACCGATGTGGTATTGATTCATTAGATGATTCAATGATTCATCTAGATGAGACCGGTTGGGAGGCCGAATTGCCCGTCGATAAGAGCGGTCGCGTGTTCCTGGTGGGCTCCGTTCCGCTGCTGCATCCGGAGGTCCAAACGGTCGAGGAAATGCTCGAGGGCTGGCGCAACCAGCAACTGTGCCGCAACCTCGACCACGACACCATCGACGGCCGATCGGCTGGTTCGCCGGTTCATCGGTACACCAATGAGTTCCCCTGGACGTGGACGCCGGCCATCGTCGAGGAGTTCTTCGCCGACCTGCGCGGCATCAAGAGGCGGCGCGCAGTCCACGATCCGCGGCTATCAGAACGCGCCTGCGGTTGTTCTGCTCCTACGTCGCCGATCCCGATACGGCTGGGACCGGTCTGCGAGCAGCGATTCGGCACGCACCCCGCCCAGGTGTTCTTCGACTGGAACACCGCCACCCACGTCCAGGACAACGAGCAAGCCCCGACGAAGCGCCGTTCACCAAGCAGGAGCTGCAGGACTTCTTCGACCACGCCGACGACCAGGTCGCCGCTGATCGCCAGTACCGAAGCAGAAGGGCTGGCTGCCGGCCTACCGGGACGCGGTGATGTTCAAGTCGCCTACTCGTACGGGCTGCGGTTCAACGAACTACGGCACCTGCAGACCGTCGACTTCGCCCGCAACCCGCACGCCCGGGAGTTCGGCCGCTACGGCGTGGTGCAAGGTGCGCTACGGCAAGGCCAAGAAAGGCTCTCCGCCCAAACGCCGCAGCGTGCTGACGGTGTTCGACTGGACACCGGAGGTCATCGCCGACTGGCTCGCCCACGGCCAGCCCTACCTCGACGACGGCATCGACCTGTTCCCCAGCGAGCGCGGCGCGCTGGTCGCCGAGACGACCCTGCTGCGCCGATTCCGGCGCTACTGCAACGATCTCGAGTTCTCCGCCGGGCTTGGATCTGCACTCGCTTCGCCGCTCCTATGCCACCCACCTGATCGAAGACGGCTGGGACCCCATGTTCGTCCAGCACCAGTGGGCCACGAGCACGCCAGCACCACCTCGCTTTACACCTGCGTCGTCCAGCGACTTCCGCATCCGCACCCTGCGCCGCGTGCTCGACCGAACCATCAACGATGCCCTGTCGTTGGGCGAGGAGGAGACCTCGATGAAACGACGAGTCGACTACACCTGGCGGCTCGCCGAGCTGATGGCCGCCCACGGCATGCACAACAGCACCGACCTGATCCCCCGCTGGCCGAACGCGGCATCGAGCTGTCGCGGCCCGCAGGTCTATCGGGTCGTGCACCAACGACCCGAACGGGTTTCGCTGCAACTGATGGCCGCACTGTGCGACATCTTCGGCTGCGGCGTCGAGGACCTTGTCACCGTCACCGCCACCGACGTCCGCAAGAAGAAGACCGCCTCAGCGGCACCGCTGCGCCACGCCGAACGTCGTCGAGCTCAACAAGTCCGTGCGGCCCCGGCGAGCCCGCGTGATCAGTGATGACGATTGACCCCACGCCGCGATCCACCACCCGCGGACGACCACGAGTCACCGACCGGCGACTATCGAATGCAGCCGATGCGACCGCATGGCCAACCAGACTTCGCGCCTCTACTGGCCCGGTGACAGCTGTGCAACAGCTGCTTCTACACCGCGATGCGCACCCACGGCTCTGCCCCAGCTGCGGACACGACGGGGTGCTGCCCGGCCGCCAAAACCGCGCCGACCCGCGCCCGGTCTGCCTGACCTGCGCCGGCATCCCTGGCGACTTCACCTGCAGAGCCTGCGGCACCGAAGGCGAGATCTACCGCCGCGGCCAGTGCGCCCGCTGCGCCCTGCGCGATGACCTCACTGCCAAGATTCTGCTCCACGATCGCCGCCGACCTCAGGCGCCATGGCAACGCTCGATCGAAATCTCTGTGGCGTTGACCGGCCCGAAAGCATCCTGACCTGGAAACGCTCGCCCACAGTCCATGGCAGCTGCTGCGGCGGGATCGCCTGCGGCGCTATACCGCTGACCCATGAGGGCCTCGACCGCGGCGGGACCGCGGCCGCCACGTCGATCACCTGCGCAGCCTGCTGCGAACACCACGGCCTGCTCCCGCACGCGACGAACACCTGGCCCGCTTCGAACTGTGGCTGGCCGACAAACTCGACGCGGTCGACTCGCCCACGTTCGCGCTCCCGGTCGAACAATTCGCGACCTGGCATCACCTGCGCCGGCTACGCAGCGAATCCGGACCCGGCCAGATCCGCTGACGGCCCAACGCGATCCGCGAAACAAGAGATCACCGAGACCATCAAGTTCCTCACCTGGCTCGAACAGACTCATCAGCGCACCGTCGCCGACTGCACGCAACAAGACGTCGACGATACCTCGCCTCGGGCCCGACCACCCGTCACCTGATCCGCACTTCTTCATCTGGGCCAAGAAAAGCAAGTCAACGTCGCGGTGCAGATCGGCTTCAGGCAGGCGAAAACGACCCCGACGCTCACCCAAGACCAACGCCTGGCCTGGCTCAAAGAGCTGCTCACCGGCGACTCCGAATGCTGCCCTATCGCGTCGCCGGCATCCTGCTGCTGCTCTACGCCCAGCCGCTGACCAAGATCGCGGCCTTGCAGACCACGGCGATCTCCATACGCCGACGGAGATGCCCGTATCGCGCTTGGCAAAGAACCTGTTCCAGTTCCCGAACCCTTCGCGTCGCACTCAACTACCACCGCCGTAATCGGCCCAACCTGCGCACAGCCGGCGGAGCGATCGGCACGCCCTGGCTGTTCCCCAGCAGCCGACCCGGACGCACCTTGACCCGCAGTCATCATGATGCGGTCTGCGGGCACTTGGTATCAACCTTCTTAGGCGCACGCAATACTGCGCTGCAAGAACCTCGTCGCCGAGATCCGCGCTCCCCTAGTCGCCGAAATGCTCGGCTACAGCTACCAAGTCACCCAACGCCACGCCGCCGAAGTCGGCAACACCTGGGCAGAGTATATCCAGCGCTAAATCCATGACAATCGAATCCGCAACGGAAGCAATATCGACATCAAACAAGGGGTAAGTAATGACGCAAGATGACCAGCAAGCGACTTCTTCCAACGCCGTAACCGAGCTCGAAATCAATATTCGTCACTGCAACAGCATCAGCGAAGGCTACATCTCGCTCCGACATGGTTCGTTTCAACATCAAATACGGCCCCAACGGTATCGGCAAGAGCACCATCGCTCGCGCGCTCGAGCTACGGATCGCGGGCAACAAAGGGCTTGACGAGCTAAAACCGGGGCCGTTCAAAGCACAAGTCACAGTAGAAAAGCGGTCCGTGCCCTTCCATCGAGGGAGCCGACAGCATCCAGAAGCTGTCATGACATTCAACCACGCAGTATGTGTTGCAGTTCGTGTTTCGCGGCGCAAAAAACAAAGTTTGTCAAGAATAGCTTCGAAATCTTCATCAACACAGCCGAGTTCCAGAGAAAGTTCATGGCTCAGATCGAGTCCAACTTCGAGTCGTTGAAACAAACGTTCGAGGACGAGGCCGAGTTCCAACCAGGCGCTCGGTAAAGCTTTACTGAACTAGGGACGCGTTCAACGGATCACCAAGGGTGGCGCAGTTGCTAAGACGAGCAAAGGCTATAAAGCCCTGACCGTGGGCGGCATAGCTTAAGAACATCCGCTGAGCAACTGCGCGGGATATGAGGGATTTTCTTCACAGTGACAATCCGGCTGCCTGGATTACATGGCAGTCCAAGGGCAAGGAAATTCCTTGAGCTTTCGGACGATGCCCTGTTCTGCTCAGTTCCGAGCATGGACAAGGCAGAAATCGCAACCAAAGTCTCGCAAGAGTACGAGTCCGCCGCAGTGAAGAACATGAGCTTGCTGCGCAACGTGATCGATAGGCTCGGCCGCTACTTCGCATCTCCGATTTGCAGAAACTCAACGACTTGACCACCTCAATCAGCGGCGTATCGCCTGAGCAAGAATCATTCCTTGTCACACTCCGCAGCCAAGTCGAGACCCTGCTGACGAAACTCTCGTCGGTCAAAGGCCTGTCTTTTCATGCATCTGAGAGAAAACGAAGAGAGAACATCGCTGCAGTCCTCGGAGAAGCTCAAAGATCGACCTCAAGTATCTCCCTGCCCTCGATTCGGAAGCAACTCAATCCGTCGTGCGCTTGATCAACGAAAAGTTAGACGATGTGGCCGCGCAGATCGACGAAATTCGACAAGCGAATCGGAGAGCAAAAAACGCGGGTAGAGAGGCTTATCAGACGTAACCAGGACGACTATTAATGTGTTCTCTGAAGTCGGCAGGGGATTGCGGCTACACGTCCGAATCGAGCCGAACGAGAGCACTTATCGGATGTTGCTGAGCACGAAGACGCCCCCGGGCAATCGAGGCTGCTGCGAGCCACCTGGGCTACGGGAAAAAGAACGCTTTCGCACTCGTTTTGTTTATGCATGACGTCCAGCACAAGAAGCCAGACCTCGTAGTGCTCGATGATCCGGTATCAAGCTTCGACAAGACGAAGAAGTTCGCGATCCTCCACCAGCTGTTCCACGGCAAGAACAGCTTGCGCGACACAACTTCCCTCCTCCTGACACACGACATCGAACCAGCTGTCGATATCGTGCGAACCACCGGACAGTTCGTTGCCGCCAACCCAGTGGTGCACTTCCTCAGCGGACGATCAGGACAGCTTGCCGAAAAACCCATCCACGCAACGGATATCAAGACTTTCTCTCGAAGTCTGCGATGGAGAATATCTCTTCTTCGACTGATCAGATTATTCAATGCATATATCTGCGACGTCGATTCGAAGTCCACGGCGCACTGGGTGACGAGTACGAATTTATTTCGAGTGTGCTGCACGCTCGCGCTGTGCCGACGCGGAAACTTGCCTACAGGAGAACACGTTCCGCTCGATGAACCCGAGGTGGACGGCCGCTACAGCCGAAGTCAGGAAGTATATTCCCGACTTCGACTATGACCAGCTAGCGACAGAGTCCAAGAATCAAGAATCACTCAAAGCTGCGTTTCAGAGCAACGGACGTCGGTTATGAGAAGGTGCAGCTATTTAGAATGCTGCTGGCACTTGAACCCTGAATCTTTCAAGGGTGACGAGGTTTTCACCAAATTTGTCAACGAAACGTACCACATCGAGAATAGTACGTTATGCAACTGAATCCTACAGCACTCGATGCCGGCCCGAGTTCGTCGACCGCGGCGTGTACAACTCTCTGTCGACGACGCCAAGACTGAGCTAATGCGTCGCCGAGATCCGCGCTCCCCTAGTCGCCGAAATGCCCAGGCACAGCGACGAAGTCATTTTGCGACACGCCGCCGACCCTGGCGAAAGGTCGGTGGGCGGACTACGTGACGGTAGACATTTTCAGCAGGGGTGAGAGCGTGACGCAGCCTGGATACGAGGTGCTCGCTGAGCGTTATGCCGAAACGTTTCCCAGCGCCTACCAGACGCCCGTCGAAAAGCACGCCGTCGCAGCGTTTGTTGAGAGAGTACGCAGTGAAGGCGCCGTGGTCGACGTGGGCTGCGGACTTGGCCACGTCACTGCCGACCTTGCCCAACGCGGACTCGACGCGATCGGATGTGACCCCAGCCCCGCGATGCTGGCCTTCGTCTTCGCAGCACCTACCCGGATCTCGCGTTCATTGACACAGACGCAACTCTTACTGGCCTAAGCGACCCGATAGGGGCAATCGTCGCCCGCTTCAGCCTGATCCACATTCCACCAGGCGAACTCAACCAGATCCTCGAGCGGTGGAACTGACCGACTTCATCCAAACAGCCCGGTTCTCATTGCGTGTCAATCATCCGACGTACCTGGCCCTGAATTCGATCACGCGATTGCCCCGGCTTGGTGATGCGCCGCGACGAACTCAGCCGACTATGACTGCCGCCGGAGTCGCCGAGAATGGCGGGATCGTCAATCGTCCCGATGCGCCGATCACACCGCTTTCCCTGCGTTCATCTCCTCGCACACCGCCGCTGATGCAAGACCGGCTGCGATGGCGGCTTCTTGGACGCAGCGTCAGCTTCTCCGGTCATGGACGTGAGCCCGTGTCGCCGGGAAACGGGGACGGACGGCCGGTCGACCAACTTGCCGACCTGACCGCCGTGACGGTTCGCGACCCTGCGCCGACTACGACCAAACGGGCCGCTGCGCCCTGCGATCAGACGGCCGGGACACCGGCTTTATGACCGCGAAATGTGCTGCGTCTCTACCGCATCCTGGCACTGCGTCGCCTTCGGTTCAGCCTGGCCGAGATCCGCTCGCTCCTCGACGACCCCCAGTGGGACCTCGCCTCGATGGTGGCCCGTCACGCCGAGGAGACCGACCGAGCCATTGCCGCCGCTGCACGGTTGAGCACCCATTTGCGAGCAATTGCCGGCGAGATTGCCGGCTCCGGCGACGCATCATCCGAGACCCTGTTCCGGATCATGGAGGAAATTAGCATGCTGGACACACCAATCCGCAGCACAACAACGCTGCTGGTCTACGACGCCTTGCCCGCGGCACACACGTATCTGAGATCGACACCTTCGGTTTGACTGCGGGTTCCCTTGAGCGTGATCAACCACGGCAGGGTCGTGCACGGTGAGCTGTTCGCCGGCGACCAGTCCATCTGGCTGCATCCCAGCGGCAACGGCTACCTATCGCCACGCGAACTCGGCGGCGTCAGCAGCATGATCGTCATCGCTGTCGATGACGCCGATGCCCACTACGCATACACCAGGGAGCTTGGGGCTGATATCCTCAATGCGCCGGTCGACCAACCGTATGGCGGCCGCGAGTACGGTGCGCGTGACCTCGAGGGCCACCTCTGGTTTTTCCACATCCCTCTCGCTTTAAACTGGTCACTGATACCACCGCTCGACAGCTTGCACTCGCTTTACCCGAGGCCGTCGAGCAAGACCACCACGGATTCCCTTCGTTCCGGGTAGCCGGGCGGATCTTCGCCACCCTGCCCAGCCCCGACCGCCTACGCGCCATGCTCGATGAACACGGCATCCGCTCCGCGGCCGCGAGCTGCCAGAGTCGTGCCGCGAGTCCCTACCGGGCAAGCGCCTCGCTTGTGTCGAGATCGACCTCCCCAACGCTGACGAGGCGCTCGTCCGCAACCTACTCGCCTAGGCCTGGGCCACAAGTCCCGCCCGCCCGTGATAGATTGCCCCCGTCACCTCTTCGGCAGTTCCCCAGCAAACTCCCGGCATTGTATTCAACCCCCTCAGCGACAGCAGTGGATTGCATCGGTGCGAGCGCGCCCTACGGACTCCACCAGATGCCCGTATTTTTATCACGTCGCACAGCAATACGGCCGGATTGAATACGGCGGGTTACCCGTAAACCGCTCATGCAGGTATGAAATTGGTTGTGGCCCAAGGGTATTAGCAAGATATGGCGTTGCCGATAACGGCCGGTACCTCGTATTGCGCACAATGGCAGCGTATTTTCATCTACGCTCGTAGCGCTCCCAAGGAATAGCAAGGTGATTCATGAGATGAAACACCTTGCGTGGATTCGCTGCCGGGCCACGGTATCGGCACCGCTCCCCCAGGGGGACTAAGTTCGGTCTTCGATGACTGTCTCATGAAGTAATGGTTCCACTGGGCGCCTCTCCCCGTCGTCGGGGGCCGATGCCGTCGCGCATGTACGGGAGCTGCGCGGCTTATTCCGGACTGTTTCGATGCGCGTGGTCAGGAGGGCTGTCCATTCGGTGAGGTAGCGGTCGTCGGGGATGCGCGTCTTGGGCTGGTTGAAGAGGCCTGTGGCGAAGTGCACCGAGGATGGCGTTGACGCAGTGTGGCTCAGGACTCCGCAGTCTTGCTCGGACACTTTTGGACGCCCAGGCGGCGAAGTCCGCCAGTTGGCGTTGAGTCCGTCGATGAGCGCGGCGTACGCGGTGTCGAGACGCGCCGAGTGGCCAGCCGGCGTGCGGGCGGCGATTTGGAGAAGTTGGATCTCTTCGTCGATCACGCTGAGCAGGTAGCGGCCCAATACCGTCAGTTCAGCGTGCAGGTCGCCGAGCCCGGCGAACAGTGCGCGGATATCGCGCATCGCACTGCGACGGTCCAGTTGCCGGTCGATCCCGGCGTCCAGCAACGCGTCTTTCGATTTGAAGTGGCGATACAGGGCACCCGAGCCGGCCGCCAGCCCGGCTGCGGCTTCGATCTGGGAGAACGCTGGTGGCTTCAAATCCCTTGGCGCTGAACAGCCGCATCGCCTCGGTGACCAGCCGTTCGCGTGTCGACACCAGTGCAGTCATTGACCTCTCCAAAGCGATCACTTACATTTAGCAAGAGCGTACTACATTCGTTGGGCATCGCGGGAGGCACGATGGCGCAGCACGACAAAGCAGTGCCGCACGGGCGCGTCCGGCGCACCATGCCGCTGGCCGGGTTCGCCGCCCGCGCCGCAGGAGGTCGGTTAGTAGCCGGACTGCGGGAGAAGACCGGTGATGACGGTGCGGTTGAGAAGTTTCACGAGCGCACTGCAGAGCGCTACACCGAATTGCTGGGGCATTCCAAGGGCGTGTTGATGAAAGCCGGCCAGATCTTGTCGTTGGTTGACGTCCGTGCAATCGGCACTGGCGGATATGGGCCTTACCAGAAAGCCCTGTCCCGGCTGCAGGCTGATGCACCGCCCATGCACCCGCCGCTCGTTCGCACGGTGCTTGAGGAGGAACTAGGTTCGGCGATCGAGCATTTCGCCGATTCTGCGACGAGCCGATGTCGGCGGCCTCGGTCGGCCAAGTGCACCGTGCGGTACTGTCGACGGCCGCGAGTCGGCGTCAAATGGAGCATCCTGGTGTCGCCCAGGCCATTCGCGACGACCTGGCCAACACCGAACTGCTGGCAACGTTCCTGCGGTTCGTCACCGCAGCAGCGGGATCAAGGTCGACATCCGGGCCCCTCGCGCGCGAGGCCACAGCACCTATCAGCGAGGAGGTCGACTACCGCCACGAAGCCGCCATGATCACAGCCTTCAGTGACCTTTACCGCGACCACCCGTTCATCCGGATTCCCCACGTCATTCCCGAGGCGTCCAGCGACCGCGTGCTGACCATGACGTACCTCGATGGGATGGACTGGGCCGCAGCACAACAGGCCGACCAAGATCTGAAAAACACCTGGGCAGAAGTGATCGCGCGGTTCCTCAACGGCAATTACCGACACGCCAACCTCGTCGCATGCCGACCCCCATCCGGGCAACTACCGCTTCAACACCGACGGCAGCGTCGGCTTCCTCGATTTCGGCTGCATCCAAACCTTCCCCGAGAAGCAGCGCCGGCTTTGGGTGGCGGCCATCCGCGCTTCCATCGAGGATCGCGAAGACGACTTCCGCGACCTCATGACTCAGCTGGGATTCATCGCCGCGGACTCACCACTGAGCGCCGAGGATCTGCAGCGCTGGATACCGACACTGCGCCCGAAAACGATCGGAGCCGAGACCGGTGACCTTCACGCCCGACGCCACAGCTCGCACAATCAGCGGGATGTTCGATGTCCGCGATTCCAACCATCCCGGGGCTCAGATAACCCTGCCGCCTGAATTCGTCTTCACCAATCGGATCCAACTCGCTTGGACCAGCGTGGCCGTCGGGCTGGATGCGACGCTTCCCCTCCGGGCGATCCTGGACGACATGGACGGTGTCGCCCGACCCATCACGGAGCTGGGCAAGCAACACCACGCCGGGGTCCGCGAGCGCGGTCTGCCCGGCGCCTTGACCAAATGCAGCCCCGGGGAGGAACAGCCAGAAGAAGGGGAGTAGAACACAATGCACAGACCCAACGACACTCCGTTCCACGTGGACGCATCCGCCGCACCATGCCGCTAGCAGCCTTTACCGCCCGGGCCGCCGGCGGCCGGCTTGTGGCCGGACTTCGGGAAAAGACCGGCGATGACGGCGCGGTCGAGCGGTTCCACGAGCGCACGGCCGAGCGTTACGCCGAATTGCTGGGTCACTCCAAGGGAGTGTTGATGAAAGTCGGGCAGATCATGTCGATGGTCGACACCCGGGCGCTGGGCACCGGCGGGTTCTGGCCCTACCAGAAAGCCATGAACCGCCTGCAGGCTGACGCTCCGCCGATGCATCCCGCACTAGTCCGCGAAGTCCTCGATGCCGAGCTCGGGTGTGCGGTCGAACAGTTCGCCGAGTTCGCCGAGGAGCCGATGGCCGCCGCATCGATCGGCCAGGTGCACCGCGCCGTCCTGCGCGACGGCCGCGAGGTTGCCGTAAAGGTTCAGTATCCCGGTGTGCCCAAGCTATTCGCGACATCTACCAAACGGAGTTGGTGACGACGTTTCTGCGTTTCATGAACTCAGCATCGGGAATGACGGCTGATATCCGGCCGGTAGCGCGAGAAGCGGCCGCGCGGATCTCTGAAGAGGTGGACTATCGGCACGAGGCCGCCACCATCATCACATTCGGTGAACTCTACCGCTGCCATCCGTTCATCCGAGTCCCCGACGTCGTTCCCGAGGCCTCCAAGGATCGGGTACTGACGATGACCTACCTCGACGGAATGGACTGGACCGCAGCACAACAGGCCGACCAAGACCTCAAAAACACCTGGGCCGAAGTTATCTTGCGCTTCAGCCACAGCAACTACCGTCACGCGAACCTGCTGCACGTCGACCCGCACCCCGGCAACTACCGTTTCAACACCGACGGCACCGTTGGATTCGTCGACTTCGGCTGCGTGAAGGTCCTGCCTGAACTGAAGCGCCGGCTCATCGTCGCCATGCAGCGCGCCGTCATCGAGGGACGCAAAGACGAGTACCGCACCCTCACGGTGAAGGCTGGTTTCCTCGCCGCCGACTCCGATCTCAGCGCTGACGAGCTCTACCAGTGGCAGTCGCCGATGTGGCACGAGGTCATTGCAGCACCCCCAGCCGGCCACCTTCACGGCCGAGGCCACCGCCCGCACGGTTCGCGGCTTATTCGACTTCCGCGATGCCGAGCATCCGATCAACCGCATGAAGGCGCCCGAAGACTACGCGTTCGTCCCCCGCATGCAGCTCGCCGTCTTCAGCGTGTGTGCCGGCTTGTGTGCCACCATGCCGGTCTGGGCCATCTACGAGGACATGGACGGGGTCGCCGAACCCATCACCGAACTAGGCAAGCTGCACCACGCCTGGGTCCGCGAACGCGGCCTGCCCTGGGGCATTGGAGCATCATGACTACCCCTGACGCCCAACCACCGCGCGCCTGCCGTGGGATTCCGCAGACCCCTACCCGTTCTATGAGGAACGTCGGCGCGCAGCGGACGTGGTCTGGAACGACACCGCCGCAGCCTGGCTGATCCTCGGCTACCACCCCGCACGACAGATCCTGGCCGGACCCGGGCTGGACCAGCAACCCTTTAGCAAACCCCAACTCCCGCAGCCGCGTTACGCGCGACGGATCCAGACATGTTGCGCCGCAACATTCTTGTTCACTGATGGCGTCGACCACTCTCGTTTGCGCGATTTCGGTGCGAGACGTTTTCACCCGCCCTTCATCGCGGCCTTCGCGACGGGGTCGCCGCGATGCCGCAGACACGATCGACCCCTTTCCCAGCTGGAGTCGAGTTCAACTTCATGACCGACATCGCCTACCCCTCCCGATCGCAGTGGCCGCAGCCTGGATGGGACTAGACATCGACACCGCCCGACTGCTCCGCGAGGAGTCGCCCGCCATCACCCGAATGCTCACCGACCCTCAACTGACGCCATCGCCATCGACACCGGCACAGAAGCCCTCGCCACGCTGCTTCACCGAGTTTCTCCCCCTAGCCGCCGACCGCCGCCGCCATCCCGGCGATGACCTAATCAGCTTCATCGCCGCCGATAACGATCTCGAACTTGACGACGTCGTCACCACTGCGATCATCATCGCCATCGCCGGCCACGAAACCACCGCAAATCTGCTGGGCACAGCCATGGTTCGCCTCCTCACACCCCAGCGCCGACGGCACCCGGCTTATCGATACCATCGACACCGTCGACGATCGATTGATCACCGAGTTGCTACGCCTCGACGGCCCCGCGCAAGCCGTGACACGTACCGCCACGCACGATCACACGTCCTCGACGACGTCACCATCGCACGCCGGCGACCCCGCCCTCGTCGTTCTCGGCCGCCGCCAACCGTGACCCCGCCGTTTTCGA
The DNA here is from genome assembly GCA_963796035.1 of uncultured Actinomycetota bacterium. Classification (GTDB taxonomy): domain Bacteria; phylum Actinomycetota; class Actinomycetes; order Mycobacteriales; family Mycobacteriaceae; genus Mycobacterium. The sequence continues at coordinate 201,803 of CAWCJU010000007.1, read as the reverse complement.
CGCAACCCGACCAACTCCGCACGGACCGTACCGGACCCCGCACCGCTCACCTTCGGCCACGGGGCCCACTGCTGCTTGGGAGCTCCATTGGCCCGCCTCGAAACCGCCCTAGCAGCTCCAACAACTGCTGGCACGCCGACCCGCACTCTGCGGGAACCCCACCTGGCGAGACAACCCAGCCATCCGCGGACCACAGACACTCCCCTGCACCTTCCAAGCGCCTGTCGCGCCTTGATGCGCAGCCCCCCGCATCACAACGTAGGGAAGAATACGGCGGAAACGAATACGGCGGGTTACCGGTAAAATACGTCATATTCACGAATCACACTGTCTATCAACGCAATTCGCCTCTGTTGGCAACAAATCAAGAAAAATTCGTGTCGCGCCTAATCTTCGATACCCTTCCAGATGAGCCGTGCGCGCCTGCGCGCCCGGGCGGGACGGCCGCGAACCCGAATTCGATGCGCCTTTGATTCCATAACTCCGCAATCGATCTGCAGCTAGTCGCCCGATGACGACCCCGGCGCTGCACCGGTGTCCTCGTGCCTCGCGCGGCGGCTGACAGCCGGGTCGGGGTCGGCCATCAAGGCCGTACGAACGGCGTCCGTCAGATGTGGTAAACCAGCAACTGCTCGCCGCACCCGTGCATCCTGGTCGCGGGCTAGGGTTTCGATCCAGCCGGCGGCTCGCTGGAGCACGCGGCGCTGTGGCCGCACGAATGGCTCCATCGCGATCGCCGAGCAGGACCGTCAGGACGTCGGACGCGACGTCGCCTGATTCGACGAGATCGAAGAGTGCCTCGGCGCCGGCACGACGGTTCGCCTGATCGTCGGTCGCTAACATCGCGCAAGCGCCGGCAGTGAGCTGGACGGCTAGGTCGGCATCCGTCGGCAGCGGATTCGTAGCCGACACACGGGCGACGCGGTACATGTGCGCGGCGGCCCTCATTGCCCTCGCGCGCAGGTGCCGTTGGCCGGTGTCGATGCGTATGCGGCTCAGATCGTGGTCCCATGATCGATTCTGCTCGTCGATCGGTGAATACAGCGGATCGTCGAAGACCCCCTTCGCGGCGCGGACCGCAGCCGAAACCGTTGTCGGGTCGAGGTGCTCGGCCAATCGGCTTGCGGCGTCGATAGCGTGAGCGCGCGTGCCGGCCCCCTCGAGGTTGTTCTCGCTGATCGCCACCAACTTGCGGGTGACCGCGGCCGCCAGTTCTGTAGGTGTCCCGGCGGCGAGCTGCGCCGCTTCATCGATCGCTGTCTCTGATGCCGACCCGGATGCAGGAGGATTGGGCTCGGCACCTTCACTGTCTTCGGCAGCGCCCATCGCGGCGATCACGCCAGCTGCAGGCCCGCACCGCTCTGGGGTGAACTCGCGCGGGTCGAATTCGATGACGTCCGCTTCATCGATCGACAGCAACCCCAGCAGCAGGTTCGCGGTGGCTGCCTCGTTGTGACTCAAGACCTGACGTCCAACATTGGTGTTGAGCGGGCGCCGCAACAGGTGCGCGGCAACTCGGCGAGCGCCGATCTGGTTGGGCAACGTGTCGAGCTCCCAGATCGCCGCACAAGCGATGGCATCGCGCAGTCCTGCCGTCGCAGCCGACACGACGTGCGCTTCGATCTCGCTGCGGGCGTCTTCCGGGATCTGCTGGACAACGTCCCATAGCTCGGGCGTCGCTTCCTGGCGTGCCATGCGCGCACCGAGTACTTCCGCCAGGTCTGCCCGCCGGCTCGGTACGGCACAGTAGGCGTTGACCAGCAGCTCGGCGATCGTTTCGGCGCCTACTAGGTTGGGGTTTTCGATCGTGGGACGGGCAAGTTCGATGATGCCGTCGATCGCCAGCGCTGGGATACGCAGACCGAGATCACGCAAAGCCTTGATGGCGTCCCACGTCGGGCAGGGCGCCATGAGCGAAATCTCCGACCAGAGGTCCTTGGCGTGTTCGAGCAGCAGCGCCGCGACGGACGGAACCAGGCCGTCCGGGTAGCGATCAGCCTGCGCTCCAATCACTCGTACGACGGCCGATCGGCGCCGGTCGTCGCCGGTGCCTAGCCACGCGCTGAGGTCGATCGGCTCCTGTGACCGAGCTATCCGCTCTGCCTCGCCGGGCTCGCCCGCAGCGACGTGTGCGATGACTGCCGCCGACGGTTTTCCCCCTGCCTCGAGCACGTCGGCCAAGAGCGTGGTCGCATCTCGCACCCGGTCGTGGTGGCCCGCGAGCCGAGCCTCCCAAAGAAATCGTCGGGCGTCACCGAAGGCATCGGGTAGCCGGTGCCGGTGCGCCGCGTCCAGCGCGCCGAGTTGTGGATCGAATCGATGCGCGAGGACTCGGGCGTCGCCGACGAGCGCGGCCATCAAATCGAATACGGGAGTGGGGAATTCCCCACGAGCGTTCTCGAGGTCTCTCACCGACAGCAGGGCTTGCCGAGCGTCACCGTTGAAGGCTGCTTCGCACGCGTCCTTTATGGAACTCCTCCACCAGGTGAGTGCTGCTTCATGGCCACCTCGTTGAGCGTGCGCGTAAGCCAGTCGTGACTTCGCCAAGCCCGTGGCGTGCAGGTAACCGGACTGCATGGCGGCCGCCGCCACCGCGGAATATGCGGCGTCCACTGCCGCCGGACCGGATGAGAGCCGTAGTGACGCATCGGCGACGGCGCAGTCCAACCTGGCCCGCAGGCCGGCATCGCTTGGAGACGTCGTTGCGCCGAGCAGATGGCGCAAAGTGTCGAGATCGCCCGACAAGTCCTCGGACCGCGCGGCCGCTGAGAATGAACGAGGTGGGTCGAAGTCGAACAGACCATCGACGAGTGCGTGTTCCGCAGTCATCAGACATAATTCGGTGAACGCGTCGTCGGCCTCCGCGTGCAAGGTCGACAGCGCCGGGATCGCCTGTTCGAGGTTCACGCCATGCTCGGCCCACTCGGTGAGCGTCCCGATCAACTGCGCCTTGGCCTGCTGCGGATCGGTTACGGCCCGCTGTATGAGCGTCTCAGACGAGGGCTCGAAGTAGGGCATCCCACTTCGAACGTGCTGCAGCGCAACGGCGAACTCGAGCTCGAACGCGTCCTCGGAGTCCCCCGCCGAGCGTAACGCCCGTGCCTCGCTGAGCCGAACGGTCGTGGCGTGCGCCGGAAAGCCCTTGGCTTCAAACGTTTCGGCGACCTGATGGTAGGCATTGGCGGCTTCGCGCGGCCGGGTCGGTTCGTCAGTCGACGCCGCCAACAGCGTGGCACTGACACCGAGCACGCTGGCCGGATCATTGGTGAAGGCCAACGCATTGGGCACTGCCAGTTCGCGATCGGTGGGACGCCATCCGCACCACGCTTCGGCCCAGTGCGGGCCGAACATCGAATGGACGAGCCGCGGGTAGTTGCGCAGTTCGCGCGAAAGCGTTTCCGCTCCCCACACCTCCACCTCGAGATCGCCCTCGTACTCGACGTTCAGCGCATCGAGAGCATCGACGTTGCCAGTGTCAGAATCAAATTCGGCAGAGGTAATAAGGACGAACTTGTCTGGGTCGAACCGTCGAGGTTGATGCGGTCGAGGATCGCGCGCGTAGTCGTGCACGGCGCCAGTGACGTCGTTCGCTTGCAGCGACTGCAGCCGACGAACCTGATACAGCGTCGGTTTCGCTTCACCCAGGTGTTCCACGATATCGAGCCCGTATTGCGCTTGTCCGCGCCGACCGTAGAAGTGGACCTTCGTGCTGTTGCTGCGCCAAGCGACGAGCTCGGCGGCTAGCCGTTCGAATACCTCGGGCTCTAGGTCGGCCAGCGGAAGCTGCCGGGGGTTCGCAGCGGGAAGGGTGGTCGTGAATTGCGTCGGAAGTGGGAGGTCACCCAGTGTCCGCAGCTGATAGGGCTCGTCGGTGTCGTCGCAGGGCTCAGCAGCCACGGGACGAGCTTACGCACGTTATCGCGATGCGATGCATCGACTCCGTCGACGGTCGGCGAATGCGATTATCAGGAGCCCACGGCTCGTCGGCCTTCAATGCGCAATGGCTAACAGCAAACAATCCTCCGGCAGGGAGGTGTAGCGTATCCGGCCGGGCCGCCAGCGGGATCTGGCCGGCAGTCATCGCCTCCCCCCGTCAAATTCCACCCCATCCGCTGCAGCGCATCGTGTGGATACGGCGGGATCGAATATGGCGGGTTACCAGTAACCACTCCGTTTTCATCTGTCAGGGTCCAGGTGTCGAGGAAGCGGGATAGGTACGGGTGGTCCTGAAAGGTGACGAGGTCGAAGCCGAGTCGCTCGCTGAGCTGGGCCATCTCGACCGGGCGGTGCGCAGGCGAGTTCGTCGGGGAGATGAACGTTCCGAATCGCAACGGGTGACCATAGTCAGGCACGGGCAGCAACCTCCGCCTCGCGCAGTGCAAGAATGAGGTAGTCGCTGGCCGGCCCGGCACAGTTCGGCTCCCCCGTGGTGGTGTTGCCGCCGGTCCTGGTGACCAGAACGTGGACGAAAGCGTTGCGGCCCTTCGCCGCATGGGCTGTGTTCCCGCTGTCGCCGATGTTGGGACCGCTCCTGATGATTGTTTTCATCTTTTCTTCCCTCTCAACCCACTGGTCGTCTGGCCGGTGCCTGCGGCGGCCCCATGGTGTTGCGCCGCCGACGTGCACGATCGTGCAGGTGGTGAGCGGATTGACCGGCAGTGCGCGGGCAGGGGCCGAGGCGTCGCTTGCGCCGCGCCGTGCGGGCCACGTGCTTCGTGTCACGCCCCGCCGGTGCGCAGTTCCCAGGGCTGCCAGCCGAGAGCAGTCGCCATGCTCCGCTGCAGCGCGACGCCGGCCGGCAGCGTGCGGTAAAAGATGTTCACCTCGGCGATTTTGCCGTCCGCGTCGAGCAGGACGAAGAAGATCCCGTTGACCGCAGCGTCTCCGACCTGCAGCCGGAAGTGTGCGGCGTGGTGGGTCACGCCGGTGAGAACTTCCAGGTAGGTGTCGTCGGCCGACAGTGCGTTGACCGATCGAATGGTCTCCACGACGGCTTCGCGGCCGGTCACCGGATCATCGCCGAACGGGCCGTGGATCACTACGTCCTCGGCGAGCAAACCGGTGAGGGCGTCGGTGTCGACGCCTTTGTCGCCGGCGTCGTTGATGCAGTCGACGAAGGAGTCCATGGTGTCGCGGTGCGGGGCGAAGGTGGTCATAGTTGCTCCTGGTGAGTGGGTGGAGGCTGGGTCGGTGCGCGCATGCCGTCAGTGGGCGGGAAAGTAGTGCCCGTTGTCGAGGTCGGCGAGCAGGCCCGGCTGAGCGGGTTCCCAGCCCAGGGTCTGGCGGGTGATGAGGTTGGCTGCTGGGTAGTTCTTCGTGACTAGGCTCGCCAGGGCCCCGAAGTACCCCGGCACCATCAGTTCGTCCACGGGAACGCTCACGACGGGCAGGTCCAGACGGCTGCCGATGGCCTCGGCGATCTTGCAGAACGGGATGCCCTCGTCTTGGACCGCGTGCCAATATCTGCCAGCCGGACCCTTCTCCAGCGCCAAGCGGAACAAGGACGCGACATCGCGGATGTGCACGGCGCTCCACGCGTTCGCGCCGTCTCCGGGGTAGCCGGCGAAGCCCTTGTCCTTCGCGAGCGCGATCAGCTGCGGGAGGAAGCCAGCAGTATCGGTCGTGTCGTGCGCGATGAGCGGAAGCCGCACGATCGAGGACCGCACTCCTTGCTCGGCGAGGTCGACTACGGCGTGTTCCACGACATTGCGCGCCCGTAGGGTGCCCTTGTACTCGTCGCCGCTGGGAAGGGCCGGGTCCTCCTCGGTGGCGGGCCGGCCCAGGCCCTGCCCGGGGCCGCCGATGCTGCCGGCCGCGACCAGTGGCTTTCCAGTTCCCGCGAGTGCCTTGCCGAAGGCGTGCATGATCGGGAGCTCGGCGGCGGCCACGGCGTCCATCCCGCCGGAGGGAAGCAGGTCTTGGCGGTGTGCGACGTGAATGACACCGTCGGAGTCGGAGGCCGCGGCAGTGAGCCCGTCGAGGTCCTCGAGGTCACCGCGGCGCACCGTCGCGCCCAGCGCGGACAGGGCCGCCGCGGATTCCTCGGACCGGGCCAGGCCGGTGACCTCATGCCCGGCGGCGATGAGCTCGGGGATGATGTGCGAACCGGCATGACCGGTCCCGCCAGTGATGAAGACGCGCATGTGACTTTTCCTTCCAGGTAGGTGCGGTGCTCAGCTGAGAACGGTGGTGCCAAATGCGAAGCTGGTGTTCTCGAGCGCGTGGTTCAAGAGGCTGATTTCCAGCAGCCCCGCGTATTCGATTGCCCGCGCGATGGCCAGCGGCCCGGCGTCCAGCGGGCGCAGGCCCAGGCTCTCCACGAACGCCGATACGCGAGTCTTTGCCTGCGCGTCGTCACCGGCGAGGAACACGTCCAACGAGCGCCCCTCGGCCGCGGCGGCGGTCAACACGTTGCCGAACACGGTGTTGAAGGCCTTGACCACGTGCGCCCCGGCGGGGGCGGCCTTAGCGATCTCCTGCGCGCCCGAACTTCCCTCGGGAGTGAGCAAGCCCTTCATGTCGGGGGCGACGGGGTTGGTGATGTCGATAACGATCTTGCCGCTCAGGGCATCCCCGTACCCGCTGACCACCTCCGCCGCGCCGGCGTACGGCACGGCGAGGATGACCATGTCCCCGGCCGGGACGGTGCCGACCGTCCCTACCCTGGCGCCGTCGAGCGAGGCGGCCAATTGCTCGGCCTTGGCCGGATCGCGGCCGATGATCTCGACTGCGTTGCCGCCGGCAAGTGCGCGTTGGGCCAGTGCGCTCGCCATGGTGCCGAGGCCGATGATGCTGATGCTGCTGTTCACGAAGTACTCCCCTCTTGGTTGATGCCCTGATATGTTGATGCCTCAACCATAAGTGTGTTTTGGATGAGCCGTCAACCAATCGAGGTAGCGTGGACGCTGTGGAATCGAACTGGCTGAGTCCCGCCGAAGACCGCGCGTGGCGGGCCGTCGTGTTCGCGCAACGGCAGCTCGTCGCCCACTTGAATCGAGGGCTACAGGAATCGGGCCTGTCCGGGCCCGATTACGAGGTTCTGGTGGTGCTCTCGGCTCTGGACGGGGACCGCATGCGCGCCCGCGATCTGTGCACCGCGCTGGACTGGGAGAAGAGTCGACTTTCGCACCAGCTGCGGCGCATGCAGAACGACGGGCTGATCAGCCGCGAACTCAACCCCGACGACGCCCGCAGCACCGTGGTCCGCCTGCTGCCGACCGGCCGCGCCGCCATCGAAAGAGCCGCACCACGGCACGTCGCAGACGTCCGCCGGAACTTCATCGACTTGTTCACTCCCGCCGAGCTGGACATCCTCGCCACCCTCAACGAACGAATCCTGCACCACCTCGCCACCCTCGACGACACCCCGGCTGCGAGCGAGGCCCTCTGACCTGCTCTGGCCATGAACGCTTTACCTCATCAAACGCGGCCCCGTGACGATCGCGCGCTTGCCCGCGAACTCAGAAGGATCGGAGGCTGGGATTTTGAACATACTGGTGGTCTTCCCTTCAGTTCTGGGTTGTCAGAGCGATGTGGGCCCTACTCGGGTGCGGCGTCGCCCTCTGATCCGGTCGGCGCGGCGGGTGCCTTGACCGCCTCCACGCACACGGTGACATCGACGGTGTCTCCGAGCATCGGGCCGCCTCCGGCTAGCACGGGAGTGTCGGTCAGGACGCCGAAGTCGCTACGCTTCAGTGTGATCACGCCTTCGAACCCGGCCACTTCCCCGTGACCCATGCCGACGCTCACCCCGAGAAATGAGAACGCCAGTGGTAGGCGTTTGGTGATTCCGCGCAGGGTGAAGTCGATTATGAGCACCCAGTCGTTCTCCCCGGCGCCGTGCATGTCGACCGAGACGAGTGTCGCGGTGGGGAACTCGTCGACGTTGAAGACGTCGGGTGCCCGCAGGTGCTCGTCGCGGGTTGGGTTGCCGGTGTCCACCGACCCGACCTTGACGGTGGCCGCAATGCTCGCAGTTCCGTTCTCGGGCACCGTGATCGCGCCGGAGAAGTCGCCGAACCGCCCACGTACCCTGCCGACCATCAGGTGGCGAACCGAGAACGTGATGGAAGAGTGGACGGGGTCGATCGTCCACGTGCCGGGGGTCAGATCACGCCCAACCGCCGACGTCACCTGAATGCTCTTCTCGAGTTCGGACGGCAGCTCGTAGAGTTCGCGTAGGACCAGGGCGTTGCGGGCTTGGATGAGCACGCCGCCCTCGTCGAGACGTCCGAGTTCGATTGGGGCGAAGCCGAGATCGGTGCACAGCCCGGCGACCACCGCGCTTGCCGTGGAGTCGTTGCTGGACACGAAGACCACCCGTTTCCCGAATTCGGGTGGACGCTTCTCGGCGAGCTGCCTCGCAGCGGTTTGGTTGAACGACTTGACCACCGCAGCGCCCGGAAACGCTTCGGCGTTCAACTCGGTCGACAAGCGTCCGCCGAGGATCTGCTCGGAATTAGGCACCAGAAACGCGTTTGTCGCGTCGACGACGATCTTGCCCGACCAGTCCGAACGGGTCTTGCCCAACTCACGGACCTTCAGGAACGGAATAGCCAAGATGATCACGTCTGCATCCAGGGCTGTGTCGAGGGCGGCCGGTGCGATCGAGGCGGACAGTTCGGTGACGTCGATCGTCTCCGGACCTCGCGTGTTGGCCCACAGTGCTGGGACCTGGTGGTCGGAGAACCGTTGCGCCAGAACCGTGCCAACGGCGCCGGTGCCCACGACGGCGTACTGCAGAGCGCTGCTCATCGCACGACCTCCGCGGTCCGCGCGGTCGCGACGAAGACCGCCACCGCCAGGAACACGGCATTCACGGGCCACTGTTTGTACTCCCCTCGGCGACCGTGGAACACCGCCGCGCCTACCTGCAGCAGCGCGAGCCCCACGGCAGCCACCGGCGACAGGATCGGCGCGGTGCCGGTGAGCCACGGCAGGATCAGCCCGAGAGCGCCGGCCACCTCGACGCCGCCGATGAGCTTGATCGACGCGGCAGACAAGGCCTCGGCGGCGCCGGCCGTGGAGGGGTTCTCCGCTAGGCGCTCCTTGGATTTCAGCAGTTTCGTGCCACCGGTGAAAAGATATGCGGCGGCGAGTAATCCAGACGCGATCCATACCGCGATGTTCACAAGGGCTCCTCGAAGATGTATGCGTGCAGACAGGGTCGGCCCGAGCGATTTCACCTGCGACTCTCGCATCCACGCGGGCACGGCGGGCGGCATCAGTTGATGCTTCAACAACCCTAGAGCGTGTTTACGTGACGCGTCAACTAATGGATTTGTATCGCACTCATTGCCCGCACGACTCGGCCGCGACGCCTTGATGACGATCAGGCGCCGTAGGCGGTGACACAGGGTTGAAGGTCGTGCCACGAATCGCGGCCGAGGGTCTTCACGACGTGAGCTCGCCGGGTCGGCACCTCACATTCAATAGTTGATGGTTAAACTATCCTCAGTACGGAGGAGGAGATCCGGATGACAGTCGTGCGATCGGACACCCTCGGGTCGCCGCGATGACGCGACCAAAGCGTGAGCGTGGTCGACCCGAAACGGTATGGCTCACCGACGATCAGCAACGTGCGTGGCGTCAGCTCTTGTCGATGATCATGGAGCTTCCGGCGGCCCTGGAAAGGGACCTGCAGCGCACCACCGGACTGACCACGTTCGAGTACCTGGTGTTGGCGAATCTGTCGGAAGCCGACGACAGGACACTGCGAATGTCGGAGCTCGCGGCCAAAGCAAACTCCTCGTTGTCGCGACTGTCCCACGTGGTCAAGCGCCTCGAAGACGACGGGTTGGTGATCAAGCATGTCTGCGCCGATGACGGCAGGGTGAACGTGGCCAAGCTTACGAAGGCGGGAATGAAGCGGGTCGCCGGCGCGGCCCCGTCGCATGTCGCGAAAGTGCGCGAATTGGTGGTGGAATCGCTGACGAATCCGGACCTGATCGCGCTCGGCAGAGCGGCCGAGGCCATTACTGACCGGATCGCCGAGTCTGGTTGATTGCCTCAGCCTCAGCCTCAGCGTCTGTCCTGCCTGCGTTCGAGGGATATGCACAGATCGAATATGCAGACTTACCAGTAGCCTACTCCATTTTCGTTATCATGCTGTGCAGCAACGTGTTTCGTGGCAGGAGTTTCGTCCTGGTAGCTCCGCGATTGTATTGCGTTTTGTCGAAGCACTTCCGAGCCGCCGCGCTGCAGTGCGCAGTGAGAATCTACTCATATCTGGTCGGCGGCGAAGACGCTGATCTATGTCAGGGCCGCACGTCACGTGCCGCTCTCCCGCTGGGGGCAGACGCAAGCTGAAGTGCGCTAGCTCGGCCGAGGTGATGGCCCAATGGGTTGTCTGGTGCCGATCAAGCAGTCTCGGGTGATCAGTGCAGCGAGTTGGTGTTCGGTCAAATGCTCGCTGCCGCTGGGTTTGCGTGGCAGGACCAGGTATCGGCAGTCGGCATTGGAGTCCCAGACCCTCACTTGGACTGCTTGGTGAAGATGGGTGCCGAACTCGGCGAGGACGGCGCGTGGCTCACGTACCGCGCGAGCCCGGTATTGGATGCTCTTGTACCAAGACGGAGGTGGACCGAGCAGGGCGGTCGGATAGTACGAACACAGGGTGCACACCACCAGGTTGTGGACGTCATCGGTGTTTTCCACGACTTCTAAGTGCAGGAAGGGCAATTCGCGGTTAGAGGCGCCGCGTAGGTCGTAGCCGCATCGGCGCACGACAGCGGTGGCATCCTTGAGAAGGTCGCGTTTGAAACTCGGATCTGTCCAGGCCCGGGCGACGTAACGGGCGCCGTGATGAGCGCCCAGCCGGTGGCTGAACATGTCAAGGATGTCGTCGAGTTGTTCGCCGGTGAGGGCCCCGCGCTCAATCAACCGCTGTTCGAGCACCGCGACACGCGCGGTGATTTGTGCGCGGCGTCGATCGGTGTGAGCGCTATGGTCGTGGCTCACGGCATCTCGTCGTTTAGTGGCTGCAGATAGCTTTCGTAGAGGTCGAGGTGGACGCGATGATCACCGGCACCCGCACCCCAAAGGTCAATAGCTTCAAAGTAAACACTGTAAAGCGCTTGGGGATCGCTATGGCCGTGAGCAACAAGCTCGTCGGGCAACGGGTAATCGCCGCGATGGCGGTAGATGGTGCCGACACGACCGCGTGCGGTCCCCTGACATCCCATCGACATCCGGCACGGCGCAATACGCAGGAGTTGAATATGCGGAGTCACCAGTGCACTACTGCATATTCTTTAATTATGGTGTCTCGCAACATAATTCAGTGTGCTGATCTGCATACACCCTGCACGTATAGTTGTATTGACAAGCGTTCATAACATCTTTCGATTGTCACTCGTGCGCTAGTCCGCGCCCGTAGACCGGCGACACTGCAGTTTCCTGTCCCCCGCCATGGCGCGGTAGCCTTCCCACACACTGGAGTAACGGGGCTTCCATGCGGTGGTCGCTCGGAATCGGGTGTTGCTGACTCGCAGCGAGCGAGTTACCGATGTGGTGCGCTGACCGAGCAGCGACGCGGCGCGGCCGGGAGCACGAAGCCATGTGTTGGTTCCCACCCCAGCGGCCATGGCCTGGGTGTTGTCGCGTGCGGTGAGGGGTTGGTCGTCAACCACGTTGTAGGTACCGGAAGGCGATTCGAGTGCGGCGACGACGGCGCTGGCGGCGTCGGCGACGTGGATCGATGAGACGTAGCTGTCAGGGCGACCGGCCTGGAATCCGATGTGGCGGCGTGCGAATGCCATGATTTGCTCGCTGTGGGCGGCGCCGAGCCCGTAGAAGATGCCGAAGCGAAGGGTCACGGCGACTCCCCCGCCGTGGGTAAATCGTTGTGCGTTGGCTTCGGCGGCGTGGTTACCGGCAGCGCTGGGGAATCGGTCGGTGGGCCAGTCCTCGTCAATCCAGTGGTCGCCCCCGTCGCGGTAGATCATCACGATTGACTCTTGAATGAGCCGCGGGATACCGACTTTTAACGCGGCGGCGGCGACGTTGGCTGATCCTTCGGCACGCACGCGGTGGTTGGCGGTCCAGGCCGAGGTGAGGATCATCCGGTGTGTCGGTGGCAGTGCTGAGGCGAGGTTGACCACCACGTCGTGGCCCGCGAACGCGGCAGTGAGTCCTTCACGGTCGAACAAGGACACCGAGACTGGTTGAACCCCTTGGCTCCTGAGCGTTGCGGCTTTGTCGGGTGTGCGGGCCAATGCTGAGACCGTGTGTCCCGCGGCGACTAGGGCGGGTGCCGCGTAGCTGCCAATAGCGCCGGTGCCGCCGGTCAAGAAGATACGCATCGCCCATTCACCCTTGTTTCTGGTCGCGCTCTACCTGCTGGTGAAGATCAGGGGCACGCTCAGAGGGCCGCGGATGGCCGGCGTGTCCCGCCAATGCACCGGCCCAGCCAGAACGGGCTGGCGGTCAAAGATTTTGGGTATCGCGGTAAGGAGTTCGAGTTGCGCGACGGCGGCGCCGAGGCAGTAGTGCGCCCCGTAACCGAAAGACAGCGTCGCAGGCCCGTGCCGGGTGAGCCGGAACTGGTCGGGTTGGTCGAACACTGCGGGGTCGCGGTTGGCGGCCGCGACCACGACAAGCACGGTGTCACCGGCCGCGATCCGGGTGCCGGCGATCGTGTGGTCGGTGGAGGCGGTGCGCACCGTCGACTGCACCGGGCCGTGCAGTCGAAGCAGCTCGGTCACCAGTGCGGGGTCGGCTGGGTCGATGCGGTCGAGCACGCGGCTGCCGTCCTCAGCAGGGGTGAGTAGCGTAATGATCCCGGCGCCAAGCATATTGGCTGTGGTTTCGTGTCCGGCGACGGCGATCAGTATCGCGGTCGCGACGACCTCATCGAGTGAGACGTCGGGATCGGCGGCGATGAAGCTGAGCAGGTCGTCGCCGGGATGGCTGCGTCGGTCGGCGGCCAGGGGAAGGAACTCGGCCATCAGCGCGGCCCCGGCGGCCGCGCCGGCGGCGATCTCGTCGGGGTCGGCGAGGGTGCCGAGCATGCGGATGATCACCGGCGACAGCTCCCGCAGCAGACGGGCGGTGGCGGGTTCCAGGTCCAGCCAGCCTGCGATGACCGCGATCGGTAGCGGCAGCGCGATATCGGCCATGAAATCAAATGGCACACCGACTTCGGGCTCGTCGATCAAAGCGGCGGTGATCGCCTCGACACCTGCGCGCAGGTTGGCGGCGAAGGATCGGGTGAACACGTCACGCACCGCTGTGCGTAGCCGCGTGTGCCGGGCGCCGTCGGCGAACAACATGGACCCGGCGAAGAAGTCCGCGCTAAGTGGATCAATCGCAGCTCGAGCCAGCGGGTTGGCCAATGGGTCACTCGTCCAACCAGGTCCGCCGAGGACCTCCCGCGCGGCCTCATAGCTCAGCGCCAGCCACGCCTGGGCGGTGTCATCCCATACCACCTCGCCCTCGGCGCGGCGCGCCTCATAGAAGGGATAGGGATCGGCGGCATCCCAGGGCAGCCGGATGCTGGTGACGTCAGCGCTGCTCATGATCGTCCACTCCCAACGGCAGGCCCCGCTGGCGGGCCCAGGCGAGGTGCTGGCGGCCCAGCTCGGTCACCGGCGGTGCGACGCCATCCATATCGTCGAGCAAGCCTCGGGTGTAGATGCACGCGCGCAGCGCGGAGAACACCGCGTTCATAGACAGGTTGATCCGCGAGAAGAACACCAGGTCGGGTGGGATCGACATCTGGCGCATGGGGTGATCGGGAGCGCGGACATCAAGCAGGAACTGGATGGCGCGCGCCGAGGCGTGTTCGGTATAGGTCGCCGGCTGGCTGTCCAGCGTTTCGTAGAGGATGCCCTGCCACCACTGATAAGTGTCGTCGGCGGTCAGTGCGCAATCGGCGGCAAAAAAACCGCCGTCGATCATGATGTCGCGCAAGTCGTCCTTACGTCCATCGACGGCGGCGCGCACGACTTGGACGATCCGTTGGCGCTGTGGCTCGGTCAGGCGCTTAACGCATCCAAAGTCGACGAACCCGACGGTGCCGTCGGCGCCGAAGCGGTAATTGCCCGGGTGGGGATCGGCATGGAATAGGTTGGCGTGCCGATAAGAACCGAAGACAAACCGTGCGATCACTTCCGCCCAACAGTTTTTCAGCTCTTGGTCAGCTTCTTGCGCTGCCGCCCAATCCATTCCGTCGACGTACGTCATGGTCAACACCTGATCCGAAGACGCCTCGGACACAAGTTCGGGTACCCGGATGAAGGGATGCCCGCGATACAGGTCGGCGAAAGCGGTGATGTTGGCCGCTTCGCGCCGGTAATCGACTTCTTCGGAGATGCGGTCGGCGATTTCGGCTGAGGCACTGCCGATATCGGGCATCGCCGCCCCGAATGCGCCGGCAGTCAACCGAAACAGCGTGGTCAGCAATTCGGTGTTGGCCAAGTCGTCGTGAATCGCTTGTGCAACACCGGGATATTGGATCTTGACGGCGACCTGGCGGCCGTCCAGCAGCACGGCGCGATGGACCTGGCCGATGGAGGCCGCGGCCATAGGTTCGGCGGTGAAGTCAGCAAACACCGCGTCCACCGGCCGGCCCAGCTGAGCCTGCAGGATCTCTAGCGCTAGCGCGGGATCCATGGGCGGTGCATCCGCCTGCAGCCGTGTCAGCGCCTGTTGATACGGGGACAATTCACCGGCGCCCAGCGCGCCGGTGTCGACCATCGACATCATCTGACCGGCTTTCATCAGCACACCTTTGGAGTGGCCGAGCAGCTCGACGTAGCGCTCGGCGGTGCGCTCGTGGAAGCGCTGCACCGCTCCGGCGTCGCCGGCTTTTTCGCGCAGCCCAGCCAGCATGCGCCCACCGGCGGCGCGGGCGGTAAAGCCGGCCATCGGCATGGTGCGGCGCACGCGGCCGCGGGGAACCGGCGCTCCGATCTCGGACATCGCGGTCCCCTCCCTAGCAAGCACATCAGCACTTGATATAGCGCCCGATTACCAAATATAATCAGATGATTATGAGCGAGTCAAGGGTCGATACCACGACCAAGGAGCGTTTGATCACCGAGGCGATGCGTCTGTTCAGCCAGCAGGGCTACCGAGCGACCAGCGTCAAGCAGATCGAGCAAGCGGCCGGGCTGGTGCCCCGCTGTGGGGCGCTCTACAACCACTTCAGGTCCAAGCAGGAATTGCTGTCCGCGGTGATCGATCGGCAGCTCGACCGGCGCCGCGCCATGCACGACATCAGCGCGCTGTTCGCCGGCCGCGGTGACCTGCGCACCGAATTGTCGCTGCTGTGCCGGTATTTGATGAGCGTGCTCGATCAAGAGAGCGAATTTCTGCAAGTTGTTGCCCGCACCCCGGCCGAGGAATCACCGCGCCTCACCGACGCCTATGCCGCGTTGATCGACGGCCTCTACAGCGAACTCGGCGACTGGATTCAAGCCTGCGCATCCGCACCGGACGTCGCGGCGGCCCGTCGGGTCGCCGCCATCGGCGTCGATGCCCTGGTCGGCAGACGCACTTCCCGAATCATGTTCCACTCCAACCACATCGACACAACCGACGAGGACTATGTCACCGAGTGGACCGAGATGATCGCCGGTCGGATCGAGCAGTAAGCGGATCGGCGGAGTCGCCCGCCACGCAGACATCCTCGCCGAACAACTCCGACGCAAGGTCGGCGCCCGCGTGACTGCCGGCCCAAGCAGCCGGCGCGTTCCTCATCGCCGTGCCCTCCCGGCCCGCGAAGCGTCTTGATGGCGGCTACTTCACCTCAACACTCGCCGATCCTCGATTGACCGAATGGGCGCAGAAGGTCACCACAGGCGCCCGCAATACGAATATGCACGAATCGAATATGGCGGGTTACCAGTAGAGCACTGTCGCTCGTGCCGGCCACCGCTACCCTGTCGCACCCGGGCAAATCGCCAGTAAAGTATTCGCCCTTCAGCCGTCCGAGCTCGCTGAAGCCACGCGACACGACGCGCGTCAAAACCACACTTTGCGGCCAGCGACGGGACGCCCCACCGCGCCCAAGATCCACAAGATGATGCCGACGACGACCAAGATGCCGCCAATCGTGTACAGGATGCTGATCCCGGTGAAATAGCCGACAACGAGAAGGATGATGCCGAGAATGATCACGGTCGCTCCGATCTACGGGCTGCCGCGGCCGGTGCCGCTTGACTGTGCATACCCGTCGCGCGACTCCTCAACCTTAGGCCCGCCTTTCAGGGTTTCATCTGCCGCGGCCGCCGATCGAATACGTACTTTCCAAACGGTGCTAGGTTTCGGCAACTGTTGCAGTGTGTCCGCGCGCCTGATTCGGGCTACAGCCCGGAGGGCACGACCTTGCCGTTTACCGTCACCTCGACCTGCCCGGACTGCGGGTTGTACTCGATTTTGCCGTGCTCGAAGTTCGACACGAGCAGATCGCCGACGGCGTTCTGGTCGCTGGTCGGAAAGCCCAGCGGACCTGCCGAACCATTAGTGCCGGTGACCGCAGGTATGCCGTCCGGGCCGCGCGGGATATTCCAGGCCTCACGGATCTTGCCCAGGGTGATATACGCGGGCGTGCCGGGCTGGTCGTTCTTGGCGGTGATCACGCCGCCCTGGAACTGCTGGAATACCAGGCCGCTCGCCCGTGTCCCCGCGTTGCGGTCACCCGTCAATGGCTTGCCGAGAGCCTGCCTCTGACTCTCGGTTGCCGACGAGTACTTGGCAGCGATCGGGCCGGTTAGAGTCACCTCGACGCCGCGCTCCCCAATGAGCTTCATCTCGGTGGGCTGCGCTGGGGTTGTAGACGTGGAGGTGGCGTTCGCCCCGACCTGAGGCGGTGGCGACGCGTCGACGCTCTTGCCATTGCTGCAGCCCCCAGCGATTAGTGCGACGGCGGCCAGGCCGACGACTGCCGCGTGGCGGTATGCGATCGTTCTCATGAACTTCCTCTCGGGTCTTCCTGCGGTGCAGATCAAGTTGCTGCTGACCTCCTCGCCCGGCCGGAACTACAACCGAACCACTTGGGTGGCGCATGCGTGCGCGGTCTTCGTAGCTCCGAACGAACTTACGGCGCGGTCATAGCCGGCGAGCAGAGCACCCGAGTAAGGATCACCGGTGCTCGTTGAAATCCACCATCGGCTCGGCGGGCGAGGTCCATGACATCCCATCGACGTCCCGCCACGGCGCGATATGCAGGAGTTGAATATGCAGCGTTACCAGTAAACCAAGCCGACACGAACCAACGCGAGCACAACGTTGCTCTACCCTCCGGTCGGTGAGAAATTCAACAAGAAAGCCCTGGGACGGATTGCTCTGATATCGAGCTTTTACCAATGAATGAGCGCGCAAATCGATAAGCGCTATTCAGCAAACATGAGGTTTGAAATTCCGAGCTTTGGATACACCTTCGATCTAGCTGTCGCTCCTGGACAGCCGGCAGATCACGAAGGGAGCCCGAACGTGGCGTTCTCACACATTGCATCGAAAACAACGGCAGCAACAGCTGTATTGGCGGCGGCCGGAATCCTGGCGGCGACACCGGCATTCGCCGATCCGCAAGTGCTGCAATTCGGCCAGATGGCGGAGATTTCCAGCATGGGCGGCACCATCGACTACACCGTGAGCAACCTGCAGCCCAGCGGCCACAACGACGGCGTGTGGTACTCGGATGTCACAGCCAAAGGTGTGAGCGGTAATGCAACCCCTAACATTGCCGACTTCAACGCTCGGGCCGTCAACAGCTCCACGTTCGCGGTGATGAAGGGCAACCAGACCGACGGCCTTCCTGAGGGGCCACTCCCCTTAGGCAGCCCTGTTACGGGGCGCGTTTACTTCGACGTTCGCAACGGTGCGAACCCCGACAGTGTCGTCTACCGGGACGCCGGGGGCACGGACAAGGTCGTCTGGAAAGGCTAGCAACGCCGCGTATGGCACCATCGACGCCGCGCTAGGTATTGGCGCTCCTCAGTGTGCAGTCCGCTCTAGGTGCAGGGATATTGCCCGTTGAGCACACAATTCGACGGTGGCGAGTAGGAACCGGTCAGCACGCCTCTCAGCCCACCCGTGGCCGAACCACCGGGGGCAATGCTGCGATTCCAATTCGCGGGGGTCAGAACATAGTGCGTGCCGGATTGGGTAAGGGTGCTATTCCACGTGTGCAAGACGGATTGTCCCACCGGCATGTCGAATTCAAGCTTCCAATCGTTCAGCGGCGCCATGCTCGAGTTGGTGATGGCGAAGCGGGCGATGAAACCGGTCTGCCACGTATGGTCCACCGACAACGTCGCCGCGGCCGCAGCCGCATGAGCTACGGGGGTGATGGCGACTCCGAGGGTGGCAACCATCAATGCTGACGCGGTTGCGTGAAGCGCTGTGCGCCACCTCTTCACGCAATTGTTCAGTCCGGCCATAGCAGCCAACGCTAAAGCCAAACAGGGCGATATCGGCCCTCGCATCGCGGGTAGGCTGCGATAACTTTGCTCAACCGAAACCGTCATGAAATTTTGCCTCGGTCTACCGTGCCGCTCCTCGACGGGGCATACCGCTAGACGGCTCGACCGATCGATCCGCCACCGCTCCGCCACTAATTGACGCCCTCAACACCGCACCACCGGTTGAGTAAGCAGCCTCGGGCAGGATGGGCCTCTCCCCCGACGGGCAATAGGTCGAAGCCCCAGGGCAATACGGCGGAAACGAGTGTCAAGTCCTCTGCTTATCTGATGAATCGTCAATGCCTATTCGAACGACAAACGGACCGAACCGAGGCCCGCGAAGTCGGCGAGGAATTCGTCGCCGGGGCGCGCATCAATCGCCCGCGTGCACGATCCGGGCAAGACGATGTCCCCTCTTCGCAGTCGCACGCCGAAACTCTCGACCTTGCGGGCCAACCACGCCACCGCCGTGACCGGGTTGCCCAGCACTGCGTCGCCACGACCCTCGGCGACCACCTCGCCGTTGCGCGTCAACACCGCCTCGATCTCTTTGGCGTCGAGGTCGTCTGGCGGAACCCGCGCCTCACCCAGCACGAAGCCCGCCGAGGAGGCGTTGTCGGCGATCGTGTCGCACAGGGCGATGTTCCAGTCGGTGATCCGCGTGTCAATCAACTCGATGGAAGGTGCCAGGGCCTCGGTGGCCGCCAGGACGTCGTCCTCGGTGCAGCCGGCACCGGGTAGGTCCTCGGACAGGATGAACCCCACCTCAACCTCGACCCGTGGGTACAGGTAGTGCGCCGCCTCGACCGGAATGTCCTCGAACACCTGCATCTCGTCGAGCAAATGGCCGTAGTCCGGTTCGTCGACCGCCATCATCTGCTGCATCGCCAACGACGACAGGCCCACCTTGTGGCCGACCACCCGCGCACCTTCGGCCACCCGCTGGCGGATGTTGATCAGCTGGATCTCGTAGGCGTCGACGACGTCGATGTCCGGATAGGCAGCGATCAAAGGAGCGATGGGCTCGCGTCTGCGCTCCGCCTGGGCGAGGTCGGCGGCCAGCTCGTCTCGGATCGCAACGTTGAGCATTGCCGAAGTCCCCTCATCCGTCTGACCGAGTGGCCAGCCCACCCGAGCCATGACGTGTTTACATGTCAGCGCAGGAGTACGAGGTCGTCGTAAACCACGGTGCGCGAAACTCGGAAGCCGAAAGACAACCGAGCATCACAACCGTAAACACGATTCTCGGCGCTCCTCGGTTCACGACGGTCTTTCACCCTCGTCGACCGGTGATGCGCATGGATGGGCTCAGACGTGCAGAGTCGGCCGGTAGACGAGCTCTTGGATATTGCCGTCCAGCGTCCGGCTTTCGATCAGCTCGAGGTCGAAGTCCGCCGCACCCTGAAAGATCGGGTCATCACCGGTCTGACCGGTGATCACGGGAAAGAGTGTGACCTGAACGCGGTCGACCAGGCCGGCGGCCATCAGCGCCCGGTTCATCGACAGGCTGCCGTGCGAGCGCAACGGCGCCTCGGACTCCTCCTTGAGTCGGGCGACGACGTCGGCGGCGTCGCCGCTCTCGACGGTCGCGTCAGGCCAGTCGAGAGGTCCGTCCAAGGTTGTTGACACCACCGTCGCCGGCAGGTGCCTCATCCGGGTGACCCACGGGTCGCGCACGTCGGAAGCCTCAGTGCTCTCGGCCAGCATTTGCGCGAAGAGCCGATATGTGTTGGCGCCGAAGACCATTCGCTGCTTCTCGCCATACAGCGCGAGCCGGTGGTCGAGCAGTTCGGGGCCTTGCTTGCCCCAGTAACCGCCCCAATCGCCGCCGCTGACACCGCCGAAGCCGTCGAGGCTGGAAAAGACATCGAAGGTGTAGGTAGCAGTCATTGATGCTCTCCTCGAGTGCGATTGATGACGTGTTGGAGATACAGACTGGAAGCCATGGCGAAACTAATCGCCCTCGCCCTTGGACTGCGGCCGCGCTCCGGCTAGTGCAAGTCGAGAATGCTTCGGGCTACGGCCACAGCCGAGTGCGATTCCATTCGCCGCCGACCCGGTAGTAGGCCAGCCGCCGATCCGGCGAGCCTTCCCAGAACTCCACCTCGGTAGGGCAGACCGCGTAGGACGGTTTCGACTAGCTCATGGCCGGGCATCCGCAGGCCATGAGCTTGCCGAGATTTGCCCGTTATTTCGCTACTGCCGTAGTGGCTGCCTGGACGTCGATGGCGGGTGCACCCGTCCCAGCGGCTTCCGCCGAGCCATGTCCCAACGTAGAAGTGGTGTTTGCCCGCGGTACCGGCGAGCCGCCTGGGGTTGGCGGGATCGGGCAGGCGTTCGTCGATGCGCTCGGGTCACGAGCGGGCGGCAAGTCGGTGGGGGTCTATCCGGTCAATTACGAGGCCAGTAGCGACTTCAACGGCGGCGTCGCTTTCGCCAGAACCGTCGTGGACGGGATTAAGGACGCCGGCACTCATATCGAGTCCACGGCATCGAACTGTCCTAACACCAGAGTGGTGCTTGGCGGATATTCCCAAGGCGCCGCCGTGGCCGGCTTCGTCACTTCGGCTGTCGTGCCCAAGGAAGTGCCGCAGGAATTCGCGTCCTACATACCGCAACCGCTGCCACCGGCGGTGGCTAATCACGTGGCCGCAGTAGTTCTGTTCGGAACTCCGTCCAACGAGTTCCTGCGCGGTGCCGGCGCGCCGCCCATTACGATCGGTCCCCTGTACGCACCCAAGACCGATCAGTTGTGCGCCCCGGATGACACCATTTGCAATGGCGCACCTCCGGGACCGCCGGGCATCGCTCACACACTGTACGCGGCGAATGGCATGGTTGATCAGGGCGCAGATTTTGCCGCGCAACGTCTTTAGTCGGCTTTTCAGTGGAGCACGTACCTCATGCTCGTGGCGTAACCGGAGCTCCGTCAATATACCGCGCCATTAATCGGAACCGGATGAATGTGGTGGATCGAACTACGCTCGCATAACAGCACATTTGGCAGGTGGGCCTGCCTATCATGTTGTACGCCACTGTAATTAGATCCTCAGCCGTGCCCGATGCAACACGGGTGCAGAGATGTCTACTCCGACATAGCGGACTGCTGATCAGGGCCCTAGCCTTCGCACTGCGTTCCCGCTACCGCGCGGGGACATCGAGAATGGCAGTGCCGTCGGGCATGTCGGCGATCAGCTCCATCGCTTCGTAAACCCGGTCCACGCCGGCGACCATAGACGCGACCCGACCGGCGCGCGACGTTCGGGTGATCTGTTGCCCAGCATACGAAGCACCCACCATTCGAACGAACACCTGAGTTGGCACGGGTTTCCATGCCGAATTCGACGCCGGTCATCGTAGGCTTTGGGCATGCGTTCGCGTCGTTGTGCCGTCGGTGTGATTATCAGCGTCGTAGCGACTGGCGTCGCGGCGACGGCATGCACCAAGAACACCCCTGGACACGCGGCACCCGCCAGTGGCGGTGTGGGGACCTCGCAGATGAGGACGTCAGCGCCACCGGCGCCAACGTCAGCGGCGCCCACCGGCCAGCCGGTCGGCACGGCGGTCATGAAGGTCAGTGGCGGCAGCGCCCCGGTGACGATCCGTTACCGGATCAATGGAGGCCCAGAGCAGGCCGAGTCAAATGTGCCGCTGCCGTGGGAAAAGCAGTACCCGGTCTACAACGAGCTGGAATCGCAGGTGACCGCCGACGGCGGGGACACCCCCCTCACCTGCACGATCATCATGGATGGCGACAAGCTCGTGTCCTTGAAGAGTGAACCGCGGCCCACGTGTAGCTTCGCCTACTGGGGCTAGCGGCAACTGGCGGATCGGCCGACGGCGACTAGGCAATCCAGCCCTTGGTAACCGGAACACCCTCAATGCATCCTCAGTCCGGAATGTAGCGGATTACCAGTGAGATCCGTCGTCTTTCGTCAGAGGGCCGTCTCATGTCCTCGTCCCGCTAATCCCAATTCTCCGGTACTCCGAAGGCGTCCGTGATTCCTTGACGTCCGGTGTCGGTGATCACAACTGCGCGTCGTTGGTTGACGCGACGAATCCAGTCGAGGTCGAACATGCGTCGGGTGAGCGCGTTGCCGAGCGTGCCGGCGAGGTGGTGTCGTTGTTCCGACCAGTCCACGCAGTAGCGGATCATCTGCTTGTTGTGGTCGAAGGCGCCGAGGTCTATACCCAAGGCGGCCAAGGTTTCTCGTCCGCGTGGTGTGAGCCGGTAGATCAGGTCGGATCCGGGAGCCGAGAGTCGGTCGGCGACGGCGTCCTCGAGGCGGTGGCGTCCATCGCCGCCGGTGAGCAGATCGTGGTCCAGCATTGCGCTCATGACGGCCACGCCCAGCCGACCGGCCAGATGGTCATAGCAGGTACGGGCCCGGCGCAGCGCGTGCGCACGCGTCCCCTGGCGCAGCGAGCGAATCGGCTCGGGCGCAGAGATCCGGGCAAGTGCCTCTAAGGCTTCGGCGACCGGCGAGCCGGCCAGCCGAAAATACCGGGCACGACCTTGACGGTGCACGGTCAGCAGACCGGCGCGCACGAGCTGGGCCAGATGCTCGCTGACCGTCGAGGCGGCCACCCCAGCTTCGGCGGCCAGCACGCCAGCCGGCAGCGCGCGCCCGTCGAGCAACGCCATCAACACCCGCGCGCGAGCACGCTCGCCGATCAGCGCGGCAACACTGGCGATATCGGCGTCACCGCCATGCCCCGCGGCAACGGCGACAACGGGATTGCTGGACATGCCACCACGATAGGCGCCAGTTATTTCGGTCGGCGCCGAAGCAATTCGGCGCCAGGATGGGGCTATGGACACCCACGACACCGCAGTGAACACGACCGCGTCGCCCGGCGCGATCGAAGCAGTGATGCACGCCTGGGAGAGCGCGCTGGCCGCCCATGACCTGGACGCCCTGCTGGCGTGTTACGCGCCCGATGCGACGTTGGAAAGCCCGGTGGCCGCGCACATTACCGGCGGGACGGGGATGCGCCGGGGCCACGCCGAACTACGGCCGTTTCTGGCCGAGGTGGTCGCTCGCACCCCGAAGCTGCGCACCTATCACCGGGCTGGCTTCTTCACTGACGGCCGGCGCGCGACTTGGGAGTACCCGCGTGTGACGCCACAAGGCGAGCAGATGGATTTCGTCGAGGTCATGGAGATCGACGACGGCTTGATCCAGGCCCACCGGGTGTATTGGGGCTGGCGCGGCGTCGAGGTCCTGATGAACGACGAATACCACCGGGATTCCTGATGCTCAGCCAACAGATGGCGTTCGACGGCCTCCTCAGTCTCCGCCGCGCCCGGTTCGCTGCTGCAATTCGTCAATCATGTTGGACGCCTGGGCTTTGGTCAGGTCATCGGGGATCTCCTCGCCCGCTTCCTGTCCGAGTGTGTGCAGGTAACTGCGCTGCGGTCCCGTCAGGGGCTCGTCGCCGGTGACCCAATCGGCTGGGTCCTTTTCCGCCGTTTCGTTCGGCGCCTGCTGTGCGTCGTCGCTCATGTCACCATCACCTCCTCACCCGGAATAGCCATCGCACACCTGTTCGAAACCCCGCGGGTAGGCCTCGGTTCGAGGAAGGTGACCACTGAGGTTTGAGCGATGCCTGGGACCACTGTGACCGAGCAACTCAAACCATCCCCCGACACCCCACCCACTGGATGCCGATTGTCGCCTCCGTGCCATATCTTGGACCGTCCGAGACATGATCGATCGGGACGGAGGGCATGTGCTGGACGACGACACAACGCTGTCGCCCGCCGACCTGCTCGAGTTCAATCGCGGCCTTCAGGGCTCGCCCACGATCCGCCTGCTGGCCACGTTGAACCTCAACCTCTACGCAACCCTGATGGAACGCCAGCTCAGCGGCGGCGTGGTCCCCGAGACCGACCTCGTCATACGCCTCGAACGCGACCTCGCCGAACTGAGATCAGGCCGGCGAGCAGTCCGGCCTGGCCCTGATCAAGTCCTGGGCCAGCCAGGGCTGGCTGCACCGGGTCGCCGACCAGCGCTCCGGTGTCGAACGCAACCTGTGTTACCTGACCCAGGAGGCGCGCCGGGCGCTCGACTTCCTCCGCGGCATGCGCCGGCAGGACACGATCGCCACCGGCGGTTCGATCAACGGCATTGCGTCCCGACTCAAGCAGGTCGCGTTACGGGTCGGGAACGATCCCGACCGCATCCGCGCCGGCATCGAAGCCGAAATCGCCGCGCTACAAACTGAACTCGACGCCCTGGACCGAAGCGTCACGTCAAGTGAGCACAGCCATGACGTCGACCTCACCGACGCCTACGACGAAGCCCATGCCATCGCGCTGCAGATGGAACGCCTGATCACCGACATCGGCCAGTACGGCGTGATGATCGAACGCGCCACCGCGGCCCTCGACGAGCCGATCGACAGCAACCTCGAATACCGCGACCGCCAGCGCCGGATGTACGCCGACTACGAGGCCGCATGGGATTCGCAGGGCCGCGACTCGCACCGCGCCTTCCTGCGGATGATCAACGACCCCGACCAACGCGCCGAGTTCGAAGCCGACGTCGCCGCGGTCGCCCAAGCTCTCCCGGCCCTCGACCCCGCGCTGCGCAAGGTGATGGCCGGCTTCTTCGAACTGGTCGGTCACCAGATCGACGAAGTGGAACGCATCCAACAGCGCTGCGCGCAGCGCGTCAAACGGTTCACCGCCTTCGGGACCCTCGAACAGAGCCGCGGCGTGGCCCGTCAGCTCAACGAGGCCATCGGCGCCGCCCGCAACCTGCTCAAAGCATCGCTGACCGACTCGCGGCTGGACATCGAACTCCCCCTGGCCCGCCACGCATTCAGTTCGGTTGGCGCATTGAGTTTTCGGATCGGTGACTTGTCTAATCCAAAGCCGGCCCAGGTTGCCGAGGGTGCGGTCGATCTGACCAGCTTCGCCGCGCTCACCACCCAGGTCGACGCACCCGCGATGTCCGAGATGATCAACACCGCGATCAGCTCCGGGGCGAAGCTGTCCCTCCCGGATGCGGTCGCGATGCTCGATTCTGCCTACCTCGGCCACGTCATCGTGCTGTGGTCCTGGGCGCTCAAACAACCCGAATCCGTGCAGGGTTCCGAGTCGGTCACGGTCCGCTTTCAGTCCCTGGACGGCCGTGACCGCGAAATGGAGGTGCCGCACTTGATGTTCACCGAACCGGTTTCCACCCTGCTGGGGGCTACCGCGTGACCGTCGAAGAGACCTTCGAAGAGACCGTCGACTACAGCGGGTTCTCCGCACTCCCCCAGGTCGATCAGACCGCCCGCGCTCCGCACCAACGCCGGCCCCGCTTCGACGGCGACGTGTCCGAGCTGCCCGACCGGGCCTGCTGGGCGCTGCAGCAGCTGCTGACCCGCCGCTACATCAGTGCCGAAGCCGACCGTGACGTCTACGCCTGGGTGTTGGAATACCGCTCGCAGCTGTCGGTCAGGCTGTCGGAACTGGATCTCTTGCTGCGCATCGTCGAGGGCGCTGACGTCGCATTCGTCGAACAGGCCCGCTACGAATCAGCCCGGGGCGTCAAGCTTTTGCGCCGTGAACCGCTGGGCACCTACGACTCGATCCTGGCGCTGCATCTGGCACAGATGATGCGTGCCTCGGGTGATCAGGGCGTCGTGATCAGCCGCGACGAAATGCATGGCTTGTTCTCCGGCGTGCTCAACGATGTCGACCGCGACGCCGTCACGTTCACCGCGCGCATCGACGGCGCCATCGCACGGCTGGCATCCCTGGAGATCCTGCGCAAGACCCGCGACGACGAAGACAGCTACACCGTCAGCCCGGTCATCAATGCCGTCATGACGGCCTCGGTGATCACCGAGCTGCAGCAGCAGTTCGAGATCCTCATGGGCGGCGGCATCCCCGAGGAACAGGGCCACGACGACGAGGAGGAACGCGAGGATGACTGAACAGTTCCACCTGTCGCGCCTGCAGGTCATCAACTGGGGTGTCTTCGACGGGTATCACTCGATTCCGTTCAGCGAAGGCGGCGCACTGATCGCCGGCGCTTCAGGCAGCGGCAAATCCTCACTGCTGGATGCTATTTCGCTCGGCTTCCTGCCGTTCAACCGGCGTAACTTCAACGCCTCCGGCGACAACACCGCCGCCGGATCCAGCGCGGGCCGGCGGACCGTCGACAAATACGTCCGCGGCGCCTGGGGCCAGCGCAGCGATGCCGGCACCAGCAAGGTCATGTACCTGCGCGGCGACGGCACCGCCTGGTCGGCGATCGCCGTCACCTACACCAGCAACACCGGCCGCACCGTCACCGGCCTGGTACTCAAATGGCTTACCGGCGAATCGCGATCGGACTCCTCGAGCCGGTTCGTGCTCGCCGACGGCGACCGCGACATCGAGAACGTCTGCAACCGGTGGGCCGCGGGCCGCTTCGATGCCGCGGTCTTCAAAGACGACTGGCGGTTCTCCACCAAGGTGGAATCGCAGTACCTCGCCCAGCTGTACGCCACCATCGGCATCCGCGCGTCCGACGCGGCGCAGCAGCTGCTCGGTAAGGCAAAGTCTCTGAAAAGCGTTGGTGGACTGGAACAGTTCGTCCGCGAATTCATGCTCGACGAGCCCGGCAGCCTGACCCGGTTGCCCGAGGCCCTGAAGCAGATCGACCCGCTGGTCGACGCCCGTGAACTGCTGGCCGTCGCGCAGCGCAAACGCAAGATTCTCGGCGATATCGAGAAGATCCAGCAGCGCTACGCCTCGGAGTCCTCGGACTTGGGCATCATCGATCTGGTCGACCTGCCGATGGTCCGGGCCTACACCGATCACGTCCGGCTCGCGCAGTGCCCGGCGCAGATCGAATCGCTCGACGCCACCATCGACCAGCTCGGCAACGAATACGAGGACGTCACCCGCCAGCTCAATCTTGCCAAGGCCGAAGGTGATTCGCTCAACGCGCAGATCAGCGGATCCAGCACCAGCCTGGGTCCGCTGCAGTCGCAGGTAGCCGGGGCCGAGGCGCACGCCGAGCAGGTGTCGCGTCGTCGCACCGCCTACGAATCCATGCTCGCTACGCACGGACTCGACGTCCCGGACACCGCCGATGAATTCTGGAATCTGCGCGAGGAACTCAGCACGCGGGCCACCGAGCTTCTGGCCAAACTGGATCGAGGCCGGGAGGCCTCGACCGATGCCGAGTACGCCCAGAAGGTCGCGCGCATCGCCCGCGACGACGCCGCCAAGGAACTCAAACGTGTCGAGCGCGTCGGCTCGGCGCTGCCGGAATTCGCCCTCACGATGCGCGAACACATCTGCGCCGCTGTGGGTATCGACCCCGGCGAGTTGCCCTATATCGCCGAGCTGATGGACCTGCGGCCCGAGCAGAGCCGGTGGCGCGTCGCCGTCGAAAAGGTATTGCGAGGCGTGGGATTGCGGCTGCTCGTGCCCGACAGCCACTACGCGGCGGTGCTGCGGTTCGTCAACGAGACCAACATGGGCGGGCGGCTGCAGCTGCATCACGTCCGCGCCAGGTTCGTCGGCGCGGAGGTCACCGAAGCCGAGCCGAACACGTTGGCCGGCAAGCTGTTCGTGGTCGACCCGACTCATGACTGCGCCGCCGAGGCCGCCGACGTCGTCGCCGGAGCCGGTGATCACATCTGCGTCGACACCCCCGACGTGTTCCCCCGCTTTCGGCGCGCCGTCACCGACACCGGCCTGTACAAAGACTCCGAGCGCCTGGCCATCAAAGATGACCGCCGGCCGCTCAAGCAGGCCGACTACATCTACCAGGGCGATGTCGCCGCCAAGGTCGACGCGCTGACGGTGGATCTGGGCAATGCCGAAGAGGCGTTTCGCCGGGCCCGCAGCGTCGCCGACGAGATCGCCGCCGAGCGCCAGCAGTGGCGCGACCGGGCGGCGGCGTTCAAGGCGATCTGCGATCAGTTCGAGCAGTGGACCCACGTCGACACCGAGACCGCCGACGGGCACGCCGACCGGCTGCGCGAGCAGTTCGAGCTGCTGCTGGCCGACAATCCCGATATCGAGGCGCTCACCGCGCGCGCCGAGGAGTGCTGGGATCAGATCCAGGCCCTGATGACACGTCGCGGTGCCATCCAGACCCGCCGCGATGATCTCGACGGTCGCCGCACCCAGCTGCTCGAGCTTCAGGAACGGCTCGCTCCGGCGTTCGTGTCGGAGCCGCTGACGGAACTGTTGAATCGCTATGCCGCCGATGTGCCGGTTTCCCTGGACATGCTCAGCCCCGAACCGCACCGCGACGCGGTGTTCACGGCGATCCGGCGCGAGCGCGAGCAACTGCGCGAAAGCCGCAGGCGCTCATACGATGAGCTCGCGAGGATCCTCAACACGTTCGACACCGCGTTCCCCGATGCGATCCCCAACGACAGCGACGTGTTCGACGAACGCGTGCACGATTACGTCGCGCTGTGCCGCCATATCGACGAACGGGAACTGCCCGAGGCCTACGAGCGGATGCTGCGACTGGTCACCGAGCAGGCGCCCGACGCCATCCTGACCCTGCACCGGGTCGCCGAGCAGGAGGCCCGGCGGATCAGCGACCAGATCGCACGGGTCAACACCGGGCTGGGCGCGGTGGAGTTCAACCGCGGCACCCGGCTCACCCTGCGCGCCACCTCGCGCAGCCTGACCGCGGTCGCCGAACTCACCGAGATCGTTCGGGCCATCTCACGGCGCATCGCTGAAGTGGGCCTCGGCGATAAGCAGGCCATCCTGGACCAGTACGCCGACATCTTGCGCCTGCGCAATCGATTGGCGTCGACCGCACCGGAAGACAAGGCCTGGACCCGCGACGCCCTCGATGTCCGCAACCGGTTCACCTTCGACTGCGCCGAATGGGACGTCAGCAGCGACGAGCTGATCCGCACCCACAGCAACGCCGGCGACAACTCCGGTGGCGAGCAGGAGAAGCTGATGGCTTTCTGCCTGGCCGGAGCGTTGAGCTTCAACCTGGCCAGTCCCGAAAGTGCGGACAACAAGCCGGTTTTCGCCCAGTTGATGCTCGATGAGGCGTTCTCCAAGTCCGACCCGCAGTTCGCCCAGCAGGCGCTGCAGGCATTCCGCAAGTTCGGCTTCCAGCTCGTCATCGTGGCCACCGTGCAGAACGCCACCACCATCCAGCCCTACATCGACAGCGTGGTGATGGTGTCCAAGCGCGAAGCCACCGGCCGCAACGCCCGCCCAGTCGCGACCTTGACGACGAAGACCATCGCGGATTTCACCGCGCTCCGGCACGAGATGCGGACGTCGGCCGCGCTGGTCCCGGCCGGGGTGTGACGTCATCCGCTGAGACGGGCGCGTCACCAACGCCTTTGTGGGATCGGTAGCCAGGCAAAAGCGCAAAAATTTCGCGAGCTATGGGCGATAAATGCCTGATAGCAGCGAAAGGACAATGCTGTGGACACACCCCGGACCCTGACGAAAGTCGTTGGCGTCGGCCCTGTTGTCGGGCGGCGTCGCGGTGGGCGGAATGGGGCTCGCCCTCGGTAGCGCGCAGGCCCAGCCCGGCTCGGTGCTGCCCATGCATGGCTTCCCCGAAGACGGTCCGGTACCACCCGGAGCGAGCGGGCATACACCTGTTGCCCGGAAGGCCAAAAGACCGGGCTTCACCCACAGACCGGTCGCGGATGTCCGGGGACGCAAGTTAACTGGGACGCGAGTCAGTGCCACACGTGGTACGGCGTCGTCTGGGGACATGGAAACGCCGCCCCCGGGATCTGGGAGGGTGGTTCGCCGCCGCCGGAGGCGACGCGGAAGCCCTGGTGCGGGTTTCCGTTCATGTGTTCAGGAACCCCGTAATCTGTGGCCGGCATGTCAGCGGAGTCGCGAAAGAGCCGCCATGCCAGCGCTTGCATCGATTCGGTGGCTTGACTAACTGCCTATCGACTGAGTCCACAAGGGCCACTGCGCACCGATCCCAACAAGCGGAGCGAGCATCGCGATGGGGTGATCGGTTGGCGGCGTTGTAGATGGACTCCAGCCGCGTCCAAAAATGAGCGCATCATGGCCGCCCATTTTCTGCAGATCGCGGGATCTACATCTTCGACCGTTCAAAAAGTTCTGTTGATTGAGGAGGATGCATGACCATCGCTGGGAAGACCGTGTTGGTGACCGGCGCCAACCGCGGCATTGGGAGGGCCCTGGTCGAGGAGGCGTTGCGCCGAGACGCCAGGCGAGTGTATGCCGGCACCCGCCGGCCGGCGGCCCACCCTGATCCGCGTGTAACCACCTTGAGCCTGGACGTGACCGATGCCGCGCAGATTGAGCAGACCGTGCGAAAAGTCGAATCTCTCGACATTCTCGTCAACAACGCCGGGGTGGCGCTCTACGACGACCTGAGTGATCGCACGGTGCTCCAGCAACACCTCGCGGTCAATCTCTTCGGCACCTATGACCTCACCCAGGCCTTGCTGCCGTTGCTGATTCGGTCGCGGGGTGCCATCGTCAACAATCTGTCGGTGAACGCGTTGGCGCCCCTGCCGCTGATCCCCGCCTATTCGATCTCCAAGGCGGCCGCATTCAACTTCACTCAGTCTTTGCGGGTTCTGCTGGCAGGACAGGGTATTCGAGTTCACGCGATCCTGACCGGACCGGTAGACACCGACATGACCCGGGGTCTCGACATACCCAAGTCGTCGGCGGATTCGGTGGCGGGCGCCATCCTCGACGGGGTGGAGCAGGGGGCCGAAGAGATCTTCCCCGATGTGATGTCGCAGTCGGTTTCGTCGAGCTGGCACAACGGCGCGGCCAAGGTCCTGGAACGCCAATACGCCGCACTGCTGAATCCGCAGCCGACCTACTAGATCGCCGCCAGGCCGCAACGAGACCCTGAAAAGCGAAACACATTCAGCCACAACAAGACAGCCGCTCGGCGGCGAAGCAGAATGCCATGCTGCTCGAGCGTCGACCCGTAGCGCGCCCGGGGTGTGGCCCGCTAGTTCCTTGAGCTACAGAGACCCCGCGCGCCTACTAGCCGCCCGGCGGTACCGCTGGCGGACGGCATTCGTTGGCGCCTGGATCCCACCACCAGCCGTTGTCGCACGCGAGCGGTTGTGGCCCGACACCCAAGGGCCGGCACACATTGGCCGTCGGGTCCCACCACTGGCCCGGGTCGCATGCCAAAGGCTGCGGTCCTACCCCGAGCGGTCGGCAGACCTTGCCGGTCGGGTCCCACCACTCGCCGTCGGCGCAGTCGGCCTTGCTCACCGCCGGCGTCACGATCGTCACGGCCGCCATCGACGCGAACGCCAACATGACGATGACTACAAGATGGCGAATGAACGTCCTCATTGGGTCCCCCTCGTGGCTATCCATTTATCGAACCCAGCCCGCGCTGAGAGGTCAAGAGCATTTTCGCGATCGAGCAGAGGTCAGGCCGTCTGCCGATGATTTTCGGGCGATCCACCAGTCAGACCTTCCAGACGGACAAATCGAGAGCAAAGGTGGAGCCATGTCCCCTAACACCACGGCCTTGCCGCCGGTCGCCGATCACCAGACCTGGCGCGCCGCGCTTGACGATTTGCGCAAACGTGAGAAGGCAGCCACCCGCGAACTGGACGCGATCGCCGCGCAACGGCGGCGGCTGCCGATGGTCGAATTGGCCGACTACACGCTGGTCGGCGCGGACGGACCCATCCGCCTGGCAGATGTGTTCGGCGGCCGATCGCAGCTGATCGTCTACCACCACATGTGGTCCGACGGCGCGGAGTGGCAGTGCGGCGGGTGCACGGGCTTTACGTCGCAATTCGCCCGACTGGAGTTCCTCGACAACTACGACGCCCGGTTCGTCATCGTCACCAACGGACCGATCGAGGAAGCGCTCGCCTACAAGCACAAGGTCGGCAATCGCATGGACTGGTATTCGTCATCACAGAGCCCTTTCGCCGCCGACATGGACGCGCCGCCGGGCGGTGGTTTCGGGGTAAACGTGTTCCTGCGCGACGGCGAGACCGTATACCGCACGTGGCATACGAACGGGCGGGGCACCGAGCAACTCAGTCACTCATTCGGGCTGATCGACATTCTGCCGTGGGGCCGCCAAGAGGAATGGCTCGATTCGCCCGAAGGCTGGCCATCGCGCCCCACCTACTCGGGGTGGCTCGACTCCCCCGATATCGCGGCCGCCTACGGACCCAGGGATAAGTGAGGACGACTCATGAGCGCAACCACCGAACGGTACGTCGTCACCCGAACGATCGCCGCCAGCCCCGCAGAGATTTTCGCCGTCCTCGCCGATCCGTCTCGCCACCAGACCACCGAGCCCACCGACTGGGTCCGCGACGCGGTGGACACCACTCCGATCACCAGCGCGGGACAGATTTTCGCCATGAACATGTACCTCACCCGGGCCGGTGGTGACTACGTCACGCACAACCTGGTCGACGTCTTCGACAAGGATCGCGCCATCGGGTGGATGCCGGGTGTGCTCGACGACGCGGGCCACCATACTCCCGGCGGCTGGTTCTGGCGTTACGACCTTGCGCCGCAAGGTGATCGCACCGACGTCACCCTCACGTACGACTGGAGCGCCACGCCGCCGGAGTTCCGGGACCGCGTCGGCGAGATGCCCATTTTCGCCGAGGATTACCTCGACGCGTCGTTGGCGGCTCTGGAGCGCTGCGTCGCGAGCTGATCGGTCGGGCACCCCCCCGCGTCCGCGAATGCGGCGCGCCCTCTATCCATAGGACGAGGTAGCGGCGAACAATACGGAGATGGACCTCAAGACCCGGTCGCATTGGCTGCTCGGGTACGGACTGGCTCGTGCGACGTTGAAGTTGCTCGCTCGTCGGGGCGATCCCTTTGCCGAGCTGGTGATCGATAACACCCAGCCCGACGACGCGCATCGCCTCATCGAGCAGATACGCGAGCGGGGGCGTATGTCGGCGGTGATCGGCGGTTGGGCCACCGCTGATGCGCAGATCGTGCGTGAGGTGTTGCGTGACGACAGGTTCCGGACCGCCAAACCCCACGATCGATCGCCGTTTCGTATCGCTCAGTGGGCGCTGGCGAAAACCAACCCCGGTGTGCTGAATGGTCTTGAGCCGCCGTCTCTGCTGGTCATTGATCCACCCGAGCACGAGCGCCTGCGACGC
The DNA here is from genome assembly GCA_963796035.1 of uncultured Actinomycetota bacterium. Lineage (GTDB taxonomy): Bacteria > Actinomycetota > Actinomycetes > Mycobacteriales > Mycobacteriaceae > Mycobacterium. The sequence goes on along the minus strand of CAWCJU010000007.1, from coordinate 168,294 downwards.
CTGGTCTCGCGGGCATTTACTCCGCGCGCGATCGACCGGCTGCGCCACCGCATCCAGGAGATCGCCAACGCCCTGCTCGACGATCTCGAAGAAAACGCTCGTTGCGACTTGATCGCCAGCTACGCATCTCGAATCCCCATCGAGGTCATCGCCGAGATGCTGGGAATCCCCCGCGAGGAAATCCCCTATCTGCACACATTGGCCGAACCCGGCGCCAAACTGCTCACCACCACGGTGCCGTCGTGGGCGGATTTCCAGACCGCCCTCACAGCGTTGCGCGAGTTTGAAAGCTATAACGACGCGCACATCGAGCGGCTCCGTCGCAGTGGTGGCGACCACAGCATCTTGTCCGCGGTCCTCCAAGAAAGCGATCTCACCGGCCTCGAAGTCAGGATGTTCGCGGGCCTGCTGCTCGGCGCGGGATTCATCACCACCACCCACGGATTCGGGAACGCGGTCGTGACGCTCGTCGACCACCCCGACCAGCTGGCCCGCCTGCAAGCGAATCCCGAGGGCTGGCCCAACGCGGTCGAAGAGACGCTGCGCTACAACTGCGTCGCTCAATTCGGGGCCCGGGTGGCCACCCAAACGCTGCAGATCGACGGCCACACCGTGCGGAAGGGCTCGACCGTCTTCCTCAGCATCGCCGGAGCCAACCGTGATCCAGCCGTCTTCCAACGTCCCGACGAATTCGACACGGCCCGTGCCAACGCCCGCGACCACATCGGTTTTGGCACCGGTGTTCACGCCTGCCTCGGCGCACCGCTCGCCCGCATGGAGCTGAACATCGGTCTGCACGCGCTCTTCGAACGCTTTCCCCAACTCACCCTGGCGGGCGAACCGATCCCGAACGACAGCACCCTGTTGCACGGAATCAAGCACCTTCCCGTCCATCTCGGACCGGCCAGGGTCAACGCCGGCTGAGGCCAAACGGGTTGTGGTGCAACGGTCTAACGACGATCGCAGCCCAAATGGCAGGTGTGCTGTCCGGTTGCAGGCCGGCGTTCAGGCCTTCATTCTTCGACACCGGCCCCGGCTAGGGCGCACACTTGTCGAATGAAGGCATGTCATTTCATTGCCGTCGCGGTGACCGAACCACCGCTGGCCGCGCGCGGGTCTCGGGTCTCGATGTCACCGCGGCCCGCGTGATGGCACCCGAGCCGCGCCGCACGCTGAAGGGGCTCTCGGACGTACGCGCGTTCTTCCACACCAACGCCGTACCGCTGTACTTCATCTCGCCGACCCCGTTCAACCTGCTGGGCCTCGACCGCTGGATACGAAACTTCTTCTACCTGACCTACTTTGACTCGTTCGAGGGCACGCACTCGCGTGTGTTCGTGCCTCGGCGGCGCGACCGCCTTGATTTCGACTCCATGGGCGACGTGTGTAACCACCTACTGTCCGATCCCGAGACTCTCGAGTTCATCGCGGGCCGTGGCCCTGGTGGCAAGGCCTGCTTCGTGATGCTGAACGCCGAAACCCAGGCCCTCGCACGCCAGGCTGGTCTCGAGGTCATGCACCCGCCGACGGAGCTGCGCCAGCGCTTGGGCTCCAAGATCATCATGACCCGCCTGGCCAACGAGGCGGGCGTGCCCAGCGTTCCGCACGCGATCGGGCGCGCCGGCTCCTATGACGAACTCCTGGCGCTCGCACAGGACGCCGGACTGGGAGACGATCTCGTCGTCTCGATCGCGTATGGCAACGCCGGCAGCGGGACCTTCTTTGTGCACGGTCAGCGCGATTGGGACCAGCACGCCGGTGACCTGACCGAGCAGCAAGAACTCAAAGTCATGAAGCGCATCCGGAACGTCGAGGTGTGCATCGAGGGCGCCGTGACCCGCCACGGCACCGTGATCGGCCCCGCAATGACGAGCCTCGTCGGTTACTCGGAGCTGACGCCGCACCGGGGCAGCTGGTGCGGCAATGACATCTGGCGTGAGGTGCTGCCGCCGGACCAGACGCACGCTGCACGCGAAATGGTGCGAAAGTTGGGTGGCGTCCTGAGCCAGGAGGGTTACCGCGGCTACTTCGAGGTGGACCTTCTGCACGACCTGGACTCCGGAGAGCTCTACCTCGGCGAGGTGAATCCCCGCCTGAGTGGCGCCAGCCCGATGACGAACCTGACGACTGAGGCGTACGCGGACATGCCCCTGTTCCTCTTTCACCTACTCGAGTACATGGACGTGGAGTACGAGCTCGACATCGAGGACATCAACGCGCGCTGGGAGCGGGGCTATGGCGAGGACGAGGTCTGGGGCCAAGTGATCATCACCGAGACCTCACCGGACGTCGAGCTCTTCACCGCGACGCCACGCACCGGAGTATGGCGGATCGACGACGACGGTCGCGTCTCCTTTGCGCGTTCCGCCAACGACTGGGCCACGCTGCTCGACGGCTCCGAGGCCTTCTACATGCGTGTCGCGGCGCCTGGCGACTTACGTTCCGAGGGCGCCCAACTCGGAGTGCTCGTCACCCGTGGACACCTGCAAAGCGACGATTACCGGCTCACCGAACGCTGCCAGCGCTGGGTCAAAGGCATGAAGGCGAAGTTCGTCTCGACGCCCCTTGTGCCGGCCGCGCCGATCGTCTCGCGGCTCGTCGCACGAGCGTGACCGACGGTGGTACGAGTCGCGTCCCGGCCGGCATCTCACTGGACAACTGGATGTCGGCGCCATACGCGCAGTGGTCGTTCCAGCACGTCGAACGCTTTGTGCCAACTGCCGTGATCTCTCGCGGGACCGGACCGGTCGCGACGTTGCCCGCTGCCACTGCTCCCCTGTCGGCGATCCCGGTGACCACCGCTGACGGGGCGGCCACCACCCTGGAAGCGGTGATGGCCGGCACAGGCACCGACGGGTGGGCCGTCTGTCACCGTGGGTCGATGGTGGCCGAGGAGTACCTCGGCGGTCTGGGGCCCCAGACGCGGCACCTGCTGTTCTCGGTGAGCAAGTCGCTGGTGGCGGCCGTCGTCGGCGCGCTGCACGAGGCCGGTGCGATCGCGCTCGGTGCGCCGGTCACGGCTTACGTTCCCGCACTGGCGAATTGCGGCTACGCGGGTGCGACGGTGCGGCATCTTCTGGACATGAGATCGGGCATCGGCTTCTCGGAGGATTATCAGGATCCGGCCGCGCAGATACATCTTCTCGACCAGGCGATGGGGTGGGCGCCCAGGAGCAGTCCGGACGCCCCCGCCACTCTGCAAGAGTTCCTGCTGACCTTGCGGCAGAAGTCCGCTCACGGCGGTCCGTTCGAATATCGTTCGTGTGAAACCGATGTGCTGGGCTGGATCTGCGAGGTCGCCGGCGGCCGGCGAATGCCCGAACTGATGTCCCAACTCCTGTGGAGCCGCATCGGTGCCCAATGCGACGCCACCATCGGTGTCGATGCGGCGGGCACAGGGCTATTCGACGGCGGCGTCAGTGCCTGCCTGACCGACATGATCCGGTTCGGCGAGCTGTTCTTGCGCGACGGTGTCTCGTTGACCGGCCAACAAGTGATGCCCGCGCCGTGGATCGCCGACACTGTGAACGGCGACCCCGACTCGCGTCAGGCGTTCGCCGCCAGCCCCGACGACAACGAAATGCCCGGCGGGATGTACCGCAACCAGATGTGGTTCCCCTATCCGGGCAATAACGTTGTGTTGTGCCAGGGCATGTGCGGTCAGATGATCTACGTCAACCGCAGCGCGGAGCTGGTCGCTGCCAAGTTGTCCACCCAACTGGACTCTCATGAGCCGCACATGCTCGACACGTTGCGCGCATTCGATGCGGTGGCCCGCGAATTGGCAGGAACCACCGGCTAGGCGGCCGGTGCACGCCCAGAATTTCAACAGCCGCTTCCGCGAACGTTGGCTATTCTGCATGTCTGTCTGGCTTTGCAGCGGCAGACTTTCGGCGGCCTCGATCGCGCCACGAAGATCGGAAGGGAATCAATTGCCCTCACCTCGAATGCTGGCCAGAATCGCCGTCCCCATCATGGTTGCCGCTGCATTGTTGAGCGGCGCCGGCATCGCGGCCGCGACGCCCCAAGATGACGCGTACCTCGCACAATTGCGCGCCGTCGGCCTCACATGGCCTCCGAAGACGGACGAGGCACTGATCGCGGAGGCCCACGACGTGTGCTACGACCTCACCTGGGGTTGGACACCGCAACAGATCGCCGACGACCTTCACGCCCGCTTGGACACCAAGGGCGTGACGTTGCTAGACGTCGGAAGCCTGGTCAACGCGGCGCACTCGATCTATTGCCCCGGCAATGTGTGCGACGCCCCCAGCCTTTGCACCTGACGGCCGGACGCGATCCCCACGAGAGCTCACGCCGGTCATTCGCCCGGTGCACTCCATGCCGGCGAGCGGCCGAGATGACGCAATAGGCGATCGAGGCCAGTGCCGTCCGATAGTGGGTCAAGGGCCGGCCCGAAAGGGGAGGCAGCGCTGGTGCGAAAGTCACCACCGGGAACTTGCAATCCGATCAGGAGCGCTGCGTCAATGACGTTGTCGGGCAACTCGAATGGAATCCGAATTGCGCGGGCCACATCCCAGCCGTGCACGACGTAGTCGATGAAGTGAAACCCGATCGCCTGCTCGAAGGGAAACACGGCACCCTTGCCGAAGTCGGGTAATGCGAACGGCGCGGCGAGGGCCTCGTCCTCGGCGACTGCCGTGAGCAACTCGCAAGCAGCGGCCACATAACTTCCTGCGGGGTCGGCGGCTACCGCGTCGATCACCGCGGAGGTCTCCCACACCGCGGGGTCGGCGCCGGCGCCGTGAGCGGCCGCGGCGAACCCTCGATGCTGTGCGGTCATATGGGCCAGCAGTTCAAGCAGATTCCAGTCGCTGCATGGGGTTGGGCGCTCGAGGTCGCTGGTGGCGACCCGCTGAACGATGTCGATGCTGGCCATCACGGCCTCGCGGTGGTGTGTGCGCAGAATACCTATTGTATGCGTCGTCATATCGTAAGCATACGCATATAATTGTGTTTCCTCTACTATCGCGCCATGACCAAAGGGCAGTCCCGACCTGACCTTGCGGCGATGCTCGGACCGTTGGTGCGCGAACTCGTGGCTGCCGAGCTGCCGATTCTTGAGCGTCACGGGCTGTCGATGTGGGGTTACACCGTGCTGACCGAGCTGGACAACTCACCAGTGCGCACTCAAGCCGCCCTGGCTGCGGCTATCGGCGCGGACAAGACACGCATCATCGCCGTTCTCGACGATCTGCAGCAGCTCGGGTACATCGACCGCCGCCCCGACCCTGACGACCGTCGAGTCCGGCTGCTTGAGCTGTCCGAGCGCGGACGGACAATCAAAAGGCAGGCGCAGCAGGCAATTCAGCGTGGCGAAGAGCGTTGGCTTTGCCAACTGACTCCGTCGGACCGCAAGTCGCTGTTACGCATTCTTCAACAACTCACGCCTCGCCCAACCGATGAATGATCGCGACGAGCGATTTGTGGTGCCCCGCGCCTCGTGAGAAGCACTGTGGCTGTAGCGTGACGGCCGTGAAATCCTCCTGGATCTATTCCTCCGTCACGCTTGCGGCTTCCGTCGCAGCAACCGTTACGATGCTCGCTGGTGCGGGCACGGCCACCGCGGCCGGCTCATGCCCAACCGCGGCACCACAGAACGGTGGAACACCCGACTGGACGCTGAGCGGTACCACCGGCAGCGTCGCGGTCACCGGATCCACGGATACGACCGCTCCGCTGGTGAACGTGACCGCCCCGTTCAGCGTGAGCCAGACCCAGGTGCACACGCTGCACGCCGGGGACGGACCGGTGGTGTCCAGCACCGCCACCGTCTCCGTCTGCTACATGGGTGTCAACGGACGTGACGGATCCGTGTTCGACAGCAGCTACCAGCGCGGCGCCCCGGTCGACTTCCCCCTGACCGGAGTCGTGCCGGGCTTTCAAAAGGCCATCGCGGGCCAAAAGGTCGGGTCCACGGTCGGAGTCGCGATGGTCCCCGCGGACGGCTACCCCCAAGGCCAGCCCAGCGCCGGGATCCAGCCGGGCGACTCGCTGGTGTTCGCGATCAAGATCCTCAGCGCCACGGGCTAGCTCGGCCCACCGAATCCCCTGTGCCGTAGGTCAATCGGCTAACGGTGCGAACATGAGTGCGGGATCTATGCCGAGTTGTCGAGCTACGTGAGTGGTGTCCCAATATTCACGCCAGTGAGTGATCGCACCGTCGCGAACCTCGAAGAGCGCTGTGACGTGGAACGTGATGGCGACGCCGTTCATGGCGTTCACGTCGACCCGCTCGACGATGACGGCGTCGCTGTCGGACACGATCGTGCGAATTTCACTCCCCTCGATCATGCCCGTCGACAGGGTGTTGTGCTTCTCGAGTTCGGCGCGCGCCGCGTCACGACCCCGAACGACCGGTGAGAGCGGCACGTGGAGTTGCCAGACGAAGTCGTCGGCCATGAGTGCGGTCATGGCGTCGATGTCCATGCTCTGGCCGTAAGCGGCATGTATGAAATCGACCACGATCTTTTCGTTGTCGTTTTTGGTCGCAACACTTTTCGCCATCACGTGTCCTTCAGGGTTTATCGAAGCCGTTCGCTATTTGTCGAACTGTAGACGGCGGCCACCGGATTGGACGCGGATACACGAGGTGCTTAGCGGCACTTCAGGGACGATGCAGCGTGATGATGGTGACGTCGTCGTCGGTGTGGTCCGACGCCATCGCGGTCCAGATCTGGGTCGCCGTGGTGTCGCCCGCCGGGCCGAGGATTTCGGCCAGCAGATCGAGTCCATCGTCGATCGATTCGCCGCGGCGTTCCACGAGGCCGTCGGAGAACAGGACCAAGCCCTGTCCGGGTTCGACGGTGAATGTGCTGGGTGCGTATTTGACACCTTTGACACCGATCGGTGGCGAGAGCTTGATCGGTGCCGGGACCGCCTCCAAGACAGGGTGCGCCTTCGCGTTCGTCAGGTACGGCATCAAATGGCCCGCCGACGCGGCCTCCACCTGACCCGAGCCGAGATCGACCCGCGCGGCGATGACGGTGGCGAACGCGCCACGCAGCATGTGCAGGCAGAAGTCGTTGAGCTGCTGGAGCGCCTCGGCGGGTGCGGCGCCCGCGAACAACTGAGCGCGCAGGGCGTTGCGTAGCGCCGCCATGGTGCCGGCCGCGGCGATACCATGCCCGGCCACGTCGCCGATCAGCACGACCAGCCGGCCGTCGCGGAGCTCGAACGCGTCGTACCAGTCGCCGCCGACGTTGTCCCCCGCGGCCGGCTCGTAATGCGCGGACAGATCCCAGCTTTCGAGCGTCGGGATCGACTCGGGCAGCAGGCTGCGCTGTAGCGTCTCGGCCACGCGCAGCGCCCCCCGCGTGCGGCGGTACAGCGACTCGACCAGCTGGCGCCGCAACGACCCGGCGGATTCGGTCTCACTGAGTGACCACGGTTCACTGCGCTGGTGGACGATCTCGCGCCACCGGTCGAAGGATTTGCGCGGGCTGAGCCGAATCTGGGCGCCCTCGCTGACCGCGATGGCCTTGTTGTACGGGTCGCCGCCCCAGTCCACCGAGCGCAGCACCTCACGCCGGAACCAAATGGCGAACTGCCCGTCGGGCAGATTGAGCGCCAGCGCGCCGGCGGCCACCTGGGGATCGAGATCGAGCTCGGGCAGCGCGCGAGAAAGGCACTCGCTGCTCGCGATCTCGTCGTCCACGTCACGCGCCCAGGCGGCGACGGCGGACACGATCTCCGGCGGTGGAACCGAGCCACGCATCCGGAGATCGCCCCCGATGTCGATGACCACGCCGTCGGCGGGCACCAGGTCGAGCAGGTCGGGCGCTCCGAGCAGCGCCTCCGACAGCGGCTCGCCGTCATCCAGCGAGGCGGCGGTGAGCTTGGCCAGCACCGCCTGCGCGGCCAGTCGCTTGTGCAGTTGTTCGTCCTCGAACCGGTCGACGAGCCGCAGCGACAGGGTCGAGCCGAGGAACTCGGCCGCCACCCGGGTGCCGAACGGTGGCAGGTGCGGACCGGCGTAGTGGTGGCAGGCGATCAGGCCCCACAGCCGCCCCCGCCGCAGCAGCGAGATCGACATCGAGGCATGCACGCCCATGTTCTGCAAATACTCGATATGGATGGGCGAGACGCTGCGCAATGTGGCGTAGGTGAGGTCCAGCGGCGGATCGCTCACCGGGTCGATGCTCGGCACCAGCGGCGCCGGCGCGTAGTCGACGTCGGAAATCAGCCTGATCCAGTTCTTCTCGTACAGTGCGCGCGCCTGCGCCGGGATGTCGGTCGACGGGTAATGCAGGCCGAGGAAGGAGTTGAGGTCCTCGCGCTTCGACTCGGCGACGATTTCGCCGTTGTATTCCTCGTCGTAGCGGTACACCATCACCCGGTCGAAGCCGGTCAGATCGCGGACGGCACGCGCGGCGGTGGCGTACAGCTCGGTCAGCGTGGCGGCCCGGTTCAACTCCTCCACGGCACCGCGGACCGCCTGGTACGTGTTCGGGAAGGAGAACGGCCGTTCGCCGTAGGCGATCTCGAGTTCCACCAGCAGCACACCGCCCGGCTCACGGTGCAGGATCGCGTCGAAGGCCCGCGCCTGGCCGGCGACCTCGATGGTGAACTCGAGCGGATTGTTCTGGCGCAGACCGCCGATGGTCGCCGCGGCCTGCTCGATGCGGGCGGCTTGTTCGGAACCGATCAGTGCCGACAGGTGCCGGCCCAGGATGGTGTCGACGGGACGGCCCAGCAGCTCCGCGACGTTGGCGCTGACCTGACGCACCTCGAAGGCGGGCTCGTGCACCACCGCGAGCACGCCGCGCGGCTGGATGCTGCCCGGGATGTGGATCGGCTCACGCGCGCAGTTGTCCAGGTCGATCGGGGTGCCGACCGGTACGAGATCGCCGACCGGCTGGTCCGCGGGTGCCGATGGCCGGCCGAGCCGCTCGTCGCTGGTCACGCGAGCGGCTTTATCGGAGTGATGCGGGGTAGCAGTCAGACCTCCAAGCTATCAATGTGTGTCGCCATTCTCCGACCAACTCAGCCTCGGTTCACCTGTCCGCGCAGATTCGTCCGGCACTGATTTCCCCACGCGCTCAAGAAGCTTCCCTTCGGCAGGACCACTCGGCTTTCGGCTCTGGCGGCATCCGCCGCACTAACCGCCCCCACCGCAACGTCCAATGTAATCTGGGCAGGTCATGTGCTCGATCGCCGTCCCAACAAGCCGCCGTCTGTCGGTCGCGATGAAGGAGGGCTCGGCGGCCGAACACGACGCCGCCGAGCAGAGCCCCTTCATGTCCGAACTGCTCGCCGGCCGGATCGGCGCGGCGGGCTATTCCGAGTACTTGCTGCGGTTGCGCGTGGTCTACGCCGCCCTGGAGGACGCCGTGCGCGCCCGCCGTGACGACTCCATGGTTGCCGCCGTGTACGACCCCGCGTTGGAGCGCCTGACGGCGATCGATGCCGACCTCGACCACTGGCTGCCACAGGGTGCAGCACGCGGGGTCGACTCCCCCGCGGCGGCGGCCTACGCCGAGCGGCTCGGCGCCCTCACGTGGGGTGGCGCACTGGTGGCTCACCACTACACCCGTTATCTCGGGGATCTCTCCGGAGGGCGGGGCATCGGCAAGATCCTGGATCGCACGTTTGACCTTGGCGGCGTCGGCCTTGCCTTCTACGAATTCCCGGTGCGGCCCAAACCGTATAAGGACGCCTATCGGGCTCGCCTCGACGCGCTTGGCACCGACCCCGTCGAAATCGGTCGCATCGTCGACGAGGTGAAGTTCGCCTTCGGCCTGAACCAGGCCGTCTTCGATGAACTGGCCGACAACATCGCGGATCATCGGCGCTGAGTCAGGCCCGTGGCGAGCCCTGCGGCCCCCGCGCGTTGACTTTGGGACTGGTCAGACTTGGTTGAATCCACCGTCGGCGGTCACCGTGGACCCGGTGGTGAAGCTGGACAGATCGCTGGCTAAAAACACTGCGGCATTGGCGATCTCGACAGGATCGGCGAAGCGGCCCAGCGGAATCGTGGCGATGCGGCCGGCGCGGAACTCTTCGATTGAAGCATCGGGATCGGTCTGCGCGGCCAAAGCGTTGCTCCCGGGGGTGGCTGTGGACCCGGCCACGATGACATTGACCCGGATGCGGCGGTCGGCGAGTTCGCTGGCCCAGGCGCGGGCCAGCGACCGGACGGCGGCCTTGGTGGCGGCGTAGATGCTCAGCCCGGCGCGGCCGCGGTCGGCGGTGGTGGAGCCGGTCATGATGACAGAGGCGCCGTCGTTGAGCAGCGGCAGCGCTTTTTGCACGGTGTAGACGACTCCCTTGACGTTGGTGGTCAGCAGCGCGTCGAGGTCACCGTCGGTGATCTCCCCCAGTCGTGCCACCCGCGTCGTGCCGGCGTTGGCCATCACGATGTCGAGACCTTTACCCGCGGCCGCGACCTCGGCGTAGAGCCGATCCAGGTCCCCCGGTGTTCCGACGTCGCCGCGCACCGCAGTGGCACGAGGGCCCAATTTAGTTGCGGCATCGTCGAGTTCGGGTTGACGCCGGCCCGTGATGAACACCTGGCCGGCACCTTCGGCGAGAAACCGCTCGGCGGTGGCCAACCCGATCCCCGAGTTGGCGCCGGTAATGACGGCGGTCTTGTGGTCGAGCAATCCCATTCAGCTCTCCTGAGGTCGGCGCGGCCGGTTTCGGTGATGAACTCCCCCGGGCTTCCGGAACCCGATGATTCCCATTGCAAACCAGGCTATTTGGCTGATTTCGCGCGCTGCCAGATCAGGCGTCCGTTGCGGAGCTTACCTTTGATGAGCACCGGCTCGGCGGGACCGAGCTGCAAGCGGTCATCGCCGACTTGGGCTGCGCGGTACTGCGTTCCACCGACCCAGTTCGGTAGCAGGCTGACGTCGACGTGGTGGGCGATCACGCCGTCGTCGAGAACGCTGTACGGGCCGGCGTACGCCAGATACCCCCTGGCCGCCGCGACCAATTCGTCGTTGTCGGCGACCTGAAGATCGCCGCGGGCGAACGGCGCGCGGTCCGCGCGCATGATCTGGGCGGACATGTAGCCGTCGGGGGTGTACATGATGATTCCGCGCGCGTCGGGTCCCAGCGGGTGACGCAGGTTCGTGCCGTCCACATCGGAGCTCTGGTAGGACTCCAACGTCCAAGCCCCGACGAGGTATTCACGTAGATCCTGCGAGGTGAGTGTGGTCATCTGGGCGCCCCTCCGTGATGTGCTGCCACCGCCTGACTGCATCGACCGCGGCATCGAATTTCGCGCGCCGCCGACGTGTCGATAATGCCGCCATCGCCTGCGTCAACGCCATCGACCCCCGCGTCGCCAGTGTTGCTGCCCGGACAGTGGCCAAAACGGGCAGCCTCAACCGACAAGTCCTCACTCGAACTCGTATTGTCTGCAGCATGATCGCCGCGTGGTTCGAGCCGCCGTGGTCAGTGCGCTGCCCGCTGTGGGCAGCCGGTCGATTTGCACGCTAGGCCCGGTACAGACGCGTGGTGGCTCTGGCACTGGCGCTTGCCGGACTGGCGATTCTCGACTCGCTCAACGTGCTCAACGTGGGGGTGGTCTCGGCGGTCATCTTCGACAGCCGGCTGGGTCGCCGGTCACCAATCCCCGGCGCCCTGAGTTACCTCGCGGGCGTGTTTGCGGTGACGACCACCTTCGGCGTGTGCACCGTGCTGGGCATCAGCTTCATCACCGAGGTGCTCCACTTCCACCTGACACCGGCCATTCGCTTCCGGGGCGAACTGCTGCTGGGCATCGCGCTGATCGGTTTGGCTTATTTCCCGCTGACGGCACAATCATCGGCACCCGGCTGGGCGCTGGCGGCGATGCGGCAACGTCCGTGGCTGCTCGGATTCCTGGGGCTGGCGGTGGGCAGCGGCCAAGCCCCGACCGCGGTCCCCTACCTCACCGGCTTGGCGATGCTCGCGGCGCTGCACCCACGACCGCCGATCTGGCCGCTGGTCATCATCGTCTACTGGGCGATCGCTCTCTCGCCGCCCTTGCTGATCCTTGCCCTCTCGATGAGAAAAACCATGCGAGCCAAGCAGATTCAGCGCGCGATCGTGCGTGCTCTCACCCGCTACGGCCCGATGGCGGTGCGGCTGCTCTTCCTGGTTTTCGGAACCGGCCTGATCGCCGATGCACTCGTCAATCACAGTGCGCTCTGGTGACGCGCCAAAACTTCTCATGTCTTGCACAGCGAGCTGGATTACCTTGTCGCGTGTGACTGATCGTCGAGAACGCGCAATGTCCTTCGGATCGATCGCTGAGGATTACGACGGGCTGCGGCCACACCCGCCGCAGCAGGCCGTGGACTGGTTGCTGCCGCCCGACTGTGAGGTGGCCGTCGATGTCGGTGCGGGCACCGGTCTGTTCACCCGCACGCTCGTCGACCGGGCGGCCCAAGTCGTGGCCGTCGAGCCCGATGCGCGGATGCGCGCGGTGCTGGCCGAGCGGTCCCCCGGGGTTCGCGCCGTGGAGGGCACCGGTGAGGCGATTCCCCTCCCCGACCATTCAGCGGATGCGGTGTTCGTCTCGTCGGCGTGGCACTGGATGGATCCCGAGCGGGCCGTTCCCGAGATCGGCCGCGTGCTGCGCGATGGCGGACGGTTCGGGCTGATCTGGACCAGTCGCGATCGCGACGTCGACTGGGTTCGCGACCTCGACCTGTTGCCCGGCGACAACATGAGTGCGGCGGAGGCACCCGACCGCTTCCGCCGGCGCCACGAGAACGTCGTGCTCCCCGATCCGCAGATCTTCCACAACGTGGCCCGCGAGACGTTCACGTTTGCGCGGACCATGGGAATCGACGACGTCGTCGCGATGCTCGGCACGTACAGCCGGGTGATCATCGCCTCTCCGGATGACCGCGCGCAGCGGCTCGACAACGCCCGGGCCATCCTGGCCGAGCGCTTCCCCGGTGCCGACACCATCGACGTCCCCATGCAGTCCCGGTGCTGGCGCGCCGACCGGATCGCCCGCAACCGGTAAGCCGGCGCTCCTTTCTTCCAAATGTCGTAGACAGCGCGGGGTTAAGCGCGTAACTTCTGCCGCATTCACGTCAGGAGGAGACGCATGACGGTGCAATCCGTATTGGACGAGGTCCGGCAACGCCCCGGTACCGGTGATGTGATCCCGATCTTCGATCCCTCCACCGAGGAACAGATCAGCCAGTTCACCGATTGCGGTACCGACGCCGTCGACGAGGCCGTGGGGCGCGCGAAAGCCAGTGCGGAGTCCGGGATCTGGTCCGGAAAGCCCGATTACGAGCGGGCCAAGATCCTGTGGCGCGTCGCCGATCTGATCGACGAGAACGCCGAGCTGCTCGCCGAGCTCGAAATGCTCAACGCCGGAATGTATCCCGCTCAAGCGGAGATGCAGGTGAAAATCGGCGCCGAGTGGTTCCGCTACTACGCCGGCTGGTGTACCAAGATCGACGGCATCGCGCGCGATGTGAACACCGGCGGCCTGACCGGCGTCGACTCGCACATGCATACCTACACGGTGCGCGAGCCCTACGGCGTGGTCGGACTGATCTTCCCGTGGAACGGGCCGGTATTCAATTTCTGCGCCAAGCTCGCGCCGGCGCTGGCCGCCGGCTGCAACAGCGTGGTCAAACCCGCTGAGGAGACACCACTTTCGGCACATGTCCTGATGCGCCTGCTCGGTGAGGCCGGCGTGCCCGACGGGGTGGCGAACCTGGTCAACGGTTACGGGCACACCGTCGGCGCGGCGATCACCGCCCACCCCGACGTGGAGAAGGTCGCCTTCACCGGCTCGACGGAGGTCGGCCGCGCGATCGTGCACGCCTCGGCCGACAGCAACCTCAACAAGGTCACCCTGGAACTCGGCGGCAAATCACCGGTGCTGATCTTCGACGACGCGAAACTGAAGAAGGCGATCCCGATGTCGGCGTTCGGCACGTTCGTCCACTCGGGGCAGGCCTGCGTGTGCGGTTCCCGCATTCTGGTGCAGCGCGGCGTCTACGACCAGGTTGTCGAGGGCATGGCGATGGTCGCGAACGCCATGAAGATGGGTGGTCCCAAAGAAGAGGGCACCATGAGCGGCCCGCTGATCAGCCAGAAACAGCTCAATCGGGTGCTGGGCTACCTCGAGCAGGGGAAGGCGGACGGCGCGGAGATCGTCACCGGCGGCCACCGGCTCGATCGCAAGGGCTACTTCGTGCACCCGACGGTCGTCACCAACCTCGATCCCGACACCAGCCGGCTGTTCCAGGAGGAGATCTTCGGGCCGGTCGTCACGATCCTGCCGTTCGACGACGAGGACGAGGCCGTCGCGCTGGCCAACAACAGCACCTACGGGCTGGCCGCCACGGTGTGGACCAAGGACCTTGGCCGCTCGCATCGGCTTGCCAAGCGGCTCAAAGCCGGAACCGTGGGGCTCAACTGCGCTTTCCCGTACGACCACTCGATGCCGTTCGGCGGCTACAAGCAGTCCGGCTGGGGCCACGAGTCCGGCAAGGCCGGCGTCGAGACCTACCTACAGACGAAGATCGTCTGGGCCCAGATGTAGCGGCCTCAGACCTGGGGTCCCTCGGACGGCGGCCAGACGGTCCCGGGCGACGCCTCGCCGGGGCTCTCGTAATCGCCGCGAGACAACGGCACCCACCGTTCGCTCGGTGCGGGCTGCTCCGAGGACGGGAAGTCGCGCAGACTGCCCGTCGGCTTGGCGTCCCACTTTGCGAAGGTCAACGGCGTCTGCAGCCAGGCGTGCAGCAGGTTGTAGGCGGCTTCCAGCGAATCGATGTGGGTGCGCTCCCAGCCGTGACTGCCGTCGAGTCCGAAGCCGACCAGCGCGGCGCGGGTGTTGGCACCCGCCTCGATAGCCGCCGCAGCATCGGACCGGTAGTAGCGAAAGATGTCACGCGCGAACGGAATTCCCTGCTCGTGTGCGAGCCGGCAGAGTTTGCGGGTCAGGTGGTAGTCGAACGGTCCATGCATATCGGCCATCGGGATCGTCACGCCGTCCTCGAGGGAATGCTGGCCGGGCGCGCACACCGCGTTGTCCACCGAGACCAGCTCTGCGACATCCGCGGGCAGGCCGTGGCTGGCTCCGTGCCCGACCTCCTCGGTGATGGTGACCATGATCGTGGTGCGGTGCGGGAGCACCACTTTGTTCTCGGAGAAGTTCTTGGCCAGCGCGAGCGCGATCGCGACGCCCGCCTTGCCGTCCAGGTGCCGGGAGACGACGAAACCGTCGGCGGTGAGCTCGGGGCTGGTGATCATCGCGACGAAGTCACCGACTTGCAGGCCGAGCCGAACCAGGTCCTCCCGCGTGGACACCCTGCGGTCGATGCGAACCTCGACGTGCTCCCAGTTTGTGGGTTGCGTGTCGATCTCGTCGCCGAACGCGTGCCCACTGGCTTTGAGGGGCATGACCGTGCCGGTGATGAATTCGTCGGGGTCGTCGATGAAGATGCGCACCCGGGCACCCGCGGCGAAGCGAGCCGAAAAGGTGCCTACCGGAACCAATTCCAGGCGGCCGTTGTCCTTGAGCTCGCGGACC
This sequence comes from uncultured Actinomycetota bacterium, assembly GCA_963796035.1. Classification (GTDB taxonomy): domain Bacteria; phylum Actinomycetota; class Actinomycetes; order Mycobacteriales; family Mycobacteriaceae; genus Mycobacterium. Next base: position 152,774 of record CAWCJU010000007.1, on the reverse strand, counting down.
ATGCAGCCGATGGTGTCGGAGTGGACCACCACGGCCCGGTCGGTGGTCGCCGACTCACCCGCGAGTTCGGCGGTCAACGCTCCACGCCGGGTCAGCGTGAACGGCACCCCGAAGTGGTCGAAGATGTCGCCGATCAGCTGCATCACCGCGTCGGTGCGTCCCGACGGGCTCGGGGTCTGCAGTAGCGCGAGCAGCGTGTCGATCATCCACGCGCGGTCGGCCTCGGCCATGGCCGCGGTCTGGCCCACGTCATCTCCTCTCGAGTCGGCTTCGAACGCGTTCAACCTACCGTGTGGCCGGCACCGAACGCCCGTTGCGGGCTGCCGCGCGCACCCGCCGCTGCGCGCCCGATATGTCCACTGCCCCTACGAGGCGGATTCCATCTCGGAGATCAAATCCGCGAGGGTGAGGATTCGCTGGGCGTCGCGCACGTGCAGGCTCTCGATCATGCGGCCATCGACGGTGATCACGCTGGTTCCGGCGGCCTGCGCCTGCTCGTAAGCCGAGACGATCTTGCGAGCGTCCTCCAGCTCCTTGTGTGACGGACCGAACAACTCGTTGGCGGGGGCGATCTGCGACGGGTGGATCAGGGACTTGCCGTCGAACCCCATCTCGCGGCCCTGCTGGGCCTCGGCCCGGAATGCGGCCTCGTCGGCGATGTCGTTGAACACGCCGTCCAAGATGACCTTTCCGGCCGCCCTCGCCCCCAACAAAGCCAGGCCCAGGGCGGGCACGGCGGGTGCGCGCCCGGGGACGTGCAGGCCGTGCAACTCGTTGACCAGGTCGTTGGTGCCGACCACCAACCCGGCCAGGCGATCGCTGGCCGATGCGACCTCCTCGGCCCGCAGGAAGGCCCGGGGCGTTTCGATCATCACCCACAGCTGCAACGCCTTCGGCGCACCCAAGGTGTCCAGCGCGTCGACCAGCGCTTGAACCTGTTGGCCCGTCTCGACTTTCGGCACCAGCACGCCGTCGGCCGTCGATCCGGCCACCGCCGCCAGGTCGTCGTCGTGCCAGTCGGTGTCCAACCCGTTGATACGCACCACGACCTCGCGGGGCCGGTAGCTCTCCGACGAGATCGCGTCGCACACCGCGGTCCTCGAATCGGCTTTCGCGTCGGGCCCCACGGCATCCTCGAGGTCGAATATCAGCACGTCCGCCGGCAGCGTTTTGCCCTTCTCCAGCGCGCGCGGCTTGTTGCCGGGCAGGTAGAGGGCGGATCGGCGCGGGCGCAGGGTCGGTGGCATGGAGTGATTCACCTTCCAGTCGTCGAGCAGCGGGACGAAAGTCAAATGCCGACGCGACGGGTGCGTGGTGCGCGCGGCATAGGCAGAAAGTACCCTTCGGTACCGGTGGTGTAGACGCCGGTGGTGAGCGGCCCTGAGGGTGAATTGGCCGACGCGGCGGGTGGATTCCGGAAGGGGAAGCGAATGTCATCATTCGGGTCGGCACGTAGCGAGGGCGACAGCTGGGACCTGGCCTCCAGCGTGGGGGCGACCGCGACGATGGTGGCGGCCTCCCGAGCTCTGGCGTCGCGCGAACCGGATCCACTACTCGATGACCGGTTCGCCGAGCCGCTGGTGCGGGCGGTCGGGCACCCCTTCTTCGTCCGCATGCTGGATGGCCAAATCCCCCTCGACACCGACGACATGCCGATGACGCTGCAGCAGCGGCGCGAGCAGATGACGGTGCGGACCAGATTCTTCGACGACTTCTTCGGCGCCGCCACCGCCGCCGGAATCCGGCAGGCCGTCATCTTGGCCGCCGGGCTCGACGCGCGGGCCTATCGGTTGCCGTGGCCTTCGGGCACCGTGGTTTTCGAGGTCGACCAGCCTGAGGTCATCGCCTTCAAAACCGACACACTTGCCCAGATCGGAGCCGAACCGACCGCCGAGCGCCGGACCGTCGCCATTGATCTTCGCGACGATTGGCCAACGGCGCTGCGCGACAGCGGTTTTGACGCTGGCTCTCCCACCGCGTGGATCGCCGAAGGCCTGCTGCCCTATCTACCGCCCGACGCCCAGGACCGGTTGTTGGACAACATCACCGCGCTCAGCGCGACGGGCAGCCGGCTGGCCACCGAGAACATCACCGACATGAGCGTCTTCACCGACGAACGGGCGCGGGCGATGCGCAGCGCCTGGCGTCAGCACGGACTGGACATCGACGTCGCCGAACTGGTCTGGCTCGGGGAGCGCCGCCCCGCCGCCGAGCACCTCGGCGCCACCGGCTGGAGCGTCACCCGCCACCCCACCGAACAGGTCTATGCCGATTACGGATTCGTGCTGCCCGACAACGAAATCCTCAAGCAATTCCGTCACGCAATCAGTTACCTCAGCGCTGAATTGAGCTGAGCCGGCGCGCTTTCGGCGTTTCCGCTAGGGCCTGGCGTCGCGCCACTCCCGCTCGAACGGCAGTCGCCACGCATTGGGGGCGATCAATTGGTGAATGGCATTGGGACCCCACGTGCCCGGCTGATACAGCTTGGCCGGCGGTGGATCGGTGAGCAGATCTTCGGAACGCTCCCACAATGATTCGATGCCTTCCGCGGTATTGAACAGCGTGTGGTCGCCCCGCATCGCATCGAGAATCAGTCGTTCGTAGGCCTCCAGCACGTCCACGACCGTGTCGATCTCCTGCGAAGCAAACTGCATGGACAGCTTGTCCAGCTTCATGCCGGGGCCGGGCCGTTTTCCATAGAAGGACAGCGAAACCTTCGAGTTGTCGGCAAGGTCGAACGTGAGGTGATCGGGACCCTGGGTGCCCACCCCGGATCCCGGCGGGAACATGGTCCGCGGGGCCTCTTTGAACGCGATCGAGATGATGCGGATTCCCTCGGCCATCTTCTTGCCGGTGCGCAGGTAGATGGGCACCCCGGCCCATCGCCAGTTGTCGATGCCGACCTTGAGGGCGATGAAGGTCTCGGTGTCGGAATCCTTTGCCACGCCGTCCTCGTCGCGGTATCCCTGGTACTGACCACGAACCACATTCGTGGGTTTGACCGGCAGCATCGACCGGAACACCTTGTTCTTCTCCTCGCTGATGGCAAACGGTTCGAGCGCCGTCGGCGGCTCCATCACCACAAACGCCATCACCTGGAACAGGTGGGTCACCACCATGTCCTTATAGGCGCCGGTCTCTTCGTAGAAGCTCGCCCGCTGGTCCAGCCCCAGCGCTTCGGGAATGTCGATCTGGATATGGTCGATGAAGTTGCGGTTCCAGATCGGCTCGAATAGGCCGTTGGCGAAGCGGAACGCCAGGATGTTCTGCGCGGCTTCCTTGCCCAAGAAATGGTCGATGCGGAAAATCTGGGATTCTTCGAAGGTTTCGTGCACGAAGTCGTTCAGCGCCACCGCACTGGCCAGATCGGTGCCGAAGGGTTTTTCCATCACCAGCCGCGAACGTTCGACCAGCTTGGCGTCGCGCAGCGTGGTGATCACGGCGCGCGCCGCCTTGGGCGGCACCGAGAGGTAATGCAGTCGCCGAACGTTGGACCCCAGGTTGTCTTCGGCCTGCGCAACGGCCTCTGCGAGCGCCTCGGGCCCGTCGCCCTGCGGGACGTACCTGACGATGCCGGCGAAGTTCGACCACTGTTCGTCCGTGAGCTTGTGCGTACCGAAGGAATCGATCGCCTTCTTGGCGAGCTCGCGGAATTCGTCCTGACTCAGGTCTTCCAGCGACGTGGCAACGATCTGAATATCGGGCGCCAATTCGGACTGGTCCAGGTACGCCAGGCCCGGGATCAGCTTTCGTTTCGCCAGATCGCCCGTCGCGCCGAAAAGGACGATGACGTGCGGGTCGAGCGGGTCGGAATGGTGGTGCCGCGGGCGGGCGTCGGCAGCCGGGTAAGCGATGGTCTGAGGTTTCTCGGTAGCCACTCTTGCGATACTTCCATCGCCGCGGCGCTGTGTCTCGTCTCTTTGGCGGCAGCCGGGTCTGGTTAGCGAACGCGCGATCGGGTATGGAATAGCGGGGGGTTCCCGGCGCCGGGAACCGTCTCCCACCCACGCCACTGGAAAGCGACATGACCAAACCCGACAAAGACCCGCTGAGCCGCGCTCAGGAGCTGGAAAACATCGTCGATCAGCTCGAGGAGAAGGTTACCGAGGAAAGCGAAGCCGAGGGCATTCCCGGCAACCGCAGCGACCGGGAACAAGCGGCCGCGCGAGGCACGGCCAACGAGCCGCCGGACTAGCGGGTTGCCGGCCGGCTCAGGTGAACACCGTCATTGGCTCGGCAGATCGATGGCGTGCGCCTTCAGCGTGACCAGCATCTCGGCCGCCGGCCATTCGTTGGCCCGGTAGCGGACCGGATTGATTCCGGCGACGGGAAGGATGCCCACCGCATCGACGACTGTCGGGAAAGGCACGGTGAATCTGTCGGACACATTCGCCGGTTCGCCGACCAAAAACGTCACGTAATCGGTTTGCGGCAGCTCCCACGGAATCCCCTGCCCCCACACCGTGGTGGTGCGCGGACCCCATGCCGTCTCCATCATCTGGGCGTCGCCGACGTATTGTGGGAACAGCTCGCGCTCGTAGTGCTCCCGCAAGAAGTCGGTCTGATGGCTGTATTCCTTTGTGGCCAATAGGGTTCGAGCCCGCAACGCCAAATCGCGCAGCGGGTGCGGACCGGCCTGATCGAACGGCGCGATGATGCTGCCCTCGATCGTGTAGCCCTGCGGCGAGATGGGCTGATCGGCATCGAGGTACATCTGCTCGGCGACCTCGAAGAGGTCCGCGGCGTTGTCGGGCGCATCGGTGCCCAGCAGTAACACGCCGTCGCCCGGAAAAAACACCAGCGGACGGGGGCCGCCCGCCGCCGCCAGCGAGCCCAGCCAACCGGTGGCCAGGATCATCGAATCGACATAGGTACCGCCGTCGGCGTCTTTCAACAGGAACTTCTCGCCCGGATCGAAGGCCTGCTGACGGGCGGAAAGGTTCTCCCTGGCCACCGCGAAGGCCTGATCGCCGGTGATGCCCCAAGCGCCGGTTTCCGCCGGGGTGACCATGGCCCGGACCGTGGGCAGGTCGACCACGACCATCTCGTTGATGAAGGGGAACACCGGGCGAACCCAGGGCTGAGCCCCGGTGTTGACCAGATGGTTGACGTAGCTTTGCGGGCGCAGCACCGGCCTGAGCAAGGGTTGGGCCTCGGCCCAATCCATGGGCGGAGTCGGCGGTTGATCGGTTGCCATGTCCACGGTGGGTGCTTCCTGCTCTCGAACAGCGAACACGCACGTTACACCCTGCGCGGGCCAATTCAAGTCACCCTTTTTCGGCGTGCGCATCGTCCTTACGGAGCCGCAGGCGGCCCGAACCAGGTTTCGAGTGCCTTGCGTAGCGCCGAGTCGGTTCGGGCGCCCACCCAGGCGACGTGTCCGTCCGGCCGGATCAACACCGCGGGCGGCGCGCTCACCGCGCCCAGCACCGGAAGTACGCATTGGTCAACATGTTTCGCGTCCACCGCCCGCACCCGGTCCGCCCAGGGCGCGATGTCGATGCAGCCGCCCTCGCCGAAATCGAGCAGCACCGGCCGGGCGTCGCGCAGCAGGTCGAACACGCGCAGCGAGCCCTCGGCGGTGATCAGGCCGAGGTCGGGCATGCGGCGCCCCACCAGCGGGTGCCCCTCAGCGAAGTTGTACTGGATGTCCAGGCCAGACATCATCGCGGCGAAGCGGGTGCGCGGTTCGTCCATCGCGAGAAGGTCGGACACGGTGTCGTGCAATGCCTTGCTGCGTTCGTCGGGGCGAAGGAGCGCCATCTGCGCCAACGCGTTGCGCAACACACGCCCGGCAACCGGGTGCCGTTCGGCGTGGTAGCTGTCCAGGAGGCTGTCCGGCGATGTCTTGTTGACCACCTGGCCCAGCTTCCAGCCCAGATTCACCGCATCCTGCACGCCGGTGTTGAGGCCCTGCCCGCCCACCGGGTGGTGGATATGTGCCGCGTCGCCGGCTAGCAGGACCCGCCCGCGGCGATAGGAGGCGGCCTGTCGCGCTGCGTCAGTGAATCGGGAAAGCCAAGTGGGGCTGTGTATTCCGTAGTCGGTTCCGTAGACGGCGACGAGTGCCTCACTCAGGTCGCGCAGGGTGGGTTCGGTGGCCGGGCCGAGGTGCGCCTCGGTGACCATGACCCGAACCGGTCCGCCCTCCTCGGCCGTGGACAGGGCATGAACGCCGAGCGCGTCGTGACGGATGCCCCACTGCGGGGATTGCCCGGTCCCGAAGTCCATTTCGACCTCGGCGAGCAGATAGCTCGTGGTCGCATCCCATCCCGGAAAGTCGATCCCGGCCGCTTTGCGGATGACGCTGCGTCCTCCGTCGCACCCGACGAGATACTGCCCGCGCATCACCCGGCCATCGGAGAGGCCGACGTCGACGCCGTTGCCGTCCTGGGCGACGGTTGCTACCTCTTCGCCACGGTAGATCGGCACTCCGAGCTCGTTGACCCAGTCGGCCAGAACGTGTTCGATCTCGTTCTGCCACAGCGCGAGTCCGTAGGGATGCCGGGTGGGGAATTCACTGATGTCCAGGCGGATCTGGGCGAAGCCGGCGACCTGCGCCACCTGGCCCCGGGACAGGAACCGATCGGCGATGCCGCGCTGATCGAGAACCTCGATGGTGCGGGAATGCAGACCGCCGGCCCGAGCGCCGATCAGCTCCTGGCTGGTGCGCCGTTCGACAACGGCGGCGTCGACCCCCGCCAAGCCCAGTTCGCCCGCCAGCATCAGCCCCGTCGGACCGCCCCCGGCGATCAGCACGGCATGCTCGATATCGCCCCCGTGCGTGCTCTCTGCTGGCCCCGAAACATCCACTTCGCCACCCCGATTCGCCTGAATTCTGGTCGAGGACAGCGATTTTGCATCATCACCCGGGCCTTGCGGCAAGCCCCCCTATGCGCTATAGGTTGAAAGTGGCGGGGAAAACAATCACCAGCGGTCGCGTACCGCGTCGATCGCGCGGTAGATCCGCTGCTCGCTGACCGGGCGGGGCGTGCCGAGTTGCTGGGCCCACAGGCTCACCCTGAGTTCCTCGATCTGCCGGGCGATATCGCGAACGCCGGCGGCCGCCTTCGCCGCCTGCGGCAGCTCATGCACCAGCTCGTCGTAGGCGTCCTGGACTGCTTGCACGCGCTGCATGCGCTCGCGATCGGCCTGGACGGCGTGGGCCAGCCCGTCGAGGCGGCGACGGATCGCGAGCAGGTAGCGGGTGAGATCGGCGAGGTTCGCGGGCCCGGTTGCGGTGACGAAACCGGCCGGCAGCAGCCGGTTCAGCTGCGCGCGGATGTCGGCGATCGCGTCGGTCTGGGCGGGCGGCGGATTTGCGGGCACCAGCAGTCGCACCTCCTGAGCAGCGGCCAACACCTTCTCGACGCGGCCCACGATGTCGACGGTGGTGGGCAGCAGGGACTTTCCCGCCCGCTGTTGCAGCGCGACGAACGCTTCGCGCGTCCACACCGGCGCCCCCATGAGCGCGTCGGTCGCGGCGTCGGCGCAGTCGTCCAGCAGCGCGGGAAGATCGCCGTCCGGGTTGGCGCCGAGCGCCAGTCGGCTGCGTGGATCCAGTTGGCGCACAATAGCTTTAACCGGCGACGCGACGCTGAGCCGCACCAACCGCCGGATGCCGACTCCCATCGCCTCGTCTTGCTCGGCCGACGTGGCGAACACGCGAAGGTCGACGTCGCCGCCCTTGTCGATGAACGCCGGAAAGCCCCGCACGGTGCGTCCGTCGATCGTGCGGTTGACGACCCGCGGCAGCTCGTCGAGGTCCTCCGGCCACGTGCGTAACCCCGTGCGCTCCAGCTCGCCCGCGACCGCGTGCGCGACGGCCTGCCGGACCGGCGCCGCGAGCCGCTCCTGCAGGGTCCGCAGATCCTTGCCGCGGGCCACCTCTTCGCCGTCGCCGGACTCAACCGCGAACGTGACCCGCAGATGCGAGGGCAGCTTGTCCAGGTCGAAGGCATCGATGGGGACCAAAACCCCGGTGCGACGGCGCAACTCGCGTTGCAGTGCAGGCAGCAGCGGCTCACCGGCGGGTCGATTGCGGCCAGTACCACACGGGCCGTGTCGGGGGCGGGCACGAAGTTGCGGCGCAAGTCTTTCGGCAGCGAGCGGATGAGCGCGGTCACCAGCTCCTCGCGCAGCGCCGGCACCTGCCAGGCGAACTCATCGCCACCCAAGCGCGCCAGCACGTCGATCGGCACGTGCACGGTGACCCCGTCGTCCGCGGCACCGGGGTCGAAGCGGTAGGTCAACGGCAGCGCGGCATCGCCGGTGCGCCATGTGCTCGGCCGATCGGCATCGGCCGTCTCCTCGGTGCGCAGCAGGTCGCCGCGGGTGAAGGTGAGCAGGTCCGGTGTCTTGCGTCGCTGCTTTTTCCACCAGGCGTCGAAGTGCCGCGCGGAGACGACATCGGTGGGAATGCGGGCGTCGTAGAGCGCGTAGACGTCGTCGTCGCCGACCAGCAGGTCGCGGCGGCGGGCCCGCTCCTCCAGCTCCTCGAGCTCGGCCCGCAGCCGCGCGTTGTCAGCGAAGAAGTGATGGCGGGTGTGCCACTGGCCCTCGACCAGCGCGTGGCGGATGAACAACTCCCGCGCCACCACCGGCTCGATGCGTGCGTATCCGACGCGGCGGCGCGCCACCAGCGGCAGCCCGTACAACGTCACCCGCTCGTAGGCCAGCACCTCGCCGCGTTGGGCGTCCCAATGCGGTTCGCTGTAGGTGCGCTGCACCAGGTCGCCGGCGACCCGCTCCACGACCTCCGGCTGGATGCGGGCGGCGGTCCGGCCGTACAGGCGGCTGGTCTCGACCAGCTCGGCCACGACGACCCAGCGCGGCGGCCGTTTGGTGAGCGCCGAACCCGGTGCCAGCACGAAGTGCGAGTTCCGGGCGCCCAGATACTCACGGGTGTCCTCACGGCGCATGCCCACGTGCGACAGCAGCCCCGCGAGCACCGCCGCGTGCACCAGCCCCGGGTCGGCGGGCTCCTCGGACGCGGCGTCTTCGACGATGCCCAAGTCGCGGGCGATGCTGCGCAGCTGCCCGACCAGATCCTGCCATTCGCGGATGCGCAGATAGTGCAGGAATTCCGAACGGCACATCTTACGAAACGCATTGCCGGATAATGACTTCCGCTGCTCGCGCAGATAGCGCCACAGGTTGAGATAGGACATGAAGTCGGAATGCTCGTCGGCGAAACGGGCATGCTTCTCGCGGGCTGCCTCCTCGCGCTCGCGCGGCCGTTCCCGCGGGTCCGGGATCGTCAACGCCGCGGCCAACACCAGCATCTCCCGCACGCACCCCTCGGTCTGTGCCTGCAGAATCATCCGGCCCAGCCTCGGATCGACGGGCAGTCGCGCAAGGCGGCGGCCGAGGTCGGTGATGGCGCCCCGCTGATCGAACGCGCCGAGTTCGGCCAGCAGTTGCACGCCGTCGCGGACGCTGCGCCGGTCCGGCGGATCGAGGAAGGGGAAGTCCTCGATGTCACCGAGCTGCAGGGCCGCCATCTGCAACAGCACGGCGGCGAGGTTCGTCCGCAGTATCTCGGGGTCGGTGTAGCGCGGCCGCGCCGCGAAGTCCTGCTCGGAATAGAGGCGGATGCACACGCCGGGCGCGATCCGGCCGCATCGGCCGGCCCGCTGCGCGGCCGACGCCTGCGAGATGGGCTCGATCGGCAGCCGCTGCACCTTCAAGCGCCGGCTGTATCGCGAGATGCGGGCATTGCCCGGGTCGATCGACGTAGCGGATGCCGGGCACGGTCAACGACGTTTCGGCGACGTTGGTCGCCAGCACGACGCGGCGCCCGGTATGGGGTGCGAACACCTGCTGTTGTTCGGCGGTGGGTAGCCGCGCGTACAGCGGCAGCACCTCGGTGTGCTTGAGTCCGCTCAAAGCCTCTGCGGTATCCCGGATCTCGCGCTCCCCCGAGAGGAAGACGAGGATGTCCCCCGGCGGCTCGGCCTCGAGTTCACCGATGGCGTCGACGATCGCCTCGACCTCGTCGCGGGTCTCGGTGCGCACGATCTCGTGGTCGGGATCGTCGGGGTCGCTGGAATCGTCCGGGGAGGCGGACGGCACGGGAACCTCCAGCGGCCGGTAGCGCACTTCGACGGGATAAGTCCGCCCGGACACCTCGATGATCGGCGCGTTCTCTTTTCGCCGCTGATCATGTTCGGCTCCGCCGAAGTGCGCGGCGAAGCGCTGCGGCTCGATCGTCGCCGAGGTGATGATCACCTTCAGATCGGGCCGGCGGGGCAGCAACTCGCGCAGGTAACCGAGCAGAAAGTCGATATTGAGGCTGCGCTCGTGGGCCTCGTCGAGGATCAGCGTGTCGTAGCGCAGCAGGCGGCGGTCGCGCTGGATCTCGGCCAGCAGGATGCCGTCGGTCATCAGCTTGATCAGCGTGCGGTCGCTGACCTGGTCGGTGAAGCGAACGGTATAGCCGACGGCGTCGCCGAGCGGGCCGCCCAGTTCGTCGGCGATGCGCTGGGCGACGGTGCGCGCGGCCAGCCGCCGGGGTTGGGTGTGCCCGATGGTCCCGCGGATACCGCGGCCGGCCTCGAGGCAGATCTTGGGCAGCTGGGTCGTCTTCCCCGATCCGGTCTCGCCAGCGATCACCACGACCTGATGCATCCGTATCGCCTCGGCGATTTCCCGACGCCGCGCGCTGACCGGCAGGTCGGGGTAGGTGATCGTGGGGACGGCGGCTTGACGGGCAGCGATCACCGCCTGCGCCGCCGCGATCTGGTCGGCCAACTGCCGCAGCTTTTCGGGCGAGGCGCCACGGAGGTTCTTCAGGCGCCGGCCGATGCGGGCGGCGTCACGCAGGGTCACACCGTCGAGCTGTTTGCGCAACTGCGCTGCAGACGGTTCGGCCACCCCGCACAGAGTAGGCACTAGCTTGGCCGGAATCCCAACGCGCCGAGGTGGCGGCGGGGTTGACGGCCGCCGAATCCGGGTATCACGGGGCGAGTGCATCGAATTGGATGCCGGCTTGTGGGGGAAGTGATCGACGATGGTCGGTTGGCTGGACGAGCTGCAGCGGCGGAATCGAACCGTCGGCGTGATCGTCGGTGTCGTCTACAAATTCAACGACGACCAGGGCGGTTATCTTGCCGCGCTGATCACCTATTACGGGCTGGTGTCGCTGTTTCCCTTACTGCTGCTGCTGACCACCGGCCTGGGGGTGGTGCTGGCCGGCCGGCCCGATCTGCAAACACAGGTGCTGCACAGCACGTTGAGCCAGTTCCCGGTACTCGGCGCGCAGCTGCACCACCCCGAGGGGCTCAGCGGAGGAACGGTGGGCGTGGTGGTAGGCCTGCTCGGCGCCCTCTACGGCGGTCTGGGCGTGGGACAGTCGCTGCAGAACGCAATGGACACGGTGTGGGCGGTACCGAAGCACAAGCGCCCCAACCCGATTCGGTCCCGTCTGCGCAGCCTGATGTTGCTGCTGGTGCTCGGTTCGGCCGCCATCGCGGCCACCGTATTGGCCGGCGCCGCCCACGCCACCGGGGCGCTCGGGGTCTTCAGCAAGGTCGGCCTCGCGCTGGCAGCGGTGGCGATCAACACGTTGATCTGCCTGGTCGCCTTTCGCGTGACCACCGCACGGGCACTGACATATCGGCAGGTGCTACCGGGAGCGGTTGCCGCAGCGTTGCTTTGGCAGATGCTGCAGTGGTTCGGGGCGGGCTACGTCGCGCACACCGTGAAAAGGGCCAGCGCCACCAACAGTGTGTTCGCACTGGTGCTGGGGGCGTTGGCGTTCCTGTTCCTCGCATCGGTGGCGCTGGTGATGTGCGCCGAGATCAACGTCGTCCTGGTCGAGCGGCTCTACCCGCGTGCCCTGCTCGGCGCATTCAGCGACGAAGCGGATCTGACGCCGGCGGATCGGCGGACCTACACCAAAAAGGTCAAAGCCGAGCGGGTCAAAGCCTTCGAGCGGGTTAACGTGCATTTCGACGAAGTTAAGCGATTGCCGGCGAAAACCGTTGGCCGCCTTGCGATATTCCATGATTTTCGGCGCCCGCGCACACCATGAAATTTGGTTTGTCATCGGCTCATGGCGGGGTTGCAGGCCCGGCGCAATAGTCTGCATTCATGAGTCTGGTCACCTATGAGCTGCAAGACCACATTGCCACCATCACCCTGAACCGCCCCGAGGCCCGCAACGCCATCAACGGCGCGCTTCGCCAGGACCTCAACGCCACCTGGGACCGCTTCCGTGACGACCTGGACGCCTGGGTGGGGATCCTGACGGCCAACGGCAACGTCTTCTGCGCCGGCGGCGACCTCAAGGACGGCGAAGGCTCCGTCGGCACCTTCGGCGGCACCTTCTGGGAGAAGCCGACCATCAACTCGTTCGAGTCCGGGATGGAATTGTTCAAACCGACCATCGCCGCCGTGCACGGACCCTGTATCGGCTACGGAGTGACCGGGGTGCTGTTCTGCGACTTCGTGATCGCCAGCACCGAGGCCACGTTCTGCTTCCCCGAGGTATCGATCGGGGTGCCCACCATCGTCGGCGCCATTCGGCTCCCGCATCGGGTGGGCTGGGCCAACGCCATGGAGCTGCTGTTGACCGGAAAACCCATGAGCGCCGAGCGGGCCAAGGAAATCGGCCTGGTCTGGAAGCTGGTCGAGCCCGACCAACTCCAGGCCGAAGCCCAGGCCTGGGCCCGCACCCTCACCGAGGCCGCACCGCTGGCCCAGCGGGCGACCAAAGAGGTGGCGTGGCGAACCGCCGACATGGGCTGGATCGAATCCGTGCGCTTCGGGGAGACCATGCGCAAGGTGGCCGGCGCGACCGAAGACGTCGCCGAGGGTCTGCGGGCCTGGGCGGAGAAACGCAAACCGCAGTGGCGCGGCCGGTGACGAAGGTGCTTATCGCCTGCTGCGGCGACACCTGCGCGACGGGCGTGGTTTGAGAAAGTGGTGGCGAGCGGGCGGCGCCGTGGCCTTGACTGGTGGGGTGGGTGAGCGATTGCGTGCCGAACTGGGGCGGGTGCTCAGCGGTGGCGGCCGCGGCGCCGACCATGCCGAGGTCGCCCTCGGCGACGGTCCGGTGAGGCAGCGACTGGAGTCATCGATCCGTGCGTTGGCCGAGCATCGTGGCCCGAGGAGCAGTATCTGCCCGTCCGACGCCGCCCGCGCGGTGGGCGGCGACGATTGGCGCGAGTTGATGGACGACGCCCGGGCGGCCGCACGGCGGCTCGCCAAATCGGGTGACGTGGAGATCACGCAGCGCGGCAACCTCGTCGACCCCGACGGCGACTGGTCCGGCCCCATTCGAATCCGAAGCACCGAGACTTAGGTAATAGCGTTGGACTGCAAGGCTATTCGCCTGCGCGAACGTGGCTCACCGTCCTGACGCCAACCGCCGCCACCGCTGTGACCGACGATATGACAGGATCTCGGCATGAGTGCACGCAGATTTGCTCGCTGGGTTGGTCTCTCGGTTGCGACGACATGGGCCCTGTTGAGTGCGCCCATCGGCAACACCCACCGCCGTCGCCGATGGGTGCTCGGACGTCTCGGTGGTTTTCGCCCGGGGCACCGCATCAGGAGCCTGGCCTCGGCAACATCGGACAGGCGTTCGTCGACTCGCTCACGTCGCAGCTCGGTGGCAAGTCCGTCGATGTCTACGCGGTCAACTACCCCGCCAACGACGACTACCACAACAGCGCCAACGCCGGCTCCAATGACGCAAGCGCTCACATCCAGGACGTCGTGGCCAGCTGCCCGAACTCGAGGATCGTCCTCGGTGGCTACTCCCAGGGCTCGACGGTGATCGACTTGGCCACCAACGCGATGCCCCCCTCGGTGGCCGACCATGTCGCCGCCGTGGCCCTCTTCGGCGAGCCCACCAGTCAATTCTCCAGCATGCTGTGGGGCGGGCAACCGCTACCGACGATCAACCCGGCGTATGGCTCCAAGGTCAGCAGCATCTGCGCGCCCGACGACCCGATCTGCTCGGGTGGCGGAAACATCATGGCGCACGTTTCCTACATCGATGCCGGCATGACCGCCCAGGCCGCGACGTTTGCGGCCAACAAGATCAACCAGGGCGCGCCGCGGGTCTGACCCGCGTCAGTCGCTGGCCCGCTCCTCTTGCCGTTGCCGCTTCTCGGCGGCCGCCAGCTCCGCGACACGATCCGCCTCGGCGCGCTTGTCGGCGGCCTCGGCGAGCTTGTCCTCGGCCTCGTCGAGTTTGGCTGCGGAAGCCTTGGCCGCGGCCTTCTCGGCGGCTCGGGTCCTGTTTTCCACCTGGCGCTTGGCTGACTCGACCGTCTGCTTCCGCTGGGAGGCGGTCTCGTCGGCGTGCTGCTTCGCCGCGGCACTCTGCTGCTGCGCCGATTGCGCCGCCTCGCGTTTGCGCCGCTCGGCGGTGATACGCGCGTCTTTGACGTTCTGTTGGGTCGCCGCCTGCGCTTCCTCGCGCTCCTGGATCGCCTCGTCGCGGGCGCTCCTGAGCTTCGCGTCGGCCTGTTTTTTCCTGGCCGCGGCTTGTGCGTCCAGTTGAGCCGCGCGGCCGAGCGCATCGCTGCGTCCGACCAGGGCGGCTCCCCGCTCGACGAGCGTCGTGTCGCCGAGCGCATTCCCGACGGTGGTGTCGAGCATGCCGAGCGAGCGCTCGTACAGCAGTCGCGCCGGTGCTTCCGTGGGGATGCGGTTGACGACCTGATCCTCGATCAACTGCAACGGCAATCGGGCGAGTTGGTAGTTAAACCGCAGGACTGCCAGCGGGACGTCGGAAATTTTCATCAACTTCTCCTGAGGTGAGGCCCGCCGTCAGGGCAGGTCGGCTTGGTCGGTCACGTCCTGGGCCTGGCGTCGCAGCCGGTCGGCCTCCGACTGTTCGTTGCGGGCCGACCTGGACCGAGGTCTGGTGCTCGGCGACGGCGTCGACGATCTCCTCGGACGCCTCGCGGATTTCTGCCGCGCTCTTCGGCCTTGGCCTGGTGTATGTCGCGCTGTGCGTCCACCTCGGCCTGGGTGTTCGCAGCGGTCGCCTGCTGATGCGCCGCCCGGTCGGCAGCGCGCTCCTGTGCGGCCTTCTGGGAGTCGATCGAATTCTCGGCGGCCACGGCCTGGGCGTTCGGCCAGCAGGCGTTGTTGGGCGCCGTCGGCCCTGACTTCGGCCTCGTCCTGCCGGGCTTGACGGGCCTGGGCTTCGGCCACAGCCTCCGTCGCATTCGCCTCTTTGCGTTCATGCGCCTGGGTCTGCTCGAGTTGCCCTTCGGCGGTCAGCGATTCGTTGCCCGTAACTGCGCCGACAACCTCTTTGACTTTGCCTTTGACCGAGTCGATCAGGCCCCTACGCGCTTCGCTGGCCTTGTTCTGCTCACTCATCGAAATACTCCTTGAGGCTTGGCCAAGAACGTTTGTTCGTGTCAGGTGTGTGATTCCACGATTTGGGCCGATCAAACAGTCGAATGTCAGAAATACGGCAGGCTTATTGAATTTGCACGCTGCTCAACGTGTTTCGCTTCCTCGGCCCCGTGTGGTGCGCCCTCCCTGATCGAATCGGTGCTCGACGGAAGAATCGACCCCGGCCAGGTGTTTGACCTGCGCCTGCCCCTCGACCAGGTCGCCGAGGCCAATCGGGCCATGGACGAGCGTCGCGCGATCCAGGCCTTTCTGCAGCCCTAGGTGAGGTCGATCACTGCGACCGGGGCCCCAACGGCCGCCGCGTCATTTCGGCTAACGTCGACCGTATGTCCAAAGTCTCCGGCAACGACCTGATCGACGACGTCACTCCTGGCGACATCATCGCCGTCGACCGCGGCTCGGGTGAACAGCCCTACAAAGTCGTCTTCAAGGACGCCAGCGACGGGGGGTATCTCATCACGTTCGAGACCGACGCCGGGGAAACTTTCCAGCTCGACCTGGCGGCCGGCACCCGGGTAAAACGGTCGCTCGAGGCGAAATGGGAATCTGCGCAAAGTCCCACACCGAACTCGGAGGGCTAAAGCCGCTGCCGCAGAACCGTTTAGGGCCCGATGGTGGTGACTTGGTCACCGACACGGATGACGCCTCTGGTCACCACCGCGAGGTAGGCGCCCGCACACGGTTGAGCGCCGTGACCGCCTGTGTTCAAACGGTTTTCGGCCGCGGGTATGCGAAGAGCCTGCGGAGCTCGCGGTAGTGGCCCGTGCTCGAGGGTGGGAACCACGCAGCGCGAGGTGGCCGTCAGGACGCGCAGCCGCGTCTCCCCGATGGCGATTTCGCCGCCCACCCAGCCGTTTTCGGCATAAGGTGGGTAGTCCGGAGGCGTCGTGATCACCAGATTCGGCCGGTAGCGCAGCGCCTCCACACCGATATGCTCGAGGGTGGCGGTCGTGATCGCATGCAACGGAGCTTCGTCGGTGAACGACTCCCCCGGGGTGGCCGCGGCGATCCGCAGAATGCGGCCACCGACCTCGGCGTCGAGACCGAGTTCCAGCAGTTGCTCCGGATCGGGGCGCACCAGTGTTGCGCCGTCGGGGCGTTGGGCGATCAGCCGGACCCGCCGCCCGGTCAGCCGCGAGATCAGCTCGTCGACACCCGGATCATCGGCGGCCACGTCGGTCCCATCGGGCAGGCTGATGCGCACACCCTGGGAATCCGCATGCGCGGTGCACGTCAAGAGATCACGCCAGAGGCGTGGATTCTTGGCGCTGGCCACATGCCCGGTTTCACCGTCGACAAGCGCCAGTCGCCGGTCGCCCTCGGCGCCACCCTCGTCGACCGGCAGGCAATCGAGCGTTTCGCCGAGCATCGACTTCACCGGATAGCGGAGCAACGCCTGCACCCGCATCGGGACGGCACCCGGACCCTCGCGGGTCAACGACTTCTCCATGCGGCACCTTCACTGAGTGTTACTGCCCACTGTGCCCGAAATCGCTTGGTGTTACCACTGATCAGCCGGGCGCCGCGGTAACGACGATCGACTGATCACCGGTCTGCCAGGCCGTCATGAACGTGGTGGAGCTGACCTGTTCGTCGGCATGGTCGATACCGGGGTCGTTGAGGTGAACGATCCCGTTGCCGGTGTCGATGCCCGTCACGACCAGGAAATGGTCGGCCTTGGTGCGCTGGTCGTCAGCATTCAAGATGACCGAGGAGTTGACGAAGGCGATGATCTTGCGGTCCTTCGCCAGGTATTGCTCGAGGAGGGGCAGCCCGTTCTGATCCCGGTCGGATGCCGAGGTCATCTCGGATTTGACACCGAAGTGGTCGAGCAGGATCACCAGGTCGGACATCGAGATCCCGCCGTTCGGGCCCGAATGGCTCGGGTCGTTCCGCGGCGCGTAGATCGGTCCGGCGTTGGCACCCGAGGGCGTCGACTCCGCCAGGTCCAGCATCTGCCGTTCGGTCGGCGCGGTGCCGGTGACCTCACCCACCACATCGGCGATCGACACGAGTCCGCAGTTGTCCTCGAGCGACTGCGCCACCCAATACTTCGACGCCGCCGCGGGGTTGCCGTACACGCCGGGGCCGGCCGTTGTCGCGGTGTCGGCTCCTCGCGCGGACGACGGATTATTCTGTGCCGCAACGACTGTGGTCAACGAGGTGGTGGCCGACGTGGTCGCTGGTGGGGCGGTGCCGCAGGCCGAGACGAGCGGCACACCGGCCACGCCGAGGTATGCCGCGACCATGGCAGCGCGGCCTGCGGGGGCGATCCGGAGTGCGAGCATGAGTTGGGAAGGTCCCGTCGACGGTCGAATGGCCAGCAAACGGTAGCACCCGCGGTGCACCGCTATGGCCGAATCAACCATGAACCTTCGCGCACGCGCGGATCGCCAACGGACGCACAGCGTCGGCGGCCGGATCAGCTTGGCAGCAGGCGCTTTTTCTGCTCTTCGAATTCCTGCTGCGTCAAGATCCCCGCGTCGCGCAACGACGCGAGTTCACGCAACTCGGCGGCGATGCTCGTGATCGGCCCACCCGCGGCAACCTGCGGCGGTGTCGTCGCCTCGTTCGTCGGCTCCTTCGGCGCCTCGCGCGTCGCCTTGGTGGGCTCGCCGGCTCGGGCCCGCTCGCGACCGAGGGCGCCGCCGGTACCGGCCATCGCGCGCCCGGCCATGCTCGCCACGGCCATCTCGCCGAACAAACCCCCGGCGCCAGTGGGAGCGGCCGCGGCGGCGGCTTCCGCCGCGGCACCGGCGGTGGTGGTCGGAAGAACCAAGGCGGCCGGGCGAATTGCCGGGGCGGCCGCGGTCCAGCCCGGCGGTACCGACAGGCCGCCGACGGTGTTGGCCTGGCCCAGACCCGCCGACGCCAACGTTCCGAATCCGCCCGCCGGGTTCGTGATGACCGGAAACGGCGATGGCGGCACCGCGCCCATCCCGGGCCAGGACTGCACTCCGGCCCAGCCGCTGACGATGTCGTCGGTGTGGAAACCGGTCAGCGCGCCGGCGACGTCGAAGGGAAGAGCGACCAACGTTCCCGGCGCGTCGATGCCGAGGCCGGCGACGCTGGCCGGTGCGTCGAGGAAGACCGTGATCAGATCGCTCAAGAGGTTCAGCCCTGACGGCGGGTCGGCGGCGGCGGCCGGGCTTACCGCAGCGTTGCTCAACAAGTTGGGCACCGCGGAGAACGATTGCTGGGTCACGGCGTTGCGCGCGCTCCCGGCGGCGGTTCCGGTCGCCTGGGTCACCGCATCGGATTGCGCGGCGTCCGAACTGGTCGTCTGGTCGGGTTGGGCGAACGGCGTCAACCGCGTCGCCGAGGCCGTCGAACCCGCGTAGCCGAACATGGCCGCGGTGTCTCGCGCCCACATCTCGGCATACTCCGTCTCGGTGGTGGCTATCGCCGGCGTGTTCTGGCCGAGGACGTTGGTCGCGACGAGGGTCGCCAGCAGGGTGCGGTTGGCCGTGACCACCGGGGGCGGAACAGTCTCGGCGAACGCCGTTTCGTAGGCGAAGGCCGCCGTCCGCGCCTGGTTGGCGGTTTCCTCGGCCTGGGCGCCGGCGGTTCTCATCCACTCCAGGTATGGCGTGATCGCTGCGACCATGGACGCCGACGACGGGCCGACCCACGGACCGGAGGTCAGTGCCGTGATCTCGGCCTGATAGGAGTTCGCCGTCGATTGCAGGGCGGCGGCCAATTCATCCCAGGCCATCGCGGCGGCCAGCATCGGTCCCGACCCCGGACCGGCGTACATCCGCGCGGAGTTAACCTCCGGCGGTAGTACTGCGAAGTCCATGTCGTTCTCCTCCGATCGCTTTCAAGGCCGCGAGGGCGTCGGCGGCCTCGATGCGCGTCGTATGGGGATAGCCAACCGAGCAGCAAACAAATCGCATTCCCCTCCGGTGCTGCCAGTGCCGCGAACGAAGACGGCCGAATGAGACCGTCCCCAGTGCTAGCGGACCGGCCTCGCACGTTTGCAGGTGCTCCCACGTCAACGAATACAGCGAAATTGTTGCCGTGGTTTAACGGTAGGTTACCTGCACATGACCGCCAAAACTCACAAGGGTTCGGCGCGTATTGCGCAAATCACTCTCAGCTAGCTCTCAACGGGGTCTGAAAGATCCGCTCGTCGCCCCGGGACCGGCCTTGGCGGGTTAGGTGCCGACAAAAGGCGTGGTCAACGCGGTGGTTGCGCGTCGAGCGGGCCCGGCGGCGTCGGGTCTGCTTGGATTTGGGGCATCCCCGCGAGTGAGGTCCGTTGATGAAATTCGTGCTGGCCGCCTATGGCAGCCGCGGCGACGTCGAGCCCGGCGTCGCCGTCGCCCGGGAGCTGCACTGCCGAGGGCACGACGTCGTGATCGCAGTGCCCCCCGACAAGCTCGGCTTGGCCGAGTCGGCGGGGCTTGCCGCGGTCGCTTACGGGCCCGACAGCCGCGAGCAGATCAACATGGCGACCAATTTCGTCCGCAGCGTGCAGAACCCGATGAGCGCCTTGCCGCAAATCATCGAGCGAGTCACCACAGTGTGGACCGGCAAGAGCCAGACGCTGGCCGCATTGGCGGCGGGTGCCGATCTGCTGGTGGCCGGGATGAACGAGCAGCGGCTCGCCGCCAATGTCGCGGAGCGTCTCGGCATTCCGCTGGCCGCGCTGCACTTCTTTCCCGCCGACACCTTGGAACTCGGCCGGCTGCAGGCAGACGTCACCAGCGCGGCCGAAGGGGCACAGCGTCGAGCGCTCGGTCTGCCCGACAACACCCCGCCGGCGGGCCAACCAGCGCTCGAGATTCAGACCTACGACAAGCTGTGCGCGCCCGAACTGGCAAAACAATGGGCCGGCTCGGGGTACCGACGCCCCTTCGTCGGTTCGCTGACCCTCGCTACGGCAACCGACGCCGACGACGAGGTGTTGTCCTGGATAGCGGAGGGGACGCCGCCCATCTACTTCGGATTCGGCAGCACTCCCGTCACCTCCCCCGCCGAGACGGTCGCCGTGATCAGCGCGGCCTGCGCGCAAATTGGCGAGCGGGCGTTGATCTGCAGCGGCCCAAACGATTTCACCCATATCCCGCCCGCGGATCACATCAAGATCGTGGGGCGGTGAATCACGCCGCCGTCTTCCCGGCGTGCCGTGCGATCGTGCACCACGGCGGTGCAGGCACCACCGCCGCGGCCATGCGGGCGGGCGTGCCCATGTTGATTCTCTGGCTTTGGCTCGATCAGCCGATCTGGGCCGAGGCCGTCGGCAGGTTGGAAGTCGGCGTCGGGCGGGCGTTCTCGGCCTCCACCCTGGACTCGCTGGTCGCCGACCTGCGCTCGGTGCGGTCAGCGCACTACCTCAGCCGAGCCAGGGAGGTGGCCACCCAAACGAGCAAACCCGCCGAAAGCGTCGCCAGGCGGCCGATCTTCTCGAAAGTCCGCCGCCGGCACCCGGGTTGATAGCCGAGCGCCGCCCGTTTCGCCCAGCGGTGGTGCAAAGCCCGCCTGTCATGTAAAAGGTTCTGGTGCACGATCCGCCGAATAGGTCGTTCGACCCGTCGATGCTGCGCGAGGCGATGATCAGGCGGCTGTATCGCCGATTGTCGGCCGAGGGCCACATCCGGGTGCCGGCGGTGCCGGGCCTGATCGACGAGTACGTCCAGCTGTGCAACAACGTCTGCGCCACCCTGGGCGTCTGGTGTCCACCCGAACAGTCCGCACAGTTGCGGGCCGCGCTGGAAGCCGAGTTGGCGAAGGCCTTCAAGGCCTCCCCTCGTTCCGAGGTCCTCATCTCGTATCAGGCTCCATTCGGGACCGGCGTGAATTTCCGCGTCCAAGCCGATTGGCGCACGGTCGACGCCGATTACGACCAGTGGATGGCAATCCGCCCGGCGCCGCTGTTCGGGACCGAACCCGACGCGCGCGTGCTCGCGCTGGCGGCAGAGGCGGCCGATCCGTCGGTCTGTCGGGTGCTGGACGTCGGCGCCGGAACCGGGCGCAACGCGCTGGCCCTGGCCCGGCGCGGACACCCGGTCGACGCGGTCGAGATGACCGCGAAGTTCGCGGAGGTGATGGTCGCAGAAGCCGCCGGCGAATCGTTGGGCGTGAACGTCATTCAGAGCGACGTTTTCACGGCGATGGAGGGCGTCCGCGAGCGAGTACCAGCTGATGGTTGTCTCGGAGGTGGTGTCGGACTTCCGGACGACGCACGAGTTGCGCGGCATGTTCGAACTCGCCACCGATTGCCTGGCACCCGGTGGGCGTTTGGTTTTCAACACCTTCCTGGCCCGCGACGGCTACGTTCCCGACGACGCCGCGGTGCAACTCAGCCAGCAGTGCAACAGCATGATCTTCACCCGCGACGAGGTGAGCGCCGCGGCGGCCGGCCTGCCTCTCGAGCCGATCGCCGACGATTCCGCCTACGAATACGAGAAGGCGCGGTTACCGTCGGAGGCCTGGCCGCCGACGGGCTGGTTCGAAGGTTGGGCCGGCGGCCTCGATGTGTTCGACGTCGAACGTGACGACTCCCCAATCGAGTTGCGCTGGCTGGTGTTTGAGAAGGCGGACTGACTTCGGGGCTACGCGGTCAGATCGCGCGTAGCCGGGCCCTTCCAGCAAGGTGCCGTCGGGCGCGAACCGTGACCCGTGCAGCGGACACTCCCAGGCGTTGTCGGCGTCGTTCCAGTTCACGATCCCACCCAGATGCGGGCACACCGGCGAGACACGGTGCTCGGTCCCTTCGACGCGGCAACGGGCCTCCAGATGCCACGGCGGGCCACTCACCACTCCGCCTTCACCGTTGACTGGGCTGCGGCGGTGGGTCCGTATCGCCGGGGTGATCCACCCCTTCGTCAGATTGAAGCCAACCTCGAGGTTGGATTGCAGAGCCGTCGCCAGGCCGGACAGCTCGTGCGGGCTCCAGCTGGCGAACGCGCGGGCCCAATCCATCCGTCCACCCAGGATGCGGCTCGACAGCGCCAACGCCGCCGCGGGACCGTTGGTCATTCCCCACTTATTGAAACCCGTTGCAACAAAGATACTTTCGGTGTTCGGCAGGATGGGACCCACGTAGGGCAGGTGGTCGATGGGCGTGTAGTCCTGCGCCGACCAGAAGTGGGTCTGCACCGCACCCGGGTAGTGCTTGCGCGTCCACGTCGACAGCTCGTCCAGCGCCTCGGACGGACTCTTCTCACGGCCCACGGTATGGCCGGCCCCGCCCACGATCAGGCGCTCCCCGTCCGCGACCGGTGCGTAGCGCACCGAACGTGTCGGCGAGTCGGTGGAGATCATCATCGGCCGGGTGATGTTGCCCGGAACCTTGAACGCCAGGCAGTAGGACCGCTTCGGCTTCACCCGCGCGAAATAACCACCGCGATCCAGGATCGGAATGCCGGTGGCGAGCACCAGCTGACCGGCCTGGAGTTGGACGTCTTGCTGGGCGGCGTCGTTGACATGCACGCGCACCTTCTTGCCGCGCCAGGAGACCCGCCGCACCCGGGTGTGCTCGACCAGCCGCCCACCGCGGCCCAGCAGCTCGACGACCAACGAGTCGAGGAATGACATCGGGTCGAACTGGGCCTGGTCGGCCAGCCGCACGCCGCCGTGATACGCGAACGGCACGTCGGCGTCGTCGTCCCACACCGCCGGCAGGCCGACCGCCTGACACGCAGCAAGCTCGGCCCGCGCCGACGGGACGCCCCGCACGGACTGGGCGTAGGTGTAGGCATCCTCGCGCTGCACCGCCACGCCGTGCGCCTCGCAGTGGCCCAGCACCCACTCTTGGCCTTCGCGGTTCCCGTCGACGTACGCGCGCGCCACCTCCCTGCCGTGCCGCGGCAGCACCTTGGAGAGCTGACTGCCCTGCAGCAGGCTGATTTTCGCGGTGGTGTTCCCGGTAGCGCACGACCCCACCGTGCGCGCCTCCAGCACCAGCACATCCTTGCCCGCGCGGGCCAGCAGGACCGCCGTGATCAGGCCGGTGATGCCCCCGCCCACGACGATGACCTCGGCGGACTCCGAGCCTTTGTCAAGCTGGCTTGCGGCCCAAGGTTGTTCGGCGCGTTCGGTCATCCATAAAGAAGTCACGGCTGAGCTGATACCCCGGTCCGGCCCGGGGAAACGCACCGCCGACCTCATGCCCGCTTCACGCGAGCTTTTGCCTCCGTCACGGCTTTGGCGGCGGCTCGGCTGGCCTGCCACGCCTTGTCGTAGTCCTTTTCGGCGCCGCTGAGCTCCCGCTCGGCCGTCCGCAGCGCGCGTGCCGCATCGTCACGGCGCTCCCGGGCGGCATCCCGTTGGGCGCGTCGCTCGGCCACCAGATCGTCGGCATCGGCCTTGGCGCGTTCGGCGGCGGCGACGCCGGTGCGCAGCTCTTCTCGCCGGCGGTCCTGTGCGCTTTCGCCCGCCGACTGCTTCGCGGACCGTTTCCGCGCCGCGGTGCTCTGCCGCTTCGCCGGTTCGCCGCGGGTTTCCCCTTGTTCTGGCGCCGGTTCCGGTTCCGATGCCGCATCGCCGAAGGCACCGAAGCCCGACCACCGCTCGGGCCGGGTCAACCTCCCGAGCCGTGCGCCGATCCTCGGTTCGGCGATGGCGGCTTGCAGCGTGCTGGTCAGGTCTTCGCGCACCGACGCCGACGGTTGCCTCAGCTCGGCCGCTTCTAGCGCCTTGCGGGTGAGGTCGTCGATGAGTTTGTGCTGCTCGGCCGACAGATCCCGGATGCGCCCGCCATCCATCGCCGAGTGCGCGGCGCGCAATCGCTCACCGAGGTCTGCCAGCCGCTGCCGGGTGTCGGGGTGCCGGAGCGCCAGCCGGTTGACGACCCACGCCGCCGTCGTGGGTTTGTTGGCGGCGGAAATCCGTTTCGCGGCTGCGGTATCCCCATGCTGCTTGGCCGCAGCGGCCAATTTGGCGCGTTCCGCGGTGAACTTCTTCGGCGACACCTCATAGAGGCTGTCGAGTTCTTCATCGGCCATGAAGCCATGTCTCTCGCGGACGGTCGGTGGCGTCGCGGCGTGATGAAGCCGACCCACCCGTCGGTTTAAAAAGCGCACGTCGCGGGATACCTCATCTACAACATCGACATCGCCGGGCAGAACGCTGCAGCCTGCGAGCAACGGAAAGCAGGGATTCGGCAACTTCATGACGTTCAAGTCCAGCGATGAGCGCCTCGGCCGGATCCTCGGCCGGCGGCCCCGCCCATTCTTGCTTGCGGTGTTCGTGATCCTCGCCCTGGTGGGTGCGATATACATTGTGTCGACCTCGCACTGCCCGAGCGGCGGATGCGGTCAACGCGACGCCCCCGCGAAAACCGCTGGGCCGGCCCAGATAACGATCACCCCCGGCCCCGACACGCGTGACGTCGACCCCGTCGCGCCGGTCATGGTCAAAGCCGAGAACGGGACCCTGACGGGTGTCGACATGGTCAACGAGAGCGGCAAACCGATCGACGGCGTCATGACCCCGGACAACACCGTGTGGAAGCCCACCGTCCCGCTGGGCTACGGGCGCACCTACACGCTGACGGTCAGCAGTAGCGGCGTCAGTGGCGTTGCAGCCAAACAGGTTTCGTCGTTCTCCACGCTGAAGCCGTCCAATCAGACCAAGGTGTCCTTCACCACCACGTCGGAGGCCACGTTGCGCGACGGCGGCACCTACGGCGTCGGAACGGTGATCGTGGCGCACTTCGACGAGAAGATCGCCGATCGTGCCACCGCCGAGCGACAGCTGTCCGTGACCACCAACCCCAAAGTCGAGGGTTCCTGGTATTGGGTCGACGACCAGAACGCGCACTGGCGACCTGAGCATTACTACGCCCCGGGAACCAGCGTCACCGCCGAGGCGAAGATCTACGGAATCGCCTTGGGCGACGGTCTATTCGGGCAAGACGACACCAAGGTGTCCTTCCGGGTCGGCGACTGCGCACGTATCCATCGCCGACGACGCCACCCACCAGGTCAGCGTCTTCAGCAACGGGAACCTGCAGCGCACCATGCCCACTCGCATGGGTATGGGCGGCACCGAAAACGTCGGCGGCAAGACCATCTCGCTGTGGACGCCCTCGGGGGTCTACACCGTCCTGGACAAGGGCAATCCGGTCATCATGGACTCCTCGACGTTCGGCCTACCCAAGAACTCCAGGCTCGGATACCGCGAGACCATCAATTGGGCCACCAAGATCAGCACGGACGGCATCTATCTGCACGAGCTCGACGCGACGGTATGGGCCCAGGGGCACCGCGACACGTCGCACGGCTGCTTGAACCTCAACGAAGACAACGCGAAATGGTTCTTCGACTTTTCGGTGCCCGGCGATGTGGTCGAGGTCCGCAACAGCGGCGGACCGCCGCTGACGTTGGCCCAGAACGGCGACTGGACGCTGAGCTGGGATCAGTGGCGCAAGGGCAGCGCGCTGAAGCCCACCTGACTTTCGCGTGATCCAGCTCATTCGTCGCCGACAGTTGTGCCCCAGTTCACAATAAAGTCTTGACTCGTTCCAGATAAGTGCGTCATATTGGTGGCGTGTCATCGACGGCCGATTACGCGGACAGGCTGCGGATGGCCGATCTGCGGGTGACCCGGCCCAGGGTGGCCGTGCTGGAAGTCGTGGACGCCAATCCGCACGCCGACACCGAGACGATCTTCTCGGCGGTGCGGGTGGGGCTGCCCGATGTGTCGCGCCAAGCCGTGTACGACGTGCTCAATGCGCTGACCACCGTGGGCCTGGTTCGGCGCATCCAGCCCCTGGGCATGGTCGCGCGCTACGAATCGCGCGTCGGCGACAACCATCACCACGTCGTCTGCCGGTCCTGCGGGATCATCGCCGACATCGACTGCGCCGTCGGTGACGCTCCCTGCCTCACACCCTCGGACGACGACAACGTTCTTGATGGCTTCGTTCTCGACGAGGCCGAAGTCATCTACTGGGGCCTGTGCGCCGATTGCTCGACGACAGGTTCTTAGATCACAGCCGTGATCGCAGCCCGATTCACCAACACCTCGGAAGGAATGCTGTGTCCATCCGATACATCCGCAGCCGCCCACCCCACCGACCGGGCGGCAGCAAAGCGAAAGCGAAAACCCGGCTATCCCTTCGCCGCAGCCGAAGTCGGATGCTCCGCGGACCAACCAGGACTGGTGGCCCAACCAGGTCGACGTGTCCCGGCTGCACCCCCACGTAGCCCAGTCCAACCCGCTCGGTGAGGACTTCGACTACGCCGAGGAGTTCGCCAAGCTCGATGTCGACGCGCTCAAGGCCGACATGGTCAAGCTGCTGACGACCTCGCAGGACTGGTGGCCCGCCGACTACGGCCACTACGGCGGCCTGTTCATCCGGATGAGCTGGCACGCCGCCGGCACCTACCGCATCTACGACGGCCGCGGCGGTGGCGGCCAGGGCATGCAGCGCTTCGCCCCGCTCAACAGCTGGCCGGACAACGCGAGCCTGGACAAGGCGCGCAGGCTGCTATGGCCGTTGAAGAAGAAGTACGGCAACAAGATCTCCTGGGCGGACCTGCTGCTCTTCGCCGGAAACACGGCCCTGGAGTCGATGGGATTCAAGACCTTCGGCTTCGCCTTCGGCCGCGAAGACGTCTGGGAGCCCGAAGAGATTCTGTTCGGCGAAGAGGACGAATGGCTGGGCACCGACAAGCGCTACTCGGGCAAGCGCGATCTCGCGCAGCCCTACGGCGCCACCACCATGGGTCTGATCTACGTGAATCCCGAAGGCCCCGAAGGCAAGCCGGACCCGGTCGCCGCGGCGATCGACATCCGCGAGACGTTCGGCCGGATGGCGATGAACGACGAGGAGACCGCCGCGCTCATTGTCGGTGGCCACAGCTTCGGCAAGACCCACGGCGCCGGTGACGCCGACCTGGTCGGTCCCGAACCGGAGGCCGCCCCGATCGAACAGCAGGGGCTCGGCTGGAAGAGCTCCTACGGAAGCGGCGTCGGGCAAGGACGCCATCACCAGCGGCCTGGAGGTCGTCTGGACGCCGACGCCGACCAAGTGGGACAACTCCTTCCTGGAGACCCTGTACGGCTACGAATGGGAGCTGACCAAGAGCCCCGCCGGCGCCTGGCAGTTCACCGCGAAGGACGGCGCCGGTGCGGGTACCATCCCCGATCCGTTCGGCGGGCCGGGGCGCGCACCGACGATGCTGGTCACCGACATCTCGTTGCGGGAAAGCCCGATCTACCGCGACATCACGCGGCGCTGGCTGGACCACCCCGAGGAGCTGGCCGACGCGTTCGCCAAGGCCTGGTACAAGCTGCTGCACCGCGACATGGGACCGGTCACCCGCTTCCTGGGGCCCTGGATTCCCGAACCGCAGCTGTGGCAGGACCCGGTTCCGGCCGTCGACCACAAGCTCGTCGACGACAAGGACGTTGCGGCCCTGAAGAGCAAGGTGCTGGCGTCCGGCCTGTCCGTTCCCGCAGCTGGTCAAGACCGCCTGGTCGGCCGCGATCAGCTACCGCAACACCGACAAGCGCGGTGGCCCCAACGGCGGACGGCTCCGACTCGAACCGCAGAAGAGCTGGGAGGTCAACGAGCCCTCGGAACTGGACAAGGTGTTGCCCGTGCTGGAGCAGATCCAGCAGGACTTCAACGCCTCGGCCTCCGACGGTAAGAAGATCTCGATCGCCGACCTGATCGTGCTGGCCGGTTCCGCGGCGGTCGAGAAGGCGGCCAAGGACGCCGGCTACGAGATCTCGGTGCACTTCGCCCCGGGGCGTACCGACGCCTCGCAGGAGAACACCGACGTGGAGGTCGACCGCGGTGCTCGAACCGCGGGCCGACGGGTTCCGCAACTACGCGCGGCCGGGCGAGAAGGCCCCGCTCGAGCAGCTCTTGGTGGAGCGGGCGTACCTGCTGGGTGTGACGGGTCCGGAGCTGACGGTGCTCGTCGGCGGGCTGCGTGCCCTCGGCGCCAACCACGGCGGCAGCAAGCACGGCGTGTTCACCGACAGGCCGGGCGCGTTGACGAACGACTTCTTCGTCAACCTGCTCGACATGGGCACCGAGTGGAAGGCGTCGGAGACCGCGGAGAACGTCTATGAAGGCCACGACCGGGCCTCCGGGCGCGCTCAAGTGGACCGCGACCCCGAATGACCTTGTGTTCGGCTCGAACTCGGTGCTGCGCGCACTGGCCGAGGTCTACGCCCAGGACGACGCGCACGGCAAGTTCGTGGAGGACTTCGTCGCGGCGTGGGTGAAGGTCATGAACAACGACCGGTTCGACCTCAAGTAAGACCGGGTTATCGACCAGAAGCGGCACCCCGCGAGCCATCCGCTCGCGGGGTGCCGTTCTTTCACGTCTAGGTCAGCGGTCGAGATCCCACTGGCCGAAGTCGGCGGCGAGGACATCGTCGACATCGACATTGATGCCGCCCAGCAGCGGGCCCGGATTCCCGGGCTGTTGACGACCGTTTGGTAGAGCACCGCCGCGGGTTCGCGATCGCCGTGCGACCAGGACCTCGTCTGCCACGCCCATTGGTGTCCGGCGCTGGTGGAGGGCCCGATGACGCCGTCTCGGATCGCCCACCCGCACACCTGGGCATCGCCCATAGATGCCGGTGCGGCCCACGCCCAACTACCGAGTTGATCCCTCGAAACCATTGGACCGCAAGGCCATTCCACGTGTTGGCGTCGATGTCGTCGTCGACGCTGAAGAAGATGGGGGCCGAGTTCGGGCCTCCGGCCGCGGAGTGCAACTGCATGGCGGTGTGGGCATCGGCCACCCCGCCGTCGTACCCGCGGGTGAGATCCGACGGGTCGGGCCAGCCGGGCTTGCCGTACTGGAAGTTGCTGACGATATGCAGCCCCGCGGCGCGCAGCGCGTCGGCGTAGTCCCGTGTCAGCGGTTTGGCCTCGAAGTTGGCGCCCGGCCGCGACTGCGATACGTAATTCACCACGCCGTCATAGCCCGCCGACTTGATCTCGTCCGGGGCGATCCTGCGCTCGGCGAAATCGATCAGCCTCATGCCGGCGGCTGATGCCTTGGCGCGCCGGGCCCGGCGGCCAGCGCGCCAAGGCTCAGCAGGGCCGGCGCCAAGGCATAGGCGCCGGCATATTTGAGGACGTCGCGCCGCGAAAGCGATCGCTGGTCGCCGCGTCCACCCGGTCCGGCCGAATCCCGCACCGCGCGATGGTAACAAAAAGCCCGCGGCCGTTTCGGCCGATCTTCGCCGGTCAGCGCTGATCAACTCCGGGCGCCGCGCGCTTCGCAACCGACCGGTCGGAAAGTTCGCGGCCACTGGCCAGTGGCATGATCTTTGCGTGTCGGACATCCTGGGGGCCGCCTACGCGCGGGACGGCGGATTTCCGGCTCGTTGCGCTCGATTAGGTGATCGAACTATAGTCTGGACACATGTCCAGTTTGCTGTCACGGAGTTCGGGAGTCCGTTGACCGCGATGGATTCGGCGCCATTCCGCGGTCATTTTCCAGCAAAGAAGAGTTGAGTATGCGAATTGCCCTGCTGTCCTACCGTAGTAAGACCCATTGCGGCGGACAGGGCGTCTACGTGCGCCATCTCAGCCACGGCCTGGTGGAACTCGGCCACGACGTCGAGGTGTTTTCCGGACAGCCGTATCCCGACCTGCTCGATCCGCGGGTCCGGCTCACCGAGGTGCCCAGCCTTGACCTCTATCGGGAACCCGACCCTTTCCGGGTGCCGCGGCCGAGCGAAATTCGAGACTCCATCGACCTGTTGGAATTGCTCACCACGTGGACCGCGGGCTTTCCCGAACCGCGAACGTTCACGATGCGGGCCGCGCGGTTACTTGCCCAGCGGACAGCCGATTTCGACGTCGTTCACGACAACCAGAGCCTGGGCACCGGACTGCTCAGCATCGCCGAGGCGGGACTTCCCGTCGTGGCCACCGTGCACCACCCGATCACCCGCGATCGGGTGCTGGACCTGGCCGCCGCGCGATGGTGGCGAAAGCCGTTGGTGCGCCGCTGGTATGGGTTCTTGGACATGCAGCAAGAGGTCGCCCGCCATATCCCCGACCTGTTGACGGTCTCATCGTCGTCGGCGTCGGACATCATCGCCGACTTCGGCGTCGCACCGGAGCAACTCCACGTCGTGCCGCTGGGGGTGAACACCGAGCTGTTCAAACCGGGATCCGGCCCCCGCGAGCCCGGCCGCATCATCGCGATCGCCAGCGCCGACACCCCGCTGAAGGGCGTCCGCACCCTGCTGCAAGCGGTCGCCAGACTGCGCACCGTCCGCGACCTCGAGTTGCGGTTGGTCGCCAAGGTGGAGCCCAACGGCCCGACCCACAAACTCATTGCCGAACTCGGGATCTCCGACATCGTGCACATCACCAGCGGGCTGTCCGACGCCGAGCTGGCCGCCTTGTTCGCGTCCGCGGAGGTCGCCTGCATTCCCTCGCTCTACGAAGGGTTTTCGCTGCCCGCGGTGGAAGCCATGGCCAGCGGCACCCCGATCGTCGCCAGCCGGGTCGGCGCGCTGCCGGAAGTCCTTGGCACGGATGGTGCTTGCGCCGAGCTGGTGCCGCCCGCCGACGTAGATGCGCTGACCACGCGCGCTCGGTGAACTACTGGACTCACCGGAAAAGCGCCGCAGCCTCGGCAAGGCGGGCCGCACCCGCGCGATCAACGTGTTCAGCTGGGAAGCCGTGGCCGCTCAAACCGTGCGGGTCTACGAGCGGGCGATCGCACGCAACGCGCAGAGCGGAGCGCCATGCTGACGGTCGATTTCGACCGGCTCGGGATCGGGCCGTCGACCAAGGTCATCGACGTCGGATGCGGAGCCGGCCGGCATGCGTTCGAAGCGTATCGGCGCGGCGCCGACGTCGTCGCCTTCGACCGCGACGAGGCCGAATTGCGTTCGGTGGACACCATCCTGCGCGCGATGGCCGAGAACGGCGAGGCGCCCGCCGGCGCGTCGGCGAAGGTGGTCGTCGGTGACGCGCTGAAGTTGCCCTACGCCGACCAGACGTTCGACTGCGTCATCGCGTCGGAAATCCTGGAGCACATTCCCCACGACGACGCCGCGATCGCCGAGCTGATCAGGGTGCTCAAAGTCGGTGGCACGCTGGCGGTCAGCGTGCCGCGGTGGCTGCCCGAGCAGGTGTGCTGGCTGCTGTCCGACGAGTACCACAGCAACGAGGGCGGCCACGTACGCATCTACCGGGCCAGTGAACTGCGCGGCAAGATCCTGGGCGGCGGAATGGAATTGACCCACACCCATCACGCCCACGCGCTGCACTCCCCGTTCTGGTGGCTCAAATGCGCTGTGGGCGTGCACGAACACCGACCACCGCGCGGTGACCGCCTACCACAAGCTCCTGGTGTGGGACCTGATGCAGCGGCCGAAGATCACCCAGCTGGCGGAGTCGTTGCTCAATCCGCTGGTGGGCAAAAGCGTAGCGATGTACTTCGTCAAACCGCAGGAGGCGAAAAGCCAAGGCGACTGAGGGATATTCAGTTGCATCGGTCTAACCCACCCGCAGTTCCGGGGGTCCTGACTCCCGAGCAATGCCGACAGACCGCGCTTTCCATCGCCGCCGCACAGGAACCATCGGGCGCCATCCCCTGGTTCGAGGGCGGGCACACCGATCCGTGGGACCACATCGAGTGCGCGATGGCGCTCACCACCGCCGGGCTGCTGGAGCCGGCGCGGGCGGCCTTCGACTGGAGCCGGCGCACCCAGCGCCCCGATGGCTCCTGGCCCATCCAGTTCCGCGCGGGGGTCATCGAAGACGCCAACAGCGACAGCAACTTCTGCGCCTACATCGGCGCCGGCGTGTGGCACCACGTGCTGGTCACCGGCGACGAGTCGTTCGCGGCCGCAATGTGGCCGGTGGTGCACAAGGCGATCGACTTCGTCATCGACATGCAAGTTGGTTATGGCGAGATCGGTTGGGCGCGAAGCGAAGCCGGTGTGCTGCCGGAAGCGCTGCTGACCGGGTGCTCGAGCATTTTCCACAGCATCCGCTGCGCGCTTGCCCTGGCCGCCCTGGTCGGAGATCCGCAGCCGGAGTGGGAATTGGCGCTGGGCCGCCTGGGCCACGCGATCTTCGCGCATCCCGAGGCGTTCACCGAAAAGGACCGCTACTCGATGGACTGGTACTACCCCATCCTCGGTAGTGCGCTGCGGGGTCCGGCGGCGGCCGCGCGGATCAAGCAGCGTTGGGATGCTTTCGTGGTCGACGGCCTTGGCATCCGGTGTGTCGGCGATCGCCCCTGGGTGACCGGTGCCGAAACCTGCGAGCTGGTGATGGCGCTGGACGCCATCGGGCAGCACTCGTCGATGCTCATCGGCAATTCGCCGCGATGCAGCATCTCCGCGAAGACGACGGATCGTATTGGACGGGATTGGTTTTCGCGGACGGGAAGCGGTGGCCCGAGGAGCGCACCACCTGGACGGGCGCGGCGATGATCTTGGCGGCGGACGCCCTGTCGAACACCACTGCCGGCGCGGGAATCTTCCGCGGCGACGAGCTGCCGATGGGCCTGCAGACCGACTTCGATTGCGAATGCGTCGTTGCCGGCCCGGGCCGGTAACCCGGCTGTTCGCGCTAGACCTGCTCCCCTGGCTGGCCGCTGACACGTTCGAGCAGCCTCAGACGATCCGGTCGCCGATACCTCGCGGAACTGCCCGGAATCGAGTGCGCGACAGTAGATGTAATACGGCGGCCGCCCGCCGTCCTTCGGGTCGGGGAACACGTCATGGATGACCAGCGCCCCACCGATGGTCGACCCACTTCGCCCAGCCGTCGAAGTCCTGGTTCGCGGCGGCTTCGCTGTGGCCACCGTCGATGAACAAGAACTGCAGCGGCGCGCGCCACGCCCGCGCCACCAGCGGTGACTTGCCGACGATGGCGACGACGTGGTCGTCCAATCTGGGCGGTATCGAGCGCGCGACGAAACGTCGGCAGCGTATCGAACAAGCCCGTGACCTCATCGACCATCGACGCGTCGTGATATTCCCACCCGGCCTGGTGCTCCTCGGAACCATGGTGGTGGTCGATCGTGTAGAGCACGCCACCGGTTTGTTGTGCCGCTGCGCCCAGCAGAAGGGTGGATTTGCCGCAGTACGTGCCGATCTCGACGCCGATACCGCCGCCGAGATACCGCAGCGCGGCGTCGTACAGCGCGCGCCCCTCGTCGGCCGGCATGAAGCCCTGTACCTGTTCGGCCAGCGCGAACAGGCGCTCGGGCGCATTCGCGTCGACGTGACTCATCAGCTGAACCTATCGTCTCGACTCGACGCCGCCGACACCGTGGTCGATGTTCGCGCTGAGCGATCACCCGCGATTCTGTATACCGGCTGCCCAGCGGCGCGGAGCGGGTTCGCTTTACCATCATCCTGTGCGCGCCTTGCTTATCCGTAAATTTGCTGGTGTTGGCGTTGCCGCGGTCATGGCCGCGGCCGCCCTGATGCTGCCGGCCGCGGTGCTTCCGCCCGGGATGCCGGGGGCCGCGCCGCCGGCCGCGGCCGCAAACTGCCCGCCGGTACAGATCGTGTTCGCCCGCGGCCGCAACGAATCACCCGGACCGGGCGTGCTGGGTAATGCGTTCATCAGCGACGTGCGCAACAAGGTGAACAGGACCGTCGGCGTATATGCCGTGCAGTACCCGGCCGACACCGAGGTCGCCCAGGGCGCCAACGACATGAGCCACCACGTCCAGGACATGGTCAACAACTGCCCCGACACCCGGCTGGTGCTGGGCGGCTACTCGCTGGGCGCGGCGGTCACCGACGTCGTGCTGGCGGCGCCCGATCGGCGCGTTCGGTTTCGACAGCCCGCTGCCGCCGGGCGTCGATCAGCACGTCGCCGCCGTCGCATTGTTCGGCAACGGAAGCCAATGGGCGGGTCCGATCACCAACTTCAACCCGACCTACAACGACCGGACCATCGAGTTGTGCCACGGCGCCGATCCCATCTGCAACCCGGCCGACCCGAACACCTGGAAGGAAAACTGGCCACAGCATCTCGCGGGCGCCTACATCGACGCGGGCATGGCCAACCAGGCCGCGGACTTCGTCGCCAGCAAGCTCTGACCCGCTTCGCCGACGCGCGCGATCTCCCGGCCGATGACCCCGGGCAGTACAGCTAGCCTTCCGCCGTGTCGGTCGATGGTCAGCCGCGCGGTATCCAGCGGCGCCGGCACGCCACGCCTAACGCAGGTTGGTGGGCTAGAAAGCCGACCAGTTGAGTCAACGTCAGCGGTCACGTAGAGAGACGGCTTAGTCCTCAGGTCAGGTCGCTCGATGGCGTATTTTGACAACACGACGACTCGCACATGGGGGCCAACGATTCCAGCAGTACGTCAGCAGAGCGACAACGCGCGGCGCCGCCGTGAGCGGCGAAACGCCGACCGCCACGCATCGAACGAGCGGTGGCGAACCATCCTCGAAGGCGCCGCGGAAGTCTTCCGTCGTGAGGGTTTCGCCAGGACGCGGCTCGAAGACGTCGCTGTCCAGGTGGGCATCAATCGTGCCTCGCTGTACTACTACGTGGGCACCAAACAGGAATTGCTGGTCGCGCTCATCGAGGCGCCCGCCTACGAAATGACCCGGCATTGCCGCGAAGCGCTCGAGTCGGTCGCCGCACCCGAGGAGAAGTTACGGCGCGCCCTGGCGTCCTACATCGAGGATCTGGCCACCCATCCCGAGCTTTTCGTGCTGCTCGGTGAAAGTCAGCACATTGGAACCATTCCCGAGGCGCAAGGCCTCGTCACCAATGCCCAGGACTACGGCAAGGCGCTCCAGGCGATCATCGAAGAGGGCGTCACGGGCGGTGCCTTCCGCCCGGATCTGGACCCGCGGCTGGCGATGCTCGGCATTCTGGGCATGTACAACTGGATCCACCGTTGGTATGTCCCCGGTGGACGCAATTCGCTGACCGACATCGGCGGCGCCTTCGCTGCCATTGTGCTCTCCGGCCTGCGCCAATGAGCTGCCGCGAACTGCGGTGCCGCAGCGGCAGAACCTACGATCGAATGCAATCCGCAGGCTTGCGAGATTCGCGCCGATAGCCGAGAGGAGGCGCACATGCCGCGTCTGAAGCCGATCCCGCGGGTCGAAGTCAGCGACGAATTCACGCTGAAGATGTACAACGTCATGTTCGGCGATCGTGATCCGGTGGCCGACCCGGGAACCCGCCAACCATGACCGACGGCGGCGATGCCGCCATCCCCAGCCGAAAATGATCGACTCCCTGGAGTGCAGACGCGGCCGCGAACCCGATCATCGCCACGGTGATCAAACGGTGCGTCGTTACCGCATCGCAGTTGTTGGACATCGGCTTCGCCCAACTAACGGCTACTACGCACAGTAGTAAGGCTGGGAAACGCATATAAATCCGCCTCAACCAAAAGTTGAGGGTTGGGCGATGGAGCCTTTTAGTTCGAGAGTTCGGCGATAACTTTTCACACCGCGGGTGTGATTGGCGTCACCACAGATTCCGTGCGAATTTCAGGCCGACGTGTTGCCGCTGGAGTACAGCTTGAAGTTGCGGACGATCGGAACGACGCGGCTACCAGATGCTGCGGCGCGCTGGCGGGCGCGAAATGACGGATGGCGACGCATTGCTTCGTTACGTTCGCGTTCCCGCCGCTGAGCTGCGACCCATGCCGGATGGGACTGAAGGAAAATAACCGTGCCTTCTGGTGTATTCGCCACGATCGTCACTCCTCTCAGTACCACCCGCAAAAGCTACAACTGTGGTTATCGGATCGTGATTCCAGAATGCCCGCCGAATCCTGAGACCAAACCACCTGTCAAGATGAGAATTGGCCGTGAATTTCGCACGGGTAATCCGTTGCCACTGCTGTGCTGTCGTCCATGCTGGTCCGACCGCGATCAGAACCATAGCGGCGGGCACCGACAGAATTCCCGTTTGAACTCATGCACGGTTGGCTGCTAGGGTCCCTTGCTTATGCCGGAGATCGATCGCCGCCGCATGATTTTGACAACCGGGATCGGCGTGCTGGCAGCCACGCTGCCGGCCCCGAAAGCCTGGGCCTACCCGCCGCGACAGGATGAACCTGCCGGTCGGATACCGCCGCCCGCGGCGCCGAGCGGCCAATCCGGGAGCTACATCTTCTCCGACGAATTCGACGGTCCGGCCGGCTCGGCCCCGGATGCGTCGAAATGGGCGGTGGCCAAAGCCCGCGAGACGATCAAGGACCCGACCTATTGGGAGCGGCCCGAGAACATCGGGCAATACCGCGATGATCGCCGCAACGTCTTCGTCGACGGCAAGTCCAACCTGGTCCTGCGCGCCGCCAAGGACGGTCCCACCTACTACAGCGGCAAGGTGCAGAGCCTGTGGCGCGGCGGCGTCGGCCACACCTGGGAAGCCCGGATCAAACTGAACTGCCTGACCCCGGGCGCCTGGCCCGCCTATTGGCTCGGCAACGACGATCAGGGCGAGATCGACGTCATGGAGTGGTACGGCAACGGCAAATGGCCCTCGGCCACCACCGTGCACGCCAAAGCCAACGGCGGCGAATGGAAGACCCACAACATCGCGGTGGACAGCGCCTGGCATACCTGGCGCATGCCAGTGGGACGAGGCGGGCATCCGGTTCTGGAAGGACTATGCCGACGGCGCGCAGCCCTACTTCGACGTGCCGGCGAGCTCGCTGCCGGATTGGCCGTTCAACGGCGCGGGCTACGCGGTCTATCCGGTGTTCAACCTGGCGGTGGCCGGTTCCGGTGGCGACGATCCCGGGCCCGGGCACCTACCCCGCCGACATGCTCATCGACTGGATACGCGTCTGGTAGGCGGCCGTGCGCCCCAGCATCTAATGCGTCAGCAGGGCGACCGCAGTCGTGGGTTTGCCACCCGGACGGCGCAAATCCGATCGCAGCCAGGCAAGTGGGCGCATCCATATCGGTAAGCGGTGGAACCGGTTGGCGGCCACCAGCAGCGATTCCGCTTCGACCGCCCGCCAGCCGAGGTCTTCGAAGAAGGCCAGCCCGTTCTCGGGCGCGAACTTGAACGGTGCGTTTTCCGAGATCCCGGCGACGTTCTTGTTGATCCGCTTTTTCAGGCCGGGAAAGGCGAAATCGAGCATCCACCAGGCGACCTCGGGTCGCTTGATCGCACCCGAAAGCGCCGCGATGTCGGAGGCCTCCAGGTACATCGACAGCCCCTCGGTCAGCACGAAGGCCTTCGTCGCGCCGTCCAGCGCTTCGTTGAAGAAGGCGTCTCGGGCGTGCGGGTCGGCGAGGTCAACCGCTATGCGAGTCAGCCGGCAGCGCGGGGTCTGATCGGCGAGTACTTGCGTCTTTTCCGTGAGCAGCTTGGGTAGATCGGCCTCGACCCAGGTGAGAGCGGGCGGGAGGTCTAAGCGATAGGGCCGGGTATCCAGGCCGGCGGCCAGATTCAGCACGCGGTCACAGCCATGCGCGAGTGCGTCGGCGATGGCATCGTCGATGAGCTTGGTCCGCGCGACCAGCCACCATCCGCTGCGATCCGTCCATTTAACGTTGTCGACGATCGCGCGGCCCTGTTCACCGGCGAGACGTTCCGCGAGCGGATCGTTGAACAGCGCATCGGGACGCGCCGATTCGGTTGCCCGGTGCAACGCCGTCCACCGGGCCGTATCGGAAACATGGGTGATCGATGTGCCCTGGTCCAGACATACGTTGGGTTATAGCAGTACCGTCGCCGCCCTACTGACCAGCCCTGCCTCCGGCGAACCAGGCGGCGGTCACCGTGCGGGTCGCAGGCGGTGGCAGGACGGTGTCCGGTGCGCCGAGGCGACCGACTTTGACGGTCCAGGCCGGCGATGAGCGGTCGATGCATGATCCGGCGCCCTGGCTGGGCAGCCACAGCACGGCAAGGTCGCTCCCGGCGCCGCCGCATCCATAGACGCCGACGTACCCGTCGGCACG
The DNA here is from genome assembly GCA_963796035.1 of uncultured Actinomycetota bacterium. Classification (GTDB taxonomy): domain Bacteria; phylum Actinomycetota; class Actinomycetes; order Mycobacteriales; family Mycobacteriaceae; genus Mycobacterium. The sequence continues at coordinate 114,533 of CAWCJU010000007.1, read as the reverse complement.
CCCACCCCACGCGCCACCGTTGCGCAACAGGCAGTGAGTGCCGTCGTCGAGGGCGAGCGCGAACGGGTCCGGGTTGGCGGTCGCGTGCACGGGCGGAAGCTGGCCATCGAACATCACCCGGTGCATCTGCAGGTCCCACGGATTATCGACGCATAAAAGCGATCCCGGCGTCGACGGCCAGCAAGTGCCGGCTCCGGCCGCGCTCGGCGAACAGTAGTAGACGTTGTCGGCAACCGCCGACGGCGACGGTTCCGAGCAGTCGCTGGCCTGCCCTACGTTGCCCGGCCCGGATGCCACCTTGTAGCCGTTGATCGCTTCGCCACCGGGCCCGACGGCGATCAGGGTGATCACCTGGGTGGACGGCGGATCGGCGCCCGCGGGCCCGGCCGAAGACGTACCGCCGCAACCAGCGCGGTCAGTAACGCGATCCGGACCAACGCCATGCGCGGCACACGTTCATCGAGCCAACCCTTCTGCACCGCCCCCTTTCTTGCAGAGTAGAGCGCACGCGAGGCCGCGGGCACGAAATCGAGCGGGTCGGCCAGGCGTCCACGGGCGCGCGATTGGGATCGGTAGCCGCGGGGCGGCTCTGTACTTACCGCAACGACGCCGCCACGGAGGTGGCGCCCCGAGGAAAGGAAGACAGCAAATGAACATCGTGCCGACCAGCATCCAAGAGCAGATCAACCGTGTCGATCGCCAACGCAGCCTGTACATCGGGATCAGCACCGGCCTGCTGGCGATCTGGAGCTTTTATCGGCTGATCTGGATGCTTTATCTCGGAATGACTTTCGGCTGGTTCTTCGGCGCGATGGCTTTCCAGGTGGTGCTGTGGGGTGTGATCGGGACAGCCGCCGCGGTGGCCTCCGTCGGATTCCTCACCCGCTACAACAAGGGATCTTGACTCGTCTGACGGCCATCGGAGAAGTCCCGGACCTTTGGGGTCCGGGACATTCCGTTGTGAGACAACAGGTTTAGAGCTGAGCCCAGACCGACTTCGTCTTCAGGTAGATCTCGAGGCCCTCTTTACCGAACTCGTGGCCCCAGCCGGACTGCTTGTACCCGCCGAACGGCACATCGTGGTCGAAGACCAACTGGCAGTTGACCTGAACGCTGCCGGCCTGCAGCCGCCGCATGATGCGGTGGGCCCGGCCGAGGTTCTCCGTCCACGCGGTCGCCGCCAGGCCGTAGGTGGTGTCATTGGCCAACGCCACGGCCTCGTCCTCGTCGTCGAACGGCAGGATGGTGACCACCGGCCCGAAGATCTCCTGCTGGTACAGCCGCATGCTGGTGTCGACGTTCGTGAGCACCGTCGGGTGCACGAAATAGCCCTTGCGGTCCAGGCGGTGGCCGCCGGTGACCACCTCGACGCCGTCCTTCTTGCCCTCGTCGATGAAGCCCATGACGCGGGTCAGCTGCTTCTGGCTGATCAGCGGGCCGCTGACGCAGCCCTCTTCGCTGGGGGCGCCCAGCTTGAACGAATTCGCCATCATCGCAATGCCTTCCACGACCCGGTCGTAGACGCCGCGCTGGGCGAAGATGCGCGACCCGCACACGCAGCCCTGGCCGGAGTGCACGAAGATGCCCAGCGACGCCATCATGATGGCGTTGTCCAGGTTGGCGTCGTCGAAGATCAGCACCGGCGATTTGCCGCCGAGTTCGAGCGTGACCTTCTTCAGGTTGTCCGCCGAGGCCCGCACGATCTCCTTGCCGACCTCGGTCGAGCCGGTGAAGGCGACCTTCTGGACGTCGGGGTGTGCGGTGATCGCGGCGCCCGCGGTGTGGCCGTAACCGGTCAGCAGGTTGACGACACCCTCGGGCACGCCGGCCTCGTGGACGAGTCTGTCCAACAGCAGCGCCGACAGCGGCGTCTCCTCGGCCGGCTTGACGAGCAGGCTGCCGCCCGCCGCCAGAGCCGGGCGCGAGCTTCGCGCTGGCGTTGAAGATCGGGCCGTTCCACGGGAAGATCAGGCCCACCACGCTGTACGGCTCTTTGAGCGTGTAGGCGTGCATGTTGACGTAGTTGTCGGTCGCGATGCCGTCGGTCTTCACGTCGTAGGCGACGCCGTTGATCTTCGAACACCAACCGGCGTAGTAGCGGAAGAACTCCGAACAGGTCGACATCTGCAACTGCGCCTGCATCAACGGCATTCCGGTGTTGAGCGAGTCGAGTTGGGCGAACTCTTCGGCGTGTTCGTCGATCAAATCCCCGATCCGCCACAAGATCTTGGCCCGCTCGCGGCCCGGAAGCTCGGACCAGACGCCCGACTCGAACGTCGCCTTCGCCCGCGCGGCGGCGTCGTTGACCGCCTCTTGCCCGCAGTCGGTGAATTCGGTGATCGTCTCCTCGGTCGCGGGATCGATGACCGCGATGACGTCCCCCGTTCCGGGGCGCTTGCGAATGTCGTCCAATACCGCCTGCACCGTCATCTGATCCCTTTCGTATTGCCAGTCGTGGCACCCCAGCGTCCGATGTGCTCAGTGCTGAGCACTTGCTTAGCATTGTGCACACCACTGGTCAAGCATCCGCCGCGGATCGGCTCAGCGCAGTTCTTGGATGCGAATGAGGTTCCCCGCGGGATCGCGGACGGCGCAGTCGCGCAGCCCGTACGGCTGGTCGGTGGGCTCCTGGACGATGTCGACATCGCTGGCCTGCAGCCGTTCGAAGGTGCCGTCGAGGTCCTCGGTGGCCAGCAGCAGTGTGGCGTAGCTGCCCTTGGCCATCATCTCGGCGATGGTGCGGCGCTCGTCGTCGGTGAGGCCCGGATTGGCGGTCGGCGGGTTCAAGACGATGGACGTGTCCGGCTGGTTCGGCGGACCGACCGTGATCCAGCGCATCGTGCCCTTGCCGACGTCGAGGCGAACTTCGAACCCGAGGACGTCGCGATAGAAGGCGAGTGACGATTCCGGGTCCTCGTGGGGAAGGAAGCTCGAGTGAATGGTGATGTTCATGCGGTCAGGCTAGGGGCGGTCCGACGGCAGATGCTTCTCGATTCCTGATCGGTCTCGTCACCTGCTTGGCCACGCATGGCGGCATGCCCGCCAGCGCGTCAGCCGACCGGCGCCGGTACGTGCTGGGCGGTACACCGACCAATTCGGTGAATCGGGTGCTGAAGGTTCCCAGCGACGAGCAGCCGACCGTGAAGCACACCTCGGTGACGCTCAGGTCGCCGCGGCGCAGCAGCGCCATCGCGCGCTCGATGCGCCGCGTCATCAGATACGAGTACGGCGATTCGCCGTAGGCGCGCCGGAATTCGCGGCTGAGGTGGCCGGCGGACATGTGCACCCCGGTCGCGAGCGCCTCGACGTCCAGCGGCTGGGTGTAGTCCCGGTCGATGCGGTCGCGCACGCGGCGCAACAGGGCCAGTGTGCGCAGGCGCTGCGCCGCCGCGTCGGATGAGCTGCTCACCCATGTGATCCTGCCACCCTGACCAGGCAACCGCCTGAGGCCGCACCTCTCTCGGGCTGTTTCGTCCTCAGGCCAGTGTGGCGCTGCGCCAAGCCAGTGGGTTCAGCCCGCGGTAGGGGTCCTGCCCGCGCAGCCGGAGCAGGTCGGCCAGTATGTCTTCCAACTGCAGTCGAGTCCGCTCCCGGACGATCTCCACCCACTGTTCGTTTCCGACGCCGAGCGGTGTCGTGGTGTCGATTGGCGGGCCGAATCGCAGATACATCCGCTGCGGGCGCGGGATGAGGGTCGGCCCAATTCCCCGCAACAGCGGCATCGCCATGTCCGGCCGGCCATTCAGTCGCCGGCTCAGGGCCGCACTGAATTTCGCGTATGCGCTGTCGCGGGTGGTCCAGCTGCGATAAACGTCGTCACCCCCGACCATGCCGACCGGCACGATCGGGTAGCCATTCTCGACCGAAAGGCGGGCGAAGCCCGAGCGTCCCTGCCACCGCAGCGCGTACTCCTCGCCTTTGAATTTCGCGATCTCGCCTCCGCCGCCGGGAAACACCAGGATGGTTTCGTCGTGGCGCATTAGTTCACGGGCATTCTCGGGTGCGCCGATCACGCCGCCGAACGCCGCCATCAGATCGGCGGGCAATCCGCGCAGCCGACCGAAATTTCGGTCGGCCAATGGCCGTACCCGCGTTCCGATGGTGCGCCGCACGGCATCCGGGATCAGAAAGACCTCGGAGCCGAACTGAGTGTGGTTGCCCACCAACAGGAATCGCCCGTCAGGCGGTAGGTTTTCCAGGCCGTCGACGTAGGGTCGGGACAGGTTCACCACGGGGTGCAGCCCGTCTGTCATTGCATCGAGCACCCGGCGCAGCGCCCGGACGCGCTCGCCGGGTTCGGTGATGGCGACGAGATCAGGGCCGTCACTCATGGTCGGCGGGTCCGTCCGAGCGCGAGAACACAACGGCGTTCGACGGCATCCCGCGTCGCCGCGGCGAAGGCAGGACCTCCATCCGTATCCCCGGGCCGGCGCTGTGGCCCAGGGCCTCGAGCGCCGACGTGCTGTACGCCCGCAGTGCGCTGATGAACCCGTCGTGCAGGCACGGTTGTATCCAGGACCAGGGCAACAGCACGAGGTTCACCGGCAGCGTCACCACTGGAAACAGCAACGTCGCCAAAGGGGTTCGCCTCTTCAGGTCGATGACCAAGAACCGCTTCCCTACCCGGGTGGCCTCGGCGATGGCGCGACAAGCGACTGAGGGCGGCAGGTGGTGAAACGCCATCGCGAACACCACCAGGTCATAGCTGCCGTCCGCAGCGTCGATCGCCGGTGCGTCGATCACCTTGGCCTGCGCCCGGGGATGAGCCCCGAGCTCACTCGCGCCGATGTTGGCCACCGAGGTGGCGTCCACATCCGAGACGGTGACCGTCGCCGTGGGGTGCAGCTCGAGGATTTTGGCGGACAGTTTGCCGTGACCCGCGCCCAGCTCCAGGACGCGGGGGTTGGCGACGTCGGCCACCAAGTCCAGGGCGATCCGCGCGAATTTCTCGTGCTGGTTGGTCAACGTGCCGATGCGATCCAGCATCCCGATGACCTTCTGCTTGACGTCGTCGGCGACGTCGTCGCGATCGAGGTACTCCTGCGTATCGGTCTCGAACTGACGATCCACCCACGACGCATCGGGTCCGCCCCGCGGCATCGTCGCAATCGCAGCTTGATCGAGCGCTTTGGCCGTTCCCATCGCCACGTCTCCTTCTCGCATTCCAGCGTGCTTTCACACTGTAACAAACGAACCAGTTCGTACGCCTATGATGAGTCTGTGAGGACCACCACTGAGCTGCGCGGCGAAATTCTCGCCGCCGCTCGCGCGGAATTCGCGCAATACGGATTGGCGGGAGCACGGATCGACCGCATCGCGCGGGCCGCCAGTGCCAGCAAGGAACGCCTGTACGCGCATTTCGGCGACAAGGAAACCCTGTTTCGCGATGTGGTCGCCGCGGACGGCGCGGAGTTCTTCCGTGCCGTTCAGTTGCGCCCCGATGCGGTACCCGAGTTCGTCGGTGACATCTTCGATCTCGCCCAGAACCGGCCCGAGCATCTGCGGATGATCACCTGGGCGCGGCTGGAGGGCTTTCCGCTCGACAAGCCGGACTTCGACGGCGAATCCCCGCCCGACACGGCCATCGCGGCACTGGAACGCGCCGGCCTAGACGGCCACGTCGATCCGTCGTGGGACCCGAGGCAGCTGCTGGTCCTGCTGTTCGGCATCGGGCTGGCCTGGGCCCACTGGCCCGACCCCGACGCGGCGACCACGGACGCGGACGTCATCGCACGCCGCCGCGCCGCGGCGGTGGAGGCCGCGGGCCGCCTTGTACAGGGCCGAGCCTGATGCGCTCCGCCTATAACGTTGTGCCGCAACCGGTTAGACGCCGACCAGCTCCGGATGGAATTTGGCCGCCATACGGCGAATCCCGTCGCGCCAGTCGACCGAGGTGCCGCCGATGAGTTCGTGCATTCGGTCGATGGTGGTGGGATTGCCGCGCAGGGCTTGCTCGCTCGCCTCGAAGACCGGCTCTTTGCCGACGAGTGAGCCGAGGTAGTCGCACCACTCCTGCAGGCTGACGGTCTGGTCGCCGCACCAGTTGACCGTGGTCGCAGGCACCGACGCGACCTCGAGCAGCTTGGGGATGGTCGCGATGATGTCGTCTTCGTGAATCGGGTTGTAGCGGGCGGGTTCACCGGGTGGGACGGGAATCGGGATGCCGCCCAGCATCATCTCCATATGGTAGAACGGCCATCCGCCGTTGTCCCCGTAGGGGACGTTGAGCCGGGCGATCGTGGTGGGCACGCCGACAACGCGCGCCACAGATCTGGCGACCACTTCCCCGGCGATTTTGGAGATGGAATAGGTGGGAAACAGCGGCTTGTGGTTGTCGCCCAGGGCGGACCGCTCGCTGCGGGGGTCGTCGTCCGGCGGGTCATACACGGCGGCCGACGAGCAATGCAGAAAGGCCTTCGCGTTGCGGCAGTGTGCCATCAGCAGGCCCACCGACTCGGCGTTGGCCGCCATGTCCTTGTCCCAGCTGCCGCTCTTGGCTACCGCCAGGTTGAGGACATAGTCGAAATCCGTTGGCAGGGCGGTGAAGTCGCCCGCCGCCAGATTCACCTTCTCGCAACGAATCCCAGCCTTCTCGAGACCTTCTCGCGCGGCGGGGTCGGTGAAACGGGCGATTCCCCAGACCTCGTTGTCGGCGGCGAGCGCCCGGGCGATGGGGGTGGCGATTTGACCGGTCGGACCGGTGATCAGGATTTTTGAGCCGCGCATGCGCGCAATGGTATGCGCTGTCAAAACCGGATGTTGCACCTTCTGCCCGAACGGCATCGTCTCCTCAGGCCACGCCCGGTTGCGATCCTCCATCATCGTCGCCTGCGACATAACCGTGCTCCCCTCGCTGAGGCGGTTGCGGCCCGCCGATCGTGGACTTTCGCGCATTTTGCTCACGAGACCGACTCCCGATCGGTTGATCTCGAGGACCGGTTCAGGGGCCGGCCATCGGGCGCCCGGCGGCATCAGCTTCAGCGACTCACAACCCGGGCTGGTCCTCGATGATGCCGAGCCAGATCTGTGCGACGTCGATGGCGACCTTCTCGCTGATGAAGGCGTGCTGGGTTCCGGTGTAGATATCACGGAAGGCGCGCTCCAGCCGGCTGCCTTCGCGGATCGAGCTGGTCCCGGCGGCCAGATGGGCCCATTCGGCGCAGCTACGGGCCGTGTCGGTGGCGTAGACGGCGGCCACCCGCATGTCGGCGCGCAGCGCCGGTGTCAGGTCCTCCCCCGACGCGACCGCCGCCTCGGCGCGGTGAACGCGTCGAGCACCAGACAGGCGGGCCGCGCGCCAGGCCGCGCGGTGATGCGCCAGCCCCTTCTGAAAGGTGGGGCGGCTGGCCAGCGACGCCATGTCGCTCATCCGGAACTTCGTCGCGGCCAGCTCCTGGACATCGTCGAGCATGCTCTTGGCCACGCCCAGCGCCCATGACGCGTGCCCCGCGGCGGTCACGGGCATCAGCCCCATCCGGGTGGCCGGCGACGTCCCGCGGTAGGGCCGACGTACGAACAGTTCGAACGTGCGGCTCTCGGGAACGAACACGTCCTGAGCGCTGTAGTCATAGGACCCGGTTCCCTTCAGCCCCTGCACGAACCAGCCGTCGTTGAAACTGATCTCCGTCCCGCGGAATCACGGCGACCCGCATCTCGGGGAAACCCTCACTGATCCAGCGCATCTCGCCGTCATCCATCGGCAGGAAGCCGGCCGCAACGTATTCGGAGTGACCGATGCCCGAACCGAAGTTCCACGCGCCGGTCACCAGGTAGCCGCCGTCGACGGCCGCGCCTTGTCCGTTGGGAAAGAACTGGCCGCCCATGGTGACCCGGTTGTCGTGCGCGGTAAACACTTCGGCGAAGCCCTCGTCGGGCAGGTAGGCCGCCGCGGCGAAGGACGACGGCAGATTGGCGATCCCCACCCAGCCGAACGAGCCATCCTGCCAAGCCATTTCGATCCAGGTTTCGATCATCTCGGCGAACGACGGCTCGCACCGCCGGCCGCGACCGGGTTGAACGCCGACATCAGCCCGCTGGCCCACATCGCATCGACGATCGCCGGGGTGAGGGTGCGCATCCGCTCGGATTCGGCGGCTTCGGCGCGCACCAGGTCCCGCATACCGCGGGCCAGCGCGACAACCCGGTCGTCGGTGTCGGCGATCGAGGTCATGAGGGTGACCGTATCAACCACCGCTCGCTTTAAGAACGGAAATCACTTGTCGCGCCTCGTCGTTTACGGTGTGGTTGTGCGCTGGATCGTCGACGGCATGAATGTGATCGGAAGTCGTCCCGACGGCTGGTGGAAGGACCGCAACGGCGCCATGGTCACATTGGTGGAAAGGCTGGATCGATGGGCGTCGGGTCAAGGAGAGACGGTGACCGTGGTTTTTGAGCGACCGCCGTCGACGGCCATCACGTCATCGGTGGTCGAGGTTGCGCACGCACCCAGGGCGGCCGCGAATTCGGCCGACGACGAGATCGTCCGGCTGGTCGCGGCCGACGCTGCGCCGCACGACATTCGCGTCGTGACATCCGACAGAGCGTTGACCGAGCGGGTGCGCAGTCTGGGCGCATCCGTCCACCCGGTCGGAAAGCTTCCGCGACCTCGTCGATCCGCGGGACCGATGACCGCCGGCGACCCGAGTCCGGCACCCAACCGGGTCTGCGCGCTCGCACACATCGATATCCCGATCATCCAGGCGCCGATGACCTACATCGCCGGCGCCCAGCTGGCCGCCGCCGTATCGAATGCCGGTGCGCTGGGAATCATCGAGACCACCTCGGACCAGGGCCGAGCCGACCTGCGGCGAGTGCGCGAGCTGACCGGCGGCGCCGTCGGCGCCAACATCGCGCTGCTGTTCAACCGTGACCCGGCGATGCTGGATTTGCTTGTCGCCAACGACATTCGGTTCGTGACCACCTCGGCCGGCAGCCCCTCGGTGTTCACCGAGCGTCTGCACGACGCCGGCATCACGGTGTTCCACGTGGTGGGCACCCTGGCCGCGGCCAAGAAGGCCGTCGATGCGGGCGTGGACGGGCTGGTGGTCGAAGGCGTCGAAGGGGGCGGATTCAAGAACCGGTTCGGCGCGTCGACCATGGTGCTGCTGCCGTTGGTGGCGGCCAGTGTCGACATCCCGATCGTGGCTGCCGGAGGGATCTGCGACGCGCGGTCCATGGCGGCGGCGTTTGTTCTCGGAGCCGAGGCGGTCCAGATGGGCACCAGGCTGCTCGCCTCGGCGGACTCGCCGGTGCACGGCAACCTCAAGCAGGCGGTCGTCGACGCCGACGAGACCGGCACGGTGCTACTCCCCCTCGACGGCACGCGAATGATGCGCGTCATCCGCACGCCCGCCGCCGACCGGCTCGACACCACGACGTCTGCCGAAGCGGGCGCCGCGGCACTACAGCGGGTGCAGCGGCTCTACTTCGAGGGCGACCTGGACGCCAGCGTCGCCAACACCGGTCAGGTAGCCGGGCGCATTCGGGATCTGCCGCCGGCCGCCGACATCATCAAGGAGATGTGGCGGGGCTGCCGCGAAGTGCTGGCGGCCACGTCCGAGCGAGTCCGCAAGGCCTAGCTCGACGAGGCCCAGTCCGAAGCAGCAGGCGTCAGCCCGCCGCCGCCAGCGCCGCGTCGTAGTTGGGCTCCTGCGCGATTTCGGGCACCAGCTCGGTGTAGGCGACATTGCCGTCGGCGCCGATCACCACGATGGCCCGCGCGAGCAGTCCGGCCATCGGACCGTCGATGAGGGTGACGCCGTAGTCCTCACCGAAGCTGTCCCGGAACGCCGAAGCGGTTTTGACGTTCTCGATGCCCTCGGCGCCACAGAATCGCGCCTGCGCGAACGGCAGATCCTTCGACACGTTCACCACGGTCGCCCCGCCCCCGGCGGCGCGCTCGTTGAAGGTCCGCACGCTGGTCGCGCACACCGGCGTGTCGATGGAGGGAAAGATGTTGAGCACCACGGGCTTACCGCCGAATTGCTCGCTGCTGACTGCGGCCAGATCGCCGCCGGTCAGACTGAAGGCCGGGGCTTTGGATCCGACGGCAGGTAGCTCGCCGACAGTGTTGATCGGGTTTCCACGCAACGTTATCTGTGCCATGGGCAACAGTCTGCCAAGCCCGCCGCGGCGGGCGTGGGGCAGGTCCCATGTCCTAATCAGTGGGATACATGGCGTAGACGACACACCCCGCGCGTGACCAACACTGAATCCATGCCTCGCAAGGTGGTGATCGTCGGCTTTCCCGGCGTGCAGGCGCTCGATGTGGTGGGCCCGTATGACGTGTTCACCGGCGCATCGCTGTTGACGGGCGGCGGCTACGACGTCGTGATGGCCTCGGTCGGTGGTCAACCCGTGCAGACGGCCACCGGGCTGGCCTTCGTCGCGGCACCGTTGCCGGACCCGGGCGACCCGATCGACACGGTCGTGCTGCCCGGCGGCGCCGGCGTCGACGCCGCCCGCGCCGATGCCGAGCTGGTCGCCTGGATCAAGTCCGTCGCCGCACACGCCCGGCGCATCGTGACGGTGTGCACCGGTGCGTTCCTCGCGGCCGAGGCGGGTCTGCTGGACGGGCACCGGGTGACCACCCATTGGGCCTTCGCCGAGCGGTTGGCGGGCGAATTCCCCGCCGTCGACGTCGATGCCGATCCGATCTTCGTCCGGAGCTCGGACACCGTATGGACTGCCGCGGGCGTCACCGCGGGCATCGACCTGACGCTCGCGCTGATCGAGGACGACCACGGCACCGAGCTCGCGCAGACGGTGGCCCGCTGGCTCGTGCTGTATCTGCGCCGACCCGGCGGGCAGACGCAGTTCGCGGCGCCGGTGTGGATGCCCCGGGCCAGACGGGACTCGATCCGCGAGGTGCAGGAGACGATCGAGGCCGAGCCGGGCGGTCCGCACAGCATCGATGATCTGGCTCGCCGGGCGGCGATGAGCCCGCGCCACTTCACCCGGGTATTCACCGCCGAAATCGGTGAGGCGCCCGGCCAATACGTCGAACGCATCCGCACCGAAGCCGCGCGCCGGCAGTTGGAGGAGACCGACGACACCGTCGTCGCGATCGCCGCCCGGTGCGGCTTCGGCACCGCGGAAACCATGCGGCGCAATTTCCTTCGCCGCGTGGGCATTTCACCCGACCAATACCGCAAGGCCTTCGCCTGATATCGAAAGGACGACACTGATGACCCAAATCGCCATCGTGGCCTATCCAGGATTCACCGCGCTGGACATGATCGGTCCGTACGAGGTGCTGCGCAACCTGCCGGACGCCGAGGTGCGCTTCGTGTGGCACGAAGCCGGACCGATCACCGCCGACTCCGGGGTGCTGGTGATCGGCGCCACCCACTCGCTGGCCGAAACCCCTTCTCCCGACGTGATTCTCGTTCCCGGGGGTCCGGCGACGCCGGTCCATGCCCGTGACGACGCGCTGCTGGACTGGTTGCGCCGGGCCCATCATTCCGCGAGCTGGACGACGTCGGTGTGCTCGGGGTCGGTGATTCTGGCGGCCGCGGGCCTGCTCGACGGCCGCCGGGCGACATCGCATTGGCTGACCGTTCCCGCGCTGAAGGCGTTCGGCGCGATTCCGGTGGCCGACGAGCGGATCGTGCAGCAGGACAACATCGTCACTTGTGCGGGTGTGTCCGCCGGGCTCGACCTCGCGCTGTGGCTGGCCGGGCAGATCGGCGGCGAATCCCGCGCCAAGGCAATCCAGCTCGCGCTCGAATACGACCCGCAGCCGCCGTTCGACTCGGGCCACATGTCGAAGGCGTCGGCGACCACGAAGGCCGCCGCGACGGCGCTGCTGTCCCGCGACAGCGTGAAGCCCGCCAACCTGAAAGCCACGACCCTGCTCGCCTGGGAGCAGGCGCTGGGCAAGGTCCGATCGCGGCGACGCGGGCGGGCGTCGGCAAGAGTGATGTGAGTCAGGAAAACGCTAGCTCCGGTGATAGCGCTTCGCGCGCAAGCGCTATCGCTCCGAGACGCTAAACGCTAAGCGCTGAACGCCAGACGCCAAACCCTAGGCGCCGGGCTGCAGGATATCGGTCGTGGCGAGCTGGCCGCCGGCCTGCATCCAGGCCGCAACCACGCCGGGCGCGTCACGGTCGGGGTTGTAGATGTCTTCCTCGCTGGAGAACAACCCGTCGCCGGCGTAGACCAGCCGGGTCCAGTTCGGGAACCAGAACGGTTCACCGTTGGGATCGGTCGGGTGGTCCAGCAGATTCTTGATCATGACGACGACGGCGTCGTTGTCCTCGTCGTGGGCAACCCAGTCATTGGGAAAACGCATGTGCGGAAACGGCGCCATCACCGCGACGATCCAGTCGCGGACCGCCTCGCGCCCGTGAAAGACGCCGTAGTGATGCTCGGTGTAGACGACGTCCTCGGTGAAGAGGTCCGCAAACGGCCGCCAGTCGCCCGAAGCGCTGCACCCTTCGACGACTTTGGTGTAGTTGTCGACGGCGTTATCGATTTCTGCCCTGGTGAATTTGCCCATAGCGGACACACTAGAACGTGTTCCGGTTTTGGGTCGCTCGTATGAATGGGGATATCGGATGAACGTGATGGACTTGTTCGGCCTGCGCGGCAAGAGGGCGTTGGTCACCGGGGCGTCCAGCGGTATCGGCAGGAGGGTGGCCCAGGCCTATGTGCAAGCCGGCGCCGACGTGGCCGTAGCGGCGCGGAATGTCGAGGCGTTGGAAAACATCGCCGGCGAGCTGGCGGCGGACGGTGACGGCAAGGTGGTGCCGATCCGATGCGACGTGACCCGGCCCGACCAGGTGAACAGCATGGTGGACCGGGTGATCGCGGAGCTGGGCGGCATCGACATCGCGGTCTGCAACGCCGGCATCATCGGGGTCGTTCCGATGCTGGACATGTCGCCCGAAGAATTCCAGCGCATCCAGGACACCAACGTGACCGGTGTATTCCTGACCGCGCAGGCCGCGGCGCGGGCGATGGTGGCCGCGGGGCACGGCGGCGTCATCATCAACACCGCGTCGATGTCGGGCAGCATCATCAACATCCCACAGCAGGTCGGCCATTACTGCGCCTCCAAGGCGGCCGTCATCCACATGACCAAGGCCATGGCAGTCGAATTCGCGCCGCACAACATTCGGGTCAACAGCGTCAGCCCCGGCTACATCCTGACCGAGCTCGTCGAGCCGTTGACCGAATATCACCGTCAGTGGGAGCCGAAAATCCCGCTCGGTCGCATCGGCCGCCCCGAAGAGCTCACCGGCCTCTACGTCTATCTGGCCAGCGAGGCTTCCAGCTATATGACCGGTTCGGACGTCGTGATCGACGGCGGATACACCTGCCCGTAGCTCGGCCCTAACGCTCCAGCTCGCCGGATATCCCGCGCTCGAGGTTCGCCTGCGTCGTGGATGGCAGCACCAGCAGGCCGTCGAGTTCGTTGCGGGCCACGTCGTACGCGCGCTGGCGTTCGTGCGCCGCCGCCGCGGGGTCGGCTGCGACTCGTAACAGGTTCTGCGCCCGCGCAATTCGCTGCTGATCCATCCGGGAGAAATCGTTGCGGCGTCTGCGAATCGCTTCGGCCTCGGCGGCGCTGAACGCCGTGACGTAGTCCTCGACGGCGGCCATGTAGTGCGCGGCGCCGTCGCGGTCGTCCAGCAGATCCTCGGCCCTGATGGGGCGCAGGAAATCGGCCCGCAGCTTGGCTTTGTGGAACGCGATCGTGTGTGCGTCGCGCATGTCGGTCATCAGCGGAAAGTCCAGCAGCTTGGTGACGTCGAGTTCGTACTCGAGCCAGCGCGCATCGGTGCGGTCATGCTCGTCGAGCACGCGCCGGATCGAGCGCCACTGGGCCGCCTGATTCCCGGCGGCGCCGTCGGTGGCGGGCGCGTCGGATAGTCGTGTCCGATTCATTTCCTGCGATTGCTCATCGGTGCGCCGTCGGTAGGCGCCGAAGGCGCGCGCGGCGGCGACGATCGCACCCGTCAACGGCAGGATCACGATCAACAGCTCCGCCAACCGAAATACCAGACCCACATGGCCAGGATGCCACCAGGAGCGGCGGCGTTGACGTCAACTCTGCGGACGCACCCCGAGCACGTCGCGAAACAAAGCCTGCCGCAAGGCCAGTTCACGCGGATCGCTCCAGAGGTGAAACCCGAGCCGGTTCATGACGTAGGCGAACCCGATACCGGTGTCCGGGTCGGCGCATCCGAACGATCCCCCGAACCCCGGGGTGCCGAAGGCTTTGTCCGACGAGCCGAAGACGAACTGCGGGACGGGCTTACAGAAACCGAGCGAATATGCCACATCGATGTGCATCACCTTGTCGCGCACGCCGTGGCTCGGCGGAGTCGCCGGTGCGGTCAACGCATCGAGGGTGTCGGGGCTCAGCGGAAGCTCGGCACCACCGCATGCCGCGCTGCCGTACACGCGCGCTACCGACCTGGCGGTGCCGATGCCGTTGGCCGACGGGATCTCGACCGCCCGGACGTCTTCGCGGTTGTAGTCGCCGTTGAACGGGTTGACGCCGCGCGGGACCGCGATGGTGCGTGCCGTCAGGCCGACCGGGTTGAGCGAAGCGCCCAGGAATCCCGGGGGCATGACGCCCAGATGCAGCATCGTTTCCGCGCGCACCCAATTGTGGATATGGGCGACCCGGGCGCGGGCGACCGTCTCCGGCAGGCCGATGTAGAGATCGAGTCCCAGTGGTGTGACGATTTCGTCGGCCATGAATTGGCCCAGGGTGCGCCCGGCCGGGTCGGTCCGGCGGATCAACTCGGACTCGTACCAGCCGAGCGTGATCGCGTGATATCCGTGCCGAGTCCCCGGTCGCCAGGCCGGCACCTGGGCCGCCAGAATCGGCGACAGCCGTTCCGGATCGGCCACGTCGGCCAGCGTCGGCTTCGGTTTGAGCGCGCAGACTCCGGCCTGATGCGCCAGGAGTTGGCGGACGGTGACATCGCCCTTGCCCGCCCGCGCGAATTCCGGCCAGTACTCGGCGACCTTGGCGTCGTAGGAGATGAGTCCCCGCGACACCGCCACCGCCACGACCAGGGCGGCGACGCCTTTGGTCGTGGAGAACATATTCACCATCGTGTCGGCCTGCCAAGGATCCTTGGTCAGCCCATTGCGGTAGCCGCCCCACAGGTCGACCACCTTGACGCCGTCGCGGTATACGGCGACGGCCGCACCGACTTCGGCGCCGTCGCGGAAGGTCGCACGAAAAGCGTCGGCCACCTTGCCGTAGCCGGCCTCCACGTCGCCACAGATCAAGTCCGGCGACACCTTCAACTTGAGAACCATCTCGCGCCTCCGAGTGGAGACTATCCAGCCGCGTTCGCGCGCAGGGTCTTTTGAGCGTTCGACGGGCCGGGCTAGCGGACGCCCAGGGCGCCGCCGAGGTACTCCGCCCGGCAAGCCCGCCGGGCCAGCTTGCCGCTGGTGGTCCGTGGGATAGCGCCGGCCGGCAGGAGACGCACGTCCGAGACCGTCAGACCGTGCCGCTGCGCGACCGCTGCGCCGATTGCCCCGATCGCATGCCCTGGATCCTGACGGCTGGTGCCCGCGGCGCGTTCGGCGACCACGACGAGCCGGGCGCCGTCCGGGGCATCGCCGGCCGGCACGGAAAACGCCGTCACGTATCCGCGCCGGACGATCTCGGACGCTTCGGCAACGGTGGCCTCGATGTGCTGCGGGTAGTGGTTGCGGCCGTCGATGGTCACCAGGTCCGCGATCCGGCCGGTCACGTACAGCTCGCCGCCGAGATACACGCCCAGGTCCCCGGTGCGCAGCCAGGGGCGGTGCAGATCGGCGCCGGCGGCGTGGCTGCCGTCGGCGAGCCGCGATCGCAGTTCGGCGCCGAATGCCCGCCGCGTTTCCTCGGGCAGCCCCCAGTAGCCGCGTCCGACGTTGTTGCCCTGCAACCAGATCTCGCCCACCTCGCCGTCCGGCAACTCCGATCCGCAGGCGGGGTCGACGATGACGGCCCATTCGCTGCGCGCCACCTGGCCGCACGACACCTGCGCTACGGCGTTGGGATCATCCGCGTCCACGCGCACCGCGTGTCCGGCGCCCAGCCGTTCCCGGTCGAAGTAGACCGCCGTCGCTTCGGCGGCGGGCGCGATGGTCGCGACGAACAGGGTTCCCTCGGCGATGCCGTAGGACGGTTTGAACGCGGTCCGCGGCAACCCGTACGGTGCGAACGCCTTATTGAAGGTCCGGACCGCATCGATGCTGACGGGTTCGGAGCCGATGATCATCACCACGTTGCGCAGGTCGATATCCGCACCGCGGGCGGGCAGGCCACGCTGCGCGGCCCACTCGTACGCGAAGTTCGGTGCGGCAGTGACGACGTTGCCCTGCCGGGACCCGTCGGACAGGGCCCGTATCCATCGCTGGGGTCGGCGGACGAACGCGGTGGGCGACATCAGCGTGGAGTGGCCACCGTAGACGGCCGGGAAGCCGATCATCGACAAACCCATGTCGTGGTAGAGCGGTAACCAGCTGACGCCGTGGGTGTTTCGGTCCAGCAGGTCGATCGACAGGATCATCTGGACCAGGTTGGTGCCCACCGCGCGGTGGGTGATTTCGACTCCGACCGGCGGCCGGGTCGAGCCCGACGTGTACTGCAGGTGCGAGACGTCGTCCATGCCGAGCTCGGTCGGTGCGAACGACTCCCCCGCCGAGTCGGGTATCTGGTCGATGGCGATCACCCGCGGCCGGCGCAGGTGGGGGTGGCCGGCCAGGAACTTGTCCACCGCCCCTCGCGCGGTCGTCGTCGTGAGGACGACGGTGGGTTCGGAATCGCGTAGCGCGGTATCAAGCCGTTCGGCGTGTCCGGGCAGTTCCGGGGCGAACAACGGGACCGCGATGGTCCCGGCCTTGACCGCCGCGTAGAAGCCGGCGACGTAGTCGATGCCCTGCGGCGCGAGGACCGCAACGCGCTCACCGCGACTCGTGGCCTGTTGGATGCGCGCGCCGATGGCTTCCAGCCGGACACCGAGCCGGCTCCATGTCACCTCTTCGGCATCCCCATCGGCCGAACGGCTGTAATCGAGATAGCGGTACGCCACGGTGTCACCGACGCTCGCGATGTTGCGGTCGATGAGGGATATCACGTTGACACCGGGTGGCAGCACGACGCCGCCTGTCGCGTCCAGGCAGTCCTCGATCCGAAGTAGGCCACCGGCACCTGGGCCGTCCTGCCGGGAACCGCGATCCATGACTGCAGTCTAGGCAGGCCGGGCGAGGGCCCTCCCGCGGTGAATCGGCAAACATCAAGAGCGACGGGCGCATTCGTCGACTCCGGCGGACGCTCGATCCCCGGGCGGACAGCGACGATCAACCCGATCCGGCCGGCGCCCAGCGCGGGCGGTAGCCTACCGGCGAGCGGCGTCCAGGGCCGTCCGTTTGCTACCACCAGGAGTCGTCATGCCGGGCCGGAACTATTCCTTCGAAGTCACCCGCACCAGCAGTGCGCCCGCCGCGACGCTGTTCCGGCTGGTAGCCGACGGAGCCAATTGGTCGCAGTGGGCCAAGCCGATCGTCGTGCACTCGAGTTGGGCCCGCCAGGGCGATCCCGCGCCCGGCGGCATCGGGGCCATCCGCAAGGTGGGCATGTGGCCCGTCTACGTGCAGGAGGAAACGGTCGAGTACGAACAGGACCGTCGCCACGCCTACAAGCTGGTGGGCCCGCCCACCCCGGCCAAGGACTACGCCGGCGAAGTGGTCCTCACGCCGAATGCCTCGGGCGGAACGGACATCCGCTGGACCGGCTCATTCACCGAAGGCGTTCGCGGGACGGGCCCGCTGATGCGCGCCGCGATGGGCGGAGCGGTCCGGTTCTTCGCCGGCCGGCTGGTGAAGGCGGCCGAGCGCGAATCCGGCGGCGGTCGCTAGCTTTCGCGCACGGCGCATGACGGCCGCGCACAGCGGCCGCCACGCTTCGATTCACGATTTACGGGTTGTTGAACTGGTTCTCGTACGCCTGTTGCTGCTGCATGTCCTGGATGAACTGCTGCTGGGCCTGCTCGTTCTGCTGTTCGGCCTGCTGCATGGACTGCTGCAGCTGCTGCTGATTCAGCTGCTGCTGCAGCTGGGCTTGGTCGTCGCCGTCGTCGGTCGCGAAGCCGCCACCGATAAGGCCCGGCGGCGCCTGGGGTGAAAAGGCGGCGTCGATCAGGCGCACCGATCCGGATCCCCGCGTGGTTCCGGTGGTCTGGGGCTGCGCCGCGGCGTACAGGGCCAGGACGGCCAGGGTTGCGGCGCCCGCGAGAAACAGGAGCAGTAGCCGCCGACGGCGTCCGCCGGCGATCGTCGGGTGAGTGGCGTTGGTGGTCATCCTCCAGGTATGCGCCGCGTCCTTAGCTACCCACTGGGTCCCGGCTGTCGCATTGATATGAAGCCGCGAGCCGTGGTGCCGTTACTTCGCGTCGACCTCGTCCTGATACTTCTTGGTCATGTGCGCGACGGCATCCAACTGCGACTGCGCCAAGTTCTCCCGGGCCTGTCCGGCGCGCGCGGCGGCGTCCAGCGTCGGCCGCGCCTGGCCCTGGAAGTGCGGCATGACTTCGGCGGCGAACAATTCGGCGGACCGTCGGGTCGCCGCCGGGTTGGCCCACTCGTGGCCCATCTGCAGCATGCAGCCGAAACCGCCGGACTGATCCCACAGCCGCTGCACCTGTTCGCGCGCCCGCTCGGGCGTGCCGATGACGCCCGCCCCGTTCTCGTTGATGACGTCGATCATTTCGTCGAGCTGCTCTCCCGGCATCGTCATCTGCGGAAACGCAGCAACCTTCTGGAAGTACCGGAACCACGGCTCGATGCCGAACTTGACCTCTTCACGGGCCTGCTTCTCGGTCTCGGCGAGGTGGAACAAACCGACCAGGCTCCAGTTCTTGCGGTCGACCTGGGTGCCGAACGTCGCGGCGCGCTCCTCGACGATGCCCCAGTGGTAGGACAGCGCATTGAAACCCTCGACGGTCAGTGTCGCCCCGATGGACAACAGGCCGATGCCGTGCTTGCCGGCCAGCCGCGCCCCCGTCGGTGACGCGACGGCGGCGACCGACAGCGGGATCCCGCCGTCGGAGAAGGGGGCAAGCTGCAACTTGGCGTCGAAGAGCTGGTGGGTCGCGGTTTTGGCGCTGACCGTCTCCCCCGCCAGCAGCCGAACGACGATGTCGAGGTTGGTTTCCAGCAGCTCTCGGGTGTCGGTGGGGGTGAGCCCGATCATCGACGAGTCGCTGGGCAGCGAGCCGGGTCCGACGCCGCCGATGATGCGGCCGTGGGTCAGGTGATCGAGCAGCATCAGCCGGTCGGCGACCCAGAGCGGGTTGTGATACGACAGCGAAATGACCCCGGTGCCGAACCGGATTCGCTTCGCCCGTTCGGCGGCGGCGGCGATGAAAATCTCTGGGGAGCTGATGATTTCGCTACCGGCCGAGTGGTGTTCGCCCAGCCAGACTTCGTCGAAGCCCAAGGCGTCGAGGTGCTCGACGAATCGCAGATCCCGTTGCAAGGCCAGCGTGGGGTTGGTGCCCGCGCGGTGGAACGGGGCGATGAAGTATCCGAACCTGAGCTTCGACATTGAAGTCCCCTTGTATCCGAGTTGCGGAGAACCATAACTCGGATTGCAGGTTCGGCCCTAGGTCCCGGAAAAGGGTTTAGCCGATGGGGCCAGGTGATCCCGGCCCCACCGGCTGGGGAACAGGTCTATGTGATTGCGATTTATCGCTGGGTCAACGCGACTCGGCGATCAGTAGCCGCCGCAGACGTTGCCGACGCAACCGCCACCGCCGCCCGGTCCGCCGCCGCCACCGCCGACGCCGGGAATGGTGCCGCCGCCTCCGCCGGGACCGCCGCCACCGGTCGGACCGCCGGGCACACCGCCGCCGCCACCGCCGGGGCCACCGCCACCGGTCGGGCCGCCGGGCACGCCGCCGCCACCGCCATTGGGTCCGCCTCCGCCGGTCGGGCCGCCGGGTTCACCGCCCCCGCCACCGGGTGCAGTGGAGGGCGCGACGCTGGACGACGGGGTGGTCGTCGGGGTGGTGGTGCTGCTTGGGCCGCCCTTATGGCCGCCTCCGCAGGCGACCGACAGCACGAGCATCGCCGCTCCGCCGAACAGTGCGACCGTCGTCCTCGGTCCAGATCTCATCAGATCCCCCAATCTCCACTCGCGCGACTTCGCGCCGCCCACTTTTTCTTACCCCGGGGCGCGGCCGCGCAAACGGATTCGGGCGGCGAGGCGCCGAGACTGCGCCAGACGGGGATGGCCCATCACGCGGGTGTGATGGGCCATCGCAAACATTGGTTGGTCAGCAATTCGCTCCGGGAATGCAACCGGCGAGCGTGGCGATATGCACACCGGGCGCGGGTGTGCGGGGCTGAATCGTCGCGACGCTGGATGACGGGTTCGTCGTCGTCGACGCGCCGCCAGTCTGGCTAACGCCGGCGGCACCGAATCCGACTGCCAAAACAACCGCTGTCGCACCACCGGACACGGCGATCGCCGTCTTGATCGGGGTCCTCATCAGGCGTTCCTCTCTGCTCCGGCGCGTTTGTTAAATCTGAACGCACATTTGTTACAAGCTAAATCTTACACCTGTGCAACTGTGCGCAAGGGAAATTTTTGGCATCGCATGCGGCGGCGAACTGGAACAGATCGGACACGCGCGTGACACGAGTGGCCGCGCGGCGGGCAACTTCGTGTCGATGCTCGATCGACAGGACCGATCAGCGGGCGCCGCATCGGTCGACGGGCGGCCGCGGTCGGCCCGCTGGCTAATCTTCCTTGGTGATCAGCTTGCGCAGCGCGGCCCGGTCGGGCTGCAGCAGTTCGGCGATGCGGGGCCGGTTCACCTCGGCGACGATGATCTCGCCGACCTCTTGATAGACCTCGCTGAAGATGCCGTGCGACTTCATCTTCGCGGTCTGATATTGGTTGTCCTCGGTGGGCGTCACGTAGATCACCGCGTCGGCCTTGAAGCGGTGCACCAGCCAGAGGTGGATCAGCGTCATCAGCCGCTTCTGCCGTAACTTCTCGGCGAAGGTGTTCTGGTCGCGCACCTGGAGGATGCTGCGGCCGTGCCGATCCTTGATCGGGTCGACGACGACGTTGGCGAGCTGCTCGTCGTCGTTGCCGTAGATGCCGAGTTCGAGCACGTCCGAGCCGGCCCGGCGCGGCCGCAGTTGCACGCGGAGTTTCTCGCCGAGGTTGTAGTTCTCGCTCCACAGCGCCAGCCACTCCTCGAGCAGCTTCTTGGGCACCTCGGTCTGCACCAGGTGCTGGTGCTGGGTCGAGCCCTCTCCCATCGCCTTGGTGGTCGCGGTGCGGCCCGAGGAGGCGGTCAGCGCCGCATCGCTGCGCGGGCCGCCGACCAGGGTTTGCGGTGTGCGGTAAGGGGATTCGACCAGGCGCATCTTGCGCTGCAGCCGGGCCAGCGCCAGCATGCCGTCCTGTTGCAGCGACGTGGCGAACTCCTCGGCCGCGACGCCGTCGATCTGATGTCCGCCATAGGTGATGAAGTTGAAGACGAAGCCCATCTTGCCCAGTTCCTCGGGGAACTGCTTCATCTGCTCGTCGGTCATGCCGGTGGTGTCCCAGTTGAACGACGGCGACAGGTTGTAGGCCATCATCTGCTCGGGGAACTCGGCGTGAATGGCGTCGGCGAACTGCTTGGCGTCGGCCAGGTCGGCCGTCTTGGTCTCCATCCAGAGGATGTCGGCGAACGGCGCGGCCGCCAGTGATTTGGCGATGGCGTACGGGATACCGCCGCGGATTTGGTAGTAGCCCTCGGGGGTCTTCGACAGCTCGCAGTCCCAACCCGGGTCGACGCCCAACTCCTTCGCCTTGTTCTTGGCGGAGTACAGGGACGCGCGTGCCGCGAAAGCCCGCCACTCGTCGACGCTCATGTCGGCCGGCTCGCCCTCGCCGGCATCGAATTCGAGCACCTCGGCCACGGCCTCGCCGTAGGTCATCAACCCGGCGTCGTCCTCCCAGGCCGCCACGAACCGCGACTCGACCTGGTCGAACAGGTCGTCGATCGACTGTTGACCGTTCTCGCGCCAGGCATTGACGGCCTCGGAGATCACGCCCTGGATGCCTTGGCGCTC
The DNA here is from genome assembly GCA_963796035.1 of uncultured Actinomycetota bacterium. Taxonomy (GTDB): domain Bacteria; phylum Actinomycetota; class Actinomycetes; order Mycobacteriales; family Mycobacteriaceae; genus Mycobacterium. Next base: position 92,441 of record CAWCJU010000007.1, on the reverse strand, counting down.
GAGCCAGGCCCCGGCCTCGGCGTACTCGCCTTCGGGCAGCGCATAGAGAAGGTGACCGTTGAGGTCTTTGACGCCCAGCTCGTAGAAGCGACGCACCATCGCCAGGAAGCACGACTTGTACGACGGGATGTTGAGGTTGGTGGCGCCGAGCAGGAACGGCTGGTCGCGCTCGTCGGCCCGGCTATCGAGCAGGTTGGCCGCCTCGGCGTCGGTGCGGGCAACGATGATGCCCGGCACTTTCATGATGTCGAGCTGGAAGCGCGCGGCGTTGAGCCGTTTGATCTGCTCGTCCGAGGGGACCAGCACTTTGCCGCCCTGGTGGCCACACTTCTTGGTGCCGGGGCGCTGGTCCTCGATGTGGTACCCCGGCACTCCCACCTCGACGAACCGGCGGATCAGGTTGCGCACGTGCGGGTCACCGCCGTGTCCGGTGTCCGCGTCGGCGATGATGAACGGACGGTAGTCGTATTGCGTAGCGGTGGCCCGCTGCTGCTCGCTCATGTTCAGGCGCTGGTACTGCTGGTTGCGGTCGGCGGTCAGCAGCGCGCGCACCAGCACCGCGGCGTCGTCGGGCACTTGACTCAGCGGATAGCTGGCGAGGTCGGGTCCGGGATCCTCAGTGGTGGAGCCCTTGGCCGACGTCGCCCATCCGCCCAGGTAGATCCCCTCGATGCCCATGCGCTTCATCGCGACGGCCTGGCCGGGCGAGTACGGGCCGAACGTGGTGATGCTCTTCTTCTCGGCGAACAGCTCGCGCAGTCGCTCGTAGAACGCGGCGGCCGCGTTGCGGGCGACGGTGTAGTCGGTGGGGATGGTGCCGCGCTGCTCTGCTACCTGGCGGGCCGTGAAGAGGCGCGTGATGCGGGAAAAGCGCGGATCGTCGAAGTATTGCTGCGTGGCAGCGACCTCGTCGTCGAACGAGGGCCGGACTTGCGTGTCCTTGTCAATGATTGCCATGTCCTACGCTCCTCTTCGCACACGATTCCACTGCAGGTGAGTCTATCCCCGGGGATGGCAGTTCAATCAGGGGTCGACGGACTTGAGCCAAAACTGTTGCCGCACCCTGTACTTGCGAGAGCTTCCCGGCGGCGGGTCGGCGATCGGCACGGACCCTTCGTGACTCACCAGGCTCGACTACCGGGGCGTCCCGCGGTCGTGGTGGCCTCAACGCCTTGGGCGACAATACTTTTCGATACGGTAGCGATCACTTGGCCGCTGCGCGACGGGCCAACCAGTCCCGCTGGCGACCGACGAACTCCGCGTCGACGACCTTGCCGTGGCCCGGGACGTAGATCGCCCCGGGGCCGCCCACCGCCAGCAACCGGTCCAGGGTCGCGGGCCAGGACGCGACATCGGAGTCGCCGTCGATCGCGGGGTCGGCCGACTCCTCCACCAAGTCACCGGTGAACACCACGACCGGCTCGCCATCGTCCGTCCCGGGCGCGACCACCACCAAGTCCGACGCGGTATGGCCACGGCCGAGGTGGGCGATCGTCACCGTCCGGTCCCCCAGGTCGACGGCGGCGTCGTAACCGCCGCCGCGCGGGGGTCGCAGGGCGGCGATCGCCGCGTCCACCTCGGCGGGGTCGGCGCCATGACGCAACGCGTCCTCGCGGAGGTGGCCGGTGGCCGAGGAAAGGTGTTCGGCCACGTCGGGCGCGCAGTGCAACCGCGCCCCGGTGAACAGCGACGAACCCAGCACATGATCGAAGTGCTTGTGCGTCAAGACAATATGGCTCACCGGTTGCCCGGCAAGCAGTCGGGCATCGGCGTCGATCGCGGCCGCCTCGGTGAGCGTGGTCCCGGTGTCGACGAGCAACGCGCCGGCGTTGCCGCGCACCAGCCCGATGGTCACATCGCAGAACGGCAGCCGGCAGCGATGCACACTGTCGGTCAGGCGTTCCCAGGCGAAATGCACAGCCTCCGAAGGTAGCCGCCCCGGTTCGCGGTCACCGCTCGTTGAGGCCGCCGACATTATGTCGGAAATAGTTGACATGTCGGGAATGTCCGACGTATGTTGCCGGATGTGGCTAGCGTCGATCGCGTCTTCCTCGCCCTGGCCAACCCGGTGCGGCGCGAACTACTGGAAATCCTCTTCGACCAACCGCTGTCGGCGGGGGAACTGAGCGAACGGTTCGAGCTCAGCCGGCCCGCGGTCGCCGAGCACCTCAAGGTGCTGCGTGACGCGGGGCTGGTGGCCGACCAGCCGCACGGACGCCATCGCATCTACCGCCTGACCGCCGAGCCGTTGGCGGAACTCGGCGACTGGCTGCACCCGTTCGAGAAATTCTGGCGCGCCCGACTGGCCAAGCTCGCCGAGATTGCAGAGGAGCTGGAATGACCGAAACGTCACGGTTCGCGACGATCCGGGTGGACCAATTCGTGGCGGCGCCACCGGCCAAAGTGTGGCGACTGCTGACCGAACCCGCGCTGATCAGGCTGTGGTGGGCCGAGGGGCAGGTCGCCGCCGTGGTGGGGCACCAGTTCACCCTCGACATGCCGGGCTATGGCAAGCAGCCGTGCACGGTGCTCGAGGTCGACCCACCGCACGTGTTCGCCTACACGTTCACCCCCGCCTGGACTCTGACCTGGCGGCTGGACGCCGAAGGTGATGGTACCCGAGTCTTCTTGGAACACAGCGGCTTTGACCTCGATGACAAGCGCATGGCGCAGGCGTTCGAGCGTATGGGCCCGGGATGGCGCGACGTCGTCCTCCCCCGGCTCGCCCAGCTCGGAGCCCAACCGAGTCCCTGATGCGGCTGTGCGGCTGGGTTTCGGGCCGCACCGCACCGGCTATCTCCCCGACATGGCTATCACCGATTCCCGCGAAGTCGTCATCGAGGCGACACCCGATGAAATCCTGGATGTGCTGTTCGACATCGAGTCGTTGACAGAGTGGTCGTCGGCGCACAAGAAGGTCGAGGTGCTCGAGCGCGACGACCAGAACCACCCGACCAGATCCAGACAGGTCGTCAAACTCGTCGGTGTCAGCGACGAACAGGAGCTGGCGTACACCGTTCACGACGACGGTGTGGGCTGGACCCTCGTCAGCGCCAAACAGCAACGCGCTCAGGAAGGCCGGTACACGCTGACACCCGAAGGCGACGCCACCCGGGTCCGCTTCGAACTCACCGTCGACCTGGTGGCGCCCGTACCCGGATTCCTGGTCAAGAAGGGCGCCAAGAGCCTGATGGACACGGCTACCGAGGGACTGCGCAAGCGGGTGCTCGAAGTCGAGAAGCGCGGCAGGTGACACCCGACGTGTTCGGGTACAGATCGGGTCCTTCCGCACCGCGGGCGCGCGAGTCAGACTGTTATGCATGAAACCGACGCAGGCGGGCACGCATCACCGAATCGCGGCGATCATCGGTGCGCTGGCGATCGCGCCGGGGCTGGCCGGCTGCGGCGGCCAGGGTAATAGCCATCTGACGACACCCTCGACGCCGAAGGTCACCACCCTCGGGCGCACGGTGCCGAACGCGCCCGCGGACGGGCCGTTGACGATCAGCAGCCCGGCTTTCGCCGACGGTGCGCCGATCCCGGTGCAGTACACCTGCAAAGGCGCGAACATCGCGCCGCCGCTGGCGTGGTCGGCGCCCTTGGGCGCGGCCCTCGTCGTCGACGACCCCGACGCCGTCAACGGGCTCTACATCCATTGGGTGGTCACCGGAATCGCCCCCGGCTCCGGCAGCACCGCCGACGGCCAGACTCCGGCCGGGGCGACCGCCCTGCCGAACACGGCCGGCCAGCCGGCGTACCAGGGCCCCTGTCCCCCCGCGGGCAGCGGCACGCATCATTACCGGTTCACCCTCTACCAGCTGCCCAATGACTATCAGCTGCCCGGCGGGCTGGCCGGCGTTCAGGCGGCGCAGACGATCGCCGGCGCCGCGACCGCGCAGGCGCAGCTCACCGGGATGTTCGGCGGCTGAGGCGTCCGGCTCACGATGCGTCGTCGAGCACCTGATAGGCGGCGTTGTACCCGGGCGTGAAGGTGATGCCCGGTCCGCCATGGCATCCGGCGCCGGCGAGGTAGAGGCCGTCGATTCCGATGGGCATGTCGAGGAAGCCTTTCGGGCCGGGCCGGTTGGGGCCCATCAGATCGGGGTGCAGCAGCCCGTGGCAGAAGTCGCCCGAGGGTGCGCCGAACATCGTGTTCATGTGGTAGGGCGCGAACGTGATGTGGCGTATGACGATGTCCTTGAAGTTCGGTGCCAATCGGGTGATCTTGTCGATAACCCGTTGCGCCATCTCATTTTTGAGATGTCCGTGCTGGTCGCGGCTGGCTTCGACCGGGAAGGCGTAGGCGAAGGCGCTCGCGGCGTGCTTGCCGGGCGGCGCCATACCGGGATCGTGCACCGATGGGATCTGAATTCCCATCGACGGGTTGTCCGGAACGATGCCGCGCCGGCAGTTTTCCCAGTGCAGCTGCTGGGATTCGGGTGATCCGAAGATTCCGACCGACTGTTGCATGCCTTCCTCGTTGAGGAACTCGTACGGCGGGGCGAACTCGGGCAGCCCGTCGAGGGCGAAGTGGATCTGCACGAACGAGGCCCGGTGGTCGCGGCCGGAGACGCGCGAGACCAGCTGTGCCGGAACGTGTTCGAGTGCGATCAGCTCGGTGAGTGTGATGTCGGGTGACAGGTTGGACACCACGATCGGCGCCGAGATCGTCGAGCCGTCTCGCAGTCGCACGCCGGTCACCTTGCCGTGGTCGACGAGGATCTCTTGGGCCCTGGTGCGGAACCGGATCTCGCCGCCGTGGGCGACGAAGAGCTCACGCAGGTGTTCGGTGAGGGCGCCGATGCCGCCCTTCAGCTTGGTCATCATCGCGGTGCTGTTGTCGGGCACCGCCAGGGCAAACGCCAAACAGGTTGCGCTGCCGGGCGTGTACGGGCCGCGGTAGGTCGAGTTGACGGCGAGGAACGCCAGCATGCCGCGCATGACCGCGTGCTTGTGTTTGTCGGGAAGGTAGCGGTCGATGACGTCCATGGCCGAGCCGAACAGCATTTCGTGAATCGCCCGGCGTTCGTCGTCGTTGGCCGCGCAGGCATACATCTCGTCGAGAGTCTTGGGCGGCCGGCGCACGTCGAAGCGGCCCAGCGCCTTCGCCGGTCCCTGACTCCAGCCGATCAGTTCGGCCATGCCGGTGACCGCCTCCAGCCCGTGTTTCTCGCTGAGATGCGTCATCAGCTGCATCGGGTCGCGGTAGAAGATCATCGGCTCTTCACCGTGTTCGCCGATGTTGGTTGACATCACGTCGGGCTCCACCGCGGGCAGCGTGTCCAGCCCGAGGTCCTTGGTCAGTTGGCTTGCCATGGGAAACTGCACCGAACCGGCGATCTCGTACCGGAATCCGTCGATCAACTCGACCGTCGCCGCCATGCCGCCGGCGTAGGTGTTGGCCTCCAAACACACGGTGCGCAGGCCCGCGCGTTGCAGGATCGCCGCGGCGGTCAGCCCGTTGTGCCCGGCGCCCACCACGATTGCGTCGTAGTCCGTGTCGCTCATTGCCTTGGCCCTCGCCTCCGTCGGGATACCGCGTGCCAAGAATATGTCAGTACTGACATAATTGGAAGATGTCAGTCGCGGCCCGCTCGACTGGGATACGATCACCGCTGAGATGACCGCCCCGGGCAACCGTCATGATCAACGACGACGATCGACGCATGAGGCACTTCGCCAAGCGGCGTTGAAGAGCTTTGCCCACAAGGGTTTTGCGAACGTCACCGTCACCGAGCTGGCCCGCGAGGCCGGTGTCACCGAACGCACCTTCTTCCGGCATTTCCCGACCAAGGAGGCCGTGCTTTTTCAGGACTATGAGAGCCAGCTGGAGTGGCTGGCCCAGGCGCTTGCTCAACGCCCGCCCTCGGAATCACTGTTCGATGCGGTGCTGGCCAGCGTCGCCGCATTCCCGCACGATCTCGAAGTGGTGCGCCAAGCCGCGACCGCTCGCGCGGAGCTGATCAGCGCCGAGCGGATTGCCGGTCACCTGCGGGTCGTGCAGTCCTCGTTTGCCCGCGTGCTCACCGACTTCGTCAGGGCGCGAAATCCCGAGCTGGAGAACATCGACCTGGCCGCCGACGTCGCGGGCTCCGCGATGGCCGCGGCCCTCGTTGCGGCGGTGGAGAATTGGGGCCGCAAAGGTTGTTCCGGCGACCTCGGGGCAGACGTTACCGCGAGCCTGGATCTGGTGCGTTCCGGTCTGGCGCCGCTGGCCTGACGGTGCTCGGGCTGATCCGTCACTGATCGGCGGCGGTGTCGACGGCCGCCTCGATGAAGCGGCGAAGGACGGGACCGTTGGTCCGCTTCAAAAAGGCCAGGGCGACGGGAATGTCGGGAGCGCCCCGCAGTGGGACGAATCGCACGCCCGGATGGATGTTGCGTCTGATGGCGACGTCGGGGATGACGCCGATGCCGCGGTCGGCGGCAACGGATTCGATCCACTCGTCGAAATTGGTTGTCTCGACCACATTTTCGGGGCCCGCACCCGCGGGCCACGACCAGGGTCCGGTGGTGCCGCTGGCGGTGTTGACTACGAGCGGCCACCGTGGCACGTCGGCCCAATCCAACTCCGCCCGCTCCGCGACCGGTGAATGAACGGAACACACCGCGACTCGTGGCTCATCGAACAGGTGCACGATGCGAACGGCGGTTGACGTGACGTGCCCGCGCACCAGGGCGACGTCTACCCTCCCCTGCTGGACCGCCCCGAGCGCGTCGTCGGTGCGGATCAAGTTGACGGTGGACCGGGCCACGCGCTCGAATCGCGCGACGGTGTCCTGCGCCCACGGGTCGGGCAACAGCCAGCTGAAGCCGAGGCGGATGGTCGCTTGTTGCCGGACGGCGTCGACACCGCGTCCCAACTCGGCGAGGACCCGTTCGACGTAATCGAGGAAAACCCGCCCGGCCTGGGTCGTCGCCACGTGCCGCGAACTTCGGTCCAGCAGTGCCGCTTCGAGAGCGTCCTCGAGCTGTTGGATGGTCCGACTCAGCGCGGGCTGGGTGATGCTGAGTTCCTGGGCGGCCTGTGTGAACGATGCGAGGCGTGCCACCGCCTCGAATGCGCGCAGGTGACGCAACTCGACCCGGCCGGCCTGCACCACGTCCATGCCTGATGAGCATAGATGCCCTGCGCAAGGCATTTCACGCGGGATTCCCGGAGACCTAACGTCGGTTGCACGGGAAGCGCAATCCGCGCCTTCGTTCGCAGGAGGAAAAATGCCGCTGTTGTATATCGACCTGATCGAGGGTCGTACGCCCTCCGAGGTTCGCACACTGCTGGACGCGATCCACGAGACGGCGGTCGATGCGTTCGGCGTTCCGGAGCGGGACCGCTACCAGGTGGTGCATACCCACCCGGCCGACGAGATCGTCACGCTGGATACCGGTCTCGGCATCGACCGTTCGTCCCGCCAGGTGGTCCTGCATGTGGTGAGCCGACGCCGTCCGCGCGAGCTCAAGCAGAAGTTCTATGAGCTGCTGGCGTCCCGTCTCGCCGACCGGTGTGGGCTCGACCCCGCCGATCTGATCGTCTCGATCACCGAAAACGATGACGAGGACTGGTCTTTCGGCCACGGTAGGGCGCAGTTCCTGACCGGTGAGCTCAAGTGAACGCCACCACGGGTTTGCCGACACGCCTCACCGAGTTGTTCGGTATCGAACATCCGATTCTGCTCGCGCCGATGGCCCTGGTCTCCGGGGGCCGGCTGGCGGCGGCGGTGACGCGGGCGGGCGGCCTGGGCCTCATCGGCGGAGGTTATCCCGACGCCCGATGGCTGCAATCCCAGATCGACCGCGCCGAAGGTGCCCGGGTCGGATACGGCTTCATCACCTGGAGCCTGGCCCGGAACCCGGGGGTGCTCGACGCGGCGCTGAGCAGGCAGCCGGCGGCGGTGATGCTGTCGTTCGGCGAGCTGCAGCCTTTCGCCGACCGCATCCACGCCGCCGGCGTTCCGCTCATCGCACAGGTGCAAAACCTCGATCAGGCGCGCCGCGCCCTGGATGCCGGGGCGGAAGTCATCGTGGCTCAGGGCGGCGAGGCCGGTGGGCATGGGATGAGCGTGCGATCGACTTTCACCCTGGTGCCCGAGGTCGTCGACTTCGTGGCGGATCGCTCGCCCGACACGCTGGTGGTGGCCGCGGGCGGCGTGAGCGATGGTCGCGGGTTGGCGGCCGCGCTGGCGCTGGGTGCCGATGGAGCGGTCGTGGGAACCAGGTTCTGGGCGACGCCCGAGGCGCTGGTCTCACCACGAGCCCAGCGGCGCGCTGTGGCGGCCGGCGGAGACGACACGGTGCGCACCCACGTCTATGACGTTGTGCGCCGCCTCGATTGGCCCGCCGGATACGACGCGCGGGCGCTGGGCAACGCCTTCCTGGACACCTGGCACGGCAACGAGTCCGAGCTGTCGGCGCGGCTGCCCGAGGCGATCACTGCCTACGAGAAGGCCGTCACCGCAGAGGATTTCGACACGGCCGCGATACTCACCGGCGAAGCGGTGGGACGGATCCGCGACGTTCGTCCCGCCGCGGAGATCGTCGCCGACATGGTCGGTGACGCCAAGCGCATCCTCAACCGGGGCACCACGCCCTAGACAGCCGAGCGACGAGTCTGGTTTGCTCAGCTCGATAGCTCATTTTCGCGGGCAGGAGTTCGGTGATGGCCCGTCTCGACGTGCCGAATGGCCCCGGCGGCGAAGCCGCCATGATCTGGACGCTGCGGCCGCAACTCGGCGGCATGGTCGAACGGATGATCCACGGCGCCTATCAGCAGAGCATCCTGCCGCCCGACGAGCGGGAGCTCGCCAGGATGCGCATCGCACAGATCAACGACTGCGTGGCCTGCGCGGATTTTCGCGCCCAGTCCGTGCTGGACTCCGGGGTCGCGCCCGAGCTGTACGACAACGTCGCCGCATACGCCAGCTACCCGGGATACACGCCGCGCCAGCGTCTTTGCATCGAGTACGCCGAACGCTTCGCCGTCGACCACGCCTCGCTGGATGACGCCTTCTTCCAACGACTTCGGGAGTCGTTCTCCGACGAGGAGATCCTGGATCTCACGCTGTGCGTTGCGGTCTTTCTTGGCTTGGGACGCACGTTGAGCGTGCTGGGTGTCGATCAGTCTTGCGCCATCGATCTCTGATCACGCCCCGGAAAGGAACCAATGGACATCGCCACCGTCGACGAACTGCTGAGCACCACGCGGTCGGTTCGCAAACGCCTCGACCTGACCCGTCCGGTGGGTCGCGAGGTGATCCTGGAGTGCATCCAGCTGGCGATGCAGGCGCCCACGGCCAGCAACACGCAGGACTGGCGGTGGCTGGTGATCACCGATGCGGACAAGCGTGCCGCGATCGCCGAGATCTACCGCAGTATCGGCGCGCAGTACCTGGCGTACGCCGCCGACAACGCGAGCGACGCGCAGACGCAGCGGGTGTACCAGAGTGCGATGAGCCTGACCGAGACGCTGGCCGACGTGCCGGTGCACGTCATTCCCTGCCTCACCCAGCGCATCGACACCGCGGAACCGGGCATCGCCGCGGCGGCCTGGGCGTCGATCATCCCGGCGGGCTGGAGCTTTCTGCTGGCGCTGCGTTCGCGCGGGCTGGGATCGGTGTGGACGACGATGCATCTGTTCAAGGAGCGGGAGGTCGCCGAGCTGCTCGGCATTCCGCCCACCGTCACGCAGGCGGCGCTGTTTCCCGTCGCCTACACGATTGGCACCGACTTCCGGCCGGCCAAGCGGCCGCCCGCGGAGACCATCACGTTCTGGAACAGTTGGATACCGGCTGATGGAGATGGCTGATGCAGTCCTACACCGTGCGATTCCACATCGATGCTCCGCCGCGGAAAGTCTGGCGGGTGTTGCATCCGCCCCCACCGCCGAACGCCCCACGCCCGCGGGTGCTCACCTGGCCCACCGGAAGCATGGAGATCCTCAACGAGGGCGACGAAGCCGGTGAGGGCCTGGTCCGCACCTGCGTCTTCGAAGTACCCAAATACCTGCTGACCCGCGGCAGGGCGCGGTCCTGGGAAACCGTGACCGAGGCCGAGCTCAACAAGCTGTCGCGGTATATGGCCGTCGGTGCCCCGCTGTGGTCGCGGGCCGAGGGCTATCACCAGCTCGAAGAGCAGCCCGACGGCACCACCGTGCTGACATTTCACGAGACGTATCACGCCTACAACCCGGTGCTGCGCTTCTTCCTGGAACGCCCGGTACACGCGAAGATTTCGCGGGACAACCTCGAGACCTACGAGCACGCGCTCGGTTACGCGGGCCGAGTGCGGCGGCTCGTCTAGGCGTCCTTTGACGCTCGGGAGATCTCACAACGATATGAATTAGGTTCTTGACCCCGGTACCCTCGATGTCTATGGGTGGAGTACCTACTGCGGCAAGGCTGGTTGCTGCGAGCCTGATGGTCGCGGGGTGGGCCGCGTCCACGGTGGTTGCCAGCGCCGATCCGGACGAGACACGGGGACCGGCGCCGGGGCCATCGGCCTCGCCGGCACCGGCCGCTTCGCCGTCGGAGGCGCCACCCGCGGCGTCGCCGGGAGCCCCGCCCGCACCCGCGGGTCCGAAGACGTCCATCGACAAGGACGGCATCTACGCGGTGGGGACTGACATCGTGCCGGGCATCTACAGCTCCGGCGGCCCCGTCGACAACGGCACCTGCTATTGGAAGCGGACCGGCAATCCCGACGGCGCCCTCATCGACAACGCCATGTCCAAGAAGCCGCAGGTAGTGCAGATCGATCCGGGCGACAAAGCGTTCAAGACTTCGGGATGCCAGCCCTGGCAGCTGACTCCGGACGCTGTTCCGCCCTCCAGCGCGCCGCCCGCGGGTGTCCAGGGCACGCTCGGAATCCTCAACAGTCTGCTGGGTGGACAGCAGGCGCGTCCGGCCTCGCCCGCCCCACAGGCGCCGGCAGCCTCGCCGGCTCCGCGCAGGCGCCCCGGCCGCGCGCCGGCCGCCCCGACGACCTCGCAAGCCGCGCATTCCTGATCGGCCGCAAGAGCGCTCGACGCTGAACCCGTCCGCGACCCGCGGCCAGCCTCTTTTCGCTACCGTGGCGCCGTGGCACGTTCGCAACAGATTGTCGTCGTCGGTGCCGGCGTCAGCGGTTTGACGTCGGCGATCTGCCTGGCCGAGGCGGGCTGGCCGGTTCGGGTATGGGCGGCCGCGACGCTGAAGCAGACGACCTCCGCGGTGGCCGGCGCGGTCTGGCTTCCCCCGCGGCCCGCCGAGCGCGCGGCCGAGACGCTGGGTTGGGCCGCGCGCTCGCTGCGGGTGTTCACCGACCTTGCCGGCGAACCCGACTCCGGGGTGCGGCTGGCGCCGGCGCTGGCCGTCGGTGAGCTCACCGCGAGCGAGGCGATGTCGTCGTCGGCGGCGGCGCTGATCCCCGATCTGCGGCCGGCCGACCCGGCCGATCTCCCCGAAGGCTCCGCCACCGGGTTTCGCGCGACCGTGCCGATGATCGACATGCCGCACTATCTCGACTACCTGACCCGGCGGCTGGCGTCGGCCGGCTGCGAAATCGAGGAACATCCCGTGCAGTCCCTCGACGAGGCCGCCGACGCCGCCGCGATCGTCGTCAACTGCGCCGGCCTGGCCGCGGGCTCGCTGGCCGGTGACGACACCGTGCGGCCGCTATTCGGCCAGCACGTAGTGCTCACCAATCCCGGTCTGCGGCAACTGTTTGTGGAAATCAACAGCGGCCCGGAATGGACCTGCTACTTCCCGCATCCGCAACGGGTGGTTTGCGGCGGCATCAGCATTCCCGGGCGCTGGGACACCGCGGCGGATCCCGACGTGACCGAGCGCATCCTGCAGCGCTGCCGCAGCGTCGAGCCGCGGCTCAACGACGCCGAGGTGATCGAGGTCATCACCGGGCTGCGCCCGGACCGTCCGTCGGTAAGGCTGAAAGCCGAGCCGCTGGGGCGGGCGCGCTGCATCCACAATTACGGACACGGCGGCAACGGCGTCACGTTGTCCTGGGGTTGTGCGCGCGACGTGGTGAGCCTGGCAAACGACGGCTAGCGTCGGGCGCCGGTGCGCCGAATCACCAAGGACAGCAACCAACTAACGATCGACAGGACGATCGCGGCCCAGATCGCGGTCCACCAAAAGTGGTCGATCTGCAGTCCCCAATGGGTGGTGTGCTCGGTGATCCGCGCGGTGATCCACAGCATCAGCGCGTTGACGACGACATGGAACAGGCCGAGCGTCAAGATGTACAACGGGATCGACAGGATCTGGACGATCGGCTTGATGAACGCGTTGACCAGACCGAAGACCACGGCGACGACGAAGATGATGCCGACCCGCTCCAGCTTCGTGTCTCCACCCACGAAGCTCAGGCCGTGCACGAAAAGGGTGACGATCCATAACGCCAATCCGGTCAAGGCGGCGCGCAACAGAAAAGGGCCCATGCTCGAAATCCTCCCATCAGGCGTGCGCGAAGGGCGGCCTGTTGAGTTGACTGCTGATATTCCTCGCTAAGCGTCGCCGCGCTGCGACGCCAGGTACTTCACCATCTGGCACAGGTTCACAACGGCCGCGCTCAACTTATAAATGGTGGCGTCCCGATCCGCCACACACGACTGCCAATCATTGTCCCGGCGCGCTGCTATCGGAGAACCATTTGCCAGTCATCTGAGATCGTCGCCTTCCAAGAAATCCCGGCTTCTCCTCAGGCGATCCGGCCGACTGCCACGAGGAAACGCAGCCGCTCAGTTCAGGTTGTAGAAGCGCTGCGCGTTCAAGCCGCCGATCTTCTCCCGGGAGTCCTCGCTGATGTCGCTTCGCGTGCGCAGGTGCTTGGTGCTCTCCGGCCACTCGCCGTCCCAGTGCGGGTAGTCGCTGGCGAACATGATGAAATCGTCGCCCAGCACATCGATCACGCCGGGCAGGATCGGTTCCTCCGGCTCGCACGTCACCCAGATGTTGCCCGCGGTCAGGTAGTCGTGCGGATCGCGACGCCAGCCGCGCTCCACCCAGTCGCCGCGCTTCTCGTAATGCTCGTGCAGCCGATCGATGAAGAACGGCACCCAGCCAGCACCCGCCTCGAGGAACGCGACCCGTAACTCCGGGTGACGCTCGAAGACGCCGCCGGAGACCATCGCGGTCATCGCCGTCATCTGGTCGAACGGAAAGCTGATGCAGTGCACCTGGATGTAGTTCGTGAAGCGGTCCACCCCGATCTTGGGCAGATGGATGCCCGGGGCGCCGTGCACGCCCAATGGCATGCCGAGTTCGACGGCTGCGGCGTAGAACGGGTCGAGGTCGGGGTGGTCGAGGTTGCGGCTCTTGAGTGCCGGCGGCACCAAAGTGGCAATCAGCCCAAGCTCTTTGGCCTCCGTCATGACGTCGATCGCGGCCTGGCCGTGCTCGATCGGTGTCACGGCGACGCCGCGCAACCGCCCGCCCGACGAGGCGCAGTAGTCGGCGATCCACTGGTTGTACAGACGCGAGAACCCGGCGGCGAACTCGGGATCCTCAAGGCTGGGCGCACACAGCCCCATGCTCGGATACAGCACCATCGTGTCGATGTGATCGCGATCGGCGTCGCCCAGCACGCCCTCGGGTGAACGGCAATTGATGTCGGGTGCCTTACTGATGCCGTGCTCGGGAGGGCACCCCGCGCCGGGGCCGGTGTCCTCGGGATAGTTGCGGCCTTCGAGCGTCAAGCCGAGCCGCCCGTGCCCGCTGGGCTTGACGTGCTGCGGCCATCGTTTGATTGCTTCGGTTGCCAGCGAAGAATTCTCGGCCACGTGTCCATCGGCATCGATGATCCGCATGTATCGGGAACTTACTCTCGCAGTCCACAAGGTGAAACAAGTCGCGCCGGCGCGCTGGGTCCTGCACGATGCTGACGTGACCACACAAAGTGCTCAACAGAAGTTGACCGCCGATCAGCGCAACTCCTTCATCGCCGCGCTGCTGGGCTGGACGATGGACGCCTTCGATTACTTCATCGTGGTGCTCGTCTACGCCGACATCGCCAAGACGTTCCATCACAGCAAGACAGAGGTCGCGTTCGTCACCACGGCCACCCTGATCATGCGTCCCGTCGGCGCACTGATCTTCGGGCTGTGGGCCGACCGGGTGGGTCGGCGGCTGCCGCTGATGGTCGACGTCATGTTCTATTCCGTGGTCGGTTTCCTGTGCGCCTTCGCGCCCAACTTCACCATCCTGATCATCCTGCGGCTGCTGTACGGCATCGGCATGGGCGGCGAGTGGGGCCTAGGCGCGGCACTCGCCATGGAGAAGGTTCCCGTGGAGCGGCGCGGATTCTTCTCCGGGCTGCTGCAGGAGGGCTACGCATTCGGCTACCTGCTGGCCACCGTCGCCTCGCTGGTGGTAATCGATTGGCTCGGGCTGTCGTGGCGGTGGCTGTTCGGTCTGAGCATCATTCCCGCGTTGATCAGCCTCGTCATCCGCTACCGGGTGCAGGAGTCCGAGGTCTGGGAGGCCGCGCAGGACCAGATGAAGCTCACCAGCACCCGAATCCGCGACGTGCTGCGCAACGGCGCGATCATCCGCCGATTCATCTACCTGGCGTTGCTGATGACGGCCTTCAACTGGATGAGCCACGGTACGCAGGATGTCTACCCGACCTTCCTGGGGGCGCACGTCAACCACGGCGCCAACCTCGCCAGCACGACGGTCAAATGGATCGTGGTGGTCTACAACGTCGGCGCCATCGTCGGGGGGCTCGTCTTCGGCACCCTGTCGCAGCGATATCAGCCGCCGCTACACCGTCGTCTTCTGTGCGATCTTGGCGCTGCCGATCGTGCCCCTGTTCGCGTACTCACGCAGCGCGGCGATGCTGTGCCTCGGTTCGTTCTTGATGCAGCTGTTCGTGCAGGGCGCGTGGGGAGTGATTCCGGCCCACCTCACCGAGATGTCCCCGGATGCCATCCGCGGCCTCTACCCCGGCGTGACCTACCAACTCGGAAACCTGCTGGCGGCGTTCAATTTGCCGATCCAGGAACGCCTCGCCGAATCACACGGCTACCCGTTTGCGTTGGCTGCGACGATCGTGCCGGTGCTGATTGCGGTCGCGGTGCTGACGCTGATCGGCAAGGACGCAACGGGAATACGGTTCGGCACAACCGAAAGCGCGTTCCTCGCAAGCGAAGTGACGTGACGTTATTCGCTGTTGTCCAGTAGTCGCCGCAGCAGGTGCATGGCCACCGTCGTTGAGCGCTCCCGGATATCGGAGCGGTTGCCGGGAAGCCGCAGTGTGCGGGTATCGGTGCGCCCGTCGGCCACCACGCTGAAACAGACTGTGCCCACCGGCTTTTCATCCGTCCCCCCACCCGGGCCGGCGATTCCGGTGATCGCGACCGCGGTGTCGGCTCCGAAGCGCTGCAGCGCGCCCGCGGCCATCGCCTCGGCCACCGGCTCGGACACCGCGCCGTGCGCCTCGATCAGCGCCGGTTCGACGCCGAGCAGCTCCGCCTTCGCCTCGTTCGAGTAGGACACGACACCGCCGGCCACATAATCCGACGAGCCGGGCCGGTCCGTCAGGCGCGCCGCCAACAGTCCCGCGGTGCAGGATTCCGCCGTCGCGATCCGATGGCCCCCCAGGAGTTGCGCGACCAGATCGTCGACGTGCGAGCCGTCCTCGGAGTACAGCTGCTGTCCATGTCTGTCCCGCAGCAGCTTGATCAGCTGCGCGTATGCGTCGGCGGCATCCGGCTCGTAGCGGGTGACCATTTCGATCTCCCCGCGCCGCAGGCAGGTGGTGATCTCGAGTTGCCCGAAGCCGGGCACGGCCTGCTCGGCGTCGCGCAATGTTTCGGCCAGCCCCGACTCTGGCAACCCGAACATGCGCAGCATCTCCTGTCGATAAACCGTCCGGCCGGCGATGGCGTCCTGTGCCGCGGGTGTCTCGATGGCCGTGTGCCACATGGGCTGCAGCTCGCGCGGCGGGCCGGGTAACACGATCACCGTCGGCTTGCCGGGCACGACGACGCCGGGCGCGGTACCGACCGGGTCGAGTACCTGCGCGCCGGTGGGCACCATGGCCTGCTTGCGATTGGCGGCCCGTAGCGACTCGAAAGTTCCGGGATCCAAGGCGGATTGGAACGCGGGGTTGCGCGCCATCAGCTTCTTGAGGATGTTGGCGATCTTCTCTTCGACCTCTGCGTCCAACACCAGCTCGCGTTCGCAGAACCGGGCCACGACCTCGACGGTCATATCGTCGGCCGTCGGCCCAAGGCCGCCGCTGGTGACGATCAGGTCCACACCCTGATCGGCCAGGAACCGAAGCTGCGCTTCGATGTCGGCGGGCCGGTCACCGCAGATCGTGATGTGCGCCAGCTCGACGCCCAGTTCCAGGAGACGATCGGCGATCCAGGGGCCGTTCGCGTCTTGGACCCGTCCGGTGAGGACCTCGGTTCCGGTGACAACGATTCCTGCGCGTGCGCTCACCGCCCCGAGCCTACGCATGCCGTGCGAGGACGTTCATTCAGAGGACAATGAGCCCATGATCGAGTTAGAGGTGATCCAGGCTGACGTAACCAAGCTCGAACTCGACGCGATCACCAACGCGGCCAATACCCAGCTGCGGCACGGTGGCGGTGTCGCCGCGGCGATCTCGCGCGCGGGCGGGCCCGACGTGCAGCGCGAATCGACCGCGAAGGCGCCGATCGGGCTCGGCGAAGCGGTCGAGACCACGGCCGGCGACATGCCGGCGCGCTACGTCATCCATGCAGCGACGATGGAGCTCGGCGGCCCGACCTCGGCCGAAATCATCGCCGCCGCCACAGCCTCGACCCTGCGCAAGGCCGACGAACTCGGCTGCCGCTCGCTGGGGCTGGTCGCCTTCGGCACCGGCGTCGGCGGCTTCCCGCTGGACGAGGCGGCGCGGCTGATGGTCGACGTCGTCCGCCGGCACCAACCGGGCTCGCTGCGCAACGTGGTGTTCGCCGTGCACGGCGAGGCGGCCGAAGACGCCTTTCAATCCGCGGTGCGGGACTCACCCTCGGAGAGGTAGCGCTCGACGGTGGCGACCTTGTGCGTCATCGCGTCGCTTGCCCCGGCGCGCCAGTCCGCCTTGATCACCGTGCTCACCCTGGGCGCGCGGGCGGCCACGGCCTCGACCGCGCGCTGCACCACGGCCATGACTTCTTCCCAGGTTTCGCCTTCGATGACGGTGAACATCGAATCCGTCTTGTTGGGCAACCCGGAATCGCGAACAACTCGAACCGCTTCGGCGACGATCTCGCCGACACCCTCGCCCACCCCCATCGGAGTGACGGAAAACGCGACGAGCACAGACACATAACGAGCGTACCCAACCCTCTGCCTGACCGGTCTGGCACCATCGAGGCCCATGCGGGTGTTGGTGCAACGGGTCTCGTCGGCAACGGCCTCGGTCGAAGGCGCGGTGGTCGGCGCAATTCGCCCGGATGGCCAGGGCCTGTTGGCATTCGTCGGCGTCACCCACAGCGACGATCGCGACAAGGCGCGACGGCTCGCTGAAAAGCTTTGGCAGCTAAGGATTCTCGCCGACGAACGCTCGGCGGCCGATGTCAACGCCCCCATTCTGGTCGTCAGTCAGTTCACCCTGTACGCCGACACCGCCAAGGGCCGCCGCCCGTCCTGGAATGCGGCCGCTCCGGGAGCGCTCGCCGAGCCGCTGGTGGCGGAGTTCGCCGAGGCGTTGCGGCAACTCGGCGCCGAGGTGCAGACCGGCCAGTTCGGTGCGAACATGCAGGTCGAATTGGTGAACGACGGTCCGGTGACGGTGTTTGAGCTGGGAACCGCGTACGTGGAAAGTCGGCTTTTCATGCCGATTCGACGGGAGGCAACCATGAGCACGCCACCTGAGTTCGGGTCGCTCCGTTCCGATGACGACAACTGGGACATCGTCACCGGCGTCGGGTATACCGCGCTGCTGGTGGCGGGATGGCGGGCGCTGCATGCCGTGAGCCCGCACCCACTGGTGCGCGACGAATACGCGAAAATCTTCATTGCCGCGTCGCAGGACCCGTATTTGGCGGGGGTGCTTGCCAACCCGGGTACCTCCGACGATGAGCGGGCATTCCCCCGCCTCTACGGCGTCCAGACCCGGTTCTTCGACGACTTCTTCGAGGCTGCCGGCGCGGCGGGCATCCGGCAGGCGGTGATCGTCGCCGCCGGGCTGGATTCGCGGGCCTATCGGCTCGAATGGCCGGAAGACACAAGGGTCTTCGAAGTCGATCTGCCCAAGGTCCTCGAATTCAAGGCCCGGGTTCTCGGGGATCAGGGCGCTACCCCGAAGGCCCGCAGGATCGAAGTCGCCGCCGATCTGCGGACCGACTGGTCACGACCGTTGGAAGCGGCCGGGTTTGACGTCGAGAGTCCGAGCGCCTGGTCGGTGGAGGGGCTGCTGCCCTACCTGACCGACGAGGCGCAACACGCGCTCTTCACCCGGATCAGCGGGCTCAGTGCGCCGGGCAGCCGGATCGCCATCGGTGCGTTGGGATCGCGGCTGGACCACGACCAGCTCAACGCTCTGGAGACGAATCACCCGGGGGTCAATGTGTCCGGCAATGTGGACTTCTCGGCCCTGACCTATGAACCCCAGTCGGACCCCGCGGAGTGGCTCATGGCTCATGCGTGGACCGTCGAACCCGTCCGCAACACGCTCGATCTGCAAGCCGGTTATGGCATGACCCCGCCGGATGTCGACGTGAAGATCGACAGTTTCATGCGGTCGCAATACATCACGGCGACCAGGTGAAGACCTAGGGCTTCAGCAGGATCTTCACGTCATCGCCCGATCGCGACTCCGCGGTGGCGTAGCCCTTGGCCGCTTCGTCCAAAGGCATTGTGGTGGTGAAGATGCCGTCGACATCGAGCCGGCCCGATTGCAGCAGCGGAATCAATTCCGGCCAGGTCCGCTGCACCGGCGCGGTGGTCATCCGCAGCGTGATGCTGCGAATCAGGCAGCCCAAGGCGTTGAGGGGAAACGGATTCATGTCGTGCACACCCACCACGGAGACGGTGCCGCCGGGCCGGACAGCGTTGAGCGCGTCGGTCAGGGAGGCGTCCGTGGCGACGGCGTCGATCACCGCGTCGGCGCCGCGGCCACCGGTGGCGGCGAGGATGGCCTCGAGCGCCGGAGCTTTGAGCGGTGTCGCGCCCCACTGGGCGGCACGCTGCAGGCGGCCATCGACCTGGTCTACACCGAAAACCGTTGCCGCACCCTGAAAAATTGCGCTGCGCAGCGAGCACAGGCCGACCGCGCCCAAGCCGATGACCGCCACCGTGCCGCCGAACGGAATGTCAGCCCGCTGCGCAGCGGCCCAGCCGGTGGCCAGGTTGTCGGTGAGTAGCAGCGCCTGCTCGGTGCTGATGCCTTCCGGCATCTTCAGCAGCTGAAAATCAGCGGCGGGCACCGCGAGCAGATCGGCCTGCGCACCGCCGAGCACACCGCCGCCAAAGATTTGAAAGCCGGAGTGGCACATGACCGGATCGCGGGTGGCGCATCCCGCGCACGCGCCGCAGCCGGTCACGGACGACACCATCACCTGGTCGCCGACCTTGACGTTGCGCACCTCGGGACCCGCCTCAACCACGGTGCCGATGGCTTCGTGACCGAGCGCAATCGGGTCGGGCATTGGAAAATCCGCCTCGTAGAAGTGCAGGTCGGATCCGCAGATGCCGGCGGCGGTCACCTCGACGATCGCTCCGTCGGGCCCGGGAAGGGCTGGATCGGGGCGGGTGTCGACCCGAATGTTGCGGGGTCCATCGACGACTACGGTGCGCATATCGGCGTGCTCACTTTCCTTGTCGCGCTCAATCTTTCGTTCGCACTGAGAAATTGTGACCAATCGGGCTCGCGCACCGCCGACCAGTATTCGTTGAGCCGCCATGGGCTCACGGTGTGGATCTCCCCGTCGGCGTTCTTGAAATACGAGTGTTTGACCGCCGGATGCGACCACACCATCCTCTTGATCTGGGTCTGCGTCCGCCGGTGCCAATCGGTGGCGGCCTCCGGTTTCGGTTCGACGGAATGCACGTCGGGTTCGGCCAGTCGCGCCAGGCACTGGTCGACGTAGCGCATCTGCAGTTCCGACTGGAAGATGAGGCTGCCGCCGTGGGCCAGGTGGGTTCCCGGCCCGTAGACGATGAAGAAGTTCGGGAATTCCGGGACGGTGATCCCGAGGTAGGCATACGGCCGGCTCCCCCACATCTCATGCAGGTCGGTCCCGTTTCGGCCGGTGACCTTCAGCGGCCACAGCACGTCGGTGTGCCGAAACCCGGTGGCGTACACGATGACATCGACGTCGTGGGTAACGCCGTCATCGGTGACGATGCCGTGCGGCGTGATCTTCTCGATGGCGGTGCGCACCAATTCGACGTTGTCGCGCTGCAGCGTTCGCAGCCAGCTGCCGTTGTCCTGCAGGGTCCGCTTTGCCGCACGCGGGATAGTCGGGCATCACCTTGGCCAACAACTCGGCATCTTCGCTGACCTGGCTGGTGATCCATTGCGAGAACATCATGTGCGCGGCGGCATTGATGTCGCTGACGGCGTGATCCTGGTCGGCGTAGCCCGGGTCGCCTTCGGCGGCGTCCAGACCTTTGTCCGAGCCGGGCCACAGCACCAGGAATCGGTACCACCTCCCGTAGAACGGAAGATGGCGCATCGCCCAGCGCACACCGTCGCCCACCTCGTCGTGATACATCGGGTTGGGAAACATCCACTGCGCGGTTCGCTGGAACACGGTGAGGTGCTCGACGTCGTCGGCGATCGCCGGAGCGATCTGGAAGCCGCTGGCGCCCGCGCCGACGAGCGCGACCCGCTTGCCTTTCAGGTCCACCGAGTGATCCCAGGCCGCGGAGTGAAACGAAGGTCCCTCGAAGGTATCCGCGCCGTCGAAACCGGGAATGTTGGGACGGTTCAGCTGGCCCACCGCGGTGATCAGAGCGCGCGCCCGCACGGTGGTTATCTCGCCGTCGGCCGAGCGCAGCGAAACGCTCCACGTGCCGTCGTCATCGTTCCATTCGGCCGCGACAACCTCCGTCCGCCAACGCACGTGCTCAGCCAGGTCGTGGTTGTCGATGACCTTGGTGAAATAGTCCTGCAGCTCGTATTGCTCGGCGAAGAAATGCGTCCAGTCGTTGTTGGGTTCGAAGCTGTAGCAATAGAAGTGGTTGGCCACGTCCACCCGTGCGCCGGGATAGCTGTTCTCCCACCATGTTCCGCCTGGGCCCGCGTTCTTCTCCACGATGGTGAACGGAATGTTGGCCTGCTTGAGGCGGACGCCGGCCAGGATGCCGGATTCGCCACACCCGACGACCAGGACAGGAAGCTCGGCGGCACGCTCCAGCCGGCAGCGCGGCAGGGCGCCGAGGGTCGACGCCGTCAAGGTCCAGCTCTTCGGACACCAGCGACAGATAGTCGTCGGGAACGTGCTCGCACGCTGCCCAATCCATCATTTCTCTGATGAGTTCCGGGCTCAGCGGCTGTGGTTCGGGGCAACCGCGGTCCCGATACTCGGTGATCACCGACAGGGCTTCGGCGCGGGCGCGTGCCTTGTCCTCCTCCGACATGAACCCCTGGACTTCGTTGAGGAAAACGCCCATCTGCTTGAAGTCGCGGATGAACCGGGGGTCGCCGGTGATGTGGACGAGCGAGAGCAACAGCGTGGGGATGCTGACATCCTCAAGCGCGGCGGCGATCTCGGGTGTGGGTGTGGTGAAGGGATCGCCCGCGTAGCGGCTGCGCATCAAGCGGGTCCTTTCGACGGTTTGGAAGCCAATTACGCTACGCATCGTTTCGTAATTGGCAGCACTACGGTACCCGGTTGCTCGGCGCAGGATCAAGGGATCCGCGCTAGGGCTCGTCGGCGTCGTCGTCGCCATCCGCGAGGAGTTTTTCCGGGTGGTGAAAGGCGTTGGTTCGCGGCTGGCCGCGGTCGAGGTGTGGCGGTGGGATCCATTCGGTGTCGCCGTTGACGTGTTTTCGGGTGGACCAGCCCTTGTCGAGGAGTCGGTGGTGGGGTCCGCAGGCCAGGGTGAGTTGGTCGATGTCGGTGCGGTGGGTGGCCGCCCAGTCTTGGACATGGTGGACCTCGCAGTAGTAGCCGGCGACGTCGCAGCCCGGCGCGGTGCACCCGCGGTCCTTGGCGTGCAGGATGATTCGCTGGCCGGGCGAGGCCAGGCTTTTGGTGTGATACAGCGCCAGCGCTTTGCCGCGCTCGAAGATCGCCAGGTAATGGTGGGCGTGGCTGGCCAGGCGGATGACGTCGGACATGGGCAGCAGGGTGCCGCCGCCGGTGAGTGCTTTGCCGGTCGCGGATTCGAGATCGCGCAGTGTGGTGGTGACGATGATGGAGGCCGGTAATCCGTTGTGTTGACCGAGTTTTCCCGAGGCCAGGATGGCGCGCAGGGCCGCGTTGAGGCCGTCGTGGTTGCGCTGGGCCGCGCTGCGGGCGTCGCGTCGAATCGCCTCTTCGGACGGGGCGCCGTCCACGACCGGCATGTCGTCGTTGGGGTGGGCCATACCGGGCGCGGCCAGTTTGGCGAGCACGGCTTCCATGGTGGCGCGGGCTTCGGGGGTGAGCCACCCGCGCAGCGCTGACATGCCGTCCGCGCCTTGGGTGCCCAGGGTCAGTCCGCGGTGCCGGGCCCGGTCTTCCTCGTGGAATTGCCCGTCAGGGTTGAGATAGCAGGCCAGTCGGTCGGCGGCTTTGCGCAGGTTCTCGGGGCGATACTGGGTGGCCCAGCGTGCCAGGTCGGCTTCGGCGGCTTCCCGGGTGGGGGCGTCGACCCAGCAGGGCAGGTCGTCGAAGAAACGGCGGATCACCGCCACGGCCGCGGCGCCGATGCGCCCGGTGCGTTGGGCTGCCGCGGTGGCCGCATACCGCGGCGGCAGCGGTTGGCCGGTCAGGCCTTGGCGGGTGCCCAGGTCCCGGGCCTCCTCGACGCGCCGGCCTGCGTCGGCGCGGGTGATGAGCAAGCGGTCGGCCAGCACCTGGGCGAGTTTGCCGCCGATGTCAGCCGGGATGGCCTGCTGATCGATCCGGTTGACCAGCTCGTGCCCGGCAGCTTGGAGTCGGCGCGTGTCGCATTCGAGTTGTTCGAGGTAGGCGAAATGTTCCGGGGTCGTCAAGGCGGCGTAGGAGTGACGCCCGACGCGCGAGACGGCCCTGCGCAACGCGGCGTAATCCGCTGCGATCTCGTCCCGGTCATCTATCGAACTCATGTTCGAAATACTAGGCCGGGGCGCCGACAAGAACCGCCATCCTGAGACCACTGAAACAAAAGTGGCACAAGTGATTTCGCCCTGTCAGCCGCAGCGCAAGGTGGCAGGCTGCGGGCGGCCCGCTGCCTATTGCGTCGCCGAGAACAATGAGTCCAAGTGGTAGCCGCGCTGCGACACGGATGCCCGGAATAAATCAGAAGTTGGTGGTTGTCATGGCCTCGTTGCTCACGGCCTGCAGCGGGTTCCTGTTCGCCGTCTTATGGATGGACCTGATCTTCGACGTCCAAGTTCTTCGCCACCGGAAGGCGACGACCGAACTGCCCGAGGCCGTGCTCGCTTCCATCGCGGCGTACTACCACCGCGCGACCACCACGTCGCGGCCGATGGGCCGCTTGATCGCGCTCGTCATGCTCACCTTCTTGGGAACGCTTGTGCTGCAGGCCGCGCGCGGACACGACCCCGGCTGGCTACTGGTGATCTCGGCCCCGCTTGCGGGCATTCCGGTGATGCTGGCGTTGACGCACACGGTTCCCGATGCGGTACGGCTCGGGCACCGCACGGACAGTCCGACCGAGCAGACGCGCCTGGCGCGATCGGTCTGCCGAGATCATCTGCTCTGCGCGGCCTGCATGCTCGCGTTTCTCATCCTGTGGGTGGCGAACAGCGTGGCGATCTGACGTCGGTGACGGGTCGTAGTAATAGGGCGCAGGTCAGGACCCGCTGGCCACGTCAGTGAGCTACGTACTAAACTAGAACACGTTCCAATTCGGCGAGCTCCCAGGAGTTGTAATGCACACCCCTATCTGCGACGAACTCGGTATCGAGTTCCCGATTTTCGCCTTCACCCACTGCCGCGATGTCGTCGTGGCGGTCAGCAAGGCCGGGGGGTTCGGCGTGCTCGGAGCGGTCGGTTTCACGCCCGAGCAGCTCGAGATCGAGCTCAATTGGATTGACGAGAACATCGGCGACCACCCCTACGGCGTCGACATCGTGATCCCGAACAAGTACGAGGGCATGGACTCGCACCTGTCCGCCGAGGAGCTGGCGGAGACGCTGCGCAAGATGGTGCCGCAGGAGCACCTCGACTTCGGCAAGAAGATCCTTGCCGACCACGGCGTACCGGTCGAGGACAGCGACGGCGACACCCTGCAGCTGCTCGGTTGGACCGAGGCGACGGCCACGCCGCAGGTCGAGGTGGCGCTGAAGCACCCGAAGGTGAAGATGATCGCCAACGCGCTCGGCACCCCGCCGGCCGACATGATCAAGCACATCCACGAGGCCGGGCTCAAGGTGGCCGCGCTGTGCGGCTCGCCTTCGCAGGCTCGCAAGCACGCCGACGCGGGCGTCGACATCATCATCGCCCAGGGCGGCGAGGCCGGCGGACACTGCGGTGAGGTGGGCTCGATCGTGCTGTGGCCGCAGGTCGTCAAGGAGGTCGCTCCGGTCCCGGTGCTCGGCGCGGGTGGCATCGGCAGCGGCCAGCAGATCGCCGCGGCCCTGGCGCTGGGCTGCCAGGGTGCGTGGACCGGCTCACAGTGGCTGATGGTCGAGGAGTCGTCGAACACCCCGGTTCAGCAGGAGGCCTACGTCAAGGCCGGCAGCCGCGACACCGTCCGCAGCCGCTCGTTCACCGGCAAGCCGGCCCGGATGCTGCGCAACGACTGGACCGAGGCATGGGAGGCGCCGGACAACCCGAAGCCGCTCGGAATGCCGTTGCAGTACATGGTGTCCGGCATGGCCGTGCGGGCCACCAACAGATACCCCAACGAATCCGTCGACGTGGCATTCAACCCGGTTGGTCAGGTGGTCGGGCAGTTCAACAAGGTGGAGAAGACCTCAACGGTCATCGAGCGCTGGGTGCAGGAGTACCTGGAAGCCACCAACCGGCTCGATGAGCTCAACGAGGCCGCCTCCGTCTAACGGAGGCGTCGCGCCTAGACGTCGTCGACTTCGTCGCGGCCGGTGAACACTTCCTTCGTCCGGTCCACCGCGTAAGTGCCGATGTCGATCGAATTCTGAACGATGCCGCTGGCGCCGCCGGCGAGGTCGCCGCGGATGATGTCGCTGGCGTGTTCGACGATGTCGGAGGCTTTCTCGACGGCGTTGGTCGCGATGTCCCTCGCCGCGTCGACTGCATCTTTGGGATTGAAGGCCATCTCGAGTCTCCTTTTATTGCGGGACGGTTGCTACGACTCTAGACGGGGCCAGGCGCCATTTCTCGCCGGCGTTGCGCCCTAGTAGTGCACCAGGGAGCGCCAGTAGTCTTCGGGAATTTCGGCCCCGGAACGCATTATTCGGGCCAGACCGATGGCCATCGCGATGCCCAGCAGACCCAGCCAAAGCCCGGCCAGCGCGATGACACCCCACAGCACGGCGGTGACTGTGGGCCAGGGCGAGAGCACGGCGAGCACAGGCGCGAAGAAGAACCCGGTGCCGATGTACCACGCCGACCCGGCGCGATCCGAGGCCAGCACGAAACGCAGCCAGCGGGGCACGGGCAGTTCGCCGGGCTCACTACGCTTCATTGGCTGCACCGACTATCCGCTGGGCGGGAAAAATCCTGCCCCGGTAAACCATCCGGGCTGCCACCCCTGAGCTCCCAGGCACAACATGGGAAGGCCGTCCGGAGTCTGCGCCGCAGACTGCGAGCCCGGGCATTTCGCGCCGGTCTGCTGGACGCCGTACAGCGGGTAAGACGCCACCCAATATCCGATGGTGGCCGCCGGGAACTGATTGGGCGGCGGGAAATGGCAGGCCTCGGCCTGGCCACTGGGCCCTCGCCCAAAGATGAAGCGCTCGTAGTTGTCGCACGGCGCGCCCAGCGAAGCTTGATAGTTCATCCCGGGTACGTCGCCGTCGTAGCCGGCGGCCGCGCATGGTGCCAAGCCGATCGTGATGCCCGCTATCGAAGCGGCGCTGAGCAGTTCCCGAATCATGTGCTACCCCGCCTGTCGTCGCCGGTGACCTGCACCAAAGCATATCGGGCGGACCGTCAGCCACAAGACTGTTCCGGCTTGCGACCGCGATCGCCGGCGGAGACCCGCCGCACGACGAGAAACCGCCGGTGAAGAACACGTTCCAATTTGCACCCGGCGATCTTGCGTCAATGCTTCCCAACCAAGGTGCAGCAGTGGTTTCCTAGCACAAGGACGACTAGACCACTTCGTCATCGAGGAGCGGGCAATGCCAACCGTCGAGCCAACTGCCAAGCCGGTCCCCAATCTGCCTCCCGGCTTCGACTTCACCGACCCGGACATCCACGCCGAGCGACTGCCGGTGGAAGAGCTGGCCGAGCTGCGCCGGACCGCGCCGATCTGGTGGAACGAACAGCCGGACGGGGTAGGCGGATTCGATGACGGCGGCTTCTGGGTGGTGTCCAAGCACAAGGACGTCAAAGAGATTTCGCGGCGCAGCGACGTGTTCTCCAGCCTGGAGAACACCGCCCTGCCCCGCTACAAAGAGGGCACGGTGCGCGAGCAGCGCGACACCGGCAAGTTCGTGCTGCTCAACATGGACGCTCCGCAGCACACCCACCTGCGCAAGATCATCTCCCGCGGTTTCACCCCCCGCGCCGTCGAGCGGTTACGCGACGACCTGAACCAGCGCGCACGGCAGATCGTCGAGAAAGCGTCAGCCGAAGGTGCGGGCGATTTCGTCCAGCAGGTTTCCTGCGAGCTCCCGCTCCAGGCCATCGCCGGATTGCTGGGAGTGCCCCAGGAAGACCGCATGAAGCTCTTCCACTGGTCGAATGAAATGGTGGGCGACCAAGATCCCGAGTTCGCGCGCAACGACGCGATGGGTGCCTCGGTCGAACTGATCACCTACGCCATGCAGATGGCCGCCGACCGGGCGCAGAACCCCGGCGAGGACATCGTCACCAAGCTGATCGAGGCCGACGTCGACGGGCACAAACTCTCCGACGACGAGTTCGGTTTCTTCGTCATCCTGTTGGCGGTGGCGGGCAACGAGACCACCCGTAACTCCATCACGCAGGGCATGATGGCCTTCACCGACTTCCCCGATCAGTGGGAGCTGTACAAGCGCGAGCGACCCGTCACCACGGCCGACGAGATCGTCCGCTGGGCCACCCCGGTCACCTCGTTCCAGCGGACCGCCCTGGAGGACTACGAGCTGTCCGGTGTTCAGATCAAAAAGGGTCAGCGCGTCGTAATGGTCTATCGCTCAGCCAATTTCGACGAGGAAGTATTCGACGACCCGTTCACCTTCAACATCCTGCGTGATCCCAACCCCCACGTGGGGTTCGGCGGCACCGGCGCGCACTACTGCATCGGAGCCAACCTGGCGCGGATGACCATCGACCTGATGTTCAATGCGATCGCCGATGCCATGCCCGATCTGGAATCGGTCGGCAAGCCCGAACGGCTGCGGTCGGGCTGGCTCAACGGAATCAAGCATTGGCAGGTCGACTACCACACCAACGGTGCCCAGAAATGCCCTGTCGCGCATCAGGCCCAGGGGTGACAAGCTAGGGACATGCCCACTCATCGTGCCGTCCATGTCCCGTCCGCAGGTGCAGCTTTGGAGCTGGTCGACGCCGAAACCAAACCACCGGGTCGCGATGAGGTACGACTGACGGTCGCCGCGTGCGGCATCTGCGGCACCGACGCGCACTTCGTCGCCGGCGGGTTCCCCGGCATATCGTGGCCGCTGACGCCCGGACATGAAATCGCCGGCAAGATCGCCGAAATAGGGGACGGCGTACAGGATTTCGCAATCGGTGACCGCGTCGCGGTCGGCTGGTTCGGCGGATGTTGCCATCGCTGCGACCAATGCCGTAAGGGCCTGTTCATTCACTGCGAGAACGGCAAGGTGCCGAGTTGGCAGTATCCCGGTGGATACGCGGAGTCGGTGACCGTGCCGGTGAGCGCACTGGCCCGCATACCGGACGAGCTCTCCGACGCTGAGGCCGCCCCGATGGGCTGTGCGGGCGTGACTACCTACAACGCCTTGCGGCACACCAAGGCGTTGCCCGGCGATCGGGTGGCGATTCTCGGGATCGGCGGACTGGGCCACCTCGGGGTGCAGTTCGCCCGGGCGATGGGTTTCGAAACGATCGCAATCAACCGCGGTACCGGCAAAGCCGACGATGCCCGGAAATTGGGCGCCCACCACTACATCGACTCCACGGCCAACGACCCCGCCGAAGCGCTGAAGGCGCTTGGTGGCGCGACGGTTGTCCTGGCCACCGCGGGAAATTCAAAAGCCATGGCCGCCACTGTCGGCGGCATACTCCCCCGAGGTGAACTGGTCACCATCGGAGTGACGCCCGAGCCGCTGCCGATCAGCCCGGTGCAGCTGATAACGCCGGGCGTCAGCATCGTCGGCCATCCCTCCGGGACGGCGAAGGAAGTAGAAGACACAATGCATTTCGCGGTCTTGTCCGGCGTGCGGGCGTGGATCGAGGAACTGCCGCTGTCGCAAGCTGCGGAGGGCTACGCGGCCCTGGAAGGGGGCCGGGCGCACTACCGCACCGTTTTGACCATGTGACACAGTCGGTCCGTGACTTCCGACAAAGACTCGGTGTGGACGATCGGCCCTGATCGACGGTGAATTGTTGCTGCACACCGGTGTTGCCGGCAGGGCGGCACGGATGGGCCATCGTCTCACCATCGCGATGACACGATGGCGCGCCACCGTAAGCTGGGCCGACTCTCGACCCGTCAGTGCAGAGCTTGTGGTCGAGACCGATTCGTTGGACGTGCTGCGCGGCGACGGCGGTGTCAAGGGGCTGTCCGGGGCGGAGAAAGCGCTGGTGCGGTCCAACGCGCTGAAGTCATTGTCTGCCAGCCGATTCCCCGAAATTCGCTATACCGCAGACGGTCATCGACAAGACCGACGACGGGTACCGTCTGACCGGCACACTCCAAATCCGGGGAGAGTCGCGAGAGCACGTAATCGATCTGTACACAGAAGATCTCGGGGACTCATGGCGGATGTCAGTCGAATCCACCATCCGTCAGTCCGACTTACGGCATCAAGCCCTACTCGCTGCTGATGGGTTCGGTCCAGGTCGCAGAGGAGGTGTCGTTGACTTTCTCCGCGGTTCGCGCCCAAGGTGATTGAGTGCTACCTGGCGCCCGGCGTCGGCAATCAGGGCTGCGGGTCGGTCGCTGCGCGCGGGGCTGAATCAACCGCCGGGTCGCCCGTGTCGCCGGGTATGTGCTCCAGCACCCGGGTCAAGTAGGGCTGTCGGCTACCGCCATCCGACTGTCGTTCGCCGCCAGCGCCCGGCTAGCTCTTCCGGAGCGCTGGGCTCCGAAACCGGTTCCCCGGCAGGCGGCTTGGCCTGCGGTGCCACCGGCTTGGGCTGCGGGGCCGCCGGAAGCGGCGCGACGGCCGTGACCGCCTCGGCGATTTGCGGTGTGGGCGGGTGCGTGGCGTGCTTCGGCGCGGCGACCGCGCTGGCCGGGCCAACGTGAATCCCCACCGCGAGTGATACCGAGCCGACGAAGGTGATGGCGCCGGCCGCCAGCGCGGTCACGGCTCCCGAGTAGGACAACTGCCGCTTCTGCGCGGGAGCGCGGATCGGGTTCGCGGATGTGCTCCACCAGCTGCTCGTCGGTGAACTCGGTACTGCGGGCCGCGGACAGCGCCGCGCCGCGCGCGATGGTCACCTGGGCCATCGATTGCACGAAAACCGGTACCGGCAAGGTCTTTTCGAGTTGCCAGGAGAGCCCGTCGATGTCGCTGTCAGCGCCTACCACGACCACTCCGCCCGGCTGCCATCCGTCGCGCTCGAACATACCGGTCAGCCAGCGGGTCAGACCGTCGAAGCCGCCGCGCACGTGCTTGATCGCCGTCTGGGTCTCCCCGTCGTGGGTGTCGACCATGACGACGGTCGTCCAGTCATGGTCGAGAATGCAGACCGCCGTCTGCTCGTAGCCGATGACGGGCGCGATGGCCTGGGCCAACGTCTCGATGGCCTCGAGAAACCGGATCGGCACGACGTTGTCGAATCCCGCGTCGGTCAACGCTTCCAACACCAGCGCCGCCTGTGCGGATGCTTCGTCGTTCCAGGTCACTCCGATGACACGCAGGCGATGATCGCTCGCGGCCGCCGCGCGTGTCGACCCGCAATACCTCGTCCACCACCTGCTCTGCGGTACCCACGGCGCGCACACCGCGGCCTGCGCGCAGCGCCAGCTCCTGGTGATCCAGGATGGTGCCGTCTGCGCCGTGTCCTTCAGCGAGGACCCAACCGACGGTGGTCGGCGTCACTGATAGGCCAAGAACCGTGTCCAAATCTATGCCCCAATCGGTCCCGCGCCTCCGACGCCCTCAGCCACACCGACGCGCACCATGAAGCCGCAGGTGCGGTGATTCGTGAGAGCCGGAACAGACCCGGGATAGCGTGGTCTTCATCGGCTTGCTCCGAGAGAGCCTACGCGGTCGACGCAAGTCCGGCTGCCCCGGTCGGGGATCGCCTGGGAATCGGCAGATGAGCAGGGCGGCGCGGCGACGGAACCGCCATGAGCCGTGGGCCGCGTCGGGGCGGTGGCTCCTCGGCGACGGAATCCACACCCCTTATCGGCCGACGAAAATAATTACCGGTGTCGCGGGCGCCGACGGCGCCGTCAAACGGTTAAAGACGCGACACGTAGCCGTCCGGCGGCGATCCCCGCCGAAATCGGGCCCGGGCGTCATTTTGGGCCCTTTTATACGCCACGTATTGCTGGCCGCCCTCGTCGCTCGCCCCGCCCTGGAGGCGGTGCTGCCTGGCATTTCCCAATCCGACGGGTTGGGCCGTCGTGGAGCGGGTACGCGTGGCCTGTCGCCTCGCGGTTGTGCGGGTGGCGAAATTTATTGTAGCGAAAAGCGATGCCGAAACGAGACGCGTTCGCGTCCCAATCGACATTTCGCGGACTCACACGGTAAATTCCAGTGAGACCACGATCACACTGATCACATCCGACAAGGGGCAGGTATGACAGATCTGAGCGAGAAGGTCCGGGCCTGGGGGCGCCGGCTTTTAGTCGGCACTGCGGCGGCAGCCACGCTGCCGGGCCTGATCGGTCTTGCCGGCGGCGCGCCGACTGCGAATGCATTTTCGCGTCCGGGTCTGCCCGTCGAGTACCTGCAGGTGCCGTCCGCGGGCATGGGCCGCAACATCAAGGTCCAGTTCCAAAGCGGCGGCAACGGCTCTCCCGCGGTGTATCTGCTGGACGGTCTGCGGGCTCAAGACGACTACAACGGCTGGGACATCAACACCCCGGCGTTCGAGTGGTACTACCAGTCGGGCCTGTCGGTCGTCATGCCGGTCGGCGGCCAATCCAGCTTCTACAGCGACTGGTACAACCAGGCCTGCGGCAAGGCCGGCTGCTCGACGTACAAGTGGGAGACCTTCCTGACCAGCGAGCTGCCGCAGTACCTGCAGTCCAACAAGAGTGTGAAGCCCAACGGAAGCGCCGCGATCGGCATCTCGATGGCCGGTTCCTCGGCGATGATCCTGGCCGCCTACCACCCGGCGCAGTTCATCTACGCCGGTTCGCTGTCGGCACTGATGGACCCGTCCCAGGGCATGGGGCCGAGCCTGATCGGTTTGGCGATGGGCGACGCGGGTGGTTACAAGGCAAACGACATGTGGGGGCCGTCGAGCGACCCGGCGTGGCAGCGGAATGACCCGAGCATCCAGATCCCGAAGCTGGTGGGAAACAACACCCGGCTCTGGGTGTACTGCGGTAACGGCACACCGTCCGAGCTCGGTGGGGCGAACATGCCGGCCGAGTTCCTGGAGAACTTCGTGCGCAGCAGCAACCTGAAGTTCCAGGACGCCTACAACGGGGCCGGTGGTCACAACGCCACGTTCAACTTCAACGCCAACGGAACGCACAGCTGGGAGTACTGGGGAGCTCAGCTCAACGCCATGAAGCCCGACTTGCAGGGCACGCTGGGCGCTTCCCCGGGCGGCGGTGGATAACCCCTCGCCCGCTCGGTGACTACTGCGCCTGACGACTCCGTCAGGCGCAGTAGTGCGTTAAGGGCCGGTGGCCCGGCGGTTTCGTCGTCCGGACAGATGATCACTGTGACGACACCTCGTCAGAGCGTGTTGGCCGACCCGGGGCCGCAAACACGCCAGAATCGTCGTCATGCACAGCAGGGTCGACTCGCGCCGCCTATCCGTGGCCGCGCGTTGCGGTGTCGCGGTCGGCGGCCTGGCGATGCTTGTGGCGCCGGCTCGGGCCGACATGGCAAGTCCGCTAACTCCACTGGTCGACGCCGCCGCACAACGGCTGCAGGTTGCCGAGGCGGTGGCGTCCTATAAATGGAACAAACACGGTGCCATCGAGGACCCGCGCCGGGTCCAGCAAGAGCTGGCCGAGCTGGGCGACGAGGCCGCCGCCGAACACATCGACCGTGACTACGTCGCCCGGGTTTTCGGTGACCAGATCGGTGCCACCGAGGCCATCGAATTCCGCCGGTTCGCGGACTGGAAACTGGATCCGCCTAGCGCTCCGGCTGACTCGCCGGACTTGTCGTCGTCGCGGTCGGCGATCGACACCCTCAACCAGACGATGTTGACCCAGATTTCGGCGAACTGGGACCTGCTGCATTCGCCGGCATGTCACGCCGAGCTGGACGCCGCGAGGGACGGGGTCATCCGGGCCCGGCAGCTCGACAGCCTGTACCAAAAGGCCCTGTCATCAGCGACGCAGTCGTATTGCCAGCAATAATTTAATTTTTCCTCACCGAATTCTAACGGTCCGAATCGGCCGGCCGATAAGGCGATCCCCGCAGATAGATGGCATATCTCGCGCCATTTTCGAATAGGTAACGCTTTGGCCACACGAGCCGAAATGCTGGACATGAAAAATCTCTGCAAGCTTCTCGTCAAGTCCGTAATGGTCGGCGGGTTCGTTGCAGCGTCGATGGCTTTGTCCACAGGTGTGGTGAGCGCGGACGCCGCTCCCAACTGGGACGCGATCGCGCAATGCGAATCCGGTGGCAACTGGCAGGCCAACACCGGGAACGGCGAATACGGTGGACTGCAATTCAAACCGGGCACGTGGGCCCGCTACGGCGGCGTCGGCAACCCCGCCGCCGCGTCCAGGGAGCAGCAAATCGCTGTGGCGAACCGGGTTTTCGCCGATCAGGGCGTGGAGGCCTGGCCAAAGTGCGGCGCGAATTCGGGCCTGCCGATCGGTTGGTACTCGCACCCGGCCCAGGGCATCAAGCAGATCATCAACGGACTGATCCAGGCGGCCGTCCCGCACTGATGAAACGCACCTGCGGTCTATGACCCGAGCGCGAAGCTGTGTTTGGATCAGCCCATGGAAGGTTCGGCGACTGTTCATATGGCGGCGCCTGCGGCCAAGATCTGGGATCTCATCGCAGACGTCCGCAACACCGGAAAGTTTTCCCCGGAAGTTTTTGAAGCCGAGTGGCTGGGCGACGCGACCGGCCCGGCCCTCGGCGCGAAATTCCGCGGTCACGTCAAGCGCAACGAGATGGGGCCGGTCTACTGGACGACATGCAAGGTCACCGCATGCGAACCGGGTCGCGAATTCGGTTTCACCGTGCTCCTCGGTGACAGGGCGGTCAACAACTGGCATTACCGCCTGGCGCCCAGCGGCGACGGCGGGACCGATGTCACCGAGTCGTTTCGACTCAACCCGGCCCCATGGCTCGGCGTGTACTGGTTGTTCGGCGGTTTTCTGCGTAAGCGCCGCAACGTCCGCGACATGACCAAGACGCTGAACCGCATCAAAGACGTGGCCGAGGCGGGCTGACGGTCGTGAAATCGGTCTTCATCACCGGCGCGGGCAGCGGCATGGGCCGCGAGGGGGCAAAGCTGTTCCATGCCAAGGGCTGGCGCGTCGGCGCGGTTGACCGCAACGACGACGGCTTGGCGACGCTCACCGAAGAACTCGGTGACGATCGACTATGGACCCGCGCCGTCGATGTGACGGACAAGGCGGCCCTCGAGGGAGCCCTGGCCGATTTCTGCGCCGGCAACAGCGGTGGCGGACTCGACATGATGTGGAACAACGCCGGCATCGGCGAATCCGGCTGGTTCGAGGACGTGCCGCTATGACGCCGCGATGCGCGTCGTCGACGTGAACTTCAAAGCGGTACTGACCGGCGCCTACGGCGCACTGCCGTACCTCAAGAAATCCCCCGGCAGCCTGATGTTCTCGACGTCGTCGTCCTCGGGGACCTATGGCATGCCCCGCCTGGCCGTCTACTCGTCGACCAAGCACGCGGTCAAAGGCCTGACCGAGGCGTTGAGTGTGGAGTGGCAGCGACACGGGGTGCGCGTCGCCGACGTGCTTCCCGGTCTGATCGACACCGCCATCCTCACGACGACGACCAACCACTCCGACGACGGCGGCGCGCCCATGACGGCTGAGCAATTGCGCGCCACCGCGCCCAAGAAGGGCATGCTCCGGTTGATGCCGGCGAGCAGCGTGGCCGAGACGGCGTGGCAGGCCTACCACCATCAGAAGCGGTTGCATTGGTATGTACCGAAGAGCATTCGCTTGATCGACTTGTTCAAGGGTCTGAGTCCGGAATTCGTGCGACGCAGCATCGTCAAGTCCCTACCCGCGCTGATGCCGAAGCGGCAGTAAGGAGGTCGGCTGGTGCAAAATCGGTTGCTCACAGTCGCTTTGGTCCTGGCGGCTGTCGTCGTCAGCGTCGCGGGGTGCAGCGCGGCGCCAGACGACACCTCGCCGAGCCGCCCGTCTGACCATCGACGGCGCCACCCACACGACGCGTCCTCCGGCGTGCCGGCAAGACCAGATGTATCGGACCATCAACATTCCCGACCGCGATGGCGCGAGTCGAAGCGGTGGTGCTGCTCAGCGGTTACCGGGCGATGCCGCAGTGGGTGAAGATTCGCAATGTCGACGGATTCACCGGCAGCTTCTGGCAAGGCGGGGTGGGAGACGCGCACGTCGATCTCACCAACGACGCGTACACCATCACGGGCAGCGCGTACGGCATCAACAGCAGCAACCCCAACAAAGTGGTGACCACCGACTTCAAAATCGTCGCGCAGTGCTGACTCTCCGAGGTGGTCGGGGCCTAGGCTCGAAACGACACCTGAGCGAGGGAGGGCCAGTGAAGGAACGATTGCACTGGTTCGCGATGCATGGCTTCATCCGGGGCGCCGCGGCGCTCGGGGCCAGGCGAGGTGACGTTCAGGCCAGGCTGATCGCCGATCCGGCGGTGGCCGCCGACCCGGTGCGGTACTACGACGAAGTCCGCGCCCGGGGCAAGCTGGTGAAGGGTCGCGTCGCCTATCTGACGGCCGATCACGCCCTCGCCCATGAGCTG
Source organism: uncultured Actinomycetota bacterium (assembly GCA_963796035.1). Lineage (GTDB taxonomy): Bacteria > Actinomycetota > Actinomycetes > Mycobacteriales > Mycobacteriaceae > Mycobacterium. The sequence continues at coordinate 56,939 of CAWCJU010000007.1, read as the reverse complement.
CTGCGGTCCGATGATTTCCGGGTGCTGGTCTTCGGATCGAATCTGCCGGCGCCGTTGCGGTGGGTGGAGCGCCGCACCCGCGACGACCTGCTGCATCCACTGCGTGCACCGTCGCTACTGGCCGTCGAGCCGCCCGACCACACCCGTTACCGCAAGACCGTGTCGGCGGTGTTCACCCCTAGGGCGGTCGCCGGCGCTGCGAGATCGCGTCGAACAGACCGCCGCCGAGCTGTTGGATCGAGCTGGCCGTCGAGTCGGGTGTCGTGGACATCGTCGGGAGGTATTGCTCGCAACTTCCGGTTTCGATCATCAGCGACATCCTCGGTGTGCCTGAGTCGCAGCGGCGGCATGTCCTGGAATTCGGTGAACTGGCCGCGCCGAGCCTTGACATCGGATTGCCGTGGCGGCAGTACCGCAGCGTGCAGGACGGGATTGCCGGCTTCAGCTCCTGGCTCGATGAGCATTTGCAGCAGTTGCGGCTACGTCCCAGCGACAATTTGATGAGCCAGCTGATCCAAACGACCGAAAGTGGCTCTGCGGAAACGTATCTCAACGAGAAAGAGTTGCAGGCGATCGCCGGACTGGTGTTGGCCGCCGGTTTCGAGACCACCGTGAATCTGCTCGGCAACGGGATTCGCATGCTGTTGGACGCGCCCCAGCACCTCGATACGCTACGACGGCGTCCCGAGTTGTGGCCCAACGCCGTCGAAGAGATCCTTCGGCTGGAATCGCCGGTGCAGCTGACCGCGCGGATAGCGCTCAACGATGTCGAGATCGCCGGGCGGCGGCTAGAACGTGGCGATCTGGTGCTGGTGTATCTGGCCGCGGCCAACCATGATCCGGTCGTGTTCCCCGACCCGCACCGCTTCGACATCGAAAGGGAAAACGCCGGAAGGCATCTCGCCTTCTCTGGCGGCAGGCACTTCTGCCTGGGCGCGGCACTGGCCCGTGCCGAGGGCGAAGTGGGGCTGCGGACGTTCTTCGACCGCTTCCCCGAGGTGCGCGCGGCGGGTGCCGGAAGCAGGCGCGAGACCCGCGTATTGCGGGGGTGGTCGTCGCTGCCGGTGAACCTGGGGCCGGCCCGGTCGATGGCCGCGGTGGACGGCTAGCGGACCACACCGGAAGATCGCCTGCCTCGTCGAGGGGTTCAATGCGCGAGTCTGGGCCAACTTATTGACACCGGGGCGGCGACATAGTTTATTTGCCGCTATGACAGAGGTATCTATGATCGCGGTCGAGGATGTCGTACGGGGGCTGTGGCAGGCCCTTTCGCGGCGAGATTGGGAAGCGATCAAGACCTTCCTGTCCGACGACTGCCTCTATGTCGACATGCCGGTCCCCACGCTGTCGGCCCGCGGTCCGGAGGACATCGTCAAACGCCTCAGGATGGGTCTCGAGCAGTTGGCCGGCTACGAGAACCACACCGGCGTGCTGGTGTCCAACGGGTCCGACGTGCTCTACGAGCATTCCGAGACGTGGACGTTCAGCACTGGCGAGCAGGGTGTGCTGCGATTCGTGACGGTGCACAAGGTCGTCGACGGCAAAGTGACTGTGTGGAAAGACTATTGGGACATGAACAGCCTGGTGGCCTTCGCTCCCCCGAACCACTTCGAGGGCTTGGCGACCGGCGATGTGAGCTGGGTGTTCGACGCTTCAGCGCTGGTCTGACAGGGCTTTTCGCGGCCACGCAGACTCCTGCCGCATCATTGCGGGACGAGCCTGAAATAGCCGTAGAAGTGGACCGGGTCCCCGGTCGACGTCGGGACCGTATGCTTCACCAGGCCGGCGACCACGATGATGTCGTCGTTGAACCACCGCCGTAGCGACCCGTCGTGTCGGTACAGGGTGTAGGTGACCTGGTTATCGGAGGACAAGCCATTGTCGTCCAACGCGTATCCCGCCGATTTGAGGTCGGGGCCGACGCGATGACGCAGGAGATCCCAGGTGAATTGCGTGTTGGTGGCAGAGAATTGCTCACTGGCGACGCGGTAGCCCGGCCGAACGGTGGCGGCGACAGCGCGAATTTGCTCCTCTGCTGCTGTTTTTTGCGGCTCCGATATGTCGGTGACCGGGACCGGTGAGGGATACGTGGGAAGGCCGCTGAGTGAGGGCGGTTGGGACGTGCGGTACTGCCAGAAGACGTATCCGCCGGAAACGATGATTACGACAGCGATAGCGATAGCTGCTATCCACGGCATCTTGTTGCGCCTCATCCCAGCGAACCAATGTTGACGTTGGAAATCGGATGGTGACCGAATGGGCCGTTGGGCAGATCGCCCGTCGGTAGTCCCGAACCGATGAGGTCACCCAGCCTGACAGTTACCAGCGGATCTGGCGTGTTTTCGGGCGTTCCCAAGTTGTGTTCCCAGGGATTTCGCAAGGTCACCCGGGCGTCGCTGCCGGTGCCGCTGATGCCCTCCACGACATAGACATGGCTCTGCTCCAATGGAACACCTTGCGGGGTGGTGGTGATGGTCACGGGTTGATGATTGGCCAGCGCGGTGGCGATGCTCTGGTCGATGTGTTGGTTTGTGAGCCAGACGGTTTGAGGGTTGATGCTCGTGCCTCGGTTCCCTGTCAATGCCTCTAATGCGTCTTGCGGGTAGCCACCTTTGCCGATGACGTTTTGGAGGGCATCGCCGAGATTGTCATTCGGTGCTTTCAGCTTTGCATAAGCCGACTCGAGGACCGCCGGCCATAGCGGGGCGTCCGGTTTGTCGTTGTCGAGCCAGCTGGCACCGTGGTGTCCGATGTTGGTGTCGATGTCATCCTGAGTGACCGGGATGTGTTTCCATTCCTGGCCGTCCCAAAGGGTCACGTCGAAGGTTCCCGTCTTGTCGTCGTAGCGGATCCGGTCTTTGATCCACTGCGGGTTGGCATTGGCTATCGCTCCCATTGTGGAGTCCAGGTAGCAGTCACCGATCGTGTCTTGATGCACGTCCGCGGCTGTCGGATCGTGCGGGTACAGGTCCTTGTCGGTGTACCGGTGTGGGGTGCCGCCAGAATCCTGGGGAAAGGGTCCGTCTTGAGTAGCCTGGGCGAACGCGGGATCGCCCAGCCCGGCGGTTGCCGTCGTGAGCTTGACGGCGAGGTTCTGGTCAATGCTTGTCAACGTGGCGGCGTCGGCGCGGATGTCGCCTGCCATCTCGTCGGCCAACGCCTCCAGAGCCATCACGTCGGCAAGCGACCCGCCCTGCACATACGCGGTGACCGAGAGGTCTTCCCCCACATTGAATCCCGCGTTCTCGGCATTCTCGACTGCGAACAGGACTCGTTGCTGTGCTGCGGTGATATCGCCGGCACCATTGCGCGCGATCTCGGCCGCCTCACGCAACTGGTCGGCGTGCCTGCTGACGATGAGCAGATCGGCACCGGTTCGTCGCCGCAGCGCTTCTCCCCCGGCGCCCCGCCACGGAAGGGAATTCGACCGATTTCTCATCTGGAGGAACACGTCCTCCCAGTGGTCCGCGGTCTTATTCCAATAGCCCGCCGCACTGACCAGGTGCTGGGTGTCCCAAGCCCGAATCTGCGACAACGTGGCCGTCATCGGGAACCCGCCACCCGTGGCACGGCGGCCATTTCGCCCGTTGCGGCGGCCTCTTGGTTGCCGTAGCCGGCGGCGGCCGCGTCCACCCCGGCCGCCGTGGCTTGAGTTCGGGAGCTGAGCGCCGCCACGGCAACGCCGACCCTGGCGTTGACACCGGTCACCGCTGCCGCGGTCGCTTGAAAAGACTGTCCCGGCGCCGGGGCCGTTGCGATGGTGAGGTCCGTGCCGCGACCACGCCATTGACCAGCGGTCGTTCTTAGCTGATCAAGCGCGACCTGCAACGTATCGGGTCCCACCCGGGGGATTCTAAGTGGAGGTCTGCGTTGGCGGTATTCACCCGTCCGGGGTGATCGGGCGCAGAATCGGATTGCTCCAAACGCTTGGATGGTCACCCCTGGCACTCTGACCATCCCAATGCTTCTCGGCAGCCCAGCGTTCCGCCGTCAGCTACAAGTACTGCTGGACGCCTCCGTGGCCGTGGCAGGTCCCACCCGCATGCGGGTGCTCGCTGAAAGACCAACTTCCATCCGAGCACTGCGCCGTGGCTCCCTGCGGCTGTGGGCCACCCTTTTGCGGATACGGCACGCAGTCACCAGAACTGGCGGTGTAGCAACCCCCGCTGGGTGACGCGTAGGCCGATGGCACCAAAGCGGTGGCGGCCGTGACGATGGCTGCGATGACGACCGCAGCACGGGACAACACGTGCCCAAACCTCCCTTTCCATCATCAGTTCGGTGACGTTTGCCCGATTCGTCGACGGAAGCCTATGCGCCCGAACGATGGGCTACATCGGATTCGTGAAAATCTGTGGACGGCGAGTTCAGCCCAGGTGATAGACGCGCGCGGCGTTCTCGCGGGCGATGAGGTCGACCACCCGGATGGCGTCTGGCTCGCTCCAGTCGCCGCGGTCCACAAATTCGCGCAGGACCCGATCAATACCTCTGCGCCACAAGACCGTGCCGAGGAAATGCAGTTCTGCCGGACCGAATCCGTCGGACGAGTAGAGGATCTTGGAAAAGGGCGCCATCTCCAGCAATCGAGCAAGGAAGGCCGATGACCGGGCCCCCAAGTGGTTGACGGTCAAACCGCCGTCGAGATAGACGTTGTTGAACGCCTGGGCCAGATGACCGGCCTCGCGCTCGTAGGGATAGCAGTGCAGCAGCACGATCGGGACGTCTGCCGCATGCCGCAGAAAGTCGAGCAGCAGCAGCGGATTGGCCTTGTGCAGATCGCAATCACGGTCGCCGAACCCGACGTGGAACTGCAAGGGCTTGCCCAGCCGCAGCGCCTGGTGCAGCCCGAACCGCAGCAGCACCCTGTTTTGCAAGCGCGTACCGCCGCGCTCGCGCCAGCGGTAGGCCGCTTCGGCGACCTCCGCCGTCGACGGTTCGCTCAGGTCGCCGTCGAATCCACCCCGGTAGGCCAGAATCGATTTGGTGCCGACCGCGCGGGCCGTGCGTCGGTGCAGGATCTCCTCGAAGGCCGTCGCATAGTCACCCGGCGCCTGCGCGGCCTGCTCGGCCACCTCCTCGAGACGGACAACCTCACGCAGCATGACCGCCGGACAGCCGAGCCATATCCGCGACCCCGGCGACGCTGCCGGTGCCGATCCCGGTGTCCACCAGCCAGTCACTCACGCCCGCGGCCGTCAAGAACAGCCGCGCCAGTTCGTGCTCGCTGAATTGGCTGCGACGCTCCCAATATGCCTGTGGATCGGCGTGTTTGGGCAGCCCCAATACGGGGCCGCAATGAGCGCGCACCGCGAACCCGAGTTGTGAGTCGAAACCCGGATGGCTGATGGGTTCGCTGTTGGCCTCATTGAGTGCGTTCTCGAATCGCTGCCGGTCGCCGGGCGCCAGCCAGCAGCCGTGGACATGCTGGTCGATCAGCGCCACTTCGCCGACGTGTTGGGCCAGGGCGCGAGTGTCGAGGACCATGGGAGCCGTCACAGACTCCAGGCCATGCGGAATCTGTCCGCCAGTTGCTCAGGCCCCAGGTCGCCGTAGCGCTCCTGCTCCAGGCGGCGAACCGCGACCACCATGTCGACCACCGGATCGCCCAGGATGCGGCGCAGGGCTTCTGAACCATCAAGTGCCGCAATAGCTTCGGCCTGCGAATCGGTCAGGCGCACGACGCCGTCGCGTTCACGGTCGGCATCGGACAGGGCCGCCGGGTCGATCGTGACCTCGGGTGGCAGTGCCGCCTGGCATTTGATCCCGTCCAGGGCCAGGCCGAGGATGGCCGCCGATGCCAGGTACGGATTCGCCGACGGGTCAACGATTTTCACCTCGACGTTGCCGCCACGCGGACTTCCGTGGCCTCCGGTGACGAATCGCACCGCGGCCTCGCGGTTTTCGGTGCCCCAGCACGCATAGGCGCCGGCCCAGTTGCCGGGTCGCATCCGCAGGCCGGAGACGATCGACCCGCACAGTACGCCTTGGGCCTCCGGCAGACCGCGGACCACGCCCGCTATCGCGCTCTCCCCCGCCGCCGTCATGCCCTGGGTTTCGGCACCGTCGGAGAACAGCGGGCCTTCCGGCATGGCCAGCGAAAAGTGTTGATGAGCACCGGATCCGACGCCGTCGGCGAAGGGTGCCGGTGACAGGCTGATGCGAAACCCGTGGCGGCGAGACGCGCGGCCGATGATGAGTCGCATCAACACCAGCTGATCGGCGGCAGCCACCGGGGGTTGCGGTGCCAGCGAGACCTCGAACTGGTTGGCGCCGTATTCAGCGTGCAACTGTTCGATAGCGATGCCGGCCGCCGTCGCCGATGCGATCACGTCGCGCACGAACGCTTCGTGCTCCAGCAGGCCGGCCAGGCCGTACTGTGCCCACAACGTCGACGGCAGCCGGTCGCCGTCGCGGCCGACCAGAAGGAATTCGATTTCGTGCCCGATCGCGGCCTCGATGCCGGCTTCGGTGAGTGCGGCCTCTATCCGTCGCAACGCTCCCCGGCTGCAGGTGGGAACCGGTGTGCCGTCCTGAGAGAAGAATGCGGCGGGCGCCCAGGCCAGGCCGTCGCCGACGATGCGCAACGCGGACAGGTCGATGCGGAGACGTTGATCCCCCACCACGCCCACCTCGGCGGTGAAGGCGATGCCGGTTTGGTCGATGGCGAACGCGTGCCAGGACGGGCTGGCCCCCAGGCCGGGATCAGCGAACGTGTCGGTTCGCCGGATCGGCACGGTCTTGGCCAAGGTGAGCCCGGCGGGATTGACGACGGTGCCGATGACCGTGTCGACGCCCTCGGCCTCCAGCTGGGCAATGGCCGCGGCGGCAAGCGGTGTGCCGGTCATGGCAGCCATTCTCCCAACCCCGCGCTGCCCCGGTACTGCAAACGCCGGTACCGACCGCTCAGTTCTGCCGGGCGACGAGTTGGGTGACGAATCGGTCGAGGAAGCCATCCGCCGGCGCTCTACCCACCGGCCGGATGACGAATTTCGTCAATCCCGCCTCGATGTAGGCGTCGAGTTGTCGGTGCAACTGATCCCACCCGGCGGCGATCAGCTCGCTGGGGTCACGGTCCGGGCGCCGCCGCCGTACCGCCGCGGCCAATTCCGCGGGCACCTCCGCATCGGCGACCGCCAACGAGATGCCGAAGTGGTCGGGCTCGATGCTGCGGCCTGCCTGGGCGGCCGCCCGCTCGATCGCTTCGCGCCCCTCCCGCGCCTCCGCCGGCGTGAGGAAACTGCCCAACCAGCCGTCGCCCAGCGTGCCGATGCGCCGAAACGCCGCCGGCGCCGAACCACCCACCCAGATGTCCAGCGGCGGTGCCGGTCTCGGGGCGACGGCCACATCGGTGACGCTGAAGTACCGGCCGGCGAACGTTGCCGACTCCTCGGTCAAAGCCGTGCGCAGCAGCCGCAGCGACTCGTCGAACACCGCCGCGCGCTCGCCGTCGGGGACCACGAACACCTCGCGTTCGGCCGGTATCGCCGAACGTAGACCGAAGACGGGAAGTACCCGCTTGGGCGCGACGGCCGCCAGGGACGCCAGCTGTTTTGCCACCAGCACCGGATGCCGGCCCGGCAGCACGGCCACCGACGTGCCCACCTTCAACCGGGTCGTCCGCGCGAGCGCATAGGCCATGCCGACCACCGGGTCGACCGCCGGGGAATACACCAGTTCGGAAAACCACAGCGAGTCCACCCCGCCGGCCTCGAGGTGATCGACGATGGCGGCCAGCTGATCCGGGGCGGTATCTGCACCCAGGCCGACGCCGAAGCGAATCTTCACCGGCGCCTCCCTCTGAGTTCTCTCACCCACAGCGCAACATCACCGCGCCACCATTTGTGCCCGCGCGTCGCCGCCGGCCGCCCGGCTTGGAGGGTGAGAAACTAGCCGCGGCTGGGGATGGTGAGCTTGCAGGCCTGGCCGATGTCGAGGGTCCGCAGCACTCGACCCATGCCTACCCACAGTGCGCAGGAGAGCGCCAGGTCGGCCAGCAGCTCATCGGAAAAGTGTTCGGCGCACCGGCTCCAGAAATCTTCGTCGTCGCGCAGGGCGGTGTGGTCGGAGGCGAAGCGGTCTGCGAACTCGGCGGCCAGCCGCTCCTGCTCGCTGTAGCCGGGCCAGGTGCGCCACTCGTGGACGTGGTCGTACAACTCCTCGTCGACGCCCGCGGCGGGGCCGTCTTCATCGCGGGTGTTGACGCACACGACGCATTCGTTGCGGTGGGCGATCACGGCGCGGGCCAGTTCCCGGGTGCGTAACGGCAACCGGTTCTTGGTGTAGACCGCCTGGCTGAAGCCGCCGATCGCGCCGCCGATGTCCGGAGACTTCGCAAACCAGCCGGCCAGGTCGTCGTCCGCAAATGTTCCGATTCGGCTCATGGCGTGATGGTACGCCCGCGTCAGAACCCGGGCCGGGGATGTCGGCGAATGCGAATCGGGGCCGGCTAGCGACCGGCCGACGGGATTGCCATCGTGGGTTTCTCATCGTGCCAATCGCGTTGGGCCAGAACCCGATGCGCGACGCGGTCCAGTGCGGCCTCCACCGCGCGGCGGTCCGGGCGGCCCTCGAAGCCCGGTGACCGCGCGAGCTTGTCGACGAGCCAGGCCAGCAGCAGCGAGTGCACGTAGCCGACTTGTTGTCCCCCGGCCGGGGTGAGCCACATCTGCTCGCCGTCGCGCTGCGCGTAACCGCTGGCCGCCAGGCGCGCGAAGGTGGGCTCGAGAACCTCGAACGGTATCCGGTGATAGTCGGCCATGTCGGTGAGACGGGCGGCCCCGTACATCTGGGTGTAGCGGTTGATGCGCAATACCCCCCACAGCCCGGCGACGTCGAGCCGGCAATCGGGTCGCATCGCGATGCTGCGCAGCCGCATGCCGGTCTCGCCGCGCAACATCCGTGCGATCGCGTTCTCCAGCATCTGGTCCGGGGTCTCCGTGGTGGGCATCCCGAAGGCGTCGCCGAGATCGACAGTGCTGTCGTGGATATCCCGCAGCGGGATCTCACGCAGGAACAGCGCCAGCACGAAGCCGACCACGGCGACCGGCGCCGCCCAGAGAAAAACCTGGGTGAGCGACTCGGCGTAGGCCGCCACGATGGGGGCGGCCACCTCATGCGGTTGCCGATGCAGGGCCCCGGGTGAACTGACCGCGCTGGGCGGCGCGCCGCTGGCCGCCAGGGCCGGACCGATCCGGCGGTTGAGGAAGTTCACGAACAGTGAGCCGAAAATCGCCGCGCCGAACGAACTTCCGATGGTGCGGAAGAACGTCACGCCCGATGTGGCGACGCCGAGGTCTTCGAAGTTCGACGTGTTCTGCACGATGAGAATCAGCACCTGCATGGACAACCCGATGCCGGCACCCAGGATCACCAGGTACAGCGACTGGATCCAGACGGACGTGGTCGGCTCCATCCGGGACATCAGCAGGAACGCCAACGCCATCAGCGCGGTACCGGCCACCGGAAAGATCTTGTAGCGGCCGGTTCGGCCGACGATGGTGCCGCTGCCGGTCGAGGTGACCAGCATCCCGAGCACCATGGGCAGGGTGCGCAGACCCGACGTAGTCGCCGAAACACCGTTGACGTACTGCATATAGGTCGGCAGGAACGTCAGCGCGCCCAGCATGGCGAAGCCCACGACGAAGGACAGCACGCAGCACACGGTGAACACCGGGCTGCCGAACAACCGGATCGGCAGGATCGGCTCGGCGGCGCGACGTTCCACCACCACGAAAACGCCCAGCGCGACCGCGGCGCCGACGAACAGGCCGATGATCGTCGGCGATCCCCAGGGATAGAGCGTGCCGCCCCAACTGGTAGCCAGCGTCAGACCCGCGGCGCCGAGACCCACGAACGCGATCCCGGCGTAGTCGATGGCCGGCTTGGCGGACGCGGTCAGTGCGGGAATCGCCGCTGCGGCAACGAAGATCACGATCACCGAGATCGGCACGTTCACCCAGAAGGCCCACCGCCAGGTCAGGTAGTCGGTGAAGTAGCCGCCGAGCAGCGGACCGATGACCGTGGTGACGCCGAACACCGCCCCGAGGATCCCCTGGTAGCGGCCCCGTTCCCGCAGCGGAACGACCTCGCCGATCAGCGCGCTGGCCGTGACGGTGATCGCGCCACCGCCAATCCCTTGCAGCGCACGCGCTCCCACCAGCATGGCCATCGACTGGGCAAGTCCGCACAATATCGACCCGGCGACGAAAAAGACTATGGCCGTCTGGAATACGCGCTTGCGGCCGAACACGTCGCCGAGCTTGCCGACCAGCGCGGTGACGATGGTCGACGCGAGCAGGTAGCTGGTGACGACCCAGGACTGATGGCCGGCGTCGCCCAGGTCGGCGACGATGGTCGGCAGCGCGGTCGCAACGATGGTCTGGTCCAGCGCCGCGAGCAGCATGCCGAGCACGATCGCGACGAAGATCAGATTGCGTCGTTGCGGGCTGATCAGCTCGCCGCTGGACGCGGCGCCGGAGGCCGGCCGAGTTTGGGCCGCTGCCCTCGAGCTCGTCATACCTTCGACGACGTTACCTATTTCGCCGCCGGCCTGGTCAGCTGGGTGGCCGCGACACGCACTGCGCCGAGTACAGCTCCACGCCCAGCTTGTCCATCAGCTCGAGCTGGGTCTCGAGATAGTCGATGTGTTTTTCCTCGTCGGCAACGATGTTCTCGAAAAGGGTCGCGGTGGTGGAGTCCTGCTTTTCGCGGCACAGGATGATCGCCGGCTTGAGCCGCTCCATCACCTCGTATTCGATGGCCAGGTCGGCCTCGAACTGTTCGCGCAGCGTCTGGCCGATGCGCAGCGAGAAGAGGCGCTGATAGTTCGGCAATCCGTCGAGCAACAGGATGCGGTCGGTGATCGCCTCGGCGTGTCGCATCTCGTCGAAGGACTCGGCGCGGGTGTGCTCAGCTAACTCGGTGAAACCCCAGTTGTCCTGCATCTTGGAGTGCAGGAAGTATTGGTTGATCGCGGTGAGCTCGCTGGTCAACTGCTCGTTGAGCAGGCGCAAAACTTCCGGATCCCCTTGCATTGTCACTCCTATGGTGTGAGCGGCTGTCATGTGTGGCCACGGTGGGTGCGCTGGGCTGGAGCGCACAAACCTGGGCTGTAGCAGCACTTTGCCACGGCCGCTGGGAATGTTCCAGCAAGGTTTGGCTGCACTCAGTGACGTTCCGGGCGAAGTAAGTCGCGCCTTGGTTAGGTTAGACTGGGCTAAGGAGCTTAGGTTAGACTCTACTAATACGCGGCATGCGGATTCGGACTCATCTCCATTGCTGCCCGCTGACTCGGAACGCCGGAGTCGGGACCGAATCGCAGACGCTTGACCGAGCTTTCGACGAAGGGACCGCGACGTGCAGGAGGTGCGCTGATGTACGTGTGCCTCTGTGTCGGGGCCACCAACCAAACCGTGTGCGATGTCGTTGCACAGGGCGCATCGACCTCCAAGGAGATCGCCGCCGCATGCGGTGCCGGCGGTGACTGCGGCCGCTGCCGGCGCACGCTGCGTGCCATCCTCGCCGCCTCGGCGAACTTGGAAACCGCTCCGTCGGTCTAGCTACCGCGTCAGCGTTTGTTGCTTCAGCTTTTGTTGAAGTCGGCCAGGGCCGCCGCATTGGCTTGTGCGCCCATGAGTTCGGCGAAGTGCGCGTTTTCCCGGGCGGTCGCCGCCACGATTTCGGGGCGGACGGGTTCGAGTCATCGTGTGCTTGACGGCCATCAAGCTCGAGATCGGCCGGGACGCAAGGATTTCGGCGTGCTGACGGGCCTGCGTCAACAGCTCGTCCGGTTCGCAGACACGCCAGACCAGGCCCATCCGCAACGCCTCGTCGGCGCCGACCCATTCCGACGACATCAACAGCCAGGCGGCGTTCTGCCGGCCCACCAGCTGGGGCAACAGGTATGACGAAGCCGCTTCGGGCGCCACGCCCAGGCTGGTGAACGGGCACTTCAGGCGGGCCGTCGACGACATGAATGCCAGATCGGCATAGCCGAGGATGGTGGCGCCGATCCCGACACCCACACCGTTCACCGCGCAGATCAGCGGCTTGGGAAAGGCGCTGAGCGCATTGATCAGGCCGATGAAGCCGTGCTTTCCCGGGGTGAAGCCGGGGTCGGTGATCCGAGCCTGCATCTCGGCCAAGTCGGTGCCGGCGCTGAAGCCACGACCCGCGCCGGTCAGCAGCACCACGGCCACCTCGGGATCCTCGGCGGCGGCGAGCAGCGCCTCGGCCGTGGCGTCATAGAGCGCTTCGTTGAAGGCGTTTAGCGCCTCGGGCCGGTTCAGCGTGAGGGTGCGTACCCGTTTCTCGTCATCGATCTGCAGCGTCACGCGAGCAGCCTAGCGAGGCTAGCCGTTGCTGTAGACGCGGGTTGGGGCGATCAGCACCACAGCGCGCCCCTCGGAAGCCATCACCCGGTCGTACTCGTCCCAGTTGTCGTGGGTGCCGCCCGCGGCGGTGAAGACGTCGCGAAGCAGCAATCGCAACTGATCGGGATCCGTCAGCCAGGGCTGCGTGTCGTTTGGGCCGACCAGCTCGGCGCTGCCCTCGACGGTCGCCCACTGCCATCCGTTGCGGAACGTCACGGCCAGCTGGGGCCGGGCGCGCAGGTTGGCCAGCTTGACCCTGCCGTAGGTGGTGAAGCCCAGGACCTGCCGGCCGTCCGCCGGGTGCGCAAGCAGCCCCACGTTGACCAGCGAAGCCTGCACCGTCGCGTCAGCCCGAACGGTGGACACCACCGCCAGACCACTTTCCGTCGCAGCCAACGCCACAGCGTCGTGCAGTGTTGTCATGTGAATCCCTCATCCGTTGAACGGGGTGGTGAAGACGTACCGGCTCGTCGGCACGGTGTCGATGTTCTCGTTGGCGCCAAAGGCGCTGGTGCTGGCGACCATTCGGCCCAGCCGGTCTTGTAGGTCGTTGTCATCGGCGGCTCCGAAGAAAGCGTGCAGGTCGGTGATGGCTTCGATGGGGAACAACTCCTCGACGATGCCCGCGATTCCCGGCGCATCCGGAGTGAGGGTCCGTACCACCCAGTTCTGGGTATAGCCGAACGTCGACTGCGTGTCGATGGCTACCGACGTGTGGTCGCCTTGCCAGCGGTTCAGCCAGGTCGGCTGGTCCATGTCGGCGGGACGGCGCAACAGTGCGATGTTAGCTAAACCTGGTGTGCGAGAACCAGATTCGACGGCGGGTGCACTAAGCGGTACCGATTCGGTCACCAGATACGCCGCAAGCTGTTCACATTCTTTGGCGAGCAGGTCGAGCGCCGACGTCATCTGCTCGCCGTAGCACTGCTGGGTCCACATGCTCACCACCGCCGCGACCGGCGGGTCCAGCGTCGTGAGGGTCATCAACGATTGGCGCACCGCGTCGTCGCGGACGTTGACCGACAGTCCGAGAACACCCAGTCCCAGCAGCGCATCGGCGACGGGCCCCCGCTGCCGCGCGCACCAGTCGTCGTCCGCTTCGGCGCGCCTGAGCACGGCGATTACCTTTTCCATAGGCAGAACCTACCGGTGGCGGGCCGCCGGGCAGGGCTACTTGACCAGCCGTACCTGGTGCTGGCTGCTGATCAATGTGCCGATGAGCCCGGCCAGCCGGCGATAGGACTCGTCGCGCCCGCTCGACGAGCGGAAAACCAGGCCGATCCGCCGTCCCGGGCGGGGCGCGGCGAACTGCGCGAGGCCCAGCCGGCTTCTCGACGCCTCGACCGGCACCGCGCTCTGCGGGATGAGCGTCACGCCCAGGCCGCCGGTCACGCATTGCACCGCGGTCGCCAGCGACGCCGCCCGGGTATTGGCCAGCTCCGCCCGCACACCCGCCTTGTGACATACGTCGAGCGCTTGCTCGCGCAGGCAGTGCCCCTCGTCCAGCAACAGCAGCGGCAGATCCGCCAGCGCCGTCGCCGGCACGCGGCGTTTGCCCGCCAGCGGATGCCCTGGCGGCAGGGCGAGCACGAAATCTTCGTCGTAGATCGGGATCGCGGTGACCCCGGTGGCCTCGGCGGGCAGGGCGATCAGGGCCGCATCCAACGCACCCTCGCGCAACACCGCCAACAACCGCTCGGTCTGGTCCTCGGTCACCCGCAGCGTCAGCCCCGGCAGTTGCTCGGCGACGCCGGCGAGCACGGTCGGCAGGACGTAGGGCGCCACCGTGGGTATCAGCCCCAGCCGCATGCCCGCCCGCAGCGGATCCGACGAACCCGCGGCCGCGGCGCTGAATTGGTCCGCCGCTTCGACGACGGCCTGGGCGCGCGGCAGCAGCGCGGTGCCCTCCCCGGTCAGGAAGACACGCCGGGTAGAGCGCTCGACCAGCTGGGTGCCCAAGCCGGCCTCCAGCGCCGCCAGCGCCTGCGACAGCGTCGACTGACTGACGCCGAGAGACGTTGCCGCGCTACTGAATTGGCGCTTCTCTGCGACCGCGACAAACGCGCGCAGACCGGCGATCGTGGGCTGATAACTCTTATCGGACATACCTATAACTCTAGTGGGAAATATCACCTTTACTTCAACTAGAGTACGCGGCAGCATGGTGGAGTAAAGCTAATCTTGAGTAAATCCAGACAAGGAGCAACATGCCTCTGCTGACCATCGGCGACCAGTTCCCCGCCTACGAGCTGACCGCGTTGATCGCGGGCGATCTGTCCAGGGTCGACGCCCAGCAGCCCGAGGACTACTTCACCACCGTCACCAACGAGGACCACGCCGGCAAGTGGCGCGTCGTGTTCTTCTGGCCGAAGGACTTCACCTTCGTGTGCCCGACCGAGATCGCCACCTTCGGCAAGCTCAACGACGAATTCTCCGACCGCGATGCGCAGGTGCTGGGCGTGTCGATCGACAGCGAGTTCGTCCACTTCAATTGGCGTGCGCAGCACGAGGACCTGAAGAAGCTGCCGTTCCCGATGCTTTCGGACATCAAGCGGGAGCTGAGCCTGGCCACCGGGGTGCTGAACGCCGACGGCGTGGCCGACCGGGCGACCTTCCTCGTCGACCCGAACAACGAGATCCAGTTCGTGTCGGTCACCGCGGGTTCCGTGGGCCGCAACGTCGAAGAAGTGCTGCGCGTCCTGGACGCACTGCAGTCCGACGAGCTCTGCGCCTGCAACTGGCGCAAGGGTGACCCGACGCTGGACGCCACCGAGCTGCTCAAGCAGTCGGCCTGACTCGGGCCTGATCGCATAAGGTCGGATGAGGAGGCGAGATGAGCGTAGAAAATCTCAAAGAAGCGCTACCGGAGTACGCCAAGGACCTCAAGCTCAACCTGGGCTCGATCAGTCGCACGACCGAGCTCAACGAGGAGCAGCTGTGGGGCACGCTGCTGGCCAGCGCCGCGGCGACCCGGAACACCCAGGTGCTCACCGAGATTGGGACCGAGGCCGCCGACATCCTGTCCGCCGAGGCCTACAACGCGGCGCTGGGAGCCGCATCGATCATGGGCATGAACAACGTGTTCTACCGTGGCCGCGGCTTCCTGGACGGCAAGTACGACGATCTGCGCGCCGGGTTGCGGATGAACATCATCGCCAATCCCGGCGTGGAGAAGGTGAACTTCGAACTGTGGTCGTTCGCCGTGTCGTCGATCAACGGATGCCCGGACTGCGTGGCCGCTCACGAGCACACGCTGCGCGAAGCCGGCGTCAGCCGGGAAACCATCCAGGAGGCGTTGAAGGCCGCCGCGATCATTTCCGGCGTGGCACAAGCGATCATCGCCTCTCAGACGCTGGCAACCGTCGGCTGATCGCGCCGTCGTGACCAGTGCCGTGACCGGACCCTCGTGGGTCCAGCACGCCATCTGGTGGCAGGTCTACCCGCTGGGGTTCGTGGGAGCATTCCCCACACCGCAGTCACACGAGCCGCCGCAACCGGACGAGCACCGGTTGCGGCGGCTCGTCGACTGGCTGGACCATGCCATCGAACTCGGGGCATCGGGCATCGCGCTCGGGCCCATCTTCGCCTCGCGCACACACGGTTACGACACCACCGACCACTATCGCATCGATCCGCGGCTGGGTGACGACGCCGACTTCGACCACCTGGTGGGCGAGGCGCACCGGCGCGGCCTGCGCGTGCTGCTCGACGGGGTGTTCAATCACGTGGGCGAGGATTTTGCACGCTACCGCGAAGCGGCCGAGGACGACGCGGCCGCGCGCTGGTTTCGCGGTCGTCCCGGTCGTTTCCACACCTTCGAAGGCCACTCCGGGCTGATCACCCTCAACCACGACAACCCCGAAGTCGTCGACTACGCCGTCGAGGTGATGGAGCACTGGTTGGGGCGCGGCGCCGACGGCTGGCGCCTCGATGCGGCCTACGCCGTGCCGCAACACTTCTGGGCCTCGACCCTGCCGAGGGTGCGCGAGCGCTACCCGGACGCCTGGTTCGTCGGCGAACTCATCCACGGCGACTACGCCGCGGTCGTGCAGGCCGCCACCTTCGACTCGGCCACCCAATACGAGCTGTGGAAGGCGATCTGGAGCAGCCTCAACGACGGCAACTTCTTCGAACTGGATTGGGCGCTGCAGCGCCACAACGACTTTTTGACCGGCTTCTCGCCGCTGACCTTCATCGGCAATCACGACGTCACCCGCATCGCCAGCCGGCTGGACCATCCCGAACACGTCGCCCACGCGCTGGTGCTGCTGCTGACCATCGGCGGGGTGCCCAGCGTGTACGCCGGCGACGAACTGGGGTTGCGGGGCGTCAAGGAAGAACGGTACGGCGGCGACGACGCGGTCCGACCCGAGTTCTCCTCTCCCCCAGTGCAACTGGATGAATTCGGCGTCGAAACCTGGCGGTTGCATCAGTATCTGGTCGGGCTGCGTCGGCGCTACCCCTGGTTGCACGCGGCATCCACCACCGCACGGCTGCTGGAAAACCGGCACTACGTCTACGAGACCCGCAACGGCGACGACGCCCTGTTGGTGGTGCTCAATATCGACGACGAGCCGCTGCGTGTTTCGCTGCCGAAGCTGGGCACGGCGCGCGCGCAGGTGATCGGCGGATCGGCGGCCCCGCCGTCCGACGTCGTCGAAACCGTCGCCGTCGAGGCCCGGGGCTGGCGGATCCTGAGCCCGGTCTAGGTCCGGGTTTTAGGGCGCGCCCAGTCGTTGGGAGGTCAAGCGGTCCTGGCGGCCGTCGTAATACTTGTCGAGTACCGCCACGAAGTCCTGGTTGTCCTCGGTGGCGCGGGCGAACAGCGTCATCGACGAGCACAGTTTGAGGTCGTCCGGCGAGCCGAAGATCTGCCCGATCGAGCGGCCCTGCACCGCGGTGACCAGCCGGGCGCATTCGCGCAGCCGCGGCCCGAGCAGCTCATGGCGCAGGTACGCGCGGGCCTCCTCGAGCGACGAGATGCCGTAGTGCACCGCCGTGGGGCTGCCGCCCAGGCCGCGCAGCTGCGGGAAGACGAACCACATCCAGTGACTGCGTTTTCTTCCGGCGCGCAGCTCGTCGACCACCTCGGCGTACACCGGCTGCTG
Source organism: uncultured Actinomycetota bacterium (assembly GCA_963796035.1). Classification (GTDB taxonomy): domain Bacteria; phylum Actinomycetota; class Actinomycetes; order Mycobacteriales; family Mycobacteriaceae; genus Mycobacterium. The sequence goes on along the minus strand of CAWCJU010000007.1, from coordinate 39,460 downwards.
CGCGTCCACAAAACGCTTGAGATCGAAGGGGTCGCCTGCCGATTCCATATGACTACGGTTGCACACATGGCCGTCCAACGACGAGTGCCCAAAGTGCGCGATCTCGCACCGCTGATGCAGTTCAAGCGGCCCCGGTTCAACGCGACCAAGCGCCGCCTCGACGCCGCCTACACCATCGAGGATCTGCGATCGATCGCCAAACGCCGCACCCCCAGGGCGGCCTTCGATTACACCGACGGCGCCGCCGAGGACGAACTGTCCATCGGACGTGCGCGACAAGCGTTCCGCGACATCGAATTTCACCCGGCCATCCTGCGCGACGTCAGCAACATCACCGCCGGCTGGAACGTGCTGGGCCAGCCGGTGGTGCTGCCGTTCGGGATCGCGCCCACCGGTTTCACCCGATTGATGCACACCGAGGGCGAAATCGCCGGCGCGCAAGCCGCGGCCCGGGCGGGGATCCCATTCTCCCTGTCCACGCTGGGCACCTGCGCGATCGAAGATCTGGTCACGGCCGTTCCCCAAGGCCGAAAGTGGTTCCAGCTCTACATGTGGCGCGATCGCGAACGCTCGATGGCGCTGGTGCAGCGCGCCGCCGCCGCGGGCTTCGACACCCTGCTGGCCACCGTCGACGTTCCCGTCTCCGGTGCCCGGCTGCGGGATAACCGCAACGGCATGACGATCCCGCCGACACTGACGCTGCGCACCGTGCTCGACGCCGTGCCGCATCCGAAATGGTGGTTCGATCTGCTGACCACCGAGCCGCTGGCCTTCGCCTCGCTGGATCGCTGGCCCGGCACCGTCGCCGAGTATCTGAGCACGATGTTCGATCCCAGCCTCACTTTCGATGATCTGGAGTGGATCAAGGCGCAATGGCCCGGAAAGCTTGTCGTGAAAGGGATTCAGACACTCGAGGATGCCCGCGACGTCGTGGACCGCGGCGTTGACGGCATCGTGTTGTCCAATCATGGTGGCCGCCAACTGGACCGGGCCCCGGTGCCCTTTCACCTGCTCCCCGCGGTCGCGCGCGAGCTCGGGAAACACACCGAGATCCTGGTGGACACCGGCATCATGTCGGGCGCCGACATCGTCGCCGCGATCGCGCTGGGGGCCCGCTGCACGCTGGTCGGGCGGGCCTACCTGTACGGGCTGATGGCCGGCGGCGAGGCGGGGGTGACCCGCGCGATCGACATCCTGCAGGCCGGCATTCTGCGGACCATGGCGCTGCTCGGCGTCACCTGTCTGGAAGAGCTGTCGCCCCAGCACGTCACGCAATTGCAGCGGCTGGGGCCCGTTTCCCCGCCAGTGTGACGCTGGCCGCACAGTCGTGACGTTCTGACCTCGCCCGGGAACAAACCGGGCCGGGGCTGGGTTAAGCGCATCAGACTCAACTTTTGGAGGATTTGATGGCTGAAGCCAAGTCGGTGCCGGTGCTGTTTGTCACTGACACCATCGTGTTGCCCGGAATGGTGGTGCCGATCGCCCTGGACGACGCCGCCCGTGCGGCGATCGACGCCGCTCAGGCGAACGAATCGGGACAGCTCCTGATCGCTCCCCGGCTCGAGGACCGGTATCCGTCACACGGTGTGATCGCTAAGATCCTGCAGGTCGGACGCATCGCCGGCGGCGGCACCGCGGCCGTCGTGCGCGGTGAGCGCAGGGCGCAGATCGGCGCGGGGGCATCCGGGCCCGGTGCGGCGCTCTGGGTCGAGGTGACCGAGGTCCCCGAGGCCGAGACGACCGACGAAATCAAGGCGCTGACGGCCGAGTACAAGAAGCTGCTGCTGGCCATGCTGCAACGCCGAGAAGCCTGGGAGATCATCGACTACGTCAACAGGCTGACCGATCCGTCGGCGCTGGCGGACACCTCTGGATACGCCTCCTACCTGACCAACGCCCAGAAGCGCCAACTGCTGGAGACCGTTGAGGTCGCCGAGCGGCTGCGCGTGCTGATCGATTGGACCAGCGAGCATCTCGCAGAGGTCGAGGTGAGCGACAAGATCGCCGAAGACGTGCGCGACGGCATGGAGAAGACGCAGAAAGAATTCCTGCTGCGTCAACAATTGGCCGCCATCCGCAAGGAACTGGGCGAGGGCGAACCGGACGGATCGGAGGACTACCGGGCCCGCGTCGAGGCGGCCGAGCTGCCCGAGAAGGTGCGCGAGGCCGCACTGCGCGAGGTCGGCAAGCTGGAACGCTCCAGCGACCAAAGCCCGGAAAGCGGATGGATCCGCACCTGGCTGGACACGGTGCTCGACCTGCCCTGGAATTCCAGGACCGAGGACTCCACCGACCTGAAGGCCGCGCGGGAAGTCTTGGACGCCGACCACCACGGGCTGGACGACGTCAAGGACCGCATCGTCGAATACCTGGCCGTGCGGGCCCGCCGCGCGCAGCGTGGGCTGCAGGTCGTCGGCGGCCGCGGTTCCGGCGCGGTGATGGTGCTGGCCGGTCCCCCCGGTGTCGGCAAGACGTCGCTGGGTGAAAGCGTGGCCAGGGCGTTGGGCCGCAAGTTCGTCCGCGTCGCCCTGGGCGGCGTGCGCGACGAGGCCGAGATCCGCGGGCACCGTCGCACCTACGTGGGCGCGTTGCCGGGCCGGATCGTGCGCGCGATCGGTGAGGCGGGATCGATGAATCCCGTTGTGCTGCTGGACGAAATCGACAAGGTCGGTTCCGACTATCGCGGCGACCCGAGCGCGGCGCTGCTCGAGGTCCTCGACCCCGCGCAGAACCACACCTTCCGCGACCACTACCTGGATCTGGACCTGGACCTGTCCGACGTGGTGTTCCTGGCCACCGCCAACGTCATCGAGAACATCCCGTCGGCCCTGCTGGACCGGATGGAGCTGGTGGCCATCGACGGCTACACCGAGGACGACAAGGTCGCCATCGCCCGGGACTACCTGCTGCCCCGGCAGCGGGAGCGGGCGGCGCTGACCGAGGACGAGGTCGTGGTGACCGACGCCGCGTTGCGCAAGATCGCCGCCGACTACACCCGCGAGCCGGGAGTGCGGCAGTTCGAGCGGCTGTTGGCCAAGGCGTTGCGCAAGGCGACCACCAAGCTGGCCTCCGAATCCAACGGGGATCCGGCGTCGCTGACCATCGACGAACCGGATCTGGTTGACTACCTGGGCCGTCCGCGGTTCATGCCGGAGTCGGCCGAGCGCACCGCGGTGCCGGGTGTGGCCACCGGGTTGGCCGTCACCGGCCTGGGAGGTGACGTGCTGTACATCGAGGCCGGCGCCACCGATGGTGAGCCGGGTCTTCAGCTGACGGGTCAGCTGGGAGACGTCATGAAGGAGTCGGCGCAGATCGCGCTGTCCTACGTGCGCTCGCACGCTCAGCTGCTGGGCGTCGACCCCAAGGCGCTGGACCGGCGCATCCACGTCCACGTGCCCGCGGGAGCGGTGCCCAAGGACGGCCCGTCGGCCGGGGTCACCATGGTGACCGCGCTGGTGTCGATGGCGACCGGACGCCAGGTCCGCTCCGACGTCGGCATGACCGGTGAGGTCACGCTGAACGGTCGGGTGCTGCCCATCGGCGGCGTCAAGCAGAAGCTGCTGGCGGCCCAACGTGCCGGATTGTCAACGGTTTTCATCCCGGCCCGCAACGAGCCGGACCTGGACGATGTGCCGGCCGAGGTGCTCGAGGCGCTGGACGTGCGGCCCATGACCGACGTCGCCGAGATCGTGGCCCAGGCGCTGGAACCGGCCGCGCAGGCCGCCACGGTGGCTGCCTAGCGCTGGTGAACCCGTGTCGAGTCGCTGGTGACGCGACGCCCCGCGGGTATTCACCCCGGACGTAAACCAGGGGCGTGTTCCTGCCTGGTGGTCAGTTCGTGGCCGACGCGACCCCGGGCCGCACAACGAGAACAGCCGCCGCCCATGCGGCCGCTGTCCTCGTTTGCGGCAGAATCGCACGGTATGAGTGACGTTGGGAATCTCAAACGGAAAGTCGTCCATCGCGTGCAACGGCTGGTCGTCAATCCCGTCGGTCGGCAGCTACCGGTGACGATGCTGGAAACCACCGGACGCAAGAGCGGAAAGCCGCGGCGCACCGCGGTGGGCGGGCGCGTCGTGGACAACCAGTTCTGGATGGTCTCCGAACACGGCGAGCACTCGGACTACGTCCGCAATATCAAAGCCAATCCCGCTGTCCGGGTGCGGGTCGGCGGCCACTGGCGCAACGGCACCGCCCACCTGCTGCCCGACGATGACGCCGTGGCGCGGCTGGGCAACCTGCCGCGACTGAACAGCGCGGTGGTCCGCCTGATGGGCAGCGACCTGCTGTCCGTCCGGGTTGATCTGGACTGACGCCGCCCCACGTGTCGGCCCGCGGGACTAGGTCGGCGCATGGCCTACGACGAAGACCTGGCCAACCGGATCCGCGAACTCCTCGGCACCGAGCCGGGCGTCGAAGAGAAACGCATGTTCGGCGGTCTGGCGTTCCTGATCAACGGGAACATGTCGGTGGCCGTCAGCGGCCAGGGCGGCCTGCTGGTGCGGGTGCCGCGCGAGGACACCGACACACTCACCGAACGCGCCCACGTCAGCCCCATGGAGATGGCCGGCCGGGAGGCCCGCGGCTGGCTGCGCGTCGAGGCCGCCGGTGTGCACACCAAACGACAACTTCACAGTTGGGTCACCCGCGGAGTCGGATACGCACGCAGCCTGCCACCCAAATAGCGTCCGGTTTGTTCGCGCAGGGCGCGGGTACGCGGGTGCCCATGGACAAGCGGGTGCGACAACTGCTCGACGTTGCCGGTACGACCTATGCCGCACAGGCACGCATCACCATGAGCGACAAGCCGATGCCGCTGTTTCAGCTCCTGGTCCTGTGCATGCTGGCCAGCAAGCCGATCGACGCGGGTATCGCCATGGCCGCCGCGCGCGAACTGTTCAAAGCCGGCCTGCGCACACCAAAAGCCGTGCAGGCGGCGGATCGGCAAACCATGATCAGGGCGTTCGGGCGCGCCCACTACGTGCGCTACGACGAGAGCTCGGCCACCCGGCTCACCGAAATGGCCGACAGCGTTCGCGACGAGTACTCCGGTGATCTTCGCCACCTGGCCGATCGCAGTGGGCATGACGTGGCCGCGGCCAAACGGATGCTGAAGCAGTTCAAGGGAATCGGCGACACCGGCGCCGACATCTATCTGCGCGAGGTCCAAGACGTATGGACCTGGGTGCGTCCGTACTTCGATGACCGTGCCACCGACACCGCCAAGCAATTGGGTTTGCCCGCCGAACCAGCGAAGCTGGGATCACTTGCTCCGCAATCCAATGCGCGGCTGGCCGCGGCCCTGGTCAGGGCCTCGCTGGACGACGAAGTGCGTCAGCGGGTGGCCGGCTGAGCGGGCCGTGACCATACGCATCGGTACCTCGGGGTGGTCGTACAACCACTGGACGAACGTGCTGTATCCGACGGGGACGCCGTCGGGGCGCAGGCTCGCCCGCTACGTCGAAGTGTTCGACACCGTCGAGCTGAACGCCAGTTTCTATCGGTGGCCCCAGGATTCGACCTTCACGGGTTGGCGCCAGCAGCTGCCGGACGGCTTCACCATGTCGGTCAAGGCGCATCGCGGATTGACGCACTACCGCAGGCTGGCCTCACCCGAGCCGTGGATCGAACGGTTCGAACGTTGTTGGCGCCTACTGGGTGATCGGCACGGGGTGCTGCTCGTGCAATTGCACCCCGAGCAGCAGCGCGACGATGCGCGCCTGGATTCGTTCCTGGCGCTGGTGCCCGCGTCCATCCGCGTCGCCGTCGAATTGCGTCACCCGTCGTGGAATGACCCCGCCGTGTTCGAGTTACTGGAACGCCGATGCGCCGCCTATGTGGTGATGAGCGGTCTCGGGCTGGAGTGCATCCCCCGGGCGACGACCGACCTGGTGTACATCCGGATGCACGGCCCGGATGCCGGACGCCAACTACGCCGGCTGCCTATACCGACGACGACATCCGCCGCTGGGCCGATCGAATCGCCCGGTGGGACGGCGACGGCAAGGACGTGTGGATGTATTTCAACAACGACCTGGGCGGGCATGCGGTCCGCAATGCGCTGGCATTGCGCGAGCTTTTGGGTTAGGCGCTCACGAGTAGGCTGGAATCCCTTCGAGAGAGCGGAGCACGCATCATGGCCAGCTCGACCAGCTTCATCATCGTCGGCGGCGGACTCGCGGCGGCCAAAGCCGTAGAGGCCTTGCGCGACAACGACTTCGATGGCCACATCATCATGTTCGCCGACGAGGAGCACCTGCCCTACGAGCGGCCCCCGCTGTCGAAGGAGTATCTGGCCGGCAAGAAGTCGTTGACCGATTTCACCGTGCAGAACTCCGGCTGGTACCGGGACAACAACGTCGACATACGGCTCAGCACGCGGGTGTCCGCCCTGGACGCCGCCGGCCACACCGTGGGGCTTCCCGACGGCACCACCGTGCCCTACGACAAGCTGCTGCTGGCGACCGGCTCGGCGTCGCGGCGCCCGCCGATACCCGGCTCGGAATCCGCGGGCGTCCATTATCTGCGCACCTATGAAGACGCGGTGGCATTGAATTCCGTTCTGACCGAAGGGGCTTCGTTGGCCGTCGTGGGCGCGGGATGGATCGGGCTGGAAGTGGCCGCCGGCGCCCGTCAGCGCGGCGTCGACGTCACGGTGGTCGAGGCGGCCAAGCAACCGCTGCTGGCCGCACTGGGAGAGGCCGTCGGCGAAGTGTTCGCCGCCTTGCATCGCGAGCACGGGGTGGATCTGCGGCTCGAGGCCCAGGTCGAGGAGATCACCGGGGCAGACGGAGCGGCGACCGGTTTGCGGACCCGCGACGGGGCGACGATCGCGGCCGACGCCGTGCTGGTGGCCGTCGGCGCCAAGCCGAACACCGAACTCGCCGAGCAGGCCGGGCTGTCCATGGGTGACGGCGGGGTACTGGTCGACGCCTCGCTGCGTACCAGCGACCCCGACATCTATGCCGTCGGCGACATCGCCGCGGCCGAACACCCGCTCTTGGGCACCCGGATCCGCACCGAGCACTGGGCCAACGCGCTCAAGCAGCCGGCGGTCGCGGTGGCCGGGATGCTCGGCACGCCAGGCGAATACGCGGAGCTGCCGTATTTCTTCACCGATCAATACGACCTCGGCATGGAATACGTCGGGCACGCGCCCAGCTTCGAGCGGGTGGTGTTTCGCGGCGACGTCGCCGGCCGCGAATTCGTCGCGTTCTGGCTCGACGCCGAGAACCGGGTGCTGGCCGGAATGAATGTCAATGTCTGGGATGTGCTCGACGACGTCAAAGCCCTGATCCGGTCCCGGGCCCCGGTCGACGTCGACAAATTGCGCGATCCGCAGTCGCCGCTGGCCGATCTGCTCGGCTGAGCGTCAGCCGGCGGTGCGCTCGGCGCCGGAGTCGTCGGCGCTGCGCCGGGCCGGAGTCCACGTCCCGTCGATGACGTCGGGTGGGCATTGCACCTGTAGCCGTTCCCGTTCGGTGCGGCGGCGTTTGATCCGCAGCCGCGCATCGCTGGGCAGGGTGACCAGTTCGTTGCAGGTCAAGTAGTACATGTCGTCGACGTCGTCGATCAGATCCGCCTCGACTCGCAGAGAACCCAAGGCGCGCAACGTCATCCGGAGTTCATGCGTGAACCGCATCGTGGTGTCGTGGGCCAGCTCCCGCGAGCCGCGGGCGCCGCTGGCCGGCCGCTTGGCCCAGCGTCGGCGACGGCGCGGGCAGTGCGGCGGCGGCAGCGGCTGCGGTCAGCAACATCGTCGGGTCGTCGGCGAATGTCGTGCTGGCCAGCTCGGCCTCCCCCGGGCCGCGGTGCCCGATCCGCGCGACGGCGGCATCCACGACTGCCGCGGTCTTCGGCGCCAACGCGCGAATGCTCGCGAGGTTGCCCTCGGCGGCCAACGCACACAGTGGCGGGTCGGCCCGCAGCGCGGCCGCCAACCCGGCGATCTCCGCGGCGATCAGGCCGCTGTCGGTGATCATGCCGACCCCGGGCACGCTGCGACGCGCATGGCTACGCACCGGCGTCGCCGCGCTGACGCCGGCGTCGATCAACCACAGCGCGTTGAGGATCCAGCCTTGATGAATGCGGTCGCGCAACAGCCGGAGCCGAACTTCCAGTGCCGCCTCCGGCAGCAACGCCAGTTGGCCGGCATCGAGGTGTTCCGCGGTCGCGGCGGCGGCGTAGGCCCGGGTGTCGGCCCGCAGGTGGCGCAGCAGAGCCACCGACCGGCCCGCGGCAACGGCCTTGGCGACCGAGCCGAGCGCTCCGCCCGCCAAGCGCCGGCTCACCGAACGGCAGCGGATCCCCGACGTGGGGCCGGCCGACCAGGGCGTCGCGGGCGACGGCCTCCTGGTCCCAACCGGGCAGCTGGGAGGCGGCGACCATGTTGACCGACACGCCGACGTAGGGACGATGGCCGAACACCGCGATGGCCCTGCTGCTCCATTCCTCGTCGACCGCGCCGCCGAGCGCGAGCGCCTGACCCAACACCCGGCTCGCAGCGCGCAGCCCGCTCAGCTGGACGTCGAGGGTTATCGGGGTGAGCGGTCCGGGAAGCGCCTCGCTGAGGGCGGAGCCGCTGAAGATCGGAAACCGCGGATCGATCTGGTCGTCGAATTCGCCCTCGATGCCTTCCGGTGCCGCGCTGTGCGCATCGTCGGCCGGCCGCCGGGCGTGTGCCAGCACCTCGACCGGGAGCGCGAGCCGTCCGCCCTGGTTGATCGCGCCCGCGGTGTCGAGTCGGCGACCGACGAGTCCGCGCGCGGTGTCGGCGACCGCGTCCAGGGCGTGCCAACCGAACTCGAACGACCAATCCTCTTGCGCCGCAGCAACATTCATTTCCGGACTCAGCTGCGGCCAGCTGCGCACCCGATGCAGCCGGGACCGCGGGTCGGCGGCTCGCAACATCCGCCACGCGGTGATCAGGTTGACGGTGTCGGGGCTGGCGAGGTCCACGACACCGGTGCGGTCGGTGTTCAGCGCCGATACCAAAAAGCGCATCAGGTCATCGAGATGCAGCACTCGCAGGGGCTGAGCCGAGACCTTGGCGCGCACCAGGGTGGCCACGGTACGGCACACCATCCAGTCGAGCTGGCGACCGACCGGTGGTGCGATCCGGACGACCACGGTGGGGCCCCAACTCGAGGACACCAGGTCCTCGGCCGGTCGATACAGCTCGGGCCGGCCGGCGGCCTGCGACACGAACAGCAGTCGGGAACCGGCGCGGGCGGCCGCATCGGTCACCCGCGCAAGGCCGTCCATGTCCGCGCTGCCCGGAACGGAGGGGTCGATGGGGGCCAGATGGATCACCGCATCGGCCTCGTCGGTCAGCTCCCGCAGAGACCCGGTCGCGCAGCGACGCGCAAACAAAGTCGACGTTGCGGTCCAGGCACGGATGGGGAAGCTCAGCAATGCCGGTGACGGTGTGCCCGGCAGCGATCAGCTGCCCGGCGACCAGCCGCCCGAGTGCGCCGGTGGCGTCGGTAACCAGGATGTGCACCTGGGCTCACCTCCCCCAACCCTCAGCACTCAACAATAGGCAAGTAGGCATGGGCTACGCGACCGTTAGTCCGGTAACGGCTTGGTGACGTGGCGTCATGCCGCCGGCCGGGCCTATCGCAGCGTCGCGCTGCCATCCGCGGCGACGGCAACCTTGGCGCCACCGATATCTTCACGCACCGATGCCTGCGCCGCGGCGCGATCGGTGACCACGGCCAGCGCGCGCGACCCGTCGGGCGTACGCACGGCCAGAAAGGCCTTCTCCGGTTGGCCGTCGCGGTCGAACGGCGTCGTCCAGGCTTCGACGGTACCGACGCCTTCCCACTCCACCACCGCGTCCGTCGTCGGCTCCCGATCGACGGCCGGTTGCGCGTCCTCCCAACGGAATTCGGCTGGCGGCTCGGTGCTGTAGACCCCGAAGCTGTGTTTGGTCAGGTAGCCGCCGTTGGCGGTGATCAAGCCGCGCCGGCCCGGATTGGCCACCAGCAACTCCGCCATGGTGGCAATCGAATGCATGACGTAGTTGCTCCACGGGCCGCCCGCGAACGTCAGCCCGCCGGTCACCGTCAGCGGGCGGGCGGGATCGTCGACGCTCAATCCGAGTTCGGCCGCCGCCACCTGAACCGCGGAGGGAAAGCAGGAGTACAGGTCGACGTAATCGATGTCGTCGATGCCCAGGCCGGCCAGTTCCAGCGCCCGCGCACCGGCGATCCGGATCGCCGTCGAGCGGTGCAGTTCGTGGCGCTCGGCGATGGACGGCGGTGTCGTGCGCGTCGGTGCCCGCGTGCGGGAACACCCACCGCTCGGCCGGGATCTTCAGCCGCGTCGCCTCCTCGACCGAGGTCAGCACCAGCGCCGCGCCCTGGTCGACCATGTTGTTGGAGTTCATCAGCTTGGTGTAGGGCCAACTGATCATCCGGTTCTGCGGACCGGGCCTGGCTGATGTCGTCGGCGCTCGACGGTTTGCGGATCCAGGCGTTCGGGTTGTCCACCGCCACGGCGTTGAACCGTGCCCAGAGCTGCTCCGATGCGCTTGAGGTGATCGTCGATCGACTCGCCGTTCGCGACGCGAAGCGCCTCCTCGAACATCGGGTAGACGTAGGCCGGCCGGTCGAGGGAGATCCTGATCTCGGCGTCACCGGCCATCGGCGACGTCGTCGCCGCTGATCTCGGCCATCGGCACCGAGTGGTCCTGCTCGGTCCACACCAGCTTGCCGCCCTTGGCCCGCAGTCCCCGCCTGGTGCGCCAGGTTTCGGCGCCGGCCAGCAGCACCACGTTGGCGTGGCCCCGCTGGATGTCCAGGCAGGCCTGGTTGACCAGCGACTGCGGCACGTTGCCGCCGACGGGGCTGTACAGCGTGCTGAAGTCGGAGGCGCCGATGCGCTGGCCGAGCAACAGGCCCGGGTCGCGGTACTGGGCCGACAGGATGTTCACGATGCGGATGGAATCCACGGCGCTCGATCACCGCGGCATCGGCGGCTTGCTCGGCCGCGGCCACCATCAGGTCCATCGGCTCGACCGATCGGGTTTCCGGGTCGATCTCGTCGCGATGGTTGACCTGGCCGTAGCCGATCAACACCGGGGTCCTGGGGTCGACGCTCATGGAGACGAATTTAGCGTGGCTATGAATCTGGCCGTCTCGGCGGCCGCTCGCGGGCCGTGCGCACCGGCGCGCTGATCGGAGCGCCGCTAGGCGGTGTCGGCCGGGACGGACAGGACGCCGTCGTCGATCAGGCGCTGGATGTCGGCGGGGTTCATCCCGAGCAGGCTTCGGCAGATCTCCACGGTGTCCTGGCCGGGCAGCGGCGCCGGGGCCTGCCGGGCCGACGGGATGTGGCGAAACGGCGCCGGGCCCGTCTCGGCCGGCAACGGATTCTCGATCAGCGGATGCACCATGGGGCTGTAGACGTTTCGCGCGATCAGCTGCGGGTCCTCGAGTACGTCCGGCGGCCGGTTCATCGGCCCGGCCGGAACGCCGGCCGACTGCAGCAGTTCGGCCGCCCGCAGCGGCGTGCGCGTGCGGGTCCAGCCGGAGACCAGCTCCACCAACTCGCCGCGATGGGCCAGCCGCGCTTCGCCGGTCGCGAAGCGTCGGATCGTCCGCCCACCCGGCATGGTCGAAAACCGAAGTGGCGCGGCGCCATTCATCGTCGGACCGGATCGAGATGACGCACCATTCGTCATCACCCGCGCAGGGGTAGACCGCATGCAGGCTGGTGTCCTCGCGGATCTGCGCGACGCCCGCGGCCAGCGCGGCCTCGGTGACGTACAGCGTGTCGAGCTGATTGACCACGACTTCGGCCTGCGAGATGTGCACGTGGGCTCCCCGGCCGGCCCGGTCGCGGTGGATCAGCGCGGCCAGCGCCCCGATCGCCGTGACCCTCCCCACCACGTGGTCGGGGAAGACCGTCGTCGCGTCGTAGAACCCGTGCCTGCCCGCGCCGGCGTCGCCCTCCGCACCGTCGGACGTCCACAGCCGGGTGACGCCGGTGGCGGCGCGGACCAGTGGGCCGTAACCCAGCCGCGCGCTCCACGGCCCCGTGTCGCCGAACGCGCTGCTTTCGGCCAGCACGATCCGCGGGTTGATGGCGCGCAGCTCCTCATAGGAAAAGCCCAGCGCTGTAAGGGTTCCCGGCTTGAAGTTGGCGAACACCGCGTCGGCCTCGGCCACCAGGCGGCCCAAGATCTTCTTGCCCTCGGCGCTGCGCAGATCCAGTCCCAATCCCCGGTTATTGCGGTGCGTCCAGGCGAAGGACTCGCTCATCGCATCGCCGATCCGGGCCTGCCGCAAACCGTCCGGGTAGTCGACACTTTCGACTTTGATGACGTCGGCGCCCAGGTCGCCGAACAACCGGCTCAGCTCGCCTCCGGCGACGATGATGCCCAGATCGAGAATCCGCAGCCCGGCAAACGGATAGTCGCCGAGCCGGCCCGATGACGACGGCACCACCGACGGATTGCCGCGCCAATACGGTTCGTCGTGCCCCGCGGCCGGCACCGGCGTCCGAAAACCCGCGCGCCGGCCGTCGACGACGAAATATCCGGTCGGCACGCTGGTGCGCACGCCGGGGACGAGTTCGGCGTCGGTGATGGCGCCCACCGCCTGGAAGTGTTCGGACCCCAGGATCCGTGCGGGCGTCAGCACCGCGGCGATCGGCACCCCGTTCGCCTGGCCGGCGGCCACCAGATCCTTCATGGTCTGTCCGGCGAACAGCTCCTGCGATCAGCTCGCTGATCTGCGGCCAGGCCGCGAACCGCGCACCGATCGCGTCGTATTTCGGGTCCTGAAACTCCGCCGGCTCCCCCAGCCAGCGCCGCAGGCCGCGCCACTGCCGCGGCGCCATCACACACAGCCGGACGTAACCGTCCTGGCACGGATAGATCGGGTACGCGTCCTGGTTCTTCGGCCGGCCCCGCCACCGCCCGCTGCGACGGACGCCGGCGGCGGCCTGCCCGTGCGCGCCGAACGCGGGATCGAGCGCCATCACGACGGCATCGAACCAGGAGAAGTCGATGTAATCGCCTGTGCCGCAGCGCAATCGATTGTAGTAGGCCACGAGCGCGGCCCATGCCGCCTGAACGGCGGCGGTCGCCGACGCGATGCCGTCCGGCGGCAGCACCGGGGTGCCGGTGGTGGGGCCGGACCGCGACAACGCGCCACACATCGCGTACAACACGGGATCGGTGGCACGCCAGGACGACCGCGAACCCGTCGCACCGAAGTCGGTGATCGACAGGATCACCAGGTGCGGGTAGCGGGCCGCCAGCTCCTCGCCCGAGGTCCCGAACATGGCCCCGCGCTCGTCGGCCCCGGTGTCCACGACGATGTCGGCGTCGGCGGCCAGGTCCAGGAAGCGGGCGCAGTCCTCGTCGTCGAACGGGTCGAGCACCGCACTGCGCTTGTTGGCGTTGTGCACGGCGAACGGGATGCTGGCGCCACGCACTGTGGGCAGCGCATCGCGTCCCAGGCATCCGCCCGGCGGCTCCACCTTCAGAACGTCGGCACCCAGGTCGGCGAACAGGCGGGTGACCGCGTCGGCGACGCCGCTCGACAAGTCGAGGACGCGCACGGCATCGAGCAACCCGTCGGCCATCTGGACACCGTACCTGCCTGGTCAGGCCGCTGCGCGGTGGGCGTTCCCTGCGCCGATCGACCACCGTGACGGCCAAAGTGCCCGGTGGGCAAGCTGATTCGGCGCGTGCGCCATCGGCTCTGGCCCGGCGCTGTGTCGCGGGGCCGCGGCGGCGCGGCGTCGGCTATCGTCACAGGCCGATCCGCCCCGCCCGACCGCCGTCTCATGGAGGCATCACTATGACCGCGCACCTGAGCTATGTCGAGGCCGTGGTGGTCGGCGCGTTCCAAGGCGTCACCGAGCTGTTCCCGGTCTCCAGCCTGGGGCACGCGGTGCTGGTGCCGGCGCTGGTCGGCGGGCGATGGGCGCAGGATCTCAGCGTCTCCGCCCCCGAATCGCCCTACCTCGCGTTCATCGTGGGCCTGCATGTGGCCACCGCCGCCGCGCTGCTGGTCTTCTTCTGGCGTGACTGGGTGCGCGTCCTGTCCGGGTTCTTCACCTCGCTGCGCCATCGGCGGATCCAGACGCCCGACGAACGGCTGGCCTGGCTGATCGTGGCGCGGCACCATCCCGGTGGGCCTGGCCGGGCTGGCGCTGGAACAGCTGTTCCGCACCACCCTCGGCAAGCCCGTGCCCGCGGCGGCCTTCCTGTTGCTCAACGGCATCGCGCTCTACGTGGGCGAGGTGTTGCGCCGGCGCATCGCGCCCGCACCGAGCCGCGGTGTCCGGCGCGGAGCCCGAACACGGCGACGAGGCCTCGGATCTTCGGCTCGCGCAACTCCCGCTGCCCCGCGGCGTGGTGATCGGTGCGGCGCAGATCCTCGCGCTGCTGCCCGGCATCAGCCGCTCGGGAATCACCATCGTGGCCGGCCTGTGGCGGGGCCTGTCGCACGAAGACGCCGCCCGGTTTTCCTTCTTGCTTGCCACGCCGATCATCCTGGCCGCGGGCGTGTACAAGATCCCGGAACTCTTCGGGCCGCTCGGTGCCGGGATCGGCGGCCAGGTGCTGGCGGGCAGCGTCGCCTCGTTCGTCTGCGCCTATCTCGCCGTGCGCTTCCTGACGCGGTATTTCGAGACCCGCACGCTGACGCCGTTCGCGATTTACTGCGCCCTGGCCGGCGGGGCCAGCCTGGTCTGGTTTGCCCTGCGCTGAACCGGCGGGCGCTGGTGACCGAGCGCCGGCCACCGGGGATTGTTGCGCGGGGCGACTTCGAGTGCTGTGCTTAGCCAGTTGTCTAGTTGACACCCGTCAAGAATCTGGAGGCGACCGAAATGGCAGACACGGCATCCATGGGCCTGAAGATCCGCGGACAAGGTCATCGTGATCACCGGCGGCGCGCGGGGCATCGGGCTGGCCACCGCGACCGCGCTGCACGATCTGGGCGCCAAGGTCGCCATCGGCGACGTCGACGAGGTGCGGGTGAAGGAGTCGGGCGCCGCCCTGGGCCTCGACGTCTACGGGAAACTCGACGTCACCGATCCGCACTCGTTCGCCGATTTCCTCGACGAGGTCGAGCGCCAGCTCGGCCCGATCGACGTGCTGATCAACAACGCCGGCATCATGCCCGTCGGCCGGATCGTCGACGAGCCCGACGCGGTCACCCGGCGGATTCTGGACATCAACGTCTACGGCGTGATCCTGGGCAGCAAGCTGGCCGTGCGGCGCATGGTCCCCCGCGGCTCCGGGCACGTGATCAACGTCGCCTCGCTGGCCGGGGAGCTCATACGCCGTCGGGCTGGCCACCTACTGCGCCAGCAAGCACGCGGTGGTCGCGTTCACCGACTCGGCCCGCCTCGAGTACCGGTCGGCCGGGGTGAAGTTCTCCATGGTGTTGCCGACATTCGTCAACACCGAACTCATCGCGGGCTTGCATGGAGCCAAGGGATTCCGAGAACGCCGAAGCCGCCGGAGATCGCCGACGCGATCGTCAAGCTCGTCGCCCACCCCAAGCCTCGGGTGCGCGATCACCAAGGCGGCCGGCGCGATGGTCGTGTCCGCAGAAGTTCTGCCGCGCCGACTGGCCGAGGGCCTCAACCGCGCTGCTCGGCGGCGACCACGTCTTCACCGACGAGCGTCGACGTCGCGCGGCGCCAGGCGTACGAGGCCCGCGCCCGCGGCGAAGAGTAATTGCGCACGAGCAATGTTCGCCGAACGCGCGGACAATCGGCGCGAGTGAGCCTAGAAACCCGAACCCCCGCGCCCGCGCAAGCTCCGCTCTCCGACGACGAACTGGCTCTCCTCGACAAGTACTGGCGTGCCGCCAACTACTTGTCGGTCGGGCAGATCTACCTGCTGGACAACCCGCTGCTCCACGAGCCGCTGTCGACCGAGCACGTCAAACCGCGGTTGTTGGGGCACTGGGGCACCACGCCCGGGCTCAACCTCGTCTACGCGCACCTGAACCGGATCATCCGCAACCGCGACGCCGACGTCATCTACGTGACCGGGCCGGGCCACGGCGGCCCGGGGCTGGTCGCGAACGCCTACCTGGAAGGCACCTACAGCGAGGTGTACACCGGCATCGAAGAGGACACCGAGGGCCTGCGCAAGCTGTTCCGGCAGTTCTCCTTCCCCGGCGGCATCCCCAGCCATGTTGCGGCCCAGACGCCGGGATCCATTCACGAGGGCGGTGAGCTCGGCTACGCGCTGGTGCACGCTTACGGTGCGGCCCTGGACAATCCGTACCTGGTGGTGGCGTGCGTCGTCGGTGACGGCGAGGCCGAAACCGGGCCGTTGGCCGCCAGCTGGCACTCCAACAAGTTCCTCAACCCGGTGACCGACGGCGCCGTGTTGCCCATCCTGGCGCTCAACGGCTACAAGATCGCGAATCCGACTGTGCTGGCCCGCATCCCGCACGACGAGCTGGAGTCACTGCTGCGCGGCTACGGCTACCGGCCGATCACGGTCGCCGGCGACGACCCGGCCGCCGTGCACCAGCAACTGGCCGCCGCGCTCGACGACGCGTTCGACGACATCGCGGCCATCCAGAGTGCGGCCCGCGGCGGCGGCCCTGCGGAGCGACCGGTGTGGCCGATGATCGTGCTGCGCACGCCCAAGGGCTGGACCGGGCCCAAGGTGGTGGACGGGAAGAAGGTCGAGGGCACCTGGCGCTCGCACCAGGTGCCGCTGTCGGAGACGCACGACAATCCCGAGCACCGCGCCCAGCTCGAGGAATGGCTGCGCAGTTATCGGCCCGAGCAGCTTTTCGACGAAAACGGCAGGCTGCGTGATGAATTGCGGGCGCTGGCGCCCAGCGGGGATCGCCGGATGAGCGCCAACCCACACGCCAACGGCGGCCTGTTGCTGCACGACCTGGACCTGCCGGACTTCCGCGACTACGCCGTGGCCGTCGAGCGCCCGGCGGTCGCCACGCACGAGGCGACCCGGGTGCTGGGCGCGTTTCTGCGCGACGTGATCGCCCGCAACCGCGACCGGTTCCGGCTGATGGGGCCCGACGAGACGGCCTCCAATCGGCTCGACGCCGTCTTCGGGTCGACCGACAAGGTATGGCTTTCCGAGGTCGAGCCCGAGGACGAGCACCTGGCGCCCGACGGCCGGGTGATGGAGGTGCTCTCCGAGCACCTGTGCCAGGGCTGGCTGGAGGGCTACCTGCTGACCGGACGGCACGGCCTGTTCAACTGCTACGAGGCGTTCGTGCACATCGTCGACTCGATGATGAACCAGCACGCGAAATGGCTTGCCACCAGCCGGGAATTGCCGTGGCGGCGGCCGATCGCGTCGCTGAACTACCTGCTGAGCTCGCACGTCTGGCGCCAGGACCACAATGGCGCGTCCCACCAGGACCCGGGTTTCATCGACCTCGTCGCCAACAAGCGCCCCGAGCTCACCCGCGTCTACCTGCCGCCCGACGGCAACACGCTGCTCTCGGTGGCCGATCATTGCCTGCGCAGCCGCGACTACATCAACGTGATCGTCGCCGGCAAGCAGCCCGCGCTGGCCTACCTCGACATGGACGAAGCGATCGCGCACTGCACCCGCGGCCTGGGCATCTGGCCCTGGGCGAGCACGGCCACCGACGAACCCGACGTGGTGCTGGCCTGCGCCGGGGACATCCCCACGCTGGAGACGCTGGCCGCCGCCGACATCCTGCGTTCCGAACTGCCCGAGCTGGGCGTCCGGGTGATCAACATCGTCGACCTGATGCGGCTGCAGCCGGACTCCGAGCACCCGCACGGGCTGCCGGACCGCGAGTTCGACGCGCTGTTCACCCGCGACAAGCCGGTCATCCTCGCCTACCACGGCTATCCCTGGCTGATCCATCGGCTCACCTACAGCCGCACCAACCACGCCCACCTGCACGTGCGCGGCTTCAAGGAGCGCGGCACCACGACGACGCCGTTCGACATGGTGATGCTCAACGATCTGGATCGCTTCCACCTGGTCATCGACGTCATCGACCGGGTGGACGGCCTGGCCAGTCGCGCCGCCATGCTGCGGCAGCGCATGGTCGACGCCCGCCTCGCCGCGCGGATGTACACCCGCGAGTACGGCGAGGACGACCCGAAGATCGCCGGCTGGACCTGGGGCGGCGAGTGACGCGAACGACCCGGCCGGACCGGTCGGGCGT
This sequence comes from uncultured Actinomycetota bacterium, assembly GCA_963796035.1. Lineage (GTDB taxonomy): Bacteria > Actinomycetota > Actinomycetes > Mycobacteriales > Mycobacteriaceae > Mycobacterium. Next base: position 21,296 of record CAWCJU010000007.1, on the reverse strand, counting down.
CGGTAAGCTGGTCGGATGCTTGACGCCACCGGGACAGCCGACGTTCACCCCGCGGCGTCCCAGCTCTCGGCGCTGCACCGATTCCGGGTCCACCTCGACATCGCCGTCGTCGTGGTGGTCCTGGTGCTGACCAACCTGATCGCGCACTTCACCACCCCGTGGGCGAGCATCGCCACCGTCCCGGCCGCGGCCGTCGGGCTGGTCGTCTTGATGCGCTACCGCGGCCTTGGCTGGGCGGACCTCGGCTTGGGCCGCGAGCACTGGAAGCCCGGCCTGGGTTACGCGGTGGCGGCCGTAGCCGTCGTCGCATCGGTGATCGCGCTGGGTGTGCTGCTGCCGGCGACCCGGCCGATGTTCATGAACAACCGCTACGCCACGATCTCCGGCGCGATGATCGCCTCGATGGTCGTCATCCCGCTGCAGACCGTCATTCCCGAGGAACTGGCGTTCCGGGGCGTCCTGCATGGCGCGCTCAACCGGGCCTGGGGCTTTCGCGGCGTCGCGCTGGCGGGCTCGCTGTTGTTCGGGCTGTGGCACGTCGCGACATCTTTCGGACTGACCAGCAGCAACGTCGGCTTCACCCGGCTGTTCGGTGGCGGGATCGTGGGCATGGTGGCCGGGGTGACCGGGGCGGTGCTGGCGACCGGGGCCGCCGGATTCGTCTTCAGCTGGCTGCGCCGGCGCAGCGGCAGCCTGATCGCGCCCATCGCGTTGCACTGGTCATTGAACGGGCTCGGCGCACTGGCCGCCGCGCTGGTGTGGCACTTGTCCACCTGACGCCGAATCAGACCAGCAGCACCGCCGCACCGGCGATGCGGCCCGCGCTCAGATCCGCCAACGCCCGATCTGCTTGACCGAGCGAATATTCCGGCGTCGTCACCTCGATGTGGTGCTTGCCCGCGAAGTCGAGGAAGGCCCGCGCATCCGCCCGCGTGTTGGACGTGACCGACCGGACCTGGCGTTCCTGGAACAGGTGACGCTGGTAGTTCAGGGCCGGGATATCGGACAGGTGGATCCCGGCGATCGCCAGCGTGCCGCCGCGGTCCAGCCCTTCCAGCGCGGGCAGCACCAGATCACCCACCGGGGCGAACAGGATCGCCGCATCCAGCGGCACGGGGGGCGGATCGGCGGCGCCTTGTGCCGACGCGGCGCCGAGCTCCAATGCCAGTTCTTGTGCGGCGGCGCCCGCGGGTCATCACGTGCACCTCGGCGCCTTGGGCCAAAGCGACCTGCGCGGTGATGTGCGCGCTGCCACCGAAGCCGTAAATGCCCAACCGCCCACCGGTCGGCAGCTCGGCACGCAACAGCGAGCGGTAGCCGATGATGCCCGCGCACAACAACGGGGCCAGCTCGCTGTCGCTGTAGCCGCTCGGCAGTGGATGGGCGAAAGCGGCCGGGACCGTGGCGAATTCGGCGTAGCCGCCGTCGGCGTCCCAGCCGGTGTAGCGGGAGTGGGGGCATAGATTCTCGTCGCCGCGACGGCAGTACGCGCATACGCCGCAGGTATGGCGCAGCCAGGCGATGCCCACCCGGTCCCCCACCCGGAATTCGTCGCCGGCCTCAGCGCCCATTCTGATGACCTCGCCGACCACCTCATGCCCGGGAGTAACCCCCTCGCGGTGCACGGGCAGGTCGCCCTCGGTGACATGCAGGTCGGTGCGGCAGACGCCGCAGGCGCGCACGGCCACCAGGAGTTCGGACGGTCCGGGGTGCGGTACCTCGGCGGTGACCTGCTCGAGCGGGCCGGTAGCCATCGGCCCGGGTCGACGCACGCGCCAGGCGCGCATTGCCGTGGTGGTCACCGGTGGGAGCATCAGTCCATCATGCCGTTAACCACCACGGCCGCAACGGGTTCAGCCGATTACGTCCTGCGCACCATGCCGACGACCCAGAGCAGGATGAGGGCCCCGAGCAGTGCGGTGAAGAAGGTGAAGATCAGGCCACCGCCGGCGGTGTTGACGAAGAAACTCAGGATGAACCCGCCGATCAGCGCGCCGATGACGCCGATCACGATGTCCATCAGGATGCCGGCTCCGCTACCGCGGATGATCCGGCTGGCGACCGCACCGGCCAAACCGCCGATGATGATGTAACCGATGATGCCGACGCTGGTAAACGTCGTGGAGCGGGCCAGATACTCGGTAGCAGCAGTGACGTCCATTTAGGTCTCCTCGCAATCGCTGGCAAAGCCCAGCTATTTGCTGGGCCGTCATTTCGGTATACCCAGTTTGGGTTACGAAATGAGTGCCGAATTGGAGACGGTTGACCAGTCGGTTTTCAGGTGCGAGGTTGCCGATCGAGCGGCAGCGTCAGGCCGAGAAGGTCTGCTGCGGTGCCGGTGTGGGTGTCGGGCTGACCTCGGAGGCCGGCGCGCCACCCGGAACCGGCGCGGGTGCCCCCGGAGCCGCGGGTGCCGGTGCGGGTGCCCCCGGAGCCGCGGGAGCCGGTGCGGGTGCCCCCGGAGCCGCGGGTGCCGGTGCGGGTGCGCCCGGAGCCGCCGGTGTTCCCGGTCCGGGTGCCCCCGGAGCCGCGGGGGCTGCTGGAGCCGCCGGCGGTGTCCACGCCTGGATCGACTCCGTCAGCGCCTTGGCCGCGCCCCTGTCCACCGGGTCGTTCGAGGTTCCGAGCCACACCACGAACCAGCGTTGGGCCGTCCCGCCGTTGGCCGAACCGATGACGCCCGTCCAGATCTGGCCGTTCGGCTTGGAGGCATCGCTGAACTTGACTTCGTAATACGACGCGCTGCCGGTGCTTCCGTTGGTGCCGTGGAGCGGGGTGGCGTCCTGGTTGATCCGGGTACCGGGATAGGGCATGAAGAACTCGCCCATGTCCGACCCCAGCCGCACCGCGGCCTTGGCATTGTCGGCTTCCGCACTCGCGTAGAGCTTTTGGTCCAGGCGACCCATCACGATGCGAGTGTCGTTGGCGACCGCTGGTGGCTGGTCGGGCATCGGCGGCGGCCCGGTGACCTTGCTCAGCAGCGCCGAGCCGTAGTCCAGGTGCGACGCGTCCGACTCCACCCAACCGCCGGGCAGGACGTAGCTGAATCCCCCGACCGCATTGGTGATGCGCCCGGCGTTCGGGTCAGCCGGCGGTGGCGGCGGCGCGTTCGGGTCGACGGGCGGCGGGGGTGCCCCGTTGGGGTTGAGCGGCGGCGGCGGGACCGCGTTGGGATCACCCGGTGCCGGTTGCCCATTGGGCGCCTGGGCGGCCGGTGGTGTGTTGGTCGCCGGCGCACCGGGCGGGGCCGTGGCCGTGGTCGGCGGGACCGGGGTCGGCACCTCGGGATCGGCGTAGGAAGTCGCCGGCAACGCGATGGCGACTGCGCTGGCACCGGTCACCGTGGTGATCGCCAGCGTCGTCCACAGTCCTTTGCGACGGGTCGAGGTCGGATCCACCTGCTCCATGGCGACGAACCTACCGTGTTACCGCTGTGACGCAAGGGTGCATTGCGGACTAATGCGGTGCGGATTTACCCGTGTTGCCGATGTGCAATCTTTTCGGGGCCCGGCGCGGTGCGCCGAGCCGCTCACCGGGCGGCGGGATGCAGCGCCACCTCGTGGGCCTTGACCGAGAACCACACTCGATCCCCGGGCACCAATTGCAGCTCCGAAGCGGCGTCGACGGTGATCTCCGCGGCCAGGCCCGGGGCGCCGTCGGGTTGCTGCACGCCGCGCACCAACACCGCCTGCCCGCGGACATCCATCTCGGCCACGGTGACCTCAACGGTGTTGCGGGGGCTGCCGTGCGGTCGATCGCGATAGACGGCCACCGCCGTGGGCGGGAACACCGCGATCGCGTGCTGCGCCGGCGAGAACGGCTCGCCGCTTTCCGGTGGGGCCGCGTACCAGCGGTCGCCGGTGCCCGCGTGCAGCGAGCCGTCCCGGTCAACGGTCCCCTGCACCAGGTTGATGCCCGCGATGCGGGCGGCGAAATGACTGCGGGGTGCGGTGAGAACCTCGGGCACCGGGCCGATTTCGGCGATCCTGCCGGACTCCAGCACCAGGACGCGGTCGGCCAGGGTGAACACGTCCAGCAGATCGTGGGTGACCAGGATCGCCGCGCAGCCGATGCGGGTGATGACCTTGCGCAACACCGCCCGGATGGCGGCGGCCGCCGCGACGTCGAGGCCGGCCAATGGCTCGTCGAGCAGCAACACGTCGGGTTCGGCCGCCAGCGCCCGGGCGATCGCTACCCGCTGGGCCTGTCCGCCGGAGAGCTGGCGCGGTTTCCGGTCGGCGAGGCGCTCGGCGTCCACCTCGCGCAGCCAGCGCAGCGCCGTCGCTGTCTGGGCGGCGCGAGCCGGGCGCAGCCTGGCGCGCCGGCTGTGCGGTCCGAACGCGACATTGGCAGCAACGCTCATGTGCGGGAACAGCAACGCGTCCTGCAGCAGCAGCCCGACCCGGCGGTCGTGCGTCGCCACGTCTATCCCGGCCGCGGTGTCGGTCAAGATCCCGATCCCCCAGCCGCACCACTCCGTCATCGGGACGAAGCAGCCCCGCGATGACATGCAGGACGGTCGATTTGCCCGCGCCGTTGGGTCCGAGCACCGCGAGCACCTCGCCCGCGGACACGGAGAACTCGACGTCCACATGGCGGTCCGCGACGACCGCGCGCAGCTGCAATTCGCTCATGGTTACCGGGTGTCGCTTCCGGTCAGCCGGCGCGTGCCCAAGCCCAACACCACCAGGGCCGCCACCACCACCAGCAGAATCGACAGCGCCACTGCGGCATTGGCGTCGGTCACCCGTTGCAGGTAGATCTCCAGCGGCAGCGTGCGCGTCACCCCCTGCCGGGATCCGGCGAACGTCAGCGTCGCACCGAACTCGCCCAGCGAGCGGGCGAAGGCCAGCACCGCCCCCGACACCACGCCCGGCAACAGCAACGGCAGGGTGACCCGCCACCACACGACGCTCGGGCGCGCCCCCAGCGTCGCGGCCACCACCTCGAAGTCGGCCCCCGCGGTACGCGCGGCGCCCTCCAGCGAAATCACCAGAAACGGCAGCGAGACGAAGGTCTGTGCCAGCACCACGGCGGTGGTGCTGAACGCGATGCTGACACCGGCGGCCTCCAGGTACCGGCCGAGCAATCCGAGCCGGCCGAACGCGTACAGCAACGCGATCCCGCCCACCACCGGCGGCAGTACCAGGGGCAGCAGGATCAGCGGACGAAGCAACCGGATCGACGCGCGCCGTGCTGCGTGCCAGCACCAGGGCCATCGGCACCCCCAGCGCGACGCACAGCACCGTGCTGGCGGCCGCGGTCTTAAGGCTCAGCAACAACGCGGTCCGCGACGACGAGCTGGTGATCAGCGACCAGAAATGCGGCCAGTCGACCTTGACCGCGATGGCCAGCAACGGCAGCACCACGAAGACGGTCCCCACCGCCGCGGGGACATACACCCAGCGGGGCAGATCCGTCGGCCGGTGCATGCGTGACTCAGGGTTTCGCGAAGCCCGGCTTGAGCCAGGATCTGCTGGCCCGTCGGCGAAGTCACCAGGTCGACGAACTTCTGCGCCTGCGTGCCCAGCGGCGCCTTCTTCAGCACGCCGATGGGATAGACGTTCACCGCGCCGGCGGCCTCCGGGAAGTTCACGGTCGCGACCTTGCCGCCGGCGGACTTGGCATCGGTGACATAGACCAGCGCGGCGTCGGCCTGGCCGCTGGTGACCTTGTTGAGGGCGTCGGTCACGCTGAGTTCCTCGCTGACCGGGTTGAGACGCACTCCGGTGCTGTCTTCGACGCGCTGGGTCGCCGCCCCGCACGGCACCGGTTGCTGGCAGATCACCACGTTGAGGCCGGGCTTGGCCAGATCGGCGAAGGATCCGATCTTCTTCGGGTTGCCCGGCGCGGTGACGATGACCAGCGTGTTCGACGCGAAGTTCGTCGGGTTGCCGGTCAGCAAGCCGGCCTTGCTGACCGTGTCCATCTGGGCGGTGTCGGCCGAGGCGAAGACGTCGGCCGTCGCGCCCTGCGTCAGCTGGGTCGCCAGGTCGGAGGACCCGGCGAACTCGAATTCGACGCCGATGCCCGGATTCTCGGTTCGTGAACTGCTGGCTGATCTGGGTGAACGCCGGCTTGAGCGACGCCGCGGCGAACACCATGACCTTGCCGGACGCCGCGCGACGTCTGCGACGAGGGCGACTTCGGACTGCACCCGATCAGGCCCGCCGTCAGCACCGTCGAAACCAGGGCGGCCAGGATCCCGATCCGACGCATGGATGAACCCTAGCCCGCCGAGGATGCGGTCCGCTCGGGGGTTGAACCGCCGCAAGAAAGTGGCGGCCGAATAGTTATGCAACTGATCCGCGCGTCGCGCCGACGAAAGTTTCGCCGACTAGCTACTGTCCAGTAACATCTGTGGGGATCGATGCCATAACGCGCGTGAACACGAGGAGGTCATGGCAGTGGAGGTGCTGGTTACCGGCGGAGACACGGACCTGGGGCGCACGGTAGCCGAGGGCTTCCGCGATGACGGCCACAAAGTGACCCTCGTGGGCGCACGCAAGAGCGATCTGGAGATCGCCGCCAAGGAGCTGGAGGTCGAGGCGATCGTCTGCGACACCACCGACCCGGCCAGCCTCGAAGAGGCCCGCCCGCTGTTCCCGCATCATCTGGACACCATCGTCAACGTGCCCGCAGCCACCTGGGACGCCGGCGACCCGCGCACCTACTCGATCGCCGACACGGCCAACGCCTGGCGCAATGCCCTTGACGCGACGGTGCTTTCGGCGGTGTTGACGGTGCAGGCCGTGGGCGACCACCTGCGCTCGGGCGGCTCCATCATCAGTGTGGTGCCCGAGAACCCGCCGGCCGGAAGCGCCGACGCCGCAATCAAAGCGGCGCTGTCGAATTGGACTGCGGGCCAGGCAAGCATCTTCGGCACCCGCGGAATCACGGTCAACGTCGTGGCGAGCGGACGCAGCGCCGAGGCCGGCTACGACGGACTCTCCCGCACGCCGGCGCCGGTGGCAGCGGAGGCCGCCCGCCTGGCGTTGTTCTTGACCACCTCGGCGGCTCGCCACATCACCGGCCAGACGTTGCACGTGAGCCACGGCGCGCTGGCGCGTTTCGCCTGAGGCGTAACGCGCGCCCGTCGCGCACCCTTCTCCCGCGCCGGGCCGATCGCTACGGTGATTCTCGTGGCTATTCGACTCGGTCTGCAGATTCCCAACTTCTCCTACGGCACCGGGGTTGAGCAACTCTTCCCCACCGTCATCGCCCAAGCGCGCGAGGCCGAATCCGCTGGATTCGACTCGGTTTTCGTGATGGACCACTTCTACCAACTGCCGATGCTGGGCTCGCCCGATCAGCCGATGCTGGAGGCCTACACCGCCCTGGGCGCGCTGGCCACCGCCACCGAGCGGGTACAGCTGGGCACCCTGGTGACCGGCAATACGTATCGAAACCCGACGCTGCTCGCCAAGACCATCACCACGCTGGACGTGGTGAGCCAGGGCCGGGCGATTCTGGGGATCGGCACCGGATGGTTCCAGCTCGAGCACGATCAGCTGGGCTTCGAATTCGGCACCTTCACCGACAGGTTCAACCGGCTCGACGAGGCCCTCGAGATCATCCTGCCGATGATCAAGGGCGAGCGGGCCACCTTCTCGGGCAAGTGGTACCGAACCAGCGAGGCGTTCGCCAATCCCCGCTTCCGGGACCACATTCCGCTGATGATCGGCGGCAGCGGCGAGAAGAAGACAATCCCGCTCGCCGCACGGCATTTCGACCACCTCAACGTCATCGCGGGTTTCGACGAGCTGCCGCGCAAGCTGGACGCCGTGCGCCGGTCCTGCGAGGAGGTGGGCCGCGATCCCGCCACCCTGGAGACCAGCACGCTGATCACCGTGCTGATCGACGACAACGCGAACATCGACCAGATTCCCGCCGAGATGACGCAGCGCATGGTGGTCGGCACGCCGGATTCGGTCGCCGATCAGATCAAGACCAAGGTGATCGACGCGGGCATCGACGGCGTCATCATCAACCTGCCGTTCTACACACCCGGCGTCGTTGAGGCGGCCGGCGAAGCGCTGCGTCCGCTCGTGGGGCTGTAGGCCTTTCACCGCTGGTCGAGCGGGCATGACAAGTATCACGTACGACGACCAGCAGTGATACTGGCGATGTGTTTGATTACACATGTTGCCAACTAGGTTTGGGGGTATCCGCCTGACTAGCGTGGTGGCTAGTTGCAGTCGCGCATCCAGAAGCCCCCGTCAGGAGCAGCGGAACATGAGCCCCCAGCCAGGTACCACAGCTGGACCGGAGCGCCGTCACCAGGTCGTCATCATCGGCTCCGGTTTCGGCGGACTGAACGCGGCGAAAAAACTCAAGCACGCCAACGTCGACATCAAACTGATCGCCCGTACCACGCACCACCTGTTCCAGCCGCTGCTGTACCAAGTGGCGACGGGCATTGTGTCCGAAGGCGATATCGCACCGCCCACCCGTGTCGTGTTGCGCAGGCAGCGCAACGTTCAGGTGCTGCTCGGTGACGTCACCCACATCGACCTGGAGGGCAAGTTCGTGGTGTCCGACTTGCTCGGGCACACCTACGACACTCCCTACGACAGCTTGATCATCGCCGCCGGCGCCGGCCAGTCATACTTCGGCAACGACCATTTCGCCGAGTTCGCGCCGGGCATGAAGTCGATCGACGACGCGCTCGAGGTGCGGGGCCGGATCCTGAGCGCGTTCGAACAGGCCGAGCGCTCTCGCGATCCGGAACGACGGGCCAAGCTGCTGACGTTCACCGTGATCGGGGCGGGGCCCACCGGCGTCGAAATGGCCGGGCAGATCGCCGAATTGGCGAACGACACGTTGAGGGGCTCGTTCCGGCACATCGACTCGACGAAGGCGCGGGTGATCCTGCTCGATGCCGCGCCCGCCGTGCTGCCGCCGTTCGGCGACAAGCTGGGTCAGCGCGCGGCGGCCCGGCTGGAGAAGATGGGCGTGGAGATCCAGCTGGGCGCGATGGTCACCGACGTCGACCGCAACGGCATCACCGTCAAGGATTCCGACGGCACCATCCGGCGCATCGAATCGGCGTGCAAGGTTTGGTCAGCCGGCGTGTCAGCCAGCCCGCTGGGCCGCGACCTCGCCGATCAGTCGTCCGTCGAACTGGATCGCGCCGGCCGCGTCAAGGTACTGCCCGACCTGTCGGTCCCCGGCCACCCGAACGTGTTCGTCATCGGCGACCTGGCCGCCGTCGAAGGCGTGCCGGGAGTGGCGCAGGGCGCCATCCAGGGCGCCAAGTACGTCGCGAGCACCATCAAGGCCGAACTCGACGGCGCCAACCCGGCCGAGCGGGAGCCCTTCCAGTACTTCGACAAGGGCTCGATGGCCACGGTGTCGCGGTTCTCCGCGGTGGCCAAGATCGGCCCGGTCGAGTTCAGCGGCCTGTTCGCCTGGTTCGCATGGCTGGTGCTGCACCTGGTCTACCTGGTCGGGTTCAAGACCAAGATCAGCACGCTGCTGTCCTGGACGGTGACGTTCCTGAGCACCCGGCGCGGCCAGCTCACCATCACCGAACAGCAGGCGTTCGCCCGCACCCGGCTCGAACAGCTGGCGGTGGTCGCTGCCGAGACCAAACGGCCGGCCGCCAGGCGGGCCAGCTAGCCCGATCGCCCCTCCAATAGGGTTGCCGGACAGAGCGTTTCAATAATGGTCGACGTGGCCTGGCGCTCTGGTCAGCCTTCGCGGATCTCGAGATTCTGCAGTCGAACCTGACCGCGGGCGACGACCCGGTCGTCGCTGTCGGTGATGGTGACCAACCACAATTGCTGGCGTCGGCCGCGGTGGATGGGTTCGACGGTGCCGTACACCATGCCCGAGCCGATGGAGCGCAAAAAGTCGGTGTTGTTGTTGACGCCCACCACATTTCCGCCGCCGCGGGTGGCCAGCCACGTGTAGGCGGCCACGCTGGCCATGCTTTCGATCATCGAGCAGTAAACGCCGCCGTGAACCAAACCCATCGGCTGCAACAGCTTGGGCGTGACCTCGAGCTGGGCTCGGGCACCGTCGGGACTGAGTTCGGTGAATTGCAGCCCGATCTCGCGGTCGAAGGGTGCGGCGAAGTCCGGCGGGAGGATCGTTTTCTGCGGCTCTGGCACGCCCATGTGTCTACACCATGGCCCCCGCATGCACGCTCGTGGCGGAATCTTGGCCCCGAAAACGGCTGAGCCCCGTGCCGTTAAGGCACGGGGCTCGCCGATCGAGTAGACCGGGGGTCGCTGCAGCCCTCAGGACTCTCACACGGTCCGTTATCGCTCGACTGGATCAGCATAGGCAAGGCTGCCCTAACTTTGCAAGAGGTATTGTTCTTCTTGTTCCCGCCGCGGGCACGCGGGCGGCCGGCACAGCGATTTGTCAGCCTTCCGTACGACCGTCGGTAGTAAGCCTGGAGTACGCTTGATTCGACGCTCAGGAGATGAACGAAATATGGCCAAACTGACTCGGCTGGGGGATCTAGAACGGGCTGTCATGGACCATCTGTGGTCCACGCCCGAGCCTCAGACCGTCCGCCAGGTCCATGAGGCGTTATCGGCACAGCGCGACCTGGCCTACACCACGATCATGACCGTGCTGCAACGGCTGGCCAAGAAGAACCTGGTCTCCCAGATCCGCGACGACCGGGCACACCGGTACGCACCGGTGCATGGTCGCGACGAGCTGGTCGCCGGACTCATGGTGGACGCGCTGGCACAGGCCGAGGATTCCGGCGGCCGACAGGCCGCGCTGGTGCACTTCGTCGAACGTGTCGGCGCCGACGAGGCGGAGGCGCTGCGGCGCGCACTTGCCGAACTGGAAGCCAATCAACGCAATAACTCGCCATCTGCTGGCGCTGCACCGGAGGGCTGAGGGACACTAACAGTGTGTCCGCGCTGGCTTTCATCATCCTCGCGGTGCTACTGACCGGCCCGGCGCCGGCAATGTTGGCACGCGCGCGCTGGCCGCTGCGCGCTCCCCGCGCCGCAATGGTGCTCTGGCAAGCCGTCGCGCTGGCCGCGGTCCTGTCCGCGTTCAGCGCCGGCATCGCGATCGCCACCCGATTGCTGATGCCCGGTCGCGACGGGCGGCCCACGACCAGCATCGTCGGCGCCGCCGACCGCCTCGGCTGGCCGCTGTGGACGGTCTACATCAGCGTGTTCGCCCTGACCGTGTTGGTCGGCGCCCGGCTGATGGTCGCCGTGGTCCGGGTGGCCATCGCCAACCGGAAACGGCGGGCCCACCACCGCATGGTGGTCGACCTGGTCGGAGTCGGCCACGGCGCGGCGCTGTCCCAGTCCTGCGCCCGCACGCGCGATCTTCGCGTGCTGGACGTGCCGCAACCGCTCGCCTACTGCCTGCCCGGCGTGCGCAGCCGCGTGGTGGTCAGCGAGGGAACGCTGACCACGCTTGCCGACGCCGAGGTCGAGGCGATCCTCACCCACGAGCGCGCCCATCTGCGGGCGCGGCACGACCTGGTGCTGGAGGCCTTCACCGCCGTGCACGCCGCCTTCCCGCGGCTGGTCCGCAGCGCCAACGCGCTCGGCGCGGTCCAGCTGCTGGTCGAGCTGCTCGCCGACGACGCGGCGGTCCGCGCCGCGGGTCGCGCTCCCCTGGCCCGGGCGCTGGTCGCGTGCGCATCGGGGCGGGCACCGTCGGGTGCGCTCGCGGCCAGCGGCCCCAGCACGGTGCTCAGAGTGCGCCGCCTGGGCGGACGCGGCAACAGCCCGCTGCTGTCGGCGGCGGCATACCTGGCCGCGGCGGCGGTATTCGTGGTGCCCACCGTCGCGCTGGCCGTCCCGTGGCTCACCGAGCTGCAACGCCTGTTCAACCTCTGACGCCGCCCCGAGCCGATCACCCCGGACGCTCGACTGTTCGCTGTGCCACAGTGTCACCGAAAGCTTTTCGGAATAGTTCTCCAAATTGAGAGGCGACAACATGAGTTCGTCGGATGCGAAGACCGGCACCGCGCAGATCGGCGTCACGGGCCTGGCCGTGATGGGTTCCAACATCGCCCGTAACTTCGCCCGGCACGGCTACACCGTGGCGCTGCACAACCGCTCGATCGCCAAAACCGATGCGCTGCTCAAAGAGCACGGCGACGAGGGCAAGTTCGTGCGCTCGGAGACCATCGCGGAATTTCTGGACGCGCTGGAGAAGCCGCGCCGAGTGCTCATCATGGTCAAGGCCGGCGAGCCGACCGACGCCGTCATCAACGAGCTCGCCGACGCGATGGAAGAAGGCGACATCATCATCGACGGCGGCAACGCCCTCTACACCGACACCATCCGTCGGGAGAAGGCGATCCGCGAGCGCGGTCTGCACTTCGTCGGCGCCGGCATCTCCGGCGGTGAGGAGGGGGCGCTCAACGGCCCGTCGATCATGCCGGGCGGTCCGGCCGAGTCGTACGAATCGCTGGGCCCGCTGCTCGAGGAGATCTCCGCACACGTCGACGGCGTGCCGTGCTGCACCCACATCGGCCCCGACGGCGCCGGCCACTTCGTCAAGATGGTGCACAACGGCATCGAGTACTCCGACATGCAGCTGATCGGCGAGGCCTACCAGTTGTTGCGCGACGGCCTGGGCAAGACCGCACCCGAGATCGCCGACGTGTTCGCCGAGTGGAACAAGGGCGACCTGGACAGCTTCCTGATCGAGATCACCGCGCAGGTGCTGCGCCAGACCGACGCCAAGACCGGCAAGCCGCTGGTCGACCTCATCCTCGACGAGGCCGAGCAGAAGGGCACCGGCCGCTGGACGGTGAAGTCGGCGCTCGATCTCGGTGTGCCGGTGACCGGTATCGCCGAGGCGGTGTTCGCCCGCGCGCTGTCCGGCTCGGTCGCCCAACGCAAGGCCACCACCGGCCTTGCCTCCGGCCGGCTGGGCGAGAAGCCAAACGACGCAACACAGTTCGTCGATGACGTGAGCAAGGCGCTGTACGCGTCGAAGATCATCGCCTACGCACAGGGCTTCAACCAGATCCAGGCGGGCAGCGCGGAGTATGACTGGGGCATCACCCCCGGCGACATGGCCACGATCTGGCGCGGCGGCTGCATCATCCGGGCCAAGTTCCTCAACCGCATCAAGGAGGCGTTCGACGACGACGACGACCTGCCGTCCCTGATCGTCGCGCCCTACTTCCGCAGCGCCATCGAGGAATCCATCGACAGCTGGCGTCGCGTCGTGGTGAAGGCCACCGAGCTCGGCATCCCGATCCCCGGCTTCGCCTCGGCGCTGTCCTACTACGACGCGCTGCGCACCGAGCGGTTGCCGGCCGCGCTCACCCAGGGCTTGCGGGACTTCTTCGGCGCACACACCTACGGCCGCATCGACGACGACCCGGACAAGCGCTTCCACACGCTGTGGAGCGCAGACCGCACCGAAGTGCCCGCGTAACCGGGAACACCAGAGGGCTGAAGGGGGCTTGAGTTGGTGGGGCGACTGCGATGAGGTTTCTCGACGGGCACAGACCCGCATACGACCTGACCTACAACGACGTCTTCGTGATGCCGAACCGCTCGGAGGTCGCATCCCGCTTCGACGTCGACCTGTCCACCGGTGACGGCTCGGGCACGACGATCCCCGTCGTGGTCGCCAACATGACTGCGGTGGCGGGGCGGCGGATGGCCGAAACCGTCGCGCGGCGCGGCGGGCTGGTCATCTTGCCGCAGGATCTCCCGATCACCGCGGTGCAGCAGACGGTGGAGTTCGTCAAGAGCCGCGACCTGGTTCTGGACACCCCGGTCGTGCTCGGCCCCGACGACTCGGTGTCCGACGCGACGGCGCTGATCCACAAGCGTGCGCACGGTGTCGCCGTCGTCGCCTTCGAGGGCCGTCCAATTGGCCTGGTGAGCGAATCGTCGTGCCTGGGTGTCGACCGCTTCGCGCGCGTGCGCGACGTCGCGATGACCGATTTCGTCACTGCGCCGGTGGGAACCGAGCCGCGCAAGGTCTTCGACCTGCTCGACCAGTCACCCATCGGTGTCGCGGTCGTGACGAACGCCGACGGGACGCTGGCCGGCGTGCTGACCCGTACCGGCGCCATCCGCGCGGGCCTGTACACCCCGGCCGTCGACGCGCGCGGCAGGCTGCGGGTGGGCGCGGCCGTCGGCATCAACGGCGACGTCGGGGCCAAGGCGCGGTCGCTGGCCGAGGCCGGCATCGATCTGCTGGTCATCGACACGGCGCACGGGCATCAGGTCAAGACCATCGAGGCGATCCGGACCGTCGCGGCGCTGGAGCTGGGAGTGCCGCTGGCCGCGGGCAACGTCGTCTCGGCGGAGGGCACCCGCGATCTGCTGGGCGCCGGGGCGAACATCGTCAAGGTCGGCGTCGGACCGGGCGCGATGTGCACCACCCGGATGATGACCGGCGTCGGCCGCCCGCAATTTTCCGCTGTTATCGAATGTGCTTCGGCGGCAAGGGAATTGGGTGGCCATGTGTGGGCCGACGGTGGCATTCGGCATCCGCGGGATGTGGCGCTGGCGCTGGCCGCCGGGGCGTCCAACGTGATGATCGGGTCGTGGTTCGCCGGCACGTATGAGTCGCCCGGCGACCTGATGCGCGACCGCGACGATCAGCCGTACAAGGAGAGCTATGGCATGGCCTCCAAACGGGCGGTGGTCGCGCGTAGGGGGGCGGACACCGCGTTCGATCGCGCCCGCAAGGCGCTGTTCGAGGAGGGCATTTCGACGTCCCGGATGGGGCTGGATCCGTCCCGCGGCGGTGTCGAGGATCTGCTCGATCACATCACCTCGGGCGTGCGCAGCACCTGCACGTATGTCGGCGCCGCCAACCTCGCGCAGCTGTACGAACGGGTCGTGGTCGGGGTGCAGTCGACCGCGGGCTTCGCCGAGGGACATCCGCTGCCGCAGGGCTGGTGACACACTGGGGTAAGGCTAACCTTGCCTAAGTATGGCTGCGAACCTACTGCGCCATGACCTCCCCTTCTCCCGCGTCTTCGGCCTCCCCTGCTCAGGTCAGCGCCGAGGTGCTGAGCATCTTGCGCGACGACCTCAACGTCGACCCGTCCCGCGTGACGCCCGATGCCCGGCTCGTCGACGACGTCGGACTGGACTCGGTGGCCTTCGCCGTGGGCATGATGGCGATCGAAGAGCGGCTGGGCGTTCGCCCTGTCGGAAGGGGACTCTTGAGCTGCGACACCGTCGGCGACCTGCAGGCCGCGATCGCCGCGAAGCATCGGCGCTGAGTGAGTTCGGCGGATCGGGTCTCGTCGATGAGACGCCGCTGGGCGCGTGGTGGCGCGACATGAAGCCGGCCCGGGTCGGTGGCGGCACCGACGAGGCGTTGTGGGAGTTGGTGGCCGCCGGGATAGCGCCCGACTACAGCGGCTAGGAGGCCGTCGTCGGCGCTTCCAGCGCATAGAGCGCCATGCGCCGGTTCGTCGTGTCGTGTTCTCCGAGGAACTTGCACCCGGCGAACTCGCACAGCCTGCGCGCGGTGGTGTTGCGGTGATCGGGGTCGAACATGACCCGGCGACACCGCGGCTCCGCCGAGAAAACGCTGGCCACGATCCGGGGCAATAGCATCGGGCCCAGTCCACGGTTCACCAGGCTCAGGTCGGCGATGGCTGCGTGCAACCCCAGGTCGTAGGGCTCCGCGTCGTAATAGCGCGAGATCAGATCCTTTGCACCCCAATATAATTCGAGGTAGGCGCGGTCTATGCCACGCATGCTGCCGAGCAACGGCAGCGAATAGGTCCCGTCCAGCTGGGCGCTCAGGTGCTGACGCCAGCGCGGGGCCGGCCAGTCGTATTCCCAGGCCTGGGCCAGGTGCGGGCGGTTCATCCACTCGGTCACCATGTCCACGTCCTCGAACTGCGCCACGCGCATGCCGAACGGTGGATCCAGTGTGGGAACCGGCGGGCGGGGAATGCGCGCCACCTCGTCGGAAATGTCGAAGCGTTCGCGCGGGAGGACGTGAATGGACGGCGTCTCAGCGTCGGGCATAGTGCGCAGAGCCTACCGGAGTAAGGTTAGGCATACTTTAGTCAGCCCCGGTGGTGGGCGATTCGGGCGCGACCGGCGTGGCCGGGACTGGGCAGCACCCCGAGGCCGCGGCCCGGGCTAGCATAAGACAGCAAAGATGGACGCAACCGCGACCGCTCAGCCACCAGGTAGCGAAAGGATCGACGTGCCGCAGGCACCCGTGCCAGCCACCGGCTTGCGGGCGCACGAGCCGTCGGACGAATCGCCCGATGCGGAGCCTCCTGCGGCGCCTTCTCTGCCACTCGAGCCGTCACCATCGGCCGGCCGGCGGCGTACTTCATGAACGTCACCGTCACCGTGATCAGCGTTGTGGCGATCGCGGTGCTCATCTTCGGCAACGCCGTCTTCGTCGCCGCGGAATTCTCGCTGACCACCCTCGACCGCAGCGCCGTCGAGGCGAACGCGCGCGGCGGTGGGCGCCGCGACCGCTGGATCCGCCGCGCGCACCAGCGACTGTCATTTCAGCTGTCGGGCGCCCAGTTGGGTATCTCGGTCACCACGCTGGCCGCCGGTTACCTGACCGATCCGATGGTGGCCGACTTGCCGCACCCCTGGCTGGATGCGATCGGCATATCGGACAAGGTCGGCGACGCCATCATGGCCTTCTTGGTGCTGGTGATCGTGACGTCGGTGTCGATGGTGTTCGGCGAGCTCGTTCCCAAATACCTGGCGGTGGCGCGCCCGCTGGCGACGGCCCGCGCCGTGGTGAGCGCCCAGCTGTTGTTCTCGCTGCTGCTCACCCCGGCGATCCGGCTGACCAACGGGGCGGCGAACTGGATCGTGCGCCGGCTGGGCGTCGAACCGGCCGAAGAGCTGCGGTCGGCTCGGTCACCGCAAGAGCTGTTGTCGCTGGTGCGTTCGTCGGCGCGCAGCGGTTCACTCGACGCCGCCACGGCGGCCCTGGTGCGGCGATCGCTGCAGTTCGGCAACCTGAGCGCCGAGGAATTGATGACGCCCCGGTCCAAGATCGTGGCGCTGCAGACCGACGACACGGTCGCCGACCTGGTGACCGCGGCCGCCATGTCCGGATTCTCCCGCTTCCCCATCGTGGACGGTGACCTCGATGAGACGGTCGGCATCGTGCACGTCAAGCAGGTGTTCGCCATCCCGCCGGACCGAACGCGCCCGCACGCGGCTGACCACGGTGGCCCAACCCGTTCCGAAGGTGCCGTCAACCCTGGACGGCGACGCGGTGATGGCCGAGATCCGGGCCAACAGCCTGCAAACCGCGCTGGTCGTCGACGAATATGGCGGCACCGCCGGCATGGTGACCGTCGAAGACCTGATCGAAGAAATCGTCGGCGATGTGCGCGACGAGCACGACGACGCGACCCCGGATGTGGTGCCCGCCGGCACCGGCTGGCGAGTATCGGGCCTGCTGCGCATCGATGAGGTCGCCGCCGCCACCGGGTTTCGGGCGCCCGAAGGCCCCTACGAGACCATCGGCGGGCTGGTGCTGCGCGAGATCGGTCACATTCCGGTGGCCGGCGACACCGTCAGGCTGCCCGCGTTGGACGCGGACGGCTTGCTGGATGCGGCGACGGGGTGGCAGGCGACGGTTATCCGGATGGACGAACGCCGGATCGACCTGCTCGAACTGATCGAGCTGAGCAGTCACGGTGAAGTCCCCGCGAGCGGGACGCATCGATGAGCGACACCATGGGGCTGCTGCTGGCCTGCCTGCTGATCGGGGTGAACGCGTTCTTCGTCGGGGCGGAGTTCTCGCTGATCTCGGCGCGGCGTGACCGCCTCGAGGCGATGGCCGAACAGGGCAAGGCTGCCGCGGTCACGGTGATCCGCGCCGGGGAGCAACTACCGTCGATGCTGGCCGGCGCCCAATTGGGCATCACCGCCGCGTCCCTGCTACTCGGGCGGATCGGCGAGTCGGCGGTGTTCAATCTGCTGCGAACGGCACTGGGGCTCACCGGAATTCATCCGACGCTGCTGCACACGTTGTCCTTCGCGATCGCGCTGGCGATCGTGGTGACGCTGCACGTGCTGCTGGGCGAGATGGTGCCGAAGAACATCGCGCTGGCCGGCCCGGAGCGCACCGCGATGCTGCTCGTCCCGCCGTATCTGGCTTACGTGCGCGCCGCCCGGCCGCTCATCGTGTTCTACAACAAGTGCGCCAACGTGGTGGTGCGTGCGTTCGGCGTCGAACCCAAGGACGAGCTGGAGATCACAGTCTCCCCCGTCGAGCTCAGCGAGATGATCGCCGAGTCGGAATCCGAGGGCTTGCTGGACTCAGAGGAACGCACCCGGCTCACCCGTGCGCTGCAAATCCGCCACCGCGTGGTCGGTGACGTGGCGGTCCCCCTCGCCGCCGTGCACGCGGTACCGGTCGCCGCGGCGGGCTCGGGCCCGACGATCGGGGCCCTCGAGCAGGCCCTGGCCCAGACCGGTTACTCCCGGTTCCCGGTGGCCAGCGTCGGCGGCGCCTTCGTCGGATATCTGCACATCAAGGACGTGCTGACGCTCGACGACGACCCGGATACGGTGATCGATCTGGCGAACGTGCGGCCGCTGCCGCGGCTGTCCCGCTCACTGCCGCTGGCTGATGCGCTGTCCCGGATGCGCCGCAGCAACAGCCATCTGGCGTTGGTGACCGACGAACGCGGGGCCGTGGTGGCCATGGTCGCGATGGACGACCTGGTTGAAGACCTCGTCGGGACCATGCGCGACGCGTAGCGATACTTGCCGGGCGGTACGACTGCGCGCAGCCCGTATGATCTTTGACGGCTACCAGTTAAGAAAGTGCTGGAGGGCGCAGCACCGCCGGGCGCGGAACATGCGTTGCTGGCAACAGATCCCGGTGCTCGCCGCAGTATCGTTCCTGGGGCTGTCAGCGCGGCCTGACCTGCGTCTGCCGGGTCGGGCGAATAACGCTCACCTGGCTGCGCTCGGTAGGCTTAGGACATTGCCAATCTGGCCCGACGATGGTCCGGTGCGGCCCATGACGGAGGAGAATCATGACTGATCGCGTGTCGGCGGGGAACTTGCGCGTCGCCCGTGTGCTCTACGACTTCGTGAACAACGAAGCCTTGCCCGGCACCGACATCGACCCGGATAGTTTCTGGGCTGGCGTCGACAAGGTGGTCACCGACCTCACCCCCAAGAACCAGGACCTACTGCGCCGGCGCGACGAGCTGCAGGCCCAGATCGACAAGTGGCACCGGCAGCGCGTCATCGAGCCGCTCGACATCGAGGCGTACCACACGTTCCTCACCGAGATCGGTTATCTGCAGCCCGAACCCGCGGACTTCACCATCACCACCTCCGGCGTGGACGACGAGATCACCACGACCGCCGGCCCGCAGCTGGTGGTGCCGGTGCTCAACGCCCGGTTCGCGCTGAACGCCGCCAACGCCCGGTGGGGCTCGCTCTACGACGCCCTCTACGGCACCGACGTCATCCCCGAGAGCGACGGCGCCGACAAGGGCACGAGCTACAACAAGATCCGCGGCGACAAGGTGATCGCCTACGCGCGCAAGTTCCTCGACGAGGCCGTGCCGCTGGAATCCGGGTCGTGGGCCGACGCGACGGGACTCAGTGTCGAGGACGGCCAGCTGCAGGTCGCGACCGCCGACGGGTCCGTCGGCCTGGCCAGCCCGGAGAAGTTCGCCGGCTACACCGGCGAGCTCGGCTCCCCCGACTGGTCGGTGTTGCTGGCCAATCACGGTCTGCACATCGAGATCCTGATCGACCCGGAGTCGCCGGTCGGCAAGACCGACTCCGCGGGCATCAAGGACGTGGTCCTGGAATCGGCCATCACCACGATCATGGACTTCGAGGACTCTGTGGCCGCGGTCGACGCCGACGACAAGGTGCTCGGCTACCGCAACTGGCTCGGGCTGAACAAGGGCGACCTGTCCGAAGACGTGAACAAGGACGGCAAGACGTTCAGCCGGGTGCTCAACGAGGACCGCGACCTACACCACCCCGGACGGTGAGGGCGAGTTGACCCTGCCCGGGCGCAGCCTGATGTTCGTCCGCAACGTGGGTCACCTGATGACCAACGACGCCATCGTCACCGTTGCCGAGGGTGACGAAGAAAAAGAGGTGTTCGAAGGCATCATGGATGCGCTGTTCACCGGGCTGACCGCGATCCACGGGCTCAAGACCGGTGACGCGAACGGCCCGCTGGCCAACAGCCGCACCGGGTCGATCTACATCGTCAAGCCCAAGATGCACGGACCCGACGAGGTCGCCTACACCTGCGAGCTGTTCAGCCGGGTCGAGGACGTCCTGGGCCTGCCCCAGGGCACCCTCAAGGTCGGCATCATGGACGAGGAACGGCGTACCACTGTCAACCTCAAGGCCTGCATCAAGGCCGCGGCCGACCGGGTCGTGTTCATCAACACCGGCTTCCTGGACCGCACCGGCGACGAGATCCACACCTCGATGGAGGCCGGCCCGATGATCCGCAAAGGCTCGATGAAGAGCACCGCGTGGATCAAGGCCTATGAGGACGCCAACGTCGATATCGGCCTGGCGACCGGCTTCAAGGGCAAGGCCCAGATCGGCAAGGGCATGTGGGCGATGACCGAGCTGATGGCCGACATGGTCGAGCAGAAGATCGGCCAACCGAAGGCGGGCGCGACCACCGCGTGGGTACCCTCGCCGACGGCGGCCACCCTGCACGCGATGCACTACCACTACGTCGACGTGGGCGCCGTGCAGGAGGAGCTCGCCGGCAAGAAGCGCACCAAGATCGAGGAGTTACTGACGATTCCGCTGGCCAAGGAACTGGCCTGGGCTCCCGAGGAGATCCGCGAAGAGGTCGACAACAACTGCCAGTCCATCCTGGGCTACGTGGTGCGCTGGGTCGCCCAAGGCGTCGGCTGCTCGAAGGTGCCCGACATCCACGACGTGGCGCTCATGGAAGACCGTGCCACGCTGCGGATTTCGAGCCAGCTGCTGGCCAACTGGCTGCGCCACGGGGTGATCACCGAGGAGGACGTGCGGGCCAGCCTGGAGCGGATGGCCCCGCTGGTCGACGAGCAGAACGCCAAGGACGCGGCGTACCTGCCGATGGCGCCCAACTTCGACGACAGCCTGGCCTTCCTCGCCGCGCAGGATCTGATCCTGACCGGAACGCAGCAACCCAACGGTTACACCGAGCCGATCCTGCATCGCCGTCGGCGTGAAGCCAAGGCACACGCCGCGCAGTCGAATTGAGCCTGCGCTCAAATCGGGTTCGAACGTGTAATAGTGCCGCTGATGACTAAAATCGGCGCCGAGTTAACGATGGATCGACGGAAAGGCCGCGGGCACTGCTATGGGTAGGCACAGTGCGCC
>CAWCJU010000006.1:0-1306969 GCA_963796035.1 uncultured Actinomycetota bacterium | reverse complement strand
TTTTATTTTACTATTTTTTACATTCTAGTATTGGTAACTAGTTACCACAAAGGATTTAAAATGTTTGCTCTCACAGTTTCAGGTGTAACGAAAAATGTAGTTTATAAATGGATTCTTGAGTACATATCTTTATATTGTTCAATTTAAAAGTATAGATGATATTGACGACGGATTGATTATTTACTTCAATAATCATGAAGATGCATACAATACATACAATTATTGTACTGCTAAAAATACTCAAGCTCGGCCGAATTTTAAGTTAGAATTGACTAATTACTAAGTGGTAACTGGTTACCAGAAAGAACATTTTCAATGAAAGATTTTATAGGTATTGTAAGCGGTGATAGTGTAAATTGTATATCGTGTGCAGAAGAAAAGTTCGGTGACGATGTTGTATCTCTTATAGAGAGAACAGGAACACAAGGAACATTCTTTGCAGCAATTTTTATAAACGGTTTAGTCTCTTATGCTTTACGGGTGTGTGAAGGATAGGCGTGCCTATGGGTGGTGAATAGCATTAACTACTAAGGATCGGAAATGGCTAGATGTTTTCATTGTGGGGAGTTTAGTCCCGAAGTAAATCACCTAGAACTAAGGGACTTTTGCAATGGTTGCGACCCTAATACGTATTACATACCCATGTATGACATTAATCTTACTAGAATTGCAGAACGTCAAAATGAAAATGACGATAGGTGGGTAAGATTAAGGCGAAATATTGAAGCAAAAGAGAATAACTAGGTGGGAAAAACTCTGTAATGAATCGTATATTGAAGGTTGGAAAGCCGGTCAAGATTATTGCATTATTCATCCTCAATTGAGTAATGAGGAATTAATAAATGCAGTAGAAACACTAGAAGTTTCTCCATTTCATTCTATGATTCATTATCGTCAAGGTTTCGAGCAGTCCTACAGACAGTCAAGAGTTAAAAGTGGTAACCAGTTACCAGAAAGAGGAAATCAAATGGTAGATTTTAAAAAAAGATTAGAAGAAAACAGGATGAAAGAAAATAGTGAAGAAAAAAGTAGTCAAGCGGTGGGCGAAAAAGTCCCACAACCGGGAAAACTTCAACGCGCTAAAGCAGCAACAGAAAATACAACGCCACAAATTTCTGGGGAAATGGACAAAAAAGTCTATACCAACAACATACAAGTTTCGGGACGTCTCTCTAAAGACCCGGAAATGACGTATGTTCCATCCGGTTCAGGAATTATTAAATGTTCTCTTGCTGTATGGCAACCTGGTACTACCACAACTATGTGGTTAGAGCTTATCATGTGGTATAACGACGATGAATCGGATACTGCTAAATATAACAAACCTCAAGCCGATGTATTCTTGAATTGTACTAAAGGTAAAAGTGTACTTGTAACTGGACGTTTAACAATGCGAGAATATAACGGCATTAAATACTTTGGTATCACAGTTACTTCTGTAAAGTAGTGCGTTTCTAAATTGATAAAGTGGTAACCAGTTACCACTAAAAGGAAAGAAGGACTAAAAAATGGGAAAGCTAACAGACACTAAACAAGCGACTTCGGGGCTAAACGGTTTCGTAAAACCTGAAAAACTTAATGAACTAAATCTTCCTTTTTGCATCCGCAATATCCGCCAGGGCGAGTCACAATTCGGCCCTCAATGGTACCTCGATATTCAACTAGCCCCTGAAGACTTTGCAGGTGTTTTTCCCAATTCCGACTACAATACTGTTACACTCACATTTCAAAAAGCTAAGGTTGGCAATAATAGCCGTGATCGTCTTTTCACTTCACTTATTGATAAAGTTCCTGTACATAATGTTATTCTCAATCGCATTCATCTTAAAAACAATAAAACTTATTGGGATTTGGATGAGGTACAGGGTAATAATGACGACGATTGTGTGTGCGGCGGCGATGAGGAAGGAGAAGTTCCTTTCGATTCAGAATACGATGAATTTCCGGGAGAATTAGACGACAAACCATTCTAGTAGAAAGTGAGGGGCTAGTATTCATTTATTAGCCCGACTTATACTATGGGTGGTAAGAAAAAACCGCGTTTATCCCTAGAGGGTTACGGGCCTATAAGGAAGGGAGAACAAGGTTATTCTCCCACAAGTCGTAGATACTATAATCCTCAAACCGGTGATACGATTAGCAGACGACAATTTGTCAAGCGTGCGAAAGTAGAGCCTGTTTCAAGTAAAACTACAAGAGAACCTAAGCAACCTAGAGCACAACCAAAGAAGCAAAGGAAAACGCGTTCAGATAAAGGCATGACAAGGGCCGACTATAAACTCATAAAAGAGCAGAGGAAGGTCCACTCTCAAAAGAAAAAAGAGAGAGTAAAACTAGAGCTTAATAAAAATACGGCACAAAAAAGATTTGAACGCGCTAGAGATGTTTACATTGCGCGTGCAAATAAAGAGCTTCAATCACAAGGTTTCGGTCCACTACCACCTAACTATGTTATTACTGACAATGCTTTCTATGAAAAGTATAATGTAGTTAAAAAACCTAGTGAGTATACAAAATTGGAAATAGAAGAAGCTCACGATTATTTGTACGGCTATGATGATTCTGACTTTGCAGATTACGATTATGATTATCCGGACGGTGAAACTCCATAACTAGAGGGTTTCACCGACTGGTAACCAGTTACCACTATAGAAAGTTGGCATTCCATGAACAATTTAGATAGATACTATTCTATAAATTTTGTAGATGTATCTGGTAGAATCACCGGAAATACATTTGCAAGTGAGACAAGGATTGACGCATTAGAACTTTTTCTTAAAAGAATTAAAGAAACTATGTCAACTAATAATATGGAAGTTCATCCATTAGGATTAGGAACTATAAAAATCCCTGACATGCAAACCGCTTATTTATATGAACACACAATAAAAATTGCCGAGGTAAAATTGAGATGAGTAATTATACAAAACATGGCTATAGTAGATTAGCCTCATATAGACAATTAGGTAAAGGAATTAAAGTTCTAAAAGGTAGTAGTATTTTCCATGAGAGTGCTACTACATTCTGGTATACACTAAAAAGTGGAAAAGAGGGAATGCTATCGAAAAGTGAAGTAGAATTTTATGTCGTAGGTGGAAATGGTGATGTAACTTATAAATTGAAAAGTGATAGTATAGAGGATAAAGAAGATAATGAGGAATTCTAGTGCTAAAAGACTAGCCGAATATAGAGGTGAAAAGTATGTACGTACGGATAGTGCATATTTAAATAGACATAAACTCTATAAATATGCCGATACTCGAACCGGTACCCGTGCAATGACTAAATTTAAAAAACACCATTTTATATGTTGGGATGGTGAGGGTATAACTGATACTTTGCACAGTGATATTGTTACTGATAGTGAACGTATTAATTATCAACTTTATGGACTCTTAATGAATAATGAGGGAATATGTAAAATTAATACTAATGGTTTAACTACCGATGAATGTTTATTAACACTTATAAATAGTACAGATGATAAATATGCTATTCATGTATGTTTTGGTGCTTCTTATGATGTAAATATGATGTTAAGAAATATACCAGAAATAGATTTACGTTTACTTCATTCAGGTGAGTCTATAGATTATAAATCATATAGGTTATCTTATAAAGCTAGAAAATCATTTGAAATAAAAGAATATGAAAGTATTTATCAGAAATTTGTATTTGATGAAAAGTCTAATAAATGGGAACGCAAGTATAAAAAGAGTATAGTATTATGGGATGTTTTTGGATTTTTTCAATCATCATTTATTGCTGCATTAAAATCTTATTTCTGTAGTGGTAACCAGTTACCACTTTTAAAAGAAAAATATTTAAAAATCATTGATAAAATACAAGAGGGTAAAACTAGAAGAGGTTCGTTTACAGAACAAGAATTACAAGACTTTGTAGTCCCCTATTGTAAATTAGAAGTAGACGCACTTGAAGAATTGATGCAACTATTACATAGTTATATATGTGAGGCTAATCTAGAAATAACACGATGGGACGGTGCCGGTGCTATTGCTGCCGCAATGTTGAAAAAATACGGTGTTAAAGAACATATTGACGAAAAATATATACCTAATCAAGTTGTTATAAATGCTGAATATGCTTTTTTCGGCGGAAGAATTGAAACATTAAAATATGGAAATTATGAGAACAAAGTCTATCATGCAGATATAAATTCTGCTTATCCAACAGAACAAGAGGATATACCATCACTAAAATATGGTGAATGGAAGCATACACAGTTTATAGATAATCAAGAAATTAAAAATTCTCCTAAACTTACATTATGCTTAGTATCTTGGAAATCTAAACTAGGATTAAAAACGCTTATAGGTCCATTTCCCTGGAGAGATAAAAAAGATAGGGTATTTTTTCCTGGCGCTGGTAAGGGTTGGGTATGGTTGCCTGAGGTACTAGCATGTATAGATACCATGTCTAGTGGAAAACATGAAGTACAATTATATATTCATGAAACGTGGTCTTTTTATCCTACTAGCGATATTAAACCTTATAAATTTATTAGAGAAATGTATGACTTTAGGAAACTATTAATTAGTAGAGGTAGTGGCGCTGAAAAAGTAGTAAAACTAGGATTAAATTCTCTTTACGGTAAAACCGCGCAAAGCCTAGGATATGATTCTAAAAGAAAATTAAAGCCTCCCTATCATAATTTAATTATTGCTGGTTACGTTACAAGTGCAACACGCGCAAAAATGGTTAGAGTAGCAATGCAGAATCCTAGTGCGATTATAATGCTGGCTACAGACGGTCTATATTCTACTAAACCTATGAATGTTCCTGGAGCTAATTCTACAGAAAAGAAATTAGGAGAATGGGAATATCAAGTACATGAATGGATAACTATAGTTGTTTCAGGTGTTTATTGGTATAAAAGTGTAGATAAAGAAGAAAATGCTTATTCGAGAGGATTCGATAAATATACTCTAATGAGAGAGTTAGTATTAAATTGTTGGGAAAATAATATTGATAAATTAGAGTGTGAAACTACAAGATTCGTAGGATTAGGTAGTGCTATTGGTTTAAATAATTTTCGTTATTGGTGTACCTGGAGAACTATTAAAAGAATACTTATAGTTAATATGTCAAAAGTAGCAAAAAGAACTGACAGTAATTCTGTTATAAATCCTAGAAATGGTTTACGTCCTACATATGCATCTATGCCTGATATACTAAAAGACTTTGCCGGTTACATGTATAACGATGAAAATAATTGTTTATTTCCTTTTCATGATGGTATGTTATCTAACAAATATAAATTTATGTGGGATACAGATAATTATGAATTATTAGACGGAATCAACATGAGAGAGTATTTACAAGAAGTTGCTAACACAACAGCATAAGTGGTAACCGGTTACCACTAGAAAGAAATTAAAATCATGAAATGTCCACACTGTAATGGTAAAAAATGCATTTACTGTTTAAGAACTGGTAAAATGCTAACGACTAGAGATAAAGACTTTGTTCATAAAAAGCAATCTACAAAGATTTATTCCTGCTATAAAGGAAGTAATGATAAACTTATAGAAAATGTTCTTTTACTTTATTCAAGGCCTAATGATACTATTGCGGATGTAACATATGCTCATGGCGCATTTTGGCGCACTAGTAATATGTCTATTTATAATTTTCTTACTAGCGATCTTTTAACAGGTACAGATTTTAGAAATTTACCCTATAAAAATAACAGTATAGATATAGGAGTTATTGATCCGCCTTATATGTCATATCCTGGAAATACGTTAGTAAATGACGTGTATAATAATAATTCTACTCATAATATGAGTATAGACGATATACTTGACTTGTATGCAGAAGGTATTCAAGAACTACAAAGAGTAGTTAAACAACACGGGCTTATATGGGTAAAATGTCAAGACGAGTCACAACGTTTTACACATATAGAGATATATAATATTGCGTTAAATTTAGGGCTAGTAGCAAAAGATCTTTTCATTTTGCATCAAGTTTCGACTACTCCTATACAAGGAGTGCAACAGATTGCAAAAAAGAATCATAGCTACTTGTGGATATTTGAAAAGGAGAAATACTAGTGATTGTAAAAAACTTTATAACTAAAGAGTTAGATTCCGACTATTGTACTCGTATTGCTAGAGAAATTGGAGCGACTATAGAACCTGCTAGAAATGACATGGTTACTATAGTTATAGGTACTATAAGATGTACTGTGTATAAAGAAAACTTAAAGCGTACTATTGATTATTGGAAAAGATTAGTTACTGAAGTTAGAGACGACTTAAAGTAAGTTAGTTGAAAGAAGGATATAAAAATGGCACAAGATTTTTACGAACAAGAAGATGTGGTAACCGGTTACCACTCTACAGACTCTTTAGATAATGTAGACTTGGAATATGAAGTCGTTCCTTATTCATTTGTAGAACCTGTACAAATTAAAAAGTTGCCTGTCTCACTTTACAACTTTAACAGTAAAATTTTGCTAGTCGTGTTTATAATTATTACTGTAACGTTTTGGGGTTTCATTTACTTAGCGCGAAATTACATTGAACTTGCATTTAAGAATCCATACCAGAATATTGCGCTAATACTTGGAATAGCTATAATTGTAGTAGCTGGACTCATCTCACAATTTTGTTTTGCGCAAGAATACTTGAAGTTGAGAAAGAAGAAAAGACATTCAAAAATTCTTAACACTAGAACGATTCCTAGAATACAGAATGATGAATATACTTTCTATACTACTCAACGCCGGATGAAACAAATTTTACCCGACCTTCCTCCAGAATTAGTTGACGCTATCAAGTACGAAAAGATAAACATACACACAAAAAATCCGGAAGAGGCTATAGCGGTTAAACGTATTGAAGATTTAAAAATTCAACAATTGATAGAAGAAGCTCAAGAACATACTCAACAACAACGAGAGGAAGAAGAAAAAATGAGAGAGCATTACAGTATGCAATTACTGCAACGCGCTCAAATTGAATCTGATTCAGAACGATTATTAGAAGAAGAAATTATCCGACTTGAACAACTTGAAAAAGAAGATAAACAGATTAAAAGTCGCATGATTAAAGCTGCAAGTCTTCCTAAAAAACTTCTTATAAAAATCGTTCATCTTGAGAATGATACTGACAGATTCGAGCGATTATGTAGAGAATTAGAAAAGGAAAATGCTTAGTGTACGACCTTACATTTTACATGTTGTTCCTTTGTTGGATATTAATTGTTGTATTGATAGTTGCGGGCTTGCTAGCATTTATAGCAAGCCTGAGGGTATAAAATGGGTAGAACTAGAAAAACTAATCCCGTTTTTCCGATTGTATGTTTATGCGGTTCCATGAGATTTTTTAACCTTATGTTAGAACTGGCACAAAAATTTACTGCACAAGGTTTTATAGTTTTAATGCCTTATGTAGTAAAAGACGAAATGGATAATGCCGACCCTGAAATGCTAGATAGAATGCATAGAGAAAAGATTGATCTTGCCGACATTGTATTCGTAGTTGATGTAGCATGTTACATAGGACATTCAACTAAATATGAAATACTTTATGCGGCGCATAACGCTAAGGCTATAAACTTTTATAGTCTAGATAATGATACAATTAAGGTAGATTAGTGGTAACTGGTTACCATTTAGGAGATAGAAAAATGGCAGGAATACAACATCTAAGACAGGTAGTAGGAATCGTACCTGCACGATATATGACTGTTAGATATTGTAGAAAATGTGGTAAAGAAACTGTAGTCTATGTAGTTACTGATGGTGCAATATACAATTATATGTGCTTGTCTGGACGGCATAGATGGTTAACCGGTATAATTAGAAAGTTTGTTCGTGCTAAAATTAAAAGAATATGAGTTTTCTGCAAGTTAAAAACTGGTATGAAAAAGACTTGACATTTGGTTTTTTATAGTGTATACTATGTATGTACAGTAAGTACGAAGAACGAAATCCTAAATTTGGTAAAGTGGTAACTGGTTACCAGTTACAGAAAGAGCTACAAAAATGGCAACCCTTAAAAACGCAAAAGCTGGACTTGAAAACGTTGATGAAATTGCACAAGATGCTACTCCATTAGAAATGTATAACACTTTCGATCAGGTTGCGGATATCGCGCTTAGCGAGTTAATTCCTATGGATTCAACTCCTATTGAAGATGCAGAGCTAGCTATGCGCGAAATAAATAAAGACCATGTAACGAGCCTAGTTTTTGCATTACGCAACGGCGCACAATTTCCTCCTATGCAGGGCGTGAAAACCAATTATGGTCCAGTCATTTTTGACGGCTATCATCGTTGGGACGCCTACGAGAAATACATAAAAGAAATACTCAGTGATGGTGACGGGAGTGTGGACCCGCAACAGCTTCAAGAGGCTAGAGCAGAGTATAAAGTGCCAGTTCATTTTTGCACTTTTAATTCTGAATATGATCTTCTTCAATCTGCATTCACCGCCAACTATGCACATGGTCTTCCTGCTAGTCAATCCAATCGTGGAATGTATGGCCTATGGCTATTCCAACAAGCCGCAAAAAATAATCAACCTATCTCACTACGCCGCGCCGCTGAACTTGCACAATGTACTCATCAGGCAATCATAAAATTCCGTGACAAAATGGCATTGAAAAAAAGCAAAATGGCCGCCGATACCTTTGGAAATCCGGAAGACGCGGAACTTGAGAGTCATGCTGAGTCTACAGAGAGCGACTTACTTTCTGTTTATGATAGAGCTGTTCGTGGTATCATTACACACGTCAAAAAACTTTTGGACAGTGATCTTACAAGTTCTGAAATGTCGGCATTCCTAGCTGGTTATGGTGATAAATTTGTTCTTGAAGAAGTTGCCGACGCCGTACAACTTCTTACAGAACTACATCATTTCATTGCACATATGCCTGAGAAAGCTGTACCTGAAAAAGCCGTAAAAGCTGTTAAACCTGTTAAAGCTCCAAAGTCTGAAAATGCTCCTAAAGTCGAAAAAGCTGGAAAAGGTTTCAAGCATCAAAAACTTGATACTGACAAGCTAGATCAACTGGCCCGTTCTACAGCTAGTCAAGCGAACGGCCCCTTCCCTAATGTGACAAGTCAGTATACACAAGGAGAGGTGCAAGCTCTAAAGTCTATGAGCCCTGGTGATATCGAATTTTACGAGAATCTTAAATAATAAGTGGTAACCGGTTACCACTTCAAAACACCTATGCTAGAAATAGTGTAGGTGTTTTTATTTTACACCTTGACTTTCTTGTGCAAATATGTTATACTTATAATAGGATGTGTCCTACAAAGTTTTAGCCAAATTTTAATAGTAGGATACATGCTTGTAACGGAAAGGATTATATGCAGAATTTTGCGACTAACATTTTATCTTCCTTAGCATCGAATAAGATATATAATAGTATACCTGATTCAAGTAATCCTGATAGTATTTCTGTTGAAGAATTGTTACACGATTTACATGCGTTACTATTAGAAGGTATAGTATACCTAAAAGATAGTCAAGCAATCACGCGTGATATCTATAAATACGTTACACTTTATAAAGTAGGATTTGGTCAGGCTTTTATTCCTAATCGAGGGATAGACCGCGACCATTTACAAATTTTTTCTGGCACCGCTGTAACTTTAAATGCTACTAGTTCTGGACTAGGAACCTATAACATTTCTCTTGTGGGTGGTACTTGGAAAACTATAGATTTTCCTGATGGTACCACCTATTTTGTTGATGCATCTTATTCCGGTAATTCGATTATTTTATGGGAACGTCGTACAGATCAACCTGTTACTGTTTAAAGTGGTAACCGGTTACCACTAGGGGAAAAACATGATTGAATTGACTGATGGTAGAAGAGTTGTTCCTACAAAGGAGCAACTTTTGGAGAGTATAAAAAATGTCAGACGAGCTATACAAGCAGATGGTAACACTAGCGCAATTACAGACGGAACAATTAAAAGTACTACTACAGAAAATAGACGACATGACGACGCAACATCAACAATCGATGGACTTGATGAAAGTAGCGAGCGAAGCACAGATTACACAAATGCAGGAATTTCAGACGGGCTTTACAGCTCAAGTTTCGAGACTGGAAGACGTGACGGTAGCACTAATAAACGTGACGGGGGAACTACAACCGACGAACCAGAATACCCCGTCCGAAATGAACCGATAGCGAAACGTAGTAAATTTAAAGCATTTAATGATTTTACTGGTAAAATTAAAGATGCAATAAAATCTGAAAAACCTAAACAAAAAAGTAAAAATACTAGAAAAACTTTAAGCGACGCTGAAGCTAAAAGTATACGACTAGGTTTAGTAGAAGTTATACTATGGCAAAGCGAACATATGGATGAATTTATTATTGCTACGACTCGCGGTCATGACCATAGTATAGTTATTTGGTCTAATCTTGATAGAGAAGATGCTATGATTATAGCAGACTTTTTGATTGAAAGTGGAAAAGTTAATCCTGAAGTTGCCTATGCTGTTCGTCAAATGATGTCATTAAAAAGACGATTCCAAGTTGGTCTTATCCTAGCACCTAGACTTTACCAAAGTTATATGGTGTACTTACAAAGGGGATTTTCTATAAAATGAAAGTGATTATTGATGGACAGTCATATACATTAGATTTTACAAAATATGTAGAAGGTTATGAACAAATTTATAAAGCTGTTCGTACATCAGGAATAAAGTTAGCTGATGGTAGACTATTTGTATTTAATAAAAATTCTCTTATGCGTACTACATTAAAAGCAATTGCTACTCCCGTTATTATCCCATTTCTACGGGACTTATATTCTAGTAAAGGTTTAGAATTAGAACCGCCTATACCTCATCAAGATTTATTAGATTATAGTGTAGCAGCATTACTTAATTTTGTTAGAATTTCACAGGATAAAATAGATGTCACACTTGAGTCTGAGGATAGCGAAAGTGGTAGCAGAAAGTTTATCACTCTCTCTTCCATATGGAAAACCGACAACACTGTCAATAGCAGACCAATTGAAAAAGTCGGACAGACGAGTACAGAAAATTAGCGACGGTTACATGACTTTTGTAGCTGGTAGAACTGGAATGGGAAAATCTAAATTAATAAGAGAAATCATTAAACACAAATTATCTCTTTACCCTTCTTATAATGTTTATCATTTAGATACTAAAAAGAGGGGTGATTTTTCAGAACGTGACGGTAAAATTATTTTAAGTGATATAGCACCTGACGCATATAAAACAGGTGGGAATAGAATGGTCTGGCAACCATTAGGAGATAGAAAAGATGAATATTCAAAATTTTTTGAAAGAATACTTCAAGCAGGTTTACCTGCAATTGTTGATATAGATGAATGTATCAATATGAAATTTGCAGGTGATACAGTACCGCGAGGATTAGAAATTCTTATAGCGCAAGGAAGGTTACCAGGAATTGATGTTATAGGCGGTACACAGAGAGTAGCGGGAAGTCCTACGTATCTACGTACACAAGCTACTAATTTAATTTCTTTTGATGTTACTGGTAGATATGACGTTAGCACAATGCTAGACGAATTAAGACTAGAAGGACAAAAGAGATTAAATTTAAGAAAATATCAATTCTACTTTCTTAATCGAGACGTTGACAGTGTAGCGCGTAAATTCAATCATTATCTAGACGTATTACAGTTTATACATTAGAAAGAAAAATCTCATGAAAGTAAAAGAGTTCGGTTTAAAATACCTGCATGGTATGGTAACACTAGGACTAGGACTAATCGTGTTCTGGTTTACAATTCATATAGTTTCAACTTATGGCCCTAGCTTCTTAAAGGGCCCTACTGTAACTGTAGCGGGACTTGCATCAGGTAACACCTGGAATCTTTAATTTCTAAAAGTGGTAACCGGTTACCAGTTAAAAGGGAGAAAAAATGCCGACTCAATCGCTAATAACTGTTCCTCAAACATCTAGTCCACCTGTAGTAACAAGTACAAATAGTAGTCAAGCTATTCTACTCCAGGCTATGATGGCAAATATGCAACCGCAACAAGCCGCTAGTGTACAAGCCGCATTAGCTGCCGAAGCTAGACAAGCCGCGAATAGACACTATATGACGGATTCTATTAGAAAGATTGCGCCCGCTTTAACTAATGGTGTACCTACACAAGCTTATGCTTTAAACACTCCCTTAAACTTCAATTTAGCAACCGCGCTGAATGGTTTTTGTGAAGGTATTATAGTTCGTGTGACGGTTAACTATACACTAGGTGCTGGTACATCTGCCGTATATGGTTTAACACCTGCCGGTGCATTAGGACTAATTGATACGATTGAAGTGCGGTATAATAAATCGCAACATAAATTTCGGCCTCAAGTATTTAGAGAGTTAGCTCTGCTAAATTTGCTAGAAGATCAGAATGTAATTGAAAGCTTACCTTATGGTCTATCTCAAGCATATGTGCAAAACTGGTTAAACAATACTATGTCAGTTACAGTAGGGGCACAATCTGTAACTTTTGAACAATTCTTTCCTTTTTGTCTACTAGGACTAGACGACCCAAGAGGATTACTTCCTATTATAGTAGGAGATACCGGTTTACAAGTTATAGTAAATACCCCGCAAGCTATGTTCGGAAGCGACCCGGTTCTACAAGCATTATATGCTGTCTCTGGTACAGGACATGCGGTAACCGCTATAAGTGGTACAGTACAAGTAGATGCGGTATATAGAGATGGTGATGTATGGTATGATACAAATAAACTACCATTTGATATGAGTGCCGTACAAGGTACATTTCAAATGCAAATTGATAATGTATTACAACCTCTTGTAGCAGGTTCGCAACAAAGAACAAAATTAACTATTCAAGGACAACATTATGTAGTAATTCTACTTGTAGTTGACGGATTACAAAGTAGTGTCTATAGCAATTATTCAAATTGTACTTATCTTGAAACTTCAAAAGATGGAGTAGGCGGTAACACTTTTTGGAAATATGGGTTACAAACAAATTTAGATGTTAGAGATTGGTTATATCTGCAAAGGTTGCAAAATAAACAAGATGTAGACCAGGGGGTGTACCCACTGATATCTGCACCATCATACGGATTTGCCGACCCCGGTTCTAGAAGTGGTAAAGGATACCTTGATAATACACGTTCCGGATGGCCTGATTGGAGATATACTGTAACAGTTGCATCAGTTGGGAATGGTACATTAAACGGTTTACAGTGTATTCCTAGAATCGAGCCACACGTTTTTTATATAAATCCTATTGGATTAATTCCCGTTTAACCATAAATAAGACTACCAGAAATAACAGAAAGGTCTAGTTATGAAACAAAATTTGGCGGTAGTTGCTTTATTCATTCTAGGTCTAATGTTGGTAGTCGGGGGTTTTCAAGGTGCAATGGGTAGAATAATTGCCTGCATACTTACGCCCTCATTAGTTGTAGAAAATAGCTAGTGGTAACCGGTTACCAGTTAGAATTGAGAATAGAATGCCAGATACAAAAGTAGAAAAAATAAAAGATTTTAATGCGAAACAGGCAGCTAAAAATGCTAATACTGATACGTTACCAATAGATCAAAAAACGCTTACTAGTCAACAAGTAATTAAAGATAAAATCAAACCTGAAACTCCAGAAGAATTAAAATTACGACTTGCTGAAGAAGAAGAACAACAACAAAAAGATCAAGTTGATACAATCAAACATTTAACGGATGCAACCAATACTATAATAGATTCTATTAATGGTAAGATTAATCCGGTTAAAGAATGGATAGCAAGTCAACCAACTCCCGGTGGAATTGCTGCCTTGCTTGTATTTATGGCATTCTTTGCGCTTGCTATTATACCTGTAAATCCTCAAGGTCAAACAAGACTTTATCTTTTATGGCAGTCGATTTTAGGTAGAACCCACATGAACTATGAAACTGGGGGAGCAGGTGCAGACTTCGGTACACAAGGTGCCGGTGTTAGTTTTGGTGCAACCGATAAACAGAATGGATATAGTGTGAGTTCGCAAAATAATGCAACTCCTATAGATATATCTCATTTAGATTTATTCGGATTTAATAATGGCTAACACTTATAGTGATTATCAGTACATTTTAGCATATGCATTGTTAGGCGTAATATTATGGATGATAGTAAGAACAAGGTTCGGCTATGTTACTGTATACTATTTGTTAGCCTTATTTTGTTTCGTTTTAGTTTTGTTACATCCTAGTTTCATAGTGAATACATTAAAACCAATAAATAATCCATAGTGGTAACCGGTTACCACTAGGAAGGAAAAAATTATGTTTGCCAAGACTGAATGGTATATTGTTGTGATAGCAGCATTTACATTGTCACTAATATACTATAAAGCATTTGGGTCTAATCTAAATGCTGTTACTAGTGGAATTTCTACTACACTAGGAAAAGTTATGGGACAGAACGCACAAGGGAATTTTCAAGCGCCCTTTTAGGAGATATGATGTTACAATCGCCTAATATTCCTACTGGAGCTAATAACACCGAACAATTTCCTAGGAATAATAATGCAATTACAAGCGAATTAAAACGTATAAACACTTTACAGCAAATTGCTGCACAACCAGTATACCAAAGGACATTAGGTTATGAATATCCTAATGTACCTAGACATTCAGGATGGAGAGCCGCACTAGTTCCTCAAGTTGCATTAAAAATAGAAAATCATCAGTCGCCTGAAATTCCTAGAGTAGCTTTATCTTACAGCAATCAAGTTATTTATGCATCTAGAGTAAATCAAACTTTAGGGGCTACAGGAATAACCGGTCCATTAAGAGCGCCAGGAATTAATGAGGGATACAACTAATGGGAGAATTTATAGATGAAGTTAGGAATAATCCTTTAATGTTAGCAGTAGGAGCTATATTGCTAATAATAGGAATTTTTCTAATACGTAGTAGAATGAGTAATACAAATAGTACAGCTATTGTGCCTCTTACTGGAGTTCCTGATACTGGAAGTGTTACACCTGCAATTAACGGAACTACTTATAATAGTTATCCCGTTATACAAACATTAAATCAGGGGCCGCCAGGACCAACGGGGCAACAGTGCAACAGTGCAACAGGTGCAACAACTGTTATTACTCCACCACCGGTAAAAGTTCCACCGCCGGTAACAGTTCCACCGCCGGTAAAAGTTCCACCACCTAAACCGCAACCAGTACCAGCTAAGAAATATGTAACAGTTCAAGCATGGCCCGCAACTCTAAGTACACTATCAGGAATCGCACAAGCTAATGGAATTAGTCTATCAAGAATAGAGTTATTAAACGCTGGAATTGCAAACTTTAATTTAATATATCCAGGTCAACAAATTAGGATTGCATAGTTAAAGTGGTAACCGGTTACCACTAGTCAGGTAAGAATAATTGAGTATTATTAGTATTAGTCAGGCAATAGCGTATGCACAAACGGCCGGTTTTTCAGGTGATAATCTGGCTAGAATTGTTGCAATTGCAATGTGCGAGTCTAATCTAAATACTCATCCTGTAGATAATACAGCGGGAAATACTGCTGGAAGAGATAGAGGAATTTTACAGTTTAATTCTTACTATCATTCAGAAGTATCCGATAGTTGCGCATATGATGCTTTATGCTCGTTTCAGAATGCATATAGAGTAACTAAAGGAAATGACTTTCATGAATGGTCAACATTTACAAATGGTTGCAGTGATGGTAAAATGTCTACAGTTAGGAGTAGCATGTCTAGTGTAAATAATCCTAGTACTAGTTCTACGGCGTGGTACACTTTTCCTAGGATAGATAATATAGGCGGTATAGAACCATTTGGCGGTTTTCCTAAACCTGATAGTAATATTCAAATACCGGCTAATTATCCTGTTACTGCATTATTGAGTGGTAAAGTTACAGCTTTAGATAGTGGGCTAGTTGCGTGGGGAGCCGTTGTAACTATAAGATTAGATAATCAGTTAAATACTCTTGCTACTCATACAGCATATTTACACCTGGCAAAAACGACTGTAAATGTAGGTCAACATGTAAATGCTGGAGATTTAATCGGCTATAATGGTGGAAGTGCCGCTGCTGGTTCTCAAAAAGTCCCATTAGGATTTGCATTATATCCCGGCGATCATTACGGTTTCGGTAACGAGTGGGGGTTAATGACTAAGAGTAATTTACTAGGTCAATTGAATCCTGTACCTATACTAAATCAGGCTAAATCTGGTTCACTAGTTATAGGAAATGGACCAGGTACAGATTTTACACCTAGTAATGGTACTAGTCCTATGAGTGTAGTAACTAATGCTTTAACTAGTACATCTACACAAGCTTATCTTATTATAAATAATGTACCAGGTTTTTCTGGCATTGTTGAAGCATTAGATAAAATGGAACAATTTACACCATTTACTTTATCTACTCAGGCTAATCAAGATTTAACATCTATTAATTCAAATACAGACATTCAACTATGGAACTGGGATAGCGGTATTCCTAATCCCTTTACGGTTGCTAATCAAATAAATTCTGCTATTCAATTGCCGGCAGATGCAATGCAAGCCATTCTAGTTTTTACAACTACTAATTTTGCAGCTTTTCTAGTACGTACTTTATTCGTTTCGGCAGATTCTATGCTTACTTCCTGCTCACATTGACGCCGGAAACACCGCTGGTCTCGGTGACCCGCTACCTTGCCGCGTACAACCTGGTGTGCGGGCCCGTGGTCGATGACCAGAACCATCTGCTGGGGGCGGTCACCGTCGACGACCTGCTCGACCACCTGCTGCCGCACGACTGGCGGGTGGATATGCAGGAACTCGACACCGCCGGCCGAATCGAAGGACTGGGAGGACCCGCGTGAGCAAGTCCACGGCTCCGCGGGGGCTCTACACCCCGCGGACATCGCGCAGGTACTCGCCGCGGCTGGATCCCGACACCATCGGGCAGTTCACCGAATCGATCGCACGCTTCTTCGGCACCGGCCGGTACCTACTGCTGCAGACGATCGTGGTCTTCGTGTGGATCGCGCTGAACCTGTTCGCCGTGGGACTGCGCTGGGATCCCTATCCGTTCATTCTGCTGAACCTGGCCTTCTCCACCCAGGCCGCCTACGCGGCGCCGCTGATCCTGCTGGCCCAGAACCGTCAGGAGAATCGGGACCGCGTCACGCTTGAAGACGACCGCCGCCGGGCAGCGCAGACCAAGGCCGACACCGAGTACTTGGCCCGCGAACTGGCCGCCGTGCGGCTGGCCGTCGGCGAGGTGGTGACGCGTGAGTACCTGCGCCACGAGCTCGATGACCTGCGCGAATTGTTGGCCAAATTGCAGCCGCAAACCGCAGCTGCCGACCCGGTTCAGGGCGGCGACGGCCTCGAGCGAACGGCTAAGAAATCCAGGTGAGAACCATTTCGACCATTGCGCCACTCGTGTCACAAGAGTTATGTATGGTGATCTGGTTCACCGAGCTAACAGAAAGTAGACCCAGCTCACATATCTAGGACGGTCGAGTGCGCATAGGGGGAAGCCGGGGTGAAAGCCCCGCCGCCGCGTCCGTGCGGCAGCGAGCACTTCGGAACACGCGCAAGCCGATTTTCGGCGTGGCAATGATTACTCCGTTGGTCTTCGCGGGGGCGGTCAGCGCTGCGTCTCCGTCGCTTCCGGTGCGAATGCCGCCGAGGCATGCCGCCGTCACCCCGGTGGCCGCCGTCTCCCCGACCTTCCCCGACCTCACCGGGCCCGCCGTCGTCGCCGATCGACCGCGGCCCCACCGCCTTTCACGTCGCCGAGCCCGCGTTGTCCGCACCGCCGCCGGCGATGATCGTGAATGCGCGTGGCGCACTGGGCATTCCGAGCATCGCGCTGGCCGCGTACCGCAATGCGGAACAGAAGATGGCCGTCGCCGTCGCCGGGCTGCGGCGTCAGCTGGAACCTGCTGGCCGGAATCGGACGCATCGAATCGGGCCACGCGGGCGGCGGTGCGGTCGACGCACGCGGCACCGCGATCAACCCGATTTACGGCCCGTCACTGGACGGCACGCTGCCCGGCAACGAGACCATCATTCAGAGCAGCGCGGGCAACCGCGTCACCTACGCCCGCGCGATGGGGCCGATGCAGTTCCTGCCGGGGACCTGGGCGCGCTATGCGTCCGACGGCAAGGGCGACGGCGTGGCGGATCCGCAGAACATCTTCGACGCCACCCTGGCGGCCGCCCGGTACCTGTGCAGCGGCGGGACTCAACCTGCGTGAACAGTCGCAGGTCTTGACCGCGATCCTGCGCTACAACAACTCGATGCCCTACGCGCAGAACGTGTTGGGCTGGGCGGCGGCCTACGCCACCGGCGTCGTGCCGGTCGACCTGCCGCCGATGACCGGGCCGCCTCCGCCGCTGGGCGACGCGCACCTCGAGCACCCCGAGGGGCTGGGGCCCAACCTGCCGATGAACATCAACGGCCTGCCGCTGGACGACCCGCTGGCGCGCATCCCGCTGATCGACTTGAGCAGCCCGGCGCTCGTCAGTCCCGCCGCCGATGTTCCCGTGGATGACGCCCACGCCGCAGCAGGCGCCTGCCCGAGTCCCCGGTTGCACGGTGATCTGCATCAGCTCGCAGGGCACGCCGCCCGCGGGCCCGCCGCCGCCGTTCGCGCCCCCGCCGCCACCGCCGTTCGGCGCGCCGCCCCCGGATGCCGGTCCCCCGCCGGCGCCCCCGGCCGCGGTGCCGGCCCCCCCGGCCGCCGGACCCTCGCAAGTCGCACCGGCGCCCAAGTCCGCCGGCCCGTCGGCCGCGGCGCCCGGCGCGCCCAAGCCGAAGCCGGCCGGACCCGGTCCAGCCAGCTGACCAGCGCCCCATCGCGCACGCCTACACTCGGCGGTGATGTCCCGCCATGATTCTTCTGATTCAGCAGCCGACCTGAGCGCGGCTATCCGCACCGCCCTGGGCAAGGTGATCGACCCCGAACTGCGGCGTCCGATCACCGAACTCGGGATGGTCAAGAGCATCGACACCGAGCCCGACGGCGCGGTGCACGTCGCGATCTACCTGACCACCGCCAGCTGCCCGAAGAAAACCGAGATCAGCGACCGCGTCAGCCAGGCGGTCGCCGACGTCCCGGGCACCGGCGCGGTCAAGGTCACCCTGGACGTGATGAACGACGAGCAGCGCACCGAATTGCGCAAGCAGTTGCGCGGCGATGCCCGCGAGCCCGTTATCCCGTTCGCGCAACCGAATTCGCTGACCCGGGTCTACGCCGTCGCGTCCGGGAAGGGCGGAGTCGGGAAGTCCACCGTCACGGTCAACCTGGCGGCGGCGATGGCGGCCCGCGGCCTGTCGGTCGGTGTGCTGGACGCCGATATCCACGGCCATTCCATCCCCCGGATGATGGGCACCACCGACCGGCCCACCCAGGTCGAGTCGATGATCCTGCCGCCCATCGCGCACGAGGTGCGGGTCATCTCGATCGCTCAGTTCACCGAGGGCAACACCCCGGTGGTGTGGCGCGGGCCGATGCTGCACCGCGCGCTGCAGCAGTTCCTGGCCGACGTCTACTGGGGCGATCTGGACGTGCTGCTGCTCGACCTGCCGCCGGGAACCGGCGACATCGCCATCTCGGTGGCGCAGCTGATCCCCAACGCGGAGATCCTGGTGGTGACGACGCCGCAGCTGGCCGCGGCCGAGGTCGCCGAGCGGGCCGGCAGCATCGCGCTGCAGACCCGCCAGCGCGTCGTCGGCGTCGTCGAGAACATGTCCGGGCTGACCCTGCCCGACGGTTCCACGCTGCAGGTGTTCGGCGAGGGCGGTGGGCAGCAGGTCGCCGAGCGGCTCTCCCGGGCGGTCGGCGCCGACGTGCCACTGCTGGGACAGATCCCGCTGGACCCCGAGCTGGTGGCCGCGGGCGATTCCGGCACGCCGTTGGTGCTCAGCGCACCCGATTCGCCGGTCGGCAAGGCGCTGCGCGGGGTGGCCGACAGCTTGTCGGCCCGCAAGCGCGGACTTGCCGGCGTATCGCTCGGGCTCGATCCGACCGGGCGCTGAAGGACGCGCGCGGCCCTAGCGGCCGCGGCGCTGCTGGCGTTCAGGTCGCGTCGGTGTCGAATGGCGTGTGACCGCCGGCCTGCTGCTCGGCCGCCAGCGCCTGTCCGTTCGCTGCGGGCGGGACCGGCTGCGGGGTCTGCGACGGCGCGCCATTCACCGGCTTGTCGAAGCTGCCGGTCAAGAAGGAGTCGTCACCGTCCAGCAGATGCTTGGTCAGCGCCGCACGCGGTGTCATGCCCCGTAACTTCTGCAGTTCGCTGAGTGGAACGCGCAGATCGTCGAACTCGGGTCCGAGGTCCTCGCGCAGCTGACTGGTCACACCGCTGAGGTAGTCACGCGCCTGACGCAAGGCGTTCGACGTCCACCGGATGGCACCCGGCAGCCGCTCTGGCCCAAGGACCACCAGCCCGACCACGACGAGGACGAGCATGTGCTCCCAGCTCAGGCTGCCGAACATCAGCTGCCGTCGGGGTCTGGTTTGACGGTCAGCGTGACGTGCCGGCCGTCTCGGACGACCTCGACCGGCGAATCCTGGCCGATGGTCAACTGCCGCACGGCGACGACGAACTCGTCGGCGTCGGCGACCTTGCGGTTGCCGACCTTGACGACGACGTCGTTCTCCAGGATTCCGCCCTTTTGCGCGGGGCTGCCCGCCTTCACGTTGGCCACCTGGGCGCCGGAGGCGATCGCGTTGCTCACCGACCGGGTGCTGACCCCCAGCGTCGGGTGCACGATCTTGC
The DNA here is from genome assembly GCA_963796035.1 of uncultured Actinomycetota bacterium. Classification (GTDB taxonomy): domain Bacteria; phylum Actinomycetota; class Actinomycetes; order Mycobacteriales; family Mycobacteriaceae; genus Mycobacterium. Next base: position 1,286,213 of record CAWCJU010000006.1, on the reverse strand, counting down.
CGTCCTTGATCAGCGTCTGCGGCGACCTCTTTGGCCTCGTTGATCGGGATCGCGAAGCCCAGCCCACTTGCGCTGTCGGACAACGACTTACCCGCGGTGTCGATGCCGATCACCTGCGGAATCCATGTCGATCAGCGGACCGCCGGAGTTTCCGTGGTTGATCGACGCGTCGGTCTGCAGCGCGTCGATCACCGTGTCGGTGTCCGAGCCCTCCCCCGACAGCGGCACCGGCCGGTGCAGCGCGCTGATGATGCCGTGCGTCACGGTGCTGCGCAGGCCCAGCGGCGCACCCGCGGCCAGGACCTCGTCACCCACCCGGACCTTGTCGGAATCGCCGAGGCGCGCCACCGACAGATTGTCGACGTTGTCGACCTTCAGCACGGCCAGGTCGGTCTTGGGGTCGCGGCCCACCAGGTTCGCCGGCACTTCCTTGCCGTCGTTGAACACCACCGTGGTCTTGAACTGGCTGGGGTTGTTCGCCGCCTCGGAGATGACGTGGTTGTTGGTGACGATGTAGCCGCGGCCGTCGATGACCACGCCGGAGCCCTGCATGCCCTCTTGGTCGCTCTTGGACTCGATGGTCACCACGGCGCCCGCCGTCGCGGCCGCCACCTTGGCGAAGCGGCCGGCCGGGCCTTCGCCGTTGCCGTTGGTCGACAGCGTCACCTTCGAGGTGGTGAACGCCTCGGCGACCTCGGCGGTCTTGCGACCGATCACGCCGCCGAGCATGCCGATGACCAACGCGATCAGCAGCAAGACGAGCAGCGCGAGGTAGGACACCTTGCCGCCGAACAACACGTCGCGCACGCCCAGTTTGCCGCCGTAGCCCAGCGCGGTCCCGGAGCGCGAGGGTGCGACCGCCGGGGTTGCCCAACGCCGCCGCGGCCCCCGGGTCACGCCAGGGATCGTCGAGCTCGTCGGGCCTCAGCACCGTCTTTCTCGGCTGCCAGCGCGTCGGCGTCCACCGGGTGGCGCTGCAGCGAATCGGGGCTGCCGTCCGGACGGTGGAACGCCTCGTGCAGGACGGGGTCGGCCGGCCGGTCGCTCGGCCGGAATTCGGCCTGGTCCCGGTACTTCTGCGGACGGACCCGTTCGGCCACGAACGACCCGCGCAGCCCGTCGGGACGACCGAACTCCCGACTCGATGCGGGGTCGACCGGCGGACGCGAGATCGGGGCGCGGCGCCAAGCGTTCGCCGCTGTCTTTTGCTTGGTCGTAGCCTTGGTCGGAGGTCACGTTGTCCCTTTGGATCCTCTACTTGAGCGCTCGAGACAGGCCTTTACCAGGCGAAATACGCGGCACCGGCGTTGTCCGTGTCCACCCTAGTATCCATGGCGCGCCGTCGGTCAGCATGAACGCTCGCGTGGGATAGCGGCAGCGCGCTGCCGCGATCGATCGCGTGGATTTCGCTGCAAAGCGGCACGCTACCGGCGCTTGCGCCGGTCACGGCCGTCGCGGTCGGCGAAACGGTCGGATGCCTGCGCCGAGGAGTCGTCGGGCGACTCGTAGGGAATGTCGGCCAGCATGCCGAGCAGCGTGCTGGGAATACGGATGGGCCGCGAATCGCGCAGCGCCGCGCGCGCCCGGCTCTGATCGTCGACCTCGGCCGCACACTGCGGCGCACAGCGACAGGTGATGCGCGGCCCGCAGGTGCGCGTTCATCCGCAGCTCGCCGTCGACGAACGCCGCGATCGCTTCGACGGACAGGTGCTCGGTGGAACCGAACTGGCGCGGCGCGCCGACCGGCGCGTCGCTTTGGGAGGCGAACTGAGCGGGGAGCCAGGAGAACGCGCGGCGGAACACATGTCCTCGATCGGGCATCACCAGCTCCTTCGCCACTCAATTTCTTATTGCCGCCTTATCTCGAATGTAGCGCGAGCGGGCGCGCAATACCGAGGCTAAGGCCGCAAAGCCGCTGAATAGCTGCCCGAACGTTAGGCGGGCCGTCGGCTGGTTACGCCGACCGGGCGCGCAGCGAGTCGTGATCGGGGTGCGCGGCCAGGTAGTCGCGCAAGCGCCTGGCGTCCGCGGTGGATGCGGCTGCGCACGGTGCCCAGCTTGACGCCCAGCGTGGCGCCGATCTCCTCGTAGGACAGACCTTCGATGTCGCACAGCACGACGGCGGCACGGAACTCCGGCGGCAGCGAATCCAGCGCCGCCTGCAGGTCGGGCCCCAGCCGCGAATCGTGGTAGATCTGCTCGGGGTTGGGCTCGTCGGCGGGCACCCGCTCGTAATCCTCGGGCAGCGCCTCCATCCGGATGCGGCAGCGCCGGCGCACCATGTCGAGGAACAGGTTCGTGGTGATGCGGTGCAGCCACCCCTCGAACGTGCCCGGCTGGTAGTTCTGCACCGAGCGGAAGACCCGGATGAAGGTCTCCTGGGTGAGGTCCTCGGCATCGTGCTGGTTGCCGGAAAGGCGGTAGGCCAGCCGGTACACCCGGTCGGCGTGCTGACGGACCAACTCGTCCCATGACGGCATGGCCGCCTTGTCTCCGGTCGCGTCGAAAACCGCGGTCCCCTGCAGCTCGTCGGACGGCTCCACCCACTCGTCGTGCGGGGAGCTCCTGCGCATGAGACATGCTGGACGGGCTGAGAAGCGTGGTGATGATCAAGTCCTCCGAATCCGGCGTGCCAAACAGTGCGCACTTCGTCATCTGCGCGGCAACAGGTAGTTCCCATTCGGTATTCCCGGTCCAACGTCCTCCGCGATCCATACGGCTACCGTCGCGTACCGGAGTATGTGCGGTATATGAGCAATCTGAGCTTTACCTGAGAAACCGTATCGTTACCTGCGCTGTGCAGGAGATATCCATCGCGGAGTGACCTTAAACGCGCCGCGGACCGTTGGGCGTGTCACTGGAAGCGGATTCAGGCGCGCCTGTCGGACTGCGGCGCCGAAGTGGAATACGCTGCGGGCATGGACGGCACCGACGCAGAAGCCCCCGGCCAGGCAGCGCCCAGCCGGGCCGAATCGCTCTTCGCGCACGCCGAGAGCTCGATATCCGAAGACGCGCTGTTGGCGGCCGCCCGCGAGCGGGCCGTGGACATCGGCGCGGGCGCGGTGACACCTGCGGTCGGCGCGTTGCTGAGCCTGCTGGCCAAGCTCGAGTGGCGGCAAGGCCATCGCCGAGGTGGGCACCGGCGCGGGCGTCAGTGGGCTGTGGCTGCTGTCCGGCATGAGCGACGACGGCGTGCTTGACCACGATCGACATCGAGCCCGAATACCAGCGGCTGGCCAAGCAGGCGTTCACCGAAGCCGGCATCGGGCCGTCGCGCACCCGGCTGATCGGTGGCCGCGCCCAGGAGGTGCTGACCCGGCTCGCCGACGAGTCCTACGACCTGGTGTTCATCGACGCCGACCCGATCGACCAGCCGGACTACGTCGTCGAGGGCGTGCGGCTGCTGCGCCCGGGCGGCGTGATCGTGGTGCACCGCGCCGCGCTGGGCGGACGGGCCGGCGATCCGGCCGCCCGCGACGCCGAGGTGGTCGCGGTGCGGGAGGCGGCCCGGCTGATCGCCGAGGACGAGCGGCTCACCCCCGTGCTGGTGCCGCTCGGCGACGGCATGCTGGCCGCCGTCCGCGACTGAACCGCGGCCGGCCCGACGCTTACGCCTATTGCGCGTTGGCCACGCCTTTTGCGGGAGAGCCACATCGTTACGGATTCTTGACGCGCGTCCGTCCTTGACGCTGGACTGAACGTGCGTTTAGTGTACTGAACATGCGTTCAGCCGACCTGACGGCCGCCGCCCGGATCCGCGATGCGGCGATCGAGCAATTCGGCGAGCACGGGTTCGGCGTCGGGCTGCGCGCCATCGCCGAAGCGGCCGGCGTGAGCGCCGCGCTGGTCATCCACCACTTCGGCTCCAAGGACGGCCTGCGCAAGGCCTGCGACGACTACGTCGCCGAGACAATCCGCGGCACCAAGTCGCGAGTCGCTGCAGTCCAACGACCCGGCCACGTGGTTCGCGCAGATGGCCGAGATCGAGGAGTACGCGCCGATGATGGCCTACCTGGTGCGCAGCATGCAGTCCGGCGGCGACCTGGCGAAGATGCTGTGGCGCAGGATGATCGACAACGCCGAGGAATACATCGAAGAGGGCGTGCGCGCCGGGACGATCAAGCCGAGCCGCGACCCCAAGGCCAGGGCGAAGTATCTGGCCATCACCGGCGGCGGCGGCTTCCTGCTCTACCTGCAGATGCACGACACCCCAACGGATCTGCGCGCCGTGCTGCGCGACTACGTCGCGCGACATGGTGCTGCCCGCGCTCGAGGTCTACACCGACGGACTGCTGACCGACCGCACCATGTACGACGCATTCCTGGCACGCCGAAGACAAGGAGAATCTGATGCCAACTGAACACGTCCACCGGTGCTGCGCCCATCGAAATCCGCGGTCTGACCAAGAATTTCGGAGCGGTGCGGGCGCTGGACGGCCTCGACCTCACGGTGCAGCGAGGGCGAGGTACACGGCTTCCTCGGCCCCAACGGCGCCGGGAAGTCGACGACCATCCGCATCCTGCTGGGCCTGGTCGAAGGCCGACGGCGGCAGCGTCGCGGCTGCTCGGCGGCGACCCGTGGACCGACGCCGTCGCGCTGCACCGCCAAATCGCCTACGTACCAGGCGATGTCACGCTGTGGCCGTCGCTGACCGGCGGCGAGACCATCGACCTGCTGGCCCGCATGCGCGGCGGCATCGACGAGAAGCGCCGCGCCGAGCTGATCGAGCGCTTCGACCTGGACCCGCACAAGAAGGCACGCACCTATTCGAAGGGCAACCGGCAGAAGGTCTCCCTGATCTCGGCGTTCTCCTCGCGGGCCAGGCTGCTGCTGCTCGACGAGCCCAGCAGCGGACTGGATCCGTTGATGGAGAACGTTTTTCAGCAATGCGTCACGCGAGGCGCGCGAACGCGGTGCGACGGTGCTGCTGTCCAGCCACATCCTGGCCGAGACCGAGGCGCTGTGCGAGCGGGTCACCATCATCCGCGCCGGCAAGACCGTCGAGAGCGGTTCGCTGGAGCTCGATGCGGCACCTGCAGCCGCACCTCGATCAAGGCCGAAATGACCGGCGACCCAGGCGATCTCAGCCGGATCAAGGGTGTCGAGGACGTCAGCGTCGACGGCAACACCCTGCGCGCGCAGGTCGACAGCGAAAGCCTCGGCGAGCTCATCCGGGTGCTCGGCGACGCCGGCGTGCGCAGTCTGGTCAGCCAGCCGCCCACCCTCGAAGAGCTGTTCCTGCGCCACTACGACACTCGGTCGGCGACGGTCGGCGCGGACGCGATGCAGCGGAGGTCGCGCGTCATGAGCACCGCGACGCTGGACCGGCCATCGCGCCGGCCCATCAGCTGCGCCGCAGCGCAGCTCGAACTTCTCGGGAACGCTTGGGCTGCTGCGGCTTTACCTGCGGCGCGACCGGATCGTGCTGCCGCTGTGGGTGCTGCTGCTGTCGCTGCCGCTGGCCACCGTCTACGTCGGCAGCATCGAGAAGGTCTACCCGACCCAGGCCGACCGCGCCGGGTTCGCGGCCTCCATCATGGCCAGCCCGGCCCAGCGGGCCATGTACGGACAGGTCTACAACGACAGCCTCGGCGCCGCCGGCATTTGGAAGGCCGGGATGTTCCACGGCTCATCGCGGTCGCGGTCATCCTCACCGTCATCCGGCACACCCGCGCCGACGAGGAGACCGGCCGGACCGAGCTGATCGACTCGACCGCGGTCGGCCGGTACGCCAGCCTGACCGCGGCGCTGCTGCTGTCGTTCGGCGCGTCGATCGTCACCGGCGCTGATCGGTGCGGCCGGACTGCTCAAGCACCGACGTCCCGGCGCGCCGGGTCGCTGGCCTTCGGGCTCGCGCTGGCCGGCTCGGGCCTGGTGTTCACCGCCGTCGCCGCGGTGGACCGCGCAGCTGTCGCCGAGCGCGCGGTTCGCCCGCGGGGCCGCGTTCGCCGTGCTGGCGGCGGCATTCACGCTGCGCGCCGTCGGCGACGCCGGCTCGACGGCACGCTGTCGTGGCTCTCCCCGCTGGGCTGGTCGCTGCAGGTCCGACCGTACGCGGGCGACCGCTGGTGGGTGCTGCTGCTGCACCTGGCTGACGACGGCCGTGCTGACCGCGCTGGCCTATCGGCTGCTGGCCGGCCGCGACGTCGGCGCCGGGCTGATCGCCGAACGCGCCGGGTCCCGGCACCGCCGCGCCGGCGCTGCGCGGCGCCTTCGGGCTGGCGTGGCGGCTGGACCGCGGCGCGCTGGTGCTGTGGACCGTCGGGCTGTGCCTGTACGGCCTGGTGATCGGCAGCGTGGTCCACGGCATCGGCGACGAGATCGGCGGCAGCAGTGTGGCGCACGACATCGTCGCGCGGATGGGCGGCACCGGCGCCCTCGAGCAGGCCTTCATCGCCGTCGCGTTCGCCATGCTGGGCATGGTGGCCGCCGCGTTCGCGATTTCGCTCACGTTGCGGCTGCACCAGGAGGAATCCGAGCCAACGAGCCGAGACGGTGCTGGCCGGCGCGGTGTCGCGAACCCGTTGGCTGGCAAGCCATTTGGTGACCGCGCTCGCCGGGTCGGCGGTGGCGATGCTGGCCGCGGCGTGGTCGCCGGGCTCGTCTACGGCGCCGCGGCCGGCGACGTCGGCGGCAAGCTGCCGACGGTGGTCGGCAACCGCGGCCGTCCAACTGCCCGCGGTCTGGCTGCTGTCGGCCGTGACGGTCGCGCGTGTTCGGCATTGCGCCGCGGCTGACGCCGGTGGCGTGGGGTGTGCTGGTCGGCTTCGTCGCCCTGTACCTGATCGGTTCGTTGGCGGGCTTCCCGCAGTGGCTGCTCGACCTCGAGCCGTTCGCCCACATTCCGCGGGTCGGCGCAGATTTCACCGTCGTGCCACTGCTATGGCTGCTGGCCATGGATGTAGCGCTGATGGTTCTGGGCGCCACTGGCTTTTCGGCGCCGCGATCTGCGCTGCTAGGAGGTGATGAAAACCGGAATCCGAATTACGGCGACATCGGCGCTCTGGGGCATTCTCTCGTGGGTTTTGATCCTCCTGCTGCCGGCGGGCACGCTCCACTATTGGCAGGCATGGCTTTTCATCGCCGTGTTCACGGTCGGCGACCATCGTCCCGAGCGTCTATCTGGCCCGGACCAATCCTGCGGCCCTGCAGCGCCGCATGCATGCGGGCCCGCGGGCGGAGGCCCGCACGGGCGCAGAAGTTCATCATCGTCGGCTCGTTTCTGGGCCTGTTCGCGACGATGGTGTTCAGCGCGTTCGACCATCGGTTCGGCTGGTCGTCGGTTCCGCCCTGGCTGTCGTGCTCGGCGACGTGCTGGTGGCGACGGGCCTGGGGATCGCCATGCTGGTGGTCGTCCAGAATAGCTATGCCGCCGCCACGGTCAAGGTGGAGAGAGGCCAGACGGTGGCTACCCGCGGCCTGTATAAGTTCGTGCGCCACCCGATGTACGTCGGCAATGTGATCATGATGATCGGCATCCCCCTGGCGCTGGGCTCGTACTGGGGACTGCTCTTCCTCGTCCCGGGCATCGTGGGGCTCACGTTGCGCATCCTCGACGAAGAAAAGCTGCTCCTCCAGGAACTGGCCGGATACCCCGAATACGCGCAACGCGTGCGTTACCGGCTGATGCCTTATATCTGGTAGCCACCGAGCGGCCGCTTGAGGTATTGGCGTGGCGCACAACCGGCCATCGGCCCTGGACCGGCCATGGCGGCGCCCCGGCGCGCTTCGGTATGCGCTGAACAGGATCCGCGGCGTCGCCAGACCCCCCGTCACCGTCACCGACCCGCCCGCCGACATGCATGTCGAGCGTGACGTCGCCGTCCCCACCCGAGACGGAACGATTGTGCGGATCAACGTCTTTCGTGACGGCGACGGGGCGAAGTCCCCGGCGGGTGATACTGAGCATTCACCCGTACGGCAAGGACAACCTGCCGACCCGGCGCGGCACGAAGAGGACGTTCTCGATGCAGTACCGCCTGATACGCCAGCCGCGCCCGGTGACCTTCTCCACCCTGACCGGCTGGGAGGCACCCGATCCGGCATGGTGGACCGCCCACGGCTTCGTCGTGGTGAATGCCGACTCCCGCGGCTGTGGACATTCGGACGGCACCGGAAACCTGTTGTCCCGTCAGGAAGCCGAGGACACCTACGACCTGGTGCAGTGGATCGCCGGCCAGCCGTGGAGCGACGGCAGCGTGCCAACAGCGAGGGCGACAAGTCGAGGGCTGGGGGCCGAGAACGGCATCAAGTCGACGCAAACGAACGCGCCGAGTGCGACGGTGGTGGATAAGACGGGGTAGCCCAACTCGGTTGTTCGGCCTAGGGGCATACGTCCGCCGCAACCTGGGTACTTCTTCTAGCGAGTGGGCGTCTGATCGTGCCCGAGGTTTAGGAAAAGAGCCCGTACAGGTGGGTTGGCACCACGCGAACCGGGCCAGAGTGGCGGGCGGTGGAACCAACACGTGAACCGCGACGACGACGACCAAAACCACACTGAAGCAGTGGGGGAAACCACCGCCGACTACGGCAGTCACTTTCTTGACGAGGTGGATGACGGTTCGACCACGACTAGCGAGGCGGAAACCGCCGAAGGGTTACCGAGCGGATCGGCGCTACTGGTTGTCAAGCGTGGCCCCAACGCCGGTTCTCGATTCTTGCTCGATCAGCCAGTGACCTCGGCGGGGCGTCATCCCGACAGCGACATTCTTCTCGACGACGTCACGGTGAGCCGCCGCCACGCCGAGTTTCGCCTCGACAAAGACGGCAACTGGGCCGTCGCTGACGTCGGCAGCCTCAACGGCACCTACGTCAACCGTCAGCCGGTGGACTCAGCAGTGCTAGCCAATAACGATCAGGTGCAGATCGGTAAGTTCCGGCTGGTGTTCCTGAACGGATAAGGCTGACGGGTGAGTCTCGATAATGCCGCCTTGATTCGTTGGGTGAGATACGAACGGTCAACCGCATTGCGGGCAGTACGGTCAATGTCATTAATCATGACATCCGCCAACACCGTTGCGGTGGACTGGGTTTCGCTGTAGTTCTCCCCATGAGTCGAGGCGGCACGCAGCGAACCGGTCGTAGTAAAACACCGGATCGGCTTGCTTGAACATGTCCGCGGAAGCTTCTCGGACAACAATCTGCACAGCCGCGGTTCGATGCGGGCATTCGCGCACGGCGGCTCGATCACGCCCGGCTCTACACCCACCGCGGCGGCAAGTGGACGACCTTCTACTCCGAAGCCGCGCTGGCCGAGCAGCTGAAGTTCTTTCGCGATGTGCTGGACGGCGCCCCGGCCTCGCGCAGTGTGCGCCTGGAAGTACACGAGGACCGCGACTACCATCGCCGCGGTGCGCGAAGAAGCCGAATGGCCGCTGGCCCGGACGCGTTGGCGCCCACTGTATCTGGCCGAAGCCGGCACGCTGACGCCCGGCCAGCCCGCGAACCCTGGCCGCATCGCATTCAAAACACGTTCCGGCGCAGCATCTTTCACCTGGACCGTTCCCGAGGACATCGAGCTGACCGGCCCGATGGTGGCCCGGCTGTGGGTCGAGTTGAACGGCTGCGACGACGCGAACCTGTTCGTCGGCGTGGAGAAGTGGCGCGACGGGCGGTTTGTCGACTTCGAGGGGTCCTACGGTTACGGCCGCGACCGGGTGACCAGCGGGCTGGCAGCGCGTCTGCGCTGCGCGCTTTGGATCCCGAGCTGTCCCGGCCGGCCGAACCCGTCACCACGGGCACCGATCCACGGCCGCTGTGCGCCGGCGAGTTGGCCGCGGTCGAGGTCGCGCTGGGCCCGTCGGCGACGCTGTTCCGCGCCGGCGAGCAGTTGCGGCTGGTGGTCGCCGGCGCGCTGGTTGTCCCCGAGAAACCCACTCACCGGCCAGTTCCCGGCGGCATACCAGCCGCTCCCCACGCGGTCGCGTCACCTTGCACTGGGGTCCGCAGCGCGACGCCCACCTGCTGGTTCCGGAGATCCCGGAGGCTGCCAAGACAAAACCCCGATTGCGAAAATCCACAACGGTCCGCTATTCCGGCGCATGCCGTTGCGCTAGATCCAGACGCCCTTGCCGACGGCGACCACGCCGCCGGCGCTGATCGCGAATCGCTCCCGGTCCCTTTCCAGATCCACGCCGACCATCTCGCCCGGCCCGACGACGACGTTCTTGTCGAGGATCGCGTGGCGCACCACCGCGCCGCGGCCGACCCGGACGCCGGGCATGATCACGCTGCCCTCCACGATCGCGCCGTCGTCGACCACCACGTTGGACGACAGCACCGAATTTCGCACCGACGCCGCCGAGATGATGCTGCCCGCACCCACCACCGACTCCTGCGCGGAACCGCCGTTGACGAACTTCGCCGGCGCCAGCTTCTCCGTCTCGCCGCGGATCGGCCAGCGCTTGTTGTACAGGTTGAACACCGGATGCACCGACACCAGGTCCATGTGCGCGTCGTAGAACGCGTCCAGCGTTCCTACGTCGCGCCAGTAGGCCGCGGTCACGATCGGTGGCGCCGGGCACCTCGTTGTCGCTGAAGTCGTAGACCGCGGCCATCCCGTCGTCAACCAGTCGCGGAATGATGTCGCCGCCCATGTCGTGATCGGAATGGTCGTCGTCGGCGTCGGCGCGCATCGCGTCGATGAGCACCTTGGTGGTGAAGATGTAATTGCCCATCGACACGAACGTCTGCTCGGGGTCGTCCGGCGTGCCCGGCGGATCCAGCGGCTTCTCGATGAACTCGCGGATGCGGCCCGACTCGTCGGCAGTCGATGCAGCCGAACGCGGTGGCCTCGGCGCGCGGCACCCGGATGCCGGCCACCGTCGCGCCCGCACCGCTGTCGATGTGGAACCGCACCATCTGCTCGGGGTCCATCCGGTACACGTGGTCGGCGCCGAAAACCACGATGTAGTCGGGGTCTTCGTCGTAGATCAGATTGAGCGACTGGTAGATCGCGTCGGCCGAGCCGGTGTACCAGCGCGGGCCGAGCCGCTGCTGCGCGGGCACCGGCGTGATGTATTCACCGGCCAGGCCGGACAACCGCCAGTTCTGCGAAATGTGACGGTCCAGTGAATGCGACTTGTACTGGGTCAGAACGCAGATGCGCAGATACCGGGCGTTGACGAGGTTGGACAGGACGAAGTCGATCAATCGGTAGGCGCCGCCGAAGGGAACCGCGGGCTTGGCACGGTCCGCGGTCAGCGGGTACAGCCGCTTGCCCTCACCGCCGGCCAGGACGATGCCCAGCACGTGTGGCGCTTCCCTCATGGTGTCAAACCTATCGGCCGTTGCGAAGGGCTGCCAGGGGGAACGGGCGATTGGCGACGTTCTGTGGGGCTGTCCGTCAAGGTATTTGGCCGCGCACGCGGCGAAGATCGCCCCGAGGGTGTGGCGAACCCGACTCGCGGCGGGCCCCGTCAGCGAACTACCGTTCGGGTATGCGGGTGGCCATGATGACGCGCGAATACCCACCAGAGGTCTACGGCGGAGCGGGAGTACACGTCACCGAGCTCGTCGCCCAGCTGCGCCGGCTGTGTGCGGTCGACGTGCATTGCATGGGCGCACCGCGCCCGGGCGCTCAAGGAGTGCAGGTGCATGCAGCCCGACCCGCGACTGCAGGGCGCCAACGCGGCGATGTCGACCCTGTCGGCCGACCTGATGATGGCCAATGCGGCGGCGGGGGCCAGCGTGGTGCATTCCCACACCTGGTACACCGGCATGGCCGGGCATCTGGCCGCGCTGCTGCTACGGCGTCCCGCACGTCTTGACCGCGCATTCGCTGGAGCCGCTGCGCCCGTGGAAGGCCGAGCAACTCGGTGGGGGCTACCGGATCTCGAGCTGGGTCGAGCAGACCGCGGTGCTGGCCGCGGACGCCGTCATCGCCGTCAGCACCGCGATGCGCGAGGACGTCCTGCGCGTCTACCCCACACTGGATCCCAGCGCCGTGCACGTCATCCGCAACGGCGTCGACACCGACGTCTGGCACCCGGCCGGGCCGGTGCAAACCGGCTCGATGCTGACCGAACTCGGCGTCGACCCGGCGCCGGCCCATCGTGGCGTTCGTGGGCCGGATCACGCGGCAGAAGGGACTGGCGCACCTGGTGGCCGCCGCCCACCGGTTCAGCCCGGAGGCGCAGGTGGTGCTGTGCGCCGGCGCTCCCGATACCCCGGAGATCGCCGACGAGATTCGCGACGCCGTGGCCGCTCTGGCCCGCAGCCGCACCGGGGTGTTCTGGATCCGGGAGATGCTGCCCATCGGCGAATTACGCGAAATCCTCTCGGCGGCATCGGTTTTCGTATGCCCGTCGGTGTACGAGCCGTTGGGCATCGTGAATCTGGAGGCGATGGCCTGCTCGACGGCGGTGGTGGCCTCCGACGTCGGCGGGATCCCTGAGGTAGTTGCCGACGGGGTCACCGGAACGCTGGTGCATTACGACCACGACGACGGGCAGGGCTATCAGGCCGGATTGGCCGAGGCAGTCAACGAGTTGATCGGCCGACCGCGAAAAAGCGCAGCGCTATGGCAAGGCAGGACGCCAGCGTTGCGTCGAAGAGTTCTCCTGGGCCCACGTCGCCGAGCAGACCCTGGAGATCTATCGGAAGGTGTGTGCGTAGCTCCGCCGACTCTGGTTCGGCGGCAAGCCCTAGCTGGGGCTCGTCACGCCCTTGAGTTCGTCACCGAGGGCAGCGGCTTCGTCGGGCGTCAGCTCGACGACCAGTCGACCTCCACCTTCAAGTGGTACCCGCATCACGATGCCGCGCCCCTCCTTCGTCGCTTCCAGAGGACCGTCTCCGGTCCGGGGCTTCATCGCCGCCATCGAGTGCTCCCTCCAGGTTCGAGCTGGCCCGCCCGTGCGGACCTGGTCGGCACCGAGCATGCCCCGCCAGCGAATTTCAAGCCACGCCCGGCATCGAACTGAGTTATCACCCCTCCATTGTTCCCTATCCAGGTCACCGCTTGTACAAAGACCCACATCTGTGCGGTCAGCGGGCTGTCGCGGGCACCCAGCAACCGCGGACATGGTCGTCGACCATCCCGGTCGCCTGCATCAGCGCATAAGCGGTGGTCGGCCCGACGAAGCGGAACCCGCGCCGCTTGAGCTCGCGCGCCATGGCCTTCGATTCGGCAGTGGCCGAGGGGATTTGGGATGGCTCGGCCGGGCGGGGCCGCGGCGACGGCGCAAACGACCACAGCAGGTCCGCCAAGTCCGCCGGAGTTCCCAGTTCGGCGGCGGCACGCGCGTTGGCGATGGTCGACTCAATCTTGGCTCGGTTGCGGACGATTCCCTGATCCGCCATCAGCCGCTGCACGTCGGCATCGGTGTACTCGGCGACCTTGGTGATGTCGAACCGGGCGAACGCACGCCGGAAATTCTCCCGTTTCCGCAGGATGATCAGCCATGACAGGCCACTTTGAAAGGCCTCCAGACTCATCCGCTCGAACAACGCGACCCCGTCGCGCACCGGCTGACCCCATTCGCGGTCGTGGTAGTCGCGGTAGAGCTCGAAATCGGGCCCGGGCCGCACGGTCGCCCAGCTGCAGCGAACCAGCTCGTCGTCACTCACACTGAGTCCTGACGATCCTCACCGTCGTCTGGTTGCGCGGATTCGCCCTCGGTCTCCGGCCCGGCGCGCACGGCGGCCAGCTGGCCGCGCAGTGCCTCGAGCTCACGCGCGAGCCGGTCCAGCACCCAGTCCACTTCACTGGTCTTGTAACCCCGCAGGACCTGGGTGAACTTGACGGCGTCGACGTCGGAGCCGGTCACCCCGAACGCGGGCAGCACCGTGGCCGTCGTCCCCCGGGGCAGGGGCGGTAGCTGCTCGCCGCGACCGAACAACAGGCTGGCCGCGCCGAACAAGACGATCGCCACCAGCACCAGGACAACCAGGTACAGCAACACCAACGCCACGTGATCGATACTGCCCTATGCCACCGACACAGCGACGGTCAGCGTGACCTCGCCGGGTCCTATCGAGGCCTGATCACCTGCATCGGCGGGCGGTCCGCCAGCGACACCGGCGAGGTGCGCTGGGTGTAGCCCTGAAAGTCAGAGCCCTGGGGGCCGTCGGCGACGAACTGAGTCAGCCCGACGCCGGAGTCCGGGATGCCGCAGCGCGAGAGCAGGGTCGCGATGATTTGGCGGCTCATCACGCCCAGGTCGGCCAGCGGCCGGTTGCGGTGCGCGCGCACCCCCAGGTTGACCTGGGCGATCGCCTCCAGGCCCAGCCGGTCGAAGGTGTCCACCAGCAGGCCGATCTCCACGCCGTAGCCCGGCGCGAACGGGACCGAAGTCAGCAGTTCGCGGCTGGCCGCGTATTCGCCGCCCAGAGGTTGCAGCATGCAGCCCAGCTCCGGGCGCAGCGCCGAAAGCAACGGCCGGGCCACCAACTCGGTGACCCGCCCACCGCCGGTGGCACTGACGTCGCCGCCGACATCGCCGACATCGCTGAGCTCGCTGCCCCGCAGCGGCCGTCGGTAGAAGCTCTTGACCAGGTGAATGCCGTCGCCGGTGAGCAGCGGGGCGACCAGCCACGGCACGAACATCGGGTGCGGGTTGATCAGGTCGGAGTCGACGAACACCACGATGTCACCGCGGGTGGCCGCCAGCGAGCGCCACAACGCCTCGCCCTTTCCTGGGCGTATCGGCACCTCGGGCAATGCCTGCTCGCGGCTGACGACGCGGGCACCGGCCGCGACGGCGCGGATCTCGGTGTCGTCGGTTGAGCCGGAATCCAGCACGATCAGCTCGTCAACCAGCCCATCGACCAGCGGTGAGATGCTGTCGATCACCGACTCGATGGTTTCTTCCTCATCGAGGGCCGGCAGCACCACCGAGATGGTCCGCCCGGCCTTCGCGGCTTCCAGTTCGGCGATGGTCCAGCTCGGACGGTTCCGCCTGTCGTCGGCCAGCCACACGTCTCCGGGCCGGGCGGCAAGCACCGCTGTCGTTGGCGAGATCACCGGCGAACAGGTCCGATGCGGTCATGCCAGCCCCCTCACCGTGCGCGTCGGCGGGCGTGTCCCCTGGATCGAGGCCACCATTTCCAGCACCCGGCGGGTTGCCGCGACCTCGTGTACGCGAAACATCCGCGCGCCGGCGGCGGCCGCCAGCGCGGTGGCCGCCAACGTTCCCTCGAGCCGCTCGGTCAATTCCACACCCAGAGTCTCCCCGACGAAGTCCTTGTTACTCAAAGCCATGAGCACGGGCCACCCGGTATCGACGAGATCGCCCACGTGGCGCAACAGCAGTAGCCCGTGGAAAGTGTTCTTCCCGAAGTCGTGGGTCGGGTCGATCAGCACCCGGTCGCGGGCCACGCCGCACGCCACCGCCCGCTCGGCGGCCGTGGTGACCTGGGCGATGACATCGTCGACCACGCCGCGGGTGGCGGTTCCGTAGTTCACCCGGAAGGGGCGCGTGCGCGGCAGCGCGTTGCCGGTGTGCGAACACACCAGGCCCGCGCCGAACTCGGCGGCAACCTCCGGCAGCGCCGGGTCGATGCCGCCCCAGGTGTCGTTGATCAGGTCCGCGCCGGCCGCACAGGCCACCTTGGCGACCTCCGAGCGCCAGGTGTCGGCGCTGATCAACTGGTCCGGATAGGCGTCGCGCAGCCATTCGATGAACGGCACCAGCCGCGCGATCTCGGTGTCGGCGTCGACCTCTTGACCGGGGCCGGCCTTGACGCCGCCGACGTCGATGACATCGGCGCCGTCGGTGACGGCCCGGTGCACGGCCGTCCTGGCAGCCTCGTCGCTGAAGGTCGCACCCTTGTCGTAGAACGAGTCCGGGGTGCGGTTGATGATCGCCATGATCAGCGCGCGATCGCCTGCGACCGGGCGACCGCACAGCATCGATTGCACGGGTCTATGGTGCCTGGTCGCCGGGTCGGGCGCGGCTCGGGGATGCGAGTGTGCGGTTAACCGCACACTAGACGTCCAATGTGCGGCGGTCCGCACGGTCGGCGTGGGGGGACTAGCCCAGGGTTCGGGCCCGGCTTAAGGGCGTTTGCCCTCGGCTACCTCGCCGGCGTACTCGTCGTAGAAGGGCACGTAGCCTTCGTCGCGCCCGGCCAGCACGTACAGCGGATCCTGCACGTCGGATCCGTAGGCCTGGTCACGCAGCTCCACCTTGCGGCTCTTGAAGGTCGTGGTCTGCTCGATGGAGTCCACCACCCGCACGAACAGCGGCAGCGCGTAGACGGGGAGCTGGTCGTACACGGCACGGGCCAGCGACTGTCCGTCGAACTCGGCGCCGTCGCGCAACTTGACCGCGGCCATCCCGGCGCGGCCGCCGGTGCGCGGAACCTCGACCCCGAAGACCGTGCACTCCTCGACGGAGCCGTCGGACGCCAGCGCCGCCTCGACCTGCGTGGTGGCCACGTTTTCGCCCTTCCAGCGGAAGGTGTCGCCGAGCCGGTCGACGAACGCGGCGTGGCCCATGCCCTGCGGGCTCATCACGTCGCCCGTGTTGAACCAGCAATCGCCCTTCGCGGAAGGCGTTGCGCACCAACTTCTTTTCGCTCGACTCCTTATCGGTGTAGCCGTCGAACGGCTGCAGCCGGTTGACCGGGCTGAGCAATAAGCCCGGCTCCCCGGCCGGCACGCGGCGGACCCGCCCGTTGTCGTCGCGCAGCGGGGCGCCGGTGTCGGTGTCGTACTCGACGTAGGCCAGCGGCATCGGGAAGAAGCCGGTGGAGCGGGGCACATTGAAGACGTTGATGAATGCGGCGTTGCCCTCGCTGGAGGCGTAGAACTCGCAGACGCGGGCGATGCCGAATCGCTTGGTGAATTCGTCCCAGATCTCCGGGCGCAGCCCGTTGCCGGCGATCACCCGCACCTTGTGTGCGCGGTCGGTCGGCTTGGCCGGCTGGTTGAGCAGGTACCGGCACACCTCGCCGATGTAGATGAACGCGGTGGCCTCGTTGGCGATCACCTCGTCCCAGAACTTCGACGCCGAGAACGACTTGCCCAGCGCCAGCGTCGCCCCCGAGTTGATCACCGACGACAGCGCCACCGTCAGCGCGTTGTTGTGGTACAGCGGCAGGCAGCAGTAGAGGGTGTCGGAGCTCTTGAGCCGCAACCCGATGCCACCGAACGCCGCGAGCGCCTTGAGCCAGCGCAGGTGCGTCATGACGCTGGCCTTGGGGAATCCCGTTGTGCCCGAGGTGAAGATGTAGAACGCGGTGTCCCTGGCGTGCACGGCCGATGCCGAGGCGGGATTGGTGGCCGGCGCGCTCAGCGCGAACCGCTCCAGATCCTCGACGGTCAACGTCTCGGCGCTGCCCGAGCCGCCGCACTCGGCCACGGCGCTGACCAGATCGGCCTCGGCGAGGAGCAGCTTGGCGTCCAGCAGGCCGAGGCTGTGCGCGAGCACCTCGCCACGCTGGTGGTAGTTGAGCATGCCGGCGACCGCGCCGCACTTGACCGCGGCCAGCATCGCCAGCACGGTGTTGGGCGAGTTGCGCAGCATGATGGCGACGACGTCGCCCTGACCGACGCCACGCGCGGCCAGGACGGCGGCATATCTGTTGGCGGCGGCATTGGCGTCGCGGTAGGTCAGTTGCTGATCGCCGAACCGTAGAAAGATCCGGTCGCCGTAGCGCGCGGCCCGCTCAGCGAACACCGTGCCGATCGACTTCTTGGAGCCCGGCTGGGCCAGCAGCCCGGTCATCGCGCCGCGCACGATCGTCGGCAGGTCGGCCAGCACGCCCGGCACCCGAAATGCGATGTCGGTCAGTTTGACGGCCGTGCGCGCTCCCCCGTCATCGGACACGTGATCCCCTCGATTCGTTTCCAAAGTCAAGCTCGGCGGACAGCCTAGTAGGGGTGGCAAACCCGCCGGCGGCTCAGGCGGGCCCGCACGCTTCCAGCGCCGCACTCACCTTGTCGACCAGCACCAACCGGTCCATCGCCGCCTGGGAGACGTAGCCGGTGTCCAGCAACCCGCACAACCAAGTCCAGAGCCCTTCGTAGTGACCGAAGGGATCCAGCAACACGATGGGTTTGCCGTGCAGGCCGAGGAAGGCCGTCGTCCACGCGTCAAGCAACTCGTCGAGGGTGCCGATGCCACCCGGAAGCACGATGAACGCGTCGGCGCGCTCCTCCATGAGCTGCTTGCGCTCGTGCATGGTGTCGCTGACGACCAACTCGTCGGCGTCCGCGTCGGCGATCTCGCGGCGCATCAGGATCTTGGGGATGACGCCGACGGTCCGGCCGCCGCGGGCGCGCGCCGCGCTCGCCACCGCGCCCATCGCCGACACCCGGCCACCGCCCCACACCAGGGTCCAGCCGCGCTCGGCGATCGCCTCGCCGAGTTCCGCAGCGACTCCGAGCAATTCGGGATGCCGCGGCCCGGATGCGCAGTACACACACACCGACCACTCGCCTGGTGAATCGGGTCGGACGGGCATATCCGCCAAAGGTAGACCAACGGCATACGGCCCGTCATATCTGGGGCTTTCGCCCTGCCGCCCGGGTCTCGCACCATAAAATTCGGCGGTGCCGATTCGATGGAACGTCCCCCACCATGCGACGGCCTCCGAGCGACTGGATGCGGCTCTGGCCGGCGGGGCGCGGGGAGCAGTGGTGCTGGGACCCGACGGCGTCGGCAAATCCACCCTGGCCCGGCTGGCCGCCGAGCGTTTCGCCGATCAGCACCCGGACACGCTGATCCGCTGGGTCACCGGCACCCCGACCGAGCGCGCGGTCCCGTTCGGGGCGTTCAGCCATCTGGTGCGGATCGCCGACATCGGCAAGCCGGCCGCGTTGTTGCGGGCCGCCCGGGCGTCGCTGGGCGGTGACGACCTGCTGCTCGTCGTCGACGACGCCCAACACCTGGACGTGCTGTCGGCGACGCTGGTCTACCAGTTGGCGCGCGACGGCGCGGGACGGCTCATCGTCACCGCGCGTGCCGACTCCGCTCCCGAGGCGATCGCGGCGCTGTGGCGCGACGGCCTACTCACCCGGATCGACATCGAGCCGCCCGGCGGGGCTACCACCCCGGCGGAGATCGACACGTTTCTCGCCGAGCTCCCCGTCGCGGCGCGCTCGGTACTGGAGTATCTCGCCGTCGCGGAACCGCTGTCGGTCGCCGACCTGACCGCGCTCGCCGGCGACGGGGCCGTGGCCGACGCGGTCGAGTGGGGCGCTGCGGAGACCCGGGCGCGCGGCGGGTCCTCCGACGACCCGGTCGTCTATACGGCCCACCCGCTGTTCGCCGAGCGGACGCGGGCCGCGCTCGATCCCGACGACGCCCGGCGGAGACGCACCGACCTGGTCGAGCTGCTGTCGCCGCGTCCGTCCGAGCACCTCAGTGACCGGTTGCGGCTGGTTTCGTTGGCGTTGGACAGCGACGCTCCCCCGCGGGTCGCCGACGTCGTCGCCGCCGCCCAGCAGGCGCTGCGGCTGGGCGACCTGCCGCTGGGCGAACGGCTGGCCCGGTCGGCGCTGCAGCGGTCCGGCGGGTTGGCGGCGCGCCTCGCGCTGGCACATGCCCTGGCGTGGCAGGGCCGCGGCCGCGAGGCCGATGCGGTGCTGGCCGACGTCGACTCCACCGCGTTGACCGAAGCGGCACTGATGGATTGGGCCCTGCTGCGGGCGGCCAACCAGTTCTGGATGCTGAGCGAACCGGAACGCGCCACCGCCTTCCTGCGGACCGTGCGCGGCCGGGTCGCCGATGGCGGCCAACGGACCACCCTCGACGCGCTCAGCGCGACCTTCGCGATGAACGCGGGCAACATCGAGCACGCCGTGAAGGTCGCGGGCGACGTCCTCGCGTCGCCGGCGGCCGATGACCAGGCGGTGGCCTGGGCGGCCAGTGCGGCCGCGTTGTGTTCGGCGCGCGAGGGCCGATTCGACGACGTCGAGCCGCTGGCGCAGCGCGCCCTGGCCGCCGAACATCCCGGGCTGCTGCGCTTCACCATCGGGCTGGGACAGACCACCGCGCTGTTGATGGCCGGCCGGCCCGACCAGGCCCGCCAGCTCGCTCAGCAGTTCACCGACTTCGCCGAGCTGCAACAGCCGGGTCGCGCGATCGGCGAGGTACTGCTGGCGCATCTTCTGATTGCTGGCGGCGAATTCGCTTCTGCGGCAGCATTATTGACTCCGGCTGCCGCCACCTTGGAGCGCACCGGCTATTCGTGGGGGCCGCTGTCGCTGACGCTACTGGCCACCGCGCTGGCCCAGCAGGGCGACATCGCCGCCGCGGCAAAAGCGTTGAGCAGGGCCGAATCCCGGCACGGCACCAAGTCGGCGCTGTTCGCGCCGGAGCTCGGCGTGGCGCGGGCATGGCGGCTGGCCTTGGTGCGCGACCCGCACGGCGCGGTGGCCGCCGCGCGCGACGCCGCCCGGATGGCCGAACGCGGCGGGCAGCGTGGCGTGGCGGTGCGGGTCTGGCACGAGGCCGTGCGGCTGGGAGACACCCGGGCCGCCGATCCTCTGACGCGACTCTGTGACGAGATCGACTGTGTCGCGGGCAGAATCGCGCTGTCCCATGCCCGCGCCCTTGCCGCCGGCGATGACGCGGGGCTGCGGGCGGTGTCGGACGAGTTGACGTCGATCGGCATGCACGCGGCCGCCGCCGACGCCGCCGCGCAAGCGCAGCGGTGCGGGGCCGGGAAGGCCTAGCCGCTCAGGTAGCCGCGCAGCACATCCACCGCGGCGGTGATGTCGGCGACCGCGACCCGCTCGTCGCGCTTGTGCGCAAGATTCGGATCACCGGGCCCGAAGTTGACCGCCGGTATGCCCAGCGCGGCGAACCGTGCCACGTCGGTCCAGCCGTACTTGGCCCGGACGTTGCCGCCGGCCGCCTCGACCAGGGCCTTGGCGGCGGGTTGGGACAGTCCGGGCAGTGCGCCGGCCGCCGCGTCCGTCTGCTCGATGTGCACGTCGAGCCCGGCGAGCACGTCGTGCACGTGTTGCAGCGCGTCGGGCAGCGATCGGTCGGGGGCGAAACGGAAGTTGACCGTCACCGCGGCCGCGTCGGGAATGACGTTGCCCGCCACCCCGCCGTCGATGCGCACGGCCGACAGGCCCTCCCGGTAGACGCAACCGTCGATGTCGACGCTGCGCGCGTCGTACGCGGCCAACCGCTCCAGCACGGCGCCCAGCTTGTGAATCGCATTGTCTCCCAACCAGGATCGCGCCGAATGGGCGCGGACCCCGGTGGCGCTGACCACCACGCGCAGAGTGCCCTGGCAGCCCGCTTCGATGTAGCCGCCGGTGGGTTCGCCCAGAATGGCCACGTCGGCGGACAGCCAATCCGGCAGCTCGCGTTCGATGCGGCCCAATCCGTTTGCCGCGGCGTCGATTTCCTCGCAGTCATACATCACCAGGGTGAGATCGTGCACCGGGTCGGCCACGGTGGCGGCGAGATGCAAAAAGACCGCGTCCCCGGATTTCATGTCCGCGGTGCCGCAGCCGTACAGGTCGTCGCCCTCGCGGCGGCTGGGCAGGTTTCCGGCCACCGGCACGGTGTCCAGGTGGCCGGCCAGCAGCACCCGCGACGGCCGCTGGCGGTGGGTGCGCGCCAGCACGGCGTTGCCGTTGCGAATGATCTCGAAGCCGGAGGTCTGGGCCCGCAGCGCGGCCTCGACCTCGTCGGCCAGCCGCGCTTCGTCCCGCGATTCGCTGGGGATGTCCACCAGCGCCGCGGTCAGCGCGATCGGATCCCCGCGTAAGTCCAGCACGGTCTCAGGGTAGTGCGTCACCACCGATGGCAGACCGCGCGGAACGCGGAGTGGCTAGACCAGCAATCGCGTGGGCATCACCTTGGGTTTGACGCCGTAGCGCGGCCCCATGCCGTAACCACCCCGCCCCGCCGAGGCGACCGCCGGCATGCCGGACGCCCATGTGGTGTGCGCGTCTTCGGCGGGTGCGGTCCACCCCGTGCCCGCGACGGTCGCGGCGGGGACCCGGGGTGTGGCCGCCGACCACGCGGCGGGCGTGGACAATCCGCCGACCGGGGCCGCCGCGCCCACGCTCGCCAGTATCGGTGCGGCACCGATTCCCGCGGTGCCGACCGGTGCCGCGGCGCCCACCAGGGCGCCACCGCCGGCCGCGCCTCCCACACTGCCGGCCACGCTGGCGGACGCCGCCGCGTCGAGGGTGTGGTTGTAGAGGATGTTGGACACGATGGTGTTGAACACGTTCCAGGACACCACGTCGAAACCCGCGTTGCCGATGTTGGCCACGAGCGGGTCGCCGAGCACGCTGTCCAACGCGCTCGCCGCGCCCGCGCCGGGCAGTGCGGCCGGCGCGGCGGCCGGCGCGGCGAACGACTGCACGGCGTCGGGCACATTGGAGACGACCCCGCGCAGCCCACTCGTCTGCGCGGCCGTGGCCGCCGTCTGCACGCCCAACCCACCCGGGCTGTTGGTGGGCGCCGGCTCGGTCAACGGGCTCAGCCGGGCCGCGGCGGCGGACGCCGCGGCATAGCCATACATCGCGGCGGCGTCCTGGGCCCACATCTGGCCGTACTGCACCTCGGTGGCCGCGATGGCCGCGGTGTTCTGGCCCAGCACGTTCGTCGCGACCAGGGCCGCCAGCTGCGCCCGGTTGGCCGCGACCAGCGGCGGCGGCACGGTCATCGCAAAGGCCGCCTCGTAGGCGGCCGCCGACGCCATGGCCTGAGAGGCCGCCTGTTGCAACTGGGCCGCGGTGGTGTGCATCCACTGCACATACGGCTCAACGGCGGTGACCATCGCGGCCGCGGACGGACCCATCCACTCCTCGCCGGTCAGATTCGAAATCGCCGACTGGCTGGCCGTGGCGGTCGTACTCAGTTCGTCGGCCAGGCTGCTGAACGCCGCCGCGGCGGCCATCATCGGTGCGGCCCCCGCGCCGGTGTACATGCGCAGGGAATTGACCTCTGGGGGCAGTGCTCCAAAGTCGAAAATCATTGTGTTGCTCCTGTTCTCAGTATTTTCAGTGGGTGTTAGACCGCAGGTGTGGGCATCACGACGGGTTTGACGCCGTAGCGGGGTGCGCCCAGGCCGTAGCCCCCGCGCCCGGCCGTCGCCATCGACGGCAGGCCGCCCGGAATGGTGGTCATCGATGCGTTCTGCGGTGCGGCACTGGTGAAGCCCGCCCCCGTCAGCGTCGCGGCGATCGGATTCACCACGGGCACACCGCTCGCCGCCCAACTGGGCGGCACCGACAGCGCACCGATCGAGGGACCCCGACCGACGCTGGCCAGCACCGGCGCCCCACCCACGCCCCCGGGGGTGACCGGGGCGGGCGCGCTCGCCGGGGTTGCCGCACCGACATCACCCGTCAAATTCGGGATCCCGGCCGCGCCGGGGACCGGAGCGAATTGCCCCTCACCCAAGGTGATGAAGTCCGAGGCGGCGGAGCCGACGTTCTGACCCCATTCGATCCCGGTACCGAGGGCAGCGTCCCCGGGCGGGGGGTCGGCAGCAGCGGCGGTCGGCGCGGCGGCCGGGGCAAATTGCTGCAGCGCCGCGGCGCTGGTTGTCGCCTGGTTCGCGGTTTCGGTCTCTCCATACGAACCGGCGTTGCTGTTCAGGTTGCTCACCAGCGTTTGGTGAATCGCCTTCGCCTGGGCGCTGACCTGCTGGTACCAGGCCCCGTAGGCGGAAAACTGCGCGGCCTGCAGTGCGGACACCTCATCGGCGGCCGCGGGAGCGATGCTCGTGGTGGGTGCCGCGGCGGCGGCATCCTGGGCGGCCATCGAAGATCCGAGCCCTTCGAGGATGCTCGCCGCGGCCAGCAGCGCCTCGGGCCGTGTGGTGACAAAGGACATGTGTTTCTCCTCGAACAATCAAGCGGCCCCTACGGACCGGCGCCACGGGGACCTACAACCGGGCCAGAAAACGACCCCCGGATCCCCGGAAGCTGCGTACCCGAAACGGCGAGATTCACGCCTTGACCTGCTAGGACTGGCGGAGCCAAGAGCCACGGATGCCCACCGCGCCGCCCGTTGCAGCGAATTGCCTTGCCCGCGTTGGGTTTTGAATGCCGCGCGGCATGTTCGACCGGTTGTGCGACTCTTCCGCTCGCAGGGCGGGCGGACCCGAGCACGGTCCAGGAAGTAACCTGACCGCCGTGACTGGAGCTGCAGGTATCGGGCTGGCAACGCTGGCCGCCGACGGATCGATCCTCGACACGTGGTTTCCCGCACCGGAACTGACCGAATCGGGCACCAGCGCGACGTCGCGGCTGGCGCTGTCCGACGTTCCCCCGGAGCTGACCGCGCTGATCGGCCGGGACGACGACCGCGGCACCGAGACCGTCGCCGTGCGCACGGTCATCGGTTCCCTGGATGACGTGGCCGCCGACGCCTACGACGCCTACCTGCGATTGCATCTGCTCTCGCACCGGCTGGTGGCGCCGCACGGACTGAACGCCGGCGGCTTATTCGGGGTATTGACCAATGTGGTCTGGACTAATCGCGGACCGTGCGCCGTCGAGGGGTTCGAGGCGGTCCGGGCGCGGCTGCGGCGCCACGGACCGGTGACGGTCTACGGCATCGACAAGTTCCCGCGCATGGTCGACTACGTCCTGCCGACCGGGGTGCGCATCGCCGACGCCGACCGGGTGCGTCTCGGCGCCCACCTGGCAACGGGCACGACGGTGATGCACGAGGGCTTCGTCAACTACAACGCCGGCACCCTGGGGGCGTCGATGGTCGAGGGACGCATCTCTGCCGGCGTGGTGGTCGGCGACGGCTCCGACATCGGCGGTGGGGCCTCGATCATGGGCACGCTGTCCGGCGGTGGCAGCGAGGTGATTTCGATCGGCAAGCGCTGCCTGCTCGGCGCCAACGCGGGCCTGGGTATCTCACTGGGCGACGACTGCGTCGTCGAAGCGGGCCTGTACGTCACCGCCGGCACCAAAGTCATTACGCCCGAAGGCAAAACGATGAAGGCGCTGGAGCTCTCGGGCGGCAACAACCTGTTGTTCCGCCGCAATTCGGTGAGCGGGGCGGTGGAAGTGGTGGCCCGCGGCGGTCAGGGCATCGCCCTCAACGAGGACCTGCACGCCAACTGAGTGCGCCTATAAGTCGGCCGGGACCAACTCGGCGGCCGGGGCGGTGCGAAGCGTGGTTCCTCGGGTTTCGGGCAGCAGCGAGACCGATACGAAACTGGCCGCCACCAGGGTCGCCATCATGAGCCCGATCGCCCAGCTGCCGTACGTCGCCAGCAAGGTGCCCGCCAGCAGCGGCGGCACGGCCGCACCGAGGATGCCGGCCAGGTTCATCGCCACCGCCGCGCCGCTGTACCGGTAGCGCGTGGCGAACAGCTCGGGAACGAAGGCCCCCGTGGGGCCGTTGGCTACCGCCGCGCAGGCGAACATGCCGAGGACGGCGACCGCGTACATGGCGGGATTGCCGGTGTTCATCAGCGGGATGACGACGAACGACCACGGCAGGCACGCCGCCAGCCCGCACAGCATCACTCGGCGACGCCCGACTCGGTCGGACAGCCACGCCCCGAACGAGACGAACACGATGCTCGTGAGCCCGCCGAGTGCGCCGATACCCCAGATGAAGCTGCGCGAATAACCCAGGTGGGAATGGGCGTACATGACCAGGAAGGTGTTGCCCAGGTAGACGAAGCCCATGCCACCCAGGAAGCAGCCCGCGACCAGCACGATCTCGCGCCGCTGCAGCCGCACCAGCTCCGCCAGCGGCGCTTTGGGCACCAGATTGCGGGCCTTCTCCTCCACGAACAGCGGCGTCTCGTCGATGTTGAGCCGCACATAGAGGGCGATGGCGATCAGCCCGCCGCTGATCAGGAAGGGCACCCGCCATCCCCAGTCCATGAACGCGGGGCTGCTCTCGCCCATGGTGAGGCTGACGGCCAGGAAGGTCAGGCTGGCCAGTACCCCCGCCGTGCCGCCGCCCAGCGAGGTGAACATGCCATACCAGCCGCGTTTGCCGGGGGGCGCGTATTCGGCGCTGAGCAGGACGGACCCGGCCCATTCGCCGCCGACGGCGAAGCCTTGCAGCAACCGCAGGACGATGAGGATCAGGGGTGCCGCGACCCCGATCGACGCCGTGTTGGGGACCAGGCCCACGCTGACGGTCGACGCGCCCATGATCAGCAGCGTGGCGACCAGCGTCTTTTTCCGGCCCAGCCGGTCGCCGAAGTATCCGAATACGGCCGCGCCCAACGGGCGAGACAGGAACGCTGTCGCGAACGTCGCCATCGAGGCGATGGTGGCCACCGTCGGGCCAAGGTGCGGAAAGAACACCGCGGGAAACACCAGTGCCGCCGCGGTCCCGTAGATCAGGAAGTCGTAGAACTCGATGGCCGAGCCCACCAGACAGGCCGCCGCAATGCGGCGCATGGGGGTGCGCGCGGCGGGAGCGGCGGTGCCCACGGACCGAGTGGCCTCACCCACGGCGGCCGCTGTCTGT
This sequence comes from uncultured Actinomycetota bacterium, assembly GCA_963796035.1. Classification (GTDB taxonomy): domain Bacteria; phylum Actinomycetota; class Actinomycetes; order Mycobacteriales; family Mycobacteriaceae; genus Mycobacterium. Next base: position 1,259,834 of record CAWCJU010000006.1, on the reverse strand, counting down.
CCGGTTGCATCGATACACCGTTACGACGCTAGGTGAAGCTTCGCGGCCACGCTCGGCACCGCAGCTGGCAAATTGCTGGGTGTCTCGGCGCCCGGCTGACCAGTCGCTACGCGGCTGAGCGGCCGCTCAGCCGTCGGTCAGCAGCTGCTTCTTGAGGACCTTGCCCATGGCGTTGCGCGGCAGCGCGTCCACGATGCGCACCTCCCGCGGCCGCTTGTGCACCGAAAGCTCCTGAGCGACATAGTCGACCAGTTCGTCCCCGTCGGCCGATCCGACGACGTACGCGACGATGCGCTGACCCAGGTCCGCATCGGGCAGCCCGACGACCGCCGCCTCTTGGACGCCCGGATGCCCGAGCAGCACCGTCTCGATCTCGCCCGCGCCGATGCGATAGCCGCCGGACTTGATCAGGTCGACCGACTCGCGTCCGACGATGCGGTGCATCCCGGCGCCGTCGATCACCGCGACGTCGCCGGTGCGATACCAGCCGTCGGTGTCGAACGCCTCGGCGGTGGCGTCGGGCCGGTTCAGGTAGCCGTCGAACATCATCGGCCCGCGCACGTGCAGCTTCCCGACGGTCTCGCCGTCGTGCGGCACCAGCCCGCCGTCGTCGTCGAGCACCCTCGTCTGCACACCCGTGAGCGGCAGGCCCACCCACCCCGGGCGTCGCTCGCCGTCGGTACGCGTGGACAGCGTGATCAGCGATTCCGATGCGCCGTAGCGTTCGATGGGCTGATGCCCGGTGAGTCCGGCCAGCCGGTCGAACACCGGAACCGGCAGCGGCGCGCTTCCGGAGACCAGTAGCCGGGCCGAGCGCAGCGCCCGGGCAGCCGCCTCGTCGGCCACCACCCGCGACCACACCGTGGGCACCCCGAAAAACAGCGTGCCCCCGTGGTCGGTGCCGGCCTGCGCGTAGCCGGCCGGCGATGGCTTTCCGGTGTGGATGAAGCGATTCCCGATCCGCAGCGAACCGAGCAGGCCCAGCACCAGGCCGTGTACGTGAAAGAGCGGCAAGCCGTGCACCAAGACGTCGTCGGCGCTCCATTGCCAGGCTTGCGCGAGGGCATCGAGGTCGGTGGCGATCGCCCGCCGGCTCAGCACCACGCCTTTGGGCAGCCCGGTGGTCCCCGAGGTGTAGATGATCATCGCGGTGGCGTCCGGCGACGGCTCGGCATACCGGTGCCACGAGCGCGCGTGCAGCCGCACCGGGATGTGCGGCAGGCCTTCGCGCTCGTCGGGCACCGGCCCGAGCCAGGCTTGCACGCCGGAGTCGGTGAGCATGTGCCGGCGCTCGGCCGCCCCGACGTCGGCGGGCACCGGGACGAACGGCACCCCGGCGATCAGACACCCGGTGACGGCCAGCACCGTCGCGGCGGTCGGGGCGGCAAGGATAGCGACGCGGCCCGCGCCGCCGAGCCGCTCGGCCACCGACGTGGCGGCGCCGACCAGGTCGCTGCGGCTGAGCACGGCGCCGTCGATGCGCACCGCGTCGGCGACATCGGTGGCGGTGAGGGCCGAAGGATTCAGGGACGCGAGCAGCACGTCAGCAGGCTACCCGGCGTCGGAGATGGTCAGTCTTTCTCGTCCCAGATCTTCATCAGGGTGGACAGGATTTCCTCGCCTCGACCCAGCCCGGCCAGATGACTCTCGCCGGGCAGCACGAACAGCTCGCAGTCGGGCAGTAAGGAGACCACGTGCTGGCCGTGGGCGAACGGCACGATGTGGTCGCTGTCGCCATGCCACCAGCGGACCGGGACCTTGACCTCGTCGAGCCGGAAGCCCCAGTCCCGGACGAACAGGATGACATCGTTGAAGGGTGCCGCGAGCTGCTTGCGGCTGCCGTTGAGCAGATCGTCGAGGAACATGGCCCCGAACTCGGGCCGGGTGAGTAGGCGCCGATCGGCTTCGGGCGACACGGCGGCATACAGAAACAGGGCGGTATTCGCGACGGGACGGATGGCCCGGACCATGAGGCTGGCGCCGATCCGCAGCGGGTCGCCCCCCAACTGCAGCAGCGGCGCCACCCGCTTGCCCAGGTTCATCAGCCCGCTGGTGATGCCTTCGTCGCCGACGAACGGCGCGACACCGCCGAGCACGCCGGCCGCCACGACCCGATCGGACAGCACGGCCGCCGACGCGAGTGCGTACGGGCCGCCGCCGGACAGGCCGATGACGGCCATCTTGTCGATGCCGAGCGTGTTCGCGATGGTCCGCAGGTCGTCGGCGAACGCCCGGATGTTCTTGTAGCGATGGGGCGTCGACGAGCCGATCCCGGGACGGTCCAGCCCGATCAGCCGGATTTTGTGGTTTTCGGCGTACAGGCGGGCCTCGGTGGGGATCTGGCGGCGGGCGCCCGGGGTGCCATGTAGCCAGAAGACCGCCCGGCCCTGCGGATCACCGAACTCGGCGAAGCCGATCTGGCGGTCTTCGCCGACGGCGACGTTTCCCTCGAGTTTGGGGCGGGCGATCTCGATGACCATGTCGGCCAGCTTGGCATGGGACGAGCGGTTCACCAAAGGCCGGCTAGGCGTTGAGCACCCGGTCGCCGATCACCCTTTGGTCGCGCAGGTCGGCCACCTCCGCCTCGGTCAGGCCCAGTTCGCGCAGGACCTCGTCGTTGTGCTGGCCGAGCGTTGGCGGAGCGGTGCGGTGGTGATGCTGCGGTCCGGGCGTGATGCGAAAGGGCCAGCCGGGGTAGCGGTGCGGCCCCGTGACCCGATGTTCGAACTCCTCGTAATATCCGCGCGCGTCGAGCTGGGCCCCGATGAATCTGGGGTCATACATCTGGTCTCCGGTGATCACCCGCTCGGCCGCGATCCTCTGCGCCTGAAGGGCGTCGACGATCGCCGCGGCGTCCTGCGTGAGCGTCCAGGCGGCGACGAGCTCGTCGAAGACGTCATGGTCGACCGAACCGTCGTCGGGGATGGACAGCGCCACCCACACGTCGTCCTCGTTGGTCGGGTAGACGCCTTGCAGGTAGCCGCGCCGGCGGTTGCCCTCGCGGGGGTGCACCACGCCGTTCATCGTGTACTCGATCACCGGTTCGGCGGTCACGGCGGCGGCGACCTCGATTTGGGCTACCTCGATGAGCTGGCCGGCGCCGGTGCGGTTGCGGTGCTCGAGCGCGGCCAGCAGGGCGACCCCGGCGTGCACGCCGACGATCGGATCGGCGGGGCCCTGCGGATTGCACGGCGGGCCGTCGGCGTATCCGGTGACCGCCGACATGCCCGACGTCTGCTCGAAGTTCAACGCCCAGCCGACATAGTCGCGCCAGGGACCCTGCAGGCCGTATCCGGGCATCCGCACCGCGATCACGTCGGGCTTCAGCGCCACCAACGAGTCATAGTCCAGGCCGAACTGCTCGACCACCCGCGGCGAGAAGTTCTCCACCACCACGTCGGCTTGGGCGGCCAGCCGCCGCGCGATGCCGAGACCCCGCGGCGACGTCAGGTCGAGCGTGAGGTCGCGCTTGTTGAGGTTGGTGCCCTGCCAGATGGGGCTGCGCTCATACCAGTCGTCGCCCTCGTAGGCGAAGGCTCCCGAATAGCGGTGCCCGTCGGGTCGCTGGATAGACTCGACCTTGACGATGTCGGCGCCGAACGCCCCGAGGTAGCAAGTCAGATACGCCCCGGCCCAGAACGTGGTCAGGTCCAGTACCCGCAGCCCGCTGAAGGGCAGCGGCCCTGCCGACTGCTGAAGTGATTGGCCGTCGCCGGCCCATGTCGCGCCCTTCCTCCCCAGGCGCGGAGCCGGATCATGCTGTACCACCGCGGTTTTCGATAGCCTGAAAGGCCGTCCGGGGCGCTGAAATGACTCGCTCTCGACGAAGAACGCCCGTGCGGCGTATTGCGGACAATCGAGCACGGTGGCGCCGTCGTTGACCGGGGCGGCCGGAATCCGCAGCGCCTGAGCAAGTTCCACGATCTCGGCGACGGTCTGGCCGGCCAGCACCGGCTCGGCCTTGGCGAAGAAGTCCGCACGCTCCGGGCCACCCATCATGATCGCGAGCTGATGCTCGCCGAACTCGGGCAGCCCGAGCATCGCGCAGACGTCCAGCCAGTGCTGCCCCGTCAGGCAGTTGATGCCCACCCAGCCGTCGGCGGCCCGGACGACACCCAGCATGGGCGCCGAACGCAGGTTGGCGGGCAGGCCGAGCCGTCGCATCCGTTGCGCCATCAACATCGGATAGGGCAACGTCGACAGCAACGATTCCAGCTGCGAGACATCCACTTCGGCGACGCGCCCTTGGTGGCGCAGCCGCAGGGCGGTGAGCGCGCCCAGCGCACCGTAGGCGCCCGCGACGTACTCGGCGATCCGGGCGCCGACCTGAACGGGTGGGCGCTCGGGATCCCGTGAGCTGATCCAGCCCGAGGCCGCCTGCAGGGTCAGCGGTGTGGTCCGCCGGTGACGGAACGGACCGGACTGACCGAACGCAGAGATGCGTAGTAACACCAGGTTTGGGTTGAGCCGCTGCAGGTCATCGGCCCCGAGTCCCAAGCTTTCCAGCGTTGCGGGTGGGGAGTCTTCTATCAGCAGATGCGCCTGTGCGATGAGCTCGCGCGCGGTCGCGAGGTCGTTTGCCTCCGAGATATCGAGCGTGGCACCGCGTTTACCGGCATTGAGGTACTCGAACAAGCCGGATTGATCCGGGTCGACGACACCCGAGCCGAACGGGCCCCAGTGCCGCAGCGGATCTCCGGTGGGCGGCTCGATCTTGATGACCTCGGCACCCAGGTCGACCAGAAGCTTTGCAGTGTAGGGACCTGAGATCTCGCTTGCGATTTCGACGACGTGCAGCCCCGCAAGGGGTCGGATCACGCGGGGACCCCGATGGCCATCGGTTCCATGTACTGGTGCAGCCCACCGATGCCACCGCCCTCGCGGCCCAGCCCGCTGAGTTTGAAGCCGCCGAACGGCGCGCCACCGGGACTGATGCCGTTGACCGCGACCTGGCCGGTGCGGATGCGGCGCGCCACGCCGACGGCGCGGTCCACGTCCCCGCCCCAGACCGCCCCGGAAAGCCCGTATTGCGAGTTGTTCGCGATGGCGACCGCGTCGTCGTCGTCGCGGTAACGCAGCACGGTCAGCACCGGGCCGAACACTTCCTCTTGTGCGATAGTCGAATTCGGCTCCACCCCGGACAGGATCGTCGGTTCGACGTAGAACCCGACGTCCAAGCCGGCCGGCCGGCCGCCACCGGTCACCAGCTTCGCCCCGTCGCTGCGCGCGCCGGCGACGTGCGCCTCGACCCGGTCCCGTTGCGCCGCACTGATCAGCGGACCCATCTGCACCTCGGGATCGGTGGGGTCACCCACCTTCACCCCGCGGGCCAAGGCGGCGAGCCGATCGACGACGTCGTCGTGCAGCGAATCGGGCAACAGCAGCCGGCTGTGCAGGATGCAGGCCTGCCCGGCGTGTAGCGAACAGGATTCGAACAGCATCTGCCGCAGCATGTCGTCGGTGACTTTCGCGTCGTCGAGAACGATGCTCGCCGACTTTCCGCCCAGCTCCAGCAGGATTCTCTTCATCGTGTCCCCGGCGGCCGACATGACCTGGCGGCCGACTGCCGAGCTGCCGGTGAAGCTCACCATGTCGATGCGCGGATCGGTGGTCAGCAGTTTGGCCGCCTCGACGCCCGAGGGCGTGACCACGTTGACCACGCCGGGCGGGATGTCGGTGTGTTCGTCGATGAGCCGCGCCAGCGCCAGCCCGGCCAGCGGTGTCAGCGGAGAGGGCTTGAGCACAACCGTATTTCCCGCGGCCAGAGCATGATTCAGCTTCATGACGTTCAGGCAGTGCGGGAAGTTCCACGGCGTCAGCACCGAAACGACACCCAGCGGCGCATGCCGCAGCAACGTGGTTCCGGCGCTGATGCCGGTGACCTCTTGGTCGACCAGCTGGGTGGCGAGCTGCGCGGCATGCATGGACATGAACCCGGCGCCGTCGATCTGCATGATGCGCTCGTTGGCGATGCAGCCCCACTCCGCCTGGGACAGCGCGAAGAAGTCGTCGGCGTGTTTGGTCAGCGCCTCGCTCAGCTGGTCCAGGCACCCGGCGCGCTGCTCGGCAGTCATCGTGCCCCACGGTCCGCTGTCGAAGGCGCGCCGCGCGGCCGCGATCGCGTCGCCAACCTGCGCGGCGCTCGCGTCGGGGGCGGTGGCGATGACGGCCTCGGTGGACGGGGAGAGGTCGTCGTAGCGGCCGTCCTGCGGCTCGACCCAGTTGCCGTCGATGTAGAGCTGGTAGGTCTGGACAAGAGCAGGTGAATCGGCCATGCGCTTCCTCCGGTCATCTGATCACTTGGTGTACACCCCCGCGTGCCCCTCGTCAATCATCAATCACGTGAAATCCCAGCTATTCCGATATTTTGGCGTTGTATTGACAGGTCGCGGCGGCACAGAGTAGACACAGTCGGCAGACAGATTGCATCAATCTGTCGGATCGGGTGTCCTGCGAGAGGGGCTTGCCGTGCAGACTCATCCGCCGCTGCGCTCGCCGAGCTTCCCGCTGCATTCGCCCGACTTCTACGCGGGCGACCCCTATCCCGCCTACCGGGAGCTGCGCGCGACGGCGCCGGTGTGCTGGAACGACGTCACCAACTTCTGGGCCCTGCTGAAGTACGAGGACATCCGCTTCGTGTCGAGCAACCCGGCACTGTTCTCGTCGACGAAGGGCATCACCATCCCCGACCCGAATATGCCCAACCCGGTGCAGCAGGGCAGTCTCATCTTCACCGACCCGCCGCGGCACCGGCAGATGCGCAAGCTGATCAACGCGGGCTTCACCAAGCGGCGAGTGACCGTGCTCGAGCCGAAAATCCGCGAGATCGTGCGCGGGATTATCGACGGCATCGAACCCGGCTCCGTGCACGAGTTCGCCGAACAAATCGCCGCGCCACTGCCCACCCGGATGATCGCCGAACTGATCGGCGCCCCTCCCGACGACTGGGAGCAATTCCGGGCCTGGTCGGACGCGGCCACAGGAACGGCCGATCCGGAGATCGAGCTCGACCCGATGGTGGCGGCCGGGCAACTCTACGAGTACTTCCAGAAGCTGATCGCCGACCGCCGCGTGCAACCGCGCGACGACCTACTGTCGGTCCTGGCCGAGGCCGAGATCGACGAGCACCGGCTGACCGATGAAGACCTGCTCAATTTCGCCTTCCTGCTGTTGGTGGCCGGCAACGAGACCACCCGCAACCTCATCGCGCTGGGAACGCTGGCGTTGATCGCGCATCCCGACCAATGCCGCCTGCTCGTCGAGGATCCCGCCCGCATCCCGCTGGCCGTCGAGGAGATGTTGCGGTGGAACAGTCCCGTGGTGCACATGGCCCGCACCGCGACCGCCGACGTCGAGATCCGCGGTCAGCGGATCCGCGCCGGCGAGGTGGTGGTGATGCTCTATGGGTCGGCCAACCGGGACGAGGACATGTTCGGCCCCGACTCCGAGGAATTCAACGTGACCCGTCACCCGAACCCCCACATCGCCTTTGGCTGTGGTGAACATTCCTGCATCGGAGCACAATTGGCGCGCCTGGAGGCGACGGTCCTCTTCGAGGAGCTGCTGCGCCGCTTCCCCGCCATGGAGCTGGTGGGCGACGTCGACAGGATGCGGGCGACCATGGTGCCCGGAGTCAAGCGCATGCCGGTGCGGATGGGGGTCTGAGCCGATGGATCTCGAATACACGCCGGAGCAATGCAGGCTGCGCGCCGAGATGCGCGCGACGCTGGAAACCGTGATGACGCCGGAACGCGTCGCCGCGGTCAGCGAGCGGATGGAGGGCGGGCCCGCGGTGCGTGAATGCGTCCGCGCCCTGGGCGCGGCCAACCTGCTCGGTGTCGGCTGGCCTGAAGAATATGGCGGACAAGGGTTCTCGGCCATCGAGCAGTTCATCTTCTCCGAGGAGGCGCGCCGGGTCAGCGCTCCCATCCCGCTGGTGACTCTCAACACGGTCGGGCCGACCTTGATGCACTACGGCACCGACGAGCAGAAGCAGCATTTTCTGCCGGCGATTCTCGACGGCACCGTGGAGTTCGCCATCGGCTACTCCGAGCCGGGCGCGGGCAGCGACCTGGCCTCGGTGCGGACGACAGCAGTCCGCGTCGGTGACGAGTATGTGATCAACGGCCAGAAGATGTTCACCAGCGGCGCCGCCTACGCCGATTACATCTGGCTGGCCGTGCGCACCGATCCGGATGCCAAGAAGCACAAAGGTATTTCCATCCTCATCGTGCCGACCTCGTCGCCCGGATTCTCCTGGCAGCCTCTGCACACCATGCCGGGCATCTCGACCTTCTACACGTTCTACGACGACGTCCGGGTGCCCATCAGCGCGGTGGTGGGCGCCGAGAACGAGGGCTGGCAGCTGATCACCACGCAGTTGAACTTCGAACGCGCCGCCCTGGGCAATCTCGGCGCGCTCGAGCCGCTGTTCGAGAAGACTTTGGACTGGGCGGTTACCACGAAGCGCGACGGTGGCCGCGTCATCGACCAGCCCTGGGTGCAGCAGGCCCTGGCCCGGGTCGAAGCCCAAGTCGCCGCATACAAACTCGTCAACCTGCGGGTGAACGCGGCGATGACGAAGGGGGTAGGTGGCGATGGGCTTCAGATGGGACACGCGTCGGCGGCCAAGGTGTTCGGCACCGAGCTCACGCAGCAGGTCGCCCGGGAGTTGCTCGAGGTACTGGACGGCAACGGGGTGCGGCGCGGCGGCGAGGCTCCGCTGCGTGGCGCGCTGGAATCCGCGTATCGGCAGGCGGTCATCAATACCTTCGGGGGCGGCGCCAACGAAATTCAGCGTGACATCATCGCCATGGCCGGGTTGGGCATGCCCCGGGCACCGCGCGACCTTCGGGCCGCGAAATAGTCAGGAGAACAGTGTGACCGATTCTGAAACCGTCAGCGCCAAGGTGCGGGCCCTGGTCGACCAGCCGACCGGTGGCACCGGAAAGCCCTCGCTGGCGCCGGACCCGGTGAACCAGCCGATGATCCGGCACTGGGCGTACGCGATGGCCGACATGAACCCCGTCTACATCGACCCGGAGTTCGCCGCGTCGTCACGGTTCGGTGGCATCGTGTCGCCGCCGGTGATGCTGCAGACCTGGACGATGCCGTCGCCGAAGCTGGAAGGAATCGGCGAGCGGGGTGGGGCGCCCGTCGAGATCGACAGCAATCCAACGGCATTCCTCGATGAGGCCGGCTACACCAGCACGGTGGCGACGAATTCGGAGTTCGAGATCGAGCGCTACCCGCGGCTGGGCGACGTGATCAGCGCGACGACGGTCTATGAGTCGGTCTCCGACGAGAAGAAGACGGCGCTGGGTACCGGATTCTTCCTGACCTGGCTGACGACCTACACCGACCAGAAGGGCGAGGTGTTGGGGCGACAGCGATTCCGGGTGCTGCGATTCAGGCCGGCAAGCTGATGGCGGCCCGTCTGGCTCCGGCGATCACCGGAGACACGGAGTTCTTCTGGAATGGGCTGCGGGAGAACAAACTTCTGATCCAGCGCTGCGGTGGCTGTGGGCAGCTGCGTCATCCGCCCCGCCCGATGTGCCCGCACTGCCGCTCGCTGGACTGGGAGGCGGTCGAGTCGTCGGGTCGCGGCACCGTTTACAGCTATGTGATGCCGCACGAGCCGAAGTTTCCGTTCTTCGAGTACCCCTACGTCGTCGTGCTGGTGGAGCTCGAGGAGGGGATGCGGCTGGTGTCCAACCTGACTGGCATCGATCCGGCCGACGTGACACCCGGGATGCCGGTCGAGGTGTACTACCAGACCTTCGACAACGACCTGGTGCTGCACCAGTTCCGGCCGAGCGCCTAGGTCTGTCATGGACTTCTCGTTCACCGAAGAGCAGGAGACGATCGCCAAGCTCGCCCGCGATCTGTTCGAGCGTCGCGCCACCCCGGAGCGGCTGACCGAGCTGGAGGCCGGTGACACCCGCTACGACGCCGCGCTCTGGAAAGAGCTGGGCGCCGCCGACCTGCTGGGCACCGCGCTGCCGGAGGCGGTGGGCGGTAACGGCGGCGGCTTCGTGGAACTCGCAGTGCTGCTGGCCGAGATCGGCTACGGCGTCGCGCCGGTACCCGCCTATGCCACGCTGGTGCTGGGCGCCGACCCGATTGCCCGGCACGGCAGCCAAGAACAGCAACAGCGATTCCTGCCGGGCGTCGTCAGCGGATCTCGCGTCCTGACAACGGGATTGACCGAACCCGGCCGCTCGGACCCGGCGAGCCCGGTCACCACCGCACGCCGTGATGGCCCGAACTGGCGCCTCGATGGCGCCAAAGAGTTGGTGCCGGCCGCGCAACTCGCCGACACGGTGCTGATTCCCGCCTCTACAGACGACGGTGACGTGGGCCTGTTTCTGCTGGCCGGCGACGCAGCGCGGCGTCGAGATCCGTCCGGTACCCACCACCAGCCGCGAACCGCACGCGGACGTATTCCTGGACGGCGCGATCGTTTCCGCCGAGGACAGGATCGCCGGCGACGGGCTGGTCGAGTCGCTCTACACCCGCGCCCTGGTGGCGCTGTGCGCGATCCAGCTCGGTGTCACCGAACGGGCGCTGCGCATCGCCGCCGAATACACTTCCGCGCGCGAGCAATTCGGGCGCCCGATCGGTAGCTTCCAGGCGGTGCAACAGCGCATGGCCGACGCCTTCATCGACGTCGAGGCGATCCGGTGGACCACCTGGCAGGCCGCCTGGCTGATCGCGCACGGGCGTCCCGCCGACCGGGCGGCGCGCATCGCGAAGTTCTGGGCCGCCGAGGCCGGCGCCCGCGTGGCCGCCACCGCCCAGCACGTACACGGCGGCATCGGCATCGACGTCACCTATCCCCTGCACCGCTATTTCCTGTGGGCCAAGCACAACGAGCTGACCCTCGGTCCGGCTTCGGCGCAGCTGGCCCACCTCGGCGCGACCTATTCGGAAGGAACCGCATGACGATCACCTCCAGCCGGACCACAACCCTGCGATGGCAAGACATCGCCGAGGGTGACGAGGTCACCCCGCTCGAAATCCCGATCACCACAACGATGATCGTCGCGGGCGCGATCGCCACCCGGGACTTCATGCCGGTGCATCACGACCGCGACTACGCCAAGCAGCAGGGCTCGCCCAACCTGTTCATGAACATCCTGACCACCAACGGCTACTGCGTGCGCTTCCTGACCGACTGGGCCGGTCCCGAAGCGATGGTGAAGAAGCTGTCGATCCGCCTTGGGGTGCCGTGCTTCCCGGACGACCCGCTACGGTTCACCGGCAGCGTCACCGGCAAGACCGCGGGCTCGGAGGAGAGAACTTCGTCGAGGTGACCTTCGCGGGCGCCAACAGCCTGGGCGACCACGTCTCGGGCACCGCGGTGCTCAGCCTGCTCGACGGGTCCGCAGAACGAGGCACGCATGAGCCGGACGCTGCCCGGCGCCGCGGCCATCGTCGGGATCGGCCAGACGGAGTTCTCCAAGGAATCCGGGCGCAGTGAGCTGCAATTGGCGTGCGAGGCGGTCAGCGCCGCGCTCGACGACGCCGGCTTGGCCCCCAGCGACGTCGACGGCATGGTCACGTTCACCATGGATTCCAGCGACGAGATCGACATCGCGCGCAACGTGGGCATCGGCGACCTGAGCTTCTTCTCCCGCGTGCACCACGGCGGCGGGGCGGCCGCCGGCACCGTCGTGCACGCGGCGATGGCCGTCGCCACCGGCGTCGCCGACGTCGTGGTGTGCTGGCGGGCGTTCAACGAGCGGTCTGGCTTCCGGTTCGGCGGCAGCGGCCGCAGCATGGCCGAAACACCCTTGTTCATGGCGCATTACGCGCCGTTCGGACTGCTCACTCCCGCGGCCTGGGTCGCGGTACACGCCCAGCGCTACATGTCCACCTACGGCGTCACCAACGAGGACTTCGGCAGGATCGCGGTGGTCGACCGCAAGCATGCGGCGACCAACCCCGAGGCCTGGTTCTACCAGCGCCCGATCACCCTGGAAGACCACCAGAACTCGCGCTGGATCGTCGAACCCGTGCTGCGCCTGCTGGATTGCTGCCAGGAGAGCGACGGCGGCGTCGCGCTGGTCATCACCAGCGCGGAGCGCGCGCGAGACCTGCGGCAGCCGCCGGCCGTCATCACCGCGGCCGCCCAGGGTGCGGCCCACAACGGGGAGATGATGACCAGCTACTACCGGGACGAGATCACCGGGCTGCCGGAGATGGGCGTGGTGGGCCGCCAACTGTGGCGCGATTCGGGCATCAAGCCGCAAGACATCCAAACCGCCTTCATCTACGACCATTTCACGCCGTTCGTGTTCACCCAGCTCGAGGAGCTCGGGTTCTGCGGACGCGGGGAGGCCAAGGACTTCGCGACCGTCGAGCGGCTGTCGCTGGGTGGCGAGTTTCCGATCAACACCAACGGCGGCCTGCTCGGCGAGGCCTACATCCACGGCATGAACGGCATCACCGAAGGGGTGCGCCAGGTGCGCGGCACGTCGCACAACCAGGTCGACAACGTCGAACACGTCCTGGTCACGTCCGGAACCGGCGTGCCCACCAGTGGCCTGATCCTCGCACCGGCCGGCTGAGGGAACCGTCATGCCGAAGCTCGCGCTCCTGACCGCCCACGGCGGGCCCATCGAGCTGGCCGAATTCCCCTTGACCACACCGGCGCCGGGCACCGCGGCGCTGCGGCTGCGGATGGCCGGCATCTGCGGTTCCGACCTGCACATCTTCCGCGGCGAGTTGCCGCTGCCGTGCCCGTTCGCCATGGGCCACGAAATGGTCGGCGAGATAGCGGAACTCGGCGAGGGCCTTTCCTCTGACGCGAACGGTAAGCCGCTGGCCGTCGGTGATCGCGTGGTGGCGCCGTACTTCTGGTTCTGCGGCAATTGTCACGCGTGTGCGCGGGGGCGTTCGTATGCCTGCCAGAACCTGATGGCCGGCGAATACCGTATGCACGAGCAGGCCCCGCACTTCGTCGCCGCCTACGGCGAGTACTACTACACCAGCCGCCGGCAACCGTTGTACAAAGTGCCCGCAGACCTGCCCGACGAGGCCGTCGCGCCGCTCAATTGCGCTCTCGCGCAGGTGCTTTTCGCGCTGCGCGATGTGCGGCTCGGCGACAGCGTCGTCATCCAGGGCGCCGGCGGGCTGGGCATCAACGCCGCCGCCGTGGCGCGGACAGCGGGCGCCGGCGCGGTCATCGTCATCGACAAGATCGCCGGACGACTCGATGTCGCCGCCGACTTCGGCGCCACCCACTGCATCGACGCCAGCGCGATCTCGGCCGCCGAGGTCACCGAGCAGGTGCACAAACACACCGAGGGCATCGGTGCGGACTGGGTGCTCGAAGTCGTCGGCGTGCCGGGTGTCATCCCCGAGGGGGTCGGGTTCCTCAACAACGGCGGGACGTTGCTCGAGGTCGGCAACGTCGGGATGGGCCGCACCTTCGAGCTCGACCCGAGCGCATTGGTCTATGGCAACAAATCCGTGCGCGGCGTGATGCTGTACGACCCGGTCACCCTGGCAACCGGGTCTATCGTTCCTGCAGCACACCAGTTTTCCGTTCGAGCGACTGATGCCCAAGCCGTTTCACCTCGCCGACGTCAACGCCGCGTTCGCCTCGGCCGATGCCGGGCTGGTTCCCCGGGGCGCGTTGATTCCATGACGACTCAGGCGACTCAGGTGACCGATACCCGCGAGCTCATCGTGGAGTCCGCGTTCGCGTGTTTCGGCAAGCAGGGATTGCAGAAGGCGACCATCGTCGACATCGCCAAGCGGGCCGGAGTGTCCCGCAGCACCATCTACGAATACTTTTCCGACAAGGCCTCCATCGTCGAAGCGTGCGCCGAACACGCGTCCGAGCGCTTCTATCGCGAGATGACCAAGGCGATGGACCGGGATGGCGGCACGCTGGAGGACAAGCTGTGTTCGGCGGCGGTCTTCGTCACTCAAGCGCGGCGGGTCATCGCGTCCGAGAAGTACTTCGACGAGGATGCGATCAGCCTGCTGCTGACCAAGGATGCCGCTGTGCTGCTGCGCGAATGCGTCGAGTTCTTCGCCCCCTACCTGTCCGCCGCCAGGCTCACGGGCGAGGTGCGCAAGGACCTCGACATCGAGGCCGCCGGTGAATGGTTTGCGCGGATCCTGTTCTCACTGTTCAGCACGCCGTCCTCGACACTGGACATGGACAACCCCGAAGTGGCGGCGGAATTCGTTCGGGCCCACGTGGTGCGCGGCTTCGCCAGCGAGCGCCCGCGGCGGCGTTGACTGCGCTCCACACGGCGTTGAGTGTGCGTCCACGGCGGGATTTTCGGCGATTTCCGCGCCCTGTGTGCACACTCAACGCCCACGCATTCGGCCGCCACGACTCAGTGGCGGCGCTGCGCCAGCGCCCGCAGGAAAAACGTCAGGTTGGCCGGCCGCTCGGCGAGCCGGCGCATGAAGTAGCCGTACCACTGGGTGCCGAACGGGACGTACACCCGCAGCTGGTTGCCGGCCGTCGGCGAGCCGCCGCTGCTCGTCGTCGCGAATGCCATACAGCATCTGATATTCGAATTGATCGCTGCGACGGCCTGATTCGCGCACCATCGCGGGCACCGCGCCGATGATCGCCGGATCGTGGGAGGCCACCATCGGATAGCCGGACCCGGCCATCAGCACCCGAAGGCAGGCCAGGTAGGAGTCGGTGACCTCGCGCGGTGCCGCGGTAGGCCACCGAGGCGGGTTCGTCGTACGCGCCCTTGCACAGCCGGACCCGGGCGCCGCAGGCGGCGAATTCCTCGCAGTCATCCAGGGTGCGCCGCAGATACGCCTGCAAAACCAGTCCCAGCCACGGGAATTCGGCCCGCAGGTCGCGCACGATGCGCAGCGTCGAATCGGTGGTGGTGTGGTCCTCGGCGTCGACGGTCACCCACACGCCCGCACGCTGGGCGGCAGCGCAGATCGACCAGGCGTTCTCCCGCGCGATCTTCTGCCCGTCGCGCGGTCAGCGACTGCCCCAGCGCCGACAGCTTGACCGAGACTTCCAGCGGCCGGACTGCGTCGCCCGCAGCGCCGAGGTCCACCCAGCGTGTCGATCAGATCCAGGTAGGCCCGCACGGCCGCGTCGGCGTCGTCGGCGTTGGCGACGTCCTCGCCCAGATAGTCGACGCTGACGAAGCGGCCCGAATCACGCAGCGCGGCGACGCTGTTCAGCGCCGAGTCGATCGTCTCCCCCGGCACGAACCGGTGCACCACCCTGCGGGTGACCGACAGCCGTTCGGCGGCGCGGCGCAACCCTTCGCGGCGGCCGGCGGCCATGATCGCCGGGCGCAGCGGTGGCGGCGAACAGTCCGGCCATCAGTCGGCGCCCATATGCGGATAGGTGTGGTCGGTCGCCGGGACGAACGTCTCCTTGATGGTGCGAGCCGACGTCCAGCGCAACATGTTCAGCATCGATCCGGCCTTGTCGTTGGTGCCCGAACCGCGCGACCCCCCGAACGGCTGCCGCCCGACGACCGCGCCGGTCGGCTTGTCGTTGACGTAGAAGTTGCCGGCGGCGAACCGCAGCCGGTGCTGGGCGGTCAGCACGGCGTCGCGGTCGTCGGCGATGACCGCGCCGGTCAGCGCGTACCGAGACCCGGTGTCGACGACGTCGAGGATTCGCTCGTAATCGTCGTCGGGGTACACGTGCACCGACAGCAGCGGACCGAAGTATTCCGTCGCGAACGACTCGTCGGTCGGGTCATCGGACAGCAACACCGTGGGACGCACGAAATAGCCCTCGCTGTCGTCGTATTCGCCACCGACGGCGATGGTGACGTGCGGCGCGCCCTTCGCCCGTTCGATGGCGTCGACGTTCTTGACGAAGGCGCGCCGGTCGATCAGCGCGCCACCGAAGTTGGTCAGGTCGGTGACGTCGCCGTAGCGCAGCGCGGCGGTCTCGCCCAGGAAGTCGTCACCCATCCGCCGCCATACCGACTGCGGGATGAAGGCCCGCGACGCCGCCGAGCATTTCTGGCCCTGGTAGTCGAACGCCCCGCGAATCAGCGCCGTGCACAACACCTCCGGCCGCGCCGAGGCATGCGCGACGACGAAGTCCTTGCCGCCGGTCTCGCCGACCAGCCGCGGATAGCTGTGGTAGCGGCCGATATTGGTGCCGACCTGCTGCCACAGCTGCTGGAAGGTGGCCGTCGACCCGGTGAAGTGGATGCCCGCCAGCCGCGGATCGGCCAGCGCCACATCGGAAACCGCGAAGCCGTCGCCGGTGACCAGGTTGATCACCCCGGGCGGCAGTCCCGCGGCCTCGAGCAATTGCATGGTCAGATAGGCCGACAGCGTCTGGGTGATCGACGGCTTCCACACCACGGTGTTGCCCATCAGCGCCGGCGCGGTCGGCAGATTGCCGGCGATGGAGGTGAAGTTGAACGGCGTGATCGCGTACACGAAGCCGTCCAGCGGGCGGTATTCGCTGCGATTCCACTCCCCCGGCCCGCTGATCGGCTGCTGCGCCAGGATCTGCCGCGCGAACGCCACGTTGAATCGCCAGAAGTCGATCTGCTCGCACGGCGAGTCGATCTCGGCCTGGTAGACCGACTTGGATTGGCCGAGCATCGTCGCGGCGGCGATCTTCTCCCGCCATGGCCCGGCCAGCAGGTCGGCGGCCCGCAGGAACACCGCCGCCCGCTCGTCGAACGGCATTGCCGCCCAAGCGCTTTTCGCGGCCATCGCGGCTCGATCGGCCGCCGTCGCATCGGCGTGCACGGCGTTGGTCAGGGTGCCCAGCCTCGCGGCGTGCCGGTGCGGCTGGACGACGTCGATGCGCTCACCGTCGCCCATCCGGTGGGTGCCGCCGATGACATGCGGGAGGTCGATCGGGTGATCGGCCAGCGCGGCCAGTTCGGCGCGCAGACCGGGTGCGTTCCGGGGAGTGCGGTGCATAGTCGTGGACCGGCTCGTTGGCCGGCATCGGGACCTGGGTTATCGCGTCCATGCTGCAAGGATCCTCGCGACGGCCGCACAGGGAGTTAGCCGATCGGACAAGGCAGACCGTCATTCATAGTAAAATCGGACAACATGGCCGGTGTGGGGCTGGGGCAGCTGCTACTCGCGCTGGACGCGACGCTGGTGAGCCTGGTGGACGCGCCCCGGGGCCTGGACCTGCCGGTGGGGTCGGCGGCGCTGATCGACTCCGACGACGTGCGGCTCGGGCTGGCGGCCGCGGCGGGTTCCGCCGACGTCTTCTTCCTGTTGGGGATCACCGACGACGAGGCGCTGCGGTGGATGGACAAGCAGGCGCGCGAGCGCGTGCCGGTGGCCATCTTCGTCAAAGAGCCGTCGAATGCCTTGGTGACCAAGGCCGTTGCGGCCGGCTCGGCAGTGGTGGCCGCCGACCCGCGGGCCCGCTGGGAGCGGCTCTATCAGCTGGTCAACCACGTCTTGGAGCATCACGGCGACCGCGCGGACGCGATGGACGACTCGGGCACCGACCTGTTCGGGTTGGCGCAGTCGCTCGCCGACCGCATCCACGGCATGGTCAGCATCGAAGACGCCCAATCGCACGTGCTGGCCTATTCGGCCTCCAACGACGAAGCCGACGAGCTGCGCCGCCTTTCCATCCTGGGCAGGGCGGGCCCGCCCGAGCATCTCGAGTGGATCGGCCAATGGGGCATCTTCGATGCGTTGCGGTCGGGCGGCGACGTGGTCCGCGTCGCCGAGCGGCCTGAGTTGGGGCTGCGCCCGCGACTGGCCGTCGGGGTCTACCAGTCCGCGCCCGATGCGCGGCGGCCCCCGGTGTTCGCCGGAACCATCTGGGTGCAGCAAGGCTCGCAACCACTGGCCGACGACGCCGAGGAGATGCTGCGGGGTGCCGCCGTGCTGGCCGCCCGCATCATGTCGCGGCTGGCGGCCCGGCCGTCCACGCATGCCCGGCGGGTGCAGCAACTTCTCGGCCTCGCCGATCCGGAGGCCCTTGCGCACGTCGACGTGGCTGCCGTTGCCCGCGAACTCGGTCTTGCCGCCGACGGCGACGCGGCCCTGATCGGTTGGGACGCGGCGGACAGCTCACCCCGCCCCGCTCGGCTCGCTGATGTCATTGCGCTGAGCGCCAGCGCTTTTCGTCGCGACGCCCAGGTCGCCTCGTCCGGCGCGCGAACATATGTGCTCCTCCCGCAGACGCATAACCGGTCGGTCACCTCGTGGGTGCGCGGCACCATCGGCGCCATGCGCGCCGAACTCGGGGTGCAGCTACGGGCCGCCATCGCCGCGCCGGTCGCCGGTCTTGCCGGGGTCGCCGCGGCGCGCGTCGAGGTCGACCGCGTGCTGGACAGCGCTGAGCGACACCCGATTTCGTTCGGGCAGGTGACGTCGCTGGCCGAAGCGCGTACCACCGTTCTGCTCGACGAGATCGTGACCCTGGTCGGTAGCGACGAGCGCTTGATCGATCCGCGGATCGCGACGCTGCGTGAGGACGATCCGGTGCTGGCCGAGACGTTGCGGACCTATCTGGACGCGCTTCGGCGACATCGCCGCGGCCGCGCAATCGTTGCGAGTGCACCCGAATACGGTTCGCTACCGGGTGCGACGGATCGAGAAGTTGTTGTCGACGTCGCTGGCCGATCCCGAGGTGCGGCTGCTGTTTTCGCTGGGATTACGGGTGCTGGAAAGTCATTGACGCGCTCGCTTTCCCGGGCGAAGCGGCCGCCATGCGGAAAAATCCAGAAGCGGTAACCTAGCCCGCATGCACAGTTCGTCCGTCGTCACCCTGCTACGGGAACGCGCAGGTCTGCAGCCCGACGACTTGGCGTTCCGGTATACCGATCACGAGCAGGACTGGGCGGGCGTCACCGAGACCCTGACATGGGCACAGCTGTATCAGCGAACCCGCAACGTTGCGCACGAGGTCAAGCGGCACGGCGCAACGGGAGACCGGGCCGTCATCGTTGCGCCCCAGGGCCTCCCCTACATCGTGGCGTTCCTGGGTGCGATTCAGGCCGGGCTGATCGCGGTCCCCCTCTCGGTACCGCAGCCGGGCTCACACGATGAACGCGTCGCCGCCGTCCTGGCGGACTCCACTCCCACCGTCGTCCTCACCACGTCCGCGGCCGCCGCGACCGTCGACCACTATCTGTACCGCCCGGGCTCGGCCGCCCCCGGCCCCGCCCCGGCCGTCATCGCCGTCGATGCACTGGATCTGGACCAACCCAGTCCGTCGAGCATCCGGATCAGTGGGGCCCCGAGCATCGCGTACCTGCAGTACACGTCGGGTTCCACCGGCGTTCCGGCCGGGGTGATGGTCTCGCACCGCAATCTTCACGTGAATTTCCAGCAACTGATGGCCGCGTACTTTCCCGACTTCAACGGGGTGGCCCCGCGCGACACAGTCTGCGTGTCGTGGCTGCCCTTCTATCACGACATGGGTCTGATGCAAGGTGTCATCGCCCCGATCCTTGGCGGCTACCTTGGCGACGTGACGAGTCCGGTCGCGTTCCTGCAACGCCCGGCACGCTGGATCCACGCGATGTCCCAAGATAATCCGGTCTTCTCCGCCGCGCCGAACTTCGCCTTCGAGCTCGCGGTCCGCAAGACGACAGAGGCCGACATGACCGGAGCCGACCTCGGCAACATCATCAGCATCGTCAGCGGCGCCGAACGGATCCATCCCGCCACGCTCGACCGGTTCTGCAAACGGTTCGCCCCGTACAACTTTCGCGAACACATGATGCAGCCCTCCTACGGTCTGGCCGAAGCCACCGTCTATGTCGCCAGCCGCGCCAAGGGCGGCGCCCCGCATGTCGTCCACTTCGAACCGGCGCAGCTGTCGGAGGGCAATGCGCAGCGGTGCCCGGCGGAGGCCGGCTCACCGCTGCTGAGTTACGGCACGCCGGCGTCGCCGGCGGTGCGGATCGTCGACCCCGACACCAGCACGCAGTGCCCGGCCGGAACGGTCGGTGAGATCTGGGTCAATGGCGAGAACGTCGCCGACGGCTACTGGCAGAAGCCGGAGGACACCCGGCGCACCTTCGGCGGCATCCTGGCCGACCCGTCACCCGGCACCCCCGAGGGCCCGTGGCTGCGCACCGGCGACCTCGGCTTCATCTGCGAGGACGAGATGTTCATCGTCGGCCGGATGAAGGATCTGCTGATCGTCTACGGCCGCAACCACTATCCCGAGGACATCGAGTCGACGGTGCATCGGATCACCGGCGGCCGCGTCGCGGCGATCTCGGTCTCAGTGGACGAGACCGAAAAGCTGGTGACCATCATCGAACTCAAGAAGCGCGGCGATTCCGACGAGGACGTGATGCGGACGCTCGACGTCGTGAAGAACGACGTCACCGCTGCGATCTCGAACTCACACGGGCTCAACGTCGCCGATCTGGTGCTGGTGCCGCCCGGATCGATTCCCACCACGACGAGCGGCAAGATCCGGCGGGCGGCGTGCGTGGAACAGTACCGCCGCCGGCAGTTCACCCGGTTGGACGCCTAGTCGGTCCAGCGCGGGCACAACCGCTGCGCGGCGACGGCGTCCCCTATTGGCTATTCGCCGTCTGGGCTTCCTCGAGAAAGTGACCCACCACGTCCGGGCCGGTGGAGTGCATCTTGATGGACAGCTCGAGCAGCCTGTCCTTGGCCCGCTTCGGGAGCAGTTCGATCGATCGAGTGGTGGCCGAGTCATACTTCGCCCCGGGAAAGCGCTGCAGCAGAACGTCTTTCTGCTCTTCGGTGGTGTAGATCTCGAGCAGCTTCATGCCCGCGAATGCCTCGATCGCCAGGTCCGCCATACCGGCATTCGCCAGCGCTTCCAGCCGTTCCTCGTTGATCCAGACGTTGACCTTGATCTTCTTCTCGGCATTGCTCATGAGTTCTCCAATTGGTTCAGCGTAAAGACCGGCAATCTGTCCTTCAGATACTCCTCGGTGACGAACGGCGAACCCTGGCCGTACTTGGCCGCGCAGTCCATCACCACTTCGAACACCTCGTGGCGCATCACCTTTTGGGTCGGCTTGACCTCGTCGGTCAGGATGCTTCGAATCAGGCTGCCGCTGAAGCTTTGTGATTGTTCGTCATGGCCGCACAGGGCCGAGTTGGTGACCTCCTGGCACACCGGGCAGTACCAGTTCTCCCGCAGGAACACCGGTTTGATGCCCAGCTCGCTGCGGTGTTGCTTGAGGATGTTCTGGGAATCGTAGGGGTGATAGAAATCGCCCACGCCCGCATGGTCTCGTCCGAACATGTGATGTGTGCAGCCGAGGTTCGTCCGCAGGATCGCGTGGAAGATGGCCTCCCGGGGTCCCGCATAGCGCATGTCCCACAGCGTGAACGACACCAGGTGGACCTCTTCGCGGAAATACCCACTGGTCCGCAACTCGTTCTGCGCCAACAGGATCGCCTCGTCAATGTAGTCCCCGACACGTTTCTGGCCGATGATGGCATTAACCAGCACGCCGGTGTTCAGGTTGTCGACGGGCTGGTCCTCGTTCGCCGCCAGCCAGGCCTGCTTCATCAAGGCCTCGTGGCCGGTGTGCGGAACGTTGCGGGTTTGATGGGCGACGGCACGGTGCCAGTTCTTTTTCGCCAGCGCGTCCTTGTGCTGCTTCGGTGTCAGCCAGAAGCTCTTGAAGGGTTCGTTGAACACCGGCTCGTTGATGAGCGTGATGTCGCCGCCGATGAATCGATTCGCGTAAGCCAACGTCTTCTTGACGCCCGGGTGCCGGGAATCGGCTGTGCCGTAAGTCTTTTCGGCCATGCGCTCCAAGTCGTACTCGTAGATCTCGGAGACCTCGAAGATCGCCATCGGGGCGTCGAGATATTCGAGGACGACGCGTCTCGCCCTCTTTCACCCCGAACTTCTCGACCTCGTCCGCGGAAAGATCGAAGACGATCGGGATGCTCCACAGCGTGCCGTCGGGCAGCTGGAACTTGTCCAGCGTGCCTTCCACTTCGCGCCGGCCCATGAACCCCGTCAGGGGGGTGAAGAACCCGTAGGACAGGCTGATCACCTCGTGCGCGGTGGCTTTCGAGATCGGTATGCGCGGCAACCCGTCGATCTGACTCGCCGCATTTTCCGTGGAGACCCGTTCCACGATCGGCTTACCGCTATGACCTTGGTAGCTCATGAGATTGACCTCGTTTCGATAGTTGACGGCTGCCCGCGCGGCGATCGGCTCCGGACGCCATCGTCGCCGAACCTGTCCGCTAAGCGTCTGGCCGGACCGTGGCCGCGATGACACCCACCTGCTCGAGATGGGCGATCACTTCCTCGGCCAGCGTGTCGGCGTCCTTGCTGCCGCCCTCGAGCCGCAGCTCGGGCTGCGCCGGGGCCTCGTAGGGATCGTCGATTCCGGTGAACCCCTTGATCTCGCCGGCCCGGGCCTTCTTGTAGAGCCCCTTGGGGTCGCGCTGCTCGCAGATCTCGATGGGGGTGTCGATGAAGATCTCCTGGAAATCACCGTCGTTCAGGGTGGCCCGGATGGCGTCACGATCACGAACGTAGGGGCTGATGAAGGCCGTCAGCGCGATGGTGCCGGACTCGCAGAACAGCTTGGCGACCGCACCGATACGACGGATGTTCTCCTCGCGATCCTGGGCCGAGAATCCGAGGCCGAACCGCTTGGCGAACTCGGGTCCGTGCCGCTCTTCGAGCAGGTCCGGGCCGGCATTGAGCCCATAGCGAACGTTGTCTCCGTCCAGCAGGTAGCTGCGTATGCCCCGCTCGTAGAGCTTCTGCTCGACGACGTTGGCCACCGTGCTCTTGCCGCTGCCGCTCAGGCCGGTGAACCAGATGACGCAGCCTTTGTGGCCGTTGAGCCCCTCGCGCTCGGCGCGGCTTATCTGATGTTCGTGCCAGGTAATGTTGTTCGACATTGCCAGCTCCCTGTTCACAACGTTTCGGCCGCGTGTGGACGCGTTGCGCGAAGTCGGGGTGCGAAACCCTAACGGCCACTTGCCATCCTCCGCATCGTCCGTCGCAGCACTGGGGCCAGCAGGCCATCGCGCCCGCTCCGCAGGACCTCTTTGCCTGCCGACGCCGACGCCCGGCTCCGAGGCGGCACTTCGCCGCATCGTTCCTGGCCACACACCTTCTCCATATTGTTTATCAATCAATTCGGATTAGAACCAGTCCACAAGTAAAGATGGCCAACTTACGGGAGTTTTTCATCGACCGACTACTCGACGATGCCCTACCGCTTGGAGCCCATCCGTGCACCTGGGCGGTACATTCGCGATGGGCGATGTGACGCGGGAGGACGGGTAAACACCCAAGCGATTTCATTTGCCCGTCCGACCGAGGTTCTCGACGCGCTTGCCCTTACGCAGGGTGGCGCGCCTCGGTCGCGACGCCCGGAAACGGCGGGGCGCCGCCCGGACGGCTCAGGATGCTGACGGCGCGGCGTCCAGATCGGCCAGCTCGTCGCACAAATGGTCCGCCAAGCCGCGAACGGTGGTGATCTTGGTGGGGCTGATGCGCACACCCGTCTCCGTTTCGATACGGGTCCGCAGCTCCAAGTTCCCCAGCGAATCCAAACCATAGTCGGACAACGGTCGATCCGGATCGATTGTGCGCCGCAGCAATAGGCTGATCTGGCCGGACACCAGCCGTCGGATGGCCGACGGCCACTCCTCGCGCGGCAACGCCTGCAGCTCGGCGAGGAACTTGCCGGTGTCCGGTTTGCCCTGGCCCGTCGCGCCGAACGCCTCGGCGAAGCGGCTGCGTTGCGCGAAAGACGTCAACCATGGCGTCCCCACGATCGGCGCGTAGCCGGAGTACGGACGGTCGTAGCGCAGCAGCGTATCGAACGCGCGGAAACCCTCGGCCGGCTTGATCGCGATTCCGGCGCCCTCGGCCAGTGCCGTGGCACGGCCCACCTCCGACCATGCACCCCACGCGATCGCGGTGGTCGGCAGGCCCTGGGCGCGGCGCCAGTATGCGAACGCGTCCAGCCAGCTGTTGGCGGCGGCGTAGGCGCCCTGCCCGGGCGAGCCCACCAGCGCGGCGGCCGACGAGAAGGAGCAGAACCAGTCCAGTGGCTGCCCGGTTTTTCCTGCAGGGCTTGATGAAGGTTCCACGCGCCGTAAACCTTTGGTGCCCAGCACCGGTCGATGAGTTCGTCGGTGACATTCGCCAGCGTGGCGTCCTCGACGACCGCCGCCGCGTGCAGCACTCCGCGGACCGGCAGCCCGGTCGCGGTCGCGCACGCCACCAGACGCTCCGCCGTCTGCGGCTCGGCGATGTCACCGCACTCCACCGCGATGTCGGCCCCCGCGGCGCGCAGCCGCTCGATGGCGTCGCGCGCTTGCTCGTGGGTTGCGAGCGCGAGTTGAGCACGATCCGCCCGCAACCCGGCCCGCCGTCTCGAGAGGCCATCTGGCCGGCCAGGAACAAGCCCAGGCCACCGATTCCGCCGGTGATGATGTAGGCGCCGTCGGCGCGGAACGGCCGGACACCTTGTCCGGCGGCACCACGGCCATGCTGCTTCCGGCCCGCGGCACCTGCAGCACCACCTTGCCGGTGTGCCCGGCGCCGGCGACCAGGCGCACCGCGGCGGCCGCGTCGTGGATCGGATAGTGCGTGGTGCGTGGCAACGGCAGCTCGCCGGTGGCGGTGCGCTGGTACACGGTGGTCAGCAGGCGCCGAACCGTTTGCGGGTGGCTGAAAGTCAGCAGCGCGAGGTCGACGGCGAACAGCGACAGATTGCGACGGAACGGGAACAGCCCGAAGTGGGTGTCGCCGTAGATGTCACGCTTGCCCAGCTCGATGAAGCGTCCACCCAAGGCCAGCAGTTCGATTCCCGCGCGTTGCGCGGCGCCGGGCAGCGAGTTGAGCACCACGTCGACCCCGTATCCGTCGGTGTCGCGGCGGATTTGGTCGGCGAACTGGTGCTGCGCGAGTCGTAGACGTGCTCGATACCCATGTCGTGCAGCAGTTGCCGACGCTGCCGGGCTGCCCGCGGTCGCGAAGATCTCACAACCCACGGCCCGGGCGATCGCGATGGCCGCCTGGCCGACGCCGCCGGTCCCGGAATGGACCAGTACCTTGTCGGTCGGCGCGATGCGGGCCAGATCGTGCAGGCCGTACCACGCGGTCGCGGACGCGGTCGGCACCGCGGCCGCGTCTTCCAGCGGCACTGCGGGGGGCAACGTGACCGCGTGGCGGGCGTCGGCGATGACGAAGGTGCCCCAGCATCCGTTGCGGGACAGCCCGCCGACGTGGTCACCGACCCTGTGATCGGTGACGTCTGGCCCGACGGCGGTCACCACCCCGGCGAAGTCGCCGCCCAACTGCTGCTGGTAGCCCTCGAACGTGGGATAGCGACCGAAGGCGACCAGAACGTCCGCGAAGTTGATGGTCGACGAGGTCACCGCCACCTCGATCTCCCCCGGCCCGGGCGGCACCCGGTCGAACGCGGCGAACTCCAGCGATTCGAGGTCACCGGGCGTGCGGATCTGCAGGCGCATGCCGTCGCGCTCGTGGTCGACGACGGTGGTGCGCCGCTCGGCGGGCGAAGCGGACCGGGCCGCAGGCGGGCGGTGTACCACTGGCCGCCGCGCCACGCGGTCTCGTCTTCGTCCGAGCCGCTTTTTAGTTGCAGCGCAACCCGTTCGGGGTCGGTCGCCGTCGTCGAGTCGATCTGGGTGCTCGCTCAGATGCGGATGCTCGGAATCGATCACCCGCATCAGTCCGCGCAGCCCGGCCTGCTCAGGTTCGCCATATCACCGGCGATCACGCTTGCGGCACTTCTGGTCACCACGTACAGGCGTGGCGACTCCGCCGGGTAGCTCCGAGAGCTCGCGGGCGACGGCCGCCGAGGTGCGACACGTGGTCGCGGCCGCGCCGCCACCATGCGGCTCGCGACGGTCGCCGTCGGACCGCCGCGGTCACCACGACGACGCCGGTCAGCCCCTTCAGCGGCGCTGACCGTCAGCGGTGCTCGCGCCACTGCCGGACAGCAGCGTCCGCAGCCGTGCGTGTCCACCGCGCCGAGCGGCGCAGACACCGTGATGCATTGCGCGCCATCGGAATTCAAGCGCCTCGGTCAAGCCGCGTGGTCAGCGGGTCGGACCGGCTCGGACGCGCTGAGCAGCACCCAGGACCCGGCTCGCCCTGCGGTCGCCTCGGGCAGTTCCTGCGGCTCCCATTCGATGGTCAGCAATCGCTCGTTGAGCAGCCGGTGGGCGTGGTCGTGTTCGGAGGTGCCGCCGGCCAGCCGCAGACCCTCGACGGTCAACAGCACGGTGCCGGATTGGTCCAGCACGTCGAGGTCGGCCTCGCATTCGCCGGGCCGCGAGGATGTGACCCGGGTGAGGCAGTATTGCGCGTTGCGCGTCGAGTGATAGTTGCGCAGCCTGCGCACCCCGACCGGCAACAGCAGCGCCGCCGGCCCCGGCATTCTGCACCTCGGGGTGACACGACGACCGACTGGAAGCACGCGTCGAGCAGCGCCGGGTGCGCCGCGTAGGCCGACTGCTGGGAGCGGATCGGCGCCCGGCAGTGCCACCTCGGCAAGCACCGTGGTGATCTCGCCCGTCGGCAACCTGCGCCGCGGACAGACCCGAAAACGCCGGGCCGTACTGAATACCCACGGCGTCGAACGCCTTTCGCAACTCGGCGCCGTCCATGCTGGACGGGTGGCCGGCGATCAGCGTTGCCAGGTCGTGCGCCGGCGGCTGCCGCGGCTCGGCCGGCCGCGTCGTCTCCGTCGCAGGCGTGCAGGACCGCGCTCGCCCGGCGGACGCGTTCGCCCTCCTCGTGGGTGTCCACGGCGAAGTCGAGAACCCCGGGCGCGGCGACCGTCGCCACCGAGGACACCGCGTCTCGTCGTCCAGCAACAGCGTCTGCTCGAACGTGACGTCGCGGACCTCGGCGCGTTCACCGAGCGCGCTCGCGGCGGCCGCGAGCGCCATCTCGCAGTAGGCGGCGCCGGGAAACGCTGGCACACTGTGGATTTGGTGATCATCGAGCCACGGGTGGGCGACGGTGCCGACCTCGCCTTGCCAGACGTGGCGCTCGGGCTCCTCCAGCAGGTGCACGTGCGCGCCGAGCAGCGGGTGGACGGCCTGGACCGAGGCGCCGTGCGCCTGCTCTCTTGCCTCGCGGCTGAGCATCAGCTCGCGGTGAGTCCACGTCGGTAGCGGCGCGTCCACCAGGCGGCCGTCGGGTATTGGACGGAGAAGTCGACCGGGCGCCCGCGCTGTGCACGTCGGCGACGAAGCCGCGCAAGCCCGAACGGCAGCTCCTGCTCGCGGCGCATGGCGGCCAGCGCGGCGATGGGCATGTCCAGGCTGCCGGCGTTCTGCTCGACGGCGTGAGTCAGCAGCGGATGCGGCGCCAGCTCCCCGAAAACGCGGAACCCGTCCTTGAGGGCCGCCTGCACGGCCGCCGCGAATCGCACGGTGTACCGCAGGTTTTCGGCCCAGTAGTCGCCGGTGAACGACGGCCGTTCGCGCGGGTTCCACAGCGTCGCGGAATAGTACGGAACCTCGGGCGTCGTCGGTTGCAGATCGGCGAGGACCTCGACCAGCTCGTCGAGGATCGGCTCCACCTGCGGTGAATGCGAGGCCACGTCCACCGCCACCTCGCGCGCCATCACGTCCTGCTCCTGCCAGGCCGCGACCAGATCGCGGATGGTCTGGGTGTCACCGCCGACGACGGTCGACGTCGGCGACGCGACCACCGAGAGCACGACGTCGGCGATGCCGCGAATCGAAAGTTCTGACAGCACTTGTTGTCCCGGCAGTTCCACCGACGCCATCGCGCCGCTGCCCGCGATCCGCGCCATCAGCTTCGAGCGCCGGCAGATGACGCGCACCCCATCGTCGACCGACAATCCGCCGGCGACGACGGCCGCCGCGGATTCGCCGAGCGAATGCCCGATGACAGCGCCGGGACGCACCCCGTAGGACTTCATCGTCTCGGCGAGCGCGACCTGCATCGCGAAGATCGTCGGCTGCACCTTGTCGATGCCCGTCACCGTCTCCGGCGCCGACATGGCCTCGGTCACCGAAAAGCTTGATTCCGCAGCGATCAACGGCTCGATGGCGGCGATCGTCGCGGCGAAAACCGGCTCCCTGGCCAGCAGTTCGGCGCCCATCTCCGGCCACTGCGAACCCTGCCCGGAGAACACCCACACCGGCCCGCGGTCATCCTGTCCCACCGCGGGCTCATAGGGGATGTCGCTGTCGGCGACCGCGCGCAGCTCGGTGACCAACTCGTCCGAAACCGCTCGCCGAGACCACGGTCCGCACCGGCCGGTGCGCGCGTCGCCTCGACAGCGTGTAGCCCAGATCTCTTAGGCCGGCGGCGCTTTCGCCGTCGAGGGAAACGCTGCCGTGCTCGTCCAGCCACGCGGCCAGGCGGGCGGCCGTGACCCGCAGCTGCTCGGCGGACGTGGCCGACAGCGGAAACAGCAGCGGCCCGGTCATCGGGTGCCTGCGCCGGGGCTCGTTCGGGGGCCTGCCGGGTGCCTGTTCCAAGATGGCGTGAACGTTGGTGCCGGACATCCCGTACGAAGACACCGCGGCGCGACGCGGGTGGTGGCCGTTGGTGGGCCACGGCGTATTGGTCTGCGGCACGAAGAGTTCTGTTTTGATCCGGGCGATCTCGTCGGGATACCGGGTGAAGTGCAGGTTCTGCGGCACCACGGCGTGCTGCAGCGCGAGGATCGCCTTCATCAGTCCCAGCGGCCCGGACGTGGACTGCATGTGGCCGAAGTTGGTCTTCACCGATCCCAGCGCACACGGCCCGTCGGTGCCGTATACGGCGGCCAGGCTGGCGAATTCGATTGGATCGCCCACGGGGGTGCCGGTACCGTGCGCCTCGACGAGGCCGACCGTGGCCGCGTCGACGTCCGCCGACTCCAACGCCTTCTGGTAGACGGCGACCTGCGCCGTTTCCGAGGGCGCCGCGATGTTCACCGTGCGGCCGTCCTGGTTGGCCGCGGTGCCGCGCAGCACCGCCAGGACGCGATCGCCGTCGCGTTGCGCATCGTCGAGCCGCTTGAGCAGCAGCATGACGCAGCCCTCACCGGACACGAAGCCGTCGGCGTCGCACGTCGAAGGCGTGGCAGCGCCCGGTCGGCGACAACATGCCTTGGAGCGAACCCGAAACGGACTTGCGCGGTTCCAGGGTCACCGACGACGCCGCCGGCCAGCGTGAGGTCGCTTTCGCCGCTGCCGAGGCTGCCGCACGCCTGATGGACGGCCATCAACCCCGACGAGCACGCCGTGTCCACCGTGACCGCCGGACCGTGCAGCCCGAGCGTGTAGGCGACCCGGCCCGGACGCGAAGCTGTTGCTGGTGCCGGTGAATCCGTACGGCCCCTCGGCCGCGCCGCAGTCGGCGGACAGCAGTTCGTAGTCTCCGTGTGTCAGGCCGACGAACACACCGGTCTGCGACTGGACCAGGGCGGCCGGGTCGAGGCCGGCATGTTCGATGGCATCCCACGACGTTTCCAGCAGCAGGCGGTGCTGCGGGTCGATCGCGGTGGCCTCGCGCTCGGTCATCCCGAAGAAGTCGCAGTCAAAGCCGCCGACGTCGTCGAGGAACGCACCCCAGCGGGTCACCGATCGGCCGGGAACGCCGGGCTCGGGGTCGTAGAACAGGTCCGCATCCCACCGGTCGGCGGGGATTTCGCCGACGAAGTCGTCCCCGCGCAGCAGCGCCTCCCAGAGGCGTTGCGGGGAGTCGATCCCGCCGGGGAGTCGGCAGGCCATCCCGATGACGGCAACGGGTGTGGCGTTTGCAGCACGCAAAGTGCGGGTCCCCTATCCTTGCCCACTCACCTTGGGCATTCGATAGCCGTGCGTGTGCGCGGGGAGCCGGTGAGCTTCGGCGCGCACCCTCTTTTCTCACGTGTTTCAGGCGTAATTGTGCAGATGTCAGTTTACCGTCAAACGCCGTCAACTTAGTGGGAGTAAGCAATTTCGGCTCGGCATACCAAAGACGGGCCAGGAAGACCGTAGTGTCCCGAAATTCACGCCGCGAGTGCGTAATTCCGACAATCCTGGCCGCCCCGGCATGACGCCCGGCTGACACCGACGACCCCACAGGTGGGAGCCCAGCCATCGAAACACCTTATTCCCAAGGCAATTCGTATCCCCTGAGCTGGCCGGCAGCCGCCGGGTCGCGAGGCTACGTATCGCTGGTTTGTTCGGAGTCACCGGGCTCGGCAGGCTGCCCGGGGTCCTCGATCACGTGATATGCCGGGTTGATCAACGACATGGGCCGGT
This sequence comes from uncultured Actinomycetota bacterium, assembly GCA_963796035.1. Lineage (GTDB taxonomy): Bacteria > Actinomycetota > Actinomycetes > Mycobacteriales > Mycobacteriaceae > Mycobacterium. The sequence goes on along the minus strand of CAWCJU010000006.1, from coordinate 1,229,639 downwards.
TGCCCGCCTGCTTGGGCTTCCCGGTGATCCGCAGTAGCTGGCCGGGCGCGATATCTGCCCCGCCGCGCCCGGAACGGAACGTGACGCTGATTTCGCCGCTGTTGTCAGCGACGACGACCTCGCGGCGAGTCCGCCTGCCTTCGTTGATGTCCTCAATTTGATTCACCCGCCCTTCGAAGGTGGCGCGCTGGCCGGGTATCAGACCCGACACCGTGATCAGCGCCGGCCCCCGGTCGGGGTGTTCGTAGGCTTCGACATCCTGCTGTTCGTCCTGGCTAACCCAGGCTTCCACCTTGTCCAGCTCGCGCGCGATTCGTTGCTCGAAGTTATCCGGGTACGCCTGCCGGATCCGGGTCTGCACGTCATAGGGCACGATCGTCGCCGCGGCGTCCGGTATCACGCTGACCGCGCGGGAGACCTTGTCCGCGGTGCGGTCGTGCAGCAGGCGACCCAGCAGCGGCGCGTACGTGCGGCGCGGCAGCAACACCGTAACGTTGGTGTTCCGCTGCTCATCGCGCGCCTTGGCGACCAGCACTTGCGCGGCCCGGGTGATCCGTCGGTCCGGGCAGTCCACCACCCGCAACGGCGTATCGAGTTCGAAGTGATCCCAACGCTTTCGGATCAACTGGGCATGGACTTCATCGACCATGAAGTGCACCGCGATCAGCTCGTCCGCCCGTAATCCCCTGCCGTACCGCAGCGCTTCGATGACCGCGAGGTCAACCGAGTTCACAAAGACGAACACCTTGTGCCGGGCGTACTTCACCAACTCCGGGCGGTCGGTGCGGAACATCTCGAGAATGGCTGCCTCGGCGCGATATTCGCGGTTGAGTCGCATCAACATGAACACCAGCAGCGGGAAGACGACGACGACCAGCCACGCGCCCTCGGTGAACTTCGCCACCGCGAAGATCCCGACCACGATGGTCGACAGGATCGCCGCGGACAGGTTGATCGCCAGTCGGCGTCGCCAACCCGGTTCCCGCTGCGTCAGATGATGTTTGGTCATCCCGTAGCCGGCCATCGAGAACCCGGTGAACACGCCGATCGCGTAGAACGGGACCAGCGCGTTGACCGAGCCGCCGGTCACCAGCAGCAACGCCACCGAGAGCGCCGTGAGCGCGATGATGCCGTTCGAAAACACCAGACGGTGGCCACGTTTCGTCAATTGCCGCGGTAGGAAGCGGTCTTCGGCAACGAAACTGGCCAGCGCCGGGAATCCGTTGAAACTGGTGTTCGCACCGGTGAACAGGATCGCGGCGGTCGACGCCTGAACAAGAACGTAGAACACGTTGCCCAAGAGCCCGTTACCGAAGACCGCCCGGCCGATCTCGGATAACACTGACGGATAGCCGGCTACATACGGGGTGGCGTGGGTGACGTAGGCCAGGTAGGCCACCCCAGCCAGCAAGAACCCGAGAATGCACGGCCATAGCGGTGAGCACCCGACGCGCGTTGAGGCCCTGCGGCTTCCGGAAGACGGTGACTGTGTTGGAGATCGCCTCGACTCCCGTCAGCGACGAACCGCCGTTGGCGAACGCACGGAGCAACACCAGGATCGTCGCACCCATCACCAAACCGTTGCCCTGATGGACCGGCACCGCTCCGGGGATGTGCTGCGCATCGTATGTCGGCAAGTTCCCCAATACCGCGCGCATGACTCCGGTCACGATTGTCAGGGTGATCATCGTGATGAAGAAATAAGTTGGCACCGCGAACGGCCGGCCGGCTTCCCGTAATCCGCGCAGGTTGGCGTAGCAGATGAGAATCACCACGCCGACCGTGATTGTCAGGCTGTAGGGACCTAATGGCGGGATCGCTGACACCACGGCGACAGTGCCCGCCGCCGCCTGCACCGCCACGGTGACGACGTAGTCGATCAGCAGGGCCGCCGCGGCGATCTGCGCGACCCGAGGTCCGAAGTTCTCCCGGGCGACGATGTAGGAACCGCCCGCCCGGGTGTAGGTCATGACGACCTGCCGATACGACGCGGCCACCAACACCAGGATCAGCAAGATGACGCCGTTGATCGGAAGCAGCAGCGCAAACGCCGCCAACCCGGCATGGGGCAGCAGCTCGATCAAGATCTGCTCGCTGCCGTAGGCTGTGGATGAGATCGCATCCGGTGAAAGTGCGCCTAGCGCAACCGGATTCGATAGCTTCTCGGAAGCCAGATCGTCGGTGATCAGCGGCTTTCCCAGAAAGACACGCTTGGCAATGTCTCCTAGCGACGTCGGGATGGGCACCTTGCCGGTCGAACTGGTCACGAGCACCGTCCTTACCCGAGGTTGAGGTGAAACGCCTGAGAATGCATTGTGCACGCCCGCCCGCCCCGGGTGCGCAGACGGTGCGGATCGGCGGGGCTGGATCGCCCGCCGCCGCCTCGCGCCGCGAGGCGGCGCATCGTCGCCGGGCTAGGCGAGCCGCTGCACGGCGGCGTCGATCCGCTCGTCGCCGGCGGTCAGCGCAACCCGCACGTGCTGCGCACCGCGCGGGCCGTAGAAATCTCCCGGCGCCACCAGGATGCCGCGCTGCGCCAGCCAGCCCACGCTGTCGTGGCATGGCTCGCCGCGCGTGGCCCACAGATAGAGGCCGGCTTCGGAATAGTCGATGGTGAAGCCGGCCGAACGCAACGCGGGCAGCAGGGCCGCGCGGCGCCGTTCGTAGCGCTCGCGCTGCGCCAACTCGTGGGCGTCATCGTCCAGGGCGGCCACCATGGCCGCCTGCACCGGCGTCGGCACCATCATCCCGGCGTGCTTGCGCACCGCCAGCAGCTCGGCGACCAGCTCGGGGTCTCCGGCGACGAAACCGGCCCGGTACCCGGCCAGCGACGAGCTCTTCGACAGGGAGTGGATCGCGATCAGGCCGGTATGGTCGCCGTCGCACACCGAGGGGTGCAGGATCGAGAGCGGCTGGTCGTCCCAGCCCAACCCCAGATAGCACTCGTCGGAGGCCACCAGGCAGCCCCTGTCGCGTGCCCATCCGACCACTTTGCGCAGGTGATCGACGCCCAGGACGCGTCCGGTCGGATTGCTCGGCGAGTTCAGGTAGTACAACGACGGCGATTGCGGACCCAGCTGGGTCAGCGAATCCGCGCGCAGCACCCGCGCCCCGGCCAGCCGGGCCCCGACGTCGTAGGTCGGATACGCCAGCTCGGGCACCACGATCAGGTCCGCGGAGCCCAGGCCCAGCAGCGTGGGCAGCCACGCGATGAGTTCCTTGCTGCCGATCACCGGGAGCACGGCCGCCTCGGTCAGCCCGGTGATGCCGAACCGGCGGTCCAGCGCGGCGACCGCCGATTCGCGCAGCCGGGCGGTGCCCGCGGTCGCGGGATACCCCGACGCCGAAGCGGCGGCGGCCAGCGCCTCCTGGATCACCGGGGCGACCGGGTCGACCGGGGTGCCGACCGAGAGGTCGACGATCCCGTCCCGATGAGCGCTGGCCTGCGCCTTCGCGTCGGCCAGGGTGTCCCACGGAAACTCCGGCAGGGACGCCGACACCGCCGGCCGGCGCTTTTTGAGCTGGTGTGGCACCGGGCCGCTCAGTCGCCTTCGCCCTGCGGTGGCAGATCCTTGACCACTTGCGGGTCGTTCTCGGTCATGCCGACCTTGGCCGCACCGCCGGGCGATCCCAGCTCGGCGAAGAAGTCGGCGTTGATCTGCGTGTACTGGCTCCACTGGTCCGGTACGTCGTCCTCGTAATAGATCGCTTCGACGGGACAGACCGGCTCGCACGCCCCGCAGTCGACGCATTCGTCGGGGTGGATGTAGAGCATCCGAGCGCCTTCATAGATGCAGTCGACCGGGCACTCCTCGATACAGGCTTTGTCCTTGATGTCGACACAGGGTTCGGCGATCGTGTACGTCACAGACGTCTCCTCCATGTACTACGGCTGAATTGTTGGGCTGCTGTTCAGCTCGCATCGGCGCGTCCGGCCGCTTCCGATGAAGCTTCGGTTACTGATACTAGACGTTGCAGATACAGGTCAACCACTTGGCGCGCCTGTTGGTTTACAGATTTAAGACTGACAGTCTCGGGCCCTGCGACCGGGCCCCGTTTCGCCGAGGGCGAACACCGCTGACGGGCCGCTGACCTGCGAAGAGTAACGCTTCGGCGGTGGCCGTCGATATCCGTTGCGGTGCAGGCATGCTCGGGGGGCCTGGTAATCTCATCCGAAGAACGGCAACCGCTGGGCAGATGTTCTCGCCGGAATAGCGGTGCATTAACTGGGGAAGGTGTCCACACATGAGGCTGTCGTTGAGCAAATTGGGCGTTGCAGTTGGCAGCGCGGCGGTGGCGTTGAGGCCGCGGCCGGGGTCGCTTCGGCCGACCCCGGAGGATCATCGACACCACCTGCAACTACGGGCAGGTCATCGCGGCGCTTAACGCGACTGACCCGGCTGCCGCTCAGCAACTGAACTCCTCGCCGGTTGCGCAGTCCTACATCCGCAACTTCCTGGCCTCGCCGCCGCCGAAGCGTCAGCAGATGGCCCAGCAGATCCAGGCCATGCCGTCGGCGCAGAAGTACTACGACGACATCAACCAGGTCGCGGTCACCTGTAACAACTACTGAGCCGATCGCTTCGTACGAAGCGGTTCAGTAACCGCCGAGCAGGCGGCGTACGCGCCCCAGGGTCTTTGGCCCGACGCGGCTGCGAATGCGTGATGGATCGGCGGGCCTACGGCCCCACAGCAGCAGCACGCGCGCGGCCGCGTCGGTTTCCAGGGTGGCCGGGCCGTCCGGCTCGGCAAAGCCGATGGTGATCTGATCCGGGTCGGCGGCCAGGACGATGTCCTGGGTGCCCTCGGCTCGCAGGCGGGCCTCGATCCGCTCGTCCGGCCCCAGCAGCTTGGCCCCCTTGGCCAATAACGGCCTGCCGACCGCGAGGACGCTGTGCGTGGTCATCCACGGCTCGGCCAGCCGGGCCTGGGCGGCCGGCTCGTCTCCGGTGATGTCCCAGCTGTGCAGGACGAGCTCCTCGCGCATGTGCTCGGCGAACCAGGGCACCTTCATGGTGCGCCCCGTCCAGGCGACATCGGTGTCCGCGGGCACTCCTTCGGCCGCCACCGCGACATCGTTGAGGGTGGCCATCCGGTCCAGCAAGGCGTCCCACAGGTCCGCGTCGTTCAGGGCGCGCAGTGGGCCCTCGCGTTCCTCGAAGCCGCGGGTGGCCACGGGCTGACCGTCCAGGTGGGCACCGAGCACCCGCGCGAGTTCTTCGGCGTTTCCGGCCTGGTGGACGACGATGTCGCGCACCGTCCAGGCCTCACACCAGGTGCCGGCGTCGGGTCCGTGCCTGCGCACCGCGTCCACGAACGGCGCCCATTCGGGAAATCGATCGTCGTCGATTCGTCGCTTCACGGCTTCCGGTATACCCGCCGCCTGTGACGGGGAAGCCGAACTACGCGGCCAGGGGCGTGTAGTCGGTGGTACGTTGCCGCGCCGGACGACCGATGCCCTGGGCGATCGCGGTCAGCTCCGCCACCGTCTTGGCCGAGCCGTGTTCAGAACCGGCCATCCGCGAGATGGTTTCCTCCATCAACGTGCCGCCCAGATCGTTGGCGCCGCCGTTGAGCATCACCTGCGTGCGCTCGACACCGAGCTTGACCCAGCTGGTCTGGATCTGAGAAATGCGGCCGTGCAACATGATTCGCGCCAGCGCGTGCACGACCCGGTTGTCGCGATGGGTGGGCCCCGGACGCGACGCGCCCGCCAGATACAGCGGCGAGCTCTGGTGCACGAACGGCAACGGCACGAATTCGGTGAAGCCGCCGGTGCGGTCCTGGATTTCGCGCAGCACATTGAGGTGGCCGACCCAGTGCCGCGGGCTGTCGACGTGGCCGTACATCATGGTCGACGACGACCGCAGCCCCACCTCGTGTGCGGTGCTGACGATTTCGATCCACAGCGACGTCGGCAACTTGCCCTTGGTCAGCACCCAGCGCACTTCGTCGTCCAGGATCTCGGCGGCGGTGCCCGGAATGGTGTCCAGGCCCGCTTCGCGCAAGCCGGTCAGCCACTCGCGAATGCTCAATCCGCTCTTGGTCACACCGTTGGCGATCTCCATCGGTGAAAACGCATGCACGTGCATCGACGGCACCCGCGTTTTGACGGCCCGAACCAGGTCGGCGTAGCCGGTGACCGGCAGCTCGGGGTCGATGCCGCCCTGCATGCACACCTCGGTGGCGCCCTCGACGTGCGCCTCCCAGGCGCGGTCGGCGACCTCGTCGGCGGACAGCGAATACGCGTCGGCGTCACCCTTGCGCTGCGCGAACGCACAGAACCGGCACCCGGTGTAGCAGATGTTGGTGAAGTTGATGTTGCGGTTCACCACGAACGTCACGTCGTCGCCGACGGTCTCGCGGCGCAACGTATCCGCCAGAGCGGCAACGGCTTCCAGCGCCGGACCGTCGGCGGTCGCCAGTGAGAGGTATTCGCTGTCGGAGCAGCCGGCGGGGTCGCGTTCGGCAGAGCGCAGCGCGGCAAGCACGTCGGTGTCTAGGCGTTCTGGCGCTTTGGCGCCTTGCGCGGCCAGCTCGTGAACGTGCGCACGGATCGATTCCCAGTCGCCGAAGGCACTGTCGATATCGCTGCGGGTTTCGGTGTTGCGGCCCTCGCTGTCGATCGCCGCGTTGAGGTCGACCCGGCCCGAGGAGCCGACGTCGTCGGGCTCCTGCCAGGGCAGCCCCACCGGGTTCACGTCGCGGGCCAGACCGGTCGCCGGATCGGCCAGCGCGATCACGTGGCCCTGCACCCGCGGATCGATCCAGGCCGCGCCCGCCTGCACGTACTTGGGCTGCGCGGTCAGCCGCTGCACCAGCTCGTAACCGGCTTCGGCGGTGACGGCGGCCAGTTCGTCCAAGGCCGGCCACGGCCGCTCCGGGTTGACGTGGTCGGGCGTCAGCGGTGAAACCCCGCCCCAGTCGTCGACTCCGGCGCCGACCAGCGCCAGGCATTCGTCGCGCGACACCAAATTCGGCGGCGCCTGAATGCGCATCCCGGGACCGAGCACCAGCCGCGCAACCGCCACCGTCGCCAGGTAATCCTCGATGCCGGCATCGGGGACGGCGGCCATCGCGGTTTGTTCCTTGGCCCGGAAGTTCTGCACGATCACTTCCTGCACGTGGCCGAATTCCTTGTGCGACTTGCGAATCGCATGCAAGGTATCGGCCCGTTCGGCGAGCGTCTCGCCGATACCGACCAGCAGGCCGGTGGTGAACGGAATCGACAACCGGCCCGCATCCGTCAGAGTGCGCAGCCGGACCGCCGGGTCTTTGTCCGGGCTGCCATAGTGCGCAAGACCTTTCGTCTCGAACAGCCGCCGTGACGTCGTCTCGAGCATCATGCCCATCGACGGCGCCACCGGCTTGAGCCGCGCCATCTCCGACCAGCTCATCACCCCGGGGTTCAAGTGCGGCAACAGCCCGGTCTCTTCGAGCACCCGGATCGCCATCGCCCGCACATAGGACAGCGTGGAGTCGTAGCCGCGCGCCTCCAGCCACTCGTGGCGCCTCCGGCCAACGATCCTCGGGTCGATCACCGAGTGTGAATAATGCTTCCTTGCAACCGAGTTCGGCACCCCGGCGCGCGATGTCGAGAATCTCGTCGGGCTCGAGATACATGCCGGCGCCCTGGGCGCGCAGCTTGCCCGGAACGGTGACGAAGGTGCAGTAATGACAGCTGTCCCGGCACAGGTGGGTGACCGGGATGAAAACCTTGCGTGAGTAGGTGATCGGCCACCCGCCGCCCGGGCCGCGCCGTCCGGCCGACTCCAGACCCGCATCGCGCACCCGCGCCGCGCTGGCGCACAGATCTTCGAGATCCGCACCGCGCGCGGTCATCGCGATCGCCGCCTCGTCGATGTTCAGCGCAACGCCATCTCGAGCCCGTCGCAATACCCGTCGCAGTGCCGAGGCACTGACCTAGTGGAGGCCTTTGGCGGGCTTCCGAAGAAACCTTGCCCGGAACCACAGGGTTAGGCAGAGCGGTAGGCTCCTCGCCGGAGTCAACAGCACCTTGGTGTAACTTCCCCACGATCGAATTTCATCCGCGCGTCCCAACATGTGAAATCGTGGCACCCGTTGGCGGGTCCCGTCTGGGCAACAGTCAACAGTAGCGGCACACCCGCGTCGGCGAGCGGGCGCCATCCCGGCTGAACGTCAGGCGTCCCGGCCGCGGCGCCACAGCACCCACACGGGCGGCACCACACCCAGGACCAGCAGCAATCAAGGCCCCGTAGGCCATCAGGCCACGGCCCCCGAGAATGACGTCGTCGGCCGGGCCACCCATGCTGATCACGGCCACCGTCAGCAGCCACGTCCACAACGGCAAGGCCGCCAGCCGCGGTGCGCGGGTCCAGCGACCGGCGGCCCACACCAGCGCGGCGTTGACCAGTCCAGAAATCAGTCCGCTGATGGGGAACGGAACCGTCCCGATGTAGAGAGGCAGCAGCAGAGCTCCGGCAAGTGCGGAGAGCACCCCGTCGACCGCCAAAAGGGCCAACACGACGAAACGGATCGCGGGGTCGGTCGCGCCGCTGTCGTCAACGGGCGCGACGCGTGGCTTGGTTTCGGTCAGGTCGGGACGCTGTCGATGTTGGACATGATGGAGCCGATAACCCATTGCAGGCTGTCGAGCCGGTCCTGCCAGTGTTGCAGATTAGGGTCCAGGTCGGGGTCCATGCGAATTCCTTCCGTGGCTGCCTGATTGGCAGCCTACCGCGTCCGGGCCGCGGGGAAACCAAGCCCTGCAAGCAGATCCGTTTCCCAACCACGCTCGTCGCGCTCTCCCGCGCTGCCGGCGGCCAGGACGTAGTGTTCGTCAGCCACTAGCGGTATCGCCGCGTTGTTGGACAGCGCGCAGGCCCGACCGGTCGGTCCAACCACCACCTGGGTGGCATGCGCGGCGAGCGCCGCCCGCTTGGCGGCCCAGGCCTCCGGGCCGGTCTCGACGACGGCGTCGATGTCGTCGTCGGCGTAGCCGAAGGTGAACTCCTCCTTGGGCGGGATCGACCATTCGGGCCCCAGATCCTCGGGCGTCAGCGCGTCCATGGCCGCCTCGAACGCGCGCGTCGCAAAGACCGACCAGTACAACTTCGGTACGGCCCAGGGCTCGCCGGGGAAGTCGGCGGCGCCGGCTCCCGGGCCGGCCGCCGCCACGGCGGCCACCGTCACCCGGTGCGCGTGCACGTGATCGGGATGGCCGTAGCCGCCGTCGGCGTCGTAGGTCACGACGACGTGTGGACGCTGCTCGCGAATGATGGCCACCAGCGCGCCGACGGCCTCGCGCTCGTCGGCGTCGATGAATCGTTGCCGGTGCCGCTGCGGAGTGCCGCGCATGCCCGAATCGCGCCATCGGCCGGCGCCCCCGAGGTAGCGGGGCTCGCCGACGCCCAGCGCCTGCAGCGCGGCGGTCAATTCGCCGATCCGGTAGCCGCCGAGCTGATCCGCGCGATCGACGGCCAGTTCGGCCCAACGATCGCCGATCACCTCGCCCTCCTCACCCAGCGTGCAGGTGACGACGCGGACATCCGCCCCGCCGGCGGCGTAGTGGGCGATGGTGGCGCCGGTCCCGAGGCTTTCGTCGTCGGGGTGCGCGTGGACGAACAGCAGCCGCGGCGTCTCAGGCATGGACGGCACCCTACCGTCCGCGGCGACGAAATCGGCAGTCAGGTTTAGTGCCCGGCGCCGTTTCTTATGTCCGTCATCCGGCAGCCGCGTCGCCGGGACGTCAGCGGATAGGAACGCGCACGGCTACTATCAAGGAGTGCCCCAGCTCACGGATGCAGACCACACCGGCAGCCGCAGCCGCCGGCGGGGTGAGGTCCTCGAACGCGCCCTCTACGAGGCCACCCTGGCCGAGCTGACCGAAGTCGGTTACGGGGGCCTGACCATGGAGGGAATCGCGGCGCGCGCCCACACCGGCAAGGCCGCGCTCTACCGGCGCTGGGACACCAAGTGCGAGCTGGTGCACGCCGCTTTGGTTTTCGCGCTGCCGCCGCTGCCCGAGCTGCGTTCCGGCCGTTCGGCCAGAGAGAACCTGCTGGCGATGTTCACCGCCCAGCGTGACCTGCTGGCCGGAAAGACCGGCTTCCCCGGTCTGGACGTCATCCATCAGCTGTTGCACGAACCCGAGATGCGGGCCATCTTCGCCGATGCGGTTGTGCGCCCGCGCATGCACATCGTGGAATCGATTCTGCAGGCCGCCATCGAAGACGGTGACCTCGATCCGAAGGTGGTCACGCCGCTCACCGCCCGCATCGGGTCGGCGCTGATCAACCAGCACTTCCTGCTGAACGGGTCGCCGCCGAACCGGCGCGAGCTGATGCTGATCGTCGACACCGTGATCCCGCCGCGGGCGGCGCAGCCCGCGGACTGACGCGGGTTACGGCCCGGTCTTTATCCATTGGCCGGCGTCGCCGACGATGCCGACCGGAACCGCGCCGGACAAGCTCGACGTTCTGCACGCTCGGGCCGGCCCCCACGATCGTGGTGTCCTGCAGGATCGGCAGCACGGTGGACATGTTCCACAATCGCGGTTCGACCGCGGTGATCACGTCGTTGATGTTCTTGGTGCCGTTCAGGGCAGCGTCGATGTTCGACTGGATGCTGCGATCGCAGATCCCGGTCAGGTTCGACGGCGCCTGCACCAGGGCGTTGGGATCGGCGGGCCGGCTGGGCGGGGGCGTCGTGGTCGGTGTCGTCGAGGTCGCGACCGGCCCGGTGGACGGCGCGGGACCGGCCGGGGTCGACGGCGCGGGCGCCGGCCCGTTGGAAATCGGGACCTGGGTCGATTCCAGTGCGGGACAGCCGTATCGGGAGGCGAGCCGGGTCGCCAGGTTTCCGCCCGCCTGATGCCAGCCGACGATCGCGTCCACCCGGTTGTCGTTCAGCGCGTCGTGGTAGAGCGTGACCGGGTCCAGCGCCAGCACGGTCGCGGCGATGCCGACGTTGCGCAATCGGTCGGCGGCGGTATTGGCCACGGCGACCGCCGTCGGGTCGTTCGCCGCCACCCCGATGACCAATGAGAGCTGTTGGCCGTCCTTGCTGATCCGGCCGCGGATGACCTCGGGCGGCCCGGTGTTCGGGGGGGTCGGCGCGGGCGACGCCGAGGAGTTGGGTTCGACCTTGTATCCGGCCCCCTCCAGCAACGCCAGCGCGGCCGGCGTCGTCATCGCCGGAGGCGCGGTCGGCTCGTATCCCGGGTCGCTCGGCGCGCGGATCTGGGCCTGGTCCAGGGTGACCGTGTTGTCGCTGCCCGCGCCCACCGCCGCGAGCAGGTCGACGTCGAGCAGCCCCAGGATCGCCTTACGGACTTGCGTGTCAGCCAGTTTGGGCTCGGTGGCCCGCAGCGTGAGCTGCATGACCCGCGGCGTGACGATCCGGGCAGTCCGGACGTCGGGAATGGCGGACAGCTGCGCGAAGGCCGCCGAGCCGCCATGCACCTGGGCCACCTGGGTGTCGCCGTTGCGCACGGAATCGGCCAGCGCGGCCGGCGCCCCGGCGCGCCGGAAGAGAATGAGCGCGGGTTTGGCCGGCGGTCCCCAGTAGCGGTCGTTGCGCGCCACCAGGATCTCGTCGCGCTGCGGGTCGATGCTCTCCACGCGGAACTGCCCGCCGGTGACCGGAAGCGTCCGGGCCAGGCCGGCCGCGAAACCGCCGGGCACGTCCTTGACGATGTGCGCCGGAAGGATGTTGCTGAACAACTCTTTCCACGACGGGTACGGTTCGGCGAAGGTGACCACCGCCTGCTTGCCCCCCTCCAGCGACTGCACTCCGGTGATGAGGTCATAGCCGGCCGGATCGACGACGCCGGGCTGGCTGACCATCTGGTGCCACAGGTACCAGAAGTCGTCGGCGGCGATCGGGCGCGTTGTCGGTCCACTGCGCCTCCGGCCGGATCTTGTAGGTCACCGTGAACGGGTTCTGGCTGGTCACCTCGGCCGACACCAACAGGGTCGGGTCCATCTCCCAACGTGAGCCGGTCGGCATGTTGGGGTCGGGGACCGGCCGAAAAGCGCTCGGCAGCACCAGCGCGCTGATCGCCGCGTTCACCGGCGACAGGTCGGACAACAGGTGCGGATTGAAGCCGGCCCCGATCGAGTCGATGCCCATGATGATCTCGCTGACCCGGGGCGGCGGCGGCACCGAGTTGTGCGGCGTATCGGTGCTCTGCGGCGCCGGCGGCGGGTTCACGGTGCAGGCCGACAGGACGAGTCCGACCAGCGAGACCAGGCCGCCCAGCACCATGAACAAACGGCGGACTCGTCTCGGCACGCTGATCAGGGTATCGAGCAGCCGCACAGCAGCCCGTCCGACCACCCGGTGTTAACCCCGGGCCTTGGCGCGCGATCGGCTGCGGGCCCGGGAGGTGGCGTCCAGCTCGACCTTGCGCACCCGCACGATCTCCGGGGTCACCTCGACGCACTCGTCGGCCGCGCAGAATTCCATGGCCTGCTCGAGATCGAGCTCGAGCGGCCTGGCCAACGTTTCGATGACATCGGCGGTCGACGACCGCATGTTGGTCAGCTTCTTCTCGCGGGTGACGTTGATGTCGAGATCCTCGGCGCGCGGGTTGATTCCGACGACCATGCCCTCGTAGGTGTCCTGGCCGGGCTCGACGAAGAACTGGCCCCGGTCGGCGAGCTGGATCATGGCGAACGGTGTGATGGTGCCCGCACGGTCGGACACCAGCGACCCGGTGTGGCGGGCCCGGATCTCCCCCGCCCACGGCCGGTAGCCGTCGAACACGGCGTTGGCGATGCCGGTGCCGCGGGTCAGCGTGAGGAAGTCGGTACGGAAGCCGATCAGGCCGCGGCTGGGCACGATGAAGTCCATCCGGACCCAGCCCGCCGCGTGGTTGGTCATCTCTTCCATGCGGCCCTTGCGGGCGGCCATCAACTGGGTGATGGCGCCGACGAATTCCTCGGGGCAGTCGATGGTCATCGCCTCGAACGGCTCGTGCAGCTTCCCGTCGATGGTCTGCGTGACCACCTGCGGCTTGCCGACCGTGAGTTCGAAACCCTCGCGACGCATCTGCTCGACGAGCACCGCCAGCGCGAGCTCGCCGCGGCCCTGCACCTCCCAGGCGTCGGGCCGGTCGATGTCGACGACCTTGATCGAGACGTTGCCGACGAGTTCGGCGTCCAGCCGCGACTTCACCATGCGAGCGGTCAACTTGTGACCCTTCACCTTGCCCGCCAGCGGCGAGGTGTTGGTGCCGACGGTCACCGAGATGGCGGGCTCGTCGACGGTGATGCGCGGCAGCGCGTGCGCATGGTCCGGATCGGCCAGCGTGTCGCCGATCATGATCTCCGGAATGCCCGCGACGGCGACGATGTCCCCGGCGATCGCCTCCTCGGTGGGCGTGCGTTCCACGCCCTCGGTCACCAGCAGTTCGGTGATCTTCGCGTTCGTGATGACGGGATGCCCGTCCACCTCGCGCATCCAGGCGACCTGCTGACCCTTACGGATCCGGCCCTTGTAGATGCGGATCAGCGCGAGTCGGCCGAGAAAGGCCGAGGCGTCGAGGTTGGTCACCAGCGCCTGCAGCGGCGCCTCGGGATCGCCCTGCGGCGGCGGGATGTGCTCGAGCAGAACGTCGAACAGCGGATCGAGGTTGTCGCCCGCGGGGTTCTCACCATTGGACGGTTCCGTCGTGCTGGCGATGCCTGCGCGGCCCGAGGCGTACAGCGTCGGCAGGCCCAGGGCGTGTTCGGCGGCCTTCTGCGCTTCCTCGTCGAGGTCGGAGGCGACGTCGAGCAGCAGGTCGTGGCTCTCCGAGACGACCTCGGAGATCCGGGCGTCCGGCCGGTCCGTCTTGTTGACGACCAGGATCACCGGAAGGTGGGCGGCCAGGGCCTTGCGCAGCACGAACCGGGTCTGCGGCAGCGGACCCTCCGAGGCGTCGACCAGCAGCAGCACCCCGTCGACCATCGACAGTCCGCGCTCCACCTCACCACCGAAGTCGGCGTGACCCGGGGTGTCGATGACGTTGATGACGGTCGTCGTACCGTCCGCATTCTTGCGATGCACGGCCGTGTTCTTGGCCAGGATCGTGATGCCCTTTTCTTTCTCCAGGTCCCCGGAGTCCATCAGGCGCTCGACCGTGTCGTCACCCCGGTGGTGCAGCGCGCCCGACTGCCGCAGCATCGCGTCAACCAGCGTGGTCTTGCCGTGGTCGACGTGGGCGACGATGGCGACGTTGCGAAATAGCACGTCGGTGATTGTGGCAGCGGGGGCCCCGGATAGCGAACCGGCTGGTGACCGGACGCCTGCGCCGGTCCGCTACCAGCCCCGCCGGCGCGGTGCCGTACCGACGAGTTCGCCCTTGCCCGCCGCCTCGCGGCTGCGGTAGACGATGTAGGGCCGGAACAGGTAGACGACCGGGGCGCTGAACGCGTGCACCAACCGGGTGAACGGCCACAGCGTGAACAGCACCATGCCGATCAGGGCGTGCAGCTGGTAGTCCAGCGGCGCGTTGATCATCACCTCGCCGTGCGGCTGGAATATCCAGATCCGGCGGAACCACATGCCCACCGTGTAGCGGTAGTGGAACTCCCCGCCGTGCGGGCCGGTACCGATCAGGTCGCAGTACAGGCCGACCACGATCGCCAGCACCAGCACCACATACATCACCTTGTCGCTGCGGCTGGTGGCCATGGTTACCGCCGGGCGGGTGAACCGCCGGTAGATCAGCAACCCGATGCCGATCAGCGTCGCGATGCCGGCCATCGACCCGGCGATGACCGCCTGCAGGTGGTACAAGTGGTCACTCATCTTCAGCATCTGGGTGACCTTCGGCGGGACGAACAGCCCCATCACGTGTCCGGCGAACACCGCCAGGATGCCGAAATGGAAGATGGGGCTGGCGATGCTCAGCAGTCGCGACTCGTAGATCTGCGAGGACCGCGAGGTCCAACCGAACTTGTCGTAGCGGTAGCGCCACCAGGTGCCCACGATCAGCACCGACAGCGTGACGTAGGGCGCGATGTCCCAGAACAGGACGTTGCTAAACACTTGGCGTTCCTTTACGGGGTGGCACGGTCAAGGTAAACGGTTGCAGCCCAACGGCTTCCGCCGGTGGTCCGGCCTTCGCCAGCCGCTCGGCGCGGCGCACTTCCTGATCGGTTGCGGGCGGCAGGGTTTCGCAGACCGCCGCCACCGTCGGCTCGTATGGCGACTTGGCGTCGGCCAGGGCGCCGCGCAGCACGTCGATCGGCACCCGATGCTGATCCAGCAGTCGCCGCCCGACCTCGGGATCGACGGTGGCGGCGAATTCGAGCACCACGGTCAGATGATCGGGCGCCTCGCCGCCCGGCGGCTGCACACCCGCCTCCCGGTAGGCGGTGGCGAACGCCAGCATCTCCCGGCCGCGGTTGCGGGTGTCCCCCGCGGTCCAGTACGTCAGGTACATCGTGGCGCGCCGGCGCATGTCGAACGTCGCGACGTAGTCCATCGCGGCGGCCATCGGCTCGCGGGCGCGCAGCGCCGCGACCGTCTCCCGAGCAGACGCCGCCGGCGGACCGCTGATATGGCCGAGCAACTCGTCGACGGCGTCCAGGCGCCCGGCCAACCCGTCGTCCGGGTAGGCCAGCAGCAACGACGCCGCCTGCCACACCAGGCGATCCTGCATCGACCGGTTCGTGGAGCGCTCCCGGAGCGCCGACAGCAGCTTCATCGCTGCTGCTCTTCGGGAAACATTCCGGCGGGCACCTGGCCGCCGTCCCAGTTGAGCAGGTTCACCCGCGACGACGGCCGCGTGTTGCCGGGATCGTCGCCGCGCTGCTTGAGGGTGTGGAACGTCTCCACGGACACCGGCACCGGCACCGGCTCCGACTCGTACATGCCCGGCCCGCCGTCACCCGTCAACGAGCAGCCCATCTCCTCGAGGTCGCGGGCCTGGGGCGCGAATGCGGTCGGAATGACGTAGCGATCTTCGTATTTCGCGATAGCGAGCAGCCGGTACATCTCGTAGATCTCTTCTTCGGTCAGGCCGACCGAGTGCGGGATGTGCGGCTGGGTTTCGCGGCCGAGGTTGATGTCGCGCATGTAGGAGCGCATCGCCGCCAGCCGCCGCAGCACGCCTTCGACCACCGCGGTGTCGCCGGCGGTGAACAGTTCGGCCAGGTACTGCATCGGGATTCGCAGCGCGTCGAGCGCGCCGAACAGGTTGCCGACGTCTTCCCCGTCGTGACCGTCGCGGCTGACCGCGTCGACCACCGGCGACAGCGGCGGGATGTACCAAACCATCGGCATAGTGCGATATTCCGGGTGCAGCGGCAGCGCCACTTTGTAGGTGTGGATCAGCGCGTATATCGGGGAACGCTGCGCGGCCTCGATCCACTCGTCCGGGATGCCCTCTGCCCGCGCGCCCGTGATGACCTGCGGATCATTGGGGTCCAGAAGGATCTCGCACTGCGCCTGGTAGAGATCGGTGTCCTTTTCCACCGACGCCGCTTCCAGCACTCGATCGGCGTCGTAGAGGACCACACCCAGATAGCGCAGCCGCCCCACGCAGGTCTCCGAGCAGATGGTCGGCAGGCCGACCTCCATCCGCGGATAGCACAGCGTGCACTTCTCGGCTTTGCCCGTCTTGTGGTTGAAATAGACCTTCTTGTAAGGACATCCGGACACACACATCCGCCAGCCGCGGCAGCGGTCCTGGTCGACCAGCACGATGCCGTCCTCGCTGCGCTTGTACATCGCGCCCGACGGGCACGACGCGACACAGGAGGGGTTGAGGCAGTGCTCGCAGATCCGGGGCAGGTAGAACATGAACGTTTCTTCGAGCGAAAGTTTGATCTCTTCGCTGATCTTCTTCAGGATCGGGTCCTCGGCCAGGATCTCCGACGAGCCGGCCAGGTTGTCGTCCCAGTTCGGTCCCCACGAAATCTTCATCGGCTCACCGCTGATCAGGCTTTTGGGCGCGGCCGTCGGGAAGGTGTCCCCCGCGGGTGCGGTGGTCAGGTTTTCGTAGTCGTAGGTCCACGGCTCGTAGTAGTCGCCGATGACGGGCAACTTCGGATTGGCGAAAATCCGCAACAGCTTCTGGATGCGGCCGCCGTCGCGTAGCCGCAGCCGGCCCTTCTTGTCGCGGATCCAGCCGCCGCGCCACTTCTCCTGGTCCTCGTAGGTGCGCGGATAGCCTTGGCCAGGGCGGGTTTCCACGTTGTTGAACCACACATACTCGGTACCGGGTCGGTTGGTCCACGCCTGCTTGCACGTCACCGAACAGGTGTGACAACCGATGCATTTGTCGAGGTTCATCACCATCGCCAACTGGGCCATGACCTTCATCGCGGTCCCCTCTCCCGCGCCGTGTCGGTGCGCATCAGTACCGCACCTCCTGGCTGCGACGGCGCACGACGGTCACTTCGTCGCGCTGATTGCCGGTGGGACCCAGGTAGTTGAACGCGAACGCGTGTTGGGCGTAGCCACCGGCCAGGTGGCTGGGCTTGATGCGCACCCGGGTCAGCGCGTTGTGGTTACCGCCGCGCTTGTTGTTGGTTTCGGAGCGCGGCGTGTCCACGGTGCGCTCCTGGACGTGGTAGACGAAGACCACGCCGTCGGGCATCCGGTGCGAGACGATCGCCCGGCACACGTAGATGCCGTTGACGTTCACCGCCTCGACCCAATCATTATCGCGCACTTGAATTTTCGCCGCGTCACCCGGACTCATCCACATCGTCGGGCCGCCGCGGGACAACGACAGCATGTACAGGTTGTCCTGGTAGGTGGAGTGGAACGACCACTTCGAGTGCGGCGTCAGGTAACGCACGGTGAGTCCGATGCCGTCCTCGGTGGGGCCGAGCGTGGGCTGGCCGAACAGGCGCGCCATGTCCAGCGGCGGCCGGAACACCGGCAGGTGCTCACCGAGCTCCTCGACCCAGTCGTGCGCAAGATAGAAATGCATCCGTCCCGGTAAGGGTGTGAAACGGCTTGAGGTTCTCGATGTTGATGGTGAACGGCGCATAGCGACGACCACCCGTTTCGCTGCCCGACCATTCCGGGCTGGTGACCACCGGAACGGGCCGCGCCTGGGTATCGGCGTAGCTGATGCGCTTGTCCTCGCTGCCCTCGGCCAGATGCACCAGCCGCTGACCGGTGCGCTTCTCCAGCTCGTGGAAGCCCTCGACCGCCAGCCGTCCGTTGGTCGTTCCGGACAACAGCAGCAGCACGTCGGCCATCCGCGAGGCGGTGGTGACGGCCGGACGTCCTGCTGCCACACCGGATTTCAGCACCCCGAACTTGGCGGCGAGCTCCTCGACCTCCCGGAAGGGGTGCACCGTGACACCCTTGGTGGTCAAGCCGAATTTGTCGACGAGCGGGCCCAGCGTCAGCCACTTGTCATAGATGGCGGTGTAGTCACGTTCCACCGCGGTGATCTTGCCCATCGTCCGCCCCGGCACCGGTGTCGCACCGGAGTGCAGCCAATCCTGTTCGGTGCCATCGGGATAGGCCATCGCGTCCGGTGTGTCGTGCTGCAGCGCGGTGAGCACCACATCGGTGCGGGTACCCAGATGTTCCTTGGCCATGGCACTGAAAGCGCGGGCGATGGCACCGAAAGCGTCGAAGTCCGAACGCGTTTCCCACGGCGGATCGGTCGCGGCGCTGAACGCATGCACGTAGGGGTGCATGTCGGTGCTCGAGATATCGGCCTTCTCGTACCAGGTCGCCGCCGGCAGCACGATGTCGGACGTCAGCGTCGTCGAGGTCATCCGGAAGTCGATCGACATCATCAAGTCGAGCTTGCCCTCGGGAATGTCCCCCTCGCACGTCACGTCGACCGGCCGCACCCCGTCCTCGGGCGGCAGCGCCGATGCGTTGGAGTCGGTTCCCAGGAGGTGACGCAGGAAGTATTCGCCGCCCTTGCCCGACGAACCGATCAGGTTGGCGCGCCAAACGGTAAGCACCCGCGGCCAATTGACGGGATTGTCGGGATCGGTCACGGCCAGCTTCAGGTTGCGCTCGCCGAGCTGCTCGGCGACGTAGTCGGCGATGTCACGATCGGCAGCGCGCGCCTCATCGGCGACATCCAGACTGGATCGGTCGAACTGCGGGTAGTACGGGCTCCAGCCCATCGCCACCGATGACGCCAGCAGGTCCATGGTGTGCTTGCCTGCGAACCTGCCCCGGCCCAGCGGGCTGGCCAGCTTGTCCGCACCGTATCCGTCATAGCGCCATTGGTCGGTGTGGGCATACCAGTACGAGGCGCCGGGCACCTGTCGTGGCGGCCGCACCCAGTCCGTCGCCATCGCCATCGTCTGAAATCCGGTGAGCGGACGTACTTTCTCCTGGCCGACGTAGTGCGCCCAGCCGCCGCCGTTGCGGCCCATCGATCCGGTCAGCATCAGCAGCGCCAGCACCGCACGGTAGATCGCGTCGCTGTGGAACCAGTGGCAGATCCCGCCACCCATGATGATCATGGAGCGGCCGCCGGACTCTTCGGCGCTGTGTGCGAATTCCCTTGCCACCCGGATGGCCTGGGCGGCGGACACGCCGGTGATCGCTTCCTGCCACGCCGGGGTGTTCTGCTGGGTCGCGTCGTCGTAGCCGGTGGGCCATTCGCCGGGCAAGCCCGGTCGCGCCACCCCGTACTGGGCGAGCATCAGGTCGAAGACGGTGCACACCAGGTGTTTACCGATACGGCGTACCGGGACACCGCGCGCCACCGTGGTGCCCTCGCCGTCGACCGTGTCGAAGCTGGGCAGGTGGACCAGCGCGGCGCTGTCATCCCCGTTACGCCCGTGTGCGTCTCGCACGCTGAGTGCCGGCGTCAGGTCGCCGAGATCGAGATTCCACTTTCCGACGCCCGACTCGCCATACCGGAATCCGAGCGAGCCGTGCGGCACCACAACCGAATCGGTCGGCTCGTCCAGCACCGCGGGCTTGAGTGCGGCGTTCTCGACGGCCTCCCCCAAATCCGCTGCCGTGAGGTTCTTTCCCGGCACCAGCATGTCGCCGCGTTCTTCCAGCTTGATCAGGAACGGCAGGTCGGTGTAGCGGCGCGAATAATCAGTGAAGAACGGAACCTGCTTGCGCACATAGCATTCCGAGAGGATCACGTGGCCCATCGCCATGGCCAGCGCCCCGTCGGTGCCGGCCGCACAGGGCATCCACTCGTCGGCGAACTTGGTGTTGTCGGCGTAGTCCGGGCTGACGGTCACCACCTTCGTGCCGCGGTAGCGCGCCTCGGCCATCCAGTGCGCGTCGGGCGTGCGGGTGATCGGGACGTTGGAACCCCACATCATCAAATACGCTGCGTCCCACCAGTCCCCGGATTCGGGCACATCGGTCTGGTCGCCGAAGACCTGCGGCGAGGCCACCGGGAGGTCGGCGTACCAGTCGTAGAACGACGTCATGGGGGCGCCGATCAGCTCGAAGAACCGCGAGCCGGCGGTGTAGGACACCATCGACATCGCGGGGATCGGAGAGAATCCGGCGACGCGATCCGGTCCGTAGGTTTTGATGGTGTGCACGTGGGCGGCGGCGATCAGCTCGGTGGCCTCGGCCCAGGTGACCCGAACCAGTCCGCCCTTCCCACGGGCCTGCTGGTAGCGGCGCCGACGCTCGGGATCGGACTGGATGTCGGCCCATGCCAAGACCGGATCACCGAGCCGACCCTTGGCCTCCCGGTACATCTCGACCAGCACGCCCCGGGCGTACGGGTAGCGCACGCGGGTCGGCGAATAGCTGTACCACGAAAACGACGCGCCACGTGGGCAGCCGCGCGGCTCGTACTCGGGCCGGTCCGGACCCACCGACGGGTAGTCGGTCTGCTGGGTCTCCCAGGTGATGATCCCGTCTTTGACGTAGATCTTCCACGAGCACGATCCGGTGCAGTTCACCCCGTGCGTGGAGCGAACCACCTTGTCATGACTCCACCGGTCGCGGTAGAACACGTCGGCTTCGCGGCCGCCCTCCCGCGTGACGGTGCGCAGGTCGGCCGAGATCTCGCCCGGCGTGAAGAATCGCCCGCTGCGCTCCAAGAGCTCCTCGAGCACTCCGCCGATGTGAGGTGTGACAGTCAAGAAGTGATCCTCCGATTCGGTAGCGTCGCGCCTCGTGGCCAGCCCGTCCCTTCGACCCCACGTGCGTCGTGTTGGGCGGTCAGCCCGGCGATCCCTCCGCCCGTGCCAGCTCGGATCGGCTCAACGCTCGGCATTTCAGGCCCGCGGGCCGGGGGGCGATACAGCACCAGCATAGGTCTCTGTCGAGGGCGAAATCAGGTCTGCCGCGCGTGGGAGATTTTCAGGGAAAGGCGTCATGAGCGTGGGTCTTCGCGCGCCCATCAACTTTCCGGCCCGGCACCGAGGCCGCGACGGCAAGGTCTGAACAAGCATTCGACTCGCTATCGGCACGCACATCCAGGGCAGATTTTTGGCGTCGTTATTACACGTCATATTGTTCTATCCAGTTCACCGCCAAGACCTGCAACGCGGCTGTACATAAGCTGCGGGAAGTCTGTGGACTTGTTATGAGGTAGCTCTCTTCAGAGCTTTCGTCAGGGCCCCCAACCAGCCACGATCGGCCGGCACCCAGTCCAGATCGTGCAGTTCAGCCGCCGTGATCCAACGCAACGCGCGGTGATCACGGGCGTCGGGCTCGCCCCGGATCAGGCGCACGCGATAGGCCCGCAGCGTGAACCGGCCATCCACCGCGATGTCGTCGCCCAGCCGGTCGCCCACCGTGACGTCGCCGACCGCCAGACCCAGCTCCTCGGCCAGCTCGCGAGCCAGCGCAGCGCGCTCCGTTTCACCGGGCGCGACCTTGCCACCGGGTAGTTCCCAGCGTCCCGCCAGCTCCGGCGGGCGGACGCGTTGTGCCACCAAGAGCTTGGAGTCGCAGATCAGGGCGCCGGCGACGACGATCTGGGTCGGCATGGCCAGTGACGGTATACCGCCGGGGCACGGCTGTGTTCTTGTAGGCGGCCGTTGTGAGCTCGGGGGTCGGCAGCACTGCCGACACGACGCACCACCGCTGGGGAATACCAACTGCGACGCCGTCGGGATCCGAAGTGGTTTTGTGACCATTTGCGACAGCGGATGCATTCCCCCGAATTGCAGTATGGGCCATATCGCCCCAAAACCTATCCCACTCAAATGGCGTTGAGACAGCGATTCCGGTCGACATCCCTAACGAATTCCTTTGGGGCACAACGTCTCTCTTACGGTTTGATCGCCGCCGTGGAATACTCGAGTCTAGTCGGTCACGACCTAAACATGCACTTCCAATGAGGGGAGTTGGCAATGATCACCGAACCCACAAACTCGTTCACTCGGGTCTTTCGGGGCTATGACCCGGCTGTGGTCGATCCCTACATCGAGGGGTTGACTCGCCAAGGAGAAGTTGCTCATCGACGAAGTCCGCAACCTCAGGGCCCAGCGAAACGAATCCCGCAATGAAGCAACCGCGCTGCGGATTGATGTCGCCTGCCTCAAGGATGAGGTCGCCGCTCCTCTCGGACACGTCACCGACGCCCTACGCGATGCAACATCGGATGGCGAAGATGCTGCGGCGTGCGCTCGACGAGGTTTCCCGGATGCAGGCCGAGGCACGCGCCGAGGCAGAGGCGCTGATCGCGAGTGCCGCGGTCGAGGTCGAGGCCGCGCAGCGAGAACACCGGGAGTTGTTGGAGCACATGGCCGCGCAGCGAAAAGCGCTCGAAATGGAGTGTGAGGAAACCAGGAAGAAGCTCGACGCCGAACTCGCCGGGATGCGGGCTGAAGCCCAGTCATCGATCGACGAGGCGTGGCAGGAAGCCCAACTCGAGCGCGAGCAGCTCCTCGCCGACGCAAAGCAGAAAGCTCATGAATTCCGATGAGCGAGCCCGCCGGGCGATGGACGAGGCGAATCAGCAACGAATCATGATCCTGGAAGAACTGATGGGCGTAGCCCGCGACCTACAAGGGGTTCCTGCCATCCTTGAGTCCGCTTACCAGCAACGGACACAACCCTCCGGAGGCGGGCGTCGTGGTGCCGTTGGATCAGAAAAATCAGACGCCGGGTAATCCCGCCGTAGCCTCGTAGGTGACCACCTTCGCGGGGAGGTCACATATTTCCGGGTCCGCCCCTCGATCAACCCGTCATCTCCGACAGGAGAGTGACGAGTCCCGATATGGCTGTGTTAACGGATGAGCAAGTAGACGCCGCACTGCCCGATCTGGGCGGATGGGAGCGCGCCGACGGCGCCCTGCGCCGTTCGATCAAATTTCCGAGTTTTCTCGCCGGCATCGATGCCGTGCGCCGGGTGGGCGAGCACGCGGAGAGCAAGGACCATCACCCAGACATCGATATTCGTTGGCGGACAGTGACTTTCGCTCTTGTCACGCACTCCGAGGGCGGCATCACCAAAAACGACATCGACATGGCCCGCGACATCAACGGCATCGTCGACAACTAGGCCGCGGCCGGGTCCTTCGCCGTCGGCCTTCCGGCTGCGCGTCTCGGCCGCGATCCAGATCAACGTCGCCACCGCCGCCACGATGTAGATCAGCCCGGCCCAGGCCAGGTACCACGGCCGGCTCATCTGCCAGATGGTCGGTTGGGCGAAGCTCAGCAACCACGGCACGCCGATCAGGGTGAGGGCCAGCCAGCCCCAGCCGACGATCCGCGCTCCGCGCAGCTCGCGCAACGGGCCGTGAATCGCCCAGATCATCAGCGGTACCAGCCACACCCAGTGATGGGTCCAGGAAATCGGTGAGAGCAGCAGCCCGAACAACTCCACCACCAGCAGCCTGCCCAGCCGATCGGAGGAGTCCAGGGCGCGCCAGGCCAGCACGGCCAGCACCGCGGTGACGGCGACGGCGGCCACCAGCAGCGGACCGAATCCGACATCGTGGCCCAGGATCCGCGAAATGCCGCCGCGCCAGGACTGATTGAACGAGGTGGCGATGGGGCCCAACCCGGTGGGCGTCGCCCAGCAGGTCGGTGAAGTAGTAGCGCGTCTGATCGCCGACGACCAACACCGAAATCCCAATGGTGGCAATGAAAACGACCGCCGAGAACGCCGTTGCGCCCCACCGGCGGGCGCCGACCAGATAGACACCGGAGATCGCGGGCGTCAACTTGATCCCCGCCGCCACGCCGACCAGCAGCCCCGACAGCCACCACCGCGTGGTGTAGACCGCCCACAGCACCGCGGTCATCAGCAACACGTTGACCTGGCCGTAGTCGAAGGTGCTGCGCAGCGGCTCGATCCAGATGGCGACCGCCGTCCATAACATCGCGACGCGCCGGCCCGGCGGCGCCGGCCGGCACGCCCATCAGGCGCTGGCTGAGCCGGATCGCGCCGTACAGCGCGGCCATGGTCGCGATCTGCCACAGGAAGGCAACCAGGCCGAACGGCAACAGATGCAGCGGGTAGAAGACGACGGCCGCGAACGGCGGGTAGGTGAACGGCAGCGGGAAGTCCGGCGTCTGGTCGGCGTAAACGTAGCTGTACAGGGTGCCGGGGTGGTCGATCGCGGCGGACCCGCCGAGGTACACGTGCAGGTCGACGAAGTTCGCGCCGTTGGGAGCCAGATACGTCCAGGCCAGCCGCGCGGCGATGCTCGCGATGAGCAGCATCGGCGCGGCCACCTGAAGGCGACTCGCCAACCGCCGGGGCCTGGATGCCGCCGGAGCGGCCGAGGTGGTGTCTATCCGCCCGACTTTAGCGAGCTGGGCAGGCGCCGCAGCGCTGTCGGTCCCTACATCACTTCTTGGTGCGCTCTTTTCAAGCGTTCGGTCACCGCTCTCACTCGTATCCGTAACGAGTCTATAAATGCCACACGTGTCACTTGAGTCCCATCTGCATCAAAGTAACTTCAGCGCCGGACCTGTAATCGATCAATCAGGGAGAGTCATGCCAACCATCTGGACTTATATGCGTGCAGCCGCCGTCGTGGTCGGTTCGTCCGCAGCGCTATTGACGGGCGGTATCGCCCACGCCGACCCCGTGCCGGCTCCCGGCCTTGCCGAACATTCCGCAGCAGCTGATCAGTTCGGCGGCCAACGCACCGCAAATCCTGCAGAACCTCGCGACCGCACTCGGCGCCACGCCGCCGGCGGCTCCGGCCACTCCGGGCATCAGCTTCCCGGGTGTTCCGGCGGCCACCTCGCCGGCGACCGCGGCGGCTCCGGCGGCGGGTCTTCCGTCGATTCCCGGACTGACCGCGCCGACAAGCCCCGCCGCCCAGGTGCCTTCTCCGGCGGCCAATCCCTTCGCTTCCGGGGCTGGCGCAGTCGGCGACCCCCGCCGCGCCGTCAACGGCGACGGGTGGCATTCCGGGGATGATCCAGGGCCTGACGGGTGCGCAGCCGGCGGCTGCGGGTCCCGCCGCTCCGGCCGCTCCGTCGATCCCGGGCCTGCCGGCGATCCCGGGGCTGTCTGCTCCGGCGGCACCGGCCACCCCGCCCGCTCCGCAGATTCCGCAGGCGCAGGTCAACATGCCGGCGATGCCGGCCGGCCTGCCGGTCAGTGTGCCTCCGAAGGTGACGTTCCCGCAGGATCTGCCGGCGCTCGCATCGGGTCAGGCTCCGGCCGCCGCAGCCCGCGGCACCGGCGTGCACCCGCGGCACCGGCGGCCAGCCCCGCCGGACCGGCAGCGCCGCTGCTGGCCGCCCTGCCCTGATCAGTTCCGTAAACGGCTAAACCACTACTGATAACCGGAGGACACCGTGGCAACCACTTGGAATCTGTCCAAAGGTTTGGCCGCTGTCGTCACGGCATCGGCTGTCGCGTTCGGGCTCTGCCCGAGCGCGGCAGCCGACCCGGCGGCGCCGCAGCCGATACCGCAACCGAATGCGGCCCAAGGGCTGCCGGGTCTGCCTGCCTTGTCGCAGCTGAGCCCGCTCATCCAGCAGGCGGCCACCGACCCGCAGCAAGCGACACAGCTGCTGATGGCCGCGGCGCAAGCCTTCGCCCACAACCCGAGCACGCCCAACGAGTCCAAAAACGTTGCGGCGGCGGTCAATCAGTTCGTCGCCGAGCCCGGCGCGCCGGTACAACACGTACCCGCGGCAGGGGTAGAGCCCGGTTTGCAGGCCCACCTGCCGGCCGGCATCGACCCGGCCCACGCGGCCGGCCCGGCTCCCGCGGCGGCACCCGCTGCCGCCCGGCTCCTGCGGGGGCACCCGCTGCCGCTCCGGCACCCGCTGCCGCTCCGGCGCCCGTGCCCCGGCGCCCGAGGCACACCTGCCGGCGGGCATCGACCCGGCCCACGCGGCCGGTCCCGCGCCCGCCGCGGCACCCGTCGGGCCCGCCCAGCCGGCCAACGTGCCCGTCGCCGCACCGGTTCCGGCACCGCCGGCACCGGCCGCAGCACCACCGGCGGCTCCTCCCGCACCGGAAGCCGCGCCGGCGCCTGCACCGGCACCCGCACCTGCACCCGACGCCGCTCCCGCGGCGCGGCTCCGGGGTTCGGCGCTGACACGCCCGCCCACGCAGGACTTCATGTACCCGTCGATCGGCACCAACTGCCTGGCGGACGGCACCAGCGCCATCGCCACCGCGTTATCGGTGGCGGGGCCGGCCAAGATTCCGGCGCCCGGCCCGGAGGCCGGCCAGACCGCCTACGTGTTCACCGCGGTCGGCACGCCCGGACCCGCCGAGGTGCAGAAGCTGCCGCTGAATGTCACCTGGGTGAACCTGACCACCGGCAAGTCCGGGACCGTCGCACTCAAGCCGCGCCCGGACATCAACCCGGAGGGGCCGACGACGTTGAGCGCGATCGCCGACACCGGCTCGGGCAGCATCATGTCGACGATCTTCGGGCAGGTCACCACCAAGGAAAAGCAGTGCCAGTTCATGCCCACCATCGGCTCGACGGTGGTGCCGTAACGGACCGGCCCGCCACCGTCTCGTCGCCTGCGAACGCGCGCGTCCCCGACCGGGGGCACGCGCGTTCGCGTCGGAGGGGTGCTGCGCTAGTACGCCATGAACAAGATGGCGTCGCGGTCGTACTCGAGGCCAGGATGAACGCTGGCAAGGTGAGCCTGGGTCAACTCGACCAGTTCGTCCTCATCCTTGCCGACGATGGCTTCGCCGCATGGACACGTTATGTGCGTCTTCACGTTGTCGCCCTTCCCTTCTGATGACCTTGTTTACTTCGCCGCCTTGGCTGCCGCCTTCAGCCGCTTTTTATATGCTCGCACTTCCCCCATCGATTGGGCATCGACGATATCGGCCACGGAGATGTGCGCGCCGGCCTTGCCGAAATCTCCGGCGGCCGTGCGCCAGCCCTTCGGCGTCACGCCGTATTGCTTGCCCAACAGGGCCAGAAAGATCTGTGCCTTCACATCGCCGAAGCCCGGCAATCCCTTGATCCGCCGCAACAGCTCTTTTCCGTCGGGCTCACCGGCCGTCCATAATCCCGCCGCGTCTCCCTCGTAGCGGTCCACGATGATCTGCGCCAGTGTTTGGATGCGCTTGGCCATCGACCCTGGAAAGCGGTGTATCGCAGGTCTTTCCGAGCACAACGCGGCGAACTTGTCCGGGTCGTACTCCGCGATGTCGGCGGCTGAAAGGCTCGGGAAACTGCCCATCCGGTCCGCGATCTTCTTCGGTCCCGCGAAGGCGGTCTCAAAGGGGACCTGCTGATCCAAAACCATCCCGATGAGCAGGGCCAACGGCTCGTCGGCCAGCAGCTTGTCGGCCTCAGGATCTTGAGCGAGGCAAAGTTTCACTGTCAACGACCTTCCTTCCGCTGAACACCCTAAGACCGATGACGCATCGTTCGAAGACTACCTACTAAGGCAGCGGCAGCGACCGGCAGCTGACCACGCGGTTATCGTGACGTGGTGGTGGATGAGGCCAAGTTGGCACTGATGCTGGCCCGCGACGAACTCAATGAGCTCGTCAACGCCTACTGCCGAGCCGTCGACCGCGCCGACCATGACGCCCTGCGCGCCCTGTATCACCCCGACGCCACCGACTCGCACGGCTCGTTCTCCACGGGAGGCGTCGAACAGTTCATCGCACAACTGGTGGCCGCCGAACCGTATGTCCGTGTCTCCCAACACAACATCACCACAACGAATTTCGTGGTCGAAGGCGACACGGCCCACGGTGAGATCTACTGCCTGGTGTTCCACACCTTCGCCGGGCCCGAGCACGACATCGACGTCATCATCGGCGGACGGTACCTGGACGCGTACGCCAGACACGACGGCCGCTGGAAGTTCAGTCAGCGCACCATCGTGGCGGACTGGGCATACCAAAACGACCCGTCCCAAGTGAACTTCGAACACCCCAGCACCCGAGGAAGCCTGCGCGGCAAGCCGGGCCAGGCCGACCCCTCGATCAGCCTGTTCAACGCGCCCCAAGGCTGAACCGTCAACACGAGCGCAGACGGCCGGCGAGCGTCAGCCGCTCTTGCGGCGGAATTCCCGGCGGTTTCCCACCGCGCCGTGCGCCCGCGATTGCTTGCCGAGGCCGTCCTTGTGGTCGGACCCGCCCGAGGATTTCGCCATCTTGCGGTCCAGGGCTTCGCGGAATTTGCGCTTGGTGTCGTCGTCTGACCCGGGCGATTCAGCAGCCCCCGAAGACTCCGACGACTTTGAACCCTGGCGGGCATCCGATTCAGCCATAGAGGGCAGCCTAGCCCGCGCTTGCCGAAACGGTTGGTTAGGCGCCGTTGCTACCGCATGCCGGGCGGCATGCCGTACAGGTGCGAGATCGGCAGCGTCAGCAACACCCTCCGGTCGGTGACCATGGCCTGCCGGTATTCGTCCCAGTCCGGGTGTTCACCGGCGATGTTGCGATACAACGCAATCAGCGCCTCCACGGTGTCGTCGTCGGGCGCGGCCGCGGGCGGCGTCAGCTCGGCGGTGCCCTCGGCGACGGCGTACGACCACCCGTCGTCGGCGTCGACCAGGATCGAGGCCCGCGGGTCCCGACGCAGGTTGCGGGTCTTGGCGCGTGGCTCGGTGATCGACACCTGGATCGCCACGCTGCGCGGGTCGAAGTGATAGCTCACGTTCGAGAGCTGCGGCCGCCCGTCGCGCTTGATGGTGGCCAGCACCCCGAGGGAATGTCCGCTGATCAAGGCCAGCAATTTGTCGTCGAAGACTTGGCGTCCCATGACGAAAGCCTACGTCGCAGACGGCCGGGGCGGCCCGGGAGATTTGTTGCGCGGCCGACCTGGTGGAATCGGGGCATGAGCAAGTACGCGGCGTTTCTGCGTGGTGTCAACGTCGGGGGCGTCAACCTCAAGATGGCCGAGGTGGCGGCCGCGCTGACCGACGCGGGCTTCACCGGTGTGCGGACCATCCTGGCCACCGGCAACGTGCTGCTGGAATCGACCGCCGGTGTGGCGTCGGTGCGCAAAAAGGCCGAAGCCGCGTTGCGCGACCGATTCGGCTACGACGCGTGGGTGCTGGCCTATGACATCGATACGGTGCGCGCCGTGGTCGATGCCTACCCGTTCGAGCGCGAGCTCGACGGCTACCAGTCCTACGTCACGTTCGTCGCCGACGCGGCCGTGCTGGACGAGCTCGCCGCGCTGGGTAAGGACGCGGGTCCCGACGAGAAGGTCCGCCGCGGTGACGGCGTGATCTATTGGCAGGTCCCCAAGGGCAGCACGCTGGACAGCAGCATCGGCAAGACGATGGGTAAGCCGCGATACAAGTCGTCGACCACGACGCGCAACCTGCGCACGCTGGACAAGGTGCTGCGCTGAGTCGCTACCGAATAGTCAGTGCGCCAACGGTTTCGATTGCCACTGGGCACGTTTCACTCGTCGGGTACCGCTTCGATGTAGCGCGCCGCGTCGGCCTTGTCCAACCCGAGTCCGCGCGCAACCCGGACGTATTCGCGGGCCGCGGCCGCCATCGCGGCGTCCGTCGGGTCGTAGCGGGCGATGAAAGTGCCGAAGCGCCCGCGGGTTTCGATGATGGCGGAGGTCTCCAGCTCGCGGTAGGCGCGGGCCACGGTGTTGACGGCGACGCCGAGCTGGCCGGCCAGGTCCCGCACGGTGGGCAGACGGGTGCCGGGCGGCAATGCGCCCTCCCGGACCCCGTCGATAACCTGCGTTCTGAGCTGGTCGAACAACGGCTTTCCCGCCTTCATGTCGACCTTCAACCAGTCACGCAGCTCCACTCATTCAGTATCCCCCACCCCCGGCTATCTTGGTGGGATGCGAGTAGCGGTGCTCAGCGGCGCGGGGATCTCCGCGCAGAGCGGTGTGCCGACCTTCCGCGATGACAAGAACGGATTGTGGGCACGCTTCGACCCCTACGAGCTGTCCAGCACCCAGGGATGGCGCGACAACCCGCGGCGGGTCTGGGGCTGGTATCTGTGGCGCCACTATCTGGTGGCCGATGTCCAACCGAATCCGGGTCATCGCGCCATCGCCGCCTGGCAGGACGACGCCCAGGTCAGCGTCATCACCCAGAACGTGGACGATCTGCACGAGCGCGCGGGCAGCCGGGCGGTGCACCATCTGCACGGCAGCCTGTTCGAATTCCGTTGCGCTCGTTGCGGTACGCGCTATTCCGGCGCACTGCCCGCGATGCCCGAACCGGCGCTGGAGGTGGAGCCCCCGGTATGTCACTGCGGCGGCCTGATCCGACCCGGCATCGTGTGGTTCGGTGAACAGCTGCCCGACGAGCCGTGGCAGCGCGCCGTGGAGGCGACCGAGGCCGCCGACGTCATGGTGGTGGTGGGGACCTCGGCGATCGTCTATCCGGCGGCCGGGCTGGCCGAGCTGGCGCTGTCCCGCGGCACCGCGGTCATCGAGGTCAATCCCGAGGTCACTCCGTTGTCGGGCAGCGTGACGATCAGCATGCGCGAGACGGCCAGCCAGGCGTTGCCCGGGCTGCTGCAGCGGCTACCGGCCCTGCTGAGCTGACGGGCCGGCCGGTCAGGGCCGGCGGGCGCGGCCCAGCAGGAGCTCCGAGACGGGCATCGGCGCCCACGCCGGCAGCGTGAATTCGCGCCGCGACGTGTCGATTTCGAACCCCGCCTCGACGATCGAGCGCTCGGTGTCACGGTGGGTGTGGCAGTTGCCGAACAGCCGCGGCCACACCGTCGCATCGACAACACGCTGAAAGCGGCCCCGCGCCCCGGCACTGGCGATGTGCTCGAGATAGCGCAACTCCCCGCCCGGCCGCAGCAGCGAATACAAGCGCCGCAACACGTCACCGGGGTCGCGCACCGAGCACAACACCAGCGAGCACACCACCGCGTCGAACGGCTCCCCGCCCCTGAACGCTTCGGCCGTCTCGCCGGTCACGACGACGCGGACGGGCACCGCCTCCGCGGCGGCACGGGCCTGAGTCGCCAGCCGCGGTTCGGGTTCCACCGCGATCACCTCGTCGACCGACTCCGGGTAGTGGGGAAAATTCGTGCCGATTCCCGCGCCGACTTCCAGCACCCGGCCGGACAGGCCGGCCAGATTCTCCCGGCGCAGGGCGCGGATCGCCTCGGCTTCATGGGTGGCGACGACTGGCCAGACGCGTGCGAAGAAAGGGTTGTCGACCATCGTTGTCATGCTTGGGTGAACCTTCCCGCCTCGGATGAGCCCCACACTAGGTTCTCGACGAGTAGACGGTCGGCGTTAACCGATATTCGGCACCGGCTCGGGCAGCAGCTCGATCGGTTGCACAGTCGGCTCGAGGTATTCGACGCTTTCGTCGGCCGCCCCCTCGCTGATGCCGAACCGGTCATGCAGCCAGGCCAGGGGTTTGGGCGCCCACCAATTCCATCGGCCCATCACATGCATGAAGGCCGGGACGACAACCATCCGCACCAGGGTGGCGTCGGTGAACACGGCGAGGGTCAGGCCGAGGCCGAACATCCGCATGAACGAGACGTGGGCCGCGATGAGCGCCGCGAACGACATCGACATCACCAACGCGGCCGCGGTGATCACCCGTCCGGTGCGGGCGACGCCGAGGGCCACGCTCTCGTCGTTGGCGGCGTGGGCCTGTTTCGGGGTCGGTTTCGCCGGTCGGGCGGCGCCGGACGCCAGCCAGTACTCGCGGATCCGGGAGAGCAGGAAGACCTCATAGTCCATGGACAACCCGAAGGCGATACAGAACAGCAGCACCGGCATGTTGGCCACCAGCGTCCCGCTCGGCGTCGTCCCGAGCGCCCCCAGATGCCCGTCCTGGAAGATCCACACCAGCGCGCCGAACGCCGCCGTCAACGACAGGAAATTGCAGGCCAGCGCCTTGGCCGGGAGCAGCACGCTGCCGGTGAGCAGGAACAGCAACACGAAGGTGATCGCCGCCATCAGCCCGAGGACCAGCGGCAGCCGGTCGGTCACGGCGTCGACGCTGTCGCGGTTGACCTGCGCCACCCCGCCCATCTCGACGGATCGGCCGGCGGGTCCGGGCACGTCATGGAGGCGCTTGAGCTGGGTGCCGTTCGACGTCGAAAACAGTGGTGCCGTGCTGCTCACGGTCAGGAACGCGCTGCCGCCGGACAGCCCGGTGGGCCCGGCGGGTGGCCCGACCCGGTTACCGGCCATGAAGGTACCGCCGGGGGCCGACACCGCCGAGACGTCGGCAACCCGCGACAGACCGGTGGCGTAGGTGTCCAAGTCCGCGGGGTTCAGGCCGGTCGCGTCGGGGATGACGACGGGCACCGACGTCGCCGAGTCGTGCGCGAAATCGTTGCGCAACCGGTCGCCGACCTGATGCGCCGACGCCGACTGCGGCAGCACCCGGTCGTCGGGGAAGCCCCACGTCACGCGGAGGAACGGATACCCGAGCAGCAACAGCAGCGCGACGACGGTCAGGCCGATCGGCGCCCAGCGGCGCATCACGAATTTGGTCGACCGATACCAGAACAGCTGCTCAACGGGTTTGTGCACCGGTTCGGGACGGCGTAGCGCGCGCCGCGTCAGCCGGCGCACGTTCAGGGCGTCCAACCGCGGGCCCAACAGCACGATCGCGGCCGGGGTGATCACGATCGAGGCGGCCGCGACGAAGGCGACGGTGGCCACGCCGGCGTAGGCGAACGACTTGAGGAAGTACATCGGGAACGCCACCGTCGCCGACATCGACAGCGCCACGGTGACCGCCGAGAACAGCACGGTGCGACCGGAGGTGGCCATCGTCCGAATGAGCGCCTGGTCGCGGTCGTGACCCTCGGCCAACTCGTCGCGATAGCGGCTGACAATCAACAGGGTGTAGTCGATGGCCAGGGCCAGGCCCAGGGCGGTGCTCAGGTTGAGAGCGAAGATCGACACCTGGGTGGTGAAGGTGATGAGGCGCAACACCGACATCGAACCGACGACGGCCAGCGCGCCCAGGGCCATCGGCAACGCCGCCGCCAGCAGCCCGCCGAACACCCAGATCAGCACCACGAAACTCAGCGGCAGCGCGATCATCTCCATCACCAGCAGGTCGGCCTGGTTCTGGGTGTTGATCTGCGCGTACTGCATCGCCGCGCCGCCGGCCCGGACCGTGACGCCGTCGCGGTCGTGGATGAACTGGTCCGCCAAGGTCTGGGCGTTGCTCTGGGCGTGGTTTTCGCCGCCTTTGAGGTTCACCACGACGAGTCCGGACTTGCCGTCGCGGCTGACCATGTCGTCCGGCAGCCCCGGCACCCCGGGAACAGGTCGAGTCCACGGCGAGGAGACGTTGTAGACCAGCGGGGACTTCTGCAGCTGATCGACCAGGTCGGTGCCCACCTTGCGGGCCTGTTCGCTAGTGGTGCCACCGGGGGCGGTCACCAGGATGAGCACCTGTTGGCCGCTCTGGCCGAACTTGTCACTCAACACGCCGATGGCGTGGGCCGACTCCGAGTCCGGATCTTGGAAACCGCCCGGCGACAGGCTCTTGGCGACGGGGACACCGAAGATGGCGGCGGCGATGAAGACCAGGACACCTATCGGCAATGATGCGGCGGGGCGCCCTGATGGCGAGCCGGGCGATTTTCTGCAGCATTTCGAGCCCTTCCGCTGCCGGTGCCCCTTTGCCCTGGCCGCTGGCGTATCGGCGACAACCTAACAAACGCTAATTTCCACGCGTCGAACAGTGTTCTCTGTAAACACGCAGACGACCGCCCGGAGCGTTCAATGCCGCGTTTTAAACCGCGCCGACGGTAAGAGTCCGGCCAGAAAATTGTGCCGTAACTAAGCAGCTCACGGCCCAAATCCGCGGCGGGGGCGCCGGTCAACCTACCCGCCGGTAAATTGCCAACGTTTTCCGAATCGTGACTCAAAGATTCCTTAATGGTGGCCCATACGCTCAGTGTCATGTGGATCGACGACTCAAGTGCCGACGTCATCAAAGTTGACTTCGAAGCTCTCTACCACGGCGACGTGCTGGTGGAAGGCGAGACCTCGGAGCAGTTCGACGAACTGCAAGCGGCGAGCTGAGGCAGGCCATGAGCATGCTCGCACGGCTGTTAATGGCCGAACCCAACGTCAGTCGATGGTTCCGCAAGTAGCCATTGATCCTGGTTATCACGAAAGCCCCCCGCCGATGCGGGGGGCTTTCGTGTCTGCCGACGGTGATGCGGCTCAGCGAGGCGCCATGCGAATCGCGCCATCCAGGCGGATGACCTCGCCGTTGAGCATCGGGTTCTCGACGATGTGGACGGCCAGGGCGCCGTACTCGTCGGGATCACCCAGCCGGGCCGGGTGCGGCACCTGCTTGCCCAGCGACGCCTGCGCCTCCTCGGGCAGCGAACCCAGCAGCGGGGTCTTGAACAATCCCGGCGCGATGGTCACGACGCGGATGAGTTCGCGCGACAGGTCGCGCGCGATCGGCAGCGTCATGCCGACGACGCCGCCCTTGGACGCCGAGTAGGCGGCCTGGCCGATCTGGCCCTCGAACGCGGCGACGGAAGCGGTGTTGATGATGACGCCCCGCTCCTCACCCACCGGCTCGGTCTTCGCGATGCGCTCGGCGGCCAGCCGGAGCACATTGAACGTGCCGATCAGGTTGACCCCGATGACCTTCTTGAAGCCGTCCAGCGGGAACGGGCCATCCTTGGACAGCGTCTTGATGGCGTTGCCGATGCCGGCGCAGTTGACGTTGATGCGCAGCGTGCCCATCGACTCCGCGGCGTCCAGCGCCTTGCCGACGGCGGCCTCATCGGTGACGTCGGCCTCGACGAAGCGCGCGCGATCCCCCAGCTCGCGGACCGCTTCCTCGCCGCGCAGGTCGATCACCACTACCTGGGCACCGCGGTCGAGCAGTCGCTTGGTGGTCGCCAGGCCCAGGCCTGACGCTCCCCCGGTGACGACGGCAACGGCGTCTTTGATCTCCATCCGAGTCCTTCCTGATTCGCTCGAGTCCAGCCAACTGGTTGGTTGGGACTATACCCAGTCCTGGAGTACCGCTTCCGCGCCGGTCACCGGCGCCGCGGGACGCGGTGTCTCCGGCGCGGTGCGGGAGAACCGCGGCGCCGGCAGCGGCTGCAGGCCGCCGTTGACCTCGTAGAACGTGTTCCGCTCGGTGATGTGCGGCTCGGTCTGCACCTCGCCGAAGGCCAGCACCGGCGTCACGCACGCGTCGGAGTCGGCGAACACCTTGGCCCAGTGGTCGCGGTCCTGACTGGCGAACTTCTCGGTCAGCACGGCCCGCAGCTCGGGCCACCGGCTGACGTCGTTCTGGCCCGGCAGGTCGGCGCCGTCCAGGCCGAGTCCGGTCAGCATGGCGGCGTAGAACTGCGGTTCGATGGCGCCGACCGCGACGTAGCGCCCGTCGGCGCATTCGTAGGTGTCGTAGTAGGGGGCGCCGCCGTCGAGCAGGTTGGTGCCGCGCGCGTCGGTCCACATGCCCGAGGAACGCATCTGCCACATCATCTGGATCAGCACGCTGGAGCCGTCCACCATCGCGGCGTCCACGACCTGTCCCTTGCCCGACGTCTGCCGCTCCCAGAGCGCGGACAGGATGCCGAGCAGCAGGAACATCGAGCCGCCGCCGAAGTCACCGACCAGGTTCAACGGCGGAACCGGCCGCTCGTTGGCCCGGCCGATGGAGTGCAGGATGCCGTTCAGCGAGATGTAGTTGATGTCGTGACCGGCCTGCTGGCTGCGCGGACCGGTCTGGCCCCAGCCGGTCATCCGGGCGTAGACCAGCCGGTCGTTGACCTTGGCGCAGTCCTCGGGGCCCAGGCCGAGCCGCTCGGTGACGCCGGGACGGTAGCCCTCGATCAGCACGTCGGCCTTGGCGATCAGCTCGAGGACCAGGCCCGCGCCCTTCGTCGGACTTCAGATCGGCGGTCACCACCCGCCGGTTGCGCATCATGGCGTCCTTCGCGACGCCCCCGGGACCCGATGACGGGCGATCGATGCGCACCACGTCGGCTCCCAGATCCCCCAGGATCATCGCGGCGTGTGGGCCGGGGCCGATGCCGGCCAGCTCGACAACACGCAGTCCCTTCAACGGTCCAGCCACGATCCACCGACCTTTCGTCCGCTCTGACGCCGTTGACCGTTCGCAACCAAACAACCGGTCGTTCGACATCTTCGCAGCCGTGCCGGAAGGCCGCGCATCCCGGTCACTTATGGTGAGCCCATGCCTTCATCCGCGATCGCCACCCTCGCCCCAGTCGTAGGCCTTGACGTCACGCTGTCCGACGGCGTGCTGGCGGTGACCATCAACCGGCCCGACAGCCTGAATTCGCTGACCATTCCGGTCATCACCGGCATCGCGGACGCGATGGAGTACGCGGCCACCGACCCCGAGGTCAAGGTGGTGCGGCTCGGCGGCGCCGGACGGGGCTTCAGCTCCGGTGCGGGTATCAGCGCCGACGACGTCTCCGACGGCGGTGGCGTGCCGCCCGACGAGATCATCCTCGAGATCAACCGGCTGGTGCGCGCGATCGCCGCGCTGCCGCACCCGGTGGTCGCCGTGGTTCAGGGGCCGGCGGCCGGCGTCGGCGTTTCCATCGCCCTGGCCTGTGACGTCGTATTGGCTTCGGAGAGCGCGTTTTTCATGCTCGCCTTCACCAAGATCGGGTTGATGCCCGACGGTGGCGCGTCGGCGTTGATCGCCGCCGCGATCGGCCGGATCCGGGCCATGCAGATGGCACTGCTTCCCGAACGGCTGACCGCCGCCGAGGCGCTGTCGTGGGGCCTGGTCACCGCGGTCTACCCGGCCGGCGACTTCGAGGCCGAGGTGGACAAGGTGATCGCACGGTTGCTGGGCGGCCCGGCGGTCGCGTTCGCCAAGACCAAGCTGGCGATCAACGCGGCCACCCTCACCGAGTTGGACCCGGCGCTGCAGCGTGAATTCGACGGGCAGTCGGTGCTGCTGAAATCCCCCGACTTCGTCGAGGGCGCAACGGCCTTCCAGCAGCGGCGGGCCGCCAACTTCACCGACCGCTGAAAGTTGTTGCGGTGATCGGCCGCAACGCTTAATCACCCCTGGATGCGGTAATCCTCCTCGTCAGACCCCAATGGCGGACGAACGACGGAGGATCGATGACCGAACAGGTGCGGTGCCTGGTGACCGGAGCGACCGGCTACATCGGCGGGCGCCTGGTGCCGCGGCTGCTGGACGAGGGACATCGCGTTCGCGCGTTGGCGCGCAACCCCGACAAGCTGGCGCAGGTGCCGTGGCGGCAGCAGGCGGAGGTGGCGCGCGGTGATCTCGGTGACGTCGATTCGTTGATCGCCGCGTTCGACGGCATCGATGTGGTCTATTACCTCGTCCACTCGATGGGCACCTCAAAGGATTTCGCTGCCGAGGAGACCCGCGCCGCCCGCAACGTCGCGGCGGCCGCGCGGCGTGCCGGGGTGCGGCGGATCGTGTATCTGAGCGGGCTGCATCCCGAAAACAGCGATCTCTCACCGCATCTCGCGTCGCGCAAGGTCGTCGGGGACGCGCTGATCGATTCCGGCGTCGAGACGGTGGTGTTGCAGGCCGGGGTGGTCATCGGTTCGGGGTCGGCGTCGTTCGAGATGATCCGGCACCTCACCGACCGGCTGCCGGTGATGACCACGCCGAAATGGGTGCACAACAAGATCCAGCCGATCGCGGTGCGCGACGTGCTGCACTACCTGGCCGCCGCGGCGACGGCCCAGGTCCCCAACTCGCGCACCTGGGATATCGGCGGGCCCGACGTGTTGGAATACGGCGACATGATGCGGGTCTACGCCGAGGTCGCCGGGTTGGGCAATCGCTACCTGTTCGTGTTGCCGTTTCTGACGCCGGCGATCGCCAGCCTCTGGGTGGGGACGGTGACCCCGATCCCGCCCGGCCTGGCGCGGCCGCTGGTCGAATCGCTGGAATGCGATGCGGTGATGCGTAATTCGGAGGTCGACGGCATCATCGCGCCACCCCCGGGCGGGCCGACCGGTTACCGCCGCGCGGTCGAGTTGGCGCTGCACCGGGCCGCCCGCGGCTTCCCCGATGCCTCCTGGACCTCGCTGCGTTCAGAGCCGGCCGAGCCGCTGCCCACCGACCCCGACTGGGCGGGCCAGATCGTCTACACCGATGTGCGCACCGCCACGACCGCCGCCGAGCCCGAGAGCGTCTGGACGGCCGCCGAGAACGCGGTGAACTCACGGACACCCGACTGGAAGGTCGAGGAGCGCGCGCCGGGAACCCTGTTGCGGCTGCGCTCCACCAAGCGGGCCCCGGGACGGGAGTGGCTCGAGATTGCCATCACGCGGCAAGGCGATCGCGGGAGCCGGTATACCCAGCGGTCGGCCTTTCTGCCGAGGGGCATTCCGGGGCGGGTGTACTGGTTCTTCGTTCGGCCGGTCCGCACCGCCGCGATGCGTGCGCTCGCGCGTGAGGTCGCTGGTTCGGCCCGATAGCCGGCGTCAGACGCCGAACATCGGGGGCAGCGCAAGAACCATGATCAACCCCCATACCAAGTGGGTGAGCACCGGTGCCAAAACACCACCGGTCGCCCGGCGCTCGAACGCGCACACCGTGCCCAGGATGATCGCGGCGAAACCGAGCATCGGGTTGCCACTGGCCAGGGTCGAGATCGTATAGAGGACGGTCGAAATCACGACCGGGTGATAGCGGCCCAGGGCCGTGTAGAGCGCGCCGCGAAAGAACACTTCCTCGGCGACGCCGTTGACAAGCGTGATCGCCACGATCACCGGATACCACCCGTGGTGGGCGTATAGCAGCACCCGGGTTATCAGCTCCGCTACGGGCGTGATCTCCCTGACGATCAGTCCGCCCACCACGAACGCACCGCCCAGCAGCAGGCCGACGCTGGTGCCGGTGATGACCGGCCGCTGGTTGCGGCCCCGCCAACATATGCCGCCCAGGTGCAGCGGCCCGGAGGCAAACGCCCCGGCGGTCCACACCCCCGCCAGCGCCAGGGTCAACCAGTAGAAGCTGGACTCCCCCGGATGGCGCCGCAGCGAATACCCCAGCACGGCCGCGCCTATCACCAGCGTGATCGCGACGACGACGCGCCGGCGCCGCACTATGGTCGGCGATTCATTATGGGGCACAGCAACATTGGTGACCGCACGGCGCAACTCGGTGAAGGCGCCGGTGCGGTATGGACTCGTCGACTGGGTCATGCGGGACGCACCTTCGGGGTCAGGGCGATCAGGATGTCGAGGCCGGTGCGCACCGCTCCGGCCACCGGACCGGGGACCCTGTTCACCAACCCCAGGGTCGGCCGCACGACCGAGGGGGTGACTCGCCCGGCGAGTCGCCGGATGCGCAGCGCGTCGCCGCCGGCCCAAATGGGATCGGTATTGGCGAGGTGGTGCGGATCGGCCAGGGCGTTGACGGGTCGCGGCCGGCACGTGGACTGGCCGGCCACGGCCAGGGCGATTGACTCGTCGACGCCGAGCAGGCCGCCGGGCGGGTCCGGAACGCGTTCGCGCAGGCCGCTGGTGGAGACCACCATCGGGTGGTCCAGCGATGCGACCAGATCGCCCGCCAGCCCCTGGGGCACCGGCAGCGCGACGCCCGTGATCAGCGACGCCAGCGAGGTATCGACCCTGCCGACCGGCAGTCCGGTGTGCCAGCGACCAGAGACGCGCGCATAAGACCTGAGCAGGCCCCGGTAGGACGTTGTGTCCGGGCCGGCGATGTCGTAGGCCCCGGCGGGCACCAGGTCGCCGTCGGCGGCGGCGACGAGATAGTGCAGTACGTCGCGGATGGAGATCGGGTCGATCGGGTTGTCCATCCAGCTCGGGATCGGGATCAGCGGGAAGCGGTCGCCGACGTAGCGCATCATCTCGAACGACGTCGAGCCGGCGCCGATGATGATCGCCGCGCCCAGCCACACCAACTCGGGGCCGTCCGGGATGGTGAGCGCCTCGGCCACCTCGGCCCGGCTGGTCAAGTGCTCGGATAAGTCTTCATCGGCGGGCACGAAGCCGCCCAGGTAGACGATGCGTCGCACCCCGACATCGCGGGCCGCAGCCGCGAAGTTTGCCGCCGCGGTCTTATCGGCGTCGCGAAAACCGGGCTGGCCGATCGCGTGCACCAGGTAATACACCACGTCGACGGGACCGCAACTGGCGAACGCGGAGGCCAGCGATGCGGGGTCGGCGGCATCCAGTTTCACCGGTGTGACGTCGTCGAACCAGCCGAAACGCTTGAGGCGCGCCGGGTTTCGCGTCGCCGCCACCACCTGGTGCTGATCAGCCAGCAGCGCGGTTACCAGTCGTGATCCCACATAACCGGTGGCACCGGTTACCAGAGCCCGCATACCCCGACCCTAGCGGCCCGCCCGCGCGGCGGGCATTTGAACCGGCGGCGCGGCGGCATCGTCACCAATACATGGACCATGGGGGAAGCCGTGATTTCGCCGGCTCGACAGACGTCGCGCTGAAAAATCCGTCCATTGCCGGCGTTGCGGTGAAGTTTCCACCCAACCGCTATACCCAAAGCGAAGCCATTCGCGCACTGACCGACATCGCAGGCCCGGACTTTCAACGTTTCGCGCGCAGCAGCGGGGTCGAGTTCCGCAATACCGCGTTGCGGCTGCCCCGCTACCGCGAGCTGAGCGGGTTCAGCGAGGCCAACGACGCCTATCTCGAGGTCGCGCTCGAGCTGGGCGAGCAGGCGCTGCTGGCCGTGCTGGACGAGGCCAAGGTCAAGCCGTCGGAGCTAGACATCGTGTTTTCCACGACGGTCACCGGGCTGGCCGTGCCGACGCTGGAGGCGCGGCTGGCGACCCGGGTCGGGTTGCGCCCGGACGTCAAACGCGTCCCGTTGTTCGGGCTGGGCTGCGTGGCCGGTGCGGCGGGCGTGGCGCGCATGCACGACTACCTGCGCGCGTTCCCCGGCCACACGGCCGCGCTGCTCGCCGTGGAGCTGTGTTCGCTGACCGTTCAGCGGCAAGACAAGTCGGTCGCCAATCTGGTCGCCACCAGCCTGTTCGGCGACGGGGCGGCCGCGGTGATCACCGAGGGCGCCGACCGGGCCGGCCGGGAACACCCCGGCCCGCGGGTGCTGGCCACGCGCAGCCACATCTATCCCGATACCGAAGAGATCATGGGCTGGAAGATCGGCAGTGACGGCTTCCGCATCGTGCTGTCCGCCGACGTCGCCACCATCGCCGAAAAATACCTTGGCGACGACGTCCGCGAATTCCTGTCCGACCACGGGCTGACCCCACGCGACGTGACGACCTGGGTATGTCACCCGGGCGGCCCGCGGGTGATCGAGACCGTCGAGAGCGCCTTGGACCTTCCCCCGGACGCTCTCGACCACACGCGAAACTCGTTGCGCGACAACGGCAATCTGTCGTCAGTGTCGGTGCTCGACGTGCTCGCGGCCAACATGGCCGACCCGCCACCGCCCGGCTCGCTCGGCCTGATGATCGCGATGGGGCCGGCGTTCTGCTCCGAGCTCGTGCTGCTGGCCTGGTAGAGCTGGTAAAGACTGTAACCATGTATTACCTGTTGGTGCTGGCGGTCGGGCTCGAGCGCGTCGCGGAGCTGGTGGTGTCCACCCGCAACGCACGATGGTCGTTTACCCAGGGCGCCAAGGAGTTTGGCCGATCCCACTATCCGGTGATGGTGGTCATCCACACCGGGTTACTGGTCGGCTGCCTCGTCGAACCATGGGCGCTGCATCGGCCGTTCATCCCATGGCTGGGCTGGCCGATGCTGGCGGTGGTGGTGGCCAGCCAGGTGTTGCGCTGGTGGTGCATCACGACGCTGGGCCGGCGGTGGAACACCCGGGTGATCGTCTTACCGCAGGCGCCGTTGGTGCGTCAGGGTCCCTACCGCTGGCTGCATCATCCGAACTATGTTGCAGTGGTGGCTGAGGGGCTGGCATTGCCATTGGTACATACGGCGTGGCTGACCGCGGCCGTTTTCACGCTGGCCAACGCCGCGTTGCTCAGGGTGCGCCTGCAGGTGGAGAACTCCGCGTTGGGTTACACGTGACCGACTACGACGCGGACCTGTTGATCGTCGGTGGCGGCCCGGCCGGGCTGGCCACGGCGTTACACGCTCGACGTCGAGGACTTTCGGTGATCGTGGCCGAGCCGCGGGACGGCCCCATAGACAAGGCGTGTGGCGAGGGGTTGATGCCCGGCGGACTGGCCGAATTGACCTCGCTGGGCGTGGATCCCGTCGGCATGCCCTTTCACGGGATCGCCTACGTGAGTGAACGACGGCGGGCCCAGGCGCGCTTCCGCAACGGGCCGGGGCGCGGCGTGCGTCGCACTACGTTGCACGCGGCGCTGGCCGCGCGCGCCAAAGAGCAAGACACCGACTGGATCCGCACCCGGGTAACCGACGTCGCGCAAGACGCCCACGGCGTCTCGGCCGCCGGCGTGCGCGCGAGATGGCTGGTGGCGGCCGACGGGCTGCATTCCCAGGTCCGGCGTGCCGTCGGAATCACGACGACGGCGGGGACACCGCGCCGCTACGGGGTGCGTTGGCACTACCGGGTGCCGGCATGGTCGGACTTCGTCGAGGTGTATTGGTCGCGCTGGGGCGAGGCGTACGTGACGCCGGTCGAGCCCGATCTGGTCGGTGTGGCGATTCTGTCGCGTGGCCGGCCCGACCTGGCCTGGTTCCCGCGGCTGGCCCGCCAGCTGCACGGCGCCGGCGCGGGCCGGCCCCGCGGCTGCGGCCCGTTACGGCAGGTGGTCTCCCGCCG
This sequence comes from uncultured Actinomycetota bacterium, assembly GCA_963796035.1. Taxonomy (GTDB): domain Bacteria; phylum Actinomycetota; class Actinomycetes; order Mycobacteriales; family Mycobacteriaceae; genus Mycobacterium. The sequence goes on along the minus strand of CAWCJU010000006.1, from coordinate 1,186,646 downwards.
GGTCGCGGGGCGCGTGCTGCTGGTCGGGGACGCGGCCGGCTACGAGGATGCGCTCACCGGCGAGGGCATCAGCCTGGCGCTCAAGCAGTCCGCCGCGGCGGTCGATGCCATCGTCAACGACACGCCGGCGTCCTACGAGCAGGCGTGGCACCGGATCACCCGCGATTACCGGCTGCTCACCCGCGGGTTGGTGCTGGCCAGCGCGCCGCGCGCGGCGCGGCGCGCCGTCGTGCCGGCGTGCGCGCTGCTACCCGCGGTGTTCGGCCGCGGCGTCAACATCCTCGCGGGCTAGCGCGCCTTCCAGACCGGCTCCCGCTTCTCGGCGAACGCCAGCGGTCCCTCCTTGGCGTCGTCGGACTTGAGCAGGGCCTTCATCTCGCGCATGGTGCGCTCCCAGCCCGGTTCGTCACCCACGACCACGCCGTCATCGACGCCGTAGGCGACCCGCTTACTGGCCTGCACCGACAGCGGCGCGTTGACGGTGACCCGCTCGGCCAGCGCCAGCGCGGCGTCCAGCACCGAGCCCGCCGCGACGACCTCGTTGATCAAGCCCCATTCGCAGGCGGCGGCCGCGGTCAGCGGTTCGCCGGTCAGCAGCAGCCGCATCGCCACCTTGCGGGGCAACTGCTCGGCGATGCGGAACACGCCGCCGGCGGCGGCGATCAGCCCGCGCTTGACCTCCGGGAGGCCGAACTGCGCTCGTTCGTCGGCCACCACCAGATCGCTGGCCAGCGCCAGCTCGGTGCCACCGCCCAGGGCCGTTCCGTTCACCGCCGCGATCGTGGGCTTGTCGATGAAGTGGTGGACGTATCCGGCGAAGCCCCACTCGGGATGGTCGGGGTGATAGAGGTTCTCCCGCCGCGCGATCGCCTTGAGGTCGGCCCCCGCGCAGAACGACTTCTCACCCGCGCCGGTGACCACCACCGCCCGCACCTCGGGATCGTTGTGCGCCTCTTCGAGCGCATCCCCGAGGCCGATGCTGACGGCGGCGTTCACCGCGTTGCGGGCTTCCGGCCGGTTGATGGTTATCACCATCACGTTGCCCCGGCGCTCGGCCAGGGCCCCCGGCGCATCCGTCACAGCAGTTCCACGATGGTGGCGTTGGCCTGGCCGCCGCCCTCGCACATGGTCTGCAGGCCGTACTGAATTCCCTTGTCCCGCATGTGATACAGCAGGGTTGTCATGATCCGGGCACCGGATCCGCCGAGCGGGTGGCCCAGCGCGATGGCGCCGCCGTTGGGGTTGAGCTTCGCCTCGTCGGCACCGATGTCCTTGAGCCAGGCCAGCGGAACCGGCGCGAACGCCTCGTTGACCTCGTAAGCGCCGATGTCGCCGATAGACAGCCCGGAGCGCTTGAGCACCTTCTGGGTCGCCGGGATGGGCGCGGTCAGCATGATCACCGGGTCGGCCCCGGCCAGCGTCGCGGTGTGCACCTTGGCGATCGGCTTGAGCCCCAGTTCCTTGGCCTTCTCGGCGGACATGAACAGGATCGCCGCCGAGCCATCGGAGATCTGCGACGAGTTGCCGGCGTGAATCACGCCGTCTTCCTTGAACGCCGGCTTCAGCGAGGCCATTTTCTCCATCGGAGTGCCGCGGCGGATGCCTTCGTCCTTGAGCACGACGTTACCCTCGGAGTCCTTGATCCCGACGATCTGGTCGTCGAAGGCACCGGCATCCTGTGCGGCAGCGGCCTTTTCGTGCGAGTCAAGGGAGAACTGGTCGAGCGCGGTGCGGTCGAACCCCCACTGCTCGGCGATCATCTCCGCGCCGATGCCCTGGTTGGGGATCCGGCCTTCGTAGCGATCCAGGAAGGACTGGGGGTACGGGCGCCCGCCGTTGGCCAGCGATGCGCCCATCGGGGTCCGCGACATCGACTCGACGCCACCGGCGACGACGACGTCGTAGTGTCCGGCGACGACGCCGGCGGCCGCGAAGTGGATGGACTGCTGGCTCGAGCCGCACTGGCGGTCCACGGTCACGCCCGGGACGGTCTCGGGCCAGCCGGCGGTCAGCAGCGCGGTGCGGCCGATGTCGAGGGCCTGCTCACCGGCCTGCATGACGCAGCCCCAGATGACGTCGTCGACCAGGCCCGGGTCGACGCCGGCCTTGTCGACCAGGCCGTTGAGCACCTGTGCGGACAGATCTGCCGGGTGCACCCCGGACAATCCGCCGTTGCGCTTGCCGATCGGTGAACGCACTGCCTCGACGATGACGGCTTCAGCCATGGTCTTGTCTCCTTTGACACGTTGACTTCGGAAGAGTGGAGTCTTGCGTCGATTGTCAACCAAGGGGTTGGGCGGGCAAAGTCCGGGGTGCTTCTCGCCCGCTAGTCGGAGCCCGGCGAGGCCGCGTCCCAGCGGTCACAAGGACCGCATGCGTTTCGAGTCGAGCTGACCGCATACTTCGTCGCACGCGCTATCGCACGTGCTAGCGGATTCGAAAGCCGCGTAATGGTGGCTGGCACAGCCGCTTTGGTGGCACAGCCGCTTTGGGTGGCGCGACTACGTCGGCCTTCTCAGCCGGCTGGGTACGCGACCGACTTGACCTCGGTGTACTGGTCGAATCCGGCAATACCGTTCTGGCGTCCCACGCCGCTCTCCTTGTAACCACCGAACGGTGTGTCGGCACCGTAGGGGGCACCGCCGTTGACGCCCATGAAACCGGCCTTGATCCGGCGGGTCACCGACAACGCACGCTCGAGCGAACCCGCAAACACGTTGCCGGCCAGCCCATACACGCTGTCGTTGGCGATCCGGATCGCATCTTCTTCGTCGTCGAACGGGATGACGCAGAGCACCGGGCCGAAGATCTCCTCCTGCGCGATGGTCATCTTGTTGTCGACGTTGGTGAAAAGCGTTGGCCTGATGAAATATCCCTTGTCGAAACCGGTTTCCGCGCCGGGCCCGCCGACCAGCGCGGTGGCGCCCTCCTCGACGCCCTTCTTGATGTAGTCCGTCACCCGGTCGAACTGCCGTTGCGAAATCACCGGGCCGCACAGCGTTCCCGGGTCCTGCGGGTCGCCGCACGTGACGTTCTCGTAGATGTTCTTGAGGATCTCGACACCCTCGTCGTAGCGGGACCGCGGCAGCAGCAGCCGGGTCGGGTTGGCGCAACCCTGACCGGCGTGCATGCACGGCGCGATGCCGACCATGCAAGCCGTCCCGAAGTCGGCGTCCTCCAGCACGATGGTGGCCGACTTGCCGCCCAGTTCGAGGAACAGCCGCTTCATGGTCGCGGCGCCCTTCTCCATGATCCGCTTGCCGACCACCGTCGAGCCGGTGAACGAAATCAGGTCGACCTTGGGTGACAGCGTGAGCTCCTCGCCCACAAGGTGATCCGACGCGGTGACGACGTTGACGACGCCCGCGGGGATGTCGGTCTTCTCGGCGATCAGCCTGCCGAGCCGGTTCGCGTTGAACGGGGTGTTGGGTGCCGGCTTGAGCACCACGGTGTTGCCGGTGCCCAGCGCCTGGCCCAGCTTGTTGAGAGTGACCTCGAACGGGAAGTTCCACGGCACGATCGCGCCGACCACGCCCACCGGTTCCCGCCAGACCTTGCGGGTGGTCAGCGTGCCGGTCAGGCTGATCACCTTGTCACCCAGGTCGGTCTCCCAGGCGTACTCGTCGATCAGGCGGGCGGGGTACTTCAGCCCGTCTTCCAGCGGCGCGTCCAGCTGGGGGCCGAAGGTGATGGCCCGCGGCGAGCCGACCTCGAGGATGAGCTCCTCGCGCAGCTCGTCGATCTCGGACTCGATCGCCTCGTGCAGCTGCAGCAGGCAGCGCTTGCGCAGCTCCTTGTTGGTCGACCAGTCGGTCTCGTCGAAGGCGCGCCGGGCGGCATCGATGGCCCGGTGCATGTCCTCCTTCGACGCGTCACCAACCTCGCCGAGCGATTCCTCGGTCGCCGGGTTGATGTTCGTGAAGGTACCGGCCTGGCCGTCGACGAGCTTGCCGTCGATCATCATCTTCGGCTCGAACCGGACCTTTACAGCCTCAGTCATATCTGTCACTCTCTTCTGACTCGTTAGAGGGGCGTCCCGCCGAGCGTTGGTTGCCCTACGGGGAGCCTTACTGGAAACTAGCCGATTGGCAAGTGGAGCCTCGGGCGGGGCTGGTTATCGGGGGTCGAACAGCACCGGAACCGACGTCGGCGACCGGAAGACCTGCCCGCGGATGTGCGGATCGTTCGCGTCGGGATCCAGCCGGAGATTCGGCAACCGGTCCAACAAAAGGTTGATCGCGGTCCGCATCTCCAGGCGCGCCAGGTGCATGCCGAGACAGACGTGCACGCCGTGCCCCCAGCCCAGGTGTGCCCGCGCCTGCCGGTGAATGTCGAACGTGTTCGGATCGGGGTAGCGGTCCTCTTGCCGGTTGGCCGAACCGAGCATCGGCATCACCGTCGCCCCGGCCGGGATCGCCACACCACCGAGTTCGGTATCGCGGGTCGCCACCCGGGTAATGGTCAACAGCGGTGATTCCCAGCGCACGCCCTCCTCGATGGCCTGTGGCAGCAGCGAGCGATCCGCGCGGACGGCGTCCAGCTGCTCGGGATCGGACAGCAGCCCGAGCAGCAAACTGCCCAGCGACCGGTAGGTCGTCTCGACGCCGGCGGGGAGCAGCAGCCGAAGGAACGAGAAGATCTCTTCATCCGCGAGCTTTTCCCCGTCGATCTCCGCCGCAGCGAGCGCGCTGATCAAGTCTTCCTTCGGCTCGGCGCGCCTGGCCTCGAGGATCGGGGCGAAGTACTCGCACAGGGCCGCCGAAGCCGCCAGCCCGCGTTCCGGATTCATGAGCCAGCTCAGCAGCGAAATCGACCACCGCTGGAACTGTGGGTAGTCCTTTTCCGGCAAGCCCAACAAGCCGGCGATGATCTGGCTCGGGTAGTCGAAGGTGAACTCCTTGACCAGATCTGCCTTGCCATTGGGGGCGAAGTTGTCGATCAGGCCGTTGGCCACCCGGCCCACCAACTCGTCCTGCCAGCGCGCCAATGACTTCTGCGAGAAAGCCTTTGACACCAGTGACCGCAGCCGGCCGTGCACCGGCTCATCCATGCCGAGCATCACGCCCTCGCCCAGCACCGGGCCGAACGCGGCGATGACGGCAGCCGAGGAAAACGTCTCGTTGTCGCGCAGCATCTGCTGGATGTCCTCGTGGCGGTACACGATGAACATCGGCAGCGATTCCTCGTGCGGCAGCGCTCCCGACGTCTCGAGTCGCTGCACCGGCTCCTCGCGCCGAATGCGCGCCAATTCGGTGTACGGGTCACGCACGTCACCGGATATCGCGTCGTCGAAGGCGCCGAAATCCGCTAGGTCGTCAAATAGCTGTTCCATCAATTCCCCTTATTTCCCTTGCGGCGCTTGGCTGCCAGCGATGCCAAGCGCTGCAGTACCGGCTGCGGAAGAACACGTGCGGCGAGCACCATCACCTTTTGGGCGAGAGTCAACGGCCAGGCCCCATCGCGCATCGACCCCTGCCGGGGTATTCCCAGCACGATCCGCGACACGTGGTGCATGCCCGACGCCGGCAGGATCCTGTTGGCTACCAACAGCATCGACGCGTCCGGGCCGATGCCTCGGCGGCGGAACGCTCCGCGATCGTCGATCGCCTTGAGCAGGCCGTCGGTGAACCGTTCCGGTGGACGCGCCATTTTCATCGCGAAGCGCCCGCGGCTGTTCATGGTGTTGTGCAGCCGGGCATACGGGCCATTGAAGTTTCGGTCATCGGTGGTGCCCGCGTCGGTGATGATCTCGGTGTCATACGTGCCGGCCACCAGCACGGTCACCCCGAGACCGAACGGCGCGATCTCGCACGCCATCGATTCCCCCCACCGCTCCAGCGCACCCTTGGCCGCCGAGTACGGCGCGGTGGCGGGCTGGCCCCGCACCCCGGCCGCGCTGGACACCAGGACGATTCGCCCTCGGCCCGCCGCCCGCATCGACGGCAGCAGGGCCTGGGTGAGCGTGACGGGGCCCAGGACGCTGGTGGCGAGCATGCGTTGCCACAACGCCATATCGGTCTCCTCGACCATGCCGGCGGCCGAGATTCCCGCGTTGTGCACCAGTGCGTACGGTGCGCCCACAGCCTCGTCGATCGTCTTGGCCGCCGCGGCGATCGACGCGGTGTCGGTCAGGTCGAGCTGGACGCCGATCAACCGGTCGTCGTCAGGGGCGGTCGGTCCCTGCTCCTGAATGGCCTTGCGCAGCAGCGGCATTCCTTGGTCGGGCGTGCGCATGGCCGCGACCACGCGCCACCCCTCCCGGTACATCCGCACCGCCGACGCGAAGCCCAGTCCGCGGGACGCACCGGTGATGACGACGGTACGCGGCTCAACCATTCTTGCTCGCGGTCGCACACGCGCCCTCACCCGGCGGCGGCGGTTGGACTTGCGGTCGCCCGTTGGGTTCCCCGCTCGCCCACGTCGACCAGATGCCGACCGAGTAGGGCCCCTGGGCGCCCGCCTTCTCGTAGAACCCTTGCGGGTCATAGACTTTGGCTTCCGGATACGGCCAGGGGCAGGCCACCGAGGTGGCGGCATGACTCACCTTGATGACCCAGAACCAGCCGCCGTAGGCGAAGTAGGACACGTTGATGATGACGAACATCACCAGGAACGTCCCCAGCACCGGGCGGGCCGGGAACAACTTCGCTTTTGCGGCAAGCTTTTCCGCCACCGACTTACCGGTGTCGTCGCGGTAGCAGAGGGTCGCGGCCGGCACCATCACGAAGCACACCGACAACGATTCCCAGATCAGCGGGAACTGGAAGGTGGTGCCGGTGAACACCGATCCCCACGGGATCACCTGCGAGTAGATGTACATGCCCCAGTGGATCAGGATGTTTTCCAGGAAGGCATCGAAGATGAAACCGATCACCAGCGTGATCAGCCCCAGGCTGACCAGGGGATGCCGCGACACATAACTGGCGGGCCCGTACTTTGCCTGCAGTTTGCGCAGCAGCCAGACCGCCGGGAAGTAGGGGCCGAAGTAGAACATCACGTAACCGAAGACCACGAACGGTTCGACCGTCGGCGACAACGACACCAGCGGCCAGGATTCCGGCCAGTGGACGAGATCGGGGTTGTAGACCGCGAAGGGTGACCAGTTCATAATCGGGTCCTGCCACACGATCAGCGTGGTACACAAGAACATCAACATCACCGGGCTACCGGGGTTACGGCGCCAGCCCCTGATGAAGACGATCAACAGCACGATCAAGGCCACCACCGTGGCGGCATCCAAGAACGTGATGTAGTCCAGCCCGAACGTGAACTTCACCGGACGTGGCCGGCCCTGCACATTCGGGTTCGCGACGCGAGGGTCAAGGGCCACACGGCAATTCGCGATGAAGAATAATGCGAAGGCGGCCAGCGCTGCGCCGGCGATCCAACCGCCCCAGCTGCGCTTGCCAGTTCGTTGCGAGGCGGCCGGTCGCCCCTGCTCGGCAGGCGGTGTGGTTTGTTCGGTAGACGGGTTGGTGCTCAAGAGTCAGCCTTCCTCTCCGAAGCGATCGACCAGATGCGAGTTGACGCCGTCGGCATCGAGGGTCCGGGCCACCAGATACCCGGCGCCCATCCAGGCGCGGCGCGTCCACTTGCCGAAGGACACCCGGGTGCCGGGCGCGCCGGAGGCAGCGGGCATCATCTTGACCCGCTCGAGGGCCTCTTTGACCCCGCGAGGGCTCAACGGATGTGCGTCGGTGAACGCGCGCACAAGTGTCGCGGCGACGTCGCGGTTCACCACGGTCACACAGAACTCGGGGCGGCTGCCGTTGTACTTCTCCGCGTATCTGTCGAGGAAGTCCTGGCCGATCCGGTTCGCCTCGTCGTACTGGTCGACACCGGTCCAGCCCATGAACGCGTTCCACATGATCGGGTTGACCCAGGCGTTCTGCCAAGCGGTGGTGGTGAAACGGGGCGGGTCCCAACCCAGGGTCTCGAGCGCCGGGTTGATGAACACGATTCCGAATCCGAATCCCAGGTGCACGATCGCCTCGGCCTTCGCCTCGTGAAGCGTCTGGACCGCGGCGTTGATGTCCTGAGCCGTCTGGGCGATCGAAACTTCCGCCACGATGCGAATGCCCTTGCGCCGACACGCACTTCGCAGGTTCTTCAGGTAGCTCTCCCCAATGAGGCTCTGCTCGACCAGGACCCCGATCTCGGCGAGGCCGCGTTTGGCGATGAGGTCGGCCAGGAAGATCGGCTCATCGGTCATCGATCCCTGCGGGAAGGCGAATGTCCACTCACCCAGCCAGTCGTCGGTGCCGGTCACGCTGATCGCGGGCACCTTGAACCGTTCCTCGATCGCTTCTCGCAACGGCACGCAGTTATCGGTGATGTTCGGACCGAAGACGACGAGACAGCCCTCGTCGACCAGTTCGCCATAGGCGTCGATCACCGCCTTGACCGAACCCTTGGGCAGGCCCTCCACCTCGCGGTAGATCATCTGGACGGGACGGTCCATCAGGCCCTGGGCGAGCGCCTCTTCGAAGATGAGGTCGAAAGTCTGGGTGAAGGAGGCGAAAAGCTCCTCGGGGAACCCCGGTGGCAGCGTGAAGTCCATCAGATAGCCGACCTTGATCGGCTCTGCGCTGCTCTCGTAGGACATCCGACCTCCAGGCGAACCGACTTCGCGCGCCGATGCGAAGAACCTAATATTTGTTCAGACCCTAGCGGGGGCGGTATGCAGCGTCAATCATCGGACCCGTCATACCCGTCCGGCGTCAGGTAAATCCCGATCATTTCGCCCAGCGCCTTGCCCACCGCCACGTCATCGGTCAGCGGGCCCGCGATCGCGGCCAGGGCCGCCTCTCGCATGCTCAAGCCCTCGGCGACCAGCCTGCCCGCGGCGATCAGCACCCGCGTCGACGCGACCTCACGCAGTCCGCCGGTTTCCAGCCGGCGGATGGCCTGCCCGAAACGGACCAGCTCGGCTGCGGTGGCCGCGTCCACGCCCGCCTCGTGCGCGACGATGCCCTCTTCGATATCGGCTGTGGGGAAACCGAATTCGATGGCCACCATCCGCTGCCGGGTCGAATCCTTGAGATCCTTCAGCACGCTCTGATAACCGGGGTTGTAGGACACCACCAGGCCGAATCCGGGCGCCGCGTCCAGCGTGACCCCGAGTCGCTCGATGGGAAGCTGTCGCCGGTGATCGGCGAGCGGGTGCAGTACCACCGTGGTGTCCTGCCGGGCTTCCACCACCTCGTCGAGGTAGCAGATCGCCCCTTCACGCACCGCCCGGGTCAGCGGGCCATCCACCCACACCGTCTCGTCACCGCGCAGCAGATACCGGCCCACCAGGTCCGCGGTGGTGAGGTCGTCATGGCAGGCGACGGTGATCAGCGGCCGCCCGAGATCGTGGGCCATCGCCTCGACGAACCGGGTCTTGCCGCACCCCGTCGGACCCTTCAGGACCAGCGCCAGGCCCTGGCGGTAGGCCGCCTTGAAAACGGCCTCTTCGCTGCCGACCGCTTGGTAGTAGGGCCGCACTTCTCCCTTTTCGTCCGTGTCGGACGGACCGCCCTTGAAGTAAGCAAGCCCGGAATCGTTGGCCATAGCTTCCCTTCCGCTACGTCCGGCGATTGGAGCCTAGCCGGAACAGATGTTTGTTTCAAGTGCTCTGACGGGCCGCGCTGGAGTTCTCCCGAGCGAACTGCGTTCTGGGACTTGGCATCACCGATACTCTGCGGCGAACCTCCGCCGAGCGCAGTGCCGAGCGGAACAACGGTCCGATGACACCGGCGAGCTGATCGGGGTGCGCGATCGTCGCGTGCGCGGTGCTGCCGAACACCCTGCGCAGCGATTGAACGTCGGTTCCGCGCGCCGATCGTCAGGCATACGCAGCCGGTCCCCCGGCGGCGGGCCTCGGTCAGCGCGCGGCGCGCGTCCGCGGCACCGTAGGCCCGCTCGTAGCCGTGGTCGTAGGCCAGCCCGTCGGAAAGCACCACCAACAGCCGCCGTGACGTACCGCCGCGCGCCTCCAGGGTCGCCGAACCGTGGCGGATCGCCGCACCGAGGCGTGAATACGCGCCGGGTTCCAGGCTGTTGAGGCGCCTGATGACCTGGGCGTTCAGCTGGTCGTCGAACCGCTTGACGGGCACCATGCTCACCGCGCGCCGGCCCTGCGAGTAGTAGGCGTACAGCGCGACCCGGTCACCCAGGTCGTGCAACGCCACGGTCAGGTTGGCGACGGCCGCACGCTGTTGTTCGTGCACGGTCCGCCCGACCGTTCCGGGTTCGCCCGACGAGCCCGACACGTCGAGCAGGAGCAGCACCGACAGGTCTCGCCGACGCCGCAGGCTGTCGAGGTACACGGCCTCGTCGGGCACCGATCCGGCCCGCACCTCGACCCGGGCTTCCACGGCCGCGTCGATGTCGATGTCGTCGCCCTGGGCCTGACGGTGGCGACGGTGCAGGCCCATGCCGAGCCGCGACAGCGGCCGCCGTACGCCGATGGCGTCGTCGATGGCAAGAGTGGCCTGCGATTCAAGTGGGCTTTGATCTGTGGCTCGACCTCGCGCACCGTGCACCAGGCCGGCCGGTAGCTCTTGCGCGCGGCGTCCCACTCCGGATACTTCACGCCGTCCGCTGCGGCTTGCCCATCGTGATCGGCGTCGCCGTCGTCGTCGCCGGAGGTCGAGGCCAGCGACGCGACGGCGGATGCGCCGCGCTTGCCGGAGTTCGTGCGGTGCGTCGGGTTGTCGGCGCCGGGCGGCCCGCCGCCGCTTCCGGTCTTGCGCGCTGAGGAGAGCATTTTCTTCAGCCATTTGCCGATGAATCCACCGCCGCCGACCGGGCTGGTGAACAAGTCGGGATCGTCGGAGTCGTCGACCTCGCCGTCGTCGAGCTCCTCGAGTTCCGTTGCGCCATTGCGCCGCGGGACATGTCCGGGCTTCGCCTCTTCGTCTTGTTTCGCCACCCGGGCGCACGCGGCAGATCACCTTCGCCGCACGGATCACGCCGAACTCCGGCGCCGGGTCGTCGACCGCCGCCCGCGAGGCGGCAATCTCGAGCGACGCGTTGGGTGAATCGCTGCGACCCGCGATGTCGCGGTCACCCAGCGACGCCAGAACACTCGGCAGCAGGGCTGCGTTCGCGACCAGGGCGCGGTGGCCTTCGACCGTCAGGTAGCGCTTGGCCAGCTTGCGGTGGCGAACCAGGGCACCCACCACATCGGGCTGCAGGCTGCCGGCCGCGATCATCGAGGCCTGCACGGCAACGGCTTTGAGCTGTGAGCGCGGCGCGGCGGCGGCATCGATGTGAATCGTCTGGCCGTCCGTCCACGCCGGCTTCACCCGCGAGGCAGCCCGGCGACCGCGACGGCCCGACCCGCCAGCGCGGAGGCGAGCATGCCCAGGGCCTGGAAACGGTCGGCACGGGCGTCGTCCCCCACGCTCAACCTCCGATTTGTTGACCAAATATCTGTTCCACCGTAAAGTCCGGCTGCACAGCAGTCAATGACTCAGGAGCACACGATGATTGACTTCACCGGCCAGGTGGCGGTGGTGACCGGGGCCGGTCGGGGACTCGGTCGGCTGTACGCGTTGGACCTGGCCCACCGCGGCGCGGCGGTGGTCGTCAACGACCTCGGCGGCTCGATGCGCGGCGACGGCGCGGACAGCGGCGTCGCCGAGGACGTGGTCGACGAAATCGTTCGGGCGGGCGGCCCGGCGATCGCCTCGTACGACTCCGTGGACAACCCGGCGGGCGGCCAGGCGATCATCGACGCGGCCGTCGACGCATTCGGGCGCCTCGACGCCGTCGTCAGCAACGCCGGCATTTTCGGCAGCGTGCCCTTCGAGGACCTCTCGCACGATGACTGGACGCGGATGCTGCGCGTGCATCTCGACGGCGGCTTTCACCTGTCCCAGCCCGCGTATCGCGTGATGAAGAACAACGGGGGCGGACGATTCGTGTTCATCTCGTCCTCCGCCGGGATCTTCGGCCAGCCGATGGAGGCCCACTACGCGGCGGCCAAGGCCGGGTTGGTCGGATTGACCAACGTCATCGCCATCGAAGGCGAAGCGCACGGGATACTCGCCAATTCCGTTATGCCCACTGGCTTCTCGCGGATGGTCACCGAGACCGTCGGCGACGAGAAGTTCCTCGCCGAATCCGGCTTCATGCAAGCCATCAGGCCCGAGCTCGTCGTGCCGCTGGTGACGTTTCTGGCCAGCAGTGCCTGCACCTTCACCCACCGCAACTATTCCGCGGTCGCGGGCCGCTATGCGCGGGTGTTCGTCGGCCTCACCGAAGGCTGGCTCGCCGACGCCGAGAGCCGGCCGACGGCCGAGGACATCGAGGCGCATCTTCGAGCAGATGTCCTCGACGGAGAAATTCATCGTGCCCGCATCGATCGTCGATGAGGTGCTGGAAGTGTGTGACCGGCGCGGTGTCAGCCCGATGCCGGGCAACGCCGATGTCGCATTCCCCGAACCCCAAACCCGCGGCGTCGCGCATGGCCGCCAACATCATTGACCAGATATCTGCTCAACCGTAGAGTCCGGCTTGGTCACACGGTTTTACGACGCTGAAGACAGAGGAACGTGGACTTTTCATACCCGGCGGAAGTGGAACAGTTCCGCACCGAGCTGCGTGACTGGCTCTCGGAGAACCTGACCGACGAGCTGGTGGCGGCCCGCCGGCCCACCGGCCGCGACGACGCCGCGTTCGAGATGCTGCGCGCGTGGAACGCGACGATGGCCGACGCCGGATGGGCCGCCGTGTCCTGGCCCCCCGAGTACGGCGGGCGCGGCGCGACGGTGCTCGAGCAACTGGTCTACACCGAAGAGACCACCCGCGCTCGAGCTCCGATGCCGCTCAACGTGATTGGGCTGAACAACATCGCTCCGGCCATCATGCAGTACGGCACCGAATCCCAGAAGCTCACGCTGCTCCCCCGCATGATGCGCGCCGACGACATCTGGTGCCAAGGAATGTCGGAGCCCGAGGCGGGGTCCGACCTCGCGGCGCTGCGCACCCGCGCCGTGCGAGACGGTGACGACTTCGTGGTCAACGGCCAGAAGATCTGGACCTCGCTGGGGCATCGGGCCGACTGGTGTCAGCTCTACGTGCGCACCGATCCCGACGCGCCCAAGCACAAGGGGATCTCCTGCCTGATCGTCGACATGACGCTGCCCGGCATCGAGGTCCGTCCGCTGGTCACGCTCAACGGTGACGCCGATTTCGCCGAGGTGTTCTTTCACGACGTACGGGTGCCGGCCGACGCGTTGCTCGGGTCCGCTCAATGCGGGCTGGCAGGTGGCCACCACCACGCTCAGCCACGAGCGCGCCGGGGCCGCCAGGCTGTACGCGGAGATGCAGGTGCGGCTCGAAGAGCTGGTCAACGACCTCGCCGCGGCCGACACCGGCGCGCTGGAAGATCCGGTGACGCTGCGGCGCCTCGGCGAAATCGCGGTCCGCATCAAGTATCTCGAAGTCCTCTGCCAGCGATCGATCTCGGCGACACTGCATGGCGGTGAACTAGCGCTCGGGTCGGCCAGCCTCGCCAAGACCGTGTGGGGCGAGATCGGCCAGGACCTGGCCGCACTGGCCTTTGACGCGCTCGGCACCCGCGGCGCCGGCGCGCCGTGGGCGAACTACCGCCTGACGTCGCGTTCGCTGACCATCGCGGGCGGCACCACGCAGATCAACAAGAACATCACCGCGCAACGGGTACTGGGGTTGCCGCGCAAATGAACCTCGAACTCACCGACGAGCAGGTAGCGCTGCGCGACACCACGCGGCGCTTCCTCGCCGAGAAGGCACCGATTTCGCAACATGTTCGGCCGCTGCTCGACGATCCGACCGGAACGGACGACGACGGTATGGCGCGGCCTCGCCGACCTCGGGACCACCGGCCTGCTGGTGCCGGAGGAGTACGGCGGCGCCGGCATGACGATGGTCGAGGCCGGCATCGTCGCCGAAGAGCTCGGCGCCGCGCTGCATCCGGGGCCGTGGTTGTCGACCGCGGTGGCCGCCCCGCGGGCACTGACCCGGCTCGGGGACAACGACATCGCACCGGAGTTGTTGCGCGGCATCGCCGACGGCACCACGGTCGCCGCCGTCTGCTTCCTGGACCCTGCGAACGCCTCCGTCGCCGCGAGCCGCGACGATGACGCAATCGTGGTGCGGGGCGAGATCGCCGCGGTGCCCGACGCCGCGGCCGCCGATGTCCTCCTCGCTGTCGCTGAAGATGCGCGACGGCACTGCGCTTTTCGCGGTGCAGACCGGCTCGTCGGGGGTTTCGATCACGGCCGAGCACGGTATCGACCCAACCCGCAAGCACTTCCGCGTCACGTTCGACGCGGCACCCGCGCAACGACTGGCCGCGGCGTCCGCGGACGACATGGCGGCGGTGATCGACGACGTGCTGATCGCCACCGCCGCCGACGCGCTCGGCGCCGCGCGCGCCATCATGGACCTCGCCGTCGAATACGCGAAAAACAGAACGCAATTCGGCCAGCCGATCGGCTCCTTCCAGGCGATCCAGCATTTGTGTGTCGACATGTTCGAGACGGTCGAGCTGGCCCGCAGCGGTGTGATCCACGCGTTGTGGGCCAGCGACGCATTCCCGGAAGCCGACGGCCAATCCGGCGAGGAGCGCCATCTTGCCGCGCTGCGGGCGAAGGCGTTCGCCGGGCGACTGGCCACCGTGGCCGACACCGCCATCCAGGTGTTCGGTGGGATCGGCTACACGTGGGAGCACGACGCTCACCTGTACCTCAAGCGCCTGCTGAGCTGGAGCGAGTTCCTCGGCGGCCCCGATGGTACCTCACCGAACTCGGTGCGCGCCTTGCCAAGAGAGCCGTCATGATGGCGATACCTGCTCACCGCGACCCCTTCGGCGCGCTCTAGAATGGGGCTTTCACCGCTTTGTGCAGCGCATTCATCGCGCACAGTCTGATAGCCTCTAACAAAGATTTGGTTCGGCAGGAGAGGACGAATGCGAATGTTCGCCAGCCCGCAGTCGTCCGGATTTGCACACCGCTAACCATGGCGAGGGCCGAGTCACTGCGAGCCAGCAGCACAGCCGATTCTCCGACGCGCCGCGCCGAGATCCTGGCCACCGCCGCGTCGTTGATCGCATCGTCGGGATTGCGGACGTCGCTGCAGGAAATCGCCGATGCCGCAGGCATTCTTCCCGGCAGCCTGTATCACCATTTCGAGTCCAAAGAGGCCATCCTCGTCGAGCTGATCCGCCGCTATCAGGACGACCTGGAGCGCATCGGGCGATCGCGCCCAGGCGAAATTGGACGAACCCGACTCGCGCCCGGTCGCCGAACAGATCATCGAGCTCGGGTCGGCGATCGCCGACTGCGCCGTCGAACACCGCGCCGCTTTGCAGATGTCGTTCTACGAGGGGCCGAGTACGGATCCGGAGCTGATCAAGCTGACCCAGCAACGGCCGGTGGCGATCCAGGAGGCGATGCTGCAGACGCTGCGCGCCGCCCGGTGGAGCGGTTACATCAAACCCGACATCGACCTTCCCACGTTGGCCGACCGGATCTGCCAGACCATGCTGCAGGTCGGGCTCGACGTCATGCGCCACAAGTCCGCCGCCGACCAGGTGGCCCGACTGCTGTGCCGAATCATCTTGCAAGGCTTGGCAACTCGACCGCCGACCGACTCGGCGCTGGACCGGTCGAAGGCGTTCGCCGCCGCCAATGACGTCATCGCGACATGGTCCGACGACAGCGATGCGGACCCCAGCGACAAGGCGGCAGCACATGCGTGCGGTGGCACGAGCCGAATTCGGCCGCAAAGGATATGAAGTCACCACCATCAGGGACATCGCCTCGGCGGCCGGTCTCGGCACCGGAACGGTGTATCGGGTGATCGGATCCAAGGACGAACTCCTCGCATCGATCATGGAGTCCTTCGGCAGGAAGGTCGAGGCGGGATGGGTCAGCGTCCTGCGCTCGGATGCCACACCGATCGAGAAGCTGGACGCGTTGAGCTGGGTCAACGTCAATGCGCTCGACCGGTTTTCCGACGAGTTCAGGATTCAGCTGGCCTGGATGCGCCAGTCGCCGCCGGACACGCCCAACCCCGGCTGGCTCTATGCGACGCGGCTGCGGCAGATGAAAACGCTTCTTTCCGAGGGCATCCGGTCGGGCGAAATAGGCGTCGACGCACCGTCCACCGCGATGTTGTCCCGCTGCGTCGTCGGCCTGCAGTGGATACCGGAGAACATCCTTCAAGACATCGGCACCCGCGCGGGTTTGGTGCACGCCCGCGACACCGTTCTGCGGGGCGTCGCCGTGCGCGGCAAGTAGAGCTCTCATTTAACCGGCCCCGGTATTGAACCAAATAACTGTTACCCATACAGTTGAGCAGTTAGAACCGCGTTGGCATTATCCGAGAAGGGGATTTCCATGACCATTGTCGATCGGTTGCGCTACGACGGCAAGCGCGCTCTCGTTGTCGGTGGCGCGACTGGCATGGGCGCCGCGGCGGCCAAGTCGGCGGCCGAGCTGGGCGCCGAAGTCATCGTGATGGACTACGCGCCGGTGAAGTACGACGTCGCCAAGTCCATTCAGGTCGACCTGCGCGACACCGCGTCGATCGACGCGGCGCTCGACCAGCTGGACGGCCCGATCCACGCCGTGTTCTCCGCCGCCGGCATCGCCGACGGGACCACCGACCTGATGGCGATCAACTTCCTGGGCCACCGGCACCTCATCGAGCGCCTGCTCGAGAAGAACCAGCTTCCGTCCGGCTCGGCGATCTGCTTCATTTCCTCGGTCGCCGGCATGGGCTGGGAGAACGACCTGGACCTGCTGAACGAGTTCCTGGCCACGCCGGACTTCGCGTCGGCCCAGGAGTGGGTCAAGGCGCACGAAGCCGAAGGCATCATCCACTACGGCTTCTCCAAGAAGGTCGTCAACGCCTACGTCGCGACCCAGGGCTACCCGCTGCTCAAGAAGGGCATTCGGATCAACGCGATCTGCCCGGGTCCCACCGACACCCCGCTGGCCCAGTCCAACGCCGACCTGTGGCTGACCTTCGCGCAGGACTACCGCGACGAGACCGGCTCCAAGGTGCACACCCCGGAGCAGATGGGCGACGTGATGGCGTTCCTCAACAGCGCCGCCGCCTTCGGCATCAGCGGCATCACGCTGCTGGTCGACTACGGGCACACGATGGCCTCGCTCACCAACGCCTACCCGCCGGGCAAGCCGATCATCGACATCATCATGGGGCGCGTCAAACTCTGACGGCGCTACCGTCTGCAGACATGGCACGCATCATCGTCTTCGGCGGACACGGCAAGGTCGCACTACAGCTGGCTCGCACTCTGACCCAGCGCGGCGACCGGGTGAGCTCGGTCTTCCGCAATCCCGAGCAATCCGACGATGTCGCCGCCACCGGCGCCGAGCCGGTGGTCGCCGACATCGAGCGGCTCGACACGAACGCGCTGGCCGATCTGGTGACCGGGCACGACGCGGTCGTCTTCTCAGCCGGGGCGGGTGGCGGTGATCCGGCGCGGACCTATGCCGTCGACCGGGACGCCGCGATCCGGGTGATCGACGCCGCCGCACAGGCGGGCGTCAAGCGGTTCGTCATGGTGTCGTACTTCGGCGCGGGCCCCGATCATGGTGTACCCCAGGATGATCCGTTCTTCGCCTACGCCGAGGCCAAGGCCGCCGCGGATGCCCACCTACGGGACAGCGACCTGGACTGGACGGTGCTGGGTCCCGGCCGGCTCACGCTCGAACCCGCGACCGGCCGGATCGCCATCGGGCGGGGCACAGGTGAGGTCTCGCGCGCCGACGTCGCGCTCGTCGCCGCCGCCGCGCTGGACGACGATTCGACCATCCGGCGGACCATCGAATTCAACAACGGCGACCTCCCGATCGCCGAGGCGTTGGCGGGCTGACTAAACTGCACCTCGCAGCTGGTCTGCCGTCGCCGCACAAGTGGCGCCGGCATCGAGCGAGGCAACGTTAGTAACGCTTCGCAAGAGGGAACCCGGTGAGAATCCGGGGCTGTCCCGCAACGGTATGCAGGAACGACCGCCGTCAGAGTTTTGGCAAGCACTGGTCGCAAGACTGGGAAGCGACGGCCACTAGTAAACCTGCCCGGCTCCTGAGCGGCCCGTTTTCGGGCCGCATCGTCGGCCGGGCGGAGCACCATCAGGTGCGCGCCTGCGAGTCCGGAGACCTGCCAGCTGTGCCGGACGCGCCGCGTCCGGCGGCTCATCGCCTCGTGGAATGGGCGTTAGGCTGCAGTCGTTGCGGTTAGTACTTGGGTACGCACCGCTGAAGGATCGGCTGCACGTCCGCCGGCGGTGACCACCATGCCGATTGAAGGACGAATATCGTGACCCCTCAAGCATTCACCGCAACGGTTGTCGGCTCTCCGCGAATAGGCCCCAAGCGCGAACTCAAGCGCGCGACGGAGGGTTATTGGGCTGGGCGCACCAGCCGGGCCGACCTCGAAAACGTCGCCGCCACCCTGCGCCGCGAGACCTGGCATCAGCTGGCCGACGCGGGCTGGACTCGGTCCCGGTGAACACCTTCTCCTACTACGACCAGGTGCTCGACACCGCGGTCATGCTGGGCGCGCTGCCGGCCCGGGCCGCGCAGGTTCCCGACGACCTGGACCGTTATTTCGCCGCGGCGCGCGGCAACAAAGACGTCGCACCGCTGGAGATGACCAAGTGGTTCGACACCAACTATCACTACATCGTTCCCGAGATCGGGCCCTCGACCACGTTCTCGCTGAACCCGGACAAGGTGCTGTCGGAACTGAAAGAAGCTCTCGGACAGGGGATTCCGGCCCGCCCGGTGGTGATCGGCCCGGTCACGTTCCTGTTGCTGAGCAAGGGCGTCGACGGTGGGGGCGCGCCGATCGAGCGGCTGCAGGAGCTGGTGGGAATCTACTCCGAGCTGCTGTCACTGCTGGCCGACAACGGCGCACAGTGGGTGCAGATCGACGAGCCGGCACTGGTCACCGACATCTCCCCCGACGCGCCGGCGCTGGCCGAGGCGGTCTACAACGCGTTGGGCAAGGTGAGCAACCGTCCCGCCATCTACGTCGCCACCTACTTCGGCGACCCGGGTGACTCGTTGGGGGCGCTGGCCCGCACGCCCGTCGAGGCGATCGGCGTCGACCTGGTCTACGGTGCCGACACGGCGATCGCCGCGGTGCCCGAGCTCGCTAACAAGACCCTGGTTGCCGGGGTTGTCGACGGGCGCAACATCTGGCGCACCGACCTGAAGGCGGCGCTGGGCAAGCTGGCCACCCTGCTGGGCTCGGCGGCCCACGTGGCGGTCTCGACGTCCTGCTCGACGCTGCACGTGCCGTACTCGCTGGAGCCCGAGACCGGCCTGGACGACGCGCTGCGCAGTTGGCTGGCGTTCGGACAGGAGAAGGTCGCCGAGGTGGTGACGCTCGCCCGCGCACTGCACGAGGGCCACGACGCTGTCGCCGACGAGATCGCGGCGTCCAACGCCGCGGTCGCATCCCGCAAGAGCGACCCGCGGCTGCACAACGACCGCATCCGGGCCCGCATCGATTCGATCGTCGCGTCGGGCACGCACCGGGGTGATGCGGCCCAGCGCCGCACCAGACAGGAGGCGCGGCTGCATCTGCCGCCGCTGCCGACCACCACCATCGGGTCGTTCCCGCAGACCGTCGAGATCCGCAAGGCGCGCGCGGCGCTGGTCGCCGGCGAGATCGACGAGGCCGAGTACCAGAGGCGGATGAAGCAGGAGATCGCCGACGTCATCAAGTTGCAGGAGAGCCTCGGGATCGACGTGCTCGTGCACGGCGAGCCGGAGCGCAACGACATGGTGCAGTACTTCGCCGAGCAGCTGGACGGCTTCTTCGCCACCAAGAACGGCTGGGTGCAGTCCTACGGCAGCCGCTGCGTGCGCCCGCCGGTGCTCTTCGGCGACGTGATCCGCCAGCAGCCGATGACGGTGGAGTGGGCCAGGTATGCGCAGTCGCTGACCGACAAGCCGGTCAAGGGAATGCTGACCGGCCCGGTGACGATCCTGGCGTGGTCGTTCGTCCGGGACGACCAGCCGCTGGCCGACACCGCCAACCAGGTGGCGCTGGCCATTCGCGACGAGACGGTGGATCTGCAGGCGGCGGGCATCGCGGTGATCCAGGTCGACGAGCCCGCGCTGCGGGAGCTGCTGCCGCTGCGTCGGGCCGATCAGGAGGACTACTTGGGTTGGGCCGTAGGGTCCTTCCGCTTGGCCACCTCCGGCGTCGCGGACTCCACTCAGATCCACACCCACCTGTGCTACTCGGAATTCGGTGAGGTGATCGGAGCGATCGCCGACCTGGACGCCGACGTGACGTCCATCGAGGCGGCACGCTCGCACATGGAGGTGCTGGACGACCTGAACTCGATCGGCTTCTCCAACAGCGTGGGTCCCGGCGTCTACGACATCCACTCGCCGCGGGTGCCGAGCACGCATGAGATGGCCGAGTCGCTGCGCGCCGCGCTGCGGGCCGTGCCGGCCGAGCGTCTGTGGGTCAACCCCGACTGCGGCTTGAAGACCCGCAACTCCGACGAGGTGAGCGCGTCGCTGAAGAACATGGTTGCCGCGGCCCAGGAGGTCCGGGCCGGCGTGCTAAGACCCGAGCCGAGGCCGAGCGTCGCGCTGGCGTGGCGCTCGGCCTTCGCAGTCACTCTGGCGTCACCGTCGACGGCGACTCGTCCGAAAGCACTTGCACCGGAACGTCGTCGGCCCACGGTTGGCGGACGACCATGTCGGCGACCCGGACAATGCCGCGCTCGAATTCACCGGTCGCCGCGTCGACCAACCGGTACATCTGCGTCTGCTTGTGAATCGGTTGCGCGTCAAGCAGAACGACGCGGACCTCGCCCGGCTCGAAGTGGCAACGCTCCTGCAGGGCCGCGATGAGTTGCTCGTTGTGCATGTGGCCGTCGCCGAAGTTCCAGCCGATGGCGGTGCTGCAGATCCGCTCGCCGTCGGTGATGACGTAGTCGTCCTCGTTCTGGCCCGCCATGGCGCGGTGTGCCAGCGTGAACAGCGCGCGGCCGTGAGTGTTGAAGCCGCGGAATGCATATCCCATGTAGATCGGGATCTGGGCCGCCTCCGGGCTGCCATAGAACCGTTCCAGCTGGGCCTGCGGCATGCTGGCGATCGCCACGATGCCCCTGCCGATCTTGTCGTTGGCCGAGGGCTTGATGCACCACAGCGTGGTGTCCCAGTTGCCCGCGTAGTAACGCATTCCGGGCAGAAACGAAATTTTGCGCGGAAACATGTTGCCCAACACAACGATTCCCGCGATGACGACGAACAGGACCGCCACCACCACCGGGTGCCTCAGCTCGCGCAGCCCGATGTGGGTGTGCGCGACGAACAACGACAACACACCGAAGATCATGAAGACGTTCCACTCCAGCGGCACGCCCATCGGAATCGAGACCAGGATCCCCAGGTGGAAGCACACCATCGCGATGGCGGCCACCGTGAGGGGCCAGCCGCCGTGGCAGAAGAAGAGCGGTAACGGCACCAACATCTCGATGGCGGTGCTCAGGTGCGCCAGCCAACGCGACAGCCGTCCGGGCCGCAGATCTTCCGGAAAGCTCTCGAAGAAGCGCCGTTTCAGCCAGCGGGGCCGCACCAACGGGTTGTTGGACATCATCGTGGAGATGACGAACGGAAAGTGTTTGTTGAGCTTGGATGTCGCGGCGCCCATCCAGATCACCAGGAACACCACCTTGGACCCGACGATCATGTCGGGTGCGGCGAACAGGAACGTCACCGCCATGGTCGCGTAGACCTCACCACGGGCGGCCAGGAAGATCACCTTGTCACGCAGGCCGACAATCGCCAGAAGCAGCAGGATCAACACGATCTTCCACGCGGGCAGCAGGCCGATCGTGGTGCCCAATTCGGGTATCGGCCCGGTGCCGTTGGCGAACAGCGCCGCCAGCGTCACCACCAGGAAGAGCCCGTACAGCGCGACGTCGACCGGTTTGCGCTTGGTGCCCTTGGTGAGCGGGACCCGATCCGGCCACGGTGGCAGCCGGATGGTGCCGAAGCGCATCCAATACAGGATTGAGCCCATCGGCGGGAAGAACCGGTTGTTCAGCGGCCCGAAGCCGCAACCCAGCCCGATCACCTCGAAGAGCATCGTGTAGAGCACGACCTTCTCGAACACGATCGGCTCCGACCACCACGACGCGACATGGGTGAAGCCGCCCAGGCCGTTGGTCGCCGACGCGAACAGCCACGCGCCGAGGATGTACAGCAGGATTTTGACGACATAGAACAGATGCAGCACGACGGGCGTGCCGAAACCCACCTCGGCCCAGTGCTTGGCCATTGGCCGGATCTTGTCGCTGCGGGTGCCCTTGTTCCATTCGGCCATGTCGAGCTGCGGCAGCTCGGGCTTCAGAAATCCCATGGTTTCACAGACTAGAACCTGTTCTAGGGATGCGTGCTGCAACCTTGGACAAGAAGGCTTCGTGCCCCGTTGCGCCGCGGGTGTTGTCCGCGGACCGGTCATTGCAGTCCCCCGCCAATCTCCGGGATCATCGGCGCCCCGCGCCAGCCCCCGCGGCGCCACGGGGCGCGCGGACGCCCGCGGAAATCTGCGTTAACCGGCCCCCGCCGGCACCGGGTCGGTGTAATTTGCTGCTGGGGTGGACGAGGTTGAGGAGCCAACCGTGTCTGAGGTCGATTATTGCGTGGTCGGAGCGGGATTCGCGGGCCTGACGGCCGCGTTGCGGCTCAAGCAGGCGGGTCATTCGGTGGCCTTGCTGGAGGCGCGTGATCGGGTCGGTGGTCGCACCTTCACCGAGACCCGAGACGACGGAACATGGATCGACCGCGGCGGCGCGTGGATCGGTCCGGGCCAGGACCGGATCCACGCGCTGATGAACGAGTTCGGCGTGCCGGAGTACAAGCAGCACAACGACGGCGACGCCATGATGATCGTCGGCGGCAAAAAACACCGTTATGGCGGCACCATCCCGTGGACCGTCAGCCCGTGGGCGGTCGCCAACCTCGGCCTCGGTTTGGCCGCCATCGAGAAGATGTGCAAGGCGATTCCCCGCGAGGCCCCGTGGGAGGCGAAGAAGGCGCAGGAGTGGGATCGCATCAGCATCGGGCAATGGATCGAAAAGAATTCCATGTCCTCCGAAGCCGCCGAGATGCTGGACATGGCATTTGCCGGCCTCTACACCTCGGCAGCGTCGGAGACGTCGTTGCTGTGGGGGCTGCTGCAGACGGCATCCGCGGGTGGACTCACGTTCGCGATATCGGGCAAGGGCGGCTCGCAGGATGCCCGCCCGGTCGGTGGCATGGGGGCGTTGCATCGCCCGATGGTGGCCGAACTGGGTGACGCGCTGCACCTTTCGCAGCCGGTCCGGCAGATCACCCAGGATGCCGACGGAGTGACGATCACCGCGGTCGATCTGACGGTGCGGGCGCGCCGCGTCATCGTCGCGATCCCGCTGGCGATCGCCACCTCGATCCTGTACGAGCCGATGCTCCCGGTGGACCGGGCATTTCTGCACCAGCGCATGCCGAGCGGCGCGGTCATCAAGACCTCGCTCATCTACCACGAGCCGTTCTGGCGTGCCGACGGATTCTCCGGCCAGTCCGCAGCGCCGGGGTCCCCGGCGACCCTGACCATCGACGCCTGCACGGACACCGGGGACCCGGGAATCATGTGCGTCATCACCGAGGGAGCCGCGGCGCGCCGGCTGACACAGCTCGACGAGGCCGAGCGCAAGACGCTGGTCATCGGCGAACTCGTCGACCGGTTCGGCAGCAAGGCCAAAGCGCCGCTGGAGGTCCACGAACAGAACTGGACTGTGGACCGCTATTCCGGCGGCGGAATGATCGGCCACGCCCCCACCGGCGTGCTGACCGAATACGGCTACACCTTGCGCGAGCCCTGTGGCCGGATCCATTGGGCCGGTACCGAAAGCTCGGCCGTCATGTGCGGGTGGATCGATGGCGCGATCCGGTCCGGCGAGCGCGCCGCGGCCGAGGTGGCCGAAGCCGAGACCGCGGCGGTCGCGTAGCCAGATCGCGGCGGCAACGCGGGAGATCACTTGCGCCACTTTTGTTTCAGTGGTTTCGGGGTGGCGCTTTTTGTCGGTGGGTGGTCGTAGCATTCGAACATGCGTTCGGACGGCCGGGAAGAGATCGATGCGGTGTTTGATGCCCTCGATGCCGACCTTGATCGAGTTTGTGCGTTGTCGTTCGATGCGTTGACCACCCCCGAGCTGGTTGACGTGCTGGAGAAGCGCGCGTTGGTGGTCGGCCGGCTGCAGGCAGTCAGGTATGAGCTGGGCAGCCCGTTCACCCGGCCGAGCGGGCGGCGCACATGACTGTGACGGACCGCGAGGACGTTCAGCATGCCGTTGACTCGTTGCGCGCCGCCGTGTCCCTTTTCCAGGGGCATTCGTATGAGGCGCTGACCAATCCGGAGCGGTTGCAGTTGTTGGAAATACTCGAGTGCGAGGCGCGCCGGCTGCAAACCCCAAGTCATCAGCTCATCAATCAGCTTGATGAGCAAGGGGATTCAACGGAGCTCGGCGGCAAGCTGTCCTGGGCGTTGGCCGACCGGCTGCATATCAGCCGGGCCGGTGCCGGCCGGCGCATCGCGGAGGCCGCTGAGCTCGGGCCGCGGCGTGCGCTGGGCGGGGAGCCGTTGGCGCCGGTGTTGCCGGCGACCGCGGCGGCGCAGCGGTGCGGGGCGATCGGGGCCGATCATGTGGCGGAGATCCGCCGGTTTTTCCACCAATTGCCCGAGTCTGTCGACCTCGAGACCTGTGTGCACGCCGAAAAGCAGCTGGCGGCCAAGGCCTCCGAGTTTCGCCCCGAGCAATTCGCCAAGCTGGCCCGGCGCCTGATGGATTGCCTCAATCCCGACGGCAGCTACACCGATGCCGATCGGGCGCGGGTACGCGGGCTGGTGCTCGGCAATCAGCAGGCCGACGGCATGTCGCGTCTGACCGGATGGCTGACGCCGGAGGCGCGTGCCAGCTGGGAGGCAGTGCTGGCCAAGCTCGCCGCGCCCGGCGTGTGCAACCCCGACGACGACTCGGCGGTCGTGGACGGTGCCCCGTCCGAAGAGGCGATCCAGCGCGACACCCGCAGCTCCGCCCAACGCAACCACGACGGCCTCAACGCGGCGCTGCGGGCGATGTTGGGCAGCGGAAAGTTGGGTCAGCACAACGGGTTACCGGCCAGCATCATCGTGACGACCACACTCGACGACCTCGAACGCACCACCGGCAAAGGACTTACCGGCGGCGGCACCCTGTTGCCCATGTCCGATGTGATCCGCCTGGCCCGACACTCCCACCACTACCTAGCCGTCTTCGACAACGGGAAACCCCTGGCGCTGTATCACACCAAACGCCTGGCCTCGCCCGGCCAACGCATCGTCCTCTACGCCAAGGACCGCGGGTGCACCTCGCCGGGCTGCGACGTCGCCGGCTACTACTGCGAGGTCCACCACGTCCAAGACTGGGCCCACACGCATCGCACCGACATCGACCAGCTCACCCTGGCCTGCGGACCCCACCACCGGCTCCTCGACAAGGGCTGGTCCACCCGAAAAAGCATCAACGGCGACACCGAATGGATCCCACCACCGCACCTCGACCGCGGCCAACCTCGCGTGAACACCTTCCACCACCCGGAAAAGGTCCTCGCCGAGGACGGCGACGACCCGTAACTAGCCGGCTTGCTTGGCCGGCGGGCGGTAGAAGATCACCAGCTGGCCGATGGCGCCGGCCAGGCCCAGCCCCGCCGAGATCACCAGGCCCTGCCAGCCGTCGAACCAGTTCTTCCCGAAGACCAGGTAGTCCAGGCTGTATTTGCCCGCGCCCAGCGTGGCCACGCCCACGGCGCTGACCGCCAGCACCAGGTTGTATTCCCAGCCCTCCTTGACGATGAAGAAGCCGTTGGCGCGGTGCACCGTCCAGGCCGCGACCAGCATCAGCGAGACGAAGCCCGCCGCCGGGATCGGGGTGAGGAATCCCGCGGCCAGGCCCAGGCCAGCAGCCATTTCCGTGGTCGCCGCCACGGTGGCGTGGAATTTTCCGGGCTTCATGCCGATGCTTTCGAACCAGCGCGCGGTGCCCGGGATGCGCCCACCGCCGAAGAACTTGTTGTAGCCGTGCGCGGCCAGCGTCACGCCCAACACCAGCCGCAGGATCAGTACTCCGACGTCATGGAACGTGTCATATGAAGTCATAACTGTAAACCTAGATCATGGGCCGGGTGGCACCACAAGAGCCGCCGAGCAGCTACGTCGCTTAATCCGCTGGTCCGTGTGGGAACATAGCGGGCGTTCCGACGTCGGCCCGATCAGTAGTTACCACCAAGGGGGTGCACCACGGCTGGCACCGCACAAGGCGGCGCCCACCGCAATGCGTCAAGCGGCCGTGGGTCTGCGCCTATCGAGCACTCCGTGGTGTTGCTGGACGGCACATCGAGCCACCCGCGGGAGCTGCTGGGCAACAAGGGCCACGGCATCGAGGCGATGCGCCGGCACAACCTGCCGGTGCCGCCGGGGTTCTGCATCACCACCGCGGTGGGCCTGCGGTACCTCGCGGATCCCGCGGCGACCATGAACGCCATCTGGGACGACGTGCTCGACCGGATGCGCTGGCTGGAGGCACAGACCTCGCGCACGTTCGGGCGAGGCCCACATCCCCTGTTGGTCAGCGTCCGCTCCGGAGCCACCCAGTCCATGCCGGGCATGATGGACACCATCCTTGACCTCGGCATCAACGATGCCGTCGAGCAGGCGCTGGCGGCGGCCGGTAGCCAAGCTTTCGCCCAGGACACCCGCCGGCGGTTCTCGGCCATGTATCGGCGCATCGTCGGCGTCGCCGAACAGGAACCGGTGCCGCCCGACCCGTACGCGCAGTTGCGCGCCGGCATCGAGGCGGTGTTCGCCTCGTGGAATTCGCCGCGCGCGGTTGCCTATCGCGCCCACTACGGAATCGACGATCAGCACGGCACCGCCGTGGTGGTGCAGGCGATGGTGTTCGGCAACCACGGCCCCAATTCTGGTGCGGGAGCGTTCTTTTCACGCAATCCGATCACCGGTGACAACGAACCGTTCGGCGAATGGCTGCCCGGCGGCCAGGGCGACGACGTGGTGTCGGGATCGGTCGACGTCGAACCGATCGTCGCGCTGCGTGACGAGCAGCCGGCCGTCTACGACGAGCTGATCGAGGCCGCCCGCAGCTTGGAACGGCTGGACTCCGACATACAGGAGATCGAGTTCACCGTCGAGGACGGCAAGCTGTGGTTGTTGCAGACCCGGGCGGCTGAACGCTCGGCGCAGGCGGCGGTGCGCTCGGCGCTGCAGCTGCGGCACGAAGGACTCATCGATGATGTCGAGACGTTGCGACGGGTGTCCCCGGCGCACGTCCAGACCCTGCTACGACCCGCGCTGCAGCCCGAAATACGTTTGGCTGCGCCGCTTTTAGCCAAGGGCCTGCCGGCGTGCCCGGGCGTGGCCTCTGGCAAGGCGTACACCGATGTCGATGAGGCGCTGCGCGCAGTCGATCGCGGCGAGCGGGTGATCCTGGTGCGCGATCACACCCGGCCCGAAGACGTGTCGGGCATGCTGGCCGCGCAGGGCATCGTCACCGAGGTCGGCGGCGCCTCCAGCCACGCGGCCGTGGTCAGCCGTGAACTGGGCCGCGTCGCCGTGGTGGGCTGCGGCCACGGGGTCGCGAAATCGCTGGCCGGCAAGCACATCACCGTTGACGGCGCCGAAGGCGAAGTGCGCGAGGGCAATCTGAGCCTGTCCGCGTGGTCGGAAGACGATACACCGGAACTGCGCGAACTGGCCGACATCGCACGCCGGCTCAGCCCGTTGCGTGCCCACGCCACGGGCGACCACGTGCCACTGGACGACAACTCCGCGGCCGCGGTGCGCGCCATGCTGGACAGCGGGCATACCGACGTGGTTTCGGCGACGCCGTTGATCGTGATGCTGACCGCGTCTGCGCCTGTCGCCGGGTCCGCGTCATGACCGAATTGACGGTGCTGCAAGGGGTTCGGCTCAAGGGCCGGGTGACTCCTGCCGACCTGGCCGCGACGCTGGGTGCCGACCTCGGCGATGTCTCCCCCGTCGTCGAGCGGCTGACCGCGGTGGGACTGCTGGCCGAAGGCCCGACGTTGCGGATCACCCGCAGCGGCAGCGACAGGCTCGCGGCGTTGCTCGCCGAGGAGCGAGAGGGCATCGATCCGGCGGCCATGACCGCCGCCTACGATGACTTCCGCGCCGTCAACGCCGACTTCAAACGCCTGGTGACCGATTGGCAGCTCAAGGGCGGACCGGACGGCGTTCCCAACGCCCACGACGACGCCGACTACGACGCCGCGGTGTTGGCCCGCCTCGACGATGTGCACGCCCATACGATGCCGATCATCGAGGCGGCCGCGGCGCAGCTGCCGCGGCTGAGCGCATATGCGACGAAACTGGCTGCGGCACTGGACAAAATCAAGAGCGGCGAGACCGCCTGGCTCACCCGGCCGTTGATCGACTCCTACCACACGGTGTGGTTCGAGCTGCACGAAGAGCTGATCGTCGCCGTCGGTCTGACCCGCGAAGAAGCGGCCAGATCCGGTGATGCGCAATAGCTAGAGCGCCGCGTCGAGCAGCGCCAGGTAGGCGTCGACATCGGGCACGGCCGACGCCGCCGCGTGCACGCTGATCGCGATGGTGTCGCCGATGCCGTGCACGCCGTGCGTCAGCCCCATCATCGGCGACAGTGCCGGATATCCCGACGTCAGCACCACCCGGGCACCGCCGAAACTCAGATCGGCCGCCCCGCGGTTGACGCTGGACACCACGGTGTTGCCGGACACCTGCGTCGCACGCTCCTGCTCATCGAATTGCCCTATGCCCCAACGCAGCAGCCCGGCCGGCACCGCCGCGAACACGCGGTCGGCGGCGCGGGTGGCCGGGTGCTGGAAGCGGCGCCGGCCGTTGGCCAGGTCGGCCGCGATCCGCTCGGCGCGCGCATCCGGCTCCAGCTTTGGGTACAGCCCCACCACGACGTTGCCGAAGTGGTTGTTCGCCAGTACCGGACCGGATTTGGCCATCGGCACCTCGGCGCCCAGCGAATCGGTGTGCTCACCAAGCAGATTGGACAGGGCCTGGGATACCGCGCTCAGCACGCCGACGGTGACCGTGGGGCCGGGCAGCTGCGAGCGGTGCCGCACCAACGTTCGCATCGCGCGGGCACCCTCGGGACGCGCATTCGTCGGCAGCAGCGGACGCGACCCGGCACCGGGGGCCAGCAGGCCCGCACGGATGTCGCGCTCCAGCCGGCGATGGGCGCGCGCGGCCTGCACGGCTCGCCACGGGAGAAGGCCCGCGCGTGGGCTGACCACCGCGGGCACGGGCTCGGGTCGGCCGAACAGCCATGCCGCCATGGCCGCTGAGCGGGCGCCGTCGGCCAGCGCGTGCGCGACCTGCAGCACCGCGACCGCACCCGGGCCGGTGACGCCCGGAATGCCGCGCACCGAGGCGAATACGTGCAACCGCCAGGCCATCCGGCGAATGTCCAGTTGGTCATCGGCAAGGCCGACGACCGCGGCCAGGACGGCGTCCCAGCTGTGCTCGGCGAGGTCGTGGCGCACCGCCTGCTCGGGCGTGACGGCAGCGGGCACCCACTGCGGGTAGCGCAACCGGCTTCGATCCCGCAGTCGCATCGTCAGGGCAGGCTCGGCGTTGGCCCGCAGGCGGAGTTGCTCGACAGCACGCGGGTAATCGGCGAGCTCATCGTCGAACGCGTAGAGCAAGAACTCGTCGTTGGGGATCTTGGCCGACATCCAGTAGAACTGCGCATCGACGGCAGCCATCCGGTGCCCCGCCACGGCCCGAACCACGGTGTCAGCCGGGCGAGCCGATGAACCCGAGCACCAGGTCGGCGACCTTGTCCGGCTGCTCGAGCTGCAGGAAATGGCCGGCGTGTTCGACGATGCCGACCTCGCTGCCCGCGGGCAGCACCTTTTCCGCCCAGCGCGCGAAAGCCGGTGTCATGCAGCCGTCGTCGCGACCATGCAGGTACAGGCAGGGCAGCACGGGTTCTTCGGTCCACAATTGGTTCAATCCGGCATACCGCGCCGACGGCCGGGTGTTGCGAATGGTGGCGCGGTACGGCCCCAGCGCCGCGCGCCAGCTTTCCGGCGCCCCGATCGCGGCATCGACGTGACGCAAATCCTCGACGGCGCGATAACCCGGCGACCACCGCCGCCACAGCAGTGGCAACACCCACGACGCGGAACGCTCAGGCAGCCAAGGTAATTGGAAATACATGATGTACCAGCTGCGGAACACCTGACGCGCCAGATGGGCGGCCAGCCGGCCCCGTTCGGCCGCACCCCCGCCGCGCCGCCGGAACGCCGCGGACGGCGGCACCGACATGATCACCGCCTTGGTGAAGGGGCTGTCGGGCATGGCCGCCAGGCCGGTGCCGGCGATCGCGCCCCAGTCGTGGCCGATGATCACGTCGTTCTCGGTGCCGCCCGCGGCCGCGCGCACGCGCAGGGCGTCGTCCATCAGCGCGCCCACCTGATAGCCGCCGTCGACGGGGATCGACGACGGCGCGTATCCGCGCATGAAGGGCGCGACCACCCGCCACCCCGCCTCGGCGAGCCGCGGGGCGACCTTGCGCCAGCCGTAGGGGGTGTCGGGGAAGCCGTGCAGACACAACGCGATGGGCCCGTCTTTCGGCCCCCAGGTGAGGGCCTTGAGGTCCCCCGCGGGGCCGGTCACGTCGATCCAGCCTGGTTCAGCCATCTCCACTCCCTGCTCGACGTCTCCGCAGGGATCAACCTAACCTGTGCGACCTCGAGACGCACCGACCCGGGTCGATAACAGATCAAACCGCTAGCTGTACCAGCAGTTTTCACCGTTGCACGCGCGGCGGCCCGTTCCAGCTCGGCGATGATGATCTTGCGCATGCCATACATCGCGTTGGTGGCCGCCGCCGCCCGCGTGCGATCGGGATCGCCGATCAGCTCGTAGAGCCGATCCGGGACGATTTGCCAGCTCACCCCGAAGCGGTCCTTGAGCCAGCCGCATTGCGATTCCTCGCCACCGTCGGTCAACCGGTCCCAGTAGTAGTCGACCTCATCCTGGTCCTTGCAGTGGATCGTGAACGAGACCGCTTCGCTGAACTGGAAGTGCGGACCGCCGTTGATCCCGATGAACCGGGTGCCATCCAGCACGAAGCTGCCAGACAGGACGGTGCCGGGCTCCCCCGGTCCGGCGTCGGTGGTCTGGTTCAGGCCCTCGATGTGGGAGTTGGGGAACACCGAGGTGTAGAACCTGGCCGCTTCCTCCAGGTTGTCGTCGAACCACAGCGACGGGGTGATCGATGGCATGTCAGGGTCCTCCTTGATGGCTCGTTGGTTTCTCATTTGATAGACCGCCGCACCGACGAAAACTCACCGCGTCGTCCACCCGCGGAACAGTGCTTAACCGGCCTATGTAACGTCAGGTCGCATGAGCACCGTCAGCAGCAGTCCGGAGACGGTTGAGTTTGCCGGTGTCGATGGGATCACCCTGGTCGCCGACGAATGGAATCGCGGCTCCGGCGGTGCCGGGCGACCGAGCATCCTGATGCTGCACGGGGGCGGCCAGAACCGGTTTTCCTGGAAGAACACCGGCCAGAGGCTGGCCGATGAGGGGCTGCACGTGGTGGCGCTCGATTCGCGGGGACACGGAGACAGCGCACGCTCCCCCGACGCCGACTACGAGATCGAGACGCTGACGGCCGACGTCATGCGGGTGCTGGACGCGATCGGCCGGCCGGTGACGATCATCGGGGCCAGCATGGGCGGGCTGACCGGCATCCTCGCCGCTCACCGGGTCGGTCCCGCGAAGGTGACCCGATTGGTGCTCGTGGACGTGGTCCCCCGATTCGAAAAGGGCGGCAGCGCCCGCATCCGCGACTTCATGTTCAGCGGCCTCGAGGGTTCGACTCGCTGGAGCAGGCCGCCGACGCCGTCGCCGCCTACCTGCCCTACCGGAGCAAGCCGCGCAGCCCCGAGGGGCTGAAAAAGAACCTGCGGCTGCGCGACGGCCGCTGGTTCTGGCACTGGGACCCCGCGTTCATGACCAAGCCCGGCGACGACCCCGAACTGCGCACCGAGAGCTTCGAACAGGCCGCCAAGAACCTGACGATCCCCGTGTTGCTGATCCGCGGCAAACTGTCCGACGTGGTGAGCCCCGAGGGCGTTCGGCACTTCCTGGCCAGCGTGCCGCGCGCCGAGTTCGTCGAGCTGTCCAACGCCGGACACACCGCGGCCGGGGACGACAACGACGCGTTCAGCGACGCCGTGGTCGCGTTCGTCAATCGCCGTTGATCGCGCCAATCGCGATGAGAGCGGCCCGCTAGTTCGCCGGCTTCTCGGCGTGCCCGCCGAATTGCTTCCGCATCGCCGAGAGCGCCTTGTTGGCGAAGTCGTCGAGCTGGCGCGAGGCGAAGCGGGACTGCAGCGCGGTCGTCAGCACCGGCGAGGGGACGCCCTCGTCGATCGCCGCGATGGCGGTCCACCGGCCCTCCCCGGAGTCGGAGACCCGTCCGGAGAACTCCTTGAGGTCGGGCGAGTCGTGCAGCGCGATCGCCGTCAGGTCCAGTAGCCAGGAGCCGATGACGCTGCCGCGCCGCCACACCTCAGCGACCTCCGGAATGTCGAAGTCGTACTGATAGAACTCGGGGTGCTCCAGCGGCGCGGTTTCGGCGTCACCCTCTTGCACTTGCTTGCCGATGTCGGCATTGCGCAGAATGTTCAGCCCCTCGGCGAGCGAGGCCATCATGCCGTACTCGATTCCGTTGTGCACCATCTTCACGAAGTGCCCGGCACCGGCCGGCCCGCAGTGGAGATAGCCCTGCTCCGACCGAGCGACCTCGCCATCGCGACCCGGCGTACGGGCGGCGGCGTCGACGCCCGGCGCGACGGTGGCGAAGATCGGTTCGGCGTGCAGGAAAGCCTCATCGTCGCCGCCGATCATCAGGCAGTAGCCGCGTTCCCGACCCCACACGCCACCGCTGGTGCCGCAGTCCAGGAAATGAATCCCCTTCTCCGACAGCGTCTTTGCGTGGCGAATGTCGTCGCGGTAGTAGGAGTTGCCGCCGTCGATGACGGTGTCTCCGGAGTCGAGTGTCTTTGCCAGTTCGTCGATCACCCCCGTGGTGATCGTCCCTGCCGGGACCATGACCCAGACAACGCGGGGCGCGGTCAGCTTCTCGGCGAGCTCTTGCAGCGAGGACACTCCGGTGGTTTTGTCCTCCCCCGCCATCGCCTTGACCGCGTCGGGGTTGTGGTCGTAGACCACGCATTCGTGTCCGCCCTTGGCAACGCGGCGGACGATGTTCGCGCCCATCCGGCCGAGGCCGATCATCCCAAGCTGCATCGTGTGAGTCTCCTTACTGTTCGGTGGGCTTGCTGCGCGGCAGCCATGGCTCTTGCCAGCTGTGGTGACCCCGCAGCAGCGCCGGTGCGGCCTCGGGTCCCCACGAGCCCTGGTCGTAATGGTGAATGCGGCCCGGCTTGTCCAGTACCGGCTGCACGATTCGCCACGTCTCTTCGATGGCATCTTCGCGGGCGAACAACTGGCGATCTCCGTTGAACGCGGCGTAGAGCAACCGCTCGTAGGGCCGGACCGGTTCGCCGAGGTCCTCGGCGAACGACGAGTCCAGGTGAACGTCGTGCCACGAATCGCCGGCCTGGGCGGACAACTGCAGCCGCATCCCGGGATCGGGGTCGATGCGCAGCACGATCTGGTTGCACTCGGGCGGCCGGCGGTTGGGCAGGAACGAAAACCCGGGAACGTGGTGCAGGAACATCCGGACCTCGGTCACCTTCTCCGGCAACGCCTTTCCCGCCCGCAGGAAGATCGGCACCCCGGCCCAGCGCCAGTTGTCGATCTCGGTCCGCAGGGCGATGTAGGTCTCGGTGGTGGAATCCTTTGCCACGCCGGCGACGTCGGTGTAGCCGCGGTACTGCCCACGCACGCAACGCTGGGGATCCAGCGCCGGCATCGCCCGAAAAACCTCGGCCTTCTTGTCGTTCAGGTCGTCGGCGCCCGCGCCGACCGGGGGTTCCATGGCGACCAGGGCAAGCACCTGCAGCAGGTGGTTTTGCACGACGTCGCGAAGTGCGCCCACCGCGTCGTAGAACTTGCCGCGGTCCTCGATGCCGAAGTCCTCGGCCATGGTGATGTGAATCTCGGAGATGCTGTCCCGGTCCCACAGCTTGGCCAGGCCGTTATTCGCGAACCGTAGGTACTGCAATTCTTCGACGGGCTGTTTGCCCAAAAAGTGGTCCACACGCAGGATTTGGTCTTCGTCGAGCACCGCGCGCAGCCGCTGGTTGAGATCGCGTGCCGAGTCCAGGTCGTGGCCGAAGGGCTTTTCCACCGCCACCCGGGACCGTTCCAGCAGGTCGGCCTTCGCGAGGTTCTCCACGATCGGCGCGAACAACGCCGGCGGCATTTCCAGGTAGTACAGCGGATGGGAATCCGAAGGGATCTTCTTGGCGAGCTGCTTGTAGAGACTGGCGTCGGTGACGTCGCCGTGCAGGTAGGACAGCCGGTCCGCCAGCCGGCCGAACACGGCGTCGTCGAACTTCTCCCCCGATGCCTTGATGGCGTCGCGCGCCCGATCCTGCAGCTGCTCGAGGGTGATGTCGTCACTGGCCACGCCCACGATCGGGTGGTTCAGCATGTCGCGACGCTCGAGCCGGTACAACGCCCGAAACGTCATCTTGCGCGCCAGATCACCGGTGATTCCGAAGATCACCAGCAGGTCAGATGGGTTACTGTCGTCCTCGGCCAATACCGCTCCTCCCGAAAGTCACCTGATCGGCTCCCTTGAGATCACTACCCGCGGCTGGCTGACTCAACACTAGACACTGCCGATAGGGCCGACAACCTGGGTGGACCGCGGCCTTGAAAGGATGACCGACATGGCTGACGCGCTGCACGTCACGGTCTATATCCTGGCCGCGATCGCCGCAATCGAAGGTGTCGCACTGATCGTGCTGTGGCAATTGCTCGTGCGCAGTCAGCAGGAGCTCGACGAGTTGCGCCAGCGGACCGACGCCCGCACCCAGCTGCTGTCGGGTGGTCGCGAGGCCGTCAAACGGGTGTGGAACACCGCCAACCTGATGCGCAAGGAAGGCTTCGGAGCCGTCGTGCGCAGCAGCATCGAGGACCTCGCGGACTGGGCCGAAGTCGAGCGACCCGACCTTGCCCGCGTCACCCCGGACGGCCGGGTGGTGATCCTGTTCTCCGACATCGAGGAATCCACCGCGCTCAACGAGCGGATCGGCGACCGGGCGTGGGTCAAGCTGATCAGCTCGCACGACAAGCTGGTCTCGGATCTGGTGCAGCGACGGTCCGGTCATGTGGTGAAGAGTCAGGGCGACGGATTCATGATCGCGTTCGCTCGCGCCGAGCAAGCGGTGCGGTGCGGTATCGACCTGCAGCAAGCGTTGCGCAGGGACGCAAACCGCAAGCGGCACGAGGAGATTCGCGTTCGGATCGGCATCCACATGGGCCGTTCGGTGCGTCGCGGCGATGATCTGTTCGGCCGCAACGTCGCAATGGCGGCGCGGGTCGCCGCACAAGCTGTCGGTGGCCAGATTCTGGTGAGTCAGCCGGTGCGAGACGCGCTTTCCGATTCCGACGGCATCCGGTTCGACGGCGGCCGCAATGTGGAGCTGAAGGGCTTTTCTGGCACCTACCGCTTGTTCGCCGTTGAGCCTCCGGCCGATTCCGAGCCGGACTGAAGGCCGTCCCCGTTGTACTCGGCCAACCGCTGATGCAGGCGGTCCGCGGACCTCGTCGGCGGTGTATGCGCGCCGTTTGCGTTGATCGCGGACGACCAGCACGCCCCCGGCGACGACACCGGCGGCACCGGCCAATCCCAGCCACTTCCACACATTGCGCATGACATCAGGCTATGCGCAGCCGGGTCGTTATGCCCCGGTTGTGATTGACTTGTGTGCCCGCAACGTTCGGCAACGCATCGTGCGTGACGTAGCTGCCGGGCTGATATTGGCGACGACAATGGCGAAAGCTGCAGCGGCGAACGGGCTTACACGAAGATGCTCACTTTGAACCAAGCGCTCGAACAGACCCGGACCGGCGACCTTTGGCTGTTTCGCGGCGGTTCGGGACCCGACCGCGCCATCCAGACGTTGACGAACAGCCCGGTGAACCACGTCGGCATGACGGTGGCCATCGACGACCTGCCGCCGTTGATCTGGCACGCCGAACTCGGTGACAAGCTCGTCGACCTGTGGACCGGAACGAATCATCGTGGCGTGCAACTCAACGACCTTGCGCAATCCGTGTTGCGGTGGTCGCAGCGGTACCACCAGCGGTGCTGGCTGCGCCAGCTGACTCCGCCGGCCACCCGCGAGCAAGAGAACAAGCTGCTGCGCGTGATCGCCCGGATGGACGGCACCGCGTTTCCCACCACCATGCGCTTGACCGGCCGGTGGCTGCGTGGCCGGCTGCCGAACGCCTACGACTGGATGCGGGGAATCCCGTTCGTGGACAAGAAGGTTCGCGAATCGACGCAGCGACGCAAGGAGCGCCAGCGGCTGGGCCTGGAGGTGGCCTACTGCGCGGAGACGGTGGCGATCACCTATGAGGAAATGGGGTTGCTCACCACCGAGAAGTACTCGAACTACTTCGACCCGGGCTCGTTCTGGAGCGGTGACAAGCTTCCGCTCACACCGGGCTACGCGCTGGGCGACGAAATCGAGATCGCGGTCGGCTAGTCGAGGATTACTCGACCGCCATCTCGCCCATCTCCGACCAGCCCGTGGCATCGATGGTCTGGTTGATGATCTTGGGCGTGGACTTCAGCGCCTGCGGGAGCTCTCGCATCGCCCGCTTGAAGTGATCGCTGTTGACGTGGACGCCGCCCGCCTCATCGTCGCGGAACGCCTCCACCAAGACGTACTCCGCCGGGTTGTCCAGGCTGCGGGACCACTCGAACCACAGATTGCCCTCCTCGGCCCGCGTCGCGGCGGTGAACGCTGCGACGAGTTCCGGCCAGCGATCGGTCCATTCGGGTTTGGTCTCGAATTTGACGACGATGAAGATCATTGCGGCCCGCCCAGGTTCGCTGCTTCCAATTGCGCCCGCCCGATCTTCGCGAGCAGCGCCAGCCTATCGGCCGCGAGGTAAGCGCCGCAGCGGCGTCCCGCGCCGGAACGCCGGACGTAATTTCCTTGGGTAATGGTTAGAGCAAAGTGTGCTCATGCGTCACACATGACACATGAGCACACTTTGGCCGCACTGCCCGCACACGCCACGCGTGGCGTGGCTCACAAATCAGCAGATACCCGTCGGATTTCACTTTCGAGTAAAACCGCCAGATTGCTGGGTCCGCCGCATAGAAAATGCTATTACGATTATGGCGGGCGGCGTGCAATCTATTTGTTATTGATTCGCAATTCCCGCGTGGCCGGATAAAGGCGGATCAGGGAGCCGGCGGCGGCGCTGGCTGCTGCGCGTCGATCAGAACGGCCGGCGGCGGAGGCGGGGCGTCCGGCGGCGGAGGCGGGGCGTCCGGCGGGGGCGGCGGAGCGTCCGGCGGGGGCGGCGGAGCGTCCGGCGGGGGCGGCGGAGCGTCCGGCGGGGGCGGCGGAGCGAACAGCGGCGGCGGTGCGCCACCATCTTCCGGTGCCATCGGGAGGAACATGTGATGAGTGAATCCAGCCTGGTAGGCGCCCGAGCCGCCGAGATGCACGCCGCCACGCTCGCCGCTGGAGACCGACTGTCCCATCCGGCAGCGTCACCGCGGTGTGACCACCGTTCCAGCCGATGACCAACGCGTTGGGGGCGGTCCCATACTGGAAACCGCGCGCCAACAATGCGCCCTCTTCGTTTCCGGTGTTGAATCGATCCCCGAAAACGGGTCTGTCGGAAGCCGCATTCGCAATCCACGACGCGAGTCCCGAACAATCGGTACCGGCGGGCGAATCTCCGCCCGCGATATAGGGGGTGCCGGAGACCTGACTGATCAGCGACATCAATGATGCAATAACGACCATGGGCAGCGAGGCTAGCAATAACATTTATTGTGAACCAAAATTTGTGGCGCAGGTCATTCGGTAAACAGACAATGACGTACGCCGCACGCGAGCAAACTTATTGCACACCGGTATATTTTCGGCAGCAAAGTGCATGCATTTCAGGGGCACCGGTTTCCCGCGGGAGTGTCCCCATGGTCACCGACCAGGTGCTGTCGCGGCCTCGTTCGCTTTGCGCCGTCTCCCGGTCGACATCGGCCTGTAATTCGCGTCGTCGCATATCGCTCTCGCGAAGCTCAAGGGCCTCATCGCGCTCATCGAGCGCGTGAGCCCGGCGTCTCCACTCCCCGGGCGTCACTGCACGGCCCTCGGAGGCCGCAGCTCAACCTGACGCGCCGGTCATCCCCGGCCGGTTCCAGCCAAGCGGCGATCTTGGGTCAGATGGGAGTCCATATTCCGTTGTTCCAGATCCCCCAGTTCCCGGCACCGGTGGGGTTCCACATCATTTGAGCCCCGGGCGCCCAGGTCGGTTGGGGTGGCTGCGGCGGTGCCCACGCCGGCGGTGGTCCCCAGGGCCCCCACCCCGCCGGGGCGGACGGGCCTCCCGGACGTTGCCAGTCGTGGCAGTGGTTCCAGTCCCAGTCCGAGACGTTGCCCCAGCCCGGGTTCCATGGATCGCCCGGGCACCAATGACCGGCGGGTGCCGGGGCCGGGGCGGCGTGGGCGATAGTGCCCCCGGCCAGGCCCAGCGCCGACAGCGCCAACGCGCCGCCCACCAGCACGCTCGCAGACCGCCGCACCACCCGCTTTACAGTCGTCATCTCCCAAGAATTTCCCTAGATGGGGATCCGGGCAAGTACTAATCCGGATTCCATCGCAAGTCCTCGGATCACAGCCCGAACTTGGCCCGAGCCTCTTGCGTGACCGGAGTGAACAGGTTGACCAGGTTTCCATCCGGATCCCGGAACAACAACGCGCGGTTTCCCCAGGGCATCGTCGTCGGCTCCGTCACGACCTCGGCCACGTGCTCGCGGAGCCGCTCGTATTCGGAGTCCACGTCCTCGACGATGAACTCCAGGATGGCGCTTCGGTTGGCAGCGGGTTCGGCGGATCCGTCCCCGAACAGCGGGACGGTCTTGTCGCTGCCGATGGCCAGGGTGCCGATCGGCGTCGGGATCTCGGCGAACAGCTCGTTCCCCCAGATCGCCGGGACCTCGGTGACCATCTCGTAGAAACCGACGAGCCGCTTGACGTCGGCCGTGATGATGCGGGTGGAAATGAACTTCATGCGGTCTCCCTCGAGGTCACAGTGGTGCGTGTCTGAGCACCGAATGCTAGACGTCTCCTCCGACAACCAGGGCGTCGTTGCGATGGTGCGACCCGCCGAATCATTCGGCCCGAAGGGTTCTCCTGGCCTGCCGTGCGACGCCCGGCACCGTCTTCGCCAGGTCCGGCCGACTCCCGGCGAAGGCGCGAATGGCGCGATAGAACGACCAAAGTTGGCGGGGCGTAGGCGCTTTCGGCACCCACGCCAACTCCCAATGAATCCCGTTGATCGGGTCGTCGAAGAACACGGCGTAATAGCCCGG
Organism: uncultured Actinomycetota bacterium; assembly: GCA_963796035.1. Classification (GTDB taxonomy): domain Bacteria; phylum Actinomycetota; class Actinomycetes; order Mycobacteriales; family Mycobacteriaceae; genus Mycobacterium. Next base: position 1,147,012 of record CAWCJU010000006.1, on the reverse strand, counting down.
CCAGTACTGCGCGTATTCCTTGGGCTCGTCGGTGACAGGGATACCCCGCCCGACCAAGAATTCGCGATGGAATCGGTCGACTTCTGCCCTGCTACGCGCCCACAACGCAATGTGGTTGATGCCGACCGCCTGGTCGGTGTGCGTCAGCTTCCCTCCTGTACTCGCGGGCTGGATGCCGATGTAGCTGTGCGGGTTGGTATTTCGCGTCATGTAATACGTCGACTGGTATTCCATGTTGAGCGACGAGAAGCTGCTGTAGCCGAGCCAACCGAACAACGCGTCGTAGAACGCGATCGAGTCGTCGTAGTCCAGCACCGCGAACTCGACGTGACACACCCCCCGCCACCGCATCGCGCCTCCTCAACTCACGACCCTAGTCGTCGGTGAAATCGACTGCCTTCCCGCGTATCGAGGCAATGGCCTTGAGGCACAGCTCGCCGGCGGGCACGGCGACGACGGCCGCGATGGCAAGTGCGAGCACCGGGTCGAGCCAATAGAAACGTCCGGTCAGCGCGATCACCGCGCCAGCGACGGCGACCGCCCCGGCCGCCGCGGCATCGGCGAGGGTGTCCAGCAAGACGGAACGCATGTGGAGGTCCTCGTTCGCGGCGGACGCACCCAGCATCCGAGCGCCCAGCAACAGAACGGCCATTGTCACCGCGCTGACAATCAACACCGCCAGGCCGGGCACCGCCGGAACGCCGCGGGCCAGCCGGCGTATCGCCTCCACCACGATCAGCACCGACACGACCACCAAACGCCCCGCCATTGATCAGCGCGATCACTGGTATTGCCAGCGAGCGCCACGCATGCGCCGTCCGATCCCGGACCGTAACGGCGATCAGACCGAGAACCAGGGCAACGGAATCCGCTGCCGTGTCACCGGCTGCCGCGATGACACCAACCGAATGTGCGGCCAGACCGACGATGACCAGCGCGGCTATCAGGGAAACGTTGAGGCCCAGGACGATCCCCGGACGCCTCTGCTGACTCACCGGCTCAGAGGCTGAAGCGGGCTCGACCATGCTGCTGCTCAATCAGTCTCGGACTTTTCCGTCCGTTAGAGCGCGTTCAAGAGTGCCTTCGAATCGTTGTTCGGACAGTCGTTGCCATCCGGCCGCGGCCTGCTTGCGCACCAACCAGCGATAGATCATTCTGCGAGCGTCTTCGGTGCGTTGTCCCACCGCACCGAAACAGAAGGTGCGGGCTCAGTGACCCGCTGACTTTCACCTGGACGTTGAAGCGAAACTCCACCGGGATCACCGTCGGGCCATGCCGCCATCCTCGGCTGCCCGAACCCACTGGATGGGCGCGTGGTTACATGGATCAGCAAGGCGAAAAGCAACGTAGATTAGTCCAATCACCTTCGCCTGTCTGAATTCAGGAGTCATCCATGGCCGACGCCGATGCCGCAGCGATCCGAGCGGCGAGAGGTAACTGGATCAATGAGCACCTCGACACCTACCTGACTTCCGGTGGCACGCGGGGCCATATCTTCGACGTCAGTGCGGTCGGGGGCCGCGAGATGACGACGCACTGCTTGATCAGGTGTGTGGGCCGAAAGTCGGCGCAGGTTTACGTCAGGCCGTTGATCTACGGCAACTTCGGTGGCGAGATCGTGATCGTCGCATCGAAGGGTGGCGCCGATACCCATCCGGGTTGGTACTTGAATATCTTGGCGAGCAACACAATCGGCGTGCAGATCGCGACTCAGGCGTTCGAGGCCACGTGGCGGGAACCCGAAGGCGAGGAACGGCATCAGGTGTGGTCCTACATGGCTCACCTGTACCCGCCGTACCTCACCTATCAGAAGTCGACGAACCGCCAAATACCACTGGTGATGTTGACGCCCGTGCGGCCGATCGACGTCTTCACTGCGGAGGGCTCGCGATGAACGCCTGACGCGCAGGCGTGTCGCTAGACGTTGAACCGGAACTCGACCACGTCGCGATCACCTCACGAACGTCGGGTAGCGATCTGCCAGGTGTTGTGCCATCGGTCGCGCACCGTGGCACGTCGGTCGCCGTAGTGCTGCTGGGCTGGCGGCTCCAAAGGGGTGGCCCCCTCGGTGATGGCGCGTCGGTATGTGACGTCCACGTCTGGCACATATACGTACAGCACAGCATTGGCTGGTGGCCGTTCGCTGGTGCCCGAGATCATCACAATCGACGTGCCGATCCGCATCTCCGCTGGTCGATCTGGCGGCAACTCACCCTCGGCGCCGAACACGTCCCGCACGAAGGCAGTCAGGGCCTGCGGGTCGTCGACGAAGATCCTGGGAATTACCGTCGGCCATCCCTCCGGTTCACCACCCACGACGCGATTTTCGTGCATTCCCAAAACTGTGTCAAATGGCATCCAAAGCAACCAATGCGGCTCAATGCTTCGACGTTGAGGTTGATCCGAACCGGAACTCGACGACGTCACCGTCGGCCATCACGTAGTCCTTGCCCTCCATCCGCACCTTGCCGGCCGCCTTGGCCGCGGCCATCGAGCCCGCGGCGACCAAGTCGTCGTAGGAGACGATTTCGGCTTTGATGAAGCCCTTTTCGAAGTCGGTGTGAATCACCCCGGCGGCCTTCGGCGCGGTGTCGCCCTGGTGAATCACCCACGCGCGCGCCTCTTTTGGGCCCGCCGTCAGGTAGGTCTGCAGCGCCAGCGTGTGAAAACCGGCCCGCGCCAACGCATCCAGTCCCCGCTCGGTCTGACCGATGGACTCCAGCAGCTCGGCGGCCGACTCGTCGTCCAGCTCTTGGAGTTCGGCCTCGATCTTCGCGTCGAGGAACACCGCGTCGGCGGGCGCGACCATCGCGCACAGCTCGGCCTTGCGGGCATCGTCGGTCAGCACGGACTCGTCGGCGTTGAACACGTACAGAAACGGCTTGGTGGTCATCAGATTCAGCTCGCGCAGCAGCGAGGTGTCGACACCGGCCGCGAAGAGCGTCTTGCCCGAGTTCAGCACGGCCTCCGCGGCCACGGCCGCCTCGTGCACGGGCTTGCGGTCCTTGTTGTTGCGGGCTTCCTTCTCCAGCCGCGGTACGGCCTTCTCCAGCGTCTGCATGTCGGCGAGGATCAACTCGGTCTCGATCACCTCGATGTCGGAAGCCGGATCGACCTTGCCGTCGACGTGCACGACGTCGTCGTCGGCGAACACCCGCACCACCTGGCAGATCGCGTCACACTCGCGGATGTTGGCCAGGAACTTGTTGCCCAGCCCGGCGCCCTCGGAGGCACCCTTCACGATTCCGGCGATGTCGACGAACGTCACCGGCGCCGGCACTATCTTCTCGGAATCGAACATCTCCGCCAGCTTGTCCAGCCGCTGATCGGGCAGCGGAACGACGCCCTCGTTGGGCTCGATCGTCGCGAATGGATAGTTGGCCGCCACCACGTTGTTCCGGGTCAGCGCGTTGAACAAGGTCGACTTGCCGACATTGGGCAACCCCACTATTCCCAGGCTCAGGCTCACGGGGAACCAAGTCTAGGGGTCCTGGCGGCGACGGGTGCCGGGGACCATGGGTCACCGACGGCCGCGCACCCCGGCGTGGCACGCCCGGGATCCCTAGGAGGTATTTACGGGCCTTTCGGCCCATTCCCGGTACGGTCTACATGTGTCAGCACAGCGGGCAAGTTCGACGGTGGAGGATGCCCACCGTTCGATCCACCCAAATATCCCAGGTGTCCCCTGGTACGCAGCCCTGCTTGTCGCGGTCACCGCGACTGCCATCGGCTACGGAATTGACGCTGGTCACAAGGAACTGACCCACGTCTTCGCCGGCTTCTATATAGCCGGCTGTGTGGCGGCGGTGCTGGCGGTGCGCCAGGACGGCATCTTCACCACGATCATCCAGCCGCCGCTGATCCTGTTCGGCGCCGTCCCGGGTGCCTACTGGCTGTTCCACGACGCCAAGGTCGGCCGCCTCAAAGACCTGCTGATCAACTGCGGCTACCCGCTGATCGAGCGCTTCCCGCTGATGCTGGGGACCGCCGGCGCCGTGCTGGCGATCGGGCTGGCCCGCTGGTATTTCGGAAACGCTTACAAGACAAGCACAACGGCGAACACCTCCGCCGACGCTGCGGGGGCCGCCGGCGTCGGCGCCAAGTCCTTCTTCAACGGCATCGTCGCCAAAGCGCAGTCGGTGCTGCAGTCCGACACCCAGGCGGACGACGCCGACGACACCACCGATTCCCGCCGCGGCCGCGCATCGGGCTCTTCGTCGAGGACCCGCCGCTCGACACGCAGCACCCGCTCCTCCACGCGATCGGCCCGCAGCCGCTCCCGGCATTCACGCGAGCCACTCGACGATGGGTCGGAACCGGTCGAGCGGCCCGAGCGCCCGCGGCGCAGCACCCGCCGCAGCGCGGCGTCGGCCCGCGATTATGACGACGTCGAGGCGCCCCGGCGGTCCCGCCGGCGGCCCCGGCCAGACGCCGACCCCGATTCGCGTGGCCAATCGCCCCGGGAGGCGCGTCGCGAGCCGCGCCCCCGCCGCAATCCCTACGAGCGGCCCACCCCGCGGAGCGGCCGCTTCGACGGCTACGAGTCTTACGGGGGCAGGTATGACCCGCCGAGCGGCCCCACTTCCGCGGGTCGCTACGAGAGCCGCGAGCCCTACGAGCCGCCCCATGAGCCGAGGCGCCGGCGGCCCCCGTCAAACGGCTCCAACGGGACGCATCACCCCATCTCGCAGGTCCGCTACCGCGGCGCCGGTTCGCAAGAGCCGCCGCGCGAGCCGCATACCGAGCGCCGCAGCCGCTCGCGGACACCCGGTCGCTCGCACGGACGGTCACCGGCGGAATCGTGGGAGTACGACGTCTGAGGCGCTAAGCGGCTCAGCGCACTGATCGGATCTCGCGTGGCAGCGCGAACACCAAGGTCTCCTGCGCGGTCGTGACCGGCTGCACCACGTCGAAACCGCACTCGGCGAGCCGCGCCAGCACGCCTTCGACCAGGACCTCGGGGACCGACGCCCCCGACGTGACGCCCACCGTGGTGACGCCTTCCAGCCATTCCGGGTCGATGTCGTCGGCCCAGTCGACCAGGTGCGCGGCAGCGGCCCCGCCGCCCAGCGCCACCTCCACCAGCCGCACCGAATTCGATGAGTTGCGGGACCCGACGACGATCACCAGCTCACACTCCGGCGCCATCGCCTTGACCGCGACCTGGCGGTTCTGGGTCGCGTAGCAGATGTCGTCGCTGGGCGGATCCTGCAGCTTCGGGAACCGTAGCCGCAGCCGCTCGACGATCTCCATGGTCTCGTCGACCGACAGCGTGGTCTGCGAGAGCCACACCACCTTGTTCTCGTCGCGCACCGTCACGTTGTCCACCGCGGCGACCCCGTCGACCAGCTGCACGTGGTCCGGCGCCTCCCCGGCGGTGCCGACGACCTCCTCGTGGCCCTCGTGGCCGATCAGCAGGATGTCGTAGTCGTTGCGCGCGAATCGCCTGGCCTCGTTGTGCACCTTGGTCACCAGGGGGCAGGTGGCGTCGATGGTGTGCAGGTTGCGGTCGGCGGCCGCGACGTGCACGGTGGGCGCGACGCCGTGCGCGGAGAACACCACGATGGCGCCTTCGGGCACCTCGTCGGTCTCCTCGACGAACACCGCACCGGCCTTTTCCAGGGTGGTGACGACGTGGCGGTTGTGCACGATCTCGTGACGCACGTAGACGGGCGGGCCGTGCTTTTCCAGTGCGCGTTCCACGGTCTCCACGGCCCTGTCCACGCCCGCGCAGTAACCGCGCGGTTCGGCCAGGAGCACTCGCTTACGGGCTGGGTCGCTGGCTACCGATCGCACCGCGCCGGGAATCCCCATGTCGATAGTCGGCGGCATGACGTCCAGGGTACTTACTGCCGACACGGGCTTGCCAGCTCGCGCCGGTGGGCTTGGAGTTAGCCGCCGCTTAGGGCAATCTTGGACCCATGGGCACTGCACCGTATGGAGTTCGGCTGCTGGTCGGCGCGGCGACAATCGCTGTCGAAGAGACCATCCGGCTGCCGAAAACCATCCTGATGTACCCGATGACGCTGGCCAGCCAGGCGGCGCACATCGTGATGCGCTTTCAGCAGAACCTCGCCGAGCTTGCGATCAAGGGCGACAGCACCCTCGAATCGATCTTCCCGCCCAGGGATGAGAAGCCGGAATGGGCGACCTTCGACGAGGACCTGAACGGTGCGCTCGACGGGGCGTACGCCGCGGCGCAAGACGGCGGTGAGGGCGAGCGCAGGGCCGAGGGCAGGTTCGCGCTGTATTCGGTGGCCGACGCGCACGAAGACGCCAGCGCCCTGACCAAGCCCACCCGGCAATCGAAGAAGCCGGCAGCCAAAGCCTCGGCTCCGCAACCGGCGGTGGTCACCGAACTGGACTACGCGGCGCTGACGCTGGCACAGCTGCGGGCCCGTCTGCAGTCGCTGAGGGTGGACGAACTCGAGGCCCTGCTGGCCTACGAGCAGGCCACCAAGGGCCGGGCCCCGTTCCAGACGCTGCTCGCCAACAGGATCACCCGCGCGAACGCGAAGTGACCCCGGCCGTTACCTCCGAACCGAACTCCGCCGAGAACCCTTTTCCGGTGCGCGCGGTGGCCATCCGGGTCGCGGGCTGGATCGACAAGCTGGGCACCGTGTGGGTCGAGGGCCAGCTGGCCCAGATCTCGATGCGGCAGGACTCCAAAACCGTGTTCATGGTGCTGCGTGACCCGGCCGCCGACATGTCGCTGACCGTGACGTGTCCGCGCGATCTGGTGCTGCAACGCGCCGGTGAAGCTGGCCGAAGGCACACAGGTAGTGGTGCGCGGCAAGCCGTCCTTCTACACGGGCCGGGGCACATTCTCGTTGCGGCTCACCGAGATTCGCGCTGTCGGGGTGGGCGAGCTGCTGGCCCGCATCGATCGGCTGCGCCGGCTGCTGGACGCCGAAGGGCTTTTCGATCCTCGGCTCAAGCGACCGATCCCCTTCTTGCCCAACATGGTCGGATTGATCACCGGCCGGGCCAGCGCCGCCGAGCGCGACGTGACAACCGTGGCGGCCGCACGCTGGCCCGGGGTGCGCTTCGCGGTGCGCAACACCGCTGTCCAGGGACCCAACGCGGTCGCCCAGATCGTCGAGGCGCTACGCGAACTCGACCACGACCCGGCCGTCGACGTCATTGTGATCGCCCGGGGCGGCGGCAGCGTGGAGGACCTGCTGCCGTTCTCCGACGAGACGCTGTGCCGCGCCATCGCGGCGTGCCACACCCCGGTGATCAGCGCGGTCGGCCACGAACCCGACAACCCGCTGTGCGATCTGGTCGCCGATCTGCGCGCCGCCACCCCGACCGATGCGGCGAAGAAGGTGGTGCCCGACACCGTGGCCGAGCAGCGGCTGATCGACGACCTGCGCCGGCGCAGCGCGCAGGCGTTGCGCAACTGGGTGTCCCGCGAGCAACGTGCGCTCGCCCAGGTACGCAGCCGCCCGGTGCTGGCCGAGCCGCTGGCGGCCTTGACGGCGCGCGCCGACGAGGTGCACCGCGCGCGGTCGGCGATTCGCCGCGATATCACCCGGCTGGCCGCCACCGAGACCGAGCGTGTCGGCCACCTGAGCGCGCGGCTGGCGACGTTGGGGCCGGCGGCCACACTGGCCCGCGGTTACGCCGTCGTGCAAGCCATCGGGGCGACGACCAGCCCCGTGCTCCGTTCGGTCGACGACGCGCCCGAGGGCACACGACTGCGGGTGCGGGTGGCCGACGGCGCCGTCGCCGCGGTGAGCGAGGGACGGACGGATGGCGCGTAAGAACGACGGCGGGGACGACTCCGCCACCCCGGTAGAGGGCGAATCTATTACACCTATTAGTCACTTGGCGTATGAAGCGTGCCGGGACGAACTGATCGAAGTCGTCCGAGCTGCTCGAGCAGGGCGGCCTGGATCTGGATGAGTCGCTGAAGCTGTGGGAAAGAGGCGAACAGCTGGCTAAACGGTGCGAGGAGCACTTAGCCGGCGCTCGCAAGAGGATCGAAGATGCGCTCGCGGCGGGTGACGCCGACGATGCCTGAATTCGGTGATATCGGAGGGCTTGGTTGAAAACTTTTTTCCAAACTGGAACACGTTTCAGTTATGCTCGCAGCCATGGGTGATGCATCACTGACGGCCGAACTCGGCCGCGTCCTGGTCACCGGGGGCTCGGGATTCGTCGGCGCCAACCTGGTAACCACCTTGCTCGACCGCGGGCATCAGGTCCGCTCCTTCGACCGCGCGCCCTCGCCGCTGCCGCCGCATCCGCAGCTAGAGGTGCTGCAGGGCGACATCACGGACACGGCGGTGTGCGCCCAAGCGGTCGACGGTATCGACACCGTCTTCCACACCGCGGCGATCATCGACTTGATGGGCGGCGCGTCGGTGACCGACGAGTATCGGCAGCGCAGCTTCGGGGTCAACGTCGGGGGCACCGAGAACCTGGTCCGCGCCGGGCAGGCGGTCGGGGTGCAGCGCTTCGTCTACACCTCGTCCAACAGCGTCGTCATGGGCGGCCAGAACATCGTCGGTGGCGACGAGACGCTGCCCTACACCAACCGGTTCAACGACCTGTACACCGAGACCAAAGTGCTCGCCGAGCGATTCGTTCTGGGCCAGAACGGTGTTGACGGCTTGTTGACGTGTGCGATCAGGCCCAGCGGTATCTGGGGCCGGGGCGACCAGACGATGTTCCGCAAGCTGTTCGAAAGCGTGATCGCCGGCCACGTCAAGGTGCTGATCGGCCGTAAGTCGGCCCGGTTGGATAACTCCTACGTGCACAACCTGATTCACGGTTTCATCCTGGCGGCCGAACACCTGACGCCCGGTGGCACCGCGCCCGGCCAGGCGTATTTCATCAACGACGACGAGCCGATCAACATGTTCGAGTTCGCCAGGCCGGTGGTCGAGGCCTGCGGGGTGAAGTGGCCCCGGGTCCGGGTGAACGGCCCCATCGTGCGGGCGGCGATGACGGGTTGGCAGCGGCTGCATTTCCGGTTCGGGATACCGGCGCCGCTGCTCGAGCCGCTCGCCGTCGAGCGGCTGTATCTGGATAACTTCTTTTCGATCGCCAAGGCGTCCCGCGACCTTGGTTATCAGCCCCTGTTCAATACCGAGCAGGCGCTGGCGGAATGCCAGTCGTACTACGTCGATATGTTCGACCAGATGAAGCGACAAGCCCTGGCGGGCAAGGCATCCGCCTAGCGGAAGCTCACCATCTGGCTACCCCAGGCCGCGCGGATGTTGGCGTCGACATCGTGCGCGACGGCGTCGCTGCGGCCGATGATCAGGCAGGAACGGTCGTTCTCCGCATACGACGTCCATTCCGGCTCGCCGGCTGGGCCCGCGGGCACGGCGTGCGCGGCGAAGTTGATCCATCGGGTACGCACCCTCTTGGATACCGCCTTGGCGGTTTTGGTGCCACCCAGCTTCAGGGTGGGATCCTTGGGCGCACCGAGAGTGCCCCAGACGTAAGGCAATTCGGTGGCGTGCGCGGCGTTGACCATCAACAGCTTCAGCAATGGGGTGGCGTAATCGAACCGGTACAGATAGACCGGCGCCACCCGGCTGTGGCCCTCCGCGAGCCACACCGACGGCATCCGGAAGCCGACGTCGGTCGCGATGCTCAAACTCTTTGCCTTGCGCCGCATTCGCGCATACGCCGAGCCGATCACCTCTTCGGTGGGCAGCTGCAGATCGGGTTGTTCGGCGGCGATCTGGTTGAACATCGACGTGATCGCACTCGGAGTGATCGGCATCAGCGGCGAGCGCATCAACCGGAACAGCGCCGCCTCATGCTTGTTAGTGCCGATGATCAGCGGGACCGGATGGGAGCGGCCCTCCTGCGCCAGCTTGACCGGGTAGTCGCTCAGCACATCGCCATCGACGATCGGGACGAACGCCAGCCTTCCCGGGTAGCGCACCGGCACCTCGTCGAACACCTGTTGCGACGCGGCCAGGATCGCCGCCATCGGGATCTCGACCAGCTTTTGCGATTCCGACGGGGCGATTCCCAGCCGGTCGAGGAAGGCCTGGGCCACCAGGCCGGCCCGCTCGCGGTCGTAAACCGAAGTGGCCGGCGAACTTTGCGCGATCGCCGCGCCGAACAGACCCTCGGCCGCCGGGCTGGCCAGCAGCGTGGTGACGATCCCGGCCCCCGCGGACTCGCCGAACAGCGTGACCCGCTGCGAATCGCCACCGAAGGCAGCGATGTTGTCGCGCACCCATTCCAGGGCCGCCAGCACGTCGCGCAACCCGACGTTCGAGTCGAAATGCCGTCCCGCGGCGTCGAACGACGACAGGTCGAGAAAGCCGAGCACCCCGAGCCGATAGTTGACGGTCACCACGACGACGTCGCCGTGGCTGACCAGCCTGCGGCCCTCATAGAGCGTCTGGCTGCTCGACCCCAGGACGTAGGCGCCGCCGTGCAGCCAGACCATCACCGGCTTGGCGTCACCCGGTCGGGTGTCGGCAGACGCCCAGACGTTGAGTCGCAAGCAGTCTTCGCCCTGCGGCGCGCCCAAATCCAATGGCATGTTGGGAAATACCGGTTGCGGGCAGGCCGGCCCGAAGGCGGTCGCGTCGGCGACCTCGGTGCACCGCGCGGGCGGTTGGGGCGCCCGGAAACGCAGTTCGCCCGCGGGGGCCGCCGCGTACCGAATGCCCTTCCACGCCTTGACGCCGTCCTCTTCGATGCCCCGGACCGGGCCGCTGTTGGTTTCGACCACCAGGTCGTCGATTGCCATGCGCGTGCAAAATCTCCTGAACGAACCTAGAAAAGGCGTTGCGTGAGGAACTCGACCACTCGCTTACGGGCTTCGTAGGCGGGGTGGCCGTCGACTTCACGGACCTCGTCGGTGAGCACCGAGTGCGCCATCTTGCCGAAGCCGTGCTGATTGCCAGGGCCCGAATCGATGTCGATCACCTCGAAGGCGTCGCCGAGGCGCTGCTTGAGCGTCGCGAACCGCTCGCCGGGCGCCATCTTGTCCTCGCTGAACCGCAAGCCCATGGCGCACAGGCCGTCGTTGGCGCACCGGTCGGCCACGGTGGCGAGCTCGGATTCGCTCAAGCCCGGGTCACGGCGCCGGGCGGCGCCAAGCGGGAACGGGACCGACGGCTGCGAAAGCACCGGCGCCAGCACGCTGTCGTCGACCGCGGCGGCCAGCGCGAACCCGCCGGTGAAGCACTGGCCGATCACGCCGACACCCTTGCCCGGCGTCGACGCGTTGAGATCACGGGCCAGGGCACGCAGGAACAGCGACACCGGTCGCTGCTTGTTCAGTCGCGAGTGCCGCGAATTCCCTTGCCACACAGGCTCGTCCGATGGCAGCGACGAGGTAACCGGCCGTCTTGGCCTTGCCCGGCTCGCCGAACAGGGACGGCATGGCGACGGTGAAGCCGTTGTCCACCAGATGATTCCCCAGGGCGAGCACACCGGGATGGATCCCCGGAATCTCGGGAATCAGCACCACCCCGGGGCCGGCGCCCTTGCGGTAGACGTCATGGGTGTAGCCGCCACCGCTGAACGGTGCCACCGACCATCCGGACAGATCAGCCTCTGGTGCAGTCACGTCGACAGATCCCTTTGCTTGCGCGGGTGAGCTAGCGGCTTGGCAAAGGCGGTTGCGATTGCGTCGCCGACGCCAGCGTACGGAACTGATCGGTGTTTCCGGCGCCGGTTATCGCAATTTGGGTGGCGCCGCCCGGAGCGGTGAGCCGGGTCGTCCACACGGGTTCGGCGTCCGCGCCATTCTGGCCGGAACCCTGATAGACCACCCAGCTGGTTCCGCCGACGTCGACCGTTCCGGTCGGGTAGGCCGACGGATGAATCGAGTTGATCAGCTTGTCCTCGTCGGCGTTGCTCTGGGTCAGGCTCAGATACATGCCGGTCGGACTGATGTAGCCGACGACCGAAATGGGCGCGTTCACCCGCTGACCGCTCGCGGGGTCGGTCCGACCGCCCTGGATACCACCGCGGTGGCCGGAGTTGGCCTGCCAGCCGGCGGGCAGCTGCGGTTGCCGGATGGGAAAGCCGAGCGCCGAAGCGTCCGCACGCAGGGCCGCCCCCGCGTCATAGGACGGGACGGGACCCTCGTGGCTGCCGAGCTGAAACGAGCACATGCCCAGCATGCCGGCCAGCACGACGCAGCCGATGACCAGCGGTATCAGCGACCAGAACATGTCCCGGCCGTCCTGCAACAACCGGGGTTTCGCCGGCTTCGAAACTGGGCGGGCCGCCGGTCCAGCTTGCGGGGACGGCGCGCCGGCTACGTTCCCATCAAGCTGGGCATTCAGCGGCGGCTCCTCCGTCATCCCCCAAGTATCCCAGTTCCAGCGGACCGATCCGCTTCTGGGACAATCACCAACCATGACAGTTGAGGGCGACCGCTCGACCGCCACCACCGGCCGGGCCCCAGCGCAGGGGCGACCGCGCGGTGAGGCTCCGGACCGCAACCTGGCATTGGAACTGGTACGAGTCACCGAGGCCGGTGCCATGGCCGCAGGTCGCTGGGTCGGCCGCGGCGACAAGGAGGGCGGCGACGGGGCGGCCGTCGACGCGATGCGCGAGCTGGTCAACACGGTGTCGATGCGCGGCGTCGTCGTCATCGGCGAGGGTGAGAAGGACCACGCGCCGATGCTCTACAACGGCGAAGACGTCGGCAACGGCGACGGCGCGGAGTGCGACTTCGCCGTCGACCCGATCGACGGCACCACGCTGATGAGCAAGGGCATGCCCAACGCCATCTCCGTGCTCGCGGTGGCCGACCGCGGCGCGATGTTCGACCCGTCGGCGGTGTTCTACATGAACAAGATCGCCGTCGGGCCCGAGGCCGCGCACGTGCTCGACATCACCGCGCCGATCGCCGAGAACATCAAGGCCGTCGCCAAGGTCAAGGCGCTCTCGGTGCGCGACATGACGGTGTGCATCCTGGACCGGCCGCGGCATGCCCAGCTGATCCACGAGGTCCGGGCGACCGGAGCCCGGATCCGGCTGATCACCGACGGCGACGTCGCCGGCGCGATCTCGGCCTGCCGGCCGCACTCGGGCACCGACATGCTGGCCGGGATCGGCGGCACGCCGGAAGGCATCATCGCCGCCGCCGCGATCCGCTGCATGGGCGGCGCCATCCAGGCGCAGCTGGCTCCCACGGACGACGAGGAACGCCAGAAGGCCATCGACGCCGGCTACGACCTGGACCAGGTGCTGACCACCGAGGACCTGGTGTCCGGTGAGAACGTGTTCTTCTGCGCCACCGGGGTCACCAGCGGCGATCTGCTCAAGGGCGTGCAGTACTACCCCGGCGGCTGCACCACACAGTCGATCGTCATGCGTTCGAAGTCGGGAACCGTCCGGATGATCGAGGCCTACCACCGGCTTTCGAAACTCAACGAGTACTCCGCCATCGACTTCACCGGCGATAGCTCCGCCGCCTATCCCCTGCCCTGACCACCGATCGAAGAACGAGGAAAGCCACTAAATGGCCGCTGAAGACGTAGCCGACACCGAGTACCGCATCGAGCACGACACCATGGGCGAGGTCCGCGTACCCGCAAAAGCGTTGTGGCGCGCGCAAACTCAGCGCGCTGTCGAGAACTTCCCGATCTCGGGCCGCGGCCTGGAACGCACCCAGATCCGCGCGTTGGGCCTGCTGAAGGGCGCCTGCGCGCAGGTCAACAAGGACCTGGGCTTGCTGGCGCCGGAGAAGGCCGACGCGATCATCGCCGCTGCGGCTGAGATCGCCGACGGCCGGCACGACGACCAGTTCCCCATCGACGTCTTCCAGACCGGCTCGGGCACCAGCTCCAACATGAACACCAACGAGGTGATCGCCAGCATCGCGGCCGCCAACGGTGTGACGGTGCACCCCAACGACGACGTCAACATGTCGCAGTCATCCAACGACACCTTCCCCACCGCAACCCACATCGCAGCCACCGAGGCCGCCGTCCGTCATCTCATCCCGGCGCTCGAGGTGCTGCACGCCGCCCTGGCCGGCAAGGCCCGTGAGTGGCACACCGTGGTCAAGTCGGGCCGCACCCACCTCATGGACGCCGTCCCGGTGACGCTCGGCCAGGAATTCAGCGGATACGCACGGCAAATCGAGGCGGGCATCGAGCGGGTGCGCGCGACGCTGCCCCGGCTGGGCGAGCTGGCCATCGGCGGCACCGCCGTCGGTACCGGCCTGAACGCTCCCGACGGCTTCGGCGCCAAGGTGGTCGAAACGTTGGTCACCTCCACCGGCCTAAGCGAATTGCGCACCGCGGCAAATTCATTCGAGGCGCAGGCGGCCCGCGACGGGCTGGTCGAGGCTTCCGGCGCGCTGCGCACCATCGCGGTGTCGCTGACCAAGATCGCCAACGACGTTCGCTGGATGGGGTCGGGCCCGCTGACCGGCCTGGCCGAGATCCAGCTGCCCGACCTGCAACCGGGCAGCTCGATCATGCCGGGCAAGGTCAATCCCGTTCTGCCCGAGGCGGTTACGCAGGTTGCCGCGCAGGTGATCGGTAACGACGCCGCGGTCGCCGTGGGCGGCCTGTCCGGCGCGTTCGAGCTCAACGTCTACATCCCGATGATGGCCCGCAACATCCTCGAGTCCTTCAAGCTGCTGACCAATGTGTCGAAGCTGTTCGCCGAGCGCTGCATCACCGGGTTGGCCGCCAACGTCGAGCACCTGCGCGAGCTGGCCGAGTCATCGCCGTCCATCGTGACGCCGCTGAACTCGGCGATCGGCTACGAGGAGGCCGCCGCGGTGGCCAAGCAAGCGCTCAAGGAGCGCAAGACGATCCGGCAGACCGTGATCGATCGCGGCCTGATCGGCGACAAGTTGTCGATCGACGAACTCGACCGGCGGCTCGACGTACTGGCGATGGCCAAGGTCAAGCCCGAAGACTGAGCCGGCCGTCATCGATGACGGCGGTGGTCGACGAGAGTAAGGGTGGTTTTCCATGACGGCTCCTCCCGGCGGTCCCTACGGTCAGGGGCCCTACGGAAGCAATCCGTATGGGCAGGACCCGAATTGGGGCGGCCAGCCGCAAGGCGGTCCCGGTCCCTACCCGCAAGGCGGTCCCGGTCCCTACCCGCAGGGCGGTCCCGGCCCCTACCCGCAGGGCGGTCCCGGTCCCTACCCGCAGGGCGGTCCGTACGGGTACCCGCCGCCGGGTGGTGCGTACCCGTACCCGCCCGGCGGTGCCCCCTACCCGAATCAGCAGTATCCCCAACCCGGACAACAGTTTCCGCCCGGCGGCCCGGGCGGGCCCTACCCCCCGGGACCGCCGCCGGGTGGGCCCGGCTCGAAGCTGCCGTGGCTGATCGTCGCCGGCCTGGTCGTGCTGGCGGTCATCGCACTGGTGGCGACGCTGCTGGTCATGCACAGCGGCCATGACAACAAGCCGGCCACCGCGCCCTCGACGACGAGCACCTCGGTCTCACAGCCGAAGAACTCCGCGCAGAACGCGACCGATTGCACCCCGAACGTGTCCGGCGGCGAGATGCCCCGGACCGACTCGATCTGCCGCCGGCAAGCTTTCGTTCCCGGCCAGCGCGGCGCCGGGCGGCTGGACGGTGTTCTCCGACGACCAGGGCCCGAACCTGATCGGCGGGCTGGGCGTCGCCCAGGACGTGCCCGGAGCCAATCAGTGGATGATGACGGCCGAGGTCGGCGTCACCAATTTCGTTGCCAGCATGGACCTTACGGCCCAAGCCACGAAGTTGATGCAATGCATCGTCGCGGGCCCCGGCTACGCGAACGCGCAGCCCACGCTCGGGCCGACGAAGTCGTCGTCGATCACCGTCGACGGCACCAAGGCCGCCCGGGTGGACGCCGACGTCACGATCGCCGATCCCAGTCGCAACGTCAAGGGCGACTCCGTCACCATCATCGCCGTCGACACCAAGCCGGTCACCGTCTTCATCGGCAGCACACCCATCGGCGACGCCGCTTCGGCGGACCTCGTCGGCAAAATCATTGCCGCGCTGAAGGTCTCGAAGTCCTGACGCGGATTGGCCCGGCTAGCCAGCCGGGCCCGTCGGCGCCGAGACGTGGGTGGCCTCGGATCGCCCGCGCAGTACCGTGGAATAGCATTCGGCCCACTGCGCGCGCTCGGCCTCGCCCGCGGCATCGATGGCACCCGCCGAACACAGGATCCGCCGGTCGGCGGTCTTGGCCAGGTCGGCCAGCCGCGCGGCTTCGTTGACGGCGTCACCGATCACGGTGTATTCATACCGGTTTTCGGCACCGACGTTGCCGGCGAACACCCGCCCCGCGGAGACGCCGATGCCGAAATCGACCGGCAGCCGCCGCAGTTGGGAGCCGAGCGCACGCGCGGTCGCCAACGCCGACGATGCCGGCTCGCTGGTCGGCAACGGCACCCCGAAGACGGCGAGTGCGGCGTCGCCGGCGAATTTGTTGATCAGCCCGTGGTGTTCGTCGACGGCGTGCACGACGATCCGGAAGAAGTCGTTGAGCACCTCCGCGACCTCTTGCGGGGGACGGCTTTCCGCGAGCTGAGTGGATCCCACCAGGTCGATGAAAAGCACCGCCGCTTCGACCACGTCTCCCGACAGCGATGCCCCCTCGTTGAGGGCGCGCTGCGCGACGTCGGCCCCGACGTGGCGTCCGAACAGGTCACGCAGCCGGTCCCGCTCGGCGAGCCCGGCCACCATTCGGTTGAATCCCGTTTGCAGGCGCCCGATTTGGGAACGTTCGTAGGCGCCGACGTATGTTTCCATGCGGCCATGCTCGACCTCGGCCATCGCGTCGACGACCTCGCCGACCGGATCCGAGATGGACCGTGAGGTCAGAATCATCGTGGGCAGTCCCAGCACCAGCGCGGCCAGCGACACCACCAGAATCGGCACGTCCAGCGACGCGGACTTCTCGATCAGCCACCCGTACGAGCGGAGAACGACCAGCGTCGCGATCACGGCGATGGGGAATGCGCTGCACAGGAACCACAGCAGAACCAGTCGCGCGTACACGCTGGGTACCGCCAGCCGCGGCTCGGCGCCCAGCGTGGCCGCGCGCATGATGGGCCGCAGCGTGCGTTGCGCGAGCAGCATCCCGGTGCCGGCGGCGGCCGATCCGCCGAGCAGCACGCCGAGCACGATGGGCAGCAGAAGTTGTGCCCCACCATTCAGATTCAGCAGGATGAAGATTCCGCCGCTGAACGTCCAGGCCGTCACCAGGATCGCCGACTGGCGGCCGGCCAGCTTCATCACGGCTTCGCATTGTTCCGGTGTGGGATCGTCGCCCGCGACATACCAACGCAACGTGGGAGCCAGGCTCACGGCACCGGCCAACGTGACGCCGATGATGCCCAGCACGACGAGCAGCACCACCGGCGCCGTGTTCTGTCGCGCGAAGTCCGCGTTGGCCCCGACCGAAGTGTGGCCCCGCAACGGAATCAGGATGGCGGCCGCTTCGACGACGGCCAGAACGTAGGACAGGCTCAGGTCGAACCCGTATTGAAACAGCCACCGTCGAAAGGACTTTCGTTGCCCGCGTGGCGGGCTGCCGCGCCGGGCCACGCCATTGCGGCGGAAGCCGTCCCGAAGCCAGCCCACGGTGATCACCCTATAAAGGTAGCCGCGTGCGGTCCGAAATTTGCTCTACGCACCGTTATTCGGCCCGCCGGAATTCTGCCCGGGGATGTCGGTGATCGGGAAATTCGGCATCGGTTTCGGCGAGGGCGTGTTGGGCAGCGTGGGGATATCGCCGGCGGGATGTCGTGCAGGCCGTTGACGGGTGGACCGTTGTCCCGGCTGCCGTAGCTGCTGCCGGGCGCCCGCGACCCCAGCAGGTCGCTGACCGTCACCAACCGGTAGCCGTTGGCCTTGAGCACCGGGATGAACTGGTACACCAGATCCACGGTGCTCGAGTAGGTGTCATGGAACAACACCACCGAGCCCGGCTTGATGTAGGTCATCAACATGTAGCGCGTCGCCGCCGTGTTCGAGTCGTTCGCCCAATCGAAAGGGATGACATCCCAGAGGATTTCGGCCAGCCCGAATTGGCCGGCGGTCTGGCGCACCACCGGGTCGGACAATCCGCCCGCGGGTCGATACAGCGTTCGGGGTGCGCCCGGTTGCGGCGGTGATCGCGTCGTTGGCCTTGGAGAACTGGGCGGCGATGTCTTCGCGCGGGATCGTGGTCATGTTGGGGTGTTCCCAGGTGTGGCTGCCGATTTCCATCCCGGCGTCGGCGATGCGCTTGGCGCCCGCCGGGTTGGCGGCCACCTTGTTGCCGATCAGGAAGAACGTGGCCTTGGCGTCGTTCTCCTTCAGGATTTGCAGCAACCGCTCGTCGAACGGCCCCGGCCCGTCGTCGAACGTCAACGCGACGCACTTGACGACCGAGCAGCTGAGGTCGTCGGCGCGGGTCACGTGACCCGTCAGCCCGCCGATCACCAGCACCGCGGCGGCCGCCGCCACACCGACGACCGTGCGCCAGTAGCGCCAGGCCTGGGTGTCGGGTCGTTTCGCCACCGTCGAAGCTTATCGAAGGGACATCCACCCGGGGTCGAGCGCGCTGGTCAGCGCGCCCTCACTGCGGGCCGGCGATCTCCTCGAGCATCTCGGTGACCAGGGCGGCGATCGGCGATCGCTCGCTGCGCAACAGGGTGATGTGGGCGAACAGCGGATGGCCCTTGAGCTTCTCGATCACCGCCGCGACCCCGTCGTGGCGGCCCACCCGCAAGTTGTCGCGCTGCGCGATGTCGTGCGTCAGCACCACCCGCGATCCGGTGCCCAACCTGGACAGCACGGTCAGCAGGACGTTGCGCTCCAGCGACTGCGCCTCATCGACGATGACGAACGAGTCGTGCAGCGACCGGCCCCGGATGTGGGTCAGCGGCAGCACTTCGAGCATGCCGCGGGACAGCACTTCCTCCAGCACCGCCGGGCTGGCCAGACCCTCGAGGGTGTCGAAGACGGCCTGCGCCCACGGGCCCATCTTTTCGCTCTCGCTGCCGGGCAGATACCCGAGCTCCTGGCCGCCGACGGCGTAGAGCGGGCGGAAGACCACCACCTTGCGCTGGGTCCGCCGCTCCAGCACCGCCTCCAGACCGGCGCACAGTGCGAGCGCCGACTTGCCGGTGCCGGCCTTGCCGCCCAGCGACACGATGCCCACCGACTCGTCGAGCAGCAGGTCGAGCGCTACCCGCTGTTCGGCGGAACGCCCGCGCAGCCCGAACACCTCGCGGTCACCGCGAACCAGCTGGACGCGTTTGTCGGCGTTGACCCGGCCCAGCGCATGAGAGCTGCCGCCGAGCAACCGAACACCGGTGTGGCAGGGCAGGTCTCGCGCTTCCACCAGATCGATCTCGCCATCGGCGAACAGCGCGTCGATGTCCTCGGCGCAGTCTCGATCTCGCGCATCCCCGACCATCCGGAGACGACCACGTCCTGCGCGTGGTATTCGTCGGCGGCCAGCCCCACCGCGGCGGCCTTGACCCGAAGCGGAATATCCTTGCTGACCAACGTAACTCGCCTGCCTTCGGCGGCGAGGTTGGCGGCGCAGCTCAGGATCCGGGAGTCGTTGTTGTCGCTGCGGAAACCCGCCGGCAGCACCGACGGGTCTGTGTGATTGAGCTCGACGTGCAGCGAACCGCCTTGCGCCCCAACGGGAATGGGCTGATCCAGCCGTCCGTGCACGAGCCGAAGATCGTCGAACAGCCGCAACGCCTGGCGGGCGAACCATCCCAGCTCGTGGTGGTGGCGTTTGGCCTCCAGTTCGCTGATCACCACCAACGGAACAACCACCTCGTGTTCGGCGAACCGGCTGCACGCCCAGGGGTCGGACAGCAGCACGGAAGTGTCGATCACGTAGGTCCGGATATCGGTCACGTAGCGCTCCTCGAGCGGGATGAGCCCGCGCGGACCCGCACAGGCATGTCGACGGGAACCGCAGCACCAGGACCGGGGCCGGTCCTTCCGTTGTAGTGACGGGAGGTGCCGCCCTGGCAGCAGAGCATGACGCTGACCATCGAGAACGACGCTACTCCCGTGGCCGCATGCCCGCTGTGCAGGCGCGCCGACGTTGCGAGCCGCGACCACCTTCAGTGGGCGGCCAACGTCGAGAGGCGCGTACAGGCCGGCTTAACCGACGACGAATTGCCGCAGTTCAGGCTCGTCCGCGAGCCCCCATGCGGTGACGCGGTCGGAGATCGCCTGACGCAGCTGCTCCGGACCGAAAATGCCTGCCTTGTCGACGTTGCTGCACCTTGTCCTGGTACGCGTCGATGTCGGCGCCGGGCACCTTCAGGTCGGCCGCGCGGGCGGCGATCGCCGCGATGGTCTCGTCGCGGGTGTACTCGAGGCAGTGCGCGACGAGGTTGGAGAAGAAGACTTCGTGACGCCGCTCGTCGCGGGCGATCCGGTCGATGAGCCCGGCCAGGATGGGCTCCTCGAGCTTCGCGGCCAGGTTTTCGCAGAACACGGCGTGGGTGCGTTCGACCAGCGCCATGTGCACCAGGGTTTCCACCTGCGAGTAGGTGTCGGCGCGGTAGCCCTTCATGACGTACTGGACGCGGGCCTCTTCGTTAGCGGTCGGGTCGACCTCGCGGGTCACCACCAGATATTCGCGCAGCGCGATGGCGTGCAGGTGCTCCTCGGCGGTCCACCGGCCCAGCCAGCGGCCCCAGTAGTCCTCCAGGATGAAGTGCTCGACCAGCTCGCGGTGGTGCGCGGCGAGGTTGTCCTTGAGCAGCAGCATGATCTCGCAGGCGTCGGTCAACGGTCCGCGGCAGCGTCATCGACGACGGGTCCCAGTCGCGCCCACCGAGGAAGGCGAAGTTCTCGCCCCGTTCGAACGGCACGTAGTCGTGCGCGAACCAGATGTTCTTCGGTGGACAGGTGGCGGTCGATGTTCGCTTCGACGACCGGCTCGAGTTCCAGGGTCAGCGCGTTAGCGACAGGTCTCTGTGCCATGAAATAACTGTAACCCGCGTACACAGGTTCATGAAATCGCCCGGGTCGTGTCGCGGCCAACTGGTGACTTTGGTCCTCGAGATCGCGCTCGGCCTGGGCCGTCCGGACCGCGTTCGATGCCGGGTCAGCGGCCGACCAGCGCCCAGTCTTCGAGGCCCTCGTACAGCGGAAACTCCTGCGCCAGCCGCGTCACGCGCTGCCGCAGTCCCGCCACGTCGGCCGAGCTGCCGGCCGCCAGGGCGGTGGCGATGACGTCGGCGACCTCGCTGAACTCGGCGTCGCCGAAGCCGCGGGTGGCCAGGGCGGGCGTCCCGATCCGCAGGCCCGAGGTGACCATCGGCGGGCGCGGGTCGTTGGGCACGGCGTTGCGGTTGACGGTGATGCCGACCTCGTGCAGCAGGTCCTCGGCGGCCTGACCGTCGAGCGGCGAGTTGCGCAGGTCCACCAGCACCAGGTGCACGTCGGTGCCGCCGCTGACCACCGACACGCCGGCCTTGGCGACATCGGCGGCCAACAGCCGGTCGGCGAGGATGCGCGCGCCGGAGAGCGTGCGCTGCTGCCGCTCGACGAATTCGGGGGTGCCGGCGATCTTCAGCGCGACGGCCTTGCCCGCGATGACGTGCATGAGCGGTCCGCCCTGCTGGCCGGGGAACACCGCCGAGTTGACGGCCTTGGCGTACTCCTGCTTGCCCAGGATCATGCCCGAGCGGCCGCCGCCGAGAGTCTTGTGAATGGTGGTCGACACGATGTCGGCGTGCGGCACCGGAGACGGGTGCAGCCCGGCCGCGACGAGGCCGGCGAAGTGCGCCATGTCCACCCAGAGCTTGGCGTCGACCTCGTCGGCGATCGACCGGAACGCCGCGAAGTCGAGGATCCGCGGGTAGGCCGACCAGCCGGCGATGATCACCTTGGGCCGGAATTCCAGCGCCTGGGCCCGCACCGCGTCCATGTCGACCAGATGCGTCGTCGGGTCGACGCCGTAGAAACCGTTCTCGTAGAGCTTGCCGGAGAAGTTGAGCTTCATGCCGTGCGTCAGGTGACCGCCGTTGGCCAGATCCAGACCCAGCAGCCGTTCCCCCGGCGACATCAGCGCGTGCAGCACGGCGGCGTTGGCCTGGGCGCCCGAATGCGGCTGCACGTTGGCGAAGTCGGCGCCGAACAGCGCCTTGGCCCGGTCGCGGGCGATGTTCTCCACGACGTCGACGTACTCGCAGCCGCCGTAGTAGCGGCGCCCGGGCAACCCCTCGGCGTACTTGTTGGTCAGCACGCTGCCCTGGGCCTGCAGCACCGCGCGCGGCACGAAGTTCTCCGAAGCGATCATCTCGAGCGTGTCGCGTTGCCGGCCGAGCTCTTTGCCGAGCAGCTCGGCGATATCCGGGTCGACCTCGGCGAGCGGGGCGGACATCACGGATGTCGGAGGGGCGGGCGTCAGGTGCAGCAGTCACGGCCGCCAGTCTATCCAGCGCCGATTTTTCGCCAGCCCAGCCGTCGGGCTTTTCGGCGTCCCTGCAACACTGGCACTATGCCGCGGCTTAGCGAGCCGAGCCCATATGTGGAGTTCGACCGAAAGCAATGGCGTGCGCTTCGTATGTCGACGCCGCTGGCCCTCACCGAGGAAGAACTGGTCGGCCTGCGCGGTTTGGGTGAACAAATCGACTTGCTCGAAGTCGAAGAGGTTTATCTGCCGCTGGCCCGGCTGATCCACCTGCAGGTCGCGGCGCGGCAGCGATTGTTCGCCGCCACCGCCGAATTCCTCGGCGAACCCCAGCAAAACCCGGACCGGCCGGTGCCGTTCATCATCGGGGTGGCCGGCAGCGTGGCGGTCGGCAAGTCGACGACCGCCCGTGTGCTGCAGGCGCTCTTGGCGCGCTGGGATCATCACCCGCGGGTAGACCTGGTCACCACCGACGGCTTCCTGTACCCGAACGCCGAGCTGGACCGGCGAAACCTGATGCACCGCAAAGGGTTTCCGGAGAGCTACAACCGTCGGGCGCTGATGCGGTTCGTGACCTCGGTCAAATCCGGTTCGGACTACGCGTGCGCGCCGGTGTATTCGCACCTGAAATACGACGTCATCCCCGGGGCCAAGCATGTGGTCCGTCATCCCGACATCCTGATCCTGGAGGGCCTCAACGTTCTGCAGACCGGTCCGACCCTGATGGTGTCGGACCTGTTCGACTTCGGCGTGTACGTCGACGCCCGAATCGAAGACATCGAGCAGTGGTACGTATCGCGGTTCTTGGCCATGCGCGGCACCGCCTTCGCGGATCCCGAATCGCACTTCCACCACTACTCGGCGCTGAACGACACGAAGGCGGTCGCCGCCGCTCGCGAGATCTGGCGATCGATCAACCGCCCCAACCTCGTCGAGAACATTCTGCCCACCCGGCCGCGCGCCACCCTGGTGCTGCGCAAAGACGCCGACCACTCCATCAACCGGCTGCGGCTGCGCAAGCTTTAACGCCGCGACACGAGCCCGGCGCGGCAGATCACGCCGCGAGGCGACGCAAGCCCAGGTATTGCAGACCCGCGAACGCCGCCGTGTAGGCACCGGTGGCCAGCGTCAACGCGACGCCGGTGGCGGTCAGCGGGAGCGCTTCCGCGGCCACGATCGCGGCCAGCGTGAAAACGACGTTGGCCACCACGACGCTGATGCCGACGCGGCGCAGGTCCGGCACCGCCCCGAGGCTGAACACCAGCAGGCCGTAGAGCACGAAGAAGACGCCCCCGACGTATTCCTGGAACGACGTCAGGCCGGTCAGCGACGACAGCGGGTCGGCGAGGAAGGCGATCGCCAGACCGCACAATCCCGTCAATGTAGCGTCGGCGCGCACGGCAAAACGCAACAGCGAGTCGGTCGAGTCGTAGAGGGGCCGGGCCGTGATGCCTGAAACATCCGGTAACAGAGCTCATGTGATTACTCCTCGCGATGGCGGGTTGGGTCGAACAGCTTTGAGGGTGCCGCCAGTGCACTGCCATATCGACTCGTGGCGCTGCCAACTACTGCCACGAATACAAAGACGAGGTGGTTCACCCGACTATTCCCAGTCAGCGGGTAAATATTTGACACGCGCCAGTCGTTGGGGGCTCAGCGGCCCCACAAGTCACAGGGGCACGGGGCACAGCGCTGTGCCGTCCGGCGACCGCGGTGACTGAGGTACCCGTTCTAATCGCTGCGGTACCGGGACCCGTCCACGAAGATCGGCGGCGATCAGCCGAGCCGCGGCGTTTTGCCAGTTGTGCAGCGAGCGCTGCGGAACCTCGGTGACGAACCACTGCCAGGCCTGCCGCGCGGTCGGATCCAGACCGGAGGCGGTGGCGTTCTGCGCGTAGGCGCGCACCCCGACGACGTAGGGGAAGTACAGCGAGTTGTAGTACCGCCACTCTTCGGTGGTTCCGAAGTCGCCGCCGTCGCGCGGTTTGAGCCGCGCGATGCCGTCGGCCAGCACGGCCTTGAGTTCGTTGGCCCGCTCGATCGGATGGTCGGGGGCTCCCCGGGCGGCCAGTCGCTCGTCGATCACCGGCAACGCGGTCAGCGGGCTGGCGACCAGCTTGGTCAGGTCGCCGTAGTGACCCAGCGCCCGCCGGGTGAGCCTGGCGAAGGTGACGTCGTCGACGCCGGCGAGCGGGTGCTCCTGCCGCAGCGGCAGCGCCGCCCCGGTATGCCGCAGCGCGGCCCGATCCGCCCGCAGCGCAGGCGATTTCGAGAACGCCAGCCGGTCGAGCACGCCGGCCAGCGGATCCGCGAGCACCTGCACGGCGATCGCGATCGCCAGGCTGGTGAACAGCAGCACGGTCGAGCGCGGTCTGCGCGCCGGGATCGTCGCGGGTCACCGCCAACCCGATCAGCGCCTGGCCGCCGAACAGCACCGCCACCGCCACCGAACCGGCGAACGAGCGGAGCATGTCGGCGCGCAGCGCGTGGCCCTCGTCGAACGCGTCCCACAGGGCGACGGCGACCCCGAGCCCGAGGACGTCGCAACTCGTCGACGCCAGCGCCACCCAGCTGGGCACCAGGCCCAGCGGAATGATCAGGATCGCATTGCCCAGCGCGAAGAACAGCGTCGCGGTGACGGCCAGTCCCACGGCCGGCCTCGGCCGCCGCGGCCGGCGCAACGCGACGGCCATCGCGCCGAGGGTGGACACCGAGATCACCGCGAACATCAGCCAGTGACCCGGCCGCAGCGGCCCGTCGACGCTGCCGGCCAACGCCGCCCCGAACAGGGTCAGCGCGCGCGACACCGGCCACGAGCAACACTTCGCGGGTGCGCGCCCGCCAGCCGTCACTGGGCCGGGACAGCTCGACGAGCACCGCGAACCACGCCACGCCGGGGATGGCCGTCAGGTAGATCTCGACTCGGCTCAACAGCTGGCGCATACGCGGGACTGGCGGTGCGAACCGCGTCCAGCCCCACCACGAGCGCGAATCCACACAGTCCGATCGCCGCCAGCGCGAGGACGGGTTTGCGCGGATCGCGGGCCGCCAGATAAAGGCCCAGCCAGGCGCTCAGCGTGAACACCACCGCCGACAGCGCAGCCATGTCCATAGTGTGGCACGCGGGCGAGCCGGCCCTTAAGGCCTTGCGCGCCGCCGCGGCCTACTTGCCGTGCCGGCGATTCCGGCGGCTGTAGTCGCGCAGCGCGCGCAAGAAGTCGACGCGGCGGAACGCGGGCCAATGCGTTTCGCAGAACCACATCTCCGAGTACGCGCTCTGCCACAGCAGAAATCCGGACAGCCGTTGCTCGCCCGAGGTGCGGATCACCAGGTCGGGATCGGGTTGCCCGGAGGTGTACAGGTTCTCGGAGATGGCGTCGACGGTCACCGCGTCGACGAGTTCCTCGGCGGTGGCGCCGTTGGCGAGCTCTTTGTTCAACAACGCGCGCACCGCGCCGACGATCTCCTGCCGGCCGCCGTAGCCCACCGCCACGTTGACGTGAAAGGACGCGACGCTGGGCGTGGACTCGACGGCGCCGCGCAACCGGCGGGCCGGCTCGTCGCCGAGCAATTCCAAATCCCCCACCGTGCGCACGCTCCAGCGGTTGGCCGGTGCGCAGATCTCCTCGACGACGTCGGTGATGATCTCGATCAGCCCGGCCAGCTCGTCGGGATCGCGTTGCAGGTTCTCGGTGGACAGCAGGTACACGGTGGTCATTTCGACGCCGGCTTCCTGACACCAGCGCAGCATCTCGGCGATCTTGGACGGCGCCCATCCGGTAGCCGTAGCTGACGTCCTCGTATCCCGCGTCGCGGGCCCACCGCCGGTTCCCGTCGCACAGCACCGCGATATGGCGGGGCAGCTCGGACTTCGAGGCGGCCAGGCCCTGCCTCAGCCGCAGCTCGTAGACGCGATACAGCGGCTCTTTGAGCCGCGGCGGGATGATTTCCACGAACATTCACCCTACTGCCAGCGGTGATCTATTCACCGGTCCTCATTCCGGCCCGGTCATCTGAGCAGCCGACACGGTGCCGTAACCATCCCTGGTTACTGTGGATCTGAAGCAGCCCCTGGATACCTTCCCACCGGTATCCCTTAGTTGCGAGGACAAGACACAGGAGACATGAGCAGCCAGGCCAGCACCGTCCCCAACCCGGAGCCCGAACGCGAGTCGATCGCTCCGGGCAACACCGTCGAACAGCTCGTCGAGGGAGCCGCCCAGTTCTTGGGCAAGCCCCGGATGCGCGGCTGGATCCACTTCGTCTCGGCGTGGCTGGCCATCATCACCGGCGCCACGCTGGTGTCGGTGTCGTGGGCGCTCGCCTCGCCCCGCGCCGGCCACTCGACGCTGGTCTACGCCGCGGCGACGGTGGCCATGTTCGCGGTCAGCGCCACCTATCACCGGGTGCACTGGAAATCGGTCGTGGCGCGCAACCGGATGAAGCGGCTCGACCATTCGATGATCTTCGTGTTCATCGCCGGCAGCTACACGCCGTTCGCGCGGCTGGTCATGCCGCAGAACACCGGGGTGCTGGTGCAGTGCATCGTGTGGGGCGGCGCGGCGGCCGGCATCGCGTTGAAGATGTGCTGGCCGACGGCGCCGCGCTGGGTCGGCGTGCCGCTCTATCTGCTGCTGGGGTGGGTGGCCGTCTGGTTCGCTCCGACGATCCTGCACCAGGCCGGCGTGGCCGCGATGGTGCTGCTGGCCGTGGGCGGCGTGTTCTACAGCGCGGGCGGCATCTTCTACGGGCTGCGCTGGCCCGACCCGTGGCCGAACACGTTCGGCTATCACGAGTTCTTCCACGCGTTCACCGCGATCGCGGCGATTCTGCACTACATCGCCATGTGGTTCGCCGTCTTCTACACGGGCGACCACGCCTGGCTGATGGGCGGCTAGGGCCGCCTCGTCTCCCGGGCTAGGCCGGGGTGACGTCGTCCTCCGGCGACCAGTAGGCCTTCATGGAGGCGATCTTGCCGCGGCCGTCGAAGACCATGACGTCGATCGGCTCGATCACCATCCGGTGCTCGCCCGCGGTGACGGTCAGCCGGAATTGGAAGGCCGCCTCGTTGCCGGCGACGCGCAGCGTCACCAGTTCGCATTCGCGCTGCACCTCGTTGACCGCGGAGTAGAAGCCGTGGATCGCCTGCCGGCCGATGTGCACCTCGCCTCCGACCGGATCCTCGACGGTGGCGTCATCGGCGTACAACTCGACCAAGTCATCGGCGGTGCCCTTGGCGACCAATTCGATGTAGCGGTTGACCGTGCTTCTGATCGCTTCGGTCTTGGCGGCATTCGGCATGGGACGCAGGGTAACCCCGCGCTAGCGGGGTGAAACACCCAGGGCTGCGGCGAGTTCGGCTGCGGCGGTCACCGGCAGGTCGCAGACCTGGCCGCGACACACGTAGGCGGCGTCGGCGCCGCCCACTCGGGGCCGGCCGGCCAGCAGCGCCGACGAATCCACCTCACCGCCCACGACGATCGCCCCGCCGGGCGCCAGCCGCCGCGCGACGGCCAGCAGCGACGAGGCCGACGGGTCGCAGGCAACCGCGATCTGCAGCGGTCCGCGCACCGCCGCTTCCGCGACGGCCAGCCAGTACCCGGCCGACCGCGGCGCGCGCTCCAACAGCACCGAGTGCGCGCCGAGCGATTCGGTGACCGCCCGCAGGTACCGCTCGGCGCGGTCACCGTCGACCAGGTGCGCGGCGGTCAACAGCGCCTCGGTGACCGACGACGCTCCCGACGGAGTCGCGCCATCCAGCGGGTCGGCCGGCCGAAGCACCAACCGCTCGGCATCGTCGGCCGTGTCGAACCAGCGGCCGGGTTGCCCCCGATCGGCGAAGTGCGCCAACGCGGTGTCCAGCAGATCGCTCGCCGTCGTCAGCCAAATCGCCTCGGCCGTCAGCTGATACAGCGAAAGAAGCCCGGTCGCCAGCATCGCGTAGTCCTCGAGGATGGCAACGCTGTCGCCGACCACCCCACCCAGGCTGGCGCGCCGCAACCGGCCGTCCACGACATGCAAATCCAGCAGCGCCCGCGCGCAGCGCTGTGCGGCCTCGGCCAATTCGGGCTCGTCCAGCGCCACGCTGGCCTCGGCCAACGCCGTGATCGCCAGCCCGTTCCACGACGTGACGACCTTGTCGTCGCGCCCGGGCTGGACTCGGGTGAGCCGGGCGGTCAGCAGCGCGGACCGCACCCGATCCAGCCGTTGCGGATCCTCGGCATCGGCGGGTTGCTGCAGCACCGATGTACCGTGCTCGAACGTGCCGCTCCGAGTGACCGCGAAAACGCTTGCGGCCCAAGGGCCGTCGTCGGGCCCGAGCACCTCGTTCAGCTGTGCCGGCGTCCAGACATAGGTCGAGCCCTCGCGACCTTCGGCGTCGGCATCCAGCGACGAGGTGAACATGGCACCGTCGGCCAGATCGTCGAGCAGGAACCGGGCGGTCTGGGCGGTCACCCGGCGCGCCAGCGGGTCCCCGGTACGCCGGGCCCAGTGCGCGTAGGCACGCAGCAGCAGCGCGTTGTCGTAGAGCATCTTCTCGAAATGCGGTACCACCCAAGCGGCGTCGACGCTGTATCGGGCGAAGCCGCCGCCGAGTTGGTCGTAGATGCCGCCGCGCGCCATCGCGTTGCCGGTGTGCGATACCGCCGCGAGCGCTGCCGGCGAGCCGGTGCGCTCGAAGTTACGCAGCAGCGCCTCGAGCAGTGCCGACGGTGGGAATTTGGGCGCACCGCCGAACCCGCCGTGCACCGCGTCGCGCTCCTTGAGCAGCGTGGCGACGGCGTGGTCACACAGTTCCGGCGCCACCGCAGGACCGCCGCCGGGAGACCGGACGCCATCTTGCGCAGCTCGCCGGCGATATGGTCGGAGGCCTCCTCCACCTCACCGCGGCGCTCCCGCCAGGTGGCGGATACGGCCGAAAGAAGTTGCAGGAAGCCTTCTTTCGGATAGTAGGTGCCGCAGAAGAAGGGGCGGCCGTCCGGTGTGAGGAAACACGTCATCGGCCAACCGCCGTGCCCGTTGAGGGCGACCGTGGCGTTCATGTAGACCGCGTCGATGTCCGGGCGTTCCTCGCGGTCGACCTTGATGCAGACGAATCCCGCGTTCATCGCGGCGGCCACGCTCGTCGTCTTCGAACGATTCGTGGGCCATGACGTGGCACCAATGGCAGGCGGCGTAGCCGACGGAGAGCAGGATCGGGCACGTCGCGGGCGGCGGCCTCGGCCAGCGCCTCGGGTGTCCACTGCTGCCAATGCACCGGGTTGTCGGCGTGCTGGCGCAGGTACGGACTGGTCGCCAGCCCAAGGGTATTCGTCGAAGCGGGGTCAGCCGGGCTCATCGCCGGGTCCCGGGGCTCGCGGCTTGCCGTCCGCCTCATCCGGAGCGCCGTCCCGCTCGACCGCGTCGGTGCCCTCGTCGGCGGCCTGGTCCGGTTCGGGATGCTTGGGATCAAACGATTCCGGCACCTTCTTCAGCTGCCGGTTCATCGATCGCAGCAGAAACAGCGTGCTGATCAAGCAGCAACACGACGATCAGCAGCCCGACCGGGCTGGCCTTGCCGAAATCGGGGCCGGTGTGGTGCGGCGGGGCCGTCGGCTTGCCAGCCGGCGGCAACGAGCAAGAGGTGATTCACGCGTCGCTCTCGATTCCGGCGAACAGGTCGTCCTCGGGCAGCCGGGCCGGGACGCGCGAGCGTGCCAACTCGAATTCCTCAGTGGGCCAGAGCCGTTGCTGCCATGCGATGGGAGCGGCGAAGAAGTCGTGCTCGGGGTCGATCTGCGTGGTGTGCGCCCGCAGCGCGTCGTCGCGCTGGCTGAAGTACGCCGCGCACTCCACCCGCGTGGTCACCCGGGACTCGAACGGGTCGTGTTTGGGGTCCCAGTGTTCGAGCCACTTCTTGAACGGGGGTTCTTGTCCGTGCTTGATGGCTTCGTCGTGCAGCAACTGCATCCGGGCGCGCAGGAATCCGTGGTTGTAGTAGAGCTTGGACACCGTCCACGGCTCGCCGGCGTCCGGGAATCGCCGGTAATCGCCGGCCGCCTCGAACGCGCCGACCGAAACCTGGTGGCAGCGAATGTGATCGGGATGGGGGTAGCCGCCGTTTTCGTCGTACGTGGTCATCACGTGCGGGCGGAACTCGCGGACCACGCGGACCAGCGCCTCCACAGACTCCTCCAGCGGCACCAGCGCGAAACAGCCCTCGGGCAACGGCGGCGGAGGGTCGCCCTGGGGCAAACCGGAGTCGACGAAACCCAGCCAGGTGTGCTCCACGCCGAGTATCTCGGCGGCCTTGGCCATCTCGTCGCGGCGGATTTCGGCGATGTGTCCGTGCACCTCGGGCAGGTCCATCGCCGGGTTGAGAATGTCGCCGCGCTCCCCGCCGGTCAACGTCACCACCAGCACGCGATGGCCTTCGTCGGCGTAGCGGGCCAGCGTGGCCGCGCCCTTGCTGGACTCGTCGTCGGGGTGGGCGTGCACCGCCATCAACCGCAATTCGCTCACGTGCCCCCTTGTCAGCTCTGGTGGTCGCCCGGTCTGACCCTATAATTCCAGTTCCGAGTTCGTTGCATGCTGTCGGCCGGTGCCGGGCAGCCGACAACCAGGCATAACCAGGTATGACCGAGAGTCCCATTTCGCGTCCGGAGGCCCGCTACGGGCGCTCCCGGCTGTCGCGCATCCCCCGGCGATGGGTGATCGCCACGCTGGGCGCGTTGGTCGTCGTGGCCGGGATCGTCGTTGCCACCATCGGCTATCACCGGTTCGGCACCAGCGACGTCAAGGGAACGATGGCCGGCTATCAGGTGATCGATGACCAGACTGCGTCGATAACGATCAGCGTGACGCGATCGGATCCGTCGCGGCCGGTGGACTGCATCGTGCGCGTCCGCTCGAAGGACGGCAGCGAGACGGGCCGGCGAGAACTGCTGGTTCCGCCCTCTGACGCGGCCACCGTGCAGGTGACCACGACGGTGAAATCCTTCGAACCGCCGGTGGTGGCCGACATCTATGGCTGCGGCACCGATGTGCCCGCCT
The DNA here is from genome assembly GCA_963796035.1 of uncultured Actinomycetota bacterium. GTDB lineage: Bacteria > Actinomycetota > Actinomycetes > Mycobacteriales > Mycobacteriaceae > Mycobacterium. Next base: position 1,115,634 of record CAWCJU010000006.1, on the reverse strand, counting down.
ACCTGCGCCCTGCATGACCTCCCGATCCAACGGCGAACTGCGAATATGGGGTCATCAATTGTTTGCGCGGTGGTAACATGGATGAATGCACGGTTCCGGTTGGGACCGTGTTGCTGCATTCGCGACCGTGAGCAAAACGGAGCGGCAGCACACGGGGAGGGACCCGCGCACTCCGGGGCGGCGGAGCTAACAGGACTTGACGCGGACTCGCGGAACGACATACGAGGAGCACGACGAGATGACGGACACTTCCGTGACCTGGCTTACCCAGGAGTCACACGACCGACTCAAGACCGAGCTCGATCAATTGATTGCGAATCGTCCGGTCATCGCCGCGGAGATCAACGATCGCCGCGAAGAGGGCGACCTGCGCGAGAACGGCGGCTACCACGCCGCCCGCGAAGAGCAGGGTCAGCAGGAGGCCCGCATCCGCCAGCTGCAGGACCTGCTCAACAACGCCAAGGTCGGCGAAGCGCCCAAGCAGTCCGGCGTCGCGCTGCCCGGCTCGGTGGTGAAGGTCTACTACAACGGCGACAAGTCCGACACCGAGACCTTCTTGATCGCCACCCGCCAGGAGGGCGTCAACGACGGCAAGCTCGAGGTGTACTCGCCCAACTCACCGCTGGGCGGCGCCCTGATCGACGCCAAGGAGGGCGAGACCCGCAGCTACGTGGTGCCCAACGGCAACACCGTCAAGGTCACGCTGCTCAGCGCGGAGCCCTACCACTCCTGATCGGGTAGCGCGAGCGATCCCTACCCCAGAGCTTGATCGAGATCGGCCAGCAGGTCGGCGATGTCCTCGATGCCGACCGACAGGCGCACCAGATCATCGGGGACCTCCAATTGCGATCCCGCCGTCGAGGCATGGGTCATGGCGCTGGGGTGCTCGATCAGCGACTCGACGCCACCCAGCGATTCCGCCAGGATGAACACCCTGGTTTTGGCGCACAGATCGCGGGCGGCGTCGCGGCCACCGCGCATACGCACCGAAACCATGCCGCCGAAGCCACGCATCTGCCGTGCGGCGATTTCGTGCCCGGGGTGTGAGGGCAGGCCCGGATAGAGCACCGCGCTCACCGCGGGGTGCCCGGCGAGGAATTCCGCTACGGCCGAAGCGTTTTCGCTGTGCCGCTGCATGCGCAGCACCAGCGTCTTCAGGCCGCGCATCGTCAGGTAGGCGTCGAAGGGGCCGGGCACCGCGCCGGCACCGTTCTGCAGGAAGGCGAACGCCTCGTCCAGTTCTCGGTCGCTGGTGACCAGCGCACCGCCCACCACGTCGGAGTGCCCACCGATGTATTTGGTGGTGGAGTGCAGCACGATGTCGGCGCCCAGCGTCAACGGCTGCTGCAGCGCGGGCGAGGCAAAAGTATTGTCCACCAACAGTTTTGCTGAACTCTTCTTGCTCAGTTCGGCGAGGGCGGCGATGTCGGCGATGGACAGCAGCGGATTGGTCGGGGTTTCCGCCCAGATCAACCGGGTTCGCGGCGTGATCGCGGCGGCCACGGCGTCCAGCTCATGCAACGCCACCGGGGTGTACTCGACGTTCCACTGGGTGAAGACCTTGTCGATCAGCCGGAAGGTGCCGCCGTAGGCGTCGTTCGGGATGACCACGTGGTCGCCGGGCCGCAGCACCGCCCGCAGCGCGCAATCGGTGGCGGCCATGCCCGAACCGAAGGCCCGCCCGTAGGCGCCCTCTTCGACGGCGGCCAGCGCCGCTTCCAGTGCGGCGCGGGTCGGGTTGCCGGTGCGCGCGTACTCGAATCCGCCGCGCAGGGCGCCGACACCGTCCTGGGCGAAGGTGCTGCTGGCGTAGATCGGAGCATTCACCGCGCCGGTCGCCGGGTCGGGCCGATAGCCGGCGTGAATCGCCTTGGTGGCCAGGCCGGTGAACTCGTGGTGTGCGTGGTCGCTCATCGACGATCAGCCTAGGTGACGGCCGGCCTCTCGGCGCCGTCGATCGGCAGGCACACCGTCGTCATGATCTTGTCCGCCAGCGTTTGCCGCTTCGAATCCCACAGCGGGAAAAGGAAACCGATGAAGCAGATGATCGCATCGACGAAGTGCGCCAGCGAGCGGACCACCGACATCCCGAAGCCGATCGGCTGGCCGGTGACTTCGCTGACCACCTTGACCTTCAGCACCGATTTGCCGATGCTCGACCCGGTGGTGCCCTGCCGGTAGCCGTAATTCCAGATCAGATAGAACAGCCCGATTATCGATGCCAGCCACTGCGCCACCATGCCGACGGTCGAGTTCTGGGTGGCGCAGTACTGGTTGACGGCGTACTGCGTGACGTCGGTGATGCAGGCGGTCTGCTGGGTGGCGACCAGGATCGCCGTGCCGATGCCGTGCACCACGACGTAGGGGAGGATGTCGATGACGAACGCCAGCGCACGGGTGAGCCAGGGCGTGTAGTCCTGCGTCGGCAGCGTGCGGATCGCCGGCCCGGGTGGCGGCGGCGCGTACCCGCCGGCCGACGGAGGAGGCGGCGGGTAGGACCCGCCGGGCGGCGGTGGAGGCGGCGGGTAGGACCCGCCGGGCGGCGGTGGAGGCGGCGGGATCTGCTGCCCACCCGATGGCGGTTGCTGCCCACCCGAGGGCGGCTGCTGCCCCCCCGAGGGCCCGGGCGACGAGGAAGGTGACGGGTAAGCGCCGCCGGACGGCGGTTGATCGGTCATGGGCAACCTTCCACTCGGGTCCAGCCGAACTAGGCCGAAACAGTACCCGAGCGCGCCGCGGCCGGGCGAGACGCGCGGGGCGCGCCGACGGTCACGCGCGCCGCCGTGAACTACCGGCGCCCGGACAGCCCCCGGGGTCCGTCGGAGAGGAAACCCAGCAAGTCATAGCGGGTGATCACGCCCACCGGTTTGCCTTCCTCGACCACCATCAACGCGTCCCAATCACGCAGCGCCTTGCCGGCCGCGCTGACGGACTCGCCGGCGCCGATCATCGGCAGCGGCGGGCTCATGTGCAGCGCGACCGCGTCGGCCAATTTCGCCCGGCCCTCGAAGACCGCCGACAGCAGTTCGCGCTCGGAGACGCTGCCGGCCACCTCTCCCGCCATCACCGGCGGCTCCGCGCCGACCACCGGCATCTGGGACACCCCGTACTCGCGCAGGATGCCGATCGCGTCGCGCACGGTCTCGGACGGGTGGGTGTGCACCAGGTCGGGCAGCTCACCGGACTTGCGGCGCAGCACGTCGCCGACCCTGGACTGTTCGGTCGAGCCGTCGAGGCGGCTGCGCAGGAACCCGTAGGACGACATCCACGCGTCGTTGAAGATCTTCGACATGTAGCCCCGCCCGCCGTCGGGCAGCAACACCACCACGATCGAGTCGGGGCCGGCCTGCTCGGCGACCTTGAGCGCGGCGACCACCGCCATCCCGCACGACCCGCCGACCAGCATCGCTTCCTCGCGGGCCAGCCGCCGGGTCATGTCGAACGAGTCGGAGTCGGACACCGCGATGATCTCGTCGGGCACCGTGCGGTCGTATGCCTGCGGCCAGAAGTCCTCACCGACGCCCTCCACCAGATAGGGCCTGCCGGTGCCCCCCGAATACACCGACCCCTCGGGGTCGGCGCCGATGATGCGCACCGCGCCGTTGGATACCTCCTTGAGGTATCGGCCCGCGCCGGTGATGGTTCCGCCGGTGCCGATGCCCGCGACGAAATGCGTGACCTTGCCGTCGGTGTCGGCCCAGATCTCCGGGCCCGTGGTTGCGTAGTGGCTCGCCGGCCCCTCCGGGTTGGCGTACTGGTCGGGCTTCCACGCGCCGTCGATCTCGGTGACCAACCGGTCCGAGACGCTGTAGTAGCTGTCCGGGTGCTCGGGCGGCACGGCCGTCGGGCAGACCACGACCTCGGCGCCGTAGGCGATCAGCACGTTGCGCTTGTCCTCGCTGACCTTGTCGGGGCAGACGAACACGCACTTGTAGCCGCGGTGCTGGGCGACGAGGGCCAGCCCGACGCCGGTGTTGCCCGAGGTGGGTTCGACGATGGTGCCGCCGGGCCGCAGCTGTCCGCTGGCCTCGGCGGCGTCGATCATCTTCACCGCGATCCGGTCCTTCGAGCTGCCACCGGGATTGAGGTATTCGACCTTGGCCGCCACGATGCCGGCACCGTCGGGGACGACGGAGTTCAGCCGTACCAGCGGTGTACCGCCGATGAGGTCACTGATGTGCTGCGCGATCCGCATGCGTTCATCGTCTCAGGCGGTTTCGCGCGGCGCACAACTGCTCTCCGCGGAGTTAGCCGGTGGCCTCGCGGATATAGTCGCCGATCTGCCGCAGCGAGCGCATGGCCTCGGGCACCATCGGCGCGGCCAGCTGGAAGTCGTGGACCTGTCCCGGCCACACCCGCACCTCGGCCGGCACCCCCACCGCGGCGAGCCTGCTCGCCGCCAGCCGCGCGTCGTGCAACAGCACCTCGGAGCCCGACACGTGAATCAGCGTGCGCGGCAGGCCCGGCTTGATGTGGTCAAGCGGCTCGTAGATCTCTTCGGGCTTCCCGTCGACGATGTTCTTCTGGGCCGCGCCGGCCACCAACTCGGCGAGCGCATCGAACGCCCCGGCCGTGAACATCGCATCGGTCTCGATGTTGGGGTGGGCCTGCTTGGGTTCCTTGGCCAGCTGCAGCAGGGGCGAGATCGCCACCAGCGCCGCGGGCTCCTCACCCTCCTCCTGCAGGCGTTGGGCCAGTGTGAGCGCCAGGTATCCGCCCGCGGAGTCACCGGCCAGCACGATCTGGTCGGGCTGGTATCCGCGCTGCCGCAGCCATCGGTAGGCGTCGTGGCAGTCGTCGAGCGCCATCCCGACCGAATTCTTGGGCAGCAGACGGTAATTGACCACCAGGATGGGCGAGTCGGCGAACTTGGAGAGGGTTTCGACGAGCCGGCCGTGGGAGTTGGCCCCGCAGGTCAGAAACGCGCCGCCGTGGAGGTAGACGATCACGCGGCGGCTGCCGTCGGCGGGCAGCACCCCGGGCGCGCGGACCAGTTGAGCCGACGCATGGGGCAGCTTCACGGTCTCGCGGACGGTGGCCGACGCCGGGAGCAGCACCCGGGCCGTCAGGTCGATCAGACCCCAGGGCCACGGCAGGTTGGGGACGTGGCTGCCGATGGACAGGATCGGCCGGATGGTCACCCGCGAGGTGAGGTTCGCCACTCGCGCGGCGACGCTGGGCCCCGATTCCAGGACCTCGACCGGTGCGCCGTCGCTGATCGCGAATTTGCGGGTCTGGGCTCGACGAGCTCGAAGGACGTCATGGGGCCGAACGGTAGTTGCCGGGGACCCCGATTCCTTGCTAGGTGCGGTCATGCTCAACACTTCCTACGCCGTTGTAGTGCGATACAGCATGTGACGAGTCGACCAAGCGTCTGGTTCAGCCGTTTGCCAAGGCGCTCAGCCATTCCGTTGACTTCAGCTTGACAGCCGTTGCTTAGTGCAACGTAGGAAATAGCTGATTTGATACCAGTTTTGCTTCGCACCGTGATCACTTCGTTTTCCAGCCGCCCGCGCAAACCTCGAAGCCGCTCTAAACTTGATTGCGTGACCATGCGGGTGCCACGCCGTTCGGCGATCGCCCTGGCCACAGCGGGCGCGCTGGCCTCAACAGGAACCGCCTACCTGGGGGCACGCAGTCTGTTGGTCGGCCAGGCTACCCACGCGCGCACGATCATCCCCAAGTCCTGGGACATCCCGCCCCGCGCCGACGGCGTGTACGTGCGCGGGGGTGGGCCGGTGGAACGGTGGCACCGCGGCATGGCGGTCGACCTGCACCTGATGATCTTCGGTGACTCGACCGCCGCCGGATATGGCTGCATGAGCGCCGACGAAGTGCCCGGGGTACGGATCACCCGGGGCCTGGCCGAGCAGACCGGAAAGCGAATCCGGTTGAGCACCAAGGCAATCGTGGGCGCCACGTCCAAGGGCGTGTGCGGTCAGGTCGACGCGATGTTCGTGGCCGGGCCGCCGCCGGACATTGCGGTGATCATGGTCGGCGCCAACGACGTGACCGCCCTCAACGGCATCAGCCAGTCGGCGCAGCGGCTGGCGCTGACCGTCCGCAAGTTGCGCGCCCGCGGCGCGGTCGTGGTCGTCGGCACCTGCCCGGATCTCGGCTTCATCAGTGCCATTCCGCAGCCGCTGCGGTCGCTGGCGCACGAGCGTTGCCTACAGCTTGCCCGCGCCCAGACCGCGGCGGTGCGGTCGGCCGGCGGTGTGCCGGTGCCGTTGGCGCAGCTGATGGCACCGCAATTCCGCGCCACCCCCGACGTCATGTTCTCCGCCGACGGCTTCCATCCCTCGGCACCCGCGTATGCGCTCGCGGCCGACGCGCTGCTGCTGGCCCTCTGCGAGGCGCTGGGCGAGGAGGTGGAGCGTCCGCCGCTGAGTTCGCCGGTGCCCGCGGCGACTCCGGTGCTCGGTCAGCGGCACACCCGCACCAGCGTGATGCCGCGGCTGTGGCGGCGTCCGGCGCCCGGACCTGCCCCGTCTTCGTGCCCCGAGGTCGGCAGCGACTAGATTCATTCTCGCCCGTCGGGGTGGACCTACCGCCCGAAGGTGAAGCGAGCCAGCCCCGTCTGTGGGATCTGCAGGGATCTGAAGGGAACCACCATGCCTGAAGCCGTCATTGTCTCAACCGCTCGCTCGCCGATTGGCCGCGCGATGAAGGGGTCGCTGGTCAACATGCGCCCCGACGACCTGACCGTGCAGATCGTGCGCGCCGCGCTCGACAAGGTGCCCGCCCTGAACCCGCACCAGATCGACGACCTGATCCTGGGCTGCGGCCAGCCCGCCGGGGAATCCGGATACAACCTGGCGCGGGTCGTCGCCGTCGAGCTCGGCTTCGACTTTCTGCCGGGCACCACCGTCAACCGGTACTGCTCGTCGTCGCTGCAGACCTCCCGGATGGCCTTCCACGCGATCAAGGCCGGCGAGGGCGACGCGTTCATCTCCGCGGGTGTGGAGACCGTGTCCCGGTTCGCCAAGGGCAGCGCCGACTCGTGGCCGGAGACCAAGAACTCGTTGTTCGCTGAGGCCCAGGAGCGGTCGGCCGCCGCGGCCGAAGGCGCCGACGAGTGGCACGATCCCCGCGCCGACGACAACATCCCCGACGTCTACATCGCGATGGGGCAGACGGCCGAAAACGTTGCGCTGCTGACCGGCATCAGCCGCGAAGACCAGGACCACTGGGGAGTGCGCAGCCAGAACCGCGCCGAGGAAGCGATCAAGAGCGGATTCTTCGAGCGCGAGATCACGCCGGTGACCCTGCCCGACGGCACCACGGCGAGCACCGACGACGGTCCCCGTCCCGGCACCACCTACGAGAAGATCAGCCAACTCAAGCCGGTGTTCCGGCCCAACGGCACGGTGACCGCGGGCAACGCGTGCCCGCTCAACGACGGCGCCGCCGCGGTGGTGATCACCAGCGACGCGAAGGCCAAGGAACTGGGCCTGACACCGTTGGCGCGCATCGTGTCCACCGGGGTCAGCGGCCTGTCCCCGGAGATCATGGGCCTGGGTCCGATCGAGGCGACCAAGAAGGCGCTGGCTCGCGCCAAGCTGTCGGTCAGCGACATCGACCTGTTCGAGATCAACGAGGCGTTCGCCGTCCAGGTGCTGGGTTCGGCGCGCGAGCTGGGCATCGACGAGGACAAGCTGAACGTGTCCGGTGGCGCGATCGCGCTGGGCCACCCGTTCGGCATGACCGGCGCACGCATCGCCACCACGCTGCTCAACAATCTGCAGACGCACGACAAGACGTTCGGCCTGGAGACCATGTGCGTCGGCGGCGGCCAGGGCATGGCGATGGTGATCGAGCGGCTGAGCTAGGCCGTTCGCGCGTGGGCCCGGCGCGGCGAGTGTGAAACCTGGGCGTCGGCTGTGAAACCTGGTCGGTGACACGCCGAGGGGGCCCGCCGTCAGCTCACACTCGACGGCGGCCGCATCAGACACGAAAAAACCGGCACGCCAACGGGCGTGCCGGTTTTTCTCTGTGGCAGAGCTAGTCGTTCTGCAGATAACTGAGCAGACGCAGGATCTCGATGTACAGCCAGACCAGCGTCACGGTCAGGCCCAGCGCGATGCCCCATGCCGCCTTCTCCGGCGCGCCGGCACGGACCATCTGGTCGGCCGCATCGAAGTCGATCAGGAAGCTGAACGCCGCGATCGCGATGCACACCAGCGAGAAGATGATCGCCACCGTTCCGCCGCTGCGCAGGCCCAGGCCGGCGCCACCGTTGACGTGGAACATCGCCAACACGAAGTTGCCGAGCATCAGGGCCAGCACGCCGAACATCGCGGCGACCAGCATGCGAGTGAACTTGGGCGTCACCCGGATGGCCCCCGTCTTGTAGACGACGAGCATGCCGAAGAACACCCCGAAGGTGCCCAGCACCGCCTCACCGATCAGCGCCCCGGCGTTGGCGTTCGACACCGAGAAGTTGGCGAAGACGAACGAGATGGCGCCCAGGACCAGGCCCTCGAGGACGGCGTAGCCCAGCACGATGCCCGGGTTGTCCTGCTTGCGGCCGAAGGTGGCCACCAGCACCAGGGCCAGGCCACCCAACCCGCCGACCAGGGCCAGCGGCATGGCCAGCGCGACATCGCGGGCGACCAGGAAGTAGGAGACCACGGCGGACAGCGCCAGCACGGCCAGCGTGATGCCGGTCTTGGTGACGACGTCGTCGATGGTCAGCGGACGCGAAGCTTTGGCCTCCTGGTACGGGGCCGGATACGGAGCCGCGTAGGGGTCGGCTGCCGTAGCCCTGCATCGGGGGCGCGCCCGTGCCGAATTGCGCGTATCCGCCCCTCTGCTTAGGCAGCGAACGAAATACCGGGTTGCTTGTCTCCCGCACCGTCGGATCCTCTCTGATTGGCTTCGAGCTGTGCGAACACAATCTCAACGATCGGCGTTGCACCCTGGTTCCCAGCGGACCTGGGCGTTTTCCGGTGTATATGGCCTCTGCCGTTGTCGTCGCGTTAAAGATAACCCTTACCCGCGGGTACCGCGCCGGTCGTGACGATCTAGATTTCTTGCTCGAGGCTGGACCGGCTCAAGGGAGGCGAGGGCGTGACCGACGAATCCGATGAGGTTCTGACCGAGGTCGAGGGCAGCGTCGGCTTGATCACGCTCAACCGCCCCAAGGCGATCAACTCGCTGAATCAGCAGATGGTCGACGTGCTGACCGCCATCCTCACCGGCTGGGCGGACGACGACGCGGTGCGCGCGGTGGTGCTCTCCGGCGCCGGTGAACGCGGGCTGTGCGCCGGAGGCGACGTGGTCTCGATCTACCACAGCGCGCGCAAGGACGGGGTCGAGGCGCGACGCTTCTGGCGCGACGAGTATCTGCTGAACGCCCAGATCGCGGAGTTCCCCAAGCCGTACGTGGCGTTGATGGACGGCATCGTGATGGGTGGTGGCGTCGGCGTCAGCGCCCACGCGAACACCCGGGTGGTCACCGATACCTCCAAGATCGCCATGCCCGAGGTCGGCATCGGCTTCATCCCCGACGTCGGCGGCGTGTATCTGCTGTCTCGCGCTCCCGGCGGGCTGGGCCTGCATGCCGCGCTGACCGGGGCGCCGTTCTCCGGAGCCGACGCCATCGCCATGGGCTTTGCCGACCACTACGTGCCGCACGGCGACGTCGAGGCGTTCCGGCGTGCGGTGGTCACCGACGGCGTCGACAAGGCACTCGACAAGTACGCCGTCGAACCACCGCCCAGTGAGCTTGCCGCGCAACGCAAGTGGATAGACGAATGCTTTGCCGGCGACACGGTCGAGGACATCGTCGCCGCGCTTCGCGGGCACGACGACGGTCCGGCCAACGATGCCGCCAACCTGATCGCCACCCGCTCCCCGATCGCGCTGTCGGTGACCCTGGAGGCGGTGCGCCGCGCCGCCAAACTCGAGACACTGAAAGACGTTCTGGTTCAAGACTATCGGGTGTCGTCGGCGTCGTTGCGCTCGCACGATCTGGTGGAGGGCATCCGCGCACAACTGATCGACAAAGATCGCAATCCGAAGTGGTCGCCGGCGCAGCTGCCCGCAGTCACTGCGGCCGACGTCGAGGCGTATTTCGCCCCGGTCGACGACGACTTGAGTTTCTAGAAAGGCGGTTTGGATGACGGACACAGATTACGAGACCATCCTCGTCGAGCGCGATGAGCGGGTCGGTATCATCACCCTGAACCGGCCGAAGGCCCTCAATGCGCTGAACACTCAGGTGATGAACGAAGTCACCAGCGCGGCAGCCGATTTCGATGACGACCCCGGCATCGGAGCGATCATCATCACCGGTTCGGCCAAGGCGTTCGCCGCCGGGGCGGACATCAAGGAGATGTCCGAGCTGACGTACGCCGACGCCTTCGGCGCCGACTTCTTCGCCCCCTGGAGCAAGCTCGCCGCGGTCCGCACCCCGACGATCGCCGCGGTGGCCGGGCACGCGCTGGGTGGCGGCTGCGAGCTCGCCATGATGTGCGACGTGCTGATCGCCGCCGACACAGCGAAATTCGGCCAGCCCGAGATCAAACTCGGTGTGCTGCCCGGCATGGGCGGCTCCCAGCGGCTGACCCGCGCCATCGGCAAGGCCAAGGCGATGGACCTCATCCTGACCGGCCGGACCATCGGCGCCGAAGAAGCCGAGCGAAGCGGCCTGGTCTCGCGAGTAGTGCCGGCCGACGACCTGCTGACCGAGGCCAAGGCCGTCGCGACCACCATTTCGCAGATGTCGCGCTCGGCGGCCAGGATGGCCAAAGAGGCCGTCAACCGCGCGTTCGAATCCACCCTGGCCGAGGGACTTCTCTACGAGCGCAGGCTGTTTCACTCAACTTTCGCAACCGAGGACCAGTCCGAAGGGATGGCGGCCTTCGTCGAGAAGCGCCCGCCGAACTTCACCCACCGCTAGGACGCTTGGATGAGCGAACCGGGTTCCGCGATAAACACCGACGCAGGCCACCAGCCGGCGGACGACGTCGAGGAGTCGGCGAGCGCCAGCCCCGAAGCCGCACCGGAACCGACCCCCGCACCGCGGGCAAGGCGCGCCGCGCCCACCCTACCGTGGACTGAAAAGCCTTGGTGGGTAAGGCATTACACGTTCACCGGCACCACGGTCGGCCTGATCTTCATCTGGCTTTCGCTGACCCCCTCGCTGCTGCCGCGCGGCCCATTGTTCCAGGGGCTGGTCAGCGGGCTCTCCGGCGCCATCGGCTATGGGCTGGGCGTCTTTTCGGTCTGGCTGGTGCGGTTCATGCGCGAAAAGGATCACAGCCCGCCGCCGCCACGCTGGGCATGGAAGGTGCTGATCCCGATCGGCGTGGTGGGCCAGGTACTCATGGCGATCTGGTTCCACGTGTGGCAAGACGACGTGCGCGACCTGATGGGCGTGTCCCATCTGGAGTGGTATGACTACCCACTGGCGGGAGTCTTATCGCTGGTGGTGCTGTTCACGGTGGTGGAAATAGGCCAATTCACCCGCTGGCTGGTCCGCTTTCTGGTCGGCCAGGTGGACCGGTTCGTGCCGTTTCGGCTTTCGGCCACCATCGTGGTCGTCACACTGGTGGTCATGACCGTCGCGGTGCTCAACGGCGTCGTGCTCAAGTTCGCCATGCGCACCATGAACAACACCTTCGCCTCGGCCAACGACGAGATGAGCCCCGATAGCGCGGCGCCGAAGACCCCGCTGCGCTCCGGTGGTCCCGAGTCGTTGGTGTCGTGGGAATCCCTTGGTCACCAAGGGCGCATCTTCGTCGAGGGCGGTCCCAAGGTCGCCGATCTGACCTCGTTCAACGGGGCCCCGGCCATCGAGCCGATCCGGGCCTACGCCGGGTTGGACTCGTCGAAGGGCATCATCGCGGCCGCGGAACTGGCGGCACGAGAGTTGCAGCGCAGCGGGCGGGCTGCAGCGCGCCGTCGTCGCGGTGGGCACCACCACCGGCACCGGCTGGATCAACGAGGCGGAAGCCTCGGCGCTGGAATACATGTACAACGGCAACACCGCGATCGTGAGCATGCAGTATTCGTTCCTGCCGAGCTGGCTGTCGTTCCTGGTGGACAAGGAGAACGCCCGGCATGCCGGACAGGCGCTCTTCGAGGCCGTCGACAAGCTGATCCGCCAGCTGCCCGAGGCGCAGGCGGCCCAAGCTCGTCGTGTTCGGCGAGAGCCTCGGTTCGTTCGGGGGCGAGGCGCCGTTCCTGAGCCTGAACAACGTGCTGGCGCGCACCGACGGCGCGTTGTTCAGCGGGCCGACCTTCAAAAACACCATCTGGACCGATCTGACGTCGACGCGTGACGGCGGATCGCCGGAGTGGTTACCGATCTACCAGGACGGTCGGTATGTCCGATTCGTCGCTCGCGCAAAGAATTTGACGCGCCCCAACGCGCCGTGGGATCACCCGCGGGTGGTGTATTTGCAGCATGCGTCGGATCCGATCGCCTGGTGGACGCCCGACCTGTTGTTCAGCAAGCCCGACTGGCTGAGCGAACCGCGCGGTTATGACGTGCTGCCCCAGACGCGCTGGATTCCGGTCGTCACCTTCCTGCAGGTTTCGGCCGACATGGCCGTGGCGGTGGACGTGCCCGACGGGCATGGCCACCGCTACGTCGCCGACGTCGCCGACGGCTGGGCGGCCGTGCTGGCACCGCCCGGCTGGACGCCGGACAAGACGGCGAAACTGCGTCCGCTGTTGCACTCCGACGAGACGAGCTAGATCCAGCGGCGGGCGGTGCCGCCGGTGTCCGCGAACACCGGGTCGACCCGGCCCCCGGCCAGCTCGCTCAGCACGCCGGCACCGGCCAGCGCGTGATAGCCGCCGATGACGTCGGTGGCGCGGTGCAGGCCGATGTCCAGCAGCGCGGCCGCCGCCAGGCTGGACGTGTAGCCCTCCGAACACACGATCACCCATTCGACGTCGTCGCCGACGGCCTCGGGCAGCTTGGCCTCGCTGGTGGGATCGCAGCGCCACTCCAGGACGTTGCGCTCGATCACCAGCGCTGACGGCACCTCGCCCTCGCGAAAGCGCTGGGCCTGCGGCCGGATGTCGACCAGCACCGCGCCGCGACGCAGCGCGTCGGGCACTTCGACGGCGGGCAGGCGGCGATACCGGCGCCGGGCGGATCTCAAGACGACGTCGATGCGGCTCACGGCGATCCTTCCGGTTCGTCGGTCAGTTCGGTGCGTTCGCGGCGCAGCGTCTTGCGGTCGGTGATCTCGTAGTACGACATCGCCGTCAGGGGTGGCGAGTAGGCGTGCACGCTCAGGGTCGGCTGCACCGGCGCGGCTGCCCCACCCGGCGACCCCGCGACCGGCAGCGAAACGGGCACGGCGACCGGTCGCGGCGCCCAGACCACGTCGTGCACCCAGCCCAACGGGAACCCGGCCTGATCACCGGCGTCGAGTCGACGGCGTCGCAAAGCCCTGCCGTCCCAGCGGTATTCGTTCAGCGACCCGGAAATGACGGTCAACGCGCCCAGCGACCCACCATGGTCGTGCAGTTCGGTCGGCTGGCCGGGCACCCAGCTGATCAGCCAGACGTCGAGTTCCTCGTCGCCGTGGACGCGGGTGAACCAGCGCCGCGACTCGGGGATGCCGCCCTCGGGTAGCAGGTGGTCGCAGCGCCCACTGAGCACGTCATCGGCGGCCCGGTCGGTGGCGTAGAGCAGATCGGGCACCCGCAGCCGGGTCGGACCGGAGGACGGGGCGGCGAGGGTTCGCGGGCGGGGGGCAGCCACAGAAGCCACAGTGGCGACGGGCGCGGCAAGAGGTAAAGACACGGCGGGAGCTTTCAGGTGAAACGGACAGGACAAGCGGCGGCGTGTTACGGCCGACAACACTCGCAAAATCCGAAGCGCTCCATCACGGCCGCCAGTGTTGCATAGATTGAGACCGTGCGTTGGAGCGCTGATCGGTCCAGGCGGTGGGGCGCGGTTGTGGTAGCGGCCGCTGTGCTGGGCTTTGTGCTGGCGGTCACGGGCTGCTCGCACGGCGCCCACAGCGGTGCCCCCACCTCCCCATCGGTGCGGCAATCCGGCAGCCCGGGGTCGGCGCCGGCGGGCTCCGTCGGCCTGTCCCCCGCCGGCGTGACGACCAGGGTCGATGTCCCCGCGGACTCGACCGAAGAGGAGTACTACCAGGCCTGTCACGCCGCGCAAGAGTGGATGGACGCCCAGCCCAAGACCGGTGGGTCGCTGTTCGAGCCGTATTTGTCGATGATTCAGGCGTCCCCGTCGGGCACCGCGGGCAGCTGGAACGCCCCGTGGTCGAAGTTGACGCCGGCCCGGCAGGCCGCCGTGATCGTCGCCGCGCGGGCGGCCGCGAACAACGAATGCGGGTAGCGCAGCACCCGGGGATATTTTCGCCGCGGCGTAATTGCGATCACGGCTGAAAAAAGTGCCCGCGCCGCCCGCTGGGGAACCTGCTCCGCGCAAAATGGAGGGGTGCCTGACGAAGTTCCGCGTCGATCAGAACCGATCCGGGTCGCACTGGCGCTCGGCAGCGGCGGCGCCCGCGGCTATGCCCACATCGGCGTGATCGAGGCCCTGGCGGCGCGCGGTTACGACATCGTCGGCATCTCCGGCTCGTCGATGGGTGCGCTGGTCGGCGGCCTGCAAGCGGCCGGGAAGCTCGACGAATTCGCCGACTGGGCGAAGTCGCTGACCCAGCGCACCATCCTGCGGCTCCTGGACCCGTCCATCAGCGCGGCCGGCGTGATGCGAGCCGGCAAGATCTTGGACGCGGTCCGCGACATCCTGGGCCCGGTCGCCATCGAAGAACTGCCCATCCCCTACACCGCGGTCGCGACCGACCTGCTGACCGGCAAGTCGGTGTGGTTTCAGCGCGGCCCCCTCGATGAGGCGATCCGCGCGTCCATTGCCATCCCCGGCGTGATCGCCCCCCACGCGGTCGACGGGCGGCTGCTCGCCGACGGCGGCATCCTGGATCCGCTGCCGATGGCCCCGCTCGCCGCGGTCAACGCCGACCTGACCATCGCGGTGAGCCTGTCCGGCAGTGAGGCGATCACCAACCGTGCACCGGAGCCGGGGGCAACCGCCGAGTGGTTGACCCGCATGGTGCGCAGCACCTCGGCACTGCTCGACACGGCCGCCGCCCGTTCGCTGCTCGACCGGCCGACCGCGCGCGCGATGCTGAGCAGACTGGGCGGCCCGACCGGCGAGCCGGACAGCTGGCCGGACACCGCGGATGACGAGGAGCCCGCCGGTGACGACGCCGGCGAACTGTCCGGTGTGGGATCCGACGTGCCGAAACTGGGCAGCTTCGAGGTGATGAACCGGACCATCGACATCGCCCAGGCCGCGCTGGCGCGCCACACCCTGGCGGTCTACCCGCCCAACCTGCACATCGAGGTCCCACGCTCGACCTGCCGCGCCCTGGAATTCCACCGGGCGCTGGAGGTGATTGCCGCCGGCCGCGCGCTGGCGGACGAGGCGCTGGACGCCATGGAGGTCGCGGACCACCAGGATGTCCCGCCCGGGATCGAACGCTGAGCGACGCTTAAATCGCTTGCGCGACAAGCGCTGTCACAATCCCAGGAAGCGGGCGATGGCAGCGGCTTCGCGGCGGCCCTGCTCGCGTCCGGCGAGCGCCGACGGGATGCGGCAACCCGGGTCGAGCGCGTTGGGCCCGAAGGCGGCCAGTGAATCGCCGTCGGCGAAGACGGCGAACGCCGCGCCGGGAAACGCGGAGACCTCGGCGGCCGGCCCGGCACCGAACGGCGACGGCGCATCGACGCCCGAGGGCACCAGCACCACCGCCGTCGCGCAGTCGGCGGCCACCACGAGGTTGACCGAGCTGGCGACCCCGCCGTCCATGTAGTGGTGGCCCGCGATCGTCACCGGCGGCCACGCCCCGGGCACGGCGCAGCTGGCCGCGACGGCATCGATCAGGTCGACGCCGGAGTCGCGGTCGAAAACGGTCAGTTCGCCGGTGGCGACGTCGATCGCGGTGAGCCGCAACTCCCGGTCCGGCCAGTCGTGCGACGGCAGACGACGCGCGATGACGTCGCGGCGCACCGGCGCGGGAACGGTTTCGGTCGCCAACGCCACGGCACCGATGCGCTGCATCTGTTGCCGGGTCTTGTCCAGCGTCTCCTCATACGGCTCACCCAGGGCCGTCAGGAACAGTTCGGTGATGGTCTCGACGTCGACCCCGGAATCGATCTCGGCCGACGAATCGGCGACTTGCCGGTCGAACAGCTCGTCCAGGGTGTGTCCGCTGCTCAGCTGTGCGGCGACGGCCGAGCCGGCCGACGTCCCGACCAGCACGTCCGACTCGGCCAACAGCCGGGCCACCGCGGGCGACTCGTCGGCGATGCCGCGCAGAACACCTGTCTCCCAGGCGATTCCCGCGATCCCCCCACCTGCCAGCACCAGGGCGCGTTTGGATGTCACGTCGTCTACCTTGCCAGCACGGATCAGGCCAGCTGCCGGGTGTTCGGCAGGGCGTGCTGCGACTCCTCCACCGGCGAGCTCAGGTCCTCGCGACGCAGCAGATGTTTGGGCGGGTCTGGCAGGATCATGCTGCGGTGGATCTGCAGACCGGCATCGACATGGAAGAGTTCACCCGCCGGCAGGAGCCGCCAGCGCGGCTCGTCGTCCATCACCTCAGTGGCGAACACCACCGACGCCCGCTCACACAGATGCTCCGATCGGGCGTGAATCCTCTTGGTGCACAAGTCGAATTCGGCGTCGCTCGCGGCCGCGTCGTCGGAGCGGTCCAAAATATAGAGCTGATGGGTTTCCGGGTAGCGCAGCGCCCACATGTCGGTGGCCGTGCTCAGCAGCACGTTGACCGCGTAGATCGGAGCGTGCTCGGCGAGCCATCGCATGGCGTCGGTGAGGCCGGCGGTGATGTCGCCGTCGCGCGCGCGGATCGCGGCGGTGATCAAGGCGAAGACCCGCTCGGAGTCGGTGTCGCCCAACACCAGATCGGCGGTGCCGACCTCACGCAACCGCTCGTCGATGACATCCAATCCCTCGAGGACGCCGTTGTGCGCGAAGATCCGCCCGTCCTGCAGGAACGGGTGGGTGTTGCGGATGTCGAGCGATCCGGTGGTCGCGTAGCGGACGTGGGCGATGACCGTTGTGCCGGTCATCCGGTGCGCCTCGGTCGCGAATTTGGCGTCCTGCCAGGCCGCTATCGGCTCCTTGTACAGGTGCGGTTGGCCGTGTTCGTCGAAGACACCCAGGCCGGTGCCGTCCGGATTTCGCCTGCTCTGCTCGGCCAGGCTGTCCGGGGCATCCAGCAGCCAGAAGGTGGCGGTGCACGCGTGTGTCCCGGCGTGCAGGCCAAAGAGTCGGCACATGGTCTCCCACGCTAGCGGTCGCGGGTCAGCCCGTCAGCGCCGAGCCTTTCAGCTCAGCGCGCTTCGACCACCTGGTATTCATCCTCGGCGTATCGCGTCCGTATGGTTTTCTTGTCGTACTTGCCGACACTGGTCCGCGGAATCTCGTCGACGAAGGTCCACCGCTCGGGCAGCCACCAACGAACGACCTTGTCCGCGAGGAAGGTTCGCAGCTGGTCGGCACTCACCGATGCGCCCTCTTTGGCCACGATCACCGCGAGCGGCCTTTCCTCCCAGCGCTCGTCGGGAACGCCGACCACGGCGGCCTCGACCACATCCGGGTGGCCGATCAGGAAGTTCTCCAACTCGACCGAGGAGATCCATTCCCCACCGGATTTGATGACGTCCTTGGCGCGGTCGGTCAGGGTGACGAACCCGCGCTCGTCGATGCGGCCCACGTCGCCGGTGCGCAGCCAGCCGGAGTCGAACTTCGATTCGTCGCGGCCGAGGTAGTAGGAGCCGGCGATCCACGGTCCGCGGACCTCGACCTCGCCGACGGCCTCGCCGTCGTTGGGCAGCACCTGACCGTCGTCGTCGACGATGCGCATCTCGACCCCGCAGACCGGCTGGCCCTGCGTCCCGCGGAAGGCCCAGTGCTGGTCCTCCGGGGTTCCGGGCGGGGGCCACGCCATGGTGGCCAGCGGCGAGGTCTCCGTCATACCCCACAGCTGCCGGATCTGGACGTCGTGTTTCTCCTCGAAGGTGCGCATCAGCGACACGGGGACGGCCGAGCCGCCGCAGACCACCAGCCGCAGCGACGACATGTCGTGGTCGGGGTCGTCCTCGAGGTGATGCAGGACGCCGTTCCAGATGGTCGGCACCGCGCCCGTCACGGTCGGGCGCAGGTCCTCGACCATCGCGACCAGCGACCGCGGGTCGAGGTGGCGATCGGGCAACACCAAGTCGGCCCCGGCCATCAGTGCCGCGTACGGCAGTCCCCAGGCGTTGGCGTGGAACATCGGCACGATGGGCAGCACGCTGTCGCTGGCCCCGACGCCGATCCCGTTGGTGGTACACGCGCCCATGGTGTGCAGGAAGCTCGAACGGTGGCTGTAGACCACGCCTTTCGGGTTGCCGGTGGTGCCGCTGGTGTAGCACATCGCGGCTGCGGAGTTCTCGTCGATGGGCGGCCACTCGAACTCGGTGGGCTCGCCGTCGAGGACGTCGGCGTAGCGCAGCACGGTCTTGCCCGATCCCTGCAGCGACTCGGTGTCGTCGCCGACCACGATCACGGTGTGCACGGTCTCGAGGTCGGGCAGCACGGGTGCGAGCAATGTGACCAGGGAGGCGTCGACGAGCACCACCTGGTCCTCGGCCTCGTTGGCGACGAAGGCGATCTGCTCGGGGAACAGCCTGATGTTCAGGGTGTGCAGGACCGCCCCCATCGACGGCAAGGCGAGGTATGCGGTGAGGTGCTCGGCGTTGTTCCACATGAATGTGCCCACCCGCTGATCACCGGTGATGCCGAGCCGGCGCAGGCCATTCGCGAGTTGCGCGGCCTGCTGGCCCACTTCCCGGTAGGTGGTGCGGCGGTAGCCATCCCCGGTGGCGGTCGTGACGACGCGTTCCCCGTGGACCGTGCAGCCGTGACGCATGATCGCGGTGATGGTCAACGGAAAGTCCTGCATCGTGCCATCCACTGATCTACCGCCTTAGTCTCAGCGCAGCACCGCCTGTGCCGTCGGCCGCCTCCTACCCTAAGCCTGAATTCGGCGCGAGTGGCAGCAGCCGAGGAGACTGACGGCCGATTGCGTGGATCCCGTTCGGGCGACGCCGCTTTGGATGCGCCACGCGGCAAAACCCGCTACGCGAGGACGGGCTCCCACTCCGGGAGCTCGGGCAGCCAGCCGGCGACCGACAGGTCCCGGTCGCTCTCGCCGTCGTGGGTCTGCGATCGTGCGGTCGAGGCGATCCGCGCCGCGGTGACCACGCCGGAGTAGTCGGCGACGTAGAGATGGGTGCCGTCGGGGCTCTCCACCACGCACGACGGGTGCTGGGACACCTTGACCTCGCCGACGACATCCTGCTGGTGGGTGCTCAACACGGTGATGCGGTCGTCGCTGACCAGGTAGGCCCGCGCGCCGTCGCGGCTGAGCGTCATCCGCGTGAGCGGACCGGTGATCTCCGGAACCTTGTGGGTGCCGACGATCTTGTTGACCCGGGTGTCGACCACGTCGAGCACCGCGCCCGCGACCGGATCGCAGCTCGCCACGTACGCCGTGCCACCGTCGTCGCTCAGCGCCACATCACGGACGGGCAGGCCGAGATCGACGACGCCGACGATGCGCGACCGGCCGCCGACCCGGCGATTGTCGGACCGCGTCCGGGTCTCGATCATGACGAGGCTGCCCCCGGTCGGCTCGTTCATGCCGACATACAGCCGGCGTCCGTCGGCGCTGATCCGCACGCATTCGGTCGTGGCACCCGGTGCCGTCGCCAGGTCGATGACCTCGAGTTCACCGGTGGTGGTGTCCAGCACCGTCACGTCGGCGCCGCGAACCGCATTCCGGCTGGCGTAGAGGTACTTTCCGTCCGGGCCGACCGCCAGGTCGCTGATGCTGTTCGCGAGCTGATGTGTGGCGATACGCCAGTTCGTGACGACGTCGATGACTTCGATGGCGTCGTAGCCGGGGGTCGCGGTGCTGACGTAGGCATAGTTGGCGTCCGCACTGCTCATGGCGAGCGCGAACGGTTCGGGCAGCCCGGTGACGGTGCTCGAGACACGACACGTGTTGGCGTCGATGACCGAAACCATGTTGCGGGCGTAGTTCGTCACGACCAGCCGCCGCCCGTCGGGGCTGATGTCGATATCGCTGATCGGACCGTTGTGCAACGGGACCCGCACCACCGAGGTGGTGTCGAGCTCGAAGACCCGCCCGTCTCGATCGTCGTGTGCGGCCGTAGGGCCGTTCACATCGTTCACGCTGGCACCGCCTTTGCTGTGTTTGTCGGTGCGGAGGCGAAGCCGCCGGTACGTATGCGACGATTGGCCTCCGGATGCACCGGCTTTCAGCACCGAAAGGCGCTGACGAGACTGGTTTTCGGTAGTCTACTGGCCAAAACTCGCCCCACCGCAGTTCGGAATGCTCGACGTTAGCTACGTCACTCCGCGCACTCAGGTTCTGCTCAGACTCCCAATCCCGCTGTATCGCAGTCGCTTACCCGTAGCGAAAGTCAGGCAAACGCGCTTCCGGCGGATTCCACCCGCGCCGCTAACAGCCCATTGAGCGCGCTACCAGCTGCAGAAGTAAGGAATTCTCAGGTTTTTCTGCCGACGAGGGATAAATCACACCGCCCGATGCCGCGTCGCCCCTAGCTGAATTGTGTCTGCGGCCGCGCCAAGCTCACCCCGTCGACGACGATGTCGAGTTTCTCGTTGTAGAACGCAATCAAACCGGCAATCTGACCGACCGCGGGAAGCGGATAGTGGTAGGTCCATGCCAGGTCCTCGTGCACCGCTTGCCGACCTGGGGGGCCCACCCGCACCGACCAATAGCCTGACGTCACTCCCTTGTACGGACACAACGTCTGCGTCGCGCTGGGCTCCAGGTGTTCGAAGACGACGTCGGTTGGATCGATGTAATACCTTGTCGGCAAACCTGTTTCGAACAGCAAAACCGGAGAATTGGTGTCGGCCAAGACAATTCCGTCGAGTTCGACCCGCACGTGCCGGTGCGATCGCAGGGCGTCCACGCGCGAATACGGGTTGCGCGGGTGACCGTAGATCGGCTCGTCTTCTTCGAACCAGCGCAACGGATTCCACTCGAACCGCACGGTGCCGGCCAGCGGGCTGTCGCTGTCGGCGTCGAATACCCGCGCGGCGGACTCATGCGTATGACCGGCACCCACCAGGGAGTACAGCCGCGACGGACCGAATTGCACCTTCTGCGCGTGGTTTTCGTCGTGCAGGAAGTCGGAACGAACGTCATCGAGCGGGATGTAGTACTGCGGGTAGTACGGGACTTCCCACACGTATCGGGCGGCGGTGGTGTCAAAGACCAGCGCGTCGCCGAGATAACCACGGACCCGCCGCGGGGCGGGCTCGATCCTGCCCCGCGCGGCGGCCATCTGCGGATAGACGGTTTCGGCAGTCATCGTCGGCCTACTGATCTCTGGAGGCCAGCCCGGCCGGCGCGTGACCGATCGCCCTGCGGATGGCGTCGGCCAGCGCGAGCGCGCTCTCCTCGGTCAGTTCCAGGGCCACCCGGGCCGACGGGCCGAGCTGTGGGTTGATCACGTCGATGTTGACGGTGTGACCGTAGGGCGCATGGACGGGGTGGTCGACGTACACCGTCGCGCGGTTCGCGCCGAACCATCCCGTCGCGCCCTTGCCGCTGCCGTCGATCTCGACATGTTCGGTGAGATAGGTGCACATGGTCCGGTTCCTAGCCTTTCAGGTAGATGGCGAAGAATTCGTCGATGCGCTGCCAGCCGTCCACTGCGGCCTCCGGCCGGTACGCCGGCCGGTCGACGGAGAAGAACGAATGGCCCGCGCCCTCGTAGGAGTGGAACTCGTGCGGCTTGTCCAGCTTGTCGAGCTCGGCGTCCAGGGTGGCCACCGCGGCCGGCGCCGGAAACCGGTCGTCGAGACCGAACAGGCCCAGCAGCGGACAGCTGAGATTGGGGGCCAGGTCCAGGATCGGCTTCATGGCCTTGGGCATGCCCTCGGGCGGGTCCTCGACGACGAAGGCGCCGTAACAGTCGACCGCCGCATCGAACGGCAGCGAGCAGGCCGCCAGGTAGGCGTGGCGTCCGCCCGAGCAGTGCCCGATGACACCGACTTTGCCGTTGGCGCCGGCCAACGTGCGCAGGTGCTCCACCGCCCCCGCCACGTCGCCGACCAATCGTTCGTCCGGCACCCCGCCCGCGGCCCGCGCCGCGGCGGCCGCGTCATCGGGTGCGGCACCCGGGGCTTCCCGCGAGTAGAGGTTGGGCGCAACGGCGTTGTAGCCGCTGACGGCGAGCCGACGGACGAACTCCTTGGTCTCCCGGTCGTATCCGGGCATGTGGTGGATCCACACGACGCCGCCCCGCGAGCCCTGCGCGAGCGGCACGGCCTGGTAGGCCTCGATCTCGTCGCCGCCGTGGCCGGTGATGGTGATGGTTTCTGCGCGTATCGCGTCCGCGCTGGGTGCGTTCATCACGACTCCTTTTCTCCGCTCCGGCGGGCACTCCAGTTGTGGCCTTCCGGACGCGGAGCGCTGCGGCGGGTCCGGCGCCGCTCCGCCGAGAACCAACGTAGCCGAACCGCGGTGCGGTTCAGCGTGCTTTGTCGCGCACCTTGTACGTCGAGGGCCAGGACTTTCGGGAGTCGTCTCCGGTCAACGGAGTTCCCATCCCGCCGACCTTGACGGCGTAGGCCTCCTTGCCCGGGCCGACCTCGCGGTTGGCGTGCTCGGTAGCCAGGAAGTAGAGCTCATCGATGGTGGCCTCGTCGTAGGCGACGAACGAAGTCTCCCGCGCGACGTCGGCGATTCCCGACCAGCATCCGGTCGGGCAGCAGTCGCGACGCCACCGCCGCGAGCCCCAGCAGGCCAAAGGGAATGATCCAGTAGCAGAGGAACGGCAGCGGGGTCTTCGTGTCCAGCATCAACGCGGCGGTGGTCCCGGGGGGACCGGCGGGGCCCTCCACGATCGACGGGATCACCGACGACACCGTCATTCCGGCGAACGTCGCGACCCACAGCCAGCTGAGGATCTTGACGGTCCTGCCGAACAGTTCGGTCTTGACGACGTCGGGAGGCTGTTCCGCCGCGGCGAACTCGGCCACGAAGGGCTTGCCGACCAGCACCCCGATCAGCGTCACCAGGAAGATCCCGGCGTTGCTCAGCGGCAGGATCCAGCGCTCGAGGAACGAATCGCTGAGTGTGAAGGCCAGCACCGCGAGGACCAAAAGCACTGCGACGGAAGCAAAGTCAAAGAACTGCCACTTCCTGCCCAACACGCCCCCCAGGCCCAGGCTGGCGGCGGCGATCGCGAGCGCGACCAGCACGGCCGGGGCGAACGGAACGTTACCGACGAGTACCCAATACACGATCCACGGCGCGAGGCCGAACAGCATGCCCATGCTGGGTCAGTGTATGGATGGCGGTTTGCGGTGCCGTCGGCGGCAGGCCCAAAGTGTTGTTCCGCGCGTCATGGCCACCGGCGCAACGCCGCGAGTGTCCGCCGAACGCCCACTCCCGCAACCTGTTTCATGCGCTACCCGGACGGAGTCGTGTTCAGCGCGATCGCCAGGAAGTCGAGGCGCCACAGCGACCGCAACAGCGTCAGCCCGAATTGCCGCACGCGCTCCCCGTCCCCCGGACTGACGTCGCCGCCCTGTACTCGGTCGAGGATCTCGTTGATCGTGCGACGGCCGTCAATGTGCTGGACGAAGGGCAGCTGGGCCGGGTTGAGCTTCAGCGTCGCGCCGGGCAGGCGAATCGTGTCGCCGGACAACACGCAGGCCGCGCGCAGCAGCGGGACGTAGTCGAAGCACGCCGCCGCCGAGAAGTCGATCGCGTAGTCCTCTTTCGGGCGTTCGGGGTGGCAGGTGAGGAAGAAGTGGGTGGCGTTCGCCGGTTGCAGCCGTTCCATCACCGACCACAGTTTGCGGTCGGGCAGCCGGTTGACGACCGACTGGAACCGGCTTGCCGGCGTGACGAAGTCGTGCGGGTAATACGGCGCGTTACGCAGCCAGCCCTGGAACGTCAGTCCGGCCGAGTCGACCAACTCCAGGCATTCCTCGACCGTGTAGCTGCGTTGGCGGGCGTGCAAGAAGGTGTCCACCAGCGCGCCCTCGGACATCAGATCGTGCGCGCCCTGGAGATAGGAGCGGACCGGATGGTCGGCCGGGAGCACCGCGATCGCCTCGGACGACCAGCTGCACCGACGCCTCGTCCTGGGACAGCCCCAGGTCGCGGAACGCCGATTCGAGCATGTCGACCCCGATCCGGCCGTACTTCGCGTAGAGCATGACGCCTAGCACCCCGTCCCGGCGCAGGCACCCGCCGAGCGCCGTCAACCCGGCCAGCGGATCGGCCATGTGGTGCAGGACGCCGGTGGAGACGATCAGGTCGAAGTCGCGCGACAGGGCCGACACCTCTTCGATCGCAGTCAGGTGCAGCTGCAGGTTGTCCAGGCCGTGCTTGTCTTTCAGCCGCCTGTGGTGATTCAGCGCAGACTGGCTGACGTCGATCGCGACCACTGTGGCGTCGCGGTTCATGTAGGCCAGAACGGCCGCCTGGAAGGTCCCGCATCCCGCCACGAGGATGTCCAAGTCCGCCTTGTATTCCCGGTTGGGCCACAACGTGCGATGGGCCCAGTACGGGTCGAACCAATCCCAGTGGTTCGTGGTCCACGCCGCGAGATCGGTTACCGGGGGCGGATATTCCCACCGATCGTATTGGCGGGAGACGCCGTCGCCTCGCGGATCCTCAGTCACTTCGGCAGCCGACTCCTTCGCGATGGCAGATCGCGCAACGGTACGACGAACATGCGGCGCCTGCCACATTCGGCCGTAGCAGCAGTCGTCCCGATTAATTTCGGTCTGACGATTTGGGGCGGACACAATTAGTATTCGGTTCCTGCACCATCCACGGCGAGGAGTGAACGAATGAAGAACCCGGAACGGTTGAGCGGGGCGATCGCTGCCGGCCTGGCCGCGTTCGTCGTCCTCGCCGCCGCACCGACCGCGAACGCCGACCCGGCGGACGACAATTTCCTGCGCGCGCTGACCCAGCGGGGACTCAGCTGGCCCAGCGGCAACGAACAAGCGATGATCAACGTCGGGCATGCGGTGTGCACGGACTGGGCGGGCGGGGACACGATGGCCCAGACCGTCGACGACGTGCAGAAGGCGCTCGGGCTGAGCACCAACGGGGCCGGCACCGTGATCGGGGCGGCGACGGCGTCGTACTGCCCCGAATTCCGCAGCAAGATGTAGGAACGCCGGCCGGCGCGATGCCGCCGGCCTGCAGGGGCCTATGGCACCCTGATTGCCCCGCCTACCAGGCCAAACCCGGTGCCCCCAGTCGGACTCGAACCGACACTGGGCGGATTTTAAGTCCGCTGCCTCTGCCAATTGGGCTATGGGGGCCCGGCGGCGAATCTAGCGCGTCGCGGCCGCACGCGTGGCATCGCATCGCCTTGCAAATTAGCCAGATTGTACAACGTGCGGGTCCGAAATGGCGATCGGCTAGTATCCGCGCGCCGCGCGCGATCTCCTCTGTCGGCGCCCCGGCTCAGATGACATCACTATGTCATCCGACAGGGGCTTGTTAAAACTGCCGCCCTTGTCGTTAAGAAGCCGTAAACGGCTGTCACCCCTGCCCTTTGGATGGGCAACGTGAGGTTGTGGGTCATTAGCCTTACGCCAACGCACAGGGGCCCGTTTACGTGCACACACAGGTCGATCCACGCCGAGGGTCGACTCGTTCCAACACTAGGAGCAACGGATGTCTTTTCTGACAACACAAACTGAAGAGATGTTAGCCGCAGAGCAGCTGCTCAGCGGAATCAACACCAATCTGGCGGCGCAGAACGCGGGCGCGGCGTCGGCGACGACCGTCGTCGCCCCGGCGGCCGCCGACCCGGTGTCCGCCCAGCAGGCGACCCTCTTCTCGACCTACGGCACCACGTACCAGTCGATCGCGGCCGAAGCCCAGACCCTGCTCGAGCAGTACGCGAGCACCCTGGGGATCAGCTCCAACAGCTACGGCGACACCGAGGCCGTCAACGCTGCCCAAGCCCTGCTGTCACTCTGCCGCGTCCCCAGCCGCGGCCGCTGCGCCACACCGTCGAACACCCCTCTCGACTTCCTTTCCTGCCTCCTCGGCAGCACCGGCAATGGCACGAACCCGTCCATGCTCGGCGGGATCTTCGGCCTGTCCAGCAACGGCGCCAACATCATCAACATCGGCGGCGGGAACTGGGCGTCGGCCGGTTCCGACCTGCTCGGTATGGCCGGTGGCGGTCTGCTTCCCGCCGCCGCTTCCGACACGGGTGACGCCGCCGCGGCGGCCGGCGCCGCGGACCTCGCCGCCTCGACATCGCCGGCCGGCTCCGGCATGGCGGGCATGGGCGCGATGCCGACGGCCGCGCTGGGCCAGGCGACCATGGTCAACAAGCTCTCGGTGCCGCCCACTTGGGCCGGCTCGGTCACCCCCGTGGCGGGCACCGCCGCCGCGCCGCTGCAGACGCGTCGGCTGGACCGCCGCCGCACCGCAGGCCGGCGCCGGAACGGTCGTGCCGGGCATGCCGGGAATGGGTGCCATGGCACGCAACAGCGCGGGCTTCGGCGCACCGCGCTACGGCGTCAAGCCGATCGTCATGCCGAAGGCGGCCACCCTGTAGGCGGCGGGCACCGACGCGCTGACAAGCCAGCAAGCCACAAAATTCACACCGATAAAAGGAACGGAATTCAGAGATGGTTCTTGATTTTGCGGGTGTACCACCGGAGATCACTTCGTCGCTCATGTACGCCGGTGCGGGCTCCGGGCCGCTCATGGCCGCGGCCACGGCGTACGCCAACCTGTCCGCCGAGATCAGCACGACCGCCAGCCAGTGGGAGTCGATCATCTCGTTGCTGACCACCGAGCAGTGGACGGGCGCCGGGTCGGCAGCGGCAGCCGCCGCGGCCCAGCCCATCGTGTCCTACCTGACCGAGACGGCGGCGTCGCTCGAGCAGGCGAGCGCTCAAGCCACGGCGTCGGCGGCCGCCTATGAGGCGGCGTTCGCGGCGACGGTGCCCCCGCCGGTGATCGCGGCCAACAGGTCGTTGCTCGCGACGCTGGTCGCGACGAACTTCCTGGGCGTCAACTCGGCCGCGATCGCCGCGACCGAGGCGCAGTACGCCGAGATGTGGGTCCAAGACGCCACCATGATGGCCACCTACCAGGCGGCCTCGATGGCGGCCGGTGCGCTGCACCGGTGACGCCGCTGACGTCGACCACCAACCCGGCGACCGCCGCGACCGCCGACAGCGCGGCCCTCGCCGCTGACTCGTCGGGCGGCACGGTCCAGGCGTTGGCAGCTCCTCTCGCCGCAGCGCCCGCGGCCGCCGCGCCCACGTTGCCCTTCCAGACCACCGGCATTCTGTCCTCGATCGACAACTTCCTCGGTACTCCGTCGGTGCTTCAACGGCATCAACGGCGCGGTCAACACCGGCGCCTGGTTCACCATGAACGCCATCCCGACCGGGGTATCGCTGGGGCACACCCTGTCCGCCGCCGCCCCGGCGGCCGCCGTCAGTGACGTGATGCGCCGCGGGCGCGGCCGGCATCACCGAAGGCGCCATGGTGAGCTCGGTGACGCCGGCAGGCGGCCTGGGCGCAGCGGCCTCGGCGAGCGTCGGCGAGGCGTCCGCGGTCGGCGGCCTCTCGGTGCCGGCCAGCTGGTCTGCGGCCGCGCCGGCGACGTCGTTGGCTTCGGCCGCCGCCCCGCTCGAGGGCTCGGGCTGGACCGTCGCCTCCGAGGCCGCCCAGCCGGTCAGCGCGATGCCCGGTATGCCCGGAATGGCGGCGGCAGCAAAGGGTGCCGGTGCCTACGGCGCCGGACCGCGGTACGGCTTCAAGCCGATCGTCATGCCCAAACAGGTTGTCGTCTGAGCGGGTCCGCTGATATGGGAAAAAGGGGGTACATGTCACCCATTTGAGGCGAGCAATTAACCGGCAGGCCGTAGTCTATTTACAACGCGGCCACCACCGCATCAATTACAACTGTTAAGACTTCGGCGAACTGAAGCTTCAAGATAGGAGACAGCCGACATGGCAACACGTTTTATGACCGACCCGCACGAGATGCGGGCGATGGCGGGCCGCTTCGAAGTGCACGCCCAGACCGTTGAGGACGAGGCCCGCAAGATGTGGTCGTCGTCGATGAACATCGCCGGCTCGGGCTGGAGCGGTCAGGCCCAGGCCACCTCGTACGACACCATGGGCCAGGTCAACCAGGCCTTCCGCAACATCGTCAACATGCTCCACGGAGTGCGCGACGGACTGATTCGCGACGCGAACAACTACGAGCAGCAAGAGCAGGCCTCGCAGCAAATCCTCGGCAGCTAGCAGCCGAAGCGGCTGTTGCCCAACACTTTTAAGGAGCTAAGCAAATGAGCATTAACTACCAGTTCGGCGACGTGGACGCCCACGGTGCCTTGATCCGCGCCCAGGCCGCTTCCTTGGAGGCCGAGCACCAGGCCATCGTTCGCGATGTGCTTGCTGCCGGCGACTTCTGGGGCGGTGCGGGTTCGGTCGCGTGCCAGGAGTTCATCACCCAGTTGGGTCGCAACTTCCAGGTCATCTACGAGCAGGCCAACTCCCACGGACAGAAAGTCCAGTCCGCGGGCAACAACATGTCCACCACGGACAGCGCCGTCGGGTCCTCCTGGGCCTGACACCTCGTCTCGACCCCGGGGCCGCACACCACTTGGTGTGCGGCCCCGTTTTTCGATGGACGAATGGGCTTGTGCCGCAACGGCACAAGCCCATTCCATTTCGTGCCTGGGCTACCCGGCCACCGGCGAGCGCGGAAACAGCGAGGGGCGCAAACCGATTCGGTGCACCGCACCGTCGGACTCGCGGCCGACCATCGCCCCCAGCGGCAGCTTGGACACGCCCGTACCGGTTGCCGCTGACGGCACCGCGCCCACCGGACCGGGTGCGGAAGCGTCGAATGCCGGCAGCGGCGCCACCGACGACGCCGCCTCGGCCCACGTCGGCGGCGCCGACAGCGTGCCGAGCGAAGACGCTTGACCCACGCTCGCCGACGTACCTGCGCCGAGCCCACCTACCGGCCCAAGGCCGCCCAGTGCGCCCATGTCGCCCAGGTTTCCCAAGGCCGGGGCACCCCCCTCGGCCCCGATGATCGAACCCGCACCCTCCATGTCGAGTCCCAGGCCGAACACGTCCATACCGACCCCGGCGCCGTCGCCGCCCAATCCGGCACCATCGGCGCCCAGTCCGGCGAAATCGGAACCCAGGCCAATCGCATCGGACGCCAGGCCGGCCGCGTCGCCGGACCCCGCGGCGCCACCGAGGGCAGAGCTGACGCCCTGCACGGCCCCCAGCCCGGTGCTCGCGCCCTTGGTGGCCCCCTTGCTCGTGCCGGACAGGCTGGACAGCGCGCTGATCGGGGCGGAGGCCCCGGACGACCCCAGCGAGGCCCCCGTACCCATCGCGGCCGGCGACAACCCCGCGCTGGTCGACGACCCCGGAGTGGACAGGCTTTGCAGCGCCTGCGGCACCGAGGACATCGCGTGCGCCGAGACCGGCTGGGCATGCCCGCCGGCCTGGGACGCGGTCGCCTGGGCGACCACACCGGCCTGACCGGTCACCCCGCCCGGGTTCGTCGTCTGCGGTGGCGGCGTGAACGCGCTAAAGGTCGAGGCGGTAGCCGAACTTCCGGCGTAGCCGTACATCGCGGCGGCGTCCTGGGCCCACATCTCGCTGTATTGCGCCTCGGTGGCCATGATCGCGGGGGTGTTCTGCCCGACGAAGTTCGTCGCGATCAGCGACATGAGCTGCGCGCGGTTGGCCGCGATGAGCGGCGGCGGCACCGTCATCGCGTACGCGGTTTCGTAGGCGGCCGTCGCGGCCGTCGCCTGGATGGCCGACTGCTCGCATTGCTCGGCGATGGCCCGCAACCACAACACGTAGGGCGCGACCGCGGCCGCCATCGACATCGACGTCGGGCCCAGCCACTCGTTGGTCAGGGTGGTGATCACCGATTCGTAGCCGGCGGCGGCGGCGCCCAGCTCAGCGGCCAGCGCGTCCCATGCCGCCGCGGCGGCCAGCAGCGTCCCGGGCCCCGGCCCCAGATACATCCGACCGGAGTTGACCTCCGGGGGCAACGCGCCGAAGTCCATGGCTTCTCTGCTTTCTAACGAAGTTTGCCGGCCCGGCGGTGCGGCGCCTGGGTCGCATTCAGCACCCCGTGCGGTCCCGCGTCGTGCACCGCGGTCGGTGGTTGGGGCTTCGCTCAAACGAGCTGCGCCACGAAAAACAGGTCAGTCAACCACTATTCGTAACCACACGTAACTCGAAAGTTATAAAGATCGGGACACCGTCGTCCCCCGCCGTCGCGCGTACGTATCGAACCATCGACGGTATTCGCTGCCGAGCAGCGACTGTGCATCAGATGAAATTCATTCTCGCGCCGCTGTTTTGGTGGCCACGGCTACACGCTGGACCGAGGCCGTCAAACCAACGACTCTGCATTCCAGTATTTTTCGAATTCCGGGTCGGCTCAAGCCGACACACGCGGCACATAGAAAACACATATTTGAGCGCCACCGGAGGTGATCCGGCGGACGGGCCCACATTTGAGAATTCTATGAACTCCGTGACAGTCCCGTGTGTGGCTTGCCAGAATGTAGGAACATGACCGCAATGTCGGGATACTCAGGCGCGCAGCGCCCACGCCAAGCCATCCTGGGGCAGCTGCCCAGGATCTATCGTGCCGACGGATCACCCATCAGGGTTTTGCTGGTCGACGACGAGCCGGCGCTGACCAATCTGGTGAAGATGGCGCTGCACTACGAGGGCTGGGTCGTCGACATCGCCCACAACGGGCGCGAGGCCATGGCCAAGTTCGACCGGGTCAGCCCCGACGTCCTGGTCCTCGACATCATGCTTCCCGACGTGGACGGGCTGCGAATCCTCGAACGCGTCCGCCAATCCGACGCCTACACCCCCACGCTGTTCCTCACCGCGCGCGACTCGGTGATGGACCGGGTCACCGGTCTGACCGCCGGCGCCGACGACTACATGACCAAGCCGTTCAGCCTCGAGGAACTGGTCGCCCGGCTGCGTGGGTTGCTACGCCGCTCCGGCCAGCAGCCCACGCCGACCGCCGAGTCCCTCAAAGTCGGCGACCTCAGGGTCGACAGCGCCAGCCGGGAAGTCACCCGCGACGGCGACCTGATATCGCTGTCCTCCACCGAATTCGAATTGCTGCGCTTCCTCATGCGCAATCCCCGCCGCGCGTTGAGCCGCACCGAGATCCTGGACCGGGTCTGGAATTACGACTTCGCCGGACGCACCAGCATCGTGGATCTCTACATCTCGTACTTGAGAAAGAAGATCGACTCGGGGCGCGAACCGATGATTCATACCGTCCGCGGTGTGGGGTACATGCTGCGGCCGGCGGAATGACCCGAGACCGGGACACCACGTCCGGGGGCTTTCCCCGGTGGTTTCCCCATTCGTTGCGCCGCCAACTGCTGTTGGGCGTG
The DNA here is from genome assembly GCA_963796035.1 of uncultured Actinomycetota bacterium. Taxonomy (GTDB): domain Bacteria; phylum Actinomycetota; class Actinomycetes; order Mycobacteriales; family Mycobacteriaceae; genus Mycobacterium. The sequence goes on along the minus strand of CAWCJU010000006.1, from coordinate 1,084,064 downwards.
CTGGCCGTGGTCAGCGTGGTGCTGGTGACCGTCGGAATCGTCTCGGTGCTGAGCCTGCGTGGCTATGTCAACGCCATGAGCGACGCCGACGTCGCCGAGTCCCTGGACGCGTTCAGCCACCAGTACACCAAATACCTTAACGGCGAACATGTTTCGCCGCGTCCCGGTACCCCGCCGATCGCACAGGCGATGCTGGAGTTCACCGGGCAGACGCCGGGAAACCTGATTGCCGTGCTGCACAACGGCACCGTGATCGGGTCGGCGGTTTTCTCCGAAGACGAACCGAAGCCCGCGCCGGCGGACGTCGTCGGCGACCTCCAGGCGCAATCGTGGAGCGACGGACCGCCGCGCACCGAAATACTCGGCGGGCTGGGGCCTTACCGCGTCGGCAGCACCGGCAACGGGTCCGACGTCCTGGTGGTCGGGATGTCGCAAAACCTCGCCGACCGCACCATCGCCCGCAAACAGCTCACCACCATCGTGCTCACCGCGGCGGCGCTGGTGCTCACCGCCGTGCTCACCGTGTGGGTGGTCGGCTACACGCTTCGTCCGCTGCGCCGGCTGGCGGCGATCGCCGCCGGGGTCGCCGCCATGCCGCTTACCGGCGACGACCACCGGATCAGCGTCCGGGTACCACCGCAGGACACCAACCCGCAAAATGAGGTCGGGATCGTCGGGCACACGTTGAACCGCTTGCTGGACAACGTCGACAGCGCGCTGGCGCATCGGGTCGACTCGGATCTGCGGATGCGCCAGTTCATCACCGACGCCAGCCATGAATTGCGCACACCGCTGGCGGCCATTCAGGGCTATGCCGAACTGACCCGCCAGGACAGTTCGGCGCTGCCGCCGACCACCGAATACGCATTGGCCCGAATCGAGTCCGAGGCCCGGCGGATGGCCTTGCTCGTCGACGAGTTGCTCCTGCTTTCCCGGCTGGGCGAAGGCCAAGACCTGCAGTCCGAGGACGTCGACCTGGCCGAGGTGGTCAGCAATGCGGTGAATGACGCGACGGTGGCGGCGTGGACGCACCACTGGGTCAAAGATTTACCCGACGAGCCGGTATGGGTGCGCGGCGATCATGCGCGGTTACATCAGCTGGTCAGCAATCTGCTCAGCAATGCGCGCGTGCATACCCCGCCAGGAGTCACGGTGACGACCGGAATCAGCTGTCGCCGTGACATTCCCGAGGCGCCCTACGCGGAATTGACCGTCACCGACGACGGTCCGGGCATCGACGCGGAACTGCTGCCCAGGTTGTTCGAGCGGTTCGTGCGGGCGGACAGGTCGAGGTCCAACGGCTCGGGCAACGGGCTGGGTCTGGCCATCGTCAGTTCGATCGTCAAGGCCCATCATGGTTCGGTCACCGCCGAATCCACCGAGGACCGCACGGTTTTCCGGGTGCGGCTGCCGTTGATCGGCTGAATCGATCGCCGGCAGGCCATCGGGTGAGCTCGCCGACCGTGACGGTCGTGTATGTCGTTGCCACAGCTGGTGATTGACGATCGCGGCGAGGCGGCGACCGGATCACGCTCCGCGGGGCGTTAAGAAACCGTAAATGTGCACTGCGCGCGCGTTAGGAAACCGTCAACTGAACGCTCCCGGGGATGACACCGGAGTTAATTTCGAGCTGATCTTGGCTGGCGAGACCGTCGCTTGACGGTGGTGACCCGCTGCGCCCGGCACCGCCGCGCTCGCGATCACCACCGGCTGTGGCTGCCTCGTCGAGCTCGTTTTCGTATGCAGCGCGGACGGAGAATTGATGGGCGTGGTGGTGTACCTCGTGCTTACCGTGGCGGTCTTCGCCGCTGCTCGGCCTGGTCCAGAAGTTGGTCGAACGGCTGTGAACTACCAGAACACCGTCGGCCTGGTGCTTGTCCGTCCTCGTCGCGCTCTACCTCGCGGGCGCCCTGCTGTTCCCGGAGAGGTTCTGAGTGAACACGACGACAGCGGGGATCGTCTTCGTCGCGTCCTCGTCGCGGCGCTGGTGGTCGTGCACGTGCCCTTCGGGCGACTACATGTTTCGGGTGTACACCTCGGAGAAGGACCTCCACGCCGAGCGCGTGATCTACCGGCTGATCGGCGTCGATGCCCGCGTCGGAGCAGACGTGGGGCGCCTACGCCCGCAGCGTGCTGGCGTTCTCGTCGGTCAGCATCCTGTTCCTGTTCGTGCTTCAGCTCGTGCAGGGCAAGCTGCCGCTGCATCTGCATGACCCGGCCACGAAGATGACGCCGGCGCTGGCGTGGAACACCGCGGTCAGCTTCGTCACCAACACCAACTGGCAGGCCTATTCGGGCGAATCAACGCAGGGCCATCTCGTGCAGATGGCCGGCCTGGCGGTGCAGAACTTCGTCTCGGCCGCCGTCGGCATGGCCGTGGCGTCGCGCTGGTGCGCGGGTTCGCCCGGCAGGCGCACCGGCGAGCTGGGCAACTTCTGGGTCGACCTGGTGCGCGGGACGCTCCGCATTCTGCTGCCCGATCGCGATCATCGGCGCGATCCTGCTGGTCGCCGGCGGAGCGATCCAGAACTTCCACCTGCACGACCAGATCGTCACCACCCTCACCGGCGCCCAGCAGACGATCACCGGCGGCCCGGTGGCCAGCCAGGAGGCCATCAAAGAGCTGGGCACCAACGGCGGCGGCTTCTACAACGCGAACTCGGCGCACCCGTTCGAGAACCCGACCACCTGGACCAACTGGCTGGAGATCTTCCTGCTGCTGGTGATCAGCTTCTCGCTGCCGCGCACCTTCGGGCGCATGGTCGGCAGCAAGAAGCAGGGCTATGCGATCGCCTCGGTGATGGCGACGCTGTACGCTGATCAGCGTGTCGTGCATGCTGTGGTTCCAGTTGCAGCACCACGGCACGGTGCCGACCGTCGATCGGCGCGGCGATGGAAGGAGTCGAGCAACGTTTCGGCGTCGCCAATTCCGCGGTTTTCGCCGACTGCGACGACGCTCACCTCCACCGGCGCCGTCGACTCCACCCACGACTCGCTCACCAGCCTCGGCGGCATGATCACGATGTTCAACATGCAGCTGGGAGAGGTCGCGCCCGGCGGCACCGGGTCTGGCCTGTACGGCATGCTGATCCTGGCGGTGATCACCGTTTTCGTCGCCGGCCTGATGGTCGGACGCACCCCGGAGTATCTCGGCAAGAAGATCAATCCGCGCGAGATCAAGCTTGCCGCAGCTATTTCCTGGTCACGCCGTTGATCGTGCTGACCGGCACCGCGATCGCGATGGCGCTGCCGGGCGAACGCGCGGGCATGCTCAACACCGGACCGCACGGGCTCTCGGAGGTGCTCTACGCGTTCACCTCGGCGGCCAACAACAACGGCTCGGCTTTCGCCGGACTGAGCGTCAACACCGACTGGTACAACACCGCGCTCGGCCTGGCCATGGTGTTCGGCCGGTTCCTGCCGATCGTCCTGGTGCTGGCGCTGGCCGGCTCGCTGGCCAAGCAGGGCAGCACGCCGGACTCGGCGGGCACCCTGCCCACCCACCGGCCGCAGTTCGTCGGCATGGTCGCCGGCGTCACGTTGATCCTGTCGTTGCCCTCACGTTCCTGCCCATGCTCGCGCTCGGGCCTCTCGCTGAAGGAATCCACTGATGACCACGACCGACGATCGACCACACCGAGCAGACCCAGCCGGCGACGTCCACGCGGCGGGAAATCGGGTGCAGGGCGGCCTGCTCGACCCGAAGATGCTGTGGAGCTCGACTCCGGATGCGCTGCGCAAGCTCGACCCGCGCACGCTGTGGCGCAACCCGGTGATGTTCATCGTCGAGATCGGCGCGGCCTGGAGCACCGTGCTGGCGATCATCGATCCGACCTGGTTCGCCTGGCTGATCGTGATCTGGCTGTGGCTCACCGTGCTGTTCGCCAATCTCGCCGAGGCGGTGGCCGAAGGCCGGGGCAAGGCGCAGGCCGAAACGCTGCGAAAGGCCAAGACCCAGACCATGGCCCGGCGACTGAGGGACTGGGCGCCCGGCGCGGCCGGCGGTCGAGGAAGCGGTCGCCGCGCCGCAGCTGCAGCAGGGCGACATCGTCGTCGTCGAGGCCGGCCAGGTGATCCCCGGTGACGGCGACGTCGTGGAAGGCATTGCCTCGGTGGACGAATCGGCCATCACCGGCGAGTCGGCCCCGGTGATCCGCGAGTCCGGCGGCGACCGTTCCGCGGTCACCGGCGGCACCACGGTGCTCAGCGACCGCATCGTCGTGCAGATCACCCAGAAGCCCGGCGAGAGCTTCATCGACCGGATGATCGCGCTCGTCGAGGGCGCCAACCGGCAGAAGACCCCCAACGAGATCGCGCTGAACATCCTGCTGGCCGCGTTGACGATCATCTTCGTCTTCGCCGTCGCGACCCTGCAGCCGCTGGCGATCTACTCCAAGGCGAACAATCCCGGCGTCCCGGACACCCAGGCGCTGGACGCCAACGGTGTCACCGGCATCGTGATGGTGTCGCTGCTGGTGTGCCTGATCCCGACGACGATCGGCGCGCTGCTGTCGGCCATCGGCATCGCCGGGCATGGACCGGCTGGTGCAGCGCAACGTGCTCGCCATGTCCGGGCGGGCGGTCGAGGCCGCGGGCGACGTCAACACCCTGCTGCTGGACAAGACCGGCACCATCACGCTGGGCAACCGCCAGGCCGCCGCCTTCGTCCCGCTGCACGGGGTCTCCGCCGAACAACTGGCCGACGCCGCGCAGTTGTCCAGCCTCGCCGACGAAACCCCCGAGGGCCGTTCGGTCGTCGTGTTCGCCAAGCAGCACTTCGGCCTGCGTGCGCGCACACCGGGCGAACTGGCCCAGGCGCAATGGGTGGCGTTCACCGCCACCACCCGGATGTCGGGCGTCGACCTCGACGGCCACCTGCTGCGCAAGGGCGCGGCCAGCTCGGTCGCCGAATGGGTGCGCGCGCAGGGCGGCACGGTTCCCGAGCAGCTCGGCGAGATCGTCGACGGCATCTCCGCCGGCGGCGGCACGCCGCTGGTCGTCGGGGAGAGTCGTGGCGGCAAGCCGCAGCGGGTGCTCGGTGTCATCCACCTCAAGGACGTCGTCAAGCAGGGCATGCGGGAGCGGTTCGACGAGATGCGGCGGATGGGCATCCGCACGGTGATGATCACCGGCGATAACCCGTTGACCGCCAAGGCGATTGCCGACGAGGCCGGAGTCGACGACTTCCTCGCCGAGGCCACGCCCGAGGACAAGCTCGCGCTGATCAAGCGCGAGCAGGAGGGCGGCAAGCTGGTCGCGATGACCGGTGACGGCACCAACGACGCGCCCGCGCTGGCTCAGGCCGACGTGGGCGTCGCGATGAACACCGGCACGTCGGCCGCCAAAGAGGCCGGCAACATGGTCGACCTGGACTCCGATCCCACCAAGCTGATCGAGATCGTCGAGATCGGTAAGCAGTTGCTGATCACCCGCGGGGCGCTGACCACGTTCTCGATCGCCAACGACATCGCGAAGTACTTCGCGATCATCCCGGCGATGTTCGTCGCGCTGTTCCCGGGACTGGACCTGCTCAACGTCATGCGGCTGCACAGCCCGCAGTCGGCGATCCTGTCCGCGGTGATCTTCAACGCGATCATCATCGTCGCGCTGATCCCGCTGTCGCTGCGCGGGGTGCGCTACACACCGAGCAGCGCGTCAAAGCTGTTGAGCCGCAACCTCTACGTCTATGGCCTCGGCGGCATCGTCGCCCCGTTCATCGGAATCAAGCTGATCGACCTGATCATCCAATTCGTCCCAGGGATGTCCTGACATGAACGTTCTCGAATTTCGTCCGCCTGCACTGGGCGGCGCTTGCGCGCGCTGCTGGTGCTGACCGTGATCACCGGCCTCGCCTATCCGCTGTTCATCTGGCTCATCGCGCAGCTGCCGGGACTGCATGACAAGGCCGAAGGGTCGATTCTCACCGCCGACGGCAAGCCGGTCGGCAGCAGGCTGATCGGCCAGTCGTTCACCGACAAGGACGGCAACGCGCTGCCGCAGTACTTCCAGAGCCGCCCCTCGGCGGCCGGCAACGGCTACGACCCGACTGTCGTCGGGCGCCAGCAACCTCGGGCCGGAAAGCATCGTCGACACGCCCGCCGATCCGTCGCAACTGGCGGCCGGCAAGTCCGCGTCGGACGCGGGCTTCAAGCCGAGCCTGCTGACCACAGGTGTGCTCGCGCAGCGCCGCCGTGGGCAGGCTGGAGGGCGTGGACGGGTCGCGCCCGTTCTGCACCGGCGGCGGTGTCGGCGCGGTGCTGTCGGTGATCGGTCCGCGCGACGCGCGCGGCAACGTCGTCCACCCGACCCGGGTGGTCAGCGTCAACGAGCCGTGCGAGACGACGACCACGCCGTTCCTGGCCACTCTACGAGGGTGTGCGCGTCGAGTGCGCCAAGTACGGCGAGGACTACTCGATCGGCCAGATCGTGCCGATCCGCGGCGCCGCGCCGGCCGAACCGGCGGTGCCGGCCGACGCGGTCACCGCCAGCGGCAGCGGCCTGGACCCGGACATCTCGCCCGCCTACGCCGACATCCAGGTCGCCCGGGTGGCCAAGGCCGCGGCACGTCAGCCCAGATCAGATACGTGCGGTCGGTCGCGCAGCACCAGAGCGGCCGCGGACTCTGGGTTTCTTCGGCGAGCCGCGCGTCGAACGTGCTGCAGCTAAACCTGCAACTCGACCACCGGTATCCGGTCACGAGCTAGCGCCGAGGGGGATGATGGTTGACGTGAGCGACGTCAGCCTCCGCGACCACCATCCCAAACGCGGGGAGCTGCGCATCTACCTCGGTGCGGCTCCGGGCGTGGGCAAGACGTACTCGATGCTCGGGCGAGGCCCATCGGCGACTTGGAACGCGGCACCGATCTGGTGGCGGCGCGTGGTCGAAACCCACGGGCGGTCGAAAACCGCTGAGCTGCTTGAGGGCATCGAGGTGATTCCGCCGCGCTACGTCGACTATCGCGGCGGCAGCTTCCCCGAACTCGACGTGCCGGCGGTGCTGGCGCGCCACCCCCAGGTCGTCCTGGTCGACGAACTCGCGCACACCAACACGCCGGGCAGCAAGAACGCCAAGCGGTGGCAGGACGTCGAGGAACTGCTCGACGCCGGGATCACCGTGATCTCCACGGTCAACGTCCAGCACCTGGAAAGCCTCAACGACGTCGTCGCGCAGATCACCGGCATCGAGCAGAAAGAGACCATACCGGACTTGATCGTGCGGCAGGCCGCGCAGGTCGAGCTGATCGACATCACGCCAGAGGCATTGCGCCGCAGGTTGTCTCACGGCAACGTCTACGCTCCGGATAGGATCGACGCGGCGCTGTCCAACTACTTCCGCCGCGGAAACCTCACCGCGCTAAGGGAATTGGCGCTGCTGTGGCTTGCCGACCAGGTCGACACCGCGCTGGCCAAATACCGCGCAGAGAACAAAATCACCGACATGTGGGAGGCCCGCGAGCGGGTCGTCGTCGCGGTCACCGGTGGTCCGGAATCGGAGACGTTGGTACGACGGGCATCCCGGATCGCATCGAAGTCCAGCGCCGAACTGATGGTGGTGCACGTCATCCGCGGTGACGGGCTGGCCGGCCTGTCCGAGTCGCGGATGGCCAAGATCCGGGAACTGGCCAACAGCCTGGACGCGTCGATGCACACCGTGGTCGGCGACGAGGTGCCCACGGCCCTGCTCGAGTTCGCCCGCGAGATGAACGCCACGCAGCTGGTGATCGGCACGTCGCGACGGTCGCGCTGGGCGCGGATGTTCGAGGAGGGCATCGGCCCGAGGATCGTCGAGCTGTCCGGAAAGATCGACGTGCACATGGTCACCCACGAGGAATCCAAACGCGGCTTCCGCGCGTCCTCGCTCGCGCCGCGCGAGCGACGGGTGGCGTCGTGGCTGGCGGCCTTCATCGTGCCGTCCGTCATCTGCGCGATCACCGTGACGACGCTCGACCCGTATCTGGACACCGGCGGCGAGAGCGCCCTGTTCTTCGTCGGCGTGCTGCTGGTCGGCCTGCTGGGAGGTGTTGCACCCGCGGCACTTTCGGCGGTGCTGTCCGGGCTGCTGCTGAACTACTTCCTGATCGCCCCGCGGCACAGCTTCACCATCGCCGAACCCAACAGCGCCATCACCGAATTGGTGCTGCTGCTCATCGCGGTCGCCGTCGCGGTGCTGGTCGACTTCGCGGCCAAACGCACCCGGGAAGCCCGTCGCGCTTCGCAGGAGGCCGAGCTGCTGACCCTGTTCGCGGGTTCGGTCCTGCGCGGCGCCGACCTCGAGACGCTGCTCGAACGGGTGCGCGAGACCTACTCGCAGCGCGCGGTCAGCATGCTGCGCGAGCCCGGCGGGGAAGGGCGCGCCGGCGGCAAGAAGAGCGACGTCGTCGCCTGTGTGGGCCGCGATCCCTGCGCCGACCGTCGATTCCGCCGACACCGCGATCGAGGTCGGCGACGACGAATTCTGGATGCTGCTGGCGGGCAGGAAGCTCTCCGCGCGTGACCGGCGGGTGCTCAGCGCGGTGGCCAGGCAGGCCGCGGGTCTGATCAGGCAGCGCGAGCTCGCCGAAGAAGCCAGCCGCGCCGAGGCGATCGTCCGGGCCGACGAACTGCGGCGCTCCCTGCTGTCGGCGGTCAGCCACGACCTGCGCACGCCGCTGGCCGCGGCCAAGGTCGCCGTCTCGAGCCTGCGCGCCGAGGACGTCGCCTTCTCCCCCGCCGACACCGCCGAATTGCTGGCCACCATCGAGGAGTCGATCGACCAGCTGACCGCCCTGGTCGGAAACCTGCTCGATTCATCGCGTTTGGCCGCCGGCGTGATCCACCCGGATCTGCACCGGGTGTATCTGGAGGAGACGGTGCAGCGGGCGCTGGTCAGCATCGGCAAGGGCGCCACGGGTTTCCTCCGGTCCGCCATCGACCGGGTCAAGGTCGACGTGGCCGATGCCATGGTGATGGCCGACGCCGGGCTCCTGGAACGCGTGCTGGCCAACCTGATCGACAACGCGCTGCGCTATGCGCCCAACTGCGTGGTGCGGGTCAACGCCGGGCGGGTGGGTGATCGCGTGCTGATCAACGTCATCGACGAAGGCCCCGGGATTCCGCATGGGGCCGAGGAACGGGTCTTCGCAGCGTTTCAACGGCTCGGCGACCACGACAACACCACCGGCGTCGGCCTGGGCATGTCGGTGGCGCGCGGCTTCGTCGAAGCGATGGGCGGGACGATTACGGCCACCGACACCCCGGGAGGCGGACTGACCGTGATCGTGGATATGGCTGCGCCGCAACCGGTGGATGCACTGTGACGCGCGTGTTGGTGATCGACGACGAGCCGCAGATCCTGCGTGCGCTGCGCATCAACCTGACCGTGCGCGGCTACGAGGTGGTCACCGCGTCGAGCGGGGCCGGTGCGTTGCGCGCGGCCGCCGAGCACAAGCCCGACGTGGTGATCCTCGACCTCGGCCTGCCCGACATCTCCGGCATCGACGTGCTGGCCGGCCTGCGCGGCTGGCTCACCGCACCGGTGATCGTGCTGTCGGCGCGCACCGATTCGTCGGACAAGGTCGAGGCGCTGGACGCCGGCGCCGACGACTATGTGACCAAACCCTTTGGGATGGATGAGTTTCTGGCGCGGCTGCGGGCAGCCGTGCGGCGCAACACCGCGGCCTCTGAACTGGAACAGCCGGTGATCGAGACCGAATCGTTCACCGTCGACCTGGCCGCCAAGAAGGTCACCAAGAACGGCAGCGAGGTCCACCTCACCCCGACCGAGTGGGGGATGCTCGAGGTCCTCGTCCGCAATCGCGGCAAGCTGGTCGGCCGCGAGGAACTGCTCAAAGAGGTGTGGGGCCCGGCGTACGCGACCGAAACACATTACCTGCGTGTGTATCTCGCGCAGCTACGCCGCAAACTCGAAGACGACCCGTCGCATCCCAAACACCTGCTGACCGAGTCGGGCATGGGGTATCGGTTCGAGGCGTGAGCCTCGCGGGCATGGGCTTTGTCATGCCACGGGTTTTATCCCACCACGCCACGTCGGCCTCCGCCGGGAGGTATGAGTCAATTGCCCGCCTCTGAGCGACAATTGGCCGCGTCACGCAACGCCAGCACGCGTTGGTGGATCCGGTGCTCGGTGCCCCGCGGCATGTACCCGGGCCCGTACCGGCCCCGCCCGAGACGCCGCACCCTGCCGCGTTGGATCTCCCAGCGCAGCGCATCCGAGATCGCCTTCGATGGTCGGCCGCGCACCCGAAAACGGTGCCATTGCAGCGCATCGATCAACTCGGCGACGGTTGCCGGCCCGTGCACCGCCAGCTGCATTGCCAGCACGTAGCGCAGCTCAATTCCGCGTAGGTTCATCGTCGGACGGTCGCATACGGGTACGACACCACCGGAGTTGTCGCTGGAAGGCGGGCAAAAGGTGTGCCCTCTTCCCTAGCGGCCCGTGTGGCGTGTGTGACTTACTCGGCGATGGACAACACGATGCCGTCCAGGATGTCGTGCTCGCTGACCGTCAGCTCGTCGATGCCCGCACGGGCGCGCAGCTCGCGCGCCAACTCCTCGACCACGATCGCGCCCCCGCCGATCACGTCGGCACGCCCCTCGTGCATCGGCGGCAGCGCCGCGCGCTCGGCCCGCGTCATGCCGATCAGCCGTTCGCACACCGACAGCAGGTCATCGCCGTTGACACGCGAAAGATGAATGGCCGCAGAGTCATACGTCGCCATGTTATGCGCCAGCGCGGACAGCGTCGTCATCGTCCCGGCCAGCCCGACCCAGGTCTTCGCCCCCTTCGACGGGCACCACACCCAGCGCGACCTCGAGTCGTTCGCGCACCACCTCGCGCGCCGCCGCGACTTCCTCGGGTGTCGGCGGGTCCGAATGCAGGCAGCGTTCGGTCAGCCGCACGCAGCCGATGTCGGCCGAATAGCTCGCCGTCCTCCGCCTTCAGCGCGGCACCGACCACGATCTCGGTGGAGCCGCCACCCAGGTCGACGACGACGAAAGGGCCTGCCGCACTGTCCAATTCGCCGACCGCCCCACGGAAGGACAGCTCGGCCTCTTCGGCGCCGGTAATCACCTCCGCCACCGCGCCGGGCAGCACCGCACCCAGCACCTCGGCCGTCATCGCAAAGAAGGCGTCGCGGTTGGCGACATCGCGCGCGGCCGAGGTGGCCACCATCCGCACCCGCTGCGACGCCGTGCTCGTTCGATCAACGCCGCGTAATCGGTGAGCGCCGCGCGGGTGCGGGCGATCGCGTCCGCGGCGAACTCACCGGTCGCGTCGACGCCCTGACCCAGCCGCACGATCCGCGTCTCCCGGTGCACGTCGCGCAGGCGTCCGCCGTCGAAGTCGGCGATCAGCAACCGGATTGAGTTGGTACCGCAGTCGATTCCCGCGAGCCGGCTCACCATTGGCCGGCCACCAAAATGCCGGCCATCGCCGGCTCGCCGGCCAGGATCGCCAGCGCCTCGTCGCCGAACGGATTGACCCCGGGCCCTTGGCCAGCGAATGGGCGATCAGCACGTGCAGACACTTGACCCGGTCGGGCATCCCGCCGCCGGAGAACGTGGTCCCCAGCGACTCGATCGCGTCACGTTCGGCCAGATACGACTCGTGGGCGCGCCGGTAGGCGGCCGCCAACTCCGCGGTCCTGGCCCAGCCGCTCGGTCATCTCGCGCATCAACCCCGTCGTCTCCAGCCTGCTGGCGGCGGCCGTCAGCGCCGGATGGGTCAGGTAGTACAACGTCGGAAATGGCGTGCCGTCAGGAAGTTTCGGCGCTGTCTTCACCACGCCGGGTTCACCGTTGGGACAGCGGTAGGCGATTTCGAGCACCCCGCGCGGCTCGCGCCCCAGCTGGCGCGCCACCGCTTCCAGGTCGGCATGATCAGCCACCGGGACCCGTGGGATTCGGTGTGGGCACCGGACCGGGCGATTCCGGTTCGGCCGGCGGGGTCGGGGGCGCAGGCGAATTGGCCGGCGGCAGGTGCGGGGCGTCGGCGATGGTGTGCCACAGCGACGTGTACCACGGGTCGCCGTTGGCCGGTTTCGCCGACGGCGGATCCCGGTTGCGGGGCTCGGCCGCCGACGGCGGAAGCTGAACCTGGAACGGGATGTCTCCGGGCTTGACGAAGCCGAGCCGCTCGCGGGCCTGCGCCGCAATGTAGGCCGGGTCACCGAGTTTGGCCTTCCGCTGCTCCAAGTCCGCGATCTGGCGGCGCAGCGCCGCCTCGCTGGCGGCCAACTGATTCATCTCGGTGCGCTGCGCAAAGTAGGTGCGCACCGGTCCGGCGATGGTCAACGTCAGCACGCAGATCACCGCGGCCAGCACCGCCGCGCGCCGCGCGGTGAAACCCAGCCGTTGCTCGGAGCGCTGCTCAACGGATTCGGCGGCCTGGCGCGTGATGGGTTCGACGACATGCTCTTGCTGCGTTCGCGTCGTGTTGCGGCCGGCCTGGTTCGCCGTGGGCGACGTCCGCGAAGACGGCTTGGACGACGGCTTGGCCGTGCGACGGCTGCCGAGCCGAATCGCCGGCCTTCCCCGGGCGGGATGCCGGGGAGCGCCGCTTCGAGTCGGGCCGTTTCGCGTCAGCCATGTCAGCCGTTGAACGTCAAGCTATTTCGGCTCCACGGCGTACCGCGGGAAGGCCAGGTCGCCGGCGTAGCGGGCGGCGTCGCCGAGCGCCTCCTCGATCCGCAGCAGCTGGTTGTACTTGGCGACGCGCTCGCTGCGGGCCGGCGCACCCGGTCTTGATCTGCCCGCTGCCCACCGCCACCGCCAGGTCGGCGATCGTGGTGTCCTCGGTCTCGCCGCTGCGGTGGCTCATCATCGTGCGGTAGCCGCTGTGGTGGGCCAGCGCGACGGCGTCCAGCGTCTCGGTCAGCGTACCGATCTGATTCACCTTGACCAGCAACGCATTTGCCACGCCCTTGTCGATGCCCTCTTCCAGGCGCTCGGGATTGGTGACGAAGATGTCGTCGCCGACGATCTGCACCCGGTCACCGATCGCCGCGGTCAAGCGTCACCCATCCGTCCCAATCGTCTTCGGACAGCGGGTCTTCGATGGACACCAGCGGATACGAGCCGAGCAGCCCGGCGTAGAACTCCGCCATCTGCTCGGCGGTGCGGGTGCTGCCCTCGAACTTGTAGCCGGTCCCGTCCGTGTAGAACTCGGTGGCCGCCGCGTCGAGGGCCAACGCCACGTCGGCGCCGAGTTTGAAACCGACCGACTCGATGGCCCGGCTGATCAGATCCAGGGCCGCGGTGGTGCCGGCCACGTCGGGGGCGAAACCGCCCTCGTCGCCCAGGCCCGGTGCTCAGACCCTCCTTCTTCAGCACCGACTTCAGCGCGTGATACACCTCGGCGCCCCAGCGCAGCGCCTCGGCGAAGCTGGGCGCACCGATCGGGGCGACCATGAACTCCTGGATGTCGACGGCGGTGTCGGCGTGCGCGCCGCCGTTGAGGATGTTCATCATCGGCACCGGCAGGATGTGCGCGTTCGGGCCGCCGAGGTAGCGGAACAGCGGCAGCGCGGCGGAATCGGCGGCCGCCTTGGCCACGGCCAGCGAGACGCCCAGGATCGCGTTGCCGCCCAGCCTCGACTTGTCCGGGGTGCCGTCCAGATCCAGCAGCGCCTGGTCCACCAGCCGCTGATCGTCGGCGTTCAGGCCGATCACCGCCGGACCGATCTCGTCCAGCACGGCCTGCACCGCTTTCTGCACACCCTTGCCGCCGTAACGCTCGCCGCCGTCGCGCAGCTCGACGGCCTCGTGCTCGCCCGTCGACGCGCCGGACGGCACCGCCGCGCGGGCAAACGTCCCGTCGATCAGGGCTATCTCGACCTCGACGGTCGGGTTACCGCGGGAATCGAGGATCTCGCGGGCCCCGACCTGCTCGATAATCGGCACTGAGTTCTCCTTGCGTCGTCGCCGGTGCGTGCTTTCGCCGGTCAGCGATACATCCTGCTACAGCGGGTGACCTTTCGCGTAAGCGGTCGCCCAATCGCGGACCGCCCGCGCGTAGACGCCGGAGTTGTTGTAGGCGCGCAGCGCGGTGATCCAGCCGCGGGGCGTTCGCGAGATCCTTTCCGCGCCAACACAGATAACCGGCCGCCGCGAGCGCGGCGTCGTCGATGTTGTCCGGGCTGACGGCGGCCGTCGTTGTGAGCGTCGACACCGTAGAGCCGCCACGTCTCCGGGATGAACTGCATCGGCCCCATGGCGCGCGTCACGCCGTCGTCCGTCAGTGACGTCTTCCTCGGTGTCGACGATGCGCAGCGTGCCGCCGCTGCCGTCCAGGCGGACACCCCGAATCGGGGGGCTCACATCACCGTTGGGGGCCAGCCGCGCGCCGCGGTAGGTGCCGTGGTGGCTCTCGACCTGCCCGATGCCCGCCAGGGTGGTCCACGCGATGTGGCATTTCGGGTTCTCGACTTCAGCGACCCGGGCCGCGTAGGCGTAGGCCTCGAGCGCGATCACCGGGATCTCCAGCGCCGCCGACCGCTGTTGCGCCCACTCCCGCAACTGATCCGCGGGCCGGCCGCTGGCATGAGTGTCCACCGCCGGCACCGCATCACCGGCCGGCGGCGGCACGCCGTCGGGAATGAAAAGGCTGAGCTGCCAGGTACAGCTGGAGGCCAGAACGATCGCGGTCGCGCCGATCACGGCGGCCGCGCGCATCCAACGCCTCGGCGACACCATGCTTTCCTGGCTCCCCTAAACTCGCCTGCACCAACTTCCGCCACACCATCGTCCCATGCGTTCGGGAACTACCCGGTTGCCTCGGGCCTCGGCGCACCGACTCATCGCCGGTTTCAGCTAATCCTCGGTTAGCTGCCGGTCGCTTCGGCTAGCGCAGTCAGACCAACACCGACCACGGGGATTCGCGACCTCGTCCGCGATATTACCGAGCGGCCGATGACAAATCCGGCAAACATTCCGGCGATCGCTCTGCAACCATGGCCGAAAGTGAGAAATAACGCGCGGCAACGCCGAGTCAGCGGCGTTGCCGACCCGTCAGGCGTCGTCGGCCGTGGCGTCGGCGCCGGATTCCTCCTCAACCACGCCGCGGCCGAGTCGGCCTCGCCGTCGGTCTCGGCGCCGGCACGTCGGGCCGATCGTCGACTGCCGGTGCAGCGGTCGGCCAGTGCTCACGCCACTCCTCCTCGGAGATCTCGCCGAGCGGGGCCACGTCGAACTCCTCGGGAACACCGGTCGCCGCGGCGTGCGGCCGAGATCGCCCGCTCGACTCCGCGGACCGTCTCCACGAATTCCAGAACGGCGGTGCGCAAGGCACTTTCGGCATCAACATCGGCCGACACCGAGATCGCGGTGATCTCGTCGGGGATCAGGTCCGGCGGGTAGGCCCGCTTTGCCGGCACGCGCAATGACCTTCTGCGCCAGCGCCAATGCGGGCTGCCCGGTGTGCACATCGTCCATCACCGACTTCCGCGGCTTCTCGGCCGCCTTGCGCTCTTCCCACTGGGCCAACTGCTCTTCAAGCGAAATAGATTGCCCGGCAAGCACTCCCGGCACCCGATTGCCCAGTTTGCGCATCAGGGTGGCGGCGACGTCGTCGATGGTGAAGGGGAACTGCGACGCGTCCTCGGCGATGCGGGCGTGAAACAGCACCTGCAGCAGCACGTCGCCGAGCTCTTCGCGCAACTGGTCGGCGTTGCCGCTGCCGACCGCGTCCAGCAGCTCGTAGGTCTCCTCCAGCAGAAACCTGCGCAGCGAGTCGTGGGTTTGCTCGCTTTCCCACGGCCCGGCGGTGCGCAGTTTGTCCATCATCGCCACGGCATCGACCAGCCGTTCACCGCGCGGGGTCTCGGGCGCCGAGATCAGCCGGGCACCGGCCGCCAACCGGGCGACGACGGCGGGGTGGTCGGGGTCCGACGACAACAACACCGGGGCGTCCGCACCGGAATGCACCGGGCGCGCCGCCGACAGTGACCAGGGCACCGCGACGGGCATCTCTTCGGTGTATTGCACCTCGCCGGCCAGATGCTCGATGGCTTCGATGGGCACCAGCGAGGGACGGCGGGGGTCGAACAGAACGACGATCATAAGCGCCCCTCCTCATCCCTTTTGACGCTGCGTGCCATCTATCGTCGCCGGCGCGCATCATCGCGCCTGGCGCTGCTCACTTGCCATCGACGCAGGTAGTTCACCCGTTATACCAATATCGGTCTGCGGTTTGCCCTGCAGTGCCGTGACCAGGTTGGCCACCATCTGCACCAGCTCGACATCGCGCAGTCGCGGCGCGCCGACCCCGCCGGCCCGCGGGATGGGAACCTGCACCGTGGACGTCGTGGCGCGGTAGTTCGCGGCCGGATACATCCGCTTGAGCCGCACCTGAGCCGAATCCGGCAGCGTCATCGGCGAGAGCCGCACGGTCGACGCCGACGGCGCCGACACCTCGGTGATGCCGGCGGTGCGGCACAGCAGCCGCAGCCGCGCCACCGCCACCAGCCGCAGGGCCGGTTCGGGCAGCGCGCCGTAGCGGTCGATGAGTTCCTCGACGACAGCGTCGATCTCGCCGTCGGAGGCCGCCGCGGCCAGCCGTCGGTACCCCTCCAGCCGCAGCCGGTCGCTGGCGATGTAGTCCGGCGGCAGGTGCGCATCGACCGGCAGGTCGATCCGCACGTCCTTGGGCTCCTCGGCGGTCGTGACGGTCTGGCCGTCGGCGGCGGCCCGGTAGGCCTCGACGGCCTCGCCCACCAACCGCACGTACAGGTCGAAACCGACCCCGGCGACGTGCCCGGACTGCTCGACGCCCAGCACGTTGCCGGCGCCGCGGATTTCGAGGTCCTTCATCGCGACGGCCATGCCCGCGCCCAGCTCGTTGTTCTGCGCGATGGTGGCCAGCCGGTCGTAGGCCGTCTCGGTCAGCGGCGAGTGCGGCGGATAGAGGAAGTAGGCGTAGCCGCGCTCACGGCTGCGGCCGACCCGGCCGCGCAGCTGGTGCAGCTGGGAGAGGCCGAAGGTGTCGGCGCGCTCGACGATCAGCGTGTTGGCGTTGGAGATGTCCAGGCCGGTCTCGACGATCGTGGTGCACACCAGGATGTCGTATTCGCGGTTCCAGAACCCCTGCACCGTGCGTTCCAGCCGTTCCTCGGGCATCTGCCCGTGCGCGACGACGACCCGCGCCTCGGGCACCAGCTCGCGGATCCGGGCCGCCGTCCGGTCGATCGAGCTGACCCGGTTGTGCACGTAGAAGACCTGCCCGTCGCGCAGCAGTTCGCGCCGCAGCGCGGCCGCGACCTGCTTGTCGTCCTGCGGGCCGACGTAGGTCAGCACCGGATAGCGCTCTTCGGGTGGGGTCAGGATCGTCGACATCTCGCGGATGCCGGCCAGGCTCATCTCCAGCGTGCGCGGAATGGGGGTGGCGCTCATGGTCAGCACGTCGACGTGGGTGCGCAGCGACTTGATGTGCTCCTTGTGCTCGACGCCGAACCGCTGCTCCTCGTCGACCACCACCAGGCCCAGGTCCTTCCAGCGCACCCCGGTCTGCAGCAGCCGGTGCGTGCCGATCACCACGTCCACCGATCCGTCGGCCAGGCCCTCGATGACGGCCTTGGACTCGGTCGCGTCGGTGAACCGGGACAGGCCCTTGACGGTCACCGGGAACCCGGCCATCCGGTCGCCGAAGGTCTGCAGATGCTGGTCGGCCAGCAGCGTGGTCGGCACCAGCACGGCGACCTGCTTGCCGTCCTGGACCGCCTTGAACGCCGCCCGCACCGCGATCTCGGTCTTGCCGTAGCCGACGTCGCCGCAGATCACCCGGTCCATCGGGACCGGCTTCTCCATATCCCCCTTGACCTCGGTGATCGCGGTGAGCTGGTCGACCGTCTCGGTGTAGCCGAACGCGTCCTCCATCTCGGCCTGCCACGGGGTGTCCGGCCCGAACGCGTGCCCGGGGCTGGCCTGGCGCTTGGCGTACAGCGACACCAGCTCGCCGGCGATCTCGCGCACCGCGCGGCGGGCCTTGGTCTTGGTGTTGGTCCAGTCGCTGCCGCCCAGCCTGCTCAGCGCGGGCGCCTGCCCGCCGACGTACCGCGACAGCTGGTCCAGCGAGTCCATCGGCACGTACAGCTTGTCGGATCCGCCGCCGCGCTTGCTCGAGGCGTATTCGAGCACCAGGTATTCGCGGCGGGCGCCGCCGACGGTGCGCTCGACCATCTCGACGAACCGGCCGATGCCGTGCTGGTCGTGCACCACCAGATCGCCGGCGGTCGAGCGCCAGCGGGTCAACGGTGTTGCGCCGCTTGGCCGCCAGCCGCTTGCCCTCGACGGCCGTCACCCGGCTGCCGGTCAGGTCGGTCTCGGTGATCACCACCAACGTGGCGCCGGGGATGATGACGCCGTCGTGCAGCGGACCCTTGAGCACGCCGACCACGCCGGCCTTGGGCGCGGCACCCGATTCGAGCATGGCGGCGGGGGTGTCGCATTCGGCCAGCCGTTCCACCACGCGATGCGCGGTGCCGGTGCCGGGTGCGACGACGACGGCGTAGCCGCCGGTGCTGACGTGCGCGCGCAGCATCGCGAAGATGCCGTCGATGTCGTGCTGGTGCCCGCGAGCCGACGGCGCCGACCGGATATCGAGCTCCACGGCCGACTCGTCGGACAGCTGGCTCAACGTCCACCACGGATGCCCGGCGCGGGCCGCCGCGGCCCGCACGTCGTCGAGTTCGGCGAATCCCGACCCGCCGAACTGCGCCACGTCGACCGGCGCGTCGGTGCCCAACGCGGCGACCGACCACGACGCTTCGAGGAATTCGCTGCCGGTCTTGATCAGGTCGGCGGCCCGGGTGCGGACCTTCTCCGGGTCGCAGAGCAGGACCGGTGTGCGCTGCGCCAATTGGTCGGTCAACAGCACGTGCTCGCCGGGCCGAAGCACCGGCAGCAGCGCCTCCATGCCGTCGACCGCGATGCCCTCGCGCGATCTTGGCCAGCATGTCGGTGACGCTGCCGGTGATGGCGGGCTCGGTGGTGCGGTGCCGCGCGGCCAGCTCGGCGGCGCGCTGCCCGCACCTCGTCGGTCAGCAGCAGTTCGCGGCAGGCCACCGCGATCAGGGTGTCGACCTCGATCTCCGGGATCGAGCGCTGATCGGCGACCGAGAACATCCGCATCTCGCTGACCTCGTCGCCCCAGAACTCGATGCGCACCGGGTGCTCGGCGGTCGGCGGGAAAACGTCGAGAATCCCTCCGCGCACGGCGAATTCGCCGCGCCGGCCGACCATGTCGACCCGGGTGTAGGCCAGCTCGACGAGCCGGGTGATCACGCCCTCGAATTCGATTTCCGCGCCGACGCTCAACGTGACCGGCTCCACCAGCCCCAGCTGCGGCGTCATCGGCTGCAGCAGCGAGCGCACCGCGGTCACCACCACCTGCAAGGGCGGGCCCAGACCGCGCGTCGTCGGGATGGGCCAGTCGGCGCAGCACCGTCAAACGGGCGCCGACGGTGTCGACGCCGGGCGAAAGTCGCTCGTGCGGCAGCGTCTCCCACGACGGGAAGACCGCGACGGCATCGCCGAAGACGCCGCGCAGTTCAGCGGTCAGGTCGTCGGCTTCGCGTCCGGTCGCGGTGACTACCAGCAGAGGACCCAACCGCGCCAGCGCACTGGCGACGAACAGCCGTGCGCTGGCTGGACCCACCAGGCTCAATTCGGCAGGCGAAGCGGCCGCGCTGTCGATCAGCTGCTGGAAGGTCGGCGCGGTGAGCGCCAATTCAACGAGCCCCGCGATCGGGGTTTCTGGGCGAGCAGCCCCCGGTGCGGTCATGATGAATTCCATTCTAGGGGCCCTCAGGGACAGGGCCGGACACGCCGAACCACGTCAATATTGAGCTCGCCGCCGTCAAGGGATCGTAAGAAAGGCACCACCGGATCACCCGCGGGCGCACGTTGAATTCATGACATTGCTGGACATCCTGCCGTCTCTTGGTCAGGCGGCTTCCCCGCGTTTCGATCCCGCGATCTGGCCCATCACCGCGCATCCCGACGAGGAGGGCAGGCTGTGCATCGGCGGTGTACCACTGGCCGATATCGCCGACGAGTTTCACACCCCGGCCTACGTCATCGACGAAGCCGATTTCCGGCATCGCGCCCGCCGCTACCGCAAGACGCTATGCGGCGCTGGAGATACTGAGGTCGTCTACGCCGGCAAGTCGCTCCTGAGCACCGCGGTGGCCCGCTGGGCTCGCGAAGAGGGCCTCGGCATCGACGTCTGCTCCAGCGGCGAGCTGGCCGTCGCCCTCGCCGGCGGAGTCGACCCGGCACGCATCGTCATGCACGGCAACGCGAAATCGCCGGAGGAGTTGCGCGAAGCGGTGCGCGTCGGGGTGGGGCGCATCGTGCTGGATTCCAGCATGGAAATCGCCTACCTCGCCGGCCTGGCGCAGCGGCGCCAACCGGTGCTCATCCGGGTGACCCCCGACATCGACATCCACGGACACCGAGCCGTCACCACCGGTGTCAGCGACCAGAAATTCGGGTTCACGCTCCACGGCGACCGGGCCGATGTCGCGGCCCAGCGGGTGCTGTCGCATCCCGATCCTCGACCTGGTCGGCCTGCACTGCCATATCGGCTCGCAGGTCACCGACCCCGCCCTGTACGGCGAGGCGATCCGCCGGATGATCGCCGCGATGGCCGACATCCGGGCCCGGCACGGCGTCATCCTCACCGAGCTGAACATCGGCGGCGGGCACGCCATCCCTTATGTCCCCGGCGATCGCGAGCTGAATCTCGAGCAACTGGCCGACGTCATCGAGAATGCGCTCGACGAAGCCTGTGCCGCCGAGCATTTCCCGCGGCCGCGGATCGTGGTGGAACCGGGGCGGGCCATCTGCGGCCGGGCCGGCGTGACGCTGTACCGGGTGTGCTCGATCAAAACCCAGCCGGGTGGGCGCACCTTCGTCGCGGTCGACGGCGGCATGAGCGACAACCCGCGGGTCTCGCTGTACGGCGCGCAATACACGGTCGCACTGGCCAACCGGCATTCGCTGGGACTCAAGCAGCGGGTCACCGTCGTCGGCCGGCATTGCGAGGCGGGCGACGAGATCGCCCGCGATATCGAACTCCCCGCGGACCTGCACCCCGGCGACCTGCTGGCCGTGGCCTGCACCGGCGCCTACCACCACAGCATGGCGTCGAACTACAACATGGTCGGCCGGCCCGCCGCTGGTGGCGGTCAAGGACGGGCGGGCGCGCGAACTGGTCCGCCGGGAGACGGTCGACCGACCTGCTGGCCCGCGACTGCGGTTAGCTCGGCCCGCGTCGGCTACTCGTCCTGCAGCCGCGGGTCGGCTTCCAGGCCGATCAGGCCGTTCCACATCAGGTTGACCAGGTGCGCGGCCACCACTTCCTTCTTGGGCTCCCGGGTATCGAGCCACCACTGCGCCGTCATCGACACCGAGCCGACGAGCGCCTGGGCGTATAGCGGCGCCAGCCCGGGATCCAGGCCGCGACGGGAGAAGTCGCCGGCCAGGATGGAGCTGACCTGGTTGACGGCGTCGTTG
This sequence comes from uncultured Actinomycetota bacterium, assembly GCA_963796035.1. Classification (GTDB taxonomy): domain Bacteria; phylum Actinomycetota; class Actinomycetes; order Mycobacteriales; family Mycobacteriaceae; genus Mycobacterium. Next base: position 1,062,551 of record CAWCJU010000006.1, on the reverse strand, counting down.
AGCAGGCTGGAATAGGTGCCCGAGCTGATCGCGGCCGGCGAGTCGCGGATCATGATCCGGAAGCCGTCGGTGCGCTCTTCGACGTAGGTGAGCAGCGCCAGTGCGACCCGCTCGACGCGCACCCGGGACCGGTTGTTGGTCAGCGACGAGGTGATGCCGTCCAGCAGCGCCGACATCTCGCGGTCGACGACGACGGCGTACAGGCCTTCCTTGCCGCCGAAATGCTCGTAGACGACCGGCTTGGACACGTTGGCGCGCAGCGCGATCTCCTCGATCGAGGTGCCTTCGTATCCGCGTTCGGCGAACAGCGTGCGTGCGATGCCGATGAGCTGTTGGCGGCGCTCGGTGCCGGTCATCCGCGCGCGCGGCGCCCGCACTTCTTTGTCCGGTTCCTTGTCCAGCACGGCCACGTCAATCAGCGTATCGGTCAACAGGCCAACAAGCGGCCCGCATCGTCGCTCAGACTAAAGTCTTCTTGGCGCGGTCGGTGTCAACCCGCCGCTCGCCATGGGTTAGCGATCCGTCGTGGTGTAATCGGCAGCACCTCTGATTTTGGTTCAGATAGTTCAGGTTCGAGTCCTGGCGACGGAGCTCAGGTGCTTGTTGCGATATCCCATCGTTTTTTGCCTTCACCGCAGATGAAGTGACACGCTTGACGGCGTGTCGGCGCTCCGCGCGCAGCCCGCGCGGGACAAACCCGAAGAGGAGGGTTGATGTCGTCTCCTGGTGACACCGCGGTCCTGGTGCTGGCGGCCGGGCCCGGCACCCGGATGCGGTCGGACACCCCGAAAGTCCTGCACACCATCGGTGGGCGCAGCATGCTGTCCCATCTCCTGCACGCCATCGCCAAGGTGGCGCCGCAGCACCTGGCCGTCGTTCTGGGCCATGACCACGAGCGCATCGCACCGCTGGTCGCCGACTGGGCCGACGCCCTGGGACGGCCGATCGACGTGGCGCTGCAGGACCGGCCACGCGGCACCGGCGACGCGGTGTTGTGCGGCCTGTCCGCGCTGCCCGCCGACTACGCCGGGGTCGTCGTCGTCACCTCGGGCGACACCCCGCTGCTGGACGCCGACACCCTGGCCGACCTGATCGCCACCCACGGCGCGGCACCGGCCGCGGCCACGGTGCTGACCACGACGCTGAGCGACCCCAGCGGCTATGGCCGCATCCTGCGCACCCAGGACAACGAGGTCACCGCGATCGTGGAACACGCCGACGCCACGCCCTCTCAGCGCGAGATCCGCGAGGTCAACGCCGGCGTCTACGCCTTCGACACCGCGGCGCTGCGCTCCGCGCTGAACCGGTTGAGCTCCAACAACGCCCAGCAGGAGCTCTACCTGACCGACGTCATCGCGATCCTGCGCGGCGACGGCCTGGCCATCCACGCCCGCCACGTCGACGACAGCGCGCTGGTGGCCGGCGTCAACAACCGAGTCCAACTCGCGCAGCTGGGCGCCGAACTCAACCGCCGCATCGTCGCGGCCCACCAGATGGCGGGCGTGACCATCGTCGACCCCGCCACCACCTGGATCGACGTCGACGTCAGCGTCGGTCGCGACACCGTCATCCAGCCGGGGACGCAGCTGCTGGGCCGCACCCAGGTCGGCGAGCATTGCGTCGTCGGCCCGGACACCACCCTGACCGACGTCAGCGTCGGCGACGGCGCCTCGGTGGTGCGCACCCACGGCACCTCGTCGTCGATCGGTGCCGGCGCGACCGTCGGCCCGTTCACCTACCTGCGGCCGGGCACCGTGCTGGGCGGCGACGGCAAGCTCGGCGCGTTCGTCGAGACCAAGAACGCCACCATCGGCACCGGCTCCAAAGTGCCGCACCTGACCTATGTCGGGGACGCCGACATCGGCGAGCACAGCAACATCGGGGCGTCCAGCGTGTTCGTCAACTACGACGGCGAATCCAAACGGCGGACCACCATCGGCTCGCACGTGCGCACCGGCTCGGACACCATGTTCGTGGCGCCGGTGACGGTCGGCGACGGCGCCTACACCGGCGCGGGAACGGTGGTGCGCAATGACGTCCCGCCCGGGACGCTGGCGGTATCCGCGGGTCCGCAACGCAACATCGAAGGCTGGGTGCACCGCAAACGCCCGGGCAGCGCGGCCGCGCAGGCAGCCGAGGCCGCCGAGAAAGCCGCAGGTCAGGGCGCCGCGAGCGGCCCGGCGCCACAAGCCGAATAGACACCGTGAATTTGCTAGCTGGCAACCCGGCCACATTTCCGTACGATTCGCTTCGTACGATGGGGCCTTCCATCCCCCACCCCGAATTGGCGAGGGCAGTGCGTTGAGCCACGACTGGACCGATAACCGCAAAAATTTGATGCTCTTCTCCGGCCGTGCGCATCCGGAACTGGCCGAGCAGGTGGCCAAGGAGCTCGACGTCCACGTCACCGCGCAGACCGCGCGGGAGTTCGCCAACGGCGAGATCTTCGTGCGCTTCCACGAATCGGTGCGCGGGTGCGACGCCTTCGTCCTGCAGTCGGCCCCGGACCCGGTGAACAACTGGCTGATGGAACAGCTGATCATGATCGACGCGCTGAAGCGGGGCAGCGCCAAGCGGATCACCGCGGTCATGCCGTTCTACCCGTATGCCCGGCAGGACAAGAAGCACCGCGGCCGCGAACCGATCTCGGCGCGGTTGGTCGCCGACCTGCTCAAGACGGCCGGCGCAGACCGGATCGTCACCGTCGACCTGCACACCGACCAGATCCAGGGCTTCTTCGACGGGCCCGTCGACCACATGCGCGGGCAGAACCTGCTGACCGGCTACATCCGCGACAACTACCCCGACGGCAACATGGTGGTCGTCTCGCCCGACTCCGGCCGGGTGCGCATCGCCGAGAAATGGGCCGACGCGCTGGGCGGCGTCCCGCTGGCCTTCATTCACAAGACCCGCGACCCGCGGGTGCCCAACCAGGTGGTGTCCAACCGTGTGGTCGGTGAGGTGGCCGGACGCACCTGCGTGCTGATCGACGACATGATCGACACCGGCGGCACCATTGCCGGCGCGGTCAAGTTGCTGCGCGACGAGGGCGCCGGTGACGTGATCATCGCGGCCACCCACGGTGTGCTCTCCGATCCGGCCGCCGAGCGGCTGGCCGCCTGCGGCGCCCGGGAAGTGATCGTGACGAACACTCTCCCGATCGGCGAGGAGAAGCGTTTCCCGCAGCTGACGGTTCTGTCCATCGCGCCGCTACTGGCCAGCACCATCCGCGCCGTATTCGAAAACGGTTCGGTCACCGGGCTGTTCGACGGGGACGCCTAGATGGCTGCCAAGCCAGACGACGCCGTTATCTACCACAACCCACGCTGCAGCACTTCCCGCAAGACGCTGGACCTGTTGCGCGACAACGGCTTTAAACCCACCGTTGTCGAGTACCTGAAGACCCCGCCGGGCCGCGACGAGCTGGTGAAGATGATCCACGACGCGGGCATCGACGTGCGTACCGCGACCCGCAAGCGTGAGTCGCTGTATGAGGAGCTCAATCTCGCGGACGCGAGTGATGACCAGTTGCTCGACGCCATGGTCGAACACCCCATCCTCATCGAACGACCCTTCGTCGTCACGCCGAAGGGCACTCGGCTGGCCCGCCCGATCGACGCGGTCCGCGAGATTCTGTGAACCGGCTCGGCCGCCGCGTGGCCGCTGCCGCGATGGTTGCGGTGGCTTTCTGCGCGAGCGGCTGTGCACCGAAACCGACTGACTACCAATCGATCTTGTCGACGACCTCGACGGCCACCACAACCAAGGCGGCGGAGAAGCCGGTTCCGCTGTCGCAGTATCTGCAAAGCATCGGGGTGACCGGCCAACCGGTGGCACCCGGTTCGCTGCCCGACCTGACGGTGTCGATACCGACGCCCCCGGGCTGGTCGCCGTTCACCAGCCCGAACATCAGCCCGCAAACGCTGATCATCTCCCAGGGCGGCAAGTTCCCCACGGCGCGGCTGGTGGTGTTCAAACTGAACGGTGACTTCGACCCGGCCCAAGTCATCAAGCACGGCAACGACGATGCGCAGCTGTTCGAGAACTTCAAGCAGCTGGACGCCTCGGGCGCGCCCTACAACGGGTTTCCCTCGTCGATGATCCAGGGCAGCTACGACCTCGACGGTGGCATGCGGCTGCACAGCTGGAACCGCATCGTCATCGCGACCGGATCGCCGCCCGCCCACCAGCGTTATCTGGTGCAGCTGACCATCACCGGCTTCGCCAATCAGGCGGCCGCGCAGTCGAGCGACATCGACGCGATCATTCACGGATTCGTCGTCGCGGCAAAGTGATTCAGGCGCGACGGCCCGCTTCCTGAACAAGTTGAACACGGGAGGTCAAGCCGAGTTTGGCATACACATGGGTGAGGTGAGTCTGCACGGTCCGCGGTGAAATGAACAGCCGCGCGCCGATCTCCTTGTTGCCCAACCCTTCCGCGACCAGGCGCGCCACATCGTTCTCCGTGGGAGTCAGCGACGCCCAGCCGCTACTGGGACGTTTACGCACACCGCGGCCGCGTTGCGCGTAGGCGATCGCTTCTTCGGTGGATAGCGCGGCGCCCTCAGCCCACGCGGCCTCGAAAGCCGCCTGGCCCAGAGCTTCTCGTACCACCGTGAGCGCAGCATCGTAATCGGGCCGGTACACGGGGGAGCGCGGGTGTTCCATGCGCTGTCGCATGGCCTCCGCTGCGCCCAACAGGCGCGCCGCGTGCGGGTGACTGTCGTTGTCGGCGGCCAGGCGGGCGAGACATTCCAAGGCGTCATCGACGTGCAGATATCCCTGAGTATGGGACGCGAGGGTGAGGGCCTTGTGAGCGTCTTGCTCCGCTTGCCCAGACTCGGCTCCAGCCAGTGCGATGTACGCACGAACGACTAGCGCCGGCATTTTTTGCCAGGCCGGTGTCATCTCGACGTTCTCGTCGGCCCAGCGGCGCGCCGTGGTCAGATCACCGATTGCCAAGGCCGCCTGCGCTATCGGGTTGGTGGATCGGGTGAACACCTCGCGCAGTGGGTTGGTGTGTTCCCATGCCTTCTCGCAGAACTGCATTGCCGCAGTCCCATCGCCGGAGGCTAAGGCGGCGTCGCCGAGAACCCCGTACACCGTGTCTTCCGAAATCCCGCCCAGCGCCTCTGCGGCGGCCCGCGCGGACCGCGCCGCGGCGCGCGCGGCAGGCCCATGCCCCTGGCGGGCCAGCACTACGCCATGCACCAGGCATCCATAAACTTGCATCACCGCGTCCCCGGCTTCTGCGGCCTCCACAGCCAGGGAACGTGCCACTTCGGCCGCTTGGGCGAGATGTCCCTGCTGCATGAGAGCGACGACCAGCCAAGTTCGGCAATTTCGTGAGTAGAACCGGTCGCCAAGCGCATCGGCGAGGTCGCGTCCTTCTTCGGCGGCCGCACGTGTTGCCGTCGGCTCACCCGCTATCGCGCCCGCCGTCGCCTGGTGGCTCAAGATTTGGCACAGGGTCCACCGGTCACCGGCGGCACGGACAAGTTCGCTTGCTTCGGCGAAGTAGGGCTGAACCACCTCGGCGTGGTAGACGGCGCTCATTCCGCATGTAATCAGGGCACGGATGATCAGTGCCGGGTCATCGAGCTGACGAGCTATCGCTAGCGCGTCCAGCGCCCTACTCAAATCCGTTGGGAGGCCTAACCAGGCAGCGAGGAACTGGCGCTCGATCGCCGCCGCTACCCGCACGGTGGGTGCTATGGGCGAGTGCCCCTCATCAGTCAAGGCGGCGTCTAAACCCGCCACCGCCTCACCTACACGGCCGCCCCGCAACCACAATGGCTGTAGCGACAGGATTAGCCGCATCGCTGTTTCAATGTCCGAGTTCTCCCGGCTCCAACTGTAAGCGGTTCGCAGATTCTCGATTTCGCTTTGTGCCCAACGTAGTAGCGGATCAACACCCGCCAGCCCTTGAGACTCGAAAGCGATAGCCCGAGTGGTGTAGTAGTCGCGGTGGCGAGTCCGCACCTGGTCGGCCTCACCGGATTCGCCGAGTTTTTCTTGCGCGTACTGGCGTACCGTTTCCAACAGGCGGTACCGCATTTCGTCGCCGGTGTCGTCGGTGACGACGAGAGATTTGTCTACCAGCAAGCTCAATTGGTCTAGTAGCTGGTAACTTTCGACATCACTATCGGCGCCGACGGCCTGGGCGGCGTCCAAATCGAAGCCACCGGCGAACGCCGCGAGCCGTCGAAACAAAACTTGCTCCGGTTCGGTGAGTAGCGCATGCGACCAATCCACCGAGGCGCGCAGCGTCTGTTGGCGACGCACCGCGGTTCGCGCGCCTCCGGTCAAGAGGCGAAAGCGGTCATGCAGGCTTTCCACGATCTGGCCCAGCGACAACGCCCGAACCCGCGCCGCGGCAAGCTCGATCGCCAACGGCATACCATCGAGGCGCGCGCAGATCTGCTCCACCTGCGCACGGTTATCCCCTCCCACAGAAAACTCGGGGCGGGCACGACGGGCGCGATCGGTGAACAGATCGATGGCCTCGTCGGCGAGCGAAAGCGAAGGCACCCGCCAGCTCAGCTCACCGGGCAGGCCCAACGGCTCGCGGCTGGTGGCCAGGATCGTCAATTGCGGGCAGGCCGACAGTAATTCGATGGTCATCGTGCCGCACGCGTCGAGCAGGTGCTCACAATTATCGAGCAGCAGCAATATCTTCTTATCGCTGAAGAAGCGTACGAGGAGGTCCGTGGTGGAACGGCCCGGTTGATCGGGAAGTCCCAGCGTGCGGGCCACGGTGACCGGCGCCACTTCCGGGATGGTGATCGGTGCGAGATCGACGTACCAGATGCCGTCGGAGAACCCGCTACTGAGCGCAGAGGCGACTTCCACGGACAGGCGGGTCTTTCCGGCACCGCCGGCTCCGGTCAACGTCACCAAACGATTGGCGGTGATGACCTGTCGCAACTCTTCCATTTGCGCCTGGCGCCCAACAAAACTCGTCAACTGGGCCGGAAGGTTGTGCGAGGCAACCACAGTGCGCACCCGAAGTGGCGGGAAGTCGTTGCGTAGGTCGGGGTGGCACAGCTGCACCACGCGCTCGGGACGCGGAAGATCCCGCAATGGGTAGCTGCCCAGTTCGGCCAACCACACGTCGTCGGGCAGTCGATCAACGATCAACGATTCGGTGGCGCCCGACAACACCGTCTGCCCACCATGCGCCAAGTCACGCAGCCGTGCGGTGCGATTGATGGTCGGGCCCGCGTAGTTGGCGTCGTCGCGCAGCTGAATCTCACCGGTGTGTATTCCGACCCGCAACCGGATCGGCGCCAACGGGGCACGCTGCAACTCCAGCGCGCATGCCACCGCGTCCGACGCTCGTGCGAAGGCGGCCACAAAGCTGTCACCCTCGCCCTGTTCGAGCGGACGCACCCCGTCGTGCGAGGCGGTCGCCTCATTCACCGTTTTGTTCAGCTGGACGAGTGCGGCCGTCATCTCTTCGGGCCGCGTTTCCCACAGCCGTGTCGAGCCCTCGACATCGGCCAGCAGCAACGTCACGGTTCCGGTCGGCAGCAACTCGCCCACACCCAAATCGTCCCAGGTTAGCGCCGGATTATCCGCATGTTGGCTCATGTCAGCCAGCATGGCCGCCGCCGACTACGCAAAACATCGGCCAATGCGCGCAGATCCCCTTCCCGCGGCGTGCGGATCTACGACCCCCACCGCGTAGATCTACGCGCCACGGCGGATGGTCTTGGCCGCGCCAGACCGGATAGTCGACTCAACCCGACCGAGGAGATCCCGATGACCATCGCTCAAACGGCCACCTGCCCGAACGTTTTCGACGCCGGCCTGCCCATCATTGCCTACGACCACCTCACCGATCCCGACGAAGCGCACCGCATCATCGACGACGCCCGCGAGCTTTCGCCGATCGCGATCGGCCCGCACGGACCCGAAGTCTTGAGCTATGAACTGGTCCGGACCGTTTTGCGCGACAGCAGATTCGTCACCGCGCGCGGTCTTGGACTCGACCTGCAAGGCATCACCTCCGGCCCACTGTGGGACAGGGCGATCACCAATATCCTCGGGCTCGACGGCGACGTGCATCATCGGCTGCGCCGGCTGGTGTCGAAGGCTTTCGCACCCCGCGGGGCGGAGCGGCTGCGCACGCTCGTCCTCGAGATCATCAACGGCTTGGTCGACCCGCTCACGGCCGGGGGCCATTGCGACGTCGTCTCCGACATCGCCCGCCGCTACCCCACGCCGGTCATCTGCGCGCTGCTGGGCGCGCCACCGCAGGATTGGCATCTGTTCAGCGACTGGACCGATGACATCAAGAAGGTCTTCGATTGGAATGTCGCGGAAGACGGGCCGGCGATCCTCGCCGCATGGGATCACCTCGACGCCTACCTCGAGGAACTGATCGAGCGGCGACGCGCATCGCTGTCCGACGACCTGATCTCCGAGCTCATCCGCAGCGAAGAGGGTGGTGACCGGCTTACCCACGACGAACTACTGATGCTGTGTGCGACCCTGCTGGCCGCCGGCACCGATACCACCCGCAACCAGTTGGCCGCCGCGGTGCAGGTGCTGGCCGACCACCCCGACCAGTGGGCCTTGCTTGCCCAGCACCCCGAGCTGGCGGCCAACGCGGTTCACGAGCTGATGCGTTACTACCCAATCATTTTCGGCACCGTCCGCCAGACGGCCGATGACGTCGAATTGGCCGGAGTCTGCATTCCCGCCGGCACCCTGGTGCTGGCCAACACCGCCGCGGCCAACCGCGATGCAACCGTGTACGACCGACCCGACCGCGTCGACATCACCCGAGAAGACCCTCCGGCGATGCTCACCTTCGGCGGTAGCGTGCATTACTGCCTGGGCGCTCACCTTGCGCGCCTGGAACTGACTGAAGCGCTTCGGGTGATCACCCAACGCATGCCCAACCCGCGCCGAACCGGCCCGGCCCCGTGGAAGGCCATCAGTGGAATCACCGGCCCCATGACCCTGCCACTGGAGTTCGACGTCGGTACTGTTCGGGCATGACGAACTGGACCGCCGCAGATCTACCGTCATTCGCCGAACGAACGGTCATCATCACCGGTGCCAACAGTGGGCTGGGCGCCGTGACCGCCCGCGAGCTGGCGCGACGCGGGGCCACGATCATCATGGCCGTCCGCGACATCCGCAAGGGCGAGGCCGCCGCCCGTCAGATGGCCGGCCGGGTCGAGGTGCGGGAGCTCGACCTGCAGGACCTGTCGTCGGTGCGCCGGTTCGCCGACGGCGTGAGCGAGGCCGACGTGCTGATCAACAACGCCGGCATCATGGCCGCCCCCTTCGCGCTGACGGTCGACGGCTTCGAGACCCAGATCGGCACCAACCATCTCGGTCACTTCGCGCTGACAAACCTGTTGCTGCCCAAGCTGACCGATCGGGTGGTCACGGTGTCATCGATGGCGCACTGGCCCGGAAGCATCGACCTCGACGACCTGAACTGGCAGAACCGGCGGTACTCGCCGTGGCTGGCCTATAGCCAGTCCAAGCTGGCCAACCTGCTGTTCACCAGCGAGCTGCAGCGCCGCCTCGTCGCGGCCGGTTCCCCGCTGCGCGCGCTCGCCGCCCACCCCGGCTACTCGCACACCAATCTGCAGGGCGCCTCCGGACGCAAGCTCGGTGACACGCTGATGTCGGCCGTCACCCGGGTGGTCGCCACCGACGCCGATTTCGGCGCCCGGCAAACCCTGTACGCGGCGTCCCAGGACCTGCCCGGCGACACGTTCGTCGGCCCCCGCTTCGGCCAGATCGGCCGCACCCAACCGGTCGGGCGCAGCCGGCGGGCCCGGGACAGCGCCACCGCGGCGGCGCTGTGGTCGCTGTCCGAGCAGCTCACCAAGACCAAGTTTCCCCGCTGAACCCTGTGAGCCACATCGGTCACGGCCGCCACATCAGTCCCCCGCCAGGCCAATAGACGTTTTGCCCGCCTTTGAGCGACAACCCGGGTCCCCGGCCGCACGGCCCGCCAGGCGGCCGCCGATTTGTCGCTCAAAGGCGGGCACTCGCACCATGCCCCCGGCCGAGTGACGGGTGTGGCCTTCATCCCGCGGCGGCCGGCGAATTTCTCCTCTGAGGTGCAGATGCGCTAACCTGACCGGGCGTCACGGCGAGGGTGGCTGGCAGACCAGCCCCGTTATCGACGGAGACCGACGAATCGTCGCGAACCTGGCCGTGCCCCGAAACACAGGCGAGCACACAGGAGCGACACGATGGCCAAGCAAGCACTCAACCAGTTGAAGGTCGCGGTCCGCGCCGAGACCGGCAAGGGCGCGTCCCGGCGAGCCCGCCGCGACGGCAAGATCCCGGCCGTCCTCTACGGCCACGGCGCCGACCCCCAGCACCTCGAACTGCCCGGCCATGACTTCGCGGCCGTGCTCCGGCACGCGGGCACCAACGCGGTGCTGACCCTCGACATCGAGGGCAAGGAGCAGCTGGCGCTGACCAAGTCGCTCGACATCCACCCCATTCGCCGCACCATTCAGCACGCCGACCTGCTGGTCGTGCGTCGCGGCGAGAAGGTCGTCGTCGAGGTCCGCGTCGTCATCGAGGGCGACGCCGTGCCCGGCACCCTGGTGACCCAGGACGCCAGCACCATCGAGATCGAGGCCGACGCCATGTCGATTCCCGAGCAGCTGACGGTGTCGGTTGAGGGCGTCGAGCCGGGCACCCAGTTCACCGCCGGACAGGTCGCCCTGCCCAAGGGCGTCAACCTGATCTCCGATCCCGAGCGCTGGTGGTCAACGTGGTCACCGCGCCGACGGCCGAGGAACTCGCCGAAGAGGGCGCGGGCGAGGTCACCGAGGAAGCCGCGGCGTCCGAAGGCGAAGCAGAAGGAGCCGAGGCCGGCGAAGAAGAGGCCGCCGAAGCCGAGTCCGAGTAGGCGGATCGCAACGTGGCCGAGCCGTTGCTGGTCGTCGGCCTGGGCAATCCCGGAGACAACTACGCCCGGACCCGGCACAACGTCGGGTTCATGGTCGCCGACCTGCTCGCGGCGCGGATGGGCTCGAAGTTCAAGGCGCACAAGCGTTCCGGCGCCGAGATTGTCAGCGGCCGGCTCGCCGGACACTCGGTGGTCGTGGCCAAGCCGCGCTGCTACATGAACGAATCCGGCCGTCAGGTCGGCCCGTTGGCGAAGTTCTACTCGGTGACACCGGACGACATCATCGTCATCCACGACGATCTCGACTTGGACTTCGGCCGCATCCGGCTCAAGATCGGCGGCGGCGAAGGCGGCCACAACGGGCTGCGTTCGGTGGCTAACGCCTTGGGCAGCAAGGACTTTCAGCGGGTGCGCATCGGAATAGGCCGTCCACCGGGACGCAAAGACCCGGCGGCGTTCGTGCTGGAAAACTTCAGCGCCGCCGAGCGCGCCGAGGTTCCCACCATCTGCGAGCAGGCCGCGGATGCGACGGAGATGCTGATCGAACTGGGGCTAGAGCCCGCGCAGAATCGCGTCCACGCCTGGTAGCCCGGCCCACGCCGGACTAGGTGACCAGGCTGACGGAGGTCGATCGGCGCAACTTGCCCGACGGCGTCTTCGGGATGGTCCCGGGACCGAGCACCACCACGTTGCGCGGCCGCACGTCGACCTCGGCCATCACCTCACGGGCGACCTGGTGCTCGATGCGGCGCACCTCGGCCTGGTCTTGGAAGGCGTTGGACTCCACCGCGACGGCGAACGTCTCGCGCGAATGGCCGGCGTCCAGGCGCACCGCGACAGCGCAGCCGGGCCGCACCCCCTCGACGCGGCAGGCGGCCCGCTCGATGTCGGTGGGATAGATGTTGCGGCCCGCCATGATGATGACGTCCTTGACGCGGCCGCACACCACCACGTGGCCTTCCTCGGTCAGGTAGCCGAGGTCACCCGTGTCGTACCAGCCGTTCTCGTCCTGGGCCGAGATGAAGCCGCCCATGGTGAGGTAGCCGGGCGTCAGCGACTCGCCGCGCAGCTCGATGACACCGACGCCGCGGGCGGGCATCACGTCACCGTTCTCGTCGATGATGCGCGCCTCCAGGTCCTTCAGCAGCGGGCCGAGCGTGGCCAGCCTGCGGGTGTTGCCCTTGGCGGACGGCACGGCGCGGCGCAGGGCGGCCAGCAGGTCGGCGTCGACCTCGTCGACCACCAGGCCGGCGTTGCATTCCGAGAACGACACGGCCAGCGTGGTCTCGGCCATGCCGTAGGCCGGCAGGATCGCCGCGGGGTTCAGGCCGAACGGCTTACCCGCGTCGAGCAGGTCCTCGACGTCGGCGGGCTCGACGGGCTCGGCACCGGACAGGGCGAAGCGCAGGGTGGACAGGTCGAAATCGCCGGGCTTGGCGTTGCGGCGCAGCCGCTTGGCCAGCAGCGCGTAGGCGAAGTTGGGCGCCGCGGTCATGGTGCCCTTGTACTTGTCGATGAGCTTGGCCCACAGCAGCGTGTCGCGCAGGAAGTCCATCGGGGTGACTTTGACCAGCTCGGCGCCGAAGTACATGGGGATGGTGAGGAAGCCGACCATGCCCATGTCGTGGAAGCAGGGCAGCCAGCTGACCATGACGTCCTTGGTGACGTCGTACTGGGCGCCGATGAACATCGCCTCGGCGTTGGAGTAGATATTGCGGTGGGTGATCTGCACCGCCTTGGGAGATCCGGTGGATCCCGACGTCAGCTGCATCAGCGCCAGCGCGTCCTCGCCGACCTCGACGGGTTCGATCGGGTTCCGCCGCGAGCAGGTCGGCGACGGTGACGACCTTGATGCCCTTTTCCTCGAGCACCGGGATGGCCACCAGGAAAGGCTCGGAGACGACGACGGCCTTCGCCTCGATCATGCCGATGACGTTCATGGTGTCCTCGGCCCACACGGCCAGGTCGGTACGCGGCGTGGGCTGGTGCAGCATGGTCAGGCTGGCCCCGCGCATCCACAGCCCCTGTGCCGTCGGCGCGATCTCCACCGGATATCCGGCGAGCACACCGACCGCGTCGTCGGGACCGATGCCCGCGGCGGCCAGGCCACCCGCGATACGGCGCGCGCGCTCGTGGACCTCGCCCCAGGTGTGGCGGACCGGTTCGTGGGGTTCACCGGTGACCATGCCCGTCGTCACGGACCGGGCATTGCGATACATCTTCTCGGTAAACCTGCTCACAAAACCCTCCTCGGTTCCAGCCCTCGTCCCAACGCCCGCGATCTCATGTTCCGCCCGCTGGGTGATACTTCGCCGCAAGCACGCAAACACAGTTGGGCGGCGGTTAGGTCTCGGATCGATGATGCTTCCGCGCCCGCCGCGATGCGGCGGCCTCCGGTCACTCGATACGCCCGAGACGGCCCGGAGAAACCGTACCGGGCCCGATCCATTAATCGCCCGCCGGAATGCCCGGCGGGCGATGGAATTAAGTGATCTTGCTCAGCGCTTCCCGTCACCGCGGATTATCTTAAACTCCTCTTAGGGAAGCGCCAAACCAATGCGCGAATTGGGGTTCTTTTCACACCTCAAGGTGGGGATGTCACACTTCGGTGGGCGAGGGGACCACCCGCGCGCCCACCACCGGCCCGCTGGCGACCCGCACCGTGCGGCAGACACCAGCCCCGGATACCTCGGTGCCGATGTCGACCGCCGCGGCCGCCGACGAGCACAGGAAGGCACACGTCGGGCCCGAACCGGACACGATGCCCGCCAGCGCCCCGGCCTCCACACCGGCGCGCAACGTCCGCCGCAAGCCGGGATTGCAGGCTCACCGCGGCCGCCTGCATCTCGTTGCCCAACAACGGCGCCAGCTGCTCGGGATCACCCGCGGCCAGGGCCGCCAGCACCGGTCCGGGTTCGTCAAGGCGCGGCGGATCCCCCGCCTCCCGCAGCCGATCCAGCTCGGCGAAGACCGCCGGCGTCAGCAACTCACTGTCGGCGAACGCCAACACCCAGTGAAAGGTGTTGCGGGACAACACCGTCGCCAACTCCTCCCCGCGGCCGGTGCCCAACGCGGTTCCGCCATGCAGCGCGAACGGCACGTCACTGCCCAGCCGGGCGGCCAGCATGCGCAGATCACGGCGGGGCACGTTGAGTTCCCACAGCGAGTTCATCGCGACCAGCACGGCCGCCGCGTCGGCGCTGCCGCCGGCCATGCCGCCGGCCACCGGAATGGATTTGTCGATCATGATCGACACGTCCGGCGCCCGGCCGACGTGTTCTGCCATCAGCTCGGCGGCCTGCCAGGCGAGGTTGCGTTCGTCGGTGGGCAGCTTCTCGGCGCCCTCGCCGACGATCTCGAGCGAGAGCAGGTCGGCGTTGCGGACCGTCACCTCGTCGAGCAGCGAAACGGCGTGGAAGATCGTGTTCAGCTCGTGGTAGCCGTCCTCGCGGCGGTCACCGACCGCCAAGTAGAGGTTGACTTTTCCGGGCACCCGAACGGTGACCGAGCCGGTGGGAACCCACTGCGCGGCGGTGTTGCCGTCAGACGCTGACACCGCAGCAGACTATCGCTGCCAGGAGCCAACCACACGCAACGGCGCCCTGGCGGCCCGCGTCAGCCGGCGGAGGCACCCTGTTCGGCGGTCCGTGGAGTCGCCTCGGGGGTGCTGTGGGACCGATCGGCGGATCGCTGCAACAACCGCACGAAGTCGTCGATCGAGAGCGTCTCACCGCGGCGGGCGGGGTCGATGCTGGCGGCCAGCAACCGATCCGCCGACTCGTTGCCCGAGCCGGCCCAGTCCACGAACGCGTTGCGACAGGTCTTGCGCCGCTGCCCGAACGCGATGTCGACCAGTTCGAACACCTGGCGGCGGAAGGCTTCGTCGGTGGGCCACGGCGAGGTCGCGTACCGGTCGATGCGGACGAGTCCGGAGTAGACCCGGGGAATCGGCCAGAAGACCGTCGGCGACACCATGCCGCACCGGCGAATCCGGCCGAAGAAGCGCACCTTGACGCTGGGCACGCCGTACTCCTTGCCGCCCGGCTCGGCGGCCAGGCGCTCGGCGACCTCGGCCTGCACCATGACCGTCACGGTTTGAATGGTCGGAAACTCGGCAAGCAGGTGCAACAGCGCCGGAACGGCGACGTTGTACGGCAGGTTGGCGACCACCGCTGTCGGCTGCACGGCCAGCTCGTCGCGACGAAGGGTCAAGACGTCGCGGTTGACCACCGTCAGGCGCTGGCTTTCGCTGTTGGAGTGCTCGGCGACGGTTTGGGGCAGCCGTTCGGCCAGTACCGGGTCGATTTCGACGGCGGTGACGGCCGAGCCGCGGTCCAGCAATGCCAGGGTCAGCGACCCCAGACCCGGCCCGACTTCCAGGACGTGGTCAGACCGACTCACCCCGGAGGTCGAAACTATCCGGCGCACCGTATTGGCGTCGTGGACGAAGTTCTGGCCGAGGGATTTCCGTGGCCGAAACTCAAGTTCTTTGGCCAGCCGCCTGATCTCGGTGCGTCCGAGTAGCCGGATGGTCAGCGTGCACCAGCTCTTCCGCTGCACACTGGCCACGCACCCCAACCCTGGCGCTCTCGGGTCACCTCGGCAACGGTGATCTGCTCCTCGCGGGTGGCGAGGTCGGCGCGGGAGGCGAACCGCAACCCGCCGTTGCGCTCCCACGTGCCCTGGTCGAACTGCACACCGCCGTAATACCCGTTACCGGTGTTGATCGCCCAGTTTCCGCCGGCTTCACAGCCCGCGATCGCATCCCAGATGGAGCCGTCGCTGATCGGAGGCACCTCGGTGCCGGGCTTGGTGCCGACGCGGACCACCGATTCGCGGGCCGGGGTGATCACCGTGTTGGCGATCGGCAACCGGCCGGTCTCGACGCCGTTGACGGTGGCCACCGAGAAGGTGACGTCCTGGGTGCCCGGGCTGCCCGGATCCTCGACGACCTGGCGGCTCATGTTCATGCCCGGATCTTCGATACGACGGGCGTTGGGCGGCAGCGGGATCCGCTCGGTCACCTGCTGGATCCGGTTACGCGTCACCTGGACTTCCATCCCGTCGACGATCGGCATCGTCGCGGCCGGCGCCACCTGGTCGCTGTCGAGCAGCGGCGCGCCGGCGGCGCTCAGCAGGCCGGCGACGTTCGGTGCGGCCAGGTGCACGGTGCGGATCGCGCCGGCGTCGTTGATGCGGACGGTCTTGGCGCTGACGACGGGCAGCGCCATTCCGGCCAGCGGAACGCGGCTGCCGCGGTTGGCCGCGGCCGGGGCGGTGTCGGTCATCGCCAGCTGGGCCAGCGCCTCGTCGACGGTGGATGCGGTGGTCCACACCTGCTTGGTGTCATGGCCGTCCAGCGAGATCTGCAGCGGGCGGCTGCGCCGCAACACGATCTTGCCGGCGTCGTGCACCGCGACATCACCGGCGGGATACAGGTCGTCGCGCTCGTCGATGACGAAACCGTTCTCTTCGACGACGTCGATCACCCGGGACTTCATGGTGGTCACCCGCATCGCGACGCCGTCGACGGTCAACGTCACCGTCTTGCACACCGAAACCGCGTATCCGCCCGCGAATGCCAGGACTACCAGCAGCCCTCCGACCACGAGACGCAACATCGGCGAAGGATTCTGATGCAGTTTTGTCAATACACTCAACGCGCGTTACCCAACCCTCAACAACCCACTCATTCAGCAGCAAGTCACAAATTAAGGGCCCGCAGGCCCATACCGTTCGATCACAAGACGGTAACGAACCGGTCAATGTTGGGCAACTCTGACGCGGCGAAATTAAAAGAATCGCCTGGTCGTTTACGTCACACTGTGACCAATCCGTACACCCGTTGAGCATTGCTCAGTTGTTGTCTCAGCCAGCTCTTCTGGGCGACGATCCACCAGTTCGGCGATCGCCCGAACAGTATAAGGAAGGCAATAGGGCTCATTCGGCCGCCCCCCGATAGGGATGCGGCGTCAGAAATGGCGCGTCGGTCTCCACCAGCAGCTGCTCCGGGGGTATCAACCGGACGGCTTCGCGCAGGGCGTGCGCGTTGCGGAAGCTCGCGGTGCCGGACAGGCTCAGCACCCAGCCGGCGTCCACGCAGCGGCGGGCCATGGCGGCGTCCGAGGAAAAGCAGTGGAAGATCACGGTGTCCGGGGCGCCCTCGGCCGCCAGCACGTCAAGCACTTCTTCGTCGGCGTCCCGGTTGTGGATCATCAGCGGTTTGCCGCATCGCTTCGCCAGGTCGATGTGCCAGGCGAACGCCTCCCGCTGCACGGCCGGCTCGGCGCAACCGTCCAGCCGGCCGGGCCAATACATGTCCATGCCGGTCTCGCCGACGGCCACCACCCTGGGATGGGCCACGAGTCGCTCGATTTCGGCGCGAGCGGCGTCGTCGAGCGCGCCGGCGCGGGTCGGGTGCAAGGCCACCGCGGCGTAGACCCGCGGGTCCCACTCGGCGGCGCGGGTGACCCAGCGCGCCGAGTCCAGATCGTCGGCGATCGTGACGACCGCGCGCACCCCGACCGCCGCGGCGCGGTCCACGATGGCCCGCACTCCCTCGCCATCGGCAGCACCACACGCATCCAGGTGGGTGTGCGCATCGACGAGTGGGCTCAACGGCTCGGGGGCCGGGGGCGGCTGACGTTTGGAACTCACGCGCACACAATATGGTGCCCACAAATAAGGTTGAGGGCGATGAGGCCCTATTACGTCACCACCGCGATCACCTACCCCAATGGCGACCCGCACATCGGCCACGCGTACGAGTACATCGCGACGGACGCGATCGCCCGGTTCAAGCGGCTCGACGGGTTCGATGTGCGGTTTCTGACCGGCACCGACGAGCACGGCCTCAAGATGGTCGAAACGGCGGCGGCCGAGGGCATCGGAACGGCCGAGCTGGCCAAGCGCAACTCCGATGTGTTCCAGCGGCTGCAGGAGCGCTTGAACATCTCCTTCGACCGGTTCATCCGCACCACCGATCCCGACCACCACGAGGCGTCCAAGGAGATCTGGCGCCGGATGTCGGCGGCCGGTGACATCTACCTGGACACCTACTCGGGCTGGTACTCGGTGCGCGATGAACGGTTCTTCGTCGAATCGGAGACCAAGCTGCTCGATGACGGGACCCGGCTGGCCGTCGAGACCGGCGCCCCGGTGACCTGGACCGAAGAGCAGACCTACTTCTTCCGGCTCGCTGCCTATGCCGACAAGCTGCTGGCCCACTACGAGGCGAACCCGGACTTCATCGCGCCCGACGTGCGGCGCAACGAGGTGGTCAGTTTCGTCTCGGGCGGGCTGCGCGATCTGTCCATCTCGCGCACCTCGTTCGACTGGGGCGTGCAGGTGCCCGAGCATCCCGACCACGTGATGTACGTCTGGGTCGACGCGCTGACCAACTACCTGACCGGGGTCGGCTACCCGGACACCGAATCCGAGCGCGTTCCGGCGCTTTTGGCCGGCCGACTTGCACATGATCGGCAAGGACATCATCCGATTCCACACCGTGTACTGGCCCGCGTTTTTGATGTCGGCCGGAATCGAGTTGCCGCGCAGGGTTTTCGCGCACGGGTTCCTGCTCAACCGCGGCGAGAAGATGAGCAAGTCGGTGGGCAACGTCGTCGACCCGGTAAACCTGGTCGACACGTTCGGGGTCGATCAGGTGCGCTATTTCCTGTTGCGGGAAGTTCCGTTCGGCCAGGACGGCAGCTTCAGCGAAGACGCCATCGTCACCCGGATCAACTCCGATCTGGCCAACGAGTTGGGCAACCTGGCTCAGCGGTCGTTGTCGATGATCGCCAAGAACCTCGATGGGGTCGTCCCCGAACCCGGTGAACTGATTGCCGCCGACAGCGAGTTGCTCGCGACGGCCGACGGTTTGCTGGAACGGGTGCGGTCCAATTTCGAGTCGCAGGCGATGCATCTGGCGCTGGAGGCGATCTGGCTGATGCTCGGTGAGGCCAACAAATACTTTTCCGCGCAGCAGCCATGGGTCTTGCGCAAGAGCGAGTCCGCGGCCGATCAGGAACGTTTCCGCACCGTCTTGTACGTCACCTGCGAGGCGGTCCGCATCGCCGCGCTGCTGGCCCAGCCCGTCATGCCCGAATCGGCCGGCAAGCTGCTGGATCTGCTCGGGCAGTCACCGAGACCAACGCGCCTTCGACGCCGTCGGCACGCGCCTGACCCCCGGCACGGCGCTGCCCGCTCCCGCGGGTGTGTTCCCCCGCTACCAGCCGCGCCGAGCCGATGAGCGCGGATGAGCGAACGACAGCTCAAGCGCCGAAGCGTGAACAGCGGTCAAAGACCCGACAATTCGGTTGAAAATCAAGCGAGTTCGACTAGATGGCAAATGCTTCTGTGCCGCGTTGGACAAAAGTGTCCAACATAACTTCTGGCATAGACCATAATCTTTGTCTGTGGAACGACGCCAGAACAGGCAACAGAGCCAATCCCCGATGACGACCCTGAAGGAGCTGCCTGCACTCGTGGTGCTCGAGCGGATCCCGGTTCCGGTGCTGGCCATCGGCGATGACGGCAGTATCTTGTTCGCCAACACCGCATTCGCCGACATGATGGGCTACGAGCCAGAAGAGACCCTGTCGCTGCGGTTCGAACAGATCTTCCATCAGGCCCCGGCATCGGATTCGCTGTTGGCGACCGTGCATGCTCTGGCGAACATGGTCGTGGAGCTGGCGCACAAGGACGGCTCGGTCGTCCGCGCGATGATGAGCAAGTCCGCCGTGCGGCGGGTGGACGACCAGTTCGCCCTCGCGGCGTTCCAGGATCTGACCGAACAGCTCTGGGAAGAAACGCGCTAGCCACCAACCTCCCTCAGCGGATCGAGGCGATGGCCGTCCGGCGCCGGCGCGGCACGCCGCCGGAGACCGTGAGCCGGAAGTGGTCGAAAGAGGAATTGCTGCCCACCGCCAACCGCGGCAACGCCAGCGGGTCGCAGCGACGATCCGCGAAACCCGGCGCGGTGGACAACGCCCAGCGCACGCCCCGGCGGCGTAGTGCGTCCTTGGCTCGGGCATCGAAATCCTTTAGTCGGCCATTCGGGTAGGCGAAAATTGTTGGCGTCATACCGGTCTCGCGTTCGAGCGCCGCGCAGGAATCCGCGATCTCCCGCTCGACCTTGCCGTCGCCGCAGCGGGCGAGAATGGGGTGGGTCACCGTGTGCGGATACAGCGTCACCAGAGGGTCGTTGGCCATTTCACGCGCTTCGTCCCAGGTGAGCATCCGGAACGGGCCGGCGTCGCCGTCGTCTCGGTATCCGAGTGCGCCCAGTACCTCGTCCAGCACCGCCATACGTTCGCCGTCGGCGAGGTTCTTCAGCCCTTCGACGGCCGCCACGTAGACATCGCCGCGCCTGGCGCTGCCGTCGAGCGAACAGGTCCCCAATCCCAGTGCGGCCAAATCGACTTCGACAGCGTCGCTGCGGGCGATTGCGAGCCACAGCCGGTCGGGCCACAGGGTTCCGCCGGTGTCGATCGGGCCGGTCGTGAGGAACACGGCGGCGGGCAGGTTCAGATCGCGCAGCACCGGCAGCGCGTGTGTCGCGAGGTTGCGGGTGCCGTCGTCGAATGTGATCGTCAGCGCGCGCGGCGGCAACGTTCCGGTGGCCAGGGAGGCGAGGGCCTCCTCGAGCGGTAGGACGTTGAAGTGCTCGCGAACATACTCCAATTGGCGGCGATAAAGTGCTGCGCCATTGACATGCCAGCACGGCGGCGACAGCGGGTGGTCCGCCACGCCGTGAAACATGACGATGGCAAGCACGTCGCGGTGCCGGCGCCGCGACAACGCCGGAACCCCGGCAGCACACAGCAATCCGGCCGCGATGTTCTTGATGGCCGGGCGCATCACCATGTCCCTGACTCGCGTCATCAAATGTCAACCCTATCGGCGCCGCCATGATTCGCGTCTCACGCGCCACAGGATCACCCCGGCACCGACGATGGCCACCGCGACCCAGCCGGCGCCGAACCACCACAGCCAGTCGAGGTCGGAATGACTTCCGGATCCCGCGGACCGATGCACCGGGCGCCAACGGCGGATGATCGACGGTCACCGGGTCTTGCCCGGGCACCGACACCACCGCAACACCTTTGAGCCGTTGCCAGTGCTTGTTGCTGTCGCTCTTGAGCCACCTGATCAGCTCGTCGAGCTGTCCGGGCGCTCCGTTGGACGTCGCGACCAGCAGCGACCGGCCACGGTTGAAAACCGTTTGGAGAGAGGCGAACCGAAGCACGGGATCCAACGTGAGCTTGGCCGGTTTGTCACCGGGCCCGACGGCGTTGACGGTGATCGGGCCGCTGGGTCCCGCCGCCACCGGGAGCACCACGTCGGATTGGTTCCACCCGTCGGCGGAAACCAGTAGTGCGGGATTCGAGGAATCGATCGCTTGTTTGACGCTGGTGACGGTCGTGTCGATCGGAATCGAGCTGATTCGCTGCAGGCCGATCATGATGTCGAGCGCGCGCACGGTGTCGATGAACGAGTGCTCGGCGATGCCCACCTGAACCCGGGGCATCAGCGTTTGTGGCACGGATTGAAAGCCGTCCGGCACCGGCGGCGCGGCGGGACTGCTCTGAATGACGCTGTCGCCGCTGATGTTCAGCGTGAGGAGCTGGTTGCCGGGCCCGGCGGTATAGAAGTCTCCGCAGTGCCCGATGTTGCTCGCGACATCGAGTACCAGATCAACGCTGGTGTACCGCTGCAGCAGCCGGTCCGGCACATCGACCCATCGGTCGATGTCGCCATGGCCGTCGGTCGGCCAGTGGTCGATGGTCTCCGACCCGACGGTTACGGCGATCTGGCCGCCGATGTTGTTCGGCGTCGGAGTGTATGAACCCCGCAGGTGCACGCGCACCGAGTGGACGGATCTGCCGAACCGGGTCTGGTCCACTCCGATCGACACCCGCGGTTGCAGTGACGTCGAGTTGGCAGCGGACTGGCCGAGTTCGCGCAGCGCGGCGGTGTCCCCCGGCAGTTGCGCCTTGGGCTTCGGTGATTCCATCGAGGCCTTGGACGACAGGGCCAAATCCGACAGGTCACTGAACAACACAGCCGTGTCCGATTCGTCGGTGCGATTCAGCGGCCCCGAAATCAACAGCCATGGCACGCCGGAGGAACCTTGCAGGGAAAGCCCGTTGTCCGGGCCCTCTTTCACGACGACCTGGCGTTCCAGCGATTGTGGCGGCGTCGGCGGCGCGCCCTGTCCTTCCGGCAACGGAATCACCGCGATGTCGGGGGCCTGCTTGCCGTAGTGCGCGGCGGCGGCGGTGGCGAGTTGAATTGCGGTGTCGGACTCCGCCGTCGACGGCGATTGCGGCAGATAGATGGTCAGCTTGCGCAGCACCGGCGGCAAGAAATGCGACACCGTGGTGGGCGGCAGTTCGGTGCCCGTGTAGTTGACCGTCCCGTTGGCCAGACGCAGCGGGCTCTCCGGGTATAAGCAGGCTCCGTCATTGGGCACCAGATAGGCGCGCAACGTCACGGTCAGCCAGTTGTCGATCACCTCGGCCACGCCCAGCGGAATGACGATCGGCGCTTGATCGGTGTTGGGCAGATTCAGCCGTGCGATGGTGCGCTCGCCCTGTGACACGGTGAGCAAACCGGACCGCAGATTGATCGGCAGCTCGACCGTCGCGTTCAGCGCCGTGGGGTTGAGGCCGTGCAGCACCGGAAGGGACAGCTGCTGGGTGCTCGTCAGGCCCCAGAACTCCAGGTTCGCCGACGCCCCGACGTCCGTCATCGACAGCGTTGTCGTGGCTGTCGTCGTCGAAGTCGACGTCGACGTCGAGTCCGCTGGGTTGGTGGGGTCGGCGGGCGCACCCCATGATGCCGGAGCACTCATCACCAAGAATCCGACGACACCGGCCAACGCAACTACTCGGCGGAGAGATTTCCGGTATATCACCGGAACAGTATGCATTGCCGAAAGCGCTTCAACCCCAATAACGGAATCGCCGTCGTGGCGACCCCGAAAAGGTATCTCGCACCACCTCTTCGAGGTTGCGTCAGCACCGACTGGCTGACGCTATCCGTTGCGGATCGCCACCAACGCTGCGGCGGCCGACGGCTCTGACCGAAATCTATTCGATTTCCGATTCCGCCGCGGCCTCCCCGCGGGCAGCCCTGGCCGCCGCGTGGCGCATTCCTTCGCGCCGCAGGAATTGCTCGAAGTAGGGCAGCGACGCTTCCGAGACAACGCCTGGGAGCAGCAGGTTCCATATCTGATGCAGGCGCGCGGTGGGGTCGCCGATGATGTCACCGATTCTGCCGTGGCTGGATATGGCGTTGGCCACCAACCGCGCCCCGAATACGGTGCCGATGATCGTGGCGCTGAGCACGTCGGGGTCGATTTCGCTACGGAGGTCTCCCTCCTTGCTCGCGCGGCGGGCCTCCTGCGCCGTCTCCAGCATCAGGTTCGCGTAGAAGCGCGAGGCCGCTCCGTTGAATCCGCTTAACGCCGTGGCCAATTGTGCCGCCGCGCGGGCCATTTTGTCCGAGCTCAGCACCTCGACAATCGTGAATGTGCCGTGCAGCAGGTTCTCCAGCCCCGGTGACGACGCCCCGCAGACATTCCGGAAAGCGCTGAGAAGTGTGTCCGAACCTTCCTCGATGATGTTCGACGCCAACGATTCTTTCGAATCAAAGTGGTGATACAGCGCGCCCTTGGTCATTCCCGTGCGCTCGATGATGGTGCTCCATCCGGCAGCGGCATAGCCGACGTCACCGAACACCTCGATCGCGGCATCGAGAATTTTTCGACGAGTGGCTTCAGACCGAACTTGGCGCGCCATTGTGCACGCACCTCCGGAGTCTCATCGGATGCGCAGATCGCTCATCTAATTTCACATTGCCCGCAAGACGGCCAACAGTATCAGCCGGCACCGTACCGATCCGCCCGTTCAGCCCGCCCCCGCTGCTCCTGCTAGTCGGCATCCGCGGTACTGGAGTTGATGGCGAGCGTCCCACGCCGCCTGAGGAATTGGCGGAAGTACTCGGTGCGGTCCGGCTGCAGCATCCCGGTCAGCAGCAGGGACCAGCCCTTCTCCAGGTCGCGCAGGAATCGTTCCGGATCGTCCAGATTGCTGGTTTTTCGCAGCCCCATGTGCAGCGAGACCATCAGGCGGCCGACGTCGTGCGGATCGCACTCTTGATGGATGTCCCCCTCGGCCTTGGCCTGCTCCGCGACCGTGGCCAGGGCTTTGATCCATCGCTCGAACAACTTCTCCTGGGGCCCATCCGACAGGCCTATCGACTCCATCAGATTCAGCCCAGCCCTGACGACATCCGTCTTGATGTCCTTGATCGCGATCAGATAGGAGAAGTCGATCAGGGTCTCGAGGCCGGAGAGGCCACGCGTCAGCAGGTCCTGCACCGCGACGGCGCCATCCCCGGTCTGGCCGTCGATGATCGCGACCGCCAACGCGTGCTTCGACTTGAAATGGAAGTACATCGCGCCCTTGGTCAGTTCGGCCTCGGCGAGGATGTCGTCGAGGCCGACGTCGTGGTACGGGCGTCGGGCGAATTGATGGGATGCGGCCCGCAGTATCTGTTGCCGGGTCGCATCCGCTCGTCCATCAGTCGAATGGGGCGTCATGGCAATCGAGAACTCGGTTTCCCCGTAGCGCGAGTTTTGACGCAAATCCCCAAGCCGAGGCTGACGCCGCGGGCCTTACCGCCCACCGTCACGTCAACAAACGCCTTGCTCGAGCAGGACACAACTACCTCGGTTCTTCAGGAGTTGGAGCGAACGCGCACCCGCGTCGCTCGAGATATCTAGTCCGCTTCTGAGGTTAGCAGTCATACGGCTGTCCCGGTTGACGCATGTGCAAATACCTGCGGTCTAGATCGCACGCTCTTGTCAAACCAATAGTATGTTTTATAGGCTATTGTCAGATCGTCAGTTTGCAATCGGCCTAAACATCGTCTCGACCGTCTGCACCGCATAAGGGGAAGCACATGTCGTTCGTCACGGCGAACCGCTGGTCACAGGCCTCACCTGACCGTCAGACCCCGACTGACCTGCGGTTTATCGACGGATCGACGGTCGTCTGCACCTCCCACGTCGCCAACGCCGCTTGTGCCCGACCGACGGTCACGGTCTGAAATGATCGATTTCGGAGCGCTTCCCCCGGAGATCAACTCCACGAGGATGTACGCCGGTCCCGGCCCGCTATCGCTGATCGCCGCCGCGGTGGCCTGGGACGGTTTGGCTGCCGAACTGCACGCGGCATCGAGTTGCTACCGCACGGTGATCGCGGGCCTGACCACCCAGCGCTGGATGGGTCCGTCGTCGCTGGCGATGGCCTCCGCCTTCGCGCCGTACATGGCCTGGACGGCCGGCGCCGCCGCGCGGGCCGCGGAATCAGCCGGTCAGGCCAGGCTCGCCGTGGAGGTCTACGAAGCCGCCTTCACGATGACCGTCCCCCCACCAGCGGTCGCCGCCAACCGGTCCCAGCTCGCGGTGCTGGTCGCGACCAACTTCTTGGGCCAGAACGCGGCGGCGATCGCGGCCACCGAAGCCGAGTACGGCGAGATGTGGGCGCAGGACGCCGCGGCGATGTATGAATACGCCGCCGGCTCGGCCAGCGCGTGCTCGGTGACACAGTTCAACCCGGCACCACACGTGACCAACGAGAGCGGGATGGCCCAGCAGGCCGCGACGGTCGGGCGGGTCACCGCGCAAAGCGAGCAGGCGAACCTCGCGCAGGTGGTGTCCAAAGTCCCCACCACGCTGCACCAGCTTTCCTCACCGATGACCTCCGGGACGTCCACAATCACCGATGCGGGCGGGACCCTCGCAAACACCGTGGCCGGGACCACCAATTCGGCCACGTCAGACGCGATCTCGAGCCTGATGTCCCAGCTGCCCAACACCGCCGCCACCTACTTCATGGCGGGCGCGACACCTCTGTACGGCATGTCCTCCATCCTCGGCATGGCCCAGACCGCGCAGGGCCTGGCCAAAGCCGCCGGCGACGGGGCGATGGCCGTGGCGGGAACCGCGGCGTCGGGAGTCGCGAGCGCGGCCAGCAGCGGCGCGGGTGCGCTCGGATCGCTCGGCTCCGGCGTGTTCGGCAGCCTCGGCAGCGCGGCCTCGCTGGGTCCGCTCGCCGTGCCGGCCAGCTGGACCAGCGTGATCCCAGCAGCCAACAGTGCCGTTTCCGCCCTGCCCGCCATCAACCTCGCCGGCGCGAATGTGCCGCCCAGCGTCATGGGCTCGCTGCCGCGCCTGGCGGCCGCGTCGGGCAAATCGCTCGGACCCCGCTACGGCGTCATCCCGACCGTGATGACGCGCCCGCCGGCCGCCGGATACGCGTGAGCCATCGCATGAGCGACAAGGTTTTCTGCAGGCCCGGTTACAGAAGGAGCGGTAAGTGAAGTACACGCCCACCAAGGTCGCCGGGGTGACAATCATCGACCTCGAACTCAGTCGCGACCATCGCGGGTATGCCTCA
Organism: uncultured Actinomycetota bacterium; assembly: GCA_963796035.1. Taxonomy (GTDB): domain Bacteria; phylum Actinomycetota; class Actinomycetes; order Mycobacteriales; family Mycobacteriaceae; genus Mycobacterium. The sequence goes on along the minus strand of CAWCJU010000006.1, from coordinate 1,036,184 downwards.
CGCTCGTTTTGCGCCCGGGACTTCGCCAATCACGGGCTGAATTTCGATGTCACGCAGACCAACATCGTCTTCAACTACACCCGCGGCACCGTGCGCGGTCTGTACCGTCAGGTGCCGCCACACGCCGACGCCATACTGGTCCGCTGCACGCGCGGCGCCATCGCCGCCGTCGCGGTCGACGTCCGCCCCGACTCCCTTACCTACGGCGACCACCTGATGGTCGAGCTGAACGCCGACGACCACCGGACGCTGTACTTGCCGCCCTATGTCGCCCACGGCTTCCAGACTCAGGTCGACGACACCGAAGTTTGCTACCAGGTCAGCGGGCAGAACTCGATGACAGACGAGCAGGGGATCCGCTGGGACGACCCCGAATTCGGCATCACGTGGCCGATACCGGTCACGGTCATCTCCGAGCAGGACGCGAGCTGGCCCGCGCGTAAACCCAGATTGGTACCAGTGGAGCAGGTGGCGACATGCATCAGTCGGTAATGATCCGCAACACGGTGGATGTCATGCCCAGCCGGCGACCGCTAAAGCCCTGGCCCCCCGGCGTGGCCGCGTTGCACCGCGGCGAAGCCACCGGTTCGCCAGCGGCCGCGGCGCCGTCGGCCCGCCGCAAGGCCTTAAGGCGTTGGCAGGAACACTATTCGCAGAATCTACGGATCAGCGACTCGGCGATCGTCTGCGCGTCGGTAATGCTTGCGCAGTACGTTCGTTTCGGCGAGATCGCGAACACCTCGGGCTACTCGGACCCGACGATGACACTGTTTTCCTTCCTCTTCGCCGCGCTGTGGCTGTCGGCCCTCGCGGTATTCCAAACGCGCTCAACGCGAGTCATCGGAGCCGGCATCGAGGAGTACCGCCGGATCGGCACCGCATCCTTCTGGACATTCGGCATCATCGCGATGGTGACCCTGCTCGCCAAGGTCGACTTGGCCCGCGGCTATCTGGCCATCGCGCTCCCCGTCGGCACCCTGGGATTGCTGGGTAGCCGCAGCGTGTGGCGCAAGCACGTCAACCGCAAGCGCGCCCAAGGCGAATACCAGACCCGGGTTCTGGCGATCGGAGACCGCCATGCGGTTACGCACCTCGCGCATGAATTGGCCCGCAACCCGCTCGCCGGCTGCGTGGTGGTCGGTGTGTGCATTCCCGGCTACGGACCGTCCCGCGGCAACACCCTGACGATCGCGGGCCGCGAGATCCCGATCCTGGGCGACCAGACCCACGCCGCTACGGCGATCGGCAGCTGCGGCGCGGACACCGTGGCGCTGACCCAGACGGATCACTTTGGGATGCACGGGATCAGGGAGCTGATGTGGCAGCTCGAGACCATGAACGTGGACCTGGTCGTGTCACCCGGCGTCATGGACGTGACCGAGGCACGGTTGACCCTGCGTCTGACCGCCGGGCTGCCTCTGCTGCACGTCGACAAGCCGCAATACGAAGGGGCGCACCGCTTCCAGAAACAGGCCTTCGACTTCGTGTTCTCGCTGGCAGCCCTGGTTGCCACCGCCCCGATTCTCATTGCCGCTGCCATCGCCATCAAGCTGACCAGCAAGGGACCCGTCTTCTACCCTGCCGAGCGCATCGGCGTCGACGGAAAACCGTTCACGATGCTCAAGTTCCGCACCATGGCCGACGGAGCGGACACGCAGATCGAACACTTGCTGTCGCTGAATGAGAGCACCGGCGGCATGCTCTTCAAGATGCGCGAAGACCCCCGGATCACCCCCGTCGGCAAGATTCTTCGCCGGTTCAGCATCGACGAACTGCCCCAATTCATCAATGTCCTCAAGGGAGACATGAGCGTGGTGGGGCCGCGACCTCCGTTGCGACGGGAAGTCGACAAGTACGAAGGCGACGTGAAGCGGCGGCTGCTGGTGAAGCCGGGCGTCAGCGGATTGTGGCAGGTGAGCGGCCGCTCGGACCTGTCCTGGGAAGAGTCGGTGCGGCTAGACCTGTCCTACGTCGACAACTGGTCGATGTCGGGTGATCTGGTGATTGTCGCCAAGACGGTGAAAGCGGTTCTCACGAGCCACGGAGCCTACTAGGCTCGCGAGCCATGACCGAGCCGACGGCACCTGATGCGGTGGTGCCGTCGGTGCCGCTCACTCGGGTGGCTCACGCCTTCTCGATCCAGCTGATCTGCCGGGCCCTGGGCATGCTGGCCTCGGTGGTGTCGGTGGCCATGACCGCTCGCTATCTGGGACCGGGGCGCTACGGGCAGCTCTCGATCGCCGTTCTCTTCATCGCGATGTGGACCAGCCTCGCCGATCTCGGTATCGCCACCGTGATCGTGCGCCGGGTGACGTCGGGCCGCGGCGACCTGGAGCGCCTGGTGCGGATCAACAGCGGCCTGGCCCTGGTCTACTGCGTACCGCTGGCCGTGCTGGCGGCGCTGTCGGGGCTGCTGATTTACAGCGACGCGGACGTGCGGGTGATGCTGGTCGTGCTGTCCGGAGCGCTGCTGATGCAGACCATGGTGACCCGATTCGAGCCGGTGTTCCTTGCCACGGTGCGGTTCTCCGCGGTGGCAGTCTCCGACCTTGCCGGCCGCCTGGGCGCCCTCGGCATGGTCGCCTGGCTGGTCGCGGCGCACTCGAACGTCATCTGGTTCGCTGTCGCGCAGCTCATTCCGCCGGCCTTGCAGGTACTGATCCAGGGCGCCGCCGCGATGCGGCAGATCTCGGTGCGCCCGCTCTTCGCGGCCCGCGAGGCCGCCGACCTGTTGCGGGAAAGCTTGCCGCTCATCGGATTCCTGGTCGTCGGGCTGCTGTACTGCCGTGCCGACGGGGTGATCCTGTCCCTGCTGAGCACTCATGCCGAGGTCGGCGTTTACGGGTTGGCGTTCACGATCGCGTTCAACACCATTGTGGTGTCGCTGATCTTCCTCAAGTCGACGCTGTCGACGGCCACCGAGCTGTTCGCGCGGGACGTCGCCGCATTCGCCGGCTTTCTGCGCCGCAGCGTGGAACTGATGTACTTCGTCGCGGTTCCCGTCGCGGTGGTCGGCGCGCTGCTGGCGGGACCCTTGATCGCGTTGTTCGGTGACAAGGCGTTCGTCGCCCGCGGCACGCCGACGCTGGCGTTGCTGTTCGTCGCGGCGGCCCTGCGATTCGTCAGCGGCACCCTGGGCCAGGGCTTGGTCGCCAGTCATCATCAGCGGATCTTGTTCTGGTTGACGATGGCAACCCTGGTACTCAACGTCGCACTCAATCTCATTCTCGCGGGACGGTACGGCGCGGTCGGCCCGGGCGTGGCGCTGGTATGCACGGAGTTCTTCAACATCGTAATCAGCACCTGGTGGCTGCGCCGTCACTGCGGCTACCGTACGCCGGTGATGTTCCTGTTGCGGTTGTTGATCCCGACGGGCGCGAGTGTGGTTGTGGTGCTGCTGCTTTCGGGTCAACACGTGGTTTTGACCGTGGCGGTTGGCGCCGCCGTCTATCTGGCCACCAGCGCGGTCGCCGGCCCCATCGCCTGGTCGAGCCTGACCTCTCTGCGCCGGAATCAGCTGGCGGCATGAAGGAGGAGTTGGATCGGGCGTATCTGAAGCGCCCGGTCGGCGACCCGCCGGACCTGCCCGCCACGCGCCCGGTGGCGGTGCTGATCGTGAACCGGGGCAGCCGCGAGTCGCTGCAGGACTGTCTTCGCGGGGTCGCCGAGCATCTGCCCGAACTGGCGGTCTATGTTTACGACGACGACGGCGCCGACGACGATCCCGCGCGCGCCGCGCTGGCCTCGAAACACCCTGCGGTGCATTGGGTATCGGGGGCGAACAGCGTTGGCTTCGCGGCGGCCTGCAACGTGCTGGTGGAGCACGCCCCCGCGGACGCCGACCTGCTGTTGCTGGATTCCCACGCCCGCGTGCTGGGACCGCTCACCCGCACCCGAGAATTGCTCCGTCAGCCCCGCGTGGCGGCGGTTTCGCCGCTCGTGCGTGACGACAGCGCACCCGCCAGGGCGCCGTGGGATGTCGCGGTCCGCCGGCGCACCGTGCTCCGTGAGCTGAGCGCGGCGGCCGGTCGCTCCGGGCTCGCTACGCCGCACACCCTTCTCGGGGCTGTACGCCCACCAGCCTCCCGAATCACAAAGTCTGGACGGTGATTTGAGCACCACCTGCCTGGCGATCAATCGCGCGGCCTGGAACACGATCGGCGGGTTCGACGAGGAATACTTCGGCTACGGCGAAGCCGCGGACTGGCAGGCCCGCGCCCGCGCCGCGGGCTGGAGCATGCTGCTGGCCGACGAGCTCGGCGCCGAGCGCACCGGCCCCGTGCCCGGGCAGTGTGCCGAACGTCGCCGCGCCCGGGACCTGGCGCGCACCAATGCCGCGTTGCTCCTCGAGCACCACAACAGTGTTCACCACGCCGACATCTATCTGGCCGGCATGACGGTGCTGGATCGTGTGCAGCGGCCAAAACGGCACGCGCGCAAATTCGCCGGCCGGCACCGCGACCTCCCGGCCATCGTGATCAGCACCAACCGACTGGTTCACGGCGGCGCGGAGCGGCAAAAGGCGTTACTGGCAACCGAATTGGACCGCCGCGGCTATCCGGTGACCATCGTCTGCGTGCAACGATTCGGCCCGATGATCTCCGAAATCCCGCCGAGCGTACGCGTGGTCCGCCAGCCCTGGTGGGCGCCGGTGATCGACATCCCCGACGGCCCGGCGGTGCTGATCACCGCCGATACCAACACCGAAGCGGGATTCGCCACTTTGTGGCGCGCCGCCGGCCGACACCGCCGCTGGCTGGTCGCTCCGCATGTGCCTCCAGAAGAGGACCGGCCCATCTACTCGCGGCCGCTGACGGCCGCGATGCGCCGAGCCGACGGGTTCATCGTGCTGGCGCAACGACATTGGGACATGCTGGCCGCCACCCACCGGCTCCGGGGCCGGCGATTCATCGCGCCCAACGGTGTCATCGCGCCGCCCGACCCGGGTCCGCGACGGCGCGCCGGCGGTCGGCCGCTGCACTTGGTCATGCTCTCGCGCATCCTCGAGCACAAGAACCCGCACGTGCTGATCGAGGCGCTGGGCGAGCTCACCGATTCTCCATGGGAACTCTCGATTTTCGGCGACGGCCCCGACCGGGAAAGGCTGCAGGCCCGCACGCCCGCCGGGCTGATGGATCGGGTGCACTGGCGCGGCTGGGTGGACGGCCCCGGGACCGCGCTCGCCGATGCCGACCTGCTGTGCGTGCCGAGCCGCTCCGAGGCGTTCCCGCTGGTGATTCTCGAGGCGATGGCGCGGTCGGTGCCGGTGGCGGCGTCGGCGATCTGCGCCGTCCCGGAAATGCTGGATTTCGGAAAGGCCGGGTTTCTCGTCGACCCCGTGTCGGTGACCGGATGGCGTCAAAGCCTGGCCCCCATCCTCGCCGATCCCGGTGTGCTGCCGGCGGTCGGGCGGCGCGGCTTCGACCGGATGCACAGGTACTACACCGTGGAAGCGATGGCGGACGCCTACCTCGACGCGATCAATGCCGTGCTGTGAAACACCTTCGGGCGCCATGACTTCGGCCCAGCCGGCTAGGGTTTGTCGCCGCCGATGCCCAGGATCTTCGCCACCGTGCGCGGCGAGGTCTTGTGCTGCCCGTACCCGCTGTACAGGAAGTAGCGTGGCTCGCAGTAGATCTCGTTGATGTCGGTGGGCACGTCGGTGAAATGCTCCGCGAGCGCGGAGTCGACGAAGAACGCATCCGAACCCGAGTGGGAATTGCAGCACACCAGCCGGTAATCGAAGCGGGCGAACAGGGCGGCGAAACTGCTCAGCGATGCCCCGAAGTAGTCGTCGGACTGCCAGACGTGTCCGGGGTCGTAGGCGATCTGGAATTTCACCGGGGGCGGGAACTTACCGTTGTATTCGACGATGAAGACCTTCGGCCGGATGTCGTCGGCCAAGAGTCTTTCGACGAGATAGATATCGTTGCCGTCCAAATCCAGGGAGATCACATCGACGCCGGTGCCGCCGATGCGCCGCAGGCACGACCGGCTCAGCGCCAGGATGTTCTCCGCGGTGATCCAGGCCTTCTCGTAGGTGAAACGGGGGCCGTCGTCGTAGCTGACCGCCAGGTCCTGTCCCCCGACCCAGAAGCCCTTCCAGCCCAGCGCCGCCAGGATCAGCGTGTTGTTCTCCGTCCCGTCGCCGACGCCGAATTCGGCGAACACCCCGTCCTCGAGACGGCCGATCCGGCGCAGAATCTCCAGCGTTATGCCGTCCTGGTCGGTTCCGGAAAAGCATCTCTTCCCGGCCCGAGTCAGCGGATTGGGGTGGTTCGCCCTCAGCGTTTGAGATTGGTCGAAAAGGATCAGATCTTTGAGCTGGTCCCGCGTTTCAGTTCCGGCGATGCGCCGGACCTTGTGCCTGAGCCTCTTTCGGGGCGGCGGTGTCGCGCTGTCGGCCATTAGGCGGTCATCCGGGGTCTCTCTCAAGCAAACATCGAATGGAGACTAAAGCTACCACGCCGATGCCGATGCGAAGTTCTTGTAGGCCCTGCGATTTGCCACGCCAGACCGCCCTGGCGGCGCCATATCGGGTCCGCGGAGTTGATCGAATAGTCATGGTGCACAACCCATCGGCTGCGCGAGCGCAAAGAAGAGTGGCCGCCGACTTTCGGGCGGGTTCCCTTGCTCATCGCGCCGGAGGTGCCGTAGCTTTTAACTGTCCTTCTTCCGGCGTTTGCCGACGTCGCGGAAGACGCCCAGGAAGGGTTGATGCCGTGCTGTGCCGCATCTGCAGTTCGGACACGAGCCCGGCATTCACGCGCCGGGTGCTCGACAAATACGACTGCCGGTATTACTTCTGCGACAACTGCGGTGGCCTGCAGACCGAAGAGCCGCATTGGCTCGATGAAGCGTATGCAAGCCCGGTCGCGGCCGCCGACACCACCATGTTGTGGCGCAACCTCTACCTTTCGCGCGCGATATCGGTGCTGCTGTATTGCCTTTTCGATCACCGTGGCCGGTTTCTCGATGCGGCCGGCGGCTACGGCGTTTTCACCCGGCTGATGCGCGACATCGGGTTCGACTACTACTGGAACGACAAGTACTCCCCCAACCTCACCGCACAGGGTTTCGAGGCGGATGCCGGCCCGGGAGCGCCGTACACGGCGGTCACCGCCTTCGAGGTGATGGAGCATCTCACCGACCCGGTCGGCTTCGTGTCCCAGCTGCTGGAAACCACCGGTACCGACACGATCATCTTCACGACCGAACTCTTCGACGGCGGGCCCCCGCCTCCGGACGAATGGATGTACTACGCCTTCGCGACCGGCCAGCACATCACCTTCTACCAAAAGCGGACGCTGGAGCTGATCGGACAGCGCTTCGGCATGCAGTTCCACACCTCCAAAACTCGGTGGTGGTTTCTGGGCGGCATGGGGCTGCACATCTGGACGCGGGCGAAGATCAACCCACTGGCCTGGCGGCTGCTTGCCTCGCCGCGGGTGACGAACCTTCTGCAGGGGCTGCCACGGCGTTCGCTTCAGACACGGATGTGGACCGACGCCGACCTGTTCCTGCATGCCGACGGAGGGTCGTGAATTCGCCTCGGGTGCTGTGGCTTTCGCCGTGGACACGACCGGCGGTGCGCGTGCAGTCCGAGGCGCTCATCCGGCAGGGCGCCGACGTGCTGTTGGTCACCTCCGATCGGCACCCGGAGTCTGACGCCGCCCGCGATTACGAGTTGGTGCTCGATCCGCGGTTCAAGACCGCCGCCACCTGGCTGCCCACCGTCAAGGCCTGGCGTCGTATCCGGCAGTTCCGGCCCGACGTGGTGATCACCGAGATCGTCCGTGACCCGCGCTGGATCGCGCTGGCCGGGTTGGCGCCCCGCATTCAGGTGGTGCACGACGATCGTCCGCACGACCCCGGCGAACAGGTCCCGTCCTACGAACGTGCGGTGTTCGACCGCTGGGGTGCCCACTCGGCGGCCACCATCACGTACTGCGCGTACGTCGCCGACGGAGTCGCCGCGCGCCGCGACGTCGCCGGTACGCCCGTGCACGTGGTGCCGCTCGCCAGCGACATAGACCCACACCGGGTTCCACCGTTCGTCGGGCCCGACGGACGCCGCGACTTCGTCATGTTCGGCCGGCTCAATCCCTACAAGAATGTCGACGTCGTGCTCGAAGCCTGGCAACGGCATATCGTCGGCGACGGCTGGCGCGGCGACAAGCTGGTGCTGATCGGGGACGGTCCGCTGGATGCGGGTGCCCTGCCCAAGCACACGAGCTGGCGCAACGGCAGCTACCGCTACGCCGACGTCATCCCCACGCTGGCCGCCGCGAAAGGCTCGATTTCGCACTACCGCCGCGCGTCGCAAAGCGGCGTGCAGGTGCTCTCGATGCAACTGGGCGTGATGCCGATCGTGTCCACCGCCGGCGGCCTGCCCGAATACCAGCCGTCGGGTTGCCCCCCGATCGGTGTCGACGACGTCGCCGGGCTGGCCAGCGCGTTCGACCTATTGGCCGACCCGGTCGTGGCGGCCCAGCGTGGCGCCGATGCGGCGCGCGACTACGCGCAGCGCTGCGACGTCGACATCGTCGCGCGCCGCTTTCTGGAGGTCATCGCGGAGGTGCTGGCCAGGCGCCGCTGACTGGCTCAGGCCGTCTTGGAAGCCGAAGGCCGGCAAGCGGTTCGCGCGTTGGCCAGGCGATCGGCGAGCCGCACTCCCAGCGCGATCCCGAGCAGCGTGGGGTTGGCCTGACTCGATGTCGGAAGGACCGAGGTACTCGCGACGTACAGCCCGCGCACCCCGTGCACTTCAAGATTCGCGTCGACGACGCCGCCCTCCGGCGTCCTGGACATCCGCGTCGTTCCGGTCTGATGGTATCCGGCGTGCCCGGCCAAAAACTCGCGCACCAAACCCTCGACGTCGTCGCTCAGCCACTCCACGTATCCGGCGTCGTGGCGGCGCAGGTGTTCATCGATGGCGACGATGACCCGGTGCACGCTTTGGTAGTCGGCGTCGGAGAAGTGGATGTGGGTGCGCAACCTTCGCATGCCGAGGGCGTCGCGGTCGTCGGCCAGCTCGACCCGGCTCTCCCAGTGCGGAAGATGCTCACCGTGGTAATGCAACAGATACCGGTTGTCGGCACTCTTGACGAAGAAGCCGGGCGCCTTGCGGCCCCTGCGGATGAACCGGGCGTAGGAGAACGTCAGCGCGAATCGGATGGAGCCGAGCAGGTCTCGCACGATGTTGCGCAGATGCGCGACAATCTGCGGGCGGCCGTCGGTGTGGGTGTGCTTGGCGCGGATGGCCTCCGCGAGCAGGAACCGGCCGACCGGAGAGATCAGCGTGAGATACACGCCCGACAAGATCCCGCTTCCGTGGCCCGGGTCGCTGATCGGCGGATTCACCAGCCACACAGCGGCATTGAGCATCCCCTTTTCGCGCTGCAGAGCCGGATCAAGGGTGAAGCGGCGGCGAACGTATACCCCGTCCCGGTCGCGCTCGTAGGCGTAGATGACGTCGTCGGTGGTGAACTGCACGCGGGCGACGCGTCCCTCGACGTGCGACATGTACCAACGCCCCAGATGCCCTCCCGCGTTACCCAGGCCCGCCGGATGACGACGATCCGACGCCAGCAGCAGCCGGGTCGCCTCCAGACCCCCGGTCGCGATGACATAGTCCGCGGCGACCACCGTCCCCTGGCGGCCATCGAGCGTCTTGACCACCAGGTGGTCGACCGCGTCACCGGATTCCGCGGTCACGATCTCGGTGCACGTCAGGCCGGTCCACAGGGTGAGGCAGGAGGCATCGTGCAATGCGGCCCGGTACTCGCGGCCGAAACGCGTTGGCAATGCCCAGCGTTCGAGATCGGTCGTGCGCACTGGGCCGTCGGGAAGCCCGGCTACCAGGAAATGATCCGCGATTTCCGGGATGCCGCGCGCGTTGAACACCGCCTGCCCGCATGCCGCCCAGTCGCAGGCGCGCTGCAGGTACGGCTCGACGTCCTCATATCGGATCGGCCAGGGCGCCTGCGCCGTCAGCGGCCGATCCTCGAAATCGATGGGATCGAAATTCACACAGCGCCCGCCCCAGAGCGCGGTGGTCCCGCCCACCTGCCGGCGAATCATCAGGTCGCCACTCGAATGAAAATAGTCGTCCTGACGCGAGTCCAGCGTCGACAACTCTTGCGCCGCTTGGTCTGCGCGCTCGAGACCGCTTTCGATCAGCGCCACCTCGACTCCCGATCGCGCAAGCTCCAGTGCGGTCGCGATGCCGATCGCCCCGGCCCCGACGACCACCACATCGGTCTTGATCGTCGTGTGCGTGGTGAAGTCGTTCGGACCGCGGATCACCGGGCACCACCCGCTCTGAATTCCGCCACGAGAGCCAAAAATCGCGTCAGGATCTCCGCGTCCGGTGGCGACGACGCCGCTTTCGCCGCTTGGGCGACGCGGTGCGGGTTGGTGGTGCTGTACAGAATCGCTGTGCAACCCGTTGCCGCAGCTGATGATCCGAGAATCAGCCTCGGCAACGCGCCAGCGGCAAGCGGGTCCAGCTGCAGGGCCTCGCGCCAGCGTCGCACCAACGTCGTGTCGGCTTGCAGCGCCGCCGTCAGAGCGGTGTACGAACCGTTCAGCACGCCGAACACGAGATCCGCGGGATGCGGCGGAGGATTGAGCAGGTCGCCGCGTACCTGACTGACTCCCTCGGGTGCGAATTCGCGGGAGAAGTCCACCTCGAGCCCCTCGTCTTGAGAGACGCCCCACGCGCGAATCTTGCCCTGCCGGCGCGCGAGTTCGAAGAACTGGCGGAGCTCGGCGCTTTCCACCGCGTCTTGTGGCCTGGGGCCGTGGACGAACAGGATGTCGACGTGGTCCACGCCCAGCGCCGCGAGACTTGCATCGAGGCTGCGGGCCGCACCGGCGGCGTCGTAGACCCGGACGGTCTGGTCCGACTCCTGGTTCCGCTTGACGGCCCGCCGCAGCGCGGGGGCCTTTCTCAGCAGTGCCCGCGCCGGCGCCTGAAACCGGCCGAGCCGCCTGGTCATTCCGCCGACGTCGATGCCGAACTTGGTGGCCACCGTCACGGCGTCGCGGTCGACGGTGCGCAGGAAGTTGCCGAGCTCTGCTTCTGCCATGCCCAGGCCGTACATTCGTGCGGTGTCGAAGTGAGTGATCCCGTTGTCCACCGCGCTGCCGAGCACGGCCATCCGCTCTTTGCGGGACGGTGACTGCATCAGACCGCCACAGCCGAAGCCGACGGCACTCAGGTTCAGCTTCGGACCTTGCAGCTCAACCCGTTTCACGGGTGCAGCCTTCGTAGATGCGGCGCAGCTCCGCTCCGATGACTCCGGGGCTGCGGGTGGCCGCGACGTGCGCCTGACCGCGTAGCCCGTCGCGCTCGGCCAACGCCGGATCACGCAGATACCGGCCGATCGCCGCCGCCAGTGCCGGCGCATCGCCCACGGGCACAATCATTCTCGGGTCCGATGCGATCTCCGCCGTGCCGCCGACGGGGGTTGCCACAAACGGTCGTGCGCCGGCGAGTGCCTCGGTGAGGATCATCGGCATTCCCTCGGCGAACGACGGGAGGGTGACCACGCGAACCGACCGGATCAGATCACAGACCGCGTCCGGGTGTACCGGGCCTTCCACCGTCAGGCGCTCGGTCGGTGGCGGAACGTAATCATCGACGAGACCGACTATCCGGCAATGACCTTCGATACCCTCGGCGAGAAGGCGCCGCCACGCTTCCACCAGCGTGTCGACGCCCTTGCGCCGGCCGATGGTTCCCGCGAAAAGCACGACGGGCGGCGTCGAACCGGCCGGGGGCGCGTCCCGATCGATCGGGATCGGGTTGGCCACCACCGACGTCGGCACCCCGGGTGCCACCCATCGCGCGGCGGCACGCGCCTCCTCCGACAAGAGGATCACATGGTCTGCGTGAATCAACGTAGATCCGACGAAACGTGAATGTGCAAGGGCGAACTCGTGGAAGTCCGAGCCGTGGATGGTGACGACGACACGGAAACCCCGGGCTTTCGCCAGCCGGATCAGCGGCCCTTCACGCAGCCAGGCGCCGCCGTTGGACATGTGGAAGTGCGTGACGGTCCCGCGAGGCGAGCGAGCCAGCGCCATCCCGGCGCGCGCGGTGAGGAACGAATTCTTGGCGTGGTGCCGCCCATCCCACGTGGATAGGACCCGCATTTCGTCGGCGCCGATCTTGTTGTCACGGATGACGCGGATCACCGACTGCGTCCCCCCGAAGCTGTACGGGTCGGGCCCTACGTGGGTGACCGCATTCATGTCGTCGCGGCGATCGGGACCGGCGCCGGTCCGGGACTGACATCGAGCTCGCCGGATTTACGCTCGCGGCGTCCCACGTCGGCGAAACCCATTGTGGTTCCGAGGGCCAGACCTATCGCCAAGGCATCCATCGGCATCTCCGGCAGGGGCCACACGGCGGATATCGCGAGCAGGGCGGCGGAGGTGGCCGCGCTGATCTTCGCCGGCACCGTCGCGGTTCGCAGGGCGCGGACTATTGGTGTCCCCGCGAACCAGACGAACGCCGCCATGCCTACCGCCCCGGCCTTGGCCAGCCACCATTGGTAGAAGAGGTGAGAGTAGGTGGGGCCCAAGGTCCAAGCGAACGCGTTGGGGTCCTTCCCGGACGGCAGCTGGTAGGCGTAGCCCAATCCGTGGCCGAACACCGGTGCCTGCGCGATCGCGTCGTTGAGTCGGGCGACCTCCCGCAACCGGTCCAGTGTCGATTCATCGGTGGCGAGCGCACTCGCCGAAATCCCGCCCAGCACCCGCTGATTGAACGCGGTGAACTGGTCGCTGAGCCATGACCCGGCGTGGGATTGCTGCAGCAAGAACAGCGACCCGGGCACCGTCACGGCGAGAACCGCCGCGCTGATGGTGGCGACGACAGCCGTCCGGCGCATGGCCGGCCAACCGAAGCTGGCGAAAAAGGCGACGGCGGCGGCCACCGCTACAGCGATCAGCGTATTGCGGGCGAAGGACAGCAACGAGATGATCAGCGCCGGCGGAGCCATTGCGAAAAGCATTGCGGGCCTGACCCGGCCGATGATCGAGGCGGCGACCAGCGCGCTGAGCACCGCGGTGGCCGGCGTTTGGATGGACAAGACGATGCGCAGGGCCTGGCCCGCACCCGTGGCCCCCTCCAGGCTTTCCGCCCGGCCGGCCAGCCGGATGGCGTGCAACGAACTCACGATCGCCATGAATGCCGAAAACCACAGCGTCACGGTCATCACGCGAATACACCACTTGACGTATCCGCCGTAGACGACGAACAACGCCAGCAGGAATCCCACGACCATTTCGAGCAGCGTCGCCGATTCCCGCATCACCATGGTGGCTTCGTGGCCGAGTTCGAAGCCGACAACGGTATAGACCAGCACCGTGAACACGAACATCGCCGGCAACAGGAAATCGGCGAATCGCGGTCTCACGATCGGAATCAGGTAGCAGATCGCCAGCACGGCGGTCACATGGTAGGCGTAGATCGCCACCGGGCCGATGACCTTGCCCACGTGCAACCCCTCAGGCAGCGCCGCGAACGCCAAGAACAGGGTGACGCCCACCATCCCTTCGGGCTTGACCCAATACACCACGAGGCAGAACAGCGCGGCGATCAGCAGCGCACCCTCGGTGGTTCGGCGCACCGACAGGACGCCGAAAACAAAGCAGCCGAACAGGAACACCGCCAGCAGTGCGCCATCCACCGCGAGGCGATGGCGACCCCGCAGGTAGGGGATCACGCCGGCCCGCTGACCTTCGTCCGGTAGGCCCGGGTCGCCGCCTTGATGTGCAAGGCCGGGCGGGCATCGGTCAACACGGTTCCGACCACGTTCGCGCCGGCCGCGCGCAACGCGGTCAACGCGTCCCTGAGCTCGTCGACGGTGGTCCGGCGCGCCCGCACCACCAACACCGTGGCCTGAACGGCGCCGGTCAACAGGGCGGTGTCGGCCGTCGCCAGCACAGGCGGGCCGTCGACCACGATCCGGTCGAATCGCGACGACAACTCCAGGAGCACCCGGTCGATCACTTCGGGCAGGAAGGCACTGACCGGCGGGGTCTCGCGACGGGCGGAACGCGATGCGAGGGTGAACAGCCTCGCGATCGGTGACTGCTTGACGGCTTCGGCGGCGATGTCCGGGTTGGCCAGCGCGTTGGCCAGCCCCTCCCCGGATTCGACCCGCAACAAACCGGCGACCACATGGCGGCGGGTGTCGCCCTCGATCAGCAGCACGTCCTCGCCGATTTCGGCGAGGGCCAGCGACAGGTTCAGCGCCGTCGTCGTCGTTCCTTCACCGCCGAACGGCGCCGTCACCAGCACGCGGCGTCCCTCGGACCCCATTGCCCGCAACAGCCGGGCGCGCAGGCCCCGCACCGCATCGTCCAGTGCGCCATCGCTGCCGAACCGCGGCGTGCTGCCGCGCTTACCGGACAGCTCGGCCAGCGTCGGCAAACCCGAGAGTTTCTCCAGCTTCTCCCGATCGCGCACCGTGCGATCGCCAGCCTCCCGGGTCAGCGCGATCGCGATGCCCAGCAGGATCCCGGCGACGAACCCCATCGCCATGTTGCGCATCGGCACCGGCGTGACCGGATGCTTGGGCACCCGGGGCGGCTCCACCACCCTCGCCCGGGCCAACGGCAGCGCCTTGCCCGCCGTTTGGGAGGGATTCGATATCTCCGGCGACGGGCCCGGAGTCGGGGCATTGGTTGGGGTTTCACCCGTCTCGGGCCTCGGTCCGTTGGGTGCCGGCGCAATCGGACCGTTCGGCGTCAGATTCGCGCCGAGCGCCGGGACCATGAGGGCGAACTGGTCGGCCATCGCCCCCGCGAGCGCCGCGGCACGCGCGGCATCGGTGTCCTTGACGGTGATCGTGAAAAGCGTTGATTTTGCGGTGTATTTCACCTGCGTCTGGCTCACCAGAGCGTCGGGGCTCATCGGAACCTGAAGCTGGTTGACCGCACGCTCGGCAACGACTCGTCCGCCGGCGATCTGGGCATAGGACGACAGACGTTCCTGGGCGGCCAGCGTGCCGTTGTACATCTCGGTCAGGTCGGTCGCGCTGGGGAACGAGATGAGGATCGTGGCCGTCGACTGGTAGTGCTTGGTCTGCAACGCGGTGATGGCTGCGGCACCAATGGTGCAGGCAAGCACCGCGGCCGCGGCGAGTTTCCAATGTGCAAGAAGAATCTTGACAAAGGTGCGGAAATCCATCCACTAACCTCTCTGGCCGACGCCACAGGAATGGGCGTCGATTTGATTTACTTCGCGCCCGCCGCGCAAAGCTCAGTCCACATTATGCAGCAATCGCTATGCGGCATCGGTGGAATCGCAAGCGTGCCCTGCCACGGGAAACCCGGGACTTCAGCGGCGCTCGGCACCGTCATTCACTGTCGTGGAGCCGAGGTCAACACGTCGCGCGAAACGTCCAGCGTCGCGATGGGATACCACCCGTTGCCGTCGCGTCCGCGGCGCGCCAGCCGCATGGGCGGATAGTTCACCACGTGCGACGCACCGGGTTTGTGCTGTTGCCAGTCCACGGCGGCGCTCAGGGTGTAGTGGCCGGGCGCCAACCCCGCCAGGTCGACGGCCACCGAGTCGGTGTGGGACGCCGGGACCGGTTCGGTACCGGATTTGTCCCCGGATTGCCCCTGGGCCAGCGTCTTCAATGTCACCGACGCGGGCAGGGTGCGGACCACCGTTCCGGTGAAATCCACCAACCGGTAGCTGGGGATCCAGTTCTCGGTGGTGGCGGCCGAGCCGTAGTTGGTCCACACCACCGACAGGTTCGGCACCCCGTCGCGTACCGATGGCGAACCCGCCTGCGCCTCGACCGAGTAGCGATAGCCGGCGGCGACATTCGCTTGTGCCCAGAGCAGGTACAGCGCCGGATCCATCGCACTCGCCGAATCCACGGCCGGGAAGTTGTAACTCGACGTCATCGACACGTGGTACTTGACGACGTCACGCAGGCCCTTGTCGTAGTAGGACCGCGGATCGGTTCCGTCGGGCAGCTGGCACCATTCGGTGATGACCAACGCCGAGGCCAGTCGGTCTTTGAGTTGGCCGACGAGGCGATCTTTCGATCGCACATAGTAGGAGCCCTCCGCCTCGGCCCAGGTGGGCAATGGCGCATACACGCCGAGGCAGTCCGAGCGGATGCCCACCGGGGTGGCCACTTTTCTGGTGACATCGTCGGCGAGCAATTGGCGAACGATTTCCGGGTTCAGCGCGGTGGTCACCAATTGGGTGTGGGGGAAGGCGTTGACATTCGCCGAGACAAGCTGCGCGATGGCCGCTTTGGTGATGCTCTGATCACGAAATTGGCTGTAATAGCCCAGTTTCGCGACGCTGTCTTCGGGTGACGGACCCGGCGCGCCCAGCTTGTCGCGGAGATAGGCGATGTGGTTCTCGCTGAAATCCCCATAGCCGGAGAACTCGAACACGCTGAGCCGCTCGTCGCCGTCGTAACGCCGGCCGAGGGCGGCCAGTAGCTGACCGAACGCGTTGAGGTAACCGGGGTCGTTCCAGTTCGGTACCACCTGCGCCACCCCGGGTGTCCACCAATACCGTTGCGGCCCGGTGAGGCTGACGCTGGCATCGGCGATGCCACGCATCCAGTCGGGCATGGCGGTGTTGGTGTTGTTCGCATAGGTGGTGTCGCAGCAGGAGTTGTAGGCGACCACGCGCAGCGTCAGCCGCATGTTTCGGCCGGCCAGCTTCGCCAGCGCGTCATCGATGACGCTGAAATCGAACTTGCGACCGTCCGGCGCGTCGGGGGGCAGCGTGCCCGGATCGGTGGGCTGCAGCTGCCGCCACGAGACGCGCAGGCTGGCGTCATACGACGACGGCCACGCGGGGTAGCGCCGCTGCGCGGAATTGCCTTGCGGGAACAGCGGCATCAACAGGTCCTCGTACTGGCCGCGCAGCGGATTGGAAACCTCTTGAACGGACAGCGGTATGGGCGGACTGATGACGACGGACAACGGACCGTGGCCGGCCCGGTCGGCGCCGCCACATCCGCTCAGCACCAGCGTCGCGCACGCGACAACGACCGCCGTAGCAAGCCTTATTGTTCGGACCACCGTTGCGATGCTAGAGCGAACCCAGCGACGATGACTCGCGATCGGCAAGAAACGGCATCGGCATCCAGCGTGCGGACAGCAACGCCTCCATCGCATCACCGGGGACGGGCCGCGACAACAGGAAGCCCTGCGCGCGATGGCAGCCGTGTTGCATCAAAGTCAGTGCGGCAGCGGGAGTCTCGACACCTTCGGCGACCACTTCCAGGCCGAACGCCTCGGCCAGCCCGATGATCGCGCGGACGATGGCCAGGTCACCGGCGTTGGTGCCCACGTCGCGCACGAACCCGGCATCGATCTTGAGCATGTCGACCGGCAGGGACTTCAGGTGCGACAGAACGGCATAACCGGTGCCGAAATCGTCGATGGCGATCTGCACGCCCACTTCCTTGAGCTCCGCCAAGGTCTTTCGCGTCGTGTCGATGTCGTGCACCACCGCGCGCTCGGTGATCTCCAGGCACACCGACTCGGCGTCGATCGCGAACTCGCCGATGGTTTCGGCGACACTTTCCACGAAACCGCGGCTGATCAGCTGAATGGGCGACACGTTGATGCGCAGCATGGCGCCTTGCCCCACACCGTTGGCACGCCACCCGCTGAACTCGGCGCAGGCGCTGCGCATCACCCATCGGCCCAACTCCGCAGCCAGGTTGGTCGATTCGGCGACACCGATGAACGCGTCGGGCAACAGCAGCCCCCAAATCGGATGCCGCCAGCGCACCAGCGCCTCGGCGCCGACGATGGCGCCGGTCCACAGGTCGACCTCGGGCAGGTAGTGCAGGAGCAGACCTTCGCTTTCGATATCGCCTTGCAGGTGCAGCTCGATGTCGTTGCGGAAGGCCCGTTTCAGCGACATGTCATCGGTGGATACCGCCGTCTGGTTGCCGCCGGCGCGCTTGGCCGTCAGCACGGCTTCGTCGGCTCGCCGGAGCAGATCGGCGCAGTTGTCGGTCCCGGGCGTGCCCACCGCCAGCCCGATGCTGACGGTCCGGCTGATCACGTGTCCGCCGATGGTGAGTCGGTCGCACAGCATCGCCGACAGGCGACGCGCGAACGCCTCGGCGTCCCCCGACGACATCGGCTGGTGCGGGATGACCACGAACTCGTCGCCGCCCAACCGGGCGATCATGCTCTGGCTTCCCGCGCACTCCTCGAGGCGTTGCGCGAACATTCGGATGAACCAGTCACCCGCGGCGTGGCCGAGGTAATCGTTGATCGGCTTGAGCCGGTCGAGGTCGAGGTAGAAGACCGCGACGGGCTCGGGATTTTCGGCCGCGAGTCGTTCGGTCAGATGCGCGACCAGCGCCCGGCGGTTGTAGACACCGGTCAGGTCGTCGTGTTCGGCGAGATAGCGAAGTCGTTCCTCGGCGGCGATGCGGGCCTGCAGCTGAGCGAACAGCGCGGCGACCGCCTCGAGCGTGTTGATCTCGTCTTGTTTCCACTTGCGGGCGCCGAACTTCACGAAGCCGAGCACACCTGTGGTCGCATCGCCGGACACCAGCGGCGCGACGGCCAGCGAGGGCGAGACGGGTGCCTTGCCCTGGTTCAGCGAGCGGCGAATCCAGCCGTTGGGCTGATCCGGCCGGGTCACCACCGGCTTCCTGTCGCGCTCGCACTGGGCGAGCACCGACTCGGCGCCGTCCAGCTCGAGATCGGCCACCGGATCCGGGTCGGCGGCGTCGGCTCGCCGGGGCCACTCGGCAACCAATACCGGGGCCGGGGCGTCCTGGTCGTGGTGGCGCAGGAAACTGGCGTCCACATCGAACTGCTCGACGAGCTGCGCGAGAACCTTTTCGCTGACCTGGGTCGCCGTGAACGCCGTGGCCTCCATCATCTGGGTGGCGACGGAGGTGACCACCAGGTCCAGGCTGCGCGGCACGGGTCCTCCGATACGGGCACTCAATAACGTCTGGGTCCCGACTGGGCCCGGCCGCTTGGGGGCTTGCCCGATCGGGAGACGGTCTTCACGGCAACCCTTCCGAAGATCCGTGGAAGGGGCCCGATCGTTGTCTCGGTTGTTTGCTGGCTGAACTTCGAACCGCACGACGGCGCGGCCGGAATCCGTCAGGAGACGGTATCACGCACAGCCCCGTCGATCAGGAGTTACGAAAAGGTGCCGACGGGCGCTGCGTCGCTACGGCCGCGGCGGCTCACTGGCCGTTTGCTGAGGCCGAGTCGCTCGAGATATCAAGTGTGGCAATCGGGTACAGCCCGGAACCGTCGCGGCCATCGCGTGCCAGGGCCATGGGTGCGTAATTCACGACGTGCGAGGCGCCCGGTATGTGCTGTTGCCATTCGACGGAGGCACGCAGCGTGTAGTGCCCGGGCGTCAGGCCCGCCACGTCCACGTGCACCGACTCGCCGGCCGACTCCGCAACCGGCTCCTCACGTGACTGGCTGGATTCGTCGTGGACCAGTGTCTTGAGATTGACCGTCGCCGGCAGGCTGCGAACCACCGCCCCCGAGAAGTCCACCAGCTTGTAGCCGGGCACCCAGCGCTCGGTGGCCGCCGCCGAGCCGTAATTGGTCCAGGCGACCGAGATCGTCGCCACCTTGCCCTGGATCGACTGCGATCCGGGCTTCGCCTCGACCGAATAGCGGTAGCCGGCGGAAATATTGGCCTGGCCCCACAGCAGAAACAGCTTGGGATCCATCGCCGACGTCGCGTCGCGGTCCGGGAAATCGGCGCTCGACGTCATCGACACGTGATACCGGATGACGTCGTGCAGGCCCTTCTCGTAGTACGACCGGGCATCGGCTCCGCCCGGCAATCGGCACCACTGGCTGATCACCAGCGCCGTCATCAGCCGCTGCTTGATCGCGTTGACGACCGCATCGTTGGACCGGACGTAGTGCGAGTCGTTGGCCTCGGCCCATTCCGGCAACGGGGCCTGCACCCCGAGGCAGTCGGCGCGGATGCCGACCGGCGCGGCCAATTTCTTGGTGACGTCGTCGGCGAACAGCTGGCGGACGATCTCCGGATTCTGCGGAGCCACCACCAATTGGGTGTGCGGGAAGGCGCCGGTGTTCGCCGCGACCAGCGCAGCGACGGAGGCCTTGGTGATGCTCTGATCGCGGAACTGGCTGTAATAGCCCAGCTTTGCCGTGCTGTCGTCGGGGGTGGGGCCCGCCGCACCCAGCGAATCGCGCAGATAGGTGAGCTGGTTCTGGCCGAAGTCCCCGTACCCGGAGAACTCGAACACGGCCAGGCGCTCGTCGCCGTCATAGCGGCGGCCGAGCGCGGCCAGCAGCTGGCTGACGCCGTTGAGGTAGTCGGGGTCGTTGAAGTTCGGCACCACCTGGGTGACGCCCGGGGCCGAACCGCTCGGCGGCGCGGGATAGCTGGCGGCCGACGGGCGCAGCCAGTCCGGGATCGCGATGTTGGTGTTGTCCGGATAGGAGTCGTTGCAACAGGACTTGTAGACGTACACGCCCAGGGTCAGCCGCATGTTCCGGGAGCCGAGTTTGGCCAGCGCGTCGTCGATGGCGCTGAAATCGAACTTGCGGTCCTCAGGTGCGTCCGGGGGCAACGTGCGCGGATCGACGGGCTGCAGTTGCCGCCACGAAACACGCAAGCTGGCGTCGTAGGACGCGGGCCAGGCGGAATATCGCTGTTGCGCTGAATTCCCTTGCGGGAAAAGAGGATTCAGCATCTCTTCATACTGGCCGCGCAGCGGGTTGGGTATCTCCTGCGCGGTGAGCGGGATGGCCGGGCTGACCATCGCCGACAGCGGCCCGGGGTCGCTCTTACCGCCGCAGCCGCTGAGCACCACCGCCGCGCACACGACAGCGGCCAGCGCGCGTTTCCTCAATGAGCACACCATGGTCACCGGCGTCAGATCGTGCCCGACGACAACGGCCCGGGCAGGCTCAGCGACCGCGCCGATGCCGGCGCGGCGCCTCGCCCGGTCAAAGCGATCGTCGTCGTCAAGGTTGCTTCTCCCAATACGCACCGATGCGCGTGCAAGTGGCCCCATATTTCGCGCGTTGAGTGGTGCGTAAATCCGGCCCGGGGCAGGCCACGAAATGGCGTAGCGCAGCGTATCATGCGCGTTTCGGCATAGCTTCGCTGCAGCTCAGCGGGGGTGCACGGCCTCATCGGCCCGGCGGGGGCCCCCGCACCGCGCGGTGACACGGGTCACAATGCGGGCATGCCTGTCACGCTCGGCGGCTCTGCGGTGTCTCAAGGGCATAAGTCCTCACGAAAAGGAGACAGCCATGACGAGGCCCGCAGGAGAACCCATGTCGTCGTAGTCGGCGCCGGATACGCCGGAACACTGGCGGCCAACCATCTGCGCCAGCGCCCGGACATCGACATCACCGTCGTGAACCCGCGACCGGTCTTCGTCGAGCGAATCCGGTTGCACCAGTTGGTTGCCGACACCGGCACAGCGACCGCCGACTACGCGACGCTGCTGGGCGAGGGTATCCAGTTGATCGTCGACAGCGTCGATCACATCGAGACCGCGGGCCGGCGGGTCCTGCTGGCCTCCGGCGCCGAGCTGAACTACGACTATCTGATCTACGCCGTGGGGAGCACCGGCGCGACCGCGTCGGAGGTGCCCGGCTTCGCCGAATTCGCGCACTCGGTCGCCGACCTGGAAAACGCGCAGCGACTGCACTACGCGCTCACCGATCTGCCGCTGCCCGCACCCATCACGGTGGTCGGTGGCGGATTGACCGGTATCGAGACCGCCTCCGAGCTGGCCGAGGGCGGGCGGCCGGTGACCCTGGTCTGCGGCCCGGTGCTCGGTCCGTCGCTGAGCAAGCGGGGACGGCGTTCGGTGGCCAAGCGGCTGCGGCGCCTGCGTGTCAACGTGCTGGAGTCCGTGGCGGTGGCCGAGGTGCGCTGGGATGAGGTGGTGCTCACCGACGGCGTGGTGCTGCCCAGCGCGGCGACCATCTGGACGGCCGGGATTCGCCGTGCCGGACCTGGCCGCGCGCAGCGGGCTGCGCACCGACCCGATGGGCCGGCTGCTCACCGACGAGACGCTCACCAGCATCGACGACGAGCGCGTCGTCGCCGCGGGCGACGCCGCCGCGCCGTCCGGTCAGCCGTTGCGGATGAGCTGCCAGGCCGCCGGCCCGCTGGGCGCCCAGGCCGCCAACACCGTGCTCAGCCGCATCGCCGGCGACGTTCCCGCCGCGCTGAGCCAGGCCTTCGTCGGGCAGTGCATCAGCCTGGGCCGCACGCACGCCACCGTGCAGTTCTCCCGCACCGACGACACCCCGGTGAACATGTTCCTCGGCGGCCGGGCGGCGGCGTCGGTCAAGGAGGCGATCTGCAAGGGCACGGTCTGGTCGATCCGGCGCGAGGCCGCCAAGCCGGGTTCGTATCGCTGGATCAAGGGCGGCAAGCGGCCCGCGCAGTCTCCGGCCGACGAGGAGGTCGCCGCGCGATGACGCACGCACCGACCGGCAGCGAGCACGCCGAACGGTTCACCCTGCTGCGGCCACTGCTGTTCACCATCGCCTACGAGATGCTGGGCTCGGCGACCGAAGCCGACGACGTCTTGCAGGACAGCTATCTGCGGTGGGCGGCGGTCGATCTGGCGACGGTACGCGACACCAAGTCGTATCTGGCCCAGCTGGTCACCCGCCAGGCGCTGAACTCGCTGCGGGCCGGTGCTCGCCGTCGCGAGGATTACGTGGGGCCGTGGCTGCCCGAGCCGCTGCTGCTCGACGAGCAGGACCCCTCGGCCGATGTCGTTCTGGCGGAGTCGATCTCGATGGCGATGCTGGTGTTGCTGGAGACGTTGAGTCCCGACGAGCGGGCGGTGTTCGTGCTGCGCGAGGTGTTCGGTTTCGACTACGGCGAGATCGCCGAGGCGGTGGGCAGGCCGGCGCCCACCGTGCGGCAGGTCGCGCACCGGGCCCGCGAACACGTGCGGGCCCGGCGGAAGCGATTCGACTCGGTCGACCCGGAGCGCAACGCCGAGATCACCGCACAGTTTCTGGCGACGGCGGCCGGCGGCGACGTGGACGCGTTGATGACGATGCTCGCCCCGGACGCCACGTGGACGGCCGACAGTGGCGGCGTGGTGAGCGCCGCCCGCCGGCCGGTGGTCGGCGCCGAAAAGGTCGCCCGCGCGATCGCCGGCCTGATGCGCCGGGCGGCGGCACTGGGCGCGCTGCGGGTGGAGATGGTGACCTGCAACAGCGCCCCGGCGGTGCTGCTCTACCTCGGCGAACGGCTCGAAGGCGTGATCACGCTGGAGATCGCCGAGGACAAGATCACCAACTTCTATGTGATGCGCAACCCGCAGAAGCTGGCCGCCCTGGCCACCGCCCGCGACATCAGCCGCGGCTGACGCGGGGCCGGCACCGAGCGTGCGAAACGCCGCCGCTCTGTCAAGCTAGGGCTGTGCGAATCGACCGGCTCGGCGATCTTGGCGCCGCACCCCAGGTGCTGCGCGCCGTGGGTGACGCCACCCGCCGGCTGGGTCTGCCGCCGCCGGCCGCGCTGACCGGCGAGTGGTTCGGCGCCCTGGCGGTGATCGCGCCGAGCCTGTCGGTGCGCCCGGTGCACGCCGACGACGTGTTCGCGGTGCAGGCGCCGCGAGACGCCGGAGCCCGCATGCGGTGGGCGGCGGATGGCTCGGTTACCTGTCGTATCCCGACCCCGCCGCCGACGCCCAGCTCCCACCGCATTCCCGAGGCCGCCGGCGGCTGGACCGACTGCGTGCTGCGCCGCGACCGCGACGGCCACTGGTGGTACGAGAGCCTTTCCGGCGCGCCGATGCCGGAGTGGCTCGCCACCGCGCTGGCCGCACCGGCGGCCGCGCGCGCGCGAATGCCACATCGATTGGGGCATCGCCGACCGGGCCGCGCATCGTGACGGGGTCCTGGCCTGCCTGGAAGCCATCCGCGCCGGCGAGGTCTACCAAGCCTGCGTGTGCACGCAGTTCACCGGTACGGTCACCGGCGCCCCGCTGGACTTCTTCGTCGACGGCGTCGCGCGCACGTCCCCGGCCCGGGCGGCCTATGTCGCCGGGACGTGGGGTGCGGTGGCGTCGCTGTCCCCGGAACTCTTCCTGCGGCGGCGCGGCACGGTCGTCACGTCCAGCCCGATCAAGGGCACCCTGCCGCTGGATGCCTGGCCGTCCGCGCTACGCGCGTCGGCCAAAGAGGTCGCCGAGAACATCATGATCGTCGACCTGGTGCGCAACGACCTTGGCCGGGTGGCGATCACCGGCACGGTGACCGTGCCCGAACTGCTGGTGGTGCGACGGGCCCCGGGCGTGTGGCACCTGGTGTCGACGGTGTCCGCGCAGATCCCCACCGAGCTTCCGACGTCGGCGCTGCTGGACGCCACCTTCCCGCCGGCCTCGGTCACCGGGACACCCAAACACCGTGCCCGCCAACTGCTCTCGCAATGGGAGCTGAATCGTCGCGGAATATATTGCGGCACAATCGGATTGGCGTCCCCCGTGGCAGGTTGCGAGTTGAATGTCGCGATCCGCACCGTCGAATTCGATGCCGCGGACGGCGCGGTTCTGGGCGTCGGCGGCGGCATCACCGCCGACTCCGACCCGGACGCCGAGTGGGCCGAATGCCTGCACAAGGCATCCCCCATCGTCGGGTCCCCGTCCATCGCCGCCGTGAGCCCGGCCGGCTGACCGAGCGGTGAGGCCTCAGTCGCGGCGGGACTGCAGCACCGCGTCGTAGAGCTGGCGCGAACGCACCCCCGGGATGGGCGGCGGCCACCTCACCGCAGGCGTCCTTGATGCGGGTGCCGGCCGCGACCAGCCTTTCGACCTCGACGACCAGCGACGGCAGGTCGGCGGTGGGGGTGGCGCCGGCCAGCACCACGGTGATCTCACCGAGCACACCGTCGGCCGACCACGCCGCCAGCTCGTCGAGCGATCCGCGCACCACTTCCTCGTGCACCTTGGTCAGCTCCCGGCAGATCGCCGCCCGGCGTGCCCCGCCGAGCCGCTCGACCGCGTCCTGCAGGCAGGCGGACAACCGGCGCGGCGATTCGAAGAACACACAGGTGCGCCGCTCGCCGGCCAGTGAATCCAGCCAGGTCCGCCGCGCCGCCTTCTTGCGTGGCGCGAATCCCTCGAAGCAGAACTTCTCGGCCGGCAGACCGGACAGGGCCAGCGCGGTCGTCACCGCCGACGGCCCCGGCAGGCATCCCACCGGCAGGCCGGCCTCGACACAGGCCGTCACCAGCCGGTAGCCGGGATCGCTGATCAGCGGCATCCCGGCGTCGCTGACCACCAGCACCGTCGCGCCCGCGCGGATCGCCTCGATCACGGAGTCCACCCGAGCGTTCTCGACCTGGTCGAACATACTGATGACCCGACCGGTGATCCGCACATCGAGCGCCTTGGCCAGGGTGCGCACCCGCCGGGTGTCCTCGGCGGCCACCACCTCGGCTCGGGCCAGGGCGTCCAGCAGGCGGGGGGAGGCATCCGACGGCTGGCCCAAGGGGGTCGCGCCCAGCAACAGGCGGCCGGTGGTCATGACCGACAGCCTACGATCGACGTGATGACCGCCCCGCCCCGCGAAGCCCCGATCGCCGACAAGGAGCGCGTGGTGCCCGTCGTCAGCCCCGGGCCGCTGGTGCCGGTGGCCGATTTCGGACCGACCGATCAGATCCGCGGCTGGGTGGTGACCGGCGTGATCACGCTGGCGGCGGCCTTGACCCGGTTCCTGAACCTGGGCTCGCCCACCGATGGCGGCACCCCGGTGTTCGACGAGAAGCACTACGCGCCGCAGGCCTGGCAGGTGCTGCACAACCACGGCGTGGAGGACAATCCCGGGTTCGGCCTGGTCGTTCACCCGCCGGTCGGCAAGCAGCTGATCGCGCTCGGCGAGGCGATCTTCGGCTACAGCGGCATCGGTTGGCGGTTCACCGGCGCGTTGCTCGGCGTGGTCATGGTGGCGCTGGTGATGCGGATCGTGCGGCGGATCAGCCGCTCGACGCTGGTCGGGGCGATCGCCGGCGTGCTGGTGATCTGTGACGGCGTCAGCTTTGTCGCCTCGCGGACCGCATTGCTCGACGGCATCCTCACGTTCTTCGTGGTCGCGGCGTTCGGCGCGCTGATCGTCGACCGCGACCAGGTTCGGCAACGGATGCACATCGCGCTGCAGGAGGGCCGCAACGCGGAGACGGTGTGGGGCCCGCGGCTGGGGGTGCGGTGGTGGCGCTTCGGTGCCGGCATCCTGCTCGGATTGGCTTGCGGCACAAAGTGGTCCGGTCTGTACTTCGTGCTGTTCTTCGGGGCCATGTCGCTGGCGTTCGATGTGGCCGCGCGGCGTCAGTACCAGGTCACCCGGCCCTGGCTGGGGACGTTGCGGCGTGACCTCATCCCGACCGCGTATGCGTTGGCCGTCATCCCGGTGTTGGTATATCTGGCCAGCTACGCACCATGGTTCGCCTCCGAGACCGCCATCGACCGGCACGAGGTGGGCCAGACGATCGGCCCGCGTTCGATCGTGCCGCTGCCCGACGCCATCCGATCGCTGTGGCATTACACCGCCAAGGCGTTCCAATTCCATGCGGGCTTAACGAATTCCGCCGGTAACTATCACCCGTGGGAATCGAAACCGTGGAGCTGGCCGATGTCGTTGCGGCCGGTGCTCTATGCCATCGATGAGCAGAACGTCTCCGGGTGCGGCGCGCAGTCGTGCGTCAAGGCCGAGATGCTGGTGGGCACGCCGGCGATGTGGTGGCTGGCGGTGCCGGTCCTGGTTTTCGCCTTGTGGCGCATGCTGGTCCGCCGCGACTGGCGCTACGCCGGCGGTGCTGGTCGGCTACTGCGCGGGCTGGCTGCCCTGGTTCGCCGACATCGATCGGCAGATGTACTTCTTCTACGCGGCGACCATGGCGCCGTTCTTGGTGATGGCCATCGCGCTGATCTGCGGCGACATCCTCTACACCCCCGGCGCCCCGCCCCGGCGGCTGCGGCTGCGGCTTCAGGCGAACTCGGAGCGACGCACGCTGGGGCTGATCGCCGTGTCCTGTTACGTGGCGGTGGTGGTGACCAACTTCGCCTGGCTGTTCCCGGTGCTCACCGGCCTGCCGATTTCGCAGCAGACGTGGAATATGGAGATCTGGCTGCCCAGCTGGCGGTAGCTCCCGTTTTAGCGCCGAGATTGCAGTGAGGGCTGTGCTTCGCAAGCGAACCACGACCCTGGCGGCAATCTCGACGTCCGCCTTACAGCAGGTCGCGGGCGACCGGGCAGGACATGCACCGGGGCCCGCCGCGGCCGGTGCCCAGTTCAGAACCGGCGATGGTCAGCACCTCGATGCCGGCGTCCTGCAGGCGGATGTTGGTCTGCACGTTGCGTTCGTAGGCGACCACCACCCCGGGCGCGAGCGCCAGCGTGTTGTTGCCGTCGTCCCACTGCTCGCGTTCGGCGACGACGGGATCCAGCCCGGTGTCGATGACCCGCAGCTTGTCGATCTCCATCGCCTTGGCCGCGGCCTCCAGGAACGGGGCCTCGTCGCTGATGGCGACGCCCTCGGGCGTGCGCTGCAATGGTGAAGGCCGACAACGAGTCGACGATGTTCGCGTACATCACCACCGTGTCGGTGTCGACCATCGTGCACACCGTGTCCAGGTGCATCTGGGCGCGCCGCTGAGCGATCGGCACCGCGAGCACCGTGTTAGCCAGGTCATCGTCAAACAGGCTGCGGGCCAACGCTTCCGCACCGGCCGGCGTGGTCCGCTCCCCGACCCCGACCGCGACCACACCGGGCGCCAGCAGCAGCACGTCCCCGCCCTCGACGGGGGCGGTGCGCGACTCGTAGGCCCGCCGCACACCGGTGAACCGCGGGTGATGGGCGTAGATGAGATCGGTCAGCGACGCCTCGCGGATGCGCGCGCGCAGCGCCAGCGTCGGGATCACCACCCGCTGGCCGACCCAGATCGACGAGTCGCGGGTGAACACCAGGTTGGGCAGCGGCTCGATGACGAAATCGCCGCCGTGGTGCATGCGCAGCACCAGCGACACGTCGGTCCGGGTGTCGGACGGCAATTCGTTGAACGTCATGCCCGGCCATCAGTACCTGGGCCAGCCGCGCCGGCTCGAGCGCCCGCAGATATGCCGAAAGTTCTTGGGCCAGCGGCACTCCGAGTCGTCGGGCGTCGACGGCGGCCGCGACGCCCTGCATCCGGGCGGCCCCGCTGTGCGTCAGCGCCTCGGTGAGCAGGTCCGACAACAGCAGCACCTCGACGCCGCGGGACCGCAACAGCGCGGCGAACTGGTCATGCTCGTCCTGCGCGCGGGCGACCCACGGCAGGCCGTCGAACAGCAGCTGGTCGACGTTGCGCGGATTGAGCCGGAGCAGCTCGGCGCCGGGGCGGTGCAGGATGACCACGCGCAGCGCGCCGACCTCGGAATTGGTGCCCAGCTCAACAACACCCACAGCTCAACCGTAGCGGCGCCGGGCGCATGGTCCCGCTACACGCCCGTCGCGCGCCCCACGCGATCGAACGGATGTGCGATAAACTCGGTCGCGTGGAGATCGCGGTCCAAGGCTCCCTGTTCCAGCACACCGAGCGCAGACAGCTCGGTGACGGCGCGTTCATCGAGATCCGCGCGGGCTGGCTCACCGATGCCGATGACCTGCTGGACGCCTTGCTGTCGACGGTGCCGTGGCGCGAGGAGCGCCGGCAGATGTACGACCGGGTCGTCGACGTGCCGCGGCTGGTGAGCTTTCACGACCTCGCGGTCGACGAGCCGCCGCATCCGGAGCTGGCCCGGCTGCGGCGCCGGCTCAACGACATCTACGCCGGCGAGCTCGGTGAGCCGTTCACCACGGTCGGGTTGTGTTGCTATCGCGACGGCTCGGACAGTGTGGCCTGGCATGGCGACACCATCGGCCGCAGCAGTTCCGAGGACACCATGGTGGCGATCGTCAGCCTGGGCGCCACCCGCTCTTTCGCGTTGCGGCGCCGCGGCGGCGGCCCGTCGCTGCGGCTGCCGCAGGCGCACGGCGATCTGCTGGTGATGGGCGGATCGTGCCAACGCACCTGGGAGCACGCCG
Organism: uncultured Actinomycetota bacterium; assembly: GCA_963796035.1. Taxonomy (GTDB): domain Bacteria; phylum Actinomycetota; class Actinomycetes; order Mycobacteriales; family Mycobacteriaceae; genus Mycobacterium. Next base: position 1,007,104 of record CAWCJU010000006.1, on the reverse strand, counting down.
TGCCCAAGACGACGGCGTCCGTCGGGCCCCGGGTGAGCATCCAGTTCCGGCCGCGCGGCGTGCGCTAGCGACGGCCCGACGCAGTCAAGCCAGCGGCGGTCGCCGCCAAACTGAACGTCAGGCACGCACCGCGGTCACCGCTTTGACGAGCAGGTCGCGCGCCCGTTGCGTGTCAACCGGAACGACCGGCTGATCGGGAACCACCAGCGGGTTGGCGATGACGATCACCTGGTAGTCGCCGAATGCGGCCGAGTAGTCATACAGCTCGCCGGTGCGCGGGCCGCCCGGCGTCAGCGCCTGCATGACGCGATGCACGCCCAGCGTGCGGGTGCTGTCGATCTGCGGCACCTCGACCACCTGGACGCCGCCCCGCATCTGTGGGCCCGCGAACGTCACCTTGTTGCAATCCTTCCCGGGATCGTTGAACGGCAACGCTTTTGAGGTCTCCAGCGCGATCACCACGAATCGGTTGCCGTGCCCTTCGGCGGTGACCGCGGACATGTTGCCCTGCAGGTCCGCCGGCATGTCCGGCCCGGCCGCCACTTTCGCGCAGTTCGCGGGGTCGAATGTCAACCCGTCGGGCAGTTTGCGGCCGGCCAGCAGCTTGGGATCGATGCCGCGTTCGCTGATGTCACTGACGTTGTAGTCGGGCCCGAAGCTGGACTTCACGTCGACGACCTTGTTGATGTCGACCTTCGCCGAGTGGGTAGCCGATGAACAGCCGGCCAGGACGCAGGCAGCCGCGACCGCGAGCAACATCTTGGACATCGTGGCCAATCTACCCAAGCGGGTAGCTCAGCTGCGCAACGTGGACACCGTTTTGGCGAGCAGATCCGCGGCGAATTGCGGCGGCAGCACCGGAAGCGCCGAACCCGGATCGGTGGTCAGCGTGGTGAACGCGTAGTAGTTGCCCAGATACGCGGTGAATGTGTATGTGCGCGAATCTATTTCGGTGCCCGACTCGACGGATGACTTGACGTCGGCCACCATGCCGACGGTGTCGACGCCATCGATGTGCGGGGCGTCGGTGAGGTGGACGTGTACCACGGTGCGCCCGGCGGTCTCCGACCACTGGGCGACACGAGGTGACCAGGTCGTCGGGGAAGTCCACCGGCCCCGGCAAAGCCACCACCACCGCGTCGACGATGCCGCCGCTCCCAGAGCCCGACACGCCCTGCGCCGACTGGTCGCGCCCGTTCCCGGGGTCGGCCAGCGTCCCGCACCTGGCCGGCTTGGCCTGCAGGTCGTCTCCCAGGCTCCAGATCACCCTGGGTGAGGCCGCGCTGGGGATTCCGGTGGTCACCTCGTAACCGGGCGGCAGATCGCGAACGACCCGTTTGATGTTGGCGGGGTTGACGACAACCCCGCGCGCCGGAGCCGATTTCGTGGTAGCGGCCGACGGCGCGTGTGCGGGCGGGTGACCGCACGCGGCGATCGCCAGCGTGAGCGCGGTAATCAGCGCCGGGCCAATCCAGAACGGCCGCATGAGGAGTTGATAGCACAGGACACCGCCATACCGTCTCCCCCACGCCAGTGCCGGGGCCGGTCAGAATAACTCATCACAGCGGCTCAGGGGACGACGTCATCGTCAAACGTGCTAGCGCATGCGCCAGCGGATTCCGAACTCACCTAACGGTCCGGAGACTGGCGGCGTTGGTGCACTGCCCCAGCGCGGTCTCAGCCGACCGCCGCGATCACCTGCCGGGCCACGCGCTTGATCTGCTCGGCCTCGTCACGCCGCAGGTGGCGCGGGCGCGGCACGTCGATGACGGTGGTGATGACGCCGACGTCTTCGCGCTGCCAGACCGCGCCGTAGCGGTCCATGATCGCGCGCATCGGCCCGTTGTCGGAAAGCATTCGCGCGGAGAACCTTTCGACGCCGTCGACCTCGGCGGCGATGGACAGTGCGCTGATCAAGAAGGTGCCGATGCCGCGGCCCTGGTAGGCATCGGCGACGGTGAAGGCGATCTCGGCGACCGTCGGGTCGTTCTCGTCGCGCACGAAGCGCGCGTCGGCCACCGGGTCGCTGCCGTCGGTGACCACCCACACGAAGTGATCGACGTAGTCGACCTCCGACAGGTAGTGCATCAACGCCGGGGTGGGAAGGCGCGGGGTCATGAAGCGCCGATACAGCGTGTCGCTGGAGAAGTAGATGTGTCCGTGCACGGTGCGCTCGCTGTCGCCGGGCAGCACCGGGCGCAGCAACAAGCAGTGTGCCGTCACGCACGCGAATCGGGATCGGCGTGATGAACGCGGCAAGACGCTGACGCACGGTGCGCAGCAGCCGCGGCGTGATGCCGGGGATGTGCACCATGCTGGCGAAGGCCCTGGTGTCACCGATCCAACCGGTCAGCGGTTCGGCGGTGGTCACCGTCGCGGTCCGCGGAATGTCACGCAGCAGGGCGATCTCGCCGACGATCATGCCCGGGGAAGCATGCTCGACGATCACCACGCCGTCGTCGCCGACGTGTTTGATCTCGGCGGTACCCGAGGAGATCAGCAGGAACGAGACGGCCTGCTCCCCCTGCCGCATCAGCACCTGGCCGGCCGCCGCGCGCAGAGGCTGCAGGCGGCCCGCCAACGGGGCAAGGTCTTCGGCGGGACATCCCTTGAAGATGTCCATCGTCGCCAGCTCGTCCACCCGGGCGCCGGTCAGTCCGGCCACGCTATAGACCGCCGCCCGCAGCATCGCGACACCACTCTGCGCGTCGCGGTGATGCCATGACCTGCCCGCCTGCTTGCCGTCGTCTACCGCGCCGGGCCGAACGAGCCGGATGCGGTCGGATGTTGCCCAGGTTATGAGCACGATTGCGGCTCCGGCAAGGATGCCCGGGTCAATTACCAGATCAGCGGGGCGCCGTCGGGCATGATGATCGGGTCAAGCGCTGCCTGATGCACGTGCGAGATCGCGCCAGATGGGGGCCAGTGGTTATCTCACCGCAGCCGGCCGGTTCGGGGCCGACCAAGATCCAGGTGGGCGATCTGTGGTTTGACGCGCTGACGCAACAGCAAGTGGTCGACGGCGTGCGCGCGGCCTGGGCGACCGGGCAGGGCGGCTCGATCATCCCGGTGAACATCGATGTGGCTGTGGCGGCCACCAGGGATCCCGCGCTGGCCGAATTGATAGCCCGTGGCTCTCTTGTCGTCGCCGACGGGATGCCCCTGGTGTGGGCCGCGCGCGCCAAAGGCGACGTGCTGCCCGAACGCGTCGCCGGCTCGTCATTGATCTCCCCGTTGTGCGCGGCGGCCGCCGCCGACGGAAGGTCGGTGTACCTGTTCGGCGGGGCCGACGGGGTCCCAAAACGGGCGGCCGAGGCGCTGGCCGCGCGGTGCCCCGATCTCCGTGTCGCGGGCACCCAGTCACCGGCATTCGGGTTCGACGACACCGAGGAAGGCGCGCGGCGCGCGATAGCCGCCGTCGCCGGCGCTGCCCCGGATCTGGTGTTCGTCGGCCTGGGCTTCCCCCGGCAGGAGCGCCTCATCGAACAGCTGCGCCAAGAATTGCCGAGTGCCTGGTTCCTGGCGTGTGGCGGCGGCATCGCGATGGCCGCCGGCGTGGTTCGGCGGGCGCCCCCGTTGATGCAGCGGCTCGGATTCGAGTGGTTGCACCGGCTGGCGCTCGAGCCGCGGCGGCTGACCCGCCGATATCTGCGCGACGATCTGCCGTTCGCGCTGGCGTTGGTGGCCCGCTCGGCGGCTCAGCGTTTTGCTAGAAGCTAGTGTGCCGCTTGGGCGTTCACGAGGAGTTCGACCGCCGCCGCCAGGTCGTCGACCACGATGTCGGCATCTGCTGCCTTTTCGTCGCCCGCGCGCAGCAGGATGGTCAACGTTCCGGCCGCCCTGCCGGCCATCATGTCGATGTCGGTGTCGCCGATCATGACGGACTTCTCCAATTCGAAGTCGTGCTCGTTGGCCGCACGCACCAACATGCCGGCGAGCGGCTTGCGACAGTCGCAGCTATTCGCCGCGTGCGGACAGTGATAGACGGCATCGAGCCGGGCGCCCTCGCCCGCCAGCACTTCTTGCAGGCGCTGCTGGGTCGCCGCGAAATCCGCTGGGTCGGCGGTCTTTTCGGATAGCCAGCGCTGGTTGGTCACCAGCACGGTCCGCAGGCCCGCGGCGTTCAGGGCGGCCACCGCCTTCGCCGCCCCCGGCAACAGCACCAACTGATCGGGTGATCGGATGTACTCCCCCTCGGCGGCCTTGACGTTGATCGTGCCGTCCCGGTCCAGGAACACGGTGTGCACTTTGCGCAGCTCGGGTGCGGCCATCGTCGAACTCAGGACGGCCGGGAAAACAGTGCCGCTTCGACCATTTCGCAGATGGAGTGGCCCAGGTGCAGGCAGGCTTCCTGGATCCGTCCGGTGTCGTGGCTGGGCACCCGGATGCAGATCTGGGCGACGTCGGCCACCTTGCCGCCGCGTGCACCGGTGAGCGTCACGGTGGTCATGCCCGCCTGGCCGGCCGCCTCGAGCGCGCGAACGACGTTGGGAGAGTTACCCGATGTGGTCAGCCCGACCACCACGTCTCCGGAACGTCCCGCGGCAAGGACCTGACGGGCGAACACCTCGTCGTAGGAATAGTCGTTGCCGATCGCCGTGATCGCGGCCGTGGCGTCGGGAAGGCTGATCGCCGCCAGGCCGGGACGGTCAAACGCAAAGCGACCCATGAGCTCGGCGGCCAGATGTCCTGCGTCTTGCGCGGACCCACCGTTGCCGAAGAAGATCACCTTCCCGCCGGCGCGCAGCGAGCTGATGATCTCGCACGCCACCTCGACGGTCTGTGCGGCGAACTCGCCCTGCTGCATCTCTTGTTTGACCGCGATGGTTTCGGCCAATCGCTGCTGCACCAGCTCCACGCTCGGCGGGACGACATCCGACTCGGTCATGCCTGCCATGTTGTCAATCCCTTGCTCTCAAAGGCGAATTCGGTGATGGTGGCCCCGGCGCCTTCCAGGGCTTCGATGAGGCGGTGCTTTTTTGCGAAGTCGCAGAACAACAGGATGTATCCCCCACCACCGGCTCCGGTGAGCTTGCCGCCCAGCGCCCCGTTTTTCCGGGCGAGGTCATAGAGTTCGTCGATGCGTTCGTTGGTGATGTAGGGCGACATGCGCTTCTTCTGGGTCCACGCTTCGCCCAGCAGCGCACCGAAATCGTTCAGCTTGCCCGTCAGCAGCGCCGCCTTCATCGCGACCGCCAGATCCTTCTGGGCTCGCAGCCCCGCCAGCGTGTCGTCCGAACCCGTTGTGGCGCGGCGCGTTTGGTCCTCGATCACCCGCGCGGAGTCCCGCGTGATACCCGTGTAACACAACAGCAGGCTCAGCTCGAGCTCGAAGGCCGTCTCGTCACGGATCCGCAGGGGATTGACGATCACGCGGTCGGTGAACTCGATGAAGTTGAATCCGCCGAACGTCGCGGCATACATGTCCTGCATGCCACCGGCGATGCCCAGGTCCTCACGCTCGATGGCACACGCCAGCCGGGCCGTCTCGTACTCGCCCATCGGCACCCGGTAGTGCTCGGCGAGCAGGCCGGTCAGGGCGACCATCATGGTCGACGACGAACCCAGCCCCGAGCCGGGCGGTGCGCTGGAACGCAGCACCAGGTCGTAGCCGTCGGTGCCGTCGCGGCCGAACCTGCGCACCGCTGCCTTGATCAGGTCGAGGCTGCCGTCGTAGAGGATTTCACTGTCGAGCGTCATCTCGTGCGTGGTCTTGAAGTCCACCGATTCGATGCTGACCCTGCGGTCGGTGCGCGGCGCCAGCGATCCCTGCGCATAGCGGTCGATGGTCGCTGAAAGGACGCAGCCGCCTTCGGTGGTCGGGAAGGGCGGGACGTCGGTGCCGCCCCCGGCGAACGAGATCCGCAGCGGCGCTCGCGCGCGGATTCGTGGACGCGTCATGGGGATTCGCTTTCGAGTGATTCGCTCAACCGACCCACGCGCGTTCCAGTCGCGATTTCTCGGTGACCACGCCCGCCACGTGCCAATCCCGTCGTTCGGCGTCCAGAAGCGTCGCCAGCCTAACAGGCTGACCAGCACGGTCGCCGTGTTTTCAGGCGATCTTTTGACTCGGCTCCAGCACGAAATCGACGACTATCGCTGCCATGTCGTCGATCGCGTGGCGAGCGATGACCTCATAGCCATGGGTGCTCAGCGTGGGCAGGCACAGCAGGCCGGCACGCGCGGTCAGCCCGCCGGCCTTGGCGTGCGACGCGTCGGATTCGAAGGCGCCCAGCGTGGCCGCCTGTGGTGACAACTTCCGATCGGTGGCGATTTTCAGCAGCTTGTCGGCCACGCTCTTGTCATAGACGCAGAGGGCGTCGCTGTAGCCGATGATCGGGCCACCGGTGACGCTGGTGTTGTATTCGCGTTCGGTGGGGCCGACTTCCAGGGCGAGGGTGAGGTCGCCGGGCAGGGTGGCGCTGGCGTACGTGCCCCCGACCCCACCGATCTCTTCGTTCGTGGTGAACACCAGGTAGACGTCGTCGGCGGGCCGATGCCCGCGCTCGCGCAGCCGGCGTGCGGCGCGCAGCAGAGCGGTCACCGCGGCGCGGTCGTCAAGGAAGTAGGCGCCGACGTAGTCGCCCATCTCGACCACCGATCTCTTGCTGCGGTCGACGCACACCCGGGTCCCGGCGTGCACTCCCGCGGCGGTCAGCTCGTCGGTGCTGCGGCCGGTGAAGACGTAGACGTGATGCCAGTCCAGAGCGCGGTCGCCCTGATCGGGCTTGGTCTCCCAGATTCGCGAACTTTCCTGAGTGGTGTGCTCGGAGCCGAGAGTCAGTACGGCGGTGAGGGTTTCGTTGTCGCCGAGCACGGCGACCGGACCCAGTCCGAAGTTTCCCGGGTACATGGTGCCCAGCTGCGTGAGATGGAGTGTGCCATCGGATTCCACGCGCTTGACGATCATCGACAGTTCGTCCATGTGCGCCATCACCCGTGTCGCGGTGCCGGGGATGGCCTCGGTGCGGTGGCGGTGGGTGGGCGCCCCGGCATCGCCGGCCGGCGGGTCGGCGGCGACGTATCCGATCAGGTTGCCCGCGTCGTCGGTCCACATGTCGTCAACGACCGGTTGCAGTTCGCGGGCGATGACGGCGCGGACCGCGTCCTCCTGCCCGCACGGCCCGTAGGTCCACAACAGTTCTTGCAGCAACTCGTCGGTGGAATCGCGGTCGGGGTGCGCCATCGGATCCTCTCCATCGTGGGTTCAGAGGATCAGTACCCGCGCCGGCGTGGGACTACCCAATCGCCGGCGACAACGCTGCTCAGGCGAGCGCGACGCCCAGTTCCTGCGCGAACACCCTGATCATGTGCTGGACGGCGATTTCGTTGCGTCCGATGATCATGTGGTCGTGCTGACCGTGCCGGACGCCCTCGCCGCACTGGGGCAACATGGCGAAGTCCTCGTCGCGCACGGCCGAATGCACCCCTTCGAAGACCGCGTCGTAGGCCGCGCGCATCTCGTCGTTGGTGGCGGGGACGCGGCCCATCCAGCTGTGCCGGACCGTGCAGCGGGTCGGCTCACCGGCTGGCAGCATGTCGATGATCTCCACCCCCACCGGGCTGTTGGCCAGGATGAGGTTCGGATACACCCAATAGATCACCCCCATGTTCGTCGAGGGGTCGAGCGACGCTGTGGGGTCGGTGTCCGCGTTGGTGATCCAGGTGAACGGAAACCCGATGCGGTGATGCTTGCCGAATTCGTCGTAGACCATGGTGTTGGCCAGGGTGTTCTGCCCGATGAGGCTTTCGCCGTGCACGTACGGGAAGTGGTATCCCTCGGCGAATGCTTCCAGGGCGCCCTTCCATGACACCTCGGAGGTGAATTCGCGCTGCGTGTGATACCCGTAGGACGCGTAGTTCCACAACGCCAGTTCGGCATCGAGATCACCCAGGTGGGCGTCGAGGTCGATGGTCGCGTCGGCGGTCAGCACGGCCCAGATGAACCCGTGGCGCTCCTCCGACGGCAGCTCCACCAGGGCGTAATCCTTGGTGTCCATCGAATCGAAGCCGGCCTTGCCGGGGACCGTGAACAGTTCGCCGGTATTCCGGTAGGTCCACGCGTGATACGGGCAGACGAACCGCGAGGCGTTGCCCGAGCCGCAGGCCGGCATCGCGCCGCGGTGCCGGCAGTAGTTGAGCAGGACGTGGCTGGCCCCGGTTCGGTCGCGGGTGACCAGCAGCGAATCGCCCAGCACCGACCGCACCACATAGTCGTTCTTGTTCGGGACCTGCGCCGACGGGACGACGGCCAGCGGCACCCGGCGCAGAATCTGGGATTCCTCGATCTCGGTGATCTTGGGGTCGCGGTAGTAATGCAGCGGCACCCGCAGTTCCCGCTCGGCCAGGTCGGTCGTCTTGTCCAGGGCATGACGCAGGCCCCGCCGCGTCAATGTCTCGTCGGTGCCACCCACCGGTTTGTCCATCGTCGTCACCCTCGTCTCCTTCGCCCCGAATCCTGCTGAACATACAATCACTACCGTTTGTATTGTCAAGCTCGGCGCCCGGCGTGTGCGACGATCACGCCATGCGCCGGCACGGCTGGTCGGGTGACATCCCGGCGGACGACGATGAGGCGATCGCGCGCATCCTGAGCGCCACCCGCAGCGCCATCGACGCGCGCGGGACCGTGAGCGTGTCCGAGGTCGCGACGACGCTCGGCGTGACGCGGCAGACGATCTACCGGTACTTCCCCACCCACGAGGCGCTGCTGGCCGCGACGGCACTGTCCTCGGTGGACGGGTTCCTGGATCGGCTTGCGGCGCATCTGGGTTCGATCACCGACCCCACCGAGGCGGTCGTCGAGGGCATCGCCTACACCTTCGAGCAACTCGCCCACGACAAGTACCTGAGCCTGGTGTTCCAGCCGGGCAAGGCCAGCGCGTTCACCGCCGGAGTCACGTCGGACATGGCCATTTCGTTCGGCCGGTCGATCCTGCAACGATTCGACGTCGATTGGGCCGCAGCGGGATTCGCCGAGCGCAGGCTCGACGAACTAGTGGAGATCATGCTGCGAACCGTGCAGTCACTGATCGTTGATCCGGGCCGTCCACCACGCACTGGACACGAGCTGCGAAAGTTCCTGGACGACTGGATCGCGCCGTCGGTGCGCGCCCACGCCGCCGTCGAGTACTGAGCCGCACAGGACGCTTGACTACCTACCCGTGAATCGCGGCTCGCGTTTGGCCGCGAAGGCGGCCAGCCCTTCCTTGGCGTTGCGAATCGCCAACGGGCCGTTGGCCACGACGCGAGCCGCGATCTCGCGGGCTTTGTTCAACGACTGGCCCGTCGGCACCACATGACCAACCAGACCGAAGTGGTAGGCCTCGGCCGCAGCCGGTTTCGTCAGACTGCCTCGTCCTCGACGTCTGCCCCGAAATGGGTAACGCTCGGATGCAGATGTCGCAATAGCTCCCGACCGGAGAACTGCATGCGATCGGCCTCCTGCAGGAAACTTGACCGCGCGGCTGAGGGTTCGTAGACCGATCGGCTGTCCTTCGCTGCCCTCGGCTCGCGTACCGCCTTGCGCTTCTTCAGACGCATCAGTTCGGGATACATCTTCTTCCGCTGCGAGGGAGGGACCAGCGCACCACGATTGAAGGCCCTCATCCCGAGCTTGTCGGCGACCTCCCGGACCTGACAAGTCTTCAACCGGTAGCGCCAAGCGATTTGCGAAATCGTGTACCACCCCCGTGGCATCCGCCAGACCCAGCCCGCGACAGTAACGACCGTCAACACAATCGCCAGGGTCGCTTCAGGGTGGAACAGCTTTTCGGAGAACACGATCGCCACGATCCCGGCTGCGAGCATGACGACCAGAGATGACACGAAGAAAATCTGAGTCGGGCTCACGCCGCCCCCTTGCGTTCCATCGCGAGCATGTCCAACGGTCTCAGAACCGATTGGCGGTCAAACCGCGACACGCCGCAGCGTGATCGGCTCGAAACCGCGCTGGCTCGTCCGGGATGGTTCGTGACATAAAGACTCGTGCTTCGAGGACCCGGACGAGGTCGCCGGTCGTCTGGATGCCTCAGGGAAGGCTTCGGAAGAGTGGTCGCTCTCGGCCGCCGCCTGACCTGCTCAAACTTTGTGGAGCTAAGGGGAACCGCCAGGTGGTCGCTATTGCCGAAAAAGAGCAACGACGCGACTCGACCGCCGCGCCCCACGCGAGCGTGATGGAGTCGCTGGTCGAAGGCTGGACGGAGAACAGCCGTGAGCTGGATGGCCGGGTGGCAACAGCTATGGGCCAGACCGCAGAGCGCGCCAAGCACGATCTCATCCGCGTACTGCGTGTCCCGATCTCTGAGCCCCTGGCTGAGCACTGGCAGAACCTCGGTGGCTCACTTCCGCCTGCTGTCCCCTCTGACCTCGCCGACCGGCTGTAAGCAGCAAGGAACGTGAGCAAGCAGCTGCGCCTTGGATTTCAGTGCAACTCGTCCGAGGGTGAACTCGTTGAGGCGGGCCTGTTCATGACGAACATCGTCGAGGACCACATAGACGAGTTCCGCCGCCAGCTCAACGAACTCGTCGTTGCCGAGTCGGCGAACGAGCCCGAAATCACCGAAACGCCAATCCCTTACAGCGGCGGTGGTGCAGCGGTGGCTGGTTACAACATTGCACTCAACCTGGTGAGCAGCGGTGTATTTCTGGCCTTGGTGGAGCTGGTCAAGCGGTACAGGCCAGCTCGTGACAAGGCCCCGCCAACCCCCGAAGAAATTGAACGGCACACCCTGAATCACGCAGGAATTACATCGCCGGGCGCAAGAAGCCATCCGCATCAAATATGGGATGTCCGAGGACGAGTTGGCGACGATTTCCGAACATTTGGAGGGCCCCAGCGGGCAGTGCGTCTACCGCGCCAACGCACTGAGATCGACCTTTGTTGTCGATGTTGGGAATGACCCTTTTTCGGTTCGCTACCCTCCGCATACTGCCCGACATTCCCGGCAGGTGACTGAGGGCAGTCAGCCGTAGCGATCACCTAGTCGGGCACAGACAGGAATCACTGCCCCGGCACCTTTTTCGTTGGGCCGCGCCGTACGGGGAGGCTTTTCGTTGGGCGGCGCGGTACCAGGAGGCGTTGCCGCTCGAAGTCGGCGATGTACCGTCGCACCGGCCCGTGAATAGCGATCCACGAGTGCACTGCATAAACTTGTGCGGTATGGGGCAAGATGCGTTGCAGGTTGTCCCCGCTGATCTAATAGCTACAGCTGGCCAGTGGGCAGCGCTTACCTCCCAATTCGCGGGGGCGCCGCCGTCGCCGGGGCAACCGTTCCAGGCCACCACGGCGGCGGTGAACGGTATGAACGCGGCGATCGGCGTTGCCGCAGCGTCCTTTACGGCGCGGACGCAGGCAACAGTCGGCGGGGTGACGACGTGCCGCCGGTGGCTACACCAGCCAAGAGGCCACATCGGCGGCCGCCATGAACGACGTGACACAGGTGACGGTGGTATAGATGCCCGCCACCCTCTCGCAGATCCGGGCATGGAGCACCGAGCACCTCATGACGCCGCGGCCTACTGGACGCAAACCGCCGACCGCTGGGAAGACGCATTCCTGACGCTGCGCAACCAAGCGCAATCCATCACCTGGCACGGCGCTGGCGGCGACGCGCTGCGGCAGCGCACTCGGAGTCGACCTCTCCGTCGTCAGCGGCAAGGCCGACCAGCTCCGTCGGGCAGCCGGAATAGCCCGGAATGGCGCCAGCGACATCAGCGCGGCCCAGCGGCGGGTCCTGTATGGCATCGAAGACACGCAGAATGCGGGATTCACTGTCGGAGAAGACTTGTCGGTCACCGACACGCGCAGTACTTCCCCGGCAGAACGCACCACGCGCCAAGCTCAGGCGGAAGCATTCGCCGCCGATATCCGGCTACGCGCCGAGCAACTCGACGGGGCAGATGCCAAGGTCGCGAGTCAACTCACTGCTGCTGCCGTAATCCGTTCGGTAGGTCTGGCTTCGCCGGGCCCACGAACCACAACGGAGGGCAGCAATCCGCTACGAACGGCGGACAGAAGGGACACGGCGCACCCGCCGTTTCCAATGGCCAACGCGGCGGAGTTCGCCTGGTTGACTTCAAGCAGGACGGCGGTCCCGAACCGTCACCCACGCCGCAACCAACCCCATCGCAAGGACAGCCGCAGATCGGGCCGTTCCCCGTGCCGCCACAGGTAGCTGCTGCTGCGCCGAAGACACCGCCACCGGCGGCACCCGCACCCGAACCTCCTGTCCCTGGCCGGACCGAGCTTCGGCCAATGCGTAGGAACGCAAGTGAAAACCAACGTCGGCAAGGACATGATCAAGGACGGGTTCAAAAGCGGCGCCATCAAGGCTGGTATCGGTGCAGCGTTCGGCGCAGGCCTCACCCCCGAATTCGGAGGCGCTGGCGCATTGCCTGGCGCGGTGCTCGGCTTCGTCGGCGGCTTCGCGCAAGGCCTGCTCGAAGCCCCGGTAGAGGCGGCCGCCAAAGGTGCGCTCGAGTGCAGCGAAGACGTACCTGCTTGGCTTAAGCCATGATCAACGCGAAGCGGATCCTGCTCTACCTGCCGCTCTACCTCGTCTGGGCGGTCACTATCGATGTCCTGTTCGATTCGGCCAGCCCACCCGGCAGTAAGTCTGTACCGGCCTGGATGACAATCGGGTTCATCGTGTCCACCGTGGTCGTGGCGGGCGTCGTGCTCTGGTATTTGTCCAGCCGCGCCGCCGGGAAAGTGCCCCAGCAGCGCCAACATGTCTACACCGCATTGCTGGTCGCAATCATCGTGTCCGGCTTCGTAGACGACGCGCTCAAAGGCGCCGCGTGGCTGCTCTTAGGCGGTCATCCCTGGTGGGTGCTCGTGCCGATATACACACTCGGCTACGCGGCGTGCTGGGCGGTCCTCGTGCTCATGGTGAACTGGCTTGAGCGTCGAGCAGATGACCGCAGCGCCTCCCCCAGCGCGTGAAGACCAACTCCCTGTACGGCTCCGCGTTCTACACGGCGCTGACCATGCTGTTCCTGGCCCTGTTCGTGCTGAATGCGTTCACCCACGGCACGGCGCTGGGCCTGGTCAGTACCGGGGGCCTCGCTGTCTTGATGGGCTATCTCGCCTACCGAGCGTGGTTTGGCAAGCGCGGCACGAACCAGCAATAAGCCAGGTAACGCAGGTCGCCCGACCGACCCCGGTGTTCATCTCGACCAGCCATTCGTAAGCCCACGAATCGCTCGCACCTTTGGCGCATGATTTCTCCAATGGCTGACAATCGCCATCACTAAAGTATGGGGTCAGATGCGGTCTGCAGCGGGCAATTCACCCCTTGCCTGGTTAGTGCGGTATGCCGGTGTTCCCCGGTCTGTGTTGCTTGTCGGGGTTGGCCGTTAGCCTTGGCCGCACCACGCGCACACGTCGTGCGGCGCTTCAAGAAGGAACTGTGTGACCATCGAGGAAGCAGATGCACTTGAGGGAAGAGTTTCGCGACGACGACGCTGGCTATCTGGCTTGGCTCGCCGCGTACCCCGATGGTTATGTGATCAACGTGGCGCGTAACCACAGCGCACCCGCGGCGCGTACGCATCGTGCCGGTTGCCGCACGATCAGCGGTCAGAACCCACGCGGAGGCCCGTGGACCGGACCGTACGTGAAAGTTTGCGCCGAACACCCGCGCCTGCCTGGCGAACGCGAAGTGCCAGAAAGCCGACGACAAATTCCCGTCGATCACGCCGCACGATCTGCGGCACACCGCGGCGAGTCTGGCGGTGTCGGCGGGGCCAACGTGAAGGCGGTTCAGCGAATGCTCGGGCATGCGAAAGCGTCTATGACACTTGACGTTTACGCCGACCTGTTCGACGAGGATCTGGACGATGTCGCGGCCAATCTCGACGCGGCGATCCGCTCTGCTGCGGACCGGGCCATCCAAAGCGGTGTCGCTGGGTACCGCAGATGCCGACCGCTCTAACTGGGGTTTCTCGCGTGGAGCTAAGGGGAATCGAACCCCTGACCTACTCGATGCGAACGAGTCGCGCTACCAACTGCGCCATAGCCCCTGATCGCTAGCAGGCTACCAGCCGCGGCACCAACCGCCGAACCGCGAGCACTATTCGCCGACGGCGCGCGGCAGGTCCCTGGGCCAGCCGAAGGTCCGCATCGCCATCGCGTAGTCCAGGTGCTCGAAGACGGGGTCCTCGTCGTCGATCTCCAGGACCACCGCGCCCGGGCGCCGCAGCCGCGACGGGACCACGTCGTAGTCGCGGTCGTAGGCGTTCTCCACGCCGAGTCGCGCCCGCGCCATCCGCTTCATCCGGCGGTGGCGCACCTTCTCCTCGATGCGCGTCTGGCGCCGCAGGTAACCCAGGTACAGCAGGGTGATCGCGGTGGCGCTGCCGCACACCCACCAGGCGGTCGGCGAGATCTTGAACGCCGCGGTGGCCGAGCCGACCAGGACGACCGCCATCGCGATCAAGACCTTCTTGCGGAAGGCGTACTTGCGGGCGCTCACCGCGGCGGCGGTCTTGGTGTCGAAGCGGCGCCGCCGCGCGGCGTTGCGCGGCGCTCGGCGCCGGCGCCTCCTCGTCGGCGTCGTCACCGTCGACGGCGGGCTCCAAACCGGACGAGTCCTCGACGTACTCGTAGCTGTCCTCGTCCTCGTCGTCGCGCTTGGCGACGGCCTCGTGTCGGTGTCGACCTCGTCGTCTTCGTTGGGCTCGATCTCGGCCGTCTCGGGCTCGACGGCAGATTCGCTGGCGCCCACCGGAAGTACGTGGGAATCCTCGACGACATCGACGTCGAGGTAGTCCGGCTCGGCGGGCTCGGCGACGGCCATTGCATCACGACCGGGCGCGCGGCGGCTCAGCTCGTCGGTGTCGGCGTCGTCGGATTCGTGGTCTCTCATCCTCGGCGGAGTCGCGCTCCTCGTCGAGGTCGGTGTCGGCCGCGTCTTCCGGCGGCGTCCAGTCGGGGTCGCTGCGATGCCCGGCCGCCGGACCGCTGCGCTTGATCAGCCGGGAGTTGCCCCCGCCGTTGAGCACCCGGGTCGCCAAGGCCACGTCGCTGGTGCGCCGCACCGCGTCGCGCTTGCTGACGAGCATCGGCACCAAGACGAACAGCCACAGCACCACGAGCGATATCCACAACAATGACTGCGGGATGCTTGGCATGATGACCTGCTCTCTTCGGTGTCCATCCCCCGGCGAAGCCCATTGGTGGCCAACGCGGCCGGGTCGTACTGACCAGGACAATTACACACCTGTAATTTGCCTCTCACAAGCACCACAAGTCACTCGTGTCGCGCTAGTCCCAGATTGACAACGATTTGGACTCTCCGTCGCGAGCGTGCGGATACGCCCAGGGCGGCCCGACGAAATCCCGGCCGCTACAGCGCGGCGGTCACGCCCAGCTGGCGTTTCCGCGCGCGGACCAGCGTCGATGCCACCGACCCGGTCACCTCTTCGACGGTGATGGCCATCAGCAGATGATCCCGCCACGCCCTGTCGACTTCCAGGTAGCGCTGCAACAGGCCCTCCTGGCGGAACCCGACTTTCGCCAACACGGCCCGGCTCGCGGCGTTTTCCGGGCGCACGGTGGCCTCCACCCGATGCAACATGACCGGGCCGAAGCAGTGATCCAGCCCCAGCGCCAAGGCCGCGGTGGCCACGCCGCCGCCGGTGGCCGACCGCGGCACCCAGTAGCCGATCCACGCCGACCGCAGCGCGCCGTGGGTGACATTGCCGATGGTCAGCTGGCCACAGAACCGGCCATCGAGTTCGATGACGTAGGGCAGCATCCGCCCCTGCCGCGCCTCGGCGCGCAGACCAGAACACAACGCCGGCCAGGCCGCCACCGCATGACGAGCTCGTCCAATCGCCCTCAGAGCTGGGCTCCCACGGTTCCAGATGCGCACGATCGGTCAGCCGGATCCGGCTCCACTGCGCGCCATCGCGCAGCCGCACCGCCCGCAACCGGACAACGCCGGCCGGAACCCGCAGCGGCCCAACGCTCATGGGCCAACCGGGATGGCGGGAATTGGAGCGCAACAGGTTCACCGTGTGTGCAGTCGTTCCGCTCAGCCGCGCTGAGCCAGGAAGGCGACGTCGACGATCTCGCCGGTCCGAATCTGCTCGGCACCGCTGGGCACCACCACCAGACAGTTCGCTTCGGCGAGGGTGGCCAACAGGTGCGACGACGCGCCCGGGGCGCCGCCGAGCGCCTGCACCAGATACTCGCCGCTCTCCTGGTCGCGCATCAGCTGACCGCGCAGGAAGCCCTTGCGCCCGGCCACCGATGTGATGGGCGACAGCGTGCGCGCCTGCACGATGCGGCGCATCGGCTGGCGCTTGCCCAGCGACAGCCGGATCAGCGGGCGGACCATCACCTCGAAAACCACCAGCGCGCTCACCGGGTTGGCCGGCAGCAGGAACGTCGGAACGCCCTCGCGGCCCAGCTGCCCGAAACCCTGGATGGATCCCGGATGCATGGCGACCCGCACCACCTCGATCTCGCCGAGCTCGGACAGCACCTGGCGCACCGCCTCGGCCGCGGCGCCCCCCGACCGCGCCGGCGATCACGATGACCTCGGCGCGATTGATCTGGCCCTCGACGATGTCGCGCGAGCTCCCGGGGGCCGCCGCTGACGATCCCGACGCGGTTGACCTCTGCGCCGGCATCGCGGGCCGCGGCCGCCAGCGCGTAGGAGTTGACGTCGTAGACCTGCCCGTTGCCCGGAGTGCGCGAGATGTCGACCAGTTCGCCGCCCAGCGCCATGATCGTCACCCGCGGGCCGCGGGTGCACCAGCACCCGTTCGCGGCCGACCGCGGCCAGCAGCCCGACCTGCGCCGCACCGATGATCGGTCCCGGAACGCACCGCGACGTCACCGGGCTGGACGTCGTCGCCGGCGCGGCGCACATAGGCGCCCGACGGGGCGCCCCGCAGAATCCGCACCCGCTGCGTCCCGCCATCGGTCCACCGCAACGGCAGGACCGCGTCGGCCAGCGTCGGCAGCGGGGCCCCGGTCTGCACCCGCACGGCCTGGCGCGGCTGCAGCCGGCTGGGGGTGCGCGACCCGGCCTCGACGGTGCCCATCACCGGCAGCACCAGCCCCTCGCGCGCGTCGTTCTCGCCGGATTCGTCGAACGGTCCCGGGCAGACTGTCGCTGCCCACCTCGCCGACACCCAGCACGTCGACGCTGCGCACCGCGTAGCCATCGATCGCGGCCTGATCGAAGCCGGGCATCGGGCGTTCGGTCACCACTTCCTCGGCGCACATCAATCCCTGCGCCTCGGCGATCGCCACACGTATCGGCCGCGGGGCCACCGCGGCGGCCGTGATCCGGGCCTGCTGCTCTTCCACCGAACGCACAGCGCGCCTCTCTGCCGTCGAGCCGCGCGGAGGGCGACCCGCTCACTGCGCGGGCGGGGCATCCCGCCCGGGACTCGCTACGCGTTCCGCCGGCCCGCGTCCGCCAGCCGGGTTACCGCCCGGCTACCGCTCGGCCAGGCCTAATCGCGCCACCAACCACTGCCGCAATTCCGGGCCGTAGTCGTCACGATCCAATGCAAAGTCAACCGCAGCCTTGAGGTAGCCGCCGGGATTTCCCAAGTCGTGTCGAGATCCGCGATGCACGACCACATGCACCGGATGGCCCTCGGAGATCAGCAACGCGATCCCGTCGGTCAGCTGCACTTCACCGCCGGCCCCACGCTCGATGCGGCGCAACGCATCGAAGATGGCGCGGTCGAGCACGTAACGGCCGGCCGCGGCGAACAACGACGGGGCGTCCTCGGCCTTCGGCTTCTCGACCATGCCATTGACCTTGAGCACGTCGGGATTGTCGTCGTCGGGCAATCGGCTCGACGTCGAAAACGCCGTAGGCACTGACCTCTTCGGGCGTTACCTCGATGGCACACAACACCGTGCCGCCGTAGTGCGCCCGCACCTTCGACATCGTCCCCAGCACGCCGGTCGGCAGCACCAGGTCGTCGGGCAGCAGCACCGCGATGGCGTCCTCGTCGTCCGCCAGCCGCGACTCCACGCAGCCGATCGCGTGTCCCAGGCCCAGCGGCTCGCTCTGCACCACGGACTCGACCTTGATCAGCCGCGGCGCGCGCCGGACCTTGTCGAGCATCGCCGTCTTGCCGCGCTCCTCCAAGGTGCTTTCCAGCACCAGGTCTTCGACGAAGTGCGCGACGACGCCGTCCTTGCCCTCCGAGGTGATGATCACCAGCCGCTCGGCACCGGCCTCGGCCGCCTCGGCGGCCACCAGCTCTATGCCGGGCGTATCGACAACCGGCAGCAGCTCCTTGGGGACCGTTTTGGTCGCCGGCAAGAAGCGGGTACCGAGACCCGCGGCGGGCACGACTGCAGTGCGTGGCACCACCACGTTTGGGCATGACATTGTTCACACGATAACCCGCATCCCCTGTGCCGAGTCGATGTGGCGCGCGCAAAGCGCCTGGCTGTCATGGTTGACGCATGGCGACCACCGGCAAAGCCGCGTTGCGCGACCAGCTGCTCGCCGCCCGGCGTCATGTTGCCGACGACGTTCGCGCCGCCGAGGCGCAGCAGGTGTGCGCGCAGCTGGAAGCCCTGGACAGCATTGTGACCAGCGGCAGCACGGTCTGCGCCTACGTGCCGGTGGGCACCGAGCCCGGGTCGATCGAGATGCTCGACATGTTGTTGCGGCGCGCCGGGCGAGTGCTGTTGCCGGTTGCGCGCACCACCGCCGACAACACGCCGCTGCCGCTGTCCTGGGGCGAATACCGGCCCGGCACACTGACCACCGGGCGCTGGGGGCTACTCGAACCGCCGCAGCCGTGGCTGCCGGCATCGGCTCTGGCGCAAGCCGGCGTGGTGCTGGTGCCGGCGCTGGCCGTGGACCGCCGCGGCGTGCGGCTGGGCCGCGGCCGGGGTTTCTACGACCGCTCGCTGGGCGGCCGCGACCCGCAAGCGCGGCTGATCGCGCTCGTCCGCGACGCGGAAGTGCTCGACGAACTACCGGCCGATCCGCACGACGTCCCCATGACCCACGCGCTCACGCCGCGACAGGGATTGATCGATCTCGTTCCCCGCTGACATATCGGGAATGAGACATGTCACGTGGCGGTTCTAGCACTTGAGACGCTAGAGTGCTAGCCAGGTTTGCAATCATCCGGAGGTTTTCGTGCCGACTTACAGCTATCAGTGCACCGAGTGCGACGATCGCTTCGACATCGTGCAAGCCTTCACCGACGACGCGCTGACCACGTGCAAACGCTGCTCCGGGCGGCTGCGCAAGCGCTTCAATTCCGTCGGCGTGGTGTTCAAGGGCAGCGGCTTCTACCGCACCGACAGCCGCGAGTCCGGCAAGAAGGCGTCGAGTTCGAGCAACGGCTCCTCGTCGAGCGACTCGGGATCGAGCAGCTCGAGCGACCACCGAGAACGTCCGGCTCCGGCGTCGAGCGAGAAGTCCAGCTCCGGCTCGAGCGACAAGTCGAGCAGCAGCTCCACGACATCCACCGCCGCCGCAGCCAACTGACGGGTTATCCACACCGGCCTTGCCGGCCGCGGCCCGGCTGCGCGGTTGCGCCTACCGTTGCGGCGTGGGCGAATCATCGCTGAATCCAAGCCTATTGAGCCGGCTGTCGCTGTGGTTGCGCCCGGACTGGACTCGCACCGTGCTGGCACGCCGCGTCGCCGCGGGCGGGCTGGTCGTGCTGGCCGGGATCGCGACGCTGCGTTCCAATCCTGCCGGTGACTATGCCCAAGTCGTGGTGGCCGACCGTGACCTTCACCCCGGTGCCGCGTTGACTCCCGCCGATGTTCGGCTCGAAAAGCGTTTGGCTGCAACGGTTCCCGACGGGGCACGAGCCGACCTGGGCACGGTGGTGGGTTCGACGCTGGCCGGCCCGACCCGACGCGGTGAGGTGCTCACCGACGTCCGGCTGCTGGGTAGCCGGTTGGCGGAGCCGACGGTCAGCGGGGCCGGGCGCCCGCATCGTGCCGCTGCATCTGGCGGACGGCGCACTGATCGACCTCGTGCGGGTCGGTGACGTGGTCGACGTGCTGGCCGCGCCGGCCACCGGTGCGCCGGACAACTCCCACGCCGCCCCCAAGGTGGTGGCCACCGACGCCGTGGTGGTGCTGGTGTCGGCCAAGGAAAAGATTCAGGCCGCCGACAGCGACCGCGTAGTGTTGGTTGCGCTGCCGGCTCGTGTGGCGAACACGGTGGCAGGGTCGGCGCTGGGCCAGACCGTGACGCTCACCCTGCACTGAGTGCCTGGCCGTTGTTGGTCTGCCAGCCGACAGCAAACTCTGTCCAGTCCCAGAAAGGCCATCGCCAATGCTCAAAGGGTTCAAGGAGTTTCTCTCTCGGGGCAACATCATCGACCTGTCCACCGCGGTGGTCATCGGTACCGCTTTCACCGCACTGGTCACGACGTTCACCAACGCCATCATCAAGCCGTTGATCAACCGCATCGGCGTCAACCAGAAGTCCGATCTCGGCATCTTGCGGATCAGCATCGGTGGCGGTCAGACCATCGATCTGAACGACGTGCTGTCGGCCGCGATCAACTTCGTCATCATCGCGGCGGTCGTCTACTTCCTGGTGGTGCTGCCGTACACCACACTGCGCAAGCGCGGTGAGGTCGAGCCGGCCGACGACGCGCAGGTCGTCCTGCTCAACGAAATCCGCGACCTGCTCGCGCAGACCAACGGCGATTCGCCGGGCAAGCACGGCGGTGTGAGCACCACGCCCCCGCCGGAGTACGGACCCCGCGCGGAGGCCGAATCGCGTAGTCGCCCGGCGGGCTGCCCGGCGAGCTTTAAATCTCCAAGCTCGACAACTGGCCGATGATCTGGGCCGCCAACGGATTCAGCGTCGCCATCCCGTCGCGCACGGCGTAGCGGGAGCCGGCCAGGTTGACCACCAACGTGCTGCCGGACACCCCGGCCAGACCGCGTGACAATCCGGCGTCGATGATGCCCGCCGACAGCCCCGAGGCGCGGATAGCCTCTGCGATACCGAGGATTTCGCGATCCAGGATCTCGCGGGTGGCCTCCGGGGTGACGTCGCGCGGGGTGACGCCCGTCCCGCCGACCGAGACCACCAGGTCCACCCCGCCGATCACCGCGGTGTTCAGCGCGTTGCGGATCTCGATCTCGTCCGCGGCGACCGCGACCACACCGTCGACGACGAATCCCGCCTCGGTCAGCAGCTCGGTCACCAGCGGCCCGCTATGGTCCTCGTCCCCGTGAGCGGTGCGATCGTCGACCACCACGACCAGAGCCCGGCCAACTACCAATTCCGCACCCGTTTCCATGGGTGCAACCGTATATCCGAGCTCAGACAATCCCGTCGCCGAGGGTTCGTCCACTCTCACTACTGATCCGCCTTCCCGAGGGTGACCGGCAACGTCCGGCTGCCGCCACCAGCGGGATCCTGGAACGTCAGCGAGATCTTGTCGCCGGGTGCTCTGGACCGCACGGCCGCGACCAACGCGTCGGCGCTGTTGATCGGTCGGTCGTCGACCTTGGTGACGACCACGTTCTTGGGGACGCCGGCAGATGCGGCCGCACCGCCCGCGACGACGTCGACAACCTTGGCGCCGGGGGTGCCCTTGTCGTTGGTCACCTGCACGCCGAGCGAGGCGTGCGAGGCCTTGCCGGTGGCGATCAGCTCATCGGCGATGCGCTTGGCCTGATCGACCGGAATCGCGAAGCCCAGACCGATCGAACCGCTCTGGGCATCCGGCGACTCGCCACCCAGGGTGGCGATGGCCGAGTTGACGCCCACCAGCTGGCCGTTCATGTTGACCAGCGCGCCACCGGAGTTACCGGGGTTGATCGCGGCGTCGGTCTGAATCGCGTCCAGCACGGTGTTCTGGTTGCCCGACTCACCGGTGGTGGATACCGGCCGGTTCAGCGCGCTGACGATGCCGGTGGTCACCGTGCCCGACAGACCCAAGCGGCGACCCGATCGCTACGACCGGCTGGCCGACGTGAAGGTCCGACGAAGAGCCCAGCGAGATAGGCGTGAGCCCGGACATGCCCTGCACGCGAATCACGGCGATATCGCTGGTGGGGTCCGCGCCGACCACCGTGAACGGTGCGGTGCGACCGTCGGAGAAGGTCACCGTCGTCTTCGGCGTGGGCGCGCCGGCCCCGGCGCCGCCCGGCCCGGCCACCCGGGCCACCGGGAGGCAGCGGGAGCCCCGGGCGGACCGCCGGGAGGGCCTCCGGGTCCCTTGGGCGGTCCCGCCGCGGCGGCGATCACGTGGTTGTTGGTCAGGATGAGCCCGTCGGTGGACAGGACGATGCCGGAGCCCTCTTCGGACTGTCGCCCGATGTCGGTCTCGAGCATCACGACGCTGGGCACCACCTTGGAGGCGACTCCTTCGACGCTGCCGGGCGGCATGTTCGCGGCCGGCACGCTGGGCGCCGCCCCGATGACCCGCCCGCCGCCGTTACCGCTCACGTGCGTGCCAAGCTCGACGGCCGTCGCCGCGGCACCACCGATACCGGCCGACACCACCGCGATGGCCAACGCACCGACGACCAGACAGGCCAGTGCGAGAACGCTTTTGGGGCTCCGGCGGGACGGGCATGCCTGGCAGCATGCCGGGCATCGGACCCGTGCCGGTGCCTCCCGGCATGGGGCCTACGCCGGTTCCTCCGGGGATCCGACCCGGCCCGGTGTTGCTGAAGGGCTCGTAGGGCGCACGGAACTGCGTCGTCGGCGACGACGAGGGCTGCGAACGATAACGCCAGTCATACTGCTGGTTGTAGGGCTGCTGTTGTCCCGGGGCATAGCCGGAGGACCCCGCATGGCTCGGGACGTGCGCAGGCTGATTCGGCGCGGGAGGGTATCCCGGCTGCTGCGGCGGTGGCGAATACCTCGGGTCATTCGTCATGTCGCTAAGTCGCTCTTCCTCTATCTCAATGTTTCGGCAAGTCGACGGCTGGGTTCAACAGTAGCCGCAGACCTACCTTGCCCGCGCGGACTGAGAGTCCACTGAGATAACCTTCGCTGATTCCCGAGAGTTCGCCTGATCGCCGGCCGCCGCTGGGTTCGGGTCGGCGACGGCATCTACCTGGTCGGTTTCCGGCTCGGCGGTGGCCGTGGAATACGCCGAGGCGGGCAAGGGCCGCCCGGGCAGCAGCACATAGAAGGAAGTGCCCGGGGGCTGGCCGCCCGGGACGGTGTCCTCGACACGCAGCAGTCCCCCGTGGTTGAGCACGACCTTCTTGACGATCGCCAGCCCCAGTCCGGACCCCGGCATGGCGCGTGCCGTTGTCGAGCGGTAGAACCGCTCGAACACCAGGTGACGCTCCTGCGGCGGAATGCCGGGGCCGTGGTCGGCGATCACCAGCTCGGCGTGCGACGGGTCGAGCTGGCGCATCGTGACACCGACGTGGTCACCGGGCGGGCTCCACTTGGCGGCGTTGTCCAGCAGGTTCAGCACCGCCCGTGACAGCCCGGCGGCGTCGCCGTGCATCTGCCACGGCGTCACGTCGACGTCGAAGTGAATGTCGTTGCGCCGCCGCCTGACCCGTTCCAGGCTGCGATCGATGACCTCGGACATGTCGACCGGCTCGTGCACCACCTGGCCGCCGTCGTCACGGGTGAGGTCCACCAAATCGCCTACCAGCGTTGACAATTCCTCGATCTGCGCGATGACATCGGTCCGCAGGTCAACCATCTCCTGCTCGGGCAGGCGGGGCGCCCCCGGTTCCATCGCAGCCATCAGCAGCTCGACGTTGGTCCGCAGCGACGTCAGCGGGGTGCGCAGTTCATGCCCGGCGTCGGTGACCAGCCGTGCCTGGCGCTCCCGGGACTCGGCGAGCGCACGCAGCATCAGGTTGAACGACTCGGTGAGCCTGGCCAATTCGTCGCTACCGAACACGGGGATGGGTCTCAGGTCATCGGTGCGCGCCACCCGCTCGGCCGCCTCGGTCAGACGTGCCACCGGACGCAGCCCGGCCCTGGTGACCATGCCGCCCGCCACCGCGGCGACGGCCACACCGACACCGCCGACGATCAGCAGCACCCAGCGCAGCCTGTTCATCACCGCTTCGGTTGGCTTGAGGCTCTTGGAGATCAGCAACGAGGTGCCGTTCTGCAGGTGCACGGCAAGGATTCGTTGATCGCCGGCGGTACGCCGCGACATGAACAGATCACCGTGGATGACCGCTTTCTCCGGCGCGCCGACCGGCAGGGTCTGACCCGGCTGCTGGGCGGTGTAGATCGCGTGGCCCGGGTTCACCAGCATCGCGTTGACGTCGGAATAGGCGGTGCCTTCGATGGCCTTGCCGGGGTCGGCGGCCAGTGAACCGCTGGCGATCAACAGTTGCGCCCGGCTTTGCAGCTGGCTGTCGATGTCGCTGTACAGCGCGGCCGAAATCACGGCGTAGACGGCGAAGGCCATCAGCACGACGACCATCGCGACCATCGACATGGCCAGCAGCATCACCCGCCACCGCAACGACAACGAGGGCGTCGCGCGCAACGGTGGGCGCAGCGGTGGACGTTGAGGCCGGGGGAACCGGATCATCGAGGGACCCGCATCGTCACGGGGGCGTCTCCCGGAGGACGTAACCGACGCCGCGCACGGTGTGGATCAGACGTGACTCGCCATCGGCCTCGGTCTTGCGCCGCAGATAGCCGACGTACACCTCCAGCGCGTTGCCCGAGGTGGGAAAGTCGAATCCCCAGACCTCCTCGAGGATCCGGCTGCGGGTGAGCACCCGGCGCGGATTGGCGATCAGCATTTCCAGCAACGCGAATTCGGTGCGGGTCAGGCTGATTCGGCGTTGTCCGCGGGTGACCTCGCGGGTCACCGGGTCCAGCGTCAGGTCGGAGAACGTCATCGCCACCGATTCGGCGTCGTCCTCAGGCTTGGTGCGGCGCAGCAGCGCGCGCACCCGGGCCAACAGTTCTTCCAGGGCGAACGGCTTGGGCAGGTAGTCGTCGGCGCCGGCATCCAGCCCGGCGACCCGCTCCGACACCGAATCGCGCGCGGTGAGTACCAGGATCGGCAGGTCGTCACCGGTGCTGCGGAGCTGACGGCACACCTCGAGGCCGTCCAGGCGGGGCATCATCACATCCAGGACGAGCGCGTCGGGGCGATCGCTCGCGATCAGCTGGAGGGCCTCGACCCCGTCATGGGCCAACTCAACGGAGTAGCCGTTGAAGGACAAGCGACCTGCGCAGCGACTCGCGCACCGCGCGATCGTCGTCGACGACCAGTATTCGCACGGCCCCTAGTTTCGTCCCACCGCCTGAGACTGACCTGAGAGGCGCGCCGTGCGGGTTAGCGGCGGTCGCAAGCGCGGCGGCGCCGTGCACAGCGGGCCGCCGCCATCGGTTAGCGGCGGTCGCAAGCGCGGCGGCGCCGTGCATAGCGGGCCGCCGCCATCAGGTCAGCGGCGGTCGAGGTCGATCAGGCCGAGGCGGGCCGCCTTGAGCAGCCGGCGAGGCACTTTGTGCCGCTGACCTGCGACCGTCACACCGACGAGTTCGGTCTTCTCGGCCTTCCACTGCGCGCGCCGGCTACGGGTGTTCGCGCGCGACATTCTGCGCTTGGGTACGGCCATGGTCGGGCCTAACTCCTCGTGTTGCTTCGGTATTTCGACGTGGGACTTGCTAGTTCGGCATGTCGCGCGGCGTGGCTGGTGGGCCGAACGGGCGACGATCGCATATCAGGATAGTCGCTGGTCCGCTTGTCGCCAAAATGGAGCGTCCGCGCGCCGATCGCCTGCCCGGTCCGGGCGCACCGCGGGCACCCCGCTCCGAAGTGGGATCCTTGACGTGACACCGACGGTACCCGCTAACCTACCGGTTGGTTGGTTGGTCCGAACCGGTGAATCCCCGAATGGAGGACAGGCATGGCCTCTGCTTCCGGCGCCTCTGGCGCCCTGGGCAGGTCCGGCGCCGTCCGGATCGCGAACTGCTCGGGGTTCTACGGTGACCGGCTGTCGGCCATGCGCGAGATGCTCACCGGCGGTGACGTCGACTACCTCACCGGCGACTACCTGGCCGAACTCACCATGCTGATCCTGGGCCGCGACCGGATGAAGCACCCCGAGCGCGGCTACGCCAAGACCTTTCTGACCCAGCTCGAGGACTGCCTGGGCGAGGCCCGCGACCGCGGGGTCCGCATCGTCGCCAACGCCGGCGGCCTCAACCCGGCCGGCCTGGCCGACGCGATACGCGCGCTGGCCGAGCGCCTGGGCATCGACGCCCGGATCGCCCATGTGGAGGGTGACGACCTGTTGCCGCGCGCCGCCGAACTCGGGCTGGGCACCCCGCTCACCGCGAACGCATACCTGGGCGCCTGGGGAATCGTCGATTGCCTCGACGACGGCGCGGACGTGGTCGTCACCGGCCGCGTCACCGACGCCTCGGTGATCGTCGGCGCGGCCGCGGCGCACTTCGGCTGGAACCGCACCGACTACGACCGGCTCGCCGGCGCCGTGGTCGCCGGCCACGTCATCGAATGTGGTGTCCAGGCCACCGGCGGCAACTACTCGTTCTTCACCGAAATTCCGGAGTCCTCCGGCCTCCTTCACGCCGGTTTCCCCCTGGCCGAGGTCAACGCCGACGGATCGTCGGTGATCACCAAGCACCCAGGCACCGGCGGCCTGGTCAGCGTCGACACCGTCACCGCGCAGCTGCTCTACGAGATCACCGGGGCGCGCTACGCCAACCCCGACGTCACCGCGCGGATGGACAGCATCGAGCTGTCGTCCGACGGGCCCGACCGGGTGCGCATCAGCGGCGTGCGCGGAGAAGCACCGCCACCCACCTACAAGGTGTCGATGAACAGCATCGGCGGGTTCCGCAACTCGATGACCTTCGTGTTGACCGGCCTGGACATCGAAGCCAAGGCCGACCTGGTGCGCCGGCAACTCGACGCCGCGCTCACCGTCAAGCCCGCCGAACTGCAGTGGTCGCTGGCCCGCACCGACCACCCCGACGCCGACACCGAAGAAGCCGCCAGCGCCCTGCTGCACTGCGTCGTGCGCGACCCCGACCCCGCCAACGTCGGACGCCAATTCTCTTCGGCCGCGGTCGAATTGGCGTTGGCCAGCTATCCGGGATTTCACGTGACCGCCCCACCGGGCGACGGCCAGGTCTACGGCGTGTTCACGCCCGGGCTACGTCGCTGCCGACCAGGTACCGCACGTCGCGGTGCACGCCGACGGCTGCTCGCGTTGACATCGCTTGCGCCACCGAGACTTTGGAGCTGGCCCCCGCCGCTCGCCCCGCCGCTGCCCGAATCCGCCGCCGGGCGGGCCGACCCGCCGGGCGCCGCTGGGCCGCATCGCCGGGGCCCGCAGCGGCGACAAGGGCGGCTCGGCCAATGTCGGGGTCTGGGTGCGCACCGACGAGCAATGGCGATGGCTGGCCAACACTTTGACCGTCGAGCTGCTCAAGGAGCTGCTGCCCGAAGCGGCGGACTTCGACGTCACCCGCCACCTGCTGCCGAATCTGCGGGCGGTCAACTTCGTCATCGACGGCATCCTCGGCCAGGGCGTCGCCTACCAGGCTCGATTCGACCCCCAGGCCAAGGGGCTGGGCGAATGGCTGCGCAGCCGCTACCTCGACATCCCGGAGAGTCTGCTGTGAATCTTTGGACCACGCCCGAGCGCGAGCAGTTGCGAAAGACGGTGCGCTCGTTCGCAGAACGCGAGATTCTGCCCCACGTCGACGAGTGGGAGCGCACCGGCGACCTGCCGCGTGAATTGCACCGCAGCGCCGGGGCCGCCGGGCTGCTGGGTGCGGGCTTTCCCGAATCGGTCGGCGGTGGTGGCGGCGACGGCGCCGACGCGGTGGTCATCTGCGAAGAGATGCATCAGGCCGGAGCGCCGGGCGGAGTGTTCGCGTCGTTGTTCACCTGTGGCATCGCGGTGCCGCACATGATCGCCTCGGGCGATCAGCGGCTCATCGACACGTTCGTCCGCCCGACGCTGGCGGGCGAGATGATCGGTTCGCTGGCCATCACCGAGCCAGGCGGCGGTTCCGACGTCGGGCATCTGCGGACCTCGGCGGTCCTGGACGGTGACCACTACGTGGTCAACGGCGCCAAGACCTACATCACCTCCGGGGTTCGCGCCGACTACGTGGTGACCGCGGTACGCACCGGAGGCCCTGGCGCGGGCGGGGTTTCGCTGCTGGTGGTCGAGAAGGGCACGCCGGGCTTCGAGGTGACCCGCAAGCTGGACAAGATGGGCTGGCGGTCCTCGGACACCGCCGAGCTGTCCTACACCGACGTCCGCGTCCCGGTGGCCAACCTGGTCGGCGCCGAGAACAGTGGATTCGCCCAGATCGCCCAGGCCTTCGTCTCCGAGCGGATCGGCCTTGCCGCACAGGCCTATTCGAGCGCGCAGCGGTGCCTGGACCTGACGGTGCAATGGTGTCGCGACCGCGAGACGTTCGGTCGCCCTTTGATATCGCGGCAATCGGTGCAGAACACGTTGGCCGAGATGGCCCGCCGCATCGACGTCGCCCGGGTCTACTCGCGCAGCGTGGTGGAGCGGCAGCTCGCCGGCGAGACGAACCTGATTCCCGCAGGTGTGTTTCGCCAAGAACACCGCCGTCGAGGCCGGCGAATGGGTGGCCAACCAAGCCGTTCAGTTGTTCGGCGGCATGGGTTACATGGCCGAATCCGAGGTCGAACGCCAATACCGGGACATGAGGATCCTGGGCATCGGCGGAGGGACCACCGAAATCCTCACCGCACTGTCCGCCAAACTGCTGGGATTCCAATCATGACTTCACCGCCTCCTCCTCATCGCTTCGCTCTGCATCGTCGGCGGTGGTCATGACCGTGCTGCAGTCCACTCTCGACGCAGAGGCCGCCACCTTCACCGACGCGGCATCGGCGGCGATAACGAAACTCGAGGAGATCGACACCGAGCTGGCCAACGCGCTGGCCGGCGGCGGAGCCAAATACGTTGAGCGTCACCATGACCGCGGCAAGCTGACGGCGCGCGAACGCATCGAATTGCTGGTCGACCAGGATTCGCCGTTCTTGGAGCTCAGCCCGCTGGCCGCCTGGGGCAGCGCCTTCAAGGTCGGCGCCAGCACGGTCACCGGCATCGGCGTGGTGGAGGGCGTCGAATGCATGATCGTCGCCAACGACCCGACGGTCAAAGGCGGCACCAGCAATCCGTGGACCCTGAAGAAGATCCTGCGGGCCAACCAGATCGCCTTCGAGAACCGGCTTCCGGTGATCTCGCTGGTGGAATCCGGCGGCGCGGACCTGCCCACGCAGAAGGAGATCTTCATTCCCGGTGGACGGATGTTCCGCGACCTGACCCGGCTCTCGGCGGCCGGAATCCCCACCATCGCATTGGTGTTCGGCAATTCCACCGCGGGCGGTGCCTACGTCCCGGGCATGTCCGACCACGTGGTGATGATCAAGGAACGTTCCAAGGTCTTCCTCGCGGGTCCCCCGCTGGTGAAGATGGCCACCGGCGAGGAGTCCGACGACGAATCGCTCGGCGGCGCCGAAATGCATGCCCGCATCTCGGGTTTGGCCGACTACTTCGCGGTTGACGAACTCGACGCGATCCGGATCGGCCGCCGCGTCGTCGCCCGGTTGAACTGGAACAAGCAGGGGCCCAAGCCCAAACCGGTCACCGCGCCACTGTTCGACACCGAGGAACTCATCGGCATCGTGCCCGCGGATCTGCGCATCCCGTTCGATCCCCGGGAAGTGATCGCCCGCATCGTCGACGGCTCCGAATTCGACGAATTCAAGCCGCTGTACGGGTCCTCGCTGGTGACGGGCTGGGCCCGGTTACACGGCTATCCGATCGGCATCCTGGCCAACGCGCGCGGCGTGCTGTTCAGCGAGGAGTCCCAGAAGGCCACGCAGTTCATCCAGCTGGCCAACCGGTCGAACACGCCACTGTTGTTCTTGCACAACACCACCGGCTACATGGTGGGCAAGGACTACGAAGAGGGCGGGATGATCAAGCACGGCTCGATGATGATCAACGCCGTGTCCAATTCGACAGTCCCGCACATCTCGCTGCTGATCGGAGCCTCCTACGGCGCGGGCCACTACGGCATGTGCGGCCGGGCCTACGACCCGCGGTTCCTGTTTGCGTGGCCGACCTCCAAGTCCGCGGTGATGGGCGGCGCCCAGCTTTCGGGCGTGTTGTCGATCGTGGCCCGCGCGGCCGCCGAGGCACGCGGCCAGCAGGTCGACGAGGAGGCCGACGCGGCGATGCGGGCAGCGGTCGAGGGTCAGATCGAAGCCGAGTCGCTGCCGCTGGTGTTGTCCGGAATGCTCTACGACGACGGGGTGATCGATCCCGCGAGATACCCGCACCGTATTGGGAATGTGTCTGTCCGCCATCGCGAATGGCCCGATCAAGGGGACGTCGAACTTCGGCGTCTTCCGGATGTGAGCCCCATGGTTACTCGAGTGCTGGTCGCCAACCGGGGTGAGATCGCCCGGCGGGTGTTCGCCACCTGCCGACGGCTCGGCTTAAGCACCGTCGCCGTCTACACCGACCCCGACGCCGGCGCGCCGCACGTCGCCGAGGCCGACGCCCGGGTGCGGCTGGACAAGACCAACGACTACCTCAACGCGCGCGGCCCTCATCGCCGCCGCGCGCGCCGCCGGCGCCGACGCGATACACCCCGGTTACGGGTTCCTCTCGGAGAACGCCGACTTCGCGGCCGCGGTGCAGGACGCCGGCCTGACGTGGGTCGGGCCGCCGGTGAATGCGGTGCGCGCGATGGGCTCCAAGATCGAGTCCAAGAAGCTGATGGCCGCGGCCGGGGTGCCCGTGCTCGATGAGCTCGACCCCGAGACGGTCACCGAGGCGCAGCTGCCGGTGCTGGTCAAGGCCTCCGCGGGCGGTGGTGGCCGTGGAATGCGGGTGGTGCGCGAATTGTCCGCTCTCGCCAGTGAAGTCGCCGCGGCGAGCCGCGAAGCGCAGTCCGCCTTCGGTGATCCGACCGTGTTCTGCGAGCGCTATCTGCCCACCGGGCACCACATCGAGGTTCAGGTGATGGCCGATACCCACGGCACGGTGTGGGCGGTCGGCGAGCGCGAATGCTCGATTCAGCGCCGGCATCAGAAGATCATCGAGGAGGCGCCCTCGCCGTTGGTGGATCGCACACCGGGCATGCGCGCCAAGCTGTTCGACGCGGCCCGGTTGGCCGCCGAAGCCATCGGCTACACCGGGGCCGGGACGGTGGAGTTCCTGGCCGACGACGACGGCGAGTTCTACTTCCTGGAGATGAACACCCGGCTGCAGGTCGAACACCCGGTCACCGAGGAGACCACCGGACTCGACCTCGTCGAACTGCAGCTCGCCGTCGCCGACGGCGCCCCCCTCGACGCGCAACCCCCTGCCGCCCAAGGACATTCGATCGAGTCCCGGCTCTACGCCGAGGACCCCGCCAAGAACTGGCAGCCGCAGGCCGGCCTGATGCACGCGTTCGAGGTGCCGTCGGTTGTGGCCCAATTCGGCTCGCTGGGGCACCGGACCGGGATCCGGCTGGATTCGGGCATCGTCGACGGGTTCACCGTCTCGATTCACTACGACCCGATGCTGGCCAAGATCATCTCCTACGCCCCGACGCGCCGTCAGGCGGCGCTGGTTCTCGCCGACGCGCTGGCCCGCGCCCGGGTGCACGGGTTACACACCAACCGCGATCTGCTGGTGAACGTGCTGCGGCATCCGGCGTTCCTCGACGGTGCCACCGACACCGCGTTCTTCGACACCCACGACCTGGCGCGGTTGGCGGCGCCGCTGGGCGACGCCGCGGTGGTCCGCCTGTCCGCCATCGCGGCCGCACTCGCCGATGCCGCGCACAACCGCGCTATCGCGCCGGTGCTGGCCGCGGTTCCCAGCGGCTGGCGGAACGTGTCGTCGGGCCACCAGGTCAAGGACTATCGCGACGACCAGGGTGACGAGCATCGGATTCAATACCGTTTCACCAGAACGGGGTTGGCGCTCCCCGACGACCAATCGGTGCACCTGGTATCGGCCACGGCGAATGACGTCGTGCTGCGGGCCGACGGCGTCGACCACAGCTTCTCGGTACGGCGCTACGATGCCGATGTCTACGTCGATTCCTCGCGCGGACCGGTGCACCTGATCGCGCTGCCGCGTTTCCCCGAGCCCGGTTCGACCCTCGAAAAGGGCTCGCTGGTGGCGCCGATGCCCGGCAGCGTCATCCGTCTCGGTGCCGCGATCGGCGACAACGTCACCGCCGGCCAGCCACTGATCTGGCTGGAGGCCATGAAGATGGAACACACCATCGCCGCCCCGGTCGACGGGGTACTCGCCGAGCTCAACGTCAAGACCGGTCAGCAAGTCGAAGTTGGCGCTGTGCTGGCAAGAGTGGAAGCGCCACAATCAGAAGGAGATCCAGCATGACCGACACCAGCTTTATCGAGAGCGAGGAGCGTCAGGCGCTACGCAAGTCGGTGGCGGCGTGGGCGGCCAACTACGGCAGCGAGTACTACCTGCGCAAGGCCCGCGCCCACGAGCACACCGATGAGTTATGGTCCGAGGCAGGCAAACTCGGCTTTCTCGGGGTGAACCTGCCCGAGGAGTACGGCGGCGGCGGCGCCGGAATGTACGAGCTGTCGCTGGTCATGGAGGAAATGGCCGCCGCGGGTAGCGCGCTGCTGCTGATGGTTGTCTCGCCCGCCATCAACGGCACCATCATCAGCAAGTTCGGCACCGAGGAGCAGAAGAAGCGCTGGATCCCGAGCATCGCCGACGGCACGCTGACGATGGCGTTCGCCATCACCGAGCCGGATGCGGGCTCCAACTCGCACAAGATCACCACGACCGCCCGCCGCGACGGCAGCGACTGGATCCTCAAGGGCCAGAAGGTATACATCTCCGGCATCGACCAGGCGCAGGCGGTGCTGGTGGTGCGCGCGCACCGAGGAGGCCAAGACCGGCAAGCTGCGCCCCGCGCTGTTCGTGGTGCCCACCGACGCGCCGGGCTTCAGCTACACCCCGATCGAAATGGAATTGATCAGCCCCGAGCGCCAGTTCCAGGTCTTCCTCGACGATGTCCGGCTGCCCAGCGACGCGCTCGTCGGGGCCGAAGACGCGGCGATCGCACAGCTTTTCGCCGGTCTGAACCCCGAGCGGATCATGGGCGCGGCCAGTTCGGTGGGCATGGGCCGCTTCGCCCTGCAGAAGGCCACCGACTACGTCAAGACCCGCCAGGTGTGGGGCACACCGATCGGCGCGCACCAGGGTCTGTCACATCCGTTGGCGCAGTGCCACATCGAGGTCGAGCTGGCCAAGCTGATGCTGCAGAAGGCGGCCACCCTCTACGACTCCGGCAACGACATGGGCGCGGCGGAGGCCGCGAACATGGCCAAATACGCTGCGGCCGAAGCGGCCACGCGGTCGGTGGACCAGGCGGTGCAGTCGATGGGCGGTAACGGGCTGACCAAGGAATACGGCGTGGCCGCCATGCTGACCTCGGCGCGCCTGGGCCGCATCGCTCCGGTCAGCCGCGAGATGGTGCTGAACTTCGTCGCGCAGACATCGCTGGGCCTGCCCCGAAGCTACTGATGGCTAAGTCTTTCTCATGACAAGGCTCGTCGAATACGCCGGGGCCGCCGACACGGGCGGCCCGTTCGCGCGGCTGACGCTGAACTCACCGCACAACCGCAACGCGCTCTCCACCACGCTGGTCAACCAGTTGCACCAGGGGCTGCGCGACGCCTCGGCGGATCCCGCGGTGCGGGTGGTGGTGCTGGGCCACACCGGCGGCACGTTCTGCGCCGGTGCGGATCTGAGCGAGGCCGGCGGGGGCGACCCGCAGTGGCGATCGCGAGGGCGGCGCAGCCGGGCGAAGCGGGTCGCCACCATCGCCATACGACATGGCCGTCGCGCGGGCCCGGGAGATGGCAGCCTTGATGCGTGCCATCGTCTCCTCGCCGCTGCCGGTGCTCGCCGCCATCAACGGGCACGTCCGGGCCGGCGGATTCGGCCTGGTCGGTGCCTGCGATATCGCGGTCGCCGGCCCGCGCAGCACGTTCGCGCTGACCGAGGCCCGGATCGGCGTCGCCCCGGCGATCATCTCGTTGACCCTGCTGCCGAAACTGTCGGCGCGGGCCGCGGCGCGCTACTACCTGACCGGCGAGACGTTCGACGCCGGCCGGGCGGCCGAGATCGGATTGATCACCGAGGCCGCCGAGGACGTCGAGCCGCGGTCGACAAACTTGTCTCCGATATCGGCCGTGGTTCGCCTCAGGGCCTCGCGGCTTCCAAGGCACTGACGACGGCCGCGGTGCTGGAAGGGTTCGACCGCGACGCCGAACGGCTCGCCGAGGAATCGGCCCGGCTCTTCGTGTCCGACGAAGCCCGCGAAGGCATGCTGGCGTTCCTGGAGAAGCGTCCGCCCCAACTGGACGAGTTAGCCAGCCGAGAAGTTAGCCAGATGTCAAACAGAGGGCTCGGCCGAACGGCCGAGCGGCGCGGTGCGGGCGGGTGCAAGGTTGCAGTTTAGCCAATCCTCTTGCAGCAAAACCTGGACGTCGTAGGCTCGTGGGTGATGAGCAACTCAACGCAACGGGATGCGGAGGACACGCGCGGCGAGCCGTCGCGCGCGGCCGACACTGATCGCATCCAGATTGCGCAGTTGCTCGCGTACGCGGCCGAACAGGGCCGCCTGCAGCTGAACGACTACGAAGACCGCCTGACCAGGGCTTACGCGGCGACGACGTATGAGGAATTGGATCAGCTACGGGCCGATCTGCCGGGGACGCCGATCAGCCCGCGCCGCGGCGGCAAGACCAATCCGGCGCCGTCGACGCTGCTGCTGGCGTTGATGAGCGGCTTCGAGCGCCGCGGCCGATGGAACGTCCCGAAGAAGCTGACCACCTTCACCCTGTGGGGCAGCGGGGTGGTCGATTTGCGCTACGCCGACTTCACCTCGACCGAGGTCGACATCCATGCGATGTCGATCATGGGTGTGCAGAACATTTTGCTGCCGCCCGAGGTCAACGTCGAGGTGCACGGCCGCGGCGTGATGGGAAACTTCGACCGCGCCGTCCTCGGGCAGGGCACTCCCGGCGCGCCGACGGTGCACATTCGTGGCTTCTCGCTGTGGGGCGGGGTCGGCATCATCCGCAAAGCCCGCCGTCCCCGCGCGGTAGCAGAGCCGTCTAGTCGGGCACGTAATCGAACGTGTCGGGGTTGGGGCCGTTGCGTCCGGACTCACCCTTGTCCAGCGCCGAGATCGCGTCCATGTCGGAGCCGTCCAACTCGAAGTCGAACAGCTCGAAGTTGGCTTTGACCCGCTCCGGCGTCACCGATTTCGGGAAGACGATGTCGCCGCGCTGAATGTGCCAGCGCAACACCACCTGCGCGGGTGATTTGTCGCGGGCGTCGGCGATGCGGTTGATCACCGGATCGTCGAGCACCCTGCCCTGGGCGATGGGCGACCACGCCTCGGTGGCGATGCCGTGCTCGCGCCCATAGGCTCGGACCTCGTCGTTGGCGAAGTAGGGATGCACCTCGATCTGGTTGACCGACGGGACGGTGCCGGTTTCGTTGGCGAGCCGATCCAGATGTGCGACTTGGAAATTCGAGACACCGATGCTGCGGGCGCGTCCGTCGCGCGCGAACTCTTCGAAGACTTTCCACGTCGAGACGAAGTCGCCGTCGTAGAGCGTGGGCAGCGGCCAGTGGATGAGGAACAGGTCGACGTAGTCGGAATCCAGCTTCTTCAGCGTCTCGTCGAAGGCGCGGCGCGCATCGTCGGGCTTGTGAAATCCGTTGTTGAGCTTGCTGGTGACGAAGACATCGCCGCGGTCGAGACCCGCGTCGCGAATCCCTTGTCCGACTTCCTTTTCGTTCCCGTACATCTCGGCCGTGTCGATGTGACGGTATCCGATGTCGAGCGCCGTCTTCACCGCCGCGGCGGTCTCGTCGGGCTTGATCTGGAACACACCGAAACCCAGCTGCGGAATGCCGACACCGTCATTGAGTTCGATCGTTGGAACCTTGCTCATGCGTCTCCTCCTTCCCAGTCCCTGTACCCGGTCGAGAACACGCCTATCCCTTGACCATTGCCAAGCCGGCAGCCGGCGGTTAACGGCGGCGTGACCGCAGGTAGTCGCCGACCACGGCCGCTCCCAATCCGTCGAGATCGGGCACCACGACCCGTCCCTCGACGCGTCGGGCGACCTGGTCGATGAACCGGGCCAGGCCCGGGTCGCTGCCCAGCCGGAAGATGGTGATCTGGGCGCCCAGGCGCGCCATCTCGTCGAAGCCACGCACGGTATGGGCGATGGTCCGCGGATGCGGCGGGTAATCGAAGAACACGGTCGTGCCGTCGCCGTCGAAGTCCTCCAGGTGGGCGGTCGGCTCACCGTCGGTCACCACCAGCACAACGGGCTGCGCGTTGGGATGCCGGCGCAGATGGCGACCGGCCAGCGCCAGCGCGTGATGCAGGTTGGTGCCCTGCTCGTAGACGCCCTTCCAGACCGGTGAGCTCGGCCGCGGTCACCGTCCGGGCGTATCGGCCAAAAGCGATGATCTGCAAGGCATCCGAACGAAAGCGCGTGCACACCAGATGGTTGAGCGCCAGCGCCGTCTGCTTCATGGGCAGCCAGCGATTCTCCATCACCATGGAGAACGAGGTATCGACCAGCAGCGCGACCGCGGACTGCGTACGTGTCTCGGTCTCGGAGACCTCGACGTCGTCGACGGTGATCTTCAACCGCCCGTCCGGGCCGTCCAGCGTGGCGGTTCCCGATTGCCGCAGAACGGCATTGGTCAAGGTGCGGGAGATGTTCCACGGCTCGGTGTCACCGAATTGCCACGGTCGAGTGGCGCCGGTGAGCTCGCCGGCCGCTCCGGCGCGCCGATGGTCACGCTCACCGCGTCGGCCCGGAAAGTTGTTGTGCCACATCGCGTAGCGCCGTCTCGCCGAGTCGGCGCATGGCCTTCGGCGACAGCCGCCACTGGCCGTCGGAGCCGCGGTCCAGGAAGCCCTGATTGACCAGCGCGCGTTCCAATTCGGCAAGGGTGCGGGCGTCGACGGCCGCCTCGTCACCGAGCTGGCGCGCCAGCGCGTCCAGGTCGACGTCGTCCATGGTGGCGCCCGGATAGCTCTGCGAGAGCTGCTCGGCCAGTTGCTCCAGCTCGCCGATGTCGGACAGCGCCTGGGTGCCCTCGCCCATCCCGAACGGGTTGTCACCGGAGAACTGCTCGGACCCGCCCCAATCCTCTCCCGGCCGCGCCGCCTGCAGGTGCGCATCGAGCCGGTTCAGCGCCTGCATCAGCGACGGGGAGCCAAAGGCCTGCTGCGCCAAGGCATCCAGCTCCGCGCGCTGCTCGGCGCTCAGACTGTTGCGGAAACGCTGCGCGGCGGCGGCACGCTTGGCCAGTGAGTCCAGCAACTCATCGACGTTGCGCGGGTTCTCCGGAAAGAACTCGCCGTGCTTGTCCATGAAGTCGTCGAAGTCTTGTTGCGTGTCCTCGCCGCGGGCGTGCTTGTCCAGCAGGTCGTTGAGGTCGTTGACCATCTCGTTGACCCGCTGGCGATCCTCGTCGGTGGCGCCTTCCAGCGCCTGCTTCATGCCCGCGAAGCGTTGGTCCAGCATCTCGCGGCCGAGCAGATCCTTGATCTGGTCGTACTTTTGGCGGGCCTCGCCGCTGCGCCAGTTGTACTCGGACAGCTCCTGGACGGCCTTGGCCGGCGACGACGGCAGCGCGTCCAGCTGCAGTTCGCCGAAGCGGGCGTCGTCGTCGAGCGCGCGGGCCAGCTCCTTGCGTTCGGCCAGCACCGCCTCGTCCAGCAGCTTCTTGATTTCCTGCAGGGTGCCATCTAAGTTGTTGCGCCGCAACAACTCCCGTCGCCGCCGGTTGGCCTCGGCGGCCAGCCGGTCCGCGCCGGGCATGTTCTTGGTGCCGCGACGCAGCAGCTCGGACAGCGCACGGCGCGGCGACGTGCCGGCCATGACATCCTGGCCGATCTGTTCGAGCGCCTCGCGCAGATCCACCGGCGGGGCCAGCGGGTCGGGCCCGCCGGTGTACGCCGAGTATCGCAGAGGAGTGCCCCTTAACGGGTTCAGCCATAGACGGTTTGGCCCTCCCCGGATACCTTGTCGATGCGCTTGGCCAGATACAGGGCCTCGAGCGCCAGTTCCAGCGCCGCGGCGCGTTCGCCTTCCGACTGCGCGCCGAGCTTGTCCGCGATCTTGTCCACCACCGGCAGGCTCGGCACCGCGGCCAGCACGTCCTTGGCCGACACCCGCTCGCCCGTCGTCACCGCCGAACCGCCCTCGACCGCGGCCACCAGCGATCCGACGTCGATGCCGCCCAGCGCCCGCGACGCGGTGTCCGCGGTCGCGCGGCGCAGCAGGTGTTCGAGCACCGCCTGTTCGCGGCCTTCCTCGCCGGACTCGAATTCCAGCTTGCCGCGCAGCACGTCGATCACCGTGCCCAGATCGACCACCCGGGCCACCGGGTCCGTCTCCCCCAGCACCGCGCCGCGGTGCCGCGCGGCGGCGGCGACGGTCTCTGCGGCGGCGATCGCGAACCGCGCCGACACCCCGGAGCGTTGATCGACCGAGTTGGACTCCCGCAGGTAGCGGGCGAATCGGGCGATGATCTGCATGAGGTAGTCGGGAACCTGGGCGGACAGGTGCGCTTCCTGCGCGATCACGCCGACTTCCGCTTCGAGCTCCAGCGGGTAGTGGGTCCGGATCTCCGCGCCGAAACGGTCTTTGAGCGGGGTGATGATGCGTCCGCGGTTGGTGTAGTCCTCGGGGTTGGCGCTGGCGACCACCAACACGTCCAGCGGCAGGCGCAGCGTGTAACCGCGGACCTGGATGTCGCGTTCCTCCATCACGTTGAGCATCGACACCTGGATGCGCTCGGCGAGGTCGGGCAGTTCGTTGACCGCGACGATGCCGCGGTGCGCGCGCGGAATCAGTCCGTAGGCGATGGTCTCCGGGTCCCCCAGGCTGCGGCCCTCGGCGACCTTGATCGGGTCGATGTCGCCGACCAGGTCGGCGACGCTGGTGTCCGGGGTGGCGAGCTTTTCGGTGTAGCGCTCGCTGCGGTGCTTCCACTCGACCGGCAGGTCGTCGCCCAGGGTGGCGGCCTTGCGGATCGACTCCGGCGTGATCGGCGAGTAGGGGTGCTCACCCAGTTCGGCGCCGGCGATCACCGGCGTCCACTCGTCGAGCAATCCGGTCAGCGCGCGCAGCAGCCGGGTCTTGCCCTGGCCGCGTTCACCGAGCAGAACGAAGTCGTGGCCCGCGATCAACGCCCGCTCGAGCTGGGGCAAGACGGTGTCGTCGAATCCCAGAATGCCCGGCCAGATGGCTGCGCTATCTGGCCCGTCGGCCAAAGCGGTGAGCAGATTTTCGCGGATTTCCTGCTTGACTCCCCGTTCACGATGACCGGCGGCACGCAGTTCGCCGACGGTGCGGGGCAGGTTGCTCGGTGACGTCACCACTCCACGCTACGACGCGCGCTCAGACGAGTCATGCCAAGGGCGTTCACTTCACGCTTATTGACACCCGCGTCGGCGCGCGCGGCGCGACTAATGCGCGAAGTGACGCGCCCCGGTCAGATACAGCGTGATGCCGGCGTTGGCGGCCGCCGCGGTCACCTCGTCGTCGCGCACCGATCCGCCGGGATGCACGATCGCCTTCACTCCGGCGCCGGTCAGCGTCTCGAGTCCGTCGGGGAACGGGAAGAACGCATCCGAGGCCGCGACCGCGCCGCGCACCCGGTCACCGCCGCGTTCGACGGCCAGCCGCGCGGCGTCGACCCGGTTCACCTGACCCATGCCGACGCCGATGGTGGCGCCGCCGCCGGCGATCACGATCGCGTTCGATTTCACGGCGCGACACACACGCCAGGCGAACACCAGGTCGGCCAGCGTCGCCGGATCGGCGGGTGAGCCGGTGGCCAGGGTCCAGTTCGCCGGGTTGTCGCCGTGCGCGTCGAGCTCGTCGCGCTGCTGCACCAGCAGGCCGCCGCTGATCGGCCGCAGCTCGGTGCCACCGCTCAGCGGCTCCGAACCCACCAGCACCCGGATGTTCTTCTTGCGGGTCAACACCTCCAGGGCGGCCGGCTCGTAGGCGGGGGCGACGATGACTTCGGTGAAGATGGTGCTGACGTACTCGGCCATCTCCAGGCTGACCTCGGTGTTGGCCGCGATGACCCCGCCGAACGCGCTCAGCGGATCGCATTCGTGCGCCTTGCGGTGTGCGTCCGCGACCGATGCCGACGAGATGGCGATCCCACATGGGTTGGCGTGCTTGATGATTGCCACGCAGGTCTGCTCGTGGTCGAAGGCGGCCCGCCAGGCCGCGTCCGCATCGGTGAAGTTGTTGTAGGACATCTCTTTTCCGTGCAGCTGCTCGGCCTGCGCCAGTCCCGGCCACGCGCCGGGGTCGCTGTACAGCGCCGCCTGCTGATGCGGGTTCTCGCCGTAGCGCAGCATCGCCGAGCGGCGCCAGCTGCGGCCCAGCCACTTCGGGAAAGCCGTCGGCGGGTGTTCGGGAGCCAGCGTCGACTCCATCCAGCTCGCTACCGCGATGTCGTATTCGGCGGTGTGCGCGAAACGCCAGCGAGGCCAGCTTTTTGCGCTCGGCGAGGGTAAAGCCGCCTTCACGTACCGCGGCGAGCACTCCGTCGTAGCCCCGCGGGTCGGTGATCACCGCCACGCTGGGATGGTTTTTCGCCGCGGCCCGCACCATCGACGGGCCGCCGATGTCGATCTGTTCGACGCATTCGTCGATGCTCGCCCCGGAGTCGACGGTCTCGGTGAAGGGGTACAGGTTGACGACGACCAGCTCGAACGCGGCGATGCCGAGCTCCTCGAGCGCCGCGGCGTGCTCGGGTTTGCGAAGGTCGGCCAGCAGGCCCGCGTGCACGCGCGGGTGCAGTGTCTTGACCCGGCCGTCGAGCACCTCCGGGAAAGCCGGTCAGCTCCTCGACCCGGGTCACCGGAATGCCTTTGTCGGCAATGACCTTCGCGGTGGATCCGGTCGAGACGATCTCGACGCCGGCACCCGCCAGGCCCTGGGCGAGGTCGACCAGCCCGGTCTTGTCGTACACGCTGATCAAGGCGCGCCGGATCGGCCGTTTGGCGTCTCCGCGCCAGTCGTCGGTGCTCATCGGTTCGTCGCCTTTCGTCCGATCGTCGCTTTTCTCCCGACCAGGGTCAGGCCGCCTGTTGCGATCGCGGCCACCACGTCCACCAGTAGCTTCCGTTCGGTGACTTTGATGCGTTCGTGCAGGGTCTCTTCGGTGTCGCCGTCGAGCACCGGAACGGATTCCTGCGCCAGTATCGGCCCGGTGTCCGTCCCGGCATCTACCAGGTGCACCGTACAGCCTGTGACCTTCACGCCGTAGGCCAACGCGTCGGCCACCCCGTGCGCACCGGGGAACGCCGGCAGCAGCGCCGGATGGGTGTTGATGACGCGGCCGTAGAATCGTGAAAGAAACTGCGGCCCAAGGATTTTCATGAAGCCAGCGGAGACGACCAGATCGGGCGAGTGCGCGGCGGTGGCCTCGGTGATGGCCGCGTCCCAGGCGTCGCGGTCCGGGTGATCGCCGAGCCGGACGGTGAAGGCGGGCACGGACGCGGCCGCGGCGATCTCGGTGGCCAGGCAGTCGCGGTCGGCGCCGACGGCGACCACCCGGGCCGGATATTCCGCGACGGCGGACGTCGAGCAGTGAGTTCAGCAGCGACCCGGTGCCCGACGCCAGTACCACTACCCGTGCCGGTGCGTTCGGGGGCACATGGAGCGGTTCGACCACATCGGCGAGCCTACTGGCGACGTCGTCGGCCTGACGATCAGGCTGGCCGCATGGGAATTGC
Source organism: uncultured Actinomycetota bacterium (assembly GCA_963796035.1). Lineage (GTDB taxonomy): Bacteria > Actinomycetota > Actinomycetes > Mycobacteriales > Mycobacteriaceae > Mycobacterium. The sequence continues at coordinate 965,294 of CAWCJU010000006.1, read as the reverse complement.
CCGCCTCTGAGCGACAATCGCCCGGTGCCGCACCGCCCGTGCCGCAGTTGTCGCTGCGAGGCGGGCAAAAGGTCTAATCCCCGGAATCTCGTTCAGTCGGGTCGCGCTCCGGCTCGCCGGGGGGCGGTCGGTCGTCGCCGGCCGGCGCGACGGGTTCGGCGGACTCGTCCGGGGCACATCGGCGGCCTCGTCCGGCGGCGGGTCGCCCGCGTCGGCCGGATCAACCGGCTCCTCGTCGGCCGGGTCCACCGGGCTCGCGTCCTCTGCCTCCGCTTCCTCGGGCGGCTGACCGTCGTCGAAAACGCCCGGCGAAGTCCGCGGGTTCCTCGGCCGCGGCGGCGGGCGCGGGTCTGGGCCTTGAGCCGTCTGGGACGACGCATGATCCCGCCGGTCATCACCACCGTGACCCCGCCGACGACCGCGAACCAGAAGAAGACACCGATGAGCAATGCGCCCTGGTCCACGCCGACATGGCCGAAGTTGCCCAGCTGACCGCTGCCGGCGTATGCGACCAACGACATCACCAGCGCCCCGGCGACCGAGGCGACCAGCAGCTTGGCCGCGGCAGCCAGCGGCGGCAGCGCACGCCGGGCGCATTGCTGCCCGACCGCCACGCCGGACGACGCGCCGATGATGAGCAGCGCCACCCAGACCGGCCCCAGCGGCGGCCTGGGGACCGCGGCCAACACCGGCAAGGCCGGGATATCCCCGCCGAACACGGTGAACGAACTGAATGTCGCGAACCCGAGGTGCGCGCTGGACCCGACGGCCATTGCCGCGGTGCCCACGATCACGTTGGGCGCGTAGAGGATTGACAGCAGGGTGAGGCTGAACTCGCCGAAGATCGAATCGGTGATGCCGTAGAGCTCCTGCATGGTCGACCAGTGCACGACCAGCGACCCAGCCGTCACCAGGCCGGACAGCCCGAGCAACGCCAACACGCCGGCGGCCGCGGCGCGCAGCGAATCGCCCAGCCAAAACGGCAGCGACGACGCCGCCAACGCGCGTGGCCCCACCCGGGACCACACGCCGATCCCGGCGCCGGCGGCATGCACCACCAGCACGCTGAGGAACGCACGCAGCGCGCTGGGTGTCTGCAGCTCGGTGATCACCGATGACGCGTCGTGGATGACCGCCAGCGCGATCGCCGTCATCAGCAACGGGCCGCCCAGCGCCGAGGCGATGACCCAGCGGACCACCAGCCACGACGAGTACGGGGGAGGTGGCCCGCGCCGTGCTGCGCGCGGTCGCCCAGACCATCAGCAGGACCGGCAGCAGCGGCATCACACCGAGTTCGCGGCCGCCGATCGAGACCGGCACCTGGTGCACACCGAGCCACATGCTGGCGATGGCGCCCAGCGCGCCGGTCATGTCGCTGTTGGCGATCAACAACTGGATCAGCGTGACCGCGGCGATGATGACCAACGCCACCACGGCCGGGGCGAACGCGACCCTGACGAGGTCACGCGCCTGGCGAGCGCCTGCTGCCCGGTTGTCCTCCACCCGTGTCACTCTGGGGCACGTCCCCGACTAGGCGCGACAGCGCACGGTTAGGAGGGCGCTGGCCCAGACGGTGACGACGGCGACTGCTGCTCGTGGCCGAACTGCTGGCCCCCACCCTGCTCGGAGTAGTTCGTCGTCGCCGAACCGGCGTCCGATCCACCGACGTTCGGCGGCGGGCTGAAGCTGGGGAAGCCGGTGGGCGGCGTGGACGGGCCCTGCTGCTGCGCCGCCGGCTGGGGACCCGACTGCGGCGAGGGCTGAGCGCCGAAACCGCCGGTCGGAACGCCGCTCTGGGTCGGCGCCGCGCTCGGCGAATAGCCGCCGTACTGCGACCCGTATCCCTGCGGCGACGACTGCTGGCCCCCGTGCTGCTGGGCGCCCGGCTGCTGACCGTAGTAGGGCTGCTGACCGTACTGGCCGTATTGCCCGTACTGGCCATACTGCGCGTACGGGTCGTACTTGGGCCGCGGCGCCGGCGCGGTGATCACCCCGGCTCCAGCAGGACCACGACGACCGCGGCGATCGCCTGGAACACGACTGCCGCCACCAGCGGCCACATCGCCCAGCCGATCGCGAAACCGGCGGGCAGGTTGATCGTCTCGGTGATGGCCAGCAATGCACCCAGAACCGCGATCACCGCGACGATTCCCGGATAGTTCTTGGTCTTCGGCAGCAGGCCGAGGCCGGCGAGCAGCGCGGCCAGCACGGCAACCACGACCGCGGTGCCCGCGTCGCCGGCGCGCCCACCGATGCCCGGGCCGAGGTCGGCGCCGATGGTGAAGGTGGGGCCGAAGTTCAGCAGGTACGCCGCCAGACCGAGGACCACCACCGCGATGTTCAGGTAAAGCGGCAGCTTGCTGGGTCCGTCGTCGTCCTTGGCGAAGGACGGTGTGGCGCCTGCATAGGTGCCGCCGGGTTGCGCCGATGGATAGCCCGGACTTCCGGGAGAGTAGGTCATGGCTCCTCCTGTTGCTTCCAGTGCCTTGAACTGCCTAGCGGTCGCCACGGTTGCAGTGCAACGCTGTGCTTCCAGGCGCCTCGCTGCGTTAGCGACGCGGTCGATCACCCACGCTAGCGCACGTGCGGCAACCCGTGCCGCTGCCACTCGGCTTGGACGGCGGGGGCCGCACCGACGGCGCCGCGCACCGCTCGCGAGACGGTCCGTGTCACAACGGCTTGCTCAGCAGAGGTAGAACACGTTCTAATTCTCTGCATGGATTACGGGCTTGTGCTTTTTACCAGTGATCGTGGCATCTCTCCGGCGAAGGCCGCGAAGCTCGCCGACGACCACGGCTTTCAGACCTTCTACGTGCCAGAACACACTCACATTCCGGTGAAGCGGGAGGCGGCTCACCCCACGACGGGGGACGAATCGCTGCCCGACGATCGCTACATGCGGACACTAGACCCATGGGTAAGTCTGGGCGCGGCGTGCGCGGTCACCTCGCGGGTACGGCTGTCCACCGCGGTGGCCCTGCCGGTCGAGCACGACCCGATCACCCTGGCGAAAAGTATTGCCACCCTTGACCACCTGTCCGGCGGACGGGTCAGCCTGGGCGTCGGGTTCGGCTGGAACACCGACGAACTCGCCGACCACAACGTGCCAGCCGGGCCGGCGCCGCACCATGCTGCGCGAATACCTCGAAGCGATGCGGGCGCTGTGGACCGAAGAAGAAGCCGCCTACGACGGTGAATTCGTGAAGTTCGGCCCGAGCTGGGCCTGGCCCAAGCCGGTGCAATCGCACATTCCGGTGCTGGTGGGCGCCGCGGGCACCGAGAAGAACTTCAAGTGGATCGCCCGCAGCGCCGACGGCTGGATCACCACGCCACGCGACTTCGACATCGACGAGCCGGTGAAGCTGCTGCAGGACACCTGGGCGGCCGCGGGCCGCGACGGCGCTCCCCAGATCGTGGCGCTGGACTTCAAGCCGGTGCCCGAGAAGCTGGCCAACTGGGCCGAGCTCGGGGTGACCGAGGTGCTGTTCGGGCTGCCGGACAAGTCCGAGGACGAGGTCGCCGCCTACGTCGAGCGGCTGGCCGGCAAGCTCGCCGCGCTGGTTTAGGCTCCGCGGGCAGGACGGGTTCTAGCCCAGCGAAGCCCGGTTGCCGTTGTCGGTCGACCACACGCAGATCTCCGCACCGAGTGGATCGCCGTCGCACATCAATGCGACGAGATCGTCGTCGTCGGTGGTGGCCATGAATCGCGTGTTGTCCGCGGCGAGCCTGCCGACGATGATGCCGGTGCGGATCGGCCAGTCGTAGTGCACCGAGTACGTCTCGATGGTCGCCGCGCCGTCCGGCGTTTTCGTGACGTCGACCTTCGGCAGCGCGTCGATCTCTTTCTTCAGCTCCGCGCAGTTGTCGGTGCGCCAGTTCACCGGTGTGGTCGAGTAGATGCCGACCGAGTACTTGCTCATGATGCCGCCGTTGGCGCCGACGAGGCCGAATTGCCCTGGGTTGTCCCGCATCTGCCCAACCGTCTCGGCGATACCGTGCAGCGAGTAGCTGTTCCCGGGGCCGCCGAAGTACGGCAATCCGCCGGTCAGGGTCAGGCCGCGCGGGTCGTCGCCGTCAATGCCCAGCGCTTCGCAGATGACGAACACCGGGAATGGGAAAGCAGCTGTACAGATCGAAGGTGGCGATGTCGTCGATGCCGATTCCTGCTACCCGCAACGCTTCTCGAGCCGCAAGAACCGCCGCCGGGCTGGCGCCGAGATCGACGCGATCGAGCATCGCCTGCTCGACCATGTCCGAGTGGCCGTGCACATAGACCCACTTGTCCTCGGGCACCCCGAGGCCGGTCGCCGCCTCCACTGACATCAGCACCGCCGCCGCACCCTGGTTGACCTGATCGCGGGCGACGAGCAGACGCGGGTACGGGTCGCAGATCATCCGGTTGTCGTCGGTGATCGTGATGATCTCGTCGACCGACCGCTCCACCGGTGATGACGAAAACGGGTTCTTGGCAGCCACTTTGGACATCGGGGCGAACAGTTCCGCCATCTCGCGCCGATAGTCGGCCACGCTGCGTCCAAGGCGGGCGCGCCGCGCATTCTCCATGCAGCCCGTACTGCACCGGCGCCCCGGTCAAGCCGTGCTGGATCGTGTATTCGTCGATGTAGCTGAAGATCTGGTGGCCGCGGTCCTCGAGTTGGCCCTCGACGTGTTCGGTGAAGTCGGGCTTGTCATCGCCGGCCCGGCGAAATAGCGAGCCGTCGACCCCGGTTCCGAGCCCATGATCAGTACGACGTCGGCGTCGCCCGCCGCGATTGCGTTGCCCGCCTCGGTGACCAGCTTCTGCGGGCCCTGCCCACCGACGGGTTCGAGTACCACGCGAGCCGGGTCGCCGCCGAGACGGTTCATCACCGAACGCGGGTAGTTGTTCGACTTGCCGAGCGCCGCCGGCATCGGTCCGGAGATCTCGAACTGCCGTAGCCCGAAGACCGTGTCGACGGCCTGCGCAACACCTTTGGCGCCGGTGTCGGCAAGAGCTGCCCTCGTGGCGGCCGCGCAAGGTCGACCGCCGACATGCCCCGATAGTCCGGGTCGTCGATGCGCTCGGTGAACTGGCCGACGCCGACGAGCACCGGAGTACGCGGATCGACCGGCATGACAAACCTCCTGGCAACTGTTAGTTTGCCAGGCTAACCGATGGCTCGGGACCAAAACGAAACTGCGGCCAGCGCGGATTCGGGGAAACGCGATCTGACCGCAGTCTCGGCAAAGAACTACAGGCTCTGCAGGATCTCCCGGGCCAGCGCGGCGGTCTCCGACGGCGTCTTGCCGACCTTGACGCCGGCCGCCTCCAGGGCCTCCTTCTTGGCGGCCGCGGTGCCCGACGAGCCGGACACGATGGCGCCCGCGTGGCCCATCGTCTTGCCTTCCGGCGCGGTGAATCCCGCGACGTAGCCGACGACCGGCTTGGAGACGTTGGCCTTGATGTAGTCGGCCGCGCGCTCCTCGGCGTCACCGCCGATCTCGCCGATCATCACGATGACCTTGGTGTCGGGGTCCTTCTCGAAGGCCTCGATGGCGTCGATGTGGGTGGTGCCGATCACCGGGTCACCGCCGATGCCGATCGAGGTGGAGAAGCCGAAATCGCGCAGCTCGTACATCATTTGGTAGGTCAGCGTGCCGGACTTGGACACCAGCCCGACCGGGCCGGGTCCGCTGATGTTCGCCGGGGTGATGCCGGCCAGCGCCTCGCCCGGGGTGATGATGCCGGGGCAGTTCGGCCCGATGATGCGCGTCTTCTGCCCCTTGTCGCATGTTGTAGGCCCACGCATAATGCGCTGTCCTGCACCGGAATTCCCTCGGTGATGACCACCAGCAGCGGGATCTCGGCGTCGATGGCCTCGATGATCGCGTCCTTGGCGAACTTCGGCGGCACGAAGACGACCGACACGTTGGCGCCGGTCTCCTTCATCGCTTCGGCGACGCTGCCGAACACCGGGAAGTTCGACGTCCTTGCCGACGGGGTCCACGTGCGACACGGTGGTGCCGGCCTTGCGGGCGTTCACCCCGCCCACCACCTGGGTGCCGGCTTTCAGCATCAGCGCGGTGTGCTTGGTGCCCTCGCCGCCGGTGATGCCCTGGACGATGACCTTGGAGTCCTTGTTCAGGAAGATCGACATGGCTTGTGCTCCCTTACTTGTTCGCCAGCTCGGCGGCTTTGTCGGCACCGGCGTCCATGGTCTCGGCCTGGATCACCAGCGGGTGGTTGGCCTGGGCCAGGATGCGGCGGCCTTCGTCGACGTTGTTGCCGTCGAGCCGGACGACGAGCGGCTTGTTGGCCTCGTCGCCGAGCATGTTCAGCGCGGTGACGATTCCGTTGGCGACGGCGTCGCAGGAGGTGATGCCGCCGAACACGTTCACGAACACGCTCTTCACCTGCTTGTCGTTCAGGATGACGTCGAGGCCCGCGGCCATCACCTCGGCCGACGCGCCACCACCGATGTCGAGGAAGTTGGCCGGCTTGACCCCGCCGTGCTTCTCCCCGGCGTAGGCGACGACGTCGAGCGTCGACATCACCAGGCCCGCGCCATTACCGATGATGCCGACCGCGCCGTCGAGCTTGACGTAATTGAGGTCGTGCTCCTTGGCCTTGAGCTCCAGCGGGTCGGTGGCGTCGCGGTCCTCGAACTCGGCGTGGCCGGGCTGACGGAAGTCGGCGTTGGCGTCCAGCGTGACCTTGCCGTCCAGCGCCAGAATCTGGTCCTTCGGGTCGCGCACCAACGGGTTGACCTCGACCAGGGTGGCGTCCTCGGCGACGAAGACCTCCCACAGCTTGTTGATGGTGACCGCGGCGGCGTCGAGCACCTCGGCGGGCAGGTGGCCCTGCTCGGCGATGGAACGCGCGGTCGCCAGGTCGACACCCTTGACGGCGTCCACCGGAACCTTGGCCAGCCGCTCGGGCTTGGTGGCGGCCACCTCCTCGATCTCCATGCCGCCCTCGACCGAGCACATGGCCAGGTAGGTGCGGTTGGCGCGGTCGAGCAGGAAGGAGATGTAGTACTCCTCGGCGATGTCGCTGGCCTCGGCGACCAGCAGCTTCTTCACGACGTGACCCTTGATGTCGAGACCGAGGATGTTCTTGGCGTGCTCGTAGGCGTCTTCGGGCGTCGCCGCGTACTTGACGCCACCCGCCTTGCCACGTCCGCCGACCTTCACCTGCGCTTTGACCATCACCGGACGACCGATCTCGGTGGCGATCTCGCGAGCGCCCTCGGCGGTGTCGGTCACGCGTCCCGGCGTAGTCGGTACGTTGTGCTTGGCGAACAATTCTTTTGCTTGATACTCGAAAAGGTCCATGGACTCTCTGTCTTCGCTCGACTCAACTACTAGGCCTCTTGGTCGGCGGCGCCGCACTCGGCAACTCGCACGGACGAACTGTATCCACCCCTCAAACGGCTTTTACCGCCGCGTCCGCCGATGTGGCACAGCTCACGGGCTATGGGTTGACCGTCGCGCGTGATCCAAATCACAATTCCGCCCGGATTTTCCAACGAGGTTGCCAGCCCCGCGCGTTAGCGGATACCTTCCTAGGGTCCAGATAACGTTATGGTCACGATACGAGGACATTTCAGGTTGTCCCAGCACCGTTTAGCCCAGCCTTCTGCCGTAACTGAAGGCGTCGTGAGGGTAGGTCGCGCGGCAGGCGCCCGGTGGGCCGAAGCCCCGCATCGCACCGAAGTCACGGAAATCCTTCCGCTCGACGGCTTTGATTTCGACGACTTCGAATTCAGCGACGACGCCGGCGATCTCGGCGACCTCGACTTCAGCAATGACTCACCGTTCGACAACGAAGCGCAGGTGCTGCTGGCGCCCGAGCTCGACGACCTGAACGAAGCCGACGACGTACGCCCGGTTTGGCTGGCCGCACCCGTCACCGAGGTGCTGCCGCGGGTGATCGTCGAGCCGCGCACCGAGCGGCGTCTCGATCGCTCGCACACCACCGACGTCGTCGGCGTCGCACGCCGCGGCGGGCAGCACCGCAAGCAACCGACCAGCGCGGCCCGGGGCCGCCTGCTGATCTCGGCTATGGCGGCCGGCGCGGCCGCCGCGGCCGCCCACACCGCCACCAGCCACGCCGACACCCCCAAGACCGACGCCGTGCTGACCGCCAACGCGTCCGCGCTCACCGGCGGGGCGGGCACCAGCACCGTCCGCGGCCCCCAGGTGATCGCCGCGGCGCCGGCGGCCACCGCCGCGCTGCACAACCAGGAGCTCGCCAAGGGCGTCGCCTTCGCCAACGATCGCGCTCAACGCGAGGCGCGGTTGTCGCAGCCGCTCTACGTGATGCCGACCAAGGGGATCTTCACCTCCAACTTCGGCTACCGCTGGGGCGTGCTGCACGCCGGTATCGACCTGGCCAACTCGATCGGCACACCGATCTATGCGGTGTCCGACGGCGTCGTCATCGACTCCGGTCCGGCCAGCGGCTATGGGATGCTGGTCAAGCTGCGCCATGCCGACGGCACCGTCACGCTCTACGGCCACATCAACACCACGCTGGTCAGCGTCGGTGAGCGCGTGATGGCCGGCGACCAGATCGCCACCATGGGCAACCGGGGCAATTCCACCGGCCCGCACCTGCATTTCGAGGTGCTGCAGGGCGGCAGCGAACGCATCGATCCCGTGCCGTGGCTCGCTAAGCGTGGTCTTATGGTCGGCAACTACGCTGGATGAGGTGACCGCGCCGAACGAAGAATCTTCCGCTCCGCGTCCGCCCGAGCCTGCGCCAGAGCACGATTCGCCCTCCGACTCACGGACACGAATCATCCGGCGCGCGCCGACCGGGCCCATCCCGACCACGCCGGACAGCCCGACCACCCACTTCGCGCCGCAATCGTCGCCCTACCGGGCCGGTCCTGGTGCGGCTCGCACCGGCTACGCGGGAGTGCCGGCCCTTGAGCCCACCGATCGGACGGCCGTCGCCGCGTGCGCGGTCAGCATCGTCAGCGGCTGGGCCACGTCGGTGGTGGCCACCGATCTGATCGCCGGTTGGTGGCGAACCGACCGACTGTTCTGCATCGCGGTCGCGTTTCTGGCCCTGGTGTTCGCGGGCACCACGGTGTCCGGCGTGATCATGCTGCTGCAGCGCCGATCGATCAGCCGCTACCTGCTGATGGCCGGCGCGCTGGTCGCGTTTCTCACCTACATCGGGGTGTTCATCGCCGGCGCCCGGGTCGCGTGGGTTGTGCACCTGCTGCCGATATTGCCCATCGCCACGGTGGTGCTGGTGATGCTGCCGCAAACCAAACGCTGGCTGGACGCCTGACCTTCGCCGAACGCGGACGGATCACACCTCCGGGTTAGAGCTTGCTGATCGGGGCGTGGTTGTGCATCAGCTTCACCCGTCCCGAGCTGCCGAAGTCGATCAGCGACATCGCCGATTCGCCGACGCCGGACACTTCCTCGACCCGCCCCAGCCCGTACTTGTCGTGCGTCACCCGGTCGCCGGGCTGCAAGCACCAGTAGCGGGCGCTTGCTCATCCCCGAGCGGGTCGGGGCCGCCCGCGGTGTACCGAACCGGCCGGCGCCGCTCACCGGCGCGCTGAACGACGGGGCCGGCGCCGTGCGTCGCCATTCGATGAGCTCCTGCGGAATCTCTTGCAGGAAGCGCGATTCCGGGTTGAGCATGGGCTGTCCCCAGGAGGACCGGACGATGGCCCTGCTCACATAGAGCCGCTGCCGGGCCCGGGTGATCCCGACGTAGGCCAGCCGCCGCTCCTCGGAGAGTTCGACCGGATCGTCCAACGACCGCATGTGGGGGAACATTCCGTCCTCCCAGCCGGTCACGAACACCACCGGAAACTCCAGACCCTTGGCGGTGTGCAGCGTCATCAGGGTGACCATGCCGGCGCCGTCCTCGGGGATCTCGTCGCTGTCGGAGACCAGCGACACCCGTTCCAAAAACTCCGCCAGCACACCGGTATCCGGCACGTCTTCGTCTTCGGGGGTTTGCAAGGACTCGCCCAGTGCCGCGGCGTTGGCCCGGTCGGTGCTGAATTCGTGTGCCACGCTGACGAGTTCGTTGAGGTTGTCCAAGCGCGCGAGTTCCTGTGGGTCGGTAGAGGATTCGAGTTCCCGGCGGTATCCGGTGCGTTCGAGCACCGACTCGACCAGATCTCCGAGGTCGTCGTCCAAGCGGCCGCGCAGCTCGTCGAGCAGCTCGACGAAACCGGCGATCGCCTTCTCCGCACGCGAATTCAGCATCGGCACTTTGCCTTCGGCCGCGGCCACGAGCGCGTCGGCGAAGCTGGCACCGGTGTTCTCGGCGTATACCGCCACGCACGCCTCGGCGCGATCGCCGATGCCCCGGCGCGGGGTGTTGAGGATGCGCCGCATGCTGACCGCGTCCCCGGGGTTGTCCAGCACCCGCAGATAGGCGACGATGTCGCGAATCTCCTTGCGCTCGTAGAAGCGCACTCCTCCAACGACTTTGTACGGAATTCCGGCGCGGATGAACACCTCTTCGAACGACCGCGACGAGTTGTTGGTGCGGTAGAAGACGGCGACGTCGTTGTAGGTGATCTCGCCCTTCTCGGCGAGCGCGTCGATCTCCTCGGCGACGAACCGGGCCTCGTCGTGCTCGTTGTCGGCGACGTAGCCGACGATCAGCTCGCCGGCACCTTCGGCGGTCCACAGTCGCTTGTCGCGGCGCCCGGAGTTACGGGCGATCACCGAGTTGGCCGCGGACAGGATGTTCTGCGTCGAGCGGTAATTCTGTTCCAGCAGAATGGTTGTCGCGTCCGGATAGTCGCGTTCGAAGTCCTCGATATTGCGGATGGTGGCGCCGCGGAACGCATAGATCGACTGGTCGGCGTCGCCGACCACGCACAGCTCCGCGGGCGGCACCTCGTCGGACACCACGTCACTGCCGGGCTGGTTCGGCGGTCCCAGCTTCGCCTCGCCTCCGTCGGCCGCCGGGCCAGCTCCGGCGACCCTCGCTGAACCGCCGCGGCCGGCCAGCTCGCGCACCAGCACGTACTGCGCGTGGTTGGTGTCCTGGTACTCGTCGACGAGCACGTGCCGGAACCGCCGCCGATAGTGCTGGGCGATCTGCGGGAAGGCCCGCAGCACCGCCACGGTCTCCCCGATCAGGTCGTCGAAGTCCAGCGCGTTGGCCGTCCGCAGCCGCCGCTGGTATTCGCCGTAGACGCTGGCCACCGTGCGGGACAACTCGTCGGAATCGTCGGTCAGGTTGTCCACCGCCTCGGCGGGGTCGATCAGCTCGTTCTTCAGATTGGAGATGGCGTTGGCCAGCAGCCGCGGCGAGTACCGCTTGATGTCGAGCCCCATGTCGCGCCCGATCATCTGCAGCAGACGCCGTGAGTCGTCGGCGTCATAGATGGAGAAGTTGGAGTTGAGGCCCTCGATCAGGGACGCCTGGTTGCGCAGGATGCGCACGCAGGTCGAGTGGAAGGTGGACACCCACATGGCGCGGGCCCGGTTGCCCACCAGCCGCACCACCCGTTCGCGCATCTCGGCGGCGGCCTTGTTGGTGAAGGTGATGGCCAGCACCTGACCGACCCCGACCCCGCGTTCCGCGATCAGGTAGGCGATGCGGCGGGTCAACACCGCGGTCTTCCCCGAACCCGCACCCGCGACGATCAGCAGTGGGGAACCCTCATGCACCACCGCTTGGCGCTGTTGCGGATTGAGGCCCTCGAGCAGTTGATCTGCTTCGGAGGCCGGCTTGGCATCTGTTGCGTGCACACTCATGTCAGTCCAAACTTACCGCCGCCCACTGACGCACAGCGCCCTGGCATCAGACCAGGCTAGCGGCCCGAGTGACCGGGACGGCGTCAGGCGGGCTCCCGGGAATTCGGCGTGTCGGGATGCGATTTCCGAATCGGATTTCGTGCGGCGGCTCAATTGCACCCAAGTCCAAAAAGCGCAGCTTAAGCGCGTTTTTTTGCGCGTTTACCGGGTTTAGTGGCAAACTCGATTTGTGCTCAACGTGCAGTGTCGGCGACGCTCCTCGACTCAGGAGTGGCGCCGCCGATTTCCCTACGGGTACCGGCTCGCGGTGCCCGTGGCCTAACTGCTTCCGCAGAGCCCCGTGGCCCGCTTTCGGCACTCGGGGCTCGTCTTTTGTGAGGCCCGATACTGCATGAGACCAGAACCCCCACATCACGACGAAGACGCGGAGTCAGCAGAGATGAACATCGAGATGGAGGAGACCCAAGCGGTCACCGACATAGACGAGCTTGCGCCACGAGATCGACCGGCTCGACGCCGCGATCCTCGCCGCGGTGAAGCGGCGCACCGAGGTGTCACAGGCGATCGGCAAGGCACGAATGGCGTCCGGCGGCACGCGGCTTGTCCATAGCCGCGAAATGAAGGTCATCGATCGCTACAGCGAGCTCGGCCCCGAAGGCAAGGATCTGGCGATACTGCTGCTGCGTTTGGGCAGGGGCCGGCTCGGTCACTGACCGCGGCGGTCCACCGGTCGGGCGCAGAGCTCACCGCTACACCTGGCTCCGTCACGTCACAGCCCATAGGGTCGAAGCATGACCTCCGTGCACACCCTCCCCGACATCACCGCCACCCCGGCGTGGGACGCCCTGCGCAGGCATCATGAACAAATCGGCGACACCCATCTGCGCCAGTTCTTCGACGACGATCCCGATCGCGGCCGCGAACTGACCGTCTCCGTCGGCGACCTCTACATCGACTACAGCAAGCACCGCATCACCCGAGAAACGCTGCGGCTCTTGGTCGATCTGGCACGCACGGCCAACCTCGAAGAGCGCCGCGACCAGATGTTCGCCGGGGTACACATCAACACCTCGGAGGATCGCGCGGTGCTGCACACCGCGCTGCGACTGCCCCGGGACGCCGAGCTGGTCGTCGACGGCGAAAACGTCGTCGAGGACGTGCACTGCCGTGCTGGACGCGATGGGCGACTTCACCGACCGGTTGCGCAGCGGCGAATGGACCGGGGCCAGCGGGAAACGGATCAGCACGGTGGTCAACATCGGCATCGGCGGATCGGACCTCGGCCCGGTGATGGTCTACCAGGCGCTGCGCCACTATGCGGATGCGGGGATCTCGGCGCGCTTCGTCTCCAACGTCGACCCGGCCGACCTGATCGCCACCCTAGCCGACTTAGACCCCGCCACAACGCTTTTCATCGTCGCGTCGAAGACGTTCTCGACGCTGGAAACCCTGACCAATGCCACGGCCGCGCGCCGCTGGATCACCGACGCGCTCGGCGACGCCGCGGTGTCCCAGCACTTCGTCGCCGTCTCCACCAACAAACGCCTCGTCGACGACTTCGGCATCAACACCGACAACATGTTCGGGTTCTGGGATTGGGTCGGCGGCCGCTACTCGGTGGACTCGGCGATCGGCCTGTCGGTGATGGCCGTCATCGGCCGAGAAGCCTTCGCGGACTTCCTCTCCGGGTTCCACATCGTCGACCGGCATTTCAAGACCGCACCGCTGGAATCCAACGCGCCTGTGCTGCTTGGACTTATCGGCCTGTGGTACTCCAACTTCATGGGCGCGCAATCGCGCGCCGTGCTGCCCTATTCCAATGACCTGGCACGTTTCGCGGCGTATCTGCAACAGCTGACCATGGAATCCAACGGCAAATCGACCCGCGCGGACGGCAGCCCGGTCACCACCGACACCGGCGAAATCTTTTGGGGCGAACCGGGAACCAACGGGCAGCACGCGTTCTACCAGTTGCTGCATCAGGGCACCCGGTTGGTGCCCGCCGACTTCATCGGGTTCAGCCAGCCCCTCGACGACCTGCCCACCGCCGAAGGCAGTGGCAGCATGCACGACCTGTTGATGAGCAACTTCTTCGCCCAGACCCAGGTGCTGGCCTTCGGCAAGACCGCCGAAGAGATCGCCGCCGAAGGCACACCCGCGGACATCGTGCCGCACAAGGTGATGCCCGGTAACCGGCCGTCGACCTCGATTCTGGCCAACCGGCTCACCCCGTCGGTGCATGGGCCAGCTGATCGCGCTCTACGAGCATCAGGTCTTCACCGAGGGCGTGATCTGGGGAATCGACTCGTTCGACCAATGGGGCGTGGAGCTGGGCAAAACCCAGGCCAAGGCCCTGATTCCGGTGATCACCGCGGACGACTCGCCGGCGCCACAGTCGGACAGCTCCACCGACGCCCTGGTGCGCCGCTATCGCAGTGAACGCGGGCGCACCAGCTGAGGTAGTTCTCAGGCGAACAACTTGGCCAGCTGAGGCGGCAGCACCCGCATCAACTGCACCAGCGGCGCCCACGGCCACCACGGCACGGCGGCCCGGCCGGGCTCGCGCTCCATGGCGGCGACAAGTGCGTTGACGCCAGTTTCGTTGTCCACCATCAACATTGTGCTGTTGGACTTGGCCGTCATCTCCGACTCGATGTAGCCGGGCTCGATGACCGAAACCTTGACGGGCCCCTTGGCGTATTCGGCGCGCAGCGATTCGCCCAGTGAGCTCACCCCGGCCTTGCTTGCCGCATAGGCGGCCTTGACGCCGGGCACGCCCTTGTTGCCGAGCACCGACGAGATCAGCACCAGGTGGCCCGAACCGTTCTTGTTGAACATCTCCAGCGCGGTCTCGATCTGCACCAGCGCCGAGACCAGGTTGGTCTCGATGGTGGCCTTGTTGGCCCACAGCTTGCCGGACCCCAGTTTCGCGCCCTTGCCGATGCCCGGCGTTGACGACGACGCGGTCGATGCCGCCCAACTCGTCGCTGAGTTCGGCGAACACCTTGGGGACGGCCTCGTGGTCGTTGACATCCAGCGCGGCGACCGCGATCTTGATGCCCGGATACTGCTGCGACAGCTCGGCTTTCAGCTCATCGAGCCGGTCGGTGCGACGCGCGCACAGCGCAAGGTCGCGGCCCTTGGCGGCGAACGCGCGCGCCATGCCGGCACCCAGGCCGGAGCTGGCGCCGGTGATGAGGATCTTCTGGCGAGTCATCGGGGCAGCATATCGACAGGTGTCAAGTCCGGAGTCGGGCGACTACTTCAGCAAACGCGACATGCGCCGGTCGGCCAGTATCTTGCCCCCGGTCTGACACGTCGGGCAGTACTGAAAAGACTTGTCCGCGAACGACACTTCGCGCACGGTGTCCCCGCATACCGGGCAGGGCAACCCGGTGCGGGCGTGCACCCGCAATCCGGAGCGCTTCTCGCCTTTGAGCGTGGCCGCCCCCTGGCCGACGGATCGGCTCACCGCATCGGTGAGCACCGAGACCATCGCGTCGTGCAGCGTGGCGAGCTGCGCATCGGACAGCTTGCCGGCGGTGGCGAACGGCGAAATGCGCGCGACGTGCAGGATCTCGTCGCTGTAGGCGTTGCCGATCCCGGCGATCACCTTCTGGTCGGTGATGACCGTCTTGATCCGGCCGGTGTTGCCGGCCAACACGTTGGCCAGCGCGTCGACGTCCAGGTCCAGCGCGTCCGGGCCGAGCGCGGCGATCCCGGGGACCCGCGCCGGGTCGTCGACCAGCCAGACCGCCAGCCGTTTCTGGGTGCCGGCCTCGGTGAGGTCGAAGCCGGGCGCCTCGCCGGGCGTGCCCAGGTGCACCCGCAGCGCGATCGGGCCCTTGCCGGGCCGCAGCGGCGCCGCGGCCAGCTTGTCGGACCACCGCAGCCAGCCCGCACGCGACAGATGCGCGATCAGGAAGAGGTTGTCGGTCCGCAGCCCGAGGTATTTGCCCCACCGCTGCGCCCCGGCAACGGTCTGGCCGTGCAGCGCGTCGATCGGCGGGTCGAAGGTCTTCAGCACGGACAGGGCGGCGATGTCGACCCGGCCGATGGCCAGGCCGACGGCATGGCGCCGCAGATGGTCGACCAGCGCTTCGATCTCGGGTAGTTCGGGCACGGTTTCAGTGTGCCGGTCGCAGCAAATAGGTGTCCATGATCCAGCCGTGCCGGGCGCGGGCTTCGGCTCGCAGCGAAACGATGCGGGGTCCCACCTCGCCGACCGTGCCCGCGATGAGCAGTTCGTCGTCGGTGCCCAGGTAGGCGCCCCACCAGATTCGGGTGTCGGGCGGGCAGACCTGGAACGAGCAGTCGGCGTCGAGCATCACGACGGCGGATCCCGAGGCCGGGCCGTGCGTGCGCAGTTGCCGTCCGGTGGTGATCAGGACGGGCTCGCCGACCTCGTTGAGCGGGATGCGGTGCCGGGCGGTCAGCGCCTGCACCGCGGTGATGCCCGGGATCACGTCGAACGTGAAGTCGACCCGCGCGGCCACCGCGTCGAGGATCCGCAGCGTGCTGTCGTAGAGCGACGGGTCGCCCCAGGCCAAAAACCCGCCCACGCCATGCGGACCCAGCTCGGCCGAGATGGCGTCGGCCCAGATCTGCGCGCGGGCGGCGTGCCAGTCCGCAACCGCGTCCCGGTAGTCCGCATCATCCGCCCGCTTGGGGTCGGGCAGCTCGACGAAGCGGTAGCCCGGCTCGCCGATGAAGCGGCCGCAGATCTCGCGTCGCAACGCCACCAGGTCGCTCTTCTGCTCGCCCTTGTCCATCGCGAAGAACACCTGGGTGTCGTTGAGCGCCTCGATCGCCTGGACGGTCACATAGCTCGGATCGCCGGCACCGATGCCGATGACGTGAATGTGCCGGCCCACTCCGTCGCCTCCTGATGCTCGTTGCAGTCAGATTGCCGAATCGCGACCGCCAGCATCTAGCCGGGACCGCAAGTACCCAGTACCATGGGTACCGTCTGAAGCACCCAATGGAGGGACGCCAGCGATGACCCGCGCCGAGACGACGCAGAGCGAAGCGACGAGGAAAAGCGGCGAGACGACCGCTGTGCTGAAGCCAGGTGGGCCGAGTCGCGAAGACTTCGCAGACCGATTGCTGAAGGGCTCGGTCAAAAAGTCTTACGAACCCGTCGTCGACATCGACTGGGACGCCCCGCTGGACCCGGACAAGTTCTACCTGCCGGCCCGGCTCGTGTCGCTCTACGGCACGCCGATGTGGGACGAGATGACCCGCGAACAACAGATCGAGCTGTCCCGCCAGGAACTGGTCAACACGCTGTCGGCCGGCATCTGGTTCGAGAACATGCTCAATCAATCGCTGCTGCGCACGATCCTGCACGAGGACCCGACGAGCAACTCGACGCATTACAAGCTGACCGAACTGGGCGACGAAACCCGCCACATGGTGATGTTCGGCAAGGCCATCGAACGCATCGGCGCCAAGCCGGTGCGCCCCAGGCTGTTCCACCGGATGATCATCAATTTCCTGCCGTTGGCGTTTCAGCGCGGCTCGATGCTCTGGGTGGCCGCCCTGATCGGTGAGGAGATCTTCGACTCGCTGCAGCGGCAGATGATGGACGACCCGGAGCTGCAACCAATCATCCAGCGGCTCATGCGTATTCACGTCACCGAAGAGGCGCGCCACATCCAGTTCGCGCGCGACGGCGCCCGCAAGCGCGTCGTCGAGATGCCCCGGCTCAACCGCTGGTTCATGGCCAACATCAACGGCCTGGGCGGCTACTTCTTCAACTACCTGTTCAGCAATCCCGTCCCCTACGCGCGAACGGGTCTGGACCCCAAGCGGGCCCGGAAGGCCGCGCGCACCAGTCCACATCGGCGCGACATACAGGTTGCCGGCTTCGCTCCACTGGCGGCGTTTCTGACCGAGGTCGGCCTGATGGGCTCGATCGCGCGCCGCGGCTGGAAGCGCAGCAGGTTTCTGTGACCCAGCCGCCGGATCGTGCCGAGCGCCGCTGCCATATCGCCGTCGTGGGCGCGGGCGCGTGCGGCCAGACTGCCCAAACCGCCTTGCTCGCAGCAGGTTTCACCGACCTGGCGATGCTCGACTGGCCCGGCCGGTGCGCACGCTTTGACGACGACTCCGACACCTGGCTGTTGACCGCGGCGAACGGCGAACAGATCCGGGCCGATGTCGTCGTCGCCGCTGACGGTCCGGTCCAACAGCCCTGGCTACCACGCATCCCCGGGCGCGAGAAGTTCGGCGGAGCGTCGTTTCACGCCGCGGCATGGGATGCCGCATTCGATCCGTCCGGCAAGCACATCGCGGTCGTCGGCACCGACGCCGCGGCCGCCCACCACCTCGGGCGACTGGCCCACGTGGCGGGATCGGTCACCGTGTTCGCCCACGCCCCGCGTCGCGTCGTGACCGATATCCCGGTGTGGTCCACCCGCGCCACGCGCTGGCTGCGCCGCCACAACCGGCCGGCCCGACGGCCGCCCATCGCGGTAGCCGCGTCGGCGATCGAGGCGGTGACCGCGACGGGTGTGCGGACCGTCGATGGCGCCGACCACCGCGTCGACGCAATCATCTACGGCACCGGCTTCGTCATCCCTGAGGATCTCGCCGATCAGACCCTGGTCGGCGCGGGCGGGCTGACCGTCCGGCGGGCGTGGCACGAGGGCATGGAACCGTTCTGGGGGGTGGCCGTTCGCGGGTTCCCCAACTACTTCTTCATCGACGGACCCGATCCGCACGCGCAGTCGCGCTATGTCGCCGAGTGCCTGAAAGCCATGAAGCGCACCGCCAGCGGCCGCATCGAGGTGCGCGCCAGCAGCCAGCAGGTGTTCAACGAACGCGCTCAGTTGCGACCGGCCGAGCCGCCCCCGGTGACGTCCGCGTTCGATCTCTCCGGCAGCGCTCCCGCCGGCGAGGACACCTACGACGGCGCCGCCACGCTGGAAATCGCCGGCACCCGCCACTCGGTGCGGGTGCGGCTCACCGGTCACCTGGACCCGATCGACGGCCACTACCACTGGCAGGGAACGGTATTTGGTTCCCAATCGAGACCCTTGTCCGCAGACATCCTCAAGCAAGCACGGACCGGCACTCTGACGGTCGGTGAGTGCAGCGTGCCGGCACGCATCGTCGAAGAAACGCCGTGGGGGACACACTCGGTCGCCGGGGTGGGCGCTCCCCCCTATGCCCCGAGCGACACCTGAGCCGATATGTGCGCCGCGGCCAGGCTGGCGCCCGGCGCGGTCAGTGCTGCCTTTGCGCTGGTTAACACCCCGTTTTTCGCACATACCGAAAAGTTTGGTGGCGGGGGCCAGGTGGGTAACCCCGATGGAAGCGCGTGCTGGGCATTGGACTCCAAAGCGCGTCGGGATGGTGTAGTCGACTCTCCGACGGGTGTGGGAGGGGGAGCATGGTGCTTTCGTTGCGGGCTTGCGGCGTGGATTTACGGGGATCCCAATCGCAGCCTGCGCTTCCCGGCTGTATTGAGGTCGCCGCCTGCGAAGTAGACTTTTGCCGCCGAGAGCGGATACTCAAGCAATCGGCCCGGCAGAATGCGAGGAGCTTGCAATGGGACCGGACGCCAGGACCGAGCTGGGATGAGCCCGGTGGCGGTTGCGATGCGGACGGATGACTCGGTTGTCGTTCTGACCCTCGAAGGTGAGCTTGATGCCGCCCACTCGACCGCAGTGCACGAACGCATCCTCAAGGCCACGCTGGACGACGCCGCAGCCGTGATCGTCAACGTCTCCGGGCTCAAGGTGCGCACCGAATCGGCATGGTCGACCTTCATGGGCGCGTACTGGCAGGTCGGCAGCGCCCCCCACATTCCAATCGTGTTGGTCTGCACCAACCGGGCGACCCGGGACACGATCACCGGTAGTGGTGTCACCCACTTCATGCCGGTCTATTCGAGCGAGAAGGCCGCGATGAAGGCGCTCGGCCAGCACAGCCGTCGCCCGGTGCGGCGCACCGATGTCCAGCTACCCGCCGACCTGACCAGCCTGCGCGAGTCACGGCGCCTGGTCCGCGAATGGCTCACCACCTGGTCCCAGTCCAAGCTCATTCCGGTGGCTTTGGTGGTCGTCAACGTGTTCGTGGAGAACGTGCTGGAACACACCGCCAGCGTTCCGGCGGTGCGCATCGAAGCGCAAGGCGCCACCGCGACCATCGCGGTGTCGGATGCGAGCAACACGCCCGCGATGCGACTGCCGTCGCCGAAGAAGGGCATCGACGTGTCCGGGCTGGCGATCGTCGACGCGTTGTCCCGAGCGTGGGGCAGCACGCCCACCTCGTCCGGGAAGACGGTGTGGGCGGTCATCGGCCCCGAGAACCAGCTGTAGCCCAAAACCTGCTGTCGTCGGCGACAGGGTTCTCGTCGCGCCAACCTGCCGGTTGTGCTGAAACTAGAACACGTTCTAATGTCGAGTGACGACCCCTTCAGGAAGGCAGATGACGTGCGGTTTACCTACGCAGAGGCGATGACTGACTTTAGGTACTACATCCCGCTGGCCAAGGCGGCCGAGGCGGCCGGCTACGACGCCATGACGATCGCCGACAGCATCGCCTACCCCTTCGAATCCGACTCGAAATACCCCTACACCCCGGACGGTAACCGCGAGTTCCTGGACGGCAAGGAGTTCATCGAAACCTTTGTGCTGACTTCGGCATTGGGCGCGGTGACCTCGAAGCTGCGGTTCAACTTCTTCGTGCTCAAACTGCCCATCCGGCCACCGGCGTTGGTGGCCAAGCAGATCGGGTCGCTGGCGGCGATGACCGACAACCGGGTGGGTTTCGGCGTCGGGCACCAGTCCGTGGCCCGAGGACTACGAGCTGTTGGGTGTCCCGTTCGCCAGGCGCGGCAAGCGGATGGACGAGTGCATCGAGATCATCCAGGGGCTCACCTCCGGTGACTACTTCGAATTCCACGGCGAGTTCTACGACATCCCCAAGACCAAGATGACGCCGGCCCCCACCAAGCCCGTCCCGATCCTGATCGGCGGCCACGCCGACGCGGCACTGCGGCGTGCGGCACGCCTGGACGGCTGGATGCACGGCGGCGGCGACCCGGAGGAACTCGACCACCTGCTGGCCAAGCTCAAGAAGTTCCGCGAAGAAGCCGGCAAGACCGGGCCGTTCGAGATCCACGTCATCTCGGCCGACGCCTACACCGCCGACGGCATCAAACGACTCGAGGACAAGGGCGTCACCGACGTCATCGTCGGCTTCCGGATCCCCTACATCAAGGGGAACGACACCGAGCCCCTGGACAACAAGATCCGCAACCTGGAGATGTTCGCCGAGAACGTGATCGCCAAGCTTTAGCGGCGGTCGCAAGCGCGGCCAAGCCGGGCGCAGCGGGCCGGCGCCATGAGGCTTAGCGGCGGTCGCAAGCGCGGCCAAGCCGGGCGCAGCGGGCCGGCGCCATGAGGCTTAGCGGCGGTCGCAAGCGCGGCGAGCCGGGCGCAGCGGGCCGGCGCCATGAGGTGAAGCGTTACAGCACATCCCATTTCGGGGCGCGCTTTTCCCGGTGCGCCATGGCGGCCTCGGCGGGGTTGTTCGTGAAGCCGGACAGGATCTGGGTGCGGTTCTCGATCTCGATCGCGTGACGCAGGCTGGGTGCGTCCAGTGCGGCGTTGAGGCCAATCTTGGTCTGCCACACGCCGTATGCGTTGTTCTCCGCGATCGAGCGGGCCAGCTGGAGCGCAGCCGGCATCAGCTCATCGGGGGCGACGACCTCGTGCACCAGCTTGATGCGATAGGCCTCGGCCGCGTCGATGATGCGGCCGGTGAGCATGAGTTCGCGGGCCACCCCGGCGCCGACGATCTTCGGCAGCAGGTAACTGGTGCCCATGTCCATCGACGAGAAGCCCGCCTTGATGAACACCGAACCGAACCGGGCCTGTTCGGAGGCGACCCGGATGTCGCAGACCAACGAGAACGCGAGGCCACCCCCGACGGCGACGCCGTTCACCGCGCCGATCACCGGAAGGTCCATCTCGTAGATCCGGGTGTACAGGTTGGCCAACCGGACCTGGGCGTCGTAGTTGACCTTGAACGCCGGGGTGGTCGGCTTGTTCTGCGTCCACGCCTGGCCGGTGCCGCTCAAATCGGCGCCGGCGCAGAATCCGCGTCCGGCACCCGTCAGGATCGCCACCCGGTACTCACCGGTGTCCAGCACGTCCAAGGCCTCGTGGACGCCGTCGATCAACGATCCATCGATGGCATTGAGGCGCTCCGGGCGGTTCAGGGTGATGCAGGCGATGCTGTCTTCGAGAGGTTCCAGTGTCACTGCGGGCATAGGGAAACCGTAGGCGACGTCGCTTTTTGCCCGAGAGGCATACCGTGGTTTTGCCGCCACATCGAAGGAGCAATCATGGCACGAACCGAAGGTGATACCTGGGACCTGGCCAACAGCGTGGGCGCCACCGCCACCATGGTGGCCGCGGCCCGGGCGGCCGCCTCCAAACGCCCAGAACCGGTCATCACCGACGAGTTCGCCGAGCCGCTGGTGCGCGCCGTCGGGCTGGACGTGTTCACCAAGCTGGCGGCCGGCGAACTCGATTCAGAAGACATCGAGCAGGGCGTCGGATTTTCGCGGATGGTGGACACATTCGCCGCCCGGGCCCGGTTTTACGACGACTACTTCGCCGCGGCCGGCCAGGCCGGACTGCGCCAGGTGGTGATCGTGGCATCGGGTCTGGATTCCCGGCCCTACCGGCTGCGGTGGCCGGCCGGGACGACGGTGTACGAGATCGATCAGCCGGAGGTCATCGCGTTCAAGACGGCGACGCTGGCCCAGATCGGTGCGGCCCCGACCGCCGAACTCCGCACGGTAGGTATCGATTTGCGGGAAGACTGGCCGACGGCGTTGCAGGCGGCGGGCTTTGACCCCGATCAGGCGACGGCGTGGCTCGCCGAGGGGGTGCTGATCGGATTCCTTCCGCCGGAGGCCGAAGTTCGGTTGTTGGACGCCATCATTCCGTTGTCCAGTGAGGGCAGCCGGTTCGCCGCCGATTTCGGGACCGTCGCCCCGACGACGCCGGAGGGGCAGGAACAGGCCCGGCTGATGACCGAGGGGTGGCGACGGCAGGGGCTCGATCTGGACATCGCCGGCTTGGCCTACCCTGGCGAGCACACCGACGTCGCCGCGCACCTGGCCGCAAACGGATGGGATACCAGCATATTTCGGCTCACTGACCTGTTCTCCGCCGCGGGTCTGCCGGAATTGGGGCCCGCCGAACACCAGGTTCCCGCCAACACGATCAGCTTCGTCAGGGCGGTGCGGCTCTAGCGAACGCCAGTCGTCACGAGGACCGTTTGGCCAGCCACTCGGCCTGCATCACCAGCAGGGCCATTACCTCCAATTGCGGTGTCTGCGAGTCGAGTTCGCGGTATCGCTGATAGACGTTGACGACGACGCGCTCCGCGTCCAGCCACGTCGCGTACTCGCCGAGGTCGATGGTATCGGCGGCCTCGGCCCACGACAGCCCCCGGCGGTACGCGGCCTCGGCCTGCTCGGCGACATGCACGAGATAACCACGGACCGCACGGATTCCATCCGGATCGGTGACCGGTCCGTGACCGGGGACCACCGTCGGTGCGTCCAGCGCGATCATCGCGTCGCAGGCCGCGACCCAGTTGGCGATCGGGCCCGCCCACACGATGGGCGTGCAGCCGATGAACAACAGGTCGCCGCCGAACAGCACCCCCGCGTCGGGCACGTGCACCACCGAGTCGGCGGCCGTGTGCGCGGGGCCCAGATTCAGCACGTCGATCCGCCGACCGCCGACCTCGACGCACAGATTGCGCTCGAAGGTCTGGTCGGCGTTGCGCAGCGTGATGTTGCTGAAGTCGAAGTGCCCGAAGCGTTCTCGCGTATAGGGGGTCGCCACCGGTCCGAGGTTGGCGGTTTGTGCCATGGCCAGCATCTCGGGTGCCATCCCGTGCTCGATCTCCTCGGCGGTACCGTGTGCGGCGATGATGCGCACCGACGCGTCGAGCAGCTGGTTGCCGTGGGTGTGGTCGCCGTTGGAGTGGGTGATCACCGCGTCGGTGATGGGCGCCGACCCGGTGATGGGCCGCATCGCGGTGAGCATCTCGCGCGTCAGCGCCAGGTCGAACAGGGTGTCCACCAACAGGGATGCGCCCTCGCCGGCGATCAGCCCGGCGTTGCTCCACCCGTAGCCCCCGTCCGGCAGCGTCCATGCCCACACCCGGTCGGCGACCTGGTGCAGCCCGCGGGTGTAGGGCACCCGGGCCGGCGCCCGGTTGACCCGCGGCGCGGCCGGCGCCGCATCGGGGTTGGGCCGCGCGGCCAACGCGTGCGGCGCGCTGCTCGCGCGGACTGTTTGCCGGGTCTCCCCCAGGCCCTGGACCTGGAGCGTGACGACGTCGCCGTCGTGCAGCCAGCCGGGAAACGATTCCAGCGCAGCGGGATTGAGGTGTTCGACCAGCGTGCAGGTGGGCACGGTCCCGGACCCGATGACGTCGCCGGGATTGAGGGTGACGCCGCGTGAGGCGTAGGAGATGACTTCGCCGAAGGTCCAGTCCATCTGGGCCGTCGACCCCGTACCGATGACGGTGTCGTTGACCAGGGCGGTGACCTGCAGGTCCAGCTTGCCAGGATAGGAGGGGCGGCGGTACGGCTCGAGCTCGTCGGGGGTCACCAGGTAGGGGCCCAGCGTGACCCCACTGTCTTTGCCCTTGCCCTGCCCGATTCCCAGTTGGCTTTCCATCTGCTGCAGGTCGCGCGCGGACCAGTCGTTGAAGATGGTGTAGCCGATGATCGCCTGTTCGGCCTGCTCGACGGTGAGATCCCTTCCGCCGGCTCCGATCACCGCCGCGACCTCCAATTCGAAGTCCTGCCAAGCACTTCCGGGTGCCGTCGGGGCGTCATCGTAGGGCCCTAAAACCGTTGCAGGACAGGCGAAGTAAAACGCGGGGATGCGGTACCAGGTGTCGGCGAGCCGCCGTCCGGCGCCCAGCGCGCTTTGGCAGTTACGCATGTGGTCGAGGAAGCACAGGGAGTCCCGGATCGAGGGCGGACGCGGTATGGGCGCCAGCAATCGCACGGCCCCGAGTGGCACCGTCGCCGCCGGGGCGCGCTGCACCTCCTCACCCGCTTGCCGCAGCCCCTCGGAACCCCGCGCGATCAGGTCGAGCAGCGTGACGTCCGGGGGCATCCCGTAGATGGTGTCGCCAGAGAGGACCCCGACGCGCTCGCGGTCATCACCTTGGTAGGTAACCCATTTCACTCGCGTACCACCTCACTTGCTTCCTTGTCCGGCCGCAACCCCCGCCAACTCGATTGGCGTAACCGGCTATCCGGGGTCCATTCGCTGTAGCGCACTTCACCGACCAGAACCGGCTCCACGTACGTCACGCCCCGGGCTTCGGCCCGGGGCAGCGGTGGGTCGAAGGGCGATTCGTCGGTGTGCAGCGGCGCCAGCGTCTTCTTCAGGTTGGCCAGGTCGCGCTCGGTGAACCCGGTGCCGACGCGCCCGGCGAACTGCAGGCCACCGGCGGTGGGGATGCCCATCAGCAGCGAGCCGATGCCGCTGCTGCGGCCTCCTTCCCCGGCCTTCCACCCGCCGATGACGACTTCCTGGGTGTTCCAGTGCTTGTCCTTGATCCACGACGACGAGCGCCGGCCGGGTTGGTAGGTGGAGTCGCGCCGCTTGGCGATCACCCCCTCCCAGCCGCGCTTGCCGGAGTGTTCCAGCGCCTGAGCGCCGTCTCCGGGTAGCAGCTCGGGAACGATGAGATCGCTGCCGGCGCCGAGCATTTCCAGCACCTTACGCCGGTCCCGGTAGCTGGCCCGCAGCAGTGAGCGGCCATCCAGGTACAGCAC
Source organism: uncultured Actinomycetota bacterium (assembly GCA_963796035.1). Classification (GTDB taxonomy): domain Bacteria; phylum Actinomycetota; class Actinomycetes; order Mycobacteriales; family Mycobacteriaceae; genus Mycobacterium. The sequence goes on along the minus strand of CAWCJU010000006.1, from coordinate 939,727 downwards.
GTCGAACGCCCAGAATTCCACCCGCGAGCCTCGACCGCGGTTCTGCATCTCGTGGAAGTTGGGCACTCCGGATGAGTCCAGCACCACGGCCTCGCCGTCGAGGATCACGTGGTGCTCGGCGAGATCTTCTGCCAGCGAACCCAGCTCGGGGTATTCGCCAGTGACTTCGCGGCCGCGCCGAGACCGTATGCGGATGGCGCCGTGGTCGGCTTCGATCAACAGCCGGTAGCCATCCCATTTGCCTTCGAATGCCCATTGGCCCGACTTCAGCGCCGTCACCGAACCGTGGGTGGCCAGCATGGGGGCGATGGTGTCGAACTCGAAGACCTTCTGGTCCTTCATCCGGTGCGCCAGCCACTGGTCGCCGTTGGTTTGTATCAGTGCATAGCGCCCGGAAACCTTGCTGCCGTGCAGATTGACGATGACCTCATCGTTGTGAAACTTCTCGGCCTCGTAGGTACCGGCGTCCCAGATGATCACCTTGCCCGCGCCATACTCCCCTTTGGGGATGATGCCTTCGAACCCGCCGTATTCCAGCGGATGATCCTCGGTGTGGACCGCAAGGTGGTTCACCGAGGTGGTTTCGGGCAGGTTCTTCGGCACCGCCCAGGACACCAGCACGCCGTCTCGTTCCAGCCGGAAGTCGTAGTGCAGCCGACGGGCATGGTGTTCTTGGATGACGAAGCTATTCCCTTGCCCAGTAGCGGGTTTCGCCGCGGGAACCGGCTCGGGGGTTTTCGACGCGTCGCGCATGCTGCGGTATTTGGTGAGGCGGTCGGGGGCCGGCGCGTCCTCGTCCAGCTCCGCAAGCAGATCACCGTCGCGGGCGACCCGCTCCAGCACCTCGTCGTAGCGCAGCTGGCGCAGCGACGGATCGTCGAGTTCCTCCCAGGTGCGCGGCGCCGCGACGGTGGGATGTTCCCGTCCGCGCAGCGAGTACGGCGCGATGGTCGTCTTGGAGCCGTTGTTCTGACTCCAGTCCAGAAAGATCTTTCCGGCCCGCAGGCTCTTGGTCATGGTCGACGTCACCAACTTGGGCATCGTCTTTTCCAGCTGTTGCGCAACGCGTTTGGCCAACACCGTGGCGCCCTTGCTGCTGACGGGTTCCAGCAGGGGGGTGTACAGGTGCAGGCCCTTGCTGCCACTGGTGAGGGGATACGTGGTCAGCCCGATTCCGGTGATCAGTTCGCGGACCGCACGCGCCACCTCGGCCAGCTGGGCCATCGTGACACCTTCGCCGGGGTCCAGGTCGAACACCAGGCGAGTCGCCGGGCCGGGCTTCAGTTCTTCGGCCCGGCTGCGGGTCCACTCGGCGACGAAGCGCCACTGCGGTACGTGGACCTCCAGCGCGGCCTGCTGAGCGATCCAGGCGAGCCCCTCGACGCTGTCGATGATCGGATATGTCGTCGTTCCGGATCGGTGGGTCACGCTGGCACGCGGCAACCAGTCGGGTGCCGATGCGGCCAGCTGCTTCTCGAAGAACGATTCTTCGGCGACGCCGTTGGGCCAACGCTTGCGCGTTGCCGGGCGCCCGGCGATGTGCGGGATCATCACCTCGGCGATGCGGGTGTAGTAGTCGAAGATGTCGCTCTTGGTGGTGCCGGTGGCGGGATACAGGACCTTCTCGGCGTTGGTGAGTTTCACCCGCGGTGCCATCTTGTCAACTTACGCGTTTCGCGCGTGTTAACCGCTTTGACCACGGTTAATCACGCCGCGGTCAACTTATTTTGTGACAAGACCCACGAACACGTTAGATCGGCGCTCCACCCCGGGCACAGACACACAATGTTTGACGTAATCCCCTCACCCTGGCGTCGAAACAGCGGCGTCCCCCTCAGCGACGCGACCCTACGACTGCATTCGCGACGAGTCGACGTTCCGACCTACGACCGGGCAGCCCTCGGTCGAGGAGTCGTCCACATCGGCGCGGGCAACTTCCACCGCGCACACCAGGCCGTCTACTTCGACGACCTCGCCCGCTCCGGCGTCTCAGGACGTTGGGGGGTGACCAGCGTCAGCCTCCATTCCCCCGACGTCAAACACCTGCTGTCGGCCCAGGACGGGCTGTACACGGTGGTGCAGCGCGGCCACGACCGCCAAACCGCCCGCGTGGTCGGCTCGATCGGCTCCGTTCATTACGCCCCGAACGACGGTGCGGCGGTCCGTGGCGCGCTGGCTGACCCCCAAACCCGCGTCGTCAGCCTGACCATCACCGACAACGGATACTTCCTGAATCCGGTCACCGACGAATTCGACGCCGACCACCCCGACGTGCGCGCTGACCTCGTCGCCAACGGCAACTACGCCACCGCGTGGGGATATCTGGCCGAAGCCCTCGACCGGCGGCGCCGCACCGGCGTCGCGCCGTTCACGGTGCTCTGCTGCGACAACGTTCCCGGCGACACTCAGCCGGCGAGAACCGCGCTGGTGTCGTTCGCCGCGTTGAAGGACCGCGGGCTGGCCCGCTGGATCGACACACACGTCGCGTTCCCGTCGACCATGGTCGACCGCATCACCCCGCAGACCACGACGGCGGAGTGCAAATTCGTCGAGCAGACGTTCGGCGTCGCCGATAAATGGCCGGTGGTGACCGAGCCGCATAGCCAGTGGGTGATCGAGGATTCCTTCAGCAATGGGCGGCCGCCGCTCGACGAGGTCGGTGCCGAATTCGTTGCCGACGTCAGCGACCACAAGTTGATCAAGACTCGCCTTCTCAACGGAACCCATATCGCGCTCGCGTGCCTGGCCATTCTGGCCGGTTACCAGCGTACCGACGAGGCGATACGGGACCGCGTCATCTTCGATTACGTCGAGAAGCTCCTGCGCGACGAAATTCAGCCGCTGCTGCCCGCGGTTCCCGGGATGAACACACCCGAGTACCGCGGCACCCTGCTCGATCGGCTCAGCAATCCCCGAATGAGTGACCAGCTGTCGCGGCTGGCCCGACGGGGAACGAGCAAGATCGCGACGTTCGTGCTGCCCTCCCTGCAGGAGGCGATCGCGCAGGGCAGGCCGCACACCCTGCTGATGTTGGCTGTCGCCGGATGGGCCCGTTATATGCGCGGCCACGATCTGAAGGGGCGAAAGCTCCGCCTGGAAGACTCGCAGGCGATACCGGTGGCTAGGTTGGCCAATATGGCAAGCAGCAATCCCGATCCGCTGCTGGGGCATGAGATGTTCGCCGAGGTGCGGGCGGTCCCCGGCTTTGCCGAACGCCTGGGCGCCATGATCGCCGATATCGACGAGCGCGGAGTGGTGCCCACGCTGCGTGACGCGATGCGCAACGACGAGCGGGAGTTGGTGTCACGATGAACTCTCCAGTGACGTTTGTGCGCACCTTCGACCCGGCGCCGATCACCACCCTGCTTCTGGACGCCGATGACAACCTGTTCGGGTCGGAGAGGCCGGCGTTCGACGCGTCGACGGAGGTGACCAACCGCTTCCTGGCCAGGTTCGGCGTGACCGCTCCGCTGAGCTCCGAGGAGCTGCGTAAGCGGGCCGTCGGGAAGAACTTCCGTACCACGGCGCTCGACCTGTCGGTGCAGTGCGAGGTGCCGCTCGATCAGACGCTGGCCCAGGGCCGTCCCGCAGCGGTGGTCGCCTCGGCCGGCGACCTCGCGAACGGCAACGCGTTGTCCGCCGACGAACTCGAGCAGTGGGTGCGCGAGGAGCGCGAGCGGGTCACCGCACATCTGGCTGTCACCCTGGCCCCCGATCCGGCGGTGTTCGAGCCGTTGCGAGACCTCGCGGCGCGCTACGCACTCGCGGCCGTGAGCTCCAGCGCCACCAAGCGTCTGCGTGCGTGCTTCACCGCCACCGGCCTGGACTCGCTGATCTCGGAGGCGGTGACGTTCAGCGCGGAGGATTCTCTTCCGGTCCCGACAAGCAAGCCCGACCCGGCGGTGTATCTGCATTGCGGTCAGGCCCTGGGCGTCGCACCCGAACAGGGGCTGGCCATCGAAGACTCCGTCGCCGGAGTGACATCCGCCGTCGCGGCCGGTTATGCCACCGTCGGCAATCTGATGTTCGTGCTACCCGACGAACGGGATTGCCGCCGTGAGGAATTGATCGAGGCCGGCGCCGTCGCGATAACCGATTCGTGGCGCGCTCTCGCCGATGTGCTGCTGTTATCGGCCATGCCGACTGGAGGTTCTGTCGCCCGGTAACGATCCGGGCGCTGACCCGGGGAGGAGTTGGCCCATGGAGGCTAGCGGAATCAATCTGAACAATGCGGCGCTCGCGACGCTGCCGGTCGAAGCACCCAACTACGACCGCAGCAGCGTGACCGTCGGAATCGCCCATATCGGCGCCGGTCATTTCCACCGCGCGCATCAGGCCGCGTACATCAATCTGCTGCTGCAGCAGGGCCTGGCGCACGAGTGGGGCATCTGCGGCGTGGGGGTGATGCCCGCCGACTGGACCATGCGCGACGTCCTCGATGGTCAGGACGGGCTCTACACGCTGATCCTGGAAAATCCCGACGGCAGCCGGGACGCACACGTGATCGGCTCGATCATCGACTACCGTTACGCGCCCGACGATCCCGAGTCGGCGCTGGAGGTGCTGGCCGCGCCGTCCACCCGGATCATCTCGCTGACCATCACCGAGGGCGGTTATCGCGACCCGGAGGGGCCCGCGTTCGCGTTGATCGTCGAGGCCCTGCAGCGGCGCCGCGGGCGCGGGACCGCCGCGCCGACGATCGTGTCGTGCGACAACATCGAGAACAACGGTGAGATCGCGCGACGGGCCGTGCTCGTGAATGCCGAAAGCCGAGATCCCGGGCTGGCGCAGTGGATTGGCGAAGAGGTCCGGTTCCCGAGTTCGATGGTGGACCGGATAACCCCGGCCACGACCCTGCAGATGGCCGCGGAGGTGCGGCGCGATTTCGGCATCAACGACCGCTGGCCGGTGGTGGCCGAGCCATTCACGGCCTGGGTGCTCGAAGATGATTTCGCCGATGGCAGGCCACCGCTGGACAAGGCGGGTGTGTTGCTGGTCGACGACGTCGCCCCGTACGAGTTGATGAAGCTGCGGCTGCTCAACGCCGGCCATCAGTGCCTGGCCTACTTCGCCCATCTGTGCGGCTTCAAGTTCGTCCACGAGGCCGCGAGCGATCCGTTGTTCGCCGAATTCTTGCTTGCCTATTTCGAATCCGAGGCCATCCCGACGCTGCCACCGGTGCCCGGGATCGACCTGCACGACTACACCCGCACGCTGGTCGAGCGGTTCTCCAACCCGGGCGTGCGCGACACCGTGGCGCGGCTGTGCGCCTACTCGTCGGATCGCATCCCGAAATGGCTGATCCCGGTGATCTGCGACAACCTCGCCGGCGACGGCCCGGTCCGGGTGGCGGCGGCGGTGGTGGCCAGCTGGGCCCGCTACGCCGAGGGCACCGACGAGTGGGGTTCGCCATACGAGGTGGTGGACCAGCTCGCGGATTCACTGATCCCGATCGCGCGCTCGCAGTACGAGAATCCCACCGCGTTCATCGAGATCGCCGCCGTGTTCGGCGATCTGGCCCACCAGCCGCGTTTCGTCCAGGCGTATAACTGGGCGCTGGACTCGTTGCATCACAAGGGAGCTCGCGCGACGCTGGAGGCCTTGGTGCGATGACCCGCGGGCTGGTGATCGGCGAGTCGCTGATCGACATCGTCGGCAGCGACGAGCATGTCGGCGGCAGTCCGCTCAACGTCGCCGTAGGACTCGGCCGGCTGGGTCGCGGGGTCGACTTCCTGACTTCGATCGCCGACGACTCGTATGGCCGGCGCATCGTCGACTACGTCGAAGCCGCTGGGGTGCAACTGATTTCGGAAAGCAAGACCGCGGAGCGCACGGCGACTGCGCGGTCGACCATCGCAGCGGACGGGTCGGCCGACTACGTCTTCGATCTCGACTGGCGGCTTTCCGGAACGCCGCCGGTCGCCCCGCCGCTCTTCGTCCATACCGGATCGATTGCCGCCGTGCAGGATCCGGGCTGCCTGGCGGTCGCGGCGCTGATCGACACCTATCGCGTCTCGGCCACGGTCACCTTCGATCCCAACGTGCGGCCGTCGCTGATCGCCGACCGGGACCTGGCCGTCGCCCGCATCGAGCATCTCATCGAACGCAGCGACATCGTGAAAGTCAGCGAGGAAGACCTGCGCTGGATCGACCCCGCTCACCCGCCCGAGCAGATCGCGCAAACTTGGCTGCGGTTGGGTCCCGCGATCGTGGCGGTGACGATGGCCGACCGGGGCGCGGTGGCTTTCTGCGCCGCGGGGGTCGCACGGGTACCGACGCGCGCGGTGCGCGTGGTCGACACCGTCGGCGCCGGTGACTCCTTCATGGCCGGTCTGCTCGACGCGCTGTGGGAATCGGGATCGTTGGGCGGCGACCGACGCACCGAGTTGCGCGGGATCGACGTCGACGCGCTGACGGCGGCGCTCGAAGCGGCGAGCCTGTCCGCGGCGCTCACCATCGCTCGCGCGGGAGCTGACCTGCCGGATCGGGCTGCGCTGGATGCTGCTTCGCGCCGTTAGGCGCATACCCCGGTAGTTCGAAGGCCCGGTCGGACAATCCCAGGTCGTAGCCCTGTCGTGCTGTTTTGCCGCGGGCCCTACGGGCATACTGACTTGCATGCGCTCCATCTGGAAGGGTTCCATCGCGTTCGGGCTGGTGAACGTCCCGGTCAAGGTGTACAGCGCCACCCAGGACCACGACATCAAGTTCCACCAGGTACACGCCAAGGACAACGGCCGCATCCGCTACCAACGCGTGTGCGAAGTGGACGGCGAAGCCGTCGAATACCGTGACATCGCCCGGGCCTACGAATCCGATGACGGCCAGATGGTCATCATCACCGACGACGACATCGCCACCTTGCCCGAGGAACGCAGCCGCGAGATCGAAGTGCTGGAGTTCGTGCCGGCCAGCGAGGTCGACCCGATGCTGTTCGACCGCAGCTACTTCCTGGAGCCGGACTCCAAGTCATCGAAATCCTATGTGCTGCTTGCCAAGACGCTCGCCGAGACCGATCGGATGGCGATCGTTCACTTCACGCTGCGCAACAAGACCCGGCTGGCGGCCTTGCGCGTCAAGGACTTCGGCAAGCGCGACGTGATGGTGATGCACACCTTGTTGTGGCCCGACGAGATCCGCGACCCGGACTTCCCCATCCTGGACAAGAAGGTCGAGATCAAGCCGGCCGAACTCAAGATGGCCGGTCAGGTGGTGGAGTCGATGGCCGAGGACTTCAATCCCGACCGCTACCACGACACCTACCAGGAGCAGCTACAAGAGCTGGTCGACGCCAAACTCGAAGGCGGAGAAGCGTTTACCACCGAGGAGCAGCCGAAGGAGCTGGACGAGACCGAGGACGTCTCCGATCTGCTCGCCAAGCTGGAGGCCAGCGTGAAGGCGCGCGCCGGTAACGGCAAGGCACCCGCGAAGAAGGCCACGGCGAAAAAGGCCCCCGCGAAGAAGACAGCCGCCAAGAAGGCGCCGGCCAAAAAGGCGGCGTCAAGAAGGCGTCGTCGAAGTCCTGAGCCGCTCTCGGGTCAGCGTTTGCGGGTCGCCAGGAAGCGGGTCAGCGCCGCGACGATATTGATCACGGCGACCATGATGATCAGAGTCAGCGCCGCCCCCCAGATGCGCAGGAAACCGGCGTGTTCGGGATTGGTGAGCTCGGTGTAGATCAGCAGCGGCAGTGACGCCATGTTGCCGTGGAAGATGTCGACGTTGATCGATCGGCTGTAGCCGACCAGTACCAGCACCGGGGCGGTTTCGCCGATCACCCGCGCGATGGACAACAAGATTCCGGACACGATGCCGGGCATCGCGATCGGGAAGACGATCCGCACGATGGTCTTCCACTTGGACACACCGAGCGCGTAGCTGGCCTCCCGCAGGTCGTCGGGCACCAGCCTGAGCATCTCTTCGCCGGAGCGCACCACCACCGGCAACATCAGCAGGACCAGGGCCAGCGACACCGCGAACGAACTCTGCTGGAAGCCCAAGGTGGCGATCCAGAGGCTGAAGATGAACAGCGCCGCCACGATCGAGGGCACCCCGGCGAGCACGTCGACCATGAACGTCGTCAGCCGCACCAAACGTCCGGTTCCGTATTCCACCAGGAAGACCGCCGTCATCAAGCCCAGCGGCACGGCCAGGGCGGCGGCCACCCCGGCCTGCACCAGCGTCCCGTAGAGCGCGTGATAGACGCCGCCGGCGAACTGTTCCGGCAGCACGCCGTGCAGCGAGTGGGTCCACCACCCCGACCGCGTGACTGCGTACCAGCCTCGCTCGACCACGATCCACAACACCCAGATCAGCGGCACCAGCGCGACGCCGAAGGAGCCGAGGAAGAAGACCGTCGCGGCGTTGTTGGTGATCCGGCGCCGAAAGCTCAGCGGCCTGAACACCTCGACCTTGACCGGCCGGTCCAGCGCTTCAACGGTCATGAGCGCCGCTCCTCGGCATCGCGTCGCTCTGCGTCGTCGCCGGCGCGGGTCATGAGCGCCGCTCCTCGGCATCGCGTCGCTCTGCGTCGTCGCCGGCGCGGGTCATGAGCGCCGCTCCTCATCACCGCGGGTCATCCGTTGACCTTGCCGCCGGCGATCGCACGGGCGAGCGCGTTGACGACGAACGTCAAGACGAACAGCGCAAATCCCGCCGAGATGTACGCCCCCGTGGGCAGCGGCGCGCTGAACTCGGCGGCCGCCGACGCGATCTTCGAGGCGAACGTGTAACCGCCGTCGAACAGCGACCAGTTACCCGCGCGGGCGGCCGAACGCAAGATGATCAGCACCGCCACCGTCTCGCCCAGGGCGCGGCCCAACCCCAGCATCGACGCGGCGATGACACCGCTGCGGCCGAATGGCAGCACGGTCATCCGCACCACCTCCCATTTGGTGGCGCCCAGCGCCTGCGCCGCCTCCATCTGGATGTGCGGGGTCTGCCGGAACACTTCCCGCGAAACGGACGTGACGATCGGCAGGATCATCACCGAGAGCACCACGCCGGCGGTGAAGATGGTGCCGCCACCGGCCAACGAGACATTGCCCTGCCTGAACAGGAACAACCAGCCCAGGTGGCGGTTGAGGAACGCGGCCACCGGCTCGATCTCGGGCGCGAGCACGAAAATCCCCCACAGCCCGAAGATGATCGACGGCACCGCGGCCAGCAGATCCACCACCGCGCCGAATGGGCGCGCCAGCCGCTTCGGCGCGTACTGCGTGAGGAACACGGCGATACCGACCGCGACGGGAACGGCCAGCACCAGCGCGCTGACCGAACTGAGCACCGTGACCATGAACAGGTCGCGGATGCCGAACGCGAGGTTCTGCGGGTCGCTGGTGCTGAACTTGGCGCTGGTGAAGAAGTTCGCGTGGTTGACGCGCAACGACGGGAGGGCGCGTAGCAACAGGAAGACCGCGATCAACAGGATGGCGACCACGATCGTCGAACCGGCAGCGGCGGCCATCAACTTGAACAGTCGATCAGCCCGCCGCCCCACGTGTTCACTCAGCGCTGTTAGTGCCGGTTTCTCCGTGGTCGACGGGCTGATTGCTGTTCCTCGTGTCACGACCACCTCAGGTTATGTGATGGCGTTGATGGAAGCAGACAGCCTCGCCTTGAACGCGTCAGGGATGGGGATGTAGCCGTTGTCGGCCAGGCCGTTCTGCCCGCCGCCGATGGTGCTCTGCAGGAACGCCTTCACCGCGGTACCGACCTGCGCGTCGGGATACTTCGAGCAGACGATCTCGTAGGTGGCCAACACGATCGGGTAGGAACCGGCCTGGGTCGGCTTGTAGAAGGAAAGCGTGTCCAGCACCAGGTCGTTACCCTGGCCGGCGATCTTGGCCCCAGCAATCGTCTTGCCCACCGAGTCGGCACTGATCGGCACCGCATCCGGGCCGGCCGAGGTGACGACCTTGGCCATGTTCAGTTTCTGCGCCTGAGCAAACGACCATTCGTTGTAGGTGACGGACCCCTCGGTCGCCTTGATCGCCGCCGAGGTGCCGTCGTTGCCTTTTGCTCCCTCACCGACACCGCCCTTGAACGTCTTGCCGGCGCCCTTGCCCCACGCGCCGTTGGAGGCGGCGTCGAGGTACTTCTGGAAGTTGTCCGTGGTTCCGGATTCGTCATTGCGGAACACGACGTGAATCGGCTCGGCGGGCAATGTGGCACCCGGGTTGAGCGCCTGGATCGCGGGGTCATTCCACGTCGTGATCGCGCCGTTGAAGATTTTTGCGGCCGTGGCGCCGTCCAGGCTCAGCGAATTGAGGCCCGTGACGTTGTAGGTGATGGCGATCGGGCCGAAGACCACCGGGAGGTTCAACGCCGGTGAACCACAACGTTGTTGTGCCGCGGTGTATTCGTTGGCCGCCAGCGGCGAATCAGAACCGCCGAAATCTGTTTGCTTGCCGTTGAATTCGCTGATTCCCGCGCCCGATCCGTTGGCGGTGTAGTTCAGCGTCTGACCGGGGCAAGCCTGCTCGAACGCGTTGACGAACCGAGTCATCGCATTGGCCTGAGCCGTCGAGCCGCTGGCCTTGAGGGCCTTCTTCCCGCCGCAGCTCACGTTGCCCGACGAGGAGCCGCTCGTTGCGCTCGCGCCGGTTCCGTTGTTATCGCTTCCACATGCCGACAACGCCAGCGCGCCGGCGCTCAGGACACTCAGCACGGCGCCAAATCGGTTGAGTTTCAATTCGCTTCCTTACGGTAGGGATGAAACAGGATCGCCGCCGGTCGGTAGCCGCTGCGCCCGACCAGCCCGTCTCGCAGCCACGAAGCTAACAGTAACAAGGTGAACGTTGAGCAAATTGTCAGGCGATCACCGCTGAACGCGATGGCACCGGGCGGCGACGTGGGCGGGGCAGAAATCGACATCGTTTCGACAAGGTGCGGCAGCAAAGAGGATTGCCCACCTTTACTCCGCAACGCGGGCTCCGTCCTCACATCACGAGATGGCGCTGATGGACTCCGCCAGCCTTGACTTGAATGACTCGGGCACCGGGATGTATCCATTGCCCGCCAAGCCGTTTTGTCCGTCGCCAATAGTGCTCTGCAGGAACGCCTTTACCGCCGTGCCGACCTGGGGGTCGGGATATTTCGAGCACACGATCTCGTAGGTGGCCAACACGATCGGGTAGGAACCCGGCCGGGTCGGCTTGTAGAACGAGAAGGTGTCGACGACCAGGTCGCTACCCCGCCCGGTGAGAGTGGCACCGGAGATGGTCTTCCCGATCGAATCCGCACTGATCGACACCGGGCCCGGACCGGCCGAGGTGACGATCCTGGCCATATCCAGTTTCTGCGCCGTAGCGAACGACCATTCGCTGTAGCCGACCGAGCCCTCGGTCACTTTCACGGCCGCCGACGTGCCGCCGTTACCTTCGGCGCCCTCGCCGACGCCGCCGTTGAAGGCCTTTCCCGTTCCCCTGTCCCACACGCCGTCGGATGCCGAGTCCAGGTATTTCTGGAAATTATCCGTGGTTCCGGACTGGTCGCTGCGGAACGTGACGTGGATGGGCTCGGCGGGCAGCGCGGTGCCTGGATTCAGCGCCCGGATCGCGGGATCGTCCCAGGCGGCGATCGCGCCCTTGAAGATCTTGGCGGTGACCGGGCCGTCGAGGATCAACGAGTTGACGCCCTTGACGTGGTAGGTGACGGCGATCGGACCGAACACCACCGGCAGGTTCCACGCCGCAGAACCGCATCGCGCCTGGGCCGCGAAGTATTCGATCGGAGCCAGCGGCGAGTCGGAGCCTGCGAAATCGGTTTGATCTCCGGTGAATTCACCGATGCCCGCACCCGAACCGTTGGGCGTGTAATTCAGCGTCTGGCCGGGGCAGGACCGCTCGAATGCGTTGACGAAGCGGGTCATCGCATTGGCCTGCGCGGTCGATCCGCTGGCCTTGAGGGCCTTCTTTCCGCCACAACTCACCTGGGCCGACGGGGTCGCCCCGCTTCCCCACGCTCGGGTGTCGTTGCTCCCGCATCCCGACAACACCAGCGCGCCGGCCGTCAGGACACTCACTGCGGCACCAAATCGGTTGCGCCTCAAGTTACTTCCTCACGGTGAAGACCAAACATGATCGTCGCCGTTCAGCTAACAGCACCAAGGTTAACGGCGGGCGAATGGTCTCGCGGCGCACGCGAGCGCCGGTAGCCCGGCGCCGGGCGCACCCACACCTCCTCGGCGGACCGTAGCGCCATGCCCGTATGCAAAAGTAGAACGTGTTCCAGAAATTCCCGATCCGAGACGGCGCGGCTTGCTACCGTGTCGGCTGACACCGAAATGAAGAGAGGCCGCCATGATCCTTGACAGGTTCCGTCTCGACGACAAAGTCGCCGTCATCACTGGTGCAGGCCGCGGCCTCGGGGCAGCCATCGCGCTGGCCTTCGCCGAGGCCGGCGCGGATGTCCTCATCGCCTCACGCACGGAATCCCAACTAGAAGCCGTCGCCGAACAGGTCAGCGCCGTCGGACGGCGGGCCCACGTCGTGGCCGCCGACCTGGCGCATCCCGAGGCCACCGCGGAGCTCGCCGGTCAGGCCGTCGAGGCGTTCGGGAAACTAGACATCGTCGTCAACAACGTCGGCGGGACCATGCCCAACACGCTGCTGACCACCTCGACGAAGGATCTCAAGGACGCCTTCACCTTCAACGTCGCCACGGCCCACGCGCTGACCCTGGCGGCGGTGCCGTTGATGCTGGAGCACTCCGAGGGCGGCAGCATCATCAACATCACCTCCACCATGGGCCGGCTCGCCGGACGCGGCTTCGCCGCCTACGGCACCGCCAAGGCCGCGCTGTCGCACTACACCCGGTCGGCGGCGCTGGACCTGTGCCCACGGATCAGGGTCAACGCGATCGCACCCGGCTCGATCCTGACCTCCGCCCTGGACGTGGTTGCCTCCAACGACGAGCTGCGCACGCCGATGGAGAAGGCCACGCCGATGCGCCGCCTCGGTGATCCCGTCGACATTGCCGCTGCCGCAGTCTATTTGGCCTCCCCCGCCGGCAGCTTCCTGACCGGCAAGACGCTCGAGGTCGACGGCGGCCTCACCTTCCCCAATCTCGACATCCCCGTCCCGGACCTGTGACCCCCGACCGCTAAGGAGCTACGTCATGCCCATCCCCGTCGTCCAATTGGGCACCGGCAACGTCGGTATCCACGCTCTGCGGGCCCTCATCACCAATCCGGAGTTCGACCTGATAGGCGTCTGGGTGTCCTCGGACGCCAAGGCCGGTAAGGACGCGGCAGAGCTTGCGGGACTTGCGGAGTCGACCGGCGTGCTCGCCAGCACCGACCTGGATGCCGTGCTCGCCACCGGACCGCAATGCGCCGTGTACAACGCGCTGGCCGACAACCGGTTGCCCGAGGCGCTCGAGGACTACCGGCGCGTCCTGGCCGCCGGGATCAACATCGTCGGCAGTGGCCCGGTCTTCTTGCAGTATCCGTGGCAGGTCATCCCCGAGGAGCTCATCAAGCCCCTGGAAGATGCCGCGCGAGAAGGGAATTCAAGCCTCTACGTCAACGGCATCGATCCCGGCTTCGCCAACGATCTGCTGCCGTTGGCGCTGGCGGGTACCTGCCAGAGCATCCAGCAGATTCGGTGCATGGAGATCGTCGACTACGCCACGTATGACAGCGCCGCGGTGATGTTCGACGTCATGGGCTTCGGCAAGCCGCTGGACGAGCTTCCCATGCTGCTGCAGCCCGGCGTGCTCAGCCTGGCGTGGGGATCGGTGATCCGCCAAATGGCTGCGGGCCTGGGTATTTCGCTCGACGAGGTCACCCAGGACTACGTCCGCATACCCGCCCCCGAGGACTTCGACATCGCCTCGGGTCACATCGCCAAGGGCACCGCCGCGGCGCTGCGCTTCGAGGTGTTCGGCATGGTCAACGGCGACCCGGTCGTCGTCCTCGAACACGTCACCCGGTTGCGCGAGGACCTGTGCCCCGACTGGCCGCAGCCCGCCCAGGAGGGCGGTTCCTACCGCATCGAGATCACCGGCGAACCGTCCTACGCCATGGACGTCTGTCTGAGCAGCCGCAAGGGCGATCACAACCACGCCGGCCTGGTGGCCACCGCGATGCGCGTCGTCAACGCGATCCCCGCGGTGGTGGCCGCTCAGCCGGGCATCGTGACGACCCTGGACCTGCCGCTGGTCACCGGGAAGGGTCTCTACCTCCCGCAGTGAGGCTCGCAGAGCGGGAAACGCCGTAGCCGATGAGGGCCGCGCCAAGATGTTCGACTAACCTCACTTTCTTATTCGGTGAAGTGAATCGAGGTCGGCACGTTGGGGCAGCGCACCCAGGGCTCGCTCAAGGGCAACTGGTATCTGCTCGGGCCCGCGTTCGTCGCCGCGATCGCCTACGTCGACCCGGGAAACGTCGCCGCCAACGTCAGCGCCGGCTCGCAGTACGGCTACTCTGCTGCTGTGGGTCATCGTGGCGGCCAACGTCCTGGCGGGCCTGGTGCAGTACCTGTCGGCGAAGCTCGGGCTGGTCACCGGACGCTCCCTGCCCGCCACGATCGGCAAGCGGATGGGCCGCCCGGCTCGGTTGGTCTACTGGGCTCAGGCCGAACTCGTGGCCATCGCAACCGATGCGGCCGAAGTCGTCGGCGGGGCCATCGCCTTGCACATCCTGTTCAATTTGCCGCTGCTGGCCGGCGGACTGATCACCGGCCTGGTGGCCTTGCTGCTGCTGGGGATTCAGGACCGGCGCGGACAGATCATTTTCGAGCGGGTCATCACCGGCCTGCTGCTCGTCATCGCGATCGGGTTCGCGGCGAGCTTCTTCGTCAAGACGGCGCCGCCCGAGGAGATGCTCGGCGGGTTGGTGCCCCGTTTCCGCGGCACCGAAAGCGTCCTGCTGGCCGCCGCCATCCTGGGCGCCACCGTGATGCCGCACGCCGTGTACATGCATTCCGGACTGGTCCTGGACCGGCACGGGCATCCCGACGAAGGGTCACATCGACGCCTGCTGCTGCGCGTCACCCGCTGGGATGTCGTGCTGGCGATGACGGTGGCGGGCACCGTGAACGCCGCGATGCTGCTGATCGCCGCAATCAACCTGCAGCACCGCGACGTGAGCGCCTCCATCGAGGGCGCCTATTCCGCGATCCACAACACGCTGGGCGCGACCATCGCGGTGCTGTTTGCCGTCGGCTTGCTCGCGTCCGGTCTGGCGTCGTCGTCGGTGGGCGCCTATGCCGGCGCCATGATCATGCAGGGGCTGTTGCACCGGTCGATTCCCATGGTGGTGCGCCGAGTGGTCACCCTGGTGCCCGCCTTGGTGATCCTGGCCTTCGGATTCGATCCCACCCGTGCGTTGGTCCTTTCCCAGGTGGTGTTGTCGTTCGGAATACCTTTTGCGGTGCTGCCTTTGATCAAGCTGACCAGCAATCAGGACTTGATGGGCGGCGACGTCAATCACCGCATCACGACGATTCTTGGCTGGGCCGTCGGCGTATTGATTAGTCTGCTCAACGTGGTGCTCATCTGGCTGACGGTGACCGGCTGAATGCCGGGCCGCCGGCACCTTTACTTCGCATACGGGTCGAACCTATGCGTCCGGCAGATGGCGCGACGCTGTCCCGACGCCGCGCATCCGCGGCCCGCAGTGCTGTCCGATCACGACTGGCTGATCAACCAGCGCGGCGTGGCCACCGTCGAACCGCTCGCCGGTAACCAGGTGTACGGGGTGGTTTGGCAGATCTCCGACGGTGACCTTGCGACGCTGGACAGCGCCGAGGGTGTGCCGGTGCGCTACCGGCGCGACGAGATGACCGTGCACACCGACGACGGGCCGGCGCCGGCGTGGGTCTACATCGACCACCGGGTGACGCCGGGCCCACCCCGACCGGGCTACCTGCCCAAGATCATCGACGGCGCCACGCAGCACGGGTTGCCGCAACGCTGGGTCGACTTCTTGAGTCGCTGGGATCCCGCAGGCTGGCCCCGGCCGAAATCGTCGTCGGCGTCCGGACCTGGGCCACAGTCACTTTCGGCGTTGCTGAGCGAGCCCGGTGTGACCGAGAGCAGCCAATTACGTTCGCGCTTCGGCTTTTTCGCGATCCACGGCGGCGGGCTGGAAGAGATGACCGACGTGATCGCCGAACGCGCGGCCGAGGCCGCCGGCGCGTCGGTGTACGTGGTGCGCCATCCGGATCACTACCCGCACCACCTGGCGTCGGCCCTGTTCGACCCGGCCGAGTCGCCGCGGCTCGCCGAGTTCCTCGACCACGTCGACGTCGCGGTATCGCTGCACGGGTATGGCCGCGATGGCCGCAGCACCCAGTTGCTCGCGGGCGGTCGCAACCGGGCACTGGCCGCTCACCTGACCCGGCACCTCCAGCTGACCGGCTATCAGGTGATCACCGACCTCGACGACATCCCGCCGGAACTGCGGGGCCTGCACCCGCGCAACCCGGTGAACCGGGTGCGTGACGGCGGAACCCAGCTGGAGCTTTCGGCGCGAGTCAGGGGGATCAGCCCGCGCAGCCCGCTGCCAGGTGATGACGGTTTGTCGTCGGTCACCAGCGCCCTGATTCAGGGATTGGCGAACGCCGCCCGTAGTTGGTCAATGTCGGATCGTTGAACGGAGATTGTTGGTGGCCAAAGATTTTCGCTTTGGAATGAGCATGCGGTTCTTCAAGTCACGCGAGGCACTGCTCGACAAGGCCAAGCGCGCCGAGGACGCGGGCTTCGACATTCTGTGTGTGCCCGACCATTTGGGCGCCGCCGCACCGTTCCCGACGCTGACCGCGGTCGCGATGGTCACCACGACGTTGCGGCTCAGCATGTATGTGCTCAATTCGGCGTTCTACAAGCCGGCCCTGCTCAGCCGCGACATGCAAGCCCTGGATCTGCTCAGCGACGGTCGCCTGGAGATAGGGCTCGGCACCGGTTACGTCAAAGAAGAGTTCGAAGCAGCGGAGATCCCCTATCCCAGCGCCCGCGAGCGGGTCGACTACCTCGAGCACATGACGAAGTATCTGAAGGAACACCACCCGTCGACGCCACTCATCATCGCCGGCAACGGTGACCGAGTGCTGACCATCGCTGCGCGCAACGCCGACATCATCGGGCTGACCGGTTCCAAGGTGCGTGCCGTCGAGGACCCTTTCGCCGAACGCGTCGAGTTCGTCCGCAATGCCGCGGGAGATCGGTTCGACTCACTCGAGCTGAACCTGGCGATCACGGCGATGCCCAAGGACGGCGAGACCGAGCCCGACCTCAAGCTGACCCGCGCGTACTCGCCGGACCTGTCCGACGAGGAGATCCTGTCCCAGCCTTCGGTGCTCAGCGGTTCCCCCCGCGAGATCGCCGACACGCTGTCCGCATACCGGGAAAAGTACGGCGTGTCGTCCTTCACCGTGCAGGACAACAACATCGACAACTTCTCCAAGGTGATCGCCGAACTGCGCTGACCGCCGCGGCGATTACCGGCGGTCGTGCCGGTAAGCTCAGGCCGTCCGCCCCCGTAGCTCAGGGGATAGAGCACGGCTCTCCTAAAGCCGGTGTCGCAGGTTCGAATCCTGCCGGGGGCACGTCAGCGATGTTTGGTACGTTGGACAGCCGCGTCGGGCACCCCGAGCTCCGCAGTTCCGCGTGACCGTACTTCGGAGGGGATTGCTGGTAGATGGCGAGCCCTAGGCGACCGCGGTCGCGTCGCCCTCCTCAACTTCACTGCACGCCACGAGCAGTGCTGCTGTGATCCGCTCGAATTGGCAGTCGTGGCAGAACACGACATCAATCCCGGGCAACCGCCGGGTCACAGCATTTGCTGTGGTGGCCACTCGTTGGCAGTGACCGCATTTCAGGTACGCGGCAGAGTGTTCGATGATGCGGGCTGCGGCGAGGGCGGAGGGGTCGACCATGGAGCCATCGTTCGCCGCGCCTCTTGTGATCTGCTGAGAGGCAAGCCGGCAATCTCCCAAGAATCTGTTAGGAAACCGCTGAGTGCAGCCATCCTCGGCGCCCCGGTCCTCAATCGTCATCGATGGTTCGCAGGTTGGGGTGGATCAAAATCCGCGATATCGAAACCCGTTGCGCGACAATGGCTGACGATTACCCACTGCGGCCAGAGGTAACGGCCGACTCCTAAAGCCGGTGTCGCAGGTTCCGGCACTTCAACGTTTCCATGATGTAGCCGGTTTGCATCGACGGCTCGCCGAAAGAGGATGGTCCAATGACCACCACACCGAACAGCGCCCTCATCCCGACATTCGCCGCACTGCGCTTCGCCACCGGCGTGGCCGCATGGGCGGCCCCAAACAGAGCCGCGCGTCTGTTTGGGCTCGCTTCCGCCAAACAGCAGCCGCTTCTCACCCAACTCTTCGGATCCCGCGAGCTGACGCTGGCGCTCGCCGTCACGGACGCCTCACCGCGGCTGCGCACCCGCGCTTTGCAACTTGGCCTGCTCACCGACGCGCTGGACATCATCGCGGCGCTGCGCGGCATCCGACACGAGACGCTGCCACCGGCCGGTGCGATCGTCACCGGGGGCGGCGCAGCCCTGTTTCTCGGCTTGGGCCTTACCGCGTTGGCGAATCAGAAACGCGCCGCCGTCTCTGCGGCATAAGCGGAAGTGAGTTGGGTCACCCCAGATCCCGGCACGGGCAGCCCTTCGACCTCTTAGGTGTTGCAACAACCAGTCACTAATTCAAACGGTGGCCCCACCTAGCGAGGCTGACATGCGGCAGACCATCATTCGCCAGCGCCCGGACGTCCGTTTCCCCATTGCCGAGACGCTGTGGGTCATCGTGGGCACCGTCCTGCTGCTCGCTGTGGGAGACGTCGTGATCGTGGCGGGCCTCGCGCTGGCCGCCACGGCCATCGCGACCGCCTGGTGGATGCGTCGCAATGTCGAGCATCGCGCGTTACGCAACGACGTGGCGCTGGTTCCCGTATCTCGCCTGCCGGCCATCGGCCGCGAGCCGAAACCGGCTTCGGCGCACGCCCTGTGGCGTCGCCACAGCGCCGCGTAGGGGCGAGGGTTCAGGCCTCCCTAGCCCCAGGTAACTCTGGGCGGTGTGGCCTTGGATTTGTCGGCCGAGGACAAGTGGACCGCGTGGACGCCCGGCTTCTTCGATAGCTGGTCCAGGAGGCTTTCCAGATGCGCCTTGTCGGTGTGCCAGTGCTGAACCGCCTCCGGCGCCTCCTGCAATTCCGCGAGCACAGCCTTGAGCTTGTCCGGGGTCTTGCCGTCGTTCTCCGACGAGCGGCGTCCTGATCCCCGCCCGACGCTTCCGGTGACCGCGCGGGGCACGGCACCGCCCAGGGCGCCTCCGGCCAAACCCGCCAAGGCCATCTCACCCGAGAGGCCACTCGCAGCCGCCGCGATCGTCGGTGCGGCGCCCGCGCTGGTGTATTCCAACACGGTGGCGGCCAATTTGACCGCGGGGCTGGCCACGGCCCAGCTCGGCGGCACCGATAACGCCCCCGCCAGGCCCGCACCGCCGACGGCCGCCGAGACGGCACCGCCACCGGCTGCTCCCACCGCCTGCGTGCTCGAACCAAGCGCGGCGAACAGCGGCCCCTCGAGTTCGACCGCGGTGTCGCTCCAGGTCCGCGCCGTTACCACCAGGCCCAAGCTGAGGCTCAGCAACGTGTCGTTGACCGGTCGGATGCTTTTGGTGACGAACTCGATGTTCGCGGCGATCCTCGCCAACGGCGTGGAATTCAGGTTGTTCAGCCACGTCACCAACGACGACGGATCCGCCGCGGGCGACGCGGCGGGCGACGCGAAACTTTGCAGCGTTTGCGGGGTCGTCGACATCAGCTGCGACAACGTCGACTGCGCGTTGGCCGGGGCAGCGGCGGCTTGGGCGACCGCGCCCGATTGATTAGCCGCCGCATCGGGATTGGTCGTTTGTGGCGCCGGGCTGAACGGCATCATCTGGGCGGCGGTCGCCGAGGACCCGGCGTAGCCATACATTGCCGCAGCGTCTTGCGCCCACATCTGCCCGTACTCCGCCTCGGTGGCAGCGATCGCGGCGGTATTCTGGCCGAGAAGGTTGGTCGCCACCAGAGACGTCAACCGAGTCCGATTTACCGCGACGGCCGGCGGCGGGACCGTCGCGATGAACGCGGCCTCGTAGGCCGCGGCTGCGGCTCTGGCCCCGGACGCTGCCTGCTCGGTTTGAGCAGCGGTGGCGCTCATCCACTCCGCGTACGGCGCGGCCGCGGCCGCCATGGCCACCGACGAAGGACCCTGCCAGCCGCTGGCCAAGTTTGCGATCACCGACTCATACGATGCCGCCGCCGAGTGCAGCTGGGCGGCCAGCCCATCCCATGCCGACGCCGCCGCCAGCATTGGTCCCGAACCGGGACCGGCGTACATCCGAGCGGAGTTGATCTCCGGGGGTAATGCTCCGAAATCCATTGATAATCCCAATCATTCGTGGCCGCATCGACGGCCTGGGTGTAAAAGCTGGCTATTCGTTTGCGTCGTCGGAGTTGATCACGATGATGGTGGCCGTGGTCGCGGCCCGACCGAAAGTACCGCCGCCGATTCCCAGTGCGCGAGCAGAGCCGCCTCCGGTAGCGGCCACGGCGCGCCCAGCCAGACCCGACGCGGCCATGTTGCCGAACGACATGCCCTCGCCGTTCGCCGCGAGAGTCGCCGGGGCGCCGGCAAATGCGGTTTGTGGTAACACCATGGCGACTTTCCGGATTTCCTGGAGCGGCGGCGGCCCATCCCTGCGGCACCGACATACGCCCGACCACGCCGGCACGGCCTATCCCCGTTGACATTCCGGCTCCACCGGGCTCCGGTGAGCTCACCACGCGGGTCCCCAAATCAGCGCCGCCGCCTAGCCGAGCCAGCGCCGATCGGTCCCGATCCAGCCTCTGCCTGGCACTGTTCACATTCGCCACGTTTTGGGGCACCAGGTAGTTTTCGACGCCCAGCAGATACGGGCTGCCGCCAATGCCGAACAGTGACGCGGGCCCTAACGGACCCGTGATGGCCGAGTCGAGTGCCGACAGCAGCGACGGCGGGTCGGCGGCGGCAGCGGTAGGGGTTGCCAGGATTTGCATCGATTGCGGCACGGCGGACATCAACTGCGGCAGCGTCGATTCCGTGTTGGTTGCGACCGAGCCGCCGGTGGCCTGCGCGACGGCACCGGCCTGCCCCGCCGTCCCTGTCGCGTTGGTGGTCTGCGGCGGCGGGGTGAATGGCGCTATCTGTGCGGCGATCGCCGAGGAGCCGGCGTAGCCGTACATCGCCGCGGCGTCCTGGGCCCACATCTCGGTGTAATGCGCCTCGGTGGTCATGATGGCCGGGGTGTTCTGACCCAGAACGTTAGTGGCGATCAGCGCCATCAACTGCGCGCGGTTGGCCGCAATGACCGGCGGGGGCACCGTTGCGAGAAACGCCGCCTCATAGGCGACAACCGCCGCCCTCGCCTGATTGGCGGTCTCCTCGGCCTGGGCGGCGGTCGCGCTCATCCACGCCGCGTACGGCGCTGCCGCGGCTGCCATCATGCTCGACGAAGGACCCTGCCAACCGCCGGTCAGGTTCGCGATCACCGACTCGTAGGATGCCGCCGCGCAGTGCAGCTGGGCGGCGACCCCGTCCCACGCCGACGCAGCGGCCAGCATCGGTCCAGCCCCGGGACCAGCGTACATTCGGCCGGAGTTGACTTCGGGCGGTAATACTCCGAAATCCATTGCTACACCTCGTGATTAGTTGCGCGGCGAGCACACTTACGCATGTACCGACCGCCGCGATCATGTTGATCCATAAGTCCGCGCTTTGACATTCGCGCTCTGGCACTACGCCGCCCGATGCGTTGTCGGCACCCAGAGTTGCAACGCCGATTGGTTCGAAAAGCGCGCTATGAGTGCGCCGGCCTAGCTAGGCGACTTTGGTGTTGTGGCACATGACAATTCGATGGATTGACCTGTGCGACCTGCGAATTGGCCACGGCCATCTTCGGCCGCGGGCGTGATGCCGGCGTCGTCGGAGTTGCTGCGCAACGCCGATCGCGGCATGAGAAGCTCGACTTCGAGGGTTTAAGATCCCCTGTTGCGCCACGGGCGATGCCGGCGGCGTTGCAGGTAGGACTCGACGCGGCGATTGTGCCTGTTGGCAATGACTTCGATTGCACGCCAGCTGTCTCGGCGTGTTTCTTCAGCGAGAACCGCGGCGAGGCAGGGGCGTGCCTGCGCGGGGCGACGGACCGGCAGCGGAGCGTGACTCAGGTAGCGCTTGGCAATCTCAGAGGTGCCCACCGCAAACACCGGCGATGAGCTCCCGTGGAGAGACCTCATTGCCTCTGCTTGCACGGCCGAGTGCCGCAACAAACTCCCCGCTCTGCCAAATAAGTGACTGAACGCGATCGTACTTTTCGTTGTGACGCGCTGTCCAGTTTGCGTTCATCAACTGCCCCTAATGTGTTGCGGGCTTTCTGGCGACACCCCGGAGCGACACCTCGGTATCAGCCCTCAACCCGCTCCGGCTGCCTGGCCGGTTTCCCTCGTACAGCAAGGCCGCGGGGATGACCGTGCACGGTGCGGGCGCCTCGGTCACGACAAACACCGCCCGCCTGGGGCGGGATCGCCGTCGCGTGGGCGACCTGCGTCGCAGAGAGAAATTCAGATCCCACAAAGCGCGCTAAAGAGGACTAACATTCATATCGTGCGTGTGAGGGAAGAAACGTAGCGCCCGTCGCTTTCGTCAAGGCACAAGACCTGCCGGGCCTGCGATGCGGAAGCTAGTGGCGACACTGATGGCCGTTGGGGCCGTGATCCTCAGCGGGGCTATCGCCCGCGCCGAGAACCAGCCGCCACCACCTCCTCCCGGCCCTTCGTTCTACACGCCGAAGTGCCTGAGTTTCGATCCCAATCCGCCGGCACACTGGAGCTACCTGCCGTGCGGATGGACGACAGATGGCAAGCGGTGGATTCCGCTGCCGCCGTAGCGATGCCCCCTGACACGAACCGGCCACGGGGCCTCGCGAAAAACCCTCAGCCGCTGGCTAACTGGCTTTGAGGTGTCCGCCTCCCCGGCAACTCACGCCGCAGACGCCCGCATCCCCCCGGGCGTCTGCGAGCGAAAGCGCCTGGTCAATCGGAACACCACTGCAGTCCAGGCCGTTGACCACCAGGCCCAGGCTGATCGCGCCGCCGGCGCGGGTGCCTTCGATGCACACCTCGATGTCTCGGAGCCCCGGCCTTCCCGCTGTCCAGAAGTCGGGGCGGTGACCGTCGAACACCGTGTGCGCGTCCGCACCGTCGGCACCCTCCCGTCGCGGGGTCTCGCCCGCCGACGACGTGGGCACGTCGTCGGGCAAGGCCGCCGCCGCGAGAGGAGTGAGCGGATCGGCCAGGCCGCAACAATTGTCGTGATACTGCAAGGCGATCATCGTCGCCCTCCTCTCACTCGGCCATCGTTGTTCGACGGCTACGGCTTTACGGCAGCACGGTGTGCATCAACATCACGTCGTATGCCGACCACAACGACAGGTTGAAGTACAGGTCTCGTCCCGAGGACCAGGGATGGATCATCGGCGCATAGATACCGCCGGGCATTTGGAACGAGGACACCAGTGGTTGCTCGGGGCTCCACGGCCCTTGCGGCGTCGGCGCGGTCCGGGCCACCACGTCGTTGCTGCCGCCGTTGGTGTACAGCACCAGGTATTGCTTGAGATAACTGTTGTACTGGGCCGACATTTCGCCGACCGGCCCCGGGAAAATCGGCGTCGCCGCGCCCGGATTGTTGGCCACCCAATGACCGCCGTTGTCGCCGTTCCAGTACTGGTACTTGGTCAGGTCGGGCAATTGATTCGGTGGGACACGCGAGAGAAATGCCGCGCCGCCGCGGCCTGACGGGGTGCCGAACTGGTAGAGGTAACCGTCGTTCCCCTTCATGAACGCGCCCATTTGGAAATTCTCATTTCCCGGCGTAAACCCTGCTCCCGGAATGGCATCCGGCGAGGCCGTACGAATCGTGGTCGGGAAGATCCCCCAGTTCTGGCCGTTGTCGTTGGACCTGGCGATCGCCGAGTAGTTCGTCGACCATTCGCCGTCACGACCCCACTGACGGATGGACATGTAGCTCATGTATTGGGTTCTGCCCATCGACATCGCCGCGGTCGGAATGATGCCCGTCTCGTGCGCCGCCTTGTGGATGGTGTTGACGACCTGCTTGGAAAGTCCGGGTGCCCACACCGGTGAGCCGGAATACTTATCGTTCGGCGCACCGTCGGCGATGTGAATGCCCTTGGACAGATCGTGATCGTTGCTGCGGAACAGGGTGTTGTAGCGCCACTGCTGGCCGTGCACCTTGCAATAGCCGAAGGTGTCACCGAACGCCATCAGTACCTGGCGGTTGGCGGGATCGCCGTTGTCCCAGGCGATTCCGAGGTCGGTTCCGGAGATGCTGAAACGTTGCAGGGTCTTGTTGGGGCCGTTCGGTCCGGTCACCCAGTCGACGAGTGACGTCGGAGCCCCGGCGATCGACGGGGGCGGTGGTCCCGGCTCGGGCTGCGGCATGGGCGCGGCGTTCGGGCGCAGCTGATTGGCGTTCGGGGGAAGCGGGACCCCGGGCGCGGGCGGATTGGGCCCGGGCGGCAACACGGCGGCTTGCGGGTACATCGGTGCGGACGGGTCGGGTCCGGGCGTCGGCACCTCGGCTCGCGGATGCGCCGGTGCGGAGTACTGCCGGCCAGGAGCAGCCGGCTTGAGCAAAGACGAGATCAGCGGGCCCAGCCGCGGCAGCGGCGCCTGGTCATTCGTGTGCGTCGGCCTGCGCCCGGTCGGCGGCTGCACCACCGGCTGGGGCGCGGGCATCGCCGGCGGCGTGGCGGGCGGATCCACGTTCGCTTCGGGCGCCCCGCACGGTGTGGCGTTCGCAATTGGCGCGGGCCCCACCACGAGGACGAATCCGACAGCGGCCGCCGACGCCATCGTGAGCGACACACTTCGCAGAAACGCCGACATGTAGCACCTTTCGAGGGGTAGGACACCGCGTTGACGTCCACCAGCTGGCCAATGTGACGATAGTGATCTGCGGGGCAAATGTGACCAGTGATGAGCTGATAGGTATCCATCCGTGACCGTGTCGCAACGCAGTGATTCCCGCCCGCGACGCACCTGTCTGGCGATTAGCTCACCGCCTATTCGGGCAGATGGGAGGCGTTGGCAGCTTTGCCGTCGGCAGGGCCTAACCGGACTGCCCGACGCCCGGCGCGGTGCCAGGATGGATCACGGACCCGCGCCACCGAGAGGTGAGTGACCATTGCCCGGACGCCGGCTTGTCGCGGCGCCGCGGGCGCCTCATCACCCAGCCTTGCCGGCATCGGCGCGCTGGTTGCGAATGCCGGAATAGGCGGCATCGCCACCGCCACTCAGCCTCGCACCGGCGGCACCATCGAGGACTCTGTTGCACACGTGCTAAACCAGAATCGTCATTAACCCTGCACGGTGTGAAAGGCGTGTCACACTCAAAGAGATTGGGTCAGCATGTTTGTCGACCGTCATCGGTGGCAATGATCCAACAGAGGCGAGTGCGTCGGCCGGCCTTCGCATTCGTCTAGGTCCCGTCGGTTCAGCCCGAGAGCCGACGGGGCCGCCTCTCCGGGCCCTTTTTCGGGGTTCGGGCGACCGGCACCGGCTCGCTAATAAGCTTCAATAAGCCCGCCGCGCGGGAGTACCGTCGGCGTATGGATGGGTCGACCGGTGTCTGGATTCTCGGCGGCTACCAGAGCGATTTCGCTCGCAACCTCACCAAAGAAGGCCGCGACTTCGCCGCGTTGACCGCCGAGGTTGTCGACGCCACACTGGCCGCGGCCAAGATCGACGCGGCCGACATCGGCGTAGTGCACGTCGGCAACGCCTTCGGCGAGATGTTCGCCCGCCAGGGCCACCTCGGGGCGATGCCGGCCACGGTGTGCGACGGCCTATGGGATACCCCGGCCTCGCGGCATGAAGCCGCGTGCGCCTCTGGCAGCGTGGCGGCACTGTCGGCGACGGCCGATCTGCGATCGGGCGCCTACGACACCGCGCTGGTGGTAGGCATCGAGCTGGAGAAGACGGTCCCCGGCGACATCGCCGCGCAACATCTGGGCGCCGCAGCGTGGACCGGTCATGAGGGAGCCGACGCCCGTTACCTGTGGCCGTCGATGTTCGCCCAAGTAGCCGACGAATACGACCGGCGGTACGGCCTGGACGACGCGCACCTGCGGGCCGTTGCACAGCTCAACTTCGCCAACGCGCGACGTAACCCCAACGCCCAGACCCGCGAATGGACCGTCCCCGACCCGATCACCGACGACGAAGCGACCAACCCGATCACCGAAGGCCGGCTACGGCGATTCGACTGCAGCCAAATGACCGACGGCGGTGCGGGATTGGTACTCGTCAACGACGCCTATCTGCGCGATCATCCCGATGCGCGCCCGATGGGCCGCATCGACGGCTGGGGCCACCGCACCGTCGGGCTGGGCCTGCGACAGAAACTTGACCGAGCCGACGGCGACCCGTACGTCCTGCCCCATGTGCGGGCCGCGGCACTCGACGCGCTGCGCCGCGCGCAGCGCGGCCTCGACGACATCGACGGGTTCGAAGTGCATGACTGCTTCACCCCCAGCGAGTACCTGGCGATCGACCACCTCGGGCTGACCGGCCCGGGCGAATCGTGGAAGGCCATCGAGAACGGTGAGATCGAGATCGGAGGCCGGCTACCGATCAACCCCAGCGGCGGACTGATCGGCGGCGGGCATCCGGTCGGAGCCTCCGGCGTCCGGATGCTCCTCGATGCGGCCAAGCAGGTCGGCGACGCCGCCGGCGAGTATCAGGTCGATGGCGCGCAAACCTTCGGCACCCTGAACTTCGGCGGCAGCACCGCCACCACCGTGAGTTTCGTCGTCAGCGGCACCGAAGGCATGTGACCATGGATGTTGAGATCGTCGGCAAGTTCCTGTCCACCCTGCCCGAAAACGACGACCACCCGTATCGCACCGGGCCGTGGCGCCCCCAGACCACCGAGTGGGACGCCGACGACCTCCAGCGCCGTCGAGGGTGAGATCCCCCACGATCTGGACGGCGTCTACCTGCGCAACACCGAGAACCCGCTGCACCCGGCGCTGAAGACGTATCACCCGTTCGACGGCGATGGCATGGTGCACGTGGTCGGCTTCCGTGACGGAAAAGCCTTCTACCGCAACCGATTCGTCCGCACCGACGGATTCCTGGCCGAGAACGAGGCGGGCGAGCCGCTGTGGCCGGGGCTGGCCGAGCCCGTGCAATTGGCCCGGCGCGAGCAAGGGTGGGGCGCACGTACGAGGATGAAGGACGCGTCGAGCACGGACGTCATCGTCCACCGCGGAATCGCGCTGACCAGTTTCTACCAGTGCGGCGATCTGTACCGGATCGACCCGTACTCGGCCGACACCCTCGGCAAGGAGTCCTGGAACGGCGGCTTCCCGGTCGATTGGGGCGTGTCCGCACATCCCAAGGTAGACAACAGAACCGGTGAACTGTTGTTCTTCAACTACAGCAAGCAAGAGCCGTACATGCACTATGGCGTGGTCGACGAGCGCAACGAGCTGGCGCACTATGTCGACATCCCGCTACCCGGGCCCGCGCCTCCCGCACGACATGGCGTTCACCGAGAACTACGCCATTCTCAACGATTTCCCGCTGTTCTGGGATCCACAGCTGCTCGAGCACGACGTCCACCTGCCGCGCTTCTATCCCGAGATCCCGTCGCGGTTCGCGGTGATCCCGCGCCGCGGCGGCACCGGGGACATTCGCTGGTTCGAGGCCGACCCGACGTTCGTGCTGCATTTCACCAACGCCTACGAGGACGGCGACGAGATCGTGCTCGACGGCTTCTTCGAAGGCGATCCGTCCCCGCTCGATACGGGGGGAACCCAGTGGGACAAGCTGTTTCGCTTCCTGGCCCTGGATCGCCTGCAGGCCCGGTTGCACCGGTGGCGCTTCAATCTGGTCACCGGCGCGGTGCGCGAAGAGCGGCTCTCGGAGTCCATCACCGAGTTCGGCACCATCAACCCCGGGTACGCCGGCGGCGACTACCGCTACACCTATGCCGCCACCGGCAGGCCCGGCTGGTTCTTGTTCGACGGCCTGGTCAAACACGACCTGCGCACCGGCACCGAGGAGGGGTTCTCCTTCGGTGAGGGCGTCTACGGCAGCGAGACCGCGATGGCGCCGCGGGTGGGCGCCACCGGTGAGGACGACGGCTACCTGGTCACCCTCACCACCGACATGAACACCGACGCCTCCTACTGCCTGGTCTTCGACGCGGCCCGGGTCGGCGACGGCCCGGTATGCAAACTTCAACTCCCCGAACGCATTTCCAGCGGCACGCACTCGACATGGGCGCCCGGTGCTCAATTGCGGCGCTGGGACACCGCCGACGTCGGCCGCCAGCGCGATCGGGCTGTGATGAGCGTCGACAAGCACCACCACCACACGACGCACTGGCCGCCGCGGCTGGCGCCGATCGGCGCCATCCGTTTCGCGCGCCGCTCCTCGCATTTCGCGGACACCGTGCGGTTCTACCGCGACCTGGTGGGGCTACCGCTCTACGAAACGTTCGCGGACAGCTACGGCAGCAACGGCGCCATCTTCGGCTTGCCCAGCTGGAACCTCACCATGGAAATCGTGGAGGCCGTCGACGCCGTCGCGGTGGACCATCACGAACAGCTGTGCCTGTACTTTCCCGAACAGCAGGCGCAACAAGCCGCCCTCGCACGCCTACGCGAGGCGGGCGTCGAACCCGTCGAACAGCACCCCTACTGGGAGGCCACCGGTGCGGTCACCTTCCGCGACCCGGATGGACGCGAAATAGTGTTCGCGCCCTTCGTATTCGGCGTTAACGAGCCCGACAACAGCGCCGCGTCGGGAAAGCACGAATTCCCGTCGGCCTGACGGTTCAGCGGCCGGACCGGCCGGAAGCCAACGCGGCGATGACGGCCACCAGCGAGCACGCCACCGCGCAGACCGCGGCGACCGCGCCGACGTACAGCCCGTATTCGGCCGACACCGGCGGGTTGACGTTGAGCTTGTAGTACCACGCGGTCAGCGCCACGATCAGCAACGAAATCAGCAGCGCGGCAACCGAAGCGAGCCTCACCGACAAACCGCGGCCCATCATCGCGCCGACCACCAGCAGCGTCGAGGCCAACAGCACGATGAGCTGCCCCGCGCCGAACCCCCGGGGCAGTTCCAAGTTGCCGTGGGCACCGCCGATGGCGTTGGCCCAGCCCCCGCCGTTCACGCGTCGTCCGCAGCCACGGCAGCCATGCGCTGGCCGACACCACGCACGGCGAAAAACGCCACCAGCCAACCGGGGCGCAGGCGGCGAGTCATGGTAGCGAGATTAACGGACTGCCGGACGCCGGCCGGCGCTGCGCCAGGCGCGGCGCGAGACGAGGCGACTAGCTCTGCAACGAGGACAGGTTGAAGACCGCACCCGTCGGATCGCCCGCGGCGGCCAGCCGTCCGTACGGGGTGTCCTCGGCGTCGCGCACCACCATGCCGCCGTTGCCGGCGATCACCCGCAGGGTCTCGTCGACATCCTCGGCACCGAAGAAGATCACCCAGTTCGACGGGACATCCTGCGGCAAGAATGCGGCGCCATCCATCACGCCGAGCAATTGCTCACCACCGAACTGCGCTGTGCTGTAGCGGAATTCGTCGGTGTCGGAGACAGACTCGGTCTGCCAGCCCAGGACGTCGCGGTAGAAGTCGAGGGCCGCGCGGTAGCCGCGTGTGGTCAGCTGGTGCCAGACCGGGGAGCCCGCCGCCCCGACGAGCTCGAAGCCGCGGTGGCCCAGCGGCTGCCACAGCCCGAACACCGCGTCGGCGGGGTCGGTCGCCACAGCCATGTGGCCCTTGGCGGGCACCTCCATGGCCATGCACACCGAACCACCGGCCGCGGTCACGGCGGCGACCGTGGTATCGATGTCGGCGGTGTGGAAATAGGTGGCCCAGTGGTCGGGCGACCCGGCGTCGGGCCGGTTGGCCATGATGCCGGCCACCGGGTGGCCGTCCTTGGCGGCGTTGATGTATCCGCCGTACTCGGGTCCGGCGGACTCGAACGTCCAGCCGAACACCGTGCCGTAGAACTCCTGCGCGCGGGCGACATCGGACGTGGTCAGATCGATCCAACACGGTGCGCCCAGCGGCGCGCTGTCACGGATAGGCACGGTGACCTCCTGGTGGTGTCCTGGCCCCGAAGACAAGGGGTTCGCAACTATCGACTGCTGCCGAGCTTAGAACTCATCGGCGCCGGCGATCAGCGATGAGCCCCGCCGTCTCCGTTCGTGCTCGGGTCGGCCCGGGTGAACACCGTGACGAAGTTCTCCAGCGACCGGTCGATATCGCCACGCAGGGCGGCGGCGACGATCATGCCGATGGGGCCGAACAGCGCCGGGCCGCCCAGATGCACGTCGAAGCTGACGGTGGAGCCGTCGTCCTTGGGCGCGATCTTGGCCATCAGCTTGACCTTGACCCCGCCGACGCCGTCGCCGTTGAGCGTCATGCCCTCCGGCGGCTTGTAGCGCACGACCGTCCACTTGATCCGGCTGTACATGCCCTTGACCTCGACGATCGACTCGACGACCGTGCCCTTTTCGATCTCGTCGGGCAACATGCTGCGCCACACCCGGTGAATGGTCAGCCAGTCCTTGTACCGGGACAGGTCGGAGGCGTGCTGCCAGGCCACCTCGGGTGGCAGCGGGACATCGATGGATCCGGAAAGCTTCGCCATTGCTCAGTTCTGCTGGTCGCCGGTGTCCGCGGCGCCGCTGGCCTTCTTGGCCTGCTCCTGCACCTTGTGGATGGTGTCGGTGTACTTGCCCTGCGTCTTCTCGTCGACGAACTCGCCGGCCTTGTCGATCGCCATCTCGACCTTGTCGGCGTTCTGCGACAACAGGTCCTTTGCCTTGTCCAGGAAACCCATGCGCCCTCCCTTTTCCCGGCATCGTACTTGGCCGGTGACAGCCGACGGCGGGTGAGTTCGCCGGGCTCATCGCCACAACCGCGGCTGCACGCCCAGCACCTTGGCCCGGATCCACCACGTGGCCTCGATGGCGGCGGCGCCCAGCACACCGATGCCCAGCGCGGTCGAGGTCACCGCGACGTTGGACGGGTCGAGCAGGAACTCCTTGCGCGCCAGCGGCAGGCTGAAGATCACGACGTAGGCCAGGCCCGAAGCGATCACCAGCGCCACCCGCCACCACTGGTAGGGGCGGGCCACCACGGCCAGCACCCACAGCGCGCGTCATCAGCAACGTGATCAGCGCCGCGGTCGACGCCTGGTCCTGTTGCGCGAAGCTGGCGTGACGACCGTGATAGGCCAGCAGGTAGGAGACGAACGTCGCGATGCCGACGATCAGCCCGGAGGGCAGCGCGGACGTCAGCACGCGGCGCACGAAACCCGAGTGGGCGCGTTCGTTGTTGGGCGCCAGCGACAGGATGAACGACGGGATGCCGATGGTGAACCAGGCCGCGATGGTGACGTGGATCGGCTGGAACGGATACAGCAGCGGGTCGGCCTTGAGCGGTTTGGAGAGCAGGCATTCGATGCCCACCAGCAGCGCCAGCAGCACCGAGTACACCGTTTTGGTCAAAAACAGGTTGGCGACGCGTTCGATGTTGCCGATCACCCGGCGGCCCTCGCCGACGACGTAGGGCAGCGTCGCAAATCTGTTGTCCAGCAACATGATCTGCGCAACAGCGCGTGACGCCGGGCTGCCGGCGCCCATCGCGACACCGATGTCGGCGTCCTTGAGGGCCAGCACGTCGTTGACGCCGTCGCCGGTCATCGCGACGGTGTGCCCGCGCGACTGCAGGGCGTGCACCATGGCGCGTTTCTGGTCCGGCCGCACCCGGCCGAAGGTGGTGTGGGTGTCCAGCGCGTCGGCCAATTGCGCGTGTTCCGAGGGCAATTGGCGCGCGTCCATCGTCTCGCCGTGCAGGCCGAGCTTGCCGGCGACGGCGCCGACCGAGACCGCGTTGTCCCCGGAGATCACCTTGACCGAAACATCCTGCTCGGCAAAGTAATCCAGCGTCTCGCGCGCGTCCGGACGCACCTCGCTGCTCGAGCACCACCAGCGCGACGGGCGTGACGCGGCCCGGCGCGTCGGGGTGGTCGACGGCGACGTCACCGGCGCCGAGCAGCAGGACCCGCAAACCCTGCGCCCCGATGCGCTCGGCCTGTTCGGCCGCCGCCGACGCCGGCTCGAGCAGCACGTCGGGCGCCCCGATCACCCAGTTGCCGTGGCTCGGATAAGAGACGCCGCTCCATTTGGTGGCCGACTTGAACGGCGCGGTCGCAGTGGCGTTCCAGCCGGGCGGTTCGGTGATAGGCCTCGGCGATCGCCCGCATGCTGGCGTTGGGTCGCGGATCGGCGGCGGCCAACGAGGCCAGCACGTCGGCGATCCGATCCCGCTCCCCCGGCTGGTCGAGTTCGTCCACGGTTGCGACCCGCATGCCGCTTTCGGTCAGCGTGCCGGTCTTGTCCGCGCAGACCACGTCGACGCGGGCCAGTCCCTCGATGGCGGGCAACTCCTGCACCAGGCATTGGCGCTGACCGAGCCGGACGACCCCGACCGCGAACGCGACCGAGGTCAGCAGCACCAGCCCTTCGGGGACCATCGGCACCAGCGCGCCGACCGTCCGCAGCACGGCCTGCCGCCAGTCCGCGCGCGTGGTGAACAGCTGGGTGTAGATGGTCAGCAGCCCGGCGGGCACCAACAGGTAGGTGATGAACTGCAGGATGCGGTTAATGCCGTTGCGCAGTTCGGATTTCACCAGCGTGAACTTGCTGGCCTCCTCGGCGAGCTTGGCCGCATAGGCGTCCGGGCCGACCTTGGTCGCGCGGTAGGCGCCGCTGCCCGCGACGACGAAACTGCCCGACATCACCGCGTCGCCGACGGCCTTGGCGATCGGGTCGGCCTCACCGGTCAGCAGCGACTCGTCGACCTCCAGGTTCGCCTCTTCGACGATCTCGCCGTCGACGACGACCTGATCGCCGGGGCCGAGTTCGATGATGTCGTCGAGCACCACTTCGCCGGGCGACACCGCCCGGGTCCCGGATTGCCTGCGCACCAAGGGTTTCGCCTGCCCGACGATGGCGAGCTTGTCCAGCGTCTGCTTGGCCCGCATCTCCTGGACCATGCCGACGACGCTGTTGGCGATGATCAACAGCCCGAACATCCCGTTGATCACCGAGCCCGTCGCGAGCACGATCAGCAGCAGCACGCCCAGGATCGCGTTGATCCGGGTGAAGACGTTGGCCCGGACGATCTCGGTGATGCTGCGCGTGGCGCGTTCCCGCACGGCGTTGCTCTTGCCGTCGGCCATCCGCTGCGCCACTTCGGCGTCGGTCAGGCCGGAGATGGACGCGATCGTCATCGGGTGAAGGTTCCCAGCTTGTTCGAGTCGTAGTACTCCAAGTTCAGCGTGGTGCCGGCGAACCGGAGAATGTGGCCTTGGAAACCGTTCCGGGTGGGGCATTTTCGTCGGTCAGCGGGAAGGTGAAGGTGTCGCCGTCCCAATGGGTGAGCGTGGCACGTCCGATTTTTCGGACCCATCGCCAGTTGCAGCGCGCCGTCGTGCTCGGTAACGACGGCCGGCCCCCAGTAGTCGCTGGCGTAGCTGCCGACGTAGTCACTGAGCGGCCTGGCCGGGGCGGGGTTGGCGGGGGCCTGCTTGCCGACCAGCGAGCCCACCGGGTTGTTCAGCCAGCCGATCGCCTTCTTGTACAAGGGTCCCCAGTCCTCGCGAATCTGGCCGTACTGAACGAGATCCATGAATTCGGCGGTCAGCGTTTCCGGGATGCCGTAGGGTGCGGCGTTGGTCAGCGCGATGACGCCCAGATCCTCCGACGGCAGCACCACGAAGTTCGTCGCCGCACCCAAATCGAAAGCGCCGGAATGGCTGTACTCGGTGCGCCCCGACGGAATCGACCGAGGACGTTGAAGCCGTATCCGTAGAATCCGCGTGCGCGCCTGGGGCGTTTTGGCGGGCGACGACACCATCTGCGGGCTGGTGGCAGGCAGCAGGGCTTCCGGCGACGTGATCCGCTGACCGTTGTAAGTTCCGTTGCCCAGCAACATCAATAGCCAGTGCGCCATGTCGTTCACCGAGGAACTGACGCCGCCCGCGGGCGACTGGGGATCCGGGTCGCGCTGGAAGCGGGCCTGCCACTTGTCGTCGATCTTGATGTGGTTGACCGCATGGTTGGGCCGGGCGATGAAGTCGGCGAACCGCGAACTGGTCGACGCCATTCCCAGCGGGCGGTAGAGCACCTCGTCGGACAGGTCCTCCCATGATTTGCCCGCCGCGGCCGCCACCGCCTCGGCACCCGCGGTGATCCCATAGTTGGTGTAGGCGTAGCTGATTCGGAACGGATCCAGCGGCAGGTACTTGAGCCGCTCCAGCGTTTGTCGACGGTCATAGCCCAGGTCTTCGAGCTTGTCACCGGCGTGGTCCGGCAGGCCGGAACGATGCGAATACAGATCGCCGACGGTCACATGGCTGGTGACGTAGGGATCGCTCAGCGTGAACCACGGCAGCTTGGACGCGACGGGCGTGTCCCAGGCGACGACGTTGTCGCTGACCTCGTGCGCGATTACCGTCGCGCCGACCGATTTGGACACCGAGGCCAACTGGAAGACGGTGTCGGCGTCCACCTTGTTGTCCTGACCGTGCCCCTTGCTCACATCCTTGATGCCGAAGCCCTTGGCGTACAACACTTTTCCGCCGTGCACGATGGCCACGGCCATCCCCGGGATGCCGGTGCTTTTCATCAGGTCGTCGACCAGGCCGTCGACCTTGGCGACGGCCTCGTCGATGCGGCCGGCGGGGATCGTCACGCCGGAGACCTGGTTGGGCGGGACGTCAGACAGTGTGGACGGCGGACCGGCCGTCGGCTGCGCGGAGCCGCATCCCGTCAACCCGAGCAGCGCCGCGGTCACAGCGGCCGCGGCCGCACGTTTGGTCATGCGCGAACCCTAACGCGGTGCGATGCGCGCCGCGTGAATCTACAGCCGCCACCACGGGATCGGATTTCTCCGGCGCCGCGGGATCGATGCGTTGACCGGGCTGCGGCACCGCCACGTTCACCCGCTCGGGTGCCGCGGCGGCGAGCAGGCGCTCGACCGGTTCCGCCCACGGGTGTGGGGCCAACCGGAAAGTGCCCCAATGGATCGGCACCAGCAGCCCGCCGTCGGTGACGTCCAGGTGCGCCCGCACCGCCTCCTCGGGATTCATGTGCATGTCCGGCCACGCCGTGTTGTAGGCCCCGATCGGCAGCAGGGTCAGGTCGAACGGTCCGTGATCGGCGCCGATCTGCGCGAAGCTCTTGGTGTAGCCGGTGTCGCCGCCGAAGTATGCGCGATGCGTCGGGCCGACGAACGCCCACGACGCCCACAGCGTCGTATTGCGGTCCAGAAAGCGTCCCGAGAAATGCCGCGCCGGCACGCACACCACCGTCGAGCTCGTCGACCTTGGCGCTCTGATGCCAGTCGAGCTCGACGATGCGGTGCTCGGGTATCCCCCACCGCGCGCAGGTGGGCCCCGATGCCGAGCGGCACGAAGAACGGGGCCCGCTGAGTGCGGGCCAGCGCCAAGACCGTGTCGATGTCGAGGTGGTCGTAATGGTCGTGGCTGATCACCACCGCGTCGACGGCGGGCAGCGCCTCGAGTTGGATCGGCGGCGGATGCAGCCGCTGCGGGCCGACGACGTCCGACGGCGAACACCGGTCGCTCCACACCGGATCGGTGAGCACCCGGTAACCGTCGATCTCCAGCAGCGCCGTGGAGTGGCCGAACCAGCTGACGGCCAGCCGGCTCGGGTCGGCATCGAGAACGCCCGGCGACGCCAGCGGAATCGGCCCCTTCGGCCGGCTGCCGCCCCGGTTGCCGATCAGCTCCCACGCGACGAGCCGCAGTTGCTCGCGGTCCATCTTGATTTCGGAGGCGGGCTCGAGGTTGACGAAGACGCCGTCGCGGTAGTGCGGCGACCCGGCCGTCACCGCCGCGATCGAGGCGGGGTGGGCGCCGAGCGCGTCCGGCGCGCCGTGCAGCGCTCGCACCAGCCAGCCTCCGGCCGCCAGCGACGCCGTACCGGCGACCAGCCGTAGCGTCCCCCGCATGTTCGTCAGGCCCCCTGGAACTTCGGCGGTCGCTTCTCGATCCGGGCGACCTGGGCTTCGACGACGTCTTGGCTGCTCCAGGCTTTGTCGAAGAGTTCCTTGTGCACCGGCCCGGCCTCCTCGATGGCGCCGTCGTCGTTGAGCACCCGCTTGGCGTGCTGGATGGCCAGCGGCGCCAGGCCGGCGATCTCGGCGGCCCAGGCCTGCGCGTCGGCGAGTGTCCCGATGCGGTTGGCCATCCCGGTCTGCAGCGCCACGTCGGCGGTCAGCTTCTCCGCGGTGAGCAGCATCGCGCGGGCCCGGCCGTGGCCGACGAGCGAGGACAGTCGGCGGATGCTCCAGTTATCCAGTGCCAGGCCGTATTTCGAGGTCGGGAACTGGAAGAACGCGTCGGGCGCGACGACCCGCAGATCGCATTGCATGGCCAGCTGCAGGCCGGCGCCGATGGCGGGGCCGTTGATGGCCCCGATCACCGGGATCAGCGTGGCGTCGAGCACCCTGTGCAGCTCGATGAGCCGGTCGGGGTAGTCGGCCGCGAACGCGTCACCGCTCAGGTCCGCGCCGGCGCAGAACACCGTGCCCTGCCCCGTCAGCACGATCGCGCGGGTGGAGCCGTCGCCCGCCTTCAGCACGGCCTCGCGCAGCTCCTCGACCAGCTGGGAGTTCAGCGCGTTGCGGCGCTCGGGACGCTGCAGCTCGATCGTCATAACGGCTTCGGCCTGGGTGACACCGATCATGGCAGCCACCCTATATAGCCTCGTCACGTGAGTCGTATCACGGCTGGTCAACTGCGCGACGCGGTGCTGGACGAAAATTCCTTCATCCGCTGGGACAGCGAACCGCTCGCCGTGCCGGTCAGCTCCTCCTACGCGCAAGAGCTGGCCGACGCCCGGGCCGCGACCGGTCTGGACGAATCGGTGCTCACCGGCGAGGGGCGCGTCTTCGGGCGCCGAGTCGCCGTGGTGGTCTGCGAGTTCGGCTTCCTCGGCGGCTCGATCGGGGTGGCGGCGGCCGAGCGGATCACCGCCGCGGTGCAGCGGGCGACGGCCGAGCGGCTGCCGCTGCTGGCCTCGCCGAGCTCGGGCGGCACCCGCATGCAGGAGGGCACGGTCGCGTTTCTGCAGATGGTGAAGATCGCCGCGGCCGTCCGGCTGCACAAACAGGCGCACCTGCCCTACCTGGTCTACCTGCGCAATCCGACCACCGGCGGGGTGTTCGCGTCCTGGGGCTCGCTGGGCCATGTGACGGTCGCCGAGCCGGGCGCGCTGATCGGCTTCCTCGGCCCGCGCGTGTACCAGCTCCTCTACGGCGAAGCCTTCCCCGAGGGCGTCCAGACCGCGGAGAACCTGCAGCGGCACGGCGTGATCGACGGCGTCGTCCCGGCTCGAGGAGCTGCGCCGCACGCTGGACCGGGCCATGACCGTCATCGCCGACGCTCCCGAGCCGCTGCCCGCGCCGGCGCCACCCGAACCGATACCCGACGTCGCCGCGTGGGACTCGGTGGTGGCGTCGCGGCGGCCCGACCGGCCCGGGGTGGGCCTGCTGCTGCGGCACGGCGCCACCGATCGGGTGCTGCTGTCGGGGACCGGCCAGGGAGAGGCGGCGACCACGCTGTTGGCGCTGGCCCGATTCGCCGGCCAGCCCGTGGTGGTGCTGGGTCAGCAGCGGCTGACGGGCGGCTTGGTGGGGCCCGCCTCGCTGCGCGAGGCCCGGCGCGGCATGGCGCTGGCCGCCGAGTTGCGTCTGCCGCTGGTGCTGGTGATCGACACCGCGGGGCCGGCGCTGTCGGCCGAAGCCGAACAGGGCGGGCTGGCCGGACAGATCGCACAATGCCTGGCCGAGCTGGTCACGCTGGATACCCCGACGGTGTCGGTGCTGCTGGGTCAGGGCAGCGGCGGGCCGGCGCTGGCGATGGTGCCCGCCGATCGGGTGCTGGCCGCGTTGCACGGCTGGCTGGCTCCGCTACCGCCCGAAGGCGCCAGCGCGATCGTCTTCCGCGACACCGACCACGCCCCCGAACTCGCTGCGGCCCAAGGCATCCGATCGGTCGACCTGCTGGCGTCGGGCATCGTCGACGCCATCGTGCCGGAGCATCCCGATGCCGCCGACGAGCCGGTCGAGTTCGCGCAGCGATTGTCGCGGGCCATCGCCGCCGAGGTGCACGCGCTGCGCGAGATACCCGCCGCCGAGCGGCTGGCCGCGCGATTGCGGCGCTACCGCAACATCGGTCTGCCCTGAAACTTCGCGAGCAGACGCAAAGCACCTCGTTCCCCGGCGCGTCGGGTGCCTTTGCGTCTGCTCGCGCCAAGGTCGCGCCAAGGTGGGCCCCAGGTCGCGCCTCCCACTGCCATAGCCGACAATCAGGCAAAATGGGCGGCATGGACACTGGAGCTAGCTCACCGCGGGTCTTGGTCGTCGACGACGATTCAGATGTGCTCGCGTCGCTCGAACGCGGTCTGCGGCTGTCCGGATTCGAAGTGGCGACGGCGGTCGACGGCGCCGAGGCGTTACGCAGCGCCACCGAGACGCGCCCGGACGCGATCGTGCTCGACATCAACATGCCCGTGCTGGACGGCGTCAGCGTCGTCACGGCGCTGCGCGCCATGGACAACGACGTCCCGGTCTGCGTGCTGTCCGCGCGCAGCTCGGTCGACGACCGGGTGGCGGGCCTGGAGGCCGGCGCCGACGACTACCTGGTCAAACCGTTCGTGCTGGCCGAGCTGGTCGCGCGGGTCAAGGCGCTGCTGCGCCGCCGCGGCTCCGTCGCCTCGTCCTCCTCGGAAACCATCACGGTCGGCCCGCTGGAGGTCGACATCCCGGGCCGGCGGGCCCGGGTCAACGGCGTCGACGTCGACCTGACCAAGCGCGAGTTCGACCTGCTGGCGGTGCTGGCCGAGCACAAGACCGCGGTGCTGTCCCGCGCGCAGCTGCTCGAGCTGGTGTGGGGTTATGACTTCGCCGCCGACACCAACGTCGTCGACGTCTTCATCGGATACCTGCGCCGCAAGCTGGAGGCGAACGGTGGCCCCCGGCTGCTGCACACCGTCCGCGGAGTGGGATTCGTACTGCGCATGCAGTAACGCAGGTCGACCGGCCATGAACTTCCTGTCCCGGATTCTGACCCGTACGCCATCGCTGCGGGCGCGGGTCGCGGTCGCGACGGCCATCGGCACCGCGATCGTGGTGGTCATCGCGGGAGCCGTCGTGTGGTTCGGCATCACCAACGCCTGGAAGGAACGCCTGGATCGCCGCCTGGACGAGGCGGCGGGTTTCGCCATCCCCTTCCTGCCGCGCGGACTCGGCGACATCCCGCGTACCCCCAACGACCAGGACACCGTCATCACGGTCCGGCGCGAGGGCCAGGTCAAGTCCAACTCGGACATCACGCTGCCGCCGCTGGACGCCGGGCTATGCCGACACCTACATCAACGGGGTGCGCTATCGGGTGCGAACCCTGGAGATCCCGCACGCCGCAGCCGGCGACCGTGGCGGTGGGTGCGACCTACGACGACACGATCGCCCAGACCAACAACCTGCATCGCCGGGTCATCCTGATCTGCGCGCTCGTCGATCGGCGCGGCGGCGGTATTCGCTTGGCTGCTGGCGGCTTTCGCGGTGCGGCCGTTCAAACGGCTTGCCCAGCAAGCCCGCTCGATCGACGCCGACGAGCGCCCGCAGGTGGCGGTGCGCGGCGCCAGCGAGGCCGTCGAGATCGCCGAAGCCATGCAGGGCATGCTGCAGCGCATCTGGACCGAACAGGACCGGACCAAGGATGCGCTCGCGTCGGCGCGCGACTTCGCCGCGGTGTCCTCGCACGAACTGCGCACCCCGCTGACCGCGATGCGCACCAACCTCGAAGTGCTGTCCACCCTGGACATGCCCGACGAACAGCGCAAAGAGGTGCTGGGCGACGTCATCCGCACCCAGTCGCGGATCGAGGCCACGCTGACCGCCCTCGAACGGTTGGCCCAGGGCGAACTGTCGACGGCCGACGACCACGTGCCCGTCGACATCACCGAACTGCTCGACCGCGCCGCCCACGACGCCGCCCGGATCTATCCCGGGCTCGACGTGTTCGCTGGTGCCGTCGCCCACCTGCATCATCGTCGGGTTACCGGCCGGATTGCGCCTCACTGTCGACAACGCGATCGCCAACGCCGTCAAACACGGCGGGCGCCACCCAGGTCCAGCTGTCGGCGGTCAGCTCACGCGCCGGCGTGGAGATCGCCATCGACGACAACGGCGGCGGCATACCCGAGGAGGAGCGCCGCGTGGTGTTCGATCGGTTTTCCCGCGGATCGACGGCCTCCCACTCCGGGTCGGGGCTGGGGTTGGCGCTGGTTGCCCAGCAGGCCCAACTGCACGGTGGGACGGCGGCGCTGGAGAACAGCCCGCTGGGTGGGGCGCGGCTGGTGCTGCGGCTCCCGGCCCCCAGCTAGCGTTCTATCGCCGCCGGGGGTTGTCCGAGCTGTCACGCCAGGGCGTGAAACCGGCTTGTTCCGCGGACTTCTCGTCCGCGAACCAGATCTCGGCGGTGGTCGAGTCGTAGGTCGGATCGTCGGGCGTGAAGTAAACCTTGGCGTCCGCCCGGGCTTTCACCAGATATCCCGCCGGCCCCCCGCCATCGGGGGCGGCGTCGGCGGAGCCCGGACCGTACGGCGCCCGCGGCGACACCGGAATCTTGGTGGTCGGTGACTCTCTGGCGACCGGGAGCTTGGTGGTGCGCCGTTCGGCGACCGGAATTTTCGTGGTGCGCCTCTCGGTGACCGGGATGGTGGCGGTGGCGGGCTCCGGCGTCGTCCGCTCCTCCGACGACTTCGCCACCGGCGCTTGGTTTTTGGCGGAGGTCATGATCAGGGTCAACGTCAGCACCAACCCCAGACCGAAGGACAGGCCGAACAGCCACCAGTGCACGTGGCTCATCGCCCCGCACCCTTCCCCGGGCGGTTGAGCAGTCTGGCGATCAGCCAGGCAACGGCCGAGCCCGCTACGAATGCGATCAGGTACCACAACCACTGGATGACGAAGTCCACGCCGAATCTCCTTAGCCGACCGCGATTTCGACCCGGCGATTCTGGGCGCGACCGTCGTCCGTGCCATTGGGGGCGAGAGGGTTGGCCGAACCGAAACCGGTGGTGCTCAAGCGGTTGCCGGGCACGCCGTGGGCTTCCAGGTACCCCGCGACGGCCTGCGCGCGCTCTTCGCTCAACGGAACGTTCAGGCTCGCATTGCCGGTGTTGTCGGCGTAGCCGTTGATGGCCGCATGCGAGTTGGGGCACGCCTTGAGTTTGTCGGCGACCCGGGTCAGTACCTGCTCGTCGGACGGGGTCAGACTACCGACGTTCGATTCGAAGGTGAGCGCGCCGTCGGTCAGGGTGTTGATCGCCGATTGCAGGTTGGTGCACGACGCGGCGGTGGGCGACGGCGACTCTGCCGGCGCGTTAACGGCAAGATTGTCAACGACATTCAGGTTGGACCAGATGCGCTTGGCATCGGTGTCGAGGGTGTTCTTCTGGTCGGGCGATGCCGCGGTCCCCGCCAGTGTGATGGTGTCTCCGCTGACCGTGAGGGCGAAATCGGCGATCGACGCGCTGTCGGAGAAGACGGGCTTGGCCTTGGCGAAATCCAGTGCGTCGACGGCGGGATCGATGCGGATCTGGTCGACGATGTTGACGCCGGGGGGCAGCGCGCCATTGAGCCCCTTCAGCAACGCCGCTTTGGCGGACTCGTCGGGGAAGTCGCCGGTCAGCGTGACGCCGTTGCCGTTACGGACCATCGAGAACGCCGCCAACGAAAGCTTCGGCGCACCAGCGCTGGTCGAGGGTGCCGACGACACGCGACCGGACGGGGATCGCGCCGACACCTCGTAGCCGATTGCCGCCATCAGAAGCGGAATGACCACCAGGGCGATCAGCCAGGGCAGGCCGAGCCGTTTGATGCTCACGACGGCCCTCCCTCATGTCGCCCACCTGCGTGGTCCGCTTGCCAGGCGATATGCAGCCTACCGAGTCACCCTCTCCCGAGTCGGGCACACTGGAGCGATGGCCAACGGCAGTAAACCAACCGACAACGACACCCTGGCGGTCATCCGCAACCTGGTCGCCGAGGAGAAA
This sequence comes from uncultured Actinomycetota bacterium, assembly GCA_963796035.1. Lineage (GTDB taxonomy): Bacteria > Actinomycetota > Actinomycetes > Mycobacteriales > Mycobacteriaceae > Mycobacterium. Next base: position 897,479 of record CAWCJU010000006.1, on the reverse strand, counting down.
ACGCTGCGGGCCCAGCTGCAGCGCGGGGACATCGACGAGTCGGAAGAACACGACCGCCTCCGGCGGGTGGAGGTCGAACTCGACCAGTGCTGGGACCTGCTGCGGCAGCGCCGGGCACTGCGCGAGACCGGCGGTGACGCACGGGAGGCGGAGGTGCGTCCGCCCGACGAGGTCGAGGGCTACCTGAGCTGAGCGCCCACGCGACCGGTGTCGACGCCGTAGTCATCGGAGGCGGCCACAACGGCCTCGTCGCGGCCGCCTATCTGGCTCGCGCGGGTCTGCGGGTGCGCCTTCTGGAACGGCTGGACCACACAGGCGGCGCCGCCGTCTCGGCGCAGGCCTTCGACGGTGTCGGCGTTCGGGTATCGCGCTACTCGTATCTGGTCAGCCTGCTGCCTGGGCGCATCGTCGACGATCTGGGCGCCGAGGTGCGGTTGGCCCGGCGGCCGTTTTCCTCGTATACACCCGACCCCGCAACCGGCGGCCTCGGCGGGCTGCTGGTCGGGTCGACCGGTGCCACCTTCGGCGCGATCGGAGCAGCCGGGGACGCGCAGGGTTTCGCCGACTTCTACCGACGCTGCCGGCTGGTGACCGAACCGCTGTGGCCGACATTGCTCGAACCGCTGCGCACCCGCGAGAGCGCCCGCCTGCGGGTGGTGGAAGCCGGCGATCGCCGCGCGGCGGCCGTGTGGCAGGCCGTGGTCGAGGAACCGATCGGACACGCCATCGCCGACGCGGTGCGCAACGACGTGGTGCGCGGCGTGATCGCCACCGACGCACTGATCGGCACGTTCGCCCGCCTCGATGATGCGTCGCTGACGCAGAATGTCTGCTTCCTGTATCACCTGCTCGGCGGGGGCACCGGAGACTGGGACGTCCCGATCGGCGGCATGGGCGCGGTGACCACGGCCCTGGCCGCGGCGGCCGCCGGGCACGGCGCCGAAATCATCACCGGTGCAGAGGTTTACGCCGTCGCTCCGGACGGCGCAGTGCGCTATCGCAGCTGCGACGACGACCACCTGATTCGGGCGCGGTTCGTCCTGGCCGGTGTCACACCGACGATCCTGGCCGGACTGCTCGGCGAAGAACCGGGGCCGGCGGCCGCCGGCGCGCAGGTCAAGGTGAACATGGTGCTGGCACGACTGCCCCGGTTACGCGACCGCGCCGTCACACCCGAACAGGCATTCGCCGGGACGTTTCACATCAACGAGACCTGGACACAACTGGATACGGCTTATTCCCAGGCCGCCGCCGGCCGATCGCCGAATCCCCTGCCATGCGAGGCCTATTGCCACTCGCTGACCGACCCCAGCATCCTGTCGGCCGAGCTGCGCGACTCGGGCGCTCAGACGATGACGGTGTTCGGCTTACACACCCCGCACTCGCTGTTCGCCGGGACCGACTCCGACGCCCTGCGCGGCCAGCTGACCGACCGCGTACTGGCATCGCTGAATTCCGTTCTGGCCGAACCGATTCAAGATCTGCTGCTGACCGACGCGCGGGGCCGGCCCTGCCTCGAGACGACGACCACGCTGGACCTGGAGCGCACCCTGCGCATGACCGGCGGCAACATCTTCCACGGCGGCCTGTGCTGGCCGTTCGTCGAGAACGACGACCCGCTGGACACCCCCGCCCGGCAATGGGGCGTGGCCACCGCGCACGAACGAATCATGCTGTGCGGCTCGGGCACTCGCCGCGGCGGAGCGGTGTCCGGTATCGGCGGGCACAATGCCGCGATGGCGGTGCTGGCCTCGCTCGATCGCCTCTCGTGATCGGTCGGATTGACGTGTTCGCGGGTCGCGTCAAGAAACGGCCGGCCGCGACGTCCCAGTGACCATCAGCGCAGCATCGCCGCTCGGCAGAGCACCACGAATGCCGCTAACCCGAGTAACACGATGTTGACCGCGACCGCGCGGCGTTCGTGCAGCCGAGTATGCGCCCACGCCGCGCCGACCATGACCACGCACAGGCCTGCCGCTGCCAGCGGCGTCAAGATCCGCGCAATCCCCGTCAGCCCGGGCGCGATAAGTCCCACCGCGGCGAATATCTCCGATGCGGCGGTGAACCGGACGACCGGCATGGGAAACATGGCAATGCCGGTTTGACCTGTGGCCAGCAGTCGTTCGCGGCTCAGTGTGAGCTTGGCTGTTCCGGATAGGGCGAATATCCCGGCCAGGATGATCTGTGCTGACCATAGCGCGGCGTTCATTCTCTTCCTTTCCTTTTGAGCGGACGACCTTAAGACGAACCACGGGTGCCGCGTGTGACATCGGTCCGCGATCTGGCCGCACTACCTGTCACATCTCTGACGGCTCGATCGTCTACAGAACATGACGACGCCACCGTCGACCGAACGTCCGCCTGGCGACGGTCCTGAACAGGATGGGGATCCCGCCGATCTGCGGCCGCTGCTGTTCTCCATCGCCTATCGAATGCTCGGCAGTGTCACCGACGCCGAGGACATTGTGCAGGGAACATATTTGCGCTACCTCGACTACTTGCAGCAGGGCCACCGCGTCGAGTCGCCGCGGTCGATGCTGACCACTATCGCAACCCGCCTTGCCATCGACCATCTGCGCTCTGCACGGGTGCAACGCGAAAAGTACATGGGCCCTTGGCTTCCTGAGCCCCTGATTACATCGGCCGTTCCGGACACCGCGGAGTTGGTCGTTGAATCCGACTCTCTGTCGATGGCGTTTCTTCTGCTACTGGAGATGCTGTCACCCGTGGAGCGAGCTGTTTTCCTGCTGCGCGACGTTTTCGCTTACGACTACGGCGACATTGCCCGCATCGTCGACAAGACACCGGCCAATTGCCGTCAAGTACTCAACAGGGCCCGTCGACACATCGCGGCCGGGCGGCACCGTTTCGACGCCAACACCACGCGTCGCGATCAACTCGCCGATCGGTTTTTCGCCGCGGCCGAGAATGGTGATCTGGACGATCTCGTGAAATGGCTGGCCGACGACTGTCCTTCTACGGCGACGGGGGCGGTATCGGCCGCGGACTGCCGCGCCCGATATTCGGGCGAAACCGCGTTCACCGGGTCCTGACCGCAATCATGGGCGCCTACCGCAGTCTCGGCGTGCGACTGCAGCACTCACAGATCAACGGACAACCTGGGGCGCTGGCCTTGGACCCCGATGGCGCCCTGATCAACGTGCTGACCCTCGACATGTATGGCGGGAGCATTTGTACCATCCGCTCGGTGATCAATCCGTACAAACTCAAACATCTCGGATTCGCCCTGTCACCCCTGGCATGCCGGGATCGGGTGGCCCATCAGGCACTGACTGGAAACCACCGCGCTCATGAATAAGGGATTCCAGACCATCGTCTATGAGCGTGCCGCGGACGTGGGTACGTTGACCTTGAACCGTCCGTCCAAACTGAATGCGCAAAACCAGCCGATGCGAGACGAATTGCACGATCTGAGCAGGAATCTGTTGGCGGACAACACGTTATGCTGCCTCGTGGTCACCGGTGCCGGGCCGTCTTTTTGCGCCGGGCTTGATCTGCCCGAAGCCATGTCAACCATCCTCCCGCAGTTCGCAAGTCAACCGCCCGACGAGCAGACGATCGAGCGAGGCCTGCGGCTGGCCGGTAGCTTCGAATTCATTCCCAAGCTGCGCTGCCCCAGCGTCGCGGCGGTTCGAGGTTACGCCTACGGCGCGGGACTACAGCTGGCCGTCGCTTGCGACTTCCGTATCTTCGCCGACAGTGCGCGGGTCAGCCTTCCTGAAACGCGCTATGGCTTGCTACCCGACATGGCGCCACCTTCCGGCTTCCGAGACTCATCGGGGAAGCCCGCGCGCGGCAGATGGTGCTGCTCGGCGAAATCCTCGATGCCGCTGATGCCCTGAACATCGGGCTTGCGAATCGCGTTGTTGCCGACGACTTCCTGGAACCCGCGGCGCAGGCATTCGCCGAACGCCTTGCAGCCCAGCCGCCGGAGGCGATCGAAGGCGCACGCCGGGCCATCGAGGCCAGCTGGCTTCTGCAGCCCGCGGCGAGCTTACGACTTGCCGTCCAAGCCCAGGCTCGTTGCCTGAGATCGCCCCCGCATTTCGCGCCGCGCAACAAGCGTTCAGCCAGAGTCGGTAGCGCGGCAAAGGCTAGGACCCACCGGGGTTCACCCAATGGTCTGATCTATGGGCCCGTGGCCTTTCGCCGCCGGCGCGCGGGCTACTTGCGCGAGTCGATGGTGACGTAGTCGCGCTCGGTGTAGCCGGTGTAGATCTGACGCGGGCGGCCGATCTTGCTGTCGCCCTCGTCGTGCATCTCGCGCCAGTGCGCGATCCACCCGGGCAGCCGTCCCAGCGCGAACAGGACGGTGAACATCCGGGTCGGGAAGCCCAGCGCCCGGTAGATCAGGCCGGTGTAGAAGTCCACGTTGGGGTAGAGCTTGCGCTCGATGAAGTAGTCGTCGGTGAGCGCGGCCTCTTCGAGTTGCTTGGCGATGTCCAGCAGGTCGTCGTCGCCGCCGAGCTTGGCCAGGATCTTGTCGGCCTGCTCTTTGACGATCCGGGCGCGCGGGTCGTAGTTCTTGTACACCCGGTGGCCGAAGCCCATCAGCTTCACGCCCTCTTCGCGGTTCTTCACCTTGCGGACGAATTCGCTGACGTCGTCGTCGCTTTGGCGGATCTTCTCGAGCATCTCGAGAACGGCCTGGTTGGCGCCGCCATGCAGCGGTCCCCACAGCGCGTTGATGCCACCGGAGATCGAGGTGAACAGGTTGGCCTGCGAGGAGCCGACCAAGCGGACCGTCGACGTCGAGCAGTTCTGTTCGTGGTCGGCGTGCAGGATGAGCAGCATGTCCAGCGCCCGAACGATTTCGGGGTCGGCCTCATAGGGCTCGGCGGGCAGCCCGAAGGTCATCCGGAGGAAGTTCTCCACCAGCGTCAGTGAGTTGTCGGGGTAGAGGAAAGGCTGGCCGACGGACTTCTTGTAGGCGTAGGCCGCGATGGTCGGCAGCTTGGCCAGCAACCGGATCGTCGACAGTTCGACGTCCTCGGTGTCCATCGGGTCAAGCGAATCGGGGTAGTAAGCGGAGAGCGCGTTGACGGCACTGGACAACACCGGCATCGGGTGGGCGTTGCGCGGGAAGCCGTCGAAGAATCGCTTGAGGTCCTCGTGCAACATAGTGTGCAGCTGGATCCGCTTGGTGAAGTCGGCCAGCTGCTCCGTGTCCGGCAGTTCGCCGTAGATCAAGAGGTAGCTCACCTCGATGAAGGTCGACTTCTCGGCGAGCTGCTCGATCGGGATGCCGCGGTAGCGCAGGATGCCCGCGTCGCCGTCGATGTAGGTGATGGAGCTCTTGCACGCGGCGGTGTTGACGAAGCCGTTGTCGAACGTGGTGTAGCCGGTCTTGGACAACAGCGAGCCCAGCGCGATGCCGTCGGCGCCGTCGGTGGCGTTGACGATCTCCAGGTCGGTCTCGCCGCCCGGGTACTTCAATGTGGCGGTGTCGTCGGTGTCTGCCACGAGAACCCCTTTGCGCTCTGGCTGATATGGCTGCTGACTTGGTGCTTACTGCAAAAGGTAGTCGTTATGAGGAAGAGGCGCCTGCCCGGGGTCGAGTCTGCTGGTCACGCCAGCAATCGATGCCGCCGCGCCGTCGGGCGACGTGCATCAATGCGGGTTAGGGCTGCAGGCGCTCCACCCGATCTCCGGTAACGCGGATGCGGTTGTGCAATCGGTTTTCCCGGCCCTGCCAGAATTCCACCAGCTCCGGAGCAATGAGATAGCCACCCCAGCCCGGCGGCACCGGAACCTGCTCGCGGTCGGCAAAGCGGGCGGTCACCTCCGCCAGCTGGTCGAGCAGGGCCGCTCGTGACGCGATCGGTTGCGATTGGTGCGACGCCCAGGCGCCCAGTTGCGACCCGCGCGGTCGCTTGGACCAGTAGTCCTCGGTGACCTGCGCGGAGACCTTGCTCACGGGCCCACGGACGTGGACCTGACGGCCGAGCTGGTACCACGGAAACGTCGCCGAGGCGTACGCCGTCGCCGCCAGATCGTCGCCCTTAGCCGAGTCATAGTTGGTGAAAAAAGTGATCCCGGTCTCGTCCACGCCCTTGCACAACACCGATCGGCTCGCCGGCCTGCCGTCGGCGGTCACGGTAGCCAGCACCAGCGCATTGGGTTCGGCGACCCCCGACCGCTCTGCATCCTCGATCCATTTGCGCAACAACGAAACCCAGCCGTCGCCGAGCCAATCGGCGTCGAGATCCGGACTGCCGTCTTTTTCCACTGACCCGTACTCCACACGCATTCTTTGCAGGTGCTCTTTTCCTGGCTCGGGGTCTGGTCCTGCCATCGCCTCAACGCTACCGGCGCTTGCTACCGGCCGGTAGCGTCGGCCCGATCATGGGGTGCGAGAATTTTCGGTATGACTGTGGTCCCCGAAGACTTTGTCCCCGGCCTCGAAGGCGTGGTCGCCTTCACCACCGAGATTGCCGAACCGGATAAAGACGGCGGTGCGCTGCGCTATCGCGGCGTCGACATCGAAGACCTGGTGACCCAGCAGGTCACGTTCGGCGACGTGTGGGCGCTGCTGGTCGACGGCAGGTTCGGCCACGGACTGCCGCCCGCCGAGCCGTTCCCGCTGCCCATCCACACCGGCGACGTCCGCGTCGACGTGCAGGCGGGCCTGGCGATGCTGGCCCCGATCTGGGGGTACAAGCCGCTGCTGGACACCGAGGAGAACGTCGCCCGCGACCAGCTGGCCCGGGCGTCGGTGATGGCGCTGTCCTACGTCGCACAATCCGCGCGCGGCATCTATCAGCCCGCGGTTCCGCAGCGGATCATCGACGAATGCGAAACCGTCACCGCACGTTTCATGACGCGGTGGCAGGGCGAGCCGGACCCACGGCACGTCGAAGCGATTGACGCCTACTGGGTCTCGGCCGCCGAGCACGGCATGAACGCCTCGACGTTCACCGCGCGGGTGATCGCCTCGACCGGCGCCGACGTAGCGGCGGCGTTGTCCGGGGCGATCGGGGCGATGAGCGGCCCGCTGCACGGCGGTGCGCCGGCTCGGGTGCTGCCGATGATCGAAGAGGTCGAGCGCACCGGGGACGCGCGTGGCCTGGTGAAGAAGATTCTGGACAGCGGCGACAAGCTGATGGGTTTCGGCCACCGCGTCTACCGCGCGGAGGACCCGCGGGCGCGGGTGCTGCGCGCCACCGCCGAACGGCTGGGCGCGCCGCGCCACGAGGTGGCCGTCGCGCTGGAGCAGGCGGCCCTGGCCGAGCTGCGCGAACGCCGTCCGGACCGGGCCATCGAGACCAACGTCGAGTTCTGGGCCGCGGTGATGCTGGACTTCGCCCGGGTACCGGCCAACATGATGCCGGCGATGTTCACCTGCGGCCGTACCGCGGGCTGGTGCGCGCACATTCTCGAGCAGAAGCGGCTGGGCAAGCTGGTCCGGCCGTCGGCCATCTACGTGGGCCCGAGCCCGCGCAGCCCGGAAGCCGTCGAGGGCTGGGACCGCAGTCTCACCAACGCCTGAGTCGACCTGGTTGTCGGTGCCCGGCGATCTAATGGTTGCCGTCGCGATGAGTTTTCGTCGCCGGCGCAGTCATAAATCGTGAACCTGCCCGTCCTGGGCAGGTGAGGGACATGACAAACAAGGAGAACCAGCATTATGGCGATCAACATCGAACCCGCACTGTCCCCGCACCTGGTGGTCGACGATGCCGCGGCGGCAATCGACTTCTACGTGAAGGCTTTTGGGGCACAGGAAATAGGGCGCGTGCCGCGCCCCGACGGCAAACTGGTGCACGCCGCAGTGCGCATCAACGGCTTCACGGTGATGCTCAACGACGATTTCCCGGAAATGTGTGGCGGCAAGTCGATGACTCCGACGTCGCTGGGCGGCACGCCCGTCACGATCCATCTGACGGTCACCGACGTCGACGCGAGCTTCCAACGGGCGCTTGATGCGGGTGCCACCGTGGTGACCCCGCTGGACGACCAGTTCTGGGGCGACCGCTACGGCATGGTCGCCGACCCGTTCGGTCACCACTGGTCACTGGGACAACCGGTCCGCGAGGTCAGCATGGAAGAGATCTCTGCGGCGATGTCCGGGCAGGCAGCCGGCTAGCTGTTCTGACCACGGACGTTGGGGACGGCGTGGCGTGGTGACATGACGAAGACCTCCGAGTGAAGTGCGAGCTGTCTAAGGAACGCACTCACCACCGGAGGTCTTCGTGTCCCACCGTAATGCCCCGTTGTCTGAAACCGGTCGTCTGCGGCTGGCCCGTTGTGTTGTCGAGGAGGGTTGGCCGCTGCGGCGAGCTGCTGAGCGGTTCCAGGTTGGGGTCACCACGGCGGCCCGCTGGGCCGGCCGCTACCGCGAGCTCGGCGGGGCTGGGATGGCCGATCGCAGCTCACGACCTCATCACAGCCCCAACCGCACACCAACGCGCACCGAGCGGCGCATCATCAAAGTCAGGGTGCTTCGCCGGTGGGGACCCGCCCGCATCGGTTACCTGCTGGGTCTGCATCCCTCGACGGTGCATCGGGTGCTGACCCGCTACGGACTGGCCAAACTGCGCTGGCTGGACCGGCCGACCGGACGGGTGATCCGGCGCATCGAGTCGGCCCGGCCTGGGGATCTCGTGCACGTCGACGTCAAGAAGCTCGGCAAGATCCCTGCCGGCGGCGGCTGGCGGATGTTGGGCCGCACCGTTGGTAACCGCAACTCCCAGGCGGACAAGAGTTCCGGACGACGCAGCATGCGCCACCACCCGCTGCGCGGACACCATTTCCTGCACACCGCCCTAGATGGCCACTCGCGGCTGGTCTACTCCGAACTGCTGGCCGATGAGCGCCAGCAGACCGCTGCAGCGTTTTGGGAAAGGGCAAATATCTGGTTCGCCGAATGCGGCATAACTGTGCGGAAAGTGTTGACTGACAACGGATCCTGCTACCGATCCCACGCCTTCCGTGACGCGCTCGGTGCCGTCGAACATCGACGCACCCGTCCGTACCGGCCGCAGACCAACGGCAAAGTGGAGAGATTCCACCGCACCCTGGCCGACGAATGGGCCTATGCCCGGCTCTACCGCAGCGACGCCGAACGCTGTGACGAGTTCAGCCACTGGCTACACACCTACAATCACCACCGCGGCCACACCGCACTCGGCGGCCAACCACCCGCCACCCGCGTGCCTAACCTCTCAGGTCAGAACAGCTAGCCGAGCAGCCGATCCAGCAGCCGGCGTCGCGGCGGCGGCGCCGGCTCTGCGGCGGCTGCGGCCGCGAGCATCGCGGAAACGTCGGTGAACTTGTTGCGGGGCCGGCCGCCGACGCTGCCGCGCGCGATCTCTGCGGCGTCGATGGCGCGCCATCCCGCCGCGTCGATCGCGTCGGGCTGACGAGCGCGCACCAGGCTGGCCAGCGCCTCGGGCTTGGCGACCGGATCGGTCAGCCTGCCGGCGTTGAAATCGGCGGCCAGGGAATGCACGGTCTGGAAAGAGCAGGATTTGTTGGTGCCGATGAACCCGCTGGGCCCCCGCTTGATCCAGCCCGCAACGTATGCGCCGGGCACCGGTTCACCGGACGCGGGGTCGACGACGCGACCCTCGTCGTTCGGTACGACTGCCGACGATTCGTCGTAGGGAAGATCGCGAATCGGCTTGCCGCGGTAGCCAATCGACGTCAGCACGAGACCCGTGTCCAGAACGCGCCTCTCGTCGCTGCCGGTGACCGAGAACTCCATACCGGTGGCGCGCTGTTCCCCGAGCACCCGCTGCGGGGTGAGCCGATAGGCCAGCCTGATTCTCGGGCGGTCCGGCGGCGCCGAATCGTCGCCGAGCGTGCTCAAGATTTCCAGCTTGTGCTTGGTCAACGCGTCCGAAGCCGTCGCGAGATCGGCCGCCACCAGCTCATGGTCGGCCGCGCTGAGTACCACCTCGGAGCTACCGGTGAGCCCGATCAGCTCCGGCAGCGTGAACGCCGACTCGGCGGGGCCGCGCCGGGCGGCGATCACCACCTCGCGCACCGCCGAGCCCCGGAAGGCCGCCAGCGCGTGGTCGGCGATGTCGGTGCGGGCCAGATCGTCGGGATCCGAGGTGAGCAACCGGGCGACATCGAGGGCGACGTTGCCGTTGCCGACGATCACCACCCGCTCGTGACTGAGATCGACTGGCAGATCGGCGAAGTCGGGATGCCCGTTGATCCACGCGACCAATTCGGTTGCGGTTCCTGTTCCCGGTAACCCCATGCCTTCGATGTCCAGCCGGCGGTCGTCGGGTGCACCGACGGCGTACAGCACGGCGTGGTGGTGAGCCAGCACGTCCGCATGGCTCAGCTGCTTGCCGACCTCGACGTTGAGAAAGAACCGGAAGCGGCGATCACTGGCGACCTTGTCGAAAAGCCGGGTGACCCTCTTGGTGTTCTGGTGATCCGGCGCCACCCCGGCGCGCACCAAACCGTATGGCGTAGGCAGCTTCTCGAAGACGTTGACGCACACGTCCCGCTGGGTCAGCAGTTCGTCGGCGGCATACATCGCGGCGGGCCCCGATCCGACGATGGCCACCGTCAACGGCCTGCGGCGGGCGGCGTGCACCTCGGCTGCCGGGATCACCGCGGCCAGCTTCGACGTCGGCGGGAGCTTCTCACCCTTGGGCCGGTCCGGATAGAAGGACGCGTTGATCTCGATGAACGGCAGCTGCTTGGAATCCAGCCGGGTGTCGGGCGCGATCGCGCCGACGGGGCAGGCGCTCACGCAGGCACCGCAGTCCACGCACGCCACCGGATCGATGTAGAGCATCTCCGAGGTGGCGAAGCCGGGCTCATCCGGTGTCGGGTGAATGCAATTCACCGGGCAAGCGAAAACACAGGACCCGTCGTTACAGCACGACTGGGTAATAACGTGCGGCATGAAACCTCGAGAAGACCTAGGCCGCCGGGACCGCGGTCAGGTGCTGGCGCTGCGGCTCGCTGCGGTAACGCGACGGCTTGCCGTTGATCTTGCAGAGCCGCCACATCAGGCGCGCGGACCGCGTCTCCATCAGGCCGGTGTCGTAAGCCAGCATCCGCACGTCGCCGAACATGTCGCTCAGCCACTTTCGCGATTCCGGCGAGCGGAAGAACAGTTCCTTCTTGACGTCGCGCGGTATGTCGAACTCGCGCCAGAACGCCTTGGGCGGCACCACGATTGCGCGACACAGCGCCTTCATGGTCAGCGGCAGGTACAGCGCGGTCCAGAATCGTTGCCTCTTGGTCAATTCCGGCACCCGCTTGCGCAGGAACTCGTGGGCGAACGAGATGTGGCGGGCTTCCTCGGCCACGTGGATCGCCATCACCCGCTCCATGATGGGGTGCAACGACTTGCCTTCGCGCAGAACGTTTTTCTGCGTGTGGTCGATCGGCTCCTCACCGGCGAGCACACCGATGAAGAACGCCACCGGCAGCGGGCCGGCCACCAGCGGAACCAGCGGCGAGAGCCACTTGAGTGTTCGCGGCATGCCCGGGACGTCGGCGCCGATACGGTTGACCATCTCCTGGAACATCATGGTGTGGTTGCACTCTTCGACCGACTCGTGCAGGCAGTACCGATACTCCGGCGAACCGTTGGGCACCCAGAACGTGTAGTTCATCAGGCCCCTGATCAGGATGGATTCGAAGTGCAGACCCACCTTGGCCACATTGGCCTGGCGCCACATCCCGATCTTGATCTTGCGCTCATCCGACTGCGCCAGATACCAGGGATGGCGACCCAGCGGGTCGGTCGTCGGCAGAATCCACCGCGGGTCGTTCTCCGTGACGGCGAATTCTGGTGAATCCCAATCGATATCGGTGTAGGGATTGAAGTTTCGCCGCACCGACCCCTCGGACAGTGTGGCAAGCATGTTGACGTATTCGGCGTCGTCGCGCACTTCCATCTTGCTTCGCCAACGCCGGACCAATCGCGTCCTAGCCATATCCAGGCCTCCCCAACGAGGTTTACATTTGGACGTGTTATGTCCAGACAGTACCGCAGGTACCGGATATTTCCTAGACCCCTCCCCGGCACTGTGACCTGACCGGTGGTCATGAAATTTTTATGCCCCAGGTCACACCCGGCCAAACGTGCGGGAGCACCCGAACAGGCCTTTTAGCCCGTCGGCGGGGGCCCGCCGTCGGGCCGCCCCACCGACCCGTCAGGTCGGCTCACTACCCTGATGGGCATGGCTGACCAGCTCGAGATCCCCGCTGACATCAAACCCCGCGACGGCCGCTTCGGGTGTGGCCCGTCCAAGGTCCGGCCCGAACAGCTGCAGGCGCTGACCACGACCGCCGCCCCGTTGTTCGGCACCTCGCACCGGCAGGCGCCGGTCAAGAATCTGGTGGGCCGGCTGCGGTCCGGGCTCGCCGATCTGTTTTCCGTGCCCGAGGGCTATGAGGTCATTCTCGGCAACGGCGGCGCGACCGCATTCTGGGATGCCGCGGCCTTCGGCTTGATCGACAAGCGTTCGTTGCACCTGTCCTTCGGCGAGTTCAGCTCCAAGTTCGCCTCCGCGGTCGCCAAGAACCCCTTCGTCGGCGATCCCGTCGTCATCAAGGCGGACGCCGGCAGCGCCCCCGAGCCGCAGAGCGACCCCTCGGTGGACGTGATCGCCTGGGCGCACAACGAGACGTCCACCGGCGTCGCCGTGCCCATCGGCCGCCCCGCCGATTCCGGCGACGCGCTGATCGTCATCGACGCGACCTCGGGCGCCGGTGGGCTGCCCGTCGACATCGCCGAGACCGACGCCTACTACTTCTCGCCGCAGAAGAACTTCGCCAGCGACGGCGGCCTGTGGCTGGCCATCATGAGCCCCGCGGCGCTGGCCCGCGTCGAGTCCGTCGCCGCCTCCGGCCGCTGGGTCCCCGACTTCCTGTCGCTGCCCATCGCGGTGGAGAACAGCCTGAAGGACCAGACGTACAACACCCCGGCGGTCGGCACCCTGGCGCTGATGGCCGAGCAGGTCGACTGGATGCTGGGCAACGGCGGGCTGGAATGGGCCGTCAAGCGCACCGCGGACTCGTCGGGCCGGCTGTACTCCTGGGCCGAGGAGCGGTCCTACACCACGCCGTTCGTCACCGACCCGAAGCTGCGCTCGCAGGTGGTGGGCACCATCGATTTCGCCGACGAGGTCGATGCCGCGGCCGTGGCGAAGATTCTGCGGGCGAACGGCGTCGTCGACACCGAGCCTTACCGCAAACTCGGCCGCAACCAGCTGCGGGTGGGGATGTTCCCGGCGGTGGACCCCGACGACGTCAGCGCACTCACCCAATGCATCGATTGGGTCGTCGAGAAGCTGTAACCGACCGGCAATCAGCGCGCAACCGCACAGCGTGTCAGCACAGGTGATGGGCGGTTGCTGGACTAAAGTGCGCACGTGACGGGTCCGTCGCTGACCTGCACGGAGCCTGCGAGGAGATAACCATGCGGGAACTCAAAGTGGTTGGGCTGGATGCCGACAGCAAATATGTCATCTGCGAGGGTGATGATCCCGCGGAGCAGTTCAAGCTGGCGGCCGACGACCGCTTGCGAGCTCTGCTGCGCGACGCAGCCCTGTCCTCTGAGCAACCGCAGCTCGAGATTGAAGTCACCAACATGCTGAGCCCCAAAGAAATTCAGTCCAAGATCCGCGCGGGCGCGTCCGTCGAGCAGGTCGCCGCCGCGTCGGGCTCGGAGGTCTCGCGGATCCGCCGCTTCGCCCACCCGGTGCTGTTGGAACGGTTCCGCGCCGCGGAGCTGGCAACCGCCGCACATCCGATGCTGGCCGATGGGCCCGCGGTGCTGACCCTGCTGGAGACGGTCAGCACCGCGCTGGTGACCCGGGGCCTCAGCCACGACAAACTCAGCTGGGACGCCTGGCGTAACGAAGACAACCGCTGGACGGTGCAGCTCGCGTGGAAGGCCGGCCGCTCCGACAACCTCGCGCATTTCTGCTTCTCCCCGGGCGCGCACGGCGGAACGGTCACCGCCATCGACGACGCGGCCAGTGCGCTGATCGACCCCAACTTCGAACGTCCGCTGCGCCCGCTGGCCCGGGTCGCCCACGTCGACTTCGAAGAGCCAGCGAAGCCGCCCGTCGCGGAAGTAGAGGTGGCCGCGGAGCCGGACGAAAAGCCCGTGCACACCCGCCGGGGCAAGCCGGTCATCCCGGCGTGGGAAGACGTGTTGCTCGGCGTGCGCTCCGGCGGGCAGCGCTAGGCCCGACGGTGGCGACCCGCTTCGCCCGGCTACGCCGCGCTCGCGATCACCACTAAGCCCGACCCGCGGCCGTCAAGGCGAGCAGCACCACCCAGGCCCCCGCGACGCCCACCGCTGCACCCAACACGAACCAGCGCAGCACCGGGGTACGCCGCCACCCCCACAGGGTCGGCGCCAGTCCCCCGGCCGCCACGATGTTGAGCCCGACGGCCAGCAGCGCGTGCACCCGAACCAGCCCCAGACTGAGCACCACGATCGCGGCGGCGGTGACCGCCGCAACAAACGCGGTCACCGTCAAACCCGTTGCCCAGGGCACGGACTCGTCTCTCATCAGCCGGAGCCTAGTCTGACTGTCCATCGCCGCCTCTCGTCGTCGAGCGGGCCCGCTCGTAGAACGCCAAAGCCGCCGCCGTCGCGACGTTGAGCGAGTCGGTGCCCCGCGACATCGGGATGCGCACCCGCACATCGCTCAACCGCAGGGTGGCCGGCGTCAGCCCCGGCCCCTCGGCGCCCACCAACACCGCGACGCGTTCGTCGCGCGCGGCCGTCATCGCCTCCGGCAAGGCGCACGCAGTGCCTTGCGGGGTCATCGCCATAAGTCGAAAGCCGTTCTTCTGCAATGCTTTAAGGTCGGCGGGCCAACAGGTTGCGCGCGCATACGGCACCAGCAGCGCGTGGCCCATCGACACCCGGACCGCGCGGCGGTACAGCGGGTCGGCGCAGCCGCTGCCGAATACCACCGCGTCGACGCCGAGCCCCGCGGCGTTGCGGAAGATCGAGCCCAGGTTCTCGTGATCGTTGACCCCTTCGAGCACCGCGACCGTGCGGGCCCCGTCGATCGCCTCGGCAACGCTGGGTTCGGGCACCCGCCGCGCGGCCGCCAGCACCCCGCGATTGAGGTGGAAGCCGACCACTCGCGCCATGACGTCGGCGGAGGTTCGGTAGAACGGCACGGCGCTGCCGGCCAGGCCGTCTTCGAGTTCGGCGAGCCGGCGGTCGGTGCCCAGCAGGGCATGCGGGCGGAAGCGCGACGCGAGCATGCGCTGCACCACCAGCACACCCTCGGCGATCACCAGCCCCTTGCCGGACGGCAGATCGGGACGACGGTCGACGCTGTTCAGGTCGCGGAAATCGTCGAGCCTCGGATCGTCGGGGTCGTCAACGTCGGTGAACATTCAGGCTTCGGTCGGTGGCTCACGGGCCTTCGTCGACCAGGGCCAACATCAGATCGGCCGCGTTGCGCAGGGTGTCGCGTTGTTCGCTGTCCAGCGTCGCCAGCCGCTCGCGCCAGCCACTCCTGGCGGGCACGACGGTTCGCCTTGACCAGCTCGGCCCCCGACTCGGAGACCGAGACGAGCACCTGCCGGCCGTCGACCGGGTGTGGCGCGCGGTCCACGAACCCCATCTCGGCCAGCGAGGCGATCACCCGGGTCATCGACGGCGGCCGGACCCGTTCGCGAATCGCCAGGGCGCCGGGCGTCATCGGGCCTTCGTTGGTCAGCATCGCCAGCGCCGACAGCTGGGACAACGACACCGGCGACGACGGATTGCGAAAACGCAGTTGGCGGGCCAGCCGCATGACAGCCAGTGACAGGTCGCTGGCCAGCCGCGCATCGCTGTCAGGCATGGCGCGAGGTTACACGGAAGCCTGAGAAACCGGGACACGAACCGGTGAACGACGGGTGTTGATGCACTTCGCTAAGCTGCGGGGTTTTTCATCGAAACGCTTATCTGCCCGCCCATCCCGCTTTGCTCAACGGTTCCCGATCATCCGTTCCGGCAAGCGGGTACGCCGCGCCGGACACCGGCGGCGGGCTATGTTAATCGCGATGTCCGCCGAACCCGATCACCACCGCACCGCGCCGCCGCTGCCCGCCGCGCTGCTGCACGTGTGGCCCTTCATCGCGCTCGGTGCGTTGGGCTGGCGTCATCGCGGCGACCGCCGCTTTTCTGGTGCCCGCCCTGCAGAGCTGGCGTCCGGTGGCCCTGGCCGGGCTGGGCGTGGGGGTGCTGGGCACGAGCATCTTCCTGCTGCAGCTCGCCGCGGCCCGTCGCGGCGCACGCGGCGCTCAGGCGCGGCCTCGAAAACTATCTCGACCACAAGTGATTCGCAGACCTGGAGGAGCGATGGTAGCGCCGCTGTTGCAAGCGCACGTCGACATCGACGCACCGGTGGCCACGGTGTGGGGATTGATCTCCGACCTGCGGCGAATGCCGCAGTGGAGTCCGCAGTGTCGGTGGATGAAGCCCTTCGGCCCGGTGCGTCAGGGCACCCGGACCCTCAACTTCAACCGCCGCAAGCGGATGTTCTGGCCGACCACGTGCACGGTGGTCGAGATCGTCCCCGACCGCAAGCTCGCGTTCCGCGTCGACACCAACAACACCATCTGGAGCTATGAGCTCGAGCCCAGCGGCGAGGGCACCCGGCTGATCGAGAGCCGTCACGCCGAAAACGGCGTCACCGCATTTTCGAGCCTGTCGGTCAATGCGCTGTTCGGCGGGACCACCAACTTCGAACGCGAATTGCTCGATGGCATGAACGCCTCGCTGGCGCGCATCAAGGCCGCCGCCGAAACCGGCTAGTCGGGCGTCTCGTTCTGCGGCTGCGACTCGGACTCCGGCGCCTCGGACACGGGCTCGGCTTCCGCCGTTTCGCCCGCCTCGGACACGGGCTCGGCTTCCGCCGTTTCGCCCGGCGCCTCGGGTTCGGGCGCCGCGGCCTCGGGATCTGCTTCTGCTTCTGACGCCTCCGACGACTCCGCGGGCGGCGCCGTCGGCTCGACCGGCGCCTGGGAGACGTCCAGCAGGCCGTCGTCGTACGGCTCGTACGCCGGCGACCCCGTACCGGCCGGGGCGGGAGTGTCCGAGTGAGCACCGCAGCCGTACAGCTTGTCGACGATGTGCCCGTCGGCCGACAATTCGTTTCCGCACACCCCGAACAGCGCGCCCAGGGCTCCCGACAGGGGCAGGAAGAAGCCGCAGTCGCGGCACACACGCTTGGTGGACCGCGCCATCGGTGAGTCGGGGCCGTAATCGCCGGTGCGCCAGCGTTCGGCCGCCTCCGCGCGGCCCTCGGACGCCCATCACCCAACGCCGGCCCAGCCCGATTTCGGCGGCCGTCTCGTCGACCTCGGGGTCCCCGCTGGAGGTGTAGCCGGGAACCAGCCGGGGGTCGTCGGCGGCGGGAGCCAACAGATCGCCGGGGCTCAGGTCCCCGGCCCGTACCCGTTGCTCCCATGGCACCCATTCGGGTGCCAGCAATGCCGTCGGCCCGGGTACCAGCACCACCTCGCTGATGGTGGCGTGCTCGGCGCCGGGATAGGCGGCCACGACGACCGCCCACTGCCATCCCTGGTAGCCGGGTAGATGAGCCAGGAACCGGTGGGTGGCGGTGTTCTGGTCTTCGTAGCCGACGCCCAGATAATCGCCGACCATCTCCGGTCCGCTGAACTCCACGACGGCGGTCCTGGCCTGGTCCGCAGCGCCCGTGAGCAGCGCCGCCAACCCCTCGGGCCAGTCGGCCACGGTCGCCACGGCGTATTCCACGGTGGGCTCCTCGATGGGTCGGGTCACGCTGTCTTCTTTCTGCATTGCGGTTCCAATACTAGGTTGACGAGCCACGCCCCGTTACCTGCAGACGCATGGAGTCGCCATAGGGGAGAATCGTGACGTGTCTGGACGGCGGCAAAACGATCCGGGCCGTGTGGCCTCTCAGCCGGGTCGCCGGCCCCGCAATGGCGGTGCCTCCCAACATCCGGGCGCGGCGAATTACCCCGCCGGCGGCGGCCCCGATCGGCGCACCCGCCGCCCGTCGCCGGTGCCGAGCGCCAATCGCTATCTCCCCCCGCTGGGCCAGCAGCCGGAGCCGGACCGTAACAGCGGCGCGCCGCCTCGTGGCCCGGTTGCCGGCGAGCGGATCACGGTCACCCGCGCGGCGGCGCTGCGCAGCCGCGAGATGGGTTCGCGGATGTACTGGATGGTGCAGCGGGCCGCAACGGCCGACGGCGCCGACAAGTCCGGCCTGACGGCGCTGACGTGGCCCGTGGTGGCCAACTTCGCGGTGGACGCCGCGATGGCCGTCGCGTTGGCCAACACGTTGTTCTTCGCCGCGGCCACCGGCGAGAGCAAGGGCCGGGTCGCGCTGTACCTGTTGATCACCATCGCGCCGTTCGCGGTGATCGCACCGCTGATCGGCCCGGCGCTGGACCGGCTGCAGCACGGCCGCCGCGTCGCGCTGGCCGCGTCGTTCGCCCTTCGCACCGCGTTGGCCGTGCTGCTGGTCATGAACTACGACGGCGCCAGCGGCAGTTTCCCGTCGTGGGTGCTCTATCCGTGCGCGCTGGCGATGATGGTGTTCTCGAAGTCGTTCAGCGTGCTGCGCAGCGCGGTGACACCGAGGGTGATGCCGCCGACCATCGACCTGGTGCGGGTCAACGCGCGGCTGACCATGTTCGGTCTGCTGGGCGGCACCATCGTCGGCGGCGCGATCGCGGGTGGCGTCGAATTCGTCTGCACCCACCTGTTCAAGCTGCCCGGGGCATTGTTCGTGGTGATCGCGGTGACGATCGCCGGCGCCATGCTGTCGATGCGGATACCGCGCTGGGTCGAGGTGACCGCCGGTGAGGTTCCCGCCACCCTGAGCTATCGCCAGGACAGTGAACCGCTGCGGCGTAGCTGGCATAAAGAAGTCAGCGGGGCGCTTCGACAACCGTTGGGCCGCAACATCATCACCTCGCTGTGGGGTAACTGCACCATCAAGGTGATGGTGGGCTTCCTGTTCCTGTATCCCGCGTTTGTCGCCAAGGCCCACCAGGCCAACGGCTGGGCCCAGATCGCGATGCTCGGGGTGATCGGCGGCGCGGCCGGGATCGGCAATTTCGTCGGCAACTTCACCAGTGCGCGCCTCAAGCTGGGCCGGCCCGCCGCGCTGGTGGTGCGCTGCACGGTGGCGGTGAGCGTGGTCGCGCTGGCCGCCTCGGTGGCCGGCACCTTGGCGGCGGCCGTGATCGCCACCCTGGTCACCTCCGGCGCCAGCGCCATCGCGAAGGCCTCGCTGGACGCGTCGCTGCAGGACGACCTGCCGGAGGAATCCCGCGCGTCGGGCTTCGGGCGCTCGGAGTCGACGCTGCAGTTGGCCTGGGTCCTCGGCGGCGCGCTGGGGGTGTTGGTGTACACCGAATTGTGGGTCGGCTTCACCGCGGTCACTGCGCTGCTCATCCTGGGCCTGGCGCAGACTCTGGTCAGCTTCCGCGGCAACTCACTGATTCCCGGCCTGGGAGGAAATAGGCCAATCATGGTCGAGCAGGAGGGCAAGCGCCGCGGTGTCGGCGCTCCGGCGGTGGTCGCCGAGTGAAACCCGGAAG
The DNA here is from genome assembly GCA_963796035.1 of uncultured Actinomycetota bacterium. GTDB lineage: Bacteria > Actinomycetota > Actinomycetes > Mycobacteriales > Mycobacteriaceae > Mycobacterium. The sequence continues at coordinate 877,925 of CAWCJU010000006.1, read as the reverse complement.
CAAGCGGGGTGTGGCCGTGCTGCTCGCCTGCCTGGTGACTGTGCTCTGCATCGGCGCCGGCGTCGGCACCTGGTTGCTGGTGGGCCGTTCCGGGCCGCAGCACCCCGAGATCAGCGCGTATTCGCACGGTCACCTGACCCGGGTGGGGCCCTACCTGTACTGCAATGTGCTCAACCTCGAGGACTGTGAGACGCCGCAGAACCAGGGCGAGCTACGGGTCAGCGAGCGCTACCCGATTCAGCTCTCGGTGCCCGATGCCATCTACCGGGCACCCTGGCGGCTGCTGCAGGTATACGACGACCCCACCAATACCACCAGCACTATCTTCCGGCCGGACACCCGGTTCGCCGTGACGATCCCCTCGGTCGACCCGCATCGCGGGCGCCTGGCCGGAATCGTCGTGCAGTTGCTGACGTTGGCGGTGGATCCCGCGGGCGAACTCCGCGATGTCCCGCACGCGGAATGGTCGGTGCGGCTGACCTTCTGAGTCGCCAGGCCCCACGCGCGGCTCAGGCTCCGTGGCCGGCGGGCACGCGTTCACCTTCGACCGGCGGCCCGGGAGGTGTTCCCGTCCCGAATGGCTTGCCGCCCAAGCTTTCTCGCCCGTGCGGCGATAGCCAATCCGCCAGGTCGGGACCCTTGGGCACGATCCGGGTGGGATTGATGTCGGCGTGCACGATGTAGTAGTGCTGCTTGATCTGGACGAAGTCGACGGTGTCGCCGAAACCGGGGGTCTGGAACAGGTCGCGCGCGTAGGCCCACAGCACCGGCATTTCGCTCAGTTTGCTGCGATTGCACTTGAAGTGCCCGTGGTACACCGGGTCGAAGCGGGCCAGCGTGGTGAACAACCGCACGTCGGCCTCGGTGATGGTGTCGCCCACCAGGAATCGCTGATTGGTCAGCCGTTCGCTCACCCAATCCAGCGCGGTGAACAACCGGTCGTAGGCCGCCTCGTAGGCCTGCTGCGAGCCGGCGAAGCCGCACCGGTAAACACCGTTGTTGATCTCGGTGTAGACCCTCTTGCTCACCTCGTCGATCTCGGCGCGCAGGCGCTCGGGATACAGCTCGGGCGCCCCGTCGCGGTGGTAGGCCGACCACTCCGTCGAGAGATCCAGGGTCATCTGCGCGAAGTCGTTGGTGACCACCGCGCCGGTGCCGACGTCGACGATCGCCGGGACAGTGATGCCTTTGGGGTAGTCGGGGAATCGCTTGAAGTAGGCGTCCTGCAGCCGCGGAATCTTCAGCACCGGGTCGACGCCGCCCGGATCGAGATCGAACGTCCAACTGCGCTCGTCGTGGGTGGGGCCGCAAAAGCCAATGGAGAGAACACTTTCCAGGCCCAGCAGGCGGCGCACGATGATCGCGCGGTTCGCCCACGGGCACGCGCGGGCGACGACCAGCCGGTACCGCCCGGGCTCGACGGGATAGCCGTCGCGCCCATCGGCGGTGATGCGGGTGGTGATGTAGTTGGTGTCGCGGGTGAATTCACCCGTCCCGGCAACATAGGTGGCCATGACAACGATTCTGCCCCATCGCCCAGCGTCGACCCGCCGGTGCAGATTCCACGATTCCGTCCGTCACCTCGCCGTCGGGCGCATCGTCAGCCGGACAGGAACCGCCGGGCCAAATTGGTCTCGGTCGATGCACCCGCTTCCCAGTGAGCGATCCACGGCCCGGTGCCCTCTGACTGATCGATGATCCCGTCCTCAAGCCAGTTGTAGCGGCCCTGCAGCAGGTTGCGGGTGAGCTGAACATCGCTGCCGTCGGTGTTGTCCCATAGGGCATGGAACAGCGTCTCCACCCGCAAGGCCGCTTGCTGGCAGAATGTTTCGGCCAGCTCGTAGGCCTGCTGACCAACCACCGGATCGGCGGCGCGTTGTGACTCTGCCCGCACGCAAGCCGCTGACATCGCGAACAGCTCGGCACCGATATCGACGACGCGCCCGAGGAAGCCCTGCCGCTGCTCCAGTTTGGCTTGCCAACGCGCCATCCCGTAGAAGGTGTTGCGGGCCAGCTTGCGGCTGGAGCGTTCGATGAAGCGGAGGTGTGACGCCAGCGGACCGAACTCGTGGTATGCCCGCGGCCGCTGCCCTTCACCGAAAACCAGCTGCGGCAACCACTTTGCGTAGAATCCGCTCGCACCGACCGCCGCGGCGGCCTTCTGCCGCAAGCCGGTGTCGGGCTTCGCGAGGTCACCGGCCGCGGCGAGGTGGGCATCGACCGCCTCGCGGGCGATGAGCAGCCTCATGATCTCGCTGGACCCTTCGAAGATGCGGTTGATCCGCAGGTCCCGCACCACCTGCTCGACCGGCACCCCACGTTCGCCGCGGGCGGCCAGCGACTCCGCGGTCTCATATCCCCGCCCACCCCGAATCTGCATGACCTCGTCGGCGATCAGGCAAGCCATCTCGCTGGACCATAACTTGGCCAACGCCGCCTCGATGCGGATGTCGTTGCGCCCCTCGTCGGCCATCTGCGCGGACAGCTCGAGCACGGCATCGAGCGCGTAATTGGTCGCGGCGATGAACGAGAGCTTGCGGGCCACCGCCTCGTGCTCGGCCAGCGGTTTGCCCCACTGCACACGCTCACCAGACCATTCGCGCGCTATCTTCAGTGCCCACTTCGACGAGCCCGTAGCACTGGCCGGGATCGACAACCGTCCGGCGTTGAGCGTGGTCAGCGCGATCTTCAAGCCGTCGCCTTCGCGGCCGATCAGGTTTTCGCGGGGGACCCGAACCTTATGCAGCCTGGTCACGCCGTTCTCGATGCCGCGCAGACCCATGAACTTGTTGCGCCGCTCCACGGTGATGCCCGGTGAATCGGCCTCGACGACGAAGGCGCTGATGCCGCCGCGATGCCCTTCGCTCTTGGGCACCGCGGCCATGACCACCAGCAGTTCGGCGACGACGCCGTTGGTGGTCCACAACTTCACGCCGTCGAGTTCGTAGGCCTTCCCGTCCTCGACTGGCGTCGCCGTCGAGGCCAGGCGTGCCGGGTCGGAGCCCACATCGGGTTCGGTGAGTAAAAATGCCGATATGGCCCCAGCAGCGCACCGCGGCAAGAACTTCCGCTTCTGCTCGGGCGTCCCGGCAAGCTTGAGCGGCTCGGGTACCCCGATGGATTGATGCGCCGACAGCAGTGCGCCGAGACTGGGATGAACGCTCGTCACCATCATCAGTGCCCGGTTGTAGGCGACTTGCGACATGTTCAGGCCGCCGTATTCGGACGGAATCTTCATGCCGAAACAGCCCAAGTCGGCCAGACCCTTCACGTACTCGCCGGGAATTTCCGCATCGCGTTCGATGACGCTGCCGTCAACGGTGCCCAGAAATTCCCGTAACTGGTCAAGAAACGCGCGGGTGCGTGCTTCGTCGTCGCCAGAGGGTGTGGGAAACGGATGTATCAACTCCAGCGGAAAACGACCGAGAAACAATTCTTTTGCGAAGGACGGCTTATCCCAACCGGTTTCGCGAGATTCCTCGGCGAGAGCTCTCGCCTGTTCTTCGGTGACCTGCGCCTGCTGTGCCATCGCAGCCTCCCTGCTTGACGACTATCCCGAGGTGTGAGTACCCCGCGCGCGGCTCGCCACCACGCCGTCATCTTGCAAATTGGCTGAGTTCCCAGCGTCAGGCGTCGAGCTCCCGGGCCACGGCCTTGACCACCTCGGAGACCCGGCGGGCGGTCTTGCGGTCCGGGTAGCGGCCCTTGCGCAACTCGGGCTGCACGGTGCTTTCCAGCAGCGTGATCATGTCCTCGACCATGCCGTGCAGCTCGTCGGGATTGTGCTTGTGCTCGGCGGGCGCCTCGCGACGCGTCTTGGTCAGGCTGGGCGGCGGCTCAATCAGCTTGAGGCTCAACGCTTGCGGTCCACGCCGTCCGGAGGCGATGCCGAACTCCACGCGCTGGCCCGCCTTGAGGCCCTCGACCCCAGCGGGCAACGCCGACGAGCGGACGTACACGTCTTCGCCGTCCTCTTGCGACAGGAAGCCGAAGCCCTTGTCAGCGTCGTACCACTTAACCTTGCCCGTCGGCACTGGTCTCACCTGCTTGTCTAACGAATCAATAGAAATAGGCAACACAATAAGCGTCCCGCCTGCGCAGGACGCCGTATGAGGAGTCTGATCTTACTCGGATGCCGGGGTAACGAGCACCCCCGTTATCGGGCACTCGGTACGCTGGGGAGTACCCGCGGAGGAGATATGCGCCTGATCCTTAACGTCATCTGGTTAGTCTTCGGCGGCCTTTGGATGGCCGTCGGATACCTGGCTGCGGCGCTCCTGAGCTTCGTACTCATCATCACCATTCCGTTTGGCTTCGCGTCGCTGCGCATCGCCTCCTACGCGTTGTGGCCGTTCGGCCGCACCATCGTGGACAAGCCGACCGCGGGGTCCGGCGCCCTGATCGGAAACGTCATCTGGGTGGTGCTGTTCGGCGTGTGGCTGGCGATCGGCCATCTGGTCAGCGCCGCGGCGATGGCGCTGACGATCGTCGGCATCCCGCTGGCGCTGGCCAACCTCAAACTGATTCCGGTGTCGTTGATGCCGCTGGGCAAGCAGATCGTGCCGGTCAGCTCGCCGACTCACGACCTGCCGCCGGTGGCCGCATGACCCTGACGACGCTGGGCCTCCCGTCCGTACCGAGCCGCGATGGCGGCCCGGCCGTTCCCGGCGGATGCGCCGGCCACCGGCCCGCTGGTGGACACCTATGGGCGGGTCGCCACCGATCTGCGGGTCTCGCTGACCGACCGCTGCAACCTGCGCTGCAGCTATTGCATGCCGGCGGAAGGCCTGAACTGGCTGCCGGGCGAGCAACTGCTCGACTGCCGACGAGCTGGCCAGGCTGATGCGCATCGCGGTCACCCGACTGGGGGTGACCAGCGTGCGGTTCACCGGCGGCGAACCCCTGCTGGCGCGCCACCTCGAAGAGGTGGTGGCCGCGGCCGCCGGCCTGCGAGCCCCGCCCCGAGATCTCGCTGACCACCAACGGTGTCGGGCTGGCGCGACGCGCGGCCGGGCTCGCCGCGGCCGGCCTGAACCGGGTCAACGTCTCACTGGACAGCGTGGATCGGCAGAATTTCGCGGCCATCACCCGTCGCGACCGGCTCGCCGACGTGCTGGCCGGCCTGGCCGCAGCCAACGAGGCCGGCCTGACGCCGGTGAAGGTGAACGCCGTGCTCGACCCCGCCACCGGACGCGAGGACGTGGTGGGGCTGTTGCGGTTCTGCCTCGAGCACGGCTACCAATTGCGCGTCATCGAGCAGATGCCACTGGATGCCGGGCACCAATGGCGACGGGACGCGGCGCTGAGCGCCGACGACGTGCTGGCGGCGCTGCGCCCGCACTTCCGGCTGCGGCCCGACCCGGCGCCGCGCGGATCGGCCCCCGCCGAGCTCTGGCTGGTCGACACCGGCCCGGACACGCCGAGCGGAAAGTTCGGCGTCATCGCATCGGTCTCGCACGCCTTCTGCGGGGCGTGTGACCGCACCCGGCTGACGGCCGACGGCCAGATCCGCAGCTGCCTGTTCGCCGAGCAGGAGACCGATCTGCGCGGGCTGCTGCGCAGCGGTTCGCCCGACGACGCGATCGAGGCGGCATGGCGCACCGCGATGTGGGGCAAGCCCGCCGGGCACGGCATCAACGACCCGAACTTCATCCAGCCCGACCGCCCGATGAGCGCGATCGGTGGCTAGCCCCATGGGACAGACCCCTGTCCAAGCCAACGGAATCCAGGTGACGGTGCGCTACTTCGCGGCCGCCCGCGCGGCCGCCGGTGTCGAGTCGGAGACGGTGGTGCTGCGGCCCGGCACCACGGTCGGCGAGCTGGTCGAGCGGCTCGCCGTACGAGGGTCCGGCCTGGCCACGGTGTTGACCCGGTGCTCGTACCTGCGCGACGGCATCGCCGTCCGCGACGAGACCGCGGCGTTGCAATCCGGTGACACGATCGATGTCCTGCCGCCCTTTTCCGGCGGCTGAAACTGTGAGTTATCTCACGTAACGGATTCGATAACGGCGCGGTCACGCTCCGATATCGCCCGTTATGACCTGCGCAAACACTATGTGTTCCTGGGGTTTTCGCAGATGACTCAGAGGGAAACGCCCGGTTTCGCGAGACGTGACGAGACCAACAGAAACCGTTACCGTCTCCGAAGGCTCGCCAGCCATCCCGATTGGCGGACCTCCCCTCCCTATCGCGCCGAGCTCCATCCAATGGGCGGGGGCCACCGAAATACATGGATGGAGACGGGGGACCCACCGGTCCACCGTGATCGGACTGGGGCCGCTCGCGGCTCCTAGGGGTGAAGCCGGCGTCGTCTCGCTTGAGACAACGCCGGCCGGGTGGCCTCTCCAACCCGAACCCGACAGCTGACCTCGCAGGCGCGTGACGAGAGAGGAATACCCCGGCGCGTATGAGTGGACGTCACCGTAAGCCCAGCAGTTCGAACATCAGCGTTGCCAAGATCGCCTTCACCGGCGCAGTTCTTGGTGGCGGCAGCATCGCCCTTGCCGGCCAAGCGGCCGCGGCCACCGACGGCGAATGGGATCAGGTAGCCCATTGCGAATCCGGCGGCAACTGGGGCATCAATACCGGCAACGGCTACCACGGCGGCGTGCAATTCAGCTCAAGCACCTGGGCTTCGCACGGCGGCGGCCAGTACGCGCCGTCGGCCGAACTCGCCACCAGGGATCAGCAGATCGCCGTGGCCGAGCGGGTGCTCGCCACCCAGGGTCGTGGCGCCTGGCCCGTGTGCGGCGGCCCCCTGTCGGCCCCCACCCAGCGCGACGTCACCGGCCGGCCTGGACGCCCCCGGCGTCAACGGCGCCCCGGCTCCGCTGGCCCCGCCCGCGGACGCGCCTCCGCCGGACGCCCCGCCTCCCGCGGCCCCGCCCGCTCCGGTGCAACTGGCCTCGTTTGACCGCCCGGCACCGCCGGACGCTCCTCCGCCACCCCCGGCGGACCTGCCGCCCGCACCCCCGGCGGACGCCGTCCCGCCCGCGCCTCCCGTGGACCTGCCGCCGGCTCCCCCGGCCGATGTCCCGCCGCCGGCCGACGCGATGCCGCCCGCACCCCCAGCGGACGCACCGCCCGTCGTGGACACCGACTTCCACGGTTTCGTACCGGCCGGCATGCCGCAGCATGCTGACGAGGCCGGCTACACCCAGCAACTGTGGGACGCGATCCGGGCCCAGGACGTTCACGGAAACGACGCGCTGGACGCTCTCGCTCAGCCGTCTCCCAACGCCTGACGCCCCCTTACTCCCCGCACGCCCCGAAAACCCTCCTGTTCGGGGCGTGTCGGGCACGGCGCACCATTCCGGCGGCCGACGTGACTATTGCGTCAGGCCGAGCCCACCCACTCTTCGGTGCCGTCGGCGAAGAATTGGTGCTTCCACACCGGTAGCCGCGCCTTGATGGTGTCCACCAGATGCGCACAGGTGGCGAATGCCGCCTGGCGGTGGTCGGCGGCGACGGCGGCCACCAACGCCGCCTCTCCGATGCGCAGCGCGCCGACTCGGTGGCTGGCGGCGACGGCACGCACGCCACTGGACTGCTCGGCCACCTCGGCCGCCACCTCGGCGATGACCTGGTCGGCCGACGGGTGCGCGGAGTACTCGAGTCGCACCACCCGCCGCCCGCCGTCGTGGTCGCGGATCATCCCGACGAACCCGACGATGGCCCCGGCCGACTGATGGCCCACCAACTCTTCATGCTCGGCCAGTGAAATCGGGTGCTCGGTCATGGCGGCGCGCACGACGAGCGTCATCGCTGGTGATCTTTACCGGCGAGCTGATCGAGCGCGTGGTCCAGCACATCGGCAAGCACGCCAAGGCCGTCGCGCACCCCTCCGGGCGAACCCGGCAGGTTGACGATCAGGGTCTGGCCGGCCACACCGCACACCCCGCGCGACAGCACCGATGTCGGCACCTTCGGCAGGCCCGACTGCCGGATCGCTTCGGCCAGCCCCGGAATCATGTAGTCGACGACGGCCACGGTCTGATCGGGTGTGCTGTCGCTGGGCGAGATGCCGGTGCCACCGGAGGTGATGATGACGTCGACCTCGGCGTCGATCGCGGTACGCAGCGCCTCGCCGACCGGCGGCCCGTCGGCTACCACCTCCGGCTGCACGGCCGCAAAGCCGCGCTCTGCCAGCCAGTCAGCGATGATCGGCCCGCATCGGTCGTCGTACACTCCCGACGACGCGCGGGTCGAGGCGATGATGACGCGGGCTGAACGGGTGCTCATGGGCGCGCCCACCTTCCGGTTTTGCCGCCGTCCTTGCGCAGCACTCGAATGTCGTCGATTCGTGCGGCCGGGTCCACCGCCTTGATCATGTCGAAGAGCGTCAGGCCCGCGACGCTGACTGCCGTCAACGCTTCCATCTCCACCCCCGTGCGGTCGGTGCTTCGCACCGTTGCGCTGATCTCGATCTCAGACTCGCCCACGGTGAAGTCGATGTCGACCCCCGTGAGCGCAAGTTGATGGCAAAGCGGGATGAGGTCGCTGGTGCGCTTCGCGGCCTGAATGCCGGCCACCCGCGCGGTGGCCAGCGCATCGCCCTTGGGCAGGCCGCCGGTCGAGATCAGCGCCACCACTTCCGCCGACGTGCGCAGGACTCCAGCGGCGACCGCGGTCCGCTTGGTGGCTACCTTCTCGCTGACGTCGACCATGTGCGCCGCCCCGTGGTCGTCCAGGTGTGACAGGGCGCCCGAGCCGGAGTCTTCCGACGCCCGGTTCGCAGAGGCTGTGGAGTCCTCAGAGGCCCTGGCCATCTGGCGGCCTACCGATTGACGTCGGTGACCGGGTGCACGTAGGGCAGATCGGTGGAGGGCAGCGGGAACACCAGCTCGCCGAAGGGCGACAGCGCACCCGTGCGATCGGTCACCAGTTCACTGACCGCGTGGTCGTCGGGGTCCGTCGTCGGCCAGCCGTTGTCGACGTACTTGGTTTTGCGCGCTTTGCCCTCAGCAGTGTCAGCCACGACGTCCATTCTTACAGGTGGCCCAACTGCATGTGGTGCAAGACCGGAGTTCCACACGCGGTGCCGGCGCCGCCCATGGTCACCCTCCTGGTGGGGTGATGAGCCTTAGAGGTCTGCTGGGCACCCGACACCTGCTTTACGCTGGTCAGCAATGACCGACAACACCCCGGATATCCCGCTGGGGTCGTGGCTGGCCGAGTTGTCCGATGAGCTGCTGATCCGACTGTTGGAATTGCGGCCGGATCTCGCCCAGCCCCCACCCGGCAGCATCGCCGCACTGGCCGCGCGAGCCCAGGCCCGCCAGTCGATCAAGGCTGGCACCGACGACCTCGACTTCCTGCGGCTGGCCGTGCTCGACGCGCTGCTGGTGCTGCAGGCCGACGCGGAGCCGGTGCCGACCGCGAAGCTGCTGGCGCTGATCGGTGACCGCGCCGCCGAACCCGACGTCCTCGACGCCGTGGACGACCTCCGGCAGCGCGCCCTGGTGTGGGGCGAGACCGCACTGCGGGTGGCGGCCGACGCGGCGACGGGGATGCCGTGGCATCCGGGCCAGGTCATTCTCGAGGACGGCTCGCGCAGCGCCGAGCAGATCGCGGGCCTGATCGACGACCTCAATCAGGCGCAGCTCGACGTTCTGGAGAAACTTCTCGAGGGCTCCCCGATGGGCCGCACGCGCGACGCCGCGCCCGGCGCGCCCGCCGACCGGCCGGTACCCCAGCTGCTGGCTATCGGGCTGCTCCGGCGCATCGACGCCGAGACGGTGATCCTGCCCCGCCATGTCGGGCAGGTCCTGCGCGGCGAGCAGCCCGGCCCCATGCAGCTGACCGCACCCGACCCGGTGGTGTCGACCACCACGGCCGACGACGCCGACGCGGCGGCCGCCGGCGCCGTCATCGACTTGCTGCACGAGGTCGATGTCCTGCTTGAAACACTGTCCGCCGCACCGGTTTCCGAGCTGCGCAGCGGTGGGCTGGGAATTCGTGACGTCAAGCGGCTGGGCAAGGTGACCGGCATCGACGAGCCGCGGCTGGGCTTGATCCTTGAAGTCGCGGCCGCGGCCGGATTGATCGCCAGCGGCATGCCCGACCCCGAGCCGATCACCGGCGAGGCACCGTACTGGGCGCCGACGATCGCCACCGACCGGTACACCACGATGTCGGCCGCCGAACGTTGGCAGCTGCTGGCAAGCAGTTGGCTCGACCTTCCCGGGCGGCCGGCACTGATCGGCAGTCGCGGCCCGGACGCCAAGCCCTATGGGGCCCTCACCGACGGGCTGTACTCCACGGCCGCACCGCTGGATCGGCGGCTGTTGCTCGGCATGCTGTCCGAGCTGCCGCCCGGTGCCGGCGTCAACGCGGCGGAAGCCTCCGCGGCACTGATCTGGCGGCGCCCGCGCTGGGCCAAGCGGTTGCAGCCCGGGCCCGTCGGGGACCTGCTGGCCGAGAGCAACGCGCTGGGTCTGGTGGGCCGCGGCGCGATCAGCACGCCCGGCCGCGCGCTGCTGGACGACGACGGGGATCCGCAGGTTGCGATCGAGGCGATGAACCGGGCACTGCCCAAACCGGTCGACCACTTCCTGGTGCAGGCGGACCTGACGGTGGTCGTGCCCGGGCCATTGGAACGCGACCTGGCCGAGCAGCTGGCCGTCGTGGCCACCGTCGAATCGGCCGGGACCGCGATGGTGTACCGCGTCAGCGAGCAATCGATCCGGCATGCGCTCGATGTCGGCAAGACCCGCGACTGGATGCATTCCCTCTTCGCTAAGCATTCCAAAACGCCGGTGCCCCAAGGGCTTACCTATCTGATCGACGATGTTGCGCGGCGGCATGGCCAGCTGCGGATCGGGATGGCCGCGTCGTTCGTGCGCTGCGAGGACCCCGCGCTGCTGGCCCAGGCCGTGGCCGCACCCGCGACCGAAGAGGTGCAGTTGCGGGCACTGGCGCCGACGGTCGCGGTGTCGCCCGCGCCCATCGGCGAGGTGCTCGCCGCGTTGCGGGCCGCGGGCTTCGCCCCGGCGGCCGAGGATTCCTCCGGCGGCATCGTCGACGTGCGTCCGCGCGGCGCCCGGGTTGCCGCACCCCAGCAGCGCCGCCCGTATCGTCCGGTCCGGCGCCCCAACAGCGAAAGTCTCAACGCGGTGGTGGCGGTGCTGCGCAAGGTGACCGCCGCCCCGTTCGGCAACATCCGCGTCGACCCGGCGGTCACCATGACGCAGTTGCAGCGTGCGGCCAAGGAACAAGACACGCTGGTGATCGGTTATCTGGATGCAGCGGGCGTGGCCACCCAGCGGGTCGTGTCGCCCATCACGATCAAGGGCGGTCAGCTGGTCGCCTTCGACTCCGCGTCCGGGCGGCTGCGTGACTTCGCCATCCACCGCATCACGTCGGTCGTGTCGGCCACCGGCCGATAATGGTTGGCATGCCCGCCGACGCGAACACAGATGAGCAGGAGTAGCGCTGAATATGTCTGACGGACCGTTGATCGTGCAGTCCGATAAGACGGTGCTGCTCGAGGTGGACCACGAGCAGGCCGGCGCGGCTCGCGCCGCCATCGCGCCGTTCGCCGAGCTGGAACGCGCACCCGAACACGTGCACACCTACCGCATCACGCCGCTGGCGCTGTGGAACGCCCGCGCCGCCGGCCATGACGCCGAGCAGGTGGTCGACGCGCTGGTCAGCTTCTCGCGCTACGCGGTGCCCCAACCGCTGCTGGTCGACATCGTCGACACCATGGCCCGCTACGGTCGCCTGCAACTGGTGAAGAGCCCCGTGCACGGCCTGACACTGGTGAGCCTGGATCGCGCGGTGCTCGAAGAGGTGCTGCGCAACAAGAAGATCGCCCCAATGCTCGGCGCCCGGATCGACGACGACACCGTCATCGTCCACCCCAGCGAGCGCGGCCGCGTCAAGCAGATGCTGCTCAAGATCGGTTGGCCCGCCGAGGATCTCGCGGGCTACGTCGACGGCGAGGCGCATCCGATCAGCCTGGCCCAGGACGGCTGGCACCTGCGCGACTACCAGCAGATGGCCACCGACTCGTTCTGGTCCGGCGGCTCCGGCGTGGTGGTGCTTCCGTGCGGCGCCGGTAAGACGCTGGTGGGGGCGGCCGCCATGGCGAAAGCCGGTGCGACGACGCTGATTCTGGTCACCAACATCGTCGCGGCGCGGCAATGGAAACGCGAGCTGATCGCGCGCACGTCGCTCACCGAGGACGAGATCGGCGAATACTCGGGCGAGCGCAAGGAGATCCGGCCGGTCACCATCTCGACGTATCAGATGATCACGCGCCGCACCAAGGGCGAGTACCGGCACCTGGAGCTCTTCGACAGCCGCGACTGGGGGCTGATCATCTACGACGAGGTCCATCTGTTGCCGGCACCGGTATTCCGGATGACCGCGGACCTGCAGTCCAAGCGGCGCCTGGGCCTGACGGCCACCCTGGTCCGCGAGGACGGCCGCGAGGGCGACGTGTTCTCCCTGATCGGCCCGAAACGCTATGACGCGCCGTGGAAGGACATCGAGGCGCAGGGGTGGATCGCGCCGGCCGAGTGCGTCGAAGTGCGGGTCACCATGACCGACAACGAGCGGATGATGTACGCCACCGCCGAACCCGAAGAGCGCTACAAGCTGTGCTCGACGGTGCACACCAAAATCGCTGTGGTCAAATCGATCCTGGCAAAACATCCCGGCGAACAGACCCTGGTGATCGGCGCCTATCTCGATCAGCTCGACGAGCTCGGGCGCCGAGCTGAACGCCCCGGTGATCCAGGGGTCCACCCGGACCAAGGAACGCGAAGAGCTGTTCGACGCCTTCCGCCGCGGCGAGTTGTCCACCCTGGTGGTGTCCAAGGTCGCGAACTTCTCCATCGACCTGCCGGAAGCCTCTGTGGCAGTGCAGGTTTCGGGAACCTTCGGCTCACGTCAGGAGGAGGCGCAACGGCTGGGCCGGCTGTTGCGGCCCAAGTCCGACGGTGGTGGCGCCATCTTCTACTCGGTGGTGGCCCGCGACAGCCTGGACGCCGAGTACGCCGCGCACCGGCAGCGCTTCCTGGCCGAGCAGGGCTACGGCTACATCATCCGCGACGCGGACGACCTCCTGGGCCCGGCGATTTAGCCTGGGGCTCAGGCCATTTAGAGCGACAGGATGGTCGCCGACGCGGTGCCGGGCGCGCCGTACACCTGAGCCAGCCCGACGCGCGGGTTGCCGGGTACCTGACGCTCCCCCGCCTCGCCGCGCAACTGCCGCACCAGTTCGTGCATCTGCCGCAGTCCCGACGCGCCGATCGGCTCGCCGTTGGCGATCAGCCCGCCGTCGGTGTTGACCGGCATCGAGCCGTGGATCTCGGTCGCGCCGTCGGCCAGCAGCTTCTCCTGCTCACCGTCGGCGCACAGGCCCGTCTCGGCCATGTGGATGACCTCGTTGCCGGCGTCGGTGTCCTGCAGCTGCGCGACGTCGACGTCCTCGGGCCCGATGCCCGCGGCCTCGTAGGCCGCCTTGGACGCGTACACCGTCGGGGAGACATCCTCGTCGAGCGGCGCGAAGGTGGCATGCACCTCATAGGCACCGAAGGTACGGGTGCGGATCTCGCAGGCGCGCACGTACACCGGCTTGTCGGTGAACTTGTGCGCGATGTCGGCGCGGCACATGATCACCGCGGCGGCACCCTCGTCGGGCGCGCAGAACATGTACTGCGTCAACGGGTAGTTGAGCACGGTCGAGTTGAGGATCTCGTCGACGGAGATCTCCTTGCGCCGGAAGGCATTCGGGTTCAGCGCGCCGTTGCGGAAGTTCTTGTTGGCCACCCGCGCCAGCGTCTCCTGCGAGATGTTGTGGTCGTGCAGGTACTTGTTGGCCTTCATACCGAAGAACTTGGTGGTGACGAACTGCCCGTTCTGCGCGTACCACTGCGGCAGCGCCAGCTTGGCGGGGTCGTCGGTGAAGGCGCCGCGCGGGTGCTTGTCCAAGCCGATGGCGATGCCGATGTCGTACTTGCCCAACCGGATGGTGTCGGCGGTCTGCTGAATGGCACTGGCAGCGGTGGCGCAGGCGTTGAAGACGTTGGTGAATGTGATGCCGGTCAGCCCGACCAACCGGGTCACCGCGTCCGGGTTGGACACTTCGTGACTGCCGCCGAAGCCGAACTGGATGTCCTTCCACTCCACACCGGCATCGGTGAGCGCGAATTGGATGGCCTCGGCGCCCATCTGCATCGCGGTCTTCTCGAACCGGCCGAAGGGGTGCAGGCCCACGCCGATGATGGCGACGTCGTTGGTCATCTCATGTGCTCCTAATCAGGTGGCGGCGACCCGCTAGACCGGCTGGAAGGCGAAGGTGATGATTTCGGCGCCCTCGGCGTCGGTGGCGAAAGGCACCATGGTGAGTTCGACTTCCTGGCCGAACTGCAGCTTGGCCGGGTCGTTCTCGGTCAATCGGCCCTCGACGCGGATGACGTCACCGAGCTGGATCAACCCACACCGAACGGCACGAAGTCCTTGCCGGTCGGGCCGGCGTAAGGAGCTCCGGGCGGGAAGCCCTGGGTGGTCCACGCCACCAGCGTCCCGCGGCGGGGCAACAGCACGTCGGACATCTCGGCGGCGCTGCATCGCGGGCACCACTGCTGCACCGGGAACGTGGTGGCCGCACAGCTGCCGCATCGGCTGCCGATCAGCTGCGGGCTGTCATCGGGCCAGGTAGAGATCTCGGGGGCAAGTGCCTTCTGCATCGAGGGATCCTCCAGGATCGTCCACAATCCGCCAACAGAATATCGCTCACTGAACCGTATAACAGCTTTCCGAAAAGTGGAAACCGCATTCTCATTCGACGGGAGGAAGGCCAGGCCACCGGTGGGCCGGGGCGCCGAAGATATGTTGGGCGCTATGACGGTCACGGTGATACTTGAGCTCAGGTTCAAGCCCGACGAGGTCGCCGCGGGGCGCGAGCTGATGGGCCGGGCGCTGCAGGACACTCGGGCGTTCGACGGCAACGTCCGCACCGACGTGCTGGTCGACGAGGACGACGAGGCGCACTGGCTCATCTACGAAATCTGGGAGACGGTCGAGCACGACGAGGCCTACCGCGCCTTTCGCGCCGGCGAAGGCAAGCTGACGCAGCTTCCTCCCCTGCTGGCCGCACCCCCGGTCAAGACCAGGTACACCACCAGCGACATCTAGCGCGCGATCTAGCTCAGCGCGGGCATGACCTCTCGTTCGAACAGCTCGATGCCGGAGCGGTCGTAGGCGGCCTCGGGGAAATAGCAAATGGCGTACTCGCACCCGAGGTCGCGGATCTTGGTGAGCCGCTCGATCACCTGTTCCGGTGTGCCCGTCGCCGAGTCCGGCCCGCTGGTGCCGGCGATCATCGCATCGGCCGCCGCCTCGCCGCACGTAGCCCACCAGGCGGTCGCGCACCCGTTGCAGCCGGTCTTTGACGTCGGCCTCCGACGCGCCCACGATCGCGTTGACGTTGACCGAACGCACGATGGCGTCGAAGTCGGTGCCCACGTTGCGGCAGTGCTCGGCCAGCACGTCCGACTTGTGCGCGAACGCCTCCGGCTCGGGGGTGAAGTTGGTGTACTGCGCGTATTGGGCGGCGATACGCAACGTCACCTTCTCACCGCCGCCGGCGATCCACAGTGGAATCCCGTTGTCCTGCAGGGGCTTAGGCGCGACGATCGCGCCGTCGACCTGGTAGTGCTTGCCCTCGAAGCTGACCTTGCCGTCGCGCCAGGCATCGCGCATGATCTGCACGCCCTCATCGAGCCGGCCCAATCGCATGCCCGCCGACGGGAATCCGTAACCGTAAGCGCGCCATTCGTGTTCGTACCAGCCGCCGCCGATGCCCATCTGAATGCGGCCACCGGAGATGATGTCGGCCGTCGCGGCCACCTTGGCGAGGTAGACCGGATTGCGGTAGCTCATCGCGGTACACATCTGGCCGAGTTTGATCCGCGATGTGGTGGCCGCGTAGGCGGCCATCAGCGACCATGCCTCGTGCGTGGCTTCTGCGGTCGGGACCGGCACGGTGTGGAAGTGGTCGTACACCCATAGCGAGTCCCAGCTGCCCTTGTCCGCGTGGTCAGCCAGGTCGCGCATCACCGCCCAGTGTTTTTCGGGTTCGATGCCGACCAGATCCATTCGCCAGCCTTGCGGAATGAAGAGTCCAAAGCGCATACCACGGGACTTTAGCCCGCACGGGCTCACAGCTGATCGATAAGCCACGCCCAGCCGTCGCCGACGGCGGGGCCGTACACATAACGCATGACCACAATCGGGCACCCCACCAATCCCGCCGGCGCTCGGCCGTCGGCACATCCACGCCGCACCAGCGCTCTTCGCCGGGGCCGCGACCTCGCGACGCTCGTCCTCTTCGGCGCCGCACCGCAGGCCGAAAGCGGCGCCGTGGTCGCCGCGGGACCGTCGGCCAGCGCCCCATTGCCCACGGACGACACAAATTTCGTCAACGACAACGGCCAGACCTCCGGCGATATCTTCACTCAGAACGCCCAAGACCAAAGCACCGCGGGCGGCGCAGGCACGTCCTGACGCGCCTCACACACCCAGCGCATCGAGCGCGGCCGCAACCGACTTCGCGCGTAGCTCCTCGTGGGGCGCATCGGGGAACTGCACGCAGCAGTCCTGCAAGCCGCCGAACGCGACCACCGCCCGAGTCGACTGCGCCAGCGTCGGCTTCTTACCGAAGACCAACCTGGCCAGCCGCTCCCGCCACGCCAGCACCGTGTCGATGAGGTCGAGATCGATCAGCGTCGACAGCTCGGTCAACAGCAGCACCAGATCCCGGCGGTGCCGGTAGTGGAAGTCGAAATAGCCCTCCAGCAGCGCGCGCACATCATTGTGGCCGCGGCTCTCGTGGTCGGCGACGAACCGTTCACCCTCGTCGATCAGCGGCACCAGGATGCTGCGCACCAGGTCTTCGCGTGACGGAAAGTGGTAGTACAACGCGGGTTTGGTGATGCCCAGCCGATTCGCGATGTCCTGCAGGCTGGTGCGCTGCACGCCTCGCTGCAAAAACAGCTCGCGGGCCACCTCTTGGATGCGCTCGCGGGTGTCCGACCGGGTCCTGCTCACCCCGCCAGCTTATCTGACTTACCGATAGGTAAGTGGGATGTTAAGCTTACCGAACGTTAAGTAAGCGTGGGAGGTGATCATGCGGATACTCATCTCCGGCGCCAGCATCGCTGGCCCGGTCCTGGCGTACTGGCTGACCCGGTACGGCTTCGACGTCACCGTCGTGGAGCGCGCGCCGACGCTGCGCAAAACCGGTGGCCACGCCGTCGACTTGTTCCGCCCCGCAATGGAAATCTCGGCGAAGATGGGGGTGCTGCCGCGCATCGAGGCGCGGGCCACCGGGACGGACCGGCTGACGATGTACCGCGAAGGCCGGCCGAGCGCCCAATCGAGGTCGACCTCACCAAGATCTACCGGCTGCCACCTCCGACCGCACGTGGAGATCATGCGCGACGACCTGAGCGAGATCTACTACGACGCCGCCCGCGACGACGTCGAGTATGTCTTCGGCGACTCGATCACCGCGATCGCCACCGACGGCGACGTGACATTCGAGCATTCGGCGCCGCGCACCTTCGACGTCATCGTCGGCGCCGACGGGCTGCACTCCAATGTCCGGCGCCTGACCTTCGGCGACGAGGCCGGCCTGACTCGCTTCCTCGGCGGATATCTGGCGGTGGTGTCGGCGCCCAAAGCGCTGGTCGACATCCGGCGAGATGGTCGGCCACGTCGGTGTCGGCCGCTTCGCCGCGATTTATACGCGCAGATCATCTGGACGACGCGCGCGCGGTGTTCATGTTCCGCAGCAAGCACGAACTCGAACTACGACCATCGAGATGCGTTGCGGCAGAAGGAATTACTGCGCGATGCGTTCACCGGGATGCACCGACCAGGTGGACAGCTGGCTGGACGAATTCGAGCGCACGCCCACCTTCTACTTCGACTCGATCACCCAACTGCGCATGACACCTGGTCACGCGCGCCGGGTCACGCTCGTCGGCGACGCCGGATACTGCCCGGGCCCAGCGGTGGGTGGCAGCACCAGCCTCGCCGTCCTCGGCGCCTACGTGCTGGCCGGAGAGCTCGCCGAGGCGGACGGCGACCACCTGCGCGCCTTCGCCGCCTACGAACTGAAGATGCACGAGCCGGTGCATCGCAGCCGGACTTTCGCGCGCGGCGCCGCCAAAGGCATCATCCCCGGCTCACGAATCGCGGTGTGGGCGTTAACCCGTGGAGCCTCAGCTGATCTCGGCGATGCCCGGGTCGCTGTCCCGGTCCGTGGCGAAGCTCAACACCAAGGGCATCCGGATGCACGACTCGATGCCGGTGCCCGAATACACCGGAACCGACGTCTGACAGCATGTCCTGATAGAGCCGCGACCCCGAGCAGCCGCGGCGGGCGCGCGCCCGAAGGGAAGGGTTCACATGGAGTTGACCGGTGTTCGGAATCTGGAGCAGTCAACTGCGCTACGGCGACCCGGCCGAATCCGCCGAGGCCGCAGCCGAACTCGACGAACTGGGCTTCCCGGCGCTGTGGATACCCGATGTCGGCGGGCCGGTGTTCGACGCGGTGGGTCATCTGCTCGGCGCGACCAAGCGGACCGTGATCGCCACGGGAATCCTGAATCTGTGGATGCATTCGCCCGCCGACGTCGCCGAGTCGTATGCGACGCTGACCGGCGAGCACGGTGACCGCTTCCTGCTCGGAATCGGCGTCAGCCACGCCCCGCTGATCGATGCCGGCCAACCCGGGCGATACCGCAAACCGCTGGCGGCAACGGCGTCATTTCTGGACGGCTTGGATGCCGCGCCGCAGCCGGTTCCCACCGAGCGCCGGGTGCTTGCCGCGCTCGGCCCAAAGATGCTGACGCTGTCGGCGACCCGCGCCGGTGGCGCCCATCCATACCTGGTCACCCCCGAGCACACCGCTTCCGCCCGTTCGACTTTGGGCCGGGGACCGTTGCTGCTTCCGGAACAGACGGTGATCCTGACCGACAGCGCCGACGAGGCCCGCCAGATCGGAACCGATTGGCTGCGCGCCTATTTGGCCTTACCCAACTACGCGAACAACCTGCTGCGCGGCGGCTTCTCCGAAGACGACCTGTCGCAGGTGAGCGATCGGCTCTTCAACGCGATCATCGCGTGGGGTGATGAAGAGGCCGTCATGCGCCGCGTCGCTGAGCACCGTTCCGCGGGCGCAGACCACGTCTGCGTCCAGGTGCTGCGGGCCGATCCCCGGGCATTCCCGCGGGAGGAATGGCGCCGCATCGCCGCCGCCTCCAGATAGGGGTGACCGCCCCGGTTGTCGGGCCTAGGGTGAGCTATGGCTTCCAAGCAAACGCTGTTTCGGCTCTTTTACCGCATCGGTTTCACCCCGTGGGATGGTCATCCGCTCGCGCAGAGCGTGCGGGATCTGGTCGAGGGAACCGCGTGACGCCGCCGCGCTCCCCGCCGGGGCGGCGCTGGAGGTCGGCTGCGGTACCGGTGACTGCTCCATCTATCTCGCCCAACACGGCTGGAAGGTCACAGCCGTCGACTTTGTGGCCAAGCCCCTGGACCGGGCGCGGGCCAAGGCGAGCGCGTCCGGCGCCGCGGTCGACTTCGTCCGGGCCGACGTCACGCAGCTGACGCAGGCCGGCATCGGCGCGAACTTCGAGCTGATCGTCGACAACGGGTGCCTGCACAACATGAGCGACACGGATCGCGACGCCTACGTCCGCGAGATCAGCGCCCTTGCGGCACCGGACGCACGGCTGCTGATCGTCGCGTTCATCCCCGGCGGTCGCGTCGGGGTGCGCGGAGTCGACCGCGCCGAGATGGAACGGCGATTCACCCAAAGCTGGACGCTGCTGTCGGCCGGCGCGGAACGCGAGCTGGACCGCGCCGAGAAGACGCCGGCCTGGTACTACCTATTCCAAAGGCGCCGTTAGCCTTTCGCGGCCCCTGCACGCGAAAGCCCCCGAAACATCGTCGTTTCGGGGGCTTTTGCGCCTGCGTGCCGCAGGGTCAGCTCAGCGACGCCGGGGGCAGGAAGCGGTCGCCGTACTTGGCGGCCAGTTCCTTGGCCCGGGCCACGAAGGCTTCCTTGCCGATACCACCCGCGCCCTGGTAACCGACGATGAACTGCGCGCACCCACCGGTCCACGGCGGGAAGCCGATACCCATGATCGAGCCGATGTTGGCGTCGGCGGTCGACGTCAGCACGCCCTCGTCGAGGCACTTCTGCGTCTCGAGCGCCTCGGCGAACAGCATGCGATCGATCATGTCCTGCAACGGAATTTCCGCGCTGCCGGACTTGAACGTCTCGCGCAGGCCCGGCCACAGCCGGGTCCGCTTGCCGTCGACGTACTCGTAGAAGCCGGCGCCCTTCAGCCGCGACGGACGCTCGAGCTCGATCATCTTCTCGACGACGGCCTCGGCCGGGTGCGGTTCGTAGGTGCCGCCCGCGTCCTCGATGCCCTTGCGGCTCGCGACCGCGATCTTGTGCATCAGCTCCAGGTTGAGCTCGTCGGACAGCTGCAGCGGCGGTGCCGGGTAGCCCGCCTGCGAACCCGCCTGCTCGACGCTCGCGGGCTCCACGCCCTCGCCCAGCATCGCCAGCGCCTCGTTGACGAACGTGCCGATCACGCGGCTGGTGAAGAAGCCGCGGCTGTCGTTGACCACGATCGGGGTCTTGCCGATGGCCAGCGTGTAGTCGAACACCCGGGCCAGCGCCTCGTCGGAGGTCTTCTCGCCCCTGATGATTTCGACCAGCGGCATCTTGTCGACCGGCGAGAAGAAGTGGATCCCGATGAAGTCCTCCTGCCGCTTCACGCCGGTCGCCAGACCGGTGATCGGCAGCGTCGAGGTGTTCGACCCCAGCAGCGCGTTGGGCTCGACGATGTCCTCGATCTCCTGGAACACCTTGTGCTTGAGTTCCTGGTTCTCGAACACGGCCTCGATCACGAAGTCGACGCCCTTGAGGTCGGCCGGGTCGGCGGTCGGCGTGATCCGGTCCAGCAGCGCCTTGGACTTCTCCTCGGTGGTCTTGCCACGCTGAGAGCGCCTTGGCCTCGAGCTTCTCCGAGTAGCCCTTGCCCTTTTGCGCGGCCTCGATGCTGACGTCCTTGAGCACGACGTCGTAGCCGGCCTTGGCCGAGACGTAGGCGATGCCGGCGCCCATCATGCCCGCGCCCAGCACGCCGATCTTGTTGATCTTGACTCGGCTCGATGCCGTCCGGCCGCGAACCGCCGCCGTTGATGTGCTGCAGGTCGAAGAAGAACGCCTGGATCATGTTCTTGGCGACCTGGCCGGTGACCAGCTGGGTGAAGTAGCGGCTCTCGATGCGGCTGGCGGTGTCGAAGTCGACCTGCGCGCCCTCGACCGCGGCGTCCAGGATGGCCCGCGGCGCCGGCATCGGTCGCGCCCTTGAGCTGCTTCTTCAGCAGCGCCGGGAACGACGGCAGGATGCCGGCCAGCGCGGGGCTGGACGGAGTGCCGCCGGGCATCTTGTAACCCTTTTTGTCCCAGGGCTGCTCGTGCGAGTCGGGGTTGGCCTTGATCCACGCCTTGGCGGCGGGCACCAGTTCCTCGACCGAGCCGACGAGCTCGTCGACCAGGCCGATCTCCTTGGCCTTGTCCGGCTTGAAGCGAGTTGCCCTGCGACAGGATCTTCATGAACGCGTTCTGGATGCCGAACATCCGCACGGTGCGGGTCACCCCGCCGCCGCCGGGCAGCAGGCCCAGCGTCACCTCGGGCAGGCCAACGACCAGACCCTTGACGTCGGCGGCGATGCGGTGATGACATGGCCAGCGCGATCTCCAGGCCGCCACCCAGCGCGGCGCCGTTGATGGCGGCGACGACCGGCTTGCCCAGCGTCTCCAGCGCGCGCAGGTCACGCTTGACCGACTCGACGGTGTCGAACGCCTCGCCGGCGTTCTCCGGGCCGAGGTCTGATCATGCCCTTGAGGTCACCGCCGGCGAAGAAGGTCTTCTTCGCGCTGGTGATGACGACGCCGGTGATCGAATCCTTCTCGGCGACAAGGCGTTCCACGGCGTTGTCGCATCGACTCGCTGTAGTGCTCGTTCATCACGTTGGCCGACCCGGTGCGGGTCGTCCAGGGTCAGCGTGACGATGCCGTCGGCGTCCTTGTCCCAAGCAATCGTGTTCTCTGCCATGGTCTTAAACCCTCTCGATGATGGTGGCGACGCCCATGCCGCCGCCGATGCACAGCGTGACCAGGGCGCGGCGGGCGTTGCGGCGCTCCAGCTCGTCGACCATGGTGCCGGTGATCATCGCGCCGGTGGCGCCCAGCGGGTGGCCCATCGCGATGGCGCCACCGTTGACGTTGAGCTTCTCGTCGGGAATGTTCAGGTCCTTCTGGAACTTCAGCACCACCGAGGCGAAGGCCTCGTTGAGCTCGAACAGGTCGATGTCGTCGACCGTCAGGCCGGCGCGGTCGAGCACCTTGTGCGTGGCCGGGGTCGGGCCGGTCAGCATGATGGTCGGGTCCGCGCCGCTGGTGGCGGTGGCGACGATGCGGGCCCGCGGGGTCAGCCCCTGCGACTTGCCGGCCGCTTCCGAGCCGACGAGCACCAGCGCGGCGCCGTCGACGATGCCGGAGCTGTTGCCGCCGGTGTGAACGTGGTTGATCTTCTCGACGTAGTGGTACTTCGTGCAGCGCCACGTCGTCGAAGCCGCCCATCTCGCCGATGCCGTCGAACGCGGTCTTCAGCTTGCCCAGGCCCTCCAGGGTGGTGTCGGGCCGCATGTGCTCGTCGTGGTCGAGGATGACCAGACCGTTCTGGTCGCGCACCGGCACGACCGACTTGGCGAAGTAGCCGCCCGACCACGCCTCGGCGGCCTTCTCCTGGCTGCGCAGCGCGTAGGCGTCGACGTCCTCACGGGAGAAGCCCTCGATGGTGGCGATCAGGTCGGCGCCGATGCCCTGGGGCACGAAGCCGATCTGGTAGTTGGTCTCGGGGTCGGTCGCCCATGGCGCCGCCGTCGGAGCCCATCGGGACGCGGCTCATCGACTCGACGCCGCCGGCCAGCACCAGGTCGTCCCAGCCGGACCGCACCTTCTGCGCGGCGGTGTTGACGGCCTCCAGGCCCGAGGCGCAGAACCGGTTGAGCTGCACGCCGCCGATGGTGTCGGGCAGGCCGGCGGCCAGCACCGCGGTGCGGGCGATGTCGCCGCCCTGGTCACCGACCGGCGACACGACGCCCAGGATGATGTCGCTGATCAGGTTCTCGTCCAGGTCGGGGAAACGCCGGCGCAGCTCGTCGACCAGGCCGACGACCAGGTTGAGCGGCTTGACCTCGTTCAGCGAGCCGTTGCGCTGCTTGCCGCGCGGGGTGCGGATGGCCTCATAGATAAAAGCTTCTTCGGACATGACGACTTCCTGTTCTCCGAATAGGGTTCGAATCCGTCTTCAAGACTGGGTCCCGCACCACCCTAACAGGGGCCCCGGCCAACCTGTTGGTTGGGCAAGACTGCGCAGCTCAGGGGCACCCTGTGACGGCGGCCACGAGCTCGCTGTGGCGGATGGCCGGCGGTGCCGGGCGAGCGTGAAACTACCTTCACACTCGGCGACGAGTGTGAAACTACCTTCACATTGGGCGGGCGAGACGTCGCCGGCCGCGCAATCGCCGCCGCGCCTAAGCTCGACCACCATGACGGTGTCGCGACTGCGCCCCTACGCGACCACGGTGTTCGCCGAGATGTCTGCGCTGGCCGCACGGATCGGAGCGGTGAACCTCGGGCAGGGGTTTCCCGACGAGGACGGCCCCCCGGCGATGTTGAAGGCCGCGCAGGAGGCCATCGCGGACGGCGTCAACCAGTACCCACCGGGCATCGGCATCGCAGAGCTGCGTCACGCCATCGCCGCTCAGCGGCAGCGTCGCTACGGCATCGAGTACAACCCCGACACCGAGGTGCTGGTGACGGTCGGGGCGACCGAGGCCATCGCCTCGGCGGTGCTCGGCCTGATCGAACCCGGCTCCGAGGTCCTGCTCATCGAGCCGTTCTACGACTCCTACTCGCCGGTGGTGGCGATGGCCTCGGCGCAACGCGTCGCGGTGCCGCTGGTCCCCCACGGCCGCGGCTTCGCCCTGGACGCCGATGCCCTGCGCCGGGCGGTGACGCCACGAACCCGCGCGCTGATCGTCAACTCCCCGCACAATCCGACCGGCACGGTGCTCGGTGTCGACGAGTTGGCGGCCATTGCCGAGGTCGCGGTCGCGGCCGACCTGTTGGTGATCACCGATGAGGTCTACGAGCACCTGGTGTTCGACGGGCGGCAGCATGTGCCGCTGGCCGGCTTCGACGGCATGGCCGAGCGGACGGTCACCATCTCCAGCGCCGCCAAGATGTTCAACTGCACCGGCTGGAAGATCGGATGGGCTTGCGGCCCAGCACAACTCATCGCCGGAATGCGTGCGGCCAAACAGTATCTGAGCTATGTCGGCGGCGCGCCATTCCAGCCGGCGGTGGCCCTGGCCCTGGAGACCGAGGACGCGTGGGTGGCCGGCCTGCGTGCCACTTTGCAGGCCAGACGCGATCGACTGGCCACCGGGCTGATCGACATCGGATTCGAGGTGCACGACAGCGCGGGCACCTACTTCCTGTGCGCCGATCCGCGTCCGCTGGGCTACGACGACAGCAGTGCGTTCTGCGCGGCACTACCGGAAAAGGTTGGAGTGGCCGCGATCCCGATGTCGGCCTTCTGCGACCCGGACGCGGCGCGCGGGCCGCCGACGTGTGGAATCACTTGGTGCGCTTCACCTTCTGCAAACGCGATGACACCCTCGATGAGGCGATCAGGCGACTGTCCGCGCTGAAAAGCGGATCAGCCGGCTAGCCCACGCTCCCGTCACGCGCTTGCGCAGGCCCTCCAGCGCGGCGTGACAGGATCTTGTTGCCGGCCGACCTGACCCAGAACCCGGGCAGCGGCGCCCTGAGCTCGATCGTGAGGCTGAATCGCACACGGGTCTTGTCGTCACCCTCACGCTCCAGGTTGTATTCGCCATGCTGAGCGTGCTGCTGGGCGGTCTTCTTGGCATCCCAGACCATCCAGTCCGGCCCCCAGTGGTACTCGACGCATTTCGGTATCCGCGATGCCGCTTACCCTGATCGTCATCTTCACGTGGTGTGGCAGGCCGTCGGGATATCTGTCGACGACTTCGACTCGCTTGTGCAACGGGGACCAGGAGGGCACGGCGTCCATGTCGGCCAGCGCCTCCATGATCACTCCCGGGGGCGCCTCAATGACAATCTCCGACGATGCGCGTATGGCCACCAGTTACCAAAATAGCAATCGAGCTGCCCCGGCGAGCCGAAAAACGGGAATTACGTTGCCTTGTCCGAATCGCCGCCGCCCAGCACCATGGCGCTCAGCCCCTTCATCGAGGCGTCGAGAGACACTCTCGGCCGCCCGCCGCACGATGAACGCGGGCATGGGCCGGCCGGGTTCGACGGTGATGTCGAAGCGCACCCGAGTCTGGTCGACCCCTTCGGGTTTGAGGGTGTACTCGACGTGCTGCCCGTGCTGCTGGGAGGTCCCCTTGGCGTCGTAGACAACCCAATCGGGGCCCCAGTGGTATTCCAAGACCTCTTTGTCGACCAGCCCGAGAATCTTGATGGTGGTTCTGACGTGGTGCGGCCGGCCGTCGGGATAACGGTCGATCACTTCGATGTGTTTGTGCAGCGGCGACCACGATGACAGCACGCCGACATCTGTCAGCGCTTCCATGACCACTTCTGGCGGCGCGTTGACGACAAATTCCCGTGATGCTTTTACGGCCACTGAGGATCAACTTAGCAATGCCGACCGCGATGCCGGGCCGATTCGTCGTAAACAGTTTTCTACCAGTTGATTTCGCTGAGCGGCGTGGTTGCCGCCGGAGGCCGTCCCGACGGGCCCGGCCGGGGTCCGCGAGAAGCGCGGGGCGGGGGCGGCCTGGTCGACGCCGTGGGCGGTGATCACCGTGGACCGCGTCCGCAAATGCTCATCTGCGGCGGCCTCGCTCCACGTCAGTACTCCGGTGACGCACGCATCGGTGCCGGCGAAGGTCCGCGCCCATTCGTCACGACTCCGGCTGGCGAACCGTTGGGCGAAGGCCTCGCGCATCCGCGGGTAGGAAGCCCTGTCGTGTTGGGCCGGCACGTCGTCGGGTGACAGGCCAAGCCCGTCGAGCAACGCCGCGAAGAATTGTGGCTCGATGGCGCCGACGGCGACGTATTTCCCGTCGGCGGTCTCGTAGCAGCCGTAGAACGGGGCGCCGCCGTCGAGCAGAAACGATTCGCGTCGGTCGCGCAGTGCGCCAGTGGACTTCATGGTCCACATCATCTGGGCCAGCAGGCTGACCCCGTCGACCATCGCCGCGTCGACGACCTGCCCCTTGCCCGAACGTTCCCGTTCATACAGGGCGACCGCGATGCCGATCACCACCAGCATCGAGCCGCCGCCGAAGTCGGCGACCAGGTTCAGCGGCGGCATCGGCGGCCGGTCGGCGTAGCCCAGCGCCGACAGCGCACCGGTCTGCGACAGGTAGTTGATGTCGTGACCGGCGGTCGGCGCCAGCGGCCCGTCCTGTCCCCAGCCGGTCATCCGCGCGTAGATCAGCCGCGGGTTGACCGCCGCGCAGTCCTCCGGCCCGATGCCGAGTCGCTCGCAGGTACCGGGCCGGAAACAGTCCAGCAACACGTCGGCCTTGGCGGCCAGCTCCAGCAGCGTTTGCGGCTGCGCCTTGACGTCCAGGTCGACAATCCGCTTGCCGCGATGCAGCAAATCGCGGTCCTCGGCCGGCATCGTGAGCCCGCCGGGGCGGCGCACCCGCACCACGTCGGCACCCAGATCGGCGAGCACCATCCCCGCGTGCGGCCCCGGCCCGATGCCGCCGAGTTCGATGACTCTCACCCCGGCCAGCGGCCCGCCGCCGCTCACCGCGGCTATTTACCCTTCTTCACCTTGAGCACCCGCTTGCGTAGCGCCTTGGTCGCCGAATCGATCGTTCCCTTCACGGCACGCTTGAGTACGAAGCCGG
Organism: uncultured Actinomycetota bacterium; assembly: GCA_963796035.1. Classification (GTDB taxonomy): domain Bacteria; phylum Actinomycetota; class Actinomycetes; order Mycobacteriales; family Mycobacteriaceae; genus Mycobacterium. The sequence continues at coordinate 850,895 of CAWCJU010000006.1, read as the reverse complement.
GCAGCGGGACGTTCGGGTCGACGCGGAAGCTCGAACTTGACCAAGGTCTCGTCACCTTTCGGCACCAGCGTGTACTTCCCGTCCTGCGCCTTCTGCTGCGCGGAGCTGACCAGCTTCCAGCTCACCACGTTGTCGCCCCAGGTGTAGGCGACACCTGTTCGTCGGTGATGCCGGCGACCTTGACCTTCATCTTGGACTTGGTCGGGGCGGCCGTCGTCGCCGGTGTCGAGGATCTTCGCAGCTCTGATGCGGTTCCGACCATTCGGGCATCGATTCGAAGTCGGCGATGACGTCCAGAATCTCCTCCGGACTGGCTTCGATGACGATGTCGCGGGATTCTTTGATCGCCATGGCCCGCACGATAGCTGAAACGGCGTCTCGCCCGGAACAGATTTCGACCGAGGTACCGTCGTGCCTGTGACTGATGCCGCGATCCGCATCCGCCGACGCATACACCGTCGGTGACTACCTGTCTCGACCGCCTCGCCGAACTCGGCGTCTCGGAGATCTTCGGCGTTCCCGGCGACTACAACCTGGAATTCCTCGACCACATCGTCGCCCACCCCGGCATTCGCTGGGTCGGCAACGCCAACGAGCTGAACGCCGGCTACGCCGCCGACGGGTATGGGCGGCTACGCGGAATGTCGGCCTTGGTAACGACTTTCGGCGTAGGCGAGCTCTCCGCGGCCAACGCGATCGCGGGCAGTTATGCCGAGCAGGTACCCGTCGTGCATATCGTCGGCGGCCCGTCCAAGGATGCCCAGGGCACCCGCCGGGCGCTGCACCATTCGCTCGGCGACGGGGACTTCGAGCACTTCTTCCGGATCAGTCGCGAAATCACCTGCGCCCAAGCCAATCTCATGCCCGCGACGGCGCGCCGAGAGATCGACCGGGTGCTGTCCGAGGTGCGCGAGCAGAAGCGCCCCGGATACATCCTGCTGTCCACCGACGTGGCCCGCTTCCCCACCGAGCCGCCGGAGGCGCCGTTGCCCCGCTACACCGGTGGCACCAGCCCCCGCGCGCTGGCGATGTTCGTCGAGGCCGCGACCGAACTCATCGGCGACCACCAGCTCACCGTGCTCGCCGACTTGCTGGTGCACCGGCTGCAGGCGATCAAAGAACTCGAGGCGTTGCTGGCGCGCCGACGTGGTGCCGCACGCCACATTGATGTGGGGAAAGAGCCTGCTCGACGAGAGCTCGCCCAACTTCCTGGGCATCTACGCGGGTTCGGCCAGCGCGCCGAACGGTGCGCACCGCGATCGAAGAGGCGCCGGTGCTGGTCACCGCCGGGGTGGTGTTCACCGACATGGTCAGTGGCTTCTTCAGCCAGCGGATCGACCCGGCCCGGACCATCGACGTCGGCCAGTATCAGAGCAGTGTGGCCGGCGAAGTCTTCGCGCCGTTGGAAATGGGCGCCGCGCTCGAGGCGCTGGCCACGATCCTGGTCCGCCGCGGAATCTCGTCGCCGCCGGTGGCGTCGCCGCCCGCCGAACCACTGCCGCCGCCCCCGCCGCGCGACCAACCGCTCACCCAGAAGATGTTGTGGGACCGCCTTTGCGTAGCGCTCACACCGGGCAATGTGGTGCTCGCCGACCAGGGCACGTCCTTCTACGGCATGGCCGACCATCGGCTGCCGCAGGGCGTCACCTTCATCGGCCAACCACTTTGGGGCTCAATCGGTTACACGCTGCCCGCCGCGCTCGGGGCGGCGGTGGCGCATCCGGACCGCAGGACGGTGTTGCTGATCGGCGACGGGGCCGCGCAACTGACCGTCCAAGAGCTCGGCACCTTCTCCGCGCGAGGGGCTGTCCCCGGTCATCGTGGTGGTCAACAACGACGGCTACACCGTCGAACGGGCGATCCACGGAGAGACGGCGCCGTACAACGACATCGTCAGCTGGAAGTGGACCGACGTTCCCCACGCGCTGGGGGTCACCGACCACCTGGCGTTCCGGGTGCGAGACCTACGGCGAGCTCGACGACGCCCTGACCGCCGCCGCGCGAGCATCAAGACCGCATGGTGTTCGTCGAGGTCGTGTTGCCGCGGCTCGAAATCCCGCAACCTGCTCGGTCGAACTCGTCCAACCGATATCACCGGACGGCAGTCCGGCGCCGCTGACGCAAAGCGCTAGATCGACGGCGCTCCGGTCCGGACTGGAAGACCGCAGGATGGCCTGGACCGTCCGCCGGCAGCGCCCGCAATCGGCGCCCGCTCCGCACGCCTGGGCGACTTCCTTGGTCGTCGACGCCCCGCACGCAACAGCCTCGGTCACGGTTTGGCTGGTGACTCCGTTACACAGGCACACGAACACCGGCGAATCCTCAGTCCGCCTCGATGCGCATCATGTCGAAGAATCGGCCGACGAACAGCGGCGGGTAGGCGCCGATGCCCGCCGCCGACATCCATTGCGCCGCGGCATCGGGATGGTCGATCCACTCGCCGCGCGCTTTCCTCGTCGGGAAACTCCTGCAGGATCAGCACCTCGTGATCGTCGTCGAAAGCCTGGAATACCCAGGTCTTTCGGATGCCGGCCGTGGTGAATCTGTCGATCGCCGAGCTGACTTCGGAGGTCAGCAGTCGACACGTCGTTGACGGACGCGATGGCGGCCACCACGACGCCCGGTGCCGCCGGGGTTTTCGGTGGCTGCGCGATGAACCTGTCGACGATCTCGCCGGCGAAGACCGCGGGGATGTCCTCGACGCCGGCCTCGTCGAACCAGTCGAAGAAGACCCGGGAGCGCAGCAGCTCCACGATCGGCTCACGGCTGTGGACGCCGATCATCACCAGCACCCGACCGTGGTCGTGGGTCGAGGTGTAGACCAGCACGTGGTGCGCGCCGATATCGGCCAGGGCGGCCTTGTTGCGTTCCAGCAGCGGCCACACCCGGGTCGGATCCGGGACGCGGTAGTCCGACGCGATCACCATCGAATGAATATCGCCGTTGTTCATCGGAGTTGGTCCTTCATCACTTTCCCCGTCGCGTTGAGTGGAAGTGACTCAAGGAACTGTACCGCGCGCGGCACCTTGAATCCGGCCATCCGGTCACGGCACCAGCCGATCAACTCATCGGCGCTGACATCGGCGCTGCGGACCACGAACGCCTTGCCCACTTGGCCCATCCGGTCATCGGGGACGCCGATGACCGCCGCCTGCGCCACGGCCGGGTGGTTGAGCAGGAAGCCCTCGATCTCGGCCGGGATAGGCGTTGAATCCGCCGACGATGAACATGTCCTTTTTCCGGCCGACGATGCGCAGCGCGCGGCCCGGTCGTCGGTGAAGTCTGCCCCAGGTCTCCGGTGTGCAGCCAGCCGTCGTCGTCGATCGCCTGGGCGGTGGCCTCCGGTTCGTCGAGGTACCCCTTCATGACTCCGTAGCCGCGGACCAGCACCTCGCCGTCATCGGCGATGCGCACCTCGACCCCCTCACACGGCACGCCCGCGGTGGTGGCCACATCCTCGAAGGAATCGCCGGGCAGCGAAAGGGTGACGTTGCCGGCCTCGGTGAGGCCGTAACCCGTCATCAGCGTCTGGAACGGCAGTTCGTCATGGATGCGACGCACCAGTTCGACGGGAATGTCGGCGGCGCCGGTCACTCCCGCACGCAATGACGACAGCTTGGACTTGTCGGTGACCGTCAGCAATGAGTGATACAGCGTCGGCGGTCCCGGGAGCATCGTAATGCGTTCGCGTTCAATGAGATCCACCACCGTGTCGACGTCGAACACCGCGACGGGCAGCATCGTCGCGCCGCGGAGGAAGGACGTGACGAGTCCCGCCTTCAGCCCGAACGTGTGGAAGTACGGGTTGATCTGCAGGTAGCGATCGCCTTCGCGCAGATCCGCGAGCGTCGCCCACTCCTCATACATGCGCAGCGTTTGACCGTGGCTGAGCATCGCGCCCTTCGGGCGCCCGGTCGTGCCCGAGGTGAAGATGATGTCCGAGGTGTCGGTGCCGCTCACCGGACGCTCGAATGGTGAACCGGCGGACAGGAAGTCGGACTTCAGGTCGATGACCGGCACCCCCGCCGGCGCGGTGTAATCCTGGTCCAGAAAGCCCTTTTGGACCAGGACGGCCTTCACCTTGCTGCGGACGATGATGTCGCCGGCTTCCTCGGCCTTGAACCGCGTGTTGACCGGGACGAGCACGCCACCCGCGGTGAGCAACCCGAACGCCGCGGTGATCCACTCGGCCGAATTGGGCGCCCAGATCGCGACCCGGTCACCTTTTTCGATGCCGAGGTCGGCGAAGGCGCCCGCGGCGCAACGGATTCGCTCGACGACCTGCCTGAATGTCAAGCGCAGCGGACCGTCGACGACTGCTTCCGCGTCGCCGAACCGGTCCGCCGCACTCAAGACCATCTCGGGGATGGTCTGCCAAGAACGCGGCCGGGTCACACCGTGACGAGCCGACCGAGGTTGCCGCCCATGATCTTTGCCTGGTCGTCAACGGACAGGTGCGACAGCGCGTTGACGTAGAACGTCGGCTCCGCCAGCCCTTCCGGGTGCGGCCAGTCCGAGCCGTACAGCACCCGGTCCACACCGACGAGGTTGACCAGGTCGTCGATGCCGTCCTCGAAGAACGGACTCACGTGGATCCGGTTCTTGACCATCTCGACGGGGTCGCTCGGGAACGCTTCCGGGGCCTTCCGGAAGACCTCGGCCAGACCGTCGAGCAGTGGGGTCATCCACTTCGAGCCGGCCTCGACGATCGCGACCTTCAGCTTGGGGTGGCGGTACAGCGCGCCGTGGATCACCCACGACCCCACCGAGTCCTGGATCGGCCGCCACTCGTTGAGGATGCCCATCGCGTTGGTCTGGAACGGCAGCATCTCCTGGTCGGCACCGTCCCACTCGGAGGTGTACCGGGAGTAGCCACTGTCGCTGGAGTGCATGCCGACCAACACGTCGTGCTCGACGACCCGCTCCCAGAACGGGTCGAACTCGGGCACCGCGAACGACCGCGGACCACGGAAGCCGGGCACCGGCGCCGGGCGGACCAGGATGGCGCGGGCACCGCGCTTGACCGCCCACTCCAGCTCCTCGATCGCCTTCTCAACGATCGGCAGGGTGATGACCGGGGTGGTGAAGATGCGGTTCTGGTAGTTGAAGCCCCAGACGTCGTCGAGCCACTCGTTCAGCGCGTGGACCAGGACGTGGATGGCCAGCGGGTCGTCGCGCAAGCCGCTCCTCGAGCAGGCTGGCCAGCGTCGGGAACATCAGGGTGCGGTCCAGACCCAGCTCGTTCATCTTCTCCAGGCGCGGCCCGGGCTCGAAGAACGCCGGGATTGCGCGCATCGGCTCGCCGAACAGCTCGCGCTTGGTCTTGCCGTCGGGGTTGCCGAACTTGAAGTACTCCTCCCAAGCACCCGGCCGGGCGACGACCTCGAAGGTCGGGTTGGGGATGTAGTTGCTGATCTGGCCGCGGATCGCGATCTTGGTGCGCCCGTTGATCTGCACGTACTGGACGTAGTCCTTGTACTCCTTGGGCAAGAACTTGGTCAGCGCCTCCGGCGGTTCGTAGAGATGGTTATCCGCGTCAAAGATTGGAAACGGGACGTCTTCCCGGTGCGACAACTGCCCCATGAAATCCTCCTTCTTGATTTGTGAGAATACTATTCTCTACGGGTGCCTAATCGCAACGTGGCCCCGCGGACGCCCGGTTCGACGTGGTCAGCACGACACGGAGATCTTGTACGTGGCGTCAGCCGGTTCACCGGGCTTGTCGGTGCGGTAGCCGTTGGCGGTGCCGGAAACGGTGAATTTGTCGCCCGTCATGCTCATGTCCGCGCTGCCGCCATCGCCCCGCGAGTACATGCCGCTGAAGCCACCCAGGTTTTGGATGTGTACCGACTCGACCGTCGCCGGTTGCGCGCTCTCGTCGATGACGAGTTTGGCGCCGGCAAAATTGCCGCCGATTTCGATCGTCCGACTCCAGTCCCGCTGGCCGCACTTCACGATGTGAAAATTCCGGTCGTTGCCGTTAACGGTCACCGACGCCGTGCTCGCGATCTGGGTTGATGGCCGCGACGTGCATGCCCCGAGCAGGGCAACGATAAGGGCCGCAACGGCGGCCACGATTCGGTTCCGCATCGAGTCACCTCCATCCTCGCTGACGAAAGTTCTTTAGCCTGCAGCGATGATGCTATTCTCGCGAAAAGAGAATGCCAATATCGGGTTCCTGTCGAGGAGCGATTACACACATGGTGGACCTGGAGATCGACGACGGGTTGGCGGTGGTCACCATCGACCGTCCACACGCACGCAACGCCATCGGTCTGGACACCATGGACCAGCTGGAGAAAGCGCTCGATGCGGCGGCCGACGCTCAGGCGCTGGTCATCAAGGGTGCCGGAGACCAAGCTTTCGTCTCCGGCGGCGACCTCAAGGAATTGAGCGCGCTGCGGACCGAGGAGGACGCCGCCGCCATGGCCCGGCGGATGCGGTCCATCTGTGATCAGCTGGCGGACTTCCCCGCTCCGGTCATCGCCGCGCTCAACGGCCACGCGTTCGGCGGCGGGGCCGAAGTCGCCGTCGCCGCCGACATCCGGGTGGCCGCCGACGACATCAAGATCGCCTTCAACCAGGTGCAGCTCGAGATCATGCCGGCCTGGGGCGGTGCCGAGCGGCTGGCCGCGCTGGTCGGGAAGAGCAGGGCGCTGCTGTTGGCCGGCTCGGGAACCGCCCTCACCGCCGTCGATGCCGAACGCATCGGCTTGGTGGATCAGGTCGTACCCCGCGGCGTGTTCGACTCGCCCGACCAGGGATGGCGAGCCGTCGCGCGATCGCTGGCACGCCAGCCTGCGGCCGCGATAAAGCGGGTAATCCGCGGAGTTTCTCCCGAGGAGGCGATAGCATCCTTCGCACGGTTATGGGTTGCCGACCCGCACTGGCAGGCCGCAGAACGGGTCATGAACCGCAACGCCAAACCGCGCCCGGCAGCCGGAGGAGCGTCATGACCACGATGAAGACAGTGATGGGCGTCGGCTCCATCGTGTCGTTGGCTTCGCTATTGGCAGCAGCGGGTCTGCTGGTGGGAAGCGGACGGGCACATGCCGACGACCCGGTCATGCATCACGTCAAATACACCGTCACCGCGCAGAATCCGATTTATACGAGCATCTATTACCTGGACCATCAGCCGGAGAAATTCTCCGATTACAGCCACAACCCTTACTCGTTCACACCGCACGTCGACGTCGATCTCGCCCCGGGCAAGCCGTGGGGCTTCGATCTGGACATGTCAAATCCCGACGATTACGCGATGGTCGTGGCGAGCACGGGCACGGAGCCCGGCACGCCGGGACTTCACTGCGATCTGGTGGTAGACGGAGCCGTCGTCGTATCCAAGGACGGCCCCAAAGGCGTGCTCTGCTCGCTGCGCAACTGGTGAACGACCCAGGTCGGCGGGACACCTTCGATGGGTTGCGGTTCGCCTTCGAGGCGCCGCAGGTAGTTCTCGACCAGTTCCACCGTCTCGGCATGGCCCGAAGACATTCCGATCGCCTGCTCGAGTACCAGAAAGCGAGACAGGCTGCTCATCAGTACCGTCCACACCACCGGAGGGATGTCGATGTCCTGGCCTTCGTCTTGGATTCTGGAGCCGTAGCGCTCCAGCGCCGTCGCCACCGCTTGGCGCTGCTCTTCGCGGAAACGTTCCGCGTAATAGGCGATCTCGGCGCGCATGTCCTTGCGGTGATTGGCCAGTGCCATGAATTCCATGGAGATCCGCGTGAAGGCGGGATCGGTGCCGAATCTCCACAGCGCCCACAGCGGCTGCGGCAACTTCATCATTTGCGCGTGCGCTTCGAGCGCTTCTTCGGCTCGCCGCCGGAAGACCGCGAGGAACAACTCCTCCATGGTGCGGAAGTAGTAGTGCACGAGCTGAGGCTTCAACCCCGCCCGGCCGGCCAGGCGCCGCGACGTCACCGCGGCATAGCCCTCTTCGAGCATCAGCTGTTCGGCGGCATCGAGCAACAGACCACGGTTTTTCGCGTCCGGCGCCCCGATTCTGCGGGCCGATGTCATGTCCCTGCTCCGTACTGTGTGCCATCCCTGCCAACCACACGGATCGTATCGTGGCGCGGCGCCTCGATCTTGACCCTGACATTACCGCCATGCTAAGCAGGTGCTCAGCACATTTTCGATCTCGAAATCGGGCGGCGGTATTCGCTTGCCGCCGAATACCACCGGTAAACCCAGCCCAGGGAGACGCAATCCGATGAGCACCTTCGACTCGATCGACTTCTTCACCGATCCGTCACTGGTCCCAGATCCGCACCCGTACTTCGACTACCTGCGCAGCCAAAACCCGGTGCTGCGCCTGCCGCACTACGGCGTCGTCGCGGTCACCGGATACGACGAAGCCTGCGAGATCTACAAGGATCCCGGAGACGTTCTCCAACATCGTCGCGCTCGGCGGCCCGTTCCCGCCGCTCCCGTTCACGCCCGAAGGCGACGACATCAGCGCCGCAGATCGACGCAGCACCGCAGCTCCTTTCCGATGTTCGAGCACATGGTCACCATGGACCCGCCGGACCACACCAAGGCCCGGTCGGTGCTCGCCAAGCTGCTGACCCCGAGCCGGCTGAAGCAGAACGAGGAGTTCATGTGGCGCCTCGCCGACCGTCAGCTCGACGAGTTCCTCGGCATCGGTGAGTGCGAGTTCATCGCCGAATACTCCAAGCCATTCGCCACTTTGGTGATCGCCGACCTGCTCGGCGTCCCGGAGGAAGACCACAAGGAGTTCCGCACCGTCTTGGGCGCCGACCGGCCCGGCGCGCGGGTGGGCGCCCTGGACCACGAGTCGGTGGGCATCAACCCCCTCGAATGGCTCGACGACAAGTTCTGTAACTACATCGAGGATCGGCGCCGCGAACCCCGCGGCGACGTGCTGACCTTCCTGGCCGAAGCGAAGTATCCGGACGGGTCGACGCCCCCGGTGATCGAGGTGGTCCGCTCGGCAACGTTCCTCTTCGCCGCCGGACAGGAGACCACGGCGAAGCTGCTCAGCGCCGCCCTGCAGGTGCTCGGCGACCGGCCCGACATCCAGCAACAGTTGCGTGAGGACCGCAGCCTCATTCCCGGGTTCATCGAGGAATCGCTACGGATGGACAGCCCAGTCAAGAGCGACTGCCGGCTGGCCCGCAAGGCCACCGCGGTAGGCGGCGTCGACATCGCCCGCCGGCACCGTGGTGATGATCCTGCCGGGCGCCGCGAACCGCGACCCGCGCCGGTTCGAGAACCCGCACGAATTCGACCTGCGCCGCAAGAACGTCCGCGAACACATGGCGTTCGCCCGCGGTGTGCACTCGTGCCCCGGCGGCCCGCTCGCCCGCGTCGAGGGGCGGGTCTCGATCGAGCGGATACTGGACCGGATGCCGCACATCGAGATCAACGAAGCCCATCACGGGCCGGCCGCCGAGCGCCGCTACAGCTACGAGCCGACGTACATCCTGCGCGGCCTGAGCGAATTGCACCTGTCGTTCACCACCGCCGACGCGATCGCGCCGGTGGCCTAGGAACGGCACTCGCGAGCGCTACCGGACCTGCACGCCGACGAAGTAACTGCCGAGCAAGACGACGGCGATCAGCACCACCCACGCGTCGGTGAGTCGGCACAGCAGGGCCGGGGCGTCTCGCACCTCCATGAACTCTCGAAAGATGATGCGCACCTTGATAAGTGCGATGACGATGACGCTTGACGTGACCACCGCGCTGGACTTCAGCGTTCCGCCGGCGGAATGATCTATCCATAGATATGCCAGCGTCAGCGCGGCCAAGATCACCCAGACGAACAGCAACCTCTTGTTGAATCTGATCTTGATCACCTCACCACGTAGAGCAGCGCAAAGATCAGCACCCACAGGAAATCGACGGTGTGCCAATAAGTTGCGCAGGTTTCGACCAGTTCCTGGGAACGCCGCGCCGGACTTCGGAGTTGGTAGACGATGATGCCGAGGACGACGAAGCCGATCAGCAGGTGGACGAAGTGAATCCCGGTGAGGAAGAAGTAGAACATGAAGAAGTCGTTGCGCTCTATGCCGTTTCCGGCCTGGACCAACCGGGCCCACTCAAACACCTTGAAACACAGGAACACCACGGCGAACGCTGCGGTGATGCAGACATCCCTGAGAGCCGCCCCATAGGCGCCGGCGCGGGCCGACTGGACACACCGCGCCACCGACCACGAGCTGAGTAACAGACACCAAGGTGTTGACTACTCCGACGCGCAGATCGAGGTGGGCCTGCGAGTGCAGAAAAAGCTCGGGATTGCGGCCCCGTGAGAACAGGTAGAAGCCGAAATATGCCGTGAAGACCAGGGTCTCGAACAATACGAAGGCCCACATGTCGGGTTGGCCCGGCACGGCCCTGATGCGTCCGCGCTTGCCGGCTAGGTCGGTCACTGCGCAACCGCCTTCGTCCTTGGCAAGTCCGGCAGTTTCCCGGTCCCGAAGTCTTCGCGGCGGATCATCTGAAACAGCATCACGATGAATGTGACTTGGTAAATGCCGAACACGACCATGTCCAGCCACCAAGCGATCTCGCCGTCCCACGCGAACACGCCGCGCCGGAAGATCCAGCAGGGCGCCACGACCACCTCGGTCAGCGCGTTGCACAGGTTGAGATAGCCGAACCACTTGGGGAACACGCGGTTCTTGTCGAGCAGGATCGCCACCATCCAGATCAGCGAGCCGATCAGGAACACTCCCATGGTTCCGTCGAAAGACAAGAAGGCGAAGTCATAAAGCCAACCGATCACTTCGGGGGTCGCGGTCCGGTCGCAGCGTGCCGACGATCAGCGCGATGTTGAGCAGCAGCATGCCGGGAACCGCGCTGAGCGAATAGATGAGCAGATACGAGTACGCGAACGCGCGGCTGACCGACATGCGCCGCATCGAATACGCGATGAGGGCATTGTTGACCGCGATCATGCCGCTGATGGCGAAGATGACGCCGAAGCCGACGGGTATGCCGAGGTGACGTTCGGCGAACCAGTGGACCTGCGTCGCGAGGTCCCAGGTGGGCTCCGGCGGCGGCTGGACTTGCGCCACGATGAAGAACATCGGGAAGAACAGGCCGTAGAACACCATGAGCATCCCCCACGCCAACCACAGCTCGCGCTTGGGGTCGCGCCGCAGGTGCCAGCCGATGCGGTGATGCAGGGGGCCCGCGGGCGGCGTGGCGGGGGACGTCGGCGGTGTGATCACCGCGCTCATGCGGTGACCAGTTCTTCTGGGCGCCCGCGGTTCTCGGCACGCTCGCGATAAACGGCCCGGCCCAGGACAACGCCCATCACGATGATCCAGACGGCAATGGCAATGTTCTTCACCCAGAACGACAGCAAGCCGTCCCAGGCCAGCGGTCCGGTCAACGAGACGCCGACGAATGACGCGGGCACCAGCGCGGCCCCCACGACGAAGATTGAAGTAGGCCACCCAACGGTTGAACACCGGGCGCGACGGATCATCGAAATAGATTGCCAGGGCCAAGATTACGCACTGCCCGATGAAAAACGGGACCAGGATGGTGAAGGTGATCCAGCCGAGATCGTTGAGCAGCTGAGTCAGCTCGGGGCTGCGCTCCGGCCGAAAGGCGGCCAGCAGCCAGCAGACGTTGGCGACGAGAAACAGCGTCGGACCGCCGGCCGCACACCCAAGCATGGCGTAGGAGAAGATCGGCGTCCGATGCGCCATCCGGCGGATCTGCAGCACGATCAGGGCCAGGATCGGCACCAGGCACACCCCGAACCAGTTGAACAGGATCATGCTGGAACGGATCTGCGGAATATGCGCGGGATCGCGGTAGAACGCGGCCACCTGCTCGGCCGGCATGGTGGGTGACATCGGCGGGTTGAATCCCGGGAACAGGAAGAAGGAGGCGATCCACAGGATCAGCGCCGCCGGCAATGTCCAGAGCAGGATCAGCTCGCCATCGGTCCGCCGCGAGACGGTTCGCGCGGATTGGCTACCGCCTGCATCGTTTCCGCCGACCTCGGACATCGGTACTCCTTCCCCGCACGAAATCGCCGCCGAAACTCGGCTAGTGAGCGAAGCTAGCCGATCGGCTAGCCACGGTCAATAGCGTCGTCTAGTCTCGGTGCGTGGGAACAGCACGGCAGCCGGTCACCGGTGAGCGATTCTGGCTCATCGAGCACAGCCCGGCCCGGACGCGGGTACTCGATGCCGCGCTGGATCTGATCGCCACACACGGCGTCAGCGGTACGTCGCTGCAGATGATCGCCGACGCCGTCGGGATCACGAAAGCCGCTGTCTATCACCAATTCCGGACCAAGGAGCAGATCGTCATCGCCGTGACCGAGCGCGAACTCGGCCGGCTCGAGCCGGCGCTCGAGGAGGCCGAGGCATACGACGACGGGCCTCAAGCGCGAGATGCCTTGTTGGTGCGCGTGGTCGAGATGGCCGTTCGCGACCGCCGGTTGGTGCGCACGCTGCAATTCGATCCCGTCGTCGTCCGGTTGCTGGCCGAGCACAAGCCTTTTCAACTTTTCATGGACCGCCTGTACCGGGTGCTGCTGAGCGATGCGGGTCTGGACGGGCGGATCGAGGCCGCCATGTTCTCCGGCGCGCTCAGCACCGCGGTCATGCATCCGCTGGTCGCCGACATCGACGACGACACTTTGCTCGAACGGGTTACCGATTTGAGCCGGCGCCTGCTCGGCCTTCCTCGGAAATCCCGCGACTGAAACGATGCGGCTACGTGTCGGCGCGGACCCAGCTCGAGATGCCGTCGTGGGCAATGCAGATCAGGAACAGACCGTCAGGCGCCTGCGCGACGTAGTTCAGATAGTTCTGGCAGTCGGCGTTTTCGTCCTTGACCCCCGCCATCGGAGGTGACCGGAACCATCGCGGCTGGTATCTCCTCGGCGAGCCGCAGAACATCAGCCGTCCGGGCTCCGAGGCGAAGGAAACGTATCCGTCGGCGACACCGAAGGCGTAGTAGGTGGTGTTGTCACACGGCGCGCCGAGAACCTGATGGGGCATGATGCCCGGGGTGCAGGCGGGGTAGTCGCAGACAGTCGGCCCGGCCGAGGCTGGCGGCGCCGCCACCACACCGGCGCCGAGCAACGCGGCAACCAGAGCCACGATTGATCGCACCCGATTACTCTGCCACACCTGAAAAGAAAATTCTCCTGGTTGGAGAAGATCATCTGAACCGCACCGGCCGTCGGCGCCGGACCGCCCCGAACGCCACTTCGCCCCGCTCCCTGGCGAGCGAGCATTTCCGCATGTAAGGGGCACTGAGGCCGCCGCCCGCTGACGGCGTTGAGCCCAGGCCCGAGTGATAAGCTGCTTCTCCGTGCACGATCCGGAGGGGCCTGACGCCGACCAATGTGATGACCCGGCGGAAGTGACCGATCCCGCCCAACCGGAGTCGAGCAGCGGACGACCGGAGCGCCCATCTCGGAAGCAGACCCAGAAGACGAAGTCGCCGAGGCCGAAGCGCGCGCCGAGGCGGCTCGGGCACGCCTTGAACGCCTGCGCGGGGCAGCAGAAACCGGGGACGCGGACGACGACGTCCAAGATGTCGAGCAGCGCCCCGCGAAGTCGGACCCGGAAGCGGCTACGGTTGCCGCGGCGTCCTGGGCGGCCACGGTGGCTCCGCCGCCCCGGGCGGAAAACAGTAGCCGCCGGCGTCGGCATCGTGCTCTTCTCCGCTTCCCTCGGAGCGAGCGGCTACATGCTGTGGCAGCACCACACCGCGGTGCATAATCGCCAGCTCGCCGCGGAGTTCAGTGCGGCCGCCCGGCAAGGGATCACGGCGCTGATGTCGATTGACCCCGATCATGCCAAGGAGGATGTCCAGCGCACGATCGATGCCTCCACGGGCGACCAGAAGAACCAGCTATCTGTGCTGTCGACCCTGATGGTCAAGAAGGCCGAGGAGACGAAGGTCGGCACCAAGGTCACCATCGAAGCCGTTGCCGTCCAGTCGTTGAGCGACAATTCGGGAGTCGTGCTTGTGGCGGCGAAAACCGATCCCATTGGGCCGGATAACGCCAAACCGCCACCGGCCTTGTTTCGGCTCAGCGTCAACATGGACCGCGACGGCGGCCAGCTCAAGATGTCGAAAGTTGATTTCCTGCGATGACTGTCGAACATGGCTCGTCGCTGGACGGCACCGAAAAGGCGATTGACGGCACCGAGACTTCACCCGCCGACGAGGACGGGACGCCACCCGCTAGCGAGGGACCGGCACGCTTGCGCCGGCTGGCGGCGATTCGGCGCGGGGCCCGCCGGTATTTGGCGAGGTGGCGTTCGATCGTCGCGACGACGTTGGTCATTGCCGCCGTGGGAGTCGCTGCCGGCGTGTACTTCATCCTGTACCGGCCGGATCAGCAGGTCGGCGACGCGGCGGCGCACCGGGCAATCCAGGCGGCGTCAGATGGTGCCGTGGCGGTGTTGTCGTATTCCTACGACCATTTGAACCGCGATTTCGACAACGCGAAATCGCATCTCACCGGCGACTTTCTGGCCTATTACAGCAAATTCAGCGACGAGGTCGTCGCGCCGACGGCGCAGAAGGGACAACTGACGGCGACCGCCAAGGTGATTCGGGCCGCAGTCTCGGAATTGCATCCCGATTCGGCCGTCGTGCTGGTTTTCGTCGACCAGACCACGGCAAGCGTGCAAAAGAAAGATCCCGAGAAGACGCAGCAGCAGCGTCCTGGTCACGCTGACAAAAGTCAACGGTTCCTGGCTGATCGCGAAATTCGACCCGGCCGGATGAGCGCGGCAGATGTTGTCCCAACCGTTACCTGGTCGCGCCGAAGCGGTGTAACGTCATCGCTCGAGAACGCCGCGACCGACGGCGAAAAGGTGCCATAGGCACTCTCGGATTACGCGCTTCGAGGAGCACCTGATGCGTTCAGTCAAAACACTCACCACCGCAACGCTGGTGGCTGCCACCGCATTCGGTGGTTTGAGCACTGCATCCACAGCCCAGGCAATAACCAAGGAAGAAGTGGCCATCAACGGGACGTTCCGCGCCACGTCCATTGGCGATTGGGCCCAGCGAAATGATCAGTACTTCGGCGAGCCGACGGTCTACCAAGTATGGACCATCAGCTCGTCGTGCGACTCGACCCATGGAATGCCATGGCACGGTGACGAGCGACCAGGGATGGAGCGCGCCCCTATATATGAATGATGGGGAGATGTGGAAGGTGAGACGCGAAGTGCCGAACTGGGAGCGGTGCGAGGACGGCACCGCGTTCCCGGGGCAGCAGACCTTCTTTTTCTACCCGGTGAACGACAATGGTGGATACCAACTCGGGTCGCCGAGTCCTCTCGGGCAAGGACAAGACGGTCGGCCCAAGCGGTGCCTGCGGGCAAAACAAGTGGCTTGATATCGCGATGCCGTTGCGCCTGGACCAGCTCTCCTGACCGGGCGGTCGTAGCTTCATTGCCCCGCCCCTCGGGCCGCTTCGTCTCAGGGCGGATTCAGGTGGGAAGCATGTCCTTCCACGTCTTGGGCGCTTTCGGAGCAACGAGATCCGACTGCTGGTACAACTTCCCATCCGGACCGACATAACGACCGGTGCGCGGATCGTACTTTGCCACCACGACCGAGGGCGCGGGCTTAGATGCGTTGGCTCCGAACGAGCTTGGCGCAGCCTGGGGTCCGCCGCCGGCCGTGTCGGCCGGTGCGGGGTCGGCCGGTGCGGGTATCGGGAGGAACGAGCGGGGCTAGAGGCAGTGCTGGCGGCGCGGCGGGCGGCGGGGGAAGTTCCCCCGCCGCAGGGACGTCGAGTGGCGCGATGGGCGGAAGGTCAGCCGACATTCTCGACATCGGCGCCAGCGCTGGTCCCGACGACGGCACGGGGGGAACAGCGGCTCCAACCGTGCCCGGCGGTGGATTTTCTCCCCGGGGCCCCGCCGGTGCGCCGCGCGGCACCGCTCCCGGCGGCAGCGGCGTTCCCTGCACCGGGCCGAAGATTCTGTCGTTGGTGGTGATCCGGTCATCGGGCGGGACGCCCTGGGCTAGCAGATTCGGATCCAGCGGATAGGGACCGAGGGTGTGCTGGCGCATCGCCAGCGGCATGTACGGCTTGTCGCTGTTGCAGATTTCGACGGTCGGCGCGCGCTTACCCGGGTGACCCATGCAGGGATAGTTGCGGGCACCGCGAACCGCGATCGGTGAATCCTGCGGGAGTTTGCAATACAACCCGTCCGGTGTGTCGATGTCGGTGAGGTCGTCCGGGGATCGCCATGTGTTGGGTGGCATGAAGCCGACCGTGCAGATGGGCGGATCGTCGACCGTGGCTGCGAAGTCGCCGTAAGCCCTACCGTCGGGATGGTTTTCACCCGTAGCGGCCTGCTCGATAGCAACCCCCGACGGCAGCAACACCAGCAGCTGCTCGATCGAAGGGTGGTAGGTGACGCCGATCTGCCCGATGGTGGTCAGGTTGGCAAGCAACACCGGCAGCGTCGGTTTGATTTGTTCGAGAAGCCGGGATGCTTCGTTCGCGGCGTCAGGACCGTTCTCCAGGATGGTGCGGAAGTGAGAATCGTTGTTCACCAACATATCCGAGATGCCGGCGAAGCTATGCGCCCACGTTCTGATCGAATCGGTGGTGCGCGCCTGGGTATCCAGCAGCGGCCCGGTGTCTTCGGTGAGGGCTTTGGTGCGATCGACGACGCCGTTGGCGTCGCGGGACAGCGTCTTCGAGGAATCGATCAGCGACCCCAGGTCGTAACCGGTACCGTTGAAGCCCTGGAAGGACTCGTCGAGCAATTGGCCGAGTTTGGTCTTCGGGATGCTTTGGACCAAGGCATTGACCTGCTCGAGCATCGGGCCGACCGGCTGCGGAATCGTCGTGTCGCGCACGGCGATAACCGAGCCGTCGTGCAGGTAGGGCGGCGAATCGGTTTTGGGCCGCAGGTCCACGTACTGTTCACCCACCGCGGAGACGCTGAGCACCTCTGCTGTCAGGTCCGCGGGGACCTTGGGTGAAGTGCTAAGCGACAGCGTCGCTTTCGCGCCGGTCGGCGTCAAACCCACCGAGGTGACCTTGCCGAGCTGAACCCCACGGTAGGTCACGTTGGAAAACCGGTACAGGCCGCCGGTGGCCGGCAGCTCCAGCGTCACCGTCATCCGGCCGATGCCCAGCAGGGTCGGCGCTTGGATGTAGAAGAGGACCATCGCGATCACGCCGATGGTCCCGGCGATCGCGAAGACCGCCAGCTGGATACGAACGAAGCGCGTCAGCATCTATCCACCCGCTCCCGTCGGCGGCGCCTCTGCGGGCGGCGGCGTTTGACCAAGACCCGCGTCAGGCAGCGGAGCCGCACCGGCGGAGGCCCGGGCGCGAGCGGCGCAGGCCCGGGCAGCGGTCCATAATTCCCGGGCCCGGTCCCGGTACCGCACCCGGCGGTGGTGGGGGCAGCGGCAACGCGTTGGGATCGACCCACGGTGGCCTCAGCGGGTTATGCAGCGGATCGAGTGTGTAATTCAGGCGATACGGGTCCCCGGGCACCGGTGGCAACGGGCATATCCAGCTGCCCCCAGTGGGTTCCCAGGAACAATCCCTTCTTGAGCCGTGGAATCGTCAGGTCGAAATCGAAATGCAGGTTGAAGAAGTCGCCTCGGACCGCTCGGTCGACGAAGTTCTGGGTGAACGGGAACACGAACGCACGCCGCGATCGCCGCGCCGAACTCCGGTCCGACGTCGGCGAGCGCCTTGATGGTCGGCTCCAGGTTTTTGAGGTTCTTGACCAGGTCGGCCTGGGCGTCGTTGACCAGCCGGGTGGCGGTGTTGCTGAACACGCGAAGATGGTCCAGGGCGGCCGTCAGACGCGGCCGCTCCTTGATCAACACCTCGAGCGCCGGCGGTATCTTGCGCAGCGCCTCGGTGAGAACGTCGCGTTGGTCGGCGAAGGTGGCCGGCGAGCCGATTCAGCGCCTGGATGGAGGCGACGATGTTGTCCCGCTGGTCGTCCAGTGTCCCCACGAACGTGTCCAGGCGGGTAATCAGATCACGCACCGCACCCTCGTGCCCGGACAGGGCGGCCGAGAAGTTGTGGATGACCTCCCCGATCTGTCCCAGTCCACCGCCGTTGACGACCGCGCCCAGCGACGACAGCGTCTGCTCGGTCGACGGGTAGGCCGATGACCGGCTGAGCGGGATGGTGGCGCCCGGCTGCAGCCGTCCGCTTCCCTGCTGGCCCAGCGGCGTATTGAGCTCCACATGCATCGAGCCCAGCAGGCTGGTCTGACCGACGGTGGCTACCACGTTGGCCGGGACCACGACATCGCGCTTGACCGAGATCTCGACGTCGGCGTGCCAGCCTTGCACCCGCATCGTACCGACACTGCCGACGACGACGTCGTCGATCATCACCGGCGAATTCGACTCCATCGTACCGACATTCGGGAGTTCGACGTGGTAGATGTTGGCCCCCGGCCCGCGTCCGACCGCACCGGGCAGGGGTAGTGAATTCAGGCCGTGGAATGCGCATCCCGTCGCCGTCAACACCACGCAACAGCCGACGGCGAACACCCGCCGAGCGACCACCCGGGCGATCATTGTTGTGGCCCTTCGTCTGGCAGCAGCATGCCCGACACGGTCGGCGCCGGTGGTGGTGGCATCGGTGTCGACGGCGGCGGCGGCAGCGGCATCGCCGCGCCCGGTATCCGCTCCGGCGGCACCGCCCCCGGCGGTCCCACCGGATCACCCGGCAGGCCGGTGTAGGCCGACACCGCGGGCGGGATCTCGGGTGCTGCGGGTTTCGGGCCCTCGCCGCCGGGCGCCAGGCGCGGTTCGGTGTAGAGAACCTTGGACGGGTCAATCGACTTGGCAGATGAACGGGTTGATGGGAATTGGCGAGTTATTCCAGCTGGTCTGCCGCAGTCCGGGACCGAGGAACAGGGAGCACAGCTTGCCCGATTCGACCGCGGTGATGTTCTCGATGGCGCCGATTTGCGTGCAGCCCGGAGTGGACAGCAGAACCTGGCCGCCCCAGGTGGGATTCGCCATATTCATGAGCCCGAATCCTCCCACGATGGTTCCGGTGTCGGCGTTGTAGTCGTTGAAGAAGTTGCCGAACGCGTTCGGCGCCGCGTGCAGAATGTTTTCCAGGGCCATGTGGTGATCGACCAGGTTCTGCGTGACATCGGCCAGCCTGGCGATCTGCTCGCTGGTCTGGTTGCGAGTCCCGGCGATGAATCGCTGCACCTCGCCGACCGCCGTCGACAGATCGGTCAGTGCCGCGTCCAGGTCGGATTTGCTGTCGTTGACCACGCTGGTGAGCGTGGCCAGGCGGTCGTTGAACTGCACGATCTGGACGTTGCTGTCGCGCAGCGCGCCGACGAAGGTCTGCAGGTTTTTGATGATGTCGACGATGTTGCCGCTGCCGTTGGCGAGGATCCGGCCCACGCCTGACAATTGACCGAGTGTTTGCCGCAGCTTGTCGCCGTTGCCGTCGAGCGCGTTGGCGGCGCTGTCGATGAACCGGCCCACCGATGTGCCCGATACCCCACTCTTGGGTCCCAAATCCGTTGCCAGCCGCATCAACTGGGTTTTGACCTCGTCCCACTCGACCGGCACCGCGGTGCGTTCGACCGGTATGACCGCCCCGTCGCGCATGACCGGCCCACTGGTCGCGGTAGGCCGGTGAGAGCTGGACGTAGCGGGCGGCCACCAGATTCGGGGCGACGATAACCGCCTTCGCGTCCGCCGGAATGGGCACGCCGCGGTCGACCTCGAGGGTCATCTTGGCCTGTGTGCCTTGCGGCTGAATGGATTTGATGTTGCCGACTTTGACACCCGAGACCCGCACCTCGTCATGGGGATAGATCGCGGTGGCGGTGGTGAAGTAGGCGGTAATCGTCCGTCGGGCCGAAGAACGTGTTACGGACGACCACGGCGGCGCCGGCAACGATCAGCCCGACCAGGACAACCGCCGTCACGGCCGTCAGCCGCTTGCGCGGAATCCGGGAGATCCGGGAAGTCATTGTGATCCTCCGATCCGTCCGCCCAACGTGCAGCCAGGGCACTGTGGAATGGAGTTGTACGGCCAGGGGGTCAGCGCCCGAGGTACCGGCGACGGGAAGCCGGGACCCTTAGACGTATCGAAGGTGCGGAATCCCCAGAGGTAGTCGATCAACTCCTGGAAGAGTTGCGGGACAAGGAAGTTCGGGGCGAACGCCTGGTAGGCGTACATACCGGAGATGGCCTCACCGACCGTGATCTGGAATTTGGCGAGACCCGGCAGCGCTTTGCCGATGTTGTCGCGGTTCTTCTCCAGCACCCCGAGCACCCGATTCAGCCGCTCCAGCGTCGGCGCCAATGTGCTTTCGTTGTCGTGCACCAACGCCCGTCAGCTGCTTGGCCACCACCGAGGTGTTGGCCAGCAGGTCCACGATCTCTTGCCGGCGCGCCACCAGCACTTGGAGCAGAGAATCGGAGTTGAGGATGAGCTTGTTGACCTGCATGCTGCGTTCGGAAAGTATCCCGGTGACGTCGCCGGCACTCTTGAACAACTCGCCCAGGTTCTTGTTGCGACTGTTGAGGGTTCGCGATAACCGGGTGAGCGCGTCGAAGGCCGGCCCCATTTGGGGTGCGATCTGGTCGAGCGTCGCCGCCAGCGTGTCCAACGACTGATTCAGCGCCGTGGTGTTGGTGCCGGCCGTGTCCGATGTCAGGTCGCTGACCGCTTCGGTCAACGAATACGGCGAAGACGTGCGCGAGACGGGGATCAGAGTCATCGGATGCATCGTGCCGCTGCCGGCGGACTCCACCGTCAGCATCCGCTCGCCCAGCAGCGAGCCGGTGCGGATGTGCGCGGAGGTCTCCGACCCGAGCAGGATGTTGCCCTTCATCGCGAACGTCACCAGGGCATCGCCGTGGCTCAGCTTCACATCCGACACCGTGCCGACCTTCATCCCCGACACGATCACGGGGTTGCCCGTCGCGAGGCCGCCGGCTTCGGTAAACAGCGCCTGGTACCTGACCATCGTCGCCCACGAGATGAACCGGTCGGGCGACAGGCCCACCAGGATGACCATCACCGCCAGGACGACGCCGATGAGTCCGGGCTTGACGAGCCCAGCTCCGCGATACTTGAGCATTAGGGTTCCGTGCACCTTCCTGCATCTGACCTGAAGATATTGGCGCGCACGGTCTTGCCCTGAAAGATCCGTGCCGCGGATCCCGAACTGGCAGATGTAGTACGGGATGGTGGCGCCGTTCACGCCGAGTCGGACCAGCTTGCGGTAGTTCTGCGGCGCCTTTGCGATTGCGGCGTCGAGGCGGTCCTTGTCGCCATCGAGTATCGGCGCCAGCCGATTCAACTGAGCTATGGTGCCGGACAGCGGCGGGCGGGCCTCGGCCAGCAGATCTGCCAGCGAGGCGGTTCCCTTGTCCAGGGCGTCGATGGCGGACCCGATGGTGTCACGGTCATCCGACAGGCCGCTGACAAGCTGCTCGAGGCGATCGATCGCGCCGGAGAACTGTTTGCCGTCCTTGGCGACCGTGCCGATCACGATGTTGAGGTTGTCGATCAGTTGCTGCACGGTTTGATCGTTGTCGGCCAAGGCATTCGAAAATGACGTCGTCTTGGCGAACAGCGACTCGAGAGTCCCGCCCTGTCCCTGGAAGACCTGCAACAATCCTGAGGTCAGCGCGTTGACATCGCGCGCATTCAGGCCCTGGGTAACGGGTTTGAGTCCGCCGAGCAGCAGATCGAGGTCAAGCGCCGGCGCGGTGCGGTTGACGGGAATCTGACCGCCGGCCGGCAGACGCTTGGGCGAGCCCGGACCATCGACGAGTTCGAGGTAGCGATCACCCACCAGGTTGAGGTAGCGGACCGCCGCCCTGGTGCCCTCGGTGAGGACGACGTTGCGGTCGGCGTCGAACTTCACCACAACTTTCTTGTCCGGCTGCAGCGAAACGCTATTGACCGTGCCCACCCGGATCCCGGCGACCCGCACCGACTGGCCCGGCTTGAGACGCGACACGTCGGTGAACACCGCCGAATACTCGGTCGTCGAACCCGTCCGGTACTGGCCGAAGATGAAGAACAGGAAGGCGGTAAGCATCGCCATCACGACCGCGAAGATCGCCGAACTTGATCAGCGTGGCGCGCGTTCTCATCCGGGTTGTCCGATCTGAGCGGGGTTGCGCGGCGGGCCGGCGATCGGCCCGTACAACAGCTGTTTGAGGAGATCGGAGTTGATCAGCAGCTGTGGGTTTCCGTACCCCACCGGGTTCGGCGCCGATATCGGTAATCAATTGCGGTGGGCGTCGTATTGAACGGCAGCTTCGGCAGACCCACGCACTGCGGGCCGCCCGTCGCCGCAACCTTGGGCAGGTTCGTCGGATACCGATAACGTTCGGCGCCCCACGTGAGGCTCGCCGAGATGTTGATGCTCGGTTCCGACAACGGCGCGCCGTGCGTTATCTGCATCGAGCCCGCCGAAAGCGCAGGTGAGCGCCGGGCTGTACTCGTTGGTCAGATCGGTGGTCGGCACCAGCAGATGCAGCACATTCGTCAGCGGTTGGCGGTTCGTCGACAACACGTCGTTGCCGATGTCGGCCAAGCCGATCGCGCTGATCAGCAATGCATCCAGGTTGTGCTGCTCATCGACGAGCGTCTTGCTGATCCGGGTCGCGTTGGCCGCGGTCTTCACCAGGTCGGGTGCCGCGTCGGCATAGGCGTTGGACACCGCCGGTAAGACCGCGAGGTCATGCCGGAAAGCGGGAAGGCTTGGCTCCAGCTTGGCCAGAAACGAATCCAGGTCGCTCAGCGACTGGCCAAGCTGTGGGCCCCGCCCACTGAACGCTTGTGCCAGCGCACCCAGTGACTCGTTGAGCTTCGGCGGGTCGATGTGCGACAGAACCGACACCAATTGCTGGAACACCGTGTTGATTTCGACCATGACGTGCTGGCCCTGCAGCGTCTGGCCGCCGTGGAGCCGCTGCGCCGAGGGTTGGTCGGGTTCGACCAGCAGGACGGACTTCGCGCCGAACACCGTCGATGACGCGATGTCGACGAGCACGTTGCCGGGAATGAAGCGCAACTGCGACGGGTCCATCGCCAAGTGAATGGCCGCTTGGCCGTTGGGCAGCGGTTCGATCGAGGCGACCTTGCCCACCTGCACGCCGCGCATCTTGACCTTGGCGTCCGGGTTCATGACCAGGCCTGCTCGTTGCGAGATCACGGTCACCGGCACGGTTTTGGTGAAGGAGCCCTGAAACAGACCCACCGCCACGGCGAAGATCACAGCAATGATGAGGACGGTGGCCAGTCCGAGCAGGGGTGGCAGGTAGTTCCGTCCGGCCGGCGGCCGGGCATGGCCGGTGCGCGCGGGTCGGCCGGCGACCGCGCCGCGACCCGCTGGCACATTCTGCGTCACTGCCGTTCCACCTCCTCTGCTAACCGGACAGGTTGAAGTTGCCGTTGGAACCGTAAATAGAAAGCGAGATCAGCAGCGTTACCGACACCACGACGATGAGCGAGGTGCGCACCGCGTTACCGGTCGCGTTGCCGACACCGGCCGGCCCCCCCGAAGCGAAATAACCGTAGTAGGTGTGGATCAGCAGGATGGTGAGCGCCATCAGGACGGCCTGCAGGAACGACCACAACAAGTCGATCGGGTTCAGGAAGGTGTTGAAGTAGTGCTGGTACAAGCCCCTGCGACTGGCCGAGCAAGAACGTCGTGGTGAACTGACTGGCAACGAACGACAGGATCACGGCGATGCTGTACAACGGCGTGATCGCCATCATTCCCGCCAAAATCCTGGTGCTCACCAGGTAGGCAACCGGCCGAATCGCCATGCTCTCCAACGCATCGACTTCTTCGTTGATCCGCATGGCACCCAACTGAGCGGTCACCCCGGCGCCGAAAGTGGCCGCCAGACCGATCCCGGCGACCACCGGTGCCGCGATCCGTACGTTGATGAACGCCGCCAAAAAGCCCGTCAGCGCCTCGATACCGATATTGCCCAGCGAGGTGTACCCCTGGATGGCCAGTGTGCCGCCCGCCGCCAGCGTCAAGAAGCCGACGATCACAACGGTTCCGCCGATCATCGCCAATGTGCCCGCGCCCATGCTGATCTCGGCAATCAGCCGAACGACTTCGCGCGTGTAATGAGTGGCGGCGAAGGGAATCCCGGCGAGCGCTTTACCGTAAAACAGGGTGTGATCGCCGATCCGGCCCATCAGGGCGACCGGCCTCTCGAGTTGGCGGGTTAATCGCGGATATGCGGCCCTCAATGCCATTGGCAGCCCTACTTCGCCGTCATCTTGATGCCGACCGCGGTGACGACCACGTTGACGACGAACAGCGACATGAAGGCATAAACCACGGTTTCGTTCACCGCGTTGCCAACGGCCTTAGCGCCACCGCCGGTGATCGACAGGCCCCGATAGCAGGCGACCAAGCCGGCGATGAGACCGAAAAGCGCTGCCTTGACGCACGAAATGATCACCTCGGGCACACCGGTGAGCAAGGTGATACCCGCGGCGAACGCGCCGGGATTGACGTCTTGCACAAACACCGAAAAGACGTAGCCGCCAAGGACACCGATGATGACCACGAGGCTGTTGAGCAAGAAACGCCACCAATCCGGAAGCCAGCATCCGCGGTGTGACCAACCGTTGCACCGGGTTGATGCCCAGCACCTCCATCGCATCGATTTCTTCGCGAATCGTTCGCGCCCCGAGATCCGCGCACATCGCCGTAGCACCGGCGCCCGCGACGATCAACACCGTGACCAGCGGGCCGAGCTGGGTGACTGCACCGAACGCGGCGCCCGCACCGGATAGATCCGCCGCGCCCAGTTCGCGCAAAAGGATGTTGAGCGTGAAGCTGACAAGGACGGTAAACGGGATCGCGACCAACAACGTGGGCGCCAGCGACACCCGCGCGACAAACCAGGACTGCTCCAAGAACTCCCGCCACTGGAACGGCCGGCGGAACAGCGAACTTGACCGCATCGGCCGACATTGCGAATAAGGCTCCGACGGCCTGCATCGGCCCCGAGAGGTCGAACTTGAGCCTGAGCGCGGGCAATCCCGTCGACCAGTGGTCAGCTCCCTTGGTTGCCATCGGCGGCAGCCCCTTCCCAAGCTACGAGACCGACAGTCTTGTTGTGGCGCAACGAGCTGCGGTAGATTCGGCATAATTGACAGCTGTAAAGGCGCGCTGACGAGGGCGAAATGCTCAGCGGGCAGCCATTTTCCGGCGTCACCCTGCGATGTGACAGTCGCTAGTCCGCGCACGCCGGTCCTCCGTTCCGTCGCGTAAGTTGGCACTGCAAAACGAGGTGCTTGACGCCTTGAAGCGTCCGGCGATTATGACTCATGCCGCGCCCAGGCGGGGCGAAAAATGCATAACCGTTATCGCGCATTCCGCTGCCGGTCGCAGGGCGCAAGGCAACTGCGTCACAACGGAAGCGGCGATTGGCTCAAGCATGTCAGGGCTAGCTCCAGTCCGAGTAGTACTCACGTGACGGCGCCGGCCGTCTTGAGTTCGATGATGCGGTCCCAGTCGAGGCCGAGCTCCATCAGGATCTCGTCTGTCTGCTCGGCGAATCCGGGGGCCGGCCCGGTCTGTGGCGCTGCGACGTCGAACTGTACCGGGTTGGCCACCAATTCGAGTTCACCCGCCTGCACTATGTACTCGTTCGAGCGAATCTGGGCGTCGTCGGCCGCTTGCAGGGTGTCCTGCACGGGAGCCCACGGCCCGGAGAGCGTGGCGAAACGTTCGCTCCACTCGGCCAGCGTGCGGGTGGCGATGGCTTTGGTCAGCAATTCCACCGCGTCGGCCGTATTGGCGGCGATGTTCTCCACCGTGTCGAAGCGCGGGTCATCGGCCAACTCCGGCAGGTCGACATGGCGGCACACGTCGGCCCAGAACTTGGTGGGCTGCATCATCACGAACGAGATATAGCGGCCGTCGGATGTCGTGTACAGCCCCACCAATGGGTTGTTGGGAGCGCCGTGCACGCCGGGCGGCGGCGCTTCCAGCCGCTGGCGCAAGATGCTTCGTCAGCGCGACGGTGTGTCCCATCGACCACAGGCCACTGCCCAGCAGCGACACGTCGACGACGGATGGCTCGCCGGTGCGCTCGCGCTTGAGCAACGCCGCCGCGATGCCACCCGCGAGGTTGGTACCCGAGATGGTGTCGCCGTACGCCGGCCCAGGCGGCGCGATCATGCCCGGCATGCCGGCGGGCGTGATGGTGGCGGCGGTACCGGCCCGGCACCAGAAGGCCGTCATGTCGTATCCGCCCTTGGTCGACTCTTCGCCGCGCGGGCCGAGCGCGCTCCCCCGCGCGTAGACGATCTTGGGGTTCACCGCCCGGATGTCGTCGACGTCGATGCCGAACTTCTGCCGGTGGCCGGGCAGAAAGCTGGTCAGGAAGACATCGGCGCGACGGGCCAGCTCGTAAAGCACTTCCTTGCCCTCGGGCACCGACATGTCCAGCCCGATGCTGCGCTTGCCGCGGTTGGCGTGCTCGATGTTGGGGTTGGGGTCGCCCTCGACGCGCAGCATCCCGGTCTGCCGGAGCCCGCGCTGCGGATCACCGGTCACCGCGTGCTCGACCTTGACCACGTCGGCGCCCCATTCGGCGAGCACCGCACCCGCCGACGGAACGAATCCGTACATGGCGACCTCGAGCACGCGGATGCCTTCGAGCGGCCTCATGCGCCGGCTCCTTTCGCTGAGACGGCCGGCACGGCAAAGGTCTTGCTCTCCAGGAACTCCTCGAGCCCAGCCGCACCCATCTCGCGGCCCACGCCGGACTGCTTGAAACCCCCGAACGGGGTGTCGGCGCCGAAGTAATTGCCACCGTTGATGGAGAAGGACCCGGTCCGGATGCGGCGCGCCACGGCGAGCGCCCGGTCCTGATCGCGGCTGAACACCGCGCCGGCCAGCCCGTAGATCGAGTTGTTGGCGATGCGCACGGCGTCGTCGTCATCGTCGAACGCGATCACCACGAGCACCGGCCCGAAGACCTCATCCTGTGCGATCTCGCTGTCGGGGTCGACGTTGGTCAGCAGCGTCGGCGCATAGAAGTAGCCGGGATCCAGTCGCTTGCCGCCGGTGACCAAGGTGGCCCCGGCGGCCACGGCGCGCTGGACCATGGCGTCGACCTTCTCCCGCTGCTGCTCGTTGATCAGCGGCCCCATATAAGTTGTCGGGTCGGCCGGGTCGCCGTGTCGCACCTTGGCGAAGTTCTGCGCGATCAGTTCGACGATTTCGTCGTGGTGCGACTTGGGCACCAGCAGCCGGGACGTGAGCGCACAACCCTGGCCGGCGTGGGTGACCATGCTGAAGGCCGCGAACAGCGCGGCGTTGGCGAAGTCGGCGTCATCGAGCATGATCGCCGCTGACTTGCCGCCCAGCTCCAAGAAGACGCGCTTAACGGTGTCGCTCGCGGCGGCCATGATCTTGCGTCCGACCGCAGTCGATCCGGTGAAGGTGATGACGTCGACGTCCGGGCTGGTGGTCAGCGCGACTCCCGACGCGGGATCCGACGAACTCAGCACGTTCACCACCCCGGCCGGGATGTCGGTGTGGTTGGCGATCAGCTCGCCGAGCGCCAGGGTGACCAGTGGTGTGTCCGGTGCGCCCTTGAGCACGACGGTGCATCCGGCCGCCAGCGCGGGCGCGAGCTTGGCCAGCGCGAGCTGGTTCGGATAGTTATAGGCGATGATGGCGCCGACCACGCCGGCGGCCTCCTTCTCGACCCAACGGTGGTGGCGCATGCCCCGCACTTCTCGTTCGCCGAGGTCGTCGGAGAACTCATAGGTGCGCAGCAGGTCCGCGTAGAAGCGCACGATGCCGATCGGCTCGTCGAGCTGAGCCCCCCGGGTCAGCACGCGGGTGGCGCCGACTTCGGCGATGGTGAGTTCCCGCAACTCCTCGGCGTGGTCGACGAGCGCCTGATGCAACTGGTCGAGGCAACGGATCCGCAGCTCGACGTCGGTGGGCCAGCTGGTGGTGTCGAACGCATGCCGGGCCGCCGCGATCGCCGCTTGAGCCTCCTCGCCACCGGCGTCCGGCGCGTGCCCGATGACGGCACCGGTTGCGGGATTGATCGAGGGGAACGTCTTGTCGGCGCTGACCAGCCGGCCATCGATCAACAGACGGCGGTCGACGCGAGACTCAGGCGCGGCGTCCGCGATGGTCACTGTGGGTCCAGTGGCCGGGTCTGCCGTGTCCTGGGCAGGCATTCCGTACCCCCTAGTGTGGTGGCGATCACGATAATTTCATTCTCTTCCCCGGCGAATCTTACATTCGAGTTTCGATAATTCAAGAAAGTCTCAGGAATGGGATCGAGGTGCTGACCTGGGCCGCAAACGGCCGTACGCTGTCGGCCTGGGCCTCTCCATGCAGGCTGGACGTGGTGTTGTGCGCGTGTTGCACGCCACTCCGCGTGGAGAGTAAGGTTCTCATAAATGTAAGGGAGATTCTTTGTGACTGAAATGGGCCCCTTCAGAGCAGAGGCCTCAACATGAAGACTGCGGTTGTCACCGGTGGCGGGTCCGGCATCGGTCTGGCCGTCGCGCAACGCCTGCGCGCCGACGGCTTGAACGTCGCTTCTGTCGACCTGCGTCCGTCAGGAGCCGACTTCGCTTTCACGGCCGACGTCACCGACCGGGCGCAAGTAGATGCGGCGCTGTCGGCCATCCGCGCCCAACTCGGGCCGGTGACGGTTCTGGTCAACGCCGCCGGCCTCGACGGGTTCAAGAAGTTCAACAACATCAGCTTCGAGGACTGGCACCGCGTGATCGACGTCAACCTCAATGGGGTCTTCCATACCGTCCAGGCGGTGCTGCCCGACATGGTCGAGGCGGGGTGGGGGCGGATCGTCAACATCTCGTCGTCGAGCACGCATTCCGGTGCGCCGTACATGAGTCACTACGTGGCGGCCAAGTCGGCGGTCAACGGCCTGACGAAGTCGCTCGCACTCGAGTACGGGCCCAAGGGAATCACCGTCAACGCGGTGCCGCCCGGCTTCATCGACACCCCGATGCTGCGCGCGGCCGAGAAGAACGGATTCCTCGGCGACATCGACGAGACCATCGCGCGGACCCCGGTACGCCGGATGGGCACCCCCGAGGACATCGCGGCGGCATGCGCTTTTCTGGTGTCCGAGGAAGCCGGCTACATCACCGGTCAGATCTTGGGCGTCAACGGCGGTCGAAACACCTGAGCGGTGGCGATTCGTCAGCGGCGCCCGGCAACCAGTGTGAGAGGAGAAAGCCCGTGAAGGTCTGGGTGGATTCAGAACGGTGCCAGGGCCACACCCTGTGCGCGATGATCGCTCCGGAATCGTTCCAGCTCAGCGACATCGACGGCAGTTCGTCGGCGATCGACGAGGTGGTGCCCGCCGACCGCGAGGACCAGGTGCGTGAAGCCGCGCAGTCCTGTCCGGAGCAGGCCATCATGATCACCGACGACGCCTGAGCCGGCACAATCCTCAGCCAGCGAAACACGTAGGGAGACCAGAGCGTTGAGTGTCGACGACGTCGTCAATGACAGCGACCGCAAGAAGAACCGGTACCACTTCGACCGGCATTCTTCCGAGTACCGGTCGAAGTTCAAGACGATCACCGAAGAGATGCACGCCAAGTGCCCCATGGCCTGGACGGAAACCTATGGCGGGCACTGGGTTGCGGCCGGCAGCCACGAGGTCTTCGAGCTGGCCCGCTGCCCCGCAGTCTCCAACGATCACGACATCCACAACGAACGCCGTGGCTACAAGGGCATTTCGATCCCCACGGCCAGCCGCGTCAGCGCGGTGCGTGGCGGGATCCTGGAGATGGACGACCCCGAGCACCGCACCTACCGGACCGTGCTCAACCCCTATCTGTCACCGGCGGCGATCAAGCGCTGGGAGCCGTTCATCGACGACGTGACGCGCGCCTGCCTCGACGAGAAGATCGAGGGCGGGCACATCGACTTCGTCGACGACCTGGCCAATATCGTGCCCGCCGTGTTCACCCTGGCGATGCTGGGCATCCCGCTGAAGAAGTGGAACATGTACAGCGAGCCGGTGCACGCCGCGGTGTACACCCCCGAGCACTCCCCCGACATCGAGCGCGTCACCGCGATGCACCGGGAGATGGGGCTCGACATGGTCAACAACATGATCGAGATCCGCGCCAACCCGCGGCCCGGAATCGTGAACGGTCTGCTCGAGATGCGCATCGACGGCGAGCCGGCCCCGGAGCTGGAAATCCTGGGGAACCTGGGCCTGGTCATCGGCGGCGG
Source organism: uncultured Actinomycetota bacterium (assembly GCA_963796035.1). Classification (GTDB taxonomy): domain Bacteria; phylum Actinomycetota; class Actinomycetes; order Mycobacteriales; family Mycobacteriaceae; genus Mycobacterium. Next base: position 820,646 of record CAWCJU010000006.1, on the reverse strand, counting down.
CTTCGACACCACGACCGCCCTGACCGCCCATTCGCTGGAATGGCTTTCGGAGCACCCGGACCAACGCCAGCTGCTCAGCGATGAGCGCAAGACTCTGCTCGACCCCGCGACCGAGGAGTTTCTGCGTTACTTCACCCCGGCGCCCGGGGATGGCAGGACCTTCGCCGACGACACCGAGCTCGACGGCACCCGGTTCAAAGAGGGTGAGCGGCTCTGGATTTCGTGGGCGATGGCCAACCGCGACCCCTCGGTGTTCCACGACCCGGACAAGATCATCCTCGACCGTAAAGGTAACCGACACTTCAGCTTCGGGCTGGGCGTTCACCGGTGCATCGGCTCGAACGTGGCGCGCACCGTGTTCAAGTCCATGCTGACCGCGGTCCTCGACCGGATGCCCGACTACCAGTGCGACCCGGAGGGCACCGTCCACTACGAGACCATCGGTGTCATCCAGGGCATGCGTAAGCTGCCGGCCACCTTCACGCCCGGCCGCAAGGTCGGGGCGGGCCTGGACGAGACCCTGGAGAAGCTGCAGCGCATCTGCGACGAGCAGGAACTCGCCAGGCCGATCACCGAACGCAAGGAAGCCGCGGTCATCGACTGAGCTCGCTCACGCCAATTTTTACGAGTGGGCCTGTTCGGCGTGACCGCGCCTTATATTTGGGCCAAGCACGTGCGCAGAGATGGGAGACGCATCGGTGAAGACTTTCGCAATGAGCCTTGCGCTTGCCATGGCCGCGCTGACCGTCACGCCGACCGCCCACGCGGACATGCTGTTCGGCAACTACAGGGTGGACACGAACCGGGATCCCGGCCACATCTGGATTTGGTCGATTAGCCCGTGCACTCCAGCCGGCGCCGGGATGCGTGCAGGTGTACGCGACTCCGCAGCCCAACGGGCAAGCGTCGGTCTACAGAGGAGATAGCCCAGCTGTCCAACGGCCGCTACACCTTGGCCGTTGATGTGCCTGACGGTGTGCGCTGCGTGGTCCAGTTCTTTCCCTCGCATGACGTCTACTCGTGGGATGCGGTGACGCTGGCGGGTCAAGTCGACTCGACGTTCGACACCGGCTGCGGTGGCGGACCGGGGGGCACCAACAGCTGGCCGTTCTCGCTCGTGCGATGGTAGCCGCGTGAGAGGTACGGGAGTCGGTCGATCATGAGGGCGACGGGCAGTAAGCACGATGGCTGAGGCGAAGAAGCCGCCGCAAGATTCGGCCACCTCGAAAGCCGACGCGATGGCATTGCTCGAGGAAGCCGAGGCCGAAGCAGCCGAAGCCGAAGCGCTGGCCGCCGCGGCGCGTGCCCGCGCCCGTGCGGCCCGCCTCCGGCGCGAAGCGCTAGCCCAAGCCGAGGCTGAGGCGGAGGAAGAGACCGAGACCGCCGAAGAGGCGCCGGACGCCGCCGAGGACGAAACCGACGACGGCACGAGCCGAAGACCGACGACGACGACAGACGACGTCACCGACACCGCCGAGGCCGACACCGATGAAGCGCGAGGCAAAGGCCGAAGAAGATCTCCGACGAAACCGCCGACGACGCAGAATCGGAATCCGAGCCGGCCCGCTCTCGGCGACGCCTGCGGCTGCCCTCGTGGTCCGTGGCATGGAAAGCGGCCGTCATCGTCCTCATCTGTGCTTTCATCGGGGCCAGCGGATACATGATGTGGCAGCGTCATGAAACCGTCGAGCGCAACCAGCGTGCCGCGAACTTCATCGCGGGAGCCAGACAAGGCGTCGTCAACCTGACTTCCATGGACTTCAACAAGGCCCAGGAGGACGTCCAGCGGGTAATCGACAGCTCGACTGGCCAGTTCCGGGACGACTTCCAGGCGCGTGCAAAAGATTTCACGACCGTCGTTGAGCAGTCCAAAGTGGTCACCCAAGGAACCGTGAATGCGGCGGCCGTGCAATCCGTAAACGGGGATTCCGCGTTGGTTCTCGTCGCGGCGACATCGCACATCACGAATGCCGCGGGCGCCAAGGACGAACCACGCAGTTGGCGGCTCAAGGTGACGGTCAAAAACGACGGTGGGCAGTACAAGATGTCCAACGTGGAGTTCATTCCATGAGCGAGGACAACCCCAGCATCGACACCGCCGACGACTCTTCCACGCAAATCGAAGTCAGTGAACGTAGCGAGCCACGCGTGCGGCGCAAGGTAAAAGTCGTTCCCGTGATTCTGGTTGTGCTGCTGCTGCTTTCCGGTGGCGCGGCGACGTGGCTGTACTTCACGCAGTACCGGCCCGATAAACAGACCGACGCCGGCGTCGCGAGCGCGGTCGCCAATGCGGCGTCCGACGGAACGGTCGCGCTGCTGTCCTACTCGCCCGATTCACTCGACAAAGACTTCGCCGCCGCCAAGTCGCACCTGTCCGGAGACTTCCTGTCGTACTACAACCAGTTCACCGAACAGATCGTGGCCCCGGCGGCCAAACAGAAGTCGCTGAAAACCAACGCTCGGGTGTTGGGGGCCGCCGTTCAGGAATTACGTCCGGATTCGGCCGTCGTGCTCGTGCTGGTCGACCAGAGCACCACGAGCAAGGACAACCCCGACCCCGCGATGGCCTCCAGCAGCGTGCTGGTGAGTTTGACCCGGGTCAACGGCAAGTGGCTGATCACCAAATTCGACCCTGTGTAGACATCAGGTAGGCGACGCGGGGTCGGTGGCTCCAGTTCCCGCGGCCAACCGTCGAGTATGAATCCACGGCTTTGACCGTGAGCTGAGGGCGACGACACTCCGGCGGCAGCCGCCGTGGCTTCACACGCAAAGCCACGGCTTCACACTCCGCGTGGCGGCATCCGCCGACCGCCAAGAATCCACCAAGAATTCGCCGAGGTCGGCATTCGATCCTTTTCTCACACAGCTTGAAGGCTGGCAGCCGAGAGGAGGAATGGCCATGTCGCTACTGGGCAATCACATATCTCTGATGCACGGTTGGGTGCCGATCACGACGCAGATCGTCGCTCCGATCACGCTCGGGCTGGCCGCCGGGTGGCGCTCGCGTCGTTGGCGCCTGCTGTGGTTGCCCGCTGCCGTCGTCGTCGGAGTCATGACGGCCGTCGGGGCGCACTCTTACATCGCCGAGGGCGCCAGCAAATCGGCACCGGACGCCCTGTACGTGTGGATCGCGTTGGTCGCCATGGCGATGGCGGTGCTGATCCTGGGCTGGCGCGGTGCGCGTTGGTGGCGGCGTGGACTGTCGATCGTGGCCGTGCCGCTGTGTCTGCTCTGCTCGCTGCTGGTCCTCAATCAATGGGTCGGCTACTTTCAAACCGTGCAGAGTGCGTGGAACCAGTTCACCTCCGTTCCGCTGCCCGACCAGGCCGACAAGGCCACCGTCACCACGCTGGCGGCGAAGGGGTCCAAGCCGCCGCACGGCAGCCTGGTGCCTGTCGTGATCGCCGAAGACGCATCGCAATTCAAGCACCGCGAGGAACTCGTCTACCTGCCGCCGGCGTGGTTTGCCAGCTACCCGCCGCCGCAGCTGCCGACGGTGATGATGATCGGCGGCATGGTCAACACGCCCGCCGACTGGGTGCGCGCCGGCGGCGCTGTGGACACCGTCGACGCGTTCGCGGCAGCACACGGCGGCAACGCGCCGGTGCTGGTGTTCGTCGATCCGGGCGGAGCGTTCGACAACGACACCGAATGCGTCAACGGAAGCCGTGGTAACGCCGCCGACCACCTCACCAAAGATGTTGTGCCCTATATGGTCTCGAACTTCGGGGTCAGCCCCGATCCGTCCCGGTGGGGCATCGTCGGCTGGTCGATGGGCGGAACATGCGCGGTGGACCTGACCGTCATGCACCCCAACATGTTCAGCTCGTTCGTCGACATCGAGGGCGACCTGACCCCCAACACCGGAACCAAGGAACAAACCATCGCCAACCTATTCGACGGCGATGCCGACGCGTGGGCGAAATTCGACCCGACCACGGTGATCAACCGCCACGGCCGCTACACCGGAGTATCCGGTTGGTTCGCGATCTCATCGGGTGGTGCGCCGCGCCGCGACATCACAACCGTCGATACCGCCGCGATGGCTGTAGCCGGCCGCGCCGCCGCCACCGATCCCGGCAACCAGGCCGCGGCCGCCGCGTCCCTGTGCGGGCTGGGCCGGGCGAACGGCATCGACTGCGCGGTGGTCGCCCAGACCGGAAAGCACGACTGGCCGACCGCCGGCATGGCCTTCTCCACCGCGCTGCCGTGGCTGGCCGGCCAGGTACACACCCCGGGCGTGAACCGGATTGCGTTGCCCAGCAATATCTCTCAGCAAGCCCTCTGACCGCGCTAGCCGCGCGGGAGGCCGAGTACCCGCTGGGCGATGATGTTGCGCTGAATTTCGGAGGTGCCTCCGGCGATGGTCCCGGAGAAACTGCGGGCGTAGCGCTCGAACCAGCTGGCGAAGTAGTGGTCGAGGTTCATGTGCATGTAAGGCCCCGTCTGTCCGGGCTGAATGAGTCCGTCGGCGCCGGCGGAGTTCAGCGCAAGCTCCATGCCACGCAACTCCGCTTCGGAACCGAGCAGCTTGAGCACCGAGATCGCGGCGACGTCGTCTTCGCCGCGCGCGGCGCGGGCCAGGGCCGCCGATCCCAACAGGCGCAACGCCTGCCTGTCCATGATCGTGCTGGCGTACTGGTCACGCTCGACCTCGGTGCTGGGATGAAAGTCGTCGATCATGTTCTCGAGGCGATCGGCGAAACCCAGCCACATCATGGTGCGTTCGTGTCCCAGCGACCCGTTGGCCACCCGCCAGCCCTGGTCGAGCTCACCGACCAGGTTCTCGGCCGGCACCCGCACGTCGGTGAAGAAGACCTCGTTGAAATCCAGATCATCGACACCGCAGATCGACGGGAACGGCCGGCGCACGAGACCCGGGGTATCAGTGGGGATGACGAGCGCGCTGATTCCCTTGTGCTTCGGCGCATCTGGGTTGGTGCGGACGAACGTCAACAACACATCGGCATCGTGGGCGCCCGAGGTCCACACCTTCTGCCCGTTGACGACGAAGTGATCGCCGTCGAGCACCGCGCGAGTGCGTAGCGACGCCAGGTCGGAGCCCGCACTCGGTTCGCTCATCCCGAGTGACGCGGTGATCTCGGCCCGCAGGATCGGCACCGCCCAGCGCCGCTTCTGCTCGTCGCTGCCGAACGACAATAGCGACGCCCCAACGATATTCACGCCCTGCGGATTGAAACTGTGGTAGATCCGGCGGCGGCTGAGTTCCTCGAGGTAGACGAACTGCTGAATGACAGACGCGTTGCGACCACCGAATTCCGGCGGCTGACTGGGCAGCAGCCAGCCGCTGTCGAACAACAGCCGCTGCCAGTCGCGTGCCCACTGCGGCATGTGTGAGACCGACCGCGGACGCTCGAGCGTTTCGCTTGCGGGAGGCAGATTTTCGTCGAGGAACGCCGAGAACTCCGCCCGGAACTCTTCGACGTCGGAATCAAAAGTCAGCTGCACGGTATTCCTCCGCGATCCGCGCCCGGTGCTCCGCCGCGCCGCCGAGCATCAGCTCACCCGCTTTGGCTCGTTTCAGCGCGAACTGTAGGTCGTTCTCCCATGTGAATCCCATTGCGCCGTGCAGCTGTAGGCCGTGCCGGAACACCAGCGACTGGCACTCCCCCGCCGATGCCTTGGCCATCGCTGCCGCCAGCCGGCGGCGGGGATCGTCGGCCGCGATCGTCAACGCGGCGAAGTACGCCAGCGCGCGCGCCCGTTGCACGGCGACGTGCATGTCGGCGGCCTTGTGCTGGACGGCCTGGAACGAGCCGATCGCCACGCCGAACTGCTGGCGGCTGCTCACGTGCTCGAGCACCAGGTCGAGGATGCGTTGGCAGGCGCCGACCATGGTGATCGCCATCCCGGTCAGCGCGAGATGGTGGGCGCGCTCGGCGTCGACCGTCAGCCGCTCGTTGTCGGGCACCCGAACCTCGGCGAACGACAGGTCGGCGACGTGTAGCACCGGGTCGAACACCGCCGCGCGCCGGGCCGACACCTGACCGGACTCAACGAGGAACACCCCGGCGTCGGTCACCACCGCCAGCCGATCCGCGCGATCACCGTCGAGCACGTGGCGGGCCGTGCCGTCCAGCACCCAGCCCTTCGAATCGCGATGTGCCGCAACGCCGCCGTAGACCGCGGTACCCGACTGGTGCGGGTCGAATCGGTCCGCGGCCAGCGGTGCGAACTGGCTCATCGTTGCCAGGAACGGGGTGGGGTCGGTGGCGCGGCCGAGCTCTTCGAGCACGATGGCCAGCTCGACGGCGCTGTCCGCATCGCTGAGCTCGGTCCAGCCCTGGTCTACATACGATTTCCACAACGGGCTCGGGTCGACGCCTTCTTCGGCCACGCTGCGCACCAGCGACGGCGGGCACTGCTTCGCGACGGCGTCGCGCACGGTGTCCTGCCACAGTCGCTGATCAGCATCGAACTCCAACAGCATCCGCGCCGCCTCTCGTCGTGACTGTTAGGCGAGAATAACATTCTCGGTTGCGGAAGTAATAATCTCTGAATTCGGGCATGGGGTCACCATAAGGGCTGTGACGAGCGGAATTCCCCCGGCGACCTAGCTGCTGGTCACGAGGCCGTCGGCGGCGTTGTCCCAGCGGTCGAGGTTCACGAACTCGGCAAGCGGGCGGCGGCGTAGCGGCCCATGGTTGCCCTTGGGCCATCCGATCACGACGTGGCCGGCGACCATCCAGCCCTCGGGTACGCCGACGGCCTCCCTGAGCAGCTGTTCACCGCCATACGAGGCCCAGCTGGTCAGGCAGGCGCCGAGCCCCTGCGCGCGGGCGGCCAGGAGAAAGTTCTGCATGGCGGGAAAGATCGAACCGCCGAGCAGCAGTTCGGACGCCGTCGGGTAATGCGCCTGGGCGAACAGGACCGACGTGAATTCACCGGCGCGATCGTGCAATTCGTACGTCGCACGGTAGGTGCGGGCGCGGCGGCTGTTGTCGTCGTCGGCGGGCCGGCTCATGCCGTAGACCGGCTCGATCACTTCCAGCGCGTGGGCCGCGGCCTGGGCCACCACGGCGCGCTGCTCGGGGGATCGCAACACCACGAAACGCCAGCCCTGCGCGTTGGCGCCGGACGGGGCCCACCTGGCCGCCTCGAGGCACCGCGCCAGGGTCGCGTCGTCCACCGGCTTCTCGGTGAAGCGCCGGATCGTGCGGGCGGTCGACATCACTTCCCAGACGTCAGCGGTTGCTCCGGTCATTGCCGCTCCTTACTCCGGGGCGCCCGGGCTCTGCGTCACAAGCACCTGTATCGCTAACCACTGCAAGGGAATTAGTCTGCAGCCAGGTTCCACCAGTCTCCCAGCCGGAACGAGGACACAAGCGGGCGGGCCCATGTGAATCTCGACTGTAGACCCCCGCGGAGGGGCCACGGTGCAAGACTGCGCTCAGGCAATCCGAACCTCCGCAGCGCATGCACTACACCAACGAAGGCGCGCTGCGCCGAACTGAAGGAGGAGAACATTGGATCGCGAAACGTACCAGCGTGGGCTTCAAATCCGCTCCGAGGTGCTGGGCGAGGAGTACGTCAACCGCGCGTTGGCCGACGCGGATGACTTCACCGGGCCCCTGCAGGATCTCGTCACCGAGTACTGCTGGGGTGCGGTGTGGGGCCGTGAGGAACTGCCGCGAAAGACCCGCAGCATGCTGAACCTGGCGATGATCTCGGTGCTCAACCGGCCTAACGAATTGCGCACGCACGTCAAGGCGGCACTGACCAACGGTGTCACCCGCGACGAGATCCGCGAGGTCTTCCTGCAGGTGGCCATCTACGCCGGTGTACCCGCCGCCGTCGACAGCTTTCGCATCGCGCGTGAGGCGTTCGCCGAGCTGGACCGGGACTAGGGGCGCATCGTGGAGGTCGGGTTCATCGGGCTGGGAAACATGGGCTTTCCCATGGCATGTCGGCTGATCCAGGAGAAGCACGACGTCGTCGCGTTCGACACGCGCACCGAGGCGCTCGCGCGTGTCGTCGCCCTGGGGGCGCGCGCGGCGTCGTCACCGAGAGAGGTCGCCGATCGCGCCGAGACGGTGATGGCCAGCCTTCCCACCCCGGGTGCGTCACTCGAGGTGGCAACCGGCGCTTCGGGCGTGATCGAAGGCGCGCGGGTGCGGCGCTACGTCGACTTGTCCACTGTCGGTAGCCAAATGGCGGTGCAGATCCATGGCCTGCTGGCCCAGCGCAACATCGTGGCGATGGACAGCCCGGTCAGCGGCGGTGTCGGCGGTGCCGAGAAGGGGACGCTGGCGCTCATGGTGTCCGGCCCGCGCGACGAATTCGACGCCGTGCGAACCGCGCTCGAAGCCCTGGGCCGGCCGGTGTATGTCGGCAATAAGCCCGGCTCGGCGCAGACGATGAAGCTGGCGAACAACATCTTGGCGGCAAACGTCTTGGCCGCGACCGCGGAAGTCGTCGTGATGGGCGTCAAGGGTGGCCTCGACCCCGGCGTGATGATCGAGGTGCTCAATGCCGGATCGGGTGCGACCAGCGCAAGCCGCGACAAGTTCCCCCGCGCGATCCTGCCGCGCACATTCGACTACGGCTTTGCCACCGGGCTGATGCTCAAAGATGTGCGTCTTTACCTCGACGAGGCGAGGGCGCTCGGCGTGCCCGCCGAGGTCGCCGAGACGATCGGCCGGCTGTGGGAGGCACTCGCCCGCGATGAAGGGCCCGATTCCGATTTCACGACGGTGATCAAACCGTTCGAGCGGGCCGCCGGCGTCACGGTCGGTGGGCCTTCGGACTAGCCCATCGTGCCGGCCGTCGTGGTGGCGAGCCGCGGATCGCATCCGCCCTCACGTCGGAGAATGGTATTATCCAGAAAGTAGAACCATACTTGCGCGAAGGACCACAAAACGCCCCTTACCAGGGATAATGATTAAACGAAATGCTTACCGGAAACCCATTGATGGACCGCTGAAGAAAATGTTAGATTGGCTATCATATGACCTCGCGCGGCAGGCTTTCGCTGCCGGAGCCGAAGGGTGGCTCTCGTGATCGAACACGCTGACGGAACCAGCACGCCGTTGATCGATGCGAGCGTGCACATCTTCTTTCCGTCCAACAAAGCGCTGCGCAAGACCCTGCGCGAGCCGTTCAAGAGTCGCGGTTTCCCCGACTACGAGATGGACTGGTACGGGGCCCCCGGCGGTGAGTACGCTCCCAACACCGAGGGCCCTGACCGCCAGTACCCCGGTTCGGATCCGGATTTCGTTGCCAATGAACTGTTTTCGAAGCGCGGCGTCGATGTGGCGGTCCTGCATCCGATGACGCGCGGCATCATGCCCGACCGGCACCTGGGCAGCGCGCTGCACGCAGCACACAACGAGATGATGGTGTCGAACTGGCTGGAGTCCAGCCAGTTCGGCGATCGCTTCCGCGGCACCATCCGGGTCAACCCCGACGACATCCCCGGCGCGCTGCGCGAGATCGAGAAATGGCGTGCGCATCCGCGGGTGGTCCAGATCGGCGTCCCGCTGCAATCCCGCGACCTCTACGGCAAACCGCAGTTCTGGCCCATCTGGGAGGCCGCGGTCGACGCCGGCCTGCCCGTGGCCGCGCACATCGAAGTCGGCTCGGGCATCGCGTTTCCGCCGACACCGAACGGGAACACGCGTACCTACGAGCAGTACGTCAGCTTCATGGCGCTGAACTACCTGTATCACCAAATGAACATGATCGCCGAGGGAGTGTTCGAGCGGTTCGACGGCCTCAAGTTCGTGTGGGGCGATGGCGCCGCCGACTTCATCACGCCGTTCATCTGGCGCATGGACACGTTCGGCCGGCCGCACCTCGAGCAGACACCATGGGCGCCGCGGATTCCCAGCGACTACCTGCCCGGTCACGTGTATTTCGTTCAGGGCAGTCTCGACGGCCCCGGCGACGTCGAATTCGCCGGCGAATGGTTCGGCTTCACGGGCAAAGACGACATGGTGATGTTCGGCTCGAGCTATCCACACTGGCAGTGCGGCGATGTCACGAAGTTGCCCAGCGCGCTGTCCGCCGAGCAGCGCGAGAAGCTGTGCTGGCGCAACGCGGCGCAGCTCTACGGCATAGACATTCCCGCCGGGGTGGGCGCACAGTAGAAGCATCGCGAAAGACTGAGGAGAGCCAGATGACGTTGACCCATTCGCAGGAGCGGCTTCCCGCTACCGAGCGCATTGCCGTCCGCTGCGTCGACTCGGATGTCCACCCGGCCCCCAAGCGCGGAGAGCTGCTTCCGTACATCCCCGAGCCGTGGCGCAGCAAGTACTTTCTCACCCGCTCCGTGGGCGAGCAGATCTACTACGACGCCCCGGACTACGCGCACTCCTACGCGATGCGCGTGGACTCCTTCCCCGCCAACGGCGAGTTCCCCTGCAGCGACCCAGATCTGGCGTTCCGCCAGCTGATCATGGAGGCCGGCTCCGACATCGCGATCCTGGAACCGGCGGCCTACCCGGCACGCATTCCCGAAGCGCAGCACGCGATGTCGGCCGCGTTGAACGACTGGCAGGCCAACCACTGGCTGGACAGCCACAACAACTGGCACGAGCGGTGGCGCGGTTCGGTCTGCATCGCCATCGAGGAACCGGAAGAGTCGGTGCGCGAGATCGAGCGCTGGGCCGGACACCCCTACATGGCCCAGATCCTGATCAAGGCCGAACCGCGACCGTCTTGGGGCCACCCGAAGTACGACCCGATCTGGGCCGCCGCCACCAAGCACGACATCACCGTGAGCTGCCACCTGTCACGCAGCCAGTTCGATGAGCTGCCGATCCCGCCGGTCGGGTTCCCCAGCTACAACCACGATTTCATGGTGACCTACTCGCTGCTGGCGGCCAACCAGGTGATGAGCCTGATCTTCGACGGCGTCTTCGACCGGTTCCCGACGCTGCGGATCGTCTTCGTCGAGCACGCCTTCAGCTGGATCCTGCCGCTGATGTGGCGCATGGACGCGATCTACGACGCCCGCAAGTCGTGGCTCGACATCAAACGCAAGCCGTCCGAGTACGTCAAGGACCACATCAAGTTCACCACCCAGCCGCTGGACTACCCGGAAGACAAGACCGAACTGACCCGCGCGCTGGAATGGATGGAGTGCGAGAAGATCCTGCTGTTCTCCTCGGACTACCCGCACTGGACGTTCGACGACCCCCGCTGGCTGGTCAAGCACCTGCCCAAGCACGCCCGCGACGCGGTCATGTACAAGAACGGCATCGCGACCTATCACCTGCCCGAGACCGTTCCGGTCCTCGAGGGTCAGACCCGGGTGCTCTGAATTGGCGGAAGAAACCAAGCGGCCCGAGCCACGCCTCGCCCAGGGCCGCGAGCATGTCGTCGCAACCGTAGACGAAATCCCGCCCGGCACACACAAGCTGGTACCGATCGGACGGCACGGCGTCGGCGTCTATAACGTCAACGGCACCTTCTACGCCATCGCGAACTACTGCCCGCACCAAGGCGGGCCGCTGTGTTCGGGGCGAGCCCGGGGACGCACGATCGTCGACGAGACCGCGCCGGGTGACGCCGTCATGGTGCGCGACCTGGAATACATCTACTGCCCCTGGCACCAATGGGGTTTCGAGCTGGCGACCGGTACCACCGCGGTCAAGCCCGAATGGAGCATCCGCACCTATCCGGTGCGCGTCGTCGGCAACGACGTATTGGTTCAGGCCTAACACAGGAGAATCGGGTGCCTTCTATTGAGATCAACGGGGGAAATGTCGTCTACGAAATCCTCGGTGACTCCGGCGATCTCATTGCCCTGACTCCGGGCGGCCGGTTCAGCAAGGAAATCCCCGGCCTGCGTCCGCTGGCCGACGCGCTGGCCGCGGGAGGCTATCGGGTACTGCTGTGGGATCGTCCCAACTGCGGCGCCTCCGACGTCCAGTTCTACGGGCAGAGCGAGTCCCACATGCGCGCCGAGACACTGCACAAGCTGGTGACCGGACTCGGCTTCGAGCGCTGCATTCTCGCCGGAGGTTCCGGCGGGGCAAGGGATTCCATGCTGACCACGATGCTCTACCCCGAGATGGTGACCAAGCTCGTGGTGTGGAACATCGTCGGCGGCATCTACGGCACCTTCGTGCTGGGCTCGTTCTACATCGTTCCCAGCATCCTCGCGGTGCGTGGCACCGGCATGGACGGCGTGGTGAAGGTGGCCGAATGGCGCGAGCGCATCGAGGAGAACCCGGACAACAAGCAGCGGTTCCTCGACTTCGACAAAGATGATTTCCTCAAATTGATGCTGCGCTGGCTCAACGCCTTCGTCTCCAAGCCGGGACAGACGATCCCGGGCGTCGAGGACGAGATGTTCGACCGGATCAAGGTCCCCACGTTGATCATTCGTGGCGGCGAAAACGACATGGATCACCCGAAGCGGACGTCGCTGGAAGTCAGCTGCCTGATCAAGGGATCGAAGCTGATCGATCCGCCGTGGCCCGAAGACGCCTGGGAGCGTGCGTCCGAAGACCGCGCCGCGGGCCGCGTGCAGCACTTCAACATGTTCGACACCTGGGTGCAGGCGGCGCCCGCGATTCTGGAATTCCTGGGTTCGTGATGGCGCTACACGGTGCGAATGTGGACCTCACAATTGAGCGACGCCTCCAGCGCCGTGTGTACGCGGCTTTCCGGAATCCGCTCGAGGTCGGACTCGCGCAGCGTCACATGGACGATGTCGAATCCGTCGTCGCCTGGCGTGCGTTGGATATCACCGGTCAGCCCGAACGCGGACAACACCCCGTGCGCATCGTCGTCGGTCCCCCGGCTGACAAAGGTGATCACGCCCGGAATGGGGGTCGCGCCGAAGGCTCTGCCGCACAATCCGATTGCGGTGTTCTTTGGCCGTGTCGCCGTCCTCGGCCGCAATGAGCAATTCGACTTCCCGGCGGCTCGCGGGCATGGTCGCCAGGTCGTTCTCGACCACGTCCACGCCGCCCGCCACCACGAGCTCGAGGAGAGCCGCCATGCCGTCACGTAGTTGTGCAGGCGTGAGCACGCCGTCTGGGTCGACGTTGACACGCACCACCGCAGTTCGCATGTGCGCAAGCCTAACTAAGACGATGGCAGGGCAGCTTTGAACACCACCCAGTCCACCACCATCAGCATCGCGACCTTCCCCGGGTGCACGCCGCGGCTGCTGAGTGAGCACGCCGGTCGGGCTCGGGAAGACCTGGCGGCCTATCGGAAGCTCGGCGGCTACCACCCGCTTGGCAATGCCGAGGAATTCCTGAGCGAAATCGACTCCAGTGGCCTGGTCGGGCGCGGCGGTGCGGCGTTTCCGCTTGCGGTCAAGCTGCGGGCGGTGCGCGACAACGGACGGTTGCTCGGTGTTCCCGTCGTTGTCGCGAATGGCGAAGAGGGAGAACCAGCTTCGGTCAAGGACCGCTGGTTGCTACGCAATCGCCCCCACCTGGTCTTGGATGGACTGAGGCTCGCCGCGACGATCATTGCCGCTGACCGCGCCTACATCTACGTATCCGACCCGGAATCGGCGCACAGCGTCGAATCGGCGCTCGGCGAGCTGGATCCCGACGCGCTCGGCGTCACCATCGGAATGCTCACCGTGCAGCCGGGATACGTGGCCGGCGAGGAGACCGCCGCGGTTCGGGCGATCAACGGCGGGCCCGCCAAGCCAACGGACAAGCCGCCGCGTCCCTTCGAAGCGGGAGTCGACGACCGGCCCACATTGGTGAGCAATGTCGAAACCCTGGCTAACCTGCCCTACCTGTAGGGCCACGGCTCGGCTGATTTCCGGTCGCAGGGCACGACGCTGTCGCCGGGAACCTTTCTGGCCACCATCACCGGGGGCGGTAAGCCGCCGGTCGCTCTACGAACTCCCCCACGGCTTAGCGTTCACCGAAATGCTTACCTTGCACGGTGTTTCAGCCGACCAAGTGCGCGGGGCGTTGATGGGCGGCTATTTCGCCGGTCTGCTCAACCGCTCTGTGTTGGAGACAACCCTGGACCACGAGACGATGCGACGCGTCGGCAGCGGGCTTGGGTGCGGCGCGATTTCGGTCATCACCGACGACTGTCCCGTTGCGGTGGCGGCGTCGGTGCTCGCGTACTTCGACCGCGAAAACGCCGGGCAATGCGGATCGTGCTTCAACGGGACGGCGGCGATGGCCGCGGCCGCCGGAGCGCTGCGCGACGGCGCTGCGACGACAGAAGATGTCGAACGGTTGCGCCGGTGGTCGGTGCTGCTGCGTGGACGGGGCGCGTGCGCCACGCTGGATGCGGCAACCAACGTTGCCGCAAGCCTGCTCGATCAGTTCCCGGACGAAGTCGGTGCGCATCTCGACGGCACGTGCCCGGACTGTACACGCGGCGCGTTTCGCGCGGACCGTCCGTACGAGGCGGAACCTGTGAGGCAAGCATGAAAATCCGTCTGGACCGCACCATTTGCGACGGCTTCGGCATCTGCGCCAAGCATGCGCCGGGATACTTCTCGCTGGATGACTGGGGCTACGCATCCCTCATTGGGGACGGCACGGTGGCGGAGTCGGATCGCGACGCGGTCATGCGGGCGCTGCTCGACTGCCCGGTACACGCCATCACCGAACTCGGTCAGCGCCCCGCCCGCGCTTCTCAGCCGCCGCTTGCCGACACCGACGACCCGGCCGAGCACCTCAAAACCGAAGAGAACGAGGCAGAGTGGGGATTTACGCGTTAGGCCGTCCTCGCTCGGAGAACCGGCATGCAACTCACCTTTGACGACGACGTAGAAGCGTTTCGCGCGGAGTTCGTCAACTTCCTCACCGAACATCTCCCGACGCAAGCGCAAGCCGCGGAGCGGCCCTCGTCGACCTCGCACGTGCCGGAATGGTCGCGCCGCTGGCAGCGACTCCAATTCGACCACGGGTGGCTCCTGCCGGGCAACCCACCGGAATTCGGCGGCCGCAACGCAAACATCCTGCAGCAGTTCGTACATCGCGAGGAGCTGTCGCGGCGCCGGATCTATCACTGCTTCAATCCCCAGGGCGTCGGCATCATCGCGGCGTCGCTGTTGTCCTTCGGCACCGAGGAGCAAAAGCGGCGTTGGGCCGTCCCGATCCTGCGCGCCGAAAAGACCGCATCGCTGGGAATGAGTGAACCCGCAGCGGGCTCCGACCTGGCCGGGCTGCGGACGAAGGCCGAGTTGGTCGGCGATGAGTTCGTGGTCAACGGGCAGAAGGTATGGACTTCCGGCGCCCATGACGCCGACGTCATCCTCACTTTCGTTCGGACGGACCCAAACGCACCCAGGCACAAGGGGATCAGCGCGCTGCTCATCCCGACCGACACTCCCGGGGTGGTGCGTCGCCCCTTCCCATCGGTCTATGACTCAGATGAGCTGGACTTCAACGAGGTGTTCTTCAACGACGTCCGGGTGCCCGCGGACAACCTTCTCGGCCCGCTCAATGGCGGGTGGCAGGTCGCCAACGGCTCGCTCGGTCACGAGCGCACCCTGATGTGGATGGCCTTCGCGAACCGCCTCGAGCAACTGCTCGAGGACTACCGGCCGACCGACGAGGTGAACGCCGACCACTACGCCACCATCGTGATGGACTACTACGCGCTGCGGCTGCTCGGTTCGGCGGCGCTGGGCCGAGCCGCCCGCGGCGAAGTAGACGTGGCAGCCTTGTCCGTGCTGAAGGTGTTCGGTTCGGAGGCCGAACAGAGCGCGCTGCGACACGCGCTGGACGCGGTGGGGCCCGACGGATTGCGCGACAAAATGCTGACCGCCCCGCACAACCCTTATGCACCTGACCTTTTCACCGCGAGCTGGTTCGCGCGTTACATCAGCAGCTACGCGGGCACGATCGCGGGCGGCACCTCGGAGATTCAGCGCAATATCATCGCCCAGCGGGTCCTCGGACTGCCGTCGCGCTGAAGGCGGGCGCTCACAAACTCGGGCACAGGGACGACAGGAACTCCTGAGTTCGACGGCGCGATGTAGTCCGCTCGCTAACGTCCTTGCCCAACGGCACGATACGTACCGCCAGGTCGGTGACGCCCGCGTCACGATACCGGTTCAGCCGATCCAGGACGGCCGACTCGTCGCCGGCCGCCATGGTGTCGCCGACGTCTTCGGCGTCACCATGCTGCAGCAGCCGCACATAGTTCGGCGAGAAGTCGGCGTGCCCGAGCACCTCGCTGGCGTAGCCGCGGGCATCGTCCGCCTCGCTGTTGGAGCAGAGCGCGACGGGAACACCGGCGACGATCCGTGGCGCGGTGCGCCCGGACCTGTTGGCCGCGGCGGTGATGCGCGGAACCACGTGGTCTCCGATGGCCCGCTCGTCCGCCATCCAGAGAATGGTGCCACCGGCCCGCTCGCCGGCGAGTTGCAGCATTGTCGGTCCCAGCGCCGACAACAACACCGGCACCTCGAACGCGTCCGTGATATCGACCGGCGAATGGACGCAATAGTTTTCGTTGTCGACATCGACAGTCCCCGGTCCCGGCGAAGGACGCGGCGAGCACGTCGAGGTAGTCACCCATCAAGCGTGCCGGGCGATCATAGGGCAGACCCAGTTGTGAGTTGACGATCCAATGATGCGAGGGCCCGATGCCGAGCGTGAACCGCCCGCCGCACACCACCTGGGTGGTCAACGCCTGTTGCGCCATGATCATCGGATGGCGAGTCTGTATCGGAACGACGGCCGTGCCGATCTCGATGCGATCCGTGGCATGCCCGATCAGAGCGACGGCGGTCATCGCGTCGAGGTAGCCGGGGACCTGCGGCATCCAGAACGCGGTAAAACCGTCACTTTCGCCCATGACGGCATCGTCTATCAGGCCGGCAAGCCGATCGGCGCGCGAGCGCTCCTTGTCCGAACCAACCATCAAGCCGACGCGCACGCGACCCCTTCCCTATGGCACATACCGATCCCACTCGTACGGGACGACTGCGAAAAGTGGTGCGGCGAAAACAGGTTCGATGCCCGACTCGGCCCAGCGGTCCTTGAGCACCGGGCGCAGCCGTTGCGCGGTGGCGATCGGGTCGTCATCGAGGAAGCAGTACGTGATCGTCTGGTTCTCTTGAGCACTGGCCAAGCCGGCGTCGACGCGGCGCGACAACGCGGACCAGACACCAGCGACACCGTCGACCTCGACCAGCGGGTCCGGCGGTGCCGACCCTCGCTCCACCAACACGAATGCGCCCAGCACGGGCAGCCAGGGAAGAACGTCTGACCCGACCCTGACGCGCGCCGCGGCCGCCTTGCGTTGCACCTCGTACACGCCGCGCTCCACCGGTGGCAGCAGCGGGAGTTTGCGGCCGGCATTCCCTAGCGCCGTTGACAGCTCGTTGAAATCCTGCAGTCCGGCCGTGTCGGTGAAGAAATAGGTCATCACGTGGTCGACCGCGTCCAAAGGCCCCTCGTCGAGCGCGCGCGCGGAGCGGCAGGCCGGCGTGGACACCAGGCGCAACGAGGCCCGCACCGCGCTAAGTCGGTGCTGCTCGGGACGGTGGTCGAGACTGTGCCAGCGCAGGTACTCGGCGTCCTTCCCGTCGGGGTGGCGGATCGCCATGGAGACGAACAGCGTGGTGATCTCGCCGCTCCCGGTGGCAAGGATCTCGGTGACCTCATCCGACGGCGTGCCGGGAAGATGCATAGCGTTGGTCCTCAGGCTCTCGTCGGATCATGCTGGGGCAGTGGGATTTCCGGGTGGCGGGCGGCAACCATGCGGCGGAAGCCCTCGCGCCAGGGCACCTTCGTGCGGCCGAGCACGTCGTGCATGTAGGTGACATCCGGCCATAGCGGGGTGTGCGCCTGGGGTGTGTACTCGAAGATCGGCTCGACACCGACCAGCTCTCCCATGAACGCGCAGTACTCTTCGACGCTGATGGTTTCGCTGCCGGCCCAGTTCACAACGACGGGCGGCACGGCGGCGACTTCCATCGCACGGATGCCGAGCTCCACATAGTCGTCTTCGTAGATGGGGTTGTAGTTGTTCGGTTTGTCCGGATACAGCCGAATGGGCTTGCCCGCCAAGATCGCATCGAGTCGATCGGCCGGCGCGCCGCCCTGGGGGCCATACGTCGAGCAGATGCGGATGATCGTGAGCGGAATCTGGTAGCGCTTGGCGATCCAGGTGCAAACCGCTTCTGCGGCAACCTTGGAGAAGCTGTAGTTCGCCCGCAACGGCGCCCCCGGCGGATCAGTCTCGGTCAGTGGTCGCCGGCCCTGATAAGCGTAGATCGAGCCGGTGGAGCAGAAGACGAAACCCTCGGCGGTGCGGCAGTGGTAGAGCAATTCGCCGGACATCTGCGCGTTCGTTTCAACGCAACGGGTCCAGTCGTCCGTGCCGGGATCCACGGCCGCGTGGAAGACGTAGGTGAAATCGTCCGGGAGGCCGGAGAAGTCGCCGGCACTGACGTCCAGTGCCACGGGGTTGATCCCGGCGTCCACAAGTTTTTGCCGGGCCGCGGGATCTTTCAAGCGCGCTGCGCCCCACACCTCGTTTCCCGCCGCCGCCAGGGCACGCGCGATAGGAAACGCGATCTTGCCCGTCGCCCCGGTGATCAGGATCTTCTCCGCGTCGAGCAACCAGCCCTCCGAATGTTAAGTACTTGATACCGCGCTGGACAGCATAACTCCGGGCCGGAAGGATGCGCCACGAGAGGCCGAGCGTGGCGGAGGTGTCGCCGCCAAGTGTTTTTCACCTGGTCATGCCGGTATCAACGGAATAAGCTGGACGGGCCAAGATCAGGATGGCCCCAATGGGAGGCCCGCCATGCGGTGGTTTGTTCGGCGTCTGACGGCCGTCACTGCGGTCGCCTTCGTAGCGATGGCGGTGGCGACGCTCGCGACGCCGGGAATCAGCTCGGCGCAGTGCGATCCCAATATGTCGTGGAATGTGTCGACGTTTGAATGCAAACCGCAGCCACCGATGCCGGATTGGTACACGACCTTGCCGGCATACGCGCCGTCATTCGCCGGGCAGGACGTACCGCCGCCTCCGCCACGGCCATGGTGGTCACCGAACGAACCGATGTGGAGTGTCGGCTTTCACCAATGGGGTGCCTATTTCGACGGCACCTGGGTGCCGTACTGACGGCACGCGAAGGCAGCCGCGGCCTAGATCGTGCCTGCTGGCAGTGATAACGTAATTCTCCGATTCGAATAACAGCCCTACCGTAATGGGGCTGTGCGATTCCCGGAGGTGACGTGTCAGCTGCGCCGGGCCGCCCACTGCCCCTGATCACGCAGGACAACGAATTCTTCTGGACCTCGGGCGCCGACGGGAAGCTGCGCCTGCAGGAATGCCAGAGCTGTGAATCGCTGATCCACCCACCGGCGCCGGTGTGCCGGTACTGCCGGTCCCGCGACATCGGTGTGCGCGCCGTCTCGGGCCAGGCGACGCTCGCCGGGTTCACCCTCAACGAGCGGTTCAGTCTGCCCGGGCTGGCGGCGCCCTACGTGATCGCGCAGGTGGCGATCGCCGAGGACCCCCGCGTGCGATTGACCACCAACATCGTGGAGTGCGAACCCGATCAGCTCGAACTCGGCCAACGAGTCGAGGTCGTTTTCGAGCCGGTCGAGGAGGTGTGGTTTCCGCTGTTCCGTCCGGTACCGAACGCCGAGCCCGCCCCACTGCCCGTCGACGAGATAGCCCCGGAGCGCTTCGGCGAACACGTCCGGCCGATGCTCACCACGGCGAAGTTCGAAGACAAGGTCGCGCTGACCGGAATCGGCATGTCGCCGATCGGACGCCGGTTGATGGAGTTGCCGCTGGCGCTGACCGTGCAGGCATGCGAAGCGGCCATCGCCGACGCCGGCCTGACCTACGCCGACATCGACGGCCTCTCCACCTACCCCGGCGCGATCAACGTCGGCGGATTCGGGGAGGGCGGCACGACCGCCCTCGAGGGCGCACTCGGCATCCGGCCGACCTGGCACAACGGCGCCATGGAGACGTTCGGACCGGGTGGTTCGGTGATCGCCGCCATGCTCGCGGTGGCCTGTGGGCTGGCGCGTCACGTGCTGTGTTTCCGGACGCTGTGGGAAGCCACCAACGGCGAGCTGATGAAGCAGGGCAAGATCACCCCGTCGATGGGCCGGATGTCGGGCTGGCAGATGCCATTCGGCGCCACCTCGGCGGCGCACACGTTAGCGATGAACGCACAGCGGCACTTTCAGCGATACGGCACCACCAAAGAGACGCTGGGCTGGATCGCGTTGAACCAGCGCGCCAACGCCGAACTCAACCCGACGGCCATCTACCGGACCCCGATGACGATGGACGACTACCTGAACGCGCGGCCCATCACCACGCCGTTCGGCCTGTACGACTGCGACGTGCCCTGCGACGGCGCGATAGCCGTCATCGTCTCCGCCGTCGACGCCGCGCGCGACCTGGCCAAGCCGCCGGTTCTGGTGGAGGCGGTCGGGACGCAAATCATCGAGCGACTCGACTGGGACCAAAGCACTTTGACTCACGAGCCGCAGGTGCTGGGCCAGGCCGCGCATGTGTGGACTCGCACCTCGCTGCGGCCCGCCGACGTCGACGTCGCCGAACTGTACGACGGGTTTTCCTTCAACTGCCTGTCCTGGATCGAGGCGCTGGGCTTCTGCGGAATCGGTGAGGCCAGGGAGTTTCTGGACGGCGGCAAGAACATTGCGCGCGACGGACAGCTACCGCTCAACACACACGGCGGCCAACTCTCGCACGGCCGCACGCACGGCATGGGACTGCTGCACGAGGCGATCACCCAGTTGCGGGGCGAAGCCGGCGACCGCCAGGTCGGCGACGCCCGCGTCGGCGTGGTCAGCAGCGGTGGCCTCACGCCCAGCGGTGTGCTCCTGCTGCGGGCCGACGGATGAGTACGCCGCGCCCGAGGGTGGTGATCGTCGACGGGGTGCCCATGTCGGCGTTGGTCGCGGAAGCCGAGGACCCCAAGGCCGTGATCGTGGCGATTCACGGGGGCGGCACGACCGCAATGTATTTCGACTGCCCGGGTCACCCGTCGTACTCGCTGACCCGCACCGGCGCGGCGGCCGGATTCGCCGTGGTGGCGCTCGATCGGCCCGGGTACGGTAGCTCGGCACCCTACCCGGAGGCCATGGTCTCCGGCGAGCAGCGCGTCAACCTGGCCTACGGGGCAATCGATCGCATCCTCGGCGAACGGCCGCGTGGCGCAGGCGTATTCGTACTCGGCCATTCGGGCGGCTGCGAACTGACGTTACGGATGGCCGCCGACGCGCGCGGTGCCGACCTGCTCGGGATCGAACTGGCGGGCACCGGCCGGCACTACCACCCCGCGGCCAAGGAAATACTCAAAACCGCGACCCGCGAACGTCGCCCGCCGGGCATGCGCGATCTGCTGTGGAGCCCGGCGGAGCTGTATCCGCCCGAGGTCCTTGGCGGCGCAACGGTGTCCCCGTCGGCACCGGCCTACGAGGACCAGATGGTGTCGGACTGGGCGCGCCAAACCTTCCCGGCGCTCGCGCCCGCCGTGCGCGTCCCAGTGCACTTCAGCATTGCCGAGCACGAAAAGGTCTGGCAGACCGACGATGCGGCGGTGACCGAGATCAGCGCCCTGTTCGCCGCGGCGCCGCGGTTCGTCGTGCATCGACAACCGGACGCCGGGCACAACATCAGCCTCGGCCACGCCGCCCCCGACTACCACTCGAAAGTGCTTGCGTTCGTGAAGGAATGCGCGGCTGCGCGTTCCACGGACGCAGAAACCGATTTGGAGGCCGGTTGATGCGCGTCGGATTCATCGGGTTGGGCAGCCAGGGCGGACCCATGGCGCGACGGATCGTGCAGGGCGGCTATTCCACCACGCTGTGGGCGCGCAGGCCGGAGGCTCTCGAGGCGTTCGCCGACACCGCGGCGAAAGTCGCCGAATCTCCGGCCGAACTCGCCGCGGCCAGTGATCTGGTCTGCCTCTGCGTGGTCGGCGACGCCGACATCGACGAACTTGCCTGCGGCGAAGCGGGATTGCTGGCTGCGATGAAACCCGGCGGGGTCATCGCCGTGCACAGTACGGTGCACCCGAAAACATGCCGAGAGCTCGCGAACAAGGCGGCTCCCCAAGGTGTTTCCGTCATCGACGCGCCGGTGAGCGGTGGGGGTGGCGCGGCGGCCGAGGGCCGTCTGCTGGTGATGGTCGGCGGCGACACCGACGTTGTCGAGCGCTGTCGTCCGGTCTTCGAAACCTATGCCGAGCCGGTCGTTCATCTCGGCGAATTGGGTTCCGGACAAACCACGAAGTTGCTCAACAACCTGTTGTTCACCGCCAACCTCGCCACCGCGGCCACCGCCCTGTCACTGGCCAAGGCGCTGGGCGTCGAGCCGGACCGTCTCACCGAGGTGGTTTCCCGCAGTAGTGGAAACAGCTTCGCGCTCAATGCCCTCGGCGGTATCGGCGGGCTGGATCGGCTGGCCGGCGTGGCGGGCGGGCTGCTGCAGAAGGATGTCCGGCTGGTGGTCGACCTTGCCGACCAGGCCGGGGCCAACGGCGGCGCCGTGCTCGATGCGGCCGACGCCGCGCTGGCCCTGATGGACCATCCCCGATGAGGGTTCGGTGAGAGTCGGATTCATCGGCGCGGGGCGGATGGGCCGCCCCATGGTGGGACGTCTGCTAGCGGCCGGTCATGATGTCCAGGCCGTGGGCCGGACCGCCGAAAAGCGACGCGGACTCGAGCAATTGGGCGCGCGGACGGTCCGCGAGGTGGCCGAGGCCGGTGCGCAAGCCGACGTGGTGGTGCTCTGCGTCTTCACCGACCAACAGGTGCGGCAAGTCTGCCTGGACAGCGCGTTGCTGCCGAGCATGCCATCCGGGTCGGTGCTGGTCGTACACACCACCGCCAACCCGAGCACCGTCGAGGCGATCGCCGAGCGCGCCGACGGGGTTGACGTCGTCGACGCCGCGGTCAGCGGTGGCCCGCACGACATCGCGGCCGGCCGGCTCACGCTGTTCGTGGGGGGCGCCGACCGAGCGGTTGACCGGGTGCGACCGCTGCTGGGTTGCTACGGAGATCCCGTCCTGCACGTCGGGCCGACGGGCACCGGCCAGAAGGTGAAGCTGGTCAACAATGCACTGTTCGCGGCTCAGATCGGGCTGCTCGCCGAGTCAATTCGACTGGGCGAGCGGCTCGGCGTGCCGGAATCGACCTTGCTGACCGCGCTGGGGCACGGCAGCGCCACCAGCCGCGTGCTCAACCTCGTCGCGGGAGGTGGTTCCGTCGCGTCGTTCATCGAGGTTGCCGGCGAATTCGTGGCTAAAGACGTGGCCGTCGTCCGCGGTATCGCCGAGGAACTCGGCGCAGGGCTGGGTGCGCTAAATGACGTCATCGAAACCATCGACGCCGCGAAGAGGGTTTGAAATGCCAGCGTTTTGGCCTTTCCGGTTCGTCACGAAGGTATTACCGTTACCGTTACAGTCAGGGACTCCGCTGTAAAGGTTCAGCCCGACCTCGCCGCTGAGGAGGATTCAGTGACCAAACCGAAGGTTGTCTTCGATCCGTATGCCGAGGACTACTTCAACAATCCGTTCGACGTTTATCGGCGGATGCGCGAGGACGCGCCCCTGTATTACGACGAGAAAGAGGACTTTTACGCGCTGACCCGCCATGAAGACGTCGCGGCCGCGTTCAAGGACTTCGAGACCTATTCCTCGGCGCGCGGCTGCGACCTGGCCATGGTGCGCCGGGGCATTTCCCCCGAACAGAAGTCGATCATCTTCATGGATCCGCCGGAGCACCGCCACATGCGCAGCCTGCTCAACAAGGCGTTCACCCCCCGGGCGATTCAGTCGCAGCGCGAGACGATCATCGAGGTGATCGACAAGTACCTGGGCGCCGTCGACTCGGACAACTTCGACGTCGTGCAGGACTTCTCCGGTCCGTTCCCGGTGGAAGTCATCACCCGGATGGCCGGCGTGCCGGAGGAATACCGCCAGCAGGTCCGCCACTGGATCGACACCAGCCTGCATCACGAACCGGGCCAGATCGAGGTCAGCGAAGCCGGCATGCAGGCCAACATCGACACCGCAATGTACTACTTCAGCCTGGTGCAGGAGCGGCGTCAGGAGCCGCAGGAAGACATGATCAGCCGGCTGATCGCGGCCGAGATCCCGGGCGAAGACGGCCAGCTGCGCAAGCTCGACGACATCGAGATCTGCGGGTTCGCAACCCTTCTGGGCGGCGCGGGCGCCGAGACCGTCACCAAGCTGATGGGCAACGCGACGGTGATCTTCGCCCGTCACCCCGATCAGTGGCAGAAGCTGCAGGACGATCGCGACAAGATTCCCGGGGCGGTCGAAGAGCTACTGCGCTACGAGGGACCGGTGCAGTACAACGTCCGCTACACCCTCAAAGAGGCACACGTCAGCGGCGGCGTGATCCCGCCCGGCAAACCGGTATTCCTCTGCGGTGCCGCGGCGAACCGCGACCCGGAGGCCTTCACCGACGCCGACACATTCGACATCGAGCGTGACCAGACCGAGGCGCAGCACCTAGGACTCGGGTACGGGATCCACAGCTGCCTCGGCGCCGCGCTGGCCCGCCTGGAAAGCAGGATCGCACTGGAGCGGCTCCTCGACTTCATGCCCCGCTACGAAGTGGACTGGGCGGGATGCAAGCGGGTGAACATGCAAAACGTCGCGGGCTGGAAGAACGTGCCCGTCAAGGTGCTTCGGTAAGGGGGTCACGATGACGAAGAAGATCGAAGTCGATTGGGGACTCTGCGAAAGCAACGGCGTCTGCATGGGTATCAACCCAGACATCTTCGAGCTCGGCGATGACGACATGCTGACTGTCCACCAGGAAGAAGTCACCCCGGAGAACGAGGCGGACGTCCGCGAGGCAGTCCGTCAATGCCCCCGGCAGGCGATCTCCATCGTCGGAGACTAGGCGATCAGAATCCGGAGAGAATGACCGCGTTGCAGTCGGCCGCCGCCTGCCGCAATTTCGCCGCCTTTTGGTAGCCCTCGGACTCGTACCACGCCCTGGCCGCATCCACCGACTCGAATTCGAGTACGACGGTCTGGTCGCCGTGCCAGTCGCCTTCGATGACTTTGGGTGCGGCGTCGACCGCAAGAATGGTGGCACCGCTCATCGCCGATCCGGCAGCTTGGGCGTACGCCTTCATGCCTTCCGGATCGTTGATCGCCTCGGTCAAGATGACATATCCTTTTGCCACTCGAATCTCCCTAATCGCCCGTGTATTTGGTTACTTCTCGCTGATCGCCTGCTCGGGACAGCATTGGATTGCCTCCTGCGCCGCCGCCTCTAATTCCGTTGGCACTTCGGAATCTATCGGCCTCGGCGTAGCCATCATCGGTCAGGCTGAACACGTCGGGGCACAGCGTGAGACACATGCCGTGACCGCGACACCTCTGGTCGTCTACCCAAACTTTCATGCCAGCGTGAACTCCAGGTGCAGTTCGGTCAGGCCGCGCAGGATGTACGTCGGAACGTATTGGTAGCGGCGATCATTCGCCGGGCCGTGAACGCTTCTCGTCGATCCTGATGTCCCTGGTGCGGTCGAGCAGCCGCTCGATCGCCACCCGGGTTTCGGCCCGCGCCAGCGGCGCGCCGGGGCAGCTGTGGATGCCGCGCCCGAACGAGATGTGCTGGCGGGCGTTCTTGCGGGCCGGATCGAAGGTGGCGGGTTCTTCGAACCGGCGCGGATCACGGTTGGCGGCCGCCTGCACGATCATCACCGTGGTGCCGGCGGGCAGGTCGACGCCACCGACGTTGGCGGGCCGCCGGTTCATCCGGAAGTCACCCTTGACCGGGACTCTCGTGGCGCAGCGACTCTTCGATGAAGTTAGGCAGCAGGCTGCGGTCCTTGCGCAGCTGCGCCTGAATGTCGGGGCGCTCGCCCAGCGTCTGCAGGGCCGCACCCAGCAGCCGCACGGTGGTCTCCTGGCCCGCCGAGAACACGTTGGCGGCAACGCGCGCGACGTCGCCGACCTCCGGTGTCGAGCCGTCGGGGAAGGTGGCGGTCGCCAGGCCGGTGAGCACGTCGTCGCGGGGCTCGCGGCGACGGTCGGCGACGTAGTCGGAGAACAGGCCGTAGAGGAACTCCAGGGGACTGTGCGACAGCGACTCCTTGCCGGTGCCCCCGACGCCGCCACCCGCGTGCTCGGCGATGCCCTTGACGAACTTGTCGCGATCTTCCATCGGCACGCCCAGCAGGTCGGCGATGACCAGCAGGGTGAACGGGCCGGCGAAGCCTTTGATCCATTCGCCATGCCCGGGGGCCAGGAAGTCGTCGAGCGCCTGGTCGGCGAGCGCCCACATGGCGTCCTCGTTCTCCTTGAGGCGCTTGGGCGTGATCAGCCGCATCAGCAGGGACCGGTGGTTGGTATGGGTCGGCGGGTCAAGGGTGGGCAATTGGTCGCTGAACGGCAGCTCGTCGCGGTGCTCTTCGATCAGCTCGGTGATGTCGTCACCCTCGATCGGGACCGGAAAGCCCGGGAACGGACCGGTCACCGAGATGCATGAGGACCACGTCTCGGCGTCGTTGAGCACGGCACAGGCTTCGTCCCAACCGGTGACCATCGTGACCCCGTGGTGGTCTTCCCGTGCCACCGGGCACTGCTCCCGCAACGACTCGTAGTAGGGGTACGGGTCCGCGATGAGCTCTTTGCCGCGGAAAAAGTCCATCTTGGAGAAGTCGTTCGCCATCTCCTGCTCCTTGAATCTCGGCTAGTGAGAACGTGCCTCTCGCGGATGAGTATTACATTTTCACACCGGATGGCGGTCGTCAACGACGGGCCCCCTGCGCCGACATCGAAACGCACGACAACCCGCTCGAGCCGCTGACCCCGGCGCGCTGGTCCGGCCGCGGCGGCTAGCTGGCGGGGACCAGGTCAGCGGCGACCGACGGCCAGGCCAGCAGGCCGCTGCGGAAGGTCTCCACGTGGCCGATCGGGGCATGCGGCGCAGCCGCGGCCGCCATGGCTTGGGCCTTGAACGTCTGCGCGGCCATGCTCAGCTGGTGTTGGACCAGGCCGACGCTTTCGTCGAGTTCGGACGGCCAGTTCTCGCCCCACAGCGTGACCTCGGTGACGCCGTGATCGAGGGCCTGCAGCACGCCCTGCCGTACCCGTGCGTCGCAGCCGAACAGGTCCGCCGCGGCCGCCAGGGCCTGCGGACGGGGCCGCGATTGCACCGATGCCAGCGCGTCTTCGAGGTCGAGCACGTGGGCGCCGATGATCTGCAGCGGTCGGTCGTCCGGGTGGTCGGCGACCAGCACGGTGACGTCCCAACCCGCCATCGAGCGGTCGAAGATCCAGCCGCCGGCGAATCTGACCACGTCGACGACGGTGGCGGCCACGACGTCGAGCCGGTACCTCATGTCATCTCGGACTGCTTCGGGGGCGCGAAATCCCGAGCCATCGTCTCGGCGTACTGCTTGAACGTCTGGGCTAGCGGTATCGAAGGATCGAGTAACCATGTTGTTTCCATTCCGTGGACGAAGGCGAGAATTTCTACTGCCTTGACGGCGGGGTCTATGTCTTCGCGATACCGGCCATCGGCCTGACCGCGACGGATGAGCTCGGCGACGATGTCGGTCGCGGCCCGGTGCCGGGCCAGCATGCGGTCGTGCAACGGAGCCTCGGGAAGGATGTTCTCGACCAGCAGCACCGTGAAAGTGCCCACCAGTTCGGGGGCCCGGCGAATTCGGTCCGCGACCGCGGCGATCTGGTCGAACAGGTCACCGGAGCGGTCGGCGTGGGTGTCGTCATCGAGGTCGCGGGCATCGAGCACCGCGTGCAGCAGCTGCTCCTTCGAGTCGAAGTGATGCAGTAGCCCCGCCGGGGTGACCCCCGCTTCGCCGGCGATCTGGGCGAGTGTCGTGCTGCGCCAGCCGTTGCGGGTGAGTAGCCGTTGCGCGACGTCGAGAATCCGCTGCTTGCGGTCCTCCCCTTTGGCGAGAAGCGTGTCGTATCGCCGTGCGACGGTCACCGGAACCCCCTCAACCACGTTGTACCGACATCGGGAAACCAACCTAGTGAACACACAGTAGGTTAGTTCGGCCGCTGTGACAAGGGTCACCTGGAGCGGGTTTTTGTGCGCGTCAGGCCGCCGCCGTTAGGTCACCAGCTCCACCAGCGTGGCGTTGGCGGTGCCGCCGCCCTCGCACATCGTCTGCAGGCCGTAACGAATCCCGTTGTCGCGCATGTGGTGCGCCATGCGTGTCATCAGGACCGCCCCGGACGCGCCGAGCGGGTGTCCCAGCGCGATGGCGCCGCCCAGCGGATTCATCCGAGCCGGGTCCGCGCCGGTCTCCGCCAGCCACGCCAAAGGCACCGGCGCGAAGGCCTCATTGACCTCGAAGACGCCCACGTCGGACAGCGCGACGCCGGCCTTGTTCAGCACCTTCTCGGTCGCCGGGATGGGGCCGGTGAGCATCAGCACCGGGTCCGCCCCGGTGACCGCGCCCGCCAGGTACCGCACGATCGGGGTCAAGCCCAGCTCGACAGCCATCTCCGCGGTGGTTACCAGCAGCGCGGCGGCGCCGTCGGAGATCTGTGAGGAGTTGCCCGCGTGGATCACGCCGTCTTCGGCGAAGGCGGGCTTGAGCGTGCCGAGCTTCTCGACGCTACTGCCCCGCCGCACGCCCTCGTCGGCGGTGACGACGTTGTTGTCGGCTCCGTCGACGAACACCGGCACGATCTGCTCGGTGAATGCGCCGCCGTCCTGGGCCGCGGCGGCCCGCTCGTGGGACACAACGGAGAATTCGTCGAGCCGAGTTCGGGAGAATCCCCACTTCTTGGCGATCATTTCCGCCGACAGGCCCTGGTTGAAGGAGAAATCGTCATAGCGGGCAAGGACTTTCGGGCCATACGGCATACCGGTTGCCCGGGCCGAACCGAGCGGAACGCGGCTCATCA
Source organism: uncultured Actinomycetota bacterium (assembly GCA_963796035.1). Lineage (GTDB taxonomy): Bacteria > Actinomycetota > Actinomycetes > Mycobacteriales > Mycobacteriaceae > Mycobacterium. Next base: position 791,800 of record CAWCJU010000006.1, on the reverse strand, counting down.
CCTCGACACCGCCGGCCACGACGACATCCTGCTGGCCCGACATCACCGCCTGCACCGCGAAATCCAGCGCCTGCTGGCTGGACCCGCAGGCGCGGTTGACGGTGGTCCCGGGAATGGTCTCGGGCCAACCGGCGGCCAGGACCGCGTAGCGGCCGATGTTGCTGGACTGGTCGCCCACCTGGGACACACAACCCCAGACGACGTCGTCGATGATCTCGGGACCGATACCGGTGCGTTCGACGAGTTCGGTCAGGACGACCGCGGAGAGGTCGGCGGCGTGCATGCCGGACAGCGCGCCGTTGCGCTTTCCCACCGGTGTACGCACGGCCTCGACGATGACTGTTTCACGCATATCCCTACTCCGATTGCCTCTCGCCCGACTATCGTACGATCGCCGAGCGTGTACTGAGGGCGAAGAACTCGCCGAATATTCGCCGTGCCTGCACGTTCGACGTTAGACCTAGTAGCTTTTCGGCAACTTCAGCACGTTGGCTCCCAGGAAGTTCAGAATCATCTCCTGGCTGACCGGCGCGATCTTCATCAGCCGGGCCTCACGGAAGTAGCGCGCGATGTGGTACTCCTCGGCATAGCCCATGCCGCCGTGGGTTTGCAGCGCCCGGTCCGCGGCGGCGAAGCCGGCATCGGCACACAGATACTTTGCCGTATTGGCCTCGCGCCCACAGGGTTTGCCGTTGTCGTATAGCCACGTGGCTTTACGCAGCATGAGTTCGGCGGCATCGAGCCGGGCCAGTGAATCGGCGAGCGGGAACTGCAGACCCTGGTTCATGCCGATGGGCCGGCCGAAGACCTCACGCTCGTTGCCGTATTTCACCGCCTTCTCCAGCGCCACCCGGCCGATGCCGAGCGCCTCGGCCGCGATCAGCATCCGCTCCGGATTGAGCCCATCGAGGATGTACTGGAATCCCTTGCCCTCCTCGCCGATTCGGTCCGCGATCGGCACCTCGAGATTGTCGATGAACAATTCGTTGGAACTGACGGCGTTGCGGCCCATCTTGCGGATCGGGCGGATGTCGACCCGGCTGCGGTCGAGATCGGTGATGAACAGCGTCATCCCGTCGGTCTTCTTGGTGACCTCGTCATAGCTCTGCGTCCGGGTGAGCAACAAGATCTTGTCGGATTCCATCGCCTTGGAGATCCACACCTTGCGACCGTTGACGATGTAGCGGTCGCCGTCGCGCTTGGCGAACGTGGTGATACGTGAAGTGTCAAGGCCGGCACCGGGTTCGGTAACGCCGAAGCAGACGTGCACCTCGCCGGTCGCAACCGCGGGCAACGTACGGGCCTTGAGTTCGTCGGAGCCGTGCACCACCACCGGCTGCATGCCGAAGATGGACAGGTGAATGGAGCTGGCGGCGTTCATGGCGCCGCCGGATTTTGCGACCTCCTCGAGCAGGATGGTCGCTTCGGTGATGCCGAGGCCATGACCGCCGTATTCGGTCGGGATCGTCATTCCCAACCACCCGCCATCGGCGATGGCGCGGTAGAACTCGGTCGGGAATTCGTGCGCCTGGTCTTTTTCCATCCAGTACTGGTCGTCGAATTTCCGCGCCAGCTCCGCGACCGACCGACGGATCAATTCCTGGTCGTCGGTCAGGTCAAAATTCATTCCAGCGCCGGGCACTGCTCAGTCTCCTTCGATCGAAATGCACCGGCGCACAGGCATTCCGGCGACGTGTCTGCTAATCCTTGTTGCCCGTAAGGGCTTTCGCGTTAGCCGCGAAATCGGCAAAGGACGAGCCGCCTCGGCTGTCCTTGTCGTGGCCCGCCGCCTTTATGGACACGTCGTGCCCCTCGGCGGCCTTACGCAGCGCACCGACGGTGGCCTGTTCGCGCGAAATGTGCGTGAAGGGGTCGAACGAGTACCACCGCATGGCGTTCTCGTAGGTCATCTTGTTGATTTCGTCGTCCGGAACATTGTTGGTGGACAACACATCCCACAGCTCTTCTGGCGCACCCGGCCACATCGAGTCGCTGTGCGGGTAATCGGCTTCCCAGCAGATGTTGTCGATGCCGATCATGTTGCGCAGCGCCACTCCGACCTTGTCGCTGATGAAGCAGGTCAGGAAGTGGTCGCGGAAGACGTCGCTGGGCAGTTTGCCCTTGAAGTCCTGGTGCGTCCAGGTGGAGTGCATCTCGTAGGTGCGGTCGGCGCGCTCCAGGAAGTAGGGAATCCAGCCGGTCCCACCCTCGGACAACGCAACCTTGAGGTCCGGGTACTCCTTGATCGGCCGCGACCACAACAGGTCAGCGGCGGCCTGCACGATGTTCATCGGCTGCAGCGTGATCATCACGTCCATCGGCGCGTCCGGCGCGGTGATCGCCAGCCGGCCCGACGACCCGATGTGGACATTCATCACGGTGTTGGTGTCGCACAACGCTTTCCACAGCGGGTTCCAGTACTCGTCGTGGAAGCTCGGGTAACCCATCGCGGCCGGGTTTTCGGTGAAGGTCAGCGCATGCACGCCCTTCTTCGCTACCCGGCGCACCTCGGCGGCACACGCCTCGGCATCCCAGATCACCGGGATCGCCATCGGGATGAACCGCGCGGGGTAGGCGCCGCACCACTCGTCGATGTGCCAGTCGTTGTAGGCCTGCACCAGCGCGATCGAGAAGTCGTGATCGTCGGTGGCGAACAGCCGCCCGGCAAAGCCCGGGAACGACGGGAAGCAGATCGAGGCCAGGATGCCGCCGGCGTTCATGTCTTTGACGCGTTCGTCGACGTTGTAACAACCCGGCCGGATCTCGTCGAGCCCCGTCGGCTCGATGCCGTACTCCTCCTTGGGCCGGCCGGCGACCGCGTTCAATGCCACGTTCGGGATGACCGTGTCGCGGAACTTCCACATGTCCGAGCCGTCATCGTTGTGCACCAGCCGAGGTGCGTCGTCCTGGTACTTCTTCGACAGGTGGTTCTTGAACATTTCGGGTGGCTCGACGGTGTGGTCGTCGACGCTGATCAGCATCATGTCTTCTTTGTTCATGAGCTTCCCTTCCATCGGATCCATCGGATCGCATTCACAGCCTCGGCGAATCGCTGTCCCCTGCCAAGATCACTAAAATGAAAACTATCTTCTCGCCAGGCGAGAATCAACATCCAGCAATTGCCGAGGCGACCTGCACCCGTCTGACCAGGGGCCGAGCAGATCCTCGAATTTCGCGCCTCCGGACGCCGATGGGGTGAGGTAGAACCCGGCGTGACATACCGGGACGGCGGCCCCGGCCGACTTTTAGGGGCACGGCAACGATATTGCCGGGCGGGTGAGCCAGCCGGTGGACCCGGGCGGGCCCGAGCGGCACGCCGGCATTGACCGGGCGCGCGTTTCGTGCCAGTCTGTTAGTTGCAAATGAGAATCCGATTCTCTTTCACCGAGAGGACACCGCCGATGCGCTTGCAGCCGCTCCCGGCCGACCAGTGGGACGAGGCGACCCGGCAGGCACTCTCGGCTATGCGCGAAGCGGACACCAACAACGCGCTCTCCACGCTGGCTCACCACCCGGCGCTCGCCAAGGCGTTTCTTCGATTCAACGTCCACCTGTTGATGTCGTCGACGCTGCCGGCGCGCATCCGCGAACTGGCCATCCTGCGCGTCGCCCACCGTCGCGACTGCGCCTACGAGTGGTCTCACCACGTCACCATGGCCAAGGACGAAGGGATCACCGACGACGAGATCGCGGCGGTCCAACGATTCGGCGATGGCAGCGCCGACAACCTCGACGCCTTCGACCGAGCCGTGATCACCGGGGTTGACGAACTCGACGAGAAGTCGGAGCTGTCCGACCAGACCTGGGCGGCACTCGGCGAGCGCCTCAACGACCAGCAACGCATGGATTTCGTCTTCACGGTCGGCTGCTACGCGCTGCTGGCCATGGCCTTCAACACTTTTGGCATCCAGCTCGAACACGCCACCACAGCCGCTAACAACGTCGAATAAGAGGAGTAAGAACGTTGCCGCACTTCCCCAAGCCAGCCGCCGGCAGCTGGACAGAAAATTATCCCGAATTAGGCACCGAGCCGGTCGATTACACCGACTCGATCGATCCGGCGTTCTTCGAAGCCGAGCGCGAGGCGGTCTTCAAGAAGACCTGGCTCAACGTCGGCCGGGTCGAGCGGCTCCCCAAGCACCGGTAGCTACTTCACCAGGGAACTGCCGTCAGCCGGCAAGGGCACGTCGGTGATCATCACCAAGACCAAGGACGGGACCGTCAAGGCGTACCACAACGTCTGCCGCCACCGCGGAAACAAGTTGGTGTGGAACGACTTTCCCAACGAGGAGACCTCCGGCACCTGCCGGCAGTTCACCTGCAAGTACCACGCCTGGCGCTACAGCCTCGACGGCGATCTGACGTTCGTCCAACAGGAGGAAGAGTTCTTCAACCTCGACAAGGACAACTTCGGCCTGGCGTCGGTGCGTTGCGAGGTGTGGGAAGGGTTCATCTTCATCAACTTCGACGACAACGCCGCGCCGTTGGTCGACTATCTCGGACCGCTGGCCAAGAGCATCGAGGGTTACCCCTTCGGCGAGATGACGGAGACCTACTCCTACCGGGCCGAGGTCGGCAGTAACTGGAAGCTGTTCATCGACGCGTTCGTCGAGTTCTACCACGCGCCGATCCTGCACCAGGGTCAGTACACCAAGGAAGAAGCCGCCAAGATCCAGAAGTTCGGTTACGAGGCGCTGCACTACGAGGTGGCCGGCCCGCACAACCTGCAGTCGACCTGGGGTGGCCAGGCGCCGCCCCCGGACATGTCCATGGTCAAGCCGATGGACCAGGTGTTGCGCAGCGGTCTGTTCGGTCCGTGGGACAAGCCGGAGATCATCCAGAATCTGGAGCTGCCGCCGGGTGTCAACGTGAAGCGGGTGCCGCAGTGGGGCATCGACTCATGGCTGTTCTACCCGAACTTCATGCTGTTGATCTGGGAGCCGGGCTGGTTCCTGACCTATCACTACTGGCCGACGGCGGTGGACAAGCACATCTTCGAGTCCACGCTGTATTTCGTTCCGCCGAAAAACGCGCGGGAACGCCTGGCCCAGGAGTTGGCCGCGGTGACGTTCAAGGAGTACGCGCTGCAGGACGCCAACACCCTGGAAGCGACCCAGACCATGATCGGCACCCGGGCCGTCAAAGAGTTCCTGCTGTGCGACCAGGAAATCCTTATCCGGCACCTGCACAAGACGACCGGTGATTTCGTGAAGGAGTACCAAGGCAATGGCGCTACCGTCTGAATTCGCGGCCCTGGAGCCGTATTTGGATTGGGACCTGGCCACCGAACCCGAGCGCTACGCCAAGCGGCTGGCCTCGACGATGGCCGAGATGCAGGCGTTCTACGACGTCGCGTTCCCTAAGTTGAACGATGTGATCGAATACTGCGACAAGTACCCGCTGGACGATCTGCCCGACGACGCCAAGAGCCTGATGCACATCATGCAGTCGCTGGTCATGGTGTCGTTCCCGATCGAAGCGTGGAAGCAGCCGCGGGTGCCCGACAGCGGTGCGGCGTGGGTGGAAGTGATTCGGGAACCGGTGATCTGACGTTGTCCAACGCTTCTCGCGCAAGCGGCTCATCGCAGCTGACGCTCAAGGCCGCCGGGCTACTCGACATGGATGCCGGTGAGATCGTTCGGCCCGGCATTGTGCGGATCGAGGGTGACCGGATCGCCGGTGTCGGGGGTGACCCCGAGGGCGAGATCATCGATCTGGGCGACCAGATCCTGCTGCCCGGCCTGATGGACATGGAAGTCAACCTGCTGATGGGTGGCCGGGGCGAGACGCCTGGCCTGTCCCAGGTCCAGGACGACCCCCCGACTCGGGTGCTGCGCGCCATCGGCAATGCCCGACGCACGTTGCGTGCCGGTTTCACCACGGTGCGCAACCTGGGCCTGTTTGTGAAGACCGGCGGCTACCTGCTGGACGTGGCGCTGGGCAAGGCCATCGACGCGGGCTGGGTCGAGGGGCCTCGAATCGTGCCGGCCGGCCACGCGATCACGCCGACCGGCGGACACCTGGACCCGACGATGTTCGCCGCGTTCATGCCGGGCGCGCTCGAGCTCACGGTTGAAGAGGGCATCGCCAACGGGGTCGACGAGATCCGCAAGGCGGTGCGCTACCAGATCAAGCACGGCGCCCAGTTGATCAAGGTGTGCGTGTCCGGCGGCGTGATGTCATTGACCGGTGAGGCTGGCGCGCAACATTATTCGGATGAGGAACTGCGGGCGATCGTCGACGAGGCACACCGGCGTGGGTTACGTGTCGCCGCGCACACGCACGGAGCGGAAGCGGTAAAGCACGCGGTCGCGTGTGGCATCGACTGCATCGAGCACGGCTTCCTGATGGACGACGAGGCCATCCAGATGCTGGTCGACAACGACCGGTTCCTGGTGACCACCCGCAGGCTCGCTCAAGCGATGGACGTCTCCCGCGCTCCGAAGGAATTGCAGGACAAGGCCGCCGAGATGTTCCCCAAGGCGAAGACCTCGATCAAGGCCGCCTACGAAGCCGGCGTGAAGATCGCGGTCGGCACCGATGCCCCGGCGATACCGCACGGGAAGAACGCCGACGAGCTCGTCACGCTGGTCGAGTGGGGCATGCCGCCATTGGCGGTGCTGCGCGCGGCCACCACCACCGCCGCCGATCTCATCAACTCGAGCGACCGGGGCCGACTCGCGCAAGGCCAGCTCGCAGATATCATCGCGGTGCCGGGAAACCCGTTGGAAGACATCACGGTTACCCAGCACGTCAGCTTCGTCATGAAAGGCGGCAAGGTCTATGTCGACACCCGATCAGCCTAAAGGCGGCCCATCCAGAACTGACGACCTGGTCGAGATTCAGCAGCTGCTCGGCCGCTACGCGGTCACCATCACCCAGGCGGACATCGAAGGTCTCGTCGCCGTCTTCACCCCCGACGGCACCTACAGCGCCTTCGGCGAAACCTACAGCCTGAGCCGGTTTCCGGAATTGGTGGCCGCGGCGCCAAAGGGCTTGTTTCTCACCGGAACCGCGGTGGTCGACCTCGACGGGGACGCGGCCAGCGGCACCCAACCGCTGTGCTTCATCGATCACGCCACTCACGACATGCGGATCGGCTACTACCGCGACACCTATGTGCGAACCGCCGACGGGTGGCGGCTCAAGACCCGCGCCATGACCTTCATCCGCCGCAGCGGTGTGCACGACTCCGGACGCCCGCACGCCATCGGGCGTCCCGCCGGTGACTCTGCGGCCCAGGCAGCGACCTAAGGAGCCGACCGATCGAAGTGAATGTCGAGCAGTTCCGGGCCGACCTGCGCGCGTGGCTCGACGACAACGATCTGACCCCCGAGCCCGATCACTCGCTGCAGGGGCACATGCAGCAGTTCGCCCGGGTCAGCCGCGCGCTTTACGACGCCGATTGGATGCGGTTCGGTTGGCCCGTCGAGGTGGGGGGACTGGGTGGTCCCGCGGTGCTGCGCGCGATCGTCGGCGAGGAGGTGGTGGGTCGCCGCTTGGCCGAACCCGGGCCCTATTCGATGCTCGAGGTGCTTGCGCCCACCATGATCGATTACGCGCCGGCGGAGCTCGCCAAAGAAATGGTGCCGCGACTGCTCAGCGGCGAAGAGCAATGGTGTCAAGGCTTTTCCGAGCCGGGGTCGGGCAGTGACCTGGCGTCGCTGACCACGCGCGCGACGCAGCAGGGCGACAATTGGATCGTCAACGGGCAGAAAGTCTGGACCAGTTTCGCGCAGTTCTCCACCCGGTGCGTCCTGCTCACCCGCACCGCGCCCGGGCACGACGGAATCACCGCGTTCTTCGTCGATCTCGACACTCCGGGCATCACCATCCGTCCGCTGCGGACGATGCACGGTGTCGACGAATTCTGCGAGGTGTACTACGACGACGTGGTGATTCCGGCCGGCCGGATGCTGGGCAAGCCCGGCGACGGCTGGCGACTGGCCATGGACCTGCTGCCCTATGAGCGTTCCGCCTGCTTCTGGCAGCGGATCGCCTACCTGTATTCGCGTTTCGACGACCTGATCACGACGGCATCCAAAGCCGGCGAGCCCGACGAATCCGCGCTCGGCGGAGCCTATCTGGCGCTACACACGTTGCGCTGCCGGTCGCGCGCTACTCAGCACCGAATGCGCGACGGGGCCCGGCTGGGGCCGGACACCTCCATCGACAAGGTGCTGCTCGCCTCCGCGGAGCAGCGGCTCTACGACACCGTTCGCGATGTGTTGCCCGGGACGCTCGAGCTCCAAGAGACACCGTGGCGTTCGGAATACCTGTACTCGCGCGCGGCGACGATCTATGGCGGCACCGCCGAGATTCAGCGCAATATCATCGCCCGCCGGCTGCTCGATCTCGGGAAGGAGTGAACCGTGACCCCTTCGGCAGACACCGAGTCAGACCCCGAATCGCTGCGCCTGCTGGCCGAGTCGTTGCGGACGACGATGAGCGCCGCCTCGGGAGCCAAGCTGGACGCGGCACTGACCGACCTCGGCTGGCGCGACATGCTCGACGAAATGCCAGACATCGCAATCCCTCTGGTGTTCAAGCTGCTCGGTGAGACGGGCGCGCACGCGCCCCTGCTCAACGACGTGGTGCTCTGCGCGGCGGGCGACGCGCCCGGGGGCACACTGGCGCTGCCGTTCGCCGGCGGCTCCTGGGTGCTGTGGGAGCGCCGCGACCACCCCGACTCGGCGATCGACGAGCTGCTGCCGATACACCCTGTGCCACAAGAAGGTCCATTGCCGTCAGTGGCGCTGCATGCGGGGTGGCGAGCCCTGGGATGGTGGCTGGTCGGCACCAGCCGCGCCATGCTGTCGCTGGCCCGTCAGCACGCGGTGGACCGCGTTCAATTCGGCCGGCACATCAGCTCGTTCCAGGCGATCCGGCACCGGCTGGCCGAGACACTTGTCGCGATCGAGGGCGCCGAGGCCACACTGCAGGCCGCGACGGAGTGCGACGACCCGCAGGGACTGGCTTCCCTGCTGGCCAAGGCCGCGGCCGGGCAGGCCGCGCTGACCTCCGCACGCCACTGCCAGCAGGTGCTCGGCGGTATCGGCTTCACCGCCGAGCATCCGCTGCACCACCACATCAAGCGGTCGCTGATTCTCGACGGACTGCTGGGTAGCTCTCGAGAACTGACCCGTGCGGCCGGAAAAGCCGTGGTGGCGGCCGGATCTGCGCCACGGCTCGCGCAGCTGTAACGGGCTGCGGCCCCGGGGGCGGCCCGCGTATCACCCGTCGACCATGCGACGCTTCCCGAATGCGATAGCGGATGTGCCAGCGCTTTCGGAAGCCACTTGATGGCCGGCTGCAGCTCGGAGCAGACTGGGCGCGGCGGCCAACCCGCGCCGGCCGTCAGCCCGAGGAGGTTGGACGCGATGAGTCACCCCGACGCACCACAGAACCAGTTCGGTGTCGCATCGTTGCTCCTGGGTCTCATCGGACTCATCACCTGCTGGCTGCTGCTCGGAGTGCCCTTTGGCATCGCGGCGGTGGTGACGGGTGACATCGCCCGGCGAAGAGTCGCCCGCGGGGAGGCAAACAATCCCCGAACCGCGGTGGCCGGAATGGTTTTAGGGGCGATTGCGATAGTGGCGGGTCTCGTCGCCATCGGCTACTACGCCCAGCTGGACGCCCGGAAGCACTGACGCGCAGATCAATTGCGCGGCAGCCCCAGTACGCGTTCGGCGATGATGTTGCGCTGAATCTCCGATGTACCGCCGGCGATGGTCGCCGCGAAGGTGCGCGTGTACCGGTCGAACCAGCTGCCGTAGTGGCTGTCCAGGTTCAGCGGGGCGAACGGGGCGGTGACCGCACGCAATGCCAGTCCGTCACCGTCCTTGGCGTTGAGGGCGTCTTCACTGGCGCGTTGCATTGCCTCCGAGCCGAGCAGCTTGAGCACCGACTGGGCGGGTACGTCCTCTTCGCCGCGCGCGGCTTTGGCCAGCGTCGCCGATCCCAGCAGCCGCATCGCATAAAAATCCATCACCAGCGTCGCGTAGTGGTCCCGCTGTACGGGCCCCGAGGGGCTGGACTCGACGGTCAACGCGTGCAACATGTCTGCGTAATCCAGCCACAGCATCGCGCGTTCATGACCGAGCGAACCGGTTGCGACGCGCCAGCCCGCGTTGAGCTCCCCCACCAGATTCTCGACCGGCACCCGTGCGTCGGTGAAGAAGACCTCGTTGAAGTCGACGTCTTCGATGTCCCCTACCGAGGCGAACGGGCGGCGGACCACCCCGGGGGTGTCGGTCGGAATCAGTAAAGCGCTGATGCCCTTGTGTTTTGGCGCGTCCGGGTCGGTGCGCACGAATGTCAGCAACACATCGGCGTGATGGGCGCCCGATGTCCACACCTTTTGGCCGTTGACGACGAAGTGGTCACCGTCACGCACCGCGCGAGTCTTCAGCGAAGCGAGATCCGAGCCCGCCCCTGGTTCACTCATCCCCAGCGACGCGGTGATCTCCGCGCGCAGGATCGGCACCGCCCAACGTCGCTTCTGTTCGGGCGTGCCGAACGACAGCAATGACGCCGCGATGATGCCCACACCCTGCGGATTGAAACTGTGATAGATCCGCCGTCGCGACAACTCTTCTTGGTGCACGTATTGCTGCAGCAGCGTGGCGTTGCGGCCGCCGAACTCCGGCGGGTTGCCGGGCTGCAGCCACCCGCTGTCGAACAGCAAGCGTTGCCAGCGGCGGGCCCACTCCGGGATGTCCGAACTCGATTGCGGGCCGTACGAACGCCTCGGCCTCGGCAGGCAGATGTGCGTCGAGGAAAGCTACGAATTCGGCGCGGAACGCCTCCACATCGGCGTCAAACGTCAGCTGCACGGCACTTCCCGGAATGGTCCTGAGCACACCCGCGCCGTCGGTAGATCAAGGTTTCCGCTGACGACGCGGTCCACTCTTGCGATTAAGCTTCCATACACACGTCTAAGAGAATACTATTCTCGTGGTAAGAAAGTTACAATCTCCGACACGTGATCCGTGAGGGGGTCGAGCGCAGCGATGTCACGGCGTTCTCCGGTAGAGTCCAACCATGTTCTCCCCTCGCGGCAATCACCTGAGCCGGCCGTGACCAATCCGAGCGAAGAGCCGGCCTGGAAGCAGCGTGCCGTCGAGAGGTCCATCAAGACGGCGAAACTACGTGCGGCGCAGCGTGTTCAGCGCTTCCTCGACGCGGCCCAGGCCATCATCATCGAGAAGGGCAGCACGGACTTTACCGTGCAGGAGGTCGTGGACCGCTCCCGCCAGTCGTTGCGCAGCTTCTACCTGCAATTCGACGGCAAGCATGAGTTGCTGCTGGCGCTGTTCGAGGATGCACTGAGCCGATCGGCCGACCAGATCCGCGCCGCCACCGAAAGCCAGGCCGATCCGCTGGAGCGTCTGCAGGTCGCCGTCGAGCTCCTCTACGAGGCGTCCCGCCCGGACCCCACGGCCAAGCGTCCGCTGTTCACCGACTTTGCTCCCAGGTTGCTGGTGACGCACCCGGCCGAGGTCAAGATCGCTCATGCACCGCTGCTGGCATTGCTAACAGAACTGATGGAAGCGGCCTACGAGGCCGGCAAGTTGCGCGACACCATCAATCCCAAGCGGGTGGCCGCCATGACCATGCAGACCGTCATGTTCATCGCGCAATCCAGTGGCGGGCCCGACGACGCGACGATGCACCCCATCACCGCCGAAGAGGTCTGGGATTTCTGCTCACGCGGATTCGTCGAGTAGCACACCCGAGCACACCGCGCTCCCTCGCGTCTCACGATGAGCAAATAGCGCACGTCGTTTGCCCGTGAGAATGAGATTCTCTAATATCTAGAACCACAGATAGCCGAAACGGATTCGTCATTGACACCCGCGACGGCCGCAATGACAGAGTTCAAGGGCGGCAAGGCCCGCGGTTCCTCGGAACGCGTTTGTTCTCCACTGAGGCGTGCCGATCAGATCAATGAGGAGTTGAGGTAGCCATGACCGGACGTGTTGAGGGCAAAGTCGCTTTCGTCACCGGAGCGGCGCGCGGTCAGGGCCGCAGCCACGCGGTGCGGTTGGCCCAGGAGGGTGCCGACATCATCGCTGTCGACATCTGCAAGCCCATCCGCGAAGGTGTCTTGGACACCGCGATCCCCGCGTCGACACCCGAAGACCTCGCCGAGACCGCCGACCTGGTCAAGGGCCACAACCGCAGGATCTTCACGGCCGAAGTCGATGTGCGCGACTACGACGCACTCAAGGCGGCGTTGGACAACGGCGTCGAGCAGCTCGGTCGGCTCGACATCATCGTGGCCAACGCCGGAATCGGCAACGGCGGCGAGACTCTGGACAAGACCAGCGAAGAAGACTGGACAGAGATGATCGACATCAACCTGGCCGGTGTCTGGAAAACCGTGAAAGCCGGTGTGCCGCACCTGCTGGCCGGCGGCCGCGGTGGATCCATCATTCTGACCAGCTCGGTGGGCGGGCTCAAGGCCTACCCCCACACCGGCCACTATGTCGCGGCCAAGCACGGGGTCGTCGGACTGATGCGCGCCTTCGGAGTTGAACTGGGACAGCACATGATTCGCGTCAACTCTGTGCACCCGACCCACGTCAAGACACCCATGCTGCACAACGACGGCACCTTCAAGATGTTCCGCCCGGACCTGGAAAACCCGGGCCCCGACGACATGGCGCCGATCTGCCAGCTGTTCCACACGCTGCCGGTCCCGTGGGTTGAGCCGATCGACATCAGCAACGCGGTGCTGTTCTTCGCCTCCGACGAAGCCCGTTACATCACCGGAGTGACACTGCCCGTCGACGCGGGTAGCTGCCTGAAGTAGCCGCTAGAAGGGGCTGCTGTTGGATTGCCAATCGGCCGATTCGGGCCGCGGCCCGTAGCGGCGGATGTAATCCTCGTGCATCCGTGCCTGTTTCCGGCGATTGATCACGTCGACCAGGTTCGGGTCCAGCCCATGGACCGCCAGGCGGTGCCGGCGCCAAACCTTGTTCAGGGCAAGGGTTATCAGCAACGCCCAGATGTAGAGCGGCGCCGTCATCTCCGTGTGCACGTACAGCGAGGCCGGCAGCAGCCAAAACGGAGCAAGGACCAGCAGGGGCGGTATGGCCCACCTGATCATGTGCCGGCGGACGGCACCCTGCCCGGCCAGATCGCGCGCGACCCAGCTGCGCATCGAGTCGGGCAGTCGGCGGCCGTAGGAATAGCCGATCCGCTGCCAGAGATTGGGTTTCGCGTCGGTCATGGTGGCTCCTTCAGGGTGATGTCAGGATTGCCTGCGCCGGCCGCCACGGCGGCAGCGTTGATACGAGTGAGGACCTGGTGCAGGTTCCCGAGCTCGGCAAGCTCGACACCCAGACGGGCCACGACGGCGGGCGGAATCTCAAGTGCCCGCTCCCGCAAAGCGATTCCGCGCTGTGTGAGCATCACGTCGGTGGTGCGCTCGTCGGTGGCGTTCTTGGCACGAGTGATCAGTCCCTGCCCCTCCAAGCGCTTGAGCATGGGCGACAGCGTGGCGGAATCCATCTGCAACGAGGCGGCGATCTGTTTGACCGACAGCGGGAGCTCGTCGCCCGCGTGGGCCTTGCGGTGATCCCAGAGCGCCAGCATCACCAGATATTGCGGATGAGTCAGGCCGAGCGGCTCCAACAGGGGCCGGTACACCGCCAAGACCGCCCGGTTGGTGGTCGCCAGCGCGAAACACACCTGGTGTTCGAGGGCCAGCGGATCGATGTCGCGCGCAGGCGGAGCGGCCATACTTGTATGGTGCCCTAATAGTTAGTGTGCTATCTACATGATGTCTCTCACACCGCCCGCCGCGCGGGTAATACGCTCGGGATCTATGGACGGTTTCGAGGGACGCGGGGCAGTCATCACCGGCGGTGCAAGCGGCATCGGTTTGGCCACCGCCACCGAATTCGCTCGCCGCGGCGCCCGCGTCGTGCTCTCCGACGTCGATCAGCCCGCGCTCGAACAGGCGGTAAATCGGCTGCGCGACGAGGGGTTCGAGGCGCACGGAGTGAGCTGCGATGTGCGGCATCTCGAGGAAATGATCCGCCTCGCGGATGAATCCTTCCGGCTGCTGGGTCAGGTCGATATCGTATTCAGTAATGCCGGCATCGTCGTCGCGGGCCCGATCGCCCAGATGAACCACGACGACTGGCGTTGGGTGATCGACATCGATCTGTGGGGCTCGATCCATGCCGTCGAGGCCTTCGTGCCGAGGCTGATCGACCAAGGCAAGGGCGGGCACATCGCGTTCACGGCTTCCTTCGCGGGCCTGGTGCCCAACGACGGCCTCGGAACCTACGGCGTTGCCAAATATGGCGTCGTCGGGCTCGCCGAAACGCTGGCCCGCGAGGTCAAGCCCAACGGCATCGGGGTCTCGGTGCTGTGCCCGATGGTGGTGGAGACCAAGCTCGTCTCCAATTCGGAACGGATCCGCGGCGCGGACTACGGACTGTCAGCGACGCCTGAGGGGGCATTCGGGCCACTGCCGACGCAGGACGAGGCGGTGAGCGCCGACGACGTAGCCCGCCTGACCGCCGATGCGATTCTGGCCAACCGTCTGTACGTGCTGCCGCACGGGGCGGCCCGGGATTCGATCCGCCGCAGGTTCGAGCGCATCGACCGAACCTTCGACGAACAGGCCGCCGAAGGCTGGAAGCACTAGCGGGTTGGTCCCACCGGTAGTCGCCGGTCCGGGGGTCGTGGTACCGGCCGTTCCGGAATCCAGAAACACTGCAGCGCCGGCGAATCGATTGCGATGGTCGATCAGCTTCTCGCGTGCATGGCCGGTGCACGCCCGATCACGCCGTCGGCCTCCAGGCCGGCGATCTCGGAGTCGGACAAGCCCAGGGCGGACAGCAGTTCACGATTGTGCTGCCCCAGCAGCGGCGCATGCTCGGTGTGGAACTTGTGGGGCCCTGCCGAGAACCTCATCGGCACGGTGCTGAGCCTGGCCGGACCGTTGACCGGATGGTCGACCTCTTCGAAGAAATCCCGGAACGCCAGCTGTTCCAGCTCGGGTTGACGGTGCGGTTGCATGACTTTGGCCACCGGCACGCCTGCGTCCCACAGGGTCTGCGACGATCTCGTCGCGGCTGCGGTGCACGACACCAGGCAGCGAGTTGCTCGTCGATCGGATCCTGGTGCGTGCGCCGGCCGGCTTCGGTCGAGAGTCCGGGATCGGTTGCCCAGGAGGGCGATCCGAGCGCTCGTGCATAGATTGACCCACTGCTCGTCGGTGGCCACCGCGATGGCGACCCAGCAGTCCAGCCGGCCGAATTCGTCGATATCGGCGCTGAGGTAGAGGTTCTGCGGCGCGGCGGTCGGCCCGCGGTTGCCGGCGCGCTCCAGCAGGGCCCCGTATGCCGAGTATTCGATGACCTGCTCGGCGGAGATGCTGAGTGCGGCGTCGACCATCGCCGCCTCGACGAACACGCCTTCGCCGGTGCGGCGCCGGTGCTCGAGCGCCAGCAGTATCGCGTTGAGCGCGTGCACACCCGCGTTGGGATCACCGATCGAATACGGCTCGTACGGAGTGCGATCCGGGTAGCCGGTAAGCCAACTCACGCCGGACGCCGACTCGATGACGTAGGCGAATGCCGGGTTGTCGCGCCACGGGCCTTCGAGGCCGAAGCCGGGCATCCGCACCATGACGGTGTCGGGCCGAATCGATTGAACGGCGGCGAAATCCAGCCCGATCTGATCCAGCACCCGAGGCGTGAAGTTCTCCACGATCACGTCGCACGTCGCGATGAGCTCGCGCAGTAATTCGCGACCGCGCGGACTCTGCAGGTCCAGCGTCAGACCCTTCTTGTTGGTGTTGAGGGCCTCGAAGATCGGCGACTTCTCCCACCACTGGTCCTCGGTGATCGGCACGCCGGCGATCATCCGGGTGCCATCGGGACGGCGGGTGGATTCGACGTGGATGACCTCGGCGCCGAGCATGGCCAACGAATGGGTACAGCAGGGCCCGGCCCAGAACGTCGTCATGTCCAACACCCGAAGTCCGCTGAGCGGCAGCGTTTTCGCCATACGCGGCCGGCGCCGGTCGCCGCGGAAGATCCGCGGCGCGGTAATGCGCGGTGTGCTCGCCCAGCCGCGGCGCCGGCTGCGGCGGACGAAGCTGCGCGGGCCGCATCCGATATGGATGGCTCGGCTGCTGGAACCCGTCGCGCGGATTGCGCACAAATGATTCGCGCGCGACGAACTGATCGAACGACGTGACGTTCGCGCCGTTGGCGACCGGGGCGTTGGGAATACGGAATGCCGATGCCAGTTCCCGGATTTCGTCGACCGGGGTGCCGGCCAGCCAGGTGAAGATCTCCTCGGCGTGGATGTTGGCCTGCTCGGTGATCGACAGCGGCGATTCCTCGTCGATCCACTCCGGATGGCCGACCATCGCGCACAGGTCGAACCATTGCTGCGCGGTCCCGCACCCGAGGTCCACCAGGCCGTCCTTGGCCTGAGCCACTCCCGGAATCGTCGGCCGCCGCATGTCTCGCCACGGCCGGCCGAGCACCTCGAAGTAGGAAACCGGGTAATAGGTGAGGCAGAGAATCTGCGTCTCGAGCATCGACAGATCCAGCAGTTCGCCTGCGCCGCCTCGATTCGGCGCCATCGCGACGCCAAGGTCGCCGCGCTTGCGTAGACGCCGGCCAGGTACTCGCCGACCTGCCCGCCGACGAAGACCGGCGCACGCTCCTGCTCGCCGCGCCCCAGCCCGACGATTCCTCCCGACCACGCCTGCAGGGTGAATTCGGTCGCCGGCCGGTCCCGCCAGGGGCCTTCCAGCCCGAACGGTGTGATCGAGGTGACGGTGAGATGCGGGTGGCGGCCGTGGATGGCATGCGGCGTAAAGTCCGGGTGCTCGGCCACTTTCGAGCCGCGCCGACCACACCACCGCGTCCGCGGAAGCCAGCAGCCGGTTCGACCAGCTCGGTATCGTCGTCGCCGGCGGGATCGGCCACGACGCTGTGTTTTGCCCCGGCCAGGAAGCTGAACAACGCGCCGTCACCGCCGGCCGGGATGGCGGCGCCCGAAGCCGACCACCTGCGCAGCGGATCGCCCTCTGGCGATTCGACTTTGACGACGTCGGCGCCGCCGTCGGCGAGCAGCTTGGTGCAGTAGGCGCCGGCTATACCGGTGGACAGGTCGACGACCGTATAGCCGGCTAGCGGCGGTTCGACGCGGTCTTGCGCCACTATTTCTTTCTCTTCGCTTTGGTGTCCTTGTCGGCACGCGCCTTCTTGCGCGGCTTTCTTGCTCAGCCGCCATTCGGCGGGGAACTTATCGTCGTTGTCCTTGACCGCATCGCCCAGACCCGCTTCATCGCGTCGTCGAGCATCAGCTCGTCGCCGACATCCGGGCGGACGCTGCCAGCCCATCGACTCGAAGACGCCGCTGAGCATGCTGCCCAGGTATTCGCCCTGGAACTGCTTCATGATCTCGAAGAAGACCTTCTGCATGAAGACCGTGTCGGTGGGGCGGTTACTGGCACATGCCAGCGCGTACTTCTCGACCTCTGCCTCGAGTTCAGCCCGCGGCACCACGCTGTTGAGGAAGTTGCAGTCATACATCTCGGCGGCGGTGAAAGCCCTTCCGGTGAACACCATTTCCTGGAACTTCCGAATGCCCATCGTCTGCGCCCACCACCACATCCGCGGTCCCCAGCCGTAGTACCGGAACGACGGATGCCCGAACAGTGCGTCGTCGGTGGAGATGACCAGATCGGCATCGGCGGCCTGGTAGAAGTGCCAGCCGTAGCAGTAGCCCTTGGCCTCGAGGATGCTGATCTTCTTGAATTCCTGCAGGCCGCGGTTGCCCGAGTTCGGGTTGGTATACCACTGGCCCAGCGTCGCGCCGTTGCGAAATGAACCCTTGCGGTGGATACCGGACATCGTCGGCGTCGATCCGGTATTCGGCGAGCCGTGCCCCTGGTCAGCCGCGTCGCGTATCCGCATGACCTCGGGCAGGTCCGCACCGGAACCAAGGTCGTCGCCGGCGCCGCGGACCACCAGAACCTTGACGTCGTCGTCGATGCTGGCCCGGTGCAACAGGTCCGCATAACGCAGGCGCGCGGCGATCGTCGGCGCGTTGAGGTAGTCCGGCCGGTCGAACGTGATCGTGGCGATCCGCGTCGTGGCGTCTTTCTCGTACCGGATGATCTCTTCGGCCGCCGGCTCCGGGGGCTCGGGCATGGCTAGGGCTGCCAGAACGGGCTCGCGGTAAGCACTTCGGCGCCGTCCGCGGTGATCAGGACCGCTTCTCGCCCGAATACCGCGCCGACTCCCTCTTCCCACACGTAGCCCGTCACGGCCAGCACCATGCCCGGCTCCAGGCGTTCCGCCGGCCGCGGTGGTAGGCAGGTGCTTGGAAACGACGGGCGGGTCGAACCCCATGCCCAGGCCGCGCGCGACCGGCATCGGCGGCTCGGGCTCGCCCGCGGCCTGGTACGCGGCCAGCAGTTCGGCCGCTGCCGCGCCCGGGCTGGCACGCATCGATCAGCCTGTCCCACAGACGTTCCCAGCGCCCATACAGCGCCGCGGCACCGCGGGGCGCAGCCTGCCGTCGGCCGGCCAGGTCCGGCCGACCTCGCCGACGTAGCCGCCCGCCAGAACGCCGGCCGAAAACGCCACCAGATCGCCGTCGTGAATACGGCCAGTCGCCGTCGGCCCGCCGCCACGGGTGCTTGCGCGAAGTCACCCATGCCGACATCCTGATTCGACGGGGTGCTGACCCCGCCGGCCGCCGCGGCCTCCAGCAACGACGCCGGCCAGTGCTCTGTTCGCTGGCGCCGGGCCGCAATTCGGATACCGCCGCGGCCAACGCGGACTCGGCTACCGCGACGGATTCCCGTAGTGCGGTCAATCTCCTCGTCGGTCTTGATGCGCCGGGCGGCCCGCATCGCGAGTTCGCCGTCGACCAGCTGCGGCATTGGGAAACGCGGTCGGCAGCAGTTGCGCGAAAACCGGTGAGAGCGCATCGGTTCCGACGCGCCGGGCGGTAGCCGCGCCGTCGATGCGCTGCAGCGCCGCCATGGTGTTCATCGGATTCCACGAGATGCCGTACAGGTTCTCGTGCGGAATGTCCTCGGGAATGCCCTCGTCCCAGGTGCTGAGGAGGTGCACGCGCGCCGGTCTCACGCACCAGCACGCAGCTCGGGCCGAACGGCCGGGTGCCGGCGACCCACAGCTGCGGCGCTCCGGTGACGTAACGGACGTTGGCCTGCCGGCCGAGGACCAGCACGTCGAGATCGTGCGCTGCCATCTGGGCCAGCGCCCGCTGCCGGCGCCCGGAGCGCAGGGTGCGCTCGTCGGGCAGGACTTCAGTTGCCATAGGGGTCGTACGGGTAGTCGGTCAAGCGGATCCAGCCTTCCTCGGTAATCACCAGGACCTCTTCGCTGCGGTAGCCGCCGGTACCGTCCTCCCACACCACCGGCTCGAGAACCAGCACCATCCCGGATTGCAGGACGAAATTCTCGTCGAACTCCTGCCCGAGATCCGTTCCGATCATGGGCATTTCGGCGGCGTTGACGCCGATCCCGTGGCCGAGGTAGAAGTGCGGCAGCCACGGTTTGGTCCCGCCGTTGGCCTTGATCGCGGCCCTGCCCAGATCGGCCGCGGTGGCGCCGGCCTTGGCGACACCCAGCACGGCGGTCATGATCTCGAACCATTTGTCGAACTGCGCCTGCTGGCGCGGCGACGGGTCGCGGCCGACGATCCAGGTACGCCCGAAGTCCGAGCAGTAGCCCTGGTAGGTGATGCTGACGTCGGTCCACAGCACGTCACCGTCGACCAGCTCGCGCTCGGTGGTCAGCAGCGGCAGCGCCAGGTCGCCGTGCGTGGTCCACACGCCTTCGGCCTTGCTGTGCGGCATCACCTGCCAGATCGGCTCGAGCATGCTGGCCGTTGCGCCCAATTCGAAGGCGCGGCGCAAAAAGCTTGCCGACAGGTCGATCTGGCGGATGCCGGGGGCCAGCCGCTTCTGCACCTCGACCATCGCCTCGTCGGTGATCCGGATGGCGGTGCGCATGCAGGACAGTTCGTCCGGGGTCTTGACCGACTTGGCCGCGCTGACGATGGCGGCCGCGTCGACCGGCGCACCGCCGGGGAACAACTGCTTGCCGGCCCGCGACATGGCGCCGGTGAACTCGTCGACCGCGACTACCGCTTTGGCCGGAATGAGGTCGGCCAGCTGATGCGCGAAATGCTCGTACGCCCTCGTCGAATTCGAGATAGACCGGCCCGTGCAAGTGATCGGCGGGCAAGTCCGACTCCTGCGAGGCTCCCTCGCGGAACGGCAGGAACAGGTGCGGCCACTCGTCGTCGGCGAGCACCACGGCCACCGGCCGCTCGACGTAGGACAACCCGGCGTCGCCGAGCGGCCAGCTGGCGCCGGTGGCGTAGACCACCGCGTTGTTGCCGAGCAGGATCATCGCGTCGACCCCGCGTTCGGCCATCGCCGAACGCAGCCGGGCCCCGGTCTCGCGGCGCAGGCGCGCCAGGTCGGCTGTTTCGGGGATCACCAGTCCATTACCGGTATTGGTGTCCAGTCGTGCGAACGTCGTCACTAGAGACCCAGGAACTTCGTGATGTTGTCGCTGACGATCTTCACCGCGTTCTCCGGACCCACTGCGTCCACAACGGCTTTCAGCGACTTCTCGGAATAGCCGTACGTGCTTTCGTTGTGCGGGTAGTCACTGGACCACATCACCCTGTCCACCCCGATCTGGTCGATCAGCTGCAGGCCGAGCGGGTCGACCATGAACGATGCGCTCATGTGGGTGTCCCAGTAATAGCGCACGTCGTGCTGCAGCGGCCGGTTGAACATGTGCTGGTAGGACGCCACCAGGTGCTCGGCGTCTTGCAAAGCCCAAGGCACCCAGGCGATCCCACCTTCGAACCAGCCGATGCGCAGCCCTGGATGATCGTCGAGGATTCCAGTGAAGAGGTACTTGGCGAACTGCTCGCGGAAGCCGTCGACGTTGATCATCATGCCGACGACCACGCTGTTGAACTGGCATGGGGTTTTCGGCGGGGTCTCACCGATGTGGTGGGTCACCGGCAGGCCGGCGGCCTCGATCTCGTCCCACACCGGTTTCATCGCGGTGCTGCCGTAGTCGATTATGTTGCCGTCGTCATCCTTGCCCGGGTTCAGCGGCAGCAGGAAAGTCTTGAGTCCCAACGACTTCAGCTCGTCCAGCGTCTTCCGGGTGCCCTGCGGGTCCCACCAGTTGATCAGCCCGGCACCGTAGAAGTGGCCGTTGGAGCGCTCCTGCAGTTCGGCGATGTACTCGTTGTAGATGCGGAACGCCAGTTCGCGAAGTTTCTTGTCCGGGTAGTGGAACAGCGCCAAGATGGCGTTGGGGAAGGCCAGTTCCTTTTCGACGCCGTCGTCGTGCAGCTCTTGGATCCGGGCCTCGATGTTGGTGCTGGCGGCACCGGGCAGGTCGTCGTACTGCATCAGCACGGCACTGAAGTCGCCCGGCAGGAACGACTGTCCCTTGCGGCCGACTTGGTAGGCGCCGTCCTCGTACCAGATCCGCGGCGCCTTGTCCTTCAGGTCGTCCGGAAAGCGTTGGTAGAAGATGTCATCCGCCAGCGAGATGTGGTTGTCCGCCGAGAACACCACGGTCCCCTGCGGCAGGCCGACATCGCTGCCTGCGGCATGGCCACGCCGATCCTTCGGAGCGCCATAACCTCCGGGCGGGTAGAGCGTGCTTGTTTGAGTCGTCATCATTGACCCTCCATTCGGATCCGCAATTTTGATAAGTAGCGAGCTGGGCTACCAGGTCACCGGCAGTTCGTAGACGCCGTAGGCGAGTCGGTCGTCCTTGAACGGAACCTCCTCGATCGGAATGGCAAGTTGCAGCGTGGGAATGCGCCGCGCCAGCGTGTGGAAGACGATCTGCAGCTCGGCGCGGGCCAGCTGCTGTCCCACGCACTGATGCCGGCCGTAACCGAAGGCGACGTTGCGGTCGGCACCCGAGCGGTGCAGGTACAGCCGGTCCGGTTCGGCGAACGCTTCCGAATCCCAGTTGGCCGGAGCCAGATCGATGATGATGCCCTCGCCGGCGCGGATCGTCTCGCCGGCGATGTGGATGTCGTCGAGCGCGACGCGGCGCTGGCCGTTCTGAATGATGCTGAGATAACGGAGCAGCTCTTCCACCGCACTGGCGACGATCTTCGGATCCTCGGCATCGCGAATGACCGCCAGCTGGTCGGGGTTTTCCAGCAGGGCGAGCACACCGAGTCCGATCATGTTGGAGGTGGTCTCATGCCCGGCGATCAGCAGGCCGGTGCCCAACTGGGCGGCCTCTTTCACGCTGAGCTCGCCGGCCTTGACCCGCTCGGCGAGGTCGGAAACCGCATCCTCGGCCGGATTCTCCATCTTGGCCTCGACCAGTTGCGCGAGGTATTTGTGCAGGCTCATCGCGCCTTTGACGGTGTCTTCACCGGTGGCGTAGCGCGCGAGGCCGACGTTGGCGTGGTGCTGGAACATGTCGGCGTCCTCGTAAGGAACGCCCAGCAGCTGGCTGATCACCAGCGAGGGCACCGGCAGCGCCAACGCGGTCACGATGTCGGCGGGCTGCGGCCCGGCGAGTATCGCGTCGATGTGGTCGTCGGTGATCTGCTGGATGGTCGGGCGTAGATTTTCGACACGCTTGAACGTGAAGGGCTTTGACAGCATGCGCCGGAATCGCGTGTGCTCCTCACCGTCGGCGGTGAAGACCGACCGCGGGCGCTTGTGCACCGTGGACAGCATGCCTTCGTTCCAGTGCGGGAATCCGGGCTGCCGGTCGTCGACGCTGACCCGCGAATCCGAAAACAGCTCGCGCACTTGCTCGTAACCGGTGATGAGCCACGGTGTGCTGCCGTCCCAGATCCGAACGCGGGACAGCGGCCGGGCCTCGGCCAGCGCCATGACATCCGGGGGCGGGGCGAACGGGCAGCGCGGCTCCCTAGGCATCGGGTAGTCCGGGATGTCGGAAGTCTGTTGGGTCGCGGTGCTCGTCAGGGTGTCTGACATCGTTTTCATTCCTCGATGTGGATGGCAAGCGCGGGGCAGGCCGCCGCCGCCCGGCGCGCGCCTTCGGCCTGCTCGGACGTTGGATTGGGATTGAGTAGGACAACGACGCCGTCATCATCGCGCTGGTCGAACACTTCGGGCGCATTCATCACGCAATTCCCCGACGAAGCGCAAACATCTTGATCGACAGTCACTTTCATCTGCGGGTCCTTCACTCGTACGCGGTCACCGGCGCCAACCACAGGCCCACGATCGCGTCGATGAGCCCGGAGGCCGCGGCCCGCCAGGAACGATGGGACGTCAATGCGCCTGCGGCTAGCGCGCGTTCACGATCCGCGCAGGTGTGCATCAAGAGGTTCCGGGCCATGATGTTGCGTTCAAAGTGCACATCGGCGGGCAGGTTGGGCAGGCAGCGGTTGAAGCCGTCGACGACCTGCACCAGCGACGACGAGCTGAGCGCACCCTTGACGACGATGTTGTAGTAGGCCGGATCGGTCATGGCCTGCGCGGCGAAGCGCGCGTACCAGGTCGGGTTGCCGAGCTCCTCCAGATGATCGGTGAGCGGGCGTACCAAACAGTCCACCCAGGCCCGCAATTCGCCGGACCCGCCAGAGGCCAGCAGGTCCGACACCATCTGTTCGCGGAGCTGCTCGACGGGTCCGCGGTGTTTCTGCTCGATCGCCCGCACCAGGTCGGCCTTGGTGCCGAAGTGGTATCCGACGGCGGCGTTGTTGCCCTGACCGGCGGCCTCGCTGACCTGCCGGTTGGACACCGCGAACATGCCGTGCTCGGCGTACAGGCGCTCGGCCGCGACCAGGATCGCCTCTTGGGTGGAACTGGCCCGCTCCGTGCGAACGGTCCGGCCGGCGGTGGTCATCGGATCAGTCAACTCCCTACCAGAGTTTAAGTCAAGCGATTGATTTAAATTGCGGCGCCGCGGCGTCGGCACGTCCGGGCCTTCCGGTGCTGTCAGCTCTGCTTCTTGGATCGGATCGGCTTGCCCGCCACCGTCCCACCGTCGACCGGAAGCACCGTCCCGGTGACATAGCGCGACCGGTCGGTGGCGAAATACAGCGCCGCTTCGGCGACGTCATCGGGAGTGCCCTCGCGCTTCAGCGGCCGGTCATCGCGCATCCCCTGGCGAATCCGCGCCTCGAATGCCCTCAGCTGTTCTGGATCCATGCCGGCCGCCGACTTCCCCAAGATGGGCGTGGGGATACTGCCGGGCGCGATGGCATTGACCCGAATCTCGTGGTACGCCAACTCAATTGCCGCGGCCTTGGTGAATTGAATGACGGCCGCCTTGGACGCGCGATAGATCATGACGCCGCCGCCGGCCTGGATGCCGCCGATCGAGGTGATGTTGATGATCGACCCGCCGCCATGTTCGGCCATGTGCCGCGCGGCGTCTCGGGTGCCCGCCATCACGCCCAGCACATTGACGCCCATCACCCGGTGAAAATCGGCGAGGTCGTCGTCGAGCAACTTCCGCAAGGGGCTGGAGATCCCGGCGTTGTTCACCATGACGTGCAGGCCGCCGAATGTCTCGACGGCACCGGCGACCAGCGCTCCCACCTGTTCGGGGTCGGCGACGTCCGTCTGCCTGAAGACGGCGTTGGCGCCGAGCGACGTCGCCAGCGCCTCGCCTTGGTCCGTCTCGACGTCGGCGATGACGACCCGCGCGCCCTCGGCCACAAACCGCTCCGCGAGACCGCGCCCGATGCCGGACGCCGCGCCGGTGACGACGGCGACCTTGCCGTCCAATTCGTTAACCACACGACGAGTTAATCGGCGTATGTCGCGTTAAGTCAAGCAATTGATTTAAGTGTGCGGCGGGATCGGTCCGGCCGGCAAAGCCGCTTCGGGTCACCGCGTCTGCCGGGCTTCCGGCGCGTCGGGGCCTAGGCCATGCTGAGATGGCCAGTTCATCGGGAAACTTGAAAGGCGTGATCATGAAGGTGTTGGTAATCGGTGGCAGCGGGCTGATCGGATCACAGGTCGTCGCCAATCTCACCGAGCTCGGACACGAAGCGATCCCGGCATCCCCGCGCACGGGCGTCAATACCGTGACCGGCGAAGGTGTTGCCGAGGCCGTCGCCGGTGTCCACGCGGTTGTGGACGTGTCCAACTCGCCGTCCTGGGCCGACGACGACGTCCTGAACTTCTTCACCACCTCTACACGCAATCTGCTGGAGGCGGAGCGGGCCGCCGGCGTGCAGCATCACGTTGCGCTCTCGATCGTGGGCGCCGACCGGGCGGCCGAAAGTGGCTATATGCGGGCCAAGGTCGCGCAGGAAAAAATGATCGTGCAATCGGGATCGCCGTATTCGGTCGTGCGGGCAACTCAGTTCTTCGAATTCGTTGACGGCATTGCCGATTCGTTCACCGACGGCGAGACCGTTCGCGCCCCGCACGGGGCGTTCCAGCCCATTGCCGCAGCGGATGTGGCTCTGGCGGTCACCCGCGCGGCGACGGGCGATCCGACCAACGGGGTGATCAACATCGCCGGTCCCGAAAAGCAGGGTATGGACGACTTCATCCGGACCCGGTTTGCCGCGACGGGGGATGCGCGCACGGTGGTGACGGATAACGATGCCCGTTATTACGGTGCCGTGCTCGACGACCGCAGCATCGTTCCCACCGACGGCGAAGAAGTGGTGGTCTACCCAACCACCTTCAGCGACTGGATGGCCGCGCAGGCACCGAGCGGTACCCCGTAAGGCTCTTCGTAGACGACCCCGACACGGCGCTGGTCGGTCCAGATACGCTTGCGCGCAGCCACATTGACGTGAGTCAGGTGCATCCTCGACGTGCCCGTGCGACGCGCGGTAATCGGGAGGCCTAGCGCTGGTGGTTGCGCTCCGCCTAGCATCCAAGCACGAGAACGTTGGGGCAAGCCAAAGACGAGGAGCACCGATTGCCCGTGCAACCCACCAGCGGCGTCCCCTTCGACAGAACTCGGCTCACCAGGCGCGGTTTCATGGCCGCCGGCATCGCCGGCGGATTGGCGCTGACGGCGTGCAGTCAATCCAAGCCCGAGCCGTCCGGCAATGCCAGGATGGCCGCCGCCATCGCCGAAGCCGAGGCGGCACGGCCGCATAGCGGCCGCACCGTCACCGCCAAGCTGACACCTCAGCAGGTCCAGCTCGACCTGGGCGGGCCGGTCGTCCGCACGCTTGCCTTCGGCACCAGCATCCCCGGCCCGGTGATCCGGGCCAGTATCGGCGACGAGGTCGTGGTGACCGTGTCGAACCGGCTGGATCATCCGACGTCGGTGCATTGGCACGGCATCGCCCTGCGCAACGACATGGACGGCGCCGAGCCGGCCACCCCCAACATCGCGGCCGGCCACGACTTCACCTATCGGTTCTCCGTGCCGAACTCCGGTACCTACTGGGCACATCCGCACACCGGCCTGGACGAGGACACCGGTCTCTACCTGCCGGTCATCGTCGACGACCCGACCGAGGGCAACTACGACACCGAATGGATCGTCGTGCTTGACGATTGGACCGATGGCGCCGGTAAGAGTCCCCAGCAGCTCTACAACGAACTGAGTAACCCGAACAAGCCCCCGCAGAACGCGCCCGAAACGACCGACGACCACGACGACCACGACGGAGACATCCCCCGCAACGACGACCGAAACGACGTCGACCAGCCCGACCACCTCGTCGAGCCCGACACCGCCGCCGCCGGCGGCCGGCGTCGGCACCAGCGATCTCCTTGGCGGCGACGCCGGAGATATCGCCTACCCGTACTATCTGATCAACGGACGAATCCCCGCCTCCCCCATGACATTTAATGCCAAGCCCGGCCAGCGCATCCGGATCCGCTTCATCAACACCGCCTCGGACACCACGTTCCGAGTGGCGCTGGCCGGCCATCCGATGACGGTGACCCACACCGACGGCTACCCCGTGGTACCCACGCCAGTCGATGCCCTGCTCATCGGCATGGCCGAACGCTACGACGTCACCGTGACCGCCGCGGACGGCGTCTTCCCGTTGGTGGCGGCCGCCGAAGGCAAGAACGGCCTGGCACGCGCGTTGCTCTCCACGGCCGCGGGCAGCGCACCCGACCCTCAATTCCAGCCCGTCGAACTCACCAAACGGGTGGGCACCGTCGAGATGTTCACGGCCACAACGCCGGTCAATCTGGGACGTCCCGATCCCAGCCTCAATCTCCCCGTGGTCCTGGGCGGCAACATGATGCAATACAACTGGACGATCAATGGGGAGCCCTACGGCAAGACGAATCCGCTACACGTCCAGGAGGGGCAGCGGCCCACCATCGCGTTCGAGAACACCACGATGATGTATCACCCAATCCATCTGCACGGACATACATTCCAGGTGATCAGAGCCGACGGCAGCCCGGGCGCCCGCAAGGACACCGTCATGGTGTTGCCCAAGCAGAAGCTACTTGCCGTCCTGGTCGCCAACAATCCCGGCACCTGGGTGATGCACTGCCACAACACCTATCATCAGGTCGCCGGAATGATGACCCGCCTGGACTACATCCTGTGACGTTCAGACTGCGTCCAGGAAATCGATCAGCAACTGGTTGACCACCGAGGACTGCTCAATCTGTGGGCAGTGTCCGGCCTTGTCGACCACGACGGAGCGGGCGCCGTCGATCTGCTTGGCGATCTCGGCGGCCCAGCCGGCCGGAAGGAGTTTGTCATCTCCCCCTTCGATGACAAGCGTTGGCACACCGATGCGTTCGTAGGCTCGCGTGGCTGACGGGGTCGCGGACGGCGTGGCGCCGGGGCGGCGGAACCGGGCCGCGGCGATGGCCTCCCATGCCCCCGGCGCGGTGCTCGACTCGTAACGGCGGCGGACGTAGTCGTCGTCGGCGGCATAACCCGAGTCGAAGAACAGCGCTTCGACGATGCGGCGCATCGCCGGCACCGTGGCGTCATAGTTCTGCAGCGCTTCGAAATGCTCGTTCTGCTGGATCTCTCCGCCGCCGCAGATGATCACCAAGCTGCGCACCGGCAGCAGCGGTGCGTCCGACGTGGCGTCGGTGAGAAGATTGATGGCTCCCATCGAATTGCCCACGAAGTGCGCCGCGTCGACGCCGAGCAGTTCACAAAACCGCGCCATATGCCGAATCCGCATGCCGCGGCCGTCGACGAAGTCGATGACCTTGGCGGACTCGCCGAATCCCAGCTGGTCCGGCGCCAGGACCCGGTGCCGCGCGGCGAGCGCGGCGATGTTGCGTTCCCAGCCGAGCTCGGCTTCGGCGCCGAATTCACCACCGTGCAGCAATATCACCGGGTCGCCGTCGCCGGCTTCCAGATAACTGGTGGCCAGCCCGTCAACCGATAGGGTTTTGCGCTGCATCATTTGATTGCGATCGGGTTCACCGGTGAGCCCACTGCCCCAACGAATCTCAGCGGGGGTGCGATGAGTTGAAACTCGTACACGCCGTCGGCGGCGCAGTCGGCCGCCAGTGCGGTCAGGTCCCAGTACTCACCGAGCATCAGCCCCATGTCGCGCAACGTCAACAGGTGGAAGGGCAAGAAGACGCCGTCGACCCCGGACACCGGGTCTTCGACTTGCAGGTTGTCGGACGCGACCGCCGCGATCTCGTGATCGTGCAGCCACTGCGCGCATCGCCAGTCCAGGCCGGAATACAGTTCGGTCTTGTTTCCCGTCTGCAGATACCTTGTCCACCAGCCGGTTTTAATCAGCAGGATGTCCCCGCGCCCGATGGTCACACCCTGCGCACGGACGACATCGTCCAATTCCTCCGGGGTGATGGGTTTTCCGTGCTCCAGGAAGACCTCCGCGCCGCGATGGCGCACCAGATCCAGCAGCACACCGCGCGAGGTGATGCCCTTACCGTCCACCTTCTCGATGCCGAGTCGGCGGGCGCCGAGGCTGGTCACCGAACCCGCCGGGATCCCGTTGTAGAGCTGGTCGTCGTAGTAGACGTGCGACAACGCATCCCACTGGGTGGCGGCCTGCAACGGCATGATGATCATGTCGTCGTTGAATCGGAACAGATTGTCGACGAAGTACGGGCCCATCTGCGCCGCCGTCGGATTGCGGTCCCATCCCGGTCCATACTGGGCCAGCGTGTTCGCGTCACCGCCGTCGACCGTCATCACGTGGATCGGATTGTGCCGAAAACCGAAGGCGCCCTGTGGTCCCGACGAGCCGAAGTCCACGCCGAGTGGAAACACTCTGCCGTGCCGGACCAAGCTTGCGGCCTGGGCGATCTTTTCCTCGGTGATGAAGTTCAGCGTGCCGAGTTCGTCGTCGCCGCCCCAGCGACCCCAGTTGCTGACATGGCGAGCCGCCCGGCGAAAGTCGGTCACACTGGCCACGAAGCACGCCCTTCCTCGAGTTCACGCGCGATTGCGGCGCCCACGTTCCCGCCGTCGACCCACAACACCTGGCCCGAAATATAGCTGGCGGCATTGCTATTCAGGAAGAGCAGCACCGAGGCCTGCTCGGCGGGGCCGGAAACACGACCCAGCGGCTTGGGGATGTCGTCGAGGAAGCCCTGTCCGTAGGCTGTGCGCAGCTGGTCCAGGATCGGCGTCTCGGTGACCCCGGGACCGGTGCAGTTGATCCGGATTCCCCGCGCACCCAGCGGCGTGGCGCTGCGCATGGTGTAGAGGATGATCGCTTCCTTGGACAACTGATAGCCGGCGCCCAGCGCATCGGGATGCCGAGCGCACCAGTCGATACCCTCCTGCATCGTCGGGGTATGCAGCAGCGGCGCCACCTCCGGCAGGTGCTCCCGGTACGCGGCGGCCGCGAGCGATGACACGCTCACGATGGACGACCCGGCGGCCATCTGCGGAATCAGCGCCTCGGTGGCGTGGCGCATCCCCAGGAAGTTGATGGTCACGACGAGCGGCGGGTCACCGATCCCGGACGACACGCCCGCCACGTTGAACAGCGCATCGACCTGGCCCGTCACCGCGGTCACCGCCGACTCGATCGATGTCTGGTCGGCCAGGTCGACTTCATGGAACTCGTCGATCGCGAAGGCCGGTCGTCGTTTATCCAACCCGATGACTTCGGCTCCGAGCTCGGTGAGCTGCCGCACCACGTGTTCGCCGATGCCGGAAGCGCATCCGGTCACCACCGCACGGCGGCCGTCGTAGCGCCACAGCGCGTCGATCTCTCCCAAGGCTCGCCTCGAAATTCTCCCGACTCAGATTGCCGTCCGGGTTTACTTCTGCTGTTCCTTTGCGCGCTGCGCCGCCTGAACGCGGCCCTCGTTGATCTCCGCCATGGCCTCGGGGATCTCGCTGGCGGTGAACTTACCGCCGCGACCGGTCGGGAGTCCACCAAACGAGTAATCCTCGTCGAATTGCGGTGCGGCCGATATCGGCCGACGCGCCTCCACCTTTTCGATGACGGGCTCCAGCCGCTTCGCCTTTTCCGCCACGGCCTTTGCGTCCCGCTCAATGAATTCGGGGAGCACCTCTTTGCCCATCAGCTCGATGGATTCCATGGTGCCCTCGTGGCTACGCGGGTTGAGCAGCAGGATGATCTCGTCAACGCCGCTTTCTTCGTAGCCGCGCAGGAACTCGCGCACGGTGGCCGGAGAGCCGATCGCGCCCCGGCCGGGCCCGTAGGCCAGTGTCGGATCCTTTTCCACCTCTTCGAGATAGCGCTTCCAGACGCCGGTGCGTCCCGGGGTGTGCACTCCCGTCATGTAGTAGTGCATGATTCCGAACGAGAAGAACCCGCCGCCCTGTCCAAGCCGCTGCAGCGCCTGCTCATCGGTCTTGGCCACCATCATCGACAGGTCACCGCCGATGGCCAGGATGTTCGGGTTGATCTGCGGGGTGACCGGGACGCCGTTCTCCTCGAACTCCTTGTAGTAGCCATTGACCCGCTCGGTCAGCGGTCCGGGTCCGGTGTAGGCGAAACTCAAAGCGCCGATAGCTTTTTGGGCGGCCATCTGCACGCTGGCCGGCCGCGTGCACGCGACCCAGACCGGCGGATGCGGTCTTTGCAGCGGCTTGGGAACGACGTTGCGTGCCGGCATCTGGACGTGCTGGCCGTTGAAGCCGGTGAACGGCTCCTCGATCATGCAGCGGATGGAGACCTCGAGGGCCTCTTCCCACTGTGCCCGCTTGTCGGCGGGATCGATGTTGAACCCACCGAGCTCACCGACCGACGACGATTCTCCGGTGCCGAATTCGACACGGCCGTTGGAGAGCAGGTCGAGAGTGGCGATGCGCTCGGCCACCCGGGCGGGGTGATTGACCACCGGCGGCAGGTGCATGATGCCGAATCCCAGGCGAATGTTCTTGGTTCGCTGGCTGGCCGCCGCCAAGAAGATCTCCGGTGCCGTCGAGTGGCAGTACTCCTCGAGGAAGTGATGCTCGGTAAGCCACACGGTGGAGAAGCCCGCTTTGTCGGCGGCCTCGACCTCGTTGAGACAGTCCTGCAGCATTACGTGTTCGTCGTCGGGCGCCCAGGGCCGCGGCAGAGCGAATTCGTAAAACAGCGAGATTTTCATTGTTACCTCCTATGAGTATTAACGGCTCGGTTGGCTGCTCGGGCCGCAACGTGTTTCGCCGCGACATAGCCGAAGGTCATGGCTGGGCCGATCGTCGCGCCGGCACCGGCGTAGCTGCGGCCCATCACCGGCGCGGAGGTGTTGCCCACCGCGTAGAGTCCCGGCACGACGGTGCCATCGGCCCGCAGCACGCGGGCATGCTCGTCGGTCAGCAGGCCGCCCGAGGTCCCGAGGTCCCCGAGAACGATCCGGAAGGCGTAGTACGGCGGATCGCCAAGCGGATACAGGTTCGGGTTGGGCAGGGTGTGGTCGCCGTAGTAGTTGTCGTACACGCTGTCGCCGCGGTTGAAATCGTCGTCGTGGCCCTTGCGGGCCAGTTCGTTGAAACGGCGGGCGGTTTCGGCAAGCTGGTCCGCGGGCACGCCGATCTTCGCCGCCATTTCGTCCCACGTGGTGGCCGCTTTGACGACGCCCGATTCCAGCCAGGCGGGTGGGATCTTCCGTCCGGTGGGGACCGGCGCCCCCGGAATCTTGGGGATCGGCAGGTGTCCCCCGACGACGTAGCGGTTGAACGATCTGTGGTCGGTGATCAGCCAGCACGGAATGTGGGTGACGCCGGACCTCTGACCGTCGATCATGGCGTGACCGAAGTCCATATAGGGAGCCGCCTCGTTGATGAAGCGCTTGCCGGCACCGTTGACGATGAACTGCGCCGGCATCATCCGTTCGTTGAGCATGAACTGCATGCGGCCATCCGGCCACTGGATCGCCGGGAACCACCAAGCCTCGTCGAGCAGGTCCGTTGCGGCGCCGATCTTTTGGCCCGCGCGGATACCGTCGCCCATCGCCGCGGGATTGCCGAAGCTCCAGTCCTGATCGACTTCGGGCAGCAGTTCTTTGCGCCAGGCAAGGTCGTGGTCGAATCCGCCGGATGCCAGGATGACACCCCGGCGCGCACCGATCCGCTGCGACGCACCCTCGCGTTCCACCACCGCACCGGTGACCGATCCGTCGGAGTCGGTGATCAGCTGCACCATCGGCGAGTCCAGCCAGAGCGGGATGCCGCGCTCCCTCAGCGCCAGGCGGAGCCGGGCCGCCAGCGACTGTCCGATCGCCGCCATCCGCTCGCCGAATACCCTCGCCCTGACCATTCGGGTAATCAACTTGAGCAGCACGCCCTTGCCCGCCCACGACTGCCTGATCCGATAGAACGTGCGCAGATCCTTGGGGCCCAACCAGATTCCCTTCGGCGCCAGGGCCAGCGGCTGGAGCAGCTTTTGCTCGTCGGCGCCCAACTTTCGCAGGTCGATGGCGGGCACGTTGATCGTGCTGCCGAGTTCGGAGCCGCCGGGCAACTCCGGGTAGTAGTCGGCATAACCGGGCTTCCAGACGAATTCGAACCATCCGGACAGCTGCTCCAAGAACTGGAGCATTTGGGGCGCGGTCTCGACGTACTGCCGCAGCCGGGCCTCGCTGACCAACCCGTCGGTGATCTGTTTGAGGTAGCCCACGACGGCTTCGGGCGAGGGCACATAGCCCTCCCGCCGCTGCGCGGGTGCCCCGGGCACCCAGATGCCGCCGCCGGACAACGCGGTGGAACCCCCGAAGTGGGAAGACTTTTCGATCACCAATGCGTCGAGCCCGGCGGCCTGCGCCGTCAGCGCGGCCGTCATGCCACCACCGCCGGACCCGACGATAAGCACGTCGACAACGTGATCGAATCCGTCCAATGCCGCCGTCATGCCGGAAGTGCCGTCCTGATGGCGAAACCGGCGATCAGTTCTGGTGCGGGTTTGTAGTAACGCCCGGTGGTTTCATAGGGCCCCGCTGCTTCCAGCGCCGCGAATGCCGCTACCCAGGTGCGGATTTCCTGCGCGGAGCTGCCACCCTCTTGGGCGACAAAGGAATTCGACCACCCGTCCAATTCGTCCAGCCATCCTCCGTCGATGATTTCCAGGAATCGGTGGTCCCATGCCGGGTTGAGTGCCTGCAGCTCACTGTCACCGGAGGCGAAACTTCTGGCCGCGTCGATGACGGCGGCCTGCCGGGCCTGCCGCTGCTCGGTTGTCATCGGCCGGCCGTGCACGATCCGATCCAACACCGGCGCAGGCGCGGTGGCCAGAGTCGGCACGGGTGGGCTGTGGGAGAGCCCACCGGATCCCAGGACCAGGACCCGCTTGTCGAGGGTGGCCAGATAGTTGCCGACGGCGGTGCCGAGCGCGCGGCAGCGTCGCATCGGGCCCAGTGGCAAGCCGATCGCGTTGACGAAGATCGGTATCACGGGACGCGCAGTCGCGTCACCGAAGAGCTTTTCGAGCGGCTGGACCGTGCCGTGGTCCACGTCCATGCTGGCCGAGACCGCGACGTCGACGCCCGCGTCGAGGACCGCCTTCGCGCAGTCGGTCGCAAGCGTTTCCGGCACATTCAGCGGTCCGGCGTGGGTGCCGTAGTCGCCCACCCCGGAGGCGCTGGTGCCGATGCAGAAGGGCGGCATCACCTTGTAGAAGAAGCCGTTGTAATGATCCGGGGAAAAACTGACCACCAGTTCGGGGTCAAACGCTTCGACGAAGCCGCGCGCTTCGGTGATTGCGGCCTCGATGTCGTCAAGCAGGTCCCGCGACGGCCCCGGAAGATTCAGGAGCGGGCTGTGCGACATACAGCACAGAGCCAGTACCACTTTGCAAATCACCTCCTCGCGGCGTGAGTGTGAGCGCGTCAAGGAGCGCGGCGCTCAGGTCGGGTGCGCGCTGGGCGATGCAGGCACCCGCGATGCATCGGTCGGGGCGCAGGAACAGCACCGATTCGGAGTGGGTGTCGAACCAGGATTTGAGGCCACCACCGTGCCGATCACCCACCACCACGACATCGGGGTCATCGTGTCCGGTCCAGTGCAGCTGGGTCGCCGGGCGCAGCGCAAAGAACCGGGCACCCAGCGCTTTCCAGTTCGCGAACGCCACGTCCCCGAGGATCTTGCGCGGGTTGTTGTTCCAGCACAGCACGGCGAACCACGTACCGAGCACGTCGTCGAGCAACACGTCCTGCTGGTCTCGGGTGTCGACGCGCGGCTGGATGAACAGCGTTCCCACCGGCGAATCGGTGCGCCCCGGCGCCGCGTGTACGACGGCGCCGTGTTCGTAGCGCGGCATCGGCTTGAACCGCATCTCCAACACATATCGCTTGAGCGACGGCACGATTGACGCCGACCGCACCAGGAGATCGCGCGCGGTCGCCACCCGGCGGTTGGTCGGCGAGATCACTCGGCCCACCATGGTGGACAGATCAATCATCGCGCGGGCGTGCTTGCGGCGTTCCACGTCATAGGTGTCCAGCAGCCTGTCGTCGGCGCGGCCGCTCACCACCGCCGCGAGCTTCCAGCCCAGGTTCGCCGCGTCGCGGATCCCGCTGTTGTACCCCTGCCCCTGCCACACCGGCATCAGGTGGGCGGCGTCCCCGGCGAGCAGCAGCCGGCCCTGGCGGAATGCGCCGGCGATCCGCGAGTGGTGGGTGTACACCCGGCGCCGGATCACGTCGACCCGATCGGGATGGGGCACCATCCTGGCCAGCATCTGCGTCAGGAACGCGGGATCTTCGGCCTGCTCATCGGTCTCGTCGGCGTGAATCATGAACTCGAAGCGGCGAATTCCGTGGGCGATCGAGATCGAGGCGTACGGGCGCTCGGGGTCGGCGCCGACCTCGCTGTTCGGGTGTCCCAGCGGGTCGTTGGCGATGTCGACCACCAGCCACCGGGTCGACGACGTCGTCCCGTCGAACGACACACCCATCACCCGGCGGGTCATGCTGCGGCCGCCGTCGCACCCGACCACATAGCGCGCCCGCACACGCGAGGTGTCGCCGTCGTTGTCGGCGCCGCCACCGAGCTCGACGGTCACCCCGTCGGCCCTTTCTTCGCATGTCGTCATCGGACGCCCCCACCGCAGCTGGACGTGTTCGAATCGGTCCAGTCCCGCCAGCAGTTCGGCGTCGACGAGCGGTTGCACGAAGCCATTACGTTTCGGCCAGCCGAAACGCGCGTCCGGCGGGGCCATTTCGGCGAGCACTCGGCGCTTGGCGTCGACGAAGCGCAGAATCTGGTTCGGCACGGTATGCGGCAGCACCCGGTCGGCAAGCCCGATCGACTGGAACGTCCGCAGCGCCTCGTCATCCAGGCCCACCCCGCGGGGGTAGTCGATGAGCGAGTCGCGCTCGTCGACCACCACGGTGCGGATGCCTTGCAGGCCAAGGATGTTGGCGAGGGTCAGACCGACCGGGCCCGCACCCACCACGAGCACGTCGGTCTCGATGTCAGGTACCTCCTGCCCCGGTGCGGCCATCACCGGCCCAGCAGGAAGTCGAGATGCAACTGATTAAAGGTCTTGGCGTCCTCATACTGCGGCCAATGACCGCAGCCAGGCATCACCTCGAAGCGCGCGCCCGGAATCATCGACGCCATACGACGGCCCTCCGTCACGTCGGCGGTGGGGTCGTCACTGGTCCACAGCACCAGCGTCGGGGCGATGATCGACCCGTATTCGTCCGGGCCGAGGATGTTGCGTGCGCGAATCTCCGGATCCTGCAACGCCATGATGTCGCTCATCGCCGAGACGAATCCCGGTTGACGATAGACCCGTTGGCGACTGGCAACCAGGTCGTCGTAAGCCTTCGACTTGTCGGCCATCAGCCATTTGATGCGCGCTTGCACCGTTTCCCAGGTCGGATCCTCGGCGGCGGCCATGGACAGCGTGATGATCCGTTGCATCACCGCGGGATCGGCCTGCGAACCGCCGGCAGTGTTAAGTACCAGTCGCTCAACCACATCCGGGTGGTCGACCGCGGTGCGCGCGGCCACCCAGCCCCCGAGCGACTCGCCGCTGAGGTAGGCGCGGTCCACACCGATGGTGCGCAGCACCGCCATCAGGTGCTCGACGTAGTGGGCGACTTCCAGCGGATGACCCGGCTTGTCGGTGTACCCGTGGCCCAGCATGTCGATCGACCAGGTCCAGAAATGCTCGGCGTGCACGCCGAGATTGCGCACGTATGCCTCGGCGTGGCCGCCCGATCCGTGCAGCAACACCAGTACCGGCTTGCCGGGATCGCCGGCACGCAGGTAGCGGGTCCGTATCCCTCCGGCGGCGAGGTAGCCCTGCTCAAACGCGACGCCCTGGAGATCGCTCCATATGCTCTCGAACTCCGCCACGGTGCTGTCCGGCCTCCAGATCGGGGAAATCTCGTTCTCGTTTTCGGCGTACCTTGTGTGCTAATATCGCACACTGATGTGCGTTATATATAGAGCTTCGCTCTCGCGGGAAGGTCTGTCAAGGCTGTGACGGGGTCCGGTACCGGTTCGCAGACCCTGGCCAGGGGTCTGACCGCGCTGCAGATGGTGGCGGACTCGCCCAGTGGACTGACGGCGCAACAGCTCGCCGACCAGGTCGGGGTGCACCGCACCATCGCGTATCGATTGCTGACGACGTTGGCCGAGTTTCGACTGGTGGCCAAGGGAGAGGACGGCCGTTACCGTCCGGCAGCGGGCCTCGCCGTGCTCGGCGCTTCCTTCGACCGCAACGTGCGCCAGGTGAGTCTGCCGACGCTGCGCGCGCTGGCTGACGAGCTCGGCACCACCGTGTCCTTGCTCATCGCCGAAGGCGACCAGCAGGTGGCGATCGCGGTGATCGTGCCCAGCCATGTCGCCTACCAGCTTTCCTTCCACGAAGGCAGCCGGTACGCGCTGGACCGCGGCGCCGCCGGAATCGCGTTGCTCGCCTGCATGCCACCACGCCCGGGAGAGCGCGAGCTGGTTTCCCGTGCGCGCGAACGTGGTTGGGTGACGACCTACGGCGAGATCGAACCGAATACCTACGGCCTGGCCGTGGGGGTGCGCCGTCCGGTGCCGTCCCCGCCCACGTGCATCAACCTCATCTCACACCGAGAAGACGTCGTGTTGCGCGGGAAAGATGCGGTCGTCAAGGCCGCCAAGCAGTTGTCGGAGCTACTGAGCTGAAGGGATAGCAGTCCATGTCATGGGACCACGAGGTCGATGTCGTCGTGCTCGGCAGTGGCGGCGCCGGCCTCACCGCCGCACTGACCGCCGCCGTCACGGGCGCCTCAGTGGAGGTCTACGAGAAGGCCCCGACTGTCGGTGGGACCACCGCCGTGTCCGGCGGCATCGTGTGGATCCCCGCCCATAACCGTTCTCCCGACGGCGAATTGACGCCCGCCGATGCGTTGCGATACCTGCGTGCGCAGTCGCTCGGTTCGATGGACGACGAGTTGGTCGAAACGTTCGTGCGCACCGGCCCGGCGATGCTCGACTTCATCGAAGCGCACAGCGGTCTTCATTTCGAGATCGCCACCGGGTTCCCCGACTACCGGCCGGAGCTGCCGGGCGGACAGCCGGCCGGCGGCCGGTCGCTGAGTGCGGCCCCCTTCGATCTGGCTCAGCTGGGTGAATGGGCAACTCAGCTAACGGCTTTCCCGGCGGACTGGTCCAACGTCGGTTTCGATGCCGAGACCAGGGCACGCCTGCATGCGGCAATCGACGAACGAACGGGTCATCTGTGCGTCGCCGGCACCGCGCTGATCGCGGGACTCCTCAAGGGTCTGCTGGATGCCGGGGTGACCCCACATACCAACGCGCGGGCCGAGGAACTCATCGCCGAGGACGGGGAAATCGTCGGGGTACGTATCGCGTTGCCGGAACGGACGATCAGCGTCCGCGCCCGCCACGCAGTCATTCTGGGCACCGGCGGCTTCGAGTGGGATCCGGCTCTGGCGCAAGCCTTTCTACGCGGTCCCATGCACGGTGCTGTCTCCCCGCCCAACAACACCGGCGACGGACTGCGCATGGCGATGGCGCACGGGGCCGGTCTGGCCAACATGGGCGAAGCGTGGTGGGTTCCGATCGTGCAAATCCCGGGCGACACCATCGAGGGCAAGCCCCGCAGCCGCAGCGTGCGTCTGGAAAGAACGCGGCCGCGCAGCATCATCGTCAACTCGGCGGGCCGGCGCTTCGTCAATGAGGCGTGCGATTACAACTCGATGGCGGGCGCGTTCCATTACCTGGATCCGCGCGGCGGGTACGTCAACGATCGCGGATGGATGGTGTTCGATTCGGTTCACCTGCAGCGGTACGGATTCCTCGGTGTCGAGCCCGGCCAGCCCGTCCCGGACTGGTTCTGCGAGTCGGCAGACCTTGCTGAGTTGTCCGCCAAGACCGGTATCGATACCGACGGTCTGACCCGCACGGTCGAGAGCTGGAACCGTCACGTAACCGCCGGCGCGGACCCCGACTTCGGGCGCGGCTCCAGCGCCTACGACGGTTACTGGGGCGACGACAGCGCGACCACGCCGGCCGGTAAGACGCTGGGGCCGATCGACACCGCCCCGTTCTACGCGGTGCCGGTGAGCATCGGCGCGATGGGCACCAAGGGTGGACCGCGCACCGATCACGATGCCCGCGTCCTGCACGTCGGCGGCGAGCCGATTCCGGGCCTGTTCGCCGTGGGCAATGCGATGGGCGGTGTGACCGGGCGGGCCTACGGCGGCGCTGGCGGAACCCTCGGCCCGGCAATGGTTTTCGGCTATCGCGCGGGGCACGCGGCCGCCACCGGGAAGTCGGTCGACCTGAAGTAGCCGGGTACGCACTGGCGCAACCGCATCCGACTGCGTCATCCTGGGTCGATGGTCGCCTACGACCGGATCGGCGCCAGCTATCGCGACACTCGCCGGCCCGACCCGCGGATCGCCTCCCAAGTGCATACCGCGCTCACCAGGATGGGCACCGTCGTCAACGTCGGGGCGGGCACCGGATCCTATGAACCGGCGCAGACGATCGCTGCGATCGAGCCCAGCATGGTGATGATCGCCCAGCGGCCGGCAGGGTCGGCACCGTGCGTCCAGGCTGTAGCAGAGGCTTTGCCGTTGCGCGACAAGTGCGTTGACGCCGCGATGGCCCTGCTGACGGTGCACCACTGGGACGATCTCGCGGCCGGAATCCGCCAATTACGCCGCGTCGTGCGCCACCGGATAGTGGTTTTGACCTGGGATCAATCGGTGATCGAGAACTTCTGGTTGTTGCGTGAATATCTGCCCGATGCCGCCCGGATCAACGAAGAGCTCTCTGTTCCGATCGCGCGACTGGTGGAGTTGCTGGGAGGAGCGCACGTGCAGACCGTGCCCATACCGCACGACTGCACCGACGGATTTGGCGCCGCCTACTGGCGACGGCCCCAGGCCTATCTCGATCCCACTGTCCGCGCCGGCATCTCGATGCTGGCGTACGCGCAGGAGAACTCCCTGGCCGAGGGTCTGGACCGGCTCGCGGCCGACTTGAGGTCCGGGCTTTGGCAACAGCGACACTCGCAGCTGCTCGGACGACAGGAGCTCGACGCCGGCTACCGCCTGTTGGTCAGCGACTACGGCTGAGTCCCGGCGCGACCCGCTGAGCGATAGCCCAATAGGCGAGTTTCATCTGTGATAGCGCCGGTGCCAGCGCACGTGGGAATCGCGGCTAGGTCTTGAGCGGCAGTTCGACGCAGACGTGGGTGCCTACTGGGGCGTCGAGAAAGACGAGGACTCCCCCGGCGGCCTCCACCCGGGCACGATGCGACGCCAGCCCGATGTGTCCCTCCCCCAGGCGGCGCGCCATCGTCTCCTGGCTGAACCCCACGCCGTCGTCGATCGTCGCGGACCAACGCTGCCGGGGTCTGGGGGGTGTCAGTCATGCGGGATCTCCTAACTGTCAAGCGATCTGCTTGGCGCCGGCCAGCGCCCGACGACCGATGGCGATCCGGTCGTCGGCCTGGTGGCCGCCGCGTTGAACGCACACTCAAGTTAGGGCGATTGCGCGGGCCGCACCTCCGCCGATCGGCCCGCAAAGATGATGAATGCCCGGTCCCCCGATTGGGGGACACACGGGCCGTCAGCCCGGTTGAGGCGCGGGTGGTGAGATCAGCTGATCGGCGGCCGTGTAGGGGTCCTGGTCGCCGTCGACGACCGCCTCGGCGAGCCGGTCGAGATCGGGCTGGGTCCGCAGCCGGGTTTGTGCCAGCGACAGAATCTGCGCTCGGGCGCGGGCCAGTCGGCGCGCGCGGCTGTCGGTGCGGCGGTGGTCCTCGATGGCCGCCATCAGGTCTTTGATGCCCTCGCCGCGGGCGGCGATCAGCGAAACGATGGGCGCGCTGGTTTCGGCCCGAAGATCCCGCACCGTCTGTTCGGCGCCCTCCCGGTCGGCCTTGTTGACCGCCACGATGTCGGCGACTTCCAACACGCCCGCCTTGGCGGCCTGAACCGCGTCGCCCGCACCGGGATTGAGAATGACGACGGTCGGATCGGCGACGGCGGCAATCTCGATCTCGGACTGCCCCACCCCCACCGTCTCCAGCAGGACCACGTCGTAACCGATCGCCCCCAGCAGCCGGATGGCCGCGGGCACCGCGGCGGCCAGGCCGCCCAGATGCCCACGAGTCGCGACCGAACGGATGAGTACGTCGGAGTCGTTGATATGCGCGGCCATTCGAATTCGATCCCCTAGCAGCGCCCCGCCACTGAACGGGCTCGACGGGTCTACCGCCAGCACCGCCACCCGGCTGCCGCGCTCGCGGTAGGCGCCGACCAGCGCGGCGACCGTCGTCGACTTACCCGCGCCCGGCGGCCCGGTGATGCCGACGACCGGCCCCATGCCCTGTGGCGCTGGACCGATACTCGCCAAGACCTCGTCGCGCTGCTCGCCCTCGACGAGGCTGAGAAGCCGACCGGCCGCCCGGGGAGATCCGTTGCGCGCGCGAGCAATCAGATCGGCGATGATCATGTACGCATTATGGAGTCGCGACCTCGATCACCGTCGCCGAACCCATGCCGCCGCCCGCGCACATCGCCGCGACGCCCATGCCCCCGCCGCGGCGGCGCAATTCGTGCACGAGGGTGACCAGCATCCGGGCTCCGGTCGCCGCGACCGGGTGCCCCAACGAGCAGCCGCTGCCGCTGACGTTGACCTTGTCCGGGTCGATCTCGAGCAGTTTGATAGTGGCCACGCACATCGCCGCGAAGGCTTCGTTGATCTCGAACAGATCCACGTCTGCAATCGAAAGTCCAGCCCGCTTAAGGGCTTTCGGTATCGCCTCCACCGGCGCCAGGCCGGTGATCGCCGGGTCGACGCCGACGGATGCCCAGGACCGGATCGTGGCCAGCGTGGGCAGCCCGAGCCGGTCGCTGGCGACGACCAACGCCGCCGCACCGTCGTTGGCGCCGCACGCGTTGCCGGCGGTGATCGAAAAGCCCTCGATCTCCGGATGCAGCGGCTTGAGCGCGGCCAGCTTCTCCATGGTGGTATCGCGACGCGGGTGCTCATCGACCGAGAACAGGCCATGCGGCGTCTCGATCGGGACGATCTCCTCCTTGAAGCGGCCTTCGTCGATGGCGGCGATGGCGTTGCGGTGTGACCGCAGTGCCCAGGCGTCCATCTCCTCACGACTCACGCCGGCCTTGACCGCGGCGTTCCAGCCCACGGTGATCGACATGTCCATGTTCGGCGCGTCGGGCCGGTCCGGGTGGGTCGGCGGGAACCAGTCGACCCACTCGCCGTCCACCTGGATGCGGGAGCGCGGCGACGTCGACGCCGCATTCACGCCACCGGCGATGATCAGCTCGTCCATCCCCGCGCGCACGCTTGCCGCCGCGCTCTGCACCGCGGCCTGCCCGGCCGCGCAGTGCCGGTTGTTGGCCAGACCGGGTACGTGGGACAACCCGGCCGTGATCGCCGCGTGGCGGGCGATCACGCCGCCGCCGTTGAGGCCCTCACCCAGGATCACGTCGTCGACCTGCGCGGGGTCCAGATCTCTCGCCGCTTCGGTGACCACATGCTGCGCCAGATCGAAGGCACTGGTGTCGCGCAGTGTGCCCTTGCGTGCGGTGCCGATGGGGGTGCGCAGGGCGGACACGATGACGGCTTCAGACACGAGTCTTCTCCAGTTCAACCAGCAGGTGCGGGGCCGCGAGAGTCATCCGCACGTTCATGAGAATCATATTCTCTCATTGCGAGAGTGTGAGTCGCAACAAGCGCCCGGTTGCGGAGCGCGACGCAGCGGCGGCGGCCGCTAGTCGGTGCGGTTCGACCATCCCGGCGGGAGGTGTTCGGGACCGGTGTCGATGACGGTCTCGTCGTCGGTTCCGACGTATTCGAACAGGGTGATATAGGCGAATTCGGGGACTTCGTAGATGGGGTAGGTCGGTCCCTGGTCACGGTAGGCCCGCATCTCATCCAGGTGGTCGTTCTGGAAGCAGACGGTGTGTTCACCGTGCATGCGGATCCACTGCGGAAAGAAGATGACGCCGTGGATGCGGCGTTTGGCGGGCAGGACGTTGACGGCCACGCAGGTGCCGGTGGGTTCGGTCCAGGAAATTTTGAAACTGTCGTCGTCGAGTTGGACGAGGTTGACCTCCTGGCCTTTGACCCAGCGGCCTCCGACATGTCCGGAGTGGATGCGGTAGTCGATGGTGCTGGCGTTCTTGACATACATTTCGTACTGCCATCCGTTGGCGTAGGTGTAAATGAAGCGGTGTCCGA
Organism: uncultured Actinomycetota bacterium; assembly: GCA_963796035.1. GTDB lineage: Bacteria > Actinomycetota > Actinomycetes > Mycobacteriales > Mycobacteriaceae > Mycobacterium. Next base: position 748,715 of record CAWCJU010000006.1, on the reverse strand, counting down.
CAATTCCCGAAAGATCTTGCAACGGGACCGGATTCGTGACACTGGTCATTGCCGTTCCTTTCATTTAGCCGAAGCTGCTGCACTAGGAAATCCTGCCAGGGACTCGGGGCTGCCGCGGCAGCGCGCCCGGCAACGTCGACCTTTCCCGAACAGTCAATGGACGATATCGGCCATGGCGGTTTGCCGGTATGGCCGATATGTGAGACCGACCCCGATGAACCACCCGGGCGAGGCCGCACGCCGGTCTCTGCTGCGGCGCGGATTTGCCCTCGAATACACCACCCTGGCCTGGAACGTGGTCGGCATCGTTATCCTCGCGTCGGCCGCCATCGAAGCCAAACCGGTGGCGCTGGCCCGGTTCGGTTTGGACTCGCTGATCGAGATCGGCGCCTCATTGGTGGTGATCTGGGAGCTCTCCGGAACCGGGGCAGCCCGTCGGCGGAAAGCGTTGCGGCTCATCGGCGCCGCCTTCGGAGCGTTAGGTATGTACCTGGTGGTGCAGTCAACGATGGTCCTCGTTGCTGGCTTTCACCCCGAGCCCTCGCCCCTTGGCATCGTTTGGACGACGGTCACCGCAGCGACGATGTTCGCGCTCGCGGCCGGCAAGGCCCGAACCCGTGCCGCCCTGAGCAACCCCGTCCTCACCACAGAGGGCCGCGTCACCCTCATCGACGGCCTGCTGGCCGCCGCCGTGCTACTCGGCCTGCTGCCGAACAGCATCGCCGGCTGGTGGTGGGCGGGACCCCCTCGCCGGCTACGTGCTCGAGTTCTACGCGCTGCGTGAGGTCAAAGAAATCTTCTTCACCCCGGCGGGGCCGCAGCACTAACAAACACCTGCGCCGCCATCACCAACGCAGCCAAGCGACCGGAACACAACCCGGTGTCAACGATGGCCGGCGTCAGCAGTGCGGGAAGCCCGCCGATTTGCGAAGGTGGATGAATGACTCAGGGAATGGTCGCGGTCCCGGGCGGCAACGTGTGGTTCAAGCGGACCGGTGGCGGCGCGGGTCTTCCGCTGCTCGTCATTCACGGTGGACCGGGCTTGCCGCACAACTACTTGCGGTCGCTGGGGCGGTTGGCCACGGAGCGCGAGGTCATCTTCTGGGATCAGCTCGGTTGCGGAAACTCCAAATGCCCACCCAACCGCGAGCTTTGGACGATGGATCGCTCGGTGGCCGAGGTGGGCGCCGTGGTCCGAGCCCTCGGTCTGGACAGCTTCCACCTCTTCGGCAACTCCTGGGGTGGGATGTTGGCCCAGCAGTACGTGCTCGACGCGGCGCCCGGCGGCGTCGCGAGCCTGACCATTTCCAACAGCATCGCGTCCATCCCGGAGTTCGTGAAGATGGTGGCGCGCTTGAAGTCCGAGCTGGACCCGGCCACCCAGGCCGCCATCGACCAGCACGAGGCCGCCGGCACCACGTACGCGCCCGAGTATCAGGCCGCTATCCGGACCTGGAACGAAACCTACCTGTGCCGGGCACGCCCCTGGCCGCGAGAGCTCGAGGACGCGTTCCGGAACATGGGCGCCGAAATATTCGAGACCATGTTCGGCCCCAGCGACTTTCACATCGTGGGGACGATCCGGAACTGGGATGTGGTGGCCCGGCTCGGCGAAATCGCCGTGCCGACACTGGTGCTTGCGGGCCGCTACGACGAATGCGTCCCCGAACACATGCAGGAGATGCACCGGCGCATACCGGGTTCACAGTTCGAGTTGTTCGAATCCAGCGCTCATATGCCGTTCATCGAGGAGCCGGACAAGTTCGATGCGGTGATGCGTGGCTTCCTGCGCCGGCACGACGCCTGAGGCCGTCGACGGCCACAGCCTCAGTTTTTCTTGGCCGCGTTGAATTTCGCGACGTTGGCCCGGAAGTCTTCGGTCACGAACGACTGGCTCTCGGCCGACAGCGCATAGTCCAGACTGGCGAGCACGGCGCGCTCCAGATGGATGTTGAGCACCCGCTTGGTGCTCTCCACGGCCTGCTGCGGAAGCTCCAGAATCTTTTTGGCGCAGGCGACGGCCTCGGAAACGGGATCATCCGCGATGTGATTGGCCAACCCGAGTTCGACGGCGCGCTGCGCGCTGATCCGGGTGCCGGTCAGAGCGAATTCCTTGGCCAGCAGCAGGCTGATGTGCAGCGGCCAGGTCAGCGGTCCACCGTCGGCGGCCACCAAACCCACCTGCACGTGCGGGTCGGCCAGGTAGGCGCCTTCCGCGATGTAGACGATGTCGCTGAGCGCCACCAGGCTGCAGCCCAGCCCGACGGCGGGGCCGTTGACCGCCGCCACCACCGGAATGCGGCACCGCGCCATACCGAGCACGATCTCGCGCCCATCGCGAATTGTCTTGGCGCGCAGGTCAGCGTCGTTCGCCAGCTCTCCCAGATAGGTGAAATCGCCGCCGGCGGAAAACGCCCTGCCGGCACCGGTGATCACTGCGGCGCGAGCCGTCGGGTCGTCGGTCAGCCGCTGCCACAGCCGGGCGAGTCCGACATGCAGGTTGTCGTTGACCGAGTTCAGCGAATCCGGACGGTTGAGCGTGATGATGCGCAGGGCACCGTCGGCCTGAACGTCGATTTCGGTCGGCATGTCGTACACGTCAGACTCCCAATCCCAAGATTCGTGAAGCGATGATGTTCTTTTGTATTTGTGATGTCCCGCCCATGACGCTCTGCGCCCGGCTGTACAGGTAGGCACTCAGCAGATCGGGGTCGCCCGTCCCCGCGACGGCAAGGGCCGCATGTCCCGACGGATTGTTCCACCCAGGTCATCAGCAGCTTGTCCAGCGAGCCTTCCGAGCCGTGCGATACCCCGTCGAGCTGTTCGGACAGCCGCCGCCGCACATGATGGGTCAACATATCCGACTGAACCGCGGCCCACGCCAGCTCTTCGGGTACTTCGACCATCGTTGCGCGACAACAGCTCTCGAACGAGCTTGCCGTAGCGGGCCGCATAGCCGAGCGTGGAGGGCTCGCGCTCGTGCCCGACGACCGTCATGGCCACGGCCCAGCCATCGCCGGGAGCACCGACCATCCGGTCCGCCGGCACCGTGGCATCATCGAAGAACACCTGACCGAATTCGTTGGTGACGCCGTTGATCATCTGCAGCGGGCGCTGTTGTACGCCAGGCTGTTTCATGTCCAGGACGAACGCGGACAGGCCCCGGTGGCGCTTGGCCTCGGGGTCGGTGCGCGCCAGCAACAAACACCGGTCCGCGACGTCGGAATAGCTGGTCCAGATCTTGTGCCCGTTCACCACATAGTTCTCGCCCTCGAGGCGCGCGGTGGTGGTCAGCGACGCCAGGTCCGAGCCGGCGCCAGGTTCGCTGAAGCCCTGGCACCAGCGCTCGGTGCCGTTGATGATGCCGGGCAGGAAGCGCTTGCGTAGCTCGTCGCTGGCGTGCGCGCCGATGCCGTACACCAGATAACCGACGCTGGGGCGCGGCGGGGCACCGGCACGCACCAGCTCCTCGTCGACGATGACGTCGTAAACCGGCGCCAGGTCCTGGCCGCCCCAATCGCGTGGCCAGGACAGGCCGAAAAAGCCGTTGTCGTACAGCGCACGATGCCAGTCGGCCATGCGCGCCCAATACTCGTCGCCCGAGCCCGAAAACTCCTTGGCGTGCGCCGAAAGCCAGGTCCGCAGCCGCTCCCGGAAGGCGGCTTCGTCGGGTGAGTCACGAAAGTCCAAGATCGATCTCCTTCAACGCGACCGGCCACAGCTCGGTCGATGTCAGGGCCCGACGCAGGTAGACATGCGCCACGCATTCCCAGGTGTTGCCGATACCGCCGTGCACCTGGATGGCCGTCTCACAGACGGTGCGGGCGGCGCGCGCGCAGTAGACCTTTGCGATTTGGGCGGCCCGAATGGCTTCGGCGGGGGCAAGCTCATCGACGGCCCACGCGGCATGCCGCAACACGCTCACCGAACCCTCAATCAGCGCAAGGCTTTCGGCCAGCAAGTGCGCGATGGCTTGATACGAGCCGATCTGCTTGCCGTACTGTTCACGGATTTTGGCGTAGTCACAGGCGACGGCTTGCGCACCCCGGGCGATGCCGACCAGGTCCGCCGTCGTGGTGACCAGCGCGAGCGCCCGCCATTGCTCGGCAACCTCGGATGACACCTCCCCCAGCGTCTCCGGCGATCCCGCGATCGTCGCGTCAGCACGTGTCAGGTCGACACTCTGCGGCGCAACGTGCACATCGGTGGCGACGACCGTGCCACCCGAAAGCGATAGGGCGCGCCGCGCGCCACGCGCGTCGACCACTCGATGGTCGACGGCCACCGTCGCCGCCGATACGTCCGCGCCGACGTGGCGGCCCAGATCGTCGGCGAGCACGGGACCTAGAAATGGCGTGTCAACCAGCCGGCGGCCGAATTCCTCGGCCACGATGGCTACCTCCACACCGGAGGCCCCGTCGGAACGCAACGATCGCCAGCCCGTGTTCTCGATCTGCTTGTCCAGACGCGTAATCCGAGTCTGGTCGTCGAGGTCCTGGACCGCCGATGGCCCGAGATCGTCGGCCAGCTTGGCGGCGGCATCACGTAATTGCTGTTGTTCAGCTGTCAGACGTACATCCATAGCGCTCCTTCAGCACTCGGCGCAGCACCTTGCCGGAAGGCAGGCGAGGAATATCGGGGACGAACACGACCCGGCTCAGGTGTTTATACGATGCCAGTCGTTCGTCCACCCGGGCGGTCAACTCGGTGGCGACCGCCTCGGTGTCGATGGGTTCGGATGCGGCGACCGCGGCGACGACCGCTTCGCCGTTGAGTCCGTCGGGAATTCCGAACACCGCACAGTCTTTGACCGCCGGATGACCGTGCAACACGGTCTCGATCTCGGCGGGGGCGACCTGGAAGCCGCGCACTTTGATCATCTCTTTGAGGCGGTCGGTGATTCGCAGCCAACCGCCGGTGTCGAGCCAGCCGACATCTCCGGTGCGGTACCACCCGTCGCGGATCGCCTCCCCCGTCGCTTCGGCCGGCAGGTATCCGGCCATGAGCGACGCCGAGCGGGCCTGAATCTCACCGACCTCGCCCGGGCCGACCGGTTCGCCGGTCGCCAGGGAAACGACCCGCAGATCCACACCGGGCACCGCCCGCCCGACGGTGTCGAGCCGCGGGTCATCGATCGGATTGCACGCTACGACAGGCAATTCCGTGGTGCCGTAGGCCGGGAGCCAACCCACTCCGGTGCGCCGGGTCACCGTCTCCGCCACGTGGGTACTCACCGGAGTGGCCCCCCACATGATGTAGCGCAGCGACGACAGGTCATAGGACTCGAGGTCGGGATGCGAGGCGATGGCCAGCGCGATGGGAGCGACCGCCATTTCCACTGTGATGCGGTCACTTTCGATGTGCCGCAGCACCCGGTCGATGTCGAACCGGGGATGCAGGCGCACGCAGGCGCCGGTCTCCCACGCGGTCAGCAGGTTCAACAGTCCGAGAATGTGTGACGGTGGCGTCGCAACTTGGATTCGGTCGCGGTGCGTCAGTTGCAGCGCTTGGCGCCAGTGCCGCACCGCTTCGTCGAGCGAGGCGTGGGTATGCCGGACGGCCTTGGGCAGGCCGGTGGTACCCGAGCTGAACACCAACGCCGCGTCGGTCGCGGGCGGCGGTGAGCCGGGTATCGGCTCCGCGGGCGGCACCGGCTCGTCCAGGTGCAGCATCGGCATCAGGCCGGCCAGTACCGGGTGGTCCCCGACGGCGTGGTCGGGGTGGGTCAGCGCCAGCGCGTGGTCGACCTCGTTGCGCTTCCACGCGGGACTGACGAGGACCGCCGTAGCGGAAAGTCGCCAGATCGCCAGCACCACGGCGAGGAATTCCGGCCGATTGGAGGCCATGACGGCGACGCGGTGGCCCGCGGTGACACCGCCTTTTGCCAGGTTCGCGGCCCATCCGTCGGCCAGCGCGTCGAGTTCGGGCGCACTGAATCGCCGTTCCTCGAACACGAGCGCCGCCGGCTCGGTCACGTCCCGTCCTTCCCTGACAGACCGGGCTGACCCGACATCCATACAGTCTTGAGAAGATGCTATCGCTTCGTGAGAATAGTATTCTCTATAGTGAAGAATGCAAGTACGGGAGAGGGGGCGGTCTCAGTGACGGTCACCCGGATCATCGAGGAGACCCCAGGGGTGACAGATCCGGCAACAAACGGCTCCAGTGCCGGAATGGTGACGATTTTTCTCGACCGCAAGAAAGTCACGGTGCCCATAGTTCCGGGCGAGACTTTGCTGGAGAGCGCGCGGCGGGCCGGATTGGAGCCGCCGTTCAGTTGCGAGGCCGGTAACTGCGGTACGTGCATGGCCAAGCTCGAAGAGGGCCACGCGACCATGCGGGCGAACGACGCCCTCGAACCCGACGAGGTCGCCGAGGGCTACATTCTGACGTGCCAGGGCGTTCCGGACACGGACTCGGTCACGGTGCGTTACGAGTAGCAGCCAGGAGAGGTGTCGACGATGGCCAAGGGCATCATCCTCGTGGAGAGCCGACCCAGCTCGCCCGAGCGCGAACAGGATTACAACACCTGGTACGACGAGGTGCACCTGGGGGAGCTCGTCGCCCTGGACGGATTCGTCTCGGCGCGCCGGTTGCGGCCCGTTGCCGGCGACGGACCCTACGTCGCCATCTATGAGATCGAGGGCGACGACCTGCAGGCGATTCTGGACAACATGATCGCCAACGCCGGACAGCTGCACATGTCAGACGCCCTCCAACTGGACCCGGCGCCCGTTCCACGACTGCTCGAGACCACCACGGAGTGCGGCGGCTGAGTTCGGCTCGAGCCACCGCGCGGGAGAGGACTGCTTGATGAAGGTCGATGACCTGATCTTGGTGAGCATCGACGACCACGTGGTCGAGCCACCGGACATGTTCCTGCGACACGTCCCCGCCAAGTACAAGGCCGAGGCACCTATCGTCGTCACCGACGACAAGGGCGTCGACCAGTGGATGTACCAGGGCAGGCCGCAGGGCGTCAGCGGCCTCAACGCGGTGGTGTCGTGGCCGGCCGAGGAGTGGGGCCGCGACCCCGCCGGATTCGCGGAGATGCGCCCCGGCGTCTACGACGTCCACGAACGCGTTCGCGACATGAACCGCAACGGCATCCTCGCGTCGATGTGCTTCCCGACGTTCACCGGCTTCTCGGCCCGGCACCTCAACATGACGCGCGAGGACATCACCCTGGTGATGGTGTCGGCCTACAACGACTGGCACATCGACGAATGGGCCGGGTCCTACCCGGACCGCTTCATCCCGATCGCCATCCTGCCCACCTGGACTCCCGAAGGCATGTGCGCCGAGATCCGCCGCGTCGCCGCGAAGGGCTGCCGGGCGGTCACCATGCCGGAATTGCCTCATTTGGAAGGACTTCCGAGCTACCACGACGAGGTTTACTGGGGTCCGGTGTTCCGCACGCTGTCCGAGCAGAACGTGGTGATGTGTCTGCACATCGGCACCGGCTTCGGCGCGATCAGCATGGCCCCCGAAGCGCCGATCGACAATTTGATCATCCTGGCCACCCAGGTGTCGGCGATGTGCGCCCAAGATCTGCTGTGGGGTCCGGCCATGCGCAACTATCCCGATCTGAAATTCGCCTTCTCCGAAGGCGGTATCGGCTGGATCCCGTTTTATCTGGATCGCAGCGACCGCCACTACATCAATCAGAAATGGCTGCGCCGCGACTTCGGCGACAAGCTGCCATCCGACGTGTTTCGCGAACACTCGCTGGCCTGCTACGTCACCGATAAGACGTCACTGAAGCTGCGCCACGAGATCGGCATCGACATCATCGCCTGGGAGTGCGACTATCCGCATTCGGACTGCTTCTGGCCGGACGCACCCGAACAGGTGCTGGCCGAACTCAACGCCGCCGGCGCCGACGACTCCGACATCAACAAGATCACCTGGGAGAACTCCTGCCGCTTCTTCGGCTGGGACCCGTTTGCCCGCACATCACGGGAGCAGGCGACCGTGAAAGCGTTGCGCGCCAAGGCGGCCGACGTGGACGTCTCGATTCGGTCGCGCGCCGAGTGGGCGCGGCGCTATCAGGAAAAGCAGCTGGCGAATGCCGAATAGTGACGGCGAACGTCGACTTGCTGGGCGAAATCGGGCGATTTAGCACAACTACTCGACGTTCGGCGGTTTAGTCAGCCCGTTGGCGGGTTGACGAACCACACGTTCTCCTCGCGCAGGCTGCGACTGCGCCAACCGTCGGCCGTGTGCGTCAGCCGGTGGTGGTAGTAGCCGCCGCAGTAACTCAACTCCGCCATGCCCGGCAACTGCATCGGGTTGTAGAACATGGCCCGCACCGTCGCGAGATCACCGTCGAGTGCCAGGATTTCGATATTGGTGATGTAGTGCATGGACATCGGGATAGCGCCGAAGCCCTGTTCCAACCAGCGGGTCACTTCGTCACGAGGGCCCGACGCGGCGCCCGCCGACGAGTAGTCGATGTGCGCGTCGTCGGTGAAGACAGAGCGGTAGAGCTCCCAGTCCTTGGCGTCGACGGCGCGAGCGTATCTGTTGAGTAGCGCGGTGATTTCGAGTTCGTCAGCGACACGCTGCAGATCCATCGTTGCACCTTATACCGTCGAGGCCGAATTAGCCCTCCGGCGGCTCCGGCCCCGGGACGGTACTCGGGCTCAGCATGAAAGGTGGCCGGGCTCGGCCAACGCCGAAGCCAGTCCTTCGAATTGTTCGATGCCGACGGTGAATTCGCCCCCGATGGGCGGCAGCAGCACGACGTGGTCCGCGCCTGCGGCCAGATGCTTGTTCACTTTGGCGGCAATGTCCGCCGGATCACCGTGTGCGACAAGTGCGTTGACGAGTCGATTGCTGACCTCGTCGATGTCACGGGCCGAGTAACCCAGACCCGCCAGCCTGGACGCATAGGAACGCAACCCGAGCCTGGCCGATACCGCCTCGCGCGCTGCCTGGATGTCGCGGGCCACAGACACTCCGACGACCAGCAACCGGTCCGGCCCGAGCACCCGCCGGGCCTGAGCGGTGAACTCCGGGGGCAGCGCGGCGGGAAACGCCCCGCCGGCGATCTCGCCGGATAGGGCAAGCATCTTCGGGCCGTTGGCCGCAACGATGCGGGCGTACCCCGCGTCGGGCGCCGGCGGCCACGTTGGGCCGTCCATCCGGTCCAGGTAGTCGCGCATGGTGGCCAGCGGGCTGCCATACTCCCGCCCGACGCTGGCCGCCTGCTCCGGGTAGCCGACCCCCATCCCAAGCACGATCCGGCCGGGATATGCCTGGGCCAGTTGGGCTGCCGCGGCGTGCATGGTCTGGGGCGGGCGGGCCCACACGTTGGCGACGCACGTACCGAAGGTCATCCGGTCGGTGGAGGCCAGCAGCACGCCCAGTTGCACCAGGGCGTCCTTGCCGATCACCTCGTTGGTCCAGACGGCGTGGTATCCGGCCTGTTCTAACCGGCAAACCGCCTCGCGTTGCAGGTCGATGGACGGTGGCCTGTCGAACGAAACGGGCAGGCACAACCCAACCGGCCCTAACGCCTCGCGCGCCACCGCGATCACTGTGTCAGCCACGGCGCCACTCACTCGCCGAAGTAATGGCCGGCATGGAGATCCTCGAGTAGCCCCGGGCGTTCGGGCCGCCAGTCCAGGATCTTCCGCGTCAGGGCATTCGAGGTCGGGTTGTCAAGCGATGCGAAGAGCGCGAGAAAGCCGAAGTGGCCGGCTTCTTCGGCGGGAATGCTGACCGCAGGCACATTGAGATGCCGGGCGATCACCTTGGCGATGTCGCGGAATGGCACGCCCTCGTCGGCGACACCGTGCAAACGCGTTCCCGCAGGCGCCTTTTCGAGCGCCAGCCGGTAGAGGTGCGCGGCGTCGAGCGTGTGCACGCCGGGCCAGCGGTTGGCGCCGTCACCGATGTAGGCGGACTTGCCGGCGGCGCGGGCGGTATTGATCAGGTGGTGGGCGAAGCCGTGGTGGTCGAGGTTGCTGTGCACCAACGGGGATAGCCGGATGACCGACGATCGGACCCCGCGTTCGGCCAGTGCGACCACCGCGTTCTCCGAGTCGACGCGCGGGCCGGCGGGCACCACGTCGTCCTCGGTGGCCGGGTCCTGCCCCAGGTATGCGAGAAGCAGCGTCCCCGACGTGCTGACAAACGGCCGATCCGAACCCACCAGCGCCTCCCCGATCGCCCGCACGGCACGCAGATCGGTCTCTGCCGCACCGACGAAGTCGTCGAAATCGTGTCGGAAGGCGAGATGGATGACTCCATCGGACGCCGCCGCGGCGGCCTGCAGGCCGTCGAGGTCGTCAAGGTCGCCGCGTCGTACACCGGCGCCCTTTGCTGCCAGGGCGGCGGCGGAGTCCTCGGAGCGGGCCAGGCCGGTGACCTGGTGCCCGGCTGACAAGAGTTCGTCGACGACGGCCGAACCGATGTGTCCGGTTGCGCCGGTCACAAAGACGTGCATGGAAGGTCCCTTCGATTGCTTGGTGCTGGTGACATCAAGTCAATGACCGCGCCCCGCAACTGTCCAAGGCCTATTTCGGATGACGCGATACGGATTCTGCATCACGGCATCTCAACGCGATTCCTGCGCCGCTTGCCATGGGGCCAGTGGTTACACTGGGCGCATGAGCGACTCGGCATCACCGCCGGTGATAGACCTCGACCTGCGACTCGTCGGGTACTTCGTCGTGGTGGCCGAACACGGGCACTTCGGCCGCGCCGCGAGCGCACTCCGGATCGCGCAACCGTCGTTGAGCCGTCAGATCCGCCGCCTCGAGCAGCAGCTCGGTGTTCGCCTGTTCGATCGCACGCCGCAAGGAACCCGGGTGACCGAAGCCGGCGAAGTGTTCCTGCCCAGGGCCAAGGCGCTCCTTCGCTCCGCCGCTCAAGCTACCGCGCAGGCTCGGGCCGCCGCCCAACCGAGCCGCATCACGATCGGCTATACGATCGGCATGATTGTGACGCCGGCCGTCCGCGAATTACGCCGCGAGCACCCGGACGCCGATGTGCAAGTCACGCATGTGGATTGGGACCAAGCACGTAGTGCGTTACTGGATCATCGGGTGGATGCCCTGGTCACCCGGCTGCCGTTTCCTACCGATCAGCTGCACGTGACCGTCCTGTATGACGAGCCGCGAGTGCTGGCGGTGCCCGTCGGCCATCGGTTGGCGGGCAGAAAATCGGTCACCCTAGATGACATCGCCGACGAACCCATGCCGCGGGTGCGGCATTCCGACCCAGCATGGAGTGCCTTCTGGCGCATCGATCCTCGGCCCGATGGGCGCCGAGCTCCCGACGGTCCGTTCATCGAAGCGATCGAGGACAAGTTTGAACTCATTGCGTCAGGGCAGGCAGTCGCGATCACAGCCGGCGTTCACGGCAACAGCCTGCGCCCCGACATCACGACCGTCCCTCTGGAAAACGTCGAACCCAGTCATGTCGTCCTGGCGACGCGTGCCGGGGATCGCAGCCGTCTGGTGGCGGCCTTCCGGAAACTCGCCGAAGCAAATCTCACCGCGCCGTCGACGGCGTAGGCGTAACGGTCGGCCCAATCAGCCCTCCGGCAGCGCCGGCGGTGGACGGTACTCGGGCTGATACCCGGAGACGTGGATCGGGCTGCCGACCAGACGGAAATCGCCTGCTGTCACAATCACTTCCGGCGTCGCCTCCAGCGCCTCGGGCAGCGTCCGCACGGCCGCGGCCGGAACCCCCAGCGGACGCAGCCGTCGTTCCCAGCCGGCGGCGCTGTCGGTCGCCAGCATCGCGGTGACGACGGCCAGCACTTCGTCGCGGCGGGCGACGCGCTCGGCCATCGTTTCGAAACCGCCGATGCCCGCCTCCGCGGCAAACGACTTCCAGAAGCCGTCGTGCGTGATGAACAGCGCCAGATACCCGTCGGCGGTTGGAAAGAGCTGAGCCGGAACGTAATAGGAGTGCGCGCCGTACGGGCGGCGCTGCGGCTCGACGCCGTCGTTGAGATAGGCGGACGCGTGATAGTTCAGCTGCGACAGCATCACGTCGCGCAGCGACACGTCCACCTGGCCGCCGGTGCCGGAGATGATCTTCGCCAGCAGCCCCAGCGCCGCGGTCATTCCGGTGGAGTTGTCGGCCGACGAGTATCCGGGCAGCGTCGGCGGGCCGTCCGGATCGCCGGTCAAGGCGGCGGTGCCGGCGCCCGCCTGCACCACGTAGTCGAAGGCCGGATCGTCGCCGCCGTACAGGCCGAAGCCGGTGATCGCCACGCAGACGATCCGCTCGTTGTGCCGCCGCAGCTCGCTCGTAGGTCAGGCCCAGCCGGCGGATGGCCGACGGCTTCAGGTTCACCAGCAGCGCATGCGATTCGGCGACCAGCTCACCCAATCGCTGCTGTCCCGCATCGGAATTCAGGTCCAGGCAGATGCTGGACTTGTTGCGGTTGAGGCTGGCGAAGTAGCTGGCGCCGACCTGCGGGAGATCTCGCCGCCGGCGCGGTTCGATCTTGGTGACCTCGGCGCCGAGATCGGCGAGCATCATGGTGGCGTACGGACCGGCCAGCATGGTGCCGACCTCGAGGATGCGGATCCCGGCCAGCGGTCCGGTGTTGCTTGCAGTCACCGCAATTCCGCGGCGAGCGCGGCGATCATTTCGCGGGTGCGCCGCTTGGAGGCGACCAGCTCGTCGCGGTTGTCGCCGATCGGCAGCAGCCGCACCGACAGATCGGTCACGCCGGCGTCGGCGAAGCGGCGAATCCGCGCGCAGGATCGCCTCCTCGTCGCCGGCCGCACACAGATCACCGACATCGCGGGCATCGCCGCGGTCGAGCAGGCGCTGGTAGTTGGGCGACACCTCGGCCTCGCCCAGGATGCGGTTGGCCCGCTCCTTGGCCTCATCGACTTGCGAAGGCGCACAGAGGCATACCGGGATACCCGCGACGATCCGCGGCGCGGGGCGCCCGGCATCCGCGGCGGCCTTGGTGATCTTCGGCGCGATGTGATCGCCGATCGCGCGCTCGTCGGCCATCCACAGCACGGTGCCGTCGGCGAGTTCGCCGGCGATCTGCAGCATCACCGGCCCGAGCGCGGCGACCAGCACCGGCATCGGGGTATCGGCCCCGATCGCCAGCGGATTGTGCACCGTGAACGAATCGTTCTCGACGTCAACCGGTCCCGGCCCGGCAACGGCGGCGTTGAGCACCTGGAGGTAGTCGCGGGTGTAGGCGGCCGGCTTCTCGTACGGCAGGCCGAGCATGTCCCGGATGATCCAGTGGTGCGACGGTCCGACACCCAGCGCCAGCCGCCCACCGGCCACCGCATGCGTCGAGAGCGCCTGGCGGGCAAGGGCGATCGGATGCTGGGCCTGCAGCGGCACCACGGCGGTACCCAGCTCGATGCGCGAGCTGTGCGCGGCCATCAGCGACACCATGGTCAGGCAGTCGAAGTCGTTGGGCACCTGCGGCATCCACGCGGTGTCCAGACCTGCCGATTCGGCCCACTCGATATCGGAGACCAGCTTGTCCACCTTGCGCGCCATGTCGCCACGCTCGGCGCCGATCATCACTCCGACGCGCACGGTTCCTCCGTCGAGCGGTTCGCTTCGGTTCAACTTCCGCCGTGCCGGTCAGTGCGCGGATCTCGCGCACCAGGTCGTCCAGCGGTGTGCCGGTGGGGAATACCGCGGCGGCGCCGGCCGCGAGCAGCTTGGGCACGTCGGCGTGCGGGATGGTGCCGCCGACGACGACGGCGATGTCGGCGGCGTCGGCGGCGCGCAGCGCCTCGACCGTGCGCGTGGTCAGCGCCAGGTGCGCACCGGACAGAATGCTCAAGCCCACCACCGCCACGTCTTCCTGCACGGCGATCGAGGCGATGTCCTCGATGCGCTGCCGGATGCCGGTGTAGATGACCTCGAAGCCGGCGTCGCGCAGGGTGCGGGCGACGATCTTCGCGCCGCGGTCATGCCCGTCCAGGCCGGGCTTGGCGACCAGAACGCGAACGGCCATCAGAACACCACCGGCTGCTGGAATTCGCCCCACACTGCCTTGAGCGCGGAGACCATCTCCCCGACCGTGCAGTAGGCGTTGGCGCAGTCGATCAGCTTGTGCATCAGGTTGTCGTCTCCCTCGGCGGCACGCGACAGCGCGGCCAGGCTGGATTCCACTGCGGCCGAATCCCTTTCGGCCTTCACCTTGGACAGCCGCTTGAGCTGCAGGTCGCGGCCCTCGGCGTCGAGTTCGTAGGTGACGACATCGGGCGCCGGCTCCTCGGACACGAACCTGTTGACCCCGACGACGGGGCGCTCGCCGGCTTCGATGTCCTGGTGCATCCGGAAGGCCTCGTCGGCGATCAGCCCCTGCAGGTAGCCGTCCTCGATGGCGCTGGACCATGCCGCCGTGCCGCTCGAGGTCGTCCATGATCTCGATGATGCGTGCCTCGGTGGCGTCGGTGAGCGCCTCGACGAAGTACGAGCCGCCCAGCGGGTCGGCGACCCGGGCCACGCCGGTTTCGTAGGCCAGGATCTGCTGGGTGCGCAGCGCGAGCGTCGCGGATTCCTCGCTGGGCAGCGCGAACGGCTCGTCCCAGGCCGCGGTGAACATCGACTGCACGCCGCCGAGCACCGCGGCCATCGCCTCGTAGGCCACCCGCACGATGTTGTTCTGGGCCTGCGGCGCGTACAGCGACGCGCCGCCGCAGACGCAGCCGAAGCGGAACATCGACGCCTTGTCCGTCGTCGCGCCGTAGCGCTCCCGCACGATCGTGGCCCAACGCCGCCGTCCCGCACGGTATTTGGCGATCTCCTCGAAGAAGTCCCCGTGGGTGTAGAAGAAGAACGAGATCTGCGGCGCGAACTGGTCGATCGTCATCCGGCCGCGCTCGACCACGGTGTCGCAGTAGGTGACGCCGTCGGCCAGGGTGAACGCCATCTCCTGCACCGCGTTGGCGCCGGCGTCGCGGAAGTGCGCGCCGGCCACCGAGATCGCGTTGAACCGCGGCACCTCGGCGGCGCAGAACTCGATGGTGTCGGCGATCAGCCGCAGCGACGGCTCCGGCGGCCAGATCCAGGTGCCGCGGGAGGCGTACTCCTTGAGGATGTCGTTCTGGATCGTGCCGGTGAGCTTTTCCCGCGGGACGCCCTTGCTTCTCGGCGGCGGCGACGTAGAACGCCAGCAGGATCGCCGCGGTGCCGTTGATCGTGAAGCTGGTGCTGAGCTTGTCCAGCGGGATGCCGTCGAACAGGATCTCGGCGTCGGCCAGGGTGTCCACCGCGACGCCGACCCGGCCGACCTCCTCGCCGAACTCGGGATCGTCGGAGTCGTAGCCGCACTGGGTCGGCAGGTCGAGCGCCACCGACAGGCCGGTGCCGCCCTGATCGAGCAGGTAGCGGTAGCGCCGGTTGGACTCCTCGGCGGTGCCGAAGCCGGAGTATTGGCGGAACGTCCACAGCTTGCCGCGGTAGCCGGACGCGAAGTTGCCGCGAGTGAAGGGATACTCGCCCGGCTGCGGCGGTTCCGCGCTTCGATCCGCCGGCCCGTACACCGGCTCCAGCGGGATGCCCGAAGGGGTCTGCACTGTCGTTATCCATCAGTGAATAACGTACTTGCAAAAAAAGAGAATGCCAATACCATCGGTTGACCTGGTAGAACCTGTCGACCAGGTAAAGGAGGCTCAATGCCCAACAGCTTCGCTCACCGATCGCACCCTGGTCATCTCCGGCGCCAGCCGCGGCATCGGCCTCGCGATCGGGATCGCGCGCGGCCCGGCAGGGCGCCAACGTGGTGCTGCTGGCCAAGACCGACGCACCCTCATCCCCGCCTGCCCGGCACCGTGCACACCGCGGCCGCCGAGGTCGAGGCCGCCGGCGGCAAGGCGCTGGCGGTCGTCGGCGACGTGCGCCGCGAAGAGGACGTGCAGCGGGTGGTCGACACGGCGGTCGAGCGCTTCGGCGGCGTCGACGTCTGCGTCAACAACGCCAGCGCCATCGCGACGGAACCGACCGAACGGCTGTCGGCCAAGAAGTTCGACCTGATGACCGACATCAACATGACGTGGCACGTTCCTGCTGACCCAGGCCTGCCTGCCGCATCTGCGCGAAGTCGGCCAACCCGCATGTGCTGACCATCGCGCCGCCGCTGAACATGAACCCGCGCTGGCTCGGCGCGCACCCGGCCTACACGCTGTCCAAGTACGGGATGACGCTGCTGTCGCTGGGCTGGGCCGCCGAATTCGCCGATGCCGGAATCGGATTGAACTGCCTGTGGCCGCAGACGTACATCGCCACCTCCGCGGTGGCGAACCTGGCCGACGGCGACGATAGTTGGCCGGTCGTCGCGCAGCCCGGAGATCATGGCGGACGCCGCCGTCGAGATCGTCTCCCGGCCCAGCCGGGAAGCCACCGGCAACTGCTACATCGACGCGGACGTGCTGCGCTCCGCGGGCATCGCTGACCTGTCCCGGTACGGCGGCGGCGACCAACCGATCCCGGATCTCTTCCTGGACTGAAAGGACTATGCGCGGCAGAGGATTTCGCCGTGCGGGATGGCGATCCAGCCGTCCGGGGCGGCAGCCCATTCTCGCCACGCGGCGGAGATCTCCTCGAGCTGCGCGGTGGTCGCCAGATCGAGGCTCACCAGGTCGCGCGCGACAGTCGGAGTGCAGAATCCGGTCGGCCCACATTCCGCCCCACCAGTCGCGCGTCGCGGGCGTGGCGTAACACCACAGGCTGCCGGTGGGCGTGATGTCGTCGAATCCCGCCTGCTGCGCCCACGACAGCAATCGCCGGCCCGCATCCGGTTCGCCGCGGTTGGCGCGCGCGACGCGCTGGTAGAGGTCTCGCCACAGGTCGAGCGCCGGCAGCTCGGGGTACCAGATGAACCCGGAGTAGTCGGCGTCTCGGGCCGCCACGATGCCGCCCGGCGCGCACACCCGTCGCATCTCCCGCAGCGCCCGCAACCGGATCGGCGACGTGCTGTAACACCTGATGGGCGTGGACGACATCGAAGGTGTCGTCGGGAAAATCGAGGTTGTGCACGTCGGCGGTCGCGAACGAGACGTTGGACAGATTGCGTCGCTCGACTTCGCCGCGGGCAACATTGAGCACGTCGGCGACCTGGTCGACGGCCGTGACGGGTCCGGGCGCGACCCGGGCGGCCAGGTCGGCGGTGATGGTGCCGGGTCCGCAGCCGACGTCGAGCACGGACAGCCCCGGTTTCAGGTGTGGCAGCAGGTAAGCCGCGGAGTCCTCGGCGGTGCGTCGCTGGTGAGAGCGCAACACCGACTCGTGATGCCCGTGCGTGTAAGTCGCTCGATGTTCGTCGTTCACTGTGGCCCCTTGCCTGCCGCTCTGTATGGCAGCTACGCGCCAGCCATATTATGAAATTGTCGTCTCATATATCTGAGATAGCCTAGTCGACGGGGACGTTGAGAATCGGTCGGTCGACACCGGCACCCGGGCCGTCGAAATGCCACCACTCGCCCGAAGTACACCTTCAACCCGCCGTAGTTCATGGCCGTCCCGCAGCGCGCGCCCGGTTCGCCACGGCGTCGGCGCTGATCCCTTGGGTATTGAAAGCGGTTGCCCGAGAGGAGAAGTCGTCGAAATCGGTGCCCATGTCGGCCAGGCAAAGTCCGCCCGCGTGTCGCCCGGACGGGCACGGTTGCTGCGTCGTCGTGAAGGTCACGTCGACCGAACGCCCCGACTCGTGGCTGTGCGCATACGGGCCCGGGCGAGCCACCCAGGCGGGGTTGGGGACCAGGTTGAACATCTTGACCTGAACGTCGTGCGGCCGATAGCAGTCCCAGAACACCAGCAGGTGGCCCTGCGGGCGCAGCGCGCCGGCCGCGGCGGCCAGGCCGGGAGCCATCGATTGGTGCACAAGGCATCTGGCGTCGGACGGATACAGCTGCGTGTGGGTGAAGTTGTTCGTCGTCGCGTAGCGCAGATCGAGTACCGCGTCGGGGACGACGCTGCGGATGTCGACGAATCCTGCCGCGCGCGCGGCGTCGCTGACCGGCGGCACGTCGGGGTCTGGCCTGCGCGGTGAGTGTCCCGACCCGCCGAGACGAGCGCCACCGCGATCGCCAACCTCAGCACCCAAGCGAGACGCATGCGGTCATTATCCCGGTCGGCGCGCCCGGATCGGGTTGATGCGCTAGTCGATGTCGCAGCCGATGTGGCGAGCGTCCCCAAAGATTCGATTCGCCCACGAGACACCGCCGCGACGCAGGGATCGCTGGGCGCGACCCGCGGCAGGGGTACCGATTGCGTACGACCGCCCGTGGTGGGATGCGTGCCACCGCCCAAACCACAATGCAGGCCCAACGAGCCGAATCGGCATGTCGCCGGCGTCAAGGGGTACGAAAACACCAGTGGGCTGGTGCGAAGCAATCGCACCAGCCCACCGTGACGTATGTGAATTTCTCTAGACGGCAGTCGACTCCTACCGCCTGGGGCCCTTTGGCTCCTTGCTCAACCTCGAACTGAACACGCTGGTTTTCCTCGAGTGAGCGATAGCCGTTGCCCTGGATCTCGGAGTAGTGGACGAAGAGGTCCTTCGTGCCGTCGTCAGGGGTGATGAAGCCGAAGCCCTTTTCACCGTTGAACCATTTCACAGTTCCCTGTGCCATTTACTTACTTCTCTCATTCAAATGCGGATGTACCAAAAACATCCATGCGGGTTCAGGGTAGCACGAGGCTTGCCCTGTTGTGGAAACCGTTGTCGCGCTGAGTGACTCTGCGTTGCGGATGGTGTGCGCGGCGGCCACGTCTGCGTCAGGTCGGTGGCCACCGACACCCGCGCCTCTTCGGTACCGGCCGTGAGGTTTCTGTCACGTACGGCTCAATAGATTGCCGTGCAGATCGACCGCTGGGACACCGGATGCGGTCAGCTGCTCGGCGAAGCTCACGCACCTGACATTCGGCGGTCTCGGCCCCACTGACGGATCGTGCAAGCGTCCACGTGCACGGCCTGTACAGTGGAGGTGAGCCGCGTTCTAGCGGTCATCGCGAAACGTGAACGAATTACGAATTGAGATCGCCGTGCGATTCGGTCGTTCGACCGTCAGATAACAGCGCGTATCGGCCGAACTCTTCATTCGGAAGGAACAGTCCATGGACAAGTCGAACCTCTTTTCCCATCCCGAGGCACCAAAATATGTCGCTTCAGGCGAAACCTCCGGAAAACCGGTCGAGCACCCGACCTTTTCGGATCGGCCCGACGACGACGCTGTCGCTTCTGCAACGCAACAACCGTGAGCGGTGTTGGCAGCGCTCGGCGCCGCACCCGACCTGTGCGGATCACTCTGCCCCACTCCCCGGTCCGCGCCATCGACAGCGCACGGTGACAACATTTGGCCGCAGCGGCAAGTGAACTGCCACGGCCGATCGGGGTTTCGCACTATCGGCGCGAGATCGTCGACATCCGAAGGCTTTTGATCCCAACCAATGCGGGCCGCGGCCGGCGGTGTTGAGAGTTCTTGGAAGTCAGGATGCTTTTGCGTACCTTCGGACTAACTCGTCTTCTCCGAAGGTACTGGTTCGCTGCTGGCCGTCGTTGTCTCGGCTGAAAAATGTCCACTGCTGGGGGCCGCTCTGCGGACCACTGATCATCTTGACGGTCAGACGCAATTCGGTGGGACGGCGCGTTCCGATTACGTCACCGACCCGGATCTGCGACGGATGGATCTCGATTGCGTCGCACCAGTTCTCTATTGCCATGTAATCCGTCCTCAAGCGTTGCCGTCACCCTACTCGCAATTCCGCCCCACGGTGGCAGAAGGCAAGCGTTATCGCCTCATCCCTTGCAGCGCAAGGATTTTCTTGAGTCCTTGCAACGACACGGCTCTCAGCCGTCCGCGCCTGCACGCACCTGGGCCTGCCAGGTGGTGTCGGCCCCAGGTGCGATCCCGCTACGTCGTGCGGCGCAACCACGCCGCGCTCACGCGCTGTCGCTGGTCACCCGATCGCCCGAGTGGGCCGCTGGTGGCGTAGCGTTAACTGCGAGCCGTTCGTTGTCAGCGGTGGTCCGCCGCGCGATCGGCGCGGATGACACCCACGGGCAATGTGATTCCTCCGTCAGTCCCGCGTCCGTGGGTCGACGACGCCGAGCGCGAGGGAACCGCCCATGGGTTATGCAGCTCCGGCTATCACCCAACACCCAAACACTCCGACGACTCTTGCGCACTACTGCGCGTTCATCTGGTGTGCAAACGGCCACCTGCAGTACCTCCGATGAGCTACGCAGTCAGGAGTCGACGCCAAGCCAATCCCATCCGGCTGTCGGTGGCTCGCGAGCTCGGCCAGGATATCGACGGCGCGTGGTGGCCGCGCGCAGATCGCATCACCAATGAATTACCCGAGCTTGTGGCGGTCCTGACTCCTTTACTCGGAGAAGTCACGTCGATCAGCGTGAATTGGTCATCGCTGCAACGACCACCCAATTTCAACTGGCCGGGCTGGGAAGGCAAACGCCAGCACGTAATGACGGTCAGCGGCGCCAAGGCTCGCGCTAACTTGCTGATCGTCTCTTACGCGACCCACAGCGCGCTGGCGCTGATGGTGCTGCGCTGCGCCGCAAAATTACCCATCGAGGGCGCTGACCGCATCAAACCTGCATTCATAGCTGCGGACTCGATCCTGCGGGCCGCACAACAACAATGTGAACGTTCGCCCGGGTTAACAGCCGACCATTAAACACCGCTTGAGCCGGACGCCCATACCGACAGCGACGGGGGCGGCGACGTCATCGCCGAAGTTCTGACAGCAGCGACGGCCAAGGCCTTGCTGCGCAGGACTAGCGCTCGTCAGTCGGCCTGGATGAAGTCGATGTGCAACTCCTTGAGGCCGCGCAGCAAGAACGTGGACTCGTAGCGGTACTCGCGATGGGCGGCCCGGCCGTGCTTGGCCTCGCTGATCCGGATGTCGCGCGTGCGGTCCAGGAGGCGGTTGATGGTGATCTGCCCTTCCACGCGCGCCAGCGGTGCGCCCGCGCAGGTGTGGATTCCGCGGCCGAAGGCGATGTGCTCGCGGACGTTCTTCCGATCGGCTTGAAACTCGTTGGGGTTCTCGAATTTTCGGGGGTCACGGTTGGCCGCCCCGAGGCACAGCATGACGACCGTGCCGGCCGGGATGTGCACGCCGCCCAAGGTGGTGGTCTTGCGCGCCAACCGGAAGTCGACCTTGGTCGGGCTCTGCATGCGCAGCGCCTCTTCGATGAACGAGCCGATCAGGCTTCGGTCGTCGCGCAATCGCGCCTGAAGCTCGGGTTGGTCACCGAGGACCTGTACCGCGGCGCTCAGCAGCTTGGTCACGGTCTCCTGACCGGCCGCGAACAGGAAGGTGGCAGGCCTGACGACCTCCAGCAGCGGCGGGGTCGAGCCGTCGGGGTACGTGGCGGTCGCCAGACCGGTCAACACGTCTTCGCGGGGATGCTCTCGCCGGTCGGCGATGTAGACGCTGAACAGATCATCGAGGTACTGCAACGGGTTGCTGCCCACCGGTTCGTGATCCAGCGCGCCCACCCTGGCGCCCGGCGCGTTGCCGGCCCCGAGGTTACGGCGAATCTCCGCACGGTCCTCGTCGGGAACCCCGAGCAGATCGGCGATCGCCAGAGTCGCGAACGGCTTCGCGTACTCGCCGAGGAACTCGCACTGACCGTTGGCGATGAACTCGTCGAACTGCCGGTCGGCCAATTGCCAGATGTAGTCCTTGTTTTCCTGCAGCCGGCGCGGAGTGAGCAGGCGACCGAGCAGGGAGCGTGCCTTTTCGTGTTCGGGCGGGTCCATGACGACCATATGCTCGAAGATCGGGAACTGGTGGCGATGCGCCTCGATCTGTTCGCTGATGTCGTCGCCTTCCGGGGTGAACGGCAGCGGCGGGAACGGACCGCCGATCGCGTTGACCGCGGAGAACGAACCGACGTCTTTGAAGGCGGCCTGGACTTCCTGGTAACCCGTGACGGCCACGACCCCGTGATGCGGCTCGCGGAACACCGGCCCCTGGCTGCGCAGGTAATCCCAGTAGTCGTAAGGATCCTGCGCGATGTCGGCGTCGGTGAAGTAGTCGACGTCGGCGAGTTCAGTCATGAGTTCGATTCCTCTTCCTGGCCTACCAAGCGACGCATCACGCGGACGCGTCCTCGGTGACTACGCTGATGGCTTGGCGTGGGCAGGCTGCCACGGCGGCTTCGACGCTGTGGCGCAACGCTTCCGTCGGTTTCTCGTCGCAGGTTGCGACGTCCTCACCGAGATCGAAGACCTCGGGGGCGATCTCCACACATAAGGCGTGGGCCTCACACAGCCGGGGATCCACCCGGACACGCAGTTGCGCGGTCGTCATCGGCCCCTCCATCCGCTGCCGCTACTTCCGATGTACAAAACTGATCGATCGACCAAATTGCTACTATGCGGTATGCCTACCACGGATCGCTCGGGCCGGTCAAGCAAAGCGGGCGCGCACAACCCCCGGCGACTCGCCACAAGAGAAGGGGCGCCGACCCGGGGGCGCGCAGCAAGCTGATCGAGGCCACCGCAGCAATCATGCGCGAGGAGGGCTATGCCGCGGCGACGTCGCGGCGGGTGGCCGCGGAGGCCGGTGTCAAGCAGGCCCTGGTCTATTACTACTTCCCGACGATGGACGATTTGTTCGTGGAGGTGCTGCGCGTCGGTGCCGAGACGGCACTGGCACGCATGCGCGCCCTGCTGGCCGAAGACGACCCGCTGCAAGCGCTGTGGTTGATGAACAGCGATTCCGCTGTGACGACACTGAATGCCGAATTCATGGCACTGGCCAACCACCGCAAGACAATTGGCACCGAACTCAAGGCCTACGCCGAGCGGGTACGCGACATCGAGACCGCGGCCGTGACGATGGTCCTGCGCGCCAACCATATCGATCTCGA
This sequence comes from uncultured Actinomycetota bacterium, assembly GCA_963796035.1. Classification (GTDB taxonomy): domain Bacteria; phylum Actinomycetota; class Actinomycetes; order Mycobacteriales; family Mycobacteriaceae; genus Mycobacterium. The sequence continues at coordinate 725,857 of CAWCJU010000006.1, read as the reverse complement.
GGAATATCCTCCGGTGGCGATCTCGATGCTGATCGCGCAGGTGGCGCGCAGCCTGTGCAACGAGAGCGCCGTCGGCGTCACCCAGGGACACGACGAGTTACGCGCTTTCGTCGAACGCCGGATGAGTCTGCTGAAGTCGCCTGCGGCCGCGCCGGGACCGAGCAGCTAGGACCGTCCGGCCCTCCCGAAAAAGCGACCGCGCCGCTGTTAGCGGCGCGCCGCCCGTCGCAGGACCGTACCAGCCTCTGTTGACACCGCGACCGAACGGTGCCACGCTTCCTGATCGATCGACAAATAATTGGAGTCGACCGACAACGCTGCCGGGCCACCATCACCCCGGCGCTCCCGAATCAGTGAGGTGCAGTCATGGGTGGAAGAGTTGAGGGCAAGGTTGCGTTGATCACCGGCGCCGCCCGGGGCCAGGGCCGCAGCCACGCGGTACGGCTGGCGCAGGAGGGTGCCGACATCATCGCGGTCGACATCTGCACGCCGATCAGCAGCAGCAGCGAGATCCCACCGTCGACGCCGGATGACCTGGCCGAGACGGCCGACCTCATCAAGGGCCTCAACCGGCGCATCGTGACGGCCGAAGTCGACGTGCGCGACTACGACGCCCTGAAAGCGGTGGTGGACAGCGGAGTCGAGCAGCTTGGCCGCTTGGACATCATCTGCGCCAACGCCGGAATCGGCAACGGCGGACAGACTCTCGACAAAACCCGTGAAGAAGACTGGCGCGACATGATCGACGTCAACCTGTCGGGCGTCTGGAAGACCGTTAAAACCGGTGTGCCGCATCTGCTTTCCCAGGGCCAGGGCGGATCGATCATCTTGACCAGCTCGGTCGGCGGCCTCAAGGCCTACCCGCACACCGGTCACTACATCGCCGCCAAACACGGCGTCGTCGGTTTGATGCGAGCCTTCGCCGTGGAACTCGGTCAGCACTCCATTCGGGTGAATTCCGTCCACCCGACCAACGTGAACACACCGATGTTCATGAATGAGGGAACCATGAAGCTGTTCCGGCCGGATCTGGAGAACCCCGGCCCGGACGACCTCAAGGTCGCCGCGCAGTTCATGCACGTACTGCCGGTCGGCTGGGTCGAGCCCGTGGATATCAGTAACGCGGTGCTGTTCCTGGCGTCCGATGAATCACGTTACATCACAGGCCTTCCGGTCACCGTCGACGCCGGGAGCATGCTCAAGTAGCAGTGGCCGCGGGCGGTCCTCGGCCCGACCCACGCCCTGTCGCGCCGGATCGCAACGTGGTGGCCACGGACAGTTCATAACCGCGACATCTCCCGTCAGGTTCAGGCCTGATCAGCTCCGCTATTACGATCAGCGAATGCGCGCGGTCGAACGCGAGCTGGCCAGAGAACGCGAGGGCAGGTCGATGACGACGAGCGAAGAACCCAAGGCCGCAACCGAGGCGTCCGAGGCCGAACGACCAAGGCCGTCAGGAGAAGAACGTAAATCCAGACGCCGCGGCGTCATCCAATCTTTCACCGCGCTGTGTGTCCGGTACGTCGAACGGCTGATGCCCGACCCCTACCTGTTCGCGGTCATCCTCACCCTTATCGTCGCCGCGCTGGTTGCGCTCTTGGTGAGGGGCGCCTCGCCGAGCGGCATGCTCAAGGCGTGGTACGGGGGCGTGTGGGGATCGCAGAATATCTTCACCTTCGCCTTCCAGATGGTCTTGATACTCGTGACCGGTTACACGCTCGCCGAGGCGCCGGTTCTCAAGCGGGCCATCGTTTACATCGCGAGCAAGCCGAGCAACCAGGTGCAAGGAGCCCTCCTGTGTTTCGGCGTGAGCGCTGCACTCTCGCTCCTGAACTGGGGACTCGGGTTGGTGGCAGGCGCGCTGATCGCACGCCAGGTCGCGAAGCGTTTCACCGACACACATTTCGGCTACCTCATCGCGGCGGCGTTCATGGGCTTCATCGTCTGGACGCAGGGACTGTCGTCGTCGATCGCGCTGGCGAACACGGACGACGGCAGCCCAATCAACGTGATCCACAAGATGACTGGCGTCACGGTGCCGCTCGAGCTGACGATCTTCCAGCCCTACAGCTGGCTGTCGGTGATCGTCGTGCTGGCGCTGCTCGCGCTGGCGATCTGGCGCATGCAGCCAGCGGAAGGCCTTGCGCCGGATCCCGCCGTGTTCGACGACGAGGGCCAGTCCGTGGTCAAGGCCGAGGGCACGCAATCGTTCGCCGAATGGCTGGAAAACCAGTGGATTCTCAATGTCCTCGTGTTCGCCGCGGGCATTGCCTACTTCTGGCTCAGCGGCTTTGCGCTGAACATCTCATCGATGATCATGTTGTTCACGATCACGAGTGCGCTGCTGCACCGCACGCCGATCCGGTTCATCCGGGCATTCACCGGCGCCGCAAAGGTGTCCGGCCCGCTGCTGCTGCAGTACCCGCTGTACGGCGGGCTGGTTGCTCTGCTCGGCTACGCGCCCTCGCAAGCCACCGGCAAGGCCGCGCCCCTGCAGACGCTGCTGGCCCACGGGCTAGTGAGCGGCGCGACGCAGTACACGCTGCCGTTCCTGACCTTCATCGGCTCGTTGATCATCAGCTTGTTCGTGCCGTCCGGCGGCGGGCACTGGGCCGTGCAGGGCCCGATCGCGGTCGACTCGGCGCGGGCGCTCGGTCAGAGCTCGCCGGCCTACCTCGGGTTGATGTCCATGACGGTCGCCGTCGGCGAGGGGGTGGCCAACATGATCCAGCCCTTCTGGTTGCTGCCCCTGCTGGCGATTGCGAAACTGAATGTCCGTCAGGTGATGGGCTTCACGATCGTCGCATTCTTGATCGGGCTGGTGGTGTTGGGTACCACCACTCTGATTGCGCCCTACGTAATTTGACGCCGCGCCAGAGCGCTGAGAAACTCGCAGATCCTTGGTGGTGGCCAGGGGCGGGATCGAACCGCCGACCTTCCGCTTTTCAGGCGGACGCTCGTACCGACTGAGCTACCTGGCCGGAGGGCAGCGAGTGCCTCGCCGCGCTTGGCGACCCTGACGGGACTCGAACCCGCGACCTCCGCCGTGACAGGGCGGCGCGCTAACCAACTGCGCCACAGGGCCTTGCTGCTACTCCGCGTTACCGCGTCGCGTACCCCCAACGGGATTCGAACCCGTGCTACCGCCGTGAAAGGGCGGCGTCCTAGGCCACTAGACGATGGGGGCCAGAACCGAATCACTCCGGGGTACTCGCAACGTGGTTTCGTTGGGAGCCACGTCAGCTTAGGTCACGGTGTGCCCAATCCTCAAACGAGCCGCGATTTCGGTCCAAGTATCCTGAATCTCCGCGGCCCCTATAGCTCAGTTGGTAGAGCTACGGACTTTTAATCCGCAGGTCCCAGGTTCGAGCCCTGGTGGGGGCACCACACGCGCATGACCGTCGCCGTGCGCACTGTCGACGACGGCTCATCGCCCGAGCACGGCGCTGCTGTAGGTGACGTCGGCGAAGGCCTTGGCGACGTCGTCGTCGGCGTAGACGAATCCGTTGGCCGCGTGCAGCTCCGCAACCGTCTTGGACGTGGTCTGCCAGTCGCGCTGGCTCAGGTGGTCGACGATGTGGCTGCGCTGGCCGTGATAGACGAGGTCGTTGAAGTCGATCTCAAAGCCGAGTTCGCTCATCCGGTCGTGATGCGCGCGCCACCGCGGGTCGGCGAAAACGGCAGTGTCAGGGACGAATTCGAAGGCGAGACGGCTGCCGGGGGCACTCAGTGTCGTGATGTTGTCGAACAGCGCATCCTGGGCTTCGTCCGGCAGGTAGACCAACAAGCCTTCGGCACTCCATGCGGAGGGCGCCTGCGGGTCGAATCCCGCCGCCTGTAGCGCCGAGGCCCAATCGTCGCGCAGATCGATGGCTACGGTGCGCCGCTCGGCGGTCGGCTCGGCTCCCAGGTCGCCCAGGGTCACTGTCTTGAATTCGATCACGTCCGGCATGTCGACCTCGTAGACGACCGTCCCCGCCGGCCAGGGCAGCCGGTAGGCGCGGGAATCCAGCCCGACGCGAGGATGACCACCTGGCTGATGCCGCCGCGGGTCGCGTCCAGAAAGAATTGGTCATAAAACCGGGTTCGGCAGGCCATCCCCTGCGCCATTCGCTGCGGATCGAACTCCGTGTTCCCGCCGGCCGCGATTTCGCCGTTCACCAGCCGGACGTAGACGTCGATCCCGACCGCGCGCACCAGCGGTGCTGCATACGGGTCGTCGATCAACTTCGCGTCGGAAGACAGTGCCCGCTGGGCGGCCACCATGGTCGCCGTCGCCCCGACACTCGTCGCAAGATCCCAACGATCACGTTCGGTGCGCGCCATGGTGCCCCCTTCAAACCGGGTCCGAAAAACATAGATAATCTAGTTAATATCACAGGGTCGCTTCCCGGCCCGCGGGACTACTCTCCGAGTTATCCGCTCCCCGTCCCACGCCGGAGGACCCGATGACCGATTTCGCGCAGCGGACGATCGACCTCGCTCGCCGAAACGTGACCGAGGGCGGCCGCCCGTTCGCGACGGTGATCGTCCAGGACGGCGCGGTGCTCGCCGAGAGCGCCAACAAGGTGGCCCAGACGAACGACCCCACCGCCCACGCGGAGATCCTCGCCATCCGCGAGGCCTGCATGAAGCTGGGCACCGAGCACCTCGTCGACACCACCATCTACGTGCTCGCCCATCCGTGCCCGATGTGCCTGGGCTCGCTGTACTACTGCTCACCCAGGGAAGTCGTCTTCCTGACCACCCGGGAAAGCTACGAGCAGTACTACGCCGATGACCGCAAGTACTTCGAACTGTCCACGTTCTACGACGAATTCGCGAAGGACTGGGAGCAGCGACGCCTGCCCATGCGCTACGAGCCCAACGACGACGCCGTGGAGGTCTACCGGCTCTGGAACGAGCGCAACGGCGGGCGCCGGTCGACGGTCGTCCCATCCTGCTGAACCGGCCCCTTGGCAGCAGGACCGGCTTTCGCTAGTATTTGCGTATGCATGCAGGTAATGGCAAAGGCCGGCTGCCCGACGACCAGGCAAACCTGGTGGTCGAGGTGTTCCGGATGCTGGCCGATGCCACTCGTGTGCAGGTGCTCTGGTCGTTGACCGACCACGAGATGTCGGTCAACGAGCTCGCCGAGCACGTGGGGAAACCGGCGCCGTCGGTTTCCCAGCACCTCGCGAAGTTGCGAATGGCACGCCTGGTCCGCACCCGCCGGGAGGGGACGACGATTTTCTACAGCCTGGAAAACGACCACGTCCGTCAGCTCGTCACCGATGCGGTCTTCAACGCCGAGCACGCCGGCCCCGGTGTGCCCGGTCACCACCGCGGCGACGGTGGGCTCAAGGCCGTCGCCGAGTCGTCCCGCCCGCCGAACCGGCAGCCCAGCGCCGGCCGTTGAGCGAGCAATAGCCACAAGGCATTTCAATTAAGGAGAGTCCACCGATGAACGAACAGCACACCCACGACGCGCCACATGCACACGAGCACCAGCACGGCGACGTGACGCACGCGCATGCGCACACGACCCACGAGCATGAGCATGTCGAGCACGAACACTCACACGCTCACGCCGACGGGACCGAACACACCCACCAGCACGTGCATCAGGCCGGCCTGGAAGAAGTTCACGGTCACGGCCACGCATAGCGCGACCGGCGCTTGCTCGGCTCAGGACACCATCGGGCAGTAGTGCTTGGGGTCGCCGCGCTCGTCCTCGGGCGGCAGGTTGCGCGCCGGGGTCTGCACCAGCGGCGTGTCGAGCGGGATGCGCCCGCTGGCGCGGTCCAAGCCTGCCCGGGCCCGCGGATGCTTGCGGAATCTGCTGGGCACCAGCGCGAACACGCCACGGACCAGGTCGCCGAAGCGGCGGTGCAACCACTCGTCACGGCGTGACCAGCGGTAGCCCATCAACTCCCGCACCGGTGGGTCGTACAGGCCGACCGTGACCCAGACGAAGAACGGCGCCAACAGTTTGCGTTGCGCGGCCCATAACGGATCCGGAATCCATTGCGCGAACGGGGGTTTCGGTAACTCGGATAGATCGAGCACCGCCCGGGCCGCCCAGTTGTTCTCCAGCACGTTGCGGCACATGTGGTCCCAGTAGACCTGGAATTCCTCCCAGGAACCCGGCACCGGCCGCATGCTCATGCCGTACATGCGGTACCACTCCACATGTTCGTCGAACAGCTGACGCTTCTGCTCCTCGGTGATCCCGCCGCAGAATCGTTCGGCCACGTGAATGGTGCCCATAAAGAAGGTGGAGTGCGCCCAGTAGAAGACGTCGGGATTCAACGCGTGGTAGCGCCGGCCCTGTTCGTCGACCCCCTTGATGTCGGTGTGGTAGTCGCGGACCTCGGCACCCGTGCCCGGGGCGCGGTCCCCGTCGAACACGACACCCCCGATGGGATACAGCGAGCGCAGCAGCCGCGGCCAGCGCTCGCGGAAGAACGTGGAGTGATCGATGACCGCCGCGCCCAGTTGTGGGTGCATGTTCTGCATCGACCCCGCCCACGGACCCTGCAGCATGCCCCGCCAGTCCCCGAAGTACCGCCAGGTCAGCGAATCGGGCCCCAGCGGTGCGGGCGGCGCTTCGTACCCCGCCGGCGATACCGGGCAGCCACCCGCGACAGCGTCGGACGCGTCGGCCGGCCCGGCCGAAATCGACTGCTCAGCGGCGCCGACGACGTCGCTGCGTGCTACGTCGCTGGTCAGAGGGCGCGATGCGGACGTATCTTGAGTCACTATTAGATCCCTGTAGGTGTCTCGATATTTTTGACTACAACCGTTGTCAATTTTAGAGCTTAGGAGCGATGTGCAGACGGGTCAACGACGGGGCCGCTGGACCGGCGTCCCCTTGGAGAGTCGCCTGGCGCTTCGCCGTGACAACCTCGTCAGCGCCGGCGTGCAGTTGCTCGGCAGTCCGGGCGGCCCGGCGCTGACCGTGCGCGCGGTCTGCCGTGAGGCCGCGCTGACCGAACGCTATTTCTACGAAAGCTTCGCCGACCGTGACGAATTCGTGCGTGCGGTCTACGACGATGTCTGTACGCGCGCGATGAACACCCTGACGTCGGCGACGACCCCGCGCGAGGCCGTCGAGCGATTCGTCGAGCTGATGGTCGACGACCCGGTCCGGGGGCGTGTGCTGTTGCTGGCGCCGGCGGTGGAGCCAATCCTGACCCGCTCCGGCGCGGAGTGGATGCCCAATTTCATCGATCTGCTACAGCGCAAGCTATCGCGGATCGGCGATGCCGTGCTGCAGAAGATGATCGCCACCAGCCTGGTCGGCGGCCTGTCCGGACTGTTCACCGCCTACCTGCACGGACAGCTGGGCGCGACACGCAAACAATTCATCGATTACTGCATCAATATGCTGTACATCACGGCCGCGCCGTACGTCTCGGCCGGCGAGCTCGGCAAGTCGCAGTAACGCGCGTTTTCATTCGCGCCAGATCGGCAAGCCGTACAACTACGCCTATATAAACCGCGTCAGCTCGAAACCGGCATCAAAACGTCACCTGGCGCGCCGGACGAGTGACCTTGCTGCTACTGAAGTACACAGATATATTGACTGCTACCCATCGACACAGATAACTGGAGGCCGTATGTCAGCCGGGCTGACCGACTTACAGCTGCTGCACGAACTCGAGCCGTTCGTCGAGAAGTACCTGAATCGGCACGAGAGCATGCACAAGAACTGGAACCCGCACGACTACATCCCGTGGTCGGACGGCAAGAACTTCTATGCGCTGGGCGGGCAGGATTGGGAGCCGGGTCAATCACAGCTCTCTGACCTCGCCCAGGTGGCGATGGTGCAGAACCTGATGACCGAGGACAACCTGCCGTCATATCACCGCGAGATCGCGATGAACTTCGGCATGGACGGCGCCTGGGGACAGTGGGTCAACCGCTGGACCGCCGAGGAGAACCGGCATGGCATCGCGCTGCGCGACTACCTGGTGGTGACCCGCGCGGTCGACCCGGTCGAGCTGGAGAAGCTTCGCATCGAGGTGGTGAACCGGGGCTTCAGCCCGGGCCAGAACCAGCAGATTCGAGCCGATCTGTTCGCCGAAAGCCTGTTCGACTCGGTCATCTACGTGACGTTCCAGGAGCTGGCGACCCGGATCTCGCACCGCAACACCGGTAAGGCGTGCAACGAGACGATCGCCGACCAGTTGCTGGCCAAGATCTCGGCCGACGAAAACCTGCACATGATCTTCTACCGCGACGTCACCGACGCGGGTTTCGACGCCTCGCCGAACCAGGCGATGAGGTCGCTGCACAAGGTGCTGCGCAACTTCCAGATGCCGGGCTACCAGGTGCCCGAGTTCCGCCGCAAGGCCGTGCTCATCGCCGTCGGCGGTGTGTACGACCCGCGCATCCACCTCGACGACGTGGTGATGCCGGTGCTGAAGAAGTGGCGCATCTTCGAACGCGAGGACTTCACCGGCGAGGCCGCGGCGATGCGCGACGACCTGGGTGTGCTGATCAAGGAGCTCGAGGAGGCCTGCGAGAAGTTCGAGGTGTCGAAGCATCGCCAGCTCGAGCGGGAAGCCCGTACCGGCAAGAGGACCACCGCGTTCGAGCTGCATCAGACCGCGGGCAAGCTGGTCATGAGCCGGCGGTAAGCAAGCGGTGCGCATCGGTTCCATCGCGCTCGCCAGCCCGGTGGTCCTGGCACCGATGGCGGGCGTGACCAACGTCGCATTCCGGACGCTGTGCCGTGAACTGGAGCAAGCCAAGGTCGGCACCGTCAGCGGCCTCTATGTCTGCGAGATGGTCACGGCGCGTGCGCTTGTCGAGCGTCATCCGGCCACCCTGCACATGACCACGTTCTCCCCGGACGAGTCGCCGCGCTCGCTGCAGCTCTACACCGTCGACCCCGCGACCACCTACGCGGCCGCCAAGATGATCGCCGACGAAGGCCTGGCCGACCACATCGACATGAATTTCGGCTGCCCGGTGCCCAAGGTGACCAAGCGCGGTGGCGGATCGGCGCTGCCGTACAAACGGCGACTGTTCGGTCAGATCGTCGCCGCGGCGGTGCGCGGCACCGAGGGCACGCAGATTCCGGTGACCGTCAAGTTCCGCATCGGCATCGACGACGAGCACCACACGCACCTCGATGCGGGCCGCATCGCCGAAGCCGAGGGCGCCGCGGCCGTCGCACTGCATGCCCGCACGGCGGCGCAGCGCTACTCCGGCACCGCCGACTGGGACGAGATCGCCCGCCTCAAGCAGCAGGTGCGGACGATCCCGGTGCTCGGCAACGGCGACATCTACGACGCCAGCGACGCGCTGACCATGATGGCCGCGACCGGATGCGACGGCGTTGTCATCGGCCGCGGCTGCCTGGGCCGGCCCTGGCTTTTCGCCGAGCTGTCGGCCGCCTTCACCGGCAGCCCGCCGCCCACACCACCCACGCTGGGCGAGGTCGCCGACATCGTCCGCCGGCACGGGCAGCTGCTGGCCGCGCACTTCGGCGAGGACAAGGGCATGCGCGACATCCGCAAGCACATCGGCTGGTACCTGCACGGCTTTCCGGCCGGCTCCGAGCTACGCCGGGCGCTGGCGATGGTCAAGACGCTCGACGAGCTGGACTCCCTGCTCGACCGGTTGGACGGCGCCGTGCCGTTCCCGGACGAGGCGACGGGCCCGCGCGGCCGGCAGGGTTCGCCGGCGCGGGTCGTGCTGCCGGAAGGCTGGCTGACCGACCCCGACGACTGCACAGTGCCGGCGGGCGCCGACGTCATGCACTCCGGGGGCTGAGCCGACGGCTCGAAATCGCGTCTGGACCGATAACTCAGTACGATGTGGGCTTTGTTGCATGCGCTTGGGTGGCGGATGGGTTCCGTGCCGCTGGACCAGGTGGCAAAAGTGGTTGGCACCAGTCGCAACGCCCACGGCGCTGCGCTGACATTACGCACGGACACGCTGACGTCTGCATCAGAGCTTCGGAGGCCGGTACGACATGAGTGACGCCGAGAACGACGCCACTCGCAACGGTCGCCATCGCCCGGGCGGGGCGCACGCCCACCCGATCGCGGGACCCGACGGCGATGGGTGCCGCTCCCTGGGAGCGATTCTTCGAACCCCCGGCCGACGACAGCCTGCACCGGTGGCAGCCCGAGGCCGCGATCGAGCCCGTCGAGCCGCGTGAAGACCACCGTGAGGACCACACCGAGCAGGCCGGATCCCACACCGGCGGCGGGGTCAGCGTTGCCGATCTGATCGCCAAAATCGGTGCTCCCGGCGCGGCCCGTGCACCATCGCGCCGCTCCGAGGATCCCGACGTCGAGCCGTTCGAAGCCGAGCCGGGCCTGCCGATCGAGCTGCAGAAGACGCAGGTGATCGACGACCTGGCCTACTCCCTGGACGCGGTCGCCGAGCTTCGGGCCCTCGAGGCCGCCGATTACCCGAACGACGACGGCCCAGAAGACCCGGCGCACGGACACCAGCGCCGAGGAACCCGAACGCCGGCGCCGTCCGCTGCTGCTGGCCGCGCGGTCGACGGCCGCCCTGGCTGCCGTGCTGGCCCTGGCGATGACCGGCGGGGCATGGCAATGGAGCACGTCGAAAAACGCCCGGCTGAACACGATCAGCGCGCTCGACCGGAACTCCAGCGACATCCGCGACCCGGGTGGACAGTACGGCGACGAGGACTTCCTGATCGTCGGTCTTGACTCGCGCCTCGGGCGACAACGCCAACATGGGCGCCGGCACCACCGACGACGCCGACGGAGAACGCTCGGACACGTCATGCTGGTCAACATTCCGGCCAACCGTAAGCGCGTGGTGGCGGTGTCGTTCCCCCGCGACCTGGCGATCACCCCGATGCAATGCGAGGCGTGGAACCCCGAAACCGGCAAGTACGGGCCCCTCTACGACGCGAAGACCAAGACCTACGGCCCGAAGATGATCTACACCGAGACCAAGCTGAACTCGGCGTTCGCCTTCGGCGGCCCGAAGTGTCTGGTGAAGGAAATCCAGAAGCTGTCCGGCTTGAGCATCAACCGACTTCATCGCCGTCGACTTCTCCGGCTTCGCGAAGATGGTCGACGCCCTCGGCGGCGTCGAGGTGTGCTCCAGCACCGCGCTGCACGACTACGAGCTGGGCACGGTCCTCGACCACGGCGGACGTCAGGTCCTCGACGGCTCCACCGCCTTGAACTACGTGCGGGCCCGCCAGGTCACCACCGAGATCAACGGCGATTACGGCCGGATCAAACGCCAGCAGCTGTTCTTGTCGTCACTGCTGCGGTCGTTGATCTCCGAAGACACCCTGCTGGACCTCAACAAGCTCAACAACGTGGTCAACATGTTCATCAGCGACACCGTCGTCGACAACGTCAAGTCCAAGGACCTGGTCCAACTCGGTCAGTCGTTGCAGGGCATGGCGGCCGGGCACGTCACGTTCGTCACCGTGCCCGACCGGGGTGACCGACCAGAACGGCGACGAGCCGCCGCGGATGGCCGATATGCGGGCGCTGTTCGACGCCGTCATCAACGACGATCCGCTGCCCGAGGAAAACGACCAGAACGCACAGAATTTGAGCACGTCTCCGACGAAGGGCCCGTCGAAGGCGCCCACCACCAAGAAGTCGCCGGCACCGGCGCCGGCGGCGCAACACGAGCAGATCACGACGACCTCGCCCAGCGGCGTGACGGTGCGGGTTTCCAACGCGACCACGCAGAGCGGTCTGGCGGCCACCGCGACCACCCAGCTCAAGCACGACGGCTTCAACGTGATGTCACCCGACGATTACCCGAGTTCGGTGAACGCGACGACCGTGCTGTTCTCGCCCGGCAACGAAGAGGCCGCCGCCACCGTCGCGTCCTCGTTCGCCAACGCGAAAGTCCAGCGCGTTTCCGGCTACGGGCAGGTCGTGCAGGTGGTCTTGGGCCCCGACTTCAAGTCGGTCGCCACTCCCTCGCCCAGCGGGTCATCGATGAGCCTGCAAATCGAACGCGGCTCGAGCAATGCACCGGCCAAGCTGCCCGAGGACCTGACCGTCACCAACGCGGCCGACACCACCTGCGAGTAACCGCTTTTGACGGCGCTTCGCTGCCCGTTTCGGTCGGCGAGACCGTACGCTTGATGCCATGCGGACCGCCTACCACGAGCAGCTCTCGGAGTTATCCGAGCGCCTCGGCGAGATGTGCGGCTTGGCAGGAATCGCCATGGAGCGGGCCACCCAGGCTCTGCTGCAGGCCGACTTGGTGCTAGCCGAACAGGTCATCTCCGATCATGAAGCCATCGCCGTGCTCAGCGCGCGCGCCGAAGAAAGCGCCTTCGTACTACTGGCATTACAGGCACCGGTGGCCGGTGATCTGAGGGCCATTGTGAGTGCCATCCAGATGGTGGCGGACATCGACCGGATGGGTGCGCTGGCGCTGCACGTCGCCAAGATCGCGCGTCGGCGCCATCCCCAGCACGCGTTGCCCGAAGAGGTCAACGGCTACTTCGCCGAAATGGGCAGCATCGCAGTCGAATTGGGCAACAGCGCCCAAGAGGTGGTGTTGTCGCGCGACCCGGAGAAGGCCGCCCGGATTCGCGAAGAAGACGACGCCATGGACGATCTGCACCGGCATCTGTTCTCGGTACTCATGGACCGTGAATGGAAGCACGGCGTCGCGGCGGCCGTCGACGTGACGCTGCTGGGCCGGTTCTACGAGCGTTTCGCCGACCACGCCGTCGAGGTGGCCCGGCGGGTCATCTTCCAGGCGACCGGCAGACTGCCCGAGGAAGAAGCCAAACCAGCCTCGCAGTAGGCCGAACCGCGGAGTCCCGCTAGCCGAAGCGGCCGGAAATGTAGTCCTCGGTGGCCTTCTGACTCGGGTTGGAGAAGATCTTCTCGGTGTCGTCGACTTCGATCAGCCGCCCCGGTTTTCCGACCGCTTCCAGGTTGAAAAACGCCGTGTAGTCGCTGACCCGGGCCGCCTGCTGCATGTTGTGGGTGACGATGACGATGGTGTAGTCCTGCTTCAATTCGCTGATCAGCTCTTCGATGGCCATCGTCGAGATCGGGTCCAGCGCCGAGCACGGCTCGTCCATCAGCAGTACATCGGGTTGCACGGCGATGGCCCGCGCGATGCACAGCCGCTGCTGCTGCCCGCCCGACAATCCGCCGCCGGGCCTGTCCAACCGATTCTTGACCTCATCCCACAGGTTCGCGCCGCGAAGCGAATACTCGGCCGTCTCGTCGAGCACCTTGCGGTTGCGCACCCCCTGCAACTTCAGGCCGGCCACCACGTTGTCGCGAATTGACATGGCGGGGAACGGGTTCGGCCGTTGGAACACCATCCCGATGGCCCGGCGCACGCCGACCGGGTCGACCCCGGCGCCATAGATGTCTTCGTCGTCGAGGAGCACGCTGCCCTCGACCCGTCCGCCGGGCACCACCTCGTGCATCCGGTTGAGCGTGCGCAACACCGTCGTTTTGCCGCAACCCGACGGCCCGATGAACGCGGTCACGCTGCGGGGCAGAACCGATAGCGTGACATCCGCGACCGCGTGAAACGGTCCGTAGTAGATGTTGACGCCCTTGAGGTCCAACCGTTTGGCCACTTACTGCTCCTGCCTATGACTTTCTGACGCCCAGAAATTTCGCAATCACTCGGGCCGCGATGTTGATGGTGGCGATCACCAGGATGAGGGTTAGTGCGGCACCCCACAACCGATCCGTGGGGATGGGGTTGAGGCTCGCGCCGGCCGTGGTCTGGTTGAACATCATGCCGGGCAGCGTCCCCATGAACCCGCTGAAGATATCGAAGTTCATCGATTGTGCGTAACCGACGAGGATCAGCAGCGGCGCCGTCTCCCCCATCACTCTGGCCATCGCCAGCAGTATCCCGGTGACGATGCCGGACAGCCCGGTGGGGATGACCACCCGGGCAATGGTTTTCCACTTGGTGATGCCCAGCGCGTAACTGGCCTCGCGGAGGTCCACCGGCACGATCCGCAGCATCTCCTCGGTGGCGCGCACGATCACCGGGAGCATCAGCAAGACCAGCGCCAGCGATACCGCGAACTGCGAGCGGGGAAGCCCCAGCGTCGCCACGCACAACGCGTAGATGAACAGCGCCGCAACGATCGACGGCACGCCGCTCAGGATGTCCACCATGAACGAGGCCAGCCTGCCCAGCGCGGTGCCGCCGCCGTACTCGACCAGATAGATCGCGACCATCAGCCCAAGCGGTACGGAGATGAGGGCGCATACCAATCCCTGCAGCACCGTGCCGACCAGCGCGTGGTAGGCGCCACCACCGGTCACGAATGCCGTCATCCCCGCCTGCGAGTGCGACCACCATACGGTCGACGCAACCGCCTTGAAGCCCTTGCCGACCACCGACCACAACACCATCACCAGCGGGGTCACCGCGACCAACAGCGACAGTGAAACCAGCAGGGTCGCAACGTAGTCCGTAATACGACGGCGCCAGCTGACCGGCGAGAACGTTCGCGGCTTGAGCGGGCGGTCCAGCATCGAGGTCATCGGGCCCCCTTGCGGCCCGCCCCGGCGACGGCACCCCGCGCCAAGGCGTCGACCAGGAAGGTGAGCACGAAGAGCGTCAGCCCCGCGGCGATGTACGCCCCGGCTTTGTATCGGTCGTCGAATTCGGCCGCAGCGCCGGCGATCTTGGTCGCGAAGGTGGAGCCGCCGTCGAACAGCGACCAGCCGAACGCCGACTGGGTGCCCCGCAGAATGATCAGCAGCGCCACCGTCTCACCCAGGGCGCGACCCAGCCCGAGCATCGAGCCGCTGACGTAGCCCGACCGCCCGAACGGCAGGGTGACCGTCTTGACCACTTCCCATCGGGTGGCACCCAGCGCCAGCATGGCCTCGATCTGGTCCTGCGGTGTCTGGACGAACACTTCGCGCGTGACCGCGGTGATGATCGGCAGAATCATCACCGCCAGGACGATGCCGCCGGTGAAAATGGTGCCCCCGCCGGCGGGCGACGCATTGCCGCTGGCGAACAGAAAACACCAGCCCAGCGAGCGATTGAGCCAGGTGGCGACGGGCCGCAGCTGCGGCGCCAACACATAGAGGCCCCACGCTCCGTAGATGATCGAGGGCACCGCGGCCAGCAGATCGACCGAGTAGGCCAGCGGTGTGGCGACCCGCCGCGGCGCGTACTGGGTGATGAAGATCGCCACGCCCAGCGCGACCGGCATGGCCAGGATCAGAGCGAACAGCGACACGAACACGGTGACCGGCACCAGGCTGGCGATGCCGAAGTGCATCGCCGAGGGGTCCGTGGTGACCCACATGCCGCCGTAAGTGAAAAAGTTTTCGCGATTGCGGTGCAGCGCCGGTATCGCGCGTCCGAGCAGGAACGCGGCGATCGCGGCGATGACCACGATGATGAGCACGCCCGACGACTGCGCGACCCAGCGGAAAATCCGGTCCGCGACATGGGGCCGCCCCTCCCCCCAGGGGCTGGTGGGTGTGGCCTGCTTCTCCGGAAGCGGCGCGGCGACAACCGCACCCGAACCCGCGTCGGTGGGATTTGGCCCTGAAAACCCCGTCACTGTGATCCCGTCACAGTTCTGCTGTCGCTCCTCGAAACCCGATTCACTTGGTCACTGCAGCGCATCGATGGCCGTAACCAGTCGATTCCCTGACCTTATCGGGCAGCGGCACGTAGCCGGCCTTCGCAAGTTCGCCCTGCGCGCTACCGGCCGACATGGCGAGGAACGATTTGATGGCCGCGGAGGTCTGGGGGTCGTAGCCCTTCGAGCACACGATCTCGTAGGTGACCAGCAGCAACGGGTAAACACCCGGTTCCTCCGAGCCGTACATGGCATTGAGGTCGAGCACCAGGTCATCGCCCTCGGCCAGGAATTTGGCCGCGTTGACGGCGTTGCCGGCCGTCTCGTTGGTCAGCGGAATCACGCCACCGCGGGTGGCGATTTTGGCGTAGGGCATGCCGGCCTGGTCGGCGAAGCCCTTCTCGACGTATCCGATGGCGCCCGGGGTGGCCCGCACCGCCTGGATGACGCCGGCCGACTTCGCGGCGCCCTCACCGGCGCCGCCCTGAAATTCCGTGCCGACTCCTTTGGACCAGCTCTGCGGCGCGGCCGCGGTCAGATACTTCTGCACGTTGTCGGTGGTTCCCGACGAGTCGGTCCGGTAGATCGGCGTGATCTTGGTGTCGGGCAGCGCCGTGCCCGGATTCAGGGCGGCCAGGATCGGGTCGTTCCAGGTAGTGATCCTGCCGGTGAAAATCTTGGCCAGCGCGTCACTGTTGATTACCAGAGCCGGATTTCCGGGCAGGTTGTAGACGATCCCGATGGGGCCGAAGACCATCGGCAGGTCCCACGCCGGGTTCCCGCCGCAGCGTTTGGCGGCGGGCCCGATCTGGTCGGCGACCAACGGAGAGTCCGCGCCCGCGAAATCGACGTGTCCGGCGATGAATTGCTCACGGCCGGCGCCCGACCCAGTGGGGTTGTAGGCCAGGCCCTTGCCCGGGCAGTACTGGCCCCACACCTGGTTGAACACCGTGATCGCGTTCTCTTGAGCGGTCGAGCCCTCCGCCGTCAGCTTGTCCTTACCGCCGCACCCCGCCGTTCCGGTGACACCGGAGCTGCGCGGCGCGGTCCCGCTGCGGTTCTCATCGCTACCGCAGGCGGTCAGTGCTCCGGCAGCGAGCGCCGTCGCCAACGCCACGGCGGCCAGCGCCCTGCCCTGCCTGTCGAGCCTCACCGATCTCGCTTTCCTGACGCATTCCCGGACGCATGTGGGCGCCGCTGGCCATCTCCCATGTGAGGTTGCCGAGCGACGGCGAAAATATGCGCCGACGCCGCCCACAGCAACGTCTCGGTGGCCAGAACCAGATTAACGATCTGGGTAGATGCCGCTCGTACCCGCGGTCAGTGGGCCGCGGGTACGACCGCGTATGCGGTGTCGACGCTGTAGGTGGTGAAGCCCAGGCGCTGGTAGGTGCGCACCGCGGCGACGTTGTCTGACTCCACGTAGAGCATCACGGTGGGTTCGGCCGACGATTCCGGGCCGGCCAGGCGTCGCGCCAGCCAGTCGATGCCGACGGCGGTCAGCGCCTGCCCCAACCCGCGGCCCTGCGCCGACGGATCGACGCCCACGACGTACACCTCGCCCAGGCCGGGCCGATCGAGGTGCACCTTCGTCCAGTGGAAGCCCAGCAGCGTGCCGGCTTGATCGCTGCCGGCGTCGGCAAACGCGAGGAACAGGCCCGCCGGGTCGAACCACGGTTCGTTGCGACGCTCCGCCAGCTCGACGTCCGTCCAGCCGCCCTGTTCGGGATGGGAGGCAAACGCGGCATTGTTGACCCGCAGCAGCTCGGCGTCGTCGGCGCTGCCCGCATAGGTGCGGATCTCCACCCCGGGCACCGTTGACACGGTGTCGGGCAGATCGCGCAGCGAGCGTCGCATCTGCACCAGTTCCCGTACGGGGGCCAGGCCCAGCGCGGACGCGGTCGCACGGGCCGGCTCAAGCGTGCCGTGCGCCCAGAACCGGTTGCCCGCACCGGTTTTGGCTAATGCCGCGCGGGCCAGTGTGGACCCGATACCGCGCCGGCGCGCCTGCGGGTGCACCACGAGCTCCGCCATCGCGGTCTCCCCGTCTCGTGGCGGGCTGAGGTTGAGGTAGCCGACGATCGCGTCGCCTGCCGCTGTGGCCCCCGATGCGGGATTCGTGATCAGCAGATGCTCGGTGCGGTCGTGCCCGAGCTCGCGCAGTACCTGCTCACCGACGGGCGCCACTCCATCGGATTCGGTTGCCGCACTGACAAGTTCGCGTACGCCCTGCTGCTCTTCGACGGTCAGCGTCCGGCGCCAGTCAGGCGACGTCACTGCGTGTGCAAGGGATCGACCAACGGATCTTGGGCGTCCTGCGATTCGGATTCGGATTCGTCGGCGTCGTCGGGCTCGGCAACCGGCGTGCGGCCGCGCGCCGGGCGGACGGCCTTGTAACCGACGTTGCGCACGGTGCCGATCAGCGCCTCGTACTCCGGACCGAGTTTGGCCCGCAGCCGGCGCACGTGCACGTCGACGGTGCGGGTACCACCGAAGAAGTCGTATCCCCACACCTCGTGCAGCAGCTGCGCGCGGGTGAACACCCGCCCGGCATGTTGAGCCAGGTATTTGAGCAGCTCGAATTCTTTGTAGGTGAGATCCAGCGGGCGGCCCCGCAGCCGGGCGGTGTAGGTGCCTTCGTCGATCACCAACTCGCCCAGGCTGACCTTGCCGGCGCTCTCCTGGTCCGCGAGCCCGCCGCGGCGGCCGATCACCAGCC
This sequence comes from uncultured Actinomycetota bacterium, assembly GCA_963796035.1. Lineage (GTDB taxonomy): Bacteria > Actinomycetota > Actinomycetes > Mycobacteriales > Mycobacteriaceae > Mycobacterium. The sequence continues at coordinate 707,585 of CAWCJU010000006.1, read as the reverse complement.
GCAGGCGTGCGTCGATCTCGGCGGGTCCGGTGGTGGGCAGCAGGATCTCATCCAAGCCCCAGTCCGAGCTGACCGCCACCAGGCCGCCCTCGCTCACCACGGCCAACACCGGCACCGACCGGCCGGCCGTGCTCAACAGGCGGCACAGTCCGCGCGCCGACGACAAGTCGGTGCGCGCATCGACGATCACCGCGTCCGCGGTCCCGGCCTCGAGCAGCGAAGAGGGTTCTGGCGGCGCCGTCCGGACGGCATGCGGAAGCAGGGACAACGACGGCAGGACCGGATCGGGATGAAGCTCCGAGGTCAGCAGTAGTAGCTCCAACTAGCCCCTCCAGCTCGGGGGAACGGCATCTCCCAAATTCACCACGCCATCAGGCGTTAGTTACCAGGTCATCTAACGATAACGTGTCACCTGGTTTTTTCGCGTGGCAGACGAGCCGGTGTGAGCCCCGCCACGACCGATCCGGCAGCAACCGGCCCTTCGGCCCTGCGCCACAATATGCGGGTGCGCAAGGTGCTGATTGCTGTGACCGCGACGGCGATCCTGGTTGCCGTCGTCGGCCTCGGCGCGATCGGCTTCGACTACGGAACCAGCATCTATGCCGAATACCGGCTGTCGTCCAGCGTGCGTAAAGCCGCCCACCTGGGCTCCGACCCGTTCGTGGCCATCGTGGCATTTCCCTTCATTCCGCAGGCGATGCGCGGCAACTACAGCCAGGTCGAGATCAAGGCCAACGCCGTCGACCACGCGTTGACCGGCAGGGCCACCCTGGAAGCCACGATGTACTCGGTGGACCTCGCCCAGGCGTCGTGGCTGATCAGCCCGGACGCGAAGCTCGCGGTGAGCAAGCTGGAGAGCCGCATCATCGTCGACTCGACACACCTGGGCCGGTTCATGGGCATCAGCGACCTGATGGTCGAGGCACCGGCCAAGGAGACCAACACCTCCACCGGCGGCGTCACCGCATCGGGTATCTCGGATAGCCACGGGCTGGTGTTCACCGGGACCCCGAAATCGGCGGGCTTCGATCGCCGGGTCAGCGTCTCGGTCGACCTCTCCATCGCCCCGGATGACCCGACGACGTTGGTGTTCACCCCGACCGGCGTGCTCACCGGATCCGACACCGCCAACCAGACGGTGCCGGCGGACAAGCAGGACGCCGTGCTGCACGCCTTCAGCGCAAGGCTGCCCAATCAGCGGCTGCCCTTCGGTGTCGCGCCGACCACCGAGGGAGCCCGGGGATCCGACGTCATCATCGAGGGCATCGCCCATGGAGTAACCGTGACCCTCGACGGGTTTAAACAGTCATGACCGTCATCGTCGTAACCGTCGCGGTGCTAGCCGCGGCGGCCCTTGCCGGGTGGTTGTTGACCCGGCATTCCGGAAGCATCCGGGAAGTCGACTTCCAGGCCGGATCAGGACACCGACGCCGACATCGCGGCGCTGGGGCTGTCCCGCAGCGGACCGACCGTGGTGCATTTCAGCGCCCCATGGTGCGGGCCGTGCGACCGGGTCCGCCGGGTCGTCGAGCAGGTCTGCGACGACCTGGACGATGTGGCGCACGTCGAGATCGACCTGGACGCCAATCCGGAGACCGCACGTCGGTATTCGGTCCTGTCCCTGCCCACCACATTGATCTTCGACGTCGGCGGCCGGCAGCGATACCGCACCTCCGGAGTGCCCAACGCCGCCGACCTGCGGTCCGCACTGAAACCGCTGTTGGCTTGACCACGGTGTCATTGGGTAAGCTGACCGACGTGTTAGCCCGCCTCGAGCCCATGCTCACCCAGCGTCGCGCAGTTGAACTGTGCCGCACCGCGGGCTGTTGTTGTTGCTGTTGCTGCTGAGTAGCCGCGCTTCCGCGTAGCACTCGGAGCGGCCCGGTTCCACACCGTGGCACGTCTCCATTCGTCGTTTCCGTCAGCAATAGGGGTATCGAGGAGTAGTACCTTGCCAAGCAGCAACACCACCACGCAGCCCGACCTGGTCGACGTGCGTGGACCACGATTCGCCGCTTGGGTCACCACCGCAGTCTTGGTGCTGGCTCTCGTCGTGTCGGCGGCAAGTCCGCCGGCCGCCGCGGTGGTCCTGGCCGTCCAGGCCGTCATCTTCGCCGTCGGCGCGGTCGGCGGGCCGCGCAAGCATCCGTATGGCCGGATCTTCGCCACCCTCGTCGCGCCCCGGCTCGGCCCGGTGCAGGATCGCGAACCCACCGCACCGCTGAAGTTCGCCCAACTCGTCGGCCTGATCTTCGCGGCGCTGGGAACGGCCGGTTTCCTCGCGGGCGCTGTGCCGCTCGGCGTCATCGCCACCGCGGCCGCCCTGGCGGCCGCGTTTCTCAACGCCGCCTTCGGCATCTGCCTCGGCTGCCAGCTCTACCCGCTGGTGGCCCGTTTCCGACGCACCGCGCGTCCCACCTGACCTGCTGTAACAAAAGCGATTGAAAGGATCCACTCCATGGCACGCTCCGACGTCCTGGTCTCCACCGACTGGGCTGAGAGCAATCTCGACGCCTCAGGCGTCGTCTTCGTCGAAGTCGACGAAGACACCAGCGCTTACGACGCCGGCCACATCCCAGGCGCGATCAAGCTGGACTGGCGCTCCGACTTGCAGGACCCGGTCAAGCGCGACTTCGTCGACGCTCAGCAGTTCTCCAAACTGCTCAGCGAGCGGGGCATCTCCAATGACGACACCGTGATCCTCTACGGCGGCAACAACAACTGGTTCGCCGCGTACGCGTACTGGTATTTCAAGCTGTACGGCCATGACTCGGTCAAGCTGCTCGACGGCGGCCGCAAGAAATGGGAGCTCGACGGTCGCGCGCTGTCCAACGACACCGTCAGCAGGCCGGCGACGTCGTACACCGCCGCCGCGCCGGACAACAGCATCCGGGCGTTCCGCGACGACGTCATCGCTGCCATCAACGTCAAGAACCTCGTTGACGTGCGCTCCCCCGACGAGTTCTCCGGCAAGATCCTGGCGCCCGCGCACCTGCCGCAGGAGCAAAGCCAGCGGCCCGGCCACATCCCCGGCGCCATCAACGTGCCGTGGAGCAAGGCCGCCAACGAGGACGGCACCTTCAAGCCCGACGAGGAGCTGGCCAAGCTCTACGCGGGCGCCGGCCTGGACGGCGAGAAGGAGACGATCGCCTACTGCCGCATCGGCGAACGGTCGTCGCACACCTGGTTCGTTCTTTATGAATTGCTCGGGCATCGGAATGTGAAGAACTACGACGGCAGTTGGACGGAATACGGCTCCCTGGTGGGTGCCCCGATCGAGTTGGGAAGCTGATATGTGCTCTGCACCGAAACAAGGACTGACGTTGCCCGCCAGCGTTGACCTGGAAAAGGAAACGGTGATCACCGGTCGCGTCGTGGACGGCGAGGGTCAGGCCGTGGGCGGCGCGTTCGTCCGCCTGCTCGACTCCTCGGACGAGTTCACCGCCGAGGTGGTGGCGTCGGCCACCGGTGACTTCCGGTTCTTCGCCGCGCCGGGATCCTGGACCCTGCGCGCCCTGTCGAAGGCCGGCAACGGCGACGCCGTGGTGGCGCCGTCCGGTGCGGGCATCCACGAGGTCGACGTCAAGATCGCCTGACCTGCCGGCCGCCCCCGACGGGGACGCCGCGGGACGAATAGACTTGTGCCCGTGGTGCTGTTCTTCGAGATCATGCTGGTTGTGTCGGTCGTGGTGATTTCATGGTTCGCCCTGTACACCCTCTACCGGCTCATCACCGACGAGTCGTGACCCGCGCCGACGACGCTCCGGAGCGCAGCGATGGGGAGGAGTGGCGCGCGTGTCCCCCGACGAACCGCTGAGTTCCGCCAGCTCCGGCGACCGGGCGGTGGCCGCCGCCGCTGAGCGCGCCAAACTGACGGCCGGGCGCAACATCCCGTCCTACGATGACCTGCCCCTGCCCGCCGACACCGCCAACCTGCGCCAGGGCGCCGACCTCAGCGATGCCCTGCTGGCTCTGCTCCCGCTGGTCGGCGTGTGGCGGGGCGAAGGCGAAGGCCGGGGGCATGACGGCGACTACCGGTTCGGCCAGCAGATCGTGGTCTCACACGACGGCGGCGACTACCTGAACTGGGAAGCCCGCTCGTGGCGGCTCGGTGAGACGGGCGACTACGAACAACGCGGCTTGCGCGAGTCCGGTTTCTGGCGCTTTGTCACCGATCCCGACGATCCGGGCGAATCCCACGCGATCGAACTGCTGTTGGCCAATTCGGCGGGTTATGTCGAACTGTTCTACGGCCGGCCGCTGACCCAGTCGTCGTGGGAGCTGGTCACCGATGCGCTGGCCCGCAGCCGGTCGGGCGTGCTGGTCGGCGGGGCCAAACGCCTCTACGGCATCGTCGAAGGCGGCGACCTGGCCTACGTCGAGGAGCGGGTGGACGCCGACGGCGGTTTGGTGCCGCATCTCTCGGCACGGCTGGCCCGGTTCGCCGGTTGACCACGGGCCCGCGGGTTCGGCCGGCAGGCCGGCCGAACCCGCCAAGGCCAGAAGCAGGCATCCACGACCGTCGCGAAAGGGCCTGTGCCACAGCACGGCCTCCAGACATGGAGCGGCCCCCGAGCCGTATTCCTGGTTGGACAGAACCGGAAGCTCGGGGGCCGGGTGGCTGCGGGGAATTCGCTAGCGCGGTTGTGACGCCAGCTCTTCGAAAGCCACTACTGCTAGCGCGCAGCCACCTCACATGTCCATGAAGCTATCAATTTCGCGGACCACCTCCCTTCTTGTGTACGGCCGACCGTACCCGCGGATCGGCCCGCCGACAACAGAATTCAGCGCTCAGCGATCGCTGACGATGGCCGCGTCGATCAGTTCGGCGAATTCCGCCGCCATCGGTGACGGCTGCAGGGGACGGCCATCGAGGGTGTGCACGCGGGCCGCCAACGTCATGCTGGAGATCAGCCAAACACCCTGGGCGGCATTCAGATCCGCTACGCGCAGCGCCCGGTAGTCGCAGTCATAGCCCTTGTCCCTGGCCACCTCGAACAGGGCCTGCTGGGTAGTGCCGCGCAGGATTGGGTACCACGGCGGCGGTGTCAGCAGGCACAGGTTGCCGTCGGGCGTCTCGGAGTCGGTGGCGATCACCACGGTCGAACGTGGGCCTTCCAGGATGTAGCCGTCGGTGCTGACGAAGATCACGTCACCGGCGTCCTGGTGGGCGGCATGGCGCAGGGCCGCCATATTGACCGCGTAGGACAGGGTTTTGGCGCCGGCCAGCAGCCAGGGCATCGCGTCGACACCGGTGGCGGGCAGCCCGCGGTCGAGCGTGATCGCCGCCAGGCCGCCACGCCGGACCGCCGTCACCCGTTCGGGAACGGCGTTGACCATGACGAACGCCGTCGGAACCGAACCACCCTCGCGTCCGCGGCTGTAGACCAACCGCATCGCGCCCTCGTCGGCGATGGCCGCGCACCACTGTCGGGTGGCCACCTCGATCGCGCTTCGCCATTGCGGCAGATCGGGCTCGGGCAGATCGGTCAACGCGGCCGACTGCGTCAGCCGCTGCAGGTGCGGCTCGATCAGACAAGCCCTGCCGTCGCGGACCAACAGCGTCTCGAAGACACCGTCACCGCGGACCGCTGCGAGGTCGTCGGCGTGCAGCAGGGGCGCGTCGGGCGAATGTATTTCGCCGTCCAGCGTGACAATCACACCTGTCTGGCCAGCCATGGTCGAGAAGCCTATCCAACGGGGTCGGCCCGGCGACCGCATGCGCGGTGAAGCCGCGCCCCGCGAACGTGCAGCCGGCCGCACATTCGGCGGCCAGTGTGAAGCCAGCGTCACACTCGTTGGAACCGTGCGCCGTCCGTAGAGTTGACTCGTGACCCGCGCAGTCCCCGCACCCGAGACCGGACCCGACGCCGGTGCCGTCTGGCATTACGGCGACCCGCTGGGCGAACAGCGTGCCGCCGACACCGAGGCGATAGTGGTCGACCGCTCGCACCGCGGCGTGCTCACGCTGACCGGCAAGGACCGGCAGACGTGGTTGCACAGCATTTCGACACAGTTCGTCAGCGATCTCTCCGACGGCGCCAGCACGCAGAACCTCAGCCTCGACGGCCAGGGCCGCGTCGAGGATCACTGGATCCAGACCGAGCTGGCCGGCACCACCTACCTCGACACCGAACCGTGGCGCGCCGAGCCGCTGCTGGCATACCTGCGCAAGATGGTGTTCTGGTCCGAGGTCACCGTCGCCGGCGTCGATCTGGCCGTGCTGTCGTTGCTCGGCCCGAAGCTGGCTGACCAGTCGGTTCTCGACGCCCTCGGAGTGGATGCGCTGCCCGCCGAGCTGACCGCGATTCCGGCCGGCGACGGCTTCGTTCGGCGGATGCCCGGCGGCCGGATCGAGCTGGACGTGCTGGTTCCTCGCGCCGCGGCGGATGAGTGGCGAAATCGCCTGGCGCAGGCCGGAGTGCGCCCCAGCGGTGTGTGGGCCTACGAAGCCCACCGCGTCGCGGCCGTGCGGCCCCGCCTGGGCGTCGACACCGATGAGCGCACGATTCCGCACGAGGTGGGATGGATCGGGGGTCCCGATACCGGGGCCGTCCACCTGGACAAGGGCTGCTACCGCGGGCAGGAGACCGTCGCGCGGGTGCACAACCTGGGCCGGCCACCGCGGATGCTGGCGCTGCTGCACCTCGACGGGTCGGTGGACCGGCCGTCGACCGGCGATCCGGTGCTGGCGGGCGGCCGCACGGTCGGTCGCCTCGGGACCGTGGTCGACCACGTGGATCTCGGGCCGATAGCACTGGCGCTGCTCAAGCGGGGGCTGCCCGCCGACGCCGAACTGGCGACCGGACCGGAGGCGTCGGTGGCTGCGGTGATCGATGTCGATTCCCTGCCTCCCACCGAACAGATCGGTGCAGGACGGTTAGCTGTTGAACGGTTGCGGGGCGGTGCGGGATAATGAACGGTAACGTCCGCCACAGCAAGCAGGGGGCGCCAACGCCCGGTGGCGGGGCACGGTAAACTGTTGGCAGGACAATACGACACCAGGAGATCGGAGCCGCCTACTCGTTAGGCCGCTCCGTTATTGCGCGAGGGGGTTCCCCCATGGGCCGCGGCCGGGCTAAGGCAAAGCAGACCAAGGTTGCTCGAGAACTCAAATACAGTTCTCCGCAGACCGACTTCCAGCGGCTTCAGCAAGAGCTGTCCGGAACGGGTTCGGACGAGTCCAACGAATTGGACGGCGACGGCTCCGACGAACCCTGGGACGACCAGGACAGCTGGCGGCGCTAGAACCCACGCCCCGGCGCCGATGCGTAGCGCACCGGCGTCGCGTTAGTTCTGCCGGAGTCCGAGTTCCCTAGAATCGCGGGTGCTGACCGACCATCGTGGCCCGCGGACCCTCTTTTCCGCCTTTGCCGACGGTGCCCAGCACCCAGCAGTCCAAATGCCGTGCGGTCAGGATGGCCAGAGCGCGGTCGGTGTCCTCGGGAGCAACGATGGCGATCATGCCGACGCCCATGTTGAACGTCTTCTCCATCTCCTCCCGCGTCACCCGGCCGCGCTGGGCGATCATGGCGAAGACCGGCGCGGGCGTCCAGGTGCCGCGGTCCATCTCGGCGACCAGGCCATGCGGGATGACGCGTTGCAGATTGCCGGCCAGTCCACCGCCGGTGACGTGGCAGAAGGTGCGGACGTGGGTTTCGGCCGCAAGCGCCAGGCAGTCCTTGGCGTAGATGCGGGTGGGTTCGAGCAACTCTTCACCCAGGGTGCGGCCGAACTCCTCCACATAGCCCTCGAGGTTCATCCGGTCGATCTCGAGGAGCACCGTGCGCGCCAACGAATACCCGTTGGAATGCAGACCGGATGAGCCCATCGCGATGATGACGTCACCGGGTTTGACCCGGTCGGGCCCGAGCACATCGTCGGCCTCGACGACACCGATGCCGGTGGCCGAGATGTCGTAGTGGTCCGGTTCCATCAGTCCGGGATGTTCGGCCGTCTCGCCGCCCAGCAGCGCGCAGCCGGCCCGCACACAACCCTCGGCGATGCCACTGACGATGGCGCTCAACCGTTCCGGGACCGTGCGGCCCACGGCGATGTAGTCCTGCAGGAACAGCGGCTCGGCGCCGCACACCACCAGGTCGTCGACCACCATCGCGACCAGGTCCAGCCCGACGGTGTCGTGCTTGTCCATCGCCTGGGCGACCGCCAGCTTGGTGCCGACACCATCGGTGGACGCCGCCAGCAGTGGCTCGCGGTAATCGCCGCGTAACGCGAACAGGCCGGCGAATCCGCCCAGGCCGCCCCGAACCTCGGGTCGCGTGGCTTTTGTCGCCAGCGGCTTGAACAATTCGACGGCGCGGTCGCCGGCTTCAATGTCCACCCCGGCCGACGCGTAGGTGATGCCCTGACTGCCTTGGTGGCGTCCGGGGCTCTTTCCGGGATCCGTCATCGCGATAAAGGCTACCGGGCGGCGCTGGCCGCCGGTATCAAACGTCGGCGAAGGGGCGCAACCGAGTTCCCTCAGTGCACGACCGGCACTTCGTCGGCCGCGAGGTCGTCGAGGCCGGCGCCGCGGGCGGCATTGGCGAGCATGTGCTCGATGACGTTCTTGCCCAGTGCTGTCTCGCCGGGCAGTTCGATCGGATACTTGCCGTCGAAGCAGGCGGTGCACAGCCGCGAAGCGGGCTGCTCGGTGGCGGCGACCATGCCCCGCAGCGAGATGTAGCCCAGCGTGTCGGCGCCGATGGCATGCCGCACCGCCTCGAGCATTTCGTCCTCGTCCTCGACGGCGTTGGCGATCAGCTCAGCCGGCGACGGGAAGTCGATGCCGTAGAAGCAGGGCCACTTCACCGGGGGCGAGGCGATGCGCACGTGCACCTCGACGGCGCCGGCCTCGCGCAGCATCCGCAACAACGCGCGCTGGGTATTCCCACGCACGATCGAGTCGTCGACGACGATGAGCCGCTTGCCGCGGATCACCTCACGAAGCGGGTTGAGCTTGAGCCGGATACCGAGCTGGCGGATGGTCTGCGACGGCTGGATGAATGTTCGCCCGACGTAGGCGTTCTTCATCAGGCCCTGCCCATACGGAACGCCGGACTCTTGTGCGTATCCCACCGCGGCGGGGGTGCCTGATTCCGGCACGCCGATCACCAGGTCGGCCTCCACCGGTGCTTCACGCGCCAGCCGGCGGCCGATCTCCACCCGGGCGCCGTGCACGGACCGACCGCCGATGGTGCTGTCCGGTCGCGCCAGGTAGACGTACTCGAAGACACAGCCCTTGGGGGTGGGGTTGGCGAAACGCGTGGAGCGGACGCCGTCGGCGTCGATCGCCAGCAGTTCGCCCGGTTCGATGTCCCGCACGAACGAGGCGCCGACGATGTCGAGCGCCGCCGTTTCGGAGGCCACCACCCAGCCGCGGTCCAGCCGTCCGAGCGAAAGCGGCCGCACCCCATGTGGATCGCGGCACGCGTACAGGGTGTTCTCGTCCATGAAGGTCAGGCAGAACGCGCCGCGCACCGTCGGCAGCAGGTCCAGCGCCGCCTGTTCCAGGGTGGCGTCCGCCGCGCCGTGGGCCAGCAGCGCGCCCAGGATGTCGGAGTCCGTCGTCGCTGGCGCCGGGGCGCGTTTGGCGATCAGTCCCTCGTCGCGGGCGCGGGCGGCAAGCTCGGCGGTGTTGACCAGGTTCCCGTTGTGTCCCAACGCAACCCCGGTGCCGGCCGCGGTGTTGCGGAACACCGGCTGCGCGTTCTCCCACGTCGTGTCGCCCGTGGTCGAGTAGCGGCAATGTCCGATGGCGACGTGGCCCGGCATGGCCGCCAGCGTCTGCTCGTCGAACACCTGGCTGACCAGGCCCAGGTCCTTGAAGACCAGCACCTGGGATCCATCGGCGACGGCGATGCCCGCGGCTTCCTGGCCGCGATGCTGCAGCGCGTAAAGGCCGTAATACGTGAGTTTGGCGACGTCCTCGCCCGGGGCCCAAACCCCGAATACACCGCATTCTTCGCGGGGCGCGCTGAAGTCCTCTTCGGGTTCTTGGACGGTCACGATTAGGCAGCTCCCCGGGGAACGGTTGGTGACGTAACGGAGTCTACGGGTACGGGAGCCACGCCGACGAATCTGCCGGGCGTGTTGAGCGGCGAATTGCCGGCGTCGACACCTAAACCTGCAGTTCAGGGTTATCTTCAGCCGACATCGAACAGGGGCAGGCAGTGTCCAATCTCACCGGCGCGCGAACCGGAAAGTCGCAGCGCACCGGTGCGTTGCGCCTCGGCGAACGACGATTTTCCGGTGGCCAGCAGCAGCCAGGTCCGCGGGTCGGTTTCCACCACGTTGGGCGGTGTGCCCCGGGTGTGTGCGGGTCCGGCGATGCACTGCACCGCGACGAACGGCGGGATGCGCAGCTCCACGCTCCGGCCGGGTGCCGCCGCAGCCAGGGTGCGCGCGGTCAGCCGCACCGCCGCCGCCAATTCCGGCCGGTCGGGCACCGGGCGGGATTCGTCACGTAGCCAGTCCGCGACGGCCAACACCGCCTGCCGGGTCTTCGCCGGATCGGCTTTGTCGCGGGGGGCCATACCCTAGGGTCTCAAAATCATGGAGCCCCGTCGCTCACGGGCGCGGCCGCCGTACAAGGTCGCCGGTCTGGTGACGGTCGTGGTCACGGGATTGATCGGGTCGCTTCTCTATCTGCAATTTCGGGGCGACCTCACGCCGAGCACGAAGTTGACGATGGTGGCCCCGCGGGCGGGCCTGGTGATGGATCCCGGCTCCAAGGTCACCTACAACGGGGTGCAGATCGGCCGGGTGTCGAGCATCTCGGAGACGACGCATGACGGCAAGCCGGCCGCCAGGGTGGTCCTGGACATCACCCCGAAATACGTCAAGCGGATTCCGGCCAACGTGGCGGCCGCCGTCAACGCGACGACGGTGTTCGGCAACAAATATGTGGCGCTGAGCGCACCGAAGAACCCTGCGGCGCAATCGATCACGCCCTCGATCGTGATCGACGCGACGTCGGTGACAACCGAGTTCAACACCCTCTTCGAGACGCTCACCTCGATCGCGGAGAAGATCGATCCGGTCAAGGTGAACCTCACGCTCAGCGCGGCCGCCCAGTCGCTGACCGGACTGGGTGAAAAATTCGGCGCCTCGCTGGTCGACGGCAACGCCATCCTCGACGACCTGAACCCCCGGATGCCGGCCCTGCGCACCGACGTTCAGCGGTTGGCGGCCCTGGGCGATACCTATGCGCACGCCTCCCCCGACCTGTGGGACGCGCTCGATCACGCGGTGACCACCGCGCGCACACTCGGCGCCCAGCAACGCGACCTCGATGCCGCCCTGCTGGCAGCCGCCGGATTGGGCGACGCCGGTTCCGACGTGTTCGGACGCAGCGGACCATTCTTCGTCCGTGGCGCCGCCGACCTGGTTCCCAGCAGTCAACTGCTTGACGAGTACAGCCCCGAAATCTATTGCACCATCCATAATTTCGACGAGGTCGCACCGAGAATCCACAACGCGTTGGGCGATAACGGCTATTCGCTGGGCGCCCACGCCTCGGGCGCCATCGCGGGCGCCCCCAACCCGTACATCTGGCCGGAGAACCTGCCACGCACCAACGCCAGGGGCGGACCCGGCGGACGAGCCGGCTGTTGGCAGAAGATCACCCGAGAATTGTGGCCCGCCCCGTTCCTGGTGATGGACTCCGGCGCAAGCATGGCTCCCTACAACCACCTCGAACTCGGCTCGCCACTCGCGGTCGATTTCGTGTGGGGCCGCCAACTGGGTGACTACACCATCAATCCCTGACGATTGGTCAGCGGTTCGACGACTTCACGGCCAGCACGGCGATCGCGCCGGCTTCGTTGAGGGCCAGGTGCGCCAGCATCGGCGCGGCCAGGCTGCCGGAACGGTCGGCCAGCCAGCCGAAGAGCCAGCCCGCGACTCCGGTGACCAGCACGGTGGCGGCCACCGGCTCGCCGGTCGCGCGCGCATCGGCGATGTGCGAGAGGCCAAAAGCGCTGGCCTGCAACAACCTTCCACGGCTTTCACCGAAAGCGGCGGAACCGGCGGTGGCCAGCGCCCCGCGAAAGGCGGACTCCTCCGACCACACGGTGCCCACCGGTATCCGCAGCAGCAGCCAGTCCGGGGCCGCCGCCGGCGCCTCGCGGTCGGCGATCGATCGGCGCACCGGCGGCAGCAGGATTGTCGCGGCGACCGTGCCCGCCGCCGGGAACGCGACCAGCGATCCCAATCGCACGCCGGCCCGCAGCCGGGGCGGACTCAGGCCCAAGGGCGCGCGCGTTACCAACACCAGCACGCCGCCCACGCCGGCCTGCAGCACCGTCCGCCACGAGACCGGCAACCTTGGGCTGACGAAGCTCCAGCCGACCAGTGCCGCAGCCAACGACAACGCGCCAGCCTGACGGAAACGCCTGGCAGACATCAGGATTCGCTGCGGGCACTCATCCGAAGAGCCGCGGCAGCACCGCCTCGGAGGTCTCGCGCAGTTCGGCCAGGGGGACCGTGAACAGTCCCTGGATCTCCACCGCGTCGGAGGCCTGGTCGACGACGCCGATGCGCACCACCGGCAGTCCCCGCGCCTCGCACATCGAACGGAACCGGCTCTCCTCGGTGCGCGGTACTGCCACCAGCACGCGGCCCGCCGACTCGGAGAACAGCGTCACGAACGGATCGGCATCCGCGGGAAGCACGATGCGACAACCGGTTTCACCGGCCAGGGCGGCTTCGACGACGGCCTGCGCGAGGCCGCCCTCGGACAGGTCGTGCGCCGCGGACACCAGGCCGTCGCGCGAGGCCGAACGCAGCACCTCGCCCAGCAGCTTCTCGCGAGCCAGGTCGACCTTGGGCGGCAGCCCACCGAGATGGTCGGCGGTCACCTGCGCCCAGATCGAACCGTCGAACTCGTCACGCGTATCGCCAAGCAGCATCAGGGTTTCCCCGGGCTCGGTGCCCAGGCCGGTGGGGATGCGCCGGCCGACGTCATCGATGACGCCGAGCACCCCTACCACCGGGGTGGGCAGGATCGCCGTGGATCCCGTTTGGTTATAGAAGCTGACGTTGCCGCCGGTCACCGGAATCCCCAGGGCCACACAGCCGTCAGCCAGGCCCCGCACCGCCTGCGAGAACTGCCACATCACCCCCGGGTCTTCGGGCGAACCGAAATTCAGGCAGTTGGTCACCGCGACCGGCGCCGCTCCCGTGACGGCGACGTTGCGGTAGGCCTCGGCCAGGGCGAGTTGGGCGCCGGCGTAGGGATCGAGCTTCGTGTAGCGGCCGGACGCGTCCGTCGACAAGGCGATGCCGCGGCCGGTGGATTCATCGACGCGCAGCACACCACCGTCGGCGTGCTCGGCCAGCACGGTGTTGCCGCGCACGTACCGGTCGTACTGCTCGGTGATGAATGCGCGGCTGCACAGGTGCGGGCTGCCCAGCAGGGCAAGCAAAGTGGCCCGCAGTTCGTCACCGGTGGCCGGTCGTGGCAGTCGCGCCGAGCTGTCCGCGGTCAGGGCGTCCTGCGTGTCCGGGCGGGCGACCGGACGCTGGTAGACCGGGCCTTCGTGGGCGACGGTCCGCGGCGGGACATCGACGACCGTCTGGTCGTGCCAGGTGATCCGCAATCGGTCGCCGTCGGTGACCTCGCCGATCACCGTGGCCAGCACGTCCCACTTGCGGCACACCGCCAAGAAGGCGTCGACGTTGTCCGGGGTGACCACCGCGCACATCCGCTCCTGGGACTCGCTGCAGAGGATTTCCGCCGGCGTCATCTGCGCGGTGCGCAACGGCACGGTCTCGAGCTGGATCGCCATCCCGCCGTCGCCGGCCGACGCTAATTCCGAAGTAGCGCAGGACAATCCGGCGCCGCCCAGGTCCTGAATGCCGACCACCAGGTGTCCGGCGTACAGCTCGAGGCAGCACTCGATGAGCACCTTCTCCATGAACGGGTCGCCCACCTGAACCGAGGGCAGCTTCTTGCGCGAGTTCTCGGCGTCGAAGGTGTCCGAAGCCAGCACCGACACCCCGCCGATGCCGTCCAGCCCGGTGCGGGCACCGAACAGGATGATCTTGTTGCCGGCGCCCGACGCGAAGGCCAGATGCAGGTCCTCCTGGCGTAAGACGCCGACGCACATGGCGTTCACCAACGGGTTGCCGGCGTAGCAGGCATCGAAGACGGTCTCGCCGCCGATGTTGGGCAGGCCCAACGAGTTGCCGTAGCCACCGATGCCGCGCACCACGCCGTCGAGCACGCGGCGGGTGTCCGGCGCATCCGCGGCGCCGAACCTCAGCTGGTCCATCACCGCGACCGGTCGCGCGCCCATCGCCATGATGTCGCGGACGATCCCGCCGACGCCGGTGGCCGCACCCTGGTAGGGCTCGACGTAGGACGGGTGGTTGTGCGACTCGACTTTGAAGGTGACCGCCCAGCCGTCGCCGATGTCGACGACGCCGGCGTTCTCGCCGATGCCGGCCAGCATGCCGGTGCGCATCTCGTCGGTGGTCGTTTCACCGAAGTAGCGCAGATGCACCTTGGACGACTTGTAGGAGCAGTGCTCGCTCCACATCACCGAGTACATCGCCAGCTCGGTGTCGGTGGGACGGCGGCCCAGGATCTCGCGGATGCGCTGGTACTCGTCGTCTTTGAGGCCGAGCTCGGCGAACGGTTGCGGCTCGTCGGGAGTGGTGGCGGCGTGGCCGACGGTGTCGATGGCCTGAGTGCGCGCACTCGTCCCGGAGACAGTCACGCCAGACAGTCTAGGGCTGGGTGTACCCCGGGGGCCGAGATGGCCGAACAGCTGCCGGCCAGGCGGCGCTAGCAACGCGAAGGGCAAAGCCTATCCGCCGCGCAGCAGCTCCGCGCTTTCGGCGTCGGCCGGGTAGAACAACTCGACGGCCAGCTCGGCGAGCGTGACGTCGAGCGGGGTCCCGAAGGTCGTCAGTGTCGTGAACATCGACAACCGTCGGCCCCCGCCGACGTCGAGGACGAACGGAATGAGCAGCGACGCGTTGTCCGGGGGCCCGCCGCGCGCTTTGGCCGCGGTCGCAACCCCCGGGTAGCTGCGCACCTCCTGGTCGAGCGCCGCCAATCCCGGATCGCCCGTGAGTGCCGTCGTGCGCCGCAGCTGGTGCAGCAGGTAGCCCGCCCAGTCTGTGAAATTCAGGGTTCGCCCGGCCAAGCCGTCGGGGTGCAAGCACAACCGGTAGACGTTGGGCGGCGGGCCCAGCAGCTCCGCAGGCAGGCCAGCGGTCAGCGCGGAGGCTGCGGCGTTGGCCCCCACGATGTTCCAGCACCGGTCAATGACCACGCCCGGGTAGGGGTCGTGCGCATCCAGCAGGCGCTGCACCGCGTCCCGAGCGGGGGAGAGTGCGGCATCCTCGAGCGGGCGCGATTGGTAGCGCGGCGCGAACCCGGCGGCGAGCAGCAGCGTGTTGCGTTCCCGCAGCGGGATATCGAGGCCGTCGGCCAGCGTAAGCACCATCTCCGGACTAGGGCGGGAGCGTCCCGTCTCGATGAAGCTCAGATGCCGTGCCGACACCCCGACACTCAGCGACAGATCGAGCTGACTCACCCGTCGGCGCGTCCGCCATTCGCGCAACAGGGCACCAACCGCCGCCTGGCTCACCAGGCAACGGTAACCACGCCTGCGCACTCACCGCGATGACCTCCGAGGTAATTGCGCGGCCGCACCGCGCGGCGACACGCTTGCCATACGCGCTCGATCGGAGCGCCCGACGCAAGGAGGAACCATGACGGACGTTCAATCCGCCCCGAAGTTCAGCGCCGACGTTTTCGCGGCATTCTGGGCCGCACCCACCATGTCGCGCGGCTTCGACATTCTCGCCGAGGACATCGTCGGCTACTGGCCCGGCGATCCTGAGCCGGTCCGGGGGATCAAGGCGTACACGGCGAAAATCGCCGAATTGCTCGAGGCCGCACCGGATCTGCGGCTCGAGGTGATCGACAGTGCCACCGTTCCCGCTGCCGCCGAAGGTGAGGAACTCGTTTTCTTGCACTACGTCGGTCACGGCACCGGCGCGGACGGACCGTTCCACATCCGGGGCATCGACCGGGTCCGTACCCGCAACGGGATCGTCGTGGAGAACGTCATCCGCTACGACCCCGCTTTCGTGGGCCAGCGCTGAGCAACGGCTACTGACGCACGACGCAGAAGACGTTGCCCTCGGGGTCGGCCAGCACCACCCAGCGGAAGGTGTCGCCAAACTGGTGCCGGCCGACCTCGGTCGCTCCCGCCGCCGTCAGCCGTGCCACCTCGGCGTCGACGTCGGACGCACCCAGATCGAGGTGCACGCGGTTCTTACCGGGCGTGGGATCGGGCACCTTCTGGAATCCGAGCCGCAGCCCTTCGCCGAAGGTCACCGCGGTGAACTCGTCGGCGAGCACCTCGTGCGTCGTGCCGTCGAACTGCTCGGCCCACCACCCACCCAGCTTCGCGGGGTTGTCGCAGTCGAAAGTCAACATCTCCACGTTCAGCGCCATACCGGCAGACCTTATGCCGCTAGTGGGCGGATAGGAACGCCTGCATCGCGGCCGAGTAGGCGGCCACGTCGTGCGCGCCCATCAACTCGCGCGCCGAGTGCATCGCCAGCTGAGCGGCGCCGACGTCAACGGTGGGGATGCCCGTCCGCGCGGAGGTCAGCGGTCCGATCGTCGATCCGCACGGCAGGTCGGCGCGGTGTTCGTAGCGCTGCAATGCCACTCCGGCCTGCCGGCAGGCCAGCGCGAAGGCCGCCGCGGTGCGGCTATCGGTGGCGTAACGCAGATTCGGGTGCACCTTGAGCACCGGCCCGGCGTTGACCGCGATCGGGTGGCTGGGTTCGTGTCGCTCGGGGTAGTTGGGGTGGGTGGCGTGCGCCATGTCCGCCGAGGCCAGCAACGAGGCCGGCAGCCGGCGCAGGTAATCCGCACGGCCACCGCCCGCGGCCAGCACAATTCGCTCCAGCACGGTGCCCAGCAAGTTGGATTGCGCGCCGTGATCCGAGGACGATCCCACCTCCTCGTGATCGAATAGCACCAACACCGGCAGATAGGCCGAGGCCCGCTCCATGCCCAGCAGCGCCTCCAGCCCCGCGTAGCAACTGGCCTGGTTGTCCAGCCGCGGCGCACTCAGCAGGCCGGCGTCGGCGCCGATCACGGCGGCGGGAGTCAGGTCGTGGGTCATCAGGTCGGCGGCCAGCACGTCGGTCGCCGCCACGCCGGCGCGCTCCGCGACGTAGTCGACGAATGACCGCGCGGATTCTCCGACACCCCACACCGCGTTGACGTGTCGCTGCGGATCCAGTGTCAGCGACTTGCGGTCCTCGGCCAGATGGATGGCCAGCTGCGGCACCCGAAGGATCGGCTCGTCGATCCGCACCAGCCGGTGCGCGATTCCGCCGTCCTGATCGTCCGCCCGAACCGACAGACGCCCACTGATTCCCAGATCGCGGTCCAGCCACGAGTTGAGCCACGCGCCGCCATAGGGTTCCAGCGCCACCACCCGCCAGCCGGCGACGACCCGGTCGGGGTGCTGCTTGACCCGCAGGTTGGGACTGTCGGTGTGCGCGCCGACGACTCGGAACGGCCCATCGGACGCTTGCGAATTCCAGGCGACCAGCGAGCCCGCCCGCACCGTGAAGTAGCGCCCCGGGTCGGAGGGCCACGGTTTAGCCTCGTTCAGTTCGGTGTATCCGGCAGCGATCAGCCGAGCGGCCACCGTGGCGCACACATGAAATGGCGACGGAGAGGCGTCGATGAAATCGCAGAGTCCTTGCGCACTCGCTGAGGACTTCGCCTGGTTTCGAGGTCCGCCGGACATGTTGAACATCATGGCTGCCCGCCCCCGGACGGTTCGCGCAGGGTTCGGTTGCGCGCTCCTTCCTCGCGCCGCTTCCGGCGCTCGCCGTCACCACGCTAATGTCACCAACGTGCCCCCCGTCCAGCCGCAACCCATCCTCGCGCCGCTGACGCCCGCGGCGATCTTCCTGGTGGTGACCATCGACGACGGCGGAGAGGCGACGGTGCACGACGCGCTGCCCGACATTCCCGGACTGGTGCGCGCGATCGGTTTCCGCGAACCGCAGAAACGGTTGTCGGCGATCGCCTCGATCGGTTCCGATGCCTGGGATCGCCTGTTCTCCGGACCGCGACCCGCCGAACTGCACCGGTTCACCGAGCTGAACGGACCGCGGCACACCGCTCCCGCCACGCCCGGGGATCTGTTGTTTCACATCAGGGCCGAAAGCTTGGACGTCTGCTTCGAGCTGGCCGGCCGGATCCTCAAATCGATGGCCGGCGCGGTCACCGTGGTCGACGAGGTGCACGGCTTCCGGTACTTCGACAACCGCGACTTGCTCGGATTCGTTGACGGCACCGAGAACCCCGACGGCGCGCTGGCCGTCAGTGCCACCGCGGTCGGCGACGAGGACCCCGACTTCGCCGGCTCTTGCTATGTGCACGTACAGAAATACGTGCACGACATGTCGTCGTGGAATGCGACCTCGGTCACCGAGCAGGAGCGTGTGATCGGCCGCACCAAGCTCGATGACATCGAGCTCGACGACGACGTCAAGCCGGACAACGCCCACATCGCGCTGAACGTGATCACCGACGACGACGGCACCGAACTGAAGATCGTGCGGCACAACATGCCGTTCGGCGAACTCGGCAAGAGCGAATACGGCACGTACTTCATCGGCTATTCGCGGACACCGCGAGTCACCGAACAGATGCTGCGCAACATGTTCCTCGGCGATCCGCCCGGCAACACCGACCGCATCCTCGACTTCTCCACGGCCGTCACCGGCGGATTGTTCTTCTCCCCCACCCTCGACTTTCTCGATGACCCGCCGGCCCTGCCCGCAGCGCCGGTGGCGGAAACGCCTGTTGCACAGAACGGCTCACTGTCGATCGGCAGCCTGAAAGGACCCACTTCATGAACAACCTCTACCGCGACCTCGCACCGGTCACCGAAGCCGCTTGGGACGAAATCGAATTGGAGGCGACCCGGACCTTCAAACGTCACATCGCCGGGCGCCGGGTCGTCGACGTCAGCGAGCCGGGCGGGCCGGTCACCGCCGCCGTGAGCACCGGGCGGCTCGCCAACGTGGCGTCACCCACCGACGGTGTGGAAGCTCACCTCCGGGAAACCAAACCCCTTGTTCGGCTGCGTGTTCCATTCACCCTGTCGCGTTACGAGATCGACAACGTCGAGCGCGGCGCCAGCGACTCCGACTGGGATGCGGTCAAGGAAGCCGCCAAGAAGCTGGCGTTCGTGGAAGACCGGGCCATCTTCGAGGGCTACGCCGCGGCGTCGATCGAGGGCATCCGCTCGGCCAGCTCGAACAAGTCGCTGACCTTGCCGGCCGATCCCCGCGAGATTCCCGACGTCATCACTCAGGCGATCTCCGAACTCCGGCTGGCCGGTGTCGACGGTCCCTACTCGGTGCTGCTGTCCGCCGAGGTCTACACGCGGGTGAGCGAGACCACCGAACACGGCTATCCGATCCTCGAACACATCGACCGGCTGGTTCCCGGAGACATCATCTGGGCGCCGGCCATCGACGGTGCTTTCGTGCTCACCACCCGCGGCGGCGACTTCGATCTGCAGCTCGGGACCGACGTGTCGATCGGATACACCAGCCACGACGCGGACACCGTGCAGCTGTATCTGCAGGAGACGATGACATTCCTGTGCTACACCGCGGAGGCGTCCGTCCCGCTGAGCCCGTAGGAATAATCGCCGACGGACCGCTGCTTACGTGGAGAGACAAACGAACTTCTTTCCTGGAGGCAGGGTTTCGATGGCAACAACATTGGCAGGCTCGACCGCACTGGTGACGGGCGCGACATCGGGAATCGGCCGGGAAATCGCACTGCAGCTTGCGGCTCGCGGCGCCGAGGTCGTGGTGCAGGGTCGCGACGCCGAACGCGGCGCCAAGACCGTCCGCGATATTGAAAATGCCGGTGGTAAAGCACGTTTCGTCGCCGCAGATCTCAACGTCTCCGACGAAGTGCGGCGACTGGCCGCCGAGGCCGGACCGGTGGACGTCCTGATCAACAACGCCGGCGTCTATGAGTTCGGCCCGACCGCGGACACCGACGACGCGACGTTCGACGAACACGTGAACGTGAACCTGCGTGCGCCGTACATCCTGGTGCAGCAGTTGGTGCCGGCCATGGCCGCCCGGGGTAACGGCGCCGTGGTGAACGTGAGCACGCTGGCCGCGTCGGTAGCGACACGTAGCGCGGGGATCTATGGGGCCACCAAAGCCGGCTTGGAGCAGCTCACGCGAGTGTGGGCAGATGAATTCGGCGAGTCGGGCGTGCGGGTGAACGCGGTGGCCGCGGGGCCGACCGACACGCCTGGGGCCGCCGCCCTTCCGGGTGTACTCGACACCATCGCGGCGATCACCACACTGAAGCGAGTGGCGGATGCGAGCGAAATAGCCAGCGCCGTAGTCTTCCTGGCCTCGCCGGACGCCAGTTATGTCAACGGCGCTATCTTGCACGCGACCGGGGGTCAGTCGGCGATTGCCGCATAAGGGTTTTCGCTAGAGATCGAGCACCACGTCGGTTTCCGGTGCAGCCGAGCAGATGAGGACTGACCCGTCACCGGGCGGCTCCAACGGCTGCTGAACGTACGTGGTCGTGCCGGCGACGATTCCCGTGACGCACACGTGACACACTCCGCTGCGACAGGAGAAGCGGGTCGGCACGTCGCAGGCCTCGGCGAGATCGAGGATGCTGCGGTATGCGGGTGACCAGTTGACCGTTAATCCGCTGCGCGTGAAGGTGATCGCCGGGCCGGTGCCCGGTGGCCCGATCGCCGGATGGGGCGGCTTGCGCTCGCCGGTCTCGACAACGCCCGGGTTGATCGCGGGCAGCGCGCCGAACAGCTCGGCGTGAATGCGGGCCGGGTCGAATCCCATGCCGACCAGGGCGTCACGCATATCCGCCATGAATTGCGTTGGACCGCAAAGGTAGACGGTGGCGTCGGTCGGCAGGCCCAGTTTCGCGATCGACTCTCGGTGCAGCCGACCCTGCGTTTCGGTGTAGAAGATCTGCTCCCTCGCGTGCGGTAGCGATTCGATGAGTGTTGCGACTTCGGCGGCGAAAGCCTGGGCTTCGCGGTTGCGGGCGGTGTGCAACCACCAGATGTCGCGCCGACTCCCGGTTGCGGACAGCGCATGCAGCATCGCCAGCACCGGCGTCGCCCCGATTCCGGCGGAGAACAGGACAACCGGACCGCCGTCGTCGGTGAGGTAGAAGTCGCCGCGGGGCGCGGCCGCCGCTATCACCGACCCCGGCTTGATGTGGGCGTGCAGCCACCGGCTCACCACACCGTGGTCCTCGCGCTTGACGCTGATGCGGTAATGGCCGGCGGAGGAATCGTCGGAAAGGGAGTAGCTGCGCAGTGGTGCAGGCTCGCCGGCACCGGTGATCTTGACCGTCAAGTACTGTCCGGGCAGCGCCGGTGGCAGCGGAGCCTGGTCGTCGGCCTCGAGCCGGATCGAGAGGACTTGCGAACTCTCCCAGCACGTCTCGGTGACCCGCAAACTACGAAAGCCCTTCCACCCCGGCTCGACTCCGACGGGTGGTGCTACCGCAGGCGCGGCGCCAGCGGGTGCGGCCAACAGCTCGTGAAAAGACTGCTGCCAGCCCGGGCTGAGCGCCGGAACGTCGATGGCCTTGCGCAGGGTTTCCACCTTGCGGTCGGGTAGGTAGAGCAACGCGTCCACGTCGGCGACGCTGAGTTCGTGACGGCCGCGGCGGGTCCGCACGATGTCGTCACCGGCCCGCACGTGACCCTCGGTGATCACGCGGAAGTAAAAGCCCGGGCGATGTTGGGACACCAGCAGATTGGGCATGTCGGGCTCGTCGAGGCGAAGGCCGACCCGAAAACAGGTGACGCGCGGCTGGGTGACTTCGAACTCGGCGTCGCCGATGCGATAGCGGTCGCCGATGCAGACGTCGTCGTCGGCGAGCCCGGTGACGGTGAAGTTTTCACCGAAGTGGCCGGCTCGCAGATCGTCGCGCCCCAGGTAGGTCGTCCAGAAGTCGTAGGACTCGCGCTGGTAGACCATCACCGCGCGTTGTTCCCCGCCGTGGCCGGCGAGGTCACCCTGACCATCGCCGTCGACGTTCAGCCGGCGCACCATGACCGGTCCGTCGATCGGGGCCTTCCATATCCCGGTGTAGACGGTTTTGTCCCGCCATTGGACGTTCTGCGGCATGCCCACGTTCACCGAAACAAGCGTGCCCACTGTGTCACCTCGAACCGGCTCGCATTTGCGCCGAGCCCCGACTGGGATGGTTCGCCCACAATATGGCAGGCCGATCCGCGCGGCAACATATCGGCTACACGGGCTGTTGCGCGCCGCCGCCGTGGTGCATAATGGGTTGTATAACCCAGAACTTCACAATGGGTTTCGCGAATTCTCCGCCGGACGCCACCGCGGCGCTCGCTGGCGAATCACGTTGATTCAGGAGGAATGTCATGCCTGCTGTTCATCACCGTTACGCCACCGTCGGCGGCCATCGGCTCTTTTACCGCGAGGCCGGCGACGCGACCGCTCCAGCGGTAGTGCTCTTGCACGGGTTTCCTACGAGCTCGTACATGTTCCGCCACCTGATTCCGGCCCTGGCCGACCGTTACCACGTCATCGCGCCGGACCACCTTGGCTTCGGGCTGTCCGATGCTCCACCGGTTGACGAGTTCGACTACACATTCGACGCGCTGACCGACCTCACGGCGGGTCTGCTGCGGACCGTCGGCGTCGACCGCTACGCCATGTATGTACAGGATTACGGTGCGCCGATCGGCTGGCGGCTCGCGCTGCGGGACCCGTCCGCGATCACCGCGATCATCAGCCAGAGCGGCAATGGCTACGACGCGGGATTCGTCGAGAGCTTCTGGAAGGTCGTGCAGGCGTACCAACAGGACCAGACAGCATCCACCGAGGCGCCGGTGCGGCAGTTCCTCACGTTGGACGCCACCCGCTGGCAGTACGTGACCGGCGTGGCCGACGAGACGCTGGTCGATCCCGAATCCTGGTATCACGACTACGCTCTGATCTCCCGTCCCGGCAACGATCTGGTGCAGCTGAAGCTGTTTCGCGATTACGCCACCAACGCCCCCCTGTATCCGCGGTTACATGAATACTTCCGCGCCAGCCGGGTGCCGCTGCTTGCGGTGTGGGGCCGCGGCGACGAGATCTTCGGGCCGGCCGGAGCCGAGGCGTTCGCCGACGACCTTCCGGACGCCGAGATCCACCTGCTCGACGGCGGTCACTTTTTGCTGGAGACCGCGGGCGAGGACGTCGCCCAGCTGATCCGGAGCTTCCTGGCCAAGCGTGTCGAAGACCGATCCTGATGTATGGGCTGGAGATCCCATAAATGGGGGCGCTCCCGGGTTAGCCTGGCGCGATGTCCCGTCCCGATGTTCACGACGAACAACGGTTGACCGCCAAGGGGCGCGCCACCCGCGACCGGATCGTGCAGGCCGCCGCCCAGTTGATCGTCACCGAGGGCCTGTCCGCGTCGAACATGGACAACGTGCGCCGGGCGGCTTCGGTCAGCGGCTCACAGCTTGCCCACTATTTCGCCGACAAGGCGGCGCTGATTCGCGCGGTGATCCGGCGCCAGATCGGCGTGGTCTTGGACTTTCACCGTCAGCCCACGCTTCGGGGCCTGGGTTCGTTTGACGACTTCGAGCGATGGATCGACCTCAACATGCGCTACCTGCGGCGCATCGGCTACGTGGGCACCCCCACCTATCACGCGCTGACCGCCCAGTTGGCGAAGTCCGACGCCGAAACGCGCGACGCCCTCGCGGCCGGTTACCGGGAGTGGATCGACCTGTTGGAGCGGGCGATTCAACGCATGAAAGCCGACGGACTGCTGGTCCGCGAGGCCGACCCGCGGCAGCTCGCGTTGGTGATCGTCGCCGCACACCAAGGAGGTGGCGTGCTGACCTTCACCTATCGACAGGACTGGCCGCATGCCGACGCGATTCGTTTCGCGGTGAACTACCTACGCCTGTTCGCCACCGACAGCGCCGAGCGAGCTCCCCGTCCCCCCGCCGGTCGCGGGGGCGTCGCCCGGCACGACGAGCCGGCTGACCTCTCCGCGGCAAAGACAACATAGTGACCGAACAACCCGCACCGCGGTTCACCCGCAAAGGATTGGCAACGCGCGCACGGATCATCGAGATCGCCGCCCGCCTGATGTTCGAGCATGGCGTCGCGAACACCAGCATCGACCGGGTGCGGCGCGCCGCCGGGGTGGGCGGATCCCAGATCTCGCACTACTTCAGCGATAAACGCGACCTGACGCGTCATGTCGTCGATGCGCGTCGCAATGGTGTGCGCGACTTTCACACTCGGCCGGAGTTCGCCGGACTCGACAACATCGATGCCCTGCAGGCGTGGGCCGATGCCTGCGTGTCCGACATCGACGCCGTGTACCGGGTCGGAGGTTGCGTCTATGGGTCCCTGGCCGGCGAGCTGATCGAGGCCGATAGCGAAATTCACGGCGACCTCTCCGCCGGATACGACCAATGGATCGAACTGTTTCGGGCCGGCCTCGAGTCGATGCGCGACCGCGGCGACTTGCGCCCGGAAGCCGACCCCCAGCATCTGGCCGTATCGCTGGTCGCCGCGCACCAGGGCGGCGCCCTGCTCACTCACGTCACCGGCGATCCGCAACCGCTGCGGGCCGCCGTCAATGCCGCCGTCGACTACGTGCGCTCCTTTGCGACTCAACCCCCGTCGCGCAAGGGGCGGTCCGCATCGTCTCGCGGTCGACGCAAATCCTGACCGCCGACCTTTCGCTGGACATGGCGGGTATGGTCGCCCATAATAATGGGTCAGCTGGCCCATTATTACGCCGCCGCGTCGCCCGGCGTCGTCGCCCGCCAACGGTTGTGAAAGAGGCAGTCGATGTCCATGCTCGAGTCACCTCAGCTGCCGACCGCGCCGGCAGTCGTACGCGAGCAACCCGGTGGGCAAACCATGCGGGCGATCATCCTGGAAAAGTTCGGCGCTCTGGACAGATTTCAGGAAAGGACGGGCTCAGCATGGGTCTGGCATGGCAGCAAGGCCCGCTGGCGGCGGGATCGCTCGGACACTTCCTCACCGAACAGCCGATGCCACCGCGGCTGCTGTTCGCCGAGCCGTTGCGTCGCCGGATGCGGGTGCGCTTCGCGGATCGGTGGATCGCCGACAGCGAAAACGTGATCCTCCTGCACGAACCGGGCCGCTACCCGGTCGCCTACTTCCCCCGCGGTGATGTCGAAGAGGGAACGCTGCGCGCCGAGGATCGGGTGACGCAGCACCGCGACCTCGGGGCCACACAGTGGTTCACCGTCAAGACATCAGGACGGGAGACCAACCACAGCGCCTGGGAACACACCGGGCTGCCCGCCCATGCAGTGGTGCTCGATGGCCGGGTGGCGTTTGCCTGGCGTGCCATGGATGCCTTCTACGAAGAAGAGGAACGGATCGTCGGGCACGCCGCGGACGCCTACCATCGCATCGACATCCGCTCTACCGCACGGCATCTCGTCGTGCGGGACGGCGACCGAGTGATCGCCGACACCCATCGCCCGGTGGCGCTGTACGAGTCCGGCTTTGCGCCCAGGTGGTACGTGCCGCGCGAAGATACCGATGAGTCCGCGCTCAAACTCATTGATATCCAGACGTTTTGTCCATACAAGGGAATCTGCTCCTACTATGACATCGGCAGCCACCAGCACGCGGCGTGGTCGTACGTCGACGCCTGGACGGAGGTCGCACGAGTCCGCAATCTGGTGTCCTTCGAACCCGACAAAATCGATGTGCACCTCGACGGCAAGCAACTTCAACTGCGAACCGGGCCAGACTGTCATCCCACACGGAGTAGACCGCGGCCTCGACACGGACGAGGTTCTCGGAAGGAGTTAGCGGTGACGGCACGGGACACCACACCTGAACGGCTACGGGGATTCTCCGACGGCGTGTTCGCCGTCCTCATCACCATCCTGGTGTTAGAACTCAGACCGCCGAGCGCGCACGGATTCCGCGCCCTGCTTCCGCTGTGGCCCACCGGACTGAGCTATGTGGTCAGCTACCTGTTCATCGCGATCGTCTGGGTCAACCATCATCACCTGTTCAACTACGCCCAGGTTGCGACGTCGCGCCTGGTCTGGTCGAACTTCGCGCACCTCTTTTCGGTGTCGCTGATCCCGTTCACCACCGAGTGGATCGCCGACAGCAGGCTGGCTCCCGCGCCGGTGTCCCTGTACGCCGCGGTCTTCGTCCTGGTCAACATCACCTATTTGGCGCTGTGTTGGGAAGCGGTGGATCGGTCTGCGCACCAAGATGTTTCCTCGCGAATGCGCCGCATGCTGCAAATGAGGTCGTTCATCACGCTCGGGGTGTTCGTGACCGCGGCGCTGGTCGCCCTGCGGTGGCCGGTGGCGGCGATGTTGTTGATCGTGTTGTGCCTCGTGGGGTACCTCCGACCGGATATACCGCAACGAAAGAATGTCGAGCAGCCATGACAACACCCTCCGTCCTCGTCTTCGACGTCAACGAGACGCTGCTCGATATCGATTCCATCGCCCCGCTTTTCGGCGAGCTGTTCGGCGACGAACGAATGCTGCGCGAGTGGTTCGCGCAGCTGGTCATGTACTCGATGTCCATCACACTCGCCGACCACTACCTACCGTTTCCGGTGCTCGGCCAGGGGGTGCTGCGCATGCTGGGTGGCATCCACCAGGTCGACATCACCGACGGCGATCTGGACCGCCTGAAGACCGCGCTGCTCACCATGCCGGCGCACGCCGACGCCACCGAGGGGCTTGCCGCGCTGCGTGACAACGGTTTTCGGCTGGTGACGCTGACCAACTCCCCGCCCAATCCGGATGGCCCGACGGCACTGCAACATTCGGGGCTGGCCGGCTTTTTCGAACACCAACTGAGCGTCGACGCCCGCAGCGCCTTCAAGCCTGCGCCCGCGGTATATCGGTACGCGTGCGAGACTCTCGGGGTGGCTCCGGCGGACTGCATGATGGTGGCCGCGCACGTGTGGGACACCATCGGTGCACAGAGCGTCGGCTTCAGTGGAGCGCTGCTCACCCGGCGCGGCAACGCGCCGCTGCCGGTCGACGGCCTGCCCCAGCCGAACATCGTCGTCAGCGATGTGCGCCAGCTCGCCGAACAACTGATCAAGGGAATCCGCTGAGTGCTGAGAGTCTGGCGACCCACCCAAGCGAAAGGACCGTCGACCATGACAGCAGCAGGCGAAGGAGACGTCGACGTCGTGGTGCTCGGCGCCGGCCCGATCGGCCAGAATGCGGCCGAACGCGGCTGCGCCGCGGGACTGCGTGTCGCTCTGGTCGAACGCGAACTCGTCGGCGGCGAATGCTCGTATTGGGCGTGCGTGCCCAGTAAAGCGTTGCTGCGCCCCGTCATTGCGCTTTCCGATGCCCGTCGAGTCGATGGCGCGCGGGAAGCCGTCACCGGCTCCATCAGCGCCGGCGGTGTATTCGGCCGCCGCAACCGTTACGTCAGCGACTGGGACGACAGCGGCCAGGCCGACTGGGTGAGCGGAATCGGCGCGACCCTGGTCCGGGGGCACGGGCGATTGGACGGCCCGCGGCGGGTCGTCGTCACCAACAGCGACGGCGGGCAGGTGGCGCTGACCGCGCGGCATGCCGTCGTCATCTGCACCGGGAGCCGCTCGGCATTGCCCGATCTGCCCGGCATTGCCGAGGCGAAGCCATGGACGAACCGGCAAGCGACCGATAGCAGTGTGGTTCCCGAGCGACTGGCCATCGTGGGCGCCGGCGGCGTGGGGGTCGAAATGGCCACGGCCTGGCAGGGTTTGGGCTCGCAGGTGACGCTGCTGGCGCGCGGATCGGGACTGCTGCCCCGGATGGAGCCCTTTGTGGGCGAGTTGATCGGACGCGGGCTCCTCGAGGCCGGCGTCGACGTGCGGGCGGGGGTATCGGTTCGGGCGCTGCGCCGCCCGGACGACTCCCACGTTGTACTGGACCTGGACGACGACACCGAATTACGGGTCAATGAGGTACTTTTCGCGACCGGACGCGCACCGCTAACCGACGACATCGGCTTGGACACGGTGGGCTTGAGGCCGGGCAGCTGGCTAGAGGTGGACGACACCTGCCTTGTTCAGGGTGCCGTCGAGGACGGCTGGCTCTACGCGGCGGGAGACGTCAATCACCGGGCTCTGCTCACCCACCAGGGCAAGTATCAAGGCCGCATCGCCGGTGCCGCGATCGGGGCACGCGCGGCGGGCAAGCAGTTGGACACCGAACCATGGGGCGCTCATGCGGCGACCGCCGACCATCACGCGGTGCCGCAAGCCTTCTTCACCGATCCCGAAGCGGCCGCCGTCGGCCTGACAGCTCAACAAGCCGAGCAAGCCCGACACCGGGTCCGCACAGTCGATATCGAAATCGGTGACGTCGTGATGGGGGCCAAGCTTTACGCGGACGGCTACACCGGCCGCGCGCGGATGGTGGTCGACGTGGACGGCGGCCACCTCCTCGGCGTCACGATGGTCGGCCCGGGCGTGACCGAACTGCTGCACTCGGCCACCATCGCTGTCGCCGGCCAGGTACCCATCGACCGGTTGTGGCACGCCGTGCCGTGCTTCCCGACCATCAGCGAACTGTGGCTGAGACTGCTCGAGGCGTATCGGGATCAGTCGGACGATAATTGATCCATGGCCACCTCAGACGGATTTCATCCGGACCTCGACGACACGGCCGGCCCGGTCGCACCCAACCGGGTACGCCATATCAAGGCATCGGAGATCAGCTCCGATACCGCGCAGTCGGAGGGACTGCGGCGCTTCGTCGCCCTGTCCGGCCGGTCGGTCGGCGCGGAGAAGCTCTGGATGGGCGAGACGCACGCGTTGCCGCGGTCGACGTCGGACAACCATCATCACGGCGAAGCGGAGACCGCCATCTATGTGCGAAGCGGCAACCCGGAGTTCGTCTTTCACGACGGCGCCGCAGAGGTCCGCATCGCCGCCGGGCCCGGCGACTACGTCTTCATCCCTCCGTACCTGCCGCACCGTGAGGAAAACCCCCACCCCGACACCACCGCCGAGGTCGTGATCGCCCGCAGCACCCAAGAGGCCATCGTCATCAATCTCCCGGCGCTGTATCCGCTGACCGACCCTCAGTAAACCGCGATCTCGATCAGATTGCCGTCGATGTCACGGCAGTAGTGCGAGGTCATCTCACCCAGCGCCCCCACCTTCGTCACCGGTCCGGAGACCACGTCCACTCCACAAGCGGCGAGATGGGCGCGAACGTCATCCGGGCTGGCGCGGGTGACGAAGCACAGGTCTTCGGAACCGGCGGCCTCGACGGACCCGGTGAACCAGTCGGGATCGTCGGCCAGCGCGCCCACGGGCCGCAGGTTGATCTTCTGATCCCCGAAGCGCAACGCCGTTCGCTGCGACGGCCCGAATGTCTCGCGCCGCATGCCCAGCACCCGCTCGTACCACCCGGCGCTGGCCTCGACGTCACGGCAATTCAGGACAATGTGATCGAACCGTTCCACGACGATCGACACCTACGACCCTCCTCACCCGCGCAACGCCGGACCCCGCCTGCTCTTGGGCTCGCGCGAAAACCATTCGGCACCAGACTAATCCGCCTGGCAATTCGACGACGGTTGTCCGCGCGCGTCGGCGTTGCTTTACTGCCGGCGACTAGAACGTTTTAATACATCTCGTGGCCCCCGATCAGTTGGACCTCGACGTTGCCGACCTCCGGATCTCCCGCGGCAGCGTGCCGGCCAGCACCCAACTCGCCGAAGCACTCAAGGCGGCCATCGTCAAACAGCGGCTGCCCCGCGGCGCGCGATTGCCCACCGAGCGGGAACTCATCGATCGCACTCGGGTGAGCCGGGTGACCGTGCGCGCGGCGGTCGGTCTCCTCGAACGCCAAGGGTGGCTGATACGAAAGCAAGGCCTGGGCACCTTCGTGGCCAACCCGGTCAAACAGGAACTCGGCCCCGGCGTGCGCACCATCACCGAGGTGTTGGCCGGCTCCGGGATCACGCCGAACGTCGACGTCCTGTCGCATCGTGTCGAAGACGCTCCGCAACGGATTGCCCAGACATTGGGCCTGTCCAAAGTCCTGTGTGTGCACAGGCGTTTTCGGGACGGTGACCAGCCCCTTGCCCTGATGATCGCCTACCTGCCACCGGGATTGGGCAAGGCCGTGGAGCCGCTGCTGAAGAGCGCGACCGACGAGCAGACCACGCAAGCGATGGAAAGCACCTACACCATGTGGGAGCGCCGGCTGGAAGTTCCCATCTCTCGAGCCAACTATGAGATCCATGCGGCCGGCGCTTCGCTGGAAGTGGCCGGCGCTCTGAATCTGCCGCTGGGATCGCCCGTCTTGGTGCTCGAACGCACCAGCTACGGCCATGACGACAAGCCTCTCGAGGTCGTGGAATTCCACTATCGTCCCGAGCGGTACAGGTTTTCGGTCACACTGCCGCGCACCGTGCCCAGCCCCGGCGCCGGCATCGTGGAACGATGCGATTGACCGCGCTCACTCAGCGGATTCTCAACAGATTCTTCGGTGCCGCTTCGCTTGGCTCCAAGCATTCCCAAAGTCACAGGCTGCACCATCGAACTCATGACGAATGAGCAGCTGTGCGCGAACCTGGTCGAACGTTATCTGCGCACCCGCGGGCGCCGATACTTTCGCGGCCACCACGACAGCGAATACTTCTTCGTCACCAACGCTCCGCGGCGCTTGCACGTTCACTTCGAGATCTCTCCCGCGCACGACGACGTGTTGATCATCCGCGTCACTCCGGGGTGCTATTTCCCGGCGGCCGACCGCCCCTGGCTGACCTACTTCTGCGACAGGTGGAACCGTCTCGATCGCCAAGTCACCGCGATCGTGCACGGTTCGTCGGATCTGCAGCGCATCGGCGTGGTGGCCCGAAAGTCGCAATGGATCCGAAACGACGTCTCCTTCAACGATTTCGCCTCCTTCGTCGACCGCACCGTCGCGGACGCCACCGAGCTGTTCGACGAGCTGAGCCCCACCGCCGAATTGCCGTCCACGGAACGGCCGTTGTTGCGCGACGCCGGCTGAAGTCCGGGCGGGCTACCTACTCCACGGAACATCCGGGCGCGGCTCCCCCAACCTGTCCCGGATCGCGCCCCACGGATCCGCGTAGCGTCCGGGCGTATCCCGATAGGCCGCAAGGTTTTTGAGGAACCGTCGCGCCAGCGGCGAGATCACCCGCATCGGGTAGCGCCGCCACCCGGCGGCGGCTCGCATCTCGGCGACCATGTCCGGCCACGAGTGGCGCTGGAATTGCAGAGCCTGCTGGGCCCGAACCGTATCCATCCAGTCCGTGACAAACCAGTCGTCGTCGCTGTCCGGATCGCCCGGCCGGCCGCCGGGCAAGGCGTCGACCAGACCGCGCGCGGCGGCCAGCGCCTTGCCGATGTCTCCCTGCCGAAGCAGGTGCGACTCGTCGCCGGCGATCAGCAGCGTCTCGCCGGCGACGTCGGCGGTGACCGCAGCGGCGAACGCGCGCGCGACATCGCGGACGTCGACGGTGTGAATGCGGCCGTCGGCCGGCAGGGCGCTTTCAAAGAACAACGCATCGGCACTGAACGGCATCGCGTCCGGTTCGACGCTTATCACCCCGGCCAGGCGCAAGATCACCCACTCGAGATCCGAGGACCGAAGGTGTTGTTCCGCTTCGGCCTTGTGCGCGCCGTAGAGGTCGGCCGGGTTCATCGGGGAGTCCGGGCGCAACAGCTCGTGATGGCGGTGTGGATTGCGCGCGCCGTACACGGCGTTGCTCGATGCCTGAATGAACCGCGCCGGGTGCGGCCGTGATTGCGCGGCGCGCAACAAGGTGACGGTCGCGTCGACGTTGACGCGGCGGCCCAGCGCGGGCTGGCGATAGATCACCGGCGGAATCACCGCGGCCAGGTGCACGATGGCGGTGGGCGACGTCTCGACAAGTAGCCGATCGACCTGACCCGGATCGGTCAGATCCGCCCAATGCGCCTCGGCGCCGGCCGGCAGCGCTCCCGCCGCTTTGCGCTGGGCGGCAGTGCCCAGATCGGTCGCGACGACGCGATGGCCGTCGGCAACCAGCCGGCGCACCGTTTGCGAGCCGACCAGCCCGAAACCCCCAGTAACCAGAACCTTTTCGGACATGCTCCCCCACTGCTCGCCTGCCGTGCAGCAAACGATTATGCCATTCTCCTAAATGGAGAGTAGCATATGTCAACCGGGGGCTGAGGTTTGAGACCGGCGTCACACCGGCAACAAGTAGCAAAGAACAGGAACGGACAGCGGGGAGCCATGACGGGCAACGGTGTGGACGCGGCGGACAACCACGAAACCGCCAAATGGGACCCGGCCTTCACCGAACAGGTCAGCAAAGTGCTCGGACCGGCCATCAAGCGGTACTACCGGGCCGAGGTGCGAAACATCGACAACGTCCCGTCCTCGGGCGGAGCGCTGGTGGTCTCCAACCATTCGGGCGGCATGCTGACCCCGGATGTGCTGATCTTCTCGCCCGCCTTCTACAACAGGTTCGGATACGACCGCCCGGTCTACACCCTGGGCCACTACGGCCTGTTCATCGGGCCGCTGGACGGTTGGCTGCGCCGCCTCGGGGTCATCGAGGCCAGCCGCGAAAACGCCGCCACGGCCCTGCATTCCGGCGCGGTGGTGCTGGTGTTCCCCGGCGGCGACTACGACTCCTACCGGCCGACCTTCAGTGCGAACACCGTCGACTTCAATGGCCGCACGGGCTACGTGCGGACCGCCATCGAAGCCGGGGTGCCCATCGTGCCGACCGTGTCCATCGGCGCCCAGGAGACCCAGCTGTTCCTGACCCGGGGCAACTGGCTGGCGCGCAAGCTGGGGCTAACGAAAGCGCGGATGGACATCCTGCCGATCAGCGTTGGATTCCCCTTCGGGCTGAGCGTCATCTTCCCGCCCAACGTGCCGCTGCCGGCCAAGGTCGTCACCGAGGTGCTCGAGCCGATCGACATCACCGCCCGGTTCGGCAATGACCCCGACGTCGACGAGGTCGACGCCCACGTACGCGCCGTCATGGAAGCCGCGCTCCAGCGGCTCGCCGGTCAGCGCCGCTTCCCGATCCTGGGCTGACGGTCGGCAGGGCGAGGTGACGTGTGAAACGACTCAACGGCATGGACGCGATGCTGCTCTACAGCGAGACGCCCAACCTGCACACGCACACGCTGAAGGTGGCCGTCATCGACCCCGCCGACGTCGACGGCGAATTCGGCTTCGAGGCGTTCCGGCGCCACGTACATCGTCGGCTCCATCTACTGGAACCGTTGCGCTACAAGCTCGTTGACATTCCCTGGCATTTGCACCACCCCATGTGGCAGGAGAATTGCGAGGTCGACCTGGACTATCACCTGCGGCGAGTGCGGGTGCCCGCGCCGGGTGGACGGCGCGAACTCGATCAGGTGATCGGCGAGGTGGCGTCGACTCCCCTGGATCGCAGCCGTCCGCTGTGGGAGTTTCATTTCGCCGAGGGGCTGGCCGGCGGTCGATTCGCCTTGATCGGCAAGGTGCACCACGCGCTGGCCGACGGTGTCGCCTCGGTCAATCTGCTGGCCCGCGCGATGGATCTGCGCGACGGGCCCACCGACGAGCGGGACAACGACGAAGCCGGCGTCACGACGTCCAATGCCGACCTGTTGCGTGCGGCGGCGCGCGACCACGCCCGGCAGATCGGCGAACTGCCCGGGCTGCTCAGGAATGCCGCCGTCGGGATGATGCGGGTGCGGCGCCGGTCGCGCGAGCGCGGGGATCACCCCGACCTGGCCGACGCGTTCGACGCACCGGCGACCTTTCTCAACCATGTCGTTTCGCCGCGGCGCTGGTTCGCCAGCACGTCGCTGCCGCTGGCCGACGTCAAAGCAACGGCAAAAGCGTTGGGCATCACGGTGAACGATGTGGTGCTGGCGATGGCGGCCGGCGGGTTGCGGACACTCTTGCTGGCCTATGACGGCGCGGCCGAACGACCGATCATCGCCTCGGTGCCGACGGCCACCGACAAGTCGGACCGGATCACCGGCAATGAGATCAGCGGCCTGATGATCTCGCTGCCGGTCCATGTCGGCGACCCCCTGGAGCGGGCGCGGCTGGTCGCCCTGGCCACCAAGATCGCCAAGGAAGACCACGAAGTCCTCGGCCCCGAGCTCTACGGAAAAATGATGGCCTACCTCCCGACCGCCTTCGCCCCCGCCGCATTTCGGTGGCTGGGCCGGCGCGACGCGCCGAACAAGCTGATGAACGTCGCGGTGTCCAGCGTGGTGGGGCCGCGCGAGCGAGGCCACTTCGGCGGCGCGGCCGTCAGCGAGATCTATTCCACCGGCGTACTGTCTCCCGGCGCCCCGGTCAACATCACCGTGTGGAGTTACGTGGACCGACTCGGCGTGGCGGTGCTCACCGACGATCGGACCTTCAACGACCCGCACGAGGCGACGGACGCCATCGGCGCGTCCTTCGCCGAATTGCGCGACGCAGCAGGCGTTTCCACTCAGCCGGCGAGCACGCCGTCCAGCACCGAATAGAACAGGCCCAAACCGTCGTCGGAAGGCCCGGTCAACGCTTCGATGGCATGTTCGGGGTGCGGCATCAGGCCGACCACGCGTCCGTTGGCGGAGCTGACCCCGGCGATGTCGTGCAGCGAGCCGTTGGCGTTCTCGTGGTACCGGAACACCACCCGCCCCTCGCCCTCGAGCTCCTCGATCACCTCGGCCGGCGCCACGTAACGTCCCTCGCCGGACTTCAGCGGGACCAGCAGGTCGGCGTCGGGCTCGAAGCGCGACGTCCAGGCCGTCGAGGTCGAGGCCACTCGCAGCCACACGTCGCGACAGATGAAGTGCAGACCCACATTGCGGGTCAGCGCACCGGGCAACAGTCCTGCCTCGCAGAGCACCTGAAAACCGTTGCAAATGCCCAACACCGGCATGCCGCGCCGCGCGGCCTCCACCACCTCGGTCATCACCGGGGCGAACCTGGCGATCGCGCCGGCCCGCAGGTAGTCGCCGTACGAGAACCCGCCGGGCACCACCACGGCGTCCACGCTCCGCAGATCGGCGTCGGCATGCCACAGGTTGACCGCCTCGGCACCGACCCGACGCGCGGCACGGGCGGCGTCGACGTCGTCGAGCGTGCCGGGGAAGGTGATGATCCCGATGCGTGCCGTCACGGCGTCTCCCGGCTGATCGTCCAGTCTTCGATCACGGTGTTCGCCAACAGCGATTCCGCGATCTCGGCGAGCGCCGAATCATCGACGCTGTCGTCCACTTCGAGCTCAAACCGCTTGCCTTGCCGCACTTCTGAGATTCCCGGATGTCCGAGGCGACCCAGCGCGCCCACAATCGCTTGTCCTTGCGGGTCGAGAATCTCCGCTTTGGGCATCACGCTTACGATCACCCGGGCCACCGGCGCTCCTCCTCAGTTGGCGTTTCGGCGCCAACTCTACCGGCGAAAGCGCAGCTCGGGGTTACGGGCACGAGGCAATGTAGGCCTCACACAGGGGCGCACTCATGGCGTTGAGCACCGGATCGTCCGCCATCGCCGGCCACGCCGCCTGCGGCGGCGCGGTCGACCAGAGCGTGACCTCGCTGATCGTGCTGCTGGACGGGTGGGCGAACAGATAGGTGTGCATGACGACCGGGCCGCTGATCACGGCGGCCATCCGATTCGCTTCGTCACTGGTCAGCGACGGGGACTCGTCCGGTGCGCGCTGCTGGCAGGCCCGCAGCGCGGCGACGGCATTGCCGAAGGCCGTGGTCGTGAGCGCGCCACCGTGGGCCGTGTCACCGCGCCAGTGCAGGACCTGGGCCTGCAGTTGCCACTGCCCGTCGGGATGCACAACGGTGGAGCGAGCCGCGACGGCCGAGTCGCGGGGATCCTGGGGGATCGGCGGCGCGGCGCACAGCTCCTCGAACCGGAACCGTGGGCCGGGCGCCGAACCGGTCGTCTGCACCGCCTGACCGGCGAGCGCGGGCCAGTGATACACCGCGTCCAGCGGCACGGCCCGCTGATCGATCCACGCGGTGTTCGGGATCCGGTCGCACAGGCCCGGGCAGGTCTCCGGCTCGGCGTGCGCAGGCACGACGACCAGAGCAATTGCGAAAGTGCCGGCGACCAGCATCGTGGCCAGGATCAGGCGCATGGGCAGCTTGTCCATCAAGGCACAATCGTAGATATGAAACTGACGCATTTCGGGCATTCGTGCCTACTTGCCGAGTTCGACCACACCCGCGTGCTCTTTGACCCCGGTACCTTCGCGCACGGTTTCGAGGGAATCACCGGCTTGACCGCCATCTTGATCACCCATCAGCATCCCGACCATGTCGACGCCAAACGGCTGCCGGCATTGCTCGAGGGTAACCCGGAGGCGGCGCTCTACGCGGACCCGCAGACCACCGCGCAACTGGGTGCGCCGTGCCGCGAGGTCCACGTCGGCGACGAGCTGCGGATCGGGGAACTGACGGTTCGCGCCGTCGGCGGCAAACACGCGGTAATCCACCCGGAAATCCCTGTGATAGAGAACATTTCGTTTCTGGTGGGCGATGCCGACCATCGCGCCCGGTTGATGCACCCCGGTGACGCGCTCTTTGTGCCCGACGAGCCGGTGGATGTGTTGGCCACGCCGGCGGCCGCGCCCTGGATGAAGGTGTCCGAGGCGGTCGATTACCTGCGTGCGGTGGCGCCGGAGCGTGCCGTTCCCATTCACCAGGGGATCATCGCCCCGGATGCCCGGGGCATCTACTACGGACGGCTCACCGAGATGACCAGCACCGACTTCCAGGTGCTGCCCGAAGAGGACGCGGTCACGTTCTAACGGCATCCTCTCCTCGGCTACACAGCCGAGCTAAGTGATGTCATCGGCGGCGCCGCGGCCGGCTGCGCGGCCGGAGAAGATGCAGCCACCCAAGAACGTACCCTCCAGGGCGCGGTAACCGTGCACGCCGCCGCCTCCGAACCCGGCCACCTCGCCGGCGGCGTACAGACCGGTCAGCGGCGTGCCGTCGGCCTTCAACACCCGTGCGGCAAGGTCGGTTTCGATGCCGCCCAACGTCTTTCTGGTCAGGATATGCAGCTTGACCGCGATCATGGGTCCCGCCTTCGGATCGGTCAGCCGGTGCGGCGCCACCACTCGGCCCAGCCGGTCGCCCAGATAATTGCGGGCGGCGTGGATCGCCGTGATCTGCCCGTCCTTGCTGAACTTGTTGGCCACCTCCCGATCCCGG
The DNA here is from genome assembly GCA_963796035.1 of uncultured Actinomycetota bacterium. GTDB lineage: Bacteria > Actinomycetota > Actinomycetes > Mycobacteriales > Mycobacteriaceae > Mycobacterium. The sequence continues at coordinate 670,291 of CAWCJU010000006.1, read as the reverse complement.
GCCGTGACCTGGGCCTCCACCGTCGAGTAGTCCAGCGGCTGCACGTCGGGCAGCTTGTTCATCGCGGTCACCAAGTCGCGCAGCGAGTTTGCGCTGACGAAGTCCACACCCCGATCGACAAACGCCTGCACCGGCCCCGGCGGCCCGGACCGGGCCCGGTTTCGCAGCAGCTCGCGGACGCTCTGTCCGGTCAGGTCGGGATTCTGCTCCTGCCCGGAGAGCGCGAACTCCTTCTCAATGATCTTGGCGTTCAACACAAACCAGGTGTAGTCGAACCCGGATTTGGTGATGTACTCCAAGGTGCCCAGCGTGTCGAAACCGGGGTAGAGCGGGACGGGCAACCGCTTGCCACTGGCATCCAGCCACAGCGACGATGGGCCGGGAATGATCCTGATTCCGTGCAGCGGCCAGATCGGGTCGTAATTGGTGATGCCCTCGGTGTAGTGCCACATCCGGTCGGGGTTGATCACCCGCGCGCCGGCCCGCTGCGAAATGGCGATCATCCGGCCGTCGACATGGGCCGGCACCCCGCTCAGCAGTTGCTCGGGAACGCGGCCCATGCGTTTAGGCCAATTATTGCGCACCAGTTCGTGATTGGCGCCGATGCCGCCACTCGTCACGATCACCGCACCGGCCCGAAATTCAAACTGCCCTACCGATGTTCGCGACGACGCGACCCCCCTCGGCGTGGTCGAGGCCTCCAGCACCGTGCCCCGGACGCCGGTCACCGCCTCACCCTCGACGATCAACTCGTCGACCTGGTGACGGTGCGCAAACCGCACCGATGAGCGGTCGCGCAATTGACGGGCGAAAATCTCGACCAGCGCGGGCCCGGTACCCCAGGTGATGTGGAAGCGGGGGACCGAATTGCCGTGCCCTAGTGCGTCATACCCGCCGCGCTCGGCCCAGCCCACCAGCGGGAAAAGCTTTAGCCCGCGCGACCGCAGCCAACTGCGCTTCTCCCCCGCGGCGAAATCGACGTAGGCGTGCGCCCATTGGCGTGGCCAGTAGTCCTCGGGACGGTCGAAGGCCGCCGTACCGAGCCAGTCCTGTAACGCGAGTTCATGGCTGTCGCGGATACCCAACCGGCGCTGCTCGGGGCTGTCGACCAAGAACAGACCACCGAAGGACCAGAAGGCCTGCCCACCCAGGTTGGCGCTGTTCTCCTGATCGACGATGAGTACCCGCAAGCCGCGATCCACCAGTTCGCAGGCGGCGACCAGGCCGGCCAGTCCCGCCCCGACGACGATGGCATCAGCGTCGAACCCCGCAACCGAAGAATCGCTCATGTCGGACCAGGGTAGTGCCCCGACGAGCAGGTCAGGCAGTCGCTGCGTCAGGCGGCGTCGAGCACGGCCTTGGCCTGATCCCAGCGGTACACGGCGGGGGTGCAGCCGTGCATCAACGCCAGGTCGACCGCGTCCACCATGGCCTGTAGCGGCCCGGGTTTCCGTAGGTGGCGGGCCGCGACCGCAACCCGCACGACGCCGTCGCGCCGAGCGATCCGTTCGGCGGACAGCACCACCATCCGGCACCACCAGGGCTCGGTGAGAAAGCCTTCGCCGATGCCGAGTACTCGTGCGCGCACGGTGGTGTGGCGGACCAGGTCGGTGATCCCATGCAGATCGGCCAGCAAGCGGAATCCGTTGTCCGGCAATGCTTTGACGACACCGGGCGACACTGCCCAGCCGGGAGCCGCGAAAAGCCGGGTACGCAGCCCGAGGTGCTCGAGCACCCGGTCGGCGGCCATCAATCGCAGATTGGCCTCGTGGGCCCGCAGGATCGCGAATTCGCCGCGGCGCTTCTTGGTGGCCGCGTCGTCGTAGCCGTGCAGGACGATCGCGTCACCGGCGGCGCGACGGGCGGTCAGCCATTCGACGGTTCGCGGGTCGTGGTCGAGCCGGTAGTCACCGGACAGGCGGGGAGCCACGAGTAACGACACCGGTACCTTGCGGGCATCCATTTGCGCGCAGAACGCCTCGACGTCGGGCAGGGTGCGTTCACCAATCCCCGAGACCGAGACGATCAATTTTCCAGACACACCAGTCAGTTTGCCGATCTCAAGTGTCGGAATGGTGAAGGACACGCAGACAGCAGGCGTATATGCGCTCGCCCAAGCGGATAACCGATTCCGCCGCTGGGGACCCGCCCAGACCATGACCGCCGCGAGCGTCAGGCGATGTGATCAGTTCGATATGCTAAGCAACGCCATGGACGAGGCCTCGTACGCAGCGGCCAGAACGCCGCTGCCCCACGCCCCCACCGGGCAGCCGGGCGTCGAGGAACGGGAATATCCCGACAAGCTCGATGCCGCGCTGCTGCGGATCTCCGGTGTGTGCATCTTGGCCACGGTGATGGCGATCCTGGATGTGACGGTCGTCAGCGTCGCGCAACGCACCTTCATCGACCAATTCGCGTCCTCGCAGGCCGTCGTGGCCTGGACGATGACCGGCTACACGCTGGCCCTGGCGACCGTGATCCCGATAACCGGCTGGGCGGCTGACCGGTTCGGCACCAAACGGCTCTTCGTGGGTTCCGTGGTGGCCTTCATGCTGGGCTCGCTGCTGTGCGCTATTGCCGCAAACATTGTGCAGCTCATTGCCTTTCGCGTCATACAGGGAATCGGCGGCGGCATGCTGCTGCCATTGGGATTCATGATCTTGACCCGCGAAGCGGGCCCGGGACGGCTTGGACGCCTGATGTCGATCCTGAGCATCCCGATGCTGCTCGCCCCGATCGGCGGGCCGATCCTGGGCGGCTACCTGATCGACACCTCGAGCTGGCGGTGGATCTTTCTGATCAATGTGCCGATCGGATTCCTCACGATCGCGCTCGCCGCCATCGTGTTCCCACGGGATCACCCGGCCCGGTCGGAGACCTTCGACGCCGTCGGCGTGCTGCTGCTCTCGCCGGGCCTGGCGATGTTCCTGTTCGCGGTGTCCTCCATCCCGGGCCGCGGCACAGTGGCCGACCGCCACGTGGTGATACCGGCGGTGATCGGGTTGGCCTTGATCGCCGGCTTCGTCGCCCACGCGTGGCATCACGCCGACCATCCCCTGATCGATCTGCGGTTATTCCGCAATCCCGTGCTCACCCACGCCAACGTGACGATGTTGGTCTTCGCCGGTGCATTTTTCGGCGCCGGCCTGCTGCTCCCCAGCTATTTCCAGCAGGTGCTGCACCAAACGCCGATGCAGGCGGGCGTGCACATGATCCCGCAGGGGCTGGGCGCCATGCTGACCATGCGGCTGACCGGACCGCTGGTGGACAGGCAGGGCCCGGGCAAGATCGTGCTGGTCGGGATCGCGCTGATCACCGCCGGGCTGGGCGCCTTCGCCTTCGGTGTGGCCACCCAGGCCCACTATCTGCCCACGCTGCTGGTCGGGCTGGCGATCATGGGCCTGGGCATGGGCTGCACCATGATGCCGCTGTCGGTCGCCTCGGTGCAGGCGCTGGCGCCCCATCAGATCGCGCGGGGAACGACGCTGATGAGCGTCAGCCACCAGGTGGGCGGCTCGATGGGAACCGCGCTGATGTCGATGATCCTGACCAACCAGTTCAATCGGAGCCCCGACATCGTCGCAGCAAACAAGCTTGCCGCCCTGCATCAGAAGGCGGCCGTCGACGGGACGCCGGTCGACCAAGCCGCGGTGCCCCGGCAGTCGCTTGCCCCCGGATTTGCGAGCAATGTGGTGCACGATCTTTCACACGCCTATACCGCGGTATTCGTGATTGCCGTCGTGCTGGTGGTGTGCACATTCATTCCGGCGTGGTTTTTGCCGAAAAAGCCGGCAAGCGAAACGGCCGGCGAATAGCCTAAACGACTTGGTACTCGCGCTACCAGCCCGTATGCCGGTTTAGCGACGGTTCAAGACGCAATCTTCACAATGCGAACACACGCGTGCGAATAAGCGAATACAAGTAAAAACGCTGCTGCCGGGGCACCCCTGTGGATATGCTCAGCGGCGCCATGCAGAAGACGCGATCCGTAGCTCTCAACGTCCCGTTGCCTACCGCCCCGGGGTCGTCGCTGCGCTCCGATGAATATCCCGACAAGCTGGACGCGGCACTGTTCCGGATCGCCGGGGTGTGTGGGCTGGCCTGCATCATGGCGGTGCTGGACAGCACCGTCGTCGCCGTCGCGCAGCGCACCTTCATCGCGCAGTTCGGGTCCACCCAGGCCATCGTCTCGTGGACGATCGCCGGTTACATGCTCGCGTTCGCGACCGTGATCCCGATTACCGGATGGGCGGCGGATCGGTTCGGCACCAAACGCCTCTTCATGGGTTCGGTCCTGATTTTCACGTTTGGATCGCTGCTGTGCGCGATAGCACCAAACATATTGCTGCTCATCCTGTTTCGGGTAATCCAGGGTATCGGCGGCGGCATGCTGTTACCGCTCAGCTTCGTCATCCTGACGCGCGAGGCGGGACCCAAGCGGGTCGGCCGCCTGATGGCGGTGGGCGGAATCCCGATTCTTCTCGGCCCCATCGGCGGGCCCATCCTGGGCGGCTGGCTGATCGGCGCCTACGGCTGGACGTGGATCTTCCTGATCAACCTGCCGATCGGGCTGACGGCCTTCGCCCTCGCGGCGATCATGTTCCCGAAGGATCGCTCGGCCCCGTCGGAGGCCCTCGACATCACCGGCGCGCTGCTGCTGTCGCCCGGCGTGGCGATCTTCCTGTGCGGGGTGTGTTCCATCCCGGGGCGGCACACGATCGCCGACCGCTACGTGTTGGTACCGGGCCTCGTCGGCCTGGGTCTGATCGCCGCGTTCATCCATCACGCCTGGTATCGCACCGACCACCCCCTGATCGACCTGCGATTGTTCCGGAATCCGGTGGTCACCCAGGTCAATGTGACGCTGCTGGTGTTCGGGGCCGCCTCGGTCGGCACCGGGCTGCTGGTACCGAGTTTCTTTCAGATCGTCGGCCACGAGACGCCGATGCAGTCCGGCCTGCACATGCTGCCGATCGGGATCGGCGCGGTACTGACCATGCCGCTCGGCGGAGCCTTCATGGACAAACGCGGCCCCGGCAACATCGTGCTGATCGGGCTGCCGCTCATGGCGGTGGGTCTGGGCGTCTTCACCTACGGAGTCGCCAGGCAGGCCGCCTACTCACCGGTCTTGGTGACCGGCCTGGCGATCACGGGTTTGGGTGTCGGGCTCACCACCACACCGCTGTCCGCGGCGCTCATGCAGGCGCTGGCCCCGCACCAGGTTGCCCGCGGCACGACGCTGATCAGCGTGAACCAGCAGGTTGGCGGTTCCATCGGGGCCGCGCTCATGGCGGTGATCCTGACCAACCAGTTCAATCGCAACGAAGCGCTGATGGCGGCGAACGAGATGGCCGGGGTGCGCCCCGGCGCCGGCAAGCAAGGCCTGCCGGCCGATCCGTCAGCCCTCCCGCGACAGCCGCTGACCCCTGATCTGGCCAGCCACGTGTCACATCACTTGGCGCACGCCTACACGGCGGTGTTCGTCCTGGCCGTCGTGCTGGTGGCGTTCACCATCATCCCGGCGTCGTTTTTGCCGAAGAAACCGCCGAGCCAGCCGGCCGGCGAATAGCGGGTACACCCGGCGAGCAGCATCGTCGCCCGGGGTAGGCCACGTTGGAACGGTCTAGGTCGACGACGGTGCCTCGGCGGCGGCCAACAGCCACGCGTATTGGAAGGCGGCTTCCTCCCAGCCCTTGTAGCGGCCACTGACGCCACCGTGTCCGGCGTTCATCTGGGTCTTCAACAGGACCGGGCTGCCGTCCACGTTGGCGTGGCGCAGCGCCGCAACCCACTTGGCCGGCTCCACGTAGTAGACCCTCGTATCGTTCAGCGACGTCATCGCCAAGATCGCCGGATACCGCTTGGCCTCGACATTCTCGTACGGCGAATATGACTTCATGTAGGAATAAACGTCCTTGTCCGCCAAGGGGTTTCCCCATTCGTCCCACTCGGTGACGGTCAGCGGCAAGGAAGGATCCAGGATGGTGGTCAGCGGGTCGACGAACGGGACCTGCGCGAGAATGCCAGCGAAGAGCTCGGGCGCCAGGTTGGCCACCGCACCCATCAGCAGTCCGCCGGCACTACCGCCCAGCGCCACCAGCTGACCCGGTCGGGTGACTCCGGAATCCACCAAATGCCGTGCGACGGCGACGAAGTCGGTGAAGGTGTTCTTCTTCTCCAAGAGCTTGCCGTGCTCGTACCACAGCCGGCCCATCTCGCCGCCACCACGCACGTGGGCAATCGCGAACACCATGCCGCGGTCCAGCAGCGACAGCCGGGCGATGGAAAAGCTCGGGTCGGTGCACAACTCGTAGGCGCCGTAACCGTAAAGCAATGCGGGTGCCGGGAATTCGATGTCGGCGCGGTGCACGATGGAAACCGGGACGCGGGTGCCGTCGTCGGCGACCGCCCAGTCACGCCGTTCCACGTAGTCGCCGGGCCGGTAATCGCCGAGGACCGGCTGCTCGCGCAGCAAGGTGCGTTCACCGGTGGCGAGGTCGATGTCGTAGACCCGCGCCGGAATGACCAGCGATCCCGCCCTGATCCGCAGCTTGGGTGCCTCCCAATTGGGGTTGCCCGCGGGCCCGGCGGTCATCAGCTCGGAATTGAACGAAATCTCTTCGGGCTCTGCATATGTGCCGTCGGCGTTGATGGGCCACAGCTGCATCCGCGGCAGCGCCTCCCGCCGATAGCTGACCACCAGAAGGCCGGCGAAGGCGTCCACCGCATCGAGCCGGACATCGTCGCGGTGCGGGATCAGCGTGCGCTGCTGCGTCGGATCGCTCACCGGCGCCTCGGTGAGGGTGAAGTTGACCGCGCCGTCGTTGTGCAATATCAAGAACCGGTCCTGGCCGCCGATGACCGCGTGCTCGACCGAGTACTCGACGCCCTCGCGGCGCGGCAGCACGACGGTGAACCGTGCCTGCGGATCGGCGGCGTCGGCGTAGCGATACTCAGAGGTGATCGAGGATCCCGACGCGATGAAGACGTAGGCCTCGCTGCGGGTGAGCCCCACGCCAAGCCAATACTTTTCGTCTGCCTCGTGATAAACCAGCTCCGACTCTTCACCGGAGCCCACCCGATACCGCCACACTTTGTCGGGGCGGTGGGCATCGTCCAGGGTCAGGTAATACACGGTGCGGTTGTCGGCGGCCCAGGTCGCACCCGCCCCGATATCGGCGATCTCGTCGGGATACAACTCGCCGGTGCGTAAGTCTTTGAACCGCAATGTGTATCGCTCGTCACCAAGGGTGTCGACCGAGTACGCCAGCAAGTTTGCGTCCAGGCTCACCGTCGCGGCACCCAACGAGAAGAACTCGTGACCCTCGGCTTCGGCGTTGGAATCGAGCAGGATCTGCTCGCCCGGTATCTCGGTGTTCTCGTCCAGGGTCGGCGGGTCCCAGTCGTCGGCGCCGCTTATCGGACAACGGCATTGGACGCGGTACTGCTTGCCCTCATAGGTGCGCGCGTAGTACCACCACTCGCCCTGCCGGGTCGGTACCGACAGATCCGTCTCCTTGGTGCGCGCCTTGATCTCGTCGAAGATCTGCCGCCGCAGTGGTTCGAGGTGGTCGGTCATCCGATCGACGTAGGCGTTTTCCGCCTCGAGGTAAGCGATGACATCGGGGTTGGTCTTTTCGCGCAGCCACTCATACGGGTCGACGAAGACGTCGCCGTGATGTTCACGCCGGCTCTCCACCCGTTTGGCGACAGGGGGCACCGACGCGTCCAGGTGCGTTTCGGTCATGCGCTGGGACCGATCCAGTCGCCGAAGCTCAGGCCGGAAATCCGTTCGTAGGCATCGATATAACGTTCGCGAGTGGCCTCGATGATGTCCTCGGGTAGTGGCGGTGGGGGTTGTGAGCCGTGGCGGTCCCAGCCGGACTCGGGGCCGGTCAGCCAGTTGCGAACGAACTGCTTGTCGAAGCTGTTCTGCACGACGCCAACCTGGTACTCGTCGGCCGGCCAGTATCGCGACGAATCCGGGGTGAAGATTTCGTCGGCCAGCAGCAGGTTGCCGTTGCGATCGGTGCCGAATTCGAACTTGGTGTCCGCGATGATGATTCCCTTCCGGAGCGCGTGATCGGCGGCCTGAACGTAGATCTGCAACGTGCGGTCGCGCAGTTGGTTGGCGGGCACGGCGCCGACCATCTCGATCACGTGCGCGAACGAGATGTTCTCGTCGTGGTTACCCAGTGCGGCTTTCGTCGCGGGGGTGAACAGCGGTTCGGCGAACCTGCTGGCTTCGACCAGTCCCGGCGGCAGCGTGATGCCACAGACCCGGCCGGTCGCCTGGTAGTCCAGCAATCCCGAGCCGGTGAGGTAGCCGCGCGCCACGCATTCCACCGGAAGCATCTCCAGCTGGCGGACGACCAGCGCGCGGCCCAGGACCTCGTCGGGGATGCGTGGGTCGTCGGGCGGTCCGGCCAAATGGTTGGGGGCGTCGACGAGGCCGAAGAAGAAGACGCTCATCGCGGTGAGGATGCGGCCCTTGTCCGGGATGGTGCTGTCCAGGACGAAGTCGTACGCCGAGATCCGGTCGGTGGCGACGAGCAGCAGGTGCTCGTCGTCGACGCGATACAGCTCGCGGACCTTGCCGCTGGCCAGATGCTGGTAGTCGGACAGTGCAGGCATCCGGTCAGCCTATCGGGCACCTGCAAACGGGCTTTGTGCTGGGATCGGGGCTATGACACCGCGGTTTCTGCCCTACTCCACCAGGCCCGGCCGGCTGGCTGTCCAGCTGTTCAGCGACTTCGCCGTCGTCGTGTGGACGGTGCTCTGGCTGCTCGTCGGGCTGGCCGTCTACGACGCGATCGCCACCATCGCCGACGCCGGCCGGCAGGTCGAGAGCGGCGCGAACGGGATTGCCGGCAACCTCGCGTCCGCCGGACACGGAGCCCAGCACATCCCGGTGGTGGGCGACGCGGTGAGCAAGCCGCTCAACTCCGCCAGCCACGCCGCGCTGGATATCGCCGGCGCGGGCCACGATCTGGACAGCGCGGCGAGTTGGCTCGCGGTGCTGCTCGCGATGGCCGTCGTTGCGGTCCCGATCCTGATCGCGGTGCTCCCGTGGTTTTTTCTGCGGCTGCGATTCTTTCGGCGCAAGCTGACGGTGACGGCGTTGGCCGCAACCCCGGCCGGCGCGCAATTGCTTGCGCTGCGTGCGCTGACCAACCGCGCGCCCCGGAAGTTGATCGCCATCAGCGCGGACCCGGTCGGTGGTTGGCGCCGTGAGGATCCGGCCACCATCGGGGCCCTGGCCGCGCTCGAACTACGCTCGGCCGGTATCGCGATTCGCGGGAGTCAGCAGCAGCGCGCGTGACACGAGCAGCAGCCCGGCGACGACCACGATGAGCCACGCGGCCAACGCATCCCAGAAGAACACCAGCGAGACGGTGAACAGCGATGGCTGACCGATCTCCGCCGCCATGGCGAAGCTCGCCGCGGAGTACATGCCCAGCGGGAACACGAACGCCCACCACACACCGGCGAATTGGAGCATGTTGGGATGCCGCCTGATGCGGTGCAGCGCAAAGTAGATCAGCGGCGGAATCCACAATGTGGCCGTCACCCAGGTCACGATGGTGACCCCGCGCACCGGGCCGGCCAGCCAGGCGGGCGCCACGGCGTGGATGCTGTCGCCGGCCAGCGTCGCAATCGCCATGCCGCCCATCAGGATCCAGGTGTCGGGTTCGAAGCCGTCGCGGTCCTGGCGTTCATTCACGACACGCCATAAAGTCAGCCAGGTCATCAGGCCGTAGATGCACAGCGCCGCCACCCATCCGGCCACGGCCACCGCCAGCCACCAGTGATGGCCGGTCTGTCGGGCCGCCCTGGCGATCACGATCGCCAAGCCGGAGGTGCCCACGCTGCCCAGCTGCCAGGCGCCGTGGGCGCGGTCGCGCAGCTCTGTCCAACGGTGCGCCGACATGTTTCGCGTGCTGAACATGATCAGCACCAACCAGGACGCCAGGCCGACCGCGCCGAGCACCCGCGCCACCCACACGTTGGACGACAAGCGAGTATCGATCACCGCACAGGCGGCGACGAAGGTGATCAGTCGTAGGGTGACGTCGGGATCGGTCAGGTCCCAGCCCAACTTCCGGCCGGGGGCGCAGGCTTTCGCGACGACCAGGGCAACCAGAGACAACAGCCCGACAGTGGCGATCACACCCATCGTGTCGCTGATCAACCGGTACCCGTGGTTGTGCGCGCCGATCGACAAGATTCCCGTCGCCATCACCGCGGCGAACGCATCGGGTGAGGGCTCGACATCGGCGAACCGGATCGTCACGGTTCTTCGCGTACCTCCACGACGAGGTGCCGGATTCCGGTGTGCCGATTGCTGCGGGCCCACTCGACCGGTCGGACCAATTGCACTCTGCCGAACCGGGACAGCAGCTCTTCGAACAACACCCGCAGCTCCAGCCGGGCCAGATTGGCGCCCAGACAATAGTGCACACCCTGACCGAATCCCAGATGCGGATTGGGCTTTCGGGCGATATCGAATTCATCGGCGCGCTCGAAAACGCCGGCGTCGCGATTCGCCGAGCCCTCCCAGATCTGTATCTTCTGCCCGGCCTCGATCGACTGCCCGCCCAGCGTGACGTCGCGGGTGGCGGTGCGGCGCTTGGAGGGCGACGGCGACGTCCACCGCACCATTTCCTCGACAGCCGTGGGAAGCGCGTCGAGATCGCCGCGCAGCGACTGCAATTGGTGTGGATGGTTGGCCAGCGCCAGCAGGCCGCCCGCGACCGCATTGCGCGTGGTCTCCGCGCCGGCGCTGAACAACAGACTGAAGAACAGGTACAGCTCGAGGTCGGACAGGGCCGACCCGTCGACGCCGTCAGGGTCGTCGAGCATCGCGTTCGCCACCACCGATAGCATGTCATCGGTCGGGTTCTCACGCTTGGACGCGATCAGCTGCTGACCGTACTCATACATCCGCGACCCGGCCTCTTCGACCGACAGTTGCGACAGGGACGCCTTGCGCGAACCACCGAAATCGAATTGCGGCTCGATGGCCTCGAACAGCCAATGTCGTTCGGATTCAGGAACTCCCAGCAGGATGCAGATCATCTGCATCGGTAACTCCGCGGCAATGTCCACCAGGAAATCGAACGGCTCGCCGGGCACCACCTCGTCCAGCAGCCGGCGCGCCCTGGTCCGCAGGTCGTTCTCGACCGCGGAGATCATCCGCGGCGTCAGCCCCGAGCTGACCAGCCGCCGAATCTGCGAATGCCGCGGATCGTCCATCATGTTGAGCACCTGACCCGCGATCGCCAGGTCCTGCAACAGCGTGCCGCCATACGCTCGCGGGCCACCGGTGACCGATGAATAAGTCACCGGATCCTTAAGCACCTCAAGCGTTTCCGCGTAGGTGGCCACCGACCAGAAGCCTTCACCGTCCGGGGTGTTGTCGGTCGGTGAGTGCCAGTACACCGGCGCCTCACGACGATGGATCGCGAACAGGTCGTGCGGAAATCCGTTGGCGAAGTTGTCCAGATCGGTGAAGTCGATCTCCGCGAGCGCGCCGGCCAGCGTCACAGGATCGCACCCGGGGCGTACTTGGCCGCATCCGGGTAGCGGTTCACCAGCGCGTCCACCTGCGCCGCCACCTCGTCCACCTGGTCACCTGCGGCGCCGGTGAATGCCTGCTTGTCGGCCAGCGCGGCGTCCAGCGCCGCCCGGTCCAGCGGCAACCGCTCGTCGGCCGCCAGGCGCTCCAGCAGGTCGGGCTCGGCCCCGTGTTCGCGCATGGCCAGCGCGGTTGCCACCGCGTGTTCGCGGATCACGTGATGGGCGGCCTCGCGCCCCACGCCGGCACGCACCGCGGCGATCAACACCTTGGTGGTGGCCAGGAATGGCAGGTAGCGGTCCAGTTCGCGACCGATCACCGCCGGGTAAGCACCGAATTCGTCGAGCACCGTCAAGAACGTCTCGATTTGGCCATCGATGGCAAAGAAGCTGTCCGGCAACGCCACTCGGCGCACCACCGAACAGAACACGTCTCCCTCGTTCCACTGTGCACCCGCCAGTTCGGCGGCCATCGAGGCGTAGCCGCGCAGCACGACCTGCAGCCCGTTGACCCGCTCGCAGCTGCGCGTGTTCATCTTGTGGGGCATGGCCGAGGAGCCGACCTGTCCGGGCGCGAATCCCTCGGTGACCAGTTCATGCCCGGCCATCAGCCGGATGGTGTGGGCCAGCGACGACGGTCCGGCGCCCAGCTGCACCAGCGCCGAGAGCACGTCGTGGTCCAGCGAACGCGGATACACCTGCCCGACGCTGGTCAATACCGTTGCGAATCCTAGGAATTCGGCCACGCGCCGCTCAAGCTCGGCGAGCTTGGCCGCATCACCGTCCATCAGGTCGAGCATGTCCTGCGAGGTACCCATCGGGCCCTTGATGCCGCGCAGCGGGTAGCGGTCGATCAACTCCCGCAACCTCGTCAACGCGATCAGCGTCTCCTGCGCGGCCGAGGCGAACCTCTTGCCCAACGTGGTGGCCTGCGCCGCGACGTTGTGGCTGCGTCCGGCCATCACCAGGTCGCGATAGGCCACGGCCCGCTCCGCGAGCCGCGCCACGACCGCAACGCCGTGCCCGAAGACCAGGTCCAGCGAGCGCCGGATCTGCAGTTGCTCCACGTTCTCGGTCAGATCGCGACTGGTCATGCCTTTGTGCACGTGCTCATGACCGGCCAGCGCATTGAACTCCTCGATGCGCGCCTTGACGTCGTGGCGCAGCACCCGTTCGCGGTCCGCGATCGACGCCAGGTCGACGTCTTCGATCACCCGCTCGTAGTCGGCGATGGCTCCGGAGGGCACCGAAACGCCCAGTTCCGCCTGTGCGCGCAGCACCGCCAGCCATAGCCGCCGCTCGGCGACGACCTTGGCCTCCGGCGACCAGATCGCGACCATCTCGGCACTGGCGTACCGGGCGGCCAGCACATTCGGAATGCTCACTTGGTCCTCACGAACACACAGCTTACGGTCGCGGTCATAGCCTATGCGGATGTACTTCGCCGGCGTCGACCTCGCGTGGGCGGGTCGCAACCCGACCGGCGTCGCCGTCGTCGACTCCGGCGGCACCCTGGTGAGCGTCTCCGCGGTCCGCGACGACGACGAGATCCTGGCCGCGTTGCACCGCTACGTGCAGGGCGATTGCCTGGTCGCCTTCGATGCGCCGCTGGTGGTGAACAACCCGACCGGCCAGCGTCCCGCCGAGACCGCGCTCAACCGCGATTTCCGCAGGTACGAGGCCGGCGCCCACCCCTGCAACACCGGTAAACCCGAATTCGCCGACGGCCCACGCGCGGGCCGGCTGGCCGCGGCGCTGGGCCTGGATCCCGATCCGCGGTCGCCGGCCGCCCGGCGCGCCATCGAGGTCTACCCCCACGCGGCCACCGTCGCGCTGTTCCGCCTGGAGCGGACCCTGAAATACAAGGCAAAACCCGGACGCACCGTCGACCGGCTCAGATCCGAGCTGTTGCTGCTGATGGATGGCGTCGAGCGGCTGGCGCAGGCTTCGGTACCGCTACGCGTGGCCACACACGACGGCTGGATCGGGCTGCGCCGGGCCGTCGCGGCCGCGCAACGCAAAAGCGAGCTGCGCCGCGCGGAGGATCCGGTCGACGCCGTGGTCTGCGCCTATGTGGCGTTGTATGCGCAGCGCCGTCCGGGGAACGTGACGATCTACGGCGACCTCGACACCGGGTACATCGTGACCCCGTCGCTGCCGGTGCATCCGATCGGCGCGTAGCGACCGGTCAGATCTGCACGGGCCGCTGATCGATGGGCGCGAGCACCTCGATGAGGTCCACCACCGCGCCCTGCGCCGCCGCACGTGGATCCCGGCCCTCGACCAGAGCCGAGACCACCGAACCATCGACCGCGCAGATCAACGTGCACACCAGTTCGATGTGCACCGAGCGGCCCGAGCGCTCGATGGCCTCGGCCACCGCCTCGGCGCGCTGCCGCAGGCTGCGGCGCATGGTCTCGCGCAGCGCGGGCAGGCGGGTGCACGCGACGTGGCGCTCATAGCGCGAGATCAGCTGTTCGGTGAGGCCCGGGCCGGACACGTCGCCCACGAGCAGATCGGCCAACACCTCGGCGATGGTCTCCGGTCCCCGGCGCCGCCGCGACAAGGCGCTGACCCGCGAGCGCAACTGCGCCACCTCGATCATGGCGATGTGTTCGACCGCGCGTGCGATCAGATCGTCGAGGGAGGAGAAGTAATAAGTGGTGGACGCCAACGGCAATCCGGCCCGCCGCGCGACCGCGCGGTGCCGCACCGCTTCGAACCCGCCCTCGGACAGCAACTCGGCCGCGGCGCTGACGAGCGCATACCGCCGACGTTCTCCTTTTGGAGTAACCGCTGCAGTCACGAGTAGCCATCGTGCCAGCCAAAGTGGTACTGCATTGCCATTTCGGCCAAACGGCCAGGGCATAATGGCCCGCATGCCCGACTTGAGCCGACGCGCCCTGCTCGGCCTCGGCGCCAGCGCGGCACTGGGGGCGGTGGGCGCCTACGGGCTCGACATCCTGTTAGAGCCCCGCACATCTCACGCCATGCCCGTATCGACGGCCGGCACCCAGATGCCGTTGGCGCCGGCGCCCAGCCCACCTCGCGATCCGGCTCCCCCGGCGGCGGCCGCACCCACCATGGTGACCGGTTCCTTCGCTTCGGCCGCGCGCGGCGGGGTGAACACCAACTGGGCCATCGCGCGTCCGCCGGGCCAGACCAGGCCGCTGCGACCGGTGATCGCGCTGCACGGCAAGGGCAGTGACGCATCCACCGTGATGGCGGGCGGCGTCGAACACGGCCTGGCGCAAGCCGTCGATGCCGGACTACCACCGTTCGCGGTCGTCGCCGTCGACGGCGGCGGCGGCTATTGGCACAAGCGGTCTTCCGGCGAGGACAGCGGCGCCATGGTGCTCGACGAGCTCATCCCGATGCTGGGCAACCAGAACCTGGACACCTCACGGGTGGCGTTCTTGGGCTGGTCGATGGGCGGCTACGGCGCATTGCTGCTGGGCGGTCGGCTGGGGCCGGCGCGTACCGCGGCGATCTGCGCGGTGAGCCCGGCGCTGTGGATGTCCTCGGGTGCGGCAGCGCCCGGAGCCTTCGACGGGCCGGATGACTTCGCCGCGAACTCGGTGTTCGGCATGCCCGCCCTGGCCTCGATCCCCATCCGGATCGATTGCGGCGACAGCGATCCGTTTTACGCTGCGACGAAGCAGTTCATCGCGCAACTGCCCAATCCGCCGGCCGGTGGCTTCTCGCCCGGTGGGCACGACGGCGCGTTTTGGAGCTCGCAGTTGCCTGCCGAGCTGACCTGGATGGCACCGCTGCTGACGGCGTGAGGAACGGCATGAGGGCCGGTCACAAGTCGGTAGGAGACTTCGCAACTTGATAGCGCATGCGCTATCAGATTCCGCACTCACACAATCGTTTCTCGGTTCGCAGGTCGGGTGGCCGTCGGATCCCGGCGGCGACCGCCGGCTGCCCTGGCTCCGGCGACGTCCCCGTGCGACGATCCGACCATGACCGCGCCTTTCGACTGGACCTTTCCGTACGCCTGGCCACGCAAGCCCATCTTGGCGGAAAACGTTGTGTGCACCTCACAACCGCTTGCCGCCCAAGCGGGCCTGCGGATGCTCGCGCAGGGCGGCAACGCGGTGGACGCGGCCATCGCCACGGCGATCACCCTGACCATCGTGGAGCCGGTCTCCAACGGCATCGGTTCGGACGCCTTCGCCATCGTGTGGGATGGCAAGCAACTGCACGGGCTGAACGCCTCGGGTCGCTCTCCCGCGGCGTGGACGCCGGAATACTTTGGTGGCGAGGCCGTTCCGATCCTCGGCTGGAATTCGGTGACCGTGCCCGGGGCGGTGTCGGCGTGGACCGCACTGCATGCCAAGTTCGGCAAGCTGCCGTTTGAGCGACTTTTCGAGCCTGCAATATCTTACGGCCGCAACGGCTTTCCTGTTTCGCCGACGGTCGCGGAGCAATGGGCGGCGCAGGTGCCGCTATTTGAGCACCAGCCCGGTTTCGCGCAGGCGTTTCTGCCCGGCGGGCGGGCGCCGAAAGCCGGTGAGCGATTCAGCCTGCCCGATCACGCGGCCACTCTCGAAACCATCGCGGCCACCAACGGCGAGGCGTTCTACCGTGGGGAACTGGCCGCCAGGCTCGAGGCGCACGCGCTGGGCAACGACGGCGCCATGCGGGCCAGTGACCTGGCGGCTCACCGTGCCGACTGGGTTGGCACTGTCGACGGCGACTACCGCGGATACACCGTGCACGAGATCCCCCCGAACGGTCAGGGCATCGTCGCGCTGATCGCCCTGGGCATTCTGCAGCATTTCGACATGTCGTCGCTACCAGCCGATTCCGCCGACAGCGTGCACCTGCAGATCGAAGCGCTCAAGCTGGCGTTCGCTGACGCCCAGGCCTATGTCGCCGACATCGAGCACATGCCGCTGGGGCCGCAACGCCTGTTGAACAAGGAGTACCTGAGGCAGCGCGCGGCGCTGATCGATCGCGCGCGAGCCAAGCCGGCATCCGCTGGGGCCCCGGCGGGCGGAACCGTCTATCTGACCGCGGCAGACGCCGCGGGGGTGATGGTGTCGATGATCCAGTCGAACTACATGGGGTTCGGTTCGGGCGTGGTGGTACCCGGCACGGGGATATCGCTGCAAAACCGGGGTGCGAATTTCGTTGCAGCCCCACGACATCCGAACACGGTTGGTCCGAACAAGCGTCCGTACCACACCATCATCCCGGGGTTTGTGACCAAAGACGGTGCCCCGGTCATGAGCTTCGGCGTGATGGGCGGAATGATGCAGCCCCAGGGCCACGTGCAAGTGATGGTGCGCATCGCCGACCACGGACAGAACCCGCAGGCGGCTTGCGACGGCCCGCGGTTCCGGTGGGTTCAGGGTATGCAGGTCAGCTGCGAAAAGGGATTCCCGGGCTCGACGCTGGACGAGTTGCGCCGGCGCGGACACGACCTGGTGACCGTCGACGACTACAACCAATTCGGCAGCTGTCAGGCGATCTGGCGCCTCGAGGGCGGCTACTTCGCTGCCAGCGATCCGCGCCGCGACGGCCAGGCGGCCGCCTTCTAAACGCGGATCTTCCCGTCCGCCGCCGACTGAGCGATGTCGCTGCGAAAATGACTGCCCGGCAGGCGGATTGAATGAACCACCTCGTAGGCTTTGGTCCGCGCGGCCGTGAGGTCGGTCCCCAAGCCCACCACCGACAGCACCCGGCCACCCGACGAAACGATTTCCCCGTCGTCGCGTCGCGCCGTTCCGGCGTGCAGCACCCCGTCGGCTTCCGAGCCGACGATGACGTCTCCGACGCGGGGGCGCCCGGGATAGCTTTCGGCCGCCACCACCACCGCCACGGCGGCGCCGTCGTGCCAGCGCAACTCGCCGAAGTCCGACAATGTGCCGTTGCCCGCCGCGTACAACAGCTGCCCGAGCGGAGATTCCAGCAGCGCCAGCACCGCCTGCGTCTCGGGATCGCCGAAGCGACAGTTGAATTCGACCACCGCCGGGCCGTTCGCGGTGATCGCGAGGCCGGCATACAACAGTCCGCTGAACGAGCTGCCACGCGCAACCATCTCGGCCGCAACGGGTTCGACGATGTTGCTGACCACATCGCGATACACCTCGTCGGGAAGCCACGGCACCGGGGCGTAGGCACCCATACCGCCGGTGTTGGGTCCGCTGTCGCCGTCGCCGACACGCTTGAAATCCTGTGCCGGCAGCAGCGGCACCACGGTTTCGCCGTCGACCACGCAGAACAGCGACACCTCCGGGCCGTCCAGAAAGGACTCCAACAGCACCGGGTGCCCCGCCTCGAGCAGGCCGGCCGCGTGCGCGCGTGCGACACCGCGATCCGCGGTCACCACGACACCCTTGCCGGCGGCCAGGCGGTCGTCCTTCACCACCCAGGCCGTATCGCCCGCCGGCGGACCGAACCGCTCCAGGGCGGCATCTAAAAGCGCGGGGCTATCGACGATTTCAGTGGTCGCGGTGCGCACCCCGGCCGCTTCCATGACCTCTTTGGCGAAAGCCTTGGAGCCCTCGATGCGAGCGGCTTCCTTGCTGGGGCCGAAGCAGACGATGCCCGCGGCCCGCACCGCGTCGGCCACCCCGAGGACCAGCGGCACCTCGGGACCGATGACCACCAGGTCGGCGCGCACGCCGCGCGCCAGGGCCACGACGTCGTCCGCCGAGGTGACATCGACGTCGTGCTGGTCGGCCAGCAGCGCGGTGCCGGCGTTGCCGGGAGCGATCGCCAGCCCCGTGACCTCGGGGTCTTTGCGAAGCGCCAACAGCAACGCATGTTCACGGGCACCGGAGCCGATCACCAGGACGCGCACGACACGTCAGACTAGCCCGGTCGAACGGCGCCCGCTTACAGTCCCTTAGATTCAGAGGATTTTCTCGAGCAGCCCCATGAGGTCGTTGCGCTGCGCGGCGGTGAGGCGTCCGAGGCGCTTGTCGAACTCCTCGGAGAGCAGGGTCAGGCCTTTCCTGGCGACCTGACGCCCGGCCGGGGTGAGCAGTAGCCGATGGCGACGCAAATCGCACGGGTCGATCTCGCGGCGCACGAACCCCGCGGCCTCGAGCCGCTTCAGGTAAAGCGTCACCGTCGCCTTGGGCATGCTCAACGTCGCGGCCAGTTCGGCCGGGTAGGAATGCTCGTAGATCTCGGCGAGCAGAAACAGCTCCTTGGACTCGAGGCCCAGCGCGCAGATCTCGGGCTCGGCGCACGAGATGACCGAGAGGAGCACCCGGTAGTTCAGTGACCACATCTTGGCCGCATCGACGGTAGACATTCGACTTGCCAGATCGTTCAGCTATGAACTAGTTTTGTTATGAACAACCTCATGATCGAACAATCTACCAGGATGTGGGCACCATGCCGCTGGATCAATACGTGACACTCGGGCGATCCGGTCTGCGCGTCAGCCCCCTGTGCCTGGGTGCGATGACGTTCGGCGAAGACCTCGGCTGGGGCACCAGTGTGGAAGAGTCCCAACAGATCATCGACCGATACGTCGAACTTGGCGGCAACTTCGTCGACACCGCCAACTTCTACACCCGAAGCCACTCCGAGAAGATCATCGGCGACCACATCGGGCGACACCGCGCCCGCCGCGATCGGTTGGCGATCGCGACCAAGTTCAGCGGCAACCTGTATCCCGGTGACCCCAACGGTGGCGGCTCGGGCCGCAAATCGCTGATCAACGCCTGCGAAAACTCGTTGCGCCGCTTGCAAACCGACTACATCGACCTGTATTGGCTGCACATCTGGGACGCGAACACCCCCATCGAGGAGACCATGGCGGCACTCGATGACCTCGTTCGCGCCGGCAAGGTGCGCTACATCGGCGTTTCGGACACCCCGGCGTGGAAGATCGCCCAGGCCAACCTGATCGCCGGTTTCCGCGGCTGGTCGGCGTTCGTCGGGCTGCAGGTCGAGTATTCGCTACTGGAACGCACCATCGAACAGGAACTCGTGCCGATGGCGTCCGAGTTCGGCCTCGGCATCACGCCATGGTCGCCGTTGAAGAGCGGCGTCCTCAGCGGCAAGTACACCCGGGCCAACGGTGGCCGGCACAATGCCGACCGCGGTGCCATGGTCGGCGCCTTCCTCAACGAGAAGACCTACGCCGTCATCGACGAACTCGAGGCCATCGCGGAGGCACACGAGACCAACGTCGCCAGCGTGGCGCTGGCCTGGGTGCGCGCGCAGCGCGCCGTCTCGTCCGTCATCATCGGGGCGCGCCGGCTCTCCCAGCTCGAGGACAACGTCCGGGCCGTCGACGTCAACCTGGGCGCCGACGAGCTGACGCGGCTCGACGCGCTGACCAAACCGAGGTTGGGATTCCCGCACAACATGCTGGAGATGGCCCCGGGCATCATCAACGGTGGAACATCGGTCAACGGGACCTCCGCGCCGGTGTCCGAGTACGTGATACCCGAAGGCGTTCAGCCGTACTGAGATTGGCGGGTCACTCGCCCGAGTGCATCTTCAACGCGGCGTCCACGTTGGCCTTCTTATCCTCGGTGGAACCCTTCGCCGCGGCCTTCTTGCGCTTGGCCACAACGGCGTCGACCGCGCCGTTGAGCGCCGAACCCAGCGGGAAGCCGAGGTAGTGGGTGAGGAAGACGGCCATCTCCTTCAGCTCGGTCTCGGTGAGCTCGCCGTTGAGAAGCGCGGCGTTGATCTGGATTTCGGCCAGGTCGCGGTTTCCGATCGCGGTCACCGCCGTCAGCGTCATGATGCGCTTGTCGCGCATCGACAATCCCGGTCGCGTCCAGATGCTGCCGAACAGGTGGTCGACGGTCAGGTCGAAGTACGCGTCACCTTCGATGTTGGGCATCTCCCAGCCGTAGACCTCATTCATCTTCGCGAGGCCCTTGCTGCGCAGCTCGTCCATCACGCCTCTTTCTCTGTGTGCGGAACCCCAAGTCCCGCCGCCAATCCCTGGTAGGCCAGCCGGGCGAGCGGCAGGTCGACCGACACCGCCTCGCCGAGTGCCAGCGCCAGGCTCAGGTCCTTCTCCCCCAGGCCGCGGGCGTGCACGAAAGATTGGTACAGGAAGCTGTCCGGCCCAATGTCTTTCATGTCGTCGCGCACCATGATCGCACCGGGGCCGCTGGTGAGCGCGTCGGTGTGACGGACCACCCGGCCCAGGGCCTGCAGGTCGATGCCGGCCGCCTCGGCCAGCTTCATGGCCTCACACGCCGCGGCGTACGAGGTGAATGTCAACATGTTGCGGGCCAGCTTCATTCGGGTACCCGCTCCCGGCTCGCCGGCATGGACGACCATTGCCGCCCAGTGTTTGAACGCCGGCTTGATTCGCTCGTACACCTCGCGCTCGGCACCCACCATCGTGGCGAGCTTGCCCTCCGCCGCGGCGGCCGCCCCGCCGCTGACGGGCGCGTCGACGATGTGGATGCCCTGCGGTTTGAGTTCGGCTGCCAGCTCGACCGCGGTGGTGTCGCTGATGGTCGAGTGGATCGCGACGACGGTGCCGGGGGTCGCATGTGCGGCCAGCTCGCCGACCACCTCGCGCACCTGGGCGTCGTTGAGCACGGTGATGTGGATGATGTCGGCGGCGGCGACGTCGGCGACGCTGTCGGCCACGCCGGCGCCCTTTTCGACCAGCGGGGTCATCGCCTCAGTGCGGATGTCGTAAACCGTGACGCCGCCCGGCCATTCGGTCATCTTGGTGGCCATCGGCGCGCCCATGTTGCCCAGGCCGATGTAGCCGAGCTTCACGTGATCGCTCATGACCTGATTATCTGTCCGCCGTCAACATTGAAGATCTGACCGGTGATCCACCGGGCCTCATCGGACAGCAGGAACAGGCACATGCCGACCAGGTCCTCGGGAGTTCCCATCCGCGACAGCGGCAGACCCTTGACGATGTCGTCGACCATCTCTTTGGGGGTGGTGGTGCGGTTGGCCTCGGTATCGATGGGGCCGGGCGCTATGGCGTTGATCCGAATGTTCTGGCCGCCGAGTTCACGCGACAACTGCTGGGTCAGGCCGTTGATGCCGACCTTGGCCAGCGCGTAGTAGTTCGCGTAAAGCCATGCCGCGGTAGAGGACTGGTTGACGATCGCGCCGCCGCCCCGCTTGGCCATCTTCTTGTACACCGCGCGGGTGCACCATAGCGCGCCGTCGAGGTTCACGCTCATGAACTTCTTGTAGTACTCCGGGTCGATGGTCAGCAGGAAGTCCAGCTTCATGCCGCCGAAGATCGCCGCGTTGTTGACCAGGTAGTCGATGCCGCCGAATTCGGCCAGCGTGCGATCGGCCATCTCCTTGGCCGACGCCGGATCCGACACGTCGACGGGCAGAGCCAACGCGTTACCACCCTCACCCTTGATCCCGTCGGCCACCTTCTCGGCACCCTGCAGGTTGATGTCGGCGACCACCACCGCCGCGCCCTCGCGGGCCAGGGCCTCGACGTAGGCCTGACCGATGCCGCCACCGGCGCCGGTGACAATGGCAACCTTGTTTTCGAATCTCACGCTCGTCAGCTCCTCTGGATTAAACCGCTGTCGCGATGGTCTTGGTCTTCCAGGTACTCCTCGAAGCCGGCCACGCCCATTTCGCGTCCGTTGCCGGACTGCTTGTATCCGCCGAACGGCGCGTCAGCGGAGTACCAAACACCGCCGTTGACATTGACGGTGCCCACCCGCATCCGCGAGGCGAAGTTGGCCGCACGTTCGGGGTCGGAACTGAACACGGTGCCCGACAAGCCATATGGCGAGTCGTTGGCAATACGCAGTGCGTCGTCTTCGCCGTCGTAGGCGATGACGGTGAGCACCGGCCCGAAGATCTCCTCACGGGCGGGCCGGGCCTCGTTGGTCAGGCCCGCGATCACGGTCGGTTCGATGAAGAACCCGCGGTCCTTGTCCGCCGGGCGGCCGCCGCCGCAGGCGAACGTCCCGCCCTCGGTGATCGCGAGGTCGAGGTAGCTCTGCACGCGTTCCCGTTGCCGGGCGGAAATCACCGGCCCGCAGACGGTTCCGGAGTCGTTGGGGTCGCCGGGCTTGATCGAGCCCATGGTGCCCGCCGCGATGGCGACGGCCTCGTCGTAGCGGGCCCGCGGCACCACCAGCCGGGTGGTGATGGCGCACCCCTGCCCGGCGTGCATGGCCGCGGTGAACGCCGACATCGAGCACGCGCCGCCCAGGTCGGCATCGTCGAGAACGACGAATGCGGACTTGCCGCCCAGTTCCAGGAACACCCGCTTGATCGTCGCGGCTGCATCGCCCATCACGCTGCGGCCGGTCGCGGTCGATCCGGTGAACGAAACCATGTCCACCCGAGGGTCTTTCGAGAGCAGCGCCCCCACCCGGTGGTCGTTCGACGTGACGATGTTGATGACACCGGGCGGGAACTCGGTGTGTTCGCCGATGATTTCGCCGAGCACCGCGGCACACCAGGGGGTGTCCGGCGCGGGCTTGAGCACCACGGTGTTGCCGGCGGCCAGCGCGGGTCCCAGTTTGGCGAGGTTGATCTGGTGCGGGAAGTTCCACGGGGTGATGGCGCCGACGACCCCGACGGCTTCCCGCGCGATCGTGCGCCGGGTGGGGATGCCCATCGGCGACGCCTGGCCGAGGTCGGAGTTCCACTCGTAGGACTCGGCGGTGTCGGCCGCGAAGCTCAGGTCATTGACCGGCCCCTCCAACTGGGCGGCCGAGGTGAGCATCCGGGGGGCGCCGACCTCGGCGATGGTGATGTCGCGCAGTTCTTCGATGTGGTCGCGCATCGCGTCGCGCAACTGCCGTATGCAACGCACCCGCAATTCGGTGTTGCGGGACCAGTCCGTCTCGTCGAAGGCGCGCCGCGCGGCGTCGATGGCGCGGTCCATGTCGGTGGCGTCGGCGTTGGCGGCGACGCCCAACACTTCCTCGGTCGCCGGGTTCACCGTGGGGAAGTTGCCGGCGCTACCGGCCGACAGCTTGCCGTCGATGAAGAGTTCACTCACGCCGTCGGCCAACAAGGCCATCTCCCGCTCCCGTCTGTGCGGGGCCAATCCGCACGCCAATCTAGTGGACAGTTGTCCGATATTGTCCGATCGAACCATAGTCGCCAGGTCGTCGAAGGCGCAAGAGCCGATCCCGAATGTCGCGCAGAAGTCCCAGCGAAATGGACCATTGAACTGGGTATTTACGGAACGGACTTGCTTCGCGCCGTTTCAATCCACTAGCTTGGACATGTGTCCAGCGACGCACTGGTGACGATCACATCCGACGGCGACCGCCAGACCGGTCAGCCGTCGCGCAACCGGCGCCAGGAGGAGACCTTCCGCAAGGTGCTCGCGGCGGGCATCGAAACCCTGCGCGAGAAGTCCTACGCCGACCTGACGGTGCGCGCGGTAGCCGCGCGCGCCAAAGTCGCCCCGGCCACCGCGTACACCTACTTTTCGTCGAAGAACCACCTGATCGCCGAGGTCTATTTGGACCTGGTGCGCCAGGTTCCGTTCTTCACCGACGTCAACGACCCGATGCCGGTCCGAGTGGACAAGGTGTTGCGCCATCTGGCGCTGGTGGTCGCCGACGAGCCCGAGGTCGGCGCCGCATGCACGACCGCACTGCTCGGCGGTGGCACCGATCCCGCGGTGGGTGCGGTGCGCGACCGTATCGGCGCGGAGATCCACCGCCGCATCGCCACCGCCATCGGGCCCGGGGCCGACTCGAACACGGTGGCCGCGCTCGAAATGATGTTCTTCGGCGCATTGGTACAGGCGGCCAGTGGCCAGTTCACCTATCACCAGATCGCCGACCAATTGGCCTATGTAGTGAGTCTGATCCTGCCCGGCCCCGGCAGGACAAACCAGGAGACAAGAACGTAAATGACCGTCCATGTGGGTGACCACGAGCTGGTCCTCGATCCCTACGACTACGACTTCCACGAAGATCCGTACCCGTACTACCAGCGGCTGCGCGACGAGGCCCCGCTTTACCGCAATGACGAGCTGAAGTTCTGGGCGTTGTCGCGCCACCAGGACGTGCTGCAGGGATTCCGCAACAGCACAACGCTTTCCAACAAGTACGGCGTCTCGCTGGACCCGGCGTCGCGAGGCCCGCACGCCAGCAAGACGATGTCGTTCCTGGCGATGGACGATCCCGCCCA
The DNA here is from genome assembly GCA_963796035.1 of uncultured Actinomycetota bacterium. Taxonomy (GTDB): domain Bacteria; phylum Actinomycetota; class Actinomycetes; order Mycobacteriales; family Mycobacteriaceae; genus Mycobacterium. The sequence continues at coordinate 645,616 of CAWCJU010000006.1, read as the reverse complement.
TCTGCGGCTGCGGACGCTGGTGTCAAAGGGCTTCACCCCGCGCCGGATTCGCGAACTCGAGCCCCGGGTCACCGAGATCGCGACGCAGCATCTGGACACCATGCTGGAAAAGGCAAAGAGCGGGACCGTCGACTACGTCGACGAGTTCGCCGGCAAGCTGCCCATGGACGTCATCTCCGAGCTGATGGGTGTCCCGGAGCCGGATCGGGATCAGGTCCGGGCCTGGGCCGACGGGGTGATGCACCGCGACGGAGGGTGTCACCGACGTGCCGCCGGAGGCGGTCGAGGCCTCCCTCAACCTGATCGTCTACTACCAGGGGATGGTGGCCGAGCGGCGCGAGAAGCTGACCGACGACCTGACCTCGGCGCTGCTGGAAGCCGAGATCGACGGCGACCGGCTCACCGACGACGAAGTGCTCGGCTTCATGTTCCTGATGGTGATCGCCGGCAACGAGACCACCACCAAACTGCTTGCCAACGCCGCGTTTTGGGGTCACAAGAACCCGGACCAACTGACGCCGGTCTACGACGATCTGTCGCGGGTGCCGCTGTGGGTCGAGGAGACCCTGCGCTACGACACCTCCAGCCAGATCCTGGCTCGCACCGTGTCCGGCGAGCTCACCCTCTACGACACCACCATCCCTGATGGCGATGTCCTGTTGCTGTTGCCCGGTTCCGGGCATCGTGACGAGCGCGTCTTCGACAACCCTGACGACTACCTGATCGGGCGCGAAATCGGGCCCAAACTATTGAGTTTCGGTAGCGGCGCACACTTCTGCCTGGGCGCGCATCTGGCGCGGATGGAAGCCCGGGTCGCGCTCACCGAGTTGTTCAAGCGAATCCGCGGCTACGAGGTGGACGAGGCCAACGCCGTCCGCGTCCACTCGAGCAATGTCCGCGGATTCGCTCACCTACCAATGAGCGTGGAGGTCCGCTGAATGCCCCGCTTTGAACCCCTGCCCGAACGCCGGCCCGCCATCGTGGCCGGCGCCTCCTCCGGCATCGGGGAGGCAACCGCCATCGAACTCGCGGCGCACGGCTTCCCGGTCGCCCTGGGCGCCCGCCGGGTCGAGAAGCTCGACGACATCGTCGGCAAGATCAACGCCGAAGGCGGCGAGGCGGTCGGCTTCCACCTGGACGTCACCGATCCGAACTCGGTGAAATCCTTTGTCGCACAGTCGACCGAAGCGCTCGGCGACATCGAGGTGCTGGTGGCCGGCGCGGGCGACACCTACTTCGGCAAGCTCGCCGAGATCACCACCGACGAGTTCGAGTCGCAGCTGCAGATCCACGTGGTCGGTGCCAACCGGCTGGCCGCCGCGGTGCTGCCCGGCATGCTCGACCGGCAGCGCGGCGACCTGATCTTCGTCGGCTCCGACGTGGCCCTGCGCCAGCGGCCGCACATGGGCGCATACGGCGCGGCCAAGGCCGCGCTCGTCGCGATGGTCACCAACTTCCAGATGGAGCTCGAGGGCACCGGCGTGCGGGCCTCGATCGTGCATCCCGGCCCGACGAAGACGTCGATGGGCTGGAGCCTGCCGGCCGAGAAGATCGGTCCCGCACTGGAAGACTGGGCCAAGTGGGGCCAGGCCCGCCACGACTACTTCCTGCGCGCGGCGGATCTGGGACGGGCCATCACGTTCGTCGCCGAGACACCGCGCGGGGGCTTCATCGCGAACATGGAGCTACAGCCCGAAGCCCCGTTGGCCGACAACAAGGACCGCCAGAAACTCGCACTCGGCGAAGAGGGGATGCCGTCATGACGACAACTGCCACCGTGCCCCGGGTTTCCGGCGGCGAGGAAGAGCACGGCCACCTCGAGGAATTCCGCACCGACCCAATCGGTTTGATGAAGCGTGTCCGCGAGGAGTGCGGCGACGTCGGCTGGTTCCAGCTGGTCGACAAGCACGTCATCCTGCTGTCCGGCGCCGGCGCCAACGAATTCTTCTTCCGCTCCGCCGACGAGGACCTGGACCAGGCCGAGGCCTACCCGTTCATGACGCCGATCTTCGGCAAGGGCGTGGTGTTCGATGCCAGCCCGGAGCGGCGCAAGGAGATGCTGCACAACTCGGCGCTGCGCGGCGAGCAGATGAAGGGCCACGCGGCCACCATCGAGGGCGAAGTCAAGAAGATGATCGCCGACTGGGGCGACGAGGGCGAGATCGAGCTGCTCGACTTCTTCGCCGAGCTGACCATCTACACCTCGACCGCCTGCCTGATCGGGCTGAAGTTCCGCGAGCAGCTCGATCACCGGTTCGCGGAGTACTACCACGAACTGGAACGCGGCACCGACCCGCTGTGCTACGTAGACCCGTACCTGCCGATCGAGAGCTTCCAGCGCCGCGATGAGGCGCGCGTGAAACTCGTTGCGGTGGTGCAGGAGATCATGGACCACCGGCTGGCCAACCCGCCGAAGGACAAGGCCGACCGCGACATGCTCGACGTGCTGGTGTCCATCAAGGACGAAGAGGGCAATCTCCGGTTCTCCGCCGACGAGGTCACCGGGATGTTCATTTCGCTGATGTTCGCAGGGCACCACACCAGTTCCGGTACCTCGGCGTGGACGCTGATCGAGTTGATCCGCCACCCCGAGGTGTACGCCGAGGTGCTGACCGAGCTCGAGGAGCTCTACGCCGACGGCCAGGAAGTGAGTTTCCATGCGCTGCGGTCGATTCCGAAGCTGGACAACGTGGTCAAGGAGACACTGCGGCTACACCCTCCGCTGATCATCTTGATGCGGGTCGCCAAGGGCGAGTTCGAGGTCGAGGGTTTCCCGATTCACGACGGCGACTTCGTCGCGGCATCCCCGGCGATCTCGAACCGGATTGCCGAGGACTTCCCGGACCCGGACGCGTTCAAGCCCGATCGCTACAACAAGCCCGAGCAGGCCGACATCGTCAACCGGTGGACCTGGATTCCGTTCGGCGCGGGACGGCACCGCTGCGTCGGCGCGGCGTTCGCCCAGATGCAGATCAAGGCGATCTTCTCGGTTCTCTTGCGCGAGTATGAGTTCGAGATGGCGCAGCCGGCGGACAGCTACCACAACGACCACTCCAAGATGGTCGTGCAGCTTGCCCGGCCGGCCAAGGTGCGCTACCGCAAGCGCAATGCGTAAGGAGTAAGTCCGATGGGCGGGTTCAGAATCGAAGCGGATCTGGATTTGTGTCAGGGCCACGCCATGTGCGAACTGGAGGCGCCGGACTACTTCCGGGTGCCCAAGCGGGGCAAGGTCGAGATCGTCGACCCCGAACCGCCCGAAGACGCCCGCGAAGAAGTCGAGCGCGCGGTCGATATGTGCCCAACGCAAGCACTATTCATCAAAGAGAAAGAAGACTAGGACAATGGCGTCACACTCGCGCGCAGACCTCGAGGCATGGGTCGACCGCTGGCTGCAGGCCAACAAGGACTGCGAAAAGGCCGGTGACTGGAGGCCGCTGGCCGACTTCTACACCCAAGACGCGACGTACGGCTGGAACATCGGCCCCAAGGAAGACGTGATGTGCGTCGGCGTCGACGAGATCCGCGATGTCGCACTCGGCCTGGAGATGGAAGGCCTGGAGAACTGGGTCTACGAGTACCAGAAGGTGCTCATCGACGAGAAGCAGGGCGAGATCGTCGGCTTCTGGAAGCAGATCGTCAACAAGGCCGACGGCAGCCAGGACGAGATCTACGGCATCGGCGGCAGCTGGTTCCGCCTCAACGGCGACCGGCTCATCGAGTGGCAGCGCGACTTCTTCGACTTCGGCCACGTCGCGTACATGTTCGGCAAGCTCATCGAATCCGGCGACCTCAGCGACGGCATGCAGAAGCGCATCGAGCGCAGCATCGCCGGCGAGAAGCTGCCCGGCTACTACCCGCTTGGCCAGGCTCCGGTCCCGATCTGGTGAGAGCTGGGGGTCATCGGCGACGACCCGCTGCGCCCGGCTACGCCGCGCTTGCGATCGCCGCTGGAACCAACCAAGCATTTGATTTGTTGCACGCGCTATGCTGACGCGACAAGGGTGCCTGTGGCACTCGTCACCTAGCTGGCCGGCATGAAGGGGCCGGTCAGCTCTGATCAATTCAAAGGCGAAATGGGGTCAGGACCATCGTGAAGACAAAAGGCGCACTGATCTGGGAGTTCAACCAGCCCTGGTCTATCGAGGAAATCGAGATCGGCGACCCGCAAGCGCATGAGGTCAAGATCCAGATGGAAGCGGCGGGCATGTGCCACTCCGACCATCACCTGGTCACCGGGGGCATCCCGATGGCCGGTTTCCCGGTGCTGGGCGGCCACGAGGGCGCGGGCATCGTCACCGAGGTCGGCCCGGGCGTGGAAGACATCGCCCCGGGTGACCACGTCGTGCTCTCGTTCATCCCGTCGTGTGGGCAGTGTCCGACCTGTCAGGCGGGCATGCGCAACCTGTGCGACCTGGGCGCCGGCCTGCTCGGCGGCGCCGCGGTATCCGACGGCACGTTCCGCATCCAGGCGAACGGCCAGAACGTCTTCCCCATGACGCTGCTGGGGACGTTCTCCCCCTACATGGTCGTGCACCGCAGCTCGGTCGTGAAGATCGACCCGTCGATCCCGTTCGAGGTGGCCGCGCTGGTCGGCTGCGGCGTCACCACCGGCTACGGTTCGTCGGTCCGCACCGCCGACATCCGCCCGGGCCAGGACGTCGCCATCGTCGGCGTCGGCGGGGTCGGCATGGCGGCGCTGCAGGGAGCCGTCAACGCCGGCGCCCGCTACATCTTCGCGATCGACCCGGTCGAGTGGAAGCGCGACCAGGCGCTGAAGTTCGGCGCCACCCACGTCTACCCCGACATCATGGCCGCCATGGCGGGCATGGCCGAGGTCACCTACGGCCTGATGGCCCACAAGGTCGTGGTCACCGTCGGCGAGCTGCAGGGCGCCGACATCGACAACTACCTGAACATCACCCAAAAGGGCGGCACCTGCGTGCTGACCGCCATCGGCAGCCTGCTGGACACCAACGTCAACCTGAACCTGGCGATGCTGACCCTGATGCAGAAGAACCTGCAGGGCACCATCTTCGGTGGCGGCAACCCGCAGTACGACATCCCGCAGCTGCTGTCGATGTACAAGGCCGGCAAGCTGAACCTGGACGACATGATCACCCGCCAGTACAAGCTGGAGCAGATCAACGACGGCTACCAGGACATGCTGGACGGCAAGAACATTCGCGGCGTCATCCGGTTCACCGACGCCGACCGGTAAACCGGCAGCTGCTCAGAGACAGCGTCGTGCTGGCCGGCACGGTCGAGCCCGACACCACCCTGTTCGACGCCATTGTCAGCGCCCTGCCGGGCGCCGAGGTGCACGCCGCCGGCGACTGCACCGGACTTGGATTGATCCGCAAAGCCACCGAGGAAGGCGCGCGCGCCGCGTGCGCAATCTAGTGACAGGAGAAGAGGAATGACCGAAACCACAGAAGCTCAGGCATCCCCGGCCCTGGCCGCGTCGCAGTCGTCGTGGCGATGCGTACAGGCGCACGACCGGGAGGGCTGGCTGGCGCTGATGTCCGACGACGTCGTCATCGAGGACCCGATCGGCAAGTCCGTCACCAACCCCGACGGCACCGGGGTCCGCGGCAAGGAGGCCGTGGGTGCGTTCTTCGACACCAACATCGCCGCCAACCAACTCTCCATCACCTGCGAGGAGACCTTTCCGTCGAGTTCGCCCGACGAGATCGCCCACATCCTGGTCCTCAACAGCAAGTTCGAAGGCGGTTTCACCAGCTCGGTGCGTGGCGTGTTCACCTACAAGGTCAACGACGCGGGACTGATCACCAACATGCGCGGCTTCTGGAACCTCGACATGATGCAGTTCGGCAAGGAGGACTGAGCCGACCCTCGACCAACAGCGATGTCCCTAGCGGCGCGTGAAGATCAGATGCGTGACGCCGCTGGGGCTGCTCACCGACTCCACCGCGTCGAATCGCTGTTCGAGGTCCTCCAGCCCCTCCCACACCGACTCCCCGCGCCCCAAGATGATCGGCACCACCGCGATGTGCAGATGGTCGACAAGGTCCGCGGCAAGGAATTGGCGGACACTCGACGGCCCCCCACCGAGGCGAATATCGCTGTCGCCCGCGGCTTTTCCTGCAATCCGGAGAGATTCGACGGGGCTGGCGTCGATGAAGTGGAAAGTGGTGCCACCTTCCATCTCGATCGAGGGCCGAGGGTGGTGGGTGAGTACGAAGACCGGGGTGTGAAATGGCGGCTCCTCGCCCCACCAGCCTTTCCATTCCGCCCCGCTCGCGTCGCCGGTCCAGGGTCCGCGCTGCGGCCCGAACTTGTTGCGTCCCATGATTTCTGCGCCGATGCCCGGCGCCCATTGGCTGGCGAACGCGTCGTCGATGCCGGTGGTCCCGCCCGACTCGCCGTGCATTGCGCGGAAGGTCCGCGTCCCGAAAAACCACTCGTGCAGCCGTCCGCCGGCGTGCCCGAACGGCGCATCCATGGCTTGGCCGATGCCCGTACCGAAGCCGTCGAGGGAAATCGAAAAGTTGTGCACGCGCACTCGTGACATGTGAAATCTCCTGAATCCGTCCGCCTGGTGGGTTGTCGCAGGATTGACCCGCGACACCGGCCAAACTCATCGGTACGTCGCCGAGATTGCCTTGCGGGTCGCGGTCCGAGGGCGACCACGGCCCCTGGCGCAATTTCGGCGCACCTATGCTGGGGCGCATGGCGTCGATCTTCACCAAGATCATCAACCGTGAACTCCCCGGCCGCTTCGTCTACGAGGACGACGACGTCGTCGCGTTCCTGACGATCGAGCCCATGACGCAGGGGCACACGCTCGTCGTGCCGCGCGCCGAAATCGACAACTGGCACGACGTCGACGGCGCGGCCTTCGCCCGGGTCATGTCCGTGAGCCAGCTGATCGGCAAGGCGGTGTGCAAGGCCTTCAGGACCGAGCGGTCCGGCCTGATCATCGCCGGGCTAGAGGTGCCGCATCTGCACGTGCACGTCTTCCCCACCCGCAGCCTCAGCGACTTCGGCTTCGCCAACGTCGACCGCAACCCGTCGACCGAATCGCTGGACGAGGCCCAGGCCAAGATCAAGGCGGCGCTGGCTCAGTTGGCGTGAACCGGCTCGTGCGCGGGCACGTCGCTGATGCGCGGCATAGTTACCCGGAAGCGGCAGCCCTCGCCGGGCGCGGTGGTCACGCTGACGACACCGCCGTGCGCGCGCACCAACGACTCGACGATCGATAGCCCCAGCCCGGTACCGCCGCTGGCCCGTGCCCGCGACGAGTCGGTGCGATAGAACCGCTCGAAGACACGCGACGCGTCCTCCTGGTTCATGCCGGGACCCTTGTCCGCCACCTCGAGCACGGCGTCGTCGCCGTCGGTGCCGACCCGTACAGTGACGTCGGCGCTTTCCGGGGTGTGCTGCAGGGCGTTGGCGACCAGGTTGCTCAACACCTGCCGGATCCGCGCTTCGTCACCGAGCACCTCCGGGGTGCCGGGCCCGTCGAGCACCTCCATGGTGATGGTGCGCCTGGGGTCGATCGCCTGCCCGTCGTGCACGGCATCGCTGGCCAGCGCCAACAGGTCCACCCGATGGTGTTCGAGCGGTCGCTGCACATCGAGACGGGCCAGCAGCAGCAAGTCGTCGACCAGCAGGCCCATCCGCGAGGCCTCGCTTTCGATCCGCGACAACAGCATCGCGACGTCGCGGGCGGCGCCCTGGCGATACAGCTCCGCGAAGCCGCGGATGGTCGTCAGCGGGGTGCGCAGTTCGTGGCTGGCGTCGGTGATGAACCGCCGCATCCGGTCCTCGGAGCCGCGGGCCGTCTCCGCGGAGGACTCCGAGGATGCCAGCGCTTCCTGAATCTGCGCAAGCATCCCGTTGAGGGCCTGGGATAACCGTCCCACCTCGGTCCGCGGATCACGTTCTGGCACACGACGATCCAGTTGACCCGAGGCGATCGCGGCGGCCGTCTGTTCGACCTCGGCCAGCGGCCGCAGGCTGCGCTGCACCACGGCGAAGCTGGCGATCCCGACCACGGCGAGCACCGCCGCCCCGATGGCAACCTGCAACCAGACCAGCGAGGTGAGCGTGTGCTGGACGTCGGACAGGTCGATCGCGACCGTGGTCAGTCCGTGCGAACCGCGCACCGAGACGGCCCGCCATTGAATGTCGGAGCCGTTCACCGAGGGCAGCGTCGTCGGGTTGGGGCCCACGTCGTTGTTGGCGGGTAACGCCGGTTCGGCGTTGCGGTCGTTGATGGCGGTGAACGGGGTCCCGTCGATGCTGACGCCTCGCACGTAGAACTTCGACGGCGGGCGGCCCGGGTCCGGACCCTCGTAGGGCGGCGGCGACTGCCGTCGCGGGTTCTGCGCCCAGCCGCGGGACGCGTCGAGCAGCGTGGAGTCGATGCGGCTGACCAGGCTGTGCCGCAGGATCGACGTCACCGCGATCCCGGAAACCGCCAGGCCGCAGGCGACCAGCGCCAGGGTGGCGGCGACGAGCCCTATCCGAAGGGGCAATCCACGTCGAGGCTTCGTGACCATCTGACCGCTTCTTCGCTACCGCTGCCTGCCGCGCGCCGGCTCAGCGCGGTTCCCGCAATACATAACCGACGCCGCGCAGGGTGTGTAGTAGCCGCGTTTCGCCGGTGTCGATCTTGCGACGCAAGTACGACACGTAGGACTCGACGACATTGACGTCACCTCCGAAGTCGTAACGCCACACGTGGTCGAGAATCTTCGGTTTGCTCAACACCGTGCCCGCGTTGATCACAAAGTAACGCAGCAGCGTGAATTCGGTCGGCGACAGCGATACCGGCTGACCGGCCTTCCACACTTCGTGCGTTTCTTCGTCGAGCTCGATGTCGGCGAAAGTGAGTCGCGCGCTACGCGCCTCGGCCCCGCCCTTTCCGGCGCGACGAAGGATGACCCGCAACCGGGCGACGACCTCTTCCAGGCTGAACGGCTTCGTCACATAGTCGTCGCCGCCCAGCGTCAGGCCGGCGATCTTGTCCTGCAGCGAATCCCGGGCGGTCAGGAACAGCGCGGGGGCATCGATGCCGTCGGCGCGCAGCCGCCGCAGCACCCCGAACCCGTCCATGCCCGGCATCATCACGTCGAGGATCACCGCGTCGGGACGGGCCTCGCGCGCCCGATCCAGGGCCTGGGCGCCGTTGGTTGCCGTATAGACCTCGAACCCCTGGAATTTCAGACTCACCGAGAGCAGCTCGACAATGTTGGCTTCGTCGTCGACCACGAGGACGCGAGCCTCCGGTCTCCGTGTCGTTTGGGGTTGCCGATGTCATCAGATGCTCATGTCCCTTGCTTGAACGTTTGCTATGTGAACGTTGTGTGCTTCCTGAAAGCTCAGTGCCAACGGACTGATAATAGTCTGCCAGGAATCCATCGCATTGCCTTGGGACGTAACGCCCTTTCCCGGTCTGCGTCGCGAATAGACTCTTGGAATGAACTTCGCCAAAAACATCATGTCTGCTGCGACCGCGCCCGCCCGGGTGGGGCTGGCCGCGGCGGATGCGAGTTTGGGCGTCGCAAGCGCGGCCGTCGGCGTGGCGAAGCGGGCCCTGGGTGAGGGCGGGACCGCCGGCACCAACGCGATGACATCCATGCTGGGGATCGACGACGCGATACTGCGGGCCAACCGGCTGGCGAAGCTGCTCGACGACGACGCCCCGCTGGGCCGGGCGGTGGCACCGGACGGCCCGATCGACCGGTTGCTGCGTCCGGGCGGCGTGGTCGACATGCTGACTTCGGAGGGCGGCCTGCTCGACCGGCTGACCGCCGAGGGCGGCGCCCTGCAGCGCACGCTGCAGCCCGGCGGGCTGGCCGATCAGCTGGTCGCCGAGGAGGGTCTGATCGAACGGCTGCTGGCCGAGGACGGCCTGGCCGACCGGCTGCTCAGCGAGGGCGGGCTCGTCGACAAGCTGACGGCGAAGCACGGGCCGCTGGATCAGCTCGCCGACGTCGCCGACACCCTGGCCCGGCTGACGCCCGGGATGGAGGCGCTCGAGCCCGCCATCGCCACGCTGCAGGACGCCGTCATCGCGCTCACCATGGTGGTCAACCCGCTGAGCAGCATCGCCGACCGGATTCCGCTGCCGGGGCGGCGGCGTCCCTCCTCGCGGGCGGTGCGCTCAGCACGCGTGGTCGACAGCGACCAGTGACCGATTAGGCTGGGTCCGGTTTTACCCCGCCTCCTTAGCTCAGTGGTAGAGCACTCGCCTTGTAAGCGAGCGGTCGTCAGTTCAATCCTGACAGGGGGCTCTCAATCTAGAGCGGTATCTGCGCTGGTAGCCGAGGTATTCTCGTTTGCTAGCCACCCATAGGCGCCTGGGCTGGACGGCCGCGGCGACGTTCGCGATCGGGCTGATTGTCGCCAATGTGCCCGAGGGGCTGCTGCCCACCATCACGCTTGCGCTGGCGGTCGGCGTACGTGATCTCGCCCGCCGCGGCGCCGTCGTCAAGCGTCTGTCTGCGGTGGAAACCCTGGGTTCGACGACAGTGATCTGCACGGACAAGACTGGCACGCTGACCGAGAACAGGATGCGGGTCACCAAAGTTTGGCTTCCCGGCGGTGAGGTTAACCTCGAAAGCGGCTCCGTCGCAGCCGAATCCGCCGAATTGCGCGTCCTCCTCTACACGGCGGCCGTGTGCACCAGCGCCGAACTGGCGCCTCAACCACTGGGGCCGGCGACCGGGGATCCGACGGAACTCGCGTTGCTGGAGGTGGCCCGCTCCTTGGGCGCACCCCTGGATGCGCACGATCGCGACGCCGGCCGGCGGGCCATGTTCCATTTCGACCCTCACCTGCGCCGCATGTCCACGGTCGATGTCGAAGGCGACGGAACCGTCGCGGTGCATACCAAGGGCGCACCGGAGACAGTGTTGCCATGTTGTTCCGGTATCGCCGAAATCGGCGGCGGCCGAAGCGAACTCACCGAGGCCGACCGGACCCGCCTGTCCGGATTGATCGATTCCTACGCCGCGCGGGGACTGCGAATGCTGGCGATCGGCCGTCGCCGACTCGATGACGACTCCGTGGTCGGCCCGGCCCGTGAGGCGATCGAGGATGGACTGTGTCTGCTTGGGCTGGTCGCGTTGTTCGACCCTCCCCGCCCTCAGGTCGCCGACGCGATAACCCAGGCGCATCGGGCCGGGATCCGCATCCACGTGGTGACGGGGGACAACGGGCTTACCGCGGCCCAAATAGCCCGCCGCGTCGGGATCGGGTCAGTGGGTACCCAGATCGTCACCGGCGAACAGCTCGACGCGTTGAGTGAACCCGAACTCGACCACCTGCTTTCCGGTGATGAGGAGATTATTTTCGCCCGCAGCTCACCGGAGGCGAAGCTCCGCATCGCCGACGCGCTACGGGCGCAGGGGCAAGTGGTGGCCATGACCGGTGACGGCGTCAACGACGCCCCCGCCCTGCACCGCGCGGACATCGGCGTGGCCATGGGCCGCTCCGGCACCGATGTAGCCCGCGAAGCGGCGACAATGGTACTAACGGACGACGACTTCGGCACCATCGTCGTCGCGGTCGAGGCGGGCCGGCGGGTCTACGACAACATCCGCAAATTCATCCTCTACATTTTCACTCACGCCGTCCCCGAGGTGGTGCCCTTTCTGGTGTTCGCCCTCTCGGGCGGGGCGGTGCCGCTGCCGCTAACCGTGTTGCAGATCCTCGCGATTGACTTGGGCACCGACATCCTGCCGGCGCTCGCGTTGTCCCGGGAACCGGCCGAACCGGGACTGATGGACCGGCCACCGCGCCCACGCAAGGAAGGGATCATCCGCGGGGCCTTGCTGCTGCGCGCCTGGGCTTTCCTGGGCGTTATATCAGCGGTGCTGGTCATGGGCGGCTTCCTGCTCGTCCTGTACCAGGCCGGGTGGCACCCCGGGGACCCCACCGGGGCGGGCGCGCCGCTGCATCACTCCTATCAACAGGCCACCACCGTGGCGTGGCTCGGCATCGTCGCCTGCCAGATCGGCACCGCGTTCGCGGCCCGCACCGAACACGCATCGCTACGCGCGATCGGTGTATTCAGCAATCCGGCACTACTTGTGGGCATCGCAGGAGCAATCGTGTTCGCCCTGTTGCTGGTCTACACGCCCTTCCTGCAGCCGCTGTTCGGCACCGCCGCGCTGCCGGCCGACCAACTCATGCTGGTGACCCCGTTCCCGTTCATCGTGTGGGGCGCCGACGAATTACGCCGACTGTGGCTTCGCCGTCGTGCCCTTCCGAATCGGTCTAATCGCAAGAGCGAGGCATGTGAAGCGGTAGCTTGCCCAGCACGACCAGATCAAAACGTGGCTGGATGCAGGCCCTGATGGCGACCAAGGTGCACGCGCTGTTTGGGCCGCCGCGGTGTGGGTGACTTATCGGACCCTTCATCGTTACGCGACAACGGAATGGGATTTGGGCACCGCAAGGCAACGGTATTTCACCGCGCCTCGCGGGCGCTCGTCGACAGATCCGACTAGGCCAGTATCGTTGATGCCCGCACGCCGGCGTCTACGCCAGGAAGATCACGGCGGCTGACATCCGCTCACATTCGGCACCGGTGGCGCCGATGCGAACTCACGACTATTCATCCGTCTTAGGGCTGGCAGTGCGCGGTCTCTGATGAACCCTCAACACTAGAGGCCGCGCAAAGACTTGCGTCGTTACTCCCGCTTCGTCTGCCCCGCCTTCGGATTCCCACGTCGACTGTGCCGCAGCCATGTCTTTGCGTCCCGCAGTGCGGCGTATACCCGCACGCAATACTTCGTGGACGGTCAAGCACGGCCCGTCAGCTGCTGGCGTTGATCTGCCCATCGCGGCATTGTTGCCGACAACTCGCCCTTGGATGACACGCGTCATAAAGGTCTCTCTGTCTGCCCACAGAAGCGGGCCGCTGGTTGATGTGTCTTACGTTGCAGATCAGGTGATCTCGAACGGCGTGCAGGCTAATGGCGGATCGTTGCACTGCTGCGCCGGCGACTTCATGGGGTCGCGCGTCGACTTCTGGTGTTCAAGTTGCCGGATCAGCTCGCGCTTTGCTTTGCTAGGCGCGCGGGTGATGTCCGGGTTCTCAGCGACCCCTATTATCGGCGCGCGGCCCTGCAGGCTGGTGCGCAAAGTGACGCGCTGCTCCTTGCCGCCGCGGGCCTGCAACGAGACTTCCACATCCATGTCCCGCGGATCTCATCGTCCCAGCAGGTGTGGACCGAGCGTCGACAACGTCTCCAATACATGCGGGCGCTCCTCATCTTTGAAACCCGCACCGATGTGAAGTACGTTCTTGCTGAAGATATTTATGTGTTGGTCGTCAGATATCATGTGTCAGTTCACCTTTGACTGAAGGGCGGGCACGCCCGCACGCGGGGTTCGCCGTACGCGTGGCGTCGTGCAGTGGTCGAATCAGATATCCCGGGAACAGACGGAAACACGTTGATCGTGGCGACAATTACAGATGAAGTCTGCCGATGGCCAGCGTCCATCTCAATCAAACGCCCTACAAAGAAGTTTGATACATTGCCGGTCGACGGCGTGGGCGCACGGGTAATCTTTGAAATCCCTTGGGTCTCACTGGCTAAGAGCTGCAAGAAGTTCGGGCAGCGGCACGGTGGCGATGCCGATGGCGGCGTCGCCGATGCCGTACGGCAGCACCAGCGTGTCGGCGTGCACCAGGGCGCCGCATGAGTAGACGACATTGGGTACGTAGCCGTCCTGCTCGTCGGTGGCCGGGCTCAGTAGTGGTTGCGGTAGCTGACCGATGAATCCGTGTCGGATCGTCGAGATCGAGCAGGATCGCCCCGATGCTGTAGGTGCGCATCGGGCCGACGCCGTGGGTGAGCACCAGCCACCCGGCGTCGGTTTCGATCGGCGAACCGCAGTTGCCGAGCTGTAACATCTCCCAGGCTCGGGTCGGGCGCTGGCAGGGAAGCGCGCTCGTCCAGACGGAGCAGATGATCGGAGTAGGCGATCGCGTTCGATTCGCGGTCGGATCTCGACATGGCGGCGAAGCGACCGCCGAATCCGGCGGGGAAACAGCGCCAGGCCCTTGTTGGCGGCGGCGGCGTCCGACCATCGGCGACGAGGTGAAGGACTGGAAGTCGGTGGTCTCGAGGAGTTGTTGGCTGATGCGGGATCCGCTGTAGGCGGTGTAGGTGGCATAGAAAGTGACCGAGCCGTCGTCGTCGACGAAGCGGACGAATCGTGCGTCCTCCATGCCGACCGCGCTCGGCGCCCATCGCCGGCCACAGGACCCGCTCGGAAAGCGGTATCCGGTCGGAGAATTCGACGGCATAGGTCCGCTCGGCGATGGCCCGGATCAGCGACATCGTCTCGCCGGCGTGCCTGCGGGTGCTCAGCGATCGTCTGGAGCTTGGCCAAGTCGTTCGTCGAGGTCGGCTCGGGTGAACCGCTCGCCGAGCCCGTCGAGGACGTAGTCGGCGGCCTCGCCGGCGTCGTCGAGCCGGGCGAGTTCACTGCGGAACACGGCGGCGTCGAGCAGAGCGGGCTCACGCCGCCCCGACGGTGGCGAACGGCGCCGGGTCGTCGATCGTGGCACGTCGCCGGCTGCGTCGATGACGCCGGTCCGGAACCCGATGGACGAACGGTGCCCCTCGCCGATGCCGCGCACGCTCATGACGAATCGCAGGCTGCCAGCCGGCTGTTCCCGTCTGGTCGGGGTGCGCCACGATGCTCGGGTTGCACAGCGCCGCACCTTCGATGGCGTACTCGCTGGTGAATGTCGCACCCAGCAACAACATTCGCGCCTCGGAGAGTTCTGCGTCGGGATCCAGACGGTCGGCGAGTTCGCGGGCGTGGCGGCGGAACGTGCCGAGCCAGATCGCGGTGACGGCCGTCGAACCGGTTGACGACGTCGTCCAACGACGCCCGCACCTCGCTCCTCGTCCAGGGCCAGGATGCGCGCCAGCACCGCCCCCGCTCGGGACTCCTGGTGCTCGAAACCTTCCTGGCCTGGTACGAACAGACGGGTGATCACCCGCGACGGGTCGGCTGCGAGCCGCTGGGGGCTGCGCGTGACGAGCCCGGCCTGCACGGAAGTCATTGCCGGCACAGCTCGAGAAGCGCCGCGCGTGCTGCAGCGTCGATAGCACGGCCAGCGTCGACTCGGCGCCCTGGTTGCGGTTCACCCCGTCGGCGTGCAGGCCGTCGAAGCCACCGCCGGTCTCGGGGTCCCACATCGGCTGCCCGCCGTCGTTGTCACCCAGGAACCAGGCCACGGCGGCCAGCACACCGTCGGACCAGATCGCGCGGGCGTCGACGGCCGCCGCCCGGGCGCACGCATCGGCGAGCGCCGACACCTCGATGGGCTGCTGGTCGAACCCGGGCTCGAGGGTCGTCCGGGCCGGCCCTGCCCGCGACGGGGTGGGTGAGAGATGACCGTCGCCGGTCTCGTGGTCGAGCAGCCACGCCAACAGGTCCAGGCCCCGCTGCGCGCAATGTCGGGTCGTCGAGTGCAACGCCCGGCGGCGATCATCGCTTCGGCGAGGACCGCGTTGGCGTAGGTGAGGCGCGGCTCGGGCCACGGCCAGGCGGGTCGTCGCTCGGCTGCGGGCAGCGATCCGGCGTAGTCGGTGAGGAGTGCGCGCGCCGCGCGATGGTCCGGGTCGACGGCGAGGAGCTCGGCGGCACCCAGCGCCGCGAACGCCATCGCCCGCGGCCACGGCGACCGAACCTGGGCGGCCCGCTCGAACTGGACGACGGCCAATTGGCGAGCGTAGGCGACCTCACTGTGGGCGGCGGCGGTTCCCAGCCCCCAGATGCTTCTGCCCCAAGCAGTCCTCCGTGGCCGGCTCGTCGTCCCAACGGCCCGTGCTGTCCATCCGGTTGCGGCAAGCGCCGGCGGATGCCTGCGCTCGCTTCAGGAACCGCAAGGCCAGCCCGGCCAGGCCGTTCAGCGTCCTCGTCGGGATCCGGCTCCCGGGTGGCGACGACGAGTACCCGGGCCATGTCGTCGGTGCAGTAGCCGTGCTCGGACCTGCGGCTCGTCGAAACACGCGTGCTCGAAGGTGCCGCGACGGTCGCGTCATGCGCAGCAGATGGTCGAATCGCGGGCAGGGCGTGCTCACGCCAGCACCGATCTGCTCGGCGAGAAGCCGCCGCGCCAGGCACCAGATACGCCTTGGCGACGACCGGCCACGCCATGGTCGGAGCCAACCGGCGGGCCTCGGCGGCCATCGCCCCGGCCAGGCGCGGGTCGGTCAACACCCGGCGCAGGGCCGACGCCAGGGCGTCGCGGATCGTCGTGATCGACGACGATGCCCGCGCCGCTGGCCGAGGAGCTCGACGGCGTGCGGGAAGGCGGTGGCGACGACCGGCCGGCCGCTCGCGATGGCGTCGACCAGAACACCGGAGGTGACCTGGTCCGTCGAGTCGTAGGGCAGCACGACGACCGCCGAGGACTGGACCAACGCAGTCAGCGATGACATGTCGCGGTAGTCGGCGTCGAAGAACACCGAGTCCGCCGACGCCTTCACGCCGCGCCTGTTCGATGCGGGCGTCGCGATATGCCTCGCCGTCGGCGGCCAGCACCTTGGGGTGGGTCCGGCCCGCAACCAGATAACGCGGGCGGCCGTTGAGCTCATGCAACGAACCCATCGCGTCGATCACCCGCTCGATGCCCTTGCCCGGCCCCACAGACCCCAGGTCAACAAGGTCGGTCGGCCCGAACGCTTCAAGGGCGGATTCCTCGGGACGGTCGCGCCGTGCGGGATCGTCGTGACTTTGCGGTGGTCGATGTCGAAGCCCCGACACAAGCGGTGGCTGGCCGCATCCGACATCACGACCACCTGATCCGCCAGCGCCGCGACCGCCTCCAGCACCGAACGCTGGTGTGGGGTCGGGTCTTTGAGGACGGTGTGCGCGACGACGATCGATGGCACGCGCAGCCCACCCATAATGTCGACGACTTCATCTCCGTCGACACCGCCGTAGATGCCGTACTCATGCTGGATGACCGCAACGTCGCTCTGGTTCAACAACTCGGCGGCTGCAGCACCGGATGTCGTTGAGCCGTTCACCAGCTCGCCGATGACCCGCGCGCTTGACGACGGCGAGCCGTCGGCGACGCGCACGATTCTGACGTCGGAGACGCCGTTTGCGGTGAGCCCACCAGCGAGCGCCGAGCTGAACGTTGCCAACCCGCAGGCTGTTGGTGGGTACGTGCTGAGGATGCCAAAACTCGGTGACCCGGAAAAACCAAGCCCAGCAACGGGAAAACCAGGCGACCGACGGGTAGATAGTGGGTACAAGGGTGATCCCAACAGGCGGTTGATACCGGCGTGCCCGGCGTGAGCGGCTGCTCGGCGAGGTCAGCGGTAGATGGCTGACTCATCCCGGACTAGCTGGGTTCCCAACCCGCTCGATGCTACACGCAGGAGCGGCGATCGCGCAGTGAGCCCCGCCAGGATGCGCAGGCTCACCGCGTAGCGACTGCTACCGGGTTTGGCACTCTCAGCCGTGAGGTGGCGCTCGGCTTGCTCAGGCGTGTAGCCCTGACCGATTAGTGCTCCCATGGCTTGGTTAATGACCGACACCTCGAACAGGCTTGTCGCGGCGCCCCTTTTCGACATGGGCTGGCAGGTGCTGATCGAGGACGAAGTCACTGAAGGGCCGGGCGGTGAGCCACGCGAGGTCCGCGGCGAGGTCGACGAAGGTTCCCGGAGCCCCCGCGTACAAGACGACCACCAGGGTCAGAAGAAGACCGACATCACCGACACCTGGCAACGCCAGGCTCAACGAGGTGCGGGCATCACCCGCCCCGGCACCTTAACGAAGGTGGTGAACGTGAACGGCGGATCACTGCCGTCGACGGTCACGGTCAGCCCCAGGAAGGTGGGTATTGCAGCGGTGGTATCGGCCGTGAGCTGGCGCAGACTATCGGCGACATCGGCGCCGGGCTCATCCAAAGCTGCGGTGAGAATGCCCAGGTCTGCGGCCAGGGCCGCGTCGATCTCCACGAGAGGACTGCTCCGCTGCACGCTCCCGAACGTGATCAAGCCTGCCCGACGCCACGCATGGCCGAGTCGCTGTGCGCGGTGAGGATTCCGAGACGCGAGTCAGGACCCGTCCCGTAACTGTTTCCCCGCTTGTTCGGTAGCGCCGGCTGGGCTCTACGGCTCAGGTCGGGCGCGGGCGCGGGCCCGGCGCACCGCTTCCTCGACCATGTGCTGGGCTACATCGGCCAACTTGGGGTGCTCGGATTGGCTCATCGCCCGCAGCTGGGCGAATGCTTCCTCGGCGCTGCGCCCGGTGCGTCCACGGATGAGGCCGATGGCCTGATCGATCACCGGTCGGGTGGACAGCGCGGCCTGCAACTGCGCTGTCAGCGCGAGCGCTTGCGCGAGGATCTGCGCGTTGTGCACGGCGACCGCCGCCGGTTCGGCGAACAACTCCCCTAGTTCGGCGGCGTGCCCGTCGAAAATGTCCTTGCCGTAGGCGTATACGTTGATCGCCCCGACCACCCGATCCGGCAGCAACAGCGGCAGCGACAGTGCGCTGTGCACCCCCAAGCGGCCCACCCGCGGACCGAACCGCGGCCACATCTTCTCCCCGCCCAGCGACCCGGAGCGCACCGTGCGACCGTTCCAGCGCCGCCGTGATGCACGGCCCCTCGTTGAGGGTCACGTACTGGATTTTGTCGATCTCGGCGACGAAGGGAGCGCTGGCCGCCAACGCCTCGACCATGTTGTCCGCCCGGTCGACGTTCAGCAACGTCACCCCGGCACCGTCGGCCCCCGGTATCGCGCGCACCGCAAACGCCGCGACCTCCGCCAACAACTCGGGCAAACGTCGATGATCCGCGACCAGCCCCGCAAGATTGCTGATCGCCGCCCGCAAATCGGCGTCATCATCACTGCGCCGCTCCGATGTCAGCGACCGCGGCCCAGCAGTGTCCTCGGTGAACCCCACCATCGCCGGTACCTGCTTCACAATCCTGCTGGGGTCGGGATCACCGGCGACCAGCCACATACCCAAGGCGCACCCGCCACGAGATAACTCCCCATCATAGGGCGAAGTTGACTCCGTCGAAGGCGAGGTTAGCTGGCCCTTCCCGAGTTTGAACACGCCGGCTGGATGCCGTGCGGGACCTACCAATCGGTGTAGTGTCATGGCTGCTGAGAATCTCAGCTGGTCCGGGACGGGTTCAGCCGTACGCTGCTAAACCCAACGAGCGTTGGCTTCATGCCCTGACATTCCGGTGATTGTCCGCACGACTGGATCACCATGTCCGACACATCGTTATACTCTTCCGCCCTGGCAGGCGATGCCGATTTCTCCATGCCTTTGTCCAAGCCGGACAACGGTCAATTAGCGCATTGGGACACTCGCTGGATGAAGTCGTCCGTGGTCATTGTCAGCGCCCACGGCGACATCGACGGTACGAACGCACATACCCTCGCCGAGTATTCACTCGCCCACCGAGTGCGTTGCCGCGGACTGATCCTTGATCTGACCCGTCTGGAATTCTTTGGTGTCGCAGGCTTCTCGGCGCTGCACAGAATCTCGGTGAGCTGCGCGGGCGCTGGAATAGACTGGGCGGTGGTACCCGGTGATGCGGTATCCCTAGTGCTACGGATCTGCGACCCGGACGGCTTGCTGCCGGCCGCCCATACTGTCAGTTCAGTGCTGGTGAGCCTCCAACGATCGGCACCTGACGCGGACTACGACATCTCCAACGCGACGTCAGCCGGTTTCCCCTTTGTCTCGAAACAGGCCACACATGATGGTCGCAAAAGATAGTCGCGGCTCGGTGTCACCAACCGGCGCCGCGAAAGCAGAGGGTGTTGGCATTGGGTGGCGCGCTACCTAAACATTCACGCGGGAGTCAGCAAGAATCCCAGTCCATGCAAAAACTGATACAAGATTAGGCACGGACGGCGGGAAGCATTTGCCCTTGCTTTGGCGAGCAGACCGCTACCCTCCCCGGCAGTTTGGCATATACGAGTCGGACGGCCCTCCTGACGAAAAGGAGCGCCGTCCGCAGCACCAATCACCCGGTTACCAGGCGTGCATGATGGCGCGGTGCAATGTGGCCTCGGCGTCAGGCGAGAGAGTTTCCCACCCGACGCAAGCCCACCGCGCTGTGCCCAGTTGATGGGCTTTGCTTCGCGTGGGTACCTAGTGATCGTGCTAGGCGCCACAGCCGAGAGGAGGAATCTTGTCTTCCGGTCCGACCTTGGTCTGCCGTGGATCCGTGCTGTTAGTCTACGCCTGTCCAGGTAAGCACAGGAGTTGGGTCGAGCGTTCGACGGGTATATCGCCGACCATCACCAACCACCGAATCGTCCTCCGAGTCGGTGGGTCCGCATGGTGAACGCCGGGTCGGCAGGCCCGAGCCACCGCGAGATGACCACGATCGGCACGCCTTGCATAGCTATCAGGCTCGCAAAACTCCCGGCCTGCTCAGATCACTTACAGTTCGTCGAGGTGCGCCTTGGTTAGGTTCCGCACCGGCATTTGACCGTGGCAAGCAGGCTGCAACTCCCGCCGAGCGCCGATCCGTTGATGACAGCGCCGCACTAGCAGCACCGGGTGAGGGGTCGACCGGACGGATCAGCGATGCTGGCTAGTCGGTCGGACGACACAAGGAGACGAAGTCGCAGGCACTCCACTGCGACTCGGCGCCATTAGCAACGTAGTTGATTAGCACATCAGCGAAATCGACCAAACCCTCGGCATCGATAGCGTACGGTGCCGGCACGTCGTCGCGCAAAGGCGGCCAGACGCACGACGAAGCAGCGTGAAGACGCCTTTGAGGTTGCCGCGTTGGACGTGCGTGATGCCGACAGCGAGCTGAGCCAGTCCTTGCCAGAGGGTGCGTTCTTCGTCCGGCCCGTTCTTCATGCGGCCTCAAGCACCTCGTGGGCGTTAAAGGCCAGTCCGCGGTCTAGCAGATCCTGGGCGTAGGCGAGAGTTTCGACCGGCGGCAGCTCCAGGTTGTCCGGGATACTTGCAATGCCTTCACTGCCTGTCGGAAGCGGGCGGCCCAGCGAGTCGCGCGGGCGCCTGCTTCGGGATCTGCCGGATTCGTCGCGATCACGGTCGGCCAGCCGTCCACCATCGCAGGCGAAGCCCAGCCACGACGCGTGTCCTCCAGGCTCGGCCAGTGCTGCGGCCAACGATCATGTGGCGCGGCGGGACCTCACTTCGCGCCGCAGCTCGATCACCTCTTTTTCGAGGTCGATGACACCCTTCGCGCACATGGCAGTGAGGCCGATGAGCTTCACGACGGCAGCCCAGAGAGGGTTCTTTCCGGTAAAAGACTGGTCGAGGTGAGCGAACCGGTCGCGGAGCTCCCTGCCTACTACGGATTCAGGGTCGAGCTCGATATCTCTCATCTTGTGGAACGGCGAGAAGTCGGGGAGTAACTCTGGTTCGGGTGCCATGGCGAAAAAGTCTAAGCCCGAAGTCCCAGAGTCGTGTAGGCCCAGGGTCGCAGAAAACCCGAGTCGCAGTACGGCATCCGGGGTGCCGCTGCGCAGGGAGAGAGTGGAGGAAGGCGGTCGGCTCGTGGGGCGCGATGACCCGGATTACGGGTGGCCCGGTATGCCGTTCAGGCCGCCTTGAATGTCGTGCAGTTTCCCTTGGATGCCTTGCAGATTCCGTTCGATGGCCTGCAGAGTCAGACAGCGATTTCTGATAGTCCGGCTGCATCGGGTCCGGGCCGGCGGGCTGAGACTGAGGGCAGTACGAGACGATGGCGCCCGCGGTGACCTTCGCGCTTTGATCCGCGTCCCATATCGACCTTCGCTGCACGAACCCGACCGCGTCCGCGAAGTTCGGTTGGTGCGCCAGGAAATCGCAGACCGCGTGCCCTTGGGTCATCACGTAGTCCTGGCTGGGAACCGGCACGCCTTCCTGCTTCAGCGCGCCGATGAAAGCCGCGTCGACGGCGCCGATCGCCGGAGCGGACGCCTTCGGCACAACAGGTGGCGCCCCCGTTTGGCAGGCGCTGCCGACGGCGGGGTGTCCTCCGGCTGTGCCGACGGCTCCTGGCGGTGGAGCGCGAACATCACCACCACCGCGGCGACGACGGCTACCAGAGACAGCGGCAACGCCGCGAAAAGTCCGAAGCGGCGCAGCGCGGCGACCTTACGTCGCCGAGATGCGGCGGCGCGGGCTTTGCCGGCCCGCGAAAGCCCGGCGACGAGACCTCGGTTTCCCAGGCGTCAAACACGTCGAGCTCGGGCGCCCCCGCACCGTGGGCCAGGATTTCGTCGAGCAGTTCGTCGGCCTCCCGGGACGACGGGCGACCGCCCTGCTCCCGGATCGCTTGCCGCCGCAGCGCGATGAGCCGCAATTCCGAGTCGATCTTCTCGCGGTCGCGCATATCAATCAGTTTGAGAGCGCGGTGCGATTGTCACAACTCCCGGTGAACAGAAAGGCCGTCACCGCATTGAAGTCACGCGGTCTAATGCGAAAGACTCGGTGCGGGCCGACCAACCGGAGGCGTGGGGATTCGAGGCAAGGGACGGGGGCGATCACCGTGAGCCGTGACAGGCGCACCGCGCCGCTCGTCGTCGGCGCGATCATGTTCGCGCTCGTCGGCTGTTCGGCGTCGCACCCGACGGCCGCGTCCGGCCCGACCACCTCCGCACGCGTCGTCGCGCCGCCGGCGCCGACGACACGCATGGTGCCCGCCGACGCGGGCACGCCGGGCGGCGCGCAGCCTCGCCTGGCGTCGGACCCCGCGCAGCTGGCCGACGACCTTGTCGCCGACGAGCGAACCCTGCGTGATCCGGGAACACCGGAACCGGCGCTGACGGCAGCGGCGCATCGCGAACAGGCGGCCTACCGCGCCATCGGGAGCCACCCCGAATGGGACGCCACCACGCGCCCGCGCATCCCGCCGGAACTGGTCGATGTCTACGACCGCAACG
The DNA here is from genome assembly GCA_963796035.1 of uncultured Actinomycetota bacterium. GTDB lineage: Bacteria > Actinomycetota > Actinomycetes > Mycobacteriales > Mycobacteriaceae > Mycobacterium. The sequence continues at coordinate 622,721 of CAWCJU010000006.1, read as the reverse complement.
TCGACGCCCGTCGGCAACTCACCGCGCTGACCCCGGTGCGCGAAACCCTGCCGGCATGGCGCATCCAGCCGCCGGCACCGGCCGACGAGCTGATGAACGACTACCACCAGGCGGAAGCGGAATCCGGCGTCAGCTGGAACTACCTGGCAGCGATCAACTTCGTCGAGAGCCGCTTCGGCAGCATCGTCGGTGCGAGCACCGCCGGCGCTCAGGGCCCCATGCAGTTTCTGCCCTCGACCTTCGCCGGCTACGGCCAGGGCGGCGACATCCACTCGCCGCACGACAGCATCCTGGCGGCGGGCCGCTACCTGGCCGCCAATGGCTTCGCCAACGATCGCGATCACGCCATCTACGGGTACAACCACGCCGGCGAATACGTGCGCGCGGTCAACCAGTACGCGGCGCTGATCGCCGCGGACCCCGCGACGTTCGCGGCGTACTACCGGTGGGACGTCTACTGCCGGACGACGGCCGGCGACGTGCTGCTGCCCATCGGCTACGACGAGGGCTCACCGATCCCGGCCGCCGTTTACGTGGCGGCCCACCCGCAATAGGTGCGGGTGCGCGGTCAGAGGTACTTGCGGGCAATGTCCTGCAGGTGTGCGCGGACATCCCGGCCGGTGGCCTTCTCGAGTCTGATCCCCAGCTCGCCGGCGAGATTGACGAAGCCCATCAGCAGCATCATGTCGCCGTCGGGCTCGTCGAGCACGTTGTCGACCAGCCGGCTCCAGGTGAAGTCAGGGTCGCTGTCGGACGACCAAGCCGTCATGACGTCTATGGCTCGGCGAACGTTCTCTCTCACGTCCATCCCCGGAGCCTGCCATCCCGGGGCCCCCGCCGCAGGGTTGAACAACCCGGACACGCATCAGCGGGCGCGCCCGAATTCACGGCAACGCCCGCTGACACGATCCGTCCAGATCAGTACAGAGGCACCCAGACACCGAAGAACCAGTAACCCCAACCCCCGTACTGCCAGTTGAAGACCGGGATGACGGTAAAGGTGTTGTAGCTGAAGGGGCCGAAGTCGGCGCGTGCCACCGCGACATCGCGCGGCGGTCCGTCCCACGGCCGGTTCCAGCCTCCCGGAGGCGGCGGGCCGTCCCAGCCACCCCGAGGCGGCGGGCCCTCCCAGTGTGGCGGCGGGTGGCCGGGGGCACGGCCGTCGTTCCAGCCGTAACCGTGCTCGCGCGGCGGCGGGGGCGCCCCGCGGCCCGGGATGCTGAATTGGACATCCGGACCGGCGGGTCCGCCGATCTGCGCGCTGGCGGTGACCACGTCGTGGCGCGGAATGTACGGCGGGTGCGGAGGCTGGGTGTCCGGCGGATTCAGCGACGCATACCGCTCGCGGTTGCGTTGCGGTGGGGTGGTCTGCCCACTCGCGGGCGCAGTGGTTTGCGCACTCGGTTCCGTCGTTTGTGCACCGGGTTGAGTAGTTTCCGTGCTCGGCTGCTGACTGCCCCGCGTCCACGAGGGCTGCGTACTTTGTGTGGCCGGCGCTTGGGTCGTTTGGGTGGCCGGCGCTTGGCTCGTTTGGGTGTCCGGCGCTTGGCTCGTTTGGGTGTCCGGCGGTCGGGTGCTTTGGGTCGCCGGCGGTTGGGTGCTTTGGCGTCGCCGGCGGTTGGGTGCTTTGGTTGGCCGGCGGCGGGTTGGTCTGCCCGCCCTGCGCCGGGGCGTTTCCGCCGCCGCCGCCCGGCTGTCCACCGGGTTGCCCGCCCGGCCCGCCGGGGTTGCCCCCGCCGCCACCGCCACCGCCGTGGCAATTCGGGCACGGGGGCGGTGGGTCGAGCGGAGCGGAGAAGGCCGACCCGGCGTTCAGCGTCGCCGCGGAGATACTCAGGCCGGCGGCCAGCGCGGCCGCGCTGACGACACGTTTCATAGACATAGCTGCGTCCCCTCTTGGGATTTGTCGGCCTGCACTACGGGCAGGTGAGGTCCAACTCGAATGGCTTGGTTACCTGCTGCGGTTGCTGCGGGTTGCTCATGTCGGTACCGGTAGCGGTGCCCTTGATCGCCCAGTCCTTGCCCTTGACCGCGGCCCCGGCACTGCCGCTTTGGTTGGGCGCGGCGTCGGAGAAACCGAGCGCCACGCCGTTGACGGTGCCCAGCCCGACGGAGTGCACCAGCGGCGGGTTGCCATTGCTGACCACGGCGCCGAGGCCCGCGGTCGGGTCACCGATGCCGATGTTGGTGTTGTCACCCGCGGCGGTGCAGGTGACCTGCCCACTGATGTTCTGGGTCTGCCCGTCGACGATGAGCACCGGGCCCGCCGTTGCCGCTGCTGACGACGAGCCGGACGACCCCGTACTCGACTTGTTGCTCGAACATCCGGCGCTCGCCGCGACCACCAGGGCCACGCCGGCTACGCCGACCACGATCCCACGCTTCACTACTGCTTCCCTTCGTGTCGCTGGTTCCGCCGCCTTCGTCACGCTGGCCGCGTCAACACAGGTTGATTGCCTGGCCCCTGCGGGCCGACGCGCTACGGCCGGTCCACCTGATACCCGGTACCCGAGAATTGCAAACGCTACGTTACGTACCTCCGGTCGGTCCGCGAGCGCCTCTTACGGAAGAATTCGAAGCCCCCACTTTCCCAACAGCGGATTGATGAGCATGAAGTAGGTCGTGTAGTCATCGCCGTCGGGCGACGACATCAACAGACCGACCGCGCTGACGCTGCCGTCCGGGTTCATCACGAAACCGGGGCTGCCGCTGTCGCCGTCCAGACTGAACACACTGGCTTCGACGACGTCGCCATTGACGCCTTTGATGGCGCCACACGTCTCACCGGTCACCGCGCCGATCTTGCAGAACGGCATACCGACCTGAATCTGCTGGCGGCTCAACACATCCCGGACTTGATACCTGCCGCCGACGTCGCCCACCGGCATGCCGACACTCGGCTCCAGGCGGATGATCGCGGCGTCTCGCTTATCGCCGTCGTGCTCGCTGGCCGAGATCCTGCCGAGCGGGGCGTCGTTGCCGTACGTCCATTCGGTGCCGTCATGCGCGTCGCAGTGCCCGCTGGTCATCAGGTAGTAGCTGCCGTCGGAACCCTGGGCCGCGAATCCTGCTGTGCACCTGCCGGATTCATGATCGACGCCGATGCCCGGCGACGGCGGCGGCGACGGCAGAGCCGGAGGCGGTGCTGCCACAGCGGTTTTCGCCACCGCCGTAGCGGTCACCATCACCGCCCCCAACAGACCCAACCCCCGCAACCACCGTATGGTCACGCCGTCCCCCTCCGCTTGCGCCCGGCAGATAGTAGCAGCGCTGCCGACCTGAAATGAGATGGCGACCAGTCCGTTCCGCGCACGTGGTTCATCCGGCGTCGACGTGCCGGGCAAGGAAGTCCAGCACAGCGCCGGCAAAGATGTCGTTGCGGTCGCCGGCCACCATGTGTCCCGCGCCGCGAACATCGGTGAACTCGACCTGGGGGAAACGCGCGAGGAATTCGTCGGCGCGGTCCTGGCTGACCAGGTCGCTCATCTGCCCGCGGACCAGCAGGATGGGCACGCCCTCGCGCAGGATCGCCTCGACGGCGGCGTGCATGCGGTCGGGGTCGGTGACCTCAAAAGGAGGGAAAGCGGCAGTGCCGCTGATGAATTGCGGATCCCAATGCCAGTACCAGCGATCGCCGCGGCGGCGCAGGTTGGTGGTCAGGCCTTCCAGGTCGGTTGGTCGCGGCCGGTGCGGGTTGTATTCGGCGATCGCGTCGGCGACTTCGTCGAGTGAGCTGAAGCCCGACTCCACCCGGTCGGCCATGAAGGCATGTATCCGGTTCGCCCCGGACTGGTCCATGTTCGGCACGATGTCCACCAACACGACCGCACTGGCGATGCCCGGCGACAGCTCGCCGGCCAGCAGCATCGACGTGAAACCGCCCAGGGAGGCACCGACCAGCACCGGTTGCGGGGGCAGGGTGCGCAGCACTTCTAGGACGTCGGCGGCGAAACTGACGACGCGGTAGTCGCCGTCGCCGGACCAGTCCGATTCGCCATGGCCGCGCAGGTCGACGGTGACGGCCTGCCACCCCCGCGCGGCGACGGCGGCGGCCGCCTTGCCCCAGGACCGGCGGGTCTGCCCGCCACCGTGCAAGAACACCACGGCGCGCGCCTGCGGATCCCCGAGGCGGTCGGCGACGATCTGCACCCCGCCGGGGCCCTGGATCGTAAACGGTTCGGCTGCCGTGGGCACCAGGTGATACTAAGGCGCAGCCACGAAAAGCTCGCGTTGGCTTAACGTCAACGGCATGCGGTGGCGTCAATTAAAAGGACGTCGGGCGACGGCGGCGCCACGCGCACTCGGACCGGAGCGAAGGAGAACGCATGCATCTTGACGAGTACATGTCGCTGGATGCGACCGCACTGGCCGAGCTGGTCGAGCGCAAGCAGGTCACCCCGGCCGAGCTCCTCGCGCTGGCGCGGCAACGAGCGGACGCGGTGAATCCACAGCTGAACGCCATCGTCTGCCGCCTCGACGACGTGGCCGACCGGCGAGCGTCGGACCCGAATCTGAGCGGGCCGTTCGCCGGTGTGCCCTTCCTGCTCAAGGACCTGGGCCAGGAATACCGCGGCTTTGCGACCTCCTGCGGGTCCCGCTCGCTGGCCCGTGACGTGGCCGACCGGCACGCCCTGGTCACGCAGCGGTTCCTGGACGCGGGCCTGGTGGTCTTCGGGAAGACCAATACCCCGGAGTTCGGGGCCAAGGGCGTGACGGAGCCCGACTACTGGGGCCCGGCCCGCAACCCGTGGAACACCGGGCGCACGCCCGGCGGCTCGTCGGGCGGATCCGGGGCGGCCGTGGCTGCGGGCATCGTTCCCGCCGCCGGTGCCAACGACGGCGGCGGGTCGATCCGCATCCCCGCCGCCTGCAACGGGCTGATCGGCCTCAAGCCCAGCCGGGGATTGGCGCCCTACGGCCCGCAGACCGGCGAAATGATGCTGGGCATGGCGACCCAGGGAGTGGTGTCGCGCACCGTGCGCGACAGTGCGGCGCTGCTCGACGCGATCGTCGGACCCGATCCGAGGGCTGCCTACCGGGTTGCACTGCCGGACAAGCCCTTTGGCGAACAGATCACGCACCGCCCGGAGACCCTGAGAATCGGCTACTCGGCACGCTCGGCAATCAACGCACGGCCGGACCGCGAGGCGGTCGCCGCGGTCGAAAAAGCCGCGGCGCTCCTTCTCGAGTTAGGCCATCAGGTCGAGGAGGTCGCACCGCCCTACGACGACGCCGCACTGGGGCGAGACTTCCTGACCATCTGGTTCGCCCAGCTTTACCAGCAAGTCGCCGATATCAAACAGCGAATGGGCGCCCGTGACAGCGACTTTGAGGCCGATACCTTGGCCATCGCCGAACTCGGCCGGTCCGGCGGTGTGCTGGCTGTCATGTCCGCGCTGGAAAACCGGAACGACTACATCCAGTCGCTGGCCGCGTTCCACGACAGCTACGACCTCTTTTTGACCCCCACCCTGGCCACCCCGCCGCTGGCGGTCGGTGTCACGGCGACATCGGCCGTGTTACAGCGAGTTGCCCGGCTGGTCAGCAAGGTGCGTGCCGGAAAACTTATGGGGCTCAGCGGAATTCTCGACGACCTCATCCAGGAGAGTTTGGGCTGGGTGCCCTACACGCAGCTCGCCAACCTCACCGGCCGTCCGGCCATCAGCGTGCCGCTGCACTGGACGGACGCAGGACTTCCGCTGGGCGTGCAGTTCGTCGGAAAGCTGGGCGCAGACGGCGATCTGCTGCGGCTGGCCGCGCAACTCGAAGAGGCCCGCCCCTGGGCCCACCGGCATCCGGCACCCGTGGCGCCGAATTAGCCTCTTCCTGACCGCCTTTACTCAGCGGGCCCGTTGTCTTCGGTACCGCGTTGGCCCCGCCACAGGCCGGCGAAGCGGCGGGCGATGTCACCGAGGCGACCGCCCGCGTGCTGCGAAGCCTTGATGCGGCCAAGGGTTTCCCGTCCCTCGTTCGCGTAGTCCTTGACGCTTTCGTCGCCTTCCTCGGCACGCATGTCTGCTCTCCAATCCTGTTCGTTGCTCCGGCGCCTGACGCTCGGGTGGTTCTGATGGCGTCAAGCGCTCGGGTGGCTCTGCCGGCGTCAGCCGCTCGGGCGGCTCCGTCGGCGTCAGCCGCTCCGGCGTCTCGTGGGGAGTGCCCGGCTGCGGTGGCTCCGAGTTTCCCGGCCGCTCCGCCGAAAACGGCCTGAGGCGTGTGTCGGCCATGCTCAGTCCTTTGCTCGGCTCATGGGGCGTACCCGTCATGCCCGGGCATCCAAACGCCCGCGGCACTACCGGATCCTCGGCGACGGCGGCGCCTAGCGGTGCGCCGAGTCCTTGTGCGCCTTGATCGGCGCGGTGCTGGGCGGAAGCTTGAGCAGGTTGCCGCGCACGCTGCCCCGCGCGGTGCGAACCGTCACCAGCACCCAGGTGAACAGCAGACCCGCGTAGGCGATGGCCGCCGCCACTCTGAATGCGGGCAAATGCGTGTGACCGGCCAGCCGGGAGGTGCCGGTGACGAAGGTTCCGACCGGGAAGGTCAGGCTCCACCACGTCAGCGCGAACGGCATGCCCCGGAGCAGCGTGCGCACCGTCAACGCGGTGGCGAGCGCGATCCACAACACCGCGAACCCCCACACCGGCACGCCGTAGAGGATCGCGAACGCGTTCAGGTCCTCGGCCGACTCGGGGTCGACGGCCAATGCCGCGTTCGCCCCCAAAAGACCTGCGGCCGTGATGGATTGGCCGAGCGGGCCTAACACGATCCACAACGTCGGCACCCGCGCGGAGCCCGAGGTGCCGTATAGGGTCAGGCGGCTCCAGATCATCGCGATGATGTTCAACGAGGCCACCAACGACAACCCGAACATCGCGTAGCAGCCATACAGCATGGTCGCGCGCCCGCTGCCCGCCGAAATATGAGGAAGCAGCAGCGCCCCCGTCGCCGCGGACACCATGGGGGGAACGACGGGCATCAGCCATCCACCGAAGGCCGCGTCGGGCTCGACGTCGTGCTGGGTGAACATCAGGAACGGAATGCTGACGGCGGTGAACAGTCCGCCGAGCGTGCCGGCGGTCCACAGCGCCCAGTCCAGGTCGACGGCGATGCGCTCACCGAGCAGATCGCTGCCGACCAGCACCGCTCCCCCGCCGACCGTCATCAGCGCCATGGGGGCCGCGCCGTAGAAGTGCGCCATCTGCGGATTGCGGGCGTGGGTGCGGGCCACGGTCGGATGGCGCAACCAATGGCCGCCGATCACCGCGATCAGCGCCACCAGCAGCGCGGCCGCGATCACCCAGACCACTTGCGCGAATGCCCGCAACCCCACGACGTGGACGGGCAGGGTGGCCCCGGCGGTTGCGACGATCCCGGTGCCCATCACCGAGGCGAACCAGTTGGGCCCGATGTTGCCGAGCACCTCGACCCGGGTGTGCGCCGGGGATGCGTCGTGCAGGTTCGCGGTGGTCACAGCTGAAGAACCCTACTGCGCCGCGCGCGGCAAACCGCTGGATAAGCCGCTTACACTCCAACCGTGGCCAATCCGGCGCAACCGAGGTCGACGGTGAACAGAGTCCCGCTGATCGTCGGCGTCGCCGTCGTCATGCTGCTTGCCGTCCTCGCGGCACCCATCAAGCAACGATGCGGTGCGCCGAGCTTTTCCTGCGCGTCGACACTGGATAACGACGGCAATATCCACTACTACTACGAGGTCGAACCGGTCGGCGTCTACCTCGCTGAAATCGTCACCGGCACCAACATCACGCTTTTTTACACATCGGGTCAGGACCTGGTCAAAGCCCGGTAGCCGACGGGTTGCGGTTTGCTGGCCCGGTTGACTGGGCGATGGTCCGCCGGGTCGTCTCCGCTGGATAACAAGTTCGGCTCGATCGGGGCGGCGACGTGGCCGGGTCGACACCTCCTGGAGACCATCGCGGCCGCGACGCGTCAGAACATGCTGGTAGAACGAGTGTGGCGAGCACGAATCGCGCCTGGCCGGCGCGACGAACGCGCTTACGCGGACCGTGTGACGGGTGCTCTCGATTGGGGGCTTCATAGCAAGCTGACGCATACTTGTCACCATGCTTGAAGCGACATCGCCGCAAAGCACCGTTGCGGTGCGTGGTGATGTGCTGGGCGTGGGCAGAGGTTTGTGATGGCCCGCTCGGGCGGCGCACATCGCCGTCATCGAGCCGTGCGTCAACCCTCCCGTTTCCGCAAGGGGCTGACGCGCACCTTGGGCGCGCTCGTCTCCGTGGCGGCCGTGGGGCTGACCGGTGCGGGCTACTACGTGGCGCACGGTGCGCTGGGCGGCATCACCGTGTCGAACGCCCTGCAGCCCGACGATCCGCGGTCCAGTGGCGACAACATGAACATCCTGCTGATCGGGCTGGACTCGCGTAAAGATCAGGACGGCAACGACCTGCCCAACTCGATCCTGAAGCACCTGCACGCCGGCGACTCCGACGACGGTGGCTACAACACCAACACGATGATCCTGGTGCACGTCAGCGCCGACAACAGAGTCGTCGCCTTCTCGATCCCCCGCGACGACTGGGTGCCCTTCACCGGGGTCCCCGGATACAACCACATCAAGATCAAAGAGGCCTACGGGCTGACCAAGCAGTACGTCGCCCAAAAGCTGGCCAACCAGGGCAACAGCACGCAGAAGGAACTCGAGACCAAGGGCCGCGAAGCCGGGCGGGCCGCGACGCTGCGCGCGGTGCGAAACCTGACCGGCGTCCCCATCGACTACTTCGCCGAGGTCAATCTGGCCGGGTTCTTCGATCTGGCGCAGACCCTCGGCGGCGTTGACGTCTGCCTGAATCACCCCGTCTACGACTCGTATTCCGGCGCCGACTTCCCCGCCGGGCGACAGCGGCTGGACGCGTCCGAGGCGCTGTCGTTCGTCCGGCAGCGGCACGGACTGGACAACGGGGATCTGGACCGCACCCACCGCCAACAGGCGTTCATCTCGTCGGTCATGCAGGAGCTGCAGGCGGCGGGCACCTTCACCAACATCGACAAGCTCAAGAACCTGATGGCGGTGGCGCGCAAAGACGTGGTGCTCTCGGCGGGCTGGAACGACGACATGATCCAGCGGCTCGGCGGGCTGGCGGGCGGCAACGTCGAGTTCCGGACGCTGCCGGTGGTGCGCTACGACACCATCGACGGCCAGGACGTCAACATCGTGGACCCGGCCGCGATCAAGTCCGAGGTGTCAGCGGCGATCGGCATCGACACATCGACGACCGCGCCGACCACCACCGCCGTGAAGCCCGATCCGTCCACGGTCGTCGACGTGGTCAACTCCGGCAGCATGAGCGGTCTGGCCACCGAGGTATCACGCGCACTGAAGAAGAAGGGCTACACCCCGGGCCAGGTCCGCGACCGCGAATCCGGCGACCCGACCACCACAACGGTCGAGTACGGCGCCGGCGCGCAGACCGATGCGCTCAACCTGGCCAACCTGCTCGGCGTGGACGCGCCCAAGCAGCCCAGCCCGAGTGTCGCGGGCGGACACATCCGGCTCACCGTGGATACCAATTTCTCGATGCCCACACCTGACGAGACCCAGATGGACGACACGACGAGCACCAGCTCGCAGCACCACGTCGACCAAGGCCAAGAGCTACTACTACAACGGCACGACCACGACCTATCCGACGCCCGATCAGGGAAAGCCGATCGATGGCGGCGGAGTCCCGTGCGTCAACTAGCGCGCCGGGCCGGCGCCCTCAACCAGTGGCGAAGCCGGGCGTCCTGATTACGCGTGGGTACCGCCGTCGATGCGGATCTCGGTACCGGTGATCCACGCGCCGTCGTCGGATACCAGCATCGCGATGACGCCGGCGATCGCGTCGGGCTCGGCCATGCCGGCGCCGCTGGATTCGACCGTCGTCGGCAGGATCGGCATGAGCCGCGGGAACAGCGACCAGTCGGCGTCCTTCGGAATGTATCCCCCGGTCGCATCGGTGATCCCGGACTTGATGCTGCCCGGCGCCACACACGCCGCACGCAGGCCGTCCTTCGCGTATTCGAGCGCCAGCGAATGGGTGAAGGACTGGATGCCGCCCTTGCTCGCGGCGTAGGCGGCCATGTAGGGATGCGCGAACGACGCCGACGTCGAACTGAAGTTGACGATCGCGCTGCGCGAATTCGCCAGCAGGGCCGGTAGCGCCTCCCGGACCACCAGGAAGGTCCCGGTCAGGTTGATGCCGACGATCTGATTCCAGAGTTCGAGGCTGGTCTCGTGGGTGTGCGCGGCGCGCAGGATGCCGGCGGCGTTGACCAGCGAGTCAAGCCCGCCCAGTCGCTCGACGGCCAGGCGTACCCCGTCGATCACCGAATCCTCGCTGGCCGACATCCATCGGCAGGGTGGTGAGCCGGTCGGCGGTGCCGGCCTGCTGCGCCTGCGCCCGGGTGTTGTCCAAGCCGTCGGCCGCGACGTCGGAGGCCGCCACCGCGGCGCCCTCGTCCAGCAAGCGCAGCGCGGTGGCCTGGCCGATCCCCGACGCGGCGCCCGTCACCAGGATCCGCTTGCCCTCGAGTCGCTTCATTGCATCTCCCGTTCACTAGCGGCCGACGGTTCAGGTTGCCACCACTCCGCGCAGCGCGTCGGCGCCGAACATCTGTTCCATCATCGAGGAGTAGTCCGGGCCGCGGCGCAGAATGCACGCCGCCGTCGACGTTGATGCATCTGCCCGGTGATCCAGCTGGAGCATCGCTGAGCAGAAACATCGCCACGTTCGCGATGTCCTCGACCTCGCCGACGCGCGGCAGCGGCGTGCATAGCGCGGTAGTCGCGCGCTCATCTCCGGGACGAATCACGATGGCGTCCACCAGCTCGGTGCGGATCAGGCCCGGACGGATGCTGTTGACCCGCACCCACGACGCTCCGAGTTCGTCAGCGGCCAACTGCATCAAGTGGTCCAGATGCCGACTTGCCTGACGCCGTACGGCGCCGAACCAGCGGTGGGTGTTGCTGGCCGCGATCGACGAGATGCCGACGAACGAGCCGCCACCGCCGCGCACCATCTCGCGCGCAGAGTGCTTGAGCACGTACATGGTGCCGTTGACGTTGAGGTCGACGGTGTGTCGCCACAACTCCGAGTCGGTCTGGGTGATCGGCCCGACGGTCTGCGAGCCGCCCGCGCAATGCACCACGCCGTGCAGCCGGCCGTGCCATGCCGTCGCGGCGTCGACCGCACGGCCACCTCCTCCTCGTTGGTGATGTCGGCGGGCTCGTACCGAATCGACCGCATCGCCGGGAAGGGCTTCGATCTCCTTGACCGCCGCCGCGAGGCGGTCGGCGTTGCGGCCGACGATCATGACGGAGGCGCCGCGGCGACCAGCCCGGCGGCCACGCCCTTGCCGATCCCGCTGCCGCCGCCGGTGATCGAGATATGTCCGGTCTTCGAAAGAAAGCTGCACGCGAGGCCCTCTCAAACTGGAACAGGTTCTAGCTATAGAACCATGTCCCCTCGGGGTGAATATCGCTCCCCCGGTCTCGTTAGGGCCTGGCCGCGCGGCGCTAGGGGGTGTCGCGGCGGGCCAGCCTGGTCGGCTTGGCGTTGCGCCAGTCCTCGACGTCGGGCGGCAGGCCGATCGGATACCTGTTCTCGTTGTGGGCCGCCCAGTGCGCGTGACCCAGCTCGTGAATGTGGAATGCGTGCCGCAGCGCCTCGGTGAATCCCATCGCGTCGGAGGCCGCATTGACCGAGTCCTTGATCAGCATGGCCGCCATCGTCGGCCGTTCGGCGATACGTCGCGCGAATTCCACTGTCTTGTCGGCTAATTCGTCGGCCGGAAACACCTTGGACACCATGCCGAGTCGGTAGGCCTCGTCGGCGTCCAGCGCATCACCGGTCAGCAGCAGCTCTTTGGCTTTGCGGGGGCCGAATTCCCAAGGGTGAGCGTAGTATTCGACGCCCGGCATGCCCATCCGAACGCCCACTACATCGCTGAACTTTGCATTGTCGGCGGCGACGATCAGGTCGCAAGCCCAGATCAGCATCAGGCCCGCCGAGATCGCGTTGCCCTGAACCTGCGCGATGGTGATCTTACGCAGATCGCGCCACCGGCAAGTGTTTTGGAAGAAGTAATGCCACTCCTGCAGATACGTCTTCTCGGCGACGGGTTCGCGGGTGGCGCCGTTGATCCGGAACGTCGGATGCTGCCCCGCGCCGGGCGCCCGCTCGGCGAGCGCCAACTCCGAACCCAAGTCGTGACCGGCGGAGAAGTTCTTGCCGCGCGCGGCCAGAATCACCACCCGCACGGTGTCATCGGCCTCTGCGCGCAGGAACGCCTCGTCGAGCTGAACCAGCAGGCCGCGACTCTGCGCGTTGTGAGCGTCGGGCCGGTTGAGCCAGATTCGGGCGATCAGGCCGTCGTCCAGAGTTTCGTAGGTCACCAGCTCCTCGGCGCCGGCGTTGGCCGCCTGCGCGCCGGCTTGCTCGGAGAGAGTCATTCCGCCCACCTCGCTTGTTGTCCAGCTCCGACTTGTTTACACATTACGGCCAGTGTGTAACCGGGCCCGCGCTGGGGTGATCGGCCGGCGATCCCTGCCGACCACCGCGTTCTCACCCGGCGGTGTCGGGCCGCCGGCCCAGCGGCAGCAGCCGATGGTCGCGGGTGAACACCAGCCCGACGATGCCCATCGCGACGACCACGGTGGTGGCCGCGACCGAACCCAGGATCAAAAACATCACCACGGCCTGCACCAGCACGGCCTGCAACGGCGGCACCCCGGCGAGGATGAGGCCGGTCATGGCGCCCGGCAGGAACACCAGGCCGGTGGCTTTGGTCGTTTCAATCTGCGGAGATATGGCCGAGCGCAAGGCGATTCGCAGGTACGGCGACGCGGCCTGCCTCGACGGTTGCCCCAGCGCGAGGCGCGCTTCGACCTCGTCGCGCTTGTCGCGCAGTTCGTCGACCAACCGCCGCGCCACCAGCACCATCGCGGTCATCGAGTTGCCGATCATCATCCCGGCGACCGGCACCAGCGTGCGACCTTGCAGCGGGAACACTCGCAGGCCGAAGATCACCCCCAGCGTCACCGCCGCCGCGCCGGCGAACGCGGCCACGGCCAGCGGCGCAAACCGCGGCACCTCCGGCGCCCTGCGGCGGGCGACATCCCCGGCGTAGGCCACCATCCCGGCGACCCACGCCCACGACCACCACAGCGACCGGCCGGGCTCGAACAGCAGCGTCAGCGCACCGCCGACGAGCAGCAGCTGCACCAGCGCGCGGGCCGCGGCCCACAGCAGCTGCCGCTGCAAACCCAACCGTCGCCACAGTGAGATCCCGGCGGCGAACGCCACCAGGATCAGGGACGTCGCCAGGCCCGCCCAGCCGACTTGACCGTTCATCACGCCACCGACCCGTCGTCGGGCTTCGAGGCGACCGGGCCCAGCCCCAGGCTGCGGCCGGCCTTGAGGCGCAGGGCCCGGTCGGCCGCCCTTTCCACCTGCGCGGAGTTATGGGTGACCCACAGGGCGGGGGTGCCGTCGGCGGCCAGGTCGCGCACCGCGCGCTCGATGACCTCGGCCGCCTCGGTGTCGACGGCGGAGGTGGGTTCGTCCAACAGCAGCACCTGGGGTCGTGCCAGCAAGGTGCGGGCCAGGCAGACGCGTTGCGCTTCGCCGCCCGAGAGCCCGGCCACGTCGCGGTCCAACCACGATCCGGTCAACGCAACCCGGTCCAGCGTTTCCCGCATTCGCGCGGCGGACGCGTCCGGATCGGCGGCCCGCAGGTTGTCGGCGACCGTGCCCGGGAATGGCGTCGGACGCTGAAAGCACATGCCCACGCGGCGCCGCAGCCACAGGGGGTCGAGCCCGGCGATGTCCGACCCGTAGAAAGACACCCGCCCGCTCGTCGGCAGCTCCAGCCGGTTGCAGAGCCGAAGCAGGGTCGATTTGCCCGAGCCCGACGGTCCGAACACCGCGGTCACACCGTGGCGCGGAATGGCGGCGGTCAGCCCGTCCAGAGCCCGCACTCCTTGCCGTTCCACGACGACATCGACGAACTCGAACACCACGTCGTTCCCGGCGTCCTGATCGACCACCTGCTAATCCTGCATCACCGCGGCGACGGTCGATCGTGTCTTCGCGAGCGGCGCGGCGAACCCCTGCAAACCAGCCATAAATGCTCCTAGAGCCCGTTAGCTGGTGAGACGGCCTGCGACCGGTCACACGCGTCGCCTACAGTTAAGTCATGCCTACGAAATCTGATCCTGGCGAAATCGGCGATGTCGAGCCCGTGGCTGACGACACTGCGAGCCAGGCCAGGCGGGTCGTCGCGGCGTACGCCACCGACGCCGACGAGTGCCGGGTGTTTCTGTCCATGCTGGGTATCGGGCCGGCGAAACTCGACGCGTAAATGTCTCCCGGGGGAGGGCGGGGCGCGAAGGCGGCCAAATTCGGCAATTCCGACTTCGTCGTGGTTGCCAACCGGTTGCCGGTCGACCAGGAGCGCCTGCCCGACGGCACCACAGCGTGGAAGCGCAGCCCCGGGGGACTGGTCACCGCCCTCGAGCCGTTGCTGCGCCGCCAGCGAGGGGCGTGGGTCGGCTGGGCCGGGGTCGTCGACGAGGACACCGACCACGAGGGCGAGCCCATCGTCCAGGAGGACCTGGAGCTCCGCCCGGTCAAGCTGAGCGCCGACGACGTCGCCGAATACTACGAGGGCTTCTCCAACGCCACGCTGTGGCCGCTGTACCACGACGTCATCGTCAAACCGATTTACCACCGCGAATGGTGGGAGCGCTACGTGGACGTCAACCGCCGCTTCGCCGAAGCCACCTCACTTGCCGCTGCAGAAGGCGCGACGGTGTGGGTGCAGGACTACCAGCTGCAGCTGGTCCCCAAAATGCTGCGCGAACTGCGGCCCGACCTGACCATCGGCTTCTTCCTGCACATCCCTTTCCCGCCCGTCGAGCTGTTCATGCAGTTGCCGTGGCGGACCGAGATCGTCGAGGGTCTGCTCGGCGCCGACCTGGTCGGGTTTCATCTGGCCGGCGGTGCGCAGAATTTCCTGTTCCTCGCCCGGCGGCTGATCGGTGCCAACACCTCGCGCGGGGCAGTGGGAGTGCGGTCGCGGTACGGCGAGGTGGAGCTCCAGTCCCGCGTGGTTCGGGTGGGCGCCTTTCCCATCTCCATCGACTCCAGCTCGCTGGACCAGGCGGCGCGGCACCGCGACATCAAGCGCCGCGCCCGCGAGATCCGGGCCGAGCTGGGCAACCCCCACAAGGTGCTGCTCGGCGTCGACCGGCTCGACTACACCAAGGGCATCGACGTTCGGCTGAAAGCCTTTTCGGAGTTGCTCGCCGAAGGCCGGGCCAAGCGCGACGACACGGTGCTGGTCCAGCTGGCGACGCCCAGCCGCGAGCGGGTGGACAGTTACCAGCAGCTGCGCAACGACATCGAACGCCAGGTCGGCCACATCAACGGCGAGTACGGCGAAGTCGGGCATCCGGTGGTGCATTACCTGCACCGGCCGGTCCCCCGCGACGAACTCATCGCGTTCTTCGTCGCCGCCGACGTCATGCTCGTCACCCCGCTGCGCGATGGGATGAACTTGGTCGCCAAGGAGTACGTGGCCTGCCGCAGCGATCTCGGCGGTGCGCTCGTCCTGTCCGAATTCACCGGCGCCGCCGCCGAACTCCGGCAGGCGTATCTGGTCAACCCGCACGACCTCGAAGGCGTCAAGGACACGATCGAGGCCGCGCTGAACCAATCCGTCGAAGACGGACGACGTCGGATGCGGTCGCTGCGCCGCCAGGTCCTTGCTCACGACGTCGACCGCTGGGCGCGGTCGTTCCTCGATACACTCGCCGAATCCCCAGTCGGTGACGCGGATTAGCTCGCATCGGCCAGACCCCATGGTGTTGGCGCCCCAACGCTGTGATACTCAAGTGCAGCGTCGCACGCGAGGAGAAAGAAGCACATGAAGCTCCGTCACGGCATGGCCGCGGGCGCCGGCATTTTCACGGCCGTCGCGGTGGGAATCGCGCTGCAATCCGGTGAACCGGCCAAAGCGATCGGACCACCGGCGGACGGCACCTACAACTTCAACGAGGCGGGCGTGTCCGGGGTCACCTGGACCATCTCGGCGCTCTGCGATCAGCCCTCGGGCACCCGGAACATGAACGACTACTCCGACCCGATCGTGTTCGCGATGAACTGCGCGCTGAACATCGTGAGTTCGACGCCCGAACAGATCACCGCCGCGGACAAGCAGCAGAACTTCAGCGGCCGGGCCCGGATGTCCAGCATGCTGTGGACATTCAAGGTCGACAAGGCCGATGGCGTGGCTTGCCCGGGCGGTGGCACCGGGCCCTCCACCGAAACCTTCGCGTTCAGCGACGAGACGATGAGCGGCACCCACACCACGCTGCACGGCCCCGTGTGCGGGATGCAGCCGGGAATGAAGAAGGAACCGTTCTCGCTCGCGATGACCGGTCCGCCGCCCAGCCCGATTAATCGTTACCCGCTGTACTGCAACGGCATTGCGATGTGCTACTGAGGTCGACCGATCACCGGCGGGGCTAGATCGGCGTGATGTAGGCGATCAGCCACTGCTTGCCGATTTTCTTGAAGTCCACCCGCAGCCGGCTGCCGTCATACAGCGGCTGGCGTGACTTATCGGTCACGGTCCGGTTCATGAAGACCATCACCGAGGCCGATTCCCGTTTCGCCGACATCACGCCCACGCCAACGACATTGGCCTGCACGACTACTTCGCGCTTCTTGGCCTCGGGGATGATCTGGTTGTTGGCGCTCTTCTGGAATTCGGCGCGATAGTCGGGGGTCAACAACGGATACGCCGCCGACAGGCTCCGCTCGACCGTTTGGTAGTCGTACGCGAAGACCTCGGGGATTTCCTTAGCCGCCTTGGCGGGCAACACCGCACGCGCTGCTTGCTCGCCGCGAGTCTGCACCCGGTCCCAGTACATCCAGCCGGCCACCGCGGACAACCCGACGAACGCCACGGCCATGAGGTAACCCGCGACGACCAGCAGCCAACGCCGCCATCGCATCAATTGCCCCCGTCTGGATATTTCAGGTCGTAGCCGGTCATCTTCCCGGCATCGTCTTCGTGCACGATGACGCGCAAGCGGTAGGGCATGGACGGCTTGTTGACGCCGTCGATGTCGGCGACCGTGACGCGCACCGACACCAGCACCGACGCGTTATCGGTAACGGCGTCAACGCCTTCCAGCGCGGCCCCGTTGATGACGGCTTCCGACGTCGCATTGGTGGAGCGGAACAGGCCCTTGAGGTTCTCGACATTGTTGTTGGCGCCGAGCATGCCGCGCAACGGGCCGCTGGTACCGTTGACGAACCGGTTCACGCTCTCGTCGATGTTGTCCTGCTTGTAGCTGAACATGTTGACCACCGTCTGCGTGGCGGTGTCGACGAACCGCTGATCACGAGCCTGCGCTGTGGTGGTGTGGCGCTGCGCAACGATCAGCGCCGCCACGCAGCCGGCCAGCGCCCCGACCGCCAGCAGTGCCGACGCGAATGAAATCCACGCGACCAGGGCGCGATGCGGCTGCCGCCGTGGCGGCGGCTTGATGGACTTGAGCGTCTTGACGGGTATCGCCGGCTTCTTCGGCGCGGCCGATACCTCGGTCTGCACCGCGACGTCCCGGGCCGGCTCGCCGTTGGCCGGACCGGCCGCACGCGAAGCTCGCCGACGAACGCGCGGCGTGGTTATTGGTTCGTCTGCCACGGCAGGGTCCATTACATCGGCCTTGGATCAAGCATGAGGTCCACCCAGTTCTCGGCGCCGGATGTGCCCGTTGCGCCGGCCGCGAAGATACCAGTTCCGCCGGCCGGATCGACAAACGCGCCGGTCTTCTGGTCGTAGGTGGCATATGCGGGCGGCCCACTGGCCTGTGGCTGCCCTCCGGGCGGCGGCCCCCACGGCTTCTCCGGACCGGGGCCCGCCGGTGGCGGGTTGATGCCCTCGGGCGCCGGCGGCGGGGGCAGCCACTTCGGGTACGGAAGCTGCGGCGGCACCGGGGGTACCCCGGGCGGCTGCCACGAGGTGAACGGCGGTGGCGGCCCGTTGTCATTGGGCGGCGGCGGATCGAAGGCCGGCTGCCTGTTCGGCAGCGGCCCCGGCCCGGGCACCACGCCCGGCGGCGGCGGCCCGACGATGGCTGTCCCGGGATCGGGTTCGGCGCCCGGCGGGATGTACGGGAAGTGGTTGGGCGGCAACGTGTTCAGCCCATTGGTAACCGGGGTGTCGTAGGGCACGGGCGGACCGCGCCACGGGTTGCGGCCGATCGGCACATAGCCCTTCGGGTCACGACACAGCTGAATGGTGGGGGCGCGCTTGCCGGGGAACTCCTGGCACGGGTAGTTGCGGGCGCCGCGCACGGTACTGGGATCGTTTTGCGCCGTCTTGCAGTACATGTCCTTCGGCAGCTCGCGCACCGTCTCGTCGGCCGGTGTGCGCATCAACGGTGGCGGCAGGAAGCCGACGGCGCATGGCGGCGGGTCGTTCAGGTCGAGCTTGAAATCCAGCTTGGCGCCTTCGTCTTGCGGCCCCCCGCCCGCAGCGGTGGTGATGGCTGCGAACAGCGCCGGCAAGACGACCAGCAGCTGCTCGATCGACTTGTGATAGATCACGCCCACCCTGCCGAGGTTGGCCAGGCTGGCGGCCAGGGCCGGGAAGGAGGGACGGATGCCGGAGAACGCGGTGCTGGCCTCGTCGATGGCGCCCGGAGCGCTCGCCAGCGTGTCGCGAAGCTGCGGGTCGGCCTGACGCACCTCGGAGGTGAACCGAGCCAGCCCGTCGGACAGCGACTTGATGTCGCCGCCGGCGCGAATCTGGGCCTGCAGGAACGGACCGGCCTGATCGATCAGCTGCGAGACCTGCGGATAGTTGGTGTTGGCCTCGTCCACCAGCAGCCGGGCGGACTCGAAGAGCCGGGCCAGTTCGGGGCCCGAGCCGTTGGCCGCGATGAACGTCTCGTGCAGCAACTCACGCAGCCGGGTATCGCCCAGGCTGTTGACCAGGGTCTCCGAGCGCTTCAACAGGTCGGCGACGTCCTGGCCGATCCGGGTGTTCTGCCGCTGGATGCGAGATCCGTTGCTCAACTTGGTCGATGCCGGCGAACTCGGGGGCACCAGGTCGATGTACTGCTCGCCGACCGCGGACACACTTTTCACGGTGGCGGTGACGTTCGACGGGATGGCGGTGCCACTGTTCAGCCGCATGTCGGCGATGACGCCGTTGGGGCTGAGCCCCACCGATTCGACGCGGCCGACGGCGACGCCGCGGTAGGTGACGTTGGCATTTTTGTACAGGCCGCCGCCGGCAACGAAATCGGCACTCACGCCGTAGGTTCCGATACCGAACGTCGCGGGCAGCCGCAGGTAGAAGATCGCCATCACGGTCAGGGTGATGGCCGTGATCACGGCGAAGATCGCCAGCTGGATCTTGGTCAGTCTGTCGTGCATGCGCCCGTCCCCGACTGTCCTGAAGCCGTGCCGGGCGGAATCTTGAAGGGATCCGCGGCCTGTCCGGACAGGTTGGCCAGTTCGCCGGTCAAGAAGTCGGGCGGGTTGAGGATCTCGTTCATGTGGGCCATGTTCGGGTCGAAATACGCTGTGGTGAAGAACGTTTCACCGAGTCGGCGCAGGGTGAGGTCGAAGGTGGTGAACACGTTGAGGTAGTCGCCACGCACCGCTTGCTTGATACCGAAGTTGGGGAACGGGAACGTCAGCAACAGTTGCAGCGAGGTGACGAAGTTCCTTCGGTTGTCGTTCAGCGCCTTGACCGCCGAGTAGAGGTCCTTCAGGTCGGCGGCGAAGTCCACCTTGGTTTTTGCCAGGATGTTCGAGGTGACATTCGCCAGTTTGTGCAGCGCGCCAAACGCCTCGACGATGTGACCACGGTTCTTGTTGAGCACGCGAATCGCTTCGGGCAGTGTGTCCAGCGCCCGGCCCAGGTTGTCCTTGTCATGCGCCAGGGTCGCCGAGAATCGATTCAATCCGTCGACGGCATCGATGATGTCGTTGACCTGACGGTTGAGTCCTGAGGTCAGTTCCGCCAGCCTGGGGATCAGGTCGACGAACTGGTCCTGCCGGCCGGCGACCGCCCGGTACGTCTCGTCGGTGATCTCTTCCAGGGCACCGACATTGCCCTTGTTCACGACCACGCCGAGCGCCGAAAGTACTTCTTCGGTGGTGGGATAGCGACCGGTGTTGGCCTCCGTGATCTTCGACCCGTCCTTCAGCTTGCCGACGGCCGGCTTGTCCTTCGGCCGAGCCAAGTCGATGTGCATCGAACCGAGCAGGGATGTCTGGGCGACCGTCGCGGTCGAGTTTGTGGGCAGCACGACGTTGCGGTCCAGCGCCAATTTCACTGCCGCATAGAACGATCCGTCGGCCCGCTGTTCGGCCGAAATGCCGGCGACACTGCCGACGGTGACGTCGTCCACCATGACCGGAGAGTTCTGCGGCAGGGTCGCCACGTCGGGCAGTTCGACGGTGATCGAGTAGGCGCCGCTGCCGTGACCGGCGGTGCCGGGCATCGCCAGTGAGTTCAGCCCGCTGAATTGGCAGCCCGCCAGCAGCATGCTGCCGGTCGCCAATCCGCTGGCGCGCAACCACATTCGGTTCATCCGCCACCGCCCAAGTCGGCCGCCGGCCCGCTGGGTGCCTGGCCCGGGTGCGGACCCGGTAGCGGGCCGAACGCGCTGCCGGGAGCGGGGCCGGGGGCGGGAGCCCCGCCTGCCGGCGCCGGTTGGCCGGGCGCGGGACCAGCCTGCGGGGCCGTCGGGACCAGCAGGGCCTGCAGATCAGCCGGGTTCTGAGCGGCGGGCGGCGTCTGGGCACCCTTGGCCGGGATCCAGGTCAGCTGCGGGACCGGGGTCGCCGACTTGGCCTGAGTCTCCGGGGTGTCGTAGATGATCTGGCCCTTGTACGCCGTAATCGTGTTCAGCGGGTGGAACATCAGCGGCGGGTAGTTCGCGGTGAGCCGGCGCAGCACCGGTCCCAGCCGCTCGCGACAGAGTTCGGCGCGCTTGAAGTAGTCGGGCGCCCTGGGACCGGCGGCGGTTTCGAAGGATCCGCCGCAGATGAACTGCACGGGGTTGGCGAATTCGGGTATGGACAACAGGCCGTTAAGCGTGCCCTGCGCGGGGTCGTAGATGTTGTAGAAGTTGGCGATACCCGGACCCGCCACGTGCAGCACCTGCTCGATGTTGTCGCTCTGGTCGCTCAGCGTCTTCGCGAAATCGTTGAGGTTGTTGACCGTATCGACGATCGTCGAGTTGTTTTCGTGCAGGAATCCGCGGATGTCCGACAGGGCCGTGTTGAGGGTGCCCAGCGTGGTATCGAGGTGACGCGAGCTGTCGGCGAGCACCTGCGACACCGAGGCGACGTTTCCGGCGAACTGGACGATCTGCTCGTTACTGGACGAGAGCGCATTGACCAGTACCTGCAGATTTTTCACCGTGCCGAAGATGTCGCCGCGTGAATCCCCCAGCCGCCCAGCCGCTTGCGAGAGCTCACGCAGGGCGTTGTGAAACGACTCGCCCTTGCCGTCGAAGGTGTCGGCGGCCTGGTTGATCGCCGCGCCCAACGGTCCCTGCATCGATCCGGCCGTCGGGCCGAGTTGCACCGCCAGCTGGGTCAGCGACTCCTTGACCTCGTCCCATTCCACCGGGACCGCGGTGCGGCCCGGGCCGATGCTGGCGCCGTCGGCCATTGCCGGGCCGCCGGTGTATGCCGGTGTCAGCTGAATGAACCGGGCCGCCACCAGGTTTGGCGACATGATGATCGCCTTGGCGTCCTTCGGGATCTTCACGTCCTTGCTCACCGACATGGTGATCTTGACGTCGGACGGCCGTGGGTCGATCGTGTCGATGGTGCCGACCGGGACACCGAGGATGCGCACCTGGTCACCGGGATACAGGCCGACCGCGGAGGTGAAGTAGCCGACGATCTTGCGGTTCTTCGCTTGCGACGAAAGCACATACACGCCACCCACCAGCACCGCGACGAGCGCGATGATGGTGGCGTAGCGCAGCCCCCTGCTGCCGATGATCCGCTGCGTCATGGTGACTTCGGCCTGATGACCCAGCGTTCCTGAATCAAGCCGCGCAGGTAGTCGGCGAGGCTGGCAGGCATCTTGCCGGGCTGATAGAAGAAGTCGAACATGGTGGCCAGCAGCGGCGCCGGGATCACGCCGTAGACGTTGACGTTGAATCCGGGGCCCGAACCAACCACCTCACCCAGCTCGGTGGCGTAGGTGGGCAGCCGCTTGAGGGCCTCGGTGATGTAGTCGCGGCGCTCGTTGAGATTGGACAGCACGTCGTTGAGCTTGTTCAGCGCCGGACCGAACTCCTTGCGGTTATCGGCGACGAAGCCGGAGATCTGCGTCGAGAGGCCCTGGATCCCCGAGATCAGCTGGGCCAGCGCGCCGCGCCGTTCGTCGAGGGCGGCGAACAACTCGTTACCGTCATCGACCAGTTTGTTGACCTGGTCGGCGCGCTGGGACAACACGCCGGTGACCGACTTCGCATGCGCCAGCAGGCTTTGCAGCGCCTCGTCGCGGCGGTCCAGGGTGCGCGACAGCGACGTCACGCCGTCCAGCGCACCGCGCAGCTGCGGGTTGGCGTCGTGCAGCGTGTCGGTCAGGACGTTCAACGCCTTCTCGAACTGGGGCTTGTCCAGGTTGTTGGCGTTCTGACCCAGATCCTCGAGCGCGCCGGCGAGCGTGTACGGCGTCGTCGTGCGGCTGAGCGGGATGGTGGTTGCCTTGCCGCCGCCGGCCGGGGTCACCGAGATGGAGCGCTCACCGAGGATGGTGTCGGTGCGGATCGCGGCCAGCGACTGGTCACCGACGGTGACGTGGCGGTCGACGCTGAAGCTGATCTTGGCGCTGTCGCCGGCCAGACCCACCGACGGTCACCTTGCCGACCTTGAAGCCCGAAACGTAAACGGCGTTGCCGGGATTGATTCCGCCGGCGTCGGTGAAGTAGGCGTCGTAGATCTTGCCCTGCGGCCAGAACGGCAACCCGGAGTAGCCGAACGCAATGAGCACGACACACACCACCAGCACCACGCCGAAGATGCCGGTGCGCAGTGGATCGCGCTCACGCCTTGCGTTACTTGGCAAAAGCGCACCTCCCCTTGCTGGGATCCACCTGGCCACCAAGCGGCAGCAGGATGTCGCTACCGGCCGGGCCGTTGATCTTGATCGTCACCGAGCAGAAGTAGATGTTGAAGAACGACCCGTAGGCGCCCAGCGCGGACAGTCGCAGATAGTCCTCGCCCAGCTGCTCGACATCGTTGTTCACCTCGGCCTTGCGGTTGTCCAGTCTCGGTGGCCAGCGGGCGGGTGTTCTCCAGGATGCCTTGCAGCGGGCGGCGCGAATTCTTCAGCAGCTGCGTCAGATCCGTCGTCGTCGACGCCAGCGGCGGGATGGCACCGGCGATGTCGTCCTTGTGCTGGGCCAGCCCGGTGATCAGTTGCTGCAACTGGTCGACGCTGGTCGAGAATTGTGCGCTGCGTTGGTCCACGGTCGTCAGTACCGTGTTGAGGTTGTTGATCACGTCGCCGATGAGCTGGTCTCGCTGGCCCAGCGCCGAGGAGAACGCGCTGGTGTCGGCCAGCACGTTCGACAACGCCCCGCCCTGGCCCTGCAGCAATTGGATGACCGCGCTGCTGATGGTGTTGACCTTGTCGGCGTCAAGACCTTTGAGCACCGGCCGCAGTCCACCCAGCAGCGCATCGAGATCCAGTGCGGGTTGGGTGTGTTGGCTGTTGATCGTCCCGCCGGCCGGCAACTTTCGCAGCTCCCCCGGGCCCGACGTGACCTCCAGATACCGGTCGCCGACCAGGTTTTCGTAGCGGATCACCGCGCGCGTGGACGAGTAGAGCGTGTAGCGCTTGTCGACGCCGAACTTCACGTCGATGGTGTTGTCGGAGTTGAGCTTGATGCCCGACACCGCGCCGACCGGCACCCCGGCGATGCGCACCTTCTGGCCGGACTTCAGCCGTGAGACGTCGGTAAACGTTGCGTGATAGGTGCTTTCGGGACCGAAGCGGAAGTCACCGAAGACCACCACCAGCCCCGCCGACACCAACAGCATGGCCACCGCGAAGATGCTGACCTTGATGATCATCTCGCGGTGCGACGGCATTCCCGAGCTGTCCGGCATCAGAAATCGTCCCGTTCCGCGAAGGCGCCGTGGAACAGGAACTGCAGCGTGGACGGTGCGTCGAATTGCAGCTCGGTGAACGGCTCGTACGGGATGTTCGCGTTGTCGGTCACCAGGAACGGCGCCCGGTAGAACGAGCCGCCGGTCTGCTTGGTCGGGATGTCGGGCAACCCACGGCAGTTCGGGCCGCCGGAGGCGTTCACGATCGGCAGCGATTCCGGATAGGTGTACGCCGGCGCACCCAGCACGAAGCTCGACGACGTGAACAGGCCCGCCTTGCGAACACCGAGCAACGGGGCGAATTCCTTGATACCGCGCTCGATTCCGGAGAACAGGCAGCCGAATTCCGGCGAGTAGTCGGCGGCCACCTTGAGCGGGGCCCGCAGTCGGTTGATCGTGTCGATGAAGTCCTGTTCGGCCGGCGCCAACGTGTCATAGGCGTTGTTCGCCAGCCCGATGGTGGCCAACAGCGTGGTGTCGAGGTTCTTCTGCTGGTCCACCACCGTCTTGTTGATCGTCGGCAGGTTGTCGATCACGGTGGTCAGGTCGGGCGCGGCGTCGGCGTAGACGTTGGCCACGACCGCGGTCTTGCGGAAGTCCTCCTGCAGTGCGGGCAGCTTCGGATTTGCCTGGCGCGTCAGCGTATTCAAGCCCGACAGGATGCCGCCCAGGTCGTCGCCGTGGCCGCGCAGGCCTTCCGCGAACGCGCTCAACGTGCCGTTGAGTTCGACGGGATCGATCTTGTGCAGCAGGTCCATCAACGACTGGAACAAGGTGTTGACTTCCAGCTGCACCGACGAGGCCGCGACGTGCGCATCCGGACGCAGTGACGTCGGCGAAGGCGCCTGCGGCGGAATGAATTCCACGGCCTTGGCACCGAAGATGGTGTTACCCGCGATGTGCACCGTCGCGTTGGACGGGATGAAATGCATCTGGTCGCTGTTGATGCCCAGGGTCAGCCGCGCCTGGTCACCGGAATAGTCGATGGTTTCGACCTTGCCGATCTGGATACCCCGAAATTTGACCTTGGCGCCCTTCTCCATCACCAGCCCGGCCCGGGGCGCCGACACGGTGACGGTGTCGATCGACGCGAAAGCCGCTGTGTAGGAAAGGTAAGTCAGCACAGCGAAAGCCACCATCAGGCTGGCCAGCACTGCTGCTGCCACCCGGACGGTTGTGCGTCGCGCGTCTGTTTCTGCCATGTGCTTTAAGCGATCCTCTTATCCGGAGAGGTTGAAGTTACCGGACGCCCCATACACAGCGAGCGAGATGAACAAAGTGATGACGACCACGACGATCAGCGAGGTCCGAACGGCCTGCCCGACCGCGATCCCAACGCCGACCGGACCGCCGCTGGCGTTGTAGCCGTAATAGGTATGGACGAGCATGACCGCGATGGACATCACGATGGCCTGCAGGAACGACCACAGCAGGTCGGACGGGATCAGGAACGTATTGAAGTAGTGATCGTAGAGTCCTTTTGACTGCCCGTTGATGTATACCGTGGTGAAGCGGGCGGCGAAGAACGCGGCCAGCACCGACAGCGAATACAGCGGGATGATCGCGATCAGGCCGGCGATCAGCCGGGTCGATACCAGGTAGGACACCGAGTGCACCGCCATGCTTTCGACGGCGTCGATCTCCTCGGACACCCGCATGGCACCCAATTGGGCGGTGGCGCCGGCACCGATGGTGGCGGCCAGCGCGATGCCGGCGATCACCGGCGCGACGACCCGGACGTTCAGGAATGCCGACAAGAATCCCGTCAGCGCCTCGATGCCGATGTTGCCCAGCGACGAATACCCCTGCACGGCAATGACACCGCCGGAGGCCAGGGTCAGGAAGGCCGCCACACCGACCGTGCCGCCGATCATGACCAGAGCTCCCGCACCCATCGTCATCTCGGCGATGAGCCGGATGGTCTCCTTGCGGTAGCGGGTAAGGCGTTGGGGACATACCGCATGGTCTGGCCGTAGAACAACGCCTGCTCGCCGAAGTCATCAACCGGCTCTTGCAGCCGGGACGCGATATTGCGGAGCCGGCAGTGTGAAGTCATAACTCATTGCGTGCTCACCCGTCCCATCACTTCGCCGAGATTCGCACGCCGATGGCGGTCATCACCACATTGATCACGAACAGACAGATGAAGGCATAGACGACGGTTTCGTTGACCGCGTTACCGACGCCCTTCGGCCCACCCTTGACGGTCAGGCCGCGGTAGCAGCCCACCATGCCGGCCATCACGCCGAACAGCAGCGCCTTGACTTCGGCCAGACACCAGCTCGCGCAGTCCGGTCAGCACGGTCAAACCGTTGATGAACGCGCCGGGGTTGACGCCCTGCAGAAAGACGGAGAACACGTAGCCGCCGGAAAGACCGATGGCGCACACCAATCCGTTCAGCAGCAGGGCCACCACCGTGGAGGCCAGCACCCGGGGCACGACCAGCCGCTGGATCGGGTCGATGCCGAGCACCCGCATCGCGTCGATCTCTTCGCGGATGGTGCGGGCGCCCAGGTCGGCACAGATCGCGGTGGCACCGGCGCCGGCCACGACGAGCACCGTCACCACCGGACCCAGCTGGGTGATGGTGCCGAATGCCGTCCCGGCGCCGGACAGGTCGGCGGCGCCGATCTCGCGCAGCAGGATGTTGAGGGTGAAGGCCACCAGGACGGTGAACGGGATGGACACCAGCAGCGTGGGCACCAGCGACACGCGCGCGATCATCCACGTCTGATCGAGGAACTCACCGAATTGAAACGGCCGGCGAAAGCAGCCCGGCCGGTATCCAACATCATCTCGAAAAATCCGCCGACGGCGCGGGCGGGGACCGCAAGTTGCTCCCTCAACGCAGTTCCCCCCTTGGTTTGGTCTCGGCGAAGTCTATGTCTGGCCTTTGCGTCGTCTACGGTCCCACGTGGCTCGGTGTGAGCCGGATCATATTAACTCAGAACAAGTTCACCGTGTCAACGAACAGCACTTCTTTGTCCGAACTGTTAATTTGCCAGGTCAGAAGCACTTGGCACGTGTCAAACTGACACACGTTCTACCTGGCGATTCCGCCCAATCGACCGGGCCTTCATGCCTATTGCTCCATCAGCGCGCCAGCGGAAAAATTGTGCTCAGGATCACGGCCAGCAAAGTAATCCTGCAGGGTCGAACTCAGCTGCGCAGGATCCCAAGCAGCGCCGTCGGCGCTGAATTTCCGCTCCGCGGTCGGCGCAGCGACCAATGTCACCTGTGGACCGTAGACGATGAACACCTGACCGTTCACCTCGGCGGCCGCCGGGGACGACAGGAACTTCACCAGATTGACCACGTGCTCGGGTGACAACGGGTCGACGCCGCCCGCCTCCACCTCGGGTGCGTCGCCGAAGACGTCGGCCGTCATCGCGGTGCGCGCGCGGGGGCAGATGGCGTTGGCGCATACCCCGTAGCGGCCCAGCGCCCGTGCGGCCGTCAGGGTCGAGCGAGATGATGCCCGCCTTGGCGGCACCGTAGTTCGCCTGCCCGACCGGACCGACCAGGCCCGCCTCCGAAGCCGTGTTGACGATCCGCCCGAAAACCTGGCCGCCGGCGTCCTTGGCCTTGGAACGCCAGTAGGTCGCCGCGTTGCGGGTCAGCAGGAAGTGACCCCGCAGGTGCACCGCGATGACGAGATCCCATTCCTCGTCGGACATGTTGAACAGCATCCGGTCGCGCGTGATCCCGGCGTTGTTGATCACGACGTCGAGGCCACCCAGCGAGTCGGCCTGAGCAACCAATTCGTCGGCGGTGGCGCGTTCGCTGATGTCGCCGGCCACGGCGACGGCCTTCGAACCGGCGGAGTTGATTTCGTCGATGACGTCGGAGGCATCCAAGGCTGCGGCGATGTCGTTGACGACGACGGTTGCGCCCTGGCGCGCCAGGCCGAGCGCCTCGGCGCGTCCCAGGCCCGCGGCCGCACCGGTCACCACCGCGACCTTTCCGGAGAGATCGGTCGCGTTCGTGCTGCTAGTCAATTTATGAATACCTCTAGTTTCGGAGTTACGCGCTCTGGGCTCGGATTAGTCGCCGCGCAGAAGTGCCGCGCGCGGGCATTCGGCTATCGCCTGCTCGGCCAGTTGCTCCTGATCGGCGGGAATCGGGTCGAGCTTCACCACGGCGTAGTCCTCGTCGTCCAGGTCGAAGATATCCGGGGAAATTCCCAAGCACACTGCGTTACCTTCGCACCGGTCACGGTCCACGATCACCCGCACAGCACCCTCCTTGAACCTGGCCTTCACCGCAGGACACGCCCCATCAGTATGTAGGTCCACCATAGGGCCCTGACACCTCTGGGGAAACGGTCGCTGGATTCCCAGACTAGAACGTGTTACAACCGGGGAGGCGAACGGGTAGCCGTTGGTCGAGCTGCAGCCTGTGACGAGGCTTGTTACTCCGAACGTCGTTAATTTCAAGGACGGCCGAAATGCGTATCAGTTACACCCCGGAACAAGAGGAGCTGCGTCGCGAGCTGCGGTCGTACTTCACCACGCTGATGACCCCCGAGCGTCGGGAGGCGCTGACCTCGACGCAGGGCGAGGTCGGGACCGGCACCGCGTACCGCGACACCGTCGCGCAGATGGGCAAGGACGGGTGGCTCACCCTGAACTGGCCCAAGGAGTACGGCGGCCAGGACCGCTCCCCGATGGACTCGCTGATCTTCACCGACGAGGCCGCCATCGCCGGCGTGCCGGTGCCGTTCCTGACGATCAACAGCGTGGCGCCGACCATCATGGCGTTCGGCACCGAGGAGCAGAAGAAGTTCTTCCTGCCCAAGATCGCGGCCGGCGAACTGCACTTCTCCATCGGCTACTCCGAGCCCGGCGCCGGCACCGACCTGGCCAACCTGCGCACGACCGCGGTGCGCGATGGAGACGACTACATCATCAACGGCCAGAAGATGTGGACCAGCCTGATCGCCTATGCGGACTGGGTATGGCTGGCGGTGCGCACCAACCCCGAGGCCAAGAAGCACCGCGGCATTTCGATGCTGACCGTGCCGACGACCGCCGAGGGCTTTCTCCTGGACGCCGGTGCACACCATGGCCGGCGTGGACACCAGCGCCACCTATTACTCCGACGTGCGCGTCCCGGTGACCAACCTGGTCGGCGAGGAGAACGGCGGCTGGAAGCTGGTCACCAACCAGCTCAACCACGAGCGGGTCGCGCTGGTCTCGCCGCAGCCGATCTTCCTGGCCCTGCGCGAAGTCCGCGAATGGGCGCAGAACACCAAGGACGCCGGCGGCGCCCGGCTGATCGACTCGGAATGGGTGCAGATCAACCTGGCCCGCGTGCACGCCAAAGCCGAAGTCCTCAAGCTGATCAACTGGGAACTGGCCTCGGCGGCGAGTGAAGCCCTGTCGCCCGCCGACGCGTCGGCGGCCAAGGTGTATGGCACGGAGCTGGCGACCGAGGCCTACCGGCTGCTGATGGAGGTCCTGGGTACCGCTGCGACGGTGCGCCAGAACTCGCCGGGCTCGCTGCTGCGCGGCCGGGTCGAGCGGATGCACCGGGCCTGCCTGATCCTGACCTTCGGCGGCGGCACCAACGAGGTGCAGCGCGACATCATCGGCATGGTAGCCCTCGGCCTGCCCCGGAATCGCTGAGCCGCTAAGTAATAGAAGGACGGACGTTCATGGATTTCACCACCACCGAAGCGGCCGAACGACCTGGGCAACCTGGTCGACACCATCGTGGATTCGGTATGCACCCCCGAACACCAGCGTGAGCTCGACGGGCTCGATCAGCGGTTCGACCGCGACCTGTGGCGGAAGCTGATCGACGCGGGCATCCTGTCCAGCGCGTCGGCCTCATCGCTGGGCGGCGACGGTTTCGGGGCGCTCGAGCAGATCGCGATCCTGGTCGCGCTGGGACGCCAGCTGGCCGCGGTGCCCTACCTGGAGTCGGTGGCGCTGGGCGCCGGGGCGCTGGCCCGGTTCGGTTCCGAAGAGCTGCAACAAAGCTGGGGCGCGCCCGCGGTCAAGGGCGAGAAGACGCTCAGCGTCGCCCTCGACGGCGAGATGGGCGACGGCCCCGTGCAGGCCGCCGGCGCCGGCGCCGGCGCCGGCTACCGGCTGACCGGGACCCGCACCCAGGTCGGCTTCGGCCCGGTGGCCGACGCGTTCCTGGTTCCCGCCGAAACGGATTCCGGCACTGCGGTCTTCCTGGTCGACGCCGACGCTCCCGGCGTCACGGTGACCGCATTGGAAACCACCGGCCTGGGCAGTGTCGGGCACCTGGCGCTGGATGGGACCGAGGTGGACGACAGCCGCAAGGTCGGCGGCGCCGAGGTCGTGACGTGGCTCAGCACGCTGAGCGCCTTGGGCCGCAGCGCTTTCCAGCTCGGGGTGCTCGAGCGGGGCCTGCAGATGACGGCCGAGTACGCGCGCGAGCGTGAGCAGTTCGACCGTCCCGATCGGCAGCTTCCAGGCGGTATCGCAGCGCCTGGCCGACGGCTACATCGACGTCAAGGGATTGCGGCTCACGCTCACCCAGGCGGCCTGGCGGGTATCGGAAGACATTCCGGCCGAAATCGACGTCGCCAGTGCGGCGTTCTGGGCGGCCGACGCCGGTCACCGGGTGGCGCACACCATCGTGCACGTGCACGGCGGCGTCGGCGTCGACACCGATCATCCCGGCGCACCGCTACTTCCTGGCCGCCAAGGAGACCGAGTTCGCCCTGGGCGGTGCCACCGGACAGCTGCGCCGGATCGGCCGGGAGCTGGCCGAGACGCCCGCTTAGGCGCAATGGAAGTCACCGATGACCTGACGGTCACCAAGCTGCTGGCGCCGCTGACCGGCATCGACGATCGGGGTATCTACTTCGAGGACTCGTTCACCAGCTGGCGCGATCACCTGCAACACGGCGCCGCGATTGCCGCGGCGTTGCGCGCGCGGCTCGACCCAGGCAGGCCGCCGCATGTCGGCGTGCTGTTGGAGAACACCCCGTTCTTCTCGGCGATGCTGGTAGCGGCGGGCATGTCGGGGATCGTGCCGGTGGGACTCAACCCCGTGCGTCGCGGCGAGGCGCTGCAGCGCGACATCGACCGCGCCGATTGCCAATTGGTGCTGGCCGACTCGAAATCGTCTGCGACGCTGGGCGACATCGAGCATCTGAACGCCGACTCGCCAGAGTGGGCCGACGAGGTCGCCGCGCATCGGCGACGCACAGATCTCGTTTCAGGCCGCGTCGCCGGCGGATCTGTTCATGTTGATCTTCACGTCGGGCACCAGCGGCGAGCCGAAGGCCGTCAAGTGCAGCCACGGCAAGGTCGCGATCGCGGGCGTGACGATGTCACAGCGCTTCGGCCTGGGCAGCGACGACGTCTGCTATGTGTCGATGCCCCTGTTCCATTCCAATGCGGTGCTCGTCGGCTGGTCGGTCGCGGCGGCCTGCGAGGGTTCAATGGCGTTGCGGCGCAAGTTTTCCGCCTCGAACTTCCTCGTCGATGTGCGCCGCTACGGCGCCACCTACGCGAACTACGTGGGCAAGCCGTTGTCGTATGTGCTCGCCACGCCCGAGCAGCCCGACGATGCGGACAACCCGCTGCGCGCGGTGTACGGCAACGAGGGCGTGCCCGATGACATCGAACGCTTCGGGCGCAGATTCGGGTGCGTCGTGCAGGACGGGTTCGGCTCCACCGAAGGCGGCGTGGCCATCGCACGCACGCCCGATACACCGGCGGGTTCACTGGGCCCGCTCCCGGAGGGCATCGACATCATCGATCCCGATACCGGCGCCTCATGCCCGCCGGGCGTGGTCGGCGAACTGGTCAACACCGCCGGGCGCGGGGCGTTTCGAGGGCTACTACAACGACGAGGCGGCCGAAGCCGAGCGGATGGCCGGTGGGGTGTACCACAGCGGTGATCTCGCCTACCGCGACGACGCCGGCTACGCGTATTTCGCTGGGCGGCTGGGTGATTGGATGCGGGTCGACGGCGAAAACCTTGGCGCCGCCCCGATCGAACGGGTGTTGCTGCGCCACCCCGACGTCACCGAGGTCGCAGTGTATCCGGTGCCGGACGCCATAGTCGGCGACCAGGTGATGGCCGCGGTGGTGATGGCGCCGGGCGCCGAGTTCGAGGACGAGAAGTTCCGCGCCTTCCTGGCCGAGCAGCCGGACCTGGGACCCAAACAGTGGCCGTCGTACGTGCGGATCAGCGCCGAACTCCCGCGGACGGTGACCTTCAAGGTGCTGAAGCGACAGTTGGCCGCGCAGGGTGTCGACTGCGGCGACCCGGTGTGGAAGATCCACCGCTAGCGGCTTAAGGCGGCCGTTGCCGCCGGATGGGCCGTCCTAGCAGTAAACTCAGCGCTTGATGAAAATCCGCGAAGTGATCTCCGGCTGGATCCTGGTCGGCTCGCTGGGTGGCGCCGCGCTCGGGCTGGGCGCCGGTTTCGCCGCGGCAGAGCCGCCCCCACCACCTCCGCTGCCGCCACCGCCGCCGCTGGTGTGGTCGCCGCCGACGCCGGATCCCCAACCGTGGGAGGCTCCTCCCCCGCCGGAGCCTGGACTGCCGCTGCCGCCGCTCCCGCCGCCCTCGGGCTGACGATCTGCCCGGTACACGGCGTAGCTGAGTGCGAGGCCGCAAGGAACATGCCGCAAAGACAAGGAGACGCGATGGCTGATGCGCCGGTCGCCCACCTCGGCGTCATCGTCACCCACGCCGATCGCGAAACCTGCGCATGACCGCACGGCCCCTCGAGCTCGCGCTGGAAGCAAGCTTCGAACAGCTTTCCGCCGCGGTACCGGCGAACGTCGGCGTCGCGATCGCCCGCCCGGACAGAACATTCTCCCTGGGCAGCTGGTGGTCGGGCGTGGCATGGTCGACCATCAAAGTTCCCCTGGCCATCGCGGCGCTGCGCAACGACTGGCTGGGCGCCCGCGACCTGGTCGTCAAGGCCATCACCGAATCCGACAACCGCGCCTCCGAACAACTGTGGGCGCAATTGGGCCACCCGATGGACGCGGCGCGGCGGGTTCAGATCGTGGTGGCCGAAGGCGGTGACCCCGCGACCTTGGTCGAATCACGTCGACTGCGCCGCGGATTCACCGCTTTCGGCCAAACCCAGTGGAGTCTGCAGCGCCAAGCGCGGTTCGCCGCGGAGCTGTCGACCATCCCCGACGCCGTCGAAGTGATCGCCCTGATGCAACGGCTGGTCACCGCCGACCAATGGGGTCTGGCCGCGAAAGGCCTTGCCGCAAAGGGTGGTTGGGGACCGGGTGTCCATGGTGAGTACCTGGTCCGCCAGTTCGGCATCGTCCCGACGCCATCCGGCCAATGGGGCGTGGCACTCGCGGCGGACGCGGACGACGGCGCGTTCGAAACGGGCGTCGAAGTGGTCAATGCGATGACGGACTGGCTGCTGAGCCGGCTGCCGACCCTAGCCCGTTATTGACGGCACCACGGCGTCGATCAGATGCGGCCCGGGCTCGGCGAAGGCCGCGCGCAGCGCATCGGCCAATTCCTCGGCCGTCGTGACGCGCCGGGCGGGCACTCCCATGCCCTCGCTGATCTTCACGAAATCCATTGTGGGGTCTGATAAATCGAGCAGCGCAAGCGCCTCGGGCCCGGGAGCCGACCCGGCACCGACGCGTTGCAGCTCGATCCGCAGGATGTCGTAAGCGCTGTTGTTGTACAGGACGGTGGTCACGTTGAGATTCTCGCGAGCCTGGGTCCACAACCCCGCAATCGTGTACATCGCCGAGCCGTCGGATTCCAGACACAGCACCGGACGATGCGGGGCGGCCACCGCGGCGCCGACCGCCGCCGGGATGCCGTAGCCGATCGCCCCACCGGTCAGGGTCAGCCAGTCGTGCGACGGCGCCCCGGCGGTCGCCCCCGCAAGCAACACCCCGGAGGTGTTCGACTCGTCGACCACGATCGCCCCTTCGGGCAGCAACGCCCCGATCACGTCGGCGGCCGACGCGGACGTCAGCGCTCCCGTCGGCAGCTGGGGACGCGATGCGGCCGCCACCGGCGCTTCGGTGCCCGGCGCCAGCTGGTCGGCCAGGGCGATCAAAGCGTCTGCGGCACCGCTGTATTCGGCCAGCACATGCACCTCACAGCCAGCCGGTACCAGATCGCTGGGCATGCCCGGGTATGCGAAGAACGACACCGGCGACTTGGCGCCGGCCAGCACCAGATGCTTGGCGCCGTCCAGCTGGGCCGTGGCCGCCTCGGCGAAATACGCGAGCCGGTCCACCGCGGGGACACCGGCGCCGCGCTCCAACCGGGTGGGGAAGGTTTCGCACAGCACGCGGGCACCCGTGGCCGCCGCGATACGGGTGGCCGCCGCCAGCCCGGCATGGCGGGTGGCGTCACCGCCCACCATGATCACCGTCGGCTCCCCGGACCGAAGCACCTCGAGCACCTCGGGCGCCAGCAATGGATCGGCGCCCGCCGGCTCTGCCCCCAGGTTGGAGAACAGCTGGGCGCCATCGGACCAGGAGACGTCGGCGGGCAGGATCAACGTCGAGATCTGCGAACCCCACAGGCTGGCTGCGATGCCCTCGACGGCATCGGCCGAAACCTGGGAGGCGTCACTGGTCCGGCGCACCCAGCCCGAGACACTGCCGGCGAGTGCGTCGATGTCGGATTCCAGTGGGGCATCGTACTTTTTGTGATACGTGGCGTGGTCGCCGACGACCACCACCATCGGCACCCGCGCGCGACGGGCGTTGTGCAGGTTGGCCAGGCCGTTGCCCAGTCCGGGGCCCAGATGCAACAGCACCGCGGCCGGGCGATCGGCGATGCGGGCATAACCGTCGGCCGCGCCGGTGGCGACCCCCTCGAACAATGCCAGCACGCCACGCATCCGCGGGACGGCGTCCAGTGCGGCCACGAAGTGCATCTCCGATGTGCCCGGGTTGGCGAAACACACGTCGACACCACCGTCGACCAGGGTGTTGATCAGGGCCTGGGCACCGTTCACTTCACTGCCTCCAGTCGGAAAACTCGTTCGGCGTTGCCGCGCAGGAAATCTCGGCGTGCCTCGTCGGACAGCCCGAGTTCGTCCAGTCCCACCAACGCGTGCTCATGGGTGATCATCGGATAATTGGTGCCGAACAACACTTTTCGTTGCCCGGTACCGGTCTTCATGAATCTGACGAGTTCGTCCGGCAACCGCTTGATCGTGTACGCCGAGGTATCTATGTAGACGTTTTCGTGCTTGCGGGCCACCGCGACCATCTCTTCGGTCCACGGGTAGCCGACGTGGCCGCAGACGATCACCAGCTCCGGGAAGTCCAGCGCCACCTGATCGATGTAGGGAATCGGCCGGCCGGTCTCCGACGGGCGCAACGGGCCGGTGTGACCGACCTGGGTGCAGAACGGCACCCCGGATTCCACGCACTGGGCGAACAGCGGATAGTAGCGACGATCGGTCGGCGGGGCATTCCACAACCACGGCACCACCCGCAGGCCGATGAACCCCCCGTCAGCTATCCGGCGCCGCAGCTCCCGGACGGCTTCCATCGGGCGATCCAGGTCGACGGTGGCCAGGCCGGCGAGCCGGTTCGGGTGTGCGGCAATCCATTGCGCCACCTCATCGTTGGAGACCAGGTCCTGACCGCTTGGCCCGCGCCAGGCGCTGAGCACACCCAATTCGACGCCGGCGGCGTCCATCGACGCCAAGGTCGTCTCGATCGGGATGTCGGTGTCGGGGATCGTTCCACCCGTCCACCGCCGCAGGGATGCCAGCATGTCGCTGCGCAGAAACCGCGCAGTCGGGTGCTGCATCCAGACATCGATCGTCATGCGATTCGACTCTAGACCGAGGGCGGCGGCCCACCGAGGTCAGATGGTCAGCGCCGCGCGGGCGCAGGCGTGCGTCTGCTGCGCGTACCCGGCGCCGAACAGCGCGACGTGTGCCAGCAGCGGAAACAGCTGGTGCAGCCCGGTGCGGTCGCGCCAACCGGGCCGTAGCGGCCGCACCTGCTGATAGCCGTCGATGACCGCGTCGTAGTGCGGACAGCCGAACAGCGCGAGCATCGCCAGGTCCGTCTCGCGGTGACCGGCGTGTGCCGCCGGGTCGATCAGCACCACACCGTGGGGCGTCCACATCACGTTCCCGCTCCACAGATCGCCGTGCAGCCGGGCCGGCCGGTCCTCGTCGTCGAAATCGCCCGCACGGCAACGCGCCGCGACGGACTCGACGGCGTCGCGGGCCGACGCATCGAGCTGAGCCGCCGCCAGTTCGGCCATCGGACCCAGCCGTTCGTCGGCGTAGAACTCGCCCCAGCGTTGATGGGGCCGCAGCGACATCGGCAACGGCTGCGACAGCGGCCCGAAAAAGCCCGGCCCGTCCCAGCCGTCCGGCCCCACGCCGAACGCCGACGCGCCCGCGTCGTGGGTGATCGCCAGCCCGCGCCCGAATTCACGGGCCGCGTCCGGGTTCGGACTCGCCGAGTCGAGCCGGCGCAGGGTGAGACTCGTTGAGTCAAACGAAACGACCTGCGCGCAAGCGACGCCGTCATCCACACTTGAAAGCCATTGCAGACCAGCGGCTTCGCAAGCGAAGAAGCCGGTCGGTGCGGCCGGATTACGTTTGACGAAGTCGGTCACGCAGTGGCGTGAGCGGCGTGCACATCGTCGGCAGGGCGGCCCTCGGTCTGCTCCTTGGCCCACCGGTAGTCGGGTTTGCCCGCGGGCGACCGCTTGACCTCGTCGACCAGCCACAGGCTGCGCGGCACCTTGTAGCCCGCGATCTCGGAGCGCACGAAGCTGTCCAGCTCGGACAGCGCGGGGCGCGTTCCCGGCCGGGGCTGGACGACGGCGGCGACGTGCTGCCCGTACCGGGGGTCGGGCACACCGACCACCAAGGCATCGAAGACGTCGGGGTGGCCTTTGAGCGCGGCCTCGACCTCCTCGGGGTAGATCTTCTCGCCACCGCTGTTGATCGACACCGAGCCGCGGCCCAGCATCGTGACGGACCCGTCCTCCTCGACGGTCGCGAAGTCCCCCGGGATGGCGTAGCGCACGCCGTTGATGGTCTTGAACGTCTCGGCGGTCTTCTTCTCGTCCTTGTAGTAGCCGACGGGAATGTTGCCCTTCTTCGCGATGAAGCCGCGCACACCCGAGCCGGGCTTTACCTCGTTGCCGTCCTCGTCGAGGACGACGGTGCGGTGGTCGATCGTCACGCGCGGGCCACCGGCGTGCGGCGCGTCCTTGGCGACGATGCTGGTGCCGCCGAATCCGGTCTCCGAAGATCCGATGGAGTCGGTGATGACCCGGTTGGGCAGCAGCTCGAGGAACTTCTCCTTGATGCTCGGCGAGAACAGCGCAGCGGTGGAGGCGAGCAGGAACAGCGACGACAGGTCGTACTCGTTGCCCTTGTCCTGGTGGGCCAGCAGCGCGTCCAGCAGAGGCCGTGCCATCGCGTCGCCGGTGAAGAACAGCAGGTTCACCTTGTGGTCGTGGATCGTGCGCCAGACCTCGTCGGCATTGAATTCCGGTGCCAGAACGGTGGTTTGGCCCGAGAAGATCGACATCCAGGTGGCGGACTGGGTGGCGCCGTGGATCATGGGCGGAATCGGGTGGCGGACCATCGGCGGATTGGCCGCGGCGGCCTTGGCCAGGTCGTACTCATCTTCGATGAATTCGCCTGTGGCGAAGTCGGTTCCGCCGAACAGCACCCGGTAGATGTCCTCGTGGCGCCACATCACGCCCTTCGGGAAGCCGGTGGTGCCGCCCGTGTAGAGCAGGTAGATGTCGTCGGCGCTGCGCTCACCGAAGTCGCGTTCGGGTGAGCTCTGCGAGATCGCCGAGTAGAACTCGACGCCACCGTAGCGGCCGAAGTCGTTGTCGCTGCCGTCCTCGACGACCAGGATCGTCTTGACGTCGGGGGTCTCGGGCAGCACGTTGGCCACCCGGTC
Source organism: uncultured Actinomycetota bacterium (assembly GCA_963796035.1). GTDB lineage: Bacteria > Actinomycetota > Actinomycetes > Mycobacteriales > Mycobacteriaceae > Mycobacterium. The sequence goes on along the minus strand of CAWCJU010000006.1, from coordinate 584,640 downwards.
GGAGTACTGACGTTCGTGGACCAGCGCGACCATGTCGGAGTTGTCGAACAGGTAGCGCAGCTCGCCCTCGACGTAGCGGTAGTTGATGTTCACCAGGATGGCGCCCGCTTTGATGATGCCGAGCATCGCGATGACGATCTCGATGCGATTGCGGCAGTACAGCCCGACCTTGTCGTCCTTTTTCACCCCCTGCTCGATCAGGTAGTGAGCCAGGCGGTTCGCCTTCTCTTCTAGCTGGGCATAGGTCAGCTTCTCGTCACCGCAGATCAGGGCGACACGCTCGGGCACCGCGTCAATGGCGTGCTCTGCTAGGTCGGCAATATTCAAGGCCACGGCCACCAAATTAGAACGTGTTACATTTCGTGGCAAGCTCGTGCCCGTTGTCGAGGGAAAGGCGGTAGCCGTGACCGTGGAGAATGCCGGAGCCCCAGCAAACACAGAAAACGGGCAATCCGGGCCCGACGCGCTGGTGGAACAGCGTGGTCACACCCTCATCGTGACCATGAATCGTCCGCACCGCCGCAACGCCTTGAGCACGGAAATGATGGAAATCATGGTCGAGGCCTGGGACCGCGTCGACAACGACGACGACATCCGGGTCTGCATCCTGACCGGCGCAGGTGGCTACTTCTGCGCGGGGATGGACCTCAAGACGGCAACTCAGAAGCCACCGGGTGATTCCTTCAAGGACGGCAGCTACGACCCGTCGCGAATCGATGCTCTGCTCAAAGGCCGCAGGCTGAAAAAGCCGCTGATCGCCGCCGTCGAAGGCCCGGCGATCGCCGGGGGCACCGAGATCCTGCAGGGCACCGACATCCGGGTCGCCGGTGAGAGCGCCAAGTTCGGCATCTCCGAGGCCAAGTGGAGCCTGTACCCGATGGGCGGCTCGGCCGTGCGGCTGGTGCGCCAGATCCCCTACACCGTGGCCTGCGACCTGTTGTTGACCGGACGGCACATCACCGCCACCGAAGCCAAGGAGATGGGCCTGATCGGTCACGTCGTTCCCGACGGGCAGGCCCTGACCAAGGCGCTCGAGATCGCCGAGGTGATCGAGAACAACGGCCCCCTGGCCGTGCAGGCGATCCTCAAGACGATCCGCGAGACCGAGGGAATGCACGAGGAAGAGGCCTTCAAGCCCGACACCGCCAACGGCATTCCGGTGTTCCTCTCCGAGGACTCCAAGGAAGGCCCCCGGGCGTTCGCCGAGAAGCGCAAGCCCAACTTCAAAAACCGCTAGATCGTCGTCCGGCTCGGCCGGCCCGCTACGGGCGCCGGGCGCCCCTTTCGCCGAACGTGCGCCCACTGCGAGTTTCCGTCCAGATTTGCGTGTTCAGTGCACGCTCGGTGAGCTTGCCGGGGCTCTGCGGCACACTCCCGCCATGGGGGAGCCGTTCATCGGTAGCGAGGCCGTCGCATCCGGCCTGGTGACCCCGCACGCGCTGCGGAGCAGGTTCGTCAAAATCCATCCCGACGTGTACGTCCCGGCCAACACTGCGCTCACCGCCGGACTGCGCGCTCAGTCGGCGTGGTTGTGGTCTCGCCGGCGCGGTGTCGTCGCGGGCAGATCCGCGGCAGCCCTGTACGGCACGAAGTGGATCGATGACCGCGCGCCCGCTGAGCTGCTTGACGACTACCGCCGCCCACCCGGCGGCATTCACACTTGGTCAGATCGGCTGGGCGGGGACGAGATACAGACATTCGCCGGGATGCCGGTGAGATCGAGTTACTCGCCGAGCGCTACCGAGGCCGCCGCGGCATTACCCACGCACGCATCGCGCTGCCGCTTATCGACGCGGGCGCCGAGTCTCCCCGCGAAACGTGGTTACGGCTTCTGCTGATTCGCGCGGGTTTCCCGACCCCGCAGACGCAGATACCGGTTTACGACACCTACGGCTTCCTGATCGCCGCGCTCGACATGGGCTGGGAAGACATCATGTTGGCTGTCGAGTACGAAGGCGATCACCACCGGTTGGACCAACGACATTCAACAGGGACATCCGGCGTGCGGAGGCGCTTGCGGAGCTGGGTTGGACCAACGTGCGGATCACGGTTGAAGACACGCCAGGCGGCATCATCGGGCGGGTGTCAGCGGCCTGGCAGCGTCGAACGTGCACTCAGCGCGAGGGTTTGGCGAAAAGTTCGCGCTGAGTGCACGCTCGGCGCAGGGGATTAACGCGGATCAGCTCAGCAGGGGCGCGCTCGGGGTGAACACCATCGGCATCGCTTCGAGGCCGCTGACGAAGTTCGCCGGCCGCAGCGGCAGGGTCGAGTCGTCGTCGGCCAGCCTGAGATCGGGCAGCCGCTTGAGCACCCGCTCGGTCATCATCGACAGCTCGAGGCGAGCCAGCTGGTTCCCCAGACAGAAGTGGGTACCGAATCCGAAAGCCATGTGGCTGTTGGGGTTCCGCCGGATGTCGAAGTTGTCCGGCTCCTCGAACATCGACTCGTCGAAGTTGCCCGACTCGAACAGCAGCATGATCTTCTCGCCCTCACGCAGCGAGGTGCCATGGAATTCGGTGTCGGCGGTCAAGGTCCGGCACATGTTCTTCACCGGCGACGTCCAGCGCAGCATCTCCTCAATGGCGCCGGGAAGCAACGAGGGGTCGCGCACCAGGGCATCCCACTGATCGCGGTGGCGCACCAGCTGCTCAGTGCCCCCACTCAGCGTGTGGCGGGTGGTTTCGTCGCCGCCGATAAGGATGAGCAGCGTCTCCATGACGATCTCGTCGTCGGACATCCGCTGCCCCTCCACCTCGGCGTTCACCAGGATGGAGAACAGGTCATCGGTGGGCTCGGCTCGCCGCTTGGTGATGATGTCCATGGTGAACGCGGTGTAGGCGGCGAAAGCCTCCATCACGCTCTGGGCTACCGCCGAGTTCGGGTCGATGTGCGAACTCAGCCCGCACACCAGGTCGTCGGACCACTTCAGCAGCATGCCGCGCTCTTGCGGCAGCACACCCAGCATGTCGCCGATCACCGCCATCGGCAGCGGGGCGGCGATGTCGCGGACGAAGTCGCACTCGCCGCGCTCACACACCGCGTCGATCAGGGTGTCGCACAGCTTGGCGATGGACGGCTCCTTCTCCTTCACGCGCTTGCGGGTGAAGCCGGCGTTGACCAGCTTGCGCCGCACCAGGTGTGCGGGGTCGTCCATGTCGATCATGTAGGGCATACCTGGTTGATCGGGACGGATCCCGCCGGTGCTGGAGAACAGTTCCGGATTGCGTTCGGCGTCGAGGATGGCTTGGTAGGTGGTGGCACCGGCCAGTCCATTGCAATCACGAAACACCGGCTGATTGGCCCGCATCCAGCGATAGGCCTCGCGTGAGGTGCGACGGTCGGCGTAGAAATTGCCGTCGGTCAGGTCGATGTCCGAGATTGCTTCCGGGATGGTCGAAGTCATTCACAGCCTCCAAATATTGACGAGCGGATTACAGTTACCGGCATGCCTGAGTCACAACACGTAGTTGCGGGGACAGTCCTCACCATGCCGGTGCGGATACGAAAAGCGGACGTACACACCGCGATGTTCTCGGTGGATGCGCAAGCGGCGCAACGCCTTATCGATTACAGCGGTCTGCAAGTCTGCCAGCACCGCCCCGGCCGGGCGGTGGTGAACCTGATGCTGGCGCGCTACATCGACGGCGACCTGGGGCAGTACCATGAATTCGGCACGTGCATCATGGTCAATCCACCCGGCTCGACGGCGCGCGGCTTGCGCGCACTGGGCGATGCGGCCGCATTCATCCACCATCTGCCCGTCGACCAGAGCTTCACCCTGGAAGCTGGACGCTCGATCTGGGGATTCCCGAAGATCATGGCGGACTTCACCATTCGCGAACAGGGCCGGTTCGGATTCGACGTCAGCGCGGATGGCGCACACATCGCCGGCATCGACTTCGCCCGCGGACTGCCGGTGCCCTCGATGTTCACGTCGCGGCCCCAGGTGCTCAAGACCTATACCTTTGCCGACGGCACCACCCGGGAAGTGCCCTGGGAGATGCGGGTCCGCGGGCTGCGCGGTCAGCTCGGCGGGGCGACGTTGCGACTGGGCAATCACGCCTACGCCAAGGAGCTGGCGTCGCTGGGCCTGCCAAAGCGGGCGATGGTGTCTGGATCCGTCGGCCACGTCGAGATGACATTCGGCGACGCCCACCCGCTCGGCTGACCGGCCGGGCCGCTGTCGATTGCCCGAATCCTCATCGCGCTGCGCGCTCTGCATCGTCACCGGGCGGGCCATCCGGACAATCTAGAACGCGTTCTGAGTCCCTGGCAAGAAAATTAGAACGTGTTCTAGTTTGTCGCGCGCCGGGGTCAGACCAGGCTCGCCAGCTCGCGGACCTGCTCCGTACTGCGGCCGGACACCACCATCATGGTGACGCCGGCGGCCTCCCAGGCCTTGATCTGCTTACGCACGTAGTCGACGTCGCCGACAATCGCGGCATCGTCGATCACCTCGTCGGGGATGATTTCCGCCGCCTTGTCCTTCTGGTTGCTGCGGAACAGCTTGGTCACGTCGTCGACCACCTCGGAGTAGCCCATGCGGCGGTAGACGTCGGCGTGGAAGTTGGTGTCTTCGGCACCCATCCCGCCCATGTAGAGCGCGATGTAGGGCTTCATGGCGGCGAATGCGGCGCTGCGGTCCTCGGTGATGACGATGTTGGCCGTCGCGCAGATCTCGAAGTCCTCGCGGCTGCGGCGGGCGCCCGGACGGGCGAACCCCTCGTCCAGCCACTCGTTGTAGGTGTCGGCCATGCGCGGCGTGTAGAAGATCGGCAGCCAGCCGTCACAGATCTCGGCGGCCAGCGCGACGTTCTTCGGCCCCTCGGCGCCCAGCATGATCGGGATGTCGGCCCGCAGCGGATGGGTGATCGGCTTGAGCGGCTTGCCGAGACCGGTTGCGCGATCACCGGTCAGCGGCAGCGGGTAGTGCGGCCCGGCGCTGGTCACCGGCGCCTCGCGCGACCACACCTGCCGGATGATGTCGATGTATTCGCGGGTGCGGGCCAGTGGCTTGGGGAACGACTGGCCGTACCAGCCCTCGACCACCTGCGGTCCGGAGACACCGAGGCCGAGGACGTGCCGCCCGCCGGACAGGTGGTCGAGCGTCAATGCCGCCATAGCGCAGGCCGTCGGCGTGCGGGCGGACAGCTGGACCACCGACGTGCCCAGCCGCACCCGGGACGTCGACGAACCCAGCCAGGCCAGCGGCGTGTAGGCGTCCGAACCCCACGCCTCGGCGGTGAAGACGGCGTCGTATCCGGCCTCCTCGGCCGCGGCCACCAGCTCGCCGTGGTTCTGCGGCGGCTGAGCGCCCCAATATCCCAGCTGCAATCCCAGCTTCACCGTCTTCACCCTTCCGTCGCAGACCCGATGTTGAATCCGTTCTTAGAACCTGTTCTACTCGATGGCGTGACAGCCAGCTCGAGTAGCCCGCCCCTGATGGATCACCCTGAGCCACCGCTCGCCGCGCCACTGACGTTGTCGTTCGACTACACCCGTTCGGTCGGCCCCACCCTGAGCAAGTTCTTCACCGCACTGCGTGACCGCCACGTCCTGGGTGTGCGCGGATCGGATGGCCGGGTGCACGTGCCGCCGGCCGAATATGACCCGGTCACCTATGAGCCGCTGGGCGAGATGGTACCGGTGTCCAGTGTCGGCACCGTGGTCTCGTGGACCTGGCAGCCCGAGCCCATGGAGGGCCAGCCCCTCGACCGACCGTTCGCCTGGGCGCTGATCAAGCTGGACGGCGCGGACACCCCGCTGATCCACGCCGTGGACGCTGGCGAGCCGCAGTGCCATCAAGTCCGGTGCCCGGGTGCATGTGCACTGGGTCGACGAGCCGGTGGGCGCCATCACCGACATCGCGTATTTCGCGCTCGGCGAGCAAGCCGAGGCCGTGACGGAGCAGTCCGACGGCGACAAAGACCCGGTGACCATGATCGTCACGCCCGTCTCGCTGACCATTCAGCACAGCGCCTCGCACGAGGAGAGCGCCTACCTGCGGGCCATCGCGCAGGGCAAGCTGCTGGGCGCGAAGACGGGTGAGAACGGCAAGGTCTATTTCCCGCCGCATGGCGCCGACCCGGCCACGGGCCAGCCGACGACCGAGTTCGTGGAGTTGCCGGACAAGGGCACCGTCACGACGTTCGCGATCATCAACATCCCGTTCCAGGGTCAGCGCATCAAGCCGCCGTATGTGGCGGCCTACGTGCTGCTCGACGGAGCCGACATCCCGTTCCTGCATCTGGTCGCCGACATCGACGCCCACGAAGTACGGATGGGTATGCGCGTCGAGGCGGTCTGGAAACCCCGCGAGGAGTGGGGATTTGGCATCGACAACATCGAGTACTTCCGGCCGACCGGGGAATCCGACGCCGACTACGACACCTACAAGCACCATCTGTAAAGGGCTTACCTGCACATGAGCGCTCGCAACGTTGCGGTCGTCGGCTTTGCCCACGCCCCACACGTCCGCCGCACCGACGGCACCACCAACGGTGTCGAGATGTTGATTCCGTGCTTCGCCCAGCTGTACGAAGAGCTGGGCATCAGCAGGACCGACATCGGCTTCTGGTGTTCCGGATCATCCGATTACCTTGCCGGACGGGCATTTTCGTTCATCTCGGCGATCGACTCGATTGGCGCCATGCCGCCGATCAACGAATCGCACGTCGAGATGGATGCGGCCTGGGCACTTTACGAGGCCTACATCAAAATCCTGACTGGCGAGGTCGACACCGCACTGGTGTACGGCTTCGGCAAGTCGTCGGCCGGGATCCTGCGCCAGATCCTGACGCGGCAGACCGACCCCTACACGGTCGCGCCGTTGTGGCCCGATTCGATCTCGATGGCCGGGCTGCAGGCGCGCATCGGCATCGACACCGGCAAGTGGACCGAGGAGCAGATGGCGCGCGTGGCCTTCGACTCCTTTGCCAACGCGCGCCGGGTAGACAAAGTGGAGGGGGCGATCAGCGTGGCCGAATTGCTCGACCGGCCGTTCTTCGCCGACCCGCTGCGGCGTCACGACATCGCTCCGATCACCGACGGTGCCGCGGCCATCGTGCTCGCGGCCGGCGACCGGGCACGCGAGCTGCGCGAAAACCCAGCCTGGATCACTGGAATCGAGCACCGCATCGAAACCCCGTCGCTGGGCGCGCGTGACCTCACCGAGTCCCCGTCGACCAAGGCCGCGGCCCACGTGGCCACGGGCGGCCGGACCGACAACCTCGACGTGGCCGAGATCTGCGCGCCGTTCACCCACCAGCACCTGATCATCGAGGAAGCCATCCGGATACCGGGACCGACCAAGGTCAATCCGTCCGGTGGCGCGCTGGCGGCCAATCCGATGTTCGTCGCCGGTCTCGAACGCATCGGCTTTGCAGCACAACACATCTGGAACGGTTCGGCTGAGCGGGTGCTGGCGCACGCCACCAGCGGGCCTGCGCTACAACAGAACCTGGTCGCGGTGATGGAAGGAAAGAACTGATGGCCGGTGCAGGGCCAAACCTTGCTGCGGTACTAGGTACCGGACAAACGAAGTACGTCGCCAAACGCCAAGACGTTTCGATGAACGGCCTGGTGCGCGAGGCGATCGACCGGGCGCTGGCCGACTCCGGCAGCACCTTCGACGACATCGACGCCGTCGTGGTCGGTAAGGCGCCGGACTTTTTCGAGGGCGTCATGATGCCCGAGCTGTTCATGGCCGACGCCATGGGTGCCACGGGCAAGCCGCTGATCCGGGTGCACACCGCGGGATCGGTCGGCGGGTCCACCGGAGTGGTGGCCGCCAGCCTGGTGCAGTCCGGCAAGTACCGCCGCGTGCTCGCGATGGCCTGGGAAAAGCAGTCGGAATCAAACGCCATGTGGGCGTTGTCGATTCCGATCCCCTTCATCAAGCCGGTGGGCGCAGGCGCGGGCGGTTACTTCGCCCCGCACGTCCGCTCCTACATCCGCCGATCCGGTGCGCCGACGAACATCGGTGCCATCGTCGCGGTCAAGGACCGGCTCAACGGCAGCAAGAACCCGCTGGCGCACCTCCACCAACCCGACATCACCGTCGAGAAGGTGATGTCGTCGCCCATGCTGTGGGATCCGATCCGCTACGACGAGACGTGCCCGTCGTCCGACGGTGCAGCAGCCGTCGTGATCGGCAACGAGGAGGCCGCCGAAGCCCGCCTGGCGCAAGGACATCCGGTGGCATGGATCCACGCCACCGCGTTGCGCACCGAGCCGCTGCAGTTCTCCGGACGCGACCAGGTCAGCCCGCAGGCCGGCCGGGACGCGGCCGCGGCGCTGTGGAAGGCCGCTGGTATCGAGAGCCCGATCGACGAGATCGACGCGGCGGAAATCTACGTGCCGTTCTCCTGGTTCGAACCGATGTGGTTGGAAAACCTCGGGTTTGCCGCCGAGGGCGAAGGCTGGAAACTCACCGAAGCCGGCGAAACCAAGATCGGCGGCCGGCTGCCGGTCAACCCGTCAGGCGGCGTGCTGTCATCGAACCCGATCGGCGCCTCCGGCCTGATTCGCTTCGCCGAAGCGGCCATCCAGGTGATGAACAAGGGTGGCGACCACCAGGTGCCCAACGCACGAAAGGCCTTGGGGCACGCCTACGGCGGTGGTTCGCAGTACTACTCGATGTGGGTGGTGGGCGCCGACAAGCCCGCGGCCCAGAAGGTCGATGCGTGAGCGCGCACCCCGCGCACGAGGCCGGCCGCCGCTCCCGCGAGGCGGTGGCGGCCCGGAACAAGGATGCCTGGCTGGCGGTGTTCGCCGACGACGCCATCGTCGAGGACCCGATCGGGCCCTCGGTGTTCGACCCCGAAGGCCTGGGGCACCGCGGCCGCGATGCGATCTCGGCCTTCTGGGACAAGGCCATCGCCCCCACCACGAAGATCGAGTTCTTCTTCCGCGACACCTATCAGTGCGGCAACGAGGAAGCCAATGTGGGGCACATCCTCATCACGACGGGTGAGTACCAGACGACCGCCGAAGGCGTGTTCACCTACAAGGTCAACGCCGAGGGCAAGATGCTGGCACTGCGCGCCTACTGGGACATGGAGCGCGCGGCGGCCAACACGCGCAAAATCTAGATCGGTTCCAGCCCGGCCAGATGCCGCAGAGCGAGGTCGCGGTAGGCCTGCGGGTTCACCTTGACCCACATCTCGGCGCCCGTCCCGGCGACCGGGCCCTTGATCTGAGCCGGCGCGCCCACGGCCAGCATCCCGGGCGGAATCTGGGTGCCGGCCGTCACCAGCGAGTGCGCGGCGACCAGGCTGCGCGCGCCGATCACCGCGCCGTCCAGAACGGTGGCGTGGTTGGCGATCAGCGCCTCAGGCCCCACGTGGACCCCGTGAATGACGCACAGGTGCGCGACCGTCGCGCCGGGACCGATGTCGACCGGGATACCTGGAGGCGCGTGCAGCACCGACCCGTCTTGGACGTTGGCGCCCTCGCGCACCACGATCGGCCCGTAGTCGCCGCGCAATACGGCGTTGAACCACACCGAGGCCCCCGCCTCCACCACGACGTCGCCGATCAGAGTGGCCGTCGGGGCCACGAACGCGGTGGGATCGACCCGTGGCGCGCGGCCCTCGAACGCAAACAGCGGCATCGTCTAGATATACCCCGAGCGCGGACGGGTCACGGGAAATCCCAGCCAGACGCGCCGTCGTTGCGCGCCCTCGCCGCAAAACTGTAACGTGTTCTAATTAGAGGCCCAGTGAGTTGGAGGTAACAGGTGAGTACCGACACCAAAGCGGTCGGCGTCCGGGAAATCGATCCCGGCGACTTGCCGACCAGATACGCCCGCGGTTGGCACTGCCTGGGCGTCGCGAAGGACTTCCAGGACGGCAAGCCGCATTCGATTGAGGCTTTCGGCACCAAGCTGGTGGTCTTCGCCGACTCGCAGGGGGACATCAAGGTCCTCGACGGCTACTGCCGCCACATGGGCGGGGATCTGTCGGAGGGCACCATCAAGGGCGACGAGGTCGCCTGCCCCTTCCACGACTGGCGCTGGGGCGGCGACGGCCGCTGCAAGCTGGTCCCGTACGCCAAGCGCACACCCAAGACCGCGCGCACCCGGTCGTGGGCGACCGACGTACGCGCCGGCCTGCTGTTCGTCTGGCACGACCACGAGAACAACCCGCCGGACCCCGCCGTCCAGATTCCGGACATCCCGGAATCCCACAGCGACGAGTGGACCGAGTGGCGCTGGAACAGCATCCTCATCGAGGGGTCCAACTGCCGCGACATCATCGACAACGTCACCGACATGGCGCACTTCTTCTACATCCATTTCGGGTTGCCGACGTACTTCAAGAATGTCTTCGAGGGTCACATCGCGTCGCAGTACCTGCACAACGTGGGCCGGCCCGACGTCAACGATCTCGGCACGTCGTACGGTGAGGCGCACCTGGATTCCGAGGCGTCCTACTTCGGGCCGTCGTTCATGATCAACTGGCTGCACAACAGCTACGGCGGCTACAAGGCCGAGTCGATCCTGATCAACTGCCACTACCCGGTGACCCAGAACTCGTTCGTGCTGCAGTGGGGCGTCATCGTCGAAAAGCCCAAGGGCATGGACGAAAAGATGACCGACAAGCTGGCGAAGGTGTTCACCGAGGGCGTCAGCAAGGGCTTCCTGCAGGACGTCGAGATCTGGAAGCACAAGACCCGCATCGACAATCCGCTGCTGGTCGAAGAGGACGGCGCGGTCTACCAGTTGCGCCGCTGGTATCAGCAGTTCTACGTCGACGTCGCCGACATCGAGCCGGAGATGGTGGAGCGCTTCGAGATCGAGGTGGACACCACCCGCGCCAACGAGTATTGGAATGCCGAGGTCGAGGAAAACCTCAAGACCAAGGACTCCGAGGCGGACGAGCCGGCTACCGACGACGTGCCGGTCAAGCAACACTAGGAATCATGGGCGACGATCAGCCGGCGGTACCTGACGTCGACCAGCTCGCGCGGTCGATGTTGTTGCTGCACGGCGATCATCACGACCATGACGAGCATCCGGCAAGCTCCGGACGCAAAGGCGGAGCTCGTTCTGGTTTAGCGTCGAAATCAAGGGATTTCGCCGATGATCCGCAGCGCGCTGCCGCGGTTGCCGAAGCCAGTCGCGCCGACCGCGAGCGCTACCTCAACTCGGGTCTGCTGCCGGTGGACTGCCGGTTCTGCCACGTGCGGGTCACCGTTCGCAGGCTCGGGCCGGGACACACCGCCGTGCAGTGGAACACCGAAGCGTGGCAGCGCTGCGCGCACTTCACCGAGGTGCGTGACTCCGGGGGCGACACCGCGCGCATCCGGTCGTGCCCCAGACTCGGTGACAGCATTGAGCATGCGGTCGCCGAGGGCTACCTCGACGACGACCCGGACGACGACTGAGCCACCGTCGCCGCATCGGGCCGGTCGGCGCCGCAAGCATTGGCGTTGTGCCCGCCTTTGAGCGACAACACGGGCGCGCCGGAAGACCTTTGTCACTTTGTCGCGGAGAGGCGGGCAAATAGTATGCCCCGCCGGCACGGAAACCCTGGTGGCGCCTGTGACTTACAGCCCGGCGAAGCGCTCCTTGACCGTCTCGGTGCTGAGGCCGTAGTCGGCCAGCGAGTAGGTGTGCTTCGGCGCCCGCTCGCCTGACTGGCTGTCGGCGTGTGCCTTTTCCATGGCGGCCTTGGCCTCATCGGTCAGCGGCATGCCGAAGTGCCGGTAGATGTCGGCCACGGTGCCCATCGGGTCGGCGATCAATTCCTTGTAGTCGACGTCGTAGAACTGCGAGGGGCTGTATTTGGCCCGCGCGGTGTTAAACCGCTCCAACCCTCGCGACCAGGTTTCCATTGCGTCAGCGCCGATTTGGGCCCCGGTAAACGACGTCGACCATCCCTCGGCGGTGTGCTGCGCCAGCGAGCACATCGAGGCCATGATCGTTTCGACCGGACGATGAGTCTGGATCACCAACGCATCGGGATACGTCGCCATCAACGCGTCCAACGCGAACAGGTGGCTGGGATTCTTCAGCACCCACCGCTTGTCGGCGTCGTTGAGCCCGATCAGCTGAAGGTTGCGGCGGTGCCGCTGATATGACGGAGTCCAGTCCTGCGCCGAGAGCCACTGCGAATAACTCGGTAGGTGCGCCAGCGTTTCGTAGGACACCGAGTGCAGCGACTGTCGCAACAGCTGCCAGCACTCCTCCAGTTCGTAGGCGGCCATGAAATGCAGCCCGGTGTAGCCGGGGTTTTCCTGGTGGTGCTGGGTGAATTGCGCGTCGAGCTGGCGATAGAGCGGGTGCGACTCCCAGGTCTCGCGTGGCGGACGCGGTTGCGGGAACTCGGCCAGCCACATGTGCAGACCCTGATGCGCGGGATCGGCACCCAGGAGCCGGTGCAGCGCCGTGGTTCCGGTGCGTACCAGGCCGGTGACGAAGATCGGGCGTTCGATGTTGACGTCGGCGTGCTGCGGGTACTGCTTCCACGCGGACTGGGACAGCAATCGCGCCACCAGCGCACCGCGCAGGAAGAAGCGATTCATCTTGCTGCCCAACACCGTAAGCCCGGCTTCGGTCCGGTAGGAGTCCAGCAGCACTTGCAGCGCTTCGCGATAGTTGTCGTCGTCTACGCCGAAGTCGTCGAGGCCCGTCAGCTTGGTAGCCGATGCGTGCAGCTCGTCGACGGTCCCGATATCGGTGCGATCGGACATCAGACGTGATACTCCCCGCAGTTGACGTCCAGGGTCTGCCCGGTGATGCCGCTGGACAGATCACTGGCTAAGAACAGGATGGCCGAGGCCACTTCTTCCTCGGTCGGCAAGCGCTTGAGGTCGGAGTTGGCTGCCGTCGCCGCATAGATCTCGTCGACCGTGGTGCCGTACTTGCCCGCCTGATGCTCGAAGTAGGCCTGCAACGTGTCGCCCCAGATGTAGCCCGGCGCAACGGAGTTGACCCGGATACCCTTGTCCCCCAGCTCGGTGGCCAGCGATTGCGACATGGAAAGCAGCGCGGACTTGGCCATCTTGTAGGCGCCGTATTTCGCCTGCGAGTGGCGCAGCACCATGGAGTTGACGTTGACGATCGATCCGTGCGACGTCTCCAGCGCGGGCGTGAAGGCCTGGATCAGCCGCAGGGCGCCCAGGGCACTGAGCTCGATTGCGTCGCGGATGTGCTGAAAACTGGTGCCGGCCAACGGCTTCATTGACGGCACCCGGAACGCGTTGTTGATCAGCACGTCGACCTTGCCGTAGGTGGCCATGGTGGTTTCGACCAGGTAGGCGACCTCGTCGTCGTCGGTGATGTCGGTGCGCACCCCCAAGGCTTTGCGGCCGGAGTCGTTGATCTGCTTGGCAACCTCGTCCAGCCGTTCGACGGTACGGGCCGCGAGCACCAGGTCGGCACCGTTGTCGGCACATCGGCGCGCCAGCGTGGTGCCGAGACCCGGACCGACGCCACTGATGATCACTACCTTGTCGTTGAGCATCCCTGACATCGTCACCCCAGCATCCTTGCCGCAATTTGTTGTTGACGCAGCGTGATTCGCGCGCGCCATTCGTCGTCGGAGATCTTGTTGTGCTCGAAGTACGGCAGCGTGGTCGGTATGGCGTCGATGTCGACCAGCTCGACGGTGGGGCCGTCGGCCTCGGTGAGTTGACGCGACACCCGCTGCCAGCGGAACTGCAGGATGCCCTTGCGATGACCGAGGGTTTCGACCCAGTTGGTCACGCCCGGGTTCTGGTCGGCGACCACGATGCGCACCTTGCCGTCCGGATCCGCCTGCGCCTGAGTGTTGTTCAGCGAGGTCTGGTGGTTGATGTAGTCCAGCGAGATGTACCACAGGCTGCCCAACTGGAAGCCGAGGTAGGGCGCATCGGTGACCGGGATGGTGATCACCAGCGCCTGGTCGGGCCGCAGCTCGTAGTGCCCCACCGACGAGTACTGGGTCGCCAGTCCGCCGGGCGTAAGGCGGGGCGGCACCATCGTGTTGACCGGGATGTTGAAGTAAAACCACTGCGGGAACTGCAGCCACGTCTTCACCCGGTTCACGAGTTGCTTTCCGGCTGTGGCATAACGCTTTTCGATGATTTCGCGGGTCAGCGGCGGTGGCGCGGTGCCCGCGGTGTCCAACCGGGAGATGGCCAGCGTGCCGCGCTGCGCCGCCCAGTCGCCATAGACCTCGCGGATGACCAGTTGCCCGGGACTTGTCGGCCGCACCCGCCACTCGAAGCTGCCGTCGGGTGCGATCTGCAGTTCCCGGTCGTCGAACGCCGCCTGGCTGGCGGGGACGTTGTCGTCGGTGTACTCACCGCCGAGCAGCTGGAAACTCAGGTCGGTGGTGGTGCCGCGCCTGCCGGTGACGACGTAGTCGTGATTGGCGTGCACCCGCGTGCCGAAGTAGAGCGTGTCCGGGTTGTCCAGGCCCATCTTGGTGAACGGCCCGGTGCCCGATTGCAGGAAGGGATGGTCGCGGTCGTAGTCGAACGCCAGGTGCATACAACCGGCGATGCAGCCGGCCAGGTACTGCAGCCCTTCCAGCAGGTCGGCTTCGGTCTCGATGTGGGGGGCGGAGGCCACCAGCTTTTCGGATTCGGCGATGGCTGAGGTGAGCGGACCCGAGACAGATTCAGAGAACACGCCTAGACGCTAGAACGTGTTCTACTTTTTCGTCAATGTCGAACGTTCCCGCGCGTCGGCCACAGCGTTCAAAGACGAGGCCGACTCACCTAGGGTGGGCAGGCGTGGGACAGGTCGATCAGGTGCTGGCGTACGTCGGGATGCCGGTTCAGATAGTCGATGACGTTGCCGTTGCCGCCCTCGGCCTGTGACTTGGCCTGCAGTTGCTGGTGGAGGTCGGGATGGCGCTGCAGGTACGAGTCGATGGATGAACCCACGTCCTGGTTGCACGTGTCGGCGCTGGCCACCGGCAGCGCGATCACCGTCGCGACGGTAGCGGCTAGCAGCCCCCCGGCGAGCAGGCCGACTTTCTTGGATGTCGTGCTCATGCGGGCCAGGGTACTCGCGGTAGCTATGCACCGCCTGTGTGGAAATCGCGCCGAAACCGCAGGCTACCGAGTAGCGGCGGTGCCGCTCTGTTGCTCGCGCTTGATCTCCAGGGCGATATCGATGAGCTGGTCTTCCTGGCCGCCGATGAGTTTGCGCTGGCCGGCGCGGTGCAGCAGCTCATGCGGCGGGACGCCGTAGCGCTCACCTTGGCGGATGGCGTGTTTGAGGAAGCTCGAGTACACCCCGGAATAGCCCATGATCAGGGCGTTGCGGTCGAGCAGGCACTCGGCGGGCATGGTGGGGGCGACCACCTCTTCGGCGGCGTCGGCGATGTCGAAGAAGTCGATCCCGGTCTTCACGCCGATCTTGTCGAACACCCCGATCAGCGCCTCGACGGGCGCGTTGCCCGCCCCGGCGCCGAACCGTCGACACGAGCCGTCGATCTGCTTGGCGCCCGCCCGCACGGCCTCCACACTGTTGGCCACCCCGAGCCCCAGGTTCTCATGCCCGTGGAAACCGACTTGAGCATCCGACCCCAATTCGGCCACCAGCGCGGCGACCCGGTCGCGCACCCCCTCGAGGACCAGCGCCCCGGCCGAATCGACCACGTAGACGCACTGGCAGCCCGCGTCGGCCATGATCCGGGCCTGGACGGCCAGCTTCTCCGGCGCGATGGTGTGGCTCATCATCAGGAACCCGACGGTCTCCAGGCCGAGCTCGCGGGCCAGGCCGAAGTGCTGGATCGACACATCGGCCTCGGTGCAGTGCGTGGCGATCCGGCAGATCGAGCCGCCGTTGTTCTGGGCCTCTTTGATGTCTTCCTTGGTGCCCACACCGGGCAGCATCAAGAAGGCGATCTTGGCCTCTTTGGCGGTCTCGGCGGCGAGCTTGATCAGCTCCTGCTCGGGGGTCTTGGAGAACCCGTAGTTGAAGCTCGAGCCGCCCAGGCCGTCGCCGTGGGTGACCTCGATGACGGGCACACCCGCGGCGTCCAGGGCGGCCACGATCGCGCCCACCTCGTCCTTGGTGAACTGGTGGCGCTTGTGGTGGGAGCCGTCGCGTAGCGACGTGTCGGTGATCCGGACGTCCCAGACCGGGTTGAAGAAGACTTCACTCATGGCGCCACTCCTCATCGCTTCGCTCTGCATCGTCGTCGGCGCGGCTGGTCATGATTGCGCTCCTTTGGCCGTCGCGCTCAAGGATTCTTTGGCGATCTCCTCGCCGACCTTGGTCGCCGCGGCGGTCATGATGTCCAGGTTGCCCGCATAAGGCGGCAGGTAATCGCCGGCGCCCTCGACCTCAACGAACGTGGTGACCAGCGCCTGGCCCCCGGAGTGGATCGACGGGTCGTCGAACTGGGGCTCGTTGAGCAGCCGGTAGCCCGGCACGTAGGTCTGCACCTCGGCCACCACGTCATGGATGGACTTGGCGATCGCATCCCGGTCGGCGTCCTCGGGGATGGCGCAGAAGATGGTGTCGCGCATGATCATCGGCGGGTCGGCCGGGTTCAAGATGATGATCGCCTTGCCGCGCTTGGCGCCGCCGATGGTCTCCACACCCCTGCTGGTGGTCTTGGTGAACTCGTCGATGTTGGCCCGGGTGCCGGGGCCGGCCGACAGCGAGGCGACCGAGGCGACGATCTCGGCATACGGCACGCCACCCACGTCGGCGAGGGCGCGCGACACGGCATAGACGATCGGGATGGTCGCCTGCCCACCGCAGGTGATCATGTTGACGTTCGGCGCGTCCAGATGCTGGCGCAGGTTGGCCGGCGGGATCACCGCGGGGCCCACCGCGGCCGGGGTCAGGTCGATGGCCCGGATCCCGGCGGCCTCGTACTTGGGGGCCGCGTCGCGGTGCACGTAGGCGCTGGTGGCCTCGAACACCAGGTCGGGCTTCTCCGACTGCGCCAACAGCCAGTCCACCCCCTCGTGGGTGGTCTCCAAACCCAGCTTGCGGGCCCGGGCCAAGCCCTCGCTGTCCGGGTCGATGCCGACCATCCAGCGCGGTTCCAGCCAGTCCGATCGCAGCAGCTTGTAGAGCAGGTCAGTGCTGATGTTCCCCGACCCGACAATCGCCACTTTCAAGGCCACAGTCGCCTTAGTCGGCATGATGCTCCTTTTCGAAGCTTTTGAGATTTAAGTTAGACGATTTAATTCGAGCCTATTCGAACGATAAACGCACCGCACCGAGGCCCGCGAAGTCGGCGACGAAGTTGTCGCCGGGGTGTGCGTCGATCGCTTTCGTGCACGATCCGGGCAGCACCACGTCGCCCTTGCGCAGGCGTACGCCGAAGCCGTCCACCTTGCGGGCCAGCCAGGCCACCGCGGTGACCGGATTGCCCAGCACCGCGTCGGTACGGCCTTGCGCGACGACCTCACCGTTGCAACGCAAGACGGCGTCGATCCCCTTGACGTCGATGTCGCGGGGGGACACGCGCGCCTCACCGAGCACGAAACCCGCCGACGAGGCGTTGTCGGCGATGGTGTCGCACAGTTCAATCTTCCAGTCGGTGATCCGGGTATCGATCAGCTCGATCGACGGGACCAGCGCTTCGGTGGCCGCCAGCACGTCGTCCTCGGTGCAGCCGGCTCCTGGCAGGTCCGCGTTCAGGACGAAACCGACCTCGACCTCGACCCGGGGGTACAGGTAGCGGTTGGCCTTGACCGGGGTGTCTTCGAACAGCTGCATCTCATCGAGCAGGTGTCCGTAGTCCGGCTCGTCGACGCCCATCATCTGCTGGATGGCCAACGACGACAGGCCCACCTTGTGCCCCAGCACGCGGGCCCCCTCCGCGACTCTCTGGCGGATGTTGATCAGCTGAATCTCATACGCATCGACGACGTCGATGTCCGGATGGGCGGCGGTCAACGGCGCGATCGGCTCGCCGCTCCGCTCGGCCTGCGCCAAGTCGGCAGCCAGCTCGTCGCGAGTGGCAACACTGAGCATTTTTCCAAGTCTCCTCGTACGGTCGACCGGGCCAGTAGCGGCCGCCCCGGGCAATTCTATAACGTGTTCTACATGTCAGCGCAGGAGTACGACGTCGTCGTGGTCGGGAGCGGCGGAGCCGGCATGGTGGCCGCCCTTACCGCCGCTCACCGGGGTCTTTCCACCATAGTCATCGAGAAGGCCCCGCACTTCGGCGGCTCGACCGCACGCTCAGGTGGCGGCGTTTGGATCCCAAACAACGAAGTGCTCAAGCGTGACGGGGTCCGCGATACCCCCGAGGCCGCCCGCACCTATCTGCACGGGATCGTCGGCAGCGTCGTCGAGCCGGAACGCATCGATACCTACCTCGAGCGCGGCCCCGAGATGCTGTCGTTTGTGCTGAAGCACACCCCGCTGAAGATGTGCTGGGTACCGAAGTACTCCGACTATTACCCCGAGTCGCCGGGGGGCCGCGCCGACGGCCGATCGATCGAGCCCAAGCCGTTCAACGCGCGTAAGCTCGGCGCCGACGAGTCCGGCTTGGAGCCGGCGTACGGCAAGGTCCCGCTGAACGTCGTGGTGATGCAACAGGATTACGTGCGGCTGAACCAGCTCAAGCGTCACCCGCGCGGTGTGCTGCGCAGCCTGAAGGTCGGCGGCCGCACCATGTGGGCCAAAGCGACCGGCAAGAACCTGGTCGGCATGGGCCGGGCGTTGATCGGGCCGCTGCGGATCGGGTTGCAGCGGGCTGGGGTTCCGGTGGTGCTCAATACCGCGCTCACCGATCTCTACGTCGAAGACGGTGTGGTGCGCGGCGTCTACGTGCGCGGCGCCGGCGACGCGGAATCGGGTGAGCCCGAGCTGATCCGGGCCCGTCGCGGCGTGATCCTGGCGTCGGGTGGGTTCGAGCACAA
Source organism: uncultured Actinomycetota bacterium (assembly GCA_963796035.1). Classification (GTDB taxonomy): domain Bacteria; phylum Actinomycetota; class Actinomycetes; order Mycobacteriales; family Mycobacteriaceae; genus Mycobacterium. The sequence continues at coordinate 565,809 of CAWCJU010000006.1, read as the reverse complement.
CGAACAGATGCGGGTGAAATACCAGCGCGCACCGATCACCACCGAGTGGACCGTCGGTGCGGTGGCCAACACCGGAGACGGAATTCTGGCAGGCGAAAAGCTCGGCGCCGCATTGGACATCATGGAAGACGCCTGGTGGGGCCCGACCGTCCCGCTGGTGGGCGCACCGTGGTTCGCGCTCTCCGAGCGCAATTCGCCGGGGTCGATCATCGTCAACATGTCGGGCAAGCGGTTCATGAACGAATCGATGCCCTATGTCGAGGCCTGCCATCACATGTATGGCGGCGAATACGGCCAGGGCCCCGGCCCGGGCGAGAACATCCCCGCTTGGCTGGTGTTCGACCAGCGATACCGCGACCGCTACATCTTCGCGGGATTGCAGCCCGGACAACGCATTCCGCGCAAGTGGCTCGAGTCCGGCGTCATCATCGCGGCCGACACGCTGGCGGAGCTGGCGCAAAAGGCCGGCCTGCCAGAGAGCGAATTCACCGCGACGGTGGAACGTTTCAACGGCTTCGCGCGCTCCGGCGTCGACGCCGACTACCAGCGCGGCGAGAGCGCCTACGACAGGTACTACGGCGACCCGACCAACAAGCCGAACCCCAATCTCGGCGAGATCAGTCACGCGCCGTACTACGCGGCCAAGATGGTGCCCGGTGACCTGGGTACCAAGGGCGGCATCCGCACCGACATCCACGGCCGGGCGCTGCGCGACGACGGCAGTATCATCGGAGGCCTTTACGCCGCCGGCAATGTCAGCGCGCCGGTGATGGGCCACACGTACCCCGGTCCGGGTGGCACCATCGGCCCGGCCATGACGTTCGGCTACCTGGCGGCGTTGCACATTGCGGAGGAGCGCTGAGATGCCCATCGACGTAGACGTCGCGCTGAATGCCGAACTGGATCCCATCGAATTCTCTTGGGCCAGCAGCGATGTGCAGCTGTATCACCTCGGCCTGGGCGCGGGCGCCGATCCGATGGACCCGCGCGAGCTGCGCTACCTGATCGACGACACCCCGCAGGTGCTGCCGACGTTCGGCAACGTGGCCGCCACCTTCCATGCCACGAAACCGCCCACCGTCAAGTTCCCCGGCATCGACATCGAGCTGGGCAAGGTGCTGCACGCCAGCGAGCGGGTCGAGGTGCCCGCTCCGCTGCCGCCGTCGGGCTCGGCCAAGGCCGTCACCCGATTCACCGACATCTGGGACAAAGGCAAGGCCGCGGTGATCTGGAGCGAGACCACGGTGACCGCGCCGGACGGCACGCTGCTGTGGACGCAGCGCCGATCCATCTTCGCCCGCGGCGAAGGCGGATTCGGCGGTGAGCGCGGTCCGTCGACGGCGGACGGCGCGCCGGACCGGGCTCCCGATCTCGAGGTCGATATGCCCATTCTGCCGCAGCAGGCGCTGCTCTACCGACTGTGCGGCGACCGCAACCCGCTGCACTCCGATCCCGAATTCGCCGCTGCCGCAGGCTTTTCCCAGCCCATCCTGCACGGGCTTTGTACCTACGGCATGACCTGCAAGGCGATCACCGATGCGCTGCTCGACGGGGATACCGGCGCGGTGGCGGCCTACGGCGCGCGTTTTGCCGGGGTGGCATTTCCCGGCGAAACGCTCAAGGTCGGCATCTGGAAGGACAACGGCCGCTTCCTGGCCAGCGTTGCCGCGCCCTCGCGCGACAACGCCGTCGTGCTGTCGGGCGTCGAACTGGTTCCCGCCTAGGGGCTTGGGTCTGCTCTCGCGCCGCCGGGGTCTGCTCGCTCGCCCGAGTGTGAAGTTAGTTTCACGTTCGGCAACGAGCGTGAAACTAACTTCACACTCGCAGGGCGCGAGCCGCTCGTACCCTGCGAATGATCTCGGCCGGCCGGTCCCCTGCGACGACCCTTACTACGATCCAACCGCGTCGCTGCAGCATTTCTGAGCGACGAATATCCCATCCATACTGACGCCGATCAGTCCGATGGTGATCACCGTCGTACTCGACCGCAACCTTAAGTTCTTCCCAGCCCATATCGAGATGAGCGACCAGCTCGCCGAACTCATCGGTCACCGGGATTTGCGTCTGAAGCGGCGGCAAGCCGGCCTCAACCAAGACAATTCGCAGCCAAGACTCCTTCGGAGACTGCGCCCCACTGTCGAATAGCGCTATCGCCTTTCTTGCCTGCACAATGCCTCGGCGGCCCGAGTACCGTTCCGCGAGCAACTCGACGTCGGCCACCTTGATTTGCGATGCGCGGGCCAACGCGTCGATGCCGGCAACCGCCGCCGTCGTCGAATACCAGCAGCCCAGGTCGAGGGCCGTCCTGGGCACCGAAGTAACCGGGATTCCTCCAACGGCAGCGATTTCGTCTTCCTCGATACGATCTGCGTGAGTTCTGATCCCGGCCTGGAGGTGGCGGTTGTGGTGAATCAAGTCCACTACCGTCAGGCTTTCGACCCATTTGCTCCCGTGCAGCGCCGCGGCGGCCAGTCCGGCGACTATGCCCTGACGGCCGGTCCATAACCAACCGGCCTTAGCCCGCAGTGCGGCAGTGACGTCTGCATCCCGACTGACGTACACATCTCGAAAGAGTCGGACATAAGCAGTGCTGAGCCGTCCTCTGGTCAACGCCCCTCGAGCAACGGCCTCACTACCGAGGAACGGCTCACCCACGACGGCAGCGTCGCACGAGTCGCTCGCAGCGTCACTTCAGTCGTCGAGTGTGAAGTTAGTTTCACGTTGGGCTGCGAGTGTGAAACTAACTTCACACTCGGCGAAGCCGGACCCAACGACCGAAACCCCTAGCCCAGGATCAAACCCGACGTGGGCACACCGGTTCCGGCGGTGACGAGGACGTGCTCGACGTCGGGCACCGGGTTCACCGAGGTGCCCCGCAGTTGCCGCACACCCTCGGCGATGCCGTTCATGCCGTGGATGTAGGCCTCGCCCAGCTGCCCACCGTGGGTGTTGATCGGAAGCCGCCCGCCGATCTCGATGGCGCCGTTGGCGATGAAGTCCTTGGCCTCGCCCTTACCGCAGAATCCCAACTCTTCCAACTGAATCAGGGTGAACGGGGTGAAGTGGTCGTAGAGCACGGCGGTCTGGATGTCGGTGGGCTTGAGCCCGGACTGCGACCACAGCTGCCGGCCCACCACCCCCATCTCGGGCAGGCCGAGCTCGGGCCGGTAGTAGCTGACCATCGTGTACTGGTCGGGGCTGGAGCCCTGCGCCGCCGCCTCGATGATCGCTGGTCGCTGCTTGAGATCCTTCGCGCGCTCCGGGGACGTCACCACGATGGCGACAGCTCCGTCGGTCTCCTGGCAGCAGTCCAGCAGTCGCAGCGGCTCGGCGATCCACCGCGAATTCTGGTGGTCCTCAATGGTTATCGGCTTCTCGTAGAAGTACGCCTTCGGGTTTTTAGCCGCGTGCTTGCGGTCGGCCACCGAAATCGCACCGAAGTCCCGGCTGCTCGCACCGGACAGATGCATGTAGCGCTGGGCGATCATCGCCACCTGGGCGGCCGGAGTGGAAAGCCCGTGCGGGTAGGAGAACGAATTGTCGGCCGCCGTCGAATCGGCTTGCACGCCAGCATTTCCCACCAACCGGGTCTGCACCTGGCCGAATCGCATGCCCGAGCGCTCGTTGAACGCCCGGTATGCGACGACGACGTCGGCCACCCCGGTGGCCACGGCGATCGCCGCCTGCTGAACGGTCGCGCACGCGGCACCGCCGCCATACCCGATCTGCGAGAAGAACTTCAGGTCGCCGATGCCGGCCGCACGCGCGACGGCGGTCTCGTTGTTGGTGTCCATGGTGAAGGTGGTCAGCCCGTCGACGTCCGACGGGCTCAACCCGGCGTCGTCCAACGCATCCAGCACCGCCTCGGCGGCCAGCCGCAGCTCGCTGCGGCCGGAGTCCTTGGAGAAGTCGGTGGCGCCGATACCGACGATCGCGGCCTTACCCGACAACATCACGCACCCCCGATCGTCAGCGTCACGTTGGCGATGACGTGGTCGCCAAGGCTGTTGCGGCCGAACACCTTCAATGTGATCAGGCCGTCGTCGATGGCGGTCACCTCACCGGAAAACGTGACGGTGTCGTAGGCGTACCACGGCACACCGAGCCGCAGACCGATCGATTTGATCACCGCCGTCGGGCCCGCCCAGTCCGTGACGTAGCGCTGCACCAGCCCGGTGTCGGTGAGGATGTTGACGAAGATGTCCTTGGAACCCTTGGCCTGCGCCAGGTCCCGGTCATGGTGCACATCCTGGAAGTCCCTGGTGGCCAGGGCCGTCGAGATGATGAACGTCGGCGAACCATGCAGTTTGAGTTCGGGCAGGGTGGTGCCCACTTCAACAACAGGTGCGCTCATGCTTGATCTCCCAGGGGCTCCCAGGCGTAGAGGCTCCACTCCGGGCCGGACTCACCGGCCGGGAAGTCGATATAGGTTGCGCGGACCGGCATTCCGATCTTGATATCGGCGTGGTCGACGCCGCGTAGCTCGCCGAGCATGCGCACGCCCTCTTCCAGCTCGATCAGGGCGATCACGAACGGCAGCGTACGACCGGGCACCTTCGGCGCGTGGTGCACCACGAAGCTGAACACCGTGCCGCGGCCGCTGGCCACCGCGTAGTCGATGGGATCGGCCTTGTCCTGCCACACCGCCGGCACCGGCGGGTGCTGCAGGGTGCCATCGGCGAGGCGCTGGATGCGCAGCTCGTGCGCTTTGACGCCCTCCCAGAAGAAGGCGGTGTCGCGCGACACCGCGGGACGCATCATGGCATCGGCGTCCAGGTCCTGCGGGACGGAGCCGGCGGCGCCGGCATCCTCGCGGGGCCTGAATTTCAGGATGCGCCAGGCCATCTCGGCGACGACCTCGTCGCCGACCCGCCAGGTGATGTGTTGGTTGATGAACCAGCCCTCACCGAGCCCGGTCTGCTTGGGGCCGACCACGTCGCGCATCTCGGAGTAGACGGTGACCTGCTCACCCGGACGCAGGTACCGGTGGTAGGTCTGCTCGCAGTTGGTCGCGACCACGCCGATGTAGCCCGCGTCGTCGAACAGCTGCATGATCGGGCCCATGGGATCGTCGGTCGGGCGTTCCCCACCCAGACCGAACATCGTCCACACCTGAATCATGGCCGGGGGCGCGACGATTCCGGGGTGACCGGCGGCCTTGGCGGCGGCCTCGTCGACGTAGATCGGATTGCTGTCGCCGAGCGCTTCGACCCAGTTGCTGATCGTCGGCTGGTTCACCGGATCCCGGGCGTCGCGCGGTGCGGCGACGACGGTTGCGGTGATTTCCGCGACCGCTTCCTTGATATCGGTCATCGAGGCACCCTCGGCACTTTGAGGCCGGACGCCGCGATCATTTCACGCATCACTTCGTTCACGCCTCCGCCGAAGGTGATGACCAGGTTGCGCTTGGTCTGCGAGTCCAGCCAGTTGAGCAGATCGGCGGTGTCCGAATCAGCGGGGTTGCCGTACTTGCCGACGATCTCCTCGGCCAGTCGGCCGATGTACTGGATGCGCTCGGTGCCAAAGACTTTCGTCGACGCCGCATCGGCCACATTGATGTCCTCACCCGCGGCGGCCACCTGCCAGTTGAGCAGCTCGTTGATCCGCCACATCGCATGAATCTCACCGAGTGCCCGCTTGACGTCCTGGTGGTCGATCGGCGTGACACCGTCACTGCCCGGCTTGGACGCCCAGGCGTGCACCCGGTCGTAGATGCCGGCGGTGCGGCCGGCGGGGCCCAGCATGACCCGCTCATTGTTGAGCTGGGTGGTGATCAACCGCCACCCGCCGTTCTCTTCACCGACCAACATTTCGGCGGGCACCCGTACGTCGTTGTAATAGGTGGCGTTGGTGTGGTGGGCGCCGTCGGAAAGGATGATCGGAGTCCAGGAGTAACCGGGATCCTTGGTGTCGACGATCAGGATCGAAATACCCTTGTGCTTCACGGCTTCCGGGTCGGTGCGGCAGGCCAGCCAGATGTAGTCCGCATCGTGGGCACCGGTGGTGAAGATCTTCTGTCCGTTGACGATGTACTCGTCGCCCTGGCGCACGGCGGTGGTCCGCAGCGAGGCCAGGTCGGTGCCCGCCTCGGGCTCGGTGTAACCGATCGCGAAGTGCACCTCACCGGCCAGGATCGCCGGCAGGAACTTCTTCTTCTGCAGATCGCTACCGAACTGCTGCAGGGTCGGGCCGACCGTCTGCAACGTCACCGCGGGCAGCGGCACGTCGGCCCGGTGCGCCTCGTTGACGAAGATCGACTGCTCGATCGGGCCGAAGCCCAAGCCGCCGAACTCCTTTGGCCAGCCGACGCCGAGCTTGCCGTCCTGGCCCATCCGCCGGATCACCGCGCGGTAGGCCTCGTTGTGACGGTCCTGCTCCATCGCCTTCATCTCGTCCGACGAGATCAGGTTCGAAAAGTATTCCCGCAGTTCCGCTTGCAGCTGGCGCTGCTCGGGAGTCAGGTCTATGAACATTGCGCTCCCACCAGATCGAGACGATGAGAAGAACCGCCCAGCAGCCGGGACAGGTCTTTGATCGTGGAGTAGTACCGGTGCATCGGATAGGTGATGTCCATTCCCATCCCGCCGTGCAGATGATGGCAGATCTGCATCACCGGCGGCGCCTGGGAGGTGATCCAGTACCCGAGGACGTCCAGGTCGTCGTCGGCGTCCCGCCCCTCGGACAGCCGCCAGGCGACCGACTTCGCCGCCAAATCAATGGTGCGAGAAGCGATGTAGACCTCGGCGAGCTGCGCGGCCACTGTCTGGAACGTCGACAGCGGCTTGCCGAACTGTTTGCGGTTGGCCACGTAGTCGGCGGTCAGCCGCAGGGCCCCGGCCACCAGGCCATCGGCGTAGGCACCGATGGCCGCCAGCACCAACTGGTTGACCCGGGGCGCCGTCGCACCCGCCAGAACGCCGGCGTCTTCGACCGCGACGTCGGCGAACGTGACCGTGTACTCCTCGGAGCCATTCGACGTCGGGGTCTGAATCGCCTCGACCCCGTTGTCCTTCGGCGACACGACGACGACCGCATTGTCGGCGGTGACGATGATCCAATCCGCTTGTCCGGCATAGGCAACGCCGACCTTGGTGCCCGACAACCGGCCGTTGGCGAACGTGGTCGAGGGCCGGTCCGGCAGCGCGGTGCCCGGCTCGTTGAGCGCGGCGGTCAGGACGGCGCCCTTGGCGACGCCGCCCAGAAACCGGTCCTGCTGTTCGTCGGAGGCCAGGTCGAGCAGCGGCAGCACGCCGAAACCCAGCGTGGCCAGGGCCGGCGTGATGGCACCGTGACGACCGATCTCGGTCAGCACGGTTGCGACCTCTGGCAGTCCGAGGCCGTCGCCGCCGAGGCGTTCGGGCACCGGCAGCGCCGTCACGCCCCCGCTGACCAATGCGTCCCAAGTCAATTCACGCTCGGACACCGACGTCACCACATCGGCGACGGCCTGTTGCGTCGCGGTGAGATCGAAGTCCATCAGGGTGTCACCGCGGTCTTGCCGGCGTAGTCGACCTGCCAGTGCTTGATGCCGTTGAGCCAGCCCGACCGCAACCGCTCGGGCTCGCCGATCGGTTTGAGATCCGGCATGTGATCGGCGACCGCGTTGAAGATCAGGTTGATCGTCATGCGGGCCAGGTTCGCACCGATGCAGTAGTGGGCACCGGTGCCGCCGAAGCCGACGTGCGGATTCGGGTCGCGCAGGATGTTGAAGCTGTGCGGGTCGTCGAAGACCTCTTCGTCGAAATTGGCCGACCGGTACGACATCACGACCCGCTGACCCTTCTTGATCTGCACCCCGCCCAACTCGGTGTCCTCGTTGGCGGTGCGCTGGAAGGCCGAAACCGGAGTGGCCCACCGGATGATCTCGTCGGCCGTGGTCACTGGGCGCTCCTTCTTGAAGAGCTCCCATTGATCGGGATTGTTCGCCATCGCGATCATGCCGTGGGTGATCGAGTTGCGCGTGGTCTCGTTGCCCGCCACCGCGAGCATCACCACGAAGAAGCCGAACTCGTCATCGGAAAGCTTCTCGCCGTCGATGTCGGCCTGGATGAGCGTGGTGACGATGTCGTCGGTGGGGTTCTGGTTGCGCTCGGCCGCCATGGCCATGGCGTACATGATCAGTTCCATCGACGACTGCGCGGGGTCGACGGTGGCGTACTCGGGGTCGGTGCCACCGGTCATCTCGTTGGACCACCGGAAGAGCTTGTCGCGATCCTCCTGGGGAACGCCGAGCAGACCCGCGATGGCCTGAAGGGGCAGCTCGCACGACACCTGCTCGACGAAGTCGCCGCTGCCCTCTTTCGCGGCCGTCTCGGCGATGTTCTGGGCGCGCTGGGCCAGTTCGGCTTCCAGCCGTCCGATGGCGCGCGGCGTGAACCCGCGGGAGATGATTTTGCGCAACCGGGTGTGGTGCGGCGCGTCCATGTTGAGCATGACGCTGCGCTGCAGCTCGACCTGCTCCCGCTTCATCTCCGGCGGCCAGGTCGGGATGGCGCCGTTCATCCAGCTCGAGAAGATGTCGCTGCGCTTGGACACCTCCTTGACGTCAGCGTGCTTGGTGACGATCCAATATCCGTGGTCCTCGAACCCGCCCGCGCCATCTGGGATGTCAACCCAGTGGACCGGCTCTGCCTTACGCAGCTGGGCGAGTTCCTCGACGGGCAACCCGGCAAGGTTGACGTCGGGGTCAAGAAAGTCGAAGTCGGCGGGAATGTTGGGGGGTGCCATGTGTAATGCGCTCCTCAATTGCAACGTGTTCTAGTGCCAGTAAAACACGCCTCCTGCGCAGATAAAAGGCAGGTCACCATCCTCGCTTGTCAGAGTAATGAAACGTGTTCTAGCCTGACGGAATGGGTAACCCTGTCATCGTTGAAGCCACTCGTAGCCCCATCGGTAAGCGGAACGGGTGGCTGTCCGGTCTGCATGCCACCGAGTTACTGGGGGCCACCCAACGGGCGCTCGTGGAGAAGGCCGGCATCGACGCCGGCGACGTCGAGCAGGTCATCGGCGGCTGCGTGACGCAGTTCGGCGAGCAGTCCAACAACATCACCCGGGTCAGCTGGCTTGTCGCCGGGCTGCCGGACCACGTGGGCGCCATGACGGTGGACTGCCAGTGCGGCAGCGGCCAGCAGGCCAACGGCCTGATAGCCGGCCTGATCGCGGCGGGCGCGATCGACATCGGCATCGCGTGCGGAATCGAGGCCATGAGCCGCGTCGGGCTGGGCGCCAATGCCGGTCCGGACCGCAGCATCCTGCGGCCCGCCTCGTGGGACATCGACCTGCCCGATCAGTTCACCGCGGCCGAGCGGATCGCCAAGCGGCGCGGCATCACCCGCGAAGACATCGACGAGCTCGGTTACCAGTCCCAGGCCAAGGCCAAGCAGGCCTGGGACGAGGGGCGTTTCGATCGCGAGATCTCCCCGATCGAGGCGCCGGCGCTGGACGAGAACAAGCAGCCGACGTCGGAGCGGGTCACCATCAGCCGCGACCAGGGCCTGCGCGAAACCACGCTCTCGGGACTGAGCGCGCTGAAGCCGGTCATCGAGGGTGGGATCCACACGGCGGGAACGTCGTCGCAGATCTCCGACGGGGCCGCGGCCGTGCTGTGGATGGACGAGGACAAGGCCAAGGCGCTCGGACTGCGGCCACGGGCCCGCATCGTCAGCCAGGCGCTGGTCGGGGCCGAGCCCTACTACCACCTGGACGGCCCGGTGCAGTCGACGGCCAAGGTGCTGGAGAAGGCCGGGATGAAGATGGGCGACATCGACATCACCGAGATCAACGAGGCGTTCGCTTCGGTGGTGCTGTCGTGGGCGCGGGTACATGAGCCGGACATGACCAAGGTCAACGTCAACGGCGGGGCCATCGCGCTGGGTCACCCGGTCGGCAGCACCGGCAGCCGGCTGATCACCACCGCGCTGCACGAGCTGGAACGCACCGACCAGACCACCGCGCTGATCACCATGTGCGCGGGCGGCGCCCTGTCGACCGGCACCATCATCGAGCGCATCTAAGCGCTCGATAGTTTTGCTGGTGAGCGTCTCAGACGACAGCCGCATCGCCGCGGCGCAGTCCTACATCGATGCGTTGGTCAACCATGACGGCGACGCCGTTCCGTTCGCCGCCCAGTGCACCCGCATCGAGCAGGGAATCAAGAACGGTTTCTCCGGAAATCACCTGCGGCGCAGCCTCAATCGCGGACTTCAGTACCGGCTGCTCGCGGAGACGACGTCACCGGACTACCGCATCGACGGCGACCAAGTGCACGCTTCGTACCAGGTGCTGACCAAGGCGGCGTTCGGCGGGCGGCGGCTCGCCGCACACGTCACCGAGACCTTCGTGATTCCGGCCGAAAGCGCAAGCGGGAGAGCCGAAATCCACCACATCAAGGTTCGCTTCCAACCGTTTATTCAGCAGCGCCGGTAACGACGCGGCCCGCACACGCGGGGTGCGCAGGACCGGCCAGATCGAGCACAGAGGAATCCCATGCCGAAACCGAAGCCACGTTCACTGAATGCCCCCTGGGTCGGCTTCATCATCAAATGGATGGCCAAGGGCAACGCGTGGATCTACCAACGCAGCAACGGAAGATTCGGCAACACCTTCCAGAAGGCCCCAGTCGCGCTGCTCACCACCACGGGCCGCAAGAGCGGTGAACCCCGGGTGAGCCCGCTGCTCTATCTGCGTGAGGGTGACCGGGTGATCCTGGTCGCCTCTAAGGGCGGCAGCGACAAACACCCGCAGTGGTATCTCAACCTCAAGGCCAATCCGAAAGTCTCCGTGCAGATCAAGGACGAGGTGCTGCAGCTGCAGGCCCGCGATGCCACCGAGGCGGAACGCGCCGAGTACTGGCCCAAGTTGGACGCCATGTATCCCTCGTTCGACGACTACCGGGCCTGGACCGATCGCGTCATCCCGGTCGTGATCTGCGATCCCTAAGTTTCCATCGCGTCCAGGTGGGGAATCATCTGGGCGACATGTCCGAACGCCGCTGGATTCGTAACTCGCGCCCGATTGCGCTGCTGCTCAAGTATTTCGCGCGCGCACATATCTGGGTCTATCAACGAACCAACGGCAAGCTCGGCGCCAAGCTGCTGCGGTTTCCCGCGGCCCTGCTGACCACCACCGGGCGCAAGTCCGACCAGCCGCGAACCACCGCGACGCTGTACCTGCGCGACGGCGATCGGGTGATCCTGCCCGCGTCCTTCGGTGGGCGCGACGAAGACCCGTTCTGGTATCTCAACCTTAAAGAGAATCCCGAGGTGCGGGTACAGATCCGCGCACAGCACCTGGACTTGGTCGCGCGCGACGCCACCGACGCTGAGCGCGAACGGTATTGGCCACGATTGACGCGGATGTACCCGCCCTACCGCAAGTACCGCGAAGCCGCCGACCGGGTGATCCCGCTGGTGGTGTGCGAACCTCAGGCGCCGTAGACGGGGACCGGCGGGCGCGCCTTGGCCAACAGGTCGGAGACGACCGGACCCAGTTCGGCGGGATCCCATCGGCCACCCTTGTCGATCTCGGGTCCATGCGCCCAGCCCTCGGCAACGCGGATCTTGCCGCCCTCGACCTCGAAGACCTTGCCGGTGACGTCGCGCGATTCGGCACTGCCCAGCCAAACAACAATGGGCGAAACGTTTTCCGGCGCCATCGCGTCGAAAGCCTGGTCCTGCGTCGACATCATCTCGGCGAAGACGGTCTCGGTCATGCGGGTCCGCGCGGACGGCGCGATGGCGTTGACCGTGACGCCATAGCGGCCCATCTCGGCGGCGGCGACCAGCGTCATCGCCGCGATACCGGCCTTGGCGGCGCTGTAGTTACCCTGCCCGACGCTGCCCTGCAGGCCCGCACCCGAACTGGTGTTGATGATCCGTGCGTCAACGGTTTTGCCCTCTTTGGACAGCCCGCGCCAATAGGACGCGGCGTGGCGCATCGTGGCGAAATGCCCCTTGAGGTGCACGGCGACGACGGCGTCGAACTCCTCCTCGCTCGTGTTGGCCATCATCCGGTCGCGCACGATGCCGGCGTTGTTCACCAGAACGTCCAGTCCACCGAAGGTGTCGACGGCGGTCTGCACCAGGGCGGCCGCCTGATCCCAGTCCGCGATGTTGGATCCGTTGGCGACGGCTTCGCCACCGGCAGCGGTGATCTCGTCGACAACCGCCTGTGCGGCGCTGCCACCACTTGCGGGTGATCCGTCCAGACCCACACCGATGTCGTTGACGACGACGCGTGCACCTTCGGCCGCGAAGGCCAGCGCGTGCGCGCGACCGATTCCGCCGCCCGCTCCGGTGACGATGACGACGCGCCCGTCAACCACTCCCATAGTTGTTGTCTCCTCTACTTGACCGCGCTGGCGGTCGTGGTGGACAGATAGTGCGGCGGCTCGCCGCCGCCGTGTACCTCGAGCGAGGCGCCGCTGATGTAAGCGGCCGCATCCGAGGCCAAAAATGCTGCGGCCCAACCGACATCCTCGGGCTTGGCCAGCCGACCCAGTGGCACATTCTTGGAGATCGCGGCGATCGAGTCGGCGTCGCCGTAGAACAGGTCGGCTTGTTCGGTTTCGACCATGCCGACAACGCAGGCGTTCACCCGGACCTTGGGTCCCCACTCCACGGCCAGCGTCTGGGTGAGGCTTTCCAGCCCGGCCTTGGCCGCGCCGTACGCGCCGGTGCCCGGGGAGGGGCGGCGGCCGCTGAGACTGCAGATGTTGACGATCGACCCGCCACCCGACTGGGCTTGCATCTTGTCATTGGCGAATTGCGAAACGAGCAGTCCACCAATGAGATTGAGCTCGATGATCTTGCGGTTGAACTTCGGACTGGACTCCGCGGTCAGCACATAGGGCGATCCACCGGCGTTATTGACGACGACGTCGAGCCGGCCGTGCCGCTCGACGATCGTGTCGATCAGCGCAGTGACCGCGTCCTCGTCGCGAATGTCGCAGGCGTGAAACTCATAGGGCAGCCCCTCGACGGGGCGGCGGGCACAGGTGATGACGGTCGCGCCCTGCTGTGCGAAAACCGCACTGATACCGGCGCCTACCCCTCGAACCCCGCCCGTGACCAAAACGACCCGCCCGGACAGTCCCAAGTTGATGGCTCCTGCAGAAAGGGGGCCTGCTTCGGCGCGAGTCACTGTGCTAGCGTACCAAGCAAGTGCTTGCTTAGGTAGTCGGCCTCAACTTCACGAGGAAGTGCCAATTGACCATCACATCCACCAGCACAGAACCGGGCATAGTCGCGGTCACCGTCGACTACCCGCCCGTCAACGCCATCCCGTCGCAGGGCTGGTTCGAACTCGGCGACGCGGTCACGGCCGCCGGCGCCAACCCCGAGACCCACGCCGTGATCCTGCGCGCCGAAGGCCGCGGATTCAACGCGGGCGTCGACATCAAGGAGATGCAGCGCACCGAAGGCTTCACCGCACTGATCGACGCCAACCGCGGCTGCTTCCACGCGTTCCGGGCGGTCTACGAATGCGCCGTTCCCGTGATCGCGGCGGTCAACGGCTTCTGCGTCGGCGGCGGTATCGGACTGGTCGGCAACGCCGATGTCATCGTGGCCTCCGACGACGCCACCTTCGGACTGCCCGAGGTGGAGCGCGGCGCGCTGGGCGCCGCGACGCACCTGTCGCGACTCGTTCCGCAGCACATGATGCGACGGCTGTTCTTCACCGCCGCCACCGTCGACGCCGCCACACTGCACCACTTCGGCTCGGTGCACGAGGTGGTTGCCCGTGCCGAGCTCGACGAGGCCGCGCTGCGGGTGGCCCGCGACATCGCCGCCAAGGACACCCGCGTGATCCGCGCGGCCAAGGAGGCGCTGAACTTGATCGACGTGCAGCGAGTCAACTCGAGTTACCGGATGGAACAGGGCTTTACATTCGAGCTCAACCTTGCCGGGGTCTCCGACGAGCACCGCGACGCGTTCGCCGGTACGAAGAAGGGTGAGAAGTCTTGAGTGACAAGCGAACCAGTCTCGACGACGCCGTCGCCGAGCTGCGCAGCGGCATGACCATCGGCATCGGTGGCTGGGGGTCGCGACGCAAGCCGATGGCGTTGGTACGGGCCATACTGCGCACCGACGTCAAAGACCTGACCGTGGTCACCTACGGCGGACCCGACCTCGGGCTGCTCTGCTCGGCGGGCAAGGTCAAGCGCGCGTACTACGGCTTCGTCTCGCTGGACTCGCCGCCGTTCTACGACCCGTGGTTCGCCAAGGCGCGCAGCGCGGGGGAGATCGAGGCCCGCGAGATGGACGAGGGCATGCTGCGCTGCGGGCTGCAGGCCGCCGCACAACGGTTGCCGTTCCTGCCGATTCGCGCCGGACTGGGCAGCTCGGTGCCGGACTTCTGGGAGGGTGAGCTCCAAACGGTCACCAGCCCCTACCCCGCGCCCGACGGCGGGCACGAGAAGCTGATCGCGATGCCCGCGCTTCGCCTCGATGCCGCTTTTGCCCACCTCAATCTTGGTGACAGCCAAGGCAATGCGGCCTACACCGGCATCGACCCCTACTTCGACGACCTGTTCTTGATGGCCGCCGAGAAGCGCTACCTGTCGGTGGAGCGCGTGGTGTCGACCCAAGAGCTGATCAAAGCGGTGCCGCCGCAGGCGCTGCTGATCAACCGGATGATGGTCGACGGCGTCGTCGAAGCACCGAACGGCGCCCACTTCACAACCGCCGCACCCGATTACGGCCGCGACGAGAAGTTTCAGCGCCACTATGCCGAGGCCGCGTCGTCCGAAGAGGGCTGGCAACAGTTCGTCGCAACCTACCTGTCCGGCGGCGAGGCCGAGTATCAGGCTGCCGTGCGTACGTTCGCAGAGGAGGCATCAAAGTGAGCACCCGAGCCGAAGTGTGCGCGGTCGCCTGCGCCGACCTGTTCCGGGACGCCGGCGAGATCATGGTCAGCCCCATGACCAACATGGCATCGGTCGGGGCGCGGCTGGCCCGGCTGACCTTCTCCCCCGACATTCTGCTGACCGACGGCGAGGCGCAGCTGCTGGCCGACACTCCCGCGCTGGGCGCCACGGGCGCCGTCGAGGGGTGGATGCCGTTTGGCCGCGTCTTCGAAACCCTGGCCTGGGGCCGTCGGCACGTGGTGATGGGCGCCAATCAGGTTGACCGCTTTGGCAATCAGAACATCTCGGCGTTCGGCCCGTTGCAGCAACCCAAGCGGCAGATGTTCGGGGTGCGCGGTGCGCCCGGCAACGCCATCAACCACGCGACCAGTTACTGGGTCGGCAATCACTCCAAGCGGGTGTTCTGCGAGAAGGTCGACATCGTCTGCGGAATCGGCTGGGACAACGTGGATGCCGACAATCCTGCGTTCCGCTTCGCGAACACGTATCGGGTGGTGTCGAACCTCGGTGTGTTCGATTTCGGCGGGCCGGACGCGGACGATGCGGGCGCTGAGCCTGCATCCCGGCGTTTCAGCCGACGAGGTACGAGAGAACACCTCGTTCGAGATGCACGGCCTGGACGGCGCCGAGGAGAGTCGGCTGCCAACCGATGACGAACTAAGCCTGATCCGCGAAATCATCGACCCGAAGGCGCTGCGGGACAGAGAGATACGGTCATGATTATTCCGCCTCTCCCCCGCAAGCGGGCGGTACCCCCACTGCATCGTCGGTGGTGGCTATGAAGCTGCGCACGCCGCTGACCGAGCTGGTCGGCGTCGAGCACCCGGTGGTACAAACCGGGATGGGCTGGGTCGCCGGAGCCCGGCTGGTGGCGGCCACCGCCAACGCCGGCGGGCTCGGCATCCTGGCGTCGGCCACCATGACGCTGGATGAGCTGGCGACGGCCATCGGCAAGGTCAAGGCGGCCACCGACAAGCCGTTCGGCGTGAACATGCGTGCCGACGCCGGCGACGCGGGCGATCGGGTCGAGCTGATGATCCGCGAGGGCGTGAAGGTTGCGTCGTTCGCGCTCGCGCCCAAGCAGGAACTCATCGCCCGGCTCAAAGAGGCCGGCTGCGTGGTGATCCCGTCGATCGGCGCGGCCAAGCACGCACGCAAGGTCGCGAGCTGGGGCGCCGACGCGATGATTGTGCAGGGCGGTGAGGGCGGTGGACACACCGGCCCCGTCGCGACGACCCTGCTGCTGCCGTCGGTGCTGGACGCGGTGCAGGGCACCGGGATCCCGGTCATCGCGGCCGGTGGGTTCTTCGACGGGCGCGGGCTGGCGGCGGCTTTGTCCTATGGTGCGGCCGGTGTGGCGATGGGCACCCGATTCCTGCTCACGTCGGATTCCACTGTGCCCGATGCGGTGAAACGCCGCTACCTGGAGTCGGCGCTGGACGGCACGGTGGTCACCACGCGCGTCGACGGTATGCCGCACCGGGTGCTGCGCACCGGTCTGGTCGAGAAGCTGGAAAACGGCACTCCGATACGGGGTTTGACCGCCGCGGTGCGCAATGCGGCCAAGTTCAAGCACATGTCACAGATGACCTGGCGGTCGATGATCAGCGACGGCATGGCGATGCGGCACGGCAAGGAGCTGACCTGGTCGCAGGTGGTGATGGCGGCCAACACCCCAATGCTGTTGAAAGCCGGCCTGGTTGACGGCAACACCGATGCCGGCGTGCTGGCCTCCGGACAGGTGGCCGGCATCCTCGAGGACCTGCCGTCGTGCGCCGAGCTGATCGAGACGATCGTGCGCGACGCGATCGAGCACCTGCGGGCGGCATCCGGGCTGGTGGAAGGGCCGTAACCCGCCGCATCGCAGTCGGTGAAGCCATTAGCTAAAGTTTGGCGCTATTAAGCTATAATCTTCAAATGGCTCGGATGAAGCCCTCTCCTTCACCGCGCGCGACGCTCATCGGTGACGTCGTCGGTTCCCGGCGCGCCACCGACCGCTCGGAGCTACACCGGGTCCTGGCGAGCGCCCTGCGACACGTCGTCGGCGACGCCATCGACCCGCCGGCGTTCACCGTCGGCGACGAGTTTCAGGGCAGCTACCCGACCGTGGGCGCCGCGATCGACGCGGCACTGTCGCTGCGGCTGGCCGTCGGCTTCGAAATCGATGTCCGGTTCGGCATCGGCTGGGGCACGGTCGCCATCCTCGATGCCGACGCGGGAATTCAGGACGGACCGGGCTGGTGGACCGCGCGAGAGGCCATCCAGCAGACCGCACTGGCTCAGCGGCAGCCCGGGTTCACGCTGGTACGCACGACGTTCCGGGCGGACGGCGACACCCGCAGCGACGCCGCCGCAATCAACGCGGCCCTGATCTGTCGGGACCATCTGCTTGGATCGCTCGATGAGAGATCGTTGCGGATCGTGAGGGGGTTGATGACAGGCCGGACCAAAAAGGAACTCGCCGCGGACGAGGGCATCAGCCCGTCGGCGGTGTCCCAGCGCGCGAGCCGCGATGGCTTGGATCTGATCGTCCTTGCCAGCCAGTACCTTCGGAGTCTGCCGTGAGCGCCATCGCGGTCTTGCTCATCGCACTCGGAGTCGCCGACCTCTGCCGGCGAGTGACCCGCGCAGTCTGGCCGGCGCTGTTGGTCGGGCCGGTCGTGGTGCTGGCGTGCGCGGCGCTGAGCGCCCTGTGGCATGCCGGCGACATCCCGTTGCTCGTCTTGGCGGCCGCAGCGGTGGTCGCGTGGGAATGGTTGTGCGCGCGGAGCGAACTCAGCGGCAAAAACCAAGCCGCTCCCCTCGCGGTGTTCGGCTGCGCGCTGGCGCTGCTGGCGGTGTTGTCCGGCTGGTCCGCACCGGCCGGCGGCGTCGTCGCGCGGTGGTCGGCATGGGTTCATCTGCCGCTCGGCCATGTGACCCCCACCCGGCTGCTGATGCTCCTCGGCGTGGTCCTGGTCCAGTTCGCCACCGCAAATCAGCTGGTGCGCTTGGTGCTCGGCTCGGTGGGCGCGGTGCGCCCGGCGGGTGAGCCGCAGCCGTCGGACCGGCTCAAGGGCGGCAGGCTGCTGGGACCGATGGAACGCCTGCTGATCCTGAGCCTCGGCGTCGGCGGACAGGTGGCCGCGGCCAGCGCCGTCGTCGCCGCCAAGGGCATCATCCGGTTTCCGGAACTGAACGCTCAAACAAACCGCAACGGCGGCGTCGGCATCGACGAGGTGACCGAGTACTTCCTAGTCGGCAGCTTCACCAGCTGGCTGCTCGCCTTGGGAGGCATCGGTCTGGTTGTGGCGACCCGCTAGCGGTCACCCACGCGTGTGATCGCGTCGGGACACCACGTTGCGGCATTCACAAGCGCGTGAACAGCAGCGGTTAGTCCGGCACACTATGAAAGTGGCAGCTGCACCAATAGCCCGGCATCTTCTTCGTGCCAAAGACCTCGTCGACGCGCGTTATCACGAGCCGCTCTCCGTCGCCGACCTGGCAACGGCCGCAGGCCTATCACCCGCCCACTTCAGTCGACGCTTCAAGCAGACGTTCGGCGAGTCGCCGCACCAGTATCTACTGACGCGGCGGCTCGAACGAGCCGCAGCGTTGCTGCGCACAACCGACTGGACCGTCGCCGCTGTTTGCTTCGCCGTCGGTTGGGAAAGCGTCGGCTCGTTCACTACCAGCTTTCGCCGCATGTTCGGCGGCACGCCGCGGACTACCGGAACACTTCCGCCGGCCACCGCCACGTGCGGATTCCGCGCTGTGTCGTGCTGGCCTACGGGCGTCCACAAAACCGCACGTTTCGAGAAGACGGCCAACCCCCGACCTCCGTAGCTTCAAAACGACACACCGAAGTCAGGAGAACCGATGCTCAAGATCGCTAACGCGCAGTTCTGGGTGCATGACCAGGACGCGGCGCTCAAGTTCTACACCAAGACGCTCGGCTGGGGATCCGGCGGATGTGACGATGGAGGCGTGGAATTTCCGGTGGCTGTGCGTCGGACCCGTCGGGCAAGACGACGTGGGGCTGGTGCTGATGCCCGTACCAAAACCACCAATGCTCGACGCTGGGGCGAGCGCGCAACTGGCTGAACTGGTGGCCAAGGGAGCAGGCGGTACCTTGTTTTTGGAGACCGACGATTGCCAGGCCCGCTATGACGAATTGTCCGCTCGCGGCGTACATTCAACGATCCTCCCACCCGGCAGGCGTACGGCATCGACACTTCCTTTCGTGACCCGTCCGGCAATAACCTTCGGCTCACCCAAGTACTCGAGTTCGATCCGACCCGGGGTGATCACTCCGCCGTTCCAGGCCGCAGGCGGCGGCATCGTCATCCCGACGCCCTCGCCCACAATCGGGTCGCAACGAGTTACAGCCGCTCGATGATCGTGACGTTGGCCGTGCCGCCGCCTTCGCACATCGTCTGCAGGCCGTAGCGACCGCCGATGCGCTCCAGCTCGTTGAGCATGGTGGTGAACAGCTTGGCGCCGGTGGCACCCAGCGGGTGGCCGAGCGCGATCGCGCCGCCGTTGGGGTTGACCTTCTCCGGGTCGGCCTTGATCTCCTTGAGCCAGGCCAACACCACCGGCGCGAACGCCTCGTTGATTTCGACGGTGTCGATGTCCTCGATGGACAGCCCGGTCTTGTCCAGCGCGTAGCGGGTCGCAGGGATGGGTCCGGTCAGCATGAAGACCGGGTCGGCCGCGCGGGCGCTGATGTGATGGATGCGGGCCCGCGGCGTCAAATTGTGCTCCTTGACGGCCTTTTCAGACGCCAGCAGCACGGCACTGGCACCGTCGGAGATCTGACTGGCCATGGCGGCCGTCAACCGGCCACCCTCGACGAGCGGCTTGAGCCCGGCCATCTTCTCCAGCGACGACTCGCGCGGACCCTCGTCAACCCGGAACGGCCCGGATTCCGTTTCGACGGTGATGATCTCGTTGTCGAAGTGACCGGCGCGGATGGCCGCGAACGCGCGCTCGTGACTGGTCAGCGCGTAGCGCTCCATCTCCTCGCGCGACAGGTTCCACTTCTCGGCGATCAGCTCCGAACCGCGGAACTGCGAGATCTCCTGGTCGCCGTAGCGGTGCAGCCACTGCTTGGACTCGTTGGTCGGCGAGGTGAATCCGAACTGCTCACCCACCGTCATGGCCGACGAAATCGGGATCTGACTCATGTTCTGCAGGCCGCCGGCGACGATCAGATCGGCCGTGCCGGACAAGACCGCTTGTGCGCCAAAGGAAATCGCCTGTTGGCTGGAACCGCACTGCCGGTCGACGGTGACGCCGGGAACCTCTTCGGGATAACCGGCGGCCAGCCACGAGAGCCGGGCGATGTTCCCCGCCTGCGCACCGATGGCATCGACACAGCCGGCGATCACGTCGTCAACGGCGGCGGGATCGACGTCGACCCGGTCGAGAAGTCCGCGCCATCCCAGGGCACCCAGGTCTACCGGATGGATGCCGGACAGCGATCCGCCGCGCTTGCCGACCGCGGTACGCACAGCGTCGATGACGTATGCCTCGGGCATTTCAGACTCCTTCTTCGATCTTGTTCGATTCCGCAGTGGTAATTCCGCCGAGAACGATGGCGAGGTATTGCTGACCGACTTGCTCCGCGGTCAGCGGCCCGCCCGGCTGATACCAGCGCACCGACACCCAGGTGGTGTCCCGGATGAAGCGGTAGATCAGGTCGACGTCGAGGTCCGGCCGAAAACAGCCCTCCTCGACGCCCTGATTGAGCAACTCGAGCCACATCTTGCGCTGTTGCCGGTTCATGTCCTCGATGTAGGCGAACCGGGGCTGCGACAACAGCCGCTGGGCCTCGTCCTGGTAGATGACGACCTGCGCGTGCCGGTGCTCGATCGCCTCGAACGACGCCATGAACAATCCCTTGAGCCGCTCCAAGGGGTTGGCCTCGCTGTCCACGATCTCGCGGTAGCGCGCGAACAACCAGTCCAGGAAACTTCGCAAGCAGCTCGTCGACCATCTCCTCTTTGGAGGAGAAGTGGTGATACAGGCTGCCGGACAGGATGCCGGCGCTGTCGGCGATATCGCGGACGGTGGTGGCACGCAATCCACGCTCGGCGAACATGGTCGCGGCAAGCTCCAGTAGCTCGTCTCGACGGCTGTTCGCCTGACCGGGCGCTCGGTCCACCCGACCAGAGTATCAACCAAGCGCTTGCTTGGCCACCGAGGTGTGGTTTTCCGCTCCCGGGGCCATCACCGGGTCAGCGCAGTGAGACCGCCGGCGGGTTCTGTGACTCGTCGGCGTTGCCGGACACGAACGCGTTGACCACGCTCGTTTTGGTGCCGCCCGATCGGGTCTGGGCGGTCAGCGGGAAGTTGACCGACCCGGAGAAGGACGCCTCGAGGCGGAAGGGGTCGAACAGGTTGATCTTGAGACCACTGATGTCCGGCTTGCCCCACGCCGCGGTCCCATCCACCAGGTCGTAGTCGAAGGCGTGCTGGGGACAGTCAGCCGGTCGCAGTTGGGTCGAGTTCGCGCAATTCGCCAGCGCGGCCGATATCGCGGAGCTGGTCGCCGACAACCCCTTGTCGCTGAGCTTGAACTCCAGGTCGTTGAAGTACGCACCCGAGGTCGTCAAATTGTCAAGCAGGAAAGGCTTTTTCGGGTTGACGGCCAGATTCGGGTTGCTGCTGGCGACGTCCACCCAACCGGGAAAGACGTAGACCGGTGCGGTGCCGACGGGCTGGCCGAAGAACGTCGCGGTCTTGACGGCGGCCTGCTCGATTCCCGCGTTGAGGGTGTCCACCTTGATCGCGGCGTGGTCGAGCTTCCAGTCGTTGCCGGCCTTCTTGATCGACATCGTCACGTCCGAGGTGTTCTCGCCGAATTTCGCCGAAACGTGCACCTGGCCGAAACCGAAGCTGCGGGCGGAATTGTCGTCGAGGATCTTGATGTCGGTGATCGGCCACCGCGCGATCTGCCGTTTGAGGATGTCGTCGGTCAGAAACTCTTTCGACGCCGGCTGGTCGGTGCTGTATGTCAGCGCGGCCTGCGCATCCCCCCGGGCAAGCGCTTCGAGGTAGCCTTTGGCGGCATCTCCGGCGCTGCCCGATCCGCCGCCGCCGCTGAGGGCGATCACGGTGATCACGATGACGACGAGCACGACGGCGGCCACGCTCAGCCCGATGATCAACGGCTTGCGATTGCGGTGACCGGGGCCACCGTGCGGCCCGTTGAAGTTGGCGACGGTCACCGGCGGCGGCGAGGACCACGACCCGTATGCGGGCTGCTCGAACGGGGCTGCCTGACCCCCTTGACCCCACTGTTCTGGCCAGCCCGCGTCGGATTGCCAGGGGGCACCCGGAGGCTGGCCAGGTGTGCTTGGCGGAGGCGGGTTCTCACCCCACGGTCGGTGACCCGGCCCTTCGCTCACAGCACCCTCCCACCTGCTATCAACCGCGTTGGTCGACAATTGTAAACACGTCGCGGGCTCGCGCCAGTCAGTGATATCGCAGCTCACGGGTGCTGGCTGGATACCGAGATGACCTCACCGGTCAGGTAGCTCGAGTAGTCGCTGGCCAGGAACGCGATGGTGGCCGCCACCTCCCACGGCTCGGCGGCGCGCCCGAAGGCCTCGCCGGCCGACAGCCGGTCGAGCAACTCCGACGACGACGTCTTCTCCAGGAACTTGTGCCGCGCGATGCTCGGCGACACCGCATTGATCCGCACGTCGTACTCGGCGGCTTCGATTGCGCTGCAACGGGTCAGCGCCATCACCCCGGCCTTGGCGGCGGCGTAGTGCGACTGCGAGTGCTGCGCGCGCCAGCCGAGAACGCTGGCGTTGTTGACGATCACCCCGCCGTGCGGCGCGTCGCGGAAGTACCGCAGCGCCGCACGGGTGGCGCGAAACACCGACGTCAGGGTCACATCCAGGACGCGGTCCCACTCCTCGTCGGTCATCTCGACCACCGGCGTCTGTCCGCCCAACCCGGCGTTGTTGACCAGGACGTCGATGCGTCCCATCCGGGCGGTGGCCGACGCGAACAGCGCATCGATCTGCGCGGTGGACGTCACGTCGCACAGCACGCTTTCGACCCGGCCCTGACCCAGCGCGGGAGCTCGTCGGCGGTCTCCCCCAGCCGGCGTTCGTGGTGGTCCGAGATCACCACGTCGGCCCCCTCGGCCAGCGCCCGTCGTGCCGTCGACGCGCCGATGCCGGTGCCCGCGGCCGCGGTAACGACCACCACCTTGCCCTGCAGAAGTCCGTGTCCGGCAATCTCTTTCGGAGCTTCGGACAGACTCATCCTTTGACCTCTCGAGGTAGGCCGAGCACCCGCTCGGCGATGATGTTGCGCTGGATCTCGTTGGATCCGCCGTAGATGGTGTCGGCGCGGGTGAACAGGAACAGCCGCTGCCATTCGTCGAACTCGCCGTCGGCCAGCGTCAGGCCCGGCTTACCGATGACGTCCATGGCCAGCTCGCCCAGATCGCGATGCCAGTTGGCCCACAACAACTTCGACACGTTGTCCTGGCCGGGACGCTCGTCGTCCATGGTGGCCAACGCGTAGCTGCGCATGGCCCGCAGCCCGGTCCACGCCCGGGTCAGCCGCTCGCGGATGAACGGGTCTTCGGCGGCGCCGGTGCGCTGGGCGAGCTCGACCAGGTTGGAAAGCTCACGGGCGTAACGAATCTGCTGCCCGAGCGTCGACACGCCGCGCTCGAAGGTCAGCGTGCCCATGGCGACCCGCCAGCCGTCGCCGGGCTCACCGACCACCAGAGAAGCCTCGGTGCGGGCGTCATCGAAGAACACCTCGTTGAATTCCGCGGTGCCGGTGATCTGGACGATCGGACGGACTTCCACGCCCGGCTGATCCAGCGGCACCAGCAGATACGACAGGCCGGCGTGGCGCTTGGAGCCCTTCTCGGTGCGCGCGACCACGAAGCACCATTGCGACAGGTGGGCCAGCGACGTCCACACCTTCTGGCCGTTGATCACCCACTCGTCGCCGTCGAGTTCGGCGGTGGTCGCCACATTGGCCAGGTCGCTGCCGGCGCCGGGCTCCGAATACCCCTGGCACCACAGCTCGGTCACGTCGAGGATTTTCGGCAGGAAACGCTGCTGCTGCTCCGGCGTCCCGAACGCGATCAGCGTGGGGCCGAGCAGCTCCTCGCCGAAGTGATTGACCTTGTCCGGGGCGTCGGCCTTGGCGTACTCCTCGTAGAAGGCCACCCGGTGCGCGGTGGACAGGCCCCGACCGCCGTGCTCGACCGGCCAGCCCAGGCACGTCAGCCCGGCCTTGGCCAGATGCTGATTCCAGGCCCGGCGTTCTTCGAACGCCTCGTGCTCGCGTCCGGGCCCGCCGAGACCCTTGAGAGCTGCGAATTCACCGACCAGATTGTCGGCGAGCCACTGACGCACCTCGGCCCGGAACTCCTCGACGTCCTGCATGCCCTGTAGGCTAACCTACCAAGCACTTGCTTTGTAGACTCGGTGACGATGCGCGCCGCGGAGCGGCGTGAGGAGAAATCGAGCGATCAAGATCGTGCCAGCGTCGCTACAGGAGCATTCGATGACCAACGATCCGCGCACGGTGCCCGCGGCGCTGGATCGTTTCGCGGGCCGGCTGCCCGATCACGACGCATTGATCACCGACGAACGGTCCTTCACCGCCGCCGCGCTGCGTGACGAGGTGCACCGGGCGGCGGCCGCGCTCATCGCGCTCGGCGTCCAGGCGGGAGACCGGGTGGCCATCTGGTCGCCGAACACCTGGCATTGGGTGGTGGCCTGCCTGGCAATCCACCACGCCGGCGCGGCGATGGTGCCGCTGAACACCCGCTACACCGCCGCCGAGGCCAGCGACATCCTGGCCCGCACCGGCGCGCCGGTGTTGTTCGGGATGGGCCGATTCCTGGGCAACGATCGCATCGCCGAACTGGACCGTGCGGCGCTGCCCGCGCTGCGCCATATCGTGCGGATACCGATCGAGGCGGACGACGGGACCTGGGACGAATTCGTCGCCCGCGGCAGCGACCTCGACGCGGTCGCCACCCGTGCATCCGCGGTCGCGCCCGATGACGTCAGCGACATCCTCTTCACGTCCGGTACCACCGGCCGCAGCAAAGGCGTGCTGTGCGCGCACCGGCAATCGCTGTCGGCCTCGGCGGCCTGGGCGGCCAACGGCAAGATCACCAGCGACGACCGCTACCTGTGCATCAACCCGTTCTTTCACAACTTCGGCTACAAGGCCGGCATCCTGGCCTGTCTGCAGACCGGTGCGACGCTGATCCCGCATCTGACCTTCGACCCGCTGCGCGCGCTGCAAGCGATCGAGCAACACCGCATCACCGTGCTGCCCGGGCCGCCGACCATCTACCAAACGCTGCTGGACCACCCGGCACGCGACGACTACGACCTGAGCTCACTGCGGTTCGCGGTGACCGGCGCCGCGACCGTGCCGGTCGTGCTGGTCGAGCGCATGCAATCCGAACTCGACATCGACATCGTGCTGACCGCCTACGGGCTGACCGAGGCCAACGGCATGGGAACCATGTGCCGCGCCGACGACGACGCGATCACCGTGGCCACCACGTGTGGACGCCCATTCGCCGACTTCGAATTGCGCATCGACGCCGACTCACCCGAGGATTCGGGAGAGGTGTTGCTGCGCGGGCCGAACGTGATGCTGGGCTACCTCGAAGACCCGGAGGCCACCGCGGCCGCCATCGACGCCGAAGGCTGGCTGCACACCGGTGACATCGGCGCCGTCGACGCCGCGGGCAACCTGCGCATCACCGATCGGCTCAAAGACATGTACATCTGCGGTGGATTCAACGTCTACCCCGCCGAGATCGAGCAGGTGCTGGCCCGCCTGGACGGCGTGGCCGACGCGGCCGTGATCGGAGTTCCCGACGAGCGGCTCGGCGAAGTGGGCCGGGCGTTCCTGGTGACCCGGCCGGGCGCCCAGCTCGACGAAAAATCGGTGATCGCTTACACCCGTGAGCATTTGGCCAACTTCAAGGCGCCGCGCTCGGTGCGGTTCGTCGACGCGTTGCCGCGCAATGCGGGCGGCAAGGTGCTCAAACCACAACTGCGAGAGCAGGGCTAATGGATCTGGAACTCGACGAAGACACCTTGGCCTTCCAGGCAGAGGTGCGGGAATTTCTTGTCGGCCAACGCCGATTCGATCCCGACGAAGTCATACGACAACGCCGAAGGCTTTGATCAGCACCGGCATTGGGACCGCGTGCTGTTCGACGCCGGCCTGTCGGTGATCAACTGGCCGACGAAGTACGGCGGCCGCGACGCGCCGCTGCTGCACTGGGTGGTGTTCGAGGAGGAGTACTTCCGGGCCGGTGCGCCGGGCCGGGCCAGCGCCAACGGCACCTCGATGCTGGCGCCGACCCTCTTCGCGCACGGCACCGAAGAGCAGCGTGACCGGATCCTGCCGAAAATGGCCAGCGGCGAAGAGATCTGGGCCCAGGCGTGGTCCGAGCCCGAGTCCGGCAGCGACCTGGCGTCACTGCGGTCCACCGCTACGCCAGACCGACGGCGGCTGGCTGCTCAACGGGCAGAAGATCTGGAGCTCGCGAGCACCGTTCGCAGAGCGGGGTTTCGGGTTGTTTCGTTCCGATCCCGGCGCCGAGCGGCACAACGGGCTGACGTACTTCATGTTCGACCTGAAGGCCGAGGGCGTCATGGTGCGGCCCATCGTCCAGCTGGGCGGCGACACCGGGTTCGGCGAGATCTTCCTCGACGATGTCTTCGTGCCCGACGAGGACGTGATCGGTACCCCGCACGAGGGCTGGCGCGCGGCCATGAGCACGTCGAGCAACGAGCGCGGCATGTCACTGCGCAGCCCGGCACGCTTCCTGGCGACCGCGGAGCGGTTGGTGCAGCTATGGAAGGACAGTGGCTCACCCGCCGCATTCGCCGACCGGGTCGCCGACTGTTGGATCAAGGCGCAGGCCTACCGGCTGCAGACCTTCGGCACGGTGACCCGGCTGGCTCTCGGCGGTGAGCTGGGCGCCGAATCGTCGGTGACCAAGGTGTTCTGGTCAGACCTCGACGTCGAATTGCACCAGACCGCGCTCGACCTGCTCGCCGCCGACGGCGAGCTCACGAGCCGGTGGACCGAGGGACTGCTGTTCGCGTTGGGCGGCCCGATCTACGCCGGCACCAACGAGATCCAGCGCAACATCATCTCCGAGCGGTTGCTGGGCCTGCCGCGCGAGAAGTCCGGGGGCAAGAAGTGAAATTTGCGCTAGACGAACAGCAGCGCGACTTCGCGGCCAGTATCGATGCCGCGCTCGGCGCGGCGGACCTGCCCGGCGCGGTGCGCGCGTGGGCCGCGGGCGATACCGCGCCGGGCCGCAAGGTGTGGGAGCAATTGGCCAACCTGGGCGTCACCGCGCTGGCCGTGCCGGAGAAATTCGACGGCATCGAGGCCCATCCGGTCGACCTCGTCGTCGCCATGGAGCGTCTCGGGCGTTGGTGCGTGCCGGGTCCGGTAACCGAATCCATCGCTGTGGCACCGGTATTGCTCGCCCAGCGATCAGGCCGACCGCTGCGCCGAATTGGCGTCCGGTGAACTGATCGCCACCGTCGCACTGCCCCCGCAGACACCGCGTGCCGTCGACGCCGACGTCGCCGGCCTGGTGCTGTTGGCCGGTGAGGGCGGCGTCACCGAGGCGACACCGGGTGACGTCCACGAGTCCGTCGACCCCAGCCGCAAGCTCTCCGACGTGACCGCGACCGGCGAGGCGTGGCAAGCAGACGTCAAGCGCGCCTACGAGTTCGGCGCGCTGGCGACCGCGGCACAGCTGATCGGTGCGGCCGAGGCGCTGCGCGACGGGGCGGTCGACTACGCCAAGCAACGCACCCAGTTCGGCCGGGTGATCGGCTCGTATCAGGCGATCAAGCACAAGCTTGCCGACGTGCACATCGCCATCGAACTGGCCCGTCCGCTGGTCTACGGCGCGGCGCTGACCATGGACCCGCGCGATGTCAGCGCGGCCAAGGCCGCCGCGTCCGAGGCGGGGCTGCTGGCGGCGCGGTCGGCGTTGCAGACCCACGGCGCAATCGGTTTCACCCAGGAACACGACCTGTCGCTGTTGCTGCTGCGCGTGCAGGCGTTGCGGTCCGCCTGGGGCACGCCGGAAGGACATCGGCGGCGAGTGCTGGAGGCGCTATGAGTACCACCGAAGAACGCGAGCTACTTCGCGAGACCGTCGCCGCCCTGGTGGCCAAGCACGCCGGGCCGGCGGCCGTGCGCGCGGCCATGGAGTCCGACCGTGGCTACGACGAATCGCTCTGGCAACTGCTGTGCGAGCAGGTCGGCGCCGCGGCTCTGGTGATACCCGAGGAGTTGGGCGGCGCCGGCGGCGAATTAGCCGATGCCGCAGCCGTTTTGCAGGAACTGGGCCGCGCCCTGGTGCCCTCCCCGTTGCTGGGTACCACGCTGGCCGAGCTGGCGCTGCTGAGCGCGACCGAGCCGGACGCCGCGACGCTGGAAGGCCTTGCCGAGGGCACCTCGATCGGCGCGCTGGTGCTTGATGCCGACTACGTGATCAACGGCGATATCGCCGACGTCGTGGTCGCCGTCGAGGACCGCCGGCTGAACAGGTGGACCCGATTCGGCGCGGAGCCCGTCACCACCATGGACCCGACCCGGCGCCTGGCGCGGGTGAAGGCCGAGGAGACCGTGTCGATCGGCACCGACCCGGGGCTGGCGGACAAGGCGGCCATCCTGCTGGCCGCCGAGCAGATCGGCGCCGCCGAACGCTGTTTGGAACTGACCGTCGAATACGCAAAGGACCGAGTGCAATTCGGCCGGCCGATCGGCAGCTTCCAGGCCCTCAAGCATCGGATGGCCGATCTGTATGTCGCCGTCGCCGCCGCGAAGGCCGTCGTCACCGACGCGTGCGGGGATCCCACTCCCACCAACGCCGCCACCGCCCGCCTGGCCGCCACCGAGGCACTGAACATCGTGGCCGCCGAGGGCATCCAGCTGCACGGCGGCATCGCGATCACCTGGGAACACGACATGCACCTGTACTTCAAACGTGCCCACGGCAGCGCGCATCTGCTGGATTCGTCGCAAGAACTACTTAAGCGACTGGAATCCGAGGTACTCAAGACGCCGTGACCGACCGTGTCTCGCTGCGAGCCGGCATCCCACCGTTTTACGTGATGGATGTCTGGCTGGCGGCCGCGGAACGCCAGCGCAGCCACGGCGACTTGGTCAACCTGTCGGCGGGCCAGCCCAGCGTGGGAGCGCCCGAGCCGGTGCGGGCGGCGGCGGCCGCCGCCGTGCATTCCAACGAGCTGGGCTACTCGGTGTCGTTGGGCATCCCGAGCTGCGCGCCGCGATCGCCGCGGACTATCAGCGCCAACACGGGCTCGACGTCGAACCCGACGCGGTGGTGATCACGACGGGCTCCTCCGGCGGCTTCCTGCTCACCTTCCTGGCCTGCTTCGACGTCGGTGATCGGGTGGCCCTGGCCAGCCCCGGCTACCCGTGTTACCGAAACATCTTGTCGGCGTTGGGATGTGAGGTGGTGGAAATCCCCTGCGGGCCGCAGACCCGCTTTCAGCCCACCGCGCAGATGCTCGCCGAACTCGACCCCCCGGTGCAGGGTGTGATCGTGGCAAGCCCGGCCAACCCCACGGGCACGGTCATCGAGCCCGACGGAGCTGGCCGCGATCGCTTCCTGGTGTGATGCGACCGGCGCGCGGCTGATCAGCGACGAGGTCTACCACGGCCTGGTCTACGAAGGGGCACCGCAGACCAGCTGCGCGTGGCAGACATCGCGAAACGCCATGGTGGTCAACAGCTTTTCGAAGTACTACGCGATGACGGGCTGGCGGCTGGGCTGGCTGCTGGTGCCGTCCGAGCTACGCCGCGCGGTGGATTGCCTCACCGGCAACTTCACCATCTGCCCGCCCGTGCTGTCACAACTCGCCGCGGTCGCGGCCTTCACCCCGGAGGCGACCGCCGAGGCGGACGGCCACCTGCATCACTACGCGACCAATCGCTCGCTGGTGCTCGACGGGCTGCGCGGCATCGGCATCGAGCGTCTGGCCCCGACCGACGGCGCATTCTACGTGTACGCCGATATCTCGGAATTCACCGACAACTCGTTCGATTTCTGTTCAAAGCTGTTGGAAGAGACCGGTGTCGCGATCGCACCGGGTATCGACTTCGACACCGCGCGTGGGAATTCGTTCGTGCGGCTGTCCTTCGCGGGGCCGACGAACGACATCGAGGAAGCGGTGCGACGCCTCGGCCCGTGGCTTTCGGCGCGCTAGATCCGGCCAAGCCCTAGGCGTCGAGCACCTGAGCGATGCGCGCCTCGAGCGCACCGCGGTCGCCGATGCCCGCCACGTCGATGCCGAACCGCTCACCGAGCACGTCGACGACCGCCGCCGCGTCGTCGAGGCGGATCTTCTCGCTGCCGTCGGCGCGGTGGATGGTCAGGTTTCGGCCGGCCAGGTTGTAGCGGGCGTCGGCGGTGGTCAGCGCGACCATCAGACCGGTCACGAATATCGACGCGGGGTGCGTGGACACGTACCAGCTGCCCACCCTCAGGTCGACCTGCGGAACGGCCTGGGTGCCGAAGACGTACAGCGGTTGCCACTCGCCCCGCACCTGGGCCTGAAGGACCAGGCCGTCGCCGCGGTCGTTCAGCCGGTACGGCTCGTGGGTGGTCTGCTGGGCGTTCCCGATCTGCAAGCGGATGGGAGAGGTCAGCGTCTGGCCCCCGAAGCCGACGTCGACCAGGAACGAACCCTGCGAGCCCGGGAACGTCACCGCCAGCACCGTGTGCGTCTGGGCGCCCAGCGGCGTGTCGGGCGGCAGCATCCAGACCACCCGGCCGGCCAACCGCCGCACCCGGAAGCCGATTTCGGCCAGCACGTACCCCATCAGGCCGTTCTGCTCGTAGCAGTAGCCCCCACGACGCCGGTGCACCAGCTTGTCGGTGAGGGCGGCCGGGCCCAGGTCGTCGACCGGCACACCCATCAGCGGATCGAGGTTCTCGAACGGGATCGAGCCGGTGTGCGCGGTCATCAGATCCTGCAGAACCTCGAGGTTCGGCTCGGCGGCGCCGCGGTAGCCGATGCGGTCGAAGTACGCGCCCAGATCCAGCGTCATGACACCATTCTGGCCCGCGGTGTTCGCCCGAAGCAGCGGGCGTCGGCATCGGGGTTGTTTCATTCCTGTCGAATACGGCAACCCGCCAGATTGGGTTAGCGCTTCAACACCGACAACGGAGCCCATCATGAACACCGTCTGGATCGTCATCGCCGCAGTTGTGGCCGTCCTGATACTCGTCGCCCTTGTCCTCGCCGCCCGCGCGGCGAGCAGGCGCCGCCACCAGCGGGAGGCCGAGAAAATCCGCGAACAGGCCACGCTGGAGACGGCCAAGGTCGAGCGCCGCGAGGCGCTGGCCTCGGAGACGGCCGCGAAAGCCCGTGCCGCGCAGGCGGAAGCCGAGGCCAAGGCGGCCGAAGCCGCCCGGCTGCAGGATCGGGCGTCAGCGCATCAGACCGAAGTGGCATCTTCGCGCGAGCAATTGGACGAGCAGTGGCAGCGTGCCGACAGCCTGGACCCGAGGGTGAAGGCCGACAAGGACTCGGCTGCCGGCGACCGCGAGGCCGCATGGAGCCAGGAGCAGCCGATCGCGGACAACTCCCCCACGGAGAACATGTCGGGCGACCACCGCGACCCCGGTGGCCATCGCGGCGCGTCCACGTAGGAGCGGCTACAGCCAGGTGTCCTGCGTGGTGGTGGTCAGGAACGCTTCCAGGTCGTCGCGCCACTGCGCCGGCGTCGTCTTGTCCGGTTCGATGCCGGTGTATTCACCGCGATAGAACAGCAGCGGCCGTGGCTTGATCTTGGGGGCCTCCGAAAGCGATTGCACCGCACCGAAAACCACGAAGTGATCGCCCCCGTCGTGCGCGGAAGCTACCGTGCAGTCGATGTAGGCCAGCGAACCGTCGATGATCGGTGAACCGAGTTCGGAAGGGTGCCAGTCGATCCCGGCGAACTTGTCGGGTTCCTTGGAGCCGAATCGGGCCGAGACGTGCTTCTGCTGCTCGGTCAGCATGTTGACGCAGAACCTGCCGCTGGCCTCGATGGCCTGCCACGACCGCGAGACCTTGGTGGGGCAGAACAGCACCAACGGCGGGTCCAGCGACAGCGCCGCGAAGGACTGGCAGGCGAACCCGACCGGCGCGTCTTCGTGGACGGTGGTGATGATGGTGATCCCGGTGCAGAACTGACCCAGCACGCTGCGGAACGTGCGCGGGTCGAGCGGCGCGGCAGTCATAACCTCGAATTTAACCCTTGAAGCCGACGCTGAAGTCGTGGCCCCACAGGCTGATCGCGGTGCTCTCCCGGGCGATCCAATCGTTGTCTTCGACTTGCCTTCCCTCGCAGCCGAATTCGATGTCGAATCCGCTGGGTGTCTTCATGTAGAAGGACAGCATCAGGTCGTTGACGTGGCGGCCCAGCGTCGCCGACATCGGCACCTTCTTACGCAGCGCGCGGTCCAGGCACAGCCCGACGTCGTCGGCCTCCTCGACCTCGACCATCAGGTGCACGATGCCGCTGGGTGTCTGCCCGGGCATGAACGCGAGGCTGTGGTGCCGGGGGTTGCAGCCCAGGAAGCGCAGCCACGCCGGCGGCCCGTCGGCGGGCCGGCCGACCACCTGCGGCGGCAGCCGCATCGAGTCGCGCAGCTTGAAGTCCAGCACATCGCGGTAGAAGTGCAGGGTCTCTTCGTCGTCGCGCGTCGTCAGCACCACATGTCCCAGGCCCTGTTCGGCGGTGACGAACTTGTGCCCGTAGGGGCTGACCACCCGGCGGTGTTCCAGCGCGGCGCCGTGGAAGACCTCCAGGCAGTTGCCGGACGGGTCGGCGAACCGGATCATCTCGTCGACCCGGCGATCGGCCAGTTCGGCGGCGGTGGCCTCCTTGTACGGTGTGCCCTCGATGTCGAGCCGGTTCCGAATCTCTTGCAGGCCAGCGGCATTCGCGCATTCCCAGCCGGCCTCGATGAGCCGGTCCTGCTCGCCGGGCACGATCACCAGCCGGGCCGGGAAGTCGTCCATCCGCAGATACAGCGCACCCTCGGTGCTGCCCTTGCCCTCGATCATGCCGAGGACCTTCAGGCCGTACTCGCGCCAGGCCGCCATGTCGGTGGCCTCGATGCGCAGATAGCCCAGCGATCGAATGCCTCCGCCGCTCATCACGCACCTCCCAGGAAATCGATGGTGAGCTTGTTGAACTCGTCGAACTTCTCCACCTGCGCCCAGTGCCCACATTGCCCGAAAACGTGAAGCTGCGCACGCGGAATGGTCTTCAGCGCGACCAACGCGCCGTCCAACGGGTTGACCCGGTCCTCGCGGCCCCAGATCAGCAGCACCGGCTGACGCAGCCGGTGCACTTCGCGCCACATCATGCCGAGCTCGAAATCGGCTCCGGCGAAAGACATTCCCATCGCGCGGGTCGCCGTCAGCGATTCGGGCGTGTTGGCCAACTCGAATCGCTGGTCGACCAACTCGTCGGTGATCAGTTTCTGGTCGTAGACCATCACCCGCAGAAACGCCTCGAGGTTTTCCCGGGTGGGCTCGGCGGAGAACTTGCCCAGCCGCTTGACACCCTCGGTCGGGTCGGGTGCGAACAGGTTCACGCTCACCCCGCCCGGCCCCATCAGCACCAGGCGTCCGGCCCGGTCCGGGTAGTCGAGCGCGAAGCGGACCGCGGTGCCGCCGCCGAGCGAATTCCCAATCAGCGGAACACGTCCCAGCCCCAGCTGGTCGAAGAGACCCTTGAGCGCCCGCGCCGCGTAGTGATTGAACTGCCCGTGTTCGGCGCGCTTGTCGGAGTGGCCGTAGCCGGGCTGGTCGACGGCCAGCACGTGGAACTGCTGCGCCAGCACCGGGATGTTGCGCGAGAAGTTCGTCCAGCTCGCCGCGCCGGGACCGCCGCCGTGCAGCAGCACCACGGTTTGGTCGTTGCCGACGCCCGCCTCGTGGTAGTGCAGCTTCAGCGGCCCATCCACGTCCACATCCGCGAAGCGCGAGGTGGACTCGAAGGTCAATTCCTCGGTCTTGGAATCGGTGACCGCCATGGATCAGACCATGGTGTCGCCGGGCGGCAACCCGAACTCGTTGTTCCCGAAGATCTGGTAGGCACGCTCGGGGTCGTTGGCCGCGTGCACCCGGCCGGCGTGTGCGTCGCGCCAGAACCGTTGCACCGGTTGGTCATTGCCCAGGGCCGTCGCACCGGAAGCCTCGAACAGCCGGTCGATGGAGGCGATCGCGCGGCCGGTGGCGCGCACCTGGTCGCGGCGAGCGCGGGCACGCAGGTCGAACGGGATCTCCTTGCCGGCCGACAGCAGCGCGAACTCGTCGGCGACGTTGCCGCTCAACTGACGCCACGCCGCGTCGATGTCACTGGCCGCTTCGGCGATGCGGACCTTGGCGAACGGGTCGTCCTTGGCCTTCTCGCCGGCGAACGCGGCACGCACCCGCTTGCCCTGGTGCTCGACGTGCGCGTCGTACGCGCCGTAGGCCATGCCGACGATCGGCGCCGAGATCGTGGTGGGGTGCATTGTGCCCCAAGGCATCTTGTAGACCGCGGCGGTGTTGGTCTCATACCCGCCCGCGGTGCCGTCGTTCATCGCCTTGTAGGACAGGAATCGGTGCCGCGGCACGAAGACGTCCTTGACCACGACGGTGTTGCTGCCGGTGCCGCGCAGGCCGACGACATGCCACACGTCGTCGATGCGGTACTCGCTGCGCGGGATCAGGAAAGAGCCGAAGTCGACCGGACGGCCGTCCTTGATGACCGGACCGCCCAGGAATGCCCACGTGGCGTGGTCACAACCCGAGGACCAGTTCCACGAGCCGTTGACGAGGTAGCCGCCATCGGTCACCACGCCCGCACCCATCGGGGCATACGACGACGAGACCCGGGTCTTGGGGTCCTCGCCCCAGACCTCCTCCTGCGCCCGCTGGTCGAACAGCGCCAGGTGCCAGTTGTGCACCCCGATGATCGAGCTCACCCAGCCGGTGGAACCACACGCGCTGGCCAGCCGGCGCACCGCCTCGTAGAACAGCGCCGGATCGCACTGCAACCCGCCCCACTGCTCGGGCTGCAACAGGGTGAAGAAGCCCACCTCCTGAAGCTCCTGACGGTCTCGTCGGGCAGCCGCCGCAGATCCTCGGTCGCCTGAGCGCGTTCGCGAATCCGCGGGAGCAGATCATCGATGCCAGCCAAAACCGACTGCGCATCACGCTGTTGAATGGACGTCACTTACGTTTGCCTCCTGCGCCAGACTTACTCAGCGGACTTACACCAGAGACTAGAACACGTTCCGATTTGTGTCGAGCAGGGTATTCCTGCGGCTGGTAGCGATACGAATCCGCTTTTCTGTAACATGTTCTAGTTCGACGAAGGAAGGGACGGGCCTTGACCGAGGCGGATCTGGACCAAGCACCCGACGAGCCACTCGGTGACCACGTCCTGGAACTGCAGGTCGCCGAGGTCGTCGCCGAGACCGACGATGCGCGGTCGCTGGTGTTCGCGGTACCGGACGACGCGGGCGACCCCGACATCCCGCCCGAGCGGCTACGGTACGCGCCGGGCCAGTTCTTGACGCTGCGCGTTCCCAGCGAGCGCACCGGGTCGGTGGCCCGCTGCTATTCGTTGTGCAGCTCGCCGTTCACCGACGACGCGCTCACCGTCACGGTCAAACGAACCGCGGACGGCTACGCGTCCAACTGGCTGTGCGACCACGCGCACAAGGGCATGCGGATCCATGTGCTGGCCCCGTCGGGAACTTCGTGCCCAAAACGCTGGGCGACGACTTCCTGCTGATGGCCGCGGGAAGCGGGATCACCCCGATCATGTCGATCTGTAAGTCGGCGCTGGCCGAGGGCAGCGGTCAGGTGGCGTTGGTCTACGCCAACCGTGACGACCGTTCGGTGATCTTCTCCGACGCGCTGCGTGAGCTGTCCGCCAAATATCCCGACCGGCTCACCGTGCTGCACTGGCTGGAATCGCTGCAGGGCCTGCCCAGCGTGGCCGCGCTGGCCAAACTGGCCGCCCCCTACATCGATCGGCCCGTCTACATCTGCGGCCCTGGCGCCTTCATGGACTCGGCGAAACAAGCGCTGGAAACACTGAAAGTGCCTGCGCCGCAAATACATATCGAGGTGTTCAAGTCGCTGGAGTCGGATCCGTTCGCGGCGGTGAAGATCGAGGACACCCCGAGGGTGACGAGCCGCCGGCGACCGCGGTGGTCGAACTGGACGGCGAGACCCACACCGTGTCGTGGCCGCGCAACGCCAAACTGCTCGACGTGCTGCTGGCCAAGGGCCTCGATGCGCCCTTCTCCTGCCGCGAGGGCCACTGCGGCGCGTGTGCCTGCACGCTGCGCGGCGGCAAGGTGAGCATGGAGGTCAACGACGTGCTCGAACAGCAGGATCTGGACGAGGGCCTGATCCTGGCCTGTCAATCTCACCCGGAATCTGATTCGGTAGAAGTCACCTACGACGAGTAGTCGCGCGGTTAAGTTCACCCTGGGGTCAGAGGGAAGGGAAGCATCGATGATGCGGCTGGTATCGGGATTGCAGTCGTCGCAGTGATACCGATGTTTCTGCCCGCCGGAGTGTGCGCGGCGGCGAGCAACACCGCCACCACGCTGTTCCCGCTCGACGGGCCCAACCAGCTGGAGACGCGGGCCATCCTCAATTGCTTCAAGGCCGACGGCCACTGTGATTTCACCGCCGGGGCGGACATGCTGACGCCCGGTGGGGTGACCGGCTTTCCGCCCGGCCTGTGGGCGCGGCAAACCACCGAGATCCGGTCCTCGAACCGGCTGGCCTACCTGGACGCCCACGCCGACGGCCAGTACGAGCGGGTGATGAAGTCGATGGGTTCCGACGAGATCACCACGATCTACATGGGTGAGGGCCCGCCGGAGAAGTACCAGACGAACGGGCGCATCGACTCCACCGACTGGCAGACGGGCCAGCCCAAGACCGACAACAACGTGATCGCCTGCACCCACATCCAGGTCGTCTACTCCGGGGTCAACATCACGTCCCCGAGCACCTGCGCGCAGACGACGTTCTCCTGACCCCTACTCCGGGTAGTCGCCGGTCTCCAGGTCGTCGAGCAGGCTCGGACCGGTGGGGTTCCAGCCGAACCGCCGGCGGGTCAGGGTGCTGGACGAGGGCTGGTCGACCGCGAACATCGTTCCGAGCGGGCCGAAGGCCTCGGCCGGGGCGGGTTCGACGGGCACCCCGAGCCGGCGACCGATCACCGCGGCGATCGCCCGCATGGGGTCGCCTTTGTCACCCACCGCGTGCAGTACCGAGCCGGGCGGGGCCTGTTCGAGCGCGAGGCGGAACAACGCCGCCGCGTCGTCCCGATGCACCGCGGGCCAACGTTGCGCGCCGTCGCCGACGAAGGCCGACACGCCGCGCTGCCGGGCGGCCTGAATCAGCATGCTGGCAAAGCCGTAGCGGCCGCCGGCGTCGTGGACGGACCGCGGTAGCCGCACCACCGCCGATCGGACGCCGCGCTCGGCCAGGTCGATGACGGCCCGTCCGGTGCGGCCGCGTCCGGCCATCGGCCCCTCGGCGTTGAAGGGGTCGTCTTCGGTGCTGGTACGTCCGGCCACCGCGGGGGTGCCGCTCGCGAGCACCAGCGGCTTGCCGGTGTCGACGAGCGCGGCGCCGATCGCGGCGACCGCGCGGGACTCGTCGCCGATCGCGTCTCCGGCGCGGGTGAAGTCATGCGAGAACGCCAGGTAGACAACGCCGTCGGCGTTGCCGGTAGCCTCCCCCAAGATGTCGAGGTCGGTGATGTCGCCCCGCATCGGCTCGGCGCCCAATCCGCTGATGGTCTGCGGCCGCGGCCTCGGAGCGGGCCAGGCCCACGACGTGATGGCCGGCGGCGAGCAGTTCTGCGACGACGGCCGAGCCGATTCCTCCGCTGGCGCCGGTGACGAATACGCGCACGAGCAGCTCCTTCAAGTGATGCGACTATGGTCCCATCACCATACACCAGTGACGGGACCATGGTCGCATCACTAAGGTGAGGCCATGGCCCGTTGGCAACCCGACGCGCGCGAACGCTTGGTCGCCGCGGCACTCGACCTGTTCAACGAGCGCGGATACGACCAGACGACCGTCGCGCAGATCGCCGAGCGCGCCGGCCTGACGAAAAGCACCTTCTTCCGGCACTTCCCGGACAAGCGTGACGTGCTGGCGGCGGGCCAGGACGCGATCGCGCAGCTACTCCGCGAGGGCATCGCCGCGGCGCCCGCCGATGCGACACCGCTGACCGCCGTGTGCTCCGGCTTGAAGTCGGCGGCTTCGGCGTTCACCTCGTTCAACCGGGAACTCGCGCCAAGGCTCAAGGCCGCGATCGCCGCCAGCGCCGAACTTCAAGAGCGCAACGCGCTCAAGCAGATTGGGCTAGCGCTTGCGATGGTCGAAGCGCTGCAGGCCCGCGGCACACCCGAGTCGACCGCCGTTTTGGCCGCCGAGCTCGGTGCGCTGGCCTTCAAGAAGGCCTACGCTCGCTGGGCCGAACCCGGCGAAAGCGGCGACTCTGGGCACGATGGCGTGCGATGAGCTACGCGAATTGCACGCCGCCGCAGCAGATCTCGGCTAGCGGGGCAGGCCGAGCAGCCGCTCGGCCGCGACAGTCAACAGGATCTGCTCCGTGCCGCCCGCGATCGTGAGGCACCGCGTGTTGAGGAAGTCGAATACGGCTCGGTCGTTGTCCGCCCGGCGGTCGACGAGCCCGCCGCCCTCGGCGACATCCATCGTGAATTCGGCCAGGGCCTGACGGTAGCGGACACCGATCAGCTTGCGCACGCTCGATTGCGCGCCGGGGTCCTGACCGCCCACCGCGAGCTGGGCGATCCGCTGGTCGAGCAGCGCCCCGGTTTGCGCCAGGATGATCAGGCGCCCGAGCCGGTCTTGCTCGGCGACGTCGAGATCCCTTGCCGCCAACAACTTCAGCAGCTCCTCCATCGGGTTGCCCAGCGCCGTTCCGTTCGCCATCGCCACCCGCTCGTTCGCCAGCGTCGTGCGCGCCAGCCGCCACCCGCCGTCGACCTCGCCGACCACCATCTCGTCGGGCACGAAGACGTCGTCGAGGAACACCTCGTTGAACAGCGCGTCGCCGGTGATCTCGCGCAGCGGCCGGATGTCGATGCCGGGCGATTTCATGTCGACCAGGAAGTACGTGATGCCCTTGTGCTTCGGGGCGTCGGGTTCGGTGCGCGCCAGGCAGATCGCCCCAGTCGGCCTTGTGCGCGACCGACGTCCACACCTTCTGCCCGGTCAGCGGCCAGCCGCCGTCGACCGCGCACTGCTTTGGTGCGCAGCGACGCCAGGTCGGAGCCGGCGCCGGGCTCGGAGAACAGCTGGCACCAGACGATTTCGCCGCGCAGCGTCCGGCGGCACGAATTGCTCGACCTGCTCCGGCGTGCCGTGCTCGAGGATCGTCGGCACCGCCCACCAGCCGATGACCAGGTCCGGCCGGGTCGACGCCGGCCGCGGCCAGCTCCTGATCGATCAGCAGCTGCTCGGCCGGCGAGGCCGCGCGCCCGTACGGCTTCGGCCAGTGCGGCGCCAGCAGGCCGGCCTCGGCCAAGCCGCGCCTGCCGCTGCTCGGCTCGGCAGCGCGGCGATCTCGGCGACGGCCGCGGCGACCTCGGCGCGCTGGCGCCTCGACGTCGGTGAGGTCGATGCTCAGCCGGCGGCGCACGCCGTCGCTGGGTGAGCGCGGCGATGCGGCGCAACCAGCGCTCGGCGCCGCCGAGGAACCGGCGCAATGGCGTAGCGCCCGGCGCAGGTAGAGGTGCGCGTCGTGCTCCCAGGTGAAGCCGATGCCGCCGAGCACCTGGATGCAGTCCTTGCACGTTGGCCTTCACCGCGGCGATGCCGATGCTCGCGGCCAGGGCCGCGGCGATGGAGAACTGGGATTCGTCGCCCTCCGCGGCGGCGCGCGCGGCATCGGCGGCGGCCACCTCGGCCTGCTCGGCGCGACACAGCATCTCGGCGCAGATGTGCTTGATGGCCTGGAAGCTGCCGATCGGCTTGCCGAACTGCTCGCGGACCTTGGCGTAGTCGACGGCGGTCTCGAGCGACCATCGGGTGATGCCGGCCGCCTCGGCCGCCAGCACCGTCGCGGCCAGCTCCTCGACGCGTTCGCGGGTGTCCGACACCACCGTGGCCGGGGCCGAGTTCAGCACCACCCGGGCCAACGGCCGGGAGAAATCGCCGGCCGCCAGGGGCTCGATCTCGCACGCCCTCGCCGCCCGTGTCGATCAGCAGCCACTTCCCGTCGGCGGGCGCCAACAGCACGGCGCCGTCGGCCACACCCAGCGCGAACGGCAGGGTGCCCGACGCCTTCGAGGTCGCGCCGTCGAACTCGACGTCGCCTTCCAGTGCCAGCCCGGCGAAGCGTTCGCCGGAGGCCAGGGCGCCCAGCAACTCGGGATCGGAGACCACCAGCGTGGCCAGCGCCGTGGTGGCGACCGGCCCGGGGACCAGCGCCTTCGCCGCTTCCTCGACCATCGCGCACAGGTCTTCGATGCTGCCGTCCGCGCCGCCGAATTCCTCCGGGATCGCGACGCCGAAGATCCCCAGCTCGGCCAGCCGGGCGAACACCGGACGCCAGGCGTCGGACTTACCCTGCTCCACGTCGCGGATGGCCGCGGTGCCGCCCGGCCCCGACGTCGAATTGCGGGCCCAGTCGCGCACCAGGGCTCGCGCGGCAAACTGCTCGTCGGTGACGGTCGCTACCACCTGAGAGGACCTCCGCGTCCTTGACTCGACGTGACAAGGGGTCGGACCCCTGCCCTGATTGTGCGATCTGCCCGCCAGGCGGGTACCTCTCCATCACGTGTTGGCGCGCAACTCGCTCTCCGGAGACTAGAACGTGTTCTAATAGTGCCAGTGATCGACCGTCAAGTCGAACGCCATTACAGCAGCACAGCGCTTGTCCGCGGCGGTATGGAGGTGGGAAATTCACACGCAGAATGCGTATCGTTTGCAAACGACCCGCCCGGAACAGGAGCAAACCGCCACATGCCAGCCAACGCAAACCCGAGCCGCGTTTCCGACTCGCAGCCGCGCGAGGTCATAAACGTGGCGGTACTGGCGGAATCCGAACTGGGCTCGGAGGCGCAGCGGGAACGCCGCAAGCGCATCCTCGACGCCACCATGGCCATCGCCTCCAAGGGCGGTTACGAGGCCGTTCAGATGCGGGCGGTGGCCGATCGCGCCGACGTCGCGGTGGGGACGCTGTACCGGTATTTCCCGTCGAAGGTGCACCTGCTGGTGTC
The DNA here is from genome assembly GCA_963796035.1 of uncultured Actinomycetota bacterium. Classification (GTDB taxonomy): domain Bacteria; phylum Actinomycetota; class Actinomycetes; order Mycobacteriales; family Mycobacteriaceae; genus Mycobacterium. The sequence continues at coordinate 524,602 of CAWCJU010000006.1, read as the reverse complement.
GGCGCTGGGCCGCGAGTTCAGCCGCATCGACGCCAAGACGGACCGCTCGGCGATGACCGGCGGCACGCCTTTTCAGCGGCTCAACTTCATGGTGGGCAAGCTGAACCGCGCGATGCAGCGCAATCCCCTGCTGACCGAGGCGATGACACGCGCCTACGTATTCGCCGACGCGTCGGCGGCCAGCGAGGTCGACCAGGTCGAGAAGCTCATCGATTCGATGTTCGCGCGCGCGATGGCCGACGGCGAACCGACCGAGGACCAGTACCACATCGCCCGGGTGATCTCGGACGTGTGGCTGTCGAACCTGCTGGCGTGGCTCACCCGCCGGGCCTCGGCCACCGACGTCAGCAAGCGGCTGGACCTGGCCGTGCGGTTGCTGATCGGCGACCAAGACTCCAAGTAGCCCGGCTTATGCGGGCGGGCCGGCGGTGCGGCCCCGGATCAGCTCGGTGGCCAGGAGTTCGACGGCCGGCAGACCCGATCGCGGCGGCTTCAACAACAGCTCCCCGGCCCGGCGGCCCTTCTGCAGGCTGGATTGCGACACCGTCGTCAGGCCGCGGTTGATGGCGTCGGGCACGCCGTCGAATCCGGTGACGGTCATCTGCCCGGGCACGTAAATGCCGTGCGCCCGCAGGTAATCCATAGCGGACAGGGCCAGAATGTCCGCGGTGCACATCAGCGCGGTGATCCGCGGATTGGCCTCCAGGGCCACCTTGGCGGCCGCGCCGCCCGATTCGGGCCGGTGCTCGTAGCTTTCCACCACGGTCAGGGAATCCGGGTCGACACCGGCCGCCTTCATCGCCTCCCACACGCCGATGATGCGCTCGCGTTGCACGTCGAACGCGGGCGAGCCGCAGCCGGTCGGCGTCCACCAGGCCCTGGCGTCGGTCCCGGCCCAGCCGCATGGTCAGCAGCCCGATCTCGCGATGCCCCAGGCCCAGCACGTAGTCGGCGAGCTCGCGCATCGCCGCGCGGTCGTCGATGCCCACCCGCGAGACGCCGGCCAGCCCCTTGGGTTGGTCGACCACCACGACCGGCAGCCGGCGCTGCAGCACCACCTGCAGGTAGGGGTCGTCGTCGCACACCGAATACACCACGAAGCCGTCCACGCCGGCCGAAAGCACAGCGGCCGTGCCGTCTTTGAGGCTGCGGCTGGGCCCGACGGCCACCAGCAACAACCCCTGTCCCAGCTCTTCGCACGACTGCGCCACCCCGGTGACGAAGTCCCGCGCGGCGGGGTCGCTGAAGAAGTAGGTCAGCGGCTCGGCCATCACCAGACCGACCGCGCCGGCCTTGCGGGTCCGCAACGATCGCGCCACCGGGTCGGGACCGGCGTATCCCAGCCGCTTGGCCGTCGCGAGCACCCGCTCACGCAGGTCCGGGCGAGAGCTGATCGGGCCGGTTGAAGGCATTCGAGATCGTCGTGCGCGAAACCTTGAGCTCGTCCGCCAACGACGCCAGAGTCGCACGCCGGCGCGGTGTGGGACTCACGTTCGGTGAGGCTACAGCGGATCGGGGCCCGCGCGTACGAGCTTCAGCTTGCGGCTTTGTAATGGAAACGATTTTCATTAGTATTATGAATCGGCTGACTGGCCGGCGGGAGGAATCGGACGTGCGCATGGCACTGAGGCGGCAGCGGACGGCTAAGGCCAGCACCGCCGGCGCGACGCGATGGCTGGCGGCCGCGCTGGTGCTCGGCCGGCGCGCCCGTGCTCACCGGCTGCGGCGGCACGGCGCACTCACGCGCGACCGCCGTCGTCGCCTCCACCGACGTATGGGGCAGCGTGGCGCGCGCCGTAGCGGGCCGGCACTCACCGTGAAATCCATTCTGAGCGGGGCCGACATCGACCCGCATTCCTACGAGGTCAGCCCCGCGGACGCCGCCGCGATCGCCGACGCCCCGCTGGTCGTCTACAACGGCGGCGGTTACGACAGCTGGGTCGACGACGTGCTGGCCCGCCACCCCGACGCCCGGCCGGTCAATGCCTACTCGTTCTGGCGTCCAACGGACAACCCCGCAACGAGCACGTCTTCTACGACCTGAACGTCGCCAAATCGGTTGCCGGCACCATCGCCGACCGCCTCGCGACGATCGACCCGAGCAACGCCGCCGACTACCGGGCCAACGCCGCCGCGTTCGGCCGGGACGCCGACGCCATCGCCGGCACCGAACACGCGATCGCGACCACCCACCCGCACACCTCGGTGGTCGCGACCGAACCGGTCGCGTTCTATCTGCTCAAGGCTTCGGGTTTGGTGAACCGGACCCCGCCCACGCTTCGACGGCGGCCATCGAGAACGAGACCGATCCCGCGCCGGCCGACATGGCGGCGGTCCTCGACCTGGTCAACCGGCGTCAGGTATCGGCGGTGCTGGTCAACCCGCAGACCTCCACGACCGCGATCAGCGCCCTGCGCGACGCCGCACGACACGCGGGTGTGCCGGTCACCGACGTGACCGAAACGCTGACCGACGGCACGGAATACCTGACCTGGCAACGCAATACGGTCAACCAACTGCGTCCGCGCTGCAGTCGAGCCGGCCCGCGACGTCATGAGCCTCGAACCCGTCGCGGCGATCGAAAACCCGGCCGAGACCGTGTCGCTGCGCGGCGCGCGGCTGTCGTTCGGCGACCGCGTGCTGTGGGACCACCTGGACCTGTCGGTGTCACGCGGCGAGTTCATCGCGGTGCTCGGCCCGAACGGCAGCGGCAAGACGTCGCTGCTCAAGGTGCTGCTCGGGCAGCTGGCACTGAGCGCCGGCGCCGGGCTGGTGGACGGGAAGCCGATCACCGCGGGCAGCGGACGCATCGGCTATGTGCCCCAACACCGTCCGATGGACGCCGACGTGATGCTGCGCGGGCGCGACCTGGTTCGGCTGGGCATCGACGGCCCCCGCTGGGGCGCCATCCCGCTGCGGTCCGCCGATCGGGCCCGCCGGCGCGTCGGCCGTGCGGCAGGCGCTGCGCCAGGTCAACGGCGAACACCTGGCGGACGTCCGGGTCGGAACGATGTCGGGCGGCGAGTTGCAGCGGATGCGCATCGCCCAGGCGTTGGTCAGCGACCCGGTGCTGTTGCTGTGCGACGAACCGCTGCTGACGCTGGACCCCGCCAACGCCAAGCTGGTTTCGGCGCTGATCGAGCGGCGCCGCCAGGACGCCGCGACGACGGTCATCGTCGTCACCCACGAGATCAACCCGATCCTGCCGTACGTGGACCGGCTGCTGTATCTGGTCGACGGCCGGTTCGAGATCGGCACCGTCGAGCAGGTGATGACCAGCCAAACGCTCTCGGCGCTGTACCAATCCGACATCCAGGTGGTGAAGGTCAAGGACGGCTACGTGGTGGCCGGCGCGCGGGACGACGGGTACCACTGATGGAGCATCGGCTCGCCGGCTTGCTGGACCATCTGTTCTCCTTCGACATCACCGCCCACCTGCTCGGCCACGACTTCGTGCAGCAGGCTCTGGTGGCGGCCGCCCTGCTGGGCCTGGTGGCCGGGCTGATCGGGCCGTTCATCGTGATGCGGCAGATGTCGTTCGCCGTGCACGGTTCCAGCGAATTGTCGCTGACCGGAGCCGCATTCGCGCTGCTGGTCGGCTTCGGAGTGGGTGTCGGCGCACTGATCGGCAGCGCCCTGGCCGCCGCGCTGTTCGGCGTGCTCGGGCGGCGCGCCCGGGAACGCGATTCGGTGATCGGCGTGGTGCTGGCGTTCGGGTTGGGCCTGGCCGTGCTGTTCATCCATCTCTACCCGGGCCGCACCTCGACCAGCTTCGCCCTGCTGACCGGCCAGATCGTCGGGGTCGGCTACACCGGCCTGACCATGCTGGCGCTGGTCTGCCTGCTCGTGGTCGCCGTGCTGGCGACGTGTTACCGCCCGCTGCTGTTCGCCACCGTCGATCCCGACATCGCCGCGGCACGCGGGGTGCCGGTCTACGCGCTGGGCATCGTGTTCGCCGCCCTGGTCGGTGTGGTGGCGGCCCAGGCGGTGCAGATCGTCGGGGCGCTGCTGGTGATGTCGTTGTTGATCACACCGGCCGCCGCGGCGGCCCGGGTGGTCGCCTCGCCGGCGGCGGCGATGGTGACCTCCGTGGTGTTCGCCGAGGTGGCCGCCGTGGGCGGCCTGGTGCTGTCGCTGGCGCCCGGCGTGCCGGTGTCGGTCTTCGTCGCGAGCATCTCGTTTCTGATCTATCTGGTCTGCTGGTTCATCGGCCGCCGGCGATCCGCCGCCGCTTAAGCTGGACGCACACATTGGCCCCACGTCGGAGAAGGCAGTGGTGCGCGGGCGAATCGCGTTCCTGGTGCAGGCGGCGATGTCCGTCGTCTTGGCGGCCGGCTGCACCACCGTCGTCGGCGGCAGCGCGTCGCCCTCGGACACCTTCAGGTCCGCTGCCCCAGACCCCGGTGGCCGCCGCGTCCCTGGACGGCCTGCTGCTCGGCGCGGACCAGATCAACTCCTTGCTCACGACGGGGATGCGGCTCCGGTACAGCGCTCAGGCGATGTGGGATGCGGGCCCGACTTTCAGCGACAAGGCTTGCCTGGCGATGGACGGCCCCGCCCAGGAAACCGTCTACGCGGACACCGGCTGGACCGCGATGCGCGGCCAACGCCTCGACGACAGCTTCGACGACCCCACGGTCCGCAACGACGCCGTCATCCAGGCCGTGATCGCCTACCCATCCGCGCGTCAGGCCAACACGTTCTACGACGCCTCGGTGCGGCGGTGGTTCGCCTGCGCCAATCGCAAGTTCTCCGAACATCCCTTGGACAAGCCCGAAATCGTGTGGACGGTGGGCGAGGCCCACAAAGTCGGCGGCACGCTCAGCACGTCCGCAGTGCAGGACAGCAGCGACAGCTGGGCGTGCCAGCGGGCGCTGACCGTGCGCAACAACGTCGCCATTGACGTCGCCACCTGCGGCTCCTTCCTGCCCGGTGGGTCGGCGGCCGACGTCGCCCAGCAGATCGCCGCCAAGGTCACCAGCCGGTAGCCCGCGCCACACAGCCTCCTCGCCTGGTCCGATGCCGAGGCGCCCCCATAAGCTGGGCTGGTGGCCGGTATCGACCTCAACGCCGACTTGGGCGAAGGCTTCGGCGTCTGGCGCCTGGGTGACGACGACGCCATGCTCGGCATCGTCACCAGCGCCAACGTCGCGTGCGGTTTCCACGCTGGCGACCCCGCGGGCCTGCTGCGGGTATGCCGGTCGGCCGCCCGGCGCGGAGTCCGCCTCGGAGCGCAGGTGAGCTACCGCGACCTGGCCGGGTTCGGCAGGCGCTTCATCGACGTCACCGCCGAGGACCTGATCGCCGACGTGGTGTATCAGATCGGCGCGCTGCAGGCGATAGCGCACGCGGCCGGCTCGGCGGTCTCCTACGTCAAACCGCATGGCGCGCTGTACAACACGATCGTCACGCATACCGAACAGGCCGCTGCCGTGGCCGAGGCGGTGCGCCTGGCGGACGCCGCCCTGCCGGTGCTGGGCATGGCGGGCTCGGCGTTTTTCGACGAAGCCGCCCGGCGCGATTTGCGCACGGTCGCAGAGGCTTTCGCCGACCGGGCCTACCGGCCCGACGGCCAACTGGTGTCCCGGCGTGAGCAAGGCGCGGTGCTGCACGACCCGGCCGAGATCGCCGACCGGGTGGCCAGCATGGTCACCTCGGGACAGGTCACCGCGATCGACGGCACCCAGCTCGACCTGAAAGCGGAATCGGTTTGCGTGCATGGCGATTCGCCGGGAGCGGTGCAGATCGCCACCGCCGTTCGCGGCCGCCTCGAGGCGGCCGGCGCCGAGATCAGGGCCTTCTGCTGATGCGGCTGAAACTCGGGCGGCCCGATATCGCGCGCTACGCGGACCGGTTCGACGCCCCCGCCGCCGAACCGGACGCGCTCTCGGTGACCTGGATGGGCGTGGCGACCCTGCTGATCGACGACGGCTCGTCGGCGTTGATGACCGACGGCTACTTCTCCCGGCCCAGCCTGGCCAAGGTCGCGGCCGGCAAGGTGGCGCCCGTCGCCGGCGCGCGTCGACGGATGCCTTGCCCGGGCCAAGGTCTCGCGCCTGGCGGCGGTCATCCCGGTGCACACCCATATCGACCACGTGCTGGACTCCGCACTGGTCGCCGACCGCACCGGCGCGCAGCTGGTCGGCGGGCGGTCGGCGGCCAATGTCGGGCGCGGCTACGGGCTGCCGGAGAACCGGATCGTCGTCGCGGTCGACGGCGAGCCGATTCAGTTGGGCGCCTACGACGTCACCCTGACCGAATCGCACCACTGCCCGCCCGACCGGTTTCCCGGCGTCATCGACGAACCGGTGACCCCGCCGGTGAAGGCGTCGGCGTACCGCTGCGGGGAATCCTGGTCGACGCTGGTGCACCATCAACCGACGGACCGGCGGCTGCTGATCCAGGGCAGCGCCGGCTTCGTCAAGGGCGCCCTGGCCGGCCACCGCGCCGACGCCGTGTACCTGTCCGTCGGGCAGCTGGGGCTGCAGCCGCGGTCGTACCTGGTCGACTACTGGACCGAGACCGTGCGCGCGGTGGGCGCGCGGCGGGTGATCCTCATCCACTGGGACGACTTCTTCCGTCCGCTGACAAAACCGTTGCGCGCCTTGCCCTATGCCGGCGACGACCTGGACGTCTCCGTCCGCATTCTCGACGAGCTGGCCGCACAGGACGGTGTCTCGGTGCACCTGCCCACGGTGTGGCGGCGCGAAGACCCTTGGAAGTGAAGCGGTTCAGACGTTGGCCCTGACGCTTGCCCTGTTGCTGCTTGCTGTTGTCCTGGCGTTCGCCGTCGCGCGCCCCGGGGGCTGGCCCGAGGCGCTGGCGGCCGTCCCGGCGGCGGTCATCCTGATTGCGGTCGGCGCGATCTCGGTCCATCAGGCGGTGAAACAGATCGCCGACCTGTCCGGGGTGGTCGCATTCCTGGGCGCGGTGCTGGTGCTGGCCAAGCTGTGCGACGACGAGGGCCTGTTCGAGGCCGCGGGCGCGGCGATAACGCGGGGGCGGGTCGGGTCCGGCGGCCTGCTGCGGCGGGTGTTCGTCATCGCCTCGGTGGTCACCGCGGTGCTGAGCCTGGACGCCGCCGTGGTGTTGCTGACCCCGGTGGTGCTGGCCGCCGTCCGGCGACAGCGCACCCGGGTGCGGCCGTACGCCTACGCCACCGCACACCTGGCCAACGGCGCCTCGCTGTTGCTGCCGGTGTCGAACCTGACCAACCTGCTGGCCTTCCACACCGCCAACATCTCGTTCACCAAGTTCACGCTGGTGATGGCGGCGCCGTGGGTGGGCGCGGTGGCCGTCCTCTACGTGGTCTTCCGGTGGTTCTTCGCCAAAGACCTGCGGGTGCAGCCGGACCCCGACCAGCTGGGCGCGCCGGCGCGTCCACCGGTGTTCGTGTTGATGGTCGTCGCGCTGACGCTCGCCGGTTTCGCGGTCGCCCAGTCCGTGGGGATCGCCCCGGCCTGGGTGGCGCTGTGCGGCGCCGCGGTGCTGGCGGTGCGCAGCCTGCGCCATCGGCACACCTCGGTGGCCGACATCGTGCGGTCGGTGAACGTGTCGTTCCTGGTGTTCGTGCTGGCGCTGGGTGTCGTGGTGCAGGCCGTCATGCTCAACGGGATGGACCGGGCGATGTCGGCGGTGCTGCCGTCGGGCTCGGGCCTGCCCGCCTTGCTCGCCATCGCCGCGATAGCCGCCGTGCTGGCCAACGTCGTCAACAACCTACCCGCCACGCTGGTGCTGCTACCGCTGGTTGCCCCGAGCGGACCCGTCGCGGTTTTGGCGGTGTTGATCGGGGTGAACATCGGGCCCAACCTGACCTACGTCGGTTCGCTGTCGAACCTGTTGTGGCGGCGCGTGTTACGGCAGCACGACGTCGAGGCCGGCGTCGGCGAATACACCCGTCTGGGCGTGTGCACGGTGCCCGCCTCGCTGGCGGTGGCGGTGCTCGCGCTGTGGGCCTCGGCCCGGCTACTGGGTCTCTAGCCCCGCCGGTAGGCCTGCGGCAACGGCATCGACAGTTCGGCGAGCACGCCGCGCAGCAACGTCGGATAGTCGGTGATGATGCCGTCGACGCCGTAGCCGATCTGCTGACGCATTGCGGCGGCGTCATTCACGGTCCACGGAATCACCTTGAGCCCCAACGCATGCGCGCGGTCGACGTACGGCTTGCCGGTGACCAGCCGGTAGTCCGGTGAGACGATGTCCGCGCCCACCATCCGCGCGCCGATCAGGGGATCGCCGATGAGCGTGGGGTTTTCGCCGTCCAGCCACGGCGAGTCGGGGGTCCAGGTCGTGGCGTCGTACAGGGCCACCAACGGGATCGATCGGCTCGGCGTGCCGCACCAGCGGCAGGGTGCGCCAGTCGAAGCTCTGAATCTCCACCCGGTCGACCTTGCCCGCGGACCGGGCCGTAGCCAGTATCACGTCGACGAACTCCCGCGGTCCGGCCGATGTGCCGGGCCGGTCGGCCTCCACCTTGGTTTCGATGTTGTAGCGGATCGCGTCGGCGTGGTAGGAGTCGGCGAGCGCAAAGACCTGCGGCAGCGTCGCGATCGTGTTGCCCCGCACCACTTCGGCCCGGGGATAGTCATCGAGCAGGCGGCCACAGTCCAGGGTGTCGACCTGCGCCAGCGTGAGCTCGTGCACGAGCTTGCCGACGTATGGGTACTGCGGGTCGCCGGCGAACGCGGGCGCCGTGTCGACGCACTTCTCGGCCTGGATCGTCGGGTCATGCCACACCAGCGGTTGCCCGTCCTTGGTGAGGACGACGTCGAGTTCCAATGTGCTGACACCCAATTCGAGCGCCTTGGCGAACGCCGCGCAGGGATTCCTCGGTGGTCTCCCCGCGTCCCCCGCGATGGGCCTGCAAGTCGAAGTCGGGTGCTTGGGCCCGGGCAACGCCGACCGGCCACACGCGACGGCCAGCAGCACCACCAGCACCGCGCGAAGGCGCGCGGGCGGGCCGGGCACCGGAGTTAACTCCTGCGCTGGCGCGTGATCTCGGCGAGTACCACCCCCGCGGCCACCGACGCGTTCAGCGATTCGGTGTTCCCCGCCATCGGGATGGACACAACTTCGTCGCAGTTCTGCCGCACCAACCGCGACAACCCCTTGCCTTCCGAGCCCACGACGACCACCAGCGGATCGGTGCCGTCGATGTCGTCGAGCGTGGTGTCGCCGCCCGCGTCCAGTCCGATCACCCGCAGCCCGCGGCCGGCCCAATCCGTCAGTGTCCTGTTCAAATTCGTTGCGCGCGCCACCGGGATGCGGGCCGCGGCCCCGGCGCTGGTGCGCCAGGCCACCGCCGTCACCGAGGCCGACCGCCGCTGCGGGATCAGCACACCGTGGCCGCCGAACGCCGCCACCGAACGGACGATGGCACCCAGGTTGCGGGGGTCGGAGATGTTGTCCAGCGCGACCAGCAGCGCCGGCGGCGACGCGATCGCGGCGGCAAGCAGATCGTCGGGGTGGGCGTAGTTGTAAGGCGGCACCTGCAACGCGATCCCCTGATGCAGGTGGTTGCTGGTCATCCGGTCCAGATCGGTACTCGGCACCTCGAGGATGGAGATGCCCAGATCGGCTGCGCGGGTGACGGATTCGGTAAGCCGTTCGTCGGCCTCGGTGCCCAGCGCCACGTAGAGCGCGGTGGCCGGCACCCCGGCCCGCAGGCACTCGAGCACCGGGTTGCGGCCCAGCACCGTCTCGGATTTCGTCGGTCCGGCCCCGCGCCGGCCGACGGCCCTGGGCCTTGGCGCGCTTGGCTGCCGGATGGTTGGGACGCATATGCGCGGGCGGGGTGGGGCCACGTCCCTCCAGGCCGCGACGGCGCTGGCCCCCCGAACCCACGGTCGGACCCTTCTTGGTGCCCTCTTTGCGTATCGCCCCACGACGACGCGAGTTGCCGGCCATCTACTTGTCGCGCTTTTCTTCGCGGGCCGCAGCGCCCACTGCGGCCCGTCGGCGGTATCGGTGACCTCGATGCCGGCGTACTTGAGCCGGTCGCGGATCTCGTCGGCGAGCGCCCAGTTGCGTTCCTCGCGCGCCTTCTGCCGGTTCTCCAGCTCCGCCTGGACCAGCACGTCGACGGCGGCGAGCGCCGCCGAGGTTTCGTCGCGGGTCTCCCAGCGCTCGTCGAGGGGGTCGCAGCCCAGGATGCCCATCATCGCGCGGATCGCACCGGCATGTTGCAGTGCGCCGTCGTGGTCGCCGGAATCCAGCGCCCGGTTGCCTTCGGCGCGGGCCTGGTGCACTTCGGCCAGCGCGGCCGGCACCGCCAGGTCGTCGTTGAGTGCCGCGGCGAATCGCGGGTCCACTGCCCGGGCTCGACGCCACCGACCCGCACCCGGACGCGGTGCAGGAATTCCTCAACGCCGACATAGGCTTTCACCGCGTCCTGCAGGGCGATCTCGGAGAATTCCAGCATCGACCGGTAGTGGGCGCTGCCCAGGTAGTAGCGCAGTTCGGCGGCGCGCACCCGCTGCAGCAACGCCGGAATGGCCAGCACGTTGCCCAGCGACTTGCTCATCTTCTCGCCGCCCATCGTCACCCAGCCGTTGTGCAGCCAGTAGCGGGCGAAGCCGTCGCCGGCGGCACGGCTCTGGGCGATCTCGTTCTCGTGGTGCGGGAAGACCAAGTCCATTCCGCCGCAATGGATGTCGAACTCCGGACCTAGATACGTGCGGGCCATCGCGGAGCATTCCAGATGCCAGCCCGGGCGGCCGCGTCCCCACGGTGTGGGCCACGACGGCTCGCCGGGCTTGGCGGCCTTCCACAGCGTGAAGTCACGCTGATCGCGTTTGCAGGTGGCCACGCCTTCGCCCTGATGGACGTCGTCGATCTTGTGCCCGGACAGCTGCCCGTATTCCGGGATAGCTGAGCACGTTGAAATAGACGTCGCCGCCGGCGGCATACGCGTGATCGGTTTCGATCAGCCGCCCCATTAATTCGACCATCTGGGTGATGTGCCCGGTGGCTCGCGGCTCGGCCGACGGCGGCAGCACGTCCAGGGCGTCGTAGGCGGCGCTGAAGGCGCGCTCGTAGGTCGCCGCCCACTCCCACCACGGCCTGTCGGCAGCGGCGGCCTTGGTGAGGATCTTGTCGTCGATGTCGGTGACGTTGCGGATGAACGCGACGTCGCAGCCGCGGGCGATCAGCCATCGGCGGAGGATGTCGAAGGCCACCCCGCTGCGGACATGGCCGATGTGCGGCAGGCCCTGGACGGTGGCGCCACAGAGGTAGATGGAGACGTGACCCTCGCGCAGCGGAACGAAATCACGCACGGCACCGGCTGCCGTGTCGTGTAGCCGCAAGCGGGCGTAATCGGTCACGACGTGCCAGCTTACCGGGTAGTTCCCCGGCGCCCGGCGCTGCGCGGACTTACCCGGCGGCGACCACGCAGCGCGGTGGCGATAGCGGCGAGGCCCTCGCCGCGTCCGGTCAGCCCTAACCCGTCGGTCGTCGTCGCCGATACCGAGACCGGCGCGCCCAGTAATTCCGACAGCACCCGCTGCGCCTCGTCGCGGCGGGGACCGACCTTCGGCCGGTTCCCGATGACCTGCACGGCGGCATTGCCAACCCGGAAGCCTTGGCGCGACGACCAGATCCGCGACATGGCGCAGCATGTCGGCGCCACTCACGCCCTTCCAGCGCGGATCGTCGACCCCGAATACCGCGCCCATGTCGCCCAGCCCGGCCGCCGAGAGCACCGCGTCGCACAGCGCGTGCGCCCCGACGTCGCCGTCGGAATGTCCGGCACAGCCGTCGGCGTCGGCGAAAAGCAGACCCAGCAGCCGGCACGGCCGTCCGGGTTCGACCGGGTGCACGTCGACACCCATGCCGACCCTGGGCAGCGGAGGCAACGCGTTCATCGGCGCACGACGGTCTCGGCCAGCAACAGATCGAGCTGGGTGGTGATCTTGAATGCCAGCGGGTCGCCGTCGACGACCTGGACCTGGCCGCCGACGTTCTCGACGAGCGACGCGTCGTCGGTGAAACCGGCCCTGCCGGCACCGGCGCGGTACGCGCGCAACAACAGATCGGTCGCGAAGCCCTGCGGAGTCTGCACGGCACGCAGCCCGGCGCGCTCCGGCGTCCCCAGGACCACCCCGTTGGCGTCCACGGCCTTGATGGTGTCATGCAGGCGCAGCGCGGGCACCACGGCGTCGTGACCGGCCCGCAGCGCGTCCACCACCCGGGCGATCAGCGCCGGGGGCGTCAGCGCCCGCGCGGCATCGTGTACCAGAACGAACTCGGACGCCGCTTCGGCAAGCCCGCCAGGGCCAGGTTGACGGATTCGCTGCGGTCGGGCCCGCCGGCAAGGATGGTGGCCTGCCCGGCGTCGACGGGGCCGCCCAGAACCTGCTCGGCCTGGTCGATCCGGTCGCCGGGAACCGCCACCACGACGTGATCGACGACCCCGGATTCCAGCAAACCGGCGACGGCGCGCTGCAGCAGCGTGCGGCCGTCCACCAAACAAAATGCCTTGGGAATTCCTGCGGCCAGTCGTTCGCCCGACCCTGCGGCCGGGACGACTGCGACTACTTTGCCTGAGGTGCCCGCCTCCGGGGCCACCGAAGTGTCAGGACCTTCAGGAAGCGGCGGCCAGAGCCTCGTCGAGGATGGTCTCCGCCTTGGCATCGTCGGTGCTCTCGGCCAACGCCAATTCACCGACCAGAATCTGACGGGCCTTGGCCAGCATCCGCTTCTCGCCGGCCGACAGACCACGTTCCTGGTCGCGACGCCACAGGTCGCGGACTACCTCGGCGACCTTGTTGACATCGCCGGAAGCGAGCTTTTCGAGATTGGCCTTGTAGCGGCGCGACCAGTTCGTCGGCTCTTCGGTGTGCGGGGCGCGCAGCACCTGGAAAACCTTGTCGAGACCTTCTTGTCCGACGACGTCGCGGACACCGACGTACTCAGCGTTATCGGCGGGAACTCGAACCGTCAGGTCTCCCTGCGCCACCTTCAGGACGAGATATTCTTTTTGTTCCCCTTTGATCGTCCGGGTTTCGATCGCCTCGACTAACGCAGCACCGTGATGCGGGTAAACAACGGTGTCGCCGACCTTGAAGATCATCTGATTCGAGCCCCTTTCGTTACTTCAATCCTAACACGGCCGCCTAACTACGCGCGAAGCAACGATGCAGGTCAGGGGCACAACACGCGCAGATTAGGGGTTGACATGGGGATCAAGTCGTGCAGTGCAACACATTACCAACGCCGCCCAGACCGGCCTGGCAGTGGCCCGTTCGGGTGCTCCTTCGCTGGTCTGGCGCCCCGCGCTATCGCCCGCGAGACGTTCCTACTACTGTGCATAGTTGCATCAGTCGAACCGGCTCAGCAGGAGGCTTGAGAGAGTGAACCGCTTCAAGATCCGCCTCGGCCTTCCCGCGCTCGCCGGCGCGCTGGCCGTGCTGGCCGCTCTGCTCAGCGGTTGCGGAGCCGGTCAGGTGTCGCAGATGGCCGTCCAGGAGCCTGCCATCAACGGCAACAAGGTCACGTTCAACAACGTGGCGCTGCGCAACATCCGCATCCAGGCCAACCAGACCGGCGACTACCTGCAGCCGGGCAAGACCGTGGACCTGGTGCTGGTCGCCGTCAACCAGTCGCCGAATTCCGCCGACAGGCTGGTCGCCATCACCAGTGACATCGGCACGGTGACGGTCAGCGGCGACACCCGGCTGCCCGCCGGCGGGTCGCTGTTCATCGGCACGCCGGAAGGTCAGAAGGTAGCGCCGGGCCCGGTCGGTTCCAACACCGCGGCCGCCAGGGCGACCATCAATTTGACCAAGCCGATCTCCAACGGCCTCACCTACAACTTCACCTTCAATTTCGAGAAGGCCGGGCAGGCCACCGTCGCCGTGCCGATTTCGGCCGGTTTGATGCCGCCGCAGCAAAACCAAGCGGGGTAACCGCCTGTCGTGACGCGGGCTTGTCGTATCGGCTCGATACCGTCATGGCGTGGCAACTGCGCGCTCCCAATACCGCTGTTCGGAATGCCGGCATGTCACCGCGAAGTGGGTGGGCCGCTGCCTGGAGTGCGGCACCTGGGGCACCGTTGACGAGGCCCCTGTTCTCAGCGCGGTCGCCGGCCGTCGTAGCGGCCTGGCCACGGCGTCACCCGCCGTGCCCATCACTTCCATCGAGCCCAACGCCAGCCAGCACCGCACCACGGGTGTAGACGAACTCGACCGCGTGCTCGGCGGCGGTGTGGTGCCCGGCTCGGTCACGCTGCTGGCCGGTGATCCGGGCGTGGGTAAGTCGACGCTGCTGCTCGAGGTCGCGCACCGCTGGGCGGAATCCGGCCGCCGCGCGCTGTACATCTCCGGCGAGGAGTCCGCGGGCCAGATCCGGCTGCGCGCGGACCGCATCGGCTGCGGCAGCGACGAGCTCTATTTGGCCGCCGAATCCGACCTGCACACGGTGCTCGAGCACATCGCCACGGTCAAGCCCGCGCTGGTGATCGTGGACTCGGTGCAGACCATGTCCACCACCGAGGCCGACGGCGTGGCCGGCGGCGTCACGCAGGTGCGCGCGGTGACGTCGGCGCTGACCGCCGCCGCCAAGACCGACGCGGTGGCGCTGATCCTGGTCGGACACGTCACCAAGGACGGGGCCATCGCCGGGCCGCGTTCCCTCGAACATCTCGTCGACGTGGTGCTGCACTTCGAAGGCGACCGCAACGGTTCGCTGCGGATGGTCCGGGGGATCAAGAACCGGTTCGGGGCCGCCGATGAGGTCGGGTGTTTCCTGTTGCACGACAACGGGATCGAAGGGGTCGCCGACCCGTCGAACCTGTTCCTGGATCAGCGCCCGGCCCCGGTCCCCGGCACCGCGATCACGGTGACGCTCGACGGAAAACGACCGCTCATCGGCGAGGTGCAGGCGCTGTTGGCCACGCCGGCCGGCGGCTCGCCGCGCCGCGCCGTCAGCGGCATCGACCACTCCCGGGCCGCGATGATCACCGCGGTGCTGGAAAAGCACGCCAGGCTGCCCGTCGCGGCCAACGACATCTACCTGTCCACCGTGGGCGGCATGCGGCTGACCGATCCGTCGTCGGACCTGGCGGTCGCGGTGGCGCTGGCTTCGGCGCTCGCGGACCTGCCGCTGCCCACCACGGCGGTGATGATCGGCGAGGTGGGACTGGCCGGAGACCTCCGCCGGGTCAGCGGCATGGAGCGGCGGCTGTCCGAAGCCGCGCGCCAGGGGTTCAGCATCGCGCTCGTCCCGCCGGGCTGTCAGGGCGTGCCGCGCGGCATGCGCGCACTGACCGCGCCCACCATCGTGGCGGCGCTGGAGCACATGATCGACATCGCCGACCACCGCGGCGGCGCGTCCGCAAACGTGCGACGGCTGGACGCACGGCGCGTTGGGCCGGAAGAATGACACGTTGTGACCCGTCCGACCCTGCGTGAAACCGTCGCCCGCCTGGCACCGGGCACCGGACTGCGTGACGGCCTGGAACGCATCCTGCGCGGCCGTACCGGCGCGCTGATCGTGCTCGGCAACGACGAGGCCGTCGAGGCCATCTGCGACGGCGGTTTCGCGCTGGATGTGCGCTACGCACCCACCCGGCTGCGCGAGCTGGCGAAGATGGACGGCGCCGTCGTGCTGTCCACCGACGGCAGCCGCATCGTGCGGGCCAACGTGCAGCTGGTCCCGGACCCGTCGATCGCCACCGACGAGTCGGGCACCCGGCACCGCTCCGCGGAACGGGCCGCGATCCAGACCGGCTACCCGGTGATCTCGGTGAGCCACTCGATGAACATCGTGACGGTGTACGTGGGAGGGGAGCGCCACGTGGTCGCCGACTCGGCGACGATCTTGTCGCGGGCCAACCAGGCCATCGCCACCCTGGAGCGCTACAAGATCAGGCTGGACGAGGTCAGCAGGCAGCTGTCGCGCGCCGAGATCGAGGACTTCGTCACGCTGCGCGACGTCATGACGGTGGTGCAGCGGCTGGAGTTGGTCCGTCGGATCGGCCGGGTAATCGACAACGACGCGGTCGAACTGGGCACCGACGGGCGCCAACTGCGGCTGCAGCTCGACGAGCTGCTGGGCGGCAACGACAGCGCCCGCGAACTGATCGTGCGCGACTATCACGCCAGCCCGGAGCCGCTGTCCGAGGCGCAGTTGACGGCCACGCTCGACGAGCTGGACGCGCTATCGGATACCGAGCTGCTCGACTTCACCATCCTGGCAAAGGTTTTCGGGTATCCGACGACCACCGAGGCGCAGGATTCCGCGGTCAGCCCGCGCGGCTACCAGGCGCTGGCCGGCATTCCCCGGCTGCAGTTCGCCCACGCCGACCTACTGGTCCGGTCCTTCGGGACGCTGCAGAACGTGCTGGCGGCCAGCGCCACCGACCTGCAATCGGTCGACGGCATCGGCTCGATGTGGGCCCGCCATGTGCGGGAAGGATTGTCGCAGCTGGCGGAGTCGACGATCACCGACTCGCTGAGCTGATGCGTAGTTGGCCTCAGCCGGCCGGCGGCGGGGGCATCGGCGGCGCCTCCGGCTGCGGCACCGCGCCCGGCTGACCCGGCCCGGGCACCGGGCCCGGCGGCGGGGGCGGCTGGTTCAGGATGAACGGAACCGGCATCGAGCGCAGATTGCCCAGCTGCACGACGAGGTTGTAGGTGCCCGGCCCGATCGCCGGCCGCGGCAGCGGGCAGTGCGGGCCCGAGCCCATGCCCGTCCACGTCACCGCGGTGGTCACCTGCTCGCCTGGCGTGAAGGTTTTGATCAGCGTCTCGTTGGACGGCGCGCAGTCCAGGTTCGACCACAGCCGCTTGTTGTCCAGCGAGTAGACGTAGGCCGCCAGCACCGCGGCCCCGACGTCGCGCTTGCAGGCCACCAGCCCGATGTTGGTAACGACCATGGTGAACTTCGGCTGGTCACCGATGAAGTACTGCGGCGCGTTGGTCAGGCCCTTGACCGCCAGCGTCGAATCGGGGCAGTCATCGCCCTCCTTCAGTACCGGCGGCGGCTGCACCGCGGCGGTGGGTGTGGGGGTCTCGGGGTTCTGCCCCTGCGCCGGCGGTACCATCGGAGCGGGACCCTCGGGCCCCGGCGGTGGGGGCGCCTGCGGCGCAGGCGACGCCGGCTTGTTCTGCGCGGCACTGGCTTTGTCGGCGTTGGCGGGCTTGGCTCCCGCGTTATGCCCCATGAAGGCGATGACGATGGCGGCCACGATCCCGATCACAACGACCGCGATACCAATGGCCAGGCCTCGACGCCGCCAATAGATCTCGGTGGGTAGCGGGCCACGCGGTTCCAGATCGAGCACGTTCGCAGCGTAGGCCCAGGTCACATCGATTCGGCTGACCCGACTCGGCGTGTCGCGGGGTTTGCCGGCTAATCGCCGTGTAGTAGCGGCCGAAACTCGGCCCCACGCGGGCGCCAGTCGGCGCTATTCACCTATGTCGCCGGCGCGATCGCACAACTCCGCCCGCCCGTCCGCAAGATGGTAGGTGACCCCCGCTACCGCCACCGTTCCCGCGGCCACCCGCTCGGCGATGATCGCCGAACGAGACGTCGAGCTGGGCAACGGTTTCGCAGACGTGCCGCTTCTCGAACTCGTCCACGCGGCTCAGGCCCTCGCGCCGGCCCACCAGAATCGACGGAGCCACACGTTCCACCACGTCGCGCACGAAACCGCCGGGAACCGTGCCGTCGTCGATCGCGGCCAGGGCCGCCTTGATCGGCACCGCAGCTGGCGTGGCCCAGCACGACGATGAGCGGAACGTTCGAGCACCGCCACCGCGATACTCGATGGAGCCCAGATACCGCCGTGTCGATCGCCTGCCCGGCGGTGCGCACCACGAACATGTCGCCCAAGCCCTGGTCGAAGATGAGCTCGGCGGCCACCCGGCTGTCCGCGCAGCCGAATACCGCCGCGGTCGGCTGCTGACCCGACGGCCAAACTTGCCCGATGCTCAACACTTTGGTTGGGATGCTCGCGGCTTACCGGCGACGAACCGCTCGTTACCCTCTTTGAGTGTCTTCCATGCTGTTACCGGAGTGGTGTTGGGCATGGCACGACATTGTGCCGCTCCGCGGTCGCCCGTGACTAGCCAACTCGAATCCCGGCCGACGAACTTATGGATTGGTATGACCGATCTCGCGCCGCGATCTGCCGTGGCGCGAGCCCGGGGTGAGCGCCTGGCAGATCCTGGTCAGCGAATTCATGCTGCAGCAGACGCCGGTATCCCGGGTGCTGCCGATCTGGACGGATTGGGTGCGGCGCTGGCCCACCCCGTCGGCCACCGCCGCGGCCAGCGCCGCGGACGTGCTGCGCGCCTGGGGCAAGCTGGGCTATCCGCGGCGGGCCAAGCGGTTACACGAGTGCGCCATCGTGATCGCGCGCGATCACGGCGACGAGGTTCCCGAGGACGTCGACACCCTGCTGACGCTGCCCGGTGTCGGCAGCTACACCGCCCGCGCGATCGCCTGCTTCGCCTATGGCCAGTCGGTGCCCGTGGTGGACACCAACGTGCGCCGGGTGGTGGCGCGCGTGGTGCACGGCCTGGCCGACGCGGGCGCGCCGTCCGCGACGCGCGACCACGCCGACGTGTCCGCGCTGCTGCCCGCCGACGGGACGGCACCGAAATTCTCCGTGGCGCTGATGGAACTGGGCGCGACGGTGTGCACGGCGCGCGCGCCGCGCTGTGGGTTGTGTCCGCTGGGCCGGTGCGCGTGGCGACATGCCGGCTATCCAGCCGCGCAAGGACCGCCGCGGCGCGTTCAGACCTACGCCGGCACCGACCGTCAGGTCCGCGGACGGTTGATGGATGTGTTGCGCGCCAACGATTCTCCGGTGACTCGCGCCGACCTGGACGTGGCCTGGCTGACCGATACCGCGCAGCGCGACCGGGCGCTGTATTCGCTGCTGGCCGACGGCCTGGTGACGCAGACGCGCGACGGCCGGTTCGCGCTGGCCGGCGAGGAGTAGCCCGTCAGGCCGGCGGATGCGGCGCCCCCAGAAACGATTCGACCGCCTCACGGTACAGCGGGGGCGCCTCGTCGTGAATCAGGTGACCGGCTTCTGGAACCTTCAAATATGTTGTCGCTGAAGCCGGTTTCGGCCATCTGTTGCATCTGCCCCGGCGGGGTTACCGAATTGCCGGCCTCGATGAGTAGCGCGGGGGCACGCACCGCGCGCCACTGCGCCCAGTAGTCCCGGGTGCCCCATTCGGCAGCGATCTCGATCCAGCGCGCGGTGTGACCGTGCAGCCGCCAACCGGTTTCGGTGCGGTCGAAGGCCTCCAGGAAATACTGGCCGGCGACGGGCCCGAATTCGGCGAAAACCTGTTCGGCGGAATCGAATTCGACCGGAAGCGCATGCAGCCATGGTTCCCAGGGACCGGTGGTGCGGCCGCGGAAGTCCGGCGCCATGTCCTCGAGCACCAGCGCGGAAACCAGTTCGGGGAGCTCGGCGGCCAAGCACCACGAGTGCAGGGCGCCCATCGAATGCCCGATCATCCGGACCGGCGCCGCCAGCGTGCTCACCGCGTCAGCCAGGTCGGCCACGAACCGTTCGGTGCTGATCGGGTGCGGATCTTCGACGTCGCGGCCCCGGTGCCACAGCGCGTCGTAGGTGTAGACGGTGCCCAGCCGGGTCAGCCAGGGTAGCTGTCGCGGCCAGGTGGTCCCCCGCCCCATCAGGCCGTGCACCAGGACCAGCGGCTCGCCGTCTCCCCCGCGGCAAGTCAACAGATGGCTGGGCATAGGCACCATCTTGCGTGCACCGCCCTGGGGCCGAGCACGGGGATGGGCGGGGTAGCCTAGCGGCATGTCGCCAGTGGTGAAGATCAACGCAATCGAAGTACCCGCCGACGCCGGCCCGGAGCTGGAAAAGCGGTTCGCCCACCGGGCGCACGCCGTCGACAACCAGCCCGGCTTCCTCGGCTTTCAGCTGCTCCGCCCGATCAAGGGCGAGAACCGCTACTTCGTGGTGACCCAGTGGGAGTCCGAGGAGGCATTCCAGGCGTGGGCGCAGGGGCCCGCCGTCGAAGCGCACTCCGGCGAGCGGGCGAAGCCGGTGGCGACCGGCGCCTCGCTGCTGGAATTCGAGGTTGTGATGGACGTTGCCGGCAACAAGCAGGCTGGCTAGCGGCCTGTCGGCCTGGCGCCGCGCATTGGCGCTGAGCGCGGCCGCCGCACTGGTAGTGACATTGGCGCCCGGTTGCGCCCCCAACCCCTCCCCGCAGGCGAACGCGGCGAATCCGGCGCGGCAGATCGACACCCGGACCCCGCCCGGTATCCGGGCCCAGCAGACGTTGGACATGCTCAACTCGGACTGGCCCATCGGGCCGGTCGGGGTTGGCACCCTCGCCGCCCCGGACAAGGTCGAGTCGGTGCAGACCACCATGGAGGCGCTGTGGTGGGACCGTCCGTTCGCGCTCAACGGTGTCGACCTCGGCGCGAGCGTGGCGACCCTGCACCTGACCTCGTCCTACGGTGCCCGGCAAGACATCCGGATTCACACCGACGACGGCGGCTTGGTGGATCGGTTCGATCTCGACACCCAGGCGCCCACGATCAACTCGTGGCACGACATCGATGCGGTGTTGGGCAAGACCGGTGCGCGCTACTCCTATCAGGTCGCCAAGGTCAACGACGGGCATTGCAGCCCGGTGGCGGGCACCAACACGCGCGAATCTTTGCCGCTGGCATCCATTTTCAAGCTGTACGTGTTGCATGCGCTGGCGGGCGCGATCAAGAACGGGACGGCGTCCTGGGATGACCAGCTGACCGTCACCGACAAGAGCCGGGCGGTCGGCTCGTCGGGGCTGGCATTGCCTGCCGGAGCCCATGTTTCGGTGCGCACCGCCGCCGAGAAGATGATCGCCACCAGCGACAACATGGCGACCGACTTACTGATGGAGAGGATGGGCACGCACGCCGTCTCCGAAGCGCTGGCCACCGCCGGCCATCACGACCCGGCCAGCATGACCCCGTTCCCCACCATGTACGAGTTGTTCTCCGTCGGGTGGGGCAGGCCCGACTTGCGCGGCCAATGGGAGCACGGCTCGCCGCAAGTCCGCGAGCAGCTGCTGGAGCAGGCGAATTCGACGCCCTATGACCCGGATCCGATGCGGTCTCACTCGCCGGCATCCTCCTACGGCGCGGAGTGGTACGGCAACGCCGAGGACATCTGCCGCGTGCACGCGGCGCTGCAGGCCGACGCCGTCGGCAAGGCCGCTCCGGTGCGCGAGATCCTCTCCGCGGTCGCAGGCATCCAGCTCGACCGCAACGTGTGGCCGTACATCGGCGCGAAAGCCGGTGGCCTGCCGGGTGATTTGACGTTCAGCTGGTATGCCGTCGACAAGACGCAGCAGCCGTGGGTGATCAGCTTTCAGCTCAACTGGCCGCGCGACCACGGGCCGACGGTGACCAGCTGGATGCTGAAGGTCGCCAAGCAGGCCTTCGCGCTGATCGCCCCGCGCTGAGGCTCACAAGCGCAGCGCCCAACGGCCATCCCGGAAGTGCATGACGACGCGGCCGGCCGGTGCGACGTCGATGCGCCAAAACGATTCCGGGGCGATGTCCAGTGCCGCCACGATCGCCGCGCGGATCACCGCCGGGTGCGTCACCGCCACCGAGCGTAATGGGTTGGCGGTCAACGCTTCCAGCCAGCGCGTCACCCGGGAGATCAGGTCGGCGATCGACTCGCCGCCATGCGGCGTGTCGCCCGGTTGGCTCAGCCACGCCTCGAGTTCCGCGGGCGGTAGGGCCCGCAAGCGCCTCGCCACGCCACCGGCCGCAGTCGAGGTCGGCTAACCGCGGCTCGATTTCGGCTTGCAGGCCAAGTAGTTTCGCGGTCTGCAGGGTGCGCTGCTCGGGTCCGGCCCACTGACGTTGCGCGCCGCCGCCTTGATCGCCCAGCGCCTCAACCTGGCGACGGCCGATCGCATTCAGCGGCTCGTCGGCGGGAAACCGCCCGTCCGCCATAGCATCCGTCATGCCATGCGAGAGCAGGGTCAGCCGGACGACCTCGGTCACGCCACGATACTCGACGCCTGCCCGCCCGGCGCCCGCTCTCCGAGCAGCCGTCCGCTGATCGTCGCGAACACCAGGCCGATGCCCGCCCACAGCACCAGCTGGGTGGCCAGCGACAGCAACCTGAACTCGTAGAGGACATCGGCGGGAAATCCGGGATAGATGATCATCCCGGCGGCGTCGCGCAGCGGTTCGGGTGTCTCGTCCACGCTCGGCAACAGCACCGCGACCACGACGACCGCCACCAGATACGCCACGGCCGCAAGCATTCTCGCGTTCCACGCGCCGAACCGGGCGGCGAGGCGTCGCGCCAGCCAAACCGCGCCGATTGCCAAGCACCACCGACACCAGCACCATCACCAGGTACCAGCCGGTGCGCGCTCCGATCGTGTCGGCCTGCCCGACGGCGGGCGGGTTCGGCGGATACTTCACGAACGGCACCACGTACACCGCCAAGAACGCGCCGGCCGCCAAGCGCAGCGAAAGCGCCTGGGGCCGAACAGCTTCCGTCCGCGCATAGACGACGCTGAACAGCACGGCGAACAGCGCGCCCATGGCGACGCCGAACATCAGCACGCCGAATCCCAGCCCGGGGCCCGACTGCACTCCGCGGGTGAACAACTCGGCGCCGTGCTCGTGCACGCCGTGCGCATTCTCGGCGTCGGTGCGGCCGTCTTCAAAAGCGATCGCGCGGCCGATGACGGGCTCGGCGCACAGGCGGGCGAAGACGAACGCCAGCACCGCGCCGACAGCACCCGCCAGAAGACCGCCCCCGATTAGGCGTTTCTCCACGAGACGCGGTCAGTGGCAGGGGAAGCCGAGGAGGTGGCGCGCGTCGTGCACGAACTCGTGCACGTGCGAGTCGCTGCCGAACAGCGAGACCGCACCCTGATCGACGCCGACGAAGTACAGCGCCAGCAACGCGAGGAAGACGGTCGCCGCCAGCCAGAGCGCGGTGCTTGCGGCGGACAGATCAACCGATCGGGTGCGGCTGCTGGTTAGCTGCGGGTGGGACACAATCGACTCCTTCTGGGGATAGCGCGTCCCCGCTGGGTATGACGAGTCTCGGGTCTGACTTTGGACAGTGGCGCGACCGTACTGGAGTTTCACCAGATTCCGTTACACGTCGATGACAACGGTCAGTGTAAACCCCGCGGTTTGCCGAGCAAACGGTGATCGGTGCCTGGGTGCCCAGCGTTCAGCGCAGCGAAAACGGGCGGTCAGTCCCGAATGGAACCAACCGCCCGCTTTCTCTTGGTCGCTACTGCGCGTCCGGCCCCTGGTCGCCGGCGCTGTGCGCCCCGGCTTTGGCCAGGTCCGGCTCGGCCGGCGGCTTGCGGGTTCCCACGAAGGTGAACTTCGCGTCGTCGCCGGCGCTTTCGCCGTCCCAGTTGTCCACGTCGACCGTGACGACCTGGCCCGGACCGACCTCGTCGAAGAGGATCTTCTCGGAGAGCTGGTCCTCGATCTCGCGCTGGATGGTGCGCCGCAGCGGACGGGCACCCAGCACCGGGTCGAAGCCGCGCTTGGCCAGCAACGCCTTGGCCTTGTCGGTCAGCTCCATCGACATGTCCTTGGCCTTGAGCTGCCTGCCGACGCGTTCGATCATCAGGTCGACCATCTGGATGATCTCGTCGCGGGTCAGCTGGTGGAAGACGATGATGTCGTCGATGCGGTTGAGGAACTCCGGGCGGAAGTGCTTCTTCAGCTCGTCGTTGACCTTCTGCTTCATCCGCTCGTAGTTGTTGTCACCGCCACCCTGGGTGAAGCCCAGGCCCACCGGCTTCGAGATGTCCGACGTGCCGAGGTTCGAGGTGAAGATCAGCACGGTGTTCTTGAAGTCGACCGTGCGGCCCTGACCGTCGGTGAGCCGCCCGTCCTCGAGCACCTGCAACAGGCTGTTGTAGATCTCCTGGTGGGCCTTCTCGATCTCGTCGAACAGCACCACCGAGAACGGCTTGCGCCGCACCTTCTCGGTGAGCTGGCCGCCCTCCTCGTAGCCCGACGTATCCAGGCGGGGCACCGAACAACCGCGACGCGGTGAACCGGTCGTGGAACTCACCCATGTCGATCTGGATGAGCGCGTCGTCGTCGCCGAACAGGAAGTTGGCCAGCGCCTTGGACAGCTCGGTCTTACCGACACCCGACGGACCGGCGAAGATGAACGAACCCGACGGGCGCTTGGGGTCTTTCAGCCCCGCGCGGGTGCGGCGGATCGCCTTGGAGACGGCCTTGACGGCATCCTCCTGGCCGATGATCCGCTTGTGCAACTCGTCCTCCATGCGCAGCAACCGGGTGGTCTCGGCCTCGGTGAGCTTGAACACCGGGATACCGGTCCAGTTGCCCAGCACCTCGGCGATCTCGTTGTCGTCCACCTCGGCGACCACGTCCATGTCGCCTGAGCGCCACTGCTTTTCACGCTCGGCCCGCTGCGCGACCAGTTGCTTCTCCCGATCGCGCAGGCTGGCGGCCTTCTCGAAGTCCTGGGCGTCGATCGCCGATTCCTTCTCCCGGCGCGCATCGGCGATCTTCTCGTCGAACTCACGCAGGTCTGGCGGCGCGGTCATCCGGCGGATCCGCATCCGGGCACCGGCCTCGTCGATCAGGTCGATCGCCTTGTCCGGCAGGAACCGGTCGTTGATGTAGCGGTCCGCCAGGGTGGCCGCGGCCACGATCGCAGCAGTCGCTGATCGACACCCGGTGGTGCGCCTCGTAGCGGTCCCGCAGATCCCTTGAGGATCTCGATGGTGTGCGCCACCGTCGGCTCACCCACCTGCACCGGCTGGAAGCGGCGCTCCAGCGCGGCGTCCTTCTCGATGTACTTGCGGTACTCGTCGAGCGTGGTGGCGCCGATGGTCTGCAGCTCGCCGCGGGCCAGCTTCGGCTTGAGGATGCTCGCGGCATCGATCGCGCCCTCGGCGGCGCCGGCACCCACCAGGGTGTGCAGCTCGTCGATGAACAGGATGATGTCGCCGCGGGTGTTGATCTCCTTGAGCACCTTCTTCAGGCGCTCCTCGAAGTCACCGCGGTAGCGGCTGCCCGCCACCAGCGAACCCAGGTCCAGCGTGTAGAGCTGCTTGTCCTTGAGCGTCTCGGGAACCTCGCCGTGCACGATCGCCTGCGCCAGGCCCTCGACGACGGCGGTCTTACCGACACCGGGCTCGCCGATCAGCACCGGGTTGTTCTTGGTGCGCCGGCTCAGCACCTGCATCACCCGCTCGATTTCCTTCTCGCGGCCGATGACCGGGTCCAGCTTGCCTTCCATCGCGGCGGCCGTCAGGTTGCGGCCGAACTGGTCGAGCACCAGCGACGTGGACGGGCTGCCGGATTCGCCGCCACGGCCACCGGTGCCGGCCTCTGCGGCTTCCTTGCCCTGGTAGCCGCTCAGCAACTGGATCACCTGCTGACGCACCCTGGTCAGCTCGGCGCCCAGCTTCACCAGCACCTGCGCGGCCACGCCCTCGCCCTCGCGGATCAGGCCCAGCAAAATGTGCTCGGTGCCGATGTAGTTGTGGCCGAGCTGCAGCGCCTCGCGCAGGCTCAGCTCCAGAACCTTCTTGGCGCGGGGCGTGAACGGAATGTGTCCCGACGGGGCCTGCTGGCCCTGGCCGATGATTTCCTCGACCTGGCTGCGGACGCCCTCGAGCGAGATGCCCAGCGACTCCAGCGACTTCGCCGCGACGCCTTCACCCTCGTGGATCAAACCCAGCAGGATGTGCTCGGTGCCGATGTAGTTGTGGTTGAGCATCCGGGCCTCTTCTTGCGCCAGGACGACGACCCGCCGTGCTCGGTCGGTGAATCTTTCAAACATCGGGTTACCTGCTCTCCCTCACATCGGTACAAACCTGTTAGCGGCCCAGTGCCGGTCCCCTGTGGCCGGAATCGCGTACCTGACTCCACTGTAATGGTCGGCTTGCCAGCGGGCCTAACCTTGCCGTGCGTTCTTCGCTGCCGGCCCGTCCCGCCTTCCGGTGGTTTTTCCAAGGCCAATCTCACCCGCGACTGCCTGCGGCGTTACGCGCCGTAACTGAAGAAACGTTGCGGCGTTCCAATTCGTTTCCTCAAGCGGCCCGACGATTGTTTCGCGCCCAGCGAAATGACAAACCGGCGCCCGGGCTTGGAGCCCGGACGCCGGTTCGTCGAACGGCTAGGTGGCCGCGTGGAATGCGTCGATCACGTCGGCCGGGATGCGGCCGCGCGTCGACACGTTGTGCCCATTCCGGCGGGCCCATTCGCGGATGGCTGCGCTCTGCTCACGGTCGATCGCGCCACGGCCGCGTCCCGAACCGGAACGCCCGCGCCGACGGCCCCCGACGCGGCGACCGGCCTCCACCCACTGCTTCAGATCCCCGCGCAGTTTCGCGGCATTCTTGGACGAAAGATCAATCTCGTAGGTCACCCCGTCAAGCCCGAATTCCACCGTTTCGTCGGCTGCGCCGGCACCGTCGAAATCATCGACCAAGGTGACGGTCACTTTTTTTGCCATTAGCTTACCCTCGCATTTCGTCCCGAGCGGATACTGAGCAGATTGGATCGACCTCCCCGGTCACCAATGTGCCATAACAGCGAAGCATACTCAATCTGTACGGAAGCCGCACAGATGAAAGTTTCAACTACGACTGCGGCCGAACAATCGGGAACAAAACTGTCTCTCGAATTGACAGTCCAGTCAAAGTCATCAACAACCTGTCGATACCCATTCCCGTTCCGGTACACGGTGGCATCGCATACTCAAGTGCGGCGAGGAAATCTTCGTCGAGCACCATGGCCTCGTCATCGCCCGCGGCGGCCGCGCGGGCCTGCGCGGCGAACCTCTCACGCTGCACGACGGGATCGTTCAATTCGGAGTACCCGGTGGCCAGTTCGACTCCGCGCACGTACAGGTCCCACTTCTCGGTAACCCCCGCGATGCTGCGGTGCTGACGCGTCAAAGGCGTTGTCTCGACTGGGAAATCCCGCACGAACGTGGGAGCGGCGAGCGCGTTGCCCACCGTGTGCTCCCACAGTTCCTCGACGATTTTCCCGTGTCCGTAGCCGCGGTCGCCGGGAATCTCAGGAAAGTCCGGGCCGAGCCGATCGGCGATTCCGAGCAGTTGTTCGACCGACGTCGCAGGCGTGATCTCTTCACCGAGCGCCTCCGACAGTGACGGGTACATTTGTATGGAAGCCCATTCTCCGTCTATGTCGTAGACACTGCCGTCGGGAAGCGGGAGTTGTCGGGTTCCGATCGCCTCGTCGGCTACCTCTTGAATAAGCTCACGCGTCACTACTGCCGAATCGTCATAGGTTCCGTACGCCTGGTAGGTCTCCAGCATGGAAAATTCCGGAGAATGCGTGGAATCCGCACCTTCGTTTCGGAACACTCGATTTACTTCGAAAACCCGGTCGAAACCACCGACGACGCAGCGCTTGAGGAACAGTTCCGGTGCGATCCTCAAGTAGAGATCGATGTCTAGTGCATTGGAATGCGTGATGAACGGCCGCGCGGCCGCGCCACCGGCCAGCGTCTGCAACATTGGGGTTTCGACTTCGAGAAACCCGCGCCGTTCCAATGCGTTGCGTATCGCGCGGACGACGGCGATCCGCTGCCGCGCCACCGTGCGCGCCTGCGGGCGCACGATCAGGTCGACGTAGCGCTGCCGCACCCGCGCCTCTTCGCTCATGTCCTTGTGCGCGACGGGCAGCGGACGCAGCGACTTGGACGCCATCTCCCAGGAGTCGGCCAGCACGGACAATTCGCCGCGCCGTGAGCTGATCACGTTGCCGTGCACGTAGACGATGTCGCCGAGGTCGACGTCGGCCTTCCACGCGTCGAGGGATTGCTGGCCGACCTTGTCGAGGCTGATCATCACCTGCAGGCTGGTGCCGTCGCCCTCTTGCAGCGTGGCGAAGCAAAGTTTGCCGGAGTTGCGGGCGAAGATCACCCGGCCGGCGACGCCCACGAGGTCATCGGTCGCGGTGTCGACCGGCAGGTCGGGATAGGCGGCACGGACCTGAGCCAGCGTGTGGGTGCGTTCGACGGCGACCGGGTAGGGGTCGTGCCCCTCGGCGAGCAGCCGAGCGCGCTTGTCGCGGCGAATTCGGTACTGCTCGGGAATATCTAGGTCGTCGGCACTCACGACGTGCCAGCTTAAAGGACTGCGCTTTGAGGGTGCGCCGACGGCTTTGCGCGCGACCGCGGTGCGAAGCCGGTGTGTCAGCGTGCCGTCTTCAGCCGGCCGCGCTGGGCGTCGCGGTTGCGTTCGAAGATCAGCCGCAGGCCGTGCAGAGTCAGGTGCTGGTCGTAGTGGCTGACGGTCTGCAGCTCGGGCAGCAGCAGCGGCGCGGTGTGGCCGGTGGCGACGATCGCGACCTGATCGTCCAGGCCGGCGCAAATCCCGTCCACGTCCTCGCGGATGCGCCCGACCAAGCCGTCGACCAGCCCGGCGAAACCGAATACCGCCCCCGCCTGCATGCACTCGACGGTGTTCTTGCCGACCACCGAACGGGGACGGGTCAACTCCACCCGGCGCAGGGCGGCCGAGCGGGCCGCGGCGGCGTCGGAGGACACCTGCAATCCGGGCGCGATCGCGCCGCCGAGGAATTCGCCCTTGGCCGACACGACGTCCACGCAGATCGAGGATCCGAAGTCGATGACGATGGCGGGGCTGTTGAATCGGTGAAAAGCAGCCAGGCAGTTGACGATTCGGTCGGCGCCGACTTCCTTGGGGTTGTCGACGAGCAGCGGGATGCCGGTGCGCACCCCGGGCTCGATCAGCACGTGAGGCACCGACGGCCAGTACTGATCGAGCATGAGCCGCACCTCGTGCAGCACCGACGGGACGGTCGACAGCGCGGCGGCGCCGGTGAGCCGCTCGGAATCGTCGCCGATGAGACCGTCGATGGTCAGCGCCAATTCGTCGGCGGTGATTTCCGCTTCGGTGCGAATCCGCCATTGCTGCACGACGTTTGCGTGCTCTTTGGATCCCGATATCAGCCCGACGACGGTGTGGGTGTTACGGACGTCGATCGCCAGCAGCACGGCTACCGCGCAACGATCCGGGGATCCAGCAGCTCGGCCGCGTCAGTCGGGCACGAACGCCGGATCGCTGGCCGAGGTCGATCGGCCTGTTGTCGGCGTCGACGAAGACGATCCGCGGCTGGTAGGCCCGCGCCTCCGCCTCCTCCATGGTCCCGTAGGCGATCAGGATCACCAGGTCGCCCGGGTGGACGAGATGTGCTGCCGCACCGTTGATTCCGATCACACCGCTGCCGCGTTCGCCGGTGATCGCGTAGGTGACCAGCCGGGCGCCGTTGTCGATGTCGACGATGGTCACCTGTTCGCCCTCGAGCAGGTCCGCGGCGTCCATCAGATCGGCGTCGATGGTCACCGAGCCGACGTAGTGCAGGTCGGCCTGCGTGACGGTGGCGCGGTGGATCTTCGACTTGAGCATCGTCCTGTAGCATCAATTCCTCCAAGGTGATTGGGCGTATTCGTGGTGTCCGTCCGGCCCAGCGGTGCCGGCGGGTGTTTCGATCTGCATTTCGATGTTGTCCAGCAGCCTGGTGGTGCCCAGCCGGGCCGCAACCAGCAGCCGGGCCGAACCGTGGGCGGGCGCCGGGCCGAGCCCGGCGTCGCGCAGCTCGAGGTAGTCGACGGTGAGATCGGGCACGGCGTCGAGCACCGCGCGCGCCGCGGCCAGCGCGGCCGCACCGCCGTGGTGCGCGGCGTGCGCACCGGCCGTCAGCGCCGCCGAAAGCGTCACGGCCAGTTCGCGTTGCGTGGGGTCCAGGTAGCGGTTGCGCGACGACATCGCCAGGCCGTCGGATTCCCGGACCGTCGGCACCCCGACGACCTGCGCGTCGATGTTGAGGTCGGCGACCATCTGGCGGACCATCACCAGCTGCTGATAGTCCTTCTCGCCGAAGAAGATCCGGTCCGGTCGCACGATCTGCAGCAGCTTGCACACGACGGTGAGCATGCCGGCGAAATGAGTTGGCCGGACGCCGCCCTCGAGCTCGGCGGCCAGCGGGCCCGGCTGCACGGTGGTGCGCAGACCGTCAGGGTACATCGCGGCGGCCGTTGGGGTGAAGACGATTTCGACGCCGTCGGCGCGCAGCAGTGCGACGTCGTCGTCCAGGGTCCGGGGGTAGGCGTCGAGGTCCTCGCCGGCGCCGAATTGCAGCGGGTTGACGAAGATCGACACCACCACCACCGCACCGGGCACCCGCTTGGCCGCGCGCACCAACGCCAGATGCCCGTCGTGCAGTGCGCCCATGGTGGGCACCAGCATCACCCGGCGCCCGGTATGGCGCAGGGCGCGGCTGACGTCGGTGACATCGCGCGGGGCGGAGTAGAGGTTGAGTTCGCCCGCGGTGAAGGCCGGTGGCTTGCCGGGTCTCATGGCGCCAGCACCTCCACGACGTCCTTGGGGGCGTGCGCGCGCTGGGCGGTCCGCAGGGCGTTCACCCGGTACGCCTGCGCCAACTCCGGCCCGACCTGACCCAGCGCGGCCAGATGCCCCGCGACCGCGGCCGCGTCGCCACGCGCGACCGGACCGGTGAGCGCTGCCTGCCCGCGTTGCAGGGTGTTCTCCAGCGCGGCCCTGGCCAGCGGCCCGATGATGCGTTCGGCGATGCCGCCCGGCTGGTCGTCGACCGACTGTTGCCAGGCCCGAGCAGTCTCGCTGCCGCGCAGCGCGGCGCGCAGCGCGTCGAGCGCGTCGGCGAGCACCGTCACGATGTGGTTGCCGGCGTGGGCCAGACGCGGCGTGGTAGAGGACGCGGGCGTCCTCGGCGACGCAGAACGGTTCGCCGCCCATCTCCAGGACGAGCGATTGCCCGATCGCGTATCCGACCTCGTCGGCCGCGGTGACGCCGAAGCAGGAGTCCGCCAGCCTGCTGATGTCTTCATCGGAGCCGGTGAACGTCATCGCCGGGTGAATCGCCAGCGGGATGCAGCCGTCCTGGGTCAGCGGCTCGAGAATGCCGATCCCGTTGGCGCCGGACGTGTGGACCACGATGGTTCCGGGCCGCACCGCCGACGTTGCGGCCAACCCGGACACCAGGCCGGCCAGTTCGCTGTCGGGGACCGCGAGCAGCAGCAGCTCGGCACCGGCGGCCACGTCCGGCGGCGTTGCCACCGGCGTATCGGGCAGCCGGCGTTGTGCGCGCTGCCGCGACGCGTGGGAGATGGCGCTACACGCCACCACGACATGGTCGGCGCGCTCCAGCGCGACGCCGAGAGCGGTGCCGACCCGGCCGGCCGAGATGATTCCCACCTTGAGCCGAGCCGGGCGCAGACCGTCGAACTGCACCATCGCAGACGACCTCACAGATATCTTGTTCGTTCCGGTCCCACGTGGTGGGTACCGTTCGGTCACTACGACTGTAGTCGATCACCAGGCGTTACCCAATGTGAGGAAGCTCCCAGCTCAGCCTTCGCGGCGACGTCGCCGGCCGCCTTCCGAGGGCTGCACCTGCAGGCGGGCCAGCAGGTCGGCCACCGACTGGCCGCCCGTGGAGGTGCCTTCTCCCGCGCCGTCGGGGTCCTCTTGCTGCGGGTCACCGCCATGCCGGGGCGCTTGCTCCGGTGCGGGCGGCGGCGCCAGGCGTGGTGGCGGGGGCGCGCCGGCGGACGGGCCCGGGTGCATCGGGGGAGCCGGCGCCGGGGGTGGCGGCGTCGCGGCGGCCGGTGGGGGCGGCGCGGCGGCCGGTGCAGGTCCCGCCGGCGGCTCGTCGGCAGGCGAGAAACTGCGCACCCCGTAGTCGCGGTACTCAGCCGAGTGGCGCGACCGTGCCCGGCGACCGGAGTCGCCGTAGGGCGGCGGTGGCGGTACCGGCTCGACGGGCAGGCCATCCCAGGCTTCGTCGACGCCCGAATGCCGGGCACGCCGGCGTCCACCGGCCGAGTCCGCGGGGGAATCGCCGCCGGCCCAGTTGCTGCCCGGGGCGCCGGGCGGCAACCACTGGCCGTCCGCCGCGGTCGGCCGCCAACCGTGCCCTGGCCACTGCGCCTGGGGCTGTGGTTCAGGTTCTGGTTCTGGTTCTGGTTCGGGTTCCGGCTGCGGCTCCGGTCGGAACTGCGCCGCCGGGGCGGGCGGTGGCGGCGGTTGGTGACGAGGCTCGAACCGTGGCTCCGGCGGTCCCGCATACGGGGACTCTTCGGCGTACCGGGGCTCTTCGGCGTACGAGGGCGCTTCGGCGTACGCCGGATCCGGAGCCGATTCGTACTGGTAACGGACCCGCTCCCGCCGCGGCGGCGGCTGGCGAGGGGGGACCAGCGGCTCTTCGGGCACGTCGATGATGCCGTCGTCGGCGCGAGCCGACGTTGTCCTGCGGCACCGACGTCACCCGGTCGCTGGACACCCAATCGACCGGGGCGTCGCGGGGGTTTTCGCCGTTGCGGTCCCACTCGCTGTACGCGCGCTCCGGTTGCGCCTCGGCCTCGGGCATGCCGCCGAGGGCCGGGCGGTGCGCGAGGTCGGTGTCGAACAGGATTTCCAGGCTGGTCCGCAAGGCGGAAAGCTCCGCGCGCAACTCGGCCAGATCGTCGGCGGCCTGAGCGCGCAGCTCGGAGGCCAGCTCGCGGCGCAGCTGCGACTCGACGGTCAGTTCGTATTCACGCCGGGCCGAGATCTCCCGGTCCAGCTGCAGGTCGTAGACCAGCTTGAGGTCGCGGACCCGGGACTGATCGGCGTCGCTTTGGCGGCGGTAGAGCACGGAGACGAACGCGCCGGCGACTGCGGCCCACAGCGCCAGGATTACAGCGAGCTTGAGGAGTTCCACCCGATTGGTGAAAACCAACGCGGAACTGGCCCCCATCGCGAGGACCAGCAACGCGGTCAAGAGCACCCACCCCGGCCTGCGGCCGCCGCGCCGCACCCGGGCGCCGCGGGACAGAACGGTCATGGCCTGAGAGTACCTGTGCGAGGTCAATCCGCGTGTCGCGCGGCTCCGGCGATTCTCGCGTGGGTTATCCGGCGGGGCCGCAGGAGTTAACCGCCCGCCGTCCACTGGCAACGCCGGTGGACGGCTAGCTTTCCGCGCCCTCGCCGTGCTCTGTCGGATCCGGCGGCGATTTGCAGCAATGTTGCAGCCACAGCGCGGCAACGACCAGCGCCAGGGCGCTGACGACCGCCACCACGGTCCCGGAGGTGTCCTCGGCGGCGGCCCGCAACCAGGACTTGCGGGGCAGGAAGTAGACCAGGACGCCGACCCACCAGCCCAACATCACCGCGCCGACCCAGGCCGATGCCTTGGCGACCACCAGGCTGCGCGCCACCGCAAGCGGATGCAGCCAACCCGGGCCCGACCCGATTTCGCCTTCGTTGATCCTGGCCCGCACGTAGCGCGCCCACAGTGCCTCGACGATGGCCACCGCCAGCAGCGACAGGCCGGTCCACACCGTGATCGGCGGGAACCACCGGTACAGGCCCTTGACCACCAGATATCCCACCACGGCGGCGCCGACCACAGCGGCGGTCAGATCACGCTTGCGGGTGGGTCCCATCAGGTCGTCGGCCGCCGATCGCCCGCCGGCTTGCCGCGTCGGCTCAAGCGTCATGCCGGTCAGCCGCACACCGTCCCGGTCGGCCGCCTCGAGCTGGGCGAGCAGGCCGGCGGCCGGCTGCGGTCCGTCGGCCAGCGTCAGCCGCGCGTCGGGGTCGACATCCAGCCACGGGATGAGCACGAACGCCCGTAGGTGCGCCAGCGGATGCGGCAACGTCAGGTTGTTCTCCCGGGAGATCACCTCGGTTGGGCCGTAGCAGGCGATCAGGTCGACGTCGAGCGTGCGCGGGCCCCAGCGCTCGCCGCGCACCCGGCCCGCCGCCCGCTCGAACTCCTGCGCCCGGCGCAGCCAGCCCTGCCCGTCGCAGGCCGGGTCGTCGGCGATCAGCACCGCGTTGAGGAACGGCGCCTGATCCACCCGGCCCCAGGGGTCGGTCTCGTACACCGGTGAGACGGCGAGCACCGCGTCGCCCAGCCCGTCGACGACCGACTGCAACCGCGCCAGCCGGTCACCCAGATTCGAGCCGATGGACAGCACCACCCTGACTTCCCGTCATAGCGCCCCGCCCGCGGGGACCACCGAACCGCGGCCGCCGCGGCGTGACCGCCGCACCACCACCGCGACGTCGGCGAACTGCTGCGGAATCGGAGCCTGCGGCTTGTGCACCACCACCTCGACGGCGTGCACGCGTTCGTCGTCCATCACCTGGTCGGCGATCTGGGCTCCGACGGTTTCGATCAGGTTGCGCGCGGGCCCGGCCACCACGTCGGCGGCCAGCCGGGCCAGCGCGGCGTAGTCGTAGGTGTCGGCCAGTTCGTCGCTGGTCGGCGGCGCCGGCGAGGTCGATCCACACCGTGATGTCGACGACGAAGTCCTGACCGTTGGCGCGCTCGTGGTCGAAAACTCCGTGCCTGTCCGCGAACCTTCAATCCGCGCAACTCGATTCGATCAGCCATTGTCTCCAGCCAGTTCCGTGTGCGTCCCGCCGGTCCAGGCCGCGACGACCTTGAGGGCATCGGCCGTGGCCCGCACATCGTGCACACGCACCCCCCAGGCCCCGTGTAACGCGGCCAGCGCGGAAACCACCGCGGTGGCGGTCTCACGCCCATCGGGCGGTCGTGGCGAACCGTCGGCCCCGGCTAACAACGTACCGAGGAACCGTTTGCGCGATGCGCCCAGGAGCACCGGGATGCCGGTGGCGACCAACTGCGGCAGGGCATGCAGCAGCGCCCAATTATGTTGTCCCGTCTTGGCGAATCCCAGTCCGGGATCGATCATCAGCTGGCCGGGTCGACGCCGGCGGACACCGCGGCGTCGACGCTGGCCAGCAGCTCGGCGCGCACCTCGGCGACCACATCGCGGTACTGCGGCGCCGCGTGCGGACGCTCGGCCGACACCGATCGCCAATGCATCAGCACCCACGGCACTTTCGCTTCGGCGAGCAGCGGCGCCATCGCGGGATCGGCGCGGCCACCGGACACGTCGTTGACGATCCCCGCTCCGGCGCACAGCGCCGCCCGCGCGACGTCGGCGTGCATGGTGTCGATGCTGACGGTGATGCCTTGTGCCGCAAGCTGCTTTGATGACGGGGACGACCCGGGACGTTTCGACGCGGGGATCGATCCGCGTGGCGCCGGGCCGGGTCGACTCCCCCCCGACGTCAACGATGTCGGCGCCGTCGGCGACCAGGGCCAAACCCTGCGCGACGGCCCTGTCGGGGTCGAGATAGCGGCCGCCGTCGGAGAACGAATCGTCAGTGACGTTCAGAACTCCCATTACCTGCACAGGCGCCGGACTCACTTACGCAGGATCAGGTCGAGCGCTTCGGCTCGAGAGGCTGCGTTGGTTTTGAACAGGCCGCGCACCGCCGAGGTGGTGGTGACCGCGCCGGGCTTGCGGACACCGCGCATCGCCATGCACAGGTGCTCGGCCTCCACCACGACGATCACGCCGCGCGGATTGAGCTTTTTCACCAGGGCGTCGGCGATCTGGCTGGTGAGCCGCTCCTGCACCTGGGGCCGCTTGGAGTACAGGTCGACCAGCCGCGCGATCTTCGACAGGCCGGTGACCCGGCCGTCGTTGCCCGGGATGTAGCCGACGTGGGCCACGCCGTGGAACGACACCAGGTGGTGCTCACACGTGGAGTACAGCGGGATTTCCTTGACCAGCACCAATTC
This sequence comes from uncultured Actinomycetota bacterium, assembly GCA_963796035.1. Classification (GTDB taxonomy): domain Bacteria; phylum Actinomycetota; class Actinomycetes; order Mycobacteriales; family Mycobacteriaceae; genus Mycobacterium. The sequence goes on along the minus strand of CAWCJU010000006.1, from coordinate 488,935 downwards.
GTCGTGGTCCTCATCGAACATGGTGTTCAGCACGCTGTCGGGATCGGTGTAGAGCCCGGCGAACATCTCGCGGTAGGCGCGGGCGACGCGCGCCGGTGTTTCCCGCAAGCCGTCCCGGTCGGGGTCTTCGCCGATCGCGTGCAACAACTCGCGGACCGCGGCCTCGGCGCGCTCATGATCGAACACCCGCGTCGGCGGGCATCGCGGTATCCGGCAGCGCCATCGAATCCTCCGTTTGCTCAGCCGTGGGCCGGTGGGTTGGACCGGCTCACGTCGTCGTCCTGCCGGTCGGGCGAGCCACCCTCCGGGGCGGGTTGGCCGGGCGGCGGATACGGCGGATAGGGCGGGTAGGCGGGATGCGCCTGGCCCGGATGACCCGCGCCACCCTGCTGACCGGGATAACTTTGCTGACCGCCCGGGTGGCCCTGCTGCCCGGGATAGCCCTGTGGGCCTGGGTAGCCGCGTGCCGGTTGCTGCCAGTAGGGCTGCTGTCCGGGGTGCGCAGGCGGATGCCAGTAATTCGGCTGCTGTTGCTGGGGCGGCCATCCCGGCGCGCGCCAACCGGCGGGGGCGCCGTAGTCGGGTTGGGTGGGCCCCTGCGCGTCACCCGGACGATTACCGCTGCCTTGAGCGCCATGAGAACCGTTGCCGCCGTTGGCATTTCGGTCTGCTTCCACCCGGGCAGCGGCCTCGGTGGCCCGCGCGATGGCTGCCTTGAAGGCCGGCTCGGGGATGGGCGGCGGCCAGGGATCGCCGCGCTCGATGGCCAGCTCGCCTGGCGTCTTGATGGGCGGTTTGTCCGACGGGATGCGGCCGCCGAAATCGTCGAACACGGTTAGCCGGGGCCGCTTTTCGACACCGGAGAAGATGCCCGCCAGCTCGGCCCGGTGCAGGGTTTCCTTTTCCAGCAGCTCGCCCGCCAACGATGTCGAGAATGTCGCGGTACTCGGTGAGAATCTCCCACGCCTCGGTGTGGGCGGCCTCGATCAGTTTGCGGATCTCGTCATCGATGTCGCGGGCGACCTCGTGTGAGTAATCCGCCTGCGTTCCCATGGTGCGACCCAGGAACGGGTCGCCATGTTCGGAACCGTATTTGACGGCACCGAGCTTGGAGCTCATCCCGAATTCGGTGACCATCGCGCGCGCAATCTTGGTCGCCTGCTCGATGTCGGACACCGCGCCGGTCGTCGGCTCCCGGAAGACCAGCTCCTCGGCGGCGCGTCCACCCATGGCAAACACCAACTGCGCGATCATCTCTGAGCGGGTCCGCAGCCCCTTGTCTTCCTCCGGAACCGCCACCGCGTGCCCGCCGGTGCGCCCACGCGCCAGGATCGTCACCTTGTAGATCGGCTCGATGTCGGGCATCGCCCAGGCCGCCAGGGTGTGCCCGCCCTCGTGGTAGGCGGTGATCTTCTTTTCCTGCTCGCTGATGATCCGGCCCTTGCGGCGCGGCCCACCGATCACCCGGTCGACCGCTTCCTCCAGTGCGGCGCTGGTGATGACGGTGCCGTTCTCGCGGGCGGTCAGCAGCGCCGCCTCGTTGATCACGTTGGCCAGGTCGGCACCGGTCATGCCGACGGTGCGCTTGGCCAGCCCGGCGAGGTCGGCGTCCGGGCCGATCGGCTTGCCCTTGGAGTGCACTTCCAGCACCGCTTTGCGACCCGCCAGGTCCGGATTGGACACCGGGATCTGCCGATCGAAGCGGCCGGGCCGCAGCAGCGCCGGGTCCAGAATGTCCGGCCGGTTGGTGGCCGCGATCAGGATGACGCCCGCGCGCGGGTCGAACCCGTCCATCTCGACCAGCAGCTGGTTCAGCGTCTGCTCGCGCTCGTCGTGCCCGCCACCCAGGCCCGCGCCGCGCTGGCGGCCCACCGCGTCGATCTCGTCGACAAAGATGATGCACGGGTTGTTCTGCTTGGCCTGATCGAACAGATCACGCACCCGGGACGCACCGACGCCGACGAACATCTCGACGAAGTCGGAACCCGAGATGGTGAAGAACGGAACCCCGGCCTCCCCGGCGACCGCGCGGGCCAGCAGCGTCTTACCGGTCCCCGGCGGCCCGTACAGCAGCACGCCCTTGGGGATCTTGGCGCCCAACGCCTGATAACGGCCGGGGCTCTGCAGGAAGTCCTTGATCTCGTAGAGCTCCTCGACCGCCTCGTCGACGCCGGCGACGTCGGCGAACGTGGTCTTGGGCATGTCCTTGGAGAGCTGCTTGGCGCGCGACTTGCCGAAGCCGAAGCCCATCCTGGCGCCGCCCTGCATACGGGAGAACATCACGAACAGCCCCACCAGCAGCAGTAGCGGCAGGACATAGACCAGCAGCTCGCCCAGGATGCTGCCCTGGTTGACGACCGTGCTGACCTTCGCGTTCTTGGAGCTCAGCGCGTTGAACAGGTCGACGGCGTAGCCGCTGGGAAACTTGGTGATGACCTTGTCGGAATTGTCGGTGTCACCATTGCCCTTCTTCAGGGTCAATCGCAGTTGCTGCTCGCGGTCGTCGATTTGCGCGCTTTTGACGTTGTCGCCGTTGATCTGGGACATCGCCACGGATGTGTCGACAGGCTTGAAACCGCGGGTGTCGTCGCTGAAGTAGAAGAACGACCAACCGAGCAGCACCACGACAGCAATTGCCGTGATGGTGCGAATTACGTTTTTCCGGTTCATCAATCATCGGCCGCTTCGGCCAGGTCCTTCCCCGATATACACGCAGCTGGAAAAGTCCAGGCTACCGCTAGCGGAGATCGCCAGCTCCGGCAGAGCCGGGGCGCAGCGGGTCGCCGCCATCGTGTCCAGCGGAGATCGCCAGCTCCGGCAGAGCCGGGGCGCAGCGGGTCGCCGCCATCGTGTCCGGCGGAGATCGCCAGCTCCGGCAGAGCCGGGGCGCAGCGGGTCGCCGCCATCCTTCTCAGTTAACGACGGGCAGTTCCCGACTACTCGTAATACCGGGCCTCGACCACGTTGCCGTCCGGATCGGCGAAGTAGTACCCCTGCGGCGCCCATCCGCGCGCGCCGAAGCTCCGGTTCAGCCGCGCGCCCGTATCCACGCCTTCGGCCTGCAGCCGCCGGTCCAGCGCGTCGTATTCGGCCTTGGACAGCGCCAGGCAGACGTGATTGACCGGGTGGCCCGCGCTGCCCTCGATGCCGGTCAAATTCTCGGTTGCCGAAATGCCTTCGGCGGGCATCAAGTCGATGATGGAGTCCGCACAAATCCGCACGCTCGGAAACGGCGCGTCGCCGGCTTCGAATTCGGCGAACCGGACCGGTTCCAGCCCGACGACGCGGGTGTAAAAGTCCATCGACACCCGCGGATTTCGGGTCCAGAGCACCACATGGTCAAGCCGCACCGAATCGAGTATTCCCGCCCGCTGCCCGTTTGGTGGCCAACCGGACGCCATTCTGCCCAGCCTGACCGGTCCGGGCCTTCTCAGCCCGCAACCCTTGTGCTTTGGTGAGACGGTGCCCCCAACCGAACGGTTAGTAGATACCAATGGTGCGCGGCTACGAGTGACCGAAGCGGGCGACCGCGGCGCACCCGTGGTGCTCCTGGCGCACGGCTTTCCCGAACTGGCCTACTCCTGGCGCCACCAGATACCCGTCCTCGCCGACGCCGGCTACCACGTGCTGGCGCCCGACCAGCGCGGCTACGGCGGTTCGGATCGCCCGGACGCCGTCGACGCCTACGACATTCATCAGCTGACCGCCGACCTGGTCGGCCTGCTCGACGACGTCGGCGCGCAGCGCGCCGTGTGGATCGGGCACGACTGGGGTGCCGCCGTGGCGTGGAACGCCCCGCTGCTGCACCCGGACCGGGTCGCGGCCGTCGCCGCGCTCAGCGTGCCGGTGACACCCCGACCGCACGTGGCGCCCACGAAGGCGTGGCGCAAGACGTTCGGCGAGAACTTCTTCTACATCCTGTACTTCCAGGAGCCCGGGGTCGCCGACGCCGAATTGAACGCCGACCCCTCCCGGGTGATGCGACGCATGATGGGCGGGCTGCGGACGTCCGGTGACAAGGCCGCGGCGCTGCGGATGGTGGCCCCCGGCCCGGAAGGCTTCATCGATCGGCTACCCGAACCCGACGGGCTGCCGGACTGGATAAACCAGGACGAGCTCGACCACTACATCGCCGAGTTCACCCGCACCGGCTTCACCGGCGGCCTGAACTGGTATCGCAATTTCGACCGCAACTGGGAGACCACCGCCGAGCTCGACGGCGCGAAGATCGCGGTCCCGTGCCTGTTCATCGGCGGGACGGCCGATCCCGTCCTGTCGTTCACCCGCACCGACCGCGCCTCCGACGCGATCTCCGGCCCGTACCGACAGGTGATGATCGACGGCGCCGGGCATTGGCTGCAGCAGGAGCGCCCCGACGAGGTGAATGCGGCCTTACTGGAATTCCTCAACGGATTGGAGCTGTAATGAGCGCGCCCCTGCGTTTCGGTGTCTTTATCACCCCGTTTCATCCCATCGGCCAATCGCCAACGGTGGCACTGGAATACGACATGGAACGCGTCGTCGCGCTGGATCGGCTCGGATTCGACGAGGCGTGGTTCGGCGAGCATCACTCCGGTGGCTACGAGCTGATCGCCTGCCCGGAGGTGTTCATCGCGGCGGCGGCCGAGCGGACCAAACACATCCGGCTGGGCACCGGCGTGGTGTCGCTGCCCTACCACCATCCGCTCATGGTGGCCGACCGCTGGGTGCTGCTCGACCACCTGACCCGCGGCCGGGTGATGTTCGGTACCGGGCCCGGCGCGCTGCCGTCGGACGCCTACATGATGGGTATCGACCCGATCGAGCAGCGCCGCATGATGCAGGAGTCGCTCGAGGCGATCCTGGCACTGTTCCGCGCCGCGCCCACCGAACGCATCGACCGTCACTCCGACTGGTTCACCCTGCGCGACGCACAGTTACACATCCGGCCCTACACCTGGCCCTACCCCGAAATCTCCACGGCGGCAATGATTTCCCCGTCAGGTCCGCGGTTGGCCGGCGCGCTCGGCACCTCGCTGCTGTCGCTGTCGATGTCGGTGCCCGGCGGCTACGCGGCGCTGGAAACGACCTGGGACGTGGTCCGCGAGCAGGCCGCCAAGGCCGGCCGGGATGAGCCGGACCGGGCCGACTGGCGCGTCCTGAGCATCATGCACATCGCGGACAGCCGTGAGCAGGCCATCGACGACTGCACCTACGGGCTGCAGGATTTCGCGAATTACTTTGGCGCCGCCGGGTTCGTGCCGCTGGCCAACAGCGTGGAGGGCACCCAGACGCCACACGAATTCGTCGCCGACTACGCGGCCAAGGGCAACTGCTGCATCGGCACGCCCGAGGACGCCATCGCCCACATCGAGGATCTGCTCGACCGCTCCGGCGGCTTCGGCACCCTGCTGATGCTCGGCCACGACTGGGCCTCGCCGCAAGCGACGTACCACAACTATGACCTGATGGCGCGCAAGGTGATTCCGCACTTCAAACGGCAGCTCGAAGCGTCCCGCGTCGTCGCATGACTGGGCGAAAGGCAAGCGCGACCAGTTGATCGGCCGGGCCGGCGAGGCCGTCGTGAAGGCCATCACCGAGCACGTCGACGAGCAGAAAGACGCGGTGCACTGATGCGGGCGGCAGTGTTGCGAGACGGCCGGATGGTCTATCGGGACGACGTACCCGACCCGGTACCCGAAGCCGGCCAGGTGCTGGTGGGCGTGCGGGCCTGCGGAATCTGCGGCTCCGACCTGCATTTCGCCGCCCACGGCGCGCAGGTGCTGGAAATGAGCGATCGGGTGGCCGGCGGTGCGGGCGCCATGCACGTCGACCTGAACCACGACATCTTCATGGGTCACGAATTCAGCGCCGAGATACTCGAAGCCGGTCCGGATACCGAGACCCATCCACCGGGCACCCTGGTCACCTCGCTGCCGGTGCTGTTGTCCGCCAAGGGCGTCGAGCCGATCGTGTACAGCAACAGCACCATCGGCGGCTACGCCGAACGGATGCTGCTGTCGGCGCCGCTGCTGCTGCCCGTCCCCAACGGCCTGGACTTCAAACACGCCGTCCCTGACCGAGCCCATGGCGGTGGGGCTGCACGCGGTCAACAAGTCCAACATCGCGCCCGGCGAGACGGCCCTGGTGCTGGGCTGCGGCCCGATCGGGATCGCCATTGTCGCCGCGCTGCGGGCGAAAGGTGTTGAAACCATTGTGGTGTCGGACTTTTCGCCTAAACGCCGCGAGCTGGCCACCGCGATGGGAGCCCACCAGACGCTGGATCCTGCGCAGGGTTCGCCCTTCGACACCGTCAAGCCCGCGGTGGTGTTCGAGGCGGTCGGCGTGCCCGGCATCATCGACGACGTACTCCTTCGGGCGCGGCCCGGCACCCGCCTGGTGGTCGCCGGTGTGTGCATGCAACCCGACACCGTGCATCCGTTCTTCGCGATCGCCAAAGAGATCAACGTGCAATTCGTACTCGCCTACACCCCCGAGGAGTTCGGCGATTCGCTGCGCTCACTGGCCGAGGGCGACATCGACGTCAGCCCGCTGATCACCGGCGAGGTCGGCCTGGACGCGGTCGGCGCGGCGTTCGACGACCTCGCCGACCCCGAGCGGCACTGCAAGATCCTCGTCACGCCCTGAGTGTCGGAGTGGACGGCTATAATCGAACGCATGTTCGAACTACCGCCCGGTCCCACCGCACTGGTGACGGAGATCGAGTCCATGCACCGTCAGGAGTCGGTGCTGGTGGGGCGGCGAATGGCGGCGGTGGCCGCATTGTTACGGCACCGCGTGGCCGCTGCTGAGCAGCCAGAACGGGACTACGCGGAAATCGACGGCTTCGAGCAGACCGCCGCCGAGGTCGCCGCCGCGATGAACCTCTCCCCGATGGGCGCCAGCTATCTGGTGTCCTACGCGGAGGCGCTCGACATCAGGCTGCCAAGGATCGCGGCCCTGCTGGCGGAGGGCCGAACCGACTGGCGCACAGTTCGGTTGATCATCAGCCGCACGGATCTGGTCACCGAGGAAAGACTGATCGCCAAGCTTGACCAGTCGCTGACGGGCCGCATCGGGAACTGGCACGGCTGGTCCAGGCAGCGCATCATCAACGCCGTCGACGCCGCTGTACTAGCCGCCGATCCCGATGCCGCCCGCGAGCGCCGCCTTGCCGCCGAGGACGAGCGTTGCATCGGAATCAGCGCTGCGGCCAATGGGTTGGCCGAGATCCACGGCTCGGTGGCGGCCTCGGCTGCCGTCGCCTTCGATCGACGGCTTTCGCAGCTCGCCAAGCAGGCGTGCCCGGCGGATCCGCGAACCATGGATCAGCGACGAGCCGACGCGCTGGCAGCGTTGGCCGGTGGGTATGGATTGGCCTGCGCCTGTGGGCAACCGGAGTGTCCCTCTCGCGCGGGTGACGACGCCCCCGATCGCGATCGAAGCGGCGCGCGCGTCGTCATCAACGTGGTAGCCAGCGACCAAACCGTCCACGCCGATGGCACCGACCCAGGCTACCTGGAGGGCTATGGAGTCATCGACGCCGAGCAGGTGCGCCAATTAACCACCGCCGCATCCGAACTCGTTGCCAGTCCCCTTACGAGTCCGGTCGAGGCTCTGCGTTACCAACCATCCGCCGCGCTGGAACGGGCCGTCCGGTGTCGGGATCTGACCTGCCGCTTCCCAGGGTGCAGTCGGCCGGCGGTGGTCTGCGACCTCGACCACACCGTTCCGTTCAACCACCAGAACCCGGCGGCAGGCGGTCCCACCACAGCGGAGAACCTGAAATGCCTTTGCCGTCAACATCATCGGTTGAAGACGTTCGGCGGCTGGCGCGACAAACAACTCGCCGACGGCACCGTGGTGTGGACTTCGCCGACCGGAAGGACCTATCGGACCTCACCTGCCGGTGCCGATCTGTTTCCACCGCAGCGGGATCCGTCGTGTGCGGCTCCGGTGCCGAACCGGCGAAGTAGGTCGCGGCAGCGAAGCGCACGAATCGCTCAAGCCCGCAAGCACAATCGCGAGCATAGGCCTCTCAACGAGGCCCGGATGCGGTTAGAAGAGGCGCGCAATCAAGAAATCGCGTCACGTAGATTCCGAAACCACATGCGGGACATGCTCTTCCTGTTCAAGGGCGCGCCAAGCACCAGCCCCTATTGCACCTGGGTGAACGATCCCAGAGAACCGGAAGAATTGCCGCCGGATTGGCGCCCGGGCGAACGGGCCCTGCAGCCCTTGCCCGACGATCCGCCCTTCTGATGCATCACCCTCCCGCCGGGGGTTGAGCGATGACCGTGGGGTTGAAACCGTATCGGGGAGCAGCCAAGTGGGCCGCTGCGCTGCGCCCCACCCCACCGGCGGGCATCATCGGCGCCCCACCCACCGCATTGGTGGCACGTTCGACGGCCCCCGCGGCAGTGGCGCCGTTGAGCGCCACGGCGACCGAAGGTGCCATCGGGGCCGCGCTCGCCCAGGGTCCCGAATACATCAGTGCGGAGTTGATCTCCGGCGGCAACTGCGCGAAGTCCAGCATGTGTCCTCGCCTAACCGACCGCGGCAGTGTTGGCGATCTCCGTGGCGGCGTACGAATCGGCGCTGATGCCAAGCATTGTCGCCAGCTGCTCAGGAACCGCCGCGGCCTGCGCACTGATCTCCTGGAAGAGCTGGCCGTGCCGAGAGAACTGCTGCGCGGTCAATGTCGATACGACGTCGGCTGCGGCGGGACCACCCTGGTCGTGGGACCCGCCACCGGCGAACTTCCCTCCCGTACGGACGCATTGATCCTATGCAGCTCGCGGGATGCTGCATCCAGCATTTTCGGCTGCGCCATCAAGAAAGACATGTTTTCTCAAAACCCGTTCAAATCAATAGCTCTCGACAGCGTTAGTCGCACCGAGTCAGTCGCCTGGACACGTTAGGTCAGTCATGTCCAGAGATGACAGCCCGAGAGTCGCCAATTCACGACCGAGACGGAAACTGTCACTTAGCTGGCTTGAGATGCTGCAACATTTGGATCTTGCATGAAAAATACGGCATTCCAATATGTTTAGAGTCACATATGAGCTTACACGAGTTTGCTGCGGCAGTAATTTGGCTTTGCTAACGGTGATTGTGACGTCAATTGTGCTGTCGCACAGAATTATTCGCATCAATAGCCGGCCCCGCCGGTGGCGCCGTCACGACAAGGACAACGCCGCCGCACGCTGAGGCGAAAATCGCTCCCACAGACGGCGGCCCAGCGGCTAGGGTGCCAGCATGCCCGTCGCACCGAACGCCTCGAGGTTTGTCCCCCGATCGATCGCCGTCGCCGTGGCCGGCCTCACGATCGCCGCAATGTCGGCGTGCGACAACCACAACCCACCGCAGCCCGGGGTCAACCCCCGTCAGGTCACGGTGGTGGGCACCGGTCAGGTGCAGGGCGTCCCGGACACCCTGACCGCCGACGTCGGCATCGAATTCTCCGCGCCCGACGTCACCACGGCGATGAACCAGACCAACGACCGTCAACAGGCGGTCATCAACGCACTGACCGGCGCCGGCATCGACCGTAAGGACATCAGCACCACCGAGGTCACCCTGTCGCCGGAATACAACAACCCCGGGCCGAGCGGTACCGCCGCCATCACGGCTTACCGCGCCACCAACGCCATCGCCGTCAAGATCCACCCCACGGATGCCGCGTCGCGCCTGCTGGCCCTCATCGTCGGCACGGGCGGCGACGCCACCCGGATCAAGTCCGTCCGCTACTCCATTGCCGACGATTCCCAGCTGGTCAAGGACGCCCGGTCGCGGGCCTTCAACGACGCCAAGAGCCGCGCCGACCAGTACGCCCAGCTGTCCGGGCTCCGGCTGGGCCGGGTGCTGTCCATCTCGGAGGCCACCGGCAACACCCCGCCGCCGGTCGGGGCGCCGCGGGCCATGCCATCGATGGTTCCGCTGGAGCCGGGCCAGCAGACCGTGAACTTCTCGGTGACCGCGGTGTGGGAGTTGGACTGAGCCCGACGAATCGGGACCCGATTCACTGCTGGTAGACCCTGGGGTCCAGGGTGCCGATGTAGGACAGGTCGCGATAGCGCTCGTCGTAATCGAGGCCGTAGCCGACGACGAAGTCATTGGGGATGTCAAAACCCACGTAGGCGATGTCGACGTGGGCGCCCTGGGCATCGGGCTTACGCAGCAGGGTGCACACCCGCAGCGAACGCGGGTGTCGCGTTTTGAGGTTGCGCAGCAGCCAGGACAGAGTCAGGCCCGAGTCGACGACGTCCTCGACGATCAGCACGTCGCGGCCCTCGATATCGCGGTCCAGGTCCTTGAGGATCCGCACCACGCCAGAGGACGACGTCGATGACCCGTAGGAGCTGACGGCCATGAACTCGAACTGGGTCGGCAGCGGGATCGCGCGGGCCAGATCGGTGACAAAGATCACAGCGCCCTTGAGTACGGTGATCAGCAGCAGATCCTGACCGGTCTCGGTCGCGGCGTCGCGATAGTTCTCCCCGACTTCGCGGCCCAGTTCCGCGATTCGCGCCTGAATTTGCTCCGACGTCAGCAGGACAGACTTGATGTCCCCGGGGTACAGCTCCGCGGGCTGGGCGGGGGTGATCGCCGAGGAGATCTGGGCCACGCCCACAGAGTGCCACGACGGCGGGCGAATAACCAACGACAGCCCCGCCGTACCGGCTAACGGATCGGTTTGCCGACCGGCTCGCGCCACAGCGTCAGCACGCCGTCGCGGCGGCCCGCGAACAACCGCTCATCGCGCACCGACGACCCCACCGCCACCCCGCCCTGCCCGCGCCAGCCGGTGACCAGGGCGTCGACCCCGCGAATCTGCTTGTCGGTCAGGTTCGTTGCGCCGCCGGCCAGCAGCCAGGCCCGGATCACCCGGCGCCGCACCGGGGCGTCCAGTGTGGCCAACGCCTGCACCCGCAGGCCGTCGTCCGCCCTGGCATCGGGCAGCGCCCGAGCGGCCAGCGCGTCGATCAACCCGGAGTCCTCCCGCAACGAGGTCGCGGTGCGGGCCAGCGCCTCGGCCACGCCACCGCCGAGCACGTCCTCCAGCAGCGGCAGCACCTCGGTGCGCAGCCGGGTCCGGGTGAAGCGGTGGTCGGTGTTGTGCGGATCCTGCCAGGGGGTCAGGCCCAGCTCCCGGCACGCGGCGTGCGTGACGGCGCGCCGCGCCTCCAACAACGGCCGGCACCAGGGCGGGTCGTAGGGACGCATCCCGGCGATCGAGCGCACCCCGGACCCGCGGCCCAGCCCCAGCAACACCGTCTCGGCCTGGTCGTCGAGCGTGTGGCCCAGCAGGACCGGGCCGGTGTGATAGGCGCTCAATGCGGCGTAGCGGGCCGCGCGGGCGGCCGCCTCGGGACCGCCCTGGTTGCCCACCTGCACCCGGACCACTTGCGCCCCAACGCATCCCAACGCGATGGCCTGCGCGCGGGCGGTCTCGGCGACGGCGGCGGAGTCGGATTGCAGGCCGTGGTCGACGATCACCGCCGTGGTGGGCCGCAGCGACGCCGCGACCGCGGTGAGCGCCAGGGAATCGGGACCGCCGGACAGCGCCACACACCACTGCTCGACGGTGGCGAGGTGGTTCTTGACGAACGCCTCGACAGCCGCGCGCAGCTGACCTACAGCACCCTGTCGATCCATCGCTGGGGTTCTTCGATCTCGGTGGGCAGCGGCAGCGTCTCGGGGCCCGTCCAGATGGCGTTGAACCGCGCCATGCCCACCTGGCCGACGACGTGGTCGACAAACGCCTTGCCGCGGGTGTACTGGCTGAGTTTGGCGTCGAGCCCCAGCAGTGCGCGCAACAGCCGTTGCAGCGGCGGTTGCTTGCGGTGGCGGCGCTCGTCGAACCGACGGCGGATGGTGGCCACCGACGGCACCGCCATGGGCCCGACGGCATCCATGACGTGGTCGGCGTGGCCCTCCAGCAGGGTGCCCAGCACCAGCAGCTGGTCCAGGGCCTGCCGCTGCGGTTCGGACTGCACCGCGCGCACCAGCCCGAGAATCCCCGACGAGTTGGCGTCGGATTCCGGCGTCCCGCGGTTGCGGGCGTATTCGGCGAGCCGGCCGATCACCTGCCCGATGTCCTCACCGGCGTCGCGGGTCAGCAGGCCCAGCGCCTGCGACATGTAGTCGGGCAGCCACGGGTTGGCGGTGAACTGCACTCGGTGGGTGACCTCGTGCAGGCACACCCACAGCCGGAAATCGGACGGCTCGATCCGCAGCTGCCGCTCGACGGCGATGACGTTGGGATACACCAGCAGCAGGCAGCCGGTCTTGGTCCCCTCGTTAGTGGCGAAGGGGTCGTATTGGCCGAGAATCCCCGAGGACACGTACGCCAGCACGGCGCCCGTCTGCGCGCCGGTGACGCGACCGGTGAGAAACCCGCGCGGCTTCTCGGCGCCGTTCATCATCACCCGCATCGACTCGGTGGCCGCGGCGATCCAATCCGGGCGGTCGACGATGCGGGCGGCGGGCACCGCGCCGTTGGTGACCAGGCCGGTGACGTCACGCACCAGCGGCTCGGCTTTGGCGGATGCGGTGGCGAGCTCGTCGATCACCTGGCGGCGGGTGTAGTCGCTGGACGGCGGGCCCGGCCGGGCCAGCCGCCGGCCGATCGTGGCCGCGAAGCGCCAGTCGACGGCGGTACCCAGCGTCAGGTCCGGCGCGGGCGTCATGAGCACCCGCAGGACCACAGCCGGGTCGCCAGCGCGTCCATCACGTTACGGCCGTTCGGGCCGGCGTCGTTGGAGATGAACGCGAAGGTGAGCACCCGGCCGCTGTGGTCGGTGAGCACGCCGGCCAGCGCGTTGATCCCGGTCAGCGAGCCGGTTTTGGCCCGCAGCCAGCCAGCGGGGCCCTGGGCCGTGGAGGCGTCGGTGAATCGATCGCCCAGCGTCCCGCTGCCGGCGGCGATCGGGAGCAGATCCAGCAGCGCCCGTAGCGGCGGCTGGTCGGGTCCCGCCGCGGCCTGCAAGACGCCGTCGAGCGTCTTGGCCGTCAGCCGGTCGTCGACCGAGAGCCCGCTGGAATCCAGCAGCGCCACACCCGCGGTGTCGACGTGGGCGGTGGTCAACCGGTTGGTCACCGCGTCGGCGGCGCCGGCGAAGCTGCGGGGCCGGTTGATGGCGGCAGCCACCTCGCGGGCGATGCTTTCGGCCAGCACGTTGTCGGAGTGATCCATCATCTCGGACAGCCGCTGGACCAGCGGCGCCGACTGGACGACCGCCAGCTGCCGCGCTCCCGACGGCGCGGTGGCGATCGTCACCGCGTTCGGGTCCAGGCCCAGCGCCTTGGCCAGCTCGCGGCCGGCATCCAGCGCGGGGGTGCGCGACCGCCGCGAGTTGACCGTGGTCGGCTGGATCCGTCCGGCGTCGATCATCACCGGCTCGATGGGCGCGATGTCGCCGTTGTCGACGTCAGCCAGGTCCCAGCCCTGCGCCATCGTGGGCCCGCTGAACGCGGAGATGTCGACCTGCACCGCGGTCGGCGTCACGCCGCTGCGGCGGATCTGTTCGACGAGGTCGCTGAGCCGAGCCGACCCCCGGTACCAGGTGTCCACGCCGGGCGGCACCGCCGACAGCACCGGATCGCCGGCACCCACCAGCACGACCGGGCCCTGGGCGTTTTGACTGCCGGCCACCACCCGCGTGCTGATCCGGGCCTGACGATCCAGCGTCAGCAATGCCGCGGCCGCCGTGAGCACCTTGTTGGTCGACGCCGGCACCAGCGGCATGGTGTCCGCCACCTGCCACAGCTCTTTTCCGGTGATGGCGTCGGTGACCCGGCCGCCTAGCCGGCCCAGGTTCGGGTCGCCCGCCACCGGCGCCAGCATCGCGCCGACGCCGGGTCCGCTGGGTAGCTCGGCGGTGTCGCTCACCGGGACCATGCCCGGCTTCACCATCGGCGCGTGCGGGGGCGGGATCGGGGCATGCGCGCTGTTGGCGCCGTGTCCAGCCGTGGTGAAAAACGTCGCCGCCACCACGACGGCGGCGACAAACACCAGCACGCCCAACCCGATGAGCACTGGGGTGGATTTTTGCCAGCGAGTACGGGCCATCACTCTCCTGACTGTCTGGACCCATTCTGCCGAATCGGCGCGGATGGGCTCGACTAGGGTGTAGCAGAGCAAAATTGGCCTGCCTACCAGACAAGGAGCCACGCGGTGGAATTCGACGTGACCATCGAGATCCAAAAGGGCCAGCGGAACAAGTACGAGGTCGACCACGAGACTGGACGGCTACGTCTGGACCGCTACCTCTACACCGCGATGGCCTACCCGACCGACTACGGCTTCATCGAGGACACCCTCGGTGAGGACGGCGACCCGCTGGACGCGATGGTGCTGTTGCCGCAGTCGGTGTTTCCCGGCGTGATCGTGGAGGCCCGTCCGGTGGGCATGTTCCGGATGACCGACGAAAAGGGCGGCGACGACAAGGTTCTGTGCGTGCCGGCCGGCGACCACCGGTGGGACCACGTGCAGGACATCGGCGACGTTCCGGAGTTCGAGCTGGACGTGATCAAGCACTTCTTCGTGCACTACAAGGACCTCGAGCCGGGCAAGTTCGTCAAGGCCGCGGACTGGGTTGGCCGCGAAGAAGCCGAGAAGGAGATCCAGCGCTCCGTGGAACGGTTCAAGGCCGAAGGGCACTGAGCCCACCCGCACGCGCCCGTTACGCCCCGGCGCGAGCGTCGCGGCGATTGCGCAGGATGCTCCAGCCCAGCGCCGCCGCGATGAAGACCACGCCGACCGAGGCGGTGACCGGCTCGGGCACCTCGAACCGCGGCTCGATGGAGGCCAGCATGATGACGGCCAGCGCCCCGATGGCCCAGTGCGCGCCGTGTTCCAGGTACACGTAGCGGCCCAGCGCCTCCTGACGGACCAGGTAGATGGTGATCGACCGGACGAACATCGAGCCCACCAGCCCCAGCCCCAGCGCGATGACGATGGGGTCCGAGGTGATGGCGAACGCGCCGGCGACGCCGTCGAATGAGAAGGCGGCGTCGAGCACTTCGAGGTACAGAAACAGGGTCAGGGCCGCCCAGCCCGTCGCCGCACCGGCCGCGCCGGGTTCGGTGTCGGATGGCCGAAACGCCCGGCTCAATCCATTGACCACCAGATAGGTCACCATGCCCAGCAGCCCGGCGGTCAGCACCGTCGCAGCCTCCTCACCCGAGTGCGTCAACCTCGTACCCACCAGGACCAGCACCACACAGGTGACCACCAGCGACACCTGCCCCAGCCGGCCGATGCGTGCGAATGGGATCTCAATCCACTTGAGCCACTTGATTTCTCGGTCATAGAAAACGAAATCCAGGAACAACATCAAGAGGAAGATTCCACCGAAGGCCGCGATCTGGGGGTGTGCGGCGACGACGAGCTTTTCGTAGCTGGGCGAGCCGTCCGCGAACTCCAGCGCGCCGTGCGGCGGCGGATGCAGGGCCAACTCCATCGCGCGCACCGGGTCGAGGCCCGCGGTCGCCCACACGATGAGCAGCGGGAAGACCAGCCGCATGCCGAACACGGCGACGAGGATCCCGATCGTCAGGAACATCCGCTGCCAGAAGCGGCTCATCCGTTTCAGGATCGAAGCATTGATGATGGCGTTGTCGAACGACAACGACACCTCGAGGACGGCCAGCACCAGCAGCAGATACAGACCTTTGAAGCCGCCATAGGCATATCCGAGGCCGAGGGCCGCCGCGGTGACCAACAGCGATATCCCGAAGGTGCGCAAAGCGGGCATGGATCCTTTCCGGCCGCGGCCCACATTAGCGAACCGGCTCGTCGCGGCGGGCGGCCGCTGCGGGCCGCATAGAATTTTCAAATTGTGGCGAATCATCGGGGCAGTCGGCCGAAAGCGCCGCCGCCCCGATGACCGAGATCAGTGCCTCACAGGGGCCGGTGGCGCGCGGCAGCATGGCCAGGGTCGGCACCGCGACCGCGGTGACGGCGCTGTGCGGTTACGCGGTGATCTATCTGGCCGCTCGTGACCTGGCGCCGAGCGGCTTTTCGATATTCGGGGTGTTCTGGGGGGCTTTCGGGCTGGTCACCGGCGCGGCCAACGGCCTGTTGCAGGAAACCACCCGGGAAGTCCGCTCGACGCCGTACGTCAGCGACCTGGCCGCCCTGCCGGTGCGCGGCGAACCCCGTACCCACCCGATGCGGGTCGCCATGCTGGTCGGGGTGGCCGCAGCCGTCCTGATCGCCGGGAGCTCGCCGCTGTGGAGCGGCCGGGTGTTCATCGAGGCGCGGCTGCTGTCGGTGGCGCTGCTGTCCGTCGGGCTGGCCGGGTTCTGCGTGCACGCCACCCTGCTGGGCATGCTGGCCGGCACCAACCAGTGGACCCGCTACGGCGCGCTGATGGTGACCGACGCCGTCATCCGGGTGATGGTGGCCGCGGCCACCGTGGCACTGGGATGGCGCCTGGTCGGATTTTTGTGGGCGACGGTGGCGGGCGCGGTCGCGTGGCTGATCTTGTTGGTGGCGTCGCCGGCCACCAGGGCCACCGCCCGCCTGCTGACCCCGGGCGGCACCGCGACCTTCCTACGGGGCGCGGCGCATTCGATCACCGCGGCCGGCGCCAGCGCCATTCTGGTGATGGGTTTTCCGGTGCTGTTGAAGCTGACCAGCACCGAGCTCGGCGCGCAGGGCGGGGTGATCATCCTGGCCGTCACGCTGACCCGCGCGCCGCTGCTGGTGCCGCTGACGGCCATGCAGGGCAACCTGATTGCTCATTTCGTCGACGAGCGCAGCGACCGCGTCCGCGCGCTACTCGCCCCGGCCGGGATCGTCGGGGCGATCGGCGCGGTCGGTGTGCTGGCCGCGGGCGTCGTGGGCCCGTGGCTGTTGCGGGTCGCGTTCGGGCCGCAGTACCACGCCAGCAGCGCGCTGCTGGCGTGGCTGACCGCCGCCGCGGTGGCGATCGCCATGCTGACCCTGACCGGCGCGGCGGCGGTGGCCGCCGCACTGCATCGGGCCTACTCGCTGGGCTGGGTGAGCGCCACGGTGGCGTCGGGATTGCTGCTGTTGCTGCCGCTGTCCCTGCAGACCCGGACCGTGGTCGGGTTGCTCTGCGGCCCGGTGGTGGGCATCGGAGTCCACCTGGTGGCGCTGTCGCGCGCCGCGCGCTCTACCGGCTGATCTGACCTGCACCAGCGTGTACCTTGTGGGCTTAGATGGGTACTGAAACGCAGGTCGTCTGGGTCGTCATTCCCGCCTTCAACGAAGCAGCTGTCATCGGCGAGGTGGTCGACGATGTGCGCGCGGTGTTCGACCATGTCGTCTGCGTGGACGACGGCAGCACCGACGACACCGGGGAGATCGCCCGGCGCGCCGGGGCTCACCTGGTGCGGCATCCGATCAACCTGGGGCAGGGTGCGGCCATCCAGACCGGCGTCGAGTACGCCCGCAAGCAGCCGGGCGCCCAGGTCTTCGCCACGTTCGACGCCGACGGCCAGCACCGCGTCAAAGACCTGGCGACCATGGTCGACCGGTTGCGCGCCGGTGACGTCGACGTCGTCATCGGCACCCGGTTCGGCACGCAGCGGGGCGCCCGGCCGCCGTTGGTGAAACGGATCGTGCTGCAGACCGCCGCCAGGCTGAGCCGGCGCGGCCGCCGACTTGGCCTGACCGACACCAACAACGGGCTGCGGGTGTTCAACAAGAAGGTCGCCGACGGGCTGGACATCACCATGAGCGGCATGAGCCACGCCAACGAATTCATCATGCTGATCGACGAAAATCATTGGCGTGTCGTCGAAGAGCCGATCGAGGTGCTTTACACCGAGTATTCGAGATCGAAGGGACAGCCGCTGCTCAACGGCGTGAACATCATTTTCGACGGGTTCCTGCGAGGGAGGATTCCGAGATGAAAAGGGTTGGAAGATGAACTGGATTCAGGTCCTGCTGATCGGGTCGATCGTCGCGCTGCTGGTCTATCTGCTGCGCTCGCGCCGCAACGCGCGCTCCCGGGCCTGGGTCAAGGTCGGCTACGTGGTGTTCGTCCTGGGCGGCATCTACGCGGTGCTGCGCCCCGATGACACCACCGTGGTGGCCCAGTGGTTCGGGGTGCGCCGCGGCACCGACCTGATGCTCTACGCGCTGATCATGGCGTTCTGCTTCACCACGCTCAGCACCTACATGCGGTTCAAGGACCTGGAGCTGCGCTACGCGCGGCTGGCCCGGGCGGTGGCGATGGACTCCGCGCAGACGCCCGAAGCGGGCTAGCCGGCCCGCGTCTGCCGGAAGTATTCCACCGTGCGGGCCACCCCGTCGGATAGCTCGACCTTCGGCGTCCAGCCCAAAACCGCTGCGGCCGAACCGATGTCCAGGCAGGACCGCTTGAGGTCGCCGAGCCGCGGTGGCGCGAACTCCGGATCGTCGGGCCCCCCGACAGCCGCCGCCACCGCCGAATGCAGTTGGCGGTCCGAGGTTTCGATGCCGGTGCCGATGTTGAAGCGCTGCGCGGCGCCGGCGTCCCCGGATGCCTTGACGAAGGCGTCCACGACGTCGTCGACGAAGACGTAGTCGCGGGTGTTGCTGCCGTCCCCGAAAACCTTGGTGGGCTTTCCCGACAGCAGCGCCTGGGCGAAGATGGCCACCACGCCGGCCTCACCGTGCGGATCCTGGCGGGGGCCATAGACATTCGCCGGGGCGATGTGCGAGCAGTCCAGGCCGTACAGATGCCGGAAGGTGTTCAGGTAGATCTCGCCGGCCACCTTGCCCGCCGCATACGGCGACGCGGGGTCGGTGGGCACGGTCTCGGGAGTGGGGTAGCGCGGCGGGGTGCCGTAGATGGAGCCGCCCGAGGAGGTGTGCACGATCTTGCGGACCTGCGCCCGGCGGGCCGCCTCGGCCAGCCGCACCGTGCCGATGACGTTGACCGACGCGTCGAACTGCGGGTCGGCCACCGAGTGCCGCACGTCGATCTGGGCCGCCAGGTGAAACACCACCTCCGGGCGGTGCTCGTCGAGGATGGCCTCCAGGTCGGCGGTCACGATGTCCGCCTCGACGAACACATGCGCCGGATTGTCGGCCAGATGCTCGAGGTTGCTCGCGCGGCCGGAGGCGAAGTTGTCCAGCCCCACCACCGCATGACCGTCGGCCAACAGACGGTCGACTAGCGTCGAGCCGATGAATCCGGCCGCCCCGGTAACCAGTGCACGCACCGGCCCACCATACCGATGGCCCGCACTGGCAAACCGCCTGCCTCGTGTCGCCCTGGTGGCCGCCGCGCTGATCGCGGTGCAGCTGGCGGTGCGCGCGGTGCTGGCGTTCGGTGGCTACTTCTATTGGGACGACCTGATCCTCATCGGCAAGGCCGGCACCCACAACCTGCTCGCGCCGTCGTACCTGTTCGACGACCACGACGGGCATGTCATGCCCGGGTCATTTCTGGTCGCGGGCACCATCATCCGGCTGGCACCGCTGAACTGGACCTGGCCGGCGGTCAGCCTGCTGGTGCTGCAACTGCTGGCGTCGCTGGCATTGTTGCGCGCGCTGTACGTCATCCTGGGCTGGCGGCCGGTGCTGCTGATCCCCTTCACGTTCGCGTTGTTCACGCCGCTGGCCGTACCCGGATTCGCATGGTGGGCGGCGGCACTGAACTCGCTGCCGATGCTGGCCGCGCTGGCCTGGGTGTGCGCCGACGCGATCCTGCTGGTGCGCACCGGCAAACAGCGGTACGCGGTGACCGGGGTGCTGGTCTACTTCGGCGGGCTGCTGTTTTTCGAGAAGGCCGCGGTGATCCCGTTCGTCGCGTTCGCGGTGGCCGCGCTGCTACGCCACGTGGCCGGCGATCGGAGCCTGGGATCGGCGCTGGTGGCCGTGTGGCGGGCCGGCCTGCGATTCTGGATCGCCGCCCTGGTGCTCACCGCGGCCTGGATCGCGCTGTATCTGGCCGTGGTCAATCAGCGGCGGTGGAGTTTCGACCTGTCGATGACGGGGCAGCTGCTGATGCGCTCGATCACGCACGGCATCGTGCCGGGGCTGGCCGGCGGGCCGTGGCATTGGGACCGGTGGGCGCCGGCCTCGCCCTGGGCGACGCCGCCGCCGTCGGTGATGGCGCTGGGCTGGCTGGTGCTGGCCGGAATCCTGGCGGTGTCGCTGGTTCGCAAGGAACGGATCGGGCCGGTGTGGCTGACCGCCGTCGGCTACGCCGTGGCCTGCCAGGTGCCGATCTATTTGATGCGGTCGTCGAAGCAGACCGCGCTGGAACTGGCGCAGACGCTGCGCTACCTGCCTGATCTGGTCGTGGTGCTGGCGCTGCTGGCCGCTGTGGCGTTGTGCGCCCCCAACCGGCAGACCGGGCCGCGCCGGCTCGACGCCTCGCCGAAGCGCACCGCGGTGGTCGCGGTGTTGGCGGTGTCGTTCGCGGCCAGCAGCCTGTACTCGACGTCGACGTTTTTGACCAGCTGGCGCGACAACCCCGCCCAGCCCTACCTGCAGAACGCCCGGGCCGCGCTGGCCGCGGCACGGGCGGCCTCGAACGCGCCACTGCTGGATCAAGAGGTCGATCCGTTGGTGCTGCAGCGGGTGGCCGCACCGGAGAATCTGGCCAGCCACCTGTTCGCCCTGCTGCGAGATAGACCCGAATTCGCGCCTGCGACAACGCAATTGCGCATGATCGACAGTTCGGGCCGGCTGATCAAGGCGCGGGTCACCTGGGTTCGCACCATAGCTCCGGGGCCCATGCCGCAGTGCGGCTACTTCGCCCAACCCGACAAGCCGGCGCGCCTGGTCCTCGACGGCCCGCTGCTGCCCGCCGACTGGACCGTCGAACTGAACTACCTGGCCAACAGCGACGGTTCGATGACGTTGTCGATGACGCAAGGACCCGCGGTCAAGGTGCCGGTGCACCCCGGACTCAACCGGGTCTTCGCCCGGCTGCCGGGTGCCGGGGACGCGATCACCGTGCGCGCCAACACCACCGCGCTGGCGTTGTGCATCGCGTCGGGCCCGGTGGGTTTCCTGGCGCCGGCCTAACCTGCGGCGCCGAGCTCGGTCAAGGTCTGGGATCGGGCGGTTACCGCTCTGACGGACGCGACGGCGCCGTCGGCGACATGAGCGATTCCGGCGGCGTGCAGCACGGCGGGCTTGCCGACGAGTCGTTCGGCGCCGGCGCCCAATCCGCCTCGATAGTGGCCGCGGATGGTCACATGGAACGGAACGTCATCGCCGGCGGAAAAGAGATCGTTGACCACGACGTCGCGCGGATCGAGCACGGGCCGGTAGGCGGCGCCGGTGCGCTCGTCGTCGATCTCGTGCACCCCGGCGTCGGCGAGGTCTCCCTTTCCCAGCCAGGTGCGCACTGTCGCTTCGGCATCGGGATTCCCCGGCACGGCCTCGGTGGACGTCCAGGGGTCGATGTGCGGGGGGATCAGCGGATGAGGACGACCGGTGGCGATCTGTGTCCGCATCGCGAAATAGTCCTGCTCGACGTAGTTTTCGGTTAGCCGGGTGCCGTTCCACTTGTACAGGCCGATGCCGCGCCAGCAGGTGAGCGCCCGCGACGGCCCGACCGGCATGGCGGCGTGTTCGCTGAAGTGCATGCACAGGCGATCGCCGTTGAGCACGAACCCGTGAACGACGATGCCCAGGCCGGGGGCCGCGTCGAAGATCTGACGAACGGCTTGGGCGTAGGTGGTCGAACGCACCAGGGCCATGCCGTTGATGTGCACGACGTAGTCGGGCTCCATGATCTGCGGGCAGATCGATTGGTCGTGTGAGTTGGTGTAGTCGATGCAGTACTCACGCATCAGTGCGACGAAAGGATGCATGTCACTCATCCGCGTCGAGAAGCTTTGGCACGCAAAGGTATTCGGGGATATGCTCGGCGCCGATGGCCCGGTCGATGGACTCGTGCAGGTAATAGATGCGCCGCTCGTGGTAACCGAGCCGCAGCGACTCGAGGGTTCCGGCATTGAGCGACCGCTGCTCGCCGGGCAAGACGTCGAGATCTTCGAACAGCACCTGGGACAGGGCCGCGATGACGGCGTCGTGGGTCTGCCGGTTCGCGTCGGGGTCCAGCGATGAGCACCAGTGGACACTGTAGGTCGACGTCGCTGGTCCGGTCGGCCAGTTGGTGATCAGGAAGACGAATCCCGTTCCGTTGAACACGATGCTCAGGTTCGGGAAGACGTGGTAGGAGAACGTTCCCCGCAACGGCAGGTCGCCCAGGCCGGGGAACACGCATGGGAACGGGGACAGCGCCGCGCCGTCGATGCCGTCGCGATAGGAGACCAGCATCCGGGAATGGCCGTTGCGCAACAACTGGATGCCGGTCGCCGACTGTTGCAGCGCGCGGGCCGCCGAATCCCGGTGCACGTAATTGACGTGGTAGGTCTCGAGATTGGCGTCGACCGGCAGCTTCCAGTTCACCGGCACGTCGCGCACCGTGCGATCGGCCAGGTGCAGGCGGCCGTCGAGCTCGCCGAAATCGCTGAGGTCCTCAGCGACCGGGCCGAGAAACGCGGACAAGGGCTGCGCGGTCGCATCGAGGTTGACGAAGACGAGCGGACCCCACGACTCGCACCGGACCGCGCCCAGGCCAAGGCACTCGCGGTCCAGGCCGGCGAAGTTCGCCGGCTCGGGGTAGCTGACCAGCTTTCCCTCCAGCGAATACGTCCAGGCGTGGAAGGGACACGTGAGCCGGCGGCCGACGTTTCCCTGTCGCTCGTCGACGAGCGCCGCCCCCCGATGCCGGCAGGTGTTGTAGAAGGCGCGAATCAGGTTGTCCCGCCCGCGAATCAGGATGATCGGCTTGTCGAGCTGGTCGACCAGGAGGAAGTCGCCTGGGTGGCGCAGCTGGTCGGCGTGCGCGACGAACAACCAGGAGCGGGAAAAGACCGCCGCGGCTTCGAGTTTGGCGAAGTCCGCATCGACATAGCGCCCGGCGGGCACGGGTGGCAGCGCCCGAAACTCGGCCGGATACGCCCGCCGCGCCGCCTCGTCCCGCGCGCGCCGCTTGACCCCGTCGATCACCTGGGAACTCATCACCATGACGTCTCCTCGCTGCGCGCCCGGCGTCCACTATATGAATATTTACTCATTTAACCAAGACACAGCGGTGTCCGTCCAGCACAATGGCCGCATGCCGAACAAGCAGAATGCACCGGCGCGTCGCCCGCGGGGCCGCCCGCCCAACTCGGATGGACAGCTCACCGCCCTGCGACTGCTCGACGCGGCGGCCGAGGTCTGCGTCGAACGGGGCTTCGAAGGCAGCACGCTGCCGCTCATCGCGGACCGGGCCGGTGTCTCTCCGACCGCCGTCTACAACCACTTTCCCAATCGCGAGGAGCTGCTCTATGCAGCCGCGGTGCGGGCCCTCGACCAGATCACCGCGGCCGCACTACGAACGGGTCGCGGCTCGCCAACCCTGCAAGCCATCGCCATGGCCTATCTCCGCCCGGAAATGACGCAGCACCGGCGCCTGATCGCCGAGTTGCATCAGGCCAGCCGGCGCGATGACCGGTTGGCGTCGCTGCTGGCTCAGTGGCACCGCGACTACGGTGATCGCTTCGTCGGCGCCCTGTCGGGGACCGACCCGAACCCGCGAGCCACGACAAAGGTCGTGTTCCTGCTACTGCTCGGGCTTTGTCATTTCGACGACGTGTCGGCGATCAGGGCGTCACGCGGCGCGGTGGCGGCGCGAGTCGAGCGCATGATCGAGGTGCTGGCGCCGGACCCGGTACCCCTCATTGATGTGGAGCCGCCTGGGGGAATCGAACCCCCGACCTATTCATTACGAGTGAATCGCTCTACCGACTGAGCTAAGGCGGCATACCCGCACGCCGGGCGGCACGAGTCTACGGCAGGCGAGCGGGCAGACCCAACTCAGTCGCGCAGTTCCTGACCGATGGTCGCGACCATGGCGTCGACGGCGAACTTGGGCTTGACGTTGATCGCGAGCGCCTCGCGGCATTCGAGCACCGCTTCGATGCAGCGCAGCAGCCGGGCGGGCGGGGCGTGGGCGGCCAGCGCCGCGACCTGCTCGGCCATATCGGGATGGTTGGCCCGCACCGCGCCGGCGTCGGCGGAGGTCATCAACGCATCCCGGAAATACGTCGCCAGGTCGATCAGCGCGCGGTCCAGCGCATCACGCGAGGCTCGGGTCTGACGTGACTTCTGCCGTCGCTCAAGGTCCTTCATCGCCCCGGCCGCGCCGCGCATCGCACCCGCGGTGCCCTTGCCGGTGCCGCCGGCGCCCAGGGCCGTGCGCAGCTCCTCGGTCTCGGCCTCGGCGCGGTCCGCGGTCAGCACGACGGCCTCGGCTTCGGCCGCGGCCACCAGCTCTTCGGCGGCGGCGTAGGCGCGCGACGGGGTCGCGGCGTCGCGCACCAGCGTCAGCGACCGCTGCCGGCGTTGCCGGGCCTCGGGGTCGGTGGCGAGCCGTCGCGCCCGGCCCACATGGCCGCCGCTGACCGACGCCGCCCAGCTCGCCGTGTCGGGCGTCAGGCCGTCGCTGTCGACCAGCACGTGCGCGATCGCCTCGGTCGACGGCGTCACCAGCGCCACATGCCGGCACCGGGAACGCAACGTGATGGCGATGTCTTCGGGGTCCACCGACGGCGCGCACAGCAAAAACACCGTCGACGGCGGCGGCTCCTCGACCACCTTCAGCAGGGCGTTGGCGGCGCCCTCGGTCAGCCGGTCGGCATCCTCGATCACCACGATCTGCCGGTGCCCGGTGGCAGGGCGCCGCGAGGCGATCTGCACGATCGAACGCATCTCGTCGACGCCGATGGACAGGCCTTCGGGAATCACCCGCCGCACGTCGGCGTGGGTGCCGGCCATGGTCGTCGTGCACGCGTGGCAGCGCCCGCAGCCCGGCTCACCGTCGGACGTGCACTGCAGCGCGGCCGCGAAACACAACGCCGCCACCGAGCGCCCCGAACCCGGCGGACCGGTGATCAGCCATGCATGTGTCATAGTCCCGGCGCCCGCACCGCTGTGGCCTGAGTCACCACGCGCGGCTTTGGCGGCGGCCAGCAGCTCGGCCGTCACCGCATCCTGGCCTACCAGCCGCGTAAACACCCCGGACATCACCGGTAACAGTAGTGGCGGCGCCGACAGATACCGAACGGCCACCGGACCGCGACCATTCCGTTATCTTCGGCCTCCTGGCGGGCACCCGGGCGACCTGCCGAGATCGTTATTAAGTTTCCGAGAGGTCACCGGTGACCGATACGGTGGGTTAGTGACAACGGCGGCGGCACTACCGGGGCGGATCAGCGGATTCGTCCGGTGGGTGATGCGTACGCCGTGGCCGCTGTTCTCGCTCAGCATGCTGCAGGCCGACATCATCGGCGCGCTGTTCGTGCTCGGCTTCCTGCGCTACGCGCTGCCGCCCGAGGATCGCATCCAGTTGCAGGATCTACCGGTCCTGAACCTGGCGATTTTCGCCACCGCACTGGTCGTCGTGTTCCTCGCCGGTTTGGCCGTGACTCTGCGGCTGCTGATGCCGGTGTTCCGCTGGCAGCGCCGCGACAACATGCTCGCCGAGGCCGACCCCGCCGCCACCGAGCTGGCCCGCAGCCGCGCGCTGCGAATGCCCTTCTACCGCACCCTGATCAGCATCGTGGCCTGGGCCATCGGCAGCGTGGTGTTCATCATCGCCAGCTGGTCGGTGGCCCGATTCGCCGCACCCGTGGTCGCGGTGGCCACCGGACTCGGCGCCGCGGCCACCTCGATCATCGGCTACCTGCAGTCCGAGCGAGTACTGCGGCCGGTGGCGGTGGCCGCCCTGCGCAGCGGGGTGCCCGAGAACGTCAAGGCGCCCGGCGTCATCCTGCGGCAGATCCTGACCTGGATGCTGTCCACCGCCGTGCCGGTGCTGGCGATCGTGCTTGCGGTGGTGGCCGACAAGATCTTCGCTGCTGCATGCCACGCCGGAGAAGCTGTTCACCCCGATCCTGTTGCTGGCGGTGGCGGCGCTGGGCATCGGGCTGGTCAGCACGCTGCTGGTGGCCATGTCGATCGCCGATCCGCTGCGCCAGCTGCGCTGGGCGCTCTCGGAGGTGCAGCGCGGAAACTACAACGCGCACATGCAGATCTACGACGCCAGCGAGCTGGGCCTGCTGCAGGCGGGCTTCAACGACATGGTGCGCGACCTGTCCGAGCGGCAGCGGCTGCGTGACCTGTTCGGCCGCTACGTCGGTGAGGACGTCGCCCGCCGGGCGCTGGAGCGCGGCACCGAGCTGGGCGGCCAGGAGCGCGACGTCGCGGTGCTGTTCGTGGACCTGGTCGGCTCCACCCAGCTGGCCTCGACCCGCCCGCCCGCCGAGGTCGTCCACCTGCTCAACGAGTTCTTCCGGGTGGTCGTGGACACCGTCGGCCGGCATGGCGGCTTCGTCAACAAGTTCCAGGGTGACGCCGCGCTGGCCATCTTCGGCGCGCCGATCGAACACCCCGACTCACCCGGCGGAGCGCTGGCCGCCGCCCGGGAATTGCACGACGAGCTCCTGCCGGTGATCGGTTCGGCCGAGTTCGGCATCGGGGTGTCGTCCGGGCGGGCCATCGCCGGTCACATCGGCGCGCAGGCCCGCTTCGAGTACACGGTGATCGGCGACCCGGTCAACGAGGCCGCCCGGCTGACCGAGCTGGCCAAGTTCGAGCCCGGCCACGTGCTCGCGTCGGCGATCGCGGTCAGCGGAGCGCTGGACGCCGAGGCCCTGTGCTGGGATGTCGGCGAGGTCGTCGAGCTGCGCGGCCGCCGGGCACCCACCCAGCTGGCGCGCCCGGTGCACTTGGCCGGATACGGCCGACTCCGCGCCCACTGCGGCCCGGGCCCAGGAGATGTCCGGCGAGACCATCGGCCCTGGCTACTGAGCCGGACTAACTGCGCTTGGCGGCCTTTTTGGCCGGCGGCCTTCTTGGCCGGGGCCTTGCGGGCGGCCTTCTTGGCGGGACGCTTCGACCGGACCACGCGCCCGGCGATCGGCCAGCAGTTCGGCGGCGCGCTCGTCGGTGATCGAGACGACGTCGTCGCCCTTGCGCAGGCTGGCGTTCGTCTCACCGTCGGTGACGTACGGCCCGAACCGGCCGTCCTTGATCACCATCGGCTTGCCCGTCGCCGGATCGGCGCCCAGCTCACGCAACGGCGGCGCGGCGGCGCCTTGCCTGCCACGGCGTTTGGGTTCGGCGTAGATCTTCAGCGCTTCCTCGAGGGTGATGTCGAACATCTGCTCCTCGGTCGCCAGCGAGCGAGAATCGGTGCCGCGCTTCAGGTATGGGCCGTAGCGGCCGTTCTGCGCGGTGATCTCCTCACCGGAGGCGGGGTCGACGCCGACCACCCGCGGCAGCGACAGCAGCCGCAGCGCATCCTCGAGCGTGACCGTCTGCAAGTCCATGGTGCGCAGCAGCGAACCGGTGCGCGGCTTGGGACCGGTGGGCTTCTTGCCCTTCTTCGCGGGCGCGGCGCTGCCGTCGTCGTCGTCGGGCGGTGGCTCCGGCAGGACCTCGGAAACGTATGGCCCGTAACGGCCGTCCTTGGCGACGATCTCGTGACCGGTTTCCGGGTCCACCCCGAGCACGCGACCCTCTTGCGGCGTGGCGAACAGCTGCTCGGCCACCTCCAGCGTCAGCTCGTCGGGGGTCAGCGAGTCGTTGAGGTTGGCCCGCTGCGGCTTGGGCTCGCCGTCGTCGCCGGTCACCATGCGTTCCAGGTACGGCCCGTTCTTGCCCACCCGAACGTAGACCGGCCGGCCCTGCTCGTCGTCGAAGAGCCTGATGGAGTTGACTTCTCGAGCGTCGATGCCTTCCAGGTTGACGCCGACGAGTTTCTTCAGGCCACCGGATCGGGCCACCGAGTCGGCCACCCCGTGCTCGCCGCCGAAGTAGAAGTTGTTGAGCCAGTCGGTGCGTCGCTCCTGCCCCGAGGCGATCGCGTCGAGCTCGTCTTCCATCGCGGCGGTGAAGTCGTAGTCGACCAGGCGGCCGAAATGCTGTTCCAGCAAACCGGTTACGGCGAACGCCACCCATGAGGGCACCAGCGCGCTGCCCTTCTTGTGCACGTAGCCGCGGTCCTGGATGGTCTTGATGATCGACGAGTACGTCGACGGGCGGCCGATGCCCAGCTCTTCGAGCGCCTTGACCAGTGACGCCTCGGTGTAGCGCGCCGGCGGGTTGGTGGCGTGGCCGTCGGGGGTGAGTTCGATGGCGTCCAGCCGCTGGCCCTGGGTCAACTGCGGCAGCCGGCTCTCGGCGTCGTCGGCCTCGCCGCCGGCCAATTCGTCCACCGTCTCCACGTAGGCCTTCAAAAAGCCCGCGAAGGTGATGGTGCGACCGCTGGCCGAGAACACCACTTCTCTGGGCCCGGCCCCGTGATTGACCGTTGATCCGCAGGCTCAGCGTGGTGCCGCGGGCGTCGGCCATCTGCGAGGCCACCGTGCGCTGCCAGATCAGCTCGTAGATGCGGAATTCGTCGCCGTCGAGTTCGCGGCGCACCGCATCCGGGGTCGCGAACGTCTCACCCGCCGGGCGGATCGCCTCGTGGGCCTCCTGGGCGTTCTTGACCTTGCGGGTGTACTGGCGCGGCGACGGGGACACGTATTCGGCGCCGTAGAGCTGGCGGGCCTGGGTGCGCGCGGCGTTGATCGCCGACTCCGACAGCGTCGTGGAGTCGGTACGCATATAGGTGATGTAGCCGTTCTCGTAGAGCCGCTGAGCGATGCTCATCGTGCGCTCGGAGGAGAACCGCAACTTGCGGCCGGCTTCCTGCTGCAGCGTCGAGGTCATGAACGGCGCGTAGGGGCGCCGGGTGTAGGGCTTTTCCTCCACCGACGCGACGTTGAGCTGGGCGCCGCGCAGGCCCGCGGCCAGCTGCGTCGCGCTCGCCTCGTCGAGAATGGTCACCTCGTTGGCCTTGCGCAGCTGCCCCAGCGAGTCGAAGTCGCGGCCGGCGGCCACCCGCAGGCCGTCGACGCCGGTCAGGCGGGCGGTGAAGGTGGGTGGCGAGGCCTGCGGGTCGGACACGCTCGCGTCCAGCTGGGCGACGATGTCCCAGTAGGAGGCGCTGCGAAACGCCATGCGGTCGCGTTCGCGCTGCACGATGATGCGGGTGGCCACCGATTGGACCCGGCCCGCCGACAGCTTCGGCGCGACCTTCTTCCACAGCACGGGGCTGACCTCGTAGCCGTACAGCCGGTCCAGGATGCGGCGGGTTTCCTGCGCGTCGACCAGGTCGATGTCCAGGTCGCGGGGGTTTGCGGCGGCCTCGAGGATGGCCGGCTCGGTGATCTCGTGGAACACCATCCGCTTGACCGGAATGCTCGGCTTGAGGGTTTCCAGCAGGTGCCAGGCGATGGCCTCGCCCTCGCGGTCACCATCCGTGGCCAGATAGAGCTCGTCGACGTCCTTGAGCAGGCCCTTGAGTTCGGTGACGGTGCTCTTCTTCTCGGGGCTGATGATGTACAGCGGTTCGAAGTCCGCGTCGACGTTGACCCCGAGGCGCGCCCACGGCTCCGACTTGAACTTCGCCGGCACGTCGGCGGCGGCCCGGGGCAGGTCGCGGATGTGACCGCGCGACGATTCGACGATGTACCTGGAGCCCAGGTAGCTGGCCAGTTTGCGCGCCTTAGTGGGCGACTCGACAATCACGAGTCGCCGGCGGCTGCCATTCCCGCCGTTGCCGGTGTCCTTCAGTTTCGGGTCAGCCAACTGCCCTTACGCTCCATCCCTGATTGGTCCCCCTGCGAGACCACCTGCAGGAAGAATGACAGGTCGGCATCGAAAATTCCGGTGAAATTCAGGTACGCGACCGTTCCTTCGCCCTGCGGCATCTGACAATTTCGCACCCTTGGGCGGGCCTGCGCAAACTGACATTCGCGAAAACGACGGAAAGCCGCCACAATTTCGGGCGTTATCTCCTGGCTAAACTCGCGGCCACCGCGACAACGCCTCGGCGCCGTCGGGCGGTTCCCCCACGTTCTCTACCAGGCGCGATAGCCTGCGGCGGCCGCTGATCCGCAGCGCCGGCCGACCGCCGCGGGTGCCGATCAGGGTGGGCGCGATCCCGACGCGCATCAAAGCCGACGCCAGCGGCGAATGCGTGTCCGGCGCGTGCGGATCCAATGCCAGCAGGTAATGCTCGCCCTCCGGGTTTCCGGCCGCCAGCGTCCACGCCCGCAGCTCGCGCGGCCCGGGCAGCCAGCGCGGCGGCACGGTCTTGACCGCGCCGCGCGTCCATTCGGCGGCCAGCGTGCTCAATGACGGGTCCACCGCCGTCCGCACCAACGGGGTGTCCTCGTCGGTCCGGCTGATCTCGGCCACCAGGCCCGCCTCCCGGATCATCTCGGCGAGCGCCGAGGCCCGCCAGGACTGATCCACGACCACCGACAGCCGGGCACCCGCAACGTGACTCTCACCGGTGGCACCGACGGTGACGATCTGCCCGGACGCCGCCAGCACCCCGGAAAGATCGGCGACCGCGGGCGGCACCGACTCCGCTGTGAAGAAGGAAAGCTGGCTCACGCCACCGACAGTAGGCCAGGGTGCCCGTCCGCGTCTTGAGGCAACCGGCGCGGCGTCCGGGCTCGACAGGGATGCACACCTGATCGCGGCAGTAAAAGAGGAAACCCCCCGGCCGGACCCGCTCGGCGGGTCTGCACGGGGGGTATCCGTTTCAGGTCTGCTCTGTCTTAGACGGAGCGGACTCCGGTGGCCTGGGGGCCCTTAGGGCTGTGGCCGATCTCGAACTCGACCTTCTGGTTCTCTTCGAGGGTGCGGAAGCCCGAACCCTGGATCTCCGTGTAGTGGACAAACACATCAGCGGAACCGTCTTCGGGGGCAATGAACCCGAAGCCCTTCTCCGCGTTGAACCACTTCACAGTTCCCTGTGGCATCTCTCGATCTTTCCTTTTCTTCTGGGTGCGGGGCATCGCCTTTCGATGCCCCGGGCCTGGTACGACCGCCATACCTCGCTGAGTCGCCGGAACTTCACCCGACCGATTAACCTCGCAGGAACCGCGGCCGCAACGTCGATCCTGCGAAAGTTTGACACGAACACAGAAGCTGCGACCGCAAATAGTCAACCATGTTCATCGCGTCGGCGACAGACTTGTGTCTTCCGCCGATTCGAAGGCCGGTTCCACGGCCGATTCGAAGGCCGAATTCACAACGGATCCTCGGAGGGAGTGAGATGGCGAGTTTCGGCAGTGACCTGCTTGCCGCCGCACTCGCCGGAACCGCCTCAGACGAGCATCCGCTGCGCCATGTCGCCGAACTGCCACCGCGCAGCGGCCGGCCGCACGATTGGCCGGCCTGGGCCGAGTCCGACGTGGTCAGCGCATTCGCCGAGCGCGGGATCACATCACCGTGGTCCCATCAGTTCGCGGCCGCGGACCTGGCGTACGCGGGCCGTCACGTCGTGCTCAGCACCGGCACCGCGTCGGGCAAGTCGCTGGCCTATCAGCTTCCGGTCCTCAACGCGCTGGCGACCGATCCGCGAGCGCGGGTGCTCTACCTGTCGCCGACCAAAGCGTTGGGTCACGACCAATTGCGTGCCGCGCACGCGCTCACCGCGGCGATTCCGCGGTGCCATGACGTCGCGCCCACCGCCTACGACGGCGACAGCCCCGCCGAGGTCCGGCGCTTCGCGCGGGAACGTTCGCGGTGGTTGTTCTCCAACCCCGACATGATCCATTTGTCGATCCTGCGCAATCATGCCCGCTGGGCCGTCCTGTTGCGTGGTCTGCGCTTCGTGGTGGTCGACGAATGTCATTACTACCGGGGGGTTTTCGGCTCCAACGTGGCGATGGTGCTGCGCCGCCTGCTGCGGTTGTGCGCCCGCTATTCGTCGTCGCCGACGGTGATCTTCGCCAGCGCGACAACGGATTCGCCGGGCGCGACGGCCGCCGAGCTCATCGGGCTGCCGGTTGAGGAGGTCACCGAGGACGGCTCGCCCCAGGGCGCCCGGACGGTGGCGTTGTGGGAGCCCGCGCTGCGGGCCGACCTGACCGGCGAGAACGGCGCGCCGGTGCGCCGCTCCGCCGGCGCCGAGGCGGCGCGGGTGATGGCCGACCTGGTCGCCGAGGGCGCCCAGACGCTGACGTTCGTGCGGTCGCGCCGCGCCGCGGAACTGACCGCGCTGGGCGCGAAGGCGAGGTTGGAAGACATCGCTCCGGAGCTGTCCCCAACGGTGGCGTCGTATCGGGCCGGATACCTCGGCCGAGGACCGCACCGCGCTGGAGCGTGCGCTGGCCGAGGGCCGGCTGCGGGGCCTGGCCACCACCAACGCGCTGGAGCTGGGGGTGGACATCGCCGGGCTGGATGCGGTGGTGCTCGCCGGTTTCCCCGGCACGGTCGCCTCGTTCTGGCAGCAGGCCGGCCGGTCCGGGCGGCGCGGCCAGGGTGCGCTGGTGGTGCTGATCGCCCGAGACGATCCGCTGGATACGTACCTGGTGCACAACCCCGCCGCACTGCTGGACAAGCCGGTCGAGCGGGTGGTGATCGACCCGGCCAACCCCTACATCCTGGGCCCGCAGCTGCTGTGCGCGGCAACCGAACTGCCGCTGGACGAGGCCGAGGTGCGCACCCTGGGCGCCACCGCGGTGGCCGACGGCCTGGTCGACGACGGGCTGCTGCGGCGGCGCAGCGGCAAATACTTTCCGGTGCCCGGCCTGGAACCGCATGCCGCCGTGGACATCCGGGGCTCGGCGGGCGGCCAGATCGTCATCGTGGAGGCCGACACCGGAAGGATGCTGGGCAGCGCCGGCGCGGGTCAGGCGCCGGCCACCGTCCACCCCGGCGCGGTGTACCTGCATCAAGGCGACAGCTACGTGGTGGACTCGCTGGATACCGAGGAAGGCATCGCGTTCGTGCATGCCGATGACCCCGGTTACGCGACGTTCGCGCGCGAGATCACCGATATCGCCGTCACCGGTACGGGCGAGCGCCTGACGTTCGGGCCGGTCACGCTGGGTCTGGTGCCGGTCAGGGTCACCCATCAGGTGGTCGGGTATCTGCGCCGCAGGCTCTCCGGGCGAGGTGATCGACTTCATCGAATTGGACATGCCCGAACACACTTTGGCCACGACGGCGGTGATGTACACCATCGCCGACGATGCGTTGCAGCGCAAGGGCATTGAGGCGACGCGGATCCCCGGAGCCTTGCACGCCGCCGAGCACGCGGCGATCGGGCTGCTGCCGCTGGTGGCCAGCTGCGATCGCGGGGACATCGGCGGCCTGTCCACCGCCGTCGGGACCCGATCCCCTTGGCCTGCCCAGCGTTTTCGTCTATGACGGCTACCCGGGCGGCGCGGGATTCGCCGAGCGGGGCTTTCGCCAGGCCCGCACCTGGCTGGGTGCGACAGCCGCCGCCATCGAGGCATGCGAGTGCCCCCGGGGGTGCCCGTCGTGCGTGCAGTCCCCCAAGTGCGGCAACGGCAACGACCCGCTGGACAAGGCGGGCGCGGTGCTGGTGCTGAAGCTGGTCCTCGCAGAGTTGGCGCGGGGGCCACGGGAGAACAATTCACATCGATGACGACCGGCCCCTCGACGGTCGACCCACTGGGTTGTCTTGTGACGCCCACGCCAAGAACGCATTTCCTGCTGCTCGAGAAATGGCGGCGTGCTGTCGCACCGGATGAGAATCGAGTGAGCATGCGCCACCCACAACCGCGACCATGCGGGCGCAGCAGGGAAAGTACCAAGACCCCGAGGGCATCGCAAGCGCCGCGGACGCCGGTGACGAGTGTCGGTTTCTGCCGGCTCGGGCACCCGACGAAACCGCCCGCACTCCCCTAGGCCCATCCCTCACCGTAAAATCGGCCGCATGGCCCACGACTGGTTGCTCGTGGAGACACTCGGGGGTGATCCCACCGTTGTGGCGCAGGGCCGCCAACTCAAGAATCTCGTCCCTATCACCACCTTCCTGCGCCGCAGTCCCTATCTCGCCGCGGTTCGCACGGCGATCGCCGAATCGGTGCAAACCGGCCAGGCCCTGACCAGCATCACGCCCAAGCGAGACCGCATCATTCGCACCGAACCGGTGGTGATGTCCGACGGCTTCATCCACGGCGTGCATGTCTGGACCGGCCCCGCCGACGTCGAACCGCCCGAGCGGCCGATCCCGGGGCCGCTGAAGTGGGACCTGACCCTCGGGGTGGCCACCGACACCCGCGAATCGCTGATCAACAGCGGGAAGAATCCCGAGGTCGAAGTCACCTTCGGCAGGGCCTTCGCCGAGGACCTCCCGTCGCGTGAACTCAACCCGAACGAAACCAAGGTGCTGGCCATGGCGGTCAAGGCCAAGCCTGACCAAACACTATGCAGCACTTGGGACCTCACCGACTGGCGGGGCGAGTCGATCCGGATCGGCTTCGTCGCGCGCACCATCTTGGAACCGGGACCCGACGGGCGCGAACACCTGGTGGCGCGGGCGATGAACTGGCAGTCCGAACTGAAGGGCCCGGAGGTATCGACCGACGATCTCGCGCAGCGAATCCTCAGCGGTCTGGCCCAGGCCGGGGTGCACCGCGCACTGATCGACCTCAACACCTGGTCCCTGCTGAAGTGGCTCGACGAGCCCTGCACCTTCTACGACTGGCGCAGCAGTGAGACGGGCAAGCCCAGGGTTCATCCCGATGACCAGGACTCGATGTCCACCATGACAAGGGAATTCAACGGGGGCGCCACCAGCCGGGTGTTGCGGATTGCCCGGGCACGACGGGGATTGGGTGCCGGTGCATGTCACCGTCAACCGGGTCGAACTCGAACCGGATACGTACGCCGGACTGGTCTCGCTGCGCCTGCCCACCGACGACGAACTGGCCACCGCGGGATTGTCGCCGGGCTCCGACGCCGCGCCCTAGTCGACCCCGGTCGCCGGGCCCGCCCGCGCGGCGGCCCTGGCGCGCGCCACCGAAGGCGACCGCCACCCGCGCCGTGACGACGACGTCGAGACCGTCCACCGCACAGCGGATGTCGTCGACCCGCATCCGGCGGGCCACGCCCGCAGCACTCGCGCAGGCCGCCTCGGCTCCGGAGGTCAGCCGGGCTGCGGCCGCCAAGGCGGCCAGGTCGGCCACCGCCTGGGCGCGGTGCCGCGCCACCACCGCCGAGCCCAGGTACGCACCGGCGCCGGTCGCCGTCAGCAGCACCACGATCATCCAGGCCGCGACCAGCGGTGGCCGAGCCCCGCTCACCGCGACGGCTCGGCCGCCGAGACCGCTTTGGCCGCAATGTCAATGGCGGGCAATAACTTCGAATGCGCGACGACGGTGGCCACCAGGAACTCGCCGTCGCGGCGCAGGTCGACTCGCGCACCAGCCGGGCGCGAGTCGGCGTGCGGCGGCCACGGCGGAGCGTTCGTCGCCGCGGGCCGCCAGCCGGGCGGCCTCGCGGGCGGCGTCGACGCAGCGCACCTGCATCGATACCGCGGTGACACCGGCCAGGCACAGCACCAGCACCACCACGAGCGCGGCGATGCCCAGTGCCGCCTCGACGGTGCTGGCGCCCGCACTGCCGGCTACACCTTGGTGTTGAGCGCACGACCGATGATGTTGGTCAGCGCCGAGACGATGGAATCGCCGGTGACGACGGTGTAGAGCACCGCGCCGAAGGCGGCCGCCGCGATGGTGCCGATGGCGTACTCGACCGTCGACATGCCCGACTCGTCGGCCACCAGCACGGCGACACGCGCGGAGAGTTCGCGAAACATGTTGATCATCAAGGATTTCCTCTCGTTTCACAGCAGGCCCGACTGCAGGACATCACCGGCCAAGCCGGCCACCACCGGGACGATGCCCAGGCAGACGAAGGCCGGCAGGAAGCACAGACCCAGCGGTCCGGCGATCAGTACGCCAGCCCGCTCGGCGGCGGCGGTCGCCGCGTGCGCGGCGTCGTGCCGAGACTCCTCGGCCAACTCGGTGACGCCGCCGGCCAGCGCCGCCCCAGAGGACGCCGAACGCCGGGCCAACCGCAGCAACGCATCGATCTGCGGGTCGGTCGAGTTCTGCGGGTCGGCCGGAATGGACCATGCGACAGCGGGATCGGCGCCAAGCGCGAGCAGGTCGGCGGCGCGGCGCAACACCCTGGCCAGGTTCGGCGGCGCGCACGGGGCGGCGGCCGCCGCGGCCGTCGACACGGCCATGCCCGCAGCCAGGCACACCGCCAGCACGTCCAGACAGGAGGCAACCGCCAGCGGGTCCGTGCCACGCGGCGATGCCGGGCCCCGAAGCGGTCGACCGCCACGGACCGGCATCCCGACCCGGCCGCGCACCAGCGACGGTCCGGGACCGATCCACAGTGCCACGGCCAGCAGCACCGCAGCCAGGTTCATGCACCGCTCCTCCTCATCGCTTCGCTCTGCATCGTCGCCGGCGGGGTTCATGGCACCGCTCCTCCTCATCGCTTCGCTCTGCATCGTCGCCGGCGGGTCGGCACCGCTCCTCCTCATCGCTCGCTCGCATCGTCGCCGGCGCAGCACCACCCGATCGGCGATGCGATCGGACCACAGCAGACCCACGCAGGCCAGCGTCGACCCGACGAGCAACAGCCATCCGCCCGCGTGCCCGCCCAGCAAGAAGCCCAGCGGTCGCGCGCCGATCAGTTGACCCAGCAGCACGCCGAGCACCGGCAGCGCGGCCAGTATCGCCGCGGTTGCGCGCGCGCCGGCCATGCCGGAGGAGACACGGGCCGAGAAACGTTGCCGCTCAGCGACATCGCGCTGCGCGGCACGCATCAGGGTGGCTATTCCCAGACCGTTGTCGCTGGCCAGCCGCCAGCACAGCGCGAGCCGCTCCCAATGCGCGGGCAGCGCCGCGGAGCGGGCGGCGGCGGCCAGGCCGGCCGCGACGTCGGCGCCCAGCCGGGCCCGCGCCGCCACCGAACGCAGCGACACCGCAACCGCACCGGCGGTGTCGTCGGCGGCGACGCAGAACGCGCGCACCGGGTGCGAGCCGGCCCGCAACTCACCGACCAGCACCTCGAGCGCGGATTGAAGCGCGTGGCCCTCATCGGTGGCACGCCGGATGCGCCGACGGCGCCGGTACCGCAGTCCCGCTGTCGCGCCCACGATCGCGAGGCACAGGACGGTCGTCAGCGGCAGCACGACAGCGGCGGCGCAGCCCATACCCGCCGCGGCGCAGCCCGCCCCACCAAGCCCGACCGTCGGGAGCCGCGGACGTCGTGCCGCCGACAGCCGTCGTCGCGGCGAGGGCCGAACGACGACGAGCGCGAGCGACAACAGCAGCGCACCCGCCAGCTGGCCGTTCACGCCGGCATCCGGCTGTGCAGCAGGCGCCGCAGCTGCGGGGCGGCGTCCGTCATCCCCCGATCCGCATGCCACACGGTGACCGCGCGTACCTGGCCTTGATCCCGCTGCAGCGCGGCGATCTCGCTGAGCCGGCGCCGGCCGGCCCGGTCGCGCTCGACATGCAACAGCACCTGCACGGCGGCGGCGAGTTGGCTGTGCAGCGCGGCGCGATCGAGGCCGCCGAGCGCACCCAACGCCTCCAGGCGGGCGGGAACTTCCCCGGGGTTGTTGGCGTGCACGGTGCCCGCGCCGCCGTCGTGGCCGGTGTTCAGCGCGGCCAGCAGGTCCACCACTTCGGCACCCCTGACCTCGCCGACCACGATGCGGTCGGGCCGCATCCGCAGCGCCTGCCGGACCAGTTGGCGTACCGGAACCTCGCCGACGCCTTCGATGTTGGCGCAGCGGGCGACCAGCTTCACCAGATGCGGGTGCCGCGGCGCCAGCTCCGCGGCATCCTCGACGCAGACGATCCGTTCGCTCGGCGGCACGGCCCCCAGCATCGCGGCCAGCAGTGTCGTCTTGCCGGCGCCGGTGCCACCGCTGACCAGGAACGCCAGCCGGGCCTCGATGATGTCGGCGACCAGTGCGGCGGCCGCGGGCTCGATCGCACCGGCGGCGGTCAGGGCCGCCAGATCCTGGCTGGCGGGACGCAGGACGCGCAGCGACAGGCAGGTGCCGGCGGCCGCCACCGGCGGCAACACCGCGTGCAGCCGCACGGCGAACCCGCCGGCGCCGATTCCGGTGAGCTCGCCGTCCACCCAGGGCTGCGCGTCGTCCAGACGCCGGCCGGCGGCCAGCGCCAGCCGCTGCGCCAACCGTCGCACCGCCGCCTCGTCGGGGAACCGAATCTCGGTGCGCCGCAGACCGGTGCCGTCGTCCATCCACACCGCATCCGGTGCGGTGACCAAGACGTCGGTCGTCCCGTCCGCACAGAGCAACGGATCGAGGATGCCGGCACCGGTGAGCTCGGTCTGCAGCACCCGCAGATTGGCCAGCACCTCGGTGTCGCCGAGCATGCCGCCGGACTCGGCCCGGATCGCGGCGGCCACCACCGCCGGCCCCAGCGGGCCGGCCTCTCCGGCCAGCCGCTCGCGGACGCGTTCGATCAGCGAACCGCTCACGCCGCCTTGCCGTTCTGCCGAGCTCGCCGCCGCGCACCGACGGGCGGCAGCACGTCGAGCACTTGGCGGGCCGCGACCGCGAGCGCCGAGCGTCGCCCTAGCCGCAGGCCGCCTCGGTCGACCTGTTCGGCGAGTTGCGGCTGCGCCTTGATCGCCGCCAGCAACGGCAGGCCGGCGATTTCGGCGATATCGGCCGCCCGCAGTCCGCCGGGCGACGGGCCCCGCACCACCAGGCCGATGTTGGGATTGATGGACGCCAGGACCGGGGCCAGCGCGCCGGTCGCCGCGCATGCGCGCACGTCGCAGCGGCTGACGACGACGACCAGGTCGGCCGCGCTCAGCGCGGCTTGGGACGCGTCGGTGAAACGACGGGGAAGGTCGCAGATGACGCTGACCGCGCCGCGCCGGCCGGCGTCGACGATGGCGTGTACCGGCCCGGCGTCCAGCTCGTAGCCGCGCCGGGTGCCGGACAGCACGCTGACTCCGCGGTGCCGTGGCAGCGCATCGCGGACGGCCGACCAGTTGAGCCGGCCGCCCTGCAACGCCAGGTCCGGCCAGCGCAGCCCCGGGGTAGTTTCGCCGCCCAGCAACAGGTCAAGGCCGCCACCCCACGGGTCGAGGTCCATCAACAACGCGTCCGCGGCGGCCTGCGCCAGGGCGACCGCCAGCAAGGAGGCGCCGGCTCCGCCGCAGCCCCCGATGACGGCGACCGCGTGGCCGCGCGACCCGTCGTCGCGCGACGATTCGGCGGCTTCGGCGAGTTCTTCGACCAGGGCCGCTTCTTGCTCGGGCAGCCGCAACACATGCTCGGCGCCGACCCCGACGGCCGCCGCCCACGTCGTCGCCTCCGGTTCGCCCACCGTCAGCACGGTCACGTGATCGCGGCGCGGCAGCGCCCATCGCCCGCAGCTTGCTGCCGCGCGCGCGTCCAGCACGACGGCCGCGGCCGCCGCCCAACTCTTGCGGCTGACCGGAGACACGTCACCGGCATGCACCACTCGAACACCCGCGGCGGCCGCCACCCGGTCCAACTCGGCGCGCATGTCGGGCTCCGCCAGCACCGCCAACACACCCGCGGAACCCGCCGCATCAATTCCGGAACTGCTGGCCACCCGACCACTGTGCGGGGCCGTGACCTTGGCACAACAGTCCCAAATGCAGATTTGTGGATAGAGACGCGAGTGTGCACAAACGGCGTTGCGGGGACACGCCGCCAGCGACGACGGACAGACTTTCCCGCAACGCACCCAGAGCCGAGCCAGGTGCCGTCGAGCGAGAAAAACTAACCCTAGAAAAGGGACGACCCCCGCCAGGGGGGAGGAGGCGAGGGTCGTCGTGCATCAGCCCCGGGGGGTCGGGCTGATACACCCTCGGCTCAAGGCCGAGTAATGCTTACTATACACATGACAAGCCGGAGTAACGCAAGAGCTCATTTACTGAAAAAACAGCTTGAGCCGCGTAAACACCGCTCCACTGACCCCCCGAACCCCCTGAGCGGCCATTTCCGGTGCGGGATCGCGGCCGCGCGGGACCGCCGACCTATGCTGGGTCGGTGACCGTCTTCGACCCCACCGCGGAGCAGTCAGCCCCGGCGCAATCAGCGGCAAGCACCGCTTCCCACGCCCGCACGGCGGCCTTCTTCGACCTGGACAAGACGATCATCGCCAAGTCCAGCACCCTGGCGTTCAGCAAACCGTTTTTCAACCAGGGCCTGCTCAACCGCCGCGCGGTGCTCAAGTCCAGCTACGCCCAGTTCATCTATCTGCTCTCCGGTGCTGATCATGACCAGATGGATCGGATGCGCGCCCACATGACCAATATGTGCACCGGTTGGGACGTCGAACAGGTCAAGTCGATCGTCAGCGAGACGCTGCACGACATCGTGACGCCGCTGGTGTTCGCCGAAGCCGCCGACCTCATCGCGGCCCACAAGTTGTGCGGGCGTGACGTCGTGGTGGTGTCGGCCTCCGGGGAAGAAATCGTCGCCCCCATCGCGCGGGCCCTCGGTGCCACCCACGCGATGGCGACCCGGATGGTCGTCGAGAACGGTCGGTACACCGGCGAGATCGCGTTCTACTGCTACGGCGAGGGCAAGGTACAAGCGATCCGCGAGCTGGCCGCGCGCGAGGGCTACCCGCTGGAACACTGCTACGCCTACTCCGATTCGATCACCGATCTGCCGATGCTCGAGTCCGTCGGCCACCCCAGCGTGGTGAATCCCGACCGCGGGCTGCGCAGGGAAGCCGTGGAACGCGGTTGGCCCGTGATCTCGTTCTCCCGGCCGGTGTCGTTGCGCGACCGCATCCCGGCGCCATCCGGGGCCGCCATCGCCACGACGGCCGCGGTGGGTATCAGCGCGCTGGCCGCCGGCGCGGTCACCTATTCGTTGTTGCGCCGCTACGCGTTCTAAGCTCAGCGGGCCCGACAGCAAACTCGTTAAACGCGCAATCCAAAACAGATCCGGCGTTGTTCGCGAATTAGCCCTTGCTGTGCTAGGGGTCTAGTAGTACAAAGGAAACCACGGAAGCCCGGTGAGGCCTAGATCGATCCGGAAGAGAAGGTTCGTTCTCCCGACCCGGGCGCCCAGCACGGTGCTCGGCACCCACGCGGAGTCATAGCCGCGAAAATGGCAGAAGTGTTGCGGGCCTGCGAAATTGCGAAAATGCGGAAGGTGTCGACAGCCCCTTGGGTGGGGTTGCAACCATAAGCGTCGTGAGATCGCCGAGGCCAACCCACGCAGCCCCCGAGATGCACGCTTGGTAACCGAGTCCCGTGTTAGCGGGCGGCGGACCGAACATTCGGAACGTCGCCCGCTCTACGTTTTTGCGGTTGTTTTCCGGTGCAGTTTCCCGGCCTTCGGCTACCGCTTCAGCTATCGGTTCGACATCGAGTCGGCGATCGACACAGCCTCTTGCGCACCGGCTTTCATCGCACGGCAACACACCACCAGCCACGCCCCCACACCCTCCGGCGTGCCGTCGGCGAATCCCCGCGCGGCGTCGCGATACGCGGCGGGT
Organism: uncultured Actinomycetota bacterium; assembly: GCA_963796035.1. Taxonomy (GTDB): domain Bacteria; phylum Actinomycetota; class Actinomycetes; order Mycobacteriales; family Mycobacteriaceae; genus Mycobacterium. The sequence continues at coordinate 447,547 of CAWCJU010000006.1, read as the reverse complement.
TGGCGCATCCAACTGACCTCGGGCACCCCTAGCCCGTGTGGGTCCAGCCCGCTGGCGATGGTCACCAATCTCGACACCGCGCGGGCCACCACACCGTCGGAGCTGCCGAACGGCTTCAGCGTCAGCAGTTCGCCGTGGGCGACGGCGGCAAGCACCGGCGCCGGCACCTGGGAGCGCCCGTTCACCAGGTCCGCCAGCAACTCCAGTCGCGGCCCCACCCCCGCATCGGCACGCGGACGACCCAACCGCTCGTCGTCGACCTGCTCTGCCGCGGCCAGCACGTGTAGGCGGGCCAGCGCCTGCAGCGGTGCCCGCCGCCAGATGGCGACGACGGGGCCTTCGCCGCCCTCGAGCGCCTGGGCCACCCGAAGCGCCCCGGCGAACACCGGATCGCTGATCTGCCCGGCATCGGCGAGATCTTCCAGCCGAACGGGGCCACCGTCCAGAACGGACGACGCGCGCGCCGCCCGCAGCGCGGCCTCGGCGGCGGTCACCGGCCAGCCCCGCAGGTTGGCGCGGTGGCGGTGTGCACGGCCCAGCGCCTCGCGGGCGCGGTCACTGGCCTCGGCGACGCCGGGCAGTTCCATCAGCGGGGCCAGCGGATCAGCTGTCACGACTTCACAACCTATCCCCGGCTCCCCGTCGGATTCACCGCGCGTGCGGGATGGCGTCCAGCAACTGCCGGGTGTATTCGTGCCCGGGGTCGGCGAACAGGTCCTCGGTGGGCGCGTGCTCCACCACGCGGCCCGCGCGCATCACCAGGACGTCGTCGGCGATCTGCCGGATCACCGCCAGATCGTGGCTGATGAACAGATAGGCCAAGCCCAACTCGGCCTGCAGCTCGGCCAGCAGGTCGAGTATCTGCGCCTGCACCAGAACGTCGAGCGCCGACACCGCCTCATCGCAGACCAGCACCTCGGGCCGCAACGCCAGCGCCCGCGCGATCGCCACCCGTTGCCGTTGCCCACCCGATAGCTCACGCGGCAACCGGTCGAGCACCGACGACGGCAGCGCCACCTGCTCGACGAGGTCGTGCACCGCTTGTTTGCGTTGCCCGCGGTCACCGACCCGGTGAACGCGCAGCGGTTCCTCGATGGCGCGAAACACCGTGTACATGGGATCCAGGCTGCTGTAGGGATTTTGGAACACCGGCTGGACCCGGCGACGGAATGCCATCATCGTGTCCCGGTCCGCCGCGTCGGAGATCTGGGTTCCGTCGAAAACGACTGTGCCCGAGGTGGGTTGGAGCAGACCCAATGCCATGCGGGCCACCGTCGACTTCCCCGAGCCCGATTCGCCGACGATGGCCAGGGTGCGCGCCCGCTGCAGCCGGAACGACACCGCGTCGACGGCGCGAGACTCGGCACGCCGCCACGGTGCGCCGTGCGAGTCCCGGTAGACCTTGGTGAGGTCCGAGGCGACGAGGATGTCGCCGGTCGGGGTGGACGTCGGCCGGCTCCGGCGCGTCAGTGACGGCGCCGCCGCCACCAGCCGCCGGGTGTACTCGTGTTGCGGCTCGCGCAGAATGGTCTGTGCGGCACCAGATTCCACCACGACACCGCGGTGGACGACGACGACGCGCTCGGCTCGTTCGGCGGCCAGCGCCAGATCGTGCGTGATCAGCAACAGCGCGGTGCCCAGTTCGCCGGTGAGGTGCGCAAGGTGGTCGAGCACCTGCCGCTGCACCGTGACGTCGAGGGCCGACGTCGGCTCGTCGGCGATCAGCAGCTGCGGATGACCCGCCAATCCGATCGCGATCAGCGCGCGCTGGCACATACCGCCCGACAACTGGTGCGGGTACTTACCAGCCTGCTTCGCCGGATCCGGCATGCCGGCCTGGGCGAGCAGTTCTTCGGCCCGTCGCCGGGCCCGGCGGCCATCGGTGTTGGCCCGCAACGCTTCCCGGATCTGAAAGCCGACCTTCCAGACGGGGTTGAGGTTGGTCATCGGGTCTTGGGGAACATAGCCGATGCGACGACCTCTGATCGACCGCAACAGCCGGCGATCCGCCGCGGTGATGTCGAGCCCGTCAAACATGATGCGGCCAGCCGTGATTCGGCCTCCCGGGGGTAGCAGCCCGAGGATCGCGGCGGCCGTGGTGGATTTCCCGGAACCCGACTCGCCGACCACGGCGACGGTCTGGCCTCGTTGGACGCTGAGATCCACTCCGGCAACCGCGGGGGCGTGGTCGCCGAACCTGACTTCCAGGCCCTCGACCGTCAACAGTGGCGATTCCCCGGTACTCATGCGCGCTTGGCCCGCGAAGCCGGATCCAGGGCGTCGCGCAGCGCGTCGCCCATCATCATGAACGCCAGCACCGTCACCGCCAGCGCACCGGCGGGATAGAACAGGATCGGCGATCCGGCCCGCAGCCGCGTCTGGTCGAGGTTGATGTCGCCACCCCAGGACACCACGGAAGACGGCAGCCCGACACCGAGGTAGGACAACGTGGCCTCGGTGACGATGAAGACCCCCAACGCGATCGTGGACATCGCGATCACCGGTCCCACCGCATTGGGCAACGCGTGTCGTAGCAGCGTTTGAAACCTGCTCATCCCCAACGCTTTAGCCGCAAGGACATAGTCGGTGCCACGCACCTCCAGCACCGCGCCGCGAGCGATTCTGGCTATCTGCGGCCAGCCGAACAAAGCCAGGATGGCGATCACCGTCCACACCGACCGATGGTGCAGAACCTGCATGAGTACGATCGCGGCCAGCAGCAGCGGCAGACCGAAGAACACGTCGGTGAGCCGGGAGACCAGCGCGTCTATCCATCCCCCGTAGAAGCCGGCGAACGCGCCCAACACACCGCCGACGAGGAACACCAGCAGTGTGGCACCCAACCCGACCGTCACCGACGCCCGCGCCCCGTAGATGGTGCGCGCGTAGATGTCATGGCCCTGCAGGTCCGTGCCGAACCAGTGCGCCCCCGAAGGGCTCCGCAAGCTTTGGCTGGGATCGGCATAACCGGGATCAGCGTGGGTGAACAACGAGGGAAACAGTGCGACGAGAAGAATGAGGAGGATCAGCACGGCGGCGACGACGAACTTCGGACGGCGGTGCAGCTTTCGCCAGGTTTCATACCAAAAGCCGGAGTGCTCAGCCATAGCGGATCCTCGGGTCCAGGGCCGCGTAGAGCAGGTCCACCATCAGGTTGGTGATCAGATAGATCAGCACCAGCACGGTCACGATGGAGACCACCGTGGGGGCCTCTTGCCGGGTGACCGCTTGATAGAGCACGCCGCCGACGCCGTGGATGTTGAAAATGCCTTCGGTCACAATCGCCCCGCCCATCAGCGCACCCAGGTCGGCGCCCAGAAACGTCACGACCGGGATCAGCGAGTTGCGCAGGATGTGCACGCTCACCACCCGTGGCCGCGACAATCCCTTGGCGGTGGCGGTGCGGACGTAGTCGGCATGCGCATTGGCGGCCACCGCCGATCGAGTCAACCGGACGATGTAGGCGAATGATACTGAGCCCAAGACGATTCCGGGAAGCACCAGACGCGCGAATGTCGCACGTTCACCGACGGTGACCGGCGCGATGCCCAGCTTGACCCCGAACAGGAATTGGGTCAGAAAGCCCAGCACGAAGATCGGGATCGCGATGATGATCAGTCCGGCGACCAGCACCGTGGCATCGAAGAGTCCCCCCTGGCGCAGCCCGGAAATCACACCGAACCCGATACCCAGCACCGCCTCGACCGCCAGGGCGATCAAGGCGAGCCGGATCGTGACCGGAAACGCGTGTGCCAGAACGGCACTGACCGGCAACCCGGAATAGGCGCGGCCCAGGTCGCCGTGCACAACGCCGCCCAGGTAGCGCAGGTACTGCAGAATGAACGGATCGTCGAGATGGTAACGCGCGCGCAGCGCGGCGGCGACGCCCGGAGTCAGCGGCCGATCCCCGGCGATGGCGGCCAGCGGGTCACCGGGCAGCAGGAAGACCATGCCGTAGATCAGCAGGGTGGCGCCCAGGAAGACGGGCACCATGACGGCGATCCGTGCGCGCGATATACCAACCCATCTGCTAGCCCTTGACGAGATTCTCGTAGTCGGGCAGCCCGTTCCAGGTGACCTTGACGGCGCTGACCTCCGGCGACCACCCGACCACGGCGATGTAGTACCACAGCGGGACGGCGGGCATGTCGTGCAACAGGATTCGCTGCGCGACGTTGACCAGCACGTCGGCCTGCCCTAGGTCGGGAGCCGCCTCGGCGGCGGCCAGGCCGGCGTCGAAATCGCGGCTGGAGTATCCGACGTCATTGGACCCCGCACCGGTGGCGTACAACGGCGCGAGGAACTCGATCATCGACGGGTAGTCGCCCATCCAGCCGGCCCGGAACGCGGTGTCGATGGTGCGGTTGGTGATCTGGGTGCGAAACCCGGCGAAGGTGGGCTGCGGCGCGCCGACCGCATCGATGCCCAGCACGTTCTTGATGCTGTTGGCCACCGCGTCCACCCACTCCTGATGGCCGCTGTCGGCGTTGTAGGCGATGGCGTACCGCCCGCTCCACGGCGAGATCGTGTTGGCCTGGGCCCAGAGTTGGCGGGCCCGTTCGGGATTGAAGTCCAGCGCGTCGCTGCCGGCGATGTTGGGATCGAATCCCGGCAGTGAGCTGGCGGTGAAGTCGCGGGCCGGACTGCGGGTGTTGTTGAAGATCTGCTGACAGATCTGCGGACGGTTGACGGCCGCCGACAACGCCAGTCGGCGCAGTCGCCCTTCCTCACCTCCGAAGTGCGGCAGCCGCAGCGGCGTGTCGAGCGATTGACTGACGGCGACGGGTCCGCTGGCGGCGTTGCCGCCCAGGTCGCGCTGGTAGATCGTCAACGCGCTGGACGGGATCGTGTCCAGCACATCGAGGTTGCCCGAGAGCAGGTCGGCGTAGGCGGTGTCCAGGTTGGCGTAGAACTCGAACCGCAACCCCTTGTTGTGCGGCTTGCGATTTCCGTGGTAATCGGGGTTGGGCCGCAAGTCGATTCGGACGTTGTGCTCCCACGCTGGCCCGTCGGGACCGTTCGGCGAGTTTGTACGGGCCGTTGCCGATCGGATGCTGCCCGAAAGCGCTCATGTCCCGAAATGCCGCTTGCGGCAAGGGATAGAACGCGCTGTGTCCCAGCCGCAGTATGAAGTCGATGGTGGGCGCCTTCAGGCGGACGGTGAACTCCCGGTCGTTCACCGCCTGCAGCCCGGACATGGTGGTGGCCGCCGGCCTGCCGCCTGTGGTAAGCCCGGCGACGGCGTCGTACCCGTCGATGGGGCTGAAGAAGCTTTGCTGCAGTTGGGCATTGGTGCTCAGCGCCCCGTAGTTCCATGCGTCGACGAAGGAATGAGCCGTCACCGGCGAGCCGTCGGTGAACGTCCAGCCGGGTTTGAGGATGATCCGGTAGTTGACGTTGTCGGTGGTGTCGACCGACTGGGCGACCTCAGGCGAGGGGTTGCCGGCGGCGTCGTAGGACATCAGCCCGGCGAAGAGCCGATCGAGGATCCGGCCGCCCTGGCTGTCGTTGGTGCCGGTGGGAATCAGGGGGTTCGGCGGTTCCCCGCCGTTGACCACCACCAGATCCGGGCTCAGCGCGCCGCCCCCGCAACCGGCCAGTGCGGCGACCGCCACCATCGCGGCGGCAACCGGGGCCAGCAAGGCCAACGGGGTCCGCATCCGACGCATGACTCCCGACCCTAGGGCCTGAAGTCGCGCGGCGGTGAAGTGCCCGGTGCGGCTCACCAACTTAGAATTCCGTCGTGACTGTGCAGTATCTGGCCTCGCATGAATCGGGGGTGCGTGCGGGCTTTTTGATGTTCTCCCTCGGCGTGCCCGCGATCGGATTGATCTGCCTCATCATCGGGCTGGTGGAGCGCTCGCGCGGCCGCCGACGGGCTCCCGCCTACCCGCCGCCGCAATACCCGCCGGGCTTTCCCGTCAACCCCGGTTACCCCTACCCGCCACCACCGGGCTATCCGGCCGCACCGTATTCCGGATACGCACCTGGCTATCCGCCGCCGCCGCGGACGCCGAAGTCGGCCACCACACTCATCACCATCGGCGCCGTGCTGCTGACGTTGGGAGGGTTGGGCATCCTTGGCAGGACGGCGCACGTCCTGTCCGAGCGCCCGGACGACGTCGCCCTGGCGGTGGGCGATTGCATCACCGAAAGCGATTACACAGCAAACCGTTTCGATAAGCACCTGATCAGCGGCTGCATCGACCCGGCGGCGACCTACGAACTCGCCTTCAAGGGACCTGCGTCCGACACCTGCCCCGACGGCAAACGCGAGCACTCGATCTATGAGCGCACCAGCAACCACTCGACGCTCCTGTGCTTCATGATCAATCTGCGGCAGGACCAGTGCTACCAGGTGATCCGCGACGGCGAAGCCGTGAGCGTGAAACCGGACGACTGCAACCAATCAAGCCCGCTGCACGTCAAGGTCAGTCAGCGCATCGACGGCAGCTCGGACAAGGCGCAGTGCCCACCCGACAGCAAGGGCATCGCCTACCCCGTCCCCGCGCGGGTCTACTGCCTGGTCAGGGCCGATTGACCTCGCTCAGACCGCCGTGATCGGGTGCACCTGCAGCGCACAGGCGTCGATGGTGGCTGACACCGTCACCACATTGGTGGTGTCCGGCGGATTGATGATCAGGTCCGTGTAGGTGGGGCATGGCTTGCCCTCGCCGTCGACGGCGACGCCCTCGACGATGGCCTGCCCCTGGGTCGATATCGACAGGATGACGGTGGGCGACGCGGTGACGCCGGCGGGCAGGCCGCCCATGTATCCCCGCGGCGTGGGCTGGGCATGAATCAATGGTCCGCCCGCGCCCGAGTCGACTCCCGCGTATCCGGTGAGCGTGCACGGGTCGCCGCCGCCGGCGAGGCTGAACATCAGGGTCAGCGCGCGGTGCCCGACGGCGCCCTCGGTGGGCGAGGCCGTTACGGAGATCTGGTCGGACCAGCATGGTGTCGGCGCGTCGGTGGAGTCAGGGGGCATGGCGGATGCGGGCCATCCCGGCACGGTGACCGCCGCGTAAATCGTTGCGGCAGCGGCAAAGCTGGGGATTAGTCGGCGGATGCCCCGCCCATGACCCGGCACACGGTGATTATCCGGCATGGGGGCACACTTTGACCCCGGATTCGCGCGCACAGCTATCGCTCGCACAGCTACACCTCACACGGCTAGGCTCGCAGTCGGCCAAAAGCGCAAGGCCACTTCAACGGCGCAGTCTCGACACAGGAGAGAAGCCAGTGACCGCCACCAATACCGCAGGCCCGTCGTCCTATCCGCCGCCGGCGCATTTCGCCGAGCAGGCCAATGCGGGCGAGGAACTGTACCGCGAAGCCGAGCAGGACCGGCTGGCCTTCTGGACCGAGCAGGCCAATCGGCTGTCGTGGGCGACGCCGTTCACCGAGGTGCTGGACTGGTCGCAGGCGCCGTTCGCCAAGTGGTTCGCCGACGGCAAGCTCAATGTCGCCTACAACTGCGTCGACCGCCACGTGGAGGCCGGACACGGGGATCGGGTCGCCATCCACTGGGAGGGCGAACCTGTCGGCGATCACCGCAGCCTGACCTACTCCGATCTGCAATCCGAGGTATGCAAGGCCGCGAACGCGCTGACCGATCTCGGTCTGGTCGCCGGCGACCGGGTCGCGATCTACCTGCCGCTGATTCCCGAAGCGGTGATCGCGATGCTGGCCTGCGCGCGCCTGGGCCTCATGCACAGCGTGGTGTTCGCCGGCTTCACCGCCAAGGCGCTGCAGGCCCGGATCGCCGACGCGCAGGCCAAGCTGCTGATCACCAGCGACGGACAGTTCCGCCGCGGCAAGCCGGCACCGTTGAAGGACGCGGCCGACGAGGCCGTCAAGGGCGGCGACAGCCCCGTCGAGCACGTTCTTGTGGTGCGGCGCACCGGAATTGACGTGTCCTGGAACGACGACCGTGACCTGTGGTGGCACGACGTCGTCGACGCCGCCTCCCCCGAGCACACCCCGGAACCCTTCGACGCCGAGCAACCCCTGTTCCTGCTGTACACCTCGGGAACCACCGGCAAGCCCAAGGGCATCGTGCACACCAGCGGCGGCTATCTGACCCACGCCGCCTACACGCACTACTACGTCTTCGACATCAAGGCCGATGCCGACGTCTTCTGGTGCACCGCCGACATCGGCTGGGTCACCGGGCACACCTACGGCGTGTACGGTCCGCTGGCCAACGGGGTCACCGAGGTCCTCTACGAGGGCACGCCCGACTCGCCCAGCCAGCACCGGCATTTCGAGATCATCGAAAAGTACGGCGTGACAATCTATTACACCGCGCCCACGTTGATTCGCACGTTCATGAAGTGGGGACGCGAGATCCCCGACGCGCACGACCTGTCCAGCCTGAGGCTGCTGGGTTCGGTCGGCGAACCGATCAACCCCGAAGCGTGGCGCTGGTACCGCAAGGTGATCGGCGCCGACCGCCTTCCGATCGTCGACACCTGGTGGCAGACCGAGACGGGCGCCACGATGATCTCCCCGTTGCCCGGAGTCGCTGCGGCCAAACCGGGTTCGGCGATGAGGCCACTGCCGGGCATCTCGGCCAAGATCGTCGACGACCACGGCGAGCAACTGGTGCCGGGCGTCCACAAGGGCGAGCACGTCACCGGCTACCTGGTGTTGGACCAGCCGTGGCCGTCGATGCTGCGCGGCATTTGGGGCGATCCCGAACGTTACGTCGAGACCTACTGGTCCCGGTTCGCCGAGCAGGGCTGGTATTTCGCCGGCGACAGCGCGTATTACGACCGCGACGGCGCCATCTGGGTGGTGGGCCGCATCGACGACGTCATGAACGTGTCGGGACACCGGCTGTCCACCGCGCGAGGTGGAGTCGGCGCTGGTCGGCCACGCCTCGGTGGCCGAGGCGGCGGTGGTCGGGGCGACCGATGCGACCACCGGCCAGGCCATCTGCGCGTTCGTCGTGCTGCGCGCCGACTACCAAGTGCACGACGGGATCGTCGACGAGTTGCGCGTCGAGGTGGCCCGGGAGATCTCACCCATCGCCCGCCCGCGCGAGGTTCACGTGGTGCCCGAGCTGCCCAAGACCCGCAGCGGCAAGATCATGCGCAGGCTGTTGCGGGACATCGCCGAAAACCGCGAGTTGGGTGACACCTCGACGCTGCTGGATCCCGGCGTGTTCGACGCGATCAGGGCGGCGAAGTAGTCGCTGTCCGGTCAGCCCGGCAGCGGGCTGAACCCCGCACCGGGCCGATGTTTGGCGTTGATGTCGGCCAGGACCGCATTGAACGACATCACCACCGCCGGGGTGTGCAGCGGGATGTATTTGATGACGCAAGTCGGCAGGTTGTCGCTGAACGCTCCGTGGATCATCCCGACCAGCTGATTGTTGACGGTGACCGGCGCGCCGGAATCGCCCGGCTGGCCGCAGACCTGCATGAGGATGGTGCCCGGGTCCTGTCCCATGTCCCCAGGTGACGCCGCACGAGTTACCGGTCGTGCGGCCCTGCTTGCAGGCGATCTGGCCGAAGGCCGGATCCGGACCGATGCCGCTGATCACAAAGCCGTTGTAGTTGGCCACCGGCGTCACCTTGGCCGGATCGAACTTGATCACCGCGTAGTCGAGGTTGTCGTTACCCGAGACCATGGTGCCCAATACGCCCGCGTTCTCCGCGCCCTCGGCGGTGACCTGGGCGCCCGGGCCGCCGCAGTGCGCGGAGGTGAAGCCGATCAGCTCGCCGGCGGCGTCGCCGCCGATAGTGGTCAGTGTGCACATGGTGTCGCCGTTGATGACGATGCCCGCACCACCGCCCATCGGGATACGGACGTCAGCGGCAGCGGCGCGGGCAAGCGAACCCATCGCGACCACGAGCAGGGCAACCATCGCCACTAAGAAGCATCGGTGCGCCCTCAGCACAGCCCCACTCCCATCGGTAGGCCGAACATCACGACCGGCTTGGCCGAGTGTAATCGGCTGGGAGGTGATGTTCGCTCTCAAGAAACGCGTGCGCCCGCGGCGTCGCCGACCGTGTTCTGTCCGAACCGAACTGACCGTCGGGCGCAACAACCTCGCGGCGCCGCGCTCGGCTGGCCTCGTCTGGCTTCGTCTATCCGGGCGCCACATGGCAACATAAACCGCGACGACAGCGAGCCGGGTGATGACGAAAGAGGACCGTCTGTGAGCAAAGCCGATGGCAAGAACGGTGTGCCCAGCACCCTGACCACGATTCCGTTGACCGACCCGCATGCCAAACCTGCCGAGCCGTCGATCGGTGATCTGATCAAAGACGCGACCGCCCAGGTCTCCACGCTGGTGCGCGCCGAAGTGGAGCTGGCCCGCGCCGAAATTACCCGAGACGTCAAAAAGGGTCTCACCGGCAGTGTCTTCTTCATCGCCGCGCTGGTGGTGCTGTTTTACTCCACCTTCTTTTTCTTCTTCTTCATCGCGGAGCTGCTCGACACCTGGCTGTGGCGCTGGGTGGCGTTCCTGATCGTGTTCGGGATCATGGTGGTGGTCGGTGCCGTGCTGGCCCTGCTGGGCTTCCTCAAGGTGCGCCGGATTCGCGGACCGCGCCAGACGATCGAATCGGTCAAGGAGACGCGCAGCGCGCTCACGCCCGGCCACGACAAGGCCCCGCGGCGCCAAGCAGCTCCCCGGGTCCCAAGGCAGGCACGCGAAGCCCGGAAACGGCGCCGCCCGCGATCCCTCGGGTTGGTAGATGGCGCCGCCGGATCCGTCGGTAACCCGCATCGAGGGGCCGTGGCGCCATCTCGAAGTGCACGCCAACGGCATCCGCTTCCACGTCGTCGAGGCGCTGGGCGACGCTGACGGCCCGCCTCCGACGGCACGCCCGCTGGTGATGCTGCTGCACGGTTTCGGATCGTTCTGGTGGTCCTGGCGTCATCAGCTGCGCGGACTGCGCGGCGCGCGAGTGGTCGCCGTCGACCTGCGCGGCTACGGCGGCAGCGACAAGCCGCCCCGCGGCTACGACGGCTGGACGATGGCCGGCGACACCGCCGGGCTGATTCGGGCACTGGGGCACTCCTCGGCGACCTTGGTGGGCCACGCCGACGGTGGGCTGGCCTGCTGGGCCACCGCCTTGCTGCATCCGCGGCTGGTGTCGGCGATCGCGCTGATCAGTTCTCCGCATCCGGCGGCGTTGCGGCGATCCACGTTGACGCGACGCGACCAGGGTTATGCGCTGTTGCCGACGCTGCTGCAATACCAGATACCGTTGTGGCCCGAGCGCGCTGTTGACCCGGGACAACGCCGCCGAGATCGAGCGCCTGGTCCGCAGCCGCAGCTGCGGCAAATGGCTTGCCTCCGAAGACTTCTCCGAAACCATCGGCCATCTGCGGACGGCGATTCAGATCCCCGCGGCTGCGCACAGCGCACTGGAATACCAGCGCTGGGCCGCGCGCAGCCAGCTGCGCGATGAAGGCCGGCGCTTCATGCGGTCGATGAGTCAGCAGCTCAGCGTGCCGCTGTTACACCTACGCGGCGAAGCGGATCCGTATGTGCTGGCCGACCCGGTCGACCGCACGCAACGCTACGCACCACAGGGACGCTACGTATCCATCGCGGGCGCAGGGCATTTCAGCCACGAAGAGGCGCCCGAGGAAATCAACCGGCACCTGACGAAATTCCTCGAGCAGGTGCACCTGACCCGAGCGCGGTAGGCGCGGCGGCTCAGCCCACGCAGGAGCCGGTGCCCACCAGCTGGGTGTCACCGATCCTGGCAAGCTGACTGGCCACCTCGTCGGCGGTCAACACGAACCCGGTGTCGGGGTCGTCGACCGCCGCGCCGAACACCACTCCGAGCACGTGACCGTCGAGATCGATCAATGGTCCACCCGAATTGCCTTGCTCCACATTGGCTCTGATCGTGTAGACGTCACGGGTGACCGGCGCCGGATCCCGATAGATGTCGGGTCCGCTCAACTTGATCAGCTCGCGGATTCTGGCCGGGGTCGCGGTGAAGTTCCCGCCGCCGGGATAACCCAGGACTACCACGCTGGCACCGGTTTTCGCGTCGCCCTGGGCGAAGGCCAGTGGGGGCGGGGGCAAGTTGGGGACGGACAGGATCGCGATGTCGACCGCCGGATCGTAGGACACCACGGTGGCGTCGAGGGGACTGCCGCTGGCGTAGATCTGGACGCTGTTGGAGCCGGCCACCACGTGCGCATTGGTCATCACCCGGTCGGGTGCGATCACGAATCCGCTGCCCTCCAACACTTTCTGGCAGCTGGGGGCCAGGCTGCGGACCTTGACCACACTGGGCGCGGTGGATTGCACCACCGGATTACCGGCCAGCTCTGGATCGGGAGAGGCGACGGGGATGACCGGTGTGCGGCTGAACGGCTCCAGCACCGCGGGCAGGCCGGAGGTATTCAGCAGCGCGGACAGCCGCTTGGGCACCGTCTTGAGCCAGGGCGGCGCTACGTCGTTGACCTGAGCCAACACTCGCGAACCGCGGACCGCGGCGGCCAGTTCCGGCTGGTCCTTGGACTGGGTCAGCGGCGTCGCCAACAACCACGCCGCGGTCAGCACCACGACCAGCTGGACTGCCACCCCGATGATCGAGTCGACCGTTCGGATGGACCGGCTGCGGATCGCGCCGCGCACGGCGCGCCCCAGCACCACTCCGGCGACCTCGCCGATGACGACCAGCGCGAGGATCAAGAACAGTGCGGCAAACAATTTCGCGCGCGGCGCGGCGATGTGGCTGACCAGGTGGGGCGCCAGCAGCACACCCGCGATCGCGCCGAGCAACACGCCGACGAACGACAGCAGCGAGCCCAACGCGCCCGACCGCCAGCCCGAGATCGCCGCGATGAAGGCGACCGCGAGGACGGCGACATCCAGCCACTGCGACGGGCTCATGGAATTCATCGAGACCCACCGCCCGTCGCCGACCAGCGCCATCGCCGCGTCCAATTCCCGCTCGTCGGTGGTGTCCCACGGCTGGGCCCAGCCGGCGACGTCGAGCAGCGCAGAAATCACCTGGCCAGTGAATCCCCAGACCAGCATCTCGTTGAGCAGAAACGCCGGGCCGGCCCACCGGCGGCCGAGATCGCCGCGGTACACCATCAGCCGGTTGTCCGGGTTTATGAAGGCGCGCACCGGAACTCGCGCCACGATCGCCGTTTCGGCCTTGTTGACGACGGCCACCGGGCCGGGATCCGGCGAGTAGGCCAGCACCGGGACGACGTGAAACTGCGACGGCGCGATGAACATCTTCTCCATCGTGGCCAGGGGATACAGCCTGCTGATGTCGATGCCGGTTTCCTCGCGGGCCTCGCGCAGCGCGGTGTCGACCGGGCCGTCATCGGTGGGATCGGAAGCACCGCCGGGAAACGCCGCCTGGCCGGCGTGGTGGCGCAGGGTCGACGCCCGCACGGTCACCAGCAGGTCGGCGTCCTCGGGAAAGCCGCCATCGGGCGCGCCGGATTCCGGACCGGAGAACAACACCAGGACGGCGGCGTCGCGGCTGGCGCCACGCAAAGTCGTCACCGCCGACACGGCCTTACCGGTGATCATCGCCAGCACGTCGGCCGGCAGGCGGCGCCGGGCCGCGTCGGGAACGTCATCGACGTTGTCGACCAGCGGACGCAGCCAGGACGGACAGGCGTCAGGCCTCAGCGGAACGGTCCCGCGCGAAGGGGCGGGGTCCCCATTCCGCAGGGGTGAACCCCCAGCACTCACGGGCCCTCCAGTCGGTTCAATTTTTCCGCTTATCCCCTGTCGTTGCCGATCGCAGCCGCGATCTCATCGGCAGTGTTGAAAGCTCGTGGCAGCGTCTGGGCAACGCTACCGTCCGGCCGGAGGACCACCGTCGCGGGCATCACATTTACCACCCGCAGCGCGGCCGCGACCCGGCGACGACCGTCCTGCAGGGTCGGCAGGCGCACACCGAGCTCGGCCAGCCGCAGCAGCGCCGCCGTCTCGTTCTCGTCCTGATGCACCGTCACCACCATCACGTCCGAACCGGCCCGACGTTGATACTCGGCCATCGCGGGCAGTTCGGCCGCGCACGGCGCGCACCAATACGCCCACAGGTTGAGGACCACCCGGCGCCCGGCCAGCGCCCGGGCGACGTCGACCAGGGAACCGTCGGCGGCGCAATCGGCCGTCACACCGCGCAGCGCCTCGGGACCGTCGCCATGTCCGGGGCCGGGGCACGGCGGGAGGCCGGCGCGCTGCCGCGGACCCGACAACGCGGCGGGCGTGTCGGCGTCGCGGTGTTCTCGGTCGGCCACCGTCTGATTGCTCGCAGGCGTGCCGGTCGTGGCGGAGTCGTCGTGCAGCTCGGCGACCAGCGCCGCGATCAGCGCCGCGACCACCGCCAGAATCGCGATGTGCCAGCGAGCCTTCCGGGTCAAGGTCGGCTTCAAAATAGGCATGCGGTCCCTGTGCGCGTCGGTCGCAGACCGGTTTACAGCCCGGCCAGGGCGAGCAGGTGCTCGGTTTCCGGGCCCTTCACCAGAGGCGCGGCCAGCGCCGCTTCGGTGGGACCGAGGCCGAAGGAGGGGCAGTCTTTGGCGATGAGGCAGACGCCGCACGCCGGTTTGCGCGCGTGGCACACCCGGCGACCGTGGAAGATCACCCGGTGGCTCAACATGGTCCACTCACTGCGCTCGATGAGCTCACCGACGGAGTGCTCGATTTTGACGGGATCCTTGTCCGCGGTCCAGCGCCACCTGTGCACCAGCCGCGCGAAATGGGTGTCGACCGTGATGCCGGGGACCCCGAAGGCGTTTCCCAGGATGACGTTGGCCGTCTTGCGTCCGACCCCGGGCAGGGTGACCAGTTCGGTCATGGTCGACGGCACCTCACCGTCGAACCGCTCGACCAGGGCCTGCCCCAGACCGATCAGCGAGGACGCCTTGTTGCGGAAAAAACCGGTGGGACGGATCAGGTTTTCCAGTTCGGCGCGGTCCGCCTGCGCATAGTCCAGCGCCGACGGATACCGCTTGAACAGTGCCGGCGTCGTCAAATTGACCCGTTTATCGGTGCTCTGCGCCGAAAGGATGGTGGCGACCGTCAATTCCAGCGGAGTCGTGAAATCCAGCTCGCAGTGTGCGTCCGGAAACGCCTGTGCCAGTGCACGATTCATACGCCGCGCCCGTCGCACCAAGCCGACTCGGGTTTCCTCGGACCAACGTCGGGCATCGACGCCGCCGGGCGGGGCCGGAGTCGATTTCGAACGCCCGGACGACTTTGCCGCTGTCACCTACGACAGAGTACTGATTTCGTGATCTCGCCGAGACCCCGTGTTGATTCCAGGCGATGTTTACTCTTCGTGTGTCGTGGTTGCTGGTGGCCGGTATTCCGGCGCTGCTGATGCTGGCGGCGCTGGGTCTTGGGCGGCTCGAGTCCGAGCTCGCGCCTGATGCCTTGGCGGTGGCCGATGTCGACGAATTCCTCGAGCGTGCCGACGGCGTGGATCTGCACACGCTGGCCTCGCGAAGGCATGCCGGAGGCGCTGGAATACCTGCATCGGCGCGAGCTTCAGCAGCTAGTCTGCGGCCCCGGCGAACGGGCGCGGCGGCGCGCCGCGTCACGCCGCGCCGTCATTTGCGGTCAGCTTCGTCGACCGCGATGAGATGACATTGCCGACCCGAATACACGGCCATTCGCACGTCAATCCGCAATTTAGGGCACCTCGACACGCCAATCGTGTGTAGCGTTGGCACGTTGGACACAATGGCGTTCCTCTAGACTCGTCACGCGAGCAAGGGGTTAGCCTGCCCGTATCACACTAAATTTCTGGGAAAGTTGAAGAGGCAACGTGGACGAGATCCTGGCAAGGGCAGGAATCTTCCAAGGGGTTGAACCCGGCGCAGTCACGGCACTGACCAAGCAGCTGCAACCCGTCGACTTCCCCCGCGGACACACGGTCTTCGCCGAGGGGGAACCCGGCGATCGGCTGTACATCATCGTCTCGGGGAAGGTGAAGATCGGTCGCCGTTCGCCCGATGGACGCGAGAACCTGTTGACGATCATGGGCCCGTCGGACATGTTCGGCGAATTGTCGATCTTCGACCCGGGCCCGCGGACGTCCAGCGCCACCACCATCACCGAGGTGCGCGCGGTGTCGATGGACCGCGACGCGCTGCGGGCGTGGATCGCCGATCGTCCCGAGATCGCCGAGCAGCTGTTGCGGGTGTTGGCCCGACGCCTGCGCCGCACCAACAACAACCTGGCCGACCTCATCTTCACCGACGTGCCCGGCCGGGTGGCCAAGCAGCTGCTGCAGCTCGCCCAGCGGTTCGGCACCCAGGAGGGCGGCGCCATGCGGGTCACCCACGACCTGACGCAGGAAGAGATCGCGCAGCTGGTCGGGGCTTCCCGGGAGACGGTGAACAAGGCGCTGGCCGACTTCGCCCACCGCGGCTGGATCCGCCTGGAGGGCAAGAGCGTGCTGATCTCGGACTCCGAGCGGCTGGCCCGCCGAGCGAGGTAAGCGCGCGCGGAGCCGCGGGCGCGACTAAGCGCGCACCCGGGCGTCGAGATCAATCGATCCGGCCTGCCAGCCTCGTGAGCAACGCCGTGGCACCCATGAGGTGACTTCAAAACGTGCTAGCGCCGGCGCTATCGCATTTCGGAAAGACCGTGCACTTCCAGAGCCGGGACTGTTGGGGCGGTAGTGACGCGCGCGAACCCAGTCAGACCGATGGCTCGGAGCGCAGGTGATCCAGCTGCACCTGCACCGACCACTCGGCGGCATCCCAGAGCTTCTCGTCGACGTCGATATAGACGTGTTCGACGATCCGCGCGGGCGCCGGCGTCCTCGCCCAGCTCCCGCAGCGCCGAACGCACCTGGTCCAATCGCTCCCGCCGGTGCACGAGATAGCCCTGGGCGACGCTTTCCAGATCGGTCAGATCCGGGCCATGTCCGGGCAGCACCGTACGTCGACCCAGGCCGCGCAGTCGCCGCAGTGACTCCAGGTAGTCGGTCAGGCTGCCGTCCTCCTTGTCGAGGACGGCGGTGCCGCGGCCCAGTACGGTATCGGCGGTCAACACGGCATCGTCGAGCAGAAAGGACAGCGAATCGGCGGTGTGGCCGGGGGTCGCCATGACCTTGATCTTGAGGCCGGCGGCATCGATCACCTCGCCGTCGGTCAGCTCTCCGCCGAGGCCACGCAGAAAACCGCTGCCCGCCGAGCGCACGGTCGCGCCGGTCAGCTCGACCAGCTTGTCGATGCCGTCGGTGTGATCGCTGTGCCGGTGGCTGATCAGGACCAGGGCGATGCGACCCAGCGCGGCAACCCGTGCGATGTGCTCGTCGTCGTCGGGCCCGGGGTCGACGATGACCAGCTCGTCGCTGCGCGGGCCGCGCAGCACCCAGGTGTTGGTGCCCTCGAGCGTCAGCAGCCCGGGGTTATCGGCCAACAGGACCGACGCGGTATCGGTGACCGCCCGCAACTTGGCGTATGCGGGATGGGTGAGCGACTGGCGGCCTGGGTCACGGACGTCAGCCGACCTCGACGATCAGCTCCACTTCCACCGGCGCATCCAGTGGCAGCTCGGAGACGCCGACCGCCGAGCGCGCATGCGCGCCCTGATCGCCGAACACCTCGGCGAGCAGCTCGGAGGCCCCGTTGATGACGCCTGGCTGGCCGTTGAAACCCGGGGCCGAGGCGACGAATCCGACGACCTTCACCACCCGGGTCACCGCGTCGATACCCGACCAGCGAATTGACGGCCGCCAGCGCGTTGAGCGCACAGATCCGCGCCATCGCGTTGCCCTCGTCCGGGCTGATGTCGGCGCCGACCTTGCCGGTGGCCAACAGCTTCCCGTCCTGCATCGGCAGCTGGCCCGCGGTGTAGACCAGGTTGCCGGTGCGCACCGCCGGCACATAGGAGGCCAGCGGCGCAACCACCTCCGGAAGCGCGAGGCCGAGCTGGCCGAGCCGGGCCGAAGCACTCATCGGACCCGACCCCTTTACTTGGGGCGCTTCAGATACGCGACGTGCTGCTCGCCGGTCGGCCCCTGCAGCACCGACACCAGCTCCCAGCCGTCGGCACCCCATTGGTCGAGGATCTGTTTGGTGGCATGCGTCAGCAGCGGAACCGTGACGTACTCCCATGCGGTCGGTTGGCTCATGCCGCGAGCTTATCGGTCGGAGACGAACCGCTCCGGCCAGCCCAAGGGTCCGTCGGGCTAGCATGCGAAGGTGGCAACCACATCGAGCGGCGGAGCTGCCGTCGGCTGGCCGGCGCGCTTGACGAAGGCCCGTTTACATTTTGTGACCGGCAAAGGCGGTACGGGTAAGTCGACCATCGCGGCCGCGTTGGCGCTGACCCTGGCCGCGGGAGGCCGCAAAGTCCTGCTGGTGGAAGTCGAGGGCCGCCAAGGGATTGCGCAACTCTTCGACGTCCCGCCCCTGCCCTATCAAGAGGTGAAGATCGCGACCGCCGAACGCGGCGGTCAGGTCAACGCCCTGGCGATCGACATCGAGGCCGCCTTCCTGGAGTACCTCGACATGTTCTACAACCTGGGCATTGCGGGCCGCGCGATGCGCCGCATCGGTGCGATCGAGTTCGCGACGACGATCGCGCCGGGTCTGCGTGACGTGCTGCTGACCGGCAAGATCAAAGAGACGGTGATCCGCGTCGACAAGAGATCGAGCTCCCGGTCTATGACGCGATCGTCGTCGATGCCCCACCGACCGGACGGATCGCGCGTTTCCTGGATGTCACCAAAGCCGTGTCCGATTTGGCCAAGGGCGGCCCGGTGCATTCGCAGGCCGAGGGCGTGGTGAAGTTACTGCATTCCGACCAGACCGCCATCCACTTGGTCACCCTGCTGGAGGCGCTGCCGGTCCAGGAGACGCTGGAAGCCATCGAGGAGCTTGCGGGATGCAGCTGCCGATCGGCAGTGTGATCGTCAACCGCAATATCCTCTCTTACCTGCAGCCCGGCCGACCTGGCGAAGGCCGCCGAGGGAGACGTCGACGCGGACTCGGTGCGGGCCGGATTGGAAAAGTCCGGAATCAGCTTGAACGACAAGGACTTCGCGGGCCTGCTGACGGAGACCATCGAGCATGCGACGGTCGATCGCCACGCGCGCCGAGATCGCACAACAGCTCGATGAGTTGAAGGTGGCGCGACTGGAACTACCGGCCATTTCCGACGGGGTCGACCTCGGTAGCCTCTATGAGCTTTCGGAATCACTTGCACAGCAGGGGGTTCGATGAGCGTCACGCCGAAAACCGCTTGATATGGCCGCAATCCTGGCCGACACCACCAACCGCGTGGTGGTGTGCTGCGGCGCGGGTGGGGTAGGCAAGACCACCACCGCCGCCGCGATCGCACTGCGCGCCGCCGAATACGGCCGCAACGTCTGCGTTTTGACGATCGATCCGGCCAAGGCGACTGGCCCAGGCGCTCGGCGTCAGCGACCTCGGTAACACGCCGCAACGAGTACCCCTGGCGGCGGAGGTGCCCGGCGAGCTGCACGCGATGATGCTCGACATGCGTCGCACCTTCGACGAGATGGTGGTCCAGTACTCCGGAACCGGTCGCGCACAAGCGATTCTGGATAACCAGTTCTATCAAACCGTCGCCAGTTCACTCGCCGGCACGCAGGAGTACATGGCGATGGAGAAGCTGGGCCAGCTGCTGGCCGAGGATCGCTGGGACCTGGTGGTCGTCGACACCCCACCATCGCGCAACGCGCTGGACTTCCTGGACGCGCCCAAACGGTTGGGCAGCTTCATGGACAGCCGGCTGTGGCGACTGCTGCTCGCCCCTGGCCGGGGCATCGGGCGGTTGGTAACCGGCGCAATGGGTTTGGCGATGAAGGCGATTTCCACAATCCTGGGCTCACAGATGCTCGGAGATGCCGCTGCGTTCGTGCAGTCGCTGGACGCCACCTTCGGCGGATTCCGAGAGAAGGCCGATCGCACCTATGCGCTGCTGAAAAGGCGTGGGACGCAGTTCGTTGTGGTGTCTGCGGCCGAGCCGGACGCGCTGCGCGAGGCGGCCTTCTTCGTCGACCGGCTGTCACAGGAAGGGATGCCGCTCGCCGGGCTGGTCTTGAACCGCACCCATCCGCCGTTGTGCCCCCTGCCGCCCGAGCGGGCGATCGACGGCAGCGAGATGCTCGACCAGGATGCCGACTCCGAAGCGTCGTCGCTGGCCTCGGCGGTGTTGAAGATTCACGCCGACCGGGCGCAGACCGCCAAGCGGGAGATCAGGTTGCTGTCCCGGTTCACCGGGGCCAATCCGCACGTGCCGGTCGTCGGCGTTCCGTCACTGCCGTTTGATGTTTCGGACTTGGAGGCGCTGCGTGCACTCGCCGATCAGATCACGTCGGTCGGTGACGATGCGGGCCGAGCGACGGCGCGCTGAGGAACCGGCCCATCGGCCACGTCGATGACGATGCGGGCCGGGCAACGGCCCGCCGAATCGCTTTGAACTCCCCGGCCTGCCTTAACAGAAACGTAATGACGAGCAGCAGGCCGGTCGGAGCTACGGTCCCGATTGACGGGTTGACCCGTCAGCGGTCGGCGATGGGTCAGCCGACGCTGCGGGTTCGCCTGTTGTCGAAGAAGTCCGCCCAGGAAACCACTTCGGGGTGCTGCTTGAGCAGGGCGCGGCGTTGCCGCTCGGTCATGCCGCCCCAGACCCCGAACTCGACCTTGTTGTCCAGCGCGTCTGCCCCGCACTCCTGCATCACTGGGCAATGCCGGCAGATCACTGCCGCCTTACGCTGGGCTGCTCCGCGGACAAACAGTTCGTCGGGATCGGTGGTCCGGCATAGCGCCCTCGAGACCCAAGCGATCCTTTCTTCAGCATCGACACTGCGGAGTACCCCTTGTGCGGCTGCAATGTTTGTCCTACGCGCCGCCGGCCGTATTGGTGACACGAGCTGTTCCCTTTCCCTACCGGCCGCCCGTCACGGCCGCCCTCCTCGGGTGCAGATCCTCACCTAGCGATCCACGCCACACTATGTACATCGGTGTTACCTGAATCTCACCGTGTGTCTAAGTTAGGTGGTCAGGTGCCAATTGCGCAACAGTCCGATAACGCTTTTTTTGGGACGGGCGTGCCGTCTCGTCCCAGAACGATAGGCCGAGAAGTGATCTTGGACACCATGTTGTGCGTCTGACCTGTGACGCGACTGCAAATTCGCGCCCACCGCACGCCGGTCGCAAGATGACGCAATTTATCGGTGAACTCGCAGCGTGGCGGCGTGACTGGGGGCCGCTAATGTAGTACCCATGTCAGACCGCCCCCCGGCCGCACTCACGATCCTCAAGCTTGCGGGGCTCTGTTTGTTGGCGAGTGTCGTCGCCACGGCGCTGCTGTTCCCCTTCGCCGGCGGCATAGGACTGGTGTCCAATCGGGCCTCGGAAGTGGTCGCCAACGGCTCGGCTCAGCTTCTCGAGGGCGAGGTGCCGGCCGTGTCGACGATGGTCGACGCCAAGGGCAACACCATCGCCTGGCTGTATTCGCAGCGCCGGTTCGAGGTGCCCAGCGACAAAATCGCCAACACGATGAAGCTGGCGATCGTGTCCATCGAGGACAAGCGGTTCGCCGACCACAACGGCGTGGACTGGAAAGGCACGCTGACCGGGCTGGCCGGCTATGCCCGTGGCGACGTCGACACCCGCGGTGGTTCGACCATCGAGCAGCAGTACATCAAGAACTACCAACTGCTGGTGACCGCGAAAACCGACGCCGAGAAGCGCGCGGCGGTGGAGACCACCCCGGCCCGCAAGCTGCGCGAGATCCGCATGGCGCTGACGCTGGACAAAACCTTCACCAAGCCCGAGATCCTGACCCGGTATCTGAACCTGGTCTCGTTCGGCAACGGCTCGTTCGGCGTGCAGGACGCCGCCCAGACGTACTTCGGCATCAACGCGTCCGACCTGAACTGGCAGCAGGCGGCATTGCTGGCGGGCATGGTGCAGTCGACCAGTGCGCTCAACCCGTACATCAACCCCGACGGGGCGCTGGCGCGGCGGAACTTGGTGCTGGACACCATGATCCAGAACATCCCGCAGGAGGAGGAAGCGCTGCGCGCCGCCAAGGCCGCGCCGCTGGGCATCCTGCCGCAGCCGAACGAGCTGCCCCGCGGCTGCATCGCGGCGGGCGACCGCGCCTTTTTCTGCGACTACGTCCAGGAGTACCTCTCCCGGGCCGGCATCAGTAAGGAACAGGTGGCCCGGGGCGGCTACCTGATCAAGACCACGCTGGATCCGGACGTGCAGATCCCGGTCAAGTCCGCCATCGACAAGTTCGCCAGCCCGACGCTTCCCGGGATCTCGAGCGTGATGAGCGTGATCCAGCCCGGCAAGACGTCGCACAAGATCATGGCGATGGCCAGCAACCGCACCTACGGGCTCGACGTCGACGCCGGCCAAACCATGCGCCCGCAGCCCTTCTCGCTGGTCGGTGACGGCGCGGGATCCGTCTTCAAGATCTTCACCACGGCCGCCGCCCTGGACATGGGGATGGGCACCAACGCCACCCTCGAGGTGCCGGGCCGGTTCCAGGCCAAGGGCATGGGTAGCGGTGGGGCCAAGGGCTGCCCGAAGGACAACTGGTGCGTGATCAACGCCGGCAACTACCGCGGGTCGATGAACGTCACCGACGCGTTGGCCACCTCGCCCAACACCGCGTTCGCCAAGCTGATCCAACAGGTCGGCGTGACGCGCACGGTGGACATGGCGATCAAACTCGGGCTGCGGTCCTACGCCGACCCGGGCACGGCCCGCGACTACAACCCCGACAGCAACGAGAGCCTGGCCGACTTCGTCAAACGGCAGAACATCGGCTCGTTCACGCTGGGCCCGATCGAGGTGAACGCGCTGGAGCTGTCCAACGTCGCGGCCACCCTCGCCTCGGGCGGCACCTGGTGCCCGGCCAACCCGATCGACAAGCTGGTCGACCGCAAGGGCAATGAGGTCGCGGTGACCACCGAGACCTGCGATCAGGTGGTGCCCGAGGGGCTGGCCAACACGCTGGCCAACGCGATGAGCAAGGACGCCCTGGGCGGCGGCACCGCGGCCGGGTCGGCCGGCGCGGCGGGCTGGGACCTGCCGGTGTCCGGTAAGACGGGCACCACCGAGGCGCACCGCTCGTCGGGCTTCGTGGGCTTCACCAACCACTACGCGGCGGCCAACTACATCTACGACGACTCCCCCAACCCCACCGATCTGTGCTCGTCCCCGCTGCGCCACTGCGGCGAGGGCGACCTGTACGGCGGCAATGAACCGGCGCGCACGTGGTTCACCGCGATGAAGCCGATCGCCACCAACTTCGGGCCGGTGCAATTGCCGCCCACCGACCCCCGCTACGTCGACGGAGCACCCGGGTCACGGGTGCCCAGCGTCGCCGGCCTGGACATCGACGCGGCACGCCAGCGCGTCAAGGAGGCGGGCTTCCAGGTCGCCGACCAGAACAACTTCGTCAACAGCAGCGCAAAACAGGGCGAAGTGGTCGGGACAACGCCGAGCGGCGCAACGATTCCGGGCTCGATCATCACCATCCAAGTCAGCAATGGCATTCCGCCCGCGCCGCCGCCGCCACCGGAAGGTGGACCGCCGCCGGTCGGCTCGCAGGTCGTCGAGATTCCGGGTCTGCCGCCGATCACCATCCCGCTGCTGGCGCCACCGCCGCCGCCGGCGCCCGGTCAGCCGCCCCCGTAAACGTCGTGACCCAAGAGATATGCTGCCAGTCCGCGACCGGCAGTAGGCTGCCAGCATGGCTGATGTTTTGCCCGCCCTGATACGTGCCGGCGCCGCCACACTAGCTTCGAGCGTCGCCGCCGTTGGTTATGCCGCGGTCATCGAGCGCAACGCGTTCGTCCTGCGCGAGATCACCATGCCCGTGCTGGACCCGGGTTCGACTCCGCTGCGGGTGCTGCATATCAGCGACCTCCACATGACGCCCGGCCAGCGCCGCAAGCAGGCGTGGCTGCGCGAGCTGGCCGGCTGGGAACCGGATCTGGTGGTCAACACCGGCGACAACCTGGCCCACCCGAAAGCGGTGCCGTCGGTCATCCAGGCATTGGGCGACCTGCTGTCGCGACCGGGCGTCTTCGTGTTCGGCAGCAACGACTACTTCGGCCCGCGGCTGAAGAACCCGCTGAACTACGTGACCAACCCGTCGCACCGGGTTCGTGGTGAACCGCTGCCGTGGCAGGACCTGCGGGCGGCGTTCACCGAGCGCGGCTGGCTCGACC
This sequence comes from uncultured Actinomycetota bacterium, assembly GCA_963796035.1. Taxonomy (GTDB): domain Bacteria; phylum Actinomycetota; class Actinomycetes; order Mycobacteriales; family Mycobacteriaceae; genus Mycobacterium. Next base: position 423,356 of record CAWCJU010000006.1, on the reverse strand, counting down.
TCACTCACACCCGGCGCGAGTTCGAAGTGGCGGGCCTGCACATCGCCGCCGCCGGCGTGGACGACCCGCACATCGACCGCGACCGCTACGAAACCATCGCGGGTCCGGCCAGTCCGGCCGCGAATCTGCGGCTGGGACTGACCCATTCGCCCGAGCCGCGGGTGCTGGACCGCTTCGCCGCCGACGGCTATCAGCTGGTGATGGCCGGACACACCCACGGCGGCCAGGTGTGCCTGCCGTTCTACGGCGCGCTGGTGACCAACTGCGGTCTGGACCGCTCACGGGCGAAGGGGCCGTCGCGCTGGGGCGCGAACACGCAGTTGCATGTGTCCGCCGGGATGGGCACCTCGCCGTTCGCGCCGGTGCGATTCTGCTGCCGGCCGGAGGCGACCCTGCTGACGTTGATCGCCACCCCGATGGGCGACCGCGACGCGGCCAGTGACCTGAGCCGTTCGCAGCCAACAGCATCCGTGCGTTGACCGACCAGACCAGGATCGCGGTCCGCAGCCGCTCACGCTGCTGGACGGACAACGCGATCCGGCTGATCCAGGCCGACGCCCGCCGCAGCGCCGACACCCATCTGCTGCGTTACCCGCTGCCCTCGGCGTGGAGCACGGGCGCCGACGTAGCGCTGTACCTCAAAGACGAGACGACGCACATCACCGGCAGCCTCAAGCACCGGCTGGCCCGCTCGTTGTTCCTCTACGCGCTGTGCAACGGCTGGATCGACGAGGGCACCACCGTGGTCGAGGCGTCATCGGGTTCGACGGCGGTGTCGGAGGCCTATTTCGCGGCCCTGCTGGGGCTGCCGTTCGTCGCCGTGATGCCCGCGGCGACGAGCACGTCGAAGGTGGCACTGATCGAAGCCCACGGCGGCCGTTGCCATATCGTGCAGAGCTCCAGCGAGGTCTACGCCGAGGCCGAGCGGGTCGCGCACGAAACCGGCGGGCACTACCTGGACCAATTCACCAACGCTGAACGCGCCACCGACTGGCGGGGAAACAACAACATCGCCGAGTCGATCTTCGAGCAGATGTGCGAGGAGCGCTACCCCGTCCCCGACTGGATCGTGGTCGGGGCGGGCACCGGCGGCACCAGCGCCACGATCGGCCGCTACATCCGCTACCGACGGCACGACACCCGGCTGTGCGTCGTCGACCCGGAGAACTCCGCGTTCTTTCCCGCCTACGCCGAGGACCGCGACGACATCGTGATGCCCACCTCGTCGCGCATCGAGGGCATCGGCCGGCCGCGAGTGGAGCCGTCGTTTCTGCCCGGCGTGGTCGACCGTATGGTGGCCGTCCCGGACGCGGCGTCGATCGCGGCCGCGCGGCACGTCAGCGCGGTGTTGGGCCGCCGGGTGGGCCCGTCGACGGGCACCAACCTGTGGGGCGCGTTCGGCCTGCTCGCCGAGATGGTCGCCGATCACCGCAGCGGTTCGGTGGTGACGCTGCTCGCCGACAGCGGCGACCGCTACCGCGACACCTATTTCAGCGACGAGTGGGTGACGGCGCAGGGACTGGATCCGTCGGACGCGGCCGAGGCGCTCGTCGCGTTCGAGCGATCTTGCTCCTGGAAGTGACCTGCGGCACCGCGGTTTGGCCACCCGATGGCCCGGTGCGATAGGCTGTCGAAGCTTCAAGCGGGGTGTGGCGCAGCTTGGTAGCGCGCTTCGTTCGGGACGAAGAGGCCGTGGGTTCGAATCCCGCCACCCCGACTCATTGCGGCAGTTCGCGGCGACGCCCGGGCGTCTGCCCTGAGCGGACGGCGCCGCGAACTCCAACTCCATCACCTCATCGTCGCCAGGTTGTGCCAGAAGTTTTTGAGGCTGTCCGTTCCACCGAACAGCGTCGTGAAATTCGTGGAGTCGACGAGCACGATGTCACCGGCTCGTTCGGCGGCCGGCGGCATCCAGATCAGTGCGTTGAATTCGCTGTTGCCCGCCGCGGTAAAGGGATGGGGCCGTTGCGGGTCAACGCGCTGTCGCAGAGCATGAACACCCCGCTGCGGGACATCGCGCGCAGGGTGATCGAGGACGCGACCAGGCGGTGACGGCACCGGGCGGGCTGAACATGCTGTGGCCCCGAGCATCTCGCTAGGCGTCCCACTCCGGTTCCAGCCGCGCCGGCCTGGCGTGCGGCGCGGCCGTCGGTGTGCGCCGCGGGCCCCGCAGGGGAATGGTCGCGATTCGCGTCCAGCTCTGCAACTGGGTGCGCCCGACCAGGCGACAATGATGGGTGCCGGCCAATTGGCGGGCCGCCTTGGTGAAGGTCTGGTTGGTCACCACGACCGTCCGGTTGCAGCCGTGGTGTAGCGCCCCGGACACGACCTGCTGGACCGCGGCCACGCCGACGGCCTTCGCCAGCCTCTTGCATTGAACGGCCATACGGGCGCCGCCTTTCCTGGCGATCAGATCCACACCGTAGTCACCGGTGCTCGCCGTGGGCGTGACGGCGTAGCCCGCGATGCGAAGTTGTGCCGCAACGAATTCCTCGAACTCGGTGCCCGACATCCGGTCGATCGCCCGCAGCCCGGATTTCGTCAATCTGAGATCGCGGCGCCGGTGCGCGTCGGCCTGGTGGCGGTCCCGCTGTATCGACAACCACCACAAGATCGCCACGGCGACGGCGAGCCCACAGAGTCCCCCGAGGCATCCCGCCGGGAGGCTGCCGGTCGCCTTCTGCGTGAAATACCAAGGGAGCGCTAAGCCCAGCAGGAGGAGCGACCCGAGTACCTTCTCCATTTGTCCGATGAACCTAGTGGATGCCACTGACAATTCAGCGCAATCCAGCGCACAGTCGCGCCGCGACACGCGGGCCGGCTCACCCGGTCCGGGAGCCGTCCGCCCAGGCCGACGCGGTGTCAGGCGCAGTCGGCGCACACCGGAAGGCCGGCGCTGGAGCCAGACATCCGGCTACGGTGCTGCACTAAAAAGCAGCTCGAGCAGGTGAACTCGTCGGCCCGCTGGGGAACCACCGTCACCGACAACTCTTCCCCGGACAGGTCGGCGCCCGGAAGTTCGAAGAAGTGCACATCGTTGGGGTCCTCGTCGACCACGGCGGTGCCCGACCCCTGCAGGGTCGGCGCCAGTTCACGAAGCGAGGACTTGTCCTGGGAGTCGGCGTCGGATACACGGAGTGCGTCGTAGTCAGTGGTGGTCGCCATTGGGGTTCCTTCCTGCTATGGAACGGGTTGACGCACTTTCCTGTACTCACCCGTGGCGCAGGCAGTACCCCGTTCCGGGCTGTGCTACACCAATGCGGCCGGAAAAAGTTGCGGCGCCCGAGAAGTGGGACCGGCGAGGGCTTCCACGCCCGCGCGCGAATGAGCGGAAAACCCCGAGTGCTCAGCTGCCGGGTGGCGGCGCGGGCTGGTCGGAATACGCGGCGTGCCAGCGCAGTTCGGCGTCACGGACCTTGCGCTGGGCGCGCAGCAACCAGGTCGCGCTCAGCGCGCCCAGTACGACGGCCACCATCAGGGCGATGGCGCCGCCCACCAGATACCCGGGCCGCGACGGTGAACAAGCCCACGGTCAGGGCGATAACCGCGATGACGGAACCGGCGAGGCCGGGGGCGTTGGCGCCGTTCTTGAGCGATTCACCGGCGTGCTGACGAGTGGTACGGGCGTGGTCGGCTGGGGCGCTCTTACGATAATCCGCGTCATTCCTCGTCGAGAATTATTGTGTACCAGCAGTATTCGTACGATATACGGTTTGCGGTCGACCCTCTCACGGGCGCGGCGAAGCAGCCCCGGGGTCGCGGATCACCACCGAGGTGTACCCATCGCCCCGGTGACCAAACGAAACCACCGACTGTGTCAGGCATGCCGGGCCTGGGTATGCCGCGAACATGACTTCACCACCGCACGCTGCCCCGCGTTCCGACACCGGCGCCGGGAGCCTGCCCTGACCGCGCGTGGCGGCATACCCGCCGTCCTGTTCGACGTCGACGGAACCCTGGTGGATTCCAACTACCTGCACGTCCACGCCTGGCAGCGCGCATTCGACGCAGAGGGCATTGTCGTCGCGTCCTGGCAAATCCATCGCTGCATCGGCATGGACGGATCCCGGCTGGTGGGAAAGCTCTCCGATGACGCGCCTGCCGACGTGCAGGAACGGCTCAGCGACAAGCACAGCCAGTACTACCGGGAGATCACACCGTTGCTGCAACCTTTGCCCGGGGCCCGCTCCCTGCTGCACCGGGTCGCCGACCTGGGCTTACAGGTGGTGTTGGCCAGCTCGGCACCCGAAGACGAACTGGAGATCCTGCGCAAGGTGCTCGATTGCGACGACGTCATCTCCGAGACGACGTCGTCACGCGACGTCGACACCGCCAAGCCCGAACCCGGCATCGTGCGGGTGGCGCTGGACCGGGCCGGCGTGGACGCCGGGCACGCCGTGTTCGTCGGGGACGCCGTGTGGGACGCACACGCAGCGGGCGGCGCGAACTTGCCGTGCATCGGGCTGCTGAGCGGCGGCATCGCGCGCGCGGAGCTGCGGGAGGCGGGCGCCGACCCCGTCTTCGCCGATCCACACGACCTGCTCGAGCACCTGGAATCCACCCGGATCGCCGCACTCGCGCCGGGCCGCTGACCGCCGCGACCGCGTCAGTCGCCGCGCGTCCGCAGCATCAGCGGCAGCACCCACCAGAAAAAGGTGAACAGCGGCAGCGCACACGCCCCGGCGATCAGGCCCACATTTCGCCCGGCCACCGCGGCGAAAATGATCGTGGTCAGGCCGATCAACGCCAGACCGAGCAGGCCCAGCCCGGCAAAGGCGCACCGGTGTGCGGCGGACACGAGGACTTGGAGCCGATGGCGCCGGAAAAGTATCCGGTGCATCGCGACCGGAGCGATCAGCAGAACGGTCGCGCACACCGCGCACACCACGGTGGCCAGGTAGACGACGCGCATATGCGGCCCCAGCACGTCGAAGCGCTGCTGGAACGGCAGCGTCAGCAGAAAACCGGTCAGCAGCTGCACCCCGGTCTGGACCACCCGCAGCTCCTGCAGCAGGCTGTTCCAATTGCGGTCCAGCCGTTGAACTTCGGTTTCGCCTCGCTCACGGCGATCCCACCGCTGGTCATCTTGCGGATGGTCGACGTCCATAGTCCCGATCATCGCACCTGGGCTGCGCGAGGACACCGCTTCGAACGGGCCCGCCGCCGATAAGGGTTTTCGCCACCGAAATATTCACGCGAATTTCGGCGGCCGACGGCGTTCTCGGGGAAAATTCGCGATAACTCCCGAAATCGATGCAAGGGGAAATCAGACTCACCGTATTTGCGCCAAACATGTTGTCAGGCAACTACACCTGTCGAATTCAGGGGTAACCGCAACCCGCCCATGGCACAGCCGAGGGGCGTGCGCCGGCGGGGATGAATCGCTAGCCGTTGAGCTTGCCGTCGCGTACCCCGGTCAACGCATCGTCGAGCGTCGGGTACAGCGGGAAGGTCTTGTCCAGACCGGTCAGGTGGATCGGCCTGCGGGTGGCCGGGCCGCGTGCGACCACGCCGAACCCGGTCTCTTTGCCCAGCTTCTCGAAGGTCGCCGCCAGGATCTTCAGCCCGACCGAACCGAGAAACTCCACCGCGGAGAGATCGATGACCAGCGCAGTCGGGGTATCCGCGACGACCGCGCTGATGGTCTGTTCTAGGGCGGGAGCCGTGACCAAATCGATTTCGCCGCTGACACTGACCACGGACACCCCGTCGTGGTCCTCAACCAACGTGGTAATCGAATCAGGAGCTGACAATGGCAATCCTTTGTCCTGGGCCGTGGCGTGGTTCAACCCTAGCCTGCGTTACGAACTGCGAGAAGAATATGCCCTCTATACGTGCCCCGCGACAACCCACGCTAGTCTCGCAAAAGGAACTGCAGACCGCAGGGCGCGACGTGGCACTCGGGAGGCCAGATGTCAGATTCGCCGTCGGATTTAAACAGTACCGGCACCGCAGCACAGACCGTGGGTATCTCCAGCGAGGGGCTGCTGCCACAGCTAGTTCAGCATCTGCGGCAGAATCGAACCGTTCTGCGCGAGGAGTGGGCGCGTCGCATCACCGAGGCCGAGCTGCTCACCGCGATGACCCCGGAGGAGCTCTTCTCCGAGGCGACGGCCGTCTACGACAACTACGTCGAGGTGCTCGAGACCGGTAGCGTCGAGGCCCTCCAGGCCTACGCGCGCGACCTGTCGGAACGCATCATCCCGCGAGGCGTGGAGACCGACGAGGTGTTGGGCATCGTCCTGCTGCTGCGTGACGTGCTCGCCCGCTCGCTGTTCGAGAAGTACCAGACCGAGTTCGAGATGCTCAACCGCGTCCTCGACGCCTACGAGCCGGCCGCCAACCGCATCGCCAACACCGTGGGCGTCAGCTTCGTCCAGGAACGCGAGCGCATCATCCGCCAGCAGCAGGAGGCCATCCGCGAGCTGTCGACGCCGGTGCTGCAGGTGCGTGAGCAGCTGCTGATTCTGCCGATCATCGGCGTGCTGGACAGCCAGCGCGCCCGCCAGGTCACCGAACAGCTGCTGCGGGCCATCCGCGCGAACCGAGCGAAGGTCGTGGTCATCGACATCACCGGTGTGCCGACCATCGACTCGACGGTGGCGAACCACCTGGTGCAGACGGTCGACGCCTCCGGATTGATGGGTGCCAGCGTGATCATCACCGGCCTGTCCTCCGAGATCGCGCTGACGCTGGTGACCATCGGGCTTGACCTGTCGAAGATGAACGCCGTCGGTGACCTGCAGGGCGGTATCGAAGAGGCCGAACGCCTGCTCGGCTACGAAGTCAGCCGCACCGGCGAGCAGACCGGATAACCACAATCGACACGAGCGCCCCATGCCAGTACCGATCCTGAAACAGGGCTCGATCCTTATCGCGTCGGTACAGGCCGCCCTCACCGACTCCGACGCCGAACGCCTGCGCTACGACCTGATGGAACGGGTCAGCCAGTTCCGCGCCCAGGGCATCATCGTCGACGTCACCGCCATCGATGTCATGGATTCGTTCGCCGCCCGGTCGCTGCGGACGATTGCGCACATGACCCGACTGCGCGGCGCGGACACCGTGATCGTGGGCTTGCAGCCAGAGGTGGCATTCGCGATGGTCCAGCTGGGCCTTGCGTTCGACGACATGAACACCGCGCTGGATCTCGAAGAGGGCCTGGCCCTGCTGAATCGTCAAGGTGGAGTGGGGAAGTCGACGATCGGGCTCGACGGTGGCGGCTGATATCGTCGTCGCCATCGACAATTCCGACGACATCGTCGAAGCCCGCAAAGCCGGACACCAACTCGCCCTTGATCTCGGATTCTCGCTGACCGACGTCACGATGATCGCCACGGCCATCTCGGAAATCGCACGGAACATCACCAGCTACGCCGGCCGCGGCGCCGTTCGGGTCGCCATCGACGACCGGGAGGGACGCAAGGCCCTGGTGGTGCGCGCCGAGGACCAGGGCCCCGGCATCGCCGACATCGACCGGGCGATGGAGGACGGCTACACCACCGGCCGCGGGCCTGGGCATGGGCTTGCCGGGCGCCCGCCGCCTGATGGACCGGTTGATCGTCGAGTCCACCCTCGGCCGGGGAACCGTCATCGAAATGTGGAAATGGGTCCCTCCCCGTGCATAAAAACGGTCGCTTCGGGCCTATCGAGTGGGCAAGGGCGGGTCGTCCTTTGCCCAGCGAATACACGTCCGGTGACCGGGGTATCGCGGTCGACATCGACGGCGCGGCCGCGCTGTTCGGGGTGGTGGACGGTCTCGGCCACGGGCCGGCGGCCGCAGACGCCGCGCTACGCGCCGTCGATGCGGTCACTCGCGCCAGCTCCGAGCGGGTCGAGGTCCTGATCCAGCTCTGCCATCGGGTGTTGGTCGGCACCAGAGGAGTCGCAATGACGTTGGCGCGGATAGATTTTGCCGCCAACACGACTGACCTGGGCCGGCGTCGGCAATGTCACCGCCGAGCTGCTGGCCAAGGCACCGACCGGTGTCCAGGTTCGCTCCAGTGCACGACTCACCGGAGGTATCGTCGGCTACCGCATACCGGAAATCACGGCCGGCGCAAATAGTTTCCATCCGCCCCGGTGATCTGATCGTGATGAGTACCGACGGAATCGCCGAAGATTACCTTGACCACATCGACTTCTCTGCCACGGCTGTCGCTATCGCTGAAGGGCTCCTGGGTAAGGACGCGAAGGAGACGGACGACGCGATGGTGCTGGCGGCGCGTCATCGGGGAGTAATCGACGTGACGGCAACAACGACTTTCACGACCAGTACGAGGCCGCATTACGCGCCTACCTGGACTTGCACGACGAGGCCAGCCTGCCGATCGGCAATGAGCTCGGACGCAAGGCCCTGCAGGAACAAATCAGCCTGCTCGACATCATCGAGCAGCACGTCCGGCTGGTCTTCGAAATTTCGCAAGACGTGCGCATCGATGCGCCGATCGCGCTGGAGTTCCTACTGCAGCTGCTGGTGCCGCTCGACATCGCAACGCGCGGTTTCATCGATGGCAACAGACGCTATGCCGAACAGCGGGCCCGCGCCGAGGGGCTGGCCGACCGCGACAAATTCCGCACCGCGCTGGTCAATTCGCTGCAGGAAGGATTCTTCGTCGCCGATCACGAAGGCTCCGTGATCGAGATGAACAATGCCTTCATCGAGATCCTCGGATTTCCCAACGAGGGTCTGCCCTACAAGTGGCCGCACCCCTGGCTGGTCGACACGAAGACGGCGTCCGAACAGATTTCACTGGTAGTGACCCACGGCAGGGCCGACTACGAAACACCGATTCGCCATGCCGACGGGCACCTGGCCTGGGTGAAGGTGAGCATCAACGCGGTCAAGGAATCCGGCGGCGATCGGGACGCCTATGTCGGAACGATCCGCGACGTCACCGCCGAGCGTGCCTTCGCGGCCCGGGAAAGCGCGGTGCTGCGGTTGGCCACCGCCGTCGCGGTGGCCAAGAGCGTGGACGAGCTGCTGTCGATCACACTCGACGAGTGCAGCTCGGCTATCGACGTCCAACGGGTGATCGCGGTCTCGTGGCCGAACGGCGACGGCGACCCGACGGTCCAGGTGGCGGGCGAACCCGAGGCCATCGTCGTGGCGCGGACTGGAGCCGTGGTTGCGCAATACCTTCCAAGACGCGCGTCACCAACTGCCGCTGACAGCGAAAACGATTGAGGCGCCTGATAATCCCGGCAAGGTTCAGGGACTGGTCGCGGTGCTGTCCGGTACCGGAGACCTGGCGTTGTGGTTGGAGCTGCGCACCCCTCGGTGGGTCAGCGGAGAGGATCGGCTGCTGGTCACCGTGCTGATCGGTCACCTGAGTCTGGCCATGCAGCACGTGCGTCAGTTCGAGAGCGCGCGGGAGACGTCGCTGACGTTGCAGCGTGCCATGCTGCCACCGGTTGAGCCGCCGCCGGGCTTCGCCGTTCGATACGAACCCGCGGTGCCGCCCTTGGAGATCGGCGGTGACTGGTATGACGTGCTACCGATCGGTGAGCACCACATCGGCATCGTCGTCGGCGACTGCGTGGGTCGCGGCCTGCCGGCGGCTGCGATCATGGGGCAGCTACGGAGCTCCGCGCGGGCGCTGCTGATCAACGGCGCCGAGCCCGCGGTGCTGCTCGATCAACTCGACTCCGCGGCCTCGCTCATTCCGAATGCCTACTGCACGACGGTGTTTCTGGCGATTCTGGACACCGAAACCGGGGTGCTGCAGTACAGCAATGCCGGCCACATGCCGGCCGTGCTGGCCGGCCCGGAACCCGGCACGACGACGCTGCTGACAGATGCCGCATCGGTGCCGCTCGCCGTCCGCCGGAATGAGCCGCGCCCGCAAACCAACCAGGTGCTGCCGTCCGGCTCCACGTTGATGCTGTTCACCGACGGGCTCGTCGAACGCAAATATGAGTCGATTGATGACGGAATCGCCCGTGCCGCAGACGTTCTGGCACAGACCATGACATCGCCCCTGGACACCGTCGCGGATGTGGTGCTTCGCGAACTGGCCCCGGCGGCGGGGTATGACGACGACGTCGCGATGGTGATCTATCGGCACCAGCAGATGCCCCTGCGAATCGAAACTGCCGCCACCGCAGATCAATTGGTCCTCATTCGGCATCGGCTGGCGGACTGGCTGCGCGCCGGTGGCGTAATGGAAGACCAGACCGCCGACATCGTTCTGGTCGTCAACGAGGCTTGCACCAACTGTGTCGAACACGCCTACCGCGGATTCGCCGCCGGAACCATGTCGCTCGAAGTCACTCTCGCCGACGACGAAGTACGCACCCGGATCACTGATTACGGATCGTGGAAGACGCCGGCCGTCCCACCTGGCAACGGCGGCCGCGGCCTGCCGCTGATGCGGGTGCTCAGCGACTCGATGAAGCTCGATACCTCCGCCGCCGGCACCACCGCCGACATCACCTTCCGACTTCCGGCAGGGGATGCCTGAGGCGCATTGCGGGCCGCCGTGCAACCACCGCCCGGCCGTTTGCGTGCCCCCCACAGCGGGTAGACATCGGCGTGACCCACGCATCGACCATGACCGAACCCGTCCTGCCTGCGGCGCACGGGCCGCTGTCGACAGCCGTGCGGTGTGCGCTGGCGGGTCCGCCCTCGGCCGACCACCTGGCGCGCATCGGCGCATCTGTGCGTGATTCCGACCCATTCGGTCTGGATCTGCAGCTGGCGCTGTCCATGTGCTACGAGCTGCACTACCGCGGGCTTGCCGGCGTCGACCCCGCATGGGAATGGAATCCCGCGCTGCTGGGTCTGCGCGCCGAACTGGAACGGGTATTTCTGGCCGGCGTGCGCCGCGATGTCGGACACATCGATCCCGACCACACGGCGGCCGCCGAGATGGAAGCGCTCACAGTCGAACCCGTCGACGGCACCGGCCCCTCGTACCACCTGCGCGACAACGGAACGTGGCAGCAGATGTGCGAGTACTTCGTGCATCGCTCCCTGTATCACCTCAAAGAGGGCGATCCGCACGCTTTTGCCATCCCGCGCCTGACGGGTGTGGCCAAAGCGGCATTTGTGGCAATCGAATTCGACGAGTACGGCGCCGGCCAGGGGCCGCGGCTGCACCAGCAGTTGTTCGCCGATCTGATGGCGGCGGCCGGCCTGGACGCGACGTATTGGGGTTACGTCGACGCGGTGCCCGCCGAGGCGTTGGCGGTGGTCAACCTGATGTCACTGTTCGGGCTGCACCGCTCGTTGCGCGGCGCGGCGATCGGGCACTTCGCCTCGACGGAGATCACGTCACCGCCGGGATCGCAGCGCATGGTGCAGGCCTTGCGACGCCTGCAGGCGCCGGATGCCTGCATCGAGTTCTACAGCGAGCACGTCGAGGCCGACGCGGTGCACGAACACGTCGTACGCAACGATGTGGTGGGTGATCTCGTCGCCCAGGATCCGCGACTCGAGCACGATGTCATCTTCGGCATCCGTGCCCATGCCGCGGTCGAAGACCGCCTGGCGGAACGGATTATGACGTCGTGGGGGCAGAATCAGACGTCGTTGCGGAGGCCGCTGGATCCGACGAGCGTGCCGATGTGTTGAGGCGCCGGCACCGGCGGTGGCTGGTGTCGCACAGCGGGTAGCGGCCGCTGCGGCGGCAGGTACAGATCGCCACCATGAACCGGTCGGACTCGACGACCTCGCCGCCGGGCATCTCGATCCGCACCGGGCCCGAGACCAGCACGGGCCCGTTGGGTATCACCTGCACCCGGGTGGCGGTCATCGCTTCTCCGCGCGGATCACGATCAGTTCCTCTTCCCGCCGGCCGCGCGGTATCAGGCCGACCTCTTCCAGCCACTTCGCTCGGGACGACATCACTGGGCCGAACGGTATCCATTTGGAGGCAATCACTTTCGCGTCCATGCCGGCCCACTTCAGGGAGTCCAGCGACTGCTGGACACCGGCAAGCGCCGAATGCACCAGCAGCAGGGATCCGCCGTCGCGCAGGAGCTTTGGCGCCGACTCGCACAGCGGGTCGAGGATCATCCGGCCGTCCACACCGGCGTTCCACGCCCATGACGGTCCGGCCGTCGGGCAGATCTCTTCCAGCTCGGCACCGGGCGGCGTGGGCACATAAGGCGGGTTAGACACGACAACGTCGAACGGTGCGTAATCAACCGCCGCGATCCACGATCCTTCGCGGACGTCGACCTCAACACCGGCAGCCTTGGCGTTTTCCCGAGCGCAGCGCACCGCGTGCGGGCAGATGTCGAAGGCCGTCGCCCCGGCGCATCCCATCGCCGCAGCCGCGATCGCGACGAAACCGCTGCCCGTGCACAGATCGAGGACCCGCCGCCCCGGGATCAGTCCCGAGCCATGCATGACGTCCACCAGCAGCCGAGAGTCCTCTTGCGGCTGGTATACGTTAGGAACGGGCGAGACAGCGGGCTCGGGATACGTGGTTGTCACTGTTGGCCTTTCGAGAACCCTACAAGTATTGCCGTCGATCACGGCTTGGCGGGATAATGCCCGCAAACCGCCGCATTCAAACCGGCCAGCCGAAAAGTCTTCGCGGCTAACCTGTCGTCGCATGGGCGAACTGCTTGAGGATGGCCGCGCAGAACGCCGGGAGGTCAGACGGCGAGCGGCTGGAGATCAAATTGCCGTCGACGACGACCTCCTCGTCAACGACATGGGCGCCCGCGTTGCGCAGATCGGTGCGAATACTGGGGTACGACGTCAGCGTCCGGCCCACCGCCACACCGGCTTCCACCAGCGTCCAGGGACCGTGACAGATGGCCGCCACCGGCTTGCCCGACCCGACGAAATCACGGACGAAGGACACGGCAGAGCCGTCCATGCGCAGTTTGTCCGGATTCACGGTGCCGCCCGGCAGCACCAGGCCGTCGAATTCGTCCACGGAGGACTCGGATACCAACTGGTCGACGGCGAAGGTTCCGGCCGGTTCGAGATCGTGGTTACGTGCCTGGATTTCGCCGTCCTTGAGGGACAGCAACCGCACTTGGGCGCCAGCTTCCTGGAGCGCCGCCCGCGGCTGTTCGAGCTCGACCTTTTCCACGCCGTCGGCCGCGAGGATCGCTATTTTCTTGCCCTGCAATTCATTCGACATCGTCGCTTCCCTTCCTGCGATCACCGATTTCCGTCGGGTCAAAGTGCTCGGAGTCGTGGAGCGCCGCGTCGAGCCCCGTTTCCGGTGGTTCGCAACGCCGTGTAGAGGTCGAGTCCGGCGATGCCGGAAAGCAAGGTGGCCGAAATGGCGCCCTGCCGCCGTCGCCCGGGGCCGCGGGCAACGATGCCCGCGATCAGCAGGCCCATGTCCAGGACGTCGCCGGCGACCCGGGTCCACACCAGCTTGGCGGGCCCGCCCAGCAGCGCCGCGCCGTGTCCGCATTCGCGCACCCCGAGCGCGCGGATCAGCCGCCGCGACCGGCGGGTGTCGTCCACGCCGGCAATGGCAGCGACTTTCCCCGGGGCGACCAGTTCGCTCACACCCAGGCCGAAACTGGCGCCGCTGAGCGCCTTGACGAGTGTCGTAGTGGTGTCACCGGTTTGATCGCTCATTCATTCCCCTGCTTGCCGGATTGCCCTGCGTGCCCGAATGCGGATACCTGTGCGACAGCAGCTCCTCGGGGCCAACGCACACCGAACGCCTGTTCGCGTTCCCAGCTCTACCGACGTCCCGATGCGCGTTGGCTGGCTACGCACGACTGCGAGCCGGATACCCGGGCGAGAGGCGGTCAAACCTGTGCTCAGTTTGCCGCGTCGCGCAGGGCCGCGAGCAAAGGCTCAGCGGCCTCGGAGAGGAACCGTTCCTGGGTTTCCCCGCCGATCTGGACGAGCGCGATATCGGTGAACCCGGCTTCCCAGTAGGGCCGGACGCCATCGACGATCGCATCGAGGTCAGGACCGCAGGGAATGGTCTCGGCCACGTCTTCGGGGCGCACGTACTGGGTTGCGCCGGCGAAGCCGGCCGGTGTGGGTAGGTCGGCATTGACCTTCCAGCCGCCGGCAAACCAGCGGAACTGGTCATGCGCACGTTTGACGGCGGTGTCACGGTCCGGGTCCCAGGACACCGGTATCTGGCCGACCACGCGTCCGCCACCGGCCAGATTGGCGGCTTGGCGGGCGCCGTGCCAGGCGTCGACGAGGTCCTTCTTGGGCTCCGTCGCGATCAGGTGGTCGGCCAGCTTGGCGAATTTTTCGACAGCCTTGGTGCCGCCGATGGCCACCCCGACGCCGACCGGAACGTCGGGTACGTCCCATAGCCGCGCCGAATCGACCTGGAAATAATCGCCGCTGAAGTCCACCAAGTGCCCGCCGAACAGCTCGCGAATGATTTTGATGGCCTCGCGCAGCATGTCTTGGCGGCGCGCGACGGCTGGCCAGCCTTTACCGACCACGTGTTCGTTCAGGTTTTCACCGCTACCCAGGCCCAGCGTGAAGCGGCCGTCGGACAGGATCTGCACGGTGGCGGCCTGCTGGGCGACGACCGCGGGGTGATACCGCATCGTCGGGCATGTCACATAGGTGTAGAGGTCGACCCGTTCGGTGGCCTGTGCCACCGCGCCCAACACCGCCCAGGCGTTCGGCGCGTGTCCTTGTGAGGTGAGCCACGGGGAGAAGTGATCGCTGCACACGTGAAAGTCGAAGCCGCGCTCTTCAGCCGAAACCGCATACCGGACAAGGTCTTTGGGTCCACTCTGCTCGGTCATCAAAGTGTAGCCAAAATTCGTCATGCGTGACTGAGTACCCGGCTGCTTCGGGCGCAAACGACGTTACCGCTTTCAGTCGGCGGTGGTGATGGAGTCCCCGGTGACGCCGGCCGCCCGGCGGGCGGCCAGCCTGCGCTTCTGCGGCTCGATCGTGTACCGCGGGTCACCGGCCGACTCCTTGCCCGCCTCGAAGAATCCGAACCTCAGCATCGCCGACGCCGCCAGCAACGCCAGGCCGGACGCAGCGGCGACGCCGCGGTGTCGCCCACCCAGCAACGCGCCCAAACCGCCTGCGGCGGCGAGCCATTCGCTGGCCGTCAGCAGCCGGCCGGGCGTGCCGTGGTGCAGCGGTTCCCTGGTCACCGGATCCATCCGGTGCTCGGTGAACCTGGCGGAGATCAGGTCTGCGATCGCACCGATGACGGCCAGCTTGCGGGCGGGCCCGGCCTCGGCGACCGGCGTGGTGATCATCGCCAGTCCCGATGCGGCCAGGCTCGCCGAGCTGACGAACACGAACGGCAGGTCCCGATACGCGGCGTTCCATGTCGGGGTTGCGGTGTCGGTGAGCAGCACCGCGGTGTAGACGGCGAGCGGTGCCGCGAAGACAGCGGCCTCCAGTCCGGCCGGTCCCTCCACGGCGCGCAGGACGGGCCGCAACGGGCCCAACGGGATTCGCTCGCCGGTCATCCGGTCGACCTCGGCGGCCGCGGCGACTCCGATGCCGGCGGAAAAGAAGCTGAGAATCCACGAGCCGACACTCATCGGCGAGGTCAGCTTGACCGTGCGCAGCATGTTGACGAAACGCTCGGGCCGGCCCAGGTCCTTCACCAGGGCGACGGCGCCGAGCGCCACCGCGATCAGAGCGGACAGCCTGGTGTTGCGGCGCAACGTGTTTCGTCCGGTGAGCTGCGCGCCGGCCGCCAGCAGGCCGGAACCACCCGCGACGCCGCCCAGGAACAGGTACGCCGCCACCTCGTGTCCCCAGGGCGCGGGCTTGACCACCGGCCGGCCGTAATACGAGGTGAACTCGGCGTCGGGGACCATCGGCATCTCGCGTGAACCGTCGCCGCCGCCGCGACGGCCGCCGCGCTTGCCTTTTCGGCGCCTGCCGCCCTTGGGGTCCGGCGGGCGGAAGCTGTCGAATTCCGAGGTGCTCATCGGCTGCTCCAGAACGCCCACGCGGCCGCGCCGACCATGCCTGCCGCGGCCAAGCCGGCCCGCTTGAACATGGTCATCAGATCCGCCGTACACACCCGCGGATCGGGCGGCAGCCCGTAGACCTCCGGTTCGTCGAGGAGCAGGAACACCGACCCGGTACCGCCGACGCCGTCGTGCTCGTTGGCGCCGTAAAGCCTTGCCTCGGTGCGCCCTTCGGCGTGCAGCTGCGCGACCCGCTCGCGCGCCTGGTCCACCAACTCGTCATGATTGCCGAACTTGATCGACGTCGTCGGGCAGGTCTGGGCGCACGCCGGCACCTGGTCCTCGACCAGGCGGTCGTAGCAGAGCGTGCACTTCTGGGCGACGCCGGTGACGAATTCCTCCTTCGGCCGGCCCGGGCGTTCCACCGGCGTCGCGTACGTGCCGTCGCTGCGGCGTTCGACCACCCCGAACGGGCATCCAGCCACGCACGTTCCGCAGCCGTTGCAGACGTCGTGCTGCACCACCACGGTGCCGAACTCGGTGCGGAACAGCGCCCCCGTCGGGCAGACGTCCAGGCAGCCGGCGTGCGTGCAGTGCTTGCACACGTCCGACGACATCAGCCAGCGGAACTCCGGGGTGTGCAACGGTTGCGAAGCTGATTCAGCATCCGCGGGTTCCGCGTTGCCCGGGATCGTGGGCATGCCGAGATTGATCAGCGCACGGCCGGATTCGCGTGCCTCGTCGATGCGGGCGCGGTCCTGCTCGATGAAGGCCACGTGCCGCCAGGTGCTGGCCCCCAGCGCGCCGGTGTTGTCGTACGACGACCCCAGTAGCTCGAGGTCGCCGTCGCGTGGGTTGCGGTTCCACTCCTTGCAGGCGACCTCGCAGGCCTTGCAGCCGATGCAGATCGAGGTGTCGGTGAAGAATCCCTTGCGCGGCTTGCGATCCGACCAACCAGCCTCAGTTGCCGGATCAGTCGGTCCGATCAGCTGACCCATCGGCCCTCCTCGTGTCCTGCCGTCCGACGATGTCCCAGACTGCATCGTCGATCCGTACATTGCCGGTCTCGGCGGTGACGCCCGAGCGAGACTGGTATTCGGCGATCAGGCGCAGCAGCTCCTCGCCCCGTGGACGGCGGCCCGCGCGTATGTCGCACGAGCCCGCCTTGGACTCCTGGATCTGCACGTTGGGATCGAGTGTCACACCCAACAGGTCGTTGGCCGCATCCCCGCTGACCACCGCGTCGCTGCCCACGCCCCAGTGATACGGCAGGCCGATCTGATGCACGGTGTGGCCGTTGATGATCAGCGGGCTCACCCGTTTGGTGACCAGCACCCGGGCTTCGATCGCGGCGCGTGGCGAGATGATGGTGGCCCACCCGTAGGGCTCGAGGCCGCGTTCGGCGGCCAGTTCCGGGGACACCTCGCAGAACATCTCCGGTTGCAGTTCCGACAGGTAGGGCAGCCAACGGCTCATGCCGCCGGCGGTGTGATGCTCGGTGAGCCGGTAGGTGGTGAAGACGTAGGGGTAGATCTCGGCCCCGGGTTCACCGGCACTGGGTGCGCTCAGATTGTCCTTGCGCGGGAACATGATTCGAGCCGGGTTGCGCTGCTGGGGATACAGCGCGTTAGTGACCGGTGACTCCTGCGGCTCGTAATGCGTGGGCAGCGGACCGTCGACCACGCCCTTGGGCGCGAACAGCCAGCCCTTGCCGTCGGCCTGCATGATGAACGGGTCGTCGCCGGCCAGCGCGTCGGGACCACCGAGGCCGGGGTCGGGTCGGCTGCCGGGCGCCCGGTCGGCCACGAAGTCAGGCACGTCGTAGCCGACCCACCGGCCCTGCGCCTCGTCCCACCAGACGTATTTTTTGCGTTCGCTCCACGGCTTGCCGTCCGGGTCGGCCGACGCGCGGTTGTAGAGCACCCGACGGTCGGCGGGCCACGCCCAGCCCCACTCCGATTGGCTCGGCGACTCACCGCCGTGCGGCACCCGGCGCGCGGCCTGGTTGGCGGCGTTCGCGTACACCCCGGTGTAGATCCAGCAGCCGGCGGCGGTCGACCCGTCGGCACGCAGCTCGGTATAGGACGCCAACGGTTTTCCGGTGTCGGCGCCGTCGACCCGGTACCCGTTGACCTCCGCCAGCACCGCCTCCCCGTCGGGATCGCCGTGCTCGTCGGTCGGGTAGTCCCAGGTGAGGTCAAGCAGTGGCCGGTCGCGCTCGTCGGTCGAGCCGGCCAGCCGTTGTCGGATCCGCTTGCCGAGCTCGAAGAAGAACTGCAGTTCGCTCTGGCACTGGCCCGGCGGCTCGACGGCCTTGTGACGCCACTGCACCAAACGCTGGGTCTGGGTGAACGATCCCGCCTTCTCCACATGCGCCGCGGCGGGCAGGAAGAACACCTCGGTCTCGATCTCCTCGGTCTTGAGTTCGCCCGACGCGATCTCCGGCCCGTCCTTCCACCAGGTGGCCGATTCGATGAGGTTGAGATCGCGGACCACCAGCCACTTGAGATGCGACATGCCCATGCGCTGCATGCGGCCGTGGGCCGAACCGACCGCGGGGTTCTGCCCGAGCAGGAAGTAGCCTTCGACCTCGCCGTCCAGCATCCCCATCACGGTCTGATAGGTGCCGTGCGGGCCGGACAACCGCGGCAGATAGTCATACGCCCAGTCGTTGTCCGCGGTGGCCGCGTCCCCCCACCAGGCCTTGAGCAGGCTGACGGTGTAGGCATCGGCGTTGGCCCAGAAGCCTTTCTGCCTCTTGGATCCCACCGCGCCGAGGTAGTCGGTCAGGGTGTCGTGCATGCCCGCCTTAGGCATCGGCAGGTACCCGGGCAGCAGGTTGAACAGCGTGGGGATGTCGGTGGAGCCCTGAATGGTGGCGTGACCGCGCAGCGCCATGATGCCGCTGCCGGGGCGGCCGACGTTGCCCGTCAGCAGTTGCAGAATCGTTGCGGTACGGATGAATTGGGCGCCGAGGGTGTGCTGGGTCCAGCCGACGGCATACGCGAAGCAGGTGGTGCGCTCGCGCCCGGAGTTCTCCACGATGGATTGGGCCAGGTAGTCGAAATCCTCGCGGCTGATACCGCAGACGTCCTTGACCATCTCCGGGGTGTAGCGGGCGTAGTGGCGCTTGAGGATCTGGAAGACCGTCCGCGGGTGCTGCAGGGTTTCGTCGCGTTGCACCAGGGCGTGCGGCAGCGGTGGGCCGCCGCTGCCGTGCTCGTCACCCGCCGCGCTCTGCGACGCGGTGGCGCCGTGCGGGTGGCCGGTGGCGGGCGACTCGGTGTCCTCCTCCGGTTCTGCATAAGCCCAGCTCGACGTGTCGTACTGCCCGGTTTCGGGATCGAAGCCGGAGAACAGACCACCGAGATCCTCGGTGTCCCTGAAGTTTTCGTTGATCAGGGTGGCGGCGTTGGTGTACGCGACGACGTACTCCTTGAACCACAGGTCGCCCGACAGAATGTGGTTGATCAACGCGCCGAGCAACACCACGTCCGAGCCGGCGCGGATCGGGATGTGCCGGTCGGAGACCGCCGAGGTGCGGGTGAAGCGCGGGTCGACGTGGATCACCCGCGCGCCGCGGGCCCTGGCCTCTTCCACCCACTGGAATCCGACCGGGTGGCACTCGGCCATGTTGGAGCCCTGGATGACAATGCAGTCCGCATTGGCCATGTCTTGCAGTGATTGGGTGGCGCCGCCGCGCCCGAAGGAGGCTCCCAGACCGGGAACCGTTGCGCTGTGTCAAATACGAGCTTGGTTCTCGATCTGAATCGCGCCCGCGGCGGTGAAGAGTTTCTTGATGAGGTAGTTCTCTTCGTTGTCCAGGGTCGCACCGCCGAGTGCGGCGATACCCATGGTGCGGCGCAGCAGGTTGCCCTTCTTGTCGATGTCCTGCCAACTGTTCCGGCGTGATTCCACGAAGCGGTCGGCGATCATGTCGATCGCGGTGTCCAGCTCCAGCGGTTGCCATTCGGTCGCCCGGGGCGGGCGGTAGAGGACCTGCAGTTGCCGTCCGGGCGAGTTCACCAGCTGCTCGCTGGCAGAACCCTTGGGGCACAACCGCCCCCGCGAGATCGGCGAATCGGGATCACCCTCGATCTGGACGACTCTCTCATCCTTGACGTACACGCGCTGCCCGCAGCCGACGGCGCAGTACGGGCACACGCTCTGCACGACGCGGTCGGCTGTCGTGGTGCGTGGTGCGAGGGCGCGGGTGTGTTTGGAGGTCACCGCCGGGCCGCGGCCGAGTTTGTCCGCCGACCGCAACTGGCGCAGCACGGGCCATTCCAGAAACACTTTGCGCAGGGCCATGTCCTCACCCTAATGGCGATCGCAAGCGCGGCGAAGCCGGGCGCAGCGGGTCGCCACGCGACCTAGTGCGATCGGCCTTGTCAGCGCACCACGATGGTGTGCTCGCCGCGCGGTACCAGCTCGCCGATGACGGGCGCTCCCGGAATCTCTCCGGCGATCAGCAGCCCACCGGAGGTTTGCGCGTCGGCCAGCAACAGCGCGTCGTCCCGGCCCACGGCGGACAGGTCGACGTGCGGCGCCACCCAGTCGAGGTTTCGCCGGGTGCCACCGGACAGGTAGCCGGCCGCCAGCGCCTCGCGGGCGCCGTCCAGGTAGGGCACCGCCGCCGAGTCGATCACCGCCGTCACCGCGCTGGCCCGCGCCAGCTTGTGCAGGTGTCCGAGCAGCCCGAAACCGGTGACGTCCGTGGCACATTCGATGCCGGCCGCCAGTGCTGCGGCGGCCGCCTCGGCGTTGAGCGTGGTCATCAGGGCGACCGCCTGTTCGAAGCGCTCCCCGGTGGCCTTGTGCCTGCTGTTCAGCACGCCGACACCGAGCGGCTTGGTCAGCGACAGCGGGGTTCCCGGTTTGCCGGAGTCGTTGCGCAGCAGTCGATTCGGGTCGGCGATGCCGGTGACGGCCAGCCCGTATTTGGGTTCGGGGTCATCGACGCTGTGTCCGCCGGCCAGGTGGCAGCCGGCCAGGGCGCACACATCCGACCCGCCGCGCAGCGTCTCGGCGGCCAGCTCGAACGGCAGCACATCGCGCGGCCAGCCGAGCAGGTTCACCGCGACCACCGGGCGCCCGCCCATCGCGTAGACGTCGGACAGCGCGTTGGTGGCCGCGATCCGGCCCCAGTCGTAGGCGTCGTCGACCACCGGGGTGAAGAAGTCCGTCGTCGCGATCAGCGCGGTACCGACGGCGCCAGTTTCGATCCGCACCACCGCCGCGTCATCGCCGTTGTCCAGACCCACCAACAGCTCTCCGAACGGGTCGCGCGGCGGGTTCGACCCCAGGCCACGGACCACGTCCTCGAGCTCACCGGGCGGGATCTTGCAGGCGCAGCCGCCGCCATGCGCGTATTGGGTCAATCGGTACGTCACGGCGTCCATGGTGCCCGTGTCGTAAAGGCTGCGACAATTGGCGCCATGGCTCAAGGAGGCGTGTCCGGTCTGGTGACCGGCGCGGTCTTCAAAACCGTCGAACGGCAGACGCTGCCGTTGGCGGGTTCAATTCCCGTCCGCCTCCGCCATGTTCTTTCGGGCCCGACATGAGTGATCCGCGCCGACGGGTGCCCGGCACCGACACGTTGCTCGACCGATCCGCGTCTGGTCGCGGCGCAGCGGGTGCTGGGCCGGGCGCTGGTGAAATCGGTGATCACCGCGGCCCAGCGCCGGGCGCGCGCCGGGGAGATCGATCCCGACCAGGTCGCCGAGCACGCCGTCGCCGCGCTTCCCGCCACCGCCTCGAGCCTGCGACCGGTCATCAACGCCACCGGCGTGGTGGTGCACACCAATCTGGGCCGCGCCCCGCTGTCGCAGGCGGCGCTGGATGCGGTGGTCGCCGCGGGCGGTGCCACGGACGTCGAGTTCGACCTGGTGACGGGGCAGCGCGCGCGCCGCGGCCGGGGTGCGCTGGCCGCGCTGGCGGACGCGGTCCCGACCGCCGGCGGCGTGCACGTCGTGAACAACAACGCGGCCGCGCTGCTGTTGACCGCCATGACGCTGGCCCCCGGCAAGGAGATCGTGCTCAGCCGCGGCGAACTCGTGGAAATCGGAGACGGGTTCCGCATCCCCGAGCTATTGGAATCCACCGGATCGCGGCTGCGCGAGGTCGGCACCACCAACCGCACCAGCCTGCGGGACTACGCCGACGCGCTGGGGCCGCAGACCGGTTTCGTGCTGAAGGTGCACCCGTCCAACTTCCACGTCAGCGGATTCACCTCGGCGGTCGCCGTCGCAACGCTGGCGCCGGAACTGCGCAGGCTCGACGTCCCGCTGGTGGTCGACATCGGTTCGGGCCTGTTGTCGCCGCATCCGGTGCTGCCCGACGAGCCGGACGCGACGTCGATGCTGTCCGACGGCGCCGACCTGGTCACGGCGAGCGGGGACAAACTGCTGGGCGGGCCGCAGGCCGGGCTGCTCTTGGGCCGTTCCGAGCTGATCGAGCGGATCCGCCGCCATCCCGCGGCGCGCGCCCTGCGGGTCGACAAGCTGACGCTGGCCGCGCTGGAAGCGACCCTGCTGGGGCCGCCCCCGCCGGTGGCGCAGGCGCTGGCCGCCGACCTCGAGCGGCTGCGCGCCCGGGCCGAGTCGCTGGCCGCCGGGCTGCCCGGGGCGGTGGCGGTGGACTGCGTCGCGGCCGTCGGCGGCGGCGGGGCGCCCGGCGTCGAATTGCCCAGCGCCGCGGTGAGCCTGCCCGAGTCCTACGCCGCCGCGCTGCGCATCGGCAGCCCACCCGTCGTCGGCCGCCTCGAAGGCGGGCGGTGCCTGCTCGACCTGTGCACGGTGCCGCCCGAGGACGACGAGCTGCTGGCCGCGGCGGTACGGGCGTGTTCGTCCTAGCCACCGCCGGACACGTCGATCACGGCAAATCAACTCTGCTGCAACGGATTACCGGCATGTGGCCGGATCGGCTGGCCGAGGAACGGCGCCGTGGCCTGACCATCGATCTGGGCTTCGCGTGGACCGAGCTCGGCGGCCGTCAGCTCGCGTTCGTCGACGTGCCAGGCCACGAACGGTTCGTGGCCAACATGCTCGCGGGAGTGGGCGCGGTTCCCGCTGTCGTGTTCGTGGTGGCCGCCACCGAGGGCTGGATGCCGCAGTCGGAGGAACATCTGGCGGCGCTGGACGCGCTCGGGGTCCGCCACGGACTGCTGGTGATCAGCAAGGCCGACCTCGCCGATCCGGGCCCGGCCGTCGCGCAGGCGTCCGAAAGGCTTGCCGCCACGTCGCTTGCCGGCGCTCCCGTCGCGATCGGCACCGACCTCGACCGGGTGCGCGCCGAACTGATGGCGCTGGCCGACCGGCTTCCCGCGCCGGATCCCGGAGCCGACGTCCGGCTCTGGGTCGACCGCAGCTTCACCGTCCGCGGTGCGGGCACCGTGGTCACCGGCACGCTGGCCGCCGGCACGGTGCGGGTGGGCGACGAATTCGAGCACGCCGGGCGGCGTGTCAGCGTCCGCGGGCTGCAATCGTTGGGCCGCGCCGCGGACGCGGTGGGCCCGGTCTCCAGGGTGGCGCTGAATCTGCGGGGCGTCGACCGGCACGACATCGGTCGCGGCGACGCCGTGCGCACCCCGGGAGCGTGGCTGGACACCGCGGAGATCGACGTCGCCCTGCGATCGGCGGACACCCTGCACCGCGAGCTCGTGCTGCACGTCGGGTCGGCGGCGGTACCGGTACGGGTGCGCCGGCTGGGGCCCGCCGCGGCGCGGCTGCGACTGGCCAGGCCGCTTCCCTTGCGGGTGGGAGACATCGGGTTGCTCCGCGACCCCGGGCAGCACCGCATCGCGGCGGGAATCGACGTGCTCGACGTCCGCCCGCCCGGACTGCGACGGCGCGGAGCGGCGCGGGCGCGCGCCGCGGAACTGGCGACCGGTGAGGTCCGGGCGCCCGACTTCGCGCGGGCGGCCGACCTGCGCGCCATGGGCCTGCCGCCGCGCGGGCAGCGGGTGGCCGGCTGGGTGGTGGATCCGCAGTGGTGGGCGGCGCGGCGCGAGGACGCGGTCGCGGCGGTGCGGCGGTGGGCCGGCGATCACGATGTCGCGGCGGGCATGCCCCTGGAAACGTTGCGACAACAGGTCGGGCTGCCCGCCGCCGAACTCGTGCCCAAGTTGCTGGTAGGCACCGGCCTGGAGGTGGCCGACGGGTTGGTCCGCCCGCCCGGGGCAGGCCTGCCGGCCCGCGTCGACAAGGCCCTGCGCGCGGTCGAGGAGTGGCTGGCCGCCGAGCCGTTTCGGGCGCCCGAGGCCGATGAGCTCGCCGAGCTGAAGCTGGGCCCCCGTGAGTTGGCCGCCGCGGTGCGGGCCGGGCGGCTGACGCGGATCGCCGACGGGGTGGTGCTGGGACCCGACGCTCTGGATCGCGCCGCCGGCGTGCTGGCGACGCTGCCGCAACCGTTCACCGTCAGCGAGGTGCGCCGCGCGCTGGGCACCACCCGGCGGGTGGCGGTGCCCCTGCTGGAACAGCTCGATGCCCGGCGCGTGACGCGCCGCGGCGACGACGGGACCCGGGTGGTGGTCTGACCCGGCCGGCTACAACCGCTCTTTGACGGCGGCCGAGAGCCGGGCGCCGTCGGCCTTGCCCGCGGCGATCGCGGTGGCGGCCTTCATCACCATGCCCATCTGTTTCATCCCCGGCCGCTCGCCGATCTCCTCGGCGACCTGCGCGATCGCGGTGTCGGCAACGTCGGCCACCTCGGCCTCGGTCAGCGGCGTGGGCAGGTACTCGTCGATGATCCGCGCCCTCGGCGTGCTCATTGGCGGCCAGCTCGCCGCGACCGTTCTGCGTGTAGATCTCCGCGGATTCGCTCCGCTTGCGGGATTCCTTGGCCAGCACCTTGAGGACTTCCTCGTCGGTGAGGTCCTTGGCCTCCTTACCGGACACCTCCTCGGTTTGGATCGCCGCTAACAGCATGCGCAGGGTCGCCGTTCGCAGCTTGTCCTGGGCCTTCATCGCCGCGGTCAGGTCCGTCCGGATCCGGGATTTGAGTTCCGCCATGTCTGAGACGCTACGCGCCGGGTGGGGGGTCAACGTTGTGAAATGCCCCGGCCGCCGACAGGATGGAGCCCATGACGAACGACGCGCCCGGCTGCACAGGCCGCGGGGTTCGGTGAGCGCGCCGCCGCCTGGTTATCCGGCTGGTCCGCCACCGGCATACGGCCCACAACCTGAATACGGTCCACCCGCGGCGTACGGCCAGCCACCGGCGTACGGCCCAGCACCGGGCTACGGGCCCCCGCCCGGCTACGGCGCCACCACCGGGCTACGGGCCCCCGCCCGGCTACGCGCCACCACCGGGCTACGGGCCACCATCCGGATATGGGCCCGCCGCCGGGCTACGGATCACCGCCGCCCTTCGGCATGCCGCGGCTACGGCGCCGTCAAACCCGGGATCATCCCGCTGCGGCCGCTGACCCTGGGCGACATCTTCAACGGCGCGGTCGGCTACGTGCGGGCGAACCCGAAAGCGACGTTCGGCCTGACCGCCATCGTCGTGGTGATCATGCAGATCATCACCAAGGTCGCGTTCTTCGGACCGCTGGCCGCGGCCGACAGGCTCACCAGCGATCAGCCCGGCAACTCAGCTCGGGGGTCCTGGGTGCCTGGTCCGCGTCGATCGGCGGCGGCATCCTGGTCGGCTGGCTGGGCGGCATGCTGCTGTCCGGGATGCTCACCGTCATCGTCGGGCGGGCGGTGTTCGGGTCACCCATCACCATCGGTGAAACCTGGGCCAAGATCCGCGGGCGACTGCTGGCCCTGCTCGGTCTGGCCCTGCTGGAAGCCGTCGTGGTGGCGGCGCTTGCCGGGTTGGTCGCGGTGATCATCGGGGTGTTGGCGGCGATCGGCAGTGCGGCGGCGGCCGTGGTGTTGGGCATCCCGCTGGTGCTGGCCGTCCTCGCGTTGCTGGTCTACCTGTACACGGTGGTCCTGTTCGCCCCGGTGCTGATCGTGCTGGAGCGACTGCCGGTCATGGATGCGATCGCCCGCTCGTTCAAGCTGGTTCGCAACGGCTTCTGGCGGGTGCTGGGCATTCGGGTGCTCGCGTTCCTGGTGACGTCCGTCGTCGCCAACGCCGTCGCGGTGCCATTCAGCATCGTCGGCCAGTTCTTCCAGATCACCTCGTCCGGCACGGCGTTCCTGGTCAGCACGGCGGTTCTCTCGGTGGGGGCGGCGATCGGCGAGATCATCACCGCACCCTTCAACGCGGGAGTCATCGTCCTGCTGTACACCGACCGCCGGATGCGCGCCGAGGCATTCGACCTGGTGCTGCAGAGCGGAGCCGCCCAGGGGCCCTACGCGGCCGCGTCCACCGACAACCTCTGGCTGACGCGGCCCCTGTAAGGGCCGAGCGAGGACTAGCTGAGCGATGCCCTCCATCGACATCGACCGCGATGCCGCACATCGCGCCGCGCAGGACGAGCTGAGCAAACCGATCTATTCGAAGGGCTCCGCGCGCGGAACATTTCGTCGACTGGCTCAACGACCTGATTTACCGGCTGCTGCAGAAGACTCCTCGCTACCGGGCGGATGGTTCACCGCGACAGTGCTATTCATCCTGCTCGCCATCGCGGTGATCGTCGGCATCTACATTCTGCGGCGCACCATGCGCACCCGCCGCGGCGGCGACTACTCGTTGTTCGAAGCCGCCCAACTGACCGCCGCCCAGCATCGCGCGACCGCCGAAAGCTATGCGGCCGACAGGTGATTGGGCAGCGGCGATTCGTCACCGGCTGCGCGCCGTCGCCCGCCAGCTCGAGGAGACCGGGGTGCTGACACCGGCGCCCGGCCGGACGGCCAACGAGCTGGCCCGCGACGCCGGCGCCGCATTGCCGCACCTGGCCGGCGAATTGCGGCAGGCGGCAACGGCTTTCAACGATGTCACCTACGGCGAACAACCCGGCACCCAGGCCGCCTACCAGATGATCACCGATCTGGACGACCATCTGCGGTCCCGCTGGCAGGGCGATCCGCTAGAGCCCGGCCAGCCCGCCACGCACCGAGTCCTGGGCGCAGGTGCGGTGATGGCGACGATTACCGGCTCCAGCCCCGAAACCACGACCCGGCACCGGCATTCCTGGCGCTGGGTGCTCGTCACGCTCCTGGTGCTAGCCGTCATCGCCGGCGCCGACGCGTATCTGAGCGCACCACGGCCCGGCGCCCGCATGGACCCCGGGGCCGACCGGCCCCGACGGTGCCCACGCGCTGGTGGAGTTGCTGCGCGGCGCCGGAGTCGAGGTGGTCGTGGCCAACAACATCGCCGAGGTCGAACATGCGGCGCGACCGGACGCGCTGGTCCTGGTGGCCCAGAGCCAATATCTCACCGACACGCTGCTGGACCGGCTGACCAACGTCGGATCGGACCTGCTGCTGGTGGAACCGACCACGCGGACCCGCGAGGCGCTGCTGCCCGGCGTGCGGGTCTCCGGGGCCAACGGTTTCGACCTCGACCCGAATTGCACGCTGCGCGAGGCCGTTCGCGCCGGTCCGGTCCGGTTCGGGGCGAGCAACACCTACGAGCCCAAAGACGGGCGGGCGATGACCCGCTGCTACGACGGCGCGCTGATTCGCTTCCGCAACGGCGGACGCACCATCACAGCCGTCGGCAGCACCGACTTCATGACCAACGGCAGCCTGTTGCAAGCGGGCAACGCCGCCCTGGCGATGAACCTCGCGGGCGACCGGCCCCGACTCATCTGGTATGCGCCCCACCACGTCGAGGGTGAATCCTCGGCCAACGCAACGCTTTTCCAGCTGGTTCCGCCCAACGTGATCTGGATCGTGGGACAACTGGCGCTGGTGGTGCTGCTGGTCGCCATGTGGAAGGGCCGTCGGCCCGGACCGCTGGTGGCCGAGGAGTTGCCCGTGGTGGTGCGCGCGTCGGAGACAGTGGAGGGCCGCGGCCGGCTGTACCGGTCGCGACGGGCACGCGACCGCGCGGCCGCGGCATTGCGCGGCGCCACTTTGCAGCGGCTGCTGCCGCGGCTCGGGCTGGGTGCGGGCGCTTCGCCGGCGGCGGTGGTGAACACCGCGGCCCAGCGCATCGGATCCGATCCCGCGTTCGTCTCCTACCATCTGTTCGGTCCGCCCCCGACGACCGACAACGACCTGTTACAACTTGCCCGTGCGCTCGACGAAATCGAAAGGCAGGTCGCACACCCGTGACACAACCCACTATCGCCCAGTCCCCCACCGCTGAATCGGCGCGCGAGGCGCTGCTGGCGCTGCGCGGCGAGCTCGCCAAGGCTGTCGTCGGACAGGAGGGCGTGGTCAGCGGCCTGGTGATCGCGTTGCTGTGCCGCGGCCACGTGCTGTTGGAAGGCGTTCCGGGAGTGGCGAAGACGCTACTGGTCAGGGCGCTGTCCGCGGCGCTGCAGTTGGAATTCAAGCGGGTGCAGTTCACCCCGGACCTGATGCCCGGCGACGTGACGGGTTCGCTGGTGTATGACGCGCGCACCGCCGCGTTCGTATTCCGGCCCGGCCCGGTGTTCACCAACCTGCTGCTGGCCGACGAGATCAACCGGACCCCGCCCAAGACCCAGGCCGCGCTGCTCGAGGCGATGGAAGAGCGCCAGGTCAGCGTCGACGGCGAACCGCAGCCGCTGCCCGACCCCTTCATCGTGGCCGCGACCCAGAACCCGGTCGAGTACGAGGGCACCTACCAGTTGCCCGAGGCCCAACTGGACCGCTTTTTGCTCAAACTGAATGTGGCGCTGCCGCCGCGCGACGCCGAGATCGCCATCCTGCACCGGCACGCGCACGGCTTCGATCCGCGCGATCTGTCGGCGATCAAGCCGGTGGCCGGAGCCCGCCGACCTCGCGGCCGGCCGCGACGCCGTGCAAAACGTCCTGGTTGCCGACGAGGTGCTGGGCTACATCGTCGACATCGTCGGGGCCACCCGCTCCTCCCCCGCGCTGCAACTGGGTGTGTCGCCCCGCGGGGCGACCGCCCTGCTGGCCACGGCGCGCTCCTGGTCCTGGCTGTCCGGCCGCAACTACGTCACGCCCGACGACGTGAAGGCCATGGCCCGCCCGACGCTGCGGCACCGCGTGATGCTGCGGCCCGAGGCCGAACTCGAAGGCGCCACACCCGACGGCGTGCTCGACGGGATTCTGGCGTCGGTTCCGGTTCCCCGCTAGTGGTCCTGACCGGACGCACCGGGCTGGTCGCACTGATCTGCGTCCTGCCCATCGCGCTGTCTCCTTGGCCAGCAACCACTTTCGTGGCCCTGCTGATAGCGCTGACGACTCGTGGTGGTCCTCGACATCGTGTTGGCGGCCAGCACCACCCAATTGCGCTACGTGCGTTCCCCGGACCGCTCGGCCCGGCTGGGGCAGCAGGTGGAGTGCGGACTGTTGATCCACAACGACGGCCCGCGCCGGTTCCGCGGCCAGATCCGCGACGCCTGGCCGCCCAGCGCCCGGGCGCAGCCGCGCGTCCATCCCATCGACATCCCTGCCGGGCAAGACCAGCACGTCGGAACCCGGCTGCAACCGGTTCGCCGCGGCGACCAGCGAGCGACGGTGGTGACCGCCCGGTCGATCGGCCCGTTGGGGCTGGCTGGACGGCAACGTTCGCGACCGGTGCCCGGGCAGCTGCGGGTGCTGCCCCCGTTTCTGGCGCGCAAGCACCTGCCGTCGCGGCTGGCGAAGCTACGGGAGATCGATGGCCTGCTGCCCACGCTGGTACGCGGGCAGGGAACCGAATTCGATTCGCTGCGAGAGTATGTCGTCGGTGATGACGTGCGCTCGATTGACTGGCGCGCCACCGCGCGCCGCGCCGACGTGGTGGTGCGCACCTGGCGGCCCGAACGCGACCGGCGGGTGGTGATCGTGCTCGACACCGGCCGCACGGCCGCGGGGCGGGTCGGCGTCGATCCCGACCGCGTCCGATCCCGGCGGGCTGGCCGCGGCTGGATTGGTCGATGGACGCTGCGCTGCTGCTGGCGGCGCTGGCGTCGCGGGCCGGGGACCATGTCGACTTCCTCGCCCACGACCGGGTGAGCCGCGCCGGCGTGTTCGGCGCCTCGCGCACCGAGCTGCTTGCCCAGCTGGTCGACGCGATGGCGCCCCTGCAACCGACGCTGGTCGAATCCGACTGGCGGGCAATGGCTTCCGCCATCGCAGTGCGCGCCCGCAGGCGATCCCTGGTGGTGCTGCTGACCGACCTCAACGCGGCCGCGCTCGACGAGGGCCTGCTGCCCGTGCTCCCGCAGCTGTCGGCCAAACATCACCTGCTGGTGGCCGCGGTCTCCGACCCGCGCGTCGACCAAATGGCCGCCGGGCGATCGGATGCCGCGGCGGTGTACGACGCGGCGGCCGCCGAACGATCCCGCAATGACCGCGGCACGATCGCCGCCGCGGCTGCGGCGCAGCGGGGTGGAAGTCGTCGACGCCCCACCCGCCGAACTGGCCCCCGCCCTTGCCGATCACTATCTGGCGATGAAGGCGACCGGGCGGCTCTAACCACCAGTCACATTGTCACCAGCGCAGATCCATATCTCCAACGCAAAAGACGCTAGCACCGGTGCTGTCACATTTCAGAAGGCAACATCGAGCCCAGAGGCGCGGCGCGGGCCACCCGGTGGGGACCACCTCCGGGACGGGTCACCCGGTAGGGACCACCTCCGGGACGGGTCACCCGGTCGGGACCACGTCCGGCGCGTCGTCCATATCGCCGCTCTCCCCGGCCTTCACCCCGCGTCGGCCGAAGTAGACGATGTAGGACAAGAATGCCCCCTCGGCGATGACGCCGATGCCGACCCGCACGAACGTCGGCAGTGGCGACGGCGTCACCAGCGCCTCGATCAACCCCGAGACCAGCAGCACCGCAACCAGACCCACGGCGACAGACGACGACGGCGCGGCCCTGTTCGGCGAGCACCTGACCCCGGGGCCGGTCGCCGGGCGAGATCACCGACCACCCGAGCCGCATTCCCGTTGCCCCCGAGAGGAATACTGCGGTGAGCTCCAGCAGCCCGTGCGGGACAAGCAGACCCAGCAGCAGGGCGCCCTTGCCGGCCGGAAACATCAGGCCGGCAATGACGCCCAGGTTGGCGGCATTCTCGAAACAGCACGAAGGGAATCGGCACGCCCAACACCACCGACAGTGCGATGCATTGAGCGGAAACCCAGGAATTGTTCACCCAGATTTGCAGCGCGAATGCCGCAGCGGGATGTTCGCTGTAGTACGACTCGACATCGTGATTGACCAATTGCTGTATGTCGCTGGGGGTTCCGAGCGCGGACTGCACGTCCGGGCTGCCGGCGACCCACAGCGCGACGATCACGACCACGGCGAAGAACGCCGCCGCCGTGGCCAGCCACCACCGCCAGGTGCGGTAGGCCACGACCGGGAAGGACACCGTCCAGAACCGGGTGAACGCACTGCTCAATGGCGCATGGGCACCGGTCACCGCGGAACGGGCCCGCGCCACCAGGCTCGAGAGCCGACCGATCACCATCGAGTCCGACGACGCCGAGCGCAGCATCGACAGGTGGGTGGAGACCCGCTGGTAGAGCTCGACGAGTTCGTCGATTTCCGCGCCGGACAGCGACCGGCGCCTCCCGATCAAGCGGTCGAGACGGTCCCAGGTAGGGCGATGGGCCAGCACGAATGCGTCGACATCCACCCTCGGCAGCCTAATCGCACCGCCGGCATAACAAAGTGCGGCCGGCCCCACGGACCCAACCTGTACCGTTCGAAGTTATGTCGGAGGTGGTGACCGGGGACGCTGTGGTGCTCGATGTGCAGATCGCCCAGCTGCCGGTGCGGACGTTGAGCGCGCTGATCGACATCACGGTCATGTTCGTCTGTCTACCTGCTCGGCCTGATGTTGTGGGCCGCCACCCTGACTCAATTCGACACCGCACTGACGAACGCGATCCTGCTGATCTTTACGGTGCTGGTGATGTGGGCTATCCGCTGGTTCTCGAAACGGCGACGCGGGGCCGCTCGGTGGGCAAGATCGCGATGGGCCTGCGTGTCGTGTCCGACGACGGCGGCCCAGAACGCTTCCGCCAGGCGCTGTTTCGCGCACTGGCAGTCCTGGTGGAGATCTGGATGCTGTTCGGGAGCCCCGCCGTCATCTGCAGCATCTTGTCCCCCAAGGCCAAACGAATCGGCGACATCTTCGCCGGCACGGTGGTGGTCAACGAACGTGGACCCCGACTCGGGCCCCCGCCGATGATGCCGCCCGCATTGGCATGGTGGGCATCGTCGCTGCAGCTGTCGGGGCTCTCCGCCGGCCAGGTCGAGGTTGCTCGCCAATTCCTTTCCAGGGCAACACAGCTCGACCGTCAACTGCGCCTGCAGATGGCATACCGGATCGCCGGCGACGTGGTCGCCCGCATCGCCCCGCCGCCACCGCCCGGTGCCCCGCCGGAACTGGTGCTCGCCGCAGTCCTCGCCGAGCGGCACCGCCGCGAACTGGCCCGGCTGCGCCCCGCCGCAACCGCTATGGGGCCGACGCCGTGGCCGCCCGGCCGTGGATACCAAAGCCCCCGGGCTGGCCCAGCCCGCCGCCGGGCGCGGTGCCGCAAGCACCATCACAATCCATCGGGTGGCCGGACCGCACTCGGGCCGACCCGGCCCGGCAGGCACCGGTACGCCGGACTGTTTCTCAGCGCCTACTAGCCGGCCACACTCGCCGCCATGAGGACGACGTCGACGATCAGCACCGCCCACCCGCCCAGCGGAACCACGATGCCGCCGCGGCGCTTGGCGGTGAAAAACGAGATGATGATGACGACGAAGG
This sequence comes from uncultured Actinomycetota bacterium, assembly GCA_963796035.1. Taxonomy (GTDB): domain Bacteria; phylum Actinomycetota; class Actinomycetes; order Mycobacteriales; family Mycobacteriaceae; genus Mycobacterium. Next base: position 390,742 of record CAWCJU010000006.1, on the reverse strand, counting down.
CCACCGCGGGCGCGCCGTAGAACGCGACGCCGAAATTGATCCCGCCGTGGCCCAGGTTGGGACAGCTGCCATCGCTGCAGCCGTCGGTGCTCATCACGGCACCGAGCGCGAAGAGCATCACGAGCGCGGCGGCGGGCACCGTCGCCAGCGCCAACCCCCAGTTGATCCATGGCCAGGTGTTGCGGCGCCGGGCACCGTCGGGTCGCCCGAAACGCGGCCGCGCCAGTGCCACCGCTGTCGACCTTCAGGTTGTTGTCAGCGTCCATCTCGTAGGTCCTACCCGCCGCCTGACGCATGCAAACCGGGCCGCCGGTCGGATCACGGCGGATGTTGCTCAGATTTCCCCAGCTCAGCGGCGCCGGCCCGATTTTCTCAACATATCCCGTTGCATCGCGTTAGTTTCCGATATATCGTGATGTTCCGAGAGCGCACGACCGGTGCGCTACCCACAGACGTAAGGACAGAAAAATGAGTAACCCATTCACTCCCCCCGACGGACCATTCGGCGGGCCGGCCCGGTTTCGGATTCGGCCTCGGCTCCGGCCCGGTTGACCGTCGCGCCCTGCACGAAGCACGGCGCCAGGCCCGACGGGACTTCCGCGAGCACCTGCGCGATCACGCCGGCGGCCACGACGGCTTCGGCGCCGGGCTTCGGCCCGGGCTTCGGGCCGGGCTTCGGTCCGGGCTTCGGTCCCGGCTTCGGCTTCGGTCCCGGTGGCCGGCGCGGCGGATGGCGTCGCGGCGGCCCGGGTCGCGGCAAGCGCGGCGACGTGCGAGCGGCCATCCTGACGCTGCTGGTCGAGCGGCCGATGCACGGCTACGAGATGATCCAGCAGATCGCCGAACGCAGCAACGGACTCTGGAAGCCGAGCCCCGGTTCGGTGTACCCGACGCTGCAGCTACTCGACGACGAAGGCCTGATCACCGCAAGCGAAACCGACGGCAGCAAGAAGCTTTTCGAGCTGACCGACCAGGGCCGCGCGGCGGCCGAGAAGATCGAGACCCCACCGTGGGACGAGATCACCGAAGGCGCCGACCCGGGCCACGTCAATCTGCGGGCCGCCATGGGCCAGTTGTTCGGCGCGGTCGGGCAGTCCGCCCACACCGCTTCACGTCCGAGCAGCAGCAGCGCATCGTCGACATCATCAACAATGCGCGACGTGAGATCTACGGCATCCTCGGCGAAGACTGAGCGCCCGAGCGGGCCCTGGATCAGGTGACGTCACGTGACGTCGACCCAATCCAGGGTCCGCTGCACCGCCTTGCGCCAGCCCGCATACCCGGCGGCGCGCTGCTCGTCGTTCCACACCGGCGACCAGCGCTTGCCCTCTTGCCAGTTCGCACGCAGGTCACGCCGGATCCGCCCAGAACCCCACCGCCAGACCCGCCGCGTAGGCGGCGCCCAGCGCGGTGGTCTCGGCGACCACCGGCCGCACCACGTCCACGCCCAGCACGTCGGCCTGAATCTGCATGCATAGATCGTTGCCGGTGATACCGCCGTCGACCTTCAAAACCTCAAGGCGCACACCGGAATCCGCCGCCATCGCGTCCACCACGTCGCGGCTCTGGTAGCAGATCGCCTCCAGCGTCGCGCGGGCCAGGTGCGCGTTGGTGTTGAATCGGGACAGCCCCACGATCGCGCCGCGCGCATCGGATCGCCAGTACGGGCGCGAACAACCCGGAAAACGCGGGCACGAAATAGACTCCGCCGTTGTCGTCGACCTGACGAGCCAGCGATTCGCTTTGCGCGGCACCGCTGATGATGCCCAGCTGGTCGCGCAGCCACTGCACCGCCGAGCCGGTCACCGCGATCGAACCCTCAAGCGCGTAAACGGGTTTGGCGTCCCCGAACTGATAGCAGACGGTGGTCAGCAGCCCGTTGTTCGGATCGCACGATCGTCTCACCGGTGTTGAGCAGCAGGAAATTGCCGGTGCCGTAGGTGTTTTTCGCCTCCCCCTCGGACAGGCACACCTGACCGACCATCGCCGCATGCTGGTCGCCGAGCACCCCGGTGATCGGCACCTCGCCGCCGGCGGGCCCGGTCTCCGTGTCACACCGTACGGTTGCGGCGACGACGACGGCGCGATCGCCGGCAGCATCGCACGGGGGATGGCGAAGAACGACAGCAGCTCGTCGTCCCAGTCCAGCGTTTCCAAGTTCATCAGCATGGTCCGGCTGGCGTTCGTCACATCGGTGACGTGCACGCCGCCGCGCGGACCACCGGTCAGATTCCACAACACCCAGCTGTCGGGGGTGCCGAACAACGCTTCGCCGCTCTCGGCGGCCTCGCGCACCCCGTCGACGTTCTCCAGGATCCACTGCAGCTTGGCGCCGGAGAAGTAGGTCGCCGGCGGCAGGCCGGCCTTGCGGCGGATCACGTCGCCGCGACCGTCGCGGTCCAGCGCCGACGCGATCCGGTCGGTGCGGGTGTCCTGCCAGACGATCGCGTTGTAATAAGGGCCGCCCGGTCTTGCGGTTCCACACCAGCGTCGTCTCGCGCTGGTTCGTGATTCCCAGCGCGGCAATGTTTTTCGGCGCCAGATTGGCTCGGTTCAGCACCGACGTCAGCACCGAGGAGGTGCGCTCCCAGATCTCGACCGGGTCGTGCTCCACCCAGCCGGCCCGCGGCAGGATCTGCTCGTGCTCGAGTTGATGGCGGGCCACTTCGGCACCGTCGTGATCGAAGATCATGCAGCGAGTGCTGGTGGTGCCCTGGTCGATGGCGGCGACGAATTCGGCGAACTCGGCCAACTGCTCTCCTCCACCCGTGAGCTCTGACACGTTTGCGGCAAAAGTCCATCATGGTCTACCCGCCGACGGACGGCGCGGGACTGCGACCCGTGAGAGCTTGCGTTACGGGCGGTAACCCTGTTGCATCGGCGTTGTGGGCGAAGAGGTCAAGCGCACCACGTACGACAGCGCACATCGGCGGGAATACCGGCGCAAGGTACAGCTGTGCCTGGACGCCTTCGAGACGATGCTCGCGCAGTCACGCTTCGATTCCGACCGGCCGCTCACCGGCATGGAGATCGAATGCAACCTCGTCGATGCCGACTACCAGCCGGCCATGTCCAATCGCCACGTGCTGGACGCCATCGGCGATCCGGCGTACCAGATCCGAATTAGGCGCCTACAACATTGAATTCAACGTTCCGCCGCACGCGCTGCCCGGACACACCAGCCTTGGATCTCGAGGCCGAGGTGCGGGCCAGCCTGAACGACGCCGAGAACAAGGCCAGCGCCGCCGGCGGTGCCCACATCGTCATGATCGGCATCCTGCCCACGCTGATGTCCGAACACCTCGACCACGGCTGGATGAGCGAGTCGACGCGATACGCCGCCCTCAACGACTCGATCTTCACCGCCCGCGGCGAAGACATTCCCATCAACATTGCCGGCCCCGAGCCGCTGAGCTGGCACACCGCCACGATCGCACCCGAATCCGCTTGCACCAGCATGCAATTGCATCTGCAAGTTGGCCCGGAGGCGTTCGCCGCCAACTGGAATGCGGCGCAGCTCGCTGGCCGGCCCGCAGTTGGCGCTGGGCGCCAACTCGCCGTTCTTCTTCGGGCACCGGCTGTGGGCGGAAACCCGTATCGAAGCTGTTCACGCAGTCCACCGACACCCGGCCCGAGGAGCTGAAAACCCAAGGGGTGCGCCCGCGGGTGTGGTTCGGCGAACAGTGGATCAGCTCGGTCCTCGACCTGTACCAGGAGAACATCCGCTACTTCCCGATCCCTGCTGCCCGAGGTGTCCGACGAGGACCCGGTCGCCGAGCTGGCCGCCGGGCGCATCCCGCAGCTTTCCGAACTGCGCCTGCACAACGGGACCGTCTACCGGTGGAACCGTCCGGTGTACGACGTGCGTCGACGGTCGCCCCCATCTGCGGCTGGAGAACCGGGTGTTGCCGGCCGGGCCGACCGTCATCGACATGCTGGCGAATTCGGCCTTCTTCTACGGCATGCTGCGCAGCCTGTCCGAAGCCGACAACCCGCTGTGGGACAGCATGGATTTCGGTGTGGCGGAAGCCAATTTCTTGGCGGCGGCGCGCCACGGCATCGACGCCCGGCTGCACTGGCCCGGGATTGGGCGAGGTGACGGCGCGCGAATTGGTGCTCGACACGCTGCTGCCGATCGCCGACGAAGGACTGCGGCGCTGGGGTGTCGACGCCGAGGTTCGCGACCGGTTCCTCGGGGTCATCGAGGGCCGGGCCCGAGCGGGACGCAACGGTGCCAGCTGGCAGGTGTCCACCGTGCGGGCACTGCAGGACGGCGGCATGAGCAGGCCCGCGGCGCTGGCCGAGATGCTGCGCCGGTACTGCGACCACATGCACGCCAACGAACCGGTACACACCTGGGAATCCTGACCGCGGGTACGTTGGACACCATGACGTCTGATCACGTTATGGACTGGGACAGCGCATATCGCGAGCAGGGCGAGTTCGAGGGTCCGCCGCCGTGGAACATCGGTGAGCCGCAGCCCGAACTGGCCGCCCTGATCGCGGCCGGCAAGTTCCGCAGCGACGTGCTGGACGCCGGCTGTGGAGTCGCCGAGCTGTCGTTGACCCTGGCCGCCCAGGGCTACACCGTGGTCGGCATCGACCTCACCCCCACCGCCGTCGCGGCGGCCACCAAGGCGGCGGCCGACCGCGGCCTGACCACGGCCACCTTCGTGCAGGCCGACATCACGTCGTTCACCGGCTACGACGGACGGTTCTCCACCGTGGCCGACAGCACGCTGTTCCACTCGTTGCCGGTCGAGGGCCGCGACGGCTACCTGAGCTCGGTACACCGCGCGGCGGCCCCGGGTGCCAGCTACTTCGTGCTGGTCTTCGCCAAGGGCGCCTTCCCCGTCGAATGGGAGACCAAGCCCAACGAAGTCGACGAGGACGAACTGCGCGACGCGGTGAGCAAGTACTGGGAGATCGACGAGATCCGGCCGGCCTTCATCCACGCCAACATTCCGCCGGTCCCCGACGGTCCGCAGCACGACCGCGACGAGAAGGGCCGGATGAAGATGCCTGCCTACCTGTTGACCGCGCACAAAGCCGGCTAGCCGGTCGCGGTCGCCGCGGTGGCGGCGATGAGCGCCTCGGCGAACATCTCCAGGTCGTCGGCCGTGGTATCCACGTGCGGCGAGATCCGCAGCACCGGTTCCGTCAGCTCCAGCGGCGCCCGCTGCACCCCGGCGAACGTGGTCAGGATCCGTCGCTCGGCGAGCAGCCAGCCGCGCACCGCTTGCGGGTCGGCACCGTCGTTCGGCGCCAAAGTGGTGATGGCACTGGGCTCCTCGACCTCTTCGACCACCGTCCAGCCGGCCACATCGGCCAGCACCGTGCGGCTCAGACTGCCCAGCTCGGCCAGACGTGCACGCACCGCCTGCGGGCCGTACGCCAAATGTTCGCCCAGGGCCAACGAAAACCCCACGCGCGCAGCGATATTGGCTTCGCCGAATTCCAGCTGTTCGGCCACCGTCGGCGAGCCGTCTTTGCTGGCCCAGTCCGGCGCGGCCAGCCGCGGGCGCAAGCGCTTCCATCAGCTCGCGGCGCACCCCGAGCATCCCGACACCGCGCGGCCCGGCGATCCACTTGCGCGACGAGGAATAGGTCACGTCGGCGCCCACCGCGCAGTCCACCTGGCCCAGCGCCTGGGCGGCGTCGACGACGAGCGGCAGCCCCAACTCCCGGCAGAGTCGGGCGATCATCGAAACCGGTTGCACCACACCGCAATGGCTGGCCACCGCGGTCAGGTGCACCAGATCCGGCGGATCGGCCTCCAGGGCAAGCGCCGCGTCGTCGAGCGCGACCCGGCCGTCTTCCAGTGCCGGCAGCAGCTGCCGGTCGAATCCGTGCGCTGCCATCAGGGCCAGGTTGGGCCCGTATTCGCCGGGCAGGCAGCGCCAGTCGTCCGGCGTTCCCGCCGGCCAGCTGCCCAGCAGCAGATCCAGGGCGTTCAGCGAGCCGGTGGTGAAAACCATTTCGGCATCCGGCATTCCGGTCAGCGCGGCGAACGCGACGCGCCCGGCGTCGAGCACCGGTGTGGCCGCCTCCGCGGCGACATAGCCGCCGACCTCGGACTCGTTGCGCGCGTGCTGCGCGGTCGCCTCGATCACCGCGAGGCTCTGCCGTGAACAGGCCGCGTTGTCCAGGTGCAGCCCGGCCATCGGCGGGCGGGCTGACCGCCATTGGTCGGCCAGCGCGTTGCCGCCGGTCACTTGACGGCCAACGACAACCCGAAGTCGCCCGCCTCGTCGGTCCACCACCGGATGCGGCGCAATCCCGCGCCGGCCAATTCGCCAGTCACCTTGTCGGAGTGGAACTTGCACGACACCTCGGTGAGCATTTCCTCGCCGGCCTCGAAGTCGACGGTCAGCTCGAGCGCGCCGACCCGCACCCGCTGGCGACGGTCGGACCGCAGCCACATCTCGATGCGTTCTTCCGCCGCGTTCCACCGGGCCACGTGCCGGTAGGCGTCGACGTCGAAGTCGGCGTCGAGTTCCCGGTTCACCACCGCGAGCACATTGCGATTGAACGCCGCCGTCACCCCGGCGGCGTCGTCATAGGCGCGCACCAACCGCCCGGTGTCCTTGACCAAGTCCGTGCCCAGCAGCAGGCTGTCGCCGGGCCGCATCTGCGCGGACAGTGCGGCAAGGAACTCCGCGCGCGGTCCGGGCGTGAGGTTGCCGATCGTGGACCCAAGGAACACGAACAGCCGTCGCCCGCCTTCGCGGGATCTCGGTCAGGTGCTCTTCGAAATCGCCACAGACGGCCTTGATCTCGATGCCCGCGTATTCCTGCTGGATGGCCGCGGCGGCGGTCGACAGGATGCTGGCGTCGACGTCGAACGGAACGAACCTGCGCAGCGAACCCCGTGCGCGCAGGGCGTCGAGCAACACCCGCGTCTTCTCCGATGTCCCGCTGCCCAGTTCCACCAGGGTGTCGGCCTCGCTGGCCGATGCGATTTCGGCCGCACGGGCGCGCAAGATCTCAGCCTCGGCGCGCGTCGGATAGTACTCGGGCAATCGGGTGATCTGATCGAACAGGTCACTACCCACCGAATCGTAGAACCATTTGGGCGGCAACGTCTTCGGTGTCTTCTGCAGGCCGTCCAGCACGTCGCGGCGCAACGCGTGGTACGCCGAGTCGGCGGCCAGGTGGTTCGACAGCGACAGCGTCATCAAGATCCTCTCGACTGATCCAGCGGCGTCAGCGTGACGCCATTCGCAGTGACTTCGACAAGATGGCGGTCCGGCACGTCCTCCCAGTCGGAGTCGTTGTCGTAGGGTTCGCTGGCCAGGACCACACCGTCCGCGCGGCGCAGTATGGACAGCGTGTCACCCCAGGCCGTCGCCAGCATGCGAGAGCCGTTGGCGGCCAATATGTTCAGTCGGGCGTTCGGGTCGGCCGCCCCTACCTCGACGATGGTCTCCCCCAGCGCGTCGAGGCCGCGCTCGAAGATGGCGGCCGCCAGTATCGCGCTGTCACAGACGGATTCGGCCACGCGTCGTCGCCGGCAACACGGCTCGGTCGACGATCCCGTTGTGCGACAACAACCATTGCCCATCGGTGAACGGCGCGGTCGCGCTGACCTCGATCGGCATGCCGACGGTGGCCGAGCGGACCGCGGCCACCACGCAGTGGCTGCGCAACGCGGGCGCGACGGAATCGAACGACACGTCACCCCACAGCGGCGCCTGGCTGCGCCAGCGGCGTGGCAGCCCGCCCTCGGAGGAGCCTTGCGAGGAGGTGTCGAAAAACCCGACGCCCCAACCGTCGGCGTTGAGCAGGCAGTGTTTTTGGCGGCGCGGCGCATAGGACTGCACGCGCAGCCCGAACGGCGGGTCGAGCACCAGCGAGGAAACCGTGACGTCAGTGCCCCAGCCATCCCAGGTGCCGGCACATCAGGCGGGATCCCCGGCGTCGGAGACGTCCCACGCCAACCGGACGCCGGAGAAGATCTGGCGCCGGTACGGGTGATCCCAATTGCGGAAGCTCGGCCGCATGATGCCCGGCTCCACGGCCCACGAGCCGCCGCGCAGCACCCGGTAATCGCCGTCGAAGAAGGGCTGCGAATATCGCTCGTACAGCATCGGGACGAACCCCGGCCAGGGCCGCAGCGGGGACGTGGTCCACTCCCAGACCTCGCCGAGCATCTGCTCGGCCCCGTACGCCGAAGCGCCGGCGGGGTAGGCGCCGACGGGCGCCGGACGCAGCGCCGTGCCGCCCAGGTTGGCCAGCGCCTCGTCCGGCGTGCGCTCTCCCCAGGGGTATCGGCGCCGGGTGCTGGTGGACGGATCCCAGGTGCAGGCCTTCTCCCATTCCAGCTCGGTGGGCAGCCGGGCACCGGCCCAGGACGCGTACGCCTCGGCCTCGAAATAGCTGACGTGCTGGACGGGTTCGTCGGCCGGAATGTCTTCGACGTGGCCGAAACGTGTGCGGGTCGCGCCGTCGGAACTCCAGAACTGCGGCGCCGTCAGGCCCGCACCCTGGCGGTGCTGCCAGCCGCGCTCCGACCACCAACGCGGCTGGTCGTAGCCGCCGTCGTCGACGAAGTGCCGCCATTCGCCGTTGGTGACCGGAACGCGGCCGATCCGGAACGCGGGCAGGTCGACGACATGCGCTCCACGCTCGTTGTCCAACGAATACGGCTCGCCGGCGGCGTCCACACCGAGCACGAACTCACCGCCGGGCACCAGCACCGAGGTACCGGCCACCCCTGCCCGACCGGCCGGCAGCGTTGTGGCGTCCCGCAAAAGTGGTGCGCCGCTGCGCAGATTCAATGCCTGCAACATGGTTTCGTCGTGCTGGTTTTCGTGGCTGACCACCATCGCGTACACGAACGCCGCCTCGTCGCCGGCGGGATCGTCGGGCAGCCCGTCAAGCGCGTCGAGCACGGCCGACCGCACGGTGCGGCAATATGCCCGCGCCTTGTCCGGCGACAGCAGCGGCAGCTCGACCCGGCTGGCGCGGGAATGCACGAAGGCGTCGTAGAGCCCCTCGACCGCCGGCGGCAACATCGAAGGCCGGGTGGGATCGCCACCGCGCAACAGCCACAGCTCCTCCTGCTGGCCGATGTGCGCCAGGTCCCACACCAGCGGACTCATCAACGGGTCGTACTGCCGGCAGAGTTCGGCGTCGTCGAACTCGACCAGGCGCAACGTCCGCGTCCGCGTCCGCGCCAGGTCGTCGGCGATGCCCTCCCGTGCCCTCACAGCTGCCCTTGCGAGCAACGCGCCGCCTCCGAGACGGCGGCCGCGAGGCCGTGCTCGATCACCTGGTCGGAGAAATCGTCGCCGGGACAGCGACCCTGGTCGACAAGGCGGACCAACCGCTGCATGGAATCGCCGAGTTCGGCGGGCGCTTTCGCGGCGGCGGTGGCCACGCACGCGTTGGCCGCCGCGTACAGCCGCCGATCCCGCAGACCGACCCGGGCGGCAGTGTCCCAGGCGGTGGCCACCGGTTCCACGGCCTCGGCCGCGATGTCGGCCGCGTCCGGGTCATCGAGCAGCACCGCCAGGGTGAACGCCACCGCGGGCCACAACGCGTCGGGCACGCTGTCCAGATAGCGGATCTCCAGCCACTGCCTGGGCCGCACCGGCGGGAACAACGTGGTCAGGTGGTATTCCAGGTCTGCGACGCTCGGGCGACGATCCCCGAGCAACACCCGCCCATCGACCCAGTCGGCAAACGGCACCCACTGCGTGACGGCCTCGGCATCAGGGTTGTGCACCAGCATCACCGGCGCCTTGAGCGCATACCGCGCCCAGTCGGTGCCCGGGTCGTCGCCGCTGGCGCCCAGGATGGGCCCGCAGCGGGCCGAGTCCATCCGGCCCCACACCCGCTGCCGGCTCGACACCCAGCCGGTGAAATCGCCGACCAGCATCGGCGAGTTGGCCGTGATCGCGATCATGGTGGGCCCCAAGGCATGTGCCAGACGCACTCGGGCCGCCCAGCCGTCCCGCGGCCCGGCGTCCACATTGACCTGAATCGATGCGGTCGACGTCATCATCGCCGCGCCCGCTTCCCCCGAGTCGCTGGTGGCGAAGAACTGTTCCATGGCGCGGTACCGGGCGCCGGGATTGATGCGCTTGGGCGGCCGCAGCGGGTCGGCGCCGAGGAAGACCAGGCCCAGCCCGGCCTCAGCAAACGCCGGCTGGAGCACGGCCTGATCACGTCGCATGGCGTCGATGGCGGGTACTACGCCGTCGGCCGGTGGTCCGGACAGTTCGACGGCGCCGCCCGGTTCCACGGTGATCCTGCTGCCACCAGGCAGCGCGGGCAGCGCGTCGAGTACGTCGGCGATTTCGTCCCAGCTCGGGCGGCGGTGCGGATCGGCCGGGTCGTGGCAATGGGCCTCCAACTCCAGACCCACACGGCCCAGCGGGGCATCGACCAGACATCCCTCGGCGACGTATTTCGCGACGGATGCGGAGTCGGCCAGCTCGGCGATGTTCAGCTCTGGGGCGGCGTCGGCACTGGTCACCCGCGACTCCGACTGCGAAGCCGCGGCAGTGATCGGCGCGAACGTCATATCACGATCCCTTCGGGCCCGCAGGCCTGAACATGCACCCGCGGACCGCTTCCCTGCGCAGCTAATCGAACGATAATCGGCACTACTTCGTCTAGTGCTTCATCTATCAGACGCCCCCGACATATTCCCTTCATGCCCTTCCAGACGCACGGGGAGGACGGGTACCCAAATCGTTCGATTATTGACCCAGCGCGTTCTGCATCGCCCCAGCTAGCACGTTCACCGCGGGCCCGGCGTTGCCCGATTGGCACACTTTCGCCTGCAGCAACACGTTTTCGCGCAGCCTGGTTTGATCGAAGCACCGGCGATCGGTGCCCGCCTCCTGTTTGGTCCAGTTCTCGTCGGCCGGGCCTGCCGGCCCGCCGTCGAACGACCACACCTGCGTGCTTCCGTTGTCCAGGTGGAGCGCGGTCGTCTGTCCCGAACAGCCCACCGTTCGATCCACCACCCGATGAAAAGCCCGACCCGCGGCGTCGTTGCTGGCAAACACCCCGACGACCTGTTTGACCAGATGCGTCTGGTCGGTGGCCGACGTCTGGGTAACCGCTCCGTTGAACGACGCCAGGTCGGGATCGTTGTAGACCTCGGGCAAGCCGATGTCGGCCCAGTTGTTGCACTCCGGCAGGTCCACCCAGTCGCCCTGCCCGGGCTGGGTGAACACCGACTCCCACCCCATGGGTCCACCGACGATGTTGCCGACCGACCCCTTGCCCAAGACGGCGTAGTTCACCACGCCCGGCTCCGACGGGTGCGCGGCCGCGACCGGAATTGCGACCGTGCCCGCCAGAGCCAAGCCGATGGCCATCGCGGCCCCGTACAGCTGGGCAACCTGCGTAACCCGCATGGTCATGCAGCGATCATGCCAGGCGCACAGACGTGCGGTCAGCCCCCGTTGCCCCGGACGCCTTCCTCGACCTTTTTGCCGAGGTCGGGATCGACGTTGCGCCAGTACTCGAACACCCGCGACAGCACCGGCTCCTTGACGCCTTGCGACACGTGGCCAATGATGTTGTGCGCCAGTCGTTCCCTGGCCGCATCGTCAAGGACTTCGCGGACCATGGTGCCGGCCTGCCCCCAGTCGTCGTCCTCGGCATGCAGCGTGTACGCCGAGCGGACCATGTCGCCGTCGGCATGCCAGCGGATCTCGGCCGCTCGTGCCGGGTCGGCGTGCGGGCCGCCGTAGGAGTTGGGCGCATACACGGGGTCGGAGACGTTGTTGATCCGCATGGCGCCGTCTTTGGAGTAGCTGTTCACCTCGACTTTGGGGGTGTTGACGGGGATCTGACGGTAGTTGGTCCCCAGTCGGGCGCGATGCGCGTCGGAGTACGAGAAGCCGCGCGCCTGCAGCATCTTGTCCGGACTCAGCCCGGTACCGGGCACGGTGTTGTTCGGCTCGAACGCCGCCTGCTCGATCTCGGCGTGGTAGTCGGTGACGTTGCGGTTCAGGGTCATCTTGCCGACGTCGATCAACGGGTAGTCGCCGTGCGGCCACACCTTGGTCAGGTCGAACGGGTTGAACCGGTAATTTTTGGCGTCCTCGTACGGCATGATCTGCATCTTCAGCGTCCAGCTCGGGTGATCTCCGCGTTCGATCGACTCGAACAGGTCGCGCTGGTGGTAGTCGCCGTCCTCGCCGGCCAACCGGTCGGCGTCCTCCTGGGTCAGGAAGTCGATGCCCTGATCGGTGATGAAGTGGTACTTCACCCAGAAGATCTCGCCGGCTGCATTGATCCAGCTGTAGGTGTGGCTGCTGTAGCCGTTCATGTTTCGCCACGTCTTGGGGATCCCCCGATCGCCCATCAACCAGGTGACCTGGTGCGCCGATTCCGGGGAGAGGCTCCAGAAGTCCCACTGCATGTTGTGGTCCCGCACATTGCTTGCCTGCAAACGCTTCTGGGACCGGATGAAGTGCTGAAACTTCAACGGGTCGCGCATGAAGAAGACCGGGGTGTTGTTGCCGACGAGGTCGAAATTGCCCTCGCTCGTATAGAACTTCAGCGCGAAGCCACGCGGGTCGCGCCAGGTGTCTGGGCTGCCCCGCTCGCCGGCGACGGTGGAAAACCTTGCCAGCATGTCGGTTTTGACGCCGGGCTGGAACACCGCGGCCCTGGTGTACTTGCTGACGTCGTTGGTCACTTCGAAATGGCCAAATGCGCCACCACCTTTGGCGTGCGGCTGGCGCTCCGGGATGCGCTCCCGATTGAACATCGCCATCTGTTCGATCAGGTAGTGGTCCTGCAACAGAATCGGGCCGTCTGGGCCGATCGTCAGCGACTGATCGTCGCTCGGCGCAGCGATGCCTGCGTCAGTGGTCGTGAAACGCTCCGTCATTACGCTCTCTCCTCGTCACCGGGCTGAGGGCGGCAGTACCCGAGGTCGCACACCGCGGTACCGAATCGCTTGAGCATCAAGCATTTTCAGTACCGCAGTGAGCGCCCCGGATCTTCCGGCCTGCAATCGAGTATTCCCCTTATCTTGACCTGTCAAGATAGTGCGGGCTTCCGACCGGTTGCCCACTACGGGTTAATACCCATTCCGGGCGTGACTTAAGGCGTGACCAATACCAGCGCCGTCAGGGGCGCGGCGCGGGTGCACCGGGGGCCGGGCTCACTCCCGGCGGCTGTCCGGGGCCGCTGACACCCGGGCCGGCAACCGGTCCGCCCGGACCACCCGGGCCGCCGGGGGGCATCGGAACGATCAAACCCGGACCGCCGGGCCCATATCCCCACGGCCCGTTATCGGGTCCGCCCGGGCCGCCGTACCACGGTCCGTAGCCGCCGGGACCGCCGTACTGTCCAGGTCCGTTACCCGGCCCGGGACCGCCGGGGCCTCCCCACGGTCCATTGCCCGGGCCGGGGCCGCCGGGGCCGCCCGGGTGGAACATGCCGTGGTGGTGATGGTGGCAGTAGTAGTTGTGCTTCCAAATGAAGGCGCCGACAAAGAACACCGACGTGAGGATGAAGACGATACCCGCGACGATCACCACCCAGGCGGCCGTCGTGTAGAGCCGCGGCGGCTTCACCCGGTGTGGGGGCGGTGGCGGCGGTGGCGCGGTGACTGGTGCGGCTGGGGTCGACTCAGGCGGCGGGGTCGACTCAGGCGGCGGGGTCGACTCGGTGTGTGGTTCGGGTGTCTCGCTCATGCCTTGCCATATTGCCCCGCCCACCCTGTCCCTAACAGGTCTCGGCGACAAAATTGTTGTGAATCGAGACGCGGTGGTTAGGCGTCGGTGACCGCAAAGACAGGTGGTCCGGCGCTCGCGGGAGCGCCGGACCACTGGTTGGTGACGGTTTTCAGTTGGTCAGCACGATGACGCTCGGGACCTGACCCGTCGTGGCCGCGGAGTGGAAGACCGACGGCGGGAGCTGGCCCGGGGCCATGCCGCTGGGGCGCACGCCGGACGGAGCCGGAGCAGTGGTGGTGGCTCCCGGACCGTTCTGTCCGCCCTGTCCACCCTGGCCGCCCGGTGCGCCCGGGCCGCCGAAGTTGCCGGGGCCGCCCGGACCGCGGTGGTGAACCATCGCGTGGTGGTGCTTGTGGTGGTGGTGACCGTGATGGCCACCGCGGTGGCCGAGGATGAAGCCGGTGAAGAAGATGACCGCGACGATGAACACGATCCCGGCGACAATGGCGACCCACGCGGCGAGTTGGAAGACCCGCGGGGCCCGGTAGGCCGCCGCCGCTTCCGCGGCGGCCGGTGCAGTTGCGGTGGAGTGCCGCACAGTGGGGGTTTCAGATGTTTCACTCATGAGACAAATGATGAAGGCGTTAACAGTAGTGGCGGCTATGCGCTACTTATGTAGCAGCTGTGAAGTAAAGCCCCCGCTCAGCGGGCGAAAAGGCCGGGCGAGCACCGGTGATCACAGGAACAATCGACCGTCCACAAACGCCGCATGTCAGCCGGGGACGAGCGTGCGATCGGCCAGCGCACCGATCGCCGGTGCCAACAGCCGGGCGTACTCGGGCGTCAGATGGAATTCGTCCGCGTAAACCAGGGTGTTGCCCACTATGGCCGGGCAGCGATTGGTAGCGCAGAACAGCTCGGTGAGGTCGGCGTACTGCCCACCGCCGGCTTTGGCGGCGCCGCTCTCGGCGGCGATACCGGGTGCGTTGACCGCCGTCGACATTGCCGACGAGCAGGCCTTCGCGTCGTCGAGGTGAAGTGACAGGCAGTCCGGGACCGCTGAATGCAGATCCGGGGTGGGCCCGAGCACGAGCACGTCCGCGCCAGTGCCCCGCAACTGACGCACCAGGCGGGTCAGACTGTCGATCCACGCCGAGCCATACGGCGGGGACCCTGAGCCGCTGTCGTGGCGCAGCATGCCCAGCACCACCAACCGCGGGTGCTCACTGTGTAATCGGGCGATGACTTGACTGCGCCACTGCCCGCACTCGGTGTAATCCCGCTGAACGAAGACTTTGAGGGCCAGGTCCAGCATCGGGCAGGCGCCCTTGGTCAGGACCTCCAGCCGCCACCGCCGCTGGGAGGCGACTTGCTGGAATGCGGGGCTCCAACTGAAGGCATTCGAGTCACCGACCAGGGCCACCGTGGTTTTCGCAGCGGTGTCGCCCGTCGCGCACTCAGGTTGGTCGACTTCCAAGAGGTTGCGCAGACAAGCCGCCAGGCCGGCCGGCGCTTTTTCGTGTGCAACGTCGACCAGCGGTGGATCGAGGTTTGACGGTACGGCCTTCAGGTCGACAGATGCCGCAATCGCGGCCTGCACCTGCGCAAAAACGTGCTGGACGGCCGCGTCGTACAGCGCAAGGTTCGAGCCGGTGGGCGGAGGTCCGGCAGTGACGCGCAGCGCCGGGGCCGCCGTGCCGCGGCCGACCGGGGTGGGTACGAACAGCAAGAGGCCCACGCCAACACAGACCGCGACCGCGGTCGCGACGCCACCGACCGCCAGACTGCGGGCGCCCGACTGGCGCACCCACGCGGAGTATCGGAACGGGTTCTCGATGAGGCGCAGTGTGAGCACGGCCAGCCCGAAGGAGACGACAAGCGCTGCCAGGCCATCTATCGGACCCAAGGGGCGGCCCAGCAACGGCGTTGCGAGCAGCAGCACCGGCCAGTGCCAGAGATACCACGAGTACGAGACCCGGCCGACCGCCCGCATCGGCCGCAACGCCAAGACGCGGCCGCATCCTCGCGAAGCTGCGGCACAGCCGGCGCCGATGACCAGCGCCGTGCCGAGTACGGGCAAGAGCGCGGCGGTACCGGGAAAGGGCGTGGTTGCGTCGAACCGATTGCAGGCCAGCAACACCATGGCCAGGCCCGCCCACCCGGCGATCGCGGCCGGCAATGCCGGCAGTCGCCGCCACTGGTTGGCCGTGAGCGCCACCAGCCCGCCGATGGCCAACTCCCACGCCCGGGTGTGCAACGAAAAGAACGCCACCGGAGGCGCCGCACGAGTAGCCGCCGACGACAAGGCAAACGACACGACGCCGACCAGCGCCAGGACCAACAGGTATGGAGTCACCGACGACGCGGCATGGGCGGTCCCGGCGCGCGGACGCGTACGTCGGATGAGCCACGCCGTACCGATAATCAGGGCCGGCCATACGAGATAGAACTGTTCCTCGACGCCCAGAGACCAGTAGTGCTGGAACGGCGAGATCGTGATCTTGCTGATGTGGAAGTAGTCGACGCCTTGTTGGGCGAATCGGTAGTTACCGACATAAAGCGCACTGGCGATGCCGTCGACGAGGACCCCTGAAGGCGTGGCAGTCCGGTCGCGGTGGCGACCGGCTGCGGGCGGACACCGGGAAAGGACCCTCACTCGGGCCGCAGCGGGTTCACGGCGAACTGGATGACTCGATAGGGCGCGGCCACCCGCGCCCGAGTATCCCACTGGCTCACGAAGATTCGCAGCTCGTCGAGCGTCGAGCCGGGTGAGATGTAGCCGCCGTACGGCTGCGCGAGCCGGTTGTCGTAGGGCGGCGGCAAACTCTCCGCCGGCTCAGGCCACTCGTCGTGCTGCACCACCGTGGTGACCGGCGCGTGCCCAGCGACGTCGGGTCGTCGGCCACCCGGACCTCCATGTTGCCCGTGACTGGCATTGAAATAGGACAGCACCGCCTTGCCGTCGATCTGCCTCACGCACATCTCGCCGACCTCGTCCGGCCACAGCGGCGTCGGCGGCTTATTCCAGCCGCCGGCAGGGCCGGCCGCCCAGCCCTGCCACCGCGACCGGTCGGTGAACGTCTGCGGGGTGGCCCGGTAGAGCACCACCGGGTCTCTGCGGGTGAAACTGTCGGCGACGATGTACACCCACCCGGTGGGCGAATCCGGGGTCGGTATCGGGTCGTAGTAGCCGCTGATCTGGGTTTGCGAGCCGCCCTGGTACGAGGCGGGCCGCTTGGATCCCGGGATGGTCTGCCAGCCCGCGCGCGCCGGTTCGGCGGTCACCAGCCGCGAGGTCTGCGGCTCGAGGTTCTTGGTCGTCGTCACCAACATGTAGTTGCGCCGGTTGATCTGCACCACGCCGGCGGGCAGCTGCGAGGCCCCCGGCGGGGCGGGGTCGGCCAGCAGCGGACTGGCGATCCCGGTGACCCCGGTGTAGCGCACCCCGCCGGGATCGTCGACCGACGAGGTGTCGACGCGCAACGCGACCGGTGCGTACCAACCGCCGAACCCGACGCCCTGGCCGGCGAAGCTGTCGCCGCACACCTGGAGCAGCTCGGCGGGGAACTCGACGAACTCGCACAGGTCGGTCGCGCCGATGCCGTAGTCCCCGGTGGGGGTGCCGGTCCCGGCCGTGGGACCGATCCGCAACACCTGACCGGGTGCCAGCGGCTGCAGCACGGGCTCGGGGGCCGGCGCCGCCGGGTCGGCATGCGCGACACCCCAAAGCCATTGCGGCAGAACCAAACACACCGCCGACGCGGCGAACAGTGAGCACCGCGCGACCAGGCGAGTGTGGGTGGTGCTCACCCGCTTGTCACAGCTCGGCGGCCAGCAGCTCGGCGATCTGGATGGTGTTCAGCGCCGCCCCCTTGCGCAGGTTGTCACCGGAGACGAACAGCGCCAGGCCCCGGCCGTCGGGCACCCCGGGGTCCTGCCGGATCCGGCCGACCAGCGATTCGTCGACGCCCGCGGCCGCCAAGCGGGGTCGGCACGTCGACCAGCTTGACGCCCGGGCGCAGCCGTCGAGCAGCTCGCGGGCCCGCGCGGGTGACAGCGGACGGGCGAATTCGGCGTTGATCGACAGCGAGTGCCCGGTGAACACCGGCACCCGCACGCAGGTGCCGCTGACCGGCCAGGTCGGGGATGCCGAGGATCTTGCGGCTCTCGTGGCGCAGCTTCTGGTCCTCGTCGGTCTCACCGGATGCCGTCGTCGACCAGCGAGCCGGCCAGCGGCACCACGTTGAAAGCGATCGGCGCGACGTAGGTCTTGGGCGCCGGGAACTGCACCGCGCTGCCGTCGTGCACCAGCTGCTCGGCGCCGTCGATGACCGCGCGCGCCTGCGTGGCCAGTTCCTCGACGCCGGCGATCCCGCTGCCCGACACCGCCTGATAGCTCGACACCACCAGGCGCACAACCCGGCCTCCTCGTGCAGCACCTTGAGCACCGGCATCGCGGCCATGGTGGTGCAGTTCGGGTTGGCGATGATGCCCTTCTGAGAGGGCCGGTTGGCGACGTCTCTGTGCGAAGTTCACCTCCGACACCACCAACGGCACGTCCGGGTCCTTGCGCCAGGCCGACGAGTTGTCGATCACCGTCACCCCGGCCGCGGCGAACCGCGGCGCCTGCACCAGCGACATCGTCTTGCCGGCGGAGAACAACGCGATGTCCAGGCCGCTCGGGTCCGCCGTCGCGGCGTCTTCGACCTCGATCTCCTGGCCGCGAAAGCCCAGCTTGCGGCCCTGCGAGCGCGACGACGCGAAGAACCGCACCGACCCGCCGCTGTCCCGAGCGGAAAGTCCCGCTCGTCGAGCAACCTGCGCATCACCTGGCCGACCTGGCCGGTGGCGCCCACGACTCCGATGGCAACCATTTATCGGCCCGTCCCCGCATACACCGTCGCCGCCTCGTCGCCGCCGAGCCCGAACGCCTCGTGCAACGCCACGACGGCCTTGTCTAGTTCGGTGTCGCGGCACAGCACCGAGATCCGGATCTCGGAGGTGGAGATCAGCTCGATGTTGACGCCCACCTCGGCCAGGGCCTCACAGAAGGTGGCGGTGACGCCGGGGTGGCTGCGCATGCCCGCCCCGATCAGCGACACCTTGCCGATGTGGTCGTCGTAGAGCAGCTGGCTGAACCCGATCTCGTCCTTGAGCGCGTCCAGCTTGGCCACCGCGGTGGGTCCGCTGTCGCGTGAGCAGGTGAAGGTGATGTCGGTCTTGCCGTCCTCGACCTTGGAGACGTTCTGCAGCACCATGTCGATGTTGACGTCGGCGTCGGCGAGCGCCCGGAAGACGCGGGCGGCATATCCGGGGATGTCCGGGATGGCCGACGACGGTCACCTTGGCCTCGCTGCGATCGTGCGCGACTCCGGTCAGGATGGGGTCTTCCATGGCTTTGTCCTTGATCGATCCGACGACGACGGTGCCTGGGTTCGTCCGAATACGACGACCGGACATGCACCGGAATGTTATAGCGGCGTGCGTATTCCACGCAGCGCAGCATCAAAACCTTGGCGCCGCAAGCGGCCATCTCGAGCATCTCCTCGAAGGTGACCGTGTCGAGCTTGCGGGCGTTGTGCACGATCCGCGGGTCCGCGCTGAAGATGCCGTCGACGTCGGTGTAGATCTCGCAGACGTCGGCGCCCAGCGCCGCGGCCAGGGCGACCGCCGTGGTGTCCGAACCACCCCGGCCCAGCGTGGTGACGTCCCGGGTGTCCTGGCTGACGCCCTGGAATCCGGCGACCAACACGATTCGGCCCTTCGTCGAGCGCGGTCTGCAGCCGTCCCGGCGTGACGTCGATGATCTTCGCGTTGCCGTGGGTGCCGGTGGTGATGACGCCGGCCTGCGAACCGGTGAACGAGCGGGCCTGCGCACCCATCGACTCGATGGCCATGGCCACCAGCGCGTTGGAGATTCGCTCACCGGCCGTCAGCAGCATGTCGAGTTCCCGCGGCGGCGGGGCCGGGCACACCTGCTGGGCCAGGTCCAGCAGGTCGTCGGTGGTGTCGCCCATCGCCGAGACCACGACGACGACGTCGTTGCCTTGCTTCTTGGTCTCGACGATGCGCTCGGCAACGCGACGGATCCGGTCGGCGTCGGCCACCGAGGATCCGCCGTACTTCTGCACGACGAGCGCCACGTCTTTCCTGCCTCTCCGGCCCTGGACACTTCAATTTCGGGTATAAGTCCACAACAGAATACGTGCCACCGCATGGTGATTTACGTCGCGATACCTGGTACCCCGGCCTGCGGATTCGCTACCGTCTCAGCGCGGTTTTTACCAAGGCGCCAAAAGCGGTAAAGTGCCAGACGTGCAGCGGGTGCTCCTCCTCGGACGCCGCGACGGGGTCTGATCCAGACCGGCTTCCCGTCGCGGGTGTTCGCGATGCGCCGGTCTGAAGGTTCCCTTCTGACACCCCGGAGCAACCACCGTGACTAGCTTCACTCAGCCGTCCGGCGACTCTCACCGAGCTTCGAGCGCGAACCATCGTCAAGCCCGTGGGCCCGCCGCGCCCGGCCAGCCCGCGTGGAACCCCCAGCGGGGCTCGTCGATGCCGATCAACCGGTACCGGCCCTTCGCCGAGGAAGTCGAGCCCATCCGGCTGCGCCGACCGCACCTGGCCCGACCGCGTCATCGACACGCGCGCCGCTGTGGTGTGCGGTGGATCTGCGCGACGGCAACCAGGCGCTGATCGACCCGATGAGCCCGGCCCGCAAGCGCCGCATGTTCGACCTGCTGGTTCGCATGGGCTACAAGGAGATCGAGGTCGGGTTCCCGTCGGCCAGCCAGACCGACTTCGACTTCGTCCGCGAGATCATCACCGACGGCGCCATCCCCGACGACGTCACCATCCAGGTGCTGACCCAGTGCCGGCCGGAGCTGATCGAGCGCACCTTCCAGGCGTGCGAAGGCGCGCCGCGGGCCATCGTGCACTTCTACAACTCGACGTCGATCCTGCAGCGCCGCGTGGTTTTTCGCGCCGACCGGGCCGCGGTGCAGGCCATCGCGACCGACGGCGCGCGCAAGTGTGTCGAGCAGGCCGCGAAATACCCGGGCACGCGGTGGCGCTTCGAGTATTCGCCGGAGTCCTACACCGGCACCGAGCTGGAGTACGCCAAGCAGGTTTGCGACGCCGTCGGCGAAATCATCGCGCCGACGCCGGATAACCCGATCATCTTCAACCTGCCCGCCACGGTGGAGATGGCCACCCCGAACGTCTACGCCGACTCGATCGAGTGGATGAGCCGCAACCTGGCCAACCGGGAGTCCGTCATCCTGAGCCTGCATCCGCACAATGACCGCGGAACCGCCGTCGCCGCAGCCGAATTGGGCTACCAGGCCGGTGCGGACCGGATCGAGGGCTGCCTGTTCGGCAACGGCGAGCGCACCGGCAACGTCTGCCTGGTGACGCTGGGGCTGAACCTGTTCTCCCGCGGCGTGGACCCGCAGATCGACTTCTCCAACATCGACGAGATCCGCCGCACGGTGGAGTACTGCAACCAGCTGCCGGTGCACGAGCGTCACCCCTACGGCGGGGACCTGGTCTACACCGCGTTCTCCGGCAGCCATCAGGACGCCATCAACAAGGGCCTGGACCAGATGAAGATCGATGCGGACGCCGCGGACTCCGACGTCGAGGACATGCTCTGGCAGGTGCCGTATCTGCCGATCGACCCCAAGGACGTCGGGCGCACCTACGAGGCGGTGATCCGGGTCAACTCGCAGTCCGGCAAGGGCGGGGTGGCCTACATCATGAAGGCCGATCACGGCCTGGCGCTGCCGCGACGGCTGCAGATCGAGTTCTCCCAAGTGATCCAGAAGATCACCGACGGCGAAGGCGGCGAGGTCAGTCCCCAAGGAGATGTGGGACGCCTTCTCCGAGGAGTACCTGGCTCCGGTGCTGCCGCTGGAGCGGATGAAGCAGCGCGTCGACGCCTCCGAGGAAGACAGCGGCACCACCACGCATCGCCGCGACCGTCAAGATCAACGGGGTGGAGACCGAGATCAGCGGCGCCGGCAACGGCCCGCTGGCCGCGTTCGTCCACGCGCTGGGAACGGTCGGGTTCGACGTGGCCGTCCTGGACTACTCCGAGCACGCGATGAGCGCCGGCGACGACGCGCAGGCCGCGGCCTATGTCGAGGCGTCGGTGGGCGGGCAGGACCGTGTGGGGCGTCGGCATCGCGCCGTCGATCACCACCGCGTCGCTGCGCGCGGTCGTGTCGGCGGTCAACCGGGCCGCCCGCAATAGCTGAGTCGTCAGAACAGCGCGAGCTGCTCGTCGACGCGCGGCTGGGTCGATGAATTCCTCCATGCTGGTGCCGCCGAGGACGGCGCCGAACGCAGTCCATGAATTGCGCGTCGGAGACCACCGGCACGCCCAGCTTGCCGGGCGAGATAGCCTTTGCCCTGCTCGGGGGCGGGACTCGTTGCAGACCACCAGCGAGGTCTCCCGGTCGACGGTGTCGCTGTAGGCCAGCCCGGCGTGCAGGATCCGCTCGACGAGTTCCTCGTGGGTGCGGCGCGACCTCGGCAGCCAGCGCCACCCGCATGCCCTGCACCAGCGGCCGGCCGCGGACATACGGGCCCGGGTTGAGATACGGGCAGGGCATCCGGGAAGCCAGCACCTTCAGCGGCCGCAGCTCGTCGTGGGTCACCCGGCCGTTCGGCCAGCGGCGCCGGGTCACCGGATGCACCGGCAGCCAGATGTCGCGTTCGCGGGCCCGCTCCAGCGCCGACGCCAGCACCCCGGTCAGCACCAATCGCGTCATCGAAGGCGTCGTGCGGGCCGTTCCTGGGTCACGCCCCAGTGCGCCGCGAGCGTCTCCAACCGCAGATTGTCGATGCCGAGTTCCAGCCGCCGGGCCAGCTCGACCGTGCACATGACGCTGTCGACGGGCAGTTCGGCCTCGGCGAGCTCGGCCTCGGCGGCGAGGAACGCATAGTCGAACGCGACGTTGTGGGCCACCAGCGTGCGGCCGCGCAGCACCTCGACCACGTCGCCGACGATGTCGGCGAACTGCGGCTGGTCCTCCAGCATGGCGGCGGTCAGGCCGTGCACGTGGGTGGGACCCGGGTCCACCCCGGGGTTGAGCAGGCTCACCACCGATTGCTCGACGTGGCCGTCGGCGTCGAGGCCGAGCGCGGCGAGGCTGATGATCCGCGCCTGACCTGGGCGAAAGCCCGAGGTCTCGACGTCGATGACGGCCCAGCCCGCGTCCGGCTCGCTGGCCGGCCGACCCCAGGACACCCCGCTCATGCCTGAGGATGGCACGGCGGACCGACATCACCTGGTCGCTGCGCGCCGTGTCGGCCGATTTCGATGCGACGCGGCACCTGCGATCGCCCTGGAATCGATGCGAACGGCCCGTCGCCCTTAAACTTCCCGGGTGATTACCACCCGTGCCCGTCTGGCCCTCGCCGCAGGAGCGAGCGCGCGCTGGGCGTCGCGGGTGACCGGACGCGGGGCCGGGGCGATGATCGGCGGCCTGGTCGCGATGACGCTGGACCGCTCGATGCTGCGGCAGCTCGGCGCCGGCCGGCGCACCGTCATCGTCACCGGCACCAACGGCAAATCCACCACCACCCGGATGACCGTCGGCCGCGTTGGGGACGCTGGGTGCGGTGGCCACCAACGCCGAGGGCGCCAACATGGACGCCGGCCTGGTCGCCGCGCTGGCCGCCAACCGCGATGCTGCCGCTGGCCGCCCTGGAAGTCGACGAGATGCACGTGCCGCACGTCTCCGACGCGGTGGAACCCAGCGTCGTCGTGCTGCTCAACCTGTCGCGCGACCAGCTGGACCGGGTCGGCGAGATCAACGTCATCGAACGCACCCTGCGCGCCGGCCTGGCCCGGCACCCCGACGCGGTCGTCGTGGCCAACTGCGACGACGTGCTGATGACCTCGGCCGCATACGACAGCCCGAACGTGGTGTGGGTGGCCGCGGGCGGCTCGTGGGCGAACGACTCGGTCAGCTGCCCGCGCAGCGGCGAGATCATCGTCCGCGACCAGGGCCACTGGTATTCCACGGGCGCCGACTTCAAGCGGCCCAGCCCGCAATGGTGGTTCGACCAGACGACGAGGGCACCTCTACGGGCCCGACGGCCTGGCCCTGCCGATGCGGTTGGCGCTGCCCGGCGCGGTGAATCGGGGCAACGCCGCCCAGGCCGTCGCCGCCGCGGTCGCGTTGGGCGCGGATCCGGCGGCGGCGGTGGCGGCCGTCTCGGCGGTCGACGAGGTCGCGGGGCGCTACCGGACCGTCCGCGTCGGCGCGCACGCAGGCGCGGATCCTGCTGGCCAAGAATCCGGCGGGCTGGCAGGAAGCGCTGTCGATGGTGGACAAGCACGCCGCCGGGGTGGTCATCTCGGTCAACGGGCAGGTGCCCGACGGCGAGGACCTGTCCTGGCTGTGGGATGTGCGGTTCGAGCACTTCGAGGAGACCGAGGTGGTAGCCGCCGGCGAGCGCGGCACCGACCTGGCGGTGCGTCTCGGGTATGCGGGCGTCGAGCACACCCTGGTGCACGACACCGTCGCCGCGATCGCGTCGTGCCCGCCCGGGCGGGTGGAGGTCGTCGCCAACTACACCGCGTTCCTCCAGCTGCAACGAGCGTTGGCGCGCCATGGCTGACTCGGTGGTGCGGATCGGGCTGGTGCTGCCCGACGTGATGGGCACCTACGGCGACGGCGGCAACGCCCTGGTGCTGCGCCAGCGGCTGCGGCTGCGCGGCATCGACGCCGAGATCGTCGAGATCACGCTGGCCGACCCGGTGCCCGAATCGTTGGACCTCTACACGCTGGGCGGGGCCGAGGACTACGCGCAGCGGCTGGCCACCCGGCACCTGATCAAGCACCCGGGCCTGCAGCGCGCCGCGGACACGGGGCGCACCGGTGCTGGCGATCTGCGCGGCCGTCCAGGTGCTCGGGCACTGGTATGAAACGTCGGCCGGGGAACGCGTCGACGGCGTGGGCATGCTGGACGCGACGACGTCACCGCAAGAGGCGCGCACCATCGGCGAGCTGGCGACCAAGCCGCTGCTGGCCGGCTTGACCGAGCGCCTCACCGGTTTCGAGAACCACCGCGGCGGCACCGTGCTGGGGCCCGCGGCGTCGCCGCTGGGCGCGGTGGTCAAGGGCGCGGGCAACCGTGCCGGCGACGGCTTCGACGGCGCGGTGCAGGGCAGCGTGATCGCGACCTACATGCACGGGCCGTGTCTGGCCCGCAACCCGCAACTGGCCGACCTGCTGCTGAGCACGGTGGTCGGTGAGCTGGCCCCGCTCGACGTTGCCCGAGGTGGACCTGTTGCGCCGCGAACGGCTGGCGGCGCGCTATCGGGAGGACACAGTGATGGCAATCAAGGGAGACTGGCTGGCGCACTGCTCGGTGCGATCGCGGGCATCGCGCCGTCTATCCCGGCCCAGGCCGCCCCGGAGGTTTTGAACGGCCGATACACCGTGTCCTATCCGGATAACGGCAAGACAACCACCTGGCTTTTCGTCCCCTGCGGATCCGACTGCATCTTGGCGACATCGCAAGACGGCGGGACGTTCGTCATCAGCTGGGAGTTTCACCTCGCCAACGGGCGATGGACGCACAGCGGCACGGCCCAGGCGCCGTGCCGCAACGGCGCACCGGCCCCGGTGACCGTCAACTACAGCTTCGACGCCGTGTCACTTGCCGGCGAAGGCCAGACCACCACGTCGGACGCGTGTGGTGACGAGCCCGGCAAGACCTTTACCAGGCCATTCCAATTGAGCAAAGCCTGACAAACCTCAGACCATGGCCCGGCGGCCGGCCAGCGCGCGGCCGAGCGTCAGTTCGTCGGCGAACTCCAGGTCACCACCCATCGGCAGCCCCGACGCGATCCGCGTCACGGTCAGGCCGGGGATGTCGCGCAGCATCCGCACCAGGTAGGTGGCCGTCGCCTCGCCCTCGGTGTTCGGGTCGGTGGCGATGATCACCTCGGTGATGTCGACGTCGTCGACCCGCTCCCCGATCCGGCTCAGCAGCTCGCGGATCCGCAGCTGATCGGGGCCCACGCCGGACAACGGATCGAGCGCACCGCCCAGCACGTGGTAGCGGCCGCGGAATTCGCGGGTGCGCTCGACGGCCTGGACGTCCTTGGGCTCCTCGACGACGCACACCTGCGAGCCGTCCCGGCGGGGATCCGCGCAGATCCGGCAGCGCTCGTTGTCCGAGACGTTGCCGCACACCGCACAGAACCGCACGCCGTCGCGGACCTTCGCCAGCACCGCGGTCAGCCGGTCGATATCCGTCGGTTCCACCGACAACAGGTGGAAGGCGATGCGCTGGGCGCTTTTTGGCCCGATGCCCGGCAGCTTGCCGAGCTCGTCGATCAAATCCTGGACGGGTCCTTCGAACATGTCGGTCGCGGAATCTACAGCCCCGGCGCCGGCGCGGGCGGTTGTCCCGGTGGCGGCCCGAAGCCGCCGGCCAGCGACCCCAGCCGCTCCTGGGCCATCCGGGTGACCTGCTTGGAAGCGTCACCCATGGCGCCGACGATCAGGTCCTGCAAGGTCTCGACGTCAGACGGGTCGACGACGGAGGGATCGATCTTCACCGCGACCACCTCGCCGCTGCCCTTGACGACGACCTTGACCAAACCCCCACCGGCCTGACCATTGCATCTCAGCGTTCGCCAGTTGTTGCTGGGCTTCCATGAGCTTTTGCTGCATCTGCTGCGCCTGGGCCAGCAGCGCCGACATATCGCCTCCGGGTTGCATGACAATCCCCTCGCATCTTGGTCTCGAGTTGGTTTCGCTCGTGAGTCTCCGGCGATTCGAAACCCCCAGCGTAGACCGCGCGGCGTTAGCTTTGCGCCGTGGACCTACGACTGAGCAGACGTGTCGGGATCAAATTGGCGGTCTGGCGTGCTCGCTGCTGCGTCGACGGCGATCATGCCGACCGCGACGGCGGTCCCATCCAACATTGCCGGCATGGTGGTTTTCATCGATCCGGGCCACAACGGCTCCAACGACGGCTCCATCAACCGTCAGGTGCCCACCGGCCGCGGCGGCACCAAGGACTGCCAGACCAGCGGCACGGCGACCAACACCGGCTACCAGGAGCACACCTTCACCTGGGACACCGCGCTGCGGGTACGCGCCGAATTGAGCGCCCTGGGAGTGCGGACCGCGCTGTCCCGCGCCAACGACAACGGCCTGGGGCCCTGTGTCGACGAACGCGCGAACGCCGCCAACGCGCTGCGGCCCAACGCGGTCCTGTCCATCCACGCCGACGGCGGCCCGCCGTCCGGCCGGGGTTTCCACGTCAACTACTCGGCCCCGCCGCTCAACCAGGTGCAGGCCGGCCCGTCGGTGCAGTACGCACGGATCATGCGCGACCAGATGCAGGCCTCGGGGATCCCGCCGGCCAACTACATCGGCCAGAACGGCCTTTACGGCCGCTCGGACCTGACCGGGCCTGAACCTGGCGCAGTACCCGTCGATCCTGGTCGAGTGCGGCAACATGAAGAACCCCGCGGACTCGGCGCTGCTGGAGTCCGCCGAAGGCCGGCAGAAATACGCCGACGCACTGGTCCGCGGGGTCGCGGGCTTCCTGGCCTCGCAGGGCCAGGCGCGCTGAACCGGACAGCGCGACTCCTGCGCCGGGCATCGTGCCGCTCGCTCAGCTCTCCAGTTCCTTCTTCAGGTTGGCCAGCACCTCGCCCTGAATCCTCTTCAGCCCCAATGGCGCAAAGGTCTTCTCGAAGAAGCCCTTCACGCCGCCGGCGCCGGTCCAGGTGGTCTTCACGGTGACGCTGGAGCCGGGGCCGGCGGGAGCGACCGTCCAGTTGATGACCATCGACGAGTTCGCGTCCTTCTCGATGACGGTGTGCCCGGCCACGTCGACGTCGACCTGCACGTCGCGCACCCGCGATTTGGTGGCCTGCAGCTTCCACTTGGCGACGGTGCCCGGCCCCTGCCCACCCTGCAGCACCTGGTAGTCGCTGTACTGCGGGGAGAGAATTTTCGGGCGGACCGTCTGATAGTCCGCGACAGCGGCAAGCGTTGCCGCAGGCTCGGCGTTGATCAAGATGGTGCTCTCTGCGCTCACCTGTCCCAAGGCGACCCCTCCTCATGATGATTTCCCCGGTGCCGCCCTTTCGACGGGTGCACGGGCTGTTGTCGAAGACTAGGGTATATGTGGTGCCTGTCCCTGGATCTGCACTCTCGGCTCACAAGTCGGGCGTTGACCGGATGCTGGCAAGTTATCGATCCATCCCCGCAACGTCCGCCGTCCGGCTGGCCAAGCCGACGTCAAATCTGTTCCGCGCCCGCACCAAACGCGATGCGCCTGGTCTGGACACGTCCGGGCTGACCGGCGTGCTCGGCGTCGATCCCGAAACCCGCACCGCCGACGTGGCCGGCATGTGCACGTACGCGGACCTGGTGGCCGCGACGCTGCCGTACGGTCTTTCGCCGCTGGTCGTTCCGCAGCTGAAGACCATCACCCTCGGCGGCGCGGTCAGCGGCCTGGGCATCGAGTCGTCGTCGTTCCGCAACGGTCTGCCGCATGAATCGGTGCTGGAGATGGACATCCTCACCGGCGCTGGCGATTTGCTCACCACCTCGCGCACCCAGCACCCCGACCTGTTCCGTGCCTTCCCGAATTCCTATGGCACGCTTGGATATTCAACCCGGCTTCGGATCGAACTGGAATCCGTCGCGCCGTTCGTTGCGCTGCGGCACGTCCGATTCCGCTCGCTGCCCGATCTGGTCGCGGCGATGGAACGCATCATCGACACCGGCGGTCAGGGCGGGACGCCGGTCGACTATCTCGACGGGGTGGTTTTCAGCGCCGACGAAAGCTACCTGTGCGTGGGCAGGCGGACCACCACTCCCGGCCCGGTCAGCGACTACACCGGCCGCAACATCTACTACCAGTCCATCCGGCACGACGCGCCCGGGCGTGGAAGCCACCAAGGATGACCGGCTGACCATTCACGACTACTTCTGGCGCTGGGACACCGATTGGTTCTGGTGCTCACGCGCGTTCGGCGTGCAGAACCCGCGGCTGCGACGCTGGTGGCCGCGCCGCTACCGGCGCAGCAGCGTCTACTCGAAGCTGATCTCCATGGACCGCCGCTTCGGGATGGCCGACCGGATCGAGACGCGCAACGGTCGTCCGGCCCGTGAACGGGTGGTGCAGGACATCGAGGTGCCGGTCGAACGGACCTGCGACTTCCTGGAGTGGTTCCTCGACAGCGTGCCCATCACGCCAATCTGGTTGTGCCCGTTGCGTCTGCGCGACCACCACGGCTGGCCGCTGTACCCGATGCGGCCCGATCACACCTACGTCAACGTCGGCTTCTGGTCGTCGGTGCCGGCCGGCGCCACCGAGGGCGCCGCCAACCGGATGATCGAAGCCAAGGTGGACGAGCTCGACGGGCACAAGTCGCTGTATTCCGACTCCTTCTACTCCCGCGAGGACTTCGACGAGCTGTACGGCGGCGAGGCCTACAACACCGTCAAGAAAACCTACGACCCCGATTCTCGTTTACTCGACCTCTACGCAAAGGCGGTGCAACGGCGATGACGACGACACAAAGAACCCCACCGCTCACCGACCGGCAAATTGAGCATGGCCGAGATCCTGGAGGTCTTCGCCGCGACCGGTCGGCATCCGCTGAAGTTCACCGCGTACGACGGCAGCACCGCCGGAAGCGAAGACGCCGAACTGGGTCTGGATCTTCGGACTCCCCGCGGAGCCACCTACCTGGCCACCGCGCCCGGCGAACTCGGCCTGGCCCGCGCCTACGTGTCGGGCGACCTGCAGGCGCTACGGCGTGCATCCGGGCGATCCGTACCAACTGCTCAAGACGCTGACCGACCGGGTGCAATTCAAGCGGCCGCCGGCGCGGGTGCTGGCCAACGTCGTCCGCTCGATGGGCTTCGAGCGGTTGCTGCCGGTCGCACCGCCGCCGCAGGAGACCCCGCCCCGGTGGCGCCGGGTCGCCGACGGCCTGATGCACACCAAGACCCGCGACGCCGAGGCCATCCACCACCACTACGACGTCTCCAACACCTTCTACGAATTGGTGTTGGGTCCGTCGATGACCTACACCTGCGCGGTGTATCCCGACGCCGACGCGACGCTGGAAGATGCCCAGCAGAACAAGTACCGGCTGATTTTCGAGAAGTTGCGGCTGCAGCCGGGCGACCGGCTGCTCGACGTCGGCTGCGGCTGGGGCGGCATGGTGCGTTACGCCGCGCGGCGCGGCGTCCGGGCGATCGGCGCCACCCTGTCGGCCGAGCAGGCGAAGTGGGCGCAGCAGGCGATCGCCGACGAGGGGCTGGCCGAGCTGGCCGAGGTGCGGCACTCCGACTACCGCGACGTGGGCGAGGCGCAGTTCGACGCCGTGTCCTCGATCGGGTTGACCGAGCACATCGGCGTCAAGAATTACCCCGCCTACTTCGGGTTCCTGAAGTCGAAGCTGCGCACCGGCGGTCTGCTGCTCAACCACTGCATCACCCGCCACGACAACACTTCGACCTCGTTCGCCGGCGGGTTCACCGACCGCTACGTCTTCCCGGACGGGGAGCTGACCGGCTCGGGCCGCATCACCAGCGAGATCCAGGATGCCGGCTTCGAGGTGCTGCACGCGGAGAACTTCCGCCATCACTACGCGATGACGCTGCGCGACTGGTGCCACAATCTGGTCGAGCACTGGGACGTGGCGGTCGCCGAGGTCGGCTTGCCGACCGCCAAGGTGTGGGGCCTGTACATGGCGGCGTCCCGGGTGGCGTTCGAGCAGAACAACCTTCAGCTCCATCACGTGCTGGCAGCCAACACCGATGCCCGGGGCGACGACGACCTGCCGCTGCGGCCGTGGTGGGCGGCCTGACGCGCTAGCCGTTGTCGATGCGGCGGGCGCCCAGCTCGCTCTGCAGCAGTTCGAGCGCGACCTCTTCGGGGTCGCGGCGCGGCGCCGACGGCTCGTCGCGGACCGCCTCGGCGAGCATGTGTTCCTCTTCGTCGCGCTCCGCGGAAGCCACGTCGGGCGCGGGCTCGGCCACGTCGGGAACCGCCGGTCCGGCTCCCCCACCGGCGGGAGGGGGTGTCGAGGCCGCCGCCGGTGCGCCGGCCTCACACCGCACCCGCCAGTTGACGCCCAGCGCATCTTTGAGCGCTTCGGCGATGACGTCGGCGTTGCGCTGTTCGCAAAGCCGCTTGGCCAGCGGCGCCGATTCATGGCTCAGCACCAACGTGTTGCCGTCGATCGCCCGGACGGTCGCGCCGGCCAGCATCACCTCGGTCGTGCGGCTGCGCTGACGCACCTTTTCGCGCACCGTGGGCCACATGCTGCGCACCGCGGCGGCATTGAGTTCACCTGGGGCAGATGCTGATTCGGCCGCCGGCGCCGGAGCCGCAGCAGGTTCGGGCGCGGGCGCCGCGACAGGTGCCGGAGCCGGTTCGGGGACCGGGGCAGGTTCGGGGACCGGAGCCGGCTTCGATTCGGGCTTTGGTTCGGGCTTGCTTTCGGGCTTGGCCGCGGACGGCCGGGTGAAGCGGACGGGCTGCTCGGGCGCGGCCGCCGCCGGCGCGCCACGAGGCGCCGCGGCGGGGGCTTCGGAGCCGGGAATGGACATGTCCAGCCGGGTCTCGATCCGCTCGACGCGTTGCAGCAGCGCCGACTCGGTGTCGCTGGCCGAGGGCAGCAGCAGTCGCGCACACACCACCTCGAGCAGCAGACGCGGCGCCGTCGCGCCGCGCATCTCGCCCAGCCCCGCCTGCACCACCTCGGCGTAGCGGGTCAGGGTCGCCGGCCCGATCCGCGTCGCTTGCTCGCGCATCCGCTCCAGCACGTCCTCCGGCGCGTCCACCACGCCGCGGCTGGCCGCATCCGGAACGGCCTGCAGCAGGATCAGGTCGCGGAACCGCTCGAGCAGATCGGTGGCGAAACGCCGCGGGTCGTGGCCGGCATCGATCACCGACTCCACCGCGCCGAACAACGCCGCGGCATCGGCGGCGGCAAGAGAGTCCACCGCGTCGTCGATCAGCGCCATGTCGGTGGCCCCCAGCAGGCCCAGCGCCCGCTGGTAGGTCACGTGGGCGCCCTCGGCGCCGGCCACCAGCTGATCCAGCACCGACAGGGTGTCGCGAGGCGAGCCGCCGCCGGCGCGGATCACCAGCGGGTAGACCGCGTCGTCGACGGCGACGCCCTCCTGCTCGCAGATCCGCCCGATCAGCGCCCGCATGGTCTTCGGCGGCAGCAGCCGGAACGGGTAGTGGTGGGTGCGCGATCGGATCGTCGGCAGCACCTTCTCCGGTTCGGTGGTGGCGAAGATGAAGATGAGGTGCTCGGGGGGCTCCTCCACGATCTTGAGCAGCGCGTTGAACCCCGCCGTGGTCACCATGTGCGCCTCGTCGACGATGAACACCCGGTAGCGCGACTGCGCGGGCGCGTAGAACGCGCGGTCGCGCAGCTCGCGAGTGTCGTCCACGCCGCCGTGGCTGGCGGCGTCGAGCTCGACCACGTCGATGCTGCCGGGCGCGTTGGGCGCCAGCGCCTCGCACGAGTCGCAGACCCCGCACGGGGTGGCCGTCGGGCCCTGGGCGCAGTTCAGTGAGCGGGCCAGGATGCGCGCCGAGGAGGTCTTCCCGCAGCCGCGCGGACCCGAGAACAGGTACGCGTGGTTGATCCGGCCGGCTTCCAGGGCGATCGACAGCGGCTCGGTGACGTGCTCCTGCCCCACCACTTCGGCGAAGGTTGCCGGTCGGTACTTGCGGTAGAGGGCCACGGTCAGCAGGCTACCGGCGCGCGGTGACGACGATGCGGGCACCGCAGGGCCCGCTGTGGGGGCGCCTCCCACTTGCGGGGAGAGTCGGACCGTCGACACCGTGACGACGCCGACCCGGCTGGGTCGTCAGTTCACGCTCGACGCGGACGACGCCAGCAGCGACTCCGACGCGGCCAGCAACGCGCAGGTGGCCAGGCCGTCGACGGCGTCGCGCAGGTCCGGCAGCGACGGGAAGGTCGGCGCGATCCGGATGTTGGTGTCCTTCGGATCTTTCCGGTACGGGAACGACGCACCCGCCTCGGTCACCGCGATACCGGCATCCTTGGCCAGCGCGACGGTCCGCTTCGCGGTGCCGGGCAGCACGTCGAGGCTGATGAAGTAGCCCCCCTTGGGGTCGGTCCACGAGGCGATCTTGGAGTCGCTCAGCCGCTGATCCAGGATCTCGGCGGCCAGCGCGAACTTCGGCGCCAGGATCTGCTGGTGACGCCGCATGTGCAGCCGCACCCCGTCGGCGTCGCGGAAGAAGCGCAGGTGCCGCAGCTGGTTGATCTTGTCGGGCCCGATCGACTTTTTCGCCGCGTATTGCAGATACCAGGCGATGTTGCCCAGCGATCCGCCCAGGAAGCTCACGCCGGCGCCGGCGAAGGTGATCTTGGAGGTGGACGCGAACACGTAGGGCCGGTGGGGGTTGCCGGCCGCGGCCGCCAGCCCGAGCACGTCGACCTGCCGGACGAAGTCGTGCGTCAGGGTGTGCACCGCATAGGCGTTGTCCCAGAACAGCCGGAAGTCGGGCGCCGCGGTCCGCATCTGGACGAGCCGCAGGACCGTGTCCCAGGAGTAGGTGACGCCGGTCGGGTTGCCGAACACCGGCACCGTCCACATGCCCTTGATGGCCGGATCGGCGGCGACCAGCTCTTCGATCAGGTCGACGTCCGGCCCGTCGGACAGCATCGGGATGGGGATCATCTCGATGCCCATCGTCTCGGTGATGCTGAAGTGCCGGTCGTAGCCGGGGACGGGGCAAAGAAACTTGACGCTCGGTTCGTCTTTCCAGGGCCGCTGCGAATCCACGCCGCCGTACAACATCGAGAAGGCGACCAGGTCGTGCATCAGTTCCAGGCTGGAGTTGTTGCCCGCAATCAGGTTCTGCACCGGGATGCCGAGCAGCTCGCCGAAGATGGCCCGCAGCTCGGGCAGCCCGTGCAGGCCGCCGTAGTTGCGGGTGTCGGTGCCCTCGCTGTCGCGGTAGTCGTCGCCGGGCAGGCTCAGCAGCTGGTTGGACAGGTCGAGCTGGGCGGGAGCCGGTTTGCCGCGGGTCAGGTCCAGGGTGAGCTTTTTGGCCTGCAGGTCCGCGTAATCCTGCTGGTTGCGCGCGTGTGCACCGGCAAGTTCTTCCGGGCTGAGGGACTCCAACGACACCATGGACCCTTTCGCTGTCGAGATTAGCGGCGATCGCAAGCGCGGCGCAGCCTGGCGCGGCGGGTCGCCACTCATCATGCATAGGGGACCCCGCGCACCCGACAGAGCCCATTGACCCTTGCTGCCTTCCGGCCCTGGGGGAGTTCACAGGATAGACGCCGCGCGGGGTCCAGCGACGAGTCTAGTACCTGTCCCGGCGTCGACGGCGAGCAACTGGCGGAGGCCTTCTGGCCCTCGGCTACCATGGCCACGGAGGATTCGCCTAGTGGCCTATGGCGCTCGCCTGGAACGCGGGTTGGGTTAACAGCCCTCGCGGGTTCAAATCCCGCATCCTCCGCCATCGGTCCGCCAAGCGGACACGTACGAATTGATATGGATTCGGGTCGGCCGCCTTTAGGCTGGCCTGAATTCACCAGCATGAGGAGGGGTATGGGGCGCAAGATCGCCGTGCCATGGCACCTGCTGTTCTCCCTCGTTGCCGGCGTCCTCTACTTCTTTTTCGTGTTGCCCCGCTGGCCTGAGCTGATGGGCGACACCGCGCACACGCTGGGGACGGCGCTGCGCATTGTGACCGGTGCGCTCATCGCGCTCGCGGCACTGCCCGTGGTGTTCACCCTGCTGCGCACCCGCAAGCCCGAGTTGGGGACTCCGCAGCTGGCCCTGTCCATCAGGATCTGGTCGATCGTGGCCCACGTGCTGGCCGGGGTGCTCATCATCGGAACGGCGATCAGCGAGATCTGGCTGAGCCTGGACGCCGCCGGACGGTGGTTGTTCGGGATCTACGGCGCAGCCGCCGCGATCGCCTTGCTCGGCATTTTCGCCTTCTACCTCTCCTTCGTCGCCGAGTTGCCCCCACCGCCGCCCACACCGATCAAGGCGAAGAAGCCCAAGGAACGTCGGGTGCGGCGTAAGAAGGGCGACGAGGCCGACGTCGAAGAGGCCGATGCCGACGAGGCCGACGAGACTGAGACGGACGAGTCGGAGACCGCCGCCGCAGCAGCCGAGGAGTCCGGCGAAGCCGAGCAGGCTGAGCCGGCCGGCGACGTCACCGCGGAATCCGCCGAAATCACCGAACCGGAGGCGGCACCGGAGCCGACGACCGAGACGGCATCCGTCGAGGACAGCCAGGAAGCCGCCGACGAGAGCGACGAGCCGAAGGCCAAGTTGCGCAACCGGCGCCCGACCGGCAAGGGATCGCACCGGATGCGGCGGCGGACCCGGTCCGGTGTGGCGCTAGACGAAAACGTCGACGAGGACTAGCGAGCCCATTCAGCGACGCGCTACCGCGAGGACCACGGGGATGTCCGTGTTCTCGTCGGTGTGATAACTCGCGCAGACCCGGTGGTAGCCGTCGGCGATCTGCAGCGGAACCCCGGTCGTGAAGTCGCCGCGCACCAGCAGGATGGGCGACAACGGTAGGCCCTTTTCGATCTTGGTCAGGTCCGCGGCGACGTGGGGATTGTCCGCCGGCAGCAGGCTCAGCTGCGCCGCCCGCAAAATGTCCTTTGCCTTCCTGTGTGTCACGGTCCCGGACTTCAGCTTCTTGATCACCTTCTTCACGGTCTGCCCTCCCGCAAGCATGGTGAGATAGTCCGCGGCCGCCGGAAAGTCGTGGGCCTCAGGCTTTTCCAGCCATTTCACGCTGAGCATCGCGTTACTCCCTTCGCCGGCTCCGACATCGACGCAGCCTACCGGCTCCGCCCCGCGAAATTGGGATCGGTAGCAGCCGGGGCGGTCTGTACTTGCGCCAGGACGACGCCATCGTGGCGGCGCACGAAGGAAGGAACTGCAAATGAAACATCTTCTCGCAGCTGCGATTGGGACCCTGGGCTGCGCCGCGGCTTCAGTGGCCCTGGTGGGGTGCTCGGGCGGCGGCCACACGGCCGCACCGGCGTCGAGCGCGACGCCCAGCGCCTCGACGGGCACCGGCGCACAGGTCAAGGTGGGCGGTACCGACCTGGCCGGTGTGAACCCGGCGTCGGTGACCTGTGTGCGCACTGGCGGCAAGATCGACATCGGCAGCGGCTCCACGAGCGGCGCCCAGCAGGCGCTGGCCGTCGTGATGACCGACGAAGCCACCCCGAAGATCCAGTCACTGGCCCTCGTTGTCGACGGCAACGCCCTGGCGGTCAGCGACAACATGGGCGCGAAGGTGGGCTCGGCCAACGTCGCGGTCGATGGCAAGACCTACACCATCACCGGCCAGGCGCAGGGTGCCGACATCAAGAACCCGATGGCGGGGATGATCACCAAGGACTTCAGCATCAAGGTGTCCTGCGGCTGATCGGTTACGGTCCTCGAGCGGCGGACGTGCCTCACTCACGCGTCCGCCGCTCGCGGTTTGGCCAACCCGACACCGCCCCCGGACTTATGATGCAGCCGTGTCGATCCCGGACGAATTGGAGAAGGCGCGTCGGATGGCGTTCGCCGCCGATGAGGCCGGAGCCCGCGATCTGCTGCTGTCGTTGATTCCACGGATCGAGCAGCACGACCGAGACGACCTCATGCTGGAAGCCCTTGGGCAGCTTGGCGAGATCTATCTCGCCCGCGGCGCCTACGACGGGGTCCGCGAATCCATCAGGCGCGTTCAGGATTGCCTGGCGATCTACGCCGGCATCGCCGCCGAACGTGTGCAGCCGCCCGGCACCGAGATCGCGCGGATGATCTGCCGATACTCGCGGCGCGCCCGGTTCCTGCAGACGGGTTTGGCCGCGGCGCTTGGTGACCACGAGGGCGCGACGACGGAGTTGGCGTCGTTGTGCGACGACGACTCCGAATTCGACAACCTCGCCGACGAACACCGGTACCTGTGCACCTACGCGCACGTCCTGTGCGCCACCGCGCTGTGCGATGACGACCTGCATGTGCGATCAGTTCCGTTGTGGGAAAAGGTTCTTGACAGCATCGGTCATGGCGGCGACAGCGGTGGGAGCGCCGACTACCTGTGGATCACCGCCGCGACCGGGTACGGCAGGTTCTGCGTGGAAACCGGGCGGCTGTCAGAAGCCGAGCCGTGGTTGCGTCGCGCCGAAGCGCGGGCACAAGCCAACGGTTGGGAACTGGCAACAGCCAGAGCACAATTGGAGCGTGCCGCGGCGCGCTGGGCGGCCAACGACCATGCCGGTACCGAAGAACTGGTCGGCCAGGCCTATCCCGTCATCGCCCGCCATAACCGGGCCCACGACGCTGCCCGATGTTGGTTGTACATAGGACTAGCCCGGCTGGGAGCCGGCGCGCTGGAGGCGGCCGACGAATGCTGGGAACACGCCGAACAACATTGGCGCGACTTGGGAAGGCCGCTTCATCTGCACCGCATCCTGCTGCAGCGCAGCTGGATCGCCATCTTCTGGAGCCATTTCTCCGACGCGGTCGAGCTGATCGCGCAGGCTCGGGAACTGCTGGACGCGTCGCCGCGCAGCAGCTGGCTGCAATACGCCCAGCTCGACAATCATCTCGGAACAGTCTGGCGCGCAGACGCTTTGGCGGACCTCGGTTTCGACAGCTCGGGCGATCCCGACGAAACGCTGCAGGAAACCGAGGAACGCCAGGCCGAGGGGCTCGGAATTCTGCACGGCGAGGTCGGCACACCCCAGTACTGGCGCGGAATGACCAAGCTTGAACAGGCAGCCGAGCTGAAGGTGCCGGCCGCCCTGGCCGTCGACTCCGTGCGATATTCCATCGCCGACGCCGACGCGAGGGCACGCTGGGCCACCGGCATTTCGGCCCCCATCCTGGCCGGTGCCTTCGCCGTGGCCTGGGAATGGGAGAACACCGCGTTGATCAGCGAGCTCGTCGAATACCACAGCGCGCGAGGAACTTTCGAGGAGCTGCAACGGCCGCGGATCGGCGAATGGGCCTCGACGGCCATCGCGTCGGCCCCCATCGACGCCGACGCGGAACCCGTCGCGCTGGCCGCCGCGGGTCCGCCCGTCGCAGGCGGCGCGTCGTTGACCAGGCTGGGACCGTTGCCGCCGTTGCAGATGCAACCCGGGGCGGCGCCGATCCTGAGTCACTATCGTGCGCTGGCTTTGCAGCGCTACGGACGCGACGTCACCGCGGCCGAGCCTGCCTGGTCGACGTGGCCATGAGCGAGCCCGACCGGCTGACCCTGGTGCTG
Source organism: uncultured Actinomycetota bacterium (assembly GCA_963796035.1). Classification (GTDB taxonomy): domain Bacteria; phylum Actinomycetota; class Actinomycetes; order Mycobacteriales; family Mycobacteriaceae; genus Mycobacterium. The sequence goes on along the minus strand of CAWCJU010000006.1, from coordinate 352,784 downwards.
CGATACGCCGACCTCGGGATCGCGACCTACGCCAGTCTGCAGATCGTCGGCCAGCCGTCCAGAACCGTCACGTGGGTGCTCGAAGAGCCGCTGCTGCTGGCCGCGCTGCAGGAGCTCACCGCCGCCCTGCCCGAGCCACACGGCACCGAGACGCGCCGCGACGCCATCGAGCGCGCGCTGACCACGGGACCCTTCGCCAAGCCGGATACCGAACTCACGGTCGCCTACATCCTCGGAGTGTTGCTGATCGGTGCACCCGGGTGGCAGCTGTTGGCCGACTGCCTGACCTCGCCACGGGCGGTGCTGTTCGTCTCGCCCAGCGCACGGCTGGCCCGGGTGCCCTGGGGACTACTTGCGATTCCGAAATCGGGCCCCAGCAAAGAGGAACTGGTGCGTGCGCGCCAGGACGCGATCACCGCCAGTGGCCGCGCCGCGGCCCAAATCCCGTGGCAGTTAGCCAATATCGACGAGCTCACCGACGGCCATCGGCTGATGGAACTGGTCGACGTGCTGATGGCGGTGCCACCCAACATCGTGCACTCGCCGCGAACGGCCGCCGGGTGGGACGACCGGTGCGACGGGTCACCGCTACTGGTCCTCGACCCTCGAATACCGGGACAGCGACCGGACTCCGCGCTCGGATCGGTGCTGGGCAGGCCCTCACCGCACACGCCCGTGGCGCGGCACTTCGCCGAGCTCATGGAACGGCGACCCGTCCTGCCGCGTTGCGACACCGCGGTCGACCTGTTCCGCCGCCCGGACGCAGGCCGTGCGTGGCTGGCCGAGCTGCTGGCGCAAATCCCGTGCCGGCTGCTCTATGTCGGCCATGCGAGTTCGGCCGACGACCAACACGAGCGGGGAACTCGGGCCGACCGGGCGGCCCTGCACCTGGCCGACACCGCGGATATCCCCGGGGATGCCAACGCAATCGGCGATCATCGCCCGCTGACCGCCTCGGACCTGATGGCCCTTCGGTTGCCGATGCCACCCCGCGTGGCGCTGCTGGCGTGCGGATCCGGGGGTGACTATCAATTCGACGAGGCCACCGGCTTGGTGGCGGCGATGATCCTGAACGGCGCGCAGTTGGTGACCGCCACCCTGTGGTCACTGCCGACGGCGGCCGCGTATCGGCAATTCACCGAATTGTCCGGTGCGCCGGGCCCAGAGCCGGCCGATCCGATGGCCGATCTGGTGGCCGCCGTGGACACCGCACACGACACCGCGCAGGAGGCCGGTTGCGCGGTGAATCGATGGCAGCGCGAACAGCTGCGGCGCTGGCGCGACGAGGATGCCGGTGCCAGCCCGCTGTTTTGGGCCGCGCTGGTCACGTTCGTCGTGGACGGCGCGCGGTAGCGCTTACAGCGAGGCCACCCAGGCCGCGTGGACGGCCAGCACATCGTCGGGCAGCGAAAGCTCTTCGCGCGCGGTCGGATCAAAGGCCACCAGCACCACCAGGCCCGGCCGCAGCACGGATAGGTCCAGACCGCCGTCGCATCGCGCCAGCTTGCCGATGAACGTCTCCCCCGAGACGGCCACCACCTCGATGAAGACCTGGCGCTTGACCTTGCGCACGGTCCCGACCCCGACGGTGCGGTTACCGGCATCCTGATGGCGGCGGGACCTGAGCCATTCGGCCAGCAGCAACAGCTTGTTCATGCCAACAGCGTCTGGCCGCACACCGGCTACCGAACCCAACTTTATCGCTGCGGCAAACTCTGCGATGGCCCTATTCTGTCCAGATGAGCGCCGACCCGCAGGTAGCGACCGCCGTGGGAGGTCAGTCGGTGGGCCATCCGCGGCGGTTGGTCATCGAGGCGGCGTGGCGGGCCATCGGCCCTGGAGTGGAGGTGCTCAGCGGTGACGACGGCGGCCCGTTGAGCCGGACCGTCAAACGCATCATCGATCCGTTGGTCCTGCGGCTACGGTCCAACCCCGCGTATTCGGCCCCGGTCGTGACGCCCCAGACGGCCGCGGCCATGCGCGACCTCATCGTCGGCAGCGGTCCCGAATTACGCTCGGCCGCAGCCTGGTTCGAGGCGCTCAAACTGGAGCGGCGCCGGCAGCGGATTCGCACCGGGAATGCGCAGGAACTGTACTTTCCGGTCTGCTTCGAACTCGCCGTGACGAAAGGTCCACCGACGCCGCAGGATTACCCGGCCGCGGCGGCGGTGCTCGGCGAGATCCACCGGGATCGCGATCGCACCGCGATCGAGGTTCTGCATCGATACGTGGCCGACGGCGACGTCCTTACCACGCTGGCCGAGCAATTGGAACGCAGTTGGCGCGACGTCCGGGCGGGCGATGCCGTCATCGACCCGTTCCGGGCGGAGCTCGGCACGGTGCTGGGTGCGGCCGGCAGTCACGGCGCCGCCGCGGCCCGTCAGCGCGTCTGGTCGGCGATGATCACCGACCTCGCCCCGTACAACTTGGGCGCGCTGGCCCGAACCGACGCCCGACTGCCATGGTCGATCGTCGAGCTGGGTTTGAGTTCGATTGCACCGCAACGTCCCCCGTCGATTTCACGGGGCGCGGAGGGCGACCGTCCGCTGGATCGCAGCGTGGTAGACCGGGTGCGCGCCACCCTACGGCGCGCCTTGGATCGCGACGCGTTGCCCGAAATCCCCTTGCTGTGCGAGGAAGAGGTCGACCGGGCGTGCGCCCCATGGGGGCTGCTTGCCGAAGACAAGCAAGCCACGCTGGTGGCCGGCATCGAGGTCGCGGTCCAGCTGGCTCCGCTGGATCCATCCGCTTCTTGCCGCTACGACTTGGCGACCCAGATCCAGGCGCGGCTTCGCAAGGAAGCCTACGTGTTGCACGCCCGGCGCTATCTGGCCGAAAACGGTCCGATTCATCCACGCCAACGGCAAGTGGTCGACGACCTGGCCGCCTACGCGCAGCCCTACCTGAGCCGGCTGTGGGCCCGGCTGCACGGACGGGACGTCTGGCAGGAACCCTGCGCCGACGTCGACGACGTGCGGGCACTGCTCGACGGGGTTGCGCGGTCGGTGAGCCTCGACCACCGGCAACGGATCAAGGCGATGCTGGAACTGCAGGTGGCCGGATGAGATTGGTTGCCGATTCCGGGCTTTGGAGCACCGGCCCCCTCGGCATCGCGGCCGCGACGCCACTGGTCGCGCTGCTGGAGGTCAGCGGCGCGGTGCTGGCCTGGACGGTGGACGACGCCGACGATGCGGCGCCGCACATCACATTCACCGATGTGTCGCGGGCGGACTGGTTGTGGCGGGTCCTCGGCGAGGCCGGTCATGTCGCGCTGGTGTCGGCCGTGGACGCCGCGTCCGGCCGGCCGCACAGCATCGAGCTCGCCGGCGTCGACCCGCTGCCGGGCTCGGTCGCACCGTTGCGCCGGCTGGCCACCGGGCATTGGCTGCGCCGGTGGTGGCCGGCCAGCAGGCAGGACGGCATCGCCGGTCTGGACCGCGCGCTGCTCGACATCGAGGTTGCATTGCTGACCGCCGGTGCGCAGAGCTTCTTTCCTGACGACACGCTGGATTCGGATGTGGCGCCGCTGCTGGAGCCGCACGCGGGCGCGCTGACAAGCCATGTCCGCAGCGATGATTCGCGGGTGGTGGACCTGGTGCGGGCGGGCGCCGGACTCGCCGACGAGATCGGCACGGAGAACGAACTGTGGTCTGAACTCATTGCAGCCATTGAGGATTCGAACCTGACCCCAGTGTTGCCGAGCGATCGCCGCGACGACTACGCGCTGGCCGCCGGCTCGGGCGCGGGTCCCGGTGGTGCGGACGCGATAGCCCGCGGCGTCGCGTCCCTCGCGTGGAGCGGTGTTCCGCCCGCAATCTTCGATGCCGGCGAGAACACCGTCGACTGGCGCATCGAGGCCAGCGGCTCGGCGGTCGTCGCCGTCGTGCAGGCGGCCGTCATCGGGCCGGACCCGGCTACCGGCATCGCGGTGCGGCTGCGTTCGGCGACCACCGACGGCACCGGCACCCTGGACGCCACCGGGCGGGCGACCCTTCCGCTGGAAGACGGGCGGCGACGCGCCCTCGCGGAGTCCGCGGCGTGGGACCACGACTGGTCGGCGACGTCGGTGGTCGTGGGCGCCCCGGTATCGACCGAGGCGGAATCCCCCGAAATCCGGGAGCGGGTACGGCGGTGGGCGCGCGCCCGGCTGGACCTGCCGCCCCGGGACGCCTTCCTCGCCGAGATATTGGCCTCAGAATCTGCCTATTAGGCCTACTAAGAACCCCGGTCATTCCCTATGCTGAGCGAGTGCCCAACACCTATCGAGTCGTTCAATGGAACACCGGCAACGTCGGCAAGAGCTCGCTGAAATCGATCGTCACCAACCCCACCCTGGAATTGGTGGGCTGCTACGCCTGGTCACCCGAGAAGGCCGGGCGCGACGCGGGCGAACTCGTCGGCATCCCGCCGCTCGGCGTCGCGGCCACCAACGACATCGACGAGCTGCTGGCGCTGAAGCCGGACTGCGTGGTCTACAACCCGATGTGGATCAACGTCGACGAACTGGTCCGCATCCTGTCCGCCGGCGTCAACGTGGTGACCACGGCCTCGTTCATCACCGGTCATAACCTCGGCGAGGGCCGCGACCGCATCTTGGAGGCCTGCGAGAAGGGCGGCTCCACGATCTTCGGATCCGGCGTCAGCCCGGGCTTCGCCGAACTGCTGGCGATCGTGTCGGCCATGGTGTGCAACCGGATCGACAAGGTCACCGTCAACGAGGCCGCCGACACCACCTTCTATGACTCGCCGGAGACCGAGAAGCCCGTCGGCTTCGGCCAGCCGATCGACCACCCCGACCTGCCGGCCATGGCCGCCAAGGGAACCGCCATCTTCGGCGAGGCCGTCCGGCTGGTGGGCGACGCCCTGGGCGTCGAGCTCGACGAGGTGCGCTGCGTCGCCGAGTTCGCCCAGACCACCGAGGACCTCGTCATGGCGTCCTGGACCATCCCCGCGGGACACGTCGCGGGGACCTACATCAGCTGGCAGGGCATCGTCAACGGCAAGACACTCATCGACCTCAACGTCCGGTGGAAAAAGGGCCAGACCCTCGATCCCGACTGGCAGATCGAGCAGGACGGCTGGGTGATCCAGGTCGACGGGCAACCGACGGTGACGACCAAGGTCGGCTTCCTGCCGCCACCGTACTTCGAGGCCACGACGCTCGAGGAGTTCATGGACCTCGGCCACATCATGACGGCGGTCCCCGCCGTCAACGGGATCGCCGCCGTCGTCGCCGCGGCGCCCGGAATCGCCACCTACGCCGACCTTCCGCTGACACTGCCGCGCGGCAACGCGTATGTCGGGTAGTCCAGCTCAGCCCTCGCCCGACGCTGCGGTGTCGGGGACATTGGCCCGTCGCCGAGCGGGTTTGGCGTAGCCGGCGCCCAGCGGCGGCACCGCGAGCGGACCGTGGTCACGGACCGCCTCGATGGCATTGCGCAGCGGACGAGCAAGGCCCGCAAAGGATCCCATGTCGAACAGCAGCGGCGTCAGTAGCCGGTTGTGGACGAAGCCGAAGGAGCTGCCGGTCTCGGGGTCGGCCCAGCCGAGCGTGCCGCCGAGACCGACGTGACCGAAACCGTGAAGCAGACCGGGAACCGGCGACTCGTGGTAGCCCAGGTGAAAAGGCATGGGCACCACCATGTTCGCGTCGGGCCACTTGCGGCCCGCATGCCCGGCCAGTCCGTGCGCCAGGTCCTTGGACAGGAACTTCTTTCCGTCTATGCGGCCGTCGTTGGCCAGCGCGCCGAACATCTTGGCCAGCGCCCGGCCGGTCACCACGCCGTTGGCGGCGGGGACCTCGCCGTCCAGAAAGGGGGTGTCCCCCTTGATCAGGGAGATGACGCCGGGGAAGTACATGGCGCCCAACGCACCGGAGAACGGCAGACCGGCCACTCTGGGCGCGATGAAGTTGAACACCGGCGCGCGCAGCCGTCCCTGCGGTATCAGGATTTGGGCCGGCGTGGTCGGTGAGCCTTCGGGTGGGCGGCCCAGATGCAACCCGTCGGTATTGAGCGGACGGGCCACCTCCTGGCGGATCAGCTCGCGCATGCCCTTTCCGGTCACCGCCCTGGCCAGACCGGAGAGCAGCCAGCCGTAGGTGAGCGCGTGGTAGGCCTGCACGCCGCGCAGGTGATCGACCGGCGCCGCCGCCAGCCGCTCCTCCATGAGCAGGTGGTCCATCAACTCCGTCTTGGTGACGCCGCGCAGGTGTGACAACCCGGAACGGTGCCGCAGGACGTCGCGGACCGTGATCTCGGCCTTCCCGTTGGCGGCGAACTCGGGCCAGTATTCGGCGACCGGATCGTCGTAGGACAGCAGGCCGCGGTCGGCCAGCCGGTGAATCACCGTCGACGCGACGCCCTTGGTCGCCGAGAACACCATGGCGCCGGTGTCCGCGGTCCAGCGCTGGGTGCCGGCCCGGTCCGACCATCCGGTCCAGACGTCCACGACGGCCACTCCGTCGATGTAGACGCTCAGCGCTCCCCCGCCGAACCGGCGACCGGGAAACAGCTGCGAGAAAACCTTGATGGCGCTCGCGAAACGCGGGTCGGCAGCGCCGGACACACCGCGTGGCAAGCCGTCGTCGGTGACCAGCAGGGTCGACGGCGTCACCGCGTCGCGCCTCCTCGAGCGTTCACGAGGACGAAGCTATCAGCCGGAATGCTCCGGGGGCTCGGGTTTCAGACCGGGGGGTTGATCGGTGGGCGAGTCCCCCAGGTAGCGCTTCAGCCGCAGCAGCTGATTGACCACCATGCCGATGCCGAGCAGCATCAGCCCCGCCACTACCGCCACCACGATTGCGGTGTTCACGATGTCCATGATGACAGGGCTGGGGTTTTGACATCTCCTGCTGACGGGTAGCCACCCCCCATGAGCAACGAAGACAAGCTGAAGAACAAGATCGAGGACCTCGGCGGCCGGGCCAAGGAGGCCGTCGGCAAGGCGACCGGAGACCACGACACCAAAAACGAGGGCAGGGCGGATCAGGCGAAATCCAGCCTGAAGGACGCCGGCGAGAAGGTGAAGGACGCCTTCAAAAAGTAATGACCCTTCGCAAGGCCTCGGCCGTCGTGTCGGCGCGCCGGCGGTCGCTGTCCGTGCTGGCGGCGGCGGTGACGGGTGCGTTCGTGTCGAGCGCGCCCGTTCCGTCAGCGGCGGCCGAGCCGTGCCCCGACGTCGAAGTCGTCTTTGCCCGAGGATCGGGTGAGGCGCCCGGTGTGGGCGGGATCGGTCAGCCCTTCATCGACGCGCTGCGCGCACAGATCGGTGGCAGGTCGCTGACCGTCTATCCGGTCAATTACCCTGCCAGCACCGACTTTTCGAATCCCGACTTCCCAGTGACCGTCATCGACGGCATCCGGGACGCCAGTTCGCACATCGAGTCGATGGCGGCGAACTGCCCCAAGACCCGTGAGGTGCTCGGCGGCTATTCGCAGGGCGCCGCGGTGGCGGGCTATGCCACCGCGGCCGCCGTACCGCCGGGCGTGCCCGCATCCGCGGTACCCCCGCCGATGCCGCCCGACATCGCCAAGCACGTCGCCGCCGTGACGCTGTTCGGGACGCCGTCGGGCCAGTTCCTGCAGAAGTACAACGCACCGCCGCTGACCATCGGGCCGATGTATCAGCCCAAGACGCTCGAGTTGTGCGCGCAGGGCGACCCGGTCTGCGGCAACGGCGACGGCAACGACTTCGCCGCGCACACGTCGTATCCGGTGAACGGCATGACGAGCCAAGCTGCCAACTTCGCCTCCAGCCACCTGTAGCTTTTTGCGGTCTTGCAGAATGAGCCCATGCGGGTTCTGATCACGGGCGGTACCGGATTTGTCGGCGGCTGGACCGCCAAGGCCATCTCCGATGCGGGGCACTCCGTCAGGTTCCTGGTCCGAAACCCCGACAAGCTGCAGACCACCATCGCCAAGCTGGGCGTCGACGTGTCGGACTTCGCCGTCGCCGACATCACCAACCGCGTCGCGGTGCGCGAGGCGCTGCAGGGATGCGACGCCGTCGTGCACAGCGCCGCACTCGTCGCCACCGACCCGCGCCAGACGCCCGAGATGCTCGCCACCAATATGCAGGGCGCCCAGAACGTCCTGGGTCAGTCCGTCGAACTCGGTCTGGATCCCATCGTCCACGTGTCCAGCTTCACCGCGCTGTTTCATCCGGACCTGGAGACGCTGACGGCGGACCTGCCGGTGGTGGGCGGCGCGGATGGATACGGAACATCCAAGGCGCAGGTCGAGATCTATGCCCGGGGCCTGCAGGACGCGGGTGCGCCGGTCAACATCACCTATCCGGGCATGGTGCTCGGCCCGCCGGTCGGGGACCAGTTCGGGGAGGCCGGCGAGGGTGTGCGTGCCGCCCTGCAGATGCACGCGATCCCGGGGCGCAGCGCGGCATGGCTGATCGTCGACGTCCGCGACCTCGCCGCGTTGCACGCGGCGTTGCTCGAGCCCGGGCGCGGACCACGCCGCTACACCGCCGGCGGTCATCGGGTGCCCGCGGCCGACCTCGCCAACCTGCTCGGCCAGGTCGCCGAGACGACGATGGTCGCCGTCCCGATCCCCGACACCGCGCTGCGCGTTGCGGGCGCGGTGCTGGATCGGGCGAACCGCTTCCTGCCCTTCGAGACGCCGTTCACCTGGGCGGGGATGCAGTACTACACGCAGATGCCGGCCTCGGACGACTCCCCGAGTGAACGAGAACTCGGCATCACCTATCGCGATCCGCAGGAGACCGTGGCGGACACCTTCGAGGCCATCCGCGCCGAGAACGGTTAGCCGCGGCGCGCCTCAGCCGGCGGGCTTGATCTCCAGGCCCACGTGCACCTTGTCGATGCCGCCGCGGACGATCGAGTGCACGTAGAACCACGGCGCGTGGTACCAGTACCGCTTGAGGACGGCGTTGTAGACGCGTCGCGTCTCCGACTTCGGTAGCACCCGGGCGACGGCTTCGACCTCTTCGCTCTTGGGCTTGCCCAGCACCGCGCTCTTGGCGATCGTCACCCTGGGAGTGTTGTTGATTCGCTTGGTTTTCCACGACCCGTCGTCGGTGATGACCAACAGCTTGTCGTCGCCCTCGGGCACGCCCCAGATCGGTGTCGGCTTGCGACGCCCATCCTTGGTGAAGGTCGTCAACAGCACGTACTTGGATTGGATAACGTCCTTGAAGCTGGGGGCCACGCGCTTTCCTTATCTGTGGATGGATTGCCCCACCCATTCCCCAATCGCGACGTTCCCAATCATGGTGTCGGTCCACCAGGCTGTTCGAGCGGGGCGTCAACTGGTTGCCGCGGCCGAAATGGATTGGCTCACCGTGTAACTGTCGATCCCCTCGATACCGAGTTCGCGGCCGTACCCGCTGTTCTTGACACCGCCGAACGGTGCCGCCGGATCCATGATGTAGCCCTCGTTGACGCCGAAGGTGCCCGACCGCACCCTGGCCGCCACGCCGTAACCGCGCTCGATGTCGGCGGTGAACACCGATCCCGCCAGCCCGTATTCGGAGTCGTTGGCGATCCGAACCGCCTCGTCCTCGTCCCGGTAGGAGATGACCGTCAGCACCGGACCGAAGATCTCCTCGCGGGCGATCCGCATGTCATTGGTGGCGTCGCTGAACAGCGTTGGCCTTACGTACCAACCGGTTTCGAGGCCGTCGGGCATCTCACTGCCGCCGGTCACCAGGCGCGCCCCTTCGCTTCTGCCCGATTCGATGTATCCGCGGACCCGCTCCTGCTGGCGCTTGGCCACCAGCGGCCCGATCTGGGTATTGGGATCGGCCGGGTCACCCACCGTCATCGACTGCATGCCCGCCGCCAGCGCGTCGACGAACTCGTCCCTGCGCGCCTCCGGCACCAGGATCCGGCTCAGCGCATTGCATACCTGACCGCTGTTGGCGAGGCTTGCCATCTGGATAGCGGCGGCGGTCGTGGCGGGGTCGGCATCGTCGAGCACAACGGCGGCCGATTTGCCGCCCAGTTCCAGGCTCACCTGCCTCAGCCCCCGGGCGCACGCCAGCGCCACCTGTCGTCCGGCGCCGGTGGACCCGGTGAAGGAGACCTTGTCGACGCCCGCGTGGCCCACCAGCAGTTCACCAACGTCGCGGCCGCCGGGCACCACGTTCAGTACACCGGGCGGAAACTCCGCTGCCGCAACGAGTTCGGCAAGAAGCTGCGCATCGAGCACGGATTCGGGGGCGGGCTTGAGCACCACCGGGCAGCCGGCCAGCAGCGCCGGCACGATCTTGCACATGGTGAGGAACTGCGGCATGTTCCACGGCACCACCGCGGCCACCACGCCCACCGGAAGCTTGCGGATGCGAATGTCCTTGCCGTACAGGCCCGGCCGATCCTGTTGCCATTGGTAATTCGCCGCCATGCCGCAGAACGCCGAGATCATGGTCAGGGGTAGGCGGACCTGCGCCATTTTGGCAAACGTGATGGGTGCGCCGATCTCGGCGGAGATCAGCGCGGCCATGTCGGCTCGCCGCTCCTTGTAGATGCCGGCCAGGCGGGTGACCGCCTCGATCCGTTCTGCGGCGTTCATGCGCGGCCACGGACCGGTGTCGAAAGCAGCGCGCGCCGCGCCGACGGCGCGGTTCACATCCTCGGGTCCCGCGGCGGCCGCGTGGCCGATCACCGCCTCGCTGTGCGGCGATATCACCGAGATGACGGTGTGGTGTTCAGTGGCCGGTGCGGCCCACGCCCCGTCGATGAAGAGCTGGTCTCTCTCGTACATCAATCTCCTTGGGGCTCTGCGTGTTCAGCGGTCAGGTGTTGCGGCCGCCGTTGACTCCGAGTATCTGGCCGGTGATGTAACCGGCTTCCTCGGACACAAAGAAGGCGCATGCCGCGGCGATGTCCTCCGGCTTGCCTACGCGACGCACCGGGGTGCGCTGAATGTGATCCTCCACCGTGCCACCGAGCAGATGCCGCCGCTCGGCGCTGCGCAGCATCGGTGTATCGACGAACCCCGGGGGAACCGCGTTGACGGTGATTCCGGCCGGTCCGTATTCGAGGGCGAGCGACTTGGTCAGGCCGTTCACCGCGGACTTCGCGGCCACGTAGTGGGCCATGAACGGCTGACCGGAGTGGGTGCTGGACGACGAGATGTTGACGATGCGACCCCATCCGGCCTCGACCATGTCGGGCAGCACGGCCTGAATGGTGTGGAAGACGCCGTGCAGGTTCACGCCGATCACCTTGGACCATTCCTCGAAGGACATGTCCGAGAATTTTCCGAACCCCTCGACTCCCGCCGCATTGACCAGCACCAGGATCGGGCCGAACGCCTCGCGGATCTGCGCTATCGCGGTATCGACCTGGGCGCGGTCGGTGACATCGGCGCCATAGCCGAAGCCGTCATCGGTGGGGGACAGGTCCACAACGGCCACCCGAAATCCGTCGCTGCGCAATCGCTCGGCGACAGCACGGCCGATCCCCGAGGCGCCGCCGGTAACGACCGCCGTCTTCACGCGAGCACCACCCAACTTTCCTGAGCGACCGCCCAAATGGGCTTCACATGCCTATCACCCGGCGTCGGCCACGGTCAAGCGCGAGTTGTCGGTTTCGCCTTGATTCCGCTCAGCCACCCCACTTAGGGTCCGTTGATGGACAGACCCCCGTTTCGTTTCGGAGTGCAGGCCACCAATGCCGCCGGGTCACGCGCATGGCGCGACACCGTTCGTCGCGTCGAAGACCTCGGGTACACAACGCTTTTCCTTGCGGATCACTACTTGGGGCCGGGCCCCGCGCAACGGGAAGCGCGCACACCACGCCAGGACCTGGCACCCATCGCGGCGATGGCGGCGGCGGCCGCCTGGACGGAGACCCTGCGGATCGGTTGCCGCGTCTTCTGCATCGACTACCACGTGCCCGCGGTGTTGGCCAAGGAAGCGGCGACACTCGATCTGCTCTCCGACGGACGTCTCGAATTCGGCATCGGCGCGGGCTGGAGCGGAGTCGAGTACGCCGCGATGGGGCTCGAGTTCGACCGGCCGGGCCGGCGAATCGCCAAGCTGGCCGAGGTGGTCTCGCTCATCAAGGCCCATTGGCGGGGCGAAGAACTCGACTGCTCGGGCGAGTTCGTCGAGGTACACGGTTATGCGGGACGGCCACGGACGGTGCAACAACCCCGCCCGCCGATCATCATCGGCGGCGGCGGACGGCGCGTCCTGACGCTGGCCGGGCGCGAGGCCGACATCGTCAGCATCTCGAGCGTGCCGTTTGTGGCGCGTGACGCCGACGGCCTGGACCCACAGGCGGTGGCGGAGCGCCGGATCGGCTTCGTGCGTGCCGCCGCCGGTGAGCGCTTCGCCCGCCTGGACGTCGAAAGCTCCCCGTACTTCACCGAGATCACCGACGATCCCGAGACGGTACTGGCAGGGCTGGCGAAGTCGACGGGCATTGCCGCCGACCTGTTGCGCGACCACCCCAATGTGCTGATCGGGTCGGCGGAACGCGTTGTCGAGACGCTGTATTCGCGCCGGGAATCCCTCGGCGTCAATTACGTCACGGTGCAGCAGTCACAGATCGAATCGTTCGCGCCCGTGGCGGCCCGCCTGCACGGACGGTGAACCTTGACCACTGCCGGTTGAGATGCAAGCATGGCAGCTACCTAATTGGGCGATCGCTCAAATAGCATCGGCGTCCCTCACCACCGCGGAGATGAGACGACTCAATGGCAAAGCGAACGAGATTTAGCGAATACCAGATCGGTACGCGAACTATCGGTTCGAGCTCACCGAGACGGAATCCTGTTCATGCAGTGCCACACCAACGGCGACAGCCTGGTGTGGGACTGGCGCGCGCACGACGACATGTCGGATGCGTTCGCCGACATCGCCGGCGACCGCGAGATCAAAGTCCTGATCCACACCGGCACCGGCGAGAACTTCAACGCCAATTGGGGACGCCTGCCGAACGGCGACCTCGTCGACAAGCCCGAGTATCTGCTGATGCCCGGCACCCGCGGCCTGGTCAAGCTCGACGAAAAAGCCTGGTATGCAAGGCACCTGATCACCAATGTGCTCGATGTCGACGTTCCGATGATCAGCGCCGTCAACGGCCCCTGCAATATCCACTCCGAGGTGGCGCTGATGGGCGACATCGTGCTGGCCTCCGAGGACGCCTACTTCCAGGACGCGTCGCATTTCCCTCGCGGTCAGGTGCCCGGCGACGGACAGCACGTCATCTGGAGCTTTCTGGCCGGCCACACCCGCGCCCGCTACTTCCTGTTGACCGGCATGAAGCTCGGTGCGGCCGAGGCCAAGGAGTGGGGCGTCGTCAACGAGGTGCTGCCGAAGGACCAACTGCTGGACCGGGCCTGGGAACTCGCGCGCGAGCTGGTCAAGCGTCCTCCGCTGACGCTGCGCTATTCGCGCCAATTGTTCACCAACCCGCTCAAGCGGGCCTTCATCGACGAGCTCGGCCACGGCCTGGCCCGGGAAACCTACGCGCAGCGTGCCTTCTTCCCGTTCGGCGGCGAGATGGCACCGCTGGACCGGGCCTGGGACCAGGAGCCGTGGACCAACGGCGGGCAACGCAGCGAAGGAGTTCCCTCGTGACCGGTATCCAGCAGCGCCTGGCGACCGGGCGGGGCAAGTTCACCACCGACTATCCCGAACTGGGGACCGCACCCGTCAGCTACGAGGACTCGATCTCCGAAGAGTTCTTCACCGCCGAGCGCAAGGCCGTCTTCGAGCGAAACTGGTTGTGCGTCGGACGGATTGAACGCCTTCCCCGCAAGGGCTCGTACTTCACCCGTGATCTGCCCGGTCGCCTGGCGTCGATCGTGATCGCCCGCGACCGGGACGACACGGTGCACGCCTTCCACAACGTGTGCGCGCACCGCGGCAACAAGGTCGTCTGGCAGGAGCACCCGGGCCGAGAATCCTCGGGCACCTGTCGGGCATTCTCGTGCAAGTACCACGGCTGGCGTTACGGTCTGGACGGCACGGTCAACCACATCACCAACGAGGGCGAGTTTTTCGACCTCGACAAGACCACGCTGCGGATGCCGCCGGTGCACTGCGAGGTCTGGGCGGGGTTCATCTTCGTCAACCTCGCTGAGGATCCGGTGCCGCTGCGCAGCTTCCTCGGCGACGGGCTGCTGGGCATCGAGGCTTACCCCTTCGAGAAGATGACCCAGCATTACGGATTTTCCACCCGCATCAACGGGAACTGGAAGCTGGCCGTCGACTCGGTGTGCGAGTGGTATCACCCGCCGTATGTGCACGGTCGCTTCATCGACCCCGATGTCGCCAAAGCCGAGAAGATGGTGCCGCCCGTCGACTCCTACCACTACGAACTGTTCCGGCCGCACATGCTCACTTCGGTTCCCGGCCCGCCACCGCTGCCGCCGCGCGAGCCCGGCACCGCGGGACCCGCCCGCCAGGACCAGCGTTGGGTCTACAAGCTGTTCCGCGCCGGGCTTTTCGGTCCCGACGACGTTCCCGATCTCGGGCTTGAAAACGAGGGTGCCGACTTCCTCAACCGCGGCGACATCGCCTCGTGGGGCAACGACCAGTTTTGGGTCTTCCCGAACATTTCGATCCAGATCTGGGCGCGCGGCTACTACATCACCTACAGCTATTGGCCCGAGACCGTCGACTCGCACATCTACGAGATCGACATGTACTTCGTGCCACCGGAAAATGCACGGGACCGGCTCGCGCAGGATTGGTGGTCGACAGCACGATCGAGTTCGCGATGCAGGATGTGAACACCATCGAGGCCACGCATTCGGCCCTGAAGACCCGTGCGCAGAACACCTTCCACCTCAGCGACCAGGAACTGCTCATCCGCCAGTTCCACACCGTCATTCGCGACACGGTCGACGCCCACCGCTCCGGGGAGTCGTCATGACACTGCCACAAGGGTTCGCCGACCTCGAACCGTTCGTAGCCGATTGGGCGTTGCCGACCCGGGCGCAGCGCTACGACGCGCGACTGTCCAAGCCCTACGACGAACTCGTCAGGTTCTACGACGCCATCGCACCCCGAGCGGAGGAAGCGATCGCATACCTGAATGAGTTCGACATCAACGCATTACCGGACGACGCGACCAGGTTGCTGCACCTGCTCTATTCGATGATCCTGGTCTCCTACGCCGTCAACGTGTTCAAGCAGAACCGCATCCCGGACTCCGGCGCCGCCTTCTTCGACATGGTCGCCGAACCGGCCGTGTGATATGACGCACACTGTGACGGCATCTGAGCGACCGAAGGCGCGCGATTGCACGACGCGCGACATGCTGGTGGCCGCGACGAGTCAGATCATGGTCGAGGAGGGCTACGCCGCGGCCACGTCGCGGCGGGTCGCCGCCAAAGCCGGCGTCAAACCGGCGTTGGTGCATTACTACTTCCCGACGATGGACGAGTTGTATCTGGCCGTCTTCCGCATCGGCGCCGCCGTGTATCTGGAGAAGCAACAAAAGCGCTGGCCTCGGACCGCCCATTGCACGCCTTCTGGGATACCCTCATCGAGCCCAAGGACACCCGGCTGCTGCTGGAGTTCATGGGACTTGCCAACCACCGCAAAGAGATCCGGACCGAGATCGCCGCGTGGTCGGATCGGTGGCGCGAGCAACAGATCACCGCACTGAACTTCATCATCCGCGAACACGACATCGACCCCGACGAGTTCTCGCCCGCGGCGATCGCGGTCGTCATCGCCTCGATCGGCCGCACCCTGATCCTGGAAGCAGGGACTCGGTTCCTCCGGCGGCCACGAGGAGGCCGTCGCGCTGGTCAACCGCTTCCTGGACCGATTCGAGATGCCGGAGCCGAAGACCCGCCGGGGCAGCTAACGGCCGCTCAGGGCAACACGACCCGGAGCCGCTCCCAGCCGCGCACGGTCGAGGTCGACGCCAATTGCGCGGTGTCGTAATCGATGTCCCATTCGGGCCACCGATTGAGGATCTCGTCCAGCGCGACGCGACCCTCGAGGCGCGCCAGGTTGGCGCCCAGGCAGTAGTGCACGCCTTTTCCGAACGTGATGTGCGAGATGTTGTCGCGACGGATGTTGTAGGTGTCCGGATCGGTGTAGCGGCGGTGATCGCGATTGGCGGCGCCGAACAGCAGCAGCATCGCGCTGCCGGCCGGAACCGTCGTGCCGTAACACTCGAAATCCTGTGCCATCCACCGCGCGACGTGCGGGCCGGTGGGTTCGAATCGCAACGTCTCGTCGATGGTACGGGTCAACAGTGACCTGTCCTCGTAGACCTCGCGACGCTGGTCGGGGTGCTCGGCAAGCACCTTGGCCAGCCAGCCGATCAGCCGGCCGGTGGTCTCGTTGCCCGCACCGGCGACCACCTGCGTGTAGTGCAGCACCTCTTTGCGAGTCAGCTTGCGGTGCACCCCGTTCTCGTCATCGAATTCGACGTTGAGCAGCGTCGTCATCAGGTCATCCGAGGGGTTTTTGGAGCGCCATTCGACGTAGTCGGCATAGATCCGGCCATCGGCGATGGAGTCGGCGTTGGCGACCTTCAACGGCGCACCCGGCTTGGTGCGCAGGTTGGCGTCATTGGCGTCACGCACCGAGATCTGTTCGGATTCCGGGATTCCCAACAGCATGCCGATCACGCGCATCGGCATCATCGAGGCGAGTTCGGCGATGATGTCGAACCCCCCGGAGCCGACGAGCGGGTCCAGACACCGCACGCAGTATTGCCGAATCTGATCCTCGAGGTCGGCCATCCGGCGGGGGGTGAACACCCGCGACATCAGCCCGCGCAGCCTCGAGTGCTCGGGCGGATCCTGGAACATCATGACGCCGCCGGGCATGTCGAATTTCGACTGAACGAGCTCGAGGATGTCGCTTCGCCTGTTGGAGAAGGTCTCCCAGTTGGCCAGCCCCTGCTCGACATCGGAATGCCTTGACAGCGCCCAGAAGTCGTAACGTTCGTTGTAGTAGATCGGCGCCTCTTCGCGCAGCCGCGCGTAGATCGGATAGGGGTTGGCATTGATGTTGACGTCGTAGGGGTCGTAGTAGACGTCGGTGTCGTTGGTGACGGTCATCGATGCGTTCCTTACTTCAGGCAGCTTCCGGCATCCACCGGGAGCGCGACGCCGGTGATGTATCGCGCTTCGTCGGAGGCCAGGAACAGCACGGCGTTGCTGATGTCCTCAGCCGTCACCCAAGGGATGGGCAGGTAGTGAAAGCTCTGGCACACCGGCGCGAGGTCGTCGGGTCCGGGATTCTCCAGCTCAGGCCGAAACGCATGATAGGTGGCCTCGTTCATCAGCAGCGGCGAGTTCACGTGCGTGGGCAGCACGGCATTGACCCTGATCATGCGCTGCCCCAATTCGACGGCGAACGAACGCATCAGGCCGATCACGCCATGCTTGGCCGGCGACGTAGTGGCCCGTGTGCAGGTAGGCCTTGAAGCCGGCCACCGAGGACGTCAAAACGATGGAGCCGCCCCGGTTTCCGGCCAGCAGGTGCGGAACCCCGGCCTTCACCGACTTCCACACCCCGCTGAGATTGACGTCGATCATCTCCTGCCACAACGCCTCGTCGATCTTGTGCAGCTTTGCGCCCATCGTGCCGATGCCGGCGTTCGCGACGATGACATCGAGGCGGCCCAGCTGTTCGACGCCGCTGTCAACGGCGGCGCGCAACGCGTCGTAATCACGGACGTCGACCTCGGCGGTCACGACGCGCGCGCCGGCGTCCTTGACCAACCCGGCGGTGATATCGAGGTCTTCGGGGGTGGCCCCGGGGGCCGGCGATGCCTCGAATTTCCGGCAGATGTCGACCGCGATGATGTCGGCACCCTCCTGCGCGAGGCGGACGGCGTGACTCCTGCCCTGCCCCCGCGCCGCACCGGTCACGAATGCGACCTTGCCGTCCATCCGACCCATGGCATCCTCCACCCATCGACTTTGGGCGATCGCCCAAAAGTGTGGCGCAGGCCATGTCTAGCAGCATCCCGACGAGTCCGTCAAGGCCGCAGGGCGGCCCTCGTTCAGCGTGGCCGCGGCGGTGCGGGTATGGACTACGGGCGCGGTGTCATTCGGCGACGTCGCCATCGCGGTTTCTACAAGCCTTCGGCGGCGGCCGAAAGATGGTGGTGCGGTGGCGAATGACAATGCGGCGACCGGGCTTCTGCTGATCGATCCCGACAACGATTTCATTTCTCCAGGCGGGAAAGTGTGGGATCGGCTGCGGGGCGTCATCGAGGGCAATGACTGCGTCAATCATATTGAGCAGGTGCTCGATGCCGCCCGCGGCGCGGGCCTGCGCGTCTTTTATGCGCTGCATCGTCGCTACCGACCGGGCGACTATGAAACGTGGAAGTTCGTCGCGCCGGTTCAACGAGCGGCATGGTCGCGCAAGACCTTCGAATACGGCACCTGGGGTGGCGAGATCCGTCCCGGGTTCGAGCCCCAACCGGGCGACATCGTCGCTCATGAGCATTGGTGTTCAAGCGGTTTCGCCAACACCGACTTGGACCTGCAACTCAAACGCCTGGCATCCAGCGGGTCATCGTCATGGGTTTGATCGCGCATACCTGCGTCGAGGCGACGGTTCGATTCGCCGCCGAGCTCGGTTATGACGTCACAGTTGTCCGGGATGCCACGGCCGACTACTCGGACACCGAAATGGTTGCCGCCCTCGAGGTGACATGCCCAATTACGCCTCTGCCATCGTGACCGCCGATGAGGTCGTTGCTGCGATCATCGATCTTTAAGGGGAAGTCACGGGCCGCCCAACTCCGTGAAGATTTGTGGCACGGGTGTGAAAGCTTCGTTAAGAACGAGGCACGCCGCCGACCGGACCCGCACGGTAGAACTATGACGCGCTTCGAGCTGGCGAATCATGCCGCCTGAGACCGCTGTCCTCGGCGACACCCTGCGGTGGACTCAGCTGCGCGCCGTGCCCGGCGCCGCGGCGGTCCGAGTCACGGCCACCTACGCGGTCATCCTGCTCGCCATCTATCTCATCCTCGCGGCGCTGGGTCCGCATGCGCACGACGTCGCCGTAAGCCGGATGAGCACAAATGTTCACAACCTTGGGCGCGGACATCTGGGCACGTTGATCGGCAGCGCATTCGTCAACGACGGCGGTGATCTGTTCTTCTGGCTGCCGGGGCTGGTCTGCCTGCTGGCGTTGGGTGAACTCATGTGGCGCGGTCGGGGGTTGCTCGTTACCTTCGCCGTCGGCCACATCGGCGCCACGGTGATCGTCGCCGCCGGGCTGGTTGTCGCCATCAAGGCGGGGATGCTGCCGGTCTCGGTCGCCCGCGCCAGTGACGTGGGGATCAGTTACGGCGCGATGTGTGTGCTCGGCGCGCTCACCGCGGCGATCCCGGCGCGCTGGCGCGGAGTCTGGGCGGGTTGGTGGCTGGGGACCGCGGTGGTCGCGGCCGCTGCCGCGGACTTCACCGCGGTCGGCCACGTGGTGGCGCTGCTGCTCGGCATCGGATTGTCGTTCCGGTTGCGCTCGACAGCCTCCTGGACACCAACGCATCAGGCGTTGCTCATGGTCGGCGTCACGTTCGGCTATCTGTTGCTCGCCGGGCCTTCGCTGATGGCGCCCGCCGGCGGGCTGGCCGGCGCGCTCCTCGGACTGGCCACCAATCGCTCCCTAGTCAGAGGGTCCCGTGAGCGTGTCGACGCGGTAGCGGCTGGCGGTCCAGGGCGGTGAGTCGGCGGTAGGTGTCAGGGTGACCGTCACCTGCGCCTTGCCCGCGGTGGCCGACTGCGGCACCAGATAGGTGTCGTCCAGCCACCGGTGAACGGTGTTGCTGCGCGGCTGTAGCCAGTTCCCCGCCGGTACGCCGTCGACCGCAACGTCGGCGGATTGGAAGCCGGCTGCCTGATCCGATGTGCGGCGTAGCAGGATGCCGCGGTTGCCCGGATCGATCTGGACGTGAAACGTGATCGCCTCCTGGGTGGTACGGACCGAGCCGACGACGGGCAGGGTGTCCTGGGTGCCTTCGTATTCGCTGACCAGTAGCTGATCGGTTGCGTCGGAGTCGGTGTAGCCGTGCAGAGCTCGATTGACGGGATCGGTCGGGCTGACGTCGTCGCCGCCGGCAACGTTGGCGTCCGGCTGTGTATAGAGGAACGCCGTTGAGCTGTAGTCGGGTTGGACCATGTTCCTTTTACCGTGCTCGATGCCGAATCGGATCGCGGAGTGATAGCCGATCGCGTCGGCCAGCATGATCCGGTAGACGGCGACGCAGTAGTCGGCGCATCCGCCCGTGGCCGTGCGTTGATCGGGTTGGCCGTTGAGTGGGTCGCTGAAGTGCGTGCCGTTCTTGAAGTACCAGCCGCCCTCGTAGAGGTCCTCGGTGCCGGTGCCGTACCACTGCGGGGACGCGGCGCCGTCGGTGTAGACGCGCTCGGCGCCTTCGAGAAAGTAAGGGGCGTCGTCACTGAATGCCGTTTTGGTTCGATAGCCGCTGGATGGTTTGACTGACGCCGACGAATTTGCCGTGTCCCTGTTCTTCGGCGAACACCCAGTCCTGGCCCTGGGCCGTCGGTCCGGCGTGTGAGCGCGCGGTGAAGTAGCCGGCGCGGCCGCTGGTCAGCGCCGGCGCCCACTGGGCGTCCGCCGTGGTGGCGACGTCGCTGGCTATCCCCGATGACCGGTTCGGCGCTTGCGTTGACGAGGGTGATACGGGTCGAGTGCGCGAAAGGCATTGGCCACCAATCACATAACACCAACGATCCATCAGGAGCCGCGATGGTGGCGAACATCAGGGATCGCACGGGGTTCGCCCCGAGTCCGGCGCCGAAGAATTCCCCCAAGGGGGAGTCGACCATGGTTCTGCCGTCGAATTCGATCTGCAGCCGCAATCCGGTCAACTGTTGAGCCGCCGGTTCGGGCAGCTGCAGCCGCAGCGCCGAGATGCTCGCCGAACCAGTCGATTCGGCGATGGTTTGCCCGGTGCCGGCGGGAAGGTCGACGACCCGATTGCTGTGCGCCGCACTGACTGCCGCCGGTTTGGGGTCAACCGCGCCGGCGGACCTGAGCGTGTCCAGGACATCGAGCGCGGGATCGGACGGCGAGAACGCAGTCACTCCGCCGGCGTCGGGAAACTGCCGATAATCGACGTGGTAATACTCCAAATGGGATGTGACGCTGACCCGCATCGACCGTCGATAAGGCATCGGCACCTTGATGTAATCGCCTCCCGGCGATTGAGCGGCGTTGGCCACCAGCGGCCACACGAACGGGGCTCCCAATTTGCCGTCGACCAACGATTGCAATGGTGTGTCTACGACGGGCCGCCCGTCCAATTCGATCCGGATGTTTCCAAGAGCGCGAACATTGCCGCCGTCGCGGGTCAGCCAGATCGAATCGATTTCTCCGGCACCGTGATCCTCCGCGATGACGCAGCCGGCTCCCCCTGGCGCCAGGCACCCACCACTGCCGTTGCGATTGCCGGTGGAGATATCGAAATCGCCACCGCTGCGATCGAAGCTCGAGACCTGCAGAGTCTGCGAGCCGGGGTGCAAATAGGGCAACCGGTCCAACCGGCGGTAGGTGTCCCAGCCGACCATTCTTTCGCCGGGTTGGTTTGTGTCGGGTGCGGCCGGCTCCGCACCGGCCGCCCCGGCACCGGGAATCACCAATAGCAGCAACGCGAATACCGCGGAACACACCCGCGCCGCCAACGACATAGCAACTGAGCCTACTTTTGTCGGCCTCGTTGGCAGATCCCCGTCCGCAACCTCCCAGCCGAACCGGCAATCCCGTACCGACAGTTAGGCCCAAGTCCGAAATACCGTACCCGAAGTCTCGTTTAGCGTCCTAAGGAAGATCTGTATCCCGCTTTAAGGCAACATATTTAGGCCGGATACCGCATTCTCACCGAATCCACGTAACGCGCCGTCGTCCCACTACTCGACGACGACAAGGTGCGACGATGGCATTCAAGTACGCCCTTGCGGCGCAGTAAAATCCGGTTTTCGCGAGCATTTCTTGCGCTTACGCGCGCAAAAGGATTCGAAATCGGCGATCACCACGCCTCGACTTTCAGTCAAGTGACGTAATTAATCGAAAATTACTCATTCCCACACTCGTCCGAGCGCTCGACGCGTAATATACCTACTCTCGGGCGTCAGATTTCTCCTACGGACGGAGTGGTCATGTCTGGTCTGAAATACAAAGTTGTACTTGGTCTGATCCTCACCTTCACCGCCATCACGGCTTCCGGCTGCACAACGCCGATAACGATCGACTGTGGACCTAACCTGACCTGCACAATGTAGGTACGCCGGGTTACCGGCAGGGTCTCACCGACTCGCACCCCATTACTTGGTACGGCCCTTATTCGGGCCTATTGAGTGCTCGCTCAATGGCATTGGGTGCCAGTTGTCACACGGTGAAATGCCGCGGCGTGCCGGCGTAGCGGACGGTGCCGTGACAGCATCAGCCGAGCCTCGTGATGTGAAACCAACTGGGCTTCACGGCTTTTGCGAATCCTGTCGGATGCGTTCCCGGCCGTCCCCGACACAACGCCGGCACCCCAGCACCGCGAGGGCGTGCGCACTTCTCGGGCCGTGCGCACGCTCTTCGCGAATTACTTGCTGACCTTTGTACGGGTTAGCGTGGACGCTGGGGCGCCAGTGCGCCCGCCGGGCCGAGTAAGCTAATCGCCTCAGCGAAACGATGCTGAAAGCGGCTTGCCCCGACACCTCAACAGTTCGGGTAGGGAATTCGTGCGGTTTGAATCCGGGTTGCAATTGCGCGCTTAATGCCGCTGGGTATATCGCGGGCCACCGCCGGCGCGGCCGCATTCACCTGACCTGATGACCCGGATTGTCACTGTGACAAATCGCCTTAAGCCACTGTGGCGCAAGAGAATCACTCCCACGGAAATGTTCCGAGTGATAACGTTGAGATCCTCACGTGGGCAATATGGCTCAGCTACGCGAGCAGGGTAAACGCGGGCCAATCGCCGCCCGAGGTTCCGACCGCCCAATCGTTCAGCGATTTCGGCTAGCCCTTTTCGTTTTTGAGATCTCGATCCCGGCTGGGCTGAACGCGTTTGGGTTCGCCGGGCATTTTCGGGTAGTTCGGCGGATACGGCATGTCCCCAAGCCCGCGCTCTTCGTCGGCCTCGGCCATCTCCAGCAAGGAAGCGATCGATTGGGCCACATCATCCATTGCGGCCCAGGGATCTTCGCGGTCCTTGACCAGATCGGGCACGGTGGCCATGGTGTAGTCGTCCGGCTCGGCGTCGGCCAGCTCCTCCCACGTCAGTGGCATCGAAACCGTCGCGATGGGGGTGCGCCGCACCGAATATGCCGACGCCATGGTGCGGTCCCGAGCGTTCTGGTTGAAGTCCAGAAAGACCCGCGCGCCCCGTCTCTCTTTCCACCACTCCGTTGTGACGACGTCGGGCGCGCGTCGCTCGACTTCACGGGCCAGGGCGATGCCCGCGCGGCGCACCTCGATGAAATCCCAGTCGGCGGCGATCCGCAGAAAGACGTGGATCCCGCGACCGCCCGACGTCTTCGGGAATCCCACGAGCCCGAGCTCGTCGAGCAGCGGCCGCAACACGTCGACCGCGACGGTGCGCGCCTGCTCGAAGGCGACACCGGGCTGCGGATCCAGATCGATGCGCAGTTCGTCGGGATGGTCGGTATCCGGGCAGCGCACCTGCCACGGGTGCAGGGTGACAGTGCCCATCTGCGCGGCCCACACGACCGCCGCCGGATGGGTGATCTTCAGCGCGTCGGCCGTCCGTCCCGACGGAAACGTCACCTGGCACGTCTGCAGGTAGTCGGGATGGTGCTGCGGGATCCGCTTCTGGTAGATCTCCTCGCCGTCGACACCGTCCGGGAAACGCTGCAGGTGAGTGGGCCGGTCGCGCAGCGCGTCGAGCATCGGACCGCCCCCGACGGCACGGTAGTAGTCCACCAGGTGTCGCTTGGTGCCCTTCGACCCCAGTTTCGGGAAATACACCTTGTCCGGATTGGTCAGGCGCACCGCGATGCCGTCGACGTCGACCTCTTCTGCAGCAGCCATACCTTCGATTCCAGCACAATCAGGCTATGGACCTCCCTGTCATGCCGCCGGTGTCGCCGATGCTGGCGAAATCGGTTCGCTCAATTCCCCCTGACGCGTCCTATGAGCCCAAGTGGGACGGCTTCAGGTCGATCTGTTTCCGTGACCACGACCACGTCGAGCTGGGCAGCCGCAATGAACGGCCGATGACGCGCTATTTCCCCGAGCTGGTCGCCGCGGTGACGGTCGAGCTGCCGGAACGCTGCGTCATCGACGGCGAGATCGTCATCGCCACCGACCACGGGCTGGATTTCGAGGCACTGCAACAGCGCATCCACCCGGCCGACTCGCGGGTACGGATGCTCGCCGAGACCACGCCGGCGTCCTTCATCGCGTTCGACTTGCTGGCCCTCGGCGACGACGACTACACGCGACGGCCGTTCAGCGAGCGGCGCGCCACCCTGGTCGGCGCCCTGGCGCGCTCGGGGCCCTCGATCCATGTCACGCCTGCGACGACCGATCTGGATACCGCGCAGCGCTGGTTCGACGAATTCGAGGGCGCCGGCCTCGATGGCGTGGTCGCCAAGCCGCTCGACATCACCTACCAGCCGGACAAGCGGATCATGTTCAAGATCAAGCACGAGCGGACCGCGGACTGTGTGGTCGCCGGCTATCGGGTGCACAAGTCCGGTGCCGGCGCGATCGGTTCGCTGCTGTTGGGTCTCTATTCCGATGATGGCCAGCTCGCGTCGGTCGGTGTGATCGGCGCGTTTCCCATGGCCGAGCGGCGGCGCTTGTTCGACGAACTACAGCCGCTCGTCACCGATTTCGAGAACCACCCATGGAACTGGGCCGCGCATGAAGCCGGCGAGCGGACTCCTCGTAAGAACGAATTCTCGCGCTGGAACGCCGGAAAGGATCTGTCGTTCGTGCCGCTGCGGCCCGAGCGGGTGGTCGAGGTCCGCTACGACCACATGGAGGGCATGCGGTTTCGTCATACCGCGCAGTTCAATCGGTGGCGTCCGGACCGCGACCCGCGCTCGTGCACCTACCAACAGCTCGAACAGCCGGTGACTTTCAGCCTGGGCGAGATCGTGCCGGGACTCGGTTCGGGCTAGAACGGCGCCCCGCCACGGACGGATCCGCTCAGCCGTCGATGTGCGTCGGTGGGTCGGCGAAGGCGAAATCCGAAGGGTTCTGGCCGGGACCCATCAGATTGCAGTGATTGTCGGGCACGAGGTAGGAACTGGCGCCGTTGGGAACCAAGCGGGTGACCGCCACGCAACGTTGCCAGGTGCCGTCAGGCTGGACGGGTCCGTCGCACTTGCTGAGAACGGGGCCTCCGTACTGACACCCCGCGGCCGCCGGTGGCGCCGAGGCGATCAGCTGTGCGGCCATGATCATGGCTGCCGATCCTGCGACGATGCACCGCTTCATGGTCGTCTCCCGTCACCGTCACACCGCCGCTGGGGCGTTGCCGAGTCTTGGGGTGGCATTCACCGTCGACAGCCCAGTCAGCTACCGGTGACGCTACCGCTAACGCAACTCGGAACCCACGGTTTAGCGGCATTTAAAGCGGGCACGCGGCCACCATGTCAGTCACAGCCTTTCAAGACCTGCCGTTGGCCGATCGTGACCGCAAGTGGGATGGCGACGCGGCCGAGAAGCGGGTTCGTAAGTGGGCCGATGCGCAGGACGGCCCGAACCAGAAATACCGCGACGCGCACGTCTGGTACGACGGCGACAAGAAGGACAACTTCACGGCCTACAAGCTGCTGATCGCCGACGTCATCGACGGTGACCTCAAGGCGGTGCCACGCGGGGTGATGGCAGCCGGCGCGATCATGGACGGCGCGCGGGGCGGTATCGATGTGCCCCCGTCTGATGTCGATCGGATCAAGAGCCACTTGGCGAAGTACTACAAAAAGATGGACGAAAGTCCGCCCTGGGAGCGGGATTAGACCGTGACCGTGAGCTGCGACAGCCCGCGCAGCGTGACATTGGTCTTGTACTGTGGCTCACTGTCCAACCGCGGGTTCGGGAAGCGCGCCGTCACGGCCGACAGGGCCACACCGGCCTCCAACCGAGCCAGCGGGGCACCCAGGCAGTAGTGCGCTCCACGACCGAATCCTAAGTGCCGCATAGCCTTCCGGTCCGGGTCGAAGACGTCGGGACGGTCATATTCGGCGGGATCGCGCTGGGCTGCGGCGGTCAGCAGCATCATGATGTCGCCGGCGGGAACGTCAATGTCCCCAATTGCCATGTCGTCACCCGCAGTTCGGGCGATCATCTGCACCGGCGGGTCGTAGCGCAACGTCTCCTCGATCACCGCCGGGACGCGGTTGGCGTCGGCGCCCAGCGCGGCCCATTGCGACGGTTGGCGCAGCATCGCCAGGACCGCGTTGCCGATCAGATTCACCGTGGTCTCGTGACCGGCGACCAGCAACAGGACGCAGGTGGAGACGATCTCCTCCGCGGTGAGCTGGTCGCCCGACTCCTCCACGGCGATCAGCCCGGACATCAGATCGTCGCCGGGCCGCGAACGTCGCCGGTCGATCAGGCCGTGCAGGTAGGCGCGCAACCACATTCCGGCGTCCATCCGCTCTTTCAGGTTGTCCGACGGCGTTCCGGTGAAGGCGACGAACGGGTCCAGTGACTGCGCCAGCAGCGCCGACACCCGGCTGAATTGCGGCTCGTCCTCGATGGGTACCCCGAGCAGTCGGCAGATGACCGCCACCGGCAGCGGATAGGCGAGATCCTCGACGACTTCGAACCGCCCCTTCTCGGCGATCCGGTCGAGTAGCCCGTTGATCAGCGCGGTGATGTCGGGCTGCAGCGCGCTCACCACCTTCGGCGCGAACGCCTTGCTAACCAGTTTGCGCAGCCTGGTGTGGTCCGGCGGGTCCTGGAACAAGAACCCCGGCGGGGTTGCCGGCGGCGCCTCGGCACCGGCCTCGATGAGCTGCTGGTCTGCGCCTCGATCTGCGCGCGGGCCGCCGTCGACTTGAGCCGGTCGTTGCTCGACGACGGGTGGCGCAACACCTCGTCGCAGTCACGGTAGGTGGAGAACACCGCGAGGTTGCCCTCGGGCAAGGCAAACGATCCGCGTTCCCGAAACTGCGCGAACAGCGGGTAGGGGTCGGCGCGGACCGCCGGATCCAACAGCCGTACCAAAAGTTCGTCGGGTTTCGTGGACTCCGTAGGCGCGGTCGTCATCCTGACATTGTGCCCGCCGCCCGGCGGCGCCCCGCTCAGCGGCGCAAGAACGCCACGATGTGGCCTGCCAGATCCTCGCCGGCGTCCTCCTGCAAGAAGTGCCCGGCGCCACGGATCACGGGATGGTCGATCCCCTGTGCGCCGCGCATCTCGCGCCGGAAGATCGCGGCCATCGGCCCGGTGATGGGGTCGCTGTCACTGAAGGCGACCAGCATGGGCGTCGGGCTCACCGAAAGCTTGGTCCACGCGGTCTTATTGGCCGCCGCGGCGGGATCGTTTGGTGACGTCGGCACCAGGCCGGGCATGGCGCGGGGCCCGGCGCAGTAGTCGTCGGTGGGGAACGGCGCGTCGTAGCCGGCGCGCTCCTGCTCGCTCATCCGCTTTAGACAACCCCCCTGGACGAACGCGCCGACGTTCAGCGTCGGCGCCGAGGTGACGGCCTCGCGGAAGCGCCACCAGACGTCGGCCATGGGCTGCTCGCCATTCGGCAGCCCGGTGTTGGCGACGACCACCCGGGCAAAACGTTCGGGATGCTCTGCGGCGAGCCGCAATCCGATCAGCCCGCCCCAGTCCTGACCTACCAGGGTGACGTTGTGAAGGTCGAGAACATCGAAGGCCACCGCCCGCATCCACTCCACATGGCGCGCGTAGCTGTGGTCTTCGCGGCGGGTCGGCTTGTCCGAACGGCCGAACCCGACCAGGTCGGGGCAGATGACTCGATGACCGGCGGCGGCCAGCGTCGGAATCATCTTGCGGTACAGGTATGACCACGACGGTTCGCCGTGCAGCATGAGAACGGGATCGGCGCTTTCCGGGCCGTCCTGGACCCAGGCCACGCGCAGTGCTCCGCCTTCACCGTCGGATACTTCGCAATACCTTGGGGCGTATGGGAAGTCGGGCAAGCCGTCGAACCGGTCGTCGGGAGTTCGCAGCGTTTGCATGTCACGTCCCTTCGGATAGTCCGGCCAAGCCCGGATCCGCCATCAAGCGATCGAGAAAGCCGTGCTGGCCCTTCAGCAGTTTGGCGCGCGCGGTTGCCACCGCGAACCATCCCACGCGATCCACCTCGGGAAACTCGCGCAGCGTGCCCGATCCTTTAGGCCACTCCAATTCGAAAGTGTTGCTGCGCGCGTCGGTGACGTCGAGGTCGCTGTGCACGGCGAACGCGGTCACCACCTTGCCGCCGGACTGCTTCAGCTGACCCAGGTCGATGCGCGGCCCTGCCGGCACCGGCAACCCCAGCTCCTCGGAGAACTCACGCTGCGCGGCCGCCCAGGGATCCTCCCCGTCGGTGTACTCGCCTTTCGGGATCGACCACGCGCCGTCGTCTTTGCGGGCCCAGAACGGCCCACCCGGATGCGCGATCAAGACTTCGACGACGCCGTCGCAGGTCCGGTACAACATCACACCCGCGCTGAGTTTGGCCATCGATTTCTATTCTCCCACAGCGCGTTCCAGATCCTTGAGCGAGGACTCCAGGTGCGCGAGCAGGCGTTGCAGGTGCGGCACGCTGCGCCGGCATCCCACCAGACCGAAGTCCAGATTGCCGGCGTTGCTGGCCAGGGTGATGTTCAGCGCTTGGCCATCCAGCGCGATGGACAGCGGGTAGTTACCGTCGAGCCGGGCACCCCCGTAGTAGATCGGCTGCGTTGGGCCCGGCACGTTCGAAATGATGATGTTGAACGGCGGTGACGTCGACGCCACCCAGCCCGGGACCGCCGCCAGCGCCAACGCCGACGTATTGACGGCCGACAGCGCCAATGCCTGGAACCGCGGCAACTGCGAGAACACTTTCTTGTTGCTGCGCATCGATTCGCTGATGGTCAGCAGACGCTGCGCGGGATCGTCGATGTCGGTCGCGAGATTGCACAGGATGGCTCCGACCAGGTTGCCGCCGGCGTCGGCCTCCTCCTCGGTGCGCAAGCTCACCGGGACCATCGCGATCAGCGGCGTGTCCGGCAGCGCGTCCTGTTCGAGCAGGTAGTAGCGCAGGGCACCCGAGCACATCGCCAAGACGACGTCGTTCACCGTGACCCCCGCGGCCTTCTTCACGCTTCTTGATGCGGTCCAGCGACCAGGACTGCGCGGCGCAGCGGCGAGCGCCGCCGATCTTGACGTTCAGCATGGTCTTCGGTGCCCCGAAAGGCAGGGTCAGTTGCTGCTCGAACAGCGCCGCACGTGCCAATCCTATCGTTGAGGGTGCAAGTGCCGCAATGGATCCCGCCGCGTGAGCCAGTGAGCTCAATGGCAGATGACGGGCTGGACTTGCGCTTGGGTTTGCGCAGGCTCCACGGGGCGCGGATCTCGGGGTCGTCGGGGTCGGTGGTCAACGCGCGCTGCATCAGCTTCTGCGCGGAGACACCGTCGATCAGTGCGTGGTGAACCTTGGTGTAGATCGCGAACCGGCCGTCTTTCAGACCTTCGACGATGTGCGTCTCCCACAGCGGGCGGTGACGATCCAGCAGGCTGCTGTGCCACCGCGAGGTGAGTTCGAGCAGATTCGCGGACCCGTTTGGGTGACGGCAGCGCCGAACGCCGGACGTGATAGTCGATATCGATGTCGTCGTCGTACGACCAGCCCAGGTTTGCGATTCCGCCGACAAAGCTCGCGGGATGTTTGCGGAAAGTGGGCTGGAAATCCCGCTGCGCGGCCAAGCTCTTGTAAAGCTCGGGAACGAAGCCGCGGCCGGCGCCCGGCGGAGGCTCGAACAACTGCAAGCCTCCGACGTGCATGGGATGTTCGCGAGATTCTCCCAGGAGAAAGATCGCGTCGATGGGCTTTATCAGTTCCATCCACCCATTAGACCCATTTCGGCCCGGAAAGCTATCGCGTGATCGGCACCGCCGCCGCGATCATTCGGACGCCATCGACCACGTCGAGGTCGCGATCAGATCTCCGCGGTCCAGACCGGCGGCGCGATGCTCGTGCACCTTCGCGTACTCCTGGGTCGTCACCATGTCGATGAACGCCTGCGGGGTTGGGTACTCGACGATGAGAATCGCGTCCCACCAAGGCTGTTCGCCATCACCGATGACGACCGCCGGCGCTCCTCCGGCATAGCGCAGGGTGGCGCCGACGCGTTCCAGGTGTGGAACCACTTCCCGGCCGTATTGCAGGTAGCTCTCCAGGCCGCTCTCGGGTTTGAACTTCAACAGGTTGACCATCACCACCGGCTCATCAGCCGGTCGCGCCGCGAGGGCGGCGAACTGCTCGGGCGTCGGCTCCAATCCACTCATGTGTATCTCCTTGCGCTGGTTTCCGTCCAGAAGGCGTCGTTTACAGCAGATCGGTGATGGTCTTCAAGCCCGCGTCATAGAGCACGCCGGGCAGCATCCCGCCGTCGCATTCGATGGTGGTGCCGTTGACGAAGTCGGCCTGTCCGCCGGCAAGGAATACGCAGACCCGCCCGACTTCGGCGGGCTCGCCCGCGCGGCGCAACGGGACGGCGGCGAAATACTTTTCGCCGTCGGGGTCGTCCTTGGGTAGCACGAATGACCGGAAGTTCTCGGTCATCGTCGGCCCCAGGGCGATGCAGTTGACCCGCACCTTGGGCCCCCACTCTTCGGCCAGCGACCGGGTGAGGTGGTTGAGGCCGCTTTTGGCCGCCCCGTAGGAGACCAGAGTCGGCGATCCCGCCGGATGACCCGGCACCGCTGGAGATGTTGATGATGCAGCCGGCGCCGTCCTGGGACTGCATCTGCCGATAGGCGCGGATCGCGAACCAGAGCGGGCTGATGAGGTTCATCTGCACGGCGAACGCGTGAAACAGGGCCGTGCGCGCGTAATCGTCGTCGTCGGCGGGGGCGCCCTGAATGCGTTGCACCAGTTCGGGAATGCTCTCGGCATGCGGCGCCGGAACGGTGCCGCCGGCATTGTTCACCAGAATGTCGACCCGACCGTGGGTGGCGACGACGTCCGCGACGAACGCGTCGATCGAGCGGATAGTCGCCCTGATCGCATACCTTTTGGGAAGCGCGGTCGGCCCAGTCCGGTTCGATGCCGGGGATGGCGTCCAGCTGTGACCGCGAGCAGCCGACCACGGTCGCGCCGGCGCGCAGCAGTTCATGAGCGATACCCACGCCCACGCCGCGGCTGGTGCCGGTGACGATCGCGATCTTGCCATCGAGGACGCTCATCAACAGACCCTCTCGCCAACCCCTGTTTGTTGACAGTCACTGTCATCGAGTCATAGCCTGCCATTTCATTCGCTCGATGTGTAAAGGCCGCGCGTCGGTCCGTCCGGGAGGTCAATGATGAGTAGCCCGTCCAAGCTCCGTGTCATCCAGTGGGCCACCGGGGGCGTGGGTAAAGCGGCGATCGAGTGCGTCATCAATCACCCACAGCTGGAGCTGGTGGGGTGCTGGGTGCACAGCGCGGACAAGAACGGCGTCGACGTCGGCCAGATCATCGGGACGCAGGAGCTCGGCGTCACCGCCACCACCAGCATCGACGAGATACTGGCGCTGGACGCCGACTGCGTCATGTACAGCCCGCTGATCCCCAACGACGACGAGGTGATCGCCATCCTGCGGTCGGGTAAGAACGTCGTCACACCGGTCGGCTGGGTCTACCCCGATCCGGGCAACAAGCGTCACCGGGCCGTCGCCGACGCCGCAACGGAAAGCGGTGTGACGCTGCATGGTTCGGGTATCCACCCCGGCGGGATCACCGAGCGATTCCCGCTCATGATGTCCTCGCTGTCCTCGGCGATCACGCATGTGCGCGCCGAGGAGTTCTCCGACATCCGCACCTACAACGCACCCGGATGTGGTGCGCCAC
This sequence comes from uncultured Actinomycetota bacterium, assembly GCA_963796035.1. Lineage (GTDB taxonomy): Bacteria > Actinomycetota > Actinomycetes > Mycobacteriales > Mycobacteriaceae > Mycobacterium. The sequence goes on along the minus strand of CAWCJU010000006.1, from coordinate 320,824 downwards.
ATCATGGGCTTCGGCGGTACCCCCGAGGAAGCCACCCAAGGGCCGATGGCCGGCCTGCTCGAAGCGGGCTTCAAGCAGTCGGTGCGGATGATCGCCGACCACATGGGATTTCGCATCGATCCCACCATCAGGACCATCCAGGACGTCGCCGTCGCGACCGCCGATATCGACTACGACCCCTTCCCGATCACGACCGGCAAACGTGGCCGCACGCCGGTTCCGCTGGCAGGCGCTGGTTGACGGCGAGCCGGTCATCACCGCGGCGGTCAACTGGCTGATGGGCGAGGAAAATCTAGACCCGGCCTGGAATTTCGGCGAGCGGGGTGAACGCTTCGAGGTGGAGATCACCGGCGATCCCGACGTGAGCCTCACGTTCAAGGGTCTGCAACCGGAGACGATCGCGGAAGGTTTGGTGAAGAATCCGGGCGTCGTGGTCACCGCCAACCACTGCATCAATGCCATTCCCGACGTCTGCGCGGCCGAGCCGGGCATCAAGACCTACCTCGACTTGCCGCTGTTCGCCGGGCGCCCGGCCCCGAACCTTGCGACCCGCAAGCCATGACGGACAAGGGCGTCCTTGGCGACGTGTCGTTCTGCCACCTTGTCGTCGGCGTCACCGACATGGACCGCGCGCTGGCCTTCTACCGGGACATGCTCGGCATGGAGATCGTCTTCGAAACCCTGATCTCCGGCGAGCCTTTCGACGCGGCATTGCACTCGAACCGTCAGCAGGAGGGACGGGTGGTCGGCGGCCTGCTGGGCGGGTTGATGATCGAGCTGCTGTCGATCGGTGCCAATCCGCCCGAGCAGAGGCAGCGGCGAGGCATCACCGGCATCCACAACGTCTCGTTGTCGGTGACCGATCTCGACGACACCCACCGCCGCGTCATCAAGGCCGGCTACGCCCCCGACCAGGCCCCCTTCGAGATCGGCGGTGTACGAATGTTTTTCGTCAAAGACCCGGACGGGACGCCGGTCGAGTTCATCGAACTGCCCGGAGGGGCGCGGAGCACCTACGAAATGCACCGAGGCGTACAGCTGCAGATGGGACCCGCCAGATGAACTACAGCCATCCCGATTCGATGCGCGGACACGTCGCGGTTGTCACCGGCGCAGCCCAGGGCGTCGGCAAGGGCGTCGCCACCGCGCTGCTCGAACGCGGCGCCAGCGTGCTGCTGGTGGACATCCAGGAAGAGGCCCTGGACAGCACCGCCGCCGAGCTCCAGGCGATCGGGCGGGTCGAACAGCTCGTCGCCGATCTGCGCGACCCGGACAGCGCGCAACGGATCGCGACCGCAGCGGTTGACGCCTTCGGTACGGTGCACGGTCTGGTCAACAACGCCATCGCCACCAACGAGCCCAAGGCGTTCGTCGACATCACCACCGAAGACCTGGCCCTCGGCTACGACGTAGGGCCCCGCGCGACGTTCCTGCTGATGCAGGCCGTGCACCCCGTGATGGTCGAAGCCGGCGGCGGGTCGATCGTGAACCTCGGGTCGGGGACGGGCACCGGCGGCGAGCCCAAGTGGGGTGGTTATGCCGCCGCCAAGGAAGGCATCCGCGGGCTGTCGAAGGTGGCCGCGCTGGAATGGGGGCGCGACAACATCCGCGTCAACGTCATCTGCCCCTTCGCCGAATCAGACGGCGTCAAGTTCTGGAAGTCGTTCGCGCCCAAGGAGTACGACAAGGCCGTCGGGCGTGTGCCGATGAAACGCATCGGCGACGTCCGCACCGACGTTGGCGCGCTGGTGGCGTTCCTACTGGGCAGCGACGCCACCTTCATCACCGGACAGACCATTCACGTCGACGGCGGGATCGGCTGCTTCCGATGACCGGCGAGTCGCTCCGCGACCGGCAGCGCGCACAGATCCGGGCCGATATCCGGCGTGCGGCGTTCCGCCTGTTCGTCGAGCGCGGGTACGACGCGGTAACCACCGAGGAAATCGCCACGGCCGCAGGGGTTTCCCCGCGCACATTCTTCCGGCACGTGCCGGCGAAGGACGAACTTCTCCTCGCACCCGTGCGCTACGGCGGGGCCGCGATCGTCAACCTCCTCGAGGGCCGGCCCGCCGGCGAGGCACCCGATGTCGCGCTGATCAACGCCATCATCACGCGGACCCGCTCGTTCGAGCAGGCCGACACCGAAGAATGGCGCGAAGCCCTGCTGGTGGTCCCCGACCTGCTCGACAAGGTCACGGTTCACCGGCCCGCCGATAAAGAGCGTGCAGCCAAGCTCATCGCCGAGCGGATGGGTGTCGATCCCGGTGCCGATATCCGTCCCGGCCTGCTGGTCCAACTCGCCTTCGCGGCCGCGGATTTCGCATTCCAGCAATGGGTGCGGCAGTCCGGGAAGCCGTTGCCACTGGATCGTTACGTCAGCGATGCGCTGGAAGCGGTCAAAAGTCCACACTGGAAGCGGAAGTGAGCCGGTTCAGCGGCGCTGCACCACTTCGGGATTGGCGATCCTGATGGGTTCCCCGTCCAGCCAGGCCACCACGGATTCCACGGTGTCGGAGTAAAAGGCCCCCAGCATTTCCCGAGTGACATACCCGAGGTGGGGGGACAGGGTCACGTTCGGAAGAAGCCGCAACCGATGGTCTTTCGGCAGCGGCTCGGTGTCATAGACATCCAGCCCGGCCCCGGCGATGCGCCCGGCTTCCAGCGCGGCGATCAGGGCGGCCTCATCGACGATCGGGCCCCTGGAGGTGTTGATCAAGTAGGCGTGTGGCTTCATCAGCGCCAGCTCGGCGTCACCGACCAGTCCCCGGGTGCGTTCCGACAACACCAGATGGATGGAGACGACGTCCGAGGATTCGAACAGCGTGGCTTTCTCGACCCGACGTGCGCCCACGCTCGCGGCGGCGCCCTCGGTGAGATTCTGGCTCCATGCAATCACTTCCATGCCGAACGCCCTGGCATATTCCGCCATGCGTGTGCCGACTCTGCCCAGGCCGAGAAGTCCGAGGGTGTTGCCGGACAATGTCATACCCGCGCTGCTCTGCCACCCGCCGCGACGCATGTTGAGATGCTCGTCGGCGAGATTGCGCACCGTCGCGATCATCAGCCCCCAGGCGAGTTCCGGCGTGGCGTCACGCATGGACCTGAAACGCGGATGGGCGAAATCCGAATGCGCCACCAGGATCGCCTGCTCGCCGGCTGCGTCCATGTCCAGGTTAGGCAGGCTCCTGCCGACGATGGTGATCAGCTTCAGGTTCGGCAGCAGCTCGATCAAGGTCCGCGGAAACGCCATCCGCTCGCGCAGGGTGCACACTACATCGAACGCCTGCAATGCATCGGCCGCCTCATCCTCGGAGAGATGCCGGTCGAATACGGTTACCTCGGAGCGCTTTTGCACCGGCGACCAGTCGGCAACCTGTAGGGCGACCCCGGCGTAGTCATCGAGAATCGCCACCTTGGGCACGCGGTGTCGGCCATCGGAGTGCATGGCTCACTGGACCATTACGTCGCCAGTCCCGTCAAGACCGCGACGGCGTTGCGCAGCGGCTGCGGCGACGTGGCCACCTCGCCGATGTAGGGATGCGCAAGTTCCAGGATCAGGAACAAGTCGGCACCGACCAGCACCCCGACCGTCGCGACCATGATGTAGTCCATCCGAGGTTGCTTGACGCCGTAGACGATCGAGCACCCGACGACCATCCCGGCCGTCAGCAGAACGACCGTCCATATCGACCATGGTGGGCCGCTGTTGGTTTGCGTCTGGATCACCCGGCCGGTGTGCGCCTGGCTGGCACGATCGAGATTCGCTAAAGAGGTGGAAAGGAAAGCCTTTTGGATATCGGTGTGCGGCTGGACCTGCTGGTAGGCGACATAGACCCGATGTAGTGCGCTGTCGGCCTCGGCCGACGCCGCACCCCCGTTGGCGACCGCCGGCCATTCGGCCAACGCCGCGTTTTCGTAATCCAGCAGCGCCTGACGGATTCGATCGCCGTCGGGCTTGTCGAACACGGTGCTGTCGCGGGCCAGCTGCACCGCGGCGGCACCCTCCGTCCGCACCTGTTCGTCCTCGGCGTTGATCTGGCTCCACAGCCCGGATGCCATGAAGCCGACGAAGAACGCGTACACCAAGCAGATCACGCCGAATGCGAACCTGGTGGCGTCGTTGTGTGCGTCCGCGGCAAGTCCGGGGTAGCGGCGCCGCACAATCAACTGGGCAGCGACCGCTCCCCCGGCGATGATGACGAGGAGTCCTATCAACACCAGCCACGCGGGCACGTTGCTCACGATCCAGCGGCCCAAAGTTCACACTCCTACCAGGGAGCCTGGCAAACTCCTGATCGACTCTAACCGGCGGCCGGGCAAATGCGCACAGATCCGCGGAGTTTGCCGCCACACCGCGCCGGAGGACCACAACTGGCAGGCACTCAGTCCGTAATCACCGGTGGATACGGCAGATCCGTGCTGCTGTGTGGATCGACGTATACCGGGCGGCCCAGATACGGAAAGGCGCGCTGCGCGCAGGCGGGCCGGTCGCAGATCTTGCAGCCGGCGCCGATCGGCACGATCGATTCGGCGTTGGTCGGATCGATGCCGACGGAGTAAATCAGTTTCCCGGCGTGGACGACGTCGCACCCCAGGCCGATGGCGAAGTTCTTGTCCGGCCCGAGATAGCGACTCGGCTCGGTCGTGGTGGTCCTGGCGATCCAGAAGTACGTACGCTCATCGGGCATCTGTGCGACTTGCGTCAGAAACCGGCCGGGTCGGGAAAATGCGTGGTGCACCACCCACAGGGGGCAGTTGCCTCCGACGCGGGAGAAGTGAAACGCCGTGGCGGACTGGCGTTTAGAGATGTTTCCCGCGCTATCGATGCGGACGAAGATGAAGGGGACACCCCGAGCGTTGGGCCGCTGCAGAGTCGATAGCCGGTGACAGATTGTTTCGAACCCCACCTCGAATCGCCTTGCCAGCTGGTCGATGTCGTAGCGGACGCTCTCGGCGGCATCGAGAAATCTCAGGTACGGCAGTAGCAAGGCGCCGGCGAAATAGTTGGCCAGACCGATGCGGGCCACGCCGCGGGCATCGTCGCTGAGCTGATCGTCGCCCCCGATGATCCCGGTGATCAACCTGGACTGGGTCAGCAACGCGATCTGGGTGGCGAGCTGGAAGGCGCGCTGGCCGGGGTGAAGCCAACGGGCCAGATACAGGGTCTTCGATTCTGGTGCAAACAGGCGTTTGGAGTTGGGATCCAACGCCTGGCCGTCGTCGATCACCACCGTGACACCGAGCTTGTCGGCCAACAGCTTCGCCAACTGACCATCGAGACCACCGATGCGCAAACGGTTTTCGTCGAATAGGTCTTCGGCAGCGATGTCCAGTTCGCCGATGTAGTTCTTGCGGTCATAGAAGAAGTCCCGGACCTCTTCGAAAGGCATTGGCTGCTGGGACATCGCCGACGTGTCGACGTTGGCGCGACTGTGCAACGCTTCGAGGTCGGCGGTCGTGTCGTGCAGCCGCCGGTGCAAATTGACCAGCGTCTGACCGACCGCAGGCATCCGTGCGACGAGCTCCTCGACTTGCGCGGCCGTGGCAGACGCGTCGGCCAGAACTTCGCGCAAGTCCGACACCAGGCGTGCGTCGGATTCTGGCGCGAAGTAATGCGTCGGCAGGTCGAACCGCTCGGTGAGGGTGAGTAGCACCGGAACCGTGATCGGGCGCTGATCATTTTCCAGCTGATTGACGTAGCTGGTCGACAATCCCAGGGCGCGCGCCAGCGCCACCTGGGTCAGCCCCTGTTCCTCGCGCAACCGCCGTAGCCGTGCACCGGCGAACGTCTTCGCCATCCGTCACACACTACGCGCGCGTGTTACACAAGATTCGCAAAATTCTGCGGACGAGGACACACAATTACGCTTTTACAGGCCATTTACCTTGCATCGGGCTTTGCGTACTGTGCGGCTTATGCGGATACATGACGTTCGAACCCGGCGTAGCGCCGACGACTTCCCGCGCACTGAGCACCTGGCCTACAAGATCGCCGAGGTCGCGGCCGACCCGGTCGCCGTGCCCGCGGACACCGAGGCAATGGTGATCAACCGCATCATCGACAACGCCGCGGTCTCGGCCGCCTCGGTGACCCGCCGCCCGGTCGCCGCCGCCCGCGCCCAGGCGCAGGCGCACCCCAATTCGTGCAAGGGCGCCAAGGTTTTCGGTATCCAGGGCGACTACTCCCCGGAATGGGCGGCCTGGGCCAACGGCGTCGCGGTGCGCGAGCTGGACTTCCACGACACCTTCCTGGCCGCCGAATACTCCCACCCGGGCGACAACATCCCGGCCCTGGTGGCCGTTGCTCAGCACCTCGGGATCGGCGGCGCCGACCTGATCCGTGGCATCGCTACCGGTTACGAGATCCAGATCGATCTGGTCAAGGGAATCTGCCTGCACGAGCACAAGATTGATCACGTCGCACACCTGGGTCCGTCGGTGGCCGCCGGACTGGGCACCATGCTGCGTCTGGACAAGGAGACCATCTATCAGGCGATCGGGCAGGCGTTGCACTTGACGACGTCCACGCGGCAGTCGCGCAAGGGCTTGATCTCCAGCTGGAAGGCGTACGCGCCTGCCTGGGCCGGCAAGGTCGCCATCGAGGCCGTCGACCGCGCCATGCGCGGCGAGGGTGCACCCGCACCCATCTGGGAGGGCGAGGACGGGGTGATCGCCTGGCTGCTCTCGGGTCCGCAGCACACCTATCGGGTCCCGCTGCCCGAACCCGGCGAGCCCAAGCGCGCCATCCTGGACAGCTACACCAAGGAGCACTCGGCCGAATACCAGAGCCAGGCCCTCATCGACCTCGCCCGCCGGATGCGCGAACAGATCGGCAACCTGAGCCAGATCGCGACGATCGAGCTGCACACCAGCCATCACACCCACTTCGTGATCGGTACCGGTTCGGGCGATCCGCAGAAGTTCGACCCGGATGCTTCGCGGGAAACGCTCGACCACTCGGTGATGTACATCTTCGCCGTCGCTCTGCAGGACGGAACCTGGCATCACGAAAGGTCTTACGCACCGGAGCGGGCGCACCGGCCCGACACCATCGAGCTGTGGCGCAAGGTGTCAACGGTCGAGGACCCGGAATGGACGCGGCGCTACCACTCCTGCGATCCAGCCGAAAAGGCGTTCGGCGCCCGCGCCGAGGTCACTCTCAAGAGCGGTGACGTCATCGCTGACGAGATCGCCGTGGCCGATGCGCACCCCTTGGGGGCCAGGCCGTTTGAGCGCGAGGAGTACCTCGGAAAGTTCACCGGGTTGGCCGAGGGCGTTGTCAGCGACACCGAGCAGCGGCGGTTCCTGTCGGCGGCTGAAGCCCTTTCGGACCTGCAGCCGGGCGCGCTGGGTGCGCTCAACATCAGGGTCGGCCCGCTGGTGCTCGATAAGGCACCCACGATTGCATCGGGGATCTTCTGATGAACGGGCTGATCGGCAGTTCCGTTCCGGCGACGGCCAAGCGGACGCAATTCCGAGCGGCCCTGGAAAGTGGCCGTTTACAACGGTTCCCGGGCGCATTCTCACCGCTGGTGGCCAAGCTGGTCGCCGAACTCGGGTTCGACGGGGTCTACGTATCCGGTGCGGTGCTGTCGGCCGACCTCGGGCTGCCCGACATCGGCCTGACCACCCTCACCGAAGTCAGTGGTCGCGGCGCACAGATCGCCTCGGTCACCGACCTGCCCACCCTGATCGATGCCGACACCGGGTTCGGCGAACCGATGAGTGCCGCACGCACCATGACCGTCCTGGAGGACGCCGGGCTGGCCGGCTGCCACCTGGAGGACCAGGAAAACCCCAAGCGCTGCGGGCATCTCGACGGCAAGGCCGTGGTGCCGGCCCGTGACATGGTCAAACGCCTGCGGGCCGCTGTGCAGGCGCGCAGGGACCCGAATTTCATCATCTGCGCTCGCACCGATGCCGCCGGGATCGAGGGCGTGCCCGCGGCGATCGACCGCGCGAAGGCCTACGCCGATGCGGGCGCCGACCTGATCTTCACCGAAGCGCTGCACACGCCGGCGGAATTCGAGCGGTTCCGCGTGGCGGTGGATACGCCGTTGCTGGCCAACATGACCGAGTTCGGCAAGTCCGAACTCTTGACCGCCCAACAGCTGTCCGACATCGGCTACAACGTGGTGATCTACCCAGTCACCACGTTGCGGTTGGCCATGCACGCCGTCGAGGTCGGCCTTCGTGAAATCGCCGACAGTGGAACACAATCAAGCCTCTTGGACCGCATGCAACACCGCAGCCGGCTCTACGAAATGCTCCGCTACGCCGACTACAACCAATTCGATTCCGACATCTACAACTTCGCCCTCCGAGGAGACGCGCAATGAGCGCCATCGAAGACAACGGACCCCGGATCTACAAAGGCCTGACCGGCGTGGTCGTCGACACCACCTCCATCTCCAAGGTCGTCCCGGAGACCAACTCCCTGACCTACCGCGGGTACGCGGTGCAGGACCTCGCAGCGAAATGCTGCTTCGAACAGGTTGCCTACCTGCTCTGGCATGGCGAGCTTCCCGACGAGCAACAACTCGCGCTGTTCACCCAGCGGGAACGCGCGGCCCGCCGGTTGAATCGATCCCAACTGGCGTTGTTGACCAAGCTGCCCGAGACCTGCCACCCGATGGACGTGGTGCGCACCTTCATCAGCTCCATGGGTGCCGAAGACCCCGACGAGGACGACAGCAGCGCCGCGGCCAATTACGCCAAGTCGCTGCGGATGTTCGCGGTGCTGCCCACCATCGTCGCCGCCGACATGCGCCGCCGGCGCGGCCTGGACCCGATCGCACCGCACAGCCACATGAACTATGCGCAGAATTTCCTGCACATGTGTTTCGGTGACGTGCCCGAGCAGGTGGTGGTGGACGCCTTCGAGCAGTCGATGGTCCTCTACGCCGAGCACAGCTTCAACGCGTCGACCTTCGCCGCCCGAGTCGTCACCTCCACGCAGTCCGACATCTACAGCGCGGTCACGGCAGCCATCGGCGCGCTCAAGGGCCCGCTGCACGGTGGCGCCAACGAAGCCGTCATGCACGACATGCTCGACATCGGCTCCGCCGACAGGGCCGCGGAATGGCTCCGGGGCAAGCTGGATCGCAAAGACAAGATCATGGGCTTCGGTCACCGGGTGTACAAGAACGGCGACTCGCGGGTGCCCACTATGAAGGAGGCGCTCCAGCGCGTCGCCACGGCCCGCGACGGCCAGCGGTGGCTCGACATCTACGAAGTTCTGGAGAAGGGCATGGCCGAGGCCAACGGCATCAAACCCAATCTGGACTTCCCGACCGGACCCGCCTACTACCTGATGGGCTTCGACATCGGCATCTTCACGCCGATCTTCGTGATGAGCCGGATCACCGGCTGGACCGCCCACGTCATCGAGCAGACCGCGTCCAACGCGTTGATCCGTCCGCTGAGCGAGTATGTCGGACCTCCGCAACGCGCTCTATCGTAAATACCGTGTTTGCGAAGGTACTGGTCGCCAATCGCGGGGAGATAGCGATCCGCGCGTTCCGCGCGGCCTATGAGCTGGAGATAGGCACGGTCGCGGTCTATCCCTACGAGGACCGCAATTCCGTGCATCGGCTGAAGGCCGATGAGTCCTACCAGATCGGCGAAGAGGGCCACCCGGTCCGCGCCTATCTTTCGGTCGACGAACTCGTCGCGACGGCGCGGGCGTGCGGGGCGGACGCGATTTATCCCGGCTATGGCTTCCTGTCGGAGAATCCGGACCTGGCGGCGGCGTGCGCGGAGGCGGGCATCACCTTCGTCGGGCCAAGCGCGGAGGTGCTCGAGCTCACGGGTAACAAGTCGCGGGCGATCGCGGCGGCGCGGGCGGCGGGTCTTCCGGTGCTGGCTTCCTCGGCACCTTCGACGTCGGTGGACGAACTGCTGGCTGCCGCCGAGTCGATGACGTTCCCCCTGTTCGTCAAGGCGGTCGCCGGTGGCGGCGGACGCGGGATGCGCCGGGTGGCCGATGCTGCGTCGCTGCCCGAGGCGATCGAGGCGGCCAGCCGTGAGGCCGAATCCGCGTTCGGCGACGCCTCAGTGTTTCTCGAACAGGCGGTGATCAATCCGCGCCACATCGAGGTCCAGATCCTGGCCGACACCCAGGGCAACGTCATGCATCTCTTCGAACGGGACTGCAGCGTGCAACGCCGCCACCAGAAGGTCGTCGAGATCGCACCGGCGCCAAACCTGGATCCGAAACTGCGCGAACAGATCTGCGCAGACGCGGTGGCTTTCGCCCAGAGCATCGGCTATACGTGCGCCGGCACGGTGGAATTCTTGCTCGACGAGCGCGGCAATCATGTGTTCATCGAGATGAACCCCCGCATCCAGGTGGAGCACACGGTCACCGAGGAGATCACCGACGTCGACCTGGTGTCGGCACAGCTGCGCATCGCCGGCGGGCAGAGCTTGGAAGACATTGGTTTAAGCCAGGATTCGATCGTCCCGCACGGCGCGGCGCTGCAGTGCCGGATCACCACCGAAGATCCGGCGAACGGCTTCCGGCCGGACACCGGCCGCATCACCGCCTACCGCACCCCCGGCGGCGCTGGAATCCGATTGGACGGCGGCACGACCCTGGGCGCCGACATCAGCGCGCACTTCGACTCGATGCTGATCAAGCTGACCTGCCGGGGCCGCGATTTCGCCACGGCAGTGCGCCGGGCGCGACGCGCGGTCGCCGAGTTCCGGATCCGTGGCGTCTCCACGAATATTCCGTTCCTGCAAGCGGTCCTGGATGACCCTGACTTTCAGGCCGGGCGCATCACGACGTCGTTCATCGAGGAGCGTCCGCAGCTGCTCACCGCGCGCAGCTCCGCCGACCGGGGCACCAAGATTTTGAACTACCTGGCCGACGTCACCGTCAACAAGCCACACGGTGAGCGTCCGTCGACGGTGTACCCGCACGACAAGCTGCCCGACATCGACCTCTCGGTGGATCCGCCGGCGGGATCCAAGCAGCGGTTGACCGAACTCGGGCCGGAGCGCTTTGCGGCCTGGCTGCGTGAGTCGCCCGGCGTCGGCGTCACCGACACCACGTTCCGCGACGCGCACCAGTCCCTGCTGGCCACCCGGGTCCGCACCAGCGGCCTGATCAAGGTGGCGCCCTACATCGCCCGGACCACACCGCAGCTGCTGTCGATCGAATGCTGGGGCGGGGCGACTTACGATGTGGCGCTGCGGTTCCTGAAGGAGGACCCGTGGGAGCGGCTGGCGACGCTGCGCGAGGCGCTACCCAACATCTGCCTGCAGATGCTGCTGCGCGGGCGCAACACCGTGGGCTACACGCCCTATCCGGAGACAGTCACCACGGCGTTCGTCGAGGAAGCGACGGCGACGGGCATCGACATCTTCCGGATCTTCGATGCGTTGAACAACGTCGACTCGATGCGACCGGCCATCGACGCGGTGCGGGAGACGGGGGCGGCGGTCGCCGAGGTGGCGATGTCCTACACCGGCGATCTGAGCGATCCGGCCGAAAAGCTTTACACGCTGGACTATTACCTGAAGCTGGCCGAACAGATCGTCGACGCGGGTGCGCACGTGCTCGCGATCAAGGACATGGCCGGGTTGCTGCGCGCGCCCGCAGCAGCGACCCTGGTCTCGGCGCTCAAGTCCCGCTTCGAGTTACCGGTGCACGTTCATACCCATGACACCCCGGGCGGGCAGCTGGCGACCTATGTGGCGGCCTGGCACGCCGGAGCCGACGCCGTCGACGGTGCCGCCGCCCCGCTCGCGGGAACCACCAGCCAACCCGCGCTGTCGTCGATCGTGGCGGCCGCTGCCAACACGGCCTACGACACCGGATTGTCGCTGCCGGCGGTCTGCGACCTGGAGCCGTATTGGGAGGCGCTCCGAAAGGTCTACGCGCCCTTCGAATCCGGGCTGCCGGCGCCGACCGGCCGCGTCTACCATCACGAGATTCCCGGGGGCCAATTGTCGAACCTGCGCCAGCAGGCCATCGCGCTGGGCCTCGGCGACCGGTTCGAGGACATCGAAAACGCTTACGCCGGAGCCGATGCCATCCTTGGCCATCTCGTCAAGGTCACCCCGTCGAGCAAGGTGGTCGGCGACCTGGCCCTGGCGCTGGTGGGAGCGGGCGTCAGCGCGCAAGACTTCGCCGACGAGCCGGCACGCTACGACATTCCGGATTCGGTTATCGGCTTCCTGCGCGGAGAACTGGGTGACCCGCCGGGCGGATGGCCTGAGCCGTTGCGCACCAAGGCATTAGAGGGACGCGGTCCGGCGAAGCCGGAGCAGGAGCTGTCGACCGAGGATGAAAAGGCGCTGGCCGCACCGGGTGCCGACCGGCAGGCGGCGCTGAATCGGCTGCTGTTCCCCGGGCCCGCGAAGGATCTCGAGGACCACCGCGAGGAGTACGGCGACACGTCCGGGCTCAGCGCCAATCAGTTCTTCTACGGATTGCGCCAAGGAGACGAACACCGCGTCCAACTCGAGCGTGGTGTGGAGCTGCTCATCGGTTTGGAAGCCGTGTCGGAAGCCGACGAGCGCGGCATGCGCACCGTCATGTGCATCCTCAACGGTCAACTGCGCCCCGTCGTGGTGCGCGACCGCAGCATCGCCGCGGACGTGCCCGCCGCCGAGAAGGCCGATCGCGCCAACCCCGACCACATCGCCGCTCCTTTCGCCGGCGTCGTGACGGTGACCACCGACGTCGACGCGGAAGTCGAAGCCGGCCAGACCATCGCGACCATCGAAGCGATGAAGATGGAGGCCGCCGTCACCACCCCGAAGGCGGGCAGGGTCGCGCGGATTGCAGTCTCGCACACCGCGCAGGTGGAGGGCGGCGATCTCTTGGTGGTGATCGACTAGCGGCGATCGCAAGCGCGGCCGTGGCGATCGTGAGCGAGGCCGGGCGCAGCGGGTCGCCACCATCAAGCGGGACTGCCGCTGATCAGGGCGGCCCGCGCCAGCGTCTGCTCGGCCTGCTTCACGTGTGCCGCATCTACCAGGACGCCGTTCACCCCGACGGCACCGCGGCCCTTGGCCTCGGCTTCCCGGTAGGCGGCGACATTTGCTTCGGCCCGGGCGATTTCGTCGGCGGTCGGGGCGTACACCTCGTTGGCGACGGGCACCTGGTCGGGGTGGATGGCCCACTTGCCGGTGTAGCCGAGTAGCGAAGCACGCCGCGCGTCGCGCTCGTACCCCGCGAGGTCCCGGTAGTCGGGATACGGCGCGTCGATCGCGTCGATGCCCGCGATGCGCGCGGCCACGATCACCTTGTTGCGCGCGTAAGCCCAGAATTCGCCGGGATATTCGCCGAGCGGGACGAAGTTGGTGTCCACCCGCGCGCCCTGCGACAGCGAGAAGTCACCCACGCCGAAGATCAGGGCATCCAGGCGAGGGCTGGCCGCCGCGATCTCTTCGGCGTTCGCCAGGCCTTCCACCTCTTCGATGAGAACTTCGAGCCGAATGCGTCTGTCCAGGCCCAGTTTCGCTTCCAGCTGGGTGACCAGCACGTCCACCCACCAGACGTCGCGCGCCCGGCGGGCTTTCGGAATGATGATCGTGTCGAGGTTCTGGCCGGCCTTGGTCACCACATCGACGACGTCGTCGTGGCACCACTGGGTGTCCAGGCCGTTGATCCGGATGGCGCGGGCGGTGCGGCCCCAGTCGATGTCGTTGAGCGCGGTGATCGCCTTGGCACGCGACTCCTCCTTGAACGCCACCGGCACCGCGTCCTCGAGATCGAGGAACACCAGGTCGGCGCCGCACCGGGCGCCCTTCTCGAACATGTTGTCGTTGCTCGCGGGCACGGCGAGTTCGGAACGACGAAGCAGATCGGTCACTTGTGATTTCTTTCTGTCACAACACGCCGCGGGCGCGCAGGTCGTCAAGGTCGTTGGGAGTCAAGCCGAGTAGCTCGCCGTAGACTTCGGCATTGTGTTCGCCGAGGCGGGGTCCGAGGTGGTCGACCGTGCCGGATACCGACGAGAAACGCGGAACGGGAGCCTGCACCTTCATGGCCCCCAGCTGCGCGTCATCGACGGAGATGAACACCTCCCGATGCGCCAGCTGCTCGTCGGCGACCAGATCGCCGATGTCGTACACCGGCGCCGCGGCCACCTCGTGAGCGTCAAAGATCTCCATCGCCTCCGAAAGTGTTTTCGTCGCAACCCAATCGGCGACCACGTGGTCGACTTCTCGGGCACGGGCCAGCCGACGCTGCGGGTCGGAGAAGTCCGCGTCTTCCAGCAGGTCGTCCCGGCCGATCGCCCTGAACACCCGCAAGGCCAGCGCCGGTGAACTGCCGGACATGGCCAACCACTTGTCGTCGGCGGTGCGATAGGTGTTGCGGGGCGCGGAGATATCCCACCTGTTGCCCGACCGCTCGGGCACCAGGCCCAACTGGTCGTAGCCCAACAGCGTCTGTTCGAGCAGCCTGGCCAGCGGGTCGATCAGGTTGACGTCGATCAGCTGCCCGGGACCGGCGTGCACGTCGCGGTGATACAGCGCCATCATCACCGCGTACGCGGCGTTCAGTGACGCGACGCCGTCGGCCAGCATGAACGGCGGCAGCGTGGGTGGACCACCCGCCTGGCCGGTGATGTGCGCGAATCCGCTCATCGCCTCCCCCAGCGTGCCGAACCCCGGGCGCTGACTCTTCGGCCCGCTCAATCCGTAACCGGTGATGTGCAGCATCACGATCCGGTCGTTGACCGCGCGCAAGCTCTCGTAGTCCAGGCCCCACTTGCGCAAGGTCTGGGGGCGGGTGTTGAAGATGGCCACGTCGGCGTGCTCCACCAGACGGCGGACCAGCGCCTGGCCTTCGGCGCAGCGCAGATCCAGAGTGATCGACCGCTTGTTGCGCGAAATCGACTTCCACATCAGCCCGATTCCGTCGCGCTGATTGCCCCAGCCGCGGATCGGATCGCCATGCCGGGGTTCTTCGACCTTGATCACGTCGGCGCCGAACTCGCCCAGATAGGTCGCCACCAGCGGCGCGGCGGCCAGGGTGGCGAGGTCGAGTACCCGCAGCCCGTCAAGCATCGGCACCGGCAGCCACCCGCGCGTTCGAAGGACGCTGCAGCCCAAGGTGTCCCCGCAGCGTCGACGACTCGTACTCGGTGCGGAACAACCCGCGGCGTTGCAGCTCCGGAACCACCATGCGGACAATGTCCTCGAATGCTCCGGGCAGATGCGTTGCGGCCAAAACGAATCCGTCGCACGCGCCGGTTTCGAACCAGTCCGCCATCTGATCGGCGACCTGCCGGCCGGTGCCGACGAAACGCGGCCCCTGCAAAAGGGTGGCTCGATGGTTGACGAGGTCGCGCAACGTGACAGGGCGGCCCCCGCCCTCGGAAGAAATGTGGGTGCGCAGGTTCTGCACCAGTCCGCGGATACCGGAGACCGAGGCGAGCAGTTCGTCGGTGATCGGGGCGTCGAGATCGTGTTGTGCGAAGTCGTAATTCATCAACTCCGACAAGAGCGTCAAGGATGCCATGGGATGAACCAGATCATCGAGGAACATGGCTTCGCGCTCCTTGGCGTGGGCTTCCGACTCGCCGACGACAGCGTAGGCCATGGGGCAGATGCGGACCGCGGCGGGATCGCGTCCGGCGTCGGCGATACGGTCCTTCTGATCGGTGTAGTGGCTGCGCGCGACGTCGATACCCGGGTCGCCGGTGAAGATCAATTCGGCCCACCGCGAAGCGAATTCGCGCCCGCGGCCCGACGAGCCGGCCTGGATGATGACCGGGCGGCCTTGCGGCGTGCGCGGCACCGTCAACGGGCCGCGTGCGGAGAAGAACGGGCCGACGTGCCCCAACTCGTGCACCTTGGCGGGGTTCGCGTACTGCCCGGACACCCGGTCGTGCAGGATGGCGCCGTCCTCCCAGGTGTCCCACAGGCCGGTCACCACATCCATGAATTCGTCGGCGCGGTCGTAACGTTCGTCATGGCCGAGGTGGGCGTCGACGCCGAAATTCTGCGCTTCGCTGTCGTTGACCGAGGTGACCACGTTCCACGCGGCGCGGCCGCCCGACAGGTGATCCAGCGAGGCGAAGGTCCTGGCGACGTGGAACGGCTGATAATAGGTCGTCGAGTAGGTGGCGCCCAGACCGATCTTCGAGGTGGCCTGCGCGAGCACCCCGAGGATGACGCTGAGATCCAGCTTGACCGGGCGGGCGCCGTAGTGGACGGCCTCGTCCACCGAGCCGCCGTAAACCCCCGGCATTGCCAGGCGATCGTCAAAGAACATCAGGTCGAAGCAGCCTTCTTCGAGCTGACGGCCGATCTTGGCGTAGTACGACGCGTCCAGATATCGGTGTTCGGTCGCGGGGTGGCGCCACGAGCCCGCGTAGACAGAAGTGCTGCCGGCCTGCATGAAGGCTACGAGGGCCATTTTGTCTGTGCGCATTTTTGAAACGTAACATCTGATATTTCAGATATCAAACGTTAGACCTGCCGTTTGGTATTCTGCGCAGGTGGCAGGCATCGATATTTCCGGAACCGTCCGCGAGCGCGCCGCGCGCGAGCTGCGCGACCGGATTCTCACCGGCGCGCTGCCAGCCGGATCGCGGGTCGACCTCGACGCCATCACCGAGGAATTCGCGACCAGCCGTACGCCGGTTCGAGAGGCCCTGCTGGAGCTGTCATTCGAAGGGCTGGTCCAAGTCGCCCCGCGCAGCGGCGTGACTGTGCTCGGCATCAGCCCGGATGACGTCATGGACAGCTTCACCATTCTCGGGGTGTTGACCGGACAGGCCGCGGCGTGGGCAGCCGGACGGATCGAGGCGCAAGAGCTCGAGACGCTGCGTGAACTCGCGGCCGACGTCGTCGCGCGGTCTGGCGACGACAGCATCGGCGAGGCCAACTGGCATTTCCATCAGATGATCCACCGCGCCGCGCATTCGCCCCGGTTGTTGAATCAGATCAAGCAGGCCGCGCGGGTGGTGCCGAGCAATTTCCTCACCTTGTTCCCCGAGCACGAAAAGCACTCACTCGACGAACACCAGGAGCTGCTGGACGCTCTCGGTGACAAAGAAGCCGAGCGGGCGCGCGTGATCGCCGAACGGCACGTCCTGGACGCCGGACGCTCGCTGGCCGATTGGCTGGAGCAGCGCGCGGTCAGGTGAGCGCGGCCAGCACCTTATCGGTGAGCAACTGGACCGACTTCCACGCCTCGTCGACCGGCATGCCGCCGACCAGGGGGTGCATGACGAGCGGACCGTAATTCTCCGCGTCGCGCACCTCCGCGATCAGCTGTTCGGGAGTCAGGAAGCGATATCGTCCGGATGCCCTGACCTGGTCCAGAGTCTGGACACCCGGCAAGTGCATGAGCGAACGCTGGTCGGTTGACCATCGACCGTAAGTGACTGCCTCCCAAAGGATATGGTCACCAAGCTCCGCCCATGCCCGGTCCGGGTCCTCGTGCAGGTAGATCATTCCGCGATTGATCGGCCCCGGCATCAGGATGAACGGCGACATGCCGGCCTCGGCACACAGTTCGCGGTAGTAAGCGGCGATGTCGGGCAGGTGGTCGGCCAGGCTCAGCGGCAGCCGGAATCGGGTCGCGCGGCGCGCCGTGGCACGAGCGCCGCCGCCGACGTACAGCGGCGGATGCGGCCGCGTCCAGGTGCCGGCACAGATTCTGTTTTCTGGATCGCCCCCGGACCAGACGGCCAGCATCCGCTCGAGCAGGCTGTCCATCAGCGCACCGCGCCGGTCGAAATCGGCTCCCAGAGCGTCGTATTCAACGGTGCGATACCCCAGTCCGACCGTGGTATGCAGGCGGCCGCGGCTCATGTTGTCGACGAGCGCGATGTCTTCGGCAAGCCGCACCGGGTTCCACAGCGGCCCCAGGGCGCAATCGACGCTCGCGATCAGCGTCGAGGTCCGGGCCAAAAACATCGCCGCGGCCATGATCGGATTGCAGCTCCACCCGTGTCCGGTCGCGTGGTGCTCGTCGACGCTGATGGAGGTGATGCCGCGGGACTCCCCCCACTGCCCCAGCTCGAGCGCCGCGGACAAGAGCTTGCCCTGCGTGCGTGGATCACCTTGCGGGGAAGCGAAGTTGAAGCGCAGCACCGTCAAGAGCATTGGCGGCCTCGCTACGCTTCCGGTCCGGCCGCGGCCTGCAGGAAGGCCGGGAAGTCCGGGAACAGTGCGCGGTCGACGATCTCGATGCGGGTTCCCGCCGCGTCGATGTAATAGGCGAAGAGCGCCAGCTCCGGTGGAGCGGTGTCGGCCGTCGCTTCGAAGGTGAATCCGTTGTCTTCCAATATCTTCGCGCTCTCGGCCAAGTTGTCGGCCCAGTAGCCGAGGTGGTGAATCGCGTTGCCGGGCGCCGCCGTCCAGGCCGTCCCCGGTACCTCCTGGATCAGTTCGACGTGCGGAGCCTGCAGCGAATAGACGAAAGTCGAAGTCACCTCCTGGGTTCCGCTCGTCGTGCGAAACGGCAAGGTGTAGCTCACCGGGGTGATCCAGCGGTAGCCGGCCAGGGTACTCAGCCGGGCCATCGCCGCGTCGAGGTCGGGCACGATGATGCCGGTGTGGTAGAAGTCCTCGGGTCGCAGTGCGAATGCCGTCATGCGTTCCTCGCTATCTGGTCGCGGAGCCAGGCACTTTCCCAGAAGTTCGTGCTGTCGGCGAGCAGTTTTTCATGGGCGTCCCGCAACACGTCGCGAGCCCCCGGATGGTCCGTCGGGACAAGCTGGGCAAGGTGGATGGCCTGCAGTACACGATCGGCGGCCAGGTGCGCCCGGGCCCGCTGCACCAGCGCATCAGCGCCGGCGAGCTCGACCACGTCGGCGGCGACGGACTCGAATCCGACCGGGTACAGCTCGGTGGTCGATTCGTGGTGGAACCAGCCCGAGTAGTTCTCCCAGATGGCCCGCACATCCCAGGCGACTTTCCCGTAGCCCTGGCCTACTTCGTATTCCGCCGGCAGGGTGATCTCCCGCATCAAGGTGCGGACGTCTTTGCCGGCGTTCATCCCGGCGACGGTCTGATCGTGGATGTACTGAATGGCGTCGCGCAGCCGAGTCAATTCCGCGTTGATCCTTTCGGCACCCTTGACCGGCTCGAAGTGACCGGTCACCAGCAGGTCGGGCTGCAGGTCGCGGACCCTCTCCACCGACGCGATGGCGGTCAACGCGTCCCGGTATCGGTCGCCGCGCATGGTGACGAGATTGGGAATATGGCCGAACAGTGGCCCAAAGGTGTTTCCACACAGGCAGATTCGTTCCTCCGGCAGCCAGATCACCAATGAGTCGGTGGTTTCGCCGCCGGGCACGGAAATCAGTTCCATGCGCCGGCCGCCGACCTCCAAGCACAAGGTGTCCTCGAAGTCGATGTCGACGACGGGCACGCTCTGACCGGCCAGCCGCGTGGTGCCCAGACGCCGCTGGATGGCGTGGATGCCGCTGGCCAGTGTGTCTTTGAAGGCGAACGCGCTGCGGCTGGCCCGGTACGGGATCAGGCGATCGTTGTCGTCTCGCCAGGCCTTCCAATTCGCCTGCGCGACAACGATCGTCTCGGGATCACGCACGCTGTCCAGGCCCCCGACATGGTCCACGTGGCCCTGCGTGAAGATGATGTAGCGCACCGGCGACGAGTCCACGGCGTCGAAGTTGGCGCGATGCACCGGCCCCTCGAAGCCCATCCCGGTGTTGACGATCACCCGCCCCTCGGGGTGGTGAGCAGATACGAGTTGGACAAACCTGGCGAGCACCATATTCCCGGGGCGATCTCTTCGGCCTTCTCGGCGGACGCCGGGCGCATCGCGTCGGCACCCGGCCTGCTCCGATAGACAGGTTCGGACATCGCTGGTGGCTCCTTCATTCGGGACGGACGTCGAACTTGTCGAAGTAGAAGCCGAAACGGCCGCGTAGTTCCTCGGCCGATATGCCGAAGTGCCGTTGAAGTTCATATCGGATGCGGCCGTGTTTACCCCGCGGATTACCGTCCAGGTAGCGCTGGAAGCGGTGTTGCACCTTGGGCGGCAAGTCGACACCTGCGCACTGGTAAAGCCTTTCGAGCACCGGCATTTCGTTGCCGTTGAGCTGGTGGAAGTTGATGTCGATGCTGCGCTCGGACGCCACCAGGTCGCGGTCACGCACGCATGCGCTGAGCAGTCGGTGCACGCGGTCGCTCCAATAGTCCAGCAGCCACTGGGGGTCAATGCTGTTTCGGCGCAACCGATCCGAGTACGCCATCATGGTGATCGCCGACTGGATCAACCGCGACGGGGTCGCGGTGGGTGAAGGCCACCGTCGCATCGGGGAAGGTCGCCATCAGCGGGCCGAGCTGCTCGCAGTGCTGCGGACTTTTGAGCACCCACGTCCGCGGCCCGCGTAGGAAGGTCAGCGCCTGCAGCACCTTCTTCATGTAGGCGTAGTGCCGGGTTTGGTCGAGACCCAGGTAGTAGTCACGCCAGTCGGGCACGCGCGCATGCCATTCCAGCACGTATGCGGCCAGGTCGAGGTCGAGAAGCTCCACCTCCTCCTCGATCGCCTCGGGGAACCGGTCATGCATGGCGGCCACCACGGGCGCGCTCATCATCAGCGCATCGTGTTCTGACTTGGCGCGCGCGTAGCGGGGATCGACGCCGAAGATGTCGGGACCCTGCCCGGGCGCGGGGATGGGATCCTGGCTCTCCCAATACGGCAGGGCGCGCCGGCGTGGGTCGGAGGCAATGAGATTCACCAGATGGGTGGTGCCGGAGCGCGGCATCCCGACGACGATGAACGGCTTCTCGATCGGGATGGACTCGATCTCAGGATATCTGCGGATGAGCTCGGTCAAGCGACATCCGGTTGCGTAGCAGGCGCACAATTCGTTGCCGCAGCGAGGCGCGGGTGAGCTGACGCAGGCCTTCGTCGGCTTCGATCGCCGCGACGTGGGTCTGCAGGCGGTCGGCGAAACCGTCGGTGTCGTCGAGGTCGGCGGCTGGGGCTGTCAGGCCGGCCTGCTCAATGGCCTCCGCGAGCATCCCGTCGATGTCGAGGTCGACGGGCTTGGCTTCGGTGAATTCCAGGATCTGCCGTTGCACGTCGGTCAGTTGCGGCGCGGTCAAGTCGTCGAAGTCGATGTCGTCAACCGCAGAACCCACTCCGAACCCCTCTTCGACGCGTCAGGTGAGAAATATGACACAGACGCTAGACGCGGTGGAGATCCGTCATTCATCCACCTCGCCGGCGGTGGCCCGGCGCTACAGGTTGGCCAGATCGTCGGGAACGTCGACCTTGTGTTCTTGCAGCGCCTCCAGGGGCACCACTTCGAGGGTGCTCTCGTGGGTAGCCGCCAACACCACCGGAGCGGCGCAGCCGTCGTGGTGAGCGCGCAGCCAGTTCAAAGCGGTCACGCACCAGCGGTCACCCGGCAGCAGGCCGGGGAACCGATACTCGGGCACCGGCGTCAACAAGTCATTGCCGATGGAACGCTGGTGTTCCAGGAATTCGGCGGTCATCACCGCGCAGATCGTGTGCCGCCCAAGGTCCTGAGGGCCGGTCGAGCAACAGCCGTCGCGGTAGAAGCCGGTCAGCGGGTCTGTGCCGCACGGTTCCAGCGGACCGCCTAACACATTTCGATCAGGCACCCGTTCAGTATTGCGCCCTAAGGGGTGAAGTTAGAAGTAATTCGGCCGACTGCGCCGTTAGGTTTTTCCGATGGCGGTGCCGTCGGCTCCCGGTGTGGACGACCGGACATCGGACGTGTTAACTCGAATCGATGTCGATGCCGCCCAACCAACCCGGAAATCCCCCCGGTGAGCCACCCTGGGGATGGCAGCCGCCCGGTTACGGTTCGCAGCCCAATCCACAGACCCCACCGCCGCCGCCGGGATATCCATCCCCGCAGGCTTACCCCGGGTACTCGGGCTACCCGGGCTATTCCGGTTATCCGGGATATGGCGACCCGCAGGCGCCCTACGGCCGTGATCCCGTTACCGGGCTACCGCTGTCGGACAAGTCCGCCACCTCCGCCGGCTTGCTTCAGCTGTTCCTCGGCTTGTTCGGAATCGGCCGCTTCTACATCGACTCGACTCAGATCGCGGTGGCGCAGCTGTGCCTGGGTCTGTTCGGAATTCTCTTCAGCCTGTTCTGTTTTCTGGGTTTCCCGGTCCTGCTCGGCGGCATCGTCTGGGCCATCGTCGACGCGATCCTGATGTTCACCGGCAGCGTCAAAGACGAGTACGGCCGCAAGTTGCGGTAGACGCCCGCGATTGGACAACGTTTTCGATTGTCCGGCAACGCCTTTGGTGCGCGCTGGGGCCAGATTTTAACCTGGACTTCTTCGCAAGGGTCTGGGGCGCGCCGGTGGTAGCGGTCACGGATTGGTCACGATCGCGAGCGAAACTCGCGCTCGACGGCGTCGAAGACGAACCTGCCGCGACGCGCTGAGCAAATCCCAGGGAAATCGTCGCGAAAACTTATCGTCACATCGTGGAACGACGTACGGCCCTGAAACTCCCATTGTTACTGGCGGCGGGCGCCGCAGTTGCGCGGATGCCCCGGGCCTCCGCGGAGGAAGCGGGCCGATGGTCACCCGACCGCGCCAACCGTTGGTATCAATCGCAGGGATGGCTCGTTGGAGCAAACTACATTCCGGCGAACGCCATCAACCAGTTCGAGATGTTTCAGGCCGACACCTTCGATCCGCGGCGCATCGATACCGAGCTCGGCTGGGCCCAGTTCTACGGGCACAACACCGCACGGGTGTTTCTTCATGATCAGCTTTGGGCGGCCGATCAACACGGCTTTCAAACGCGCCTCGGACAATTCGTCGACATCGCGGCGCGCCACCGCATCAAGCCACTATTCGTTTTCTTCGACTCCTGCTGGGACCCGCAGCCCCGCGCGGGACGCCAGCGCGCGCCGAGGCCCGGCGTGCACAACTCCGGCTGGGCGCAGAGCCCCGGCGCCGAGCGCCTCGGTGATCCGAAGTACGTCCCGGTCATGCGCGACTACGTAACGGCGGTGATGACCCAATTCCGCACCGACGAACGGGTTTTGGGCTGGGACCTGTGGAACGAGCCCGACAATCCCGCGCGCCAGTACCGCAACGTCGAACGAAGCGACAAGGAGCAGCTGGTCACCAACCTGCTCCCCCAGGTCTTTCGGTGGGCCCGGGCGGTGGACCCCAGTCAGCCGCTGACAAGCGGTGTGTGGCAGGGCGATTGGGGACAGCCGCGGGGCCGTAGCGCGATCAGCGACATTCAGCTCGCCAACGCCGACGTGATCACCTTCCACTCCTACGCCGCGCCCGCCGGGTTCGAGAACCGGATCAACGAGCTCACCCCGCTGGGCCGGCCGATCCTGTGCACGGAATACATGGCACGGCCGCAGGGCAGCACCGTCCAATCAATCCTGCCGGTTGCCAAGCGCCACAATGTCGGCGCCATCAACTGGGGTCTGGTCGCCGGCAAGACCCAGACCTACTTCCCCTGGGACTCATGGGATCACCCCTACACCTCGGTCCCGAAGGTGTGGTTCCACGACCTGATCCGGCCCGAGGGACGGCCTTTCCAAGACATCGAAGCGCTAACGGTTCGAAAGCTCGCCGGCAGCCAGACCTGAGCTCAGGTTGCGGACTTCGTAACCCTTAGCTAGTCAATCAACACCAACCCGCCATAGACGTGCCGGTAGTAGGGTTATACCTGCTCAGGAGGGGGCGGCGATGCTCGTCGGTGTCGGTCGACCATTAGTGGCGCCATGACGCTGACAAACCTGAGCGAAGCGGAACTGATCACGTCGGCCGGCGGCGATCCGTGGGCGATCAACCAGAGCCTGCAGGCCGGTAGCCCGTTTCAGATCTCCCAGCTGGCGGAGGCCTTCCATGGTGCCGGCCGACACACCGCCGAAGCCGACCACGCCTTCGAGGACGCGCGGAAACGTTTCGCCGCGGCCTGGAACCACCAGCAGGGTGGTCACCCGATCAATGACTCCGATGAAGTCCAACGGGTCACCAAATCCCTTGGTGCGCAGTCTGAGCAACTGCCGAAGATCGGCACCGATCTGGAGTCCATCGCCGCCGCGTTGGCCGACGCGCAAAAGCAAGGGGCCCAAGAGATCGCCCTTCTGGACAGCGAGCTGCGGGGCCTCGACAGACTTATCGACGCGATTAACTTTGATTTGACGCTCGACCTCCCCGCGTCGGAACACGACAAATTGGAGAAACTGAAGAAAGCCGCGCACACCCAGGCCGTGGACGACGTCCGCGATGCCGTCAAGGAGATGGATTCAATTCGCAACGCCTACTCGGACACACTGCGGAAGTCGATGGGTGCTTTGCATAGCGACGGCTACGACCCTCCGAAAGCCGTTGACGACTGGATCGAGAGCCCTTTGAAACCAGGTGAGGTGAGGGACCTCGGACCGATCGCCGGTACCGGCGGCATTCCCGGTATCCCAGGGATCGGGGCGGCCGACTTAGGGGAAGTCGTCGAGGTGCCCGGGCAGCCCGGGAAGTACCTCGCAATCTTCGGGGATTCGTTCTCCGGCAATAAGGTCGGTGAGGGCGAACACTATCGATCTGTGGCCGTCCCAGTGACCTTCGACGCCGACGGACGTCCGCATTTCGGGGCGCCATTGACGGGTGCACAAGATAGTGGCCATGAGCTATTCCCCATCCCGGACGGTGCCCCCGGAGTCACGGACACTCTGCCGTCGGGGACGATCACGCTGGGTGACAAAACGTACATGATGGTGACAGGCACAAAGGATGACCTGAAGCCAGTGGCTTCGTGGCTAGTCGAAGTTAATGGCGATCCCGGGAAGGGATGGGCGATGGTGCCGGGGTCACTTCGGTCCGCGGAAGGGTTTCCCTCCCAGGTCAGCGGCTACAAAGGCACGGACGGCAAGGTTTATATCGCTGCCGATTCCTTCGACCGCAGCCGAGGGGTCACTATGTACCGTGCAGATCCGGGCAACGTGTTCAATCGGGGCACCTGGCAGCCCTGGACGGGCAAGGATTGGGGGAATCCGTGGCAACAAGCCACACCCGTAACTACTGATCGCTATGGCGAATTTAGCTTTCGCGAGATTGATGGTAAGCCGGTCTTCTCCGGCTTCAACCGAGACGCCCAAGGTGGACGTATGGAGGTACGGGTCGGACCTAGCCCCACCGGAATATTCGGTAATGTGCCGACCACTATTGTTGCGCAGAATGGCGATCCAGGCGCTCCTAAATTCATGCCGCAACCGTATGGCGGGTACATCATGCCTGGCTCGACTTTGGATGACTTAAAAATATTTGTCAGTCAATGGAATACGGGCAGGGATGGCAACAACATACCAATCGGGACGCCATATGACACGCGAGAGTTTCAGGTCAACCCGTTTCACTGACCGCATGACTGTTAGGGCCGGTAGAGTTGATGGGAACGATATGGTTGTGAAGACGCTCACCAGCATCGGCGCACTTGTTGGCGCCGCGTTGATGGGTTCGTGCGCGGCGCATGCCGACCCCCTTAGTTTCCCCGACCTAAGTGCATACGCTCCTGCCAATGTCAAAGATTACGAAATCCTAGTGCCTAACCCTGGGCGGCAACCTGATCCGACGGTCTATTTCCTGACGCCCGACAATATAATCTGTAAATTCACACTTGATCAAGCATCGTGCAGTGGAAATAACTTGCCTTCGATACCCCCTGCAGCATCAAATCCTGAGGCTGGAATAAACGGGATCAACTGGATAGGAACCGCTAGTGGTCTTAATCAGACCAGTGGCGGCGCACCGTCACGTGTGGTTAACGGGCAGGCCATCAAATCCCTTCCGCCGTCCCACTCACTGACGGTGAATGGCTTCATCTGCGGTGTCGACAACTCTGGCACGACCGCTTGCAAAGACCCACAAGGCCGCGGCTTCGTGCTGTCACCGCATGGCTCCGGCTGGCTGCCTCACGTGTGATGGCCGGCATGGTCTTCGCTCGACCCGCTTCACCGCCAGAGGGCTGAGCCGAAGGAGGACTCACGTGCGTGCCATCATCTGTTTCGCCACGCGATTACTGGCCGTCGCCTCCGCCGTGGTGTGCATGTGTTGTACGGCCGCGCCGCAACATGCCGCCGCGCAGCCGCCGGGCTTCCCCGATCTCGGTGGGTTCGCACCTGTGCCAGTCGAGGGTTACATCGAACCCCCCGAGAAAGGACCGTCATTCGCTTACTTCTCCACTCCCTACAACATTGCATGCTTCTTCGAGGCGGGCGAGGTTATACCGGCGTGGGCCGGGCAAGCGATCACCTGCAATGGCGAGTTCCCGGGGATGGACAACGGATCGTGCGTTGTTGGTCGAGCAGCGGCGGCGGGCATGGTGCCGGCCTACGGGCTGAGCCGAACAGGTGAACCATGTGGCGCGCAGTTCTCGCACGGGAAACTTTTGGACGTCGGACAGAAGGTGACCGCCTTCAACGCGACATGTGCAGTGGGGGCAGACCACCTCGTCGCATGCCTGGACACCACCCGCGGCGAGCACGGATTCGTGCTCAAACCGTCGGGCAGCGTGGCTTTCTAAGGCACAAGTCGACCGCACCGAACCGACACCGCGAGCTCGCCTCTACGTGGAACATTCAAGCACAAGGCCCGAATGCGTCGACTCGGAAAAGGCCGCGCAACTGCCAGCGGTGCCGGGCGGCAGTGGCGATCCGAAATAACTTGGCACAGCTGAGTTTACGAAGCCGCGAAGTCACCGACGGCGGTCATCTTGTTGCCGTCCCAGGCGGTGGCGAAGCCGCCCGCGTTATATGCGCAGTTCAGGATGATGTCGCGGTGTGGGGGACTTTGCATCCACATGTCGAGGGCTTCTTTAGCAGTCGCAGCGGATCCAGTTCCCCAGAAGACGATCTCACCCGAGTACCTGCTTCTATAGCCCGCAGCGGTGATCCGCGCCTGCGGCGACGAGCCGTCCGAACCGATGTGTCCGCTGACCCCGTTACGCAGCATGTCGTCAGCGTGCCACTGGGCCGCTTCGGTCAAGCGTGGGTCCTCGCTGATCGGCCCGCATCCTGGGCGAAGCTGGTTGACGCCGCTATATAGCGCGGTCCCCGAATCGTCTGCGTGCGCGACGAACCCAGCAACTGCACCACTGGGAGCAGTTATGAAGGCAGTGCAGATCGAGAAGACTGCGAAGAATTCAAGTTTCCTCGTCATGTTGCCTCGCACCGCATACCGGATTATCTGTTTTAGATAACAAAATGTTACCCACTTGCAACCATCAAAGGTCCAGAAATCCCAAACCCGTTCGTGGCCTGCCGACGGCGGGGTTGGGCGCAACGCCCCTGCTAGTGGCCCGCGTTGTGGGCCAGATCGATGGCGTACTGGCTCACGAAGTTGCCGGCCGGCGGATCACCCTTGCCGCATGTTCCATCGGATTCACCGGGACGTTTGATCCACAAATAGGCGTCGGCGTGCGCGCCCGCGGTGCTGGCGGTCGGCGGAGTGCCCAGCGCCCGGCCGCTCGGGTTGCACCAGTTGAGGTCGGAGTCGGGAGCCGGTCCCGCACCGTTACGCGACGTGTCGATCACATAGTGCGAGCCATTGGTGAGCCCCGAAATGGCTTCACCGTAACCGATTTCGTCCTCGGTGGTGAAGAAGTTCGCGGTGTTGATGCTGAAGCCCCGAGCGTGACCCACGCCGGCCTGGTTGAGCCGGGCGGCCATGTCGTCGGCGCTGTGCCAACGCAGGTGACCGGCGTCGACGTACACGGCCGCGTTCGGATCGCGGGTCAGCGTGTCGACGGCGTAGCGGATCAGGTCGAAGCGTTCCTGGCGTGCATCACCCGACAGGCAGTCGGCCATGGCGAGCGCATCGGGTTCGACGACGATCGCCACCCGCGAGGTGCCCACACCGGATGCGATGCCGTCGATCCACGAGCGGTAGTCATCGGCCGAGGCCATGCCGCCGGCAGCGAAGCTGCCGCAATCGCGGTGGGGGATTCCGTAAATCGCCAGAACCGGGATGGCACCGGCCCCATTCGCATCGCCGACGTACTTCCCGACCGTGCCCGCCGAACCTCCCGGGACGATCCAGTACGCCTGCGGCGTGTTGGCGATGGCGGTCAACTCGGGGCTCGGCGGATCGGCATGCTCAGCGGCGCGCATGGCCGCCGACGTGGGATTGACGTAGAACGGCGCTCCCGCCAAGGGGTCGCCGTCGGCGACCAGGCGCACCGGTGGGGCGGGACGGACCTGTACCGGGTCGGCGACAAGACCCATGCCGGCCACGGCTGCAACCGTGAGGAAGGCCAAGATCCACCGCGCTGCTGCACCTGCAGCTGAGAAGTTCACCTAAGGAAAATTAGTGGCTCGGAAGCATCGAGCGCCAATCGGATGGCGGGCGATGGCGCTATCGGCCGGCACGCTGACTCATCGCGCGTAAGTGAGGCATCTACTTGCGACTGCTCGCCGGTAGCTTTGGCGGTGGCGGAGGGATTTGAACCCTCGGACGGTTTTAGCCGTCACACGCTTTCGAGGCGTGCTCCTTAGGCCGCTCGGACACGCCACCGCCGAGCAGCTTACCGAACCGCAGGCCCGTCACCCCAATCGCTGGCGGGCGAAGAAGGCCTCGAGGGGCGCGGCGCACTCCTGCGCCAGCACACCGCCGCGCACTTCCGGGCGGTGATTGAGCCGCCGATCGCGGACCACGTCCCACAACGATCCGACCGCTCCGGTCTTGGGCTCCCAGGCGCCGAACACCAGCCGGGCGATGCGCGACAGCACCAGCGCGCCCGCGCACATGGTGCACGGTTCGACGGTGACCGCCAGGGTGGCGCCCTCCAGCCGCCACCCGTCGCCCGAGCACGCTCGGCCGCCGCGCGCAGCGCCAGGATCTCGGCGTGGGCCGTCGGGTCTCCCACGCCTCCCGGGCATTGACCGCGCGGGACAGTTCGGTTCCGTCGGCGCCGATCACCACCGCCCCGATGGGCACGTCGCGGGGTCCCGCCGTCGCGGCGACCGCCAGTGCGGAACGGATCAGATCTTCGTCAGTGATCACCGACCGAGCCTGATGGCGGCGACCCGCTGCGCCCGGCTCCGCCGCGCTTGCGATCACCGACCGAGCCTGATGGCGCCGACCCGCTGCGCCCGGCTCCGCCGCGCTTGCGATCACCGACCGAGGCGGTCGATCACCGCCGACAGCTGATCCGCGAAGCCCATCTCGCGGGCAATGCGGCCCAACTGCTCGTCGGCGTACAGATCGGCCTCGTCGAGGATGACCCCCAGCACCGCCTCGGGCAGCCCGACGTCGGACAGCAAGCCCGAAGTCGCCCTCTTCGAACGGATCCGAGTCCTCGAGATCCTCGGGATCGATGTCGGCGTCCAGCTTGTCGAGCACTTCCGCGGCGATGTCGTAGTCCAGCGCGGCGGTGGCATCCGAAAGCAACAACCGCGTCCCCGATGGTGCGGGCCGCACGATGACGAAGAATTCGTCGTCCACGTCCAGCAGGCCGAAGACCGCCCCGGAGCTGCGCAATTCACGCAACTCCGTCTCGGCGGCCGACAGGCTCGTCAGCGACTTGCGGGCCATCGGAGCACAGCGCCACTGGCCCTCTTCACGCACCACCGCAACGCCGAAACCGTCCGGCGTGTCCGCGGACAGGCCTTGGGCGGAGGCCCGTTGTGCTCCCATGGCCGCTTACGGTAGTCCCTGACCAGGCCCCTGACCAGATGGCGCCCTGGTAGCCGCGAGATCTGACGGCGCCGTTCCGCGAGCCGGATGTGCCAACCTTGGAATGTGGCAAGCCCTCCTTCTAAGACACCGGTGTGTGTGCTCGGGCTGGGGCTGATCGGTGGCTCGATAATGCGGGCCACGGCAGCCGGCCGTGAAGTGTTCGGCTATAACCGCTCGGTGGAGGGCGCGCAGGCCGCGACCTCCGACGGCTTTGACGCCACCACCGATCTGACCGCGACGCTGATCGCGCGCCGCCGACTCCGATGCGCTTGATCGTGCTGGCCGTGCCGATGCCGGCGATGGCGGGCATGCTCGCCCACATCAAGGAGATCGGCCCCGGCGTGTCCGTTGACCGACGTCACCAGCGTCAAGCAGGCGGTGCTCGACGAGGTTGCCGCGGCCGGGCTGCAGCAGCGCTTCGTCGGGGGTCACCCGATGGCCGGCACCGCGCATTCGGGTTGGACGGCCGGCTACGCCGGGTTGTTCACCGGTGGCCCCGTGGGTGGTCAGCGTCGACGATCATGTCGACCCGGCGGTCTGGTCGACGGTGATGACGTTGGCGCTGGATTGCGGCGCGGTGGTGGTGCCGGCCAGGTCCGACGAACACGACGCCGCCGCGGCGGCCATCTCGCATCTGCCCCACCTGCTCGCCGAGGCGCTGGCCGTCGTCGCCGGAGAGGTTCCGTTGGCCTTCGCGCTGGCCGCCGGGTCATTCCGCGACGGGACTCGGGTCGCGGCCACGCGCCCCGGACCTGGTCCGGGCGATGTGCGAAGGCAACTCCGACCAACTGGTACCCGCGGTCGACCGCGTCATCGAGCAGCTGAGTCGTGCTCGGGACTCGCTGGCTTCCCACAACTCGGTCGCCGACCTCATCGAGGCCGGCCATGCCGCGCGAACGCGCTACGACAGCTTCCCGCGCAGCCGACATCTTCCACGTCGTGATCGGCGCGGAGAACTGGCGTGCGGAATTGGCCGCCGCGGGCCGGGCGGGCCAGGTGATCAGATCCGCTCTGCCAAGCCTGGATAGTCGACGATGAATCCTTCTTCGTCGACGCTCACCGTGGTGTCGGCGATCGGTGAACGCAACTTGATCCCGTCGAGGCTTCCCGTGCTGCTGTAGCTGACGGTGCCCGCGATGATGGACATCTCCGGCACGTTCACATAGACCACGGCAGCGTGACCGACGCCGCTCGCTCGTGTAACCCGAGCCGCCGGATGGGCAGCGCATTGAAGAACGGGCTGAACTCCACGTCGACGTCGAGCGCGCCGTTGTAGGCCGCGCGGTGTTCGCCCTGATGGTCGGTGACCAACCACATGTTCTCCTCGTCGCGGGCGAAGGAGAAGACGCGCTCCCGCTCGGCCAGCGGTGACGGTCATCCCGAGCCGCTTGGTGGCACCGGTCTTCATCGGTCAGCAGGTCGTAATAGGCGCCGAACGCCGGATGGGTCTCGGTGGCGGCGGCAATGATGCGGCCATTGGCCTTGATTCTGTTGCCGGACACCTGGAGTCGTACCGATTCCATCCGGGGATCATCCTGTGCGCGCCAGGTGAGCATCGCCTGCCACACGCGGCGAGACGGATCAGTGGGGGCTGCGTTCACTCACCTACCGTAAGACGTGCCCGCCAACCGCGATGTCGGAAGTGCCCGGTATGTTCGCCGCAGCCGCCCGGTGCCCGGCACCGAAACCCACACCGCCAGCGCCAGCAGTCCGTCGAGCACCAGCGCCAATGCGGCCACCATCAACGCACCGACCAGAGCGAGATGAAACTCACGTTCTTTGATCCCGTCGATCAGGTATCTGCCCAGACCGCCGAGGCTGGCGTAGGCGGCCACCGTCGCGGTGGCGACCACCTGCAGCGTCGCGTTGCGCAGCCCGCCCAGGATCAACGGCAACGCATTGGGCACCTCGACGCGCAGCAGCACCTGGGCCTCGGTCATGCCCATCGCCCGGGCGGCATCGACGACCGTCGGCTCGACATTGGCGATCCCGGCGTAGGTGCCGGCCAGCAGCGCCGGCACACCCAGCAGCATCAGCGCCACCAACGACGGGCCCAGGCCCAGCCCGAACAGCAGCGTCCCGAACAGCAACACGCCCAGCGTCGGCAGGGAGCGCAAGCCGTTGACGGCGCCCACCACCAGCAGGGTGCCGCGGCCGGTGTGCCCGATGATCAGCGCCGACGGGAATCGCGATCAGTGCCGAGGCGCCCACCGCCAGGGCGGTGTACTCGAGATGTTCCAGGATGCGGGCCGCGAGCCCGACCGGGCCGGTCCAGTTGTCGGCGGTCAACATGATAGGAGATCGCCCGCTCGACGAAGTTCACCGCGCACCACCCACGACGGGCGCGACGACCGAGCGGCGGCCGGTGCTGCGCGTGGCGTGTGCCCACGGCGTGGCCAGCCGGCCGGCCACCACGATGAGCACGTCGATGACGACCGCCAGCACGAACAGCGCGATGATGCCGGCCAGGATCTGATCGCTCTTGTTGGTCTGGTACCCCTGGGTGAACCAGCTGCCCAGCCCTCCGATGCCGATGACCGAACCGACCGAGACCATCGCGATATTGGTGACCACCACCACCCGCAACCCGGCGACGAGCACCGGAACAGAAAGCGGCAGTTCGACTTTCAGCATCCGCGCGATCGACGAGTAGCCGACCGCGGTGGCGGCGTCACGCACCTGGGCGGGCACCGCGTCCAATGCCTCGAGCACCGCCCGCACCAGCAGCGCGGCGGTATAGGCCGTCAACGCCACCATCACGTTGGCCTCGTCGAGGATGCGGGTCCCGATGAGCATCGGCAACGCCACGAACAGCGCCAGCGACGGGATGGTGAACACGACGCTGGCCGCAGCCGTCGTCAGCCGCCGGGCGATCCGGGTGCGCTGCACCAGCATGCCCAGCGGCAGCGCAATCGCCAGCCCGATCAGCACCGGCACCAGCGACAGCCGCAAATGCACGACGGTCAGCCCCCAGGCATCGTCGAGATGGGTGAGCAGATAGTGCATCGGTTAGGTCCTTCGAGGTTCCGCCGAGCCCAGTCGTTGGGCCTGGACCGCGGCCAAAACGTCGGCGGCCAGCACGCCCCCGATCACCCTGCCATCGTCGTCGACGGCGACGCCGACGCCCGACGGCGACGACAGCGCCGCGTCCAGCGCCTGGCTCAGATTGCCCCGCGGCCGAAACAACGATCCGACCCCGCTCATGCTGTCGGATAGCGACACCCCGTCGCGGTGCCGTCGCAGTCCGTCGTCATCGATCCAGCCGATGGGGACGCCGGCGTCGTCGACGACGACGGTCCAGTCGTCGGAAAGGGCTGTTGCGGAGAGCTTGTCGGCCGCCACCCGCTGCGACGTCGCGCAAGGGCAGTTCGGCCGCATCGAGAAGTTGCAGCCATCGATAGCCGCGGCCCAGGCCGATGAATCGCGACACGAAATCGTTGGCCGGACGCGACAGCAGTTGGGCGGGCTCGTCGTACTGCTGTAGTGAACCGGCCTTGAACACCGCCACCCGCTCGCCGAGCCGCAGCGCCTCATCGATGTCGTGCGTAACGAACACGATTGTCTTATGCAATTCGCCTTGCAGGCGCAGTATTTCGTTCTGCAGGTCGTGGCGAACCACCGGGTCGACGGCGGAGAACGGCTCATCCATCAACAGGATCGGCGGGTCGGCGGCCAGCGCCCGCGCCACGCCGACCCGCTGCTGCTCGCCGCCGGAGAGCTGCGCGGGGTAGCGGGTCGCGAGTTTTGCGTCCAGCCCCACCCGTTCGAGCACCGCGTAGGCGGCTTGGCGGGCGGCTCGACGGGACTGGCCCCGCAAAACGGGAACTGTTGCCACATTGTCGATTACGCGTTGATGGGGCATCAGCCCGGCATGCTGGATGACGTATCCGATCCCGAGGCGCAGTTTCACCGGGTCGCGGGTGGAAACGTCCACGCCGTCGATCGTGATGGCGCCCGAGGTGGGTTCGATCATCCGGTTGATCATGCGCAGGGCCGTGGTCTTGCCGCTGCCGGAGGACCCGACGAATACGGTCAGCTTGCCATTGGGCACGCTCAGGCTGAGCTGGTTGACGGCAGTGGTTCCGTCGGCGAAGGCCTTGCTGACTTTATCGAAGACGATCAAGTCATCCCCCGATCGGATGGTTGAAGCCGTTGTCCCGTACCCAGTTTCGCGCGGCCTGGTCGGGATCGATGCCGGAATTTCCCGACACCGCGGCATTGAGTCCGGCGACACCGGAGGTGGTCAGCTTCGCAGAGACTGCATCCAAAACATCCTTGAGGCGGTCCGACCTCTTCTGCGAATTGAGGAGTGGCACAATGTTTCCGGCAACGAAATTGTGTTCGGGGTCATCGAGGACCACCAGATGATTCTGTGGTATGGCCGGTGACGTGGTGAAGACATTGGCGGCGTTCACCCTTCCCTCGACCAACGCACGCACGGTGACCGCGCCGCCGCCGTCGTCGATGGCGACGAAGTTGCCCGGCTTGACGTCGAGACCATACTTCTGCCGCAGCCCCGGCAGCCCGGCCGGACGGGTCGCGAACGCTGAGGGCGCCCCGAATCGCACGTCCGCCGAATGCGAAGCCAGATCGGCGATTGTCTTCAGGTTCCAGGAATTCGCGGTTTGTCCGGTCACGCTGACCGTATCGGTGTCGGTGGCCGGGGCGGGCGTCAGAATCGACAGGTCAGCGGGCAGGCGCTGGTCGAGTTCCCGCTCGACGGCATCCAGAGTGGTGGCGTTGGATTGCGGTGAGATATAGAGCAGCAGATTGCCGATGTACTCCGGCACCAGATCAACGGAATGGTCTTTGAGCGCAGGGATATACGTCTCCCGGCTGCCGATGCCCATTCGCTTGCCCACTTCGAAGCCGTTGGCCTGCAAGGCTTGTGCGTAGATCTCGGCGATGATCTGTGATTCCGGGAAGTCGCCGGAGCCGATGACAATGGAGTTGGGGCTTCGAACCTGAGCTCCCAATGGATCGGAATTGCTGCACGCCGCAACGACCGACATCGCCATCAGCAATGCCGCCGCGCGTGTGATCACGCAACGCTGGCGCGGCAGTGCCGTCATACCGCCGACCCTAACGCCCGAACCGCGGGGACGCTGGTCCGCAAGGTTCGGTTGCCCGAATCGGTTTCAATCGGCGCCCGATAGGGCAAAGATGGCAGTATGAGCAGCCACACCCCTGCCTCGCCCGAGCAGCCGCCCGCCAAGCCCAACCCTGCGGCCAGGACCGGGGCACCCGCCAAAGAACCGGCTATCGGGTTCACCCGCGCCGGCGCTCTGTGGTCGGCGCTGATCGCCGGCTTCGTGATCCTGATCCTGTTGCTGATTTTCATCACCCAGAACACGACACCAGCAGACTTTCAGTTCTTGGGCTGGCACTGGAGTCAGCCCAAGGGGGTTGCGATCTTGCTGGCGGCCGTGGTCGGGGGGCTGATCACGGTGGCGGTCGGCACCGCACGGATCTTGCAGCTGCGCCGCGCGGCGAAACGGCAGCACGCGGCCGCCTCCCG
The DNA here is from genome assembly GCA_963796035.1 of uncultured Actinomycetota bacterium. Classification (GTDB taxonomy): domain Bacteria; phylum Actinomycetota; class Actinomycetes; order Mycobacteriales; family Mycobacteriaceae; genus Mycobacterium. The sequence goes on along the minus strand of CAWCJU010000006.1, from coordinate 285,663 downwards.
CTAGCCGGGCAGCTTGCCGAGTTCGGCCAGACCGCGGGAAATCAGCGGCGCCACGACCTCCGGTGCGTGGTCTGAATCCGTGCCGCGGGCCTGATCCGACATCCGCCGGCGGAAGTCGATGCCCGCGGCGATGATGGCGAGCTTGAAGTAAGCCAGCGCCATGTAGAACTCCCAATGCGCCAGGGGTATGCCGGCCACCAGCGAATACCGGTCGGCCAGTTCGTCGGCCGTCGGCAACAACGGTGATGTCCACGCCGCCTGCGCATTAACGATCAAATCCAGGGCGGGGTCGCGGTACACGCACATCAGGGCCGCATCGGACAGCGGATCCCCCAGTGTGGAGAGCTCCCAGTCGACGACCGCACGAACCTTTGTCGGGTCGTCGGCGTCCAGGATCGTGTTATCGATCCGGTAGTCGCCGTGCACGATCGAGGTGCGGCTCTGTTGCGGAATAGCCTCGCCCAGACCGGAATGCAGTCGTTCCACGTCCGCATCGCGCCGGTCCTCGGGCAACCGCACCAGCGACCATTGCGAGCCCCATCGCCGTACCTGGCGCTCCAGATAGCCGCTGGGCTTGCCGAAATCGGCCAGCCCCACGGCGTTGGGGTCGACGTCGTGCAGGTCGACGAGCACCCGGATCAACGAGTCGACGCAGCCGCCGATGACGGTGTGACTGAACGATTCGAGTTGAGTGCGGCGGCGCACCACCTGCCCGGCCACGAATTCGACGATCTGGAACGGGGCACCCAGCACCGAATCGTCCTCGCAGAGCCCGATCGTGCGCGCCACCGGAACCGGTGTGTCCTGCAGCGCCGCAACGACGCGGTACTCGCGGGCCATGTCGTGCGCCGACGGGGTCAACCCATGCAGCGGCGGTCGCCGCACCAGCCAGCTGGTGCTGTCGTCGTAGACACGAAACGTCAGATTGGAGCGACCACCGGAAATGAAGTCCGCGCGTAACTCGCCGTCGCGCCCGATCCCGAGTGAACGCAGGTACCGGTCCAGCGAGGCCAGATCGAGCCCCTCGAGTTGGTCAGCTGAAGTCACCGAACTTGTCTACCATCGCCGAGCACGACCCGGTGCACCACCTGCGATTTGCCGATCTTCCGTTCAGCCCGCCCCGCGGCCCGCCTCGTCGTCGAGCAGCCTCTGGTTTCGCGGCAACAGGTCCCAGACGTGTTCGGTGGTGTTGACCGCGGCCACCGTCGCTTGACCGGACCGGGAGAACAACAGCCGAGTGACCGACGCGTAGTCGACGGGAAAGGACAGCAGTCGGGCGGTACCGAGAATTTCGTGCAGGAGAACGTTGATGACCCCGCCGTGGCTGAACACCGCGACCGTGTCGTCGGGATCGCCGGTGGCGACGAGGCCGTCGACCGCGGCGCGCACCCGGGCACGAAAAGCGTCCTCGTCGACCGCGCTGGGCAAATGCCCCTGAGCCAGACGCGCCCATTCTTCGGGCATCTCCGCACGGATCTGCTCGACGGGGATGTACACCGGAAGGTCGCGGTCGTACTCGGCGAAGCGGTCGTCGATCTCGACGGTCAGTCCGCGATCCGCCGCGACCGGTTCGGCGGTCTGGATGGCCCGGCGCTGCGGGCTGCTCACCACCCGCGAAATGGGAAACCTGGCGAGCGCCTTGGGTAGTCGCTCGATCTGGGCCAACCCTTCCTCCGACAGGTCCGGGTCGGAACCTTGACCGTGTTCGCTGCGCAGCGGCAGCGCGTGCCGGACCAGAAGCACTTGCATATTTCTTCCTGTCTTGTCGAAAGGTTGTGCCGGTCCGAAGTCTCTCATCGCCCCTTGTCCGCCGTTCAAGGCGTGCACAATGAGATCGCTGTACCCAGCTCACTGCGCCCAGCGCCGAGGAGGACGAATGACCGAACCGGATAGGGATTGGGACGCCGTCTACCGACAAGCCGCCCCACCTCCATGGAGCATCGGCCGGCCCCAACCAGAGCTGGCGCAGCTCATCGATCAAGGCAAGGTTCGCAGCGAGGTGCTGGACTCCGGCTGTGGCCACGCCGCGCTCTCGCTGACGCTCGCGGCACTCGGCCACACCGTTGTCGGCCTGGACGCCAGCGCGACCGCGATTACCGGCGGCCACCGCCGCGGCCGCCGAGCAAGGACTCACCACGGCGACGTTCGCACAGGCCGATGTCACCAGTTTCGGTGGCTATGACGGCCGCTTCTCCACGATCCTCGACAGCGGCCTGTTCCACGCGCTGCCTCCGGACCGACGCCAGGATTACCTCCAGTCCATCTTTCGCGCCGCCGCGCCGGGAGCGTCGCTGTACATCCTGGCGTTTGCCGCCGAGGCGCTGGACAGCGCCCATTCGGACCGGCCCGGGCCGCCCGGCTTCACCGAAACCGAACTGCACGAAGCCGTCGCGACGCTGTGGCGGGTCGATGACCTTCGCGCGGCGAAGGTGTACGGCACCGACGACGCAGCCGGGTCGCCGGACGGCCCGCTGGCGCACCTGGACCACGATGACGACGGCCACTTCATGGCGCCCGGGTTCTTGTTGAGCGCGCACAAGCCCGGCTGAGCCGCGCTTACCGCGGGGAGCACGGAGAATGCTATTCTCCATACGGAGATTGCGGTGTGCGGCGATGGTTGGACGGTGACTCACGTGGGTGAATCGGGACTCGACGCGGGCGTGCTCGCCCGCTGGCTGGATACAAATGACGCACCGGGTGCTGGCGAAGAGCCGCAGCTGACCCAGCTGAAGGGCGGTTCGCAGAACACCCTCTACCTGATCGAGCGTGGCGGCCACCGCATGGTGTTGCGGATGCCCGGGGCCCGGGCCGACGCCGCCCGCATCGACGGGCTGCTGCGGGAGATCCGCCTGGTGCGGGCGCTGTCGGGCACCGATGTCCCGCACGCGGCGCTGATCGCGGCCGACGACAGCGGCGCCGTGCTCGGGATGCCGTTCTACGTCATGCAGGCGATCGACGGGTGGAGCCCGATGGACGGCGGGTGGGAATCGCCGTTCGACACCGACTTCGAGGCCCGTCGCGGTCTGGCCTTCCAATTGGTCGACGGCGCCGCCAAGCTGGGCCGAGTGGACTGGCGCAAGCAAGGACTCGAAGGCTTCGGCCGCCCCGACGGATTCCACGAGCGGCAGGTCGATCGCTGGCTGGCGTTTCTCGACGCCTACAAGGTCCGCGAGCTGCCGGGTCTGGACGAGGCCTCCGACTGGCTGCGCCGCAACCGTCCGGCGCATTACCGGGCGGGCATCATGCACGGCGACTACCAGTTCGCCAACGTGATGTTCGCGCACGGCGCCCCGGCCCGGCTGGCCGCGATCGTGGACTGGGAGATGACGACGGTCGGCGATCCGCTGCTCGACCTGGCGTGGTGCCTGCTCGGCTACGACGGCGAAAAGCCGCGCGAGGACGGGTTTTATCTCGACATGCGCGGCATGCCCACGCGCAGCGAGCTGTTGGAGCACTACGAAACCGTCAGCGGCTTGTCGACCGAGAACATCGACTACTACCTGGTGCTGGCCAACTGGAAGCTGGGCATCGTGCTGGAGAAGACGTACGCGGCCGGGGTGCGGACCGGCTCCCAAAAAGGAGGGGTCGACCCCAAGATCACCGACGCGTTCGGTCCGATGATTCTGCAACTCATCGCCACGGCGGCCGAGCTCGCCCGATCTACCGACCAAGGGGTCCTGAAATGGGCTACGCCGAACAGCTTTTCGATCTCACCGACCGGGTCATCCTGATCACCGGCGGCAGCCGCGGACTGGGACGCGAGATGGCGTTCGGCGCGGCCCGCTGCGGTGCGGACGTGGTGATCGCCAGCCGCAACATGGACAACTGCGTGTCCACCGTCAAGGAGATCGAGGCCGAGACCGGCCGCTACGCCATGCCGTATCAGGTGCACGTCGGGCGCTGGGATCAGCTCGACGGCTTGGTCGAGGCGACCTACGAACGGTTCGGCAAGGTCGACACGCTGATCAACAACGCGGGCATGTCCCCGTTGTACGACAAGCTCACCGACGTGACCGAGAAGCTGTTCGACGCCGTGGTCAACCTCAACCTCAAGGGCCCGTTCCGCTTGTCGGCGTTGGTGGGCGAGCGCATGGTGGCGGCCGGCCGGGGCTCGATCATCAACGTGAGTACGGCCGGATCACTGCGGCCGACACCCGACATCGTCCCCTACGCCGCGTCCAAGGCCGGGCTCAACGCCATGACCGAGGCGTTGGCCAAGGCGTTCGGTCCTGCCGTGCGGGTCAACACGCTGATGGCCGGGCCGTTTCTCACCGACGTGAGCAAGGCCTGGAATCTCGGGGCCGCCGAGCAGAATCCGTTCAAGCACCTTTCGTTGCAGCGCGCGGGCGACCCGCGTGAAATCGTCGGCGCGGCACTGTTCTTGGCGTCCGATGCGTCCAGTTTCACCACCGGCTCGATCCTGCGGGCCGACGGCGGAATCCCCTGACGTGGCGATCGCAAGCGCGGCGGGTCGCCACCAATGAGAGGAGTGTTCGAATGTCCTGGGACTTTTCTACCGAGCCGGAGTTCGAGGAGAAGCTCGAGTGGATCCGCGGGTTCGTTCGCGACGAAGTGCAACCTCTCGAGGTGCTGTTCGCAGGCTGCGAGTTCCTGCCGCTGAACGACGAGCGGCGCCGCATCGTCGACCCGCTCAAACAGCAGGTGCGCGACAAGGGTTTGTGGGCACCGCATCTGGGACCAGAGCTGGGCGGGCAAGGATTCGGTGCGGTCAAGCTGACGCTGATCAACGAAATCCTGGGTCGCAGCCCGTGGGCGCCGATCGTGTTCGGAACCCAGGCGCCTGACACCGGCAACGCCGAGATCATCGCCCGCTTCGGCACCCAGGAGCAGAAGGACCGCTACCTGGCGGGGCTGCTGTCCGGGGAGATCTTCTCGTGCTTCTCCATGACCGAGCCGCAAGGCGGCGCGGATCCGCGGGTCTTCACCACCCGCGCCGTCCGCGACGGCGACGAGTGGGTGATCACCGGGCGAAAGTACTTCTCCTCCAACGCCTCCGTCGCCTCCTTCTTCATCGTCGTCGCGATCACCGATCCCGACGTGCCGGTCCATACCGGGGCATCGACGTTCCTGATCCCGGCCGGCACCGAAGGGTTGGTCCTGGAAGCCAATCACCACCTGGTCGGGGCGGATCCGCACGAACCGGGCCATTCCCTGGTGCATTACAACGACGTGCGGGTGCCCTCCGACGCGTTGCTCGGCGAGCCGGGCCAGGGCTTTTTGATACTGCAGACCCGGCTGGCCGGCGGGCGGCTGCATCACGCGATGCGCTCCATCGGGATGGCCCAACGCGCCGTCGAAATCATGTCGCGCCGCGCGAAAAGCCGCTTCACCCAGGGCAGCCTGCTGGCCGACAAACAACTGGTGCAGGAGTTCGTCGCCGATTCCTACACCGAGCTGATCCCGTTCCGGCTGACGGTGCTGCATGCCGCGTGGCTGATCGACAACGGCGACGAACGGGCTGCGCGGGCAGAGATCGCCGCCTGTAAGATCCTGGCGTCCCAGGTGCTCAAATCGATTGCCCTGCGCGCCATTCAGGTACACGGGGCGCTGGGGCTCACCGACCAGCTCCCGTTGGTCAATGTGTTGCTGGGCGGCATCGCGCTGGGTCTGGCCGACGGGCCGACCGAGGCCCACAAGGTCAACCTGGCCCGGATGCTGCTCAAGGGTTACGAGGCCGAGGAAGGTGACTGGCCCAGCGAGATGCTGGACGTGCGGCGCGCGGCAGCGCGTGCCAAATACGGTGACCTCGTTGACCTCTAACCGGGTGACCGCCGCGGTGGAGCGGGCACTGGATGATCGCCAGCGGGAGGCCACCGAGGAGGTGGAACGTATCCTGGCCGCCGCGGTGCGCGTCATGGAACGCGTCGCACCCGAACCACCGCGGGTCAGCGACATCGTCGCCGAGGCGGGTTCGTCGAACAAGGCGTTCTACCGCTATTTCGCGGGCAAGGACGAGCTGATCCTGGCCGTCATGGAACGCGGGGTGGCCATCGTGGTGTCCTACCTCGAGCACCAGATGGCCAAGGAATCCGAGCCGCGCGACAAGGTCGTGCGGTGGATCGAGGGCACGCTGGCCCAGGTCGCCGACCCGCACCTGATCAGCATGACCCGAGCGGCGGCCGGCCAGATGTCGGCCGGTACCAGCTGGCGCGCGGCCGACCAGGAGATGATGCGGCCGCTTCGTGAGCTTCTCGTTGAACCCGTTGTAGCACTGGGTAGTAGCGATGTCGAACGCGATGTCGAGGCGGTCTTCAGCTGCACCGCGTCAACCATGCGCCGCTATGTGGGCTCGGCCGAGGAGCCCGGTCAAGACGACATCGCACACCTCGTGCGGTTCTGTTTACGTGGACTGGGGGTCAGTTGATGCGCGCGGTGATCTGTCGTTCTTATGGCACGCCGGAGGATCTGGTGATCGACGACGTGCCCGATCCCGTTGCGGCGCCGGGCCAGCTGCTGGTGCGGGTCCGTGCCGCCGCGGTCAACTTCCCCGACGTGCTGTTCATCGCCGGCAAGTACCAGGTGAAAATTCCGCCGCCGTTCATACCCGGCAATGAGATCGCCGGCGAGGTCATCGCCGCCGGTGAGGGCGCGCGGTTTCGTCCCGGACAGCGGGTTTCCGGAACCACATTCGGCGCGTTCGCCGAACAGGCGCTGCTCGACGCGAGTCAGGCCGAGCTCATGCCCGACGACGCCGACTTCGCCTCGGCCGCGGCCTTCGGCGTCACCTACCGCACCGCCTATCACGCGCTGCGCTCGACGGCCGCAGTCACACAGGGAGATTGGGTGGTCGTGCTCGGGGCCGCGGGCGGTGTGGGGCTGGCCGCGGTCGACCTGGCGGTGGCGATGAGGGCCCGGGTGCTGGCCGCGGCGTCGAGCCCGGAGAAGCTCGAGCTGTGCCGGCAGCGCGGCGCCGAGGCGACGGTGGACTACGACCGCGAGGACCTGAAAACGCGGATCCGCGAACTCACCGGCGACAGCGCCCGGGTGGTGCTGGACCCGGTGGGCGGATCGTATTCGGAGCCGGCGCTGCGCGGGCTCGCGCGTGGCGGCACCTTCGTCACGCTGGGCTACGCGGCGGGCACGATCCCGGCCATTCCGCTCAATCTCATTCTGCTCAAAGACATCTGTGTGCGCGGCATGGAGATCCGCACCTTCATGACCGACCGGCCCGACGACGCCGTGCGCGACCTGACGGAGTTGGCGCGGATGTTCGCCGCAGGCACGGTGCGGCCATACATCGGCGCGCGATTCCCGCTGTCCGAGACGGCCGCGGCTTTGCGGCACGTGGCCGACCGCAAGGTGCTGGGCAAGGTGGTGATCGACGTCGCGTGACGCGGCGCAGGCCTCACGGCGTGACGATGTTGAAATTCGGGTCGGGCCCGTCGAGCACACTCAGCAGGGCCTGCAGCGCGTTCTGGTCACCGGTGAGCTCGAGGCCGGCGGAGCTGAAGTCACCCATCGCCACGGCCAGGAGCCTAATCTTGTTAGCCAGCTTGATCGTAACGGTGGCCGTCGCAGGATCGGGCGCCGTCTTGCGGCGAACGAGCACCCCGTTGCGCAGGGTAAGCCGATAGTTGACCGCGGTATCGGCGAAGGCGATATCGACGGCGATGTCGAGATCCCAGCTGCGCGGCCCGTTGACCCGAATCGCCAGGCCGTCGAAGATCTGCTCCGGCGTCAACTGGGACAGCATGGTGGGCGAGGCGACCTGGCCCGCGGTGCCGAAGTTGCCGTCGCGCAATTCCGTTGCGCCGCTCAGGAAGAAATTGCGCCAGGTCGCGTTTTCGGCCCCGTAGGCCAGCTGCTCGAGGGTGTCCGAGTACAGCGCGCGGGCAGCTGTGTGCTCGCTGTCGGTAAAGATCGCATGGTCCAGCAGCGTTGCGGCCCAACGGAAGTCCCCGGACTCGAAGGCAGCTCCGGCGAGGCCCACGACGCGGTCGATTCCGCCCATCGCCTCGACATAGCGGGGCCCCAGGGCCTCGGGAGGATGGGGCCACAACCGGCCGGGGTTGCCGTCGAACCACCCCATGTAGCGCTGATAGATCGCCTTGACGTTGTGGCTCACCGATCCGTAGTAGCCGTGCGTATGCCAGGCTTGCTCGAGAGCCGGTGGCATCTGGAACATTTCGGCTATCTCGACGCCGGTGTGGCCCTGGTTGAGCAATCGCAGCGTCTGGTCGTGCAAATACGCATACATGTCGCGCTGCAGCGACAGGAACTCGACGATGCTGTCCCGTCCCCAGGTCGGCCAATGATGGGAGGCGAACACGACGTCGGCGCGATCAGCAAACGTGTCGATCGCCTCGGTGAGGTAACCGGACCAGGCGTGCGGGTCACGCACCAGCGCGCCGCGCAGGGTCAGCAGATTGTGCAGATTGTGGGTGGCGTTCTCGGCCATGCACAATGCGCGGAAACGCGGGAAATAGAAATGCATTTCGGCGGGCGCCTCGGTGCCCGGAGCCATTTGGAATTCGATCTCCACGCCGTCGATGGTGTGTGTTTCACCGGTGGTGCGGATGTCGACGGTGGGCACGATGACGGCGACCTCGCCGGTGGACGGCGCCTGACCCAGCCCGCAACCGACCTGATCCATCGGTCCGCGCGCCAGCAGGGCGCCGTACATGTAGGTCGCCCGTCGCGTCATTGCCGGTCCGGCGTAGACGTTTTCCTGCACCGCGTGCTCGATGAAGCCTTCCGGCGCCAGGACGGCGACCGCACCGGCATCCACGTCCGCCTGCGAGGTGACGCCCAGCACGCCGCCGAAATGGTCGACGTGGCTGTGGGTGTAGATCACCGCGACGACGGGGCGCTCACCACCTCGGTGTGTGCGATACAGCGCCAGCGCCGCCGCGGCCACTTCCGTGGACACCAGGGGATCGATGACGATGATGCCGTTGTCGGATTCCACGAAGGTGATGTTCGAGATGTCGAGGCCGCGAACCTGATAGATGCCGGGCACCACTTCGTAGAGGCCTTGCTTGGCGGCCAGCGTCGACTGTCGCCAGAGGCTGGGGTGTACCGATGTCGGGGCGGGACCACCCAGGAACGAGTATGCGTCGTTGTCCCACACCACCCGCCCGTCGGCCGCCTTGATCACACACGGCGACTGCGCGGCAATGAATCCGCGGTCGGCGTTGGCAAAGTCCGTCTCATCGAGAAACGGCAGAACATGGTCGCGATGAGCCGACTCGATGACAGCGCTGGGAGGCTTGTGGTCCACCGTCATACCTTGCCACTAATGCGCGATCGATCAAGGCGGTTCCGGCGGCTTTTCGTCGACTAACCAGTGAACACAGCAACAATGTCTGCGGGCTCTGGATCGCGGCCCAGTTAACCCGCATACTGCCCAGGCAGCCCTCAATGCAGAGGACCGCAACTATCGGGCAAAGGAGAACAGGTGAAGCGTCAACTGACGGTCGCGGTGGCCGGTGCGGCAATTCTGGCCGCTGGGATTACCGGCTGTTCGAGTAATAACAAGTCGAATGGCGTTTCGACCTCGGTGCCGGGAGGCTCCGTGTCGGCCGGCGGCAATAACTCGTCGAAGGTCATCATCGACGGCAAGGACCAGAACGTCCAGGGCACCACTATTTGCACCAAAGCTGGCGGCAATATCTCAATTGCGGTCGGCGGGAACACCACCGGGATCAGCGTCGTGCTCGCCGACGCCGATCCGCTCGCGGTGAAGGCGGTCCAGCTCGGCAACGTCAACGGCGTGACGCTGCAATACGCGCAAGGGGGCCAGGGCAACGCCTCGGCCACCAAGGACGGCAATACGTACAAGATCACCGGCACCGCCACCGGCGTCGACATGGCAAACCCGATGCAGCAGGTGAACAAGCCCTTCGAAATCGACGCGACTTGCTCCTGACTTAAGGATCGGCAGCGGGCGGTTGCCATCCGTTGGGTGGCAACCGCACCGTGAACTCGGTACGGCCCGGCGTGCTGTCCACCGCGATAGTTCCGTTGTGCGCCTTGACAACCGCGGAGACGATCGCCAGGCCCAGCCCGGTACTGCCGCCCTTGCGAGAGCGCGAGGAGTCGCCCCGGGCGAACCGTTCGAAAACTTCGGACTGCAGCCCCGCTGGGATGCCGGGTCCGTTGTCGATGACCTGCAGCACGGTGTGCGACGGCTCGGCACTCAACCGCGTCGTCACGACGGTGCCCGCACCGGTGTGGATGCGGGCGTTGGCAAGCAGATTCGTCAGCACCTGATGTAGCCGTGCCGCGTCTCCGGTGATCGACCACCGGTTCCTCGGGCAGGTCGAGTTCCCATTGATGGTCGGGTCCGGCGACGTGTGCATCGTTGACCGCATCCACCGCCAACCGCGACAGATCCACCGGTTCGCGTTCCAGCGGCCGGCCCGAGTCCAGCCGGGCCAGCAGCAGCAGGTCCTCGACAAGGCGCGTCATCCGCTCGGTCTCGGACGCCACCCGGCCCATCGCCTGCGCCACCGCCTCGCGATCGTCGCCCATCCGCTGGGTCAGTTCGGTATAGCCGCGGATCGCCGCAAGGGGCGTGCGCAACTCGTGGCTGGCGTCGGCGACGAACTGGCGGACCCGCGTCTCGCTGGCCTGCCGCGCGGACAGCGCGGCTGCGATGTGATCCAGCATCTGGTTGAGGGCCGCGCCGAGTTGCCCCACCTCGGTGGAGGGGTTGGCGTCGGACTCGAGCACGCGCACGGGTAGTTCGACCTCGCCGCGCGCCAGCGGCAAGCCGGCTACCTTGCTCGCGGTTTGTGCGACGCGACGCAGCGGCGCCAGCGCCCGCCTGATGATGATCACACCGGCCGTGGTGGCGGCGACCAGCGCGATGACCGTGACGATCCCGAAAATGACCAGCATCCGCATCAGCGTGGCGTCGATGTTGGCCATCGACAGGCCGGTGACGATGACGTCGCCGCCGCTTCGGCTCGGGGCCGCGACCACCCGGTAGCGGCCCAGCCCGTCGAGGTTCAGCGTCACCGGCTTGCGGCTGCCGGCGATCCCGGACAGCTGCAGCTGGGCGGCCGGGCTCAGCTCGGCCCGGTCGCCGCTGCTGGTCGTGTAGCCGGCATCGACGGTGTTCCCATGGCTGACCACCGCCGCCACCATCCCGGCCGGCTGGCCCGGGGCGTCCAGGAATCGCGGACCGGGGCCCGGCCGAGGATAGACATGCTGATGCCGCCAGCCCGAATGCGGCGGCTCGGGGTACATGAGCGCCGAGCGGTAGGAGGTTCCCGCGAGCTGCCCGTCGAGCTGGGCCACCAGATGGTGCAGCAGCGCCAGTTCGGTTGCCCCGGTGATGCCGAGGCACACAATGGCCAAGACGACGATCTGTCCGACCAGCAGCCGCAGCCGAAGGGACCAGGCCCTCCGCGTGTCAGCGGGCCGGCTTGAGGACATAACCCGCGCCGCGCAGCGTGTGGATCATCGGTTCTCGGCCGTTGTCGATCTTCTTGCGCAGGTAGGAAATGTAGAGCTCGACGATGTTGGATCGGCCGCCGAAGTCATAACTCCATACCCGGTCCAGGATTTGCGCTTTGCTCAGCACCCGCTTGGAATTGCGCATCATGAATCGCAGTAGCTCAAACTCGGTGGAGGTCAACGAGATCGGCTCTCCCGCGCGGGTTACCTCATGGCTGTCCTCGTCGAGCACCAAGTCCCCCACCACCAGCTGTGCGCCGCTGTCCACCGTCGTCACCCCAGTGCGCCGCAACAGCGCCCGCAGGCGCAGCACGACCTCTTCGATGCTGAACGGCTTGGTGACATAGTCGTCGCCGCCGGCCGTCAGGCCGGCGATGCGGTCTTCGACGGCGTCCTTGGCGGTCAGCAGCAGCACGGGCAGCTGCGGGTTCTGTTCGCGAAGTTTGTGCAAGACGTCAAGCCCGCTCATGTCGGGCAGCATCACGTCCAGAACGACCACGTCGGGGCGCTGCGAACGGGCGGAGGCGATGGCCGATGCGCCGTCACCGGCGGTAGAGATGTTCCAGCCCTCGTATCGCAGTGCCATTGACACCATGTCGGCCAGCACGGATTCGTCGTCAACGACCAAAACGTTGATGGGGTTGCCGTCTGCACGGCACATGACAACCCGCTCTACCGAGGCTCGGGGCTGCGTCACAAGCTCCAGTATCCGCCGCGGGCTGAGCCGAGGCTATGCCAAACCTATGCGTGTCCTGTGAAACAAGTCGCGCGACTGCTTGAGCAGTCGCGCGACTTGTATTCAGCCGATGCGTTAATACCAATAGCGGCGACCGGCCACCGGGCGGCCGATCGAGCCAAGAATCCAGAGGATCGCGCCGATGACCAACAGCACGATGCCCAGCGTGACCAGGACGGGTACGTGGAAGAAATATCCGAGGATAAGCAGGACAATCCCTAAGATAACCATGTCGACTTCCTTTGAGTGAGCGGTTAGAGGTTGATCGATTGCATTGAACTTGGTTGCGGCAGATGACAATCCGTGACTTTCGGATTGACACCGAAGTAATTCAAGGGTCCGGCGATCACGGTCACCGCAACCGTGCCCGCCGACGCGCAGGATGTGTTGTCGTTTTTGAAGTAGTCGCGCTGCCACGCTGCGAAAACTCCGATCAGCAACCACACCAACGCAACCGTTCCGATGATCCCGCTGCCACGCATCGTGACCTCCAATGTGGACGAGAAGAAGTTTTCTCGTGGACGTGAAATTACCCATTCGACGCACGTCTAAACATGCAATGGGTTATGCGGCAGGGCTTGTCGGCACAGCTCAAAGCGTTAGATGTGGGCGGCGAGCCAGGTGGCGGCCCGCTTCTTGGACGCCCGGGACAACCAGGCGTCCTGAATAAGCTCAGCTAATTCGGTTCTGCTGATTTCCGCCAACCGACCCGCCCGCACCAGGACCGAGGGGTGGCCGTCGAAATGGTCCGTGGTGAAGAACGGCGACGCGGGATCGGAAACCAACGCCAGCTTGTCGCTCTCCGATTCCACCCAGAGCATGATCACGTCCGCATAGCGTTCGCCGGTCTCCGGATCGGTCGCGTCGGGTCGGGGCGTGCGGAAGAAGACGAACGACTTGCCGCCCACCTGGTAAATGGCGTTGCCCTTGGGACCCTCCAGGCGCTGAACGTGCGGCATCGCCGCGGCGATCTCATGCACGTCGCTGAGCCGGGCGCGTCGAGCAGCCATAACCGCGAGGGTACCGACCGCCCCGGCCCCGCTCAGCACCACTACGAGAAGCGTTGCAGTAAAGTAGGTTTGAGGTCGCCAAAGCGACCCGCGGACCCGTCGGGCGCTCAGCCCGCCTGCCGCTGCGCGGACACGTAAAGGGTGGGCGGCATCGAGTCCTCCGCGCCCGGCGGAACGCTGCGGCCATACCGCGCCATCAGCTCCGCGAACGACGCCGTCGTGACCTCCCAGCCGCGGTCGCGCAGCCAGCCGTCGACGGGCGTGCGCTCCTCCGGGTACCAGAGGTCGTCGAAGTCGGTGATCTCGGCGTTGACCAGTTCGGCGGCCGCGGCCCGCATCCGTCGCATGTCGTCACGCTGGCGCTGCACACGATCGGGGTCGGTGAAACCCGAATCGGGTACGTTGGACGCCAGCCAACTGCCCTTTGCGCTCAGCGAATCGATCCGCTCGAATAGCACGTCCTGGGCCTGCGCGGGCAGGTAGCGAACCAAGCCCTCGGCTGACCAGACGGCGGGCTTGGAGGCGTCAAATCCGGCTTCCTGCAGCGCTTTCGGCCAATCCTGCCGCAGATCGATCGGCACGTTGACCAGTTGCGCCTTCGGCTCCGCCCCGTGCTCGCGCAGGGTGTTGGATTTGAATTCCAGCACCTTGGGCTGGTCGAGCTCGTAGACGACGGTGCCGTCGGGCCAGGGGAGCCGCCAGCTGCGTGCGTCCAGGCCGGCCGCCAGGATCACCACCTGCCGCACGCCGGCGTCGGCCGCGCCGAGGAAGAACTCATCGAAGAACGCCGTGCGGGTGGCCATGAAGTCGACCATCAGCTGTAACCGATTGCGCAGATCCGGCTCGATGTCAGCCGCCTTGGCCAGCAACGCCGGATCGGCGTAGATGCTCCACATCCCCTCGCCCGCGGCGTCGACGAACACGCGCGCGAAAGGATCGTTGATCAGCGGGTTCTCGCTCTCGGTTTCGGCCGCGCGAGCCGCGGCGACACCCAGGGCGGTGGCGCCCACGCTTTGAGTGATCTCCCAGGAGTCATTGTCGGTCCGCGGCATCGCCAGTTCCCTTCCCCAGAAAGTAAGTTACGCACACTATTCTTCCAGCCGCCGCCACCCGGGGCCGCCCGTCGCCCCTGCCCTAGTCTTTTTCCCAGACGGTCCACAGGTTGCAAGGGAGTGCCATGACGCCCACCCCGTCGCGGACACCGCAGCAGGTGTTCGCCCACCACGGCTCCGCACTGGCCGCGGGCGACCTCGACGAGATCGTCGTCGACTACGCCGAGGATTCCGTGCTGCTCAGCCCCGCCGGCGTCGCCCGCGGCAAGGAGGCCATCCGCGGCGTGTTCGCGACATTGCTCGCCGACCTGCCGAATGCGAAGTGGGACTTGAAAACCCAGCTTTTCGACGAGGACGTGCTGTTCCTGGAATGGGCCGCCGATTCGGCGCTCAACCGGGTCGACGACGGTGTGGACACCTTTGTGTTCCGCGACGGCATGATCCGCGCGCAAACCGTTCGATATACGCCGCACCCGAAGGGCTGAGGAGTGGATTACGTGGATCTGGAAGCCGTAGCGGAATGGATGTCCGGGCAGGGACTCGGCGCGGGGCCGCTACAGGACGTTTCCAATGTCACCGGTGGAACCCAGAACGTGATGCTGCGCTTCACCAGGGACGGCCGGGCTTACGTGCTGCGGCGCGGGCCACGACACTTGCGGCCGCGCAGCAACAGCGTGATCTTGCGGGAGACGAAAGTCCTTGCCGCACTGGCCGGTTCCGACGTTCCCCATCCCCATCTGATCGCCGCCTGCGAAGACCCGAGTGTGCTGGGCGACGCCGTCTTCTACCTGATGGACCCGGTCGACGGCTTCAACGCGGGCGAAGGCCTGCCGCCGCTGCACGCCGGCGATCCCGAGGTGCGCCATGGCATGGGCCTGTCCATGGCCGACGCGCTGGCCAAGCTGGGCGCCGTCGACCACGTCGCGGTCGGTCTCGCCGATTTCGGCAAGCCGGAGGGCTTCCTGGAACGCCAGGTGCCGCGCTGGCTCTCCGAGCTGGAGTCCTACAACGAGTACGACGGCTACCCCGGGCCCGACATCCCCGGCATCGAGGAGGTGTCGGCCTGGCTGGACCGGCACCGGCCGGCCAACTGGACGCCGGGCATCATGCACGGCGACTACCACGCCGCCAACGTGATGTTCTCCCGCACCGGACCCGACGTGGTCGCGATCGTCGACTGGGAGATGTGCACGATCGGAGATCCGCTGCTGGATCTCGGCTGGTTGCTGGCCACCTGGCGCCAGCCCGACGGTTCCAGTGTGTTCAGCCACGCCCTGGGTGGGCAGGACGGACTGGCCAGCACCGACGAGCTCCTCGAGCGCTACGCCGCCAACACCACCCGCGACCTGTCCCACATCACCTGGTACACCGTGCTGGCCTGCTTCAAGCTCGGGATCGTGATCGAGGGGACGCTGGCCCGGGCCTGCGCCGGAAAGGCGGAGAAGGAGGTCGGCGACCAATTGCATGCGGCCACGGTGCATCTGTTCGAGCGCGCCCTGGGCCTCATCTCTAACGAGGGCTGACCTACTAACATCTTCTCTCGTGCCGCCTTATCCCGAGGAACCGGATTTTTACGCCGAGCCCACCGCGGCCGCGCGGTACGGCGGGTATTACGAGCCTGAGCCCCAACCGCCGGAGCCCCCGACGCCGTGGTACCGCCGTCCTGCGGCGCTGGTCGCGGCCGGCGCCATCGGGGTGATCCTGCTGGCCGCGCTGGTGTTCGCGGTGGTCAAGCTCACCAGCGGGTCGCCGGCGCCCAGCCCCGCCACCACGACGACGCCCGCCCCGTCCACCACCGCGCCGGTGACCACCACCGAGCGGGCACCGCGGCACCACGGGGCGGGCGGTGGCGGTGGCGCGCCGACCGAGACGGTGACCGAGACGGCCCCGCCGCCGAGCACCGACACTCCCACGACGACCGAGCCGCCGACCACGGTCTCGCCGAGCACCGAGACCAGCACCGTCACGCAGACCGTGACCGAACCGCCCCGCCGGGGACCGTTCGGCGGACCCTTCCAGCCGCGCCCCTAGCGCGGCGACGTGCGCGCGAACGATGGCCTGGTCCGCCCGGCATCGGCAGCGGATGCCGCTGCGTGCCTTGCCATTTACCGCCCGTACGTCGAGCACACGGTCATCAGCTGGGAGCTCGAAGCCCCGACCTTGAATGAGATGGCCGCGCGCATCGCCGCCGCCCAGGCGAGCCACGAATGGCTTGTCCTGGAACGCGATCGGCGGGTGATCGGCTTCGCCTACGGGCACGCTTTCACTCGCCTTGCTACGTTCCAGTGGTCGACCGAGACCGGGATCTACGTCGACGCCGACCGTCGCCGTAGCGGCGGAGGCCGAGCGCTCTACACCGAGCTGTTGCGCAGGCTCACCCAACGGGGCTACCGGCAGGCGTTCGCCGGTATCACCCAACCCAACGAGGCCAGCAACGGCTTCCACCGCTCGTTCGGGTTCACCGATGCCGGGCTGTACCGGCGCGTCGAATGGAAACACGACAGCTGGCACGACGTTGCGTGGATGCAGCTCGATCTGCTGGCCGGCGCCGGGCCGGATGAGCCACCCGGCCCGATCGCTGCGCCGGGCCGGGTGCACGAGTCCGGGGCTTAGCCGCCGGCGCCGCCACCACCCAGGAAGCCACCCGCACCGCCGCCACCGACGAAGCCGCCACCGGCGCCGCCACCCAGGAAACCGCCGCCGGCACCGCCACCGATTCGCTCAATGCTGTTAGTCATGGACGGAAGGTATCGGCGACAAACCGCGCCGACAAGAAACTGGGTCTGAACGATTCGAATCATTTTGGGTCGCCGAACCCTGAGCTAATGAGCGCGCCCGAAGGGATTCGAACCCCCAACCTTCTGATCCGTAGTCAGATGCTCTATCCGTTGAGCTACGGGCGCCTGTTCTTCAGTTGTCGTTCCGTGTTCCGTGTTCCCGCTAAAGGATCTAGCGGAGGCGAGAGGATTTGAACCTCCGGTCCCCTTTGAGGGGGACAACTCATTAGCAGTGAGCCCCATTCGGCCGCTCTGGCACGCCTCCCTTGGACTTTCTGAGGGTACCGACCCCTTTCCGGTCTCGCGGAACCGGCCATACTGTACACAGTTGGGACATAAACTGTCGAAGTGACTGCCCGCCTGCGCAATGAACTGGCCGGACTGCCAGTGTATGTCCCCGGCAAGAACGTGCCGGGCTCCATCAAACTGGCCAGCAACGAGACCGTGCACGGCCCGCTACCGAGCGTGCATGCGGCGATTGAGCGTGCGGTTTCCGTCGTCAACCGCTACCCGGACAACGCCAGCGTGGACCTCAAGGCCGCGCTGGCCATGCACCTGGGTGCCGATGTCGTGCCCGAGCACATCGCGGTCGGCAGCGGTTCGGTCACCTTGTGCCAGCAGCTGGTTCAGATCACCGCCGCCGCCGGCGACGAGGTGATGATCGGCTGGCGCAGCTTCGAGTGCTACCTGCCCATCATCCAGGTATCCGGCGCGACCACCGTCAAAGTGCCGCTGACCGACCACACGCACGACCTCGACGCGATGCTCGCCGCGATCACCGACCGCACCCGGCTCATTTTCGTGTGCAACCCGAACAATCCGACATCCACCGTCGTCGACCCGGACGCGCTGACGCGATTCGTCGAGGCCGTCCCGCCGCATGTCCTGATCGCCATCGACGAGGCCTACGTCGAATACATCCGCGACGGCATGCTGCCCAACAGCCTGGAGCTGGCCCTGACCCACAGCAACGTCGTTGTGCTGCGGACCTTTTCGAAGGCCTACGGCCTGGCGGGTTTGCGCGTCGGTTATGCGGTGGGCCACCCGGACCTGATCACCGCGCTGGACAAGGTCGTCATGCCGTTCGCGGTGACGAACGTCGGGCAGGCGGCCGCCATCGCCTCGCTCGAGGCCTCCGACGAGCTGATGGCCCGCACCGACGCGCTGGTCCTCGAGCGCACCCGCGTCAGCGCCACGCTGCGCGACGCCGGATTCGAGCTGCCCCCTTCGCAGGCCAACTTCGTCTGGCTACCGCTGGGCGAACGCACCATGGACTTCACCGAGCAGGCGGCCGAGGCGCGGCTGGTGGTGCGGCCGTTCGCGGCCGAAGGCATCCGTGTCACCATTGGTGCGCCGGAGGAAAATGACGCCCTGCTGCATTTTGCCTGCGATTGGATTGCCCGCACCGAATCGTAAGGAGTCGTCCGTGGACGTCGCGCGGAAGAAGTTCACCGAGTTCAAAGAGCGCAGCGGCGACATCGCAGATTCCGAGCTCGACGAATTCTGGGCGGAACTTGCGCCCGCGACGATCGACGGGATGCTCGGCGAGTGGAAGGGCGGCGAATTCCAGACCGGCCACAAGATGAACGGCCAACTGGAAAAGGCCGGGTGGTACGGCAAGACCTTCAAGTCCGCCCGCGATGTGCAGCCTTTGGTGTGCCTGGACGCCGACGGCAACAAGTTCTCCAACGTGGAGATGGGCAAGGGCGAGGCCAGCCTGTGGCTGGAGGACTTCCGCGGAGAGGTCACCGCCACCATGGTTTACGACGGCCAGCCGGTGCACGACCACTTCAAGAAGATCGACGACGACGCCGTAATGGGCATCATGAACGGCAAGGGCGTCCGGGACAACGGCAAGTACTACTACTTCTACCTGGAACGCGAGTAGCTGCCGGCCGTCGAGTGGTCGAGCCGTCGAGCCGTCGAGCCGTCGAGCCGTCGAGCCGTCGAGCCGTCGAGCCGTCGAGTGTGAACTGACGGCTTTGAGTGTGCGTCCAGGGCGGCGACACGCCGCGCGAGCCCGCCGTGGCTTCACACTCAACGCCCAGGCTTCACACTCAACGCCGAGCGTGAAGCCAGCTTCACACCCAACGCCTTAGCGCTGAACTACCCCGCCGGATTGCGGCCGGTGAACGCGACCAACTGCTCGAGCGCGCCGGCGTCGGCCGAGACGTCGACCGGGTCGTCGAATCCCGCTTGACCGCGTAACTCCGGCCTGATGACGTGACGCGCGAGCCCGAGCACGTATTCGGACAGCGGCTCGGGCGCGTTGATGTCGTGCCCCACCGCGGCGGCGTAATCCCAAGCGTGGACCAGGAATTCGAGCGACAAGATGGCGCACGCGTTGTTCGCGGGCATCTCGCCCTTGCCGAACGGCACCGACCCGTCCAGGCCGTGACGGTGCCAGGCATCCAACGCCGGCCGAGCCGCGGCTATCACCTGGCGCTCCACCGAGTCGCCTTCCTCGCGCTCCGGCATCTCTGCGCCCACCATGCCCCCGAGGGCCGAGATGGAATTCAGCAGATGCCCGGTCAGCCGCGACACATCGAATTCTGCGCACGGCGTCCGGCGCGACAGGTCGTCGGCGGCGACGGTGTGCAGGACCCGCTGCAGCACACCCAAGGCGTCCTCGGCGCTGTGCAGCTCGTCGGTGGGCTGGGAATGCGGTCCGGGTCGCAAGTCAGGAGCCATATTCGCCACGCTACGGTCTCGATATGGCGCAAGCATACGAATCCGTCACCGTCGAGACGAAAGACCACGTCGCCCAGGTGACGCTGATCGGACCGGGCAAGGGCAACGCGATGGGACCGGCCTTCTGGTCGGAGATGCCGGAGCTGTTCGCGGCGCTGGACGCCGACCCCGAGGTGCGCGCGATCGTGCTGACCGGCTCGGGCAAGAACTTCAGCTACGGCCTGGACGTGCCGGCGATGGGTGGTTCGTTCACCCCGCTGCTTTCCGGTGACGCGCTGGCCGGCCCGCGCGCGGTGTTCCACCGCGAGGTCAAACGCATGCAGGGCGCGATCACCGCCGTCGCCGACTGCCGGACTCCCACCATCGCCGCGGTGCACGGCTGGTGCATCGGCGGCGGCGTCGACCTGATCTCGGCGGTCGACATCCGCTACGCCAGCGCCGACGCCAAGTTCTCGGTGCGTGAGGTCAAGCTCGCCATCGTCGCCGACGTCGGCAGCCTGGCCCGCCTGCCGATGATCCTCAACGACGGACACCTGCGCGAGCTGGCGCTGACCGGTAAGGACATCGGTGCGGCCCGCGCCGAGAAGATCGGTCTGGTCAACGACGTGTACGCCGACGCCGACGCGACGTTGGCCGCCGCCCGCGCCACCGCCGCGGAGATCGCCGCCAATCCCCCGTTGACCGTGCACGGCGTCAAGGACGTTCTCGACCAGCAGCGCGTCGCCGCGGTCTCGGAGAGCCTGCGGTATGTGGCCGCCTGGAACGCGGCCTTCCTGCCGTCCAAGGACCTGACCGAGGGCATCTCGGCGACGTTCGAAAAGCGTCCGCCGCAGTTCACCGGGGAGTAGTCGGGCGCCACGTACCCTCGCTGGGGTGAACCAGCCGCGCTCCATGACTCCCGACGGCAAGATCCGCCTCCCGGTCGACCTGGACTCGGTCACCGCGATCGGCGCGGAAGATCACTCCGAGATCGACAGCGCCGCCGTGGACCGGATCTGGCAGGCCGCACGGCACTGGTACCGGGCCGGCTTCCATCCCGCCATTCAGCTCTGCATCCGTCAGCACGGCCGCGTCGTGCTCAACCGGGCGATCGGCCATGGCTGGGGCAACGCCCCGAGCGACCCGCCCGACGCCGAGAAGATCGCCGTCACACCCGACACACCGTTTTGCGTGTACTCGGCGGCCAAGGGGATCGCGGCGACCGTGGTGCACATGCTCGTCGAGCGCGGCGTCTTCTCGCTCGACGACCGGGTGTGCGACTACATCCCGACGTTCACCAGTCACGGCAAGCACCGGATCACCATCCGGCACGTGATGACGCACAGCGCCGGGCTGCCCTTCCCCACCGGGCCCAGGCCGGACGTCACCCGCGCCGACGACCACGAATACGCGCAGCAGAAACTGGGCGAGTTGCGGCCGCTCTACCGTCCCGGGCTGTTCCACATGTACCACGCGCTGACCTGGGGTCCCCTGATGCGCGAGATCGTGTACGCGGCCACCGGCAAGGAGATTCGCGAGATCCTGGCCACCGAGATCCTCGACCCGCTCGGCTTCCGCTGGACCAACTTCGGCGTCGCGAAGCAGGACGTCGCGTTGGTCGCGCCGAGCCACGCCACCGGGCGACCGCTCCCGCCGGTAGTCGCCCAGATCTTCCGCAAGGCGATCGGTGGAACCGTGCACGAGATGATCCCGTACACGAACTCCCCGGCGTTACCTGACCACCATCATCCCGTCGTCCAACACGGTGTCGACCGCGCAGGAGATGTCGCGGTTCGCCGAGATCTGGCGTCGCGGAGGCGAACTCGACGGCGTACGGGTGATCAGCCCGGAGACCATGTACGGCGCCGTGACCGAATGCCGAAGGCTACGACCGGATTTCGCGGTCGGGTTGCAGCCGGCCCGCTGGGGCACCGGGTACATCCTCGGCACCAACCGGTGGGGGCCGTTCGGGCGCAACGCACCACACGCGTTCGGCAATCTGGGCCTGGTCAACATCGCGATCTGGGCCGATCCCGCGCGCGGACTGTCGGCAGGCGTGGTCAGCAGCGGCAAACCCGGGCGTGATCCGGAAGCCGGCCGGTACACCGCCCTGCTGGACACCATCACCGCCGAAATCCCCACCGGTTGACGACGACGGCAGTGGGAACACTGCCAATCATGGCTACCTATCGAGTGCTTGACCCCAAGGGCGAGGTCGTCGCGACCAAAGACATTGAAAGCGCCGGCGACGCACACGCGTGGTTCGTTGACCAAAAGGCCGACAACAGCGAGCTCGGCTGGCGCATGGAAGTCGAGCACGACGGCGACTGGCACTTCTTCGACGACAGCGAGGGCGATGAGAGCGGTGGCGGAGGGATTTGAACCCCCGGACGGTTTTAGCCGTCTCTCGCTTTCAAGGCGAGTGCATTAGGCCGCTCTGCCACGCCACCGCTGATTAGGGTAGCCGGACTCGGTAGCGTGGCCACCATGCGCGCCATCGTCGCCGAATCCTCCGATCGACTCTCCTGGCAGGAAGTGCCGGACGTTTCCGCCGGGCCGGGCGAGGTCCTGGTCAAGGTCGTCGCCGCCGGGGTGAACCGCGCCGACCTGCTGCAGGCCGCCGGCAAATATCCGCCGCCGGCGGGGGCGAGCGAGATCATCGGCATGGAGGTGTCCGGCGTCATCGCCGATACCGGCTCGGGTGTCACGGATTGGTCTGTCGGACAAGAGGTTTGCGCGCTACTCGCCGGGGGTGGGTACGCCGAGTACGTCGCCGTTCCCGCCGGCCAGCTGCTGCCGATTCCCTCCGGCGTCGACCTGGTCGACGCGGCCGGGCTGCCCGAGGTGGCCTGCACCGTGTGGTCGAACCTGGTGCTGACCGCCCACCTGAGCGAAGGGCAGCTGCTGTTGATGCATGGCGGGGCCAGCGGCATCGGCACCCACGCGATCCAAATCGCCCGGGCGCTGGGGGCCCGGGTCGCGGTCACCGCCGGGTCGGAGGAAAAGCTGCAGACCTGCCGCGAGCTGGGCGCCGAGATCACCATCAACTACCGCGACGACGACTTCGTCGCACGGCTGCAGGAGTTCGGCGGCGCCGACGTGATCTTCGACATCATGGGCGCCTCCTATCTGGACCGCAACATCGACGCTCTGGCCACCGACGGGCAGCTCGTCATCATCGGAATGCAGGGCGGCATCAAGGGCGAGCTCAATATCGGCAAGCTGCTCGCCAAGCGGGCCCGCGTCATCGGCACCACGCTGCGGGGCCGCCCGGTCAGCGGACCGAACAGCAAGAGCGAGGTCGTGCAGGCCGTGACGGCGCAAGGTGTGGCCGATGATCGCCGACGGCCGGGTTCGGCCCATCATCGGCGCGCGGATCCCCGTCGAGCAGGCCGGCACCGCCCACCAGAAGCTGGCGGCGGGAGAGGTGCACGGCAAGGTCGTGCTGACGCTTGAGGCTTAACCCAGGGACGCCAGCGCGCGCACCAACTGGTCGACTTCGGCCGTCGTCGAGTAATGCGCCAGGCCGACGGTGACTGCGCCACCAATGTCGTTGACGCCCAACACATCCAGGGCACGGGAGCTCTCATTGGTGACGGCCAGAATTCCGTTGTCCGCCAACCGCTGCACGACTCGCTCGGCGGGCACGCCGTTCAAGGCGAAACTGACCACCGGGATCCGCACCTCGGGACGGCCGATCACCATCACCAACGGCAGCGACCGCAACGACACCATCAGGTAGTCGTAGATGCGGTTCAGATACGACGTGGCGGATTGCATCGACACCGCCAGGCGTTCGCGCCGGGTGCCGCGGGCGGATTCATCGAGCGCCGCCAGGTACTCGATGCTGGCCACCACCCCGGCCAGCAGACCGAACTGGTGCGCGCCGATCTCGAGGCGCGCGGGCCCGACGGCCTTGGGGTCCGGCGAGATGGAACTGAACGAGTTGAGCAGCGCCGGCTCGCGGAACACGATCGCCCCGATCGGCGGACCGCCCCACGCCGCGGCGTTCACCGCCACCACGTCGGCATCGGTTTCCTTGACGTCGAGCAGCCGGTAGGGCGCCGCAGCGGAGTGGTCGACGACGACCAGGCCGCCGACGTCGTGCACCAGCTTGGTCATCGCCCGCAGGTCGGTGACCGTGCCCAGCGTCGCGGAGGCCGAGCCGACCGCGACCAGCCTGGTCGACTTCCCGATCAGGCCCTCCCACTGCCACGTCGGGAGCTCTCCGGTCTCGATGTCGATCTCGGCCCACTTGACCTTGGCGCCGTACCGGTGCGCCGCTCGCAGCCACGGGGCGATGTTGGCTTCGTCGTCCAGGCGGCTGACGATGACCTCGTAGCCCAGGCCGGCCCGCGACGATGACGCCTCGGCCAGCGCCGACAACAAGATCGCCCGGTCGGCGCCCAGCACGACACCCGCGGGTTCGACGTTGAACAGATCGGCCACCGCCGCCCGCGCCGCCTCCAGCACAGCGCCACTGCGCTGGGCCGACGGGTGTGCGCCCACGGTCGTGGGGCCGGACCTGCGGAAGGCCGTCGACACGGTGGTCGCGACGGAATCGGGGATCAGCATCCCGCTGGGGGCGTCGAAGTGTACCCAGCCGTCGCCCAGCGACGGATGCAGTCCGCGCACCCGGGCGACGTCGTATGCCATGTGGGCCACCTTAGGGCTTCCGCTTTTTGCGAAACTGTGACGGTAGCGGGTGCCACAGACGTTCCGGCCAGCCGGTGGCCTCCCGAGCCAGGGCACCCGGCCAGCCATACTAGTCGAGTGGGGCTCTGGTTCGGAACGCTGATTGCATTGTTTTTGCTGATAGCGCCCGGGGCGATCATCGCACGCATCAGTCAGTTGTCTTGGCCGGTCGCTGTCGCGGTCGGCCCGGCGTTGACCTACGGCATGGTCGCGCTGGCCATTATTCCGTTTGGTGCCATCGGAATTCCGTGGAACGGCTGGACCGCACTGGCCACGCTGGTCGTGGTGTGCCTGCTGATGATCGGTTTACAGCTGCTGCTCGCCCGCTACCGCGACCGCGACGCCGAAGTCCGGGTGGTCGGCCGCTGGCCTGCCATCACGGTGGCGGCGGGCGTGCTGTTGGGCGCCCTGCTCATCATGTGGGCGGCCTATCGCGGCCTGGCCGCCCATTGGCAGACCATCCCGAGCACCTGGGACGCCGTCTGGCACGCCAACGAGGTGCGGTTCATCCTGGACACCGGCCAGGCGTCGTCCACGCACATGGGCGAGCTACGCAACGTCGAGACCCATAAGACGCTGTACTACCCGTCGGTGTTCCACGCCTTGACCGCGGTGTTCTGCCAACTGACCGGGGCGGCACCCACCACCGGCTACACGCTGAGTTCCGTCGCCGCATCCGTCTGGCTGTTCCCCACCAGCGCGGCGATGCTCACCTGGCACCTGCTGCGGCCGCGCACCACCCAGTGGCGCTCCGCGGGGGCGGCGGCCACCGCGGCCGCGCTGTCGGCGTCGTTCACCGCGGTCCCCTACGTCGAGTTCGGCGTCGCCGCGATGCCCAACCTGGCGTCCTACGGGGTCGCGGTCCCGGCGTTCGTCTTGATCGCCTCCACGCTGCGGCACCGCGACCGGATCCCGGCGGCCGTGCTGGCGTGGGTGGGCGTCATGTCCGTGCACATCACCGGCGGGGTGATCGTGTTGTTGTTCCTGGTGGCCTGGTGGGTCATGGACGCGGTGTGGCATCCGGTGCGCGGCAGGCTGGCCGACTTTGTGGCCCTGGCCAGCGTCGCGGCGCTCTCCGGCCTGATCCTGCTACCGCAGTTCATCAGCGTCCAGGGGCAGGAAGACATCATTGCCGGGCATTCCTTTCTGACCCACCTCAGCAAGAAGCGCGGCATCTTCGACACGGTCTTCCAGCACTCCCGTCACCTCAACGACTTCCCGGTGCAGTACGGGCTGATCGCGGTAACTGCCGTCGGCGGGGTCATTTTCCTGATCAAGAAGATCTGGTGGCCGCTCGCCCTGTGGCTGCTGCTGGTGGTGGTGGGCGTCGACGCCGGAAACCCGCTGGGCGGCCCGATCGGTGCGGTGGCCGGCATGTTCGGCGAGTTCTTCTACAAAGATCCGCGCCGGATCTCGTCGGCCATCACACTGCTGTTGGAGCCGATGGCCGGTGTCGCGTTGTTCGCGATAGTGATGGGGGTGGTCGCGGGGGCGAAACGGGTCACCGGCCGGTTCAAACCGTTGCCCGCGCCGGTCTGGGTCTCGGCCGTCGCGGTTCTGCTGGTGGCAACCACGGTGCTCACCGGGCGCCACTACCTTTATCGGCACATCGTGTTGTTCGGCGACAAGTACGACTCGGTGATGATCGACCAGCGCGATCTCATGGCCATGACCTACCTGGCCAAGCTGCCCGGCGCGCACGAGACTCTGATCGGCAATGCCAACACCGACGGCACGGCGTGGATGTATGCCGTCGCCGATCTACATCCGTTGTGGACCCATTACGACTACCCACAACAGATGGGTCCAGGTCCCAACCGATACATCTTCTGGGCGTACGCGCGCCGGGGCGACTCCGATCCGCGGGTCCTCGAAGCGATAAAAGCGCTCAACATTCGGTACATCTACACCAGCTCGCCGACTGTCCGGGGGTTCGCGGTACCCGAAGGACTAGTGTCACTGGATAAGTCGAAGTCGTGGGCGTTGATCTACGACAATGGCGGTGCCCGAATTTATGAATGGCGCGGAAACGGCACGACGCCACACTCATAGTCCACAGAGGATGGTGAAGCATTGAGTACCCGCAACGACGATGACGACGTCGAAGTCATCGGTGGCGTCGATCCGCGCGTGATGGCACTGGCCGACGACGACGAGGACGAGCGGTCCCTGACCGACCTGGTCGAGCAGCCGGCGAAGGTGATGCGCATCGGGACCATGATCAAGCAACTGCTCGAGGAGGTGCGCGCCGCACCGCTGGACGAGGCCAGCCGTAACCGGCTGCGCGAGATCCACGCGACCAGCATCCGGGAACTGGAAGAGGGCTTGGCACCCGAACTGCGTGAGGAGCTCGACCGCCTCACCCTGCCCTTCAACGAGGACGCCGCGCCGTCCGACGCCGAATTACGCATCGCCCAAGCGCAGTTGGTCGGCTGGCTGGAAGGACTGTTCCACGGCATCCAGACCGCGCTGTTCGCCCAGCAGATGGCCGCCCGCGCGCAGCTGGAAAACATGCGCCAGGGCGCCCTCCCCCCGGGCATGGGTAAGCCCGGGGGGGCGCCCGGGCACGGTCAGTACCTGTAGGCGAACTTAAGTAGTCGATGGTGTCTGGTCCTCATATCGAGACGCACAACGCGTGGGTGGAATTTCCCATCTTCGACGCGAAGTCACGCTCGTTGAAGAAGGCCTTCTTGGGCAAGGCGGGCGGCACGATCGGCCGCAACAGCTCCAACGTGGTGGTGGTCGAGGCGCTGCGCGACATCACCATGTCCCTGGAGTTGGGGGACCGGGTCGGCCTGGTGGGCCACAACGGGGCGGGCAAATCGACTCTGCTGCGCCTACTTTCGGGCATCTACGAACCGACCCGGGGTTGGGCGACGGTGACCGGCCGGGTCGCGCCGGTCTTCGATCTGGGCGTCGGCATGGACCCCGAGATCTCCGGCTACGAGAACATCATCATTCGCGGCCTGTTCCTGGGTCAGACGCGAAAGCAGATGCTGGCCAAGGTCGATGAGATCGCCGAGTTCACCGAGCTGGGCGACTACCTGTCGATGCCGCTGCGCACCTATTCCACCGGCATGCGTGTCCGGCTGGCGATGGGTGTCGTCACCAGCATCGACCCCGAGATCCTGCTGCTCGACGAGGGTATCGGTGCGGTGGACGCCGACTTCCTGAAGAAGGCGCAGTCGCGGTTGCAGAGTCTGGTGGAGCGCTCCGGAATCCTGGTGTTCGCCAGCCATTCCAACGAATTCCTGGCCCGGTTGTGCAAGACGGCGATGTGGATCGACCACGGCGTCATCCGCATGTCCGGCGGTATCGAGGACGTGGTGCGCGCCTACGAAGGAGAGGACGCGGCCCGGCACGTCCGCGAGGTGCTGGAAGAGACGCAGCAAGCGAATCGGGTCGAGACACCCCTGGCCCAAAGTGCATCCGGGGATGAGTGAGACCGTCTTCGCCGTCGTCGTCACGCACCGGCGCCCCGACGAGCTGGCCAAGTCGCTCGATGTGCTGAGCACCCAGACCCGGCTGCCCGATCACCTCATCGTGGTGGACAATGATTTTTCCGGCGAAGGGCCCGGCTCCGGCCGGATCCGCGATCTGGTGGCCGGCCAACCGATCCCGACCACCTACCTGGCCTCACGCCGAAATCTCGGTGGTGCAGGGGGTTTCGCGCTGGGCATGCTGCACGCGTTGGCGCAGGGCGCCGACTGGGTGTGGCTGGCCGACGACGACGGCCGCCCGCAGGACTCGAACGTGCTGGCCACCCTGCTGGCCTGCGCCGAGAAGCATGGACTGGCCGAGGTATCGCCGATGGTCTGCAATATGGACGACCCGCAACGGCTCGCCTTCCCGCTGCGGCGCGGCCTGGTATGGCGCAGGCGCGCAAGCGAATTGCGCACCGAGGCAGGCCAGGACCTACTGCCAGGCATCGCGTCGCTGTTCAACGGCGCGCTGTTCCGGGCCGCCACCCTGGACGCTGTCGGCGTCCCGGACCTACGGCTGTTCATCCGCGGCGACGAGGTGGAGTTGCATCGCCGGCTGGTGCGTTCCGGCCTGCCGTTCGGAACCTGCCTGGACACGATCTACTTGCATCCCTGCGGATCCGATGAGTTCCGGCCGATCCTGGGTGGCCGGATGCACACCCAGTATCCCGACAACCCCGCCAAGCGGTTCTACACCTATCGCAACCGTGGCTACCTGCTGTCGCAGCCCGGCCTGCGCAAACTGCTGGTGCAGGAGTGGATCCGGTTCGGCTGGTTCTTCCTGGTGACCCGTCGCGACCCGCGCGGTCTGGTGGAATGGATCCGGTTGCGGCGGTTGGGACGTCGCGAGCAGTTCGGCAAGCCAGATGCGGGAGGTTCCCGATGACGTTTCTCGACGCGGCGGCACAGTCGCGGACATTTACCCGCGCGCGAAGCGATCTCGCCGACGGTTTCCGTCGCCGCGAGCTCTGGCTGCACCTGGGCTGGCAGGACATCAAGCAGCGCTACCGCCGCTCGGTACTGGGGCCCTTCTGGATCACCATCGCGACCGGAACCACGGCCGTCGCGATGGGCGGCTTGTACTCCAAGCTGTTTCATCTCGAGCTGTCGTTGCACCTGCCGTATGTGACGCTGGGGCTGATCGTCTGGAACCTGATCAACGCCGCCATCCTGGAAGGCGCCGACGTCTTCGTCGCCAACGAGGGGCTGATCAAGCAACTGCCGACGCCCCTGAGCGTGCACGTCTACCGGCTGGTGTGGCGGCAGATGATCCTGTTCGCGCACAACATCGTCATCTATGTCGTCATCGCGATGATCTTCCCCAAACCGTGGTCTTGGGCGGATCTTTCGGTGATCCCCGCGCTGGCGCTGATCGTGCTCAACTGCATCTGGGTGTCACTTTGTTTCGGCATCCTGGCGACGCGCTACCGCGACATCGGCCCGTTGCTGTTTTCGATCGTGCAGCTGCTGTTCTTCATGACACCGATCATCTGGAACGACGACACGCTACGGCAGCAGGGTGCCGGGCGCTGGGCCAGCATCGTCGAACTCAACCCGCTGCTGCACTACCTCGATATCGTGCGCGCCCCGTTGCTGGGCGCGCATCAGGAACTGCGGCACTGGTTGGTGGTGCTGGTGTTGACGGCCGTCGGTTGGCTGTTCGCGGCCTTCGCGATGCGCCAATACCGCGCCCGGGTGCCCTACTGGGTCTAACCCGGTTCACATCAGCGGCGGTCCGGGATTCAAGCCAGTCGAACGAATCGTCGGTTTTGCCTTTTCACTGCGGGCAGTAGGCGGAAATGGAAGCGCCGACGAAGAAGCCGGATTGTTTCAGTGTGAGGTTGGCCTCCTTGCTCACCTTTATCACCATCACGTTTGAGTTCGGGTTCTCATCGAATCCGGCGCACACCGTATGAGCCATCGACATCGCGTTGTTGCCGTCGTTCATCACGATCCCGTACTTCGAAAGAGACCGCAGGAACTGGTCATCGGCCGGGTCAGCCGACGCCGTCGGCGCGGACAGCAGGGCCGTGGCGGTCAGCACACCGCGCAGACGGTCGACCCTCAGCACTGACGTTCACCTGGGTCGCGGCCTCCTCTCCATGCGGGCCGATCGGCTCAAGCCCGAAGAAAGACGTAAATGAACGGCAACCCAAATCACGACGTATTTCTCGTCGGACGTCCAGACCTCGGCCGTCGGCGCGATCCACTCGCCCATCGGTGCATGCCGCAATACCCGTGAGATGCCCGCATCGGCGAACGCGCATCGGACGTCGTCGACGCCCTAGGTGAAGTGCGCCCATCCGTCGGCGTGAGCTGGAATCACGGCCTTCGCCCGCAACACCTCGGCTGCGGCCGCCGCCCGGGCACTGTTCAACGTCAGGAGTCGGCCATTCTGGCGGGAGGGCAGGCGGGCGGCGCCGACGAACAGCACCGCCACGTGGATGGGGCCGCAGCGGTTGACGATTTCCGCCACCGCTTCCAAAGACGCGTTGTCGCCGCTGAGATAGATCGTCGGCAGACCAGCGCCACTGAGTACGAAACCTGTTGTTTCACAAGTTATGTAACCGCTGTCATCGCGATCACCATCAGCGGGTCCATGTATCGCGGGTACCGCCTGTACGGTGACCGCTGATCGATCATCCGCTGCAGGCAAATCGATTGTCTCCCAAGGAGCGAGGCCCCGAGCCGACGGCCCGAGCCGCTTCGCCGCTCCGGGGTGGGTCAAAATGCGTGGCGCAGCAATCCCAAAACGGCGCCCC
This sequence comes from uncultured Actinomycetota bacterium, assembly GCA_963796035.1. Taxonomy (GTDB): domain Bacteria; phylum Actinomycetota; class Actinomycetes; order Mycobacteriales; family Mycobacteriaceae; genus Mycobacterium. The sequence goes on along the minus strand of CAWCJU010000006.1, from coordinate 255,055 downwards.
TCGACGTCGAGATTGTCCAGATGCTCGTCATGGCTAATCAGGACAACATCCACAGAACCGAGGGCCAACGGGTCGACCGCCGGACCTGTCGACTTGACCAGATGACCCTCTTGGCCAGGATCATCGAAGGTGGGATCGATGATGAAACGCCACCCGGCCAGGTCAACGACCGTTGTCGGACCGCCTAAAACACTGATCCCAATCGGCTGCCTATCGGCGTTCACCGTTCCCACAGCGACGCCAACGCACCCTCTGGGTGGGAATTCCGTGTTCGAAACTCGACGCTGAACCGTTCCGGGGAGCAGGATGCGAGACGTGAGCGACGCCTCGGCAATCGGCTGCGTTGGGACGCTGCTCGTGGCGACCCGCGGTGCGCGCGGCGCCGGCGAGGTGTTGGTGACCGTGCGGGGCTCGAAGGAGACCTTTTTGGCCTGGTCGGATGAACCATTACCGAAGGGCAGCAAGGTGCTGGTGGTCGAGGCTCGGGGCCCGCGGACCGTGGTCGTCGAGCCGTGGAACCACCCGGGCCACACCACACCTGATCTCAACGACGAGTGACATTTCCGACAAACAGCGAAACTGCAAGGAGTCCAACAATGCTCGGTTACAAGGTGCCCGCTCCTGATGAGGCGATGCTGATCTCCGGTGGCAGAGCCAAGAGCAACGCCCCGTTCCGCGTGGTGACCGGCCACGGGGCCTTCATCCTGCCGATCTTCCGCAAGGCGCGGTTCCTGACGCTGGCCATGTGTGAGGCCGAGGTCGCCGAGAAGTGCGTCACCCAGCAGGGCATCACCTTGAACGTCCGGTCGGTGATCGCCTTTAAGGTCGGCAACGACAACGAGAGCATCATCAGCGCCGCGCAGCGGTTCCTGTCCGACCAGGATCAGATGGCTGTGCTCACCGGCCGGATTTTCGCCGGCCACCTGCGTTCGATCATCGGCTCGATGACCGTCGAGCAGATCATCCGGGAACGCCAGAAGCTGGCCACCGAGGTGCTCGACGGGTCCAAGGAGGAAATGGCCAGGATCGGGCTGACCGTCGACGCGTTGCAGATCCAGTCCATCGACGACGACGGCCTGGGCTACATCACCGCGATGTCGGCGCCGCACAATGCGGCCATCCAGCAGATGGCACAGATCGCCCAGGCGCAGGCCAACCAGGCGGCCGCCGAGGCCGAGCAGGAGTCCCAGCGCAAGCAGGCCGAATTCGCCCGCGAGACCGCCATCGTCAAGGCTCAGTACAAGGCCGAGGTCGACAAGGCCCAGGCCCAAGCCGCCCAATCGGGCCCGCTGGCCGAGGCGCAGGCGCAGCGTGAAGTGCTGCAGATGCGCACCGAGCTGGCCCAGCGCGCCGCCGAACTGCGCCAGCAGGAACTGGTCGGCGAGGTGGTCAAACCGGCGGAGGCCGAAGCCGAACGCGTCCGGATCATGGCGGTGGCCGACGCCGAGAAGATGAAAATCCTGGCCGAGGCGGCGGCCTCGCACAATCGGGTTGCGTTGGACAAGGCGCTGATCGACCAGTTACCGCAGATCGTGGAGAAGGCCGCGATCGGCCTGTCGAACTCCAATCTCACCGTGCTCAACGGCGCCGAGGGGCTCGGTCAGATGGCCGCGGGGCTGGTGTCGCAGGGCATGGCCATCTTCGACACGCTGCGCGGTGAGGTCATCGACTACGAGGACCAGGACGGCCCGGCGTTCTCCGGAACCGCGGACGCGCCGTCGCACTAGGCCATCGCGAATTGTGCTGTGCTGCAACCAATTTTGCTAGACGGCGTCGAACAACACGTCCCAGAGTGCATCCCAGCGCGCGTCCCGCAGCACGTCTAGGTTGACCTGGGGTTGGATTCCCGAGGTTCCCGCCAAACCCGGTGAAGCCATGGCGCTGGCAAGCCCGGGATCCGTCGCGGGCGTCGGTACCGCCGGCGACACCACGGCAGTGCCGACAAGCCCGTTTGGCCCGGCCGAGCCACCTGGGCCGAGGGTGCTGGCCTCACCCGGGCCGATGGTCAGGGCGCCACCGTGCTGGATGGGGACGGTGGTGCCGGCATTTGCGATCAGGTACGCGCCGTTGTTCACCGCCAGGGTGGTGCCGTTGCCGATGGTCAAAACGCCGGTGTCGTTGAGGACGACCGTGCCGCCGGGGTTGACGGCCAGGGGGCCAGCCTCGTTGAGCGTGCCGCCGCTGTCGATGGTCACCGCGCCGGCGTCGGTCAGGCTGCCGTCGACGTTGACACTCAGCGTGCCGGCGTTGGTCAGGGTGCCGCCGGTCTGGACGTCAAATGCGATCACCTTATGTCAAATAAGTCCGGCCGCGGGGCGAAAAGGATTGACGACATTGGATTTTGGCTTGCTCCCGCCCGAGGCTAATTCCGCATTGATGTATTGCGGTCCTGGGTCGGTCAAGAGTGTATTGGGATTGCCTGAACACCTCAAGAGGAGCAGGTCAAGCTTGGCGAAGCCGCATCTTTTGCGTGAATATTATTGCAGTACAAGCATTTTCAAGTAACAGCCGGCCGATCTCTAGGGCGTCATGCTTCGACGGCACCCCGTCGCCCAGCCCAAGCGGCACCGACAACGAACCGAGCTGGGCGGCCTTGTCAAGGCCCGGCGCTGACCCCTCAATCTCGAGGAAGGACTGGACCGCATCAGGCTCGTATTGTCTTGCACGCCTAGGGTTTAGATATTGAAATCCATATCCCGTCCCCCTTCTCGACGTGAGCCGGGAGCCTTCTTCCCGACCGACCCCCAATTGCATTGCGACACGTATCAAATACGCCTCACACGGAACCTCCCCCGCAAACCAATGTCACTAGAGCTGATGAGTGTCGTGAGGCACCTTGAGTAATGGCGTGATATGGGCTGTTGACCAGAGCCACAACAACTTTGATTTACCACCTAGTGACGCGGTATTAGCTGAGGGCAATCAGCTACCGCACCGAAATAGGTTTGGCCCCATAGTCGTCCGCGCCCAGTTCCAAGCCGAGCGCCTTGAATTCAAAAAGTTGTGCCACGCTCATCTCTCGTCGATCTCGACCAACTCGGCATCGGCCGGTGATTCCATGACGCTCGTTATGGCGGTAGTACCGCCGAATCGGATATGGTGTTACGGCCATGCCACAGCCGTCGTATTGGGAAGTAACTCATGGAGTTAACCGCATTTCTGTGTAACCACGCCGAGGCACAGAACAACTTGCTGTATGTCCTGGGGGCCGGCATCGATCGGGCTGTCATCCCTGCCGGACGCTCAGGACCCTTTAATATCGCATTCAGCCTCGGCATCATCGTTGATGTCCCGTGGACGGCGACCAACGAGGAGCACACAGTCACCGTCGAATTGGAGGACGCGGACGGGCACCCGGTCGAGCTCCACAGGGGCCCAGACGAACGCGAGCCGTTCCGCGCCCAATTCCAATTCAACGTTGGCCGGCCGCCCCACCTTGAGGATGGCGAGACCCAGTCAGTTGCTTTTGCCGTCAACGTTCCCGTACTTCCGTTCGAAGAACTAGGGTCATACGTCTTCACCGTTGGCATCGACGAGACCGTCCTGCGCCGTCTGCACTACCGGCTGATTGAACAGCCCGGTGTGACCACTAAGGGAACCGGTGTGACCACTAAGGGAAATTGGCCTACGGGATTCAGCAGCTAGCCGCCACAGCTGTTTCGCATCAGGTATCCCAGTAAGTCGAATTCTTTGAGCGGCAACGTGATTGCGTCACGCGCCGAATAGGGCTGGGTCACATAGTCATCGGGCGTCGCTGCGCCGGCCGGAGTTGTCGACGCGGGATGCCGCCAAGCAGCCACTGGCCGATACCGCGCAGCGGCGGGCCGCTCAGTCGCCCTCTGTGTGTTTTCGCGTAGCGCCCTGTGTTGGATTCTCGTCGTTATTCGCCTCGCCGCTGTCGTCTTTGTCGGCCTTGTTGCGGCTGGTCGCATCCAAAGGGGCGCCGCTCCCACTCATCGTTGCCATCAGCGCCTCCTGAAACGCGCGGCCCGGTGGCCTACCTACGACGTCGGCCGGCGCATCGCTGCGAGCCGATTCAGAAGAAGAGACCGGTTCGACCGGCGAGGCGGCCATCGCCCAGCCCGGCGGCACCGACAACGACCCGAGCGAGGCCGCGTTGCCCACGCCCGCAGACGGCACGCCAGATGAGGCCCGCCGCGGCCCCAGCGACTGGCGGTTCGAATTACCCTCTGTCCCAGCACTTGCCACGATGTCCCCACCCCGCCCGGCGGGCGCTAGTCAGCACCGGATGACCGAAAAACCAACAGCCCACCTACAATTCAGACCCTCATTCGAGCACAAGCAGATAGGCGGGCAGAGTGGGAACGTTCTGCAGATCGTTCTCGACATCCGATATGGCGCAATCCAATTGAGCGATAGCACGATCGAATGAGTCGTCGACATCTAGCTCAGGAATTCTCCGGTTGTCCTGCGTTCCCGAGTCCCCCGGAATTCCCGAAAGTCCGGAAAGGCCCGAGTTTCCCGCCAGGCTCGACGCACCCAACGCCTCGCCAAGCCCACCGGGCGGCGGAACCGGCGCGGTACCCGGGGCGATGGTGACCGGCCCGATGATGCCCGCGGAGGTATAGCTCCCGCCGGGGCCCACGGTGACGAGCTCGCCGGGGCCCACGGTCAGGGCGCCGCCGGTATCGATGGTGACGGTGCCCCCGGCATCCACCATCAGAGTGCTACCGGTGTCGACGAGGAGAGTGCTACCCGTATTGATGGTGACGGTGCCCCCGGAGCTGACGGTGACGATGCCGCTGTCGGTGAGCACGCCACCGGGGCCGATGGTGAGGGTGCCGCTGTCGGTCAGCGCGCCGTCGACGCTGACGGTCAGGCTGCCACCGTCGGTCAGGCTGCCGCCGACGTTGACGGTAAGGGTGCCGCTGTCAGTCAAGGTGCCGCCAGCATTGACGGCCAGGGTGCCGCTGTCAGTCACGGTGCCGCCAGCATTGACGGCCAGGGTGCCGCTGTCAGTCACGGTGCCGCCAACGTTGACGGCCAGGGTGCCGCTGTCAGTCAGGCTGCCGCCGGAGCCAACGGTCAAGGTGCCGGTGTCGGTGCCGCCGGTGCTGACCGTGAGCACGCCGCCGGCATTGACGGTGACGCTGCCGCTGTCAGTCAGACTGCCACCGGAGCCAACAGTCAAGGTGCCGCTGTCAGTCAGGCTGCCGCCGACGTTGACGGTGACGGTGCCGCTGTCAGTCAGGGTGCCGCCGGCATTGACGGTCAGGGCGCCGCTGTCAGTCAAGGTGCCGCCGGAGCCAACGGTCACGGTGCCGGTGTCAGAACCGCCCGTGCTGACCGTGAGCACGCCGCCCGAGTTGACGGTGACGCTGCCGCCGTCAGTCAGACTGCCGCCGGAGCCAACGGTCACGGTGCCGCTGTCAGTCAGACTGCCACCAGCATTGACGGTCAGGGCGCCGCCGTCAGTCAGACTGCCGCCGGAGCCAACAGTCACGGTGCCGCTGTCAGTCAAGGTGCCGCCGGAGCCAACGGTCAAGGTGCCGGTGTCAGAACCGCCCGTGCTGACCGTGAGCGTGCCGCCGTGCTCGACCGTGATCGCGCCGGAGTCGGTCACCGTGCCGCCAGAGCTCACCAACATGGTGCCGTAGTCGTTGAACACACCGCCGGACTGAACGGTCATCGCGCCGCCATCGGTGACGTTAAAGCCACCGTTAAAGGACACGAAGCCGCCATTGTCGACAACCAGCGAGCCGGAGTCGGTGATCGGGCCGAAGCTACTGGTAAGGGAGCCACCGTTGTCGACGGTGAAGGTGCCGCCAGGGTCGATGGTCAGGGAGCCGCTGAAAGCCTCCTGGAATGAGCCGGCGTCGTTGACAACCCCACCGCTGTCCACGTTCACCGCGCCGAAGGCCTGCAGGACACCATTGATGTTGAGGGTGCCGGAGTCGGTGAGGGTGCCGCCGGCGTTGACGAAAACGCTGCCGCCGGCGTTATCGGTAAAGGTGCCGCCAGTGTTGACGGTGATCGTGCCCGCGTCGTTCAGAATGTTGCTCACGGTGAGGCTGCCGGTGTCGGTGCCGACCCCCGTGCTCACAGTCAGCGTGCCCCCGTGTGCGACCGTCAGCGTGCCGCCATCCGACAAAGTGCCACCACCGGTCACCGTCAAGCCGCCCGTGTCGGTGCCACCCGTACTCACCGTCAGCGCACCGCCATGGCCGACCGTCAGCGTGCCGCCATCCGACAAAGTGCCACCACCGGTCACGGTCAGGCCGCCGGTATCAGTGCCCCCCGTACTCACGGCGAGCGCGCCGCCGTGGCCGACCGTCAGCGTCCCGCCGTCGGACAGGGTGCCGCCACCGGTCACGGTCAGGCTGTTGCCGATGTCGCCGACAGTGGTGGTGCCGACGGTGAGGATGCTGTTGTGGCCGACCGTCACCGTCCCGCCGTCGGACAAAGTGCCGCCACCGGTCACCGTGAGGCTGCCGGTCTGACCGCCGACGGGGGGGCTGCCGACGGTGAGGGTTCCACCAGAATTGACCGTGAGCGTCCCGCTGTCGGTCAACGTACCGCCGACGGGGGAGATGGAGACCGTGCCGCTGTCGGACAGGACGCCGCCATGGGCGACATTCACAGCGACGTCTACGTCCAGTTGGCCGCCAGAATCGACAACCAACGTGCCGGAATCGGTGATAGTGCTGGCGACGCCGAGCTCGTTGAGATCGCCACCGTTTTCGATCGTGACGATGGCGCCAGGGTCGATATTCAGCGTGCTATAGGCGCCGACGTAAAAGGTGCCGGTGACGTTGATCTGCCCGCCGTTACCCACGGTCACCGTGCCGAATTCGACCAGACTGCCGCCACTGGTGACGTTAAGGGTGCCGGTATCGGTACCACCGGTGCTCACGGTCAGGAGGCTGCCGTTGTTGACCTCAAGTGCGAAGAACGAAGACCCGCTGTCGGTCAAGGTGCCGCCGCCGGTCACCGTGAGACTGCCGGTTTGGCTGCCACTCACAGTGCCCACCGTGAGCGTGCCGCCGCTGTTGAGCGTGACCGTCCCGCTGTCGGTCAAGGTGCCACCGAAGACGGTAAGGCTGCCCGTGTCACCGGGAATGCTGGCGTCGCCGATGGCGAGGGTGCCGCCATGGCCGACCGCGACCGTCCCACCATCCGACAAAGTGCCACCACCGGTCACCGTCAAGCCGCCAGTATCAGTGCCACCCGTGCTCACGGCGAGCATGCCGCCGTGGCCGACCGTCAGCGTCCCGCCGTCGGACAGGCTCCCACCACCGGTCACGGTCAGGCTGTTGCCGATGTCGCCGACAGTGGTGGTGCCGACGGTGAAGGTGCCGCCGCTGTTAACCGTGACCGTCCCGCCGTCCGACAAGGTGCCGCCACCGGTCAGGGTCAGGCTGTTGCCGATGTCGGTGCCACCCGTACTCACGGTCAGCGTCCCGGCGTGCTCGACGGTGATCGGGCCGGAGTCGATCACCGTGCCGCCAGAGCTCACCGTCATGGTGCCGTAGTCGTTGAACACGGTGCCGGTGCCGGGCTCAATCGTCATCACGCCGCCATCGCTGACGTTAAAGCTGCCGCTAAAGACCACGGTGCCGCCATGGTCGACAACCAGCGCGCCGGAGTCGGTGATCTGGCCGGAGCTACTGATAAGGAAGCCACCGTTGTCGACGGTGAAGGTGCCGCCATTGTCGATGGTCAGGGTGCCGCTGAAAACCTGCTGGAATGTGTTGGCGTCGTTGACAACCCCGCCGCTGTCCACGTTCATCGCGCCGAAGTCCGACAGGGCACCATTGACGTTGAGGGTGCCGGGGTCGGTGAGGGTGCCGCCGACGTTGAGGGTGCCGCCGGCGTTGACGGCAAAGGTGCCGTTGTCGGTGAGGGTGCCGCCGGCGTTGACGGTGATCGTGCCCGCGTCGGACAAGCTGGCGGGGCCGGTCACTGTCAGGCTGCCGGTGTCACCGGTGATGCTGGCATCGCTGACGGTGAGGGTGCCACCGCTGCTGACCGTGACCGTCCCGCCGTCGGACAGGGAGCCGCCGCCGGTCACGGTCAAGGCACCGGTATCGGTGCCACCCGTACTCACGGTCAGCGTGCCGCCGCTGTTGACTATGACCGTCCCACCGTCGGACAAGGTGCCACCACCGGTCACGGTCAGGGCGCCGGTGTTAGTACCGGTCGTGGCCACGGTCAGCGTGCCGGTGTGCGCGACCGTCACTAGGCCGGAATCGGTCAGCGTTCCCCCGGCGCTGACGGTCAGGCTGCCGCTATCCGACACGGTGTTGCTGACCATAAGGCTGCCCTGGTCGATCACCGAGCCCCCGGCGTCAACGGTCAGCGCGTTGTCGACGGTGAGCAGGCCACCGTGCTGGACGACAATGGCGCCGCCGCTTTGGACCTCGGTTCCGCCGACGGGGACGGTGTAGTCAAAGCCGGACCCGATGGTGATGGTTTGGCCGTTGGAGATCGTGGACGGCAGTTCGGGGTCAATGTAGGTGACGCCGTTGACGGTGACGGTGGGCTCGGAGACCGCGGCCGACTGCGTGGAAGCGGTAGGCGCGGCCGACTGCGGCGAGGTCGCCGTCGGCGTGACCGACTGCGTGGAGGCAGTAGGCGTGACCGACTGCGGCGAGGTCGCCGTCGGCGTGACCGACTGCGTGGAGGCAGTAGGCGTGACCGACTGCGGCGAGGTCGCCGTCGGCGTGACCGACTGCGTGGAGGCAGTAGGCGTGACCGACTGCGGAGTTGTAGCGGCAGGCGTGACCGACTGCGGAGTTGTAGCGGTAGGCGTGACCGACTGCGGCGTTGTAGCGGCAGGCGCGGCCGACTGCGGAGTTGTAGCGGCAGGCGTGACCGACTGCGTGGAGGCGGTAGGCGTGACCGACTGCGGAGTTGTCGCCGCAGACGTGACCGACTGCGGAGTTGTCGCCGCAGACGTGACCGACTGCTGCGATGCGACGGGCATGCCGAGTTGTTGGGTGACAGCAGGCATACCCAGCTGCTGGGTCGCCGCGCTCGACGTCAGCTGCTGGGTCGCCGCGCTCGACGTCAGCTGCTGCGTCTCGGCCGTGGAGGTCAGCTGCTGGGTCGCGATCGAGGTCAGCTGCTGCTGAATCACCGACTGGGTCTGCGCGCCAACGGTATTGGCGGCGTTCTGCGCTACCGCTCCACTCTGAGCGTTCTGGCCCGCCGGGTTGGTGGTCTGCGGCGGCTCGGTATACGTCTGCAAAACACTCGCGGCCGCGGCATCGACGGCATACCCATACATCGCGACCGCGTCTTGGGCCCACATCGCCATGTACTGAGCCTCAGTCGCCGCAATCGCCGGGCCGTTCTGGCCAAAGAAGTTCGTGGCGATCAACGCCATCAACTGCGTCCGATTCGCCGCAATCACCGGCGGCGGCACCGTCATCAAATACGCGGCCTCATACGCCGCCGCCGCCGCGTAAGCCTGCGCGGCAGTCACCCCCGCCTGGGTAGCGGCGGCCTGCAGCCACGCCACATACGGGGCCGCCGCAGCGGACATCGCCATCGACGACGGCCCAAACCAGGTCAGACCCGTCAACGCCGTCAGCGACGAGGAATAGCCCGCGGCCGCCGATTCCAGCTCTGCGCCCACCGCGTCCCACGCCGCCGCGGCCGCCAACAGCGGTCCCGCGCCAGGACCCGCATACATCAACCCGGAGTTAACCTCCGGCGGCCGCAAGGCATAGTCCATGAGGCCGGCCTGCTCTCTCACCCCGAATTCTCCCGCGCAGATACTAACGCGAATGTGACCTTATTCACGTAAATCTCGTATAAGCAGTGCATCAGGTACCGGAACCGCAAGGGCTCATCAGTGCGACCGCGGATGTCGCACCGCGCATGCTTGCCTCACGCGCCGCCAGAGCGCCGGCACTCGACCTCAGAAAAAACGAGCTCGCGCTTTTGCAGGCGTATGAATGAATAATTGGCAAAACCAACCGGGGGCGCATGCGATGCGCAGTCGCTGGCCCGCTGCGAAAGGTCGACTGACGTGGCAAAAAAAGTCCAATCGGTGGCGGATGCGGCGAAGGAAAACCTCGCCGCGGAGCTGGACCGGCTACGGCAGCGGCGTGAACAACTGGAACTCGAGGTCAAAAACGACCGCGGCATGATCGGTGATCACGGGGATGCCGCCGAGGCGATACAGCGCGCCGATGAATTGGCGGTGCTCGCCGACCGGATCAACGAACTGGACCGGCGGCTGCGAACCGGCCCCTCCCCCGACGAGCAATCCGACGTGCTGCCCGGCGGCACCGAGGTGACGCTCAAGTTCTCTGACGGTGAAGTCGTCACCATGCACGTGATCTCCATCGTCGAAGAGACGCCCGTCGGCCGCGAGGCCGAGACGCTGACCGCGCGCAGTCCGTTGGCGCAGGCCCTGGTCGGGCACAAAGCGGGCGACACGGTGACCTACTCGACGCCACAAGGGGAAGACCGGGTCGAGCTGATCTCGGTGAAGCTACCCAAGTAGCGCATCCGCGGGGAGCGCTGGGCGCCGCACTAGACTCCCGGCAATGCTTCCCCCCGAGCCCGAGATGGCGGCGCCACGCCCCGATCTGACCACGCAGGTCACGCGTTTCGTCATCACCGGCGGGCTGGCTGCCATCGTCGACTTCGGCATCTACGCGACGCTCTACCAAGTGGTGGGCCTACAGGTCGACCTGTCCAAGGCCATCAGCTTCATCGTCGGCACCCTGACCGCCTACCTGATCAATCGCCGATGGACATTCCAGGCCGCTCCCAACACCGCGCGGTTCATCGCCGTCATGGTTCTCTACGCCGTCACGTTCGCCGTCCAGGTGGGTCTCAACCACCTGTGCCTGGTGTTATTGCACTACCGGGGGTGGGCGATACCCGTCGCGTTCGTGATCGCGCAGGGCACCGCGACGGTCATCAACTTCATCGTGCAGCGAGCCGTTATCTTCCGCATCCGCTGAGCGATCTGGCCCAAGCGGTACCCTCTTTGACGATGTTGACGACCAAACGGCTGACCGGCTGGAGTCGCACGGCGCCCTCGGTGGCGCGGGTGCTCTCCACCCCGGACCCCGAGGTGATCGCCAAGGCGGTCACCCATGCCGCCGACGCCGGCGAGCGGGGCGTCATCGCCCGTGGACTGGGCCGCTCGTACGGTGACAACGCGCAAAACGGCGGCGGGCTGGTCATCGACATGACGGCGCTGAACCGCATCCATTCGATCGACGCAGACACCCACGTCGCCGACCTCGACGCCGGAGTCAACCTCGACCAGCTGATGCGCGCCGCGCTGCCATTCGGACTGTGGGTGCCGGTGTTGCCCGGCACCCGACAGGTCACCGTCGGCGGCGCCATCGGCTCCGACATTCACGGCAAGAACCATCACAGCGCGGGCAGCTTCGGCAACCACGTCCGGTCGATGGAGTTGCTGACCGCCGACGGGCAGATCCGCCACCTCACGCCCGAGGGCGAGGAGGCCGAGCTGTTCTGGGCCACCGTCGGCGGCAACGGGTTGACCGGGATCATTCTGCGAGCGACGGTCGAGATGACCCCGACGGAGACGGCGTATTTCATTGCCGACGGCGACGTCACTCACTCCCTGGACGAAACCATCGCGTTCCACAGCGACGGCACCGAAGCCGACTACACCTACTCGTCTGCCTGGTTCGACGCCATCAGTGCGCCACCGAAGCTGGGCCGGGCGGCGATTTCGCGAGGATCGTTGGCGAGGGTGGACCAGCTGCCGGAGAAGTTGCAGAGAAATCCGTTGAAATTCGATGCGCCGCAACTGCTTACCTTTCCCGACATCTTCCCCAACGGATTGGCCAACAAGTACACCTTCGCGCCGATCGGTGAGCTGTGGTATCGCAAGTCGGGTACCTATCGCGGCAAGGCGCAGAACCTGACGCAGTTCTATCACCCGCTGGACATGTTCGGTGAGTGGAACCGGGCTTACGGGTCAGCGGGTTTCGGCCAGTACCAGTTCGTGGTGCCCACCGAAGCGGTCGAGGAATTCAAGGGCATCATGTACGACATCCAGCGCTCTGGGCACTACTCTTTCCTCAACGTGTTCAAGCTTTTCGGACCGGGAAACCATGCGCCGCTGAGCTTTCCGATTCCGGGCTGGAACGTCTGCGTCGACTTTCCGATCAAGCCGGGACTCAACGAGTTTCTCAACGAGCTCGACCGTCGAGTGCTGGAGTTCGGCGGCCGGCTCTACACCGGCAAAGACAACCGCACCACCGCGGACACTTTCCACGCCATGTACCCGCGCATCGACGAATGGATCGCGGTGCGCCGCAAGGTCGATCCCTTGCGCGTCTTCGTCTCGGACATGGCCCGACGTTTGGAGCTGCTATAAATGGTGCTCGACGCCGTGGGGAATCCCCAGACCATCCTGCTGCTGGGCGGCACCTCCGAGATCGGACTGGCGATCTGCGAGCGCTATCTACAGAACGCGCACGCACGGATTGTGCTGGCCACCATGCCTAACGACCCGGGCCGTGACGGCGCCGTGGCCCAGATGAAGGCCGCGGGCGCCCGCTCGGTGGAGCTGATCGATTTCGAAGCCACCGACCCCGACAGTCACCCGAAGATGATCGATGCGGCTTTCGCCGACGGCGACGTCGACGTGGCGATCGTCGCCTTCGGCATCCTCGGCGATGCCGAAGAGTTGTGGCAGAACCAGCGCAAGGCGGTGCTGGCAGCTGAAATCAACTACACCGCAGCGGTTTCCGTGGGGGTGTTGCTGGCCGAGAAGATGCGCGGCCAGGGTTTCGGCCAGATCATCGCGATGAGCACGGTGGCCGGGGAGCGGGTGCGGCGGTCCAACTTCGTCTACGGTTCCACCAAGGCGGGATTGGACGGCTTCTATCTGGGGTTGGCAGAGGCCTTGCGCGAGTATGGGGTTCGAGTTCTGGTGATCCGGCCGGGCCAGGTACGTACCCGGATGAGTGCGCACGTCAAGGAAGCGCCGCTGACCGTCGACAAGGAGTACGTCGCCAACCTCGCGGTGACCTCGGCCGCAAAAGGTAAGGAATTGGTTTGGGCACCAGCAGCATTCCGCTACGTGATGGTGGTGTTGCGACACATCCCGCGGAGCATTTTCCGCAAACTGCCAATCTGATCATGCGTAACGCGCTGGCCACCCTGGGCCAGATGGCCTGGGCGGTGGTCGTAGCGGTCGTCGTCACGCTGGTATCGCTGGTCGCCATCTCACGGGTGCAATGGCCGGCCTTCCCGTCGTCCAACCAACTGCACGCGCTCACCACCGTCGGACAGGTCGGCTGCCTGGCCGGTCTGCTCGCCGTCGGCTGGCTGTGGAAGCGGCGCCGTCTGCTGGCCCAGCTGGGTGGGGTGGTGTTCGTGTCCGCGTTCACCGTGGTGACGCTGGGCATGCCGCTGGGAGCGACCAAGCTGTATCTGTTCGGCATCTCGGTCGACCAGCAGTTCCGCACCGAATACGTGACCCGGCTCGCCGACAGCCCCGCCCTGCGCGACATGACCTATCTCGGGCTGCCGCCGTATTACCCGCCGGGCTGGTTCTGGATCGGCGGGCGCGCGGCTGCGCTGAGCGGGACGCCCGCCTGGGAGATCTTCAAGCCATGGGCCATCACCTCGATTGCCATCGCCGTCGCCGTCGCGCTGGTGTTGTGGTGGCGGATGGTGCGTTTCGAATACGCGTTGATCGTCACCACCGCGACGGCCGCGGTGACGCTGGCCTACGGCTCACCCGAGCCCTACTCGGCGATGATCACCGTGCTGTTGCCGCCGGTGCTGGTGCTGACCTGGTCGGGCCTACGCGCCGGCGCCCCCGAGCGTGACGCCACGGTCACGCTGGAGGCCGAGTGTGACCGTGGCGTCACGCTCGAGCCCAGAACGGGATGGGCTGCGGTGATCGGCGGCGGCATATTCCTCGGCTGGACGGCCACCTGGTACACGCTGCTGTTCGGGTTCAGCGCATTCACCATGGCCCTGATGGCCCTGCTGCTGGTGGCGTCGCGGTGGCGGCGCGGCGGCTTCAGGGCCGCGCTCGATCCACTGCGACGGCTCGCCGTCATCGCCGGTATCGCCGCGGCCATCGGCGCCACCACCTGGTTGCCGTTCCTGTTGCGGGCGGTCCACAGTCCAATCAGCAACACCGGCAGCGCTCAGCACTACCTACCGGCCGACGGCGCCGAACTCACCTTCCCGATGCTGCAATTCACCTTGCTGGGCGTCGTCTGCATGCTGGGCACCCTGTGGCTGGTGGTGCGGGCCCGCGCATCGGTGCGAGCGGGCGCCCTGGCCATCGGCGTGCTGGCCATCTACCTGTGGTCGCTGTTGTCGATGCTGACCACGCTGGCGCGCATGACGCTGTTGTCGTTTCGGCTGCAGCCCACCCTGAGCGTGGTGCTGGTCGCCGCCGGGGCGTTCGGCTTCGTCGAGGCCGTCCAAGCGCTGGCGGCGCGCGACGGCGCCTTGGGCAGATCAATAGTCCCGGTCGCCGGCGCCCTGGGCCTGACCGCCGCGATTGCGTTCAGCCAGGACATCCCCGACGTGCTGCGCCCCGACCTCACCATCGCCTACACCGACACCGACGGTCACGGGCAGCGCGGGGACCGACGGCCGCCCAGCGCCGAGAAGTTCTACGCCACAATCGATCACGCCATCACGCAGGTGACCGGCAAGCCACGGGACCAGACCGTCGTGATGACCGCCGACTACAGCTTCCTGTCCTTCTATCCCTACTGGGGATTTCAGGGGCTCACCTCGCACTACGCCAACCCGCTCGCCCAGTTCGACCTGCGCGCCACGCAGATCAACAAATGGTCCAACCTCAAGACCGCCGACGAGCTGATCCGAGCCCTGGACGCCTGCCCCTGGCCCCCGCCGACAGTCTTCCTGATGCGCCGCGGCGCAGGAGGCAACTACACGCTGCGGCTGGCCGAGGACGTCTATCCCAACCAGCCCAACGTGCGGCGCTATACCGTCGACCTGCGCGGAGCCCTGTTCGACAGCCCGCGTTTCGCCGTTCAAAGCGTCGGCCCATTTGTGCTGGCCATCCGCAAGCCGGGGGCGTAAGGGCTGATGAGCACCGACACTGCGCCTCAAACGGGGCCCCGTACCCCCGAAGAACTAGCATCTAGCACCGTGAAAGACACGGAAGCCAATCACCGGATCGCCCGGCTGGTTGCTTCCGTCGCCGGGCTGCTCGGCGTGCTGCTGGCGATCGCCACCCCGCTGCTTCCGGTCGACCAGACCACCGCCCAACTGAACTGGCCGCAGAACGGCACCTTCGGCAGCGTCGACGCACCGCTGATCGGCTATGTCGCCACCGATTTGACCATCACCATCCCGTGCGAGGCCGCCGCCGGACTGACCGGACCGAGCAACGCCGGCAAGACGGTGTTGCTGTCGACGGTGCCCAAGCAGGCACCGAAGGCCGTCGACCGGGGACTGCTGATCGTGCGCGCCAACAACGACCTGGTGCTGGTGGTGCGCAACGTCCCGGTGGTGACCGCCCCGCTGAGCCAGGTGCTGAGCCCGGCCTGCCAGCGGTTGACCTTCACCGCGCACGCCGATCGGGTCAGCGCCGAATTCGTCGGCCTGACCCAGGGGCCCAACTCCGAGCATCCCGGCTCGCCGCTGCGCGGCGAGAAAAGCGGCTACGACTTCCGGCCGCAGATCGTCGGCGTCTTCACCGATCTGAGTGGGCCGGCGCCAGCGGGCCTGAACTTCTCGGCGACCGTAGACACCCGCTACAGCAGCAGCCCGACCCCGCTGAAGATGGCCGCGATGATCCTCGGGCTGGTGCTGACCGCGGCCGCCCTGATCGCGCTGCACATCCTCGACACCGCCGACGGAACCCGGCACCGCCGCTTCCTGCCCGCCCGGTGGTGGTCGATCGGCGGCCTGGACGCCCTGGTCATTGCCGTGCTGGTGTGGTGGCATTTCGTCGGCGCCAACACCTCCGACGACGGCTACATCCTGACCATGGCCCGGGTGTCCGAGCACGCCGGCTACATGGCGAACTACTACCGCTGGCTGGGCACGCCCGAGGCTCCGTTCGGCTGGTACTACGACCTGCTGGCGGTGTGGGCCCATGTCAGCACCACCAGCGTCTGGATGCGGTTGCCCACCCTGGTGATGGCGCTGACGTGCTGGTGGGTGATCAGCCGCGAAGTCATGCCCCGCCTGGGCCACTCCGTCAAGCAGAACCGGGCCGCGGCCTGGACCGCGGCGGGCACGTTCCTGGCGGTCTGGCTGCCGCTGGACAATGGCCTGCGACCCGAGCCGATCATCGCCCTGGGCATCCTGCTGACGTGGTGCTCGGTGGAACGCGCGGTGGCCACCAGTCGGCTGCTGCCGGTGGCGATCGCCTGCATCATCGGTGCGCTGACGCTCTTCTCCGGGCCGACGGGCATCGCCTCGATCGGTGCGCTGCTGGTCGCGATCGGGCCGCTGCGGACCATCCTGCACCGCCGCTCCAAACGATTCGGTGCGCTACCCCTGATCGCGCCGCTGCTGGCCGCGGTCACCGTCACCGTGATCCTGATCTTCCGCGACCAGACCCTGACCGGTGAGATCCAGGCCACCATGCTCAAGCGCGCGGTCGGACCCAGCCTCAGCTGGTTCGACGAACACATCCGCTACGAGCGGCTGTTCATGGCCAGCCCCGACGGGTCGGTCGCCCGCCGCTTCGCTGTGCTGGCGCTGGTTCTGGCGCTCGGCGTCACGGTGGCAATGTCGTTGCGCAAAGGCCGGATTCCGGGCACCGCCGTCGGGCCCAGCCGCCGCATCGTCGGGATCACCATCATCTCCTTCGTCGCGATGATGTTCACTCCCACCAAGTGGACCCACCACTTCGGGGTATTCGCCGGACTCGCCGGACCGTTGGGTGCGCTGGCCGCGGTGGCGGTGACCTCCGTGGCGATGCGATCCCGGCGCAACCGCACCGTGTACGCCGCCGTGGTGCTGTTCCTGGTCGCGTTGTCCTTCGCCAGCGTCAACGGCTGGTGGTACGTATCGAATTTCGGTGTGCCGTGGTCGAATGAGTTCCCGGCCTGGCATTACGCCTTCGCCACCGCGCTGCTCGGCCTGACCGTCGTGGTGCTGCTGCTGGCGACGTGGTTCCACTTCGTCGCCCGGGACAAAGGGCCGCCCAAGACCCGCCTGGGCACGCGGGCGGCCGGAATCATCCAGTCCCCCTTGGCAATTGCCACCTGGGTGCTGGTGGTGTTCGAGGTCGCATCGCTGACCCTGGCGATGACCGACCAGTATCCGGCGTGGTCGGTCGGTCGTTCCAACCTGCAGGCTCTGACCGGGAAGTCGTGCGGACTGGCCGAGGACGTGCTGGTGGAACAGGACCCAGGCGCCGGGATGCTGCCGCCGGTGAACGCGTCCGTGGCCGACGCCCTCGGCGCGGGCTTGTCGGAAGCCTTCACGCCCAACGGAATTCCCGCCGACGTGCGCGCCGACCCGGTGATGGAACGTCCGGGTGACCGTAGTTTCGTCAACGACGAGGAGAAGACCGGCAGCAACCAGGCCGGCACCGAGGGCGGCACCACCCCGGCACCGGGAATCAACGGCTCACCGGCCCAGCTGCCCTTCAACCTCGACCCGGCGCGCACGCCGGTGCTGGGCAGCTGGCGCTCCGGCATTCAGGTGCCCGCGCACCTGCGGTCCAGCTGGTATCGGCTGCCCGCGCGCGACAAGGCGGGACCGCTGCTGGTGGTCAGTGCGTCCGGACGCTTCGACCCCCGCGAGGTCCAGGTCCAGTGGGCCACCGACGAGCAGGCGGCCGGCGGACACCCTGCGGGTTCATCCCAGTTCTCCGACGTGGGGGCGTCGCCGGCCTGGCGCAACCTGCGGTTGCCGATGTCGGCAATTCCCAGTTCCGCCACCCAGATTCGGTTGGTCGCCGATGACGAAGACCTGGCCCCGCAACACTGGATCGCGCTGACCCCGCCGAGGATTCCGCGGCTGCGCACGCTGCAGGACGTGGTGGGCTCCGCCGACCCGGTGTTTTTGGACTGGCTCGTCGGGCTGGCCTTCCCCTGCCAGCGACCGTTCGGTCATCAGAACGGCGTCGACGAGACGCCGCGATGGCGCATCCTGCCCGACCGGTTCGGCGCCGAGGCCAACTCACCGGTAATGGACAACAACGGCGGTGGTCCGCTGGGCATCACCGAGCTGCTGGCCAAGGCGACCACCATTGCCACCTACCTCAAGGACGACTGGTCCCGCGATTGGGGTTCGCTGCAACGGCTGACGCCCTACTACCCCGACGCCGAACCCGCCCAGCTGCTGCTGGGGACGGCGACGCGCAGCGGCCTGTGGGGCCCGGCTCCGCTGAGACACTAAGGCGCACAACGAGTTCTGCCCCGCTTCCGGCCGGAGCCGGAAAGCGGGGCAGACTGCTGCGTGAAGTCGACGTCAGATCACGGAACCGAGGCGCGCAGCGGGTGCGTGAGCGCCCAGCCGGGGTTCAGGAAGTTGGCGGCGTAGTGGCGCACCGGGTGTAACGGTCCGCTGTGCGGGACGTAGGGGCTTGCGGAGGCGACAGCCGGCATCAGCGACCCGGCGATCGACAAACCGATGGCGCCCAACCCGACACCCGCGGCGATGCGGAGTTTCGAGACCTTCTTGGCCTTCACGTCCCTCTGGGTGTCTGCGCCGGCGATGTTGTCATTCATGGTGGTGATTCCTATCTGCCGTAGTTTGCGTATTTGCGTACCTTTTGCTGGGGCCGGTCTCGATGACCGGCAACACCAGGTTGCGACATACGGCTTGCCAACCGGTCCAGAGATTCTTGCGGAATTCTTGCGCCCCGGCTTTGGCCTGCGGCGCAACCCTTGAGAACAGCCTTCAGTAAGTCTAGACTTACGGTTCGTGGTCACTTACCAAACCGGTAACGCCTGGCTGGCCTTGGCGGACGGGACGCGGCGGGCCATCGTGGAACGCCTCGCGCACGGTCCGTCGGCGGTCGGCGAGTTGGCCCGCGACCTGCCGGTCAGCCGGCCAGCGGTTTCCCAACACCTCAAGGTGCTCAAGTCCGCCGGGCTGGTGCGCGACCGCGCCGCGGGAACCCGTCGCGTCTATCAGCTCGATCCCACCGGCCTGCAGGCATTGCGCGCCGATCTCGACCGGTTCTGGACACAAGCACTGACCGGTTATGCGCAGACCATCGACGAGATGAACGAAGGAGATTCTCAATGACGTTGTCAAGCCGCCGCGGCTGTAGTTGCGGGTTGGTAGGCGGCGTGGTCGCGGAGCATGGCCCACAGGACGTTGAGGCGGCGGCGGGCCAGGGCGATGATGGCCTGGGTGTGGGTTTTGCCTTCGGCTCTTTTGCGGTCGTAGTAGGTGCGAGAGGCGGGGTCGGCGCGGATGGCGATCTGTGCAGACAGGTAGCAGGCCCGCAGCAGGCGCCGATCGTAGCGGCGGGGCCGTTTGAGGTTGCCGTGGATGCGGCCGGAGTCACGTGGCACCGGGGCCAGCCCGGATACGCCGGCGAGGCGGTTCACGCTGTCGAAGGCGTCCATGTCTCCGCCGGTGGCGGCGAGGAATTCGGCGCCCAGTGTGACACCGAAGCCGGGCATGCTCAAGATGATTTCGGCGTGGCGGTGGCGGCGAAATCGGTCCTCGATCATCGTTTCGGTGTCGCCGATTTCGGTGTCGAGGGCCATCACCTCCTTGGCCAGGCGTGCCACCATCGCGGCGGCGACCTGTTGTCCGGGCACGATGGTGTGCTGCGCTTGGGCAGCGGCGATCGCGCTGGCTGCGAGTGCAGAGGCGTTGCGGGCCTTGCGTTTACGCAACCACCCTTCCAGGCGGGCGGTTCCTGCACGACGGATCCCGTCGGGGGTTTGGTAACCGGTCAGCAAAATCAGTGCGGCCTTACTATTGCTGTAGTCGAAGGCCCGCTCCAAGGCAGGGAAATACTCGAGCAGCTGCGCACGCAACCGGTTGATCGCCCGAGTCCGATCAGCGACCAGGTCGGCACGTCGCGCGGTGAGGATCCGCAGGTCCACTGCGATCTCGTCACCCGGGCGCAGGGTTTGCAGGTCGCGTCGCATTCGGGCCTGATCAGCGATCACCGCGGCATCCTTGGCGTCGGTCTTCCCATCGCCGCGGTACCCGCCAGAGGCGTGGTAGACGGTGCGGCCCGGGATGTAGAGCAGTGGCTGCTCGGCGGTGATGAGCAGCGTGATCAACAGTGCGGCACCACCGTGGTTGAGGTCGATCGCCCAGGTGACTTCACCGCCGTCGGTCAGCGCTGTCACCGAGGTGATCAATTCCTGCAGCAGCGTCTCGTCGTTGGCCACCCGCTGCGAAAGCAGACGCTGCCCGTCGGTATGATGACCACGCAGTGGTGCTCGGCCTTCCCGGCATCAATGCCCGCCCACAGTTGTTGCCTCACAACCACCTCCGAATTCATCGTCATTCCTGCCAACCCAGCAGACGACCACGCCGGCGTGTCCTTACACAGCGATCAAATCGCATTTCTCAATTAGCGGTCGAGTCGTCGCGGACGCCGGCGGCCAATCTCCTTCGGCCATCGAAACCAGCAACAACATGAAAGCCATACCCGACGTCCCTGGGTGATTCGAAGCCTAAGGCCAACAGCAGCAATCACCCTGCAAGAAAGTAAGGCACCATGACGCGACCGCCGACTCGCACCGTCAACCACCACGTCGTCGTCAACGCCCCCATCGAGCGCGCCTTCGCGGTGTTCACCGGACAGTTCGGCGCATTCAAGCCGCGCGAGCACAATTTGTTGGCGGTCCCGATCGCCGAGACGGTGTTCGAACCCCAAGTGGGCGGCCACATTTACGACCGGGGCGTCGACGGCAGCATCTGCCGATGGGCACGCATCCTGGTGTACGAGCCGCCCCACCGGGTGATGTTCAGCTGGGACATCGGGCCGACGTGGCAGCTGGAAACCGATCAGACCAAGACCAGCGAGGTCGAAGTCCGCTTCACCGCCGAGCATGGCCGGCGCACCCGGGTGGACCTCGAACACCGCCATCTGGATCGGCACGGACCGGGCTGGCAATCCGTCGCGGATGGTGTGGACGGCGACGCCGGCTGGCCGCTGTACCTGGGGCGCTACCTGGACCTGGCGAATGGCGGTGATCCGCGATGACGTCCGATCTGATGACCATGGCCCGCGCCGAGCGGGCCGACCTCGCGGGATTCCTTGCCACCCTGAGTCCGCAGGATTGGGACGCGCCGACCCTGTGCACCCGATGGAACGTCAAAGACGTTGTCGCGCATGTGATCAGCTACGAGGAGCTGGGCGCGCCGGGGCTGCTGAAACGGTTCGCCAAGGGCTGGATAGTGCGTGCCAACCAGGTGGGAGTCGACGAATTCGCGACCCTGACCCCGCAACAGCTACTGGAATTCCTGCGTAGTCATCTCCAACCACGTGGCCTGACAGCAGGTTTCGGCGGGATGATCGCGCTCGTCGACGGCACCATCCACCACCAGGACATCCGCCGCTCGCTGGACCGCCCGCGCGTGGTGCCGCCCGATCGACTCGAGCGGATCCTTCCGCTGGTGCCCGGCAATCCCCGGCTCGGTGCGGGACGCCGGATCAGGGGCCTGCGCCTGCGCGCCACCGACGTCGAGTGGACGCACGGCGACGGGCCCGAGGCGACCGGTCCCGGCGAGGCACTTCTGCTGGCGATGACCGGGCGTCCGGCCGCCCTGGCCGACCTCGAGGGTCCGGGTCTTGCCACGCTGGCGGCCCGCGTCCGCGGATAGCGTTCAGGCGCGGCGTATTTCGAAGACGAACTCGGAATTGCCGATGCGGATGTGATCGCCGTCTTCGAGGGTGGCGCTGCGTCGCACCCGCCGGCCCCGCACCTGCACGCCATTGGTCGATTTCATGTCGGTGATCAGGAAATCCGTTCCGGTGTCGATGATCACGGCGTGGTGGCGGCTCACCTCGGTGTCGTCCAGGACGATTTCGTTGTCCTCGAGACGTCCGATCCGGGTGGTCACGCCGTTGAGCTGATAGTGACGGCCGGCCTTGTCACGCAACCGGGCGATGACGGGGTCGCCGACCAATGCAGCCGTCGACTCCGAGCGGACGGTGCTTTGCTTGTGGGTGGTCATCACGGCCCGCTTGCCGGCCCGCTTGGGTTGTTCGGGGCCCAGCGGCTCCTGGCGCAGGATGCGCTGCTGCAGCGCGTTCACCGTCGGGCCCGGATCGATGCCCAGCCCGTCGGCCAACGCCGTCTTCAGGCGCCGATACGCGCCGAGGGCATCGGACTGACGCTCGGTGACGTAGTAGGCGGTGATCAGTTGCGCCCACAACGGCTCGCGATAGGGATGCCGTGCGATCAGCGCCTCCAGCTCACCGATGACGCCATCGGCGCGCCCACAGGCGATCTCGGCTTCGGCGCGCGCGGTGTAGCTTGCCACCCGCTCTTCGAGCAGCATGCCGGCGAACGCGTCGACGAAGGCGAAATTGTGCAGGTCGTCGAGCACCGGCCCGCGCCATTCGCTCAGCGCCGCCGACAGGTGGCTGCTGGCTTCCTCGAAGTGGCCCAGGCCGGCGGCCTGGACCCCCGCGGTCCGGTGGGCACGGAAACGTCCCAGATCGCAGTCCGCGTCGGCGACGCTCAGCTGATAACCCGGCGGGGCGCTGGCGAGTACCCCGTTCGGGTTGGCCACCGCGCTCCGCAGCAGCCGGCGCAGCGTGGAGATGTAGGACTGGATGCTGGTGCGCGCCGCCGGCACCGGAGCCTCACCCCACACGGCGTCGATCAACGCGTCGACGGACACCGGCCGGTTTCGGTGGACCAGGAGCATGGCCAGCACCGCGCGCTGTTTCGGGGCGCCCAACGACAGCTGGGTGCCGTTGGCCGTCATCGACAACGGTCCCAGGACGCCGAATCCCAGACCTGCGTTCGTCACGCGCTGTCAGCCTCCCA
This sequence comes from uncultured Actinomycetota bacterium, assembly GCA_963796035.1. Classification (GTDB taxonomy): domain Bacteria; phylum Actinomycetota; class Actinomycetes; order Mycobacteriales; family Mycobacteriaceae; genus Mycobacterium. The sequence continues at coordinate 232,151 of CAWCJU010000006.1, read as the reverse complement.
GGGGTTCGGCGGCCGCACTCGAGGCCTCAGCCCCCCATTTTGAACGCATAGACGCAACGAATGCTGAATCTGGCGGCCGGGTTTTGCTGTGATTCGCGCCCGGTCTTACAGCGTGCGAGCAGGCGCGGGCGACCGCGGCGGCGGACGAACGGGGGTCGCAGCGGGTATTGATCACCGTCGACGGCCGTCGGCGCGCACCGCGATGTCGGATGTCCAGGGCGCTTCCGCAGCCCCGCGTCCTCATCGAACAAAGCCGCGTCGCTTACGATCGAGCCTCGTGCCCCACGACGGTAAAGAGCGATCGCAGCGGACCCCCCGGTCGGTGGCCGCCATCGCGGGAATCGTGGGCCTGCTGCTGTGCCTGTCCGTCCCGCTGCTTCCGGTCAAACAGACCACCGCAACGGTCCTATGGCCACAGGGCAGCACAGATGGGCACGTCAGCCAGATCACCGCGCCCCTGGTGTCGGGGGCGCCCCGCGCGCTGGACATCTCCATTCCCTGCCCGGACATCGCCGACCCTGCCCGCCGCCGGCGGCCTGGTGGTCTCGACCCTGCCGCCCGGCGGCATGGACGCCGGGAAGAACGGGCTGTTCGTCCGGGCCAACACGGACGTGGTCGTCGTCGCGTTCCGGGACACCGTGGCCGCGGTCGCCCAACGCTCGGCGGTCGCCGCCGGGGCCTGCAGCGTGCTGCACGTCTGGGCCAACGCCGGCGCGACGGGCGCCGATTTCGTCGGCATGCCCGGCGCCTCCGGGGTGCTGCCGCCCGAAAAGAAGCCTCAGGTCGGCGGCGTCTTCACCGACTTGAAGGTGCCGGCGGGGCCGGGGTTGTCGGCGCGCATCGACATCGACACCCGCTTCATCACCGCGCCCACCGTCATCAAGGAAATCGTGATGGTCCTGGGCGCCCTGGCGGTGCTGACGGCCATCATCGCGCTCGCCGTGCTGGACCGCCGCAGCCGAGGCGGCAGCACGCTGCTCAACTGGCGCTCGCCGATCGCCTGGCTCTCCAGGTACCGCCCCGGCACGCGCCTGGCCAACTGGCGGCGGGTTGGGATCGCGACCTGGATCGCCGACGCCGGGGTGATCGCAACGCTGCTGCTGTGGCACATCATCGGCGCCACCTCGTCGGACGACGGCTACAACCTGACCATCGCCCGCGTCGCCCCCGGCGCCGGCTACATCGCCAACTACTACCGCTACTTCGGCACCACGGACGCCCCCTTCGACTGGTACCTCGGGTTGCTGTCCAAGATGGCCTCGGTCAGCACGCGCCGGCGTGTGGATGCGGCTGCCCGCCACGGTGGCCGCGATCGGGTGCTGGCTGATCATCAGCCACTGGGTGCTGCGCCGGCTCGGGCCGGGCCGCGGCGGCCTGGCGGCCAACCGGGTAGCGGTCTTCACCGCGGGCGCGGTGTTCGTGGCGGCGTGGCTGCCGTTCAACAACGGGCTGCGGCCCGAACCGCTGATCGCGCTCGGCGTGCTGGTCACCTGGATGCTGGTGGAGCGCGCGATCGCGCTGCGGCGGTTGGCGCCCGCGGCGGTGGCCATCATCGTGGCGTTGCTGACCGCGACGCTGGCACCGCAGGGCCTGATCGCCGTCGCCGCGCTGCTGACCGGGGCGCGGGCCGTCGCCCAGACGATCCGGCGCCGCCGGGCGACCGATGGGCTGCTGGCACCGCTGGCGGTGCTGGCGGCCTCGCTGTCGCTGATCCTCGTGGTGGTGTTCCGCAGCCAGACGCTGGCCACGGTCGGCGAGTCGGCCCGCATCAAGTACAAGGTCGGCCCGACCATCGCCTGGTACCAGGATTGGCTGCGCTACTACTTCCTCACGGTGGAATCCAACCCCGACGGATCGATGGCGCGGCGATTCGCCGTGCTGGTGCTGCTGCTGTGCATGTTCGGAATGCTGGTCACCCTGCTGCGCCGCGGCCGGATCCCGGGCGTGGCCAGCGGCCCGGCGTGGCGGTTGATCGGCACCACCGCGTTCGGCCTGCTGCTGTTGACGTTCACGCCGACGAAGTGGGCGGTCCAGTTCGGTGCGTTCGCCGGGCTGGCCGGGGCGCTGGGCGCGGTCACCGCGTTCGCCCTGGCCCGGATCGGCCTGCACAACCGCCGCAACCTGACGCTGTACGTGACCGCGCTGCTGTTCGTGCTGGCGGTGGCGACCTCCGGCGTCAACGGCTGGTTCTACGTCGGCAACTACGGGGTGCCGTGGTACGACATCCAGCCGGTCATCGCGAGCCACCCGGTGACGTCGATGTTCTTGGCGTTGTCGATCGTCACCGGCCTGCTGGCCGCCTGGCAGCACTTCCGGATGGACTACGCCGGGCACACCGAGGTCAAGGACAACCGGCGCAACCGCGTGCTGGCGTCGACCCCACTGCTGGTGGTCGCGACCATCATGGTCGTCGGCGAAGTCGCCTCGCTGACCAAGGGCGCGGTGTTCCGCTATCCGCTCTACACCACCGGCAAGGCCAACCTCGCCGCGATCAGTTCGGGGCTGTCGCCCGCCAGCTGCGCCATGGCCGACGACGTGCTCACCGAGCCCGACCCCAATGCGGGCATGCTGCAGCCGGCGCCCGGGCAGACCGTTCGGCCCGGACGGCCCGCTCGGCGGCAGCAACCCGGTCGGCTTCAAACCCGACGGCGTCGGCGATGACCTGAGGTCGTACCCGGTGGTCACCAAGCCCGGCGTGGTGAATTCCGACGCGTCACCGAACAAGCCCAACGCCGCCATGAGCGACTCCGCGGGCACGGCCGGCGGCAAAGGCCCCGTCGGTGTCAACGGTTCGCACGCGGCGCTGCCGTTCGGCCTAGACCCGGCCCGCACCCCGGTGATGGGCAGCTACGGCGAAAACTCGCTGGCCGCCACCGCCACCTCGGCCTGGTACCAGCTGCCGCCGCGCACCGCGCGACCGGCCGATCGTCGTGGTATCGGCGTCCGGTGCCATCTGGTCCTACAAGGAGGACGGCACCTTCACCTACGGCCAGTCGCTGAAATTGCAATGGGGCATCGCCCGCCCCGACGGCACCACCCAGCCGCTCGCGGAGGTGCAGCCGATCGACATCGGGCCGGAGCCGGCGTGGCGCAACCTGCGGTTCCCGCTGACCTGGGCGCCACCGGAGGCGAACGTGGCGCGCATCGTCGCCTACGACCCGAACCTGAGTTCGGATCAGTGGTTCGCGTTCACCCCGCCGCGGGTTCCGGTGTTGCAGACCATGCAGCAATTGATGGGATCGCAGACACCGGTGCTGATGGACATCGCGACCGCCGCGAACTTCCCGTGCCAGCGGCCGTTCTCCGAACACCTTGGCGTTGCCGAACTTCCGCAGTACCGCATCCTGCCCGATCACAAACAGACGGCGTCGTCGTCGAACGGGTGGCAGGCCAGCGAGGCCGGCGGGCCGTTCCTGTTCCTGCAGACAATGCTGCGCACCTCGACGATCGCGACGTATCTGCGCGGCGACTGGTATCGCGACTGGGGATCCGTGGAGCAGTACTTCCGGCTGGTGCCGGCTGATCAGGCGCCGGACGCCGTAATCGAACAGGGTGTGATGACAGTGCACGGCTGGAGCCGGCAGGGACCGATTCGGGCACTCCCATGAGCGTCACGACCGTCGACGACCGCGAAGACAAAGCGACCCCCCGCCAGGACGTGCGGGTGACGCGCTGGGTTGCGACGATCGCCGGGCTGATCGGTTTCATCTTGTCGGTCGCGACGCCGCTGCTGCCCGTCGTGCAGACCACCGCGACGCTGAATTGGCCGCAGAACGGCCAGCTGAACAGCGTTACCGCGCCGCTGATTTCGCTGACACCGGTCGACGTGAACGTGACCGTGCCGTGCTCGGTGGTGCGCGCCCTGCCACCGGAGGGCGGGGTGGTGCTCAGTACGGCGCCCAAGAAGGGCAAGGACGCCGCGCTCAACGCGTTGTTCGTGGTCGTCAACGGCAAGCGCGTCGACGTCACCGACCGCAACGTGGTGATCGCCAGCGCGGCGCGGGATCAGGTGGCAGTCGCCGCAATGTCAGCGCATCGAGATCACCTCGACGAACGCGGGCGCCTTCGCCACCTTTGTCGGGCTGAACGATCCAGCGGGCAAACCGCTCGGCGGCGGTTTCCCCGACCCGAACCTGCGGCCGCAGATCGTGGGGGTGTTCACCGACCTCAGCGGGCCGGCCCCGCGCGGATTTGAAGCTGTCGGCGACCATCGACACCCGGTTCTCCACCACGCCGACGACGCTGAAACTGGTCGCGATGGTGCTGGCGATCGTGTCCACCATCGTCTCGCTGATCGCGCTGTGGCGCCTCGACCAGTTGGACGGACACCGGATGCGCCGGCTCGATTCCGGCGAACTGGCGCACGTTCACCCTGGCCGACGTCACGGTGATCTCCGGCTTCGTGCTGTGGCATGTGATCGGGGCGAACTCGTCGGACGACGGCTACATCCTGGGCATGGCCCGGGTCGCCGACCGCGCCGGCTACATGTCCAACTACTTCCGCTGGTTCGGCAGCCCCGAGGACCCGTTCGGCTGGTACTACAACTTGCTGGCGCTGATGACCCATGTCACCGACGCCAGCCTGTGGATGCGGTTGCCGGACTTGATCGCCGGAATAGTGTGCTGGCTGCTGCTCTCGCGTGAGGTGCTGCCTCGACTGGGGCCCGCGGTGGCGGCGAGCAAGGCCGGCGAACTGGGCGGCGGGCATGGTCCTGTTGACCGCGTGGATGCCGTTCGACAACGGCCTGCGCCCCGAGCCGATCATCGCCGTCGGCTCGCTGATCACCTATGTGCTGATCGAGCGCTCCATGCGCTACAGCCGGCTGACGCCCGCGGCGCTGGCTGTCATCACCGCGGCGTTCACCCTCGGGGTCCAGCCCACCGGATTGATCGCGGTGGCCGCGTTGATCGCCGGTGGCCGCCCGATCCTGCGAATCCTGGTCCGCCGCCACCGCCTGGTCGGCACCTGGCCGCTGGTGGCACCGATGCTGGCCGCCGGCACGGTCATCCTGACCGTGGTGTTCGCCGACCAGACGCTGTCAACGGTGTTGGAAGCCACCAGGATTCGCACCGTCGATCGGCCCCAGCCAGGCCTGGTACACCGAGAACCTGCGCTACTACTACCTGATTCTGCCGACCGTCGACGGTTCGCTGTCGCGCCGCTTCGGATTCCTGATCGCGGCGCTGTGCCTCTTCACGGCCGTCTTTATCATGTTGCGGCGCAAGCGGGTTCCCGGCGTGGCGCGCGGGCCGGCCTGGCGGCTGATGGGTGTCATCTTCGGCACCATGTTCTTCCTGATGTTCACCCCCACCAAGTGGGTGCACCACTTCGGGCTGTTCGCCGCGGTGGGCGCGGCGATGGCCGCGCTGACGACGGTGCTGGTGTCGCACGAGGTCTTGCGCTGGTCGCGCAACCGCATGGCGTTCCTGGCGGCGGTGTTCTTCGTGCTGGCGCTGTGTTTCGCCACCACCAACGGCTGGTGGTACGTCTCCAGTTACGGGGTTCCGTTCAACAGCGTCGATGCCGAAAATCGGCGGAATCACCATCAGCACAATATTTTTCGTATTCTTCGCGATCACCGCGCTGTGGGCGGTGTACCTGCACTTCGCACCCCGGGGCCGCGGCGAGGGACGGCTGGCGCGGGCGCTGACGGCCGCGCCCATCCCGATCGCGGCCGGCTTCATGGCGCTGGTGTTCATCGCGTCGATGGTGGCCGGCATCGTTCGTCAGTACCCCACCTACTCCAATGCGCTGGGACAACCTGCGCGAGTTCAGCGGCGGCTGCGGGCTGGCCGACGACGTGCTCGTCGAGCCGGACAGCAATGCCGGCTTCATGGCGCCCCTGCCGACGACAATTACGGTCCGCTCGGGCCGTTGGGTGGTGTCAACCCAACGGGGTTCAGCCCCGACGGGGTACCGGATCGCACCCTGGCCGAGTCGGTCAAGGAGACGTCGGTACCGCAGCCAGGCACCGACTACGACTGGGATGCGCCGCCCAAGCTGACGACGCCGGGCATCAACGGCTCGACGGTACCACTGCCCTACGGCCTCGAACCCCGACCAGGTTCCGCTGGCCGGCAGCTACACCACCGGCGCGCAACAGCAGAGCAGGCTGACCTCGGCGTGGTACCAGCTGCCGAAACTCGATGATGGACATCCGCTGGTGGTGGTGACCGCCGCGGGCACGATCGCCGGCAACAGCATCCTGCACCACCACACCAGCGGGCAGACGGTGGAGCTGGAATTCGGCAGGCCCGGTCCCGGCGGCGCCGTGGCGCCGGCCGGCCGCCTGGTGCCCTACGACCTGTACGGCGAGCAGCCGAAGGTGTGGCGCAACCTGCGCTTCGCGCGCTCCCAGATGCCCGCCGACGCGGTCGCGGTGCGGGTGGTCGCCGAGGACCTGTCGCTGACACCGGACGACTGGATCGCGCTGACCCCGCCGCGGGTGCCCGAGCTGCGCTCGTTGCAGGAGTACATCGGTTCCAAGCAGCCGGTGCTGATGGACTGGGCGGTCGGGCTGGCGTTCCCGTGCCAGCAGCCGATGCTGCACTCCAACGGCGTCACCGAGATCCCGGAGTTCCGCATCACCCCGGACTACAACGCCAAGAAGCAGGACACCGACACCTGGCAGGACGGCGTCAACGGCGGCCTGCTGGGCATCACCGACCTGTTGCTGCGGGCCCACGTCATGTCGACGTACCTGTCCCACGACTGGGGCCGCGACTGGGGATCGCTGCGCAAATTCGACACCATCGCCGACGCGCACCCCGCGCAACTCGACCTGGGCACCGCCACCCGCACCGGCTGGTGGTCGCCCGGGACCGATCCGCATCAAGCCGTAGCGAGCAGACGAAAGCACGCGTATTGCATTGGCTTTGCGCCGTCGGTTATTCGCTCGGTAAATAGCGCGCTGAATTAACGGCACAGTAATTACTGGTCGGGGTTTAATTCCGCCATTTGCGGGTCAATACTAATTCCGCTGTGATCCATTTCACACGACGGAAAAGGTGGCCGATGCACGCGCTGACTCGCCTGGGAACCTGCACGGCCGTCGTCACGCTGCTGATCGCCCCGGCCACGACATTTGGCATCGGGACGGCCGCCGCCGAGGGCGGCGGACCACGGTCGTTTTCGACAACTATCTGCGGCGTTGTGATTTCAGCATGGTCACCACCGCCCCCAAGGTGCCCAGCCCGATGCTCGGCAGCGGTTCGGCCGACCGTCCGGGCCAGCGGGTCCCGGGCCGTCGCCGAAGTCCATCTGGTCGACGGCGCCGAACCGGGCATGCATTTCGATGTCGGCCTCATCGAAGAACCCCGCCCGTCTTCGTCGACCTGTGGGCCCGGGGACCCGGGAACCGCCTTTACCGGCATGGACCTCGACGGCGCAGGAAACGGAACGGCGACCGTTGACGACACCATTCGGCAGGGCACGACGGGGGTCTGGGTGATTATCGAGCGGGCGGAACGCAAACTCGCAGAACCCGGCGGAGTTCTACACGTCCGAGTTCGTGGTGCCGGTGGGGTCGTAACCACCGCCGGCGCACCGCCCAAGCAACCGCACCGGTTGACACAGGGACTTCGGCCCCTATCTTGACGCTCACGTCAAATGCTCCAATGGAGGTATCGACCAGAACCTGGTGAAAGGGAGCGGTGTCGGCGTCACACGGGGAGACGAGCAAGCGGCCAATCGCGCCGGAAGAAGCCACCGGCGACATCGGTTCGGTGCTGCGTGCCGACGCCCGCGACGAAATCGACATGTCATCGGCTGTCGCCGAAGCGGCGGCGACGCTGACCCACGGCTCGGCCATGCTCGTGGTGAAGCGGGGCCCCAATGCCGGGGCGAAGTTCGTGTTGAACCAGCCGGTGATGAAGGCCGGGCGGCACCCGGCCAGCGACATCTTTCTCGACGACATCACGGTCAGCCGCCGGCACGCCGAATTCCATCAGCGACAACGGCGAATTCCGCGTCGTCGATCTCGGTAGCCTCAACGGCACCTATCTCAACCGCGCCGCCGTCGACTCCGCGGTGCTGGCCAACGGCGACGTGCTCCAGGTCGGCAATTTCCGGCTGGTTTTCGCTCACCGCCCGCGCCGGCCTGACAGCGACGAGCGGGATCGGCTCGAGCGCGTAGCGTCTGACCCATGAGCGACTACGCCGTAGAGGCGGTGGACCGGCTGCCGTTTTCCACCGACGAGAAATCGCAGCGCTACGCAACAGAGAACTACCGCGGAGCCGTGGGGCTGAATTGGTACCGCACCGATCCCACGCTGCAGTTCACCATGGCCTACTACCTCAAGCCCGAGGAGCTACGAGCTGGCCGAACGCCACTTGACGCGCATCGGCGAACTGATGGGCGGTCCGGTGGCGCAGTGGGCCGAAGAGACGGATCGCAACCCACCGCGGCTGCAGCGCTACGACCGGTGGGGACACGACATCAGCGACGTGGTCATGCCGGCCTCGTTCACGCAGTCCAAGCGCGCGGTCCTGGATGCCCAGCAGGCGCTGCGAACCGAGGCGCGCGAGGCGAAGATGAGCTCGTCGCTGCCGATGTTCGCGTCGAATTATCTGCTCAACCAAGCCGATATCGGCATGGGCTGCGCGCTGGGCACCGGCGGCGGCATGGTCCAGTCGCTGGTCGCCGCCTACGCGCCGCCCGATGTGGCCGAGCACGTGCTGGCCAAATTCGCCTCCGGCGAGTGGGCCGGCGAGACGGCGCAGCTGCTGACCGAACGCACCGGCGGCTCCGATCTGGGAGCGCTCGAGACCACCGCGACCCGTCACGGTGACGCATGGTTGTTGAACGGCTTCAAGTGGTTTGCTTCCAACTGCGCCGGGGAGGCGTTCGTCGTCCTGGCCAAACCCGAAGGCGCACCGGACTCTTCGCGGGGCGTCGCCAACTTCCTGGTGCTGCGCACCCGCCGCGACGGCTCGCGTAACGGGGTGCGGGTCCGCCGGCTGAAGGACAAGCTGGGCACCCGCTCGGTGGCCTCGGGTGAGGTCGAATTCGTCGACGCCGAAGCGTTTTTGCTGTCCGGCGAGCCCACCGACGCCGACGCGGGGCCGTCGGACGGCAAGGGGCTGGGACGCATGATGGAGCTGACCAACGCCGCGCGCCTGGGCATCGCCCTGTTCGGGCTCGGCAATGCGCGCCGCGCCCTGGTCGAATCGCTGTGTTACGCCCGGCAACGCCGGGCGTTCGGCGGCGCGCTCATCGACAAGCCGCTGATGCGGCGCAAGCTCGCCGAGATGATCGTCGACGTCGAGGCCGCGCAGGCGTTGGTTTTCGACGGCACCGGCGCCACCAACCATCGTCAGCCGCGCAGCATGCGGCAACGCATCGCCGTGCCCGTCACCAAGCTCAAGGTGTGCCGGCTGGGGATCACCGCGGCGTCGGATGCGATCGAAATCCATGGCGGCAACGGCTATATCGAGACCTGGCCGGTGGCCCGGCTGCTGCGCGACGCGCAAGTGAACACCATCTGGGAGGGCCCGGACAACATCCTGTGTCTCGATGTTCGACGCGGGATCGAGCAGACCCGCGCGCACGAGACGCTGTTGGCGCGGCTGCGTGATGCGGTGTCGGTGGCCGACGACGGCGAAGCCACCCGGCTGGTCGCCGGCCGGATCGAGGATCTCGACGCGGCGATCACCGCGTGGACCAAGCTCGACAGGCAGATGGCCGAGGCGCGGCTGTTCCCGCTGGCGCAATTCATGGGTGACGTCTACGCCGGCGCGTTGCTCATCGAGCAGGCCGCCTGGGAGCGGGCCACCCGCGGCGGTGAGCGCAAGGCACTTGTCGCGCGGCTCTACACGCAGCGCTATCTCGCCGATCGCGGGGCGCTGCGCGGTATCGACGCCGACTCCGACGAGGCGCTGGAGCGCTTCGACGAACTGGTCGACGGCGCGCTGCGGCTCTAGGCGAATGTGTTCTCTCCCAAAGCGATAGCGGATGCGCTAGCACGTTGCGGAGTCGCCTGTTGCCCGGACGGGCGCGACCGCGGCGCCGAAGGGCGGACTAGATCGGGATGAGCCCGTGCTTACGTGCCGTGCGGAACCACAGTTGCTTCTCCCGCAGCAGCTTCATCGACTTGCGCAGCAGCAGCCTGGTCTGGTGCGGGTCGATGACCGCATCGATGAACCCGCGTTCGGCGGCGGTCCACGGGATCGCCATGTTGAGGTTGTAGCCCTCGATGAAGTCCTTCTTGATCTGCTGCGCCTCGGGAGTGGTCGGGTCCGGAAACCGCTTCATCAGCAGCTGCGCGGCCCCCTCGGCGCCGATCACCGCGATGCGCGCGGTCGGCCAGGCGAAGTTGAAGTCGGCGGTCAGCTGCCTGCGACCCCATCACGGCGTAGGCGCCGCCGTAGGACTTGCGGACGGTGATGGTCACCTTCGGCACGTCGGCCTCGACGACCGAGTACAGGAACCGGCCGCCGCGCTTGATGATGCCGTTCTTCTCCTGCTCGGCGCCCGGCAGGAAGCCCGGCGTGTCCACCACGAAAACCAGCGGGATGTTGAACGCGTCGCAGAACCGGATGAATCGCGCCGCCTTGTCGGAGGCCTCGTTGTCGATCGACCCGGACAGGTGCATGGGCTGGTTGGCGATCACGCCCACCGGGCGTCCGTCGACCCGGGCGTACCCGGTGATGATGGCCGGCCCGTGTTGCGCGGCGACGTCGAGGAAGTCGCCGTCGTCGAAGATCCGCAGCAGGATCTCGTGCATGTCGTAGGCCATGTTGTCCGAGTCCGGCACGATCGAGTCGAGCTCCAGATCGGTCGGGGTGGTCTCCGGCTCCAGGCCGGGGTTGACGATCGGCGGCTCGCTGACGGCGCTCGACGGCAGGAACGACAGGAAGTCGCGCACGTACTGGAACGCCGCGGCCTCGGAGTCCACCACCTGGTGGATGTTGCCGTAGCGGGCCTGCGCGTCGGAGCCGCCGAGTTCGTCGAGGGTGACCTCCTCGCCGGTGACTTCCTGGATCACGTCGGGTCCGGTGACGAAGAAGTAGCCCTGGTCGCGCACCGACGACCAGCAGATCGTCCTGGATCGGCGAATACACCGCTCCCCCAGCGCATTTGCCGAAGATGAGGGAGATCTGCGGCACCAGCCCGGACAGCGCCTCGTGGCGGCGGCCCAGCTCGGCGTACCACGCCAGCGAGGTGACCGCGTCCTGGATCCGGGCGCCACCCGAGTCCTGGATGCCGATGATCGGGCACCCGACCATCGCGCACCACTCCATCAGCCGGGCGACCTTGCGGCCGAACATCTCACCGACGGTGCCCTGGAACACCGTCTGGTCGTGGGAGAACACCCCGACCGGCCGGCCGTCGATCATGGCGTGCCCGGTGACGCACCCGTCGCCGTAGAGCGCGTTCGGGTCGTTCGGCGTTTTGGCCAGCGCCCCGGTCTCCAGGAAGGTGCCCGGATCGACCAGCGCGTGCACGCGGGCGCGGGCGCTCGGGATGCCCTTCTTGTCGCGCTTGGCGACGGCCTTCTCACCGCCGGGCTCTTTGGCCAGTTCCAGGCGAGCGTGGAGCTCGGCCAGCTTCTCGGCGGTGGTGTGCTGGATGGGAGCTGCCCCCGAAGCTGGCACGGTCTCCGTCACTACTTGCCCACCTCACTCGTCTGACTGGTTTCGGCCTCCACCTTATTCAGCACGTCGGCCGAGGTGAGCACCGACCTTGCCGATGATCGGTTCGTCGATGGCCTGGATGTGCTCGCCACCGATCGGCACGACCTCGAGGTCGGCGACGTACTCGCCCCAGCCGCCGTCGGGCTTGCGGACCGCGTATCGCGGCTCGAACTCGATGACGTCATCGTGGTAGCGATCGGCCATGTACAGGGTCACGTGGCCGTCGTACGGCTCGATCTGGACGGTCTCGAGCGCCCGGTTGTCCAGGTAGGACGTCCGCTGGTGCTCGACGATGCCGCCCGGGAATCTGCACGCCGCTCTGCTGGACGACGTCCAGCACGAACTTGACCTGGCCCTCGTCGTCGAGCTCTTCGAGCTGCTCGTAGGGGATCGCGGGAATCTCGACGTTGAAGGTGCGTTCGGCGAACTTCGCGTACCGGTCCCAGCGCTTGCGGGTCTCCTCCTGCGTCTGCGGGATCTCCTCGCCGGCGCGCACCGTGTCGATCATCCCGACGAATCGCACGTCGTCGCCGGCCCGCTTCAGCCCGATCGCGCACGCGTAGGCCAGCGCGCCGCCGAGCGACCAGCCGGCCAGGATGAACGGCTTGCCCTCGTTCATCTCCAACAGCTTCGGCACGTACTGGGCGGCACGTTCCTCGATCGGTGCCCTCCACGCGCTCGAACCCGTACATCGGCGTATCCGCCGGCAACCGGTTCAGCAGCGGCTCGTAGACCACGGTCGAACCGCCGGCCGGGATGGAACACGAACACCGGGGGTTTCGTGCTGCCCTCGGGCGCGCCCGCAGGGTGCGGACGAAGCCGTCGATCTGGCCGGCCTCCAGGTACTGCCGCGCACCTTTTCGGCCAGCGCCTCGATGGTCTCCGACGTCAGGACGTCCTCGGCGGTGATGGCACCCTCGGCGCGCTCCGAGAGCCGCTGCGCCATCTTGGCCGCGGTGTCCTCGTCGAGCTTGGGCAGCGGGTTGAAGATGCCGCCCGGCGACTTGCCCGTGACGATCGCCCAGGTGGCGAAGGTGACCCGCTCGGCGGCATCACGCGGCGGCACATCGGAGTTGAGCGCCTTGGCCACCGCCTCCTGGTTGAGCGCTCGCGCGGCGGCCGCCAGGTCCGGCTTCGCCGCCGTTGCCCGACGGGCCGGACGGATCCGTCGGCGGCGGCGGGATCGTCACGTCCGACGGCGGCGGCGGCGCGGCTGAGTCTCGGGTTCGGCCTGCGGGTCCGGTGCGGGCGCGGCGGCCGACGTCGGCGTTGCCCCGCTGAGCAGCTGGGCCTGCTCCTTGGCGATCTCCTCGGGCGTCTGCGTCTTCTGGTGCTCGTGCAGCTGCTCGACCTCGTCGCGGTGCTCGATCGCGTACTCGATCAGCTTCTCGACGGCGTAGAGGTTGGCGTCGCGCACGGCCGTCAATTGGATGGGCGGCAGGTCGAAGTCGTATTCGACGCGGTTCTTGATCCGCACCGCCATCAGCGAGTCCAGGCCGAGCTCGATCAGCGGCACCTCCCACGGCAGGTCCTCGGGCTCGTAACCCATGGCCGCCGAGACGATCATGCCCAGCCGCTCGGCGATGGTCTCGCCGGAGTCCGGTGTCCATCGGCCCACGCTGGCCGGCAGGTAGCGGTTGGTCAGGCTGTCCGACAGCGTCTCGGCGTCGGCCTCCTCGGCGGGCGCGGCGGGCGCCTCAGCCGCGGCAGTCGTCGGTCGGGGCGGCGATCGCCGCACCGGCGCCCACCGCGGTCGGCAACGCGGCCACACTCTGACCGGCCCGCGACACCAGCGCGTCGTAGACCAGGGTGAAGGACTCGTCGATGCGGGCGTGCACCTGCACCGAGGCGCCGCCGGGATGCCGGGTCATCGTCGTCACCAGCCGGGCGCCCGCGCCGGGCACCGCGCGCTGCTCGGAGGCCGCCAACTGGGCATCCGAAAGCACCTGTGTCGCAGCGGATCTCACCAACGCGGCCAGATCCGTCTCGCCGCTGCGCGGGGCGTACTCCCAGACGTGGCGGCCGTCCGGCAACGCGACGTGGGTCCCCGGCATGATCACCGAGCCGTCGCCGGAGAAGTGCACGTCCAGCCAGTGCTCTTTGCGCTTGAACCGGGTCGGCGGGATGTTCGCGTAATCCTCGGGGCCCTTGGGCGCGGCTGAACAGCGTGCGGATGTCCAGGTCGTGGCCGTGGACGTAGAGCTGGGCCATGGCCGAGATCATCGACTCGACGTCGTCCTGCTTGCGGGCCAGCGTCGGAATCAGTTGGGCGTCATGCAGACCCGCGGCGGCGGTGGTCAGGCCGATCTGCATCAGCGCCACCGGGTTGGGCGCGAGCTCCAGGAAGGTGGTGTGGCCACTGTCGACGGCGTTGCGCACGCCGTGGGTGAAGTAGACCGAATGCCGCATTCCCTTGACCCAGTAGTCGACATCGTGGATCGGCTCGCCCCCGGGCTTGATGTAGCTGCCCTCGTGCACCGTCGAGAAGATCCCGACGGTGGGGCTCATCGGCTTGATGCCCTGCAGCTCCGCGGAGAACTCACCGAGCAGCGGATCCATCTGCGACGTGTGGCCGGCGCCCTTGGTCTGCAGCTTGCGGGCGAAGCGGCCCTCCGATTCGGCGCGGGCGACGATCGCATCGATCTGGTCCGGCGGACCGCCGATCACGGTCTGGCTGGGAGCGGCGTAGACGCACACCTCCAGACCGGGGAAGTCGGCGAACACCGTCTTCAGCTCGTCGGCGGAGTACTCGACGAGCGCCATGAACCGGATGTACTCGCCGAACAGCATCGACTCGCCCTCGCCCATCAGGTGCGAGCGCGAGGCGATCACGCGGGCCGCGTCCGCCAGCGACAGGCCGCCGGCGAAGTACGCCGAGGCGGGCTCGCCGAGCGACTGGCCAACCACCGCAGCGGGTTTGGCGCCGTGGTGCTTGAGCAACTCGCCCAACGCGATCTGGATCGCGAAGATGACGACGTTACTGGTCTCGATGCCGTAGTCCTGCGAGTCGTCGAGGATCAGCTCGAGCACCGAGTAACCGCGCTCGTCCTGGATCAGCGCGTCGACCTTCTCGATCCACTCGGCGAAGACCTCGTTGCGCAGGTACAGGCTCTTGCCCATCTTGCGGTGCTGGGCACCGAAACCGGCCATCGCCCACACCGGGCCGCTGGTCACCGGCCCGTCGATGCTGAACACGTTCGGCCGCTGCTTGCCCTCGGCGACCGCGCGCAGGCCCTTGACGGCCTCTTCGTGATCGTGGGCCAGCACCACCGCACGCGAACGGCCGTGGTTGCGCCGCGACAGCGCCCGGCCGATCGATTCCAGCGACGACGCCTGTCCTTCCGGGCTTTCCATCCAGTCCGCGAGCTCGGCGGCCGCGGTCTTCTTGCGCGACGTCAAGAACGCAGACACCGCGAGCGGGATCAGTGGCTTGGTAGGCTCCGACTCCTCTTGCGCGGCAAGCTCTTCCAGCGCGATCTCTTTGAGGCGCAGCGCCTCGTCGGTCACGCCCGGAAGCTCGTACTGCGTCCTCCTCCGCCTCGGCGGCGTCGGGAATGATGTTGCCGAAGTCGTCGAACCGCAGCGAGTGGCTTTCGATCGTGGGCGCCTCGGTCGCCTCGGTGGCCGGCGCGGCCGCGACGGGCTGCGGCTCGGGCTCCCGCTCGATCACGTCGCGGGGCAGCACCTCGCGCACCACCAGGTGCGCGTTGGCCCCACCGAAGCCGAAGCTGGACACCCCGGCCAGCGCGTAGCCGCCGTAGCGCGGCCAATCGCTCGCACTGTCAACGACTTTCAGGCGCATGCCATCGAAGTCGATGTAGGGGCTCGGGCCGGCGAAGTTGATCGACGGCGGCAGCTTGTCGTGCTGCAACGCCAGCACCACCTTGGCCAGGCTGGCCGCACCGGCGGCCGACTCCAGGTGTCCCACATTGGTTTTCACCGCGCCCAGCAACGCCGGACGGTCGGCGGGACGGCCCCGCCCGACGATGCGGCCCAGCGCCTCGGCCTCGATCGGGTCACCCAGCACAGTGCCGGTGCCGTGCGCCTCGATGTAGTCGACGGTGCGCGGATCGATCCCGGCGTCCTTGTAG
This sequence comes from uncultured Actinomycetota bacterium, assembly GCA_963796035.1. Taxonomy (GTDB): domain Bacteria; phylum Actinomycetota; class Actinomycetes; order Mycobacteriales; family Mycobacteriaceae; genus Mycobacterium. The sequence continues at coordinate 216,425 of CAWCJU010000006.1, read as the reverse complement.
GCCCGGCGCAGCACCTCGGCCTGGGCGTCCTGGTTCGGGGCGATCAGACCGTTGGACCGGCCGTCGTGGTTGACCGCGCTGCCGGCGATGACGGCCAGGATCTGGTCGCCGTCGCGGCGGGCGTCGTCGACCCGCTTGAGCACGAACATGCCGCCGCCCTCGGAACGGGTGTAGCCGTCGGCGTCCGACGAGAACGACTTGATCCGGCCGTCGGGGGCCAGCACCGCGCCGATCTCGTCGAAACCGAGCGTCACCAGCGGGCGTGAGCAGCGCGTTGACGCCACCGGCGACCGCCACGTCGCACTCGCCGTTGCGCAGCGCCTGCACCGCCTGGTGCGTCGCCACCAGCGAGCTCGAGCAGGCGGTGTCCAGCGCCACCGACGGACCGCGGAAGTCGTAGAAGTAGGACACCCGGTTGGCGATGATCGAGCTGGCCGTTCCGGTGATCGCGTAGGGGTGCGCGACCGTCGGGTCGGACACCGCCAGGAATTGGTAGTCGTTGTTGGAGAAGCCGACGTACACGCCGACGGACTCGCCGCGCAGGCTCGACGCCGGAATCCGGGCGTGCTCGAGCGCCTCCCAGGTCAGCTCCAGCGCCATCCGCTGCTGCGGGTCGATGTTGTCGGCCTCGGTCTTGGCGACCGCGAAGAACTCGGAGTCGAAGCCCTTGACGTCCTTCAGGTAGCCGCCGCGGGTGCGGGCCGTGCGCGACCCGCGCGGCGATGCGCGGCTCCTCGAGGAACTCCGACCAGCGGCCCTCGGGCAGATCGGTGATGGCGTCGCGGCCCTCCATCAGCGCCGCCCAGGTCTCGTCCGGGGAGTTCATGTCGCCGGGCAGCCGGGTGGCCAGGCCCACGATCGCGATGTCGACGCGCTCGGCCGGGCCGGTGCGGGTCCAGTCGGCGCCGTCGAGCTCGTCGTCGGCGACCTCGGGCTCGCCCTCGATGATGCGGGTGGCCAGCGATTCGATGGTCGGATGCTGGAACGCCACCGCGACCGACAGGGTGACACCGGTCAGGTCCTCGATGTCGGCGGCCATCGCCACGGCATCGCGCGACGCCAGGCCCAGCTCGACCATCGGCACCGACTCGTCGATGTCGTCGGGTGACTGTCCGACGGCCTTGCCCACCCAGTTGCGCAGCCACTGACGCATCTCGGGGACGGTCATGTCGGCCCTCTTGGCGGCCGGTGGCGGGCACCTCCCCGCCAGGGCCCGGGGGGTGTCTTCGGGATTCGTGCCGGGGTGCATCAGTGTCAGCCATGGTCCTAAGGATTCAGTCAGTTGCGCTGGCGAAGGCGGTCGGGGAACCGACGCCGCTTCGCAGACTGCCGTCCAGGTAGGCGGCGCGGCACGCGCGGTGGCCGATCTTGCCGCTGGAGGTACGCGGAATCGTTCCCGACTGCACCAGCAGCAAGTCGCGGACGGTCACGCCGTGGCGCACGGCGATCGCGGCCCGGATGTCGTCGGCGATCGGCTGGTAGTCCAGCTTGTGCGAGCCGGCGGCGCGCTCGGCGACGATCACCAGCTGCTCGGAGCCGTCGTCGGCGTCGTACTTGATAGCCGGCGTGCGGGTTGTCGAACACTTCCTTCGGCAGCTGGTTCGCCGGCACCGAGAAGGCGGCCACGTAACCGGTGCGCAGCGCCTTGCTGGCTTCCTGCGCCGAGTACTCGAGGTCCTGCGGGTAGTGGTTGCGGCCGTCGATGATGACGAGGTCCTTGATGCGGCCCGCAATGTAGAGGTGCCCGTTGTGGTAGGTGCCGTAGTCGCCGGTCTTGACCCACATGCCGTCGTCGGGGGCACCCTCGGCGTGCGACTGGCTGATCCGCGACTTGAGGATGTTGCGGAAGACGTCGTTGGTCTCTTCTTCCTTGCCCCAGTAGCCGATGCCCAGGTTGTTCCCGTGCAGCCAGATCTCGCCGATCTGGCCGTCCGGCAGCTCGCTCGCGTTCTCCGGGTCGACGATGACGGCCCACTCGTCGACGCCGATGATGCCGGCGGAAACCTGCGGAACGGCCTTCGGCGAATCGGCGGGCACCTCGACGAAGCGCTGCTTGTTCAGCTCGTCACGGTCGACGTGGATGACGGTGGGCGCCTCGTCCATCGGCGTGGTGGAGACGAACAGCGTCGCCTCGGCCAGGCCGTAGGACGGCTTGATCGCGGTCTCCCGCAGACCGTAGGGCGAAAACGCGTCGTAGAACTTGCGCATCGACGCCGGGGACACCGGCTCGCTGCCGTTCAGGATCGCCTTGACGTTGCTCAGGTCCAGCGGCGGCTCACCCTCCTTGGGCACCCCGCGCACCGCGGCGTGCTCGAACGCGAAGTTCGGCGCGACGGTGATGACTTCGCAGTCCGGGGCGTCCTCGGGCTTGCGCGCCATTTCGCGGATCCACCGGCCGGGCCGGCGCACGAAGGCGGCCGGCGTCATGAAGGTGAACTTGTGACCGACCACCGGTGACAGCAGCGCCGTGATCAGCCCCATGTCGTGGAAGAACGGCAGCCAGGACAGGCCGCGGTCGGCCTCCTTGCCTTCCAGGCCGTTGAGCACCTGCAGCACGTTGGTGGGCAGGTTCAGGTGGGTGATCTCCACGCCGGTCGGGGTGCGGGTGGAGCCGGAGGTGTACTGCAGGTAGGCGATGGTGTTCTCGTCGGCCTCCGGCGGCTCCCAGGTGGACGCGACCTCGTTGGGTACCGCGTCGACGGCGATGACGCGGGGCCGCTCCTTGGCCGAGCGGGCGCGGATGAACTTGCGGACGCCCTCGGCGGCCTCGGTGGTGGTCAGGATCGTCGAGGGGGTGCAGTCGTCGAGCACGGCGTGCAGGCGGCCGACGTGGCCCGGCTCGCTCGGGTCGAACAACGGCACCGCGATCCGGCCGGCGTACAGCACGCCGAAGAGTGCCACGAGGTAGTTCAGGTTCTGCGGGCAGAGCACGGCGATGCGGTCGTCGGGCTGGGTGACCTGCTGCAGCCGGGCGCCCACGGCGCGGTTGCGGGCGCTGAACTCCGACCAGGAGATGTCGCACTCGACGCCGTCGCGTTCGGTCGAGTAGTCCAGGAACCGGTAGGCGAGCTGGTCGCCACGAACCCTCGCCCACTTCTCAACGTGCTTGACCAGGTTCGTGTTCTCCGGGAACTTGATCTTTCCATTCACGATGAACGGGTTGTGGTACACCATGCCGCTCTCCTGTCACACCTGTTTTCGGTCGGCCCGGCCGACGCTGTGTTCGCTCGGTCGGCTCCGCCGACGGCTTCGTTCTTCAGCCGGCTATGCCGACGGTTACATGTCTACGCGCACACAAAACCTCGCACCGCACCCACTGGGGAAGGCCGGTAATGTGCCAACCCCAGCCAGCATCGACCCCGACCGGGTGCACGACAAAGCTCCGATAGCTCTTAAATTCCTCTTAATGTTACGGGGCTGCCCACGGCAGACCAAATCACAAGGTACCGCTGATCGCCATCGGCAACCGATACCTAACGCTTGTGTCCCGCCGCCCCGATCATCCGTGTTTCGGTTGTGGCGCATTTGCGATCAGACCGTGAGCCCAGTTGAGTGTCCAGTCGGTCGCCGGCGCCCCGTCGATGCTCCAGCACTGCGTCGTGGCGTACAGGGCGTGGACCGGCTGGCCGGCCCCGCCGGCCAAGGTGTTCAGCGTGGTCGGCAGGTTGGCGATGCTGAACGCCTCCTCCGGAGCGGCGCAGATCAGGTCGCCCGGCGCGCAGATCTCGTTGGTCTTGCCGTTGAGGTCGCCGAAGCCGCCCGGGCGCGCACCGGTCATGGTCAGACCCATCCCGGACAGGATCGGCACCTCGTGCAATGTGACCTCGGCGCCCTGGCCCGGCGGGTTGGGCCCGATGTCGTTGCCCACTCCCTGCTGACGACGACCGTCAGCGATCAACGTCACACCCAGCACCAGGTCGTCGTCGACGGGTCCGCGGCCGTTGCCGATATCGCTGGCGATGTCGCCCGCGATCACCGCGCCCTGCGAAAAGCCCATCAGCACGTAGCTGGTCAGCGGGCACTTGGTGTTCATGTCGGTCATCGCCTGCACCGTCGCGCGGGTGCCTTCGGCCCGGCTGGCGTTGTAGGACATCTGCGTGTCGCCGCTCAGTGGATTGTGGAACTGCGCGGTGTAGGGGGTGGTGTACGCCTGCACCCGCGACGACGGGAACTGCTGGGTGAGGCTCGCGGTCGCCTTGTGCAGCAGCGCATTGGGGAATTGGAGGGGGTTGGCGGGGTCGTCCTGCACGGCGGACTCCCACGTGCCGGGAACGTTGACCAACAGCACGTCGGGGCAGGACGCGTCCTGAGACGCGGGCCGCGGCTTGTGCGGGTGCGTCGTCGTCGACGACGGGGGCAGCACCCCGGGCGGCACCGCGCTGGGCTCGCGACTCGTGGCCGCGCAGCAGGGTCACCGCGGCCAGGATGCCCAACAGGACGACGGCAGCGACCGACAGTGCGGCGACCCAGGCGAGGGTGCGTTGGCGCTTACGCCGCGCGCTTTTAGCCATGTTCTCCTGCCAGCAGAGTCGGTGGATCGCAGCTACGCGGTCCTCCCGACCCCTGCTGCACCCCCTACACGGTACCGGCTCGGCGGACTGGCTTGACGGGCAGCGACCCGCTACGCCCGGCTCCGCCGCGCTGGCGACTCGCCGCCGGTTAGACGGGCAGCGACCCGCTAGTCCGGCTAGCGGATGGCGCCGACGATGTCGCCCGACATCGCCCCGAGCTGCCCCGACCACGAACCCCAGCCGTTGTCGCCGCCGCCGGGGAAGTCGAAGTGGCCGTTGTGGCCGCCGTTGCTGCGGTACTGCTGATAGAACTCCCGCGAACTACCCATCGCCGCGCCGGCCTGGCCGATCATCGCGGCGTCGTCGCCGCCCATGTTCGTCGGGCTGTAGACCCAGACCCGGGTGTTGTTCTGCGCCAGCAGCGAGGCGTGCACGTAGGGGTCGTGCCACTTCCACCGGCCCAGCTGCGGAGCGCCCCACATGCCGTTGCCGTCGACGCCGCCGAACTGCTGCAGCCCGGCCAGGATCGCGCCGTTGTAGTTGGTGCTCGACGGGTACAGGAACCCGGACAGCGATCCGGCGAAGCCGAAGCGGTCGGGGTGGAAGGCGGCCAGCGCCATCGCTGCGTAGCCACCCTGCGAGGCACCCACGGCGGCGTGGCCACCGGGCGCCAGGCCCTTGTTGGCGGCCAGCCAATCGGGCAGCTCGCTGGACAGGAAGGTGTCCCACTGCTTGCTGCCGTCCTGCTCCCAGTTGGTGTACATGCTCCAGGCGCCACCGGCCGGGGCCACCACCGAGACGCCCTTGCCGCCGAGCGTGTTCATCGCATTGCCGGCGGTGACCCAGTTGCTCACGTCCGGCGCCGCGTTGAAGGCGTCCAGCAGGTAGACCGCGTGCGGCCCACCGGCCATGAAGGCCACCGGAATGTCGCGGCCCATGGCCGCCGACGGAACCATCAGGCTTTCGTAGCCCGCCGCCCTGGCTTTGCCGATGGCTGCAGCGGTCTGCAGCGCGAAGCCCAGCCCGACCGCCAGCACGGCTACGCAGAACACCCGGAAAAGCGCCGACATACCCCGCACGACCGTCATGTCCACCCTCCATCGTTGAGTCGCTGAAAGCACATTAGCCAGGGCCGTGGTTCCCCCGCTCGCCGGGTAGTGAAACACGTCACACACGCCGCAAACGACTAGCGGCGGAAACCCCGAAGGGTCGCCGCCGCTGGTCGTGCTGCTTGGCGTGTTCTAGGTGCCCTGGCCGTTGCCGGCGTTGGTGGCGGCGGCCGTGGCCGGACCGGCACCCGGGGTGGCGCCCAGCACCGACTGCAGGTCAGGCTTCATCGCGTGCAGCTGCGCGCCCCAGTACGGCCAGTCGTGCGTGCCGTTGGCGTCGAAGTTCCACACCGCGTTGTGGCCACCGGCCGCCGTTGTAGGCGTCCTGGAACTTCAGGTTGCTGGTCCGCACGAAGCCCTCCAGGAACTTCGCGGGCAGGTTGTCGCCACCGAGGTCGGACGGCTTGCCGTTACCGCAGTACACCCAGATGCGGGTGTTGTTGCCGACGAGCTTGCCGACCTGCAGCGACGGGTCGTTGCGCTGCCCACGCCGGGTCCTCCTTCGGCCCCCACATGTCGGCGGCCTTGTAGCCGCCGGCGTCACCCATGGACAGGCCGATCAGCGACGGGCCCATGCCCTGCGACGGGTCCAGCAGCGCCGACAGCGAGCCGGCGTAGACGAACTGGTCGGGGTGGTAGGCGGCCAGGATCAGCGCCGACGAGCCGGCCATCGACAGACCGACGACGGCGCTGCCGGTCGGCTTGACCTGCTTCTGCGCCGACAGGTACGCCGGCAGCTCACTGGTCAGGAAGGTTTCCCACTTGTAGGTGGTGCAGCCGGCCTTACCGCAGGCGGGCTTGTACCAGTCGGAGTAGAAGCTGGACTGGCCACCGACCGGCATGGCGACCGAGATGCCGGACTGGTTGTACCACTCGAACGCCGGGGTGTTGATGTCCCAGCCGTTGAAGTCGTCCTGCGCGCGCATACCGTCGAGCAGGTACAACGCGGGCGAGTTGGCGCCACCGCTCTGGAACTGAACCTTGATGTCGCGGCCCATTCCGGCGGAGGGAACCTGCAGGTACTCCACCGGCAGACCGGGGCGCGAGAAGGCCCCGGCGGTCGCCGAGCCTCCGACGGCGCCAATCAGGCCCGAGAGCAGCGCCGCACCGGCGGCCGCCACGACGAGCCGGCGCGGCATACCCGCCACGGCGCCGCGCAATCTGTCGACAAGCGTCATCCTTGCTTCCTCATCCTTCTTGCGGCTTTTCGGCGCATTTCACCGATCGCCGCTTTCTTGATTGGGTCGAACCGCCTGCGCGCAGGCGCAGCAGTGCTCGTGTAGTCAACCACACGTTATGCCGTTCGGTCGCATCGAGGCGGCGACGCCAACCGTCGAGCGGCCCTCCTACCCAGCGCTTTTCAATTCAAACATGTGTCTAAAAGGCGGTGTCTTCACATGTGCTTGACGACCATTGCCAGCTGGTGAGGGGCCAAAAGTGATGTTGCTGCCATTCTTTCGTGACCAGCGCACTGTGATTTGTTCGGCGGGTGCCGAAATTTCTTCTGCGCGACGCTTACTCGCGAGGTGGGGGCGGCGCCTCTGCGGGCACCGGGAGCCCACACCGGGCCAGTTCGTACCGTGGCACCCGGTCGATCCGGTACCCGGTGAACTGGAAGGAATTCACCAGGTTGGACACGAATCGGTGCGGTGTCATCGGCGCACGCACCGAGCTGAGCATCGCCTTCGTGTCGGGGCATTGCAGCGCCGAGACGGCCTCGGCCACCCACTGTGCGTCCAGATAGCCCGGGATCCCCGGAGGCATCTTCACCCAGGGGCCGTCGGCGATCACCCAGTCGGGAAAGAGGTTCTTGTCGTGCCCGATGCGGCCGTGCTTGAGCCGTTCGGTGTGTTGCGCAAGTGGATTCGCCAGACCGATCTGATCGATCACCCTGACATCGAGCCCGACGTTCATGCCGACCATGCCGAGGTTGGTGAAAAACACTGCGTGCTGAGGTTTTTGCGGGGACTTGTCGCCCGGCGGCGGCTGGGCCATCGGCACCAGGTCCCACTGGATGTAATTGCCCGACGGCAGCAGCAACGCCCCTTCGGGAGTGTTGTTGAGGGCGGTCAGGATGGCCGCCATCCGCGGATAGCCCAGGTAGTCCGCGGCGGTCAGCGGATGCGCGTGACCGGTGGCCTGGGCATAGAAGCGGCGTTCGTCGACGATCCCGGAGTAGGTGACGTGGGTGGCGTCGTCGCCCATCCCCGGTGAATTCGCCGCCCACAGCGCCCATCCGGCCAACCCCAGCCACAACGCGCTGGCGGCGCCGGCAACCCAGTTGCCGGTCTCCCGCGAATAGTCCTGGCCGTCGGGGATGGCGATCGGGATGACGGCGACCGGAGCCAGCAGACAGAACAGCGGGGCCAGCAGCACCCGGGCATGCATGAAGTCGCCGCCTTGCCGAATCCAGTAGAGGGCCTGCAGCAGACCGCTGACCAGAACCCACGCCACCACCGCCGGCGGACTGTGCACGGCACGGGCCAGCCGTCCGTAATTGGGCGCCAGCGTCGGGGCGCAGGAACGACGGCCGCCGACGGGCGGCGAACAGCAGTATTCCCAGCGGTAGCGAGGAGCACCAGGGGTATCCACACCGCATACGGCGCGTCGAAGTTGAAGAGGTAGATCATGCCCTGGGACCACTTGTCCCCGGCCGCGTCCTTGGCCAGGGCGGTGCCCGGCACCAGCAGGCCGTAGTAGCCCATCCGGAAGATCTCGTAGGCGACCGGCACGAAACCCCCGGCCACCACGATCAGTATCCGGCGGCGCCAGGTACGGGCGGCGACCAGCATCATGATCAGCGCCAGCCCGCCCATGAGCGCCAGCTCCGGCCGGACCAGCACACTGAACCCGGCAACGAACGCCAGCAGGCCGTCGAACACCTTCTTATCCGCGCGGTTGCGCACCGGCTGCGCCCAGCAGACCATCATCCACCACAGCAGCCCCAGATAGGCCAGCGCCAAACCGCTCTCCAGCCCGGACGTGGCGAAGTCCCGCGCCGGCGGCAGCGCGATGTACACCAGCGCGCCGGCGGGCACCATGATGGCCCTGCGGCCCCGCAAGCTCGGCGCGTACAACCGCGCGGCGCCCAGCATCAGGAATGCCACACCCGCCACCGAGAGCGCCAACGCGAGCGCGAGCGCCACATACTCCATCCGCAGCGGGCCGCCGACCCAGCTACCGACATACATCAGGTAGGTCCAGGCCGTCGAGGTGTTGGCCTCGACCCGTTCACCCTGGTTGAACACCGGTCCGTTGCCCGCGAGCAGGTTGCGCACGGTGCGCAGCACGATGAGGCCGTCGTCGGCGATCCACCGTCGCTGCCAACTTCCCCAGCCGAACAGGATGGCGACCAGCGCCACGCTGATCCAGAGGCTGACCCGCACCATGGTGGTGTAGGGAAACACCGGCCAGCCGGGCCGCCTGATCACCGGCCGGCTGCGCATCATGCGCGCTTTGAGAGCCTGCAGTTCGGGGCTAACCGAAGGCAACGGCGGCTCCGACTGTTGCGATCCACGCCAGGAACAGCAGTTGCAGCACCCGGTCCCGCAGTGCGATGTCTTCGGGTTCGCCGGCCAGCCCGCCGTCCACGTCTACCGCGTAGCGCAGGATCGCGATGGTGAACGGGACCATGGAGACCGCGTACCAAGACCCCGAGTGGTGGCCGCGCTCGAACGCCCATAGGCCGTAGCACATCACCACCGCGGTGGCCGACAGCGTCCACACGAATCGCAGGTAGGTACTGGTGTAGCTCTCCAGTGACTTGCGGATCGCCGCGCCGGTGCGCTCGGCCAGCTGCAATTCCGCATAGCGCTTGCCGGCCACCATGAACAGCGAGGCGAACGCCGCCGAGAGCAAAAACCATTGCGAAAGCGGGATTTTGGCAGCAACACCGCCGGCGATGGCGCGAAGTAGATATGCCGAGGAGACGATGCAGATGTCAAGCACCGCTTGGTGTTTGAGGCCGAAGCAGTACGCCAGCTGCATGCCGAGGTAGACGGCCATCACCAGCGCCAGGTTCGGTGTCACCGTCCACGCGATGCCCAGCGAGGCCACGCCCAGCACCACCGCGACGACGTAGGCCAGCCAGGCGGGCACCACACCCGCCGCAATCGGGCGGAATCTCTTGGTGGGGTGTTCGCGATCCGCCTCGACATCGCGCGCATCGTTGATCAGGTAAATCGACGACGCCGCCAGGCTGAACACCACGAACGCCAACCCCACGTGGGTGAGCATCTGTCCGTAGTCGTACCGAATGCCGCTGCCCAGCCCGGCCACCGGCGCGGCCAGCACCAATACGTTCTTCACCCACTGCCGGGGCCGGATCGCCTTGATCACCCCGGTGACCAGGTTGCCCGGCGGTCGGGTCACGACGTCCTCACTCATTCAGCCACTCCACCTCTCGTGCGCGGCGCGCGATCGCCGCAACGACGGCACCCAGGGCGATGCCGAAGGCCACGTCGCTGGGGTAGTGCACTCCCAGCAGCATCCGCGACAGCGCCATCGGCGGCACCAAGACCGCGGGCAGTGGCAGGCCGGTGGTCCGGCCCATCAGAATGGCCGCGGCGGTGGTCGAAGTGGCATGTGCGGACGGGAAACTCAGTTGACTGGGCGTGCCGACGTTCACCGCGACGGCGGGGTCGTGCGGCCGCTTGCGGCGCACGATCCGCTTGACGATGACGGCGGCGGCGTGCGCGGCGAATGCCCCGGCCCCGGCGACCAGCCAGTCCCACCGCCGCTTCGGTGAAAGCAACGCTCCGATCGCGGCGACGGCCACCCAGCCGATGCTGTGCTCGCCGAAGTGGGACAGTGCGCGCGCCGCGGGCAGCGCCCCGGGACGATCGCTCAGTGCCGCCTGGACGGCGACCAGCGCGGCCACCTCACCGCGCGGCGCCTCTGCAGCAGCGGCCTCATGCATGTTCTGCGGCTGGCAGCAACGCCGTCTCCCACTTCTGCTTGCTGGACAACACCGGCAGCGCGTCGCGATACACCCGGCGCATCTCGTCGAACCGGCTGAGCAGCTGACGCTGCCGGCGCAGCGATGCGAACAACAGCGAGAACATCTTTCGCCGGTCCCGCTGCCGGTAGACCACGCCGCAGCCGTCGGCCGTGGTGACCGTCACGCCGTCGACCGTGCACAGCCGGAACCAGCGCGCATCCTGGGTCGGCACGTTGAACTCGGGCCGGCTGTGGGACTCGGTCTCGGCCTTGGTCATGTTGTGCAGAATGCCGCGGGCCAGCCGATAGCTGATCGACACCGGATTCACCGGCGGCTTCATCGCCTTGGTCTTGTGCGACGGCGCCGGCAACTCGCTGGCCGCCGGCAGCACGACGGCGTCCGGGTATTCCTTGCGCAGCCGGTGCACTTCCGGCAGACCAGATTCCAGGATCGAGAAGATGTGCTCCGGCCCGGCGAGGAAGTCGTCAATCGCCCTGTTCTGAATCGCGACGGTCGAATACTCAAGGCAGGCAAGGTGTTTCAGTGTCGCCTTGAGGTGGCTGCGGACCAGTCCGGTGATGTCGCCGTCCCAGTGCAGTGCCGCGACCACCAGCCGGTTGCGCAGGTGGAAGTAGGCCTGCCAGTCGATGGCGTCGTCCTTGTCGCTCCAGGCCATGTGCCAGATCGCGGCGCCGGGCAGCGTGACCGTCGGATAGCCGTGCTCGCCGGCGCGCAGGCCGTATTCGGCGTCGTCCCACTTGATGAACAGCGGCAGCGGCTGACCCAGTTCCTCGGCGACCTGGCGCGGGATCATGCACGTCCACCAGCCGTTGAAGTCGACGTCGATGCGCCGGTGCAGCAGTGCGCTCCGATCGTTCTTGTCGTTCAACGGGTATTCGGCGAAGTTGTGGTCGTACTCGGCGTGCGGCGCGGCGGTCCACATGAAGTTCGCCTGGTTGACGACCTCGCCCATGATGTGCAGGTGCGAGGGCTCCTGCAGGTTGAGCATCTGCCCGCCGATGAGGGTCGGCTTCTTGGCGAATCGGTTGAGCGCCAGCACCCGCAGGATCGTGTCAGGCTCGATGCGGATGTCGTCGTCCATGAACAGGATCTGTTGGCAGTCGGTGTTTTTCAGCGCCTCGTACATCACCCGGCTGTAGCCGCCGGAGCCGCCGAGGTTGGGCTGGTTATGGATGGACAGCCGGCTGCCCAGGCCCGCGGCGGCGGCCGCGAAGTCCGGGTGATCGCGCACCTTGCGCACACCCTGGTCCGGAACGATGACCGCACCAATCACCTCGTCCACCAACGGATCCGCGGTGAGGTCGGCCAGCGCGTTGACGCAGTCGGCGGGGCGGTTGAACGTGGGGATGCCGACGGCGATGTTGGCCGTCCCCGGAGCGGGCTCGGTGGCGTACCAGCCACCGCTGATGAGGTTGACCGGGGTGTCGGTGGTGATGTCGAACCAGATCCAGCCGCCGTCCTCGAACGGCTTGAGCGCCACCTCGATCTCGACGACGGCCGGTTGCTCCTCGGTCCCGACGAACTGGCGGCCCTCCACGGAGATCCGCACCCCGGTGGCCTTCGTCCGGTACACGTCGACCCGTCCGGTTCCGGTCAGCTCGACCCGCAGCGCCACCGACTTACAGATGGACCAGCGCCGCCAGTAGCTGGCCGGGAACGCGTTGAAGTAGCTGGCGAACGACACCTCGGACTCTTTGCCGATCTCCAGCGACGTGCGGCTGGTGGCGTGCGCGCGCCGGGCGTTGGTCGTCGACTCCTCGAGATACAGCTTGCGCACGTCGAGCGGCTCGCCGGGACGCGGCAGGATGATCCGGGACAGCAAGCTCACGGCAGACATTAGGCGCCACTCCTCCTCATCGCTTGCTCTGCATCGTCGTCGGCGCGCATCAGCGCGCGCCTTCCTCATTGTTCTGGGCTTCCGTCAGGGATGTGCCGTCGCGCAGGTGCGGCGCGAGCACGTTGTCGTACATGTTCAAAGCGCTGGCGATGGCCATGTGCATATCCAGGTATTGGTAGGTGCCCAGCCGGCCGCCGAACAGGACCTTCGACGACGCGGTCTCGGACTTCGCCCTGGTTCGATAGGCGGCCAACAGGGCGCGGTCGGCCTCGGTGTTGATCGGATAGTAGGGCTCGTCGTCGTCTTCGGCGAAGCGCGAGTACTCCCGCATTATCACGGTCTTGTCGGCCGGATAGTCGCGCTCGGTGTGGAAGTGACGGAACTCGTGGATGCGGGTGTACGGCACGTCGGGGTCGTTGTAGTTCATCACCGGCGTGCCCTGGAAATCGCCGATGGGCAGCACTTCCAGGTCGAAGTCGAGGGTGCGCCAGCCCAGCCGGCCCTCGGCGTAGTCGAAGTAGCGGTCCAGCGGCCCGGTGTAGACGACCGGCGCGTCGGGGCTGTCCGCGCGCAGTTGGTCGCGCACGTCGAACCAGTCCGTGTCCAGCCTGACCTCGATGCGGTCGTCGGCGGCCATGTTGCGCAGCCAGGCCGTGTAGCCGTCGACGGGCAGGCCCTCATAGGTGTCGCTGAAGTAGCGATTGTCGAAGGTGTAGCGCACCGGCAGCCGGGTGATGTTCGCGGCCGGCAGCTCCTTGGGGTCGGTCTGCCACTGCTTGGCCGTGTACCCCTTGACGAAGGCCTCGTAGAGCGGTCGGCCGATCAGCGAGATCGCCTTCTCCTCCAGGTTCTGCGCGTCGGCCGGGTCGATCTCGGCGGCCTGCTCGGCGATGAGCTTGCGGGCTTCGTCGGGGGTGAAGTACTTGCCGAAGAACTGCGATACCAGGCCGAGCCCCATCGGGAACTGGTAGGCCTGCCCGTTGTGCATCGCGAAGACGCGGTGACGGTAGTCGGTGAAGTCGGTGAACTGCCGCACGTAGTCCCAGACCCTCTTGTTGGAGGTGTGGAACAGGTGAGCACCGTACTTGTGCACTTCGATGCCGGTGTGCGGCTCGGCTTCTGAGTAGGCGTTGCCACCGATGTGCGGTCGGCGGTCCACGACGAGGACGCGCTTCCCGAGCTGGGTAGCCACGCGCTCGGCAATGGTCAGTCCGAAGAATCCAGAGCCGACGACGAAAAGATCGAAACGAGCGGTCATCGGTTGCTTAGGGTATCCGACCGCGTGGCCCTAACCCATTTGGCGAGGCCATGCAGCCGCGATGCAGCGGAGTTGGCCCTGTGACGACGGCCGTTGCGGCGCCGGGGATCCGCGATCACAGTCGGGGTCGCAATTGCCTCACGATTCAATATCACCACTCTAGTAACAGGCTCACCACTCGTACCATCGACTTTGTGTGATCCCCACCAGATAGGTGCGGTGGGACACGCCGACACAACACACAGTCAGATAGAGGAGACTTCCGTGCCGAACCGACGCCGACGCAAGCTCTCAACAGCCATGAGCGCGGTAGCCGCCCTGGCAGTGGCGAGTCCTTGCGCATACTTTCTTGTCTACGAATCGACCGCCGGCACCAAGGCGCCCGAGCACCACGAGTTCAAGCAGGCCGCGGTGATGACCGATCTGCCCGGTGAGCTGATGGGCGCGCTGTCGCAGGGGTTGTCGCAATTCGGGATCAACCTGCCCTCGGTGCCCGCCTTGGGCGGGGGTGCGACCAGCACACCCGGTCTCGCCAGCCCCGGCCTGGGCACTCCGGGCCTCGGAACACCCGGACTGGGAACGACGGGCCTGACCAATCCGGGCGCGACCAGCCCCGGATTGACGAGCCCCGGTCTGACCAGTCCCGGCTTGACGAGCCCCGGGTCTGACCAGTCCCGGCATGGCGCCGATGACGCCAGGGCTCACCGCGCCCGGCGCGTTGCCGACCACCCCTGGTGGCGGTGTCGCGACCCCGGGTGCCGGGCTCAACCCGGCGCTCTCCAACCCCGGGCTGACCAGCCCGGCCGGGGTCACACCGGGTCTGGGTGGCCCGGCGATGTCGCCGAGCGAGGTGCCGATCGACTCCGGGGCCGGGTTGAACCCGGGCGCCGGTGGCACCTACCCGATCCTGGGCGACCCGTCGACCTTCGGTAGCGCTTCGCCGATTGGCGGCGGCACCGGACTGGGCGGCGGCTCGAGCACCGGCGGTGCCAGCGGCGGTTTGGTCAACGACGTGATGCAAGCCGCCAACCAGTTGGGCGCCGGCCAGGCGATCGACCTGCTCAAGGGCTTGGTCATGCCGGCCATCACGCAGGGCATGCATGGTGGCGCTGGCGCCGCGAGTGCCCTGCCGGGCGCCGCTGGTGCCCTGCCGGGTGCCGCTGGTGCCCTGCCGGGTGTCGCGGGTGCCCTCCCCGGCGCCGCTGGTGCCCTGCCGGGTGTCGCGGGTGCCCTCCCCGGCGCCGCCGCGGGCGCTCTTCCCGCCGCCGCGGGTGCGGCCGGTGCGGTACCGGCGCTGCCCCCGGTCTAGTCCTTTACAAACCCTCCACAAGACGGCACCGCAGAATCATCTGCGGTGCCGTCGATTTTGTGGAGATTCGCCGGCCCCCAGTTCGTGTCGTCCCATAGATAACATTAGAATCACACGTAACATCAGCTGGTGTCTCGCAGTCGTGCGCCAACGATGCTGCTCACCGCGATGGCGGCGACCGTCGTCCTCGTCTCGTGGGTGGCGGGCACGACGCGCGATCGCGGCACCGCCGGCCCGCCGCCACCCCGCGGCACCCAACTCGTCGAGCAGCCGCTGGTCGGGCTGGGCGCGGGCGTGACCGTTCGCGAAATCAGTCAGGAAACCCCTTTTTCTCTGGTCGCCCTGACCGGCGACCTGGCCGGCACGTCGACCCGGGTGCGGGCCAAGCGCCCCGACGGTTCATGGGGCCCCTGGTATCAGACCGAGTACGAAACCGCGGCCCCCGACCCGGCGTCCCGAGCCGGCGGCGAAGAGCCGGCGGAACCAGACGACCACACCAGCGGGGCGAGCGAGGGGCCCCGCGGCACCGATCCGGTGTTCGTCGGCACCACCACGACCGTCCAGATCGCGGTCACCCGCCCGCTCGACGCGGCGGTGACGCAGCCACCGCCGGTACCGCCGAGCGAGAAGACGGATCTGGGCTATAAGCCGGCATCCAGGGAACAGCCCTTCGGGCAGAACATCTCGGCCGTCCTCATCTCCCCACCGCAAGCGCCGGCCGAAACGCATTGGACGCCACCGGCGGGAGTCTTGATGCCCGGCCAGGCTCCACCCATCATCAGCCGAGCGCAATGGGGCGCCGACGAGTCGCTGCGATGCGGTACCCCGCAGTACGACAACGGGATTCGCGCCGCGGTCGTCCACCACACCGCGGGCAGCAATGACTATTCGCCGCTTGAATCAGCCGGGATCGTCAAGGCCATCTACACCTACCACAGCAAGACGCTGGGCTGGTGCGACATCGCCTACAACGCGCTGGTCGACAAGTACGGCCAGGTGTTCGAGGGCAGCGCAGGCGGCCTCACCAAGGCGGTCGAGGCTTTTCACACCGGCGGATTCAACCGCAACACCTGGGGTGTGGCGATGATCGGCAACTTCGATGACGTGCCTCCCACACCGATCCAGCTCAGAACCATGGGACGGCTGCTCGGGCTGGCGGCTGGGTCTGGACAACGTCGACCCCAAGGGCACGGTGCAGCTGGAGTCGGCCGGTAGCCACTACACCACTTTTCCGGCCGGCTCCATCGCGACGCTGCCGACCATCTTCACCCACCGCGACGTCGGGAACACCGATTGCCCGGGCAACGCCGCCTACGCGCTGATGGACGAAATGCGCGATATCGCATCGCATGTCAACGATCCGCCGGAAGAATTGCTCAAGGCGTTGCAAGGCGGTGCGATCTATGACCACTGGCAGGCGATCGGCGGGATGAGCAGCGTGCTGGGTGCGCCGACCTCGCCGGAAGACAGCGCGGAAGACGATGCCCGGTTTGTCACGTTCGCCCGTGGCGCGATGTACTGGTCACCCGAGACCGGCGCCCAGCCGGTCACGGGCGCCATCTACGACGGCTGGGGCTCGGAGAGCTATGAACGTGGCCCGCTCGGATTGCCGACGAGCGCGGAAATCCAAGAGCCGCTGCAGATTACGCAGAACTTTCAGCACGGCACGCTGAATTACGAGCGCCTGACCGGTAACGTCACCGAGGTCGTGGACGGCATCACGGTTCCGCTGACGACCGAATCGCCAAGCGGCCCAACGGTACCGGCCGAACACTTCTCGCTGCCGTCGCACCCCACACCGACATAACCGACTGCGGCGCTAGTTCTGCCTGCGCCGCGCTAGAGCCACCAGCGTTCCAGCACCCGGCCCACCCCGTCGTCGTTGTTGGCGGTGGTGACCTCGTCGGCGGCCGCCTGCACGTCGGGATGGGCATTGCCCATCGCCACGCCGTGTCCCGCCCACCGCAGCATCGGCAGGTCGTTCGGCATGTCGCCGAACGCCACCACCTCCTCGCGGGCGATCTCGAGCGGCCGTGCGATCTCGTCGATGCCGGTGGCCTTGCTGGTCCCCAGCGGCACGATCTCGATCAGGCCGTTGTTGGTGGAGTAGGTGATGTCACCCTCGATGCCGACGTGCTTGGCCAGTTCGGCCGCCATATCGGCGCTGCGGGCGCCGGGTCGGCGAATGAGCAGCTTGATCGCCGGGGCGCTGAGCAGATCCTGGATCGACACCTCGGTGTTGTCCGGGTTCAGCCAGGCGTGCTCGTAACCCGGCGAGCTGACGAACTGGGGAGTCACCGTGTCATGCGCGCTTTCGCCGATCCGCTCGACGGCCAGCCCGGCGCCGGGGATGACGCGGGTCGCCAGCTCCGCCAATTCGGCCAGGGTGTCGACGGCCAGCGTGCGTGTCGACAGCACCCGGTCGGTCGCGGCGTCATAGATGACGGCACCGTTGGCGCACACGGAGATTGGCGCGAAACCCAGCGCATCGACGACGGGCCGGACCCAGCGCGGCGGACGGCCGGTCGCCACGACGAACTGCGCACCCGCCGCCACCGCGGCGCGGATGGCGTCGCGGGTGCGCGGGGAGATCTTCTCGTCGTCGTCGAACAGGGTGCCGTCGACGTCGCAAGCGATGAGCGCAGGCAAGGTCACCGAAACCGCCCGCCTTGGCGGCTGGCCGAAACGCTCAATGCCGCCCGCTCTGGTTCTGCCCGGGTCGCGTCACACCGTCGGTTCCGTACTTCTGCATCCGCTCCTGCAACTCCGACAACCGAATGGCCCGAGAATCCTCCTGGGTGGGCGCGCTGCCACCCAGCCGCTGCGGTACCCAGAACTCGTCTTTCGGGTGCGGATATTCCTCCTGCACCCGGTACAGCAAGTCATTCATCGCCGAACGCAACAGCAGCGTTGAGTTCCTCGGGCGTGCCCCGCGGCGGCAACGGCTCTGCGGCCGCCACCGTGATCGGAACCTTGTTGCGAAACACCTTCTTGGGATGGTCCTTGGGCCAGATCCGATGAGCGCCCCATACGACGATCGGAACGATCGGAACCTGGGCGTCGAGCGCCATACGCGCCGCGCCGGTCTTGAATTCCCGCAGTTCGAAACTGCGGCTGATGGTCGCCTCGGGATGCATCCCGATCAGTTCACCCTCGCGCATGCGCTGCACCGCCACATCGAGGGCGTCATGTCCCGACCTCCGATCCACCGGGATCAGCCGCGCGTGATTGATGACGTAGTTGACCGCCTTCACGTCCGCCATCTCCGCCTTGATCATGAAGTACGCGCGCCGCCGCCGCTCACGGACGGCCATCAGCGTCGGGAGCCAGTCCAGGTAGCTGGTGTGGTTCTGAGCGAGCAAGGCGCCGCCGCGGGCGGGAATGTTCTCCAGGCCGCGATAGGTGAACGTGGTTCCCTGCATCGCAACCATCGGCGGGACGATCCACTCCGCCAACCGGTAGAACCCCTCGGGCATGTCTTCTCCTTCGCCTACTGCGACGGGCGCTCGGCCCTTTTGACCGAGCGGGCAGCCGCCTCGGTGGCCTCGATGCGAGCGGCCTCAGCCACGGTTGGCGCTCCGCCGCCCAGCCGGTGCGGCATCCAATACGCCCCGGGCTCGCCCGGATAATGCTGTTGCGCCCGGTGCAGCAAGGTGGTCATCGAGTCGCGCAGGGCAACGTCGGTCTGCGCGATGTCTTCGCGCGCCCGTAGCGGCGCGCCTACCTGCACAGTAATGGGTATTTTGGCGCGACCCACATTTCGTGGGTGATCCTTGGTCCAGATTCGCTGCGCTCCCCAGACGATCACCGGCACGATCGGGACGTCCGCTTCGACGGCCATCCGGGCGGCGCCGGTCTTGAACTCCTTGAGCTCGAAGCTGCGGCTGATGGTGGCCTCCGGATACACCCCGACCAGCTCACCCTCGCGTAGCCGCTGCACCGCCACCGCATAGGCGCCCGCCCCGGCGCCGCGGTCCACCGGGATGGTGCGGGTGTGCTTGATCAGGAAATTGACGGGCCTGACCTGCTGCATTTCGGCTTTGATCATGAACCTGAGCCGACGTCCCCGCCGATGCACGGCCAGCGCGGCGGGCAGAAAGTCGACATAACTGGTGTGGTTGATCGCCACCACGGCTCCGCCCCGCTCGGGGATTTGCTCCTCACCGCAGTAGGTGATCCTGGTGCCGGTGGCCTTCACCGCCAATCGAGCCACGAGCTCCAAAACGCGGAAGGTCGGCTCCACCATCGATCACTACTCCGGCGCCCCTGCGGACCCGGCCCGTCGAGCCGCCCGGGCGGCCGTCTCCTCGGCCTCCAATCGGGCCGCCTCCGCCAGGGACGGAGCGCCCCCGCCCAACCGGTGGGGCACCCAGAACTCGCCGGCCGGATGCGGCCCGTACATTTCCTGCGCGCGCTCCAGCAGATGCTGCATGCGCGAATGCAACAGCCCCTTCAGTTCCTCGATGGCCAACGTGGGCTCGATCGGTTCGCCGACCAGCACCGTGATCGGAACCTTCGGACGCCACAGTTTCTTCGGGTGATCCTTGGTCCAGATCCGCTGGGCCCCCCAGACGATGTGCGGAACGATCGGGACGCCGGCCTCGACGGCCATCCGCGCGGCCCCCGATTTGAATTCCTTGATCTCGAAGCTGCGGCTGATCGTGGCTTCGGGGTAGACGCCGACCAGCTCGCCGTCCTTGAGGTTACGGACGGCGGCTTCGAAGGAGGCGGCGCCGTCTTGCCGATTCACCGAGATGTGTCGCAGGCTGCGCATGATCGGCCCGGTGACCTTGTGGTCGAAAACCTCCTGCTTGGCCATGAACCGCACCTTGCGACCCAGGCCCTGCTTGTAGGCCGGCAACCCCGCGAAGGTGAAGTCCAGGTAGCCGGTGTGGTTGATCGCGATGACCGCACCGCCGCTTTTCGGCACGTTCTCCACGCCCGCGATGGTGATTTTCAGACCCTGGACGCGCCACACCAAGCGGGCGAGCTGAATGACAGTCCCGTAAACCGGTTCCACAGCACTTCAGCCTAGTGCTCCCCGCCGTGTGCCGCCCCGACAGCCAGAAATCCCTGGTGGACGGCCGTCTTCACGGCCGCCGAACGGGGCCACCGGCGCGGCGCGTTGACCTCGGCAACCTCGGCGCCGGGTGCGGGCCGGACCCGATGTGTGTGCACCGCCACCGGACGGCGCTGACAGGCCGACGACGTCGGCCCGCGCTAAGCTCGGGGGCTGAAAAGCCGTCATCCCCGGCCGAGGCCGCAGAAGCCTTTCAAAGGCCTTCTACCGACCCCAGGAAGGTATCAGTGCAGGTCACCAGCGTCGGCCACGCCGGATTTCTGATCCAGACCCAAGCGGGCAGCATCCTGTGCGACCCCTGGGTCAACCCCGCCTACTTCGCGTCCTGGTTCCCGTTCCCGGACAACAGCACGCTGGACTGGGACGGCCTGGGCAACTGCGACTACCTGTATGTCTCGCACCTGCACAAGGACCACTTCGACGCGAAGAATCTGGCCGACGCACGTCAACAAGGACGCGGTGGTGCTTGCTGCCGGACTTCCCGGTGCCCGATCTGCGAAATGAGTTGGAGAAGCTGGGTTTTCACCGTTTCTTCGAGACCAGCAACTCGGTCAAGCACCGGATCAGCGGCGCAGGAGGCGACCTTGACGTCATGATCATCGCCCTGCGGGCACCCGCCGACGGCCCGATCGGCGATTCCGCGCTGCTGGTTTCCGACGGCGCGACAACGGTTTTCAACATGAATGACGCCCGGCCGGTGGACCTGGACGTGCTGGCCTCGCGAGTTCGGGCACATCGACGTGCACCTGCTGCAGTACTCCGGGGCCATCTGGTACCCGATGGTCTACGACATGCCGGCCCGCGCCAAGGAGTCGTTCGGCGTCCAGAAGCGGCAACGGCAGATGGACCGCGCCCGCCAGTACCTCGCCCAGGTGGGCGCGACGTGGGTGGTCCCGTCCGCGGGCCCGCCCTGCTTCCTGGATCCGGAGCTGCGCGACCTCAACGACGACCACGCGCGATCCGGCCAACATCTTCCCCGACCAGATGGTCTTCCTGGACCAGATGCGCAGGCACGGCAACGACGGCGGGCTGCTGATGATCCCCGGGTCGACCGCCGACTTCACCGGCTCCACCCTGAATTCGCTGACCCATCCGCTGCCCACCGCCGAGGTCGAGGCCATCTTCACCACGGGCAAGGCCGACTACATCGCCGAGTACGCCGAGCGGATGGCACCCGTCGTCGCCGCGCAGCGGGCGAGCTGGGCGCCGGCCACCGGGGAGCCGCTGCTGGAACCGCTGCGCGCCCTGTTCGAGCCGATCATGTCGCAGAGCGATGAGATCTGCGACGGCATCGGCTACCCCGTCGAACTGGTGCTCGGACCGGAGACCGTAATCCTGGACTTCCCGAAACGGGCTGTGCGGGAACGGATTCCGGATGAAAAAGTTCGCTACGGATTCGCGATAGCACCGGAGCTGGTTCGCACGGTGCTGCGTGACGGCGAGCCGGACTGGGTCAACACCATCTTCTTGTCGACCCGTTTCAGGGCCTGGCGAGTCGGCGGCTACAACGAGTACCTCTACACCTTCTTCAAGTGCCTGACCGACGAGCGGATCGCTTACGCCGACGGCTGGTTCGCCGAGACCCACGACGACTCCGCCTCGGTCACGCTGGACGGCTGGGAGATTCAGCGCCGCTGCCCGCACCTCAAGGCCGACCTGTCGAAATTCGGTGTGGTCGAGGGAAACACGTTGACCTGCAATCTGCACGGGTGGCAGTGGCGACTGGACGACGGGCGCTGCCTGACCGCGAAGGGTCACCAACTGCGGAGTTCGCGGGCGTGAACGAATCCTACGACGACGGCCTGGTCCAGCTGGACCGTGCGGCGATCACGTTGCGCCGCTACCACTTTCCTTCAGGAACATCGAAGGTGATCGCGACTCGACGCGATCCGCGGATACAAAGCCGAGTAGCCTGGGCCTTTTCACCGAACGGTTCCGGATCTGGGGCAGCTCGGACCTACGCCGCTGGCTGCCGCTGGACATCAGCCGGCCCTTCAAGTCGACGTTGATCACGCTGGACGTGCCCGGCACGCGGCCCTCCCCCGCGTTCACGCCCGCGCGTCCCGATGAGTTCACCGCGCTGTTGGACGGTTTGCTCAGTCGGCGCGGTTAGGACGCACCTCAGCGGCCCTGGTCGGCGAGCGCTTGGCGCGCCGCGTTGTAGCCGGGGATGAAGGTGATCCCCGGGCCGCCGTGGCAGCCCGCGCTGCCCAGATACAGCCCTTCGATCGGGATCGGCTGGCCGAGGAAGCCCCGCGGGCCGGGCCGGTTGGGCCCGATCTGGTTGGCATTCAACAGGCCGTGGCAGTAGTCGCCGCCGGGGGCACCGAACATCACGCCCATGTGTTTGGGCGTGAAGGTGGTGTGCCGGATGATGCTGCGCTCGAAATTCGGGGCGAGCCGGGTGATCTTGTCGATGACTCGCTGGCCCATTTCGACCTTGGCCTGCCCGTAATCCACGTCGCCCTCGATCGGGAAGAACAGCGCGAACGCCGACGCGGCATGCTTTCCCTCGGGCGCCAGGTCCGGGTCGTTCTGCGACGGGATCTGCAACACGACCGTCGGGTCGGCCGGGACGATTCCGCGCCGCGCGTCCTCCCACTGCTGCTGGACTTCCTCCGGAGTGCAGAACAGGCCGATCGAGGCCTGCATGGCCGGGTCGTTGAGCACCTCGTAGGGCGCCTCGAAGACGGGGGCCTCCTCGAGCGCGAAGTGCATCTGCAGGTAGCTGCCGCGGTGGTCGATACGCGCATAGCGTTCCCGAATATCGGCGGGCAGCGCCGCGGGGTCGATCATCTCGTTGAGTGTGATGTCCGGCGCGATGCCGGAGACGACGATCGGAGCGTTCAACGTCTCCCCCGCCTCGGTACGCACTCCGGTCACGCGCCCGTCGGCGACCAGAATCTCGGTCACCTTGGTACGCAACCGAACTTCGCCACCGTGGCTCTTCAGCACCTCGCCCAGATGTGCGGTGAGCGCGCCGATGCCCCCGCGCAGTTTCTTCATCTGCATGGTGTCGCCGTCGGGAACACCGAGTCCGAAGGCGAGTGCCGCCGCGCTACCCGGCGTGGACGGCCCGCGGTAGAGCGTGTTGACGGCCAGCACGGTCATCGAGCCGCGGATCGCGCCGTGCTTCTCGCGGTCCGGCAGGTAACGGTCCAACACGTCGGTGACAGATCCGAACAACATGTCGTCGATCGCGGAACGCTCGAATTCGTTTGTGGCACAGGCATACATCTCGTCGATGCTCTTGGGCGGCATTCCGGCTTCGAACCGGCCCAGCGCGCGGGTGGGCGCCTGGGCCCATCGCCATCAGCCCCGCCATGCCGTTGACCGCGTCCGCCCCGTGCACCTCGTTGAGGTGGGTGAACAGCTTGATCGGATCGCTGTACTGGATCAGCGGATCGTCGCCGACACCGCGCACCGCTACCGACATCACGTCCAGGTCGATCGTCGGCATGGCGTCCAGGCCCAGCTCGTTGACCACCTTGGAAGATGTCGGGAACAGCACCGAGCCGGCGATCTCGAACTGGTATCCGTCGAAAAGCTCGACGGTGGAGGCCATGCCGCCCGCGTAGAGCTTGGGATCCAAGCACACGGTCCGCAGTCCGGCCTTCTGCAGCAGCACGGCCGCTGTCAGCCCGTTGTGGCCCGCACCGATAACTATCGCGTCGTAATCAGTCATGTCCTGCCCTCCGGAATGGAGGCTCGCACGGCGCCAAAGTTTTGTCAATTATGACGAAACATCGCGGGCGGTCGCGGTCACCCAGGAGTCGGTGATCCCGGCTCGCAGCGACTCCAGCGCCGCATGGCACAGCCGCGCGAGTTCGCCCAGCGACCGGTCCTCACTCACCATCCAGACCTCCATCGCACCGAACACCGCGGCCGCAATGCATCTCGCGGTGACCGCGGCACGGACCCGCTGATCCGCCGTTGAATCCGCGGTGCCGTCGGCCCCGCGGCCGCGCCGTTGCAGTTGTGCGCCAATGGCGTCGGCGAAGTCGGCCTGGACCTCCCTGATATGGCGGACGATGCGGCCGGGGTCGAGCTCGTCTTGGCGCAGGGCGGCGATCTTGGTCACGGCGTCGACGTCATACGGGAACGAGAAGATGGCCGCCTGCACCGAATCGATGATCGCCTCTTCCGCCGGTCTGGCATCCAGGGCGGAGCGAAACCAGTGCAGCCCGGTGTAGTCGGCGAACAGCAGATCGTGCTTGGAGCCGAAGTGGCGGTAGAACGTCCGCAGCGAAACCCCGGCGTCGGCGGCGATCTGCTCGGCCGACGTGTCTTCCACGCCCTGGGCCAGGAACCGCACCAGGGCGGCCTGTCGCAGCGCTTCACGAGTGCGTTCGCTGCGCACCGTCTGCGCGGGCCTGACCATGGGAAGAAGGTACCAAGTCGGCGGCGTTGCCATTCCCGTTGTTGTGTCAATATTGACAAAACTTCGCGGTGGGGGTGAGACTGCGGCCATGGTCTCGCTACTCACTCACGCGGTACTCGGACTGGCGGTCATCAGCTGGATCGTCATGGCCAACAGAGGAGTTTTCGCCCGGCCGGCCGGCGGCCCGCTCTTCTCGCCAATGGAAGTCGTGTACTACGTCGTCGGCATCGCCTCGGTCGCCCTCGGCTGGTACTTCAACATCACCTACGTGCAGGAGTACTCGCACGGATCCACCAACCCCCTCTGGGGCGAACACGGCAGCTGGCTCGAATACATCAAGCTGATGTTCACCAACCCGGCCGCCAGCTCGGCCAGCCAGGACTACACGATCGCCAATGTTGTTCTGCTGCCGATCTTTACGATCGTGGACGGCTACCGCCGCGGCCTGCGTCACCCGTGGCTGTACTTCGTGTCCAGCCTGTTCACCAGCTTCGCGTTCGCGTTCGCGTTCTACTTCGCGACGATGGAACGCCAGCGCCGGCACGAACGGGACCGCGCGACGGTAAACGCCTAGCCGATCGGTTTGGCCGCCCGCCACCGCTGTCGGCCGCCCTTGACCTCGGTGTGGACGTCGGTGAATCCCGCGGCTCGAAGCCGCCCGGGCAGGGCGCTCGGCGGTATCGGGTTGTAGGTGTCGGCCACGTGAATCAGGCGGAACGCCAGGGACGGAACGCCGTCGCTGCCGGCGAAGACCCCTCCGGGCTGCAGCACCCTGAACGCCTCGGCGAAGAGCCGGTCCTGCAACCCGGCGTCGGGCACGTGGTGCAGCATCGTGAAGCACACCACCGACGTGAAATGGTCTGCGGGCAGTCCCGTTTCGGAGCCGTCGGCGTGGATGACGTGCGCGCGCTCGCCGTACCGGCGCTGCAGGCGGTCGGCCATCTCGGCGTCGACTTCGACCGCGGTGAGCGACACCGCGCGATCCAGCAGAGCACGAAGCGTCGCCCCGTAGCCGGGGCCGATTTCCAAAGTGCGCGTGCCTAATTCGACGCCCTGCAACGCCCAGGGCAACAACTGATCGGCCACCGCCTTTTCCCAGCCGGCCGAGCTGCACCGGCGTCGGTGCAGGAGATTCATCGCCATCCCGATCACGCCTTTCTGTGAGTCACCGCAAACGCTAAGCGACCACGCGGGCTGCGGGCTTCCGATATCCTGCCTAGATATGTCGGAATTCAGCCATCACGGGCTGGCGACGTCGTCGCGGACCTTGCCGCCGGGGGCGCGCATCGAACGGCACCGGCATCCGCTGCACCAGATCGTCTACCCGTCTTCGGGCGCGGTCTCGGTGACCACCCCGGCGGGCACGTGGATCACGCCGGCGAATCGCGCCATCTGGATACCGGCGGGTTGTTGGCACGAACACAAGTTTCACGGCGCCACGCAGTTTCACGGCGTGGCCCTGGACCCCGGCCGCTATCGTCGCGGCCCCGCCGCGCCCGCCGTGCTGTCGGTCAATCCTTTGATGCGCGAACTGATCATCGCGTGTTCGCAGACCGATGGAACCGACACCGCCGAGCACCACCGGATGCTGGCCGTGCTGCACGATCAGTTGCAAGCCACCGGCGTCGGGGAGCCACTGTGGATTCCCACGCCCGTCGACAGCCGGCTGCGTCAGGCCTGCGCAGTGATCGCCGATAACCTGCGCGAGTCATTGACGCTGCACCAGATCGGGGACCGGGTCGGCGTCGGCCAGCGCACGCTGAGCCGCCTGTTCAGCGACGAGCTGGCCATGACGTTCCCGCAATGGCGCACCCAGGTCCGGCTGCAACACGCCCTTGTGCTGCTCGCCGAACGGCGCGATGTCACCTCGGTGGCGGCCGAATGCGGTTGGGCCACACCAAGCGCCTTCATCGACACCTACCGGCGAGCGTTCGGGCACACTCCCGGCCAGCTGGCCGGCAAGGCGCCCTAGCCAACGGTGGCGACCCGCCGCGCCCGGCTACGCCGCGCTTGCGATCGCCACTAGCCAACGGTGGCGACCCGCCGCGCCCGGCTACGCCGCGCTTGCGATCGCCACTAGCCAACGGGCTCCAGCACCTCGGCGCCGACGAACGGCACCAGCGCCTCGGGCACCCGTACGCTGCCGTCGGGCTGCTGGTGGTTCTCCAAGATCGCCACCAGCCAGCGCGTGGTGCCCAGCGTTCCGTTCAGCGTCGCGGCGGTCTGCGGTTTGCCCGTCTCGTCGCGGTAGCGGGTGGCCAGCCGGCGGGCCTGGAACGTGGTGCAGTTCGACGTCGACGTCAGCTCGCGGTAGGCGCCCTGCGTGGGAACCCAAGCCTCACAATCGAATTTGCGGGCGGCCGACGAGCCGAGATCGCCCGCGGCCACGTCGATCACCCGATATGGCACCTCGATGAGGGCCAGCATTTCGCGCTGCCAGCCCAGCAGCCGCTGGTGTTCCGCCTCGGCGTCGGCGGGTGTGCAGTAGACGAAGCCCTCGACCTTGTCGAATTGATGCACCCGGATGATGCCGCGGGTGTCCTTACCGTAGCTGCCCGCCTCGCGGCGAAAGCACGACGACCATCCCGCGTACCGCAGCGGGCCGCCGGACAGGTCCAGGATCTCGTCGGAGTGATAGCCGGCCAGCGGCACCTCCGAGGTGCCCACCAGGTAGAGGTCGTCGGCCTCCACCCGATAGATCTCGTCGGCGTGCGCGCCCAGGAATCCGGTGCCGGCCATCACTTCCGGGCGCACCAGCACCGGCGGAATCATCGGGATGAAGCCGTTCTCGACGGCCAGCCGCAATGCCAGCTGCAGCAGGCCCAGCTGGAGCAGCGCACCCTTGCCGGTCAGGAAGTAGAACCGCGACCCGGAGACCTTGGCCCCGCGCTGCATGTCGATGAGCCCGAGCGATTCACCGAGCTCCAGGTGGTCCCTCGGGTTGTCGATCGCCGCGGGCTCGCCGACCACGTCGAGGACGGCGAAATTGTCCTCGCCACCGGCGGGCACCCCGTCGATGACGACGTTGGAGATGGCCATGTGCGCCGCGGTGAACGCCGTCTCCGCGTCGGCCTGCGCGGTTTCGGCGGCCTTCACCTGCCCGGCCAGTTCCTTGGCGCGAGCCAGCTTGGCCGGGCGCTCCTCGGGCGAGGCGGCCCCCACGCTCTTGCTGGCGGACTTCTGTTCGGCCCGCAGCCCGTCCGCCGACGAGATCGCGGCCCGGCGCGCGGCGTCGGCGGTCAACAGGGCATCTACCAGCGACGGGTCCTCGCCGCGACTTTGTTGGGAGCGGCGCACGGCGTCGGGGTCTTCCCGGAGCAGCTTGAGGTCGATCACGGCCCTGAGACTACTTTCACCGGTTCCGGCCGCCTGGCGGTGCATCCACCGCGATTGGCCGCAGGACTCACATCAGTAACTTTTGTCACGCGTCTCAGGTGCTGCTGTCAGAATGGAGCCGATGTCGCAAGCGCCCGAGAAGGAACTTTCGGAAGCCCGGGAAGGCCGGGTGGTCGAGTCGTCCGCCGCCTCGACCGATGAGCCGTCGGTTCAGCAGCCGTCCGCCTTCCTGTGGCCGCGCAGCCTGCAGGCCCGGGCGACCCGGCGCGCGCTGCTGCTGACCGCGCTCGGCGGCCTGTTGATCGCCGGACTGGTCACCGCGATCCCGGTCGGTGGCCCCGGATCGGGACGGTTCCTGGACAGCAGCCCCGTGCGCAGCACCGGAACCAAGAGCGACGCCGCCTTCAACCGCGCCTCCCCCGGGGAATGCCTGATGTGGCCGGACACCACCCCCGAGTCGGCGAGGATCGTCAACTGCGGCGACGACCACAAGTTCGAGGTCGCCGAATCCATTGACATGCGGACGTTCCCGGGCTCCGAATACGGGCCCAACGCCGCGCCCCCGACGCCCGCGCGCATTCAGCAGATCACCCAGGAGCAGTGCGAGGCCGCCGTGCGCACTTACCTGGGCCCCAAGTTCGACCCGAACAGCAAGTTCACCGTCAGCCTGCTGTGGCCCGGCGACCGCGCCTGGCGCCAGTCCGGCGATCGCCGCATGCTGTGCGGCCTGCAGCTGCCCGGCACGAACAACCAGCAGCAGGCGTTCAAGGGCAAGGTCGCCGACGTCGACCAGTCCAAGGTGTGGCCGGCCGGCACGTGTCTGGGCATCGACTCGGCGACCAACCAGCCGACCGATGCGCCGGTCGACTGCGCGGCGCCGCACGCGATGGAGGTCACCGGCACGGTCAACCTGGCCGAGAAGTTCCCCGGCGCCCTGCCCACCGAGCCCGACCAGGATGGCTTCATCAAGGATTCGTGCACCAAGATGACCGACGCGTACCTGGCGCCGGTCAAGCTGCGCACCACCACCCTGACGCTGATCTACCCGACGGTGCCGCTGGCCAGTTGGACGGCGGGCAGCCGCGAGGTGGCCTGCAGCATCGGCGCCACACTGGGCAACGGCGGCTGGGCCACCCTGCTGAACAGCGCCAGGGGTCAGCTGCTGATCAACGGTCAGCCGCCGGTGGCGCCGCCCGACATTCCCGAAGAGCGGCTCACCATGCCGCCGATTCCCCTCCAGGTCCCGGCGCAGCCGCCGTCCGGCCAGTCGGGCACCGGCGCCGGCTCGGGCTCGGCACCGGAGATCCCGCCGAACAACCAGCACCTGCCCGGACAGCAGCCGGCCCAGCAACCCCAGCAGGCCCCGCAGCAGCAGGCCCCCGCCCAGCAGGCGCCGCCGCCGGCGGATAACGGCGCACCGCCGGCCAATCCGGCGCCCGAGGCGCCGGCACCGCCGCCCCCGCCGCCGGCGAACCCCGCACCGGAGGCACCGCCCGCCGAGCCCCCGCCGGGAGGCTAGGCGGGTGTCCGTGCGGATGGATCCGCAGCGCTTCGACGAACTGGTCTCCGACGCCCTCGACCTGATCCCGCCCGAGCTGGCGGCCGCCATGGACAACGTCGTCGTCCTGGTCGAAGACCGTCATCCCGAGGACGCCGAACTGCTCGGGCTGTACGAGGGGGTGGCACTGACCGAACGCGACTCCGACTACTTCGGCTCGCTGCCGGACGCCATCACCATCTACCGCGGCGCGCTGCTGGACGTGTGCGAATCCGAGGACCAGGTGGTCGAGGAGGTGGCCGTCACGGTGATCCACGAAATCGCCCACCACTTCGGCATCGACGACGACCGGTTGCAGGAGCTGGGCTGGGCCTGAGGACCTTGCAAGCCCGCCGGATTCCTGGGCGCGGCATCCCGGATTTGTCCGCGCCGGGTGCTATGAACACACCTATGAGCATTGACTGCCGCGACTGCCGGGCAGGCTTAGATCACTGTCACGGCACCATCATTCGCCATGCACTGCACCGATCGGAATGCACGGAGCCGGATTGCTTCAGCCCTGAGTTGTTGCCGCACGCCTTCATCATCGACTGCGACGCCGTCGGCTGCGCCTGCACCGAAGTGATCGCGCTGGCCGTCTGACCGAGAGGTCAGCCCATCGGGTCTGTGCTTGACTGCATCGCGTCCGCGACCGGGGTCGCCTCTTCTTCCGGGTAGAACGGCGGCGTCAAGGTTCCCCACCGCACGCAACTCCACCGCCCGTCGGTGATCGGGGTCAAAGCCACCGATTCGGTGTTGTCCAGGTGGTGGTCCAGCGCGAAGTCGGCTTCCACGCCCGCCAGCACCGCGGCGGCCAGCCGGATCGCCGCGCCGTGACTGACGACCACGATGTCACCGTGGAAGTCGTGGTCGTCGAGGTAGCGCAGGCGCAAATCGGTCAGCACCGGAACGTAGCGCTCCAGCACGTCGTTGCCGGTCTCGCCGCCGGGAAGCGCGACGTCGAGCTCGCCGTGATGCCATCGCTCGTAGATCGCGTTGAACTCGGCGACCGCGTCGTCGTCGTTGCGGTTTTCCAGCCGCCCGACCTGGACCTCGTGGACGCCGGCCACTTCGACGGGAGGCATCTCGAGCTGGCCGCCGATCACCGCGGCGGTCTGCCGCGCCCGGGTGGCGACCGAGTGCGCGAGCATCGACGGACGCCCCGATCCGCGGGCAAACGCGCGGGCCTGGTCGCGACCCAACGGGGTCAGCTCCGCCCCGGGCGGGCGCGTGTCGAGTCGACGCTCGACGTTTCCGAATGACTGGCCGTGTCGCACCAGGATCAACCGACCGCTCACTCCCGCGACCCCCGCTCGTCGGGCTTTCCGTCGCGCAGCTGCGCCAGCCAGCGCGCGGCCTCGTCGGCCGACGGTGGCAGCGCCCCGGCCGGTGAGCCGGTGGGCCACGAGCCTAGGTATCGCACATCAGCACAACGACGGTGCAGCGCTTTGAGTGCCTCGGCGACGGCATCGTCGTCGATATGGCCCACGCAATCGGCGAAAAACCGGTAGATGCCGAGTTCGGTTCGGGTCGGCCGGGATTCGATGCGCGTCAGGTCGATGCCACGGACGGCGAATTCGGCCAGCGCGGCCAGCAAGGCGCCCGGCGAGTTGTCGATGCGCAGCACCACCGAGGTGCGGTCGGCCCCGGTGCGGGCCGGTGGCGGCCCCGGCCGCCCGACCAACAGGAAGCGGGTGCGGGCAGTGGACTCGTCGACCACACCCTCGGCCAGGCTGGCCAGTTCCCAGTGGGTGGCGGCCAGCGGCGAGGTCACCGCGGCGTCGACGCGTCCCTCGGCCACCTGCTGGGCGGCATCGGCATTGGAGTACGCCGGCCGCAATTGAGCGTCGGCCAGGTTGGCGGCCACCCACTGTCGCACCTGGGCCGCGGCCACCCCGAAGGCGGCCAGCGTCCGCACGTCCGCGGCGCTGCGGCCGGGTTTGACGACGATGCTGAACGCGACGTCCAGCGTGGTTTCGGCGAACACCTGCAGGGGTGAGCCGATGGCCAGGCTGTCCAACGTGGGCGTCACGGAACCATCGATCGAGTTCTCGATCGGGACGCAGGCGTAGTCGGCGGCGCCGCCGCGCACGGCGTCCAGCGCCGCGGAGGTGCTTTCGACGGGCACGGGTTGCACTCCGGCCGGACCTGGTTCGGGCACCAGACCGGCGGCGGTCATCTGTCGCAGCGCCGCCTCGGTGAACGTCCCCTCCGGACCGAGGTAAGCGATGCGGGCCACGTCCCAACCCTAGCGGCGTGCAGGCCAGAAAACGCTTGCGACGCCACCGCTCGTGAGTTAACTTAGGCTTACCTAATCAAAGGATGAGAATGGTGTTACCGATGAGCTGCCCGGCCCCCACCACCGCCGAACGGATCCGCAGCGCCTGCGTCCGCGCCAGTGGCGCGCTGCTGGCCATCGAGCATGACGGCCCGGTCCCCGCGCCCGTGCATCACCTGATGGACGACGGATCCGTTGCGCTGGCGGTGCCCGTCGAACGGGAACGCGAGCTCGCGCGCCCGATCTCGGGCTCCCAAGCGCTGCTGGAGCTGACCGACTATGCGCCGCTGCCGCTGCGCGAACCGGTCCGTTCGCTGGTCTGGGTGCGCGGGCACCTCCAGGAGGTGCACCCCACCGAGATCCTCGACACGCTCGACCTGATCGCCGCGGAGTGCCCGAATCCGGCCCTGCTGGGCGTCGACACCCCGCGATGCGCCCCCACCGACAGCGGCGAACCGCGCTACACGCTGTTGCGGCTCGAGATTGCCTCGGTGGTCGTCACCGATGCCACCGGCGCGGAGCCGGTCAGCGTGGACGACCTGCTGGACGCCCGGCCGGACCCGTTCTGCGCGCTCGAGTCGAGCCTGCTGTGGCACCTGGACACCGCCCACAGCGATGTCCTGGCGCGGCTGGTCTCCAGGCTCCCCGCGCCGCTGCGGCGCGGCCACGTGCGACCGCTCGGCTTGGACCGCTACGGCGTCCGGTTCCGCGTCGAGGGCGACGACCGCGATCACGACGTCCGGCTGCCGTTCCACAAACCGGTCGACGACATGACCGGCCTGAGCCAGGCCATCCGGGTGCTGATGGGATGCCCGTTCATCAACGGGCTTCGCGCGCGCGGCTAGCCGAATTCACGGCGTACCAGCGCGGCGGGGCACCGGGCACGTACGTTAACCGGGTGAACGGCGACCGCTCCCCGCAGCGCCGGCGGCCTCCCGGGTGGAGCCCGCCCGCACAACCGCGCCCCGGGCGGCCAAGCCCCGAGGCGCCGCAGGTGATCCGCCGCCCGGCCGGCCCGCCGCCGTCACCGACCGCGGAGACCCAGCCGCTGCACCGACACACGCCGCCACCCCCGCCCGCCGTCCCTCCGGCGACGCCCCGGGTCGCGCCGCCCCGACCCCAGGCTCCGGGCACCTCCCGGAAGCGGCGCGGGCGCCGCTTTGTCCGCACCGTGGTGTCGGTCCTGCTGGTGGGCGTCCTCCTGGCCGGCGCGGGCATCATCGCCGGGGCCGCCTGGTTCGACAACAAACTCCGCCGCGAACAGGTGCTCGCCGACTACCCGGACCGCCCGGCGGCCGGCCGGGGCACCAACTGGCTGATCGTCGGCTCGGACAGCCGCCAAGGGCTCAGCGCCGCACAGCAACAGGATCTGGCCACCGGCGGCGACATCGGTAACGGTCGTACCGACACGATCCTGCTGGTTCACGTGCCGGGCGTCGGATCAGGAGCGCAGACGACGATGGTGTCGATACCGCGCGATTCCTATGTCCCCATCCCGGGTCAGGGCAAGGACAAGATCAACGCAGCGTTCGCGATGGGCGGTGCGCAGCTGCTGGCCCAGACGGTGGAGCAGGCCACCGGATTGCGTCTCGACCATTACGCCGAGATCGGGTTCGGCGGGTTCGCCGCGCTGGTGGACGCGCTCGGCGGGGTGACCGTGTGCCCGAAGACGGCGTTCAACGACCCGCTGGCCGGCATCGACCTGCCGGCCGGCTGCCAGTCCCTCGACCGGCCGGAACGCGCTCGGATACGTCAGGTCCCGCGATACCCCGCGGGCCGATCTGGACCGGATGGTCAATCAGCGGCAGTTCGTGGCGGCGCTGCTGCATCGGGCCGCCAGCCCCGCGGTGTGGCTCAATCCGTGGCGCTGGTATTCGGTGCCGCGGGCGGCCGCCGACGCCCTGACCGTCGATCGGGGCGACCACGTCTGGGATCTGGCCCGGCTCGGCTGGGCGCTGCACGGGTCGACCACCGCCATGACCGTCCCGATCGGCGAGTTCACCAGCGGCGACGCCGGCTCGGTGGTGGTGTGGAATCACGACGAGGCCGCGAGGTTGTTCCAGTCGTTGGCGTCCGACGGGCCGGTCCCTCCCGCCACCTCGGACGAGCAGCAATAGCGGTCGGCTAACCGCTGTCCTCGCCCGCGCGGTTGCCCTGCAGCCATGCCTTGGTGCGACCTGGGTGGTGCGTGGCGAGCCAGGCCACCCCGACGTCGCGGCAGAAATCGATGTCGTCGTAGTCGTCGACGTTCCAGCAGTAGACCGCCCTGCCCTGGGCGATGGCGCGGTCGGCGAGCTGGGGATATTCCTTCAGCGTCGTCAGCGAAGGCCCG
Organism: uncultured Actinomycetota bacterium; assembly: GCA_963796035.1. Lineage (GTDB taxonomy): Bacteria > Actinomycetota > Actinomycetes > Mycobacteriales > Mycobacteriaceae > Mycobacterium. Next base: position 182,497 of record CAWCJU010000006.1, on the reverse strand, counting down.
ACGGCGGTGGCGCCGATGGCGGTGGGCGCACCGCTGGTCAGGTAGCGCGCGGTCTTGCCGAGCAGCACCGTGGGCAGCAGCGGCGCGGCCCGCCGGATCCGCCAGACCGCGGACGCCGAGAACGACATCACCACCGCGCGGGACCGGTCGGCCGAGGCGGGCGCGGCGATGCCGAAACGATGCAGGGACGCGAGCAGCTTGGTTTCCACCAACGAGCCGTACCGGACCGGGTGTTTGGTTTCGATGAACAACTTCACCGGCCGATGCCAATCCAGCACCAGGGACACCAGCGCGTCCAGCGTCAACAAACTGGTGTCACCGTGCGTGCCGTCTTCTCGACAGCTGTTGTGCCACGCGCCGTACTCGAGCTCGCGCAACTCGGCCAGGGTCATGGTGCTGACCAAGCCCGCGCCGGTCGAGGTCCGGTCCAGCCGGCGATCATGCACGCACACCAGATGGCCGTCGCGGGTCAATCGCACGTCGCATTCCACGCCGTCGGCGCCCTCTTTGAGCGCGAGATCGTAAGCGGCCAGCGTGTGTTCGGGCCGCGCAGCCGACGCGCCGCGGTGGGCGACGACATAGGGATGCCCGGCGAGCACCTCGTCGGCCCACGTCATACCCCTATGCTGCCGGTTCCTGCCCCTTCAACTCAACTGGGCCGGCCGACGTCACCGCGGCGGGCCCGTCATCGGGAACCGCGACCCAGCGATGCGCGGGCCGTGCGACGGGCTTGCGGTGGAATCCCTCGAAGACGCGGGCGGCGGCGGCCAGCGTGGCGGCCGCGAACAAGTACGCGAAGACCATCAGGACGGTGTTGTTGGCGATGCCCTGGGCGTCGGTGGCGAAGCTGGTCACGATGGCCGCGATGGACACGCCGTAGCTGCACACCCACGCGCCCCACCACTGAAGGATGGCGCCGCGCAGCCGCGCATAGTGCTCGTCGAGCAGCGCCAGCTCGATCACGTACACCGGGGCCCACAGCAGGTTGGCCAGCGGCACGACGCAGCCGGCCCACAGCGCCCGCGGGGAACGCTGCTCGGGCAGCCCATGATGGGCGAAGACGGCGGCGCGACGGGCGATCATCCAGCGGATCAGCTGCACGCCGGAGGCGACCAGCGCCGCGGCCGCGCCCACGCTGGCAAGCACGCCGAGCCAGTCGGCTCCGATGGCCACCCACGAGTTCAGCAAGGTGTTTCGGTTGATCACCAGCAGCACGTACCGCACCACGTAGACCAGGGCGGCGATGCTGAGCACCAGCACGCCGACGAACGACGTGGTGCGGACGATCTGTGCCGACGGCCCCGGCTGCGCGGGTGCTTCGGCGGCTGACGGGCGCCTGCTGGACGCGGTCGCCCAAACCCCAGCGCGGTATGACGGAGTAGCGCGGCGTGGGCCCGAGCGGACGGCGGCCGCGTCGCGGCGGGGGCGCAGCACCGGGCCGCACCGCTATCCAGCGGTAGCCGGGCGGCAGTCGCGGCGGCGTGCGCTGCCACCCCGGCGACCTCGCGGGGCGAGCCTGGGTCGGGGCGCCGGGTGCACCCCATCGCGGGTCGGCCGGCGGGCCGTCCGGCGAAGGCGCCATCAAAGCCCCGCGACAGCGGGGACACCATTCGCGCTGTCGGTCGCGCACGTTCCAGCGCGTGCCGCACTGGGAGCACACCTGGATCACCGGACCAGACTAACGCCGTCGCGACGCGGGCCGAGGAACGCCGGCGGTGGGCCGCGCAGCGTCCGCGATCGCCGACGGTTCGGGCCGCCTCGGCAACCGACCGAGCCGGCAAAGACTATCCACAGTTTCCACAGGTTTATCCACATAGACACAGGGGGTATAGAAAGCATCGCTACAGCCTCTGGCGGCTGACCGTGGTGTAACTGTGGATAACACCCCGGGGTTGTAGGCGCCCCGTAGGCAACCCAAAACCGGTCGTTGGCGAAATGGATTGCCTTACTAATCACCCGCACGGCTCGTGCGCCACGCCGACGATTCACACTCTGGCCGTATCGGGATTCCCAGCCCCGCCGTTGTCGGCAACCCGCAGCTCAGCGCGTTATTTTTCAAGCTCGTCGCAAAGCGCTATGATCGCGTTCGCGACAGAGAGTTTGTGACTCACCTCACTGACGCGAGGTGACCCGGGGGTGAAAGGCGATTGATGGCCACGCATTCGTTCGGTCCGGGCTCACCGGCCCCGTCGAAGTCGTACTGCGGCTCACCGGCGTGGAATCACAGCTACAGCATCGCCGCGCTGCGGGCCGGATTGATCGCCCTGGCGTTGCTCGCGGTGCTCGCGCGTCATCGTCCTGTCTTGAATCGCCGCTGCAGCGGGTATCCGCGTTCGGCTCACAACGGTCCGTTCTTGCGGAGCGCGCGGTCATGGAGCAGGGTTGATAACGGCCGGCCGCCGCGAGGCGGCCCCGCGCGACTGAGCTTCAAGACGATAATCGAAGAAAGGAATGCCGTGGCTGAATACACCCTGCCCGACTTGGACTGGGACTATGCAGCGTTGGAACCGCACATCTCGGGGCAGATCAACGAGATCCACCACAGTAAGCACCACGCCACGTACGTCAAAGGCGTGAACGACGCTGTGTCCAAGCTCGAAGAGGCCCGCGCCAACGACGACCACGCTGCGATCTTCCTGAACGAAAAGAACCTCGCCTTCCACTTGGGCGGCCACGTCAACCACTCGATCTGGTGGAAGAACCTGTCGCCGGACGGCGGCGACAAGCCGACCGGCGAACTGGCCGCCGCGATCGACGACGCGTTCGGATCCTTCGACCGATTCCGCGCGCAGTTCAGCGCGGCCGCCAACGGCCTGCAGGGGTCGGGCTGGGCGGTCCTGGGTTACGACACCCTCGGCAGCCGACTGCTGACCTTCCAGCTCTACGACCAGCAGGCCAACGTTCCGCTCGGCATCATCCCCTTGCTGCAGGTCGACATGTGGGAGCACGCCTTCTACCTGCAGTACAAGAACGTCAAGGCGGACTACGTCAAGGCGTTCTGGAACGTCGTCAACTGGGCCGATGTGCAGAAGCGGTACGCGGCTGCGACCGTCGAAAACCCAGGGCCTGATCTTCGGCTGACCTTTATTTCGATCGGCGGGGGCGTCGCGCGGTTGCGCGGCGCCCCAGTCGTTTGTCCGACCATTGATCGCGCTGCGTGACAACCTTTGCGCCGCTGACCGTGTCGTGTTGCACGGCGCCTAAGCCGCAGGCATGCTTAATTATTCGGACTTACCAGTGTGGTTATTCCAAGCGGAGGCGTCGCGCGGAGGTCGAAATGGAGAGCTGGGTCGGATGGACCTATCGGGGTTTCCCCGTTCCATTCTCGTGGCGCCTTGAAAGGGTTCGTGATCTCCGGGCGATGGCCCGATTCGACCAAGGAATGGGCCCAGCTGCTCATGGTCGCGGTCAGGATCGCGTCGTTGCCCGGATTGCTCTCCACCACAACGGTCTTCGGAGCCCGCGAGGAATTGCCCGGACGAGCCCGAGCCGGGCACGGTTGGCCTGGTGCTGGCCGAGGGCACGGTATTCGGTGAATCCGCCATCCAGCCAGGCTATTTCGCAGATCATCAGCCCCCGGCCCTGCTGATGTTGCACCCGCCGTCGGAAACCACGCCGTCACTGCCTGAATGCACCGGCGCGGCGTCGGGATGCGTATTGCTGCCCGGATTGCCCTATCTCGGACTCGAGCACCGGGCGGCGTGGGTGGAGGCGGAAGCCGACGGCACCATCACCTCGATGGTGAGCCGTGTCGGCGTCGACCCGATCAGCCACCCCGATACGGCGATACTGGCGATGCTGCTTGCCGCATAACGAAACGCCCGTAAACAGTTCGGGGCCCGAATTCCAGAATGCGGTTGACCGAACTCCCTGCCCCGCTGGCGGACGCCGAATGGGCCCATTAACCTGGAACCGCTAGCGAAGGGGAGTAGCCCCCAATCGTCGAGTCGACATACTGGCGCACAGCCCGGCCGGCGAACCGGTTCACCCGGTGGGCGAGACCTTCGACCGGAGTTCGACGACTTCCGCGGTCGTCGACGACGCGTCGAAAGGTCGCCCGACATGCTCGCCGCCACGCTGTTGACCCTGGGAGTGGTCTTCGTCGCCGAACTCGGCGACAGGTCCCAGCTGATCACCATGACCTACGCCCTGCGCTACCGGTGGTGGGTGGTGCTGAGCGGGGTGGCGCTCGCCGCGTTCACGGTGCACGGGGTTTCGGTCACCATCGGCCACTTCCTGGGCGCCGCCCTGCCGGCGCGGCCGCTGGCCTTCGTCATCGGCTTTCGCCTTCCTCGTGTTCGCGGTCTGGGCCTGGCGTGAGGGCGCGGCCAACGACGAGAACGTGACGCAGCCGCGCGAACCGCGATTCGCCTTCCTGACCGTGGTGTCGTCGTTCGCGCTCGCGGAGATGAGCGACAAGACCGCGCTCGCGACGGTGACGTTGGCCAGCGATCACGATTGGATCGGAGTGTGGGTCGGCTCCACCCTGGGCATGGTGCTGGCCGATGGCCTGGCGATCGCCGCGGGACGGCTGCTGCATCAGCGCCTGCCGGAAAAGTTGCTGCACGTCGCGGCGAGTCTGCTGTTCCTGATGTTCGGGTTGTGGATGCTGTTCGACACCGCTTTGGGCTGGCGCTGGGTCGCCGTCGCCGGGACCGTCGCGGTGGCGGTGACCGTTACCGCAATCGCGGTCGCGCAGACGATGCGGCGCCGCAGAACCGTCGCCGCCATCGGCGCCGGACCACCGCACACCGGCTAAGTTAACGACGCCTCGACCACCGGTGTCCGGGCACCGTCTGCCGGGCAGCGCGGCAGTCAACGCGGCCGCATTCGCACTCGGCAGCAAAGGGCGTGCTAAATCGCTTCCGGATTGCTGACCCGTTGCGGTGCGATCGCCCAGCACGTCTCGGCATATTATCGCCCCCGTCAGCAGGCATCCGCCCGCCACTTCGGAACAGACATCGAATTCTGCGGATAACCTGTGAGTTCCAATGATTTAGTGGACACCCCAGCGAATCAGTTAGACGCTCGTCAAGTGGGGAGTTGGCAGGCGTCAGCTATGCCGGGCGGGATTCCCTCGGGGTTTGCACCTGGTTACGGCGACCAAGCCTCGCTACCATGATCAGCAAATACACCTAGGTAATAGTTCACTTCTACAGCCCAGTGGAGGTCATATCAATGAGCACGACGTTCGCTGCTCGCCTGAACCGCCTGTTCGACACGGTGTATCCCCCCGGACGCGGGCCGCACACCTCCGCAGAAGTGATCGCGGCGCTCAAGGCGGAGGGCATAACGATGTCGGCTCCCTACCTGTCCCAGTTGCGTTCCGGCAACCGCACCAACCCGTCCACGGCGACCATGGCCGCTTTGGCCAACTTCTTCCGGATCAAGTCGGCGTACTTCACCGACGACGAGTACTACGAGAAGCTCGACAAGGAATTGGCGTGGCTGGCCACGACGCGCGACGACAATGTGCGCCGCATCGCGGTGCGCACGGCCGAGCTGTCCCCCGAGGCGCAGCGTGAGGTCATGGAGCGGGTCAACGAGTTGCGTCGGGCCGAGCACCTAGACGCCTGACGTCCACGCCCGGCACCGGCTGTCGGGCCCGCCCTGGAGGGCCGCCGCCCGCCCATTCCGATTAGGGTTGGCTCAGCGGATCGCGGCACCGCGAGAGCGATAGTCCACGAGATAACCGGGAGGCGGCCGGGAATGGGCCTGTTCGGCAAGCGAAAGACCCGCGCGACGCGTCGTGCTGAAGCCCGCGCGATCAAGGCCCGCGCGAAGCTCGAGGCCAAGCTGGCCGCGAAAAACGAGGTACGCCGGGTCAAATCCGCACAGCGGGCGGAGGGCAAGGCGTTGCGCGCGCAGATCAAGGCGCAGCGCGACAGCGACCGCAATGCACTGAAAGTCGCTGAGGCCGAACTCAAAGCCGCGCGGGAGGGCAAGATCTTCTCACCGACACGAATCCGCCGGGTGCTGACGGTGTCCCGGCTACTCGCGCCCATCCTCACCCCCCTCATCTACCGTGCCGCCGTCGCGGCCCGCGCGCTGATCGATCAGCGTCGCGCCGATCAGCTCGGCATTCCGTTGGCTCAGATCGGCCAGTTCTCCGGCCACGGCGCCCAGCTGTCGGCCCGCATCGCCGGGGCGGAAAAGTCACTGCGGATGGTGCAGGAGAAGAAGCCCAAGGACGCCGAGACCAAGCAGTTCGTGTCCGCGATCGCCGAACGGCTCACCGATCTGTCGGCGGCGATCACCGCGGCCGAGAACATGCCGGCCGCGCGCCGCCGCGCGGCCCACGCCGCAATCTCGTCGCAGCTCGACGGCATCGAGGCGGACCTGATGGCCCGCCTCGGGCTCAGCTGACCGCAGCCCGGCATGTCACTCCACAGCAGGTGGATCTCGAGGACCCTGATCGCGACCACCGCGGCCGTCGCCCTCTATCTCGTATCGACGACGCAGACCCCCGCCGCGTCGGCACACGTGCACGCCAGCAGCGACAACGCGGTACGCGGGGCCATGGCGATCGTCACGTTCCAGGTGCCCAACGAATCGAACACCGGGGCGCTCACCACGGCGCTGACCATCACACTTCCCGACGTCGCGTCGGCGCGTACCGAAAGCCTGCCGGGCTGGACGGCCAGGCTCGACCGCGACGCCGCGTCCGGCACCGTGCGCTCGGTGACGTGGACGGCCGCCGCCCAACAGCGGAATCGGGCCGGATCAATTCGGGCTGTTCCGGCTGTCGGTGAAGTTGCCCGACGCCGACAGCGTCAGCTTCCCCGCCACCCAGACCTACGCCGACGGAACCGTCGTGAAGTGGGACCAGCCGGCACTGCCCGACGGGAGCGAGCCGGAACACCCGGTACCCACGCTCACCCTCGCCACCGGACCCGAGGGCGTGCACCAACACCATGGGTCGCCCGGCGCCGCGCCCGCTGCCCCGCGGTCGGATGCGGCCGACAACACCGCCAGGCTGCTGGGAGGCGCGGCTCTGGTGGTCGCCGCCGCAGGCGTCGCGGTCGCACTGATCCGCCGTCGGCCGTGAAGCGTCTGGCGGTCGGCGCGTGCGTCGGCGTCATGTTGGTGATCGCCACACTGACCGCGCCCATCGCATATGCGCACGCCACCCGCGTATCCACCGATCCCGCGGCCGATGCGGCGCTGGCGACGGGCCCGCAGCGGGTGAGCGCCACCTTCAACGAGCAGCTGCAAACCACGTTCGCCGCCATGACGGTGGTCGGGCCCGACGGCAACGTGTGGTCCACCGGAGAGCCCACCGTGCAGGGCGCGGTGGTCGGCATCGCCCTGCGTGCACTCGGGCCGGCCGGGACCTACACGGTGAATTACCGCGTCACGTCCGCCGATGGCCACGTGGTGTCCGGGTCCTGGTCGTTTCGGCTCACGGTGCCCGGCACCGGCACGCCGGGCCCACCCGCGGCGGGCCCCGACGGCGGCGGCGCGCTCCCGGTCTGGCCATTCGTGGCGGTCGCGGTGGCGCTCGTCGCCGGCGGCGCGTGGTGGGCGGCTCGGGGGAGGCGGTGAGAGCGGTGGCCGGCGACCGGCGACCGAGGTGCCCCGACGCGTCCTGGCATGATGGGACCTTGAACCCGCAGAGCTAGGGGAACGACGACAGAGGAAGCTCAAGGAGCGGCCGCATGGCAGACCCGCAGGACCCAACCAACAGCGCACCCGACGGCGCCGGCACCCCGCCGGAGAAGAAGCCGCCCGCCAAGGCGGCGAAAAAGACCGCAAAAGCGCCGGCCAAAAAGGCACCTGCGAAAAAGGCGCCCGCCAAAAAAGCGCCAGCCAAGAAGGTACCGGCAAAGAACGTACCGGCAGAGCACGCCGAACCAGCTTCCCCGAAGCCACCCGAGCAACCCGTCGACCTGCAGCAGCGGGCCGAAAGCAACGGGGACCTGACCGCTGCCGCCAAAGATGCCGCCGCACAGGCGAAGTCCACCGTGGAAGCCGCCAACAATCCGGTCTCTGCCGCGGTCGCGGGCCCGGCGGTGGGTCAATCTCCGGTGCCACTGATCGTGGCTCTGGCCGTAAGCCTGCTGGCCATCCTGCTCATCCGCCAGCTGCGACGCCGCTGAGCGGCGGGCGTCTGACGTGGCAGAAGTGACGGTGGCATTCCGGCCGACGGCCGACCTCGTAGACGACATCGGTCCCGACGTACGCAGCTGCGACGTGCAATTCCGTCAGTTGGGCGGCCGGGCCGAATTCGCCGGGCCGATCAGCACCGTGCGGTGCTTTCAGGACAACGCGCTGCTGAAATCGGTGCTCTCGGAGCCGGGCGGTGGCGGGGTCCTGGTCATCGACGGCGACGGCTCACTGCACACCGCGTTGGTCGGCGACGTCATCGCCGAGCTGGCCCGCTCCAATGGCTGGGCCGGGCTCATCGTCAACGGCGCAGTGCGCGACTCGGCCACGTTGCGGGGCATGGACATCGGCATCAAGGCCCTGGGCACCAATCCCCGCAAGAGCACCAAGACCGGTGCCGGCGAGCGCGACGTCGAGGTCACCCTGGGCGGCGTCACCTTCGCGCCGGGCGAGATCGCCTACAGCGACGACGACGGGATCGTCGTCGTCGCGGCAGGACAGTGATCCGCTAAACCGCCACCGGGGCCGGCTTTTTCACGAACTTCAAGCCTTCGTCGTCGACCTTGCCGCGCCGGATCGTGCGCATGTCGACGAAGTAGTTCTGCTTGAGCCGCCAGGGCGCCCGCGACCCCGACTTGGGCAGCAGGTGCATCGAACGCCGGAAGTAGCCGGGAGTGAAGTCCATGAATGGCAGCTCGTCGACGTCATCGCCGGGATGCTGCGGCTCCACGATGTCAAAACCCTTGGCGTCCATGTAGTTCAGCAGTCGGCACACGAACTCGGAGACCAGGTCGGCCTTCAGCGTCCAAGACGCGTTGGTGTAGCCGAAGGTGATCGCGAAGTTCGGCACATCGGAGAACATCAGGCCCTTGTAGGTCATCAACGAGGTCAGGTCGATGTCCTCACCGTTACGGGTCGGCTTCACGCCGCCCAGCAACTGCATGTTCAATCCCGTTGCGGTGACGATGATGTCGGCAGCCAACTCCTCACCCGAGGTGAGCCTGATACCGGTCTTGGTGAAGCGGTCGATGGTGTCGGTGACGACGTCGGCCTTGCCGTGCCGGATAGTCCGGAAGAAGTCGCCGTCGGGCGCCAGGCACAACCGCTCGTCCCAGACGTTGTAGCGCGGGCCGAAGTGCTTTTCGACGTCGTAGCCCTCCGGTAGCCGCCGCTGCGCCATCGTCATCAGCGTCTTGCGCATGTAGCCCGGGGCTTTGCGGGACAGCTGGTACTGGAAAGTGCTGAACGCGATCGCTTTCCAGCGGTTGGCCATGTGCGCCAGGCGCTCGGGCAGCAGCCGGTTGGCCTTCTCGGCGAAGGGATCGACCCCGGGCAGCGAGCCGATGTAGGTCGGCGAGCGCTGCAGCATCGTCACATGACCCGCACCCGAGTTCACCAGGGCGGGAATCAGAGTGATCGCGGTGGCACCAGATCCGATGACGACAACTCGCTTGCCCGCGTAGTCGAGGTCCTCCGGCCAGTGCTGCGGATGGACGATGGTTCCGCCGAAGTCGTCGGCGCCCGGGAAGGTGGGCGAGAACCCCTCGTCGTAGTTGTAGTAGCCGGTGCAGGCGAACAGGAACGAACACGTCATCTCGCTCTGCCCGCCATCGCTCTCGACGGTCACGGTCCAGCGATTGTCGGTGTCGGACCAGTCGGCGGCCACCACCCGGTGGCGGTAGCGGATGTTGGGCTCGATCCGGTGCTCGACCGCGGTCTCCTTGATGTAGGCCTTGATCGAGGCGCCGTCAGCGATCGACTTCGCCGAGCCCCACGGCTTGAACCGGAAGCCCAGGGTGAACATGTCCGAGTCCGACCGGATGCCCGGGTACTTGAACAGGTCCCAGGTTCCGCCCAGGTCGGCGCGGCGTTCGAGGATGGCGTAGCTCTTCGTCGGGCAGCGTTCCTGCAGGTGCCAGGCCGCGCTCACGCCGGAGATACCGGCGCCCACGATGAGGACGTCAAGATGCTCAGTCATGACGGCAAGGCTATCAACACCGTGTTGAGCCAGTCAACGCACTGTCGAAACTTTCGACAACGTGTAAAGTAGCGGCCGTGACTACCGTCGGTTCCGCCCGCACCCACCGGGGGAGGCGTTCGGCGCGCCCGTCCGGCGACGATCGCGAACTGGCCATTCTGTCCACCGCCGAGCAGCTACTGCGGGATCGCCCGCTCGCCGATATCTCGGTCGACGACCTGGCCAAGGGCGCCGGGCTGTCCCGGCCGACGTTCTACTTCTATTTCCCGTCCAAGGACGCGGTGCTGCTGACCCTCTTCGAGCGCGTGATCATGGAGGCCGACTCCGCGCTGGAGACCTTGGTCGCCAACCCACCCGCGGACCTGAAAGCGTTGTGGCGCATCGGGATCAACGTGTTCGTCGAGACCTTCGGGGCGCATCGCGCGGTGTCACTGGCCGCCGACGCCGCGCGCACCAACAAGGATGTCGACGACCTGTGGTCGCGCTTCATGCAGAAATGGGTCGACCACATCACCACCGTGATCGAAGCCGAACGCGCCCGCGGCGCGGCGCCGGTGACGCTGCCGGCCCGCAACCTGTCCGCGGCGTTGAACCTGCTCAACGAAAAGGTCATGCTCAGCTCGTTCGCCGACGGCCGACCGTCGGTGCCCAGCGAGCAATTGCTCGACACGCTGGTGCACGTCTGGGTCTCCAGCGTCTACGGCGAGGCCTGCTGACCGCGGCTTGTCGGCACCCCATGCGAACATATGTTCGTGCGGTGCGATGCGTCCATCCTGCACGCGGACCTCGACTCCTTCTACGCGTCCGTGGAACAGCGCGACGACCCGACCTTGCGTGGCCGCCCGGTGATCGTGGGTGGCGGCGTGGTGCTGGCCGCGAGCTACGAGGCCAAGGCCTACGGTGTGCGCACCGCCATGGGCGGGTCGCAGGCCCGGCGGCTATGCCCGCACGCCGTGGTGGTGCCCCCGCGGATGAGCGCCTATTCGCGCGCCAGTGACGCCGTCTTCGAGGTGTTCCGGGATTGCTCCCCGATCGTCGAGGCGCTGTCGGTGGACGAGGCCTTCCTCGATGTCGGCGGACTGCGCCGGGTCAGCGGCACGCCGGTGGCCATCGCCGAGCGGCTGCGGGCCGCCGTGCGCGATCGCGTCGGGCTGCCGATCACCGTCGGGGTCGCCCGCACGAAATTCCTCGCCAAGGTCGCCAGCCAAGAGGCCAAACCGGACGGGCTGCTGCTGGTTCCGCCCGATCAGGAGCTGGCCTTCCTGTGGCCGTTACCGGTGCGCCGGCTCTGGGGTGTGGGCGCGGTGACCGCCGAGAAGCTGCGCGCGCACGGCATCGTGACCGTCGCCGACGTCGCCGAGCTCAGCGAGTCTGCGCTGGGCTCGATGGTGGGCGGTGCGATGGGCCGCCAGCTGTACGCGTTGTCCCGCAATATCGACCGCCGCCGGGTGACGACCGGGATCCGTCGCCGGTCCGTGGGCGCGCAGCGGGCGCTGGGTCGCGCCGGAAACACCATGTCGGCCAACGAGATCGACGCCGTGGTGGTCAACCTGGTCGACCGCATCACGGGACGGATGCGCGCAGCCGGGCGCACCGGCCGCACGGTGGTGCTGCGGCTGCGCTTCGACGACTTCACCCGCGCGACCCGGTCGCATACGTTGCCGTGGGCCACCTCATCCACGGCGCCCCTGCTGGCCGCGGCGCGCCGGTTGGTCGCGGACGCAGCGCCGCTCGTCGCGCAGCGCGGTCTGACGTTGGTCGGGTTCGCGGTGTCGGGCATCGACCGCAGCGGCTCCCAGCAGCTGATGCTGCCGTTCGGAGAGCCGAAGCACCGTGGCGACGACATTGACGCGGCTATCGACCGGGTGCGCCGCCGCTACGGCAAGTCGGCGCTCACGCCCGCGGTGCTGCTGGGCCGCGATCCGGGCGTCGAGATGCCGCACCTGCCGGACTGATCGAAGGACGGTTCGTCAGCTGGGTCGTTCGGTTGCCATGAGGGACTGTGCCGCCAGTTCGCCGCTCTCCACGGCACCTTCCATGAAGATCGGCCAACTGCTGCGTTCGGCGCCGGCGAAGTGCACGCGCCCATGACGATGCGGCAACGAGCGGCGGAACTGGTCGAATCGCCCCGGTGACAGGTGTGCGTATGTGCCGCCGGTGAGGGGGTCGCGCGGCCAGGACACCACCTCGACGTGTTCGACGGTTTGAGGATCAACGCCGAAACCTCGGCAGAGATCTTCGGCCAACGTGTCGGCGTGCAACCTCTCGGCATCGGAGAGGGCGAAGCCGTAGAGGACGCAACGGGTGCGCCAGCCGGCGACCATGATGCTTCCCCCGATGACTGCCTTGGCGTGCAAGGGCTTTCGTGGGGGGACGACGACTGCGACCTTGGTGGCTTGTCCGTAGCGGATGGCGGTGTTCGCATCGCGGATTTGTCCCGGCAAGCTCGGTGCGAAATCGATGCGAGACAGCGCAGTCGTCGGCAACGCCATGACGGCGTGGTCGGCCTCGATCACATCCCCGTTGTTGACGTGCACTGCCACGTTGTCGTTGCCCAGCTCGACGGCGCGGGCCGCGGCCGCGAGGTGGACGCGCCCGTTGACCTGGCCAGCCAGGTAATCGCAGAGCGCACTGGTGCCCTCGGCGATGTGGCTGGCGCGAGCTACTTCCCCGATCATGAATCCGTAGGCTCCCCCTTCGCGGCGGAGCAGTTCGACCAACTCCAACAGCGAGACGTCGCCGAGGTCAGCGCCGCCGAAAAGCGCTCCGACGACACAATCCACGAGGTGACGGACTGAACCCCGAAGTCGGAGCGTGTCGAACCAATCGGCCACCGATCGCGAATCAAGTTCGGCCTGTTGGGATTCGAGGGGTGCGCGGGCGGACAGCGCACGAAGGCCGCGCGGCCCGAAGAGAATGCGGTTCAGCATGAGGAGCTCAGTGGGGTTGAGGCGTGGAATGACTCGCCCCGAACGATCGTGCGCGCCGCGCCACCGGATCAGGCCCGCGGCGTAGCGATCGCGGACAAGGTGCAATCCGGCGTCGGTGACGAACTTCCGCATCCGCCGATGGTTTCGGGAAATGAACTGGGCGCCAAACTCGATCACGTCGCCAGTGATGGGCCGGGATCTGGTTCGCCCGCCAATCTCGTCGCGGCCGTCGAGGACAACCACCTCATGAGCGGCTGCGGACAACTGGGCCGCCGCCGTGAGGCCGGCGAGTCCTGCGCCGACAACGACGACTCTCATACGCGTACCTATCCAGTCAGCGGAGCAGGCTCTAACATAGCACTAAGCAATAATTGCATTAGGAAATGGATGGGCCTCTCGTGCTGAAAGAACTTGTGAGCGTGCCCGCAGGAATCCAGGCTCTGGAGGCTGTCGGGACGGTGACGACAGAGGATTACGAGCGGGTGCTCGCGCCGCTGGTCGATCGGGCGCGACGAACGGAGGGCCGGATGCGGCTGCTCTACCAATTCGGCCCGGGCTTCGAGCGCATCACGCCGGGTGCATTGTGGGCGGACACCCGACTTGGATTGGGCTACTTGGCCGTGCTCGATGGTTGTGCTGTCGTGAGCGACATCGATTGGATTCGGGCGCCTGCGCGTGGCATCAGTGCGTGGATGCCGTGCCCGATGCGGGTGTATGGCAACGACGAGTGCGACGACGCGGTCGCCTGGCTGGCCTCGCTTCCACACGGCGCTGAGGTGTCTAAGCGGGACATGGCAAAGGCCTTTATCGGCGGCACCCTCGCAGCGGTGGGAAGCCTTGGAGGGCTCGTCGTTTCCGCGGACACCAAGAGCGGTCACGGGCGTCGTTGATCAGCGGGATGTCCGACTCGCGGTCAGTTCGACCCCGTCCACTCCAGCAGCCGCTCGGCCGGCCAGGTGTTCACGATGCGGTCGACGGGAACGCCCGCGTCCAATGCGCGCTGGGCGCCGTAACCGAGGAAATCCAGCTGGCCGGGCGCGTGGGCATCGGTATCGATGGTGAACACGCACCCGATCTCCAGCGCCAGGTTCAGCAGCCGGGTCGGCGGATCGCGCCGCTCGGGCCGGGAGTTGATCTCCACCGCGGTGCCGTGATCGCGGCACGCGGTGAACACCGCCTCGGCGTCGAACTTCGATTCGGGCCGGATGCCGCGATTCCCGGACACCAGCCGGCCCGTGCAGTGACCGAGCACGTCGGCGTGCGGGTTGGCCACCGCGCGCAACATGCGCCGGGTCATCGCCGGGGCATCCATCGACAGCTTGGAATGCACGCTGGCCACCACCACGTCGAGGCGCTCCAGCAGCTCGGGTTCCTGGTCGAGGCTGCCGTCGTCGAGGATGTCGACTTCGATCCCGGTCAGGATGCGCATCGGCGCGAACTTCTCCCGCAGGCCATCGATCACGTCGAGCTGCTTGCGCAACCGCTCCGGCGAAAGGCCGTTGGCGATGGTCAGTCGCGGGGAGTGGTCGGTCAGCGCGCAGTACTCGTGGCCCAGCGCCGCCGCGGAGGCCATCATCTCCTCGATGGGCGCCGAGCCGTCGGACCAGTTCGAGTGCAGATGCAGGTCGCCGCGCAGCGCGGACCGGATATCGCCGCCACCGAGATCCTCGGCGGTGGAACGGAGTTCGACCAGCAGGTCGGGCTCGCGGCCGGACCACGCCTGGTCGATGACCTTGGCGGTCTTGGGACCGATCCCCGGCAACGACTGCCAGCTGTTGGCCTGGCCGTGACGCTCCCGGGTCGCGTCGTCGAGGCCCTCGATGATGTCGGCCGCGTTGCGGTAGGCCATCACCCGCCTAGGGTCGTGGCGGCTGCCGGTCCTTGAAGTAGGCGATCTGCCGTAGCGCCGCTACCGGATCCATGACTCCAGTGTGCCCGCCCCGCTCACAAGAGCTGGCCGGCGACGAACCCGGCGAGCAGCACGCTGAACCCGCCGATCTCGCCGGCGATCAGCAACGCCATCGCCAGCGCGGTCCGCCCGTCGGCGTTTTCGAACTGGTTCACGGTGTCGCGTCGCGCGCCGTGGCTGATGTAGGCCAGGATGGCCGCCACGAAAAAGAAGACGACCACGCCCGCCGCCGTCAGGTTCACCCACACCGGCCAGGCGCTCAGCTGTACGAAGACCGCGAGCAGCAGGGTCGCGAACGAATACAGCAGCGCCGCCCGGTGCGCGATGTCGACGTAGGGATGCGCAAGATGGTTCTCCGACGCCATCATCTCGCGGTATTTCCACACCCCCAGAATCAAGCGCAAGCAGGAAGATCAGGCCCGCGGCCAGCAGGACGATCTTGGTATCTATTCCGAGGGAGCAACATAGGCAGTCATCGCGCGGTCGAGTTTAGTTGCCCTTCATAAACACCGACTAACGTCGGTGGCATGCGATTCGCGTTCAAGACTTCTCCGCAGAACACCACCTGGGCGCAGATGCTGGCCGTCTGGCAAGCCGCCGATGACATCGAGGTCTACGAGTCCGGGTGGACGTTCGACCACTTCTACCCGATCTTCTCCGACAGCAGCGGGCCCTGCCTGGAGGGCTGGACGACGCTGACGGCGCTCGCGCAGGCCACCAAGCGGCTGCGGGTGGGCACCCTGGTGACCGGGATCCACTACCGCCACCCCGCGGTGCTGGCCAACATGGCGGCCGCGCTCGACATCATTTCGAACGGACGACTCGAGCTGGGGATCGGCGCCGGCTGGAACGAAGAGGAGTCCGGCGCCTACGGCATCGAGCTGGGCAGCATCAAGGAACGCTTCGACCGGTTCGAGGAAGCGTGCGAGGTGCTGACCAGCCTGCTCAGCCAGGACACCACGGACTTCGACGGCAAGTTCTACCAGCTCAAGGGTGCCCGCAACGAGCCCAAGGGTCCGCAGCGGCCGCACCCGCCGATCTGCATCGGCGGCAGCGGCGAGAAGCGCACGCTGCGGATCACCGCTCGCTACGCGCAGCACTGGAATTTCGTGGGCGGTCCGCCCGACCTCTTCGCGCAGAAGCGTGACGTGCTCGCCTCGCACTGCGCGGACATCGGCCGCGATCCCAAGGAGATCATGCTCTCGGCCCACCTGCGCCTGGAGCCGGACCTGCGATTACGGCAAGGTCATCGAGGACGCCGCCGGCGCTGGCCGCCGAAGGCTTGGATCTGGGCATCGTCTACCTGCCGCCGCCGCACGACCCCGGCCGTGCTGGAGCCGCTCGCCGAGGCGATCCGCGACTCGGGTTTATGGGATCGGTGACACCTTTTCGACGGCGCATCCGAGGTCTGTCAGGCGACAATTCCGGCGAGCTCACTCTGAGCAAACCCGCGCGCGCGTCAGTAAGCCTGCCGGCCGCAGGGTCACGCGCCGAAGAGCAGCAAGTCCTGAGCGGTCACCAAACGCTCGTGCTTGGCGGGAAATTCACGACTTTTCACCGGGTGACGCAACCATGACCAGGCGATTCGCCCCATCCGTGACTGAGGTAATGGGTGGATATGCACAAGAATCTCTCCTGCGATCGGCCGTTCAACCGGAAAACCGGCTGTGACCCCCATGTGAGCGGGCTCACAACGGGTTATTAGACACCAGCCGCCTGGCAAACAGTGGAAGACTCGCCGAGTGGAGTCGGCCGTGTTTCTGGTGTGGCTGGTGTTACTACTGAAGCGGTGCCGCGGTGGGTTTGACCGGCGCCGGCAGCGCGGTCGACCCCATCAGGAATCGGTCGCGCCGCGGCAGCGGCAGCCCTGCCCTCAGCTATCGCCCAGACGATCAGCGACTGGCCACGACCCATGTCGCCGGCAACGAAGACGCCCGGGACCGACGTGTCGAAATCGGCACCGCGGGCGACGTTGCCGCGCTCGGTGAATTTCACCTCGAGGTCGGTGAGCAGGCCCTCCTTCTCAGGGCCGACGAATCCCATCGCCAGCAACACCAGATCGGCCTCGAGCTCGAAGTCGGACCCTTCCACCTTGACGAACTTGCCGTCCTGCATGGTCACCTCGTGCGCCTTGAGCGCCGTCACGCGACCGTCTTCGCCGACGAATTCCTCGGTGTTGACCGAGAACACCCGCTCGCCGCCCTCTTCGTGCGCCGAGGACACCCGGTACATCAGCGGGTAGGTCGGCCACGGGGTGGACGGCGCGCGCGTCTCCGGCGGGCGCGGCATGATCTCGAACTGGTGGATGACGGCCGCGCCCTGCCGGTGCGCGGTGCCCAGGCAGTCGGCGCCGGTGTCACCGCCACCGATGATGACGACCTTCTTGCCCTTGGCGGTGATCGGCGGCTGCCCGTCGGGCCCCAGCACGTCGTCGCCCTCCTGCACGCGGTTACCCCACGGCAGGTATTCCATCGCCTGGTGGATGCCGTCCAGTTCACGGCCGGGAATCGGCAGATCACGCCCGGCGGTGGCACCGCCGGCCAGCACCACGGCGTCGAAGTCGGCGCGCAGCTGCTCGGCGGTGATGTCGACTCCGACGTTGACCCCGGCCCGGAATTCGGTTCCCTCCGCCCGCATCTGGTCCAGCCGGCGGTCGAGGACGCGCTTTTCCATCTTGAATTCCGGGATGCCGTAGCGCAGCAGCCCGCCGATGCGATCGGCCCGCTCGAAGACGGTGACGGTGTGGCCGGCGCGGGTCAGCTGCTGGGCGGCGGCCAAACCCGCCGGTCCGGAACCGACCACGGCGACCTTTTTTCCGGTCTTCGTGTCCGGCGGCAACGGCCGCACCCAGCCCTCGTCGAAGGCCTTGTCGATGATCTCCAGCTCGATCTGCTTGATCGTCACCGGATCCTGGTTGATCCCGAGCACACAGGCCGGCTCGCAGGGAGCCGGGCACAGCCGGCCGGTGAAGTCCGGGAAGTTGTTGGTGGCGTGCAGCCGCTCGATGGCGTCGCGCCACCGGTCCCTGCGCACCAGGTCGTTCCACTCCGGGATCAGGTTGCCCAGCGGGCAACCGTTGTGACAGAACGGAATACCGCAGTCCATGCAGCGGGTCGCCTGCTCGCGCAAGGTCTCGTTGTCGAATTCTTCGTAGACCTCATGCCAGTCGCGCAACCGCAGCGGGACAGGCCGACGCTTCGGCAGTTCCCGATGCGTGTATTTCAGGAAGCCGCTCGGATCAGCCATGCGCGGCCGCCATGATCGCCTTGTCGACATCCACGCCGTCGCGTTCCGCTTCGGCGATGGCCTCCAGCACCCGCTTGTAGTCGCGCGGCATCACCTTGGCGAAGTGCCGCTGGTGTTGCGACCAGTCACCCAGAATGCGCTGGCCGACAGCGGAATCGGTGGCATCAACGTGTGCCTGAATCATGCCGTGCAACCACTCGTAGTCATCTTCATCCAAGCTCTCGAGCTCGACCATCTCCGTGTTGAGATTGCCCGGCGAATTCGCCGTGCGGATCGTAGACGTAGGCCACGCCGCCGGACATGCCCGCCGCGAAGTTACGGCCGGTGCGACCGAGGACGACAACCTTGCCGCCGGTCATGTATTCGCAACCGTGGTCACCGACGCCCTCGACGACGGCGTGCGCCCCGGAGTTACGGACCGCGAATCGCTCGCCGACGACGCCGCGCAGATAAGCCTCGCCGCTGGTCGCGCCGAACAGGATCACGTTGCCGCCGATGATGTTGTCCTCGGCGACGTAGTCCTGAGGCGCGTTGTCCGACGGCCGAACCACGATCCGGCCACCGGACAGCCCCTTACCGACGTAGTCGTTGGCGTCGCCATAGACGCGCAGCGTGATGCCCCGCGGCACGAACGCACCGAAGCTGTTGCCCGCCGAGCCGTCGAAGGTGATGTCGATGGTTCCGTCCGGCAACCCTTGGCCGCCATAGGCTTTGGTGACCTCGTGGCCGAGCATGGTGCCCACCGTGCGGTTGACGTTGCTGATGGTCGTGGAGAACCGCACCGGCTTACCGGAGTCCAGCGCCTCGCGGCTCATCACGATCAACTGCTGGTCCAGCGCCTTGTCCAGCCCGTGGTCCTGGCGCGAGCTGCAGTACAGGTCCTGGTTCATGAACGCCGATTCCGGCTCGTGCAGAACCGGGGCAAGATCCAGCCGGTGCGCCTTCCAGTGGGCCCGCGCCAGCGTCATGTCCAGGGACTTCACCTGGCCGACGGCCTCGTTGAGTGTGCGGAATCCCAACTGCGCCATGTATTCGCGGACCTCTTCGGCGATGAACATGAAGAAGTTCTCGACGAACTCGGGCTTGCCCGTGAAGCGTTCCCGCAGCACCGGGTTCTGGGTGGCCACCCCGACCGGGCAGGTATCCAGGTGGCAGACCCGCATCATGATGCAGCCCGAGACCACCAGCGGCGCGGTCGCGAAGCCGAATTCCTCGGCGCCGAGCAGCGCGCCGATCATCACGTCGCGCCCCGTCTTGAGCTGACCGTCGACCTGAACCACGATCCGGTCGCGTAATCCGTTCAGCAGCAACGTCTGCTGCGTCTCGGCCAGCCCCAGCTCCCACGGAGCCCCGGCGTGCTTCATCGAGGTCAGCGGAGTCGCACCGGTGCCGCCGTCGTGCCCGGAGATCAGCACCACGTCGGCGTGGGCCTTGGACACCCCCGCGGCCACCGTGCCGACGCCGTTCTCCGAGACCAGCTTCGACGTGCACCCGCGCGGACGGGTTGGCGTTCTTCAGGTCGTGGATCAGCTGCGCCAGGTCCTCGATGGAGTAGATGTCGTGGTGCGGCGGCGGCGAAATCAGTCCGACACCCGGGGTGGAGTGGCGCACCTCGGCAACCCACGGGTACACCTTGTGTCCCGGAAGCTGGCCGCCCTCACCGGGTTTCGCGCCTTGCGCCATCTTGATCTGGATGTCGGTGCAGTTGGTCAGGTAGTGCGACGTGACGCCGAACCGACCGGAGGCAACCTGCTTGATCGAGCTGCGACGCCAATCGCCGTTGGGATCGCGGTCGAACCGCTTGACGTCTTCGCCACCCTCACCGCTGTTGGACCGGCCGCCCAGCCGGTTCATCGCGATGGCCAGCGTCTCGTGCGCCTCGGCGGAGATCGAACCGTAGCTCATCGCCCCGGTCGAGAAGCGCTTGACGATTTCACTGGCGGGCTCGACTTCGTCCAGCGGAACCGGGGGATTGATCCCGGCCCGGAACTTGAGCAGGCCGCGCAGCGACGCCATCCGCTCGCTCTGGTCGTCGACCAGGCGGGTGTAGTCCTTGAACACCTTGTACTGCCCGGTGCGCGTGGCGTGCTGCAGCTTGAAGACGGTCTCGGGGTTGAACAGGTGGTACTCGCCCTCGCGGCGCCACTGGTATTCCCCGCCCACCTCGAGCTCGCGGTGGGCGCGCTCGTCCGGGCGGTCCAGGTAGGCCAGCGCGTGGCGGGCGGCGACGTCGGCGGCGATGTCGTCCAGGGTGATACCACCGATGGGACAGCTCAGTCCGGTGAAGTATTCGCTCGAGCACGTCCTCGGAAATGCCGACCGCCTGGAACAGCTGGGCGCCGGTGTAGGACGCCACCGTCGAAATGCCCATTTTGGACATCACTTTCAGCACGCCCTTGCCTGCGGCCTTGATGTAGTTGCTCAGCGCCGTCTTGCGGTCGATGCCTTCGATCACGCCGCGGTCGAGCATGTCCTCGATGGACTCGAACGCCATGTACGGGTTGATCGCCGCGGCGCCGAAGCCGACCAGCGCGGCCATGTGGTGGACCTCGCGGGCGTCACCGGTCTCCACCACCAGGCCGACATGGGTCCGGGTCCGGTCGCGCACCAGGTGATGGTGCACCCCCGCCACCGCGAGCAGCGACGGAATGGGCGCCATCCGTTCGTCGGATTCGCGGTCGGACAGGATGATCACTCGCGCGCCTTCAGCGATCGCCGCCGACGCCTGCGCGCGCACCTCCTCGAGCGCGGCAGCCAGCCCGGCACCGCCCTCGGCGACCGGGTACAGGCAGCGAATCACCTTGGAGCGCATGCCATGCGGACGACCATTGACCTCGGCGTCCGGGTCCAGGTTGACCAGCTTCGCCAGCTCCCGGTTACGCAGAATCGGCTGCGACAGCGCGATCTGGTGACACGAGCGCTCGGTCGGCGTGAGCAGGTCGCGCTCGCCGCCGGTGGTGCCCTGCAGACTGGTCACCACCTCCTCACGGATGGCGTCCAGCGGCGGGTTGGTCACCTGCGCGAAGAGCTGCTGGAAGTAGTCGTAGAGGATCCGGGGCCGCTGCGAGAGCACCGCGACCGGGGTGTCGGTTCCCATCGACCCGATCGGCTCTGCGCCGCTGCGCACCATCGGCGCCACCAGAAGGTTGAGTTCTTCGTAGGTGTAGCCAAATGTCTGCTGGCGCTTGACCAGTCGGTCGTGCGGCATCCGCTTGTAGTTGCCCTGCGGCAGGTCGTCGAGCGGGACCAGGTTCTTGTCCAGCCACTCCTGGTAGGGGTGCTCGGCGGCCAGCTCGGCCTTGATCTCCTCGTCGGCGACGATGCGGCCCTGGGCGGTGTCCACCAGGAACATGCGGCCGGGCTGCAACCGCATGCGGCGGACCACCTTGGCCGGGTCCAGGTCCAGCACGCCGGCCTCGGAGGCCATCACCACTAAGTCCGTCTTCGGTGACCCAGATTCGCGAGGGGCGCAAGCCATTACGGTCGAGCACGGCGCCGATGATGGTTCCGTCGGTGAACGTTATCGACGCGGGACCGTCCCATGGCTCCATCAATGAGGCGTGGTACTGGTAGAACGCCCGCCGCGCGGGGTCCATCGACTCGTTGCGTTCCCAGGCCTCGGGGATCATCATCAACACCGCGTGGGCCAGACTGCGCCCACCCAGGTGGAGTAGTTCGAGCGCCTCGTCGAAACGCGCGGTGTCGGACGCCCCCGGTGTACAGATCGGGAACAACTTCTCGACGTCGGCTTCCGCTCCGAATACGTCGGTCTTGATCAGCGCCTCACGGGCGCGCATCCAGTTCTCGTTACCGGTGACGGTGTTGATCTCACCGTTGTGCGCGACGCGGCGGAACGGATGCGCCAGCGGCCACGACGGGAAAGTGTTGGTGGAGAACCGCGAGTGCACGATACCCAGCGCGCTGGTCAACCGATCGTCTTGCAGGTCAAGGTAAAACGCCTTGAGCTGGGGCGTGGTCAGCATGCCCTTGTAGACGAAGGTCTGACCGGAAAGGCTTGGGAAGTACACGGTTTCACGGCCGGGCCCATCCTGGCCCGGGCCCTTGGTACCCAGTTCGTGCTCGGCGCGCTTACGCACCACGTAGGCGCGGCGCTCCAGCGTCATACCGGATGCGCCCGCCATGAACACCTGCCGGAAGGTGGGCATCGCGTCGCGGGACAACGCGCCCAGCGACGAGTCGTCGATGGGCACGTTGCGCCAGCCCAGCACCGTCAGGCCCTCGGCTTCGGCGATCTTCTCCACCGCGGCACACGCGGTCGCGGCGTCCTTGGACGACTGCGGCAGGAACGCGATGCCGGTGGCGTAGCTGCCCTCCGGCGGCAACTCGAAGTCCACGACCTCGCGCAGGAAGGCGTCCGGGACCTGAAGCATGATGCCGGCGCCGTCACCACTGCGCGGCTCGGCGCCCTGGGCACCCCGGTGCTCGAGGTTCAGCAGTGCAGTGATTGCCTTGTCCACAATGTCGCGGCTACGACGGCCGTGCATATCGACGACCATGGCAACCCCGCACGCGTCATGCTCGAACGCGGGGTTGTATAACCCGACGCGCTTGGGCGTCATATGCACCTGACCCTTCACCTGAACGTTCTGCGCGGCCGTTAGCAGCGGCCTCGACGTGGTCGCGCCCGGAGGTTGCGGGCTAGAACCCCTTCGGTCTTGTCTCGATGGGCTGTGCCCCAGGCGGAGATGATCCTGTAGGGATGTCCGTGCAACTCTGAACGGTGGCCTGGAACCGGTCTCGACAAGTCGTAAAACGATATGACAATACCCGCCTGACATGCCAACTTCGCCAAGTCTAACCGCCAGCTGGCAGCGTCGTAAATTTCGCTGCCGCCGCTGATCCTCAATTCTGCCAACCCCCTGCCCGGGGCCACGAATTCTTTCCATACCTGCGCGTATTCCGGGAGGTCCCGGTGCGGGCCCACCCCGCGCGCAGAGTTTGCTGACGAGCGCACCGGGTGGGTTGACGATGTTGCTGGGCGCGGGTATGAGCGTGCTCAGCGCAGAACCGGGAGCGCCGCGACAGCCCCGAGCGGATCGCGGCCGAGTTTGCAGGTTCGCGCACGGGGCGCGACAGGAGATACTGGACAGCAATTGGTCACACCCGGCGTCGCAGGTTGGACCGTGGCGCTTATCACGTAATACGTTCGTCGCCGCCGGCACATCGGCGCGACGATCGACCGCCTGGCACGCGAGGAGCCCATGAACGAGCGCGACGAATTCCTGCGGGACCGTCTGCAGCCCGAGCGGCCGAGCGCCCCGGCGGCACGCCCGGCCGGCCCCTCCCCGCAACAGGCCCAACCCGCCCCCCATGAGCCCCGGCCCGCCACTCCTCCCGCCGCCTCGCGGCCCGCTCCCCGGGCGTCCGCCGTCGGCTCCCCCTCCGCCCCCACCGGGCCGCCCGCCCGCGCCGCCGCAGGGCTGGTCGCCGCCCACACAGTCGGTTCCGGCCGCACCGCCATCGTTCCGCTCGCCACCCCAGCAGCCGGCCGCGGCGCCGGCGCAGGCGCCCCGCACCGGCCCTCAAACGGATCTCCCCAAGACGGGTGAACTACCCGACCGCGGTTGGCGACGCGCCCTGCGGCTGGCCACCTTCGGCCTGATCAACCTGGGCCCGTCGCCCACCCAGCTGCAGGAGGCTCAGTTCGAAGCGGCCATCCGGACCCGCCTGTACGGCAACCGCAAGGTCGGCGTGCTGGGCAAGGGCGGCGTGGGCAAGACGTCGGTGGCCGCGAGCGTGGGCTCGCTGTTCGCCACTCTCCGCAGGCAGGACCACGTCGTGGCGATCGACGCCGACACCGCGTTCGGCCGGCTCAGCAGCCGCATCGATCCGGCGTCGACGGCCTCGTTCTGGGAGCTCACCGCCGACAAGAATCTCCGGTCCTTCGACGACGTCGTGGCCCGGCTGGGCCGCAATTCCGCGGGTCTGCACGTGCTCGCGGGCGAACCGGCCTCGGGCCCGCGCCGGGTGCTCGATCCGGCCATCTACCGGGAAGCCGCGCTGCGGCTGGACCGCCATTTCACGATCTCGGTCATCGACTGCGGTTCGACGATGGATTCACCGCTCACCCAGGAAGTCCTGCGCGACCTGGATGCGCTGATCGTGGTGTCCTCGCCGTGGGCCGACGGCGCATCCGCCGCGGCGCGGACCATGGAGTGGCTGGCCGATCAGGGCTTAACCACGTTGCTGCGGCACAGCATCGTGGTGCTCAACGATTCCGACGGACACGCCGACAAGCGCACCCGGGCGTTGCTCGCTCGCGAGTTCACCGATCATGGCCGGCCCGTCATCGAGGTGCCGTACGACCCCCACCTGCGCCCCGGTGGCGTCATCGACGTGGGCCACGAGATGGCCCCGGCCACGCGGCGCAAATTCCTCGAGATCACCGCGACCATCGCCGGGTACTTCGCGGCCCGTTCCGACGACGCCAAAGATCAGCGAGCGAGCGACGCGGGAAACTAAGCCCGCGCCGAAGGGTCGGCGATAGCCTCGATCTTGCGCACCCGGGATTCGCGGATCGTCAGCACGATGACGGCGAACAGGCGACGCTCGCTGAAGGCCAGCAGCACCGGTCCCCCGACCGGACCGCCGACCAGGGTCACGTCCGGCCACAGGTAGCGCAACAGGTTGGTGGCCACCGCGTCTGGCCCATGGTTGATCTGTGGTGGTGGCGCCGGGTCCGCGAGGATCGTGCCCACGCCCCACACCGTCGGATCCAGGACGGCGGCCAAGGCTTGCAGGTCAC
The DNA here is from genome assembly GCA_963796035.1 of uncultured Actinomycetota bacterium. Taxonomy (GTDB): domain Bacteria; phylum Actinomycetota; class Actinomycetes; order Mycobacteriales; family Mycobacteriaceae; genus Mycobacterium. The sequence continues at coordinate 157,562 of CAWCJU010000006.1, read as the reverse complement.
CGTTGGCGCATGCGGTGATGAACTTCTCGGTGACCAATTGGTGCTCGGCCGGCGCGACGTCGGTAAACTTCGGTTGCGCCGCAAGGAATTTCGATCGTGCGCGCCGTGCCAGCTGACGGCAGGTACCGACCGGGCGCCCCACGGTTTGCGAGATCGAATCGAATGGGACGCCGAATACGTCGTGCAACACGAAGGCAACCCGTTCACCGGGACTGAGCCTGCGCAGGACTTCGAGCAGCGCGGTGCGGATCTCGTCGTCGAGGGTGACCCGGTCGGCCGGGTCGAAGCGGCGCGGTGCCGGTCGCTCTTCGACTTCACCCGGGCGCTCGTACCGGGCGCGGGCCGAGCGCACCTGGTCGAGGCAGAGGCGGCTCGCCACCACGGTCAGCCAGCCGCGCACGTCCTCGATCTCGCTGACGTCGGCGCGTGAAAGTCGCAGAAAGGCCTCCTGCGCAATGTCTTCCGCCTCGCCGATGTCACCCAGCATCTGGTAGGCGAGGTTGACAAGATACGGGCGGTGGCGGCGCCAGGCCTCGCTGACCTGATCGCTGGCTGACTGCGACTGGTTCATGACTCTTCGACGATCTGCTGGGGCAAAAAGTTACGGGATCTCCGATGTAACTTTCCCACCCTTTGCCCCGTCGTTTCAGCAGTGCAAGAAGTTCACGGAAGGAACCCCTCATGACCATCGTCGTCACCGGCGCGACCGGCAACGTCGGACGCCCACTCGTTACCGAACTGCTCGCCGCGGGAGCCCCCGTCCGGGCGGTCACCCGACAACCGGGGCCGGCCGGATTTCCCCCGGACATGGAGGTGTTCGATTCGGCCGCCGACGCGCTACCGGGTGCCTCCGCGGTGTTCCTGAACTCGCGGGCACTGGGCGAGCAGTTGGAAGACGTGGTGGCCCAATGCCGGCGGGCGGGAGTCACCAAGCTGGTCGCGCTGTCGGCGATCAACGCCGACGACGATGTCACTCGGCAGCCGTCCCGGTTCCGCGGGGACCGCAACAGGGAGGCCGAACGTCTCGCGGTCGGCTCCGGTCTGGCCTGGGTGAGCCTGCGGCCCACGGTGTTCGCGACGAACTTCGCCGGCATGTGGTCCGCGCAGATCCGTGCCGGCGACGTCGTCGCCGGACCGTATGCCGCCGCATCCACGGCGCCCATCGTCGAGACAGACATCTCGGGCGTGGCGGCCCGCGCGTTGCTCACCGACGAGCTTGTCGGGCAGCGGATCCCGCTGACCGGTCCACAGGCGTTCACCAACTCGGAGCTCGTCGAGGTCATCGGCGATGTCCTGGGCCGGCCGCTGCAGTATCGCGAGATCCCCGCCGAGGCGGTACGACAACGGTTTATCGGTTTGGGGTTCGGCGCCGGCTTCGCCGACGCCTACATCGCGATGCTCGCCGAGACGCTCGGCACTCCCGCCCTGGTCACCCACGACGTGGAGAAGATCCTCGGGCGTCCACCAGTCCCGTTCGCGCACTGGGTTTCCGAACACCGCAGCGTGTTCAGCAACGAGAAAGCAGGAATCTGAAATGACCGATCCGCGTCCCCCGCGCTACCTCAAGCCGATGAACAAGTTCATGATGGCGGTGCAACGGCTCGGGATTCCGACCGGACCCGCCATGGTGCTCACCGTGCCCGGCCGCAAATCGGGTCAACCACGCCGCACCCCGATGACGCCCTTCAACTTCCAGGGCGGCCTCTATGTGGTGGCCGGCTATCCCGGCGCCGACTGGGCGGCGAATGCCCGGGTCGCGGGCACCGGCACACTCAGCCGCGGCCGACGGTCGCGCACCGTCCGGATCGTCGAACTCTCGCCCAGCCAGGCGCGGCCCGTGCTGCGGGCATTCCCCACCGAAGTCCCGGTCGGCGTGGCGTTTGCGAAACGATCGGGGATGGTGCGCGACGGAACGGCCGACGAATTCGAGGCACTGGCGGGCCGGCTCGCCGTTTTCCGGTTCGAGCCGGCGTAACCGTCACCAGACGATGGCCGCCATGTCGCGGTTGTCCGAACACACGTTGCGCACCGCGGCCTGAAGATCGGCCGCGGTGATGATCTGCAGATCCTCGACCGTCACCGGCTGGCCCGCGCGCTTCTGTGCGACCACCCGGGTGTCGCGAAAACCCTCGGCGCGTTCGACGACGTTGCGGGCGAACCTACCGTTCTGCATGGCGTCGATGCCGTGGCGCCCGCCGGGAGTGGTGTAGTTGCGGATGGTCGTGGCCGCGTCCAGGAACGACTCGCGTGCGCCTTCGTCGAGCAGGCTGGCGCGCGGCGTGGCGTAGCGGTGCGCGATCTCGACGATCTCCGCCGGCGAGTAGGACTCGAAGCGCAGCTTGCGGTTGAACCGGCCGGCCAAACCGGGGTTCACGGTGAGGAACGCATCCACCTGGTCCTCGTAGCCCGCCCCGATGAAACAGAAGTCGAATCGGTGCGCTTCCAACGCAACGAGGAGCTGGTTGACGGCCTCCATGCCGATCATGTCGGGTGTGCCATCCTGATGGCGCTCGATCAGAGAATAGAACTCATCCATGAAAATGATTCGCCCGAGCGACTTTTCGATGAGTTCGTTGGTTTTGGGCCCCGATTCGCCGATGAAGTGGCCGCAGAAATCCGACCGGCGCACCTCCCGGATCTCGGGGTGCCGCACGATCCCCATGCCCGCGTAGATCTTGCCCAGGGCTTCGGCGGTGGTCGTCTTACCGGTACCGGGCGGGCCGACCAGCAGCATGTGGTTGGTCTGGCCCTCCACCGGCAGGCCATGCTCGAGGCGCATCGTTCGCACTTCGAGTTGGTCTTCCAGCGCCGCGACGGCTTCCTTGACCGCGGCCAGTCCCACCTGTTTGGCCAACAGCTTGCGCCCCTCGGCCAACAGCTCGGCGCGCCGGCCGACGGCCGCGTCGTCGTCGAGTTCGTCGCGGCTCTTGGCCGACGAGGCGTCCCATCGGTCGGTGCGGCTGTCAATGGTTTGTTCGTCGGTCACGACCAGGTGCAGGTTCGGGTCGGCCAACGCTTCTTTGGCCGCCTCGGTCAGGACCCCGTTGATGGTGGCCTTGGAAAGCCAGACCTGGGCCTTGTCCTCCTCACGCAGCTGCCGGTGCGCCATTCCCCGCACATAGGCCAGATCGGCGACCAATAGCGGAATGTCGGCCGGACCGATCGATGCCGTCAACACATCGGCGTCGAAGCGTGACGACGACTGGGTGTGCCCGATCACGTCGACGCGGTCCAGCCAGTCCAGGGCAACCCGACCCTGCCCGAGGTGGGCGGCGGCGTGAGCGGCCAACGCGCAAATCGACGCTGTCACAGCCGACATGACGATGGCCTGCGCAGGCAACTCCTCGGCCGCGGCCAGCAGCACGTCCGGCCAACGTTGCGTGCGGTACATCAGAAACGTCCGGGCCAACTGGTGCCACTGGTAGTTGGTCCACGAGTCCAGCAGGTCCCGGTTGCCCAGCAGCTTGTCGGCCTCCGCGTACTCCCCGGCGATCGTCAACGCGGACGCCAACGCCAGCCCGACCTGTGATGCGTCGGTGACGGTGATGCCGATGTAGGGACCCAGCTGGATCTCCGCGGCCAGCGTCTGCCCGATGCGCGTCGTCTCGCGGTGCAGCCATTCGCTGGTGGCGTAGAGCTTCCGCAACGAGGCCAGGTCGCTGTCGCCGCAGGCGATGCGGCCCAGCCACGCGTCGGCCATTGACTTATCGGCGTCGGTGGCAGCAGCGAACTCGGGCAACGCCGCCGCCCGACCCTGCTGGCTCTTGATCGCCATGGCACGGTCGAAATGCCTTCTGGCAGCTTGTAAATCACCCATCACGTCCCCCATCCCGAACACCGTGGGTATGGTCGCCGGGGTTACGGGCAGCCACGTTCGGCCGATTCGGGCTGTCGCCGCAACCGCTACGCACGCTCATCACACTGTGCCCCAAACTCGCCTACCGACGCTACGTGCCGACCGACATGCTTACCGGCTCAAGACTGACGTAGCGGTTCTCGGCGCGGAACATGTCCATCTCGACAAGCCAATTCTCTCCTGCTGCACTGACGTTCACCACCGCCGGGCCGATCTGCTCGATGATCACCTCGAAGCCGTTTCGTTGCCCCTCGGAGAGCCTAGCCTCCGCGGGTGCGACCGTGATGACGGTCGCCGGTCGCGGAGTGGGTGAGATCGCAGCCTCGATACCCCCGCCTTCGGCCGCGCCAAAGCTGTTGCCCCGTCGCGCAACGTACTCGACCACGCTCACGGTGGTCCGCGGTGCGGGACGCGAACTGCTCACGACGCTGATCTCCGGCATCCGGACGCTGACCCAGCGCGACATATCGCGGGTGTGCACGCAGACCCGCTCGCCGGCGCCCGCGGTGCGGATCACGATCCGCTTGGCGATTGGATCGTCTGCGGCGACGAATACGCGCGACAACTCCCCGGCGTCGGTAACCGGCATCAGCAGCCGATCCCCGTTGCTGAGTTTGCCGATCAGGATGCCCGAAGGCCCGATCTCGGTGACCAGCTGCGCGGGCAGTGGGCTGCGCCGAATGCCCCGCAGGTGCGGTAGCGGACCGCACATGTTCGCGGCCGCACCGGCCGCCTGCTCACCGTTGAGCCGGTGCAGGATCACGCTGGGCGGCGTCGGCGCGGGCGTCGGCGTGCGCACGGTGATCGTCGCCGTGCATTCGGAATTCGGGTACACCGTCACGTTCTGGATGACCTCGTCAGCGCGCAGCGTCCACGCCTGCGAGAGGTTGCGCGACGTGATCGCCTCCGCGGGATACGCATAGGTGGTCATCCAACCCGCTTCTCCGCGTATGGCTTTCCATCTCTGCACGTTTCCCGACACCGCGTCCCACCCGAGCCGGCGATCGAGCTCGACAAGGTCGGTGGCGGTGGCCACCTTTGCCCGCAGTCCTTGGCAGCGCAACAACCCCGCTATGCGTTGTGCGACCGAGATAGCAGCCGCGCCAACGGTCGTTCGCCAACGCAGAGCTTGGGCGTTGTCGATCACCGCCAGCCGCATGATCAGCCACGTCTCACGTCGGCCAGCGTAGGGCGGCGTGCCGATCTCCGAGTCGTACACCCGGGGAAAGTCCCCGATGGTGCCGTGCCGGGAACCGATGGTGACGACGCTGATCGAATCGAGCTGCAGACCCAGGGCCTGGTCCAGCATCGGCAGCAGTTCGACGATGTCGAGCACGTTTTCGGTCTCGACGGTCACCGAGCCGGTCACCATGGTCGCTCGGTGTCCCCTGCCGAGCAGTTGCACCGCGACCACGGCCACGCCGTCTTGCACCCGGACGCCGCCACCGGATCGGTTGTTGGCCACGGTGATCGGGGCAGCCCAGTCGATCGGGCGCCGGCCACGCCGCCACAACACGGCCCACGACCACGCCGGCTGTCCCCACCAGCGCACGAAGACCAGCGCGATCCCCACCACCACGGCAACGGCCGCACCGATGTAACCGCCCACCAGCCAGCTCGCGACCGCGAGGACGAACACGACCCAGACGCCGACCACCCGGCGGTTGCTGCCGCGCGAGAACCCGGTCAGGTCGGGCCTCATCGGGCCCTCCGCAATCGCGCCGCGACCGCGAAAACGAGCACACCGGCGGCCACGGTGCCCAAGAATCCGATCGCGATGTTGCGTGCCCGGTGATCGGGCGGCGGGGGCGGCGGGGCCGGGATGATGACCCGGCTTTGCGCACCCGGGGCCATCCGCTCGCCCGGCGGGATGTTGAAGGTCAATGCGGCGACCGGGTCCACCAACCCGTAGCCGACTTTATTGTCAACGCCCGCAGGCGGATTGTGCGCCGACTGCACGATGCGGTTGATCACCTGATGCGCGCTGAGGTCGGGAAATTTCGCCCGGACCAACGCCGCGACGCCACTGACGTAGGCCGCCGAGAAACTGGTTCCCCAGAACGGCATGTTCTTCTCGCCGGGCCGCGACGGCGGATAGGCGTTGACCGGTCCGCCGCCTTGAGGGGACAGGCCCATGATGTGGGTTCCCGGTGCGGCCACACCTACCCAGGGTCCCGACATGCTCTTGTCGAGCGGCGCGCCGCTGGCATCGACGGCGCCCACCGACAGGACGTAATCGGAAAACCACGAGGGCGCCGAGACGATCTTGACCTGATGCCAGTCCCGTGGATCCGACGGGTCCAACGGGTCATACGTCGGGTTGTTGTTGCAGCCGGCTTCCCCGTCGTTGCCCGCGGCAGCGACGATCACCGCGTCCTTCGCGGTGGACGCGTACCACAGCGCCGCACCCAGCGCTCGCTGATCGGCCGGCGACGCGGCAGGCAGGCACGCGGTCACCGAAATGTTGATCACCTTCGCCCCCATGTTTGCCGCGTGAACCACCGCGCGCGCAACCGAATTCAGCGTTCCGGCCTTGACCTTCTCATCGGAGTAGGGATCTCCCGGCGGCGGGTTGACCGGTTCGAAGGCTCGTGACGACTGCCGGATCGAGATGATGGTCGCGTGCGGGGCGACCCCCACCACCCCATCGGGCGCTCCCGGGGGAAGCGGCGGCACCGCGGGTTCGTCCTCGGTCTGCGGATCGGCCGGCCCGTTCGACGCGGCCGTGGCGCCGCCTCCCTCCGGCGGCGGGGGCGGCGGTGGCGGCGGAGGCGGTAGGACCTGGGTGATCGTCACCGGCGGCGGCGGGGGCGGGGGCGCCACCGGGGGCGGCACCTCGACCGGCGGGGGCGCTGCCCCGGCGACGGGCGGCGGACCGGCCGGCGGAGGGAACGCCGGAGTGGCGGGCATCGGCCGCGGCATCGGCAAAATCCCTTGCGGCGCAGCGCCGATGATCGAGCTGACGATCGTGCCGTGGGCGTCGCAATCCGAGAGGCCGTCCTCGCCCATGATGTAGTCGCCACCGGGCACCACCGGTAGCCGCGGGTTCGGCGTCACCCCGGTGTCGATGACCGCCACGGGCACGCCGTTGCCCGTGCTGTACTGCCATGCCTTCGTGATGTTCAGCAAGTTGAAGCCGGGGGCCATTTGCGCCACATCGGGGTTACGCACGGTGATCGGGGTCGAGCAGCTGTTGGCCCGGCGCATCGGCTGGTCGGGTCGTGGTGCCCCGTCCGGCGGCACCATCCCCGGATCCACCAGGGGTGGTGTAATGGCAAGTGCGGCAGGGATATTGGCTGATAGCGCGACCAGAGCGACGGCGGCGGTCGCCGCCGCGGCCCTTCTCAGTGGCGAATCCACGTGAAGAGCCCTCCCAAGGCCGCCGCCGCTGGCAGCAAGACGATGAACGCGAGCACTTCCACCCATTCCACGGTCAACCGGATGAATGGCCGAAACCTCATGGCCGGCACCAAAAGTGCTGCGGCCAAACCCAACGCGGCGAAGGTCACCACCGCCACCACGGGCCACATCAGCCCGGCCATCGCATCTTTCGGCCCGGCGACGGCGTATTTGACCACTCCCGCGCAAACCGCACCGGACGCCCCGCACACCAGCGCGATGGCCTGATACTTGGCGGCGAATCCGCGCCCCTGGGTGAGGAAGATGCCCGCCACGAGCCCGGCGACCACCAGCGCCAGCCACGCCCACTGGCGTCCTGGCGTCAACACGCCCCATACCGCGGCGGGCAGCACTATCGACACCCCGACGCACAGACCAACCTGGACCGCATTGACCAAACGCGCCGAAGCGGCGATCGCGGCGCCCCGCGCGGTGATGTCGGTCAGTTCGTTGTCCTCGTCCTCGGATTCCTCCTCGCTGACCGGAGACACCGTGTCGACGGGCATCCCCTCGCGCCGCGCGAACAGGTCCCGGCCGGTGATCGAGCCGAAATGCGGCGGTCTGACCCGAGCCACCCACAACGCGATCAGTGGGGTCATCCGGACCAGGACCAGCAATCCGACCAACACGCAGACCGCCAGCACCTGGGCCGACGCCGGCCGGAACATCCGGACGGCGGCGACGGCGGCCAGGACCCCGCAGACCGTCACCACGGCGGTGACCACCGCGGTCTGCCAACGGTTTCGCGCGGCCACCCCGATGGCGATGGCACCCAGGATCACCACCACCGCACCGATCAGTCCATGAGCGGCGCCGAGCACACCCGGGGGCGCACAGGCACCGGCGGCAGCCAGCGACAACACCGCCAGCCACGCGAACCCGCTGAACAGGTCGCGCCGCTCTCGCCATCCGCTGCGCACCACCAGCGTCGCGACCAGCAGCAGGGCACCGACGGCGCCCGCCACCGCGGCCGGGACGGGGCCGTCGGTGAATGTCCGTGCCCGCAGGGTCAGGGCGACCACGACCCCGACCGCCATCGCGATCACCGCGACCGCGGTGTGCGCGGCGGTCAGCGGCGTCACCGGCGCGAACATCCGATCGCCACCGTCGCGTCCCAGCCACTTGCCCATGGCCGCCAGCCCCGTTGACAGCGACTCGTATTGCGGTTCGAAGGACTCGCCGTCGACCCGGGGCACCAGCACCAGGGTGTCGCCGTCCTGGACGCCCAGCTCGTCGAGGCTTTTATTGATATCGAGCCGAACCCCGTTGATCTTGTGGAGTTCGTAGCTGCCCGCGGGCAATGCGATGCCGTCAAAGCCTTTGCGCTTCAGGTCGGCATCGAACAGCTCGACCATTCCCTCGAAGAATCCCTCCATCGGAATTCCGGCCGGGAAGACCTGGGAACACAAGTGCTTCTCGTAAGAAATGTTGACCGCACAACGCGCCGGGAAAGCAACCTTATGCGGCGCTGTCACGGCACCGACCGCTCGGCGTCAGGAATATATTTGTCCGCCAGCCCGGCGGTGATTTCGAAGAGGCGCAATCGCGACTTCTTATTCAGCTCGTGAACCGTATCGATGATGCCGCCTTTGGCGAGGTGCGGATCAAACGGCAGCACTTCGACCGTCGCCCCGACCTTCGTGAACCGCTCGGTCAAGTAAGCCAACGCGTCTTTGTCGGTGATCTGATCGGTGTGGTTCACAATCACGGTGCTGCGCGAGACAAGTTCGTGGTAACCCTGCGACCGCAGGTAATCCACCGCCCGCAGCACCGGGCGCGACCGGTCCGCGGTGATGCCGGAGACGAACACGAGGGTGTCGGTGTTCTCCAACACCGGCTTCATCACTTCGTGTTCGAGGTCCGGAGAGGTGTCGACGATCATCACCGTGTGGGTGCGCCGCAGGCGCGACAGCACCCCGGAAAACATCGCGGGCACCAACGGCCTGGGCTGGTCGGACGTCCGGTTCCCCGCCAGGACATCCAGACCGATCACGTTCTGTCCCAAGTGTTCTCGAATATCCGCGTAACCCTGGACATCGGTGTCGTTGATGATGGCGGTGTAGTCCCCGGGCGGGGACTCGTCGATGCGGTCGGCCAGAGTTCCGAAGCCCGGGACGGCGTCGATCGCAATCACGTTCTGCGGGCGGCATTCCCGGAACACACCCCCGAGGCACGCGACGAGCGTTGTGACGCCCACCCCGCCCTTGCCGGAGACGACCGTGATGACGTATTGCCGTCGAATATGCCGCCTGATGCGATTCTGCAGATCCCGGTAGTGCCGTTCACGGGGAGACTCGCCGGGATTTATTTTATGAAATGAGATGGAGTAAATGAATTTCCGCCAGCCCGACCCCGGTGGAATTTTTCGTGGCGCGGCCAGATCGGTAATACGCATGGTGTCGGATACCGAATCCGGGAAGTTGCTGCCCCCTGACGGATCCCCCCGTCTGAGCGCTCCTTCGTCCGACATATTCGGGTCATTCCAAGGGCTCGTCACGACGAGATGCTAACACGGTTGGCGATACTGCGTTTACCCGTTCAGAAACCTTTCAAGTACGACAGGCGTTGCTATTCCAAGACTTTGGTTATCTAAGTTAGTTTCATCGCTTCGCTTCGCCGCACACCTCATACCACTCGCCGATACGAGTGCCACTCGTCACCGGCGGGCAACCGGCGGATGAGCCGTTGGATCGCTCCGCCGATGTCGGTCCGCGAGCCGGGCGAGAGAATCTGGTACTGACGCTGCCCCGCGGTGACGCTCTCGATGCAGATCCGTCCCGCGGGGGTGTCGACGATGGACACCGTCGCGTCGCCGACGGCTATCCGTGCCAATTCGTCCGGCCCGACGCCGGCCTGCAGCCCGACGATGTTCGCGTGCGCGGACCGCGCCGGATCGGCGGCCATCAGGACCATCTGCAGTTGATCGGCGTCTAGGCGCTGTTCGAGCAGGAACGCCCGCAGGCTGGCGGTGTCGCGCACCGAGTTCAGCAACTGCTCGGTGTCCAGCGTGACCGGCCGCAGCGGCGCCGCCTCGGCCACGCCGCACAGCCGCTCGATCTGACCGACCAGGAGGTCGCTGGCCGACGCCTCGTTGCCGGCCGTGCCGGCGGGATACAAACGCACCACGTCACCGTGGCGTTCCAACACCACCCACCATGTTGCGAAACGGCAGATCGAGGCGCGCGACGGCTCGCGACCCGGGACCCCCATCATCACCAGCAGGCCGAGGTCGCGCCGCAACAGGACCGTCAGCCACTCCCGAATCATCGGGTCCACGTTGCCAGCCTCATCGAGTGCACCAGCGGCTAGCAACTCGGCGGCCGCGGGATGGCCCAACGCCCGTTCCCGGGTGTCTAGACGCGGCAGCATCGGCCGCAATCCCAGCTCAGGGCAGGTTTGCTCCACCCCGGTGACCGCTTGCAACACCCATAAGCCATCGACCGTCGTTGTCAGCATGTCGCCCTGCCCTCACTCAGTGAGTCCCCCGACCGGTGGATAAGAGACCAAAGGTGGGGCGCACACGCTCGGCGCAGCTGCCCCACCTTCGCTTGTCCTGGTGTGGTTGAGCGGGTTCAGAACAGACCGGCGATGTGCTGGTCCGTGCTGAGCGCGTTGTCCAGCACGTGGGAGGTCGTGACCCCGTGCTGGCGGATGGTGTCGATGAGACCCTGCAGTCCCGACAGCATCTGCGCCTGCGCCTCGAAGAAGCCCGATGCGCCGTGGCCGGCGAAGAACTCCTGGAGGGCGTGCGTGCGGTTGGAGGTGTCGTCGAAAATCGATTGCAACTGGCCGGCGCGGGAGGCGACGTCGGTGGCGAAGTCGGCTACGGCTCCCGGGTTATAGGTGATCGGGTCGGACATTGTGAAGTTCCTTTCAAAAGACCATTTATGAAATTGCGAATGACTGGGTGGTTAGGAGCCGTGGCCGCCGAATAGCGCGCTGAAGGCGTGCGAAGAATCCGCCTCATGGCCTTCCATAAGCGCCGCCGCCTTTGTGAGGCCCTCGGCCAGGCGAGTGCCGCCGGTCAAGACTTTGTTCAAGTCGTTTTGCACTTCGATGGCTGTCGCGTGCGAGGCCGTCACAGCCGAGCCAGACCAGGTGGACGGGTTCATCACGTTTTCCTGATTCGCGACGTATCCCTGGCCAATCCCGATCGCGTGCTCCATGTTCGCCTGGATAGCGTTGGAAGCGTCGCGAAGCATTTGCGGTGTTACTTTGATTGTCACGGAATTCTCCTTCTCCGGTGGGCCGCCCCCCGTGAGGGCATGAAGCGAAGTGTATGGCGGCTATTTGGACCTGTCGATTCACCTTTCACCAGGGGGTCGGCTTCACACTCGAGCGTCGACGACCCGCACCGTCGCGGGCTGATCGGCTTTGTCACGGGAGCCGCGGTCGCCTCCCGCCCCGTGCCCCACGGGCATACCGCCCATCGGGGCACCACCCATCGTCGTGGTCTGCGGTCGCATGGCCTCGGCGCCTAATGCCCCGGCCGGCCGCAGCCCCACAGGCCGCCCACCCGTGGCGGGCTCGAAGGCGCTGACCGGACGGGTGAAACTGGTGGCGGGCATGCCCGCGCCGCCCAGGGATGCGCCCCCGCCGGCACCGGCTTCCGCTGCGGAAAGTCCGGTGGTGGCCGAGACCGCCGAGACGGCCGGCGTCGCCCCGCCCATTCCCATGGCGCCGGGATTGGAGAACATGCCCATCAGTGGCTGCATCATCTGCATCGGCGCCTGCATCATCTGCATGGGAGCCTGCATCACCTGTGGGACCGCGCCCATCAGCTGCTGCGCCGGCTGCATCAGCGAGCTGGCCTGATTCATGAAGTCCTGGCCACCCGAGGCCGCCTGACCTGCCCCCTGTGTTCCGGTCTGCGCGCCCTGCATGGCGGCGCGCATGCCGTCGCCGGCCCCTTCATCGGCCGCCGACTCGCCTATCGCCGCGGCCGCCTGGGCGGGGGCGGCCGGCGACGCACCCATGGTCGCGATCGGCGGCGGAATGGTCAGGCTTTGCGACAGCGCCGTCAGGATGGTTCCGTAGCTGGCCCCGACCATGGAGTTGTTCGGCCACATCGAGCCGAAGTACTCGAGCTCGAGCGACGTGATTCGCGGGGTCAGTGCCCCCAGGACGGCCGGGTTGATGCCGTAGTCGGCGGCGGTCTCGGTGCGGTTCCCGATGCATTCGGGAGCGGGACGCATCGAGCCGTACGCCATCTGATAGGCCGAGACTGCGGTCGACACCACCGCCGGCTTGACGTCGACCCAACCGGCCAGCCCGTGCAGCGACGCGTTCAGCGCCGTCGCGTTCGCCGCCGAGGCCAGCGAACCCGAGCCCGTCCAGCTCGCCGACGTCGCGACGGTATTGATCGTTGACGCGATGCTGGAGCCGTGATGGGTGGCGGCCAGGGCGGTCCAGGCGGCCTGGTTCGCCAAGTGCGTGATGACGCCGGCCCCCGCCTTGAGCAGCAGGTCGTTCTCCTCCGGCGTACGCGCAGCCCACCCCGGATCGGCCATGCGTACTTCCCCCTTTTACGTCGCTGGGTCCTAAGCCCCGATTGCCATCGTCAGGCTGCGCATCAGCTCCGTGACGACGTACGTGCTCGAGGCGATGCTCTGCGTGCCGGCGAACAAGCCGCGTTGGGCGGCGTGCTCGGACACTACGCCCAGGTAGCTACCGCCGCAGGCGTTGAGCGCGGCCGCGAACATGGCCGAGTCGGGGTCGCCACCCATCGGCAGCACTCCCAGCAGGACTGGCGCGGCTGCCGAAGCCGCCGCCTGGGTCTCCGCGCTGATCGCCGACTCAGCGCTGGCCGATGCCAGAACAGTGTCTGGCCCCACTGATACAACCATGATTTCCCTCCGAACGCTCAACCCAAATGCACGTGCTTGGGGCCTCAGTGTAATGCGGTTTCGTTGATCTTGTATTCACTCCGCTTTGACCGGACTGGGGGCCCGGAATTCGGATAAGTAACGCCGGTCACGAGTGTGAAAGAACTGGATTCCCAAGCGAGTCGCCGATAAACCTCAATCGCCACTCAAGACTCGGCAGTCACAAATGCACCTCGGCCACCTTCTGGGCGTCACATCTTGGCCGTTTTATCTAGTCGCGGTCGTGATGGCATACGGCTTCCAGTTTGATGCCGAATGGGTCGTACCAGAAAGTGGCGTAATAGTGGCCGGGATATTGCGGGAAATGGCCGGGCGGATGGATGACGGTGCCGCCGATTCCGACCACGTGATCGTGCACCGTGTGCACCGACGACCGGTGCGGCACAATGAATGCCAGGTGTTGCAGTCCGGTGTGCTGCGATGAGTACTCGCGCGGCTCGACCGCCGGATAGAAGAACAGGTAGGTACCCGGCTTGTTTTCGGCGGGCCGATAAGAAAACTCGTCCTCGGCGTGAAAGAACGGCTCAAAGCCGACAAGGGGCATCAGCGCGTCGTAATACCGCTTTGCGGCTGACAAATCGGGCACGTTGATGCCGAGGTGGCCGAGCATGGCTCATTGTCCGATGTCGGGCGCGGCGTGCACACGCGGGTGGGCCGACACCGGCGGCCCGCCGCTACGCGGGACCACGCCCATCGCCGGCCAGTCGTAGCAGCAGCCGGGTGCCACCGAGCGGGCTGGTCTGTAATGCTGCTGTGCCGCCATGTAATTCGGCCTGCTGGGCGACCAGCGCCAGGCCCAGCCCCGACCCAGACCGCGAGGCCGTCGAGCCGCGGGCAAAGCGTTCGAACACCGTGGCGCGTTCGGATTCCGGAACCCCGGTGCCGTCGTCGTCGATCGCGATCTCGACGCCCTCACCGGAACTGCCGACGGTCAGGAGGATCTTGCCGGCATTGCCGTGCTTGACCGCGTTGGCGATGGCGTTGTCGATAACCAGCCGCAGCCCCGTGGGAAGCCCGATCATCAGCACCGTCGGCGAGGGCACCAGCGAGACCTCCACATCGGGGTAGATGCGCAGCGCGTCGTGGGCGGCACGATCCAAAAGCTCGGTGATGTCGAACGGGACGAAGTCGTCGACGGTGGTGAGTTCGCCCTGAGCCAGCCGCTCCAGCGCGGTCAGCGTCGCCTCGATGCGGCTCTGGGTGCGGATGACGTCGCCGATGACCTCGTGGCGCTGCTCGGGCGGCGGGTCCAGGGTGGACAGCACCTCCAGGTTGGTGCGCATCGCGGTCAACGGCGTCCGCAGCTCGTGGGAGGCGACCGCGGCGAAGTCGCGGGCCGACTCGAGCGCGGCCTTGGTGCGCTGCTGCTCCTTACCGATGCGGGCCAGCATGCCCTCGACCGCCTCGGCGATCTCCACGGCCTCGCGCACGCCGCGAACCTGGACCTCGTCGGGACTGGACTGCGCATTGATCGCCCGGGCCTGCTGCGCCAGCAGCAGGAACGGATTGACCATGATCAACGAGATCACCCAGCCCACGACGACGGTGCCGCCGATCACGCTGGCGCAGATCAGCAACACCCGCAGGTGCAATTCGTTGATCCGATGCTGCGCTTCGGCCAACGGCGCGGCCAGCGCTATCGAGGCCGGGCCCGCCGTGAAGGTCCGGACGCGGTACTGCACCCCGTTGATCGTGGTGTTGGCATAGCCGTCGGGAAGCTGGGGCAACACGATGCTGCTGGGCACCGACACGGTGACCCCGCCGATGCGCGCGGTGCGCACCAGGTTGCCGTCCGGAGCGGGCCGGTCCGGATTGGTGTGCTCCGCATTGTTGAGCAGGCTGCTGATGTCGCCCAGGCTGCTCACCGAATCGAGCCGCCGATCGAGCTGGCTGTACTGATCGTTGGTGACGCCCACCCACACCCAGGTGCCCAGCAGCACGACCAGGGTCATCACCGATATGGCGGCGACGATGACGATGGTGCGCAGCGACAGCACTCGCATCGGCAGCTGTACATGCGTTAGGACGCGAATGTCAGGCTCCTTCGGTGAGTCGCTGGTCGACAACGGGGCGGCCGACCAGGTGGACCTTGTTCAACCGACCTGCGTACAACCCTCACAGCAGTACCGGTCCGGCGCGATCAAGCGCAGCGACGTTTCGCAAGAATTTAACGCTAGCCACATCGCGTCCTCCTCCACCACGTGCCAAAACTGCCCGATTTTGCCGTGAGCAGGGTGAGTGAGTACTCTCTCACCATGCTCGCCTCGGGACGTGACCGGCTGCTGTCCGCAGCGCTGCGGCTCTTTGCCGCCAAGGGTTACGCGGCGACGTCGGTGGCCGACATCCAGCGGGAGTCGGGCCTGGCGCCCGGCTCGGGCGCGCTGTACAAGCACTTCGGCTCCAAACGCGAGCTCCTCGAGGCGGCGGTCGCACACCGGATCGACAGCATCGTGGCCGCGCGAGAGGAATACGACGCGGGGCAACCCGGCAGCGTCGAGCAGGCGGTGCGCATTGCCGGCGAGCTGATCTGGAGCAACCTCAAACAGAGCGAGGATCTGCTCAAGGTCATGCTGCGCGAACCCGAGGAGCTCGGCGATCTCGACGAGAAGACGTGGCAGGTGATCACCGACAACGCCTACCAACGCTTCGCCGACGAACTGGCCGCATCGAATCGGTCCGGCCGCACCAGCATTCCCGATCCCGAAGCGGCCGCGGCCGTCGCGATCGGGTCGCTGTCCTACGCCGCGACGCTGCAAGCGCTGACCGGTCGACTGCCCGGCAACACCGACGAAGAACGGTACTTCGAGGCTTGGGTCAACCAAACGGCCAGCGTCCTCGCACAGTACCAACCGAAACCCGTTAATCAGCAACCTATTTCAGGAGCACAGCTGTGACATTCTCCACTGCAACTCAGCGATGACGTGATCGAGGTGCGCGATTGGGTGCACAAGTTCGCGGCCGACATCATCCGTCCGGCCGCGGCCGAATGGGACGAACGCGAGGAAACCCCGTGGCCGGTGATCCAGGAAGCCGCGAAGGTGGGCCTGTACTCCCCCGACTTCTTCGCACAGCAAGCCGCCGAGCCCACCGGGCTGGGGATGCTGACCGCGTTCGAGGAGATGTTCTGGGGCGACGCCGGCATCGCGCTGTCCATCATGGGCACCGGCCTGGCCGCGGCGGCGTTGGCGGGCAACGGAACTCCCGAACAACTGGGGCGCTGGCTGCCCGAGATGTTCGGTACGCCGGACGACCCCAAGCTCGGTGCCTTCTGCTCGTCGGAGCCCGACGCGGGCTCGGACGTCGGCGGCATCCGCACCCGGGCGCGCTACGACGAGGCGACCAGTGAGTGGGTGCTCAACGGCACCAAGACCTGGGCGACCAACGGCGGCATCGCCAACGTGCACATCGTGGTGGCCTCGGTCTATCCCGAACTCGGCACCCGCGGCCAGGCCAGCTTCGTCATCGGGCCGGACACCAAAGGTCTGGCGCAGGGCCAGAAGTTCAAGAAGCACGGGATCCGCGCGTCGCACACCGCCGAGGTGGTCCTCGACAACGTCCGCCTGCCCGAGGACGCCATCCTCGGCGGCCGGGAGAAGTTCGAGGCGCGGATCGCGCGGGTCAAGTCCGGTGCCTCCACGGGTGGCCAGGCGGCGATGAAGACCTTCGAACGCACCCGGCCCACGGTCGGCGCGATGGCCGTCGGCGTGGCGCGGGCCGCCTACGAGTACGCCCTCGAATATGCCTGCCAGCGTGAGCAATTCGGCCGCAAGATCGGTGAGTTCCAGGCGGTGGCGTTCAAGCTGGCGGACATGAAGAGCCGCGTCGACGCGGCCCGCCTGCTGGTGTGGCGGGCCGGCTGGATGGCGCGCAACAACCAGAACTTCGACTCGGCGGAGGGCTCGATGGCCAAGCTGGTCGCGAGCGAGGCCGCGGTCTACGTCACCGACGAGGCCATCCAGATCCTGGGCGGCAACGGCTACACCCGCGACTACCCCGTGGAGCGCATGCACCGCGACGCGAAGATCTTCACGATCTTCGAGGGCACCAGCGAGATCCAGCGGTTGGTGATTTCGCGGGCGGTGACCGGCCTGCCCATCCGTTAGCAGGCACAGAAATCGATTGCGTCTGATAGCTTCTGCGGCACACCAACCGTTAGGGGCTGATGTTGAAGCGTGCGGTCGTCGCTGGCGCTCGGATGCGTCGTCGTCGGCTGCTGCGCGGGGGACGGCCCGGCCGATCGCGGGCGATCTCCAACACCGGGATCTCACCCATCGGGTGACGCCGCGCACCGAGGCGCGACATGATGGCCGGATGACCACCGAGATCCGGTTCTCGACACCGAGGACGACCTCGTCGCCGCGGCTCAACTTGTTTCGCACCGCGATGGTGGGCTTGCCGCCCTTGCCGAACCTGCCGCCCGGCCAGATCAGCAAGCTGCTCGACCCCGGACGCACCGTCGGCGCATTCATCGACGGACAACTCGTCGGCACCGCGGACGCCGTGACGAGCACCCTGACCCTTCCCGGCGGAGCCAGCGTGAGCCATGCCGCCGTGACCCACATCGGAGTGCTGCCGTCGTTCACCCGAAGGGGCGTCGCCACCGAATTGATCTCATCACCAGCTTCACGACATCGCGGCGCGCGGTGAGGTGGTCGCGTCGCTGCGGGCGTCGGAGGCCACCATCTATGAGCGGTACGGCTACGGCGTAGCGAGTTTCGTCGCAAAGCGTGGAAGTTACGAGCGCGCGGGCGGCGTTTCGCCCCGACGTCGGGCTGGGCGGTCCGGTGCGGCTGCTCGACGCCGCCGAAGTCTGGGATATCTTGCCCCGCGTCTATGACGCCAATCGTCCGTCCCGCCCCGGAACCATCGACCGGCCCGGGCAGTGGTGGGAGAGCGCGCGGCTTCGCACCGAATCCTACTCGGGGGCTTGGTATGTCGCCGTGCACGGCGAACCGGGCGCCGAGTCGGGTTTCGCCCGCTACCGGCCCATCGACACCGAGAATTGGTTCGTCAGCGACCAGCGCACCATCGTGGTCGAGGATTTCTTCGCGCCCACCATGAACGCCTATCTCGGGTTGCTGCGTTTCCTGCTCGGCTTGGATCTTGTTCACCGGGTGATGTTTTGGATGCTACCCATCGACGACGCGCTACCCTGGCTGTTAATCGATCGCCGGGCGGCGAAAATCACCGCGGTGCACGACGAGACGTGGCTGCGTGTCATCGACGCGGAGCGTGCGCTGACCGCGCGATCCTACGTTGGCGGCGGGACCATCACGATCGCGGTGAATGACCCACTGCTGCTGAGTAATTCAGCGAGCTTTACGATCACGGGCGACGGCGCCGAACCGACAACCAGCTGCGCCGACATCCGCGTCGAGATCGAGGGACTGGGTGCCGCGCTGCTCGGCGGCACGAGCTGGCGTAGTCTCGCGGCTGCCGGGCTGGCCCGCGCTGACGATCCGGTGGCGCTGGACGTGGCCGACGAACTGTTCGCGGTGCCCGAAGCACCGCATGCCGGGACGTTCTTCTGAACGGCGCTGACGCGGTCCGTCGGATCAGCGGTTCGGTTCCGACCTCTCGCATCGCCAGGCGTACGCCCGACACGACCAAGTCCGGCTGGTGGATTTGGATGAAGTGGTCGCTGCCGGTCGCGATCATGTGCGGTGTCTGCGGCCGCAGCGCAATCAGATCCGCCGAGGCATCTCGCCACGCCTGCTCGAGCTTTCCGCCCTGCTCGGCCGAAACGGTGCCGGGAACCGCGAACGGCTCGGTCCTGGTCAGCACGACGGTGGGAACGGGCGGCGAAGGCAGCGCGCCGCGCCAACCTGGGCGACGCTCTTCTCGATGTCGATTTCTTCGAACGACGGCGAATTCGTGAACTGAGGCAACGGCTGGTCCAACGCCTGGCGATAAGTCGACCAGTCCGACCCCAGCAGGCCCGGTATTTCGACCGGGAAGGCATCGACGAACGCCAGCGCCCGCACCTGGTCGGGATAGGTCTGGGCATACAGCCGGATGAACAGCCCGCCCAGCGAATGCCCGACCAGGACGTACGGGCCGCGAAGTTGGGCGGCGGCCAGAAGCGCATGCAGGTCCTGGACAACGTCCTGCGCGCTGCGTGGCATCGCAACCGGTGAGCTGCGGTCGGTGATGCTGGGCGGATCGGGATAGCGCAGGGTGCCGGGCCGGTCGTAGGCGCAGACGCGGTGGTCGGCGGCGAGGGCAGGCAGCACTGCCGGGCCTGTTGCCGGCGCCGCGACGTCGGACTGACTCCACGGATCCGACGAGTTGTGATAGCCGGACTCCAAAATTACTGTGGGTGCGCCTTTTCCGTAACACTGCAGATACAGGTGCCGGCCGTTGCCGATCTCGATCGGCCCCGCGAACTTGCCGCCGGACGCCGCCGCACCGCGGTTGTGCGCCGGCCCGCCGCATCCCACGAGCGCGACCAGCAGAGCGGCAGTCAACAGACATCGACGAAAACCCGCAGCGATGCGCCACGGATACGCCGCGATTTTCCCGTTCTGCCGCACTGCACGCATCGCGTTATTGTGCGGGTAAGACGGCCTCGCGTGAAAGCATTGCGGTGAAGACCGAGCAACGGCGGGTCCTTCCTCCCCGCCAGGGAGGATCGGACGCACCTTGGCCAGCACGCGTGGAGCAGTCCTCTGGGTCGTGGCGGCCCTCGGCTACCTGATACTCGAGGCGGTCGCCGCCGCGGGCTTCGAACCCGCCTACAGCTACGCACGCAACTACATCAGCGATCTCGGCCTTCCCAGCGGCATGCTGGTTCACGGACAGACGGTCTACTCACCACGGGCTCACTTGATCCACGCGGCGTTCTACCTGCAGGGCGTTCTGTTCCTGCTCGGAGCCTCGCTGATCGTGGGTATTCCCGACAACCGAAGGGCCCGCGTGTTTTTGGGTACCGTCGCCGGGAATATGGTCGGCAACATCGTGATCGGCACAGTGCACAGCGGTGCGCTGCACGTCGCCGGCGCCGCGCTGGCGATTGTCGGCGGTAACGCCGCCATCTTGATGGGAAGCGCTGCCATCAGGGAGGTCGCCGCCTGGCGCTGGTATCGCCTGGTATCCAATATTCATTGCGGCCCTTGGACTATTCGTGCATGACCATGCTGATGTTCCATTCGGTGACGGCAAAGACGCTCCTGCTACCCGACGGCGCATGGGAACGCGGGAGCGTGTATCCCATCACCGCCTGGCAATTGCTCACCGCCGCTTGCCTGCTGACACGGACTACCCGCGACGCCGCACGATCCGGGTCTCCGCAGCACCCAACGCCCCGTCGGTGAGCTTGCCCAAGCCGGCCAACAGCACGATGGCCAAGAGCATCACGTCGGTGCGGCCGGTGTTTTGACTATCAAGGAGAAGGAACCCGAGCCCTTTCGAGGACGCGATCAGCTCGGCCGCGACCACGAAAAGCCACGCGTTCGCCAGGCCCAGCCGCAGTCCGTTCACCAGCTCGGGAGCCGCGGCCGGCAGCATCACCGTCGTCAACAGCGAGGCACCGTGTCGCCCGTACGCGCGTCCGACCTCCAGCAGGTGTGGGTCGATATGGGAGAGCGCCGAGGCGGTCGTCGTGTAGACCGGAAAAAATGCCCCGATGGCCACCATGAGAATCTTCGGCGTTTCGTCGATGCCAAACCATAAGAGCAGCAATGGCACCCACGCCAGGGACGGCACGGTGCGGAACGCCGCGAGGGTCGGCGCGAGCAGCCGGCGCACGGTGACGGACAGCCCGACCAGTGAACCCAGCGTGAGCGCGATGGCCGCGCCGGCCAGGTAGCCGACCAGCACCCGAGAACCACTGGCCTGCAGGTGAGTCCACAGATCGCCGTGCCGAAGCAGCCCGCCCAGTGCGGACACCACGTCGCCGGGTGGCGGCAGCTGGCTGGGGGCGAAAAAGCCCGTCACCGCCGTCGCCAGCTGCCAAATCACCAGCAGCAGTAGCGGAACGATCAGCCCCACCAGCGCCAGCGGTAACTTCGCCACGCGCCCCCGCGTCAGTGCGCTTGCTGGATGTACTTGGGCTCGATCAGTGTGCTCAGCGCGCCGCGGCCGGCGTCGTCGGATTTGATGTCCGAGTCGGCCAGCGCGAGCGGCTCCACCCGGGTCAGTACCGCGCGCTGCGGATCCCCCGGCACCGGGTCGATGTCCACCAGCGTCCGGGTCAACTCCTCCTGCGCCACGCTCAACGGGATGTTCGCCTGCGAGGCCAGCAATGCCGCCAGCTCGTTGGGATGCGCCTTCGCCCACTTGCGGGCCTCCTCATAGCTGTTGACCACCGCCTGGAGAGACTCCGGGTGGTTGGCGATGAAATCCTCCCGGGCGTTCAAAAACCCGTAGGTATTGAAACTGGGGTTGCGGTAGATGAAGCGGGAGCCTTGCTGCTGGATGGTCTCCGCGATGAACGGGTCCAATCCGGACCAGGCGTCGACGTTGCCGCGCTCCAGGGCGGTTTTACCGTCGGCGTGCTGCAAATTGACGATCTCGATGTCGCTCGGCGAAAGACCAGCTGTCGCAAGCGATTGCAGCAGGAAGAAGTAGGGGTCGGTACCCTTGGTCACGGCGACCTTTTTGCCCTTCAGGTCGGCGACCGAGTTGATGGGCGAGTTCTTGGTGACGATCAGGGCCGTCCATTCGCCCCCGGCATACAGATCGACGGCCTTGATCGGCGACCCGTTGGCCGCGGGCGACCAACGCGGCGGAGCCGGCTGTGGATCCGACGTCCAGTGCCTTCGACCGCAGTCCCTCGTTGGCCTTGTTGCTGCCCGCCGACAACACCCACGTGACGTTGTAGCCACGGTTCTCCAACAGGTGCTGGTCACGCACCACGAGACTCAGCGGGCTGTAGTACGCGTAATCCAGGTGGATGTCTTTTGCGGCTGACGTTCCGGAATGCGAACCACAGCCGGACGCCGCGATGACGCTCGCAATCGCCGAAATAACGGTCAGATAGCGACCTTTCACCATGCTTTCGTCTCCTCCTCGACAGCGGACCGCAGGCTGTCACTGCTGCGTCGGGGGACGCCGAGTTCTTCCAACAGCTGATCGCGCAGCGCGGTGATACGCGGGTCACCGCGGTCGCGTGGTTTGGTGATCGCGATCTCGAATTCCGCGGCGATGCCGGCCCCGCCGGTCGGGTCGGCGCGCAGGACCAGCACCCGGTCGGCGAGAATCACCGCCTCGTCCACGTCGTGCGTGACCAATACGGTGGTGGTGCCGGCCTCTTGTTGCACCGTGTCGAGCAGGTCCTGCATCCGCAGCCGGGTCAACGCGTCGAGGGCGGCCAGCGGCTCGTCGAGCAGCAGAACACTGGGGCGCCGGGCCAGGGCCCGGGCCAGGCCCGCGCGTTGCGCCATGCCGCCGGACACCTGTCGCGGATAGTGATCGCGAAATTCGGTCAACCCGACAACATCCAGCCAATGCTGCACTGCCGCAGACCCTTTCGACCTCCCAGTACCCGGCGTCAGGCCGAATTCGACGTTGGCCGACAACGACCGCCAGGGCAGCAGGCGGGGCTCCTGGAACACCACGGCGCAGCGCGGATCGATCCCCCGGACGGCCTCGCCATCGATCTCGATGCGACCCCCGCTGGACCGTCCAGCCCGGCGATCAGTCGCAGCAGGGTCGACTTGCCGCTGCCCGACGACCCGAGCAATGCGACGACCTCGCCCGGCTCGATTTCGATGTCGACGTCGCGCAGCACGGTATGCGTTCCGAATGTGCGGTTGACGCCACGAAGTGACACCCGTGCCGGCGCAGGACTGGTCGACATCACCCGCGCAGCCTAGGAAGCCCCTGCCGGGGCCGGAAGGTTTCAGGTGGTCGTGATTCGAATGCCTGCCCTGGTGCGCCGCAGAACACAGGCCGACTGCCGATTTGCGCTCGCAGCCGCGCACTCCAGTGGCCACCGTCACGCCGTGGTCGCGAAATTCCGCTATACCCTTCGTGATTGCGCACAGCCGGTCCCGATCGAGAACCGGCTGCGCGCCGTCGGCGACCGCCGTCAGCCGTGCGGTGCCTCGGAGATCTTCGTGTCGGGCTTGCCAAGTGTCTGGCAGTACGTCATCGCCGAAAGCCTCGTCGCGGAAATCTCCACATTGGTCGGGTCGGCTCCGCTCTTGTCTTTGAGCATCTTGCTGACTTCGTCGTTCTGCTTCTTCTCGTCCTGCGTGGTGAAATCTTTGCACTTGGTGTCGCCGCCGGTGTTGATGACCTGTGAGGCCGAACACGCGCTGGACAGCAAGACGGAGATCGCGATCGTGGCTGCCGCAATGTACTTCATCATTTGCCTTCCTGGGTGCGAGTAGTGGTATCAGTACACCAAATCGCCTGATTTCAAACCCCTGAAGGGGCTCCGAACCGGCGATCGCCGTGTTTGCAGGCGCGCCGTGCAGGCGAATTCAGTGCGCTCTGGCGGCGACGCGGCGGTGCGATCGCTCGCAGCGGGAATAACTGCCCGGGTGACCTCGCGTTCTATCATCGTCGGTCGGCCGCGCACGCGCCTTGAGATTGGTAAGGGGAGGAGACCAGTGACCTCGTCGAATGTGCGCACCGGCCACGATCGGAGGGCGCGGATCGGGCACCGGCCCGGCAGGGACCCAGGCGCTGTTTGTCAGCGTGTTGGCGCTGCTGCTGGCCACGGGTGGGTCGCCAACCACTTCGTCGGGCTGATGCCGGTGATCAGTGACACCGAGCACCTCAGCACGGCCACGCTCGACGGGATCTTCGGCATCTACGCGTTGGGCCTGCTACCCGGATTGCTCTTCGGCGGACGCGCGTCGGACGCGCTCGGGCGCCGGCCAGTGGCGCTGTCGGGTTCGGCGGCCGCCCTGGCGGGGACGGCGGTGATGCTGCTCTCCCAGCACACGGGCGCTTTGCTGCTGGGTCGCCTGGTCGTCGGGATCGGCGTCGGCCTTGCCATCAGCTCCTGCACCGCATGGGCTTCGGATCTGAGAGGCCCCGCGGGTGCCGCGACCGCCGGAGCGGTACTGACGGCGGGTTTCGCCCTTGGACCATTCGCCGGGGGGTTCATCGTGTGGGCCGGCGATCGGGCATCCGGGTGTCGTTCGGTGTCGCCGCCGCCTTTGTCGTGCTGGCGACGTTCGCCGTCGTCGGCGTGACCCGACGCACCGAAGTGACGAGTCCGGCGACGGCCTATGACTCGGGAGAGGGCGCAGCGGCAGCTGCTGCACCGGCGGCGCAGGGATTCAGCCGCGCCTTGAGTTGGGCCATGCCGCTTGCCCCGTGGGTATACGCCTCGGCGACACTGGGATTCGTCACTATCCCTACCCGGCTGCATACCGTGCTCGCGGCTCCGATGGCGGCGGGCACGGCCACCCTGATCGTCAACGGTGTCAGCGGTGTCGTTCAAGTGCTGGCCCGCGCGCTGCGGTGGGGGCCGCAGGCCGGGACGGCGGGCGCGGTGCTGGCCGCGCTCGGCTACGCGATGGCCGCGATGGCGCCCCCCGCCCTGACCCCGGCGTTGGGCTTGCCGCTATTGCTCGTCCTCGGCTGCGCCTCGGGCCTGTGCCTGCGCGAAGGATTGATTGACTTGGAGGCCGCCGCGCCGCCGCATCTGCGCGGCGCGCTGACCGGAGTCTTCTACGTCGTCACGTACGTCGGCTTCGCGCTGCCGCTTGTCCTGGCCACCGTCGGGCCCGCGGCCTCGGTGGTGATCCTGTCGGTGATGGCGGTGCTGGCCTCGGTGGCGGCGGTCGCCAGAGCGGTGCGGTTACGCCGAGATAGTCACCGGCAGGACTGATTGGCCGGACTCAGCGGTGGCGCTCAAACCAATTGGCGCAGCGCCTCGATCAACTTGATCCGCTCGGCCGCCGTGGATGCGATGGGCGCCACGTTGAGGGTGGTCACCCCCGCCTCGCGGAACGCCGCCAGGCGTTCCTTGACGAATTCGCGGGTACCGATCAGGTTGACGTCTCGCACCAGATCGTCGGGCACGACCTTGGCGGCGCCGTCTTTGTCACCGGCCAGGTACAGCTCTTGAATCCGGTCGGCTTGGGCGCCGTAGCCGTATTTGGTGGCCAGGGCGTGATAGAAGTTCTTACCCTTGGCGCCCATTCCGCCGATGTAGAGCGCAAGGTGCGGCTTGACGAATTCCCTTAGCGGCTCGACGTTTTCGCCGATGGCCAGGACGGGCCCGGCATAGATGTCGAGCTCACCCAGGTCGGGGTCGCGCTTCGCCCGGCCGGCGGCCAGGGAATCCCCCCACACGTCCTGCGCCTTTTCCGGCAGATAGAAGATCGGTTGCCAGCCCTCGGCGATCTCCGCGGCCAGTTCGACGTTCTTGGGCCCCAGCGCGGCCACCAGTATCGGAATGCGCTCGCGGACAGGCTGATTGATCAGCTTGAGCGGCTTACCGAGCCCGGTGCCCTGGTCGGCGGGCAGCGGGATCGTGTAGTGCTTGCCCTGGTGTTGCACAGTCTCACGCCGCCACACCTGGCGGCAGATGTCGATGACCTCGCGAGTGCGGCCGATCGGGGCATCGTAGGGAACCCCGTGGAAGCCCTCGATGACCTGCGGGCCGGAGGCACCCAGGCCCAGGGTGAACCGGCCGTCGGAGACGTAGTCCAGGCCGGCCGCGGTCATCGCGGTCAGGGTGGGGGTCCGGGTGTAGAGCTGCAGGATGCCCGAGGCCAGCCCGACCCGTTCGGTGCTCGCGGCCAGGTAGCCCAGCGCACTCACCGCATCGAACGAATACGCCTCGGGGACAAAGACAATGTCCAGTCCGGCGCGTTCCAGGTCGGCCACCTCGGCGGCCACGTCCTTGAAGCCGCCCGCATAATTGATGCTCAGTCCAATCCGCATGGTCATTACTTCTACGCGGTACCGGATTGATTGGCCAATTCGAGCGCCTCCCGTTGGATGCGATCGAACTGGGCGCCCATCGCCTCGGACAGTGCCGTCGCGCCCGAAAGGGGACGCACCATCACCATGAAGTCGTCGATCAGACCGTCGTCGTTGAAGCGCAGGAAGTCGCAGCCGGTGATCTTCACCCCCGGCGCCCCGGCTAACCCGGTCTCGAACACGAAGGCGTGATCGAGACCGCTGGGGTCGTGGATCTCGCGGATGTAGCGGAAGTCCTCGAAGACGCGTAACACACCGCGCAGGATCGCGGCGGTGATCGGCTTGCCGACGTAGGGCTTGAACGCCACCGGGCTGGTGAAGACCACGGTGTCGGCCAGCATCGCCTGGATGCCCTTCTCATCGCACTCTTCGACGGCTTTACGGAACGGGTGCATCGACGACCTCGCATAGTCAACTAATTGAGTAGGTGGGATCGACGCTAAGGCGCCCGCCGCCGGATGTCCAGAGTGCGGTTAGTCACTTTGTTGAATAGTCGCTTCGCTGTACGATCGACCGATGTCGCTGCGGGACGCGGTGTTGGCAGCCCTCCTCGAGGGCGAATCGTCCGGATACGACCTGGCCAAAGACTTCGACGCGTCGGTCGCCAACTTCTGGCCCGCCACCCCGCAACAGCTGTATCGCGAACTCGACCGGCTCGCTGAGCAAGGTCTCATCCAGGCCCGGGTCGTGCAGCAAGAGCGCCGGCCCAACAAGCGGATGTTCTCGCTGACCGCGACCGGCCGTGACGCGATCCGGCAGTTCACGGCGAACGCGCCGAAGCCGTCGGTCATCCGCGATGAACTGCTGGTGAAGGTCCAGGCCGCCGACGCCGGCGACATCGAGGCGGTCCGCGGATTCATTCGCGAACGACTGGACTGGGCGAGCGCCAAAGTGCAACGCTACGAACGGTTGCGGGCGCGAATGCTGGACGGCCGGACCGAAGAGGACTACCTCGTCCAGACCGACCGAGTTGGCCCGTACCTGACGCTGGTGCGCGGAATCTCGTTCGAAGAGGAGAACATTCGATGGGCCGAACGCGCGCAGAGCATCATCGACCGTCGCCTGCTGGCCGGTGTTACGCGCAGCCGGCGCACACGGCGCCGGGGTGCTACTCGCCGATGAGTTGGGAAACGGGTCAGCGCGGACCGCGCCGCCGAGCGCGGCGTTAGCCTGAGGAATGACCGATTACCGTTCACCCTCGACCGGCCGGGCAGTTCGTGCCGTTCTGTTCGATACCTTCGGAACGGTCGTCGACTGGCGTTCCGGGATCGCGGCTTCGGTACGGCACTTCGCGCAACGCCAACACCTCAGCCTCGACCCCGCCGCATTCGCGCTGGAATGGCGGAGTCGTTATCTGCCGTCAATGTCCGAAGTCCGCTCGGGCCGTCGGGAATTCGTGTCGCTCGACGTTTTGCACCGAGAAAACCTGCTCGCATCGTTCGAGAAGTTCGGCGTCGCCGTCGAGGCGCTGCCCGAGGATGAGGTGGAGGATCTCGCCCGGTCGTGGCGCTGGCTGCCACCGTGGCCGGATAGCGTCGAGGGAATCGGGACCATGAAGCGACATGTCATTGTCGGGCCGCTGTCCAACGGCAACACCGGACTGCTGGTCGATATGGCGAAGTACGCCGGTCTGCCGTGGGATGTGGTACTCGGTTCCGATGTCAGCAAGGCCTTCAAACCCGACCCGCGCGCATACCAAACTCCCAGCCCGTTTGCTGGGCCTGGAACCCGCTGAGGTGATGCTGGTGGCCGCACACCCCTCCGATCTCGAAGCAGCCCAAAATAGCGGCCTTGCAACGGGTTTCGTCGCTCGGCCCGAGGAATACGGACCGGGCCAGGGCGGTGACCCCGGGCCCTCGGGCGCGTGGGACGTCTCGGGCACATCACTGGCCGAATTGGCGACCTTGCTGTTCGGTGCGTCCGGCCGACGATGAGGCAGTACCGGGAGCCTGACCATGCGGTGCCTCTCAAGGAGGTCACAGGTTAGCTACTTCCACGCAAAAACCGGCTGTTCCAACTCGTCGACCGGGTCGGCTCGCCCTTCCAGACCCAGCCAACGCAACTGCAGCAGAATCGCGCCGGTCGGTGCGTGGATGAGGTCATTCCCCAGCGGGATCTGCACGACCGGTCGCGGGCTTTCCGGGATGGTGATGAACCGTGGCGAGTCGTCCCGTTGGAGTTGGTGTAACCCCACCCGGTACACGGCCACAACCTCGTCCGGCGCGGGACGAAGCTCCAGCCGCCCTCCTCCCCAGACCACTACCGGGGTGATCACGTACCCGGATCGGGTGGGGTAGTCGTCGAGCAATCCCAACACGGTCGAATCGGACAGCTCGATGCCGACCTCCTCACGCAGTTCCCGCAGCGCCGCGTCGACCACCGTCTCGCCCGGATCGAGGCGGCCACCCGGTAGTGCCCACTGCGCCGCATGCGAGCTGAGGCGAGATGCCCTGCGGCACAGCAAAAACGCGGCGCCGCCGGACACGTCTACCATGCGGCCGTCTAAATGGGCTGCGGGCATCGGGCGCCCGGCATTCCAGTCGTCCACCGACGCCGGATCGACCCGGTCCTCTCCCACCTCCGAATCGACCAGCACCACCGCGACGGCCGCGTGCCGCTTCGTCGGGTCGGTGACGGCGCGGCGATGGTGGCGGCCCAGATTGGTCCGAATCCGCTCACGCAATGGCTGGTCATAGGGGATGGTCACTTCTCGAGCCTAGGCTGAGGGGCTTTTGGTGCCGCAGGTCCGTGCTTGGTCGCGGCCGGTGCCAGTGGTTAACTGCGAGCATGCGACGACAACCGGTGCTGGCCCGACGCTTCTTCGATCGCTTCGAACCGGTGCACGCGGTGACGTATTTCGCGCCGGAGACGCGGGCGGCGTTGGACGCGCTGGGTTACCGGGGTTTCTGGATGGGATATTTCGCGGCCCGCTCGGCACCGCTGGGTGCGGCCCCACCGGAGGTGGTCACCGCGGTCTTCTACAACTTCGCACCCGAGCGGGTCGGCAAGGCGCTGCCGGCAGCATGGGAGATCGCGGGCCCGCAGGCCGCGTTGCAGGCCCGGCAAGAGTCCGCGGTGGCGGCGCTACGCCGCTATGGCCTGGGCTCGGACGAAAACATCGGCGTCGCAGCCGAACTGGCAGGAAGGGCGGCCCGCCATGCACCGCTCGATGCGCGTCCGCTGTTCGCCGCGAATTCGGCGCTGCCCTGGCCGGACGATCCACTGTCCGCTCTGTGGCACGCCACCACGCTGCTGCGCGAACAGCGCGGCGACGCACACGTGGCGGTGCTGGCCGCGGCCGGTATCTCCGGCAGGGAATCCAACGTCTTACACGCCGCGGCGGGCAACGTCTCTCGCGACTACATCGCCCGCACCCGTGACTACGACGAGACATCCTGGCGCCAACACGAACAACGGCTTGCCGAGCGGGGGCTGCTCGACGACGACGGAACACTGACCGCAGCCGGACGGGAACTGAAGGACCACATCGAATTGACGACCGACACACTGGCCCTGTCCGCGCTCGACGCACTCAGCGACGACGAGGTGGAGACGCTGTTCCAGGCACTTACCCCGATCACCCGCGCCGTGGTCACGGCAGGCGATGTTCCCGCTCTCACCCCGATGACTTTGCGCCGCGACGAATTACATGATGACAGCGCCCATTTGGTCGGCCGATGAGCGACCAGCGCGTGCCCGGCGGGGTGGTGCACAAGTTGCCGGCGGATCTGCGCGAATCGCTGATCACCAACGCCACCGCGCTTGCCGCCTGGAAGGACATCACGCCGCTGGCCCGAAACGAGTTCATTTGTTGGGTCGAGGATGCCAAGCAGCAGGCGACACGAGAGCGCCGCATTCGCCGGACCCAGGAGGAGCTGGAAGAGGGCAAGCGCCGGCCCTGCTGCTGGCCGGGTTGCAAGCACCGCGAGCGCACCGGAAAGTAAACGCGCACCGGCACTCTCGGTGAAGGGCGCTACTACCGGGCCAATGGCGTGTAGAACACCAAGCCATTGCCCTTGTTGTCGTAGACCACGGCACGTCGTTCATGGGCATCGTCATAGGGTCCCTTCACGATGCCGCCGCCACTGGCCTCGACAGCTTTCGCCGCGGCATCGACGTCCGCGGTCTTGATGCCGACCACGACCTGCCCGGGGATGGGATGGTCGACCGCGGTCGCCAGCGCCAGCGTGACCGGGCCCGCGTCCAGGGCCGCGAAGTGCGCGCCGTCGCGAAACTTCAATGGCATGCCCAAGGTCTCGCTGTAGAACCGGATCGACTCGTCCAGATCGTCGGTCGACAAGATGATCATCTTTACTTCGTGCTCGCTCATGGCGCCTCCTGTGTCCGGACCGCTACCAGACTAGGCCGACGAGCGACGCCCGGTTGACCAAGCAGCTCGCATAAAACGTGAGTCCTCAGGCGGCCCCGGATGGAAGCGCTTGGCCGTCAAGATAATCCATCGGTGGGGCCTCGCCGTGCCCCGCACCGCGGTAGGCCACCGCGGTGGCCAGCGCCCTGCCACCCTCAATCGTCCCAACCACAATGACCTTGTCGTTGACCGTGAAATGCGGTGCGGCGGTGAGGGGTTGGCGGGCACCATGGGTGACAACGGTGGTATCGGGGTGAGGCGATAGGTCTGGATATGCCCGTTGGCGCTGCGCATGGTCACCGAGTCTGCCGACACGGCCACCACGATCCCTTCCTGACTCACCGGTTGCGAGGTCGCCGGCGGCTCGAGATTGGCCGCAACAGCGCGCTTCTCGGGCTGGGCACCGTTGAGCACCAGTGCCGTCAGGCATGCGGCACACAACAGCGAAGCGGAGACGATGTCACATACCGTCGCGACGCCGGACAGGCCGCGTCGCCGACCACGATCGGTCGACGTCGGGCTGTGACTCCCGCTGCCTCGGGCATTCGGTGTTTGGCGCTCACGGTCGGTCCTTCCAGCGGCATTGCACCGAAGAACACCGGCGCCCACCGAATCAGGTTGTTGCCGTGGAATTACCCGCGGAATTGCACCGGTAAACCGCACTGCGGCCAATCGGAAACCCGATCGGCCGGTGCTGGAACTCGCCGTCAGCCCTTGGTCAGGGTGAACTGCGCGACGTCGGTGTAGCCCTCACGGAACAGGTCCGCGCATCCGGTCAGGTACCTCATGTACCGGTCGTACACCTCTTCGGACTGCACGGCGATGGCCTCGTCCCGGCGCGCCTCAGCGCGGCCGACCAGGTGTCGAGAGTGCGGGCGTAGTGCAGGCGCAGCGGCTGGACCAGCTTCACACCGAAGCCCGCACGCTCGGCGTGATCCACGACGCCCTTGGCCTGCGGCAGGTCCCCGCCCGGGAAGATCTCGTCCATGATGAATTTCATGAACCGCAGCTTGGTCATGGTGATGGGCAGATCCGCGCTCGGCGAACTCCTCGTCGCTGGGCCTGATGATGGTGTGCAGCATCATCACGCCGTCGGCCGGCAGCGCCTCGTAGGCCTTCTTGAAGAACTCGTCGTACCGGTCGCGTCCGAAGTGCTCGAAGGCGCCGATCGACACGATCCGGTCGATTTTCTCGTCGAACTGTTCCCAGCCCTTGCAGCAGCACCCGCTTGGTTCGCGCCGACGGGTGGTCGTCAAGACGCCGCTGGACGTGAGCCTGCTGATTGCGGCTGAGCGTGAGGCCGACGACGTTGACGTCGTAGTTCTCGAGCGCGCGGACGATCGTGGTGCCCCAGCCGCAGCCGATGTCGAGCAACGTCATGCCGGGTTGCAGTCCGAGCTTGCCCAGCGAGAGGTCGACCTTGGCGAACTGCGCCTCTTCGAGCGTCATATCGTCGCGCTCGAAATAGGCGCAGCTATAGGTCCGCGTCGGGTCCAGGAAGAGCGCGAAGAACTCGTCGGACAGGTCGTAGTGCGCTTGTACGTCCTCGAAATGCGGTTCCAAGCTGACGGCATCGCCGGGTTTTTCGGACAAAGCACAACCTCTGACTGATTCTTATTGGTTTAGCGGGTGCGATCGAAGCTGACCGCCTGACTGACCGCCCCAGTGTATCCGCCCGGATAACCGCGCCCTCCCGGTGAGTTCCTGTTCAGGGCCCCACCGCCGACGAACCCGGGGCCGGGGTGCTGCTCAGGCCGCGCGGCCACCAAACGGACTTACGCGAGCGTCAAATTGGTAAATCTCATGCGGCGCAGAACAACTCGACCTAAAGGTCATAAGCCAGTGGGCGAACGCGGTTGACGGATCCCGTGTCGAGTTGTTACCTCAGCTGATAAACCGGGTAAGCCCCGGCTGACCGGCATGCAGAGAGGCGGGACTCTCCGATGGCAGACATCACCATGTTGATCCTTGCCGACCACGAGTGGTTCCGCGAACAGTTCGCGCGGCTGGATGAACTGCAGGCGCAGCGTCCCGACGACCAGGCCGCCCTGCAGCGAGTATGGCGTCCGCTCGCCGACAAGCTGGACGTGCACGCCTACATCGAAGAAAAGATCTTCTACCCGCAGTTGCTGACGCGCGGCGGAGACGACGCCGAGGGCGAGACCCTCGACGCGATCGGCGATCACAACGACATTCGCGACGGCGTGCGCGACGCCGGCGCCGCCCCACTCGGGCAGTGAACAGTGGTGGGCCGCGGTCGGGCGCACCCGGGAGGCCAACGACGATCACATGGGCGAGGAGGAACGCGAAGGGCTGTCGGACTTTCGCCGCAACGCCCCTGTCGGGCTTCGCGAAGCGCTCGGGCGTCAATACAGCGAGTTCATGGCCGAGCACCCGACCACCGAGGGGCTGCCGATCACGGATCGCGACCCTGAGCGCTACGTCGAGCAGTTCGAGGACTCACCGCCATCCAAACCCACCGACTTCTCGCTGCGGATCGGAAGCCTGAAAGGCCAATGAGTCGGCCCGCGAGTGAGCGGACGTGACACGAATAACCAATTTCGGCTCCGGCGGCAGCGTGATGCCGTGGTCGGCTGGCGCCGACGACGCGCGCCTAGCTGGCATTTCTCGGACCCGACAACCTGCGCCGACCACCTGGCCCGAATCATCGCGTCCGTCTCCGGGTGACCCGTCGACAGGTGCGAGTACCCGAACCCGCTGGTTCGTCCCGGGATTGTTTCGGGTAAGCCATCATTCGATGGGTACTCGAAGCCACCGGAGGAAATGGTCACGTAAAGACATCAGGGTCGCCGACCCGGCGATGCGGCAAACCATCATGGGTACCGCCATCGGCAACTTCATGGAGTGGTACGACTTCGGGGTCTACGGCTATATCGCCACCACGATCGCCCAGGTGTTTTATCCCGGCAAGAGCGTCAGCGGCGTCCACCTCATCGCGACGTTCGGCACACTGGCGGCCGCGTTCGTGGTGCGCCCGCTCGGCGGCTTCATTTTCGGCCCGCTGGGCGACCGCATCGGACGTCACCGGGTGCTGGTGGTCACCATCCTCATGATGACGGTGAGCACCACCATGACCGGGTTGCTACCCACCTACAGCACCATCGGCATCTGGGCGCCGATCCTGCTCGTCGTCGCACGAATCTTTCAGGGCCTGTCGACCGGCGGTGAGTACGTCGGCGCGATGACCTATCTGGTCGAGCAGGCGCCCGACCACAAACGCGGCATGATGGTCGGCTTCTTGCCGATGGGCAACCTGGTCGGCTTCGTCCTGGCCGGGTTGCTGGTGACGGGTTTGCAGACCTGGCTGCCCGACGACGACATGCTGGCTTACGGCTGGCGGATTCCGCTGTTGCTGGGCCTGCCCTTCGGCCTGGTCGCCCTGTACTTGCGGCTTCGGCTCAAGGAGTCCTCCGCCTACCAGAGCGCGCACGACGGCTGCGCCCGCGTCGGGCGGCCAGGGCGGGCAGCAGATTCTGCGCACGGTCGCGGCCCAGTGGCGCCCGATGCTGATCTGCGCGGCGCTGGTGCTGACCTCCCAGGTCGCCGACTTCATGCTCACCGGATATCTGCCGACGTATCTCCGACTCTTCGTCCGCGTCGGGCACACCGCAGGACTGGTCATGATCGTGTCGACGTTGGCGATCCTGATGGTCACCGTGGTGCTCGTCGCCAGCTTGTCCGACCGCATCGGTGTCAAACCCATCATGTGGACGGGCTGCGGGCTGCTGATCGTGGCCTCCATCCCGGCGTTCCTGCTCATCCGCTTCGGGGGCGTGTACCCGGTGATCTTCATCGGCGTGCTGCTGATCGGCCTGATGGAACTGTGCTTCGACAGCACCGGACCGGCCATGCTGCCGGCCTTGTTTCCCACCAACGTGCGCTACGGGGCGCTGGCGATTTCGTACAACATCTCGATTTCACTCGTCGGCGGCATCACGCCGCTGATCGCCCAGGCGCTGGTATCCGGCACCGGCAACGTGATGGTGCCGGCCTACATGCTGATCTTCGGCGGCGTGGTGGGAGCCATCACGTTGCTGTTCACCCCGGAAGTCGCCGGCAAGCCGTTGCCCGGCTCCGGGCCTGCCGTCGAAACCGAGCGGGAGGCTCGCGCGCTCGCCAAGGACGTCAGCTAGCGGGCAACCCGGTCAGGATTTCTGCCGTTCTGCGCGGGGAGGTTGATTTGGCGGTGGCGGGCTATCCCTTGAAGATGAGGACCGGTTTCCACCAGCAGCTGGACACGCTGACCGACCAGCTCGCGGACATGTGCGCGATGGCCGCCGAGGCGATCGAGCAGGCGAGCGAAGCGCTGCTGGAAGCCGACCTGACGACGGCCGAATTCGTCATCGCCGGCCACCGGAGCATCGTCGCTCTCGACGCTCACGTCGAGGAAACCGCATTCGCGTTGTTGGCGTTGCAGGCGCCGGTGGCCACGGACTTGCGCGCGATCGTCAGCGCCCTCCGGATCGCCGGGGACGCGCGACGGATGGTCGAGCTGGCGGTGCACATCGCCGAGATCGCCCGCCGCCGTCACCCCGTATCCGGCCGTTTCCGCCGAGGTGCGACCATACGTCGCCGCCATGGGTGAGGCGGCCGAGGCACTGGCCCTCGGGGCACGGCAAGTGCTGGTGTCGCAAGACCCGCGCGGGGCCGCCCAGATTCGCCACGACGACGACGCGATGGACGAGCTGCACCACCAGCTGCTGGCGGTGTTGATGGATCCCGCCTGGACGCAGGGGGTTGCCGCCGCCGTGGACGCCACCCTGTTTGGCCGCTTCTACGAACGCTTCGCCGACCATGCGGTCCAGATCGCGCGGCGGGTCATCTTCCAGGCCACCGGGCGTTAGCTGCGCTCGGCTCGTCGACACGCTCGGTTACCACGTGCGGGCATCTTCACCCCCTTGAGCGTCAATACCCAACGAACGCGCACACGAGCGCCCGATCGGTCGCGAGCCCGAATGGTCATTCGCGATTAGCAACCGCTTCCCGCGGCTAATACGAAAGGGGCGTGTGCTGGACGGGCGGCACAGCGGAGGGAATGGGAACGACTATGGAACCGATATCACCGACGGACGCGTTGTTCCTCATCGGCGAGTCACGCGAACATCCGATGCACGTGGGCTCGCTGCAGCTCTTCGAACCCCCGGAGGACGCCGGTCCCCATTTCGTGCGCGAGGCGTATCAGGCGATGCTCGAGTGCACGGACGTGCAGCCGTCCTTCCGTAAGCGTCCGGCCTTCTTCGGCGGCCTCACCAATGTCGCCTGGTCCTTCGACAAGGACGTCGAGCTCGACTACCACCTTCGCCGGTCCGCCCTCCCCGAACCCGGACGAGTCCGTGACTTGCTCGAGTTGGCTTCCCGGCTGCACGGCAGCCTGCTCGACCGGCACCGTCCGATGTGGGAGGCGCACCTCGTCGAAGGCCTGCAGGACGGGCGGTACGCGGTCTACACGAAGTATCACCACTCCCTCATGGACGGCGTCTCGGCGCTACGCCTGGTGCAGCGGGCCTTCACCTCCGATCCGGACGACGACGAGGTGCGGGTTCCGTGGAGCCTCGGCCGCGCAAGCGCAGCGGGCGCGGCAACAGCCGTCCCTCTTTGACCGGGTCGGCCGCACCGCGGGGTCGGCGCTCGCCTTGGCGCCGTCCACACTCAAGCTCGCGCGCGCGGCGCTGCTCGAACAACAACTCACCCTGCCGTTTCGAGCGCCGCGCTCCATGTTCAATGTGCGGATCGGCGGCGCCCGCCGGGTTGCGGCCCAGTCGTACTCGCTGGAGCGCATCAAGGCGGTCAAGTCGGCCACCGGTACGACGATCAACGACGTCGTGCTCGCCATGTCCGCCGGGGCCCTGCGCGCCTATCTCCTCGATCAGAACGCCCTCCCGGACGCGCCGCTGACCGCCATGGTCCCGGTCAATCTGCGCAAGGACGACGACGACCGCGGCGGGAACAACGTCGGGACCTTCCTGTGCAATCTCGCAACCGACCTCGACGACCCGGCGAAGCGGCTCGAGACCATCAGCGCGTCCATCCGCGAGACCAAAGAGGTGTTCTGGCAGCTACCTCCGGTTCAGCAGTTGGCGCTGTCCGCCTTCAACATCGGGGGACTGTTCTTCGGTCTGATCCCCGGCTACCTGTCCGCGGGCTCGCCGCCGTTCAACATCGTCATTTCGAACGTATCGACCGGTAACCCCGACCAATTGTATTGGCGGGGAGCGCGATTGGATGGGAACTATCCGCTGTCCATCCCGCTCGACGGCCAGGCGGTCAACATCACCGTGACCAACAACGCAGACAACCTCGACTTCGGTCTGGTCGGATGCCGCCGCAGCGTCCCGCACCTACAGCGGATGCTCGGCCATCTCGAAGCGGCCTTGAAGGATTTGGAACTCATCGCAGGCATCTGAGATGCGTTGCATCGCTTGACCCATCACGGGAGCGCGAGACGGGATGCGGCGGCACCGGTGCTCCGCGGACCTCAGCGGCCACCGAGCGCGCCGACCGCGCGAAACCTTAGGCGAGGATTACCACAGCTCCTACTGTAAGGTCCACGGTAAGTCAGCGCATGCGGGGAGAAGGGTGAGCCGTGCCAAGCACTATCGATACGCGCAACCAGCTGCGGCCCGACGTCGATCTGACCGACGGCGCGTTCTATGCGGGCGACTCCCGGCCGGTCTATCGATGGATGCGCGAGAACGAACCGGTCTTTCGGGACCGCAACGGGCTGGCGGCCGCGGCGACCTACCAGGCGGTGATCGACGCCGAGCGTGCGCCGGAGCTGTTCTCCAATGCCGGCGGTATCCGGCCGGACCAGGACGCGCCGCCGATGATGATCGCGATGGATGACCCCACGCATCTGCTGCGGCGCAAGCTCGTCAACGCGGGCTTTACCCGCAAACGCGTCAAGGACAGGGAGCATTCGATCGGCGCGCTGTGCGATGCGCTGATCGACAACGTCTGCGAACGGGGCGAGTGCGACTTCGTCTGGGACCTCGCCGCTCCACTTCCCATGGCGGTGATCGGCGACATGCTCGGGGTGCTTCCGGAGGAACGCCAGATGTTCCTGCGCTGGTCCGACGACATGGTTGCCCTGCTCAGCAGCACGACCGCCCAAGAGGACTTTCAGGTCTCGGTGGACGCATTCGCCGCTTACACCGAGTACATGACGGGCATGATTGCGGCGCGCAAGGCGGATCCGACCGATGACCTGGTCAGCGTGCTGGTGCACGCGGAGGTGGACGGCGAGAAGCTGGCCGACCACGAGATCGTCACCGAGGTGTTGTTGCTCCTGATCGGCGGCGACGAGACCACCCGGCACACGCTGTCCGGCGGTACCGCGCAGATCCTGCGGCACCCGCAACAACACCAGCAGCTGGTCGACGACGTGGCGCTGCTACCCAACGCGATCGAGGAAATGCTGCGGTGGACCGCCCCGGTCAAGAACATGGCCCGCACCATGACCGCCGACCTGGACTTCCACGGCGCGCAGCTCAAGCACGGCGAGAAGATCATCCTGCTGTTTGAATCGGCGAACTTCGACGAGGCGGTGTTCGGCGATCCGGAGAACTTCCGCATCGACCGATACCCCAACAACCATCTGGCGTTCGGGTTCGGAACCCACTTCTGCCTGGGCAATCAGCTGGCGCGCCTGGAGCTGTCGATGATGCTCGAGCGGCTGCTGAAGCGTCTCCCGGATATGCGGCTGGCGTCCGAGGAGCCGCTGCCGCTGCGCCCGGCGAACTTTGTCAGCGGTCTGGAAAAGATGCCGGTCAAGTTCACGCCGGCGGCGCGGTCAGGCGCCTGATCTCAGGCCGGACCGAGGCTTTAACGCTGCTGGTGGCCGGCGACCTCCGCGTCGGTCGCGTAATCCAAGTAGACGCTGGTGCCGTTGGGGCGGGCGTGGATGGTGCAGTGATCGGCGAGGCCGTGCATCAGCATGATGCCGCGCGACGCACGCGGATCGTTGGAATGCCTGGACGAGGGCTTCCGCCAGCTTCCGCGGTCACTGACGCAGACCCGAATCGACTCGGCATCGGGATCGTAGCTGGCCTGCAGTTTCATGACGCCCGCCTGGTTATGCGAGCGGTACGCGTGCTCAACACAATTCGCCAGCGCTTCGTTGACGCCCAGGACGACGTCCTCACGGATCTCTTCCGACGCCCGCACCTCTTGCTGCAGCCAATGTTGCAGCGCACGACGCCACTCGGCCGCCGTATCGGGGCGGGCTGTGCCGGCAAGCGTCAGACGCACCGACGTGGCGGTCTCCGACGGTAGTGGACTCATGAAAAGCCGCATACCCAGATGCGGTTGGAGCAATAACCTTCTGCGAGTATCGCTTGGGCCACAGATGAATAGCCGTCCAGAATCACCAGGTCATGGCGCCGAGCCGCGTGTAAGCAGCGGCTAACGGCGCGGCGGCAGGACGGGTGTGGCCAATTCGCCACTGTCCAGGTAGCTGTCGAGATTGCGGATCGCCAGCAGTGCCATGGCCCGCCGGGTCCGCGCGGTGGCGCTGCCGATATGCGGGAGAAGCACCACGTTGTCAAGGTCGAGCAACTCGGCCGGTACCTGCGGCTCTTCTGCGAAGACGTCCAGTCCCGCGCCCGCCAGTTCTCCGGCGGCCAGCGATTTCACCAGCGCGTCCTGGTCGACGACGCTGCCCCGCGCGATGTTGATCAGATATCCCTCGGGACCCAGGGCTTGCAGCACGGCGCGGTCGACCAGCTTGTGCGCGTTGCGGTCGCCCGTGGTGGCGATGACCAGCACGTCGACCGACTCGGCGAGCTCCACGGGCGAGCCGGCATAGCGGAATGGCGATCCGTCGATGCGGTGGCGGTTGTGATAGGCGATGGCGCAGTCGAATCCCAGCAGCCTGGTCGCGATCGCCGAACCGATCCGGCCCAGACCCAAGATGCCGACCTGCAGGCCGCTGACATCTCTGGCATAGGGAAACGAGCCTTCGCGTGCCCACCGGCCGGCGCGCACGTAGCGATCGGCGGCACCGAAACGGCGCAGTGTCATCAGAATCAGGCCCACCGCCGTGTCGGCGACTGTGTCCGACAACACGTCGGGAGTGTTGCTCACGCCGATGCCGCGGCGCTCCGCCGCGCCCAGATCGATCAGATCCACCCCGGCCCCGTTGTTGACGATGACCTCCAGGTTGGGCAGTGCCGCGATGGTGGCCGCATCGACGCCGGGCGACCCCGACGTCACCAGCACGCGCACATCGTCACCATGCTCGGCCAGGAACTGGGTTCGCGCGGGTCCGTCGGGCAACTTCGGAATCTCGTAACGCGCGGCCAACTCTTGTTCGAACGTCGGCTCCATCTCGCCGACCCTGACCACCCCACTGACCTTCTTCACCGTCACGACTACATCATCCTCGAAGCCGGATTCCGACTCGGTCATCCGGCGAGGAATACCCCCACGTGCGGCCAAGGCCGAGGGTCGTGACCCGAAGAGCCTCGGGATGGAAGGCCGGGTCGGCTGGACCGGAGACCGCGACAAGCTCGCCGCCGCCATCGCGGCATGGAAAGCTGCGGGCGCCCGTCATCTGTCGGTGAACACCATGAAGGCCGGCTTCACGAATGTCGACGAACACCTCGCCGCTTTGGCGCAGGTCGCCTCCGACCTGACCTGGCGACGCCCGCCCGGCCGCATTATTTGGTCCCTGCCGCGGACAACTCCTCGACCAGGCTCAGGTGCACGTTCCGGCGGTTGGCTTTCGACGACTTCCCTTCGGGGCCAACGGGTTCCATGAGGCCATTGGTGGCCAGGATGTCAGATTCGTCGGTTCCGACCTTGTCACGAACACGGACCTGTCCGCCGGTAGCGCAATGCCGTCGTTGCCAGTCGCTGATCGCCTGGTGTGCTGCGTGATCGAGGTAGTTCGTGAGCAGGTGGATGGTGACCGAAGTGCGTTCGGGAACGGACGCCAGGACGCCGGTCAGCCTTGGCAGTGCCAGGAATGTGCACGCGCCCTCGACGACGACGTGCCATCCGTCATCGACGGGCTTGGCCTCGATCCTGGCTCGTACCACCCGCCATCCGGTCACGGCGACCGCCAGCGCGAGGCCGATCATGACGCCGTGCAGCAGGTTGAGGAAGACGACGCTCACTACGGTCACCAGGTATGCCGCGAGATCGCCGTTGCGCAAAGCGGTTTCGATGTGTGCGGGCTTCAGCAGCTCGATGCCGATGACGATGAGAAGGCCGGCGAGTGCCGCCGTGGGAATCTTTTCGACGAGTCCCGCGAACGGTACGGCGAACAGCAGTATCCAGAAGCCGTGCATGATCGTCGAGGCGCGGGTTCTCGCGCCGGCATTCACGTTGGCCGCGCTGCGCACGATGACACCCGCGATCGGAAGCCCACCGACCGCACCTGACGCGATGTTGGCCGCGCCCTGCCCAATGAGCTCGCGGTTGAAGTCGGTTCGCGGGCCCGTGTGCATCCGATCGATCGACACCGCGGTCAGGAGGCTCTGCACGCTGGTGATCAGGGTGACGGTGATGACGGCGACGGCGACAGCTCCCCAATTCCCTTGCGGCAGTGACGGCAGGCGCAACGCCTCGAGCACTGAGCCATCCAGCACGATGCGGGATACGTTGAACGGGAAGACCACTGAAATGGCGGTCACAGCGACGATCGCGACGAGCGGGCCGGGAATCTTGGCCACCCGGGTCGGAACCCAGCGCCAGGCAACCAAAATGGCGATCACGACGAGACCCAGGACAAGCCCCGGCCGGTGCGCACCCATGATCTGTGCGGGCAGTCCGGTCACGTTGCTCCAGGCCGAGCTCTTCGATGCGCCGCCCAGCAGCACGTGCACCTGCTGCAGGGCAATCGTGATTCCAATGCCGGCCAACATGGCATGCACCACCACCGGCGAGATCGCCAGGGCGGCTCGGGCAATACGGCTGAAGCCCAACAGGACCTGCAGGATCCCCGCAATCACCGTGATGAAACATGTTATGGCCCAGCCAAACTGGGAAACCAGGTCGGCGACGACAACGGTCAGGCCGGCCGCCGGGCCACTGACCTGCAGTGGTGATCCGCCAATCCATCCACCGACAACTCCCCCGACAATCGCCGCGATCA
Organism: uncultured Actinomycetota bacterium; assembly: GCA_963796035.1. GTDB lineage: Bacteria > Actinomycetota > Actinomycetes > Mycobacteriales > Mycobacteriaceae > Mycobacterium. Next base: position 116,049 of record CAWCJU010000006.1, on the reverse strand, counting down.
GACCGGCGAGAACCGGGGCATCCGAAGCGATCGCGATCCCGAGCGACAGCGGAAGCGCCACCAGGAAGACCACCAAGGAGGCCGGCAGATCGTATTGCAGGATCCCACGCATCCGGTCGCCCCGAGAGGCGGCGCCATCCTCCACGCCCTGTTGAGCTGGCTGTTCCACCTGTTGCACCGGCCCTCCCCTGAATTGGTAATTGGCGGTGGGCTATTTGGACATCCACCCGGTCACGGCGACTGAAAAGTGCGTAAAGCCGTGCAGCGCAGGCGTTTACAACTACCACGAACACCATTGTTCGGCTGAAGTGCCTGGCCTACGCGTTCGAAGGTATGTGCAGCGAGCACGAGGGTCAACCGCACGTGCCGATCGCATATCGAATGCAAATTTTTTGGCATCCATCACAGGGCAGCGAAGCCATAGGACGGAATGCGATTACTCCAGAACGAAAATCGGGATCTGCCGTGCCGTCTTCGTCTTGTATTCCGCGTAGGGGGGAAAGGCCTCAACGGCCAGCTGCCACCACTCCTCACGTTCGGCGCCATCGAGCTCGCGAGCCGTCAACGTGACAACCTTGTCGCCATCTTGCAGCGTCACCGACGGATTCGCCTTCAGGTTGAAGTACCAAACCGGATGTTCCGGGGCGCCGCCGTGGGACGCGACAATGAGATAGCGGCCATCCTTCTCGACCCGCATCAGCGGCACGTAGCGCTGTTTGCCCGACTTCGCCCCGGTGACCGTCAGCAGAACGACGGGGCGGTCGAAAACCTCGACTCCATCGGTCGTCCCCCGACTCAAGATCTGTTCGGTCTGGTCGCGCACCCAACCCCTGGGACTCAGTTCGATTTCGTCAGCCATACCTACAGCGAACACCCGGGGATCAATACTCCATTCCCCGGGTCTCGCCCGTACCGGCCGTCGCCGCTTGAACCCCTGCAGTCGCTGCGAGACGGAGTACAGTTCGTGTCGTCGCTTAAATAAGCTAACTAATTGCGCGCAGGTCGCGGAGAGGAGATGGGCGTGGCCCGCACCGAGAACGACACATGGGACCTGGCGTCCAGCGTGGGAGCCACCGCGACGGCAGTCGCCGCGCAGCGGGCGATCGCTTCCCAGGGCCCGGACGCTTCGCTGAACGACCCCTGGGCCGATCCACTCGTTCGCGCTGTGGGCACCGATGTCTTCATCAAGCTCCTCGGTAACCAGCTCGACCACAGCAACGATCCCCTGCTGAACCGCCAGGCCGTGAAGGAGCAGATCACGGTGCGCACCCGGTTCTTCGACGACTTCTTCCTGCAAGCGACCGCATCGGGTATCCAGCAAGCGGTCATTCTGGCGTCCGGCTTGGACACCAGGGCTTATCGGCTGCCCTGGCCGGCGGGAACCGTCGTATACGAGATCGATCAGCCCGAAGTGATCGAATTCAAAACGGGGACTCTCGCCGATCTGGGCGCCGCACCCACCGCCGAGCGCCGCACGGTGTCGGTCGACCTGCGCGACGACTGGCCGTCGGCCCTCGCGGCGGCGGGGTTCGACCCGCACCAGCCGACCGCGTGGAGCGCCGAGGGACTGCTCGTTTACCTGCCGCCCGAGGCGCAAGACCGTTTGTTCGATAACATCGCCGCCGCTTCGGCGCCGGGCAGCCGGATCGCCACCGAGCACATGGACCTGCGCAACATCCCCTCGGACTGGGCACAGAAGCTGACCGAGCGGTCTCAGCGGATTGGCTCCAACATCAATCTGGCCGAGTTGTTCTACACCGGCGAGCGCAACACTGCCGCCGAATACCTGGCCGCACATGGTTGGCAGATCGATATACGGACAACCGAGCAGGCTTTCGGCGCACATGGCTTCGCAGTCCCGAACGACGAGTTGGCCTCATTCGGTGATGCATCCGGCTACCTGACGGCGACGCTCACGTAGGAGCACCCAGCGACCGCCCCCGCCGCGATGCGGCCGGGGTTGGTCGGCGTGCCGATTCTTTCGGCGACCAGCACCAAACTGCCAGCCACCGGGCGACTGCGGATGTCCTATATATCAGGCTCGTTGACATATATCAGCCCTATTGATATAAACGGTGTCATGACACAACCGACCGAAGAGATGTTCGAATCCGCCTACCGGGGTGAGTCTTCCGAGATGGGCGAGGGCAACCGGCCGCCGTGGAGCATCGGTGAACCGCAGCCAGAGATCGCGGCCCTCATCGAGGACGGCAAGTTCCACGGCGACGTGCTCGATGCCGGTTGCGGCGAGGCGGCGGTGTCGCTGCACCTCGCCGAGCGCGGCTACACCACGGTGGGCCTGGACCAGTCACCCACCGCCATCGCGTTGGCCACCGAGCGGGCCGCCCGGCGAGGCCTGACCAGCGCTACCTTCGAGGTCGCGGATATCAGCGCCTTCACCGGCTACGACGGCCGCTTCGGAACCATCGTCGACAGCACCCTTTTCCATTCGATGCCCGTGGAACTGCGCGAGGGCTATCAGCAGTCGATCGTGCGGGCAGCCGCACCGGGAGCCTCGTACTTCGTGCTCGTCTTCGACCGCGCCGCGATGCCGGCCGATGGCCCCATCAATGCGGTCACCGAAAGCGAGCTGCGCGATGTGGTCTCGAAGTACTGGGTGATCGACGAGATCCGGCCGGCCCGCATCCATGCCAACGTGCCGGAGAACTTCCTGACGGCCTTTGAGTCCTTCGCGAGCGCCGACATTCGCGACGAGGACAACGGCCGCAAGTCCGTGGGCGCCTGGTTACTGTCCGCGCACCTCGGCTGAGGCGCACCGGAGCGCGCGGCCTATCGGCCGCCCCAGCTCTTCGGCAGTATCGGCATACGGGCACCGTCGCCGGGTTCGTTACCGGCCAACGTGATCAAGACTGCAGCGCGTACGTCGGGCCTGGGTGATCGACCTCGCTCGCGACGACATGCACCGACAACCTCGATCCGGCGAGCTGATCGAACTGGGCGATTGGGTACGCCCGGTGCTGCTCGACGGATTGGCCGTACTGCTTCTCGAGCCACCCCGCCAGCTGCACAGCGGGAGCAGAACATGGCGAACGGCACCGCGCGCGGTGGTCAGGCAATATTGATTCCCGCGGTGCCCTGAGCAGCGCGATCCGCATCGATAGATTCGATGCGGGTTTCGCGGCCCCTCTTTCGGGAGACCCTGACTAAAGGCAGTGCAGACGTTCAGAGGAGATCTCGGTGGATCAGCAAGTCAACTTCGACCCGCCCGGTGCGCCCGAGGACGCGCGGAAGGCGACCGAGGAACAGCGGGAGCTGCAGGAGCAACTCGACCATCAGAACGAGGATCCGGACGGGCCGGGATTGCACCAGTCCCGGCACGACCTACCCGACGAGAGCACGCGGTAGGCCGCACGCGCGATTCCCGTCGGACTCCAGTTCGGTGAACGTTGGTTACTAGCAGGGCATTTCGTCTTGGCGAGACGCCACCTGGCTCCATCGCGGTAATTGCGCCGCCTGCCCCGGCGGCATCGGTCGCCGGTGGTCGTGGGCGACAGCGGCTGCGGCCTGCCACGTCAGCGTCATGCCACCCAGGGCCGCCGTCGGGATTGCCCACAACCGTCGGACCATCAGCGCGCTATTGCATTGGTCGACGTAGCTATTACCGGCCGTGGCGGCCGCGCCTGAGGCTTGGGTCAGTTCGGTGGTAAAGCCGTTGCCGCACTTGACTTGCCAGCCAAACTGATCGTAGGCGTCGATGAAGACCGGGAAGTACAGTGCGAAGAGCCCCCCGGCCAGGAAGACCGAGGCGGCGAAGACGATCAGCGGCCCGCGGTTGATCATGCAAGCCCCCTAGGTCATGCAAACGTTGGCGAACAGCAGCACAGGCCAAGACACGATCGATCCGAGGAAAGAGACCACCAGATCGGCGCCGTGCATGTCGTGCAGATGCTGGGTGTGGGTGCTCGACCAGATCACGCCAACGATCAGGTACGGCGTCCCCAACAAGATCGCCAAACCCAGCAGTTCGGCGATGGTCAATTGATACTCCAGGAGTGTGCGGATCCTGCTGAGCATGGGCTTGCCTTTCGCGCGGGCACTGCCGGGCTCGAATTTGGACCACCAAAGTGATGATGATCATCCACGTCCCGGCGCATCGATTAGACACGGATATGTTAATAGGCATTCGGAGGATTCGGTAGTGTGATGGCATGAATTGCGCTATGACGTGTCGCCACGGACGCTCGCAAATGTAGGCCCGCATAGGCGCTTCAGCGCATTTAAACGCATCCGGATGGATAGTTGTCGAGCGAAAAGAAGTGCGGGAACGTTCGGCGCCGTGCGTGCGCCTTATGGCCCTCTGCGTAGCACAACCTGAGATCGTTCACGTGGGCCCGGCACGCCTTGCAATCCCACCAGCCTCCGGTGGTCGTTCCTAGTTCGCTGCGCAGTCTTGCGCCTGCGGGGGGCGTAGGTAATTAAGTGCAAGAACGGTGATTTCGTCGAGGAACTCCTCGCGACTGATTGAGGGTCGATCGAGGATGTAACGGACCGTAAGGTGTTCGACCATCCGTACCAATACCCAGCTTGCGGTGCCGAAGGCGACGTCGGAACGAAGCTGGTGGCGGTTCAGCGTCAAATAGGCCAACGTCAGTTCGCCGATGCGCTGTTCAAAGGCGGCCAGTTTGCTGGTCGTCCCCAGCCGCGGGGTGTGTTCCATGACCGCGCGCAGAAACTCCGGATGCACGTCGAGCGCGTCGAGAAGCGCCCCGATGGTGCTGCGCACGTAATCAGGCGCGGGCTCGTTGAGCCGTTCGGCGACGGCCGCGGCAACGTGGGCGGACAACGCGTCGCTGTAACGGTCGATGACGGCGGCGGCGATGGCGTCCTTATTGGGGAAATATTGGTACAGCGAACCGGGACTAATGCCGGCGGCGTCGGCAATGCGGTTGGTTGAAGCGCCGTCATAGCCGTAGCTGACCAGCACCTGCTGGGCGGCATCGAGGATGCGCTCAACCATCGCCCGCGATCGATCTTGTCGTGGGACCCGGCGCCGCTTCGGCGCGGACGAGCCCGACATTAAAATGCGAATTGAACGTGAGTTAATGCTCGTGTCAACATGCAGCTCATGGTCGCACAAATGAGTCCCGCCTTCCACTTCGAATCAGCTCAAGACAGCCGCCGGCATGAAATCGACTGCGGAGCAACGGGCGTGACCGATGGACCAGCGGGTGCGACCGGATATGCGGCCGGTGCGAATTCTCTTACGGCGAAGCCATCGACATCGAGAGGGAAGCGAGCGCGATGATCGACGAACCAGCGCGTCCCAGTCACGACCGCCTCGACCTGGGACCGGATTCGCTGCTCTGGCGGTGGGCCGGTGACATGCGCATAGCGTTCGAAGGGGGCACCGCAGGACTGCTGCAGACCATGCACCCCGCGATCGGCCAGGGCCTGATCGACCACTCCGACTTCTTCAACGACCCCGTCGACCGCGTCTTCCGTTCCCTGCCGGGAATCCTGGGCACCGTCTACAACGGTCCGCAGGCTGCCGCGACGGGAATCCAAGTTCGCGATTTTCATCGCGGCATAAAAGGGACACTTTCGGACGGCCAGCGTTATCACGCATTGAATCCCGAAACGTTCTGGTGGGCGCACGCAACGTTTCAGCGCATGGTTGACCGCATTGCTGAATATTGGGAACGTCGACCGCTTAGTCGACACGACAGTGAACGGCTCTATGCCGAAGGGTGCGAGTGGTATCGCCGCTACGGCATGGGCGAGAGCGTGCTGCCGGCCAGTCGCGCCGCGTTCGAGGGCGAAGTCGATCGTTACTGCCGGGAAGTGTTGCGCCCCAACGCGGCTTCGGATTACCTCATCGACTACATCAGACGTCCGGCCATTCCCGACATGAGCGCCTCCCCGGACTACCCGGCTCATCCCCGGCTGCGTCCGGTAGCCAACAAGCTGCTGCCCGCCTTGCCTGTGCGAGCGGCCTTGGCTCCGCCGATGCGGCTCGTTATTTTCGGCGGGCTGCCACCAGTGGTGCGCCAACGGTTCGCCATCAACTGGACCAACCGACACGAGCGTGCCTACCGCATCGTCCGGACCACCATAGCGAGGGCTTGGCCTTTGATGCCCGGGTCGCTGACATGGCACCCGACTGCTCACAAAGGATGGCTGACGGCAACCGGCTCGGTACCCAGTCCCTCCACCGTGAACGCGAATCATGTTTAACCAGAGCAACGCCGCGAAAGCAGAATTCGCATTTCACACCATGTCCACGCCAGTAAACTAACGTGAATTGAACACGAGCTAAAACTCGTGTCAGGATGACGTCATGGTCTTCTCTGCCTCCAACACCGACAACGTTTCCGCGACATCGCATCCCACGGAAATCGTCCGTCATCGCTATGACTACTACTGGCGCCCGGGCATGCCACTACGCCCCGCCCCGCCCCGCCTGCGCTTCGAGCCGATCTGGACTCAGTCACGGCGCGACACCCTCACCCCATGGATGGACTTCCGCGATGTACCTCGATCGACACCGTGGACCGACCTGTTTGTCGACCACCTCTGGCAGGGAGACGAATTGATGGACGCCGTGGTTGCACGGTTCCGCGAATCGGGGATGGCCGAGGGCAGGTTATTGCTCGATCGAGCGCTCGATTTCGGTATCGATGCAGTCGATAACGCACCTGCCGAACTCAAGGCCCTGTTCGACCAGTTGGACAACCCGCCGGACTGGTATGACCCGCAGCTATGGGAACAGGGACGCCAATTGTGGAACAACGCTTCCCTCGCCGCCAAGTTCGGAATGTTTGTGGGAGACACGTTCGGGACGTTCGTCGGTGATGAAGTCGCCTATGCCACCGGCCAGACAGGGCGGTTCGTCAACGACTTTTTCAGGCGGAACCTCGAAACGGTCGCCTGGTTCAGGAACATGACCTATGCCAACGCGCTGAGCCGGTTCGCGCAGCCGTTCAAAGACACGGTCCGGGTTCGCCTGATGCACGCACAGGTCCGTGCGGGACTGCGCCGGACGTGGGGTGATGAACAATTCAGTCGTCACGGCAACCCGATCTCCAACGCGATGATGATGAACGCCGCCATCACATTTGGGTTGCAGCCGTTACTCATCGACCACCAGCACGGCCGCAGCTGTACGCGCGAGGATCTCGAAGCCGTGCTCATGTACTGGGGGTATATCGCCCATGTCTTCGGGGTGGCCGAGGAACTCATCCCCGAAAACGCCTCCCAAGCGCTGGAAGCGATGGACTTCATCGTTGCCTACGCAGGCGGTCCGTCAGCGTGGACAGACGTCATGGTCGGCGCGGCGGTCAACCATGCCGGGGCCGCCGAGCGTGCCGCGATGCTCCCCCTTCTCGGCGTGTTCTCCTATTACGGCGGCGAAGATCTGACCCGGGCCCTGGTGCGCGTCAACGGCCTAGCAGATGTCAACCTGAAGCCTTGGACGCGGGTGGCCAAGGCGCTGGTGTACATCAACGTCGGTTTCCGTCGGCTCCTCGATCGCACGCCCGGCGCCGCACGCCGCGCCGCCGCACGTGAAAGTGACACCGCGTTGTGGGGCCGGATGCTGAAGGTGAACCGGCTACTGGCCGCGCGCCATGGCATCCACGGCACTCCGTATGACCATCACGATCTGACTGCCAACCTCGGCGCCGGGTGCCCCGTCCCGTCTGCCAAGCAACGCAGTTAATCAGTTTCCGGGCATACGACATCGCACGAGAACCTCTGGGTAGCAGACACTTTCGGAGCCGCCGCCGCGGACATCTACTGATGTCGGCGCCGCTGCCCCCCGCCACGAATCGGATGGCGGGATGCTGCGGCCGGTCGCCCCAGCACCGTGACCTCCATCAGGCGACGCACGGTGAGGCCGGCGGCCGCACTGGTGTTGGGGTAGACCAGGCGCCCGATGTCCACCGCGAGTGCGAACGCGGCGTGCACCGCGTAGCGGGCGCGGCCGAGGGTGAGTTCCGGGCTGGCCGCGACGGCGAGGCTGGCCCAGGATTCGACGGTAGAGCGCTGAATGTTGTAGAGCAGCACCGCGTCTGTGTCGGGCAGGTTGTGCCGTTCGGTGTAATACACGCAGGCCAGTTCGGGATTGGCGAACGACCGGGTGACATAGGCCTCGATGAGTTGCGCGAGCGCCTGTTCCGGGTCGGCGTTGGTCGCCAGGATGCTGGACAGGTCACCGGAGAGCTGGTCGGCAGCGCGCCGGTAGTAGACCGCCAAAATGGCGGCCTTCCCTGGAAAGTACTGATAGATGCTGGCAACCGGTATGCCAACCGCTGCTGCGATGTCCTCCATCCCGGTTTCGCGATAGCCGCGCTCGTTGAACAGGCGCATCGATTCATGCAAGAGAACTTCATAGCTTCCGGCGGCGCTGGTCAACGTCGCCGCCCGCGACTGGTCGGATCCGCGACCACGCTGGCTTGGCAACTCGGCCTGCAACACCGCGGCCGCGATATCGGTCAGCGCCGCGCGGATCTCCGCATTGCCCAGGCGAGACCGGTGGTCGGTGATACTGCCGATGACACTCAGTGTGGCCGCCGACAGGATCCAGCGTTGTCGCGACGTCAGTTCCGGCCGCAGCCTCATCAGCGGACGCTGCAGGCGCCGGTTGATCACTTTGATCTGTTCGGCCAGAGCGCGCTGATCGTCACCGCGCAGGTAGCGGCCCTCCCACCGATAGAGTCCACCGGCGGTGCGGTTGACGATCGTGCTGTCGATCAGCGCACCGGTGAGCGCGCTGAGTTGCTCCTCGGGATCGCCATCGGCGGGTAAAGCATCTGCGAACGCCGTGGCGTCAACCAGCTGCTGCCCCAGCGCCAAGAATACGTCGCGGAACAGGTCGTATTTGCCTTGCGAATGGCGGTACAACGCGGCCGCGGAGATTCCGACCCGCGCCGCGATGTTTTCCATGCTGACCGCGTGGTAGCCCAACTCGCTGAATGCATCGGTCGCGGCGCGGGCGATCTGGACCTTGCGGTCCTTCGGGCGCCGCTTTACTTGATCTGCGGACGAGCGGCTAGCCGACGGCATACAGATCACCGTAGCCGCAGCGCGGGCTGTCCGGGCGATCGGCAGACGACCAGAATTGGGGAGCCGACGAGCTGACCGCGCACGGCCGGGCGCAGCCTTGTACCCGAGGTCATCAGACGTCTAACCCCGTTACGCTCCGCCGAATTCCGGACGCAGCACCGAGCTGAGTGCGCCGAGCGGAATATGGGGCTCGACGGCGCCTCCATCCATCGACCATTGCTCAGACTGCCCGTACTGGATGGGAGAGTCGTGGCCGACCGGATAGTCCGGCATGTACAAAATCAGCTCGTCGGGCGTGAGCGCCCATGCCTTATAGCCGCCCGAGAAGACCTTGTCCGGTGTCCACCGATCGACGGTGAACGGATACGTTCCCGGATCGTGCTGCCATGCGGCGCGGTCGAGTGCCTGTTGAATGAACGGTTCGGCCAACGGTGGAATGGCGGTCAGCGGGTCGACACCCGGTTTGGTGATGTCGGCCAGCTGTAACCGCCTGCCACCGGCCATATCGAAGGCGAACGTGCGATAGGCGTTGTTGAACGCCGGGCCGTCGGCGTGGTAGTCCTCGTGGAAGGCCACACTGAGTGCGCGGCCATGCGGAAACACCTGATAGTTCTCCTCGCCCCAACTGTCTTGGACCATTGAGGCGCCCTTGGTGCGCCAGGTGTTCATCAGGTTGCGCAGGTACTCGCGGATGGGTGGGCCGCTGGTGGGATTCTCGACCAGATCCGCGGGTAGCGCGATCTTGATGTCGCGGACAGCTTTTCGCTCGGACACCACCGAGGTGTGACAGTACTGCCCGTCCCAGTCGCCGCCGAGGTCGCCGCAAAAAGACTGCGCCGAGGCCGCTGCCGGCGGCGCGCTGAGCACCGCGGCCGTCAGCGCCGCCACCGTGACCGAGAGCCGGATCATCCGCATGATCGCAACGCTCCTAAGGCAATTCGACTTTGCTGGCCAGCCAGCGGCCACCGACATTCTCCATGGTGATCTTCATCCGGCTTCGGTCCACCCGGCCGTCGGGACGCATCGCATTGCTGACGGTCTGGTCGACCATCAACAACACAACCACCTTGTTCTTCGTTTGCGATTGGATCGCAGAGTCCACCACCGTGCCGTGCGCAGCGGCCTTGTTGTCGATGAGCAACTGCCGCAGCTGCACACTGGCTTTGGTGTAGGTGTCTTTGAATTCCCCTGCGGCTCCGTCAAGTACGGCCGAGAAATTCCGATCGACCTGGTTGGAATCGATGCTCGTCAGGACCTGGGCATAGTTGATCGCCGTCCGCTGGGCCGCCTGACCTGCCTGGCTCACCGCATGCTCATCCCACAGCTTCCAGCCCAGCCCGCCGGCGAGGCTGACTGCGCCCGCGTAGACGGCGACGACAAGCGCGCTGCGCGCGTAGCGTTTCCACACGTGGGTGCGGCCTTTCGCGTCTAGCTCGCCGGCGTCCACGACGGTCTCGGCCTCCTGCTCGTCGTCAGGCGGCTTCTCGATGTCTTCGCTCGTGCTGCAATCCTGGTCGGCGGTTATCGTCACGGTGGTGCCTCCTTGCTTGAATGCTCGTCGACTCAGTGGGGCGGTTCTATCGGCAACGCCGGCCCGCCGTATGGCGTCGGAACGGTGAAGCGTCCCTTGGGTGTTGGATCGGCGGTTTGGCCGAGGTCGGCACCGGCGGGCGGTCCCGCCGTGTCGTCACCGCCCGGTCGGGGCGCGTTCTTGGCACCCCGGATCAATACCTGGGGGTCATCGTCGCGGCAGTAGGTGTACAGGAACGGCTCGGGATAGTCCGCCGATGACGACGGTCGTCGCGGGGTGCCGTAGTCGCACGTGTAGCGCGGGTAGATGTCGGCGGTCGCCCACAGTCCGTGCTCGTGCATGGTCGTCATCAGCGCCTCGAGTGTGGAGCCGCGATAGTCGGGGAAGACCGCGTTCAGCGCCGGGACTCGAAGATAGATGATCCGCGCGGTGGTAACCAGATTGGCCAGCAACCCGACCATGGTGTCGGAATTGTCATCGAACAGGTTGTCCACCGAGGACAGCGCATGCGGGGTCTGATCGACGAATTTGCGGTAGCCACGGTCCATTTTGTTCACGCCGGTCATCAGGTCGCCGAGATTGCGCGACGTCGCACCGAGACCTGCATTCTTGTCGGAAAGCGTCGTCAGGACCACGCGGCTGGTTTTGAGCATGCTGACGGTCTGCGGTAGCACCGGATCCATCGTCGACAGCAGGAAGGTGGAGCCGTCGATGATGTCGGTGAGCTTTTGCGGGCCCTCTTTGCTCAAACTCAGTTCGCGCTTGACGATTTCGAGCTTCTTCGGCTCGGTTTGAGCCAGCAGCCCGTCGGCGTCGGCGAGCACTTGTGAGAGCGGGATGGGTGTGGTGGTGTGCTGTGGGCCTATCACGCTGCCGTTCGACAGGAACGGGCCGGTACTGGAGGCGGGCTCGAAATCGATGTACTGCTCGCCGGCAGGCGATAGCCCGGATACTCGTACCGGGCTGGCGGCGGGGATTTTGGTGTTCGTGTTGATCGTGGCGATCACCTCGACGCCGGTAGGTGTGGGCCGCAGGGATTGGATCCGCCCGACCCGGATGCCGCGCACCGATACGTCTTGGTTGGCCAGCAGCCCACCGCTATCGGGCAGCCTGATGGTGACCCGGTAGGTCGAGTCCAGGGGATTGATCCGCAGTGCTCCGATCGCCAGGTATGTCACGCCGACCACCAGGGTGAGCACCAGCGCGATGCCGGATAACCAGGCGCGCTTGCGGTGGCCCGCTCGTACTACGCCGACGATGAGTCGGCTGATGTTGTCGATCACCGCGGTGGCTCCGGGCTCATGGGATCCGGTGGCGCTTGCCCGGCGGGCGCCGGCGGAAGCGGCGGACCGACCGGCGTCCAAGGGCTTTGACCCATCGGCGTTTGCGGGCCCCGACCCACGACCCGTTCTTGTAGGCGCCACAGGACGTATTTGATGGAACCGATCATGTAGTTCCAGTCGCGACGCATGGGTCCGTGGAATGCCGGATCGCCCTTGAACCCCCCGGTCTCCGCCCCGGTACCCGGCCGCGACCCCATGACCAGCCGATCGAAACTCCCACGCACCGAAATCGCGTCGCTGGGGGTGGCTTTCACGAACGGCGGAATCAATCGGTTGAGACCGGCGAGGCTGGTGTCGGGGCTCAAGACGACGTCATTCCATGCGGCGGCGATGGTGTTGGCGTCCTTGATGACGCTGCGGCCGGTCTTGTCGGTGCCGGCAATCGACGGGAATTTGGACAGCTGATGCGTCGTGGCACCGAGGGTGTCGACCACGTCGGCGATTCCGTCGGCATTGCTCGACAACACATTCGTTGCCGGCCCGATGGCTTGCAGAACGTCGGCGATCGCTTGATTCTTCTGGTCCAGCCGGTCGGCGAGGGCCGCCGTCTCGGTCACGGCCGCATCAATCTGATCCGAGCGCGAATTGAGCTTGCCCAGTAGCAAATTCGTCTTGTTGATGAGGTCGCCGAATGCGCGCCCTTGGTCACCGGTTGCCTTGCCGGCGCCGTTGACGATGTTGGTGAAGTTGCGGACCGAGCCGCCGTTGACGAGCAGCGCTGCCGAGCTCAGCACGCTCTCAACGGTGGCGGCGGCGCGGGTCGCCGGCAGGCCTATGGTGTCGCCACTCTTCAGTAGCGGCGCGTTGGGGTCCATCCGGGTCGGTGGCTTGATCGCGACGAACACGTCGCCAAGCGGTGTCGCCGACCGCAGCTCGGCGGTGCTGCCGGCGGGGACGCGGACGCCGTCCATGATTCGCAGCGTCGTCACCGCGGTGTAGTTGCGCGCGACCATCGATTCGAGCTGCCCGACATCGGCACCGGCGAGTTTGACCTTCGCGTGGGCCGGCAGGTTCAGTGCGTTGGAGAAGACCGCGTTGAGCAGGTATCCGCCATTGCCGATTCCCGGTGCGGGTAGCGGCAGGCTGGACAGCCCGTTGGTGGCGCAACCGGAACTGACCATGACTGCGCTCAGGGCCACCGCCAGTGCTTTGTGTTTGGTCGCATTCATCGCTACTGCCCCATCGCCGAGAGACCGTCAAGAATGTAGGTCAGGCCGAAGTCTGGGCCGTAGTCCTGCAATGTGCCCGTGCTGCAGCCGAGTTGGCGTAGGTGCATGAGGTTGCAGAGTTCTTTGGCGGACTGGCTGTCTGTCAGGGCCTTGTCGAGCAGTCCGTGCACGCGTATCGCGCCGTTGTTCTGATCGACGGTGTTGTACAGGTTTTCCAGCGTCATGGGGAGCACGTCGAGCATTTCGGATACTCCGCGCTGATCATCGACGATCGTCTTGGCGACGGTATCGCCGTTGCGCACCGACTGCTTGAGGTTGTCCCGGTTCTGCTCGAGGAGCGTGGTGACTTCTTCGAGGATCTTGTTGATGGTGCGTCCGGTGGTACCGGTGCCGAACTTCTCGTCGGCGAGTATCTGGCTGAGCTGGCGTGTCGTGGAACCGAATTGACGTACCTTGGCATCGTTGCGCGCCGCGGCGTCAGTTATCGAGCTGAGGTCGGTGATGATCGTGGTCAACTGCTCGCGGGTGGTCCCGCCGCGCTCGGAGCTGAGCCGCAGCGCGTTGGAGAGTTCGTCGAGGGCGGAAAGGATCTTCTTACCATTGCCGTCGGTGATGGCGACCGCGGAGTCGGTCAGGTCGGCGATGGGCCCACCGCCCTTCCCGTCGCCCTTCAGCGATTTGGACACCTTGTCGAGCATGTCGAGTACGCGATCGAAAGCCACGGGCGTCTTGGTGCGGGTGAGTCCGATCGTGTCGTGGTTCTTCAGCACCGGGCCGTTCCGGTAGGGCGGGGTCAGTTCGACCTGCCGGTCGGTGAGGATCGAGGTGGTGATGGTGACCGCGCGGGCGGCGGCTGGGATTTTGACCTTCTTGTCCACCGTCAACTCGGCCTCGACGTAACTGCCTTTGGAGGTGACCCTGCTGACCTTACCCACCGGCATGCCGAGGACAGCAACGACGTTTCCCTCGTAAAGACCGGCGGCGCTGTCGAATTGCGCGGTGATCGTCATGGTGTCCAGGCGTGACTTGACATAGTGGCCGACCACCCCGATGGCGACTGCGGCCAGCGCCGCGATCGCGGCGCCCACGGCGATGACTTTTCGCCTACCGGAGATCATTTGCAGTCCTTGAAGTACTGGATCATTTTGAATTCTTTGGCGCGACCGCTGATGGCACACATCCATGAATCGATCGCGAGTCCGTTGGGCAGGTTGAACTCGACGACGGGCCCGTAGCCGGTGGCGTTGGTGAGGCCCCGCAGTGTCACCGGCGCAACCTGCAGGAGATTGCGCAGCAGGTCGTCGTGCTGCCCGACCATATTCGTCAGCTGGTGCAAGTTGGCGAACAACTCGTCGAGCATCGGCCGGTTGTTGACGATGACCTTGTCGAGCTGGTCGACCAGATCCGTCAGCCCCGCGAACATGGCGTGAAAGGTGGCCTGGCGCGCAACCAGGTGCCCGAGCAGATCTTGCCCCTGGTCCATCAGATGTCCGATGTTGGTCTGCTGGCGGCGCAAGGTATTGACCACTCGCTGAGTGCTTTTCAATAGCGTGCCGAGCTGGCCCCGGCGGTCGGCGGTGATCGTCGACAGCGTCTGCAGATTCGCGACGGCCTGCGGAATCAGCGGCGGCACCCCACCGAGTTGCTTGCCCAGCACACCAAGCGACTGCGCGAACTGGTCGGAATCAACTTGCTCGAATGTGGTGGTGGCGTCCTCGAGTAGCGACTGCAGGTCGTACGGCACCTCGGTGTGCGTCAGGTTGATCGTCTTGGCCGGCAGGGAGCCCGGCCCGTCGGGTACCAGCTCGAGATAGCGCGACCCAAGAATCGTCATCACCTTGATCACCGCTCGGGTGTCCTTGCCCAGCGAGACGTTGTCACGCACGCTCAAGCCGGCTTCGACGTGATCGCCATCGAGCTTCATACTGGTGACGTGTCCGACCTCGATGCCCGCGATGGTGATCGGGTTCCCGGGACGCAGCGTTGCCGCTTGCAGGAACTCGGCGGTGTAGTGGGTATAGCCGACACCGAGAATCCTGATTCCCAACGACACCGCGACCAGAACGGCGACCACCGCGAGTCCCGCCAGCCCGAGCCACGTCCTGTTGTACGACTCGAGCGGACGGCGCCGCGACCACCAGGCCCTGAGTGAATCAGCCATTGGCCATGTTCCTGCATCGCGGGGTATGCCACCCGAGGTTCTTCGTCGTGATCGGATAGGCGTTGCCCGGTGTCGCCGCATTGACGATGAAGGTCGTGATGTCGTTGAGGCCGGGGAAGAAGCCGGTGGCGTTCAGGTCGCACGCGTAGGCATTGCCGTAGGAGCCCTCGCTGACGATTCGCGCAAAGCCCTTCAGTAGCAACGGCAGGTTGTCGCCGGTGAATGCCAGCTGCGGTTCGATGCCGGCCATGTGCTTACTGAACCCCGGCTCCCGGGTGATGAGTTCGTTCAACGACGGGTCCACATCGTCGGCGATCGCTGAGAGCCGACGGGTCACCTGAGCGATCGAACCCACCGAGTCTTGCAGCGACGCGCGGCGGTCATCGAAATCGGCTACGGCATCACGCGTCTGGTCGAGCGCGTGGTCGAGGTCATCGTTTTGCCGGGCGACGGTGTCGGTGACCTTCGTGAGACTGCTGATGAGGTCGCCCAGGGATTGATCGCGCGCGGACAACGTCTTGGTGATCGTCGAGGTCTGCTCCACCAGCAGCGGTATGGACGCCTGATCACCCTGCAACGACTGCAATACACCCTTGGTCAGGTCATCGGCGTCCTTGGCATTGAGCAAAGTGAACAGCGGCTCGAAACCGTTGAGCAGCTTCCCGACATCGAAGGACGGGTCCGTCTGCTGTACCGGTATCACGCTTCCGGGCGGGAGCAACGCGCGGTTGCCGATTTCGCCCAGCGACAAGCCCAGATACCGCTGTCCGATGATGTTCTGATAGGTCACCGATGCCACGGTGTTGCCGTACAAGTGCTGATCGTTTTCGGCAATGAACGAGACCTTCGCCAATTTGCCTGTGAGTTCGACGTTTTCGACGCGACCCACACGCACGCCGGCCATCCGGACGTCATCGCCGATCCGTAACCCGTATACGTCGGTGAAGATCGCCGCATACGGGGTGGTCGGCCCGGCCACGTCTCGGCGAAGGGTCGCGTACACCATCCACGTCACGGCGATGGCGAGCGCCATGAAGATCGACAGACCGATCAGCGGACCCCGCCCTTTCATTTCGGCCCGCCCGCCGACTGCTGTTGCTGTAACGAGACCGCCGTACCGCGCGCCACCGGACCGAGCAACAAATCCGTCGCCACCGACGCTGACCGTCCCTGGCCGGTGATCAAGCCCAACTGGTCGCGCTCGTGTTGGCTGCCAACGGGACCGACGTTGCCGCCATACCCCGATGGTGCGGCCGCGCCGGGCGGCCCCGGGCTTGGTGCCGGCGGCTGACCCGGCCGCGGCGCGTCATCGGGATCGGCGGTTCCCGGGACCCGGGGCGCCGGACCGGTCGGCCACGGCCACCATGGCAAGGGTGGATTGGGGTCCTGCAGGCTCGGGTTGGGGTTGTACAGCGGCGGACCGACCGGGACGAGGTTATTGTCAGGTCCGATCTGGGTCCCCGGGGGCGGCTCCAGATTCGCGGGCGGGTGGTAGTTCTGCGGCAGCAGAACCTCGGGCAGGTCGGGCCGCACGGCGATGGTCGGGGCGGTATAGCAACTGGGTCCGAGTAACTGGCCGTAGCGCGGGCAATCGGCGCGCGTGTAGGTGTAGGTCGGGGTCAGTGCCAGATTGACCCGCATGTTTCCGGTGTCGAGCTCGGGATCCCACACCTGTTCGAAGAACTTGTCGGACAACCGGTTCAACCTGGTGAAGATGGGCACGAACTTGTCGCTGTGCAGTGCAAACACACCCAGGACGGGCGTGAGGTTCTGCGTCATCTCGATCAGCTGATCGGTGTGGTTGTCGAACGCTTGCCGGCCGACCCCGAAGGTATGGTGCGAGCCGGTAACCAAAGACTGGAATTGCTCACGCTTTTCGACCAAAGTCTGCATCGGTTTGACCGCGTCATGCAAGACGTCGACAAGGTCGGGTGCTGTGGACTGCAGGCCCCGAGTGGCATCCAGCAGCGCCGAAACCGTGGACGGCCCGGGGTCGGTGGTGACGATGCCGTTGAGCTCATCGAGCACCCGCGTCATCTGCGCACCAGCGGTCAGCAGTGCACCGCGCCGGTTATTGGTAGCGGCCGCGACGGCGGCCAGGATGCCCAGGCTGTGGTCTTCGCGGCCCCGGCCGGTCGCGGCGAGGATGTCACGTAGCTTGCTGATCGTGGTCTGGAAGATCACCGTCGAAAGCTGCAGGTCTTCGGGGATGTGCGCCCCGCTACGGATGCTCGCGCTCGGACCACCGTCGACGAGTTGCACCGACGACACCGCGAACACATTGCTGGGCACCACCCGCGCGGTCACCGCGCCCGGAATGTCTTGGGCGTATTCGGGTTTGAGGTTGATGTGCACGTAGTTGGGCTTGCCGTAGGCGGCGGGGACGACATTGTCGACGGCGCCGACCAGCAGCCCGTGATACTTCACATCAGAACGGGCGGGCAATCCGTCGCCCACATTTGCCAGCTCGGCGACCACGCGGATGTACTCGTTGAGCCGCCCGGTGGACTTCAACAGCAGGCTGCCGGTGATCAGTCCTGCTATCAGCAGCACCGCGACGCCCGTGGCGAGCAGCTGTTGGTCGGACGGGCCCCGTCCGTCGAAGTCTAATGAATTCGGCATTCAGCCACCGAATCTCGCGCCGGCGTCGATGCTCCACAGCGCCATCGTGAGCAACATGTTGACCATGATCACGACGGTGATGCTCGCTCGCATGGCATGCCCGGCGGCTACACCCACACCCTCGGGGCCACCGGAGGCATAAAAGCCGTAGTAACACTGCACGGTGGACGAAAGCCAGACGAAGACAACGCACTTGAGCACCGAGTACGCAATATCTTTGGCACTCAGCATCATCGTGAAGTAGTGCAGGTACGGACCGACGGATCCACCGCTGATCACCTCGGCGACGACCTGGCACGTCAGGTAGGTCACCGCCAGGCAAGCGATGTAGAGCGGGATCACGGCGATGACGGAGGCCATGAGGCGCGTCGTGACCAGGAACGGGATCGGGCGGATAGCCAACGATTCCAGGGCATCGATCTCTTCGGCGATGCGCATGGCGCCCAGCTGCGCGGTGAATCGGCAGCCGGCCTGCATCGCAAAGGCCAGCGAGGCCATGATCGGTGCCAGCTCGCGGGTGTTGACGAGCGACGAGATGATGCCGGTCGCGGGACCCAAGCCGAGGAGGTTGAGGAAGTTGTAACCCTCCACGGCCACCAGAGCCCCCGCGGTGAAGCCGAGTACCACCGCGACGCCGGCCGTGCCGCCCCCAACCACAATCGAGCCGTTGCCCCAGGCGATGTTCGACAGCAATCGCAGGAATTCCGTGCGATATTGGCGCAGCACGGAGGGCACGGCGAGCACGGCCCGTGCGAAGAACACCAGCATGTGCCCCAACCGCATCGTCGGGGCTGCCGCGGCCCGATAGGCACCGACAATTGGTCGCGCCAGGGTGGGGACGTAGGCGGAGGCCGTCATGTCACAGCCCCGTCCTGGGGAACAGTGCGTTGTACAGCTCGCTGATCCCGACGTTGACGATCATCAGCACCAGAATCGACTCCACTACCGCTGCGTTCACGGAGTTCGCGACACCCGCCGGGCCGCCCTTGGTGAATAATCCTTTCTGACAGGCGATTACCGCCACAATCGCGCCGTATATCACCGCTTTGAGCAGGGCGACGATCATGTCTTCGGTGGTGGCGAACGACGAGAAGGTCGCCACGAAGCTGCCCGGCGCGCCGCGCTGGAAATAGACGTTGAACAGGTAACTGGCCAAAAACCCGACGAAGCAGGTGATTCCGGTCAGGGCGACGCCAACCATGATCGCTGCGGCGAAGCGGGGTACCACCAAGCGGCGAATTACCGAGACTCCCATGACCTCCATGGCGTCGGTCTCCTCGCGCATGGTGCGGGAACCGAGATCAGCGGTGATGGCCGAGCCGACGGCAGATGCCATGAGAACCGCGGCCACCAGCGAGGCGGCCTGACGGATCACCGCTAGTCCACTGGCCGCCCCAGCGAGTGACGTCGCTCCGACCTGGTTGGCCAGCAGGGCGAACTGAATGGAAAGGGTGACCCCGATCGGCAGCGCAACCAACACCGTCGGCAGCACCGCCGTGGCAGCCATGAACGCGCCCTGCCGAATGAACTCGTTCCATTGGAAGCGCCCGGTGAACAGGTCGACCATGCAGTACTCGATGGTGCGTATCGCGAGGATGTACTGCTCACCCAGGGTGTTGAGCGAGGCCAGGGGGTGCCGTACGACGTATCCCGCGGACCACTCTTGAATAGTGGCCACGCTGTCGGGCGCTCGGTCGTCATTGAGCGAGCGGTCGTCCTGGGTGGTCATCGCCGGATGCGTCCCGCGGTGATCACTCGCAGGTGCCTATGTTCGTCGGCGAACGTTCGTTGTGCCCCCATGGGCGGCTATGTTAACCGCTGCTCAGCTTCTGCGGTAGCTCCGACTTGGTGAATCGGGCCCGATCTGCTGGCGAAACTGGGCTGTCGCCCGCGCGATGACTGGTGGTCATTTGCGTTGTTGGCCTGGTAGCGACCCCTTGACGCCCTGCCGACTTCGCGAGAAGATCCTCTACCAGGGCAGCGATGTTAATGGCTATTTCGCGATGAGATTGGATAGTGCGGTATGCGCCGGCCGCGGGATATCGTATTTCTTGGGGAAGGGCGGATGGATCTGACGAGGCTGCGACGGGCGGGTGGCGGCCTGGCGTGCGCCGGGCCGGCACTCGCCGCGGCCATGGTGCTCTCCGGCCACGCCGCCGCCGACCCGGGCCAGCCACCGCCGCCGTTGCCGGTGTTCACGCCGGCGCCCAGCGATTGGTCACCGAACTTCGAGGTCTGGCCGTACAACACATTCACGGCGCGGGTGACACCGGAGATGATCGGTGGAATGTCGGACTCCTGCCAATGGTTCAAGTCGCAATTCGATCCACTGATGGGCCAGATCAATGACTTCCACCGGTACCTCGGTGACCAGCATGACGACTACTCGATCGGTGGTGTGCAGAGCAACGCTCATTCCGTGGCCGCCAATATCGACCAGTCGACGGCCTTTCTGGCACCTCGAGTGAAGCCGCTGATCATCACCAATCAGCCCGATAACTTCGGGCCGTATTCGCCGGTATACGGCGGTGAATCGATGACCCATTTGGTATTTCAGCTGTCGCGCATCAGCGACAGCATCAAGAGAAAGGATCCGTCAGGAGTCACCCACGCGAACATCGTCTCGGCCACCGGCTGGGCGAACTCGCTGCGTGACTCCGGCGCATGCAACTGATGAACTCTCGCCCATCGCTACCAACAGTCGGCAACCCAGCAACATGGTTGGTCAATCGCTTCCGCACCGCCGCAGAGGGAATCGGAGACGAAGTGGCGGATCCCCCAGCCATCGCAGCGGCCGAAGCCGATGAGGCCCACGATGATACGGCGCCTGCCGACGCACCGTCCGACATGGACAGCGGCGGCGCGGACCCGGCCGAGCCCGGCGAGGCGCCCGACCAGGACGAGGTTATCGCCGACGATCTGCGGCCGGATGTCCGAAAACGACGCCGCATCAACGCGGTTCGCTTCGCCGCCGCGGCGGTCTTGGCCGTCGTGCTGACCGGCGCGGGCTATGAGGGCTGGTTACTTTTCCAGCATCACCAGAAGGATGTCGCCGCCACGCAAGCACTCGATGCGGCGAAGAAGTACATCATCACGTTGACCAGCGTGGATACCAATGCGATCGATAAGAACTTCACCGAGGTCCTCGACGGCTCGACCGGTGAATTCAAGGACATGTACACCAAATCCAGTGCCCAGCTGCGTCAAACACTCATCGACAACAAGGCGGCGGCGCACGGGAGCGTGATCGACGCCGCGGTCCAGTCCGCCAGCGAAGACAAGGTGGACGTCGTGCTGTTCGTCGATCAGTCGGTGAGCAATGGCACCACGCCGGCGCCGCAGCTGGACCGCAGCCGCGTCAAGATGACCATGGAGAAGGTGGACGGTCGGTGGCTGGCCAGCAAGGTTGAGCTGCCTTAAGCCGTTGCGGCATAGACAGTGCGCTCAGGAACGCCAGGCGCTTCGGGCCACCCGATAGAAGTTCCTGCCCAGGACAGCGTCGATGTCACCGGCGCTCCACCCCCTGCCACGGAGGTGCTCGCCGAGCATCAGGAATGTCTCCGGGGGCATCCACTGAATCGGGCCCCAGCGGGTGTAGCTGTCGTCGAACAAATGTGGATTGCGCTGGAGTTCAGCGTTGAAATCGGTGGCGTCGAAGGAGAAGTCGGTGCTGACGCCGACGTGCTCGATTCCGATGAGGTCGACGGCGTATTCCAGATGCCGTGTCATCGCTTCCAGGGTGGGTGTGTTGGCCCCCAGAAATATGCCGACACCGGTGATGCCGACGACGCCGCCGGTTTCCGCGCATGCCCGTGCCTGATCATCGGTGATGTTACGCGGGTGATCCCAGACTGCCCGCATGCACGAATGGCTGTAGATGACAGGGCCCGTGGACACCTCGCACATATCGAGACCGGTGCGTGCGCTGCAATGCGACCCGTCAGGGACGACGCCGACGGCGTTCAGCTCGGCAACGACTGCGCGTCCCCACGCAGTCAGGCCACGATCGGTGTGATCGAGGCACCCGCTGCCGGCGCGGTTCGCGTTGTTGTAGGTCGGCAACAGGGTGCGCACTCCGAGGTCTGCCAGCTTGTGCAGATTGTCGAGGTCGTCGTCCAACGGACGAGAGTCCTCGAGGTCGAACACCACCGCGATGCGTCCAGCCCGTGTCGCCGAGTCCACATCGCTGATGACGGACGCCAATTCGAAGCTCGGGTGGGAGGCGATTGCGGCGCGGTAGTAATGCAGAAGTGCGACGGCATCGTTGAAGTTGTGGGGTGAGTATCCCGCGTTGACCGAAAGCAAAGTGCCGGCGCCGCGTTGGTAGCGAGTCAGCGGGTCGATGTCGGTATCCGTCTTGAGCGGCAAGCACGTGTGCTGGTCCCATAGCAGCGTGGTCATTGGTGTCAGGCTCTCCCGTGGACGGCTACCCGGTATACACCGCGAGCGCGGAATCAACGATCTGATCGGACAGCTGGGAGCAGGGCAGCGGCTCGTGCGGCGGCCGAGCCGGATCGACCAGCCGGCGATGCCACCAGCCGACGTCCCACCACGTTTCGTGCTTGAAACCCACGCCGTTGAAGACACCAACAGGTGTGAATCCCAACGCTTCGTGCAGCCCGACGCTCGCAAGATTGGGTAACGCGATACCCGCATAGGCGTTGACATAGCCCTGCGCGACAAGCACATTGAGCAGCGCGGTGTAAAGCCGGCGGCCGTGGCCGCGGCGGTGGATCGATTCGTCCAGGTATAGCGACACATCGGCAGACCAGCGGTAGGCATCTCGCTCCCGATGCGGGCTCGCATAGGCATACCCCTTGACGCGCTCATCGTCGGTGACGACCAGCCACGGCAAGCGCGCGAGCGTTGTGGTGATCCTCGACCGCATCTCTTCGACATCTGGGGGCGTCGTCTCGAAGGAAATCGCCGTATCGCGCACGTAGGGCAGATAGATCCCCGCCACCGCACCCGCGTCCTGCGGTGTCGCCATTCGTACCCTCATGACCACACAACGCTAGCCGGGCGGCGATGCTCAGGAAAATACTTTGGCCATGAGTCTTTCGGCGAGCCGCCGGTGCGTGGTGTTCTGCGAGGCGGCGAGTCGCCAGCGGCCGTCCGTCCGCACGGCGACACTGGTATTCACCCGGGCGCTGCGCCGATTTCGCCGTCGCGCCCCTTTGACCACCGATGCGTTCGCGTGGATCAGCGCGACGTCGGGTGTGAGAAACCGGACCTGGGTGATGTCGATTCGCAGCTGCGTTTTCTTGAGGAGCTTTCTGAATAGCGGAACATACGATGCCGCGATGGCGTCGCGCCCCGTGTAGTGACTGCCCAGAAAGGTGACGTAATCCGCGTCCGCGGTGAAGACACTGGCGTAGGCCGCCGGATCGCCTGCAGCCCAACCTTTTACCTGTTGATGGACGAGCGCACGGATGGAGTCTTCGTCGGATCGCTGGTCGCCGTTTGTCATGGTGCCTCCCGCAGTTGCACCACTATAGCCGCAGGCTACGCGATGTCGGGGCTGATCATCGACGCGATCGCGCTGCGCGGCACCGATACCTGCGTAGCCTCCATCGCCGGCTGCAGGGCGTTTTGGTCGAAGAAGAACACGACCGCATCCTTGGTGATCGCGAAACTCTGGTAGTTCGCCGCTTGGAGGCCGGTGGCCGGGGGAATCGACACAGTCGCCCGATACCGATCGGCCAAGGTCTTCTGCACGATCGGCAAGATGACCTGCAGCGGTTGGGTTCCCGGGTGGAACAACGCATCGAAGGTGATCGGCTGCTGATTGGCCAGGTTGTAGTTGAAGGATTTGTACCAGACCAAAGGGTGGGCGGCGCCGAGGTTCTGATAGATCTCGGTTACCACCGACTGGGTTCCCGTCGCCACGGGACCGGAACTGTATCGGGTGCCGGTAACCTTCAGCGCAGTGGGCGATTTCAGCGCATTCAGCGGCCCGCGAGCGTTGCGGAAATCGTCGTCGACCTTGGTCAGATAGCCGATCATGGTCTGCTCATCGGGATGGTTGGCCGGAAACACCATGCTGATGTCCGATAGCGGATCCGAGGCATCGAAGTGGCACATTTGATTCGCATCGATGCTTGCCGGATTGCAAAATTGCACGTCCGCGCCGGCCACGGCAGGGCCGGTGAATGCGGCCACCGATGCGAGGAGCGCCACCGTCGTCGCTATCCACCGTGATCCGGTACGCCATCCGCTGTCAGAACCCACCACGCCTCCGTTGAATATTCCGCAGGCTGCATTGTCACAGATCGGTTGTGGCGGTTCAGCAGATGGTGGACGAACCTAGTGGCAACGCCTCCCCGCAGGACGCGTTCGGGATCTCATCGCGGTGCGTCCTGCAGATCGACCTGCGGCAGCGTGGCGGTCGGCGTGCTCCCTTTCGCCGGTCGGCGCCGGCCGGATGCCCGGGTGTTGACCCAGCATGCGAGCCCGCCCAGCACCAGACCAACCGCAATGCCCTCGTCGGGACGTTGGGCCAGGATGAGCCATGACAGCACTCCAGCCAGCGCGGGTATGACGGCGAACAGCATCGCCACCGCCGTCGCGCCATGGGTGTTGATGGCCCGCACGTAGAGGCTCACCGCCAGCGTGGCATTCAACAGCACCATGCCGCTGACCGCGATCACCGCCTTGACGCCATCGTGCACCGTGAAGGGGGTGACGATCGCGAGTGCCAACGCGGGCATCAACCCAACAGCATTCTGCATGGCACTCATCACCCGGAAGTCGACACCGGCGCAGAATCGCTGTTGATAGACGCCGCCGGCTGAAAGACCTAGCAGCGCAACGACAAGCAACAGGATGACCGGGTCGGCGCCCTGGGTGCTCATCAGCCTGTGCGAGCAGGCGGCCAGCACCGCGACGACACCGAGCACCAGTGCAGCGATCCGCGACGGACCCAGCGGTTCCCGCAGAAACATCGCCGCCAGGATCGCGGTGGCCACCGGGTTCATCGCAATCACCACCGCGCACAGCACCGCGGGCGCGCCGAGCTGAACGGCCTCGTACAGGCAGCAGAACTGCACGCCCTGGATCAGCAGGCCGGTCACCAGGACGTGGCCGAATTGCGTCCCGCGCGGCCAGCGGGCCCTGGCCAGCAGTGACCAGGCCGCCAGAATCGTTGCGGCCAAACTGAACCGCAGCACCAGGGCGGCCATGGGCGTCATGGCGGTTACCGCCAGCGTGCCGATGGGATATCCGAGCGCGTAAAAGAACGTCACCGCTGTGGCGGTGGACGCTGGCATGCGCGGCAAAGGCATGCCACCCATGTTCGCGTTATCGACCGACGCAGTCCAACGATTATTGGCGATCGCGATTGATCGCCCCGTCTTATCACTCGTGCGCCCATAGAACGTCATCCAGGCCATACGGCCGACGATTTGATTAGAGATACTGATCGGATTAAAGTGCGGTCATGGCCCAGGTGCTCGATATCGCGCCACTGCGCAGCCTCGTCGCCGTCGCCGACTGCGGCGGCTTCCACCGTGCCGCCGCGGCCCTGCACCTGAGCCAGTCCGCGGTCAGCCAGCACCTGCGCCGAATCGAAGCTGTGGTCGGCGAGCCGATAGTCCAACGCTCGGGGCGCGGGGTCGTTTTCACCGAGGTCGGCCAGAAGACGCTGCGGCATGCCCGCACGATATTGGCCGCGCACGACACCGCGCTCGACGACCTGGGCGCGACCGAACACAGGGTCCTGACCATCGGCGCCACCGAGCACGGCGCCGATGTGATGCTGGCCGGCCTGTCCCGCGTGTTGCGGGAGCGACTCCCCGACCTGCGAGTGCGCTTCCGGCTCGACCGCAACGTATCGTTAGCCGACTCGATCGATCGCGGTTTGGTCGATCTGGCCATCATGCTGGACGGGGCCGCCCTGGATCGCGCTAACGCATCGGGAGTGGTTCGTCTGCAATGGATTTCGGCGCGCACGCTGACGATTTCGCCGCGCGACCCGCTGCCGCTGGTGATTTTCTCCGAACCGTGCACATTGCGCGAGCCGGCTTTCGCAATTCTGGAAAACCACCACATCGAGTATGAGATCGCTGCCGAGTGCAGCGATTTGTCCGGCCTGTACGCGGCGGTGCGGTCGGGACTCGGCGTGGCCCTGCTGCCGATGATCGGCAAGTTCCCCGACGGGCTCAGCCCGGCCGAGGGACTGCCGTCTGCCAACAGCGCCTCGATACTGGTGCGCGGCCGCACCGGCATCGATCCCGACCTACTGGGCACGGTCGATAATGCTGTGCGCGACTTGCTGATTGCCGCAACCTGAACGGGGACACGACATCATCGACGTAAGCGCAGCGCGAGGTAGTACTCGTGCCGGCGGTCTCGGTCCGCGGTGTACCCCAATGCTCTGGTGACGCCATCGCTGTCGAGTTCCAGCCAGCGCTCGGTGCGCTGGCGCTCGAATTCGGTCCAGGACGCCACCGTGAACCTCTCAATGAATGTATCGGGTTGTCCGACACTGTGATACAGCCGCCAACTGTGGCCGCCCGTGCGTAGTCGTGACTGTCTGACGGCGCGCATCGCCTCGGTGAAGTCGTGCAGGTTCGCGGGCGGAACCTGGTAGCGAACGGTCACCAGCACCGGCCCATCTTCCGGGCATGGTTCGAACACGAGCGTCGGCGACGGCCACGCGGTCGAAATGTCGACGCTCAGCGTTCCGGTGCAGGGCAGCAACGGCACGGCGAAAATGCTGAGGGCGACAATGCCGAGCACCACCGCCGACCCGATCAGCGCGGCGTGCAATCCCGCCCGCGTGGCGACCGCACCCCAGACGTAGGAGCCGATCGCCTGGGATCCCGTCGCGACGAGCAGATACACCGCCAGTCCGCGAGCACGCACCCAGCGCGGTAGCGAGAGCTGCGCGGCGGCGTTCAACGTCGTCAAGGTGATCAGCCACGACATGCCGGACAGCACCAGAATCGGGGTTGCCGCCGCGAACGGCAACCAGGCCACCGCCAGCGGCGCCAACCCGTACACGGCGGCGGACCCGGCGAGCAGCACGTTATCGGAGACCCTTTGGTGTAACCGTGCGGCAAACACCACGCAGAGCACCGCCCCCAAGCCGATCGCTGCCAGCGCCATTCCGTAACCACTGGCACCCAGGTGCCATCGGTGCGCCGCGGCCACCGGCAACAGGGCCAACACGGCCGAAGCCGGGAACAGGAAAAGGACTGTGCGCAAGAGGATCCTGCGGAAGATGGGGCTGTTGTTGACATAGAGCAATCCGGTGAGGATGGCGTGTCCGAAATGCTCCCTCTCCAGCGGGGCGAATTGCTTGGGCCGTTTCCACGCCGCCAGGGCGACGATGATTCCCGCAAACGACACCGCGTTGATCGCGAACGCTGCGGCGGGCCCGGACAGCGCCACCACGACACCGCCGATGGCCGGCCCGACCGCCCGGGCGGCATTGCCCGCGACGCTACCCAGGGTCGAAGCGGCCGGTATCTGCTCGCGCGGGACGACCTCGGGCTGGATCGCCTGCCAGGCCGGCCCGGCCAGTGCCGACGCGCAACCGATGGCCACGGTGAAGATCAGCAGCGACGTCGGGCTCATCCGGCCTAAGTACGTCAGGACCGCCAACGCCAGGGCCACCAGCACCGCATACGACTGCAGCACAAAGAGCAGCCGCCGACGGTCGAACAGATCGGCGAGTACGCCGGCGAATAGACCCAGCAGCAGTGTCGGCCCGAGGCTTGCGGTCTGAACCAGCGCCACGATGACATCGCTGCTGTGCTTTTCCACTAAATACCATTGGGCCGCAACACTTTGCATCCATGTACCCACGTTGGAGGCGAGCTGTGCGATGAACAGGCTGCGGTACACGCGGTTGCGAAGTGGTGCCCATGCCGACGGTTGCTCGGCATCGGCACGCTCCCGATCCTGGATCACCATCGAATCGGCTGCGGGCGACCACCGTGCTCGAACTGCACACCACAACGAAGCTGATCGCCGACCAGGTTAGGGAATGCCAACGGCGAGCCGCGGCTGATCTCTGGCATGGAGAACGCCTTTCGCGTGGTACCGAGATCAGAAGCTTAAACCGGGCCGGGCGCACCCGCCACGCGAAGCCTTGACGGGAAACCGGCCGGTCAGCCGTCTCGGTGGCGGAGCAGCTCGAACCAGTTGTGTGGCACCCGTCCGCGTGGCCCGGGAACGGATTGGTCCTCCGGACGGCACTCGGGCGGCGCAAGCTCCGGACCCTCGTAGTAGTCGTTGGCGTCGTAGTTCCAGAACCAGTCCTCGCCGGGCTCGAACGATCGGATTACCGGATGCCCGGTCTGCTGCCAGTGCTTGGTCGCATGACGAGAGAGCGAGTCGTCGCAGCAACCGATATGCCCACACGCGGCGCACCGCCGCAAGTGCACCCACCAGCCACCGACGTCATCGCACTCGACGCAGCCCGTACCGCTGGGCGGTAACGAAGGGTCGACAGGAGCAGTCATCAGCGCCTTCTTCCTCGTTGATGGCGACCGCAGGAGCATCTGCGCGGGGATGCTACCTGCATGTCCATCGGGCCGGCATCACGTTGATTCCCGCGGTCGACTATTCGCCGGAATTTGCTGCGATACTTTCCTCGTGGATTTCAACGAACTTGGCCGCCTCCTGATGCGCGCCGCGCCTGTGTTCAACGCGCCGATAGCCGCGCTGTCCAGATCCCGCCGCTTCGGCCGGCTGATCAATCGCAACATCACGATGCTCACCTACACGGGCCGACGCACCGGATGCACATACAGCATCCCGGTGGCCTACCGCCGTTCCGGCGGCGACATCGTCATCAGCGTCAACATGCCCGAGGCGAAGACCTGGTGGCGAAACTTCCTCAACGCCGGCGGACCGCTGACGTTGCGGCTAGACGACGCCGAACGCGCTGGACACGCCGTCGCCAAGCAGGACGAAAAGGGGGCGGTCACCGTGACGGTGCGGCTCGTCGACGCGAACTCTTGAGATCCACATTTGCTGCCCAGGCGAACCGCTATTGCCCGCATCGAGCGAAAGCTGGATCAATACATAGCGTTTGAGCCCTCGAACATGGAGGTCGGAAAACTGTTTTCCCGTTCTCGCCAGATGCCGATGACACCATCCTGGTTCAGCACGGCCCTCGATCAAAAGCCGGACCACTGCGACATCGATGTCGACGGGTGCCGCATCCACCTGCGCGTCTGGGGCGCCGCCGACCAACCTCCGGTGGTGCTCGTCCACGGCGGCGGAGCGCATTCAGGCTGGTGGGATCACATCGCGCCGTTCTTCTCCCGCACCCATCGGGTGATCGCGCCGGATCTGTCCGGCCACGGCGACAGCGAAGCGCGTGCCGGTTACGACCTGCGCATCTGGGCAGGCGAAGTGATGGCGGCCGCGGCGGCCGCCGGGCCCGCCGGCCGCCCGACGATCGTCGGCCACAGTATGGGTGGTTGGGTCGTATCCACGGCGGCGATGCACTACAGCCAAGAGATCAACAGCATGCTGGTGATCGACTCGCCGTTGTGGGACCGTGCGCCCGAGGAAGGACGACTGCGCAGGCACAAGCACACCCTGTACGGGACGAAAGATGAGATCCTGGCCCGGTTTACGGCCGTGCCGTCGCAGGAGTTGATCCTGCCCTACGTCCGACAGCACATAGCGGGTGAGTCGGTGCGCAGAACCGACGAAGGATGGATTTGGAAGTTCGACCCGGCGATTTTCGGCGGTGAGTTTCTCGAGCCGACGCCCGCCGACGAGGAGTCGCTGGAGACCATGCTGGCCGCGATGCGTTGTCGCGTAGGGTATTTGCGCTGCGAAGCCGGGTTGGTGCCTCCCGACATGGCCGAACGGATTCGCTCCCTGCTTCAGCTGCGCGGCCCGTTCGTGGAGTTGGCCCTGGCCGGTCACCATCCCATGCTGGACCAACCGCTCCCCCTGGTGGCGACGTTGCGAACCCTCCTGGAATTTTGGTCGATCACCTAGGGCGTTAAGCCCCTGCGCGGCGGGCCAATTTCGCGGGTTGGTCGATGATGAGGGCCTTGCCCTGCTGCCGGATCCATCCGCGTTGGGTGAAGTCTGATAGTGCCTTATTGACCGTTTCACGCGAGGATCCCACGAGTTGGGCGAGTTCCTTCTGTGTGAGATGGTGCTCGACGAGCACCGAGCCCCCGTTGCTGGTGCCGAATCGCATTGCCAGGTCGAGGATTTGCTTGGCCACTCGGGCGGGGACATCGGTGAAGATCAGGTCGCACAGGGTGTTGTTGGTATGCCGGAGTCGGCGTGCCAACACCCGCAGCAGCTGCTCTGCGATTTCGGGACGCTCGACGATCCATGTCCGTAACGCGTGACGGTCCATCCGGACGGCTTCCAACTCGGTCAAGGTGATCACGGTCGAGGTTCGCGGACCGGGATCGAACAGCGCCAGCTCACCGAACACGTCCCCGGGGCCCAGCACCGCGAAGACGGTTTCGCGGCCGTCTAGCGTCTGATGGCGGATTTTCACCGCGCCCCTCAAGATGACGTAGAGGTCGTCCCCCAGCTCGCCTTCGACGAAGACGGTGCGCCTGCGCGGGAACGATACGTGCTGCAGGTGTCGAGCCAACGCATCAACCGCATCGGGAGCGATCCCCTGGAAGATCCCGGCTCGCGCCAATACTTCGTTCACACCGCCCCTTTCAACGCCTTTCGCACGGCGTTGCGCGCACTAGGCGCTGGCCCAGTGTGGGGGCGTCTCGGCTCGCGGTCCAGACCTTACACGAGGGTGGCGATCCGTAACGTAGCAGGTCATACCCGCCGCTTCAGCGCGGAACGACGGCCCAGTGGGCCGCTCAGGCGGCTGGCGAGGTCGCTGTCGACGCGATGGTCACCTCGGAGTACAGGTTCCCGCACGCATCGCAATGGACCTGATACTCGAGCTTGTCGTCATCGCGCTCGAGAAACCGGTATTGCGCCCACGCCATGCAACGGGGGCACCGTGTACGACCGTGCTCGATTGCCATTCGCCAAACCCCTTAACTCGCCACAGACACACTGGAAGTACCCCGTGTCGAGCCGGGCTAACCATCGAGTCTCAGGTGTCGCGGCGGCGGCGCCGGGTGGCGCTTGGACGCTAGTAATTCAGACCCGAAAACATGACCCGGCCGGGATCATATTTCTGCCGTACGGCGCTGAGCCGGGAGAGGTTCGGGCCGAAGTAACGCGACGGCGACTGGTTGGCCTCGATGTAGTTCACGTAGCCACCGACCGAATACTGTTGCACCGCTTGATGTGCCGTATTGAGCCAGCTGGTGGCGGCCGCGGGATCACCCGTCTCCACATACCACTGCACCAGCGCCGACTGCTGGCGCCATGGAAACGCGGTGGCGCCCGGCGCCACCGCGGCGAGGGCGCCGTCCATGGCGTGCATGATGGCCAGCATGCGGCCGGCACCGCGAGGAAACGCGTTGACCGCCGAAGCGATCCCCTGTGCCACGCCCGCGTTGACGGTGGCGAAGACGTCGGATCCGCCGACATACCCGAGCGGCGAGGGGTTGAGGTTGCCGACGGCCAGATAATTCACCAGGTCCATGTAGTTGAAGGTGTGGGTCTCCGTCCCCGACGGCTGCAGTCCCACCGCCTGCGTGATCGCGGCCGCAGCGCTGTTCCCCGACCCCGCCGGGCAGGTCGCCAGGATTCGGCAATGGACGCCCATCGAGTCGACGGTGGCGTCCGCCAGCGCCCAACTGTTGCGGTCGGCGGTGCGTAGCCAGTTCTGCCAACCGACGAGGACCTGCGCGAATGACTGGGGCGGGAAGTTGAGGTTGACGACGTCGACGTCCTTGGTGGGGAACGTGGCGAAGGTCAGCGAGGTCGTCACACCGAAGTTGCCGCCACCGCCGCCGCGCAGTGCCCAGAACAGGTCCGGGTTGCTGGCGGCGGACGCGGTCACCGCCTGGCCGCTGGGCAGCACCACCGACGCCGATGTCATCTGGTCACAGAGCAGGCCGGCATGGCGCGATTGGGCTCCCATGCCGCCGCCCAGCGCGTGGCCCGCGGCACCGACCGAGGGACAGGTACCGGTTGGGATGCCCCGCCCGGCCGCGGCCAGCGTCCGGTGCATCGTGTACAGACTCGTGGCCGGCGTCACCGTGACCTGCCCCGTGCCGGCGTCGTAATGGGCATCCCCGGGCAGTTGGCGCAGGTCGAGCACCATGGCTCCGTTGGCGGTCGACGCGCCGATATAGGAGTGCCCTCCGCTGCGGGGGGCGACCTTGAGGTTGTGGGCGGCGGCGAATGCCATCGCCTTTTGCACGTCGCGCCGCCGATGTCGGGGTGACGACCGCCGCCGGCGTGAGTCCGTTGTAGTTGGTGTTGAAAACCTGTTTGGCCCCGGCGAATTGGGGGTTGTCCGGAAGCAGCACCTTCCCGCCAAGGGCGGTGGATAGCCCCTCCCAGCCGGTGGATCTCGGATCGGCTGCGACCCGGGGCGCTCCGAGGACTGCGCCGGTGGCTAACGCTCCGACGGCACCCCGCAGAAACGTCTGCCGCGAGATTTCACGCGCCATCGTCGGACTCCCGCGATTGCGTCATGTCCCGAATTGTCAACCACCAGAAACGTGGCGCCGCGCGACGTGTCGGGGGGTGACTGAACCGTGCCTGAACCGTTACCGCGCCCCGCGTACGCAGGCGGGGGTTTCGAACATTCGTCGACACCGCTCGACTATCGTTGGATCAAATACCCTATGGGGATACGGTATGGCCATGAGCTCAGCGCAGATTCGTCCCCGCACGGCTGCGGCACGTCGGTCGGTATCCGTCAGGTCCCGTCGATGCATGCCATGATCGGCGACCCGGCGCTGCGCTGGGCCGTCACCGTTCTGTTTGGCGTGGGTGCCGCGACGTACGCGTATCGGGTTGTCGCACAACGTGATCAATGGACAGGAAAGGTCAACCACGTGTTGCATCTGGTGATGTCGGTGGCGATGGTTTTGATGGTGTGGCGAGTTGGGCTCGCCCTGCCGGCGACGGGGCCGGCGCTCCTTTTTCTCCTGGCTGCGGTCTGGTTTGTGTGCGTCGCCGTGTGGGCGTCATCGGCATCCCGCCAGCGATTGAAAACCTGCTACTACGCGGCGATGATGGCGGCGATGGCGTGGATATACGCGCTGATGAGCGGGGGTCTGCCGGGCGTTCCCACCCACCCGCACGCACGACCGGATTCCGCGCCCACGCACATGCCTGGCATGACGCCGCCCTCACACCACATGTCTTCGGCACCGGCAGGATTCTCGTGGCTCGCCGTTGCGAACTGGATCGGGGTGCTGGGGTTTGCCGCTGTGGCGTTGTATTGGTCGTACCGCTTCGTCAGCGAACGCCGCATGACGCGGGTGCCGACCACCGCCCGGCTGGTGCGGTGGGAACCGCTGTATCAGGCGTCCGCGGCTGCCGGCACAGCGCTCATGTTCGACGCGCTCGTCTGGTAGCGATGCACGGCACCGACCCGCGCGAACGATCCTCAGCCGGCGCCTTTGCCGTTGTCGACCCGATAGACAGCGCCATGGATCGCGGCCGCGGTATCGCTGGCGAGGAATGCGATCACGCTGGCGACGTCGAGGGGTTGCATCATGCCGCGCGGTGAAGCGGTGCGCATGATCAGGTCGTAGTTGGGATTGTCTGGGGCGCTGAAGTGTTCGATCTGCGGCGTGAGCATGCCACCGGGGCATACCGCGTTGACGCGCAACCGATCCGCGGTGTACTCCACGGCCAACGCACGGGTGAGGCCGATCAGGCCATGCTTGGCCGCACAGTAGCCGGCCGAATACGCCTGGCCCTCGACTCCGGCGATGGAGCTGACGTTGACGATGTTTCCGCCGCGTTCCAGCAGATGGGGCAGCGCTGCCCGGCACAGGTAGAAGGGCCCGTTGAGGTTGACCGCAAGGTCTTGTTCCCAGTCGTCGTCGGTCATCGACTCCGTCCGGCGCATCTGGTGTCGGCCGGCGACGTTGACGAGGATGTCCAGGCCGCCGTAGTCATGGACGCACTGCTCGACGGCGTCCCGGCAGGCCTGCACCGAACCGATGTCCACCGACGCGAATCCGCCACGCTCGACGCCGGCGAACACGTCGGCCAAGCGTCCGTTATCGCGCCCGATGCCGAAAACCGTTGCGCCCTCTCGAGAAAACAACTTTGCCGTTTCAGCGCCCAGGCCCGACGACGCCCCGGTCACCAACGCCACCTTGTCCTGCAGTGCAGCCATGCCAGTTCCCGTCCTTGTGCGTGACCGCCGATTCGGCGGGCTACCGGTGCACTCTAATAGGACCGCAACCGCACCACGCCACCGCGTCGAAATTGAAGTGGCGCAATTACTCTCAACCCGTATCTGGCGGCCATGGCCGAGACGATGCGCTCGGCCCGGAAGCGCCGCTGGAGCCGGCGTGCCGTGATCATCGCGAGCAAGTTGATGGCCTGCCTGCCCAGTGCGATCCGGCTCGTTCGCTTCCTCCAGCTCGGCGGTGTCGAGGCCGCGCGCCGTCCGAAGTAGTAGCCGATGCATGTCGCTGTCGCGAGCGCGGCGATGACCGCGATTACCGTCACGTGTTGAGCGTGCTTCGTCGCCGTCGCGGGAAGGTCACGCGCGGGCTACACCTCGGCCAACAAGCGCGAGAGCGCCTCACAGGTCAGCGCCGGAAAACCACCCACCGCATCGCGCTGTACGTGTACACCGCTTCACAGATGCCGGCCGCCAGTCGCGACAGCTGATACTGCACTCCGATGGCCGCCAGCGCGGTGGTCACCCCGAGGATCAGGGCCAAGTAGTTGACGGCGACCACCACGACATAGACCGCAACCTGCGGTCCGATCGGCGCATGGGACCGAAAATTGAAAATGCGATTGAGCACGTAGCTGAGCGCGAACGCGCATCCGTAGGCAACGGTGACGGCGATCGGCACCGGAAGGCCGAGCGCGCCGCGTAAGGCCGTGAGCATGATCAGATCAAGGCCGAAGGTGAAGCCGTTGATCACACAGAAGCCGACAAACGTCGGTGCGACGAATGCCCCGAGCCCGAACGGCAACCACCCGACAAACGCCTGACACCAGGCATGGAATCGACCGGCCACGCCTGACCGGTCGGTCGGCGGTTCCACTCGCACACCAGCACGGTGCCATGACCAGGTAGCCATCACGTGATCACTCGGCCAACTGCGGCGAACGCCGCAGTCTTTGCTTTGCCCTCGTGCCGACGCCGAGACCCTACGATCTGGGTTGTGGACGAGATGCCCCGCTACACGGGCCCGATAGCTCCTGCCAACCGCAATATCTTTGGGGCATGCCTATCGTTGGCCGGTTTGGCGACGATGATGCTCGCGCTTCTTCTGTTGTTGACGGCGACGAGCAATCGCGCTCTGGCGTTCAAATTGGAAGCCGGTTTCTTTCCGCCTCTGTCCGAATCTGCGGTGCAGTCAGCGCGAACCGAAATCGTCATCGCCACGGTTCTGACCGTGCTGTCGACCGCTTCGGCGGTGACTGCGGTGATCTTTCGCTCGACCGTTGCCTGGCGGCTGATCGGGGGCGTGACCTTGCTGGCTTTGCTCCTGGTCGGCCCACTGCTGTGGGTCTGCTACGACATGGCCTTTTGAAGGCTGCCGTCTGCGCAGTTGGTCATGCCTGGTGCGGCTCGACGCCCATCAGTCACGCGAGTGAACATGTTGGGCTGCAAGGGGTTTGCGGCCGCGATCTGCGGAGCAGGCTACATCGCCTGTTGCCTTAGGTTTCGCTCGTCACACTGCTTAAGGCGACAGCAGCTGGGGCAGGCCGAAGCGACGCAACGCGTCGATGTCCATGAAGGCCACGACTGCGGCCGATGCCCTGCGGCACGAGGGTGAGCACATGCAGGGCGTGCAGGCGATGCTGTCCGTCGGCAGTCGCCGGGTAGAGCGCGACCGCGGGTTGCCCATTGGCCGAGGTTTGTATGACTGGGGTATTGCCGAA
This sequence comes from uncultured Actinomycetota bacterium, assembly GCA_963796035.1. Classification (GTDB taxonomy): domain Bacteria; phylum Actinomycetota; class Actinomycetes; order Mycobacteriales; family Mycobacteriaceae; genus Mycobacterium. The sequence goes on along the minus strand of CAWCJU010000006.1, from coordinate 80,250 downwards.
GGCACGCATGCGCGGGCCAAGGAAGGCGCCGATCGTCGCGCTGCCCTGAAACCAGGTGAGGAACGGCGGCATCTCGATAGACCGCGTCCTCGGTCAACACCGCGACCAGTCCGTCAACGTCGGCGTTTTGAAATGCGGCCACATACCGGTCGAGCAGTTCACGCTGCCGCTGCTCGGACGGCTGCACCAACGAGTCGCTGTCTGCGGGCAGATGAGAGCGGGCCCGCTGCAACGCGCTGTTGACCGCCGCCACGCTCAGATCGAGCAGCGCCGCGACTTCGGCTGCGGACCAACCCAATACGTCCCGCAGAATCAGCACCGCCCGCTGCCGCGGCGGAAGGATCTGCAGCGCCGCCACGAACGCCAGCCGCATGGTTTCGCGCGCGGCCACCACGGTGCCGGGGTCGGTCGTCGTGGCGGCCAGCAGCGAATCGGGGGCGGGCTGCAGCCAAGTCAACTCTGGATCACCGGCTAGGGGGCGCGCGGTGGGGTCGGCGGCCGGAGCATGCAGGTCCGACGGCAACGGGCCGGCGCTTGCGGCGCTCGAGGGCTTTGACGAACGCCCGGGTGGCAATGGCATACAGCCATGTGCGCAGCGACGAGCGCCCTTCGAATCGCTCGTAGGCCCGCCACGCGTCCAAGTAGACGTCCTGCACGACTTCTTCGGCGTCGTCGACCGAGCCGAGCATGCGGTAGCCGTAGGCGATCAGCTCGCGACGAAACGGCTCGGCGAGCCGTGCGAAGTCCTCTCCCCCGCGATCAGTGGTGATGCTCATGACGATCCGGTGCCCCGTACGTGTCGTGCCATGGCCATTCGTTGATGTAGCGCTGCCGGCCCAGCGGAGTCAGATCCGAGGAACCGGTAGGTGCTCAGCATGACATCAGCACCGACGCCGTAGGCCGGAATAGGTGTGAAATACCTTGCCGTCATGCTGGAGAAGACGCTGAGCACGCCCGTCGGCACCGTTCGCGGCCATCCGGCGCCGCGAGCCACTCGCGTGACGCGGTATGTGTGATTTTCATTTTTGATTCCTCTCCTCGAGCATTACGGAGGCAGCCCACCGGTCGAAACTCATCGCGGTGGCGTGTCGCGGCGCTCGTCGCCGGGCGCCCTGACCGTCGGATACGAGCCGATCAACGCCGCACGCGTCACGACCGGCTTTGTGGCCAGGCGCTGGGCGAGTTCCCGATGGAATTCGCGATAGGCGGCGCAGTCCGCGAATGGGTCGGCGCTGCCGTCGAACGCGACGACATGCATGAATCCGACCCCGTCATCGAACATCAACACCTGGTACTGGACTCCCCCGGGATCCCGGGCAGCCAGTTCGATCAGCACGTCCTCGATCAGCTCGCGGTTGCGTTGCGCGCCCTCGTTGGTCGTGAAGTACTGCACCACCGCAGCTCTCCGCACCACATCACCTCCCACCACTACAGAGGCCGCGATGGCCACCAAACTCATCGCCCATGCGGTGATGCGTGGTCGCGCACTCCGCGATGAGTTTCCCCGACTCGCCGCCTCCATATCGACGACGACTCGTTCGACGAGCCGCAGTCAGCAGAAACCCGCCAGAAACCAGGAGGCAGAAAATGAAACTCGACGACACACGCACGCCAACTCATCAGTTCGGACCCCGCAACGCTGGTCACGATCAATCGCGACGGCAGCCCGCAAGTGAGCGTGGTTTGGATGGTGGTGCAGCGCACGCGCCGACGGCGATGATGAGCTGGTCATCGCCCATCTGGAGGAGCACCAGAAGGTCCGCAACATCCGGCGTGATCCCCACGTGGCGGTGACCCTCGTGTCCAAGACCGCAGCGTGCCGCAGACGCCCTATCTTATCGATCAAGGGCACGGCACGCATCGAGGAGGGCGGCGCGCCCGAACTGCTGAGCGAGACCGCCACGGCGATACTCGGACCGGGCACCGGTTTTCCGCCGCCCGGGTCACCACCCGGATACCTGACTCGCATCACGATCGAAAAGATCGGCGGCGTCGGGACCTGGACGTCCTGACGGCACCGCCTCGGTGTCTGCCCCGGCCTGCTGCGCCTAGAAGGCGTTTAAGTGGTGTCCAGCTGCGGCATCAGCGTTGCCGGGAAACGGCGTTCACCAAAGTCCAAGGCCCGACAACAACACGGGTGTCGAGATGCAGGAAAGGTTGACAGGACACGCCCTGGCTACTTGGACATGACTTCGGGGTGTCGCAAAAGCTTGTTGATCTTCGCTGCATAACTACAGGTCAGCAGGGTTCGGCGGTTATCCTACAATCGATCTGGCTGCACCCCTTTCTTCAGACGGCGCTGTGTGGTGTTGTGTGGCGCGGCCAGTAGCCATCCGTCAGCAGTTCGTACGGCCACGCTCGTGTTGGTTCGACGGTTGCCGCGACGCGGTGTCCGACCCTGTCGCGTCAATCCGCCAGTCGCGTGGGTAAGTACGCCGTTGCGGGTAACAACCCGATGAGGGTGCTACCGAACTGCAAGCGGGCTCCCCTCAAGCTTCTTGATCTATGAGCCGGAGCGGGATACTTCACACGATGTTGCGATCGCCTCTAGGTCCACGGTTCCCGACTGAACCTCAGCTGACGCGGATGACGAGTTTGCCGAGATGCTTGCCATCATGTAAACGTTCGAATGCAGCTGCGGCATTGGCGAATTCGAAGATCTTATCGATGACGGGTTGGAGTCCGGTCGTGGCGAAGGCACGCACGAGTTGCTGTGCATCGTTCCGGTCCCCGACCGTGATGGACCGGGTTATCGCACCGGAGCCTTTGAGTAGGAAATAGTCGATCCCGGGGTTGTCTTCGCTGAGGAAACCGATCAGCGTCACCTCTCCCCCGGTCGCGACCGCGCGCAACGATTGGTCGATGGTGGCAGGGCCGCCGACCTCGACGACGCGGTCTACGCCCCGGCCATCGGTTAAAGTACGCACCTGCTCACCCCATTCGGGGTCGTCGCGATAGTTGACCACCTCGTCGGCGCCCAACGATTTCAGCGTCTGCGCTTTCTGGTCGCTGGAGGTGGTCGCGATGACGCGGGCGCCGAGCAGTTTGGCCAGTTGCAGCGCGAAGACGGACACCCCACCAGAACCTAGGGTCAACGCGGTCTGGCCGGGACGAATCGGCGTTGGGCCGCCGAGCGCATTCCAGGCGGTGACGCCCGCGCACGGTAATGTTGCTGCCTGTTCGTCGGTTAACGCGGCTGGTATGGCGACCACCGATTCACGGGAAACCACTTTATATTCGGCAAGCCAGCCGTCCTGGCCGCTGCCGTAGCTTTCAGCGGCCGCCGTCGCAGGCAACGGGCCGCCGAACCATCTCGGATGAAACAGGCTTATGACACGGTCACCTGGGCAGTAGTCGTCAACGCCCTCACCGACCTCGACGACTTCGGCGGCGGCGTCGCTGCACGGCACCAGACCAGACTTGCTGCCCCGCACATAACGGCCGAGCGGAATCGCGATATCGCGGTAATTCAGCGATACCGCACGGACTTTCAGCAACAGTTCCCCTCGCTGCGGCGACGGCACGGGTTCGTCGCAGAGGTGCAGGCCATCGAGTCCGCGTGAGTTGTCGAACCGGTATACGCGCATCGCGATATTCCTCCTGTCGTGGTCAGTGCAGTGTGAGTTTGTGTTGGTGCTGGTCGTAGGGGATCAGCTCGTCGTGGCGTCCGGCGCGGACCTTGTTGACGAAGTTGGGGTTCGCTAACGCGGCGCGGCCGACGGCAGCGATGTCGAATTCGCCGCGTTCATATCGGTCGGCGAGGGTGCGTAGTGAGGCGATGTCGGCGCGGCCGTCGGGGGTGTCGCCCTGACCCTCAATGGTTTTGGTGAGGCCGATGGATCCGACCGTAATGGTCGGCTGTCTCGGTTATTTTCTTGGTCCAGCCGGCCAGGCTCAATTCGGCATCGGTGCCCTTCAGTTCGGGGAATGCCGGGTCGTCGTGTCGGCGGGTGGAGGGGTGAAAGACGTCAACCCCGGCGGACGCCAGTCGGCGCAGCAACGTTTCGAGTTCCTGCGGGGTGTCGGCGAGGCGGGCGTCATACAGGTCCGCTTTCCATTGGGAGAACCGGAAGCTGATCGGTGTTCGCGGCCCGAGTTCGCCACGCAGGGCGCTGATCACTTCGACGGCAAACCGCGTTCGGTCGACCAGTGTTCCTCCGTAGGAATCAGTGCGCCGATTCGTGCGGTCCCACAAGAAAGATCCGGCAGGTATCCGTGTGCGCCGTGCACTTCGATGCCGTCGAAGCCCGCCCAGCGCGCATCACGCGCCGCTGACACGTAGTTGCTGATGATGCGGTCAATGTCTTTGACGCTTAGTGCTTGTCCGATCGGGTCACCGTAGAAGTCGATGGCCGACGGGCTCGCTGTCGGGACTTCGGGGAACTCCGTGGGGTCGGGACCGCGGTACACCCCGGCATGCAACAGTTGGGAAAAAATCGCCGCACCTTCATCGTGGACCTCGTCGACCACTGCCTTCCACGCCGCTGCGGCCTCGGCGCGAAAAAAACTGACCATGTCGAGGTCCATTGCGGTACTGGGCTCGGGGATCAGGGTCGACTCGGTGATCAACAGACCCATGCCCCCAGCGGCGCGGCGCCGGAAGTATCCCGGATACTGCGCGGTGGGAACTCCGTCCGGTGTGGCGTATCGGGTCATCGGCGCCAATGCGAATCGATTGGGCAGCCGTACCGAGTTCACCCACAACGGAGTGAGCAGGCCGGATACGTCGACGGCGTTCTCCACATCAGAACCCATGGCGGTGGCATCGTTGCGGGACATTCACAATCCTCCAACATGATTGGTTTCTCCGCGCGCAGCAATCCAGCTGCGCCGGGCATCTGCATTACCAGGTGAGGACAAGACGGCCCCGGAGTCCGCCGGCTTCCAGTCGGCGGTGCGCCTCGGCTGCCTGCTCGGCGGGAAGGGTGTCGGCAACCCGCAGGGCCAACGTTCCGGCCTCCGCCAGATCGCGCAGGGTGTTGAGCACATCGGTGCGTGTGGTGTGCCGGTCGACGGACACCACGTGCCATCTGATGGCCCGTTCACTCGAGCCGACGTGTTGGCGGGCCGAGGTGGCTGCGCCCCCATCGCGGATCGCGGCAACGACGGCGTCGGTGTACAGCGCGGCATCGACGACCCCGTCGACCCCGTCAGGAAACACTTCGCGGATGCGATCGGCCAGTCCATCACCGCGGCCGACGACCACATCGGCCCCCAGCCCCTCGACGAGTTCCCGATCGTCGCCGGCGGCATCAGCAATCACCTGCAGCCCAGCATGTTTGGCTAGCTGGACGGCATAACCGCCGAGAGCCCCGGCCGCTCCGGTCACCGCGACCGTCCCGCCTGCCGGAATGGCCAGCGCTTCAAGCATGGCGTACGCGGTGACAGCATTCATCAGAAGTGTCGACGCCGCAACAATAGTCGCGTTGCTCGGTGCCCGCACGACCGAACGGGCATCAGTCACAACGTATTGCGCGTACGCGCCGACCTTGCCCATCGGGCTCAGCGCGAGGCCGACGACCTGCTCCCCGATGGCGGCTGGACCACTATCGGGGGCTTCGTCGAGAACGCCGCAAAAGTCCCACCCCGGTACGTAGGGTGGTTCGGGATAGCTGCCCCCGGGCAGAGTTTCGGGCGCATAGTTGCTTTTCATCCATCCCGACCGGGCTGCAGTGTCCGCAGGACTGACCGCTGCCGCCTGGACACGGACTCGGACCTGCCCGGGGCCGGCGTGGGGTTGCGGTAACTCCAAGACACGTAGAACTTCTGGCCCGCCAAACTGGGTATAACCTATCGCTTTCATGCCAGCTCCAACGCAATATCTGCGACCGCCATTCCCGTGAGCGGAACTTAATATGTTGAACTGCAGTCGAATTGGCGTTTTGGCCCGCGAGCCAGCGATACCATCCGAGGCTGGTGCATGAAACTCCTGAGGGGCTATCGATTATTTCAAGTCAGGTGTGTGCCCGCGATGTCTCCAACATGCTGAGCACCTTCTGCACGGCGCCCGGAATGTTCACGCCCGCCTCAGGTCCACCCAACGCCAACCGCATCAGATAGCCGGGCAGCACGCACAAGAGCACGTCGGCCAATGCGGTCCGATCGCCATGAGCGTCCTCGGCAGTATGGGTGTCGTCCAGCTCCGCCATCGGGTGCATCATGTGCGTCCCCGCTCAACGTCACCAAAGCAGTGGCGATAGCGGCGCGCAAATGCGCGGCCAGGGTCGGGTTGCGCAGTGCTTCAGACCAGACCAGCACGGCGATAGCGGCGAAGCCGTCCTCGCCGTGGCGAACTGTGACGAACTCGAGCACGGCCGCAATCGCCGCCTGAGGGCTTGCGCCTTCACCGATGGCCCGCGCCAAGACCGCAACCACCTGATCGAGGTTTTCCGCGGCGATCGCCTCGATGACTTCGTCTTTGCTGGCGAAATACCGGTACACCGCGCCCGACGACATGCCAGCTTCTCCGACCAGGTCCTGCATCGAAGAAGCATGAAAGCCCTCACGGACAAAGCATCGGCGGGCGGCCGTCATGATGTGCGCGCGCCGCTCTGCGCGATACTCAGCTGTCACTTTAGGCACCCGGCCACCGTAGCATAAAAAACACGAACGTTCGCGTTTGACAGGTCGATAGGTCGGCCTTCAAACTAAAAGCGAACGTTCATTCGCGGAAAGACGCAAAACGGAGATGGAATGGTGACTGCGACAGCTGATTTCGGTACGTTCGGTCGGTTCGTGGAGACGCAGGTCGACGCGATGGCGCCGGAGATGAAAGAGGCCTACGACTTCACCCTCGCGCTGCGGGGGTTGGTGCCGGGACCGCACAAGATCTGGCTTGCCAACCCCACGCTGTCGAAGACGATCGTGCCGACGGGGGCGTACTTTCAGCGCGAGTCCACGTTGACGAAACCCGAGATCGAGATCGCGACCAACATCGTCAACGCGCGTTGGCGCAGTCCGTACGCCAACTACGAACACGAGATCATCGGCGAGCGTGACGGCCACCTTGATCCGCGCCGTGTCGAGGCGCTGATCGCTGGATTGCCCACGTCGTTCGAGGATCCACGCCAGCAGGTGGTCTATGAGCTCGCTTCAGCATTGGTGGCTCCGCGCATTGTGCCGCTCGGCATGTACCGACGCGCCAAAGAGCTGCTCGGTGACGCGGGCATTGTCGACGTAGCCGTGCTGCTGGGCTGGTTCACCATGGTATGCATGACGCTGGGCGCCTTCGATGTGCCAGCCAACGCTGAGGGTTTAGGCCAGTGAGCGCCACCGAAGACACCCTGGGTGGTCGGCTGAAGCTCGCCGACCCGGATTCGCTGACCGGAGCACAGCGCGAATTGTTCGACCACATAACCGCCAACGCCGTGCCGTGGGCAGAGCGAAGCGGTTTTGCGGCGGGCACGGCCGGTGGACGCTTGGTTGGACCGTTCAACCCCAGCCTGCTCAACCCGCAGATCGGTACGGCGTTTCTGACACTGCAAGCGGCCGAAGAACAGAACACCTCACTCGATGAGCGGCTGCGCCAGGTGGTGATCTTGACCGTAGGCGCGGTGTGGCAGGCCCCCTATGAGCTCTACGCGCACTCCGCGGTCGCGCGCCAGGCCGGACTCTCCGATGCGGTCGTCGCCGAGCTGGTCGGCGGCGATATGCCGGACGGCCTCACGGAGGTGGAGAAGATCGCCCACCGACTGGCCAGGGCGCTGTCCACGTCGCATCACGTTGACGATGATCTTTACCGCTGCGCCGTGCAGACATTAGGCACTGCAGGTGTTTTCGAGCTCGCAATGCTTGCGGGTATTTATCACGCCGTGTGCGGCGTTCTGAATGCCTTTGACATTCCCGCTCCCTGACACCCGAGGATCATCATGGCTCTTGCTCCGCTGCCCACCGTCACACTGACTCCGGTCGCATACTTCCCGCAGAAGTACTTCCTAGAAAACCTCGCCGTGCGTTCTGACCAGTCCACCCTGATCACCGCGGTGTTGCAGAAAGAACTCTGGTGGGTGCCACCGGCAACACCCGAAGCCGTCGTCGAACCGGTCCTAGTGCACACGTTCGAGCACCCGGTCACCGGTATCACCGAAGTCGCTCCCGACGTGTTCATCATCAGCCTCACCGAGGCCTACACCACCCACGAATCACACTTGATTCGAATCGATTTCGCTGGATGGACACCGGGGACACCGGTGTCACCGGAGGCCATCTACACCTTCGACGACCGTGTCCGCGGCCTCAACGGCAGCTGCCTGCTCGGGCCGAACGTGATGGCAATCGCCGACTGCTTCGCTGGACTGATCTGGCGCGTCGACCTCACCGACGACGGCCGCAACGCCACCGCGCGGGTGTGGCTTCGAGACGACACCATGGCGTTCGACCCCGACAGTGGCGTCCCTCCCCCACCCCAACCCGGCATCAACGGCGTACGCTACGGCGCCAAGCACAACTACCTGTACTACACCTCAACCGCGCAGAAAGTGTTCATGCGCGTGCCTGTCGACCCGGCCACCCTCGATCCCGCGGGGCCCGCGGAGTTCGTGGCAGCCATCGACAATGCGGACGATTTTTGCATCGACGAGGAGGCCGGATTCGGCTACGTCACAAGGCATCGCGCCAACACCATCGACCGTGTGCCGCTGGCGCCGCGGCACGGCAGCGAAGTCCACCACCTCGCGGGCGACCCATTCGACGACACCCTCGTGGGGCCATCCAGCGCCGCCTGGGGACGCCGTGCAGGTGACCAAGGGCGCATCGCTTATGTCATCACCGACGGCGGCACAACCGCTCCCCCCGACGGCATCACCGGCCACGCCGCGCTACTGCGGGCCGAATTCACCTACCCGGCCGACCTCCGACCGCGGCAGACGAGTCATGACCCGGCAGAGCGAAATCGTCACCGCGGGTGCGGCATCCATCGAAACCTACATCGACGGCCACGGCCCAGCCATCGTCATACTGCCGTCCTACGGACGCGACGGCGGACGGGATTTCGATCCACTGACCGCAACACTTGCCGAGGCGGGTTACCGGGTGCTGCGGCCTCAACCACGGGGCATTGCCGGCTCGTCTGGCCCGATGACCGGGGTGGGATTCGACGACATGGCCCGCGATGTCGCCGCGGTGATCGACGCCCTGGCCGACGGGCCCGCGGTCCTGCTGGGCCACGCCTTCGGCAACTTCGTCGCGCGTGCTACCGCCGTCCACCATCGCCGACCAGGTCGCCTGCGTGATTTTGGCGGCAGCATCAGGGAAAACCGTTGACCCTGAGGTCAACTCGGCACCAATGCGCGCGGGGGATCTGTCGTTGAGCGATGACGAGCGACTCGCCGCCCTGCGCCTGGCATTCTTCGCCCCCGGTCATGACGCTGTCGAGCTGGCTGACCGGCTGGTACCCCGACACGTTGGCCATGCAGGTCGATTGCGTCCAACACGCCGACGTGAACCGCTACTGGGGTGCCGGCAACGCGCCGGTGTTCGAGATCATCGCCGCTCGGGACCCCTTCCATCAGCGTGACGAATGGGGTGACCTGCGTGATCGTTACGGCGACCGCGTCATCACCACCGTGATCGCCGACGCTAGCCATGCGTTGTTTCCCGAACAACCCACCGCCGTAGCCAACGCCATCACGAGCTACCTGGCTGACCGCAAAGCACTTCTTTGAACACGTTCGGGAAGCCCGCGCTGTCGCTATGCGGCACCAGACCGGGCCTGCCGTCGCACGCGTCACGGCCCGGGCTGGACGCCGACGCATGGTGTCACCGAAGTCGGACGATGGGTTAACCAATCCGCGCCTGCGGTGCGCAACGCCAACGGCTATTCCAAAGATCAGTTCAGGATCGATGTGGCCGCCGGCACCGTTACCTGCCCGGCTAGCCACACCGTGACCATCCGGGCCGGCCTGCGCCACCGCGTTGCCCGATTCGGCCCGCTACCGGTCATAGACCTCTTGGGACTGGATAGCGACGGCCTGCTCGCGATTCGCCTCGAGTGCCTCGGCCCACAGATCCAGCGTCCTGGCGTAGTGCAGCTGCAGCGACTGGACCCGGGTCAGCTCGAAGCCCGCCGTGACCCCATACTCGCCGACGGTCTGAGGCGTCGGCAAGCTATCCGGGAAAATCTCGGCCAGGATGAATTGCGAGAACTGAACGATCTCGTGAGTCAGCCTCAGGCCCTTGGCGCGCGCATCCTTGAATGACGGCCGGACGATGGTGTGCAGCAACATGATTCCGCCGGGCGGCAGGGCGTTGTAGGCCATCTTGAAAAAGCGCCCGTAGCGCTGGCGACCGAAGTGCTCGAACGCACCGATCGACACGATGCGGTCCACCGGCTCGTGGAACTTCTCCCAGCCCTCCAGCAGCACCCGCCGGGTGCGGGAGGTGTCCATCTGGTCGAAGGACTTCTGCACCTGCTCGGCCTGATTCTCCGACAGCGTCAGGCCCACGACGTTGACGTCATACTTCTAGACGGCTGGCCGCAGCGTGGCACCCCAGCCACAACCGATGTCCAGCAGCGTCATACCCGGCTCGAGCTTCAGCTTGCCCAGCGCAAGATCGATCTTGGCGAGCTGCGCCTCTTCCAGCGTCATGTCATCGCGTTCGAAATATGCGCAGCTGTAGGTCTGGCTGGGGTCCAGGAACAACCGGAAGAAGTCGTCGGACAAGTCGTAATGGGCTTGCACGTTTCCGAAATTCGGCGTGAGTTGCGCGGACACCTCGGCGCCTACGCCTCGGGGGTGGGTAGCCGCCTGACCGTCGGTCGGCTGGACTGGGGAACCACGCCGCTCGTGTCGTACGGTCATGCTAAGTGCTCTCAGGCCGGCGAAAGGTGATGGCAAGCGAGCGCATTCGCCGCATGGGTGTCGGGTGGAACTCGATCCGCATGTGTGGGTCGGCGGCTTTTCCCAAAGCGGTGAAGGCCGAGGGACTGTAGGCGCGCAGGGCGCTGATGTAAGCGTCGTGCATGACGGCGCGCGCCGCGGCCAGGGGACGGACTCGGAATGCGATGGCCGGCATGGCCAGTGGCAGTAGCGCGAGAGCCAGCGCAGGAATGCGTTTAAGGTCGACGATGAGGAAGGTTTTGCCGACTCGGGTGGCATCGGCGATGGCCTTGGCCGCGACGGATGGCGGCAGGTGGTGAAACGCATTAGCGAACACCACCAGGTCGTAACTGTCGTCTGGATCGTCGATATTGGTGGCGTCGACGACCTTGGTACTCACTCGCGGATGGCGGCCCAGTGGGCCGTTGGCGACGTTGTTGACTGAATGGGGGTCCAAGTCGGAGATGGTGAGTTCGGCGGTGGGGTGCAGGTGCAGGATGTGCTCGGAGAGACGCCCGTGACCGGCACCCAATTCCAGGATGCGGGGCGTGTCTATACCGGCCACCAGGTCAACGGCGAGTCGAGCGGTCGAGGCGTGCGTCCCCTGGCGGGTGCCCATGTTGTCGAGTGCAGTGACGACGTATTGCTTGATCTGGTCGGGAACGTCGTAGCGGTCGGTGTACTCCAGGACGTCGGTTTGCAGGCGACGGCTTAGCCACGACGCATCGGGTCCCCCGCGGGGCATCGAGTCAACGGGCGAGGTGTGGGTTGTGGATCTAGTCATTGAAAGTCCTTTCATTCCGGTTGGTTGGATGGTGAGAGGTGGATGTCGCGTTATCGCCGGCGGGGGTTTCATCGGTGCTGGGTTGCGGCGTGTAGTTGTTGCCTGGTCAGTGCGGGCGGTGCCGCGATGCCGACGGGCGGATGTGCATCTGCTCGGATGCCATCGATGGTCAGCCGCAACAAGCGCCGCCACAGTTCAGGGTGTTGGCTGGCGCCGAAGTCACGGACGGCTCCGATAGCCGTCAAGATCAGCGGAAAGTCGGTGGCTGAGAAGTCTTTTCGCACCCATCCGGTCCGTTTAGCGTTTTTGACCAGTACGGCCGTGTGTGAGGTGAGCTGGTCGAGCGCTGCGGCGTGAGTCTGGCTGGGACGAAAGTCTTCTGCCAGCATGATCTGGCGTAAACCCTTGTTGCTCGCGAGGCGTTCGGCCACGGTGCTGATGAACTCCACCAAGGCGGCTACGGCGTCTCCCTGGCGCGCCGCGGCCCAGGCCAACCCAATGACCTCCTCGATTTCTGCGATGAATAGCGCATCGATGAGACCCTGTTTGTCGCCAAAGCGGCGATAAACAGTGCCCACTCCAACGCCGGAGCGATCGGCCACATCGGCCATCGACACTGCCAAGCCCCGTTCGGCGAACGCCGCCATCGCGGCAGCCGAGATCTTTTCCACGTTGCGCGCCGCGTCTCGGCGCAGCGACCGCGGCGCCATCTCGACCTGGATCGTCGTCATAAGCTGGTACTCCTAAATGGATAGGTTTCATCCGATTCTACGAAGACCCTACGCCGCTGAAGCGGACGACGCCATTCCAGTTTGGGCACGTCGTAGATCCCAAGGCGGAGAAGTCATACGGGCGCGAAAGTGACGCGCGATATTTTCGGCTCGGAGGTACGGCTGCTGCGGTCCAGGAGTCCACATCTCCGTAACCGGATCGTGAATATCCGTTTTGTTGGAGTATGTCGAAGACTACACTGAGTGCGTGTCGTCGGGGCGCGGGCCGTGCCGCCCGCTGCGCAAGGATGCTGAGCGCAATCGCCAGCGGGTGGTTGAGGCTGCCCGAGATCTGTTCGCGTCGAGGGGGCTTGAGGCGACGCTCAATGACGTCGCACACCATGCCGGTGTGGGTGTGGGCACGGTTTATCGGCGGTTCCCCACCAAGGAAGAGCTGGTGGAGGCGATCTTTGAAGATGGCATCGATGAGATCACCGCACTTGCCGAGACCGCGCTGCGAGAAAAAAACTCCTGGCGGGCCTTCGTCGGGTTCGTCGAACAGTTCTGTGAGCTCACCGCGACTGACCGGGGGTTACGGGAAGCCGTTTTCAGCAAGGCCTACGGTGGCGACCGGGTTGAGGCTTCGCGATTGCGGTTGACCCCCACGATCTCCAAACTCGTTGAGCGGGCCAGGGACGACGGTTATCTGCGCCCGGACATCTCGCCGACCGACATGCCTTTTCTTGGCCTGCTGGCGGGTACGGTCAGCGAGTACGCCGGCCATGTCGAGCCGCAGCTGTGGCGTCGATATGTAGCGATTTTTCTCGACGGTCTGCGCCGCCGCAGCAGACAGCACCCCTTGACGATCGAGGCGCTCGACGACGAACAGCTTGACGCCGCGATGCGCACCTGGTATCCCGCAGCATCTGGCTGACCGGCACACAAACCTAGCGTGCCGCCCCCGACCGTCTCCGGGCACATGCGAGAGCTGAAACGTGAACGTTCAACGGTTTTGGTTGCCGCCTTTTAAGGGCATCAGGCGGTGACCGATTCGCCTTGATGGATTGCCCTGTTACACCGCAGATTTTCGTACGCAACCAGTAAAAATCACCAGAAGTATGGGTTTCACACCATACGTCTGCACGTTGTGGACACCCTTGAGGTGGAACTCTATACCGCTGGACGCCAACAGTTCCCGAGCGGACTGAATTGTCTGCTGCTGTTCGCATCATGCGTCGTTGCGCGCAGTGGTCGAGGTGTCAACTCGCCGGTGCTGGTGTGACCACCGTCCCATCAAAGCGGATTGACATCATCCACTTACGCGGTTATGTTACTGATTGCTTCCCAACACCGTCGTCGGCCCATCCGCTCCGAGGTGGCCGCCTGCCGCTGAAAGGCCCGCACTTGACTACCCTTTCCGATGCCGGCACTGCGCATGCAAGCCGGTCACGCGCTGGCGGGACTGACCCCGAGCAGCACGGCCCGAGGGGATCCGCGCACGCTGTATCGCTTGCCGGCGAGGGGCGCAGGCGATGACCGCGGTGATTGCGTTGGTGCGGCGGGTGTGGCTTCCGTTGCTCATCACGGTGGCTGTCGCGGTCGGTGGTGTCGCGGTGATGAAGTTGCGCGCAGTCTTTGGCTCCAACGCTACTTTGGTGGCGCCCAACAGTTCTGACAGCGCGGCAGACTTCAATCCCAAGGTCGTGACCTATGAGGTCTTCGGGTCTGCGGCCACGGCCGTCATCAATTACCTGGACCTCGACGGGAAGCCGCAGCGGGCCCCGGACGCCGTGCTGCCGTGGTCGTTGACCCTGCACACCACGGCACCGGCGGCCATGCCCAACCTTCTTGCCCAGGTTGACGGTCAGTCCATTAGCTGCCGGATCACCGTTGACCGCCAGATCAAGGATGAACGATCTGTCACCGGTGTGAATGCCGAAACGTTCTGCTTGGTGAAGTCTGCATGAGCGCGCCTATGCACGAGGCCCAGACCGATCCGATTCCGGTTGCCCGACAGGCGGGCCGCCCCTGGATACCGCGCACTATCCGCGTGCTTGCGGTGCCGATCATCCTCGGTTGGATCGTGATTGTCGCGATCCTCAACACCGTTGTGCCGCAACTGGAAACGGTCGGCAAGTTGCGCGCGGTGTCAATGAGCCCCAACGATGCGCCGTCAATGATCGCCACCAAGCGGGTGGGCAAGGTGTTCCACGAGTACGACACGAGTAGTTCGGTCATGATCGTGATCGAAGGCGACAAGCCGCTGGGTGCAGGTGCACACCAGTTCTATGACCACGTGGTACACCAACTGCGCGATGACCACAAGCACATCCAGCACGTGCAAGATTTCTGGGGCGATTCTTTTACCGCAGCTGCTGCCCAAAGCGTCGACGGTAAGGCCGCCTACGTCCAGGTCTATATCGCCGGTGACCAAGGAGAGGCACTGGCTAACGAGTCGGTGGAAGCGGTGCGCCATGTCATCGCCGATGTGCCTGCGCCTGCAGGGGTTAAAGCTTATGTGACCGGTCCTGCGGCAACGAGCGCGGATCAAAACGCGACCGGCGACAAGAGCATGCAAGTCATCGAGCTGCTCACCTTCGCGGTCATCATCGTGATGCTGCTACTGGTCTACCGCTCGCTGCTCACGGTGTGCGTCGTGCTGGTGATGGTGCTGCTGGAACTGGCGGGCGCCCGCGGAGTGGTCGCTTTCCTGGGCTATTTCCAGGTGTTCGGCCTCACAACGTTCGCGACCAATCTAGTGGTCACACTGGCGATCGCCGCGGCCACCGACTACGCCATCTTCCTGATCGGCCGGTATCAAGAAGCCCGACGGCTGGGCGAAGACCGAGAAGCCGCCTACTACACCATGTTCCACGGCACCGCCCACGTCGTGCTGGCTTCGGGGCTGACCATCGCCGGGGCGGCGTTCTGCTTGCGCTTCACCCGGCTGCCCTATTTCCAGACGATGGGCATCCCCTTGGCGATCGGCATGGCGATCGTGGTCGCTGCGGCCTTGACACTCGGGCCGGCACTGATTGCGGTCGCCAGTCGCTTCGGCCGGATGCTTGACCCCAAACACATGGCCCAGCCGCGGGGGTGGCGGCGCATCGGCGCCGCGACTGTGCGCTGGCCCGGGGCAATCTTGATCTGCGCGATCCTGGTGGCCCTGGTCGGCTTGCTGACCCTGCCCGGCTACCACACCAGCTACAACGACCGCATCTATCTCCCCGCTGACGTCGCGGCCAACGTCGGCTACGCCGCCGCGGATCGGCATTTTTCCCAGGCAAAGATGAATCCCGATCTGTTGATGGTCGAAACAGATCACGATCTGCGCGACCCTGCCGACTTCTTGGTGATCGACAAGATCGCCAAAGCTCTTGTGCGCGTGCACGGCATCGCCGAAGTGCAAACCATCACCAGGCCCGAGGGACGTCCAATCCAACACACCTCGATCCCCTACAACATCAGCATGAACAGCACCGGCCAGGTGATGAACAACGACTACCAACAGACCATCTTGAAAAACACGCTGCAACAGGCCGACGACATGCAGGTCACCATCGACTCGATGGAAAAGATGCAGAGCATCACCCAGCAGCTGGCCCAAGTCACCCACAACATGGCCACCAAGATGAACAAAACCAGCGCGGATGTGCAGGAGTTGCGCGATCACATGGCCGATTTCGACGACTTCTTCCGACCAATCCGCAGCTACTTCTATTGGGAGAAACACTGTTTCGATATCCCCGCGTGCTGGTCGTTGCGTTCAGTGTTCGACGCCCTGGACGGCATCTCCACCATGAGCGATGACCTCAGCGATCTAGTGCCCGACCTCGAGCGCATGGACACGCTCATGCCGCAAATGGTCGCCCTGATGCCACCGATGATCGAATCGATGAAAAACCAAAAACAGATGATGCTCAACCAATATCAAGCCCAAAAAGCACAACAAGACCAAACCATGGCCCTGCAGGACAACTCCACCGCCATGGGCCAAGCGTTCGACGACGCAAAGAACGACGACTCGTTTTACCTACCGCCGGAGGCCTTCGACAACACCGATTTCAAACGTGGCATCAAGTTATTCTTATCCCCCGACGGACATGCCGTGCGGTTCACCATCTTTCACCAAGGTGACCCGCTAACCGAGGAAGGCACATCACGCACCGGGCCGCTCAAAATCGCCGCAGCAGACGCCATCAAAGGAACACCGCTGGAGGGGTCACGGATCTACCTCGGTGGTAGCGCAGCCATGTACACCGACATGCAGCAAGGCGCTAACTACGACCTACTCATTGTCGCCGTCGCCGCACTGATCTTGATCTTCATTATTATGGTCGTCCTGACCCGCGCGGTGGCCGCCGCGGCGGTGATCGTGGGAACCGTAGTGCTGAGCCTGTCGGCCTCCTTCGGCCTCTCAGTGCTGCTCTGGCAACACATCATCGGCATTCCCCTGCACTGGATGGTGCTGCCGATGACCGTCATCATCTTGTTGGCCGTGGGATCGGACTACAACCTGCTGCTCGTCTCGCGAATGAAAGAGGAGATCCACGCCGGGCTGAACACCGGCATCATCCGCGCCATGGTTGGCACCGGTTCCGTGGTCACCTCCGCCGGCCTGGTCTTCGCCTTCACCATGATGTCCATGGCAGTGAGCAAGTTGATCGTGATCGGCCAAGTCGGAACCACAATCGGTTTAGGGCTGCTGTTCGACACCCTGGTGGTGCGCTCGTTGATGACGCCGTCGCTGGCGGCCCTGCTCGGCCGGTGGTTCTGGTGGCCGAAACAGGTCCGTCCCCGGCCCCTTCCCCAACCCTGGCCGCAACCCTCACACCAGCACGCCATCGAGATGCAACCGGCATGAGCGTCACCGCGCCACACTCGCGCTCCCATAACTTGCCCTACACCTCACCACGGTGGCGTAAATGGTTCACAAACGATCAACGGTGACCACTCGTCGTCGGGGTGATGAACTCGAAAGAGCCGTGTACGACGCCACTTTGACCGAATTGAAAGCCGCCGACCACCACGCAGTGACCATGGAGAACATCGCCGCTCGCGCGCGCTGCAGCAAAGGATCGCTGTATCGGCGCTGGCCAGGCAAGCGAGAACTAATACTGGCCGCCTTGCGATCCCAGTGTCCGCCGATGCCAACCGCGCAGCGCCACGGGACAGCACGCCAAGACCTGGTCTCAGCGTTGAGCTCACTGGCCCAAGTCCTCACCGGCAACACGTCCTACCCGGAGTTGGCCGTAATGGCAGGGCTTTTCCGTGACGCACAAATACGGGCTATCTACGCCGACCTGATCTTAGAGCGCAGCATAACCGCCCTAGAGAGCATCATCCTGGCTGGCATCTGTTCCAAAGAGATCGACCCCACCGCCGTGACGATCCTGGCCCCACGAACCGGCACGGCTCTTATCATCCAGCACGTGCTGCTCACACAGACCACCCCAACCCCCTCCGAGATCGAGCAAATCATCGACACCATGATCGGATGACAACTCCGGTCACCGCGCCATGTTGGTGAACCGCGACAAGTGCAGCTGGTGCGCGACCGTCACCGTCTTGGTGGGGCCGTTGCGGTGCTTGGCGAGAATGAAATCCGCCTCTCCCCCGCGTGGGTCGTCGCGCTCGAACGCATCCGGCCGGTTCAGCAGGATCACCATGTCGGCATCCTGCTCCAGCGATCCCGACTCACGAAGGTCCGACAGCATCGGCTTCTTGTCGGTGCGCTGCTCGGGGCCGCGGTTGAGCTGGCTGATCGCCACCACGGGAACCTCGAGCTCCTTGGCCAAAAGCTTGAGGTGGCGCGAGAATTCGGATACCTCCAGCTGCCGCGACTCGACCTTCTTTCCCGACGACATCAGCTGCAGGTAATCGACCACGACCAGACGCAGGTCAGCTTTCTGTCGCAACCGACGCGCTTTGGCGCGGATCTCCATCATGGTCAGGTTCGGCGAGTCGTCGATATACAGTGGCGCCTCGCTGATCTCGCTCATCCGCCGCGCCAGCCGCGTCCAGTCTTCGTCGCTCATGCGACCGGACCGCATGTCGGCCAGTTTGATCTTCGCTTCCGCCGACAGCAACCGCATGACGATCTCGGACTTGCTCATCTCCAGCGAGAAAATGACGCTGGCCATGCGGTGCTTGATCGAGCACGACCGCAAAAAATCTAATCCCAGTGTGGACTTGCCCACGCCAGGCCTGGCCGCCACGATGATCATCTGCCCGGCATGCAGACCGTTGGTCACCTCGTCGAGCTCGGTGAAACCGGTCGGCACGCCGCGCGCGACGCCGCCGTTGGAGGCGATGGCGTCGATCTCGTCCATGGTCGGCTGCAGCAGGTCCTCGAGCGGAACGAAATCCTCCGACGTCCGGCGCTCGGCTACCTCGTAGATCTCCGCCTGTGCGCGGTCGACCACCTCGGCCACGTCGGCACCCTCGGCGCCCGCATAGCCGTACTGCACCACCCGCGTGCCGGCCTCCACGAGGCGCCGCAGGAGCGCCTTCTCGGCCACGATGGTCGCGTAGTAGCTCGCGTTGGCCGCGGTCGGCACCGTCGAGATCAGCGTGTGCAGATAAGGTGCCCCGCCGATGCGGCGCAGCAGGTTGCGGCGGTCCAGTTCCGCGGCGACCGTCACCGCGTCGGCCGGCTCGCCGCGCCCGTAGAGGTCCAGGATCGCGTCGTAGACGTTCTGATGGGCGGGGCGGTAGAAGTCGCCGGGCCGCAGCCGTTCCAGCACGTCGGCGATGGCGTCCTTGCTCAGCAGCATCCCGCCCAGCACCGACTGCTCGGCGGCCAGATCCTGCGGTGGCTGCCGTCCGAAGTCCTCGCTTGGCGGCGAGGAATCCATGCCCGACGCCAAGTCATCGACGACCGCCACGGATTCCCTCCTCCCCTGACTCACGCATCCGAACATACATTCGATAGTCGACATCGAGCGTAAGTCAAGGTGCTGACAACCTGCGCTCCCCAGCACCCGCAGGCCCGGCGCCGGGACGACGTTAAGCGTTGCTGGCTAGTAGGCAAAGGGGGTGCTGTTTATGAAGCTGTGCATGGTGTGTGCATATCCGTCGACACCTGTGTTGAGCGGGGTGTGGAGAACCTGTGGATTAATGCAAAGGGCTAGGACATCAGTGCAGATACCGGCCATACAACGCCATGGAATTCGTGTGGACAAGAATCTCTACGGCGTGTCGGGTCAGGTTACTGCCCCGGGCGTGTTGGCTTTCCGCCGTATTTTCCCAGCGTTACGGGCCGGTAAATCGCCGTGGCGAAACACACCCCAGAAATAGTTCGCCACGGAGTACGTCCGCGATCCTCGTCAGCGGAGTGCGGCCGCGTGCCCGCAGCGCAACGACGCCCGGCGGCGGCCGATCAGGGCCACCGCCGGGAACGAGCAAATGTCGGGTGCTTAGCTCTGCGCGACGACCTCGAGCGCGACCTCGACGTCGACCTCGGGGTGCAGGTGCACCGCCACCGGGTGTGTCCCGATGGCTTTGATGTGCGATTTGGGCAGCCGCACGATCCGCTTGTCCAGGTTGGGCCCGCCGGCCTTCTTGATCGCGGCGACGACATCCCCGGCGGTCACCGAGCCGAACAGCTTCCCGGAATCCACCGCGGTCTTCACCGGCAGCTGCACCGGGCCGAGCGCCTCGATCGCCGTCTTGAGTTCGTTGGCGTGGCCGAGGTCGCGGACCGATCTTGGTTTCGCGGGCGCGGCGGATTTCGTCGGCCTGCTTTTGGGCGCCGCGCGAGGCCAGGATCGCCAGGCCGCGCGGGAGCAGGAAGTTGCGGCCGTAACCGTCCTTGACCTCGACAGTGTCGCCGACGGTACCAAGGTGGTCGACGTCAGCCGTCAGAATCAGCTTCATCGTTTTCGTACTTTCGGTTGGGTCCCAAATAGGGAGCGCCGGCTATCGCGCCGACGAGGTGAAGGGCAGCAGCGCCACCTCGCGGGCATTCTTCACCGCGATGGCGACGTCGCGCTGGTGCTGCACACAATTGCCGGTGACGCGGCGCGCGCGGATCTTGCCGCGCTCACTGATGTACGTGCGCAGCAATGCGGTGTCCTTGTAGTCGATCTCTTGTCCCTTCTTCGAGCAGAAGACACATTTACGCGCCTTGATCGGCTTTTCCGGAGCCGGGCGCCGCTTGTTGGACTTGGCCATGTCTGTCTTTCTTTCCGTTTCGTACTGCTGAAGTTTTGGTTAGAACGGCGGTTCGTCGTCTCCGCCGGCGAACGAGCCCGATGCCGGGGCACTGCCCCACGGGTCGTCGGCGGGCGCACTGCTCGCCGGCGCCGACTGCTGGCGGGATCCACCGCCACCGCCGCCACCGCCGCCGCCGCCGAAGCCGCCACCCCCGCCGCCACTGCGGCTGGCCTTATTGACCTTGGCGGTGGCATACCGCAGCGAGGGGCCGATCTCGTCGACCTCGACCTCGAAGACGGTGCGCTTCTCACCTTCGCGGGTCTCGAAGGAGCGCTGCTTGAGCCGGCCGGTGACGATCACCCGGGATCCACGCGTGAGGCTTTCCGCGACGTTCTCGGCGGCTTCCCGCCAGATGTTGCACCGCAGGAACAGCGCCTCGCCGTCTTTCCATTCCCCACTTTGACGGTCATAGATCCGCGGGGTCGACGCCACCGTGAAATTCGCGACGGCAGCACCCGACGGAGTAAACCGCAGTTCGGGGTCGGCGGTCAGGTTTCCGACAACGGTGATAGTGGTGTCACCAGCCACAATTTCCTCCTGGGTCCGCCGCTCGGACGGTGGGTGTCATGAGCTACTTTCGCTGAGCTCTCAACAGCCTAAGCAAGTGCGCCGACGATAAGCACGCGACGCAACCAAGGCTGTTAGTGCTTGTCGATGCGCATCACCTTGGTGCGCAGTACCGACTCGTTGAGGCTCAGCTGGCGGTCGAGCTCGGATACGGTCGCGGGCTCGGCTTTCAGGTCGACGACGACGTAGATGCCCTCGGCGTGCTTGGCGATCTCGTAGGCAAGTCGGCGCTTGCCCCAGATGTCCACCTTGTCGACGGATCCACCATCCTTGCGGACGACGTTCAGGAACGTCTCCAAGGACGGGGCAACGGTACGTTCGTCGAGCGTGGGGTCAAGAATGACCATGATTTCGTATGGACGCATGGAAACCTCACCACCTCCTCTGGTCTGAGCGGCCACGGTCGATCCGTGGCAGGAGAGTCGCCTGCGTCGGCAACCGCATCAGGTTACCGGATACCGGCCTGACCAGAAAAATCCGGGCTCTGGGCAACTTCGCTATTGCCGGGCAGCCAAGTATTCGTTGGCCCGCGCCACCGTCGCGGGATCGGCCTTGGCGAGCGCACCGGCATCGAAGGGCGGCTGCGGGTCGTATTCGATGAGCAGCTGAGCGGCCTGTGCGGCCTCGCGGTCGACGAGCAACTCCACCAGGCGTAGGGCCATGTCGATGCCGCTGGACACTCCGCCGGCGGTGATGATGCGCTGCGGCAGGTGTTCGACGACGCGTTCGGGCACGTAGCGGGCGCCCAAACCGTTGAGGAGGTCGGCGGCCCGCCAGTGGGTCGTGGCGGTGAGCCCGTCCAGCAGACCGGCCGCCGCCAGCAGCAGGGCGCCGGTGCACACCGAGGTGGTGAACGTGGTGTTGGGGTGTACCACCTGCAGCCACGCCCGGATCGCCTCGTCGTGGATCAGCTGTCGGGTGCCGATGCCGCCGGGGAACACCACCACATCGGGTGCGTCCACCTCGTCGAACGTGGCGTCACAGCTGACACCGAGCATTCCGTTCTCGGTCCGCACCTCGCCCCGGCGGTGCCCGACGAACACGACGTCGATCGACGGAACGCGTTGCAGCACTTCGTAGGGACCCACCGCGTCGAGCGCGGTGAAGCGCGGGAAGATCGGGATGGCGACCTGGGTCATGGCGCCACTCCTTCGACCCGCGGCTATGCCGGCATCATCGTCGTCGGCGCGGGTCATGGCGCCCGGGCGCCACTCGTCACCGCGCGTTGGTCGTCGGCGCCGTCGGGCGCCGGTACGGTCGCGCTGCGCGACCCGACCGGTCGCAGCCAGTCCGGCAACCATCCGGGCGGGGCGTCAGGTGCGCGGTCGAACGGTCCGCCCGCCGGGTCGTCCACCCGTCCAAGCCAGCGCACCAGGTCCTCGTCGGGCCGGTAAATCTGGCGAATCACCAACGCGCACAATCCGATAACCGCGACATCCCGCAGCAGCACAGTCGTGGTGAAGAACTGTTCGGGCAGCGAGCGGTTGGGGTTGCCGTACAGGTAGTACATCCGCGGTACCCACACCAGTGCGTCGACCGTCATCCACGCCAGCAGCACCCGGCGATGCGGCAGTGCGAGCACTGCCAGCGGCACCAGCCACAGCGAAAACTGCGGGCTCCACACCTTGTTGGTCAGTAGGAAAGCCGCCACCACCAAGAACAACAGCTGCGCCACCCGCGGCCGTTGCCGGGCGGTCAACACGATGAATGCGATTGCGGCACAACATGCTACGAACAGCACCGCGACAACGCTATTGAGCACCGTCGGCGGCTGCCAGAACCCGAGCTTCGGATCGAAACCCCGCCAGCCGGTGAACGACTTGACGACGTTGTACAGCGAGTCCATGTCGTCGCCGCGACGCGTGTTGAGCCGGAAGAACTCCGACCAGCCGCGCGGGAAGAACACCAATACGGGCAGATTCACCAACAGCCAGGTCACCCCGGCCGCCACGGCGGTGCGAACCCAGGCCCGCAGGCGTCCGGTCCGGATTCCCAGCAGCAGCATCGGGCCCAGGAACAGCAACGGATATAGCTTCGCCGCGGCACCCAAGCCGATCAGCAGCCCGGCCAGCACCGGTTTTCGCCGCGCCCAGGCCAGCAGCCCGGCCATCGCGAATGCCGTTGCAAGCGCGTCGAAATTGGTGAAAATCTGAAAGATCAATATCGGCGAGCCGGCCACCAGGGCCGCATCCCAGATCCGTCGTCCGGCCAGGCCCGCACTCGCCCAGACGGTGGCCAGCCAGGCCAGTGCCAGCCCGAATGCGGCGACATCGAAGAACATCACCACCTCGGCGACCACCGGAAGCGGGGCGAGCTTGCTCACCGCGGTGTAGGTCTTGGCCAGTGCCATCGACACGTACTGATAGATACCGGTCAGCACCGGATACTCCATGTAGCGCACGGCGGGCTGGCCGTCGTAACGGATCTGCTGGGCGCCGGTGGAGTCGGTCTCGACCCAGCTCGATTTGTAGGGAAACTTGCCCTGGCTCAACAACTCTGCGCCGTAGAGCGGCACGGTGTCGGAGTAGCACAACTCGTAGTACGCGCGCTGGTTGTCCCAGTTGGCCACCCGCTGATCGGCGGTCCCGGTGCCGGTGCTTTGCAGACAGGCCGCCTTCGTCGACCAGCCCAGCGCCAGGAAGACCAGCCCGATCAGGAACATCACCCGCAGCGGGGTCATCAGCCGAGAGCGGCCGATCAGCGCGTGCCGGCCCACCGGCCCCCCGACGACGTCGGCGAGCGCGGCGCCCAGGAAGTCGGTGCGGCTCGGGCAATCTCGGTGGTCGGCACTACGCAGATCCGCGGCCAGCCGCCGCGGTGACGTGGTGGCACCGCGCTCCGCCGCGTCGGTCACGGTGGCGGCGGCGCTTGGGGTCCACCCGGCGGGACGCCGCCACCCGGCGCGCCACCAGGTGGGCCGCCCGGCTCCGGACCGCCCGGCGGACCGCCGGGCGCCGGTGGCGCCAGCGTGATCGTCGTGGGCGGACCGACCGGGATGGTGATGCCCGGCGCCACTTCGATGGTGGGCTGGATGACGGTCTCCGACGGCGGCGGGGGCGGCGGAGGTGCGACGGGCACGCCCGCATAACCGCCGATCTCGGTCGGTTTGGGGAAGGACTCGTTGGACGTGCCCTTGAGCGCGCCGTCCATGGTGGACTTCCAGATGTCCGACGGCAGACCCGAGCCGTAAACCGGTCCGCCCGAAGCCGTCACCAGCGGGCTATCGCCCTTGGCCGTGCCCACCCACACCGCCGTCGACAGCGACGGCGTATATCCGACCATCCAGGCGTCCTTGTCGGAGGTGGTGTCACCGAGCTGTGTGGTACCGGTCTTGGCCGCCGACGGCCTGCCGCCGGCCAGGGCGTGGCCGCGTGAGTAAGCTGGCGATCGGCTCCATCGCCGCGGTGACGTTGTCGGCCACGGCCTTGGGGATGCGCTGCTCGTTCTTGTTGTCGGAATTGGCGGCGTCGAAAAGGACCTGGCCGTCGGAGTTGACGACCTTTTGCACGAAGTGCGGGCGGTGATAAACGCCGGAGGCCGCCAGCGTGGCGTATGCCGACGCCATGTCGAACACCCGGGTTTGATACTGGCCCAGCACAATTCCGTTGTTGGGCGGCCCGCCCTTGCCATCCTCGGACAACGTGTGGTCCACACCGGGGAAGCTGGTCGCGACGCCGGCCTGGTGCGCTGCGTCGGCGACGGCCTGCGGCCCGCCCTTGAGCTTGAGCATCAGCCGGTAGTAGGAGGTGTTCAGCGACATGCTTGAGCGCCTGGGCGATGTTGCACGTCCCGCAGCTCTCGCCCTCGACGTTGGTGATCTTGATGCCGTTGACCGTCAGCGGGGAACTGTCGACCTGGTAACCCAGGCCGATGCCCTGCTCGAGCGCGGCGACCAGCGCGAACACTTTGAACGATGACCCGGTCTGCAGCCCGGCCTGGGCGAAGTCGAAACCGAAGGCGTCGGTGCCGCCGTAGTACGCACGGATCGCCCCGTCGTGCGGATCGACCGAGACCGCGGCCGAACGCATGTCGGGGTCTTGGCCGTCGAGGTATTTCGACACCGCCTTCTCCGCCGCCTGCTGGGCCTTCGGATCGATGGTGGTGGTGACCTGCAGACCCTGGGTGTTGAGGGTCCGCTCGTCGATGTTGAACAGCTCCATCAACTCTTTGGTCACCTGGCGCTCGATCAGCCCGTTGGGCCCGGTCGTCTGGTTCTGCGCGCGCGCCTGATCCGGCGGCACGGTCGGCGGGAACTCCTGTGCGGAACGATCACTCGGAGACAGCGACTTGGTTTCCACCATGCCGTCGAGCACCCACGCCCAGCGGGCACGGGCGCCCTGCGGATCGACCGCGGGGTCCAGTGAGGACGGCCGCCGGATCAGCGCCGCCAGCAGTGCGCCTTCGGAGACAGTGAGTTGCTCGACGGGTTTGTTGAAGTAGGCCTTGGCGGCGGCCGAAATCCCGTAGGCGCCGCGCCCGAAGTAGATGATGTTCAGATAGGCCTGCAGCACATCGTCTTTCGACCACTCCCCCGACATCTTGGTGGCGATGACCAGTTCCTTGGCCTTACGCATCAGGCCGCTGACCCCGTGCTGGGCCGAACCCACCAGCGCGTTCTTCACGTACTGCTGGGTGATCGTCGACCCGCCCTGCAGGTCGCCGCTGCCGAAGAGGTTGTTGTTCACCGCGCGCACGAAACCGCTGAAATCGAACCCCGGGTTCGAGTAGAAGTTGCGGTCTTCGGCGGCGATCACCGCCTGGCGCACATGCACGGGAACTTGATTGATGTTGACGTCGACCCGATTGCCTTCCGGCGGAATGATCTTGGCGATCTCCGAGCCGTCGCTGGCCAGGATGGTCGAAACCTGGTTGGTGCGAAGGTCACCCGGCTTGGGAATGTCGACGATGAAGTACGCCATCGCGAACGTGACGATCGGCAACAGCACCAGCACCGCGGCGCAGAGGTAGGCCCCTCGTCGCACCCACAGCCAGTTGATCTGCTCGGTCCAGGCCCAGTCGCGCCACGGTGGGACGGGCCGCCCGCCGGGGCCGCCGGGTCCTCCCGGGCGGCCGGGACGCGGGGGCGGAGGAGGCGGCCCGCCGGGCGGACCACCGCCGAGGCCGGCGCGCTCGTGCCGGCCGGACGTAGGCCCCCGGCCGTCCAGTGCGGCCTTGACTTCATCGAGGGCGTCGCGCCGCAACGGCGTCGACGGAGGGCCGGCCAGCGCGGCTTTGACTTCGTCGATGGGATCGCGAGCGCCGGGCCGCACGGTCATCCTTGACCGGCGGCAGGATCGTCGTCAGCCGATCGTCGGGCGGAGCCTGACGGCGACGGTTGATCGTCGGCGGCGCCTCCCGGCGTGCGGGATCGCGACGATCGGCGTCCGGACGGTCGGGGTCCGGACGCTTTTCAGAACTCTGATTGCCTACATGCTCAGTCGCTGGCCCACGTTGGTCACCGGACGACTGGCTGTGGCGTCCTTCGTTATTCAATGGCCGTGCGAGCGTTGTTGCGCGCCGTCCGTGTGCGTCCGGTGCCCCTTGGAGGAGGTGCCGTACGCGCGGCGCCGAGCACATATGACTTGACGAGATGGTTCCAGCTGCAGGTCCGGCACACCTCGACCACGTGGACGGCGAACTCCTCGAAGCGGGTTGCCAGCATCACCAATTCCTCGGCCGTGCGCGCCGAGCCCGACACCGCCCCGAGGTGTTCGCCGAACACCCACGACACCAGCGTCAGCTGCTCCTTGCGGCAGATCGGGCACATGACCTGGCTCGGTTTTCCGTGAAACTTGGCGGCGCGCAGCAGATACGGGTTGGCGTCACAAACCTCGGACACACCGGTGCGGCCCGAGTACACCTGGGCCAGCAGTGAGCGCCGCCGGAGCGCGTAGTCCACCACTTGTCGCTGCAGTCGCACGCCCACCAGAGTACGTCGCCATCCCGACCAGTGATACGCAACCGAACCGTGGCGGTCCGCGCCGGGTGATCGACGGTGGTTTGGGCACCAAACCCGAGTCCGGACTTCTACGATCATCCCCGTGGCGAAATGGCTCGGGACACCGCTGGCCGGCGGGGCGACGACGACCACCCGCGCCAAGGACAGCGACCGCCAAGACACCTGCACCGTGCTCGACGACGCCCTGGCCGACGGCGAGCTCTCCGCCGAAGAGCACCGGGAGCGAGTCGGCGCGGCCACCCAGGCGGTGACGCTGGGCGACCTGCACGCCCTGTTGAGCGATCTGCAAACCAACGCCGGGCGGCAACTGCCCGCCCTCGACTCGGGACCGAAGGCGCCGCGAATTGGCGGGTGGGGGGTGCTGGCCGCCGCCTTCGTCGTGTCGGTGCTGCTGGGCATGGGCATCGGGTGGGGGCTGTACGGCAACACCCGCTCGCCGCTGGACTTCACTACCGACCCGGGAGCCAAACCCGACGGAGTCAACGCCGTGGTGCTGACGCCTCCCACACAGCTGCACTCGGTCGGCGGGCTCACCGGGCTGCTCGAGCAGATGCGCAAACGATTCGGGGACACCGTCGGCTACCGGCTGGTGATCTACCCGACCTACGCGGCTTTGGACCGTCCGGACCCCTCCGACGACCGCCGGGTGCTGGCCTATACCTACCGCGGCGGGTGGGGCGATCCGACCAATTCGGCCAGAAGTTCCTCGGACGGTCCCGTCCCCGTCGACCTGAGCAAGTTCGACCTGACGAAGACCGTGGGCGATCATGCGCGGTGCCTCCGAGACGCTGCGCATGAAGCCGTCCGACGTCAAAACGACATACTTGATCGTCGAGCCGGCCACCGACCCGACCACGCCGGGCGCGCTGTCGCTGTCGCTGTACGTCTCCAGCGATTACGGGGGCGGGTACATCACATTCGCCGGTGACGGCACCGTCAAACGGATGAGTCTGCCCACGTAAAGGCCGCTCCGCCGGCGTAATTCACACCCCCAGCAACTGTGACGAACTGCAAACCAACAGCTGGTGGTGTTGTGGCTAATATATCGAGACGATACGATTGCGCGAGGCGTCGAACCGTCGTAACCAGCCATGCATATCTTTTTCCAGGGAGGTGATTCGATTGCTCGAGCTAGCCATCCTGGGTCTCCTCATCGAATCGCCCATGCACGGCTACGAGTTGCGCAAGCGGCTGACCGGCCTACTCGGCGCGTTCCGGGCGTTTTCGTACGGATCGCTCTACCCGGCCCTGCGGCGCATGCAGGCCGAAGGGTTGATTGCCGAGAACGCCGCCCCGGCCGGGACGCCGGTCCGGCGGGCCCGGCGCGTCTACCAGCTGACCGACGAGGGCCGACGGCGCTTCGGTGAGCTGGTGGCCGACACCGGTCCGCACAACTACACCGACGACGGCTTCGGGGTACACCTGGCGTTCTTCAACCGGACTCCGGCAGAGGCGCGGATGCGCATTCTGGAAGGCCGCCGCCGTCAGGTCGAAGAACGACGGGAAGGTCTGCGTGAAGCCGTTGCGCGGGCCAGTAGCTCGTTTGACCGCTACACCCGTCAGCTTCATCAATTGGGGCTCGAGTCCAGCGAGCGCGAAGTCAAGTGGCTCAACGAGCTCATCGCTGCGGAGCGGGCTATGCCCGGCCTCTCCGAGCAAACGTAAACCCCTGCACGAACCCACCATCCCAGTCAGTGGTTAGAGGTTAGGAGAACGCCCATATGAGTGAGCAGAACGCGCCGCAGGCGTCGACGGAGGTACGAGTCGCCATTGTCGGCGTCGGTAACTGCGCGTCTTCGCTGGTTCAGGGCGTGCAGTACTACTACGACGCCGACGCGAACAGCACTGTGCCGGGCTTGATGCACGTCAAGTTCGGCCAGTACCACGTCCGAGACGTGAAGTTCGTCGCAGCGTTCGACGTGGACGCCAAGAAGGTCGGCTTCGACCTGTCCGAGGCGATCTTCGCGTCGGAGAACAACACCATCAAGATCGCCGACGTGCCGCCCACCAACGTGACGGTGCAGCGCGGCCCGACGCTGGACGGCATCGGCAAGTACTACGCCGACACCATCGAGGTGTCCGATGCCGAAGCCGTCGACGTGGTCGCGGCGCTGCGCGAGGCCAAGGCCGACGTGTTGGTGTCGTACCTGCCGGTGGGCTCCGAAGAGGCCGACAAGTTCTACGCACAGTGCGCCATCGACGCGGGCGTGGCGTTCGTCAACGCGCTGCCGGTGTTCATCGCCTCGGACCCGGTGTGGGCCAAGAAGTTCGCCGATGCCGGCCTGCCGATCGTCGGTGACGACATCAAGAGCCAGGTCGGCGCGACCATCACCCACCGCGTGATGGCCAAGCTGTTCGAGGACCGCGGCGTGCAGCTGGACCGGACCATGCAGCTCAACGTCGGCGGCAACATGGACTTCCTCAACATGCTCGAGCGCGAGCGCCTCGAGTCCAAGAAGATCTCCAAGACGCAGGCCGTGACCTCCAACCTGCAGCGCGAGTTCAAGACCAAGGACGTCCATATCGGCCCGTCCGACCACGTCGGCTGGCTCGACGACCGCAAGTGGGCCTACGTCCGGCTCGAGGGCCGCGCCTTCGGTGATGTGCCGCTGAACCTGGAGTACAAGCTCGAGGTGTGGGACTCGCCGAACTCGGCGGGCGTCATCATCGATGCGGTTCGTGCTGCCAAGATCGCCAAGGACCGCGGTATCGGCGGCCCGGTGATCCCGGCGTCGGCCTACCTGATGAAGAGCCCGCCGCAGCAGCTGCCCGACGACATCGCGCGCACCCAGCTCGAAGAGTTCATCATCTCGGGCTAAGGCCCGAGGTTCGGCCGGGCCGTCGGGTCCGGCATTGCGAGACGGTAGCGCCCCGGACCATTAGGTAACCGCCCAATGGTCGGGGGCGCGGTACCGATGTGGCCGGTGCGGCGCGATCACCAAATCATCGACACAGTGCTGTGCAGGTGCTTAGCATCATGTCTCGATGACCCTTCAACCCGCAGCATTCCTGCGCACCACGCTCCCCCTCGACCTGTCCGGGCTCGCAGCACTCGACAGCGGTCGGTACCACTCCATCTGGCTGCCCGATCACATGGTCAGTTTCTGGCCGGACTCGATCTGGACGCCCGAGTTCACCGACCTGGCCACCGCTTCCCCGTCGCCGCACCGCCACCTGGACGGGCTCGCGGTAGCGGCCGCGGCGGCCGTGCTCACCGAGCGAGTTCCTCTGGTCAGCGCCGTGGTCGATACCGTGCGCCGCCATCCCGTGCTGCTCGCGCAGACGGCGTTGACCATCGATCACCTCGCCAAGGGGCGTTTCATTCTCGGACTGGGCAGCGGCGAGAGCGAAAACACGCTGCCCTACGGCTTCGACTTCTCGCGCTCGGTCAGCCGTTTCGAGGAAGCGCTGGCGGTGATCCAGTTGCTGTGGCGCTGCGACGGCCCGGTCGACTTCGACGGTCAGTTCTATTCGCTGCACCATGCCCGTTTGGACACCGAACCCTACGAGGGCCGGCTGCCACCGATCTGGATCGGCGCCAGCGGTCCACGGATGCTCGACATCGCGGGCCGGTACGCCGACGGGTGGTGGCCGGCGGGGGCCTGGACCCCCGAGCATTACGCCCAGATGCTCTCCGCCGTGCGGGCATCCGCAGAACGCGCCGGCCGCGATCCGCTGGCGATCACCCCCTGCTTCATCCAGGTGTGTCTGATCGGCGCGGACGACGACGCCCTCGCCGAGATACTGCAAGCTCCCCTGGTCAAGGCCTTTCTGCTGCAAGTGTCAGCAAACACGCTGCGCGACTTTGGATTTGAGCACCCGATGGGTGAGAGTTGGCGTGGATTCCAGGACATCGATCCGGTCGTACTCACCCGGGAGCGGATCATCGAGTTTCTGGACAACGTGCGACCCGAGATGGTCCTGGCCGTCGTACCCCACGGCACGCCGAAAGAGGTCGCCAAAATCGTCAAGACGTACGTCGACGCGGGTCTGCGTGTGCCCAAGATTCTGGACTACGGTGCCATGGCCGGCGTGAAGTACGCACAGGCTTCGGCGGCGAACGTCCGCGCGGCCGAGGACGAACTGGTGCGGCTCTGCGGAGACCTTTCGTGACAATACGTTTGGACGCCGCGGAGATGCTCGCGGCCGCCGAGGCCGAAACCAGGTTGCGCGACTACGGCGACCCCACGTTGCCCGGGCGCTTCGCCGTCGCCGTCGACCACCTGAACGCTCTGGGCATGGATGCCGATGGCCGCTTCGAAGCCGCGCAGGTGTGTCGTTGGCTGCTGACCTCGCGTCTTGAACTCATCGAGGACCGCAACCGCTACCCGATCGGCGCGGAAGTGATCGAGTCACCGATGTTCGTCACGGGCGAACCCCGTTCGGGGACAACGCTTATGCATGCTCTGATGTCGGTCGACCCGCAAGCCCGGGCGTTGCGTTTCTGGGAGGTGATGTATCCGTCTCCCCCGCCGGGTCTGGCCGCACCCGATGACGACCGCCGGACGCGCGCCGACGCCGACTGGCGCGAGATCAACGCAAAGATGCCGAAGTGGCTGCACAGCCACCCTTACAACGACATGCTGGGCGACGGCCTTCCCGAAGACGAGCGCACCTGGGCGTTCGACTTCCGAGTGATGACGCCCACCGCGTGGTGGCGGGTACCGATGCAGTCGCTGGTCGGCGGCCTGGCGACCGACCCGGCCGCGCAGTACCGGCTGCACAAGGCCATGCTGCAACAGCTGCAATACCAGCGGCCCCCCAAATATTGGGTACTGAAGGGCTTTCACGGATTCCGGCTCAAGGAGATGTTCGACGAATACCCCGACGCCACGCTGGTGTGGCTGCACCGCGACCCTGTGCAGGTCGCGGCCTCACGCACGATGATGATGGCTGACATCGCCGAAGGGATGGTCGGTGCCGTCGACCTGCACGCCCTGGCGAAGATGCATTTGGAGCTGACGCGCGCCGGCGTCGCCAACACGATGAGCAACCCCATGGTGGACGATCCGCGCATCCTGCACATCCGTTACACCGACTTCATCGCCGATCAGGTCGCCACGGTGCGGCGCTACTACGCATTCGCTAGACGCGAACTGACGACCGAAGCCGAGTCCGCGATGCGCGACTACCTCGCCAACAATCGCGGTGACCGCTACGGAAAGTTCCGCTACTCCACTCAACTGTTGATCGATATCGGTGAAGACCTCGACGCGCTGCACGACGAATTCCGGCCCTTTCGTGAGCGATTCGATGTCGAGATCGAGAACCGTGGTTGACCCGATGCCGGCCCACAAGCGCTTGTCTGTGCACAACGTCACCTTCTACGGCGCTTCGTTGGCCGAGCTGGAACAGCATTGGGCGGCCCTTGGCGTGTCCCGATTGAGCATCCTGGACGACCAGCTGCTGACTCCGGAGTTTCCAACACTGTTGCAGCGCAACGCCTATACCGTCGAAGCGGTCTGCCACATCTTCGGCGGGGGCCGGCTGGACACCGGCGCGCACGCGGCGGACGCGCTGCTGCCGGTGATCGACGCCGCGGCCAGGGTGGGTGCACGGGTGGTCTACATGCTGACCGGCGGGCGGGGCGCGCTGACCTGGCCGCAGGCCGCCGATCGCTTCAGCGCCATGATCGCCCCCTGCGTGGAGCACGCGAAGCGGGCGGGCGTGGCGCTGGCGATCGAGAACGCTTCGAGCCTCTACGCCGACATTCATCTCGCCCACACCCTGCGCGATACCGTCACACTTGCCGAGATGAGCGGGCTCGGCATCTGCATCGAGCTGTTCCACTGCTGGGCGGAGGGCGATTTGGAAGCGATGGTGCAGCGGGCATTGCCCCGAACCGAGCTCATCCAGCTCAGCGATTACGTGCTGGGTGACCGGGCGCTTCCGGGGCGCGCCGTGCCCGGCGACGGCGCGATCCCGCTCGAAGCGTTCGTCGCCCGAGTATTGGCCGGCGGCTACGCGCACGGATTCGACCTGGAACTGATCGGCCCCCGTATCGAGGCGGAGGGCCGCATGCAATCCGCGCGACGCGCCTGCGAGGTCGTCGGGGCGATGCTGACCAGACTGGGTGCCTGACAATGGGTTTCGGTGACAGCCCGGACGACGCGGCACTGCAATCGGCATGGACCGAATTCTGTTCCCAGCTGCAGCGCGCGGGCGAGCGCGTCTTCAAAGAAGCCAACCCGGCCGCCGCATTGCAGCGCGTTGACGCGTACCGATTTCTCACCCAGAACCTCGGCCAGGCCTTCGATCTGGCACTCGAAACCCGCGACACCAGTTACCCGGTGCTGCACACCTTCTGCGGCCCGACCCGCAAGCTCGGCGGGGACTGCGCCGACTTCACCTATCAACAAGCATGGATCGACGGGCACTCGACCTACCGGCTCACCGGCACCCGGGGCACCTCGCGCTTTTTCAACGTCACCGTGCAGGGACCACGCACGCCCGGCCCGGGCGTCCTGCACGAACCATTCGGCGACACTCCGCAGGCCAACCTGTTCGGCCACCAGCTCGATATCGGCGAAGACGGGCAGTTCGAGCTTTACGTCGGCGGCCCCCGACGCGGGCCCAACTGGCTTCCCACCACGCCGGAGTCACGAAAGCTGTTCATCCGCCAGGGCTTTGACCGCTGGGACGAATCACCGGCGCAGATGCACATCGAGCGCATCGACATGGCGTCCCCCAAGCCGTTGCCCACCCCTACCGACATGGTCGACGCGATGCGCTGGGCCGGTGATTTCGTCACCGGCCTGATGTCCGATTGGCCCGAATTCCCCTTCAACTACGGCGGCGTGGACGCCGACGCACCCGAACACGTTCCCGCGCGTCGGCGCCACCGACGCCGACAA
Source organism: uncultured Actinomycetota bacterium (assembly GCA_963796035.1). Classification (GTDB taxonomy): domain Bacteria; phylum Actinomycetota; class Actinomycetes; order Mycobacteriales; family Mycobacteriaceae; genus Mycobacterium. Next base: position 46,342 of record CAWCJU010000006.1, on the reverse strand, counting down.
CAAGCGCGGCCGGGCCGCCGCCAACATGTATTGGGAGCTGGCGCCCGACGAGGCACTGATCGTCGAATTCGACGCCCATGACGGGCTGTGGATGTTCACCAACATGGGTGTCTTCTTCAACAGCATGGACTACCTGTATCGCCCGGTGAGCTACACGCCGAGCCGCACCGAGATCGACCGCGACGGCCGTATCCGCCTGGTTATCGCTCACCGTGATCCCGGCGTGCACAACTGGCTGGACACCCAGGGCTTCGAACGCGGCAACCTGACCTACCGGCACATGCTCGAGGGCGAACCCGCCGTGCTGGACACCCGGGTGGTCAAGCACGACGAACTGCTCGGGGCGCTGCCCGAAGAAACCGCCATGGTGAGCGCACCGCAGCGCGCCGCCGCGATGTGGGATCGCTTCCACGGCATTCGCCGCCGCTATGTTCTGTAGGCCGACGGTGCGTCCCGCTGCGCCCGGCCACGCCGCGGTTGCGAGCGCCACTAGACGCCGGCGCTAGTGTCAAAGATCGTGACCGAGATTTCCGAAGACGAACTGGCCGGGCTGTCCGAATTCTCGCTGCTGTCCGAAAACGCCGAGCAGGCCGGGGTCTCCGGTCCCCTGCCCGATGCCGAGCGCGTCGAGTCCGGCACGGGCGAAAGCAAAATCAGCGCCCTGCGCTGGGGAAGCGCTCCCCCGCGGATCGTGTTCGTGCACGGCGGCGGCCAGAACGCGCACACCTGGGACACCATCATCGTCGGCATTGGCGAACCCGCGCTGGCGGTCGACCTGCCCGGCCACGGCCACTCCGCCTGGCGCGAGGACGGCGACTATTCGCCGCAGCGCAACGCCGATACCTTGCTGCCGATCCTGCGCGAACACGCCGCCTCGGCCGACCTCGTCGTTGGGATGTCGCTGGGCGGACTGACCGCGATCCGGCTGGGCGCGGTGGCACCCGAACTGGTCAAAGAGCTGGTGCTGATCGACGTCACCCCGTCGGCGCTGCAACGGCATTCCGAGATGACCAAGGAGCAGCAGGGCACCGTGGCGCTGATGCACGGGGAACGCGAATTCCCCAGCTTCCAGGCGATGCTCGACTTGACGGTCGCCGCGGCGCCGCACCGCGAGGTGAAGGCGCTGCGCCGCGGGGTGTTCCACAACTCGCACAAGCTGGAAAACGGCAACTGGACGTGGCGCTACGACGCCATCCGCACCTTCCCCGACTTCGCCGGCCTGTGGGACGACGTCGACGCATTGTGCGCACCGGTGACCCTGGTGCGCGGTGGCTCATCGGGTTTCGTCAGCGACGAGGACGCGGCCGAGCTCGGCCGTCGCGCAAAGCATTTCCGTTCCGCGCACGTCGTGGAGAATTCGGGCCATTCCGTGCAAAGCGACCAGCCTCGCGCGCTGATCGACATTCTGCGTGGGGTGCTCGACGCACGCTGAGCTTACGGTGGGGAGATGACTTCTGAGTTCCCGATCCGTATCGGTGTCCAGCTGCAGCCGCAGCACGCTCCGCAGTACGGCCAGATCCGCGACGCCGTGCGGCGCTGCGAGGACATCGGCGTGGACATCGCCTTCAACTGGGATCATTTCTTTCCGCTCTACGGCGATCCCGACGGCGCGCATTTCGAGTGCTGGACGATGCTCGGAGCCTGGGCCGAGCAGACGTCGCGCATTCAGATCGGCGCGCTGGTGACGTGCAACTCGTACCGCAACCCGGAGCTGCTGGCCGATATGGCCCGCACCGTCGACCACATTTCCGACGGGCGACTCATCCTCGGCATCGGTTCGGGTTGGAAACAAAAGGACTACGACGAGTACGGCTACGAATTCGGCACCGTCGGCAGCCGCCTGGACGACCTGGCGACCGCACTGCCCCGGATCCAGGCTCGGCTGGCCAAGCTGAATCCGGCTCCCACCCGCGACATCCCGATCCTGATCGGCGGCAAGGGTCCGCGCAAGACGCTGCGAATGGTCGCCGAATACGGCGACATCTGGCACGGCTTCACCACCGTCGAGACCTATCCGGCCGCGGCGGCCGTGCTGGAAGAACATTGCGCCGCCGCCGGGCGCGACCCGTCCACCATCGAGAGATCGGCCGGCGTCGAGAACAACAGCGGCGTGCGCCGCGGCGAGGGCATCGACGGGTTGATCGCCAACGCCGAAGGCCTCACCGCGCTGGGCGTGACGCTGCTGACCGTCGGCGTCAATGGTCCGGACTACGACCTGACCGCCGCCGAAGCGCTATGCAAGTGGCGCAATAGCCGTTAAGCCGGCGCCGCATTCGCATCAGATTCATCGGCCAAACACCTAAACGCACGCGTCAATTCATGAGAAACTCTCACCGCTAGATGGCCGAACCCGGTGCGAAAGAGACTCAACAAAAGATGCCGAAGAAATACGGGGTCAAAGAAAAAGACCTGGTTGTTTCGCACATCCTCCACCTGTTGTTGACCGGGAAGCTGCGCAGCGGGGACCGCGTCGACCGCAATGAAATTGCGCTTGGCCTGGGAGTGAGCCGGGTTCCCATTCAAGAGGCACTGGTCCAACTCGAACATGACGGCATTGTGTCCACGCGTTACCACCGTGGCGCGTTCGTCGAGCGCTTCGACGAAGCCACCGTCCTCGAGCACCACGAACTCGACGGGCTGCTCAACGGGATTGCGTCCGGCACGCGCGGCGACCAATCCCACGCCGCGGATCCTGGGACAGCTCGATGCGCTCATGCGCTCGCTGCGTAGCGCCAAGGATGCGCGCGCCTTCACCGACATCGCCGCCGAATACCGGCGCACCGTCAATGACGAGTACGCCGGACCGCGGCTGCACGCCACCATCCGCGCCTCGCAGAACCTCATCCCCCGCCTGTTCTGGACGACCTATCAGAGCGGGCGCGACGAGATGCTGCCGTTCTACGAAGACGAGACCTCGGCAATACACCGGCGCGACCCCGAAGCCGCGCGGGTAGCGTGTGTCGACCGCTCCTATGTGATGGCCCAGACCATGCTGGCCGAACTGTTCCGGCGGCGGGTCTTCACCCCGCCCGACGACGTCAGTCGGGTGGTTCCCGGCCCGCTGCAGGTAATCGCCGACGCGGACACGATCTGCGGCGAAGCATCGCTGGCGCTTTGAACCGACTCTGAGCGGGCCGCGTCGCCGTTCAATCGTTACGGTGACACTGATGAATTCGCGCGTGGGCCGGCACACCAAGCGCCGCGGAAGGGCATTCGGCCTGGCCGCGACACTCCTCATGGTATGCGGCGTCGCGCTGGGCGGACCGGTTGCGCCGGCGGCCGCCGACTGGAACCAATGCGCGCCGGCCGGCGTGGACAGCGCGCGGACCCTGCCTAAAGATCTGGCCGAGAACCCGACCACCGGCGAGGACGACCGCGACACCACGGCATCCGTCGAGCCGCTCAATGCGGTCGACGTCGGCTCCTTGGGCCTCGGCACGCCGGGCATCCTGACCGTCGGCACGCTGTCGGACGCCCCGCCCAACATCTGCATCAATCCCACCGGCGAATTCAGCGGCTTCGACAACCAACTGCTGCGCGTCCATCGCCGACAAGCTGGGTCTGCAAGTCCGCTTCGTCAGCACCGACTTCTCCGCGCTGCTCGCCCAGGTGGCGTCCCGGCGCTTCGACGTCGGCTCGGCAGCGGTCAAGGCCACCGACGCCCGTCGGCACACCGTCTCGTTCACCAACGGCTACGACTTCGGGTTCTATTCGCTGGTGGTTCCGCCCGGTTCGGCTATCCACAAATTCAGCGACCTCGCTGCCGGCCAGCGCATCGGCGTCGTGCAAGGCACCGTCGAGGAGTCGTACGTCGTCGACGTATTGCACCTGCAACCCGTGAAGTATCCGGGCTTTGCCACCCTGTACGCCAGCCTCAAGATCCCGCCAGATCGATGCGTGGGTGGCGCCGGGGACCCTCGCGGCGACCGTCATTCGCCCGGGTGACCCGGCGGTGGTCGCCGCGAATACCTACAGCCCAGGCAATTTCGTGGCTTACGCGGTCGCCCAAGGCAACAAGCCGTTGATCGACGCGCTCAATTCCGGGCTGGACGCCGTCATCGCCGACGGCACCTGGGCGCACCTGTACACGCAATGGGTGCCGCGGATCAATGCCGCCCGGCTGGAAACCCGGCTCCAAAGCCGCGCCCATCCCCAAACTGCCGGATTTCGCCGCGATCGCGAAACAACACCGCTCGCCCGCGGGCCCGCCCGCCCCGAAATCCACCGCTGGCCCAGCTGGGTGACTCGTTCTTCGACTGGGATATGTACCTGCAGGCCATTCCCATTTGTTCACCACCGGATTGCCCAATACCTTGATCCTGACCAACAGCGCCCTCGTGATCGGCCTGGCGTTCGGGATGGTGTTGGCGATGGCGGGAATCTCGCACCGGCGCTGGCTGCGCTGGCCGGCACGGGTGTACACCGACATCTTCCGCGGCCTGCCCGAAGTGGTGATCATCTTGCTTATCGGGATGGGCATCGGCCCGTTGGTCGGCGGGCTGACCAACAAGAATCCCTACCCGCTCGGCATCGCCGCACTGGGACTGATGGCCGCCGCCTACATCGGTGAGATCCTGCGCTCCGGAATCCAAAGCGTCGATCCCGGACAACTGGAAGCGTCCCGGGCGCTGGGCTTCAGCTATGTCACCGCGATGCGGCTGGTGGTGGTGCCGCAGGGAATCCGCCGCGTGCTCCCCGCCCTGGTCAATCAGGCGATCGGGCTGCTGAAGGCCTCCGCGCTGGTGTACTTCCTCGGCCTGATCGCCGACCAGCGAGAGCTGTTCCAGGTCGGACGAGACCTCAACGCGCAGACCGGCAGCCTGTCGCCGCTGGTGGCCGCCGGTCTCTTCTACCTGCTATTGACCATCCCGCTAACGCATCTGGTGAACTACATCGACACCCGCCTTCGCCGCGGCCGCCGCGCCGCCGCCGCAGAGGACGACGCCGACATGCTTACGACGACATTCGGCCAGGAAATCACGTGACGACCTCCGGCAGCCACGCGCGTCCGTCAGTCTCGCTGGCGGCCAAAGATGTTCACCAAACCCTGGGCGGAAGCAAGGTGCTGCGCGGCGTCGATATCGAGGCACCCGCGGGCGCACCGTGGCCGTCATCGGACCGTCCGGCTCGGGCAAGTCGACACTGCTGCGCACCCTGAACCGCTTGTATGAGCCTGACAGCGGCGACATTCTGCTGGACGGCAGATCGGTGCTGCGCGACGACCCCGACGAGCTGCGCCAGCGCATCGGCATGGTGTTCCAGCACTTCAATCTCTTCCCGCACCGCAGCGTGCTGGACAACGTTGTGATGGCACCACGAAAGTTGCGGCGTCTGCCGGCCGACGAAGCCCGCGACCTGGCGCATGACACAGTTGGACCGAGTTGGCCTGAAACACAAGGCCGATGCCCGCCCCGGCATGCTGTCCGGCGGGCAACAACAGCGGGTGGCGATCGCCCGCGCGCTGGCAATGGCGCCGCAGGTGATGTTTTTCGATGAGGCGACCTCGGCACTGGACCCCGAAATGGTCAAGGGAATACTGCAACTCATTGCCGACCTTGGCGCCGATGGCATGACAATGGTTGTGGTAACCCATGAAATGGGTTTCGCGCGGTCGGCATCCGACGCCGTCGTGTTTATGGATCACGGCAAAGTCGTGGAATCGGGCCCTCCCGAGCAGATATTCGACGCCGCAGAGACCGAACGGCTGCAGCGGTTTTTGTCCCAAGTGCTTTGATCGCCACTAACTAGTGGGCAATAGCTCCCTTGTATGCACCTCATATCGGGATAGACTCCCGATTTATGGCGGACAGCGAATCGAACCCGGCCGAGGTAGCCGAGCTCGCCGAAGGTTTGCACCGGGCGCTGTCCAAATTGTTTGCCATTCTGCGCCGTGGAGACCCCAGCGGCGCGGCGGCCGGGGAACTGACCCTGGCGCAGTTGTCGATCCTGGTCACGCTGCTCGACCAGGGCCCGATCCGGATGACCGATCTCGCCGCACACGAACGGGTGCGGACTCCCACCACCACCGTGGCGATCCGCCGACTGGAGAAGGTGGGGCTGGTCAAGCGTTCCCGTGACCCGTCGGACCTGCGCGCGGTGCTCGTGGACATCACCCCCCGGGGGCGGGCCGTCCACGGTGAATCGCTGGCCAATCGGCGCGCTTCGCTGGCCGCGATGCTGAGCCAGCTCCCGACAACCGATCTGAATACCCTGACGCAGGCCCTGGCGCCGCTGGAACGGCTGGCCTCCGGCGACCCGACGTCCGGACCCGCCGGCGTGCCACCCGCCCGCAAGGAAGCCTGAAAAGAACCGTCCGTCAACGTTTTTCGTTTGCGCTCGCGGTGTCGCTAAACTGCAGGGCATGCCCAATGCACTCATCACCGGCGCCGGCGGCGGTATCGGATCGGCAATCGCCACAGCGCTGGCACCCACGCACACCCTGCTGCTGGCGGGCCGGCCATCCGACCGGCTCGACGCGGTCGCGGAGCGGCTCGGCGCCACCACCTTTCCGCTGGACCTCACCGACTCCGGCGATATCGAAGCCGCCTGCGAAGTTGTCGACGAACTCGACGTGCTGGTGCACAACGCCGGGTTGGCCATACCCGGCAGCGTCGCCGACTCGAACGTCGACGAGTGGCGTGCCACCTTCGCCGTGAACGTTTTTGGACCGGTGGAACTCACGTTGGCGCTGCTGCCGGCGCTGCGGCGGGCGCACGGCCGGGTGGTGTTCATCAACTCCGGTGCGGGGCGTAACGCGTCGCGGGATATGGCCTCCTATTCGGCCAGCAAGTTCGCGCTGCGCGCCTTCGCGGATTCGCTGCGCAGCGACGAACCGGAGCTGCGGGTGACGACCGTGTATCCAGGCCGGACCGCCAGCGAAATGCAGCGAGAGCTCGTCGAGTTCGAGGGCGGGACGTACGACCCCGACGACTTTCTGAAGCCCGAGACGGTCGCGGCCGCGGTCGCCAATGCGGTGGCCACCCCGCCCGACGGTCACCTTCACGAGGTGGTGCTGCGGCCCGCCGGGCGCTAGGCGCTACAGAACCAGGTTGACCAGCCGGCCCGGGACCACGATCACCTTGCGCGGGTCGGCGCCCGCCAAAAACGCCTGGACCTTTTCATCGGCGAGCGCGGCGGCCTTCAGGGTGTCCTGATCGGCATCGGCGGCCACCACCACTCGTCCGCGGACCTTGCCGTTCACCTGAACCGGGTACTCCACCGTGTCGTCGACCAGATAGGCGGGATCAGAGACCGGGAAGGGGCCGTGCGCCAGTGAGGTCTGGTGGCCGAGTCGAAGCCACAACTCCTCGGCCATATGCGGGGCCAGGGGCGCCAACATCAACACCAGCGGCTCGACAGCCGCGCGGGGCACCGCGTCACGGTGCTCCTTGGTGAGGTGGTTGGTGTATTCGATCAGCTTGGCCGCGGCGGTGTTATTGCGCAGTGCGGCATAGTCTTCCGCGACGCCGGCGATGGTGCGATGCAGCGCTCGAAGCGTGCCGGTGGCCAACTCTTGTGCGGGCCCGTCGACAACCCGGGTGTCACCGGTCTGCTCGTCAACCACCAAACGCCACACGCGCTGCAGGAAGCGGTGGGCTCCTACGACGTCCTTGGTCGCCCAGGGGCGGGAGGCCTCCAGCGGACCCATCGACATCTCGTAGACCCGCAGTGTGTCGGCGCCGTAGTCATCGCAGATCTCGTCGGGCGAGATCGAATTCTTCAGGCTCTTACCGATTTTCCCGAACTCCTGGAAGACTTCGATTTCTCCCCCGGGCCCCAGGTAGACGAAACGGCCGTCCCGTTCGACCACCTCTTCCGCCGGGACATACGAGCCGCGAGCGTCGGTGTAAGCGAACGCCTGGATGTAGCCCTGGTTGACCAGCCGGCGATAGGGCTCCCGAGAGGTCACATGGCCCAGGTCGTGCAGGACCTTGTGCCAGAACCGCGCATACAGCAGGTGCAGCACCGCGTGTTCGGCACCGCCGACGTACAAGTCGACGCCACCTGGATCCTGCGGCCCATGCTCGGCCGGCCGCGGACCCATCCAGTAGGCCTCATTCTCCTTGTCGCAGAACCTCTCCGAGTTGTGCGGATCGGTGTAGCGCAGTTCATACCAGGAGCTGCCGGCCCACTGGGGCATCACGTTCGTGTCCCGGCTGTAGGGCTTCAGGCCGTCGCCCAGGTCCAGCTCGACGTGCACCCAGTCGGTCGCCTTGGCCAACGGAGGCGAGGGCTCGCTGTCGGCGTCGTCGGGGTCGAACAGCACCGGCGAGTAATCCGGGACGTCGGGCAGCTCGACCGGCAGCGCGGCTTCATCGAGCGCGTGAGCGCGGCCGTCAGCGTCGTAGACGATGGGGAACGGTTCGCCCCAGTAGCGCTGGCGGGCGAAAAGCCAGTCACGCAACTTGAATTCGACGCGCGCCCAGCCGCGCCCGTCGGCCTCCAAGTGCTCGGTGATCTTTTCCTTGGCGGCGGCCACCTCCAATCCGTCGAGGTAGCCGGAGTTGACCAGCACACCATCGCCGGCATAGGCAGACTCCGAAATGTCGCCGCCGGCAATGACTTCCACAATTGGCAGGCCGAACTCGTGGGCGAAGTCCCAGTCGCGCTGGTCGTGGCCGGGGACCGCCATGATCGCCCCGGTGCCGTATCCGGCCAACACGTAATCGGCAATGAAGATCGGCACCGGTTTCCCGTTGGTGGGATTGGTGGCGTAACTGCCCAAGAAGACCCCGGTCTTCGCCTTACTCTCCTGACGCTCGAGGTCTGACTTCGACCCGATCGCCTGCCGGTAGGCCGCGACGGCCTCACCCGGTGTCGGCGGCGCCGTACGTCCAACGCGGGTCGGTGCCGTCCGGCCAGGCGGCGGCCACCAACTCGTCGACCAGGTCGTGTTCGGGCGCCAGCACCAAGTAGGTGGCGCCGAACAGCGTGTCCGGTCGGGTGGTGAACACCTCGATGTCGACCGTCTCGCCATCGCCCCCGGTCGCCGCGAACAGCGCCTTGGCGCCGGTGGACCGGCCGATCCAGTTGCGCTGCATGGTCTTGACCGGTTCGGGCCAATCCAGTACGTCGAGGTCGTCGAGCAGCCGATCGGAGTACGCGGTGATTCGCATCATCCACTGCCGCAACCGTTTCCGGAACACCGGGAAGTTGCCGCGGTCGCTGCGACCGTCGGCGGTCACCTCTTCGTTGGCCAGCACGGTGCCCAGACCGGGGCACCAATTCACCATCGAGTCGGCCCGGTAGACCAGTCGGTGGCCGTCGATCACGTCGGCCCGCTCCCCCGCCGACAACCCCGCCCAGTCCCGCCCGTCCTCGAGGCCGCGGGCACCGGATTCGAATTCGGCGACCAACTCCGCGATGGGGCGGGCCTTGTTGGCGGCGGTGTCGAACCAGGCGTTGTAGATCTGCAGGAAGATCCACTGGGTCCACTTGTAGAACTCGACATCGGTGGTGGAGAAGCTGCGCCGGCTGTCGTGGCCGAGGCCCAGGCGTCCCAGCTGGCGCCGGAAATTGACCACGTTGGCCTCGGTCCGGGTGCGCGGGTGGGTGCCGGTCTGCACCGCGTACTGCTCGGCGGGCAGCCCGAAGGCATCAAACCCCAACGCATGCAACACGTTACGGCCGGTCATCCGGAAGTATCGGGCGTAGACGTCAGTCGCGATGTAGCCCAGCGGATGACCGACATGCAGCCCCTCCCCCGACGGGTAGGGAAACATGTCCTGGACGAACAACTTGTCGCCCGGGACTGGGGCTCCGTCCGCCGGAGCCAGCGATCCGACCGGGTTGGGCACGTTGAACGTCCCGAGCTTCGCCCAGTTCTCCTGCCACACGCCCTCGATGCGGCCGGCCAGCGCCGCGGTGTAGCGCTGCGGCGGCGCGTCAGAATCGGGCGCGGCGGCGCCAGAGCTGCTTGCTGGCGAAGCGGTCGGGGAGTCGGTCACCTGAACAGGGTATAAGGGCCGACACGGCGGGCCCGCCGGCCACAGGTTGGTATCGGTTCCGTTGCGCGCCGATCAGAGGTTCATCCCAGGTGTATTTCGAGCCTGTTCACCGCCTTTGACCTCTAGTTACAGTCAGCCACTATCGACGGGTTCTGGTACTGAGCCATTGGAAGGACCGACGCAGATGATTGAGATCGTCCCCGTCCACCGGGCACTCCTCGGCGGTATGGTCGCTGGCCTGATGGGCCTGGCGGTTGTTGCGGGCGGCACGGCATCGGCAGACCCGCTGCCCCCAGCCCCGGCACCCGCCCCCGCGGTTCCCGCTCCGGCACCGCAGAACCTCGGGCCCGAACTGGTGCCGCCGAGCAGATACCTCGCGGCCCCGCCGGCCGGCAACCAGATCGCGCCGCCGGCGACCGCCGCGACGCCGGGAACACCCGCGGTCACCCCGGCGGCTCCGGCTCCGGCTCCCGCGACGTCCGGAACGATCCGCGAATTCCTGCAGTCGAAGGGCGTCAAGCTCGAGGCGCAAAAAGCGCAGGGCTTCAAGGCACTCGACATCACCTTGCCGGTGCCCGCGCGCTGGACCCAGGTGCCCGATCCCAACGTGCCCGACGCGTTCGCCGTGATCGCCGACCGGAACGGCAGCAGCATTTACTCATCGAATGCGCAGGTCGTGGTGTACAAATTGGTCGGCACCTTCGATCCGAAGGAGGCCATCAGCCACGGCTACGTCGACAGCCAGAAGCTGCCGGCGTGGCAGCCCACCAACGCCGCGATGGCCGATTTCGGCGGTTTCCCGTCGTCGATCGTTGAAGGCACCTACCGCGACGGTGATTTGACGCTCAACACATCGCGGCGCCACGTCATCGCGACGTCGGGACACGACAAGTACCTCGTGTCACTGTCGGTGACCACCGACCGCGCGGTGAGCGTCGCCGACGCACCGGCCACCGACGCCATCATCAACGGATTCCGCGTGAGCGCTCCCGCCACGGCCGCCCCGGCACCCGCCCAGGCTCCCGCCGCCGCTCCGGTCGGGCTGCCCGCTCAGGCTCCCGCCGCCGCTCCGGGCGCCCCCGCCGCTCCGGCACCCGTCGTAGCGCCAGTCGCCCCGGCTCCGGCTGTGACTCCGGTCGCCGCGGCACCAGCCGCGACTCCGCTGGTACCGCTGGCCCAGACGTCGCCGTCGGCCCCGGTCGGGCTCCCGGCACAGGCACCGATGACCAACCCGCAGCGCACGCCCAGCCTGTTGGCCATGGTGCCGGGCCTGCCTCCGCTACCGAACTTCTCGTTCCTCCAGCACTAACGGACGGCGGCGCCGCGGGCCGCAGCCGGATTCGCGGGCCGGCGACCCGGCTCGTATTGTGAGCCCATGCTGATTGCGGGCGTGCTGTGCATGTGTGCGGCGGTGGCCTCGGCGGGGTTCGGCACTTGGTCGCTTGCACACAACCGGAATTTCGGCGCCACCGCGTTGGCGCTGCGCGCGATGGCGCCGACCCAGTTGGCGGCCGCGGTGATGCTGGCGGCCGGTGGCGCGGTGGCCATGGCCGCGGTCCCAGACACCGCGATGGTTGTGCTTGTCGTCTGTGTGGTGGGCGCACTGGGAACGCTGGCCGCGGGCTCGTGGCAGAGCGCGCGCTTCGCGCTGCGTCAGGAACCGGCGGCGCCCGCCTGCGCGGGCAGCTGCGCCGCCTGCACGCAGTCGTGCCGCTGACCTGAACCCGGGGGAGTGGCCCTAGTTCCGGGTGATGTCGATGGGGTGGGTGGCGAGCAGCGAGAGCGGCAGCGGCTGGCGACGCAGGACGTGGCCCCACAGGTCGGACCGCGGCCCGACGAGTACGTCGGATGGCAAGGCGGACAACACAATCCAGTCGTCGCGTTCGATCTCGCCTTCCAGCTGACCGATAGTCCAGCCCGAGTACCCCGCGAAGATCCGCACCCCTTCGACCAGCGGCGCGATCACGTCGGGGTCGGCATCCAGATCGACCATGGCCACTCGGCCGTCCACGTGCCGCAAGCCCGGCACGTCTTGGGGTTCGGCGCCGACGCGCAGCGTCGCCAGACACAGTGCGGCGTCGCGCTTCACCGGTCCGCCGATGAACATCGTCTTCGGCTTGGCCGACAGCTTGGTCCACTGCGGCAACACGTTGTACACCGCGGTTTCGCTGGCGCGGTTCAGGACCACGCCCAGCGTGCCTCCGTCGTTGTGCTCGACGATGTAGATCACGCTGCGCCGAAACGTCGGTTCGAGAAGATCGGTGTTGGCGAGCAGCAAAGTACCCGCGCGCACCCGTTGTGCGGCAGGTGCGACGTAGTCCTCAGGATCCTCCGGCGGCGGCACCACACCATCATCGCATCCGCAGCATCGTGGCCCGGGGCAATCGAAAGCGTGGGCCACGGAGATTTGTACTGTTATTGGGACGGCTCTGATCGCGCGAGCTTTGCCAGCCCCAATCGTGGAAGTCGGTTTCGTTGATCCCAACCCGGATGCAGTCCAGCGCACCCGTCGAGATTTGGCGGTCGGTGCGCGATCTGCCAGATTTCTGGCGGCTGCTGCAGGTGCGCGTTGCGAGCCAGTTCGGTGACGGTCTGTTTCAGGCGGCGCTGGCCGGTGCCCTGCTGTTCAGCCCGGATCGGGCCGCCGACCCGCTTGCCATCGCGCGCGCCTTCACGGTTCTGTTCTTGCCGTACTCGCTGCTGGGCCCGTTCGCTGGCGCGTTGATGGATCGTTGGGATCGGCGGCTGGTGCTCGTCGGCGCCAACGTGGGCCGGCTTATCCTCTTCGCCGCGATCGGCACGATTTTGGCGGTCCGGGCTGGTGATCTGCCGCTGTTGCTGGGCGCCCTGCTCGCCAACGGTCTGGCCCGGTTCGTCGGGTCCGGGCTGTCGGCGTCGCTGCCGCACGTGGTGCCGCGCGAGCAGGTGGTGACGATGAACTCGGTCGCCACCGCGTCCGGGGCCATCGCGGCGTTCTTCGGCGCCAACTTCATGCTGGTGCCCCGGTTCATCCTCGGGGCCAGCGATAAGGGCGCCTCGGCGATCGTGTTCATCACGGCGATTCCCGTGTCGATCGCGTTGCTGTTGTCGTGGCGGTTCGGTGCGCGGGTGCTGGGCCCCGACGACACCTGGCGGGCGATCCACGGACCGGTCATCTACGCGGTGATCACCGGTTGGCTACACGGGGCGCGCACGGTGGCGCAGCGTCCCACCGTCGCCGCCACCCTGTCCGGCCTGGCCGCGCACCGGATGGTCGTCGGCATCAACTCGCTGCTGGTCCTGTTGCTGGTCCATCACATTCCCAACCTCGAGGGTGGGGGATTCGGCACCGCCTTACTGTTCTTCGGCGCCGCAGGACTGGGCGCCTTCCTGGCCAACCTGTTGACCCCACCCGCGATCCGCCGGTGGGGGCGCTACGCGACGGCAAACGGTGCGTTGGCGACGTCGGCGATCATCGAGGTCGCCGGCGCCGAGCTGCTGGTCCCGGTCATGGTCGCGTGTGGCTTTCTGCTCGGCATCACCGGCCAGATGGTCAAGCTTTGCGCCGACACCGCGATCCAGATGGACGTCGACGACGCTCTTCGCGGGCATGTGTTCGCCGTGCAGGACGCGCTGTTCTGGGTCGCGTTCATCGTCTCAATCACGGTGGCCGGCATCTTGATTCCCGAAGACGGGCACGCACCGGCATTCGCGCTGTTCGGTTCGGTGATCTACCTGATCGGGCTGGCCGTGCACAGCATCATCGGGCGGCGCGGCGAGCAGGCGAACGCTCGTTAAGGTACAGACGTGAATTGTCCGACGACCACAGCCGACAGTCGAGGGCTCCGATGACCGGTCCCGCGCCCATGGTCGACGACCTGCGTGCCGAGAGCGACGCGCTCGACGAGCTGGTTGCGCCGTTATCGCCAGACCGCTGGGCCGACCCGACGCCGGCGCCCCGCTGGACCATCGCCCACCAGATCGGTCACCTGTTGTGGACTGATCGGGTCGCCTTGATCGCGGTCACCGACGAGCCTGGGTTCGCCGAGGTGTTGGCGGGCGCGGCCGCCGACCCGGCGGGTTTCGTCGACAAAGGCGCCGCGGAGCTGGCGGCGCTGGCGCCGTCCGAGCTCCTCGCCGACTGGCGGGTCACCCGGGGACGGTTGCACGACGCGCTGCTCACGGTCCAGTCCGGTCGCAAACTCCCGTGGTTCGGCCCACCGATGAGTGCGGCCTCGATGGCCACCGCGCGCCTGATGGAGACCTGGGCGCACGGCCTCGATGTCGCCGATGCCCTAGGCGTGACGCGGCCTGCGACCGAACGCCTGCGATCGATCGCTCACCTGGGGGTGCGCACCCGCGATTTCGCTTTCGTCGTCAACAATTTGGCGCCACCGGCCGAGCCGTTCTTGGTCGAGCTGCGCGGACCCGGCGGCGACACCTGGTCCTGGGGGCCGCCCGACGCCGACCAGCGGATCAGTGGCGTCCGCGGAGGATTTCTGCTTCCTGGTCACCCAACGCCGTCCGCTGAGCGCCCTCGACATCACGGCCCAGGGCGCCGACGCCCAGCGCTGGTTGCAGATCGCCCAGGCCTTCGCCGGGCCTCCCGGCCCCGGTCGATGAGCGCGTGAAACGCGCAAGAGTGCCGGGGCCCGACAGTTCAAGCGAAGGCCGATGCGCGCGTAGGGCACGCGATCAGTGCAATGGGCCGCCGTAAGCTCGCCCGGTTCTCTGCCTCGGCCTCCTCGCGCAGCGCGGTAATCGCGAGGTTCAACCGTTCGGCCAACTCTCCGTGGCCGTACCCGGTCATCACGCCGGGGTGCAACGTCAGTTTCCGCAACCGGCCGTCGGAATTCGCGACCGCGTAAATGTCACCGAGATCGACGCTGTAGGTGACGGCTTCGGCCTGCGCCACAAGGGCTTCCCACTTGTCGGCCGCCTCGCTCAGTTCCCGAAGAACCGATTCGACGAGATCCTTCTCGCTGAGATTCGCGCGACTGCCCGAACCCGCCACCATGACAGTATCGTCGACCCCTCCGACCAGCGTCAATTCATACGCGAACAGGTTTGCGACTGGCCGGCCCGGCGCTCACCCGCCGAGCTTTTGATACCAGGCGAGGTGGTAGTTCGCGGATACCGCGTCTCCGCTGGCGATGCCTTCGGTGGCGGCCATCAACAGGCACTTGAGCAGGAGCGCCGGATTGACGTTCGGATACTGAACGAGGAGCTGGTAACGCGCGGTATCGAGATGGACCCGCAGCACGTCGACCTCCTGGTCGACGACAACCGTTCCCGCGGCGGCGGCTTGGGCCAACCTCGGCACGATCTTGGGCAGGTCGTCACGCCCACGGGCGGCCGCGCTCAGCACGCTCGCCAACTCATCGATGGCGGGCAGCGTGCGCGGCTCCACCGACGACCTGGTCGCGGCGAAGTCGACCGAGCGGTGCAGCGAATCACCCGGAGTGTAAGTGACGACGCGCACCGTCTCGCCGATCAGTGCGGCGACCCTGCCGCTGCGCCGCTCGGGTTCCAACAACCGCACGCCCGCCGGAAGCGTGATGCCTGACGGTATCCATCCGTGAGCGAGGTCGGTGACCAGCACCGACGTGCCGTCGGCGCGATCTCCGATCGCCCAGTTCAGGCGTGGCTCCTGCCGAACCACGAACTCGAGCAGCCGGTTCAGCCGCTCATTGTCGAATCCCTTTGGCGGCGAGGGCTTTTCGGTGCGCGGCCGGGCGGCGGCGAAGGCGGCCGTCTCCGGTTCGGCGGCGGCGAAGGCGGCCGTGTCGGGTTCGGCCGCGACGGGGCTGACGTCGGCCGCGGGTTCCTGCGGTACCCGCTGCGGCTCCGCCTCGCCGGTGACCGGCTCCTCGACGACCGCGTGGTGACGACCGGAATCGGCCCGGTCCGGAGCCGGCTCGGGCGCAGGGTCAAGCGGCGCCGGCACCACAGGCTCCGTCCCTGACCACCGGGATGACCTGGGTTTCGTCGAGGGGCGACGCCTCGGCGGTGCCGGCAGGCTCGTCCTCGGGAGTGGCCGGCTGGCCGGCTGCCTCCGGTTCGTCCTCGACGACCGGCTCGACGACCGCGTGGTGGCGACCGGAGTCTGCCTGGTCCGGGTCCGGGTCCGGCTCCGGTGCAGGCGCCGTCGGATCCGGAGCCGGCGAAACGGGCTCGTCCCTGACCACCGGGATCACTTGTGTCTCGTCGAGGTGTGAATCGTCGGCGGCGCGACGGTCCGCGTCGTCGGCAGGGGCTTCCTGCCCCGGCGCCTGCGGTGTATCGATGCCGGCTGCCGGCTCGACCGCGGACTCTCGACGACGGCGCCGCCTGCCCGGTGGTGAAGTGGGCTCGGGTGGACTCGGCGCGGGCGCGTCGGCGACGGGCTTGGCCTCGCGGATTGCGGGCAGCACCTGCGTCTTTTCCATGTCCGCGGTGGACGGCTCGACCCTCGGTGGGGGAGGAGCGGCTCGGGCTCCGCTCTTTCACCGCATGCAGATAGCGAATCGTCGATTCGACTCGGCGCACCGCACGTCCGCGGGCCTCGTCGATGACTCGCGCCTCCGCCGCCTGGCGGGAAAGGTCGGTCATTCCCGCTCGCTTGAGCAACTTCAGTTCGTCGTTGGCGGCGTGAGCAATTCGTTGCAGGTCAGCCTTGAGATATTCAGCGAGAGTGGCGGTTTCGGCGCGTGACCGTCGACAATTCGGCAGGCCACAACCCGCCTGTCACCCACGGGGTGCAGTCGATAGGGGAGCTGAAAGCCGGCGTCGCCAGTGATTCCCGGGTAGCTCTCCGGAGGCGCTGGCGCGCCGACATCCGACCGAAGACCGCCACCGGCTAAGCGTACCGGGACCCGGCGGGCGACTTGTGCGGTCGGTGAATTGTGCGGTCGCCAGGGCCTGGGTAGCGTGAGGATATGGCTGATTCTGCACTGCAGCAGCAACTCGACGAGGTGCGCGCCTTGCTCGCTCGCGCGCGAGAGTTGTTCGGCCCCAATCCGGTAGAGCCGCCGACCGGTATCGCTCCCGATCCCAGCGCGGCCAAGCCGTGGTTACGCTAAGCCGGCGGCTCGGCTGACAGCCCGCTAGATCGCGCCGTTACGGCGACGCAGTTTGTGCGCCAGCAACTTCTCGATGGCCGCATCGAGATCTCGGGGAGTCGGAACCTCCGCGGAGGGGGTGTGCCCGGCCGCGACGATCTCGTCGCGAATTTCCAGCAACGCTTTGAGGCAAGACACGTCGGCGGTCAGCAGGATGCCCTGCGCCAGCGTCTCAGCGTCGGTTTCCATCGCCTCTTCGCTCAGCGCGACGCTGTGCATATAGCCGCCGCGGCAAGAGCGGACCAGGATGTGTCCACTCGGGTGAACAGTGTCGAAAGCGGGATTCGCGTCGGTCATCGACCGCGGTCGACGATGTCGCCGAACTTACCTGCCGCCTCCTGCTCGTGCTGTTCCCACATCGTCGCCGAAACGGTCAGTTTGTCGGCCAGATCGGCGTGGTCAGCAGCTTGCTGCTCATAGCACTGGCGTCGAAGTTCCAGCAGCTCACGGCCCGCGTCGCGCAGTTCGCTGAAGATCGGCCCGAGCGAATCGAGGCTCTCCTGGATCGCGGCGTGCGACGACGGAACGGTACGCAAGTACTCCGAGGTGTCCTGATGATGCGCGGCAGCCTGACGTAGGTGCGCAGGCACTACATGAATCGAATCTGCCATCCGCTGTCTCCTGTTGACGACCGCCGGTTGCGCCGGCGAGTTCATTTTTGTCAGGTGGTCGACGAGGTCGCCGGCCGGGTAGGTGTCGGTGGGTCAGGCTTGGCCGGCGTCGTCACTGCCGCGGTCGCCGCCGGCGGATGCTCCCAGCCTAGGAAGCTCGGCCCGCTCACGGTGTCGATGTGTTGAATTTGGCCATCGAGAAGCGCCTTGCCGGGGCCCAGGGCGAGCGCGTGACGATCGGTGAACATCCCGATATCTCCGGGCACCACCTGCAGGGAATCGATGGGGCTGGAGACCGCGGTTCCCGGTGGGGGAATGGTCATTCCCTGCTGCTGGAAGGCCTCCGCTATCGGGGTCCCGCCGACGGCGGCTGTGATCGCCGCCGCCAACTGCGGGCTGGCGGCGGTCACCGTCTCCCCGTCGGGCAAGGCCACAGGTGTCGGACCGGTCGCCGGAGCATCGGATGACGTGCCCTGCTGGGCCTCGGTCCCACCGCCTGGCTCGTTCGCGGCGTCGCGCGCGTCCAGGTCCTCGTCTTGGGCATTCGGCAGCTCCTCGTCGGCCAGATCTTCCAGCGCCGGATCGGTCCTGTCGCCACCCTGCGGTCCGGAGAGCGGAAGGCCCCCGGGCCCTTCCCAACCGGCCATCGATCCGGGCAGCGAGCCGAGCCCCGGGAGTGACCCGCCACCAAAGTTGGGCATGGTGGGCGCCATCGGCTGTGGCGGCACGGCCGGCATCGCGACGTCCGCGGCCGGATCCGGCCCCGGGACGTCCCCGGTCAGTCCGTCATCGTCGGCCAATAAGGAGTCCAGCAGCGGATCCCACTCGGCGTCGAGATCGTCGGTCGCGCCGGCCGCGGGCGCATCATCACCGGCACCGCGGCCCGCGGGCTGTTCCCCTGGGGCATTCGGTTCGCCTTTGGACGCGTCGTACAGCGACGTCCAGGCGGCCATCAGCGCTGACTTCGACGTGTCATCCAGGCTGGCGTTCAGGACGACCTCGCGAATGTCTCGAAGCTTGCCGATGAGAAACCGCTGGAAGTCACGCGCCCCGGCCGGGGTGTCCAGGTCTGACCTCGTCCGCACCGCGGCTTCGGTTTCGTGTTGCAACTTGATGAGGGCATCTCTGCCGTCAACCGCATGCAGGTGCGCGTTCAGGATGGCCGAGACCACCTGCATATCCAGCTGCGAGCTCGCCGAGTTCTGTTGTGCAAGAGCGGCTTCGGCGTTGGCGATGGCGTCCGCCGCATCGCCCGTCTCGCGATCCGGCGGTGCCGCGGTTTTCGGCGGACGGCCGCCGCACGGGCGGGTCGGCCGCCGTTCGGGCGCCGAAGACGCCGGCGTGCTGTTGGCGGATCTTGCGCAGGATCGCCTCGACCTGTTCGGGGCGGGTGGTCGGAGTGATCACAGCGGTCATTTCGGTCGGCGCCAATCCCGTCTGCCATGCGTTCGGATCGCCGGTGCGATCTCGGACGTATTTGACCGCGGCAAGCAGGTCGTCGTATGCCGACATCAGCCAGACAGGCGGCGCCGCAGCCTGCGTGAACGCTGCTGCGGGAAATGACGCGACCCCTCCATGTCCGGCGACAGTACTCAGGAGCATGGTTGCCGACAATTCACTGGCTTGCACGGTGTGGACTAGTTCCGGCTAGCCGCTATCGGCGGCGTACTGGGCCCGAAGGCTCTGCAACACGGCGCTTTTCGCATGGCCGAATTCGCGCGCATCGGCCATGACCGATGCGATCTCACGTTGTTTGGCCATCAGGAACTTTTGAAACTCGCGCGCCCCCATGGGCGTATCGAGGGCGAGGTCCGCCTGGTTCACGGTCGCGTGGTCGATCTGCTCGGCGATGGAGTCCAATCGCCTGACGCTCTCGCGCGCTGCGGCGTGAGCGCTCGGTCAGCACCTCGCTCAGCACCCGATCGGCTTCGGAGGCGGTGCCGTGCTGACTCGCCAGCGCCGACCGCCGCGCCTCAACGGCCTCTAACGAGGGCCCGGGTTCTTCCGGCATCGGCTCACCCTATTCGTCGTGCCCGCGTCGCCGGGCGGTCTTGGCTTGTCATATCGGTCGGCGGATCGCAACGTTGTTGCCCAGTCGGCTTATTCGCACCGAGGCACCCGAATAGGGCGCTTCCACAACGAGGTTGTTCCCGATGGCCAACTGCACATGACCGGCGTGCGGAAACACCAGATCACCGGGCCGCACCTGGGAACGGGGCACCGGGAAGCCGTCGTTTATCTGCTGATATGTGGTGCGATCCAAGTGAATACCGGCCTGCGCGTAGCTCCACTGCACCAGCCCGGAACAGTCGAACTGGTCGGGTCCGGTCGCGCCCCAGACATACGGTCGGCCCAATCGGGACAGCGCGGCGCGCACCGCCAGCGCGGCGCGTTCGTTCGGCAACCCCTGCAGGCCCGATATCCCGAGCCGACGGTCGTGCAGGAGCCGATAGCGCAAGGCCCGCAGGCCCGCATAGCGGCGCCGCGCGTGCAAGCGCGCCGACACGACGTGCGCGCGCTGGGCCCGCAGGCGAGTCGCGCGGCGCCGCATCGCCTCTCGCTGGGCCAATGGCGTCGCCGGCGTCGTGGCAGCGTCCGCGCGGGCCGCGTCCAGGACGCTGCGGGTCAGCCCGCTGGCCTGCGCTCGATCGCGGTGCGCGCCGGCGATGATGTCGGTGGCCGCAGCGTCGATGCCGGCCGCCGCTGTGAGGCGTTGCCGGCTGTGGTCCACCGCAAGTTGGTAGCCGCCATGCGCCATCTTGTCGCTCAGTCGGCCGGCTCGCTGCAATACGTCGCGGTAATGCGAAGTGTCTGCGTCCAGGGCCGTCGGACGCGTGCTGCCGGCGAACAGTTGATGGGCACGGCTCAACGCCTCGACTTCGGTGTGATTCACGATGCCCCCTCGTCGTCGCCTTGGCTTGCCTCGGTCTGACCCGACTCGACCGCGTCGGTGAAGGCGCGGACGCGGGGGAGGGCACCCGGCGCGATCACCCCCCGATTGCGGATGTCCCACATCTCGTCGACGCCGACGCCGACCAGCGCGGCGATGATGGTCTCCGGTAACGACGACTGCGCGCATGCCCGGTCGAAGCGGGCGCTCAAGCTGGTGGGCATCCGCTTCAACAGCGCCGCACGCGTCGCCTCGAGAGCTTGCAGATGCTCCATCAGCCGGCCTGTCGAGTCGGCGCCGGCGTTCACGGCCACCCGCCAGGAGCTGGCGGCCAGCATCTCGGCCTTCACGCATTGCGCGATCACAGACAGAATATACGTCTCATATTCGTTTGATGTTGTCGCAGGCAATCGATCGATGACGGATTTGAGGGCATCGAGCTGCGCTTCGGCATAGCCTTCCAGCACTTCTGTGTCGCTATGACGGTCGACCACCACCGGTCCGCTGCGCCGCGCGGGCATGGGCGCCGGCGGCTGCGCGGCCATCAGACGCGCCAGCTCGGCGTCCGGATCGGCGGCCACCAACAGCCGAGAGTAGGTGCCCGGCGGCAGGCCAAGACCGTTTTCAATCTTCTGAACTGTGCTTTTGTGCGGCTTGCGGGCACCACGCTCGAGAAAGCTCAGTCCCATGATGCTGACCCCGGTCGCGGCGGCGAGGTCGGCTAGTGACCAATCGCGTGATTCACGCAACGCGCGGATAGCCGCACCGGCCGATTCACGGGTCACCGCACGCTCCGGCCATGGGCCGGATATTACACAGCCGCCATGCTCCGATATCGGTATATACGTTTCTGTCACGTTTCCCTTGCGCTGGGCGTCCACTTCTGTATACGCTTCTGTCTACGTTTCACGCTCGACAAGGAGACCGACATGGGACACCCCTGCGCAGCCAACCCGGAACTTTGGTTCGGCTACCCCGATGACGACGGTGGTGACGGCGCAGCGAAGGCGCGCGCATACGAGCGGTCGGCCACCGAGGCGCGGATCCAATGCCTGCGCCGCTGCCCACTGGCGCAACAGCGTCGCTGCGCCGCACACGCGATCGCGCACCGCGAGGAGTACGGCGTGTGGGCCGGCGTGAAGCTTCCCGGCGGCCAATACCGCAAGCGTGACCAGCTCGCGCACGCACACGACGTCCTGCGACGTATCGCCTCCGGTGAGATCAATGCCCGACAGCTGCCCGAGAACGCTGCGCTGCTGGCACGCCACGAACACGAGGCGGTCGCGGTGGCCGCGGTCGTGCTGCACCTGCCGCTGGCGCAGCTCAAACCCCGTTCGGCTGCCTGACAATTCGGCGAAAGCCGGGGCCGGCAGTTTGCTGACCGGGTCAACGGGGTAGTCGGGGTCGGCAAGTCCAGTCTGTCGACCTAGAGGCGCACCCATGACGTTCGACCTGACCCCGACGGCAGCGCAACACGACCTTGCCCGGCGTACGCACGAGTTCGCCGAATCCGTAATACGCCCAGTAGCGCTCGACTACGACCAGCGACAGGAATTTCCCTGGGCCGTGCTGGAGGAGGCGGCCCAGCGCGGTTTCTACAGCCCGCTGTTCTACCGCGATCTGATCGGTGATCCGACCGGCATCTCGCTACCGATGTTCATGGAGGAGCTGTTCTGGGGCTGCGCCGGCATCGGCTTGGCCATCGTCATGCCGGCGCTGGCACTGTCGGCGATCGGCCAGGCGGCATCCCCGGAGCAGATGCTGGAATGGGCGCCCGAATGTTTCGGCACACCAGGCGATCTCAAACTCGCCGCCCTGGCCATTTCCGAGCCTGAGGGCGGCAGCGACGTGCGTAACCTGCGCACCCACGCGCGCCGCGACGGTGACGACTGGATTATCGACGGCCACAAGATGTGGATCGGCAACGGCGGCATCGCCAACGTGCACGTGGTCAACGCGGTGGTCGACGAGGAGCTCGGCCATCGCGGTCAGGCGCTGTTCGTGGTGCCGGGCGGCACGCCCGGACTGAAGCTGGTGCGAAAGCTCGACAAACTGGGCTGCCGGGCGTCTCATACCGCCGAGTTGCTCTTCGAAGGGGTGCGCGTTCCGGAAGCGAATCTGCTTGGCGGACAAGAAAAGCTCGATCACAAGCTCGCCAAGGCCAGGGAAGTCGTGGCGGGCGGAAAGCAATCCGGTTCGGCGACGTTGGGCACCTTCGAGCAGACCCGCCCCATGGTCGCGGCCCAGGCCATTGGCATCGCACGCGCGGCGCTCGAGTACGCCACCGCGTACGCCACCGAGCGTGAGGCTTTCGGCGGGCCCATCATCGACAACCAGGGCATCGCCTTCCCGCTGGCCGAAATCGCGACTCAGATCGACGCCGCCCGGCTGCTCACTTGGCGTGCGTCGTGGATGGCGGCCAATAACGTTCCCTTCGAACGGGGCGAGGGTTCGATGTCGAAGATGGCCGCCAGCGAAGTCGCGGTCAAAGCCACCGAACGCGCTATCCAAACGATGGGCGGCTGGGGATACATCACCGATCATCCGGTCGAGAAATGGTATCGGGATGCCAAGCTGTACACCATCTTTGAGGGAACCAGCGAGATCCAGCGAATGGTTATCTCCAACGCGCTGGGCGCCGCCGTCGGTACCCCGCCGCTGCATGTGGTCCTCGAGCCGTCCGGCGGGCCGCTGAACCGGGTATTCGGCCGCGGCACCCCGTTGCGCTCCCGTGCCGCCGACAGCGCCCTGTCGATCAAAGATCGCGTGCCCGAACCGGTGATGCGGCTGGCTATGAAGGTGCTGCGACCCCCGCGCAAGTAAGCACGCGGGTACGGTCGCGGATGACGGCGCCGCACGCGGGCCCCGCAACGGAGGGTGGACGATGAGCAATCTCGAAGCCGCGCCGGCCGAAGTCGCCTGCGCCGCTTCACAACACCTGGATGCCTCGCCGATGGTACAGGTACTGGAGCCGCGAGAGGTTCCGTTAGGCGGCCCGCGGGCGATCCGGGTGCAACGCACCCTTCCGCAACGACAGCGCTCGCTCATCGGGGCGTGGTGTTTCATCGACCATTACGGTCCGGTCGCCGCACGGATGGACGTCCCGCCGCACCCCCATACGGGACTACAAACCGTCAGCTGGTTGTTCAGTGGGGAAGTGGAGCACCGCGACAGCGCCGGCGTACACGCGGCCGTTCGGCCCGGCGAGCTGAATCTGATGACCGCGGGGGCCGGTATCTGCCATTCGGAAGTATCGGTTGATTCGGGCGCCCTGCTGCACGGCGTCCAGCTCTGGGTGGCGCTGCCCGCCTCCGATCGCGACACCGCGCGAGACTTCGCCCATTACAAGCCCGCGCCCCGGGGACTACCGGGCGCGAATGCGCGGGTCTTTCTCGGCGAGCTGACCGGCAGCCGATCGCCGGTGCCGACCTTTACGCCGTTGCTGGGCGCCCAGATCGACCTCGATGCCGGGGCTGCCCTGGACATCGACGTGGACCCGGCCTTCGAACACGGGGTGCTTTGTGATTCCGGGACCGTGCACGTGGACGGGACGGCCCTGAGGGCCGCCGAATTGGCATACCGAAACCCGGGCCGGGCCCAACTGAAGCTGCACAACGCGGGGGAGGGGCCCGCGCGGGTGCTGCTGCTGGGTGGCACGCCGTTCACCGAAGAGCTGGTGATGTGGTGGAACTTCGTCGGACGAAGCCACGAGGACATCGTCCGCTACCGCCGACTGTGGGAGGACGCCGACGACCGATTCGGCGCCGTCCAGGGATACCGTGGAGCGCTCACGCGACTGCCGGCCCCGCCGCTGCCGACCGCTCGGCTGCGGCCTCGACCTACACCACAAAGAAAGGGAAGCACAGATGGCAACCGATAAGACCGGCGCGGAAACCACGGTGAGCCTCCAGGACGGCAAGTACACGATTGCCGTCGAGGGTAAGACCGTGGGGCTGGCCGATTTCGCCGACCGCGGCGATCAGCGCGTTTTCTACCACACCGAAATCGATCCGGCCTATGGCGGACGTGGGCTGGCGACAATCCTTGTCGAGGAGGCGCTCAACGAGGCGCGGGATGAGGGCAAGCGCATCGTTCCGGTTTGCTCGATGATCGCCACGGTGCTCAAGAAGCATCCCGAATTCGACGACATCGCCGACCCGGTCACTCCGGAGATTACGCAGTGGGTGCGCTCGTAGCGGGGAGTTCAGCGGGCGGCGGGCGTCCTTAGCGGGAGCTCACTGAACCCTCCCGGCCGCCAACGATCGAACATCGAACCCGACAATGGATTGGCCTGCCAGGCTCAGCTACTCGCCCTCGGGAGCACCGAAGTATTTGATTGCAAGCGACTTGGCGAGATCGAGGAGTTCCTGACACGACCGGTCCGCTTCTGCATCACTGAAGAGTTGTTCAAGGTGCCCCAAATTATCGCGGATCCAAGCTGCTGTTTCCTCTGGGGATGCGGAGTTCATTTCATCGATGCCATCCAGGTACTGTCGGATTAACGGTATCCGAAACCAGTTATCTGGCATCGTTGCCAATTTGGTTGGTGCAGCACTAAAGCGCACCTGGCCACGGTCGTTGGAAAGGTCCCAGCTGATGACCGGGCCAACCAAATCAGGGAAGCGTTGATAGCCGGGTCCCCGGACGTTGTCGAGTCGGTGATGTGATAGTCGGGGTTCAAGTACAGAAAATCGAAGTTCCGTAGGAAGAATTCGAGCAGTGTTTTCACTACTATCGTGCTCCTTCGGCTGGGGTGCCAGCGTATTCCCTCCGACTCGTCGATACCCATGCGCTTCCAAGTATCGGAGCTCCGCTCCCGTATATGTATTTGGGTCTATTCGGTATAAACGGCAGCCGACAGAGTAACTTTGTCGTGGTTCATAATTGTCATATCGAGCAGATGCTGATTGGCTGCGAGTCGCTCAATAGGTGTGGACGAATTCCATGCGTCCCCGATATCGAAGTAGCTGGCGCCGCGCTGTTGAGCGACGTCGATATACGAAGGGCCTCCGAGCGGATTCTTAAAGGGTCCCAACACGGTTTCGCCACTACCAGTCAAATGCTGTTCGGATAGCGCTCGCAACTCGGGTGGCATGTAGTTGAGCGGGTCGTCGAGGTGGAATTCCGGATGCGCTGGATCAATCACAACGGGTGGTGGGCCGTCGGGCCCCACCTCCACGTGAGGTCCGGCCGGCGCGTGTTCGACGGGTACGTCGGCCGGCGGCGTGTGCTCGACCGGAGGCGGGTGAAGAGGGTGGGTACCCGGGACGGGCTCCCCGCTTATGCCGGGTAGGGGGTCATGAGAAGTAAGGTTCCGCTCGGCGGCTTGAAAGTGTTCTTCGGCTCCGGCCAGGGCGCGGGGGAACACGTTGTCGGCCGTGAGGCCCTCTAGCATTTCGCGAGTGAAGAGCATCTTCACGCCTTGCACGAGCGCCTCGCCGCCTGCCTTGAGCTCTGGTGCCCCGACCGCCAGGGTAATGGCGGTAAACAACGGTTCAGAGGTGGCTTCGACTTGGCCAGAATCCGGTGTGCGCATGCCGGTCAACTTGCCGCCGTTGAAGTTGTAGTACGTACCTGTGGCTTGGTCGAAGAACTCACCCGTGCCGTTCTTGAGCTGACCGTAAGCCTGTACGGACTGCCCGTTGACGTTGTAGGTGAACATGAAATGCCCATCGGGGGCAACACTTATCGACGCGGGGTCAATGCTGTTGTAGTCGGGAATCTTGCCGAGGTCGTCGAGAGCATGGGCGAGATCGGCCTTGAGCTTGGGCAGCTTTGCACTGGCGGCCTCGCCTTCCGGCGAGCCCGGGCCATGGGTGTAGAGGTCGGCCGCGGCTTTGCTCAGCGCCTCTTGTGCAGCGCGCACCTTCGCCATCTGGTCCACGACGGCCTGATTGGTAACTTGGCGAATGTCAGCCAATGCGGCTTGTTGAGCAGGAGACGGCGGGGTGACACCGTCAGCGTCGGCGCCATGGAGGGGGGCGCCGTCATATCCTTCGGCATGAAGGCTATTCAGCGATTTCTGAAGGCCGTCGGAGTAGCCGTTGCGGATTGACTGCAGGGCAGCGAGCGCCGCCTTGGTATCGCGGAGGGCGTCGTCTTCACATGTGTTGATGAACGCATGCACTGCCTCTTTGTCTGCGGCGGTGAGGCTTTTGTCGTTGTTCAATAGGTTGACGGCCTGGACAACCGAGTCCGAGATGCTCTTCAACTGCGCATCCAACGCGGCGATCCGCGCTGCGCCGGCCTTCTGTGCGTCGGCCAGCGTCGCGGCGATGCTCTCCAAGTCCGCACCGATTTTGGGCAACTGCAAGGATTGGGCTCCAAGGGATTTCACCACGCGCTGCACTTCGTCGGAATCGTTGATCGGATGGCCGCCATCCTGGTGATTCCAGGCGGCTTCGAAGCGGGTGCGGGCTTGCTGGAAAGCGTTGTCGGCCTCCGCAGTGCATCGGCCCGCGCGATGAAAAGCACCGGCTAAATTCGAAATCTGCAACGGGCTACCAGCCTGCAGGCTTGCATTAATCGCCCAGGGGTCACCGCCGGCTTCTGCGACCAGCGCCCTCTCATCTATATAGGGGAGTCCCATGACACCGTCGATGGCGCGCAAGCGCTACGCGTCTGATCGCGGACGAGCGGGGTGGCGTACAAGCGACCCACGCCAACGTGCATTTCCAACCCCTCCTGAGATGCTCATAAGGGTACTGATGCGGACGGACCGGTCAATTCACTACGCAATGCGTGTCACGGAGCGCCAGAAAGGCGCTGAACCGTACCGGGAGCCGCGATGGCGACGGGCCGGGCCCTATCCGGGCGTCGCCCGCTCAAGCGCGTAAAGCACCATCCGCCGATTCGGCATGTCGTGTTCGCCGAGGAATTCGCAACGCAGGAACTCGCAGAGGCGCGCACCGCCGTGTTGCGATGGTCTGGGTCGAACATAATCCGTTGGCACGCAGGGTCAATGGCCAGAATGCTGGCGATGACCTTGCGGAGTATCAATGGCCCCAGCACGCGGTTCACCAGCTCCTCGTCCGCAATTGCCGCATGAAGTCCCAGCTCATGCGGATGACTGTCGTAGCGCCGGGCGATGGAGTCCAACCGAGGCGGGGACCCTGCCGAAATATGCGCTGTTGGGCTCGCTCGTCGATGCGCAATCCCTCGGCGCAGTCGGGCATCGTGACGGCACAGGTTGATTCGGCCATCCCGTAGGCGGGGATCGCCGCGGATGCCCGGAAACCGAACGGCGCCATCGCCGTTGCGAACTGTGGAAGCCTTCGCAGTCGACGGGTTCTCCGCCGTTGATCGCACTCCGCAGCGGGCCCAGATCGACGTCCGAAACTCGCCCTGCGTACCGACCGAGCATGGAGTAGCCGAAGTTGGGGGACAAGCAGCCCAGCTGTCGCTCTGGTTGTCCAGAACCACCAAGTCGTGGGGTTGTGTCACCGTCGCGGCCCAAGTTAACGGGCCACTGGCTCGTGTCGGCTGTCTGCGGCCTGCCCGTGTCCACCCCGGGCGATGCCGAGCCTGTCTATTCACCAACGGCCACAACAACTCCGAAGGCACCGCATCGGCCTTTAATGGATGGTCCATTTCGCGTGAATGGCCCGGAACTGGTCTGAAATGATGAGTCCGTGACAGACCCCTGCGCGGAATGCGGTTTCACCTATGACCTGCGGCAAGCCGCCACCGCTGGTGACGACATCTGCGCTGGCGCGGCCGAAGTCGTTGTGCTTCTGTGCAATAACGTTGTCGACGTGCGGCTGCGTGCACGGCCCGACGTATGGTCTCCGCTGGAGTACGGGTGCCATCTGCGCGATGTGCTGCTCGTGCAGCGCGAACGGGTGCTCGCGGCCCGTCGGGTCAATGGCGCCGACTGCACGTCCATGGGTCGCGAGGAACGCGCCGAGCACGACGGCTACAACGAGCAGGACCCCATCGGGGTCGCTCGCCAACTCGCCGACGCCGCAACGCTATTCAGTAACGTGCTGGCACGGCTAACCGCCGACGACTGGGATCGCACGGTTGTCTACCACTACCCCGAGACCAGTGAACGGCCGTTGCGCTGGGTCGCGGTACACACCGCACACGAAGTGCAGCACCACCTTGGCGACGTTCGCCGCCAGCTATGATCCGGGCCCGCGTGCAGCGGGAAAATCGGTGGGCCGCTGAATCGCCCGGCGCTACAGTTCCGGCATGCATGTCGATGCGGCCGCTTTCAGCAAACGGTGGGTGCGCAACTGGAACGCTCATGACGTCGACGCAGTTCTCGCCGACTTCCATGACGACGTCGTGTTCACGTCGCCGGTGGCCGCCAAACTCTTCCCGGAAACGCGAGGCGTCGTCCGCGGTAAGGCAGCGTTGCGGCGGTACTGGACCGAGGCCATCGCACGCATCCCGGATCTCCGGTTCTCCGTAGAAGGCGTCTACCAAGGCATCGACACGGTCGTCATCGCGTACCGCAACCAGAACGGCGACTCGGTCAACGAGGTCCTGGCCTTCCGAGACGGCGCGATCATCGAGGGCCACGGGACATATCGCCTCGCCGACCCGTAGAGCGCGGTGGTTTCGTCCCCAGAAAAACGAACCGCTCAGTGTGAGTGGTGCGATTGTGCTGGATAGGGCGGGTGGGACAGATGGGTATCCCGGGACTTTGTGATCGGTTTCCCGGTGATTATTTGGAGCTAGGGACTCCTGCGGGTGTGGTTGTTGGTGATGCCTGTCGACGCCGGCCGCGGGAAGTCTGGCCGCGGACCTCCGTTTTGGTGGCCGGGGCGGCGGCCGCCGTACAGCGCCTCTGATCCCTTGCCGACCTGCCGGAAGGTCCGGGTCCGGGCGATTTAGTTTGGGTGCGGGCAGCGCTCAGCGGGCCGACGACGTGGCGGTCGGCCCGCTGAGAGTTGGGGTTCTAGGTTCTCGGCGGTGTCCGTGCGGGTTCGTGGCCGAGGTGGCTCTGAAGTTGTCGCCAGCGAATGTCGATGGATTCCTCGTGTTGACGACGGTTGAGAACCCGGCCAGTCGCGACGGTTGAAAAGTAGGCCACCCAATCAGATTGGATGGGTGATCTCCTTGGAAGACTGGGCTTTGATCCGGCATCTTCACCGCAGCGAAGGGTTGTCGCAGCGGGCCATCGCACGGCAGCTGAGCATCGCGCGAGACACGGTGGCCAGTGCGCTGGCCAGCGATGGTCCACCGAAGTACAAGCGGGCCGCGTCGCCGTCGGCGATCAGCGAGGTGGAGCCGCGGAATTCGGGCGTTGTTGTCGGCCTATCCCCGGATGCCGGCGACCGTGATCGCCGAGCGGGTCGAGTGGACCGGCTCGATCTCGTGGTTTCGGGAGCGGGTCCGGGCGATCCGTCCGGAGTACCTGCCCGCCGATCCGGTCGACCGCCTCGAGCATCCGCCGGGTCGGGTGATCCAGTGTGATCTGTGGTTTCCGGCGCCGAGGATTCCGGTCGGCTTCGGCCAGGAGGCGATACTGCCGGTGCTGGTGATGGTGGCAGGCTTCTCCCGGTTCATCGCCGCGGTGATGCTGCCCTCGCGCCAGACCATGGACTTGGTGGCCGGGATGTGGCAGCTGCTTTCGCAGGACTTCACCGCGGTGCCGCACGAGCTGTGGTGGGACAACGAGGCAGGGATCGGACGCCGCGGCCGGTTGACCGAGTCGGCGACGGCATTGATGGGCACGCTGGGGTCGCGGCTGGTGCAACTCAAACCTTATGACCCCGAATCCAAGGGGATCGTGGAGCGAGCTAACCGGTATCTGGAGACCTCGTTCCTACCCGGTCGCAGCTTCGACCTCACCGAGGACTTCAATGATCAACTGCAGCAATGGCTTCCTACCGCTAATGCGCGTCGGGTGCGGGTCCTCGATGGTCGGCCCATCGACTTCCTCGATCCCGATCGAGCTCACATGTTGGCGCTGCCACCGGTGCCGCCGGTTACCGAAACGGTGACCTCGGTACGGCTGGGACGTGACTACTACGTGCGGGTGGCCGGCAACGACTACTCCGTGGACCCGCATGCGATCGGCCAACTCGTCGACGTGACCACCACCCTGGCCCAGGTGACGGTCAGCCGGGCGGGGCGCCTGCTGGCCACCCATGACCGCTGCTGGGCGGCGCGACGAACCCTGACCGATCCTGCCCACGTCACGGCCGCCGCGTCGTTGCGCCGTCAGTTTCAAACAGGCCCGCCACTGGCGGCAGGTGATCAGCTGGTGCGTGATCTGGCCGACTACGATCGCGCGTTCGGTGTCGAATTCACCACTGGCGCAGCCACGTCCGATGGTGAGGTGGCGTGAGTATGGCCGAGGATCCCATCAAGGCTGTCCTGCATTACGCCCAAGCTCTCAAGGCGCCACGCATCCGCGACTCCGCCGCCCGGCTGGCCGAGCAAGCCCGCGACGCCAGCTGGACTCACGAAGAGTATCTCGCGGCGGTGCTCTCCCGGGAGGTCGCCGCCCGCGAGGCCTCCGGTGCGGCGACCCGCATCCGTTCGGCCGGATTCCCGACCCGCAAGTCGTTGGAGGACTTCAACTTCGATCATCAACCCGCCTTGAACCGGGACATGATCGCCCACCTCGGGACCGGCGCATTCCTGGCCAAGGCGTCCAACGTAGTACTGCTCGGCCCACCCGGCACCGGCAAGACCCACCTCGCCATCGGATTGGCGGTCAAGGCTGCCCAAACCGGGCACCGCATCGCGTTCGCCACCGCCGTGGACTGGGTCGCCCGCCTCAAAGCCGCCCACAACGCTGGCCGACTCCCCGCTGAGCTGGCCAAGCTGCGTCGCATCGGATTGCTCGTCGTCGACGAAGTCGGCTACATCCCGTTCGAGCAGGACGCCGCGAACCTGTTCTTCCAACTGGTCTCCAGCCGCTACGAACACGCCTCACTGATCCTGACCTCGAACCTGCCCTTCGCCCGCTGGGGCGACGTGTTCGGAGACCAAGTCGTCGCCGCAGCGATGATCGACCGCATCGTCCACCACGCCGAGGTCCTGACCCTCAAAGGCTCCAGCTACCGACTCAAGGACACCGGAATCGACACCTTGCCCTCCGCACGCGCAGACAACACGGCACAATAACCACGACCACGTGGCCTACTTTTCGACCGTCGCTTCTGGCCTAATTTTCGACCGTCGTCAACATTTCCCAGCCTGCGAAAAAGATTACTGTCGCCGGACCGCCGGTCAATTCACTGCGGGTGGGCTCGGTCGCCTTAACGCCTTGAGAGCGGGCAAGACCCCGCTGGCATGGTTGGTTTCAGGTGTGATTCAGTTCGTCGAGGTTTCCGTCAGCCCACTCTTCCGCGGCCGCCACGGCATCGGGATGCTCGGACATCCATTTGCCGTGTGCCGTGCATCGCAGGCGTAACTCTTCCTGGTCGGCGTCTCGCTGCGGCAATCCGTAGTGAGCGCGGATGTGTTCCTCTCTGAATGTGTGGCCTGCGCCGTAGTCGGCTTCTGCTTCGATGAGTGATTCACGAAAGCCCGGTAGTGCCAACCAGAAGTCGGTGTCGTCGCCGTCGTCGTCCGCCCACTGATCGACCTTCCCAGTCACGCCATCAGGGTAGCGGCGTATCCCGATCCACCGAATCTGCTGACTAACGCGGTGCGCGGTGAAGTCGCGGCAATGTCGGCACACTCCGGGCACAGGCGGATGGTCACCACATCGCCGATGAGGGCGTACCACGAAGATTGTCCCCGGATTTGCCGCAGCGCAATGTCTCGATAACGAAGGTTTCTGGACGCCGGCACCGATTAATGCCACTCGATTCCCATCATTAACATGGATCAAACGGTGGGCATGTCGGTGGCTAGGGATACCTTCGCGGCTAAAGTCTTAGGACCTACCCGCTTTTAACGAGCGCAGAGCAGTAAACCGCTGACTGACTAACCGAAGGGTTAGCAGCCTGGATGCTGGGCCCGCTGATTGAGAGTCAGCGGGTCACGCTGACCGGCCTGAGGTTCTGCGCGGTCCTACGCCAGCGCCCCAGGTATTTGAGGTATGTGGGCGGGACGCTTTACCCGGTGTACGTAAATGTCTGGGTCTTCCACTTCGCACATGGTTTGTGTCTTCGAATCCCATGCGTAGGCGCCCGCATCGCGAAAGGCCTGGAAGAGGTCGATGGCGTGGTCGGGATTGTGGAGCTCAAGTTGGTCGGCCATCCTGTAGACCGTGCTGGTCACTGTCCCGCCATTGTGTAACCGGATCTGAAAAGGCGTGCGAAAGAGGCGGTCGCGGACTTCGGCTTGCGTGTCGGGGTCTGCCGCGTTGATGATTGCCCGGTAATTCCAGACGGGGTGATCGGCCAGGTCGTCGGCGGTCATAGCGGCACTCTGGGCTGACTGCTGAGGTTGGCCAGGTAGCGGTAGGCGGTTGCTCTGCTGATGCCAAACGCTCGAGCGAGTTCGTGTACGGGTTCACCGGTTGCGGCGAGCCGGCGCAGCTGTTCTTGCCGGTCCACGGTCAGTTTGGCTGGTTTGGTGGCCGGCAGTTGGCGCGCGCGCCGCGAGGCGCGGGAGGCCGCGCGCCCCTCCCGGCCGAGTTCGAGTTCGAGCTCAGCCAGGGTGGCCATGATGGTGGCTACAGCGCGACCGGTGGGGGTGCCGGTATCAACGCCTTCACGCAAGGCGCGCAACAGGATTCGCCGTTCGCCAAGGTCGGCGATGGTCCGTGTCACTTCGAGGACAGATCGTCCGAGTCGATCGATCGCACTGACGACCACAGTGTCGCCTTGGCGGGCATAGTCCAGCATGGCTTCCAGCCCGGGCCGGGCCGTGTTTACCGACCCCGAGAGCTTGTCGGTGAAGATGCGGTCAGCTCCGATGCCAGCTGCGCTGAGCGCGGCTAGCTGCGCATCGAGGTCCTGGCCCACGGTGCTGACCCGGGCGTACCCAAGGATGGCTGTCACATCGACTACGGTCTCATTTCCCTCCGACAGTGAGGAACTGAGACACGCGGTGCGAGACAGGAAATGAGACACCGCGAACTGCGGCTAGCCGTAGGGGGAGTGCGCTCGGTGGTGGTGTCTCGTTTCTCTAGACCTCCGATGCTTTTAAGTGTCAAGGCCTGATCGGCTTCTCGGCTCGGCGAGCAGTGCGACTTCTGGAGCGCGGTGGCATCTGAGAGTCGCACGGGGCGTGGGATCACTGCCTCACCCGGGATTAGCTGAGACGATCAACCCATGTCCGACATCGTCGAACTGTCCCCAGATGAGCTGCTGACCACGACGCGTGCGGTCCGCCGCCGGATCGACTTCGACCGGCCCGTCCCGTTGGAGGCTGATCAAGGACTGTGTGCGAATTTCCTTACAGGCGCCGTCGGGGTCGAACCGCCAGGGGTGGCATTGGATCGTCATCACCGATCCTGACCAGCGCGCCCGGATCGCTGACCTGTATCGCGCTGCCTTCGACGAATATCGTGCGTCGGCGACCCACTGCGGGGGCCTCTTCGCCGCCGGCGGCGAGCACCTCGCCGGTAAGGGCGACATCTGGGATGCCCTCAATGCCGTACGCATGCAGGAGTTCGTGACCGCCGTGCATGCTCGCGCCGAAACCGTCGAATCGCCGTTGGAGGCGATCCTGGTCGGTGCCCGCGCAGAGGTCGAGTTCTTCGCCGCGCATCCCCACTTTCTGCAACTGCACATCAACGAGGGTTTGAGTTGGTCCTCACCGTCGGGAGAAGCTGGCCGTGGTGGTCAACGCACCGGCAAGCCGAGATCACTGCGGGCCGCGATATCCACCGGTGCTCTTCCGTTGGCTTCGATCGACATCAGGTAGTCGAGGGTCACGGAGGTCACCATTCGCTTTGGGCGGCTATCGGTTCCATCGCCGGCGGTTCAGCGCATACAGCCACGGCAAAGTCAGAAAGGGCGTCATGTAGAAGATGTCGAAGATCCACCATCCGGTGACACCGTAGAGCGAATTACCAAAGCGGTCAGGGAAATTCAGCAGCAGATTGCTCAGGTACCCGGTCCACAAGAACACGTACGCCCACCCGGTCAGGATCATCCAGCGGTAACCCCATCGCCTCAGCTTGATGAACGCCCATGCCGCCACGATCCGGGCCGGGAAGATCATGAACACGGCGAACATCGCGAAGCTTTTCTCCGCGCGGTCGGAAACGCCGCCGAGCCAGGTCGAGTTGTAGTGGTAGTAGTACCCGCCGTCGATCATCCGGCCGAATCCCCACGACATCATCTGCAGCATATGGGTGTTGTGCGCGAACATATCCAGTGACCAGCCGACGAAGTTGATGCTGGCGTCGACGAGCGCGAACATGCCGAATACCGTTACCGCCGTGGGGCGCACCCATTCACCCAATTGGCGGGCACGGCGCAACTTGGATAAGCCGACCGCGATGAGAATCAGTCCAAGCGGTCCCAGCATGATGGTGCCGCAACACAGCGCGCCGGCAAGCAGCCAACGGTCTGCCTTGTCGGACTGCGGACTGCTCAACGGGTATTTATCGGGATTGACCTGAACCGTCGTTTGATTGCTCATTTGGTTCACCATCCGTACCGGAGCAGAACGACGGGCAAGATCGACGCAGCGAGAATCGCGACGCCCGCAGTGCAGAACACCGCGATACCGATGAGGACCCTGGTGAGGTTCGGTACCTGGATGAAGTACCAACTCTCATCGCGCGAAAGGTCGGCACCGTCGTCGGCGGGCAGCGGATCATCTTCGGCCGGCGCCTCGAGTCGGCTGATCAGCCAGTACCAGGCAAAGAGGATCCCCACGTCAACCGCGAATGCCCCGCCCAGGATCGCGCTGTCACCGACGAATCCGTGACCCTTGACGGTTCCAAGCGGCGCTAGTCTGCCGTCACCAAAGCCGCTGCCGTAACCGTACTTAGCGGCGACTACGTAGGACACAATGATCCCGCCGATGAAGAACACGGCGCAAAATGCGACGAGCGCATATATCGCGTGGCGCCGACCCCTGATTGCATCTGTTTCGGTCAATGTCGCTCCTTTGCAGACACCGTGCGAGTTGTCGAGCGGCCTCTATTGATGGGGCTGAGAACGATTGGAAGTGATTCGTAGACAGTCATGTTCGATGCCATGTTCGGGTGCTGAATCTGCGGCTCGCCGACGTCGATATCGTCGGTGGTCAACAGCAGTTCGTCGAGTGCAGCGCGGATCTCGGCGCGGGCCAGCATCGCGCCGAGGCAATGGTGCGCACCTCCCCCGCCGAAAGCGACGTGGGGGTTGGGATCTCGGCTGATGTCAAAGTCGAAGGGCCGGTCGAAAACGTCCTCGTCGCGGTTGGCCGAACGCAGCATGGTGACTACTCGTGCGCCTTCAGAGATGCGAACGCCGGCGAGTTCGACGTTCCGCGTTGCACCTCGCACCCAGAACATGATCGGCGTCGAGTAGCGCAGCACCTCCTCAACGGCGGTGCTACGGGATTGACGGTCTTGCCGGTAGCGATCGGCCTGCTCAGGGTTGGCAACGAATGCGCGGATGCCGTCGCACAGCGCGTTACGTGTGGTGTCGCTACCGGCCAAGCTCAGGATGAAGAAGAAAATCTCCAACTCGTTGACGGGCAACAAGAACCGCGAACCGTCCTCGTCCTCGAGTTCGGCAGTGCACAGTGCACTCCAGATGTCGTCGACAGGATTGGCCCGCTTGCGCGCAGTCAGTTCGCTGGCGTACTCGAAGAGCTCCATGAATGGCCGCAGATTGTCGCCTTCGGGTGTGGCGATCCCGGCGCCGGCGAGCTTGAGCACTTGAGCGATGAGCTCGAACACTCGCGGACGGTCGTCGTCTGGAATCCCGACGATGTCTCCGATCACCGAGATCGGCAGACCTGCGGCGAGATCTACGAACTCGCCGCCGCCGCTGTCTAGCAACGATTTCGCCATCAGGTGAGCGCGTGACCGGATGCCGTCCTCGAGTTGGGTGATCGCCCGCGGCGTGAACGCTTTGGCGATGATGCGCCGGCGCTTAGTGTGATCCGGTGGGTCGAGGTTGACGATCGCGGGGTAGGCGGCGAACAGACCCACCTCCTGAACCAGGGGACCGTCGGTGGCCGTGAACGTCTCGTAGTCGCGATGCACCTGGGTAACCTCGGCATGCCTGGTGCAGACCCAGAACTCCCGTCCCAGTTGGTCATTTACCAGGTTGGTGAGTTCTTGGTGATAAACGGGGGCGCGATGGCGCAACTCGGTGAACATCTCATCGGAAAACCCGCCGGCCCATAGCGAAGGTTCCGCCAGATCCAACGCAAAGTCGGTCACACTGCGCCCCTATCCGTCCTCTTCGCTGCCGACACATGCCGCAGACCCTCGAGGATCACCTGCACGCCGAAAAGGAACACCGACTTCATGCCCCTGGTTTGCTTGGCGGTTGCCCCTTCGGGATACCGGCGGTGCGCTAACTCGACGGAGCCCAGCAAATGGATGTAGAGCACTGCGTGCGCGCCATCGAAATCGTCTGTTGCCAAACCAGACTCACGCAGTAGCTTGCGCGTTGCCTGATCCATGTTCGCCGCCGCGCGGGTGTGCGGACGTTGCTGGAGCAAAGCGGCGCTACCACGCACTGCCGCTAAGACGTTCCAGGCGTTGGTGTAAAGCGTGACCAACCGGTGTTCCCAGTCGCCGCCGCTCGGGATCTCGATGCTGTCGACGATCGCCTCGATCAGCAGGTCGAACATCTCGTTCTTGTCTTTGACGTGGTAGTAGACCGATGACGCCGATGTGCCCGCGTCGGAAGCTAGCGCCCGCATGGTGACCTTGTCGACCCCCACCCGCTGGGCGAGTGCCATGAGGTGCTTAGTCAGATGAGCACGATCTAGTGCGCCATAGGACAAAACCGGAGCAACCCGGCCGGACTCTCCCACGCGCCCACCTTTCGAACAGCGATCAGATTCGAACGTTGTTCAGAATCTAATCTAATACAGCCGAGCGGAATGTCAACAACATCTAGGCCCCCGTCGCGAACGACGGACGGTGCTACCTGAATCGTCACCGCAGAGGAGACCCAGCAGCCGGCGGGGTCGTCACCGATCGACTCAGAAGGTGACGACGACTTTGTCGGCGGCGCCGGGCGTGGACGCCATGTCGAGCGCATCCTTGACCTTGTCGAATGGGACGGTGTGGCTGACGATGAGCGCATATTTCTCCCAGTTTGCGACGAGATCCTTTGTCACCTCGAAAAATTCGTCAGGATAACCCATCGAGCCGACGATGTTGATCTCGTTGGCCATGACGTTGAGAACCTCGATGGGCACTAGCTCTTTGTGTACCCCTACGACCGCGGGGGTGGCGCCTCTCTTGGCTGCGGCCAGCGCCGTGGAAATGACCGCCGGAACTCCTGCGGCGTCGAGGTAGATGTCGGTGCCGGCCTTACTGGGAAACAACGATTCACGGTATCCGCGGATCGCACTGCGGAATCCACTCGTCCAGGATCCGCCACGGCCCCTCCTTCATCCGTGCCGCCAGCGCCGATCTGGGATACCCGTAGAAAGTGTGGCGCATACCCGCCGTGGCGCGCGGCGAGGGCAACCGTCCGTAGCGGCTCTCGAACCAGCTATGATACAGCGGGACAAACACTTTGGGGTCCACGTCGAGCAGCGAATCGATACGCAGCTTGTTTCCCGCTACGCAGTGTCGCAGCATCTGCGCGAGTTGGTTGTACTTGGACGCGGTGACCTTGCTGCCTTCACGGAACTGCCAGTGCGCCATCCATGCCAGCTCGGTGCGGATCCGCGTCGGTAGACCGTGAACGCGCAGGGCGTTGAACTCTCATCGGTGGCGCGCTCCCAGGTGTCGATTCCCGGCGCGATCACCTCTTCGCGCCATTCGGGCGGCAACTCCGAGGAGCCCAGCTGAGCTGTGTTCTGTTGCTGTCGAGGGTGTTTGGGGTGGGATCAAGGTGCATCAACAGCGGCCTTCCAGTCATCGGTATGGTTCTTCCAGTTCGCCGCGACGCGAAGTGCTTCGTCCTCGCTGACCCAGCCATACAGGTCCAAAGTGGTCTGCACATGGGCGTGGCCAAGACGACGTGAGACCACCCATTTCGGGACCCCGCTGATCAACAGTGCCGTGGCGTGTGGCAGTGCCGAAACCAGTGCGGCGTCCACTCGGCGGGGCCGATGCGGCGGCGTTTGAGCGCGGCGACCTTGTCCCGCACGGTCCCTTCGCGAAGTGGTGAGAGCAGTGGTGGCCGATCCAGGTTGCGGAACAGCAGCTCGTCCGGGCTGATCGGGATGCCGAATTCGGCGGCGCGGCAAGCCAGATGGGTCAGGTAGTCGGTGTAGAGGCGTTCCAGGTCGGCGCCAACATAGATCCGGCGTGGCCGCAGCATTTTCACCCTTTCGCCGTTGGGGGTGTCCTCGCGCGGGACGACCTCCACGTAGGGTGTGCCACCGCGGCCCATGACGAACTCGTTGACCCGCACGCCCAGCACTTCACCGAGTCTCATGCTGGTTTCAGCAAGCAAAGCAAACAAGAAGCGATCACGCAGATTCCCCTGCCATTCGCCGGCCTGCGGCTCATAGACCGCGCAGCCGTCGAGGATCGCCTGCACCTGCTGCGGCAACAGCAGCGGCGTCCGATCACTGCGCTTGATCGTGCGCACCCGAACCGGCGACGACGGCGGCGCCTCGCTACGACTATCCAAGTGAGACAGCAGACCTCGGGCCGGTGCACGTCGCGGCCTGGCACGCAGGAGCTTGCCCGCGACGGGAACGTTGTTCACCGCGCCGTGCCAACGATAGAACGAGATCAGCGCCGCCAGACGAGCTTCCAACGTCTCCGCGGATGGCGTGGCCTCGGCGTTGCGAGCGATCACTCGCTCTACGGTGCGGCCGATGCGCAGCCACGACAAGAACCCACTGACTGCGGAACGCCGAGCTCAGCCCAACCGGTAATCTCGTCCCGCAGTTCCAGGAACGTCCACCATTGAGCGAGTCCAGTGGCGTAGCCGCGCACGGTGTTCGGCGACCACAGCTGCCGATGCGCCTCCAGCCACTCCTCGACCGGCGCAACCGTTCGATACGACTCATCGACCACAGTCCACGTCCGGCTTCCGCCGGGCGGTCGTGCGCTCATCACGTAGGCCATGGGCTCGGTTCTTCACGTCGTTGACAACCCGCCGATAACTCGGCAGCAACGATGTCAGAACCGGATCACCTAGCCTCGTCGTAGACGTTGTTTAGAGAGAGTCGGCTAGACGGAACTGCCAGGGCGACGCCTTCAGGTGTGTATTGGATGATGGTCCAAGGCGGCATTAGCAGGCTTCCGGCTCCCGGAGAGCTGGCGATGTCCGGCTGGGCTGATGCCTTCTGTTGCCTCGTGGGGACTGAGAAGGGTTCGCAGTGCGGCGATGTGTTGGCGGCTTGTTCCCAGACGTCTTCGTCGGCTGCAACGGTTACGGCGAGTCTTGTCGCTCGCGCATCCCTGCGACGAAGTTCGCGAACGCGGGTCCGGGTTCGGTCAGGTTGAAGATGGGTGGCTTCGTGGTCACGTCCGTTGGCCTGCTTTAGGTATTGGGTAGGCCGGAAGGCAGTGTCGTCAGGGCGAATTGCTTCTTGAGCATGGTGTATCCCCAGCCCAGTACGAACCATGGTGCGATCAGCCAGGGACTGTTGAGCAGGATGAATTTCACGCCGAAGTCCATGAAGCTGGCGGTGTTGGTTGAGGGGAATCCGGCGATGATTTCGGTGCCGTAGTAGTACCAGGTCAGGACGGTGTGGGTGACCGCGGTCGTCATGACCAGCAGGGTGCCTCGGTAGTCGGCGAACTTGGACCGGAACAGCAAGACCAGTCCGGTGATGCCCACGCAGGCGTTGATCACCGAAAGCACCTCGACCATTAGGAAGTGGGGTTCGGCGTGCAGGTAGCGCAGGTCGCCGCCGTCGATGTAGCTCCACCAGGGGTATGCCCACGCCGCGTCGCGCGCTCCGGCGATGGCTTTGTGCATGATCAGCCAGCCGAGTTCCCACGTCAGATGTGTTGCATAGGAGACGATCACGAAGGGCAGCACGATCCCTTGGACGCGCTGAAATCGGTTCCAGGCGCGCAGCGACGGGATGGGTAGCAACGCGGCGAAGATGCCGATGAAGTAGGCCAGGGTGGCTTGCACGGCCATCGCGTTGGCGATGACGACGCGGTCCACGTCGCTGTGGAAGGCCAGGTAACTGTAAATGGGGAATGCCAAGGCTAACGAGCCGAACGCCACGATCCACACGATGCGCAGCCCGCGCGACGGTGGCAATTTGGCAGTGATCGGCCCAGCGTCTTTCGTTACTGCCCCTACGGTCGCCATCGACGCTCCTTTGCTGCGTGGCCTGTGTAGAATCATAATTCTCTGTACCAGAACGAGGATTACTGTAGAACAGTAGCATTAGTCGACAGGCTTCATTGAGGAAGGGTGGGTGGTGATGGCGACGCCCCAATCCTCATGGCCTGTCGCCGAGATCGCCGACGTGCGCCGCACAATGTATCGGCAGCAGATCGTGGCTGCGGCGGAGTACGAGTTCAGTCAGACGGGTTTCACCAACGCGCGGATGAGTGAGATCGCCAAGACTGCCGGCGTGTCACTTGCGACGGTCTACAAGCACTTCGCCGGTAAGGACGACATCTGGGATGCCCTCAATGCCGTACGCATGCAGGAGTTCGTGACCGCCGTGCATGCTCGCGCCGAAACGGCCGAATCGCCGTTGGAGGCGATCCTGGTCGGTGCCCGCGCAGAGGTCGAGTTCTTCGCCGCGCATCCCCACTTTCTGCAACTGCACATCAACGAGGGTTTGAGTTGGTCCTCGCCGTCGGGAGAAGCTGGCCGTGGTGGCCAGCGCACCGCCTGGCGAACGGGCATGCAGATGATCACCCGAGCCGCCGAGGCCGCCGTCGATGCGGGAGAAATTACCGGCCTGCTTCCTGAGATCGCCGGTGCACTGGTCATTTCAGCTCTACAGATTTGGCTCACCGATTGGGTTTCCAAAGGTAAGGCGACCCCGATTGAGGCAGTTGCCGATGCTGTGGTGCAACACCTGCGCGTCAGCCTCGCCGCTGAACGACCTAGACGGGGCTAGTTGGTTTCGGTGGCCAGCACCCGGTAGACGGTCGCCCAAGGGTTGACGCAATGGTGACGGAAGCCGTGCCAATAAAGTCGGTCTTCAGACCTGGGCTGCCAACGTATCGTCAAGCCCCTCAGGCTGATTCCCAGCTATTCCTACTTTCAGATGAAGCTGTCGAGCCGAGTTGATGCACTCCAGCGCATCGGGTACAGGTCGCTGCGCTCGATGCTGAATGCGTTGCGGCGCGCTCGACTCCTAGGACGTCCCACAGCTGACCGTGATGTTCACCTCGCTCGAGAGGCCGCTGAGCACTCCGCACACGGTGGCGAGCGGTACACCACATTTGTCGGCCACCGACATCCA
The DNA here is from genome assembly GCA_963796035.1 of uncultured Actinomycetota bacterium. Lineage (GTDB taxonomy): Bacteria > Actinomycetota > Actinomycetes > Mycobacteriales > Mycobacteriaceae > Mycobacterium. The sequence continues at coordinate 4,425 of CAWCJU010000006.1, read as the reverse complement.
CAGTCGACTCTCATCGACCAGCGTCTCACCTACGTCAAAGACGACGTATCCAACGTCCCGCAGCACATGCTCCACCACACCACCACCTTCGCAGATGCCTAGTTGAGACAGGATTTGATCACTCTCGCTTTTCTAGATGTGAGACTGCGGGACCCGCTCCTCAGGTCCCACCCCTTCTCGGCGCTACAGCCCCACTGCAAGGAGGTCGCCGAACCGGTCGCGAGTCGCGGGTCCCCTTGCCGAGGCGGTCGGGCAACCGCGGACCGGTTAGCGCAACTCGAGAGATCTTGCCGACCGCAGGTCACACTGTTAAAGTTTCGGCGCCTGGAATCCGGGGAGGAATCGGTATGCAAATTTCCAATGTTCGACTGGCGATCGCAGGAGTCGCGACGGCAACAGCTTTCAGCATCTTGGGGGCCGGCACTGCGTACGCCGTCCAAGAACACATGTTCAACGCACGAAACAATCTGCAACAAGGCCTCGGCGAACTGCAACAGGCCCAGCCCGACAAAGGCGGCCATCGGGAGCAGGCGATTAACCTAGTACAGCAGGCGATCGACCAGGTTAATCAAGGCATCCAGTACGCCCAGCAGCATCCAAACGGTCAATAACGCTCCGCCATTTGCTGAACGCCCGACGGATCACGGGCCCACCCCCGCACATTGCAATCTTGTCTGAAGGAGTCCGGCAGTTACGGGCGGCTGCTTGGCCGTTCGAGGCGAGGCAAGGTCTGACTGCTCTCGTTTCGCTAGAAACGAGACAGGAGCGCCTCGGACCTCAACTACTGCGTGTCGCGTGCGCCGTCGAGGAGGAGGTCAACGAGCTGCTCGATGTGTATCGTGTCCAACGGTCGTTTAGTGAGCAGGACGCGTGTGTGCAGTGGAGAGACTAATGTTTCGAGGAGAAGTGCGGGGTCGGTGTCAGCCCTTAGCTCGCCACGGTCGATGCCTCGCTGAACCGCTGAGCGCAACGCCTCGAGGCGAGTGCGCCAAAAGCGGGCCCGTTCGGAATCGACGGTGTCCTCAGCGACTAGTAACGCAGCATGTGACGTGGCGACACCGGCGGCTGACGCCAAGTAGGACTTCACCGCCTCAGCGATGGCGATAAGGTCGCCGCGGATAGTACCCGTGTCAGGTGGGGGTATAGCTTCGGCGCTGCGCCGAAGCATCGCATCGACGAATAGGGTTTGCTTGGTGCTCCACCGGCGGTAGATCGTCGTTTCATGTACTCCGCTGCGTCGAGCGACATCGGCGATGCTCGCCTGGGTTCCGTGTTCGGTGAACGCGTCGAACGCGGCGGCCAGCACCTTCTCGCGAACATGCTCGCCGCGCCGGTGACTAACCACCCCTCAAACTTATCGCAAGAAACTTGCATTGCCCGGCTGAAGGTGACACCCTGGGTCGCATTGCAAGAAAGTTGCGATGGAGGTGAAGGGCTTGGTAGGCGCACCAGTAATCGACATCACCGGCACCGATCAACCGATGGGCTATCGCCAGTTCCATCGCGACGTCAGCATCAACTTTCAGTGCAACCGATGGGCGCAGTGGATCGGCCCATCCTCGCTAGCTGAAATCGCCGAACTCGCCTCTTGCGCAGACGATTATCCGCAGTGGATCACTGGCTTCCTTGGCCTGGCGGAGCGGGCCCGTCGCGATGGACGCACCTTGGCTGGCGCCTACTATGACCGTGCCGCAGAATTTTTCATGAGCACCGGCGATCCCCGCGCTCCATTGGCGCGGCGACGGTTCGTCGAGACCATGCAAAAGACCTACGAGATCGAGCCGGATCTGGTGGCCTTCGATCACGGCCAGTTGCCGACCTACAACCTTGAGCCATCGCAACAAGACGGCGACCCCATCGTAGTATTTGGCGGGTTCGACAGTTACGTCGAGGAGTTCTTCCCCCTGCTGTTCGCCTTTGTCCGCGGCGGCCGGCGCGTAGTGGTTTTCGACGGGCCCGGTCAAGGCGGCGCCCTGGAGGACTTCGGGCTGGCCATGGTGCCCGACTGGGAACGCCCTGTGTCCGCCGTCCTCGACCATTACCAGCTCAGCAGTGTGACTGCGGTCGGAGTGTCTCTGGGCGGCGCCTTGGTAATCCGCGCGGCGGCCTATGAACCGCGCATCGCTCGAGTGGTGGCTTTCGACATCTGCGATGACGAGTTCAGTGCTGCCATGCATCAGCTCGGAGGCCTGGGTATCGCTGCGCTTCGCACTGCCATCCGCTTCGCGCCCCGCCAAGTCGTCAATGCCGTCGCGCGTCACGCCGCGATCCGTAAACCCATGCTGCAGTGGGCCTTACCGCAAGGCATGCATATCACCGGAACAACCAGCCCCTACGACTTTTTGCGCGCGACCACTCACGTGGCCACCGCAGGATGTTCACCACGCGTGCGCGCCGATGTCCTTCTACTCGCCGGCGCCGATGACCACTACATGCCGCTGTCTATGCTGAAGCGCCAAACCGCCACCCTCACTCACGCCCGTTCGCTCACCACCCGGATCTTCACCGCACGAGAACATGCCTCCAACCACTGCCAGATCGGTAACATCGGACTCGCCGGCCGCCTAATCGATAACTGGATCCGCGAGACCGAACTCACCGCCCTGGCCCCGCATAGCCGTCGCCGAAAGTGCCCGATCACCCCGTTCTGCTCCTCCCGGCGCGACACGATCCGGTGAAGAAGCCGAGCCAGGTAGCCAAAGCGGTCGCCTCAGGGGCAAACATCCAATACCAGGTCATAGCCCACAGCGGCCACACAATCCCCGAAGAGCCCGAAGAACTGATCCGGCAAGTTCGTAGCATCCTGGCCCGCCGTGAATCGGCGACAGGAAATTCAACAAGAAACTACCCGTACCCCACCTGATGGTCTGAGACAAGAAACGAGTCGGCGCGGATCTCTAGAAACGAGACAGGCGCTTGGCGGAGATTCGTTTTGCAGGCGGCGCGCCGCGATGGTTGCTTCGGTGCAGTCTCTGATCTGCATGGGCAAACTCATCTATAGCTTCAACGTGTCGGTGGACGGGTACATCGCCGACGCACAAGGCAACATCGACTGGTCCGATCCCAGTGAAGAACTGCACCAGTACTGGAACGACTTCGAGCGGGAGACCGCCCTATCGTTCTACGGCCGGCGGCTCTACGAACTGATGTCCGCGTACTGGCCGACCGCCGACGAAGGTCCGGACGCTACCCTGTTGATCGTCGACTTCGCCCGCATCTGGCGCGACATGCCCAAGGTCGTGTTCTCGCGCACCCTGGAGTCCGTCGGCTGGAACTCCCGTCTCGAACGCGGCGACCCAGTCGAGGTGGTGAGAAAGCTGAAAGCCGAAACCGACGGCAGCCTGGAGGTGGCCGGAGCGACGCTGGCCGCACCGATCGTGCAAGCCGGTCTGGTCGATGAGTACCGGCTCGTGGTCGGGCCCACGGCCGTGGGCGGCGGCACCCCGTTCTTCCCGCCCCTGCCGTCATGGATCTCGTTGCGACTGTTGGAGAACCGCACCTTCCCGGGGTGGCACGGTCCTGCTGCGCTACGAGGCCAAACACGGCTGACCGGATACACCCCAGGCGACCCACCCGCCGAAGAGTGTCGGCGATCAAACGAGACAGGATTTGAGCCGTCCACATTCTTTAGTTTTAGGACAGGTGGGCGCGTGCCGTTGCATTCGTTGCGTGCGCAACCAGCGATACTGGGTGGTCGTGGAGCACGAAGTGTCGCCAGGGGCCGGGCCGCCGGCGAATCTCGCGGTCGGTCCTGATCAAGGCGCTGCGGCCACGACAATGGATCAAAAATGTCCTCGTCGTGGCTGCGCCGCTGGCAACCCTGGGTGGCAACACCCGCTACGACTACCAAGATGTCGCGTACAAGGTCGCTATCGCGTTTGTGGTGTTTTGCTCTGGCCCGCATCCTCCGACACCCTACCTGATCAACGATGCCCGCGACGTGCACGCTGACCGCCAGCACCCGACGAAACGCTTCCGCCCAATTGCCGCAGGAGTGGTCGCGCCCGCGCTGGCTTACATACTGGCGATCGGGCTCGGCGCCACGTCGTCTGGCCATTTCGCTGGTAACCGCGCCCACCACTCGCGGTGGTCATCGCGATCTACCTGGCCATCCAGTTCGGCTACAACTTCGGCCTCAAACACCAAGCCGTGCTAGACATTTGCCTGGTCTCCTCCGGGTTTCCTCATTCGGGCAGATCGCCGGCGGGGCGGCCACCGGGATCCCGCTCTCACAGTGGTTCCTGCTCGTTATGGCCTTCGCGTCACTGTTCGCCGCGGCAGGCAAACCGCTATGCAGAACTGCAGGTCGCCGAACGCACCGGCGCAAAGATCCGCAAAGCCTGGAGAACTACACCGGCACCTACCTCCGCTTCGTGTGGACTACCTCAGCCACCGCCACCATCGTGTTCTACGGTCTGTGGGCAT
>CAWCJU010000005.1:0-527182 GCA_963796035.1 uncultured Actinomycetota bacterium | reverse complement strand
GGAAGATGTTGTGGGTTCGGCGGCCGGCAGTGGCACGAAAGACTCAACTGCGGTTCGGTTGTTGGCCGCCGAATCGATCAAATTCAGCGTGCCCCGTTGACCGTCGGTAGATCGTCGTCTGTCACTATCGCTCCAAAACCGTTGAAGGAAAGACAGAATCACCCAACGCCGATCTGGATGTCAGCACGTGTTGGATCGCCGGTGCGACGAGTGCGACTAAGGCCTCACTATCTGCATCGGCCAGCACGGGAACTCCGACGATTCGTCTTCCGACGATGATGCCGACCAGCATCGAGGACGCCAGTCCAGCGCGCAGCGCCGCATCATCGTGGTGGATCGAGCGTGAGCCGATGCCTTCGAGAAGCCGGGCCTGAATGAACTCCCGCAGTTGACCGCTGGCGTGGTCGTTGACGATGGCACCTCGAAGCATCGCCATGAGCGGCTCTGAATCCTGGGGCGCCCCCTCCCACACACCGAGAAAGGCGCGGACCACCCGTTCGCCGAGGAATTCGTCGGGACCGTCGAACGCAGTGCCCAAGCGTGCCAACGCCTCTGGCGAGATCGACATGACTGCGGCGAACAACTCATTTTTGGACCTGTAGAACTGCATCACCAGCGACGCGTCGACGCCCGCGTCCGCCGCGATCCGCCTGATTGTTGTCGCGGCGAAACCGTCGCTAGCGAACCGCGCGCGGGCGGCCTCGAGGATGGCCTGGCGGGTGGTGCTCCTACCGGGGCGACGCCCACGGCGCCCCGCAGACACCGGCGTGCTGTTCGCGGTCACCTCATCAAGCTATCGCGTGCCTAGCATTATCTCAACTCATGTTGATTTTGCTGGGCGGCGGGTCTTATCCTCGGGAAAGTCCGAACGGGCCCGCGAGTGAAGGAAGATGCATATGGCTGAAGTGCCGCAAGTGTTCATCCCCTCTCATCCTTTGGAACCCGGTGAGAGGTATGGAGTGCTGAGCGGGTTCGATCCCGGCCTGCGGACCCTGCCGGCGGGCTTTCAGCTGGCGCCTGCGTTTCGGGCGTTGCCGGTCGACATCGTGCTCGAGAAGGATGTCGCGGTCACGATGCGTGACGGTGTGAGGATCTATGTCGATGTCCTGAGGCCGGTGGGCGCTGAGAAGGTGCCGGTCATCGTGGCGTGGAGCCCGTACGGCAAGGGGGAGGGTAGCGCCCCGGCCGCGATGGGGGTCTTCGGGCTGGTCGGTCTGGACAACGGAATCGTGTCGGGTCTGCACAAGTTCGAAGGGCCCGACCCGGCGTATTGGTGCGCCCACGGGTATGCAATCTGCAATCCGGATCCCCGAGGCGTCACTGACTCCGAAGGCGACAGTGTTTTGTGGGACTGCCAAGAAGGCAAGGACTGTCACGACTTGATTGAGTGGCTGGCTGTCCAGGAATGGTGCACCGGCAAGGTCGCCATGAGCGGTACCTCCTATCTCGCAGTTGCCCAATGGTTCGCCGCCGCCGAACAGCCGCCGCACCTCGCCGCGATCAACCCGTGGGAGGGCGTCAGCGACGTCTACCGCGATCTGGTGATGCGCGGCGGCATGCCCGACACCGGGTTCGCCCGAGAACTGCAGGACAACAGCTACTGGGGCAAACCCACAAGGAAGACATCCTCACCGAGGCGGAGCGGCACCCCCTGATGAACGACCTGTGGCGCAACAAGATCCCGCAATTCGACCGGATCACCGTGCCGGCCTACGTGGTGGCCAGCTACTCCAACAACCTGCACACCGCGGGCACCTTCCGGGCCTGGCGGCGGATGGGGTCCAAGGACAAGTGGCTGCGCATTCACAACAGTCAGGAGTGGCCCGACTACTACGACGAGGCCAACAGGGAGGATCTGCGCCGGTTCTTCGATCACTTCCTCAAGGGCGAAGACAACGGCTGGGAACAGACCCCACGCGTGCGGTACGCCCTTCTCGATCTCGAGGGCGGCGACAAAGTCGCTGTCGTCGCGGATCAGTTCCCGCCGCAAGACGTCAACTACACCAAGTACTACCTCGACGGGAGTTCACGAACGCTGCGCACAGATGCGCCCGCGGAGGCGGTAGCTGTGGCATATGACGTCGAAACAGACCCGGGCTTAGTGTCTTTCATCGTCAGATTCGACGACGAGACCATCATGGTCGGCTATCCCAAAGCGCGGCTGTGGGTCGAAGCGGATGGCGCCGACGACATGGACCTCTTCGTCTTCGTCGAGAAGCTGAACGCACAAGGGGCACCTCTACAAGTGTTCACGGTGCCCAACCACAACGCGAGGATCCACGACGTCACCGAGCGCGGGGCCTCGATCCTGCGCTACAAGGGCTCCAGCGGCCGTCTGCGCGTGTCGATGCGCCACCTTGACGACACCCTGTCTACCGACGAAGTCCCGGCCCACAGCTTCGATCGAGTCGAGAAGCTCACCCCCGGAGAGGTGGTCGACATCGAAATCGATCTGTTGCCAATCGGTCTCGTGTTTCACCCCGGCGAGCAGCTTCGGCTGATCATCAGCGCGCAGAACCTGTTCGGCCCCTGGATGCCTGGATTGCGCGAATACACCCCGCACAACAGCGGGCGACACGTTGTCCACACCGGGGGACCCCGCGCCTCATATCTGCAACTGCCCATCACACCGGGACGATGACCGCGCAAGAGTCGTCAGCCTCGCGCGGTACTACCCGCGCCCTCGATTGCCACGTTGGTTTCTTGAGGAATCCGTCACGATCCTTCCGACGCGAGAAATGCGGCAGTGGGATCGATGCTCAGGCAGATTGACTGGACGGCGTCGCGGCCGAATGTGATGACCGCGCAAGCGCGCCGAGCAAGTCGATAGTGCGTTGCTGCTCGCTGTTGCTGCCGCATGGCACAGCCATGAAGTCGGTGACACCGGCGTCGCGTCACCAGGGCCACCGCGTCAGCGGAAGCGGACGTTCAACGTCGCCAGCCCAAAGATCTTTCGGCCATTGGACTTCGCCCCGACGATGACGACACCGGTGCGGGTCGCCGGGTCCAGCGACTTGATCCGGCCACTGAACTCGATGTCTGCGCCCTCGGTAGCAGACACGATGGCGGGCTGGGACAGCCGCACAGCGTATCGGGTTATCGCGCCGGGGTCGCCCGTCCATGCCGAAGCGTACGCGGCACCCAAACCCATTGTCAGCATTCCGTGGGCGATCACATCGGGCTGTCCGGCCAGCTTGGCGATGTTCTCGTCCCAGTGAAGCGGGTTGGCGTCGCCGGCCACGCCGGCGTAGTTCACCAGGTCGCCGCGGGACAGTCGGACGTGCTGCACCGGTAGCTCGTCGCCGACGTTCACGTCATCGAAGGACTGCGTTCCCGGCGTGCGGGTCGTCCCTCCCTGGGCGATCCGGGCCTCGCCCGCAGGGCGCACCGTCTTCTGGTATGCCGCATCGGATTCGTCGTTTCCGAGGAGGTTCACGTCGTGCATCACCACCTTCTGCACGGCCGTCCTGATGGCCGGATCGACATCCTCGGCGGTGATGCCGACGACCGTGGTGTGCAGGGTGTGCACCCGCTCGCCTGCAGTGTCGGTGAAAGTATTGGTCACAGTGATCAGGTCTCTGCCGGCGATCCTGCGCACCGACGACAGTTCGACATCAGTCTGCAGCTCGTCGCCGGCCACGATCGGTCGGTGTTGCTCGAAGACCTCTTCGGTCTGCAGGTACATGTCATAACCGATGACCACCGATTCGAACAGGTGCCGATTGGCCGCCATGGCCGGGGCCGATGTGAAGGTCAGCGGCGCCACCAGACCCGAGTATCCGAGCTCCGCGGCTGCTGCGACATCCCAGTGTGCGGGTTGATAGTCCTGCACTGCACGGGCGTACTCGCGTACCTTCTCGTGGCCGACCCGGTAGGTGTCGTCCATTTGGTAGTAGTGGCCGACCCGCGATTCGATTGTCGAGACTTCTGCTGCTGACGTCATGAATTCGCTCAACTCTCCTATCGGCTTGGTCGACTGAGGCCGACCAGAGCACACTAACGCGCAGACCTCGTGTCAAGTGGCGCCGACCTCGCCCGTTGTGTCCGACCGGTGTTCGGGTGAGAAAGTGATCGCTTTGTCCGATAGCGCGCCGATGGACCGACCCTGGCGCGAAAGAACGCTCCACATTCGCGATCCGGGTGGCAACGTTATTGAATTCGCGCAGAAGTTGAAACGAGCCTCAACTCTTCGCCTGCTGACAGATCCACCCTTCGGGTACGCGGCCGGTATCGACGAACCTGGTCAATTCCGCGCTCGTTGACGCCGGTAGATCGTAATTGGCATGCAAATAGATGGCGGGCTCCTCTTTGAAGCTGTGCTTGTGAAGCTGATCGAGCAGCTGATTGCACGTCGCCTTGAGCCGCGGACTGTCTTCTGGATCAGTGAGCAGCTGCGTCAGGCTTTCCATCGTTGCCCACAGCTGGCCATGTTCGCGCATCATCACGACGATGGGCATGACTATTCCCGCTTCCCGGATGGGCGGGAAAAGAAAGACTTCCTCGAGATAGATGTGCCCACGCAGCGCTTCCAACATCACCCCCATCAGTTCGGTCTGCATGCTGCCATCTTCGAGCTTCTCGATGAAAACTTCGATCGCAGCGCCGATTTCGCGATGTTGCCGCATCAGGGCGGCCGCTATCAGGTGGCGGGTCAAGTCGATGGCTCCAAGCTGGAAAGCCCCTGCCGTATCCCCTGATTGATTTGTTGCTTCGAAGCCGGGCCGTCGGTTGGGGCGGTCTGGCTGCAGCTACAGCTGATGCCGCCGAAGGGGTTCGGATCACCGCCACCGGAGTTCGGATCGGCGCCCGCCGGTGTCGCCGCCGAAGCGCCGAGAACCACGATCAAGGCGGCGCACATGTTGCGCGCCCTGGATACTGCCGTACTCGATCAGCAGCGGGCGACGCAGAATCGAATCAGAAGATTCTGGTCAACGCAGCTTGGCGCCGGCGCACGAGCGGGCGCATCGACCCGCTGCTGAGACCGAATAACCCCGACCATCGGTGGTACCGCAGATCCGGGCGAGCGTGGCGTGCAAAGCGCCAAAGTGGTTGTCCGATCACGCTTTAACCCACCGCTTTTGAATGCCTTGTCATCGTTCACGGTGGAACCGACGCCAAGACGACGAACGGGAACCGAGTCGTTACTCAACTGCGTCGGGCCGGAAACCGGGCTGGCCGATGACGCCGCTACCGGTGGCTGCGACGCGCCGGTTTTCGCCTCGGCTCGCAAAGCCCCGCAACCGAGCACAACTGCAAGGAGGGCCAGCGCAGCAACGATGGCTGACGCGGACTGTCGTCGTGACCACCGTGCAGGCATTGAAACTCCGAAACTCACAGTGGCACTGACGCTACCAGCTGCGATGCCGCACCTGCCACCGAGCCACGCCTTAGGCGCCGGTCAGACCATCCGCGGTCCGCCGAAACCCGGAACGGCGCCCACCGGGATCAGCGCGAACGCGATGACGAGAAGAATGAACAACCGCAACGTCTTTGGTGTGGGCTGCCGCTCGATCTCCGGTCGACGCGCCGCGAAGAGGATGAACACAATCGCGACGTCGAACGCCACGATCGTCAGCCAGCGGGTCCAGTCGTAACCGGTGAGGAAAACCGGGACGATGAGCAGCAGGCCGGCGGTCACCCAGGCCGTTTGGCCTTGCAGCGTCTCGACGAACGCGCGCAGCGGTACCCCCGAAAGTCCGCTGAGTCCCCACAACGTCACCGCAAGCGCAGCGGCACCGAACATCAAAGAGACGGTGAGGCCTAGTGTTCCGATATCGCCGACCGTGCGGACGGCGTCAACCACTCCGTGGTCGTAGTGCGGCATGACGTTGCGGCACACCCAGTCGTGGTAGTCGGTCTGACCGGACTGCCCGTCAACCACGAAACGCATCAGCGTCTCCGGCGACGTGACCGTGGCGAAGGGGTTGGGCATCAGGTGATGCGGGACGGCCGCGCACAATTGGGAGGCCATGTGGTGACGACCGAATGCCGCCACCACACCTGTGACGAGGACCCCCGGTGTCACGGCCACGAGCATGCCGAGACGCTGCGAGGTTTCCAGCGCACCGCCGAGGACGATGATCGCCAGCACTGCACCCAACGCGAACTGCAGCCCAATCGCCTCGTGCACCAGCGTCAGCACCGCGATCGCGGCGCCGTAGGCCACGCACCATCCGATCGCGACGCCGCGGGAACGTGTCAGCGCCAGTGCCGAGCTGAACAACGCCAGGGCCGCCCCGCCGAACAGGTCGGGCCGAGCCGAAAATGCCGCAAACGAAACGCCGAACGGCAGCAACGGAATCACCATCGCAACCATCAGCCTGCGCTCGGACCGATGACGACCGACGAGCACCACGCCCGCCACGGTTGCCAGACCGCACACATAGATCGCCGTCGACAGCCAGCGCAGCCCAAGCATTGCGGTGAAGAAGTGCCCCGGGACCAGATGCACCAGCTCACCGGCGAGCCCGCGACGGACGAAGCCGTGCGTGTAATCGGCGGCGTAATACGACATCCAGTACACGTCGAGCGGAACGACCTTGATCGCAAACCACAACACCGCTGCCGCCCACGCCGCAATCGCGGCGCCGATACCCACGTACACGAGGTGACGGCGTGCCCGTGGATTCGCCTCAACGCTCAGGCCCACCATCAGATATGGCCCTCGTAAACAGTGGTGGCGGACAGCTGCAGATCGGCCAGCGCGCACCACGCGAGTTCGCACGTGGCCGTGGTGTTTTCGGCGCCGCTCTGGTACGCGACGATGGTGAGAAACCGGCTGCCGTTGACTGTTCCCGTGCCGCAGAACAATTGGCCGTGGGCCAGCTCGATGCGAGCCTGGGTGATGCCCTGCTCGGCAAGCCGCATCGAGACCTCGCTCGCATCCGCACCATCGATGCGGCTGACGGCGCTATCGAGGCTCCCGAGGTTGGAACACCCCACCGGCAGTTGTCCGGACGACATGGCGATGCCTTCGGCGCGCCGGACCAGCCATTGGGGCGTGAACGGGATGAGTGGCAGTCCGGCGAGCATTTCGTTGGGCTGTTGCTCCAGGGACGTCAGCGACCGCTTGACGTCGGCGCGCACGCCGGTCAAGTCGTCGGCCACCGCTGTGCCGTCGACCGTCAGCGTGATCGAGGTCAGCGCGTTGGCGCGGTCGTCATCGGCGGCGCGGTCGCTGACCGGAAGCACCACCGTCACCGACTTCCCATCGGGCAGCACCCTGCCCATCCGGTGAGCCAGGCGAGCGGCGAATGCGACGAAGAGCGCATTGCCGCTTCCGTTGAGGCTGCGCGCGCGTGCTTCCCATGCCGCGGCATCGGTTTGAATCGTCACCGACGGCGATGTATTCGGGTCGTCGCCATTCGCGTCGGGCACCCCGGGCCGACGCGCCTGCGGCTGAACCTGCTGATCGGACGAAACCCTGAGCAAGATGAGCAGAGTCGCGATCAGCGCGCGGATTGCCGACGGCAGGGCGACAACGGCATCGGCCAGGTCGGCGACCACCGCGCGCCACCGGATGCGTGAATTCGGTTGTGCATAGCCAAGATTGCGTTGTTCACCCTTGACCGCTTCAGCGACGGCCGTTGCCATGCCGAGCCCGTCGACGATGCAGTGCGATGCCACCAGGGTGACCGCTGCACCGCCGTCGTCGAGCGGCAGCACGCCGAGATGAAACGTCGGGCCGTGCTCGGGGTCGACGCGCACGTGCGCGCGCCGTTCCAGCCACGCACCGATCTCCGGCCGCGGTCGCCGCGGTTCACACGCGATGTCAGGTGATTGGTTGTCGACAACCCAGCGATGACGCCCGAACGGCAGCGGCGAACGTTCGATCCGGCGTCCGAGCAAGCCGGCACTGAGATTGTCGTTGAAGGCCCGCAATTCGTCGAGATTCACGTCGCGGTCGTAGATCCACGTGCATTGCACCGTGCTGCCTTGACCGGTGGCGCGCAGCCGTAGGAAGGCGGCCTGGTCCAGCAGCGCCAGCCTCGCCACTAGCACCCCGCCTCGGCCGCGGCGCGATACCCGCGCACCGCCACCGGTGCGAACACCGCGACCAGGATGCCGCCCCACAGGCACGCCCGCCACAGCGGCGACAGCACCGGCCCGCCCTCCGCGAGCGCGCGCATCGCCTCGATCGTCGGTGAGATGGGCGAAAAGCGCACCACCGGTTGCAGCCAGCCGGGAAACACCTCGGCGGGCGCAACACCGGTGTTGAGGAACAGCAGCACTATGCACCCCGCACCCAGCCAGGTGACCATCGCCCTGCCGTCTGCGCGGGCAGCAATGGCGATCACCAGGGTCGCCATGCCTGCCGAAATCGTCACGGGCACAAGCACGAAGGCCAGCATGGCGATCCAGCCATAGTTGAATCGCAAACCCAAAGCGATCCCGAAGGCGGTGAGCACACCGGCGGACGTGACAGTTCGGGTGGCCTCAGCGACCAGTCGGCCCACCACGGTGGAGGCCCGGTGAACCGGCTGCACCCACAACCTGGTCAGCACGCCGGACTCCCGCTCCGACGGCAAAGCCAAACCGGCGCCGAGAGTTCCGAACACGGCGCCGACCACCGCGCACATCGGGACCAGCCCGTACAGGCTGTCGTGTCCGGTGACGGCCAGCACGGATTTGCCTACCAGCAGTTTGTAGATGATGAGGAGAAAGGTCGGAAACAACAGGGCCTGCACCGCGACGATCGGGTCGCGGCGCCAGCGGCGCAGCAGCCGTCCCGCCTCCGAGGCGCTCTGGCTGACAAACGCGGTCATCGACGTTACGTGCGGAATCTCTTGCCATGCCGCGGCGTCAACAACCCCCCGGGCCTGATCTGTAGACGTGTCGCGCCCCGGCACGCCGTCTTCACGCGCCCTGCGCAGGATCCTAAGTGCGCCCGAACTTTCCGCGCTGACGCGTCGCTGCATCCGCAGCGCGAGAACGCCGAAAAGTGCCAGCAGGCCAAGACACCACGCCGATGTCACCGCGAGATCGCTACCGGTGACGTGACCGGAGGCGAGACCGCGCAGCGTCTCGGTGATCTGTGACACCGGTTGGTTGCGGATGAACGGGCCGAGCCATGCGGGAAACGATGCCGCCGGAGCGATGCCGGTGGACAACAAGACCAGGACCAATTGGGGGAGGAGTAGTAATTGGCTCGACGATTCGACGGAGCCGACCCGGGAACCCAGAGCGTCCGCGCCGAGGCACACCGCCATCGCGAACGTCACGACGATGATGATGAACAGGACCGCTACGCCCGGACCGCCTTCCATCCGGAAGCCGAACCACCATCCGATCGAGATGGCGGCGATCAGCGCAATGATCGCGCGTATCAGGCAATAAAGCATTCGCGCGCCCAGCGGTACCGACGCGGGAACCGGCAGGGTGCGAAGGCGGGAACCGAAGCCGGACAACCGGTCTCGTGCGGCACGGTCGGCCGTGGTCATCGCCCCGAACAGCATCGCCTGCACGATGACTACCGGTAGGACATATTGCGGGTAAGTCATCGGACCGGTATGGATGAGGCCGCCCAGCACCAGGGTGAACCCGACGAAACAGCCCACCGGCGCCAGCGCGGCGAAGAGCAGGTCGGCATCGCGCCGAGAGCCGGACACCGTGCGCAAGGTGAGTGCCGCCAGGGCACTCATACCGTGACCCCTGGCGGCGGGATCAGAACTACATCACGCATCGAGGCGCAGTCCGGCGCCGGACACCCGGGTGAACTCCGCACGCATCGTCTCGACGTAGCGCAGGACCGACCTGCGGGCGACGTCGGTGCCCGGGTAGGCGACCACCAACTGCGTCTTGTCGTGCATCCGATTGACCCACATGCACACCGTCTCCGACAGCCGGTTATCGCCCCACACACCGGCGCGCAGACCGTCGAAGTAGTCGCCGAACGGCAACTTACGGATGTCGATGTAGGACAGCATCGGGACCGGACGGTCCGGAACCTCGATGGGGTTCGCCGACGCGTCCGGTGACTCGAGCAGGTGGTAGTACGGCACGGCGCCCAGGGCGGTATTGCCGTCGAACGATGCCTGGGCAGCACTGACAATCTCATCGAACGACGCACCGGCTGTCGGGATGGCCAACGGGACGAAACTCGCCAACCAACCGACCGCGGTGGCGTGCGCGTGATCCCGCCTGTTGTCGAACGGCGTGAGCCCGAAATACGTTGCGGCGCCAGTCAACCGATGCTCGGTCAGCGCAGCACAGGCGAACACGCCGCCGCTGAAACGCGCACCCGCAGCGCGGCACACCGCTTCGAACCGTCGGCCCTGCTCGTCATCGATGAGGTCGAACACGTCGATGGCCCCCGGTGTATCCGCATTCGACTCGCCCAGTTCCAGCGGAAATTTCGGTAGCGCACCGTTGTTCGCCGCGAGAAAGGCCCGCCACGACTGAATCTCGGGCGACTCTTCGGTCAGGCCCCTGGTGTATGCATGCTGCTTTGCGCTGTATTCGCGATGGCTGGGTGCGGGTGGCAGCGGGTTCTGCGCCTTTTGCAGCGCGGCGAAGTACATCGTCTGGATGTCGAGGAAGATCACGCCCGCCGACATGCCATCGGCACGCAAGTGGTCCACGGCGATATAGATGGTGAACCGGTCTTGAGCCTGAATGATGCCGAACGTGAAGCAATCCCATTGCAGCGGATCGGGCGTATCGAGAAGCAGCTTGCGGATCTGGTTCGGCGCCATCCTGCCGAGATCCGCCGGCTCCACCGTGATGACCTCCGGATCGGCAATGACATAACGAAGGATTTCGTCGTCGTCCCCGAAGGCAAAGCGGTCGTGGTAGGTGTCGTGTCGCCGCAGATGGCCGTTCACCGCCTGCGTCATCGCATCGATATCGCAGATGCCGCTGATTTCCCAGGCCCCGATGCATAACCGGGGGATATCACGGCCGCGGCTGACCTGACGACGGTAGTAGCGAAGATGCTGCGCCTGCTGATAACTGACCGGGGCGGGATGGCATTGCGCTTCGGCGGCGCGCCGGTAGGTTGCCGCGGTGGGATACCAGCAGACGACGGTTCCGTCGGCTGTCCAGTCCTCAACCGTGCCCAAGAACATGCGCTACCTTTCGTCCGTCAGATGGCGACGCCGGTCCGGATGACCTTAACGGCAACGCGCATGTATTGCTGAGCAAGTCGGTCGCCGAAACGGTCCTGTTACGCAGGCCGGGCAAGTGTCGTACGGCGCGCTGTGTCGACCAATGCGCACCACAGATTGAGTTCACCGTGGTTTCAGTGGGTCGCCCGCATGTTGTTGAGCTGCGCAAATAAATGACTCGCCGACGCTCCCGCGGCGCAATCATAAAATTCCCCTCTCGGGCATGAGCAATCGCCCAGGAACTTCCGCCAACCGAATGCATGCTCGGTGTGAGATTGCCAACACGCAGGGTCTTTAATTCGTGCAGCGTTAACACGGAACTACTACTCAAACAAGCATTTATCTCGACGTGATGACCCCACCTGCCGATTCCCACCCACACAGCGAGCGCTATCTTGGCGAGGTCACAGGTGACGCTGGCGGACCTGCCAAAACGGCGCCTCGGTTACCATATCGTGATGTATGGCCGTATTGGAATAGTGTCAGTGAAAGATTTCTCGTGCCGGTGATCCGGGCAAACAACCAATCGATTCCCAAAAGCGGCGCGTCACTAGGGTCTACGGGCCTGCCGACGCCAACCTTGCTGCGGGAGTTCGGTGACAGACTGGACACCGGTAGCAAACTGCGGCACAGGCCGACTCCGGCATGTGACCGTCAACGAACAGTGCGGGCGGCGTGATCAGCGAGTCCAATGCTTAGCGCCCGTCGAAAATCCTGTGTCCCAGGCGGATAAGCGTCGAAGGCCGCCATTCAGCGGGTGATTCTCTCCACGGCGAGCACAGAGGCCGCCGGTTACGCGCGGAAGCACAGTCGAAGGCGTCGATCCCGAGTTGGTTGAGGCGGCCGGCTGGGGCGGCGCACCGACCGCCGCTACGCGCAGACAAATGCGTCCGGGATGGTCGATGATGGTCTGGACGCTCCGTCGTTTCTCGTCGCCGTGAAATTCCCCAAGAACGGATGTTGACGATGCCTGATGAGCACCGGGGCCCGGCCAGACTGTTCGATGCGTTGACCACCAAAGGCACCGCCTTTACCGAAGCCGAGCGCCGGCGGTTGGGTCTCTTGGGCCTGCTGCCGACGACGGTGAAGACCCTGGAGCAGCAGGCCGAGCACTGCTGGCACGAATTCTCCACTCGTCGAGACGATCTCGACAAGCACATCTATCTGCGGGCTTTGCAGGACCGCAACGAAACGTTGTTCTACCGCGTGTTGCATGATCACATCCCCGAGGCGCTGCCGATCGTCTACACACCCACTGTGGGTGAGGCCTGTCAGCGCTTCAGTGAGATCTATCGGCGGCCGCGCGGATTGTTCGTTTCCTATGCCGAGGGTGACTGTCTGGACGAGGTGCTGGACAACCGTCCGCAGCGTGAGGTCGATGTCATCGTGGTGACCGATGGGCAGCGCATCCTCGGCCTGGGTGATCAGGGCATCGGCGGAATGGGCATCCCGATCGGAAAGCTGTCCCTCTACACGTTGATCGGGGGCATCGATCCCGCTCGTACCCTGCCGATCGTGCTCGACGTGGGTACCGACAACAGCGAACTCCTCGACGATCCCCAATACCTGGGCTGGCGGCACCGGCGCATCGACGACGAGGATTACTACGCGTTCATCGACAAGTTCGTCGCCGCGGTGCGTAAGCATCTGCCCAATGTGCTGCTGCAGTGGGAGGACTTCGCCACGACGCATGCGCTGCCGATCCTGGCTCGCTACCGTGACCAGCTTCTCACCTTCAACGACGACATCCAGGGGACCGCGGCCGTCACCCTCGGGGCGCTGCATGGCGCCGCCAAGGTCGCCGGCCGCCCGCTCTCGGAGCAGCAGGTCGTCATGCTCGGCGCCGGCTCGGCCGGTATCGGGGTGCTCGACATGATTCGACGGCAAATGATGAACGAGGGATTGTCCGAACGGGATGCCTCGCAGCGCATCTGGGTTGTCGACGTGGTTGGCCTGCTCACCGACGACCGCACCGACCTGTCCGACGCCCAGCGCGGATTCGCGCAGCCGGCCGGCCGCGTTGCGGCATGGGGTTTGTCAGGCCCCGCGCAGCTCGCCGATGTCGTCCACCATGCCGACGTGGGTGTGCTGCTCGGTCTGTCGACCGCAGCGGGTGCCTTCACCGAGAGCATCGTGCACGAGCTCGCCGGCAAGACCGAGCGGCCGATCATCTTCCCGCTCTCCAATCCGACGAGCCGCGCCGAGGCGCACCCTGCGGAGTTGGATCGGTGGACCGACGGGCGCGCCCTGATCGCCACCGGGTCACCGTTCGCGCCGTTACACCGAAACGGCGTGGAACGACCTGTCGCCCAATGCAATAACGTCTATATCTTTCCCGCGATGGGGCTCGCCGTCAGCGCGGCTCAGGCGACCCGGGTCACCGACGAGATGATGCGGGTCGCCGCGGAAACCCTGGGCGAGGCGTCGCCCGCCCTTGCCGACCCCGACCAGCCGTTGCTGCCCGCGTGGTCAGACGTGCCCGATATCGCGGTTCGGATCGCCCATGCCGTCGCCGTGCAGGCCGTCGACGACGGCGTCGCCCCGGCGCGCAGCGACGCTGAACTCACCGAACGGATCGCGCAGGTGCGGTGGATGCCCGAATATCCTGTGGACACCACCGCTGATCAGACGTCGCGCACGTAGCGGTGATTCTCGATGAGCTCGTTGACATAGCCATGGTCGGCGATAGCGGTGTGAGTATGTTCACTTTCCACCGAACGCACCAGTCTTGGCCGTAAGCAACGGCTTCGGGAGGGATCATGGAAACGCCAGCGCAGCAATGTGATCGGCACAGTGGATCGCGGGCCGACGCTTTCGGTGTCGATGCCCCGTGCAGGATTGAGAATTGGGAGCGCGTGGTACCAAAGGGAACGTGAGCGGGGGCGATGACCGACGCCTCCACGATCCCAGAGGAAATCAATGCACTTCGCGGTATTGCCGCCGGAGGTCAACTCCGGCCGCATGTACGCAGGCCCGGGCTCGGGGCCGATGCTGGCCGCAGCGACGGCGTGGGATGAGCTGGCCAACGAGCTGCACGCCACGGCCGCCAACATCGAGGCAGTGGTCTCGGGCCTTACCGGTGAGCCGTGGCAGGGACCGTCGGCGGCGACGGCCGCGGCTGCGGCCGCACCGCAGGTGGACTGGCTGAACGCCACCGCTGAGCAGGCCACGCAGGCGGGTGCCCAGGCCAAAGCCGCTGCGACGGCGTATGAGTCGGCATATGCGATGACCGTGCATCCCTCGGTGATCGCGGCCAACCGGTCCCAGTTGACGTCACTGGTCGCCTCGAATTTGCTGGGCCAGAACGCGGCGGCGATCGCGTCCACCGAGGTCGCCTACGGCGAAATGTGGGCCCAGGACGTCGCCGCGATGTATGGCTATGCCGGCGCCTCGCATGCGGCCTCGCAGGTGACGCCGTTCACCCCTCCGCAACAGACGACCAACCAGGCCGGGCCGGCCACGCAGAACGCCGCGGTCACCCAGGCCGCCGGTACCTCGGCCGGCCACGTGCAGTCGGCGCTGTCGAGCGGCAATGCGATGTCCGCGGTGCCGAAGGCGCTGCAAAACCTCACGTCCTCCTCGTCGGCGTCCTCGGGGCTGAGCGACCTCTCAGGCTTCATGAATCCCTACAACCTGGTATCGCTCGGTTCTGCATTTCTCGGTAATGGCACTGGGCTGATCGGGGTATCGGGCGCCGCGGGTTTCATTTCAGACACCGAACACAAAATTGGGGAGCCAGGCGCGAAGTTGAAGGCCGCGCCCGAAAAGCTGGAAGGGCCGCCAGTTTCGCGCTCGCCCGGAAGAGCAACGACGGTGTCTGCGGGAATGGGGCGCGCGTCCTCGCTGGGCAGCATGTCGGTGCCGCAGGGCTGGTCCACGGCGGCACCGGAACTGCGCCTCGCCGCGCTCGAGGCGCCCGCCGCGGGCGCCGCTCCGGCGAGTCGTCCGGGTTCTGGTCTGTTCAGCGGCCAAATGCCGCTGTTCGGTGGTGCGCCCCTGATGGCCATGTCCGGCCGCGGCGCACCCGATTCCCGCGGCCGCCAATCGGGGGACACGAGCGACGCGGCCGCCCGCCAGGTGCCCGCGGGGGCGGTTCTGCGAGAGCCTGGTCAGTCGTCGCGCAAAGCGACGTCCGGAAACGCCGCCGAGCTACGCGAAATCACCGATGTGCTAAGCAAACTCGCGGAATTGAGAGCCAACGGCGCGTTGACCGACACCGAGTTCGACGAACAGAAGCAACGCCTTCTCGGCACCGGCTGACCAAGTACTGTGCCTGGCCTCGTGACGTCGGCGGTCTGTGTCTCCAGCTCTGGCCTTGACTTCATACGTACAGTCTGTAGGTTCATACATACGGTATGTATCTAGAAGGTGAGAGACTATGAGTGCCACGCTCGACGCCATAGCGGAAGAACGCAGAATCGTGTTGGAGTTTTGCTCGCAGTTGCCGGATTCGTTGTGGGCGAAGGATAGCGGTTGCTCCGGCTGGTCGGTGCAGGACCTCGTATCGCACATGGCGTGCAGCTTCTGGTTGGCCGTCGATCCGTCGACGCTGCCCGAACCGGGGCAGATGCCCGCCGAACGCGCGGCGGACCTCTATGTCGCGTCTCGGCGTTCGATGACCCCCAAAGAGGTTGTGGCGGACTATGAGTCGGTCAGCACGCGAGGCCTGGAGGTGCTCGCCGCAATAGAGAGCCAGGACATCGACATACCCATCGGCGACGTCGGTACCTATCCGGCCTCGGTGGTGCCGACAACCTTCGTCTTCGAGGCCTTCGTGCATACCCGGTATGACCTTTTCGCGCCGGATGGGCCGCTACGGGGAGATCCGCCGCCCGTCGACGAGCTGCGGCTTGTCCCCACGCTCGATTGGATCGAAGCCGCACTGCCACAGCAGAATGTGCACCTGCTCAACGACTTACCCGCTGGCGTGGAAATTCGCCTCGACGGATTGTGTGCCCGGACCCTGCGCCTCGGCAGCCACACCGATGTCGCAGCCCGCATCACGTCCGATTCCCAGGCTTTCGTGCGGTGGATCACGCAGCGTGGCACGTGGGACGCCCTGGGCGTTCACGCCGAGGGGGACCCGTCATCGCTGGATATGGTTCGCCGGCTCAGGGTGTTCTGAGCCGTCCGCGGCGCCACCTCGGTCGGTGGCACGATCCGGACCTTCATACGGTATGTATGAGGATGCATACGTAGCTGTGAAAGGTAAGGGTCGATGGCGAAGGAGGGTCGTCGCACGCAGGCCGAACGTGCGGCCCAGACACGCGATGCGTTGATCGGTGCCGCCCGGCCGTTGTTTGCGTCAGTGGGATTCGCCGACGCGTCTCTGGAAACCATCGTCCGCAACGCGGGGGTCACGCGCGGAGCCCTGTATCACCATTTCGCTGATAAGACCGAGCTATTCGCGGCGGTTTTCGAGCGGGTGGAGGGCGAGATGGCCGCCCGGATGGCGGAGGCCGTCGCGGTCGCGGGGCACTCCGATCCGGTCGAGATCATGCGATTGTGTTCAGGGCTTTGGTTAGACGCATGCGCCGAGCCCGAGATCCAGCGCATCGTCCTGCTCGAGGCGCTGGCGGTACTGGGTTGGGAACGCTGGAGCGACATCGGGCACCGTTACAACATCGGCTTCGTGACCGGCCTGCTCACCGACGCGATTGAGTCCGGCAGCATTCCCCGCCAGCCCGTCGAGGCGACCGCCTTGACGATCATGGGGGCGCTGCGCGAGGCAACGCTCTACATCGCCCGCGCCAAGGAGCATCGTCAGGCCCGCGCGGACGCCGGTGCGGTGATGGACCGACTGATCGATGCGTTGCGCGCCAACACTTCCGGCTAGTCCGGGGCGACGTGAGCCCGGCGATAAAGGTCATCAAGCGGCAATGCTGCCCGGGCGTAATCCGTCGCGTACGGGACGCGTTTTCAGCGGTTCCGCACCGGCGTGGTATCTTCGCCGACGTGAATATCGGCGTGCGCGCGTATTGGCGCTTTATCGTGGCTCCGGGTGGAGCCAGCGATGCAGCGTCTGGTTGACGCAACCGCACGACTGATACCCGGGGCCCAGCAGTGACCAGAAGGTCGCTGCTTTTCGTTTTTCAGGGCAACGGGAACCAGCGGGCGTGCCCTGAGAGCCAGTAGAGAAAGGCACACACCCCCCATGTCGATCATCAATTGCGAGACGGCGACGATCGATACGTCCGATCATCGGATCGTTTCGTTCCGGGAGCTGTCGGCTCCCGCCGTCATCCGCACCGAACTGCCATTGACGGCTCGGCGTGCCCAGGCCGTCCAGCGCGATCGGGACGAGATCTCGGCGATCCTGGCCGGTCGCGACGACCGGCTGCTACTGGTGGTCGGCCCCTGCTCGGTGCACGACCCCGTGGCCGCACTCGACTACGCACGCCGACTCGCGCCGATCGCCGCCGAGTACGCGGATCGCCTGAAGATCGTGATGCGGGTCTACTTCGAAAAGCCGCGCACCACCGTCGGCTGGAAGGGACTCATCAACGATCCCAACATGGATGGCAGCTTCGACGTGGAACGCGGGATCCGCATTGCGCGTGGGTTGTTGCTCGACATCATCGACGTCGGCCTCCCGGTGGGATGTGAATTCCTGGAGCCCACCAGTCCGCAGTACATCGCCGACGCCGTCGCCTGGGGCGCGATCGGCGCCCGGACGACCGAGTCGCAGGTGCACCGCCAGTTGGCGTCCGGGTTGTCGATGCCGGTCGGATTCAAGAACGGCACCGACGGCAACATCCAGGTAGCCATCGACGGCGTCAAAGCCGCTGCGGCACCGCACCATTTCTTCGGTACCGACAACGTCGGTCGCGCGGCCGTCGTCGAGACGAAGGGCAATCCCGACTGTCACGTGATCCTTCGGGGTGGTACCAGCGGACCCAACTACGACACCGCCTCGGTGACCACCGCGATCGAACGGCTGGGCAAGGTGGGGCTTTCCGGGCAGGTCATGATCGACTGCTCGCACGCCAACTCGGCCAAAGACCATGTGCGGCAAGCCGAAGTCACGGCCGAGGTGGCCGCGCGCATCGCCGGCGGCGAGCGTGGGATCGCCGGTCTGATGCTGGAGAGCTTCCTGGTAGCCGGTGCTCAATCGCTCGGCGGCGAGCTGACCTACGGCCAATCCGTGACCGATCAATGCATGGACTTTCGGACCACGGCGGGCCTGCTGGCCGACCTCTACGCGGCGATGGGCTGATCGCGGGCCGCGATCGGACGGCGCGCAGCCTTACTGCCGCGCGTGTGCTTGTTGCGCCGAAACCTGGCTGGCGATCGCCTTTTTGTCGATCTTGCCGATCGGGGTTGTGGGCAGCGAGGCCATCACAACCAAAACGTCGGGGCGGGCGTGCGCGGCGACACCGCGTTCGTCCAGATAGCCGTTCAATTCCGCTAGCGACAGCGCGGCGTCATTGAAAACGACCGCCGCGCAGATCTTCTCACCGAGGTACGGGTCGGGCAGCGCGACCGCGGCGGCGGAGAAGATCGACGGGTGGCCGTGCATCTGCTCCTCGAGGTCTGCCGCGGAAATCGTCTCTCCGCCACGGCAAATCACGTCTTTGACGCGGCCGGTCACCACCAGATACCCATCGTCACGCTGCCGCACCACGTCACCGCTGCGGAAAAACCCGTCGGGGTCAAAGCAGCGTTCATTGTCGCGCTCGGCGCGGAAGTACCCGTTGAACGTATACGGTCCGCGGATCAGCAACTCGCCCTCCTCGCCGGCGGCTACCGGATCGCCCGCCGCATCGACGATGCGCAGCTCGTCGGCGGTCGACATGGGCCGCCCCTGCGTGCGGTCGGTGAGTTCCGGGGGATCGCCGAGCCGGGTGTAGTTCAGCAGCCCCTCGGCCATCCCGAACACCTGCTGCAGGCCCGGGGTCAAGGCGCTGCGCACCAACCGGGCATCCTCGGGTTCCAACTTGGCGCCCCCAACCTGCAAGAGCCGCACAGTCTTTGGAGTCACGGGTTCCCACTCGCAGGCATGCGCCCACAACTTGGCTAACGCCGGTACCAGCGCGGTGACCGTGACGCCGTGGCGTGCGATGGCGGCAAAGGCCGATTCGGGGCTGGGATCGGTGCCGAAAACGGTGGTGGCGCCGACGGTCATTGCGCCGAGCAGGCCCGGGCAGGCAAGCGGGAAGTTATGGCCGGCCGACAACACCGCCAGATAGACGTCGTCGGAAGTCAGCCCGCAGATTTCGGCGCTGGCCTTCGCGTTGAAAACGTAATCGTCATGGGTGCGGGGGATGAGCTTCGGGGTGCCCGTGGTGCCACCGGAAACCAGCAGCAGCGCAGGCGATCCCGGATCGGGCACCGATGGCGGCGTGCCGCCGGCCGCCCGATCGCGCAGTTGCGCCCATGAGGTGAACGGCCCCGGGTCGCCGTCGACGATGACGTGCCTGAGCGCGGTGTGCTCCTCGGACAGTCCGCGCGCCATCGCCCGGTAATCGAAACCGGCCGCGGTATCGGCGATCAGCAGTCCGGTGGCCTCGCTGACCGCGGCGAAGTGCCCGAGTTCGGCGGCCCGGTGGCCGGGGAGGCACATCACCGGGATCGCACCCGCGCGCAGCAGCCCGAACAGTGCCACCGCGAACTGGCTGCCGTTCGGCAACTGCAGCAATACCCGGTCGCCCGGCGCGATACCCGCGCCACGCAGTCCATTGGCCGCGCGGTTAGCCTGGTCGTCCAGGTCCGCATAACTGATGCCGGTGTCGCCCATGGCGTCGAGGACGGCAGTTCGGTCGGGCCATTGCTGGGCCGCGTCGGTCAGGATCGTGTCCAGGGGCCGTCCCGTCCAGTAGCCGGCCGCCCGGTACGCGGCGGCGCGGTCAGCGGGGAAGGGCACGAACCCGTCGAGGACTCGGGCCGGTGGCTGCGGTGTGTGCGGGCTCATGGCTCCTTAGACGGGGCTGCGGACGGGGCTAGTAGCGGGGATGCCGGGAGTAAGGATAGGGTAACCAAAAAATTAGGGCAGCCTGTGCTAATTCAGGGAGGGTCTGTGGTGCACGCCCCGGCACGCTCGGAGGACATCCGGGCGGAGGTGGCCGAATTGCTCGGCGTCGACGTCGATGCAGTTCAGCCGGGTGGCAACCTCATCGGCCAGGGCCTGGACTCCATCCGGATCATGACGCTGGCCGGCCGCTGGCGCCGCCAGGGCATCGCCATCGACTTCGCCACGCTGGCCGAAACCCCGACGATCGAAGCCTGGGCCCGGCTGGTCGACGCCAGCGGGTCAGGCGCCGAGCAGCAAATATTTCCTACCGAGGCGCCCGTCGACGCCCAGCCATCGGGTGAGTTCGAGCCGTTTTCCCTGGCCCCGATGCAGCACGCGATGTGGGTCGGTCGCCAAGACAACCAGCAGCTGGGTGGGGTGGCCGGGCACCTCTACGTGGAGTTCGACGGCGGCCCGATCGATGCCGAACGCCTGCGCGTGGCGGCCACCGCGCTGGCCCGTCGCCATCCGATGCTGCGGGTGCGGTTCCTGCCCGACGGCACCCAGCGCATCACCCCGGCCGACGAGAGCGGCGACTTCCCGGTCACGGTCGAGGACCTGCGCTCGCTGAGCACCGACGAGGTCGAGCGGCGGCTCGCCGCGATCCGCGACGCCAAGTCGCATCAGCAGCTCGACGGTGCGGTGTTCGAACTGGCGGTGACGTTGCTGCCGGCGGAGCGGTCGCGGCTGCACGTCGATCTGGACATGCAGGCCGCCGACGCGATGAGCTATCGCACCCTGATGGCCGATCTCGCGGCCGTCTACGGCGGCCGCGACCTCCCGGAGCTGAGCTACACCTACCGGCAGTACCGCCAGGCCGTAGAGGCCGAAGACGCGCAGCCGCAACCCGCGCGCGAGGCCGACCGGGCGTGGTGGGCGCAGCGCCTCCCGGAACTGCCGGACCCCCCGGCGCTGCCGTCGACGGGTGGCCGTGGTTGCAACCAGAGCACCCGGCGCTGGCACTGGCTGGACCCGGAAACCCGCGATGCGCTGTTTGCCCGCGCCCAGGCGCGCGGCATCACCCCGGCTATGGCGCTGGCCGCGGGATTCGCCAACACCCTGGCGCGCTGGTCGACCACCTCGCGCTTCCTGCTGAACGTCCCGCTGTTCGGGCGCCAGGCTCTGCACCCGGACGTCGACTCGTTGGTCGGCGACTTCACCTCCTCGCTGCTGCTCGACATCGATCTGCTCGGCGCGAACACCGCGACGGCGCGGGCACAGGTGGTGCAGGACGCGATGCGCGCGGCCGCCGCACATTCCGCCTATCCAGGACTGTCGGTGCTGCGCGACCTCAGCCGTCATCGCGGCACCCAGGTGCTCGCGCCGGTGGTCTACACGAGCGCGCTGGGTCTCGGCGAACTGTTCAGCCGCGAGGTGACCGGTCAATTCGGCAACCCGGGATGGATCATCTCCCAGGGTCCCCAGGTGTTGCTCGACGCGCAGGTCACCGAGTTCGACGGCGGGGTGCTGGTGAATTGGGATGTGCGCGAAGGCATGTTCCCACCGGGTGTCATCGATGCCATGTTCGCCTACCACATCGACGAGCTGCTCCGGCTGGCTTCCGCCGACGACGCGTGGGACGCGCCGGGCCCCTCGGCGCTGCCGGAAGCACAGCGCGCGGTGCGCGAGGCGGCCAACGCCCGCACCGCCGAGCCCAGCGGAGAAGCCTTGCACGACGGGTTCTTCCGTCAGGCTGAGCAGCGGCCCGGCGCCCCGGCGGTGCTCGCGAGTACCGGTGACCTCAGCTACGCGCAACTGCGCGACCAGGCGCTGGCGGTGGCGGCGGCGCTGCGCACCGCCGGCATCGCCCACGGCGACACCATCGCGGTGATGGGACCGAAAACGGCCGAACAGATTCCGGCGTTGCTGGGCATCCTGTCCGTCGGCGCCGTTTATCTGCCGATCGGCGTCGATCAGCCGCGCGACCGCGCCGAGCGCATCCTCGAATCCGGACGCGTGAGCCTGGCCCTGGTGTGCGGTGGGCAACGGCTGTCCGCGCCGGTGCCCGAACTGGTGATTGCCGACGTGCTTCACGACACACCCACGGACGCTGAGATCGCTTCAGCGAGAATCGATCCCGCCGAGCTTGCCTACGTGTTGTTCACCTCGGGCTCCACCGGGGAACCCAAGGGCGTCGAGGTCACCCACGACGCGGCGATGAACACCGTGGAATTCATCGGCCGCCACTTCGAGATCGGCCCCGCGGATCGATGCCTGGCCCTGTCCACCCTGGAAGGCGACATCTCGGTGATGGACGTGTTCGTCACCCTGCGCACCGGCGGGGCCATCGTGGTGGTCGACGAAGCGCAGCGGCGCGATCCCGACGCCTGGGCGCGGCTCATCGACACCCATAAAGTCACGGTGCTCCACTTCATGCCCGGCTGGTTGGAGATGCTGACCGAAGTCGGCCGCGGGCGGCTGTCCTCGGTGCGAGTGATCCCCACCGGAGGCGACTGGGTGCGACCCGAGGTGGTACGTCGCCTGCGGGCCGAAGCGCCGAAGTTGCGCTTCGCAGGCCTGGGCGGTGCGACCGAAACCCCGGTGCACAACAGTATTTTCGAGGTAACCCAGGCGATACCTGAGGACTGGACGGCCTTGCCCTTCGGCGTGCCGCTTCCCAACAATGCCTGCCGTGTCGTCGACGACGCCGGCGCTGACTGCCCCGACTGGGTCCCCGGCGAATACTGGGTGGCCGGCCGGGGCGTCGCCCGCGGCTACCGCGGGCGCGCCGATCTCACCGCGGAACGCTTCGTCGAGCACGACGGCCGAATCTGGTATCGCACCGGCGATTTGGTCCGCTACTGGCCGGACGGCACCCTCGAATTCGTCGGCCGCGCCGACCATCGCGTGAAGATCAGCGGGTATCGTGTCGAGCTGGGCGAGATCGAGACCGCGTTGCGCCGCGTGCCCGGGGTGCGGACGGCGGTGGCCGCCTTGATCACCGTGTCCGGGGACTCCGACGTACTGGCCGCGCAGGTCTGCACCGACGACGCATCGTTGACCGCCGAGCGGATCCGGCAGCGACTTCACGACCTCGTCCCCGCGCACATGGTCCCGCGCCACATCACGGTGGCGGAGCGCATCGGCTTCACCGATGCCGGAAAGCTCGACCGCCGGGCCGCCGCACGCGAATTGGAAACCGCTGTCTCACAAGCGCAGCGGCCTGGCCACCGCTCGCCATCGACGCCCTTGGAATCCGCACTGGCAATGATTCGTCGGAGATCTGCTCGGCCGGGAAAACGTCGGAGCCGACGACGACTTCTTCGCGCTCGGCGGTGATTCGGTGCTCGCCACCCAGGCGGTGGCCAGGATTCGGGCCTGGCTGGACGCACCGGACATCATGGTCGCCGACATCTTCGCCAACCGGACCGTGTCGGCGCTGGCCGCGGTGCTCAGTGCCGGCGAGAACGACCCCGGTCGGCTCGACCAGGTCGCCGAGCTGTACCTGGAGGTTATCGGCATGGACGCCGAATCGGTTCTGGCGGCCTCTGAACAACCCACGAAATCGTAGATGGCGCAATGACATTGAATAATCTGATCAGCGTGTCTGCCGTGTTCCCGTCCTGGATCAAGCTGACCCCGGGCGGTGCCAACGGATCATCCGTCGGCGCCACCGTGATATTTCCGCATGCCGGCGCGGCCGCCGCGAGCTACCGGGTACTGGCAGCGGCGCTGGCCGCCGGTGGCGACACCTACATCGTGCAGTACCCGCAGCGCGCCGACCGCCTCAGCGAACCCGCTCACGACAGCGTGCACGACCTGGCCGTCAGCCTCTTCCAGGCCGCACCCTGGCCCGGCGTCGCACCGCTGTCCTTGTTCGGGCACAGCATGGGCGCCGTCGTCGCATTCGAGTTCGCCCGCGTCGCCGAAACGCACGGCGCCGCTGTGCGGAAGCTCTGGGTATCGGCCGGCCCGCCGCCATGCGTCGTCGCCGACATGCCCGACCTACCGACCAGTGACGACGGGCTGCTGGCCGACATCGCCGATCTGGGTGGTACGGACCCCGAACTGCTTGCCGACGAAGAGTTCTCCGAACTGCTGACCACCGCGGTGCGCGCCGACTACCAGGCCTTCAACGGATATGACCCCAGCCCCGATGTCCGCATCGGCGCCGACATTCACGTACTGGGCGGCCATGATGACCACCGCATCGCCACCGGCGTGCTCCGGCAGTGGGAAAGGCACACCGCCGGATCTTTCGCCGTCTCGTTGTATGACGGCGGGCACTTCTACGTCTATGACCATGTCGAGGCGATCGCCGCGCAGGTGAATGCCGGGTGATACCAATGGCGGACGATTATTCTGGCGGGGGCCTTGACGCCGGCGGCGCCGACCCGGTGGTGATCGTGGGGATGGGTGTGGAGGCGCCCGGCGGCATCGAAACCGCCGACGGTTACTGGGATCTGCTGGCACACGGCCGTGAGGCGCTGGGCCCGTTTCCGACCGACCGCGGTTGGGCGGTGCGCGAACTGCTCGCCGGCTCGCGCCGCAGCGGCTTCAAAGAGATTCATGACCGCGGCGGTTTCCTTACCGGGGCAACCACCTTCGATCCAGAGTTCTTCGGCATCTCACCCCGCGAGGCGGTCGTGATGGACCCGCAGCAGCGGGTGGCGCTTCGGGTGGCCTGGCGTGCGTGCGAAAACAGCGGCATCAATCCCGACGATCTGGCCGGGCACGACGTGGGCTGCTTCGTCGGCGCCTCGGCCACCGGCTATGGGCCCGAGATGGCCAAGTTTTCCGAACACAGCGGTCATCTGCTGGCGGGTACCGCGCTCAGTGTGATCTCGGGCCGCATCGCCTACACGCTGGGATTGACCGGGCCGGCACTGACCCTGGATTCCTCCTGCGCGTCCGCGCTGGTGGCCTTCCACGTCGCGGTGCGATCGCTGCAGAACGACGACTGCGATCTGGCCATCGCGGGCGGGGTCAACGTGCTGGGCTCACCGGGCTTCTTCGTCGAGTTCTCCAAACAACACGCGCTCTCCGACGACGGATACTGCCGCCCCTACAGCGCGCAGGCCAGCGGAACCGTGTGGGCCGAGGGTGCGGCGATGTTTGTGCTGCAACGCAAATCGGCCGCGCTGCGCGCCGGCCGGCAGGTCGTCGCCGAGGTGCGGGCCACCGCCATGAATCAGGACGGACGCAGCGCCGGTCTGAGCGCGCCCAGCGGCGATGCCCAGGTCCGGCTGTTCCAGCGCGCCATCAGTCAGGCCGGGATCAAACCCGCCGAGGTGGGGATGATCGAGGGGCACGGCACGGGCACCCGCCTCGGCGACCGAACCGAGTTGCGCTCGCTGGCCCAGACCTACGGCGATACCGAGCCCGGCAGCGGAGCACTGCTGGGCTCGGTGAAATCCAATGTCGGCCACTCTCTGGCCGCCGCAGGCGCGCTGGGGCTGGCCAAGGTGCTGGTCTCCGCCGAACACGGCGCCGTACCACCCACCCTGCACGCCGGTGAAGCGAGCCCCGAAATCGAATGGGACAAACAGGGATTGCGGTTGGCGCAGACATTGACACCGTGGCCGGCCATTGACGGACAGCGCACCGCCGCGGCGTCCGCGTTCGGGATCGCCGGCACCAACGCACATCTGATCGTCTCCGTCCCCGAGGTCGCATGATGCTGACCCATGGCCTGCCGGACGGGCGAATCCCGGTGCTGCTCAGTGCCCACGACCCAGAGTTGATCCGCCGCGACGCCGCGGCGATTGCCGACTACCTGAGCCGCATCGACGACTCGGCTGACCTCAGCGCTGCGGTCGCCTCCACCCTGCTGCGGCTGCGGCGGGTTCGACGTCACCGCGCGGTGGTGCGGGCAGCGGACAGCACCGAACTCGTCGCGGGACTGTCCGCGATCGCCCGCGGCGAGGAAAACGAGCTGGTCTCGCATTCGGCGAAGACGACGCCGCCGCGTGTCGCGTTCGTATTCCCGGGTCAGGGCAATCAATGGCAGGCAATGGGGGCAGAGGCCTACCGGCGGTTGCCGGCGTACCGCGAGACCGCCGACCGGTGCGCGCAAGCGTTCGCATCCGCCGGATTTCCTTCGCCGCTCCCATATCTGGTGGGCGACGAGGAGCGCAACTGGTCGCGTCCCGAGATTCAGGGTGCGCAGTTCACCCACGCGGTGAGCCTGGCCGAAGCATGGCGATTCTGTGGGGTGCTGCCCGACATCACCATCGGTCACAGCCTCGGCGAGGTGGCGGCGGCATATGTGGCGGAAGCGATATCGCTGCCGGACGCGGTCGCGTTGGTGGTCGCCCGCGCCACCGTCGTCGACCAGTTGACCGGACGCTACGCGATGGCGGTGCTCGGCACCGGCCTCGACATCGCGGAGGCGCTGCTGGCCGATACGCCGGGCTGGCTGGAAGTCTCGGCGGTCAACGGCCCGTCGTCGACCGTGGTCGCCGGTGATCACGAGGCGGTGGCCGCCGCCGTACAGCTGGCCCAGCAGCGGGGCATCTTCAGCCAGCAACTGTCCGTGGACTATCCCGGCCACACCAGTGCACTACGCCCGTTGCGGGCGAGTCTGGCCGAGCTGACACCGAAGTCGGCGTTCCGGGACGGGCCGGTGAGATTCGTCGGCTCCACGCTGGGCACCGAACTGGGCGACGCGACCGACTTCACTGACTATTGGTATGAAAACCTTTGCAGTACTGTGCGATTCGACCTTGCCGTGAAGTACGCCCGCACGTACGGCGCCGACGCATTCGTGGAGCTCTCGGCCCACCCGTCTCTGCTCTACCCGCTGGGCGACATCGTCGACGACGAGTCGACCGTCATCGTCGGCTCGGGGCACCGCGACCGATCCATCACCGATTCGCTGTCGGCGAGCGTGACCGTCCTCGCGACCGCAGACCCCGGCTGCAGGTGGGCCGACGCGGTTCCGATGGCCGACCGGCCTGCGCTGCGGGGATTCCCGAACGCACCGATGCACGCGCTGCACCTGTGGGCCGCACCGGAACGAGTGACTGAAGCGGCGCCGGCGCTCACCGTGGCCGTCGAGGATTGGCAGCCGACGACGGCGCCGGTCGCACCCAGCACACCGAACCCTGGCATCGCACTGTTCGGAACGGGCACGCTGACGCAGCGGCTCGCCGATGCCGTTGCAGCACACGGCGGCTGCCGAGTGGTGTCACCGAATGAGGCGGAAATACTCGCGATAGCCGCCCCGGAACTCGACCGGCTCGACGCCACCGCCGCAATCGAGCAGATCGCCGGCCGACCCGATGCAGGCCTACCCGATTACCCCGCACTCATCGGCCCACGATGCCGGGCCGTCTGGTTACTGACCGCCGGTGCCGAACAGATCGACCGGGATGACGCCAACGTCGCTCCGGCGCAGGCGGCCCTGGCGGGCATGCATCGCAGCGTCGGCTTCGAATTCCCGGACCAGGCATTCGGGCATCTCGACCTCGCGCACCGCGATGTCGATCCCGCCACCGCACGGGCCGTCGTCGACGTGCTGCTCGGCGAGGCGGCCGAGGTGGCGCTGCGGGGCGCCGAATCGCCTCGACGCCACGTCCGGACGTTCCGCGCGTGCCGCGAATCGGCGACGCGGCGACCCCTCGATGCCGCCGCGCTGGACGACGTGGTGATCACCGGAGGCAGCGGAGCCATCGGATTGCAGTACGCGCGATATTGCCTGGACCGCGGCGCCCGGACTATTACCCTGCTGAGCCGCAACGGCGTTGATCCGACCGTACTGCGCGAGCTCGCCGGCCGGCATGACGCCGAAGTGCGTGCCCCACAGTGCGATATCACCGATCCCGCCGCACTGGCCGCCGTTGCCGCCGACTATGCCGGGTCGGGTGCGTCATTGCTGATCCACACCGCGGGCATCGCGCAGGCGCGCTCGCGTTCGGATCTCACCGGTTCGGACGTGGCGGCGGTCTGCGCGGCCAAGGTGCGCGGATTGGCGATGCTGGCCGACGTGTGGCCGCTGCGTCCGGACTGCCGGATCCTGGCCTGCTCATCGGTATTCGGGGTCTGGGGCGGCTACACCCACGCTGCATATGCGGCGTCCAACCGGATGCTCGACGTGCTGGCCGCCCAGTTGCGTGCCACGGGCCGCGACTGCACGGCAATCCGATGGGGCCTGTGGCAAGGCGCCGGGGTGGTGGTGGGCAACGAGATCACCCGCACCGAGCGCTCCGGTTTGGTGGCGATGGAGCCGGAACAGGCCATCGAAGCCGGCCTGTATCGCCACGAGGGCGACCCACTGATTTTCGACGCGGACTTCGAGCGGCTGCAGGTGTTCTTCGAAAGCCAGGGAATGCCAATGCCGTTCACCGTGTACGCGCCGGTGACGACGACCACGAGGTATCGGCGGAGAAGTCCCTCGCCGACATCGTGCGGGCCGAATTGGCCGCGACGCTACACCTGGGTGATTCGCTGTCGATCGACCCGGACACGCCGCTCATCGACCTGGGCGTGGACTCGTTGCTCGCACTCGATTTACGCAAGCGGCTGCGCCGCACGGTAGGCAATTCGGTTCCGGTGTCCCGCATGCTCGGCGGCATCACGATGACCGAGCTGATCGAGGCGTTGCGTGCCGATTCAAGCGGCGCGCCCGCGGCGCCGCCGTCATTCGAGCGCGCCGGAGCCGCCAACGGTGCGCACCACTCAACGCTCGCGATGCTAGAAAGGTTGGACACCTAGCGTGACAGACACCACCGGCGTCAGCACCCGTCTCGACGATGAGCGGCTGGAATTACTGCGCCGCAAGCTCGCTGAACGCGGCCTGGCCAAGACGACGGCCGCGGCGCCCGTCGCGACCGACGACCAACCGCGCATGTCGGTCGGCCAGCACCGGATGTGGTTCGTGCAGTCCGTCGATCCCGACAGCGCGCTGCTCAACATCTGCGTCTCCTATCGCCTGTCCGGCGCCGTCGACACCGCACAGTTGCACCGTGCGGTCGACGCCGTCGCCGCGCGACACCCGGTGCTGCACACGACCTACGCCACCGACGGTGAGGGCGACCCGCACCCCGTGATCCGCGAGGACCTGCGACCCGAATGGGCCGAACACGACCTGGCCGGGCTGACCGATCAGGCGCGCCGCCTGCGGCTGGATGTGCTGGCGCAGCGGGACTTTCGCCGGCCGTTCGACCTGAGCAAGGATTCACCGCTGCGAATCACGGTGGCGCGCTTGGCTGACGACGAACTGATGCTGCTGATCACCGCGCACCACATCGCCTGGGACGACGGTTCCTGGGCGCCCTTCTTCGCCGATCTGACCCGCGCATACTCCCACCAGGACGACTTCGCGGCGGCGCAGGTGCCGGCGGGTCTTTCCGCGGATTCGACCGCCATTCGTCAGGCGGACCTGGACTACTGGCGGCCGCTGATGGCCGACCTCCCGGAGCCCCTCGAGCTGCCCGGGGCCAACGGTTCGGTGGTGCCCACGACCTGGCGCGCACAGCGCGCCTTCGCGCAGTTGTCGGCGGACACCGTCGAGCGGGCGGCCGCGCTGGCCCGCGAGACCGGCGCCACGCCCTACATGGTGTTGATGGCCGCGTTCGCCGCGCTCGTGCACCGGTACACCCAGTCGACCGACTTCCTGGTGGCGGCCCCGGTACTCAACCGCGGCGTGGGCACCGAGGACGTCATCGGGTATTTCGGCAACACCGTGGTGATTCGGCTGCGGCCGCAGCCGCACCAGACGTTCCGCCAGCTGCTGGCCGAAACCCGTGACGGCGCCGTAGGAGCCTTCGCTCATTCACGCGCCGACCTGGACTGGCTGGTGCGCGAGTCGAATCCCGATCGCCGGCATGGCGCCGACCGGATGACCCGGGTGAGTTTTGGGCAACGGGAGCCCGACGGCGCCGGCTTCTGCCCGCCGGGCGTGCACTGCGTACGCGGCGAATTGCGTGGCCATTTCAACCAATTGCCGCTGAGTCTGATGGTCGAGCTCGACCGGACGCCGGCCGGCTCCGGTGGCGGCGTGGTCGAGGCCGAGTACCTGGTCGAGGTGATGGATCAGCCGTTGGTCGAGCAATTGCTGCGCCACTACGCCGCCTTGCTGGACAGCCTGCTGTCCGAGCCCGACGCGAAGCTGTCGGCGTGCGCGTTGATGAGCGGCGAAGACGCCGATTGGCTGCGCGCGGTGTCGACGGGCGAGGAATTCGTCACCCCGGCCAGCACGTTGCCCGACCTGGTCAGCCGGAGGGCGGGGCTGACGCCCGATGCCGTCGCCGTCGTCTACGAGGGCCGCGCCTACACGTACCGGGAAATCGACGAAGAGTCGAACCGGTTGGCGCACTGGCTCATCGAGCAAGGCATCGGCACCGAGGACCGCGTCGCGGTGCTGCTGGACAAGTCTCCCGAACTGGTCATCACCGCACTCGGGGTGCTCAAGGCGGGCGGGGTCTACCTGCCGGTGGATCCCACCTACCCGCAGGACCGGCTGGCCTTCATCCTCGAGGACGCGGACGCCAAACTGGTGCTGCGCCAACCGGTTGCCGACGCCGCACACTATCCGGCCGCCGCGCCTGCGGAGTTGATCCGACCGCTGAGCCCGCAAAACACCGCCTACCTGATTTACACGTCGGGTTCCACCGGTCTGCCCAAGGGCGTTCCGGTGCCGCACGCACCCATCGCCGAGTACTTCGTCTGGTTCGGCGACGAATACCGGATCGACGACACCGATCGGCTGCTGCAGGTCGCGTCGCCCAGCTTCGACGTGTCGATGGGCGAGATCTTCGGCACGTTGATCATGGGCGCCCGCTTGGTGATTCCGCGGCCCGACGGATTGCGCGACATCGGCTATCTCACCGACCTGCTGGCCCGCGAGGGCATTACGTCGATGCACTTCGTGCCGTCACTGCTGGGGCTCTTCCTGTCCTTACCCGGCGTCAGCCAATGGCGGACCCTGCGACGCGTGCCCATCGGCGGGGAGGCTCTGCCCGGCGAGATCGCCGACAAGTTCCACGCCACCTTCGACGCGTCGCTGCACAACTTCTACGGACCGACCGAGACGGTCGTGAACTGCACCAGCTACCCGGTGGAAGGCGCCCAAGGTACCCGGGTGGTGCCGATCGGACGACCCAAGATCAACACTCAGGTGTATCTGCTCGACAACGCGCTGCAGCAGGTTCCCGTCGGCGTGATCGGCGAAATTTACATCGCCGGAACACATGTCGCGCACGGATATCACCGCAGACCTCAGTTGACGGCCGAGCGCTTCGTCGCCGACCCGTTCACGCCCGGCGGCCGGATGTACCGCTCCGGTGACCTGGCCCGCCGCAACGCCAACGGTGACATCGAGTTCGTCGGTCGCGCCGACGAACAGGTGAAGATTCGCGGCTTCCGCATCGAGCTGGGCGAAATCGCGGCCGCCATCTCGGTCGACCCCAGCGTCGGGCAAGCGGTCGTGCTGGCCATGGACCTGCCCGGGTTGGGCAAGAGCCTGGTGGGATACGTGACACCGGCCCAGGGCTCCGACACGGAATCCGTTGATGTCGAGCGCATCCGCGCCCGAGTGGCCGCCGCGTTGCCGGACTACATGACCCCCGCGGGCTATGTGGTCCTCGACGAAATCCCGATCACCGCGCACCAGAAGATCGACCGCGCCGCACTGCCGCAACCACAGATCGCGGCGGCCACCGAATACCGCGACCCCACGACTGGAACCGAACAGCGCATCGCGCAACTGTTTTCGGGGCTGCTCGGCCACGAACGGGTGGGCGTCGACGACTCGTTCTTCGATCTGGGCGGCCATTCGCTGGTCGCCACCAAACTGGTCACCGCGATCCGCGCGGAGTGCGGCGTGGAAATCGGCATCCGCGACGTGTTCGAACTCGCCACGGTCGGGTCGTTGGCCGAGCGGATCGACCAACTGAGTTCGGGTGAACTGACGCAGTCGCGGCCCAGGCTGATCACCACCGCGCACGACGAGCCCATGCCGCTCTCGGCGTCGCAGCTGCGCAGCTGGTTCGCCTACCGTGTCGACGGGCCCAGCCGGGTCAACAACATTCCCTTTGCGGCGAAACTGACCGGGCCCTGGGACATCGACGCGCTGATCGCGGCCGTCGGCGATGTCG
This sequence comes from uncultured Actinomycetota bacterium, assembly GCA_963796035.1. Taxonomy (GTDB): domain Bacteria; phylum Actinomycetota; class Actinomycetes; order Mycobacteriales; family Mycobacteriaceae; genus Mycobacterium. Next base: position 495,029 of record CAWCJU010000005.1, on the reverse strand, counting down.
TCGCCCGGCACGAAATCCTGCGCACCAGCTATGTCGAACTGGACGGCGTGCCCTACCAGGTCATAGGCCCGGCGGATGTCGAGTTTCCGGTACGCCGCGAGGTGGGACCCGACGAGGCCTGGCTGCAACAGCAGCTCGACGTCGAACGGTGCCACTGCTTCGAACTGGACGCTGAATTGCCGATCCGGGTCGCGGTGCTGCGCACCGAAAACGCGGACGAGCACGTGCTGTCGCTGGTCGTGCACCACATCGCCTCCGATCATTGGTCGGCCGGCGTGCTGTTCTCCGACGTGATGACGGCCTACCGGGCCCGGCGAGGCGGCGAAACCCCGTCCTGGGCCCCGCTTCGTGTGCAGTACGCCGACTACGCGGCGTGGCAGCGCACGTTCCTGGGCCTGGATTCCGAAGGGAACGGCCAGGAATCCGCCATCGCAGGCCTGCAGCGGGAGTACTGGACTCGGCAGCTGGCCGGGATGCCGGAGGACACCGGGCTGCGCCCGGACTTTCCGCGCCAGCCGGTGCCCAGCGGCGAGGGTGAGTCCATCGACTTCCACATCGACTCGGCCACCCGTACCAAGCTCGGTGAGCTGTGCCGCGAGCTGGGGATCACCGAATTCATGCTGCTGCAAACGGTGGTCGCCGTGGTCCTGCACAAAGCCGGTGGCGGAGTGGATATCCCGCTGGGCACGCCGGTCGCGGGGCGCGCCGAAGCCGAGTTGGACCAGCTGATCGGATTTTTCGTCAACATCCTGGTGCTGCGCAACGACATGGACGGCAACCCGACGTTGCGTGAACTGTTGAAGCGGGCCCGGGAGACCGCCCTGGCCGCCTACGCCCACCAGGACCTGCCGTTCGACCGGGTGGTCGACAGCGTCAGTCCGGTGCGCTCGCTGTCACGCAACCCGCTGTTCCAGGTCGTCGTCCACGTCCGGGATCACCTGTCCGCCACCCGGGTCATCGAGACCGCAGCCGCGGGCAGCGGCGAGCAGGACACCGTGTGCACCTCGCTGGACCCCATCTTCGACATGGCGCACGCGGATCTGAGCGTCAACTTCTTCGGTACCGACGGGTCCGGCGACATCGGCTACAACTGCAACCTCATCTACCGCACCGAGCTCTATGCCCGCACCACCATCGAGCGGTTGGCCGAATGGCTGACCCGGGGGCTCACCGCGTTCGCCGATGACATCGATCAGACTTTGCGGGATGTCCAGCTGATCGACGCCTCCGAACAGCACCGCATTCTGCATGCTTGGAGCCGCGGTGAGCAGCCACCAGCCGATCGGGCGCGCACCATCCCGGAATTGCTGGAACCCAGCCGGGTGTGGGGCACAGACCGCATCGCGGTGCGCTGCGGCGCGGAGAGTATCGATTACCCCGCGCTGCACCGCCGTTCGGACAACCTGGCCGCACTGCTGGTCAAGAGCGGAGTAAGCCCGGGGTCGCTGGTCGGGCTTTCGACCCGCCGGAGCATCGAGCTGGTGGTGGCGCTGGTGGCCATCATGAAGGCCGGCGCCGGCTACTTCCCGATCGATCCCGGTTATCCGGCGGCCCGAAAGCAATTCATGCTCGACGACGTGCAACCGCCGGTCGTGGTCGCGACTGTCGAAGCGGTGGACACCATGCCGCAGGTGCCCGGGGTCGAACTGATCTCGCTGGACGATCCGCAGGTGCGCGCCCTGGTGGACAGCGACGACGTGGATCCGCAGTCGAGGGATCTTCGACCGCCGCACCCGGATGACCCGATGTACCTGGTGTTCACCTCCGGGTCCACCGGCACGCCCAAAGGCGCCGTGGGAACGCATCGCTCGATGGCCGCCCGGCTCGACTGGCAGCTGCGGCACTACCCGCCGCGAACCGACGACGTTCGGCTGGCGCAGGCGTCGATCACCTTCCTCGAAGGCGGCATGGAGATGCTGGCCGGCCTGGCGGCCGGCGCCACCATGATCCTGGCCGACGATGCCGAGCACCGCGACCCGGAGGCCCTCGGGGACTTGATGAACCGGTATTCGGTCGCCCAGGTGACCGCGGTGCCCAGCCTGGTTTCGGCATTGGTGGACAGCCGGCCCGACGCCGTGCGCTCGCTGTCACGGCTGGTGTGCGGTGGCGAACCGGTGAGCGCGGCGCTGCTGCACCGGCTGGTATCGGTGTGTGCCGACGAGGACGGTGCGGGCACCGAGCTGCTGAACAACATCGGTTCCACCGAGACCTCGGGCGCGGTATCCCGCGGGCGGTTGGTCCTGCCGAATCCGCTTGTCGGAAAACCGGTCCCGGGTGCGCAGGCCTACCTGCTCGACGACGGGCTGCGCCCCGTGCCGGTCGGCGTGGTGGGCGAGCTGTACTACGCCGGTGACCAGCTGGCCCGAGGGTATTGGAAACGCCCGGGCCTGACCGCGACGCGATTTGTCGCCAATCCCTATGGTGTCCAGCCGGGTTCGCGGTTGTACCGCAGTGGCGACCTGGCCCGGTGGACCGAGGACGGCCAACTGGAATTCGTCGGTCGTTCCGACCATCAGGTGCAGGTCCGTGGCTTTCGCGTCGAGCTGGCCGAGGTCGAGGCGGCCCTGGCGGCCGCGGATGGCGTCGCTGCCGCGGCGGCCCGCACGTGGGAAGTGCACGGCGGCACGTCGTTGGCCGGATATGTTGTGCCACAACGACCTATCACCGATGACGCCGATAAGGCGACGTTTGCGGGGGAGGTGCGCGCCGCGATCGCCACGACCCTGCCGGGCTACATGCTGCCGTCGTCGCTGACCGTGCTGGGCGTCCTGCCCAAAACCGAATCGGGCAAGCTGAACCGCCCCGGCCTGCCGCGGCCGGCGGTCAGCACCGGCGGCCAGACCGAACCGGCACGCACGGATACCGAACGGGCGCTGGCCAAGGTGTTCGCGGAACTGCTGTCGACCCCCGACGTCGGGCGCTTCGACGACTTCTTCGCGCTCGGCGGCGACAGCATCCTGTCCGTGCAGCTCGCGTCGCGGGCCCGGGCGGCCGGCCTGGCCGTGAGCCCGCGGATGATCTTCGAGAACCCGACGGTGCAGCAGTTGGCGGCGGCGCTCGAGGCCCTGGGTGACGACGGGGCCGGCATCGAAGCCGACGAACAGGCGACCGACACCCGTTTCGAGCCGATGAGCACCTCGGGGCTTTCGTCCTCGGATCTGGCTGCCGTGACGCAACTTTGGTCGTCGTCACGCGAAGGCACGACATGACAGCTGCCAAAACCGATGTCGCGCCCGACATCGAGGACGTGATGGCGCTCAGCCCGCTCCAGGAGGGCTTGTATTCGCTGACCACGCTGGCCGAATTCGCCGACGGCGAACCGGCGCACGACCCGTATGTGATCGGGATAGCGGCGGACATCTCCGGCGAACTCGACGTTGCACTACTGCGTGACTGCGCGGAACAGATGTTGGTGCGGCACCCGAATCTGCGGGCCAGCTTCTTCAGCCGGGGAATACCCCGGCCGGTACAGATCGTGCCGTCTCGTGTCGAGCTGCCCTGGCGGCTGATCGCCGCCGCACCCGACGAGGTGTCGTTGCTGGAAACCGGCGAACGCGGGCGGCCATTCGATCTGGAGCGTGGCCCCGCCATCCGCTTCCTGCTGATCGAATTGCCCGGCAAGCAATGGCGTTTGGTGCTCACCGCCCATCACATCGTGATCGATGGATGGTCGTTGCCGGTGTTCGTCAACGAGATGATGATCCTGTACCAGGCCGGCGGCGATCTGTCGGTGCTGCCCGTTGCCCCGCGGCCCTACCGCGATTACATCGGCTGGCTGGCGAGCCGTGATCCGGAAACCAGCCAGCGGATCTGGCGTGAGCACCTGGCGGGGTTGCCGGGACCGACCCTGCTCGCCGCTTCGCTGGGATCCATCGAGACGACCGAGGGGCAGCAGCCGGCGCTGCCACGCACCACCCGGCTGCGACTGCCGGTGGAAACCACCACGCGGTTGGTCGACGAAACCCGATCCCGCGGCATCACGGTCAACACCCTGATGCAAATGGCGTGGGCGCTGGTGTTGTCGCGTCTGACCGACACGCATGATGTGACATTCGGGGTCACCGTTTCCGGTCGGCCGCCCGAACTGACCGGCGTCGAGACCATGGTCGGTCTGTTCATCAACACCGTGCCGCTGCGGGTGCGGCTCGACCCGGCCACGACCGCCGGCGAGCAATGCCGCGCCGTGCAGCGCGACGCGGCGCTGCTGCGTGAGCACAGCTATCTCGGGCATGCCCAACTTCGGGCCCTCGGCGGGGTGGGGGAAATGTTCGACACCCTGCTCGTCTACGAGAACTTCCCTATGGACGGACTGACCGCGGGCGGCGAATTGACCGCCGGCGGCGCGATATTCCGCCCGTCCGCCCTGCAAACCCTGTCGCATTTCCCCATCGCCATCGCCGCCCACATGGAGGCCGGCGAGCTGGTGGTGCTGATCGAGGCGATCGACGGAGCGCTGGGCGTCGTTCCCGCCGCCGCGTTCGGGCGGCGGGTGCTGACCGCCGCCGAGAGGCTGCTGCGGCACTGGGAGCGTCCGCTGCGCGACGTCAGTGTCCTGCTGGACGATGAGGCCGAACCGCTGCGCGCCGCCGGCACACCAATGCCGGTGTCGCCGTTGAGCATCCACGCCCGGTTCGCCGACGTCGCGGCCAGAACACCGGACAACCCGGCGCTCAGCTGGGCGGGGGGCACGCTGAGCTATCGCGAGCTGGATCTTCGCACCACCCGGCTGGCGGGGCGACTCGCCCGCCACGGGGTCAAGCCCGAAACACCGGTGGGCATCAAACTTCCTCGGGGCCCGCAGTACATCATCGCGATCCTCGCCGTGCTCAAAGCCGGCGGCATGTGCGTGCCGATGGAGCCGGGAATGCCCCCAGAACGGGTGAATTCGATCCTGCGTCAATCGGGCGCGCTGATCGTGTTGGACGAGGAGCTGACCGAGGAGCTGCTGGAGGCCGACGGATCCCACGACCGCGACTTCAACCCCGTCGACGTTCCACTCGCGCAGGCCGCATATGTCGTCTTCACCTCGGGCACGACGGGAGAACCCAAGGGCGTCATCGGAACTCACGGCGCGGTGGGCGCCTACGCCGACGACCATCTGGACCGCGTGTTGCGGCCCGCGGCAGACAAACTGGGCCGGCCGCTGCGCATCGCCCACGCGTGGTCGTTCGCGTTTGACGCCGCCTGGCAGCCGTTGATCGGCTTGCTCGATGGGCACGGCGTGCATGTCGTCGACGAGCAGACCCAGACCGATGCCGAGGCGCTCGTCGCGCTGATCTCCGCGCACGGCATCGACATGATCGACACCACCCCGTCGATGTTCGCCCAGCTGCAGGCTTTTGGCTTGCTGACCGACGCGCCCCTGACCGTGCTTGCGCTGGGCGGCGAGGCGGTCGGCAACGCGGCCTGGGCCCGGATCCGCAACACGTGCAGCACCACGCCGATGACGGCATACAACTGCTACGGGCCCACCGAGACCACGGTCGAGGCGGTGGTCGCCACCATCGCTGAGCACGACGAGCCAGCCATCGGGCGGCCGACCCGGCACACCCGTGGCTACGTGCTGGACTCCGAGCTGCGCCCGGTGCCATGTGGAGCGACAGGCGAACTGTATCTGGGCGGTGCCCAACTGGCCCGCGGCTACCTGGGTCGCGCTCCGGAGACCGCGGCGCGCTTTGTCGCCGACCCTTTCGCGGCGGCCGAACGGATGTATCGCACCGGCGATCTGGTGCGCCGGCTGTCCGACGGCTCAGTGCAATACGTGGGACGCGCCGACGCCCAGGTGAAGATCCGCGGCCATCGCGTCGAACCCGGGGAAATCGCGGCCGCCCTCGAATCGCACCCGGCCGTGCGCCACGCCGGGGTGCTGGTACAGCAGCGCCGGGGCGTCGCGCGGCTCACCGCCTACGTGGCCACCGGCATCGCGGCCGATCCGCCCACGACGTCCGAGCTGCGGAGCATGCTCGGCACCCGGCTGCCGCGCTACATGGTTCCACAGCGCATCGTCCTCATCGACGAAATCCCTTTGACCCCCAACGGAAAGCTGGACGAAGCCGCGTTGGCGGCCTTCGACGACGACGAGTCCGAGGCGGGCGTGGCGACGCCCGAGACCGCCACGGAATCCGCGCTGGCCGAACTGCTCGCCGAGCTGCTCGGGCAACCGCGCATCGACGTCACCGCGGATTTTTTGCAGCTGGGCCTGGACAGCATCATGGCGCTGTCGGTGGTACAAGCTGCCCGGGCGCGCGGAATTGCGCTGCGCGCCAGACTCATTCTCGAGTGCAGCAATGTTCGCGAACTGGCCGAAGCGATCGACTCGGAAACCACGGCCGCTGCCGGGCAGGTCGATACCGGAATCGGACCAATGCCGTTGCTGCCCAACGGCCGGTGGCTCTACGAATTCGGCGACCCGCGCAGGCTCGCCCAGACCGAAGCCATCCGATTGCCGGAGGCGCTGCGCCGCGAGGAGTTGGATGCGGCGTTGGCAGGCATGATCGAGGGCCACGAAGTGCTGCGCACCCGGGTGGATCGTTCCACCATGACCCTGGTGCCGGTACCGGCCGCCGACATCGTCGACGTGGTCAAAGAGATTGAGGTGGTTGGCGATCTGGCCGCGGCGGTACCGGACCAGGTCGCCCAGGCCGTCGAACGGCTGGACCCCGAATGCGGAACGTTGCTGTCCGCGGTGTGGCTACGACCCCCGACCGGCGAAAGCGTTCTGCTGCTGGCCGCGCATGTCGTCGCGCTGGACCCGGCGTCGTGGCGAGTGATCCTCGGCGAACTCGGTGCCGCCCTGACGGCCTCGGCCACCGGTCACTCACCGGCACCCGTTCGCGAACACACCAGCTATCGGCGCTGGGCAGACGCGCTCGCCGCGCGGGCGCACCGGTTGGACACGGTGCAATTCTGGGTCTCCCAACTGGACGGCGACGACCCCGACCTCGGTGCGCGGCGGCTCGACCCAAGCCGCGATCGGGCGCGCGATCTGATTGTTCGCAATGCCGCCACCGACGCCGACGTCACGCGCCGGCTGCTGGATTCGGGCCTGCCGTTGCCCACGCTGCTGGTCGCCGCCACCGCGGCGACGGTGACACGCTGGCGCGAGCAGCGCGGTCAGGCCACACCGCCCCCGCTGTTGGCACTCGAAACACACGGTCGCGCCGACAGTTTGGTGGATGGGCCCGGTGCACACACCATCGACACCGGCGACACGGTCGGGCTGCTCAGCTCCATCTACCCGATACGGCTGGGCTCGGTCGATCCGCACAAGGTGGGGGAGACGCTGGCGGCGATCCCCGGCGATGGGCTCGACTACGGGTTGTTGCGCTACTTGCGCGACGATACCGCGGAGCGACTCGCCGGTTTTTCACCTCCGCAACTGCTGCTGAATTATCTGGGCGCCGCTCACACCGGCGGTGGCACCGGGTTGCGGCTCGAGCGCGAGTTGCTCGCCGGGTCGTCGCCGGTGCCGGAGCCGGAACTGGCGGTGCGCCACGAGCTCACCATCGCGGCGATGGTGCTGACCTATGACGGGGAGCGGGTTCTGGTCGCGCAGTGGCGCGCCCTGCCTGACGTCCTCGATGACGCGGACCTTACTGCGCTACAGGGGCTTTGGATGGACTCTCTGCGGGAGATGGTGAAATGAGCACACTCGCGATCGTGGGTGCCGGCGCCAAGGCGGTGGCTGTGGCGGCCAAGGCTTTCGCGCTGCGCGAAATGGGCGTCGAGGTTCCCGACGTGGTCGCCGTGGAGCGGATCGGTGTCGCGGCGAACTGGCAGGCCAGCGGCGGCTGGACCGATGGCGCGCACCGGCTGGGCACCAGCCCGGAAAAAGATGTCGGCTTTCCCTACCGCTCGGCGCTGGTGCCGCGCCGCAACGCCGAACTCGACGAGCGGATGACCCGCTACAGCTGGCAGTCCTATCTGATTGCGACGGCATCCTTCGCCGAGTGGATCGACCGCGGCAGGCCGGCGCCGACGCATCGGCGGTGGAGCCAGTACCTGAGTTGGGTCGCCGATCACGTGGGCATGAACGTGGTGCACGGTGACGTCGAACGACTCGCGGTCACCGGGGACCGCTGGGCGCTGCACACTCACGAGACCACCGTGCACGCCGATGCGTTGATGATCACCGGTCCCGGCCAGGCCGAAAAGTCTTTGCTCCCCGGCAATCCGCGCATGTTGTCGATCGCCCAGTTCTGGGACCGTGCCGCCAACCACGACCGGATCAATGCGGAGCGGGTGGCGGTGATCGGCGGCGGCGAGACGGCCGCGGCGATGCTCTATGAGCTGTTCCGGCACCGGGTGTCGAGCATCACCGTGATTTCCCCCCAGGCGACGTTGTTCACCCGCGGCGAGGGGTTCTTCGAGAATTCGCTGTTCTCCGACCCCACCAACTGGCCGGCCCTGACCCTGGCCGAACGCCGCGATGCGTTGGCGCGCACCGACCGTGGGGTGTTTTCGTCCAACGTGCAGGAAGCGCTGCTGGCCGACGATCGCATTCACCACCTGCGTGGCCGCGTCGCGCACGCTGTCGGCAAGGAGGGACAGATCCGGTTGACGCTGTCCACCAACCGCGGCAGCGAGAATCTGGAGACGGTACACGGGTTTGATCTCGTCATCGACGGCTCCGGCGCTGACTCGCTTTGGTTCGCACCATTATTCAGTCAGGACGCACTTGATCTGCTAGAACTCGGACTGGGTGGGCCCCTGACTTCGGAGCGACTGCAGGAGGCGATAGGTTATGACCTGGCGATCACAGACGTGACACCCAAGTTGTTCCTGCCGAACTTGTCAGGACTTACCCAGGGGCCCGGGTTTCCCAACCTGAGCTGCCTTGGACTGCTATCCGACCGGGTGTTGGGATCCACCGTCAGCCCGTCCAAGTATTCCGTGAGAAGGAGACACGATGAGCGCCAACCCCTTTGATGACGACAACGCGACTTTTGTGGTGCTGGTCAACGACGAGGACCAGCACAGCCTGTGGCCGACCTTCGCTGACACGCCGGCTGGCTGGCGGGTGGCGTTCGGTGAAGCCAGCCGCGCAGACTGCCTGCAATACGTGGAACAGAACTGGTCGGACATCCGGCCAAAGAGCTTGATTGAGGCGCTCGCTGGGGAGTGACCAGCCAGTCGCTGCTGCGGGGTCTGCGAAGGCCAGATTTTTGCCGTTACATACTTGCGGCACAGAACAATTAGCCTGTTTTCACAGGTCGCGACCGTAGCGTCGTCGTAACGTGACCGACCCGAGACACAAATTTCGGAGTCACAGGGCACACTTACACCATCTTCAACCATGGAGACGTGTGATCGTGTGCGGCCGTCCGCAGGATTTCCGCCACGGTCCATGTGCATCGAAGGGGGACCTGTGAAAACCGTGAAGTCCATTGCCACGGGCGTGGCGGCACTGACCGCCATTGGCGGCGCCGCCGCCGGTGTGGCTTCCATTGCAGCACCGATCGGCCTGGATCAGGTGCAACTGGCTGGGATCGGCGCGCCATTGCCGCAGGACCCGCCGCCGCCTCCGCCGCCGCCTCCGCCCCCGCCGCCGGGAGCGCCGGGGCAGTTGCCGACGGCGGATCAGTTGGCCAACCTCTGCAACCAAGTAACCGACCCCGGCGTCAACTACAGGGACAAGACCAACTTCATTGAAAACGGCGTCAATCAAAACGAGGGTATGGTCGCCGACCACGATCTGCGGAAGGCCTATCGGAACGGGAACTTCCCCGAGCAGTTCAACGTGACGAACATTGCGCCGGCGGGCCCGAACATGGCCCAGGCCGACGTCGGCATCACGGGCCCGAAGTTCGCCGGGCCGGTCAACAAGCACCTCGTGTTCGTCAACCAGAACGGAAACTGGGTCCTGCAGCACGACGCGGCGATCGCGCTGATTCAGGCGGCGACGGCGACCAACTAGACAGTTCGGCGAATTCGCCGGGCAACAGCGGCGATTCAAGCAAAACCCCATGCGCCCCGCAAGGCGGCGCATGGGGTTTTGCGTTTCAGTTCCCCTGGTGACCTGTCGCCGGCGGCGCACCAACCCACGTCCTCACACAGCGGGCGCACAGTTTGCTCTGGTTTTTTCCACATCGGATCGCCGTAACGTATCGGTGCCGAGACACGAAATACCAGACGCAACGGGGCACACCTACACCAGCTGAGCCGCCGAAAGGCGGTGCGGATTCCAACCGTGCGTCGAAATTCGTGCCCACTGAAGGGGGAACCATGAAGACCGTTAAGACCCTTGCCACCGCGGTGGCAGCACTGGCCATCGTCGGGGGCGCCGCCGCCGGCATCGCCTCCGCCGCGACGCCGAGTTCGCTGGCCGCCGGAGTGCGGCTCGCCACTGTCGGCGCGCCGCTTCCGCAGGATCCGCCGCCGGCGCAGCCGGTGCCGGGTGCCAACGTGCCGACTCCCGATCAGCTGACGGGCGTGCTCAACAGCCTCGCCGACCCGAACGTTTCGTTCAGCAGCAAGGGCAACCTGGTGCAGGGCGGCATCGGTGGCATGGAAGCGCACGTGGCCGACAAGAAGCTGCAGAAGGCGGCCAAGAACGGCGACCTGCCGCTGTCGTTCGACGTCACGAACATCCAGCCTGCCGCGGCCGGTTCGGCGACCGCCGACGTTGCGGTCTCCGGCCCCAAGCTGCCGTCGCCGGTCACGCAGAACGTCACCTTCGTCAACCAGGGCGGCTGGGTGCTGTCGCGGGCGTCGGCGATGGAACTGCTGCAGGCCGCCGGTCAGTGATCGGCGCCCAACGCGCCCAGGTCTAATTTGGCGATGCGCGCCGGATCCGCAAGCACGTCGATCGCGCGGATCCGGCCGTCGCGCACCACGAAACCCATGACGGATGCCGCCCGGCCGGCGATGAAGATCACCGCGCCGGCGGCGCCGTTCACGGTCGCGGCGCGCGCCTCGCGCTCCGGGCCCGCGTAGCTGCGCGCCAGTTCGGCCACCGGGGCCGCGCCGTGGGCGCGGAAGACGGCCGCGGCGGCGCCGAAGTCACCGCGCAACACCACGTCGGGATCCAGCACCGCCACCAGACGGTCGAAGTCGCCACTGCGACCCGCCGCGAAGAAGGCGTCGACCACCTCGCGTTGTGCGGCCAGGGTGCCGTCGGGAGCCGGATCGGCCTGCTCGATCCGCCGTCGGGCGCGGCTGGCCAGCTTGCGGGCCGACTCCGGCGTGCGGTCGACGATCGTCGCGATCTGATCGAACGGCACGGTGAAGACGTCGTGCAGCACGAACGCCAGCCGCTCGGCCGGCGGCAACGTATCCAGCACCACGAACAGCGCCAGGCCCACCGCGTCGGCCAGCATCGCGCGGTGCTCGGGGTCGAATTCCCCTTCCGCCTCCACGATCGGATCGGGCAGGTGACCGACCAGCTCCTCGCCGCCGTGAGTCCGGCGGTCGCGCAACATGTTCAGGCAGATGCGCGCCACCACCGTGGTCAGCCAGGCGTCCAGGTTGGCGATCCCGTCGCCGCCGTCGGATTCGGCGCTGCGGCTCAGCCGCAACCACGCCTCCTGCACCGCATCCTGAGCGTCGTCGATCGAGCCCAGCATGCGGTAGGCGATGGCGCCCAGTTGTGGTCGGGCCGCCTCGAAGCGTGCCGCCAATGACGCGTTTGCCGTCACGGCCGATCGGTCTCGGGCAAGGCGCACACCCGGTTACCGGAAAAGCCCGACGACCCGATATCGAGTGCGATGTTGAACCGGGCTCGAAGGTTGCCCAGCGTGATGACGTGGGTGAGGCCGACCAGTTGGGCGGTATCGAAGTGCGCGCGCAGCGCATCGAAAAGTTCATCGGTCACCTCGACCGGGGTGCGACTGATCGCGGTGGCGTACTGCAGGATCAGCTTGTCGGCGTCGGAAAAGCACGGCGCGTGCTGGTAATTCGACAGGGCCAACAGCTCTTCGTCGGTGATGCCCCAGCGGCGGGCGATCTGCGAGCCGAGGTCGATGCAGTATTCGCAGCGCACCGTCGTCGCCGACTTCAGCTCGGCCAGCGCCCGCTGCCGGGGGCCGAGAACGTCCAGCTTCGACTCGGCCTGCTCCAACTTGCCGTAGGCGTTGAGCAATCGCGGGATGTGCGCATACATCCGCAGCGGTTCCAGCATCCCCGCGGTTTCCAGCCCGGTCATGTGCGCGAGCTTGCGCTTGGTGAAAAAGAAGGCGATCTTGGCGCCGAGGCCGGCGTCGCGGTCGGAGACTCCTTGCAGCCGTGGCATGGCGATCCTCCTCGCAAGTTGTGGCGCTAACCCACGCCCTTACTGGCCCTTACTAGGTCGACACGCGGCGAGGACCGAACGTGACGCTTACCCGGGCTGGCCCAGCGGCATATCCATGTCGAACACCCGCGCGTGCAGCACGGTGCGGTTCCGCAGCGCGGCTCGTACCGCACGATGCAGGCCGTCTTCGAGATAGGTGATGCCCTTCCACCGCACCGCGTGCGGGAAGAGATCGCCGTAGAAGGTGGAGTCCTCGGAGAGCAGCCGGTCCAGTGCGAGCACCGTTGTGGTGGTGACCAATTCGTCGAGCCGGATCTGCTGCGGCGGTATCTGGGACCAATCCCGATAGGACAGGTTGTGCTCGGGATACGGCTTGCCGTCGCGCACGCCCTTGAAGATCATCGGTCGACCCTTCCCGAGTCATTGCTGTGGCCCGACCGGTTCATTCTGGAAAGGCTAGCCGGATAGCGGCCATCCCGGCGAGCAGACCCGAGAGCACCCCGACACGCCGACGAACAGGGAGCTTTTGCTGGGGGCACCTCCCGCTTGCGGGGGACTGCTCGCGCTCCACCAGTGAGGCCGCAGAAGCCCGAGCCCGTAAAATGAATCCGGTCAAGGCGGTATCGAAGGAGGTGGCGGCCGGTGGGAACTGCCGATGACCGTCGGTTTGAGGTGTTGCGCGCCATCGTCGCCGACTTCGTCGCCACCAAAGAGCCGATCGGTTCGAAGGCGTTGGTGGATCGCCACAACCTGGGCGTCTCATCCGCCACCGTCCGCAACGACATGGCGGTCCTCGAGGCCGAGGGCTACATCACCCAGCCGCACACCAGTTCCGGACGGGTGCCCACCGAGAAGGGCTACCGCGAATTCGTCGACCGGCTCGACGACGTCAAGCCCCTGTCCTCGGCCGAACGGCGCGCGATCCAAAGCTTCCTCGAATCCGGGGTCGACCTCGACGACGTCCTGCGCCGCGCGGTCCGGTTGCTGGCGCAACTGACCCGGCAGGTGGCCGTGGTGCAGTACCCCACGCTGTCGTCGTCCACGGTGCGCCACCTCGAGGTGATCGCCCTGACCCCGGCGCGGCTCCTGATGGTCGTCATCACCGACTCCGGCCGGGTCGACCAGCGGGTGGTCGAACTCGGTGACGTCATCGACGACCACGAACTCTCTCAGCTGCGGGAGATGCTCGGCCAGGCGCTGGTGGGCAAGAAGCTGTCGGCCGCCTCGGTCGCGGTGGCCGACCTCGCCGGACAGCTGCGCAGCCCGGATGGCCTGGGCGACGCCGTCGGCCGCTCGGCGACGGTGTTGCTGGAATCCCTCGTCGAACACACCGAAGAGCGCTTGTTGCTGGGCGGCACCGCCAACCTGACGCGTAACGCGGCCGATTTCGGTGGCTCGTTGCGCTCCATCCTGGAAGCGCTGGAGGAGCAGGTGGTGGTGCTGCGGTTGCTGGCCGCCCAGCAGGAAGCCGGTAAGGTGACGGTGCGCATCGGCCATGAGACGGCCGCCGAGCAGATATTGGGCACCTCCGTGGTGACTACCGCCTACGGCACCTCCGACACCGTTTACGGGGGAATGGGTGTGCTGGGGCCCACCCGGATGGACTATCCGGGAACTATCGCCAGCGTTGCTGCGGTTGCCCTTTATATCGGCGAAGTCCTGGGTGGTCGATGAGCGCCCACCCGCAGGGTGGGTAGGCGCGGGGAAAGACCAGGTATAGGAGAGTCAAGCGTGGCACGCGATTACTACGGGCTGCTCGGCGTGAGCAGAGACGCCAGCGACGCGGAGATCAAGCGCGCGTACCGCAAGCTGGCGCGCGAACTGCATCCCGACGTCAACCCCGACCAGGCCGCGCAGGCGAAATTTCAGGAGATCAGCGCCGCCTACGAGGTGCTGAGCGACCCCGAGAAGCGCCGGGTCGTCGACCTGGGCGGGGATCCGCTGGAGAACGCGGCCGCGGCGGGCGGCGGTTTCGGCGGATTCGGTGGCCTGGGCGACGTGTTCGAGGCCTTCTTCGGTGGCGGCTTCAGCGGCGGCGCGACCTCACGCGGCCCCATCGGGCGGGTGCGACCGGGCTCGGACTCGCTGCTGCGGATGCGGCTCGACCTCGAAGAGTGCGCCACCGGTGTCACCAAGCAGGTCACCGTCGACACCGCCGTGCTGTGTGACCGATGCCAGGGCAAGGGCACCAACGGCGATTCGGTACCGGTGCCGTGCGACACCTGCGGTGGCCGCGGCGAGGTCCAGACGGTGCAGCGCTCGCTGCTGGGACAGGTGATGACGTCGCGGCCGTGCCCGACCTGCCGTGGCGTCGGCGTCGTCATCCCCGACCCGTGCCACCAGTGCATGGGCGACGGCCGGGTGCGGGCCCGCCGCGAGATCAGCGTCAAGATCCCCGCCGGTGTCGGCGACGGCATGCGCGTGCGGCTCGCCGCCCAGGGCGAGGTCGGGCCCGGCGGCGGGCCGGCCGGTGACCTGTACGTCGAGGTGCACGAACAGCCCCACGACGTCTTCGTCCGCGAAGGCGACGACCTGCACTGCACGGTGTCGGTGCCGATGGTCGACGCGGCGCTGGGTGCCACCGTGACCGTCGACGCCATTTTGGACGGCGTCAGCGAGATCACCATTCCGCCCGGCACCCAACCGGCTTCGATCATCACGCTGCGTGGCCACGGCATGCCGCACCTGCGGTCCGGCACCCGGGGCGATCTGCATGTGCACGTCGAGGTCGTGGTGCCCGCCCGGCTGGACCACCGCGACACCGAATTGCTGCGCGAGCTCAAGACTCGCCGCAGCCGCGACGTGCCCGAGGTCCGCTCGACCCACGCCGGCGGAGGGTTGTTCAGCCGGCTCCGCGAAACCTTCACCGGCCGCTAGTCGGCAGCCGCGAAGGCGCGCACATGGTCGCGACCCTGTTCTACCTCGATGATCTGCCCGAGCCCGGCTCACTCGCCGTGCTCGGCGGTGACGAGGGTTTTCACGCCGCCACCGTGCGGCGAATCCGTCCCGGCGAGCAGCTCGTGCTCGGCGACGGCGCCGGAACCCTGGCCCGCTGCGAGGTGGAGCACGCCGGGCGCGACGGCTTGCGCGCCCGGGTGATCGAGCGCTGGAGCGTCGCGCCGGGGTCCCCGGCCGTGACGGTCGTGCAGGCGCTGCCCAAGTCGGAGCGTTCGGAGCTGGCCATCGAGCTGGCCACCGAAGCCGGCGCCGACGCGTTCCTGGCCTGGCAGGCCGCGCGGTGCGTGGCCAACTGGCAGGGCAACCGGGTCGACAAGGGGTTGCGCCGATGGCGTGCCGTCGTCCGGTCGGCGGCCCGGCAGTCCCGTCGGGCGCACATCCCGTCGGTCGACGGCGTGCTGTCCACCGCAGAACTGACGCGGCGAATCCGCGACGAAGTGGCCGCCGGCGCGACGGCGCTGGCCTTACACGAGTCGGCCACCGACCGGCTCGCGGATATCGAGCTGGCACAAGCGCAATCACTGCTGTTACTGGTCGGTCCCGAAGGCGGGATCGCCGACGACGAGATGGCGGCGCTGTCCGACGCCGGCGCGGTGGCGGTGCGGCTCGGTCCCCAGGTGCTGCGGACGTCGACCGCCGCGGCGGTGGCCTTGGGCGCGCTCGGTGTGCTCACGCCGCGCTGGGACCGGCGCGGCGACGTGCCGGCAAACGGCCACACGCTGCAGGTTAGCGACACCGGGCCACCGTCGAGTACGTTGCTGAACACTGACCAACCCGGGCCCTCGGCGTAGACTGAGACGGCCCCGCACCCCACCGACAAACCGAGAAAGCAGGCATCGAGAGCCACGTGACGCCCCGCGAGACCAGCGCTGCTGACGCAGCCGGAGCCGTCCCGGCCTCTGCTCAGGTTCGCAGCAGCATCGACGTTCCGCCCGATGTCGTGATGGGCCTGTTGGGTTCGGCGGACCAGAATCTGCGAGCCCTGGAGCGCAGCCTGAACGCCGATCTCCACGTGCGGGGCAATACGGTCACCGTCGCGGGTGAGCCCGCCGACGTCGCGCTCGCCGAACGGGTGATCTCCGAGCTGGTCGCCATCGTTGCCGGGGGTCAGCCGTTGACCCCGGAGGTGGTTCGGCACAGCGTCGCCATGCTGGCCGGCACCGACAACGAGTCACCGGCCGAGGTGCTCACGCTGGACATCCTGTCGCGGCGCGGAAAGACCATCCGGCCCAAGACCCTCAACCAGAAGCGCTACGTCGACGCCATCGACGCCAACACCGTCGTCTTCGGCGTCGGCCCGGCCGGCACCGGCAAGACGTATCTGGCGATGGCCAAGGCGGTCAACGCCCTGCAGACCAAACAGGTCAGCCGCATCATCTTGACCCGCCCGGCAGTGGAAGCCGGTGAGCGCCTTGGCTTTTTGCCCGGCACGCTCAGCGAGAAGATCGATCCGTATCTGCGGCCGTTGTATGACGCGCTGTACGACATGATGGATCCCGAGCTGATTCCCAAACTGATGACCGCCGGAGTCATCGAGGTGGCGCCGCTGGCGTACATGCGCGGCCGCACCCTCAATTCCGCGTTCATCGTCCTCGACGAGGCGCAGAACACCACCGCCGAGCAGATGAAGATGTTCCTCACCCGACTCGGCTTCGGATCGAAGATCGTTGTCACCGGCGACATCACGCAGGTCGACCTGCCGGGCGGCGCCAGGTCGGGCCTGCGCTCGGCGATGGAGATCCTGGACAGCGTGGATGACATCCACGTCGCGGAGCTGACCAGTGTGGACGTTGTCCGCCACCGGCTGGTCTCGGAGATCGTCGACGCCTATGCCAAGTTTGATGAGCCCGGCCTGACGATGAACCGGACGTCGCGGCGGGCGACGGGCTCGCGCGGTCGTCGATGATGGTGCGGTGAGCGGGTTCAATGAGCATTGAGGTATCCAACGAATCGGGTATCGACGTCTCCGAAGCCGAACTGATCAGCGTCGCGCGGTTCGTCATCGCCAAGATGGACGTCAATCCGGCGGCCGAGCTGTCGATGGTGTTGCTGGACACCGCCGCGATGGCCGACCTGCACATGCGATGGATGGACCTGCCCGGGCCGACCGACGTGATGAGCTTCCCGATGGACGAGCTGGAGCCCGGTGGGCGCCCGGACGCCCCCGAGCCGGGCCCCTCGATGCTGGGCGACATCGTGCTGTGCCCGGAATTCGCGGCCGGCCAGGCCGCCTCGGCGGGGCACAGCCTGGGGCACGAGTTGGCTCTGCTGACCATTCACGGCGTGCTTCATCTGATCGGCTACGACCACGGCGAGCCGGATGAGGAGAAGGAGATGTTCGCCCTGCAGGGTCGGCTACTCGAAGAGTGGGTCGCCGAGCAGGTCGAGGCCTACCGCCAGGACCGCCAAGACGAGCGGGACCGCCGATTGCTCGACAAGTCAAGGTATTTCGACAATTGAGGCTACTGAAGATTCTGACGGCATCCGCCATCGCGTTCGCACCGTTGTCGGTGTTGGTCACCACCGCTGAGGCGCAAGCCGCTCCGTGTGCGGGCGCGGGATCGAACCCGGTTTCCTGCCAGCACTGCATGTTCTACGTGAACGCGTATCACACCGCGAACGTCTGCAACGAGGATCGCCGCGGGGTCCAAGGGCCCCCGAGCAACGCGCCCACGCCCGTTCCGGAAGTTCCCATTCCGGTGTACGAGCCGCCCCCGATGCCACCGCCCGCGCAGAACCCACTCGTGCTCCCGCCGCCCAACTCGGGTCAGAACGTCCCGGTGCAGGAGATCAACCCGCCGGGCCCCGACGCGCCACGAAACGCCCCGGTGGTGGCACCCCCGCGGGGGCTGGATGCGCCCTCGCTGGCGATCGCGGCGGCCAAGGCCGCACCGGTGACGCGCGTGGACCCCGCCAACCCACCGAAGCCGCCGGCCCAGGTGGATTTCGACCACCAGGTGCAGAACGTCGTGAGTTCCCACCGGGAGAACGTCGACATCCTCAAGGTTGACGATCAGAAGTTCGTCCGGCCGCGCCACTGGGACTACCTCGACTACGACGACGCGTATCGCCGCCCGACCATCTACAACCCGCTCAATCAACCGATCACGTTCCGCTACTTCTACAACGGCGCCTACCAGCAGGCCTACCTGCCGCGCGGCGCCCGGATGGTGCTCGATGCCACGACCGTCGGCGTCGTCCCCTTCACCGCGGT
Source organism: uncultured Actinomycetota bacterium (assembly GCA_963796035.1). Lineage (GTDB taxonomy): Bacteria > Actinomycetota > Actinomycetes > Mycobacteriales > Mycobacteriaceae > Mycobacterium. The sequence continues at coordinate 476,628 of CAWCJU010000005.1, read as the reverse complement.
CGGCGACAGCTATGTCGCGGCGGGCAGCTTCTACGGCGGCGGTTCGATGCCGTTGAACGGGTACAACGGTCCGCCGCCGCCGGACTACAGGCCGCCCGCGCCGCCGAAGCTCTATGAGAACGTCACGGTGTTCGTCCCCGCGAAGGGCGAGACCGTCGAAGTGGGCCACGTGTCGGTGGTGGGTCACGACGGCAGCCAACCCGCGGGGGGCCAGGACACCTTCCTGCTCGACGATTCCACCCTGGCGTGGGGACAGATCGACAACTCCAGCAGCGCCCCCGCCCAGATCAGGGTGATCAAGACCCAGCCGACGCCGGGCGTCGGGCCGACCGACGATGGCAGCTTCCTGGTGCTGCTGGCCGTCCACCACCAGGAGCCCGGCCAGCCCAACCAGTCCGGATGGACCTTGGCGCTGCGCTTCGGAGGGTTTGCGGTAGTCGTGGGCCTGATCGCGTGGCTGCTCGCTCGCCGGAGCCGGACCGAGGAGCAGGACGCTGAAACCGGCTGGTCTGAGCTGCTCGGCGCAGTCGCGCTGATCGCGCTCGGCGGACTGTTCGCGGCGATCGATGCCGCCATCAGCACGGTGTCGCTGGCCCGGGTTCAGGAGTTGGTGCGCGACGAGCGGCCTGGCGCGGTGGCGTTGTCCAAGGTGATGTCGGAACGTCCCCGCTACATCAACCTGGTGGTGCTGCTGCGGATCACCTGCGAGATCACGGCGACCGTCCTGCTGGTGGTGTTCCTCTACGACAACTTCGGCCTGAAATGGGGATTGTTCGGCGCCGCGGCCATCATGGTGGTGACCAGCTTCGTCGTCATGGGGGTGGGCCCGCGTACCCTCGGCCGTCAGAACGCCTATTCCATTGCATTGACGACAGTGCTTCCGCTGCAAGCGATCTCGTGGCTGTTGATGCCGATCAGCCGGTTGCTCGTGGTGCTGGGTAACGCGGTGACTCCCGGCCGCGGCCTGCGGAACGGACCGTTCGCCTCCGAGATCGAGTTGCGCGAAGTCGTCGACCTGGCCCAGCAGCGCGGCGTGGTCGCGGCCGAGGAGCGCCGGATGATCCAGTCGGTCTTCGAACTCGGTGACACACCGGCCCGCGAGGTGATGGTGCCGCGCACCGAGATGATCTGGATCGAAAGCGACAAGTTCGCCAGCCAGGCCATCAACCTGGCGGTGCGCAGCGGGCATTCCCGCATCCCGGTGATCGGCGAGAACGTCGACGATATCGTCGGCGTCGTCTACTTGAAAGACCTTGTCCAGCAGACGGTTTTGTCCGGCGACGGCGGCCGGACCCCTCCGGTGTCGAAGGTGATGCGGCCCGCGGTCTTCGTGCCGGACTCCAAGCCCCTGGACTCGCTGCTGCGGGAGATGCAGCGCGACCGCAACCACATGGCTCTTCTCGTCGACGAGTACGGCGCGATCGCCGGCCTGGTCAGCATCGAAGACGTGCTGGAAGAAATCGTCGGCGAGATCGCCGACGAGTACGACCAGGCGGAGACGGCGCCGATCGAAGACCTTGGCGACAAGCACTTCCGGGTGTCGGCGCGGTTGCCGATCGAAGACCTCGGCGAGCTATATGGCGTGGAATTCGACGACGATCTCGACGTCGACACCGTGGGCGGCCTGCTCGCCCTGGAATTGGGTCGGGTACCGCTGCCGGGCGCCGAGGTGGTGTCACACGGTCTGCGGCTGCAGGCCGAGGGCGGCACCGATCACCGGGGCCGGGTACGGATTAACACCGTCCTGCTCAGCCCGGCCGAATCCGACGGTTCACCAGATGGCGAGGAATCCGAATAGCATGACTGAATTCCGTTCCGGCTTCGTATGTTTGGTCGGTCGTCCCAACACCGGGAAATCGACGCTGACGAACGCGCTCGTCGGGAGCAAGGTCGCAATCACCTCGATGCGCCCACAGACCACCCGGCACACCATCCGCGGGATCGTGCACCGGGAGAACTTCCAGATCATCCTGGTCGACACGCCGGGTCTGCACCGGCCGCGCACCCTGCTGGGCAAGCGGCTCAACGACCTTGTGCGCGATACCTATTCCGAAGTCGACGTGATCGGGCTGTGCATCCCGGCCGACGAAGCGATCGGTCCGGGAGACCGGTGGATCGTCGAGCAGATCCGCGCGACCGCGCCGAGGACGACCCTGGTCGCGATCGTCACCAAGATCGACAAGACACCCAAGGACCGGGTGGCCGCGCAGCTGATGGCGGTGAGCGAGTTGGTCGGTGACTCGGCCGAAATCGTGCCGGTGTCGGCGGTGACCGGGGTGCAGGTCGACATCTTGATCGACGTGCTGGCGGCCGCGCTGCCGCCCGGACCGGCGTACTACCCCGACGGTGAGCTGACCGACGAACCCGAAGAGGTGCTGATGGCCGAGCTCATCCGCGAGGCCGCCCTGGAGGGCGTTCGCGACGAGCTGCCGCATTCGCTGGCCGTGGTCATCGACGAAGTCAATCCGCGGGAGGACCGCGACGACCTGATCGACGTGCACGCCCTGCTCTACGTCGAGCGGGACAGCCAGAAGGGAATCATCATCGGCAAGGGCGGCGCCCGGCTGCGGGAGGTCGGCACCGCCGCGCGCGCCCAGATCGAAAAGCTCTTGGGCACAAAGGTTTACCTCGACCTGCGCGTGAAGGTCGCCAAGAACTGGCAGAGTGACCCCAAACAGCTTGGCCGGCTGGGCTTTTAGCGGGCCGACCGAAGCGCGCCCGACCGACCAATAGGTGAGTTTCATGCGTGCTAGCGCCGGTGCTAGCGCACTTGGAAGAGGCCGTATGCCAGGCACAGGCCACGCATGTGGCTCATGTGAGTGTTGATGCGCCGGATCGCTTGCGTCAGGCCAGCACCCGGATTGTTTGCAACGACGGATCCGCGGCGTCGGGAAGATTCATGCCGGCGTTCACACCTGAGCACAGGTAGTCCAGCACCGCTTCGTTGAGACGCTCACCGGGGACGACGGCGGGAATGCCCGGGGGATAAGGCGTGATCTGTTCGGCGGCGATTCGGCCGGCGGCACGCTGCGGAGGTACCTTCTCGACCCGTCCGAAAAACGCGTCTCGCGGCAGCTCGACGGTTTCCAATTGCAGGTCCGCCGGCGAAGGCAGCGCGATGCTCGGGGCCGGCTCGAAGTCATCGGCCGCGGTTCGCCATGCCCGGAGTGCGTCGGTGAGACGACCCATGGTTTCCTTGTCGTCGGCCATGGACAAGGTGGCCAGAATGCGGCGGTGATCGCTCATGCCCGTGTCGATGCGCGCGTGCGCGCGCAGCCAGTCGGCGGCCTGGTAACCCGATGTGCCCGTTGCGGATACGTCGATCAGCACCTGCATCCGGTCCAGATCGTGGGAGGCCTGCACGCCGAGCAGTTCGTCGTCGAGCACCTCCACGTCGGGAATGAGTTCGATCTCCTCACGCGCCTGCCGCGCCAAATCGAGTGCGGTACCCAGCAATTCGTGACCGTGCTCCACCATCTGCCGGCGCCACCCGTCCATGGCCACGTACAGCAGGACGTTGGGACTGGTGGTCATCAGCAGATCCGCGCAGCCGGAAAGGCGGTCCTGATCGATCAGGTCGCCCTGCAGGTGGAACACCGAGCCCTGCTCGAAACCGGCGCCCATCTTGTGCACGCTGACCACGCAGACGTCGGCGCCCGCGTCCATCGCCCAAGTCGGCAGGTTCTCATGAAACGGCAGGTGCGCCCCCCACGCCTCGTCGATGATCAACGGCTTTCCACGCCGATGGCACACCTCGGCGATGCCGGCGATGTCGGCGCAGGTGCCATACGGGCTGGGGCTGACGACCAGCGCACCGGCGGCGCCGGGATGTCTGTCCCAGGCTTCTTCGACCTGCCGCGGTGAGGGCGGATGAGAAAAGTGGTGCTCGGCATCCCACCGGGGAGTGATCCAGCGCGGCTGCACTCCGGAGAAGATCAGCCCCGCCACGATCGACTTGTGGCTGTCCCGGCCGACCAGCAGGCTGCCGTCACCGCCGGCGACTGCCATCATCGCCGCCTTGACCGACAGCGAGCTGCCGCAGGTGGAAAACCAGGCAGTTTCGGCGCCCACGGCTTCTGCCATCAGGTCTTCGGCGTGCTTGAGGTATCCGTTGCTGGTCTTGCGGTCATCCAGCCCGCCGCTGGCCAGCACGTCGTCCAGGAACGGCTCGCGGCCCAACACCGCCAGGACCCGCTCGTCGGCGCCGCGGCCCTGCCGGTGGCCCGGCGGCGTAAACCCGTACCGGTTCTGGCCCCGATAATCGGCCAGCGCATCGAGCAGGGGAGCGGTCGATTGGTCCATGGCCGACGGGTACCCGGGTTGTCCGCGGCTAATTCGCCGCGATTACCCGCCAAAACGCGCGTGGGCGGCGGCCGAGATGTCAGCCGTTGGAGGCGCCGGACGCGTCCGTGGTCTGGTCCCACCACGACTGGGGCTGTTCGCTCGCCCATCCGCAGACGGCTTCCAGCTCGGCGGCCAGCGAAATCAGCATGCCCTCACTGTTCTCCGGGCCCATCAGCTGCACACCGATCGGCAATCCGTCGGAGGTGAAGCCCGCGGGAACGTTGATCGACGGCCAGCCCAGGACGTTCCATGGGAACGTCAGCGGGCACGCCGCGATCATGGCGCGGTCGGTGCCGAAGCCGCTCAACCGGTCGAAGGCGCGCGCCTGCGGCGGCGGTTGGGCCGTGGTCGGTGCCAACACCACGTCGACGATGTCGAAGATCGAGCCCACCCGGCGCTGGTCGGCCGCCTCGTGCCGGCGGGCGGTGCGCAGGATCGCCTGTCCCAGCACGGCGCCCAGGCGCAGGTTGGACAGGGTGCGGGGGTCCAGCACGACGCCGTCGCCCAGCCGCTCCTCCCAATCCCGCAGGCCCGAAGTGGACCGGGCGAGAAAGTCCCACGACAGCCGCATGCCGTAGTCCGGGTTGCCGGGCACCACGGTGTGGCCGAGCAGTTCGAGTTGCTTGCCGACGGCCCGCGTCGCGGCCAGGATCTCCGGGTGCAGCTTCGGCCGGAAGCCGGTGTAGGGGAACCGGGTGGACAGCGCGATGTTCAGCAGGCCGGGCGCCTTCCCGACATAGTCGGATGCGGTGATCGGGGGCGGCTTGTGCCGGTCGCCCTCGACGTTGCCGGATGCGGCGTCGAGCACCAACGCCGCATCGGCCACGGTCCGGGCCAGCACGCCGTTGACCGTGATGCCGTTGAACGCCTCCGGCAACGGCCAGGTCGAGATGCGTCCTCGCTGCGGCTTGATGCCCACCAGGTGCGTCCACGCCGCCGGGATGCGGATGCTGCCGGCGCCGTCGGAGCCGATGGCCGCGGTGACCAGTCCGGCGGCCACCGCCGCGGCGCTGCCGCCCGACGATCCGCCGGGGGTGTGCCGGCGCGACCAGGGGTTGCGGGTATGCCCGAAACCGGGCCCGCTGGTGAACGGCCACTGGCCGAGTTCGCAGGTGTTGGTCTTGCCGACGATCACCGCGCCGGCCGCCTTGAGACGGCGCACCACCTCGGCGTCGTGAGTGGCGGGCGCGACCGACCCCTCGGTCCCGAAGGCGGTGGGCACCCCGGCCACGTCGACATCGTCTTTCACGGCGATCGGGATCCCCAGCAGCGGGGCGGTGTCCCCGGCCGAGCGTCGCCGGTCGGCCTCCGCCGCGTCGGCCAGCGCCGACTCGGTGAGCACCACCCGGAAGGCGTTGAGCGTGGGCTGGCTGGCGTGGATGGCGTGCAGGGAGCGACCCACCAGTGTGGTGGACGTCACTGAGCGGCTGGCCAGCTGATAGAGCAGGTCAGTGAGTGTGGGCAGGCGCCGGTGGCCGGATCCGGAAATGGACCCGGGACCCGACCCAGAAGCGCCGATCACGGGGTACGAGACTAACGGCGCGGATACCCGTAATGTCGCGGCGGGGTGCAAAACTATTGTGATGCGGCTATACCGAGACCGAGCTGTTGTGCTGCGCCAGCACAAGCTCGGCGAAGCCGACCGGATCGTCACCCTGCTGACTCGTGATCACGGGCTGGTCCGCGCGGTGGCCAAGGGCGTGCGCCGCACCCGCAGCAAATTCGGTGCGCGGCTGGAGCCGTTCGCGCACATCGACGCGCAACTACACCCCGGCCGCAACCTCGACATCGTCACCCAGGTCGTCTCCATCGACGCGTTCGCCACCGACATCGTCAACGACTACGGCCGTTACACCTGTGGGTGCGCCATGCTGGAAACCGCCGAACGCCTCGCCGGTGAGGAGCGGGCGCCCGCCCCGGCCCTGCACGGGCTCACGGTGAGCGCGTTGCGGGCGGTGGCCGACGGCCGCCGGTCCCGGGACCTACTGCTGGACGCCTACCTGCTGCGCGCGATGGGCATCGCCGGATGGGCGCCGGCGCTGGGCGAGTGCGCCCGTTGCGCCACACCCGGCCCCCATCGGGCGTTCCACGTCGGCGCCGGCGGCAGCGTCTGCACCCACTGCCGCCCGGCCGGTTCGACGACGCCGCCGCCGGGGGTGCTGGATCTGATGTCCGCGCTCCACGACGGCGATTGGGACTTCGCCGAAAAGACGCCGCAATCGCACCGCAACTACGTCAGCGGGCTGGTGGCCGCGCACCTGCAGTGGCATTTGGAGCGGCAGCTCAAGACGTTGCCGCTCGTGGAACGGACGTATCACGTCGACCGCACCATCGCCGAACAGCGCGCGGCGCTGATCGGGCAGGATATGGACTGTGGCTAAACTCTGGGCCGGTGGCTCTGGTCGAAAGGCCGAGCGCGCCACGGCGTCAGCCGATTTCCCGCAGTTGCCCCCCGCGCCCGACGACTATCCGGTGTTTCCCGACAAGTCGACCTGGCCGGTCGTCTTTCCGGAGCTGCCGCCGTCCGCCGACGGCGGCCCGTGCCGGCCACCGCAGCACATCTCCAAGGCGGCGGCGCCCAGAATCGAGGCCGACCGACTGCCCAATCATGTGGCCATCGTGATGGACGGCAACGGCCGCTGGGCCACCCAACAGGGACTGACCCGTACCGACGGCCACAAGGCGGGCGAGGCGGTGGTCATCGACATCGTCTGCGGTGCAATCGAACTCGGAATCAAATGGCTCAGCCTGTATGCGTTCTCCACCGAAAACTGGAAGCGTTCCCCCGAGGAGGTCCGCTTCCTGATGGGGTTCAACCGCGACGTGGTGCGCATGCGCCGGGTGAACCTGCAAGACGATCGGGGTCAAGATCCGGTGGGTGGGTTCGCGGCCACGCCTGTGGCGCAGCGTGATCAATGAATTGGCGATCGCGGAGGACATGACGAAGGACAACGACGTCATCACGGTCAACTACTGCGTCAACTACGGTGGCCGCGCCGAAATCGCCGAGGCCACAAAGGAAATCGCACGTCTGGCCGCCGCCGGCCGGCTGAATCCGGAGCGCATCACCGAGTCGACGGTGGCGCATCACCTGCAGCGGCCCGATATCCCCGACGTGGATCTGTTCCTGCGGACGTCGGGGGAGCATCGGTCCAGCAATTTCATGTTGTGGCAGGCGGCGTACGCCGAGTACGTCTTTCAGGACAAGTTGTGGCCCGACTATGACCGCCGCGACTTGTGGGCGGCCTGTGAGGAATACGCCTCGCGCAATCGCAGATTCGGGAGCGCATAGTGCCGTCGCTGCAGGAGCGCCTGGCGTCGATACTCGGCGACGTCCTTCCACTCGAGGAGGAGGCCGACGGCGCGGTGACGGTGCGCCACGACGGCACCATCGCCTCGTTGCGGGTGGTGAACATCGCCGAGGGTCTCGATCTGGTGTCGCTCACCCAGATATTGGCGTGGGATCTGCCACTGACCAAGAAGATCAGCGAGCAGGTGGCCAAGCAGGCCCGCGACAGCAATTTCGGCAGCGTGAGCCTGATCGAGAAGGTCAATGAGAAGGCCGTGCAACGCAATTCGGGCAAGGGTGCGGCGAAGACCGCAGACGTGATGCTGCGCTACAACTTTCCCGGCGGCGGCCTGACCGACGATGCCCTGCGGACTTTGATCCTGTTGGTGTTGGACACCGGCGCCGAGATACGCCGGACGCTGACGGGGTAGTCGGCTAGCGGCCGTTGCAATCCGAACAGGTGCCGAAGATTTCGATGGTGTGGCTGACGTCGGAGAAGCCATGTTTGGCAGCCACTTCCGTGGCCCACTCCTCGACCTCGTGATCGCCCACCTCGATGGTGGCGCCGCAACTGCGGCAGACCAGGTGGTGGTGATGGTGCTCGGAACACCTGCGGTAGACCGATTCACCGGTGTCGGTGCGCAGCGTGTCGATCATCCCGGCCGCGGCCATCGACTGCAGCGTCCGGTACACGGTCGTCAGACCGATGTTCTCGCCGCGGCGGCGCAGCTCGTCGTGCAGCTCTTGGGCCGAGCGGAACTCGTCGAGCGTCTCCAGCAACGTGGAGATCGCCGCACGCTGCCGGGTGGAGCGGACGCTGGTCCCGGTCATGGGCGCCACCCCACCTCATCGCTTCGCCCTGCATCGTCGTCGGCGCGGGTCATGGGCGCGGCTCACTGGCGTGCGCGACGGCGTCCACCACGATGTGCGCGAGGTGATGGTCGGCGAGCCGGTACAGCACTTCACGTCCGGATCGCTCGCCGGTGACCACCCCGGCCGCCTTGAGAATTTTCAGGTGCTGGCTGACCAGCGGCTGGGGCACGCCGAGCGCGTCCACCAGCTCGTGCACGCAGCGATGGGATTCGCGCAGTTGCAGCACGATGGCGATTCGCACGGGCGCGGCCAGCGCGCGCAGCAGCTCGCCGGCGGCATCGAGGATGTCCCGCGGCGGCGGGACGGGGTAGGCGGTCACGCCGGAGTGCCCGGCGGCGCCGAGCGCGTCGTGGTCGTGGGCGACCACGCCCAGCTCCGCGTCGCCGTCGTCGGCGGCCGGCATCGACGGAGAGGGTGACGGGGACGTCATCATGGGAGCGGCATCACCTCGAGAAGTGCCAGGTAGTGGGAAAGTATCCGCCGTTGAATATCGTTATCGGCTGCCTCCCACTGTCACATGCATGATGACGCATGTCAAAGACCGCCGAGTCGATCGCTACCATGACTGATGCTCTGCGCACCGCGGTTGACCGCCGCGCGTGCCCGCCCAAACCCGGAAAGGGAGTGCACCACCCCGTGGCGTCCGTCATCGACACCGTAGTGAACCTGGCCAAACGGCGCGGCTTCGTCTTTCCCTCGGGGGAGATCTACGGCGGTACCCGGTCGGCGTGGGACTACGGCCCGCTGGGTGTGGAGTTCAAAGAGAACATCAAACGGCAGTGGTGGCGCTCGGTGGTCAGCGGTCGCGACGACGTCGTCGGCCTGGATTCGTCGATCATCTTGCCGCGGCAGGTGTGGGTCGCCTCCGGCCATGTCGAGGTCTTCCATGACCCGCTGGTCGAGTCGTTGATCACGCACAAGCGCTATCGCGCCGACCATCTCATCGAGGCCTACGAAGCCAAACACGGACACCCGCCGCCCAACGGGCTGGCCGACATCCGCGACCCGGAGACCGGCGAGCCGGGCCAGTGGACCGAGCCGCGCGAATTCAACATGATGCTCAAGACCTACCTGGGTCCGATCGAGACCGAGGAGGGCTTGCACTATCTGCGCCCGGAGACCGCGCAGGGCATCTTCGTCAACTTCGCCAACGTGGTGACGACTGCCCGCAAGAAGCCGCCTTTCGGAATCGGTCAGATCGGCAAGAGTTTTCGCAACGAGATCACCCCGGGCAACTTCATTTTCCGGACCCGCGAGTTCGAACAAATGGAAATGGAGTTCTTTGTCGAGCCCTCGACCGCGAAGGAATGGCATCAGTACTGGATCGACACCCGGCTGCAATGGTATGTCGAGCTGGGCATCCACCCGGAGAACTTGCGGTTATTTGAACACCCGGCCGACAAGCTGTCGCACTACTCCGATCGCACCGTCGACATCGAGTACAAGTTCGGTTTCGCCGGTAATCCGTGGGGCGAGTTAGAAGGTGTCGCCAACCGCACCGATTTCGACTTGTCGACGCATGCAAAGCATTCCGGCGTAGACCTGTCGTTCTACGACCAGGTCACCGACACCCGGTACACGCCGTATGTCATCGAGCCGGCCGCCGGCCTGACGCGCTCGTTCATGGCGTTCTTGATCGACGCCTACGTGGAGGACGAAGCCCCGAACGCCAAGGGCAAGATGGAGAAACGCACGGTCCTGCGTCTGGACCCGCGCCTGTCTCCGGTCAAGGCTGCGGTGCTTCCGCTGTCCCGCCACGCCGACCTGAGTCCCAAGGCACGAGACTTGGCCGCCGAGTTGCGCAGATTTTGGAATATCGATTTCGACGACGCCGGTGCCATCGGACGACGGTATCGGCGCCAGGACGAGATTGGCACGCCGTTCTGCGTGACGGTGGATTTCGATTCACTCGAGGACAACGCCGTGACGGTGCGCCGGCGCGACGACATGTCCCAGGAGCGGGTCGCGATGAATGCCGTCGCCGATTATCTGGCGGCGCGCCTCAAGGGCTGTTAATCGCCAAGTCCTAGGGTCGTCTTGTAGATTGTTTGTCCCGTTGTCGCGGGGCACGTCGGGCCGCCCGGCCCGGGTGGTGATGCGCCGTCACCGAGCCCGATTGGCGAATTAAGGTTTGTTTAAAAGTCCGGCCTTTCGCGGTGGCGGTGCCTTAGGATCCCCACTGGGGCATAAGTAGATAGCTAATGGCCGCGGGCGGATGTTGGGCCGTCCGGGGCAGGAGCCGTTGACTCGGTCGGTTGGGGTTGCAAATGATTCCCGCGTTTGTGTTCTTCCCTCCTGAGATCAACTCGGCCTTGATATTTGGCGGGCCGGGCGCGGGACCCCTGTTCGAGGCGGCCTCGGCCTGGGATGGGCTGGCGGTTGAACTGTCGTCGTCGGCATCGTCTTTCAACACCGTGGTTTCCGATCTGGCCGGCGGCGTCTGGATGGGGCCGTCGTCGATGTCGATGACCGCGGCCGCCGCGCCCTACGTGCAATGGCTGATTATTGCCGCGGCGCAAGCAGAGGTGGCGGCCTTGCAGGCCCGGATGGCGGCGCTGGCTTTCGAAGGGGCTTTGGCGGCGACGGTGCCGCTGCCGGAGGTGCTGGCGAATCGGGCCCGGCTGCTTGTCCTGGTCGCGACGAACTTCTTGGGCCTGAACACGGCGGCGATCGCACAGACCGAGCTCGAGTACGTCGAGATGTGGGCGCAGGATGTTGCCGCGATGTTGGGCTATCACGCCGGGGCTCAATCGATGGCGCAGGCGTTGCCGGAATTCAGCGTGCCACCCGCGGCCCTGGGGGGCAGCGCGCCGTCCGCGGGTCTGGCGGGCCTGGCCGGATTGGTGACCGCCCCACTGAGTTTCGCGTCGCAGTTCTTCCAGGGCTTGTCCTCACTGGGGACCGCGTTCGCCTCCGAGCTGCAGTCGGTATTCGGGGCGCTCTCGCCCGCCGTCTCATCCATGACGTCGTTGCTTTCCTCGACGCCGGTGGCGACCTTGACGACGGTGGCGCAGGCCGGAATGTACCCGGCGACCGCCCTGATGACGCCCATGGTGACGCTTGCCCAAAGTGCGGGCCCGGCCGCGGCGCCCGCGCCCGCGTCGGCGCCGTTGCTGTCACCGACGATGGTCGGGGCGACCAGCGCCCCCCTCAATGCGCCGCACAGCACGGGTAGCGCGTTGTCCGACCTGCAGCCGTTGACCGGTGGGGGTTTAGGCGCTTTGGGCGTCGCGACGGCGGGCCTGGGTAGCGCGCGGTTCGTCGGATCGATGTCGGTGCCCGCCGCGTGGCAGGGGTCGATGCCGGCATACATCGCGACCCCGGCGATGTCGGGTGTGGGCTCCGGAACGCCGGCCGCGGCGGCAGCTACCGGCTCGGGAAGCGGCGTGCCGATGGCGGCGATGCCGGTGGACGAAAAGAAGCCCGAAGGCGAGGACCGCGGGACCAGGGCGCAGGTTGTCAGGTCTCGCCCCAAGGTGGTTCCGCGCAACCGGCCGGGATAATGCGACGGTGCTGCTGTTGCAGACGTGAATATTGTGCAAAGCGGCGATAATTCAATAGTTTTGGTTAGGCGGGCATAGGCGGCAACGAGCGTCGTATCGCGGCCCGGAATTCATCTAATGCGTCCGGTAAAAACCCGCCGCCGGTCTAATCGTTCACCGGACGGCCTGGGCCAGAACCGATTACCGGGACCCGCTGAAATACCTCGTTCCGCTCAATTGGATTGCATCCTCGATGGTGGGCCCTAAAGTGTTGTGCGCCAACGATTGTGCAATCGTCGATCCATCGCATGACGCCTCGGGTCAGGGGTCGGACACTCGGCGTTGCCGATGCGGATGACGGCGCCCGGCGGCTCTGATCGCGGACCCGACCCCGGGTGACCCGCTGTTGGACACTTGCCCAAAAAATGAAAATTGGCAATTCCCGCATATTTTCTTCGGTTTGTCTTACGATGTGAACCGGTTGGTGTAAATAGGTTCGCCACAGCGCCCGAACGCTCTATCGGCTGTGGAAGGGGGCAGGGGTGCTATTGCCTCTCGGTTCGCCGTTGCCGGATGACACGGTGTCGGCAGTTCGAGGTGAGTCCGGCGTGCTCGGTAGCTTGTCGGTTCCACTCAAGTGGGGCGTGGTCGTCCCACCAGATGACTATGACCATTGGGCGCCGAAGCCGGAAGCCAGCGCCGAAGCTCCCGAAGAAATGGCCGACGTTCCCCGCCCGACCGCGGTTGCAGACGGCGTGTGGAGCGGGTGGGACGGCGACACCGTGCCGCGGGCCCCGGGCGTGATACCGCATTCCCCGGCAGCCGGCTGAGACCGGAGAGACTCCCAAAGCCGTTGCGATAGCCGGCGTTAGGCGCTGCTCAGAATCGGCCGCCGCCACCCAGGAAGCCGCCGCCGGACGAACTCGGGCTGCCACCGAACGAGGTCGGGCTCCAGCCGCCGAATCCGCCCCGCATGCCTCCGCTGAGGACGTTGCCGATGATGATGCCGCCGAGCATCGCGCCCATGTCGCTGCCGCCGCGGCCCATATAGGCGCGCTGCGAAGTTTGCACGTCGTCGTTGGCCAGGGACTGTGCCGTGGCGGCCAGCGTCGACGCCGCATTGGCGTGGGCGATCGCCTCGGTCGGGAGCGTCGATCGTTTGTCTTCCGCGGCTTGGAGATGCCGTTTGGCTTCGGCCAGCCGGGTGCGCGCTTCGGGGCCGATGCTGCCCCGACGCGTGTCGACGTAGTCCGACACCGCACGCACTCTCGACTGCGCGGTGAACAGCGCCTGCTCCAATGACCGGTTCAGTTGCTCGGCGGCGGCCCGCTCCTGGGCCAGCGTGGCCAGTAGCCCGTTGAGGCCGGCGTCGGCCTTGGTCAGCTGGCCGAATTCGCCCAGCGGATCATCGGATGCGCCGGCTCGTGCGCTTTCGACGGCCCTGATGGCCGCGTCGCGCGCCTCGACCAGATCACTGGCGTGCGCCGTCTTGTTTCGGTGTCTTCTGCAGCAGTTCGTCAGCGCGTTTGATGTCGTTCTGGATGTCGGTCATGGCCGACGGCAGCCGGTCGATGGCGTGCTGAATGTCGCTGGCCGCGTTGTCCACCGCGTCGAGCAACGCGCGCGCTTGGCCCAGCGCTGACTCGGCGGCGCGGACGGCGTCGACCAAACCGGCTTGCTGTCCATTGACGGCCTGGGCGGCGCGCTCACGGGCACCGCCGATGTTCCGGTCGGCGAAGGCCAGCCGCTCCTTGGCCGCCGTGACGTTGCCGGACACCGAAGTCAGTGCGGCGGCGCTGAAGTCCTTGTGCAGTGCGGCAAGTCGTTGTTCGGCCGGCGCGATGCGGGTGGTGAGTTCCACGTACTGCTGCGTCAGTGAGTCCAGCCGGGTGGGGGCGTTGATCACCAAATCGCGCAACTTCTCGAATGCCTCGGTCTGTGACTCCAGTTCGCGGTCGGCACGCGCCGCCGAGACGATCACCTGGGTAAGCAGGTCGCGGCGCTGCGCCGGCGTCTCGGGCTTGTCGTCGTCGAGTTGCTGGCGGATCGTGAATGCCTGGGACAGAGCCGCTTTGGCGTTCGTGCACGGCCTGGGTGAATGGCTCGGTGCGGTCTTCGCCGAATTCGGTGACCGCCAGGTCCAATTCGTTGGCGCTGGTGCGTATCGCATTGTCGACGTCCACCACCAGTTGCGCGGGATAGGTCGTCGAGTGCCTGCGGCGGCACCGCCGCCAGCGCATTGGCGTCGGTGGGATCGACCCGGCGTGCCGCGGCCAACGCCGCGGCGCGCCGGCGCCGGCCCCGGTAACGCATGACCAGCAACAGGACGGCCAACGCGACGAGAATGCCCGCCAATACGGCCAGCAGTGCCACCCGGCCCGACGAACCCGGCGAGGTGTCGAGCCCGTTGGCCGCCGCGACGGCCGCGCCGCTCCAGTCACCGTCGTGCAGGGCGGGCTCGATCTTGTTGCGCCGCAACTTGTCGACCTGATTTGCGTTGACGCTCTTGATCGTGGACGGCACCAGGAAGGCGTACTCACGGCCGGTGGTGCCGACGGCCAGCAGCGCGTCGTAGTCGCCCAGGTCGCTGCTGTTCACGGTGCGTTGTGCCCATTCGGCTGCGGTCTGCCCGGAGAAGTTGTCGACGTAGACCACCCACAGCCGGATGTGGCGGTCGGTGTACAGCTTGTTGAGGGCGGCGTTGACCGCGCTGCGCGCCGGAGTCCGACAGGGCTCCCGCGTTGTCGGTGATGTAGTCGGCCAACCGGAATGGTGGTTGCGCGGCGGAGGGCGGCGCCAGCAGCAGGCCGCCGCCGAAGCCGACCGTGAGGATCGTCGCGAGCGCGGCGATCAGGCGAGCGGTGCAGCATAGCGTCAATCTAGCCCCGCGACGATGCAGGCCAGTAGGCCTGATGAGGAGTGGGGCGGTCGGGCACGGTCCGCGCGGCGACACACGCCAGTAGGCCTGAGTCGAGCCGGACTTCGGCGGGCATTCCCTGGCAGACTGTGCGTCGGTGACCAGGAATCAGCACGACCCATACGACGACTTCGACCGTCAGCGACGGGTGGCCGAAGCGCCGAAGACTGCGGGTCTGCCGGGTACCGAGGGCCAGCACCGCACCGACTTCGCCCGCGATCGCGCGCGGGTTCTGCACAGCGCCGCGCTGCGCCGGCTGGCCGACAAGACCCAGGTGGTCGGGCCCCGAGAAGGTGACACCCCGCGCACCCGGCTGACGCACTCGCTCGAGGTCGCCCAGATCGGGCGGGGGATGGCGATCGGGCTGGGCTGCGACCTCGACCTGGTCGAGCTCGGCGGGCTGGCCCACGACATCGGCCACCCGCCCTACGGCCACAACGGCGAACGCGCGCTCGATGAGGTCGCGACGGATTATGGCGGCTTCGAGGGCAATGCCCAGAACTTCCGGATCCTGACCAGCCTTGAACCCAAAGTCCTTGATGCACAGGGCAATAGCGCGGGGCTCAATTTGACTCGGGCGTCGCTGGACGCGGTCACCAAATATCCGTGGCCCCGCGGCGAAGGGCAGCGCAAGTTCGGGTTTTACGACGACGACCGCGAGGCGGCCGCCTGGGTCCGGGCGGGCGCTCCGGAGGGCCGGACGTGCCTGGAAGCGCAGGTCATGGACTGGGCCGACGACGTCGCCTATTCGGTGCACGACGTCGAGGACGGCGTGGTGTCCCAACGCATCGACCTGCGGGTGCTCGCCGACGACGACGAGGCCGCCGCACTGGCCAAGCTGGGCGAGACCGAATTCTCCCGGGTGCGCGCCGACGACTTCATGGCGGCCGCGCGACGGCTCTCCGCGCTGCCGGTGGTCGCCGCCGTCGGCAAGTACGACGCCACGCTCGCGGCTTCGGTCGCGCTGAAGCAGTTGACCAGTGAGTTGGTCGGCAGGTTCGCTTCGGCCGCCATCGCCACCACCCGCGCGGCGGCCGGTCCCGGACCGCTGGTGCGCTACCGGGCCGAGCTGCAGGTTCCCGACCTGGTGCGTGCCGAGGTCGCCTTGCTGAAAATCCTGGCGCTGCAATTCATCATGTCCGATCCGCGGCATCTGGAAACCCAAGCCGGGCAGCGTGAACGCATCCACCGGGTGGCGCACTGGCTGTACGCCGGGGCGCCCCGAACGCTCGATCCGGTCTTTGCTGCGGCCTTCAACACCGCGGCCGACGACGGCGCGAGGTGGCGGGTCATCGTCGATCAGATCGCGTCGTACACCGAAGGCCGGCTCGAACGGATCGACGTCCGTCAGGCCGGTCCGTAGTCGCCGACGGGCATTAAGTCGTCGGTCCGGGCATCGGCGCGGCCGCCGCGAGTTAGGCTGCCCGACATGAAGAAATTCAGCGGCTCCCCCTTTGTGGCCTCCTTCTTGATGGGACTTCCCGTCGTCGCCATGACTGCCTGCAGTTCACCGCAGCATGGGAGCACCCAGCCGGGCACCACCCCTCCGGTGAAGAGTGCCGCTCCGACGTCGTCCGGTGAGACGACGACCCCGGCACCCGGTGGCAGCTCGCTCAGCGCGGAACTGAAGACGCCCGATGGCCGGTCGGCGGCCACTGCGACCTTCGACTTCACCGGCGGCTATGTGACCGTCACCGTGAAGACGGTGGCGCCCGGCATCCTGACGCCCGGCATCCACGGCCTGCACGTGCACGAGATCGGCAAGTGCGAGCCGAACTCGGTGGCTCCCACCGGCGGCGCGCCCGGCAACTTCTTGTCCGCCGGCGGTCACTACCAGGCGCCCGGACATACCGGTAAGCCCGAAAGCGGCGATCTGGCGTCGCTCGAGGTCCGCCAGGACGGCTCGGCGTACCTGGTCACCACCACCGATTCGTTCAACCGGGACGATCTGCTGGCGGGTAACAAGACCGCGCTGATGCTGCACGGCGCCCAGGACACCGAGAACGCGATGGATCGGGTCGCCTGCGGTGTCATCGGAACCGGCTAGCTGTTCCCGCCGCGCCTTAGACTGAGCCGATGTCCAGCCCGGCAGGTTCACGCGCGGACGGCGATGGCCGCGCCCGGGGCCGCGGCCGGATTCCCGATCGCGACATCGCGGCCATCCGCGAACGGGTGCGCATCGATGAAGTCGTCGGTGACTACGTCCAATTGCGGCGCGCCGGCGCCGATTCGCTCAAGGGCCTGTGTCCGTTCCACGACGAGAAGTCGCCGTCGTTCCACGTCCGCCCCAACCACGGCCACTTTCACTGCTTCGGCTGCGGTGAGGGCGGCGACGTGTACGCGTTCATCCAGAAGATCGAACACGTCAGCTTCGTCGAGGCCGTCGAACTGCTCGCCGACCGGATCGGCCACACCATCAATTACTCCGGCCCGGCCACCAGCGTGCAGCGCGACCGCGGTAGCCGCAGCCGGCTCGTCGCGGCCAACGCGGCCGCGGCGGAGTTCTATGCGGCGGCGCTGGAATCCGACGAGGCCGCACCGGCCCGGCAGTATCTGACCGAACGGAACTTCGACGCCGAGGCGGCCCGTCGCTTCGGTTGCGGCTTCGCGCCGTCGGGCTGGGATTCACTGACAAAGCATTTGGTGCGCAAGGGTTTTGAGTTCAAAGAGCTGGAAGCGGCCGGCCTGTCGCGGCAGGGGCGGCGCGGACCGATGGACCGCTTCCATCGCCGGTTGTTGTGGCCCATCCGGAGTTCGGCCGGTGAGGTGATCGGTTTCGGTGCCCGGCGGCTGTTCGACGACGATCCGATGGAAGCCAAGTACATCAACACGCCCGAGACTCTGCTGTACAAGAAGTCGAACGTGATGTTCGGCATCGACTTGGCCAAACGTGACATCGCCAAGGGACACCAGGCCGTCGTCGTCGAGGGCTACACCGACGTGATGGCGATGCATCTGAGCGGGGTCACCACCGCGGTCGCGTCGTGTGGCACCGCGTTCGGCGACGAGCATCTGTCGATGCTGCGCCGACTGATGATGGACGACAGTTTCTTTCGCGGCGAACTGATCTACGTTTTCGACGGCGACGCGGCCGGGCGGGCCGCCGCGCTCAAAGCCTTCGGCGGCGAGCAGAACCTGGCGGGCCAGTCGTTCGTGGCCGTCGCGCCGGACGGCATGGATCCCTGCGACCTGCGGCTGAAGTCCGGCGACGGCGCGCTGCGCGATCTGGTGGCGCGGCGAACGCCGCTGTTCGAGTTCGCGATTCGTTCGGCGCTCGCCGAGATGGATCTGGACAGCGCCGAGGGCCGGGTTGCCGCGCTGCGCCGCTGCGTGCCGATGGTGAGCCAGATCAAGGACCCCACGCTGCGCGACGAGTACGCCCGCCAGCTCGCCGGGTGGGTCGGCTGGGACGACGTCGCGCAGGTCATCGACCGGGTGCGCAGCCAGGCCAAGAGCTCCAACACCCAGGCCCGCGGCGGTTCTGCGACCCAAGGCGTCCCGCCGCGCGGCCGAGCCGGCGCCGCGCCCCGGCCCAGGCGGCCGCCAGCCGGCCGGACCCGCGTGACCCCACCCTGTGGCCACAACGGGAGGCACTCAAGGCGGCCTTGCAGTACCCGGCGTTCGCGGGGCCGGTATTCGACACGCTGACCGTCGAAAGCTTCACCCATCCCGGGTACGCGGCCATCCGTGCGGCCATCGAGACCGCTGGGGGTACGTCCAGCGGGGTCACCGGCGGCGCAGTGGATCGAGGCGGTGCGTGATCAGGCCTCCTCGCCCCTGACGGCCGGCCTGGCCAGCGAGCTGGGTGTGGAGTCCATCCAGGTCGACGAGGAGAAGCTGCCGCGCTACATCGGGGGTGTGCTGGCCCGGCTGCAAGAGGTGTGGATGGGCCGGCAGATCGCCGAAGTGAAGTCGAAGCTGCAGCGCATGTCGCCGATCGAACAGGGCGACGAGTATCACGCGCTATTCGGCGACCTGGTGGCGATGGAGTCCTACCGGCGCAGCCTGTTGGAGCAGGCTAGCGGCGACGATTAGACGGCGCCAGCGCGTCGTCGGCCGAGTCCTCGGCCGTCGCGCTCCATGATGGCCGTTTGGTCGTCGATCTCCGTCAGCGTGACAAAACCTGCGTCGGGGGAGATCCGATTCGCGACTTTGCGGCGGCCCCCTTCGATCATCGACTTGGCCACCGGACTGCTGGTCAGCGCGCGATAAGTGCCGACGAGCTGCTCGTATCGGCGACGCCCGGCCTTCGAGCCCAGCACGTAACCCAGTCCAAGCACCACGACATACCGGATCAAAACGTTCCTCCCGACGATCGATGGCTCCATCCTGCCTCACCGGCCGGCGACCCGCTGCGCCCGGCTGCGCCGCGCTTGCGATCGCCGGCTGGTCGGACGGCGGCGACCCGCTGCGCCCGGCTGCGCCGCGCTTGCGATCGCCTCGGTGCGACGGCGGCGACCCGCTGCGCCCGGCTACGCCGCGCTTGCGATCGCCACTAGTGGTGGTCCACGCTAGTTGGGTGCGGTCGTGCCAGTACGCTAGAGTCGTCCCGCGATCGGGTTAGTCCCCTGTAGCTCAATTGGCAGAGCATTCGGCTGTTAACCGAAGGGTTCCTGGTTCGAGTCCAGGCGGGGGAGCATTTCATCAGCCACCCGTGGCCCGCGCTCTGGCCGCCGTCGATGTGCAGGGTTTCAGCCTGTTGCGCGGCGGCTTTCGAGGTCGGTGATACCGGCCGGATGTCCGGCCCGCCCCGGCGTGGGCAACAAGCCCAGATGCTCGCGCAACGTGTGGCCGCGGTATTCGGTGCGGAAGCTACCGCGTTCCTGCAGCAGCGGCACCACCTTGTCGACGAACTCGTCGAGGCCGTGCGGCGTCAGGTGCGGCACCAGGATGAAGCCGTCGCAGGCATCCGACTGCACGTAGCGGTCGATCTCGTCGGCCACCTGCCCCGGAGTCCCGACGAACTGCTGGCGGCTGGTCACCTCGATGATCAGCTCGCGGATGGACAGGCTTTCGGCTTCCGCTCGGGCCCGCCAGGTTTCGGCGACCGTCTTGGGGTCGCCGTGCCGGACCCGGCCCCGGGTGATGTTCGGGTTCTCGACCGGGTCGACGTCGGGCAAAGGTCCGTCGGGGTCGTAGGCCGACAGGTCCAGGCCCCACACCTGTTCGAGGAACGCGATCGCGGTCGGGCCGCTGACCTGCTGCTCGCGGATGAAGCGGGCGTTGTCCTGCGCCTCGACCGGGGTGTCACCCAGCGCGAACGTCGCGCCGGGCAGCACCTTGAGCTGGTCGGGGTCCCGCCCGTAGGCCGCGGCGCGGCTTTTCACGTCGGCGTAGTAGCGCTGGCCCGCCTCGAGCGACCCGTGCAACGTGAACAGGGCATCGGCGTGCTTGGCGCCGAAGTCACGGCCGTCGTCGGAGTCACCGGCCTGCAGCAGCACCGGGTGGCCCTGCGGTCCGGCGGGCAGCGAGGCGACGCCGCGGACGTCGAATTGCGGACCGTGATGCTCGACGATCCCGATGCGGGCCGGGTCGGCATAGATCCCGGCGTCGACGTCGGCGACGACGGCATCGGGCGCCCAGCTGTCCCAGAACCGCCGCGCCACGGTGATGAATTCCTCGGCCCTGTGGTAGCGGTCGGCGTGGGCGAGAAATCCGCCGCGGCGGAAGTTCTCCCCGGTGAACGCGTCGGAGGAGGTCACCATGTTCCAGGCCGAACGCCCATCGGACAGGTGATCCAGCGTCGCGAATTGCCTTGCCACCTCGTAGGGTTCGTTGAATGTGGTGTTGATGGTGCCGGCCAGGCCCAGCCTGTCGGTGACCGCGGCGAGCGCGGCCAGCACGGTGAAGGTGTCGGGCCTTCCGACGACGTCGAGGTCATGAATCCTGCCGCGATGCTCACGCAGCCGCAGGCCTTCGGCCAGGAAGAAAAAGTCGAACAGCCCCCGCTCGGCGGTCTTGGCAAGGTGCACAAACGATTCGAAGGCGATCTGACTGCCAGCGCTCGGATCGGACCACACCGTGGTGTTGTTCACCCCGGGGAAGTGGGCACCCAGATGAATCTGCTTGCGGCGTCCTGCCTCTCGAACGATCATCCGGTCAGTCCCCATCGTTTCGCGATCAGTTCATGCGAGCGCAGCCGGTCGACGTGCCGGTGTGTCACGGAGGTGATCACCAGTTCGTCGGCGCCGGTGATCTGGCCCAGCAGTTCGAGCCGGTCGGCGACCTCGTCGGGGTTGCCGACGAATTGTGTTGCGGTGCGGTCGGCCACCAGCGCCTGCTGGTCCTCGGTCAAGGGCTCGCAAAAGTCGGGATCGGGGTAGGGGCTGGCGCCGCGGCCGCTGCGGATGGAATACACCCACTGGCCGTAGCCGGATGCCAGGTGCCGCGCGGTGGCGCTGTCCTCGGCGACCACCACGTCGGCCGACACCACCACGTACGGCTCCGACAGCCGGGCGGACGGGCGGAACGCGTTGCGGTAGGCGGTGATTGCGTCGATCGCCGTGCCGGGGGTGATGTGGTAACTCGCGACGAACGGAAGCCCGCGGGCACCGGCAACCTCGGCGCTTTGTCCCCGGGTGCTGCCGAAGATCCACGGCGTCAACTGGGTGTGCTCACCTGGAACGGCGTGTAGCTCATGACCGTTGACGGTGTAGGTGCCGTCCAGCATCGCTTCGATGTCGGCCAGCTGGTCGGCGAAGTCCGGGGGTTGTGCGCACGGCTGGGCGAGCACCAAGGCCTGCGCCCGGAAACGTTCGCTTTTCATCAGTGGTGTCTGGTCGAAGGGTGCCGGGAATGAGGAGCCCGTCAACCTCACGCCAGGGCGTGGGCGCGCGTTCGGGTCTGGCCGAGGACGCCGCCACCTCCGTGCGCCGCTGCCCGGACCGGCCCAGCCCCATGTCGATGCGGCCGGGATAGAGCGCGTCGAGGATGCCGAAGCTCTCCACCACGGCAAGCGCCGTCGTGTGGCCGATCTGCACCGCGGCCGACCCGACGTGGATTCGTTCGGTGGCCGCGGCGATCTGGCCGATCAGCGTCACCGGTGCCGAGCTGGCGACCGCCACAAAGTGGTGCTCGGCCAGCCAGTAGCGCCGGTAGCCCCAGCGCTCGGCGTGCTGGGCCAGATCGATGGTGTTGCGCAGGGCCGTCGCGGCGTCGCTGCCGGCGCTGATGGGCGCGAGGTCGAGGATCGACAGGGGAGTGATACTCATGACGGCGCCGCCGCGTAGCGGTTGGGTGCGGCCGCCAGTCCGAGGCGTTCACGCAGTGTCTCGCCGTCGCGGTAACCGGCGCGAAATCGGCCGGCACGCTGCAGACGCGGCACCAGGTCGTCGACGATGGCGGGCAAATCGATGGCGTTCACCGCGGGTCGCAAGCCGCACCCCGTCGACCCCGGCGTCCTGCCAGGCGAGCAGAAGCTCCGCCAAATCGGTTGTGCTGCCGGTGAATACGTGCGCGTCGGACGAGATGGCCGTCGCCGGCGTCACCGGATCGTCGGCCAGCGACACCATCAGGTCCGCATAGACCTGAAGCTCCGCGGCCCGCGGCGCGCCGCGCGTGGGCGACGTCGGCCAGGATCGCCCGCAGCGAGCCCTCGTCATGCGGGGTGACGAACACGAGGTCGGCGTTGGCGGCGGCGAATTCGTAGACGCGCGGCGCGTGTGCCAGTGCCGCCACCACGGGCTGGCCCTGGGGCGGCCGCGGGGTGATCGAGGGTCCCTTGACCGAGAAGTGCTTTCCGGCGAAGTCGATGTAGTGCAGCTTGTCGCGGTCGATGTAGCGACCGGTCGCGACATCGCGGATGACGGCGTCGTCCTCCCAGCTGTCCCAGAGGCGGCGCACCACCTCCACGGCGTCGGCGGCCTCGTCGAACAGCTCGTCGCCTTCGGGGGCGGGCCGCCCGGCCGAACAACGCCGCTTCGTGCGCCGTCGGGCTGACCCGTACTTGCCAACCCGCCCGGCCATGCGAGATATGGTCAAGCGTCGCAATCGCTTTCGAGACGTGGAATGGCTCGGTATGCGTGACTGTCGCAACGGGAATCAGGCCGATGTGTGTGGTGACCGGCGCGATCCGGGCGGCCACCAGCGTGGCATCGGCGCGCCCCACCAGGCGCCGCGGGGAGATTGTGGCCCGGCGACCCGGCTGCGCGTCCAGGCTGTCCTCGATGGTCAGGAAATCCAGCAGCCCGCGCTCGGCGGTGCCCGCCAGCGCGGCCCAGTAGCGACCGCCGAGTTGTCCGCCGCCGGTCGCGTTGTGCGCGAACGCGTATCGCCACGCCTGGGGGTGCCAACCGTAGCCATCCAGGCCCACGGCCAGATGCAGCTCGGTCATGGCCGGTCCCCGAGAGTGTCACCGTCGCGCGTCGTGGTCATAACCCACTGTGCAACGCTGGGGGCGGCAATGCATTCCACGGCCGGGTTAAGTTCAGCGTGAGTAATACTTCGCCGAGGTCACCCCCGTGGAACGCGCTGACGGGGGTTCGGTGCAGCCTGGCGAATATGGGCGATCAGAGCGTGTTCAGCTGAGCTCCACAATCTTTCACAGATCGCTGCGCTCAGATGGAGAAGTCCTCGCCGTGCCAGACGCCGGCTTCGGGCGGCCTGATGACGTGATTGGTCTGAGAGCCGTCCGCGCGGGCTTCGAGTTTGGTCACGCGGGTCAGCAGCGACTGCAGGCTGACGCCGACGAGGTCGGGCATCATCGAGTCGTCGGGCCTGCCGGGTCGGCTGCGGCTGATGACCTGTCCGGGCACCCCGATCGACCACCGAGCTGGACGGAACCTCTTTGACCACCACGGCGTTGGCGCCGATGCGGCTGTCGTCGCCGACTTTGATCGCGCCCAGGACCTTCGCTCCGGCGCCGATGGTCACCCGATCACCGACGGTGGGGTGGCGTTTCCCGGTGTCCCTGCCGCTGCCGCCGAGCGTGACGCCGTGGTAGATGGTCACGTCCTCGCCCACCTCGGCGGTCTCTCCGATCACCACGCCGGTCGCGTGGTCGATGAAGAGACCGGGACCCAGGACGGCACCGGGATGGATCTCGACGCCGGTCAGAATCCGCGTGATTTCGGCGGTGATACGCGCGGCCAGCTTTGCGCCGCGCTGCCAAAGCCAGTGGTTGATGCGGTGACCCCAGATGGCGTGCACGCCCGGGTAGGCGAAGATCACCTGCAGCGTGGTCGGAGCGGCCGGATCGCGCTCCCTGGCCGCTCGTATGTCACGACGGATGGCTTCGAGCATGGCTAATCGGCCAGGTCGGCGAACAACGGCGTGCTGAGGTACCGCTCGCCGAAGTCGGGCAGCACCACGACGACGAGCTTTCCGGCGTTCTCGGGCCGGCGGGCCACCTGCAGCGCGGCGACCACCGCAGCCCCCGAGGAGATGCCGACCAACAGCCCCTCTTCCGCGGCCAGCCGCCGGGCCAGGGTGATGGACTCCTCGTTGCCGACGGCGATGACCTCGTCAACCAGATCCATCGCGAGCACCGGCGGGACGAACCCGGCGCCGAGGCCCTGGATGGGGTGCGGCCCTTTCTGCCCGCCGGACAACACCGGCGACGCGGCCGGCTCCACGGCGATGAATTGTGCTGAGGGCTTGCGTTCCTTGATCACCTGAGCCACACCGGTGATGGTGCCGCCGGTGCCCACCCCGGCGACGAAGATGTCGACTTTGCCGTCGGTGTCGCGCCACACCTCCTCCGCGGTGGTGGCGCGGTGGATCGCGGGGTTGGCCTTGTTCTCGAACTGCTGCGGCACGAAATACCGTTGGTCGCTTTTGGCCAATTCCTCGGCCTTCGCGATGGCGCCCGGCATGCCCTCGGAGCCCGGCGTCAAAACGATCTCGGCGCCCAAGGCGCGCAACAACATTCGTCGCTCGACGCTCATGGTCTCCGGCATGGTCAGCACGCAGCGGTAGCCGCGGGCGGCGGCCACCAGCGCCAGGGCGATGCCGGTGTTCCCGCTCGTCGGCTCGAGGATGATCGTGTCCGGCTTGATCAGGCCCGCCTGCTCGGCCGCGTCGATCATCGCGACCCCGATGCGGTCCTTCACGCTGTTGCCCGGGTTGAAGAATTCCAGCTTGGCGACGACGTCGGCGACCGCACCTTCGGTGACCCGGTTCAGCCGGACCAGCGGGGTGTTACTCCGATCAATTGCCGTGATGTTCTCGTCCCGGCGATGCTCATCTGCGTCTATTGCTCTCCATCGACGTAGGACCAGGCCTCGGCCTCGCCAGCCTAATATCGAACTCTATGTTCATCTCGGTGCCGGGATGGCCAGCGCAACCGGGGTAAAGCGTTGCGACGCCTCGTCCAGCGCCACTCCGGTCAGCACGCGTCCGTGAGATCTGCCGGAACCGTTTTCGCGGTCAGCGTTGTCCGCCAAGTGCCCGGTGCCTGACGCAGGTAAAAATCGGTGCCTGGCGTGATTGTGTCGTCGATTGGCGAAGCCGTCCGTGTCGACCAGTTTGTGCCGTCGTTCGGCGCTGCAGCGTCAGCGGGATTGGCACTTGAAATGGGCCCGACGAGCTCAGATTGGGCGACTGCGTGCGGTGTCGATCAACCGCGGCTTCGTCGGTTTCGGGACGGACCTTTCTGCTCCTGCCAGCAGGTAGTTGTATAGATGCACGATGCGATCGGCGTTGCGGTAATGCCGGGAACCGGTCAGCCGGAAGCGGACCTGGTCGATCGGTCGGTGTGCCGCCTCTGCGTCGTTGTGATCAGTCGGTAGTAGCGGTACCCGCGCCCGCCGCGGCCGAAGCTGCTCGCCGAGAGCGTGCTGCCCACGCCGAGCCTGCATTCGTGCCAGCCCTTGTCGGCACCTACAGTGAGCAGCGAACCCGAAACATCCTGCCAGATCACGGCCATTAGCTGATTTCTGCAGCCTGAAGCTGCTGGCGGAATCCGACTCCGCTCCGTACCGAGTAGCCGCCCAACTGTGGCTCGCCCTCGAACTCGAATGTGATCACCGGCCCAGCCGCACGATGCACTGCCACGGGAACGTTGAGTGGGCGAGTGTCCAGGGCCATGCGATTCGTGAGGTGCCAGATTGCGGCCTGCGTCGCGGCGATAGCTTCGTGTTCGCTGATGTTGGCCAGCCCCAAGCGGATAACCGGCATCGCGCAATCGTCGGCTCAGTTCGGTGGTGGTGCTGCATCGGGAAGGAGTGCCGCAGGATCCAGTCGACCTTGGCCTCGCGTCCGCGGGCGCGTAGATGGGGCAGCGCGGACCATGTCCCGAGTCGGTAGCGCGACGGGTGGTGCGGTGCGATGCCGGTGAAGTCCAGCGAGTACCCCTGCAGGTTTGGATTGAGCCTGATCAGATCGGTGCGTGCCGAGCTGCCGTCGGCGAACACGACTCTGTCGACGGTATGCGAGTAGGTGCCGCCTCGGTAGCGCGTCATCCGGGACAGTTCGATGGCCGTCGGCCGCACGGCTATGCGCCGACGGGTCGCGACCGGCGCATGGGAGTACGGCAGGGTGAAGTCAGACAACACGGTCATGGGATTGTTGATCTTTCTGCGAGGCTTTGATCGGCGCGCGTCTCCATGCCGCCGGGCAGCGTAGGCGGAGTACCGCCCACCTGCGGGGGGAGCGCGGGGATTACTACGCGTCAGTGGGCTCAGAAAATCAACAACAACAGCAACAACAGTGCACGACCAGGCAGCGCGACGGGAGTAAGCGCAGCTGTGCGGCCTGTTGCATATCCGCCACTATAGTGCATCAGCGCACTTACGGTCCGAGGGTTTGCCATCAGCTCGGCTTATAATCTCCCCGCAGACCCTACAGGATTGCCTAGGCTCGCTGCGCGGGGCGAGCTCATGGTGGGCGACGATTGACCTGCTCGCCCTCGTCCACGATACTCAAACCCGCATGGAGGGACCACAATGACGTCGGCTCAAAACGAGTCCCAGGCACTTAGCGATCTCGCCGCCAGGCAGCTTGCCAACGCGACCAAGACTGTCCCGCAACTCTCGACGATCACGCCGCGCTGGCTGCTCCATCTGCTCAGCTGGGTGCCGGTGGAAGCCGGCATCTACCGGGTGAACCGGGTGGTGAACCCCGAGCAGGTCGCGCTTAAGGCCGAAGCGGGCGCCAGCACCGAAGAGCCGCTGCCGGAGACCTACGTCGACTACGAGACCAGCCCTCGCGAGTACACGCTGCGGACGATCTCGACGCTTGCTCGATATTCACACCCGGGTTTCGGACCTCTACTCCAGCCCGCACGACCAGATCGCCCAGCAGCTGCGGCTGACCATCGAGACGATCAAGGAACGCCAGGAGTTCGAACTGGTCAACAGCCCCGAGTACGGGCTGCTGGCGCAGGTGACGCCGGAGCAGACCATCCAGACGCTGGCCGGTGCCCCCGACGCCCGACGACCTCGACGCGCTGATCACAAAGGTCTGGAAGACGCCGAGCTTCTTCCTGACCCACCCGCTGGCTATCGCCGCGTTCGGCCGCGAAGCCACCTACCGGGGTGTGCCGCCGGTGGTTGTGAGCCTGTTCGGTGCGCAGTTCATCACCTGGCGCGGCATCCCGCTGATTCCCGTCGGACAAGGTGCCGGTGGAGGACGGCAAAACAAAGCTCATCCTGGTGCGCACCGGTGAGGAGCGCCAGGGCGTGGTGGGCCTGTTCCAGCCGGGTCTGGTCGGCGAGCAGGCCCCGGGGCTGTCAGTGCGGTTCACCGGCATCAACGAATCGGCGATCGCGACCTACCTGGTCACTCTGTACACATCCTTGGCTGTGCTCACCGACGACGCGCTCGCCGTGCTCGACGACGTCGCGGTGGACCAGTTCCATGAATACAAGTGAGTACCGAGCGGTAGACGCCGAAAGCGACCTGCCGATCAGCGCCGCGGAACTTGCCGCGCTGGCCAGCCAGTTGTATGCGGCGAGCATCCGACCGGGGCTCGACAGCCCGCCGCAGTCGGCGCCCGTTCGCCCCGCGCGGCAGCGTGCCGGACACGACGGCGGCGACTCGGCCGCGCAGGCGGCGGCGGGCACAGCCGATCGTCTACCCGGCTCCGGTTCCGCTGGTCGGTGGCGGCGGACATCTATCTTCCGGCTCCGACGTCCTCCGAGCCGGAAGGCCCGCCGCAGACCGTGCCGGTCGCTCCGCGCGGCAGCGTGCCCGATGCCACGGCGGGGCCTCGGCCGGGCAGGCGGCCGGGGGCGGCCGACCTGTACCCGTCGCCGGTTCCGCAGCTGACTCTCCGACATCTATCTGCCGGCTCCGACATCGGGCGTCCGAGCCGCGCTCGCCGACGTGCCGCTGGCCCCGCCGGGCGATGCCGATCCTGACGGCTGCCGCGGCGCCGTGGTTGGCGGCGACCCGGTGCGTTCGACCGTGCCCGGCATGTGCCCACGCGCTGGCTGGGCGACGCCGTGCCGTTCCTGCTGCTTCGCGCGGTTCGGCGCCGTCTGGCTGCCCGATGCGCCACTGTCACCGACCTCGGCTGGTCCGACGCGCCCGCCGGTACCACGCACCGGCCGGTGACGACGCGGACTACTACTTCCTGACCGAAGCCGACCCGGCGCCGCAGCTTGCCCAGACGAGCACGAAGTGTTCGACGTCAACGCGATCCGGGCGGACTTCCCGATCCTGAAGGAGACCGTCAACGGCAAGCCGCTGATCTGGTTCGACAATGCCGCCACCACCCAGAAGCCACAGGTGGTGATCGACCGGCTGGCGCACTTCTACGCCCACGAGAACTCCAACATCCACCGCGCCGCGCACGAATTGGCGGCCCGGGCCACCGACGCCTACGAAGAGGCCCGCGACACCGTGCCGATTCATCGGCGCGCCGATGGACGGAGAAATCGTGTTCGTGCGCGGCACCACCGAGGCGATCAACCTGGTGGCCCATGCCTGGGGCGGCAAGCATCTGCAGCCCGGTGACGAGATCGTCATCACCCACCTGGAGCACCACGCCAATATCGTTCCGTGGCAACTGATTTCACAGAAAACCGGCGCGATCCTGAAGGTCGCTCCGGTCGATGATGCGGGAAACCTGCTGCTGTCGGAGTTCGAGGATCTGCTGGGTCCGCGGACGAAGCTGGTCGCCGCGACCCAGGTGTCCAATGCGCTGGGCACGGTGGTGCCGGTCGAGAAGATCGTCGAGCTGGGCCACCGCTACGGTGCGCGGGTGCTCATCGACGGCGCCCAGTCGATTCAGCACATGCCGGTCAACGTCGCTGAACTCGGCGCGGACTTCTTCGTGTTCTCCGGCCACAAGATCTACGGCCCCACCGGGATCGGTGTGCTCTACGGCACCGAGGAGGCGCTGACCGAGACACCGCCGTGGCAGGGCGGCGGCCACATGATCGCCGACGTCACGCTGGAACGGTCGCTGTACCAGGGGCCGCCGACCAAGTTCGAGGCCGGCACCGGCAACATCGCCGACGCCGTCGGGCTCGGCCGAGGCGCTGCGCTATGTGCGAGCGGTTCGGCATCGAGCGCATCGCGGCCTACGAGCACGCGTTGCTGGAGTACGCGACGCCGCGGCTGGCCGACATTCCGGGTGTTCGCCTGGTGGGCACCGCCGAGCGAGAAGGCCAGCGTGCTGTCGTTCGTGCTGGCCGGACACGAGCCGCTCGAGGTGGGCAAGGCGCTCAACGCCGAAGGCATCGCGGTGCGCGCCGGCCACCACTGCGCGCAGCCGATCCTGCGGCGCCTCGGGCTCGAGGCCACGGTTCGCCCGTCGTTCGCGTTCTACAACACGTTCGAAGAGATCGACGTGTTCCTGACGGCGGTGCGCCGGATCGCCGAGGGCGGTGCCAACGTCGGCTGAGTGGGCCAGTCAGCGTGACAAGCGGAATCCGGTCGACGGCAACACGGTTGGGTGGAAGAACCTTTAGGTTCCTGCGCCCCAACCGAATACGCGTGACGTCAGCAGCACGATGCCGAGCGAGACGGTGGCGACGACGGTGAGCCCGATGACCGCCACCACCAGTGGACGCCACCCGGTGCGCGCGATCTGACGGATGTCGGTGTTCAGTCCCACACCGGCAAAGGTCAGCAGGAACGCCCATTTCGAGACGTTGGCGAGGTTGGCGGTTTGGCCCTTGGTCAGCCAGCCCGCGGTGGCGATCGCGGAGACCACCAGGAAGCCGAGCACGAATTTCGGGAATTTGTTCCAGATGAACGCGGCCTTGGCCTTGGCGCCCCGCGCGATTTCGTCGGCTTCCCCTCGACCCGCCCAAAACAGCGCGAAGCCCAGCACGACGAACCCGATCAGCGCGTTGCGGGTCGATTTCACCAGCACCGCGATCTTGCCGGCATGGTCGGAATACAGGTATCCGGTGGCGGTGGTTTCGGCGGTGTTGTCCACTGAAAGCCCGGCCCACAAACCGAATTCGTGGTCGCTGAGACCGATCGCATGCCCCAGCGGCGGCAACACGAACAGTGACACCGCACCCAGAGCCAGGATCGCCGCGATCGCATAGCTGACATCGGAGTTGCGGGCCCGGATCGCCCCCTTGGCCGCCACGATGGCCGACACCCCGCAGATCGACGTGCCTATCGCCAACAGCGAGCCGAGCTTGCCCGATAACCCGAACGCGCGGGCCACGACGATGATGATGGTTCCGGCAATGGTCATGTCCACCAGGATCTGCACCAGGCTGATCCCGCCGAGTTTGGCGATGTCGCCCAGCACGAATCGCGAACCAAGCGCCACGATCCCGGCCTTGAGCCAGAACTCGTAGGTCAGCACGCCGGGCCGGAATATCGGGTGCAGGCCGATGGTGTTGGTGATCAGCAGCCCAATCACGATCGCCCACAACACGTATTCGATGTCGGGCACGGTCCAGTGCTGGTGCTTGGCCAGTGCGTTCCACCAGATCTGGGCGTATTTGCCCAACACTCCCACACCGATCAGAAGCAGAATGCCCGGCACATAGTCGAGCGGACGGGTGCTGGTGAAGGTCGGCTTCGGCCGACGTTTCGTCGGGTTCCACGCGGACTGTACTCACGCCGGTCACCAGGGGATCTTCGGAAGCACGTTGGCCACGGCCAACGCGACGATCACACCCGCCACCGCGGTCGCCCACCAGTCCACCGACACCGAACCGAGCCGGGCCGCCCAATCCGGCTCCTGTGGAGTGTCGGGGTCCGTCCCATCAGTTGGCACGCCTTCACTCACGATGACCGCTCCTCAAGTGCCTATGGCGGCGTCTCCGCGCCGCATCCGTTGACTCCGAATGGTGGCGTCCGCGGGCGCTACATCCAAGTGATTGGCTCGGGCTGAATTTAGCTCGGCCGGTCGATCAGGTTGGCAGGCCGTGCTTCTCGGCATCGGCACGGTAGCGGTCCACCCATTCGTCGGAGCGGTGGTCGGCCTGTCGCTCCAGCACCGGCTCGGGCGCCAGTTGTGGGTCCAGCCCCAACGCCTCGAGGATGGATCCCACCACCTGAGTCAGGTTGCGCCACAACACCGGATACGAGATGTCCATCGGCTTGATGTCTTCCTCGGCGAACCAGTTTCGCCAGCCCTCTTCTTGCGCGCGCAGCATGGTGACGACGTGGGCGATCGCTCCGGCGTGATAGGTGGCGCGCGCGTCCCGCGCCGGATCGGGCCTGCCCCGCCAGACCCGCGTCTGCACCGCCCGCCAGAACGACACCGCCTGCGAGATCACATCGGGCCGGTAGACGTGAATCAGCAGCGGCCGCTCGCCCACCACGTCGGTGATCGCCGCAAGCAGGCCGTCACCACTGCGATCGGGCAGGTTCTTCGCACGGTCCAGCAACAGCGGCGTCTGGTTCCACATCAGCTTGCCGCCCCACACCCCGTTCGGTGTCCGCCCGACCGTACGGATGTAGGCGCGCCAGATCTCGGGCGGCGCCAGGTCCGGTGTCCCGACGTCCAGCGGATCGAGCAGGCTCAGGATCGACTGGTCGTCGACGCCGGCGAACCACTGTCGCGGCTGGGGGGACTGGCTGGTGGACGGGAGGTACTGGAAGAACTCCTGCGGCTCGCCGGCCACCCCGGTGGCGCGCAGCGACTCGACCAGCAGCGTGCTGCCGCTGCGCTGCGACGCCAACACCAGATATGACGACGGGCTACCTGTCACCGGCAAAGTGTATTCCAGAACCTTCAATTCTTATCCGGGGTAGCGCGATTACGGTCCCCCTGAAGGAAACCCTTGCGTCGAAACGGAGTTACCCGAACTGTGGCGTTCGGCGACGACAGCCGAACGGGACGGTGGCCGTGGGTGCTCAACTGGTTTCGGAGCGGGCGGAAAGCCGCGCACGCGGCGCGTGCCGTGCTGCATCGAGACAGGCTGCGTCGCAATCGGTTTCGTATGGTTACTCCGGTTTCCACGCGGGACGTTCCGGCCGCCCGCGTGCGCCACCGGTCGGGCATCGGTCCATCTTCCGGCCACCGCCGCGCGGCCGGCGGTACCAAATTGTCACGCAGGCCGGTGGCCTGCGGACCTTTGTGGGCGACAGGAATATCGGCCGAAGCTTAGCTGGCGCCGCCCATATTTCTTCTTGTTGATTACAAACCTGACGCCGGGCATCGTTTTGCCCGTACATTCCCTCATCTAGTGCGCTCAAACAGACGCGGTGCATGTATGCGGTGCTGTTTGCTTTAGGGCCAGCGGATTACGAACGTATAAACGCTGTTACGAAAATGGGGGTCGGGTTGAGTCAAAGACCGCCGTTGGGTTGGGCAAGCAGCGTGAGCGCGGCGACCTTCGCGAAGCCGATGAACGCGCTGGGTCAATTCTTTTTGCTCAGCGCCGAGGCATTGGTCGCGGCGGTGCGCGGCCCTTGGGCGTGGCGTGAAGTTCTCGAGCAGATTTGGTTCGTCGCCCGGGTTTCCATTTTCCCGACCATCATGTTATCCATCCCGTACACGGTGCTCATCGTGTTCGTCCTCAACATCCTCCTTGTGGAGATCGGTGCGGGCGATCTGTCGGGTGCCGGTGCCGGACTGGCGTCGGTGACCCAGGTGGGACCGGTCGTTACGGCGATGGTCGTCTCGGGTGCCGGGTCGACGGCCATGTGCGCGGATCTGGGCGCGCGCACCATTCGCGAGGAGATCGACGCGATGAAGGTGATCGGCGTCAATCCGATTCAGGCGCTGGTGGTTCCGCGCATCATCGCGGCGACGTTCGTCGCGGTCCTGCTCTACTCGGTGGTGGCGGTGACCGGGTTGACCGGCAGCTACATCTTCGTGGTCTTCGTCCAGCACGTCACGCCCGGTGCGTTCGTCGCGGGAATGACGTTGGTCACCGGGCTGCCGCAGGTGGTGATCTCGCTGATCAAGGCGACACTGTTCGGGCTGTCCGCCGGCCTGATCGCGTGCTACAAGGGTTTGTCGGTGGGTGGTGGGCCCACCGGCGTCGGCAACGCGGTGAACGAGACCGTGGTCTTCTCGTTCATGGCGTTGTTCTTCATCAACATCCTGACCACCGCACTCGGTGTGAAGGTGACGGCCAAATGACCGATGCCGCGCGCGAGCCGTCGTGGTTCGTCACCCTTGGCCCCCGACTGACGGATTCCACCCGCAAGCTGGGCGAACAGACCGCGTTCTACGGGCAATCCCTGACCGCCACCGTCGATGCGATACGACGCTACCCGGGAGAATTGCTGCGGCTTATCGCCGAGATGGGTATGGGCACAGGCGCATTGGCCGTCATCGGGGGCACAGTCGGCATCATCGGCTTTCTCACGCTGACCACCGGCGCCCTCGTCGCGGTACAGGGCTACGACACGCTGTCCAACATCGGCGTCGAAGCGCTCACCGGCTTTCTCTCGGCGTTCTTGAACGTCAGGATGATCGCACCCTGCACCGCCGGCCTGGCACTGGCGGCCACGATCGGCGCGGGCGCGACGGCGCAACTGGGCGCGATGCGCATCAACGAGGAGATCGACGCGCTGGAAGTCATGGGCATCCGCGCGGTCACCTACCTGGCATCCACCCGCATCATCGCCGGCATCCTGGTCGTCATCCCGCTCTACGCCGTGGCCGTTCTGATGTCGTTCATCGCGGCGAAGTTCCTCACGATCTACGTGTACGGGCAGTCACGCGGCGTCTATGAGCATTACTTCGCCACCTTTTTGCGCCCCACCGACCTGTTCTGGTCGTTCCTGGCGGCGCTGACCATGGCGGCCGGGGTGATGGTGGTACATACCTATTACGGTTTCACCGCCACGGGTGGTCCGGCGGGCGTCGGGGAAGCGGTCGGCCGGTCGGTGCGGTCATCGATGATCGTCACGGCGTTCGTGTGCCTGATGATCTCGCTGTCCGTCTATGGGCAGTCCGGCAACTTCAACCTGTCGGGCTGACCGGATGAGTAATCACACGGCCGACGGGGCATTTCAGCGAAACAGGGCCCGCCACAGCAAGATTGATCCGATCTGGTGGGCACCCACCTTGTTCATCCTGATCGGGGGCCTGATCGCGATGACCGCGGCCTCGTTCTCGGGCAAATTCGAGGCCTTCGTGCCGCTCACCCTGGTGTCGGAGCGTGCCGGGCTGGTGATGGAGGACGGTGCCAAGGTCAAGCTGCGCGGCGTCCAAGTGGGCCAGGTCGCTTCGATCGGCACCGACGTGAAGACGGCTCGGCTGCAGCTGAAGATCCAACCGGACGCGTTCAAGTATCTGCCGAGCAACCTCGAGGCCGAGATCAAGTCCACCACGGCGTTCGGCTCCAAATACGTCGATCTGATCGTTCCCGACCATCCCAACGCCACATCGTTGAAGCCCGGCGCGCTGCTGCATTCGCGCAATGTCACCGTGGAAGTGAACACTGTCTTCGAGAATCTGCAGTCGGTCGTGCAGGCACTCGACCCGGCAAAGCTCAACGCAATCTTGTCAGCCTTTGCGCAATCGGTGCGCGGCAAGGGCGACCGGCTCGGACAAGCGATCACCGACGCCAACAACGTGCTGCGCACCGTCAACCCGCGCATGGACACCATCCACCAGGACTGGCGGCTGTTCGGCAAGACCACCGCCATCTATTCCGATGCGGCGCAGAACATTCTGTCCATCCTGGATTCGGCGACGACGACCAGCGCGACCATCACGGATGACCAGCGCTCGCTGGACTCGTTGCTGCTGTCTGCGATCGGCTTCAGTCAGACCGGCATCAACGTGATCGGCCGCAACGAGTCGAACATCGTGCGGTCCATGAACCTGCTCGACCCGACCATGGCGCTGCTCGAGAAATACTCGCCGACGTATACCTGCCTTTTCCAGGGTGCGCAATGGTATGTCGACCATGGCGGGCGAGACGCGTTGGGCGGCAACGGCTATTCCGTGATCCTAGACTCGGCACTGCTCTTCGGCGACGACCCGTACCGCTTTCCGAAACACCTGCCCAAGGTCAACGCCACCGGCGGGCCGGGCGGCAAGCCGAGCTGCGGTTCGCTGCCCGACCCCAGCGCGAACTTCCCGGTGCGTGCGCTGGTCACCGACACCGGCTGGGGGGCGGCCCCGAATGAGATCCGCACCAACGTGGCCGCGGGTAATCCGTGGTGGGCCAACTGGTTCCCGACCACCAAGAACCCTCCAGAAGGGCCTCGTTACTTCTGGCGCGGGGGGCAGCCGCCGCCATGAGAAGGAAAATATCCAGCATCATCCTGCGCGTCGGGATCTTCACGACGGTCTGCCTGCTATTCACCTTTGCGCTGATCGCGGTATTCGGGCAGTTGCGGTTTGAGGACCGCACCGGCTATCGCGCGATTTTCACCAACATCTCCGGCCTGAAGTCGGGCAACTTCGTGCGAATCGCTGGGGTGGAAGTCGGCAAGGTCGGCGACCTGAGCCTGCACCGTGACGGCACGGTCACCGTCGCCTTCGAAGTGGACAAGGGCGTGCGACTCAGCGAGGGCACCAAGGCCGTCGTACGCTACGAAAACCTGATCGGTGACCGCTATCTCGCGCTCGAGGAAAGCCCGGGATCGCCGCGCCGGCTGCCCCCGGGCGCGACCATTCCACTGGCCCGGACGTCGCCCGCCCTCGACCTCGACGCCCTGATCGGTGGTTTCCGCCCGTTGTTCCGCGCGCTGGACCCCGATCAGGTCAACGCCCTGTCCGGTCAACTACTGCGAATCTTTCAGGGCCAGGGCGGAACGTTGGCGTCGGTGCTGTCGCAAACCTCGATCCTGACCTCGACCCTGGCCGGGCGCAGCGAGCTGATCGGCCAGCTGATCACCAACCTGAACACCGTGCTGCACACCTTCGCCACCCGCGACCATGAGTTTTCCGACGGCGTGGACAAGCTGGCACAGCTGGTGGACGGGCTGGCACAGCGCAGGAACGACATCTCCACCGGCCTCGCCTACATCAACGCGGCCGCGGGCTCGGTCACCGATCTGCTCGCCCAGTCCCGCCAGCCGATCAAAGATGTTGTGCACGAGACGGATCGCGTGTCAGGCCAGGTGCTCTCCGATAAAGAGTACGTCGACAAACTACTCAGAGATCTTCCGGACATCTACCAGGTGCTCGCCCGGCAGGGCCTGAACGGCGACTACTTCGGCTTCTACTTCTGCGAGGTATTGCTCAAGCTGAACGGTAAGGGGGGCAACCCGATCTTCGTCAAACTATTGGGCCAGCCCAGCGGGCGGTGCACGCCGCAATGAAGGTGAAACTCCCCGCGGTTAAATCGGTGGACCGGCGAAACCCCTTCGTGCTGGGTGTGATGGGAACCATCATCCTGGCCTGCGTGACCGTGGTCGCCTTTCAGTACAACAAACTGCCGTTCATCAAGGACACGGACGACTACGCGGCGTACTTCTCCGAGGCCGGCGGCATCAAACCGGGCAATACCGTGCGGGTTTCGGGCATGGGTGTGGGCCGGGTTTCCGACCTTCGCCTGGAGGGGACCAAGGTCCGGGTGGGCTTCACCGTGCACAAGGGCGTCGAGCTGGGCGACCGCACCGAGGCGGCGATCAAAACCGAAACCATACTGGGCGCCAAGATGCTCGAGCTGACGCCGCGTGGAAACGGGGAACTGTCGGGCACCATTCCGCTGGAACGCACCACCTCGCCGTATGAGCTGCCCGACGCGCTGGGCGATTTGACCACCACCATCAGCGGCCTGGATACCGCCCAACTGTCCACGGCCCTCACGACGTTGGCCAACACCCTCAAAGCGACGCCGTCCAACCTGAGGCCTGCGTTGGAGGGCGTCGCCCGGTTCTCCGACACCCTCAACGGCCGTGACGCGCAGCTGCGCAGCCTACTGGGCAATGCCAACAAGGTGTCGACGGTGCTGGGCAAGCGCAGTCAGCAGATCGCCGGACTGGTGGCGAACTCGAACGCCCTGTTGGCAGCGCTACTCGATGAGCGAGATTCGCTGGACGCCCTGATGAACAACCTGACCGCCGTTTCGCATCAGATCTCCGGTCTGGTCAACGACAACCGGACCCAGCTCAAACCCGCCCTCGACAAGCTCAACGGTGTGCTGGAGATCCTGGACAACCGCAAGGAAGACATTCAGAAGACGCTGCCCAAGTTCAAGCGTTACGCGATGTCCTTTGGCGAATGCTTGGGATCTGGACCATTTTTCAAGGCCTACGTGGCCAACCTGGTTCCCGGTCAGATCGGTGGCCCGGTACTCGATGCGGACATGTATGACCGGTTCTTGGACCCGAACCAGAAGCTGCCTTCGCAGGCGGTCGACCCGCCCACCGGCACCCCGCCCGTGCCGCCGGAGAACGCACCGGTGCCGCTGTGGTCTCAGCCGCCGTCGCCCCCGCCGTCGACGCCGCCCATCCGTACCGTTCCGCCGCCCTCGCCGCACGATTTCGATGCGCCATGAACATGAGTCGAGGCACTCTTCGAAAAGCAACCGCCGCCAGCCTGATCCTGACGCTGGCCGCGGCGTCATTTCTGCTCGGCAACAAGCTGTGGAAGGACGTCGAAAAGAACACGTACTCGGCGTATTTCGCGGAGGCCAATGGCTTGTTCGTCGGTGACGAGATTCGCATCCTCGGGGTCGCCGTCGGCGTGGTCGACAAGATCGAGCCTCAGCCCGCCAGCTCCAAGGTGACCTTCTCGGTCGACAGGCAGTATCGGATCCCGGCCGATGCCCGCGCCGCCATCCTGTCGCCGTCGCTGGTGACCTCGCGGGCAATTCAACTCGTCCCGGCCTACTCCGGCGGCCCCAGGTTGAGCGCTGGCGGCTCGATTCCACTGAGCCGCACCGCGGTTCCGGTGGAATGGGATGACTTCCGTAAGCAGCTAGAGAAGCTGACCGATGCCCTGCAGCCCACCAGTCCGGGCGGGGTCAACTCCGTGGGCGAGTTCATCGACTCGGCGGCGGAGAACGTGCGCGGTCAGGGAGACACCGCTCGCGACACCGTGATCAAGCTCTCCGAAGCGATCTCGGCGCTCGGCGATCACGCAGACGACATCTTCAGCACCGTGCGTAATCTGCAGCTGCTGGTGTCCGCGCTGTACTCCAGCAGCGATCTGCTGGCCTCGTTCAACCAGAACCTGGCGAGCGTGACCACACTGCTGTCGAACACGCCCAACGAAGTCGGCAACGCGTTGAAGTCTCTGGACGGGGCGCTCACGGATGTTCGTGATTTCCTGGCCGAGAACCGCGAAGCCGTAGGCACCACGTTCGACCGGTTGGGCTCCATCACAACGGCCCTCAACGACAGCCGTGGTGATATCAAGCAGATCCTGCACATCGCCCCGACGGTGTTCCAGAACTTCCTGAACATCTACCAGCCGGCGCAAAGCGCGATGACCGGCATCCTGGCCCTGAACAACTTTGCCGACATCCCGCAGTTCATCTGCAGCTCGATCGAGGCGGCGTCGCGGGCGCGCCTGGCCCGGGTGTCGAAACTGTGCCTGCAGTACCTCAATCCGATCATCAAAAACCGTATATACAACTACATTCCGGCGGGAATCAACCCCTTCGTCGGGACCCAGGCCCGGCCCAGTGAGATCACCTACAGCGAGGACTGGCTGCGTCCCGGGTACACGCCGCCTGCACTAACCCCGCCACCCGACGCACCTGCGCCACCGGATGGCGCCCCGTCGCCGCCCCCTGAGCAGCCGGTGCTCGCCGACCAGCCGCAACCAGCCGAGGCGCCGCCCGCCGAGGCGCCGCCTGCGAACACCACGTCCAACTCGATCGAGGTGCTGCAGAACCTGATGCTTCCGACGGGGCCATCATGAGGCGCGCGTTAGCCGTAGTCCTTGGACTGGTATGCGTTGCGGGCCTGTCGGCGTGCGGCTGGCGCGGCCTGAATTCGTTCAGCCTGCCCGGCACCGCGGGTGGTGGACCGGGCGCGTACACGGTTCAGGCGCAGATGCCCGATGTGGTCACCATCCAGGAGAACACCCGTGTTCGGGTGGACGACGTCAACGTCGGCAACGTCACCAAGATCGAGCTGCAAGATTGGCACGCGCTGGTCACCATGCGGATCAACGGCGACGTGCACCTGCCGGCCAATTCGACCGCCAAGCTCGGGCAGACCAGCCTGCTCGGCTCGATGCATATCGAACTCGCGCCACCTAAAGACGAGCCACCGGTGGGCCAACTCAAAGCCGGGTCGGTCATTCCGCTGTCGCGCGCGAGCCTGTATCCCACCACCGAGCAGACGCTGGCCTCGGTGTCGATCCTGTTGAACGGTGGGGGAATCGGCCAGCTACAGGAAATCACCCAGGCGGTCGCAAAGGCATTCGCCGGCCGCGAGAACGACATGCGCAGCCTGCTGAGCCAGATCGACGAGTTCATCGCCCGCACAAACGATCAGACCGACGACATCATTGCCGCCGCCGAGAACCTCAACGCCCTGGCAGGCCAGGTTGCCGCCAAAGATGCCGTCGTCGACAAAGCGTTGACGTCCGTGCCCAAAGCGCTTGACGTCTTGGCCAAGGAGCGCGTGAAGATCGCCGACACGATCGATCAGGTCGGCAAATTCAGCGCGATCGCCGCCGACACCATCCACCAGAGCAGGGAATCTCTGGTGAACAATCTGCGCAGCATCGCGCCGGTGCTGCGATCGCTCGCCGATGCGGGGCCCTCGCTCACTAAGGGCCTGGACGGCCTGGCAACCTACCCATGGCCGGCATCCACCGTGCGGAATTGGTTCCGCGGCGATTACGCCAACCTCACCCTAATCGTCGATCTGACGTTGAGCCGCATCGACCAAGGACTGTTCACCGGCTCGCGATGGGAAGGCAACCTCACCCAACTAGAGCTCCAGTGGGGCCGCACCATCGGCATGCAGCCGAGCCCGGTCACCGGGGGCAACCCGCTGACCTATCCGTACCATTTCGGGGGATACTGAATGCTGCGGTTGAATCGCCGGACGTGGATCCAGTTGTCAATTCTGACGCTGGTGACCGTCTTTTCATGTGGCGCAATGGCATTCAACTTCATGAAACTGCCCGCCACATTGTTCGGAGTCGGGGAGTACAAGGTCGCGGTCGACCTGCCGCAATCGGGTGGGCTCTACGAGACGTCGGTCGTCACCTACCGCGGTACCGACGTGGGCCAGGTCAAGTCGGTCGGGGTCACCGCCACCGGGGTGCGCGCGGTGCTGGCCTTGAGATCGGGAGTCAAGGTGCCTTCCGAGGTGCAGGCGTCGGTGCACAGCCGCTCGGCGATCGGTGAGCAGTACATCGAGCTGACGCCACAGCCCGGCAAGGACGGCCAACATTCCCGCACGCTGCGCGACGGCGACGTCATCACCGCCGGCCACGTCGATGTGCCCGTCGACATCGGGCACCTGCTCGACATGACCAACCGTGCGCTGCAAGCGATTCCACGGGACAACCTGCGCACGGTGATCGACGAGACCAACCGGGCGGTCGGCGGCCTCGGGCCGGAGCTATCCCGGATCGTCGACGGTTCGACCGCGCTGGCCATTGCCGGAGGGCGCACCGTCGACCCGCTTGCCGCCCTGATCGACCAGTCGCCGGCGGTGCTCAATTCGCAGGTGCAGACATCCGGTGCGATCGCCACTTGGGCTGGCCGCACCGCGGCCATCATGGCGCAGTTCAAGGCGCAGGATGCCGCGTTGCGAGATCTGTTGACCCAGGGCACTTCCGGCATCGAGGAAGGGCACGCGATGCTGGACCGGGTGGCGCCGGCGTTGCCGGTGCTGTTCGCCAATCTGGTGAGTCTTGGCGATATCGCCGTCGTCTACCGCCACGACGTCGAGCAACTCCTGGTCCTGCTCCCGCAGGGCATCGCGGCCATGGCGGCGATCGTTGTGCCGAGCTCCAACACCAAGCAGGAGTACCGGGGCGCCCAGTTGGACTTCAACCTCAACCTCAACCTGCCGCCGCCCTGCACGACCGGCTACCTGCCGCCGCAGCAGCGCCGCTCACCGGCCAGCGTCGACGCGCCGGACCGGCCGGCGGCGGATCTGTTTTGCCGGGTGCCGCAGGATTCGGAGTTCAATGTCCGTGGCGTGCGGAACATTCCGTGCGAGGCCAAGCCGTGGAAGCGGGCGCCCACCATTGAACTGTGCGAAAGCGACGAGGAGTATGTGCCGCTCAACGACGGCTACAACTGGAAGGGCGACCCTAATGCCACTACCAGCGGTCAGGGTGTGCCGCTGTATCCGCCGGGGCAGGATCCGCGACTGCCACCACCGCGTGGCACCGCTGCGGTGCCAGGCGCGCCACCCCCGCCGCCCGCGGTCGCGACCTACGACCCGGCCAGCGGTGACTACATCGGGCCCGACGGCCGCCGCTACACCCAATCGGACCTGGCCCACCCGCGTGCCAAGAACTGGCAACAACTACTTGTCCCGCAACCCTGACAGTTTGAAGGAGCACCATGGCGGACAAATCTGATACCCCGATGACAAATGAAGCCGTCAACGAGCCAACGGCACTCGATGTCGCCGAAGACATTGACGCGACACAGGACGAAGAGGCTGAAAAGATTCACAGCGAAGACGGTGACGGTGGCCAGAGTCCATCGGCGGGCCGGCTTGCGCGGTGGCGCGAGTCTGTCCAGCGCCGGCAACTTTCGCGCACCGGATCGGCCCTGGTGGCCGGCGGACTCATCGTGGCGACGCTGGCCGGCTTGACCGGCTGGCTCGGATACCGCGCCTACCAGAAGTGCGACGCCCAGGCCCGGCAGAACTTATACGTTGCGACGGCCCGCCAGGGCGCGGTGAACCTCACCACCATCAACTACACGCAGGTCGACGCCGACGTGCAGCGGATCCTCGATCTGGCCACCGGCGCATTCCGGGACGACTTCGAACAGCGATCCAAGCCGTTCATGGAGGTTGTCAAGGCGGCACAATCGAAATCGGAAGGGACGGTCACCGATGCCGGAGTGGAATCCCAACGTGGCGACTCCGCCCAGGTTTTGGTGGCGGTCGCGGTGAAGTCGCGCACCGCCGGCGGCGAGGAGGCGCCGCGGGAGTGGCGCATGCGCATCGAGGTCCGATCGGTCGGCGATGACGCCAAGGTCTCCAATGTGGTGTTCGTGCCATGACCACACTGAACGACTCCGTGAAATCGACACAGCCGCACAGGAACGCGACTCGGCGAGCGACGAGCCCCAGCGGGAATCGGAGGCCAGCGAGTCGGACGAATCGTCGGCCGACGCGCAGCCGAAGGCCAAGCGGAAACAGCGACCCATCGTGTGGTCGCGGGTGTTCGCCTACGGGGTTTTGCCAGGGCTCGCACTGGCGTTGGCGCTGGGCGCGGGTTACCTCAGGTGGTCGGACGGATCAGCCGACGATCTTGCGCTGGCCCGCGCCGAATCGGTACAGGCCGCCCGCGACGACGCGGTCGCCTTGCTGACCTATCACGCCGACACGGTGGACAAGGACCTTGCCGTGGCGCGCGAACGGCTGACCGGCGAGTTCAAGGATGCCTACGGCGAGCTGACCCGCCAGGTCGTGGTGCCCGGTGCCAAAGAGAAGCACATCTCTTCGGTGGCCAAAGCCAATGCGGCAGCATCTGTTTCGGCGACCGCGAACCAGGCCGTGGCCCTGGTGTACATCGACCAGACCGTGACCATCGGCGCGGGCGCTCCGACCGACACCCAGCCCGTCGTGCGGGTGACCCTGGACAAGGTCAACGGCCGGTGGCTGGTGACGCGCTTCGACCCCGTGTGATCCCAGGAACCGCCATGGAAGTATCTGTACGCCGTTGGGTCCACGCGCTGCCCGCCGGCCTTGTTCTGGTGGGTGCAGTTTTGTCGACTCCCGCCGCGCAGGCCGACAACAAGCGACTCAACAGCGCGGTCGTCTCCGCCGTTTACACCCTGCAGCACCAGGCAGGCTGCACGAACGACGTGGTCAGGAACAACGCGCTTACGCTGGCCGCCGAATGGCACGCCGACGACATGATCAGCAATCGAAACATCAACGGCGACATAGGGTACGACGGGTCGACACCGCAGGACCGGGCCAACGCCGCCGGCTTCCGCGGCAGGGCAGCCGAGACGGTGGCGATCAATCCGGCCATCGCCATCAGCAGCCTGGAACTGGTCAACCAGTGGTATTACAACCCGGACGACATGGCGATCATCCGCGACTGCGCCAACACCACCATCGGGGTGTGGTCGGACAACAGCATGGACCGCACCGTGGTGGTGGCGGTGTACGGGCAACCCGACCCGCCCAACCGGTAAGCGGCCCAACGAAAGATATCCAACAGGAGGCGTTCGATGATCTTCACGCAGCACTATTTGAGTTGCTTGTCGCAGGCTTCCTACTTCATCGGTGATGAAAGCAGCGGCCGCGCGGTCGTCGTCGATCCGCGCCGCGATGTCGCCATCTACCTCGAGGAAGCGGCCGAGCATGGGCTCGCCATCGAGCGAGTCATCGAGACCCACATCCATGCCGACTTTCTCAGCGGCCACCTGGAGTTGGCGCAAGCCACCGGGGCGGTGATCTCCTACGGCGAAAAGGCCGATGTCGAATTCTCGACCGAGCCGCTTCGCGATGGCCAGCGAATCTCCTTGGGCGAGGTGACATTCGAGGTGCTGGCGACGCCCGGCCACACGCCGGAGTCGATATGCATCGTGGTCTACGAGCATCCCGGCGACCAGGTGCCCTACGGTGTCCTCACCGGCGACACGCTGTTCGTCGGAGACGTCGGGCGCCCGGATCTCTGTTCGTCCGCGGGCATCACCGCCGAAGAGCTTGCCGAGTCGCTCTACCGGTCCTTGCACGACAAGCTGCTCGGGTTGCCCGACGCCACTCGGGTGTTCCCGGCGCATGGCGCCGGATCTTCGTGCGGTAAGCGACTGTCAAGCGAGACCAGTTCGACCATCGGCGACCAGAAGAAGACCAACTATGCACTGAACAAGCCCGACCTGCAGGCATTCATCGCTGCGGTCACCGACGGGCAATCGGTGCAACCGCCCTACTTCGAGTTCGACTCCAAACGCAACACCGAGGTGCATCCACTGCTCGACGCGGACCCGCCGCCCCTTCTGGGCATCGAGGACGTTTTGCGGCGCGCCGAGGAGGGCGCTTTCCTGCTGGACACCCGGGAGCCGAGTGACTATGCATCCGGCCATCTGCGCGGTGCTGTCAACGTCAGCCTGCAGGGTCGCTTCGCCGAGTG
The DNA here is from genome assembly GCA_963796035.1 of uncultured Actinomycetota bacterium. Classification (GTDB taxonomy): domain Bacteria; phylum Actinomycetota; class Actinomycetes; order Mycobacteriales; family Mycobacteriaceae; genus Mycobacterium. The sequence continues at coordinate 432,205 of CAWCJU010000005.1, read as the reverse complement.
GGCGGGCAATGTGCTGTCACCGGACCGCGACATCGTGCTGGTCGGTGATCCCGTCCACGCGCGTGAATCCAAGATCCGACTCGCCCGAGTCGGTTTCGACCGGGTAGTCGGGCAATTGCGCGACCTCGCCCACGTTGTCACCCGGCGACAGGATCTCGTGGCGTCCGCTTCACGATTGAGCGTCCATCAGCTCGCTGGCTTGCGCGACGCAGAGCCCCGATTGCAGGTCGTGGACGTGCGCGGGCCGGGCGAAGTGGAAGACGGGGCTATACCCGGCGCTAGCGTGATTCCCTTACCGGCCCTGGCAGATTCGTTGTCGGAGATCGATCAGAGCGCACCGGTTGTCGTCTACTGCGCAAGTGGTACGCGCTCGATGGTGGCCGCCAGTGTCCTGCGGGCGTCCGGCTTCGGTGACGTGTCGGACGTGCTGGGTGGCTATGGCGCCTGGGCAGGTGCCGAGCTCCCGACCCGAAAGGTGGCCGGCTAGACCGCTTTTCCATTGCCGGATGTCGAGCCGAGCGCAGACAAGACTGTCTCGGGATCCGATGCTGCGCCACGGTTGTAGGGCAACTTGGACAGGGCCGTGGCCATGGCGCACGTGTCGGTCACGGCGGCGAAAGTCAACCCGCCACCGATCGCGGCCGCCACCCATTTGAGCCGGGGGAGCGCGATGCTGCCCAGCACCGAGGAAAGCACGACGGATCCGGCGACCAGGCGCACCTGACGCTCGAGCTCCCAACGCTGGGTGCCACGGTCGACGGCCAGCCCTCGCCCTTCCCAGTCGACGATTCCGTTCTCGAGGACGCGCCCGCCGGTCAATCCCGCATCTCGCAACAGAGTGTGGGCTTTGGTTGAGCGTTGACCCGAGCGGCACACCAGGACGACGCCGCGATCGTTGCCGAGGCGCTGGACGATCTCGCCGGCGTGGTTTTGCAGCACATCGAGCGGCACGTTGTAGGAGTCTGCGATGTGTGCGGTTTCGAACTCGGCGGGGGTCCGCACGTCGACGACACGGGGGGCGGTGGACGACTCGAGCAGCCGACGGAGCTCGACGGAGCTGATGGCGTCCGCGATCGGCGCGTTCATTCTGTCCTCCCGGGGTGAGCGGTGGCGATGTGCTCTTAATTACCCCGGCCGACCGAAGCCGGTGACGTTTGGATCAATGTGAATCTGAGGTGCTCTGCAGTGTTGCCGCGCCGTCATGCTCGTCGGCGATGTCGCACACGCACACGTGCGCGCCCTGCCGCCACGACCCGAACTGCGTACCGCGCCTGCGCAGCAGATGCTGCGTGTAGACCTTGTCGCGTTGATCCCGCGAGAACGCGAAGTCCAGGTTGACCGGCAGCCCCGCCCAATCGACATGGTCACTGACCGGTTCGTCGGCCGTGCCGCCGTAGCGCAGCCGGCATTGCAGCGGGCAGCCGTTCTTGATGACCCGATCGGGTCCATCACACTCCCGAGCCACGATGACGTCACTCCTTCAGGTGCGCGACCTTGTGAGTGCATCGTGCGACGCAGAAGTTTCAGCGGCGGGTGTGCGATGTTTCCGCTGTGTTACGGCTTCGGCGGCGGCGGCCGGTCGACGCTAGTAGACGTCGCGGTGGTAGCGCTTGTCGGCGCTCAACGATTGGACGTAGTCCTTTGCCGCCTCCGGGTCAAGCTTGCCGAATTCAGCAGCGATCTCGCAGAGCGCCCGGTCGACGTCCTTGGCCATGGGATCGGCGGTGCCGCAGACGTACAGCTGGGCACCCTCCTGCAGCCAGCTCCACAGCTGCGCCCCGCGGTTGCGCATCAGGTGCTGCACGTAGACCTTCTGCTGCTGGTCCCGAGAGAACGCCAGGTCCAACTCGGTGAGGAACCCGTCGTCACGCATCTGCTCGAGTTCGTCGCGGTAGTAGAAGTCGGTGGCGGCGTGCTGCTCACCGAAGAACAGCCAGTTGGGTCCGGTGTGGCCCAGCGCGCGCCGTTCCTGCAGAAATCCGCGGAAGGGCGCGATGCCGGTCCCGGGGCCGATCATGATCATCGGCGTGTCCGAGTCACTCGGCGGCCGGAAATTGCTCGACTGCTGCAGGTAGACGGCGACTCGATCGCCGGGGGAGCGGTCGGCCAGATACGTCGAACACACCCCACGGCGCGGCACACCCTGGAAGTTGAAGCGCACCGGGGAGACCGTCAGGTGAACTTCCCCCGGACACGCTTTGGGGCTGGACGAGATCGAGTACAGCCGCGGCTGAAGGCGTTTGAGGACCCGCAGCCATTCGTGTGCCGATGCGGAGACCGGCAGCTTGGACAGCAGGTCGATGGACTGGCGCCCCCAGGTCCAATCCGCCAGTGCGCGCTTGTTTTCCGGCTTCAGCAGCTCCGCGAGCGTCGGGTCACCGGTGCGCTCCTGCACGAACCGCACCAGGTCCCGGCTGATGTGGGCGATCTCGATGCGCTCGGTGAGCGCGGAGCGCAACGACATCAGACCATGCTCGCCGACCTCGACCGGCGTCTGCCCGTTCAGCCCGGTGACCGACATCCATTCGTCGACCAACTCGTCGCTGTTGCGCGGCCACACGCCGAGCGCGTCACCGGCCTCATAGGTCACGGATTCTTCCGGCATGTCGAACACCAAGTGCCGCACGTCTTTTGTCGATTCTGGCTGGCTCAACACGGTGTTGCGAACCATGCCGGTGATCAGCGGATGCTTCTTGCTGTAGGCGCTCGTTGCGGGCGCATCCGGGCGGGACGGCGCGGTAACCACCGACGTGCGGGCCGGCGCCGTCACAGCTCCGTCTCCGCCGACGGACGTGGGCGTCCGGGTCAGGGCTTCGATGACGTCGCCGACCCATTTCGCCGCGGTGTCGTCGTAGTCGGGTTCGCAGTCCACTCGGTCGGCGATGCGGGTCGCTCCCAGCTCGGCCAGGCGCGCGTCCAGATTGCGGCCGTGACCGCAGAAATCGTCGTAGTTGGAGTCGCCCAGCGCGAGCACGGCGTAGCGGGTGTGGGTGAGTCGCGGTGCGCTCTCGGACGTCAGTGCCCGCCAGAGGCCGGCGCCGTTGTCCGGCGCTTCGCCGTCGCCGGTGGTGCTGGTGACGAGCAGCAGCTCCCGCGTCGTCGCCAACTCGGCCTGCGGGAAGTCGTCCATGCTGCGCAGCGTGACGGGAAGTTCTGCGGCGCCCAACTGCGCGGCGATCGCGGCGGCGAGCTCCTCTGCGTTTCCGGTCTGCGATGCCCACAGCACCACGACGGGAGCGCGCTCGACCGCGGGTGTGGCATCGGCGGGCGAGGCGGGCGGTTGCTGGACGGCGGGCACCGCAGCGGATTGCGACGCTCCCGGCAGCGCCACGGGCTGGGGTCCGTCGATGCGCGAGAACAGCCCCGCCAGAAGGCCGTCCACCCACAGCCGGGTGCTGGAGTCGAACGGCGCACTCAGCGGCAGCGTGGGCACCCCGCCGGCGCGGCGACCGGCGTCCGAGCGGAGTCCGGACAGCATGCCGGCCAGGTATGAGCGGCCGACCTCGTTGAATTCGGGCTTGGGTTGTGTTGTCACACCCAGCAATTCGCCGAGGGCATCGACCTGTGACACGCTGATTTCTCGTACCTCCGTGGGCGCGGATTCTGGTGTGTCGGTGGTGGGCGCCGGCATCTCGGGGCCCGAATCGGGTTGAGAGACGGCGATCTTCGTCAGCGTGACGGCGCACGCCTTGAATTCCGGTTGGCTCGAGATCGGATCGACCGCATCATTGGTGACGGCGTTGATCGACAGGTATTCGCCGAAGGCGTCGTTCCAGTGGAAGGGCGCGAAGCAGTTACCGGGCCGCACCCGGTCACTGATGACGGCGGGTAGCACGGCGCGGCCTCGGCGGGAAGCGATTTCGATCTGATCGTCGTCGGCGAGGTGCAGGCGGGCGGCGTCATCGGGGTGGATCTCGACGAACGGCCCGGGATTGAGCTTGTTGAGCTTGGCGACCTTGCCGGTCTTGGTCATGGTGTGCCATTGGTGTGGCAGGCGACCGGTGTTGAGCAGGAACGGGTAGTCGTCGTCGGGCATTTCCTCGGGCAGCAGGTGCGGGCGGGCGAAGAACACCGCACGGCCGGTCGCGGTCGGGAAGGCCAACCGCGGCACGCTGCCGTCCTCGCGGACCAACTGCGTCTGGCTGACACCGTCGTTGAGATAACGGATCGGGTTGCGGTCACCCTCGCCCTCCGGTGCGCACGGCCACTGCAGCGGGCTCCGACGTAGCCGCTCATAGGTGACGCCGCGCAGGTCATAACCGGTTTTAGGGTTCGAGAACCGCTTGATCTCTTCGAAGACTTCCTCGGCGCAGTTGTAGCTGAACGCCTCCGAAAAGCCCATCTCACAGGCGATCCGGGCGATGATCTGCCAGTCGGGAAGGGCGTGGCCCGGCGCCTGAACCGCGGGCTGGAACAACGTCATGTTGCGCTCGGAATTGACCATGACCCCTTCGGACTCCGTCCACAGGGTCGCCGGCAACAACACATCGGCGTATTCGTTGGTCTCGGTCTCGAAGAACGCGTCCTGGGCCATCACCAATTCGGCGCGTTCCAGACCGGCCAGCACCGTCTTTCGATTGGCAACGGAAGCAACGGGATTGGTGCAGATTATCCAGCACGCCTTGATGTGCCCGTCGGCCATCCGGGAGAACATGTCGATGGTGCCGCTGCCGACCTCGGTGCGCAGCATTCCGCTGGGGAGGCCCCACAGGTTTTCGACGAACTCGCGGTCGTCGTCGGATGCCACCGAACGCTGGCCCGGCAATCCCGGCCCCATGTAACCCATTTCGCGGCCGCCCATCGCGTTGGGTTGTCCGGTGAGGGAGAAGGGACCGCTGCCCGGCTTGCAGATCGCGCCGGTGGCCAGGTGCAGGTTGCAGATTGCGTTGGTGTTCCAGGTGCCGTGGGTGCTCTGGTTGAGGCCCATCGTCCAGCAGCTCATGAAATTCTCGGCTTCACCGATCATTTGAGCCGCCGCGCGGATATCCTCCTGCGGAATGCCGGTCACCGCACTGACCACGTCGGGTGTGTACTGCTCCAGGAAACTGGGCATCACCTCCCAGCCCTCGGTGAATTCGGCGATGAAATCGGGATCGGTGTGGCCGTTCTCGACGATCAAGTGCAGCAGGCCGTTGAGCAGTGCCAGATCCGATCCCGGGGCGATCTGCATGAACAGATCGGCCTTGTCGGCGGTCGCGGTGCGACGCGGGTCGACGACGATCAGCTTCGCGCCGGCCTTGACCCGCTCCATCATGCGCAGGAACAGGATGGGATGGCAGTCGGCCATGTTGGCGCCGATGACGAAAAAGACGTCGGCACGCTCGAAGTCCTGGTATGAGCCGGGCGGTCCGTCCGCGCCCAGTGACAGCTTGTAACCGGAACCCGCGCTGGCCATGCACAGTCGCGAGTTCGATTCGATCTGATTGGTGCCGATGAAGCCCTTGGTCAGCTTGTTCGCCAGGTACTGCGCCTCGATGGACATCTGGCCGGACACGTACATCGCAAAGGCATCCGCGCCATGTTCATCGACGATCGCCCGTAACCGCCTCGCGCACTGGGTGATCGCCTGGTCCATGTCGATTGGCTCGAGTGGTTCGCCGCGGTCGGCCCGCGCATGTGCCGAGTCCATCCGGCCCGGTGCGGCGAGCATGTCCGCGGTGGTGGCCCCCTTGGTGCACAACCGGCCGAAGTTGGCCGGATGTTCCTTGTTGCCAACCGACTTGGCGACGTGATCGCGGCCCGTTTTCGGATCCGTTGTGATCTGCAACACCATGCCGCAACCGACGCCGCAGTAAGCGCACATGGTGTTCACGGCGTTCTCACGCGCCATGGACTCCCTCGCCACGCTTACGTCCCTCCGTCGAGTGCGTACGGGTTAGCTCCGTATCAGGTGAGTTCATTGTGGAGCAGGCATGTTTCGGCATCGCTGCCCGAAATGTCCCCCGGTTTACTTCTTCCTCTCACGGACCAACGCGCCGGTGTGAATTCGCCAGGAGAATTTGCGGCTCAGAATCGCGTTAGCGCAGGTCACCTTTGACCGCCCGCCCCGCTTGAGGTTACGCAGTACGCCTCTCGAAACGCTTCTCAGAACGGGGTTTTTGACCAAACCGACGGAACATTCACAGTCTTCGCTAAGCTCACCGCGTGCGTCAGCTCATTGTGATCTTCCTGGTTTTGCTGGCCTCCGGCTGCGGCTGGAAGCCGACCGCGCCACCGCAGGCCCGACCCGACACCTGCAAGGACTCCGATGGGCCCACGGCCGACACCGTGCGCCGGGCCATTACCGCGGTGCCCATCGCCATCCCCGGCACCATCTGGGTGGAGATGGGCCGGGGGCATACCCGAAACTGCCGGTTGTACTGGGTGCAGACCATCCCGACGATCGCCAGCGAAGCAAGCCCCCAACAACTGCTCTTCTTCGACCACAACACGCCACTCGGCAGCCCCACTTCGAACCCGAAGCCGTATACAACGGTGCTACCACCCTCGGATGACACGGTCACCGTTCAATACCAGTGGCAGAAGGGAAATGATCAGCTGTGCTGTCCCACCGGAATCGGAACGGTGAAGTTCCGGATCGGCCCGGACGGCAAGCTGCAAACCCTTGGCAAGGTTCCGAATCAATAACGTTGCACGCCAATGACTTCCCTGCGATCCTGTGGCCTCGTCTGAAAGCCAATGGTGTTGTGTAACAGTCTGATCACTCCGGGCCGCGGCCCGGCGCGACCGCGGATTCAAACTCACCCGGGGCGAAGGCATTTCGGCCCGGTCCCGGCGGCGGCGGACCCGCGCGGCGTCGATTCAGGACATTCTCATCGTCGGATTCGGGATTACTTGAAAGTCCTGCCATCCTGGACAACCAGCGCCCGGCGACCACCGCGAAGCCACCGATGCCCTGCGGCGGCCGGGCGACCCGACATCCGCGTATGACGCCGACGAGCATTGAGGCTGGAAGGCAGGTGTGATGGGGCGGTCGCGACGCATCTCGCACTGGGATCCAGAAGACGACGCGGCATGGGAAGCCGGTAACAATGTCATCGCCCGGCGCAATCTGATCTGGTCCATCGCGACCATGCACGTCGCCTTTTCGATTTGGTACCTGTGGTCGGTGATGGTGCTGTTCATGCCGCAGTCCGTCTACGGTTTCTCCACCGGCGACAAGCTGTTGGTGGGCGCCACCGCGGCATTGGTGGGGGCGCTGGTGCGCATCCCCTATGCCATGGCCACGGCCCGGCTGGGCGGCCGCAACTGGGCGGTGGTCGCTGTGAGCACCCACGACGACCTGACCCGCGCTCCGGGCGCGCCGGTGTCGATCTACACCACCGCCGGCTATATCGGCGGATTCATCGCGCTGTTCATCTCTGTGGCGTCGGCAAGGGATCGGTGTTCAAGCTCATCCCCTCGGTCTTCGCCGAGCGCAGCCGCGCACTGGACCTCGACAACACCGAGTGCCGCCACTGGGAACGCGTCAGATCGGCGGCGTTGATCGGGTTCGCCGGATCGTTCGGAGCGCTGGGCGGCATGGTGATCAACCTGGCGCTGCGGGAGTCCTCTACCACCACCGGCACCGAGACGCCGGCATTCTGGGCCTTCATGATCTGCTACGTCGCCGCAGCGTTCCTGACCTGGACCAGGTACGTGCGGCCGTCGCGCTCACCCCGGGCGCCGGGGTCGCCGGGTCGGGAGCCGATCGCCGGGCAGCCCGTCAGCTTGTGAGGGCCAGGTTCTCCGGGTGCAACATCTCGACGTAACGCAGCCGCTCCGGGATCCCGAAACCATCTACCAGCGTCTCGGCGTGCGGGCGCAGCGCGCGGCACCGGTCGTTGATTCCCCGGGTGACCGCCTTGGCGCGCTCGGTGGACAGGTAGCGGTGCTCGATGTACCAGGCCTTGTCGTCCTCGATGACCGACAGCGCGTACAGGTCGCACAGGATGCCGAGTAGTTCGCGGGCCTGCTCGTCGGGGCATGCGTCGATCCCGGCGACGAACGCCTCCAAGGTGACTCGATCGATGTGCGCGCTGGCCGCATGCAACACGTGATCCTGCACTGAGTTGAAGGCGTCGAATGCCGACATCTCTTTGGATTTGGCCTGCAGCCGGCGCGCCACGGATGCCAGCAGATATTCCTCGCGGTCCTCGAACATCTTGATCTGGGTGCCGCGGTTGAACAGGCTGCCCTCTTCCTCGCTGTCCTGCCGGGCGTCCACGATCGTTTGGATAATCGCTTCTGCCGCAGTGCGTTTGACGACGCGTTCGCCAACGGTGTTGGCGGCGAAGCGAACCCATTCGACCGGGCTCATGCTCTTGATGTCGTCGGCGTAGGCGGTCAGCAGCTCCTTGGCCACCAGCTGGGTCAGCACGTGGTTGTCGCCCTCGAACGTGGTGAAGACGTCGGTGTCACCCCGCAGCCCGATCAGCCGATTTTCGGCCATGTAGCCCGCGCCGCCGCACGCCTCGCGGGACTCCTGGATCGCGCGGCTGGCATGCCAGGTGTTGGCGGCCTTCAGCCCGGCCGCACGCGCTTCGAGTTCGCGCTGCTCGTCGGCGTCCGGGGCGTCCGCGCTCTGCACGTCATGACACTTGCCGACCAGCTCGTTCTGCGCGAACTGCAGTGCGTATGACTTCGCGATCAACGGAAACAGTCGCCGCTGGTGCACCAGGTAATCCATGATCAGCACTTCGGAATCGTCATCGGGTGCGCTGAACTGCCTGCGCTGCAACGCATATCGGGTGGCGATATCCAGTGCCACGCGGCCGGCGGCGCCCGCGCTGCCGCCCACGGTGATCCGGCCGCGGACCAGGGTGCCCAGCATGGTGAAGAACCGGCGGTTCGGGTTGTCGATCGGCGAACTGTAGGTGCCGTCGGCCGCGACGTCGCCGTACTTGTTCAGCAGGTTGACCCGCGGGACGCGGACATGGTCGAAGACGATGCGGCCGTTGTCGACGCCGGGCAGGCCGCCCTTGTATTCGCAGTCCGACGTGGTGACTCCGGGCAGGTCGTTGCCGTCCTCGTCGCGGATCGGGACCAGGAGGCAGTGCACACCGTGATTGACCGGCTTGCCGTCCTCGGTGGTGATCAGTTGCGCGAAAACCGATGCCATGGTTGCGGTTTCGGCCGCACCGCCGATGTAGTCCTTGCGGGCCGACGGGGTGGGGGAGTCGATGACGAACTCTTGGGTCTCAGGGTCGTAGGTCGCGGTCGTCTCCAGCGACTGCACGTCGCTGCCGTGTCCGGTCTCGGTCATCGCGAAACAACCGCGCAACTCCAGGCTGATGATCTTGGGCACGTAGGCCTCGTGGTGGCGTTCAGTGCCCAGGTTCTCGACGGCCCCGCCGAACAGGCCCCACTGCACGCCGGCCTTCACCATCAGCGACAGGTCCGACATCGCCAGCATCTCGATCATCGTGATCGCCGCACCGACGTCGCCGGTACCGCCGTGTTCTTTCTTGAAACTGTCGGCAGCCGCGCCGAACGCCGCCATGATTCGCATCTGCTCCGCCACCTTGGTGCGGGCGATCACGGTGTTCGGGGTGTAGTGCGGTCGGAACAGGTCCTCGGTGAGCGTGTGCCGCATCCGGTTTCTGACATCGCGCCAACGCCCGTCCAAGGCGTTGCGCAGATACTCGGCAGTGCTAGTCGTTTCAGGCGCCATAACCCGACAGTAATGGGCGGCCCGTGTCGCGGCGAACAACGACGAAGTTCATGTCGCCGAACGAAACTTCGCGACGGCCGTCAGCCGGCGACACCCCCGCGCGGCCAGACCTCAGCCGTCGGCGCGGGGGGCTTCCTGCGGCTCGCGAGCCGGGGATCCGCTGCGGCTTTCGCCGAGGGGCGAGCGCAGCCGATAGAGCGTGAACCCGGCCGCGATGACGCCGAACAGCCCGAGCATGCCCATGTCGAACACCCACCAGCCGCTGTAGTGGGTCCATGTCACGGCGGTGGCGGCCAGCGAGTCGACCCTGCGCAGATTCGCGGTGGACGCCGCGGCCGCGAAGCCCCACTGGGCCGGGACGAACCAGCTGATCTGCTGCAGGCCCCAGACGCTCACCAGCTGCACCAGGCTCCCGTTGAACAGCACGGACGCCAAGATCACCGGGATCACGAGCGGCAGGACCTCCCGCAGCGACTTCCCCAGCGACGACAGCGCGAGGCCGATGACCGCGGACACGATCGCGGTGACGGCCACGCTCACGTAGAGCTCGACCGTGGCGTTGTGCAGTAAGACCGCGCTGCGGCCCGGCTCGCCCTTGACCGCGATGACGATCGCGAACACGACCGCCGTCCAGAGGGCCGCGGCCAGTCCGTACACGGCGATCTTGGCGGTTAGGTAGACCGGCGCGGACAGACCGACCTCCTGCTCGCGCCGGAAGATGCGATGCTCGCAAACCACGGCGCGGATGGTCAGCGCCGTGCCGATGATCACCGCGGCGACGTTGAAGGCGGCCAGGATCTCGATGGCTTCGTGCGCGTTGGTGCTGCCCGGCTCGGGTCGCGTCAGGCCGGAATCACCCGGAATCAGCAGCCCCAGCCCCGCCAACAGGAACGGCAGGACGGCCAGGAATGCAAAGTAGATGCGATTGCCGAGAAGTAGGTGCACCTCGCGTCGGGCCAGCAACCGGATTTGCCGGCTTCGTGGCAACCCGGGCGGCGGCGGCCATGGGGCCGCCACTTCCGGCGGTACCGCCGTCTGCGACCGCGCGCGGAATGCGCGGTGGGCTCCTTCGGGATCGGCGCCGACCTGCGCGAGCACCCTCGACCAGTCGGTGGCGCCCATCGCGGACTCGATCTGCAGGGGCGTTCCGAGATACGCCACTTTGCCCGTCGCGGTGAGCACCAACACCTGGTCGCATGCGTTCACGTCGGTGAGCGACGTGCGCGCCGAAATCGCGACCACGACGGCGCAGCCGATGTTGGCCTGGTGCCGCAGGATCGCCATGACGTGACGTTGTTGGCCCGCATCCAGTCCGGCGGTGGGCTCGTCGACCACGAGCAGACTCGGCCGGGTGACGAGTTCGACGGCCAGGCCGGCGCACCGGCGCACCTCGGGTGAGAGTTTGCGGATTCGGGTGTCGCGGTGCGGCGTCAGCTCGAGTTCGTCGAGAACCTGGTTGACGACGCGGTCACGCTGCTCGGGCGAGGTATCCGGTGGCAGACGCATTTCGGCGGCGTACTCCACGACTTGCGCGACGGTGAGTTGCCGGTGCAGCCGGTCGTCACGCGGGACCACCCCGATGCGGGTGCGCATGGACTCCGGCTCGGCGTGGATGTCATGTCCGTCCACGGTGACGCGTCCGGAGCTGAGTTCTCTGGTGCCGGCCAGCAGCGCGAGCAGTGCGGAATTTCGTGCGGCCGACGGGCCGATGACCGCGGTCATGGCGCCGGGACGTGCGGTGAACGAGATGCCCGACAGCGTCTCGTGCCCGTCGACCGTCAGCCCCAGGCGGTAGGCCGTCACCCCGGTGGTGCGCGACGCGGTCCGCAGCGGCAGGCGAAACGTGGAGTCGGCTTCCTCGGTGCGGAACGAGGGCCGCTGGGCGCGCAGCTTGCTGGTCACCATCCGCTCGATCAGACTCGGGCCCTTCTGCTGCTCGTGTTCCGCCGCCGCCGGGGTCGTCGGCGGAACCGGCGGCTGAGCCGGGGGCGCCACGGGTGGGGGGACCGCACCGAGCGGCGGTGGCGGCGGGCCGGGCCAGGGAGGCCGCGGTGCGGCGGGCGGTGGGGGCGCGACGACGGGCATGCGCTGGGTGGCGCTCTGGGTGGGTAACTCGTGGGTCGAACTCGTGCGGGCGACCCGGCGGGGGCGCGCCGGGTGGAACGGGGGGTGCCTGCGGGGCATTCGGCGGGGAATACGGCGGCCCGCCGGGCTGGGGGTTTCCGGGTGGTGCGGCCGAGGGCGCGGTCTGAAAGATCAGGCGCGGACCGTGCTGGGGATCTCCGATGGTGATTCCTAGACCGTCGCGGATCTCGACGGTCGGTATCCGGGATCCGCCGGCGAAGATGCCGCGGCGGCTCAGATCGATCGCCACCCATTGGGTTCCGGTGAACCGCACGATCACGTCCACCCGCGGCGCCGGGGGCGGTTGCGTCGGATTGCCGAGACGCTCCAGCGGAATGTCACAACCCGGGCCGTAACCCACGATCACGTCACGGCCGGGGGTAAAGACATACCTCGTCGGTCCGGCCCATACGGTCAGCGAGGCCGGAAGGGCCGAAGCCTCGGTCGGCATGGCCGCCACCTTTCGTCACCGGTCAGCTCGCTTTGGTCTCGCCCTCAGGACTGCCCCGCCCTGATGCGCCGGTCGCCGTGCTCGCCTACGTGTCTACCCCTGCCCGCGCTCCAACCACCAGCGTCGCGCCGTTCACAGCGTGTTGCGGCGGCCCGCCGATGAGGTGGCAAGCGAGGCGTTGTCGAGCAGCCCGCGCAACACCTCGACCGCTTGCACCAGCACCTGACGTTCCGCGTCGTCGAGCAGGGCCAATTGCGGTTCGATGGCGGCGGCGCGGTCCGCCCGAACCGCGTTGAGCGTGCGCCTGCCCTCGGCCGTGATGCGGATTCGCACCGCCCGCGCGTCTCCCGGGTCAACCATCCGCGTGACCAGGCCCGCCTCCTCGAGCCGGCGCACCTGCGTGGTCATCGTCGGTTGCGAACAGTGGTCGACGGAGGCCAGGTCACCGATTCGGGCTTCGCCGTGAGCTTCGATGGTGGCCAGCAGCCTGGCCTGCGCCGCAGGCAACGGCATCTGGATGCGCTGGGTTGCCATGCGGTTGAGCCGCGCGACCACGGCGAGCAGATCGGCTCCCAGTCCCTGCGCTCCCTCGAATTTTGCGGCATCGACGACGTTGTCCATGTATCCATGGTTGCATAGCTTTGCTAAGCGAGGCCAAAAAAGACGACGCGTGCCGCGCAAAAGCCATCTTCAGCGGACACTCCTGCTCACGGCTGGCACAATCGCCCAAGTGACCTTGCTGCGTTTCCGGCGATCTGGGGAAGGGGCGCTGCGGCCGAACGAGTTGGCACAGGCCGCAGTCATGGGTGCTCTCTGCGCGGTGATCGAGATCCTCGCCGCGGTAATCCCATTCGCTCAGGGACTGGGTGTGCTGGGCACCGTGCCCATGGGATTGCTGGCCTACCGCTACCGCCCCCGTGCGCTGATGGCCGCGACCGTGGCTGGTGGGGTGATCGCCTTTTTGATCGCCGGACTGGGCAGCCTGTTCATGCTCATCGATTGTGCCTGGGTCGGCGGGTTGTGCGGAATCGTCAAACGCAAAGGTCGGGGCTTGCCGACGGTCGCCCTGTTGTCATTGGTCGCCGGAGTCCTCTGGGGTGCCGGATGGGTCGCGGTGCTGGCGGTGCTGACCCGGCTGCGGCAATTGTTCTTCGACGTCATCACCGCCAACGCCAACGGGATGGCGGCGTTCCTGCATTGGGTTCACCTACCTGGTGTCGGCGTTGGGCTGAAGCGGTACGTCGCCGACGGGATACAGCACTGGCCGTTGCTGATTTTCCCGTACATGGTGCTGTTGGTCGTCATCGTTGCGTTCATCAGCTGGTCGGCGTTGTCCCGCCTGTTGGAGCGGATGCGCAAAATCCCTGACGTCCACAAGCTGGACACCGCCGATGATGCACAGACGCAAGGCAGTCCGGTCGGGCCGGTGCCGGTGCGGTTGGACAAAGTGCGGTTCCGGTACCCCGGTGCCGAGCGGGACGCGTTGCGCGAGGTCAGTCTCGATGTCCAGGCCGGCGAACACATCGCGGTGACCGGCGCCAACGGTTCGGGAAAGACCACATTGATGCTGGTTTTGGCCGGCCGGTCACCGACGGCAGGCAGTGTCGAGCGCCCGGGAACGGTCGGACTCGGTGAGATGGGCGGCACGGCGATTGTGTTGCAGCACCCCAAAAGCCAGGTCCTGGGCACCAGGGTCGCCGACGACGTGGTGTGGGGTTTGCCCCGGGACGCCCAGATCGACGTGCATCAATTGCTGCACGAGGTCGGCCTCGACGGGCTCGCCGAACGCGACACCGGAAGTCTGTCCGGCGGGGAATTGCAGCGCCTCGCACTCGCGGCCGCGTTGGCGCGGGATCCGGCGCTGCTCATCGCCGACGAGGTCACCACCATGGTCGACCAGCAGGGTCGAGATGCGTTGTTGGGCGTGCTATCTGGCCTCGCGAAACGGCACCGGACGGCGTTGGTGCACATCACCCACTACGACAACGAGGCCGCATCCGCCGACCGCATCATCAAACTCAGTGACTCGCCTGACAACACCGTGACGACCGAAACCGCGACAGCGCCGGCGCAGGCCGCCGCCATCGGTCACAGCTCACTGACGCCAGTACTGGAACTCATTGATGTCAGCCACGAATACGCAAGCGGCACACCGTGGTCCAAGGTCGCCCTGCGCGATGTCAATTTTTTGGTCGAGCAGGGCGACGGCGTGTTGATCCACGGTGGCAACGGTTCGGGTAAATCGACACTGGCATGGATCATGGCCGGCCTGACGACCCCGACCGGGGGCACCTGCCTGATCGACGGCGAGCCCACCCACGAACACGTGGGCGACGTCGCGTTGTCGTTCCAGTCCGCCCGCCTGCAGTTGATGCGCGACCACGTCGACGCCGAAGTCGCCTCCGCAGCGGGCTTTTCGCATCTCAACAAGGATCGTGTGGCCGAGGCGCTGATGTCGGTCGGGCTGGACCCGGCGATGGGCGAGCGACGGATTGATCAACTCAGCGGCGGCCAGATGCGTCGCGTGGTGCTGGCCGGGCTGCTGGCGCGTTCCCCGCGCGCGTTGGTTCTTGACGAGCCGCTGGCAGGATTGGACGTCGGCAGCCAGCGCGGCCTGCTGCGGCTGCTGGAGAACCTGCGCAAGGAACGGGGTCTGACGGTGGTGGTGATCTCCCACGACATCGTCGGACTGGAGGAGCTCTGCCCGCGAGCCCTGTTCCTGCGCGACGGGGTGCTGGAAACGGCGTCGACCGCGGCAGGGGGTATGCCGTGACCGCACCCACGGACACCAAGCCGGCACCAAGCCGCACCCGCCGTACACACCGTCCGGTGGTGCTGCTGGTCCCGGTACCCGGAACGTCGAAGATCCACGAGTTGTGGGCCGGTACCAAACTGCTGGTGGTGCTGGGCGTTTCGATACTGCTGACCTTCTACCCGGGCTGGGTGACCGTCGGGTTGATGGTGGTCTTACTGATCACCGCTGCTCGCCTCGCCCACATCCCGCGCGGTGCGCTGCCCTCGCCGCGGCGCTGGATATGGATCGCCTTGGCGGTGGGCGCCATAACTGCCGCGCTTGGCGCCGGTAGTCCGGTGATCGAGATAGCCGGGGTGCGACATCGGGCTCGGCGGAACATTGCACTTCGTGCGGGTGACCGCGCTGTCGATCGTGTTGATCGGGCTGGGCGCGATGCTGTCGTGGACCACCAACGTCGCCGAAATGGGGCCGGCGCTGGCGACGTTGGGCCGACCGTTGCGCTGGTTACGGATCCCGAGTCGACGAATGGGCCGTAGCCCTGGCGCTCGCGTTGCGGGCCTTCCCGATGCTGATCGACGAATTCCAAGTGCTCTACGCCGCCCGGCGACTGCGCCCCACCCAGGAACCGCGGAACCGTAGGGCCCGCCGGCGGCAGCAGGCCCGGGACATGATCGACCTACTGACGGCGGCAATCGTTGTGACGTTGCGACGGGCCGACGAGATGGGCGACGCGATCACCGCCCGAGGCGGCATCGGCCAACTGGCGGCCGCACCGGCGCGTCCGAAGTTGGCGGACTGGGTGACGCTCGGCGTCATTACCGCCGCCGGCGCCATCGGAGTGGCGAGCGACACGATATTGCAGTTCCACTAGGCACATCGTTGTCCGGTTGCGTGAGCAGATGACCAAAATCCAGCGCACCCGCTTTATCGCGGCCCCCGTCGACGACATCTGGAATGTCCTGGCGGACTTCGGCTCGATCAGCGTATGGGCCGCCAATGTCGACCACTCGTGTGTCCTACACGCCGGTCGGAACGGTCAGCCCGTCGGCACCGTCCGCCGCGTTCAGGTCAAGCGTGACGCCCTCGTCGAGCGCATCACCGAATTCGAGCCACCCCGCGCCCTCGCCTACGACGGGGCGGGCATCTTTGGAAACTGGTCCGCACCTTTGACGATCCGGGCACGTGGACCGAACCCGGCGTGCGTCACCTGGCGGCCAACGGGCTTGGGGGAGAGGCATACCGGACGTCGCCCATCGACGACCAATGGGAGCTGTACGACCTGACCACTGACCCGATCGAAGCGACGAACCGTTGGACCGATCCACAACTGGACGACCTGCGCCGGCATCTGCGCACCCAACTCAAACACATCCGGGCCGGTTCGGTTCCCGAGCGAAACAATCCGTGGCCGTCTGCATCTCGCCACCCGGCGGTGGCGCATGCACGGCCGTCCCGGATGGCGCGGCTGCTGCGCCGACGCTGACGACCGGCAGTTACGGCCGCATCCGGTCGATCAGGTTGGACAACACGACGATGCTCTCACTGCGTTCGATGTCGGCACTGGACCGGATTCGTTCCAATGCCGCCTCCAAATGCCGCATGTCACGCGCGAGCACATGCAGGATCGCATCGGAGGTGCCGGTGACGGTCGCGGCGCTGAACACCTCGGGGATGTCCACCCAGGCCGCTCGCAGCTCGTCGGGCGCGATCCGGCCGTGGCAGAACACCTGCACGTACGCCTCGGTGTTCCAGCCCAGGGCGTTGCGGTCGATCACCGTGGTGAAGCTCTTGATTACGCCGCTGTCCAGCATCCGGTCGACGCGCCGCTTCACCGCCGGCGCAGACAAATTCACCTTCTCGCCGATCTCGGCGAAGGTGGCGCGCGCGTGCTCGGTCAGCTCGGCGAGGATGCGTTCGTCAGTCTCGTCCAAGCGGTCCATGGAACTCCTTCCAGGCGGCAGACAACAAATCGCCGATTTCAGCACTGTAGCGCAATAAACCAATGGTAGACACGCAATATGCGTAGTTTGATTAACGGGTGGGCCCAAAATATCGTTAGTGGATGACGGAACAATATGTGGTAGCGGCCCCAGCCGCCGGGCGGTCAGCGGGACCCGTCACGCTCAACCGCACGCCGAGCGTTCGTCGGTACGCGATGACGCCGCCGGCCTTTTTCGCCGTCGAATACGCGATCAATCCCTGGATGGACATCACCACACCCGTCGATGTCGGCCTCGCACAAGCGCAGTGGGAAAGCCTGCGTGAGACCTATCTACGGTTGGGGCATCACGTGGATGTGATCGAGCCCGTTCCCGGGCTTCCCGACATGGTCTATGCGGCCAACGGCGGGTTCGTCGCGCACGATGTCGCGATCGTCGCCAGGTTCCGCTTCGCCGAGCGGGCCGGCGAATCGCGCGCGTACGCCCGGTGGATGTCGTCGCTCGGCTACCGGCCGGCGTACACCCGCCACGTCAACGAAGGGCAAGGCGACCTGCTGAAGGTCGGCGACATCGTGTTGGCCGGCTGGGGGTTTCGCACCGACCGGCGGGCGCATTCGGAAATCTCCTCGGCGCTGCACGCGCCGGTGATCTCACTGGAGCTGGTGGACCCTCGCTTTTACCATCTCGACACCGCCCTGGCCGTTCTCGACGACCACACCATCGCGTTCTACCCGCCGGCATTCAGCGCCGCCGCCCAGGAGCAACTGGGTGCGCTGTTTCCGGATGCCATCGTCGCCGACACGGCCGATGCCTACGTGCTGGGACTCAACGTCGTCTCCGATGGCCTGCATGTGGTGTATCCCTGCGCAGCAACGGGTTTCGCAACACAGCTGTGCCGAGCCGGCTTCGAGCCGATCGGGGTCGATCTGTCCGAGCTGCTCAAGGGCGGCGGTTCGGTCAAGTGCTGCACATTGGAGGTATTTCCATGACGATTCTCGATGCGCAGACGTCGCAGAAGGACACCGCCAGCCGAATCGAGACCGCGATCAGACTGGTGGAAAAACGTGCAGCACACAACTATTCGCCGCTTCCGGTCGTCGCCGCAAGCGCCGAGGGCGCGTGGATCACCGACATCGACGGTCGTCGCTACCTCGATTGCTTGTCCGCCTATTCCGC
Source organism: uncultured Actinomycetota bacterium (assembly GCA_963796035.1). Taxonomy (GTDB): domain Bacteria; phylum Actinomycetota; class Actinomycetes; order Mycobacteriales; family Mycobacteriaceae; genus Mycobacterium. The sequence goes on along the minus strand of CAWCJU010000005.1, from coordinate 414,107 downwards.
GGTCAACTTCGGGCACCGTAATCCGGAGATCACCGCCACCGCCCATGCGCAACTCGACGCCGTGACGTTGGTCAGCCGCGCATTTCATTCCGACAAGCTCGGGCCGTTTTGCGCCGCGCTGGCCTATTTGTGCGACAAGGACATGGTGCTACCGATGAACTCGGGTGCCGAGGCCGTCGAAAGCGGTCTCAAAGTCGCCCGAAAGTGGGGCGTCGACGTCAAGGGCATTCCCGCGGATCAGGCCAACATCATCGTGGCCGACAACAACTTCCACGGCCGCACGATCAGCATCGTCAGCTTCTCCTCGGATCCCACGGCGCGAAATGGATTCGGGCCGTTCACACCGGGATTCCGTTCGGTGCCGTTCGGTGATGCCGCCGCGGCGGCTCAGGCGATCGACGACAACACCGTCGCGGTGCTGCTGGAGCCGATCCAGGGTGAGGCCGGGATCATCGTCCCGCCCGACGACTACCTGCCGGCGGTCCGGGCGCTGTGCAGCGAGCACGACGTGCTGATGATCGCCGACGAGATCCAGTCGGGCCTGGCGCGCACCGGGTACACGTTCGCCTGCGATCGCTGGCGCGTGGTCCCCGACGTCTACCTGCTGGGCAAGGCGCTGGGCGGTGGGGTGGTTCCGTTGTCGGCCGTGGTGGCCGACCGGGACATCCTGGGCGTGTTACACCCCGGCGAACATGGCTCCACCTTCGGCGGCAACCCGCTGGCCGCCGCGATCGGCACCACCGTGGTGGCCATGCTGGCGCGCGGGGAATTCCAGGCCCGGGCGACCGCACTGGGCGCCCATCTGCATCGGCGACTGCGGCAGCTCGTCGGCCGCGGCGTTCAAGAGGTACGGGGTCTGGGCCTGTGGGCCGGCGTCGACATCGACCCGTCGCTGGGCACCGGCAAGGAGATCAGCCTCCGGCTGGCCGACCTCGGCGTGCTGGTGAAAGACACCCACGATTCGACGCTGCGCTTCGCTCCACCTCTGGTGGTCACCGCACAGGAGATCGACTGGGCGGTTGGCCAGCTTGCTGCGGTATTGCGGGAGGCTGCTTCATAATCAGCTGATCCGGCCACAGGAGGGGCGCTTGCCAGCCACGTCGATCAGCCTGAAAGAGCAGATGCTGCGGCGGCGCCCGGTGGTGGGCGCACACGTCGCACACGGGGCCGCCGATCACCTCAAGCGCGGTATCGGAACCTTCCAGCTGACCATGTTCGGGGTCGGCTCGACGGTCGGCACCGGCATCTTCTTCGTCATGTCTCAGGCCGTCCCTGAAGCCGGTCCGGGAGTGATCGTCTCCTTCCTTCTCGCGGGCCTCGCCGCCGGACTGGCGGCCGTCTGCTACGCCGAATTGGCCTCGGCGGTGCCGGTTTCGGGTTCGTCGTATTCCTACGCGTACACCACGCTCGGAGAGGTCGTGGCAGTGGGCGTGGCGGCCTGCCTGCTGCTGGAATACGGGGTGGCGACCGCCGCCGTCGCGGTCAACTGGAGCGGCTACCTGAACAAGCTGCTGAGCAATGTTCTGGGATTCCAGCTGCCCCAAGCCTTGTCGGCCGCACCCTGGGATACCCAACCCGGTTACGTGAATGTGCCGGCGGTCCTGTTGATCGTGATGTGCGCGTTGTTGCTCATCCGCGGCGCCAGCGAATCGGCCAAGGTCAACGCCATCATGGTGATGATCAAACTCGGCGTGCTCGTCGTCTTCGTGATCGTCGCCTTCACAGCGTTCGACGCGAACCATCTTCGCGACTTTGCGCCATTCGGTGTTTCCGGTATCGGATCGGCCGCCGGCACCATCTTCTTCTCCTATATCGGCCTCGATGCCGTATCCACCGCGGGTGACGAGGTGAAGAACCCGCAGAAGACCATGCCGCGCGCACTGATCGGCGCGCTGCTCACGTCACCGAGCGTCTACGTCCTGGTCGCGCGTGGCCGCGCTGGGTACCCAGCCCTGGCAGAACTTCGCCGGCCAGCAGGAGGCCGGGCTGGCCACCATTCTCGACAACGTCACGCACGGCGGCTGGGCCGGCACGATTCTGGCCGCCGGAGCGGTCATTTCGATCTTCAGCGTCACGCTGGTCACCATGTACGGCCTGACTCGCATCCTGTTCGCCATGGGCCGTGACGGCCTGCTGCCCGCGAGATTCGCGACGGTGAACGCACGCACCATGACCCCGGTGAACAACACGGTGATCGTCGCGATCGTAGCCTCGGCCCTGGCCGCCTTCATCCCGCTGCAAAAGCTCGCCGACATGGTGTCGATCGGCACGCTCACCGCGTTCGTCGTCGTATCCCTCGGAGTGATCGTCTTGCGGGTGCGTGAGCCCGACCTGCCGCGGGGATTCAAGGTGCCGGGTTATCCCGTCACACCGATCCTTTCGGTTGCGGCCTGCGGATACATCCTGGCCAGCCTGCACTGGTACACCTGGATCGCGTTCAGCGGCTGGGTGTTACTGGCGTTGATCTTTTACTTCGTCTGGGGTCGCCACCACAGCGCGCTCAACGACGAGACGGTCGGGCACTCATCGGGCGATGCCCAGTGACGCCTCACTGGCGCGCCGCGGCGGCGTTGGCCGCCGCCTGAGCCTGCCGCAGCGTCTCCGCGACATCACCTCGGCCCAAGAACATTTCGTCGAAGTACGGCTGCAGGGCGTCATTGCCGGCGGCAAAGCCCGCGCCGCCGGGAGCCGTGATGCGCGGACCGTTCAGCACGGCGAAGAAGGGCGTGACATCGACATCCCTGGTGGCCCAGTACTGGAAGTAGACCGGTTGGGCCGATGTCACAGCGGGGATGGCCGCGCCGTAGCGGCCCAGGTACTCGTTGCCCTGCTTGCTGCCCATCCAGGCCAGCACCTGACGCACCGCGTCGGGGTGCTTCGTCGCCGCATTGCCCGCCGCGGCAATGCCGTTGGTGACGCTGACCCGGCCCGCCGGGCCAGTGGGCATCATCGCCACACCCCAGTGGAAGCGGGCGTCGCGGGCTATCGGCGCCAGGTTGTAGGTGCCGGACTGAAAGAGCGCCATCCTGCCGGCCAGGAATTGATTGCGGGAGAAGTCGCCGTTGTCGTTGGTGTCGGCGGCCGGCGGCGCGACGTGGTCGCGGTTGATCAGGTCGACCAGATAACGAAAGGCCGTCACGGCGGCGGGGTTGTCGAACGCGAAGGTGTCGCCTCGCTGGAACACGCCGCCGGCCGAGCCGATGTAATTCAGGTAGATGCCCTGGGGATCGTTGGCCGCGTTGTATGCCCACTGCCGCACCCGTCCGGCATCGAAACGTGATGTGTCGCCGCGGTTTCCGTCGGCGTCCACGGTGAGCCGGCCCAGCACGGGACGCAATGTGTCGACGCGGTTGGGGCTCCACCGCAAGGTGTTCAGCTGGCCGGGGTCGACACCGGCCGCGGCGAGAAGGTCCGCGTTGTAGTACAGCGCGATGCCCGCGTCGGTCAGCTGCGGCACGCCCCACAGCGTGCCGTTACGGGTGAACTGCTCGACGACTGGCCGCTCCCAATCCGAGGCGGCCTTGGGCCCAAGCACTTCGCCGATGTTCAGGAGCCGGCCGCTGTCGGCATACCCCGCGAGGTAGGCGTTGGACAGCCAGAAGATGTCGTCGGCGCTGCCGCCGGCCACGTCGGTGCGCAGGGTGTTGAAGTAGGTCGAGTACGCCACCAGGTTCAGGTGCACCTCGATGTCGGGATGGGTGCGGGTGAAGGCTTCGAACGATTGCCGATACGCCGCACCGATCTGATCGCCCCAGATGCGCACCGTGACGACGGTCTTGCCGCCATGGGGCTGGCCGGAGTAGTCCAGCAGCACCGCGGTCGCGGCCAGCAGCACCGCCACCAGCGCAACCGATCCCGCGACCAGTGTGGAAAAGCGCGGCCGTCTCACTTGAGTCCCGAGACGACGATCGACGCGACGATGTGGCGCTGGAAGACCACGAACAGCGCGACAAGCGGGACGATCGCGACCGTGGTCGCGGCCATCACCAGCGTCCACTGGGAATTGAACCGCGACTGCAGGTCGGCGGTCGCGACGGTGAGCACCCGCCACTTGTGGCCGCTGGTGATCACCAACGGCCACATGAAGTTATTCCACTGCGAGACCACCGTGATCAACGCCAGGGCGGCCAGGACCGGGCGGCTGGACGGGATCACGACGTGCACGATCACGTCCAACGTGTTGGCCCCGTCCAGGCTGGCGGCGTTGATCAACTCGTTAGGGATGATCCGGAAGTGCTCGCGCAGCAGGAAGATCGCGTACGGCGAACCGAACATGAACGGCAGCACCAACGCCCAGAACGTGTTGCGCAGACCGAGCTGGGCCATCATGAGGTACATCGGCACCACCGTGACCGTCCCGGGCACCATCAGCGTCGCGATGTACACCCAGAACAGCGCGTCACGCCCGGGGAATTGCAAGCGTGCGAAGGCGTATCCGGCCAGCACGGAAAAGGTCAACTGGCCCACCAGAATCACCGCCGTCATCAAGGCGGTCACCGCCGCGGCGCGGCCGAACCCGGCGCCGCCCAGGTTGGCGAAATTGGACAGCGTGGGGGGCCGCGGCAGCTGCAACGGGGTGCCCGTGACGAATTGATGCGTCGAGGTGAACGCCGTCATCAATCCAAGTGCGAACGGCGCCAATGTGATCAACGCGCCCAGCGAAAGCCCGGCGTAAATCGCTACATTCGTGGTCCGGCTAGGTGAGGTCATAGCTGATCCGTCGCCGGAAATACAGGTTCTGAACCAGGGTGACGCCGATCAGGATCACGAACAGCACCACCGCCATGACCGACGCCCGGCCGATGGCCGCTGAGCCGAACGCCTCGGCGTAGATGCGATGGGCCACCAGGTCGGTGCTGCCGGACGGTCCGCCGCCTGTGAGGGCGTACACCATGTCGAAAACCTGCGCGGTGCTGACGATCCCGGTCACCAGCACGAAGAAAGTCGTCGGACGCAGCATGGGCATGGTGATGCGCCAGAACCGCTGCCACGCGGTGGCGCCGTCGGTGCGTGCGGCGGCGTGGATGTCGTCGGGGATGGCCAGCAGACCCGCCAGAAACGACAACGAGACGTAGCCGACGTTCGTCCACACCACCACGGCCGAAACGAGCGGCAGCGCAAAGCTGGGATCCGACAGCCATTCGATGCTGTGTCCCAGTACCGTGCTCACGGCGCCGTCGGTGGGAGCCAGGATCCAGCGCCACAGCACCGCGATTGCCAGCGGCGCGCAAATCCACGGCAGCACATACAGCGTGCGAAACAGATTGGTGCCGCGAAGCTGGCGGGCCAGCATAGTCGCGGCGAGCAGTCCCAGTGCGGTCTGCGCCGGCACCACGATCGCCACGAAGATGGTCGTGACGATCAGCGAGTTGCCGAACCCGGCGTCGGTCAGCACCGACGCGCCAGTTCGTCAGGCCGACAAAGTGCAGCGGGCCGAGCAGATCCCATCGGCACAGGCTCAGCCAGAGCACCACCAGGATGGGCAGCAGCAGAAAGGCGAGCACGCCGAACAGGCTGGGCGCCAGCAGCACGTAGCCCAGCGCGGTGGATCGAGGTTGTTTCCTCAGCACCGCACTGGCCATGGAGTAATTAAAGCGGGCGCGGCCGGGGTTTGGGGTGACCGGCCGTTACGGTGGAAGCGTGACATTGAACCGGGGGATCGATGCCGACTTCCTCGACCTGCCGCGCCACGAGCTGGCCGACGCCGCGCTCTCGGCGGCCGAAGCGGCCGGGGCGACGCATGCCGACCTGCGGGTTCACCGCATCATCACCGAGATCATCCAGCTGCGCGACGGCGAGCTGGAGACCGCGGTGATCAATCGTGAGGTCGGCCTGGCGGTGCGGGTGATCGTCGACGGCACCTGGGGATTCGCCTCGCACGCGGAGTTGGTGCCGTCGGTGGCCGCCGAGACCGCGCGCCGGGCGGTGCACGTCGCCACCGCGCTGGCGACGCTGAGCAGCGAGCGCGTCGAGCTGGCGCCCGAACCGGTCTATGCGGACGCGACCTGGGTGTCGGACTACTCGGTCGACCCGTTTGACATCTCGACCACCGACAAGATCGCGGTTCTCGAGGACTACTCCGGGCGGCTGCTGAGCGCCGACGGCATCAATCACGTGTCGGCGGTGCTGACCGCGGTCAAGGAGCAGACGTTCTACGCCGACACCTTCGGATCCTCGATCACCCAGCAGCGGGTGCGGGTGCTGCCGTCGCTGGAAGCGGTTACCGTCGACCCCGCGGCCGGCAGCTTCGATTCGATGCGGACGCTGGCGCCGCCGATGGGCCGGGGCTGGGAAGTCCTGGCCGGCGACGAGGTGTGGAACTGGACCGACGAGCTGGCGCGGCTGCCGTCGTTGCTGGCCGAAAAGATCAAGGCGCCCACCGTTATTCCGGGTCGTAAAGACCTGGTGATCGATCCGACCAACCTGTGGCTGACGATTCACGAATCGATCGGGCACGCGACCGAATACGATCGCGCTATCGGCTACGAGGCCGCCTACGCCGGGACGTCGTTCGCCACGCCCGACAAGCTGGGCACCATGCGGTACGGGTCGCCGATCATGAACGTGACCGCCGACCGCACCGTCGAATTCGGTTTGGCCACCATCGGTTACGACGACGAAGGGGTGGCCTCACAAAGCTGGGACCTGGTGCGCGACGGAATCTTCACGGGCTATCAGCTCGACCGGGTGTTCGCCCGGCGACTGGGACAGCCCCGCTCCAACGGATGCTCATATGCCGACTCGCCGCATCACGTGCCGATCCAGCGCATGGCCAACGTGTCGCTGCAGCCGGCGCCGGACGAAATCAGCACCGACGACCTGATCGGCCGGGTCGAGGACGGCATCTACATCGTCGGCGATAAATCATGGTCAATCGACATGCAGCGCTACAACTTCCAGTTCACCGGCCAGCGATTCTTCCGGATTCGTGACGGTCGCCTGGACGGTCAACTGCGTGATGTCGCGTACCAGGCCACCACGACCGAGTTCTGGAATTCGATGGAAGCCGTGGGGGGCCCGTCGACCTGGCGCCTGGGCGGGGCGTTCAACTGTGGCAAGGCCCAGCCCGGGCAGATCGCGGCGGTCAGCCACGGCAGCCCGTCGGCGTTATTCCGCGGCGTCAACGTGCTCAACACCCGCACCGAGGGCGGGCGCCAGTGATCCGCGCCGGCGACGATGCAGAGCGACGCGATGCTGAGGAGCGGCGCCAGTGATCACCGCGCAGCATGTCGTCAACATCGTGCTTGATGAGGCGGCCAAGCTCGGCCGCGCCGACGAGACCATGGTGCTGGTCACCGACAAGGTCGAGGCCACGTTGCGGTGGGCGGGCAATTCGATGACTACCAACGGGGTTTCGGTGAGCCGCAGCGTGACCGTGATTTCGGTGGTGCGTCGCGCGTCCAGCGCGCGCATCGGCACGGTGGTGTCGGGCGAGGCCGATCCGCGGGTCCTACCCGGTCTGGTGGCGGCGTCGCAGGAGGCGGCCGGCTCGGCGCCGGAGGCCGGCGACGCCGCGCCGCTGCTCGGCGATACCGGGGTGCCCGTCGATTGGGACGCACCGGTGCCCGGCACCGGGCCCCTGGTCTTCTCCGACGTCGCCGACTCCTTGAGTCGCGGCTTCCGCGGTGAGGATCGGCTGTACGGCTTTGCCCACCATAGTGTTTCGACGACGTTCCTGGCATCGTCGACCGGTTTGCGGCGGCGCTTCACCCAGCCCACGGGCGCGGTGGAGATCAACGCCAAACGCGGCGAAGCCAGCGCCTGGGCAGGGGTTGGAACGCCCGACTTCGTCGATGTGCCAACCGATTCGCTGCTCGAGCAGCTGTCGACGAGGCTGGGCTGGGCGCAGCGCAGCGTCGAATTGCCGGCGGGGCGTTACGAGACGATCATGCCTCCCTCGACGGTGGCCGACATGATGATCTACATGGCGTGGTCGATGGCCGGCCGCGGCGCCCAGGAGGGTCGGAGCGCGTTCTCGGCGCCCGGCGGCGGAACCCGGGTGGGGGAGCGGCTCACCGACTTGCCGCTGACGCTCTTCTCCGATCCGATGGCGCCCGGTCTGGCCTGCACGCCGTTCGTTGCCGTCAGCAGTTCCTCGGAGACGGTGTCGGTGTTCGACAACGGCGCGGAGATCAACCAGGTGGACTGGATCCGCGAAGGGGTGATCAACGCGTTGGCCTATCCGCGGGCCACGGCCGCCAAATACGACGCCGACGCCGCGGTGGCCGCCGACAACCTGGTGATGACCGGGGGGACGGCCAGTCAGAACGACATGATCGCCGCCACCGAGCGCGGCCTGCTGCTGACCACGCTGTGGTACATCCGCGTCGTCGACCCCACCACGCTGTTGTTCACCGGGCTGACCCGCGACGGTGTCTACCTCATTGAGGACGGCCAGGTGACCGCGGCGGTCAACAACTTCCGGTTCAACGAGAGTCCGTTGGACCTGCTGCGACGGGCCACCGAGGCGGGCGTCAGCGAAAAGACGCTGCCGCGCGAATGGGGTGATTGGGCAACCCGCGCTGCGATGCCGTCACTGCGAATACCGGACTTCCACATGTCCTCGGTGAGCCAGGCCCAGTAATTCATTGCCGCCGGGCAACGCGCGCTCTAGCGTGTGACGAATGGCGGCTCCGGTTTCTGTTCGAGAAGACCAGCTCACGCGGTTGGTGTCGTTGTGCCCGGGCGACGGTCGACTTGCGGCGCTGGTTCGTCGGGTATGCGCGCAGACGATGTCGCTGCCGCCGTTGCCCGCGAGCGTCGAGGTGGGCGAGCCCGAATCGGAAGCCGAGGCCGCCGTAGCCGAATTCGCCGAACAATTCAGCGCCGACGTCTCATCGATCACCGCCGAGCAGCGGTCGCGGTTGTGGAAGCAGCTAGGGGACCGCACCTTTGGCGTCGTCGTGCAGATGTACATCGCCGACTTCGTCCCCCGGGTGCGGGCCGGGCTGGAAGCGCTCGGGGTCGGTTCGCAGTATCTCGGCTGGGTCGGCCAACCGATTACCTGGGATCACGCCACCGAGCCGTCGGATCCGGTGTTCAACGACTTTTTAATCGCGGTGGCGCGAATGCGCGCGCTCGACCCCGTCACCTCCGAACTGGTTCGGCTGCGCGGGGCGGCTCAGCACAATTGCCGGTTGTGCAACTCGCTACGCGAGGGCGGCGCGCTTGATGCCGGCGGTTCGGAAACGCTGTACGAGGAGATCGAGCGCTTCGAATCGTCGAGTTTGCTCGACGGCCGCGCGAAAGCAGCGCTTCGCTACGCAGATGCGTTAATTTGGACGCCTGCGCACCTCGTCGCCGACGATGTCGCCGAGGTGCGCTCCCGGTTCTCCGAGGCCGAGGCCGTCGAGCTCACCTTCGACATCATGCGCAATGCCAGCAATAAAGTCGCCGTGTCCCTGGGCGCCGACGCGCCGCGCGTCGAGAACGGCACTGAGCGGTACTTGCTCGACGCCGACGGCCAGACGGTGTTTAGCTGACGCCTGCGGACCCGTGTTCCGCGGCCACCGAGCCGTGCTGGCCTTGCTGCCGACGCGGCGGCGTTCGGCAGTAATTGTCTGCGGCGATCGTGACCCGGCCTGGTTGAGCGGTCCGTCGCCTCCCGGGGCGGGGGCGAGGGCACGAAATGTTAACCATTCGTACACTGACGCGCAAGCGTGCGTTTCCGCTGTGTGCGGGGGTCATTCGCTACTTTTACCTCGTTCGCCGACACTGATACGACACCGAGAAGTGACGGTAACGAGATGGCAACGTGGCCCGAGCAGGATGGCCAGGATCGTGCGTCGTTGGCATGAGGTCCGGATGGTCTTCCCGCTCAGTTGTTTGCAGAATTTCAAGCTTGGGTTGCGTCGGAGGCGATCGCGTTCCCGCGCAGAGGGAGGTTCGGAAATGACGACCACCGGTACACGCTCGCGCGTTCGAGCGTCATTCCTCTGGGCTGCCGGCGTCGCGCTGGGCGCCTCGATGCTCGGCGGCGCCGTGTTGTCAGCTCCGCATAGCTTCGGCGTCCTGCAATTTGAGTCCGGCAGACGACCAGTACATCAACCTGCTGGCGCAGAACAAGATGGTGCACACCGCCGATTACAGCGATTGCCATGAGGCCGCCGAGGGGCGTTGGTTCGCCGATCAGGTTCGGGCCAACCCCAATCCGTTCGGCGAGGGCCAGGAGCTGGTCAACATGATCACCAGCACCACGCCGATGAGCCAGGCCCAGGCCGAATGGGAGGTCGAGTCGGCGATCTATGTGTACGCGCCCGACCTGATCCCCAAGATCAAAGACCAAGCCACCAAAGCAAGCTGGCCCGCCGAATAGCGAGAGTCACTGCGGCGCAACGGATTCTGTGCGTTTCCAACGTAAGCGGCCGTGAGGGTTTTGCCCTCCGGCCGTTTTCGTGTTTCTACGTCAGCTAACTCCAATCTGCGGTAACGGCGCCGCTTGATCCATGGTGTCAGCGAGACGTGCCGCATTGCCCGCATTGGACCCGCCCCGTTACCGGTTAAGGCCCGAATAGTTTCTCGCACAGCAATTTTAGCTAGCTGCTGTTCACGCGTTGTTTTTAACAATCGCCGTTTGCCACGCTGATCGCCGGTGGTACCCAATCGTTGTCGCTAAACGGGACATAGCAAATTCCACGATAAGGGGGTCCGGAGAAGTGACAACGACACGATCGCGCGTGCAGGTGCTGACGGTGGGGGCCGCCGGCGTTGCGCTTGGGGCCGCGATGTTCGGCGGCTCCGTGCTGTCAGCGCCGCAAGCCTCGGCGTCGTGCAGCATGAGCCCAGCCGATGATCAGTACATCAAGCTGCTGGCGCAGAACAAGATGGTGCACAACGCCGATTTCAACGATTGCAGCGAAGCCGCCGAGGGGCGTTGGTTCGCCGATCAGGTTCGGTCCAACCCCAATCCGTACGGAGAGGGCCAGGAGCTGATCAACATGATCACCCGCACCACGCCCATGAGTCAGGCCCAGGCCGAATGGGAGGTCGAGTCGGCGATTTTCGTCTACGCGCCAGACATGATCCCCAAGATCAAGGGTCAAGCCGGCCAGCCTGGGCCGGCTCCCGCGTAACCGCGAGGGCTTTGCCGGTGGGCGCTCCCGAACCGGGGCGCCCACCGAGCATGTCAGCTGTTGTAGATGAGGCGGCGCCGCCCGACGCACCCTGACTTCGGTCTTCGGCTACGGTTTCCTACGGAACAACCCCGTCGGGGGCGGTAGCTCAGTTGGTTAGAGCCGCGGACTCATAATCCGTTGGTCGCGGGTTCGAGCCCCGCCCGCCCCACTTCCAGAGGTGTATGACCTCGGCTGATGCTTGACGTTTCAGTTCCCGGTGATGCCTGACAGTGTTTCGGTTGATCCTTTACAGCGGTTTCGGTTGATCCTTGACACTCCCTAGATGTAGGGAGTTGAGCGTGGCTGAGCAGAGGTATCAGGCCGTGATGGCTGTGATTGGTGATGGCCTGTCGGTGTCGTAGGTTGCCGAGAAGGTGGGGGATGTTGCGGCAGACGTGCACTCCTGGTTGGTCCACTCATGAGGTGCGTGTCCGCATCCGACGGAGGCTGCCCTGTTGGAGTTGCGTCGTTCGCGGCCGTATTGGGGTCCGCGGCAGTTGGTGTTCGAGCCGGCTAACCGCCGTGTGGTGCCCGTGCCGTCGGAGCCGGCGGCTATCGAGCGCTGTTGCGGGCCGGGATGATCGACCCCAGTTTGCGCGACCGGCGCTCGCGCAAGTCGACACGCGGGGAACGCGGCGCCGCCGATGGAGCTGTGGCAGATAGAAATCGTGGGCGGGTTCGCGCTCCGATGGCACCAGCGCCAAAGCGCTGACCGGCTCGACGATTACTCCCGGACGTGTGTTTGTGCCCGGTCATGGTCGCCAAGCGCAACCGCCCAGTCCCGGCGGCGGTCGGCCTCCCCGTCCCCGCGCGCCGGTCGGCCACAACCCTGAGGCATGGCACCCGCGTACCAGCTGTTGAAGGTGTACGGCTACACGGCCTACGCAACTCTGTTGCTGCGCAGCGGCTTTCGTGTGAAGCGAGTTTTATGCAGGTGTCGAAGTGACTGGGGCACAGCACGTTTACGTTGACGCGTGACGTGTATGGGATTGGGCTGCCCCAGCAGCGCCGGAGCAGGTTCCCGGCCGTCGCGGTTACCCAGATGCCTTATGGGATAGCATAATTATTGCGTCGTAATTGACCGGCGCGCCGACGGTACCGGTGGATATGCGGTCGGGCGCGATGCCACCAGCCGTGGCCTGCGCGGTCTGCTGGGTCAAGGGCGCGACATCCCCTCTCCGGCGCGTAGGATCTCTATATGCGAAGGGCTTTCGTCGTTACATTCGCGGTTGGGTTGATTGTCGCAGTGTTCGGTCTGATCTGGGCGCTCCAGGGATTTGGAGTGCTTGGTGGGAGCCCGATGAGCAACACCACGACCTGGTCCATCATTGGTCCGATCACGGTGCTGATCGGCATCGTGATTGCGCTATTCAGTTGGCGGAAACTCTCGTCAAAATAGCGCTTCATGTCTCCACCACCGTGAAGTCCACCGTGTGCCAGCCGGTGGCGCCGTCGGGGACGGTACCGACCTGATCTGCCGTTTGGGTGCCTCCGGTGTTGTCGGTGGCGCGCACGGTGATGGTGTGTTTCCCTGGGCTTTTCGCCTGCCAGGGAAACCTCCACAACCGCCACGTCTCGTTGGAATAGCTCGCGCCCTGTTCAGCGGGCTGCCACACGCCATCGTCGATGAGGACCTCTACGGCCCGCACGCCGCGATTCTGTGCCCACGCGACACCGCCAAAAACGACGGGCCCCATCGGCACTTTCTGACCACCTTTCGGCACGTCGATCCGCGACTCGGTCTTGATGGGCGCACGCGGTGCCCAGCCCTGGCGCGTCCAGTACGCCGCTGCTCTGTCGAAGCGGGTCAGCTCCATCTCGACGACCCACTTAGTGGCCGACACGTACCCGTAGAGACCGGGTACCACCAGCCGGGCCGGGTAGCCATGCTCGATCGGCAGCGGCTGACCGTTGAGACCGACGGCCAGGAGCGCGTCGCGACCATCGGTGAGTGCATGCACTGGCGTTCCGGCGGTGAACCCGTCGATCGACGTCGACAGCATCATGTCGGCGTCCCCGTGCACACGGGCCACCGCAAGCAGATCAGCCACCCGGTAGCCTGTCCAGATGCCCGTCGAAATCAAGTTGCCCCCAACGGGATTCGACACGCAGGTTAACGTCGTCACCGTTTCGACCAGGTCAAAGTTGGCGAGGTCGTCGAAGCTGTAGGTGGCTTCGTGGTCCACCATGCCGTGGATGCGCAGCCGCCAGTCGCCGTGGCTGAGTTGGGGAACACTGAGTGCGGTGTCCACCCGGTAAAAGTCGGCGCCGGCGGTGACAAAGCTCGGTAGCGCAACGCCGTTCGGTTGCACATCAGCAGGTATTGGTGGCGCCGATGTACGCGGTCGGGGAAGTGCGAAGCTGTTGCGGTCAGCGGCCACCGAATGCACCAACCGCGTGATGACCGCACCCGCCACGCCACTCACTACTCCGAATCCGAGCAATCCCAACATGATCAACCTGCGCCGGCCGGCATCCGGCTCGTCGTGGTCGGCTCTGTCTCCCGGGTCTCCCAGGGCGGGCCAAAACCGACGGGTGAGCACGCGAAGGGTGGCCACGCCGCAGGCGGCGCCCGCGACGGTGGGGATGGCGTCGAGTGCTGTCGCACCCTGCCGCGACAGCACTGCAATGCATCCGAGGACGCCGGCCCCGCCGACCATGGCGCTACCGAGCGGGCGACGCTGAGTCTCGAGGGTCCCGGCGATTGCAGCGATCGTAGCGATCACCACGAGCACGACGACGGCCACGAAGAGTTTGTCCAGAGAGCCCAGGGTCTGAATTGCCCACTCTTTGATGGGTCCCGGTGTCAGGTCGACGGCCACTGAGCCGATCGCAGCACGCGCATCGGCCCGCGCACCGAACGGGATGCCCACCAGTTGGGCTACTCCGAGCGAGACGGTCGCGGCGGCGACCCCAGCGATCATCCGCTCATTGGATGGGGCGACGACCATCGAACTACTGTACTCGCGTTCGCCTCAACAACCGCAAACATCTTGGCGTGCAGGCGAACCGGCGACATCGGCATGCTGCCCGACGACCGGGGGCACGGTACTGGCGATCTAGCCTGACCCTGCACTGGGGGCCACAGCCGTGACCTCGATCGGAGGTCCCAGCACGTCTGCAGTGATCGGCCCATACTGGAGGGGTCTCGACGTTTCATCGGCTGTAAGTCGCCCGCACTCGCCGAGAAGTACTGACAGGTCTTGCCCGGGTGGAAGTGGACATAATGATCATCCTTTACGCATTGGCCGCAGCGTTCGGCCTTGGTGTGCTCTGGCTGGGCACAAACGTTCGGGTCGTCAAGCAATTCGAACAAGGCGTCGTCTTTCGTTTCGGACGTGTGCAAACCAGGGGCCGTGGACCGGGGCTCACGATGCTGATTCCAATCGCCGATCGCCTCAAGAAGGTGAACATGCAGATCATTACGATGCCGGTGCCCGCCCAGGATGGCATCACGCGCGACAACGTGACCGTGCGTGTGGATGCTGTCATCTATTTCAAGGTCGCGGATCCGGTGCGTGTGGTCGTCGACGTACAGGACTATGTGTCCGCTATTGGCCAGGTCGCGCAGACATCGCTGCGTTCAATCATCGGCAAAAGCGACCTGGACGACCTACTCTGCAACCGCGAGGGTCTCAATCAGGGCCTGGAGTTGATGATCGACAGCCCCGCGGTGGGCTGGGGTATTCACATCGACCGCGTGGAAATTAAGGATGTAGTACTGCCGGATTCGATGAAGCGGTCGATCGCGCGCCAAGCCGAGGCGGAGCGTGAGCGGCGCGCTCGGGTTATCACCGCTGACGGTGAACTACAGGCGTCTGAAAAACTGGCGCAAGCGGCCGAGACGATGGCCGTGCACCCGGCTGCGCTTCAGTTGCGGCTTTTGGAAACCGTGGTCGAGGTCGCCGCGGAGAAGAACTCGACCCTGGTGCTTCCCTTCCCCGTCGAACTGCTCCGGTTTTTGGAACGCGCAACACCGCAAGCATCCGGGAGTCGGGACGACGAAGCCGCTATGCCCTCCACCTGAGCTGCGGCTTCGAAGACCGAGATGTCGAAGCTGGACGAGCCACAGATCCCGAAGACGCCAGCGGTTTGGAAGTCGACCACACGCATCGCGGGTCGGTATTCCGACTGAAACGGGTAGCCGTTCGAAACGGCTGACGCCAGCATGGGTCAGACCTGGATCAGTCCATTGTCGGACCCGCCGCTGCCGTGATTGCGTCTGCAGGTTTCGCGCGGTAATTCGTGAGGTAGACGTTACGGCCGCCCGACACACCTGACTCTCGTCGAATTACTCTTGGCCCAACAGATCTCACGGAACCGCTGTGCGGGTTGTGGCGGCGTGACGGGCCCGCGCAGCGGTGCGTCGTGCGGCCTCCGTATGCTCGGCGGCGGTGACGACCACCGCGTCAGACCCGGGGTACACCGTCGCCTCGTGCCCAGTCACCAACCAACGCACCACGTATGGCGGCGAGCCGTCTTGCGAGCGCACCTCGATGATCTCAGCATGTTGTTCATGGCGTTCCGTGGTTGTGCCCTTTACCACGAGGTAGTCGCCGACATTTGCCTTCATCGCCCGCCCCCTTCTCGTCCTGGTGAGACTGCGGACCCCTCCATCGTGCGCGCGTTCGTCACTTAACGGAAGCGTGAGTAACTACTGCAGCTTTCCGGCGACGAAGTCCGCGCTTGTAGGTCGGCGCGTAGCCCCACACCCGTGGCTGAATTCCGACGCGGCAGCCGCGCGAAGCTCGCGCTCGGTTTCGCCACACTGTTTAAATTGTGCGCGTGGCAGCGCGCGCCGTCCTGGTTACCCCACTGTCGGGCCCGCTGGCCAGATTCGGGATAGCAGGGGCGAGCGCCGTTGCTCTCTGGGCTGACAGTTCCGGAGTAAGTCTGGAGGTCATCGACGCTTACCCCTCCGCGGCGTCCGCGATACGGGCCGCCGAGGCTAGCCGGCCCAACGTGGTGTTCGGGCCCTACGGTTCGGGGCCCGCGCTCGCGGCCGCGGCCGCCAGCGCAGGGGTCGTCTGGAACCACGGTGGCGCGACCGCCCGGCTGGCGCGGCCGGCGTATCCGCGTGTCGTCAACGTTGAGTCTCCCGCTTACCGCTATCTTGCCGCAGTGCTCGAAACCCTTGTCGCCGACGGTCTTGGGGAGGGGGCAGAGGTGGTAATAGTGCACGTCGACACCGGGTTTGGTCGCGAGGTGGCCGAAGAGGCGGCTGTGGTGGCCCGGAAACTCGGTCTCCTGCGGCGGTCGGTCACTTTTCGGCCAGGCCGGGCCAGAGACATGCTGGCGCAGGTCCCGACGGGCGATGTGCTGTTATCGGCCGGTTCCTTCGACGACGACGTCGCGATCGCGCAGTGGGCCAGCGAACACCGTTGGCGCGCAGTTGGATTGGTTGCCGCGGGGGTTGATGAGCTCCGGCATGCTATCGGTGATCGCGTGGAGGGGCTTTACGGACCGTGCCAGTGGTTCGACGACGGGGCAGATGATCCCGCGGACGGACCCAACAGCGAGTGGTTCAGCCACTCTTACCGGGACGCGAACGGTACTGAGCCGCCCTATCCGGCTGCTGCGGCCTTCGCTGCAGGTGTCATTTGGCAGCGCTGCGTGAAGGAAGCCGACACTATTGAATCCTTGCCGGTGATGGCCGCGTCACAACGACTCGACACCACCACCTTGTTCGGTCGATTTCGTGTCGACCCGGTCACCGGCGTGCAAACCGGCCATCAGATTCGTGTCGTTCAGTGGCGAGACGGACAGCGGGTGCTGGTCGATCGGCCACCTCGTCGGAAGTGAGCGTCAAAGTCACACCGCCTCGCGCATGGGTCGACGTGTTGGCGGCGGTTCGGCCCTAGCTAACCAGCTAACACCTGTGAGCTCGTCCCGGCGTCGCCCGGTGGCTGGGCGGAGTGCGACGCGCAGGCGGCCGCACTAGCTAACTTGCGTGTCATCCACGGAGGCGGTCATGGCCTTGCGGCTGTTTCCGGTGACGAGTCGGTTGGCATCCGGTGCGGTACTCATCGTGAACTTGGTCGCGAGCACGAAGTCTTCGCACCGGCCGCGAAGCAGGTCGGCGAGGATGCGGAGGTCGTACTACTCGAAACCGGTTCACGACTTTCGGGTTTCATGCAGGGCCTCCGCGCAGCGCGATGGGCGTCTGGTCGGCGTCGAGCAATACGGTCGCGTTGTGGATCCCTGCGGCCAGGATGTCGTCGGACAGCGCCGGGTCGGACACCGCTCGTGCGAGCTGCATGGTAGCCACCAGGATGGTGAACAGTCCCAGCGCGGTGCTGCGCGCGGCCGAGGGGTCGCTCGGCGAGAGGTGCGCGGCGATGACGTCGACGATGGACGTCATCCCCTCGGTGTAGGAATCGCGAATCGCGGCGCTGCAGCGGCCGATCTCGTCGAGCAATGCGGCGTTGGGGCAACCGGTGCCCGGATCGTCGCGGTGCTGAGCTGAGAGGTATTCCCGGATGTAGTCCTTCAGCGCGGCCCGACCGCTGGGTAACGACGTCAACACGTCGTGCTGACCTCGCAACTGGTCGGCCACGGCGTGGGCCACCAGGTCGTCCTTGGATGCGAAGTGGGCGTAGAACGCGCCATTGGTCAGACCGGCATCCGACATCAGCGTCGCGATCCCGGAACCGTCGATGCCGTCGGTCTTGAACCGCTCGCTGGCCGTAGCGATGATGCGGCGCCGCGTCTCGGCCTTGCGCTCCGCGGTGTGTCGTGTCATCGGGTCACCTCCCTGTCATGAGAACCGGTACTTGCCAAATCGTACCACGATATATTACGCTCATAATATTATGATTGTAATATCGGTCGCGGAGCGGAGAAAACCTGATGACCACTGCCCACGACCCCCTGCAGCTGCCCTGCGGGCTGGTGCTGCCCAACCGGCTGATGAAAGCCGACAGCCCTCGACGCACGAACCCACACCCGACTGAAAGGCGCATCATGACCACCTGGAAAGACACCCCCACCCGCACCGTCAACGTCGACGGCGTGCCATTCGCCTACCGCGAACTCGGTACCGGCACAGGGGTTCCCGTGGTGTTCCTGCACCACCTCACCGCGGTCCTCGACGACTGGGACCCCCGCATCGTCGACGGCATCGCCGCTCACCACCGCGTCATCACCTTCGACAACCGCGGTGTCGGCGCCACCGGCGGCACGGTGCCCACCACCGTCGAGCAGATGGGCACCGACGCCATCGCCTTCATCCGCGCGCTGGGACTCGAACAGGTCGACCTGTTCGGATTCTCACTCGGCGGCGGCGTCGCCCAAATGGTGGCCATGCAAGCCCCCGAACTGGTGCGCCGGATGGTCCTAGCCGGCACCGGACCCCGCGGCGGCGGCGGCATCGACAAGATGGCCACCATCGTCGGAGCCGCGTACCTCAAAGCGTTCTTCACCCGGAGCGACCCCCGCAACTTCCTGTTCTTCCCGCGAACCACCGAAGGCAAAGCCGCCGCCGGCGACTACCTGCACCGCCTCCAGGAACGGGCCGGCGACCGCGACAAGAAGATCACCCTGCGCGCAGGCGTCAACCAGATCAAAGCCATCCGCCATGCCGGACAGAGCCAGCCCGACGACCTGTCGGTCATCACCCAGCCCGTCCTGATCGCCAACGGCGACCACGACCTCATGGTCGCCAGCGAACACTCCAGCGACATGGCGCGGCGCCTGCCCAACGCCGAACTCAAGATCTACCCGAACTCTGGACACGGCGGAGTGTTCCAGTACCACCGCGAATTCGTTCCCACCGCACTGCAATTCCTCGCCAACTAACTACATCGAAACATCAAGGAGATAGCCATGAACGCCAATCACAACCAACCCCAGAGAATCATCACCTCATATCGCGACGCACCGGCGCGCACCCTCACCGCCGGCGGGGCCACCTACGCCTACCGCGAACTGGGACCAACCGGCGGAATCCCGGTCATCTTCCTGGTCCACCTCGCCGCCACCCTCGATAACTGGGACCCCCGCATCATCGACCCGATCGCCAAGGGCCACCACGTCATCGCCTTCGACAACCGCGGCGTCGGAGCCTCCACTGGCACCGTCCCTGACACCATCGAAGCGATGGCCGACGACGCCTACACCTTCATCTCCGCACTCGGATACGACACCGTCGACATCCTCTCCTTCTCCCTCGGCGGGATGATCGCCCAAGCCCTGGTCCTCAAACATCCCGAACTGGTCCGCAAGCTGATCCTCACCGGAACCGGCCCCGCCGGGGGCAAGGGCATCGACAAGGTCGCCGGCACCACCTACTACGACATGGTGCGCGCCACCCTTACCCGAAGCGACCCCAAGGAATTCCTGTTCTTCAACCGCGACGACACCGGCAAGGCGGCCGCCCGCGCCTTCGTCAAGCGCCTCGACGAACGCACCGACGACAGAGACGCGAAGATCTCAATCAAGGCATTCCAGACCCAACTCAAAGCGATCAAACGATGGGGCCGATCCACACCCGCCGACCTGTCCCGGATCACCCAACCCACACTGATCGCCAACGGCGACCACGACCACATGGTCCCCAGCGTGCTGTCGGAGGACATGCACCGCCGCATCGCCGGATCCGAGCTGGTCATCTACCCCAACTCCGGGCACGGCGGAATCTTCCAGTACCACGACGAATTCTCCAATACCGCAATTGCTTTCCTCGATGGCGATCGTTAGGGAGACAGCCGTGTCACAGCATCTCGACGACGATTGCCATCCGTTCCCCGAACGCATAGATCGGTGATGAGCATGTCCACGGCGCGGCGCTTGGCAGCTGGGCTCAGCATTTTCCCTTCGCTAACTCTCGCAAGGCGTCCTTCTTCAACTCGGGATCGGCCAGCAGCCGCTTGAACCGGCTGGCGTGGGTGGTACCGGCCCGTCTGCCCTGCCAAGCGAATCTCAAAACCGATGGCACATGCGATATCAACTTTTGAGACCGCACGCGCTGTGCGGTCGCAGCCATTCCGGCGACATTCGAGAGGTGGCAGTCTTGGCAGTGTGACCGACCTCGTGGCGGACTTCGAGGCTCAGCGGCCACGCCTGTTCTGGTTGGCCTACCGACTGCTGGGGTCGGCGAGCGAAGCCGAAGACGCGGTGCAGGATGCGTACCTGCGACTACACGGCGCAGACTCAGCGCTCATCGAATCGCTGCCGGCGTGGCTTACCAAGGCCGTCACGAACCTGTGCCTCAACCGGCTCACGTCAGCCCGCGCTCGCCGGGAGGTCTACCCCGGGCCGTGGCTTCCGGAGCCAGTCCTCACCGACGACCGGACACTCGGCCCGCAGGAAACCGCCGAGCAGCGCGAGTCGGTGTCCATCGCGCTGCTGAGCTTGATGGAGCAACTCAAGCCCAACCAGCGGGCGGCGTTCGTGCTCCGAGAGGCGTTCGCGTACAGCCATTTAGAGATCGCCGAGATCCTCGAGATGTCGGAAGCCAACGTCCGGCAGCTGTACCGGCGAGCGAGGCAGCGACTGGGTGAACCCCGTCAGCCGGTGCACCGACCGGATCGGGCACAGTGGCGGTCCCTTGTCGATCGCTTCTTCAGTGCCGCCAGCGCCGGCGACGTGGCCGGACTCGTCGAAATCTTGACCGCTGATGTGACCTCCACGGCCGACGGCGGCGGCAAGGTGGCGGCCGCCCGGCGCGTGGTCTCGGGCCGCGACCGGATGGCCCAGTATGTGGCGCGGGTGTTCAGCAGGAACCTAGCGCAGATACAGCTGCGTCTCGATGCCGCCGAGGTCAACGGCGAGCCGGCGATGCTCGCATTCGACGGCGACACACTGGCCGGTGTCTTGTGCTTCGAGATCACGGGCGAGCGGATAGCGGCCGTGCGGATCCTGGCCAATCCCGACAAACTGCGGTTTCTTGCCGAGCAGTTGTCACATCCTGCGGGCCTGTCCGGTTCATAGGGTATGACGAAATCTGTACTCGTAACCGGCGGCACGGGAACCGTGGGCCGCATCGTTGTCGACAGCCTGACGGCGGCGGGGGAGGAGGTCCGCGTTCTAAGTCGCGGGCGGCGCCCCCATCGGTCCACCGACGTTCGGCATGTCGTGGGGGACGTGCAGACTGGTGATGGGCTCGACGCTGCCGTGGACGACGTCGACACAATCGTGCACTGCGTCTATCCCACCGAGCAGCTGGTCGCGGCGGCGAAACGGGCGGGCTCACCGCATCTGGTTTATGTCTCGATCGTCGGTATCGACCGCGTCCCATTCGCCCTGTACCGCATGATGCTCGCCAACGAACGTCTGATCGCCGAGTCGGGCCTGCCGTGGACGGTGCTGCGGGCGACCCAGTTTCACGATCTGATCGCCTTCATGTTGCGCATGCTCGCGAAACCACCGGTCCTGGCGCTGCCGTCGGGCCTGCGGTTCCAACCGGTCGACGTGCGCGACGTGGGCGCACGGTTGGCCC
This sequence comes from uncultured Actinomycetota bacterium, assembly GCA_963796035.1. GTDB lineage: Bacteria > Actinomycetota > Actinomycetes > Mycobacteriales > Mycobacteriaceae > Mycobacterium. Next base: position 392,555 of record CAWCJU010000005.1, on the reverse strand, counting down.
AATTGGCGCTGGGCGAGCCGATCGGGCGTGCGCCGGATTTCGGCGGCCCGCAGGCGTGTGCGATCGACGATCTTGCCCGCAGCTACCTGGCGATCGTTGGTAAGCGCCGACCCATCGTCCCAGTCCGATTGCCCGGCAAGGTAGTTGGCGGGATCCGCGCCGGCGGGTTGCTAACCCCGGAGCACGCCGCAGGCACGATCACCTTCGAGGAATACCTCGGCGAACAAGTCGCCACGGGCCACCTGCCCTACCGCGACGCCATCCGCGCTTACCTGCCGCACCGCCGACGCAAGGGGTCGCGGTGAACGCCCGGCTGACCGCGCTTCGCGCCGGGATGTGGTTTCTCACATTCGTGGAGGTGGTGGTCGGGCTCGTCGCGATGCTGGCCCCTCGGGCGTTCTACGACTACGTGCCCTGGGTGGATCTCATCCCGCCGTACTCCGAACACCTCATGCGCGACTACGGCGCCATGAATCTTTCGCTTGCGCTCGTATTTGTTGTCAGTGCAATTACGATGGAGCGCCGCATGGTGCGGATCGCGCTGGGCGCGTACCTGCTGTTCGCCATCCCGCACCTGATCTTTCATCTCACGCACCTGGAGCACTTCACGATGGAGGCCGCGGTCTGGCAAACAATTGTGCTCACGGTGGCGGTGCTGCTGCCGGTTGGTCTACTGATCCTCACGGCTTGGCGGCCAAGGCGAGCCGCCATAAAGGAAGCAAATGACTGTCGTGGAAGATCAGGCACTTGGTGACTAGCCGACCGGCCACGAAACATGCGCCCGCCGTGCAGGGGGTCCGCATGCACGCCCTAGGCCATACGTTCGCCACTCTTTAGCTCTCGGCCGGGGAGCACACGCTTGCGCGGCCGCAGCAGGGGTACACGGCTGAGCAAGATGACGCAAATGCCCGATCGGAGCACGGACGAAATCGACCCTTGTGTGCGCGTTTACGGGACGCGGGTCCACAACCTGCGGGGTGTCGACGTCGTAGCGCCTCGCGACGCGCTGGTCGCGTTCACCGGAATTTCCGGATCCGGCAAATCGTCGTTGGCCTTCGGAACGGTCTATGCCGAGGCCCAGCGCCGCTACTTCGAATCGGTCGCTCCGTACGCCCGTCGGCTGCTATTGCCAACCGGCGCGCCGAAGGTAGATGACATCACCGGGCTACCGCCTGCCGTCGCACTGCAGCAGCGCCGGGGTTCGGCGACATCGCGGTCGACGGTCGGCACCGTCACCACCCTGTCGAACCTGCTGAGGATGCTGTTCTCCCGCGCCGGGACCTACCCGCGAGGGGCCACGGAACGACTGGACTCCGATGCGTTCTCGCCGAACACCGCGGTCGGGGCGTGCCCCGAATGTCACGGGCTGGGACGAATCCATCGGGTGACCGAAGAGACACTGGTGCCAGACCCCTCGCTGACCATCCGCGACGGCGCCGTTGCCGCATGGCCGGGCGCGTGGCAGGGCCAAAACCTACGCGACATCCTCGTCACGTTGGGCTACGACATCGACAAGCCATGGCGGAAACTTCCTAAGCGTCAACGTAATTGGATTCTGTTCACCGATGAGCAACCAACGGTCGAAATCGATCCGGGCCAGCACCCCGTGCAGGCCGATTATTACTACAACGGCACGTTCTCCAGCGCCGAACGTCACGTCCGCCACACGTTGGCCAACTCCCATAGCGCGATGATGCGCCGCCGCGTACTGCAATTCGTCGACAGCGTCGAGTGCCCAGTATGCGACGGTTCCGGGCTTGCGGCCGGAGGCGCTGAAGGTGACGTTCGCCGGGCGCACCATCGCCGACTACACGGCGATGCCGTTGGCCGACCTTGCTGACACGTTGCGCCCGACGGCTTCTCGGACCGATGCCGCCGCCGCTTACGAGTCAACGAAATCCGGTGAGCTGACGGAAGTGGCGACCATGATCGCCGCCGACCTCGTCACGCGCCTGCAGGTACTCATAGATCTCGGGCTCGGCTATCTCACGCTCAGTCGCCGCACTCCGACGGTGTCACCCGGCGAACTGCAGCGGTTGCGGCTGGCCACTCAACTGCGCGCCGGCTTGTTCGGCGTGCTCTATGTGCTCGACGAGCCGTCGGCCGGACTGCACCCCGCCGACGCCGAACCGCTACTCGAGGTGCTCGATCGCCTTCGGCGCGCGGGCAATTCGTTATTCGTGGTCGAGCACGACATGGACGTGGTACGCCGTGCCGACTGGATCGTCGACGTTGGGCCTGGGGCCGGAGAGCTTGGCGGGGGCGTGCTCTACAGCGGGCCGGTGCCGGGTCTCGCCGACATCGAGGCGTCGGTCACTCGTAGGTACCTATTCGATGAGGCCGGGCCGCCGTCTCGTCAACCCCGCACGCCGTCCGGGCGGCTGCGGCTGCGCGGGATCTGCTTCCACAATCTGAGAGACCTCGACGTCGATCTGCCACTCGGTGTGTACACCGCGGTCACCGGAGTGTCCGGTTCAGGCAAGTCGACGCTCGTCGTCAAGGTCCTCGGCGATGTCGTGAACAGCCATCTCGGCACGGGACGAGCAGCCGAGCCGGCCGAATCCGATGACGACGAAGCCGACAGCGGGATCATCGATCTCGATCACGACGCGAGTGTCGGTGTGACGGCAGAGGGCGGCGAGGAGATCAACCGGCTGGTATCGGTCGACCAGCGCCCGATCGGACGCACGCCGCGCTCGACGCTGGCGACCTACACCGGCTTGTTCGACGCCGTGCGCCGTGAATTCGCCGCGACCCCCAAGGCGCGTCGCCGGGGTTGGACGGCGGGCAGGTTTTCGTTCAACGTGGCCGAAGGTCGCTGCCCGACCTGTCAGGGGGAGGGGTTCGTCTCGGTCGAATTGTTGTTCCTGCCAGGCACATACGCCACATGCCCGGCGTGCAAAGGAGCGCGTTACTCCGACGAGACGCTCGAGGTGCGCTATCGCGACCGCACGATCGCCGACGTGCTCGCGATGACCGTCGATGAGGCCTCGGAGTTTTTTGCCGACGTCGCCAGCGCAGCGCGGAGCCTGACCACGCTGCACGAGGTCGGGCTGGGGTATCTCCGTCTCGGACAGCCCGCGACCGAGCTGTCCGGTGGCGAGGCGCAGCGGATCAAGCTCGCCTCCGAACTGCAGAGACCTCGGCGTGGGCATACCCTCTACGTCCTCGACGAGCCGACCACCGGGCTGCACCCCGCCGATGTGGATCTGCTCGACCGTCAACTGCACCGCCTGGTCGACGCCGGCAATACGGTGGTGGTGGCCGAACACGACATGCGGATGGTCGCGGGTGCGGACTGGGTGATCGACCTGGGACCGGGAGCCGGCAGCGACGGCGGTAGGGTCGTCGCGGAGGGACCGCCGAAGAAGGTGGCCCGTGCGAAACACAGTCGCACGGCGCCGTATCTGGCGAAGCGGTTGGCGCCATCTGTTGCTCCGTGATGATCGGTAACCGACGGAATTGCCCGGTTCGTATCGGGAACTTCAGATAGCCATGTGGATCGTCGCACCCCGGGTAACAGGCAATAAACTTCCCGCGCCACTCGCTTCGCGGGCAAGTGATGTCGCCGGCACATGTGCGGCGGACGCCTCGAAGTGCGCCGGCCCGTCAAAATTCGCGTTCAGGCGATCTGGACAACCGCTTGTTCGAAGTACTGGTTATAGGCAAGGTAGACGGGCTTTTTCCCGGTCGAGTCCAGAAATTCCTGGAATGCTCTGAACTCATGCTGTTCGGCTCCCGGGTAATTATAGAATTCATCAAATACGATTACCGTGCCTGACACGATGTTATCGGTCAACTGGTCAAAGATCTCTTTCGTTGACGCATAGATGTCGCAATCGACATGCAGGAAAGCGATCGGGCCAGATTTCAGAACTTGTTCTTTGAACTGTGGAAGGGTCTCCTGGAACATCCCCTTTACCAGCGCTACATTATGGAGAACCGGTGGCGTCCATCCCTCGACGTTAACCCGAAAAGTACCTTCAGGTGCAGTGATATCGGTGCGGGTCCATGGTTCGGGAAGTCCGTCAAAGGAATCGAATCCCCAGATAAGTTGCTCTGGATTGAGCGCGGCAACAAAATTGATGGTTTTCCCAGTGCATACGCCCATCTCCAAAAATGCGCCTCGCAATGTAACATGATCAGAGCCGAATTTGAGCAATGCCGCATCTGTGTTCAGAGCTATTGCATTGCCAAAATTCTTGGTTACCATCGCTCGCGCTGCCGGCGAATCTCTATAGTCTTTGTCCATCGGGTAGAAATTAAGAATCTGATGCCCCGTATGCCATTCTTCGCTCACCGTGGGCATCTTCACCAATTGTGCCCAGTCGAATCCGGATCTATGCGAATCAGCTGATGTCATCGAGGGCTCCATGCGCTCAACCTCCTCGCCGGATGACGCGGCATGTTCAACCGCAGCGTAGAGGCCTGGCGCGAAAGCCACGACGGATTGTGCGAATTTCGGCGACATCGGCGGTGGATGGTTCAGACCCCAGCTTGACGGCCGCACCCAAGCTCGCCATCGCCGCCAGTTGCCTTCGTCTCCGGGGTCGTCTGGCGCGATACCAGACTTCGTCGACATTGCATCCGAGACACAAACATTTAAACTGCCGCTGCGACCGCCCGCGCAGTACTCTTATGTGCCAGCATCTCCGTGAAGGCGAGGGATCGTGGGGTCTGAGAGAGTCGTCGTTAGTCGGCCGGATCGGCTCCCGTTCGCCACTCGGGCATCCGCAGTGCCCGCGACGATCCTCGGCCTCGGCAGCAGGTATCCGGGGGCGGCGGTGCTGTTCGCGGCGTCGCTGACGGTCATCGGTTTCTGGGGGATGGTCACGCGGCCGTCCGTGGCCCTGCCGCTGGCACTGCTGGCCGGCGTGGCTTTGGTACTGACTGATTTCGCAGCCGGCCCGTACAGAGCGGCTGAGCAAAAGGCGCGGGCCGCGGCCGGCGCGCAGAAGCCGAACCGTCAGCCGCTCGTGAACCAACCCAGGACGCATTCCAAGCAGCAGCCGCCGCGGCCGGAGGCCGAAGGCTACGCGGGGGCGCAGGCAGAAGCAGCCGCGGCCCAGGCGCTGGCCGCCGAAGCCGAAGCGGTGGCTGCCGAGACGCGGGCGCGGGCAGACGCGGCCGCAGCCGAAGCCTTGGCCGCGGAAGCCGAAGCGCTGGCCGCGGAGGCCGAAGCGCTGGCCGCCGAGGCGCGGGCGAGGGAAGAAGCCGCTGCCGCCGAAGCGCTGGCCGCCGAACCCGAGGCGGTGGCCGCCGAGGCGCGGGCGCGGGCAGAGGTCGCCGCGGCCGAAACGCTGGCCGTCGAGGCGCGGGCACGAGAGCGGGCGCGCGCAGAAGCCGCTGCCGCCGAGGCGCTGGCCGCCGAAGCGCGCAAGCGGGCAGAAGCCGCCGAAGCCCAGGCCCTGGCCGCCGAAGCCCGGAAGCAAGCTAAAGCGGCCGAAGCCCAGGCGGTGGCGGCCGACGCGCGGAAGCGGGCAAAAGCCGCCGAACCGGAGGCTTTGGCTGCCGAGGCGCGGGCACAGGCAGAAGCCACCGAGATCCAAGCCCTAGTCGCCGAGGCGCGGGCGCGGGAGCGGGCGCGCGCCAAAGCCGCCGAAGCCGAAGCCTTGGCCATCGAGGCGCGGAAGCGGGCAGAAGCCGCCGAAGCCCAAGCGCTGGCCGCCGCAGCGCGAAAGCGGGCAGAAGCCGCCGAAACCGAGGCCATGGCGGCCGACGCGCGTAAGCGGGCAAAAGTCGCCGAAGCCGAAGCGCTGATGGCCGAGGCGCGGGCGCGTGCGGAAGCCGCCGAAACCCAGGCTATGGCCGCCGAGGCGCGGGCGCGGGAGCGGGCGCGCGCAGAAGCCGCCGAAGCCGAGGCTCTGGCCGCCGAGGCGCGGGCGCGCGCAGAAGCGGCCGAGACTCGAGCTCGGGCCGCCGAGGTTTGGGCGGGAGCAGAAGCCGCCGAAGCCCAAGCTCGGGCCGCCGAGGCGCGGGCGAAAGCAATCCGGGTGCGGCTTGAGGCTGAAGCCAAAATCAAACGGCCGCCTCAGGGGAACAAGCCCTAGTCGAGACATCGAGTCACGCCAGGTCACAGCTAACGGCACAGGTCGACGTGTGGAAAATCAGCGCCTGGGTATCCCAGCGGGCGTATGTCTACAGCACGAACACAACCGGATCAGCGCGAAATCGATAGCGTCCGGGGGACCGTCGACGCCATCTCCCAGGCGTTCGCAGCCAAGATCGTCGGGCAGCGTGACCTCCGGGAGTCGCTGCTGATCGGCCTGCTCGCGGGTGGCCATATTCTGCTCGAGAGCGTGCCGGGCCTGGCCAAGACCACCGCCGCCAAGGTGCTCGCCGAGTCGGTTCATGGCCGCTTTCAACGCATTCAGTGCACACCTGACTTGCTGCCCAGCGACATCATCGGAACGCAGATCTACGATTCGGCGACCAACTCCTTCGTCACCCAGCTGGGTCCGGTGCACGCCAACATCGTGCTGCTCGACGAGATCAACCGATCCAGTGCCAAGACGCAGAGCGCAATGCTCGAGGCTATGGAGGAGCGACAGACCACGATCGCCGGGCAGGTCCACCCCCTTGCGGATCCGTTTCTGGTCATCGCCACCCAGAACCCCGTCGACCAGGAAGGCACCTATCCGCTGTCCGAGGCGCAGACCGACCGCTTCCTGCTCAAGGAGATCGTCCGCTACCCCTCCCCGCAGGAGGAGGTGGAAGTGATGTCGCGCATCGACGCCGGCATCTACGACAGGGGCCAGCCGACCCCGCCGGTGGTCGGCCTCGACGACGTGCTGCGCGTGCAGGAGGTGGTGCGCCACGTCCACATGGATCGCGCGCTGATGCTCTACGCCAGCCAACTGGTCGACGTGACCCGCCACCCCGCGCGGGCGTTGCCCAAGCAGATCGCGCGCCTGGTCGAATACGGCGCCAGCCCTCGCGCCACCATCGCGTTCTGCAAGGCGGCGCGGGCGCAGGCGGTGTTGTCCGGGCGTGCGCACGTGCTGCCCGAGGACATCGGCAAGCTCGCGCACCGGGTGCTGCGGCACCGCCTCATCCTTGGCTTCGAAGCGGCCAGTGCCGACATCACCCCCGAGGTCGTGGTCGACGCCGCGCTGCGGGCCGTCCGGGTTCCTTGAGGCGCCCGAAGGCCAATCGTGGGTAAGCACCTCAACCGGGCCAAGGCTCATTTCGGCACCGACACCCGCGGCCTGCTCGAAGGCGGCCGCTACGCGCTATTACATACGCGGAGCATGGAATTCGACGATCTACGGCCGTACGTTCCCGGCGACGACGTGCGGGACATCGACTGGAAGGCATCCGCACGGTCGGGCGGCGTACTCATCAAACGGTTCGTGTCCGAAAAGCACCACAAGATCCTGCTTGTCGCTGACGCCGGTCGCAACATGTCGGCGCTCGCCCCGAGCGGGGAGTACAAGCGCGACATCGCGGCGCACATCATGGGCGCGGTGGGGTTGATCGGAATACGACGATCCGATCAGATCGGCATGGTCTACGGTGACCGCCGCGGCTGCGTGAACATCCCGCAGCGGCGCGGCGAGTCGCACGTCGAGGGACTACTGCACCGGTGGTATCAGCACACCACGACGAGCCCGGGCGCCAGCGACGTCACCGCCCAGCTCGATTACGTCGCAACACATTATCGGCACACCATGCTCATCATCGTGGTCTCCGACGAGCCTGAGGTCGACGACCGGCTCAATCAGGTGCTCACCAGGCTGAGCGCGCGCCACGACATCATCTGGCCGATGGTGCCGGACATGCCCGCGGTGGGTCCCGACAACACCGACGGCTACGACGTCGCCACCGGTCGCTTCGTCCTGAACGGAGCCGACCTCGGGCCGCGGGTCGTCGCCGCGTATCGCCGCGCCGAGCACGCTCGCCGCGACCGCCTCGACAGGGTCCTGACCGCCCACGCCATTCCGCATGCGACTATCCCGAGCAGCAACGACATTCGGCGCGAACTCGTTCGCCTGACGGAAGTGGCCGCCCGTGCCGGATGACCTGCTGCGGTACGTGTTCGGTCCGCAGCCGTACTCGTCGTGGTGGCTGTGGCTGGCCGCGCTGCTGGTCCTTGCCGTGATCGGTTGGTATGCAGGTGTTTTCGTGTGGACGCTGCCGTCGCACCGGTTGCGGCGCATCCCGGTCGCACGACGAATGCACGCCCGGCTGATCCGCAGCCGATTCGCCCGCTGTGTGCAGGGCATCGCCGACGAGCACGATGCCGGGCGGATGTCTGCTCCGGCGGCATCCGCGGCGATCAGCCGGACGGTGCGCAGCTTCCTGCATCAAGCGACCGGCGCGAGCGCCCAGTACCTGCAGATCGATTCCATGGCCGACGGCGATCTGGCCGCTGCCGCGCCGCTGCTCACCCGGCTCGGTGACGGGCAATTCAACACCGAGACGTGCGTCGACGTGGCCGAGGTGAGCGCCCGTGCGCAGGAGTTGATCCGCTCGTGGACCTGAAGTGGTGGCCGGTTGCGCTCGCCGGGTTGGCCTGTTTCGTCGCGGTGGTCGCGCTGGCGGCGTTGCTATCCATGAGCGCGGCTCGCCGGCGGCTGCGCCCGTTGGCCAACGTGGCTCGGCTGACCCGGCTGCCCGAGTACGCGAAAGTGGCCCGGCTGCGCTCGCTCTCGACCGTCGTCACCTTGGTGGTGCTGACCGTCATGTTCGGTGCCGCGACGTGGGCGGGGGCCCGTCCAAGCGTGGCCAGCAACGATTTCGACGTCGCTCACCCCGAGGACATCATGCTGTGTGTCGGACAGCCGGTGGCCGACGCCGCGACGGCCGAACTGCTCGACTACTTCGCACGGCAGGCCGCCACGTCCCCGCAGACCCAACGCATCGGCCTGACTTCGGCCAACCGCCGTGTGGTGCCGCTGACGCGCGACCATCAGTACGCCGCCGCCCGGTTCGACGACTATACCGATGCCCACCAGGCGAAGTCGGCGGCGTTGGCTCCGCCGGTGCCCTACACCGACTATGCCGTCAGTGTCAATGACGTTCTCGCACTCTGCCTCTCAGGCTTCCCCGCCGACGAGCAGCGCGCCGCACAGCGGCGCTCGGTGATCTATCTCGGGCCGTCGGACCTCCGTGCCACGGGGGAGCAGCGTGCCGCACTGTTCACCGACGGCAGCGTCCGGTCGTTGGCCGAGCGGACCGGGGCCCAAGTCAATGTGGTCGACACGGTTCCATCGCCGGCGAGCGGTGCGTTGGTCGCCCTCACCGAGCAGACCGGCGGCCGGTACGTCGTCCCGGGATCCAAATCGGTGACCACGGCGCTCACCGGGATTCGCGCCCACGCCCCACCGGCGCGCCGAGCCGACGGCACGGTCGTGGCAGCCGACTTCCAGGATGCGCCGGTGGCACCCCTGGTGATCGGGTTGTTGTCGGCGGCCGTGCTCTCGGTGGCCCTGTTGGTGTTGCGCCGATGACGTTTCAGCCCGTACTGCCCTGGCCGATCCTCGCGGTCGTGGCCGGCGCGCTACTGCTGGCGCGCCTGGTGGCGCTGCGCCAGGTGCTGCTGTCGGCGGGAGGCCGGCGGGCTGGCGTGATACTGCGCTGGGGTGGCGTAACTTTGGCGGTGCTGTTGCTCATTGCGGCGACCACCCGCCCGGGATATCGCGGCGACGAAGGCCGCCGGGCGACATCGGCGGGTGCGAATCTCAACGTGTTCCTGCTCGTCGACCGGTCGGCAGACTCAAGTGTCGAGGATCATGGCAACGGCCGACCGCGGCTCGCGGGGATGCGCGATGACATCGCGGGATTGATCAAGCAGTACCCGGCGGCTCGGTACGCGCTCATCGGCTTTGCCTCAAAGGCCTCGCTGGATTGGCCCCTGTCCGAGGATGTTTGGAGTCTGCGCCCGACCATCGCCGCGCTCGGATCCGAGAATGCGGGTCCCGGCGCGAACGCAGGCGCGGCGGACAACGTGCTGCGCTACCAGCTGATCCAGGCGGCGCAGCAATATCCGGGTTCGCGCAACGTGGTGCTCTACTTCGGCTCCGGCGCATCCGGATCGCGCGCACCACAGGGCGACTTCAACCTCATGCGGGGGTCGGTGGCCGGGGGAGCGGTGCTGGGTTATGGCCGCAGCGACGCGATCGATGAAGCCGAATTACGAGCAATAGCGGCACAACTCGACGTTCCGTATGTGCATCGCGATCCCGGTGAGCCGCTCCAGCTTGGACTGCCCGATTCGCCGCACGCGGCCGCGGCCGTCGAGTGGATCGAGCTGTACTGGTTGCCCGCGCTGCTCGCCGCGGTGCTGCTGCTCGCCGAGATCTACCTCTCGGTCCGCGAGTTCCGTCGCGGCCGCATCGCCCGACGGGATCTGGCGTCGTGACGCGCAGACCGGCACGGCTGCGGCTGCGACGGCGGCTGCTGATCTACTCGGCGCCGGTCGTCGCCGTCGCGCTGCTGGTCGCGATCAAGCTGTTTTCGGTTGTGTTGGTCGGCGATTCGGCGGCCCGCGCCTTCGTGAGCGGTGACGGAAGCGCGGTGCGGGCCGATGCGGCGATCCTGGGCTTTGTCAACGTGGTGGAACCCGCGAGGGCGCCATTCGCCGCGGGGGCCGCCGCCGTGCTCGACGGCCGGTTGGAGGATGCCGACGCGCACTTCACCGACGCGCTGGCCCGCACCGACACCGTCCGGTCCTGCCCGGTGCGCGTCAACCTCGAACTGGTCCGCGAAACCCAGGGCGACCGGGCCGCGGCGGCAGGGGACCACGCACGCGCCGACGAGCGCTACGCGAGCGCGCTGGCCGTCGTCGCCGCCGCGCCGCGAGCCTGCTTCCTCGGCAACACCGACCCGGACCCGCGACGGCGCGCCATCCGTGATGACGCACCGAACCGGTTGGCGGCCAAGAGGACTGCGTTGAACGCTCCGCCATCGGCATCGCCACCACCCCCGCCACCCCCGCCGGCGGCGCCACCCCCACCTCCGCCCTTGGTTGCCACCGTCGCACCCGACGGTCGCGAGATCCCGCCACGCCGGCTTGATCCCGCGGGCGGCGATCCGCTCGACAAGCTGCAGCAGGTGCTGCAGGACGCCGCTGGCGGCGCGCCCCCGGATGAATCGCCGTAACGGTCTGTCAGGCTTCCGACGTGAACGACATCCTTGGGCCGCCGTGCCCGTGCGGCAGCGGCACAAGCTATCGCGCCTGTTGCGGGCCGCTGCACCAGGCCGAATCACAAGCGCGAACGGCCGAGGAATTGATGCGATCGCGGTACTCGGCATTCGCCTGCGGTGACGTCGACTACCTGTTCCGCACGTGGCACCCGCGTACGCGGCCGGCCGACGTGACCGTCGACCCGGGCATCACCTGGACCGGCTTAGAGGTGCTCGACACCCTGGCCGGTAGGGCAGACGACGATTCCGGGGAGGTGGAATTCACGGCTCACTACGAGTCCGGGGGCCGCTCAGGCAGCCTGCATGAGCGCAGTCGCTTCGAGCGCCGCGCGGGCCGCTGGTTCTACCTCGACGCCGTCGCGGAAGATCGGTAACCGGCGCGTTTCACGCGGAGCTCCACCTTGCCTGTCTTGGAGCGAGTGACGGGATTTGAACCCGTGTGTACGGCTTTGCAGGCCGCTGCCTAACCACTCAGCCACACCCGCACAAATCGCTACCATGCCAGTGCACGCGGCCATGGCCCAGTGTTTTCCTCGCCGCGATCATTTCAGCGAGCGGCAGCGCCCCGACATCTCGATCAGAGGCCGATGTAGACGGCCTTGGTGTTGAAGTAGGCCTCGATGCCCTTCTTGCCACGCTCGCCGCCCCAGCCCGACTGCTTGTGGCCGCTGATCGGCATCGAGGGGTCGGCCGCGAGTGAGGAGTTCACCCAAATCTGGCCCGCGCGAAGCTCATTCACGACGCGATGGGCGCGGCTGAGGTTTTCGGTCCAAATCGAGCCGGCGAGCCCGTAGTGCGTGGCGTTGGCGGCGGCGAGCACCTCGTCCTCGTCGTCGAACGGGATCACACAGCCGACCGGCCCGAAGATCTCCTCTTTGATGAGCCGCATGTCGGGCGTGGTGTTGGTGACGATCGTCGCCTCGTAGAAGTAGCCCTTGCGGTCCATCGGTTTGCCACCGGTCACGATCTCCGCGCCGCCGGCCACGCCATCGTTGACGATGCCTTCCACGCGTTTGCGCTGCTTGTCGCTGATCAGCGGTCCCAGCACCGAATCGGGATCATCGCTGCCGCCCATCGGCAACATCTGCGCGAATCCGGCGAGACCCTCGACCACCTGGTCGTAGATGCCGCGCTGGACATATATGCGCGAGGTGCACGAACAGTTCTGGCCCGACCCGGCGAGCAGTCCCATGCCGGCGCCCATGATCGCCTTGTCCAGGTTCGCGTCGTCGAACATGATCAGCGGCGACTTGCCACCGAGCTCGAGCGTCAGGCGCTTGAGGTTGCCCGCGGCCGCCTTGACGATCAGCCGTCCGACCTCCGTCGACCCGGTGAACGAGATCTTGTCGACGTCCGGATGCGCGGTGAGCGCCGCGCCCGTCGTCTCGCCGTAGCCGGTGATGACGTTCAGCACGCCGTCGGGCAGACCCGCCTCGCGGAATATCTCTTCCAATTTCAGCGCGGTGAGCGGTGTCTCTTCAGCCGGCTTGAGCACGGCGCTGCACCCCGCCGCGAGGGCGGGCGCGACCTTGAGCATCGCGACGAAAAACGGCCCGTTCCAAGGGATGATGAGGCCGACGACGCCGACCGGCTCGAGCTGGGTGAAGGTGTGGTAGGTCTCCCAGGTGCCGAGCAGACCATCGGAGACGAGATTGGCCGACTCGCCGTGGATCTTGCCGACCCAGCCGGCGTAATACTTCAGCATGTCCACCGACACCGGGATGATGTGACGCGCGGCCGTCGTGTTCATGCCGTTGTCCTGGGCTTCGAGCGCGGCGAGCTCGTCGGTGCGTTCTTCGATGATGCGCGCGGCGCGGAAGAGCACGTTCGCTCGGTGCGACGCGGGCGCCTTGCGCCACACACCCGACTCGAAGGTCTCGCGCGCCCGGGCAACGGCCGCGTCGACGGCCGCCTGGTCGGAATCGGGGACCTCCGCGATCTGCTCCTCGGTGGACGGGTTGAAGACCGCAATGGCGTTACTCAATGTTCCTCATGGCCCTTCTGCTCGCGGAAAAAGCGTCGTCGCGCGACAGAGGTTACGCGCTTAACCAAATAGTGTCCAGTACGGATGGGGCTGATGCTGGGCGTGAGACATAGGTGGATTCTGCAGGTCACGGGGGTGCCGAAAAGGAATCAACAGCCCTTGGTCGCGGCTTTGACCCCTGCCCGAACACACGAGTTGGCGGCTAGATTTACCCGTATGCGAGTTGTTCGTCTGTTCGGTGTAGTCCTGACGATCCTCACAGCGGCGCTGTTGTGGGCGGGCCCGGCCAGCGCGCAACCGCCGTCCAAGCTCACCGATCACATCACCGACAGCACCGGGGTGCTGACGAATTCCGACCGGGCAGCGGTCAGCTCGGCGCTCGACCGGCTCTATCGCGATCGGCACATTCAACTGTGGGTCGTCTACGTCGACAACTTCTCCAGGTTCAAACCCGACAACTGGGCCGACCGAACCCGCAGTGCCAGCGGGATGGGGGACCACGACGCCCTGCTGGCCGTGGCCACCAACACCAAGCTCTATGCGTTCAGTGTGCCGCCGCAGACGCAGGGCCTGACGCCCGGCGAGCTAAACAGCTTGCGAACCAACCAGATCGAACCAGTACTGGGCGCTAAAGACTGGGGCGGTGCTGCGGTCGCCGCGGCTGACGGGTTGGATAAATCGACAAGCCCGTCCAAGCCGGCCGGCTCGTCGAAGTCTCTCTGGCTGCCGATCGCGATTGGCGTCATTGTCCTCGTGGTCGTCATCGCGCTGCTGTTCCTGCTGTTGCGCGCTCGCCGCCGCCGGCACGCGACCCCGAGTGGTGGGCCGCGGGACATCGACGGGGGCGATCATTCGGTGCAACAGGCGTTGTCGACCGCGGATGCCAGGTTGCGCCAAATCACCGACTATGCCGCCAGGCATCGCGCCAACATCGGTTCCGAGGCCCAGGCGCGGCTCGATGACGCGAAGCGGCATCTGGCCGCGGCGCACGGCACGGTGACGACCGACGAGGGCGAAGCAATCGCCTACGCCAACAGGGCGTCGACGCTGGCCGCTCAGGCGCAAACGCTGGCCAATGCCGATGTGCTGGCCGCGCACCGCACTCCACGACGACGAGGTAACGCCGCTACCCGGTGAACGGCGGAAGCAACGGGGAGCGCACCACGCGAGCGCCGTCGAAGGTCAATTGGTGCGCGGGATGTCGCAGTGGCTCGATGGTCCCATCGGTGTGCACGATGACGCCACCGCCGGCGGGGATTCCGAGCCCGGTGACCGATCCCTTGAGCCTGTGAATCACCCGCGATAGTCGTACCCACTCCGCCCGCTCGTCGTGCGCGTCGATGACCGTCGGGACAAGATTGAATACGTCGAGCAGTTCGGTACCCTCGGACTCCGGTGAATCGACGATGCCATAGCGTCCGAGCTGGACCGCGCCGGCCGAAATACCCACCAGGAGAGTACCTTTGGCATGCCGGTCCAGAATCATGTGATTCATGCCGGTTTTCTCGAACGTGTTCCAGCCAAGTCGCACATCGCCGCCCGCGAGGACGATCAACTGAGCACGCTCCAGGAAAGCGCGGTCGTCGGGGCGAAACGACGAATCGATCATGCGACGCTCGGTGATCCCAACGGCATCCATTGCCGCCTCGAAGATTTCGTAGAACTCTGGACGATCCCCATTGGAGGCGCCGATGTAGGCAGCGCTGGGCGGCTTGTCCTGGGCCAATCCATCGAGTGCTGCTTCGAGAATTAGTCGACCGTCACGCTTCCAGAACAGCAGTTGGCTGTCCGCCAGCAGATAGAGCGGTTTGGGTTGTGGCGCCGAGGCGCATGCCCGCTCGGTGTCCGGCATGGTGTGACCCTATCGGCGACGCGGCGGCCGCTAACTCTGTCCGACTCTGCGGCAGGCAGTGGTTGAATCGCAACCCTAGCTGACCTCGGCGGATGTCGGCCAGCTACCGAGTCGGTACTCGCCAATCCGTGCATCGAAAAACTCAGCGTCTCGGTAGCCCAATCCGGTAACCGAACATCCGCGTTCACGCGACCGTTACCGTTGGTACCTATGGACAGCGACCGGAGTGACTCCGCCTACACCTGGCAGGGCCGGCGCGATCTCGTGAGCCAGATGCATGACCAGCTCGACGAGCTGGTGGCGGCGCGTGACCAGATGGAACAACTGGTGCGCGTCATCGTCGAGATCGGCTCCGATCTGGACCTCGACGTGACGCTGAATCGCGTCCTCAAAGCGGCGATGGAGCTGACCGGTGCCCCCTACGCCGCGCTGGGCATCCGCGCCTCCGACGCCACGCTGGTTTCTTTCGTATACGCGGGGATCGACGTCGATACCGCACGGCGGCTCGGCGACCTTCCGGTGGGCGATGGTCTGCGCTTCGAGGATCTGAGTACCCATCTCGAGACCGCGGATTTGGCCGGACACGAGCCGCCGATGCATGCACTCCTCGGAATTCCGATTACGGTGCGGGCGGCCAATTTCGGCAGCCTTTACCTGGCCGACGACCGGCCGGGTCGAGCCTTCTCCCACTCGCAGGAAGGCGCCGTACGGGCGATGGCCACCGCGGCGGCCGCCGCCATCGACAACGCCCGGCTCTTCGAGCGCGAGCGTGAATCGGCGAAATGGACGAAGGCGAGCCGCGAGATCACCACCGCGCTGCTCTCCGGGGACCCGCAGACGGGGCCGTTGCAGCTCATCGTGAACCGGGCGCTGGAACTGGCCGGTGCCGAGCAGGCCATCCTGCTGGTTCCCGGGGAGGCCGAATTGCCCGTCGAGCAGGTCAACACCCTGGTCGTGGCGGCGACGGCCGGCCGGTACTCATCCGAGGTGATTGGTCGACAGGTGCCGATGGACGGCTCGACCACCGGTGGTGTGGCGCGCCGCGGCCTGCCGCTGATCACGGATTCCTTCCAATACCCGATCGAGGGCTTCACCGACGTCGGTGAACGCTCCGCGATCGTCATGCCGCTGATCGCGGACGGTGCGGTGCTCGGCGTCATCGCGGTCGCGCGCGATCCGCACCAGCCCGCGTTCGGCAACGACTACCTCGACCTGGTCAGCGACTTCGCCCGGCACGCGGCGATCGCCTTGGCGCTGGCGGCCGGTCGCGAACACGCGCTCAACCAGGAACTGGCGCAAGCCGACACTGTCGACGACGCGCTGCAGGCCGCCGCCGAGGAACTGCGCCGGCTGTGGCGGGCACGCCGCGTTCTGGCCGTCACCTTTCCGACCCAGAATTCCGCCACGGAAACGGCCTACGGCGCACCGGAGGTGGTGTCGGTGGGCGAGCCCGCGCAGTGGGCCGACCTGCCGTCGCACACCCAGCAGGCGCTCAGCTCATTGCGCGACGGCGACCTGCTGACCCCCAGTGCGACGCAACCCGGAACGGCGGGCATTGCGCTCCGGCACCCCGAAGGCGTGCTCGTCGTCTGGATGGATCTGAACGATCAGCGCCCGTTCACCCTGGAGGACCAGACCTTGCTCACCGTCCTGGCCGGCCGTCTCGGCCAGGGCTTGCAGCGGGTCCATCAGGTCGATCAGCAGCGCGAGACCGCGCTGGCCCTGCAGCACGCGATCCTGGGCCCCGCCGATCTACCCAACGGCTTCGCGGTGCGCTATCAGGCCGCGACGAGGCCTCTCCAGGTGGGCGGTGACTGGTACGACGTCGTCGATCTGGAAGACGGGCGCGTCGCGTTGATCGTCGGCGACTGTGTCGGCCATGGCCTCGCCGCCGCCGCGGTGATGGGCCAGGTGCGCAGCGCCTGCCGCGCGCTACTATTCGAAAACCCAAGTCCTGGTGCAGCTCTCGCGGGAATGGACCGCTTCGCAGCGCGGCTGCCCGGCGCGCAGTGCACCACCGCGGTCTGCGCGGTGCTCACCCCCGGGACCGGTGAGCTGGTCTACTCCAGCGCCGGTCACCCGCCGCCCATCCTGGTGCATAGCGACGGCAGCACCCATATGCTCGACGGTGGCCACACCATCGCCTTGGGGATACGAGGTGACTGGGTTCGCCCCGAAGCCCGGGTGATCATCCCGGCGCGTTCGACGCTGCTGCTCTACACCGATGGTCTGGTCGAACGTCGCCGCATTCCGCTTGACCACGGCATCTCCCGCGTCGCGGCCGTCGCGCAGGATTCCCGCGCTTTGACCCTGGAGGATCTGGCGAACCAGGTCATGTCCCGCGTCGAGCCGGGCGGCGGGTACCAGGACGACGTTGTGTTGCTGCTCTACCGCCACCCGGCGCCGTTGGAGCTCAAGTTTCCCGGCCGACGTCAGCCAGCTCGCGCCCACCCGCACTGCCTTGCGCAACTGGCTGTCCCAGGCGCGGTTGGACCCCGACCAGACCCTGAACGTGCTCGTCGCCGCCGGAGAAGCCGTCGCCAACGCCATCGAGCACGGTCATCGTCATAGCCCGGAGGGCATCATTCGCCTGGGCGCGATCGCAACCGGCGACTCGGTCCAGTTGACCATCACGGACACCGGCTCATGGAAGGCTCCGCAACCCGCTTCTTATCCTCATCGCGGCCGCGGCATCCCCTTGATGCGAAGCCTCATGCAAGACGTCGACATCCGACCGGACAACGACGGCACCACGGTTCACCTATCCACGAGGATCACCTGATGACCACCCCGCTCACGCTCGACACCGCGCGTGGCAACGACGGGAAATTCGTGCTGGTCGCCGCTGGAGAAATCGACCTGAGCAATATTGACGCGTTCACCGTGGCGCTGCGCAGCGCCACCACCCAGGCCACCGGCGGCGACGATGCGTTGCTCGTCGACATCAGTGCGGTGGAGTACCTGGACAGCGCCGCCATCAGCGCCCTGGCCGCCCACGCCGACCGCATCGAGCTCGTCGCCAACCCGATCCTGATGCCCGTCCTCAGGGTCAGCGGTCTCACCGAACTCACCAAAATCGAACCTGCGCCGCCGACAGCGGGGCAGTGACCCACCGCGGTGTCACTGTCACGCCTTAGTAGAGGTTGCTGAGAAGAGTCGAATGTTCCTGCGGGACAGCGTAAGTTCTGCCGGCTCTGGCCGGGGGCCGCGCCGCATGTCACGATGGCGTAATGGCTGACGACGCGTTGGGCTCGGAACGTGAATTCAATGTGCAGAACATCGAGGAGTTTCGCCGCAATGGCGGCAAAGTGGGCGGGCAATTCGAGGGTTTCCCGCTGCTGCTGCTGACGTCGACCGGGGCGCGAAGCGGCGCCCAACGGGTCAACCCGGTCGCCTACTTCGATATCGACGACAAAATCTACGTCGTCGGCTCCGCGGCGGGCCGTGACAACAACCCAGCCTGGGTGCACAACATTCGCGCCAACCCCCACGTGTCGGTCGAGATCGGCTCGGAGCCCGCGAAGCCCGCGACCGCACGCGAATTACCGCGTGACGAAAGGGATTCGGTCTATCCGGTGGTGGTCGAGCGTGCTCCCGGGTTCGGTGAATATCAGCGACGCACCGATCGGCTGATCCCGGTCTTCGAATTGGTGATCGACTGAAGGCCCAGGCTGCCAACGGCATTCAAGCTCGCCAATCCAGCACGCTAACGGGTCGATTGCCGCACAATCATCGTGCGGGTTTGGTCGGATGCGACCTGTTGTCACCGCCCGCCTTGCCCGAACGACGAAGTGAGGTCGGCGATGAGACGTTACTTGCGGCGCTGTGTGATCGGCGCGGTCACTTTCGCGTTGGCCGCACTGCCGGTGACGGCGATCGCGACGCCGGCGATCAGCCGCGCCGACGGTGAATGCGCCCCCGGTTGGGGTTGGAGCGTCGATTTGAATCAATGCGTGTTTTTGCTCCCGGCCGCGAACGGACCGGGCGGACCCGGGGGGTCCCGGGGGACCGGGTGGACCCGGTGGGCCTGGCGGGCCCGGTGGACCGGGCGCCCCCGGGCACCCGGGACCGCACTAGAAATCTCGCCCAGCTGCGGCAACGCGGTGCTCGGACTGGCGAACTAGCTGTGCCGCGGGCGTGGGAACTCCCCCCGCCCGCCGTTCGTTATACCGGCTAAGTAACCTGTGATTCCGAGGGGGACAACAGCCGCATGCCACGCACCGACAACGACACCTGGGATTTGGCGACCAGTGTGGGCGCGACCGCGACGATGGTCGCAGCCGCGCGAGCGATCGCGACCAACGCCGACAACCCGCTGATCGAGGACCGATTCGCCGAGCCGTTGGTTCGTGCCGTCGGGGTGGACTTTTTCACCCGCTGGGTCTCCGGCGACCTGGCGGCCGCCGACGTCGACGACCACGAATCGGGCTGGAAGCTCGAACACATGCCCGCCGCCATGGCCGCCCGGACCCGATTCTTCGACTCGTTCTTCCACGCCGCGACGCGGGCCGGGATCCGGCAGGCCGTGATTCTGGCATCGGGCCTCGACGCGCGCGCCTACCGGTTGGCGTGGCCGGCCGATATGACGCTGTTCGAGATCGACCAGCCGCAGGTGATCGAATTCAAGGCCGCCACGCTGGCTCAGCTGGGTGCCGCCCCGCAGGCCGAATTGCGCGCGGTCGCCGTCGACCTGCGCAACGACTGGCCAAAGGCTCTGGTAGAGGCCGGCTTTGACACGAGCCGGCCCACGGCATGGATCGCGGAGGGCCTCTTTGGCTATCTGCCGCCGGAGGCGCAAGATCGTCTGCTGGACAACATCACCGCGCTCAGCGCTGACGGCAGCCGGCTGGCGTGCGAAGCTATTCCGGACATGTCCGAGGTAGACACCGAGAAAGCCCAGGAGATGATGCGCAGTGCCACCGCGAAATGGCGTGAGCATGGCTTCGACCTGGAATTCGGCGACCTCGGCTACCAGGGCGAGCGCAACGACGTCGCCGTCTATCTGGACAACCTGGGATGGCGGTCGGACGGCGTTCGGATGACCGAGCTGTTGGTCGACTCCGGTCTCGATGCGATCCCGCAGACCAATGACTCCGTGTCGATGGCCGACACCATCTACATCAGCTCGGTGCTGAGCAAATGACGGCACCGCAGCGCCGGGGGCTCAACGAGGCCGTCACGCGGATATGGAGCTTTCTCGCGCCGGCCTACGATCTGCCGTTCCTACAACAGTGGGTGTACCGACCTCCGCACGACGAGGTGATAGCCCAGCTGCGCAACCACGGCGCTCGTAAGATCGCCGATATCGCTTGTGGCACAGGGATTCTTAGCGATCGGATTCAACGTGAGCTGCAGCCCGACGAGATCTATGGCGTCGACATGTCCGACGGCATGCTAGGTCAGGCTCGTGCTCGGTCGGATCGGGTGCAGTGGATGCGCGGGCCGGCTGAACGGCTTCCATTCGACGACGGCGCCCTCGATGCCGTCGTGACCACCTCGGCGTTCCATTTCTTCGACCAGCCGGCGGCGTTGCGTGAATTCCATCGTGTGTTGGCGCCCGGCGGCCTGGTGGCCGTTTCGGCGCTGAGCACGCGGCAACCGCGGCTGCAGCCATCCGCGGACTCTCGGTGGAAGCCGCAACACAACGCGTCCGCGCCCGAGATGCGGACGTTGTTCGAAAACGCCGGGTTTGCGATCAGCGATCAGCACCGGATCCCGCGACCGGTGTGGACGGCACTCGTTCCCGACCTGTTGACCGTCGGCATTAAGAGCTAGAACTAGCGCCGGGCGCGAAACCCGCTCGGCGCCAAGGCAGCAAACGACAACGCCCGCTTCGCCAATCGGCGAAGCGGGCGTCTCGTCAGCTATCGATCACAGCGGGATCCACACTCCGAAGAAGTCAAATCCCCACTGGTTGAAACCGGGGTTCCAATAAGGCGTTTCGTTGTAGCCCCAGTAGTTGATCGGGCCCTGGTCCCAGCGCCCACCGGGCGGAGGGAGCGGTCGATCCCATGCCGGCCGCGGCGGCTCGCCCGCGCCCCAGGGTGCCGGCCCATCGCCCCACGGCGCGCCGTGGAAGTAGCCGCGGTGGTCATCTCCGTGCCACGGGCCACCGGGCCCACCTGGGCCGCCGGGGTGATCGCCGGGACCGCCTGGGCCGCCGGGGTGGTCACCGGGGCCGCCAGGTCCACCGGGGTGGTCACCGGGACCGCCTGGGCCACCGGGGTGATCGCCGGGACCGCCTGGGCCGCCGGGGTGGTCGCCGGGACCGCCAGGTCCACCGGGACCGCCGGGGCCACCGGGGTGGTCACCGGGGCCGCCAGGTCCACCCGGACCACCGGGGCCGCCCGGGCCACCAGGATCGTTGGGGCCAGTGGGCGCGTGGACGCCACCCGGCGCCTGCCCCCCGTGATTACCCGGAGGTTGTGGCGCCCCGGGAGCAGCGTTGGCAAACCCGGCGCCCATTCCCAGGGCCGCAGCGCTGAGCGCGCCGGCGATGGTCACCCCTCCGACAAGTTGCTTCACCTTCATGATGCTTCACCTATCCACTTGGGATTTTTGCAAGGAAGTTCCTTGAAACACCCCCCGTTACCACCCCGACGCTAGATAGCTTCCCTATGGACCGGCTGTGCCCCGGCCATGCGGATCTTTTGGTCGGTCCCTGTCCCCGACGCCGGTTTGTTGCCGCTGTCCCACCGGGTGCGGGCGCGGGCCGCGGCGGCGGCGCCTCCGACACCAGGCATTTCGACAGGGGATCGAGGCTGTTCTCGACCGGTGCCCGGGGCTGGTTTGGGAAGGCTAGGTTGGCTAGTCGGCCCGGGTTTTCCTCTATATCGTGACGGCCGTGTCGAGTGCGTCACATCCGCACGAACCCCACATCGGTTCGGTGTCGTCGAAGTTGAATTGGCTGCGCGCGGGGGTCCTGGGCGCCAATGACGGAATCGTCTCCACCGCGGGCATCGTCGTGGGGGTCGCGGCGGCCAGCGCCGAACGCGCCCCGATATTGACCGCAGGCACCGCCGGACTGGTCGCTGGGGCGGTGTCGATGGCGCTGGGCGAATACGTCTCCGTCAGCACCCAGCGCGACACCGAGAAAGCGCTGTTGAGCCAGGAGCGTCGCGAATTGCGCGATGATCCCGTCGCCGAATTGGACGAGCTCGCCACCCTCTACGAGGCAAAAGGCCTGACCCCGGCCACCGCTCGCACCGTGGCCGAGGAACTCACCGACCACAACCCGCTGCTCGCCCATGCCGAGGTCGAGTTGGGCATCAATCCCGAGGAGCTGACGAACCCCTGGCAGGCGGCATCGTCGTCGGCGCTCTCGTTTGCGATCGGCGCCCTGTTGCCGTTGATCGCAATCCTGGCCCCGCCCATGACCTGGAGAATCCCCGTCACCGTCGCCGCGGTACTCATCGCGCTGGTGATCACCGGTGTGGTCTCGGCCGGTTTGGGCGGCGCGCCAAAGGGCCGCGCAGCCCTGCGCAACGCCATCGGCGGCAGTCTCGCGTTGGCCGTCACCTATGCGATCGGTCATCTGGTGGGCGCCGCGATCGGCTGACCGCGGGGTGTCGCGGTGCGGTGCGTATCCAATGACTGGAAGCGCAACTGTAACATCCACAGTTGCGGTCCTCAGCAGAGTCCGCAATCCCCATCACGCGGAGGGTCGTGCAGTGGCCGAGCCCAACATCGTGCCGGATGAAGCCCAATGGGCAGAGCCGACGCCATACTTTGTGCGCGACGAAAATTACTTCGTGCCAACCAAAATCGCGCGCGGCGGATGGGGTCCATCGCTCAGCGGGCATGTGGTCGGCGGGCTCTTGGCGTGGGCGGTCGAGGATGCCGCTCAAGATCCGCAACTGCAAGCGGCGCGGTTGACAGTCGATCTGCCCCGGCCGACGGCGTTGGCGCCGCTCGAGGTGCACACGCACGTGCGACAGGACCGGCGTCGATTGCGGCTGGTCGAGGCCGTGATCATCCAGGACGGCGCGCCGGTGGCACAGGCCAGTGCACTGTTTCTGCGACGCGGCGCGCAGCCCGACGGGCACGTCTGGTCGGCACCGGTGCAGATGCCACCGATCCCGCTTGACGAGGCCTACTCGACGCTGTTCATGCGAACCTACGGCTGGGGCGCCGATGTACAGAATCCCGATCCGGACTGGCCCCAGACGGCTGGCCCGAAATACACGTGGATACACGAGACGCGTCCGTTGATCGACGACGAACCGCTCACCGCCTTCACCCGCGTGGCGATGGCCGGTGACATCACCGCTTCGATTGCCAACTGGGGCACCAACTCCCTGCAGTTCATCAATGTCGATTACACGGTCACGCTGAGCCGACTGCCCGAGGGCGACCATATCGGGCTCGCCTCGCTGACGCATCACAGTCACGACGGGGTCGCCAGCGGCTCGGCGGTCCTGGTGGACGCGAAGGGGCCGATCGGCACCGGCATGTCTGTCGCGGTCGCGCACTCGGGATTTCGTCCGCCCTCCACCGAGCCCTCAGCCGGGTGAGGCCGGAAGGGGTGGGCGCGGTGACGTTCTGGGCGTTGATCGCCGATGCGGCGCAGCGTGGATCGAACCGGCCACTTCTCGCCGATGAGTACGGGCGCGGCCTGACCGCGCGTCAGCTGCATGACGCCGCATGCGTGACCGCCGCCGCCCTCGCCGAACGGGGAATCCGCGCGGGAACCGTCGTCTCCTGGCAGCTGCCCACCACGCTGGAAACCATGGTCGTGATGGCCGCACTCGCCCGACTCGGTGCGGTGCAGAATCCGATCATCCCGATACTGCGCGAAAGTGAAGTCGGCTTCATCACCGGCGCAGCTGGACACCGAATTCTTTGTGGTGCCGGAGTTTTGGCGCGGGTTCGACCACGGTGGGCTGGCTCGAGGGTTATCGGCGGACAGGAGCTTCGAGGTCATCACCCTGGACCTGGCAACGCCCCCGTCCGCCGGCGAGCTGCGGCTGCCCTGCGCCGGCGCCGGGAACTTGCCGGCACCGCCAAGATCCGCCGACGACGCCCGCTGGGTCTACTACTCCTCGGGAACCACCGCGGCCCCCAAGGGGATCCGTCATACCGACACGTCGGTCATCGCGGGCTCGGCGGGTGTGGTGGGCATGGTGGGGGTCAACAGCAGCGATGTAGATCCGATCGCCTTCCCGTCGCGCACATCGGCGGCGCGGCCATGCTGGCCACCGCGTTGCTGACCGGCATGCGGTTGGCCCTGTTCGAGACGTTCGATCCGGCCACCACACCGTCGGCCATCGCCGCACACAATCCGACGTTCCTGGGCACCGCCACCCCATTCTTCGTCGCATTCCTCGAAGCCCAACGGGCTCATGGCGACCGGCCGCTGTTTCCGTCGGTCCGGGGCTGCCTGGCCGGTGGCGCACCTGTCACCGCCGAACTGAGACGTCAGGTCCGCGAAACTTTCGGCCTGGCCGGAATCGCCAACGCCTGGGGCATGACCGAGTTTCCGTGCGCGACCTCGCCCTCCCTGACCGCTGCGCCCGAGGTGCTCGACCACACCGTCGGGCCGCCGGTGCCCGGGGTCAAGGTCCGCGCGGTCGACAGCCAAGGCGTCGAACTGGTCGCCGGGCAGGAAGGGGAGCTGCGGCTCAAGGGACCCCAGTGCTTCCTCGGCTACGCCGATGCGACACTTGATGCCGATGCGTTCGACGGCGACGGCTGGTTGCGCACAGGAGATCTCGGCCTGATCGATGCCGACGGCAATGTCCGCGTCACGGGCCGGACCAAGGACGCGATCATCCGTAATGCGGAGAACATCTCCGCCCTCGAAATCGAGAATGCGCTGGCCACCCATCCCGCCGTCGCCGATGTCGCCGTCATCGGGATTCCTGACCGGCGCACCGGCGAACGCGTGTGTGCCGTCGTAGTCCCCGTCGCGGCCGCCGGCGTGTCGTTGGAATCCCTTGTCCGACATTGCCAATCACGGGGCCTAAGCCGCTACAAACACCCCGAGCAGCTGGTGGTCGTCGATACGCTACCGCGAAATCAATTCGGCAAGGTGATCAAGAAGGATTTGCGCGAGGCCTTCGGGTGAAGGGGGCGACGAACGCGATAGCGCATGCGCTAGCACGTTTCGAATTGCATAACGACTCCGCGCACCGCCGCAGTGCGCCGCCCGATACCGCCTACAGGCCCTTGGGTGCATCGCGGACGGCCTGCACCGCCGCGGCGTCGCCGTCGAATTCGACCTGGGCCTGCCGCCCGACGGAGAACAGCAGCAGCTCCTCGGGCGCCCCGGTCACCGTCACCGCCGGGCCCTGTCCGGCGGTGAGCACCGTCTTGCCCTCCGAGGTACGCAACGCCACCCGCCCGGGCACCTTGGCGAGGGTGAGCCGGGCCATCAACGGCAGGGTGCGCCCCAGCATCTTGCTCAGCGCAGGCTCGAGCGAGCGCGGCTGCCAGCCCGGCTGCGCGCGGCGCACATCCTCGTGGTGGATGAACATCTCGGCCACATTGGCCACCGCGTCGAGCAGTTTGAGCGGCGAGTAGGCCGGCGGGCCGGCGGCGAGCTTGCCCACCAGCTCGTCCCACTCGTTCCGCTCGGCCACCTGGTTCTGCACCTTCTCCGTGTGGGAGGCGAAGAAGGGGATCAGGATGCCGGGCGCCGCGTCGGGGCGGTACTCACGGATCACCAGGTGGGCGGCCAGGTCCCGCGTCGTCCATCCCTCGCACAGGGTGGGCGCGTCCGGCCCGACGCCGCGCATGGTTTGCACAAGGGCGGCACGTTCGCGCTGAGCAACAGACATGCGTCCAGCCTAGAGCCGGTCGCACCCGAAGAGGACGGGTCCACCGAACACCACCGGTCGGCGGGTCGGTAAATTTGAAAGGTCATGTTGTCGAAGGGAATCTCATGAGCGCGCACGTCGAGCAGTTGGAGTTTCAGGCAGAGGCCCGGCAACTGCTGGATCTGATGGTCCACTCCGTCTACTCCAACAAGGACTCGTTCCTGCGGGAGTTGATCTCCAATGCTTCGGACGCCTTGGACAAGCTGCGGCTTGAAGCGTTCCGGAACAAGGACCTCGACGTCGACACGTCCGACCTGCACATCGAGATCGACGTCGACCACCAAGCGCGCACCCTGACGATCCGCGACAACGGCATCGGGATGACCCGCGACGAAGTGGTCGACCTGATCGGCACGCTGGCCAAGTCGGGCACCGCCGAGCTGCGCCAGCAACTGCGCGAGGCCAAGAACGCCAAGAACGAAGCCGCTTCCGAGGAACTCATCGGCCAGTTCGGTATCGGTTTCTATTCGAGCTTCATGGTCGCCGACAAGGTCGAACTGCTCACCCGCAAGGCCGGCGAGAGCGACGCCACCAAATGGGAATCGAGCGGCGAGGGCACCTACACCATCGAATCGGTCGACGACGCCCCGCAGGGAACGTCGGTCACTCTGCACCTCAAGCCCGAGGACACCGAGGACGAGCTGCACGACTACACCGCGGAGTTCAAGATCAGGAGCCTGGTCAAGAAGTACTCCGACTTCATCGCGTGGCCCATCCGGATGGAGGTCGAGCGACGGATCCCGGTCCCTGTCGAGGAAGGCTCCGAGGAGACCCGCGAAGAGGTCGTCATCGACACCGAGACCCTCAACTCGATGAAGGCGCTGTGGGCCAGGCCCAAAGAAGAGGTCTCCGAGGAGGAGTACAGCGAGTTCTACAAGCACATCGCGCACGCCTGGGACGACCCGCTCGAGGTCATCGCGATGCGGGCCGAGGGCACCTTCGAGTACCAGGCACTGCTGTTCATTCCGTCGCACGCCCCGTTCGACCTGTTCAACCGGGACGGCCAGACCGGGATCCAGCTCTACGTCAAGCGTGTGTTCATCATGGGCGACTGCGACGAGCTCATGCCCGAATACCTGCGCTTCGTCAAGGGCGTCGTTGACGCGCAGGACATGTCGCTCAACGTGTCGCGCGAGATCCTGCAACAGGATCGGCAGATCAAGGCCATCCGGCGGCGGTTGACCAAGAAGGTCCTCTCCACGATCAAGGACCTGCAGTCCGAGCGTCCAGAGGACTACCGCACCTTCTGGACCCAATTCGGCAGGGTCGTCAAGGAGGGCCTGTTGTCGGACTTCGACAACCAGGAGACGCTGCTGCAGCATCTCCTCGTTCGCCTCGACGCACAGCGAGGAGGAAGCCACCACGCTCGCCCAATACGTGGAGCGCATGAAGGAGGGCCAGACGCAGATCTTCTATGCCACGGGGGAGTCGCGTCAGCAGATCCTGAAGTCGCCGCACCTCGAGGCGTTCAAAGCCAAGGGCTACGAGGTGCTCCTGCTCACCGACCCGGTCGACGAGGTCTGGGTGGGAACCGTGACCGAGTTCGACGGCAAGCCGCTGCAGTCGATCGCCAAGGGCGAGGTGGACCTCGGTGCCGACGGCGACGAAAGCGAGGCCGAGCGCGAGGAGCAGCAGAAGGAATTCGCCGACCTGCTCACCTGGCTGAAGGAGACCTTGACCGACCACGTCAAGGAAGTCCGGCTGTCCACCCGCCTGACGGACTCGCCCGCGTGCCTGATCACCGACGCCTTCGGGATCACACCGGCGCTCGCGCGTATGTACCGCGCTTCCGGGCAGGACATTCCGGTGGGGAAGCGGATCCTCGAACTCAATCCCAACCACCCGCTCGTCACCGGCCTGCGCCAGGCGCAAAAGAACGCGGACGACGACGCTAAGCTCGCTGAGGTCGCCGAGACCGCGGAATTGCTCTACGGCACAGCACTTCTTGCCGAAGGCGGCGCGCTGGACGATCCGGCAAGGTTTGCCGAGATGCTCGCCGGACCGGTTGGCCCGCACGGTGTAACCCGGGGTTTACCGGCAAATAGGCAATTTTCGGGATTGAAAACTCGCTGGCAGGGATAATTAGATCCCATGCCCGAGTTTCGCGTTATGGACCCGCGTGGCCGGGTCGTCGCGACGAAGAATTTTGCCAACGCGGAGACCGCATACGCCTGGTTCGTCAACTCGGTTGGCGGCAATACCGAGCTGGGTTGGCGCATGGAGGTCAACGACGACGGGCAGTGGGCTTTCTTCGATGACACCGAAGGTTTTACCGCGCCGGTGAGCCACCGGCCAGGACGGCGCTGATTCGCCGGATCCGGGCTCAGGGCCCGATCACGAAGCAACGGCCGGCGCTGCTGTCGAACAGGACTTCATCAACGGTGGACTGCACGATGGCCGGAAATTCGAAGCGATGCGCCTGCTGGCCGACCTCGATGTTGGAGTCCTGCGATTCGCTGGTGCCGTCTTTCTTGCGGACGAATGCCGTCACCTTGTCCGGTTTCGACGGATTCCGTGGGTCCTGGAAGTACCAGACTTCGATCCCGGCGCCTGAGGCATCGGCGCGCCAGCCGTCGGAGTAGTAACACGGCGGGTTGCCGTCGGCGTCCGCCGGTGGTGGCGTGCATATCGATAACCCGACGCATGGCTGGGCATTGGTGGAGCCGGGCGCCACGGGCGCGAGCGGCTCGGCGGCAGGTGTGCTGGGCGGAATGCCCGCGCTCACCGCAAACGACGGCGTCGTCGAGGTTGGGGCAGACGTGTGGGGTGACGCGCTGTGCTGCGACCCGCAAGCAATCAGCCCCGCGCAACCGATCGCGGCGGCGGCGCACACTCGTGGTCCGGCATCGAATCGCGTTACGCACCAATTCATTTCAGTGACATACTTCGCAGGCTATGCCGTCGTTGTCACGATCGAGGCCGGACCGATAGCCGGGCTGCCCCCGGTAGATCGGCGCTACGCCCGCGGCGCAGGCCGCCCTGCAATTCGGATAGTAGGCGCTGGCCCCGCTCGTGGGCGACGGCGACGTTGTGGTCGTCGTGGTCGTTGATGGAGCGGCCGGTGCCACCGGGGTGCCCGCAATTCCCACTGTGATAGCTCCAGCGATCAACAATCCACGAAGCATGTTCGGAAGCCTCCTGTTAGCGAAACAGCGATGGTTGCTGGCTTTTACCGAGCTAACACCTTGAGGCGGCTGTTGAGCAAGAGGCCAACGTGGCCCGCATTTGCTCAAACGCTCGACGTACGCTCCCACCATGCATGTCGACGCGATGACGATTCCCCAACCGCTCGGCCAGATCGGTGACCTTGCCCGGCGGACCCAATCCGTCGGGTTCTCCGGTCTGCTGTTCACCGAGACCGGCCGCACCGCGTACCTGAATGCCGCCGTGGCGTCGCAGGCCGCGCCCGATCTCGAATTGTCGACGGGCGTCGCGGTGGCGTTTCCTCGCAGTCCCTTCGTCACCGCCGCCGCGGCGTGGGAACTGCAGGAAGCCACCAGGGGGAAGTTCCGGCTGGGCCTGGGCACCCAGGTGCGCACGCACGTGGTGCGACGCTACGGCACGGCCTTCGAGCGGCCCGGGCCCCGGCTGCGCGACTACTTGCTCGCCGTGAAGGCGTGTTTCGCGGCGTTCCGCTCCGGGACCCTCGACCACCACGGCGACTTCTACGACCTCGACTTCATCACCCCGCAGTGGAGCCCGGGGCCCATCGAGGCACCGGACCCCAAAGTCGATATCGCAGCGGTCAATCCGTGGATGCTGCGGATGGCGGGCGAAGTGGCCGACGGCGTTCACGTCCACCCGATCGGCGAACCGGGCTATTTGAGTCGTCACGTCCTGCCGACGGTCGCCGAAGGGGCGGCGAAAGCGGGTCGTTCACCGTCGGACATCGCGATCATCGTGCCCGTCATGACGATCGTGGGCGACACCGACGAAGAGCGCGACAAGCAGCGCGAAGTCGTGCGCGCCAGCATGGCCTTCTACGGCAGCACCCCCAACTACGCATTCATCTGGGACGAGGCGGGTTTCGAGGGCACGACCGCCCGGATCCGGGAAAAACAGAAGGCCGGAGACTTCGCCGGGATGGCGGCCCAGGTCAGCGACGACCACATCGCGGTCTTCGCCACCGAGTCGACCTGGGACGGGCTGGCCGACGCGCTGACGAAGAAGTACGCCGGGGCGGCAACCCGGTTGGTGATGTACAACTCCGTTGCCGACCAGGATCGTTTTGAACGGTACGGCGAAGTAGCCCGCCGCATCCAAGCGGTCAGCGGCTGAGCTGAACGGCTTTGACCACCAGCAGCAGCGCGCCGGCGACCAAATAGGCGCGCAGCGCGATCATGCCCAGTCGGGTGCCGGTCGACCAGACGACCGGCTCGAGCAGCGTCAACGGTGGCATCCGCCAGGTGCTGCGGTCGACGCCGCGGGCCGGAAGCTGTGCGGCGGGCCGCACGGGTTGGCTGCGGGCCATCCAGCGCAGCGCAGGCACCGCCGCGACGGCGAGTATGACCATGGCCAGGGCCAGATAGCCGGCGACCGCCACGACATCGATTTTGGGGAACAGAGTGGTGGCCATCAAGATCCCCGACAGCAGCAGTAGCGTACCGACGATCAGCCCGGCCACCCAGTTGAGCCAGGGCCGATTTATCCAGGGCCCCAACACTTCTCGATCGTTGCACAACAGCAGCAGGAAAACGCTGGCGCTGGGCAACAGTAGACCGGCAAGGGCTTGCACGGCGGTGGTGATCAACCCGAGCGGGGCACCGGGAATCAGCACGATGGCCGCGGCCAGCGCCACCATCGCGGTGTAGGACAGGTAGAACTGTTTGGCATCGGCGAACCCGCGGTGCAGTGAGTGCTTCAGGCCGAACACGTCTCCGAATGCGTAACTGGTGGCCAGGGTCACCGCGGCGGCGCCGATGATCGAGGCGTCCATCAGCACGATCGCAAAGATCCAGCCGAGCGTCTCGCGGTGTTGGCCGAGCAGATGAGCGATGGCACCGGCGTCGGTGAAGCCACCCACGGTGTCGGTGGAGCGCGCGGCCCAGTCGCCGGTCATCACCAGCGCCGCGGCGCCGACGACGACGACGAAGGCCCCCAGTACGGTGTCCGCGCGTTCGTAGCCCATGAACCGAGGAGTGATGCGCTTGTCGACGACGTTGGACTGCTGAAAAAACAGCTGCCATGGTGCCACGGTGGTGCCGACGATGGCGATGATCAGCAGCACCGCATCCGAACTCACCCCACCCGAAATGCTGGGCACCACAAAAGACTTCGCCGCATGCATCCACTGGGGATGTGACATCAGCAGCATCGGGATCTGCAGCAGCGTGACGGCGATGAAAACGAACATGGCCCGCTCCCATCGACGGAAGCTGCCGCTGGCCATGATCGCTACCAACGCCACCGCCGAGATCGGCACCACAATGTATTTGGAGACGCCGATGTATTCGGCGGCCAGGCTGATGCCGATGAACTCGGTGACGATCGTCAAGAAGTTGAGCAAGAACAGGTCGCCGACCGAAAACCAGCCCCAGCCGCGGCCGAAGCGTTCGTTGATCAGCCGGGCGTGCCCGACCCCGGTGACCGCGCCGAGCCGGACCACCATTTCCTGGTTGACGATGAGCACGGGAATCAGTAGCAACAACACCCACAGCAGCGAGTAGCCGTAGTTCTGGCCGGCCTGGGCGTAGGTGGCCACCCCGCCCGCGTCGTTGTCGCCGACCATCACGATGATTCCGGGCCCGACGATCGCGAGCAGGGTCAGCAGCCGCGTCCGCCAGGTTCGGGCATGTTCGGTTTCCCCGACGCTGATGCGCCCGAACGCGCCCTCGATATCACCCAGATGCGCGCTGTCCAGCACCGCGGTGCGCCGCGTCGGTGCGTGCTCGGTGCGCTGAATCTCGACGTCCTGCGTGTCGGCCTGGGTGGTGTTCTCGCCGTCAGTGCTCACTGCGGGCTGCCTCCCGCCGGCGGTGTGTCACGGTCGTCGGCGGTGATTTCGCGGATGGGGCGCGGCGCGGGCTCTCGGCGGCGCCAGTCTTCGGGGATGGTCGCCTCCAGCACGTCATCGACGGTGACCACCCCGAGCAGGCGGTCCTGCTCGTCGACGACGGGGATGGAGTAGAGGTTGAAATCGGCCATCAGCAATGCGATATCGGTCAGATCCGCATCGGCGTTGACCCGCACCGGGTCGGAATCCATAAGGGCCGCAAGTGTTTCAGCGGGATCGACCTGCAACAGGGTGATCACTGAAACGACGCCGTCAAGGCGTTTGTCCTCGTCGAGCACGTGCACCTTGATCAGCGCTTCGGGCTGGATGCTGCGCGACGCGGCGATCAACGCCAACGCCTCGCCCGCGGTGGCGGTGGGTGAACATGTCACGGAGTCGACGTTCATCAAGCCGCCGGCGCTTTCGGGGTTGAACCCCATCAAGGTGATGACTTTGGTGCGTTGCGGAGCGGGCATCAGCTCGAGCACGCGCCGGCGCCGGGACTGGCGTAGGTCGGCGATCGCATCGGCGGCATCGTCGGCTCGCATCCGGCCCAGCAGCGCGGCGACCTCGTTGTCCGGCATGCCGTCGAGCAGCCGACTGGCTTTTTCCGGGTCCAGCTCCTCGAAGACGTCGGCTTCCAATTCCGGGTCGCTGTGCACGCGGTCGAGGATCTCGCCGCCCTCCGCCTTGTCCGCCTCTTCGAGAAGATCGGCGATCTCGGCGGCCTTGAGGTCGCCGAACCGGTCCGACAGTCGTCGGACAGCATCGGACCGGGCGTGGCCGATCAGCGGCTCGAATGCCTTCCAATCGCGAGACGCATGCCCGCCCGAATGCTTGATCAGCCCGAACAATCGCGGTGGGCGGCGGGTGTCCAGGCGCGTAACCATCCAGCCTTCGCGCGGTCTGTTCCAGCTCGACGTCGTAGGCGCGCACCAGCTCGACGGTGGCCACGTCGATCAACCGGTGGCCCAACACGTCGGTGCGCAACAGCACTTCACCCTCGCGGCGTTCGAACCCGCGAAGGTCAACCTTGTTCTTGGTCAACAGAACTCGGTCCGCCGAGTACGCGTCAATGGTTTTGTCGCCGATGAAGACCCGGCGTCCGCCGACCCCCGCCACGATCCCGGCCACCAGCGGATACTCCTCGGCCCCGCGCAGCCGCACGATCACGTCCTCGACCCGGCCCACCGTTTCGCCGGAGCGCGCCAGCACGGGCGCGCGCAACAGTTGCGAGAGGTGGATGATTGGCTGCCCGACGCGCGGCTTGGACGCCTTTTCCGATGTGCCCACGTATCCCTCCTCAGGCGGTACGACCGAACCCGCGGCCAACCTACCCCGAAACCAATTCTTGCGATGCCAGTGCGTCTTCAAATCGGATTCACCGGTGGCGCAGGTATCGTCGTGTGACCGTCTCGGCCGCCAGAGCATACGCGGCCGACTGCGACTAATAGGTAAACAGCAGAAGGCTATTGGGAGTTCCGCGCCGCGCCGACAGCTATTACTTGTCGACTTTTCCGGCGATCTGGTTGGCAATGTCGACGCCGAGGTTCCCGACATCCTTGCGGCACGCATCGATGTCGACGACGACGTTGTTGCGGACGGTCAGCGCCCGCTGGCAGGGCACGGTCACGCCCGCGCCGTTCCCCCCGATGGTCAGGGTCACCGGAACGCTCAGAACTCCATTGGCGTTGGAAACCTGGCCCACCTTCCACTGAAGTTCCGGTTTACCGTCGGCGGCGGGAACGGTGTCCTGGCGGTTGGCGCAGGCGGGCCAGCGCTGGGCCGACGTCGTGAAAAACGCGCCGGCCTGTTCGGGGGACGGGAACAGCACAACATACTGGTAGACGTCAGGGCTCTCCAGCTGATTTGCCCCCGCGGGGGCCGGCGCCTGGTCGTGGTAGCCGTATACCGCCGTGCTCCCGCTGTCGGCGTAAACGGACGCCAACGCCGCGTGCAGGGAGTACCTGCATTCGGGGGGGAAGGTGTAGTCCTCGCGTTTGATCGGGTCTTCCAGTAACTTGGTGACCGGTGGATCGCTCGACGTTCCCGTGACGCCCAGCATGGTGTCGACGTCTTTCGGCGAGAGCATCAGATCGGGCAGGGCGGCCTGCGCCAGGGGAGTCTTCGGCGAAGCCGCCGTGGTGCTGGTCGAAGGCGAAGCGCTGCCTCCCGCGTTGTCGCCGCCGCACCCGGCGACCAGTGTTGCGGCGGCAACGACAACCGCCGCGGTCAGCTGGCTCCTCATGCGCACGGATCATACGACAGCAGCGCGGCGCCGCACCCGAATTCGCTATATATGGCTCCGCCGGGCTCGCCCACGTGCGCGAGTTCCCATTTCTCGCAAGCTAAATCTGTTGTGCGATTGGGTAAATCGTTCGCTGAGCGATGCCCGATTGCTCGTCGCGGACCGTCAGCGCGCGCCGGCAGCACCACGGTTGGCGTCAAAAGGCTACGTTCGCTGCGTGTCCGGAATCGACTTCACCTCGGTATCACCGATCGTCCCCGTCCGAGACTTGGACGTCGCACTCGGCCGGTACCGCCGGCTCGGTTTCGACGTCCGCGCATACGAAGGCCCCGACCGTTACGGATTCGCCGACCGCGGGTCCGTGTCGATCCACGTCACCGAATGGGCCGAACACGACCCGTTGCGCACCGGCGCCAGCGTGTACTTCTACGTCAGCGATGCCGACGCCCTGTACGCGGAGTGGGCGGCACTGCAAGACCTCGGTGGCCGCCTGCTCGCCCCGCAGGACACACCGTACGGCCTGCGCGAATTCGCCTACGTGGATCCCGACGGCACCGCGCACCGGGCCGGCTCACACCTGAGCTGATCTCAAGCCTTTTCCGTTGCACAGGCGTGCTTTTCGTCGGATGACCGGGCATAGCCGGCCTGGCTGTGGGCCAGCGCTACCGTCGCCGCCGCCATCAGTCCTACCGATAAACCCAAGGCCACCCAGCCGATTTCGCTGGTGTGCAGCGTCTCACCCAGCACGGTGACGCCGAGCACCGACCCGACGATGGGCTCGGCGACGCTGACCGCCGGGAGCGACGCGGTGAGCGGGCCGGCCCGAAACGCGGACTGCTCCCAGGCGGTAGCCGCGATCGCCACCACCACCCACACATACAACTCGGGTGCGCGCAACAACGCCGGGATTCCCCGGTCGAGTTGGTCGACGACACCCTTGGTCAACACCGAAAACAGTCCCCACAGCGAGCCGGACATCAGGCCCAGCAACAATGCGCCGCCCGAACCCGGGAACATCCGCGCGCCGATCACGCACAAGATCAGTGCGGGACCCATGACCAGGGCCACGACGGTCCAGGTCTGCACCGACCCTCGCGGGGTGCCCTGCTGGGGGTCGCCGACCGTCACCACCACCGCAACCGCTGCGGCAAGCAAGACGGCCCAAATCCCTTGCCGGCGTGAAATTCTGCGATGGTTCACCCTCGCGCTGATGAGCATTGCGAACAGCAATGATGTCACAAGTAGTGCCTGCACCAGCACCACCGAGCCCAGGCCCAGGGCCGCGGCCTGGAACCCGAACCCTGCGCCGGCCACCAGGCTGCCAGTCCACCATTGCCGGTCGCGCAGCAGCCGGCGGAACAAGGTGAAGGTGCCGACCGGTTTGTCGGTCACGTCTTGAGCCGATCGCTGCTGGACGACATCTCCGGCGCCGACCATCAGCGCGGCCGCCATCGCGAGCACTGCCGCGATGGCTGTTGTGCTCACGAACACCTCCTCTGCCCTTGGCGGAGCATTCCGCTTGTGGCGCAACCGGTTTGCGTCACGTCGCGCACTCCTGCCCCAGCGCTGCCGGCGCCGGCCCGACCAACGTCAGCTGCCGCGCCGGATCTTGAGCGCGGTGGTGATCATGGGAATCTGCAGCGGCAGCCGGGCCAGGGCGACGATCCGCATCGGCCACGGCTTGTCCCACCACAACCGGCACATGTTGACATTGCCCGGGAAGACGCCGACGAACAACGCGACCGCGGCCAGCGCGGCGGCCCGCCGGGTGCGCCGCGGTACCAGCAGTGCCCCGATCGCCAGCTCGGCCACGCCCGACGCGTAGGTGTAGAGCCGCGGGTTTCCCGGCAGCTCGACCGGGATGATCGAGTCGAACGGTTTGGGCGCAACGAAGTGCAGGGTGCCGATGCCGAGCAGCATCGCCGCGACACGGTAGGCGAGTTGCTGGGTGGTGTCACGGACAGCGAGGGGTCTGATGGTCATGAGGTCATTGTGCCCATTGCGGCCGCCGCTTACGCGCGGTCGGCGCCGGTATAGCGGATGATGCCGCGCACGTTGCGGCCCTCGAGCATGTCGCGATAGCCGTCGTTGATCTGCTCGAGGGTGTATTCGCGCGTGACCATGTCGTCGAGGTTGAGCTGCCCGAGCTTGTACAGCTCGAGAATCGCCGGGATGTCGTGCTGGGGGTTGCCGCCACCAAAAATGCTGCCCTGCAAGCTCTTCTGCAACAGCGAGAGTCCCGCAAGGTTGAGGGTGACATCGTTGGCCATCACGCTGGCCATGCCGGTGAGACAGCACACCCCGCCCTTGGCCGTCAGCCCCATCCACGATTCGACGTCTTTGCCCTCCACGTGGCCCACGGTGACGATTACCTTGCGGCACATCAGCCCTCGAGTCGCCTCGGCGATGCTGGCCGCGGCGCTGCCCACGTCCGCGAAAGCCGCTGTGGCGCCGAACTTGAGGGCCTGCTCGCGCTTCCATTCGTAGGGATCGACGGCGAATATGCGTCGGGCCCCGGCAATGCGGGCGCCCTGCAGCGCGGCGACGCCGACGCCGCCGATGCCGATGACCGCGACGTCCTCACCCGGCGAGACCGCCGCGCTGCGCACCGCCGAGCCGTAGCCGGTGGTCACCCCGCAGCCCACCAGGCAGGCCACGTCGAACGGGATCGTGGGGTCGATCTTGACCACCGACGTCTGGTGCACCACCACATAGGGCGCAAAGGTGCCCAGCAGCGACATCGGGATGACGTTGCGACCCTGCGCGGTGACCCGAAACGATCCGTCCGAGACCGATTGACCCGACAGCAGCCCCATGCCGAGGTCGCACAGGTTGCGCAGCCCCGTCTGGCACGGCGTGCAGTGGCCACAGGACGGGATGAACGACATCACCACGTGATCACCGACGGCCAGGTGCTCGACGCCGTCCCCGATCTCGGTGATCACGCCGGCGCCCTCATGGCCGCCGAGGACCGGGAAGCTGGGAATGGGGAAATCTCCGGTCAGCAGGTGGTGGTCGGAGTGGCACAGGCCGGCGGTCTCCAGCTGAACCGTCACCTCGCCGCGCCGCGGATCCCCGATCTCGATCTCGTCGATCACCCACGGTTCGTTGAGGTCCCAGACCAGGGCGCCTTTGGTTTTCAACGGGGTAGGCCTCCTGTTGTTGACCGCGTGTACTAACCGCTTAATTGTTAGCGCGGTCACAGACCGGCCCCACTGAACTTAGACCAATACTATTGTCTATACAGTAATTGAAACGATTCGCCGCGACTGACCGCCGCCAGACCGTTCGAGGTGCAGAACATGGGTACACCCGTCATTGTCGGAGCCGTCCGAACGGCGATCGGCCGTTCCTTCAAGGGGACGCTTGTCAACACGCCACCCGAGACGCTGATCACCGCGGTGTTGCCCGAGGTGGTGCGCCGCTCCGGTGTCGATCCGTCCGCCATCGACGACATCATCTTTGCCGAATCGCATTACGGCGGTGGCGATCTCGCGCGTTACGCGGCGACCGCGACGGGCCTGGAGCATGTTCCCGGTCAGTCGGTCAACCGGCATTGCGCGGGCAGCCTCACCGCCATCGGCAACGCCTCGGCGCAGATCGGTTCCGGCATGGAGCGTGTGCTCATCGCCGGCGGCGTGCAGTCGCTGTCGATGACCCCGCTGACCAACTGGCGGATCCCGGGCCCCGAGCTGAAGTTCGAGGAGCGCTGGATGCCGCCGACGCACGTGGAGACGCCGGACGCGCCCGCCAAAGACATGTCGATCACGGTGGGCTGGAACACGGCGCAGTCCGCCGGCATCACCCGCGAGGAGATGGACGCCTGGGCGGCCCGCTCGCATCAGCGCGCCGTCGCGGCCCAGGACGCCGGCAAGTTCGCCGACGAGATCCTGCCGCTGAAGATCACCCAGTTCGACGGCTCGGTCACCGAGTTCGCCGTCGACGAGCATCCCCGTCGGGACACCACCGTCGAGAAGCTGGCCGGTCTGAAGGTGCTGCACCCCGAGATCGAGGGTTTCTCGATCACGGCGGGCAACAGCAGTGGCACCAACGACGCCGCGGCGGCCGTCGCGCTCGTCGACAGCCGACTACGCACAGGCCGAGAAGCTCAACGTGATGGGCACGGTCAGGGCGTGGGCCGCCGCGGGCGTACCGCCCAGGGACTGCGGCCTGGGTGCCGTCAAGGTCATCGGGAAGGTGTTGCAGCGGGCCGGTCTATCGCCCAGCGACGTGGCGCTGTGGGAGATCAACGAGGCGTTCGCTTCCGTGCCGATCGCGGCGTGCCGGGAATACGGCATCGACGAGGAGAAGGTGAACTTCTCCGGTAGCGGCTGCAGCCTCGGTCACCCCATCGCGGCCTCCGGTGCACGCATGGTCACCACGTTGGTCTACGAGCTCACCCGCCGCGGCGGCGGCATCGGCGTCGCCGCGATGTGCGCCGGCGGCGGCCAGGGTGGCGCTGTCGTCATCGAGGTCTGAGCAACCGCAAGCCAGTTCGCACCGGCTAGTTGCAGAATGTGTAGCCGATGAATTGGGTGCCGCGTGTGTCCCCGCTCGAATAGTTGGCGAAGTGCACCGCCGGCTCTCCGTTGTACTGGGTGTTCATCTTCTGCACATTCGGTGGTGGGGTGCCTTTGGGGAAGGCCAGGATCATGTCGGAGAAGATCTCCAAACCGACCTGGCAGATGGCCTCGCGTCGCGGCGGCTGCGGATTCCACGCGTGCACAACCACCGGTTCGGTCAATTGAGATCCCGCTGCGCAATTCGGGTCACAGAGCTTGAACAGAGCCGTGCCGGTCCCGTCGGCGCCCTGCGGTCCCCAGGAACTCCACGACATGTCCTGCAGCGCAACGGCCACACTGGCGCAGCCCAACACGTTGAGCCTCTTCGGCCGCGCGACCGGCGGAACGGACGGGTTGTAGCAGCCCGGAATCGCGAAGCTCTCCGGCGCTGACGTCGACGGCTGGGCGCTGGGCGCCGTCGCGCTTTGATGGCTTCGGGTCAGCTGCGCGCTCACCACGATGAGGACCCCGACCAGCACCACGGCCACAATGCCGGCCCCGATCAAACGCCCCCGCGAGGTGTGCCGCAACCGCGTCAATAAAGGGACGTTGGCGTTGCCGCTCACGGTCACCAGATTACGGGTGCGACTTTTCCCCCGGGGCGATGCCCATGGACGAACATGACAGGGTAAAGTTGGTCATCGCTACCAACATATTGAGGATTCCGTGGAGTTGCCAATGAATGACCATGATCTGGCCGCACGGTTGGCCACCGAGGCCGGACGGTTATTGCTCGGGGTTCGAGAAGAGTTCGCCGACGCGGAAGCGAGCGACCGGAAAGCCGCGGGGGACAAGCGATCCCACGACTTCTTGATGGAGGCTTTTGCCGCGGAGCGGCCGGGTGATGCGGTGCTGTCCGAAGAGGGCGCCGATGACCCGGTGCGGTTGCGCTCGGACCGCGTCTGGATCGTCGATCCGCTGGACGGCACGCGGGAATTCTCCGAGCTCGGACGCGACGACTGGGCGGTGCACGTCGCGCTGTGGCAGTCCGGTGAGTTGGTCGCGGGCGCCGTGGCGCTCCCGGCGCAGGGCATCACGCTGGCGACTCCCGACGTTGCTTCGCCGCCTGCCGTGCCGGGCAAGCCGCGCATCGTGGTATCACGCACCCGTCCCCCCGCCGTCGCCTTGAACGTGCGGGATGCGCTGGACGGGGTTCTGGTGGAAATGGGTTCCGCCGGAGCCAAGGTCGCTTCGATCGTCCAGGGGTTGTCCGATGTGTACGTGCATGCCGGCGGCCAGTTCGAATGGGACTCCGCCGCGCCGGTGGCGGTGGCGCGAGCCGCCGGTTTGCACACCTCCCGCATTGACGGGTCCGCCCTGGGGTACAACCAACCCGACCCGAAGTTGCCGGATCTCGTGGTCTGCCGTCCCGAATTGGCGGAAGCCGTACTCGCGGTTACTCGCTGACGCCACCGCCCGGTAGGGCGGTGCGATCTCTCACTCGCCAGAGGCCGAGCGACACTCCGGGCCCCAACTGCGGCCCCATCGGTCTGTGTGCGCCGCCGCATGAGGCCTCGACGCATCCTCATGGGGCGGCGACAATCAGATATTACATCATTTGTAACGCTGTATAATCGATTTGACGAATTACCAGCGATTGATTCGCCGAAGCGCACGTCGATGGTGCGGTCGACGGGAAGCCGATCGTGATCGCGAATGCACGCGCTGAGCAGCTCGTCGATACGCGTGATCCAGTACTCTGCAACCACTTTCACGTCGGCCTATGCCCTGGAGCCCGGCGAGGCGCTGGTGATCACGTCGCGCCAACCGCGTGCCGGTCCTGGAATCTACCGTGTGGAATCAGCACATGGCCGCGCTCGACCTCGAATATGGCCGTGGCGGAATCAATTCCGGCTCGGCGACGGCCAATAGCGACGGCACTGTCACCATTGGGATCAGGCGTGAACGCCTGGACCATCCGAATGCCATAGGCGAAGCGCCGGGTGCACTGACCTGAACCGCGGCTAGTGACGTTTCCGGCTCTTCGTGCGCGGCGGGGTCATCACCACCGGCCCAATCCAGTGCCGCAGCATCGCCCGCAGTTCGCTCGCGGTGCGCGGCGGCTGCGGCGGAACCAGGACCATCGACTGAATGATGCGCAGCAGATACTCGACCAGATCGTCGAAGTCCGCACCGCGATAACCCAACGCCTCCCAGTCGATACCCGTGTGCTGCAACAGGACTCGCGACCGCGCGATCGATTCGCCCATCACCATCTGCTGACTCATCAGGCGGGTCCGGTCGGTTTCCAGCAGCGTCATCAACAGAGGTTCTTGGGGCAGCCGCTCGACCAGATAGGCAACCGCCTCGACGAGCAGATCGACGGGGTCTTCGATGCCCGACGTGAGATCGGCGATGCGGGCCGTCCAGCCGCCCAGGGCGACGTCGCTGGCCGCCGTCACGAGTTCGTCGATGGTGGCGAAATACCGATACACCGTGGGACGGGTGATACCCAAGTCGCCGGCGATGATGGAAAGACTCGTTCCCTGCGGACCCCTGCGCTCCATGCTCCGGATGGCCGCGTCCACGATGCGCTTGCGCGCCTCCTCATCGTCGGCTGGCGGCGCTCCGCCCCACCCTTTCCTGCCCATGAGAAAAGACCTCACCCCGTTTAAAAGCTTTGGTCCCCAATCATACAACGATTCGAGCGTTGTCAAATCGGTCCGAGCGCGTCTTGAACAACACCCGCGGACGTGCGTTCAGAGCCAGGCCTGCTGCCACGACTGGATGCGTTCGGCCAGTTCGGGTCCGCGGTCCTCTTGAATGAAGTGGCTGGCGTTGATGCGGGCGTGTGGCTGGCCCGCGGCGCCGGGAATGTGCTTGATCAGGGCGCTGTCCGCCCGTCCGAGGATGGGATCGCGGGCTCCGAAGATGGCGAGGAACGGTTTTTCCCAGCGGCCGAGGGCATCCCATGCCTTCCGGTTGGCAGGAATCGCCGGGTCAGCGGCGCGAGGTGGGCACCAACTGAGGGAACGCTCGGGCCCCGGCTTGATACGTCTTGTCGGGAAAGGGCGCGTCGTAGCCCGCCCGGACTTTCGACGGCACCCGGCGCACGGTCCCTGCGCTGACGATGCGGCCCGCGGGCAGCACAGGGGAGTAGCGCGCGAAGGCTCGCCAGGCGTAGAAGGCCGGCGGGGTGCGCCGTTGTGCGGTGGGTAGGAAGCCGTTGGCCACCACCAGCCGCGCGACGCGGTCGGACTGCTCGGCGGCGATGCGCAGCCCGATCAGCGATCCCCAGTCCTGCACGAACAGCGTGACGTCCCTGAGGTTGAGATGCTCGAACCACGAGATCATCCACTCCACATGGCGCTGGTAGGTGTAGTCCTCGACCCGGCTGGGCTTGTCCGAACGGCCGAAACCGATCAGATCGGGCGCGAGCACCCGGTTCCCGGCGTCGGTCAGGGGCGGGACCATCGTCCGATAGAGGTAGCTCCACGTGGGCTCGCCGTGCAGCAGAACGATCGGCGGCCCCTCGATCGTGCCCTCGTCGAGGTAGTGCATGCGAAGCGGCCGGGTGTCACTTGCGGTTACGTCAAGGTAGTGCCCGACGAACGGGTAGTCCTCCAGGTTTTCGAATCGGGAATCCGGGGTTCGCAGCACATGCATATCAGCTCCTCCGGTGAACCAGCACCCCTGTAAGCCTCTCTCGCCGGCGCGGGTTCGTCTAGTAGGAGATTCATTGAGCTGAGCCCTAAGAGCTACTAAACTGGCTTCTTCATGGCAATTCGGCGCGCGGTTCTGCTCATAGCCGACATCGGCGGGTACACGCATTACATGCAGTGGAACCGGACGCACCTTGCCCATGCCCAGCTGACAGTCGCAGGCCTGTTGGAGTCGGTGATCAACGCGGGTAAGGGTTTGAAGCTGGCCAAGCTCGAGGGTGACGCCGCGTTCTTCTGGGCTCCGGACACCCACGCCAAAGTGGTGGTGTGCGACCGCCTGTCACGGATGCGCGCGTCGTTCCTGGAGCGGCGCGAGCAGATGAAAAACGACATCGCTTGCGAGTGTGCGAGTTGCGAACAGCTGGAGAAGCTGTCGCTCAAGTTCGTCGTGCATGTGGGCGAGGTGGCGGATCAGAAGGTGAAGCGCCATGTCGAGCTGGCCGGCTTCGATGTCATTCTGGTGCACCGCATGCTGAAAAACATGGTGCCGGTTACCGAATACGTGCTGATGACCGATCCCGTCGCGGCATGCCTCGACGAGCCGATGCGCGAGCTGTGCTTGCCGCTGGTCCACGTCTTTGACGGAATCGGAGAAACGTCGACGCACTACATCGACCTCGCGACGCTGCAGGTTCCCGTCGCGGCGCCGCGGCGCAGCTTTTTCCGCCGGCTCGGTGCGACGACGAAGTTCGAGATCGACTCCCTGCCGTTCACGCTCGGCATGAAGGAGCCCGCCCAAGGGTTTCGCAACTTGGGCCGGGGCGCCGAGGAAGTCTCCGCGTAGCCGAAAACCCCTGTGTCCGGCGCCGGTCCACTACCGGGCGTCGGCCAGGGCCCGTCCCATTCGCGACACCGCCTCGGTGAGAACGGCTCGCGAGGTGGCAAAGTTCAATCGCACATGTCCGGTTCCGCCGGTTCCGAACACGTGCCCGGAGCTGAGCGCCACCCGCGCGTGATCCAGGAACCAGCGGGCCGGCCCGGACAGGTCGGCAACCACCGCAAGTCCATCGGCGGCTTCTTCGTCGAAACCGAGATCCCGGCAATCCAGCCATGCAAGGTAAGTGCCTTGTGGCCATTGGTATTTCACGCCGGGAAGGTGCTCGGCGACCAACTCACCCAGCAGTGTCCGGTTCTCGTCCAGGCCGCGCAGGGTCGCGTCGAGCCAATCCCTGCCGCTCCGAAACGCCTCGGCGTGGGCGATGACGCCGAGGTGACTGGGGCCATGACTGACCTCCTCCGGCATCCGGTTCAGGTCGGCGGCGGCCTCCGGTCCGGCGATGGCCAGCGCAGCTTTCAAGCCGGACAGATTCCAGGCCTTCGATGCCGAGGTCAGGGCGAAAGCGTTCTCGGCCCCCGGGACGGTGAGGAAGGGGGTGAACCGCGATCCCGGCAGGATCACGGGTGCGTGAATCTCGTCGGACACCACCCGTACGCCGAGTCGCCGGGCGAGCTCGGCGACCCCGCGGAGTTCGTCGGTCGTGTGCACCGATCCGGTCGGGTTGTGGGGATTGCACAGCAGATAGGCGACCTTCGCGTCCTTTGTCGCTCCCGTGCGAGCCCGAACGAAGGCATTCTCCAAGGCGTTCAAGTCAATTCGCCCATCGGCAAGAGGCGCCTCGATCACCCGGCGGCCGTCGTGCGCGACGAACGCGTAGAACGGCGCATAGACCGGTGGGTTGACGATGACGGCGTCACCGCGATCGGTCAGCAGGCGCAACACTTCGACGACACCGAGCATGACGTCGGGAACCAGCGCGGTGCGGCTCACGTCCAGGTCATGCCAGTGCCAATGCCGCGCCGCGAATTGGCTGACCGCTTCGGCGAGCGCGGTTCCGCAGGGATATCCGGTGTCGCCGTCGTCGATGGCCTTCCGCAGCGCCTCGGCCACCGTCGGCGCCAGGTTGACGTCCATCTCGGCGACCCACAGCGGCAGGACGTCGGCTGGATGCGCGCCCCATTTCATGCTGGTGCGCAGCCTCAATTGCTCCAGGGTGAGTTCCTCGAGTGGATTAACCGTC
The DNA here is from genome assembly GCA_963796035.1 of uncultured Actinomycetota bacterium. Taxonomy (GTDB): domain Bacteria; phylum Actinomycetota; class Actinomycetes; order Mycobacteriales; family Mycobacteriaceae; genus Mycobacterium. The sequence goes on along the minus strand of CAWCJU010000005.1, from coordinate 348,272 downwards.
ACGCCCGCAGAGTATCCGGCGCGACCTACCCGCCGACAAACGCGTTTTTGCGGGATCGTCAGCGGGAGATCCACCGAACTCAGCAATCCCGGCTGGGCGGCAACGACATACGGCACGGCGTTGACGACGCGCATCGCGGTGGCGACCATGGCGCCCGCCCCGGAGGTCATCCCGCCGATGCCGGCCTTGGCGGGATCCTTCAGCGTCGCCGCCAGGGTGCAGTCGATGTCCGGATCGCCGTAAATCATGACGCGGTAGGACAGGTCGCCGATTCCGGTGGGCCAGTCGGGGGCCACGTCGTGCGCGAGCCGGGTGACGTGCTCGATGACGATGGCTTCCCGGCCGTCGACCACGCCGATCGCCTGCATCCGCAGCGCGCCGCAGGTTCCGGCCTCGACGGTGCCCATCGCAACCTCCAGCGTCCGGTTGGTGACCGCGCGATCGAAACCCTCGCGGACTTCCTGGACTTCGACCCCCAACGCGTCGGCGATCAACCGGATCTGCCCCTGCCATTCGCCGGCGATCGCGCCGGGGTAGCTGATCCAGGGCTGGTAGTCGAGCGGGCGGCCGAAGCCCAGCGCGTCGCTCATGATGTCGGGAACGCCGTAGTCGTCGTACAGGCCGATCTCGAAGGAGTGGATCTTGTCGATCGAAGACGACTGGGTGGACAACACCAGCGGCAGATAGTCGGCGGCGAAGCCCGGCTCGATCCCCGACGCGTACAGCGACGCCTGGCCCTGCTTGGCCGCGGCGACCAGCTGGTCGCGCCACTCCGACGGGCTCGTAGGCGTGCGGGTTGACCAATCGCGTGGTGCTGGTCGTCACGACGTTGATGCCGGCTTCGAGCAGCTTGACGTAATCCGGGATGGCCAGCGCATCGCGTTCGGGACCGCTGGCTGCATAGATGACGCAGTCGGGTTTGGCCGCGATCAGCGCGTCGGCGTCGTTGGTGGCTTTCAGGCCGATCGGCTCACCGCCGGCCAGTTCGCCGGCATCCTTGCCGACCTTGCCGTCCGAGTGCACCCACACGCCGACCAAGTCCAGATTGGGGCGCCGCGAAATTGCGCGGATGGCAATCGAGCCGATGCCACCCGTCGCCCACACCACCACGCGATGAGCCGTCATCTTTGTTCCTCCTCAGGTGCGTGCGCGTCGCGCAATACGATGAAAGCCAGGGCGGCCGTTGCCCTTACGGCAACGCACGCGGCCGTGGTTGCCCAACGTTCGACTTGGAAACTACCGCCGCGAATCGGCGCGGTCAAGGATTTAAGAAAGTAGGCACTATCTTAACGAACAAATTTTAGGTTACTCTTCAGCGGTGAGGGCCGACCAGTGTTTTGCCCGCCTCCGAGCGACAATCCGGGACTGCGTTGTCGCTCAGAGGCGGGCATCGCACCCAATCCCGGCGACTGCTGATGTTCACGCTTAGGTTCGACATGCGCGCTCCGCGCTGGGGTGCACCGGCCACCGATCTGTACGCCGCGGCCATCGACATGTGCGAGTGGGCCGAAACGCGGGGCGCCGTATTGGGGGTGCTCTCCGAGCACCACGGTGCCGACGACGGTCATCTGCCGGCACCGCTCACCTTGGCGTCGGCGATAGCGGCCAGGACGCGCACATTGGCGATCCTGCTGGCCGCGGTGCCGCTTCCGCTGTGGGATCCCGTGCGGCTCGCCGAGGAAATCAGCGTGTTGGACCTGATCAGCAAGGGACGGGTGTCCTACGCGTTCGGCGTGGGACATCGGGATGAGGAATACGAGCACTTCGGCATCGACATGACCACGCGCGGTCGAGTCGCCGATGAGATCCTTGGCGTGCTCGGCCCGCTGGTGCGCGGTGAGCCCGTCGAATACCGGGGCCGCACGGTCCGCGTCACCCCGCCGTGCGGATCGCCCAACGGGCCGATGGTGCTGATCGCCGGCGGCAGCAAGGCCGCCGCACGGCGCGCCGGCCGCTACGGGCTGGGGTTCATCTCCCAGACCGCGTCGCCCGGGTTGAAGGAGTACTACGAGGCGCAATGCCGTGCGCACGGACACGAACCCGGGATCATCCAATTTCCCCAACCGGATACTCCGACAGCGGTTTTCGTGGCCGATGACGTCGACGAGGCCTGGGATGAGCTGGGACCGCACCTGCTGCATGACGCGAAAACAGCGGCGTCCTACCGGCCCCACGACCGATTCGGTGGCCAGCATCACCCGTGCCGACAGCGTGGCGGCGCTTCGGGACGACCGCGGTCCGTACCGCATCTTCACCCCCGGCCAGGCGATCGACTACGTGCGAAGCGGGCGACTGCTGCCGTTGCACCCGCTCTGTGGCGGCGTCGCACCGGATGTGGCATGGCCCTATCTCGAGCGTGCCGCGGCCACGTTTGCCGACGACCAGTGAGGAGAGTGCCTATGCGTGTTGTGGTGTGGTCTACCGGGGGAGTCGGCTCACGCTGCCGCTTTACGCCTTCGACTGAAGGTGTAACGTGCCTCGCAAAGATTAGGCCACCTAGGAGGCTGCCGTGTACACACTGCGCTTCGACATGCGCGATCCCGAATGGGCCGCGCCCCCAACCGATCTGTACGCCGCGGCACCCGAAATGTGCGCGTGGGCCGAGGAGCACGGTGGTCTGGCCGCCGTGCTGTGCGAGCACCACGGCTCCGACGACGGCTACCTGCCCTCACCGTTTCTGCTGGCCTCAGCGGTGGCCGCGCGGACGCAGCGGCTGGCGCTGAGCCTGATCCTGATCCTGCCGTTCTACGAAACGGTGCGACTCGCCGAGGACATGGCGGTCCTCGACATCATCAGCAACGGGCGGGCGTCCTACATCCTGGCCCTGGGCTACCGGCCCGAGGAGTTCGAGCACTTCGGCGTGCCGATCAAGAAGCGCGGCCGCGTCTGCGACGAGAAACTCGCGCTGTTACGGCGACTGCTAGCCGGTGAGAGCGTCGTCGAGGACGGGCGGCGGATCACCGTGACACCTCGCCCGCTGACTCCCGGCGGCCCGGCAATGATGTGGGGCGGGGGAACGGTCGCCGCGGCCCGTCGGGCCGGTAGGTACGGCCTGGGCATGCTGGGCAACGCCAACGCGCCGGGCATGCAGGAGGCCTACGAGGAGGCCTGCCGCGAGCACGGCCACCAGCCCGGCCCGACCATGTTTCCCGACCGCAACACCCCCTCGGTGGTGTTCGTCGCCGAGGACGTGGACCAGGCGTGGAAAGAGATCGGCGAGCACCTGCTGCACGACGTGCGCACCTATGCCGCCTGGAATCCCGGTGACGAGACGACGGCTGGCTTCAGCCACGTGAACACCGTCGACGAGCTGCGCGAGACGGGGACGTCGCACGTGATTATCTCTGTCCCCGAGGCGATCTCGCGGGTGAAAGCTGGCCAGGTGCTGAACCTGTCGCCGCTGTGTGGCGGCGTGCCGCCGGACATCGCGTGGCCATACCTTGAGCGGGTGGGCGAAGTCGTCCTGCCCCAAGCCCTCGGCTGAGGAGCTACTCCTCGCCGAAGCGATCGACGAGGTGCGAGTTGACGCCGTCGGCATCGAGTCGCCGCGCCACCAGATAGCCCCCACCCATCCAGGCTCGACGCGTCCAGTTGCCGAACGACACTCGGGTCCCCGGTGCGCCGGACGCGGCCGGCATCATCTTGACGCGTTCCAGGGCCTCCTTCACGCCCTCGTCGCACAATTCGCCGTAGGCGTCGATGACCGCTTTGACCGATCCCTTGGGCAGGCCCTCGACTTCGCGGTAGATGATCTCGATCGGGCGATCGATCAGCCCTTGCTCGACGCCCTTTTTGAAGACCAGATCGAAGGGTTGCGTCAGGTCCTCGAAATACGTTTGCGGAAAGCCCTCGGGCAGTAGGAAGTCCATCAGATAGCCGATCTTGATCGGCTCGGCGGTGCTCTCGTAGCCCATGTGATCGCTGCCTTATCTGGGTTGGTTGGGGACGCCGGGATACAGCTGCTCCGTCGGTCCCGCGGTGACGTAGCCGCCTAGCTTGGTCATGAGGTGCGGCGCAAAGACCGCGCCGTAGACCAGGTGTCCGACGACGATGACGGCCACGATGGAGAGCACCGCGGACTGGCCTCGGCTCTTCGCCCTCTTGTCCGCCCACATATCGATGACGTTTCGTCCTTCGGCATCGGTGCGGCCGAGCAGGTACGTGAAGAGCATCATCTGGATGCCCATCGCCAGCGAGTCGTAAAGCGGGTACTGGTGCTTGGTCCCCTCGAAGATCGCGAGACCGGGAATCACGTACCCGTAATAGAAGTTGCCGAGCTGGGCGCCGGTGAAGGCGTTGAAAAACAAAGCCCAGCAGAAGCCGACGACGAGGCCGACCACGAGCAGGGTAATGGGCCTGCGCCAGTTGAACTTTGCGCTCAGCCAGCGTCCGAGTGCGGCCCCGGTCACGGCAGGAATGATGAAGTAGGAGACGTAGCCGATCGGCACCGCTAAGGGCAGCCCGCCCCACGTCACGTTCAACGGCCACCACGACGGCATGCGGGGCAGCGCGGGCGGAAACTGTGCGTACATCGCCCAGTCGTATGGTGACTCGATCCAGGAGAACGAGATCGCCGAAATGCCAAGAAGCAAGAGTGGATGGATGCGGCGGCGCCGGCAGCTCAGATAGATCCCGGCAATCAGGAACGCGATGCTCGCGGCGTAGGAGAAGTACTGAGCCGCGGCCATCACCGGCGTCATTTGGGTGCTCACCGGCGGCGCTCGTCGCTCGGCGCGCGCCGCGCCTCGGGATCGAAGCGCAGTACCAGCCCGAATATCAGGACGATCAGTCCGAACAGCGTCCCGAGCATGATGACAGCACCCATGGTGTCACCCTTCCGATGGTTTCGCCTTTAAGGTAGTGGATACTATCCTACGTAGATAGCGGATACTATCCCCAAGACGGCCGACCGTTTCGACAGGAGTGGACCTCGGTGCCCCAGCGAGCAATCAAGCAGCCGACGCCGACCGCGGTGGCGCGCCGGCCCCGTGGCGAGCCGCGCCGGCTGCTGCTCGACGCTGCCCGGGCGCTCTTCGCCGGCCAGGACTATCGCAGCACCACGACACGTGAAATCGCCCAGGCCGCAGGGGTCACCGAACATCTGCTCTTCCGCAACTTCGGTTCGAAAGCCGCGCTATTCCGCGAGGCGCTCGTCGTGCCCTTCGTGAGTTTCGTCGACGAATTCGGCCAGACCTGGCAGTCGGTGGTTCCCGAGGAGACCGACGAGGAGGAGCTGACTCGGCTGTTCGTCTCCAAGCTCTACGACGTGTTCGTCGAACACCAGGGTCTGCTGTTGACCCTGATGGCCGCCGAGAGTCTCAGCGACGAGGAGAAGGCCGACGCCGGCATCGCCGAGATCCGCCGGGCGGTCACCGTGCTGGGCCAAATCAGCGTCGAAGGCATGCAATTGCGCGGGTTGCAGTCCGATCACCCTGACCTGCCGGCCCACTCGACCGTGTCGATGATCGCCGGCATGGCCGCGTTGCGTTCGACCTACTTCGGAAACAATCCACCGCCGCGGGAGGTGATCGTTGAGGAACTCGTCCAAGCACTCCTGCATGGCTTCTTGCACCGCAACGACTGAGATAGGGACCCGACAATGACCAGCCCCAGCGCCGTCGAGTTGTATTACGACCCCTTCGATGTCGAGATCGACTCGAACCCGTATCCGGTGTGGAAGCGGATGCGCGAAGAAGCGCCGCTGTATTACAACGAGAAGTACAACTTCTACGCGCTGAGTCGATACGACGACGTGGTGCGCGAACTGCCGAACTGGGAGACTTACCGCTCCGGTCGGGGCACCACCGCCGACATCTTGTTCGCGAACATCGAAGTCCCACCGGGCATTCTGCTGTTCGAGGACCCTCCGCTGCACGATCTGCACCGCAAGCTGCTGTCCCGGGTCTTCACGCCCCGGCGCATGTTGGCGGTCGAGGACCTGGTGCGTGGGTTCTGTGTCCGCGAGCTTGACCCGTTGGTCGGCGGGAGTGGTTTCGATTTCATCGCAGACCTCGGCGCGATGATGCCGATGCGGACCATCGGATACCTCTTGGGCATTCCCGAGGCTGATCAAGAAAAGATCCGAGACCGCAGCGTCGCCAACATCAGTTTGTCCGAGGATAGCGACCCCGCCGCGGTCGATGCGGATGTCTTCGCGAACTCCATTGCCCTGTTCGCCGAGTACATCGAGTGGCGGGCCGGTCATCCATCCGATGACCTCATGACCGAACTGTTGCGGGCCGAGATCGATGAGCCGGACGGCACGCGCCGTCCCCTGTCGCGGACCGAGGTGCTGGCTTATACCGCGATGATCGCCGGTGCCGGCAACGAAACCACCGCTCGCTTAATCGGTTTCATGGGCCAGCTGCTGTCGGATCACCCCGATCAGCGCCGCGAGCTCGTCGCGGACCCGTCGCTGATCCCCGGCGCGATCGAGGAGACGTTGCGATACGAGCCGCCGTCACCGGTGCAGGCCCGCTACGTCGCGCGCGATGCCGAGCACTATGGCCACGTGGTTCCCGAGGGGTCGTTCATGCTGCTGCTCAACGCGTCGGCCAACCGCGACGAAAGCCACTTTCCGGATGGGGATCGCTACGACATCCACCGCCGCGGAAGCCATCTCAGCTTCGGGCAGGGCCTGCATTTCTGCCTGGGCTCGGCGCTGGCCCGGCTCGAAGCGCGGGTGGCCTTCGAAGAGGTGCTCAAGCGCTGGCCCGACTGGGAAGTCGACTATGCGAACGCGCAACGGGCGCATACCGCGAGCGTGCGCGGGTGGGCACGCCTGCCCGTCCGCGTGGGGTGACGGTCCGCCCCGCCGAACGCCCGGCTCGCCGCAGACTCGGACACGAACGCCCGGCCAGCCGCACGTTCGGCGCGGCTATGAGCCGCTTATGTCCACCAGCACCGCGCCGTCGGGCTGATTTCCCAACGTCTGCAACGGAATATCGTCACCCTGGGCGGTGAGGCGCACGATCTGGGCCAGTTGCCCGGGGGCGTCGCACTGCAGATAGTGGTCGGCGCCGGGCACCACCCAGTAGCGGTTGCGACCCGGCTTGTTCTTCAGATACGTCTGCCAGACATGGTTGGGCACCCGCAACGGTGCCACGTTGTCGTGGACGCCCCACACCACGGTCGTGTTCACATCGCTCGTGGAAAGCGCCTCCAGCCAACCGGTTTCGTCCGCGGCGCGTTCGTGGAGATATTGAATGGTGTCGGGCAGCACGCGGATTCCGTCGTTGTGGGCGAAGCATTTGGCCAACGCGGCGATCTCCGGATCTTCCAGCGTGCGTCGCGGTATGAAGGTACTCGCGCCCATGCCGGCCGCCAGCATCTCCGGCGTCGTGACCGACGCGGTGGGCCGGGCGGTCGCGGGGTCGAGCAGCGCGGTCTGAAACGCGGTGAGGTTGGAAAGCGGCAGGTAGATGTTGGCGTTGGTCAGAATAAGGTCGACGGGCGCGGCCGGCGGATCCTGTGCGGCCAGCATGCCCACCGCGATCATGCCGACGCTGCTGCCCCGGTCGTGGGTGAGCATGCGGTATTCGGTGAGCCCCCACACCTGAGTGATCGCGTGGGTGAGCAGGCGCGCGTCGTCGTAGAGCGAGTACACGTAAGGCTCGGCTGGTTTGCCGGACAGTCCATAGCCGGGAAAGTCCAGCAGGCAGATGTCGAACTCCGCGCTCAGTTCACCGACCAGCGCGAAATAGTCCATGCTGCTGGTCGGAAAGCCGTGCACCAGCACCAACGCGGGCGCACCGGGAGTGCCGCAACGGCGAGCGAACACCGCGACTTCCTGGCCGTCGTTGGCGGCCGTTGTCGAGCGCCATCGAAGCTCGGTGCCTCCGTCCTGCCACTGCGCAAAGATATCCAAGCTGCCAGCATCGCAGAGGCGGTCGCGGCAGACAATATGTGCTACGGGCACGTCACGTGGATTCCAAAAGTCACATCCCGCAAGCCACTTTGACCGGGCGTGGCGGCCTGGCCCGTCCCGGTCACCGTGTAACTCTTGCCGTCCTTGGTCGCTTGGACCTGAGTCGGTGATTTGGTTCCCTGGTAAGGCAATTGGTATTGGCCATTGTCCAGTTTCAGCGAAATGGCGAAGCCGTCGATGCCGGGGGGTTGCTCATCAGAGACGGCCAGCGACACCGATGCGGAATCGTCGTGCACGCTGATCCGGGTGGTGAGGTCACCCGATTCCGGGGGAGACGCACTCGGTTGTGCCGCCGATCGGGTGCAGTCCACCGCGGCGATCATCGTGTGCTTGTTTCCATCGATCATGACGGTCGTGCTTGTCAAAGCCGGGCCTGAACTCGGGGCGTTGGCCGGGTGATCCCCCTTGCTTGAACAGGCCGGCAGGCCGGCGCCCAACGTCACCAGGGCGATCGCGGCGGCCGCGTGAACGACCCGCAGCCGGCGGCGGCGATTGCCGGGATTGGTCATGGCACCCCCTTTGACTAGGACGTCATGAGGACTATAGGGCCCGTGCGTTTCCCCTGCCTGACTAAAACCGGAGTAGGGAAAAACTCCACCTCTGGCGCGTTGATTCGATACATGTTTATATAGACGAATGTCGAATCAATCCTTGACGGAGTGTTGCCCGGCACTGGGGGCGGCCGCGTTGGCCGAGCCGCACGCCGTGGAGCTGGCGGCCATGTTCAAGGCGCTCAGCGATCCGGTGCGGCTGCGATTGTTGAGCCTGGTCGCCAGCCACCCCGGCGGCCAGGCCTGCGTCTGTGAGATCTCTCAGACATTCGACGTATCGCAGCCGACGATCTCCCATCACCTCAAGACGCTACGGTCGGCGGGGCTCTTGGACTGCGAACGACGCGGAACGTGGGTCTACTACTGGGTGGTTCCAGCCGCGTTGCAACAACTTTCGTCGGTGCTTAGCGTCGACGCACGAGTCGCCGCGGGATGCGGGTCGTGAGCCAGGCGCGGATCGACACGGCGGTGAGCGCCCGGCTCTCGACGCTGGATCGGTTCCTGCCCGGATGGATCGCGATCGCCATGGTCGCGGGTCTGCTCCTGGGCCGGTTGGTCCCGGGATTGGGGCGGGCGGTCGGCGCCGTTGCGGTCGACGGCATCTCGCTGCCCATCGCGATCGGCCTGCTGGTGATGATGTATCCGGTGCTGGCCAAAGTGCGCTACGACCGGCTCGACAGCGTCACCGGCGATCGCAGGCTCATGGTGGCGTCGGTGGTGCTGAACTGGCTGATCGGACCCGCCGTGATGTTCACCCTGGCCTGGCTCCTGCTGCCCGACCTGCCGGAGTACCGCACCGGGCTGATCATCGTGGGTTTGGCGCGCTGCATCGCCATGGTCATCATCTGGAACGACCTCGCGTGCGGGGACCGCGAAGCCGCCGCGGTCCTGGTCGCGCTGAACTCGATCTTCCAGGTCGTCATGTTCGCCGCCCTGGGCTGGTTCTATCTGTCGGTGCTGCCCGGGTGGCTGGGGCTGAGCACGACCGGCATCGACGTATCCGCCTGGCACATCGCGAAATCCGTGCTCATCTTCCTGGGTATCCCGCTGCTGGCCGGATACCTGTCGCGTCGCCTCGGAGAACGCGCCAAGGGCCGCAGCTGGTATGAGAGCCGTTTCCTGCCCCGGATCGGCCCGTGGGCCCTGTACGGGTTGCTGTTCACCATCGTCATCTTGTTCGCGCTGCAAGGTCACCAGATCACCTCCCGGCCTTGGGATGTCGCACGGATCGCGCTGCCGCTGCTGGTGTATTTCGCGATCATGTGGGCCGGAGGATATGGGTTGGGTGTGCTGCTGCGGCTGGGCTACGCGCGTACCACCACGCTGGCTTTCACCGCCGCCGGCAACAACTTCGAACTCGCGATCGCGGTGGCGATCGCCACCTACGGCGCCGCGTCCGGCCAGGCGCTGGCCGGTGTGGTCGGGCCGCTTATCGAGGTCCCGATCCTGGTCGCACTGGTCTACGTCTCGCTGGCTTTGCGACCACGGCTCTTTGGCGAGACCGGGGGTTCCTCGTTGAGCGCCGACAGGCCCAGCGTTTTGTTCGTCTGCGTGCACAACGCCGGCCGTTCGCAAATGGCCGCTGCACTGCTGCGCCACCTGGCGGGCGACCGCATCGACGTCCGCTCTGCCGGTACGGAGCCCGCCGACCAGATCAATCCCGCGGCGGTGGCAGTGATGGCCGAATGGGGCATCGACATCACCGATGAACCGAAAGTTCTTACCGCCGATGCAGTTCAGACGAGTGACGTGGTGATCACCATGGGCTGCGGTGATACCTGCCCGTTCTTCCCCGGCGTCTCGTACCGCGATTGGCGTCTGCGCGATCCCGCCGGTCAGCCGGTGGAGACGGTGCGGGCTATCCGTGAGGACATCGCCGAGCATGTTCGTGCTCTCATCGCGGAGCTGCTCGGGACCACGATGACGATCGAGATATCCGCTACGAAAGGAAAGTGACCATGGCGCGCGTTCAACTGGCCCTCAACGTCGATGATCTCGACGAGGCAATGGCGTTCTACACCAAACTTTTCGGCGTCGAGCCGGCCAAAGTCAAACCCGGATATGCCAACTTCGTCGTCGCCGACCCGCCGCTCAAATTGGTCTTGCTGGAAAACGCCGGCCACGGTGGCACACTCAACCACCTTGGCGTCGAGGTCGCCTCCAGCGACGCCGTGCACGCCGAAAGCACACGGCTCGCCGAGATCGATCTGCTCACCGACGAAGAGATCGACACAACGTGTTGCTTCGCTACTCAAGACAAGGTGTGGGTGAGTGGTCCCGGCGGTGAACGGTGGGAGATTTACACGGTGAAGGCGGACTCCGAGACGTTCGGACCCACCGATCTCTCGGAGTCCACCTGCTGCGCCACCTAGGCGGGCGCCAGCCCTTACGGCCAGGCGTCCCAGTTGATCGTGCTGCGCAGCGGCCCGGCGAACGCCGGCCGCACCGCCGTTGAGCGCCAACGCTCTTCGATCACGGGGGCCAGCGCACCGATGGTGGTCAGCGGATCCTCGTCGAGGTAGACGACGGTGATGTATTGGTGATCGGTTCGCCAGCCGCGGGGTAGGTGGCTCCAGCCGGCGCTGGAACCGAATGTCCACGCGCCGGCCGTGCCCGGCATAGAGAGCAGCGCCGGGTAGTGCTCGGCATGCAACCACCGCAGCCATTCGTCCGGCCGGCCGTCGGTGGGTTCTTCAACGATCAGCACGATGCCGCGGTGCGGCCGAAACGGCACCACCTCGGGCGAAACGAGGGCGTGCGGCGCGGAGTGCCACTGCAGGAGGCGCAGTCCGGCCACTTGCAGTGGCGGTCGCCAGACGGGGAAGCGACCGTTGTCGCGCAGCGCGCGACCGAGGGTGACGAACTCGTCGAAGGTCTGCTCGACGGGATCGCTGACCAGGTAGTGCACCGCGTTGCCGATTTCACCCAGGGGGCCATCGGCCGCGAGGCGATGGCTGGGGTAGTCGCCGTCGGCGATCCAGCGCAACCCGTGCACGATGCCCGGCAGCTGGTATTGCTCGGGCATGTGATCCAGCAGGTGCCAGCGCAGATAACTGCCGTCATCGGCCGGTGCGGCGGCGGTGAGGCTGAATATGCCTGCCCTGACGCGTATCACGCGGAACCGCCCGCGGGCGGATGGAGCTCGGCGAGGGCCTGCAGGCTCTCCAGGTAATGGCGCAGCGATGTGTGGCGGAAGGCGGCGCTGACGATGGTCGCGCCGTGTGCGGCCGTCTCGTCCAGCAGGTCGCGGGTCCGCTCCGGCTCGCCGATCGGGTCCAGCAGTGCGGGAGCGGGCAGGACGACGTCGAATCCGGAACGAAGCTCGAAGCGGCCCAGCCAATCCCGGGCCTGCTGCAGGCTCACGCTGAAAGGGGCCCAACCGTCGGCCAGCGTTGCGGCGCGGCGCAGCGATCGAAGCGTCCGCCCGCCGATCCAGATGGGGACGTGCTGCTGGACCGCGCACGGGTCGATGACCATGCCGCCGTACGAATAGAACTCACCGTGGTAGGCCGGCTCGTCGACCGACAGCGACGCGCGCAGTGCCCGCAAGGCGTCGTCCCCGCGCGGGCCGCGGTCGTCGAAGGGCGCGCCGATCAGGTCGAATTCTTCTTTGAGGCTGCCGACGCCGACCCCCAGAATCAGTCTCCCGCCGCTGATCTGGTCCAGGGTGCCGTAACGCTTGGCGATTTCGAGCGGATGGTGATAGGCGAGCACCAACACGTTGGTGGCCAACCGAATTCGTTGTGTGCGCGCGGCCAGGTAGCCGAACGTGGCCAGCGGATCCCAATAGCGGGTGCCGCGGCGGCCCCGCTCGGCAGCGGGCAGCGCGATGTGCTCGCTGCACGTCAGGTGGTGGTAGCCGAGACGATCCGCCGCCTCGGCGATCTGAGCCAGATCCTCGATGGTGGCGTGTTTCTCCCATTCACCGCTGCTTCCGGGAAACATCGTCACCACCGGGGTGGCCACCGACAGTTTGGCGTGTCCGCTCATCCCTGCATGTACCCTCCGGCATCGACGGGGATCGATTGGCCCGTGATGGTACGGCTTTCGTCGCTGGCCAGGAACAAGGCCAGGTTGGCGATGTCTTCCGGTGAGGAGATATCCTGCAAGGCAACGCCTTTGAGTTGCTTCTTGCGGACCGTTTCGACGTCGACACCCTGCTCGTCGGCGGTGCGCTGCACCCAGTTGCGCCACAGCTCGGTGTCGATGGCCCCGGGCACGATGCAATTGCACCGGATGCCGTGTGGGCCGACCTCGAGCGCGACCGCCTTGGTGAACGCCCGCAGTGATGCCTTGGCGGTGACGTAGTGCGTTTTGCGGACCATGCCGGAGTAACTGACGGTGGACGAGAAGTTCAGGATGACGCCGCGGCGCCGCTGCAGCATCGAGCGGTTCAGCACCTCGCGGGTGCACAGCATCGCGGCGGTGACGTCGATCGCGATGGTGGCGTTCCAGTTGTCCAGCGTCTGCTCCCAGATCCAGCGGTCCTGCCCGGGCGCGGCGGCGTTGTTGCACAAGATGTCGACCTGGCCGAACTCGTCGACCGCTAGCGCCACCATGGCCGCGACGTCGTTCTCATCGGTCACGTCGGCCCGCATGGCAATGGCGCCGGGGCCGGCCGCGTCGGCAGCGGCGTGGACCAGCTCTTCGCGTCGTGCGGCCAGCAACACTTTGGCGCCTTCACGGACGAACAGCGAACCCAGTACGGGTCCCAGGCCGGTGCTGGCGCCGGTGATGATCGCGACCTTGCCGTCGAGCCGGCGGGTCATGACGTGGTCTTCCCAAGCGGATTCATGGCGGGGTAGATTCTAACAATTCGCGAGTCTTGCTCGAGGCGATCGACCAACGTGCGTCGTAAGAGCCAGGGCACCAATGTGATTCAAATAATTTCCTCTCGGGCCAGTTGGGTGTAGCAGCGCTCCGACCATTAGGTGTTTCGCAGATCCGCTAGCGTATGTGCTGGCGCTTTGGAGCGTCGCCCAATCGTCGGTCCCCGGCGACGAAAGACGGCTATTGGCCGCCGCGTTCCACCGGATGGCCCGGATCCGAACTCCACTCCGACCAGGACCCCGGATACAACGCCGCATCGCGGCCCATCGCGGCGAGCGCGGCGATCGTGACCGTGGCGGTGACGCCGGAGCCGCAGTAAGCGGCCACCGCGTCGTGGCGCTCGATCGCGCGATCGGACAGCAGTTGTGCGAGTGAGTCCTCATCGAGGAAGGTGCCGTCGGGCGACAATACCGAGCCGCTGGGAAGATTTTTCGCGCCGGGAATGTGGCCGGCGACGGGATCGAGAGGTTCGACCTCGCCGCGGTAGCGTTCCGGTGCGCGCGCATCAAGCAGCGTCACGGTGCCTTCGGCCACGTGCTCGGCCGTCAACGTACGGCGGCTTCCCGCATACAGATTATCGTGCGGCACAGTCACATTCCCGGGCGCCGGATCGACCGGCCCGGTCTCGAGCGTTTGCCCGGCCGATCGCCACGCGGCCAAACCGCCGTCCAGAATGCGTACGTTGTCGAGCCCGGCCGCCGTCAGCACCCACCATGCTCGTCCGGAACCGGCGCGATTCCAGTCGTCGTACACCACGACCAGCGAGTCCTGCCGGATTCCCCAGTTACGCGCGGCGGTCTCCAGGTTGCGTCCCGACGGCAGCGGATGACGACCCTTGCCGGAGATCGTGTGATCGCTGAGGTCATCGTCGAGTGAGACATACACCGCACCCGGAATGTGCCCGTCCAGGTGGGCCGCGCGGCCGTCGGGATCGTCGACTCGCCACCGCACGTCCAGGATGGTGACCGGATCGCCGGCCGAGATGACGTCCGCCAACTCGGCGACGGTGATCAATACCTGGTTGCGTGCGCCCACCGGATCCTCCTTGCGGTCTCCAGCGAGCCTAGCCAGCACGGCGAGCAAACTGCCGCCCGCCCGAACGAAGCGGCGGGGGGTCTACAGACCTAGGCGGTCTGTTCGGAATCGCCGCGTGGGTCGTCGACGGCCGGCGCCCCCAACGACGCCAGCATGCCGGTCGCGGCACGGTGCCAGGTGAAGTCCTCGGCGCGGCGTCGCGCAGAGATGCGGCGTTGCCGTTCGGGCCGACTGACGATGGCGCTGACCGCTTTTGCGATGGCGGCCGGGTCGTTGTCGGCCGGCGCGCCGCTGTCCGGGGTGATGATCTCGGTCAGCGCCGACGTGCGCGAGACCACGGCCGGTGTTCCGCAGGCCAGCGACTCCAGCGCGGCCAGCCCGAATGTCTCATGCGGTCCGGGCGCCAGCGTCACATCGGCCGAGGCCAGCAGCTGCGCCACACTGTTGCGATCGGAGACGAAACCGGTGAAGTCGACCGGTAGCCGGGCGGCCTGTCGCTCCAGCCTGGACCGCAACGGACCCTCGCCCACGACTACCAGCCTCGCATCGACACCGGCGTGGCATAACGCGCCGAGTGCGTCGATGCTGCGGTCGACGCGCTTTTCCACCGACAGCCGACCGCAGTGGACCAGCAGCATCTGCGTCGGCGCGGCCCACTGCTCGCGCACCAGGTAGGAGTGGCGGCTTGGATGAAACGTCTGCAAGTCCACACCGAGCGGGACCGTGACGGTGTTGGCCGCACCGATCCGGTCGAACTCCTCGCGCGCGAAACCGGTGGTGCACACCACGGTGTCATAGTTGGCGGCCGTCCGCGCGTTGGCGAGGTCGGCGAACTTCCGTGCGGCCCGGCGCGGAAGGAGTTGTCCGACAAGGCGATCCAAACGTTCATGGGAGATCATCACGGTCGTGGCTCCGAAGTCGCGGCCCCAGCGGCCCAGCGACCGCAGTGTGAGACGGTCGGAAACCTCCAGCGCGTCGGGTTGCAGCGCTTCCAGCAGCGCCTTGACCGGGCCCGGCATCACCGCGCGATAGCCGCCGGTGAAGGGAATCAGGCGGGCGGGCAGAGTAATTCGGATCACGCCGGTGTACAGCTGGGCGCGCTCGGCGCGTTGACCCGGGACGATCAAGAAGACGTCGTGGCCGCCGGCGCAATATTCCGCGCCCAGCCGGTCGATCGCGGTGCGAAGGCCGCCGGACCGAGGGCCATAGAAATTGGCGACCTGTACAACGCGCATAACGTGAGGACACGCGGTGCGCATGTGCACTCACCAATGCTGAACCGACGCGTGCCTGAACACTCCGTGAACTTCGCTTGCGGCCGGGGTTATCTGCTCGCGGGCGGCCCGAACCAGCGCTGCAACGCCGCCCTCAGGGCTGCCTCTTCCGCCGCTCCGAATTCGTCGGCGGCCCAGGCGACATAGCCGTCCGGACGGATCAGTAGCGCCGCGGCGGGACGGCCAGCGATGCTCGCGCTGACCGTGTCGACACGATCGGCCCAGTCGCGCGCCGCGTCCGCGACGCCGCCGCCCAGGTCGAGCAACACCGGGCGGGCATCGTGCAGCAGTTCGGCGACCCGCCGGCCGTCATCGAACGTCAGGTCGGGCACCAGCCAGCCCGACAACCGATGATCATCACCCACGTCATACCTCACGTCGGCGCCGGCCAACAGGGCCGCCATGTGCTTCTGGGTGTCCGGGAAGGTGAGGAGCTCGCCTAACAGCGTTCGCAGTGCACCGACCTCGGGTCCTGGTGCCATCAGCGCGATCTGGGCCAGCGAGTGCATCATCACGCGTTGGCCGACCGGGTGGCGCTCGGACTGGTAGGTGTCGAGCAATCCGGCCGGCGCCGTCGCGTTGATCTCGGCCGCCAGCTTCCAGCCCAGGTTCATCGTGTCCTGCAGGCCCAGGTTCAAGCCCGGGCCGCCCAGCGGGCTGTGCACGTGCGCGGCGTCACCGAGCAGCAGAACCCGTCCGTCCCGGTAGCGCTCGGCGTGCCGGGTGTTCTGCCCGTTGATCCGGCGAAGGGCATGCGGCCCTGCGTCTTTCGGTTCCTCGAACGGGAGGTCCACGCCCAGCACGCGTCGTGCGCTCTCGCGGAGTTCGGTCAGAGTCATGGGAACGTCCGGGACCGGTGGGCCGAACTCGAGGGTCCCGAGCAGCGAGCGGCCCGGCTCGAATTCGGCGTAGATGATGCCGCCCCGGTCAAAGCGGTTGTGGCCGAATGGAAGCAGTCCGAATCCCGGAATCTCGATACAGCTGTGGGGTCGGTGGAGGTCGTCGGGGATATGCACATGAGCCAGTCGGGCGACCATTGGCGATGTCACGCCGGGAAAGTCGATGCCGAGTTTCTTGCGGACCAGGCTGCGTCCACCGTCGGCGCCAACAACGTAGCCGGCGGCAATGGCGTAATCGCGCTCGGGCGACGAGACCGTCAGCGCAACCGATTCCGCGTTCTGTTCGATGTCGACGAGTCCGTGGCCCCAACGCAGATCGACCCCGAGATCGCGGGCTCGCTTCTCCAGCAGCCGCACCAGCCGGGGCTGCTGCATGGCCAGCACATACATCGGGTTATCGGGCACCTCGGAGAAGTTCAGCCCCATGGCCGCGAAAATCCACCCAGGGTTTGGGTGCGGTGGTGCATCATCACCGGTGAAGGCCTGATACAGGCCGCGCATGTCGAGCAGCCGGATGATCTGTCCGACAATGCCGTTGGCCTTCGGCTCGGAGCTGGGGCCGGGCAGGGCGTCCAACACGACGGGCCGCAGACCGGCCAGTGCCAACTCGCAGGCCAGCAGCAGGCCGTTGGGTCCTGCACCGGCGATGACGACATCGGCGCGTTCGTCAGTCATTGCGTGCCTTCCTTCTGTGGGGTTCGGGCAGCCCCGCGCTGACGGCGGCAAAGCCCTCGCGAATCAGTGCGGTGATGGCCACCGGGGGATCGGCCCATGCATAGGCCTCCGCCGCGGCGTCGCCGACGGCCCGCACCACGGCCATGACCAATCGCGGGTACAGATCATGCTCCGGGTCGGTGCCGGTGCGTTCGGCGATCACGCGGAGAAACTCGTCGAAAAGGTCTCGCGGCAAAGAGTTTCGAACTTGTGGCTGCATGAGCAGCTTTCGCACCTCGACGAGTTCCTGGCGGCTGGGCGCCCGGTTTTCGTCGCCGTACACGTCGCCGAAGTCGTCCTCCAGGGGCTCCAGCACGGCCTCAGTGATGGCCGTCCACAACGGCTCATCGGCGGGGCGCTCCCGCAGCAATGTGATGCTGCGGCGCAAGCGTTCGGATTGCCGGTAGGCCAGCGCCTCGTATTTGCCGGTGAAGTAATTGTTGAACGTGCGCACTGAGACGCCTGCCATGTTGGCGACGTCTTCGCGCGTCACGTTTTCCAGGCCGCGCTCGAACGCCAGCCGCAACGCGGCATCACTGAGCGCGCGCCGGGTGTCGGCCTTCTTGCGCTCACGGAGTCCGGGCATAGCGACGACCGTACGCCAAACGTGCCCAGCGGGCAATATTGCCTGGCGAGCAATTTTCTGTTGAGTGTGCGCTGGGGGCGTTGAGTGTGCGAGGAGGGCGTTCAGTGTGTGCTTCGGGCGTTGAGTGTGAAGCCACGGCGGCGACACGCCGAGCGGACTCGCCCAGGATTCACACTCAACGCCCAGGATTCACACTCAACCGCGAAGGCATGACGCGAAGGTCGACCGCGAAGGCTAGCCGCGGAGGCGGAAGCTCCTAGCGGGTGCCCCAATCCCACCGCGGCGTCGTCATCAAAGTCTGGCCGCTGATCCGTGTTTCGCCCCAGTCCTTGTACAGCTCGATCTCGACGGCGCCGTCGGTGCCTTCGCTCACCGGCGACGTACCCAGAAATTCCAGCAGCGACCGGGAGTGGGTGACCACCACGACCTGAGTCTCGGCGGCGGTGGTGCGGATCAGCGATGCCAGCGGGGCCACCAGGTCGGGGTGCAGCGAGGTTTCCGGCTCGTTGAGCACCATCAGCGAGGGCGGTTGCGGGCTCAACAGTGCGGCGGCCCACAGCAGGAAACGCAGTGTGCCATCCGATAATTCGGCCGCGCGCAACGACCGCAGCATGCCGCGCTGCCGCAGCTGCAGGTCGAACAGCCCGTCATGGATGGCCACCGAGACGCTGGCGCCGTCGAATGCCTCGGCGACGGCGCGATTGAGGTCGTCGAACCCCGACTCGACGATCGTCTGGATCGCGGCCGCCAGGTCGCTGCCGTCGTCGGAGAGCACCGGGGTGCGGGTGCCCACCTGCGGGTGCCGCGCGGGCGCTCCCGCGTCGACACGGAAGCCGTCGTAGAACCGCCAGCCGCGCAGCCGTTCTCGCACGGCCGCGAGCTCCGGAAGTGCCTGCGGGTGGGCGTATTCGGCCAGCACGCTGTGGTACGACGGCAGGGATCGGGACAATTCGTCGAAGCCGCTGCCGGAGTCCGCGCTCGCCTCGGCGAAAACCCGGGACCGTCGCACCAGCGTCGAACTGGGCCGCAGCACAGGGCCGGCGAACAAGAGCTCCCGTTTGATCTCCGGATCCCGGGCGAAGACCGACTTGCCGGCCGACTGCGGGATGCCCAGATCCACCAGGTATCCGAAATCATCTGCGGTGAAGCCTAATTCGAGTGACACCGGCCGCGTGCGCACGGTGCCCTCGGTCTTCCCGGAGCGTCGGGCACCGGCCGGCTGCTCGGGACCGGCCCACAGCACCGATTGCAGGCCGCCCTCGCGGGCGAGCGACCCGATGACCTCGCCGCGGCCGCAGTCGGCCAGCAGGTGCAGCGCGCGATACAGCGAGGACTTGCCGGCGCCGTTGGCGCCGGTGATCACCGACAGACGACCCAGCGGCAGGATCACCTCGCGCAGCGAGCGATACCCGCGGATCGCGACGGTGTGCAGCATGGGGCCGACTGTACGGTCGGCCACCGACGGGCCCTATTGCTCCTCGTCGCCGTCATCGATCGCGGCGGCGAGGAGTTGCACTTCCTCGAGATCCATCTCGTTCTGCAACTCGCGCAACACGATGTCGTCGATGAGGTTCTGGTTGCGCAGCGCGGTGATCTCCCGGCGCTTGTGTTCGAGCACGCCCAGCCGCACCCGCCGGACCTTCTCGCGGCCCTTGAGGATGCGGGTGTCCGCCGAACCGTTTTCGGTGGCCAGGACCAGCGCGGCCTTCTCCTCGTATTCCTTTTGCAGCCGGCGCCGGAGCTCGTCGCTGATGCCGACCTCGTCGGCGACCGCGGGCAGGGCGGCCAGGGCGGCTTGAGACCCCCGGCAACGAGCCAGTTGCAGTTCCTCGGCGTGGGTGGCATCTTCGGGCATCTTCGCCCACCGGACCACGGCGGGCAGTGTGCTGCCCTGGACCAGGACGGTCACCAGGATGACGACGGTCACGATGAAGATCAGCAGGCTGCGGTCCGGGAACGGGTTACCGTTCAGCGTGGTCATCGGCACGGCCACCGCGGCGGCGAGCGAGACGGCGCCACGGAATCCCGCCCAGACGGTGACGAAGCGCTGGCGCCAGTTGACGCGGCGTTCGCGTTGCACCTGGCGGCGGTCGATGAGCCGGATCAGCAGCGTGGTGATCTCGCCCCAGAAGATGCGAGACACGATCACCACGCCGGTGACCACCAGCGCGACGAACAGGGCGTGGCGAATGCCGCCGTCGACGCCCGCGATGCCGCGCAGCGCGCCCGGGATCTGGATGCCGACGAACACCCACAGCGAGCCGTTGAGCAGAAACGTCACGATGTCCCAGAAGGCCGAGGACTGCAGCCGGGACCGGGCCCGGATCACCACCGGGCCGGCGTAGGCGAGGACCAGCGCCGACACCACCACCGCTACGACTCCGCTGCACTCCATGGACTGAGCCAGCAGGAAGGCCGCGAACGGCGTCACCAGGCTCAACGCCCCTTCCTCCTGGGGCGCGTCGATTCGTTTGCGCAACAGCGTCACCGCGCCGCCGACCAGCAGCCCGGCCGCGATGCCGCCGAGGTAGGAACCGACGAACCGGGCGGTCACCTCCGGCGGGCTGATCGCGGCCCCACCGATCGCGACGTGGACGCTGACGGCGAACAAGACCAGGGCGGTGCCGTCGTTGATCAGACTCTCGGCCTTCAACACGGTCAGCGACCGGCGCGGCAGCTTCTTCGCCAGACCGGCGACCGCGGCCGCGTCGGTGGGCGACAGCACCGCGCCCAGGACCCCGGCCGCATGCGGATTCATGCCGAGCGCCCGCGCCGTCCACGACACCGCCACCGCGGTGGCGATCACCAGGACGACGCTGAGGAAGACGATGATGCGGGCGTTGGCCCGGATCTCGCGGAAGCTGGTGTTCAGGCCCTCCCAGTAGAGGATCGCGGGGAGGAACAGGAGCAACACGACCTCGCCGTTGACGTGTATTTGGCCGAAGTGGGGAACCAGACCCAGCAGCACGCCCAGCAAGATGAGCAGCACCGGGGGACCCACGCGATAGCGCCGGCCGATGACTGTCCCCACGATGACGGTGGACACCAGGGCAACGATCAGTACGAGGCCAAACACCAGCCCATCCTGCCGGACGCGACGGCCGGCGGCGTCGTCGCCTATCTTCGGTCTGGATCAAGACCTATTAGGCTCCGGAGCGGAATCGGAAGGGGGATCTGGTGAAAGTCAGGCTGCTGGTAACAGTCGCCGTGCTCATGTTGTCGACAGTGGTGGGCTGCCACTTCGCGTCCAGGAACCCGCCGTCGACCAAAACACTCCAGGTCCCCATGACCGATGTGCTGACGCAGAGCGAGATCGGTCAGAACATCACCCTCGCCGTCGGCAACACCCTGGTCGTGGAGTTGGGTTCGAACTACACCACTCCGTACCGGTGGACGCCCGACACCAAGATCGGCGATTCGTCGATCGTCAAGCAGCTCAGCCACCGGTTCGTTCAGCCGACCTCTGACGCGTTGGGCGCGCCGGGCCTCGAAGAGTGGACGTTCGCCGCCCTGAGACCGGGGACCACCACCGTCAGCACGGCCTACACCAGCTTCGTGGGCAAGGACGCCAAACCGGCGTGCGCCTACACGCTCACCGTCACGGTGCAATAAGGCTGCGGGCCGGTCGAAGGCCGGGCTACGGTGTCAGGACACCTCCGGGGCCGCAACAACATCGGCCCGCAGGTGCGCCGCGTAGACCTCGGCCAAAAATTGCTCGACGGCCACCGCTGTGTGCGCGGCGCGTACCGAGCCGAAGATGTCGAAAGCGTGTTGGGTGAACGGTAATTCGGCATACACCACCGGCTGGGCGCTGGCTTGCCGGAGCTGCTCGACGAACGTGCGGGCCTGTTCGACGTAGGCCAGCGAGTCGTTGCGGCCGTGCAGGACGAAGAACGGGGGAGCGTCGGGGCGGACATGGTTGACCGGTGACGCGGCCTCGAACGTCTGCAAATGCGTCGAGGGCTTTTGCTTGATGATCGACTTGATCAGCAGCCCCGGCATCATCGGATGCAGTGTCTTGTCGAACCGGGTGAAGTCGTAGATGCCGTAGAACGCCACGGCCGCCTGCACCCGGGTGTCGGCGTCTTCGAATCCCGGCTGAAACTGCGGGTCGTTCTGCGTCAGCGCGGCCAGTGCCGACAGGTGGCCGCCGGCCGAGCCGCCGGTGACGACGACGAAGTCGGGGTCGCCGCCGTATTCGGCGATGTGCTCTTTGACCCAGGCGAGGGCGCGCTTGACGTCGACGATGTGGTCGGGCCAGGTGTTGCGCGGGCTGTGCCGGTAGTTGATCGCCACACAGACCCAGCCAAGCTCGGCGAGGTGGCTCATCAACGGATGAGCTTGTCCGCGTTTGTTTCCCGTCGTCCAGGCGCCGCCGGGGATCTGAAAGAGCACCGGCGCCTTCCCGGCCGGGTCGAGGTCCGGACGTCGCCAGATGTCCAGGTGGTTGGCGCTGCCATATTCGCCGTAGCTGATGTTGGAGTCGTGGGCGTAGTCGCGGTAGATCCGCAGCATCCTCAGCAGCCCCGGCGTCTTTGCCGTCCCGCCGCCGGCCGGACGGCGCCACAGATTCGCCGATTCGGTGAGCCGATCGGCTCCCAGTCCGCTGTCCAGCGCCTCGGTCAGCGGCACATTGGCGCGATGGCCGGCGCGACTGAGGTTCAGCAGGCCCAGCGCCGACACGGCGGCGGCGATCCACGCGATTATTCGCACGGGCGGGGTGAGGCGACGGCCGGTCAACGCCAGTCCACCGAGCTGGCCCAGCAGCGTTTGCAGCGGCAGTTCGGTGACGGCGAGCCCGAACATCCAGGAGTACAGCGAGGGGAATCCGCCGCGGAACAACGGCCGGTAGGCGTTGAGGGTGGACGCCGCGGTCACGGTGGTGACCGCCACCGACCCTGCTTGCCGGATGACGTGGATGATTCGAGCTGTCCGCATTGCCTCACCTTACGAAACTGATAGATGACTCTCGGATTCGCTAGCGCATGCGCTACCAACCCGGCGTGAACCACTACACCTACCGCGTCGCATGGTCGCCGTACCACGGCGATACGTCGGCTCCTGTCTCGATTGCCCTTCATGCGCCGCGAAGCGCCGACCGCGCAAGACGCCATCGAGGCGGTCGAGACGGCCGTCGACCGGCACATCGAGACCATGCTGTCGACCGGCGATACGCCACCGACTCCGATGGCGGACCGCAGCCACAGCGGAACGATCGTGATCAGGACGTCTCCGGAGCTGCACAGCCGCCTGGCCGTCGAAACCGCCGAACAACAGGTCTCGATGAACCAGTGGGTGGTTCAGCAGCTTTCGGGACGGCGACCGAGCGATACGTTCGGGCTTTCCGGATGGGACTAGCGGCGTGCGGAGGCTACGACGCCTCTGCTCTGCTCTCCAGCTCCTTGACCGGGGCCGGGTCGTTCTCGGTCAGTCCTACCTTCGCCGCGCCACCCGGCGAGCCGAGCTCGGTGAAGAAATCGGCGTTGAGCTGCAGGTATTGGGTGTGTTCGGCGGGCAGATCGTCTTCGTAGAAGATGGACTCGACCGGGCACACCGGCTCGCAGGCACCGCAGTCGACGCACTCGTCGGGGTGGATGTAGAGCATCCGGGCACCCTCGTAGATGCAGTCGACGGGGCATTCCTCGATGCACGCCTTGTCTTTTATGTCGACGCAGGGTTCGGCGATCACGTAGGCCACGGGTGTTGTCCTTCCTTCTGGCTAGCGGGGTCAGCCGGGTGCGAGCCGTCAAAACACGGTCTGGCTGGCTAATTTAGCGCGGCGGCGCCCGTGCGGGCTACCGGCCTGCACGGCTCATGTGTCCCATCGTTCCGGCTCGGGCGGGGCGCGAGTAGAGGCGTGGCGTTGTGGTGCCACAAGCTATAGTTGTGTCACACGATTTGATTGTGAGTTGCCGCCCATGCCCCTCAGCCCCCGGCTGCCCGAACTCTCCTCGTTCGAGGCGTTTCTGGCGATCGCCGAGACCGGCAGCCTCGGCCGGGCCGCACGCGAACTCGGGCTGACCCAGCAGGCGATATCCCGGCGGCTTGCCACCATGGAGGCCCAGATCGGCGTCACCCTGGCAGTGCGCACGACGCGCGGCTCGCAGCTGACGCCCGCCGGCCTGATCGTCGCGGATTGGGCGACCCGGTTGCTCGAAGTCGCCAACGAGGTCGACGCAGGTCTGGGTTCGCTGCGCAAAGAGGGTCGCGAACGCATCAGGGTGTCGGCCAGCCAGACGATTTCCGAGCAACTCATGCCGCAGTGGCTGCTGTCCCTGCAGACCGAGGCGACGCGGCGCGGCGACGCCGCGCCTCAGGTGATCCTGACCGCCACCAACAGCGACCATGCCATCGCCTCGGTCCGCGGCGGCAGCGCCGATCTGGGCTTCGTCGAAAACCCCGGCACGCCAAAGGGTTTAGGCAGCTGTGTGGTGGGGGAGGACGAGCTGGTGATCGTGGTCCCGCCCAATCACAAGTGGGCGCGGCGGTCGCGGGTGGTGACCGCGCGAGAGCTCGCCCAGACACCGCTGGTTGCCCGCGAACTCCATTCGGGCATCCGCGATTCGCTGACGGCGGCGTTGCGCAAGGTGCTCGGCGACGACATGCAGCAAGCCACGCCCGTGCTGGAATTGACCTCTGCGGCGGCGATGCGCGCCGCCGTCCTCGCGGGCGCGGGCCCGGCGACCATGAGCCGGCTGGCCGTCGCCGACGACCTGGCGTTCGGCCGGCTGCATGCCGTAGACATCCCGAAGTTGGACCTACGCCGCAAGTTTCGGGCGATCTGGATCGGCGGGCGCACCCCACCGGCCGGAGCGATCCGCGACTTGCTCAGCCACATCATCAGCCACACTCCCGCATCGAAATAGCTAGGCCGCCGCGTCCTCGGCGAGCGCGTCGTCGTAGCGGTCCAGCACGGTCTCGGCCACCAGCCGGTGTGCGCCCAGCGGTGCCGCCATCGCAATGCCGTTGTCGCGGGCGAAGTTCGACACCCCGTCGGTGATGAAGCCGGGCGCCAAGAACCACGGTGCGATGACGAGGCGGCGCGCGCCCCGGCGGCGCAGCTGCTCGGCGGCGCGGGCCACGGATGCCTCGGGCCGGGTGGCGAATGCCGTTGTGGCCCCGGCCCAGTGGGTGCCGGCGGCCAGCCTGCCCGCCACCTTCGCGGTGCGCGCATTGGCGGCCAGGTTCGAGGAACCGATCGCCACCACCAGCACGCCCAGATCGTCGTCGAGCGGGGACACCCCGACCTCGGCCAGACGCTCGCGCAGCACCGCCACCAGCCGCTCGTCTTCGCCGAGCACGTCGGCCTGCCGGATGCCGTGCGCACCGGCGTCGGCGATCTGTGTGGGGATGTCCAGGCGCGCGTGATACGCGCTGGCCAGCAGAAACGGGGCGACGACCGCGCGGCGGCTGTCCGGCAACCCGGCCAGCACGTCGACGAAGTTGGGCGCGTTGAGCTCCAGGAACGCCAGCCGCACGTCGAGGTCGGGCCGCATCCGCGTCAGCCGGTCGGCGACGGCCTCGGCATTGGCTCCCGACCGTGGGTCGCGGCTGCCGTGCGCGGTGAGTACGAGTGTGTTCATCTCGGCCTCAGCGCAACTCGTCCTCTTCGGCGCGCAGCGCCCAGGCGGCGAACATCTCGCCGTCCTGGCGTCCGTCCAGGTACTTGCGCGTCACCCGGTCGATGTAGTCGCCCAGTTCGGCGCTGGTGACCTTGTGCTGGCGCAGTTTTCGGCCGAAGCCGCTCTGCTCGCCCAGGCCGCCGCCGAGGTGCACCTGGAAACCCTCGACCGAATTGCCGTCGCCGTCATCGATCCACTGACCCTTGAACCCGATGTCGGCGACCTGAATTCGGGCGCACGAGTTGGGGCATCCGTTGAGATGCACGCTGATCGGCAGGTTGAGCCTGGAGTCGACGTCGGCCAGGCGCTGTTCCAGTTCGGGCACCAAAGTTTGTGCCCGCACCCGCGTTTCGGCGAACGACAGCTTGCAGTACTCAATTCCGGTGCACGCCATGGTGTTCTTGCGCCATGACGACGGCCGCGACGGCAGGCCCAGCGCGTCCAGGCCCGCGATCAGTTCGTCGACCTTGTCGTCGGGAACGTCGAGAATGACCAGCTTCTGGAACGGGGTCCAGCGCGCCCGGTCGGAGCCGGCCTTCTCCATCAGGTCGGCCACGGCCGACAGGGTGCTACCCGACACGCGCCCGACGATCGGCGCGACACCGACGGCGTTGAGGCCGTTCTTGATCTTCTGCACCCCGACGTGGTCGATGGTGTGCTTGACCGGCGCGGGCGCCGGTCCATCGATCAGCCGACGGTTGAGGTACTCGGTTTCCAGCACGTCGCGGAATTTCTCCACGCCCCAGTCCTTGACCAGGAACTTCAGCCGGGCCTTGGCGCGCAGCCGGCGGTAGCCGTAGTCGCGGAACAGCTGGGTGACGCCCTCCCAGACGTCGGGCACCTCGTCCAGCGGAACCCACACGCCCAGGCGCTGGGCCAGCATCGGGTTGGTCGACAGGCCGCCGCCCACCCAGAGGTCCAGGCCGGGGCCGTGTTCGGGATGGTTGACGCCGACGAACGCGATGTCGTGCGTCTCGTGCGAGACGTCCTGCAGGCCGGAGACCGCGGTCTTGTACTTGCGCGGCAGGTTGGCGTACTCGGGGTTGTTCAGCGAGCGCCGGACGATCTCGTCGATTGCGGGCGTCGGGTCGAGAATTTCGTCGAGCGAGTCGCCGGCCAGCGGCGAACCGTGGATGCCACGCGGGCAGTCCCCGCAGGCCTCGGTGGTCTGCAATCCCACCGACTCGAGCCGGCGCCAGATCTCGGGCACGTCCTCGATCCGGACCCAGTGCAGCTGCAGGTTTTCCCGGTCGCTGATGTCGGCGGTGTCGCGGGCGAATTCGGTCGAGATCTGGCCCAGGGTGCGCATCGTGTGCGCGGTCATCGCCTTGCCGTCGGAGCGGACCCGCATCATGAAGTACTTGGCTTCGATCTTGTCGGTGTTCTCGTCGCCGGTCCAGCTGCCGTCGTAGCCCTGCTCGCGTTGGGTGTAGAGGCCCATCCAGCGGAACCGCCCGCGCAGATCGTCCGTGGCGATGCTGTCGAAGCCCTCTTTGGAATAGACGTTGATGATGCGGTCGCGCACGTTCAGCGGCGCGTCGTCGTTTTTGAACTGCTCGGCGTGGTTGAGCGGTTCGCGATCGCCCAGCGCCCACTGACCGTCGTTGCGGGTCTTGACGGGACGTGCGGTGGTCATGTGGCGTTCTCCTTCGCGAGGCTCCTCGCGGCGGTGCAAATCGGCGGTTTTGATCGGCCGGTTTACGGCCGCAGGGCGGGCTGGGGGGCCGCGGATTCGCGATGATGTTGGGTCTGTAGGCACCCGTAAGTTCGTCGTTGGACCCACGGGTCGCAATTCCATGGTGCACCACTTACGGCGCCATCAGTAGAGGTCATGTGTTGTGAAGGCACAACTGCACGTTGTGTGCGCTGCTTCACTTGTTCACCCTTCGGCGAGCGTGAGTCGGGGTGGTCGTTGCGATCGGGCATGATCCGCGCTCAGAGCTGGTGCGCGACGTGCTGCAGACCGACCCCGACGGGTATGTACTGGTGCAAGGCCGCACCACGGCCACTTCGATTGAGGGGATGTTCGCCGCCGGGGACCTGGTGGACCGCACCTACCGCCAGGCCATCACCGCCGCGGGCAGCGGCTGCTCGGCAGCCATCGGCGCCGAACGCTGGCTCGCCGACAGCGAAGAAACCGGCGTCGACGCCTCCGTCACCCGGCGCTGGGCCGAGAGCCGTTGCGTAGCTGAGATTTTCAGGCGATGTCGGCGACCAGGACACCCATCCGGCGCAGTCCCAGCCGCGCGATGAACGGCAGCCCGTCGCCGTCAGCGCCGGTGGGCAGCACCCGCAGGTTGGTGATGTGCACGTCGCGGTTGCGAAGCTGCAGATCCGCCTCGCCGGCGGCCAGCAGGTTCTTGACCCAGTCGGTCTTGCCGTGGCCCAACAGGATTGCCACGACGTCGCCCTTGCGATAGGCGTTCACCACGGTGCGATACGGCTTGCCGGACTTGCGGCCGCGATGGTTGATCACCACGAAGGTCGGCAGAAAGCGCGCCACTCGCCGCATGACCGGGTTCATGTACTTCATCTGCAATCGGTCGATCCAGGTGGGGAAGAGCATGGGAAGGCCGGGGGCGCTGTTGGGGTGATCTTTGGCGGACATTGCGGCTCCTGAGCTTTAGACGGGAAGTGTGGCGGAAGTCGTTCTGCGGCCGCCGAGTTGGGCGGGCAGCCGGGTGTAACCGTGCAAGTTGATCAGTCCGCGCCGTTCCGGGGGAGCGGTGAGGCGCAGGTCGGGGAAGGTTTCGAAGAGTGCCCGCAGCGCGGTGGCGCCTTCGATGCGGGCCAGGGCGGCACCGAGGCACGCATGGATGCCGGACGCGAACGCCAGGTGGTCGCGCGCGTTGGGCCGGGTGATGTCGAACCTGGTTGGGTCCGTGAAGATTTCGGGATCCCGGTTGGCGCCACCGAGGAACAGGCCGACCATGTCGCCGGCCGCGATGTGGGTTCCGGCGATGTCGACGTCGCAGTTCGGGGTGCGTGCGGTCATCTGGACGGGGCTGGCCAACCGCAGGATCTCCTCGACGGCGGCGGGCCATAGGTCGGGATTGTCGTGCAGCAGCGCCAATTGGTCGGGGTGCTGGAGCAGCAGGACGATGCCGTTGCCGATCAGGTTCACCGTCGTTTCGAAGCCCGCGCCGACGATCAGAGCGGCGTTGGCGGTGAGCTCGCGGTCGGTCAGTGAGCCGTCGGCGACCATGCGGCCGAACGGATTGTCACTTCGCCGATCGGCGCGCAGCTTGTGGAAGTGCTCCAGCAGGTAGTCGTCGGCGCCGCGCAGGCCGTCGATGGCGTTGCGATAGGTCTTCCAGTCGATCCCGATATCCAGCAGCGGGGAGCCGCTGCGGCCCCATTCCAGCATGCGTGGATAGGAATCAATCGGTAGGCCAAGGATTTCGGCGATGATGGCGACCGGCAACTGCGTCGCGAAGTCGGCGATCAAATCGGGTTGCGGGGTGGCAGCGATGCGCTCGATCAAGTCCATGGTCACCTCGACGACCCGGGTGTCCAGCGAGTCGATGGCGCGCGGGGTGAAGCTCTGTGCCACCAGTTGTCGGTAGCGGGTGTGGTCGGGCGGGTTGACGATCACCATGGCGGGCGGCTCCACCGGGTTGGCCACGCCGGGGTCGGTTTTGGCGATGAGCGCCTTCAGCGGCCGGGGCAATTCCATCTCGGTGGGCGCGGTGACGCCAAAGCGCTTGTCTCGCAGAATTGTTCGGCACACCGCGTGGTCGACGCTGGCCCACACGAACGGGGAGCGCACCACCGGCCCGCGCGCCCGGATTTGCTCCATCAGCGCGTAGCGGTCCTCGCCCGCGGCGCCGGCGCGCAGCAGCCGGGCCAGCGGGTCACCGCGGCGGGCCTGGATGGCAAAGTACGCCCGCGGCACGCCGTGCATGGCCGCCCACCGCGCCCTGAGTCCGACACGCATAACGATTCCCTCCCGACGGGCCCACCTCTTGAGTGACACGTGCGATACAATGAGACTATCATGTCTCACACGCTTCGATCGCTACGATACGACGACCGCGACGAACGGGCAAGGAGGGATCGATGACAACGACGCGAACGGCGGAGTTCGTGCGCCGACTCACCGAGCCCGATCCCGTCGTGCTTGCCCAGGTAGTCAGCCCCGACGAGATCACCTCCCGCATCCTGGCCGCCACCATCGAACAGGCCGAGCTCGTGGGAATGCGCCGGATCACCATGGAAGACGTCGCGCGTCGCAGCGGGGTCGGCCGCGCCACCTTGTACCGGCGGTTCCCGACCAAGGCCGCACTCGTCGATGCCGTCGTGCTCGCCGAGGCGCGCCGCTACCTCGAGGGCAGCGCCCAGGCCCGCGCGCATGCCGAGACGTTCGAAGACCGGATGGTCTACAGCACGGTGTTCTCCGTGACGTTCATGCGCGAGCACGCTCTGCTCAAGAAATTGCTGCGCACCGAGCCCGAGACGATCCTGCCGAGCCTGACCATCGACGCAGGTGCCATCCTCGACTACGCCACCGAGCACACCGTGCGGCTGCTGCGCACCGAGCTCTACGGCACGTCGAAAACCACTGCGGCTCAGGAACGTCACCTGCGCACCGTCGCCGAATTGCACACTCGGCTGACGTTGTCGTTCATCGTGACTCCGCACACCAGCATCAACCTGGCCACCATCGACGACACGCGCAGCTACGTGCGCAACTATCTGATGCCGATGGTCACGGGGCCGAGCTAGTCAGCTGCCGTTGACCCGATGAGTCACATGCGCCACTTTCGTCTCTCCGCGAGGCGCCACATCTTTTGCCCACCTTCCAGCGACAACGCGCTGTGCGACGATGCGTTGTCGCTCGGAGGTGGGCGCTTCGCATGGTCGTCCAGCGCGCGACGGCACCGGGTCGCCGGCCCCGTTGACCACCGGCAAGGTGCTCCCCAGATTGCCTAATGCCGCGGCGTGAGATGGGCGGTGACGATGGGGGCGACCCGCGCAATGAGTTCGTCCACCGGTGCCGACGCGATCGGCTCGACCTGCAACACATGGCGCAAGTAGGCGATGCCCAGGAGTTGGCCCATCGCCAGATCGACACGCAGTTCGGTGTCGGACCCCGTCAGCAGTTTGGCCATCTGCGGGTACAGCTGGCCCTGAATGAACTGACGCACCAGAGCGGCCGACTCATCGTGGGTGGCGGCACCGCGCAGGATCGCCAGCAAGGAAGCGCGGGAGTCTGGCTGCTCCCATGCTGTGAAGAACACCCGCGTCAGGCGCGCGCCGATTTCCTCGCGATCGCCGCGAGCGACGCGCGCGCTGATCTCGGCCGGGTCGAACGGCCACCCCATAGTGGACCGGAATAGCTCGGCCTTGCTGCCGAAGTAGTGCCGTATCAGGGCCGGGTCGACGCCGGCGCCGGCGGCGATGTCGCGGACCGAGGTCTTGTCGTATCCCGAATTGGCGAACAGCCGTCGAGCGGTCGCCACGATGTCGTTTCGGGTGTCGGGGTTGCCCGGGCGTCGTCCAATGGGGGGCACAGTCCAGGAATTCTACAGTCGTTGACTTCCGGATGCCCGAGCGTTAGCGTGGACTCATAAATTCCCCAAGTGAGGAGTTAAGGAGATGCCAGCACCGCGATGGGTTGCCCGGGCCAACAAGATCGGCCTCGAATCGATTCACCAAGTACATCGCCCCGTGGGCGCCGGGATGGGGTGTCATCGTCCATCGCGGACGCAAATCGGGTCGGACCTTCCGCACCCCGCTGTGGGCCTTCCGCCGCGCCAACGGATTTGTGATCGCACTGACGTACGGTCCCGAAACCGATTGGGTGCGCAACGTCCTCGCCGCGGGCGGCTGCGAACTGCAGACCAGGCGGCGGCGCTACCAGCTCGGGGCCCCGGTCGTTTTCCGCGACGAGAACGCGACGGACATGCCGGCGTTCATCCGATTCATGCTGCGCAGGGTGATCAAAGCCCCGGAGTTCCTGAGGCTCGACATCGTGAGCCAATTGGCAACGGCGCGTTGACGATGGGGATTATGCGTCGCCCGAAGCGAACGCGACGTCGGGGTTGAGGATGCCCGCCGGGTCGAAGCTCGCCTTGATGCGGCGCATCAGGTCGACCTTGACCGGGTCCTCGAGCTCCATGAAGTACGGGGCCTTGGCGCGGCCCAGGCCGTGTTCGCCGGAGATCGCGCCACCCAATTCCATTGCCAGCGCGAAGATGTCGGTCAACAACTTCTTCCGGATCGCCGGGTCCTGGCAGAAGATGGCCAGGTGCACGTTGCCGTCACCGGCGTGCCCGCAGCCCGCCGCGGCAGCGCCGGCCGCCGCCGCCAGACCGCGTGCGCCGGAAAGGAACTTCGGCATCGCGCCGCGCGGCACGACGGTGTCGATGAGGTCGTCGGCGTTGAGCGCCTTGAGCGTCCAAAACGCCTTCTCGCGCGCCTCGATGAGCTTGCGCGCCGAGCCTCCTTCGAGCACATAGGCGTCCACCGCACCCAGCTCGGCGAGCAGTTCACCGGCCTTCTCGACGTCCTCGTCCAGCCGGTCCGCGGTCCGATTCTCAAGCGCCACAACCAGATAGGCCTGAGCAACTGTCGCGGATGTCATCGGGCACGCCCAGCTCCAGATTCTGGGTATGGACCAGCGCGGCCATCGTCACGTTGTCGATGTACTCCAGGATGTAGGGCGCCAGGCCGCTGGCGAGGATCTTGGGCACCGCCTCCATGACCTGGTCGAAGTCGGCGAACGGCGCGAGCACGGTGGCGCTGTGGTCGAGCCGCGGATGCAGCTTGACGGTCACCTCGGTGGCCAGGGCCAGGGTGCCTTCGGAGCCGACGATGAGCTGGGTCAGGTCGTAGCCGGTCGAAACCTTGGCGATCTTGCCGCCGGTGCGGATGAGCTCGCCGGTGGGCAGCGCGGCCTGCAGTCCGAGCACGTTGTGGCGGGCGATGCCGTACTTGACCGCGCGCATGCCGCCGGCGTTGGTGCCGACGTTGCCGCCGACGCTGGACGACAGCTCGCCCGGGTGGACCATGTACCGCAGCCCGGTGCCGGCGGTCGCGTCGTCCAGTTCGGTGAGCGTCACCCCGGGTTGGACGACGGCGACCTGGTTGGTGACGTCGACCTCCAGCACGGCGTTCATGCGCTCGAAGGAGATCAGCAGCCCGTCCGCGCGGGGGATCGCCGCGCCCGACAAGCCGGTGCCCGAGCCCCGGGCCGTCACCGGCACCTGGTTTTCCGTGGCGACCTTGAGCAGCTGCGCGACCTCTTCGGCGGTCGTCGGGCTTGGCCAGGTACGCCGGTTTCTGCGGCGGCTTCGTCAAGCACCTCGTCGTGCGCATAGTCCTCGGAAATGGCGTCGCCCGTAAGCAAGTTGTGCGTCCCGACGATCTCCGCGAACTGCGCCGTCATGTCGGTCATCGAAGGCCTCACCTTCTTACGTGCCAGACAATTACTGTATCGGTGCGGCGAATGGCGGCGGGGAACAAAGTCGGCATCGCTGCCGCTAGGGTGGGGATGGCGCAGTTTTGCGCAGGCCGGTGCCGTTGGTGACGCGAGTGGGAGCCGGCTACCGGACAATAGCGGCCATCAGCGGTGTCTCGGAGTAGCGACACGCGTGAGGCTGCGCACGTTATGTCGACGCCCGATTCGGGAACCCGCGGGCTGGACTGTCTTGAGAGAAAGGATTGTTCACTTGACCTCCTCGTCCCGCGGTTCGCGGCTCGGTACCCGGTTCGGGCCGTACGAGCTGCGATCTCTGATCGGCACCGGGGCAATGGGCGAGGTCTACCGGGCGTACGACACGGTTAAGGACCGGATGGTCGCGCTCAAGCTATTACGTGGCGAGACGGCCGCGGACCCTGGCTTCCAGCAACGCCTTTGGCGCGAGTGCCGGAAGGTGACGCGACTGCAGGAGCCCCACGTCCTCCCGCTGCACGACTTCGGCGAGATCGACGGCGTGCCCTTCATCGACATGCACCTGGTCGACGACGGGGGCAGCCTCAAGGACCTGCTGCGCGAGCAGGGTGGGCTGGAACCGTCGCGCGCGGCGTCGATCACCGCGCAGGTGGCGCGCGCGCTGGACGCCGCGCACGCCGCCGGGCTGGTGCACCTCGACGTCAAACCCGAGAACATCCTGCTGACCCACGACCACTTCACCTACCTGGCCGACTTCGGCATCGCCCAAGCCGCCGGCGACGAGAAACTTTCGCGCACCTACATGGCGCCCGAGCGGTTCACCACCGGACGCGTCGGACCGCAGACCGACGTCTACTCGCTGGCGTGTGTGCTCTACGAGTGCCTGACCGGCCAGCCGCCATTCGAGAGCGAGGATGCGGGGGAGCTGAAGCGCGCGCACCTGTTGGCGCCGGCGCCCCGGCCCAGCATCATGCGCCGCGGCGTCGGCCGCGAGTACGACGACATCATCACCGCGGGGCATGGCCAAACAGGGCGCGGCGCGATTCGCATCCGCGGGTGAACTCGCCCGTGCCGCCAGTGAGGCGGTATTCGCGGCGTACGAGCCGGTTTCGGTCGCGGCCGGCCGAAGCGGTCCCCCTCCTCGGACGCGCCCGTTGCCGACCGTCTCCCTTGCCGAACTCGACGAGCCCGCAGCGCCCCCGAGCCGCCTGCTTCGCCCGTGCGCACGTGGCGGTGGCCGGCGATCGGCCGCACACCGCTCGTCGTGACCGCGGTGGCCGTGGTCATGCTGATCGCCGGGCTGGTGTTGTCGGTGAATTTGGTTGGCGGCGCTCATCACAACGCGTCGCCGCCATCTCAGACGTTGAAGGCGGCGCCTCCGGCCCCGACGACCCCGCCGGCACCGCTGACGCCGACGCTGTCGCGCCCGGTGAAGGGCGCCGACGGATTAGGGTTCGTGGGCGAGACGGCCCGATGCGACCCGGGCAACCCGCCGGCCGCGGTGGTGCGAACCGCCAAGTCACTGGCGGTGGTGTGTAAAAACCTCAGTGGGACTTACTATTACCGCGGCGAGCGCATCCGCGACGGCGCACACATCGAACTCTCCAATGCCGAGCAGGTCGAGGACGGATTCGACGTCACCAATCCGGTCGATGGCGTCGTCTACGAGGTACGGCCGAACCGGCTGCGGATCATCAGC
This sequence comes from uncultured Actinomycetota bacterium, assembly GCA_963796035.1. Lineage (GTDB taxonomy): Bacteria > Actinomycetota > Actinomycetes > Mycobacteriales > Mycobacteriaceae > Mycobacterium. The sequence continues at coordinate 313,739 of CAWCJU010000005.1, read as the reverse complement.
TACGGCCACGTCGATTCCTCGGAACATGTGCTGCAGTACGCCACGGCTTCGTAAGTTGGACGCGCGCAGTGCGTTTCGGCTCACCTGTGCGCGGCGGGATAGTCCGCGGCTACATAGCCACAAAGGTCACATGGGTAAACGGCTTGCCGGCCATGAGGCCATTCCCAAACGTGCTGGCGGATGTGATAGCGCTTTTGAAATTGGCTTATAGGTCCGGCGCCAGCACGTCGCGCGTGTAACGCCACGGCTAAAAGCTGCAGGCGCAAGGTGATCACGCCGTCTTTGGCGGGGCCGCCGCGGGCCGCAGCATCCGCCCGCTCATGAGCGCCGACAGCCAGCCCGGTCCGAGCCGTCCGCCCGTCGCCATCGCCCGGTTTCGCCAACCGGGAACGACCACGGCGCGGCCGCGATCCAGGCCGCGCAACCCGGCGGCCACGACCGGCGCAGGCGCGGCGAGGTGTCGATAGGTCGCGGTGTGCGAGACGTCCGACCCGAGCGCATCGACGAATCCGGTGTGGGTGGGCCCAGGGCAGAGCGCGGTAACGGTGACGCCGGAGCCGCGGGTCTCGGCCCACAACGCCTGGCTCAGCGACAGCACGAACGCTTTCGAGGCGCCATAGGTGGCTTGATAGGTGCCCGGCTGAAAGGCGATGGTGGAGGCCACATTCAAGATGCCGCCGCGACCTCGGGCCAGCATCCCGGGAAGGACCGCGTGGGTCAGGCGGACCATTGCGTCGACGTTGACCGCGACCAGTTCGTGTTCGCGACCGGCGTCGATTCCCGCGAACGGGCCGTAGGTGCCGAAACCCGCGTTATTGACCAGCACGTCGACCACCCGTCCGTTCATACGGGCGATCAGATCGCCGACCCCGTCATTGGCGCCAAGGTCGCCCACGACCAGTTCAACCTCGGTGTCCGGCCCGATCCGCTGTTTGACCGCGTCGAGCCGAGCCTGATCGCGCCCGGCCAACACCAACGAGAGATCCCGCTGCGCCAATTGCTCCGCGAAGATCGCGCCCAGCCCCGAACTGGCGCCGGTCACTACTGCCGTGTTCTTCATGGCTTTTCCTTACGAATAGTGCTGGTTATCAACGACTTTGCTTGATACGCGGTATCGACACGACGTGGCTCACGAGTCCGATTCCCGCGCCGAGGATGGGCCAGATCGGCCAGAAGTAGGTCGCGTCGGTCGTCAGGGCGACGGCCGCCCAGACGGTGAGCACGATGACGACCATGGTGAGGTACGCGGCGACGTGGGCGCGCATTCCGCGACGGGCAGCGGCCACGCGGGCGGCCCGCCGGCGGGGATCGTGACGCCGGATGCGATCGAGCGGCAAGCCGGCGAGCAGTTCGCGTAATTCGTCGGCGGTCTGCGTCTGGAACACCGTCTGCAGCCGTCGGTCGTACTCGTCGATCTGCAGGTAGCCCTGGGCGAGCGCCTGTCCGAGCAGGTCGGCCGTCTTCTCCCGGTCGCGGGTGCCGGCGAGCGTGGATGTGGTTTCAAGCAGATTCGACATTTCATCTCCTTGGTCGCCGATGTGAATAGCATTAACATAGACCATAATGTTAATGTCGTCAACATGGCAGTGCAGCGGCGGCGGGAGAGCTATCACCATGGTGATCTCAAACGCGCGCTGACCAGCGCCGCGCTCTCGCTGGTGGCCGAGAAGGGGCCGAAAGGGTTCACCCTCACCGAGGCGGCGCGCCGCGCCGGGGTCAGCGCCGCGGCGCCGTACCGGCATTTCGCCGACAAGGCCGAGCTGCTGGCCGCTGTCGCCGAACAAGGGTTCCGCGACCTGCACGCCGACCTGGCCGCGGCGGCCGATCGCGTATCGGAACCCAAGGAGCGGGTCATCGAGCTCGGCCGCGCCTATGTGCGGTGGGCCGTTGCCCACCCCGATCACTATCAGGTGATGTTCGGGGCGGAGCCGGTGAAGGCGGAGCAGCCCGGCATGGCGGTGGCCGGCGAGCAGGCGTTCGGGGACCTACTCGACGCGATCACCACATGCCAGGAGGCGGGGATCGTCGCGGGCTCAGGATCCGCGCGAGATCGCCGGGCCGCTCTGGTCGCTGGTGCACGGCATCGCGTCCCTTGCCATCGGTGGCCAATTGCACGCCGTCGGCATCGCTCAGGCTCCCGACGAACTGGTCGCGGGCGTTGTGGCCCAAGTGCTTTGAGCGATTACCACGGCCGTGATGTTCCGTGGCTGGTTCCCGGGGTGAAGGTGACCGGGAGCTTGCCCAGCCCCGTCATGCTCGGGTTGCCCAGGTATTGGTGGACGTTCTCGACGTCGACCTGGTAGTCGGGAATGCGGTCGAGGACGGCCTTGACCATTACTGCGACATCAGCCGCGCCAGATGCGACCCGATGCAGCGATGCGGCCCCAGCCCGAACGCGACGTGGCGGTTGGGCGCGCGGTCGAGAATGATCTCGTCGGGCCGGTCGAACTCGTTTTCGTCGTGGTTGGCCGACAGCCAGCTGATGACGACCCGGTCGTTTTTTCGGAGGCGTTGGCCGCCGAGCACGACGTCGTGAGTGACTGTGCGGCTGAGGGTTTGGTTGACCGAGAAGTAGCGCAGGAATTCGTCGGTGGCGGTGCGGTAGAGCTCGGGGTGGTCGATGAGTTGCTGTCTGATGTCCGGGTGGGTGCCCAGGTGCAGCAGGGTCAGCGCGGTTTGGGAGGTGGTGGTGTCGACGCCGCCGCCGATGAGGTTCCACAGGATGTTGAGCAGTTGTTCGTCGGTGAGGCGCTGGCCGTCGAATTCGAATTGAATGAGGAAGCTGGTCAGGTCGTCTTTGGGCGTTGCTGCGTCGGCCGTGCCGCGAACTCGATGACGTCTTGCATCATGGCGGGCACTTTGGCGATGGCGCTGGCGTACTCGTCGCTGTCCTGCGGGACGGCCATGACGGAGTGAAAGAGGTTGGCGTACAGGTGCCAATTGTCGTAGGGCAGGCCCATCAGTTTCATGGTCAGGATGGCCGGCACCGGGCTGGCGTAGTCGAGCACCAGGTCCATGTGTCCGTCGGCGATGTGCTGGTCGAGGAACCAGTGCGCGGATTGCTCCATGAAGGGCTTGAGTTTCTCGACGGCGCCGGGGGAGAAGAACGGGGCCAGCGCGTGCCGCAGGGCTTGGTGGTAGGGGCCGTCGACCTCGCCGATGCCGAGGGCCGGTTGGCCGTCGGGGCGCGGGACGCCCATCTCGCCCTGGTAGTCGACGCCGTCTGGGGCGTCGGGTTCGTATTTGTGGGCGAAGGTGTCGCCGTCGCGGGCGGTGTGGCTGACGGCGGCGTAGCTGCTGAGGTACCAGAACCCGCTGTAGTTCTCGTTCCACGCGACCGGACAACGTTGCCGCAGTTCGGCGTTGACGGACAGCTCGTTGAGGTTGAAGGCGTCGGAGTGATGGTCGAAGTCGACTATGGCATCTGGCCGGACCTTCGGGCGTATGACCATCGACAAGCTCTCCAACGGAAGGGAATCTGCTTAGCTGGCGGCTATTGGCTTATCTTTGCATTATTACGCGTTTGAGCTGTGTGGTGAAGCGTCGTCGAAGGTCGGTGGGGATCGTGTTCGTCACGGGGCTGACTTGCTGCGGAGGTTGTGTTGAGTAGTCATCGAACGGTTTTCAATCATGTTGGGTTATGCGTCACGGACCGTGAGCGTTCGCGTCGGTTCTACGAGGGCCTGCTGGGGTTTCAGTTCTGGTGGGAACTCGACCCGCCCGATGGTGCGACCGCCCAGCTGGTGGGGCTGCCCGAGCCGCTCGGTGTGCATGCGACCTATCTGGTGCGGGATGGGTTTGTGCTCGAACTCATGGACTACTCGAAGCGTCAGGTGCATGCCGGCTCGGAGCGGGTGATCGATCAGATCGGGCTGACGCACATCTCGTTCTCGGTGTCCGATCTTCCCGGTGTGTTGGCTCAGGTGGCGGAGTTCGGGGGAGCGGTGATTGATTCGTCAGTGTCGGCCGGGGCGGCGATGATTCGGGATCCGGATGGGCAGCTGTTGGAGTTGCTTTCGGATGGGTGGTTGAAGGCGTTGCCGGTGCGGCCCTAACGCCGCACACCATCCGCTTTGTTCGCGGGGCGCTAGCGAAGGACTCATAATCCGTTGGTCGCGGGTTCGAGGCGACCGACCCTCTGGGGGGTCATTCGGGGTGCTTGCAGGTCCGGAAACAGCAGCCCGCGGTGTCCTCGGCTGAATTGTTCGAATCCATGCAGGCCCCACCTCAGCCCGTTACTCTCCGTTCCGGGGTGGGCACCCGCGAATCTCAAGATCGCTTTTCCGAGGTGGGGTTTGCGGGTCCAGTTTCCAGCTGCCGCGGTAGCCATTGCAGCAGGCGCGGTCTGCGTAGTTCCGTCGGCCGCGGCAAGCGGGCCGACCACCATATTGGCTAGTTGCGGCAAGGGCGACCAGATCTCAGACAGGCAATGCATGCCCGAGCCATCGACGGGGGGTCTTCCCCCAGGTGGTGCCCCCGTACTCGTGGGTACCGATGGGACGCCCGCGGGGGCTACCGCGATCTGCCGAGATGGCGACGCAGGTCAGGGACCGTGCCTGGACGCCTCCCGGACCCGCACCATAGTCCTTGGCCGACTGCGACGAGGCCGCCGCCACGTGGCCGAGGTTCGCCGCTATGGCCCGCGACGAAGGGGAATTCTCAGCTTCCGGGATCGCTATTTCGACGCCGAAACCTGTCATGCTCACCATGGCAGCGTCCGGCGCGATTGGCGACCTTCTGGCTTCCGGTCTGCCCGCGACATGGCCGCCTCCATCCAGCGTGCGCTGCAAACCCGTGCTCCCATCGAACAGACCAAAACCATGTTGATGGCCATCCACCAGATCGACGCGACCACGCCCTCGACATGCTTCGCCGGAAGCCAGAGATGAACGTCCCGCTGCGTGCCGTCGCCGGCGATCTTGTACAGGAACTCAGCACCACTTCCGCGCCGGAAGCCGATGCGCCGCAGGTTGTCGGAGTTCGCACTGGCCGTCGGGGTGCTCGTCGTGCGCCACACAGTCTGGGGCCTTACGGCACCAGCTTGATTTCATGGCAATAACTACCCGCGCGTCGGTGCGGTATTTTCGCGAAGTTTCTGTTAAATCTCCGTCCAGGGCCACAACGTGAACCTCTTCTCGTCGCATCTACGCGCGGTCACGGCGGCCCCGGAGCGGACACCCATGACGAGCACCTCGCGCGCAAAGGTCGCCACCGTCGCACGAACGGTCGGCCGGGTCGTTTTGTTGTCCGCCACGGTTGCGGCGTCGCCGGTGATATTGGCGGTTGGGGTGCACGCCAGCCCGGGCGCTCCCGTCCCCGACGCCGACCATGAGTTGGGAATGTATGGCGATCCCCTCTCCGCCGCGCCCTACTGGCGCGAGCAACACGCTTCCGATTGTGGGGAAATGGCGGTGGCCGATGTGGTCGGCCAGATTACGGGACGCGAGCCGACCGAGCAGCAGATGATCGCTTTGGCCGAAAACACACCGAGCACAGCGGGTCACGGGCCGATTTGGAAGCCAACGGGCACCACCGATATCGCCGACCTTCCGGTATTGCTGTGGCACTACGGGATCAGAGCCGAGAACATTCAGACCGATACCGACGCCGTGGCGCGCAAGCTGGGGGGAAACCACAAGGTCATCGTCATCCTCAACGCCGAAACAATTTGGAACCAGCCTGGGAAGCGGAACTTTGCAAACCATTTCGTGGTGGTCACCGGCATCGACAGCAAGGCCGGTGTGGTGCATCTCAACGACAGCGGCATCAGTACCGGCCGCGACGAGCAGGTTCCGATCGCCGTCTTCGAGCGGGCGTGGGCCCCTAACTACAACTCGGCTATCGTGACCAAGGGACGGCCGGCGACGCGAGAGCGAGATAACTTGCAATCAAACGCAATCGAAGATTCGCGGCTGCGGGTCACAAGCAAACCTTCTACCGCATGAACCTGGGGCGATCAGCAAGTCCTTCCGCGTCTTCGACGCGCGCCAGATCCAATTGCCGATAAAGTTGCCCATCGAGCGCCAAATACCGCGCAGCGTGCGGATCGTAATCAACGCCGCAACCGACGGTGAGACACCAGAATTGCCGACGGTTGGTCCAGTGGCGCAATAGCACCCACATCGGTGGCCATGATGCGGGCGCCGGGAACGCGGGTAAATCCCGAAGCGATAGCGCATGAGTTAGCGGTTTTCGGCAACGCTTTGTGCCTCCCGGACAGCGGTGTTCACTACAGTCGAGGAACCCGATGTGGATAAGGAAGGACTCGGCCGATGACGCGAATGCCCCTGGCCGACGCAGACGAGCAACCCGAGCACATCCGGCAACTCCTCACACGCCCCGGCGCTCTGGACGTGCTGCGACTGCTCGCCAACGCCCCCAATGTATTTGAGAGCTGGGCACAGATGGCGGGCGGGCTATTCGACAGCCCGACCTTCACCCCGCGGATGCGCGAGGTGATCATCCTGCGGGTGGGCCACCTGCAGGACTCGCCCTACGAACTCGCCCAGCACGTGATCTTCGCCCGCGCCGCCGGGCTCACCGACCAAGAAATCGACGCCCTGCTCGGCAAAGGCGATCTGGACGCGGCCGGATTCAGTGGCGACGAACGCACCGTCATCGACACCGTCACCGAGTTGTGCACCACGCGAAGGCTGCGCGACGACTCCTTCGCCACCGCCCAGGCCCTGCTCGGCGTCGAGGCGCTCACCGAATTGCTGATGATCGTCAGCTGCTACTACGGCCTGGCCCTGGTGCTCAACGCCGCCGACCTCGACATCGACGCAACATGACCCGAATCCCGTATCGCCGGCCCGAAGACATGACCGAACTCGCCCGCGAATTGACCGCGCGGCGGGGCAATCTCAACGTCTACCGCGCACTGGCCAACGCCGAGAAGGTGTTCACCGGCTGGATGGTGGCCGGCGACGCCGCCCTGACCAGCCCGGTGCTGCCCAGAAGGCTTCGCGAACTGATCGTGCTGCGCACCGCCTATCTCATGGACTGCGCCTACGAACTGGGCCAACACAAGGACGTCGCACAAACGGTCGGAGTCGACAGCGCCACCGTCGACGCCGTCACATCCGAGTCCGACTGGCAAACAGGGCAATTCGACCACACCGAGCTGGCGGTGCTAGAGCTGACAACCGAGCTGGTGACCACACGCCGCGTCGCGACACCGCTTTTCGACCGGGTCCACACCGCCCTCGGATCGGAGGCCACCATGGAAGCGCTGATGGTCATCAGCCGATATGCCGGCCTGGCACTGATGCTGAACGCGCTCGACGTCGACCTCGATGACACCGCCCGACTCCCCATTCCGCCGACGAGGTGAGATCGCCTAATCTTCCCTCCGACCAGGGACACCTCCCGTAATGTCCATGGTGTGGTGGTGCGCAAGCAGCCGTCGACCCGCCTGTCGGCCGAGGACTGGCTCGAGGTGGGTTACACCGTGCTTGCCCACGAGGGGGTGCGCGCACTCAAAGTCGAACGCCTCTGCCAGCAGGCGGGCGTCACCCGCGGCAGCTTCTACTGGCACTTCGAGGACATCGAGCGGTATCGGGCCGCACTGGTCGAGTCGTGGAACAAATTCCTGGAACGCGACCGTCAGGCGCTGTCCGAGCTCGACGGGCTGCCACCCCGGGAACGATTGTCGGCCCTGACGCTCACGCTGGTCAGCCCCAAATACTGGGTGCTCGAGCGAGCGATGCGCGAATGGGCTCGGTTGGACCCGGTGGCCGCCGAAAACATTCGCGCGGCCGATCGGCTCCTGCTCCGCACCGTGATAAAGGCCTACTGCGACTACGGTTTCAGCTTCGAGGACGCCAAACTGCGCGCCGAATTGACCTTCGCCGCGGGAATCGGTTTGCTGCATCTCACCAGCTCGGCCGAGCAGGCCCAGTCGGTGGCTCAGCGGGAACGATTCCTGGCCGTGATGTTGGGCGAGTCGGGGACGCCCCAAGCACACTCAGACCATGGCGATGGGTGAAATCTTCGCGCCAATCGCCAACGCCCCGACCAACTCTCGACTCGTGTCGTAGTCGAACACGACATGCCCCGCGGCCATGTCCACGTCGCGCTTGGCCCGCTGTAGAGGGCTCGACAAGAAGTGGGCGCCGGCACCGGCGGCCTCCATCAGATCGGCGATGACCGCCCGACTTTCGTGCACGGTGCGCGCGGCCGCCAGCCGCGCGTCGGCCCGCATCGATCGGCTCACCCGCTCGCCGGCGACAACGATCGTCTCGATATCGTCGGCGGTCTTCTCGACCAACGCCCGCAGTGAGCTCAGCCGTACCCGGGCATCGCCCAGCCTGATCTGTGCGGCGGGCTGGTCTTTTTGCGCCACCCCGCTGTAGGCCAGCACGCGCCCGCTGAGCCGTTCGGCGAAGAGGTCGGTCACCCGCTCGGCGGTCCCGAGCACGGGCATCGCCGCCGTCAGCGCCAGCGCCGGAACCATCGGCCACCGGTACGTCGGGACCCCGTGCTCACGCGCGCCCGGCGCCGTCCCGCCGTAGATATCGGCCACGGCGACCAATCGATGCTCGGGGACCAGGGCGTCGGTGATGACGAGATCGTGCGAACCAGTGCCGCGCATGCCGGCCGTGTGCCAGGTGTCCACGACCTCCACCTGGCCGGTGGGGACCACGGCCAGCACCGGATCGATGCGGTCCTGACGTTCGACGAGCACGCCGACGATGACCCAGTCGGCATCCATCGCCCCGGTTGCCCAGGACCACCTGCCGGTCACGCGCACGCCGCCGTCGGCCGGTACGCCACGGCCGGTGGGGGCCAGGGGAGCCGGCGCCAGCACGGGTCCCGACGCGAAGACCTCGTCCTGCACACGCGGATCGAACAGCGACAGCATCCAGTTGTGCAGCGCGTAGAAACCCAGCGTCCAGGCGCTCGATGCGCAGCCATGCGCCATGCGCCGAATCGGTTGCAGCAGTTCGGGAAACGAGGCTTGAATGCCGCCGAACCGGGCCGGCAGCAGCAACCGGAGCAGGTCGGTCTGCCTGAAATCGCTGATCGTCGCCGCGGGTAGCCGCCGCAATCGCTCGGCCTCCTCGGCGCGATCGGCCAGCCGCGCAACGAATTCGTCGGTGACGCCGTGCAGAGGGCGGCTTTCAACCACGGACATGCTCAGACCGTAACATACTTTTTAGTATGCAAGCCGCTGATTGCTACCATCGCGCGGTGAGTGATCGCCGGGGTGCGCTGCGATCCGTTGCACGTCGCGACGTCCTCAAGATCGCCGGTGTCATGCCGGCGATCGTCACCGTCGGCACCTTGCTGCCCACTGCGCGGGCCAAAGCCGGTGTAGCCGGGATGTCGGTCTTCCTCGACCCAGGACACAACGCCGTGAACGATGCGTCGATCAACCAGCAGGTCCCCAACGGCCGCGGCGGCACCAAGCCATGCCAGACCTCGGGTGCGGTGGCCGACGACGGCTATCCCGAGCACGCGTTCACCTGGGCCGTGGTGGGCCTGATCAACGACTCGCTCAACCAGATGGGCGTCCGCACCCAGCTGTCCCGCGACAGCGACAGCGGCGTCGGCCCATGCATCGACCAACGCGCGGCGGCCGCCAACGCCATGCACCCGGACGCGATCGTGAGCATCCACGCCGACGGCGGGCCCCCGTCCGGCAGCGGATTCCACGTCAACTACTCCAGCCCGCCGCTGGGCGACGTCCAGGCCGGACCGGCCGTTCAGTTGGCGCATGCGATGCGGGATGCCTTGGTCCAGTCCGGTTTACAGCCGGCCAGCTACATCGGCTCGGACGGGCTGTACGGCCGTGACGACCTCGCCGGGCTGAACCTGGCCCAGTACCCCGCGGTCCTGGTCGAACTCGGCAACATCAAAAACGCCGGTGACGTCGCGCGAATGGAAAATCCGGATGGTCGGGCGAAATATGCCGCCGCGGTCACCCAGGGGATAGTCGCCTTTCTGAACTCCAAAGCCGCGACCGGCTAGCGTGATCGCGATCGAGCTAATTACCTGGCGCGCTTCGAGTCCTAGACAGCTAACTTCCGCGCCGGATGCAGCCTGGCGTCCCGACGTTACAGTTAACGTCGAGACGGGCTGGGTGGCGAACGCTGCGCCGCAACCTAAATTGCGCGTGTGCGCGGCGCAGCACTATATGTAGCAGTACCGAAAGGTTCTGGTGGAAAAAGAGTGCGTCGTGCCTGCACCGACTATGTTGATTTGTTGCGGTGGGACTTCACGATTTTCAGGGCATGTGGTGACGGTGAACGCCGCCGACTGGGCGTGTTGACGGGGATGGGATGGCGGTTGATGAGGGGGATGGGTGACCGGCTCCGGCCCTGCATCGAGGGGCACCGATGACATTTAGAGGTGGCTATCAGGATCCATTCGGTGGTGACCCTTTCGGGGGGCAGGCCGGCGGCCAGGGGCCGGCGTTCGCGCAGCACCAGCCCGGTCATTCGCCCGCCGGATCCGGGGGCTTTCCATCGGGGCCGAAACCCGAGGTCAACAGCTTGGCCACGCTGTCGGCCATCTTCGCGTTCGTCTTCGCGCCGGCCGGTGCCGCGCTGGGGCACGTGGCCTTGTCCCAGATCCGCCAGCGCCACCAGCGTGGCCGTGACCGCGCCATCTTCGGGTTGACGGCCTCGTACCTGATCATCGTGCTGGCGGTCGGCGCGCTGGCGGTGTGGCTGGCGACCAGCGGTGGATCCGATTCGAGCACGGCGAAGACGGCGGCTCCCAGCCCGTACGTGCCTCCGACTCCGCCGCGCACGACGGTGATCACGCCCCCGCCGGCGCAGCGCCCGAGCGTCTCGGTCAGCGACCTCAAGGTGGGCGACTGCATCGAGGTGCAGCAGAACAAACCGGACCCGTCGGAGAAGGCGGACTTCATCACCATCTACCCGGTCACGTGTGAGGTGCGCGAGGGCGTGCTGCAGGTGACCCAGCTGCTCTCGAACGACTCCTGCAAGACCCCCACGACGCTGTGGAACCACAACAAGACCGTGTACGCCTGCATCGTCGACTTCAAGGGTTGACATGGGGCCGCACAGAGACGTCTCCCGCGCACAACACAGCGGTTCGCCGCTATGGCCGGTGGGGTGAACTGATGTATCCCAGCGAAGATCCTTTCGCGCCGCAGTCCGGCGACCCGTTCGGCGGGACGCCGCCCACCGTGTCATACGGGGGCGCACCGACGACTCCGGTCGGATACCCGGGTGCGCCGTTCGGCGGACAGCCGCCGCGCGCGGACTACAACACGCTCGCGGTGCTCTCGCCGGTCTTCGGGGTGATCGTTCCGCCCGCCGGCATCGTGATGGGCCATCTCGCATTGCCGCAAATCAATCGCAGCGGTGAACGGGGGCGCCCGGCCGCGATCGCCGGCCTGGTGATCGGCTACCTGATGTGCGTCCTGCTGATCCTCGGCGGCGTGTATTGGGGCACCCGCCCCAGCGATTCGACGCGGGCGACCGCGTCCAGTTCTGCTCTCCCCCGGCCGCTGCCGCCCCGAACGATCACGTCGGTCGCGCCGGGCACCACGGTGCCGCGCGGCCCGAAGCTCGACCTGGCGACCGTGCCGATAGGCACCTGCGTGGAGCTGCAGCTGCGCAACAGCACGGGCAACGACGCGCTGGATTTGTTCGGCGTCGACTGCGACCACCGCGACGGGATATACACGGTTGCCGCGCGGGTGCGTTCGAGCAACCAGTGCAACTCGGTGTACGTAGCCGCGCCGCCCGACCGTTCCTTTGCCCTATGCCTGAACCCGTATTGAGTCGGCGACAATGAACGCGCCAAACCCCTTTGACTTCAGCGACTTCGGGCCGGGCAAGCGGTCTCCGTCCGGTGGCGCGCAGCCGCCGGTGCAGGGACAGCAGGGTGCGGGTCATGCGGGCGGATTCGATCCCTGGGCCAACCAGCGACCCGCCCCGCCGCGGCCGGGAGCCCCGGACGCTTTTGCGGGCGGCCCACCGATGTTCGACCCAACGAGCGGGCGCGACGCGTTCGGGCAACTGACCGCGAGCCCCGCGGGCATCGGTGCGCTGACGACCGCGGGCCCACCACTGGTGTGGTTCGCGGTGGCCTTGGCGCTGGCCCTCGTTGGCGTGGGACTTGCCGGGACGAGCGCGCTGGGCGGCCCGATGATCGCTGCCGCGGCCGCGGGGTGGCTGCTGGCCGGGCCGCTGGCGATCGGCGCCCTGGCGGTCTTCAGCCGGGTCGACACCAGGCGCCGCACCGAGGCCATCTATTCCGCGCCCGCCTGGACGTCAAGGCTGTACTGGGTGGTGCTGGCCGTCTGCCTGATCGGGATAGCCGTGGGCGCCTGGCAGATCGCGCTGTGGGCGGGGACGTTGTAGTGGCCCACTCTTCTCGAATTTCACGCGGCCGCAACCGGATTGCGGTGCTGGCGCGGGTGGCGGCGGCCGCGGCCCTGGTCGTTGTGCTGAACCTGGTCGGCTGGGCGCCCGTTGCATCGGCGACCGGGTCGCCGGGGGCGAGCCGGTTCGGAGGCTGCCTGGCCTCGCAGAAGACCGGCGATCTGCTGCTGTTGTTCGACGAGTCGAGCAGCCTGCAACAGACCGACCCGCAGGCCGCGCGGGTGCAAGCCGCCCGCTACCTGGTGCACACGCTGGGCAAATACGCCGATCGGGTGAGCGCAAAACTCGACGTCGCGGTCGCCGGCTTCTCCGACACCTATGTCCCCGAACATGATTGGACCCAGCTCACCGGCTCGACCGCCGACAGCGTCGGCACGTCGCTGGATCCCATCGCCAAGAAGAACACCGGCATCGACACCGACTACTGGCTGGCCCTGGACGGCGCACGGCAAGCGCTGACCACGCACGGCGGGGCGGCCAACAAAGGTCAGCGCTGCCAGGCCATCGCCTGGTTCTCCGACGGCATGATCGACTTCACCGCCCGCCCGGTGACGAAGCCCTACGCCGACGGGGTCCCGCTGGACTCACCGAACGGGATCCCCGACACCACGCAGAAGGCCGTGCAATCCATCTGCCGCCCCAGCGGTCTGGCCGACCAGCTGCGGTCGAGCAACATCATCGTGCTGGGAATCGGGCTGGGCGCCAAGCAGACCCCCGGTGACTTCAACGTGATGTCGGCGATCAGCACCGGCAAGGGGTTGCAGGGCATGGCGTGCGGCGCCATCACGGATCCGGTGCCCGGCGACTTCTTTCCCGTCGCCAACATCGACGACATGTTGTTCGCGTTCGACGCCCTCAACCCGGATCCCGGCGTGACCGACCAGGGCGGGGTGTGCCAGATCAAGGTGTGCCCGGAGGCGCGACACAACTTCGTGCTGGACCGGTCCATCAAAGAGGTCAACATCCTGGGCTCCGGCGGCGTGCCCGGCGTCGAGCCCTACCTCGTCTCGCCGACCGGGCAGACCCTGCCCCTGCCCAAAAAGGACGGCGCCCAAAACGTCAATGTCGACGGCGTATCGGTGAACTATCAATGGCAATCCGAATCCGCGCAGACGATCTCGCTGCAGAACGGCAATGCCCCGCACTGGACCGGGCAGTGGGCGATCGTCTACGTCGACACCACCGGCCAGCACCCCGACGCGGTGTCCAAGGTCAGCATTCACATCACCACCGACATCTTCCCGGCGCTGACCGGCGCCGACAAAGTCGCCTGGCACAGCGGACAGACCCTCAAGGGTCTGGTCTTCGGTTTGGTTGACGGCCAGGGAAAGCCGATGGTCCCCGCCGACCTGGCCGGCTCGGCCACCATGTCGGCCTCGTTGGGTCCCGATGGCGCGGCGCCGATTCCACTGCTGACGGCCGCGGGCAAGGATGACATCGCCAAGCCCGTCGACGCCGACCTGACCAAGGTCACCCCCGGGCACGCGACGTTGCGGATGTCGCTGGTGATCACCACCGCGGCCACCACCGACCTGAACGGCGGGCCCATCGCCGGCACGCAGCTGTCGCCGCAGGAAGTCGATGTGCCCGTGCAGATTCTGCCCAAGGTCGGTCTGCCCACCCCGGGCGAGCGCATCGACTTCGGTACCGTGGAGGGAGCCAAGGGCGCAACCGCGACGCTGAACATCACCGGCCCGGGCTGCGCGTGGATCAGTGACTCCGATGCCGCGACGGTGTCGGGCGCACCCGACGGCATCGGCACACCGCATGTGGGCTCCCCGACGAATTCGGGCCAGCACTGCCTGAAGGTGCAGGCGGGGGAGAGCGCGCAGCTGTCGGTCAACCTGCGCACCGACCACAACGGCCACGGCGGCCTGAACGGCACTGTGCCCGTCCATGTTTCGACGCTGGACAACCCCGACGACGCCCAGACCGTCCCGGTGGCGTTCACGGCGTCAATGATCAACCCGCTCAACACCACCAACTTCATCCTGGTGCTCATCGCCGCGCTGCTACTGGGTCCCGGAATCCCGCTGGCGCTGCTGTATGGGTCGAAGTGGTGGGTCAGCAAGATCCCCGACAATCCGCTGCTGGCCGAACGCATCCCGGTGGAGGTCGAGCACGACGCCGTGCTGCGCGGTGGCGAACCGTTCGCGATGGCCGACACCGATCTGGTGCAACCGGTGACCGGGCTGCCGCCCGGCGGCACCCGCCAACTGCCCGTGGCCGGGGTGAACCTCTCGGTTGCGATGGGGCGCAGCCCATTCGGATCCGGGCATGTCGTCGTCAACGCCGACGGTCTGGTCAGCGTCGGGTCGAAGCTGCCCGGGTCGGACAAGACCGGCCTGCGCGCGGTACTGCCGCTGGCGGTGCACAACACCTGGGTGCTGCTGCACAACCCGTACGGGCCCGAGAATGTCGCCGAGGTACTGCTGTTGGTGGCCGGAACCACCGACACCACCGCGCGTGAGCGGCTCTACGAAGACATCGCACAACGGCTGCCGGACCTGCTCACCGGGTTGCGGCTGCGCGCCGCGCAGGCGGGCATGACGGCGTCGTTCGCCGCGCCGGGCGAGACGGCTTCCCCGTTCGGTGATACGCCCGCGGGCGTCGTGGCCGGCCCGGTCGGAGAGGATCCGTTCGGTGGCGGCGGTTCTCCGTTCGGGCGCGCGCCCGCCCCTTCGGCGGCTGCTCCGGCTCCGCCTGCTCCGCTCCCCCTGTCCGGCTCCCAAGCCCGCGCCGCCGCCCCCCGCCGCGACAGGACCTGTACCGCCGGGGTTCAATGAGGCGGAGACACAGGAGCGGCCGATACCGGAACCGATACCCCGCCAAGACGACACGATGGCCGCGGGCTACGGGTACGGCGAGGAGCGTGATGAGCGGGATGAGAGCAGCCCGCCCGCGCTCCCGCCCACGGAGGCGACCCAACCCTCCTATCGATTTGACCCAGATCCATTCGACCCGTTCGGAGAGGGCAACTGATGCGACGATTCCTAATAGTGGGCTGTGGCGGTTCCGGCGGCGCCACGCTGTCCCTGATGATGGACCAGCTGCGCTCCGAACTGCACACCGCTGGAATCGAAAAGCTGTTAGCCGGTTGGCAATTCGTCCACATCGATGTGCCCAGTGCCGCGGAGTCGGGACCGGAGGGGCTGGCGAACGTGCCGGCCCAGGGCGGCAGCTACGTCGGGTGCGGACCGCAGGGCAGCAGCTACGCCGTCCTCGATGGCGCGCTGTCGCAACGGCTGGCGGCTGAATCGGCGTTGGACACGATCGCCACCTGGGCGCCGCGCAACCCGCAAGAGGTATCGATCCCGATCTCGGCCGGCGCCGGGCAGTACCGGGCGATCGGGCGCATGATCACCCTGAGCAAGGCCGCCGAGATTCACGCTCGCCTGCAGGCCGCGTGGGACACGCTGTTTCGCGTCGAGACCGTTTCGGAGATGTCGACCGTCGACGTGCCGGGCATGGGCCGCTTCGACCCCAACGAACCGCCCCTGGTGTTGGTGGTGTCGTCGATGGCCGGCGGTGCGGGCGCGTCGATGGCGCTGGACGTATGCCGCCTGCTCACGTTGGTCACCGGTCTGGATCCCCGGTTGATGGGCGTATTCATGGTGACCCCCGACATTTTCGATTCGCTGCCGCAGAGCGCCATCATCGGCGTGCGGGCCAACGCGTTGGCGATGCTCGGCGAGATCGTGGCCAGCCAATCGGGTGCGGCCCGCGAACACGACGTACGGATCTTGCGCGCACTGGGCCACCATCACGGTGAGGGAGAACCGATTCCGTTCGCGCGGGTGTTCCCGGTGGGCCGCTACATCGGCGCCGACCGCACCCTGTTCGGCGACGGCTCACAGTACGCGGTGTACCGGGGACTGGCGCGTGGTTTGGCCGGGCTGATGATGAGTGGCCGGGCCAGCGACCAGTTCGTCGCCTACGACCTGGGCAACACCGCGTCGCCGGTGGGCGATCGTGACCTGCTGGGCTGGGGCATCTCGTCGTGGGATGTGTTGCCCTGGGGCACCTATGGCTTCTCCAGCTTGAGCATGGGCCGCGACCGCTACGCCGAATACGCCGCCCAGCGGCTGGCCCGCAGCTGTGTGGACAAGCTGCTGGACGGGCACATGCAGAAGGGCAATCCGGCATCGAGCACCGAACAGCTGGACTCGCTGCTGTCCAGCCAATGGGCCGCGGTCTGCGGCGAACTGGGGTTGCCGCCCAGCGCCGGTGACGAGCAGACCCGGGTGAGCCAGCTCGGCCGCTGGATCGGCACCGAGGCCTTCACAGCCGAGACCGTCGCCTCCACGGTCAACGGCCTCATCGACCGCCAGCTGCGCAACCACCTGCCGAACCCGGAAGGCGTCGCGGCCGAACAGTGGGTGCCGACCATGCGGCAGGCCGTGCACAATCGGCGCGCCGAGTTGACCCGGGCGTGCGCTGATGCGGCCTACGCCATGGCCTTTCAGTGGCACCAGGATCTCGCCAAGCAGCTCGAAAAGGTGGTCGGCGCGGCCATCGCTTCGCTGGGATTGCCCTTTGCGCGGGAGGTTGTCGACCAGCTGCGCCGGCACATCGATGACCAACTCACCGCCGGGGTGGCGCAGCTGGGCAACATGGGGCCGCCCGATATCGTGGCGATCCCGGCGCAGGTTGACGCCGGGCTGAAATCGCTGCACGGGGTGATGACCAACACCGACCAGGTGGTGGCGGCCGTGGTCGACGGGTTCCGCGCGACGGTGCGTCGTCAGCTGTTCGCCGACACGGCCACCCGCATCGCGGACGTGATGCGGGTGCTGGGTGTGGAATTGCTGGTGCCGCTGCGTGATCGCCTCAGCGAGGCGATGATCCAGCTGGAGATCGCGCGCTCGGAACCGCCGACCGACGTCGGGCTGGCCCGCCTGTCCACCGATCAGTACGCGGCCTGGCCGGCCGACGCCGACGAGCTGGTGCCGAGCCGGTTCGCGGAGGCGAACAACGAAGTGCTGCTGATCAATTCGACCGCCTTCAAGGGGCGTTACGAGGCGGATCTGCCGAAAGCGGTGGCGGGTGCCAACGCGATGATCCCGTTGCAGTCGGCCATCGAAGAGGCGACCGCGCGGGTGATCCTGGGGGAGTGGCAGACCACCGGCGGCGTGGCCGCACCCGGCGGGCTGATCGAACGCACCGCCACCTGGGTCACCCGGGCGCTGGGCACCGACCCGGAGACCGGTCGCGCGCGGGTGCCCTCGATCGCACAGTTCGACATTCACACCCGCCCAGTGGAATTGCTGCGCCGGGCCCGGCTCTATGTCGAGCGGCCCGGGGAGTCGTTCGCGGAATTCTGCAAGGTGTCGCTGCGCGATTATGTGCAGGGGGCGGGAGCTTCGGAGTCAGAGCTGCTGGCGCGCCGGCGAGACATCTCCACCAAGTTCGCCGAGGCGCTGTCGTTGGCGCGACCGCTGGCCAGCGTCAACGACCAGGCGCTGCAGCGGGTTCACCCCGGCCAGCAGACCGAGTACCGCTACAAGTTCTCCGAGATTCCGTTCGCCGGTCAACCGGTTGACCGCGAACTGTTCGAGGTCATCCGGAACAATCCGCGCATCGACCAGGCGACGAAGGATAACTACGGGCGTTCGCTGTCCGACGAGGACAGCGTGACGCGCATCGACATCTTCGGTTCGTATCCCAACTATTCGCCGCTGGCGTTCGACTCGGTGCTCAAGCCCGCCGCCCAGCAGTGGGCGCAGACCGCGGGGCCCGGCCGGGGCGCCTTCTGGAAATACCGGCGCTCACGGCCACTTTCGGCGTCCCTACCGATGACCGACGAGCAGCGGCGCACCATGACCGGCGGCTGGTTCGTCGGGCAACTGCTGGGCCGCATCCAGATCCCGGCGTCACCGTTCACCGAGCCGGTGCGGATCTATGACGCCGACAGCGGGCAGTGGCTGAACTTCCCGAACCCGCTGCTGACACCACCGTCGGCGTTCCACGCCCCCTACGACTGGTTGCCGGCGGTGCTGGAATCGATCCTGCTGGCGATCGCGCAGTCCCACGAGCCGCCGGTGATGCGATCGCTTCGGCCCTACAGCGTGCTGCGCGAGCTCTACGACGCGCACTCCCAAGACCCGGCCAGCGGCATCGTCGCGTTGTCGGCGCAGGCACTGTTGCGTGAATTCCTGCAGGGGTTGTCGAGCACGCCCGGCGTGCAGTCTCGGGTGCCGGGGATCGCCGAGGCCCAGACCGCCGACGCGCGGGCCGCGGCGGCGGTCGAGTGGCTGACCACCATCCGTGATGTTGCGGCGCAGTATCTTCCGGCGGACATGGCCGGGGCGACGCCGGGCGGGGCGTTCACCACGGTGCCGACCCGGACCACCGCGTCGAACACGCCGATGTTCCGTGATCTGGCACCCGACGTGTACGCGGCGACCGGCGCGCTGATCAACCTGATTCAGCACGAGGCCGAGGCGCTGGCCGCCGGAGCGGCGGCGGGCGGCCCCGTGCTCGATGGTGGTGCGCCCGTGGTGATTCCCGAGGGCGGGACGTTCTGACCATGTCCCTTCCTTTTGCGCCATCCGATGCGCCGCCTGCGCTCACCGTGGTCGTGGCACCTCACCTGCAAACCGACGAGCTGCTGGGCGTCCTGTGCGATTACTCCGCGGCGGGGTTACTGGGCGTCTTCGTCTGGGTGGATGCCGGCGACGCCCGAGGGCCCGCCACGACCGCGACGATGGTCCGCGATGGACGGTCGGAAAGTGTTGTGCTGCAACAGGTGTTGACCACCAAGCGTTATGACCGGGTCCGGGTGGCGATACTGGTTCCGCTGGATGCTGCCGCCGATCAACGGGCACCACTGGCGGCCGAGCAGTTCGTCGAACAGGTGGTCCGCAGCACCGCCAGGGGAGCGGGCATGACCCTGCTGCGGATGCTGCTCACCAGCGGCCGCGTCGGCGCCAGCCAGCTCGACTCGTCGGTGGTGGTGGAGGGCTGGCACAACCTGCTGATCGCGCCGGAGGATTCGCCGGCACCCGGCTTGGGGGCGGTGCCGTGGGGACACCTCGCCGAACCACTGGATCTGGCCCAGCGCGCCGCGCCGGTGGTCGCCGCGGTCGCCGGATTGTGGGCCGATGTGCAGCAGACACCTTTCGACAGTGTGGAAATTCTGCCGGGGCAGACGCTGCGCGCAGTGCGCGCGTTCTACCGCAGCCTGGACACCGCCGAGGTGGAACGACGGCTGCGGGCGCGACTGTTCGATCCGGCCGGACGGTTGCCGCTGCCGCATGGCGGCCAGGTTCCGGTGCTTTACGTCGAGGACGTAGCCGCGGCCACCCAGACGATGGCCCGCGCGCTGTGGACCAAGCATCGCGATGTGCTTCGCGGACCGCGGATGGGCGCCGACGATGTTGCCACCCAGGCCATTTCGATCTGGGCGGCGCTGAAAATGTTCCTCCGCTTCATGGGCGGGGCCCTGCGCAACGCGCCGTCGGCCTGGTTGTCGGCGGTCAAGGGATCGGTGTCGGCGGTGTTGGCCTCGACGGTGCAGGGCACCGTGTTCGGCGGCCGCGAGTCGGCGTTCTCGGTGGTCACCAGCAGTCAGCTGGCCGACTGGCAGGACCTTGGCCGCAGCGCCGAAACGCTCAACGCGGCCATCGGCGGATCGGCGGCCAACGGGCACCTGGCCCAGCAAGACCTCAGCCCGCTGTGGACCGACTTCGTCAACGGCGCACTCACCCTCGCCGACGGCGGGCGCCGCGCGAAGGGGCTCGACCCGATTCAGGTGGGCGCGGGCGTCGGCGTTTTGGCCGGTGCCGCCGACGTCGTCCCCAGCCGCGCGGATCGGTTCACCGCCATCCCGACGTCGCTGGCCGCGGTCATCGGAGTCAGCGACCTGGAGCCGGCCGACGTGCTGGGCGCGGCCGACCTGCGCCAGCGGCTGCAACGCGCCTACTCCGATCCCGCCGCCGGCGTGGAGGCGCGCGGGGCCTCGACCGAACTGGAGCGCTGGCAGCAGCACGTATCCAAAAGCTATGCCTGGCAAGCGGGATCGATCCTGGCCGACTTCCTGGGACGGGCCCGTACCGAGGTCGCGCAAATCGCCGAGCAGATTCAGCGGGCGGCCAGCGAGATCTCGATCGACGAGCGGGTGCGCGCCCGTCAACAAGCCATCGGCACCATCTTGGCGACGATGACCTGGGCGACGTTGGGCGTCCTCGTTGTACTGGCCGGCCTTGCGGTAGCCGGCTTCACCGGCTGGAAATACACGCTGATCACCGGCGGGGTGTTGCTGGGCCTCTACATTGTGGTGTCGCTGACGTTGTTCCTGTTCGCCCAGCGCGACATGTTCACGCTGATGAATCTGCGCAAATCGCAACAGAATCAACTCGACATGATGCA
This sequence comes from uncultured Actinomycetota bacterium, assembly GCA_963796035.1. Classification (GTDB taxonomy): domain Bacteria; phylum Actinomycetota; class Actinomycetes; order Mycobacteriales; family Mycobacteriaceae; genus Mycobacterium. Next base: position 293,007 of record CAWCJU010000005.1, on the reverse strand, counting down.
GGCGAATCTGCAGACCGCACTGCAGGATGTCAGCCGCCTGTCCACCGCGTACGGCCAGTACTTGTCCTGGTGTCGCGTGCTGGGGCCGGTGCTGCGCGCGCCTTTTGGACCCGCGCCCGTGGGGCGCTCGCCGGCGCCGCTGATTTCCGACGGGCTACCGCGCTGCGCCCAGGTCGGGGTCGCCGATCCTGGTGCGGAGCGATCCGACGATGCGGCGCATGCCATTCAGCGTCGCCTGTACGCGCTCGGCTGGCTGACGAAGCCGTGGCAGGAAATGGTGGTCCAGGCCGCAGGCCGGCTGCGAGAAGAGCCCGAAATGCTCTATCGCATGCCGGGGTTCCGGACCGCCTCGGGTTTGGATCAATGGTCGGCGGCGGTCGCTGCCGGGCAAGTGCACTCCACCGGCGCCGAGGCGCTGTGGCAGCGCGTCGAGCAGATGTTCGCCGAGGACGACCGCGTCGGGGCCGCGCTGACCGGCTCGGTATTGGCTCCGGCGATGGGGCAGCATGTCGCCTCCGAACAGTTCGCCGCCGGCGTGGTCGACCATCGGACGGGGCAGGCCGCCCCGTTCGACGGATCGGTGTTCACCGACGCCGCGATGACCGCGGGCCGGTGCGCGGTAGCCATCGATACGGCCGCACTCGCCCGGCCAGGTCTGGGTTTTCGGGCCGCGGTGGTGCAGGCCAGCGACGGGTTGGCGCCCTATGACTTCACCCTGTTCGAGGTGCCGTTGGCGGCCGCGGCGGGATTGGAAATGGAGAAGACCGCGGTGATCACCCACACCGAGCACCCGGATGCTCCTCCCGGCGGGGATTTGGTGTTCTAGCCATGCCCGATCCGCAACACACCGGCGACGCCGACGACCCCCGCCTCAACGCCCTGATCGCGTGGCGGCAGCGCCTGATCGACTCCGGGGCGGTGTCGAAGGCGGGCTTCAAGGAGACCCACCTGCGACTGATTCTGCGGTCCGGACGCACTGACGTGGACCAGATTCGGGCGATGCTGCCCGGCTCGGTCGCCGAGTACGCCGAGGAGTTGGCGGGCGTCCTGGCCGAGGTGGAGTCGGAGTCGTCGCCGGGCCGGCATCACCGCTCGGCGGCCCTGTCGGCCGTGGAACCCGGCGATGCGACGACCGGTGCGGCGCCGCTGGCTGACGGCACGGTGAGCGACCAACCACCGCTGACCGCAAGTGATTTCGCCGGATACACGTTCGGTGAACAGACCGGACCGCTGGCCGCCGTCACCGTCAGACCGTCGCGCGACCAGGGCGCCGACACCGCCGGCTGCGAGCTGGCCTGGACGCCGTACCTGCCGGGCGACGATGCCGTGGTGATCTACCGGCTGGTGGCTCAAGAGGACAACGCACCATACTCCCCGGATCGTGCCAGGCTGGTGACGGCCACCACCGCGACCACCGCGGCCGACGACACGCCCGCGGCCGCCGCGGTGCGTTACTACCAGGTCTGGGTCAACGTCGGTGGCACCCGTGCCGAAGCGCTTGCCGCGCAACCGATCAAACATGCCGAAGGCGTGGCGGTCAGCCCTGTCCGCGATTGCGTGGTTCGGCAGGATAACGGCAAGGTCATCGGCAGCTGGACCGTGCCTTCGGCGGTCAGCACCGTCTTCGTTTCCCGGCTGCCCGCCGAGGAAGCCGGCCATGAGGGGCCCCAGCATCGGATCTTGCTCGACCGCGACAACCGCGCCGGATTCGTTGACTCCGACCCGGCGCCGGGTCGGCACTACGTGTATCGGATTCGGGCCGCGGTCCCGGTCAATGGTGTGCTGCGTCTGGCGGCGCCGGTCGAGGCCGAAGTCGAAATCGCCGCTGTGCTAACGCCGGTCACCGATTTGATGGTGACGTCGGCGCCCGGGTCCGCGGAGGGCTTCGAGCTCACCTGGAAGCCGCCGCCGGCCGGCGAAGTGGTGATCTATCGAAGCCAGACCGGTCCGGCCGCGGGCGCCGAGGCCAATGACCTGCCCGAGGCGGCGCTCGAGCAGGTCGGATTGACCCCGGAATTGCGTTTGACGCAACCGATTACCGAGCAGCCCGGCCCCGACGGACGGCCGCGATCGATGATGTCGGGGGTGTCCTGGCCGACGGACTGGAGCCGCGCCTACTTCACCCCGGTCACGGTGCTGGCGGGACGCGCGTTGCTGGGCAAGACTTTCTGTTCGGTGCGCACCGGTGTAATCCGGGATGTCGAACTGGCCGAATACTGCAACAAGCAAGTCCTGACGTTTGACTGGCCGCAAGGCGCCGCCGTTGTCGTCGTGTACCTCGCGCCCAAGGGCTATGACCCGCGCAATGGTTTGACCGGAACGTCCTACGAAATCACCGTCGAGCAGTACGAGAAATACGGCGGCCTGCAACTGCCCAACGGCAAGTTGCCGGTGAGCGGCTGTTCCCTGCATCTGGCGCCGGTGGCCTTCTCCGCCGGTCGCCGGGCTATCGGGGCCGTCCGCAGCGTCGAGTACGCGGGCCTGTTGCGGCTGCAGTACGCGGTGCAGTTGAGCCGCGATCCGCATGGACAGCCGTCGCACGCGACCATCTACATGCGGTCCGAATATGAAGTGCCGGGATCACCGGCATTTGTACTGGTCAACCATCCCGGATCGAATTCCCTTGTCGCCCACAGACGGTGAAGCGCTGGACGCCGCACCGCTGGATGCGCAGGGTGGGTTGGCGGCCACACCGTCCAAGGAACTGCGGTGGTCGGCCCTGACCACCGAGGGAACCGCCGAGCCGTGGGCCGTCGATCTGCGGGGCCGGCGTGGATGGATCAGGTTGTTCATCAACACGCCCTCGGCGGCGCGGCTGCGCACCATCGCGCTGCTGGACCCGCCGGTGCCCAGCCTCCGCCTGAGTGTGGGCGCACCATGACCGCCCGCTACGGTCAACTCGCCTACACGAGCTTCGACCAACCGGGAGGCGCGGGAGGCTGGCAGGTCAAGCAGACCACCGGGGACCTGTCGCCCGAGGAGGCGCAGCGGCTGGCGTCGGGTGTCCGCACCGCGTTTCGACCGGTTGAGCCGCTGCCCGATTACCCCACCCCCGAACAGCTGGACGCGGCGCCCCGACGGCTGGAGTACCGCCGCTGGGCCAGCGACGCGGCTGGCTACTGGCACACCGTCGCCGCCGGTGCGGACAGCACCGGGCGTCCGGGCAACGTGTTCGCCCACGTGATGCTGGACCGCGCACCGGATTCCGCGCCGCGGGTGCGGCCCATCCAGCGGTGGGGCTCGCCGGCCTGGTTGCGTCCGTTCGGCGCCGCGGCGGTCGGTCGCGCCGCCTTGCCCGCCGAACCGCCAGGCGTAGCGCAGGTCGTCACCCGGGAAACCGCGATCGCTTTCGCGCTGGATACCAGCACCTGGCGGGTCGGCACCTTGCTCGGATTACTGGACGCGGTCGCGGCCGCGCTCGACGGCGGCGCACCCGTCGTGCTGGGCGCAGTCTCCGTCGACTCGGCCGCCCAGTGGATCGGCCTGGTGAGTTTCCTCATGTCACCGGGAACCGCGGCCACCCTGAACTTCAGCACCTTCGACCGCGCCGACCAGCTGGGGCTCGGCGCAGCACGCCATTCAGCACCTGGCCGCGGTGCCCGTTGGTGACTTAGACACGGTCCCAGCCGGTTTCGTCGTCATCGACGAGACCGCGACGCTTTCGCTCGGGGAGTTGGGTGGCGAACCGCATCGGACCGCGACCGGTCAGGCGATCGACGTGACCCCCTGGTCGGTGATGGCGCAGGAAGCGCTGCTCGATCCGCAGTCGGCACTCGCGGTGCTCGACGAGCTCGATCACCGTGCCGCGCAAACCGAGGATCGGGACTTGCACCCGGCCTGGCCGCTGGCGGTCACCATCGCCGCCGACGAAGACTTCGCCGCCGCTCATCCCGAAGCGAACGCGATCATCACCGCGCACTCGCCGGCCGACATCATACCCGGATCACCGACCGAACGCCTTGTCGACGAAGCGCTTTCGGCCCTCGTCGGGCACACCACGCCCGACGCCTGGAAGGCGGCCGAGCAAAACCTGCCCGGCTTCGTGGGTGAGCGCGCCGTGCTGACGTACCTGTGCCGCGCGATCGGTGACGACACCTGGCTGGATCAGCTCGGTCCTATTCCGTTGAGCTTCAACACCTATCACGGACGGCCGGTTCCCGAACCGCTGGCGGCCGCGCTGGGCCCGGCGCTGCAGCGCGCCGGCGCCACCGGCGACCCGCAACGGCTGCTCAAGCTGGTCGATCTGCTACTGCGTGCGGGCGTCGACGATGACCGCCTGACTCAGGCCCTCACCGAACGGGTGGCAGCCCAGCTGGCCGATCCGCATACCGGGCCCACGCTGGCCCGGCGGTTAACGCACCGGCTTGGTCCCGAAACCCGGATCGCCGCGGCCGCCGCGACCCTGCGTCTGAGTTGCCAAGGCGCCACACAGATCAGCGACGCCGTGCTCGATTGGTTCGCCGACGGATCCACCATGCCCGCGCCGGCCGAACTGCTGGGCGCACAACCATGGGACGCGACGTGGGCCCGAGCGGCGGTGTGCGGCATGCGCGCCGAACGCAACCCCAGCGAGGCGGATTGCTTCGCCGAGTTGTGGTGGCTCGCGGCCAACGGATCGCCGCGCCGCGACGAGCTGGCGGCCCGCCGGATCTGGGATCCGGCGCAACTGTTGGCGGTCGGCGGCGCCGCCTTGAGTAGCGCGGCGCTGTTGCCGACCCTGCTGGGGGCACCCGACAGTGAATCATTGGTCCGGTTGGCCGACGAGATCACCGGCGCGAACAACGATGACCTCGCGGTGGCATGCGCGGCGCTACGCATGGTCGATCCCGCGTCCTGGGTGCAGCGCGGCTACATCAACACTCATCAAAAGGCCTACGCCGGACTGTGGGACACGGCATTGAGCGAAACCGGCCCTGGACGCGTGCATGCCGACTGCGCGGTGCGTGTGACGGTGTTGGCGGTCCTGGGCCTGATCGCGGGACAACCACGGCCCGTGCTGGCGGGACAACTGGCCGGCGATCAGGCGGTGGCAGGCGCCGCCACCGAACAGGTGCTAGCGCTGGTCGACAGCGATATCGTCTCGGCCACAGAGGTTCTGGCGGCCAGCCTGTTGCGTACCGATGCCGTCGAGCCGGGCGATGCCATCGATGGGGTGTTGGCCGCGGTCGCCGCCGCGCTGACCGCGAGCCGGCAGTTCAGCGATGACGACCAGGAGGGGGTGCTCGCGATGATGATGCGGATGGCCGGCAGCAACGAGGGAGCGCCGCCGCGGCGATACCGGAAGCTGGTGAACACGGTGCTGGCACGTCGCGCCGACGGGCGAGCGCCGCTGACCGCCCCGCCGGCGCAAATGTGGAGGAACCACTGATGCCGATCTATGCCCTGACCGCACGTAACCAGCGCGCGCACATACCCGTTGGGCCCCTTTCCATTTCCATCAGCGGCGCCGTCCACGACGCCGCGCTCGACATACAGGGCGCACCGGGTCAGCCCGTGGTGCGCTCCAGCCCTCAGCATGTCGTATTGCCCTCATTGACCGGTCCCGTCACCATCGCCGTGCGGCCCGCGTTTACCACGCAATTCGGTGCCGGCACCGTCGTGCACCTGGCGATCGCGCATGATGTGCCCGACGAAGCCGACCCGGTCCAGGTGCTGTTCGATCCGGTCGACGTCAGCGGCGACGCCGCGGTGGTGTTCGCCGAGCTGCGTCCGGCCGGTCACCACATCGAAGTTGCCGTCACCGCCACTGCCGACACGGCGCTGAGTCCGCTGGCGGCCGCGGCGCGCACATCCGCGCGGCGTCTCATTGGCCGCGACCGCAAGCAGACCCACGCTGAACTTGTTGTCGCGCTGAACAGTTCGGCATCGATGCGGCCCTGGTTCGCCGATGGCAGCGCGGCGGCCGCCACCGATGTGGCGGTCGGGGTGGCCGACGCGCTCGGGATTCGTGACGTGGCCGCGGTTCTCGTCGGCGCTGACGTCACGAAAGTCTCGGTGGATAGCCATGGCCCCGGGCCGGGTATCGGGCTCGCCGAAGCGGTACGCAAGGTGCAGCCGCGGTGGTCGGCTGGCGCGCGCTGGTCGCGGCTGCGGACCGACATCGCCACCGTGGCCTGTTCGGACTTCCCGGCCAGCGGCGTGCACCGCGGATTTGCGTTGATCACCTTGTCCGATGACCGCCGTGTCGCCGGGCCACGGTTGCCGGCGCCGCGGTCGGGGCAAGATGCCGCCGCAGAACTGCTGGCGCATCCGCAGGTGCTCGACGAGATCACCGCCGGCCTGGTTCGGACCCTGATATGACCGCTCCCGCTGCCCAGGCGACATTGACGAAATGTCCACGCTGCTTTGCGCTTCTGGATCCCGACCATCACTTGTGGACGCTGGCGCCGACCAGCGGCGCGCCGCGTTACCACGACGAGGTCGGCTCGGCATTCCTGGGCGCCAAGGCCGATATCGGGCCGATGTTCCGCTGGGATCGTCCGTCCGGGTACAACGGTCCGCCGCCGCCGAACATCGCCGCCCAGGCGTTGCGCGGTCCCGTCCTCGAGATCTGCCCGGTCTGCCATTTCACGTTGCCCGACCGGTGGCGCGAAGGTCAGGCGTATTGCATCGCGATGGCCGGCGCCCGCGCCACCGGCAAAAGCCTCTACATCGCCGTGCTGGTCCGCCAACTGCAGCTGTTGTGCGAACACCTCGGGTTCGCGATGGCGCCCGCGACCCGCTCGACGGCCGTCGCGTACGCCACCCATTACGAGACACCGCTGTTCGTGCAGCGCGGTCTCATTCCGCCGACCCCCACGATGATGACCCAGACCTCCACGCAGCGCGAGCCACTGATCTTCAGCCTGGGCACCTGGCATGGGATGCAGCGTTACCTGGTGCTGCGCGACGTCGCCGGTGAAGACATGGAGTCCGGAAACCTCCATTCCCCGCCGTTCCGGTTCTTCAGCAATGCCGAGGCCGTGTTCTTCATGTTCGATCCGCTTCGGGTGCAATCCATTCGGGATCAGTTGCAGGACCTGCTGCCCCCGCAGATGGTCAGCGGGGGAGACCCGCGCGGCGTGCTCAACAACGTGATGATGGCCATCGGTTCCGGCGAACCACGGCTGGCGGTCATCTTGTCGAAGTTCGACGCGCTGAGGGCGCTGCGAGATGTCGACGGGTCTGAGTGGAGCATGGTCATGTCCAACGCCGGCGCGGCCTATCTGCGCGACCCGTCGGATTCCGTGCTCTACGACGACAACGACGGTCAGCTGCTGCACGAAGAGGTGCGCAGCCTGCTAACCCGGCTCAATGCCGGCTCGATCATCGCTGGAGTCGAAAACCCTTCCACGCCCAGGCGGTTGAGGCACCGATTCTTCGTCGTCTCCGCCCTCGGGCAACCGCCCAGTGGCCAGCGCCTACACGCCCGGGGCATCGCTCCTTTCCGCTGTGTCGACCCGGTCCGCTGGGTCACCTCGAGTTTCGGTGTGCTCTAGGCATCCGCGCGGCGAACATGACCACCCCACCTCAGAACCCATTCGAGCACAACCCTTTTGGCGAGTACGCCGTTCGGTTCCAGCCCGGCCGGACCTCCGGTGTATTCGGCGCCGCCCGTGCCACCGCCGGATCGGCCGCCGGTCAACGCCTTGGCGACGTTGTCGGTGGTGTTCGCGTTCGTGTTCGCGCCCGTCGGGGCGGTGCTGGGGCACTTGGGGCTTCGGCAGATTCGGCGCACCGGCCAGCGGGGCCGTGACCGTGCGCTGGTGGGGACGGTGCTGTCGTATGCGGTGATCATCGTCGTGGTGGTCGTTTTGGTGGTTTGGTTCACCCGGCCAGACACCCCTGCCGCCCGCACCGCCGCGCCTAGCACCGCAACCCAGGCGCCGCCCGCGGTCACACCGTCCGATCTGGCACGGCTGGTGCCCACTCTTGCGGACGTCAAAGCCATCACCGGCGACGACAAGTTGATACAGCCGGTGATCTTGCGCCGGCCCGAAGATCATCGCCGCAGGCGGACAAACCACCGACCGTCCAGAGTGCCGCGGCGTTCTGTACGCCGGTGTGCCGGACCTGTACAACGTGGGAGTCCTCGCCAACTACTACATGCCGGTCTTTGCCGACCGCGACGACCCATCCAACACGAGGTCGGTTGACGCGGCCATCGCATCATTGCCGGACGCGGCCGCGGCACAGGCACAACTGACGAAGATGTTGTCGGCATGGCGCCGGTGCGGCGGCCTGCCAGTGAAGATCACCTTCCTCAACAAGAGCACCGTGGCGTTCTCACTCAATGAGCCAATCGATGCCGGCAACGGCATCACCACCATCGAAGCCTCGGCTCGCGACGACTTGTCCGTGCACGCGATCGCCGCTAAAGCCAACGTCGTCATCGATCTGCTGGTGTCCTACACCGGCAACGGGGTGGACGGCGCTCGGCGGACCGCGGTGGACGTCGCCAACCAGATTCTCAATAAGATTCCGGGCTGAGTCATGACCAATCCGCAGGAACCCAACCCTTTTGGGCCGAACCCATTCGGTGGTTCGGTGCCGACGCAAGGACAGTACCCACCGCCCCCACCGGCCACGTCGCGTGATGAGACCAATGTGCTGGCGACGTTGTCGCTTGTGTTCGCGTTCGTATTCGCCCCCGTCGGTGCGGTTTTGGGGCATGTGGGACTGTCGCAGATCCGGCGCACCGGCCAACGGGGTCGCGATCGCGCCTTGGTGGGAGTGACGCTGTCGTACGTCTTCATCGCCGTTGTGGTGGTCGGGTTAGCCGCCGGGTTGACGCTGTCCGACAAAGCACCAACGCGCAGTGCCACGCCTGGCATGACGTCTCCGCGCACGACGACGACACTGACCACCACGACACCGCCCCCGCCGCCGACGGTCGCACCGGCAGAGCTGGACGGGTTGCTGCCCAGTCTCGAGGACGTCAAGAACTTCACCGGCGATCCGAATCTGAAGGCCGAAGACCCGGTCCACCAACTCAACCCGCTGCGCCCCCAAGACGGGAGCTATGACCGCCCCGAATGTGCGGCCACGATCGCCATTGGCATTCCGGATGCCTACACGGTCACACCGTCGGGTGTCTTCATGTCCGGGTTCTTCGACCTCCAGAATCCCAGCAGTCCAAGGGGGTCCGTGCAATCCGTGGCCGCGATTCAGGACGTCGCTACGGCGCAAAAGCAATTGGGGGACCTGCAGTCGACATGGCGACGGTGCGGCGGCTCGACCGTGAAACTGACGTATGCCGACAATGGGCACGTTGTGCCGTTTTCGATCGGTGTTCCTGCAGATTCCGGAGGGGGCGTGACCACCATAGACGTCCACGCGCAGGGGCAGCCGGTCCGTTTCGTTCTGGCCATGGCGGCCAAAAACAACGTGTTCATCGAGGTGCGCGCGAGTGCCACCGCCGCCGATCGCGCCCACCAGGCCGCATTGGACGTGGTCAATTACACACTCGGCAAGATTCCAGGCTGACGGGACCCAGCTATGACCAACCCGCAGGAACCGTTTGGGCCCAATGCATTCGGTGGCAATCCGTACGGTGGTGCTCCGTACGGGGGAATGCCGCCGGGTCCGCCGGTCTACACCGCGCCGCCACCACAACGGCCGCGGACCAACATCTTCGCGACGATGTCGGTGGTGTTCGCGTTCGTCTTCGCGCCCGCGGGGGCGGTGCTGGGGCATCTGAGCCTGGCGCAGATACGCCGCTCCGGCGAACGGGGCCGCGACCGCGCGATCGTGGGACTGATGCTGTCGTACGCGGTTATCACGCTGACGGTGGTGGCCGTGGTGGCGTGGGCGACCCAGTCCGACGGCAGCTCGTCTGGGGCGGCGTCACGGACCAGTGCGGCAAGCTCCAGCGGCGCTGGTTCGGCGCCGCGCTCGCCCATGGTCACGCCGACGGGCCTACCCGGGTTGCTGCCGACTATCGATGACGTCAAAAGGTTCATGGGGGACCCCAATCTGGTTGCCCTGCCGCCGACATTCAAGCCTGGGCCGGATTCCGACAGCGCATCGGTGGACCGTCCCGAGTGCTGGCCGGTCATGGGCGGCGGTGCTCCCAATACCGATACGCAGGCCCTCGTCGGGTACTACGGGTTGGTGCTGATGGACGACCATGACATACCCGCCCTCAAGGAAGCGGGGCAGGTTCTGATGGCCTTTCGAGACCCGCCCGCCGCGCAACGACAATTGGCGAATCTGTTGTCGATATGGCGTAAATGTGGCGGGTCGACGATGAACATCCTTCCGCCGCCGGGCAAGCAGTCGCCGCCGGTCGCGGTGTCGATGGGCGTCCCCTCCGATGCCGGAAACGGCATCACCGCCATGGTTTTGACGGCACAGGGTCCCGTGCTGCGGTCGCGCAACGATCGTGCGATCGTCGCCAAAGACAATGTCGTCGTTGACATCAATGTTGTGCTGGTGGACACCGACCGCGGCCAGCAGGCCGCCCTGGACATCGCCAACTACATCCTGGGCAAGATCCCGGGTTGAGCTGATGACTAACCCCTTTGGTGGCCCCAGCCCGTTTCAGACCGAATCCGTTCGGCGGTGGTCCGCCTGGTCCTTACCAGCCGCCGCCACCGCCTGCCCCGCCGCGCGATGAGACCAACGTGCTGGCGACGTTGTCGGTGGTGTTTGCGTTCGTCTTCGCCCCCGCGGGATTGATTCTGGGGCACTTGGGATTAGCGCAAATCCGCCATAGCGGCCAGCGTGGTCGCGATCGGGCTTTGGTCGGGGTGACGCTGTCGTATGTGTTCATCACCGCATTGGTGGTCGCGTTGATCGTCGGGGCGGTCACGCCTGATACGAACTCAACTCGGGTCGCAGCACCGACGACCACAACGACCACCAGGACGCCGCTCCCGCCGCGCACCGTGGCGCCAGCCGATCTGGACGGTCTGCTGCCTAGCCTGGACGACGTCAAAAACTTCACGGGCGACAGCGCTTTGACCGTTGACTCGACACATCACCAAATCACTGCCGATCCGAACAGGAAAATCATCGACCGCCCGGACTGCTGGGGTGTGTTCGAGTTCGGCGCCCCAGAGGCTTACGACACCGCTGCCGTCGCCGGGTACTCCGATTCGGACTTTGGCGACACCCACGATCTCTATAACCAGTGGAGCCTCGGTGGAGGGGCCTCGTCGTTTCACGACGCGACGGCCGCCCAGGCGCAACTGTCGAAACTGCTCTCAATCCTGCGCCAATGCGGCGGCTCGACCGCCAACAAGACCTATCCGGGCGGGCAGAAGTTCCCGGTGTCCATGAAGCCACCCCTCGATGCGGGCGACGGCATAACCACCATGGAAACCGTGGCCGAAACACCGCCACGCATTTACGGCGTCCGTGCCATCGCCGCCAAGGACAATGTGTTCATTGACGTTGGAGTGTGGTCCACAATCAGTGCCGACCGAAGCCGGCAAACCGCCCTGGCGATCACCAACTTCATTCTCAACAAGATCCCGGGCTAGGAACATGACAAATCCCTTTGGCCCGAACCCGTTTCAGCCGAACCCGTTCGGTGCAGGCCCGCCCGGCCCGCAACGGCAGCCGTCACAGCCGCCACCATCGCCGGCTCCGCCGCGTGATGAGGCCAATGTGTTGGCGACGCTGTCCGTGGTGTTCGCGTTCGTCTTCGCGCCGGCAGGACTGATTCTGGGGCACTTGGGATTAGCGCAGATTAGCCACACGGGTCAGCGTGGTCGCGATCGGGCGCTGGTCGGAGTGACGTTGTCGTATGTGTTCATCACCGCGGCGGTGGTCGCACTGATCGTCCGCGCGACGCTGCCCGATACGACGCCCGAGTCACGTCGCGGCACCCGCGTCCACCACGACGACCACCGCTCCCACCACCACGAAGACCACCACGATGCCGCCCCCACCACCGCCCACCGTCGCGCCGGCAGATCTAGACGGCTTGCTGCCCAGCCTGGAGGACGTCGAAAACATCACGACAGACCACGCCATGAAGGTTGAGCGAACACTCCACCAGCCCACACCGGATCCCGCGCAGAGGCAAAATCGACCGTCCGGATTGCTGGGCCGTTATCGAGTCCAGCGCTCCGGAAGCCTATGACGGCTCGGGCTTCACGGGCTTTTCCGCGACGGAGATCCTTGACAGCAATCCCAACCGCCAGTGGTCCACCGGGCAGGGGGCCACGGCATTTCCCGACGCGGCGGCAGCTCAGGGGATGCTGGAGAAATTGCTATCGACGTTCCGCCAATGTGGCGGCTCCACTTTGCACGCGACCTGGCCCAACGGGGAAACTTACCCGGTGGCCATCGGGCCGCCGGCTGACGCCGGCAACGGCATCACTGCCATTGACGTGGTGCCTCAAACGCCGATATCGATCCTCTGCGTTCACTCGGTCGTCGCGAAGGCCAACGTGGTTGTCGACGTGCAGACGTGTACCTCTGGCAAGACCGACGCCAGCCGACAGGCCACGCTGGCCATCACCAATTACATCCTCGGCAAGATACCCGGCTAACCGAGCGGCTACTCAGCTGCCAAAGCCCGCCGCCGGCGCCGCGACCGGAGCCGGCCCACCCAGACCCAGGTGGCTGGAGGCGAACGCGACTCCCTTGTCGATCATCGGCGCCGTCGTCGGCGTAGGTGTCGTGCGCGGCGAAGTTCATCCCGTCGGAGCAGACCGGGTCCTCGGTGGCGCACACCTTGACGGTCTTGTCTTGGTAGAGCGGGCCGATGACCACGGGTGGTTCGTTGAGGAAGTTCATGGCCCGCACGTTGGGCATGCCGAACAGCACGACCGAGGAGACGTGGTTGGCGACCTCGGGAGCCAGTGGCTTGGGGACGGTGTTGGGGTCGATGCCGTCGGGGACCGCGGCCGAGGTGACAAAGCCCATCACGGCCGCGCCCTGGGAGTAGCCGCCGAGCACCATCTTGGTGTTGGGGCAGTCGTGGGCCATCGAAGTCACGTGGGCGCTGGCGTCTCTGATGCCGTCGAGGCCGGTGTCCCACTGGTCACTGGCGGGGTAGTTGACCGGGTAGACGTCGAACGACCGTCCGCCGACGCGTTGGTGCAGCGCGTCGACGAAGGCCTGACCGGTGGGGCCCACACCCGGCGCTTCACCGGTGCCGCGGGCGAACACCACTTGCACGTCCGGACACTGGGCCGAGGCCGCTGGGAATGACGGCGGTAGTCATGGCCGAAGCCGCCACGCCCGATGCTGCGATAACTACTGCCGGACCAAGGGAACGAACGATGTGACGTGTGATCATGCCGTCCAAAGTGCCCATGCAAGCCCCTCCCAAAACTGTCAAGTTGCCAACCATTTAGTGATGTTTTCCTGTATACCGGGGCGCAGCGACATGCGGTGGATAGCGGCGGCGTCGCCGCCATCGGACCGACCCAGCCATTGCGTGTCGAGTTGCTACCAAAACACTTTAAGCCGTCGTTTTGTGTTGTCCATTCAGGGTAGCCGGAACCGCGAGTATCAGATTCGGGCCTCGACGATCTGAGCGGTGGCGACATGGCAACGCGTGAAACGGGTTTCGACGACGTCGACCTTTGATCCTATTTCCCTCCAATACCACTCGGTGAAGCGGGGGCGCGATTACGGCCAATACGTGCGCGGCGCGAAGGACGCGGGTTTGGATACGGTCGCGTCCCTTTCGGCTGAGATGGCTCAGGACTCCGAGCACGTGGCGATGCGACGAGTTCCTGGACCAGCCGCAGGGAACGCGTGGCCGCCGGCCGGCCACAAAGATAAGAGTCCCGGCAGTGCTGGTGGTTCCGCTCTGAGCTAAGTCCGACGGGCGAATCGCGACCAGGAGTCGCGTAATCGCTCGGTTCTCGCACGTTTGCACTGTTGATGGCCGGACAGCAATGTCTGATAGACCGGTCGATGAGTTACCGCACCTGTGTCAGCCAGGTCACATCCTGGCAAAGCTCGGATGCGCCTGCCGCCGCGGCCTATTAGAGTTGCGTATCTTAGTGAAGGCTTATGATTCATTAAGTACGGAAACAGGTAGCACGGAGACAGGCTGTGGATACATCCCGTTTTGACGCCATCATCGTGGGTGCAGGTTTCGGCGGCATTGGCGCCGCGATCCAGCTCAAGCGCCTCGGCTTTGACAACTTCGTCATCCTCGATCGCGAGGACGACCTGGGCGGCACGTGGCACGTCAACCATTACCCCGGCATCGCCGTCGACATCCCCTCCACCACCTACTCGTATTGGTTTGAGCCCAAGCCTGACTGGTCACGGCTCTTTGCGCCGGGCGCTGAGGTCAAGACGTATGCCCGGGACGTGGCCACCAAGTACGACGTGCGCCGCCACATGCGATTCAACACGACCGTCGAAGGCGCCCAGTGGGACGAGGACGCCAAAGGTTGGCGGGTCGCGCTGGCCGGCGGCGAAAGCCTGACCTGCCGCTTCCTGATCACCGCGACCGGATTCCTCTCCCAGCCGCGCACCCCGGAGATTCCGGGAATCGCCAGCTTCGAGGGCAAGGTGGTCCACACCACCGCGTGGGACCACAGCTATAACTACAAGGGCCGCCGCATCGCGGTCATCGGGACCGGGGCGTCCGCGGTGCAGGTCATTCCCGAGCTGGCCAAAGACGCGGCGGACCTGACCGTCTACCAACGCACCGCCACCCACGTGATTCCCAAGTTTGATTTCCCCATCTCCCCGTTGGCGCGACGCCTGTTCGCGCGGGTGCCGGCGGCGCAGCGGGCCCTGCGGTGGGTGAGCGACGTCATCCTCGAGATCATCATGGTCGTCATGGCGCTGCATTTTCGGGAGTCGCGCGGGCGGGGGAACATTTCCGCCTCCGACCTGGCCAAGATCAACCGATTCCGGTGGATCAGGGATCAAGGAATTGCGCGCCAAATTGACGCCGGACTACGACCTCGGCTGCAAGCGGCCGACCTTTTCCAACAGCTTCTACCGCGCTTTCACAAAGCCGAACGTGCACCTCGAGACGAACACGATCGAGCGGTTCACGGCGGACGGCATCGTCACCGCGGATGGACGTAAGACCGTCATCGACACCCTGGTCCTCGCGACGGGATTCGACTTGTGGGAGGCCAACTTCCCGGCCATCGAGGTGGTCGGCCGAAAGGGGCGCAACCTCGGAAAGTGGTGGCGGGAGACCAGGTTCCAGGCCTACCAGGGCATCTCCATGCCCTACTTCCCCAACTACCTGAGCCTGGCCAGTCCGTTTGCCTTCTCCGGACTGTCCTTCTTCCACACCATCGAATACCAGATGCGGCACATGGGCCGGCTGCTCGGCGAGGTCAAGCGCCGTGGTGCGACGACCTTCGAGGTGACCGAGCAGGCCAACGACCGGTTCATGGAGCGGATGACCAAACGGCTGGACAATTCGGTGTTCTACGCCGGTAACTGCGCCACGTCGCGTTCGTACTACTTCAGCCCCGGCGGTGAGGCATCGCTGCTGCGGCCGACGTCGACACTCAACGCGGTGCGAGAAGCCGGGGCGTTCCCGCTCAGCGACTACGTCATCGCCTAGACACCTCAGTGATGCGCGGACCCGGTCAACGGTTGCCCGTTGCCGGACTGCAGCAGGCAGATGACGGTGCTCGGGGTGGGGTTGGCGCCGGTGCGGTCTTGGTTCGAGTCGATGAGATAGGTGATCGAAAAGCGGCCGCCGTCAACGGATTGGCCGGTGTAGGGGGCCAATCCGGCAGCACAGTCGCGATTGGCGATGGTGGCGATGGCGGCGTCGACGGCCATCGGAGCGCGCAGATACACCTCAGCTAAATGCGCTGTCGCACAATCGACTACGGTGACGTTGACGCGGCTTCCATCGGCCGGCGGCAGATCGGTCACGCATTGACCGGCCTGCAGGTCGATCCACTTCTCGGTGTGCGACCCCGGTTGTAGCGGAGCGGCGGTGGCCGTCGCGCAGGAACCCAGCATGGCCACGGCGGTCAGGCCGCACATCGTCTGAAGGCTTGAAAACCGCATCGCAGCCTCCCTTGCTCCATCCCTTAGCGGTGGAGTTTAGGGGGTGTTGGTCAGCGCCGGGTCCGCTTTTTCAGACGACATCGACAAAAATCCGCGTACACAGCGCGCGGCCAGCCACCAGTTCGACGGCTTCTTCATGTCCAGCCCGCCCAGGAGCTGCTTGATCATGGTCAGTGTGTCGAAGTAAATTCGTTCGCAGACAAGCGTTTCCGTGTCATCGAAGACGAAGTATGCGGTCATGCGGACGCGGAACCGGCTGCCGGTGGGCGGGACCTTGCCCAGGTAGCCGCGGTGCGTGCCCATCAGCCAGAATTCGACGATCACCGCGTCGGCGCTGTGGCGCAGGGCGATGATTTCGTGGTCCTGGTCGGGAAAGGCGGTTCGGGTGTAGGCGTAGTAGTCGCGCACCGCCGCGTCACCGTCGTGCACGAGCATCTGGGGGATCAGCTCGTAGCGCGGATGCGGGAAGGTCGACAAGACGTCATCCCAGGCTTGGCGGACCTCGTCATGGAAGTGGTCGAGCACGAATTTCTGGCGGGCGGCCAGCACCTCGGAAGCGGGAAACGCGGGAATGGTCACCGGGTCAGCGTAATCCCGGAATTGATAGCGCATGCGCTATCGGTTTTGAAGAGCGATATCCTCCGGCAGGGGCTCCGGGTGGACCACTCCGGGGAGTCCACAGGTCCTCGCCGAATCCGCTAGCGCATGCGCTAGCGGATTCGAGAAGGCCATATACCTTCGGACAGAGCCGAATTCGGTGCGGCGCTACCGCGGCGGGGTCCAGGCCACCGGCAGGGTTTTGATGCCGTGAATGAATTGCGACAGCAGCCGCGCGGGTTCGTCCGTCGCGACGATGTCGGGCATCTCGCGGCGCAATTCGTCGAACACCACCCTGATCTCCCGACGAGCCAGGTTGGCGCCCAGGCAGAAATGGGCACCGCCACCGCCGAAACCGAAGTGCGGATTGGGGGTGCGCGCCACGTCGAAAACCCAGGGATTCTCGAACGTCGACTCGTCGCGATTGGCCGAGTTGTACCACAGCGTGGCCTTGTCGCCGGCCTTCATCTTGGTGCCGCTGAGCTTGAAGTCGCGGGTCAAGGTGCGTCGCATGTAGACCACCGGGGAGGCCCACCGCACGATCTCCTCGACGGCGGTGGGGGTCAGGCGGTCGAAGTTGGCCCACCACTTCTCCCGCTCGGCGGGGTAGCGGGAAAGCGCCAGCACACCGTGGCTGATCGCATTGCGCGTCGTCTCGTTGCCGGCCACCACCAGCAGGATGAAGAACGACGCGATCTCCGTCGACGACAGCCGTTCCCCGTCGACCTCGGCTTCCACCAGGCTGCTCGTCAGATCGTCGTGGTGATTGGACCGCCGGTCCTCGGCCAGCGCGCTGGCGTAGGCGCCGATGTCCATCGAGACCTGAAGGAACTCACCGAAATCCGTGGCCAGATCCGGGTCGCCGAACCCGAGAATCACGTTGGTCCAGTGGAATATGCGTTGATGGTCCTCTTCGGGAATGCCCATCATGTCGCAGATGACCTGCAATGGCAGCGGACCGGCGAGCTCGCTGACCAGCTCGGCTTCCCCGTCGGGGTGATTGGCGATCAGCGAGGCCACCAGCCGGCGGGCCCGCTCGCGGACGGAGGCCTCGATGCGCGCCACCACTTTCGGGGTGAACGCGCGGCTGACGATCGAGCGCAGCCGCTGGTGCCGCGGATCGTCGAGCACGATCATCGAGCCGAAGTATTCGCTGATCTCCGGGGTGTTGTCGTTGATCGTGATGTTGGGGCTGGAGCTGAAGATGTCCGGGTGACGGCTCGCGAAATGCACATCGTCATGTTTGGTCAGGGCCCAGTGCCCGTCGCCCGGTTCGAAACCCTCGTACTCGATCGCGGGCCAGAACGAGATCGGCGTCTCGCGGCGCAGGGTGGCGAACGCGCCGTCGCGGAAATCGTCGTCCAATTCCCAGAACGGCAGCGACTCGAGGTGGATGTCGGCGAGCGCGATGTCGGGCGGTGGCGCCCCGTTCGTCCGCGGCGCCAGGCCTTTCTTGGGACCCGCCTTGATACTCACCGAGACCTCCTTCGTCGTGAAAAGGGGAGTGCCGGGTCAGTGCGTGCAGACGGTTCTGGCGGGCGCGCCCGTGGTTGCCGTCGCGGCGCTCACCACGTTGCCGTCGAGCAGAATCTTGCAGGAGATGGGGCCGGGCCCCTGTGCGCTGATGGTGAACACTTCGCCGCCATAGCCGGTGAACTCCGTCGACCAGGGCAGCGGCGCATTCGCCTGATGCAGCTGCCCGTTGTCGGTTTGGTAGTAGATGAACTCGGCGACGGCGGGTCCGTTGATCTCGTAGCGGACCTTCGGCATCTGGGGGAGGGCGTGCGCCACGCCGCATGCATTCGCGAACCCGAAACCGACGGCCAACAGGACCGAAGGCCCGGCGAGGTGCTTCGTCATGAATTGCATCGTGTCACCACGAGCGACGGTAGGGAAGCTTAATGTGAAGCCCGAAGCGGGGGCTGGTGACCGGAAAGGTGGCGTCAAAGCATGGCGGAACGGGGCTCAAAGCGTGTGGTGGTGTACGGAACCGGCTTCGTCGGCAAGATGGTGATTGCCGAGATCGTCAAGCATCCGTTGTTCGAGTTGGTGGGTGTCGGCGTCAGCAACCCCGACAAGGTCGGCCGCGATGTCGGCGAAATCTGCGGGCTGCCCGAGCCGGTCGGCATCGCCGCCACCGACGACGTCGAAGCCCTGATCGCGCTGAAACCCGACGCGCTGGTGCACTACGGCCCGACGGCGATGCACGCCAAGGAGAACATCTCGCTGATCACCCGATTCCTGCGGGCCGGCATCGACGTGTGCTCGACCGCGATGACCCCGTGGGTCTGGCCGACGATGAGCCTCAACCCGCCGAACTGGATCCAGCCGATCACCGAGGCCTGCGAGCTGGGGGAGTCGTCCTGCTTCACCACCGGCATCGATCCCGGATTCGCCAACGACCTGTTCCCGATGACCTTGATGGGGCTGTGCTCCGAGGTGCGCCGGGTCCGGGCCTCGGAGTTGCTGGACTACACCAACTACGAGGGTGACTACGAATTCGAGATGGGCATCGGCCGCGAGCCCGAGTTCAAGCCGATGCTGGAAGACCGCGACATGCTGATCTTCGCGTGGGGCGCGACCGTCCCGATGATCGCGCACGCCGCGGGCATCATGCTCGACGAAATCACCACGACCTGGGACAAGTGGGTGACCCCGACGGAACGCAACTCCGCCAGGGGCGTCATCAAGCCTGGGCACGTGGCCGCCGTCCGGTTCACCATCAACGGCGTCTACCAGGGTGAGACCCGAATCCAGCTCGAACACGTCAACCGGATCGGGCTGGACGCCGCCCCGGACTGGCCGACGGGCCACGACAACGACGTCTACCGCGTGGACATCGAGGGGACGCCGAGCATCTTCCAGGAGACCGCGTTCCGGTTCACCGACGGCTCGGGCCGGGACGCGGCCGCGGCCGGATGCCTGGCGACCGGCCTGCGGGCGCTCAATGCGGTTCCGGCGGTCAACGACCTGCGGCCGGGCTGGGTGACCCCGCTCGACCTCCCGCTGATCGCCGGTGAAGGCAGCATCCGCTGACCGGCGCACAGCGAGCGCATAGCTACCGCTGACACGGAATACAGGTTTTGGCGGCACAATGACGGCTAGCCGGATGTGAGTCGGTGCTGCGGATACGGGGATCGGGATATGGCCAATGGAGTCGGGACCGCGCTGGGCTTGTCGATCGGTGCCACCAACCTGGCGGCGGTAACCTCCGGCAACGCCATCACCCGCAAGCCCGTTCTGACCCTGTACCCGGATCGTCCCGCCGAGATCGGCATCCCCGCGGAGAATCCCAGGCTGCAGGGGCCCGGCGTGGTGATCACCGGTTTCGTCAACCGGGTCGGCGACCCGCGTGGCGTCGTCGCGGTCGACGGCTCGGTGCACCGCGGCGAGGTATTGATCGCCGATGGGTTGCGGGCGCTCGCGTACGCCGCCACCGGCGGAGGCACGCTGCCCGACGATGTCGCGGTCACCTATCCTGCCCACTGGGAGTCACACGCGGTGGACGCCCTGGGCGCGGCCCTGAGCGAGATCCCCGAATGGTCGCAACGCGCGCGCCCCATCCTGCTGATCCCTGACGCCGCGGCGACGCTGCTCGCCGTGCGGACCAACCCGGGCATCCCGTCGCGCGGAACCGTAGCGGTGTGCGATTTCGGCGGGAGCGGCACCAACATCACGTTGATGCACGCGGACGGCGACTACCGGGCGTTGGCCCCCACCGTCCGGCATCGCGAATTCTCGGGCGACCTGATCGATCAGGCGCTGCTGGGCGTCGTCATCGCCAACATGCCGACCACCGGCGCGTTCCCGTCCGGCAGCGCGGCGATCGGCTCGCTGAGCCGGCTGCGCAGCGCATGCCGGATTGCCAAGGAACAGCTGTCCTCGAGCACGGTGGCCACCCTGACCGACGGGCTGACCGGGACGCGCGGGGAAACCCAGCTCACCCGGCACGAACTTGACGACGCGATCCGCCCCTCGCTGAGCAACGCCGTCGCGGCAATAGATGAAGCTCTGGCGTGCAACGGAATCCGCGATCTCGTCGCGGTGGTGTCGACGGGCGGCGGGGCGAACCTGCCGAGCGTCACCACCGCGCTGTCGCGGCATTTTCGCGTTCCCGTCGCCACGACACCGCGTCCGCAACTCACGGCCGCGGTCGGCGCCGCGTTGCGGCTGGCGCACGGCCCCGGTGACGCCGGCGCGACGCTCTCGGCGCCCGCGGTGCCCGCCGCCGCCACGGCTCGAGCGTCGGTACGCCCGGAGGCGACCGCGACCGCACAGGCTCCACCAGCCGAGCCGACACAGGCCGAGCTGGCACGGGCATGGTCGGCCACCGGGCACAACTCGCGGCTCACCGCCGCCGGCGCGACGGGGTATCCGGCGCCGGACGCGGGCTCCTCAACGGGAGCGGCCGAAGCCGTGCCCGAAGCCGGCAAGCGGAAGCGGTTGTTTTCTCGCCGGCATCTGCTGCCGGCCGCGGCGATCATCATCACCGTCGCGGCGGTGCTGCTGGTGGGAACCGCCGTGGCGATCGGACTGACCTCGCAGAACAAATCGGCGACCACACCAGCGCCGGCCCTCAGTGCGACGCCGCCGGCTCCCAACAGCGCGACTGCCGAACCCGCCCCGCCACCGCCGGACGTTCCGGTGCCGTCGACCTCCGACACCACCCCGCCCGCCGAGACCGAAACCCCGATGACCACCACGCCCCGGGCGACTCCTCAGGCGGGCCCACCGGCCGCGCCCGCGCGGCCGACTACTCCGCGTAGGGTGGCGGCCCCGGCGGTTCCACCCGTTCCGGGCGTCAACGAACCCATTCCCGGGCTCGACCGGGTCAACCAGATCATTCAGGAGATCGAAGGCAACCTGGGCATCACCGCGTTGGGACCGATACCCGCCCATTGAACGATAGATCGGGAATCCGGGTTCAGCTCAACCCTTTTCGCCCTTGTTCTCCTCCTGAGCGGCTTCTCTCAGCTTCTCGTTGAGAGCCTTGTCCTTTTCGATCTGCTCCTTCAGCTCTTGTTCGTCCCGGCCGCCATCGCCCTTGTCCTGGCCATCGTCGCCCTTTGCCTGGGCATCGTCGCCCTTTGACTGGACGTCTGAGTCCGCGCCCTCGGGGGCTTCGTGCTTGGGGTTGCCGTCCTCGTCCAGCCAGTCGTTCACCGCGGTGCCGGACACGCTTCCGCCGGTGCCGGGCAAGACGATCGTGGGCTTTTCTTTGTAGGCCTCCATCATCTCGGCGGCCTTCTGTTTGTCGTCCTCGTCTGGCTCCGGCTTCTCGGTTACCCGTTGCTCATCGTCTTGATCCTCTTGATCAGCCTGATGTTGCTCATCCTTCGAATCAGCTTGATGTTGCTCGTCCTCTTGATCAGCTTGATGCGCCTGGTCAGTCCCTTTATCGTCCTGCACGCTCATGCGTCTACTCCCTTGCAGTCGCAGGTTGACGATTTGCAAGGGGTTACCCGCTGCGCGGTTGTGCCGAAACTCTCATCAGCGCGATGCATCGCGCTTGACCAGCACGACCAACGCCTGCGGAATCCGCATCGGCTCGGGTGCGCGTGACAGGTGTTCGGCAATCCCGCTCTCCAATTGCTCGACGAATTGCGCCGCTCGCTCGTCGTGGATGCCACCGTCGAGTGCGATAACCAGGGAGGGGAACAGCACGAAGCGGGCGAAGGCCGCCCACTGTGCGCCGAAAGCCTCTGCGTCGTGGTCTGACTGGTAACGAGCCCAGAATCGATCCTCGGCGTTGAACATCTCGAGATGCTCGACCATCAGGCCTTCGAACCGGCCCTTCGGCGCGAACGGGGCACGAAAATCCTTCTCGGCACGGGCGAACGTGGGAATCGTCATGCGCCGCAACTCATCTGAGTGCAACAGGCCGTCGCGCGCCTGACCGCCCAGCGCCTCGACGATGGCATCGAGCAACGGGGCGAAGCCCGCTGTGTCGTCCTCGTCGGCGGCCGGCGTCAACGCCACCAGCCGGCCCTCCGGAGCCAACTCGCGGCCGCGAAATGCGACGAAGTTATGCCAGTCCAGCGCGGCCTGGTCGGCATAGGCCGACTTCACGGCCTCGTCCCTGCTGCGCGAGACGTGCACGTGATCGTGGACCTCGCATGGAGTCCGGCTCAACCACTGGGTTGCCCACGACGTCCAACCCAGATTGACCGTCTTGGACGGCACGATCTGGTCATAAAACGAACGGCCGACCGCGGAGGTGAACGTCGCGGTGTCGGAGTGCACGTAGCTTTCCGGGTCGTCGGACACGGTCTCGAACAGCGCCGCGAAGTCGTTGCGCGGTACATCGGTGTGCGCCACCAGGATTGCGTGATCGTGGCGGGTGCGGCGACGCAACACCGCGATGGCCGCCGACAGCGGCTTCAGCGAATTGTGGCCGTTGGCGGCGCCGTAGTCGGCGATGACGATCGGCTGCGGAGCCCTGGGCAGCGTTACCTGTTCGGCGGCCCGCTCGAACACCGCGATCGCCTGCGCCAAACCGGCGGCCCGCAGCCGCGACGCCTCGGTGTAGGCGGGCTCGGGCCGCACCACAATGCTCGATTCGGGCATTTGGGGTTCAGGCCGCATAGGTCAACGATAAAGGCCGAGCCGGTGGACAGTTCGGGGTGGAGGAATCAGTGTCCGCGGGCCACCCATTCCTCGTAGTGCACGATCTCGTCGCCGATCGTGGTGCTGTCGCCGTGGCCGGTATGCACGACGGTCTCGCCGGGCAGCTTTCCGAGCCGCCCAGAAATCGACTCCAGAATCGTCGGGAAGTCGGAGTACGAACGCCCGGTTGCGCCGGGGCCGCCGGCGAACAAGGTGTCGCCGCTGAATACGACGCCCAGGTCGTGCACGTACCAACACACCGATCCGGGGGAATGGCCCGGAGTGTGCAATGCCCTCAGCTCGGTACCGTCGATCTTCAACGTCTCCCCATCGGATATCGTACGAAAATCCTTGTCCGGGTGGGTCATTCGCCACAACACCTCGTCGGCAGGGTGCAGCAGCACAGGTGCGTCCAGCGTCTCGCCCAGTTCGGGCGCCACCGTGACGTGGTCGTTGTGGCCGTGCGTGCACACCACCGCCACCACATGGCGACCCCCCACCGCCTCGATGATCGGCGCCGCGTCGTGCGCCGCGTCGAAAACCACAACATTCGAGTTGTCGCCGATCGAGCCAGATGTTGTTGTCGACTTCCCAACTGCCGCCGTCGAGTTCAAAGGTGCCGTGCGTGACCACCCGATCGATTGCCACCATCAGAGCACCACCACCGAACGCAATACCTTGCCGTCATGCATCCTCTCGAACGCCTCCTCGATGCCGTCTAGCCCGATTCGCTCGGAGACAAACTTCTCGAGGGGAAGCCGGCCCTGTAGATACAGGTCGATCAGCGTGGGGAAGTCGCGTTCGGGCAGGCAGTCGCCGTACCACGACGACTTCAACGATCCGCCGTGGCTGAAGAAGTCCACCAGCGGCATGTCCAGGCGCATGTCGGGGGTCGGAACACCAACCAGCACAACGGTTCCGGCGAGGTCACGGGAGTAGAAGGCCTGCTTCCACGTCTCGGGCCGGCCCACCGCGTCGATCACCACGTTGGCGCCGAACCCGTCGGTGAGGTCCTGAATGGTCTTGACCACATCGAGTTCGCGGGCGTTGACGGTGTGCGTGGCGCCGAACTTGCGGGCCCAGTCCAGTTTGGTGTTGTCGGTGTCGACGGCGATGATCCGCCGGGCGCCCACCAGCGCGGCACCGGCGATCGCGGCGTCGCCCACTCCGCCGCAACCGATTACCGCGACGGTGTCATCCCGGGTGATGGCGCCGGTGTTGATCGCCGCACCCAGCCCGGCCATCACCCCGCAGCCCAGCAGACCCGCGACCGCGGGGTCGGCCTCGGGATTGACCTTGGTGCACTGGCCGGCCGCCACCAGTGTCTTGTCGGCGAACGCCCCGATGCCCAGGGCGGGCGTGAGCTCGGTGCCGTCGGTAAGCGTCATCTTCTGTGTGGCATTGAAGGTGTCGAAGCACAGGTGCGGGCGGCCGCGCTTGCAGGCCCGGCACTGTCCGCACACCGCCCGCCAGTTCAAGATCACGAAGTCGCCCGGCGCGACGGCGGTCACGTCCGGGCCGACGGCCTCGACCCGGCCGGCGGCCTCGTGGCCGAGCAGGAAGGGATACTCGTCGTTGATGCCGCCCTCACGGTAGGTCAGGTCGGTGTGGCACACCCCGCAGGCGATGACGTCGACCAGAGCCTCCCCGGGCCCTGGGTCCGGGACGACGATGTCCACCAATTCGACGGGTTCGCCTTTCTTGCGTGAAATCACGCCGCGCACTGTCTGACTCATGGGCTCCAACCTAGGCGTTGGCCGCCATACATCTCTCGGCGGGTTGTCCACCCATCCGCCGTTGGCGACCGGCCAGTCGATCACCGGGTGTAGCGTCCCTGGGCGTGACGGCTTTGGAGAACACCGAAGAATTCACCGAAAGAATCACCGCGGCCATCGACGGCGCCAGCCTGACGCTGTTGCTCAGCATCGGGCATCAGACCGGTCTGCTGGACACGATGGCCGGGCTGGCACCCGCCACCAGCGAGCAGATCGCCGAGGCCGCCGGGCTCAACGAGCGTTACGTCCGAGAGTGGCTGGCCGGCATGACCACTGGACGCGTCGTTG
The DNA here is from genome assembly GCA_963796035.1 of uncultured Actinomycetota bacterium. Classification (GTDB taxonomy): domain Bacteria; phylum Actinomycetota; class Actinomycetes; order Mycobacteriales; family Mycobacteriaceae; genus Mycobacterium. Next base: position 267,793 of record CAWCJU010000005.1, on the reverse strand, counting down.
AATACGACTCCGACGCCGGGACCTACTCATTGCCCGCACAACGCGCCAAAGTGCTGACGCGCGCGGCCGGGCCGGACAATCTGGCCCTGGTGACGCTGCTCGTTCCGGTGCTCGCCGAGGTCGAGCAGAAAATCATCGGGTGCTTTCGCGCCGGGGGCGGGCTGCCGTACAGCGAGTTCCCCCGCTTCCACGCATTGATGGCCGAGCAGAGCGGCGTGGTGTACGACACCGCGTTGGTCGACGTGGTGCTGCCGTTGGTGGACGGCCTCGTCGAGCGCCTGCGGTCCGGAGCCGAGGTCGCGGATTTCGGCTGCGGCAGCGGACACGCCATTAATGTGATGGCACAAGCGTTTCCGGCCAGCCGCTTCACCGGCATCGACTTCTCCGAGCAGGCCATCGCCACCGGAATTCGGGAAGCCGCCGAGCGGGGCCTGTCCAACGCGGCCTTCGAAAGCCACAACCTTGCCGAATTGGACAAGTCGGACGCCTACGACGTCATCACCGTCTTCGACGCCATCCACGATCAGGCTCAGCCGGCGCGGGTCCTGGACAACATCTACCGGGCGCTGCGGCCCGGCGGTGTGCTGCTGATGGCCGACATCAAGGCGTCGAGCCGGCTCGAGGAGAACGTCGGCGTCCCGATGAGCACCTACCTGTACACGACGTCGTTGATGCACTGCATGACGGTGTCGCTGGCATTGGACGGCGCCGGACTGGGCACCGCCTGGGGGACGCAGTTGGCCGTCTCGATGCTGGGCGATGCCGGATTCGGCGACGTGCGGGTGGCCGAGATCGAGTCGGATCCGATCAACAACTACTACATCGCCAGGAAGTGATGCGCGGCCACGACGCCTTGGAGGCCTTAGCCGGCTGGCCGGTCCGGGCCGCCGCCGCCGCGGTGATCGGGCCCGACGGCGTGCTGGCCAGCCACGGCGACACCGCGCGGGTGTTCGAGCTGGCCTCGGTGACCAAGCCGCTGGCCGCCCGGGCCGTGCAGGTCGCCATCGAGGAGGGCGCGGTCGACCTCGACACCGCCGCCGGTCCGCCGGGCGCCACCATCCGCCACCTGCTGGCCCATACCTCGGGTCTGTCGATGCACTCCGACCAGGTGCTGGCCGCGCCCGGTGCCCGCCGCATCTACTCCAACCAGGGCTTCACCGTGCTGGGGCAGACCGTGGAGCGCGAGACCGGCATCGAGTTCGCGCGCTATCTGACCGAGGCGGTGTGCGAGCCCCTGGGCATGGCGGCGACCCACCTGGAGGGCGGCGCGGTGGCCGCCGGATTCGGGGCGAGGTCGACGGTGGCCGATCTGGCGGCGTTCGCCCGCGACCTGCTGCGCCCCACGACGGTCTCGGAGGGCCTGCACGCCGAGGCGACGACGGTGCAATTTCCCGGTCTGGACGGCGTCCTGCCCGGTTACGGGGTGCAACGGCCCAACGATTGGGGGCTCGGTTTTGAGCTCCGCGACACGAAATCACCGCACTGGACGGGCGCGCAGAATTCCGCGCGAACGTACGGCCATTTCGGCCAAGCAGGTGGCTTCATCTGGGCAGATGCCGAAAAAGACCTGGCGCTGGTGGTCCTCACCGACCGGGATTTCGGGGAGTGGGCGCTGCAGCCGTGGCCCGCAATTTCCGACGCCGTGATAGCCGAATACGGCTAGTGAGAAACGCACACTAGCGCAACAGGGGTATCACAAGGCACAATAGACACGCACGACACACAAAAAATCGAAGATTTCGAACAAGCAGCCCTGTTTGTCGGGTCCGCAGGTCGTTGGGGAAGACGTCCCTCGTGGAACCGAAGGAGCAGGAAATGCGAGCGTCGAATCAATTCGCCGACGTGACGACCGGCGTGGTGTACGTGCACGCTTCGCCCGCGGCGGTTTGCCCGCATGTCGAGTGGGCGTTGTCGTCGTCCCTGGGGTCCAAGGCGAATCTGAACTGGACGCCCCAGCCGGCGATGCCCGGGCAGCTGCGCGCGGTCACCAACTGGGTCGGGCCGGTGGGCACCGGCGCCAAGCTGGCAAACGCGTTGCGGTCCTGGTCCGTGCTGCGGTTCGAGGTCACCGAGGACCCCAGCCCCGGAGTCGACGGCCATCGGTTCAGCCACACCCCGCAACTCGGCCTGTGGAGCGGGGCGATGAGCGCCAACGGCGACGTCATGGTCGGGGAGATGCGCCTGCGGTCGATGATGGCCCAGGGCGCCGACACCCTGGCCGCGGAATTGGACTCCGTGCTGGGCACGGCCTGGGATGAGGCGCTCGAGGCCTACCGCGACGGCGGCGACGCCGGCGAGGTGCCCTGGCTCAGCCGCGGAGTCGGTTAGTCGATCGGTGCGGCTCGCCCGCCCCGCCTCTCTGGAAGCAATAAGCGACTTTCAAACGCGCTAGCGGATGCGCTATCGCATTTGGAACATCCACTAATGGTCGGAGGGCGCGGCCCGCAGAATCCGCAGGGCGCCCGGCACCACCGAGATCTCCGCCGGTAGTGCGCAGGCGAAGTCGCCGTCGGCGTAGACGTTGATACCGGGGCATTCGACGTGGATTGATTTCGCCCGCGCCGTGCTCACCTCATCGAGGTTGACGTGGGTGCCCTTCATCACGGTGGGAAACAGGCGGACCAGCTTGGTGCGGGATGCCTCGTGCACCATCGTGACGTCGAGCAGACCGTCGGTGTAATCGGCGTCGGGACAGATCTGCAGCCCGCCGCCGTAGCTGCGGGTGTTGCCGACGGCGGCCAGCGTGATATCCGCGTCGATCTGCTTGGTGCCGTCGAGCACCAGGCGGAACGGCAGGAGCCGCAGCTGCGACAGCTCGGCGAGCATCGCGACGTAATAGCGCAGCCGGCCGTGCGGCCAGCTCATCCGGTTGGCGCGATCGGTGACCAGCGAATCGAAGCCCGTGGCCGCCACCGTGCCGAACCATTTCTCCACCCCGCTGCTGTCCCGGATCAGGCCCAGGTCAATGGATTCCGTGCAGCCGTCGATGACGATGTCCGCGGCGGCCTCGGCGTCGTTGGTGGGGATCCCGAATGCCCGGGCGTGGTCGTTACCGGTGCCGGCCGGAATCACACCCAGCGGAATGTCGGTGCCGGCCATCACCTGCAGCGCGTTGGAGACGACGCCGTCGCCTCCGGTCACCATGACCGCGTCGGTGCCCTTCTCCAGGGCCGCGCCGACCAGGTGCCGCGCGTCTTGCGCGTCGTCGCCGATGATTTCGATGACCTCGACACCCCGGCGGTGCAGCCGGGCGATCGCGAGCTGGGCGGCCTGGATCGCGGCGCCGTGGCCCGACACCGGGTTGGTCAGCGCGATCACCTTGCCGATTTCTCGGCGGCGCAGCTCGGCCGTCACGGAATCAGCTTGCCGGGATTGAGAATTCCGGCCGGATCCAATGTCGCCTTGACCGCGCGTAACACCTGCACTCCCAGCTCGCCGATCTCCTCGCGCATCCACGGCCGGTGGTCGGCGCCGACCGCATGGTGGTGGGTGATGGTCCCGCCGGTGGCCATGATGGCATCCGACGCGGCCTTTTTGGCGGCTTTCCATTGCTCGATCGGGTTGCCCCGTTGCCCGGCGACGACCGTGAAGTACAACGAGGCGCCGCATGCGTAGACGTGGGAGATGTGGCACATCACCAGAGCGGGCGTACCGGTCGCGGCGAGTGCGTCGGTAAGTGCTTGTGTGACAGCGGCTTTCAGCGCGGGTACGCCTGCCCAATCGGTGGCGGTCTCCAGCGTTTCGCACAGCGCGCCCGCCGCGAGCAGCGAGTCGCGCAGATACGGTGCGCCGAATCGGCCGCGCTCCCAGGCCTGCGCCGGACCGTCGCCCAGCGAAGTTCCGCCCCGGGCCGCCAGCAGCGCGCTGGTTTCGGCGTGCCGGCTTTCGACGTGCTCCCCGGTGCCTTCGAACATGGTGATGGCCAGGCATCCGCCGGTGATCTGCGATTCGCCGATCGTCTCGGTGGTGGCCAGGTTGACTCCGGTCTCGGCCTCGTCGGAGAGCCGAATGACGGTGGGGCCGGTGGCATTTTGGGTGACGGCGCGCAGGGCCGCGGCCCCGGTCTCGAAATCGGGGAACGACCACGCCTCGTAGCGGACGGCCTCCGGCGCCCGGTGCACGCGCAGCCGCACCTGGGTGATGACGCCCAGCGTGCCCTCCGAGCCGATCAACAGCTGGCGCAGGTCGGGGCCGGCGGCGGATTCCGGTGCGCGCCCCAGATCCATGGTGCCCACCGGGGTGACCACGCGCAGACCCGCGCACCATGTCGTTGAACCGGCCGTAACCCGCCGAGTCCTGACCCGAGGAGCGGGTCGCGGCGAAACCGCCGATGGTGGCGTACTCAAAGCTCTGCGGGAAATGACCGAGCGAAAAGCCTTGTGCGCCAAGGAGGCGTTCGGCATCCGGTCCGGTGACCCCGGCCCCGAAAACGGCCTGGCCGGACACGTCATCCAGCGAGATCAGTCGATCGAACCGGTGTAGATCAAGCGAGACGACGGCGCAGAACTCCCCGCGGTCGGGATCGAGCCCACCGACCACGCTGGTGCCCCCGCCGAACGGTACGACGGCGATCCGATGCTGCGAGCAGTGGCGCAGGATCGCGCCGACGGCGTCGTCATCGCCAGGCAGCAACACGGCGTCGGGCGCATCCTGCGGGCCGCGTCCCGCGCGGTTGAGCAGGTCGATGGTGGATTTGCCGCCCGCGTGCAGCAACCGATCGGAGTCCGCGGTGCGGCAGTATTCGGCGCCGACGATCGCGGCCAGCGCCTCCTGATCGGACGGCGACAACGCCGACGGGCGCAGTTGCACCTGGTCGGATCGCAGTTCGGCCGTGTGGGACCCTTCGACCCCCACGGCCTGCTGCAGCAACGACCGGATTCCCTCCGAGAGCGGCTTGGCCGCGGCGGGATCTCCCCACGCGTTCCATTTCATCGGCGGCAACAGCCCCTGGGGATCCGTCATGCGTTACAGTATTACATATGTTGTCAATCCGTAACACAGACCAGGATACCGGCGAGCGCATTCTCGCGGCGGCAGCCAGCTGTGTGGTGGATTTCGGCGTCGACCGGGTGACCCTCGCCGAGATAGCCCGACGCGCGCGCGTCAGCAGGCCGACGGTGTATCGGCGGTGGCCGGACACGCAGTCGGTCGTGGCGGCGCTGTTGACCCAGCACGTCACCGAGGTGATGCGCAACGCGCCGTTACTCGGGAATGATCGCGAAGCACTTGTGCGACAGATAGTTACGGTGACCGATCTGCTGCGGGCAGACCGATTGGTGATGTCGGTGCTGCACTCGGATCTCGCGTCGACGTACATCACCGAACGTCTGGGGACCAGCCAGCGCATGTTGATCGACGCCCTTGCCGCCCGGCTGCGGGTGGCTCAGCGGCACGGCAGCGTCCGGCTCGGCGACCCCGTCCAGATGGCGACCATGGTGCTGCTGATGGCGCAGTCGACCATCCAGTCGGCGCGGATCGTCGAACCCGTGCTCGACGCCGACGCGCTGGCCACCGAGCTTGCCTACTCGCTGAACGGATATCTGTCGTGATACCTGATCCGACCGCTCTGAACGCCGCGCGCCGCGCCGCCGACCTGACCGCGCTCGCCGAGGGTGAGCCGCTGGACGTCGTGGTGATCGGCGGCGGCATCACCGGTGCCGGAATCGCATTGGATGCCGCGGCGCGCGGACTGCGGGTGGCGCTGGTGGAGAAACGCGATCTGGCGTTCGGCACCAGCCGCTGGAGCTCCAAGCTCGTCCATGGCGGGCTGCGCTACCTGGCGACCGGGAACGTGGGAATTGCCCGGCGCAGCGCCGTCGAGCGCGGAATCCTGATGACGCGCAACGCCCCTCACCTGGTTCATGCGATGCCGCAGTTGGTGCCGCTGCTGCCGTCGATGAGCCCCGGGAAGCGGGCGCTGGTGCGCGGCGGGTTCCTGGCCGGTGACGCGTTGCGGTACCTCGCCGGTACCCCGGCGTCGACCCTGCCCCGCTCGCGCCGGATTTCGGCGCAGCGCGTCGCGGAGATGGCGCCCACCGTGCGACGCGACGGGTTGGACGGCGGATTCCTGGCCTACGACGGGCAATTGATCGACGACGCCCGACTGGTCACCGCGGTCGCCCGCACCGCGGCGCAGCACGGCGCCCGAATCTTGACCCAGGTGTCCGCATCGCAGGCCACCGGCTGCTCGGTGCGGCTGACCGACATGCGCGGCGGCGACTCCTTCGACGTATCGGCTGGCGCGATCATCAACGCGGCCGGGGTGTGGGCGGGCGAGATCGACGGTGCGCTACGGTTGCGGCCCAGTCGGGGCACGCATCTGGTCTTCGATGCCCAGACTTTCGGCAATCCGACTGCGGCGCTGACCATTCCGATTCCCGGTGAGCTCAACCGCTTCGTCTTCGCCATGCCCGAACAACTGGGCCGGGTGTATCTGGGGCTGACCGACGAAGCGGCTCCGGGTCCCATCCCGGACGTGCCCGAACCGTCGGTCGACGAGATCACATTCCTGCTCGACACGGTGAACACCGCATTGGGCACCCGGCTCTCCGCCACCGACGTGATCGGCGCCTACGCCGGGCTGCGGCCGTTGATCGACACCGGCGAAGGCCGCACCGCCGACGTCTCGCGCGAGCATGCCGTCGTGGAATCGGCGTCCGGGGTGATCAGCGTGATCGGCGGCAAGCTGACCGAATACCGCTACATGGCACAGGATGTGCTGGATCGCGCGATTAGGGCGCGGCGCCTGCGCGCCGCGAAATGCCGGACCCGTAATCTGCCGCTGATCGGAGCGCCGGCCAATCCCGGGGTGATCGCGGCGCCGGCCGCCGCGACGCCCGTGTCGCTGGTGCAGCGCTACGGCGCCGAGGCGCCCAAGGTCGTCGCCACCGCGGCCTGCGACCGTCCGGCCGAGCCGATCGCAGAGGGAATCGACGTCAGCAGAGCGGAATTCGAATACGCGATAACCCACGAGGGCGCGCTGGATGTCTCCGACATCCTCGATCGGCGGACGCGGATCGGGTTGGTGGCGCGCGACCGGGAGCGGGTGGTCGCGGCGGCCGAGGAGTTCCTGGCACGCTTCGGCTAGGGCGCCTGTCCGATGTCTTCGTGCCACAGATCGGGGTGTGCGGCGATGAATCCCGACATCAACTGCGCGCACCGCGGGTCATCGAGCACGGTGACCGTCACCCCGTGTCGCGCCAGCCATTCGTGCCCGCCGCTGAAGGTCCGCGATTCGCCTACCAGCAGCGCACCGATGTTGAACTGGCGCACCAGCCCGCAGCAAAACCAGCATGACAACAGCTTCGCGCCATGACCGTGGAGCGATAGTCGAGCTGCCTGCCGGCGGCGCGAAAGGCGTCGGCGTGCAGCGACGGATCCCCTTGCTGTACGCGGCGATTGCGGTCGCGTCCGAGCAGGACCCCCTCGGTGGTGAACAGCGCGGCACCGATGGGAATGCCACCCTCGGCCAGCCCCATCTGGGCTTCGTCGAACGCCACGTCCGTCATCGCCGGTGCGGAGAGACTCACGGGTCGATCCTCCGCCACGCCGCGGCGGAGGAGACGCTTTGACAATACTGAGAGATAGTATCTAATGATAGACGCTGTCAATTTGTCGGGTGGTAGGGAGGCGAGATGACGACAACGCGTGTTCCGGTTCTGATCGTCGGTGCCGGCGTCGGCGGGCTGGCCACCTCGGCGCTGCTGGCCCAGCACGGGGTCCGCTCGCTGCTGGTCGAGAAGCGACGGGAAGTCTTCGTATACCCGAAGGCCCGCAATCTGAGTTTCCGCAGCTCGGAGGTTCTGCGCGGGCTGGGGCTTCGCGACGAGGTGCGGGCGGTAGCCGAGCACGTCTCGGCGCTGGTGGTCAAGCCCACGCTCAATAGCGCCGCGGAACAACCGGCCCTGGACGTCGACGCGATCTTCGCCGGCCTGGACAAGGTCAGCCCCGAGCCGGCGGCACAGTATTGCCCGCAGAGCCGGCTCGAGCCGATCCTGCTCGACGCGGCGCGACGAGGCGGCAACGAGGTGCGCTACGGCACGGAGCTGTCCTCGTTCCAGATGGACGAAACGGGTGTCACCGCGGTGGTGCACGACGCGGAGTCGGGGGAGTCGCAGACCGTCCGCGCCGATTATCTCGTCGCCGCCGATGGTGTGCACAGCCCGATCCGTAAATCGCTGGGCCTCAGCACATCCGGGTACGGCGCGCTGCCGATCTATGTCGTCTTCGTCTACTTCCGGGCGCCATGGCGGCGGTTCATCCCGCAGTTGCACGACGGCGATGGCGTGCAGGTCAAAAACGACGACGTGGATGGCATATTCCTGGTCGCGCAGGACGATCTCGGCATGTTCATCACCACCTACTTTCCCGGCGCGGGCGAGACGGCCGAGCAGTTCACCCCGCAGCGCTGCCGCGAGCTGCTCACCAAGGCGATCGGCGAGCGGATCGACATCGACATCATCGAGGTCGCGGCGTGGCAGCCCTACGAGCGGGTCGCCGACCGATTCGATTGCGGGCGAGCATTTCTCGTCGGCGATTCGGCGCACACCATGCCGCCGTTCAAAGCCGGGGGAGCCAACACCGCCATCCAGAGCGCGCACAACCTGGCCTGGAAACTCGCGGCCGTCCTGCACGGCACCGCCGCACCCGAGCTGCTGGCGACCTACCACGCCGAGCGTCATCCGGTGGGCCGCTTCGCCGCGCGCCAGTCGCTCACCGGGCCGTCGATGGCCCTGCTGCGGGCGGGTGGCGACGCGCCGCGATTGCCGGCCGACGAAGAGTGCTCGATGTTCGCCCTGCTCATCGGATACCGGTATCGCTCGGCCGCGGTCGTGACCCGTGACGCCGACGGTGACGGTCTGGTCGACGAGTTGCGCGCCCAGCCGGGCACTCGGGTGCCGCATGTCTGGGTGCGTGCGGGTGTCTCGACGCTCGATCTGCTCGGACCCCGATTCACTGTGTTGTCCGGGGACGAGCGATGGTGTGCGGCAGCGGCTTCGGCGTCGGTACCCGCCCATCTTTTCCACAGCGACGAGTGGGCGACGGTCACCGGGCTGGCGCCGCAGGGGGCGCTGCTGATCCGCCCGGACGATTTCGTGGGGTGGCGCGCCGATCAACTTCCCGCCGATCCCGAAGGGGAGCTGCGGCAAGCGCTTTCGACGATCCTGGGCCGCGCTGGCTAGCCTCTCGACTTACAGCGGGATGTTCTTGTGGCGGCCGCGGCGCGCGGGCGCCTGGGCCAGCGCCGCGGTGAGCTTGCTGCGGGTGTGCGACGGGTCGATCTTCTCGTCGACCACGCCGATCTCGATGGCGCTGTCGACGCCGCCTGCGATCCGCTCGTGCTCGGCGGCCAACTGGTCGTGCAGCGCTTCGCGCTCGTGATCCTCCGCGGCGGCCAGCTTCTTCTTGTGCAGAATGCCGACGGCGGCCTTGGCGCCCATCACCGCAACCTCGGCGTCCGGCCACGCGTACACCTTCGTTGCGTTCAGCGACCGGGAGTTCATCGCAATGTAGGCCCCGCCGTAGGTCTTTCGGGTGACCAGCGTGACGCGCGGCACCGTGCACTCGCCGAACGCGTGCAGCAGCTTGGCGCCGCGGCGCACCACGCCGCCCCATTCCTGGTCGACACCGGGCAGGTAGCCGGGCACGTCGACGATAACCACCAGCGGAATGCCGAAGGCGTCGCACAGACGCACGAAACGTGCTGCCTTCTCGGCGCTTTCGGAGTTGAGGCAACCGCCCAGGCGCAGCGGGTTGTTGGCCAGCACGCCGACCGTGCGGCCGGACAGCCGACCCAGACCGATCACCATCGAGGGCGCCCAGTTGGCCTGGAACTCGTCGAAGGGCGTCTCGTCGTCGAGGATCGCGGTCACGATCGGGCGCACGTCGTAGGCCCGCCGTGCGGACTCCGGCAGCAGCGCGTGGATGTCGGTGTCACCGGCCTCGGCCTTGTTGCGGTCGAAATGCCCTTGCTGGCAGAACAACCCGACCAAGCGGCGACCACGCTCGTAGGCGTCGAGCTCGTCGTCGGCGACGATGTGGCACACCCCGGACTTCTTGTGGTGCGTCTCCGGGCCACCCAGCGAGCGCATGTCCACGTCCTCGCCGGTGACGCTGCGGACCACGTCGGGCCCGGTGACGAACACCCGGCTGTCCGGGGCCATGACGATGACGTCGGTCAGCGCCGGCCCGTAGGCGGCGCCGCCGGCCGCGAAGCCGACGACCACCGAGATCTGCGGGATGTAGCCGGACGCCCGGATCATCGCCTCGAAGACCAGGCCCACCGCGTGGAGTGCCTTCACGCCCTCGGCCAGCCGGGCACCGCCGGAGTGCCAGATGCCCACGATCGGGCTCTGTTCCTCGATGGCGGTGTCATACGCGTTGACGATGTGCGTGCAGCCCTCGATGCCCATGGCGCCACCCATCACGGTGCCGTCGGTGCAGAACGCGATGGTGCGCACGCCGTTCACGGTTCCCGCGGCGGCGAGCACGCCGGAACGGTCACGCTCGTGCAGCAGCTCGACGGTGTCGTCGTCGAAGAAATTGCTCAAGCGCAACAGCGGGTCGCGAGGGTCGAGCGACTCGCCAACCGTCTCGGGGGCCGTGATAGTCATCGCAGGTCTCCTGATAATCCAATGTTGCTCGGGTTAGTACCGCCCGAAGGCGATTGCCACGTTGTGTCCGCCGAATCCGAACGAGTTGTTGATCGCGTACTCGTAGTTGCCCGGCCGCGGCTTACCCGCCACCACGTCCAGATCGATCTCCGGATCGAGATTCTCGAGATTGAGCGTCGGAGGAACGACCTGGTCCCGCAGCGCGAGCACGGTGAGGATGGATTCCACCGCACCGACCGCACCCACCGAGTGGCCGAGGGCGGACTTGGGCGCGTACACCGCGGGCCTGTTGCTACCCAGGGCGTTGTTGATCGCCTTCCCCTCGGCGAGGTCACCCACCGACGTGCCGGTGGCGTGGGCGTTGATGTGTCCGATGTCGCTCGGGCTGAGGTCCGCGAGCTGTATCGCCCGGGACATCGCGTGCCCGGCGCGTTCGCCGTTGGGATCCGGCGCCACCATGTGGAAGCCGTCCGAGGTGATGCTCGCCCCCATGATCCGGGCCAGGATGTTCGCGCCACGCGCCTTCGCGTGCTCCTCGGTCTCGATCACCATCAGAGCGCCGCCCTCGCCGAACACGAAGCCGTCGCGGTCCCTGTCGAAGGGGCGGCACGCACCGGCGGGGTTGTCGTTGTTGGTGGACAACACGATTCGCATGTTCGCGAACCCGGCGATGGGCACCGCCTCGATCTTCGTTTCCACGCCGCCGCAGATCGCCACGTCGGCCTCGCCGAGCACGATCTGTTGCCAGGCACGGGCGATGCCCTCGGAACCGGACGCACAGGCTGATATCGGCGTCATCACCCCGGCCTTGGCGTGCCGTTCCAGGCCGACGGCCGCGGCCGCGCCGTTGGGCATGTACTTCTGCACGGTCAGTGGGGACATCGCCCGGTACCCGCGCGTGCGCATCTCGTCATACCCGAAGACGAGCTCTTCGGCCGAGCCCAGTCCGGTGCCGATGGACACCATCAATCGGCCGGTGTCGACCTCGGGGGAACCGGCGTTCTCCCAGACCCGCCGGCCCAGAACGGTGGACATTCGCTGCAGGTATCCCGAGCGACGCAGCTCGATGCGGGTGAGCTGGCTGTCGAACTCCTCCAACAGATGGCCGCCGATGCGGACCGGCAGGTCGTATTCAGTGACGAATGGATCCTCGAGGGTGCGGATGCCGCTTTGGCCGTCGAGCAACAACTTCCACGTGTTCTCGGCGTCGGTTGCCAGGGCGGTCGTCATGGCGATGCCAGTGACGACCACATTCGGGAGTGCTTTCCCGGTAACCAGCTCTGTCATGGGTCTTGCGAACGTTCCTTCCGTGCTTGGCAGCGCTCAGTAGCGCCCGAAGGCGAGTGCCACGTTGTGGCCGCCGAACCCGAATGAGTTGTTGATCGCATAACGGAACTCGCCGTAGCGAGGTTCGCCCGCGACAACGTCCAAATCGATCTCGGGATCGGGGGTTTCATAATTCAGCGTCGGCGGTATCACGCCGTCCCGAAGGCTCAATACCGTGAGAACAGATTCCAGCGCCCCGACCGCACCGATCGAGTGCCCCAAAGCGGACTTCGGGGCGTACACCGCCGCCTGCGGGCAGCCGGCGACCCGGATGGCGTTGGCCTCGGCGGTGTCACCGATCGGTGTCGCGGTCCCGTGCGCGTTGACATGGTCGATGTCCTTGGGGGACAACCCCGCCAACTCGAGCGACCGCGTCATTGCCCGACCGGCGCGTACGCCGTCAGGGGCCGGCGCCACCATGTGGAACGCGTCCGACGTGATGCCTGCACCCATCAACCGGGCCAGCGGCTTGGCGCCGCGGGCCTTGGCGTGCTCCTCGGTCTCGATGATCATCAGCGCGCCGGCCTCACCGAACACGAAGCCGTCGCGGTTCTTGTCGAACGGCCGCGATGCGCGCTCAGGCTCATCGTTGCGAGTGGACATGGCCCGCATCATCGAGAACGCCGCGATGGGCAGCGCTTCGATGAGGCCCTCGACACCGCCGCAGACGGCGAAGTCGGCGTCACCCATGACGATCTGACGCCAGGCATGGGCGATGGCCTCGGAACCTGACGAACAGGCCGATACCGGGGTCATCACCCCGGCGCGGGCTCCGAGCTGCAGGCCCACCACCGCCGCGGCGCCGTTGGGCATGATCATCTGAACGGCGAGCGGGGACACCTTGCGGGGGCCGCCCTCGTTCATCAGGTCGTAGGTCTCCACGATCCTCTCGGCGCCACCCAGCCCGGTGCCGACCACGACCGAGAATCGGTCGGGGTCGACTTCCGGGCTGCCGGCCGACTCCCACAGCTGACCGCTGAGGTATTTGGCCAGCCGCTGGACGTAGGACATGCGCCGCAGGTCGAGCCGGCTCATGTGCTCGTCGATGGGCTCCTTGAGGTGACCGCCGATCTTGACGGGCAGGTCCCACTTGGTGACGAACTCGTCTTCGAGGACGTGGATGCCGCTTTCGCCGGCCAGCAATCCCTTCCACGTGCTCTCGATGTCCGGCGCGATCGAAGTCGTTGCCGCGACAGCGGTTACCACAACGCTGGGGTAACCGCCGTTAGCAGTGGAAGGCTTGCTCACTTGGTGTCCGCTTCCAGCCTTGCCTTGACGTTCGCCACGGCGTCGGGGTTCTCCGACTCGAGCTTCGCCCGCAGCGCGGCGGCGGCCTCGGGGTCTTCTTCCTCGAGCTTCTGGATGTAGGAGACGACGTCACCGACGGTACGCAGACCGGCGAGGTCCTCGTCGGGGATCTTGACGCCGTACTTGTCTTCGGTCTGAACGGCGATCTCGACCATCGACAGCGAGTCGATGTCCAGGTCGTCGACGAACGACTTCTCCGGGGTGACCTCGGAGGGCTCGATACCGGTGACCTCTTCGATGATCTCGGCGATACCGGCGATGATTTCTTCCTGGCTGACAGCCACAGCGTTTCCCTTCGTGATGTGTTGTGTGTTAGTCGAATTGACGTGTTATGCGGTTGTACTGGTTTTGCAACTGGTCGAGCTGGCTCTACAGCTCGGCCAAAGCGTCCAGGTCTGCGGGCGACTTGACGGCACGAGCCGTTACCCCCCGAAGTTCTCGTTTGGCGATACCGGTGAGAGTGCCCGCGGGCGGGAACTCCACGGCCGCAGTGACTTCCAGGTCACGCAGCGTCGCGGTGCACAGGTCCCAGCGCACCGGCTGGGTGAGCTGAGCGACCAGCGCCTCCATCGCCGCGGCCGCCGAGGCGACCGGCTTGCCGTCGCGGTTCGACAGCAGCTTGGCGGTGGGCTCGGACGTCTGAACAGCGGCCGCCGCGGCGGCGTAGCCGTCGAGCGCCGACGCCATGTACCTGGTGTGGAACGCTCCGGCCACACCGAGGGCGCGCACCCGGGCCTTTTCCGGCGGGTCTTCGGCCAGCTTCTCCAACGCGGTCAGCGAGCCGGCGGCGACGATCTGCCCGGCGGCGTTGCGGTTGGCGGGGAACAGGTCGAGCTGCTCGAGGCGGGCCAGGACCTCGCCCTCGTCCCCACCCAGCACCGCGGACATGCCGGTCGGCTCGGTGGCGCAGGCCTTGGCCATCTCGGCGCCACGGGTGGCGGCCAGCGCGACGGCGTCGTCGGCGGCGATCACGCCGGCGATCGCGTAGGCGGCGATCTCTCCGACGGAGTGGCCGGCCACGACCAGTTCCGTGTCCGACAGCAGGCCGCGCTTGGTCAGCTCCTGGTGGGCCAGCAGCGTGGCGGCCACGACCAGCGGCTGGGTGACAGCGGTGTCGGTGATCTCTTCGGTCGATGCGGTGGTGCCCAGGCGCACGAGGTCGAGGCCACTGGCCTTGGACCACAGCGCCAACTGGTCAGCGGCGCCGGCGAGCTCCAGCCATGGCGAGAGCATCCCCTCGGTCTGCGAACCCTGTCCGGGCGCAAGCAATGCAATCACGTGTTTAAGAGAACACTGTGGAAACGGTTTTGGCGGGTGTAACAGATTATGAACCTCGTCTTAGGTTTTTGTGGAGACCCTACAAAATAGCTCCGTAAGCTACGGGTTTGATATCGTGCCGCGACCTGTTGCCTGGGTCACTATCACCCGGATTGCCCCGCGACAGCCCCTTTGAGCGGCAGCGGAACCGCGGGCATGGCGTTGTTGGCGGCGCTAGACGAACTGGTGGGATAGTTCAGTTGGCCGACCGTCGCCGCCACTCGCAGCACATATGCATCACGCGGCTGCATCGGATCGCGGCCGGTGAAGTCGGTGATCCGCTTGAGTCGGTAGCGCACGGTGTTTGGATGAACGAACAACTTTCTGGCACAGGCCTCAATGGCGCCGCCACAATCTAAGTAAGCGTCAAGAGTCTCGATCAGCGTGGGACCCGCGTCGGCCAGCGGCCCCATCACGTCGGTATGCAGCGCGACGATCGCCGACGCATCGCCCATCAGGGCCCGTTCGGGCAGTAGTTCGCGGGCCGGGACGGGGCGCGGCGCCCCGCGCCAGCCGCCGACGGCGTTCATGCCGGATATCGCCTCGCTGGCGCTGTGGTAGGCCGCCGTCAGCATGGGCGCGGTGGGTCCGACGACCACGGGGCCATCGGCGAAGGCCACCAGCAGGTCGCCCAGGAATTTGTCGGTTGGCGACAGTTGGCCGGACACGATCGCCACCAGCCAGGTGCCGTGCACGTCGGTGAGGGCCGCGCGTCCGTGCCGCGCGGCGATGTCGCGGACGTGCTGACTCGCGCGCTCGCTGTCGTCGGGGCCGGTCGACCCGTCGCGCCCGGGGGCCGGGGTGCCCACCACGACCGTCGCCGGGGCGGTGGTGTCCCAGTTCAGGGCCGCGGCGCGAGACAGCAGCTCGGGGCCCGTGTCGCCGCGGACCACCGCGTCGACGACGCTGGCCTCCATTCGGCTGTCCCAGGTCCCGCGCGCTTCGGCCGCGTTCGCGTAGGCGGTGGCGGCGGTGAAGGCAAGGTCGCGGCTGTACTTGAGGATGCCCACCGTCAGCGCGGTCAGCTGCTCTTCGGAGCGAGCCAGCAGCGGGACGACTTCCTCGAAGAAGTCCATGGTCACGCGCGCCATGTCGACGCTGTGGCGCAGGGCGATGCGGCGGGCGAGGTCCTGGGGCACCAGCTCGAAGGCCTGCGCGGTGTGGCTGACGTTGCTGTGCGGGTCTTGCATCCACTCGGCGAAGTTGTTGATGGCCGTCTGCACCACCAACGCCATGCTGGCCCGCTGGGAGGCCTCCAGGTCGCCGAAGAACGGCAACCGATCCTGCATGACCGAGACGGACTCGGTCGCAAGCCGGCCGGAGTACTGCTTCAACCGACGCAGGACGGACTCCGGCACGGTGTCCAGCAGCTCGAGCGGCGATCGGGGCTGCTTGGCGAACGGACCGGCGAAGGGGTTGTCATTCACCCCTAAAACCTACGCGTCTTTTCTGGAAGTTTCCGCCAAAGGCGACGCGTGGCGTCTTAAGAACGCCTTAAGGTCTCGGGTCGCGGGGGCGCTGGGGGTCGCGAGCGTGAAGTTGGTTTCACGCTCGGCGCGCGGGTGAGGTTGGGCCGAGCGGGGTGCGGCCTGGGCGTCAGGCCACCCCCGGGTCGGACGTCTGCTCCGGGGCGGCCAGCACGTCGTCGATCTTGTACTGGCGGGCCGCCGCGATCGGCACCGACGGGTCGATCTCACCGTCGCGCGCCAGCGCCTCCAGCACCGCGACCACCTGCGACTCGGCGTCGGTGTTGAAGTACCGCCGCGCCGCCGGTCGGGTGTCGGAGAAGCCGAACCCGTCGGTGCCCAGGGTGACGTAGGTGCCCGGCACCCAGGGCCGGATCTGCTCGGGGACCGCACGCATCCAGTCCGAGACCGCCACCACGGGCCCGCTGGCGTTCGAGAGTGCCTGGGTGACGTACGGGACCCCGGCCGGCCGGTCCGGGTGGCGCAGTCGCGCCCGGTCGACAGCCACGCCGTCGCGGTTCAACTCGCCCCAGCTGGTCACCGACCACACGTCGGCGGCGACGTCCCACTCCGCGGCCAGCATCTGCGCGGCGTTCAGTGCCGAGGGCATCGCCACGCCCGACGCCAGGATCTGCGCCTTGTTGGCGCGCTGTTCGGTCGCGACGTGGTAGCGGTACAGGCCCCGCAGCACGCCCTCGGGATCGAAATTCTCCGGCTCGGGCGGCTGCACGTACGGCTCGTTGTAGATGGTGATGTAGAAGTAGACGTCCTCGGGGTTCTCCCCGAACATCCGCGCCAGCCCGCTCTCCACGATGTAGGCGATCTCGTAGGCGAACGCGGGGTCATAGGCGACCACCGCCGGGTTGGTGCTGGCCAGCAGCTGCGAGTGGCCGTCGGCGTGCTGCAGGCCCTCGCCGGTCAGCGTGGTGCGCCCCGCGGTGGCCCCGAGCAGAAACCCGCGCGTCATTTGGTCTGCGGCGGCCCACAGGCCGTCACCGGTGCGCTGGAAGCCGAACATCGAATAGAAGATGTAGATCGGGATCATCGGCTCGTTGTGCGTCGCATACGAGGTGCCGGCCGCGATGAACGAGCCCACCGACCCGGCTTCGTTGATGCCCTCGTGCAGGATGTGGCCGGTTTCGCTTTCCTTGTAGGCCAGCATCAGCTCGGCGTCCACGGCGGTGTACAGCTGGCCGTTGCGGTTGTAGATCTTCAGCGACGGAAACCACGAGTCCATGCCGAAGGTGCGCGCCTCGTCGGGAATGATCGGCACGATGCGCGGGCCGACTTCCTTGTCCCGCAACACTTCTTTGAAGGTGCGGACCGTCGCCATGGTGGTGGCGACCTCCTGGGTTCCCGAACCCTTCTTCAGCGCGGCGTAGATGTCGCGGCCGGGCAGCCGCAACGCCTTGGCCTTCGTCCGCCGCTCGGGCAGAAACCCGCCGAGGGTGCGCCGGCGGTCGACCATGTAGCGGATCTCCGGGGCGTCCGAGCCGGGGTGGAAGTAGGGCGGCAGGTACGGATCCTCTTCCAGCTGGGCGTCGTTGATCGGTATTCGCATCGCGTCGCGGAAGTCCTTGAGATCTTGCAGCGCAAGCTTTTTCATCTGATGCGTGGCGTTGCGGCCCTGGAAGTGGGCGCCCAGCGAATAGCCCTTGATGGTCTTGGCCAAGATCACCGTGGGCTGTCCCTTGTGGTCGACGG
Organism: uncultured Actinomycetota bacterium; assembly: GCA_963796035.1. Lineage (GTDB taxonomy): Bacteria > Actinomycetota > Actinomycetes > Mycobacteriales > Mycobacteriaceae > Mycobacterium. The sequence continues at coordinate 250,059 of CAWCJU010000005.1, read as the reverse complement.
CGGCCCGGTAGGCGGCGTAGACCTTGCGATAGTCGTGGCCACCGCGCTTGAGATTCCAGATCTCGGAATCGCTCATGTTCGCCACGAGCGCCTTGGTGCGCGGGTCGCGGCCGAAGAAGTGGTCGCGCACGTACGCGCCGTCGTTGGCCTTGTACGTCTGGTAGTCCCCGTCCGGGGTGGTGTTCATCAGGTTCACCAGCGCGCCGTCGCGGTCGGCGTGCAGCAGGGCGTCCCACTCCCGGCCCCAGACCACTTTGATGACGTTCCAGCCGGCACCGCGGAAGAACGACTCGAGCTCCTGAATGATCTTGCCGTTGCCGCGCACCGGGCCGTCGAGGCGCTGCAGGTTGCAGTTGATCACGAACGTCAGGTTGTCCAAGCCCTCCAGCGCGCCGACGTGCAGCAGGCCGCGGCTCTCCGGCTCGTCCATCTCGCCGTCGCCCAGAAAGCACCACACGTGCTGGTCGGAAGTGTCCTTGATGCCGCGGGCGTGCAGGTAGTGGTTGAACCGGGCCTGATAGATCGCGTTCATCGGGCCCAGGCCCATCGAGACCGTGGGGAATTCCCAGAAGTCGGGCATCAGCCGCGGGTGCGGGTAGGAGGGCAGTCCGCCGCCGGCGTGGCTGTGCTCCTGCCGGAAGCCGTCCATCCGGTCGGCGGTCAGCCGGCCCTCCAGGAAGGCGCGCGCGTAAATACCCGGGGACGCGTGGCCCTGGATGAAGATCTGGTCGCCGCCGCCGGGGTGCGCCTTGCCGCGGAAGAAGTGGTTGAAGCCGACCTCGTACAGCGCCGCGGACGAGGCGTAGGTCGAAATGTGGCCGCCCACACCGACTCCCGGGCGCTGGGCGCGGTGCACCATGATGGCGGCGTTCCACCGGATCCATGCCCGGTAGCGCCGTTCGACGTCCTCGTCGCCGGGGAACCACGGCTCGAGTTCGGTCGGAATGGTGTTGACGTAGTCCGTGGACGTCAGCGACGGGAGGGCGACTCGCTGCTCGCCCGCCCGTTCCAGCAATCGCAGCATCAGGTAGCGCGCCCGTGACGGGCCGGAGCGCTCCAGCAATTCGTCGAAGGACTCCAGCCACTCCGACGTCTCTTCCGGATCGATGTCGGGTAGGTAGGAGGCCACCCCCTCGCGGATCACCCGAACGCGGTCGGGTTCGGTTGCGCCGGTGGGGTTTGTGGCCAGATCGTGGCGCACGAACTCAGTTGTCAACGCACTACTCCTGTTGTGTGGCGGAATGTGTGCCGTAACGGGTGGGTCGCACCCTGCCCACCATCGTGCCGCACCGGGGTTTCGCGCGGATAGCCGACGTCGGGTAGCCGACTCGGCTTCACCTGGCGAACGCCAACTCGGCGTGTATGGGGCAGGTGGGCAACCCACCCGGTAACGTCAGGCTTGTGCTCATCCGGTGGGGTGCCGTCCCTCAGACGCAGGTGAAGGCTTTGCCCCGGCGCGGGGCTTTTGCCCTCGGCTGTGCCGCTATGACGCTGATGGGCATCGTGGGGTGCACCTCCGTCACCAACGGCACGGCAACGCCCGACACCAAGGTGGCGCCGGCCTACCGGCAGTCGGTGTCCGCGTCGGTGTCGGCGTCGTCGGTGACGTCGAGCGTCCGGGAGTCCCAGCGCCAGCAGTCGCTGACCACCAAGGCGGTGCGCACCGCCTGCGCCACGCTGATCACCAGCAGCAAGAACGCGATCGACAAGACCAACGACTTCGTCAACGCGTTCAACGCCGGCCGCGGCACCGGCCCGACCGAAGGCCCGGCCATCGACGCCCTCAACGACAGCGCCACCACGGTGGGCAACAGCTTCAGCGATGCGATGTCGCAGCAGATCAAGGACGCATTCAACGCCTATATCGACGCCGCGCGGGCGGTGGCCAAGGCCATCGGCACGCACGCGGGGACCGGCGAATTCAACAAGCGGGTCGACCAACTCAACGACACGAAAAAGAACGCGGTGAAACTGTGCCTGGCAACGTAATGATGCGGGAGTATGGACCAGATTCTGGCTGTGCGACGATAATCCCCAATCGCATAGCGCGCAGACGTTAAGGAGGCTCCACGGTGGTCGCGGCGGATGACGCCCCGAGTTACGCTCGCAAACTGGGCATCCAACGGGACCAAGTTGTCCAGGAGTGGGGCTGGGACGAAGACACCGATGACGAGATCCGCGCCGCGGTCGAGGAAGCCTGCGGCAGTGAGTTGCTCGACGAAGACACCGACGAGGTAGTCGACGTCGTGCTGCTGTGGTGGCGAGACGGTGACGGCGATCTGGTAGACACCCTGATGGACGCGATCGGCCCGCTGGCCGAAGACGGCGTGATCTGGGTGCTGACGCCCAAGACCGGCAAGCCGGGTCACGTGCTGCCGGCCGAAATCGCCGAGGCCGCACCCACCGCCGGTTTGATGCCGACCTCGTCGGTCAACCTGGGGGACTGGAGCGCCAGCCGGTTGGTGCAGCCCAAATCCCGGGCCGGGAAGCGTTGATGCTGCCCGTCGGCACCCCCGCCCCGGATTTCACTTTGCGCGACCAGAACCAACAGCGAGTCACGCTGAGTTCCTACCGGGACGCCAAGAATGTTCTGCTGGTGTTCTTCCCGCTGGCATTCACCGGGATCTGCCAGGGCGAGCTGGACCTGTTGCGTGACCACCTGCCGGAATTCGAAAACGACGAGAGCGTGGCGCTGGCCATCTCGGTGGGCCCGCCGCCCACGCACCGGGTGTGGTCGCTGGACAGCGGCTTCACCTTTCCCGTGCTGTCGGACTTCTGGCCACACGGCGCGGTCAGCCAGAGCTACGGCGTGTTCAACGAGGACGCCGGCTACTCCAACCGCGGCACCTTCGTCGTCGACCGGTCCGGGATCATTCGCTTCGCCGAGATGAAACAGCCCGGCGAGTCCCGCGACCAGCGGCTCTGGACCGACGCCCTGGCGGCGTTGCGGGCCTGAGGGGGCCGGATATTTTGGGATCTTGGCCTTCGGGCGGGTAGCCTGCCCGGGCACGGGCGCGTAGCTCAGTGGTAGAGCTCTGGTTTTACACACCAGCGGTCGGCGGTTCGATACCGTCCGCGCCCACCATCAAGACCCCATCGCCGCATCCGGGTGGCATGCTCGCGAAAGCCGTTGATCGACAATGCATTTGGCCATTACTCGGCGGGGTCGTACCGCTCGTCGATGCGTAACAACGTATCGAGCAGGACCGCGACGCCGTCGACGAGCGCCTCATCCGGCGTCGACTCGGCGGGATTGTGGCTGATGCCGCGGGTACTCGGCACGAAAATCATGCCCACCGGCCCGAGGCCGACCAGGTTTGCGCAGTCGTGGCCTGCGCCGCTGGCCAGCGTGGTGGTCCCCAGGCCGCGGGCTCGGGCGACGTCGGCGATGGCCGCCCGCAGCGTCTCGTCGGTGGCCGCGGCGGGTTTCACCGGCAGCGGGTTGACCCTCAGCACGCACCCCGTCTCCCGGGCGATGTCTGCGAGACGTTTATCGAACTGATCCATCGCCGCCGCGGCTTTGGCATCGTCGACGGCCCGCACATCGAAGCTCAGCTCACAGCTCCCCGCGACGACGTTGGTCGCGCCAGGACTCACCGCAATCCGGCCCACCGTGGCGACGTCGGCCGGTCCTTTGGTGGCCAGCTCCTGGACGGCGAGGACAACTCGTGCCCCGGCGGCAAGTGCGTCCCGGCGCACCGCCATCGGCGTCGTACCGGCGTGGTTGGCCTCGCCGACCACCGAGATCGTGCCCCAATGCTGAGACGTGATGGCGGTGACGACGCCGATGGGCGTGCTGTTGCGCTCCAGCACGGGGCCCTGTTCGATGTGCAATTCCAGCATCGCGGTGAACGGCTGGGTCCACGCCGCCGCGGAGGCATGCGCCGCATCGCAGCCGACGGCTTCAAGGCGTGCGGCAAGGGTCGATCCGTCGGCGCCGATTTGTGCGAATTCGTCGGGCCGGAGCTTGCCGGCGACCGCCCGGCTTCCCGTGAACGGGGGCGCCACCACGCCTTCCTCGTTGACGAAGGCGCACACCCGCAACGGGTGACGCGTTTTGAGCCCAGCATCGTGCAGGCAGGCCAGCACTTCGATGCCACCCACGACGCCGTAGGCCCCGTCCAGTCGCCCCGCGTCGATCACCGTGTCCAGGTGGCTGCCCGTGACCAACGGTGCCAGTTCGGCATCCGTGCCCGGGTAATCGGCGAGCAGGTTGCCGACCCCGTCGATGCGAACGACGGCCCCGGCAGCCTCGGCCCATTCGGAAACGAGCGCAACGGCCGCTCGATCCTCGACCGACCACGCCAGCCGGGTAATGCCGCCACCGGGTTGCCGCCCGATTTCGGCCAATCGCTGAAGCCGGGAAAGCAGGCGGGACTGATCCACCGACGGCACGGACCCCGTCATCAGTGCGGCCGGCCGTCGGCGTGCGAGCGAAAACCGGCTGGGCCGAAGCATTCTGGCGCAGCAACCATGTCGCGGACCTTCCTGCCGTCACCCATTCTGGCGATCGGATAAAGCGTTCCAGCGAGTCATATCTTAGTTGTTGAGGGCCTTCGGTTATGCGCCTTCGATCCACCCCTGAACGAATAATTCGCGCCACCGTAGACGGGTGGCGGTGCGGGTTCCTACAGTGTGCGGCGTGGATGACGGTCAGATTTTTGCGGCTATCGCCGACGAACGTCGCGAGCTGGCGGACCTTCTCGATTCCTGCGCCGAGAGTCAGTGGGCGACGGCATCGTTGTGCCAAGGGTGGCGGGTGCGTGATGTGGCTGCGCATCTCGTCATGCCGCTGGTCACCTCGAAGCCGACCTTCGTCATGGCGATGCTCAAGACGCGGGGCAACTTCGACAAAGCGAATCTCGCGCTGACGGCGGGCACCGTCGGGCGCCACGGTGACAATCTTCCCGATCTGTTGCGCGGGAACGCCGAGAGCCGGTTCGCGCCGCCGGTGCTGGGTCCACGGGCACCGCTGACCGACGTCCTGGTTCATGGTCAAGATATTCGCCGCCCCCTGGGCATCACCCGGACGTTTCTTCCCGAGCGACAGCGTGCCGTCCTCGATTTGCTCACCTCACGAATGGCGCGCCGTGCGTTCGGAGACCAGCCCACCGGAATACGTTGGCAAACAACCGATCTCGACTGGTCGCATGGTGAAGGCCCGGTGGTCGAAGGCCCGGCGGAGGCGATCATGCTGACCCTCACCGGTCGCCGCGCCGCGCTGGGCGAGCTGTCCGGGGAAGGCGCAGCGCAACTGGGCTCGACCTAGCCCGGCGGGCCACGCCGGGGCGCGTGTCGCCGGCCGTGCGCCCGGGGGCACTATGAAGCGCGTGAAACCGTTCCGCATCGATGTCCCCGACGGCGTCCTCGACGATCTGCGATCGCGGCTGGCCCGCACGCGTTGGCCCGAGGCCGAATGCGTGGACGACTGGAGCCAGGGCGTGCCGCTGGCCTACACCCGCGAGCTGGCCGACTATTGGGCCAACGACTACGACTGGCGCTCGCGGGAGGCCGCGCTCAACCGCTTCGACCAGTTCAGCACCGAAATCGACGGTCTCGACATTCATTTCATCCACCAGCGCTCGCCGCATGCCGACGCGTTCCCGCTGCTGATCACCCACGGCTGGCCGGGCTCGATCGTGGAGTTCCACAAGGTGATCGAGCCGCTGACCAACCCCGCCTCGGGACGCGCGCAGGACGCCTTCCACGTCGTCTGTCCATCGCTGCCCGGGTACGGGTTCTCCGGTAAACCCGCCGGCACGGGATGGGGCGTGGAAAAGATCGCGCAGGCATGGGAGACGCTGATGCAGCGCCTGGGCTACGACCGCTACGGCGCCCAGGGCGGCGACTGGGGCGCCGCGGTCACGACGCAGATCGGCCGCAATGTCGGCCACTGCGTTGCCATCCACCTGAACATGCCGGTCGGCCGGCCCACCAAGGAGTCGCTGACGAACCCGACGGAGGAGGAGCAACGCGCGCTGGCCGGGTTGGCCAACCACCGCAAGTGGGGCACCGGCTATTCCAAGCAACAGTCCACGCGGCCACAAACGCTGGGCTACGGCCTGGCCGATTCGCCCGTGGGGCAGCTGGCCTGGATCGTCGAAAAGTTCTGGGACTGGGCCGATTGCGACGGACACCCCGAGAACGCGCTCAGCCGCGACGAGCTGCTCGACAACGTGATGGTCTATTGGGTGACCAACACCGCCGCGTCCTCCGCCCGGCTGTACTGGGAGAGTTTTGCGGTGTGGGGCGGCGGCGATCGCGTCGAATTGCCCACGGGCGTCGCGGCTTTCCCCGGGGAGCTGCTCAAGGCGCCGCGCACCTGGTGCGAGCCGGTCTACAACATCACCCACTGGACCGACATGCCGCGCGGCGGGCATTTCGCGGCGTTCGAACAACCGGAGCTGTTCGTCGAGGACCTGCGCGCGTTCTTCGCCACGGTGCGCTGAGCCGATCAGCCGGGCGGGGCGAAGAACTCCAGCGCGATGCCGTCGGGGTCGCGGAAACTCAGCCCCGAGCCATAGGGCGCATCCACGATGCCGCCGTGCTCGATGCCCAGTTCGCCCAGCCGGTCTACCCAGTTCTGTAGCTCGGCGCGGCTGGCGCAACCGAACCCGACGTGATCGAGGCCGACGCGGTGTTCGCTGAACGTCTCGTCGGGTGCCGGGCGGTCGTGCTGATGAATGCCGAATACGGAGCCGCCGTCGAGCATCCACACCTGGTGGTGAAAGCCGGCGTCGGTGTGCTCGTCGAGGATCGGGTCGGCGCCGAGCAGGTTGCGGTACCACGGGCCGCTGACCGCGATGTCGCGCACCGTGACCGCGACGTGGTTGAGCGCTGGAAAGGTCATGCCGTGCCACGCTAGTCCGCTTTGCGGGGCCTGCCGACCATCGGGCCGCCGGCCGAGTACCCGCCGTCCACGGCCAGGGCGGCACCGGTGACGAACGAGGCTTCGTCGCTGGCGAGAAACAGTGCGACGGCGGCCAATTCGGCGGGTTCGCCCCACCGCGCCATCGGTGTCGGCCAGGGCCGCGTGGGGTCCACCGAATCCCGCGTTGTTCAGCAGCACGTCCACCCGGCCGAAGTGGTCGGCGGTGGTGGTGACCATGCGTTGGACATCGGCGGCGCTGGTGACGTCGACGTGCACCGGCAACGCGACATCGCCGAGCCGGGCGGCGATGTCGCGCTCCTGACCGGTGATGTCGGCGCACACGACGCGCGCCCCGTCGTCGGCGAAGCGGCTGGCCGCGGCCCACCCGATGCCGGACCCCGCGCCGGTGATGATGGCGACCTTGCCCGCGAGACGATCCTGTGTCATCTAGACGATCCGCCGGCCCTGGCGTGCGCGAGATCGCATGTCCCACAGGTAGAGCCGGTAACCGAAGATCCAGGCCCGGTGCGGGATCAACAGGTCGGCCAGCCGCAGCGCCGTCAGCAGCCAGCCGAAGCGGCGCTGCTGGCCGGGCGACCAGTCCAGCTGCATCAACGCCCGGAACTCCGGGGCCAGGAACCCCGTCGTCGCGAACAGGTTGAACGGCCCCGCCAGCACCCGCAATGGCCACGGCAGGAAGGCCAACGACGCCACGCCGTGCAGGTGCTCGCGTACCGGAGGGTCGATGCGCAGCTCGTCGAGGGAGCGCTTCCAGTACTCGTCGAACGCGGCGCGGTCGGGCGGCCACATCCGCTCGGGCACTTGCAGTGTGGTGCCCAGCCGCCTGGCGTCGGTATACACCGCGTCGGCCGTCGCGTCGTCCAGCGGGCCGTGCAGGAACTCGTGCTGGTCGACGAAGTACCGGTACAGGCACGCCGCCACCCACAGCTGCAACTTGGGGTCAAAAGCGTTGTAGGACACCGGGCTCGACGGCGTCGACCGGACCTGCCGGTGGGCGACGTCGACGGCCGCGCAGATCAACGCCCGGTCATACTCGGTCCCGATGGTCGCGGCGGCCAGATAGGTGCCGGTGGTTCGGGCGCGCTTGAACGGATGCTTGTAGACATTTCCGCTGTCCACCGGACTTTCGAGCACGCCGTAGCCGACGCCGGGCAACGACAACTGCATGATGACGTTCGCGGCGGGCAACAACGTCGCCGCCGGGTTCAGCAGGTCGGCGACCCGGGTTGCGGGCCGCTTCACCGCGGGCCTTGCGTCATGCGCCTCACGCCTTCGAGTAGACCATCGCCGGATCGGCACGATCAATGATTCCGACGTTAGATTGCCCATCGCGCTGGTCATCGTCGTTGCGATCCTGGCGATGGCCTAGTCGGGGAGGCCGCGATGCCCGGTGTGAGACGCTGCCGAGGTGGTTGCGAGGCAGACCCGGATCGCGGGCGTGGCGATCGGCTACCTGGCCGACCGCGCGCTGGGCGACCCGCGACGGGGTCATCCGGTCGCGCTGTTCGGCCGGGCCGCCGCCGCGCTGGAGGACGTGACCTACCGCGACAGCCGGATCGCCGGCGCGGTCCATGTCGGCGCGCTGATTCCGGCGGTGGGCCTGCTCGGCCTGGCGGTGCACCGGGTCGCGGCGCAGCGCGGCCGGGTGTGGTCGATCGCGGCGACCGCCGCGGCCACCTGGGTATCGCTGGGTGGAACCTCGTTGGCGCGCACCGGCCTGGAGATGTCGGAGCTGCTGGAACGCGACGACGTCGAGGCCGCCCGCGGGCTGCTGCCCTCGCTGTGCGGGCGTGATCCGGCGTCGCTGGACGGCGCCGGCCTGGCCCGCGCCTCGCTGGAATCGATCGCCGAGAACACCTCCGACGCGCAGGTGGCGCCGCTGCTGTGCGCCGCGGCCGGCGGCGCGCCCGCGGTGCTGATGTATCGCGCCGTCAACACCCTGGACTCGATGGTGGGTTATCGCTCGCCGCGCTATCTCCGATTCGGTTGGGCCGCAGCGAGATTGGATGATATCGCCAACTATGCCGCCGCGCGGGTGACCGCGTCGCTGGTGGTGCTGTCGGCCGCGCTGGTCGGCGGATCGCCGTCGGGTGCCGCACGGGCCTGGCGCCGCGATGCCGGCCGCCACCCCAGCCCCAACGCCGGCGTCGTCGAGGCGGCCTTCGCCGGGGCGCTGGGCGTGCGCCTGGGTGGTCCCACGCAATACCGCCACGAGCTGCAGATCCGGCCCACCCTCGGCGACGGCCGCGAGCCGACGGTGACGGACCTGCGGCGCGCGGTGGCGCTGTCGTCGCTGGTGCAGGCGGGCGCCGCGGCGTTGGCCGGGCTGTCGATCTACCTGTCGGGTTACCGCCGGCGGCCGTAGCGGTCGGCGAGTTTGGCCTCGACGGACTGCGGGGCCTCCGGCGCTTCGGGCGCCGCCTCGGCGCCGGGCGACGATCGCTGTTGCTTCTCCTGGCGGCGGGCGCGGATCTCGGAGTAGGCGAAGTAGCCCAACCCGATGGGGGCGAGGATGCCGAACGCGATCCACTGGATGCCGTAGGACAGGAACGGCCCGGCGTCCAGCTGCGGCACGCCGACCACGCCGAGCCCACCGGGCTGACCGTCGATCAACTGCAGGTAGGACCCGGCCAGCGGGACCTTGGTCAGCACCGCGACCTGCTCGGTGTCGATCGAATAGACCTGCTGCACACCGTCTCCCACGAACGGATCCTTGTTCAGGGCGGCGCTCTCGGAGTTGCGCAACCGCGCCGTGATGGTCACCGTCTGCGTCGGCGGGCGGGGGATGGGCGGGACATGAGAGCCCTCGAGGGGCCGCACGTAGCCGCGGTCGACCAGCACGGTCGGCCCGCCGTCGACGGCGAACGGGACCAGCACCTCGAACGCCGGCTTCGAATCGATCACCCGCAACCGGGCCAGCACTTGGACGTCGGGCAGGTAGTGCCCGGTGGCGGTGACCTGGCGCCACTGCGCGCCGGGAGCCGCTGAGTTCTGCTGCGGCAGCAGCGTTTTCAGCGGGACCGGCGCGGTGTTCAGCGAGGACTCGATCTGGCGGTTCTCCTGCGACGTCCTGCTGTGCTTTCCGAGCTGCCAGGGTGCGAGCACCGTGAAGCACAGATACGCGAAGGCGATGACCACCAGGGCCAGCACTATCCAGCCCGGACGCAGCGGGAACGGCAGGCGGCGCATCAAGGCGATCCGTTCTGCGCCAGCCGTTCATCGACCCAATCGTGCAGGCCGGGCAACGCGGCCTCGATGACGGTGTAGACGCGTTCGAAGTCTTGTGCGTCGCCGTAGTAGGGATCGTCGACGTCGGGGGTGTGGGCGCCGGTGCGCGGATCGAAGGACCGCAGCATCCGGACGCGGTCCTCGTCGGCGCCCAGGTGCCGCAGCATCCGGGCGTGGTTGCGGTCCAGGGCCACCACCAGATCGGCGCCCAGGTGCTCGGCGTCGACCTGTGCGGCGCGGTGCTCGCATGCGTAGCCGTGGGCGCGCAGCACGTCGGCGGCCCGCTCGTCGGCGGACTCGCCGACGTGCCAGTTGCCGGTGCCGGCGCTGCTCACCCGCACCGCGCCGGCCAGACCGCGCCGGCGCAGCTGGTCGGCGAACATCTTCTCGGCCATCACCGAACGGCAGATGTTGCCGGTGCACACGAAGGCGACGTGCAGCGGCTCGCGATTAGACACCCAGTGCCCTCCGTAGTTCGTCGATGGTCGCGGCGTGCGTCACGCCGGACGCGGCCGCGTTGCCGCTGGTGGCGCGGTCGGGGAAGTCGGCCCTGCCGTAGCCCCAGCCGACCACCACGGTGTCGATGCCGTGCGCCGCCGCGCCGTGCACGTCGTGGCTGCGGTCACCGACCATCAGCACCCGCCCCGGCAGCGGCTCCAGCTGCGACAGGGCGTGCGCCAGCACCTCGACCTTGGCCTTGCGCGAACCGTCGGCGCTCGCGCCGGCGATGACCTCGAAGTGCTGGTCGAGCCCGAAGTGGGCGAGGATGCGCCGCGCCGTGGGCTCCAGCTTGGAGGTGGCGACCGCCAGCCGGACCCCGGCGGCCCGCAGATCCACCAGCAGCGCCTCGATCCCGTCGAAGAGCGCGTTCATCGCCCAGCCCCGGGCGCCGTACTCGGCGCGAAAGGCCGCGATCGCCTTCTCGGCGTCGTCGCCGAGTTCCATGGCCCGGAAGGTGTCGTCCATCGGCGGCCCGACGATCTGCGCGACGAGGTCGCCGGGCGGCACCGGGGCGCCGATGTGCTCGAGCGCGTGCAGGAAGCTGGCGACGATGCCCTCCGCGGAGTCGGTCAGCGTGCCGTCGAGATCGAAGATCACCAGCTGCGCCGCACCCGGGGCGGTCGCGTCTGGGGCCTGGCGATCGGCTGACGTTGTGCCTGTCACCTCACCATTGTCCTCGATGGGTGCGGCCGGGTGTGACGGTGTTGCCGGTGCTCCCCCGTTCGGCCCCCGGGGCGCACTAGTGTTTCACGGATGGCGAGTCTGAACCTGAGCCCGCCTGCGGCGCGCTACCACGGTGATCAGGCCGTCGCGCCCGGGATGCTGGATTTCGCCGTCAACGTCCGGCACGGCCAACCGCCGGAGTGGCTGCTGCGACGGCTGGCCGAGCGGCTGCCCGATCTGGCGCGCTATCCGGGCCTCGACGACGTCCACCGGGCGCAGGACGCGGCCGCCGAAAGGCACGGCCGGGCCCGCGACGAGGTGCTGCCGCTGGCCGGGGTGGCCGAGGCGTTCGCCCTGCTGGGCAACCTGCGTCCGCGGCAGGCGGCGATCGTCGCACCCGCGTTCACCGAGCCGGCCGTCGCGCTGACGGCGGCCGGGGTGCCGGTGCACCACGTCGTGCTGGAGCCGCCGTTCGGGCTGGCCGGTGCGGCCGTCCCCGACGACGCCGACCTCGTCGTCGTGGGTAACCCCACCAACCCCACCTCGGTGCTGCACACCCGCGAACAACTGCTGGAGTTGCGCCGGCCCGGACGGATCCTGGTGGTCGACGAGGCCTTCGCCGACTCGATTCCCGGCGAGCCGCAATCGCTGGCCGGTGACGCGCTGCCCGACGTGCTGGTGCTGCGCAGTCTGACCAAGACCTGGGCGCTGGCCGGGCTGCGGGTGGGCTACGCGCTGGGTTCCCCGGAGGTGCTGGCGCGGCTGACCGCGCAGCGGGCGCACTGGCCGGTGGGGACGCTGCAACTGACGGCCATCGCGCACTGTTGCGGCCGGCAGGCCGTCGCCGACGCGGCGGCCGGGGCGGCCCGACTGGCGCGGCTGCGCGCCGAGATGGTGGCCGGCCTGGCGTCGGTGGGCGCCGACGTGGTCGACGGTCAGGCGCCGTTCGTGCTGTTCCGCATACCCGACGCGGTTCAGATACGAAAAAGTCTGCATGACAGGGGAATTGCCATTCGTCGCTGTGATACGTTCGTCGGCTTGGACGAGCGGTACCTGCGGGCCGCGGTGCGCCGCGAGTGGCCGCTGCTGGTGCAGGCGATTTCGGAGGCGGTCACGCCGGCAAGCGTCGGGGGGCAGCGGTGAGCGTGAAGCTGGCCGATGTCATCGCGGTGCTCGATGAGGCCTACCCGCCGCGGCTTGCCGAATCCTGGGATTCGGTGGGACTGGTGTGCGGTGACCCCGATGACGAGCTGCGGTCGGTGACCGTCGCGGTCGACCCGACGCCGGCGGTCGTCGACGAGGTTCCCCGGGCCGGCCTGCTGCTGGCCCACCATCCGCTGCTGTTGCGCGGGGTGGACACCGTGGCGGCCAACACCCCGAAGGGCGCGTTGGTGCACCGGTTGATCCAGTCCGGGCGTTCGCTGTTCACCGCGCACACCAATGCCGACTCGGCCCGCCCGGGTGTCTCCGACGCGCTGGCCGAAGCGCTGGGCCTCACCGTCGAGGCCGTCCTCGAACCGGCAGCGCGACGCAGCCGACACTCGACAAGTGGGTCGTCTACGTGCCCGGTGAGAACGCGGAAGCGGTGCAGGCGGCGGTGTTCGCCGCCGGGGCAGGCCACATCGGCGACTATTCGCACTGCAGCTGGAGCGTCAGCGGTACCGGGCAGTTCCTGCCGCACGAGGGCGCCTCGCCCGCCGTCGGCAGCGTCGGGAACGTCGAGCGGGTGGCCGAAGACCGCTTCGAGGTCGTCGCGCCCGCGCGCTCCCGGGCCGCGGTGCTGGCGGCGATGCGCGCCGCCCACCCGTACGAGGAGCCCGCGTTCGACATCTTCGCGCTGGTGCCCCCGCCCGGTGACACCGGGTTGGGCCGTATCGCGACGCTGGCACGCCCGGAACCGTTGCGCAGCTTCGTCTCCCGCGTGAGCGCCGCGTTGCCGCGGACATCCTGGGGTGTGCGGGCGGCGGGGGACCCCGACCTGCTGGTGTCGCGGGTCGCCGTCTGCGGCGGCGCCGGGGATTCGTTGCTGGCCGCCGCGGCCGGTGCCGGCGTGCAGGCCTACGTGACCGCGGACCTGCGACACCATCCGGCCGACGAGCATCGCCGCGCCTCCGAGGTGGCTTTGATCGATGTGGCACATTGGGCGAGTGAATTCCCTTGGTGTGAACAGGCCGCCGGATTGCTGCGGTCGCGTTTCGGTGCGGAGCTCCCGGTGCGGGTGAGCTCGATCCGCACCGACCCTTGGAATGTCGAGCACGTTGGCAACGAGTCCGGGGGTGACGGATCATGAAAGCCGAAGTAGCGCAGCAGCGTTCGCTGCTGGAATTGTCGAAATTGGATGCCGAGCTGTCCCGGATCACGCACCGGGCCACGCATCTGCCGGAGCAAGAGGCCTGCGAGCGGTTGCAGGTGGAACGCGAGGCGGCCGGTGACCGGCTGGCCACGCTGCGCATCGCACTGGAGGACATCGACGCCCACGTGGCGCGGCTCGAGGGGGAGATCGAGGCGGTGCGCCAGCGCGAAGACCGCGACCGCTCGCTGCTGCAGTCGGGGGCGACCGACGCCAAGCAACTGTCGGATCTTCAGCACGAGCTGGAAGACCCTGCAGCGTCGTCAAACCAGCCTGGAGGACTCGCTGCTCGAGGTGATGGAGCGTCGCGAGGAGCTGCAATCCCAGCTGGACGGTGAGCAGCAGACGCTCACGTCGCTGGAGGCCGAAATAGCCAGCGCGCGCGAGGCTCTCGACGCCGCGCTCGCCGAGATCAGCGAGGCCCGTGAGCTTCAGTCCTCGCGGCGTGACTCGCTGAGCGCCGCGCTGGATCCGGCGCTGTCCGCCCTGTACGAACGCCAGCGTGCCGGGGGAGGCGCCGGCGCCGGGCAGCTGCTGGGACGCCGGTGCGGGGCCTGCCGGCTCGAGATCGACCGCGGCGAGCTGTCCCGCATCTCGGCGGCCGCCGAGGACGAGGTGGTGCGCTGCCCGGAATGCGGCGCGATTCTGCTGCGGGTCAAGGGGTTTGATCAGTGAAAGTCGTGATCGAAGCCGACGGCGGATCACGCGGCAACCCCGGGCCGGCCGGATACGGTGCGGTGGTGTGGACCGAGGACCGCACGACGGTGCTCGCGGAGGCCAAGCAGGCGATCGGCCGGGCGACCAACAACGTTGCCGAATACCGGGGTCTGATAGCCGGTTTGGACGACGCCCTGAAGCTGGGCGCCAGCGAGGCCGCGGTCTACCTGGATTCCAAGCTGCTGGTGGAACAGATGTCCGGGCGGTGGAAGGTCAAGCACCCCGACCTGATCGAACTGCACGCCCAGGCCCGAAGCCGGGCGGCGCGATTCGCGCGGATCAGCTACTCGTGGATTCCCCGCGAGCGCAACAAGCACGCCGATCGGTTGGCCAACGAGGCGATGGACGCCGCGGCCGAGGCCAATGGTGCGACCGAAAAGCCCGAGCCGGTCAAACAATCCGCCCCGGTGGAAAAGCCCGAACCGTCCGAGCCCGCGACTGTCCCGTCGCAGTCGCAGTCGGCGCCCGGCTGGACCGGCGCACGCGGCACCCCGACCCGGCTGCTGTTGCTGCGACACGGCCAGACCGAGTTGTCGGTGCAGCGCCGCTATTCGGGCCGTGGCAACCCGGCGCTCACCGAGATGGGGCGGCGACAGGCCGATGCGGCGGCGCGGTATCTGGCCGAGCGGGGCGGAATTTCGGCGGTATTCGCCTCCCCCCTGCAACGGGCCTACGACACCGCGGCGGCCGCCGCCAAGGCGCTGGGCCTGGACGTCACCGTCGACGACGACTTGATCGAGACCGACTTCGGCACCTGGGAGGGTCTGACGTTCGCCGAGGCCGCCGAGCGCGACCCCGAACTGCACGGACGCTGGCTGCGCGACACCGGCACCGCACCGCCCGGCGGGGAGAGCTTCGACGCGGTGGCCGATCGGGTGTCGAGGGTTCGTGACCGGATCGTCGCCGCGCAGCAAGGCACGACCGTGCTGTTGGTGTCGCACGTGACACCGATCAAGATGCTGCTGCGCGAGGCGCTGGACGCCGGGCCCGGCATCCTGTACCGCCTGCACCTCGACCTGGCGTCGTTGAGCATCGCCGAGTTCTATTCCGACGGAGCGTCTTCGGTGCGGCTGGTGAACCAGACGGCGTACCTGTAAACGTCACTTTTGCTCTTGGTTGAGTCGTGGGATGAAGCCGCCGGCCAACACATCCTTGACTTGTCGTGGCGAGAGTCGGTGCCGTACAGCGAATGACGATTCCTTGCTGACATTGTCGACCTGCAGGGTGTCCCCGTTGTCGAGCGCGTTCAGGTTTTGGATGCGGAGAGTGTCGTCTTGGTCGATCGAGTCGTAGTCGTCGGGATTTTCGAACTCGAGCGCCAAAATTCCGTAGTTGGCCAGGTTTTGCCAGTGGATGCGTGCAAAGGACTTGGCGATGACGATGCGCAGCCCGAGGTAGCGCGGTGCGATCGCGGCGTGCTCACGTGAGGAGCCCTGGCCGTAGTT
Source organism: uncultured Actinomycetota bacterium (assembly GCA_963796035.1). Lineage (GTDB taxonomy): Bacteria > Actinomycetota > Actinomycetes > Mycobacteriales > Mycobacteriaceae > Mycobacterium. The sequence continues at coordinate 234,263 of CAWCJU010000005.1, read as the reverse complement.
GTCCCCGGCAACAATGATGTGCCCACTGTCGCCGGCCTTTTGAGCGCGCTCGGGGTAGGAGTCGTCGACCCGGGTGAAGCTGAACATCGCGAGCTTCGGGATGTTGGACCGAAGCGGAAGAGCCTGCACGCCCGCCGGTGAGATTTCGTCGGTGGAGATGTTGTCGCCGACCTTGAGCAACACCGGCGCCTCGATTTCGTCCGGCAGCGGTGATAACTCGGGCAGGCTGGAGATGTTGGGCCCCTTCACGGGTTCGACACGTTGTGCCTCCTCGGCGTCCAGCGGAGGCACCAGCATTGCGATGTTGACGGAGTTGCGCTCGGGCAGATCGAGTTTCGGATACTCCATCTGCTCCTCTTTGGCCCAGTCCCGCGGATCGGTGATCACTCCCGTCAGCGCCGACGCCGCGGCGGTCTCGGGCGAGCACAGCCAGACCGCATCCTCCTTGGTGCCAGATCGGCCGGGGAAGTTGCGCGGCATCGTGCGCAGCGAGTTACGACCGACCGCGGGCGCCTGGCCCATGCCGATGCACCCCATGCAGCCTGCCTGGTGGATGCGCGCGCCGGCCACCACCAGATCCAGCGTCGCGCCCATCTTGGTCAGGTCGGCCAGGATCTCGCGTGACGTCGGGTTGATGTCGAAGCTGACCTGCGGGGCCGTCTGGCGTCCCGCCACCATCGCGGCCGCGATCGCGAAATCGCGCAGCCCGGGGTTGGCGCTGGAGCCGATCACCGCCTGGGCGATCTCCTCGCCGGCCACCTCACGAACCGGTACCACGTTGCCCGGCGACGACGGTTTGGCGATCAGCGGCTCGATCTGCGACAAGTCGATCGTGTCCTCGACGTCGTAGCCCGCGTCTTCGTCGGCCAGCAACTCTATCCAGTCGTCCTCGCGGTCCTCGGCACGCAGGAATTCGCGAACGGCTTCGTCGCTGGGAAAAACCGTCGTGGTGGCGCCGAGTTCGGCCCCCATATTGGCGATGACGTGGCGGTCCATTGCCGTCAACGTCGCCAGGCCGGGACCGTGATACTCGATGATCCGGTTCACCCCGCCCTTGACGTCGTGGCGGCGCAGCATCTCCAGGATCACGTCTTTGGCCGAACACCACTGGGGGAGCTCACCGTCGAGCCGCACACCCCACACCTCGGGCATGCGAATGTGCAGTGGCCGCCCGGTTATCGCGAGCGCCACCTCGAGACCGCCGACACCGATCGCGAGCATGCCCAGCGATCCGGCTGCCGGAGTGTGCGAGTCGGAACCCACCATCGTCTTGCCGGGGATGCCGAAGCGCTGCATGTGGGTTGGGTGCGAGACTCCGTTGCCCGGTTTGGAGAACCACAGGCCGAAGCGTTGCGCCGCGGTGCGCAGGTACTCGTGATCCTCGGCGTTCTTCTCGTCGCCCTGCAGCAGGTTGTGGTCGACATACTGCACGCTCACCTCGGTGCGGGCGCGATCGAGCCCGAGCGCCTCGAGCTCCTGCATCACCAGCGTGCCGGTCGCATCCTGGGTCAGCGTCTGATCGATGCGGATCGCGATCTCTTCTCCCGGGGACATCTCCCCGGACTCCAGATGCGAGCTGATCAGCTTGTGCGCGACATTCATGGCCATACCCGGGGTTACCCCGCTGCGGCTTGTTTTAGCGCGATTCGATAGCCGACGTATGTCCTCGTCGCCACGGTCAACGAGCCAGCGTGATGGCGCTTTCCGGGCAGTTCTGCTCGGCCGTGACGGCCTGGGCTTCGAGATCGCCGGACACCTCGCCGGCCAGCACCACGCAGTGGCCCGCCTCGTCGGCGTCGAAGACGTCGGCCGCCAGGGTGTAGCAGCGCCCGTGCCCGGTACACCGGTCGGGGTCGACGGCTACGCGGGTCATGACGCCGGAAAGACCAGCGGCAGCGACTCCACCGAACGCAGCGCGGCGGTGTAGGTGAGCTCGGTGCCGGGCTTGATGTCGTAATCCGGTATGCGCCGGTGGAATTCGCGCAACGCCACCCGAAGCTCCATCCGGGCCAAATGCGAGCCGAGGCAGCGGTGCGGGCCACCGCCGAACGCCCGGTGCCGGTTGGGGTTGCGGGTGAAGTCCACCAGCTCCGGGTCGGGGAACTCGGCCGGGTCGGTATTGGCCGCCCCCAGCAACGGGCTGACCCGCTCGCCCTTGCTGATCGGGCACCCACCCACCTCGACGTCCTGGATGGCGACCCGGGCGACGCCGGGAACCGGTGTCTCCCAACGCAACAGCTCCTCGACGGCACTGGGCAGGACGTCGGGCTGCTCGACGAGTTGGTGACGGTGATCGGGGTGACGGGCCAGGTACACGAAGAAACAGTCGAGCGAGTCGGTGACCGTGTCCAGCCCGGCGATGAGGAACAGGAAGCAGATGTCGAGCAGCTCTTCGCGCGACAGCGGTTGGCCGGCCTCGTCTTTGAAGTTCGCCGCGATCATTGCGGACAGCACGTCGTCGCGCGGGCTGGCGATGTGGTCGTCCAGGGCGCGGTCGAAGTACTCGTAGATCTGTTGGGCCACGCCCGCGGAACTCTCGTGGCGGCGGTCGAAACCCGAGTCGCCCTCGGGGCGGATGACGCCGTCCTTCCACACCAGGAACTGGTCGAGGTCGTCCAGCGGCAGGCCGAGCAGCTGCAGAAAGACGGTGCAGGGCAGCGGCACCGCGAACTCGGTGTGGAAGTCGCATTCGCCCCGGCCTGCGAAGCGGTCGATCATCTCGTTGACCAGCTCGGTGACGCGTGGTTCGCGCCGGGCCATCTCGCGCGGAGTGAACAGCGGGTCGAGGATGCGCCGGTACTTCGCGTGCTCGGGCGGGTCGATTTGCAGCGGGATCAGCGGCCGCACGTTCCCCAGATCGACCGCGTCCATGTTCGACGAGAACAGCTCGGTGTGTTTGAGCGCCATTTCGATGTCGGCCAGGCGGCTGAGCACCACCGCCTGCGGCGACCGGAACACCGGGGCGGATTCGCGCAGCGCCTTGTACATCGGTTGCGGCTCCGCGAGGCCCGCGACCGTCTGGTCGACGAAACTTTCCGCTTCTGTCATGCGGTCAGCCTGGCACCGACGTGCCTGGTGGGCAATGGTCTAATTCTGGTCACTATGCAGGTGGAGCCGCTCGCCGTGTGGTCCGAAGATCACGATGGCCTCCACCGGCCCGTCCACCACGCCGAACCAGTGCGGCGTCCATGTCGAGAACTCGACTGCTTGGCCAGGGTCGATGGTGAAATCGCGGTCGCCCAGGATGAGCCGCATCCGGCCGGACAGCACATACATCCAGTCCTGGCCCTCGTGCACCGGCAGCTCGGCCGGCGGGGTGCGGCGCCGGGCGCTGACCCGGACTTTGAACGCATGCAGGCCGCCGGCGGGGCCCTGCCGGGTCAGCGGCCAGTAGGTGACGCCGTGGTGGGTATGCGCGGTGCCGCGCACCCGCGGGTCGGCAGTCGGCGGCGCCTGCAACAGCTCGTCGGTGCTGACCGAAAGGGCCCGGGCCAGCCGGGGCAGGTGATCCAATGCCAGCCGGCGTTTCCCTGACTCGAGGCGGCTGAGTGTCGAGACGTCGATCCCGGCGCGTTCGCCGACCTCTTGCAGCGTCAAGCCGCGCTGCACGCGCAACTGCCGCAGTCGCCGGCGCACCAGGAGATCGATGTCGGGAGTGGTTTTTGCCTGCATGGCAATTCAGCTTGGCAAAAGCCGTACCGATAGGCAAGCTCGCGGTGTGGACAATTCATGCAAACCCGATGACGCCCAGCGATTCTGGGAGGAGCGCTACCGCTCGGTGGAGAAGGCGTGGAGCGGACGGGTCAATGCCCGCCTGACCGAGGTGGCTGCCGACTTGCCGGCGGGCCGGGCGCTCGACCTGGGCTGCGGGGAAGGGGCCGACGCGCTGTGGCTCGCCGAGCGCGGCTGGCAGGTGCTGGCCGTCGACGTCTCGGACACTGCGATCGGACGCGCCAGCGATGCGGCGTCGGTACGAAACCTAGCCAGCCGCATAGACTTTCAGCGGCACAACCTCAACGAAAGCTTTCCGCAAGGGATGTTCGACCTGATCTCTGCCCAGTATTTTCACTCGCCGGCCCGCCTCGACCGGGAAGACGTGTTGCGGCAAGCCGCCGACCGGGTGAATCCCGGCGGGGTGCTGCTGATCGTTGACCATGGGGCGGTGCCGCCGTGGGCGCAGCATCACGACCACTCCTTCCTCGGCATCGAGGAGGTGATCGCCTCGTTGCGGCTCAACACCACCGCCTGGACTCGACTGCGGGCCGATACCGTCGAGCGCGAGATGACCGTCAACGGGGAAACGGCCAGGGTGCCGGACAACGTGATTGCGTTACGACGAGACGGATAACCCTTACGCCGCGTCGTGAAAGATCAGCCCCATCGCATAGCGCTCGCCGGAGCGAACGACCGAGATACCGTGGCGCACCGGCGCCGCGGACCAACCCCGGGCCGAGGGCACCGGCCGTTCCCGGGTGGTGAAGACATACCCGTGTCCCTGCGGCAGTTGTGTTGCCATGCCTCGTGATTGGGCCCGCAGTCGTTGTTCGACGAGCAGAAACTCACCGCCGGTGTAGTCGGTGTCGGGGTTGCTCAGGTTGATGACAACCTGTAGCGGGAAAATCAACTCACCGTACAGATCGCGATGCAACGCATTCCAGTCGCCCGCACCGTATTTCAGCATCAGGGCAGTCGATCGGCGCTGGCCGGCGGCGTGACAGGTCGCCAGCCAATCGTCGAGGCTGTCCGGCCACGGTGTGTCGCGGCCGAGCTTGCCCCACCAGTCGCGCGCTATCGGCAGCAGCCGCGGGTAGAGGGCCTGCTTGAGCTGTTCGATCGGTTCGGGGTAGGGCGCGTGAAAATAGCGGTATTGCCCGGCGCCATAGCGTTTGGGCGCCATGTCGATGGTCGACCGAAACAGGTCGTCGTCGGCATAGAGCCCGCGCAGCCGGGCCGCTTCGGTGGGCGTGACCAGCCGCGGCAGCAGCGCGCCGCCGTACTCGTCGACCGCGGTGGCGATGGCGTCCCAATCGCCGGTGTCGACGCGCTTCTCCCATCGGTCCATCAGGTCCACGATAGAGCCGCGCGAGCCATAGTTGCTGGCCCCGGCATGCCGCAGGTAGTACCGTGGTTCGTCGCGGACGAGTTGGCCGGGCGGCCGCGGACCGTCGCAAGCGGTTCGAGGAAAGTCCGGACTTCACAGAGCAGGGTGATTGCTAACGGCAATCCGAGGTAACTCGCGGGAAAGTGCCACAGAAAACAGACCGCCACCCTCGCGGTGGTAAGGGTGAAACGGTGCGGTAAGAGCGCACCAGCATCCCGGGTGACCGGGGTGGCTAGGCAAACCCCACCCGAAGCAAGGCCAAGAAGGCCGCACCGTTGGTGCGGCCGCGCAGGCGTTCGAGGGCTGCTCGCCCGAGCCTGCGGGTAGGCCGCTCGAGGCACCCGGTGACGGTGTGTCCAGATGGATGGTCGCCGCCGCGCCGCCGTTGCTTATGCGCGGCGGCGGGGAACAGAATCCGGCTTACAGGCCAACTCGTCCGCCTTCAGCCTGCTAATGCCCCGCCTTGCGGACCGCTTTGGCGAGTTTGCGCAAGGTGTCGTCGAGGTCGTCGCGGCACCGGTCGGCCAAATCGGCCTCGCGCTGATACAGCAGCCCGTAGGTGAAGGTGTCCTCGCCGGCGGCGTGCGCGGTTTCGGCCTCCAGACGCAGATGCTCGCGGCTGACGACGCTGTCTTGATGATCACCGAGCAGCGACTGGACCGCCTTGGCCTGTTCGGACACCCCGGCCGCGCCGGTAGCCGAAGCGGTGTAGCGAAGTCGCTTCGCGCGCTTGCGGATCCGATGGATCGCCTCGTCGCGCTGGTGTTGGTCGTCCGGGTGCTCGCGGTCGACCTGGGCGGCGGCCTTCTGGGCCTTGCGGACCTTCTTGTAGGCGGCCTCGATGGTCACCGGCGCCTGTTCCTCGGCCGTGGCGGCGCCCGGTGTTTCGGCCGCTATCAGGTCGAGGGAGTCCAGCAGGCGGAAGTATCGCTGCGACCGCATGGCGATCAACGACCGGCGCAGCCCGGTCTGATAACGCCGCTGGGCGCCCCCGACCAGGCGTTCGCGCACCGGCCCGCGCACCAATTCCGGTGCGAGACCGTCCAAATCGTGCTCGTATCGCTCGGCGAGCACCTCGGCGTCGCGCGCCACACCCAGAATTCCGGCGAGCTCCCGCAGCTCGTCCAGGACCCAGCCCTCCTCGGGCAACCCGAACGACTCCTGGTAATCCCGCAGCAGGCTGCGCAGCTTGCGGGTGGTCACCCGCATCTGGTGAATGGCGTCGTAGGCGTCGGCGCGCACCGCGCGATCCCACACCACCAGCTCGCGAACCTGCTCGGCGATCGCACGCTGCAGCGGATCCCCGGACGGCGCACCGCCGTTGGGCGACGGCGTGGTACCGAGCACCCGCGCCAGCTTGGAGCCGTGACCCGCCGGTGCGGCGCCGGCGTCCAACAGCCGGTTGCTCAACCGGTTCAGCAGCTCGACGCCGGCCGTCCCATTGGAAAGCCCGCTCGCTTCGAGGAGCTCCAATTCCCACTCGCGCCATTCCTGTTCGGTCGGCGCCGAATCGGAATCCTCCGATCCCCGCGTCGACCATGCGGTGACACGGTCGTTGCTGAACTCGGCCAGCGCGGTGCCCGCGGCATCGTAGAGCACCTGGCTCTCGCGCTGGGTGGTGATCCGCGCGACGGGCTGCAGCGGGCGGTCGCGGACAATCGCCAGCACCACATCCGTCAGCTCGTTGGGCACCGCGTCGTTTCCGCTCGATGCGTCCAGCGGCAGGCGGACCTCGGTCCGGGCGTCGGGACCCGCCGGCAGCTTCAGGTGCCATCCCGCGTCAGAGCCGCCGGTCCGCCGGCGCAGGGTGATCTTGTTGCGCGCCAAATCGTGTATGGGCGTGTCGAAGTACGTCGCATCCAGGTTTTGCGTCGGCGACGTCTCGACGTGGGCAACCGCGGCGATCCCCTCGAACGACGGTGACACGGTGGATTCGACTACGTCGAACTTGCGCTCGACCTCGAGATGACGCGAGGGTTGCGGCGCTTTTGCAGGCATCTTCGGCTCCGTTGCGGGCGCGTCACCGCGGCCGTGAACATGGTGGATGGTGGGAAATGAGCACCCATAGCCTGCCATACCGAAGCGACGAGACCGCCGTGGATCGGCCGGCGGATGAAGTGCCCGTCGCGGCCGCCGTTACGGCGGCGGAGGGGGAGCCGTCGTATCGTCCTCCGGTAGCGGCGCGTAGGCCGCCGGCGGCGGAACATAACGTTGGATGTTGTCGGCGATGTCGGTGCACCCGCTGACCGAGACGCGTCGGCCCGCGGCCACACACACGGTCGCCTCCGCCCGATCGGCGGAATGCGCGGCGACGAGAATTCCGGGAGTTGCGGCCAGGCCCGAGAACACCAGCACTGCGGCAAACCAGCGACGCCGATTCACTGCGGTCTCCTTCCTGCCACCCCCAAAGCATTCTGCGATCGCGGCCCGGCGAACGGGCCGAGATCGAAGAATGGCTCCATATTTCTTTTGCCAGCCGATTAGCGCATGCACGGCGAAGAAACGCCTTATGGTTCGCGGTACGGATAGCGGCCGCGGTCGCGGATGCGAGGACGAAGGAGCGTTTCCATGGTGTCTTTTGTTCGCCCGGCAGCCCGAGTTGTTGCCGGCGCAATGGCGGCGGGCGCGCTCAGCGTGGCAATGCTTTTCGCGACGGCGGGTTCGGCCGCCGCGGACTGGCCGATGGACGATCCGGAACCGGCGCCCTCGTCGCAACCGAATTGCACGGCGGCCGATCTGGCCCAGGTGTCGTCGGGCGTTGCCGCCGCGACGTCGGCGTATCTGTTCACCCACCCGGACGTCAACGCATACTTCACCGGCTTGAAGGGGCAGCCCCGCGACGACATGCGCGCGCAGCTGAAGCAGTACATGGATGCCAACCCGCAGACCCACGCCGACCTCGAGGGCATCCGACAGCCGTTGACCGACTTCCAGAATCGGTGCCGCTGACCGATGCCCGTCAGCCGGCCGGTGGTGGTGGCGACGGCTGCAGGTGCATCGCCAGGTCGCCGCACTCCAGGATCGTCTCGATCTCGGTGTCGCGGAATGGCCGTCCGTCGGGGCCCAGCAAGTCGTGAAACCACTCCTGCGGCATCGCGGGATCCGGATTCGGGTGATCCCAGGAATCCCAGGGGAAGAAGGTCTGCGTCTTCCCGGCGACGAATCCCCAGTTGAAAGCGCCGACGCCGGCGCGCTTCGCGATCGGCAGGATGTCCTGGACCGTGCTGCCCAGCGGCCGGGCCATGTACTCCGTGCACAGGATCGGACGGCCCAGGCCGACGAGCTCTGCGATGCGCCCCTCGAACTCCGCCGGGCCCGCGTAGGAGTGGAAGGTGATGACGTCGGAGTTGTCGAGCTGGATGCCGCTGATGACGCTGCGGCGTCCCGGATCGGCCCACTCGCCGTGCCAGACGCCGCTGGTCAACGGCTGGCAGGGATCGACCAACCGCGCCCACTCGAACACCTGGGGCAGTAGCTGGGCGACCAGGTCCACCTTGTCTTTGCGTTCGACCGAGGCGTAGGCGTCGGCGGGGTTGTCCGGCTCGTTCCACAGGTCCCAGCCCAGGATGCGGTCGTCATTGCGGAACTGCGTCAGCACCCCGGTGACATAGCCGCGCATGGTGCGCAGGTAGCCGCGGTCGTCGAGGCGGGCCGCCCCCGGACTCTGCACCCAGCCGGAGTTGTGGATGCCCGGCCGCGGTGCCCGCTGTGGACCCGCCTGCGGAAACGGATCCCAACACGAATCGAACAGGACGAACAGCGGCTTGATGCCGTGGCGGGCGGCGATGTCGACGAACTGGGCGAGACGGCCCTGAAACCCGCGGTAATCCTGCGCCCAGAGCTGATCGTGCAGGAAGACCCGTATCGCGTTGAAGCCGTTGGTCCGCGCCCAGCCCAGTTCGAGGTCGATGCGCCGGGGGTCGAAGGTTTCGCGCTGGAACATCTCCAGTTGATTGATGGCGTTGGAGGTGATGTAGTTCGCGCCGACCGGCCAGCCTTGCGCCTGGTACCAGCGGTTGGCGCGCTCGGGTGACCACCGGCTTGCTTGCGGCGAGGTGCTGGGCGGTTGCGCGGACGCGCGTGGTATCTGGGCCAAACCCATGCCTCCTGCCACCAGCAGCGGCAACGTCAACACCGTTCGACGGTGCACGAAGTCACCGCTATTCCCCCGGTTGATGTGGTCCACCCCTGCTCGTCAGAGTTCAGATCGTCTCAGCGAGCCATCGTACATCCCTGTACCGCAACACTTTTCAGTGGTTTCATGGCGACAGGGATAACGGCGTCAACCAGGCGCTAAGCTGCCGGCCGGCGACTCGAACGCGCAAACAGCGTTTACCGATCGGGGTGGATCAGAAGCAGTGCTCGTCGGCGGGAAAGACCCCGCCGGCCACCTCTTGCGCATATTGTGTTGCGGCGCGGCGCAATTCCCCGCCGATGTCGGCGAACCGCTTGACGAAGCGGGCGGCCTTGCCGCTGCTCATACCGGCCATGTCCTGCCACACCAGGACCTGGCCGTCGCAGTTGGGTCCGGCGCCGATCCCGACGGTCGGGATGGTCAGCTTGCCGGTGATCTGGGTGGCCAACTCGGCCGGCACCATCTCCATGACGACGGCGAACGCGCCGGCCTCGGCGACGGCGATCGCGTCGTGCACCGTCTGCTCCGCCGCGTCACCGCGGCCCTGCACCTTGAAGCCGCCCAGGCCGTTGACGCTTTGCGGGGTGAAGCCGATGTGCGCCATCACCGGGATGCCGGCGGCGGTCAGGCAGGCGATCTGCTCGGCGACCCGCTCGCCGCCCTCGAGCTTGACCGCGTGTGCGCCGCCCTCCTTCATGAACCGGGTGGCGGCGGCCAGCGCGGCGGCCGGCCCGGCCTCGTAGCTGCCGAACGGCAGGTCGGCGACGACCAGCGCGTGCGGGGCACCCCGCACCACGCCGCGCACCAGCGGGATCAACTCGTCGATCGAGACGGGCACGGTGGTGTCGTAGCCGTACACCACGTTGGCCGCCGAGTCGCCGACCAGCAGCACCGGGATGCCGGCCTCGTCGAAAACGCGGGCGGTCGAATAGTCGTAGGCCGTGAGCATCGCCCACTTGTGGCCTTCGGCCTTCATCTTCTGCAGGTGGTGGGTGCGAATTTTGGGCCGCGGCTTTTCGGGCTGCGCGGGCGAGGTGGCACCGTACACGTTGTGCTCAGACATCATTGTCCCTAGTGGTGGTCGGTTCGATCCTCGAGGCCGCTACGGGTCCCCGGGTTCGTCGGACGGTCCCATTCTGCCATTTCTTTTGCGCAGTTGCACCGCCGCGTCGGTGTGAGACATACCATGCTGCGCATGCAGCGGCTCAGTGGACTGGACGCCAGCTTCCTGTACCTGGAGACGTCGTCGCAGCCCATGCACGTGTGTTCGATCATCGAATTGGACACATCGACGGTGCCCGGCGGCTACAGCTTCGACGGGCTGCGTGACGCCCTGGCGCTGCGCATCAAGGCGATCCCCGCGTTCCGCGAAAAGCTCGCCAACAGTCCGCTGAATCTCGACCACCCGGTCTGGGTGGACGACGAGGAATTCAACATCGATCGCCACCTACATCGCATCGCGGTGCCGGCGCCGGGAGGGCGGGCCGAGCTCTCCGAGATCTGCGGCCACATCGCGCAGACACCGTTGGACCGTGGCCGGAGCCTGCCGAAGGCGTCGGCGGAGCCCATGGTTGGCAGATCGCGGCGGACGGGCTGGTCCGCTTCGCGACCCGGCCGCTACATCTAATCAACGTGGTGCCCGACACCGTGTCGTCGGTGCTCGCCACGGTGCGACGGGCGCGCGACGGCCTGACCATGGCGCGTCCGTTTGCGGCACCGGGAACCGTGTTCAACGCCAGGATCAGTGGCCGCCGCAACGTCGCCTATGCCGAATTGGATCTCGACGACATCAAAGCGGTGAAGAATCATTTCGGCGTCAAAGTCAACGACGTCGTGATGGCGTTGGTTTCCGGCGCGCTTCGCCAATATTTGACGAACCGAAACGAATTGCCGGATTCGTCGCTGGTGGCGTCCGTCCCGGTTTCGGTGCACGGCAAAACGGATCGGCCCGGCCGCAATCAGGTTTCGGCGATGTTTTCCAGTTTGCACACCCAAATCACCGACCCGGTGGAACGGCTGAAAGCCATCGCTCACGCGAATTCGCTTGCCAAAGAACACAGTTCAGCCATCGGCGCGTCATTGCTGCAGGACTGGACGCAATTCGCCGCCCCGGCCGTTTTCGGTATCGCGATGCGGCTCTATGCCAAAACCCGGTTTACCGACACGATGCCCGTGCACAATTTGGTGGTCTCCAACGTGCCGGGGCCGCAGGTTCCGCTGTACCTGCTGGGCAGCGAGGTCAAATCCATGTATCCGTTGGGGCCGATATTTCACGGCTCGGGGCTCAACATCACCGCGATGTCGCTGCGGGGCAAACTCGACATCGGCCTGGTTGCCTGCCCGGATCTGCTGCCGGAGTTGTGGGAGATGGCCGACGAGTTCGCGGTGGGGATGGAGGAGCTGCTCGCGCTCGCGCGGTAGCTCCGGCGGCGGTGCCGCTGATCAGGATCTCAGGTTTCCTCTGGCAGCATAGGTTGGCATGGGCCTGTCTCGCCGCGGCAAGATCGCGCGCACGCTGCTGATCTGGACGTCGATGGCTGCCGTCGCGCTGCTTCTGGCGGGTTGTGTCCGCGTCGTGGTGGGCCGCGCCGTCATGTCCGGGCCGAAGCTGGGCCAGGCCGTGGAGTGGACGCCGTGCCGGGCCGCCAACCCGAAGGTCAAACTCCCGGCCGGCGCTCTGTGCGGCAAACTTGCGGTGCCGGTCGACTACGACCACCTCGACGGCGACGTGGCAACGCTGGCCATGATTCGTTTCCCGGCGACCGGAGACAAGATCGGCTCGCTGGTGATCAACCCCGGCGGCCCGGGCGAGTCCGGCATCGAAGCGGCGCTGGGTGTCGTTCAGTCGTTGCCCAAGAAGGTCCGCGAACGGTTCGACCTCGTCGGCTTCGACCCCCGCGGGGTGGGGGCGTCGCGTCCGGCGGTCTGGTGCAACTCCGACGCCGACAACGACCGGTTGCGCACCGAGCCCAACGTCGACTACAGCCCGGCCGGCGTGGCCCACATCGAGGACGAAACCAAGCAGTTCGTCGGCCGCTGCGTCGACAAGATGGGCAAGGACTTCCTGGCCAATGTCGGCACCGTCAACGTCGCAAGCGATCTCGACGCCATCCGCGCCGCGCTCGGTGACGACAAGCTGACCTACCTGGGCTACTCCTACGGCACCCGGATCGGGTCGGCGTACGCCGAGGCGTACCCGCACAACGTGCGGGCGATGATCCTCGACGGCGCCGTCGACCCCAACGCCGATCAGATCGAAGCCGACCTTCGTCAGGCCAAGGGATTCCAGGACGCGTTCAACGACTACGCCGCCGACTGCGCGAAGCAACCGACCTGCCCGCTGGGCACCGACCCGGCCAAGGCCGTCGACGTCTACCACAGCCTGGTCGACCCGATGGTCGACCCGAACAACCCCTGATCGGCCGGACGGTCCCGACGAACGACCCGCGCGGACTGGGCTACAGCGACGCCATCGTCGGCACCATCATGGCGCTGTACTCGCCGAACCTGTGGCACCACCTGACCGACGGTCTGTCCGAACTCGTCGACCACCACGGCGACACCCTGCTCGCACTGGCCGACATGTACATGCGCCGCGACTCGCACGGCCACTACACCAACGCCACCGACGCGCGGGTGGCGGTCAACTGCGTCGACCAGCCGCCGATTACCGACCGGGCCAAGGTGGTTGACGAAGACCGCCGCTCCCGGGAGGTCGCACCGTTTATGAGCTACGGGCAGTTCACCGGCAACGCCCCGCTGGGCACCTGCGCGTTCTGGCCGGTGCCGCCGACCAGCAAGCCGCACACCATTTCCGCGCCCGGCCTGGCGCCCACGGTGGTGGTGTCGACCACCCACGATCCGGCCACGCCGTACAAGGCCGGCGTCGATCTGGCCAACCAGCTGCGCAGCTCGCTGCTGACCTACGACGGCACCCAGCACACCGTGGTCTTCCAGGGTGACGGCTGCATCGACAACTACGTGACGGCGTACCTGGTCGGCGGCTCCATCCCGCCGAACGGTGCCAAGTGCTAGCCGGCAATCAAGCCGAGCGATCAAGCTGACGCCGAACGTGCACTCACGGCGGGATTTTCGTCGATTCCTCGCCGTGGTTGCACGCTCGGCGAGGACGGCACCCGAGACCAAGGCGTAACCGTTTCGCGCTGTCACGGGTACCCGGGGCTGCAACGATGACAGCCATGTCGCGCCTGAGATCCTTGAGCTCGGCGCTGTTTTCCTGCGGGCTGCTGCTCAGTGGTCCCTGCGCCGTCGTGCCGCCCACGGCCGGCGCCACGCCGGAACCCGGTGCGGGGCAGACGCCGGGCCCGAGTGCGCCGTCGGCCGCGGTGCCGCAGGGGTGGGGAAGCTGCGGCCAATTCGTCAGTGACACAAGCGATATCCCCGCCGCGCTGTGCACCACCGTGTCGGTACCGATCGACTACAACAACCCCGGCGGCGCGCAGGCCAAGCTGGCGGTGATCCGGATACCCGCGACGGGGCAACGGATCGGATCCCTGCTGGTCAATCCCGGCGGCCCCGGCGGCTCGGCCGTCGACATGGTCGCCTCGATGGCCCCGGACCTGGAGAACTCTCCGATCAGGCGCAACTTCGATCTGGTCGGTTTCGATCCCGAGGGGAGTCGGTCACTCGACGCCCGCGCTGCGCTGCCGCACCGACGCCGAGTTCGACGCCTACCGGCGTGAGCCGATGGTCGACTACAGCCCGGCCGGGGTGGCGCATATCGAGCAGCTCTACCGGCAGCTGGCCCAGCAGTGCGTCAACCGGATGGGCACGGCGTTTCTGGCCAACACCGGCACCGCCTCCGTCGCCCGCGACATGGATGTCGTCCGTCAAGCGCTGGGCGACGACCAGATCAACTACCTGGGCTACAGCTACGGCACCGAGTTGGGCACCGCGTACCTGGAGAAGTTCAGCAACCATGTGCGCACGATGGTGCTCGACGGCGCCATCGACCCGACCGTCGGGCCGATCGACGAGAACGTCAACCAAATGGCGGGATTCCAAACCGCTTTCAACGACTACGCCACCGACTGCGCCCGCTCGGCGGGCTGCCCGCTGGGCACCGACCCGACCCAATTCGTCAACCGCTACCACGCGCTGGTCAACCCGCTGGCGACCAGGCCGGCCGCACCGCGGACCCGCGCGGCCTGAGCTATGCCGACGCGACCACCGGCACCATCAACGCGCTCTACACGCCGGCGCACTGGAAGTACCTGACCAGCGGCCTGCTCGGCCTGGCGCGCGGCACCGACGCGGGCGACCTGCTGCTGCTCGCCGACGACTACGACGCGCGCGATAAGAACGGGCACTACTGCAACGACCAGGATGCGTTCAACGCGATCCGCTGCGTCGACGCGCCGAATCCGACGGATCCGGCGAGCTGGGTGAACGCCGATCAGCGGATCCGCCAGGCCGCACCGTTCCTGAGCTACGGGCAGTTCACCGGAAACGCTCCCCGCGATTTATGCGCGCTGTGGCCGGTGCCCGCGACGTCGGCCCCGCACGCCGCGCCGCCGATGGCGCCGGGCAAGGTCGTCGTCGTCTCCACCACCCACGACCCCGCCACGCCGTATCAGGCCGGCGTCAACCTGGCCCGCCAGCTCGGCGGCCCACTGATCACCTACGACGGAACGCAGCACACCGCGGTGTTCAACGGCCACCAATGCGTCGACACCGCCGTCGTCCGCTATTTCGTCGCCGGCACGCCGCCGCCGGCCTCCTACCGCTGCCAGTCCTGACCAGAGCCGGACAGCGCGGCCGGCACGTCATCGCAACGGTTCTGAGCGGGCATCGGTAACACAGAATTAACAGCGAGTTGCCTACTGTTCGAGATATGGATCGACAGAAGGAATTCGTCCTCCGCACGCTCGAGGAACGAGACATCCGCTTCGTTCGGCTCTGGTTCACCGATGTGCTCGGCTTCCTCAAGTCGGTCGCCATCGCCCCGGCCGAGCTCGAAGGCGCCTTCGAGGAGGGCATCGGGTTCGACGGATCCTCGATCGAGGGCTTCTCGCGGGTCTCGGAATCCGACACCGTGGCCAACCCGGACCCGTCCACCTTCCAGGTGCTGCCGTGGGCCTCGCCTACGGCCACCACCACTCGGCGCGGATGTTCTGCGACATCACCATGCCGGACGGTTCGCCGTCGTGGGCGGACCCGCGGCACGTGCTGCGCCGCCAGCTGCAGAAGGCCAACGATCTGGGCTTCTCCTGCTACGTGCATCCCGAGATCGAATTCTTCCTGCTCGAAGCCGGGCCCCGACGACGGGTCGCCGCCGGTTCCCGTCGACAACGCCGGCTACTTCGACCAGGCCGTGCACGACTCCGCGCTCGAACTTCCGCCGCCACGCGATCGACGCCCTGGAATTCATGGGCATCTCGGTGGAGTTCAGCCACCACGAGGGCGCGCCCGGCCAGCAGGAGATCGACCTGCGCTTCGCCGACGCGCTGTCGATGGCCGACAACGTGATGACGTTCCGCTACGTCATCAAGGAAGTCGCGATCGAGAACGGCGCGCGCGCGTCGTTCATGCCCAAGCCGTTCGGGGAACATCCCGGCTCGGCCATGCACACCCACATGAGCCTGTTCGAGGGCGACGTCAACGCCTTCCACAGCCCCGACGACCCGCTGCAGCTCTCCGACGTGGGCAAGTCCTTCATCGCCGGGATCCTCGAGCACGCCTCGGAGATCAGCGCGGTCACCAATCAGTGGGTCAACTCCTACAAGCGGCTGGTGCGGCGGCGGCGAGGCGCCCACCGCGGCGTCCTGGGGTGCGGCCAACCGGTCGGCGCTGGTGCGGGTGCCCATGTACACGCCGCACAAGACGTCGTCGCGGCGCGTCGAGGTCCGCAGCCCCGACTCGGCGTGCAACCCGTACCTGACCTTCGCCGTGCTGCTGGCCGCCGGACTGCGCGGCGTGGAGAAGGGCTACGTGCTGGGGCCGCAGGCCGAGGACAACGTCTGGGACCTGACCGCCGAGGAACGCAGCGCGATGGGATACCGCGAGCTGCCGACGCAGCCTGGACAGCGCGCTTCGTGCCATGGAGTCCTCCGAGCTGGTCGCGGAAGCGCTTGGGGGAGCACGTCTTTGACTTCTTCCTGCGCAACAAGCGCACGGAGTGGGCGAACTACCGCAGCCACGTCACGCCGTACGAGCTGAAGACGTACCTGTCCGCTGTAGCGCATCTCGAGCGCCGCTCGGCTGATGGACCGGCAGGTTGCGCTACCGTCGTGGTCGTGACCAAACCCGCGACGCAGCGCCCCAGGCTGCCCAGCGTCGGCCGGCTCGGGCTGGTCGATCCGCACAGCGGCCGAACGCATGGCGCAGCTGGGTTGGTACGACCACGACGACCAGGCCCACGTCGACCTGCTCTGGTCGCTGTCGCGCGCGCCGGACCCCGACGCCGCGCTGCGCGCCCTGGTCCGGCTGGCGGAGAACCCCGAGACCGGCTGGGATCGAGCTCAACGCCGCCCTGCTCGACCGAACGCCCGCTGCGCGGACGGCTGTTCGCCGTGCTCGGCTCGTCGCTGGCCCTGGGCGATCACCTGGTCGCCCAACCGCGAGTCCTGGCACCTGCTGGCGGGCAACGTCAATCTGCCCACCCGCGACGAGCTGCGCGGCATGTTCACCGAATGCGTCGACGAGGCGCTGGCCGAGCGACCGGGTTCGGCGATGGTGCGGTTGCGCACCCTGTACCGCGACCAGCTGCTGGTGCTGGCCGCGCTGGACCTGGCCGCGACGGTCGAGGACGAGCCGGTGGTGCCGTTCACCGTGGTCGGCGGCCCACCTCTCGGACCTGGCCGACGCCGCGCTGGCCGCCGCGCTGCGGGTCGCCGAGACCAGCGTGTGCGGCGACACGCACGCCGCCGCGGCTGGCGGTCATCGCGATGGGCAAATGCGGTGCCCGCGAACTGAATTACGTCAGCGACGTCGACGTCATCTTCGTCGGCGAGCAGGCCGACACGCGTCACCACCCGGGTGGCCAGCGAGATGATGCGGCTGGCCTCGGAGGCGTTCTTCGAGGTCGACGCCGGCGCTGCGGCCGGAGGGCGCAGCGGTGAACTGGTCCGCACCGTCGAGTCGCACGTCGCCTACTACCAGCGCTGGGCGAAGACCTGGGAGTTCCAGGCGCTGCTGAAAGCCCGCGCGGCGGTGGGCGACGCCGAGCTCGGCGGCGCTACCTGGACGCGCTGATGCCGATGGTGTGGATCGCCTGCGAGCGCGAGGACTTCGTGGTCGAGGTGCAGGCCATGCGGCGCCGCGTCGAGCAGCTGGTGCCCGCCGAGGTCCGCGGCCCGCGAGCTCAAGCTCGGCAGCGGCGGACTGCGCGACGTGGAGTTCGCCGTGCAGCTGCTGCAGCTGGTGCACGGCCGCAACGACGACTCGCTGCACGTGGCGTCGACGGTGGACGCGCTGGCCGCGCTGGGCGAGGGCGGCTACGTCGGCCGCGAGGACGCCGCCAACCTGACCGCGTCCTACGAGTTCCTCCGGCTGCTCGAGCACCGGCTGCAGCTGCAGCGGCTCAAGCGCACCCACCTGCTGCCCGAGGCCGACGACGAGGAGGCGGTGCGCTGGCTGGCGCGGGCCGCCCACATCCGGCCGGACGGGCGGCACGACGCGGCCGGGGTGCTGCGCGAGGAGCTCAAGCACCAGAACCTGCGGGTGTCGCGGCTGCACGCCAAGCTCTTCTATCAACCGCTGCTGGAATCGATCGGGCCGGCCGGCCTGGAGATCGCGCGCGGCATGACCTCCGAAGCCGCCGAGCGCCAGCTGGCGGCGCTGGGCTACGAGGGACCGCAGACCGCGCTGAAGCACATGTCGGCGCTGGTCAACCAGAGCGGCCGGCGCGGCCGGGTGCAGTCGGTGCTGCTGCCCAGGCTGCTGAACTGGATGTCGTACACGCCCGACCCCGACGGCGGGCTGCTGGCCTACCGGCGGCTGTCCGAGGCGCTGTCCGGCGAAAGCTGGTATCTGGCCACGCTGCGCGACAAGCCCGCGGTGGCCCGGCGGCTGATGCACGTGCTGGGGACCTCGGCGTACGTGCCCGACCTGCTGATGCGCGCGCCGCGGGTGATCCAGGACTACGGCGACGGGCCGTCGGGCCCGAAGCTGCTCGACACCGAGCCCGACGCGGTGGCCCGCGCGCTGGTCGCCGCGGCCGGCCGCTACTCCGACCCGGTGCGGGCGATCGCCGCGGCCGCGCACGCTGCGGCGTCGCGAGCTGGCCCGCATCGCGTCCGCCGACCTGCTCGGCATGCTCGAGGTCACCGACGTGTGCGCGGCGCTGACCTCGGTGTGGGTGGCGGTGCTGCAGGCCGCGCTGGATGCGATGATCCGGGCCAACACTGCCCGAGGACGGGAAGGCGCCCGCGGCGCATCGCGGTGATCGGCATGGGCCGGCTCGGCGGCGCCGAGCTGGGCTACGGCTCCGACGCCGACGTGATGTTCGTCTGCGAACCGGTCGCCCGGTGTCGAGGATTCCGCGGCGGTGAGGTGGTCGACGACGATCGCCGAGCAGGTGCGGAGCGCTGCTGGGCACGCCCAGCGTCGACCCGCCGCTGGAGGTCGACGCCAACCTGCGGCCCGAGGGCCGCAACGGCCCGCTGGTGCGCACGCTGGCGTTCGTACGCCGCCTACTACGAGCAGTGGGCGCAGCCGTGGGAGATCCAGGCGCTGCTGCGCGCGCACGCGCGTCGCCGGTGACGCGGATCTCGGGCAGCGGTTCCTGCTGATGGCCGACAAGACGCGCTATCCGCCCGGCGGCGTGTCGGCCGACGCGGTGCGCGAGATCCGGCGCATCAAGGCCCGCGTGGACGTCCGAGCGGCTGCCGCGCGGCGCCGACCCGAACACGCACACCAAGCTGGGCCGCGGGGGACTGGCCGACATCGAATGGACCGTGCAGCTGCTGCAACTGCGGCTACGCCCACGAGATCCCGGCGCTGCACAACACCTCGACGCTGGAGTCCCTGGACGCGATCGCCGCGGCCGACCTGATTCCGGAGGACGACGTCGACCTGCTGCGGCAGGCCTGGCTGACCGCCACCCGGGCCCGCAACGCGCTGGTGCTGGTCCGCGGTAAGCCCACCGACCAGCTGCCGGGACCCGGCCGCCAGCTCAACGCGGTCGCCGTGGCCGCGGGCTGGCCGACCGACGACGGCAGCGAGTTCCTGGACAACTATCTACGGGTGACGCGGCGCGCAAAAGCGGTGGTGCGCAAGGTGTTCGGGAGTTGAGTCAGGAGGCCGGCGCGTTGCGACGCCATATTCGAGGTGCTCAGCGCGACGGAGGCCGATCGCGTGACCGCGCTGTACGCTCCGTTGGCCGATGCGGTCCGCGAGCTCGTCGACGCCACCATCCGGACCGAGGTCGACGACGACGTCGTCGCCGAGGCGCAGGCGGCGATCGAGGCCGTCACCGCGTCGTTGCGGCAACGCACCCGCCCGATCGGGGTGAGCTACCGCGTCAACGGCCGCCCGCTGCCGTTGGGTAACGCCGCGATCGGCGTGTGCAATCCCATCGCCCCGCCGATCGTCGTGCACCACGAGGGCGACGGCCGCTGCTGGAGCGAGTTCGTCCTCGGCTCGGCCTACGAGGGTCCGCCCAGACTGGTGCACGGCGGCGTCAGCGCCCTGGTGCTCGACCACATGCTCGGCGAGGCGGCCAGCGACGGGCTGTCCAAGGCGCGGTTCACCGGCACCATCACCGTGAAATATCTGCGCGGCACCCCGCTGGGCCCGCTTCGCTGCGACGCGTGGGTCGACGGCAAGCGAGGGCCGCAAAGTCTTTGCCCGCGGCACCATTTCGGATGGCGCCGGCGTCACCGTCGAGGCCGACGGCGTCTTCATCGAGCCGGCCTGGGCGCAGGCGGTGCAGTGAAGTTCTACATCAGCAGCGCCTTCCTGAACACCCGCGAGATCATCGAGCTCGCCAAGGCGGCCGACGAGCTGGGCTACGACGGGATCGGCATCCCCGACCACGTCGTCAATCTGGAGACCCTGGACACCCCGTACCCGTACACCAAAGACGGGCAACGGCGCTGGCAGCCCTTCACCGACTGGCCCGACCCCTGGGTTCTCGTCGGCGCGCTGGCCCAGGTCACCACGCGGCTGCGGTTCGTCAACACCGTCTACATCCCCGCGATGCGCAACCCGTACTCGGCGGCGAAAGCCATTGGTACCGCGGCGGTTCTGGCGTCCGGCCGCGTCGAGCTGGGCATCGGCGTGGGCTGGTGCCGGAGGAATTCGCCTTGATGGGTGAGCAATTCGAGGCCCGCGGCAAGCGCACCGACGAAATCATCGAGCTGATGCGGGCGCTGTGGGCGCCGGGCTGGACGGAGTTCGAGGGCGAGTTCTACCAAGCGCCGCGGCTGGAGATGCAACCCACGCCGCCGCCGATACCGGTGTATGTCGGCGGGCTGAGCGACATCGCGCTGCGGCGCGCCGCCCGCAACGACGGCTGGATCGGCGATCTGATCAAGTACCGAGCGCGCCATCGACGCGGTCGGCAGGCTGCGGGAGATGCGCGCCGAAAACGGTTTGACCATGGACGATTTCACGATCCTGACCCCGCTGACCGACGCGTTCACCACCGCCGACTATCGGCGCGTCGAGGAGGCCGGCATCACCGGCATCATCACGATGCCGTGGATGTTCTACGCCGGGCCCGACGCCAGCCTGGACGACAAGATCGACGGCATGCAGCGCTTCCGCAAGGACCTCGCGCTCGACGGCTAGACGACACCTAATTCGACGCCCCCGGGCACCTAACCGGTGGCGAAGGCACACTCGCGCGGCTCCTCATCACTTATGTTTCGGGAATCTTGGTCCGAACGGAGTGGAGATGCGCCCGACTATTTGCGTTGCGGCAGCGGCCGTCGCCGTGGTGACGGCGGCGTGCGGTGGTTCACCGTACGCCGGCTTCTCGACGATCACGCGCGGGTCTCACGCCACGACGGTCACGACCCTCGCCTCGCACGCGGCCGGCGCCGCCGACGGGTACTTGCGGTCGCTGATCCCGACGCCGGCGACCACGAACAGAACCGACGGCCCCGATCCCGTTCCTGACGGCGGGATCCTTTGCACTTCTTCGTCAACGGGTCTCCGACCGACGTGCTGAGCGCCTACAAGACGGCGCTGTTGAGCACGAACTGGACGCTGATCGTCGACCGCCCCAGTGGTGGGCGTGGCGGCCGTGGGGCCACCTACACCGCCAGGCATGGCAACGCTTTCGGGGTCTTCACCGGAGGCGGCTTCGGCAGCACGACGGATATCGACGCGTGCGCGTGGCCGGCAGCGCCCGCCAGCAAGGACTGCGCTCGCCGCGGATAACAGCCGAGGCAGCTAAATGCGAAACCACCCGCGCGGCAATCTCCACGCGGGTGGTTTCGTCAAGCCGACTTACACGTCGTAGTACAGCGCGAACTCGTAAGGGTGCGGCCGGATTTGGACCGGCAGGATCTCGTTCTCGCGCTTGAAGTTGATCCACGTCTCGATGAGGTCGGGCGTGAACACGCCGCCCTCGGTGAGGTATTCGTGGTCCTCTTCGAGCCGGTCGATCACCGCGGACAGCTGGGTGGGCGCCTGCGGGATGTTGGCGGCCTCCTCCGGCGGCAGCTCGTAGAGGTCCTTGTCGACCGGCGCCTGCGGCTCGATCTTGTTCTTGATGCCGTCCAGGCCGGCCATCAGCATGGCCGAGAACGCCAGGTACGGGTTGCCCGAGGAGTCGGGGCAACGGAACTCGAGCCGCTTGGCCTTCGGGTTGTTGCCGGTGATCGGGATGCGGACGCACGCCGACCGGTTGCGCTGGCTGTAGACCAGGTTGATCGGGGCCTCGTAGCCCGGCACCAGCCGCTTGTAGGAGTTCACCGTCGGGTTGGTGAAGGCCAGCAGCGACGGCGCGTGGTGCAGCAGGCCGCCGATGTAGTGGCGGGCGGTGTCCGACAGGCCGGCGTAGCCGGTCTCGTCGTACATCAGCGGGCTGCCGTCCTTCCACAGCGACTGGTGGGCGTGCATGCCGGAGCCGTTGTCACCGAACAGCGGCTTGGGCATGAACGTGACGGTCTTGCCGTTCTGCCACGCCGTGTTCTTGACGATGTACTTGAACAGCATGCATGTCGTCGGCCGCGTGCAGCAGCGTGTTGAACTTGTAGTTGATCTCGGCCTGACCGCCGGTGCCGACCTCGTGGTGGCCCTTCTCCAGGCTGAAGCCGGCGTTGATCAGGTTGGTCAGCATCTTGTCGCGCAGGTCGACGTAGTGGTCGTACGGGCGCGACGGGGAAGTAGCCACCCTTGTGGCGCACCTTGTAGCCGCGGTTGGGGCTGCCGTCGGGCTCGTTCGGCGCGCCGGTGTTCCACCAGCCCGAGATCGCGTCGATCTCGTAGAACGAGCCGTTGGTGCGTCGAGTCGAAGCTGACCGAGTCGAAGATGTAGAACTCGGCCTCGGCGCCGAAGTACGCGGTGTCGGCGATGCCGGTGCTGGTCAGGTAGTTCTCGGCCTTGCGGGCGATGTTGCGCGGGTCGCGCGAGTACGGCTCGAGGGTGAACGGGTCGTGCACGAAGAAGTTGAGGTTCAGCGTCTTGGCTGCGCGGAACGGGTCGATCCGCGCGGTCGCGGGATCGGGCAGGAGCAGCATGTCGGACTCGTGGATGGACTGGAATCCGCGAATCGACGAGCCGTCGAAGGCCAGGCCGTCCTCGAAGACGCTCTCGTCGAAGAACGAGGCCGGAATCGTGAAGTGCTGCATGATGCCGGGCAGGTCACAGAACCGGACGTCGACGAATTCGACGTTCTCGTCCTTGGCGAGCTTGAAGACGTCGTCGGGCGTCGTTTCCGTCACAGAATGCTCCTTTACTTGGTGAGATCCGCGGCCTGACGCTATGGAGCAGATATTGCCCGTCAGTCAACCCGATGTTGCGCAGCACGTTACGTGACCATGCCACACGCTAAAAGTGGCCGCGTCGGCGGCGGGTTCTATTGTGGGGCCATGGATCGCAAGATCGTATCTTTTCCGGTGCGCAGGCGCACGTCCCGTCCGCCAGGCCGCTCCGGCGGGTGTCCGGACCGGTCCGCGCCGATGATGCCGGAATCACGATCCGCATATCCCGGTGAGACAGCTCGGGTTGCCCGAGAGCGGGCCGGGATCGCTGGCGCCGATGGGGCGCCGGGTGGTGCGCGCTGATCATCGACTGGCTGATCTCCTACGGCCTGGCGGCGCCTGGCCATGCGGTTCGGCGCCGTTCTCCAAGCGAGATGCTGGCCACCGCGGTGCTGGTGATCTGGTTGGTGCTCGGCGTGGTCGTCGTGCGGTTGTTCGGGTTCACCCCCGGCCAGTTGGCGCTGGGTCTGCAGGTGGTGACGGTGGACGGCCGCGGGCTGGTCGGCTGGGCCGGGCGGTGGTGCGCGGGCTGCTGGTCGGGTCGGTCGTCCCGCCGTTGTTCACCGACTGGGACGGCCGCGGGCTGCAGGATCGGCTGACCGGCGACGGCCGTGGTGCGGCGCTGATCCGATGGCGGCGACCTGCGCCCGGCTTCGCCGCGCTTGCGATCGCCGCTGATGCACCGCGCGCGCTACTTGCGGCGCACGGTGCGCTGCACGCCGCGCATCTTGCCGGCGTTCGGCAGCGGCCCCTTCGGCATGACGGCGGCGCCGGCCCGCGACCCCAGCGCGGCCAACCGCGACTCCAGCGTGTCCATCTGCTTGACGGTGATGTTGGCCGGCAGCCGGGTGAGGTGGCGCTCCAGCTTGGCCAGCGGCACCTCGTCCTCGCCGTTGCCGACGATGATGTCGTAGATCGGCACGTCGCCGATCAGGCGCGCGGTGCGCTTCTTCTCCTGCGCCAGCAGCGGTTTGCACCCGGGTCGCCGCTCCCTCGCCGACCAGGATGACGCCGGGCCGGCCGATCACCCGGTGCACGGCGTCGAAGTGGCCGGTCGCGGCAACCCCCGGGGTGACCCGCCACTTGCCGCGCAGGTTGTCCAAAGCCCACGCCGCGGCCCCGGTCTGGCCTTCGGCCTTGCGGTAGACCGACTTCTGGGCGCGGCGGCCGAAGATGATGAACGCGACCAGCCCGCCCAGCACCACGCCGAGCGGGATCAGGGTGATCATCGTGAATCCGCCGGCCCAGCACACCGACGCCCACCGAGACGCCCACGATCAGCACGAAGGCGCCGATCATGTACGGCAGCAGGCGCTTGTCCTCCTGGCGCTGAATGTTGAACGCCTGCCACAACTGGGTGCGGCGCTCCCGCGCGGCGGCCTTGCGCGCAGCCTGCGCCTGCGCCCTGGCGGCCTTGTTCTCGGCGGCAGTGCGGGGTTTAGCCATAGTCACCAAGGATACGTAGGCTGCGCGAGTCGACGCGCTACCGCGCCGCGGCATCGTCGAGGCCCGGCTGCGGACGGCCTGCGCGTAGAGCCGGCCCGCGCGGTAGGACGAGCGCACCAGCGGCCCGGCCAGCACGCCGGCGAAGCCCAGCCCTTCGGCGATGCTGCGCGAACTCGACGAACTCCTCCGGCCTGCACCCAGCGCTCGACGGGGTGGTGACGCGCCGACGGGCGCAGATACTGGGTGATGGTGATGATGTCGCAGCCGGCGTCGTGCAGGTCGGCCAGGGCGGTGCGCACCTCGTCGGGGGTCTCGCCCATGCCGAGGATGAGGTTGCTCTTGGTGACCAGGCCGAAGTCGCGCGCCGCGGTGAGCACGTCCAGGCTGCGCTGGTAGGTGAAGGCCGGGCCGGATGCGCTTGAAGATCCGCGGCACGGTTTCGACGTTGTGCGCCAACACTTCCGGGCGTGACTCGAACACCTCGGCGAGTCGCGCGGGCTGGCCGTTGAAGTCGGGGATCAACAGCTCGACGCCGGTCGACGGGTTGAGTTCCTTGATGGCGCGCACCGTCTCGGCGTACAGCCAGGCCCCGCCGTCGGGCAGGTCGTCGCGGGCGACGCCGGTGACGGTGGCGTAGCGCAGGCCCATCGCTGCGCACGCTCTCGGCGACCCGCCGGGGCTCGTCGCGGTCCAGCGCGGCGGGCTTTCCGGTGTCGATCTGGCAGAAGTCGCAGCGGCGGGTGCACTGGTCACCGCCGATCAGGAAGGTGGCCTCGCGGTCCTCCCAGCATTCGAAGATGTTGGGGCAGCCGGCCTCCTCGCAGACCGTGTGCAGCCCCTCGCGCCGGACCAGGCTCTTGAGCTCGGTGTACTCCGGCCCCATCCGGGCCCGCATCCTGATCCACGGCGGTTTGCGCTCGATCGGGGTCTCGGCGTTGCGCACTTCCAGGCGCAGCAGCTTGCGGCCTTCGCGGCGCGACAGTCACATCGCGATGCTACGCGGGCGGCGGGGTGCTCACGGACCGGCAGCACCCCGTCCAGGGCGTCGCAGACGGCGTCGGCGACCGCGCGTCGGACATCGTCGACCGACACCGGGCGGCCGCAGTTCGGCCGATCAGCGACGTCACTCCGGCGTCGCTGATGCCGCACGGCACGATGGCGCTGAACGCGTCCAGGTCGCAGTCGCAGTTGAGCGCGAACCCGTGCAGGGTGGTCGCCCGCGACACCCGGACGCCGATGGCGGCGACCTTGCGGTCGGGCAGGCCGTCGCCGCCCGGCACCCACACCCCGGACCGGCCCGGCGACCCGGACCGCGTCCAGGCCCAGGTCGGCGCAGACCTTGATCAGCGCCTCCTCCAGGCGCCGCACGTAGTTGACCACGTCGAGCGGTTCGGCCAGCCCGATGATCGGATAGCCGACCAGCTGGCCGGGACCGTGCCAGGTGATCTTGCCGCCACGGTCGGTGTCGACGACGGGAGTGCCGTCGACCGGCCGTTCGTGCGGCTCGGTGCGCCGGCCCGCGGTGTAGACCGGCGGGTGCTCCAGCAGCAGCAGCGTGTCGCTGCCGCCGGCCACCCGGGCGTCGGCCAGATCGCGTTGCTGCTGCCAGGCCACGCGGTAGTCGACGGTGCCGAGTTGGCGGACGTCGATCAACGCCTGGCTGGACCGGATGGAATCGATCACGTTCGCGACGGTACTCGGGCCGGCCGACGCGGGCGACCGGGCCATGCGCGGCCTGCTCGCGCGTCGCGCCCGTCCCTGTGGCGACCCGCCGCGCCCGGCCCGCCGCGCTTGCGATCGCCGCGGCCGCGCTGGCGATCGCGCTAGTCGTGGTCGCGCCGGGCGGTGGCGTAGGCGAGCGCCTCGCCGATGGTGTTGTGGTGGAACACGAAACCGGCGCGCTCGAGCGCCGACGGGATGGCGCGCTGCCCCTCAGCAGGCCCTCGTCGGCGAACTCGCCCAGCGCGCGCCCGGACGGCGAAACCGGGCACCATCAACGGGGTTGGACGGTTGACCGCCCGGCCGAAGGCGGCGGTGAACTCGGCGTTGGTGACCGGCGCGGGCCCGGTCATGTTCACCGGGCCGGACAGCTCGCGGTCGAAGATCGCGAACAGCAGCGCGCGCACCTCGTCCTCCAGCGTGATCCACGACATGTATTGGCGCCCGCCGCCCAGCCGGGCGCCGAGGCCGGCGCGAGAACAGCGGCCGCAGCCGGCCCAGCGCGCCACCGCGCGGGGGAGAACACCAGCCCGGTGCGGGCCAGCACCACCCGGGCGCCGCCGTACTGGGCCGGCAGCGTGGCGGCTTCCCAGTCTTCGCACAGCTGGGCCAGGAAACCCGTTCCCGCACGGTCGTTTTCGTCGACCACGCGGTCCTTGGTGTTGCCGTAGAAGCCCACCGCGCTGGCGTTGATCAGGGTCGCCACACCCGCGTCGGCGACGCGCATGCGCCAGGACTTCGGTGGGGGCGATGCGGCTGTCCCGCAGACTCTGCTTGAAGGCGCCCGACCACCGCCGCTTGCCGATGTTGACGCCGCACAGGTTGACCACGGCGTCGACGTCGCCGAGCGTGTCGGGATCGAGATCGCCGGTCTCGGGATTCCAGTGCAGCTCATCGGCGTTCGCCGGGGCCCGGCGCACGATGCGCAGCACCCGGTGATCGGCGGCACGCAGGGCCGCGGCCAAGGCGGAGCCGATCAGGCCGGACGAACCCGCTATCGCGATGACGGCATTCTGATCAGCGCGGGCCACGTTCGCTTGTCCTTCTTTACAGGCCGAGGTCGGCCTCGAACGCTCCCTCTTCCAGCCGGTGCTTGATGGTGGTCAGGAAGCGGCCGGCGTCTGCGCCGTCGATCAGCCGGTGGTCATAGGTCAGCGGGAGATAGCAGATCGAGCGGACGCCGATCGACTCGTTGCCGCTGTCGTCGACCACCACCCGCGGCCGCTTGACGATCGCGCCGGTGCCCAGCATGGCGGCCTGCGGCGGAACCAGGATCGGGGTGTCGAACAGCGCGCCCTGGCTGCCGATGTTGGTGATGGTGAAGGTGCCGCCGGACAGCTCGTCGGGTTTCAGGTTGCCCGACCGGGCGCGCGCGGCGATGTCGGCGATCGCCCTGGCCAGCCCGGCCAGCGACAGGTCGCCGGCGTTGTGCACGACGGGGGAGAGCAGGCCCTGTTCGGTGTCGACCGCGAAGCCGAGGTGCTCGGCGTCGTAGTAGGTGATCTCCTTGGTGTCCTCGTTGTAGCTCGCGTTGACGTTGGGATGCATCTTCAGCGCGTCGATCACCGCCCGGGCGATGAACGGCAGGAAGGTCAGGTTCACCCCCTCGCGCTCGGCGAACGCCGCCTTGGCCCGGGCCCGCAACCCGACCAGCTTGGTCATGTCGACCTCGTGGGTCTGGGTGAGTTGCGCTGTCGCCTGCAGGGATTCGCGGGTCTTGTTCGCGGTGATCTGGCGGATCCGGCTGGCCTTCTGGGTGGTGCCGCGCAGGTGCGCCAGCGCCGGAGCCGGGGTGGGCGCCGCAGCGGCCTTGCGGCGCCGCGGCGGCGGGGGCCGGCGCGGCTGCGGGCGCCTGGGCGGCCTGTTGCTTCTGCTCGGCGGCGGCCAGCACGTCCTGCTTGCGGATGCGCCCGCCCACCCCGGTGCCCGTGACCGAGGCCAGGTCGATGTTGTTCTCGGCGGCCAGTTTTCGCACCAGCGGCGTCACGTACGGGGCGCCGTCGGTGCCGGTCGCCGCCTGCCGGGCTGGGCCTGCGCCGGTTGGGCTTTCGGCTCGGGCGCGGGCTTGGGCTCGGGCGCGGGCGGCCGGCGTGGGCTCGGGCTTCGGGCTGCGGCTTGCGGCTGGGGCTCAGGCGCCGGTTCGGGCTTGGGTTCGGGCGGCGGCGCGGGCGGGGCGCGGCGGGGCCGCGGGCGCGGCGGCGTCGGAACCGGCGCCGATGCGGGCCAGCTCGCCGCCGACGGGCACGGTGGCGTCTTCCTCGGCGGTGATGCTGATCAGCACGCCGGCCACCGGTGACGGGATCTCGGTGTCGACCTTGTCGGTGGACACTTCGACCAGCGCGTCGTCGACCTGGACCGAATCGCCGACCTTCTTGAGCCAGCGGGTCACGGTGCCCTCGGTGACCGACTCGCCGAGCTCGGGCATCAGCACCGGCGTCGCGTCGCCGCCACCGGAACCCTGCTGGGCGGTGCGGCTGCGGGTTCGGGCTGGGCCGCGGCTCGGCTGCGGCTCGGGCTCGGGCTCGGGTTCGGCGGCTGCGGACTGGCCTGCGGCTCCGGTTCGGCTCGGTGCTCGGCGCCGCCGGCTGCGAGTCGCCGCCTGCCGCGCCGCCCTCGGCGGCGTCGCCGATGACGGCCAGCTCGCCGCCCACCTCGACGGTGTCGTCCTCCTGGGCGACGATCTTGGTCAGCACACCCGCGGCGGGCGACGGGATTTCGGTGTCGACCTTGTCGGTCGACACCTCGACGAGCGGTTCGTCGAGTTCGACCGTGTCGCCTTCCTGCTTGAGCCAGCGGGTGACCGTCCCCTCGGTGACGCTCTCACCGAGTGCCGGCATCTGGACGGAGAAGGCCATCTTTTTTGACTCCTCGATCGCTCGTGGGTCGGGGCGGGTCGATCAGCTCGCTTGCGGAAGGCGAAGTAGCAATCCAAAACTATCCTGTCACTGCGCCCTTGTCGGCACGCATCCAGGGCAGATACCCCGCGCCGGGCGGGTGACGCCGATCACGCTTGCTACGGTGTGGCCACTGCAGCCAGAGCGGGGAGGTCTCGATGCCGCCATCACAACAAGTACCCCAGCACTTCGTCGACAGCGCCGACGGCACTCGCATCGCGGTCTACGAAGAGGGCAACCCCGAGGGCCCCACCGTCGTGCTGGTGCACGGCTTCCCCGACTCGCACGTGCTGTGGGACGGGGTCGTCCCGCTGCTGGCCGAGCGGTTCCGGATCATCCGCTACGACAACCGCGGCGTCGGTCTGTCCTCGGTGCCCAAGCCGGTCTCGGCCTACAGCATGGACCGCTTCGCCGACGACTTCGCCGCCGTGACCGGCGAGCTGAGCCCGGGCCGGCCCGTGCACGTGCTGGCCCACGACTGGGGCTCGGTGGGCGTGTGGCACTACCTGAAGCGTCCCGGCGCCAATGACCGGGTCGCCACGTTCACGTCGGTGTCCGGACCCGCTCAGGACCAGCTGGTCGATTACATCTTCAGCGGTCTGCGGGCGCCCTGGAAGCCGCGCACCTTCGTCCGGGCGATCAGCCAGGCGCTGCGGCTGACCTACATGATCTTCTTCTCGATCCCGGTGCTCGCGCCGCTGTTCCTCCGGCTGACCATGTCGGTCCCGGCGCTGCGGCGCAACGCGGTCGACAACATTCCCGTCGAGCAGATCCACCACTCCGACAAGCTGGCCTGCGATGCCGCCCAGTCGGTGAAAACCTATCCCGCCAACTACTTTCGGTCCTTCTCCGGTCGCAAGCAGGGCGTCGCGGTCATCGACGTACCGGTGCAGCTCATCGTCAACACCAAAGACAAGTACGTGCGGCCCTACGGCTACGACCACACCCCGCGCTTCGTGCCGCGGCTGTGGCGCCGCGACATCCAGGCCGGTCACTTCTCGCCGATGTCGCACCCGCAGGTGATGGCGGCGGCGGTGCGCGAGTTCGCCGACCAGGCCGAGGGCAAGCAACCCAGCCGCGCACTGCTGCGAGCGCAGGTGGGGCGTCCGCGCGGCGCGTTCGGCGACACCCTGGTGTCGGTCACCGGCGCCGGCAGTGGCATCGGCCGTGAGACGGCGTTCGCCTTCGCGCGCGAAGGCGCCGAGCTGGTGATCAGCGACATCGACGAGGCGGCCGTCAAGGCCACCGCGGCCGAGATCGCCACCCGCGGCGGCGTCGCGCACGCCTATGTGCTCGACGTGTCCGATGCGCAGGCGGTGGAGTCGTTCGCCGAGCGGGTCAGCGCAGAGCACGGCGTGCCCGACATCGTCGTCAACAACGCCGGCATCGGCCACGCGGGCGGATTCCTGGACACCCCGCCCGAGCAGTTCGCCCGGGTGCTCGACGTCAACCTGGGCGGTGTGGTCAATGGGTGCCGGTCGTTCGCGCGGCGAATGGTGGAGCGCGGCACCGGCGGGTACATCGTCAACGTGTCGTCGATGGCGGCCTACGCCCCGTTGCAGTCGCTGAACGCCTACTGCACGTCGAAGGCGGCGACCTACATGTTCTCCGACTGCCTGCGGGCCGAACTCGACGCGGCCGGGGTGGGGCTGACCACGATCTGCCCCGGCGTCATCGACACGAACATCATCAACACCACCCGATTCGACGCGCCCGCCGGAAAGCAGGGCGACGCCGTCGACGGGCGCCGCGGGCAGCTGGGCAAGATGTTCGCGCTGCGGCACTACGGCCCCGACAAGGTGGCCAACGCGATCCTGTCCTCGGTCAAAAAGAAGAAGCCGATTCGCCCGGTGGCGCCGGAAGCCTATGCGCTGTACGGCCTTTCGCGCCTGGCGCCGCAGGGGCTGCGCAACGCCGCGCGGATGCGGGTGATCTGAGGCGGGCTAGACGCCCGGTGCCGCCCCGCGACGCCCCGTCAACAACGTCGCGCCGATCGCGATGACCCCGAGCACGGCCAGCGGTATCGCCCACGCGCGCCGGCCGCCCACCGAGGACTGGCACTGCGCGACATAGTCGGTGTGCGGGATGATCTGATTCAGAATCGGGATGTTCGACCCGTTGCTGTTGTTCGCGTTTCTGGCCGCGGAAAGATCCGTCGCCACGGCGTTTCCGCATCCGACCGAATGGCCGTTGCTGTCGGACACCGACACCGGCGCCAGCAGTCCGATGACTCCGGCCAATAACAGCACGGCGCCCACACCGATGATCAACCGTCGCACCGTCATGGTCTCGCCTTTCGTCGTCGGGGATTTCGACCGCTAGGGAGATTAACCGCAGTCCACCGCCGGTAAACCCGAGGCCGACGCCGAATAACCCCCGGATTGCCGGGTATCCGCCGCGATATCGACAGACATGAAGGGTTTCTGAGGTGATCACTGCAACGCGTGAGGTGCCAGAGTCGTGCGAGCGGGTGTGGGAGGTGCTCGCCCAGGGCTGGACCTACACCCAGTGGGTGGTGGGCAACAGCCGCATGCGGGCCGTCGATCCGAACTGGCCGGAGCCGGGCTCCTCGATCAGGCACTCGATCGGGATCTGGCCGTTGGTGATCAACGACGCGACCATCGTCGAGGAGAGCGAACCGCCGCACAAACTGGTGCTGCGTGCCCGGTTGGGCCCGTTGGGTGCCGCGCGAATCACAATGCTGCTGCACGAGATTGAGCAGGGCTGCCGGATCGAGATGATCGAGGTGCCCGTCGACGGCCCGATGGGGGCCGTTCCCGATTCCCTTGCGCTGGCCGCGGCGTACCCGCGTAACAAGGAGTGCCTGTGGCGGCTGGCGGCGTTGGCGGAGCGCCTGGAGCCGAGCCAGGTGAAGTGACCGGGCGCGACACCGCCGATGCCGTGGTGATCGGGGCGGGACACCACGGACTGGTGGCGGCATCGATGCTGGCCGATGCGGGCTGGGACGTGCTGGTGCTGGAAGCCCAGCCCGAACCCGGCGGAGCGGTGCGCAGCGCCGAGCTGACGCCGGGCTACATCACCGACCTGTTCAGCTCCTACTATCCGATGACGGTGGCGTCCCCGGCGATGGCGGCGCTGCGGTTGGAGGATCACGGGCTGCGGTGGTCGCATGCGCCGACGGTGGTTGGTCACCCGCGCCACGGCGCCGACGACGACCCGCCCATCGTGTACCACGACCCAGCCCGCACGGCAGCGGAATTCGACGCGACGAACGCCCGCCGACGGCGAGAACTGGTGGCGCATCGTGGAGCTGTGGGACAAGATCAAAGCCCCACTGCTCGACGCCATGCTGGCGCCCTTCCCGCCGGTGCGGCCGCTGCTCGGGCTGCTGCGCAAACTCGGCACGCCCGAAGCGGTCCGGGTCGCGCGGCTGCTGGTGCAGCCGGCCAATGCCATGGCGAGTCAACTGTTCGACGGTGAGGCGCCGCGAGTGTTGTTGTTGGGCAACGCAATGCACGCCGACGCCCCGCCGGATGCACCGATCAGCGGCGCCATGGGCTTCCTGATGACGATGCTGGCCCAGGATCACGGCTGGCCGGTGCCGGTCGGCGGATCGGGCCAACTCACCGCGGCTCTGGTGAAACGCGCCCGCTCGGCCGGAGCGCGAATCGAGTGCAATCAGAACGTTTCTCGCATCCAGGTGCGGGGCGGCCGGGCTGTCGGCGTGACCACCGCGCAGGGGCGATCGGTGACCGCCCGCCGCGCGGTGGTGGCCGACGTGACGGCGCCGCGATTGTTCTGCGACATGCTGCCCGCGGACGCGGTGCCGGCAGCGTTGCGTCGCGACCTCCAACACTACGAGTGGGATCCGCCGGTGGTGAAGGTCAACTATGCGCTGGCAACACCGATTCCGTGGCGAGCGCAAAAACCTGCGGTCGGTGGGCACCGTCCACTTGGGAGCCGACGGGGATGGGCTGATCCGCTGGATGGCCGACCTGAACACCCGCGTCATACCCGAGCATCCGTTCATGTTGTTGGGCCAGACCACCACTGCGGATCCCAGCAGATCGCCGGCCGGCACCGAAAGTGTTTGGGCCTATACGCATTTGCCGCGGAATGTGTCCGACGACGCTTCTGCGGACCGGCTGGCCGCGGCGGTGGACCGGGTCATCGAAGAGCACGCACCGGGCTTCGGTTCGGCGGTGATCGACCGGTTCGTGCAGCGGCCGTCGGATCTGGAGGCCAGCGACGCGAACCTGCATCTCGGGGCGCTCAACGGCGGAACCGCGCAGTTGCAACAGATGTTGGTGTTCCGCCCGGCGCCCGGGATGGGTCGAGCCGAAACACCGGTCGAGCGGCTCTATTTGGGCAGCGCTTCGGCGACGCCGGGCGGCTCGGTGCACGGTGCGTGCGGACGCAACGCGGCCAACGCCGCACTGGCCGCCGACGGCGCGACCGGCTGGCCACGCCGCAAATTGGGGCGAGCCGTGATCAAACGGCTGACGGTAGCCGGCTAGCCGTTTTCGGCGATGTCCTCGAGCACCGCGAACATGGTGCGGGTCGGCACGCCGGTGGAGCCCTTGGGCGAGTAGCCCCACGGGCTGCCGGTGTTGTAGGCCGGGCCGGCCACGTCGATGTGCGCCCAGCTCACGCCGTCGGCGACGAACTCACGCAGGAACACCCCGGCCACCAGCATGCCGGCGAAGCGCTGCCCGCTGATGTTCGACAGGTCGGCCACCGTGGACTTCAGGTCGTCCTTGAGCTCGTCGGGCAGCGGCATGGGCCAGCCGTTTTCGCCGACCTGCTGCGAGATCGACGCGACGCGGTCGCGGAACTCGTCGCTGCCCATCACCCCGGGAATGCGGGCGCCCAGCGCCACCGTCTGGGCCCCGGTCAGCGTGGACGTCTCGATCAGGTAATCGGGGTTGTCCTCGCACGCCCGCACGATGGCGTCGGCCAGGATCAGCCGGCCCTCGGCGTCGGTGTTCTGCACCTCGACCGTGATGCCGCCGTACTGCGTCAGCACATCGCCGGGGCGCTGGGCGGTGGCCGACGGCATGTTCTCGGCCATCGGCACGGTGGCGATCACGTCGATCGGAAGTTTGCGCTGCGCGGCCAGCGCGACGGTCGCGATCACCGCGGCGGCACCGCCCATGTCCGAGGTCATGTGGTGCATGCCCGCCGCCGGCTTGATCGAGATGCCGCCGGTGTCGAACGTGACGCCCTTGCCGACCAGCGCGACCTTCTTGGCCTGCTTTGGACTTCTTGGCCAGCTTCGAACCGCGGTGGGTCAGCCGCACCAGCCGCGGCGGACGCGACGAGCCCTGCCCGACGCCGATGATCCCGCCGTAGCCGCCTTTTTGCAGCGCCTTGTCGTCGAGCACTTCCACCTCCAGGCCCGACCGACTCGCCCAAAGCCCTTGCGCGCCTGGCGAATTCGGCGGGAAACAGGTGGCTGGGCGGGGTGTTGACGAAGTCGCGCGCGGTGGCAACGGCGGTCGCCACGGCCGCGCCGTGCGCGGCGTCCGTTCTTGGCGTCCTTCGCGGTCGCCAGCACCGTGATCTTCTGCAGCCCTTTGTCTTTGGGCGCCGTCTTGTCGCTGCGGAATTCGGTGAACCGGTAGCTGCCCAGGATCAGGCCCTCGACGGCGGCCGAGCCGACGCCCTCACCGGGCAGCTCGGCCAGCGTGGTGATCACCGACTCGGTCTTGCCGAGCGACCGCGCGGCCACACCGGCGGCGCGACGGATGGTGTCGGCCGGCCACTCGGATCGCGGTTTACCCAGGCCGATCGTGAGCACGCTGGACACCGGCAGCGACGGCACCACCAGCCGGTGCACCTGTTCGGCACCGCCGGTGGCCTCCAGCGCCCGCAGACCGGACTCGATCTCGGCGACCGCGCCGGAGGACAGGAACGGCTCGGCCGACGCAACGGCCGCGCCCGGCTTGTCGTCCTCGCCGGTCGAGACGACGGGCACGATCAGTACCGACGAATCCGCGCCGCGTTTGGGCAGCGACGTGGCGACGGTGACGGAAGGGGCCTGGTATCCGGATTCGGTACTCACGCGTAATCACCCTAGTCACCGCGGATCGGCCTTAGCTCGCTGGCGTCCCGGCGCTACAGGTCGAAAGCCGGCACCGGGTCGTCAAAGCCCTTGAGCGTCAACGGGCCATGGGCGACCGCCGGCCAGGCCGGCAATTTCTCGTGCAGATCCGGCGCGGCGAGTATCTGTCCCGGCTCCGCGGCCGCCACGAGTCGCGCGGCGAGGTTTACCGGGTTGCCGAAGTAGTCGCCGTTGATCGCCAGCACCGTGCCGTAGGCGAGGCCGGCGCGGACCTGCAGGTCCGGCTTCGCGCGCCCGGGGTGGTCGACGAGATCGACCGCCGCCTGGCGAGTCGCTCGGCCGACGAGCTCACCCACATCACCTCGTCGCCGATGAACTTGACCACCCGCCCGCCGTCGGCGTGCACCACGTCGGCGACGGTGGCGCCGAATTCGTTGAGCAACCCCGACAACTTGCGCCGGTGTGAGCGTCTGGGTCAGCGCGGTGAAACCGGACAGATCGGCGAAACCGATGCCGCACACCACGCTCGTCGACGGTCCCGGACGACGCTTTCGAAGTAGGTTCGCGCGCTGATCAGATGATGACGGTGCACGGTGTCGATCAGCGCGCCGAGCCGGGGAACGAACTCGGCGAGCCGCGCGATAGGCCTGCGCGGTGGCCAGCTCATCGTGGGTGTGGTCCATCTGGATGTCCGGCATCCCGGCGCGGATCATCGACGACTCGGCCTCGGCGAACCGGGCCATTGCCGCGCCCAGCACCCGCAGCATTCCCGACGCGCCGTCCTCACCCACCACAGCCTTGACCGCCACCCACGTCGCCAGGGCGTCGACGTCGGCCTGGCTCAGCGCAGGAATATCGGGACCGGCCATGGTCAGGCCGAGCAAAGCCCAGGCGTGCGCGACATCTTCGGCGACGCACCTCGAGCGCCTCGGCCGCGGTCCGCAGGGTATAGGTCGGGCGGTCCCGACCATTGCAGGACATCACCGGCGAGCCCGAACAGCCGGCCGCGCCGTTCGGCTTCGACCATCTCGTCGATCGTGAAGCCGAACTCGTCCAGATACTTGATCAGGTCGGCCCGCTCGCGGGGGTTGGCGATTCCGGCGGCCTCCAGCGCCTCGAAGTCCAGGGAATCGGACACCTGGCCAAGTCTGCCAGCGTCGTCAAGCGCGATCTAGGGTGGGTCGCCGTGAGCGACGCTGGAAGCACGGACCACTGGAAGACCGTCACCGCGAGCTTGGGTGCCAGTTTCGCCGAGTTCGGCGGCTGGCTGATGCCGGTGTCGTACGCCGGCACCGTCAGCGAGCACAACGCGACGCGCAACACGGTCGGCCTGTTCGACGTCAGCCACCTGGGCAAGGCACTGGTCCGCGGCCCGGGGCCGCGCAGTTCGTCAACTCCGCGCTCACCAACGACCTGAATCGCATCGGGCCGGGCAAGGCGCAATACACGTTGTGCTGCACCGAATCCGGCGGTGTCATCGACGACCTGATCGCCTACTACGTCGACGACGACGAGATCTTCCTGGTGCCCAACGCCGCCAACACCGCCGCCGTGGTCGAGGCGCTGCAGGCCGCCGCCCCCAGCGGGCTGACCATCACCAACCAGCACCGCTCGTATGCGGTGCTGGCCGTGCAGGGGCCGCGATCGGCCGACGTGCTCGGCGAGCTGGGCCTGCCCACCGACATGGATTACATGGCGTACGCCGACACCTCGTTCTCCGGCGTACCGGTGCGGGTCTGCCGCACCGGCTACACCGGCGAGCACGGCTACGAGCTGCTGCCGCCGTGGGACTCCGCCGGTGTGGTGTTCGACGCCCTGGCCGCGGCGGTCAGCGCGGCCGGCGGCGAGCCCGCCGGCCTGGGCGCGCGCGACACCCTGCGCACCGAGATGGGCTACCCGCTGCACGGCCACGAACTCGCACTCGACATCTCCCCGCTGCAGGCCCGCTGCGGCTGGGCGATCGGCTGGAAGAAGGACGCGTTCTTCGGCCGGGACGCGCTGCTGGCCGAGAAGGAGGCGGGCCCGGCGCGGCTGCTGCGCGGGCTGCGGATGGTGGGCCGAGGCGTGCTGCGCGCCGGGCTGACGGTGCTCGCCGGCGACACCCCGGTGGGGGTCACCACCTCGGGCACGTTCTCCCCGACGCTGCAGGCCGGGATCGCGCTGGCGCTCATCGACACCGATGCCGGAGTCGAGGACGGTCAGCAGATCACCGTCGACGTCCGCGGCCGCCCCGCCGCATGCGAAGTCGTGCGCCCGCCCTTCGTCGCGGTGAAAACCCGCTAGCCGCGCCGCTTGCGCGGGCGAAATCCGATTCGGTGGGCGGATATACAATCAGCCAATGACCAGTGGCTCCCTCGAGTTCACGGTTTCGCGCTCGGCAAATCCGGCAACCGACGCTGAACGCGAAACCATCCTGGCCGAGCCGGGTTTCGGCAAATACTTCACCGATCACATGGTGTCGATCGACTACGACGAGACCGGCGAAGGCTGGCACAACGCGCGCGTCATCCCGTACGGCCCGATCGAGCTGGACCCGTCGGCGATCGTGCTGCACTACGCGCAGGAAATCTTCGAGGGGCTCAAGGCGTACCGCTGGGCGGACGGCTCGATCGTGTCGTTTCGCGCCGAGGCCAACGCCGCCCGGCTACGGTCCTCGGCGCGCCGGCTCGCGATCCCGGAGCTGCCCGAAGAGCTGTTCATGGAATCGCTGCGCCAGCTGATCGCCGTCGACAACGCCTGGGTTCCGGCCGCCGGCGGCGAGGAGGCGTTGTACCTGCGCCCGTTCGTCATCGCCACCGAGCCCGGATTGGGTGTGCGGCCGTCCAAGCGCTACCGCTACCTGCTGATCGCCTCGCCGGCCGGCGCCTATTTCAAGGGCGGCATCAGCCCGGTCACCGTCTGGGTGTCGACGGAGTACGTGCGGGCCAGCCCCGGCGGCACCGGCGCGGCCAAGTTCGGCGGCAACTACGCGGCCTCGCTGTCGGCTCAGGCCGAGGCCGCGGCCAACGGCTGCGATCAAGTGGTGTGGCTGGACGCCGTCGAACGGCGCTTCGTCGAAGAGATGGGCGGGATGAACATCTTCTTCGTGTTCGGCAGCGGCGGATCGGCGCGGCTGGTCACCCCGGAGCTGTCCGGTTCGCTGCTGCCCGGGATCACCCGAAACTCGTTGCTGCAGCTGGCCATTGACGCCGGGTTCGCCGTCGAGGAACGCAAGATCGATATCGACGAGTGGCAGAAGAAGGCCGCCGCCGGGGAGATCACCGAGGTGTTCGCCTGCGGCACCGCCGCGGTCATCACCCCCGTCTCGCACGTGAAGTACGGCGATGCCGAGTTCACCGTCGCCGACGGCCAACCCGGCGAGGTGACGATGGCGTTGCGCGACACGCTGACCGGGATCCAGCGCGGCACCTTCGCCGACACCCACGGCTGGATGGCGAAGCTGGGCTGACGCGCTCGGCTAGAACCGCACCAGACCCGCGAGCAGCCACCGCGGCCACCGTCGCGGTCAGTTCGATCGCGGCGCCCAGCACGTCACCGGTGATGCCGCCGAATCGGCGAACGCAGTGCCTCACCAATATCGCGCCGCAGCCCAGGCCCACCAGCACCGCCACCGGTCCCTGCCACGGCCGCGGCCCGGCCGCCAGCGAAACGCCAAGCAGCACCGCGACCCAGGCCGCCACCACCGCGCGTCGGCTGGCTTCCGGCGACCCGCGCACCCAGGGCGCTGCCGTCGGCCGCCGGCACCGACCGGTGGCCGGCCAGCACCGCGGTCACCCGGCCCGCGAAAACCGCCACGGCCACCGCGGCCACCCCGGGGACGACGCGGCCGGTGGCCCCCAGTGCCGAAAACGCCAATGCCTGCAACATGATCACCATGACCACGGCGGCGACGCCGAACGGCCCGGTCGATCCTTCGCGCATCACCGCCAGCGCACGCTGCGGCGGCCCGTAGCAGCCCAGACCGTCGGCGGTGTCGGCGACACCGTCGAGATGCAGGCCGCGGGTCACCAGCAGCAGCGCCGCGACCGCGAGCAGACCGGGCAGCGGGCT
This sequence comes from uncultured Actinomycetota bacterium, assembly GCA_963796035.1. Classification (GTDB taxonomy): domain Bacteria; phylum Actinomycetota; class Actinomycetes; order Mycobacteriales; family Mycobacteriaceae; genus Mycobacterium. The sequence goes on along the minus strand of CAWCJU010000005.1, from coordinate 194,997 downwards.
GGACCGGCCGAACGCGTGAGCCCCACCCCAGGTCACGGCCGCGGCCAACGCCCCCAAGGCGGCGCCCACCACCGGCAGCGCGGTCATGGCGCCGCGGCCCATCGGCGCGTCGCCGCCGCCCGGGACGGGCAGCACCGTGCCGAACGCGAAAGCCGTTGCCAGAGAACGGATCACGACGGGGAAGCGGCCTGACCGGGCCGTCGGTGCGATTGGACACACCGGCTTGGGTGAAGGTCGCCATCGACGACAGGGCGGCCACCGCGGCGCGCAGCACCGGCAGCGCGAGCGCGTGCGCCGGTGCCCTCGCCCAGCCGCATGCGCAGGTCGAGAATCGGCTCCAGATCCAGCGCCGTCAGCGCCAGCCCGTGAGCGGGCTCGGTGGACCGGTGACCGGCCTGCCACCACAGCCGGGCGCCCGGCGCCAGGTGCTCGGCGACCAGCGCGGCCGCCGTCACCGCCAAGCCGTCGAGCAGCAGCGGCGTGCGCCGGACCGCGGCCTGCGCGCAAAAGCCGGCCATCGCGGCCAGGTCGGCGCCGCCGGCGCGGCGCAGCAGCGCGACCGGATCGGGCAACACCTGCCGCGCCCGAAACAGTGCATCGCGCACCGCGGCCGTCTTGCGGCGCCCACCCGGCGTCATCGATCCCGGTCCCGAAGCCCACCGCCACGACCGGCTCGGCGTTCGTCAACGCCGCCACCAATACCGCTGCGGCCGTGGTGTTTCCGATCCCCATGTCGCCGGCGATCAGCAGGTCGGCGCCGGCATCGACCTCCTCGTCGGCGATGGCCGCGCCGGCGGCGAGCGCCCGCGCGGTCTCGTCGTCGCTCAACGCGTCCTCGACCCGGATGTCGCCGCTGGCGCGCCGCACCTTGTGGGCGCCGATCCGTTCGGTCAGCGGCGTCCGCGTCGACCGCCAGGTCCGCGACCCGCACCGTCGCCCCGGCGATGTCGGCCAGGGCGTTGATCGCGGCCCCGCCGGCGTCGAAGTTGGCGACCATCTGCGCCGTCACCTCCGGCGGGTAGGCCGACACCCCTGAGCGGGCGACGCCGTGGTCGCCGGCGAACACCACCACCCGGGCGCGCTCGAATTGTCTTGGCGGGCACTGTCCCTGACACGACGCGACCCACACCGACAGATCCTCGAGGCGGCCCAGCGCGCCCTTGGGCTTGGTCAGGGTGTCCTGGCGGGCGCGGGCGGCGGCGGCGACACCCGGCATCGGGCGGCGAGACGGCGGCGAAATCCATCAGGCCCCCGACGGTTTGATCGGCACCGGCTGCCCGGCCACCACCAGCACCACCCGCTCGCACAACCGCGCGAGGCGCTGGTTGAGGCTGCCCAATTCGTCGGCGAACCGGCGTCCGGAGGCGGTGGCCGGCACGATCGTCAAGCCGACCTCAGGGCTGACCAGCACCAGCGGGGAAGCGAAGTCACCGACCGCGGCCAGCACGTCATCGACGGGAGCCGCCACCGAGCCGTCATCCCAGGCGTTGTTGCGGTCCAGCGCGCACGGTCAGCCAGGTGCCCAGATCGTCGATCAGCGTGGGGGTGTCCGGCGATTGACGCAATTGCGTTGCGATGTCGTCGGTTTCGATCGTCGACCAGTGCGCTGGGCCGGCGGGCACGATGCTGGGCGATCCGGTGCGCCCAGGCCTCGTCGTCGTGACCGGCCGGTCCGGGCGCCAGGTAGTGAACCGCCTGCCCGGCCGCCAATCCGTCGGCGATGGCTTCCTCCGCCCACTGCGATTTGCCCGACCTGATCCCGCCGAGCACCAGGGTGCGCACCGGGGTCAGCCGGCTTTCTGCGAGCGCTTCAATCGACACTGGCGCCGTGCTTGACCTGGGGCCGCGGCGCCCGCAACCGGCGCATCTGAGACGCCCGGCTGGCGGCGTAAAGACCTAGCTTCCAACGGCTTTCGGTGTTGCTCGGGAACTTCGCGTCGACCAGCCTGCTGACCTTGCGGCCCAAGATCACGCCGTCGACGCTCATGACGGCCATCAGCACCAGCATCGCCGGCGACACCCACAGCTGCAGCTGCGGGACGCCGAACATGATGAACATCAAGAACAGGGTCGACGGCATGAACAGGCCCAGCAGATTGCGCCGGGAGTCCACCACGTCGCGAACGTAGCGGCGGATGGGCCCCTGGTCGCGCGGCAACAGGTAGCCCTCTTCGCCGGCCATCATCCGCTCCCGGCGATCCGACATCCGGGCGCGGCCGGCGGCCTTGTCCGCCCGGCGCTCCTCGCGGCTGAGCTTGGGGCCGGCCAGCGATTTGCGCCGGGCCCGCGCCTCGGAGGCGGTCATGGGCGCCGGTGCGACCGGTCCCTTCCTGGGTGTTGCGCCGGGCCTCGTTGCGCTTGGGCGTGGGCCGCCCCTTGGGGCCCGTCCGCTGCGCCTCGCGGGTTGCGGCGTCCGAGGCGCCGGCAGTGTCGGATGCGGCCGGCGCGGCGGCGCCCTCGTCGAGGTCGGTGTCCTGGCCTTTCTTGCGGCCCAACAGCTTCACAGTGGCCAGGTTACTTCGCGGACGAGTCGCGCCGGAATTCGCCTGGAATGCCTTGTCTATTAGCCCTGCGTTAGTGCCTCACTTGGCCCTACTCTTACACCTGATGAATGGCTGCCTTTGATGGACGACGGGTCGATGGCCTCGGATGATGACGGTCCCGGCCTGGCCCCCGGCCGTCTGCAGTTGCCCGCCATGCAGGTTCTGGTGGCCCCGGACTGCTACGCCGACAGCATGTCGGCCCTCGAGGCCTCCGCCGCCATCGCGACCGGCTGGACCCGGTCGCGTCCCGGCGACCGGTTCATCGTCGCCCCGCAATCCGACGGCGGCCCCGGCTTCGTCGAGGTGCTGGCCAGCCGGCTGGGGGAGACGCGGCGCCTGCGGGTGTCCGGACCGCTGAAAGCCATGGTCGAAGCCGATTGGGTGTTCGACCGCGGCTCGGCCACCGCGTACCTCGAGTGCGCGCAAGCGTGCGGTCTGGCGCTGATCGGCGGACCGCCCACCCCGGAGACCGCCATGGCGGCCCACAGCAAAGGCGTCGGGCAGCTGATCGCCGAGGCGCTGCGCGTCGGGGCGACGCGCATCGTGGTCGGTTTGGGCGGCAGCGCCTGCACCGACGGCGGGCAGGGCATGATCGCCGAGCTCGGCGGCCTGGACACCGCCCGCCGGCAACTGGGCGACGTGGAGCTGATCGCCGCCTCCGACACCGAATACCCCATGCTGGGCCCGTGGGGGGCGGCCCGGGTGTTCGGACCGCAGAAGGGCGCCGACACGGCCACCGTCGCCGCACTGGAAGTTCGCCTGCAGGCGTGGGCGCTGATCTTGGAAGCGGTGGCCGGCCGGGATGTGAGCGCCGAGCCGGGCGCGGGCGGCCGCCGGCGGCATCGGTGCCGGGCTGCTGGCGCTCGGCGGGCGCTGTGAGTCCGGGGCGGCCATCATCGCCGAGCACACCCGGTTGTCCGACGACCTGGACACCGCGGAGCTGATCGTCACCGGTGAGGGCCGGTTCGACGAGCAATCCCTGCACGGGAAGGTGGTGGGCTTTCTCGCCGACGCGGCCCGGCCGCGGGGGATTCCGGTGGTCGTGCTGGCCGGTCAGGTCGACTTGGACAACGCGACGGTGCGCTCGTCGGGCATCATGGCCGCGCTATCCATCGCCGATCACGCCGGATCGGTCCGGCTGGCGCAGGCCGACGCGGCCAACCAGCTCATGGGGCTGGCATCCGTAGTTGCGGCGCGACTCGGGAATAGCGGTCCTGCAAGGTACCGTTGAGGGAGTGGACTTTCGGGCGGTCCGGACCGCCCGGCGTGAGCCGGCGATTTCGGGCTTGATCGACCCCACCCAACGATGAGGCATGTAGGAGAAGCAATGACGGTGCAAAACGAGTCGAACGCCACGACGACCCACGGCGTGATCCTGACCGAGGCCGCCGCCACCAAGGCAAAGTCCCTGCTGGACCAGGAGGGCCGCGACGACCTTGCGCTGCGCATCGCGGTGCAGCCGGGTGGGTGTGCCGGCCTGCGCTACAACCTCTTCTTCGACGACCGGGCGCTGGACGGCGACCTGACCGCGGAGTTCGGCGGCGTGAAGCTGACGGTGGACCGGATGAGCGCGCCCTACGTCGAAGGCGCGTCCATCGATTTCGTGGACACCATCGAGAAGCAGGGCTTCACCATCGACAACCCCAACGCCACCGGCTCGTGCGCCTGCGGCGACTCGTTCAACTGATCGGTTAATCCCGCGAAATCCGTCAGCCGGGCTTGCAGTCCGGCTGACGGAGGGCGTTCAGTACGAGCCGCCGGTGCGCAGCACGTACGAGCAGACCATGATCTGGCCGCGCTGGAACAGCAGCTGCGCGATGCCCTGCACCTGCCCGTGCATCGCGCCGCCGCTCACCGGTGACACCCGCATGGTGAACACCGCCTGAGCCTGGTACTGCGACAGGTACACGATCTTGTCGATCGAGGTCAGCTCGACCTCGGAGAACTGCTTGCGGAATGCGTCGCTGCTGAGCTTGGCCAGGGCCTGGTCGGATCGTTTGTCCTGGACGCCGTCGTAGAGGCCGCACAGCGCGTTGCGGGCGATCTCGTCGATGTCGCGGTGCTCGAGGGCGTCCAGATAGCCCTGAATGGCCGTCTTCGCCGCGCCCTCGGAGAACGTGGCGCCGGTATTGGCCCCGTTGGTGCGGACCCCGTACACGATGGCCACCGTCAGCACGGCGACGAGCGCGATGGCCAGCACGATGCCGACGATCAGGCCGCCGCTTGGACCGTCGCGGCGGGTACGGGACCGGCGCGGGAGGCGGCCCGGCATAATGGCCTGACGCAGGTCCTGCCTGCGGAGCCGGGCCGAAGCCCGGCTCGCCCGTGTTGGGGTCAGCGGGGAACTCGAGTGGCTGGGATTCGCTTGGGGGCTCATGTCCGCTCGGTCCGCCGCTGCCGCCGCCGACGGTGTGGTTCGGCGAGTGCGGACCTGCCATCGTGGTTCTCCTACGGTGGTAGACGGGACTGCAAGCGGGTTGCGGCCCGAGCAATCGTGATCCCGGCGACTTGAGTGAGTTCCCTAGGGAGGCTAGCGCACGACCTCGCGCTCGACCGTGCGACACAGCGACGGTCGAGGCGCGTGAGTAAGCTAGATAACCTTACTAACGAAGGATGGAGATTTCGTGACGATCGCGGTGACAGGTTCGATTGCGACCGACAACCTGATGCGGTTCCCCGGCCGGTTTTCCGAACACCTGCTGGCCGAGCACCTGCAGAAGGTGTCCCTGAGCTTTCTGGTTGACGACCTGGTGATTCACCGCGGCGGCGTGGCGGGCAACATCGCCTTCGCCATCGGCGTGCTGGGCGGCGACGTGGCGCTGGTCGGCGCGGCCGGCGACGACTTCGGCGAGTACCGCGAATGGCTGCAGTCGCACGGCGTCAACTGCGACCACGTGCTGATCTCCCAGACCGCGAAAACCGCGCGTTTCGTCTGCACCACCGACCTGGACATGGCCCAGATCGCGTCCTTCTATCCCGGCGCCATGTCGGAGGCCCGCAACATCAAGCTCGCCGACGTCGCGTGCGACGGGCAAGCCCGACCTGGTGATCGTGGGGGCCAACGACCCGGACGCGATGGTGGTGCACACCGAGGAGTGCCGCGAGCTCGGCCTGCCGTTCGCCGCCGACCCGTCCCAGCAGCTGCCCCGCCTGTCCGGCGAGGAGATCGACAAGCTCGTCGACGGGGCCGCCTACCTGTTCACCAACGACTACGAGTGGGAGCTGCTGCTCTCCAAGACCGGCTGGTCCGAGGCCGATGTGCAGAAGAAGGTCGAGCTGCGGGTGACCACGCTGGGCGCCAAGGGCGTCGACATCGTCGAGCGCGACGGAACCACCACCCACGTCGGCGTGGTGCCCGAGACCAGCCAGACCGACCCCACCGGCGTCGGCGACGCGTTCCGGGCCGGTTTCCTCACCGGCCGCACCGCCGGGCTGAGCCTCGAGCGTTCGGCTCAGCTGGGCTCGCTGGTCGCCGTCCTGGTGCTGGAGTCCACCGGAACCCAGGAGTGGACGTGGGACCCCGCGGTCGCCAAGACCCGGCTGGCCGACGCCTACGGCGACGAGGCGGCCGCCGAGATCGCCGCGGTCCTGGCCTAGTACGCCCCGGCCGCGTCGAGTGTGAACCCACGGCGTCGAGTGTGAGCCGGCGGCGGCGACACGCCGGATATCACCGCCCAGGCTTCACACTCGAAGCGCTGGATCCGCGCTAGAGCTGCACTGGATACTGCGGCTCGCTGATCTGGGGCACCACGCTGTGCTCGACGAAGATCGCGTGCCAGAGCATGAAGATCAGCAGCGTCCACAGCCGGCGGCTGTGATCGCTGACGCCGTTGCGGTGCTCGTCGAGCATCCGGCGCACGGCGGCTGGGTCGACAAAGTCGACCACCGAACTGGCCTGCGACGACTCCACCATCGCGTAGGCCCACTCCAGCAGCTCGCCGGCGCGCAGCCAGTGCCGGATCGGCACCGGGAACCCGAGCTTGGGCCGGTGCAGCACGTGCGCCGGAACGATCGGCTCCAAGGCGCGCCGCAGCGCGTACTTCGTCGTCGTGCGGGTGATCTTCGCCTCGACGGGCAACCGCGAGGCGACGGCGAACACCTCGGGATCCAGGAACGGCACCCGAAGCTCCAGCGAGTTGGCCATGGTCATCTTGTCGGCCTTGACCAAGATGTCGCCGCGCAGCCAGGTGAACAGGTCGATGTGCTGCATGCGGGCCACCGGATCCCAGCCCGCCGATTCGGCGTACATCGGCGCGGTGACGTCGGTGTGGGTCCATTCCTCGCGGAACCCGGGCAGCACGTCGCGCAGCTGCGCGTCGGAGAAGCTGCGGGCATTGCCGTAGTAGCGTTCCTCGAGCGTCAGCGAGCCGCGGTGCAGCAGGCTCTTGCCCCGCATCCCCTCCGGCAGCGGCTTGCTACATCTTGCCCACCGACCGCCGAAGCGGCCGCGGCAGATAGTCGAAGGGCTTCAGCGACAGCGGCTCCCGGTAGATCGTGTAGCCGCCGAACAACTCGTCGGCGCCCTCGCCGGACAGCACCACCTTGACGTGCTTGCGGGCCTCCCGGGCGACGAAGAACAGCGGCACCAGCGCGGGGTCGGCCACCGGCTCGTCGAGGTACCAGACGATCTCGGGCAGGGCGGCGACGAACTCGTCGGGCTTGACCACCTTGGCGATGTGGCGGGCGCCGATCGCCTCGGCCGAGGCCACCGCGACGTCGATCTCGGAGAAGCCCTCGCGCTCGAAGCCGGTGGTGAACGTGATCAGCCGGGGGTTGTGCCGGATGGCCAGCGCCGCGATGGCGGTGGAGTCGATCCCGCCGGACAGGAACGCCCCGACGGTGACGTCGGCGCGCATGTGCTTGGCCACCGAGTCCTCGAGCACCGCGGTGATCTCGTCGTAGCGGGCCTGTTCGGTGTCGCGGGTCATCGGCACCGCGGCGAACCGCGGCACGAAGTAGCGGGTGACCTCCGGCGCCGACGCCCGGGCCGGATCCGGGCGTAGCAGCCCGATTCCAGCCGGCGCACCCCGCGGTGCAGCGTCTCGGGCTCGGGCACGTACTGCAGGACGGTGTAGTGCTGCACGGCCCGCTCGTCGATCCCGGTGTCGAATCCGACCAGCTCGGCCAGGTCCAGCAGGCACTTCTTCTCGCTGGCCACCGCGGTGCCACCGGTGCCGGTCGCCATGAACAGCGGCTTGATGCCGAAAGGGTCGCGGGCGCAGAACAATTCGCGGGTGACGGTGTCCCACAGCGCGAACGCGAACATGCCGCGCAGCCGGGTCAGGACGTCGGTGCCCCAGTAGTGGTAGCCGGCGACGATGGCCTCGCCGTCACCGTCGGTGGCGAAGTCGGCGCCGTGCTGCGGCGGCCAGTTCCTCGCGCAGCTCGAGGTAGTTGTAGATCTCGCCGTTGAACACCAGCACGTAGCGGTCGGGCGCCTCGGGCGGCCCCCAGCGCAGCGGCTGATGCGAATGCGCGATGTCGATGATGGACAGCCGGTTGAAGCCGAAAACGACGGAGCCGTCGGTGTCCGGGTCCACCCAGGTGCCCGGCTCGTCGGGCCCGCGGTGGCGCATCGAATGCGAGGCGCGCGCGATGGCGCTGTCGGCTCGGGCGGCGGCCGCTTCTTTATCCGAGCCCTCCGGGGCGGCGACGAACGCCAGCAGACCACACACGGCGCCCCAGTATGCCGCACTTGCCGGGCGTGCGTGGACGTCGCACCCGGCACGTCGTGAATGGCCGGGCGGACTGGCGGGCCGGGGTTTCGTCGCCCGGCTCAGGCGCGTGGTCTACGCTGCGTAGTATTCGATATCCGAGCAGGAGGCGCTAACGTGACCCCTCGCGAGCAGGACCGTTCGCAACGTTTGTCGCAGGGCAGGTTTCGGCGCCATTCCGGGGGCGCGACGAAGGGCCTCTCCCGTCGCCTTCGGCCGTTCGCGCTGGCGGGGGTGCTCGGTGTGCTGGCGTTGTTCCTGAGCGGATGCAGCAGCTGGGCGGACGCGCTGGCCCTGGGCTGGCCGCGGGGCATCACCCCGGAGGCTCACCTCAACCGCGAACTGTGGATCGGGGCGGTGATCGCCTCGCTGGTCGTCGGCCTCATCGTGTTCGGCCTGATCTTCTGGGCGTCGGCCTTCCACCGCAAGAAGGCGACCGACACCGAGCTGCCCCGCCAGTTCGGCTACAACATGCCGCTGGAGCTGGTGCTCACGGTGACGCCGTTCCTCATCATCTCGGTGCTGTTCTACTTCACCGTGGTGGTGCAGGAGAAGATGCTGCACCTGGCCAAGAACCCCGAGGTAGTGATCGATGTCACGGCCTTCCAGTGGAACTGGAAATTCGGCTATCAGAAGAGTCAACTTCAAAGACGGCACGCTGACCTACGACGGTGCGGACCAGGCGCGCAAGAAGGCGATGCTGTCCAAGCCGGAGGGCAAGGACGCGCACGGCGAGGAGCGCGTCGGCCCCGTCCGCGGCTTCAACACCTCGGACCGGCAGTACCTGAACTTCGACAAGGTCGAAACCCTGGGGTCCAGCGACGAGATCCCGGTGCTGGTGCTGCCCACCGGCAAGCGCATCGAATTCGATCTGGCGTCCGCGGACGTGATCCACACGTTCTGGGTGCCCGAATTCCTGTTCAAGCGCGACGTGATCCCCAACGCCGACGCGAACAACTCGGTGCACGTCTTCCAGACCGAAGAGATCCAGACGCCGGGCGCGTTCGTGGGCCACTGCGCCGAGTTCTGCGGCACCTATCACTCGATGATGAACTTCGAGGTCCGGGTGGTGGCGCCCAACGACTTCAAGGCCTACCTGCAGCAGCGCATGGACGGAAAGAGCAACGCCGAGGCGTTGCAGGCGATCGGGCAGCCCCCGCTCGCGGTGACCACTCACCCGTTCGATACCAAGCGCGGCCAATTGGCCGGCAGCCAGTAGGTTAGGACACCAAATGCATATCGAAGCCAGGCTATTCGAAGTCATTGCCGGGTTTTTCATTGTTGTTGCGGTGCTCTATGGGGCGCTGACCGCGGTCTTCGCCACCGGCGGCGTGGAGTGGGCGGGCACCACCGCGCTGGTGCTGACCGGTGGCCTGGCGCTGATCACCGCGACCTTCTTCCGCTTCGTGGCGCGCCGGCTGGACACCCGGCCCGAAGACTACGAAGGCGCTGAGATCAGCGATGGAGCAGGGGAATTGGGCTTCTTCAGCCCGCACAGCTGGTGGCCGATTCTGGTCGCGCTGTCCGGCTCGGTGATCGCGGTGGGCATCGCGCTGTGGCTGCCGTGGCTGATCGCCGCCGGCGTCATGTTCGTGCTGACGACGGTGGCCGGACTGGTCTTCGAGTACTACCTCGGTCCTGAGAAGCACTGATTCGCGGCATAAAGGTCACAATCAGATCACGTGATTGGTGGGCCGTTCGCGACGACGGCTTTGCCCCTTTGGGGTTCGGTAGTGTTTTGCCCAGGCAAACGAGAAGCTTCCCGGCGTGGCCACAACGATGTGATCGGGGATTTTTTGCGCGCAGGTGAGGCAGTCGAACAGGGTAGGCAAAGGCAGAGATGAGCGGGTCGAGACCCCCGGGATGGGATCCTGACGAACCCGACCCTGCCGACCCGATCAGCCACGAACCGGATTCCGGCGACGCGCCGGACGACGACCTGGAACCCGGCGCCGAGAGCGATGTCGAGGGCGAGCCGGAACCCTTTGCGGACAGCGCCGAACTGGCCGCGAATCAGACCGATGAGACCGACGCATACTCGCGGGCCTACTCGGCTCCGGAGTCCGAGCAATTCACCAGCGGCCCCTACATGCCGGCCGATCTACGGCTGTACGACTACGACGACTTCGACGAGCCCTCCGATGCAGCACGACGAGCGCAGCACCGCGCGCTGGCCGTGGGTGGTGGGGATCGCCGCCATCGTCGCCGCGATCGCGCTCGTCGTGTCGGTATCGCTGCTGTTCGCGCGCACCGATACCACCAAGCTCGCCAACCCCGGAACCACCACCGCCCCGTCCACGCCGCCGCTGCAGGACGAGATCACGACCACCAAACCGCCGCCCCCGCCACCGCCACCCACGACCGAACCGCCGCCCCCGACAGCAACGGAGACCCAGACTGTGACGGTGACGCCTTCTCCGGCACCGGCGCCCCCGCCCGCACCCGCTCCGGCGCCGCCGCCGGCGACGCCCACGGCGGCCGCGCCACCGCCGCCGCCCACGACGCCGGCGGGTCCGCGCCAGGTCACCTACTCGGTGACCGGCACCAAGGCCCCGGGCGACATCATTTCGGTGACCTACGTCGACGCGTCCGGCCGGCGCCGCACGCAGCACAACGTCTACATACCGTGGTCGATGACCGTCACCCCGATCTCGCAATCCGACGTGGGCTCGGTGGAGGCCTCCAGCCTGTTCCGGGTCAGCAGGCTCAATTGCTCGATCACGACCAGCGACGGAACGGTGCTCTCGTCGAACAGCAACGACTCGCCGCAGACGAGCTGCTGATGGTCAGCAGATACTCGGCTTATCGACGAGGTGTGGGCGACGACACCATTGCGCCCGAGGTCATCGACCGCATCCTGATGGGCGCGTGCGCCGCCATCTACCTGGTGTTGCTGGGCGTCAGCGTGGCGGCCGCCGTCGCCCTGGCGGATCTGGGCAGGGGATTTCACAAGGCGTCCAGCAGCCCGCACACCACCTGGGTGCTGTACGCCGTCATCATCGTTTCGGCGCTGATCATCGCCGGCGCGATCCCCATCTTGTTGCGCGCCCGCCGGATGTCGCAGTCCGAGCCGGCCGCCCAGGCGATGACCGCGCCGACGCGCGGGCCGTCCAGGCCGTCGGCGCGGCCGGGGAGCGGCGCCCTGCGCACCGGGACCGAGCGGACCAGCACCGTTCAAGCCGCACCGGCCTCGGGCGCCGAGTGGTCGGGCGAAGCGGTAGACCGAGTCTGGTTGCGCGGCACCGTGATACTGACGGGCACCATGGGTGCGGCGCTGATCGCGGTCGCGACGGCGACCTACCTGATGGCGATTGGTCACGATGGCGCGTCGTGGGTCGGATACGGGTTCGCCGGCGTCATCACCGCGGCAATGCCGGTGGTGGAGTTTCTGCACATTCGTCAGCTGCGCCGCGTCATCGCCGAGCAGTAGCCACCGCGCCGTCGGTTCGATCTCCGGCGGGCCGGTGCCTCCGGGGACCTCGATATCGTTCCCCGCCGACGCGAACGTCGTCGCCGCACGAAGGTGAGGCCGGGTCGCGCGCCACGAGCAGGGGAGTGCCCGGCCCGCTCGTGACGGCTTGTGCCGCTGAGGGATTGGGCGGACTCGCGGCCCAGGGCGCAGTGCAAAAGCACGACGCCGCCCACGCAGGCGCGGGCGGCGTCGTCGGGCTGACTCTGCGAGCTAGTGCTCGTGCCCTTCGCCGTTTGTCGAACCGTTTGTCGAACCGTTCAGGCCGTCCTGGTGTTCGCGCAGTGCGGTCAGGGCGCGCTGCTCGGAGCCGTGCGCCGCCTCCCGCAATGCCGCATCCTCGGACGCCGGGTCGGCGAACAGGAAGCTGCCGCTGCCCGGAGATCCGGCCGAGCCCAGCTTGTTCATCTTCTTGGGCAGTGCCGCACCCTGGTACGCGAGCGGCAGCGGGTGACCATGGTCGTCGACCGGGCCCAGCGGTTGGTGCAGCTCGACGTAGGCGCCGTGCGGCAACCGCTTGATGATGCCGGTTTCGATGCCGTGCTCGAGCACCGCGCGGTCGCTGCGTTGCAGTCCGATGCACCACCGATAGGTGATGAAGTAGACGACCGGTGGAACGATCACCATGCCGATACGCCCGATCCACGTCGTCGCGTTCAGCGAGATGTCGAACTTGAACGCGATGATGTCGTTCATGGCCGCCAGCGTCAGCAACATGTAGAACGCGATCGCCATGGCACCTATCGACGTGCGCACCGGCACGTCGCGCGGACGCTGCAGCAGGTTGTGGTGCGCGCGGTCACCGCTGAACCGCTTCTCCAGGAACGGATAGACGACCAGCAGCCCGAAAATCCCACCCATGATCAGGGCCACCCACACCGCGGCGGGAATGGTGTGGTGCCAGAAGTAGAACTCCCAGGGCGGCCAGATACGGGCCAGGCCTTCGGTCCACATCATGTAGAAGTCCGGCTGCGAACCGGCCGAGACGTGAGATGGCTTGTAGGGACCCAGATTCCAGATCGGGTTGATCTGCAGCAGACCACCCATCAGGCCCATCACACCGACGATCGCGGCGAAGAACGCGCCGGACTTGACCGCGAACACCGGCATCACTCGCACGCCGACCACGTTGTGCTCGGTGCGACCCGGTCCGGGGAACTGGGTGTGCTTCTGGAACCACACCATGGCCAGGTGCAGCCCGATCAGCGCCAGGATGATCCCGGGCAACAGCAGGATGTGCAGGGCGTACATGCGCGGGATGATGTAGCCCGCCGTGGCGCATTCGTTTCCTACACCGCCGCAAGGGAAGTCGCCACCGAACAGGGCCCAGTGCAGCCAGGTGCCGATCACCGGCATGCCCAACGTGATCGAGGAGAGCGCGGCGCGCAATCCGATGCCCGACAGCAGGTCGTCGGGCAGCGAGTAGCCGAAGTAGCCCTCGAACATGGCCAGGATCAGCAGCAGCGAACCGATGACCCAGTTGGCCTCCCGGGGCCGCCGAAACGCACCGGTAAAGAAGATGCGGGCCAGGTGAACCATGATCGACGCGGAGAAGATCAGCGCGGCCCAGTGGTGGACCTGGCGGACGAACAGTCCGCCCCGCACCTCGAACGAGATGTCGAGGGTCGACGCGAAGGCCTTCGACATGTCCACGCCGCGCAGCGGCTGGTAGGCGCCGTTGTAGGTGACTTCGCCCATCGACGGGTCGAAGAACAGCGTCAGGTACACACCGGTGAGCAGCAGCACGATGAAGCTGTACATCGCGATCTCACCCAGCAGGAACGACCAGTGCGTGGGGAAGACCTTGTTGAGCTGTCTGCGTACGGCGGCCGACGGGTGGTAGCGCGAGTCGATGTCCTCGCCCTGACGGGCCAGGACATCGCCGATCTTCGGGGGACTCAATTTCGGACTCATGTCGTCGTCCTCTCCCAGAATGCCGGTCCGACGGGCTCGGCGAAGTCACCGTTGGCGACCAGATACCCGTTGGTGTCGATGGTGATCGGCAGTTGCGCCAGTGCACGCGCGGCCGGCCCGAAAATCGGCTTGGCGAAGTGCAGCGCGTCGAACTGCGACTGGTGGCAAGGGCACAAGATCCGGTAGGACTGCTCCTCGTACAGCGATGCGGGGCAACCCAGGTGCGAGCACACCTTGGTGTAGGCGAAGAGTTCACCGAAGTTGTAGCTCTCCTGGCCCTGGCGTTTGACCACGCGGCCCATGTCGGTGGGCCGAACTCGGATGAGCATCACGGGGTTTCGCACACCCTGGTTGATGGCTCGCAGCTTTTCCTGCGATTCCGGGGTGGTGCCGTCCCCGTCGGACTCCCGCCACGGGAAGACGGTTTCCATGCCGCCGGCGTCGAGGTCTTCGGGGCGCATCTTGATGAACGGTGACGTGGAGGCGGAGCCGGTGGCGCGTGCCAGATAGATGGTCTCGCCGTGGTAGCGCGGGGTCCATCCGGACGTGAACAGCACGGCCTTCTTGCCGTCGGCGGTCTGCACGACCGGCTTCCACGGGTTCTTGATCAACCCGCCGGCAAAGGCGACCAGGGTGGACAGACCGAAGGCGCCCAGCCCCATGCCCAGCGACAGGCCGATCAGCTTGCGCCGCCCGACCGTCGAACCCTGATACGCGTCGGCCAGGTTCGCCACCACCGTCTTGCGGTCGATGTCGCGCGAGGCGCCGTCGTGGCGGTCCTGAATCGAAATCTCTTCGGGGATAAAGCGTTTCTGGTACAGGATGACGCCGATCCCGATCGACAGGATCGCCATTCCGAAGGTCAGGCCGTACAGCGGGGTGGCCAGGTCGTAGAGGAGGCTGCCGCCTTCCTCCTTGGGCTTGTACTCCCAGGGCCAGAACAAGAAGATCAGCAGCAGTGCCAGCCCGAAAAAGCCGCCCAGCAAAAGCCAGAGGGCGACGCCACGCTCGGCACGCTTTTCGGCTTTGGTGCCCTCGATCGGCCACCGGGGTTCGGTGAACACCGTGTCGACGCCGTCCAGCTTGCCGCCCAGCGTCACCAGTTCCCGCTGCGACATCGCGGCCAGCGCCGCTTCGTCGGGCTCGTGAGGTGACCCGGCGCCCTTGTCGGTGTCAGAGCCGCGAACGTCGTGGTCGCTCATGCTCGTGCCCCAATCCACAGTGCCAGCCCGATGGCGGCGACCATCCCGATGATCCAGGCGGCCATGCCCTCGGGTGCGGGCCCGAAGCCGCCCAGGCCGTAGCCGCCCGGCTGGCGCTCCTCGGTCACCGCCTTGATGTAGCCGATGATGTCCTTCTTGGCTTCGAAGGACAGCTGGCGGTCGGAGAACTTCGGCATGTTCTGCGGGCCGGTCCGCATGGCCGCCAGGATCTGCTGTTCGTTGGCGGGCTCCAGATCCGGGGCGTACTTACCGGACGACAACGCCCCGCCCTTACCGGTGAAGTTGTGGCACGAGGAGCAGTTCAGCCGGAACAGGTCGCCGCCGCGGCCCAGGTCCTCGCCGCGCAGCGAGCGCATCGCCAGGCTGCCGTCCGGGTTGCGCACCGTGGTGGGGCCGCCGCCGTTGGCCTGCACGTAGGCGCCCAGCGCGTCGACCTGCCCCTCGTCGAAGATCGGTTCCTTGCGCGGCGCCTGGGCCTCGCCCGTCATCGCGGGCATCCGGCCGGTCGACACCTGGAAGTAGACGGCTTCCTCGCCGACGCCGATCAGGCTCGGCCCGCGGTCGGGGACGCCCTGCAGGTTGGCGCCGTGGCAGGACACGCATGACGTGTCGAACAATTGCTTGCCGGTGCGCAGCAGCGCCGAGTTCGACTCGTCGGCGACGGCCACCTGGGGCCGCGGGGTCAGGATGGCGGCCAGACCGCCGGCGATGGTCAGCGCGATCAGCAGCAGCAGGCCGCCGGACAGCCGGCGACGCAGCCGCCGTCGTGAACGGTCACGCTGCCCCTGTTGCGGCTTGGCCGCACCGGATCGGGTTGATCCCAGTTTCTTCAACCGAGCACTCCTGTTCGTCCAGCGCCTGCTCATCGGATGAAATAGATCACGGCGAACAGCGCGATCCACACGATGTCGACGAAATGCCAGTAGTACGAGACGACGATGCTGGCCGTAGCCTGCGCCGGGGTGAACTTGCTCATCGCGGTGCGGGCCAGCAGGAAGATGAAGGCGATCAGGCCGCCGGTGACGTGCAGGCCGTGGAACCCGGTCGCCAGGTAGAACACGCTGCCGTAGGCGCTGCCGGGGATGGTCGTCCCGTGCGTCGCCAGGTGGAAGTACTCGTAGCCCTGGCCGCAAACGAAGAACAGGCCCATCAGGAAGGTGATCACGTACCAGCGGCGCAGCCCGAACACGTCGCCGCGCTCGGCCGCGAACACCCCCATCTGGCAGGTGAACGACGACGCGATCAGTACCAATGTGACCGGGACGGCCTGGTACAGGTTCAGCTCGGTCGGCGGCGGCGGCCACTTCCCGCCCGATTGGGCGCGAGCGGTGAAGTACATCGCGAAGAGGCCAGCAAAGAACATCAGCTCGCTGGAAAGCCAAACGATGGTGCCGACGCTGACCATGTTGGGTCGGTTCAGCGAATGCACCCGCGACGTAATTGCAGTACCCGAAGTCCCGGCAGCGCTGGTCACATCCGCAAGTATGACGCTTTGTAGTTGTTGAACTCCACCCGGGGCGGCATTTCATGTCTGGCGCGTCGTGCTCGCGTGCGCGGCGGGCCGTTTGCGGCCGAGTGTGTTGGAGGTTGGGGCTGGGTGTGGTCCTCGTGGGACCATCGGCGCGTGGTTCCGTCATCTGAGGCTTCGCCCTCCGGCGCGTCCGCGACCTCGTGGCCGCGGGTCCTGTCCCGTCTGACGGGCGGTCAGGACCTGACGCGCGGGCAGGCCGCCTGGGCCATGGACCGGATCATGGCCGGTGACGCGAGCCCCGCCCAGATCGCGGCCTTCGCGGTGGCGATGCAGGTGAAGGGTCCCACCTCGGCCGAAGTCATCGAGCTGGCCGAGGTCATGCTCAACCACGCGCTGCCGATACCCGGCGGGACCATCCGCGACGACACCGTCGACATCGTCGGCACCGGTGGCGACGGCGTCAACACCGTGAACCTCTCCACGATGGCCGCGATCGTGACCGCGGCCGCCGGGGTGCCGGTGGTCAAACACGGCAACCGGGCCGCCTCGTCGTTGTCCGGCGGCGCCGACACGCTCGAGGCGCTCGGCATTCGCATCGACCTGGGGCCCGAGGAGGTCGCACGCAGCCTCTCCGAGGTCGGCATCGGGTTCTGCTTCGCGCCGCTGTTCCACCCGTCCTACCGGCACACCTCCGCGGTACGCCGCGAAATCGGCGTGCCGACGGTGTTCAATCTCCTTGGGCCGCTTACCAATCCGGCCCGGCCACGGGCCGGCTTGATCGGCTGCGCGTTCGCTGACCTCGCCGAGGTGATGGCCGGTGTGTTCGCCGCCCGCCGGTCCAGTGTGCTGGTGGTGCACGGTGACGACGGGCTCGACGAGCTGACGACCACCACCACCAGCACGATCTGGCGGGTGCAGGCCGGCACCGTGGACAAGCTGACCTTCGATCCGGCCGGATTCGGTTTCCCCCGAGCCGATCTCGACGACTTGTTGGGCGGTGACGCCCACGCCAACGCGGCGGAGGTCCGTGCGGTGCTGGCCGGCGGCAAGGGTCCGGTGCGCGACGCCGTCGTCCTCAATGCCGCCGGCGCGATCGTCGCCCACGCCGGGTTATCCAGCCGCGCTGAATGGTTGCCGGCGTGGGAGGACGGGTTGGCCCGCGCCTGCGCGGCCATCGATTCCGGCGCGGCCGAACAATTGCTCGCGCGATGGGTGCGGTTCGGCCAGCAGGTCTGATTCCCGCAGGGCCTGCTCGCCGGCCAATCGCGCCGAGCGCGCCGACGCGGCCCACGCCGACCAGGCGCCGGCCGACCGCAGTGGGGAAGCCCAGCCGTCCTCGGCGACCCGAACGATGCGCACCCCGGGTGTTGTCAACCAGCGCGTGATGAGCGCGGTCTCCTCGACGAGCGCGCCGCCCAGCGGGGCCGGCGTGGGCAGAATCGCTTGTGCCCCAGCAACAATCGCGTCAACGACCGGCATCGCCGGCACTCCGCGCCTGGCGCTGCCCGCCGCGGCGAGCTGGCCGTGGCGGATGACGGCCAGGTGATAGCCACCGGAGCCGTCGGGTGCGGCGGCGATCAGCTCGGGCAGCGCGGCCAGGGCGCGTAGCCGCTGACCGCGCCACAGCGTCTCGACCGCGGTCACGGTGCGGTCGCGCAGCCGCGCGGCGCTCTCGAAGTGATGCCGCTGGGCCAGGGCGCCGACCTGGTCCACGGCCGCGGTCAGCGCGCCGTTGTCCACGCCGTCGACCAGTGCCGCGACCCGCGCGACGGCGGCGGCGTACTGGGTGGCGGTGGCGCCGCGCGCGGCGGGGCACGGCGACACCTCCGCCTCGGGACACAGCGGCCCGTGCAACGCCGAGCGGCCCAGCCGGTTGGTGCAGGTGCGTAGCCCGGTGAACCGGGCCAGCAGCGCGGCCGTGTCGGCGGCGTCGGCGCGGGCGCGGAACGGGCCGACGGCACGGTCGTGCCGCGGCGTCCGCACCACCGCTAGGCGGGGGAAGGCCTCCTCGGTGAGCGCCACCCACCACCATCGCTGCGGGAACCTGGACCGCCGGTTGTACGGCGGGGCGTGCGCCGCCAGCAGCCGCAGTTCGCGCACGCCGGCCTCCAGTGCGTGGGCGCACTCGACGTGGTCGACCGCGACGGCCAGCGCGACCATCTCCTTCATGCGGCCCCGGGGATCGGCGCCGGTGAAGTACTGATTGACCCGGCGTCGCAGGTCGACGGCGGTGCCGATGTAGAGCACCTCGCCCGAGGGCCCGCGGAAGAGGTACACGCCCGGCCGCCGCGGCAGCCCCTCGGCGAGCGCCCGCTTGCGGCGCTGAGTGGGTGTCACGTCGGGCAGGTAGGCGCGCAGGTCGGCGTAGGTGTGCACGCCCTGGTTGCCGACTCGCTCGATGAGGGCGTGCAACACGTCGACGGTGGCGCGCGCATCGTCCAGGGCGCGGTGGGTGGGCTGGGTGGCGACGGCGAACAGCCGCGCCAGCGAGGCCAGCCGCACGCTGGGGGCTTCCTCGCGGCTGAGCACCCGGCGGGCCAGCCGGACCGTGCACAGCACCTGCGGGCGCGGCCAGGCGATGTCGCACCGCTGCGCGGCGGCACGCAGGAAGCCGACGTCGAACCCGGCGTTGTGCGCGACCAGCACGGCCCCGCGGTCCAAACCGGCGAACTCCAGAAACATCGGCAGCACCGCGTCGATGGTCGGGGCGGCGGTGACCATTGCGGTGGTGATGCCGGTCAGCTGCACGATCTGGGGCGGGATGCTGCGCTGCGGATCCACCAGGGTGGCGAACTCGCCGAGCACCACGCCGCCGCGCACCTTGACCGCCCCGATCTCGGTGATGGCGTCGGGAACGGTTCCCTCGGTGCTCTTGGTGCGCCCGCCGGTGGTCTCGAGGTCGACCACGACGAAGGTGGTGTCGCGCAGATAGAGCTCGTCGGGCGTGAACGGTGACCCCACGTCGGCGAAGCTCAGCTGCGTCGCACCCCTGGAAGCCACGGCGGTGACGTTAAGCCCGACGACCGACACCCGCGCGGCTCCCACGCCGGGCGCGGGGCCGGACCGCGGGGACGGATTCATGTCGGTGGTCGCGGTTACGGTTCGGGCAGTTCGGCGTGATGTTCGCCGACGCCAGAGCGAGAGGACCGATCCCGATGGCACCAAGAACTGGACCTACCGACGTCGGCATGACGCCGCCGGAACCGGGGGCGCCGATGGTGATCGACTGCGACGAATGCGCGGTCCGCGGCCCCGGCTGTCGCGACTGTGTGGTGAGCGTGATACTCGGGGTCCCGGATACTTTATTGCAGGACGAACGGGCGGCTTTGGAGGTTCTTGCCGAGGTTGGCCTGGCGCCGCGACTTCGCCTCGTCCCGATTCGTCGGGACCGCGGATCTGGTGTAGCCTAAATGCCTTGTCCCACAAAGGTCCTCGAGCCCGCGAAACGATTCACATAGAAATGACAGAATTCTATCCAATTTCTTAACCGCTCGGTTTGGACAAACGCCGATATCGTTTCGTAACCTGTTTGAGACCTAAACCAGCTCGACGCCCAATTCGTCGATGGCCGTTTAAGGAAGCAAATCTTGAGGCTTGACTCTAGGTACCCGGTTGCGCGTGTCCTGACGCGTTCGGCCATAGGGGCGCTAGCTGGCTTCGCGATCTTCTCCGGTGTCATGACCGCCGCCCCCGGGTGGGCAGACCCGGCCGGAGACGCCACGGCAAAACTCAACGAACTCTCCCGTCAGGCCGAGCAGACCACCGAGGCCATGCACAGTGCCCAGCTCGATCTGAACGACAAGCTGGCGGCACAGCGCGCCGCGGACAAGAAGCACAACGACGACCAGGCCGCGGTCGATGCGGCCAAGGCCCACCTGGTGTCCTATCAGGACTCGGTCAACAAGCTGGCCGCCGCCACCTACATGGGTGGTCGCGTCGACGGCATGCAGGCCATCCTGACGGCGGGCTCGCCGCAGGGCCTGATCGACAAGCTGGCGGTGCAGCGCGTGATGGCGACGCAGATGGCCAACCAGATGAAGAGCTACCGGATCGCCGGGGACCAGGCCGCCAAGGCCGAGCGGGAATCCGCCAAGTCGGCCGCGGACGCCAAGAGCGCAGCCGAGCAGGCCGCCGCGGTCCGCGCGAGCCTGCAGTCCAAGCAGAGCCAGCTGCAGGTGCAGATCGCCGTCGTCAAGTCGCAATACCTTTCTCTCACCGCCGATCAGCGCACCGCGCTGGCCGCTCCGGCGCCCGAAGCGGCGCCCCCCGGCGCTCCGGCGCCCGAAGCGGCGCCCCCGGGCGCACCTCCCGGGCAGGGTCCGGGCGAGGCCCCGCCCGCCGGTGGAATGCCCGGAATGCCCGGAGGGGCTCCCGGCGGGGGCGGCGGCGGTGACCGCGCGACCGTCGTGCAGGCCGCGCTGACCCAGGTCGGTTCCGCCTATGTATGGGGTGGCGCCGCGCCCGGCGGATTCGACTGCTCGGGCCTGGTGATGTGGGCTTTCCAGCAGGCCGGTATCTCGCTGCCGCACTCGAGCCAGGCGATGGCCCACGGCGGCCAGCCGGTTTCGCTGTCGGACCTGCAGCCCGGTGACGTGCTGACCTTCTACTCCGACGCATCGCATGCCGGCCTCTACATCGGTGACGGCATGATGATCCACTCCTCCACCTATGGCGTGCCGGTGCGGGTGGTGCCGATGAACTCCTCCGGCCCGATCTACGACGCCCGCCGTTACTAGAAACCCCCGGCCGCGGCGCCGGCGGCTCCCGATACTGCTGGCCTGGGTATTCGTCGTCGAACTGCTGCTCGCCGCGGCCGTGCCGTTCGACGCCGCGCGGGAAAGCCGGATCCGGCCCGCACAGCTGGTCACGCCCGCCCGCAGCCAAGTCAGTGCGTCGACCAAGTCGATCACCGTCGGCGACCGCACCGTCCGGCTGCTGGGCCTCGGCGGCCCCACCGGAGACCGGGTGCTGTCCCGGGTGGCCTCGAACATGGGCGCGGCCATCGCCGCGGTGGAGTCGTTCTGGGGCGTCGACTGGACCCGCGAGGTCTCGGTGGTCGCGGCCGGTACCGACGAGGAGTTTCGCGCCGCCGCCGGCGGGGGACCGCGGTCGCAGTGGGCCGACATCGCGGCCGTGACGGTGGTCGACCGTCTCGATCCCGTTCGCCGGGTCGCCGTCGGTCAGCGGATCGTGTTCGCGCCGGGGGCCGCCGGCATGGGCCCCGCAGCATTGCGAATCGTGTTGTCCCACGAGCTTTTTCACTACGCCGCGCGCGCCGACACCGTCGCGGAGGCACCGCGCTGGCTCACCGAGGGGGTGGCCGATTTCGTTGGCCGCCCACCGACGGCGGTGCCCGCCGACACGTTGTTGCCCATGACGCTGCCCACCGACGGTGACCTCGACGTGCCGGGGGCGCAGCGCTCGCTGGCCTACGACCGCGCCTGGTGGTTCGCCCGATTCGTCGCCGACACCTACGGTCCGCCGAAGTTGCGCGATCTCTACCTGGCCACCTGCGGCATCAGGCACGCCGACATGGCCGACGCGGCCCAAGACGTGCTGGCTACCAGCCCGGCGGGCCTGCTCACCGGCTGGCATCAGTGGCTGACCCACCAGGCTTCGGTCGCCGGCCACTGACGCCGACCGTGTGCACGGTCCGCGTCGCCGCCACGCTAGCCTGACGCAGGTGAGTCGGGTCCTGCTGGTAACCAACGACTTTCCGCCCCGCCCGGGCGGCATCCAGTCGTACCTCGGTGAGTTCGTCGGCAAACTGGCCGGCGCCGGGTCTCATTCGGTGACGGTGTACGCGCCGCACTGGAAGGGCGCCGAGGCCTTTGACCGCTCAGCCGAGGCCGCCCGCTATCGGGTGGTGCGCCACCCGGGCACGCTGATGCTGCCCGGCCCGGCGGTCGATACCCGGATGCGCCGGCTGATCGCCGACCAGGGCATCGACACGGTCTGGTTCGGCGCGGCGGCGCCGCTGGCGCTACTGGCCCAGCGCGCCCGCGGGGCCGGGGCGAGACGGGTGCTGGCCAGCACGCACGGCCACGAGGTCGGGTGGTCGATGCTCCCGGTCGCGCGCTCGGTGCTGCGTCGCATCGGCGACGACACCGACGTCGTCACCTTCGTCAGCCGCTACACCCGGTCCCGGTTCGCGCCGGCGTTCGGGCCCAAGGCTTCGCTGGAATACCTGCCGTCCGGGGTGGACATCGACCGGTTCCGGCCCGACCCGGCGGGCCGGGCCGAGCTGCGTGACCGCTACGGGTTGGGGGAGCGGCCCACCGTGGTGTGCGTGTCCCGGCTGGTGCCCCGCAAGGGCCAGGACATGCTCATCAAAGCGCTGCCGTCGATCCGGCGACGTGTCGAGGGCGCCGCCCTGGTGATCGTCGGCGGCGGCCCGTACGGGGACTCGCTGCGCGCACTGGCCCGCGAGTGCGGGGTGGCCGACGATGTGACCTTCACCGGTGGCGTGCCGGCCGCCGAATTGCCCACGCATCACGCGCTGGCCGACGTGTTCGCGATGCCGTGTCGTACCCGCGGCGCCGGGCTGGACGTCGAGGGGTTGGGCATCGTATTCCTCGAGGCGTCGGCGACCGGCGTGCCCGTCATCGCCGGCAAATCCGGGGGAGCTCCAGAAACGGTGCAGCACAACAAGACCGGGTTGGTTGTCGACGGCCGCGAGGTGGACGAGATCGCCGACGCCATCGCCGAATTACTGACCGATCGCGACCGGGCCGCCGCGATGGGCGCGGCCGGGCGCGACTGGGTGACGGCGCAGTGGCGCTGGGACACCCTGGCGGGACGGTTGGGCGCGTTGCTCGGCTGACAGGCGCCCGGCGGCGCCCCCGGCGCGGCGGGGGACGGCTAGTCCTTCTCGTAGATGGCCTCGATGTCGGAGGCGAACTTCTCGGCCACCACGTTGCGTTTGACCTTCATCGTCGGCGTCAGTTCACCGGTGTCCTCGGTGAAATCGACCGGCAGGATGCGGAACTTGCGGATCGATTCCGCGTGCGACACCGCCTGATTGGCGTCCTTGATGGCCGAATCCACCTCGGCGACCAGGTCGGCGTCGGTGGTCAGATCGCCCACCGACGCGCCGGATCCCTTCTGGTTGCGCTGCTTCCAGCCGTCGAACGCTTCCGGGTCGATGGTGATCAACGCGCCGATGAACGGCTTGTTGTCCCCGACGACCATCGCCTGGCTGATCAACGGATGTGCCCGCAGCCGGTCCTCCAGGACGGCCGGCGCGACGTTCTTGCCGCCCGCAGTCACGATGATTTCCTTCTTGCGCCCGGTGATCTTCAGGAAACCGTCTTCGTCGAGCACGCCCAGATCGCCGGTCCTGAACCAGCCATCGGTGAAGGCGTCGTCGGTGGCCTGCTCGTTGCGCCAATAGCCGCTGAACACCACGCCGCCGCGCACCAATAGTTCGCCGTCGTCGGCGATGCGCATGCTGTTGCCGGGCACCAACGTTCCGACGGTGCCGATCTTGACGTTGCCGACCTGGTTGACGGTGATCGCCGAACTGGTCTCGGTCAGGCCGTAACCCTCGTGGATGGTCAGGCCCACGCCACGGTAGAAGTGCCCCAGCCGCGAGCCCAGCGGCGCACCGCCCGAGACGGACGCGTGGCAGTCGCCGCCGAGCGCGGAGCGCAGCTTGTGGTAGACCAGCCGATCGAACAACGCGTGCTTGGCGCGCAGCGCGAGCCCGCGACGGCCGCGGTCCTGCGCCTCGCTCCAGTCGACGGCGGTCTGCACGGCCATCGCGAAGATCCGTCCCTTGCCGTCGTTGGCGGCATTCTGCTCGGCGGTGTTGTACACCTTTTCGAACACCCGCGGGACCGACACCACCACGGTCGGTTTGAAGACGGCGAACATCGGCAGCAGGTTCTTGATGTCGCTGGTGAATCCGACGGTGACCTTGTTGGCGCACGCGGACAAGGTGAGCGAGCGCGCCAGCACGTGAGCCAGCGGCAAGAAGATCAGCAGCCGCTGACCCTCATCGAGCAGCGTCGGCAGGCTCTCCTTGGCGCCGCGGGTCTCGTACAGCAGATTCGAATGCGTCAGCTGGCAGCCCTTGGGCCGCCCGGTGGTGCCCGACGTATAGATGAGCGTCGCCGGATCCTCGGCCCGCAGTGCCTCGAGCCGCGCGGTCAGCTCGGCCGGGTCAACCGATGCGCCGGCCTCCACCAGCTGGTCGAGCGCCTTGGGGCCCGAACCGTTGATGTGCAGCACCCGGCGCAGCGCGGGCAGTTCGGCGGTCAGCTCGGTGACCATCGCCGCGTGCTCGTCGGTCTCCGCGAAGGCCAGCACCGCCTCGGAGTCCTGCAGCACCCAGCGCACCTGCTCGGCCGACGACGTCTCATAGATCGGCACGGTGACCGCGCCCACCGACAGGATCGCCAGGTCGAGGATCGCCCATTCGTAGCAGGTGGCCGAGAAGATGGACACCCGGTCGCCGGCCTGCACGCCCAGGGAGATCAAACCCAGTGCCGCCGAGCGGATCTGATCGGCCGCCTCGCCGCAGGTGACGTCGATCCACTCGCCGTCGACTTGACGCTGGTAGATGACGAAGTCGGGGTCATCGCGCTCGTGTTCGAAGACCATCGCCGCGATGTTGTCCTGTTCGCCGACGGAAAAGCGGGCGGGGACGCTGTACTCACGCACTCTTATGACCTCGATTGACCTCGTGAAGATTCCCGGCAGCCGGGTTGCTGTCGACCAGCCTAATCCGCGCGTTGACCCAGCACGGCCGGAGTGGGTCAGGCCGGGAGCGCGATTGCCGCCGCCGATCGTCGAGTCCGCCCTCGGCGCGGCGCCGCGGGCCCGTGTGTGAAGCTGTGATCATGAACAGCATCCAGATCGCGGATGAGACGTTTGTCGCCGTCCGACGGCGCACGGGTGGGCGCCGCGGTCGCCGACCCGTCGAGCTGGCGCCGCTGGTGGCCGGACCTGCGGCTGGAGGTCGTCGAGGATCGCGGGGAAAAGGGCATCCGGTGGTCGGTCACCGGCGCGTTGACCGGGACCATGGAGGTCTGGCTGGAACCGTCGCTGGACGGCGTCGTGCTGCACTACTTCCTGCACGCCGAGCCGACCGGGGTGGCGGCCTGGCAGCTGGCCAAGTTGAACTTGGCGAAGATGACGCACCGCCGTCGGGTGGCGGGCAAGAAAATGGCCTTTGAGGTCAAGGCGACACTGGAACGGTCACGTCCGGTCGGAGTTTCTCCGGTAGTTTAGCCGGGTCAGGTCCGCGCGGAGAGTACCGTGTCGGACCGAGACGGCGGGGTGCCCCACATCGGAGGGGTCGACCGTTCGCGGGAGAGAGGGCAGCAACCAGGTGGCGGAGAAGACGACGCAAACCATCTACATCGAAGCCGACCCGGCCACCGTGATGCGGGTGATCGCCGATATCGATTCCTATCCCCAGTGGATCTCGGAATACAAGGAAGCCGAGGTTCAGGAGAAGGACGCCGACGGCTACCCCAAAGTTGCGCGGATCGTCATGGACGCCACGGTGATCAAGGACACGATGGTGATGTCCTACAAGTGGCCCAAAGATCGCCAATCGGTGAGCTGGACGCTGGTGTCGAGCTCGCTACTGCGTGCCCTCGAAGGCTCATATCGTTTGGCGGCCAAGGGATCTGGCACCGAAGTCACCTACGAACTCTCCGTCGACCTGGCCATGCCGATGATCGGCTTGCTCAAGCGCAAGGCCGAGCGCCGGTTGACCGACACCGCGTTGAAAGATCTCAAGAAACGAGTCGAGGCTGAGTGAGTCCGCTGCGCCTGCCCCGGCCCGGATCAGCCTTTTCGTCGGCAAAGGCGGGGTAGGGAAATCCACCCTGGCTTGTGCCACCGCCGTCGGTGGCGCGAGCGCCGGGCAACGGGTGCTTGTGGTCTCCACCGACCAGGCGCACTCGCTGGGTGACGTACTGGGCGTTACCGTCTCGCCGAGTCACGGCGAACCGGTGCGGGTGCTCGCCGACCTCGAGACCGGGCAAGCGGAGGCCGGCGGCGGGTTTCTCGACGCGCTGGCATTGGACACGCTGGCCCTGCTGGAGGTCCGGTGGCATGACGTCGTCGCCACCCTGGACCGGCGCTTTCCCGACTCGGAACTGAGTACCATTGCGCCCGAAGAACTTTCGGCCCTACCGGGTGTTCAGGAAGTGCTCGGCCTGTACGCCGTCGGTGAGCTGGCCGGCTCCGGGCGAATGGGACCGCGTGGTGGTCGACTGCGCGTCGACCGCCGACGCCCTGCGGATGTTGACGCTGCCGGCCACCTTCGGGCTCTACGTCGAGCGGGCGTGGCCGCGGCATCGCCGGCTGTCCGTCACCGCCGACGACGCCCGGTCGGCGGCGGTGGTCGAACTGCTCGAGCGGATCAGCTCTCATGTGGAGTCGCTGAGCGCCCTGCTCGCCGACGGCGATCTGGTCAGCGCGCATCTGGTGCTGACCCCCGAGCGGGTGGTCGCGGCCGAGGCGGCCCGGACGCTGGGCTCGCTGGCCCTGATGGGGGTGCGCGTCGAGGAGCTGATCGTGAACCAGGTTCTGCTGCAAGACGACTCGTACGAGTACCGCAACCTGCCCGAACACCCCGCCTTCTACTGGTACACCGAGCGCATCGCCGAGCAGCAGGGTGTGCTCGACGAGCTCGACGCCACCATCGGCGAGGTGGCGCTGGTGATGACCCCGCACCTGTCCGGCGAGCCGATCGGCCCCAAGGCGCTGAGCGGCCTGCTCGACGCTGCCCGGCGTCGGGGCGGCGCGACGCCGCCCGGGTCCGCTGCGGCCCACCGTGGACCTCGAATCCGGGACGGGACTAGGGTCCATCTACCGAATGCGGCTAGCGTTGCCGCAACTCGATCCGTCGGCCGCTGACGCTGGGCCGTGTCGATGACGATCTGATCATCAGTGCCGGGGGATTGCGGCGCAGGGTTAGGTTGGCATCAGTACTTCGGCGGTGCACGGTGCTGGACGCACATCTGCGGGGTAGCGAGCTGACGGTGCGTTTTCGACCAGATCCGGAGGTGTGGCCGAAGTGAGTGGGGCTCATTCCGACATCGGTCCGGAACTGCGCAGGCTCGCCCAGACGATCCTGGATGGCATCGACCCCGCGGTGCGCGCGGCGGCGGCGCTGACGGCCGGCGCGGGCGTCGGCACCGGCAAGTGTCAGCAGGTGTGGTGCCCGGTGTGCGCGCTGGCCGCGTTGGCGACCGGTGACCAGCACCCGCTGCTCACCGCGATCGCCGACCACAGCATCGCCCTGCTCGAGGTGATCCGCGACATCGTCAACGACATGGATCGGTCCGCCAAGCCGACGCCGGAACCGCCGGACGGTCCGCCCGGCGGCGGGCCCGGCCGCGCCGGGCGACGCCAAGGACGCCGCGTCGCGGACCCGTTATCAGCCCATCCCGGTCACGCTCGAGGAGTGAGCGGGCTGCGTCGCAGGTGGTCCCTTCGGATGGGGATGGGTACAGTTGGCGCAGAACATCAGCGGTGCAGCCGAGAGGGAGGGCCATGTGGTACTGGCTATTCAAGTACGTGCTCCTCGGCCCGCTGCTGTCACTGCTGGGACGGCCGAAAGTTGAAGGCTTAGAACATGTTCCGAGTTCCGGGCCGGTGATCCTGGCCAGCAACCACCTGGCGGTGATGGACAGCTTCTTCCTTCCGCTGGTGGTGCGGCGCCGAATCACGTTCCTGGCCAAGTCCGAATATTTCACCGGCACCGGTCTGAAGGGCTGGTTCCAGCGGTGGTTCTTCACCGCCGTCGGCCAGGTGCCGATCGACCGCACCGACGCCGACAGCGCCCAGGCCGCGCTGAACACCGCCGCAGCGGGTGCTGAGCCAGGGCAAGTTGCTGGGCATGTATCCCGAGGGCACCCGGTCGCCGGACGGGCGGCTGTACAAGGGCAAGACGGGGCTGGCGCGGCTGGCCCTGGAGACCGGTGTTCCGGTGATCCCGGTCGCGATGATCGGCACCAACGTCGTCAACCCGCCCGGGACGAACATGCTGCGGTTCGGCCGGGTCACCGTCCGCTTCGGCAAGCCGATGGACTTCTCCCGATTCGACGGGCTGGCCGGCAATCGCTTCATCGAGCGCGCCGTCACCGACGAGGTGATCTACGAGCTGATGGGGCTGTCCGGCCAGGAATACGTCGACATCTACGCGGCGAGCCTAAAAAAGGGCGGTAGCGACGACGGGTCCGACGATGAGGCCGTGCGGATTCCCGAGACCGCGGCCGGTTAGCCGACGGCGGTAACCGGCGTCAACCGTTGCGGGGCCGCATCCCGCGCAACCCCGCGGGCGGTGACGGTGATCCCGACCGTGACGATGACCGCCAGCGCCCACCACACGTAGGACATACCGGCCAGCTGACGCCACCAGACCGCGCTGGCCTCGTGATGCTTGGGCAGCAGGTCGATCGGCGACCACCGCATCAGCGCCACCCCGATGACGCTGACCACCATCAGGGCCGCGTTGCGGCGCCGCCAGCCCAGGATCGCCGTCACCAGCACCGTCGGCAGCACCCATACCCAGTGGTGCGACCAGGACACCGGCGACACCACCAACCCGAACAACGCGACGCACACCAGCGCAAGCGTGGGCTCGTCCGGCGCGCAGCACCCGCCGCATCGCCCAGACCGTGACCGCCAGCACCAGCAGCGACGCGGCCACCCAGAGCAGGGACCGTTCCTGCTGTCCCAGCCCCAGCCGGGCCAGGGCGCCGGCGATGTTCTGGTCGGTGTTCAACGTCGCGGCACCGATCCGGTCGGTGTGATGCACGGTGTGCGTCCAGTACTCCCACGAGTCGTTCCAGGCCAGAACGAAACCGAGCAGCGTCGCGCCCACGAAAGACGCCAGCGCGGTCAGCGCCGCGCGGTTGTCGCGCCGCAGCACGAAGTAGAGCAGGAACACAGCCGGGGTCAGCTTCAGCGCCATGCCCAGGCCCAGCAGCAGCCCGCGCGGCCACGGCGTGCGCCGCGGCACGCAGTCGGCGATCACCAGCGTCATCAGCACGACGTTGATCTGCCCGAAGGCGAAGTTCGAGCTGATCGGTTCCAGCCAGATCGTCGCCGCCGCCGCGGCGACGATCGCCAGCCACCACCGGCGCAGCCAGGCCGGGCCGGGCAGCGTCGTCGAGGCGCTCCAGACGTCGAGGCGGGTCAGCACGATCACGGTCGACACGACCAGCAGCACCAGCGTCAACGCGGTGATCGCGACGCTGGCGGTGGGCATGTGCATCCAGGCGAACGGGCAGAACACGATGGCCGCCAGCGGCGGATAGGTGAACGGCAGATCCACGATCGGTGTGTGGAACAGCGCATCCCCGCGATACAGCGGGTGGCCGTCCATCCAGGCCTGAGCGCCCATCTGATAGACGTCGATATCGATGCGATAGGGCGTGTGCCCGAACAGCTGCCACGCCGCATAACTCAGCCCCGCGGCGGCCACCAGCCAAGCCAGCCCCCACCACAGCGCCCACCCGGGTCGATTGCCCACGCCGGGCGCCTGCCGTGTACTCATGTCGCACAACAGCGTAATGGGTGCCCGGGCCCCGACCCGCCTGGTGCAGCGCGGGTCCCACGGGCCCGGCGCAGACAGGCGTAGGTTTCAAGGGTGCTCCATTCGTTCGTGGCCGAGGTGACCCGATGGTTTGCACACGACGTCTACGACCGTGGTCACCTGCCGTTGTTGTGCTGCCTGGTCGCCTTCATCCTGACGTTTTTCGTCACGCGAACGTTCGTGCGGTTCATCCGTCACCGCGCCGACAACGGCCGCCCCGCCCGGTGGTGGCACCCGCGCAACGTCCACGTCGGGGGAGTGCACATCCACCACGTGACCTTCGGGGTGGTGCTGACACTGCTCTCCGGCCTCACGCTGGTCACGTTGTCCATCGACGGCCAGGAGCCCGAATTCACCCTTGCCGCAACCCTTTTCGGGATCGGCGCCGCCCTGGTCCTGGACGAGTACGCGCTGATCCTGCACCTGTCCGACGTCTACTGGTCCGAGGACGGCCGCACGTCGGTGGACGCGGTGTTCGCCGCGGTGGCGGTGGCGGGGCTGTTGATCATGGGTCTGCACCCGCTGATGTTCTTCCTGCCGATCTGGCACGGCGCCGACTCGGCCGTGCTGCGGGCCGTGGTGGCCAGCGCGATGGCGTTGACGTTGCCGCTGGCCGTCATGGTGGTGCTCAAGGGCAAGGTGTGGACCGGCCTGCTGGGCATGTTCCTCGTCATCCTGCTGGTCATCGGCGCGATCCGGCTGTCGCGCCCGCACGCCCCCTGGGCCCGGTGGCGATACTCCACGCAACCGGACAAGATGCGCCGCGCGCTGCAACGCGAGCGCACGCTGCGCCGCCCGGTGGTGCGGGCCAAGCTGTACTTGCAGTGCGCGATCGCCGGCACGCCGCGGTTGCCCGACGAACGCACGGTCGACGCCACGCTCGACCACGAGATCCACCCCGCACCGGCGCCCACCGGGCCCATCCTGATCAGTCGCTGACCTTTTCCCTAGGCTTCCTCGGGTGCGGTATTTCTACGACACCGAATTCATCGAGGACGGCCGCACCATCGAGCTGATCTCGATCGGGGTGGCCGCCGAAGACGGCCGCGAGTACTACGCGGTGTCCACCGAATTCGACCCCGAGCGCGCCGGGCCCTGGGTGCGCGCCAACGTGCTGCCCAAGCTGCCGCCACCGGCGTCGCAGCTGTGGCGCTCCCGCCGGCAGATCCGGGAAGACCTGGAGGAGTTCCTCGGCCTGAATTCTGGGCAGGCGGCGCCTGAGCCGATCGAGCTATGGGCGTGGGTGGCGGCCTACGACCACGTGGCCCTATGCCAGCTGTGGGGGACCATGCCGGAGTTGCCGCGGTCCATCCCCCGATTCACCCGCGAACTGCGGCAACTATGGGAAGACCGGGGCAGCCCGCGGATGCCGCCGCGGCCGTCCGATGCGCACGACGCGCTGGTCGACGCGCGCGATCAGCTTCGCAGATACCGGCTCATCACATCCGGGGACTGAGACGGCGGGCGGACGGCTCCCGAGTCGACGTTCGCGCAGATCAACCGTGACCAGCGGCGTCCGCGCCCCGGCTAAGATGAACCGATGAACTGGACCGTCGACATACCGATCGATCAGCTGCCGCCGCTGCCGCCGCTGCCGACCGATCTGCGGGCGCGGTTGGACGCCGCGCTGGCCAAACCGGCCGCTCAGCAGCCCAGCTGGCCCGCCGACCAGGCGACGGCGATGCGCACGGTCCTGGAGAGCGTGCCGCCGGTGACGGTGCCGTCGGAGATCGTCCGGTTGCAGGAGCAGCTGGCCCAGGTGGCGCGCGGTGAGGCGTTCCTGCTGCAGGGCGGCGACTGCGCGGAGACGTTCACCGAGAACACCGAACCCCACATTCGCGGCAACGTGCGCACCCTGCTGCAGATGGCGGTGGTGCTGACCTACGGCTCGAGCCTGCCGGTGGTCAAGGTGGCCCGCATCGCCGGGCAGTACGCCAAGCCGCGATCGGCCGACATCGACGCGCTGGGGTTGAAGTCCTATCGCGGCGACATGATCAACGGCTTCGCGCCGGACGCCGCCGTGCGCGAGCACGACCCGTCGCGGTTGGTGCGCGCCTACGCCAACGCCAGCGCGGCGATGAATCTGGTTCGGGCGCTGACGTCTTCGGGATTGGCCTCGCTGCACCTGGTGCACGACTGGAACCGGGAATTCGTCCGGACCTCGCCGGCCGGCGCCCGATACGAGGCGCTGGCCACCGAGATCGATCGCGGCCTGCGCTTCATGAGTGCCTGCGGGGTGGCCGACCGCAACCTGCAGACCGCCGAGATCTACGCCAGCCACGAGGCTTTGGTGCTCGACTACGAGCGGTCCATGCTGCGCCTGTCCGAGAGCGACAGCGGCGAACCGCAGCTTTATGACCTGTCGGCGCACACCGTGTGGATCGGCGAGCGGACCCGCCAGCTCGACGGCGCGCACATCGCGTTCGCCGAGGTGATCGCCAACCCGATCGGCGTCAAGATCGGCCCGACGATCACCCCGGAGCTGGCCGTCGAATACGTCGAGCGGCTCGACCCGCACAACAAGCCCGGCCGGCTGACGCTGGTGAGCAGGATGGGCAACAACAAGGTGCGCGATCTGCTGCCCCCGATCGTGGAGAAGGTCCAGGCCACCGGTCACCAGGTGATCTGGCAGTGCGACCCGATGCACGGCAACACCCACGAGTCGTCCAACGGCTACAAGACCCGTCACTTCGACCGCATCGTCGACGAGGTGCAGGGCTTCTTCGAGGTGCACCGCGCGCTGGGCACCCACCCGGGCGGCATCCACGTCGAGATCACCGGCGACAACGTCACCGAGTGTCTAGGTGGGGCGCAAGACATTTCGGACACCGACCTGGTCGGCCGTTACGAAACCGCCTGCGACCCAAGGCTGAACACCCAGCAGTCGCTGGAGTTGGCCTTCCTCGTCGCCGAGATGCTGCGCGACTGATCTTCTCGCGCCACCGGCTACAGCAGCCCGTCGAGGTTGCTTCCGACGGTCCACGCCGCGGTGGCGACCAGCCCGGTGATCGCCAGGACCACCGCCACCCAGACCAGCACCATGCGCCGGTTGTGTTGGCGCGCCCAGACGAATTCGCTGATCGGGATGCCCGCGAATTCACCTGTGACAGACTCATATTCGTAATCATCCTCGGGGTCGTCGTCGGTCTGCGCCGGGCGTTGCGGCTCCGGCAAGTCCTCGGGCCCCCGCGTCATCTGGCGCGTGGGTTGACGCACCGGCGGCGGGCCGGGCGCCTTGGGCTGCTGCACGGTGACCGGCCGCTGGCTCATCCGGGCTGCGCTGCAGCGCCGCCGACCGGTGTTGAGCGGAGTTGCGGGGGGCGGGCACCCGAAAGTCAGGCAGCCCAAGCTCATCGGCGATCGCGTCGAGTTCGGTGCGCATCTCGATCGCGTCGGCATACCGGTCGTCCGGGTCGCGGGCCGTCGCACGCTCCACGAATTCGTCGAACGGCGCGGGCACACCGTCGATGACCGCGCTGGGCGGCGGCACGTCGGTATCCAGCCGCTGGTAGGCGAGCGACAACGCCGAGTCGCCGGTGAACGGTGTGCGTCCGGTCAGCAGCTCGTAGGTCATGATCCCGGCGGAGTAGACGTCGCTGCGCGGGCTGGCGTCGCCGTCGCGCACCTGCTCGGGCGACAGGTAGGCGGCGGTGCCCAAAATCACGCTGGTGGAGGTGATTCCGGCGGCCGCCACGGCCCGGACCAACCCGAAGTCGGCGATTTTCACCTCGCCGTCGTCGGAGATCAGCACGTTCTCGGGCTTGACGTCGCGATGCACCAGGCCGGCCCGGTGCGCGGCGGCCAGCCCACCGAGCACCGGACGAAGCACCGCCGCCACGGCGTACGGCGGCATGGGTCCGCGTTCGCCCAGCAATTCGCGCAGCGTGCCGCCCTCGATGAGCTCCATCACCAGAAACGGGTGCCGAGCGTCCAAGCCCTGGTCGTAGACCGCGACCAGCCCGGGATCCTTGAGCCGGGCCACGGTCTGGGCCTCGCGCTGGAACCGGGTCAGGAATTGCTCGTCGCCCGCGTAGCGGGAATCCATCACCTTCACCGCGACGGGACGGTCGAGTCGGGTGTCCAGGCCGCGATACACCGTCGACGTGCCGCCGCTGGCGATCTTGGACTGAACCAGGTAGCGGCCGTCCAGCAAAGTGTTGTCCAACGGATCGATCGACCCGGCTTCGGGTCGGCGACGATGCGGGCCGTCCCGGCCCGGGGCGGGGGTCCCGCCCGCTCGCGGGGGAGGGCCGGGCGATTCAGCTTGGGCCACGGGGCCATCGTAGGTGCGTCGCCGTGATTGGCCGGTAGAACACGGGCTCAACGCGGGCATCTAGGCTTACACTTGCCCGGATGAGCAGTATTCCTGCCGGCGACGACGTGCTGGAACCCGACGAGCCAATCTACGACTTGAAGCGGGTCGCCGAATTGTTGGGGGTGCCGGTCACCAAGGTGCATCAGCAACTCCGCGAGGGGCACCTGGTCGCGGTCCGGCGTGACGAGGGACTGGTGGTGCCGCAGGTGTTGTTCACCAAGTCCGGCGAGGTGGTCAAGAGTCTGGCGGGGTTGTTGACGATCCTGCACGACGGCGGCTATCACGACACCGAGATCGTGCGCTGGCTGTTCACCCGGGATCCCTCGTTGACGGTCACCCGCGACGGCAGCCGGGATGCGATCAACAACGCTCGTCCGGTCGACGCCCTGCACGCCCACCAGGCGCGGGAAGTCGTGCGCCGGGCACAGGCGATGGCCTACTGAGCCCGTTCGCTCATCCGGCGGTGACGTCGGCTCGCTCGGCCTGCCGGGCGGGCGCTCGATACAGGCTGTACCCCGCGAGCACCGCGCAGGCGGTGGCCAGCGAGAAGTGCAGCCACGAGTACATGCCGTGCGAGCCATCGGGTTTGAAGATCACCATCACCCAGCTCGACAGGCCGCCGATGATCGCAACGGCCCGCCGGGACTGCGCCAGCGGGGCCACGATCGCCAGCGGCCACGAGTAGTACCAGGGCAGGGCGGCCGGCACGAACAGCACCACGATCAGCATCGACCACGCGATGCCGGTCAGCGCGGCCCGGTCGTCACGACGGAACCGCCACCACAACAGCGGCAGCGACATCGCGATGATCGCGATGCCGACCAGCCGGGTGACGCGAAGGATCGGATAGAAGCTCACCGGGAAGAATCCGCTGCCGATCGCGTGGATCAGGTTGGCGGCCGCGGTCGGCACGGTCAGCCAGTTGATGATCTTCACCGATCCGGCCAGCGCGGTCAGCCAGCCCAGGCCGACGCCGGCCACCGCGGACACGATCGCGAAGACCACGACGAAGATCAGCAGCGATAATGCCGTCGCCGCCAAAAATGCTGGCACCGGCCGATATCCCCGCCGTTCGCCCAGATGCCGCATCCACACCCACACCAGGAAGGGCAGCGCGATGCCTGCGGTGGCCTTGACCGCGATGGCGACGGTGATCAGCGCGATGCCCGCGACGTGGCGGCCACCGAACGTCAGCGCGATACCGGCGGCCATCAGGCCCACCATCAGCATCTCGTTGTGCACCCCGCCCATCAGATGGATGAGCACCAGGGGGTTGAGCACGCAGATCCACAGTGCCGTCGAACCATCGGTGCCCAGATGGCGTGCCACGCGGGGGGTCGCCCAGACCAGCAGCAGCAGGCCGGGCAGCATGCACAGCCGCAGCAACATGGTGCCCGCCACCACGTTGTTGCCCACGAGGATGGTGATCATCTTCGCCACCAGGATGAACACCGGCCCATAGGGTGCGGTCGTGATCGACCAGATCGGGCTGACGTTGTCCAGCAGGCTGTTTGGGTTGGCGACCGGACCCACCGCGTACGGGTCCAGGCCGTCGCGCAGCAGCGCGCCCTGCGCCAGATACGAATAGGTGTCCCGGCTGAAGACGGGCACCGACACCAGCAACGGCGCCAGCCAGAAGCCGGTGGTGGCTTTCATGACGAACTCGTTCGACTCGCCGGCCAGCACCCGACGGCCCAGGCTGAGCCACGCGATCAGCATCAGGGCAACGCCGGTCCACAACACGATCGACGACAGCACCAGGCCGTGGCCAAAACGCAACCAGGACATGTGCATTGACTCGAGCAGCGGGTCGTGCTGGCGGGTGCTGCCGGCGCCCAGGCCGCCCAGGGTGATCAGCACCGATCCCAGCATGCCCAGCTTGGCCGGGCGGGAGTCGCCGCCGGCGACGAACGCTTTCAGCTGTGAAAACCATTCAACGCGAGAGGGTTTGGCTGCCGGCGAGTCGGCTTCCGGGGTGTCCGTGGGCGTCGTCATCGGTTCAGGCGGACCGGTTCGTGGCCAGCTTGGCCAATTCGGACAGCCCCGCTTTGGCCGCGGTGTTGATGGGCGCGGCCGCGAGTGTGGCCAGGGCCCGCTGGGTCAGCGCGGCGATCCGCTGTTCGGCCGCGGCCAGCGCGCCCACCGACTCGATGACGTCGCGCAGCTGATCCACTTGCGCGTCGCTCAGCCGGGCCCCGATCGAGGTCCGTAACAAATTGGCCGCCAACGGGTCTGACTTCTCCGCCAACTCCACCGCCTCGGCCAGCAGCACGGTGCGCTTGCCCGATCGCAGATCGTCCCCGGACGGCTTACCGGTCACCGCGGGGTCGCCGAAAACCCCCAGCACGTCGTCGCGCAGCTGAAACGCCACCCCCAGGTCCGTCCCGAACTGGCTGAAGATGTCGTGGACGTCGGGCCGGTCGGCCGCGGCCGCCGCCCCGAGTTGCAGCGGCCGGGACACGGTGTAGCAGGCGGTTTTAAAGGTGTCGACGTTCATCGCCGAGGCGATCGAGGCGGCCGCGCTGGCCTCGGCGACGATGTCGAGGTACTGCCCGCCGAGCACCTCGGTGCGGATGTTGGCCCACACCCGTCGCACCCGTCGCCCGGCCTGTGGCGTCAACTCGACACCGAAGACGATGTCGTCGGCCCAGGCCAGCGCGAGATCACCGAGCAGGATGGCCGCCGACATGCCGAACTGCTCCGGCGAGCCCCGCCAGTGCCGGTCGCGATGCAGCGTCGCGAACTGGACGTGCGTGGTCGGCCGGCCCCGGCGGGTGGACGAGTCGTCGATCACGTCGTCGTGCACCAGCGCGCAGGCGTGCAGCAGCTCGAGTGCGGAAAACAGCAGCAGCGCTTGCTCATCGGGGGCTTCGGTCGTCACGGCGCGCCAGCCCCAATAGGCGAAGGCGGGCCGTAGCCGCTTGCCCCCGTTGAGCACGAAATCTTCCAGCGCGGCGATCAGACCGCTGTAATCGTCACCGATGTACGCGGTCTCGGTGCGCCGGTCGTGCATGTACCGCCGCAATTGGTCGGTGATGGCGCCGGTCAACTCGACGGTTGCCGCTGCTGCCACTGACTTCAGGCTCAGCGCGGCGCCCCTTTCTGCTCGGCTGGCTGGGTGTTCCAGGCCCGACCAGTGTATTCGCCGCGTCGCCCGCGCTGCGCCGCACATGACCCGGGCCGGTGGACCCAGTTGCTTCGCCTGCCTCAGTAACCCGCCCCTATGCTGGCGGGTGCGCTGGGGCCCGCGCGGAGACTGCGTGGCCACCAGACGCCCCGGGCCAATAGTCGTCAGATGGAGAGAAGCCGCGTGACCCTCAACACCGTTGCGCTCGAGCTGGTGCCGCCGAACGCCGACGAAGGTCGGCAGCGGGCACTGGACGAGGCGCAGAAAGTGGTGCGGAATTCGGCCGAGGCGGGCCTGGACGGCCTGATCCGGCACGTGATGATTCCGGGGATCATCGCCGAGGACGACGACCGTCCCATCCAGATGAAGCCCAAGTTGGACGTGCTCGACTTCTGGTCGGTCGTCAAGCCGGAACTGCCCGGGATCAAAGGCCTGTGCACCCAGGTCACCGCGTTCATGGACGAGCCGTCGCTGCGCGCGCGGCTCACCGAGCTGACCTCGGCCGGCATGGAAGGCGTGGTCTTCGTCGGGGTGCCGCGCACCATGAACGACGGCGAGGGCTCCGGCGTCGCCCCCACCGACGCCCTGTCGATCTACCGCGAGCTGGTGACCAACCGCGGCGTCATCCTGATCCCCACCCGGGACGGCGAACAGGGCCGGTTCAACTTCAAGTGCGACCAGGGCGCCACCTACGGCATGACCCAGCTGTTGTACTCCGACGCGATCGTGGGCTTCCTGAGCGAGTTCGCCAAGACAGACCGATCACCGGCCGGAGATCCTGCTGTCGTTCGGCTTCGTACCGAAGATGGAGAGCCGGGTCGGACTGATCAACTGGCTGATCCAGGACCCCGGCAACCCGGCGGTGGCCGACGAGCAGGAGTTCGTCAAGAAGCTGGCCGCCGGCGAACCGGCGCAGAAGCGCCAGCAGATGGTCGACCTCTACAAACGCGTCATCGACGGGGTCGCCGAGCTCGGCTTCCCGCTGAGCATCCATCTCGAGGCGACCTACGGCAATTCCGGGCCGGCCTTCCAGACGTTCGCGGAGATGCTCGCCTACTGGTCACCGGCCCGGCAGGGCTAGCTGGGTGGTGGTTGGTCGCGCGGGGCGGTCAACCGCGGTGACCGGTCCCGGCTGACCCAGGCCAG
This sequence comes from uncultured Actinomycetota bacterium, assembly GCA_963796035.1. Lineage (GTDB taxonomy): Bacteria > Actinomycetota > Actinomycetes > Mycobacteriales > Mycobacteriaceae > Mycobacterium. The sequence goes on along the minus strand of CAWCJU010000005.1, from coordinate 156,514 downwards.
CAGTCCCACCACGCCGGCGGCCGCGAACGAAGCGATGCCCAGCCACACCACCGCGCCGGTGAAGGACCGGGTGTTGGGGTCGGTGTAGCGGGCCTGGGCGGTCATGGCGGTCACCACGCCCGGTTTGAGCTTCCACGACACCACGTCGGGTTCGACCCGGTCGCCGTTGGTGGAGGTCACCACGCCGGGGAAGGCCACCGTCAGCTCGACGTCTGCCTCGGGATCGGTCAGCGAGGTCAGGTCCGCCCGGCCTTCCAGGATCACCAGGTTGCCGTTGCGGCGCAGCGTCAGGTTGACCCCGGAGGCGTCGGAGTTCATGTTGGCCAGCTGCGGCAACTCCGCGAACGTCAGGTCGGAGAACACCGCCTGCGAGCCCACGTAGCCGTCGCTGTCGTAATTCGAGACCGCCACCTTCTGGCTGAACGGCAGGTTATTGCTGTCCAGTTGCGGACCGGTGTCTTTGGAGGTCTTGGGTTTGGCGGCGGCGACGATCTCGCCGGACACCAGGTCATCGGGGGAGATGGTGAGCGAGGCCCTGACCCGCAGGCATCCGGTGGCCAGCGGCACCACCAACAGCAGCATCGCGATGGCCGTCAGGCGGCGCCGCCGAGCTCGACGCGCTCGGGATCCTCGGCTGCGGGGCGGGGGAGAGCTGGCTCGCACCAGGTCATCGTGCCAGATCCGGTGAGCCACTTAGTGGAGTCTGCCGATGTGTGCCGGGTTCGGGTGTCACAGAGGCAGCTTGCGGCCCAAGATCGCAAACGCCCGCGGGTCGCCTGCGAAGTGGTAGCCGCGGATGACGTCGGTGAAACCCAGGCGCCGGTACAACCGCCACGCGCGGTTGGGTTCACCATTGATTTCCGGCGTGGAGAGCAGCACGTTCTTCTCGGCGCGGCCGGCGAGCAGCCGTCGGGCCAACGCCTCGCCGAGACCGCGACCCTGGGCGCGGGGATGGATGTGCAGCTCGGTCAACTCGAAGTAGCTGTTCATCAGCCGGGAGATCTCCTGGGGCGGCGAGCCGCCGCGCTGCATGCCCAGCACGACCTGCTGCTGCCACCATTGCCCGGGCGCACCCGGGTAGCCGTAGGCCACGCCGAGCAGCGGGGCGCCGGCCAAATCGTCCGCCGAGGGCAGTTGTGCGCCTGCGTCTTCGGCTTCCTGGGTTTCGACGACGCCGGCGCCCTGCCAGCCCTGCCGCCGGATGTGTTCCAGCCACATCGCGGCGCGCTGGTTCTCGGTGCCCCGCGGGTAACGCATCGCATCGACGTACACCGCCAGCGCGTCCCCCAGGCGGCGCTCCATCTCGTTGGGAAGCAGATCGATGAGCAATATCGCCAACTCGCGGTGTCCTCCTCGTCGGTGATCCAGGCTCATGCGGCGCCTCGGCGTCAGGTGGTCGCCGTCGGACCGGGCTGCCTATCGCCCATTATCGGACCCGCGTGCGGCGGCCCGACGGGCGGTCGTGGCAGCGGCCCGCCCGACCGTCCCGGTTCGGGAAGCCGGTTGTAGCGCACGGCCGTTCCGGTCTGGCGGGAGTGCCAGGCGGCGGCCGGGATAGAATCGGCGCCGAACCAGTGGTATGGGGCAGATTGACCTCGTATCATTCAATTAGTTGCCCCTGCAACGGGCATCCGCGTGCTACCGATAGTCACGTGCCAAACAGCCGGCAAGGAGGGACGAATGCCACTCTCCGATCATGAGCAGCGGATGCTCGATCAGATCGAGAGCGCTCTCTACGCCGAGGACCCCAAATTCGCGTCGAGCGTCCGCGGCGGAGGGTTTCGCGCACCTACCGCCCGTCGGCGGCTGCAGGGCGTGGCGCTGTTCGTCATCGGTCTGGCGATGCTGGTCTCCGGGGTGGCGTTCAAGGCAACGATGATCGGAAACTTCCCGATCCTCAGCGTCTTTGGATTCATCGTCATGTTTGGCGGAGTGATATTCGCGATCACCGGTCCCCGGTTGTCCGGCAGGGCCGATCATTCCGGCCCGGCGCCCACTTCGCTGCGTCAGCGCCGCAACAAGGGCGGGGGTTCGTTCACCAGCCGCATGGAGGATCGGTTCCGCCGCCGCTTCGACGACTAGGCGCATCTACACATTCGGGGTAGCCACCGGCTGCCCCGATTTGTTTTCTCAGGGCCCGGTGCCGACGCCCCGGCCCCGGCCGTGCATCCGACACCCGCGCAACCGTCGATGCCGTTTTGCGGCTCAATCGAGCCCTAACCGAGGCGCGTCGCGGCATTCAAGCCCCACCGCGCCCCACTAAAGTTCCCCACTACGCCCCACAATGCATGTTTTGCCTGGTAGGTGGGCTCTGCGCGACCGCCCGGAACCGTCCGGGGGCGACCTCGACACACCCCGTGGGAGGCGTTGACGGCGTCCTGACGACGGACAACCCCGGAAACGCCACGACGACACTCAAAGAATGGGGCGCAGTGGGGGATTGTGGGGTATGGTGGCTGCAGTGTTTGGGTGACCCCATAGGGGAGGTGAGCTGGTGTTTCTTGGCACCTACACGCCCAAACTCGACGACAAGGGGCGGCTGACGCTGCCCGCCAAGTTCCGCGACGCGCTGGCAGGGGGGTTGATGGTCACCAAGAGCCAGGACCACAGCCTCGCCGTCTACCCGCGGGCGGAATTCGAGCAATTGGCCCGCCGGGCGAGCAAGGCCTCGCGGAGCAACCCCGAGGCCCGGGCGTTTCTCCGCAACCTCGCCGCCGGCACCGACGAGCAGCATCCCGACGCGCAGGGCCGGATCACGTTGTCGGCCGATCACCGGCGCTACGCGAACCTTTCGAAGGACTGCGTGGTCATCGGCGCGATCGACAACCTGGAGATCTGGGATGCGCAGGCCTGGCAGGACTACCAGCAGACCCACGAAGAGAACTTCTCCGCGGCCAGCGATGAAGCACTCGGCGACATCATCTGAGGCGCATGCCCGTGCAACGTGGCCTCTGACCGAACCGACCCTGGCGTACTTCCCCAACGCCAGGTTCGCGACTTCGGTCAGAGACCTCGATGCAGGGGCTGCCCATCTCCCCGGGCACCTGGTAAGGCCCGTCCGGACGGCACAGACCCGAGCCGGCGCGATGGCCCGTCTCTTGGGGGCCCGGGTGGCCGACGGGCGCCGGCAGATTCGTGGAGGCGTTGCGGTGGCTGACAATTCGAGTTCCGATGACCACGGGCACGTCCCCGTTCTGCTGGACCGCTGCGTCGAACTGCTCGCGCCCGCGTTGACCCGTCACCACCCCGACGGGTCGGGGGCCGTGCTGGTCGACGCCACCCTCGGCGCGGGCGGGCATGCGGAACGGTTCCTCACCGACCTGCCGGGTCTGCGGCTGATCGGACTCGACCGCGATCCCAGCGCGCTGGACATCGCCCGGGCACGGCTGGCGCGCTTCGGCGACCGGGTCACGCTGGTGCACACGCGCTACGACGGCATCGCCGCGGCACTGGCCGAATCCGGTTATGCGGCAACCGAATCGGTGGACGGAATGCTGTTCGACCTCGGGGTGTCGTCCATGCAGCTCGACCGTGCCGAGCGGGGCTTCGCCTACGCGCAGGACGCGCCGCTGGACATGCGGATGGACCCCTCGCTCGCCGCTGACCGCGGCCGACATCGTCAACACCTACGACGAGGCGGAGCTGGCGAACATCTTGCACCGCTACGGCGAGGAGCGGTTCGCGCGCCGCATCGCCGCGCACATCGTGCGCCGGCGCGCCCGCGAGCCTTTCACGTCGACCTCCGACCTGGTAGCCCTGCTCTACGAAGCGATTCCGGCCGCGGCGCGGCGCACCGGCGGGCATCCGGCCAAGCGCACGTTCCAGGCGCTGCGGGTCGCGGTCAACGACGAACTGGACACGCTGCGCCGCGCGCTCCCGGCCGCCCTGGACGCGCTCACCGTCGGGGGGCGCATCGTGGTGATGGCCTACCAATCGCTGGAGGACCGGATCGTCAAGCGGCTCTTCGCCCAGGCGGTCGCGTCCCGCACCCCGGTGGATCTGCCGGTCGAACTTCCCGGCCATGAACCGCTATTCCAGTCGTCTGACGCACGGCGCCGAGCCGCGCCAACGCCACCGAGGTCGAACGCAATCCGCGCAGTGCCGCAGTGCGATTGCGGGCGCTGCAACGAATGCAATCACGAGCAGGCTAGCGGGAGAGGCGACGCATGAAAGCAGAGCGCGAGACGTCGAAACGGCGCGGTGGCAGCGACCGTCGGGGCGCACGCGACGGTTCTGCCCGGCGGAGCCGTCGTCCCGCGACCGAATCCGGATCGGCGCGGCGCACCCGAACCGGCCGGACCTCGGCGCCCACCCGCGAAGCCCGCGCGCCCAAGTCCGGACCGCAGACCAGCCCCATCGCCCGGCCGGTCGAGCGGCCGGCGCGGCCCAAGAGCACCAGCCAGGCCAAGGCGCGGGCCAAGGCGCGGAAAGCCAAGGCGCCCAAGGTCGTTCGTCCTCGCCTGACCGAGCGGCTGGCCGACTCGGCTGGCGTCGATCGACCTGCGGCCGCGGACGTTGGCCAGCAAGGTCCCGTTCGTCGTGCTGATCATCGGCGCGCTGGGCCTCGGCCTCGGGCTCACGCTGTGGCTGTCCACCGACTCCGCCGAGCGCTCCTACAAGTTGAGCCACGCCCGGGAGCGGACCCGGTTGCTGCAGCAGCAGAAGGAAGCGCTGGAGCGCGACGTGCGCGAAGCGGAGGCCGCCCCGGCGCTGGCGGAGGCGGCCCGCAAGCAGGGCATGATCCCGAGCAGGGACACCGCGCACCTGGTCCAGGACCCGTCCGGGAACTGGGTGGTGGTCGGCACGCCCAAGCCGGCCGACGGTGTTCCGCCGCCGCCGTTGAACAACAAGCTTCCCGACGAGGCGCCGCAGCCCCCCAAGCCGCCGACAGCTCCGCCGGAGGTCTCGATGCGGTTGGAGCCCGCCCCCGGCGGCCCCGTCCCCGCCAGGTCCGGGCCCGAAGCGTTGCTGCGCGCTCCCGACGGCGCGTCGACGGTGGGCGGTCAGCATCTACCGCCGGCGGTGCCCCCGGTGCCCGGCGCGCCTGCCGCCCCCGGTGTGCCGGTGACAGGTACGCTGCCCGGCATGCCAGGCGGACCGGCGACGGGTGCATTGCCCGGCATGCCCGCTGCCCCAGCCACCGGTGCGCTGCCCGGCACACCCGCCGGCCCGGTCACCGGACGCGCACCCGGCGTGCTGCCGGGGCTGCCGATGCCGGGGTTGCCCATGCCCGCCGGACCGGCGATCGCTCCGGCACCGGCCGAGGTGCCAATTCCCTTGGGCGGGCTGCCGATTCCGGCTCCTGGCCAGGTGCCAGCGCCGTTGCCCGCCGAGATCCCGGTCCCGCTGCAGCTGGGCCGTCCGGCGGCGCCGGCTCAGCCGGTGGTCCCCGCCGCGCCGGCTAACGGCCTGCCCGGACCCGCGGTCGTCGCGCCGCCAGGTGCACCCAGGTGAGCCGGGGGGAATCCCCGCGGGCACGCCGGTCGCAGTCGGCACGGCCGACACGTGGTCCCCGTAAGGACTTGGCGGGCAAGGGCGTCCGGCAATCCAAGCGTCGCGTGAAACCACAGCAAGCCGACATCGGCCGAGACGTTCGCGAGCCGAAGCGATTCCGGAAGGCCAAGCAGGCCAAGGGCGCCGGTGCCGCACAGCGACCCGAGGCAGTGGCGGCGGGGCACTCGGCGCGGGAACGCCGCACCCGGCAGATCGTGCAATTGACCAGCCGCGGCGGGTCGTTCGTGTTCCGGCATCGGGCCGGCAACGTGGTCATCCTGGTGCTGATGCTGGTGGCCGCCGCCCAGCTGTTCGTTCTGCAGGTGACCAACGCCGCATCGCTGCGCGCCCAGGCCGCCAGCCAGCTCAAGGTCACCGATGTGGAAAAGGCGGTGCGCGGCAGCATCATCGACCGACGCAAAGACCAGCTTGCCTTCACCATCGAGTCGCGTGCGCTGACGTTTCAGCCGAAACGGATTCGCAAACAGCTGGAGGAAGCCAAGGCCAAGAACTCGACCGCGCCCGATCCGCAGCAGCGGTTGCGCGATATCGCCAAAGAGGTCTCCAGCCGTCTGGGCAACAAGCCGGACTCGGCGACCGTTTTGAAGAAGCTGCAAACCGACGACAACTTCGTGTATCTGGCGCGCGCCGTCGATCCCGCTGTCGCCAGCGCGATCTCGGACAAGTTTCCAGAGGTCGGCTCCGAACGCCAGGATCTACGCCAGTATCCGGGCGGATCGCTGGCGGCCAACATCGTCGGCGGCATCGACTGGGACGGTCACGGCCTGCTGGGGCTGGAGGAGGCGATGGACTCGGTGCTGTCGGGCACCGACGGCTCGGTCACCTATGACCGCGGATCCGACGGGGTGGTCATCCCCGGCAGTTACCGCAACCGGCATCGGGCGGTCAACGGCTCGATGGTCCAGCTGACCCTCGACGACGACATCCAGTTCTACGTGCAGCAGCAGGTTCAGCAGGCCAAGAATGTCTCAGGGGCGCACAATGTTTCGGCCGTCGTGCTCGACGCCAAATCCGGCGAAGTGCTGGCCATGGCCAACGACAACACCTTCGACCCCTCGCAGGACATCGGGCGTCAGGGCGACAAACAGCTGGGCAACCTCGCGGTGTCCTCGCCGTTCGAGCCCGGCTCGGTGAACAAGGTGATCACCGCGTCCTCGGTCATCGAGTACGGCCTGTCCAATCCCGATGAGGTGTTGCAGGTCCCCGGCACGATCCAGATGGGCGGGGTGTCCATCCACGACGCGTGGGATCACGGCGTGATGCCCTACACCACCACCGGCGTATTCGGAAAGTCCTCGAACGTCGGCACTTTGATGCTCGCCCAGCGCGTCGGCCCGGAACGCTACTACGACATGGTCCGCAAATTCGGTCTGGGGCAACGCACCAACGTCGGCCTGCCCGGTGAGAGCGCCGGACTGGTGCCGCCGATCGACCAGTGGTCGGGCAGCACCTTCTCGAACCTGCCTATCGGCCAGGGTCTTTCGATGACGCTGCTGCAGATGACCGGCATGTACCAGGCGATCGCCAACGACGGGCTGCGGATGCCGCCGCGGATCATCAAGGCCACCATCGCCCCCGACGGCACCCGCACCGAGGAGCCGCGTCCGGAGGGCGTGCGGGTGGTGTCGCCGCAGACGGCGCAGACCGTGCGCAACATGCTGCGTGCCGTCGTGCAGAAGGACCCGATGGGTTACCAGCAGGGCACCGGGTCCGCCGGCGCGGTGACGGGCTACCAGATGGCCGGCAAGACGGGCACCGCGCAGCAGATCAACCCGGCCTGCGGCTGCTACTTCGACAACGTCTACTGGATCACGTTCGCCGGAATGGCCACCGTCGACAACCCCCGCTACGTCATCGGCATCATGATGGACAACCCGGAGCGCAACGCCGACGGCACGCCCGGTCACTCGGCGGCCCCGCTGTTCCACAACATCGCCGGCTGGCTGATGCAGCGCGAGAATGTGCCGCTGTCGCCGGACCCCGGTCCGCCGCTGACGCTGCAGGCCACCTAGCGGCGATCGCCAGCGCGGGCGTGGCGATCGCCAGCGCGGCCGTGGGGATCGCAAGCGCGGCGCAGCCGGGCGCAGCGGGTCGCCACAATCGTGCATAAGCCGGGCGCAGCGGGTCGCCGCCAACCCGGCGGCCCTCGCCACACCCCGGTAAAACCGCCCGACCCCTCTCTCGGCGCGCGGATCGCCTCGTGGCCGGTTGCGGCTAGGTAGGGTGTCATGGCCGATCATGAGGATCACGCGGCGTCGGAGGGAGGTGTGACTGACAGTGGTGCCGGTGCCCACCGGGTTACGCCCCGGCGCCGCCGCGGGCGTGCGGCTGCCCGCGCTCGCCGACCAGGTCGGCGCGGTGCTGGCCGACGGTCCTGTCAGGGCACTGCCGTGCCCGACGTGACCATCACCGGTGTGACGCTGCGCGCGCAGGACGTGCTGCCCGGTGACCTGTTCGCCGCGCTGCCCGGTCTGACCACTCACGGCGCCCGCTATGCCGCCGACGCGATCGAACGCGGCGCGGTCGCCGTGCTCACCGATCCCGCCGGGGTCGCCGCGATGACCGCGGCCGGTGCCCCGACCGTGCCGACGCTGGTGCACCCCGACGCCCGCGGCGTGCTCGGCGGCCTGGCCGCCACGGTGTACGGGAACCCGTCGCGAGCGGGTGGCCGTCATCGGCATCACCGGCACCTCCGGCAAGACCACCACCACTTATATGGTCGAAGCCGGTCTGCGCGCCGCGGGCCGCACGGCCGGGCTGATCGGCACGATCGGCATCCGCATCGACGGCGCCGACATCCCCAGCGCGCTGACCACGCCGGAGGCCCCCGCGCTGCAGGCGATGCTGGCGGCGATGGCCGAACGGGGTGTCGACACCGTCGTCATGGAGGTCTCCAGTCACGCGCTGGCGTTGGGCCGGGTGGACGGAACCGGTTCGCGGTAGGCGGTTTCACCAACCTGTCGCGCGATCACCTCGACTTCCACCCCACGATGGCAAGACTACTTCGACACCAAAGCCTTGCTGTTCGACCCGGATTCGCCGCTGCGGGCGCGCCGCGCGGTGGTGTGCGTCGACGACGAGGCCGGGCGCGCCATGGCGGCCCGGGCCGGCGACGCGATCACCGTCAGCGCCGAGGGCCGGCCCGCCGACTGGCGCGCCGTCGACGTGGCCCCGATGGGCGCCGGGGGACAACAGTTCACCGCCGTCGACCCCGCGGCGCACGGCATCAGGTCGGGGTTCCGGCTACCCGGCCACTACAACGTCGCCAATTGCCTTGTGGCACTGGCCCTTCTGGACGCGGTCGGGGTGTCGCCGGAGCAGGCGGCGCCGGGGCTGCGGCAGACCCGCGTGCCGGGCCGCATGGAAGAGATCGACGTCGGCCAGGATTTCCTGGCGCTGGTCGACTACGCCCACAAGCCGGGTGCGCTGCGGGCGGTGCTGACCACCCTGTCCGCGTCCGGGCCGTCGGCTGGCGGTGGTGTTCGGCGCCGGTGGCGAGCGCGATCCGGGCAAACGGGCGCCGATGGGCGCGACGGCCGCCGAGCTGGCCGACTTGGTCGTCGTCACCGACGACAACCCGCGCGGTGAGGACCCGGCGGCGATCCGCCGGGAAATCCTGGCCGGCGCGACCGAAAGTGGCTGTGCGGCAGAGGTTGTCGAGATCGCCGACCGGCGCGGCGCGATCAGGCACGCGGTCGCCTGGGCGCGCCCCGGTGACGTGGTGCTGATCGCGGGCAAGGGCCACGAAACCGGGCAGCGCGCCGGCGGGCACACCCGTCCCTTCGACGACCGGGTGGAGCTGGCCGAGGCGTTGCGCGAGGCCATGGGGCCTGGAGGGCGCAGCGATGATCGACCTGACCGTCGCCCAGATCGCCGACATCGTCGGGGGCACCCTGTCCGACATCTCGCCGCAGGACGCCGCGCAGCGCCACGTCACCGGGACGGTCGAATTCGACTCACGCGCGGTCAAGCCGGGCGGCCTGTTCCTGGCGCTGCCGGGAGCGCGCGCGCGACGGGCACGACTTCGCGGACTCGGCGGTCGCGCGCCGGTGCGGTCGCCGTCCTGGCGGCCCGACCGGTCGGGGTTCCGGCCATCGTGGTGCCCCCGCAACCGCCGGCTTGCGAGCCGGTTCCGCGGGCTGGCCGGGGTGCTCGAGCACGACGCCGACGGCTCCGGCGCGGCGGTGCTGGCCGCGCTGGCCAAGCTGGCCCAGTGCGGTCGCCGCCGAACTGGTGGCCGGCGGGCTGACGATCATCGGCATCACCGGCTCGTCGGGGAAGACCTCGACCAAGGACCTGGTGGCCGCCGTGCTGGCGCCGCTGGGTGAGGTGGTCGCCCCGCCGGGGTCGTTCAACAACGAGCTGGGGCACCCGTGGACGGTGCTGCGCGCGACGACCGACACCGACTATCTGGTTCTCGAGATGTCGGCGCGCCATCCCGGAAACATCGCCGCGCTCGCCGAAATCGCCACACCATCGATCGGGGTGGTCCTCAATGTCGGCACCGCCCACCTGGGCGAGTTCGGCTCACGCGAAGCCATCGCCCAGACGAAATCTGAACTGCCACAATCTGTTCCGGCTTCCGGCGTGGTGATCCTCAACGCCGACGACCCGGCGGTGGCGGCGATGGCGAACGTGACCGCCGCCCGGGTGGTTCGGGTCAGCCGCGCCGAACACACCACCGCGGGCCCCAGCGACCTGTGGGCCGGGCCGGTGTCGCTCGACGAGCTGGCCAGGCCGCGGTTCACGCTGCACCGGCGCGACGCGTCCGGGGTGACGCGGGTGCCGGTGCAACTCGGCGTCTACGGCGATCACCAGGTCGGCAACGCGCTGTGCGCGGCCGCGGTCGCGCTGGAATGCGGCGCCGACCTCGAACAGGTGGCGGCCGCACTGGCCGGGACGGGTCCGGTGTCGCGGCACCGGATGCAGGTCACCACCCGCGCGGACGGGGTCACCGTGATCGACGATGCCTACAACGCCAACCCCGATTCGATGCGGGCCGGCTTGCAGGCGCTGGCCTGGATCGCCCACGGCGGGGGTGCGGTCGGCGGGCACAGCCCGCCGAAAAGCGCAGGAGCTGGGCGGTGCTCGGCGAGATGGCTGAGCTCGGTGAGGACGCCATAGCCGAGCACGATCGCATCGGCCGGCTGGCGGTGCGCTTAGATGTGTCTCGACTCGTTGTCGTGGGAAGTGGGAGGTCGATGAGCGCCATGCACCACGGAGCGGTCATGGAGGGTTCCTGGGGCGCAGCCGATAGAGGGGCCGTCAACGTCGCCGACAGCGACGCCGCCCTGGCGTTACTGCGGGCCGAGGTACAACCCGGCGACGTCGTCCTGGTCAAGGCGTCGAACTCGGCGGGACTCGGCGCGCTGGCCGACGCGCTGACCACGGCAAGGGTCGGAAGACTCGGCAGGCTCTGCGGGCGGGACGCGCGCATGAGGCAGATCCTCATCGCGGTCGCCGTCGCGCTGACCGTGTCGATCCTGCTGACCCCGGCGCTGATCCGGCTGTTCACCCGGCAGGGATTCGGCCACCACACCCGCGAGGACGGCCCGCCGACCCACCACGCCAAACGCGGCACGCCGTCGATGGGCGGCGTGGCCATTCTGGCCGGCATCTGGGCGGGCTACCTGGGCACACACCTGGCCGGGCATGGCCTTCGACGGTGAGGGCGTCACCGTGTCGGGCCTGCTGGTGCTGGGCCTGGCCACCGTGCTCGGCGGCGTCGGATTCCTCGACGACCTGATCAAGATCCGCAGGTCGCGCAACCTCGGCTTGAACAAGACGGCCAAGACCGTCGGGCAGATCGCCGCCGCGGTGCTGTTCGGCGTGCTGGTGCTGCAGTTCCACAACGCCAACGGCCTGACACCGGCGCAGCGCGGATCTGTCCTACGTGCGCGAGATCGCCACCGTCACTCTGGCTCCCGGGCTGTTCGTGTTGTTCTGCGTGGTCATCGTCAGCGCCTGGTCCAACGCGGTCAACTTCACCGACGGCCTGGACGGGCTGGCCGCCGGCACCATGGCGATGGTCACCGCCGCCTACGTGTTGATCACCTTCTGGCAGTACCGCAACGCCTGCGTCACCGCGCCCGGGCTGGGCTGCTACAACGTGCGCGACCCGCTGGACCTGGCGCTGATCGCGGCCGCCACCGCCGGGCGCCTGCATCGGCTTTTTGTGGTGGAACGCCGCGCCCGCCAAGATCTTCATGGGCGACACCGGATCGCTGGCCCTGGGCGGCATCATCGCGGGCATCTCGGTCACCAGCCGCACCGAGATCCTCGCCGTCGTGCTGGGTTCGCTGTTCGTCGCCGAGGTCGGCTCGGTTGTGTTGCAGATCCTGACCTTTCGCACCACCGGGCGCCGGGTGTTCCGGATGGCGCCCTTTCACCACCATTTCGAATTGGCCGGCTGGGCCGAGACCACGGTCATCATCCGCTTCTGGCTGCTCACCGCGATCGCCTGCGGTCTGGGCGTGGCCCTTTTCTACGGTGAGTGGCTGGGCGCGATCGGTGCCTGACGTGACCGGGCTGGAGCCCTTGGCGCCCGGCGCGCCGGTGCTGGTGGCCGGCGGCGGGGTCACGGGCAAGGCGGTGCTGGCGGCGCTGACGCGATTCGGCGCGGCGCCGACGCTGTGCGACGACGACCCCGGCCACGCTGCGCGGCTACGCCGACGCGGGAGTGCCGACCGCGTCCACCTCGACGGCCATCGAGCAGATCTCGCGGCTACGCCCTGGTGATCACCAGCCCCGGCTTCTCGCCGACCACGCCGCTGCTGGCCGCCGCCGCGGCGGCCGGCGTGCCGATCTGGGGCGACGTGGAGCTGGCCTGGCGGCTCGACGCCGCGGGCCACTACGGGCCGCCGCGCCGCTGGCTGGTGGTGACCGGCACGAACGGCAAGACGACCACCACGTCGATGCTGCACGCCATGCTGACGCGCCGGCGGCCGGCGCAGCCTGCTGTGCGGCAATATCGGCGACCCGGTGCTCGACGTGCTGGACAGAACCCGCCGAGCTGCTGGCCGTCGAGCTGTCCAGTTTCCAATTGCATTGGGCGCCTTCGCTGAAGCCCGAGGCGGGCGTGGTGCTCAACATCGCCGAAGACCACCTGGACTGGCACGGCAGCCTGGCCGCCTACGCCGCGGCGAAGGCGCGGGCGCTCGATGGCCGGGTGGCGGTCGTGGGCCTGGACGACGGCCGGGCCGCGGCGCTGCTGGACACCGCCGCGGCGCCGGTGCGGGTCGGCTTCCGGCTCGGCGAACCGGCGGCCGGGGAGCTCGGCGTGCGCGACGGCCAGCTGGTTGACCGCGCCTTCGCCGACGACCTGGCGCTGCTGCCGGTCGAGTCCATCCCGGTGCCGGGCCCGGTCGGGGTGCTCGACGCGCTGGCCGCCGCGGCGCTGGCGCGCAGCGTCGGCGTGCCGGCCGAGGCGATCGCCGCCGCGATCGCCTCGTTCCGGGTGGGCCGGCACCGGGCCGAGGTCGTGGCCGTCGCCGACGGCATCACCTACGTCGACGACTCCAAGGCCACCAACCCGCACGCCGCCGAGGCGTCGGTGCTGGCCTATCCGCGGGTCGTCTGGATCGCCGGCGGTCTGCTCAAGGGCGCATCGGTCGACGCCGAGGTCGCCAGGATGGCATCCCGGCTGGTCGGCGCGGTGCTCATCGGCCGAGATCGGCAAGAGGTTGCAGAGGCGTTATCGCGACACGCGCCGGATGTCCCCGTCCTGCAGGTTGTGACAGGCGAGGATGCTGGTATGGATGCGACTGCTGTGGTTTCTGGGGCAGATGTGACAGAAGTGAAACATTCGGGCGACGATCCGGCACACGCGGTGATGAACGCGGCGGTGGCCGCGGCTCGTACCGTGGCAAAGCCCGGCGACACGGTCCTGCTGGCACCGGCCGGCGCATCGTTCGACCAATTCGCGGGTTACGCCGACCGTGGCGACGCATTCGCGGCCGCCGTGCGCGCGGCGCTCCGGTAGGGCGGGCGTGGGTAACGCACTGACCCGGCTGCTGCGCCGGGGTAAAGACACCACCGAGACCGCCACGGCCGAGACCGGGCCGGCCGACGACCGACCGCGGAGGACGCCACGGACAGCAACGGCCGTGACGCAGGCCGACCATCCGCGGCAAGGTCAACGACGAGGACCAAGAAGGCCGCCAAGACGCAAAGACAACGGCCACCGCCCAGAGCGCGGTCCGCACGGCCGGTTCGGCGCCTGGCTGGGCCGGCCGATGACGTCGTTTCACCTGATCATCGCGGTGGCCGGGCTGCTGACGACGCTGGGGCTGATCATGGTGCTCGTCGGCGTCGGGCGTGCGGTCCTACGACGCTGACGGTTCGGCCTGGGTCATCTTCGGCAAGCAGGTGCTGTGGACCGTGATCGGGCTCATCGCCTGCTACGCCTCGCTGCGGATGTCGGTGCGCTTCATCCGCCGCGTCGCGTTCACCGGCTACGTCGTCACCATCATCCTGCTGGTGCTGGTGCTCGTTCCCGGAATCGGCAACCTGGCCAACGGATCTCGCAAGTGGTTCGTGATCGCGGGCTTCTCGATGCAGCCCTCCGAGCTGGCCAAAATCGCCTTCGCCATCTGGGGTGCGCACATGCTGGCCGCCCGTCGACTTGGAGCGGGCGAGCCTGCGGGAGATTGCTGATCCCGCTGGTGCCGGCGGCGGTGATCGCGCTGGCGCTGATCGTGGCGCAGCCCGACCTCGGGCAGACGGTGTCGCTGGGCATCATCCTGCTGGCCCTGCTCTGGTATGCCGGCCTGCCGCTGCGCGTGTTCGTCACCTCCCTGCTGGCGGTCTTCGTGGCCGGCGCGGTTTTGGCCATGTCCGCCGGGTATCGATCCGAGCGGGTGCGGTCCTGGATTAACCCCGAGAACCGACCCGCAGGACACCGGCTACCAGGCCCGACAGGCGAAGTTCGCGCTGGCGCACGGCGGTATCTTCGGCGACGGCCTGGGCCAGGGCGTGGCGAAGTGGAACTACCTGCCCAACGCGCACAACGACTTCATCTTCGCGATCATCGGCGAGGAGCTCGGCTTCGTCGGGGCGTTCGCGCTGCTGGTGCTGTTCGGGCTGTTCGCCTACACCGGGATGCGGATCGCGCGCCGCTCGGCCGACCCGTTCCTGCGGCTGCTGACCGCCACCACGACCATGTGGGTGCATCGGCCAGGCGTTCATCAACATCGGCTACGTGATCGGCATGCTGCCGGTCACCGGTATTCAGCTGCCGCTGATATCTGCCGGTGGAACATCCACCGCGGCAACGCTTTTCATGATCGGCATCATGGCCAACGCGGCTCGTCATGAACCCGAGGCGGTGGCCGCGCTGCGGGCCGGCCGCGACGACAAGATGAACCGGCTGCTGCGGCTGCCGCTGCCCGAGCCGTACTGCGCCGACGCGCCTCGAGGCGTTCCGCGATCGCAAGCGAGCCCGCCCGAACCGGCTCGCCGGGCGGCCGAAAGGCCGCCCAGGCGCGGCCGCTCGCAAGGCTTCCGGCAACGCCGATGCGCCGCTGCGGCCGGCTCTCCCGCGAACGGCCGGCCGGCCGGCTCGCCAGCTGGCGGTACCGCTCGATCACGGGCGAGGGCATCATGGATCTGGCCAGCGCCGCATCAGGTCAGGCGGCCGGCCAGCGTCAGCCACGACGCGCTCGTGCATTGGAAGGTCAGCGTTACGGGTGAACAACACGGTCAACAAGCCGACCGGCGGGCGGGGGGTAATCCCTCGCCCGCCGGTGCCGCGTTGTCGTCTTTTAAGCCTCCGAAGCCACTGTCGGTGGTGCTGGCCGGTGGTGGAACCGCCGGTCACGTCGAGCCGGCGATGGCCGTCGCCGACGCGCTGAGCGCTCTGGATCCGCAGGTCAGGATCACCGCGCTGGGCACCGCCCGCGGGCTGGAGACCCGGCTGGTGCCCGAGCGCGGCTATGACCTCGAGCTGATCACGCCGGTGCCGCTGCCGCGTAAACCCAGCGGCGACCTGGCCCGGCTGCCCTCGCGGGTGTGGCGGGCCGTCCGGGAAACCCGTGCCGTGCTCGAGGGCGGTCGACGCCGACGTGGTGATCGGTTTCGGCGGCTACGTGGCGCTGCCGGCCTATCTCGCCGCCCGCGGTATTCCCGGCCCCTTCGCGCAGGCCCCGGATCCCGGTGGTGATCCACGAAGCCAATGCCAGCGCCGGGCTGGCCAACCGGGTCGGCGCCCGCACCGCCGAGCGGGTGCTGTCCGCGGTGCCGATTGCGGGCTGCCGCGCGCCGAGGTGGTCGGCGTGCCGGTGCGCGAGGCCATCACCTCGCTGGATCGCGCGGCGCTGCGGGCCGAGGCGCGCAGCACTTCGGTTTCGCCGACGACGCCCGGGTGTTGCTGGTGTTCGGTGGCTCGCAGGGCGCGGTCTCGCTGAACCGGGCGGTCTCCGGGGCGGCCGCCGAGCTGGCCGCCGCGGGTGTGGCCGTGCTGCATGCGCACGGCCCCAAGAACACGCTCGACCTGCGCGACACCCCGAGCCGGGCGACCCGCCGTATGTGGCGGTGCCCTACCTCGACCGGATGGACCTGGCCTATTCGGCCGCCGACCTGGTGATCTGCCGGTCCGGCGCGATGACGGTCGCCGAGGTTTCGGCGGTGGGCTTGCCGGCCATCTACGTGCCCCTGCCGATCGGCAACGGCGAGCAGCGGCTCAACGCCCTGCCGGTGGTCAACGCCGGCGGCGGCATGATCGTCGCCGACGCCGACCTGACGCCCGGCCCTGGTCGCCCGGCAAGTGGTCGGCGCTGGTCGGCGACCCGCCGCGGTTGGCGGCGATGACCACAGCCGCCGCGCGGGTGGGACATCCCGGAGGCGGCGCGCCAGGTCGCCCAGGCGGCACTGGACGTCGCGCGGAAGGCGCAGCTCGGCCGGTGGACCAGGGGAACCGGTGAACACCGACAGCTGCCGCCCGAGCTGCAGCGGGTGCACATGGTCGGCATCGGGGGGGCCGGCATGTCGGGCATCGCCCGCATCCTGCTCGACCGCGGCGGCCTGGTATCCGGCTCGGATGCCAAGGAATCCCGCGGCATCCACGCGCTGCGCGCCCGCGGCGCGCAGATCAACATCGGGCACGACGCGTCCTCGCTGGATCTGCTGCCCGGCGGCGCCACCGCGGTCATCACCACCCACGCCGCCATCCCGAAAACCAACCCCGAGCTCGTCGAGGCCCGGCGGCGCGGCATTCCGGTGATCCTGCGGCCGGCCGTGCTGGCCAAGCTGATGGACGGGCGCACCACGCTGATGGTCACCGGCACGCATGGCAAGACGACGACGACGTCGATGTTGATCGTGGCGCTGCAGCACTGCGGGCGCGACCCGTCCTTCGCGGTCGGCGGCGAGATGGGCGAGGCCGGCACCAACGCCCACCACGGCAGCGGCGACTGCTTCGTCGCGGAGGCCGACGAAAGCGATGGCTCGCTGCTGGAGTACACGCCCAACGTCGCCGTGGTCACCAACATCGAGACCGATCACCTGGACTTCTACGGCAGCGCCGACGCCTATGTCGCCGTGTTCGACGCCTTCGTGGAGCGGCTGGCCCCCGGCGGGGCGCTGGTGGTGTGCGTCGACGACCCGGGGGCGGCGGCGTTGGCGCGGCGCACGGCCGAGTTGGGCATCCGGGTGCTGCGCTACGGGTCCCCGCGCTCCGGCGATGAACTGGCCGCGACGTTGTTGTCGTGGCAACAGCAGGGCACCGAAGCCGTCGCGCAGATCCAGCTGGCCCCCGAATTGGACCCCGAGCGGCACCCGCGGGTGATGCGGTTGTCTGTGCCCGGGCGTCATATGGCGCTCAACGCGATGGGCGCGCTGCTGGCGGCGATCGAGATCGGCGCCCCAGCCGACGCCGTGCTGGACGGGCTGGCCGGCTTCGAGGGCGTGCGCCGCCGATTCGAACTGGTCGGCAGCGCGGCGTCGGTGCGGGTATTCGACGACTACGCCCACCACCCCACGGAGATCATCGCCACGCTGGCGGCGGTCCGCACCCTGCTCGAGCAGAGCGGTGACGGCCGCAGCATCGCGGTGTTCCAGCCCCATTTATATTCGCGGACAAAGGCTTTCGCCGAGGAGTTCGGGCAAGCGCTGGACGCGGCGGACGAGGTTTTCGTCCTCGACGTCTACGGCGCCCGTGAACAGCCGCTGGCCGGAGTCAGCGGCGCCAGCGTCGCCGAGCACGTCAGTGTGCCGGTGCGCTACCTCCCGCACTTCTCCGCGGCCGCCGAGCAGGTGGCCGCGGCCGCCGGGCCCGGCGACGTCATCGTCACCATGGGAGCCGGCGACGTGACCCTGCTGGGGCCCGAGATCGTCACCGCGTTGCGGGTGCGGGCCAACCGCGGCGCCCCCGGGGCGTTGCGATGACGCGAGCCGAGACGACCCCATCCCGCCCAACGTGGTCGACGAACGGGCAACAGGCCGGCCATCCGGCGACGCTGACGACAACGCGGTCACCGAACCGCTGGTCACCGCAGCGAGCGCGGACCAGCCGGCGGCCGGCGCGAAGGCCGGCACGGGCGACGATCAGGAGGCCGACGAGGCCGAGATCGAGGGACCACGCCGGCGCGCCCGCCGGGAGCGAGCGGAACGCCGCGCCGCGCAGGCCCGCGCCACCGCCATCGAAGAGGCCCGCCGCGAGGCGAAGCGCCGCGCCAGCGGACGGCTGGTCAACGAGCCCAAACCCGTTGCGCGCGGCGTTGTTCGAGGCCTGAAGATGCTCCTGTTGACCGTCCTGCTGGTGATCGTCGGCGTCGGGCTGGCCTTGATCCTCTATTTCACGCCCGCGATGTCGGCCCGCAACATCGTCGTCGTCGGCACCGGGGTGGTGACCCGCGAAGAGGTGCTGGACGCGGCGCGGGTGCGGCCCGGCACGCCGCTGCTGCAGATCAACACCAGCCAGGTCGCCGACCGGGTGGCGGCGATCCGGCGAGTGGCCAGCGCGCGGGTGCAGCGCCAGTATCCGTCGGGGCTGCGGATCACCATCGTCGAGCGAGTCCCGGTGGCGGTCAAAGACTTTCCCGACGGCCCGCACCTGTTCGACCGCGACGGCGTGGACTTCGCGACCGGGCCGCCGCCGCCGGCGCTGCCCTACCTCGATGTCGCCGACCCGGGACCGAACGATCCGCCGACGAAGGCGGCGCTGCAGGTGCTGACCGCGCTGCGCCCCGAGGTCCAGGGCCAGGTCGGCCGCATCGCGGCGCCGTCGGTGGCGTCGATCACCCTGACGCTGGGCGACGGCCGGGTGGTGATCTGGGGGACCACCGACCGCACCGACGAGAAGGCCGAGAAGCTGGCCGCCCTGCTGACCCAGCCCGGCAAGACCTACGACGTGTCCAGCCCGGACCTGCCGACGGTCAAGTAGCGATGCTTCATCACGTCCGCGCGGCCCGAGGCGCCGTCGAACAGCGCTCACGCCGCCCGACGCGGGGAAATTGCGCAAAATTTGCGCGGCGCGTGTCGGCGCGCCTGCGAGGTTAGGGCGCGCCATGCCCATACCGTTCTGGTTGCGCGGAACTACTTGACATAACTCTAACTCTATGGTTGAGGTTGAGGGTTTGCCAGGGAGGACCGCGAACGTCCGGAGGAGCCCCACCGCCGGGAGACCAAGCCCATCAGGGAGGAAGACGAATGATGACCCCCCCGCATAACTACCTGGCCGTCATCAAGGTCGTGGGTATCGGTGGCGGCGGCGTCAACGCCGTCAACCGGATGATCGAACAAGGCCTCAAAGGCGTGGAGTTCATCGCGATCAACACCGACGCGCAGGCGCTGTTGATGAGCGATGCCGACGTCAAACTCGACGTCGGGCGCGACTCCACGCGCGGCCTGGGCGCCGGCGCGGACCCGGAGGTCGGCCGCAAGGCCGCCGAGGACGCCAAGGATGAGATCGAGGAGCTGCTCCGCGGCGCGGACATGGTGTTCGTCACCGCCGGTGAGGGTGGCGGGACCGGGACCGGCGGGGCGCCCGTCGTCGCCAGCATCGCGCGCAAGCTCGGGCGCGCTGACCGTCGGCGTGGTCACCCGGCCGTTCTCGTTCGAGGGCAAGCGCCGCGGAAACCAGGCCGAGACCGGCATCTCGTCGCTGCGCGAGAGCTGCGACACCCTGATCGTGATCCCCAACGACCGCCTGCTGCAGATGGGCGACGCCGCGGTATCGCTGATGGACGCCTTCCGCAGCGCCGACGAGGTGCTGCTCAACGGCGTGCAGGGCATCACCGACCTGATCACCACCCCCGGCCTGATCAACGTGGACTTCGCCGACGTCAAGGGCATCATGTCCGGCGCGGGCACGGCCCTGATGGGTATCGGTTCGGCACGCGGCGAGGGCCGCTCGCTCAAGGCCGCCGAGATCGCCATCAACTCACCGCTGCTGGAAGCCTCGATGGAGGGCGCCCAGGGCGTGCTGATGTCGATCGCCGGCGGCAGCGACCTGGGCCTGTTCGAGATCAACGAGGCGGCCTCGCTGGTGCAGGACGCCGCCCACCAGGACGCCAACATCATCTTCGGCACCGTGATCGACGACTCGCTGGGCGACGAGGTGCGTGTCACCGTCATCGCGGCGGGCTTCGACGCCGCCGGCGCCGGCCGCAAACCCGTTATCGGCGGCAGTGCCGATAAGGACGAGAAGACCGGCGGTGCGCACCGGATCGAGTCGGCGAAGGCGGGCAAGCTCACCTCGACGTTGTTCGAACCGGTCGACGCGGTCAGCGTGCCGGTTCACACCAACGGGTCGACCTTGAATATCGGCGGCGATGACGATGACGTCGACGTGCCGCCGTTCATGCGCCGCTGAGAAGATGCCCGCGACCCTGGATCCCCGACCGCAACAGTCGGGGCCGCCTGGCCGACAACGGAATCTCGCGATACTGGTCACGTGAGCGTTCGCATCCGGCGGGTGACGACCACCCGCGCCGGTGGTGTCTCGAAGCCGCCCTTCGACACCTTCAACCTGGGCGACCACGTCGGGGACGACCCGGCGGCGGTCGCCGAGAACCGGGCCCGGCTGGCCGCCGCCCTCGGCCTGCGCGCCGGCCGCGTGGTGTGGATGAACCAGGTCCACGGTGACCGGGTCGAGGTGGTCGACGGGGCGCGTGACACCGCGGTCGACGACACCGACGCGTTGGTGACCGCGCACGGCGCGACTCGCCCTGGCGGTGGTGACCGCCGACTGCGTTCCGGTGTTGATGGCCGATGCGCGCGCCGGGGTGGCCGCGGCGGTGCACGCCGGCCGGGTCGGCGCCCAGCGCGGGGTGGTGGCGCGCACGGTGGAGGCGATGCTGGAGCTCGGCGCGCAAGCCCGAAGACATCTCGGCGCTGTTGGGCCCGGCCGTCAGCGGCCGCAATTACGAAGTGCCCGCGGCCATGGCCGACGAGGTCGAGGCGGCGTTGCCGGGCAGCCGTACCACCACCGCCGCGGGGACTCCCGGACTCGATCTTGCGGGCCGGAATCGCTTGCCAGCTAAGGGATTTGGGTGTGACGGCAATCGACATCGATCCGCGGTGCACGGTGGACGACCCGGCGTTGTTCAGTCATCGCCGGGATGCGCCGACCGGCCGGCTGGCCTCACTGGTCTGGATGGAGTGACCGCGATGGCGGTGGGAATACCTGACCCGGGATCAGTCAGGGAGACCGCGAATCGGAATTGACTCACGCATTGGCGTCGGTGCGTTCGCGCCTTGCGGCGGCGGCGGAAGCGGCGGGCCGCAATGTCGGCGAAATCGAAGTTTTACCGATTACCAAATACTTCCCAGCAACCGATGTTGTGACTTTGTCCCGATTGGGTTGTCGCGTCGTTGGCGAATCGCGGGACCAGGAAGCGACGGCAAAAGTGGCCGAAGTCACCCGATTGTCTGGCGGCGTCGGCGCGGCACGGATGTCGGGAATCCGCGCTGGCACATGGTGGGACATATCCAGCGGAATAAGGCCCGGTCGGTGGCGCGCTGGGCGCACACCGCTCACTCGGTCGACAGCGCGCACCTGGTGACCGCGCTCGACAAGGGAGTGGCGGCGGCACTGGCCGAGGGCCGCCGCACCGCCCCGATGCGCATCTACGTTCAAGTCAGCCTCGACGGCGACGACATCTCGCGGCGGCGTCGACATTTCGCGACCGGGAGCCGTCGACCAGGTGTGCGACCAGGTCGAGGAGTCCGACAACCTGGACCTGGTCGGGCTGATGGGGATTCCGCCGCTGGACTGCGGACCCCGACGAGGCCTTTGACCGGCTCCGATCCGAGCATCGGCGGGTTCTCGAGTCGCACCGCAACGCCGTCGGGCTGTCCGCCGGCATGTCCAACGACTTCGAAATTGCCGTCAAACACGGTTCGACGTGTGTGCGTGTCGGTACCGCGCTAATGGGGCCACGGCGGTTACCGTCACCGTAAGTAGTCACTGCAGTAACAGCTTTATCACTAACACCAGTATTCCCAGGGGCTAGAAGGGTCAACGCAATGAGCACACTGCACAAAGTCAAGGCCTATTTCGGTATGGCCCCAATGGACGACTACGAGGACGAGTATTACGACGACCACGCTCCGTCCCGTGGTTTACCGCGCCCGCGATTTGACGACGGATACGGTCGTTACGAGCAAGACGACTACGACGATCCGCGCCGCGAGCCCGCCGACTACCCGCCCCCCACCGGTTACCGCGGCGGCTACGGTGACGAGCCCCGTTACGGCGCCGTCCACCCCCGCGAGTTCGACCGGGGCGGCGAGCGCGGCGGCCCGCGCTTCGGGTCGTGGTTGCGCAACTCCACCCGCGGAGCACTGGCGATGGACCCGCGCCGGATGGCGATGATGTTCGAAGAGGGCCACCCGCTGTCGAAGATCACCACGCTGCGGCCCAAGGACTACAGCGAGGCCCGCACCATCGGCGAGCGTTTCCGCGACGGCACCCCGGTCATCATGGACCTGGTGTCGATGGACAACGCCGATGCCAAGCGGCTCGTCGACTTCGCGGCCGGCCTGGCCTTCGCGTTGCGCGGCTCCTTCGACAAGGTCGCGACCAAGGTGTTCCTGCTGTCGCCCGCCGACGTGGACGTGTCCCCGGAGGAGCGCCGGCGGATCGCCGAAACCGGTTTCTACGCTTACCAATAGGCTCATCCGCCGCCCGCTTCACCGCGGGCGGCCCACATCGTCGAGCGGCCTGAAGGGGCCACGTGAGCTAAGGCCTCTTACTCGGAGTCGGTACGCTGGCAGGCGCCGCGCTCATCCGTGGCGCTTGGCATCGCTTGACTTCTCACGGGTAAGGTCGGGGCACTTCAGTTGGTGTTGTTCTTTCAGATCCTTGGGTTTGCGCTATTCGTTTTCTGGCTGCTGCTCATCGCTCGGGTCGTCGTCGAGTTCATCCGCTCGTTCAGCCGGGACTGGCATCCGACCGGGATCACCGTCGTGGTGCTGGAGATCATCCTGTCGATCACCGATCCGCCGGTGAAACTGCTCCGCCGGCTGATCCCGCAACTCACCATCGGAGCGGTCCGCTTCGACCTGTCGATCATGGTGCTGTTGCTCGTCGCGTTCATCGGCATGCAGCTGGCGTTCGGCGCCGCGGCGTAGGCCCCGCGCGGGCCCGGGCGGACTCCTCGGAGTGAACCCATTCCGGCCCGGAGACGGTTCGGCTACGTTTTAGCGTCGGTTTGGTTCGCGCGATTTCAAATTTCTAAGGTTTCGGATTTTATTGGCCTCTGAGTTTGAAATTGGCTCTTATTTATTGGGCTAATCAGCAACGGTCGCGCCTGGTGTGACAGGATGGACGGCAGTTGCACTACGGCTACCACTGCGTTCTACACTTTCCAGAACGTTCGAGGAACTTGAGGGGACGAAACAATGCCGCTTACACCAGCCGACGTCCACAATGTGGCGTTCAGTAAGCCACCGATCGGCAAGCGGGGCTACAACGAAGACGAGGTGGATGCCTTCCTCGATCTGGTGGAAGCCGAGCTGACGCGACTCATCGAAGAGAACAGCGATCTGCGCCAACGGATCGAAGAGCTGGACCACGAGCTGGCCTCCGGTGGTGGCTCGGCCACTCCGGCCGCGGCCGCCGCGCCGACCCAGGCCCTCCCCGTACGCGAGCCCGTCCCCGAACCGGAGCCGGTCAAGCCGGCGCCGGCCGCGGCCGCAGCCCCGGCCGCGGCGGTGAACAACGAGGAGCAGGCCATGAAGGCCGCTCGGGTGTTGACGCTGGCGCAGGACACCGCCGACCGCCTGACCACCACGGCCAAGACCGAGTCGGAAAAGATGCTGGCCGACGCGCGTGCCAACGCCGACCAGATTCTCAGCGAGGCGCGCAGCACCGCCGAGACCACCGTCACCGAGGCCCGGCAGCGCGCCGACGCGATGCTCGCGGATGCGCAGACCCGCTCCGAAACTCAGCTGCGGCAGGCCCAGGAGAAGGCCGATGCCCTGCAGGCCGACGCCGAACGCAAGCACTCCGAGATCATGGGCACCATCAACCAGCAGCGCACCGTTCTGGAAGGGCGCCTCGAACAGCTCCGCACGTTCGAACGCGAATACCGCACCCGGCTCAAGACCTACCTGGAATCTCAGCTGGAGGAACTCGGGCAGCGCGGATCCGCGGCACCCGTGGACTCGAGCGCCGATGCGGGCAGCTTCGACCAGTTCAACCGGGGCAACAACTAGCCTTTCGGGCGGGCCGGTCACGCGCCGAGCTTCGGGGTTGGCACACTAGGTCTTGAAACCGCGGTCCCGCTCGTCGCTTGGAGGATGACTGATGCTCATCATTGCGCTGGTATTGGCCCTGATCGGGCTCGTCGCGTTGGTGTTCGCGGTCGTCACGAGCAACGAGCTGGTGGCGTGGGTGTGCATCGCGGCCAGCGTGGTGGGCGTGGTGCTTCTGATCCTGGACGCGCTGCGCGAGCGCCAGCACCGTGACGCGGGCGGCGACGAAGCTCACGATGCCGACGAGGTCCAGGCCGACGAGGATGGCTACGTCGACTACCCCGAAGAGGTTCCGGGTGAGGGCGAACCGGCGGCCGCGGGCGAGACCGCGCAGACCGAGGAGTCCAAGGTCGCGGCCGACAACCACGGCGACGAACCCGTCAAGTAGTTCTTTCCGCCGCCCCGCAGGGCGGGTCGGTGTTCAGCCGGTCGGCGTGGTGAGCAGTTCGCGGACCTCGTCGTCGCTGATCTGATGGAAGTCGTCGTAGACCTGCCCGACCGCTTCGAATCCCGGCGGCATGGTTGCGCACACCACGTCGTCGGCCTCTTGCGCGAGCTCGCCGCAGGTGGACTCCGGCCCCACCGGAACGGCGACCACGATAGATTTCGGGCCGGCGGCTCGGATTGCACGCACGGCCGCGAGCATGCTTGCGCCCGTTGCGATTCCGTCATCGACCAGGATCACGATCCTGTCGCGCAGGTCGGCGATCGGACGACCGCCCCGGTAGGCGTGTTCGCGGCGGAGCAGCTCGGCCGTCTCGCTGTCGATCACTTCGCGCACCTGCTCGTCGGTGATGTGCAGGCTGGCCACCACATCCTCGTTCATCACCACTCCGCCACCACTGGCCAAGGCGCCCATCGCCAACTCCGACCACTGCGGCACCCCGAGCTTGCGAACCAGGAAGACGTCGAGCGGGGCCCCCAGGGCCGCGGCGATCTCCCAGGCCACCGGCACACCGCCGCGGGCCAGACCGAATACCAGCACATCGCCCCGGCCGCGATACGCCGCCAGCTCCCGCGCCAGCGCGCGTCCGGCCTCGCGCCGGTCAACGAACGTCTTGGGTGATGTCCGCCGGACAAAGCCACTCGATGGGTTCATTCGTTTACGCTCCCGGCTACTGGACCTCGTTCCAGGCTACGTGCGTCGGGCTGTATCCGGTGGCAAAGTTCGGGTTGGCGGCGTCGCTGCCGCGACGAGCAGCCCGTGCAGGGTCAGGCACGACGGAGAGGATCCGCGAGATGAGACGGCGTTACGGAACCTATACGGCCTACAGCATCGGTTGCGCGATCGTCTGGGCGGTCATCTTGGCGGTGGTTGCCACTGTCGGCGATGCCGCCACCCGGCATACGTTCCTGCTGGTGTGCGGCGGGTGGGCCATCGGGTGGCTGTCGGCGACGATCGCCAGGGGCGTCTACCCGCCGCCGCGGCGGCGTATCCGGCAGTAATACGGGTGTCCGATGAAGGACTCCAACGCGGCACGGTGCTGGGCGAATTCGGTCATCGCTACTCCTCGTTGTGGGTGTACCGCAGATGCAGGTGTCTCTCCTGCTCAGATCATCGTGGTGCCGCCGTCGGCGACTAGCTCCATCCCGTTCACATAGCTCGAGTCGTCGGAGGCGAGGAATAGTGCGATCGTCGCGATCTCCTCAGGGCGGCCCATTTTTCCCCGCGGTATCAGGGATTCGAATTGCCGTTTCGTCTCTTCGTCGAACAACTCCTCCTGCTTCGCGGTAGCGACCTGGCCGGGGGTCAAGACATTCACCCGGATCCGCTGGTCCTTCAACTCGGCTAGCCACACGCGGGCCCAGGCCTGCTGCACGGCCTTGCTCCCCGCATAAACACTCCACCCGGGGAAGCCCCGCAGTGATGCGTTCGAACCGGTCATGAGGATCGAGCCACCGTCGTTGAACAGCGGCAGGGCCTTCTGCACGGTAAACAGCGTGCCGCGCGCGTTCAGCCAGAAGGCGGCATGGAACTGCTCCTCGGTGATTTCTCCAAGCTTTCCCTGCTGGCCCATCCCGGCGCTCGCCCACAGCACGTCGATCGCGCCCTTTTCCTGCCTGACCGTGTCATACAAACGGTCCAGATCGTCGAGGTCGGCCGCATCGCCCTGCACGGCGGTTACATTCCGACCGATCAACTTGACCGCTTCATCCAGCGCTTCCTGCCGCCGGCCCGTGATGAAGACATGAGCTCCTTCGTCCACGAACAACTTGGCGCCGGCCAGCGCCAAGCCCGTTGATCCGCCTGTGATTACCGCTACCTTGCCATCGAGCTTTCCCACGATCACTCCAATGAATTGATGTGTATTTGGAACGGTTCGATACATTATGTACACCGATCAGTGTGCTTAATGTATCGGACGTCCACCACGAACGCAAGCTATGTACACCGATCGTTACCAGATCGCCCTATACTGGGCGCATGACGGAGCTGGAGAAGGGCCCCCAACGCTTGCGGCGGGGCAGGGGCGCACGCGAGCGAATCCTCCATGCGTCACAACAGCTGTTCCGCGATCAAGGCATTAACCGCACCGGCATGGACCAGCTCTGCGCGGTGGCCCAGGTGTCGAAGCGCACGGCCTACCAACACTTCACCGGCAAGGACGAACTAATTGCCGAATACCTGCGCCGATTCGATCCCGACGTCATGGCGGGAGTGTTCGATCGCACCGACCTCACCCCCCGCGAAAAACTCCTCGCAGCTTTCGAGGTGCCCGCGTCTGGGACACAGGACGTCACGCCCCTGTGCCCCTTCATCGCGGCGGCCGTCGAAATCCACGACCCGCAACACCCAGCATCGCAATGCGCACGCGATTACAAGACCACTATCGCCGCGCGGCTCGCCGAAACCGCCCGCGAAGCCGGCGCCACCAACCCTGAACAGCTCGGTGAGCAACTGGCGCTGCTCCTCGACGGCGCCTCGGCCCGCACGCGAGTCCTCAACATCGAATCCTTCCCGACAGCCGCCGCCATCGCCGCCGTCCTCATCGACAACGCCATCCCCACCACAGCCCGGCGTTGACCGCCAAGGTCGCCACACCCACTGTCGAGATGCGCCGACGACCGACAGAACGTGCCGTGGTTGTTAACGACACCGCCAGTACGCCCAACTATCGAGCCACGAAAACCCGGTCAAGGCGGACGGTGAGCAGTCTGACCCAAAGGCCGTTTCACGAGGTGACTAACAGTGCGGATGATGAACTGGTCTGCTCCGACCGCCAGGAAGGCCGCCAAAACCGTTGCCCGCCGATCGGGAATAGATGGCGTGACCCAGTAGCTGTGTTTGCCGTGGCTGAGAAACCTGGTCGTGAGACCCTAAACGCGCTGAACGCCAATGTGACTGCCGAGTTTCGCGCTAACGCCGGCAAGGTCGGGGGGCGATTCGAAGGCAACGAGCTATTGCTGCTCACGACGACGGGAGCGAAGTCCGGCGAACCTCGGGTCGCGCCGCTGGTGGCGTTCCGCATCGACGGCAGGCTGTTGATCGTCGCCGGTTACGGCGGGGCCGACGTCAATCCGGCGTGGGTGCACAACCTGCGGGCCAACCCGCGAGCGCACGTTGAGGCCGCCACCGGTTCGTTCGAAGTCGTTGCGCGCGAACTCGACCCGTCCGACCGTGAGACGGTCATTCCCAGGATCAACGCGACGATGCCCGCATTCGCGTACGCGGACTACCAGTCAAAAACCGCGCGCACCATCCCGATATTTGAGCTACAGGAGGACGGCTCAAGAATTGCGCCAACAGTTTCATGACATTGCAGCGCCAGCTTAGCGAGCCGGTGATCACCGCGGTGGAGTCCGGTGTAGCCGTTGAGGACTTGACCGCTGCGGTGCGTCGCCGTGCGAGCGCGACGAGCTGAAGGCCGTCTTGAGCGAGCCCAGCGGCCATGCGTCATGTCGGCAGTAGAGATCAGCGAGCTTGTTGAGGCATCTGGTGGGCTGTCTCTGTGCTCGGTGCTGCGACCGGAGCGCGCCGAGGTGTACGCGAGCTTGGGATTCCGCCTTGATTACCGCCCGCGTCTGCGATAAGTCGAGGTGACGGCCGACCTGAGTCGTGTCGCCGGATGTGTGATCGCGGCTTCGCCGCTCAACACACTCCATCGGCTTGGAAATAAACGCGAGCGTTCATTCGCTCGCCTCAGTCGCGTGTCCGAGGGGGGACTTGAACCCCCACGCCCATTAGTAGGGCACTAGCACCTCAAGCTAGCGCGTCTGCCATTCCGCCACTCGGACAAGGCCAAACCAGCATGGGTTGGCAGCTAAGGCTATCGGATCGGTCGCCGCGAACCCAATCCAGCTCCTCGAGACGTCTCGATGATCGGCATCGAGCCGCCCAGCCTCGGCAATGGTAGGAAAGGTGGTTGTGACCATTCAGAGCGGGGCGACCGAGGTGCCAACCAACCCGAGCGACGACGTGGTCGAGGTTGTCAGCAAGTTGATCCGGTTCGACACCACCAACACCGGCGAACCCGAGACGACCAAGGGCGAGGCCGACTGCGCGCAGTGGGTCGCCGAGCAGCTCGCCGAGGTCGGCTACGCGCCGCAGTACGTCGAATCCGGCGCCCCGGGCCGCGGCAACGTGTTTGCCCGCCTGGCGGGCGCCGACCGGTCGCGCGGTGCGCTGCTGATCCACGGGCATCTCGACGTGGTGCCGGCCGAGCCGACCGAATGGAGCGTGCACCCGTTCTCCGGTGCGATTAAAGACGGCTTCATCTGGGGCCGCGGCGCGATCGACATGAAGGACATGGTCGGCATGATGATCGTGGTGGCCCGCCAGTTGAAGCGGGCGGGCATCGTGCCGCCGCGCGACCTGGTCTTCGCGTTCCTCGCCGACGAAGAACACGGCGGGACCTATGGAGCGCAGTGGCTGGTCGACAACCGGCCCGAGCTCTTCACCGGCGTCACCGAGGCGATCGGCGAGGTGGGCGGGTTCTCGCTGACGGTGCCCCGCCGCGACGGGGGAGAGCGTCGGCTCTACCTGATCGAGACGGCCGAAAAGGGGCTGTCGTGGATGAGGCTCACCGCCCGCGGACCGGCCGGACACGGGTCGATGGTGCACGACCAGAACGCCGTCACCGCTGTCGCCGAGGCCGTCGCCCGCCTGGGCCGCCACCAGTTTCCGCTGGTGTTGACCGACACGGTCGCCCAGTTCCTCGCCGCCGTCAGCGAGGAGACCGGGCTCACCTTCGACACCGAATCGGGTGACCTGCGCGGAGCGATCGAAAAGCTGGGCCCGATGGCCCGCATGCTCAAGGCCGTGCTGCACGACACCGCGAATCCCACCATGCTCAAGGCCGGGTACAAGGCCAACGTGGTCCCGGCCATCGCCGAGGCGGTGGTGGACTGCCGGATCCTGCCGGGTCGCAAGGAGGCGTTCGAGGCCGAGATCGACGAGCTGCTCGGGCCGGACGTGACCCGCGAATGGATCAAGGACTTCTCGTCGTATGAGACCAGCTTCGACGGCGATCTGGTCGATGCCATGAACGAGGCCGTGCTGGCGCACGACCCGGACGCGCGCACCGTGCCGTATATGCTTTCCGGTGGTACCGACGCAAAATCATTCGCGCGCTTGGGTATTCGCTGTTTCGGATTCAGCCCGCTGCGGTTGCCGCCGGACTTGGATTTCACCGCGTTGTTCCACGGCGTCGATGAGCGGGTACCCATCGATGCGCTGCGGTTCGGCACCGATGTGCTGGCCCACTTCCTGACCCACTGCTAGACGAACAAACGCACGCCGATCACACGAGAGGACCGCCATGAGCACTGCTCCTGACCCGTACGCATCGTTGCCGAAGCTGCCGACTTTCACGCTGACCTCGCAATCGGTTACCGACGGCCAGCCGCTGGCCAACGCGCAAGTCAGCGGAATCATGGGTGCGGGCGGCGAGGACGTCAGCCCCCAGCTGAGCTGGTCGGGATTTCCTGACGAGACCCGCAGCTTCGCCGTCACCGTCTACGACCCCGACGCGCCGACGGCCTCCGGGTTCTGGCACTGGGCGGTGGCCAACCTGCCGGCCGACGTCACCGAGCTGCCCGCAGGCGCCGGCGATGGCAGCAACCTGCCCGGGGACGCGCTGACGCTGGTCAACGACGCCGGCCAGCGCCGCTACATCGGCGCCGCGCCGCCGGCGGGACACGGCGCACACCGGTACTACATCGCCGTGCACGCCGTGGACACCGAAAAGCTGGACCTTCCCGAGGACGCCAGCCCGGCCTTCCTCGGGCTTCAACCTGTTCCAGCACGCCATCGCGCGCGCGGTCATCCACGCCACCTACGAACAGAAGTAGGGCGGGGGCTTAGCCCCCGAAATCACTTGCGTCACTTCAGTCCCGGTGTTTTCACCGCGGCGAATTTTGTCGGTGGCTGGCCATAGTATTCGAACATGGGTTCGACTACACGGGAAGAGGTCCAGGACGACGTTGACGCGTTGCTGGCTGCGGCTTCTCGTTTTCAGGAGCATTCGTATGCGGCGCTGACCAATCCGGAACGCTTGGGGCTCTTGGAGAAGCTCGAGTGCGTGACCCGCAAACTCCAAGCTCCTAGCCATCAACTCATCAATCAGATTGGCGAGCAAGCGGATTCGACCGAGCTGGGCGGCAAGTTGGCGTGGGTGTTGGCCGACCGGCTGCACATCAGCCGGGCCGATGCCGGCCGGCGCATCGCCGTGGCCGCTGAACTCGGGCCGCGGCGGGCGCTGGGCGGGGAGCCGTTGGCGCCGCTATTGCCGGCGACCGCGGCGGCCCAGCGGGGCGGGGCGATCGGGGCCGATCATGTGGCGGAGATCCGCCGGTTTTTCCACCAATTGCCCGAGTCTGTCGACCTCGAGACCTGTGTGCACGCCGAAAAGCAGCTGGCGGCCAAGGCGACCCGAATTTCGCCCCGAGCAATTCGCCAAGCTGACCCGGCGCCTGATGGACTGCCTCAACCCCGACGGCAACTACACCGACACCGATCGCGCGCGGATGTGCGGGCTGGTGCTCGGCAATCAGCAGGCCGACGGCATGTCGCGCCTGAGCGGATGGCTGACGCCGGAGGCGCGTGCCAGCTGGGAGGCCGTGCTGGCCAAGCTCGCCGCGCCCGGCGTGTGCAACCCCGACGACGACTCGGCGGTCGTCGACGGTGCCCCGTCCGAAGAGGCGGTGCGGCGCGACACCCGGAGTGCGGCCCAACGCAACCACGACGGTCTCAACGCCGCCCTGCGCGCCACGCTCGCCAGCGGAAACCTCGGTCGGCACAACGGGTTACCGGCCTCCATCATCGTCACCACCACACTCGACGATCTCGAACGCACCACCGGGAAAGGACTCACCGGGGGCGGTACCCTGCTACCGATGTCCGACGTCATCCGCCTGGCCCGCCACGCCCATCACTATCTGGCCATCTTCGACCGCGGCAAGGCGCTGGCGCTGTATCACACCAAGCGTCTGGCATCGCCCGGACAACGAATTGTCTTGTACGCCAAGGATCGCGGGTGCTCCCATCCGGACTGCGACGTGTCCGGCTATTACTGCGAAGTTCACCACGTCGAAGATTGGGCCAGCACATACCGTACCGACATCGACCAACTCACCCTGGCTTGTGGACCCCACCACCGGCTTGTCGAGAAGGGCTGGACAACTCGAAAACGCAGCAGCGGCGTTACCGAATGGATTCCGCCGCCGCACCTAGACCGCGGCCAGCCGCCGCACCAATACTTTTCATCACCCCGAGAATGTGCTGCGCGAAGACGACGGCGGCGCGGCGTGAATTAATCCGGTGTGCTGGGCCGCCGAGCCGACGGCGTCGCCGAGCGAGGCGAAGCCGCCGTCGTGCAGCCGCTGCGCGATGCCGTCATGAATCTGCTTGGCCCACAAGCCTCCTCCGTAGATGAAACCGGTATAGCCCTGCAGCAGAGATGCGCCCGCGGTGATCCGTTCCCAGGCGTCGTCCGCGGTCTCGATGCCCCCGACGCTGATCAGCACCAGGCGATCGCCGACACGGCTGTAGAGCCGGCGCAGCACCTCGCCGGCGCGGCGTGCCACCGGCGGCCCGGAGATGCCACCCGGACCCAGCTCGTCGACGCCAGGTGTGGTCAAACCCTGCCGCGAGACCGTGGTGTTGGTGGCCACGATGCCGGCCAGGCCCAGTTCGGCCGCGAGATCCGCGATCTCGTCCACGTCGGAATCGGAAAGATCCGGCGCGATCTTCACCAGCACCGGTGTGGACGTCTCGGTGAGCACCGCCGACAGGATGGGTCGCAGCGACTCGACCGCCTGCAGGTCACGCAGCCCGGGGGTGTTCGGCGAGCTGACATTGACCACCACGTAGGACGCCAGCGGGCCGACCAGCCGGGCGCTCGACCGGTAATCGTCGACGGCTTCGTCGGCCGGCGTCACCTTCGTCTTGCCGATGTTGACCCCGATCGGCACCTCGGGCCGCTGCCGCGAAAGCCGCATCGCCAGCGCGCCCGCACCGAGATTGTTGAAGCCCATCCGGTTCAGCAGGGCCCGGTCGGCCGGCAGCCGGAACATGCGCGGGGCGGGATTGCCGGATTGCGGATTGGCCGTGACCGTCCCAACCTCGGCATGCCCGAAACCCAGCGCGCCCCAGGTGAGCAGCCCCAGGCCATCCTTGTCGAAGCCGGCCGCCAGCCCCAGCGGCCCGGGAAAGCGCACCCCGAACACAGTGCTGGCCAGCGCCGGATCCGTCGGGGCCAGCAGCCGGTGCAGCAACCGCCGTGTCCACCCGACGGCGGTGACACCGCGCAGCAGGGCGAAAACCAACGTGTGGATCCGCTCGGGCGGGATCACGAAAAACAGCTGTCGCAGCAGGCCGTACATCCGATGTCCGCCCTCGCGTGGCCGGGCGGGCGTCACAGTTCGGGCTGGTCGGGCCGTCGCCCCTCGGGGACGGCGCCGTCCAATCGAGATTTCTTGCGGCGCAACAGCACTCGCCTGCTGCCGTCGGTGTAAAGCCGCACCCTGGTCAACTCCCAGCCGCGGTATTCGGCCTCGATCGACAATCGGGTGGACGCGCTGACCCGCGTCACCTCCGGGGGCAGGCGCAAGGGCGCCCATTCGTATTCGTCGGACATCTCGGTGTCCCAGCCCGCGGGCAGGCGGCTGCGCCGCGCCGCGGTCAACGCGTGCCCGCCGCGTGCTCGATGATCTGAACTCCCGCACCGGAACCCGACACCACGTACAGGGTGTCTGACGCTTCGTCGAAGGCCAGTGAGTTCGGTTGCTGCACGGTCGGGTAACGCACCTTTTCGACGGGAATTCCGGTGGATAGATCGTAACCGATGACGATATTGGAAACGGTCTGCGAAACCCAGGCTAACGCGCGTGAACCGGCCAGGCCGTAGGGCGCCTGCGCAACCGGGTAGGCCTGACGCAGGATCAGCGGATCCACGCCGTACACCAGCAGCTGGCCGCCGCGGGTATCGGCGACCAGGACCCGGCCCGCCGCATCGGCGGCCATGGTGGTGGCGCCCCGGCCCGCCCGCAGCGCCTGCTGGGCGTGGCCGTCGGTGTCGATCGTCGTCACCGACGTCTGCCCCCGGTCCAGCACCACGGTCGTATCGCCTTGTGTGGCAAGCCAATCGACGCGCGCGAAGATCTTGTTGCGGTTTGCGACGGTCGCACTCGTCACGGTGCCCGGCGTTTGGGAGGCAAGGGTGTAGACGGCGCCGTCGGC
This sequence comes from uncultured Actinomycetota bacterium, assembly GCA_963796035.1. GTDB lineage: Bacteria > Actinomycetota > Actinomycetes > Mycobacteriales > Mycobacteriaceae > Mycobacterium. Next base: position 122,625 of record CAWCJU010000005.1, on the reverse strand, counting down.
GCTGCCCAGCACCAGCCTGCCATCGGCGCGCTGTGCCACGGCGGTGAACTCGGTCTGGCCGGCGTCGGCGACGGGCACCTGCGTCACGCGACCGGCGGACAGCTCCACGGTGAAGTAGCCGCCGCGGCCGGCCAGGTAGGCGGTTCCGTGGCCGTCATCGGCCAACGCGCTCGCCGGTCCCGGCAGCTCGACCGCGCGCGGCGTGACCTGCGGATCGCCGAAGACGGCGACGCTGGCGGGTGCGGCGGGGTCGGCGCCCGGTGTCAGGACCGCCAGCTGATGGGTGCCGCCGTCGAAGACCGCAGCCGCGGCGCGACCGGCCAGCGGCCGCACCGCCCCGGCCGGCTGTTGCGATGCCGGCGGCGACACGGCGGCGTGCGCCGGTTCGATGGTGCGCGGCGCCGTATCGAGCGGATTCGACGAACATCCGGCTACCGCAGTCAGCAAAACCGCAATGCTCAATACACCGCCGTGAGCTGCCAGCTTGTGACGTGAATGTCGTGACAGCAATTAATTTCCCTCGTGGTTGGGCGGTGGAACACAAATTCTAGGGAACGCGTTCGCATCCGCTGGGGCCACGCTGCCTGCGTCCATCCCCACCGGCGAGGTATGGTCGGCTCATGGCCGTCACCGCTGACCGTCATTTGGCGCAAAAAGAGTTTGCTGTCGAGGACATGTCGACAGGCATTTCCGCTAGCGGATACGGACAAGTCGGTGATGGGCGGAGCTTTTCGTTCCACATCGAGAACCGATCCCTTGTCGTCGAGATTTACCGGCCGCGCCTGGCCGGGCCCGTCCCACAGGCCGACGAGGTGGTCGCCACCGCGGTCCGCAGCCTGGTCGACATCGACCTCACCGACAAGCGCAGCCTGAGCGCTGCGGTGCGCGACTCGGTGGCGCACGCGGTACCGGTTTCGCGCTAGTGGCGATCGCAAGCGCGGCGTAGCCGGGCGCGGCGGGTCGCCACCATCGCGCTAGTCATTCCCGGCCCGTCCACCGGGTACCGTCGTGGTCGATATGACCGTCATCCTGTTACGGCACGGCCGCTCGAGTTCGAACACGGCGGGCGTGCTCGCCGGTCGCTCCGAGGGCGTCGACCTCGATGACAAAGGCCGTGAGCAAGCCGGCGGCCTGATCGATCGGATCGGTGATCTGCCGATCCGGGAGCTGGTCAGCTCGCCGCTGCTGCGCTGCCGTCGCACCCTCGAGCCGTTGGCCGACGCGCTGTGCCTGACGCCGCACGTCGATGATCGGCTCGCCGAGGTGGACTACGGCGAGTGGACCGGCCGCAAACTCGGCGAGTTGGTCAGCGAGCCGTTGTGGAAGGTCGTTCAGGCCCATCCCAGCGCGGCGGTGTTCCCCGGTGGCGAGGGCCTGGCACAGGTGCAGGCGCGGGCGGTGTCCGCCGTGCGCGAACACGACCGCCGGCTGGCCGCCGAGCATGGCGGCGACGTGTTGTGGGTCGCTTGCACTCACGGGGACGTCATCAAGGCGGTCATCGCCGACGCGTACGGCATCCACCTGGACGGGTTCCAGCGCGTCACCGCCGATCCGGCGTCGGTGAGTGTGATCCGCTACACCGAGCTGCGCCCGTTTGTGTTGCACGTCAACCACACCGGCGCGCGGCTGTCCGCCGGCCTGCGGGCCGGACCTCCGGCGAAGGACGAGGCGAAGCCGGAAACCGACCCCAAGTCCAACGGAGAGCCGTCGGAATCGGCCGCCGGGGTACCGTCCAGCGACGCGGTCGTCGGCGGTTCCACGGATTAAATCGGCGGCTACCTCCATCGGATCGCACGGCGGTGGCAACAGCCGGTATTTTGGGAAGTGCCATGGCCCGCGCAATTCACGTCTTCCGCACACCCGACCGCTTCGTGGCCGGGACCGTCGGCCAGCCCGGAAACCGCACGTTCTACATCCAGGCTGTGCACGACGCCCGAGTGGTGTCGGTGATTTTGGAGAAGCAGCAGGTGGCGGTGCTGTCCGAACGCATCGGTGCGCTGCTGCTCGAGGTGAACCGCAGGTTTGGCACGCCCGTCCCGCCGGAGCCCTCCGAGATCGAGGACCTCGATCCGTTGGTCACCCCCGTGGACGCCGAGTTCCGGGTCGGAACCATGGGCCTGGGTTGGGATTCGGAGGCCCAGACGGTGGTGGTCGAGCTGCTCGCGGTCACCGACGCCGAGTTCGACGCGTCGGTGGTGCTCGACGACACCGAGGAGGGTCCCGACGCGGTGCGGGTGTTCCTGACGCCGGAGTCGGCGCGCCAATTCGCCACCCGCTCCAATCGCGTCATCTCCGCGGGACGTCCACCGTGTCCGTTGTGCGACGAACCGCTGGACCCGGAGGGCCATATCTGCGCACGCGCCAACGGATATCGGCGCAGTGCGCTGCTCGGGCCTGACGATGACCCCGAGGTCTGACGACCGTGAGGTGTTGCGCGACGGCGAGCTGACGGTCATCGGACGGATCCGCTCGGCCAGCAACGGCACCTTCTTATGCGAAGCGACGCTTGGTGAGTCCAGCGTGCACTGCGTCTACAAGCCGGTCGCCGGCGAGGCGCCGCTGTGGGATTTCCCGGACGGGACGCTGGCCGGCCGCGAACGGGCCGCCTATCTGGTGTCAGCGAAGTTGGGCTGGAACATCGTGCCCTACACGATCATTCGGCACGGGCCGGCGGGTCCGGGCATGTTACAGCGGTGGGTGCAGCAACCCGGCGACGCGGTGGATACCGAGCCGCGGCCCGGCCCGGATCTGGTCGACCTGTTTCCCGCAGGCACCAGGCAGCCGGGCTATCTGCCGGTGCTGCGCGCCCTCGACTACGCCGGCGACGAGGTCGTCCTGATGCACGCCGACGACATCCGCCTGTGGCGAATGGCCGTGTTCGACGTGCTGATCAACAACGCCGACCGCAAGGGGGGCCACGTGCTGCGCGACCTCGACGGCCACATCTTCGGGGTCGACCACGGCGTGTGCCTGCACGTCGAGGACAAACTACGCACGGTGTTGTGGGGATGGGCCGGCAAGCCGATCGACGACCACACCCTGGAAGCCGTCACCGGCCTGATCGAGGCGCTCGACGATCAGTTCGGCGAGGAACTGGCCGAGCAGATCACCCGGGCCGAGATCGCCGCGCTGCGCCTGCGCGGACACGCGTTGCTGGACAACCCGGTCATGCCCGGACCCAACCGGCATCGCCCCATTCCGTGGCCGGCTTTCTAGCGTGATCGCACGCGCGGCGCCGCCATCGGTGAAGGCCGCGATGCGCCGTCGGCGATACTGAAGCGGTGACCTCCGCCGCCGACGAGATAACCGATGCCGCCCTGGCCGCCGATCTCGCCGCCGACGCGGGGGAGCTGCTGCTGAAAGTCCGCGACGAAGTCGGCTTCGGGTATCCCTGGGCGCTGGGCGACGCGGGCGACAGCCTGGCGAACGAACTGATTCTGCGGCGCCTGCACTCCGAGCGGCCCGAGGATGCGGTGCTCAGCGAGGAGGCGTACGACGACCTGTCCCGCCTCAAGCACGACCGGGTGTGGATCATCGACCCGCTGGACGGCACCCGGGAGTTCTCCACACCCGGCCGCGACGACTGGGCGGTGCACATCGCGCTGTGGCAACGCCCCGGCAACCCCGGCAACGGCGAGCGCGAAATCACCGACGCCGCGGTGTCATTGCCGGCCCGCGGGAACATCGTCTACCGCAGCGACACCGTGACCGCCGACGCCGCGCGCGTCGGCGTCACCGACACCATCCGCATCGCCGTCAGCGCCACCCGCCCTCCCGCGGTGCTGCACCGGATGCGGCAGACGCTGCCCATCCAGCCCGTCGCGATCGGCTCGGCGGGCGCGAAGGCGATGGCCATCATCGACGGCAATGTCGACGCCTATGTGCACGCGGGCGGCCAGTGGGAGTGGGACTCGGCGGCCCCGGCCGGGGTGGTGATGGCCGCCGGCATGCACGCGTCGCGGCTGGACGGATCACCGATGCGTTACAACCAACTCGACCCGTATCTCCCTGACTTCGTGATGTGTCGCGCCGAGCTGGCGCCCATCCTGTTGAGCGCCATCCGGGGCGGGGAACGCTAGCGCGCGAGCGGGCCGCCGCCGGCCTTTCGCTCAGAGCACGCGCCCCTTCTCAGCCCGCCGCGCCGGCCGCGTCGAAGCCGCGCCTAGGCTGATTGCCATGCAGTCGTGGTCTTCCCCACAGGTTCCCGTGCTGGCGGGACGCGGTCCGGAGCTTCGGCTGTACGACACGTCCGACCGCCAGGTGCGTCCCGTGGCGGCCGGCTCGACCGCCACGATGTATGTCTGCGGCATCACCCCGTACGACGCGACCCACCTGGGCCACGCGGCGACCTATCTGGCGTTCGATCTGATCCACCGGCAGTGGCTGGATCTCGGCCACGACGTGCACTACGTGCAGAACGTCACCGACATCGACGATCCGCTGTTGGAGCGCGCCGAGCGCGACGGCATCGACTGGCGCGACCTGGCCGAGCGCGAGGTGTCGCTGTACCGCGAAGACATGGCGGCGCTGCGCATCCTGGCACCCCGCGAATACGTCGGGGTGACCGAGGCCATCGCCGAGGTTGTCGAACTCGTCGAGAAGATGCTGGCATCGGGCGCGGCCTACGTCGTCGACGGCGAATATCCGGACATCTACTACCGCGCCGACGCCACACCGCAGTTCGGCTACGAATCCGGCTATGACCGCGACACCATGCTGCGACTGTTCTCCGAGCGCGGCGGCGACCCGCAACGGCCCGGCAAGACCGACGAGCTCGACGCTCTGCTGTGGCGGGCCGCGCGGCCGGGGGAGCCCAGCTGGCCCTCACCGTTCGGCCCTGGCCGCCCCGGCTGGCACGTCGAATGCGCGGCGATCGCCCTCAGCCGCATCGGCAGCGGCCTGGACATCCAGGGCGGGGGCAGCGACCTGATCTTCCCGCATCACGAATTCACCGCCGCGCACGCCGAATGTGTCCGCGGCGAGCGGAGATTCGCGCGCCACTACGTGCACGCCGGGATGATCGGCTGGGACGGGCACAAGATGTCCAAGAGCCGCGGCAATCTGGTGCTGGTGTCACAGCTACGCGCCCGCGGTGTCGAGCCGGCGGCCATCCGGCTAGGGCTGCTGGCCGGGCACTACCGCGGGGACCGGTATTGGAGCGATGCGGTGCTCGACGAGGCCATCGCCCGGTTGCGACGCTGGCGCGACGCGACCGCGCTGCCGGCCGGCCCGGACGCCGCCGGTCTGATCGCGCGGGTGCGCCAATACCTGGCCGATGACTTGAATACTCCCAAAGCGCTTGCCGCACTTGATGGTTGGACCACGGACGCGTTGGAATACGGTGGCCACGACACGGAGGCGCCCAAGCTGGTGGCGACCGCCATCGATGCGCTACTGGGGGTGGCCGTCTAGCTCAAGCTGCGGTTGCCTGCATCAGGCAGGCTGCTTCCCATCCCGGGCCCGTCGGGGATGAGCCGTTCGGTCGCCGCCAAGGCCGGTGTCCACCACTTCGCGAGTGCCGACAGATCGGCGGCTTCCTCGTAGAGGCTTGTTGACCGGGAGTTCACCACCAGCGCTTTGTCGGGTGCCTTGGGTCTGTCTCCGGCGGTCTTCGCCCTGGCGGCGTGCGCCAGCTCGAAAGCATCTGCCGCAGAGCCCCGTTCGTCGGGCGGCACGGAGTATGTCTGGAGGAATTGGGCTAGCTCGTGCGGAGTTGTATTACGGACATAGTGGCGCAGCTGCAGGATTGCGTCGCGGATCTCGATGACGGTTTGGTGCAGCTGGAGCGTGGTCTTCTGAAAACGCCGGTCGTCGTGCTCGAGATTGAAACTGCTTTCCGGAACCACCGCCGTCATGCTGAACCGCAGCGGCTGCAGACTTTTCCAGGTGCGGCTGACACGGTCCAGCCCAAGGTAGGAATGCAATCTCACCGCGACCGGAACCGCGCCGAAGAGATAAAGGATGACGGCCATCCACAGGAATTCGAATCCGTGAACCCGCATCCGGAACCCAACCGTGTCCGTCCAGCCGAGCTGGTCGCTGACCGCCAACACCAGCGCCTCGAGGCAGGCGGCGGCCGTCAGGACAACCGCGAGTACGCCGGCGGCGGCGAGCAGCAGTTCGCGAGTGTCGGTGGCCTTGATCAGCTCGGAGCCGAACATCCACAGCAACCGCACCACCAAGATGACGATGGTGGTCAGGTACAGGCTCAACGCCAAGACCGCGTCCCAGCCGCCGGACACCTCGAACGGCTGACCCGCAACGCGAGCACGGGTGCCCGCGGCAAGGAAGGCCACCGACAGTGCTACGGCGGCCAACCGATAGTAGCGGTGACTGCGACGCGTTTCCTGCGGTGAGATCCGGTTCCATAGCATGGTGAACCCGATGAATTCGCCGCTCGCCAAAATCATTGCAACACAGGACAATTGCTGGGCTGTCGTCACGCTCATGAGGGTGCTTCCGGACAATACCGCTTCCACTCGGTGCTCACGCAAGAGCTGGGCCAGCAGCAGCCAAACCATCACGTTGTTGAAGTAAGACTGGTAAAGGTTGGCCCTACACCACCGGAACCGCGCCGCGAGAAGCATCAGCATGATCGTGATCACCGGCCACGCGACGATACCCGGGATAGTGGAGGTCATTGGCGACGAAAAAAGGCGCTGCGCATCATCGAGCGACGCTCGGTGGCTTCAGCGGCGGCGATCAGCAATAGGGAAGCGAACTTCTCGGCGTCGCGCTCCTGATCGCTGGCGTAGTCGCCACGTCCCAAGACCGCGCGCACCGTCTCGGGATCAATGTCGGGCAAGGCTTGGTGGCATACGTTGTATTCGGGCGCGTCGTCGAAACGGTGACCGCCAGTTCGACCGTGACCCAGCAGGATGTGCCCGATCTCGTGGCCCACAATCTGGTCGATGTGGTACTCGGTGGTGCCGATCTCATGCAGGATCAGGTCTTCGTTGTCGCAGGCCAGCCAAAGTCCGCAGGGGCTGTCCGCCAACGCCGCGGTATCGGTCGGGACCAGCCTGATGGCCCGACCGCGCATTTGGCCCAAGTTCTCGACGAAAACGTTCCGATCCCAGGGAACCGGGATCGGGAGTTCGCGCGTCAGCGCGAGTATGTCAGCGTTTGATGCCGCCATCGGGGTGGTCGTCTCTCTGGGAGGAGATCGGGGGTAACCGTTCAAGCTGGCGGAGATGATCAACGATCACCGCCAGGCTGTTGAGCGCCTGGGGGGTCAACCCCGCTGCGCGCGCCGCCAGATCGCGCACACCGTTGTCGCGTAATGCCTGCAGGAGACTCAGTTGCGCGTCGATCGCCTGGTCAGTGCCGCGATCTACCAGATATGACGGCGGCACGCCGAAAAAATCGGCGATCGCCCTCAGATGCGCGACAGTGGGATTTGTCTTGATGCCGCTTCTGAGCTGCCAGAGGTAAGCCGGGCTGATCGACACGCCGGTTTTGTCAGTGATCGCCGCGGCAGCCGCGGCATTCGATAGCGGCGGCGTGCCGGCCTTGCGCATGAGCTCGAATAGCTTATTCAGGCGCGCCGCCAGCTCACCGTCATCCGATCCTTTGGACTGGACGTCCTCGGCTGCCAATGCACTCTCGTCTCATGTCGTTTCTCACAGTGTGTACCCATGTTACAACCCGCCCTGCGCGACAGCCCCGAAAGCGTACGCGCGAAGCCTTTCCCGTGCGCTAACCATGACCTCGGGCTCTGTGCAAAGTGAAGCGCTTCACCGCTGGTTATCCACAGGCTCAGGCGCTCGGTTTTACATTTTCAGGAGCATACGGTTGAATCCGTTGCGTGTACTGCTGTATACGGTCCGCTAAGACGCGTTTTCGCCCGGAGATAGCGGTCGACGTGCCCGGTGCCGTACTCGCGGGCCCGGCTTTGCTGGTGGACGGCGAGGGGCGAACACCAGAGCGCCGCGTCCAACTCCGGGCAGGACATCCCGGGATAGTTGACGATCTCCATCCACTGTTGGCGCGACTTTCGATGTGGCGAAGCGACGGAAAGCGACTTTCGCCAGGAGGGATTAGGAAATGCGGAAACACAGCGAACTCGATCCGCGCAGTGAGGCACCGCTGTCGACGTCGCGTAGTAGGCGCCCCGCGCGAATGCCGCGGCGCCATTGAGGCACGAATTCCCGGACCCGCCGACACTCGTCGACGGCGTTAGCCAACATTGCAATCGAGGGCTGGAAAAGTGTTTTTCGGCGTCGCCTCGGTCGGCATTCCCAGGCAGTCCGGACAGTTATGGAAGTTTGCTGTGAACCTCCTTTGGTACCGCCATGCGAACTATGAAACACCTGTACAACCCGCATATTTATTTACATGAGCGTCGAATCGTGTCGGGCCAAATCAATTTGCTTCGGCCCGGGTATAGAGGTAAATTAGCAGATACTGGGCCGCAAGGTAGGCGCGAAGTCCCGGTGCGTACGAGGAGTAGGTCAGCGTGGCCGTCAGCGATCGACCGTCGGCGTCGACCGGGAACTCGCGATCCAGCCGCACCTGGGTGTCGCATGACCGCTGCCGCCCCGGTTCGTCAATCTATTCGAGAATTTCAATGCCCACAGGGGTCTGCCATGCTTTCGCCGAACGCTGCATTGCTAAAAGCTAGGGCGCCGACGCGCCCTCGACAAAACTAGGATTTACGGTGTCGGGGGAAGTCAAGTCGACGTGGCCCATCGTGGGACGCGACGTCGAGTTGCGGCGGTCGCTCGGGGCGCTCGGTAACGGGGAGTTCCACGGGGTGGCGTTGGTCGGCGACAGCGGGATGGGGAAGTCGACACTCGCGCGCATGCTGGCGAAGACGGTCGAGTCAGCCGGCCGCACGGTGCGATTCGCGCTGGGCACTCAAACGGGCTACGCGGTTCCGCTGGGGGCGTTTTCCCGCGCGGTGAGCCTTGGGGTGGCGCACGAACCGGCGGTCATGCTGGCCGCCGCGCATAACACCTTGGGCCAAGACAAGAACCTGGTGGTGGTGGTGGACGACGCACAGTTGCTCGATCCGCTGTCGGCCACCTTGGTCAATCAGCTTGCATCAGGCCGTAGCGCACGCTTGATCGTGACGATCCGGTCCGGCGAGCCGATCTCGGATGCGGTGACCGCATTGTTGAAAGAGCGCATATTGCTGACCGTCCACGTCGATCCGTTCACCCGCGAGCAGACCGCGCTGCTGGCCGGTGCGGTGTTGGATGGTCCGGTCGACTCACGATTGGTTGACGAGTTGGTCGAGCGCAGTGCGGGAAACCCGTTGCTGCTGCGTGGTTTTCTGACCGCTGGTCAAGAAAGCGGTGCGCTGGTACGCACGAAAGATGGCTGGCAACTTCGAGGACCGTTGCGCGCGGATCGTGAACTTGATGATGCTTTGGATTTTCGGCTGCAATCGCTGAGCCCCGAGGAGTTGGAGGTGGTGGAGATTCTGGCCATCGCCGAGCGGCTCAAGTGGGAGATCCTGCGCGACATCTGCGATGCCGCGGCGGTGGCAACGCTGGAGCGCCGTGGCCTGATCCAGTTGGTCGCCGACGGATCCCACACCATAGCTCAGTTGAATCATCCGATGCTCGGTGAAGCGGCGACCCGCCATGCCGGGATGGTGCGCGCCCGGCAACTCAACGGCAAATTGGCGCGAGCCCTGCAAAGGCATGAACGGGCAGCGCGCCGACTCCTGAGGTTGCCCGGCCTGCGGAGCCGGATCCGGTTGGCGCAGTTCATGATTCACAGCGACCTGGATCCAGACCTCGATGTGGTCATCGAAGCGGCGGCGGATTCGCTGGCGATGTCGAATGTGGCGCTGGGTGAGGAATTGGCGAGGTTCGCGGTCGATCGCGGTGGTGGGCTGCCGGCCGCGTTGGTGCTTGCCCAGGCGGTGAGTTGGCAGGGCCGCGGCGACGAGGCCGAGTCCGTGCTGGTCGACGCCGAACCCGACGGCGGCGACGACTGGCTGATCGCGCGGTGGGGCTGTCTGCGCGCCGCCAACTTTTTCTGGGGCTGCGGGGACGTCGAAGCCGCGACTCGGCAACTCGATGACGTGAAGAAGCGCGTTTCGTCCGAGGCCGGTCTCAACCTCATCAACGCGTTGGAGCTGTCCATGGGCTACTTCCACGGCGACGTCGAGACGACGATCGAGATCGGGCCGGGCCTGTGCGAATCCGATGTAGTGCCGATGGCGACCGTGTGGGCGGTTCTCCCGACGTGCGGCGCTTTGGCGGCGGCCGGGCGTTTATCCGAAGTCGACCGCATAGCGGAGGTCGGGGTGCGTGCGGCCGCGCTGTGCGGATTGGGGCCGCATCGATTCAACATCGGCATGACCGAGATCATGGCCGCGACGTCGGCCGGGGATGACTGCGCGGCCGAGCGAATCTGCAAGCGTTACGCCGCGATGGCTGCCGGTCTCCCCGCGGCAGAGGCCATGGTTGACGCGATGCTGGGACTCGTTCGACTAACCCGCGGAGAGCTAACCTCGGCGTGCGCTATGTTCACCGCTTCAATCGCTGTGTTCGCGAAGGGTTTTGCGTCGCCTTGGTTGGTAGTGGTGGGTGCCTGGCAAGCCCAGGCCGAGGGGGCGCGCGGTGACAGCGCCGCGGCCGCGGCGGCCTTGCGACGCGCGGACAAAGCCTATGGACCGCATGTGGCCGTGTTTGTGCCAGAACTCGAGCTTGCCCGCGCCTGGGAGCGGGCAGCGGCCGGCGACGCGAAGGCCGCTCAGACGCATGCCATGCAAGCCGCGGAGATCGCGCGCGCCGCGGGGATGCACGTGATGGAGATGCAGGCACGCCACGCAGCGGTCCGCTTCGGCGATCGTTCTCAGGCCGCGAGGCTGGATAAGCTCGCCCGTATCTTGGACACGGCACTGGCCGGGGCAGTCGCTGATCAAGCCCGCGGTTTGGCGCAACACGACGGCGATCTGCTCGACGCCGCGGCACGTCAATTCGCCGATCTCGGCGTCTTGGCTTGTGCCGCCGATGCAGCGGCGCAGGCGGCCGGCGAACATACCCGCCGGGGCGACCGCGGTAAGAGATTCGAGTCGTCGACCTGGGCACACGCTTTGGCCAGCCGTTGCGAGTTGCGCACCCCGGCGGTCGAGGCCGCGGCGTGCCCGCTTCCCTTCAGTGACCGTGAGCGCCAGATCGTGAGTTTGGTCGCGGCCGGTTTGTCGAACCGTGATATCGCCGAACGGTTGGTCATCTCGGTACGCACCGTGGAGGGACACCTCTATCGCCTTTTCACAAAGTTCGGTGTCAACAGTCGCGACCAACTCGCCTTGCTGACGGCCCGAGAGCCGTTTGCAGGAAGCGGGTTGTCAGGCCGCGGCAGCCGGTCGCTTGATCGCGGGGACGATGTTCACCCGTATGCAGGCTAAGTTTCTATAGGCACCCTATAAAATTTTAGGGACCGCTACTCTATCTCGGCGCGGACACCACTCCACTTCTCTCTAGATTCCGGCGAGGCCCGCTCGAGCGACCATACGCTCCGCGCATGACAGGTAGTAGGAAGCACCCGACCGTGACCGCTGGTCACGATGTCGACCCGTCCGTACCCGCAGATACGGTTCCGCTGAGGGGATTTCAGGTAGGCGAAGACGTGAGCCCGTCGGCCTGCTCCGCCACGGCCTCGCCTTCCGATGACTTCTTCGGGCTTTATCTGGCAGCGGCGCGTTCCGGCGTTACGTAGCGCCGCGAGCTCGAGGGGTCGTCCGGCGGATGCGAACTGCGACGGCTCGTCGCAGACGGTGAACGGCCCAGCAACAATCCGGTTGCCGTCTCGGCAGCTCGGCGGGAGTGGGGAGATACATCATTTGACGCAGCGGGTAAATGGGTCGACGTGGCCCATCGTGGGACGCGATGTGGAGTTTCGGCGGTCACTCGCGGCGCTGAACAATGGGGAATTCAACGGCGTGGCGTTGGTCGGGGACAGTGGGGTGGGCAAGTCCACCCTGGCTCGCATGCTGGCCAAAACGGTTGAGTCCGCAGGACGCACGGTGCGATTCGCGCTGGGCACTCAAACGGGTCGTGCTGTTCCGCTGGGCGCATTTTCTCGCGTGGTGAGCCTCGGAGTGGGACATGAACCGGCGATCATGCTGGCCGCCGCGCATAACACCTTGGGCCAAGACAAGAACCTGGTGGTCGTGGTCGACGAGACGCAGTTGCTCGATCCGCTGTCGGCCACGTTGATCAATCAACTCGCGGCCGGCGGTAGTGCACGGTTGATCGTGACGATCCGGTCCGGCGATCCGGTCTTGGATGCGGTGACTGCGTTGTTGAAAGAGCGCCTGTTGCTGACCGTTCACATCGATCCCTTCACCGGCGAGCAGACCGGCCTATTGGCTGACGCTGTCCTGGGTGGTCCGGTCGAGCCTGGGTTGGTTGATGAGTTGTTTGAGCGCAGTGGGGAAATCCATTGCTGCTGAGGGGGTTTCTGACCGCGGGGCGTGAAAGTGGGGTGTTGGTTCACACGGCGGAGGGCTGGCAGCTCCGGGGGCCGTTGCACCCAGATCGCGAGCTTCGCGACGCCCTGGAGTTTCGTCTGCAATCGCTGAGTCCAGAAGAGCTGCAGGTGGTGGAAATCCTGGCCACCGCCGAGTTGCTGGAGTTGGAGATCCTGCGCGACATCTGCGATGCCGACGCGATGGCAAACCTGGAGCGCCGTGGTCTGATCCAGTTGGTTGCCGACGGATCTCATACCCTCGCGCAATTGAATCACCCCACGATCGGTGAGGTGGCGATCAGGCGTGCCGGGATGGTGCGCTTGCGGCAACTCAACGGCATATTGGCGAAAACTCTTCGACGGCATCTGCGGACAGCCGGGCGACGCTCGCAACTGCCCGACCTGCGGGGCCGAATCCAGCTGGCTCAGTTCATGATGCGAAGCGACTTGGAGCCCGACCTGGGAATGGTCACGAAAGCGGCGGCGGATGCGTTGGCGATGTCGAATGTGGCGCTGGGCGAGGAGATGGCGAGGTTCGCGGTCGATCGTGGTGGTGGGCTACCGGCCGCTTTGGTGCTTGCCGAGGCGTTGAGTTGGCAGGGGCGCGGCGATGAGGCCGATGCCGTCCTGATGGACGTCGACGTCGATGATGCCGACGAGTGGCTGATCACGCGGTGGGGTGGTCTGCGCGCCGCGAACTTGGCGTGGGGATGCGGTGACGCAGAAACCGCCAGGCGGGTACTCAACGAAGCGAAACAGCGTGTTCCGTCCGAGGCCGGCGTCCAGCTGATCAATGCCTTAGAGGTCTCGATCGGATTCTTCTGCGGCGACGTCGAGACGACGATTGAGCTTGGGCCGGGCCTGTGTGAGCCCGATGTACTGCCGATGGCGACCGTGTGGGCGGCCGTTGCGACATGCGGTGCCCTGGTGGCCGCCGGGCGGTTTTCCGAAGTTCGCCCCATAGCGGACGCCGGGTTACGCGCGACGACGCTCTGCAAAGCCGGATCGCAGCGGTTCGCCATCGGGGTGGCCGAGGTCATGGTCGCGACCGCCGCCGGCGATTATCCTGCGGCCGAAAGGATCTGTAAGCGCTATGCCGCGATGGCTGCCGGTCTTCCCGCAGCGGAGGCCATGGTCGACGCGATGCTCGGGCTCGTGCAGGTTGCCCGCGGTGAGCTGCCGCCAGCGTGCGCCTCCCTCGCCCGGTCCATCTCCCAACTGTCCCAAGGTTTTCCGTCACCTTGGTTGCTGGTGGTGGCTGCCTTGCATGCCCAGGCCGAGGGGGCGCGGGGGGACGGTGCTGCGGCCGCTGCGGCCTTGCGGCACGCGGAAAACGTCTATGGGCCGCACGTTGCGGTGTTCTTGCCGGAACTCGAACTCGCCCGGGCCTGGGAGCGGGCGGCGGCCGGCGATGTGACCGCCGCCCAGACCCACGCGGTGCAAGCGGCGGAAATTGCGCGAGCAGCCGGGATGCACGTGGCCGAGATGCGGGCACGCCACGCAGCCCTTCGCTTCGGCGATCGTTCGCAGACCACGCGAGTGGACGAGCTCGCCGGAACATTGAACACTCCATCGGCGCAAGCGGTGGCCGACCATGCCCGCGGTCTGGCGCAACACGATGGCCATCTGCTCGATGCCGCCGCACGCAAATTCGCCGATCTCGGCGCATTGGCTGTCGCCGCCGACGCAGCGGCTCAGGCGGCCGGCGAACATGCCCGCCGCGGCGACCGGCGCAAGGAGATCGAGTCGTCGACTTGGGCGCACGGGTTGGCCCACCAATGCGGGTCACGCACACCGGCGCTGGAGGCCGCGGCGCACCCGCTTCCCTTCAGCGGACGTGAACGTCAGATCGTGAGTTTGGTCGCGGCCGGGCTGTCCAACCGCGAGATCGCCAACCGGCTGGTCATTTCGGTCCGCACGGTGGAGGGACACCTCTATCGCCTTTTCACCAAACTCGGCATCAACAACCGTGACCAACTCATCCATCTGATGAGCCAAGATGCGTCGTGAAGGAACCGGTTTTCCGGGCTTTGGGCGGGGCTGCCGGCAGGGAGCTGCGCCACCGGTCCGTGGTCCGCGCACGCATCTGTTAGCCGCAACCAACTGAAAGCCGAAAACCCCTTCTGCACAATGCAATAGCAGTGGACTTGTGCCACGAGACCGGCTGCGACGCTCGAATTCGTCCAGGACACAAAAACGACGACATCGGCACGTCGTGCAAACCCTCACCGCCGTCTCGGGCGGCGCGTGTGGCCAGGTAAGGCCCGAAGCCGGCCAAATCGACGAAAACGGCTGTTGCAGAATATGATCCGTACCAGCGCGCTCGTTTTCGGTTGCGTCATTTACTGTCGCTGATGGAGGCGCCACTCTGTCGGCTTGCGTCTACCACTCTATGTGGGGGTTCTGACTACGCTACCGACTTGATAAGCCTGACAACAGGATTGAAACCCACGACGCTCTTGATCATGCACTTCGACGAGACCGTTTCCGGGCGTGCGGTCCGCGACAGCTAGTGCACCGAACTGTTCGGCTCATGCCAACGCGAAATTTGGAGGACTGGTGAGTATCAATCCGTTCGACGACGACAACGGCAGCTTCTTCGTCCTGATCAACGACGAAGAGCAACATAGCCTGTGGCCGGCCTTCGCCGACATTCCGGCCGGCTGGCAGCTGGTTTACGGGGACGCGGATCGCGCTGCGTGCCTGGAGTACATCGAACAGAACTGGCCCGATATCCGGCCGAAGACGCTACGGAACAGGCTGGCGGCCGATCGCCGGGGTTCTGGCAAGTAACCGCAAAGGGAATCCGATGACGATTGATGACCGGGCGCTGCAGGTTGGGCGCGAACAACTGACGGAACTTGATGGTGGGCCATTCCCGCTGACGCGCGGGCAGCTGGACATTTGGCTTGCACAGCAGACGGATCGCCAGGGTGCGAGGTGGCAGCTGGGCTATCTTCTGCGAATCGAGGGCACGGTCGACCCTTGGTTGCTTAAGCACACGATCCGTCAAGTGGTGCGCGAGGCCGAACCGCTCAGAGCCGCCTTTTTCCAGGTGGATGGCCAGGTCTTCCAAAAGGCGGTCGATTACCCGGATGTTGAGCTTGCTTGCTATGAGCGCATGGGCTCGCAGGATCCTGTCCGGGAAGCCTATCTGCTGGCGTCCTCGATTCAGCGCACGGTGATGCCGCTTGATGGCCCGCTGTTCAAATTTGCGCTGCTGCGGACGCGGGCAGATGAATTTTATCTTTTCGTGTGCTGCCATCACATAGTGGCGGACGGAATCGGCCTCGCTCTTGTTTGTCGTCGGATTGGAGAGGTCTATAACGCCGTGGCTTCGGGCGCGCCGATTCCCCCCGTTTTTTTTGGATCGCTGAGTGAGCTGATTGCTTGCGAGTTGGAATACGAAGGGTCCACCGATTACCTCGATGATCGGGCCTATTGGACCAAGAACCTGCCGGCGGAAAGCGAACCGCGTTATCGGTTGGCGCCCGACGCCGACCGGCGTGATCCATATGAATCTTCTGCACCGGTCGAACTGGACCCGGTCGCTGTCGCCGGGATTCAGGAGTTGTCGCAGGCGTTGGGGGTGCGTCGTTCGTCGGTGATTGCTGCGGCGTGCGCCCTGCTGGTGGGCGGGTGTGATGTCGAGAGTTCGGAGGTGGTGTTCGATTTTCCGGTAAGCAGGCGGGTGCGCCCGGAGACACAGACGGTGCCCGGAATGATTACCGGGTTCGTCCCACTGGTGTTGAAAGCGTCGCCGGGGTCCGCGGTTGCCAATTTTTGTGAACATGTCGACACGCGACTGCGAGAAGCGCTGCACCATCAGCGGTTCCCTGTACACGTTATTGAGAACAAACATCTCCGCGGCTCCGCGCAGACGTCGAATCGCGTAATTATTAATTTCATTCCGACTATAAATCTGGCGAATATTGCGGGCGCTACGGTTTCGGGGACCCTGACCCACACTAATCTGATCGATCAGCTTGGACTGGACTTTTTCAGCGACCATGATCGGCTTCTTCTCGGCATGCAGCCCGGTGCGACGACGAGTGGGTCCGGGGGCGCTGGGCAGTGGCTTTCTGATTGTGACGTCCGCGATTTGGTCGAACGGTTGGAGCGGGTGTTGGTGGCGATGTCCGCCGACCCGACACGGCCGCTCTCGTCGCTGGATCTGCTCGGTGCGGCCGAACATGCCCGATTGGATGAGATTGGTAACCGGGCGGTGTTGAGCACGCCGATGGCGACGTCGGCGTCGATTCCGGAGTTGTTCGCTGAGCTGGTGGCCCGGACACCGGATGCGGTGGCGGTGACCTGCGAGGGCCGCTCCATGACGTATGGGCAGTTGGAGCAGGCCGCCGACCGGTTGGCGCGCGCGTTGGTTGGTCGGGGGGTGGTTCCGGGGCAGTGTGTGGCGCTGGTGTTGGAGCGCTCGGCGCAGGCGGTTGTGGCGATGTTGGCGGTGCTCAAGGCCGGGGCGGCGTATTTGGCGATCGATCCGGCGGTGCCGGGGGCGCGGGTGCAGTTCATGGTGGCCGATGCCGCGCCGATCGCCGCGATCACCACCGCGGAATTGGCCGGGCGGTTGCAGGGGTGTGACCTTTTGGTGATCGATGTCAACGATGTCGGTGTTGACGCCGATCCCTGCATCGCGTTGCCGGCGCCGGCGTCCGACGATATCGCCTACCTGATCTACACCTCGGGCACCACCGGTGTGCCCAAGGGGGTGGCGGTCACCCACGGCAACTTGGCCCATTTGGCGCACTCGTCCCCGGCGGGTTTGCCGGACGGGCAGGTGTGGACGCAGTGTCATTCGTACGCTTTCGATTTTTCGGTGTGGGAGATCTGGGCTGCGCTGCTGGGCGGCGGCCGGCTGGTGGTGGTCTCTGATGAGGTGGCTCGTTCGCCGGAGGATTTCCACGATTTGTTGGTGGCCGAGCACGTCAACGTGTTGACGCAGACGCCGTCGGCGGTGGGAGTGCACTCGCCGGAGGGGTTGGAGTCGGTGGCGTTGCTGTTGGGCGGCGAGGCATGTCCGGCCGAGGTGGTAGATCGGTGGGCGCCGGGGCGGGTGGTGATCAATGCCTATGGCCCGACCGAGGCCACGGTGTATGCGTCGATGAGTGCGCCGTTGGTGGCGGGCTCGGGTGTGGTGCCGATCGGTGCGCCGGCGTCGACCGCGGCGCTCTTCGTCCTCGACGAGTGGTTGCGGCCGGTGCCGGCCGGGGTGGTCGGGGAGTTGTATGTGGCCGGCCGCGGTGTGGGCGTCGGGTATGTGGGCCGGTCGGGGTTGACCGGGTCGCGGTTTGTGGCGTGCCCGTTCGCCGGTGCGGGAGCGCCGGGAACCCGGATGTATCGCACCGGGGATCTGGTCTGCTGGGGTGCCGATGGGCAGCTGCGGTATCTGGGGCGTGCCGATGAGCAGGTCAAGATCCGCGGATACCGCATCGAACTCGGGGAGATCCAGGCCGCCCTGGCCGCCCTGGACGGCGTGGAGCAGGCCGTCGTCATTGCGCGCGAGGACCGCCCCGGCGATAAGCGCCTGGTGGGCTATGTCACCGGGACCGCCGATCCGATCGAGCTGCGGACCCAGCTGGTCGAGCGGCTGCCGGAGTACATGGTGCCGGCCGCGGTCGTGGTGTTGGCTGCGCTGCCGCTAACCCCCAACGGCAAACTCGATACCCGCGCCCTGCCGGCACCGGGGTACCAGAATGCCGGTTATCGCGCTCCGGCTAGCCCGGTCGAGGAGATCCTGGCCGGCGTGTTCGCCGAGGTATTGGGGATCGACCAGGTCGGTGTCGAGGATTCGTTCTTCGATTTGGGTGGCGATTCGTTGTTGGCGATGCGGTTGGTCGCTGCGATCGAGACCGGTCTGGGTGCCGATCTTTCGGTGCGTGCGGTGTTCGAGGCGCCCACGGTGACCCAGTTGGCGCTGCGTGTCGGTGCCGATGGGGGCCGGCGGGAGCCGTTGGTGGCCCTCGAGCGTCCCGCGGTGGTGCCGTTGTCGTTTGCCCAGCAGCGGTTGTGGTTCATCGACCAGTTGCAGGGGCCTTCACCGATCTACAACATGGCGGCCGCGTTGCGGCTCAGTGGGCACCTGGACGCCGGCGTATTCAGTGCGGCGCTGGCCGATGTGGTGGCCCGCCACGAGAGCCTGCGCACCCTGTTCCCCGCGGTCGAGGGGATACCCCGGCAGGTGGTGATCCCGGCCGAGCGGGCCGACTTCGGCTGGCAGGTCGTGAATGCCACCGGCTGGCCGGAAAGCCGGCTCGGCGAGGCCATCGAGGCTGCGGCGCGCCACACGTTTGATCTGACCACCGAGATTCCGTTGCGGGCACGGCTTTTCCGCGTCGCCGACGATGAGCATGTGCTGGTGGCCGTGATGCACCATATCGCCGGCGACGGCTTGTCGATGGCCCCGCTGGTGGCTGATCTGGGGGTGGCCTACGCCAGCCGGTGTGCCGGGCAGGCGCCGGGTTGGGCGCCGTTGGCGGTGCAGTATGCCGATTACACGCTGTGGCAGCGCGCGCAGCTGGGTGATGTGGCCGATGCCGACAGCCCGATCGCCGCGCAGTTGGCCTATTGGGAGCACGAGCTGGCCGGGCTGCCCGAGCGGCTGGCGTTGCCCACCGACCGGCCTTATCCGCCGGTGGCCGATTACCGCGGCGCCAGTGTGGTCGTGGACTGGCCCGCCGAGCTGCAGCAGCAAATTCGTCGGGTGGCCCGCGAGCACAACGCGACCAGCTTCATGGTGATCCAGGCCGCCCTGGCGGTGCTGCTGGCCAAGCTGAGCGCCAGTTCCGATGTGGCGGTGGGGTTCCCGATCGCCGGGCGCGGCGATCCCGCGCTCGATCAGCTGGTCGGATTCTTCGTCAACACCCTGGTGCTGCGGGTCGATCTGGCCGGCGATCCCAGTGTCGCCGAGCTGCTGGCTCAGGTGCGTCAGCGCAGCCTGGCCGCCTACGAGCACCAGGACGTGCCCTTCGAGGTGTTGGTGGAGCGGCTCAATCCCACCCGGTCGTTGGCCCATCACCCGCTGATCCAGGTGATGTTGGCGTGGCAAAACTTCGCCGGGGACCCGGCCACCGGTTTGGCGCTGGGCGATCTGGAGGTCAGCCCGGTACCGATAGACACCCGTACCGCCCGTGTGGACCTGACGTTCTCGTTGGGCGAGCGGTGGAACCAGGCCGGTGAGCTCGCCGGGATCGGCGGGTCGGTGGAGTTTCGCACCGACGTGTTCGACACCGGCAGCATCGAACGGCTGATCGAGCGGTTGCAGCGGGTGTTGATCGCAGTCACCGTCGATCCCACCCGGTTGTTGTCGTCGGTGGATGTGCTCGATGCCGATGAGCATGCCCACCTGGAGAAGATCGGTAACCGGGCGGTGTTGGCCCGGAAGTCAACCGCGGCGTCGATTCCGGCGGTGTTCGCCGCCCAGGTGGCGCGCACGCCTGAGGCGGCGGCGATCACCTTTGACGGCCAGTCGATGACCTACCGGGAACTCGACGAGGCGTCGAACCGGTCGGCACATCTGTTGGTCGCCCTGGGCGCCGGCCCGGGAGAGTCCGTGGCGCTGCTGTTGCCACGGTCGGCCGAGGCGGTCGTGGCGGTAATGGCGGTGCTCAAGACCGGAGCGGCGTATCTGCCGATCGATCCGGCGCATCCGACCGCGCGGATGGAGTTCATGGTTGCCGATGCCGGACCGATCGCGGCGATCACCACCACTGGGCTGGCCGACCGGTTCGACGGCCGTGGGCTGCCGGTCATCGATATCGCGGATCCCCGCATCCTCGGCTGCCCGTGCACGGAAATGCCGGTGCCGGCCCCCGAGGAGATCGCTTACCTGATCTACACCTCGGGCACGACCGGGGTTCCCAAGGGGGTGGCCATTCCCCACCACAACGTGACCCGGCTGCTGACGGCGCTGAATGCCGACCTGGAACTGTCGCCCGAGCAGGTGTGGACGCAGTGCCATTCGCTGGCCTTCGACTACTCGGTGTGGGAGATCTTCGGTGCGCTGCTGCACGGCGGGCGGCTGGTGGTGGTACCGGAGTCCGTGACACGCTCACCCGAAGACCTGCACGCGTTGCTGATCGCCGAACAGGTCAGCGTATTGAGTCAGACGCCGTCGGCGTTTTATGCGCTGCAAACCGCCGACGCGCTGGCACCCGAGCCGGGATCTCAGCTGAAGCTGGAGACGGTGGTGTTCGGCGGCGAGGCGCTAGAACCTCAGCGCCTTGGAACCTGGTTGCACCGCCACCGGCGATCACCGCGGCTCATCAACATGTATGGCATCACCGAGACGACGGTGCATGCCTCGTTCCGCGAGATCAGCGTGGCCGACGTCGACCGCAGTGTCAGCCCCATCGGGGTGCCGTTGGTGCATCTTGGCTTTTTTGTGCTGGATGCGTCGTTGCGTCCGGTGCCGGCCGGGGTGGTCGGGGAGTTGTATGTGGCCGGCGGCGGGCTGGCATACGGATACCTGGGCCGGGCTGCTTTGACCGGGTCGCGGTTCGTGGCCTGCCCGTTCGGCGGCGCGGGAGCGCCTGGAACACGCATGTATCGCACCGGGGATCTGGTGTGCTGGGGTGCCGATGGGCAGCTGGACTATCTGGGTCGCGCCGATGAGCAGGTCAAGATCCGCGGGTATCGCATCGAACTCGGTGAGATCCGGGCGGCGCTGGCCGCACTGGACGGGGTGGAGCAGGCGGCGGTGATCGCCCGCGAGGACCGCCCCGGTGACAAGCGCCTGATCGGCTATGTCACGGGAGCCGCTGACCCGGCCGATGTTCGGGCCCGGTTGGGTCGAGCGGCTCCCCGCCTACATGGTCCCGGCCGCGGTGGTGGCGATCGACGCGTTGCCGCTGACGGTCAACGGCAAACTGGATATTCGCGCCTTGCCGGCACCCGAATACACCGAGGGCGATGGCTACCGCGCCCCGACTACTCCTACCGAGGACATTCTCGCCGGCATCTACGCCCAGGTACTCGGGCTCGAGCGGGTCGGAGTCGACGACTCATTCTTCGACCTGGGCGGGGATTCGCTGTCCGCGATGCGCGTCATCGCCGCGATCAACAAGTCCTTGGACGCCGGCCTTGCGGTGCGCACCGTGTTCGAGTCGCCCACGGTTGCCCAGTTGGCGCCCCGTATCAGCGGGGGCGGTGGTACGCGTAAGCCGTTGGTGGCCGGCGTGCGGCCGGCAGGGGTGCCGTTGTCGTATGCGCAGAGCCGGTTGTGGTTCCTCGACCGGTTCGAGGGCGGGGTGGCGACCTACAACATGCCGACCGCGTTTCGGATCAGCGGGGTGCTGGATGTCGAGGCGTTGACGGCGGCTATCGATGATGTGATCGCCCGCCATGAGGCGCTGCGCACCATATTTCCCGACATCGACGGTGTGCCGTTCCAGCAGGTCGTGCCGGCAGAAGCGGGGATGTGGCGGCGCGGGGGCCTGCCAGTGGTGTCGTTGCCGGAGCAGGATCTGGTCGGCGAGTTGGTGGCTCTGGCGGGGCATCGGT
Source organism: uncultured Actinomycetota bacterium (assembly GCA_963796035.1). Classification (GTDB taxonomy): domain Bacteria; phylum Actinomycetota; class Actinomycetes; order Mycobacteriales; family Mycobacteriaceae; genus Mycobacterium. Next base: position 100,677 of record CAWCJU010000005.1, on the reverse strand, counting down.
TTGATTTGGCAACCCAGATCCCGATTCGTGCGCAGATCTATGCGGTGGGCCCCGAGCAGCACGTGGTGGGGATTGTGGTGCACCACATCGCTTTTGACGGGTGGTCACTGGCTCCGATGGCCAGGGACATCGGCGCGGCCTATCGGGCGCGGCGGCAGGGCCAGGCCCCGCAGTTGGCGCCGTTGCCGGTGCAGTATGCCGATTACACGCTCTGGCAACGGGAGTGGTTGGGCGTCGAGTCTGATCCCGACAGTGTGATCGCCGGGCAGTTGGCTTATTGGCGGCAGGAGTTGGCCGATCTGCCCGAGGTGGCGTCGCTACCGGCGGATCGGGCGCGCCCGCCGGTGCCCAGTTACCGCGGTGATGCGGTGGATATGCAGCTCGACCCGCAGCAGTGGGCGGGGATCAAGGCGTTGGCGGCGGCGCATAACGCGACCGCCTCGATGGTGTTGCAGGCGGCCATGGTGGTGGTGTTGCACCGGGCCGGGGCCGGCGACGACGTGACGATGGGCACCCCGATCGCCGGGCGGATGGATGCGGCGCTGGATGAGCTCGTCGGCTTCTTCGTCAATACCTGGGTGTTGCGGGTGGGGGTGACACCTGCGCACCGGTTCAGCGAGGTGCTTGCGAGCGTGCGTCAGAAGGCGCTGGACGCCTACAGCAACCAGGATGTGCCGTTCGAGCGGCTGGTCGAGCAGCTCAACCCGGTGCGCTCCACGGCGCATCATCCGCTGTTTCAGGTGGCCTTGGCCCTCCAGAACAATGTGCGCCCCGACGTGGCGCTCGACGGGCTCAGCGTTGAGCCGCTTGCGGTGGACAGCCGCACCGCCAAGTTCGACCTGGATGTCGATCTTCGGGAGGTGCCCTCCGAGGACCCGACCGCGCCGATGGCCGCCGGGGTCGTGACCTATGCCACGGATCTGTATGAGCGGGCGACCATCGAGCGCTTCGTCGCCTGGTTTGGGCGGGTGATCGAAGCGGTCGTCGCGGACGCGTCGGTGGTGGTGGGCGACGTGGCGTTGCTGGATCGCGGCGAGCGCGATCTGGTGCTGTCGCGGTGGTCTGGCGCCGGAGTTGGGGCGCCGGCAGGGGTGGCGCCGGAGTTGTTGGCCGCGGCGGTGGCCGCCGCCCCGGACGCGGTGGCGATAGTCGATCGTGCCCGGAGCTTGTCGTATCGCGAGCTCGACAAGTGGTCGACGCAGCTGGGTCGGGTGCTGATCGAGGCGGGGGTGGGCCCCGAACGCGCGGTGGGCGTGGCGATGGGCCGGTCTACGGAGCTGGTGGTGGCGTGGTGGGCGGTGCTGAAAGCCGGCGGTGTGTATGTGCCGGTGGATCCCACTCACCCTGTCGAGCGGATCGCAACGGTGTTGGACTCGGTGGGCGCGGTGTGCGTGTTGACCCGCGATGCCGACACGGTGGCCGGGGCCGGGACGCGCCCGGTGCTGCGCGTCGACGGCCTGGACCTGTCCGGGCGGAGCGCCGAGGCGATCACGGACGCTGACCGACTGGCGGCGTTAAGAGCGGATAACACCGCGTATGTGATCTTCACGTCGGGGTCCACCGGTACCCCCAAGGGCGTGGCGGTCACCCACGGCGGTCTGCCCGGGGTGGCCGCGGCGCACCGCGAGGTGTTCGGGCTGGGGGCGGATACCCGGATGCTGGCGGTGCTCTCGCCGACATTTGACGCCGCGCTCGGCGAGTTATTGGTCGCGGTGGGATCGCGGGGAGCGTTGGTGGTTGCGCCGCCGGAGGTGTATGCCGGCGAGGCATTGACAGCATTGCTTCAGGAGCAACGGGTCACCGCGGCGGTGATGACCCCGACGTTGCTGTCGTCGCTGGATCGGACCCGGCTGGATGGGTTGTCCACCCTGATCGTCGGCGGTGAGGCCTGCCCGGACGAGTTGGTGAGCGCGTGGGCGCCGGGGCGGCGCATGTTCAACGGCTACGGCCCCACCGAGACCACTATCTGGGCCACCACTGCGCCGCTGTTGGCGGGGCAGCCGGTCCGCATCGGCACCCCGCTCCCCGGGCTGCGCGCACTGGTGCTCGACGCGCGGCTGAACCCCGCCCCGATCGGGGTGGTCGGTGAGTTGTATCTGGGCGGACCGGCGCTGGCGCGCGGCTATCTGGGCCGGGCGGATTTGACCGCGGAACGGTTCGTGGCAGATCCCTACGGGCCCTTGGGCGCGCGGCTCTATCGCACCGGCGACCTGGTGCGCTGGACGCTCGACGGAACCCTGGACTATCTCGGCCGTGCCGACGCCCAGATCAAGCTGCGCGGACACCGAATCGAACTGGGCGAAATCGAAAACACCTTGCTGGGCTGCCCGCAAGTTTCCCGGGCCGCCGCCACTGTGTATGAGAGCAAAACCGGCTCGCATCTGGTCGCCTACGTCACGCTCGAGCAGACCACCACCGCCGAACACGACGCCGAAACCGTCGAAGCGTGGCAAAACCTGTATGACGAGGCCTATGGCGCTGACGCGGAGTCGCCGGAGTTCGGCATGGATTTCCGCGGCTGGAACAGCAGCTACACCGACGATCCGATCCCGCTTGAGGAGATGATGGAGTGGCGTTCGGCCACCGTGGATCGGATCCTTGAGCTGCATCCCGCGCGGGTGCTGGAGATCGGCGTGGGTTCGGGGCTATTGCTTTCTCAGTTGGCTCCGGTGTGCGCCGAGTACTGGGCTACGGACTTCTCCGCGCCGACGATCCAGCGGCTGCAGGCCGCCGTGGCCGGGCGGCCGTGGGGAGATCGGGTGCGGTTACAGGTGCAGCCCGCCGATGTAGTCGATGGGTTGCCGGAGGGCCATTTCGATCTGGTGGTGCTCAACTCGGTGGTCCAGTACTTCCCGAGCGCGCGGTATCTGACCGATGTGCTGGCGGTCGCGATGCGATTGCTGGCACCGGGCGGGGCACTGTTCATCGGCGACGTGCGCAACCACAGCCTGCAGGGCGCGTTTCAGACCGGCGTCGCGCTGGCCCGCACAACGGACGACGACACCGACGCCGCCGAGCTTCGCCAACGACTTCACCACGCCATGCTCGGCGAAGCCGAATTGCTGCTTGCCCCAGAGTTTTTCACCACGTGGGCGGACGACCAGCCGTCGGTGGCCGGACTCGACATTGAAGTCAAGCGCGGAGTGGCGGACAACGAACTCAACCGGTACCGCTATGACGTCAGCATCCACAAAACCCCGGCACCGGTGCGCTCATTGGCCACCGCGGACAGCTGGGCGTGGGCCGAATGTGCGGGCCTGGACGGGCTGCACGACCGGTTGGTATCTGAACGTCCTAACGCTGTCCGCGTCACCGAGATCCCCCGCGCCGGACTGATCAGCGACGTCCACATCGAACACGCCCTCGCAGGCGGGCTGCCCCTAGCCGACGCGCTGGCCCACGCCGACGGCGCCGAAGCCGTTGTCCCCGAACAATTGCACGGCCTTGCTAAGACCGCCGGATATCACGTCGCGGTCACCTGGGGCGCACAACCGGGCACCGTGGATGCGGTGTTCATCGCTGCAGCTGACGCTGAGCAGACCTCGGCGCTGACCGATGTGTATCTGCCACCTGACGGGGCCCACCAATGCGGCACTCACGCCAATGACCCCCAAACCAACACCAAGATCACCGCGGTGCGTCAGCAATTGAGCGCGTGGTTGCCGGAATACATGGTGCCGACTCACATAGTGGTGCTCGACGAGTTCCCGTTGACCTCCTCGGGCAAGCTCGACCGAAAGGCCCTGCCGGAACCGGTGTTTACCACCACAGCCTTCCGGGCGCCGCGGACCGAGACCGAAAAAATCGTCGCCGGCATCTATGCCGGGTGCTGGCGATCGACAAGGTCGGGGTCGACGACTCGTTTTTCGACCTGGGTGGGGATTCGCTGTCGGCGATGCGTCTGATCGCCGCCGTCAACTCCGCTCTGGATGCCGATCTTTCGGTGCGTGCGGTGTTCGAGGCGCCCACGGTGGCCCAGTTGGCGCCCCGTATCGGTAAGGGAGGGGGCCTGGAGCCGCTGATGCCCGTTGAGCGGCCTCCGGTGGTGCCGTTGTCGTTTGCCCAGAGCCGGTTGTGGTTTATCGACCAGTTGCAGGGGCCGTCGCCGCTTTACAACGTCGTGGTGCCGTTGCGGCTGAGTGGGCGCCTTGACGCGGACGCGCTAGGTGCGGCGCTGGCCGATGTGGTGGGCCGCCACGAGAGCCTGCGCACCCTGTTCCCGGCGATCGAGGGGGTACCCCAGCAGGTGGTTATCCCCGTGGAGCGGGCCGATGTCGGTTGGGACGTCATTGATGCCACCGGCTGGCCGGCGGGCCGGCTGGAGGAAGCCATTGGCGCCGCGGTGCGCCACCGGTTTGACCTGGCCACCGAAATCCCGTTGCGGGCATGGCTTTTCCGCGTCGCCGACGACGAACACGTGCTGGTGGCCGTCGTGCACGAGATCGCCGCCGACGGCTGGTCGACGACCCGGCTGGTGCGTGACATGGCTGTGGCCTATAGCAGCCGGTGCGCGGGACGGGACCCCGACTGGGCGCCACTGCCGGTGCAGTATGTCGATTACACGCTGTGGCAGCGCGCGCAATTCGGCGACCTCGATGACAGGGACAGCCGCATCGCCGCGCAGCTGGCCTACTGGGAGCAGACGCTGGCCGGGATGCCCGAGCGGCTGCAGCTGCCCACCGATCGGCCCTACCCGCCGGTGGCCGATCACCTCGGCGCCAGGGTGGCGCTGAAGTGGCCGGCGAAGTTGCAGCAGCAGGTCGCCCGCGTGGCCCGCGAGCACAACGCGACCGGTTTCATGGTGACGCAGGCCGCCCTGGCGGTGCTGCTGGCCAAGCTCAGCGCCAGCAGCGATGTGGCGGTGGGGTTCCCGATCGCCGGGCGCCGCGATCCCGCGCTGGATGAGCTGGTGGGGTTTTTCGTCAACACCTTGGTGCTGCGCGTCGATCTGGCCGGCGATCCCACCGTCGCCGAGCTGCTGGCCCAGGTGCGAGCACGCGGCCTGGCCGCCTACGAGCACCAGGACGTGCCCTTCGAGGTGCTCGTGGAGCGGCTCAACCCCGCCCGATCGTTGGCCCATCACCCGCTGATCCAGGTGGTGTTCGCCTGGAACAATTTCCCCGGGCAAATCAATGACTCCGCGACCGGGCTGAGTTTGGATGATCTTCAGATCACGCCGCTGCTCGGGGACACCCAGACCGCGAAAATGGATGTCGTCTTTTTCCTCAAGGAACGCTGGACCGACGCCGGTGAGCCGGCCGGGATTTCCGGGACGGTGGAATTCCGCACCGACGTGTTCGACACCGAAACCATCCAGGCGTTGGTCGAGCGGTTGGAGCGGGTGTTGGTGGCGATGACCGCTGACCCCACCCGGCGGCTGTCGTCGGTGGATCTGCTGGATGCGGGTGAGCATGCCCGGTTGGATGAGATCGGTAACCGGGCGGCGTTGACCAGGCCCGCGACGCCGGTGTCGATCCCGGCGTTGTTCACCGCGCAGATGGCCCGCACCCCGGATGCGGTGGCGGTGACCTGCGAAGGCCGCTCCATGACGTACCGCGAGATGGATGAGGCCGCGAATCGGTTGGCGCACCTGCTGGCCGGCCGGCAGGTGGGCCCGGGGGCGTGTGTGGCGCTGCTGTTTTCCCGTTCGGCCGAGGCGATCGTGGCGATCCTGGCGGTACTCAAGGCCGGGGCGGCGTATCTGCCGATCGACCCGGCGGCGCCGGCGGAGCGGATCGACTTCCTGCTCGCCGACGCCGCGCCGATCGCCGCGATCACCACCGCCGGGCTGGCCGAGCGGCTCGACGGGCATGACGTGGTGATCATCGACGTCAACGATCCCGCTGTGGACCACCAACCCAGCACGGGCCTGCCGGCGCCGGCCCCCGAGGACATCGCCTACCTGATCTACACCTCGGGCACCACCGGTGTGCCCAAAGGCGTGGCGATCACCCATCACAACCTCACCCAGCAATTGGAATCATTGAACGCCGGTCTGCCGCCGGGACGGGTGTGGACGCAGTGCCACCCCTATGTCTTTGACTTCTCGGTGTGGGAGATCTGGGGCGCGTTGTTGCACGGTGGGCGCCTGGTGGTGGTGCCCGAGCCGGTGACCGGTTCGCCGCAAGACTTTCACGCCTTGCTGGTGGCCGAGCAGGTCAGCGTGTTGACCCAGACCCCGTCGGCCGTGGCGGCGTTGCCTGCTGAGGGGTTGGAGTCGGCGGCGCTGCTGGTGGTTGGCGAGGCCGTGTTCGGCCGAGGTGGTGGATCGGTGGGCGCCGGGGCGGGTGATGGTCAATGCCTATGGCCCGACCGAGGTCACGATATATGCGGCGATGACTGCGCCGTTGGTGGCGGGCTCGGGTGTGGTGCCGATCGGTGCGCCGGTAGCCGGGGCGGCGTTGTTTGTGCTCGATGGGTGGTTGCGCCCGGTGCCCGCCGGGGTGGTCGGGGAGTTGTATGTGGCCGGCGCGGGGCTGGCGTATGGGTATGTGGGCCGGTCGGGGTTGACCGGGTCGCGGTTTGTGGCGTGCCCGTTCGCCGGTGCGGGAGCGCCGGGACAAGCGGATGTATCGCACCGGGGATCTGGTGTGGTGGGGTGCCGATGGGCAGCTGCGGTATCTGGGGCGTGCCGATGAGCAGGTCAAGATCCGCGGCTACCGCATCGAACTCGGGGAGATCCAGGCCGCCCTGGCCGCGCTGGACGGCGTGGAGCAGGCCGTCGTCATTGCGCGCGAGGACCGCCCCGGCGATAAGCGCCTGGTGGGCTATGTCACCGGGACCGCCGACCCGGCCGCGATGCGCAGCTCAGCTGGTCGAGCGGCTGCCGGACTATATGGTGCCGGCCGCGGTGGTGGTGGTGGCGGCGCTGCCGCTAACCCCCAACGGCAAACTCGATACCCGCGCCCTGCCGGCACCCGGGTACCAGAATGCCGGTTATCGCGCTCCGGCTAGCCCGGTCGAGGAGATCCTGGCCGGCGTGTTCGCCGAGGTGCTCGGGATCGAGCGGGTCGGTGTCGACGACTCGTTCTTCGATTTGGGTGGCGATTCGCTGTTGGCGATGCGACTGATCGCCGCGATCGAGACGGGTCTGGATGCCGATCTTTCGGTGCGTGCGGTGTTCGAGGCGCCCACGGTGACCCAGTTGGCGCTGCGTGTCGGTGCCGATGGGGGCCGGCGGGAGCCGTTGGTGGCCCTCGAGCGGCCCGCGGTGGTGCCGTTGTCGTTTGCCCAGCAGCGGTTGTGGTTCATCGACCAGTTGCTGGGGCCGTCGCCGATGTACAACATGGTGGCGGCGTTGCGGCTCAGTGGAAGCCTGGATGCCGAGGCGTTGGGGTCGGCGTTGGCCGATGTGGTGGCCCGCCAGGAAAGCCTGCGCACCCTGTTCCCCGCGGTCGAGGGGATACCCCGGCAGGTGGTGATCCCGGCCGAGCGGGCCGACTTCGGCTGGCAGGTCGTGAATGCCACCGGCTGGCCGGAAAGCCGGCTGGGCGAAGCGATCGATGCTGCGGTGCGTCACTCGTTTGATTTGGCCACCGAGATTCCGTTGCGGGCACGGCTTTTCCGCGTCGCCGACGATGAGCATGTGCTGGTGGCCGTGATGCACCATATCGCCGGCGACGGCTTGTCGATGGCTCCGCTGGTGGCTGATCTGGGGGTGGCCTATGCCAGCCGGTGTGCCGGGCAGGCGCCGGGTTGGGCGCCGTTGGCGGTGCAGTATGCCGATTACACGCTGTGGCAGCGCGCGCAGCTGGGTGATGTGGCCGATGCCGACAGCCCGATCGCTGCGCAGTTGGCCTATTGGGAGCACGAGCTGGCCGGGCTGCCCGAGCGGCTGGCGTTGCCCACCGACCGGCCTTATCCGCCGGTGGCCGATTACCGCGGCGCCAGTGTGGTCGTGGACTGGCCCGCGGAGCTGCAGCAGCGGATTGCTCGGGTGGCCCGCGAGCACAACGCGACCAGCTTCATGGTGATCCAGGCCGCCCTGGCGGTGCTGCTGGCCAAGCTGAGCGCCAGTTCCGATGTGGCGGTGGGGTTCCCGATCGCCGGGCGCGGCGATCGCGCACTCGATCGAGCTGGTGGGTTGTTTCGTCAACACCTTGGTGCTGCGGATGCAGGTGGCCGGTGATCCCAGCTTCGCCGAGCTGCTGGCTCAGGTGCGTGCAGCGCAGCCTGGCCGCCTACGAGCACCAGGACGTGCCCTTCGAGGTGTTGGTGGAGCGGCTCAACCCGACCCGGGCCCTGAATCATCACCCGCTTGTGCAGGTGTTGTTGGCCTGGCAAAACTTCGCCGGGCAAGACGATGAGGGTGCTGCCGAGCTGGCCTTGGGTGATCTGCAGGTCACGCCGCTGTCGGCGGATACCCAAACCGCCCGCATGGACCTGACATTCACCCTGGGCGAACGCTGGAACCAGGCCGGTGAGCCCGCTGGGATCGGCGGGTCGGTGGAGTTTCGCACCGACGTGTTCGACACCGACAGCATCGAACGGCTGATCGAGCGGTTGCAGCGGGTGTTGATGGCGGTCACCGCCGATCCCACCCGGCTGTTGTCGTCGGTGGATGTGCTCGATGCCGATGAGCACGCCCACCTGGAGAAGATCGGTAACCGGGCGGTGTTGACCCAGCCGGCGACGGGGGTGTCGATTCCGGCGCTGTTCGCCGCGCAGGTAGCCCGCACCCCGGAGGCGGCGGCGATGACCTTCGACGGCCAATCGATGACCTACCGGGAACTCGACGAGGCGTCGAACCGGTTGGCGCATCTGTTGGTCGCTCACGGGGTGGTCCCGGGACAGCGTGTGGCGCTGCTGTTCAACCGTTGCGCCGAGGCGGTCATGGCGATCCTGGCGGTGCTCAAGACCGGGGCGGCCTATCTGCCGATCGATCCGGCGCACCCGGACGCGCGGATCGGGTTCCTGCTCGACGATGCCGCGCCGATCGCAGCAATCACCACCACCGGGCTGGCCGACCGGCTGGACGGGCACGACCTGCTCGTCATCGAAGTCAACGATTCCGCTGTTGACAGCCAACGCAGCACGGCACTGGTGGCGCCGGCCCCTGAGGACATCGCCTACCTGATCTACACCTCGGGCACCACCGGAGTGCCGAAAGGCGTGGCCATCACCCACCACAACGTCACCGAGCTGCTGAAGGCACTGGATGCCGGGATGGAGCTGGCGGGACAGGTGTGGTCGCAGTGGCATTCCTTGGCCTTCGACGTCTCGGTGTGCGAGATCTGGGGTGCGCTGTTGTATGGGGGGCGGCTGGTGGTGGTGCCCGAGTCGGTGGCCCGCTCACCCGAAGACTTCCACGCCTTGCTGGTCGCCGAACAGGTCAGCGTGTTAAGTCAGACCCCGTCGGCGTTCTATGCGCTGCAAACCGCCGACGCGCTGGCACCCGAGCTGGGACGTCAACTGAAGCTCGAGGCTGTGGTGTTCGCCGGTGAAGCGCTGGAACCCCAGCGTCTTGGGACGTGGCTGCACCACCACCCGAGGGCACCGCGCCTGCTCAACCTGTATGGCACCACCGAGACGACGGTGCATGCCTCGTTCCGCGAGATCGACGCTGGCGATATGGGTAGCGCTGCCAGTCCCATCGGGGTGCCGCTGGCTCATCTTGGCTTTTTTGTGCTGGACGCGTGGTTGCGTCCGGTGCCGGCCGGGGTGGTCGGAGAGTTGTATGTGGCCGGTGCGGGGGTCGGGCTCGGGTATGTGGGCCGGCCCGGGTTGACGTCGTCGCGGTTTGTGGCGTGCCCGTCCGGGGCGCCAGGGACCAGGATGTATCGCACCGGAGATCTGGTGTGTTGGGGCGCTGACGGGCAGCTCGCGTATGTGGGGCGTGCTGATGAGCAGGTCAAGATCCGCGGGTACCGCATCGAGCTCGGCGAAGTGCGGGCGGCGTTGGCCGCACTGGACGGGGTGGAGCAGGCGGCGGTGATCGCCCGCGAGGACCGCCCCGGTGACAAGCGCCTGATCGGCTATGTCACGGGAGCCGCTGACCCGGCCGATGTTCGGGCCCGGTTGGGCCAGCGGCTCCCGGCCTACATGGTGCCCGCGGCGGTGGTGGTGTTGGACGCGGTGCCGCTGACCGTCAACGGCAAACTGGACACCCGCGCCTTGCCGGCACCCGAATACACCGATGTTGATCGGTATCGCGCCCCGGCCACCCTCACCGAGGAGATCTTGGCCGGCATCTACGCCCAGGTACTCGGGCTCGAGCGGGTAGGAGTCGACGACTCATTCTTCGATTTGGGTGGGGATTCGCTGTCCGCGATGCGGGTCATCGCGGCGATCAACGCCAGCCTGGATACGAACCTTGCGGTGCGCACCTTGTTCCACGCGCCGTCCGTTAGAAGCTTGAGCCAGCAGTTGGGCCAAGATGCCAGCGAGATCGAAGTGGTCCCTGTTGAGTTCCTCAAGGAGGGTATCGGTGATCCGCTGTTCTGCATTCATCCCGGGGGTGGGTTGGTCTGGCCGTATCACGCTCTAGGTAATTACCTGGAGTGCCCGATCATTGGAATTCAACAAATTCCGCAAAATGGCGAGGCTGAAGCTGCGTCAATCCGCGATATGGCGAAAAACTACGCCGATCGGATCCAAGGGGTTGATCCTACCGGGCCCTACAACCTCCTCGGCTGGTCGTTTGGAGGCGTTGTCGCCCATGAGATTGCCATCGAGCTTCAGCGACGCGGATACTCAGTCGCACACCTTATCCTTCTGGACGCTTTGTTATTTATCGATAGCGGTGCAGCTCTACCAACGCTGGGCGAGCAGGACGTCCTAGAAGAGGTCTTGCGGTTCTGTCGTATAGACATTCCCGATCAGGATGAGCCGCTCACCTATGGGCGGGTAGAAGAACTGCTTGGCGACCGAGGAATTGTCGAATTTGCTCGATACAAACAGCTTCTGGATCTGGGTGTCCAAAACATTGACAGTAACCGGGCGTTGTCTGAAGGCCACGAACCCGGTGTCTTCGATGGCGATATAACCATATTTTCCGCCGTGGGGGATGAGGACGCGCAGAGTTCGCCCGCTCTGCAAAGTTGGCGCCCTTACGTGACTGGCGACATAAACAGCTACCCGGTCGACTGTGGGCATCAAGAAATGATGAGTCCTGAATCGCTCGTCCTGTATGGCGAACAAGTCAAAATTCTATTAGAACCTGAAGGTGCGCGCACAGAATGATTGCACCGAAAGCGCCTTCCTGGATTTGGGCAAGGTCGACATCACATTCATAAAAGGGCTGGGCTCCATGCAAAAAATCGACAAGAATTTGTTCGGTCGCGTTGTGGTGAGCGAGATGCATACGCGGGGATTCACTCGTCGACGCGCATTTGGCTCTAGGGCGCCGCGGTGAAGTAGCGGTTTCAAGATGCCCGTCGAACCGACCACACTGCACCGTACGAAGAGGCGCTTTCCGGCTTTGCTGCGGTCTCGCCGGTTCGTCGCCGTAGTTGTCGCGATCGGCGGCATACAGCTGATGGTGTCGATGGACGGCCCCGTCGCGATCTTCGCGCTTCCTAGGATCCAGAACGAGCTTGGCTTGTCGGATGCCGCGCGGAGCTGGGTGATTACCGCCTACATGGTGACCTTTGGCGGCCTGATGCTGCTGGGTGGCCGCCTGGGTGACGCCATCGGCCGCAAGCGAGCTTTCATCGTGGGGGTCGCGCTGTTCACTTTGGCCTCGACCTTGTGCGGCATCGCCTGGGACGGGGGCATGCTGATATCGGCACGGCTGCTGCACGGCGGGGCCGCCGCAATCACCACACCGACCATTTTGGCGCTGATAGCGACCACGTTCCCGAGGGGGCCGGAACGTAACTTTGCGACGGCGGTGTTCGGCGCGATGTCCGGTCTCGGCGGGGTGCTGGGCCTGGCGGTGGGCGGGGCCCTCACCGACGTCTCGTGGCGGCTGGCGTTTTTGGTGAACGTGCCGATCGGGCTGGCGGTGATCTACCTGGCCGTCATCACGCTGCAGGAAACTCAGAAGGAGCGGATGAAGCTCGACGCCGCCGGGGCTGTGCTGGCCACGTTGACCTGTACCGCCGCAGTGTTCGGTCTCTCGATGGGCCCGGAAAAGGGGTGGCTGTCGGCCATCACGCTCGGTTCAGGCGTGGTGGCTCTGGCCGCTTTCGCGGCGTTCGTCGTCGTGGAGCGCAGGGCCGAGAACCCCGTCGTGCCGTTCAGCCTCTTCTTCAACCGCAACCGGCTGGCCACGTTCGCATCCATGTTCCTTGCCGGTGGGATATTTTTCACCCTGACCGTGGTGGTCGGCCTGTATGTGCAGACCATCATGGGCTACAGTCCGCTGCGCGCCGGCATCGCGTTCATCCCGTTCGGCATCGCGATGGCCATCGGGGTCGGCGTGGCGTCGAAGCTGGTGGCGCGGTTCCCGCCGCGGGTGCTGGTGATGGCCAGCGGCAGCCTGATTCTGGGCGCGACGCTGTACGGCTCGACCTTCAACCGCGGCGTGCCGTACTTCCCGAATCTCGCTTTGCCGCTGATCATTGGCGCTATTGGCATTGGCGCGGTCTTCGTCACGCTCACGTTGTCGGTGATCGCCAGCGTCGGTTTCGACCGCATCGGGCCCACGTCGGCGATTGCATTGATGCTGCAGACCCTGGGCGGGCCGCTGGTGCTGGTCGTCATCCAGGTCGCCATCACGTCGCGCACGCTATCCCTGGGCGGCACCCTCGGTCCGGTGAAGTCGATGAACGCCGCCCAGTTGCACGCGCTGGACCGCGGCTACACCTACGGCCTGCTGTGGTTGGCCGGGGTGGTTGTGCTGCTCGGTGGGGTGGCGCTGCTGATCGGGTACACCGCTGCGCAGGTGGCCCGCGCGCAGGAAGTCAAGGAAGCCATCGACGCGGGACAGATGTAGCTCGCCGACCGGTTGTTCGTCGCTGTCCGGACGGTGGGGGACCGCATCTACCGGATCGTTGCGAAGCTCGGCGTCGAGAACCGGCAACCTCGGCGAAAAGCGCTGTCGCAGAAGGTAATCCGTACCAGCGCGCTCGTTTTCGGTTGCGTCATTTACCGTCGCTGATGGAACACCACTCTGTCGGCTTGCGTCTACCACTCTATGTGGGGGTTCTGACTACGCTACCGACTTGATAAGCCTGACAACAGGATTGAAACCCACGACGCTCTTGATCATGCACTTCGTCGAGACCGTTTCCGGGCGCCCGGTCCGCGACAGCTAGTACACCGAACTGTTCGGCTCATGCCAAAGCGAAATTTGGAGGACCGGTGAGTATCAACCCGTTCGACCACGACACTGGCGAGGACGTCATGCAGCGCTCGCCTTCGACCGATTCTTCGCCCCCGATCAGCACCCCACCTGTCACTCCTGTTGCGGTGATCGGCATGGCTTGCCGGCTACCCGGAGCTATCGACTCCCCGGAGCAGCTGTGGGAGGCGTTGTTGCGCGGCGATGACCTGGTCACCGAAATCCCGCCCGACCGGTGGGATGCCGATGAGTACTACGACCCGGAACCGGGTGTGCCGGGCCGGTCGGTATCGCGGTGGGGCGCATTCATCGACGACGTCGCCGGCTTCGATCCCGAGTTCTTTGGGATCAACGAGCGGGAGGCGACCGCGATGGATCCGCAACACCGGTTGCTCCTGGAGACCTCATGGGAGGCCATGGAACACGCCGGCCTCACGCGGGAGCGAATCGTCGACTCGCTGACGGGCGTGTTCATGGGGTTGACGCATGGCGACTACCAGTTGCTGGCCGCCGACGCGCACTCCGTGGAGGGGGCGTATGGCTTCTCCGGCAACAGCTTCAGCCTGGCGTCCGGGCGCATCGCCTATGCCTTGGGGGTGCACGGTCCCGCATTGACGGTGGACACCGCATGTTCTTCCGGCCTGACCGCGATACACCTGGCCTGCCGCAGCCTGCACGAGGGCGAAAGCGACCTCGCCCTGGCCGGCGGCGCCACGCTGGCGTTGGACCCGCGGAAATTCTCCGCGGGGTCAGCCGAGGGCATGCTGTCGCCGACCGGACGCTGCCACGCCTTCGACGTCGCGGCCGACGGCTTCGTAGGCGGCGAGGGCAGCGTCATGCTGCTGCTCAAGAGGTTGGCGGACGCGCAACGCGACGGCGACCGAGTCCTGGCGGTGTTGCGCGGGACCGCCGCCAATCAGGACGGGCATACAGTGAACATCGCGACACCGTCGGAGGCCGCCCAGACCGCGGTGTATCAGGCAGCGTTGGCCGCCGCGGGCGTGGACGCCCGCACGGTCGGCATGGTCGAGGCGCACGGCCCCGGCACCCCGGTTGGTGACCCGATCGAATACGCCAGCCTGGCCAACGTCTATGGCATCGACGGCCCCTGCGCGCTGGCATCGGTGAAGACCAACTTCGGCCATGCGCAGGCGGCCTCCGGAGCGCTCGGGCTGATGAAGGCGATCCTCGCGCTGCAGCATGGTGTGGTTCCCCGGAATCTGCACTTCACCCAGCTGCCCGATGACCTTGCCCAGATCGATACGAAACTGTTTGTGCCGCAAGAGGCTACACCGTGGGTCACGAACGGTCACCACCCGCGAAGGGCGGCGGTCTCGTCATACGGACTGTCGGGAACCAACGTGCACGCCATCGTCGAACAAGCGCCTGAACCCGTTCCCGAAGCCGCTGTGCCCGAACCTATCTCAGCGGAACCGCCGGCGACGGCGCCGCAGCTGTTCGCATTGTCGTCCACCTCGGCCGACGAACTGCGCCGCACCGCCGCGCCGGCTGGCCGACTGGGTGCGAGCACATGACGATCTGGCGTTGCCTGATCTTGCCTATACCCTGGCGCGTCGGCGCGCGCACCGCCCGGTTCGCACCGCCGTCATTGCCGGCAACCGGCCCGAGCTCGCAGAGGCTTTGCGCGCGGTTGCCGACGGCGATACTCCGTATCCGCCCGCGGTCGGACAGGACGACCGTGGACCGGTTTGGGTGTTCTCCGGGCAGGGTTCGCAATGGGCTGCGATGGGCGCAGACCTGTTGGCGACTGAACCGGTGTTTGCCGCCACCGTCGCGCAAGCCGAGCCGGTGATCGCCCACGAGTCCGGGTTCTCAGTGACCGAGGCGATATCGGCGCCGCAGATCGTGGCCGGTCAAGACCGGATCCAGCCGACGCTGTTCACCATGCAGGTCGCGCTGGCCGCCACCATGATGTCCTACGGTGTGCGTCCGGGCGCGGTCATCGGGCACTCCCTCGGCGAGGCCGCCGCAGCTGTCGCCGCGGGTGCGCTGTCACTGGAAGACGGGCTGCGTGTTATTTGCCGCCGCTCTCGGCTGATGTTCCGCGTCGCCGGTACCGGTGCCACGGCATCCGTGGAATTGCCTGCACAGCAAGTGCTTTCGGAGTTGACGGCACGCGGTATCAATGACGTCGTGGTGGCGGTGGTGGCCTCGCCGCAGTCCACGGTGATTGCCGGCGCCGCGCAGACGGTTCGCGACCTGGTCGCGGCCTGGGAGCAGCGTGATGTGATGGCGCGCGAGGTCCCCACCGATGTCGCCTTCCATTCGCCTCAAGTCGATCCGATCATGGACGAGCTGACAGACGCACTAGCAGAGATCAGCCCGATGACGCCGGAAGTTCCCTTCTACTCGGCGACCCTGTTCGACCCGCGCGAGCAGCCGGTGTGCGATGCCCGTTACTGGGCGGACAATATGCGCCGTATGGTGCGGTTCGCCACGGCGGTGCAGGCTGCTCTGGAGGACGGCTACCGGGTCTTTGCCGAGCTGTCGCCACACCCGCTACTTGTCCGTGCCCTCGAGCAGACCGCGCGCAGTCGCGAGATCCCGATGGCCGCCCTGGCCGGTATGCGCCGCGAACAACCGCTTCCGCATGGGCTGCGTGGCTTTGTGGCGGATCTACACAGCGCGGGCGCCGCGGTCGATTTCTCCGTGCTCTATCCGAGTGGGCGGCTGGTGGACGCGCCGCTGCCGACCTGGACGCACCGCCGGCTGTGGTTGAACGGGGGCGGTCAGGAGTCCCCCACACATGGTGGTTGCACCGTTTCGGTACATCCACTGCTGGGCTCACACGTGCGCTTGGAGGAGGAACCGCAGCGCCACGTCTGGCAGGCCGAGGTCGGCACGGCCGCCCAACCCTGGCTGGCTGACCACAGGCTTCGCGACGTGCCCATGCTGCCGGGAGCCGCGTACTGCGAGATGGCGTTAGCGGCCGCGCGTACTGTGCTGGGCGAGACGGCCGAGGTTTGCGACATCCGCTTCGAGCAGGCGCTCCTGCTGGATGAGCAGACCACGATCGGCGCCTCGGCGTCGTTGTCATCGCCGGGCATCGTCGCCTTCACCGTCGAGTCGAGTCAGGGCGGCGAACAGGCGCGGCACGCTGCCGCGGTCCTTCGTGCCGCAGCGGATGAGCAGCCACCTGCGTACGACATGTCCGCGCTACTCGCCGCGCATGCGAATTGCGGTGATGGCGCCGAGGTGCGCAAGCGCATGGACCAGCGCGGCGTTCAGTACGGTCCGGCGTTCGCCGGTCTGGGCGCCGTCCACACCAGCGAGGAGGCGACCGGCACCGTCCTGGCCGAGGTGGCGCTACCCCGCCAAATCCGCTCGCAGCAAGCGGCTTACGGCGTGCACCCCGCACTGCTGGATGCCTGTTTTCAGTCCGTTGAAGCTCATCCGGACGTCCACGCCCTGGGCGAAGGCGCGCTGGGGTTGGTGTTGGGTATCCGTCGACTCCGCTCCTACGGCGCAGCCCGCAACGCCCACTACTGCTACACCAGGGTGACCAAAGCCGATACCTCCGGGATCGAGGCCGACATCGACCTGCTCGACGAGCACGGGGCAGTCCTGCTGACCGTGCAAGGGCTGCGAGTGGGCACCAGCGCAGCCAAGGGCGGCAACAAAGATCGGGTGATGGCCGAGCGGCTGTTGACCATCGAGTGGCGGCAACGCGAATTGCCCGAGCCGGATCACACCGAGGCCGGAAGCTGGCTGCTGATCGGCACTGCCACCACCGCGGATGTGGTGGCCAGTACGTTGGCCGACGCCCTGAAAATCCATGGGGTGCACTGCACCACGATGTCTTGGCCGCAGCAGGCCGACCACGCCTCAAACGTGGAACAGCTTGGAAATCATTTGCGCACCGGTGGTTTCACCGGTGTGGTGATCCTCACCGGACCCGAAAACGGCGACGCTGAGGAGCGGTGTGCGCCTCTGGGCCGGGACTATGTGCAACATCTGGTGCGCATTGCCCGTGAGTTGGCGGATCTTCCCGGCGAACCGCCGCGCTTGTATGTCGTGACCCGCAACGCGCAAACCGTGGTGTCCAACGACGTGCCCAACCTCGGGCAGGCCGGGCTGCGGGGCCTGGTCCGGGTAATCGGGATGGAACACCCGCATCTGGGCGCCAGCCAGATCGATGTGGACGAATCCACCGACGCCGAGCACCTGGCACGGCAACTGCTCGCCGGGTTGGAGGAGGACGAGACCGCCTGGCGAAATGGCGCGTGGTACAACGCACGGTTGTGCCCTGCTCCACTGCTCCCCGAGGAGCGGCAAACCGCCATCGCCAACCACGAATGCGACGGGATGCGTCTGCAGATTCGTACGCCCGGTGATCTGGAGTCGCTCGAACTCGTTGCATGCGACCGTGTTTCACCGGGACCGGGACAAATCGAGGTCGCGGTCAGCGCGTCCAGCATCAACTTCGCCGACGTGCTCGTCGCGTTCGGCCGTTACCCCGCTTTCGAGGGGCGGCTACCGGAGCTGGGCACCGACTTCGCCGGCGTGGTGACCGCAGTCGGGCCAGACGTGACCGACCACGAGGTGGGGGACCATGTTGGGGGACTGAGCGCCAATGGTTGTTGGGGTACCTTCCTCACCTGCGACGCGCGCCTGGCTGTCACGCTGCCGGCCGGCCTGGCCGACGACCAGGCGGCGGCGGTGACGACCGCGCACGCCACCGCCTATTACGGCCTGCATGAGCTGGCCCGAATCGGGGCCGGCGATCGCGTGCTGATCCACTCGGCGACCGGTGGGGTTGGACAGGCGGCAATCGCCATCGCCCGGGCCGCGGGAGCCGAGATCTTCGCCACCGCCGGCAGCGAGAAGCGTCGACAACTATTGCGCGACATGGGTATTGAGTACGTTTACGACTCGCGAAGCGTGGAGTTCGCCGACCTGATACGCCGTGACACCGACGGCTACGGCGTCGACATCGTGCTCAACTCGGTCATCGGCGCCGCCCAGCGTACCGGGGTCGAATTGTTGGCGTTCGGTGGACGATTCGTCGAGATCGGCAAACGCGACATCTACGGCGACACCCGATTGGGGCTCTTGCCGTTCCGGCGCAACTTGACCTTCTACGCCCTCGACCTGGCGTTGATGTCATTCAGCCACCCGGACAGGCTGCGGGGCTTGCTGAAAACGGTGTACCAGCTCACCGCGGACGGTTCGTTGCCGATGCCGCAAAGCACGCACTACCCGCTGGCCGACGCCGCCACCGCGATTCGGGTGATGAGCGGCGCCCAGCACACCGGCAAACTCGTGCTCGATGTCCCGCGCACCGGCCGCAGCCGCGTGATGGTGCCGCCGGCCCAGGTCGGGGTCTTCCGCAGCGACGGCGCCTACATCATCACCGGCGGGCTGGGAGGCCTGGGGCTGTTCCTGGCCGAGAAGATGGCAGCGGCCGGCTGCGGGCGTATCGTGTTGTCCTCGCGCTCGCAACCAAATCCCGAAGCGCTGGCGATGATCGATCGCATCCACGAGAACGGTACCGACGTCGTCGTCGAGCGCGGCGACATAGTCGAGGCCGGCACGGCTCAGCGGCTGGTGGCCACAGCGACCGCTACCGGGCTTCCGGTGCGCGGTGTGCTGCATCTGGCGGCGGTGATCGAGGATGCCACATTGGCCAACATCACCGACGATCTCATCGAACGTGACTGGGCTCCAAAGGTTTACGGTGCATGGAATTTGCACACCGCCACCGCTTCACAGCCGTTGGACTGGTTCTGCTCGTTCTCCTCGGCCGCCGCGCTGGTGGGGTCGCCCGGGCAGGGTGCCTACGCCGCAGCGAACAGCTGGCTGGACGCCTTCACCCGCTGGCGCCGGTCTCGGGGTCTGCCGGCCACGGCGATCGCATGGGGCGCCTGGGCGCAGATAGGACGCGGCGCCGCCCTGGCCGAAGGCGCCGAGGTTGCCATAGCTCCCGACGAAGGCGCTTATGCGCTCGAAGCGTTGCTGCGCCACGACCGCGCCTGCACCGGCTATGCTCCGATATCGGGCACGCCGTGGTTGACCGCTTTCGCCCAACGCAGTCCCTTCGCCGAATCGTTCCGATCCAACGGCCAAAGCTCGACGGGCACAAGCAAAGTGCGTGCCGAGCTCGATGAGCTGGCCCTGGACGAGTGGCCTACCCGGCTGCGGCGCCTGATCTCCGAACAGGTCACCCTGATCCTGCGTCGCAACATCGATCCCGACCGTCCGCTGTCCGAGTACGGCCTTGACTCGCTGGGCGGCCTCGAACTACTTACCCGCATCCAGACCGAAACGGGCGTCCGCGTGACGCCCGCCGACATCGCCACCATTGGCACCATTCGCGGCTTGGCGGATCTGCTGTGCGGAAAGCTAGCGCCCGCCGACGCCGCTTGAGGCTGAAAGGGTTTGAATCATGGCATCTGACTACACGACCGCAGGAAAGTCCGTTCCGAGCGGAAGCGAGAACCTCGACTTTTTCACCGAGAAGTCGCTCGTTGATGACCCCTACGACTACTACGACGCAATCCGGCGGTGCCCGGTATGGCGTGAGCCGGCGCACGGCGTGGTGATGGTGTCGGGGTATGACGAGGCCCTCGCGGTGCAACGCGACCCCGAACAGACCTTCTCGGTCTGCAATATCGTCAGCGGACCATGGTCGGGGATTCCGACCAAAACCGGCAGCGATGACGTCTCGGATCTGATCGAGCGGCACCGCGAGGGGGTTACCTTCGGCGACTACTTTCTAACGTTCGATCCTCCGAAGCACACCGCGCACCGGTCGCTGTTGAGCCGGTTGTTCACGCCCAAGCAGCTCAAGAACAACGAGGACTTCTTGTGGCGTCTTGCCGACGAAGAACTCAACCGCTTCATCGCGAATGGCAAGTGCGAAATCGTCATTGACTACAATTTTCCGTTTACGCTCGACGCGATTACCGACCTGCTGGACGTACCCGAGGCCGACCGTGAGCGCTTCCGCCGCGCTGCGTATGCCAGCAGGCTCGAGGGCGACCGCAGCGGATTCGTTGGCGTGAAGGAGGAGTGGTTCGTCGAGTACATCGAGGAGCGGCGGCGCGAGCCGCGTGACGATGTCCTCACCGAGCTTGCGCTGGCAAAGTTTCCCGATGGCACCACACCCGACGCGATTGATGTTGCCCGCGTTGCCACCTTCATGTTCGCCGCCGGCCACGGCACGACGATCGATCTGCTGAGTCTCTCGATGCTGATGCTGGCGGAGCGACCGGAGTTGCAAGAGCAGTTGCGCGAGGACAACTCAAAGATCCCGGCGTTTATCGAGGAGATGCTGCGCATCGAAAGCCCGATCAAAACGAATTTTCGCATGGCGCGTCGCACCACCAGGATCGGCGACACCGATGTGCAAGCCGGTACCAGCGTACTGGTGATGAACGGTGCGGCGAACCGCGATCCACGACGGTTCGACGAGCCCGACGAATTCCGCCTTGGGCGACCGAACATATTGCACCACATGGCATTCGGCCGCGGTATTCACACGTGTCCGGGTGCCCCGATTGCGCGCGCCGAAGTGCGGGTGAGCCTGGAACGAATCCTGTCCCGGATGGCCGACATTCGACTTTCAGAGGCCCAGCACGGCCCGGCAGGCGCTCGCCGGCTCAATTGGGACCGCACCCCATTGTTCAGGCGCCTCAAGGAATTACACCTCGAGTTCACTCCGATTCAGGAGGTATCCAACAATGGCCACGCCAGCGTTGACTAGATTGGCTGTCGGAGTTTGCGGCCTGGCATTGTCGTTGACCGCTGGAGCCGGGCTCGCGTCGGCCGATCGGGATCTGACTCCGTTTGTCAACACAACCTGCAATTACGGGCAGGTGATGTCCGCGCTGCAGGCGGCAGATCCCCAAGCCGCCACACAATTCAACTCGTCGCCGGAGAGCGTCTCCTTTTTGCGTCAGTTCCTTGCCTCGCCGCCGAGTCAACGCCAGCAAATGGCGCAGATGCTGGCGAGCCAGCCAGGGGCTGACCAGGAATTTGGACTCGTCCAGCGAGTCTTCAACACCTGCAGCAACTATTGAGCAGATCGGCCCCCACCTTCGACCACCGCTAACCTTTTGGAGTTCTTCGTGGCTACCCTCATCGAAGGTTTCCCGCTCATCAGCACGCTGCGCGACGCGGTCTTCGTCTCTGCAACCGTCAGCGAGATCGAAAGGCTGACACCAAGAATGCGCCGCATCCGGTTCAGTGGCCCGCGACTGCGGGGACTGACCTGGACGCCAGGTCAGCATGTCCGGCTGCAGGTCGAGAGTCTGCGTGAATCCGTTCTACGGATGCACCCATACCCCGTGCTACGCACGTATTCCATCTACGACGTCGACCCCGACCTCGGCGCGCTCGACATCGTGATGGTCGACCACGACGGTGAGCCGAAGGGCGCGACACCCGCCCGACGCTGGGTGATGGCCACCGCCGTTGGAGATCACGCCCGTATCACCCGGCCGCAGGGCAAGCTCGTCATACGCCACGACGCGCCCTACCACGTGTTCGCCGGCGAAGAAACCGCGTCGGTCGCGTTCGCCGCGATGCTTCGATCTATCCGCCCAGCCGCCGAGGTTTACGGAGTGGTCGAGGCCGCAACCGATACCGACCACCTTCCCCTGGCCGCACCCCTGACCCGGATCGAGCGCGGTGACGCCCCGGCCGCGAACTCTGCCGTGCTCGCCGATGCGCTGCGCAGCCTCCCACTGCCCGACCATTCCGGCAGCGCCTACCTCGCCGGCGAGGCCCGCACCATCCAAACCCTACGCAAGATATTGATCACCGAACGTGGCTGGGACCGACGCCAGATACGCACCAAACCCTTTTGGACCCCCGGCCGCGCCGGTATGGAGTGATTATGTTTGAGACGTCTATTTCGGGCCTGCTGTGTGAACGCGCCAGCCTGCAGCCCAACGACACCGCGTTCACCTTTATTGATTACGAGCAGGACTGGGACGGGGTTGCCGAAAGTCTGACATGGTCGCAGCTCTATCGGCGGACGGTGAATGTTGCATGGGCACTGCAACATTGCGGGTCGACGGGTGATCGCGCTGTGATAATGGCCCCGCAGGGACTCGATTACATCGTGGCGTTCCTGGGCGCTTTGCATGCGGGACAGATCGCGGTTCCGCTTGCGCTTCCGCTAGGTGGCGTCAGCGATGAGCGCGTCAGTTCGGTGTTGCGTGACGCGTCGCCGACTGTCGTTCTCACGACGTCCCCTGCTGCGGAAACCGTTGCCGGATACGTCAAGTCGCAATCCAGCGGCCCCGTTCCATCCGTCGTTGAGGTCGACCTGCTGGACGTGGACGCCCGGACGGGCTCCGGCGCCGGGTGCTCTGATCAGCTACAGCTGGCGTATTTGCAGTACACGTCCGGATCGACCCGCCAACCGGCCGGGGTCATGGTCTCGCATAAAAACTTGCTGGCCAATTTCGGGCAGGTCATATCCGACTTCTGCGTGGAGCACGGAGGCGTCGCTCCACCAGACACGACCGTTGTCTCGTGGCTGCCGTTTTACCACGACATGGGTTTGATACTGGGAGCGTGCGCACCGGTTCTGGGCGGAATGCGGGCTGTGCTGACGAGTCCGGTGTCGTTCCTCCAGCGGCCGGCCCGGTGGATGCAATTGCTGGCCAAGGAAACCCACGCAATTTCGGCGGCGCCGAACTTCGCTTTCGAATTGGCGGCACGCAAAACATCGGGCGAGGACATGGCCGGACTGGATCTGGGCGATGTGCTGTTCATCCTCAGCGGTAGCGAACGTGTGCATCCTGCGACGTTGCCGGCGTTTCATTGAGCGGTTCGCGCGCTTCAATCTGCCCGACAAAGCGGTACGGCCAGGCCTATGGGCTCGCAGAGGCAACGGTGTACGCGTTGACCCGCACGCCGGCGCCAGCCGCCCGAGATCGTGCCACTTCGAATCCGAGAAGCTGGCCCACCGGAACCGCGCCAGCGATGTGAAAGCCCAAACCGGCACACCGCTGGTCAGCTACGGGGCAGCCGCGCTCACCGATGATCCGCGCTCGTCGACCCCGACACCAGGATTGAGTGCCCGCAGGGAACCGTCGGCGAGATCTGGATTCACGGTGACAACGTTGCGATGGGCTACCGGCAGAAGCCCCAGGAGACTGAACGCACGTTCGGCGACCGGCTTGTCGCTCCGTCGGCCGGCACACCCGAAGCGCCATGGCTGCGAACCGGCGATTCGGGGTTTTTCTTCGGAGGCGAGCTGTTCATCATCGGCCGCATCAAGGATCTGTTGATCGTCTACGGGCGTAACCACTCACCCGACGACATCGAAGCGACGGTCCAGGAGATCACCCGGGGCCGGTGCGCGGCGATAGCGGTTCCGCGATGGGAGCATGGAAAAGCTCGTCGTCATCATCGAAGTCAAGAAAAAGGGCACGTCCCACGAAGACGGGGCGGACAAGCTCGCGGTCGTCGAACGCGAAGTCACCTCGGCGGTCTCCAACTCGCATGGCGTCGGCGTCGCGGATCTGGTTCTGGTGACGCCCGGCTCGATACCGATCACCACGAGTGGCAAGGTTCGGCGGGCAGCGTGCGTCGAGCAATACCGGCAAGGTCAGTTCGCCCGCCTGAACGCTTAGGCGTTACCACAAGATTCCGCCGCGGTGTCACACGTCGCCGTCTTTCCGGCGATGGGACAGGTTTACCGACGGCTATCCGATCGGCGGGCCAACACGCTCGCTTGCCTTCGGCGGGCGGATATCGGTCCAGTTCTGTTCGATGTAGTTCAGGCACGCAGTGCGGTCCGCTTTGCCGTAAACCGCCCGCCGGACGGCCGGTATGTCGGCGAAGGCCGGCCACAGGCTGTGTTGCTCGTCGTTGTTGACCAGGACGAAAAAGTTGAAGTTGTCATCGTCGAATGGATTGATGCTCATCGGTTCTCCAGACCTGCCGGTCGAGGCGCGCAGAAGTTCTGGTGTGGTCCGCCGGCGCTACCGAAACAGCTTCGATTCGGCTGTTTTCTTCGGCTTTCAGCGGGCGAATTCAGTTACGCCCGTCATTCTGCGTCGTCCTTCTTTTTCGCTGCACGCCAGGGCTTTCCCACCGGACGCCAGCAGAATAGGTTGCTGCCCTGACGATGCCAGAGATACGCGTCAAGATCGCCCAAGCTGGCATGCGACACAAATTTCCACATCGGAAAATCAGGTGGAGTCGATTTTTTGTGCATCATGTCTCCCTTTTAAAAACCGGAGTTGACTAGACCGAAGGCGGCTGATTCCGGTCGCACACCCGTGGCCTGCGGCAACTCCTGTGCAAGGAGTGCGCAACGGCGTGCGGTGTCGGTCGGCGGTGGGGCCAAACTGTCGATTGTCATCCGGCGGCCCCCCTGCGACATGCGCAATTGCGTGTCATGCCGGGAGCATATGGTCGGTTCCGGTGCCGTCGGGCTAGGTGCGAGCCAAATCGAGTAGTGGGGGCGCCCAGTTGGCGTAGTGGCAACGCAGAAAACCCGCTCAGGTCGATCCAGCGCAGCGCATCACTCCGCGAAGGAGTGGGGCCAGAACGGGCCGATATAAATAACGCCCACAGCGTTACACGCGAAATTTGTACGACGCGTGCTGAATACCGCGGGCTTTCGGTGATGTCAATTTCGTCGGTGCGCTGCTGCCATTCTTGATTAATCCATCCGCCTGCCGATCCATCGCGGACCGCTGGCTCGCGGCGCAACCCCGCCGGTGTCGACCCGGACCCCACCCACCATTTTCGGCCTGCTCGAGCACGCTGATCAGGTTGTCGAGGGGCTCACGCGCGGGCGGGCGCCGTCCCGCGGATACGCCGCACGGTACGTTGGCGATCATGACATCGCTGCAGGACAAAGTCGTTTTCATCACCGGCGGTGCCCGGGGGATCGGGGCCGAGACCGCTCGCCGGCTGAGCGCCAAGGGCGCCAAGCTCGTGCTGACCGATCTCAACGAGGCGGACCTCAAGGTCTTCGCCGCCGAC
This sequence comes from uncultured Actinomycetota bacterium, assembly GCA_963796035.1. Classification (GTDB taxonomy): domain Bacteria; phylum Actinomycetota; class Actinomycetes; order Mycobacteriales; family Mycobacteriaceae; genus Mycobacterium. The sequence goes on along the minus strand of CAWCJU010000005.1, from coordinate 75,479 downwards.
CTCGGCGAAGACCGGGTGCTGACCGCGGTCGCCGACGTACGCGATCTGCCCGCGATGCAGGCCGCCGCCGACCGCGCCGTCGAGCGATTCGGCGGCATCGACGTGGTGGTGGCCAACGCCGGCATCATGAGTTATGGCTCGGTGGCCCAAGTCGACCCCGACGCTTTCAAACGGGTCCTCGACATCAACGTCCTCGGCGTCTTTCACACCGCGCGCGCCACGTTGCCCGCGCTGATCGAACGCCGCGGCTACCTGCTGATGGTCTCGTCACTGGCCGCGTACACGGCCGCTCCCGGGCTGGCGCCGTACAACGCGTCAAAAGCCGGTGTCGAAATTCTGGCCAATGCACTGCGCCTGGAAGTGGCCCGCCACGGCGTCACGGTCGGCTCGGCGCACATGTCCTGGATCGACACCGCCCTGGTTCGAGACACCCAAACCGACCTGTCCGCGTTCAACCAGTTGCTGGCCAGCTTCCCGTGGCCGATGAATAAGACGACGACCGTCGACAAATGCGCGTCCGCGTTCGTCAAGGGCATCCAGCGCCGCCGCACCCGGGTCTACTGCCCAGGCTGGGTGGCGCTGCTCCGCTGGGTCAAGCCCGTGCTGTCCACCTCGGTCGGCGAGATGCCCCTCCACAAATCCACCGCCGAACTGTTGCCGCAACTGGACGCGCAGGTCGCCGCACTCGGCCGCTCCACCAGCGCGTACAACCGAGATCTCGGGGCGTCCTAGCCGGTCTTGGCCACGCGCTGCGACGCGACGGCCGCCACCCGGTTGCGCACCAGGAACCACCCGGCGCTCAGCGCCGGAATGACGACCACCACCGTCGCGATGGTCCACGTACCGGTCTGTTTGTCGAAGGCCATCATCACCAGCACGGCGGCCAGGAACGCCAGGGTGAGATAGCCCGAATAGGGCGCCCATGGCATCCGAAACCGCGGCCGTTGGACGAGCCCGGCCTTGGCCAACCGGTAGAAGCCCAGCTGACACAGCACGATGGTCGCCCAGCACGCGATGATGCCCGGCGCCACGATGTTGAGCACGATCTCGAAGGCTTCGCCGGGATTGAAGGCATTGAGGCCGATGCCGAGCAGGCAGATGGCGGCCGCCATCGCGATGCCGGCGTAGGGCACGCCGTTCCTGGACATCCGCATCGCGAACCTGGGCCCGCTGCCGCTGGACGCCATCGAGTGCATGATGCGGCCGGTGGAATACAGCCCCGCGTTCAGGCTCGACAGCGCGGCGGTGAGCACCACCACGTTCATCAGGTCCCCGGCGCCGTGGAAGCCGATCTTGGAAAAGAATGTGACGAAAGGACTTTCGGTGGCCTTATAGGACGTGTACGGCAGCAGCAACGCCAGCAGCGCCACCGACCCGACGTAAAAGATCGCGATGCGTGCGATCACCGAATTGATCGCACGCGGCATGACCTTTTCCGGCTCGGCGGTCTCGCCGGCGGCCGTGCCCACCAATTCGACGGCCGCGTAGGCGAATACCACGCCCGACGTGGTCAGCAGGACCGCCAGCACGCCGGAGGGAAACAGTCCGCCGTGATCGGTCCACAGACTCAGCCCGGTGCTGTGGCCGTCGATGCGATACCGGCCCGCCAGGAAGACGATCCCGACCACCAGGAAGGCGACGAGCGCCAGAACCTTGACCAGCGCCGCCCAGAATTCCAGCTCACCGAACCACTCCACCGAGATCAGGTTCATCGACAACACGACGATCAGGGCGAGCAGCGCCAATACCCACTGGGGGATCGATTCGAAGGCCGTCCACCGCCGCAGGTAGGTGGCGATCGCGGTGGTGTCGACGATGGCCGTCATCGACCAGCCCAGGAAATACATCCAGCCGATGGCGTAGGCGGCCTTCTCGCCGAAGAATTCCCGGGAATACGAGACGAACGACCCCGACGACGGGCGATGCAAGACCAACTCGCCCAGCGCCCGCAGGATCAGGAACACGAAGACGCCGCACACGGCGTAGACCAGGAACATCCCGGGCCCCGCCTTGGCCAGCCGGCCGCCCGCGCCCAGGAAGAGCCCGGAGCCGATCGCGCCGCCGATGCCGATCATCTGCACTTGCCGGGGCTTGAGTCCCTTGCGGTAACCGGCGTCTTCGCCGACCGCGCCGACTGCGGGATTTGGGTTGCCATCACCCGGCAACGCGGCCATGAAACGTCCAATCGGTAGGTCGCGAAGCGATGCTTCCGTACTTGATCGGTCGACGGCAAGTTCGGCCGAGTTGACAGGGCTGCGCGCTCAGTGTCGCTGGTGGTGGCCCGCTTCGCCCGGCTTCGCCGCGCTCGCGACCGCCACTTGTCGCTGGTGGTGGCCCGCTTCGCCCGGCTTCGCCGCGCTCGCGACCGCCACTTGTCGCTGGTGGCGGCCCGCTTCGCCCGGCTTCGCCGCGCTCGCGACCGCCACTAGCGCCCGAAGCCGGGGCGACGGCGGCGCAGATAACGCTCGAACTCGGCGGCCAGCGCGTCGCCGTCGATCTTGCCCAGGGCGTCGTTCATGTCGACCTCGGCGTCGCCGCGTTGCTCGAGCGACAGCACGTATTCGGCGAGGTCCTCGTCCTCGGCGGTCATCTCGGTGACCGCCTGCTCCCAGTCCTCGGCGTCCGTCGGCAGGTCGGCCAGCGGCACCTCGATGTCGAGGACGTCTTCGACGCGGCGCAGCAGTGCCACCGTCGCCTTGGGGTTCGGCGGCTGCGAGACGTAGTGCGGCACCGCCGCCCAGAACGTCACCGCCGGGATGCCGGCGGCCACGCAGGAGTCCTGGAACACCCCGGCGATGCCGGTCGGGCCCTCGTAGCGGCTTTCCTCGAGGCCGAAGCGTTTCGCCGACTCGGGGGAGTAGGCCGCGCCCGACACCGGGACCGGCCGGGTGTGTGGTGTGTCGGCCAGGAGCGCGCCCAGGATCACCACGGTGTCCACGTTGAGCTTGTCGGCGATGGCCACCAGCTCGGCGCAGAAGGTGCGCCAGCGCATGTTCGGCTCCACCCCGTGCATCAACACGACATCGCGATCGCTGCCCGGGGGCCGGCAGTGCGAAATCCGCATCGCCGGCCACACCAGCTCGCGAGTCACCCCGTCCACTTGCCGGATCACCGGGCGATTCACCTGGTAGTCGTAGTACGCCTCGTCATCGATCTCCAAGATCGGGTCGGCTTCCCAGATGGCTTCGAGGTGTTCGAGCGCGTCGCTGGCCGCGTCGCCGGCGTCGTTCCAGCCCTCGAACGCAGCCACGACGACGGTGTGATGCAGCTCGGGCAACGCGGCTTTGCCGAAGGGGGGGCCGTCAGGCGGGGTCACAGAATTAGCGTACGGCCTCGCGGCCCGATGTTCGGGGCGTGGTGGCCGTGGATTGTCGGCCGATTGACGCTCAACCGGGGGCTTTGCATAGGACGACTATCCTTAATTGCGTGACTGCGACATCGTCGACCTCTGGCGCAGCGGGTAATAGCCGGCGACGGCGCGATGGGCACTCAGTTGCAGGCGGTCGAGACGAAATACGTTCGGCTGCAAACTTGTTAACCTTGGTAACTAAACCATCGCCGGCAAGATCTGCGAGCTGTCAACCTGGCGATGAGTTGGGCGTCCAGGCGTCGATCGGGTGACGACGTAGACTTTCCTGGTCGAGAGGCGTTGCAACGGATCTGGGTCCACGCCGGTATCCGCCACGCTCGGCAGAGTCAAGGACGCCTTCCGCTACGGAAGGATTACATGCGTGAACGCCTCTGAGCCGAATGCCTTTGAGCCGAACATCCGCCCCGACTGCACCGACGAACTGACGGCAGCTCTGCGCCAGCGGATCGTGGTGATCGACGGCGCGATGGGCACGGCGATCCAGCGGGACCGGCCGGACGAGGCCGGCTACCGCGGCGACCGGTTCACGGAGTGGCCGACCGCGCTTCAGGGCAACAACGACCTGCTCAGCCTGACGCAGCCGCAGATCATCGAGGCGATCCACCGCGAATACCTCGAGGCGGGCGCCGACATCCTGGAGACCAACACGTTCAACGCGAACGCGGTCTCGCTCTCCGACTACGACATGGCCGACCTGAGCTACGAGCTGAACTACGCCGGCGCCGCCCTGGCCCGCAAGGCAGCCGACGAATTCAGCACCCCGGAGAAGCCCCGCTACGTCGCCGGCGCAATCGGGCCGACGACGCGCACCGCGTCGATCTCGCCGGACGTCAACGACCCCGGAGCCCGCAACGTCTCCTACGACCAGCTGGTCGCCGCCTACCTCGAAGCCGCCAACGGCCTGGTCGACGGCGGTGCCGACCTCCTCATCATCGAGACGATCTTCGACTCGCTGAACGCCAAGGCGGCGGTGTTCGCCGTCGAGACGCTGTTCGAGGACCGCGGACGTCGCTGGCCGTTGATCATCTCGGGCACCATCACCGATGCCTCCGGACGGACGTTGTCCGGTCAGGTCACCGAGGCGTTCTGGAACGCGATCAGGCACGCGAAGCCGATCGCGGTGGGCCTCAACTGTGCCCTGGGCGCGCCCGAGATGAGGCCCTACATCGCCGAGATGGCGCGGATCGCGGACACCTTCGTCTCCTGCTACCCGAACGCCGGCCTGCCCAACGCCTTCGGCGAGTACGACGAGTCCCCGGAGCGTCAGGCCGGCTACATCGCCGATTTCGCCGAGTCCGGCCTGGTCAACCTGGTGGGCGGTTGCTGCGGAACGGCGCCTCCGCACATCGCCGAAATCGCCAAGGTCGTCGAGGGCAAGGCGCCGCGTGAGCTGCCGGAGATCCCGGTGGCCACCCGGCTGTCGGGCCTGGAGCCGCTCAACATCACCGACGACTCGCTGTTCGTAAACATCGGCGAGCGGACCAACATCACCGGCTCCGCCCGGTTCCGCAACCTCATCAAGGCCGAGGACTACGACACCGCGCTGTCGGTCGCCCTGCAGCAGGTCGAGGTCGGTGCGCAGGTCATCGACATCAACATGGACGAGGGCATGATCGACGGTGTCGCCGCGATGGACCGGTTCACCAAGCTGATCGCGGCCGAGCCGGACATCAGCCGCGTCCCGGTGATGATCGACTCCTCCAAGTGGGAGGTCATCGAGGCGGGCCTGAAGAACGTGCAGGGCAAGCCGATCGTCAACTCGATCTCCATGAAGGAGGGCGAGGAGAAGTTCATCCGCGAGGCACGGCTGTGCCGCAAGTACGGCGCCGCCGTCGTCGTGATGGCCTTCGACGAGCAGGGTCAGGCCGACAACCTGGAGCGCCGCAAGGAGATCTGCGGGCGCGCCTACCGGATCCTGACCGAAGAGGTCGGCTTCCCGGCCGAGGACATCATCTTCGACCCGAACTGTTTCGCGCTGGCGACCGGTATCGAGGAGCACGCGACGTATGGGATCGACTTCATCGAGGCATGCGCCTGGATCAAGGAGAACCTTCCCGGGGTGCACATCTCAGGCGGTATCTCGAACGTGTCGTTCTCGTTCCGGGGCAACAACCCCGTCCGCGAGGCGATCCACGCGGTGTTCCTGTACCACGCCATCAAGGCCGGCCTGGACATGGGCATCGTCAACGCCGGTGCGCTGGTGCCCTACGACTCGATCGACCCCGAGCTGCGGGACCGCATCGAGGACGTCGTCCTGAACCGCCGCGAGGATGCGGCCGAGCGGCTCCTGGAGATTGCGGAGCGATTCAACAGCTCGGAGAAGGCCGACGACCCGGTGGCGGCCGAGTGGCGCAGCCTCGGAGTCCGCGAGCGGATCACGCACGCACTGGTCAAGGGCATCGACGCCCACGTCGACGAGGACACCGAGGAATTGCGGGCCGAGATCGACGCGGCGGGTGGTCGCCCGATCGAGGTGATCGAGGGCCCGCTGATGGACGGCATGAACGTCGTCGGCGACCTCTTCGGCGCGGGCAAGATGTTCCTGCCCCAGGTGGTGAAGTCGGCCAGGGTGATGAAGAAGGCCGTGGCCTATCTGCTGCCGTACATCGAGGCGGAGAAAGTGGAGTCCGGCACGACTCAAGCGAAGGACACCAACGGCACGATCGTGATGGCGACGGTGAAGGGCGACGTCCACGACATCGGCAAGAACATCGTCGGAGTCGTCCTGCAGTGCAACAACTTCGAAGTGATCGACCTCGGTGTGATGGTGCCCGCAGACAAGATACTGACCGCGGCGAAGGAGCACGACGCCGACATCATCGGGCTGTCCGGACTGATCACCCCGTCCCTGGACGAGATGGTCAACTTCGCCGCCGAGATGGAGCGCGAGGGGCTGGAGATCCCGCTGCTGATCGGTGGTGCGACCACCTCGCGCGCCCACACGGCCGTCAAGGTGGCGCCGCGGCGCAGCGGTCCGGTGGTCTGGGTCAAGGACGCGTCCCGCTCGGTGCCGGTCGCTGCGGCACTCCTCGACGACAAGCAGCGGCCGGCCCTGTTGGAGGCCACCGAGAAGGACTACGCATCTCTTCGCGAACGGCACGCCCAGAAGAACGAGCGGCCGATGGTGACGCTGGAGAAGGCCCGCGCAAACCGGACGCCCATCGAGTGGGACGGCTATACGCCGCCGGTGCCCGCCCAGGGACTCGGCGTGCGGGAGTTCGGCGACTACGACCTCGCCGAACTGCGCGAGTACATCGACTGGCAGCCGTTCTTCAACGCCTGGGAGATGAAGGGCAGGTTCCCCGACATCCTCAACAACCCGTCCTCGGGCGAGGCTGCCCGCAAGCTGTACGACGACGCCCAGGAGATGCTCGACACCCTGATCAAGGAGAAGTGGCTGACCGCCAATGGGGTGATCGGGTTCTTCCCGGCGAACGCGGTCGGCTCGGGTATTGAAGACGTCGAGGTCTACACCGATGACACCCGCACCGAGGTGCTGACCACGTTGCACAACCTGCGCCAGCAGGGCTTGCACCGGGACGGCATCCCGAACCGGTCGCTGAGCGACTTCATCGCCCCCAAGGACACCGGTCTGGCCGACTACGTGGGCGCCTTCGCCGTCACCGCGGGGCTCGGCAGCCAGGAGAAGATCGCGGAGTTCAAGGCAGACCTCGACGACTACAGCGCGATCCTGCTGGAGTCGATCGCCGACCGGCTGGCTGAGGCTTTCGCCGAACGGATGCACCAACGGGTCCGCAAGGAGTTCTGGGGATTCCAGCCTGACGAGCACCTGGACAACGAGGCGCTCATCGGTGAGAAGTACAGGGGAATCCGCCCCGCCCCCGGCTACCCGGCGTGCCCGGAGCACACCGAGAAGGCGACGCTCTGGAAGTTGATGGACGTCCAGGAACGGACCGGCATCGAGTTGACCGAGTCGATGGCGATGTGGCCCGGTGCCGCCGTCAGCGGCTGGTATTTCTCGCACCCGCAGTCGCAGTACTTCGTGGTCGGCCGGATGGCCCAGGACCAGGTCGCCGACTACGCGAAGCGTAAGGGCTGGACCCTGGCCGAAGCCGAGCGCTGGCTCGCCCCCAACCTCGGCTACAACCCGGAGGACTGAGCCCACCACACCTTTTGCCCGCCTTTGAGCGACAACCCGTTAGGGCGTTCGGGCATTGTCGCGCAGAGGCGGGCACATCGACTATCTGCCCGGGCGGTGGGCGCGCTCCTAGATACGCAGCAGCGGCGCCAACGCCGACAGCGGGATGTGCGCTTGCACCGTGCCGCCGTCCATGAACCACTGCGGTAGGCCGGGTGAGAAGTTGATCGGTTCGTCGTGCCCCACCGGATAATCCGGCATGTAGATGATCAACTCGTCGGGCGTCAGCGCCCACGCTTTGTACGCGCCCGAGTAGACCTTGTCGGGAGTCCAGCGGTCGAGGATGAACGGGTATGTGCCCGGATCATGGGGTGGCGGAGCCTGATTGAGCGCCGTATCGATGAACGGCGCTGCCAGCGGCGGGATCCCGGTCAGCGGGTTCGATGTCGTCAGGTCCGCCAGCTGCACCCGCCTGCCCGCCGCCATGTCGAAGGTGAAGGTCCGGTAGGCGTTGTTGGGCTTGGGCCCGTCGGCGTGATAGTCCTCGTGGAACACCGCGCTGAGCAGGTTGCCGTGCCGGAAAACCTCGAAGTTCTCCTCGCCATAGCTGTCGGCGGCCATGCTGCCGTTGGCGGTCTTCCAGTTGTTGACCAGGGTGTGCAGGTAGTCGCGGATCACCGGGCCGGTGGTCGGATTGTCGACCAGGTCGTCGGGCACGGCGACCTTGATGTCGCGAACGGCGTTGCGTTCCGACGTCACCGTGGTGTGGCAGTACCGGCCGTCCCAGTCACCGCCGAGTTCGCCGCAGAATGACGGCGCCGACGCATGTGTGGTGGCGGTGCTGGGAATCGTTGCGGCCGCGACCAATACGAACGCCGCGGACAGTCTCTTGAACATGAGGGGCCCCGCCCGGCTCAGAGGAGTTGGACTTTGCTCGCCCGCCAGCGACCGTCGACCTTCTCCATGGTCATCTTGATCCGGCTGCGGTCGATGCGCGGGTCGGGTGCGGCCGCGTTGGTGACGGTTTGGTCGATGAAGAGCAGCACCACGACCCGGTCGGCGGATCCGGACTGAATGGCCGAGTCGACCACCACGCCGTGCGCGGTCGCCTTGTTGTCGATCAGCAGCTGCCGAAGCTTGACGCTGGACTGGGTGTACATGTCCTTGAATTCGCCGGTCGCACCGTCGAGCACCTGCTTGAAGTTCTCGTCGACCTTGTTCGAGTCGATGCTCGTCAGCACCTGCGCGTAGGCGATGGCCGCCTGCTGGGCCTGTTCACCCGCCGCCTTCAGCTGATGGTCTTGCCACTGGCGCCACCCGAGGAATCCCGAAACAGCAAGTGCGACAACGAGCAACGCCGGCAGCACACTGCGACGCAGATACCGACGCCAGGGGCGCTTAGCGCGCTCGGTCTCGGGACGCTTGCGCTTCAGCAGCCCGCCTTCTTCGTCTTCGCCTTCGTCGTCGTCGCCGGCCGGGTCGTCGCCCTCGTCGACGGCCGGGTCGTCGGCCGAATCCTCGGGCGCGTCGGCGGATTCGTCGGATTCGTCGGCGCGCACCTCTTCGACATCCTCACTTGGAACTTCCGGTGGCGCACCCGATTCCGTGTCGGATTCCGTGTCGGCTTTCGGGTTCTTCTTGGTAGTCACGACCACGATCATCTCCTAAAGGTCGATGGGTTCAATGCTCAGTGCGGCGGTTCGATCGGCAGCTGGGGGCCGCCATAGGGGGTGGGAATGGTGTAGCGGCCCCGCGGGGTCGGATCGGTTCGCTGGCCCAGGTTCGCCCCCGGCGGCGGCCCGGCGGTGTCGTCGCCCCCCGGCCGTGGCGCGTTCTTGGCGCCGCGGATCGAGACGGCCGGGTCGTCGTCGCGACAGTAGGTGTACATGAACGGCTCGTAGTAGTCGGCCGCGGAGGGGGCGTGCGCCGGCGTGCCGTAGTCGCACACGTAACGGGGGTAGAGGTCGGCAGTCGCCCACACACCACCGTCGTGAAAGGCGCTCGTCACCGCGTCCAATACCGACCCGCGGTAGTCGGGGAACAGCGCGTTGAGCGCCGGGACCCGCAGATAGAACAGCTGCGACATGGTGGCCATGCTGCCCAGCAACTGCACCATGGTGTCGGAGTTGTCCGCGAACAGATTGTCGACGGCCGACAGTGTGCGCGGCGTCTGCTGAGTCAACCGGCGGTAGCCGGCCTGCATTCGGGCCACGCCGGTCAGGGTCTGGTTGAGTTCGGTTGCGGTGGCGCCCAATCCGGTGTTCTTGTCGCTTGCCAGGGTGAGCACGACCCGGCTGGTCTTGATGATGCTGGTGGTTTGGGGCAGCACCGAGTCAAGCGTCGACAGCAGGAACGTGCCACCGTCGACGATGGCGGTCAGCTTCGCCGGGCCCTCCTTGCTCAGGCTGAGTTCCTTCTTGATCAACTCGATCTTGTGCGGGTCGACCTGGGCCAGCATCCCGTCGGCGTCACCGAGCAACTGGGCCAAGCTGACCGGAACGGTGGTGTGGTCCAGGGCGATGAGGCTGCCGTCGTGCAGATACGGCCCTGCGTCGGAAGCGGCTTCGAAGTTGATGTACTGCTCACCGGCAGGCGAGAGCGCCGATACGTGCACCACGCTGTTCGCCGGGATGCGCACCTTCGACGTGATGCTGGCCACGGCGTTCACCCCGTTGTCGGTGATCTGCAGCGACTCGACGCGGCCGATCCGCACCCCGCGCAGTGCGACGTCCTGATTGGGCAGCAGGCCGCCCGATTCCGCCAACTGCACGGTGACCCGGTAGGACGAGGCGAAGGGCTTCACCCGCAATGCGCCGATGAGTAGGTAGGCGGTCGCCACCACGAGGATGAGCGCCAACCCGGCCACCGACAGCCAAACCTGTTGGCGGTGTCCGGTGCGCACCGCGCGGACGATCACGTTGGCGGAGTCGGCGACGGCGCGGATCATGGCTGCGGTCCTGGCGGAGGCGGCGACCCCGGTGGTGGTGGGGCCGGCCGGGGACCGGGGGCGACGTCGATCTGGCCCGGGATGTTCGGGTCCGGGATGACGGGAACCTGTGGCGAATTCGGCCCTCGGCCGACCACGCGTTCCTGCAGCCGCCACAGGGTGTACTTGAGGGTGCCGACCAGCAGGTTCACGTTGTAGTGGTGCGGTCCGTGCAGCCCGATGTCACCGGGGAATCCGATATCGGGGAGCGACCCGAGCATGATCTTGTCCACGCCGACATTCACCGAAATCGAGTTGCCGGCCGTCGATTTGACCAACGCTGGGATCAGCCGGTTTATCGAGAGCCAGCTGGTATCGGGGCTCATCGCAACGTCGTTGGCGGCGCCGGCGATCGTGTTCAGGTCGCGGATCATGCTGCGGCCGCTGGTATCGGTCCCGCCGATCGAGGGGAACCTGGCCAGCAACCGGGAGGTATCGCCCACCTGTACGGCGAGGTTGGACAGCTGACTGGTGTTGTCGGCCAGCGCCGACGTGGCGGGGCTGGCGGCCGTCATCAGGTCGCTGATGGTTTGGTTCTTGGCGTCGAGTTGGTCGGCCAGGCGAGACAATTGGGTCAACGCGTGCGAGATCTGATCGGATCGGGCGTCCAGCGTCCCGAGCAGCTCGTTGGACTTGCGGATCATGTCGCCGAACGCCTGGCCCTGGTCACCCGTCGCCTTGCCGAAACCGTTGATGATGTTGGTGAAATTGCGAACCGCCCCGCCGTTCACCAGGATCGCCGCCGAGCTCAGCACGGACTCGACGGTCGCGGCGGCCGCGGTCGAATCCAGGCCGATGGTGTCGCCGTTGCGCAGCAGCGGCGTGTTCGCGGGATCGTCAGCGGGTGGCTTCAGGGCGACGAACACGTCGCCCAGCGGTGTCGCGGTACGCAATTCGGCGGTGCTGCCGCGCGGCAGTTGCACGCCGTCCCTGATGCGCAGCCGGGTGAGCGCGGTGTAGTTGCGCGCGACCATCGATTCGAGCTGCCCGACGTCGGCGCCGGCGAGCTTGACCTTGGCGTTCATCGGCAGGTTGAGCGCGTTGGAGAACACCGCGGTCAGCGAATAGCCTCCCGAGCCCAGCCCGGGGGCCGGAAGGGGAAGGCTGGCAAGGCCATTCGTGGCGCATCCCGCGGTGACCATCGCCGCGGCCGCCACCGTCAGCATGCCCCGCGCGCCAATGGTCATCATTTCTGCCCCATGGCGGCCATGCCGTCGAGCACGTACGTCAACCCGAAGTCGGGGCCGAAGTCCTGAATGGTCCCGGTGCTGCAGCCCAGTTGGCGAAGGCCCATCAGGTTGCAGATCTCTTTGGTGTATTGGCTGTCGAAGAGCAATCGATCCGTGAGGAAGCGGGCCCGCACGCTGCCGTTCGCCCGGTCGATCATGTTGTAGGCGTTGTCGGCCACCAGCGGCGCCAGATCCAGCAACTCGGCCAGATCGCGGCGCTGGTCGGTCACCGTCTTGAGCGTGTCATTGCCGCCCCGCACGGCCTGCTTCACGTTGTCCCGGTTTTCGTCGAGCAGGTCGCCGGCCCGCTGGATCAGCTGGTCCAGTTTGCGTCCGGTGCTGCCGCTGCCGAGGTCCTCGTCGGCCATGATCTGGCTGACTTGATGGATGGTGGAAGCGAATTCGCGCAATTTCGTGTCGTTGGCGGCCACCGCGTCGAACAGCGTGCTGATGTTTTTGACGATCGTGGTGATCTGCTCGCGGGTAGCCGCGCCGCCGTCGCTGGACAGCCGCAGCGCCTTGGACAGCTCACCCAGCGCCGCCTTGATCTTTTCGCCGTTGCCGTTGACCACCTCGGTGCCGCCGTTGAGCACATCGGCGATCGGCCCGCCGCCGTGACCGTCGCCCTCGAGCGACTTGGTCACCTTGTCCAAAACATTGAGGACACTGCTGAATTCGACGGGCGTCTTGGTTCGGGGCAGCCCAATGGTGTCGTGATTCTCCAGGGTCGGTCCGCCGTGATAGGGCGGCGTGAGTTCGATCTGCCGGTCGGTGAGGATGGAGGTGGACACGGTGACGGCCTGCGCGGTGGCGGGCACTTTGACGTGACGGTCGACGGTGAATTCGACCTCGACGTAACCGCCCTTGGCGTTGATCTTGGTGATCTTGCCCACCGGCATGCCCAGCACCGCCACCTCGTTGCCCTCATAGAGACCTGAGGCGCTGTCGAATTGGGCGGTCACCGTGATCGTGTCCTGGTCGGGGCCCAGTGACCACCAACCGATTCCAACCACCGCGGCGATCAGCGCGACCGCCGTGACGATGGCCAGCGCCTTGGCGCCTCGCCCCCTCACTTGCAGTCCTTGAAGTACTGGATCATGCCGAACTGCTTGGCACGGCCGCTGATCGCGCACATCCACGAGTCGATCAGCGGGACGTTGGGGGCGTTGAAGTTGATCGCGTTGCCGTCCCCGGTCAGGTTGGCGGCCTCGCGGAAGAAGATCGGGCTGGTCTGCAGCATGCTGTGCAGCAGGTCGTCGTGTTGGGACATCAGGTTGGTGAAGTCGCGCATGTCTTTGATCAGCGCGTCCAGGCCCGCGCGGTCGTTGACCACCACCTGGCTCATGGTGTCGGTGAGGCTCGACAAGGACTGCATCATCGCGTGGAAAACGGCGCGCCGCGCGACGAATTGGCCCAGCAGGTCTTGCCCCTGGTCGACCAGAGCGCCGATGCCGGCCTGCTGGCGCCGCAGCGTGTTCGTCACCTGCTCGGTGCTGCGCAACAGCTGGCCGAGTTGGTCACGTCGCACCGCGATGATCGACGACAATGTGTTGATGTTCGTGATCGCCTGCGGCACAACGGCGGGCAGGCCCTCGAGTTGCTTGCCCAGCACCGCCAGCGACTGTGCGAACCTGTCGGAGTCGACCTGCTCGAAAGTGGTGGTGGCATCCTGCAACGCGGCCTGCAGGTCGTAGGGCACCTCGGTGTGCGCCAGGTCGAAGGTGTTGTCGGGCAGACGCGCCGGACCGCTGGGTTCCAGCGCGAGGTACCGGGAACCCAGGATGGTGGTCACCCTGATCTGCGCTCGGGAGTCCTTGCCCAGCTTGATGTCGTCGCGGACCTTCAGCCCCGCCTCGACATGGTCGCCGACGAGTTTCATGCTCGTGACGTTGCCCACCGGGACGCCCGCGACCACGATCGGGTTGCCGGCGCGCAGCGAGGCAGCTTGCAGGAACTCCGCGGTGTAATGCCGGTAGCCGGCGCCGATCGCATGCACCAGCAGCATGACGGAAATCACCACCGCCACCACCGCGACGGCGATGAACCCGAGCCAGGTCTTGTTGTAGCTTTCCAGCGGACGCTTCGTCATCCGCGAAAGCCGCTGCCGTACCGACGCGTCAGCCATCGACCGTGCTCCTGCAGCGCGGGGTGTGCCAGGCCCTGTTGCCCGGGGTGGCCGCGTTGATGATGATCGGCACGACATCGTTGAGTCCGGGGAAGAACCCCATGAAGTTCACGTCGCACACGTAGGCGTTGCCGTACGCGCCCTGATTGCCGACCCGGGTAAGCCCTTTCAGCAGCAGTGGGATGTTGTCGCCGAAGAATGCCACCTGCGGTTCGACGTCCATGATGTGTTTGGTGACACCGGGCTGGCGATCGATGAATTCGCGCAGTGCCGGATACACGTCCGTCGCCGAGGCCGACAGCCGGTTGGTCACCCGGGCCAGCGAACCCACCGAGGCGACCAGGTCCGGGCGCCGCCGGTCGAGGTCGCCGACGACGCTGCGGGTCTGCGTGATGACCGCCGTCGAGATTGTCGTTCTGTTGCGCGAGGTTGCCGACCACCTTGTTGAGATTGGTGATCACGCTGCCGAGGGCCTGATCGCGACCCGCGAAAGTCTGTGTGAGCGTGGAGGTCTGGCCGACCAGCGTGGTCAGCGATGACGTGTCACCCTGCAGTGACTGCGATGATGCCCTTGGTGAGGTTGTCAGCGTCATGGGGGTTCAGCAGGCTGAACAACGGTTCGTAGCCGTTGAGCAGCGTGGTCACGTCGAAAGAGGGCTCGGTGCGTTCCAGCGGGATGGTGCTGCCCGGGGGAAGCAGCTGCGGACTGCCTTCCTTGCCCAAGGACAGTCCGAGGTAACGCTGCCCGACGATGTTCTGGTAGGTCACCGAGGCGAGGGTGTTTCCGAACAGCCGCTGTTCGGACTGCACCACGAACGAGACCTTCGCCAGATTCCCGTCGAGCTCCACCTTTTCGACCCGGCCCACGCGCACCCCGGCCATGCGGACGTCGTCGCCTTCGCGAAGCCCGTACACGTCGGTGAACACCGCCGAATACCTGGCGGTGTCGCCGGCCACGTCACGCCGCAGGCTTACATACACCAGCCAGGTCAGCGTCAACGAGACGATCATGAACAGGGTCAGCGCGATGAGTGGGCCGCGAAATCTCATTTGGCCTCCCCGGGTGGATGAGCTAGTGACACCGTGGTTCCGCGGGCGACCGGACCCAGCAGCAGCTCGGTGGCTTCGGTGGCGGGCGCGCCGGTGATCACGCCCAGCATGTTTCGTTCGTACTGGCTCCCGACGGGTCCCACGTTGCCCCCGAACGAGGCCTGCGGAATCCACGGCGCCTTGGGTGCCACCGGCGCGACCCACGGTTGGTGCTCTTGTGGAGTCGCGGGCGCACCGGGCGACGGGTTGTCGGGATTCGCACTACCCGGGCACCGGCGGTGACGGCGTAATCCCCGGGGCCAGCGGCGGATTGGGATCGATCAAATTGGGTGTCGGGTTGATCAGTGGCGGGCCCACCGCGACGAGGTTTCCGTCCGGACCGATCACCGTGCCGGGCGGCGGAGCGAGATCCTTGGGCGGCTGATAGTTCTGCGGCAGCAGCACGTCGGGCAGATCGGGCCGCACCGGAATCAGCGGTGCGGTAAAGCAGCTGGGTCCCTTGAGCTCGCCGTAATGCGGACAGTCGGCGCGGGTGTAGGTGGAACTCGGCGTGAAGGTCAGCATCGCGCGCATGTTGCCCAGGTTCGTCCGCGGGTTCCACACCTGCTCCATGAACTGGTTGGCCAGGTTGTCCAGCTTGGCGACCGCGGGCACGAAGTTGTTCGACTTCTGCGCCAAGATGCCGAGCACCGGCGTGAAATCGGTGGTGATCTTGATCAGTTGGTCGATGTGGTTGTCGAAGGATTGACGCGTCGTGCCGACCGTGTAGTCGGCGCCCGACAGCAGCGAGGCCAACTGCCCGCGGGTCTCGGCGAAGGTCCGCATCGGCTCGACGGCCTGATGCAATGCGTCGAGAAGATCGGGCGCCGTCTGCGCGAGCCCGGTCGTCGCGTCCAGCAGCGCCGACACGGTCGAGGGGCCGGCATCGGTGCTGACAATCGAATTGAGTTGATCGAGAAGGCGATTCAGTTGCGCGCCGGCGTTCAGCAGGCTGACGCGACGGTGGTCGGTGGCGGCACCCAGCGCGGCCAGGATTCCCACCGACCTGTCGTCTCGGCCGCGCCCCGCGGCGGCGAGCAGGTCACGCAGCTTGCTGACGGTCGTCTGGAACAGAACGGTCGGCAGCCGCTTGTCCTCGAAGATATGGGCGCCGTCGCGGATTTTCACACCGGGCCCGTTGCCCACCAGTTGGACCGACGAGACGGCGAAAACGTTGCTGGGCACCACGCGTGCGGTCACGCTGGCCGGAATCGACTTGGCGTATTCCTCTTTGAGGTCGATGTGGACGATAGTTGGGCTTGCCGTGCGTCGCCGGGACGACGCCGTTGACCATTCCGACGAGCACGCCGTGGTATTTGACGTCCGACTTCTGCGGAAGGCCATCGCCCACGTTGACCAGATCGGCCACAACACGCACGTAATCGTTAAGTCGGCCAGTGGATTTGACCAACATCGCGGCAGTGACCAGCGCGCTGACCACCACGACGGCGATGCCGATGCCGAGCAGCTGCCGGTCGGAGGGTCCGCGGCCGTCCAGCTCAAAGGAATTGGGCATGTTCCACCGACCTAGCCACCAAACCTTGCACCGGAGTCGACGCCCCACAGCGCCATGGTGAGCAGCATGTTCACGATGATCACCACGGTGATGCTGGCCCGCATCCCGTGCCCCGCGGCGACTCCGACGCCCTCGGGGCCGCCGCTCGCGTAATACCCGTAGTAGCACTGGATCGTGGACGCGATCCACACGAAGATGACGGCCTTGATCAACGAATAGACGATGTCCTGGCCGGCCAGCATCAGCGTGAAGTAGTGCAGGTAGGAACCGGTCGAGCCGCCACTGCCGATACCCACCACGATCTGTGTGCTCAGGTATCCGATCGCCAGGCAGGCGGCGTACAGCGGGACGATCGCCACCACCGAGGCGATCAGCCGGGTGGTCACCAGGTAGGGGATCGGGCGGATGGCGATCGATTCCATCGCGTCGATCTCCTCGGCGATGCGCATGGATCCCAGCTGGGCGGTGAAGCGGCAGCCGCCCTGCATGGCGAATGCGAGCGACGCCATCAGGGGAGCCAGCTCGCGGGTGTTGACCAACGACGAGACGAACCCGGTGGCGGGCCCGAGCCCGAGCAGGTCCAGGAAGTTGTAGCCCTCGATGCCGACGAGCGGCGCCGACGGTCATGCCGAGCACGACGGCCACACCGGCGGTGCCGCCACCCACCACGATCGAGCCGTTGCCCCAGGTGATGTTCGACAGCAGCCGCAGGAATTCGGCGCGGTACTGGCGCAAGGCGAGTGGCACGGCGACCAGCGCCCGGACGAAGAAGACGAGCAGGTGGCCGAGCCGGATGATCGGCACTTTGCCCCGGCGGTACAGCCGGATGAGCGGCACCGAAATCGGTGCGAACGGCTGATAGGCGGAGGCGGTCACGTCACAGCCCCGTCCTGGGCGACAACATGATGTAGAGCTGGCTGATGGCGACGTTGACGATCATCAACAGCAGAATCGCCTCGACGACAGCGGCATTCACGGAGTTGGCGACGCCGGTGGGTCCGCCCTTGGTGGACAAGCCTTTTTGGCTTGACACGATGGCCACGATGGCGCCGAACACGATCGCCTTGATCAGCGCCAAGATCATGTCACCGGTCGTCGCGAACGACGCGAACGTCGACACGAAGCTGCCCGGCGCTCCGTTCTGGAAGTACACGTTGAACATGTAGCTTGCGAAGAATCCGGCGAAGCACACGACGCCGGTGAGGGCCACGCCGATCATCACCGCCGCGGCGAACCGGGGGACGACCAGGCGGCGGATCACCGAGACGCCCATCACCTCCATCGCGTCGGTCTCCTCACGCATCGTTCGCGAACCCAGGTCGGCGGTGATGGCCGACCCGACCGCCGAGGCCATGAGGACCGCGGCCACCAGGGACGCCCCCTGCCGGATGACCGCGAGCCCGCTCGCCGCCCCGGCCAGCGATGTGGCACCGACCTGGCCGGCCAGCAACGCGAACTGGATGGACAGGGTGACGCTGATCGGCAGCGACACCAGGATCGTCGGCAACACGGCGGTGCCGGCCATGAAGGCGCCCTGCCGGACGAACTCCTGCCACTGGAATCGCCCGGTCACCAGGTCGTAGAAGAAATATTGAGCGGTACGCACACCCAGGACGAACTGTTCACCTACCGTCGTCAGCGACGCGACCGGGTGACGTTTGACGTACCCGACGGACCAGTTCCGGATGGCGGTAACGCCATCAAGCTGTGTCGTCGTCATAGCGGCGGGACCTGCGGTCCGCTTAGCAAACGCATGGCGCAGGTCATCGCGTACCAGCTGCCGCTTTCATCGGCCCTCTCCCCACCCCTAAGTCCTGAGTGCCGAGCGGAGGACGTTGGGCGGCCGGTGAACCCTATTCTTATTAAAATAGTGTCAACAAGCGCCGAGACTCCGCAGCTCATCGGTGTGTGCTGCATCACAATAGCCCAGTTGAAAGGGACTTTCAATAGTGTAGAGTCACTCATCTGAGTTCGTCGCTGGACGGCGCCGTGGGGTTCTAATGTCGGATTGACGAAGGTGATGGCATGCCCTCAGCAAACACCGGTTCGTTGCGGGACCGACGTCGTGCCGCGTTGCTGTCCCAGATCCAGCAGACCGCTCACCGGCTGTTCGCCGAGCGCGGCTTCGAGGCGGTGACGACCGAGGACATCGCCTCGGCCGCCGGGATCTCCATCAGCACGTATTTCCGGTACGCGCCCACCAAGGAGGGTCTGCTGGTCGATCCCGTCCGCGAGGCGGCGGCCGAGATCGTGGGTTCGTACTGCGCAAGACCGGCAGAGGAGTCGCCGGTCGAAGCGCTGATTCAGCTTTTTGTCACGCACGCCAGGGATGTCAGCGAGGTCGATGACCTCGACACCTGGCGGCTTGCCGTCGCGACCGCGCCCCACTTGCTGAGTAAATCCGTATTGGTCAGCGAGACCGACCACGGCACGCTGATCGAACAGGTCGCTCACCGGATGAATGTCGATGCGGCGGTTGATATTCGACCCGCCCTGTTGGTCCACACCAGTTTGGCCACAGTGCAATTCGTGCTCGATGGATGGCTGACCTCGGACATCGCCGAGAGCCCGCCATTTCACGTGCGGTTGGAGGAAGCGCTGCGCATCACGCTCGCCGGGTTCGACGGACGAAGCGGCGCAAAACCCGGCCGGGACTAAACCGCCGTGACTTTGCTCGCCGCCGCGTGAAACAATCGCTGGCCGTGAAGACCTTCGAGGATCTGTTCGCCGAACTGGGCGAGCGTGCCCGTACCCGGCCGGCCGGCAGCGCGACGGTCGCCGCACTGGACGGTGGCGTCCACGGCCTGGGCAAGAAGATCCTGGAGGAGGCCGGCGAAGTATGGCTGGCCGCCGAACACGAATCCGACGACGCGCTGGCCGGCGAGATCAGCCAGTTGCTCTACTGGACGCAGGTGTTGATGGTGGCACGCGGACTGACTCTCGACGACGTGTATCGGAAGCTCTGACCATGCTGCGGGTTGCGGTTCCCAACAAAGGCACGCTGAGCGAGCCGGCCAGCGAGATCCTCGCGGAGGCAGGCTATCGGCGCAGGACCGATTCCAAGGACCTGACGGTTATCGACCCGGCCAACCAGGTCGAGTTCTTCTTCCTGCGGCCCAAAGACATTGCCATCTATGTGGGTTCGGGGGAGCTCGATTTCGGCATCACCGGCCGGGACCTGGTGGGCGATTCCGACGCACCGGTTCGCGAGCGTCTGGCGCTGGGATTCGGCTCGTCGAGCTTTCGCTACGCGGGACCGGCCGGGCGCGACTGGAAGATCGCCGATCTGGCCGGTAAACGGATCGCCACCGCCTATCCCAATCTGGTCCGAAAAGACTTGGCCGGGCGCGGTATTGAGGCCACCGTCATCAGGCTCGACGGTGCGGTGGAGATCTCGGTACAACTCGGCGTGGCCGACGCCATCGCCGACGTGGTGGGTTCCGGGCGCACCCTGAGCCTGCATGACCTCGTCGCCTTCGGCGATCCGCTGTGCGATTCGGAAGCGGTGCTGATCGAGAGCGAGAAGAGCAGCAAGTCCGGGACGCAGGCCGCGCGCGATCAACTGGTGGCGCGGATCCAGGGCGTGGTGTTCGGCCAGCAATATCTGATGCTCGACTACGACTGCCCCCGCTCGGTGCAGGACAAGGCCACCGCGATCACGCCGGGGCTGGAGTCGCCCACCATCGCACCCCTGGCCGACCCGGACTGGGTCGCCATCCGCGCGCTGGTGCCGCGCCGGGGCGTCAACGAGATCATGGACGAGCTGGCCGCCATCGGCGCCAAGGCGATCCTGGCGTCCGACATCAGGTTTTGCCGGTTCTGATTGCGCACGCGGTGCAAAACCCGCCGTTGTGTTAGCGTCCGCCTCGGGGACCTCCCGGGTTGGCGTATGGGCCGTCCCCGCATTGGTCGCCGGCGTTCGTCTCCCAGGAGGGTCTTCCGTGACACACGCACTTCTTGTCTTGCTGGCTTTACTGATTGGTGTCGTGGCCGGCCTGCGGTCGCTCGCCGCACCCGCCGTCGTCGCCTGGGCGGCCTTCATCGGCTGGATCGATTTGCACGGCACGTGGGCGGGCTGGATGGCCAGCATCATCACGGTGATCGTCTTCACCGTTCTCGCCGTGGGCGAACTGATCAACGACAAGCTGCCCAAGACGCCGGCCCGCACCGCCCCGCCGATCTTCGCGGCGCGGATCCTCATGGGCGGCCTCGCGGGCGCCGCCCTTGGGGCCTGGCCGCACTGGACGTTCACCGCGCTGGGTGCCGGCGTCATCGGTGCGGTGCTGGGCACCCTCGGCGGCTACCAGGCACGCAAACGGCTTGCCGCCGCGACGGGCGGCAAGGACCTGCCGATCGCGTTGCTGGAGGACGCCGTCGCGATCCTGGGCGGGTTCGCCATCCTCGCGGCGACCGGTCACGTGTTGACCGAGTACCTGCTGACGGCGGTTAAGTGACAGGGCATTTCGATGCGATCATCGTTGGGGCCGGGCAGGCCGGCCCGCCGCTGGCAGGCCGGCTGACCGCGACCGGGCAGCGCGTCGCGGTGGTGGAGCGCAAGCTGATCGGTGGCACCTGCGTCAACACCGGATGCATCCCGACCAAGACGCTGGTGGCGTCCGCGCACGCCGCGCATCTGGCGCGCCGCGGCGCGGAATACGGCGTCGGGACCGGACCGGTCAGCGTCGACATGGCGAAGGTCAAGGCCCGCAAGGACGAGATCATGCTGGGCGACCGCAAGGGCGTCGAGGATTGGCTCGAGGGCATGAACGGCTGCACCGTTTTTCGCGGTCACGCGGTCTTCCAGGATCCGCACACGCTGCGGGTCGGCGACGATGTGCTGCACGCCGACCGCATCTTCCTCAACGTCGGCGGGCGGGCGGTGGTGCCCGACATCCCCGGCCTGTCCGAAGTCGACTTCCTCACCAACGTGTCCGTTCTCGAACTCGACACGGTGCCAACGCATCTCGTCATCGTCGGCGGCAGCTACATCGCGCTGGAGTTCGCGCAGATGTACCGGCGGTTCGGGGCCCGGGTGACCGTCGTCGAACGGGGCCCGCGGCTGGCGTTGCGCGAAGACGAGGACGTCTCGGCCACCGTCGAGGAAATCCTGCGGGCCGAAGGCATCGACATCATCGTCGGCGCCGACGATGTTCGAATAGCCAAGACCGGCAACGGGTTCGAGCTGACTCCTCGCGAGGGCGCCGCACCCGTCGAGGGAAGCCATCTGCTGCTGGCGGTGGGCCGGCGACCCAACACCGACGACCTCGGGTTGGAAGCCGCCGGGGTGCAGACCGACGCCCGCGGCTACATCGTGGTCGATGACCAGCTCAAGACCAGCGTCGAGCACATCTGGGCGATGGGCGACTGCAACGGCAAGGGCGCATTCACGCACACCTCCTACAACGACTTCGAGATCGTCGCCGCCAATCTGCTGGACGACGACCCGCGCCGGGTGAGCGACCGCATCGCCACCTATGCGCTCTACATCGATCCGCCGCTGGGGCGTGCCGGCATGACCGTCGATCAGGCCCGCTCGTCGGGCCGCAAGGCGCTGGTCGGCAAGCGGCCGATGACCAGAGTCGGCCGGGCGGTGGAAAAGGGTGAGACACAAGGCTTCATGAAAGTCGTGGTGGACGCCGACACCCAGGAGATCCTCGGGGCCGCCATCCTCGGGGTCGGCGGTGACGAGGCCATCCACTGCATCCTGGACGTGATGTCGGCCAAAGCGCCCTACACCACGCTGTCGCGGACCATGCACATCCATCCGACGGTCAGCGAGCTGATTCCCACGATGCTGCAGGAGCTCTCGCCGGTCGACTAGCCCCGCTAGGCCGCCGGTTGGGTTGGCTGCGAATCAGTCTGCGCGCCAAGAGATTCCGGCCACCCGGGGTAGGGTGGCGGTGTTCCCCGAAAAGCGGGCAGTGCTGCTGGTGAGGACACCAGTCGCACAGCCGCGACTGCGTGGGGCGGAAATCGCCCGTCTGGCCGGCGGATTGGATGGCCCGCCAGATCGCCATCAGCGTCTTCTCGAAGCGCAGCAGCTCGTCGTGATCGGGCGTGTAGTCCAGCACCTGGCCGTCGGCCAGATAGATGAGCCGCAGCCGGGTCGGCAGCACACCGCGCGAACGCAACAGCGCCACCGCGTAGAACTTCATCTGGAACATGGCCTTGAACTCGGCCAGTGCTCGCGCGGCCGGCGGCGCCTTGCCGGTCTTGTAGTCGACGACCCGCAGCTCGCCGCTGGCCGCGATGTCGATCCGGTCGATGAAGCCACGCAGCAGCGTGCCGTCGGCGAGTTCGACCTCCACCCGTTGCTCGCAGCACTCCGGGTTGAAACGGGTGGGATCCTCGAGCCGGTAATAGCCGGCGAGCAACGCCTGCGCCTCGGCCAGCAGCTGGGTGCGCTGCGCCGAATCCATGTCGGCGGTCACCTCGGGTGTCGCGGCGATGATCTGGTCCCACGCGGGCTCCACCAAAGACATCGCCGTGTCGGGGTCGCGTTGTTCGGCGGGCAGGCCGTAGAGCTGCTGCAGGGTGGCATGGACCAGCGATCCGCGCAGCTGGGCGGTCGACGGCGCCTCGGGCAACCGGTCGATGGCCCGGAACCGGTATAGCAGCGGGCATTGCTTGAAGTCCGCGGCACGCGATGGCGACAGGGCCGGGCGGTACACCTGGCCCGCCGGGCGCTCCGCCGACTGGGGCGCCTCCGGCTGGACGATCATGTCCGCAGCCTAGGACTGGGCGCCGACAACCCCCAAGCACCTGCTGCGGCGAGTCGGCTGGCACGCTAGACCGCGTGTCTGTAACCGGCCCGTTCAGCGAGGGCGAGCGTGTCCAGCTCACCGATGCCAAGGGTCGGCATTACACGGTGGTGCTCACCGCGGGCGCCGAGTTTCACACGCATCGCGGGGCGATCCCGCACGACGCGCTGATCGGGCTCGAGCAGGGCAGCGTGATCAAGTCCAGCAACAACGCCGTGTATCTGGTGATGCGGCCCCTGTTGATCGACTACGTCATGTCGATGCCCCGCGGACCCCAGGTGATCTACCCCAAGGACGCCGCTCAGATCGTGCATGAGGGCGACATCTTCCCGGGTGCGCGGGTGCTGGAGGCGGGCGCGGGCTCCGGCGCGCTGACGTGCTCGCTGCTGCGCGCGGTCGGGCCCGAGGGCCGGGTGACGTCCTACGAACAACGCGCCGACCATGCCGAGCACGCCGAACGCAACGTGTCGGTGTTTCACGGTGGCCAGGCACCCGCTAACTGGCAACTGATCATCAGCGACATCTCCGACTCCGAACTGCCGGACGCATCCTTCGACCGCGCCGTGCTCGACATGCTCGCGCCGTGGGAGGTGCTCGAGTCGGTCGCGCGGCTGCTGATTCCCGGCGGGGTGCTGATCATCTACGTGGCCACCGTCACCCAGCTGTCGCGGACGGTCGAGGCCCTGCGAGCGCAGCAGTGCTGGACCGAACCACGGTCCTGGGAGACGTTGCAACGCGGTTGGAACGTCGTGGGTCTCGCGGTCCGGCCGCAGCATTCGATGCGCGGGCACACCGCCTTCCTGATCTTCACGCGACGGCTCGCACCGGGCGTCGTCGCGCCTGTGCCGTTGGGCCGCAAGCGCGAAGGCCGCGACGGCTAGTGGCGATCGCGAGCGCGGCGTAGCCGGGCGCGGCGGGTCGGCACCGTTGGCTAGTGGCGATCGCGAGCGCGGCGTAGTCGGGCGCGGCGGGTCGGCACCGTTGGCTAGTGGCGATCGCGAGCGCGGCGTAGCCGGGCGCGGCGGGTCGGCACCGTTGGCTAGTGGCGATCGCGAGCGCGGCGTAGCCGGGCGCGGCGGGTCGACACCGTCGGCTAGGCGAGATCCTCGCTGCGCACCAGGGAGCGCCGCACCGACAGCAGCTCGAATTCGGGATGCGCGGCCACCAGCCGCTCGGCCGCATCCAGGACGTCGACCGCGTGGCCGCGGTCGCCTGACACCGTGGCGACGCCGATGCCCGCTCGCCGGTACAGCTCGTGCGAACCCGTCTCGGCCGCCGACACGCTGAACTTGCGCTGCAACTCGGCGACGACGGGACGAATGACCGACCGCTTCTCTTTGAGCGATCGCACGTCGCCCAGCAGCACGTCGAACTCGAGCCAGCCGATCCACATGCCGCGGGTCAACCCGGCGGGTTTTGCTCGGGGGCCTGCTCGGGAGGCGGAGCAGGGGCGGGAGCGGGTTCCGGAGCGGGCGGCGGCGGCGGCGGTGCGGGTTCCGGAGCGGGCGCCGGCGGTGGCGGCGGTGCGGGTGGCGGAGCCGCGGGCGCAGGGGCAGGTGGTGGCGCTGGCGCCGCGGGGGGCGGCGCTGGTGCCGGGGCTGGCTCGGGTGGTGGCGGCGCGGGGGGCGGCCCCGGCGGAGGCGCAGGCGCCCCCGAAGTCGGCGCCGCCGGCGACTTCCCCATGGCCAACAGCATTTCGGCGGTGTGCCGCGATAGCTGCCATCCGCCTTGGAAGGGGGTGAACTCCATCGGGAAGGTGAAGTTGGCGTTGTTGGCCTGGGCGGTGTGAACGGCGATGTTGGCCTTCACATTCGACGGGTTCTTGTCCGACCACGCGATGTCGTTCGCGTTGAAGGTCATCGGCAGATAGCCGTTGTCGCGCAATGCGTTGGTGAACTTGTCCAGGGTGGCCGCGCTCTCCGGCGTCGCGCCTTCCACCAAATTCACCTTGCTGGCGCCCGGAACGTTCGGGTCGGCGAGTCGGGTGAGCACGTCGGTGAGAGCCTCGGGCGGCGGCAGGGGAGTCGTGACGGGCGCAGCAACCTGGCTCGACGAGGCCGGTGGCAGCGAAGATGTGGCCGACGAATCACTCCTCGGGTGCGGCGACGAACACGCGGCGAGTCCGACCGCCGCCAGGACGGCGGCGGCGCTCAGCGCTACGGACAGTGGCCGGTGCATCCAGTCGGTCGGCCGGCTAGGCGGCTCTGGCCGCTTCGCGAACGATGGGTGTCGCTAAGGTCGGGCCGATGGGTGCAACTGAAGTCATACCGGCGGAGAGGGCGACCCGGGTCGAGCCTGTGGCGAGGCTTTTTGCGGTCACGGCGGCCCTTTCGATCATCACGATTAGTGGCCGAGATTACCAGCGTGACGAAAATCTTAACTTTTCGTGGGTATTTGACTACGCGCATCAATCGGCAATCGCCGGTAGCTTTGAAGTATCCGCCGCGCCATTTCGGTGTGGGAGAGGAGCGCACAATGGGTAGCTCAGAGCGTCCTGAAGCTTTCGGAACCCCCCACGAATCAGACATGTCCAGCGGCGACGAGGCCGAGTTGGAGCAACTACGCCGCGAGGCAGCCATGTTGCGCGAGCAACTCGACCACACCGTCGGCTCGCATGGCGGCGCCCGCTCCGCCCGCGATGTGCATCAGCTGGAAGCGCGCATCGACTCCCTGGCGTCGCGGAACTCGAAGTTGATGGAGACCCTCAAAGAGGCGCGCCAGCAACTGCTGGCGCTGCGTGAGGAAGTCGATCGGCTGGGGCAGCCGCCCAGCGGCTACGGCGTTCTGCTCGGCACCCACGAGGACGACACCGTCGACGTGTTCACCTCCGGTCGCAAGATGCGGCTGACCTGCTCGCCGAACATCGAAGTGCAGTTGTTGCGCAAGGGTCAGACGGTCCGCCTCAACGAGGCCCTCACCGTCGTCGAGGCCGGCACGTACGAATCGGTCGGCGAGATCTCCACGTTGCGCGAGCTCTTGGCCGACGGGCACCGCGCCCTCGTCGTCGGGCACGCCGACGAGGAACGCATTGTGTGGCTTGCCGAGCCGTTGGTGGCCGAGGATCTTCCGGAGGGCCACCCCGACGCCCTCAACGACGACACCCGGCCACGCCGGCTGCGTCCCGGCGACTCGTTGTTGGTCGACACCAAGGCCGGGTACGCCTTCGAGCGCATTCCCAAGGCCGAGGTCGAGGACCTGGTGCTGGAAGAGGTGCCCGATGTCAGCTACCTGGACATCGGTGGCCTGACGCGCCAGATCGAGCAGATCCGCGACGCCGTGGAGCTGCCGTTCCTGCACAAGGAGCTCTACCGCGAGTACGCGCTGCGCCCGCCCAAAGGTGTGCTGCTCTACGGTCCGCCCGGTTGCGGTAAGACGTTGATCGCCAAGGCCGTGGCCAATTCGTTGGCCAAGAAGATGGCCGAGGTGCGCGGCGACGACGCCCGCGAAGCCAAGTCCTACTTCCTGAACATCAAGGGTCCCGAGCTGCTCAACAAGTTCGTCGGTGAGACCGAGCGGCACATCCGGCTGATCTTCCAGCGCGCCCGTGAAAAGGCGTCGGAAGGCACACCGGTGATCGTGTTCTTCGACGAGATGGACTCGATCTTCCGCACCCGCGGCACCGGGGTGTCCTCGGACGTCGAGACGACGGTGGTTCCGCAGCTGCTCAGTGAGATCGACGGTGTGGAGGGGCTGGAGAACGTCATCGTGATCGGCGCCTCGAACCGTGAGGACATGATCGATCCCGCCATCCTGCGGCCGGGACGTCTGGACGTGAAGATCAAGATCGAGCGGCCGGATGCCGAAGCGGCGCAAGACATCTTCTCGAAGTACTTGGTCGAGTCGCTGCCGGTGCACAGCGACGACCTGGCCGAGTTCGACGGCGACCGGTCGGCCTGCATCAAGGCGATGATCGAAAAGGTCGTCGATCGGATGTACGCCGAGATCGACGACAACCGGTTCCTGGAGGTCACCTACGCCAACGGTGACAAGGAAGTCATGTACTTCAAGGACTTCAACTCCGGGGCGATGATCCAGAACGTCGTCGACCGCGCGAAGAAGAACGCGATCAAGTCCGTGCTGGAGACCGGCCAGCCCGGTCTGCGCATTCAGCACCTGCTGGACTCGATCGTCGACGAATTCGCCGAGAACGAGGATCTGCCCAACACCACCAACCCCGATGACTGGGCGCGGATTTCGGGGAAGAAGGGCGAGCGGATCGTCTACATCCGCACCCTGGTCACCGGCAAGAGTTCGAGCGCCTCGCGGGCCATCGACACCGAATCCAACCTGGGTCAGTACCTGTAGGGCTCGGCACCGGCTGAGCCGATGAGATCAGTCGGTCACCAGCGAATAGCTGTTGGTCAGATTGTCCTGCAGCACCTGGGCGGGCCGCTGGGTCGTATCCACGCGCAGTTCGCCGGTGAGTACGCGCGGTTGGTAGGCCCACCCGTCCGGCAGGTCGAGCCGGCTGGCAAGGCCCGGTAGGTCCGCCCGCGACAAGCTGGCGTCGGCGACCTGGCTCCAGGTCTGCATGATCCAGTGCTGGCTCTGGGGATCGATGAGTTCATACACCTCTTGGCCGGCGTTGAAGACGAATACCGTGCGGCGGTTGACCGTGTTGGGGATGTAGGGCGCCGGGTTCATCGACGACAACAGGACGGTGGCCTGCTGGATCATTTCGATCCCACCAAAGGATTTCGTGATCTGCGGGCCCCGCTCCTGTTTTTCGATGGCGTTCATCAGCCAATACCGGGGACCGTTGAGCAGGGCCGCGGCCGCCCCGTGTTCGGTGGCGATCGCGTGCGCGTCCAGCGCCGACCACAGCTCCTGGGGGCAGTCGTTGAGCGGGAAGCTGTTGTAAACCGCTGCCTGTGGACCCGCTTCACCCGGCGTTACGAGGAGTACCTCGCCGTAGCGCTTCCCGGACAGGTCGAGTGCGTGCTTACCGACGGCGCGGTCGGATTCGGGGGCGGACACAGGGTGAAATTAATCACTGGTGTCGGCGCCGTCAACACGACGGACGGTGACCCGCGCGGCGCCGTGGTAGCGATTGCGCGCCACCAACGTGGTGTGCAGGTCGTCGATCAGGGGGTCGAGAAATGTGGACCGGTATTGCGCGTCGCCGGCCGCGCGGGCGCTGATGTACATGAACGTCAACGCGCCGAGGAACAGCGTCATGTGGATCAGCGAGTCGGGCACCGGGAGCGTGAATCCGAGCACCGTCGCGCTGCTCTTGTAGGTGTGGGTCCACTCGTTGAGCAGTTCGGGGCTGAGCACGATGAGACCGAGGATCAGGTAAATCGCGGTGGTCACCACCGCCACCACCATGATCTGCGCCAGTTGCGAGACGGCCAGAACGAAAACCACATTGAGGCGCTCGGACTTCTTCAGCGGTGCCCCTTCGGGGGCGTTGGCCATCGTGGCGAACGGTGTGCCCGCGAGCTTTTCGGGTTCGTCGCGCGGCATCGTCGCCGATTGCAGCATCGGCCTGACGCGCTCTCGGGTCGCCGAGCTGACGAATGCGGCGGCGATGGTGACCAGGAACGCCATGGCCAGTGCAAGCCGATTGCCGCTGATGGTCGCGGCCATCAGCCAGACGTAGGTGTTGAAGAACACCAACGCGGTCAGCAGCACGACCGGCAGGGCCCGAACGGCCAAGGCGCCCACCGTCGCAAGGTGCGACAGCATCATCCGTATCGCCCATCCGAGGACCGACCCGATCCCGCTGCCGGTCAGCAGCAGCACGGCGGCGACGACGACGGCCTCTTGTACGACGTCGCCTACGGTGACTCCCACGCACGCCACCGCCACAACCGATAACGTCGCAATCGCGGTGCGTGTCTTGCGGCTTCGCGATCGGGAGACCAGCCAGCCGACGACGGCCATCAACGGCAGGGCCAGGGCGAGCAGAACCAGCACGGCCAATTCCGAGGTCGTCGGTTCGCCGCTGATCTCGACGTCGTGGCCGCCGGTGATCAGATAGACCGCCAGGATGCAGGACTGCAGCGCCGCGTACGCGGCGAGCATGGGCGCGGACCGCGTCCAGAGCCGCCGCCACCGCGCGCGCCGGGTGAGTACGGACGGCAAACCGCGCTCCAAAAACCAGCTTTCGGCCGCGGCGCTCGGCTCGGCCCGGCGGCCCGGAGCGCGGCCGCGGAGTAGCTCCATGCGGGCTCACCCTACGGCGGCGCGTCGCCCACGGTGCCCTAATCGGAATGGTTGCCGGACTGGCAATTTCCGGACGCCGGCGCGGCCTCGTGGTCGCCGGGGCGGGTCCGATCGGCCGGGCCCAGTCAGCCCCGCTTCGCGGGCTACTTCGCCGTCCGGCCTACGCTTAGGTCATGCAACGGATTATCGGGACGGAGGTCGAATACGGCATTTCATCGCCATCGGACCCGACAGCCAATCCGATCCTCACGTCGACGCAGGCGGTTTTGGCTTACGCGGCAGCAGCGGGAATTCAGCGCGCCAAGCGCACCCGCTGGGACTACGAGGTGGAATCGCCGTTGCGGGATGCCCGCGGCTTCGACCTGAGCCGCTCGGCCGGCCCGCCCCCGGTCGTCGACGCCGACGAGGTCGGCGCGGCCAACATGATCCTGACCAACGGCGCGCGGCTGTACGTCGACCACGCGCACCCCGAATACTCCGCACCCGAGTGCACCGACCCGCTCGACGCGGTGATCTGGGACAAGGCCGGCGAGCGCGTGATGGAGGCCGCCGCCCGCCACGTCGCCAGCGTGCCCGGGGCCGCGAAATTGCAGCTCTACAAGAACAACGTCGACGGCAAGGGCGCCTCCTACGGGTCGCACGAGAACTACCTGATGTCGCGGCAGACGCCGTTTTCGTCGATCATCGCCGGGCTGACCCCCTTTCTGGTGTCCCGGCAGGTCGTTACGGGTTCTGGCCGCGTCGGCATCGGCCCCTCGGGTGACGAGCCAGGCTTCCAGCTGTCCCAGCGCTCCGACTACATCGAGGTCGAGGTCGGCCTCGAGACCACGCTGAAGCGCGGCATCATCAACACCCGCGACGAACCGCACGCCGACGCCGACCGGTATCGCCGGCTGCACGTCATCATCGGCGACGCCAACCTCGCCGAGACGTCGACCTACCTGAAGCTGGGCACCACGGCACTGGTGCTGGACCTGATCGAAGAGGGCCCGGCGCACGGTATCGATTTGAGTGATCTCGCGCTGGCGCGGCCGGTACACGCGGTCCATGCGATCAGCCGGGATCCGTCGCTGCGGGTCGCGGTGGCCATGGCGGACGGCCGGGAACTGACTGCTCTTGCGCTGCAACGGGTTTACCTCGATCGGGTGGCCAAGTTGGTCGACGGTCGCGACCCCGACCCGCGGGCGGCCGACGTAGTGGAAACCTGGGCGCACGTGCTCGATCAACTCGAGCGCGACCCGATGGAGTGCGCCGAAATACTGGACTGGCCGGCCAAGCTGCGCCTGCTCGAAGGGTTCCGGCAGCGCGAAAACCTGAGCTGGTCGGCGCCCCGGCTGCATTTGGTGGACTTGCAATATTCCGATGTCCGGCTGGACAAGGGCCTGTACAACCGGCTGGTCGCGCGCGGCTCGATGAAGCGTCTGGTGACCGAACACCAGGTGCTCGAAGCGGTGGACAAACCGCCGACGGACACCCGCGCATACTTCCGCGGTGAATGCCTGCGCAGGTTCGGCGCCGACATCGCCGCGGCCAGCTGGGACTCGGTGATTTTCGACCTGGGCGGTGATTCCCTGGTCCGCATTCCGACGTTAGAGCCGCTGCGTGGCAGCAAGGCGCACGTCGGGGCGCTGCTGGACTCGGTGGACAGCGCCGCCGAACTGGTGGAACAACTCACCAGGTAGGTGCCGGTTAACCGCGGGAACGTCGGGGTCGACCGGTAGGCTAGGTAAGACCAACGGGCAGTGTGGCTTGATCGGTGCATAAGCCATTCAAAGGGCCCACACAACGCAGGAGGCGGCGATGGCTCAGGAGCAGACCAAGCGTGGCGGTGGTGGCGACGACGAAGACGACGTCGCCGGCAGCACGGCCGCGGGCCAAGAACGCCGGGAGAAGCTAGCCGAGGACACCGACGATCTGCTCGACGAGATCGACGACGTCCTCGAGGAGAACGCTGAGGACTTCGTTCGCGCGTATGTCCAAAAGGGCGGACAGTGACCTGGCCTTTCTCTAATCGCCTGTCCACCAATTCCGCACTTCCGGGCCCGCACCCAGTAACCCCGCTATAGACCTCTCGTCGTTTGCTGACTTGCTCCGACGCCAGGCACCAGAATTGCTGCCGGCCAGTCTGTCCGGCGCGCAATCGGATGCCGCCACCGGGCAGCTGCCCCATGGCACCACCATCGTCGCGCTGAAATATCCCGGCGGCGTCGTGCTCGCCGGCGATAGGCGTTCGACGCAGGGCAACATGATCGCCGGGCGCGACGTCAAAAAGGTGTACATCACCGACGACTACACCGCCACCGGCATCGCCGGCACCGCCGCCATCGCCGTGGAGTTCGCCCGCCTCTATGCGGTGGAACTCGAGCACTACGAGAAGCTCGAAGGGGTGCCGCTGACGTTCGCCGGCAAGGTGAACCGGCTGGCCATCATGGTGCGCGGAAACCTGGCGGCCGCGATGCAGGGGTCTGATTGCGTTGCCGCTGCTGGTGGGCTACGACATCGATGCGCCCGACCCCGAAGGCGCCGGCCGCATCGTGTCTTTCGACGCCGCCGGCGGCTGGAACCTGGAAGAGGAGGGCTACCAGTCGGTGGGGTCAGGCTCGATTTTCGCCAAGTCGTCGATGAAGAAGTTGTATTCACAGGTCACCGACGCCGATTCGGCGGTCCGCATCGCGATCGAGGCGCTCTACGACGCGGCCGATGACGATTCCGCCACCGGCGGACCGGATCTGGTGCGCGGGATCTACCCCACCGCGGTCACCATCGGTGCCGAGGGGGCGGTCGACGTACCGGAGGGCCGCATCGCCGAATTGGCCCGCGAAGTGATCCAAAGCCGTTCGCGCGCTGACACTTTCGGCCCCGATGGTGGTGAGAAGTGAGCTTCCCGTATTTCATCTCGCCTGAGCAGGCGATGCGCGAGCGCAGCGAGCTCGCGCGTAAAGGCATCGCGCGCGGCAAGAGCGTGGTCGCGCTGGTTTATGCCGGCGGTGTGCTTTTCGTCGCGGAGAACCCATCACGGTCGCTGCAGAAGATCAGCGAACTCTACGACCGTGTGGGCTTTGCCGCCGCGGGCAAGTTCAACGAATTCGACAACTTGCGCCGCGGCGGAATCCAGTTCGCCGACACCCGCGGCTACGCCTACGACCGTCGCGACGTCACGGGCCGCCAGCTGGCCTATGTCTACGCGCAGACGCTGGGCTCCATCTTCACCGAGCAGGCCAAGCCCTACGAGGTGGAATTGTGTGTGGCCGAGGTGGCGCACTACGGCGAGACCAAACCGCCTGAGCTGTACCGGATTACCTATGACGGATCGATCGCCGACGAGCCGCATTTCGTGGTGATGGGTGGTACCACCGAACCGATCGTCACCGCGCTCAAGGAGTCTTACGCCGAGAACGCCGATCTGCGTGAGGCCACGCGCATCGCCGTGAAAGCGCTGCGGGCCGGTAGCGAAGCCTCCAACGGGGACCAGTCCGCCCTCGACGTGGGCAGCCTGGAAGTCGCCATCTTGGACGTCAGCCGG
This sequence comes from uncultured Actinomycetota bacterium, assembly GCA_963796035.1. Classification (GTDB taxonomy): domain Bacteria; phylum Actinomycetota; class Actinomycetes; order Mycobacteriales; family Mycobacteriaceae; genus Mycobacterium. The sequence continues at coordinate 42,613 of CAWCJU010000005.1, read as the reverse complement.
CCGCGCCGGGCGTTCCGCCGGATCAACCGCGCCACCCTGGAAAATTTGCTGCGCGAGCTGGATTCGAACGGCTCGGGAAGCGACGGCGAGCCGTCGGATTCCGACGACGGATCCGCCGAGTAGGCATCTTCAGACCACCGACGCCGCGCACATTTCGCCCGGTGCTGGTGGGCCTGGTGGTGCCCAAGGTGCAACTGAGCCGGCGAGCGCCGGTGCGGGTGGAGAGGTGATCGGGCGCGCCCGGCGCGGCCCTCCAAGCGTCGACGAAAAACTTCGCCGGATCGATACGCGCGGCTGCTCACCGTCCCGGTCGGACAACCAGTACCCTCGATTAGGTGCAGAGGCGAATCATGGGCATCGAGACCGAGTTCGGGGTCACCTGCACATTCCACGGCCACCGGCGGCTCAGCCCGGACGAGGTGGCCCGCTACTTGTTCCGCCGCGTCGTGTCCTGGGGCCGCAGCTCCAACGTCTTCCTGCGTAACGGCGCCCGCCTCTACCTCGACGTGGGGAGCCACCCGGAGTACGCCACCGCCGAATGCGACAGCCTGGTGCAGCTGGTCACCCATGACCGCGCCGGGGAATGGGTGCTGGAAGACCTGCTGGTCGACGCCGAACAGCGGCTCGCCGACGAGGGCATCGGCGGCGACATCTACCTGTTCAAGAACAACACCGATTCGGCGGGCAACTCCTACGGCTGCCACGAGAACTACCTGATCGTGCGGGCCGGCGAGTTCTCCCGGATCTCGGATGTGCTGCTGCCGTTCCTGGTCACCCGCCAGCTGATCTGCGGCGCCGGCAAGGTGCTGCAGACCCCCAAGGCCGCGACCTTCTGCCTTTCCCAACGCGCCGAGCACATTTGGGAGGGCGTCTCCTCGGCCACCACTCGCAGTCGGCCGATCATCAACACCCGCGACGAGCCGCACGCCGACGCCGAGAAGTACCGGCGGTTGCATGTGATCGTCGGCGACTCCAACATGTGCGAAACCAGCACCATGCTCAAGGTAGGCACGGCCGCGCTGGTGCTGGAGATGATCGAAGCCGGCGTCCCGTTCCGCGACTTCTCGCTGGACAACCCCATCCGCGCCATCCGCGAGGTCAGCCACGACGTCACCGGCCGTCGCCCGGTGCGGCTGGCGGGCGGGCGTCAGGCCAGCGCGCTGGACATCCAGCGCGAGTACTACAGCCGTGCCGTCGAGCACCTGCAGACCCGGGAACCCAACGCGCAGATCGAGCAGATCGTCGACCTATGGGGCCGCCAGCTCGATGCGGTCGAGAGCCAGGACTTCGCCAAGGTCGACACCGAGATCGACTGGGTGATCAAGCGCAAGCTCTTCCAGCGCTACCAGGACCGCTACAACATGGAGCTGTCCGACCCGAAGATCGCCCAGCTGGACCTGGCCTACCACGACATCAAGCGCGGGCGCGGCGTCTTCGATCTGCTGCAGCGCAAGGGGCTGGCCACCCGCGTCACCACCGACGAGGACATCGCCGAGGCCGTCGACAACCCCCCGCAGACCACCCGGGCGCGGCTGCGTGGCGAGTTCATCAGCGCCGCCCAGGCCGCCGGCCGGGATTTCACCGTCGACTGGGTGCACCTCAAGCTCAACGACCAGGCCCAACGCACCGTGTTGTGCAAGGACCCCTTCCGGGCGGTCGACGAGCGGGTCAAGCGCCTGATCGCGAGCATGTAGCCGCACGTCGGCTCATCGTCTGCCACATCAGCCCCACCGGCACCGCCCGGGCATCGAATGACGACTTCGCAACGTGCTAGCGCGGGCGCCAGCACGTTTGAGACTCACCGCTACCTTTCCAAGTCGAGACAGAAGTGGCGGCAGGGAACAGCGCGACGCGGACAACCGTGGAAGCGCCAGACGAGAACCATCGAATAACCTGGAGCCAATGGCGACGTCAAAAGTCGAGCGGCTGGTGAACCTGGTCATCGCCCTGCTGTCCACCCGCGGCTACATCTCGGCGGAGAAGATCAGGTCGAGCGTGGCGGGTTATTCGGACAGCGCCAGCGCCGAGGCCTTCTCCCGCATGTTCGAGCGGGACAAGAACGAGCTGCGCGATCTCGGCATCCCGCTCGAGGTCGGCCGGGCGTCGGCCTTGGACCCCACCGAGGGCTACCGGATCAACCGCGACGCCTACTCGCTCGCGCCGGTGGACCTGACTCCCGACGAGGCGGCCGCGGTAGCCGTCGCAACGCAGCTGTGGGAGTCACCCGAACTGATCACCGCAACCCAGGGCGCGCTGCTCAAACTGCGCGCGGCCGGCGTCGACGTCGATCCTGACGCGCCAGTCGCCATCGCGTCGCCGGCCGGGGTGCCGGGCTTGCGCGGGTCGGAAGATGTCCTCGGAATTCTGTTGTCCGCCATCGACTCCCGGCAGGCCGTGCAGTTTCCGCACCGCCCGTCGCGGGCCGAGCCCTACGCCACGCGCACCGTCGAGCCCTGGGGAGTGGTCACCGAGAAAGGCCGCTGGTACCTGGTGGGTCATGATCGCGACCGCGACGCCACCCGCACCTTCCGGCTCTCCAGGATCGGGTCCGACGTCACGCCGATCGGCCCGCCGGACACCGTCACCGTGCCGAAAGATGTTGACCTGCGCAAGATCGTGGCCCAGACCGTCACCGACGTCTCGGCGGCGCCGGCCGTCGGGCAGGCCCGGGTATGGGTGGCCGACGGACGGGCCACCGCGCTGCGGCGCGCCGGCAGGCCCGTCGACGCGCGGCAACTCGGCGGGCGCGACGGCGAGGTGATCGAACTCGACGTCAGGGCCTCCGACCAGCTGGCACGTGACATCGCAGGCTATGGAGCCGACGCCCTGGTGCTCGAACCCCAGTCACTGCGCGACGATGTGCTGGCCCGGCTGCGTGCGCATGCGGGCGTCGACGCCGTCGGGGCCGGGCAACCGCCGAACCGTGGGGGAGCGTCCGCATGACACCCATCTCCACCCGCCTGATCCGGCTGCTGAACATGGTGCCGTATTTCCAGGCCAATCCGCGGGTCACCCGAGCCAAGGCCGCGGCCGATCTCGGGGTGTCGGCCAAGCAGCTGGAAGAGGATCTCAACCAGTTGTGGATGTGCGGTCTGCCCGGCTATTTCCCCGGCGACCTCATCGATTTCCAGTTCTCCGGGGACACCATCGAGGTCACCTTCTCGGCGGGCATCGACCGCCCACTCAAGCTCACCTCGCCGGAGGCCACCGGACTGCTGGTGGCGTTGCGGGCGCTGGCCGACATTCCCGGCGTCGTCGACCCCGAAGCCGCGCGCAGCGCCATCGCCAAGATCGAGGATGCCGCGGGCGCCCTCGGGCACGAGGCCTCGCCCGCGGCGTCGGCCGTCGACGAGCCCGCGCCGGTGGAGAACCGGGCCGCCGCCGCGGTGCGCGCGGCCGTCCAGTCCAGGCACGCGCTGGCCATCGACTACTACTCGGCCTCGCACGACACGCTGACCAGCCGGGTCGTCGACCCCATCCGGGTGCTGCTGGTCGGCGGCCAGAGCTACCTGGAGGCCTGGTCACGCGAGGCCGAAGGCGTTCGGTTGTTCCGCTTGGACCGGATCGTGGACGCCAGCGAGCTCGACGAGCCGTCAGCGCCGCCCGAACCGGCGCTGCATGCGCCGCCGGACACCTCCCTGTTCGACGGCGATCCGTCATTGCCGGCGGCCAGGCTGCGGGTGGCACCCGCAGCGTCCTGGATGTTCGAGTACTACCCGATGCGCGACGTGCGTGAATTGCCGGATGGATCCTGCGAGGCGGTCATGACCTTTGCCTCCGAGGATTGGATGACGCGACTGGTGCTGGGCTTCGGGCCCGACGTGCAGGTCCTGCAGCCTGAGTCCCTGGCCCAGCGGGTACGGGACGCCGCGGCGGCCGCTGTGACGTCCTACGAAGCCCTGAGCTCATAAAAGCCCAGGCGACATGGTCCACCGCGGCGCGGCGCGGGCCCGCCGCCACACGGCGCTACTGCGGTAGCATCGGGTGAACGTCTGGAGGTAATCAAAGTGGGCAGTCTTAGTCCGTGGCACTGGGCGATCCTTGCGGTCGTGGTGATTCTGCTGTTCGGTGCCAAGAAGCTCCCCGATGCGGCGCGTTCGTTGGGTAAGTCGATGCGGATCTTCAAGTCCGAGCTCCGCGAAATGCAGACGGAGAACAAAGCGGAGACGTCGGCCTTGGGGACTCAAGGCGAGGCCTCCGCGGCGAACCCGACTCCCGTGCAGTCGCAGCGGGTCGACGCGCCGTCGCCCAGCGAGCAGGGGCACAGCGAAGCACGTCCGGCGTAGCCGCCATCATCGTCGCGCTGCCCGAGCGCCCTGACCGAGCATCGTGAGAGTCTTCAAGGTTTCAGCGCGCACTTCCGGCCTGCTGAGGCGCCTGAACCCGCGTAACCGGCGCAGCCGAAAGAATCCGGATGCGACCATGTCGCTGGTCGACCATCTGACCGAGCTGCGCACCCGGCTGCTGATCTCTTTGGCCGCCATCCTGCTGACCACGATTTTCGGGTTCGTCTGGTACTCGCATTCGATCTTCGGGCTGGAAAGCCTGGGCGAGTGGTTGCGTCATCCCTACTGTTCGCTGCCGCAGTCGGCGCGCGCGGAGATCAGCCCGAACGGCCAGTGCAGGCTACTGGCCACCGCGCCGTTCGATCAGTTCATGCTGCGGCTCAAGGTCGGGCTGACGGCCGGGGTGGTGCTGGCCTGTCCGGTGTGGTTCTACCAACTGTGGGCGTTCATCACGCCCGGGCTCTACCAGAAGGAGCGCCGCTTCGCGGTCGCGTTCGTGATCCCCGCCGTGGTGTTGTTCGTCGTCGGCGCGGTGCTGGCCTACTTCGTACTGGCCAAGGCGCTGGGCTTCTTACTGACAGTCGGCAGCGACGTCCAGGTGACCGCGCTGTCCGGCGACCGGTATTTCGGCTTCTTGATCAACCTGCTGGTGGTTTTCGGGGTCAGCTTCGAATTCCCGCTGCTCATCGTCATGCTCAACACCATCGGCGTGCTGCCCTACGAGCGGCTCAAGGCGTGGCGGCGCGGCCTGATCTTCGCGATGTTCGCGTTCGCGGCGATCTTCACCCCGGGGTCTGACCCGTTTTCGATGACCGCGCTCGGGTTGGCGCTGTCCGTGCTTTTGGAGTTCGCCATCCAGATCTCCCGGCTGCACGACGGGCGCAAGGCCAAGCGTGAAGCCCAGGCCGCGATTCCCGACGACGAAGCATCGGTCATCGAACGGCCCACCGCGATACCGGAGCCGTCGTTCACCGCCGGGCAACACGACGATGTCACCTGATCCGTCGCCGCCCCACGAGGTGGCGGAGTTGGTGGAGCTCACGCGGTTCACCACCGAACTGCCCTTCGCGCTCGACGGCTTTCAGCACCGGGCCTGCGCGGCGCTCGAACGAGGCCATGGCGTGCTGGTCTGCGCGCCCACCGGTGCCGGCAAGACGGTGGTCGGCGAATTCGCCGTCCACCTCGCCCTGGCATCCGGCGGCAAATGCTTCTACACCACGCCGCTGAAGGCGCTGAGCAACCAGAAGCACACCGACCTCACGGCGCGCTACGGCCGCGACCGCATCGGCCTGCTCACCGGAGACATGTCCGTCAACGCCGACGCGCCCATAGTCGTGATGACCACCGAAGTGCTGCGCAACATGCTCTACGCCGATTCTCCTGCACTGCAAGGTCTTTCGTATGTGGTGATGGACGAGGTGCACTTCCTCGCCGACCGGATGCGGGGTCCGGTGTGGGAAGAGGTGATCCTGCACCTGCCCGACGAGGTGCGCGTGGTCAGCCTTTCGGCGACGGTGAGTAACGCCGAGGAATTCGGTGGCTGGATCCAGACCGTCCGCGGCGACACCACGGTCGTGGTCGACGAGCACCGGCCCGTGCCGCTCTGGCAACACGTGTTGGTGGGCAAGCGTCTGCTGGATCTGTTCGATTACGACAACGAGAAACCGGCCGCGGATCGTCAACCGCGCGTCAATCCCGAACTGCTGCGCCACATTGCGCACCGCCGCGAGGCGGACCGCATGACCGACTGGCACAGTCCCCGCCGGCAGTCGGCAAGGGGAAGCACCGGACGGCCGTCGCGGCCCCGCTTCTACCGGACACCGAGCCGGCCGGACGTGATCGCCACCCTGGACTCGGAGGGGCTGCTGCCCGCGATCACGTTCGTGTTCTCCCGGGCCGGCTGCGACGCCGCCGTCCAGCAATGCCTGCGTTCGCCCCTGCAGCTGACCACCCAGGAAGAGCGCGCCCAGATCGCCGAGGTGATCGAGCACCGGTGCGGCGATCTCGCCGACGCCGACCTGGGCGTGCTCGGCTACTACGAGTGGCGCGAGGGCCTGCTGCGCGGTTTGGCGGCCCACCATGCCGGCATGCTGCCCGTCTTCCGGCACACGGTCGAGGAGCTGTTCACCGCCGGACTGGTCAGGGCGGTGTTCGCCACCGAGACCCTGGCGCTCGGGATCAACATGCCCGCACGCACGGTGGTGCTCGAGCGGCTGGTGAAGTTCAACGGCGAGCAGCACGTGGCGCTGACACCGGGGGAGTACACGCAGCTCACCGGCCGCGCCGGGCGGCGCGGCATCGACGTCGAGGGCCACGCGGTGGTGCTGTGGAATCCCACCGAGGAAACCACCGAGCCCTCCGCGGTGGCCGGGCTGGCCTCGACCCGCACCTTCCCGCTGCGCAGCTCGTTCGCCCCGTCGTACAACATGACGATCAACCTGGTCCAGCAGATGGGTCCCGAGCAGGCACACCGCTTGTTGGAGCAGTCGTTCGCCCAGTATCAGGCCGACCGTTCTGTCGTCGGGCTGGTCCGCGGCATCGAGCGCGGCACCGCGATGCTCGACGAGATCGCCACAGAGCTGGGCGGACCCAAGGCCCCGATCCTCGAATACGCCCGGATGCGTGCACGCATCAGCGAGATGGAGCGTGCGCAGTCCCGCGCGTCCCGGCTGCAACGACGGCAGGCCGCCAGTGACGCGCTGGCCGCGCTGCGTCGCGGCGACATCATCAACATCACCCATGGCCGGCGCGGTGGCCTGGCCGTGGTGCTGGAGTCCGCCCGCGACAGCTCCGATCCGCGGCCGTTGGTGCTTACCGAAAACCGCTGGGCGGGAAGGATTTCGTCGGCCGACTACTCGGGCGTGTCCGCGCCCGTCGGTTCGATGTCACTGCCCAAGCGGGTCGAACACCGTCAGCCACGGGTCCGGCGCGATCTGGCGTCGGCGCTGCGGTCGGCCGCCGCCGGGCTGACCGTTCCGGCCCGGCAGCGCGGCCGCGGCGACCCCGATGGCGCCTACGGAGGTTTCCATGACCCCGAGCTGGCGTCGTTGCGCGAACAGTTGCGCCGCCACCCGTCGCACAACACGGCCGGCCTGGAGGCACAGGTCCGGCAGGCCGAGCGCTATCTGCGGATCGAGCGTGACAACGCGCAATTGGAGAAACAGGTTGCGGCGGCGACCAATTCGTTGGCCCGGACCTTCGACCGGATCGTCGGGTTGCTCATCGAGCGCGGCTTCATCGAAGCGCGCGACGGTGACCCCCGCGTCACTGACGCGGGCCGATTGCTGGCGCGGATCTACAGCGAAAGCGACCTGCTGGTCGCCGAATGCCTGCGCACCGGCGCGTGGTCGGGGTTGAAGCCGGCCGAACTGGCCGCGGTGGTCTCGACGGTGCTGTACGAAACCCGGGGCGGGGAGGGGCCGGGGGCGGCCTTCGCGGCCGACGCGCCCACCCAGCAGGTGCGCCAGGCGCTGCAGCAGACGTCGAGGCTGTCGATGGCGCTGCGCGCCGATGAGCAAACGCACCGAATCGCCCCGGGCCGCGAACCCGACGACGGCTTCGTCAACGTGATCTATCGCTGGGCCAGGACTGGAGATCTGGCCGCGGCGCTGGCGGCCGCCGACCCGGCCGGCACCGGATCACCCCTGCTGGCGGGCGATTTCGTGCGCTGGTGCCGCCAGGCGCTCGACCTGCTGGACCAGCTTCGCAACGCCGCTCCGGAGCCCGAACTGCGGGCCACCGCCAAGCGGGCCATCAATGACATTCGGCGCGGCGTCGTCGCAGTTGACGCCGGGTAGGCTAGGCCGAAGCTACCGTTAAGCGCCGATAGTTGATGCCAAGACACAAGGGCTGAGGAGAAAGATGAGCGGACCGCAGGGATCGGACCAGCAGTGGCAACCGCCTGGTCAGGGTCAAGGTAGCGATCACTCGTCAGAGCCGACTCAGGTGGCACCGACCTGGCAGGAGCAGTCGAACCAGGAGACGTCGTGGCAGGCCCCGGCCTACACGCCGCCCGCCGACTATCCGCAATACCAGCAGCCCGCCGAACAGGCCTACCCGCAGCAGTACCCCCAGCAGCAGCCGGGCTACGCGCAACCCGGTCAGTACGGTCAGGCCGGCCAGTACGCCCAGCCCGGGCAGTACGCCCAGCCGGGGCAGTATGGCCAGCCGGGGCAGTACCCGCAGCCGGGACAGTACGGCCAGTACCCGCAGCCGGGCCAGTACGGCCAACCCGGCCAGTACCCGCAGCAGTACCCCGGCTATGAGCAGCCCGGCAAAAAGCGACCGGTCGGCCTGATCGCCGGTGTCGGCGGTGCGATCGCCTTTCTGCTCATCGCGGTCGTGCTGGTGCTGGGCTTCTGGCAGCCCGGGTTCTTCGTCACCACCAAGCTGGACGTCAACAAGGCCCAGGCCGGGGTCCAACAGGTCCTCAGCGACGAAACCAACGGCTACGGCGCGAAGAACGTCCAGAACGTCAAGTGCAACCACGGCCAGAACCCCACGGTCAAGAAGGGCGCCACGTTCGACTGCGACGTCAGCATCGACGGCGCACCCAAGCACGTGACGGTGACCTTCCAGGACAACAAGGGCACCTACGAGGTCGGCCGCCCGCAGTAGTCAGTCGGGCAGCCCGTCGAGCGCTTTCTGCAGGCGGGCGATCGACGAGCCGACACCCAGCTCGGTCGCCAGCTCGGCGGTGCGTTGCGGATCGGCGGCCACCAGCGGTAGTTCGTCGCTGGCTGTCGAAAAGGTGATGGGCGCGTCGGTGGCCACCCGCACCACCTGGCCGGCCGCCTCGATGTAATCCAGCGCACCCAGCAGTTTCGTGCGTACGCCCTTGGCCATCTTCGACTTCGGGTCGTGGGCGGCGGCCAGGATCTGCTCCAGCGAGCCGTGCTGCGCCAGCAGCGTCGCCGCAGTCTTCTCACCGACTCCCGGGACCCCGGGCAGGCCGTCGGACGGATCGCCGCGCAGCAGCGCGAGTTCGGCGTAGGCGGGGCCGGCGCGATCCACCGGTACGCCATAGTGTTCGGCCACCTCGTCGGGCCCGAACAACGTGGCTTTGCTCAGGCCGCGGCCGAGGTAAAGCACGCGGACCGGGACGGGATCGTCGGCCACAACCTGAAGCAGGTCGCGGTCGCCGCTGACCACCACCACCGGATCCTTGCGTTCCCGGGCCGCCAAAGTGCCCAGCACGTCGTCGGCCTCGAAGCCCTCCGCTCCGGCCGTCGGAATCCCGAATGCGTCAAGGAGTTCGGCGATCATGTCGATCTGAGGCGTCAGGTCGTCGGGGACTTCCTCGATGTCCGGCTCGTCCCGCGGCTCCACCTCGGCCACGCGGTGGGCCTTGTAGGACGGGACGAGGTCCACCCGAAATTGCGGCCGCCAGTCGAGGTCCAGGCAGACGACCAGCCGGCTGGGCCGTTGCTGGTTGATCACCACGGCGACGGAGTCGATGAATCCCCGGACGGCGTTGACGGGGCGGCCGTCGGGGGCGGTGATCGAGGACGGCACCCCGAAATACGAGCGGAACCACATGCTGGCGCCGTCGAGCAGTACGAGCGGCGAGCGGGGTGCTGGCATGCGGGATATGGTCTCACGCCGCCGCGAGGCGAGGTGCGATCGCGCACTAGCCTGGCTGCCATGGAGTCGCACCGCTTCGACGCAGCTGTGTATGAACGCCGGCTGTCCGCGGCCGCCGCCGCGGCCGCCGACGCGGGCCTGGCCGGGCTGGTGATCACCCCGGGGTATGACTTGCGCTACCTCGTCGGGTCGCGCGCGCAGACGCTGGAGCGGTTCACCGCCCTGGTCTTGCCCGCCTCGGGTGATCCAACGGTGGTGGTGCCGCGGCTGGAGTTGGCCTCGCTCAAGGGCTCTGCTATCGCCGAACTCGGGCTGGCGGTGCGGGATTGGGTCGACGGCGACGATCCCTACGATCTGGTGGGCGCCGTGCTGGGCGGTGCCCCCGCCGCGACCGCCGTCACCGATGCCATGCCGGCGTTGCATCTGCTGCCGCTGGCCGGAGTGCTCGGCGTGCTGCCGATCCTGGCCACCGACGTGTTGCGCGCGCTGCGGATGGTCAAGGAGGAATGCGAAGTCGACGCGCTACGCAAAGCCGGTGCGGCCATCGATCGGGTGCACGCCCGGGTACCGGAGTTCCTGGTACCGGGCCGCACCGAGGCCGACGTTGCCGCCGACATCGCGGAAGCCATTGTGGCCGAGGGGCATTCGGAGGTGGCGTTCATCATCGTCGGGTCGGGGCCGCACGGCGCCGACCCGCACCACGGGTATTCGGATCGCGAACTGCGGGCTGGTGACATCGTCGTCGTCGATATCGGCGGCTCGTATGAACCCGGTTACAACTCCGACTCGACGCGCACCTACAGCATCGGTAATCCGAATCCAGAAGTCGCTCAACAGTATTCGGTGCTGCAACGCGCCCAGCGCGCGGCGTATGACGCGGTACGCCCGGGGGTGCTGGCCGAGCAGGTCGACGCCGCCGCCCGCGACGTGTTGGCCGCCGAAGGGCTCGCTGAGTACTTCGTGCACCGGACCGGGCACGGCATCGGGCTGTCGGTGCACGAAGAGCCTTACATCGTCGCCGGAAACGATCTGCCGCTGGCCGAGGGCATGGCCTTTTCCATCGAACCCGGCATCTATTTCCCGGGTCGCTGGGGCGCCCGCATCGAGGACATCGTCGTCGTGACCCCCGACGGCGCCCTGGCGGTCAACAACCGCCCACACGAACTGATCGTGGTTCCGGTGGCCTGACCGAGGCGACACTGCTTCCGCGTACGTTGGGGGTGATGTCAATCCTGGATCTCTCGCTGCTTCCGATTCGCATTGCACGTCACGTCGCCGACGCGGTCTTGCACGCCACCGCCCCGGCGCCCGCACCTACACCGGCACCGTCGGCCGACCTCATCGTGGCCGACGGGATGCCCGAGGGTGTGCCACCGGCCGCGCGGCGCCCAGAGCCCACGCTTCCCGTGCCTGCGGGATGGCCGTTCGGCGAGGAGTTCCCGCGCACGTGCGGCGCCGGACGACTGGCCGGCGGTGCCCTGTTCTGGACCGACTTCCTCTACGACGACCATGGCGCGACGGGAATACCGGTCGGCGACCTGAAGATTCAGGCGCCGCCGCGCGGAACCTACGTCTACCCCGACGGCCCGGCAGCCGGCAACGGCGCCGACATCTTCCGCGTCGCCATCGGGCTCACCGAGACCCACACGTGGTGGCGGATCGACTGGAACACCCTGCTGGACGCCTCGGTGCCCATCGCGCTGTTCACCTTCGACACCGGCCCCGGCCGCACGGCGGCCGAGGAGTGGCCCGCCGGCGCCGGCGTGCGCTCGAAGGGCATCGACATGGCCCTGCTGGTGTCGGGGAGCGGCGCCGCGCTGATCGACCTGACCACCCAGGTCAGGACGCCGGTCGAGCACAGCGTCGACATGTCGTCGCGGTCGTTCGTGGCGCAGGTCCCGCGGTCGCTGGCGGAACCCACCGGGAGCTGGACGGTCCGCCTGGTCGCGGGGTTGGCCAACGTGGCGGGGGACGGGTTCGCCGATGTGTCCGCGCTGCACGGTGCGCTGCCCGGACAAGCCAACGTCTACAACGTGGCGTTCCGCACCAACGAGCAGGAGCCGCCGCACCTGAACTTCTGGTCGGATGCCGCCCAGGCCGCCGCGCTGACACATGGCGACGTCTCCGAGTTCGCGCTGACGGTGCCGTGGGCTCAGCTGGCGGCCCGCACAACCGCTTCCGAGCCGGTGATCACCGGCCCGTCCACCCGCTGGTACGTGTCTTCGGTCGAACTCGGCCAGGGCCTGGAACAGGGCTGGGCCGCCAACGACATCTTGAGCACCAAGCCGCAATTCCTCGGTCGGGTGCAGCCGTATGCGATCTGCCTGCCATCGAGTTACGCACCGGGGCGCGAGCTGCCACTGACCTTGCTGCTGCACTCGCTTTCACTCGGCCAGAGCCAGTTCGCCGCGATCGACCCGCGACTGTTGCACCAGGTGTGCGAGGGCCGCGACTCGGTGGTGGTCACGCCGTTGGCCCGGGGGCCGTCCACTTGGTACTTCGACACCGGCGAACTCGACGTCTGGGAAGTGTGGGCGCGCGTTGCCGAACAACTGGGCACCGACCCCAATCGCACTGTGATCTCCGGCTATTCGATGGGTGGGTATGCGACGTACAAGCTGGGGCTGAGCTACCCGCAGGTCTTCTCGCAAGCGGTGGTGCTGGCGGGGCCGCCGACGTGCGGGGTGCGGCTGCTACCCCACGTCGATATTCCCGCCGACCTTGACCTGGACTCGCGCTGTGCCCGTGAGGGTGACACCTGGAAGCTGCTCGTGAACGCCCGTTGGTTGCCATACGTCATCGCCCACGGGCTGCTCGACGAACTGGTGCCCTTCGCCTCGGCCGCCGAGCAGGTGCTGGAGCTGGACCGGCTCGGCTACCGGCACCGGTTCAGTGCTTACCCGCTCGAGGATCACGTCGCCTGGGTGTTCCAGGACAAGTTCGAGGATCCGATCTCACACATGGGAACGGCTCTGCGCCAAGCGGATCCGGGACACATCACGTTCGCCTGGTATCCGCAACTGGTGCGCGCCGATCTGGGTATCGGGCCGCACCAGGTGTGGTGGTTGTCGGAGCTGACCGCCGATCCCGAGGTGACTGCGCGGCGCGGGGCCGTCGCGGAAGTCGACGCGCGCTCGTACGCGCGGCCGGACCCTACGCACACCATTCGGCACCATCGCGGCGTCATCCCACACTTCGAGCCGACGCCCGGGCTGTACAGCGAGCTGGACTGGCAGGTGGGGCGGCCCGTTGGTCCGCTGCCGTATCTGACGTTGAGCCTCAAGGGTGTTGGCGGTCTGAGGGTCGATGTCGCGCGTGCCGGGCTGGCCGCGTTGCCGAGGTCGACCGTCACGGTGTCCACCGATGTCGCCGCCCAGATCACGCTCGGTGGCTTGCCCGCCGCGGTGAACGTGCAGCTCGATGGTGAACCAGCCGGGCCGACCGTCGCGGTGTCGCCCGGGCGCCACCGCATCGCGTTGACGGCAGCAGTGGCTGTTGATCGGTGAGTTTTCGCGCTAGGCGACCGCCGCTAGCTTGGCGAAGCGATCTTTGGTGAGTAGCGGCGACGGGCGGACCTGAGCGAAAATTCCGCACGTGGCTCCCTTGGCTGTCGATCCGGAGGCGATGTTTGTCGCCGGCACCGGTGTGAGCGTCATTGGCGACGGCATTGCCACAGCCCTGGGCCCACTGTCGGCTGGATTCGGGATCAATAGCGGCCAGGATTCCGCTGGAATGGTATTTGCGCTGAACTACCAGAACACGGCTAGGTCATTGTTGACCGGGGTAGCCGCCGGGATCAATGCTTGCCGGACACTCGGGGCCAAGATTCAACTTTGCGCGTCGAACTACTCAAGAGCAGAGGCGGCCTCGAAAGTAGGTGGCGGCGGCCATGTGCTGCCATCGCCGGGGCCACCCGCGAAAGTCGCGCCTCCTCCTGCGCCGGGCGTCATGGGTCCGGGCGTCGCCCGACCGCTGCTGTGGGGAGTGGTGGAATCGCTGCTTGACGATGTGTGGCCGAATGGCAACGCGGTGGGAATGCACGCGGCCGCGGGTTGTTGGCGCGGACTTGGCGCCTCGGTGAGCGGGGTGCAAGCTGCGCTCAACGGTCCGAAGTCGGCGATCGCCGGGCAGCAGATACCAGAAGGCGAGTTGGTCGACCACAATCTGGCGTTACTCGCCGCCACGATGGCCAAGTTGGGGGCGCAATGCGACAAGCTGGCCGATACCTTGGACAAGTTCGCGGACGAGGTGGACGACGCCCAGAACAAGATTCGGGATCTGTTGAAACGGTTAGGGTCCCTGACCGATCTGGTCCACGACGCGATATTGATCTTCGAAGGCGATGCGCTCGATGAGCTCGAAAAGATCGCCAAAGACATCAACGGCGTACTGCACGACATGAAGCGTGAAGCCCATGCACGCGAACAAGTCCTGAAAACCGGAATGCAGATCATCGACGGCTTGGTGCAAAAGGGGAAGACCCTCATGCAAGGCCAGTTGGTCGAATTTTTTGGCGACGACGTCGGCAATGCTGCCGCGGCCGACTTCGACTTCTGGGCCGATTTCGGAGAGGGCGTCTTCAAAAGCGGGGTCGGAGCTGTGGCACTCGGAGACCAACTTGATCCGAGTCGCTTTGCCTTCGATCCCGAAGGGGCTACGGCCAGTTGGGCCGCACTGGATAAGACCGCGGTCCAATCCATCCCGGCGTATGCGCTGTTCGACCCGGGCGGCGCGGCGAAATCCGACCTCGGCCTCGCGAAAGGCCTTACGCACTGGGACGATTTGACCTCAGGCCGGCCCGCGGTCGGGCTCGGTGAAATCGGTTTCGATCTTGCAACCATGGCCGGCGGCGGTGGTGCAGCGAAGGCTGGCGGTAAAGCCGCGGAGGCGGCGGGCGGCGCCGGGGCCACCGGGGAGCTCACGGAGGGCGAAGAGGTACTTCAGGGTGCCAAAGGAGCGGCCGCCGAGGCCGAAGGCGCCGGTGGTGCGTTGCCTGGCATCGCCAAAACCGGCAGCGACCTGACCAAGACTCTTGAAAATCTCGGCGGAGACCTGCCGAAAGGCGATGCGCCGCCGAGTGGCAGCCCCGTGACTTTGCCGCCAGGAAAGTTGCCGGAGGCACCGGTTGAGTCGGCGCCTCGTCCGGCCGAGGGCGCTCCCGGGGCGCCTCACGCGCCGACGACCGCGCCCCAGGCGTCGGGGCCTCCTGATGCTCCCAAACCAGGCGCAGGGGGTCCGCCAGATCCAGCGCCCGCACCTCCGGCGGCACCCGCAAGTGTTCCCGCCGGTGGTCCGCACGATCCGATGCCAACGGAAGGGCCGCGTGAGCCGGTGTCAGTGCCAGCGGGTGGCCCGCATGAGCCGGCGTCGGTACCTGCCGGTGGACCGCACGAGCCGGCATCGGTGCCAGCTACCGGTTCGCCCGCTGCTGCTGTGCCGACAACGGCCGGCGAGCGCTTGCCATCGGCACTTCCGCAACCGATTGACCACTCGCCGCCAGTATCGCCCAGCGGATCTCCCGGCGGCGCAGCACCTTTCGAAGCCCACTCACCGACGTCGGCATCCCCGCACTCCGCGCCTCCGAACGGTCACCCCCGTGAAGTGCCAACGCCGGGCGGGGGCTGGCACGGGCCTGGTGACGGCGGCCCTCCTCCGGTAGGGCACACGCCGGGAGAGCCACCGCATGTGTGCGATACCGAGCGGAGATGGCGACGGCGGTCCGCCGGAAGACGATCGGCACAATCCGCAGCCGGCCGAGGCACGACTCACGGACCTGACGGGGGGCCCTGCAAACAGGACGACGGCAAATGGTCGACCCTATGCGCTAACGCGCTACGGAGTTCTTACCCCTGCCAGACGGCAGCTCGTCCTGATCGGGAGAACTTCCGATGGACTTGTCATCCGACTATATAGAAGCGGTGGAAAATGGATACGGCACAACTCTTCGCTTTATGCACGGAACGACATTGGAGAAGCCTGTATAGGAGCGAGACGGAACATCTTTCGTAATGCCAGACACGAAGTCGAGCTTGGCGGCGGCAACCCGACGCGACTTGCAGGCATGGAGGTCGAACTCGGTCTACCTAATGGTTTCCCTACGACTCGAAGTGAGGTTGTCACGACAGTCATCGCAGACCCGAAGACTTCAACCCGAGAATTATCGGGCAAGCGGTCGGGCTGCCAGACTGGACAATGGATTACCAGGATGTGTCATCTATCCCGAACGGTTCATCAAGATTTTCGGCGGTCGTAGGACTGAGGATTGATACCGGCCGGTCATTAATCTGCAATTGTCGTATCCCTTCAGTAGAAAGAGATGTTATGAAGTTCGATGACACATACTTCTCGCTAGAGGATGGACATTCGATCGGATCGCTAGTCGATGTCGTGTTGCCGATTCTACGCGTCCATACCGGTAGTAATGGGAATCGTTGACGTACGGAAGAATATTACGAATCTTACGGCGGATCAATAAAGAGTTTCTACGAGACACGCGTGCCGCAATTGAATTTATCGAAGCTTGTCGTATGCATTGAGCATGGATGATCTACTTTTACAAAGCGGGCAGCCATCGCGGGATCCGGTTTGAACGTCGGTGCATCAGCAGTTGTTGACCTGCTGCTAGGCAAGCCTCGACCTCGACCGAACCAGCACTACTCGCCCCGGTCCAACAGATCCGACGACCCCAGCACCCGCTCGATCTGAACCTCGATGACCACGCGTCGCGGGTTGGGGCGGGGCGTGCGATAGCGCTGGGCGTACCGCAACTCGGCGTCGCGCACCGCGTCGACGTCGTTGTTGACCTTGGACCGGCCCTCCAGGGACAGCCACCGTGCGCCGTCGACCTGGCTGAGCACCGCCATTCCGCCGCGATCGGCGTTGACCGCCTTCTGCGAACCCCCGGTGGTGATGACCCGCGCAATGTGCGTCTTGGGGTCGAAGGTGAAACCGACCGCCACCACATGCGGTGAATTATCGGCTCGCAGCGTGGTCAGCATGGCTAGATGCCGTTCCGACAGAAACGCCAACGCGTCGTCGGTGAGCCGGGTAGTGGTATTCGCCATCACCGCTCACGCTAGCGCAGGTGATAATCGCAGCCGTGGATGACACGGGCGCAGGTCCAGTACTAATCCTGGGCGGCCGCAGCGAGATCGGGATCGAGCTCGCGCGACTGTTGGCGCCGGGCGCGACGGTCGTGCTCGCCGCCCGCCAGGCCGATCAGCTCGCTGACCAGGTCAACGCGCTCAAAGCCGCCGGCGCCAGGGCGGTCGACACCAGGGAATTCGACGCCGACGACCTGGCCTCGCACGGCCCACTGGTCGCCTCGGTCGTCGCCGACCACGGACCCATCGGCACCGCGGTCCTGGCGTTCGGAATCCTGGGTGATCAGGCCCGCGCCGAAGCCGACGCCGCGCACGCGGTCGCCGTCGTGCACACCGACTACCTCGCCCAGGTCAGCCTGCTCACCCACCTGGCCACCGCCATGCGCAAAGCGGACAAAGGCCGGCTGGTGGTGTTCTCCTCGATCGCCGGCGCGCGTGTGCGCCGGGCCAACTACGTCTACGGCTCGGCCAAGGCCGGCCTGGACGGCTTCGCCGGCGGCTTGGCCGACGCGCTGCACGGCACCGGGGTGCGGCTGCTGATCGCCCGGCCGGGATTCGTCATCGGCCGCATGACCGAAGGCATGACACCCGCCCCGCTGCCCAGCACGCCCGCGCAGGTGGCCGCAGCGACCGCGCGTGCGCTCGCGAAAGGCCGCCGCACGGTGTGGATCCCGTGGGCGCTGGGGCCCACGGCGGCCGTGATGCGAATGCTTCCCCAGTTCGTCTGGCGCAGGATGCCGCGATGATCCGCACGGCCGACGATGCAGGGCGACTCGCTGAGGAGCGGCGATCATGATCGTCGTGGTGGGTATCGGCGCCGACGGCATGGCCGGGCTCGGCGAAGTATCGCGCACCGAACTACAAAGGGCCGCAGTCATTTACGGTTCCAGCCGGCAACTCGACCTGCTCGACGACACCGTGCCCGCGCCACGGCGGCAGTGGCCGTCACCGATGTTGCCCGCGCTGCAAACATTGCTCGACGAGCACACGGGCGACGTGCACGTGGTGGCCAGCGGTGACCCGCTGCTGCACGGCATCGGGGGTACCCTGATCCGCCTGCACGGCCGCGACAACGTCAGGGTCCTGCCGCACGTGTCCTCGGTGACACTGGCGTGCGCGCGGATGGGCTGGGACGTCCACGACACCGAGGTGATCAGCCTGGTCACCGCGCAGCCGCACACGGCGGTGCGCCGCGGCGGCCAGGCGATCGTGCTGTCGCAAAGCAACTCGACGCCAAGCGAACTCGCCGCACTGCTCACCGCGCATGGCCGCGGAGATTCCGAGTTCACCGTTCTCGAACGACTCGGCGGCCCGGACGAGCGCCGCCTCGACGCCACCGCGCGGGACTGGGCTGACGACGCCGCCCGAGACCTCGACGACCTCAACGTGATCGCCGTGCGCTACCTGCCCGACGAACGCGTGTCGCCCCTGCCCGACGACGCCTTCACCCACGACCGCCAGATCACCAAACAGGGAATCCGCGCGGTGACGCTGGCCGCCCTTGCGCCGCGCCCGGGCGAGCGGTTGTGGGACGTCGGCGCCGGTTCGGGCAGCATCAGTGTCGAGTGGTGCCTGAGTGGGCGGGGTTGCAGCGCAGTGGTATTCGAGCGCGACGACGGGCGCCGGCGCAACCTCGAACTCAATGCCGCGGCCTTCGGGGTCAGCGTCGAGGTGCGCGGCGACGCCCCCGGCGCGTTCGACGGCGCCGAGCCGCCGTCGGCGATCTTCATCGGCGGCGGACTGACCCAGCCCGGTCTGTTCGACGCCTGCTGGGCCAGCCTGCCCTCCGGCGGGCGACTCGTCGTCAACGTGGTCACCACTGAGTCGGAAGCCGTTCTGACGCAGGCGCATCAGCGCCTGGGCGGCCAGCTGCGACGCTTCCAGCACTATCACGGCGAACCGCTGGGCGCCTTCACGGGCTGGCGCCCGCAGTATCCCGTCACCCAGTGGGCGGTGACCAAGTGACGGTGTATTTCATCGGGGCCGGGCCAGGTGCGGCCGACCTCATCACCGTGCGCGGTCAGCGACTCCTGCAGACATGCCGGGTGTGCCTGTATGCCGGCTCGATCATGCCAGACGACCTGCTGGCGTTGTGCCCGCCGGACGCGAAAATCGTTGACACCGGCCCGCTGACGCTGGAGCAGATCGTCGCCGAGCTCAGCGAGGCAGACGCCGCCGGCCAGGACGTGGCGCGTTTGCATTCCGGTGACCCGTCGCTCTACAGCGCCCTGGCCGAGCAATGCCGGCGGCTCGACACCCTGGGCATCGCCTACGAAATCGTGCCCGGTGTACCGGCTTTCGCCGCCGCGGCGGCCGCGCTGAAGCGCGAGCTCACCGTGCCCGGGGTGGCGCAGACGGTGACGCTGTCCCGGGTGGCGACCCTATCGACGGCCATGCCGCCCGGCGAAGACCTGAAAACCCTGGCCCAATCGGGCGGCACCCTCGTCCTGCATCTGGCCGCCGCCCAGATCGACGCCATCGTCCCGCAACTCCTCGAAGGCGGCTTCCAACCCGAAACACCGGCAGCCGTCGTGGCTTTCGCGAGCTGGCCACAGGAGGCGGTGCTGCGCGGCACCCTTGCGGACATCGCCGGGCAGATGCATCAGGCCAACATCACCAAGACCGCCGTCATCGTCGTCGGCGACGCGCTGACCGCCGGGGGATTCACCGACAGCTACCTGTACTCGACCGGGCGCACCCGGGGGAGCAGGCATTGATGCGCGTCCTGCTGCTCGGCGGCACCGGCGAGGCGCGTGCACTGGCGAAGGTCCTGCATCCGCGCATCGACATCATCAGCTCCCTGGCCGGGCGGGTTCCGGATCCGGCCCTGCCGGTCGGTCCCGTGCGCGTCGGTGGCTTCGGCGGCGTCGAGGGGTTACGACGCTGGCTGCGCGACGAACGCATCGGCGCGGTTGTGGACGCCACCCACCCGTTCGCGGCGACCATGACGGCGCACGCCGCCACCGTGTGCGGCGAATTGCGGATCCCGCATCTGATCCTGGCACGCCCCGCCTGGGATCCAGGCACCGCCATTGTCGTCGAGTCGGACACTGCCGCAGCGCAAACCGTTGCCCGGCAAGGTTATTCGCGGGTTTTTCTCACCACCGGACGCTCGGGCGTGCGGGCCTTCGCCGGTAGCGACGCGTGGTTTCTGATCCGGGCGGTCACCGACCCGGACGCGTCCGCGCTGCCGCGTCAGCACCAGGTGGTGCTCTCCCGCGGACCGTACGGCTACGACGACGAGTTCGCGCTGTTGCGCGACCATCGCATCGAGGCCCTGGTCACCAAGAACAGCGGCGGGGACATGACCCGCGCGAAGCTGGATGCCGCTGCGGCGCTGGACGTTCCGGTGGTGATGGTGGCGCGGCCGCCGCTACCTGTCGACGTGGTGACCGTCGGCACCGTGGCCGAGGCCGCCGAATGGGTTGGCGCGCTAGCCGGTTAGGTGGCCGCGCTCGCCATCGGCAAGCAGCGCGTCGCGGGCGCGCGCAACGCGGGAGCGGATGGTGCCCACCGGGCAGCCGCACACCGCGGCGGCGTCGGCGTAGGGCAGGCCGAGCAGCTGAGTGAGCAAAAGCGCTTCGCGCTGTTCGGCATTGAGGTTGGCGATCATCGTCGTCACCTCGACCAGGTCCTCGAATCCGCGGGCGTGCCGGTCCACGCGCACCACGTGCTCGGGGTCGGCGCCCGCGGCGGCGCGGGGCCGCGATTGCAGGTGGCGGATGTGGTCGGCCACCACGCGGCGCGCGATGGACAGCAGCCAGGTCCGCGCGCTCGAGCGCCCGGAGAACCGCTCGACGGCGCCGATGGCGCGCAGGAACGTCTCTTGCGTCAGATCGTCGGCGCTGCCGGTATCCGACAGATAGGCGACGAACCGCCACACGTCTTGCTGGGTGGCTTTGATGAACGCCTCGAGCGCTCGCGGGTTTCCGCGTGCGGCTGACAACGCGAGCTCGGTTATGGCCTCGTCGTCGCTCGGCGCGATCATGCCCAACCACCTTTGTTGTGCGGGGTTTCCGATTCTACGACGGCTTGTCGTAGAGGATGCGGCGGGGTCGAGAACCGCATGATTGATGGGCCGCAGGTGCCCGCGCCGGCGACCACTGGGTGAGTCCGCCCAGGCGGGGAAGTCGGCGTCGCCCGAGGCATCGGAGCGGCGCCGGCGGTGCGAGCCCACCCGTTCCCGCGCCACCAGCAACGCGAACGCCAGGCCAAGCAACAGGGGCATGTGGCTGGCGACGCGGGTGGCGGTGACTTCGCCGTCGAAGGCGTCGACGATCACATAGCCCAGCAGCGCAACGGAATAGACACCGGTGATGGCCGCCACCCCCGACGCGGAGGCGGGCCAGACGCCGGCGGCGATCATGGCCAGGCCCAACGCCAGCAACCACGCCGTGGACTCGTGCATCAGGTGTTCGCCGGACATCGCGCCGTGCATGTGGCCGGACACCATGCCGAAATCGATGCCGCTGATTTGCGCGGCGGCGATCGCCACCTGGAAAAGACCGACCGCGATCAGGCCCCACCGCCGGTAGTGCGATCGCAACCACCGCATCCGCGCCTGGTGGCCGGTGGGCTGCTCGCCGATGCTCGCCATGATTTTTTCGACCAGATCGGGTCCCTCGCCGGGGGTCATCGAGGACAGCCGGCGAGTCTGCACGGCCGCCCCGATCAACCAGGACCGGCAGCTGCGGCAGGATTCCAGATGGGCATCGACCTGCTGCGCGAGCACCTGGGGACGCTCGCCGTCCAATCGAGCCGACAGCGCTTCACGCGCGATCTCACACCGCATCCCTGCATCGTTGCGCATGGCCCGGCCGTGCGCAAAGACTCGCGGAATTTATCGCGAGAACGAAATCGCGGGGAACTAAACGGCGTCGACACCCGACCTCTGGTCGTCAGCATCGCCAGCCCACCCACGAGATTCACCGAAGAGGTATTCGTGCTCTTGCCTGAAGGCCCCCGACGATGACCGCCCCGATCTGGATCGCATTTCCGCCCGAAGTGCACTCGATGTTGCTCAGCGGCGGTCCCGGCCCCGCGCCGCTGTTGGCCGCGGCAACGGCCTGGTCGGCGCTGAGCACCGACTATGCGACCGGGGCGTCCGAGCTCAGCGGGGTATTGGGCGCCGTGCAGGCGGGCGCGTGGGATGGCCCCAGCGCGGACCAGTACGTGGCCGCACACGCCCCATACCAAGCCTGGCTGCTGGAGAGCGCGGCCAAGAGCACGGCGGCGGCGAGCCTGCATGAGACTGCGGCCACCGCCTACACCGTGGCCCTGGCGGCCATGCCGACGATGGGCGA
Source organism: uncultured Actinomycetota bacterium (assembly GCA_963796035.1). Taxonomy (GTDB): domain Bacteria; phylum Actinomycetota; class Actinomycetes; order Mycobacteriales; family Mycobacteriaceae; genus Mycobacterium. The sequence goes on along the minus strand of CAWCJU010000005.1, from coordinate 20,338 downwards.
ACTGGCGGCCAATCATGCGGTGCACGGGACGCTGCTTGCCACAAACTTCTTCGGGATCAACACCATTCCCATCGCCGTCAACGAAGCCGACTACGCGCGCATGTGGGTGCAGGCCGCCACGACCATGACCACCTACCAGGCCGTCAGTGAATCCGCGCTTGCCGCGGTCCCGGCGACCACACCCGCGCCGACGATCGTCGTACCGGGTGCGGAGGCGGGTACCGCAAGCGTCGCGGCGGTACAGGCGGCCGCCGTGGCGCCCGCCTCGGATTCCGGCTCCAATCTCAACAATGCTGATACCTCCAGCGCCCAACAGCAGGCCACCACGGCGACGCAGACCTATCCGTCCTGGCAGGACCAGCTCACTCAATGGCTGCAGCAATACACGCAGAACTTCGCCTGGCCGGTGTCCAAGGACCTCAACCCCGGTGGGTGGCCCTTCCCGCCGGTGCCGTGGGTCAACAGCCTCGCCTCGTTCTTCGGCCAGTTGGGGTTCTCGCCGGCCCTCTCCAGCGCGCTCGGCTGGGCCATCTTCCACACCCTGATGATCTTCTGGCCGTTCATTCAGCTGGCGATCCAAATGGCGGTGGTGCTCGCGCCGGTTGTCGTTGCGGCCGTCGGTGCGGCAGCGGCGGGCGGGGCGGCGGCCGCGGTCACCGCGATCAGCATCGCGGCGCCCCTCTCGATGGCTCCGCCGGTGCCGGCCGTCGCAGCGGCACCAGCACCGGTGGCCGCTCCGGCGCCGACGATCGCCACCGCGCCCGCCAGCGTGAGCCACGTGCCGACACCGTCGACCGCCCCCGCGACGGCGGTTGCCGGCTCGGCGGGCGGCGGACCCGTCGGTGGGGGACCCGGCGTGGGCTTCGGTCCCACCGCGACCGACGGAATCGGAACCAACGTTTCAAACGCGCTGTATGCGGTCGGGTTGTCGGGACTGTCCGCGCGCGGCAGCGCGAGTGGCCGGTCGCGCCGTAAGTCCGAGGAGCCGTCGTCCGACGACCTCGATGCACCCGCCGCCGCCGCCGCGGCCGCCGAGGCCAAGAAGAAGGCCCGGGCCCGCCGGCGCCGCGGCGGAACCGCCACAGAACGCGCCTACCGCTACGAATTCATGGACTTGGACCAGAATTCGGGCAGCGACACCGAAGATCCGTACGCGGCCCGACCTTCGGAGGACAGTGCGGGACCGCTCGGATTCGCCGGTGCCGCAGCCAAATCCGATGCAGCGCAAGCCGCCGGGTTGGCGACGCTGGCCCGTGACGGGTTGAGCGACGGCCCGACCGTGCCGATGATGCCGAGCACCTGGGACCGCGACTAAGCCCTACGACCATGCAGCCCGCGTAGCGGGGTGAGGAGGAGTAGGGCAGTCAGGCGAAGGGAGTTTCAGGCCTGGTAGCGCCGGGGCGTGAAGACCCGGTCGGTGGAATCGTGTGAGTACCACTGGGTTTGGGTTGACCCGACGATCAGCAGGCAGCGCATGTCGATCTCGCCGGGATTGAGATCGGCCAGCCTGACCACGCGGACGTCTTCGTCGGGGCCGGACACGTTGCGGCCGACCACCACCGGGGTGCCGGGCTCGCGGTGGGCCAGCAATATGTCGCGCATCGCGCCGACCTGCCAGGTCCGTGTCTTGGACGCCGGGTTGTAGATCGCCAGCACCAGGTCGGCGGCCGCGGCGGCCTGCAGCCGCGCGGAGATCACCTCCCATGGCTTGAGGCGGTCGGACAGCGAGATCACCGCGTAGTCGTGCCCCAGCGGGGCGCCGACCCGGCTGGCCACCGCCTGGGCGGCGGTCATCGCCGGAATCACCCGGACCTGCACGCCCGGCCATTCTTTGGCCTCTTCCAGCACCGCGGTGGCCATCGCGAAGACGCCGGGGTCACCTGATGACACCACCGTCACGGCGCGGCCCTGCTCGGCCAGCGTGCAGGCCAGCCGCGCCCGTTCGGGTTCGTCACGGTTGTCGCTGGGGTGACGCTGCTGGCCGTCGCGGGCCGGCACGCGGTCCAGGTAGCCGCCGTAGCCGATCAGGTCGGTCGCCGCGGCCAGCTCCCGCCGGGTCTGCGGCGTCATCCAGTCCACGTCGCCGGGACCCAGCCCCACCACCGTGACGCTGCCGGCGGCGGGCGTGTGCTGTCCACGCTGCCCGCCCGGCAGGATGGCCAGCGAGAAGTAGGGGACGTCGGCCTCGTCGACGTCGGCGGCGGGCAGTATGCGTTGCGCGGCAGTGCTGGCCCGCTCCACGTAGAACGCGTCGTCGAGCTGTCCTGATGCCGAAAGTGCTTCCCGCACAGCGTGATACGAACGCCCAAGTTTGAGCACGACGGCGGCGTCGGCGTCGGCGAGCCGACGGGTCAGCTCTTCGACCGGCAAGGTTCCCGGCAGCACCGACAGCACCTCGTCGCCGGCCACCAAGGGAGTCGCGATGGCCGCCGAGGCGGCGCTCACCGACGTCACGCCGGGCACGATGACGGCGTCGAACCGTTCGGTCAGCCGGGTGTGCAGGTGCATGTAGGAGCTGTAGAACAGCGGATCGCCCTCGGCGAGCAGGGCCACATTGCGACCGGCGTCGAGGTGTGCCGCGATGCGCTCGGTGGCCTCGACGTAGAAGTCCTCGATCGCGCCGGCATAGCCGCCGGGATGGTCGGTCGTCTCGGTGGTGACGGGGTAGACCAGGTGCTCTTCGATCTGATCGGGCCGCAGATACGGTTCGGCGATGCCGCGGGCGATGCTGCGGCCGTGCCGGGCGCTGTGGTAGGCCACCACGTCGGCCTCGCCGATCACCCGGGCGGCTTTGACGGTCACCAATTCCGGGTCCCCAGGCCCCAGCCCGACGCCCCACAAGGTGCCCCGGTTGGTCATTCGCGGTCGCTCGCGATCGCGTTGACGGCAGCGGCGGCCATCGCGCTGCCGCCGCGGCGGCCCTGCACCACCAGATACGACATTCCGCGGGGCCGGTTGATGAGCTCCTGCTTGGACTGCGCCGACCCGACGAATCCCACCGGACCGCCCAGCACCGCGGCCGGTGCCGGTGCGCCCTCGTCGATCAGTTCGAGCAGCCGAAACAGCGCGGTGGGAGCGTTGCCGATGGCCAGCACGGCGCCGGCCAACTCGTCGGCCAACAGTTCCACCCCCGCCGCCGAGCGGGTAATGCCCCGGCGTGCGGCCAGCTGTGGGGTGCGCGGGTCGGCCACCAACGACACCACCTGGTTGCCGGCGGGCAGGCGTGCTCTGGTAATTCCGGCGGCCACCATCGACGAATCGCACAGCACCGGAGCACCCTTGCGCAGGGCGGCGCGCCCGCGCGCCACGACGTCGTCGGTGAACGCGACGTGCTCGGCGACGTCGACCTGGCCGCAGGTGTGGATCAACCGCACCACCACCGGTGCCACATCGGCCGGGAATCGGGCCAGATCGGCTTCGGCGCGGATCGTCGCGAACGACTGGCGATAGATCTCCGCCGCGTCGCGGATGTAGTCGAGCACCCGCCCACTTTAAGGCTCGCCCACGCGGCGTCCCGCCGCACCCGGCTACAGCCGCCGGTAGCCGTCCGGCGTAGCCACCAGCACCTCACCGGCGAGCGGGCTGCCACAGGCCCGGTCGCAGCCGACGAAGTGGCGGTGCGCCGTCGAGTCGGCATCCAGCGACTGCGCGGCGTCGGCGCGCACGTCGGCGGCAGAGCGCGCGCAGCCGGGGCTGCCGGTGCAGGCGCTGACGGTCAGCCAGGGCGAGTTCTCGTCGAACACCAGGCCCAAGGGCGCCAGTACCCGCAGCACGGTGTCGGCGACGGCCTCGTCGAGATCGCACACCAGCACCGAGCGCCACGGCGTGATCACCAGCGGCGCCTCGATCGCGGCCAGATACTCCGCAACGCGCGCCGGCAGCACACCCAGGGGGACCGCGGCGCCCAGCGTCACCCGGCCGTCGTCCTGGCCGATCCAGCCCACCGGCGCCTTCGTGACGGCCGGAAAAGAGGTGGCGCGCGGTTCGGCACCGGGTAGCAGCCGCCGAACGTCGTCCAATTCCTTTACGCGCCAAACTGTTCCGCGGATGTCGACGAACCGCATAGCGAGAGTGACCAGCATCTCGACCACCTCGCCGGGCGCCAGCCGGACGCCGGTGTCGAGTCCGGCAAGCAACAACGCACAGCCGTCGGGGAACGCGTGGACGCCGACGTCGGCGCGTAGCCCCGACACGTCGGCGCGCCCGTCGTCCAGGCTGAACCAGAACCGGCCGCCCAGCTCGGCGAGCCTGGGCTCGTCGCAGATCGCGGCGTCCAGTTCGCCGACCCAGTGCCGCACGTCGAGGTGTCCTCCGGAGCGCCCCGACAGCGGCGACGCCACGATGTTGCGGACCCGCTCATGCGTCGTCGACGGCAGAAGCCCCGCCGCAGCCAGCGCCTCGGCCACCGCCGTCACGTCGGTCAGCCCCCGTAACTGCACGTTGCCCCGGGCGGTCAGCTCGAGCGTTCCCGAACCCGACCGGCTACTGACGACGGCCAGCGCTGCCAGTTGGGCGGCGGTGATCTTGCCGCCGGGCAGTCGGATCCGGGCCAGGGCGCCATCGGCCGCCTGGTGCACCTGTAGCGCACCCGGGCATGCGTCGGTGTCGCGCGTCCTGGCCACCCGTCCACGGTACGGCTCCGGCTGACGACGATGACCGGGATTGCCTTCAGCCAGACGTAAACCCTTACCCGGGTCCTGGTCGCGCCTTAGCGTCGGCACGGTGAGCATTGCCACCGCGCTCGACGCTGCGCCGAGCAACCCGGCCGCCGGGTGGAGCGGGTTATGGACGCGTCGCAAATGGGAAGTCGTGCGCGCCGTGTCGCCGCTGGCGCTGGTGGCGCTGTGGCAGCTGGGCAGCGCGCTCGGTGTGATTCCCACCGATGTGCTGCCGGCCCCCTCCTTGATCGTCGAGGCCGGAGTGGAGTTGACCCGCAACGGTCAGCTCGCCGACGCGCTGCACATCTCGACCGTCCGCGTTGTCGAGGGGCTGCTGCTGGGCGGGATCATCGGGACGGTGGCGGGCGCGGCGGTCGGCCTGTCCCGCTGGGTCGAATCGACCGTGGATCCGCCGATGCAGATGATCCGCGCGCTGCCGCACCTGGGGCTGATTCCGCTGTTCATTCTCTGGTTCGGGATCGGCGAGCTGCCCAAGGTGCTGCTCGTTGCGCTGGGTGTGGTCTTTCCGCTCTACCTCAACACATTTTCGGCGATCCGGCAGGCCGACCCCAAGCTGCTGGAAACCGCCCAGGTGCTGGGTTTTTCGTTCTTTCAACGGTTCACCCGGATCATCGTTCCCAGCACGGCGCCGCAGGTGCTCGTCGGTTTCCGGCAGTCGCTGGCGATCGCGTGGCTGACATTGATCGTCGCCGAACAGATCAACGCCGACAAGGGAATTGGCTTCCTGATCAACAATGCCCGTGATTTTTTGCGAATCGACATCATCATCTTCGGGCTGACCATCTACGCGCTGCTGGGCATCATCACCGACGCGATCGTCCGGCTCATCGAGCGCCGCACGCTGCGCTACCGACACTGAAAGGTCCGGGCTTGACAATCATCGCAGAATCGGCCGCCGCTACCCGGGCGCGGACCGACATCGCCGGCGAGCTCCGCCACGTCGACAAGTGGTATGGAAACCGGCAGGTGCTCAACGACGTTTCGGTGCGGGTGCAAAGCGGCGAGATCGTCGCCCTGGTGGGGCGCAGCGGCTCGGGCAAATCGACGGTATTGCGGGTGCTCGCCGGTCTGTCGGATGACCACAGCGGGTGGCGCGAGGCGGCCGGCGCCCCGGCGCTGGCCTTCCAGGAGCCGCGCCTCTTCCCGTGGCGCGATGTGCGGACCAATGTCGGTTACGGCCTTGCCCGCAGCCGCCTTCCGCGCACCCAAGTCCGGGACCGCGCCGACCGGGCACTGGCCGACGTCGGGCTGGCCGACCATGCCGGGGCGTGGCCGCTGACCCTGTCCGGTGGTCAGGCGCAGCGTGTTTCGCTGGCCCGGGCGCTGGTCGCCGAACCACGGTTGTTGCTGCTCGACGAGCCGTTCGGCGCGCTGGACGCGCTGACCCGCTCGACCATGCACGCCCTGTTGGTGGATCTGTGGCGCCGGCACGGGTTTGGGGTGCTGCTGATCACCCATGACGTCGACGAAGCGGTGGCGCTGGCCGATCGCGTGCTGGTGCTCGAAGATGGCCGCGTGGTCCACACGCTGACCATCGACCAGCCTCGCCGCGCACCCCGCGATCCCGGTGCTCACACAGAGCAGCACCGCGCGGAGCTGCTGGATCGTCTTGGTGTGCGGCTTTGATGCGTGGTTTCGTCGCGATGGCCGTGGCGGTCGGACTGCTGTTGACCGGATGTGTCTCGCGCACCGCCAGTTTGGGGCCCAAGCCACCGCCCGCCGCGGTGCCGTTGTCGGAGCTGTCGGGTCTCACCCTGCAGGTCGGAGATCAAAAGGGTGGCACCGAAGCGCTGCTGCGCGCCGCGGGACAGCTGGACAACCTGCCCTACCGAGTCGCGTTCTCGACGTTCACCTCCGGGCCGCCGCAGGTCGAAGCGGCCACCGCGGGCAAGATCGACTTCGCGATCACCGGTAATACGCCGCCGATCTTCGGGGCCGCCAGCAACGCGAAGATCAAGGCGGTCTCCGCGTACGGCGGCGGCGGTGCGGGCAATCGCGTTCTGGTGCATGCAGATTCGCCGATCGCATCGGTCTCCGACTTACGTGGGAAGGCGATCGCCGTCGCCAAGGGCAGCTCGTCGCACGCCAACCTGCTGGCCCAGCTGGATAAGGCCGGACTCAAACCCGCCGAGGTGAAGTTCGTGTTTCTGCAACCCGCCGATGCGCTGTCGGCGTTCAGCCAGCACCAGGCCGACGCGTGGGCCATCTGGGATCCCTACACGGCGCAGGCCGAGCAGCAGATCCCGGTGCGCAGCATCGCCGAGGCGCAAGGCGTCACCAATGGCGACTGGGTCGGTGTCGCCTCCGACCAGGCGCTGGACGACCCGAAACGCAACACGGCGCTGTCCGACCTGCTGGTGCGTTTCGAGAAGGCGGTGCGGTGGGCCAGGGCTCATCCGCAGGAGTGGGCCCAAAACTATTCCGCCGCAGTCGGATTAGATCCTCACGTGGCGGCGGTTGCGGCCACCCGCAGCCTGCGGTTACCGACCGAACTCGGTGACGATGTGGTCGCGTCGGAACAGAAGCTGGCCGACTTGTTCGCGGCCGCAGGCCAGCTTGCATCGTCGCCCCGGTTCGTCGACTGGGTCGACCGTCGATTCAATGGTGCGTTGCGACAAGGCCTCGCCAGCTGATCTGCGGAGTGATTGCGGCAATGGTTTTCCGGTTGCTGCCGATCACCACCCGATCGGTCGTGGGCGGATCGTCGCACCAGTGGTGCCGGCGAGTCGTGGCAAGCCGATCCTGCGCAACAAAGGCGTTGCCTGACCGTTAAGGATTGAACACGCGTCAGTACGGGCATCCTCGTGTCCGTGAGGACGGTGGAATATGCCCCGGGCCGGTTGGCCGATGTCTTCGGCGAGCCGGCGCCATCCACGATCTTGCTGTGGCATGGCGCGCAAACCGATGCCCGCGCCGCCGTCAGCCCGCTGGCCGGCATGCTGGCCGGCCGCGCCGCGGTGGTGGTCGCGCCGGACTGGAACTCCCATGCCGACGACGGTGGGCGCCGAGATCTGCTGCGGTCGCTGGAGTTCACCCGCAACCTGGCCAGCCACGCCGATCGCATCCTGCTCGTCGGCTGGTCGATGGGCGGCGCCGCCGCGGCGGGCCTGACGCTGCACGCGGCGCAATTCGGCTTCACCCCCGCCCACACGGTCTGCCTCGCCGGAGCGTTCATGGTCCCCGATCCGATCTCCGGAACACCGCTGACCGACGGGTTTACCGCCGCCGACGTCGGTTCGCCGTTCACGTTGCTGCACGGCCTCGACGATGACGTCGTGCCGGTGGGTACCAGCAGAGAATTCGCCGCCCGCCTGGAACGCCTCGGCTGGCCGGTGGAGATGGTCGAACTCGCGGCCGATCACGGGTCGATCGCCGGCGCCGACTACGACGCCCTCGCGGACCGCTACGAACCGGCCAAGGACGGACCGGCGCGCATCGTGGCGCAACAGGTCGCCGGCCGGATCGCGGCGATGCTGGGCGGTTGACCCGCCCGGGCCCGATAGGTGCGATCGGGCCTCCTTGCGGTACGAATGATGGGTGCCTGAGCCGACCATCCTGCTGCTGTCGACATCCGACACGGACCTGATCAGCGCCCGTTCCAGCGGGAAGAACTATCGGTGGGCCAACCCGTCGCGACTCCCGGAAGACGAGTTGCCCGGCCTGCTGGCCGACGTCGCCATCGTGGTGGTGCGGATCCTCGGGGGCTACCGGGCCTGGCAAAGCGGCATCGACACGGTGCTCGCCAGTGGGGTGCCCACGGTATTGGTCAGCGGCGAGCAGGCCGCCGACGCCGAGTTGACCGGTCTGTCCACACTGGCGGCCGGCACCGCGGTGCAGGCGCACATCTACCTGGCCCACGGCGGTGTGGACAACCTGCGCCAGTTGCACGCCTTCCTCTCGGACACCGTGCTGATGACGGGCTTCGGGTTCACCCCGCCGGTCGTGACGCCAACGTGGGGAGAGCTGGCGCGACCGAACGCCAAAGACGTCGACGGCCCGACGATTGCCGTGCTGTACTACCGCGCGCAGCACCTGGCCGGCAACACCGGCTACGTCGAGGCGCTCTGCCGGGCCATCGAGGACGCGGGCGCGCGGCCGATGCCGGTTTACTGCGCGTCGCTGCGCACCGCCGAACCCGAACTGCTGCAACGGCTGGGCGACGCCGACGCCATGGTGGTCACCGTCCTGGCGGCCGGGGGACTGAAGCCGGCGGAGGCGGCGGCTGGTGGTTCCGATGACAGCTGGAACGTCGAACACCTTGCCGCCCTGGATATCCCGATCCTGCAGGGGCTGTGCCTGACCAGTCCGCGCGACCAGTGGCGCGCGAACGATGACGGCATGAGCCCGCTCGACGTGGCCAGTCAGGTGGCGGTGCCCGAGTTCGACGGTCGCATCATCACGGTGCCGTTCTCGTTCAAGGAGATCGACGAAGACGGGCTGATCTCCTATGTCGCCGACGCGGAACGCTGCGCCCGCGTCGCGGGCCTCGCGGTGCGCCACGCGCAGCTGCGTCATGTCGCCCCGGCGGACAAGCGGGTGGCCCTGGTGTTCTCGGCCTATCCGACCAAGCACGCCCGCATCGGTAACGCGGTCGGGTTGGACACGCCGGCAAGCGCCATCGCACTGCTGCAGGCGATGCGTGATCACGGCTACCAGGTAGGCGAACTGCCGGGTGTGGACGCCAACGACGGCGACGCCCTGATCCACGCGCTGATCGAACGGGGCGGACAGGATCCCGACTGGCTCACCGAAGGCCAGCTCGCCGCCAACCCGATCCGGGTGTCCGCCAAGGACTACCGCGAATGGTTCGCCACCCTGCCCACCGAATTGACCGACGCCGTCACCGAGCACTGGGGGCCGGCGCCGGGGAACCTTTTTGTGGACCGCAGCAACGATCCGGACGGCGAAATCGTCATCGCCGCAATGCAATCGGACAACCTGGTGCTGATGGTGCAGCCGCCCCGCGGCTTCGGGGAAAATCCGGTCGCCATCTACCACGACCCGGACCTGCCGCCCAGCCACCACTACCTGGCGGCCTACCACTGGCTGGACGCCGGCTTCGGGTCGCACGCGGTGGTGCACCTGGGCAAGCACGGCAACCTGGAATGGCTGCCCGGCAAGACGCTTGGCATGTCGGCGGCCTGCGGACCCGACGCGGCGCTGGGCAACCTGCCGTTGATCTACCCGTTCCTGGTCAACGATCCCGGCGAGGGCACGCAGGCCAAGAGGCGCGCGCACGCCGTTCTGGTCGACCATCTCATCCCTCCGATGGCGCGCGCCGAATCCTACGGTGACATCGCGCGTTTGGAGCAGTTGCTCGACGAGCACGCCAACGTCGCCGCGCTGGATCCCGGCAAGCTGCCCGCCATCCGCCAGCAGATCTGGACGCTGATGCGGGCCGCGAAGATGGACCACGATCTGGGTCTGACCGAACGGCCCGAAGAAGACTCGTTCGACGACATGCTCCTGCACGTCGATGGCTGGCTGTGCGAGATCAAGGACGTCCAGATCCGCGACGGCCTGCACATCCTGGGGCAAAAGCCTACGGGGGAAGCCGAACTCGATCTGGTGCTGGCGATCCTTCGGGCCCGCCAACTGTTCGGCGGCGAACACACCCTGCCCGGATTGCGGCAGGCCCTGGGTCTGGCCGAGGATGGCACGGACGACCGGACCGCGGTCGACCACACCGAGGCCGTGGCCCGCGAGCTGATCGCTGCCTTACAGGCGACCGACTGGGATCCCGATGCGGCCGAACGGATCACCGACAACCCCGACGCCGCCGCGGTGCTGCGATTCGCGGCGACCGAAGTGGTACCTCGGCTGGCGGGTACCGCCGCCGAAATCGAGCAGGTGTTGCGTGCTCTCGACGGCCGATTCATCCCGGCGGGCCCGTCCGGATCGCCGCTGCGCGGCCTGGTCAACGTACTGCCCACCGGCCGCAACTTCTATTCCGTCGACCCCAAAGCGGTGCCGTCCCGGCTGGCCTGGGAAGCGGGTGTGGCGCTGGCGGATTCGTTGCTGACCCGCTACCACGACGATCACGGGCAGTGGCCGCAATCGGTCGGGCTGTCGGTGTGGGGTACCTCGGCGATGCGCACCGCCGGTGACGACATCGCCGAAGTCCTTGCCCTGCTCGGTGTCCGGCCGGTATGGGACGATGCGTCGCGGCGCGTCATCGACCTGGCGCCTATCGCACTGGCCGAGCTGGGCCGCCCGCGCATCGACGTGACGGTGCGAATCTCGGGCTTTTTCCGGGATGCCTTCCCCCACGTCGTGACGATGCTCGACGACGCGGTGCGGCTGGTCGCCGAGCTCGACGAGCCCGCCGAGGACAACTACGTCCGCGCGCACGCCCGGGCCGACCTGGCTCAGCACGGCGATCAACGCCGCTCCACCACAAGGATTTTCGGATCCAAGCCGGGCACCTATGGCGCCGGCTTGCTGCAGCTGATCGACAGCCGCAACTGGCGCGACGACGCCGATCTCGCCGCCGTGTACACCGCGTGGGGCGGCTTCGCCTACGGCCGTGACCTGGATGGCCGCGAGGCTGTCGACGACATGAACCGGCAGTACCGGCGTATTGCCGTGGCCGCCAAGAACACCGACACCCGCGAACACGACATCGCCGACTCCGACGACTACTTCCAGTACCACGGCGGCATGGTGGCCACGGTGCGCGCGCTGACCGGGCAGGCCCCGGCCGCCTATATCGGCGACAACACCCGGCCCGACGCCATCCGCACCCGCACCCTCTCGGAGGAGACCACCAGGGTGTTCCGGGCGCGCGTCGTCAATCCGCGCTGGATGGCCGCGATGCGCCGGCACGGCTACAAGGGCGCGTTCGAGATGGCGGCGACCGTGGACTACCTGTTCGGCTACGACGCCACCGCGGGGGTGATGGCCGACTGGATGTACGAGCAGCTCACCGAGCGCTACGTGCTGGATCCGGAGAACCGGAAGTTCATGGCGGAATCGAATCCGTGGGCGTTGCACGGCATGGCCGAACGGCTGCTGGAGGCGGCCGGGCGTGGCATGTGGGCCCAGCCGCAGCCGGAAACCCTCGACGGCCTGCGTCAGGCGCTGCTGGAAACCGAGGGCGATCTGGAGGGCTGACGGCGGCCCGCTAGATGAAGTCCGACCCGCCATCCACGTTGACCGTCGCGCCGGTGACATAACCGTTGCGTCGCGACGCCAGGTAGGCGGTAAGGGAGGCGACCTCTTCGGGCAGTCCGGCGCGACCGAGATCGCAGGGCTGATGAAAGTTGTTGTCGATCCAGGTCATGACGTCGACCGGATTGGTGGCGTCGAGGCCATCGGCGGCGAGGACGTCGTTGAGCGCTTCGGTGAAGCTCGCGGTCACAATGGTGCCCGGGCACACGCAGTTGACCAGAATGCCATCCTTGGCAAGGCTTTTCGAGAGGTTCTTGGTGACACTGGCCAGCGCCGATTTCGCTGCCGTGTAGGCGACGATCCGCGGGTTTTGCCGCTGAATCGAATGTGCGGACAACGTCACGATGCGGGCCCAGTCCCCGGAGCGCAGCAGCGGCAACGACGCGCGAATCGACCGAACGGCCGACATCGTGCCGAGGGCGAACGCCTCGTCCCATTGTGCGTCGTCCATCTGCTCGAAATAGCCGTCGCCCGGTCCGATCGTGTGGACGAGGCTGTTGAGCCGGCCCCAGCGTTGTGAGACGGCTGCGAAGCCGTCGGCAATGGACTCGGCATCGGTCATATCCACACTGATGCCCACGGCATCCGGAGCGCCCGCCCGGCGCAGCGACAGCACGGCGGCATCGAGCGCCTCGCGGCTTCTGGCCATCACCGCCACGCTGGCCCCTTCGGCCGCAAGGGTTTCGGCGATGGCCAGTCCCATACCCTTGCTGCCGCCGGTGACCACGGCCGTCGACCCGGCAAAGCCCAGATCCATCGCTAGTCTCCTTTGATCGGTTCTGCGACCGGCACGCCCAGCCCCCGCAGGCAGAACTGCAGCATGCGTCCGCGGAGATCGTCGCGGTCGCACTCGCCCGTCGCCCAGTGCTGGTTGATGGCCGCCCAGACCACCCCGTGAATGAACTGGGCTTCCGTCACCGGATCGACGCGGTGGAACACCCCGCTGCGCAGACCACGCTGCAGCGCCTCGCTGAGCGGCCTGAGCATCTCGGTGTACGCGGGCTGAACCAGGGCGGGCGACTGCGACTGAGCCTCCATCGACAGACGACGCAAATCGGATTTGATGTTGTCGTCGAATGCCAGGTCGAGTCGTCCATCGATCCACGCCGCGACCGCGTCGACCTCCGTGGCGGCGGACGCCATCCTGCGTCGCAGTCGCCGTTCCTCCGCGCGCGCCATGTCGAGAAAGAGCGCGACCACTAAATCGTCCTTGGAGTCGAAATGCCGATAGAAGGCTCGGGTGCCCAGCGCGGCCCGCTCCAGGACCGCACCGATGCTGAGCTTCCCAATTCCCTGCTCTCGCAGAACGGTTGACGCGGCGGCCAGGATCTCGCGGCGCACCGCCGCGTCCGGACCGAGTTTGTCGCGTCGCCGCGTGCGGGGAGTGCTCACGGGTTCACGCGGTCGCATCGTAGGCGGCGAGATAGTCCGCAAAACGCTCGCGGACGCCTTCGGGTGTCAGGCCGTAGTCGGCGAGATCGTATTCGTGGGCACCGCGTGAACCCGGCCGATGCCCCTGCGCCCACTGTGTGACCGAATGGAGTGTGGCGTCGGTGAAGGCCAACCCCAGGGACTCGTAGCTGGTTTGCAGCGTGCGCACCGGATCGGTCTGCAAATCGGCGAAGGAGACGTCGGCGAATCGTTCGTCGCCCGTCCGGTTGCGGAAATCCATTGCCCGCCGGACACCTTCGACCCAGCTGTCGAGCTGTTCGGCGCCGAGTTCCTTCGCGTCGTTGTGGTCGCTGCTCCAGCTGCGCACGTACTGGATGAGGCTGCACACCGAGCCGATCACCTTCGCCGGATCGCGGTGACTCCACAGGAATTTGGCGTTCGGATACGCCTCGACGAGCGCGTCGAGCGCGAACATGTGCACGGGGGTCTTGAGGTGCCACAGCACCGGCGGACAGTGCCATTGCAGCAGCCTGAGCACTCGGCGGTGAAACGTGTAGGTGCCGCGCATGTCGCACTCCATCAGCCACGCGAGATACGCGGGGGCGCGCACAGCGCCGTCGAAGTGGAACGTCCGAAAACTCATGCCCATCAGGTCCTGGCATTCGGTCGCGGCGGTCGCCTCGGAGTTGTGCATCGTTTTCATCAACGGGAACATGTCGTCGAGCATCTTCAGGCCCGCCTCGGCGTGCGCGATCCGGGGGTCGCTGTGTTGGGTGGCGGCCTCCGGAGGTGGGGTCGGCGCCTGGGATTCCCACATCCGTAGCGAACGGAACTGCGGGTCGGCGGCCACCAGCTGGCTCAGCGCGGTGGTCCCGGTGCGGGGTAGGCCGATGACGAAGACGGGACCACCGACCGCCTGGTCGTCGATCTCCGGGTGCTGCCGGTAGGCGTCCTCGACCTTGAGGCGCTGGATCAGGGCGTTGCTGACGGTGGCGTGCTGGATGACCCGCCCGATGTCGTTGAGGTCGGCCTCGGTGTTCAGCGCTTCGACGATGCGTTCGAGTCCTTCGCGGTAGTAGGACGAACCGAAATCCTCGAGACCGGTCGCGGTTCGGGCGCCGTCCTCCAACTCGTCAGCATCGAATGTCACCGACCGAACCTTTCGTGCACCGCGCCGCGTCGTGCCGCGAGGACCGATTCGCGCTCTTCGGAGGTGACTTGCCTAGTGTCCGCGGGCAATTCGGTGCGAATATCGTCGAACTGCACCACTCTGGCCGTCGGTGTGGGCGCCGTTTCGGTCCGCACGCAGCGCAGGATGATCGGACCGTTGCTGTGGCCGGCGGTGTCGAGCCAATTGGCGACCCCGGGGTCACGATCGCACAGCACCACGCGGACCAAACCGTCGGAATCCGTTGCGGCCTGGTGTGCATTCAGGCTGGACTGGTGGCGCCCGTAATGAATCGTCTCCCACCACGGGTTGCCGATCGAGAAGCTCCAGTAGATGCCTTGCGGTGGTTGCACTTCGACGATGAGCGCCTCGTCCGGGCGCAGCTCCCACCGGCCGATCACCGGCCGATTCTCCGCGGCGGCTCCGATGTCGGTGCGATCGATCGGCGGCAGGAAACCGTTCGCCGGTGCGGCCGCGCCGAACTGCAAAAAGAACGCCAGGTTGTCCGTGACGAATGTCGCCAAGGGCGCCCAATTGCCTCGTCACCGCCCAGTCCGGATCGACCGCACGGCCGGTAGCCCGTACCGGGTCGCCGAGTCGCTCGATGCGCAGCGACGATGCCACCTCGGTATCCCAGTCGTAAAAGAAGTGCCGCACCGTCAACGTGGGATGCTCGCCCTCGATGCGCATCCAGTTGCCCTCTCGCACTGGCTGTTCGGCGGCCGACAGCACCACCTCGAAGTTCCCGTCGGGATCCGTTTCGAGCTCGTCGACCAATTCGTTCGCGATCGCGGTGATGCCGTTCATCGTCTGCAGCCCGACATAGCGGGCGGTGCCGCGATTGCCGAACAGCCGATAGCTCTCCCCGCCGCGCAGCACAGCGCGGGTGTAGAGGCAGTCCGGGCACTCCATTCCCCAGGTCACGATGTCATCGGTGCTGGTGCGTTGGACGCGCAACATCGGATCCGGGTCGAAACGCAGCGCCTCATCGATGCCCGCGGTGAGCAGGACCAGCAGATGCCGGATTCCGGCGGCGACGTCGATTCGGTTGCGTGCTGCCGGGGTCGGATTCGACGATTTTCGCGGCTTCGTCGAGTCGGGTCAACAGCTGTGACCACGCCGCAAACACATTGGAATCGCGGTCTTCGCCCGACGGTTCCGGCTCCAAAGCCGCCTCGGCGATCGAGAACGGCAACCACGCCAGCGGCTTCTTCGGATCGCTCACGATTCCCTACCTCGATCGGGGCTCCACGCGCTTAACTGAAAACAATGTTTTCGTTTAAGCCGTCATGACTATCGCAGCTGAGTGTCGAGAATGTCAACGTGCAGACCGCGCAGCGGTAGGTTGTTGTGGTGACGCCGACCTTTGCCGACCTTGCCAAGACGCAGTACATCCTGCTGACCACCTTCACCAAGGAAGGCAAGCCCAAGCCGACGCCGATCTGGGCGGCCCTGGACAAGCAGCGCGGGGACCGACTCCTGGTCATCACCCAGGAAACGTCCTGGAAAGTCAAGCGAATCCGCAACACGCCGCGGGTCACGCTGGCCACCTGCACCATGAACGGCCGGCCCACCAGCGAGGCGGTCGAGGGGACCGCGGCCATCCTCGACAAGTCGGAAACCGCCGCCGTCTACGACGCGATCGGCAAGCGCTATGGCGTCGTGGGCAAGGTGTTCAACTTCTTCAGCAAGTTGCGCGGCGGCATGGACAACAACGTCGGCCTCGAACTGAAAGTGGCGTAACTCCGCAGGCGCCGTGGCCACTGTTCTCATCCCGATCCCGGACCGCGACTTCGACCCGACCGAGGTCGCGGTCAGCTGGAGGGTGTTGAAGCGAAACGGCCACCGGGTGGTCTTCGCGACCGAAACCGGCGCGCCCGGGGTGGCCGACGACATCATGGTGACGGGCCGGGGATTGGATGTCTGGTCCGCGCTGCCACTGCTGGGTGCCGTCCCGCTGATCGGGCTGGCGCTGCGCGCCGACAAAGCCGGGCGCGACGCCTATCGGGACATGGTGCACTCCAAGGAGTTTCAGCATCCCCTCGCCTGGGAGCGGGCCACCCTCGACGGTGTCGACGCGCTGCTGTTGCCGGGTGGGCACCGGGCCCGGGGGATGCGCGGCTACATCGACAGCGACATCCTGCACCGGCTGGTCGTGGATGCCTTCGGCCGCGGGCTGGTGGTGGCCGCCATCTGTCACGGGGTGCTGCTCGCCGCGCGCAGCGTCGATCCCGGCACCGGCCGTTCGGTCCTGTACGGACGCAAGACGACGGCATTGACGTGGGCGATGGAGCGGCTGGCCTGGCGCCTCACCCGATTCACTCGGTTCTGGGATCGCCACTATTACCGGACCTATACCGAGGAACCGGGCCAGCCCGGCGGCTACATGTCCGTGCAGTCGGAAGTCACACGCGCGCTTGAAGATCCCACCGATTTCCGTGACGTCGTCCGCGGATCACCGCACTGGCGGCGGAAAACCTCGGGGATGGTGCGCGATACTCCGACCGACTCGCGGCCCGCCTTCGTCGTCGATGACGGCGGCTACGTGTCGGCGCGCTGGCCCGGCGATACCCACACGTTCGCAACGGTGTTGTCGCAGAAGCTGAACGCCGCGCACTAACCAACTACGTCGCGGCGCCCGCCTCCAGATGCTCGCCGAAGAACGCGAACACCCGCCGCCAGGCGTCCTCGGTGGCCTCCCGGTCGTAGCCGAAACCCGTAACGCGCAGCAACGGTTGGGCGGGCAGCTCGTTGGCGAAGCTGTGCCCGACGCCCGGATAGGTCTTCACATCGGCGGTGATGTTCTTGGCGGCGATGGTCTTGTTCAGCTTCTCCGCCGCACCCCGGCCCAGCGGATCACGGCCGCCGAAGCTGGCCACAACCGGGCACGCGCCGTCGAGCGTCTCGTCGAGGTTGCGGGGCAGGGGAGTGCCATAGAACGGCGCGGAAGCGCCGAAACCCTTGGGCGACATGACAAGAGCAAACTGACCGCCCATGCAGAAACCCGCGATGCCGACCTGGCCTGAACATTCCGGCATGGCTTTCAGGTGATCGCGCGCGGCCAGGATGTCATCGAGCGCGCGGCCGCGCTGCGTCTGCAGCTCCTTCATGACTCGGGAGATACAGCGAATGCGGCCACCGCGGGCATACAGGTTCGGGGTGAGCGCCAGATAACCCCCAGCGGCGATGCGGTCATTGATCGACTGTTTGTCCCGGCCGTAGCCGATCGCATCGTGGATCACCACCACACCCGGCCAAGGGCCCTGTCCTGGAGGCGTGCTCAGTAACGCATCGATCGGTCCGTCGGGGGCATCGATCTGAATCGTCGTCATAGCGTCATCTAACTGCAATCACGCTCTGCGAGCACCACGGGAACTTGGGCGAGGTGCCCCGACGTTGGTCTGACATGGTGTCGCGGCTGTTGCTGATCTACGCCGTCGTCGAACTCGCGGTGATCTTCGCGTTGGTGTCGACGATCGGATGGGGCTGGACCCTGCTGGCGTTATTGGCGACCTTCCTACTCGGCTGGGGCATCGTGGCCCCGCTGGCGGGTTCGCACCTCATTCGCCGGATCGGGCGACTGCGCTCGGGCTTGACCGACCAACGCAATGCGGCCGGCGATGGGGCGCTGGTCAGCCTGGCTGCGCTCCTCGTCCTCGTGCCCGGCCTGGTCAGCACGGCGCTGGGGCTGCTGCTGCTCATCCCGCCGGTACGGTCGGCCGTCGGCCCCGGGTTGACCGCCATGGCGGTGCGCAAGCTACAGCGGCAGATGCCGGGACTCAGTTACGCGAGCACCTTCCGGGCGGACCCCTACCCGGCCTCGCAACCCAGCGGGTCCTACTCGCATGCCGGCCCGGATGCCGGCTATGGCCACGGCGACTACATCGATGGCGAGGTCATCGACGTCCGCGACGTCGCGGCGCCAGTGCGGCCACGACCCGACGGACGCTGACGCGCGCGACGAACCGCGCCGTTCACCCCACTGACCGTTATCGTCATCCGCGCCGCTGCACGTAGTTTTGGCCTGTGACCGATCGTGACCGTTAGTCCCGCACCGGCGACCCTGCTGGTCAACGGCCGGGTGCACAGCCCGGCCCAACCCGACGCGACCGCGATGGCCGTCCGCGACGGCGTCGTGGCATGGCTGGGCAGCGCCGAGGTCGGCCGACGCATGTTTCCCGACGCCCGGATCGAAGACCTTCAGGGCGGTTACGTGGCGCCGGGGTTCGTGGACAGCCACATCCATCTCACCGCCACCGGGCTGACGCTCAGCGGGCTGGACCTGCGCGCGGCGGCCTCGTACGCCCAGTGTCTGCAGATGGTCGCCGACTATGCCGCCGCACACCCCGGCCGGCCGGTGTGGGGGCATGGCTGGGACGAAACGTCGTGGCCGGAGAACGCCGCGCCCACGACCGGTGACCTCGACGCCGTTGTCGGTGGCCGGCCCGCCTACCTGGCTCGGGTGGACGTGCACTCCGCGCTCGCATCGACGGGCCTGCGACACCGGGCGGCCGAACTTCCGGCGGCGGCGGGTTTCAGCGCCGAGGGACCGCTGGTCGGTGACGCACACCATCTGGTGCGAGCCGTCGCCCGCGACCTACTGACGGCCGAACAGCTCGGCGAAGCCCGCGCGGCAGCTCTGCGGGCCGCCGCGGCGGCCGGCATCGTCGCCGTGCACGAATGCGCCGGCCCCGAAATCGGCGGGATCGACGACTGGCTGCAGTTGCGGGCCCTCGACCATGGCGTGGAGGTGATCGGCTATTGGGGTGAGCCGGTGAACAGCCCAGCCCAGGCGCGCGAGCTGATGGCGACGACCGGAGCCCACGGGCTGGCCGGTGACCTGTTCGTCGATGGGGCACTGGGGTCGCGCACCGCCTGGCTGCACGAGCCGTACTCGGATGCGCCGGACCGCACCGGGACCTGCTATCTGGATTCCCATGCCGTCGAGGCGCACGTGCGGGCATGCACGCAGGCCGAAGTCACCGCCGGATTCCACGTCATCGGGGACGCCGCGGTCGCGACGGTGGTGGATGCCCTCGAGCGCGTCGTCGCCGACCTGGGGCCGGTCGCCGTCGCCCGCTGCGGGCACCGCCTCGAGCATGTCGAGATGGTCAGCGCCGATCAGGCCGCCAAGCTGGGCCAGTGGGGCGTCTTCGCCAGCGTGCAGCCCAACTTCGATGCGCTCTGGGGCGGCGCCGACGGCATGTACGCGCGGCGGCTCGGTGCCCAGCGAGGCAGTCGGCTCAACCCCTTTGCGCTGTTAGCATCCCAAGGCGTGCCCCTCGCGCTAGGTTCCGACGCTCCCGTCACCGGCTTCGACCCGTGGATGAGCGTGCGCGCAGCGGTCAACCACCGCACCCCCGGGAGCGGCGTCTCGGCCCGGGCGGCGTTTGCTGCCGCCACCCGCGGCGGCTGGCGGGCGGCCGGTGTCCGCGACGGTATGACGGGCACCCTGGTGCCCGGGGCACCGGCCTCGTACGTCATCTGGGATGCCGGGGACCTGGAGGTTCAGGCCCCGCGTGACACCGTCCAGCGCTGGTCGACCGACCCGCGTTCCCGCGTGCCCGCGCTGCCGCGATTGGGTCGCGACGACGCGCTACCGCGGTGCCGACGAACGGTGCATCGGGGCGCTGTCATCCATGGCTAAACACGGGCGGCCCGGCGACGGGCCCGCGGAGCAAGGCAATGCGGCCGATGCGGTGGACGAGGACCTGCCGCTGCGACCCGCCGACCCCATCAGCGACGAGGCCGAGTCGGACCGCGACGACCAGCCCGCCGACTTCCAT
Source organism: uncultured Actinomycetota bacterium (assembly GCA_963796035.1). Classification (GTDB taxonomy): domain Bacteria; phylum Actinomycetota; class Actinomycetes; order Mycobacteriales; family Mycobacteriaceae; genus Mycobacterium. Next base: position 143 of record CAWCJU010000005.1, on the reverse strand, counting down.
CGCGAGGCCGAGGAGCAGGGCCCAGAGCACGACGACCGGGACGAGGACGCCGCGGAACCGCGATCGCCAGAGGGGCCCGCGCCGGCCGCCGCGACGCTGGGCGATCGGCTGGGGACCGCCGCGCGCGGCGCGGTAACCGGGCT
>CAWCJU010000004.1:0-673387 GCA_963796035.1 uncultured Actinomycetota bacterium | reverse complement strand
GCGACTGCGGCACCGAGCGCGGCATCACTGTTCGAGTTGGCCGAGCGTCAACCCGACGGCATGCTGATCCGCGATCCGTTCATCGAAACGTCGGCGTCGCCCGGACACTGGGCACCGACGAGGTCGACGAAAGGGCAACGTCGTCGTCGCGCGGGGGCACGACCTGGGCGACCCGGCGATCGACGCGCTGCTGGCTGCGGGTATCACCCAGGTGAAGGTGCGTTCGGTGCTGACCTGCGCCTCCGCTACTGGCGTGTGTGCGACCTGTTACGGCCGCTCGATGGCCACCGGCAAGCTGGTCGACATCGGCGAAGCCGTCGGTATCGTTGCGGCGCAGTCCATTGGCGAGCCCGGCACGCAGCTGACCATGCGTACGTTCCACCAGGGTGGTGTCGGTGAGGACATCACCGGTGGTCTGCCTCGCGTGCAGGAGCTGTTCGAGGCCCGGGTGCCGCGCAACAAGGCGCCGATCGCCGACGTCGCCGGACGGATGCGGCTGGAAGAGGGCGACAGGTTCTACAAGATCACCATCGTTCCCGACGACGGTGGCGAGGAAGTGGTCTACGACAAGCTCTCCAAGCGGCAACGACTGCGGGTATTCAAGCACGAGGACGGCTCCGAGCGGCTGCTTTCCGACGGCGACCACGTCGAGGTCGGCCAGCAGTTGATGGAAGGCTCCGCCGACCCGCACGAGGTGCTGCGGGTGCAGGGCCCCCGTGAGGTGCAGATCCACCTCGTCAAGGAGGTCCAGGAGGTCTACCGCGCGCAGGGTGTGTCGATCCACGACAAGCACATCGAGGTGATCGTCCGCCAGATGCTGCGCCGGGTGACCATCATCGACTCGGGTGCGACGGAGTTCCTGCCCGGCTCGCTGATCGACCGCGCGGAGTTCGAGGCCGCGAACCGTCGGGTCGTGGCCGAGGGCGGCGAGCCCGCGGCCGGCCGCCCGGTGCTGATGGGTATCACCAAGGCGTCGCTGGCCACCGACTCGTGGCTGTCGTGCGGCGTCGTTCCAGGAGACCACGCGAGTGCTGACCGATGCGGCGATCAACTGCCGCAGCGACAAGCTCAAGGGTCTGAAGGAGAACGTGATCATCGGCAAGCTGATCCCGGCCGGTACCGGAATCAACCGCTACCGCAACATCCAGGTGCAGCCGACCGAGGAGGCCCGGGCCGCGGCGTACACGATCCCGTCCTACGAGGATCAGTACTACAGCCCGGACTTCGGCCAGGCCACCGGTGCCGCGGTTCCGCTGGACGACTACGGCTACTCGGACTACCGATAGTTCGTACGACGAACGAAAAAGCCCCGGGTCGCCGCCCGGGGCTTTTTCGTGCCGCGTGCGTGCCGGGGTGCGTCCAGCCGCACGTTCGACGCCGATGCGCGCCAGCGGCACGTTCGCCGAGGCCGTCGGCCGGCTCACTAGACTGGCCGACGTGCTGATCGGTTCACATGTAGCCCACAGGACCCGCTGGCCGCCGCCGCGGCCGACGGCGCCGACGTGGTGCAGTTCTTCCTCGGCAACCCGCAGAGCTGGAAGAACCCCAAGCCGCGCGACGACGCCGCCGAGCTGCAAGGCAGCGGCCCTGCCGCTCTACGTGCACGCGCCGTATCTGATCAACGTCGCATCGGCGAACAACCGCGTGCGCATACCGTCGCGCAAGATCCTTCAGGACACCTGCGACGCGGCCGCCGAAATCGATGCCACCGCCGTGATCGTGCACGGCGGCCACGTCGCCGACGACGACGATCTCGACGCCGGATTCGAGCGCTGGCGCAAGGCGCTGGACCAGCTGGAAACCGATGTCCCGGTCTACCTGGAGAACACCGCCGGCGGCGACCACGCGATGGCCCGCCACTTCGACACCATCGCCCGGCTGTGGGACCACATCGGCGACACCGGCATCGGCTTCTGCCTCGACACCTGCCATGCCTGGGCGGCCGGCGAGGCGCTGATCGACGCCGTCGACCGATCAAGGGCATCACCGGCCGCATCGACCTGGTGCACTGCAACGATTCTAGGACGCCGCCGGGTCGGGCGCGACCGCCACGCCAACTTCGGCACCGGCCGATCGACCCGGAGTTGCTGGTGGCCGTGGTCCGGGCGGCCGATGCGCCGGTGATCTGCGAGACCGCCGACGAAGGCCGCAAAGACGACATCGCCTTCCTGCGCGAGCACGTCGAGCGCCGGAGCATGCTCGCCGGCTCGGCGTGCTCTCGGCGTCGTGCTGCTGTCGCGGGCTGTGCGCCGTGGCATCCGACAAGCCGTCGGGCTTTGTCGACGGCACCAGCGTGCACACGATCAGCGTCGGCGGGCTCGACCGCATCACCGTCTCTACAAGCCGACCGGACTGCCCGCGTCGGCCCCCCTGGTCGTGATGCTGCACGGCGGCTTCGGGAGCGGCGCGCAGGCCGAAAGGGCTTACGGCTGGGACGAATTGGCCGACTCGGCCAAGTTCGTGGTGCCTATCCCGAGGCTTCAACCGGGCGTGGAACGTCAACGGCGGCGGGTGCTGCGGCCGGCCCGCGAAGGAAGACATCGACGACGTCGCCTTCATCACTGCCGCTGTCGGCGACATCGACAAGCAACGTCGGCATCGACGCCGTCGCGGGTGTATGCCACCGGCATGAGCAATGGCGGCATCATGTCCTACACGTTGGCGTGCAACACGAGGCTCTTCGCCGCGATCGGCCCGGATTCGGCCACTCAGCTGGACGCCTGCAGGTCGCCGCACCCGACGTCGGTCATGCATATCCACGGCACCGCCGATCGGCTTATCCGCTACGACGGCGGGCCGGGCGCCGGCGTCGCCCGTATCAACGGCCCGCCGGTGCCGGAGCTGAATGCGTTCTGGCGCAATGTCGACCAATGCAGCGCCCACCGAGACGACCAACGGGCCGCTCACCACTCGACCGCCGGATGCGCCGGACAACCGCAGCGTCGTACTCGTCACCGTCGACGGCGGCGGTCACGAATGGCCCGCCTTCGCCACCCAGAAGTTGTGGGAATTCTTCGCCGCGCATCCCCGCTGAGCATTACACGCTCTTGTGCGACTGTAGAAAAAATGTAACATTGGCGGCATGCCAGATACCCATGTCGTCACCAACCAGGTCCCGCCGCTGGAGGACCACAACCCGGCGTCGTCGCCGGTGCTGATCGAGGCGCTGATCCGCGAAGGCGGGCAGTGGGGCCTCGACGAGGTCACCGAGATCGGTGCGATCTCCGGCGTCGCAGCAGGCGCAACGCTGGGGCGAGCTGGCCGACCGCAACCAGCCGATCCTGCGCACCCACGACCGTTACGGCCACCGCATCGACGAGGTCGAATACGACCCTGCCTATCACGAGCTGATGCGCACCGCGATCGGGCACGGCCTGCACGCCGCGCCGTGGGCCGACGACCGGCCGGGCGCGCATGTGGTCCGCGCGGCCAAGACCGTCGCGTGTGGACCGCCGAGCCCGGACACATGTGCCCGATCTCGATGACCTACGCCGTCGTTCCGGCGCTGCGCTGCAACCCCGAGCTCGCCGCCGATCTACGAGCCGCTGCTGACCAGCCGCGCATACGACCCGGAGCTCAAAGTGCCGACGACCAAAGTCGGTATCACCGCGGGCATGTCGATGACCGAGAAGCAGGGCGGCTCCGATGTCCGCGCCGGCACCACCCAGGCCACTCCGCAACGCCGACGGCAGCTACCGCCTGACCGGCCACAAGTGGTTCACCTCGGCGCCGATGTGCGACATCTTCCTGGTGCTCGCGCAGGCGCCGGGCGGGCTGTCGTGCTTCTTCCTGCCGCGGGTGCTGCCCGACGGCACCCGCAACCGGATGCTCCTGCAGCGGCTCAAGGACAAGCTCGGCAACCACGCCAACGCGTCCAGCGAGGTCGAGTACGACGGCGCCACCGCGTGGCTGGTCGGCGAAGAGGGCCGCGGCGTGCCGACCATCATCGAGATGGTCAACCTGACCCGGCTGGACTGCACGCTGGGCAGCGCCACCAGCATGCGCACCGGGCTGACCCGCGCCGTCCACCACGCGCAGCACCGCAAGGCGTTCGGCGAGTATCTGATCGACCAGCCGCTGATGCGCAATGTGTTGGCCGACCTGGCGGTCGAGGCCGAGGCCGCCACCATGGTGGCGATGCGGATGGCCGGCGCCACCGACAACGCGGTGCGCGGCGACCAGACCGAGGCGCTGCTGCGCCGTATCGGCCTGGCCGCCAGCAAGTACTGGGTGTGCAAGCGCGCCACCCCGCACGCCGCCGAGGCGCTGGAATGCCTGGGCGGCAACGGCTATGTCGAAGATTCCGGCATGCCGCGGCTGTACCGCGAGGCGCCGCTGATGGGCATCTGGGAGGGCTCCGGCAATGTCAGCGCGCTGGATACGTTGCGCGCCATGGCAACTCGCCCGGAGTGCGTCGAGGTGCTGTTCGACGAGCTGGCCAAGAGCGCCGGCCAGGATCCGCGGCTGGACGCCCACATCGAGCGGCTGCGGCCGCAGCTCGGCGATCTCGACACCATCCAGTACCGCGCCCGCAAGATCGCCGAGGACATCTGCCTGGCGCTGCAGGGTTCGCTGCTGGTGCGCCACGGACATCCGGCGGTGGCCGAGGCGTTCCTGGCCACCCGCCTCGGCGGGCAGTGGGGCGGCGCGTTCGGAACCATGCCGACCGGGCTGGATCTCGCGCCGATCCTCGAGCGCGCAATGGTCAAAGGGCATGACGCACGCGATCAGACCGGTCGACTTCGACAACCTGAAGACGATGACCTACGAGGTCACCGACCGGGTTGCGCGGATCACCTTCAACCGGCCCGAGAAGGGCAACGCGATCATCGCCGACACCCCGCTGGAATTGTCGGCTCTGGTCGAACGGGCCGATCTGGACCCGAACGTGCACGTCATCCTGGTTTCCGGCCGCGGTGAGGGCTTCTGCGCGGGTTTCGATCTGAGCGCCTACGCCGATCGCACCGGCTCAGCCGGCGGCACCGGCGCGCTACCAGGGGACCGTGCTCGACGGTAAGACCCAGGCGGTCAACCACTTACCGGACCAGCCGTGGGACCCGATGATCGACTACCAGATGATGAGCCGCTTCGTGCGCGGCTTTTCCAGCCTGATGCACGCGGACAAGCCGACGGTGGTCAAGATCCACGGCTACTGTGTGGCCGGCGGCACCGACATCGCCCTGCACGCCGACCAGGTGATCGCCGCGTCCGACGCCAAAATCGGCTACCCGCCGACCCGGGTCTGGGGGGTGCCGGCCGCCGGGCTGTGGGCGCACCGGCTGGGCGACCAGCGCGCCAAACGCCTTCTGCTGACCGGTGATTGCATCACCGGCGCACAAGCCGCCGAGTGGGGACTGGCGGTCGAGGCGCCCGACCCGGAAGACCTCGACGAGCGCACCGAGCGGCTGGTCGAGCGGATCGCCGCGGTGCCGGTCAACCAGCTGATCATGGTCAAGCTCGCGCTCAATTCGGCGCTGCTGCAACAGGGCGTGGCCACCAGCAGGATGGTCAGCACCGTCTTCGACGGCATCGCCCGGCACACCCCTGAGGGGCATGCGTTCGTCGCCGACGCGGTCGAGCACGGCTTCCGCGATGCGGTGCGTCACCGCGACGAACCGTTCGGCGACTACGGCCGCCGGGCATCCCAGGTCTGAGGGTCCAGATGCCGAAATCGCTGGCGCGGATGACCGCCCGGTCGGTGGTGCTGCAGCGTGCTGCTCGGCGCCCATCCGGCGTGGGCCAGCGCGGCCGAATTGATCAGGCTCACCGCCGATTTCGGCATCAAGGAGACCACGTTGCGGGTCGCGTTGACCCGGATGGTCAGCGCCGGCGACCTGGTCCGCTCCGCCGACGGCTACCGGCTCTCCGATCGGCTGCTGGCCCGCCAGCGCCGGCAGGACGACGCGATGCGACCACAGCTGCGGATCTGGCACGGATACTGGACGACCTTGATCGTCACCAGCGTCGGCACCGATGCCCGGACCCGCGCCGCGCTGCGAACCGACGCTGCACGACAAGCGTTTCGGTGAACTGCGCGAAGGGGTGTGGATGCGCCCGGACAATCTCGAACTCGACCTGGACGCGCGAGCTGCGTGCCCGGGTGCGGATAGTGCAGGCCCGCGACGACGCGCCGGCCGAGTTGGCTGGCCGGCTGTGGGACCTGCCGGCGTGGGCGCGCACCGGCCACCGCTTGCTCGACGAGATGTCCGACGCGACCAGATATTCCCGCTCGGTTCGTGGTCGCCGCGGCGATGGTCCGCCACCTGTTGACCGACCCGGTGCTGCCGGTCGAATTGCTGCCCGCCGACTGGCCGGGCGCGCGGCTGCGCGCCGCCTACAACGACTTCGCCGCCGAACTGACCGAGCGGCGCGACGGTATCCGATTAGTGGAGGCGACATGAGCGATCCGGTACGCGTAGAACGCAATGGCCCGGTGACCACGGTGATCCTGAACCGGCCGGAGGCGCGCAACGCCGTCAACGGCCCGACGGCTGCCGCGCTGTTCGCGGCGTTCGAGGAGTTCGATCGCGACGACACCGCATCGGTGGCGGTGCTGTGGGGCGACAACGGAACCTTTTGCGCCGGAGCCGATTTGAAGGCGTTCGGCACGCCGGAAGCCAACGCGGTACACCGGACCGGCCCGGGCCCGATGGGGCCGACGCGAATGGTGTTGTCCAAACCGGTGATCGCCGCGGTCAGTGGCTACGCGGTCGCCGGCGGCCTGGAGCTCGCGCTGTGGTGCGACCTGCGGGTGGCCGAAGAGGGCGCGGTGTTCGGGGTGTTCTGCCGGCGGTGGGGTGTGCCGCTGATCGACGGCGGCACTATCCGGCTGCCCCGGCTGATCGGGCACGAGCCGGGCGATGGACATGATTCTCACCGGCCGTGCCGTCGACGCCGCCGAGGCGTTAGCGATCGGACTGGCCAACCGCGTCGTGCCCAAGGGGCAGGCCCGCGAAGCCGCCGAGCAGCTGGCCGCCGAGCTGGCCGCGCTGCCGCAGCAGTGCATGCGATCGGATCGGCTGTCGGCGCTGCACCAGTGGGGGATAGCCGAATCAGACGCGCTGGACTACGAATTCGGCCAGCATTTCCCGGGTGGCCGCCGAAGCGATGGAAGGCGCCGGACGTTTCGCGGCGGGCGCCGGCCGCCACGGGCGCGCTGCTGTAGCGTAGACCGCGAGCTAGCCCTTGCTTTTGATCGTGTTGCCGCTGCCGAGGTTGTCGACCTTGGGGTTGCCGTCCTTGTAGGTGATCGTGTTGTTGAACCCGACGACGTTGAGTTGGCTGTCGATCTTGTCGATGGTGATCTTGTTGTCCGCGCCGCCGATGCTCACCGTCCCGCACGTGCCCTTGACGGTCAGCGTGTTGTTGGAGCCGCCCACGTTCAGGGATTTGCCGTCGCCGCAATCGATGTCGGTGGTGGTTCCGAACGATCCGTAGTTGATGGTGTTGCCGACGTCGAACTGCGCACCGGTGCTTGTCGTCGGCGGCCGTCGTGGTCGACGAGGTGGAGGATGCTGCTCGTCCGGCACCGCAGTCGTTGTGCTGGCCGCAGCATCCGGCCAGTCCCGGCACCGATGCGGGGCACAGCGGATGATGCGCCATCCTGGTCGTCGATGCCGGGTGCTGACGCGTCGATGGACTCGGTGCGTCGCAGCGGCTCACGCCGCTACATGATCGATGCGGTTGACCATGCCGAGTTCGCGGCCGCGGTCCCAGACGACCGGCTGGCCGTTCTTGTAGTAAGACCGACTCGTCGAGCCGTAGACGGTGATGTCGTGGACGACGGTGTCGGCGACGACGGTGTTGCCCGAGCCCATCACCGTTACCGCCCAGCAGGTCCCCAGCGCGTTGACGGTGTTCGACGTGCCGTTGACCATCAGCGTGGCGCCGTTGCAGTCCATTGTCTGCTCGAGACCCTCGCCGGTGATATGGGTGTCACCGTTCTTGGCCTGCGCGGTCGGCGCGCCGGCGGCGAGGCTGAACGGAATCGCGATCGCGCAGGCGGCCAGGGCTCGGCATCGAGTGTCCATTTCACCGCGGACTCCTCTCGCCGTGGCGCGGATCTGCTCGAGTGAGCGTACGTGGATCGCCGCGCCGGCATGGCCGGCTTCTTCCGCCATTTCGGCGCCGTCGCCGGCCACCGGCGTTGTCCGCGGACTAGAGTTCTTCGCTGACTAACCATCGAGAAAGCGGTGGTGACCAATCTGGTCAACGCAACCGAAGGGCGATCGCCATGGCAGCTGAGCCGGAGTCATCGGCCGGTCGGCCGCGTGCCGGGGGAAAGTCTGCGGCCCGCCCGGCCAGACTGAGCCGCGAGATCATCGTCAACGCCGCGCTCACTTTCTTGGATCGGGAGGGCTGGGACGCGCTGACGATCAACGCGTTGGCCACGCAGCTCGGGACCAAAGGCCCGTCGCTGTACAACCACGTGGACAGCCTGGAGGACCTGCGCCGCACGGTGCGGATGCGGGTGATCGACGACATCATCACCATGCTGAACCGGGTCGGCGAGGGCCGGGCCCGCGACGACGCCGTGCTGGTCATGGCCGGCGCCTACCGCAGCTACGCCCACCACCACCCGGGCCGGTACTCGGCGTTCACCCGGATGCCGCTGGGCGGCGATGACCCGGAATACACCGCCGCCACCCAGGGCGCGGCGGCGCCGGTGATCGCGGTGTTGGCCTCCTACGGTCTCGACGGCGAGCAGGCCTTTTACGCGGCGTTGGAGTTCTGGTCGGCGATGCACGGCTTTGTGCTGCTGGAAATGACCGGCGTGATGGACGACATCGACACCGACGCGGTCTTCTCCGACATGGTGCTGCGGCTGGCGGCGGGCCTGGAGCGCCGCAGCGAGAGTCCGGCGCCGCGATAAGCCCGGTAACCCGGCACGGGACGCCAACGCTGCGTCGCTTTGACCTGCCCGACCAGCGGCGGGTATTGTGGTTGCTCGTGCCTGGCGGCTTAAGGCGCTTGACGTAGAGGACGCGCACGCCGGGCCAATTCGCATGTCCATGACGCAACGGATGAAGTCCGAGGCGGGCGCGTGCGACACACCCGGCCGCGGGGTACTGCGGCGGGGCATAACTGCAGTACAGAGACTTAAGACACCGACAATAGAACGACAACATAGAAAGCCGGTAGATGCCAACCATTCAGCAGCTGGTCCGCAAGGGTCGCCGCGACAAGATCGCCAAGGTCAAGACCGCGGCCCTCAAGGGCAGCCCGCAGCGCCGTGGCGTGTGCACTCGCGTGTACACCACGACTCCGAAGAAGCCGAACTCGGCGCTTCGGAAGGTCGCGCGTGTCAAGCTGACCAGCCAGGTTGAGGTCACGGCGTACATCCCCGGTGAGGGCCACAACCTGCAGGAGCACTCGATGGTGCTGGTGCGTGGCGGCCGGGTGAAGGACCTGCCGGGCGTGCGGTACAAGATCATCCGCGGCTCGCTCGACACCCAGGGTGTCAAGAACCGCAAGCAGGCTCGCAGCCGCTACGGCGCCAAGAAGGAGAAGAGCTGATGCCGCGCAAGGGGCCCGCGCCGAAGCGTCCGCTGGTCAACGACCCGGTCTACGGGTCGCAGCTGGTCACCCAGCTGGTCAACAAGATTCTGCTGAACGGGAAGAAATCGCTCGCCGAGCGCATTGTTTATGGTGCGCTCGAACAGGCCCGCGAGAAGACCGGCACCGATCCGGTCGATCACGCTCAAGCGGGCTCTCGACAACGTCAAGCCGGCCCTGGAGGTGCGCAGCCGCCGCGTCGGTGGTGCCACCTACCAGGTGCCCGTCGAGGTGCGCCCGGATCGGTCCACCACGCTGGCGCTGCGCTGGCTGGTCAGCTTCTCGCGGCAGCGTCGGGAGAAGACCATGGTCGAGCGCCTGGCAAACGAGATCCTGGACGCCAGCAATGGCCTGGGCGCTGCCGTCAAGCGACGCGAGGACACCCACAAGATGGCCGAGGCAAACCGCGCCTTCGCGCACTATCGCTGGTAGGCGCCGCACCGGCGCCAATCGGCGCAGTGGCCGGGCGCAAGCAACGAACAGCTAACTAAGCAACCGAAAGAGTGGGAAGACTTCTGTGGCACAGAAGGACGTGCTGACCGACCTGACCAAGGTCCGCAACATCGGCATCATGGCGCACATCGATGCCGGCAAGACGACGACGACCGAGCGCATCCTCTACTACACCGGCATCAGCTACAAGATCGGTGAGGTGCACGACGGCGCCGCCACCATGGACTGGATGGAGCAGGAGCAGGAGCGCGGGATCACCATCACCTCCGCCGCCACCACCTGCTTCTGGAAAGACAACCAGATCAACATCATCGACACCCCCGGGCACGTCGACTTCACCGTCGAGGTGGAGCGCAGCCTGCGCGTGCTCGACGGTGCCGTTGCCGTCTTCGACGGCAAAGAAGGCGTCGAGCCGCAGTCCGAGCAGGTCTGGCGGCAGGCCGACAAGTACGACGTCCCGCGGATCTGCTTCGTCAACAAGATGGACAAGATCGGCGCCGACTTCTACTTCTCCGTGCAGGACGATGGAGGAGCGGCTCGGCGCCAACGCCATTCCGATCCAGCTCCCGATCGGCTCGGAGAGCGACTTCGAGGGCATCGTCGACCTGGTCGAGATGAACGCCAAGGTGTGGCGCGGCGAGACCAAGCTCGGCGAGACCTACGACACCATCGAGATCCCGGCCGAGCTGGCCGGAGAAGGCCGAGGAGTACCGCACCAAGCTGCTCGAGACCGTCGCCGAGACCGACGAGGCGCTGCTGGAGAAGTACTTCGGCGGCGAGGAGCTCACCGTCGACGAGATCAAGGGCGCGATCCGCAAGCTGACCATCAGCTCGGAGATCTACCCGGTGCTGTGCGGCAGCGCGTTCAAGAACAAGGGCGTGCAGCCGATGCTCGACGCGGTCATCGACTACCTGCCGTCGCCGCTGGACGTGCCGCCGCGCCGACGGCCACGTGCCCGGCAAGGAGGACGAGGTGATCACCCGCAACGCCGTCGACCGACGAGCCGTTCTCGGCGCTGGCGTTCAAGGTCGCCACGCACCCGTTCTTCGGCAAGCTGACCTACGTCCGGGTCTACTCGGGCAACGTCGACTCCGGCACGCCAGGTCATCAACGCGACCAAGGGCAAGAAGGAGCGGCTGGGCAAGCTGTTCCAGATGCACTCCAACAAGGAGAACCCGGTCGAGACGGCGTCGGCCGGCCACATCTACGCGGTGATCGGCCTGAAGGACACCACCACCGGCGACACCCTGTGCGACCCGCAACAACCAGGTCGTGCTGGAGTCGATGACCTTCCCCGACCCGGTCATCGAGGTGGCCATCGAGCCCAAGACCAAGAGCGACCAGGAGAAGCTGGGCCTGTCGATCCAGAAGCTCGCCGAGGAGGACCCGACCTTCAAGGTGCACCTGGACAACGAGACCGGCCAGACCGTGATCGGCGGCATGGGCGAGCTGCACCTGGACATCCTGGTCGACCGCATGCGCCGCGAGTTCAAGGTCGAGGCCAACGTCGGTAAGCCGCAGGTGGCCTACAAGGAGACGATCAGCCGCAAGGTCGAGAAGGTCGAGTACACCCACAAGAAGCAGACCGGTGGCTCCGGCCAGTTCGCCAAGGTCATCATCACCCTCGAGCCGTTCACCGGCGAGGACGGCGCGACCTACGAGTTCGAGAACAAGGTCACCGGTGGCCGCGTCCCGCGCGAGTACATCCCGTCGGTGGACGCCGGCGCCCAGGACGCCATGCAGTACGGCGTGCTGGCCGGCTACCCGCTGGTGAACCTGAAGGTCACCCTGCTCGACGGCGCCTACCACGAGGTCGACTCGTCGGAGATGGCGTTCAAGATCGCCGGTTCGCAGGCGCTGAAGAAGGCGGCGCGCAAGCGCAGCCGGTGATCCTGGAACCGATCATGGCCGTCGAGGTCACCACGCCCGAGGACTACATGGGCGACGTGATCGGCGACCTGAACTCCCGCCGTGGCCAGATCCAGGCCATGGAGGAGCGCAGCGGTGCGCGTGTCGTCAAGGCGCATGTGCCGCTGTCGGAGATGTTCGGCTACGTCGGCGACCTGCGGTCGAAGACTCAAGGCCGGGCGAACTACTCCATGGTGTTCGACTCGTACGCCGAAGTGCCGGCCAACGTGTCGAAGGAGATCATCGCGAAGGCGACGGGCGAGTGAGTCCGGACGCAGCGGAGTAACCTTGCCCGGTCACGTACCGCGGCACAACTGAAATAACAACACTGCTTTAACGAGCACCAACAAGTCCAGGAGGACACAAAAGTGGCGAAGGCGAAGTTCGAGCGGACGAAGCCGCACGTCAACATCGGGACCATCGGTCACGTTGACCACGGCAAGACCACGCTGACCGCGGCTATCACCAAGGTTCTGCATGACAAGTACCCGAACCTGAACGAGTCGCGTGCGTTCGACCAGATCGACAATGCGCCCGAGGAGCGTCAGCGCGGTATCACGATCAACATCTCCCACGTGGAGTACCAGACCGAGAAGCGCCACTACGCGCACGTCGACGCCCCGGGCCACGCCGACTACATCAAGAACATGATCACCGGCGCCGCGCAGATGGACGGCGCGATCCTGGTGGTCGCCGCCACCGACGGCCCGATGCCGCAGACCCGCGAGCACGTGCTGCTGGCCCGTCAGGTCGGCGTGCCCTACATCCTGGTCGCGCTGAACAAGGCCGACATGGTCGACGACGAGGAGCTGCTCGAGCTCGTCGAGATGGAGGTCCGCGAGCTGCTGGCCGCCCAGGAGTTCGACGAGGACGCTCCGGTCGTCCGGGTCTCCGCGCTGAAGGCGCTCGAGGGCGACGCCGAAGTGGGTCGAGTCGCATCGTGGAGCTGATGAACGCGGTCGACGAGTCGATTCCGGACCCGGTCCGCGAGACCGACAAGCCGTTCCTGATGCCGGTCGAGGACGTCTTCACGATCACCGGCCGTGGCACCGTCGTCACCGGCCGTGTCGAGCGCGGCGTGATCAACGTGAACGAGGAAGTCGAGATCGTCGGCATCCAGCCGACCAGCACCAAGACCACGGTCACCGGCGTGGAGATGTTCCGCAAGCTGCTCGACCAGGGCCAGGCCGGCGACAACGTCGGTCTGCTGCTGCGTGGTATCAAGCGCGAGGACGTCGAGCGCGGCCAGGTCGTCGTCAAGCCCGGCACCACCACCCCGCACACCGAGTTCGAGGGCCAGGTCTACATCCTGTCCAAGGACGAGGGCGGCCGGCACACGCCGTTCTTCAACAACTACCGTCCGCAGTTCTACTTCCGCACCACCGACGTGACCGGTGTGGTGACGCTGCCGGAGGGCACCGAGATGGTGATGCCCGGTGACAACACCGACATCCCGGTGAAGCTGATCCAGCCCGTCGCCATGGACGAGGGTCTGCGCTTCGCGATCCGCGAGGGTGGCCGCACCGTCGGCGCCGGTCGGGTCACCAAGATCATCAAGTAGTTCGAACCACCGCAAAGCCCGGATTGCCCACCCGGCAATCCGGGCTTTGTGCTTTGGTTGCGGCGCCGGCCCGCGCCAACGCGGGGAAATCATGCGGCGACGGCTCCGGCTGGTTTAGGATTTGCGCTCATACTTCTCTCTGACCGTAGCGCTGCGGGGAGGTGCCGATGTCGTTCGTTCAAACGTCGCCCGAATTCGTCGCGGCCGCCGCGGCGGACCTGGCCAGGATCGGGTCGACCATCAGTTCTGCCAACGTTGCCGCGTTGGGTCCGACATCGGGCGTGCTGGCCCCCGGCGCCGACGAGGTGTCTGCGAGTGTTGCCGCGCTCTTCGATGCGCACTCCCAGGTCTATCAGGCGCTCAGCGCCCAGGCGGCCGCGTTTCACAGCCAGTTCGTCCAGCTGATGAATGGCGGTGCCGCGCAGTACGCCTTCGCCGAGGCCTCCAATACCTCGCCCTTGCAGACCGCGGCGGCCCCGGCGTCGATGGCTGCACAGGTGCCGGCGGTGAGCGCCGGTGCCGTGGGTACTGCCGCGCCGACCGCGCCCGCGAGACCCCTGGCGGCGGCGGTCGCGCCGGCCGCGGGCGCAGCTTCTCCGGTACCGGCCGGCACGCCGGTCGCGGCGGCTCCCGCGGGATCGGCCACGCTGGCCTCGTCCACCATGCCGGCGGGCGCGGCGCGGGTGGTGACGCCGGCCGGACGCTCGGCCGGTTCTGCCGGCCACCGTTGCGCCGATGGCATCGACGGCGACGCCGGCCGGCGCCCCCGCCGCGGCGCCGCAGACCGCAGTGCCGCCGCAAACTCTACCGGCCGGCGATGCCGGTGTCGCGCGCGCACCGCACCGCACGCCGCCTGCCCCGGCGCAGCCTGCATATTCTCCGGCGGAAGCAGGTGGGCACGTCCGTCACGCGGCTGCCGACGTACCATGCGCCGATCCCGTGTAGGCCACCCGAGCGCGGTTTGCACGTATCGCGCTCCGCCGCGACATCTGCGCGCGTTAATCTGACACGGATTCCCCAGTTAGGCGAGGAGAGACATGTGTTAGCGCGCTACCTGAAATCACAATTGTTGGTCTTGCTGTGCGGCGGCCTGGTCGGGCCGATCTTTTTGGTCGTCTACTTCACCCTGGGCTCGGCAGCCTGCTGCAGTGGATGTTCTACGTCGGCCTGTTCATCACCGTGGCCGACGTGTTGATCGCGCTCGCATTGGCCAACTACGGGGCGAAGTCGTCCGCCAAAACTGCCGCGCTCGAGCAGACCGGGGTGCTGGCGCTCGCCCAATCACCGGAATCACCGAGACGGGAACCCGGATCAATGACCAGCCGTTGGTCAAGCTGCACTTGCGCATCGCCGGCCCGGCTTTCCGCCCTTCGACAGCGAAGACCGGGTCATCGCCAGCGTCACCCGGCTCGGCAACCTCACCGCCCGCAAACTGGTGGTCCTTGTCAACCCCACCACCCAGGAATACCGAATCGACTGGGAGCGAAGCGCTTTGGTCAACGGCCTGGTGCCGGCACAGTTCACCCTGGCCGAGGACAACAGGACCTACGACCTGAGTGGCCAGGCCGGCCCGCTGATGGAGATCCTGCAGATCCTCAAGGCCAACAACGTTCCGCTGAACCGGATGGTCGACATCCGGTCGAATCCGGTGTTGCGTCAGCAGATCCAGGCCGTGGTGCGCCGGCGGCCGAACAACAGCCACAACCCGCGGCCGGGCGGGCGCGCCGGCCCCTCCTCCGCCGCCGCCGCCGGAACCGTCGATCGCCGACCGGCTCGCCGAGCTCGAGAAGCTGCGGGCCAGCGGCGCTCTGAGCGACGCCGAATACAACAGCCGGCGGACGCGATCATCGCCGAATCTGAATCTCCGCAGGCGGGTTTAGAACACGTTCCAGTTTCGCTGCTAGCCTGTCTTGGTCTTCGGCGGTCGAGGGGCTCCGTGGCTGCACAGGCTGGATCACTGCAAGGACGGGTGGCATTTATCACCGGCGCTGCCCGCGGGCCAAGGGCGGTCGCATGCGGTGCGGCTGGCCCGCGAGGGCGCCGACATCATCGCGCTGGATATCTGCGCGCCGGCGTCGGACACCCTGACCTACACGCCGGCCACGCCGGAGGATCTCAACGAGACCGTCCGCTTGGTGGAAGCCGAAGGACGCAAGATCCTGGCCCGCGAGGTGGACATCCGAGACGACGCCGCGCTGCGGCAATCTGGTGGCCGACGGGGTCGAACAATTCGGCCGGCTCGACATCCTGGTCGCCAACGCCGGCGTGCTGGGCTGGGGCCGGGTCTGGGAACTCACCGACGAGCAGTGGGACACGGTCATCGGGGTCAACCTGACCGGCACCTGGCGCACCCTGCGCGCCACGTTCCCGGCGATGATCGAGGCCGGCAACGGCGGTTCCATCGTCGTCGTCAGCTCGTCGGCGGGCCTCAAAGCCACGCCGGGCAACGGCCACTACTCGGCCAGCAAGCACGGACTCACCGCGCTGACCAACACCCTGGCGATCGAGCTCGGCGAATACGGCATCCGGGTCAACTCCATCCACCCCTACTCGGTCGACACCCCGATGATCGAGCCGGAGGCAATGATGGAAATTTTCGCCAAGCATCCCCGCTTCGTGCATAGCTTTCCGCCAATGCCGGTGCAGCCCAAGGGGTTCATGGCGGCCGACGAAGTATCCGACGTCGTGGCCTGGCTCGCCGGCGACGGCTCGGGCACGCTGTACCGGCACCCAGATCCCCGTGGACAAGGGCGCCCTAAAGTACTGACCGGCCAGCGTGCTAAGAACTCCACGTGACATGAGAACGTGCCGAAACGGAATCGTGATCGTCGGCGGCGGGCTTGCGGCCGCCCGGACCGCCGAGCAACTGCGGACGATCCGACTACTCCGGTCGCATCACCATCGTCAGCGACGAGGTGCATCTGCCCTACGACCGTCCGCCGTTGTCCAAAGAAGTGCTGCGCAAAGAGGTCGACGACGTCGCGCTCAAGCCGCGCGAGTGGTACGACGAGAACCACATCACCCTGCGACTGGGTCGGCCGCCATCAGCCTGGACACCGCGGCGCAGACGGTGACCCTCGACGACGGGACGCATGCTTGGCTACGACGAACTCGTCATCGCCACCGGTTTGGTGCCGCGGCGCATTCCGGCGTTCCCGGATCTCGAAGGCATCCGGGTATTGCGGTCGTTCGACGAGAGCATGGCGCTGCGCGAGCACGCATCGCGGCGCAGCGCGCCGTGGTCATCGGCGCCGGCTTCATCGGCTGCGAGGTGGCGGCCAGCCTGCGCAGCCTGGGCGTCGACGTGGTGCTGGTCGAGCCGCAGCCGACGCCGCTGGCCGCGGTGCTCGGCGAGCAGATCGGCGAGCTGGTGGCGCGGCTGCACCGCGACGAAGGTGTCGACGTTCGCCTCGGTGTCGGGGTGGCGGAGGTGCGCGGCGACGGCACACGTCGAGACGGTGGTGCTCAGCGACGGCACCGAACTGGCGGCCGACCTGGTGGTCGTCGGCATCGGGTCGCGACCGGCGACGGAGTGGCTCGACGGCAGCGGCGTCGACGTCGACAACGGCGTCATCTGCGACGAAGCCGGACGCACCAGCGCACCCAATGTGTGGGCGCTCGGCGACGTCGCCTCATGGCGTGACCCGACGGGACACCAAGCGCGCGTGGAACATTGGAGCAACGTCGCCGACCAGGCCCGTGTCGTCGTGCCCGCGATGCTTGGCCAGGACGTGCCGCCGGTGGTGGTGGTCCCGGAACTCCTGGAGTGACCAGTACGACGTCAAGATCCAGTGCCTGGGCGAGCCGGAGGCCGACCGACATCGTCCATCTGGTCGAGGACGACGGCCGCAAGTTCCTGGCCTACTACGAGCGCGACGGCGTCTTGGTCGGGGTCGTCGGCGGCGGGATGCCCGGCAAGGTCATGAAGGTCCGCGCCAAGATCGCCGCGGCCGTGCCCATCGCCGAAATGCTGGGCTGAGACCGGTCTTTCGCACCCGCCGCTAGCCGACGGCCGCCGCGTACCGGTTGCTGGGGATCTCGGTGCCGCGGATCACCGTGGCGAGCTGCTCGGCAATGCCCGGCGCGGTGACGATCGTCGACGCGGACTTGTGGGTGTGCGGGTTGCCCTGCGCGTCGGTGAGCTGCGCTCCGGCCTCGCGGGCGATCAGTGTCCCCGCTGCGGTGTCCCACGGCTTGTTGGACATCATCACGCAGGCGTCCAGGGCGCCCTCGGCGACGAAGGCGAGGTCGAGCGTTGCCGCCCCGATCATCCGGATGCGCTCGACGCGGGGCACCAGCTCGGTGGTGAGCGCCAGCCGGTGCCGGTTGAGCCGGCCGGCGTCGTGCCCGACGGCGTAGTCGCCGAGCGACACGATGGCGCCGCTGAGACTGTCGGTGGCGCTGGCGGTGATCCGTTGCCCGTTGACGAACGCGCCTTTGCCTTCGATGGCGTGGTAGGTCTTGCCGAGCAGGGGCGTGGGTGACGGCCACCACGGTGCGGCCGGCGTGCAGCAGGGCCAGCGACACGGCACACAACGGCAGGCCGTGGACGAAGTTGGACGTCCCGTCGATGGGGTCAAGGACCCAGATCCACTCGGCAGTTTCGATGTCTGGCTGTTGCTCGGACTCTTCGGCCAGCAGCGCGATATCGGGTGTGGTCTGGGCGAGGTATGCGGCGATATCGCGCTGGATCGCGAGGTCGACGTCGGTGACGGTGTCGCGGTCGCCTTTGTGCTGCACCGAGCTGGGCTGCGATTTCTTGAGGATGGTGGCGCCGAGTTGTGTTGCCTGCCAAGCTATTTCAAATAGCTCTTGCATTGCCTTCATGGGATAGGTCTGCCTCGCTTCCGGTGTTGGCGTGCGGTCGGCGTTTGTCGAGCATAAGGGATCAGCGATTTCGCGTCGCGCGCACCCCGCTGCGCTAATGGAGACGAAAGCACTTAGACCATCAAGATTTGCGCTCGCAAACCACTGCCTTCCTGGGAGTTCGACGCGAATTGGCCATACGCCACAGCCCAATTCGATGGTGATACACCTCACTAAGGGGAAGTCTTGGAACATGCGATGCGGACAGCGCGACAGCGCTGTAGCCGGTGTCACATAATTGCCATCACCGGCAACGCCAAACTCATTGCGCTGGAAAACCGTAACTCTCAAGGGTGACGAATTTTGCTGTGCCGGCTCGTATCGACGAGTTCTGTGCACCGCTTGCGGAGCTTCGCTACTGTCTGCAGGCGAACGATGTTGGACCGACCGCGCACGATGCAGTGGGTCGGCTGAATCGCCCGGCCTGAGGGCCGCGGCCGAATCATCGTTCTTTCCCAGATAACCCAGTAACCCAAATTGGTAGGCAGGTGATTGGCAAGTGACAGTGATTGATGAGATATACAGCTCGCCCAGCGCGATTCCGACCGTCGCTCTCAACGACGAGGCGAAGATGCCCGTACTTGGCTTGGGGGTAGCCAAGTTGTCCGATGAGGAGACGGAAAGCTCGGTACTCGCGGCGCTGCAGGCCGGCTGCCGCCTCATCGACACCGCCGCCTCCTATGGAAACGAGGAAGCCGTCGGGCGCGCGATCGCCGCTTCGGGCATCCCCCGCGAGGAGTTGTTCGTCGCCACCAAGCTGGGCACCTCGAAGCAGGGCTTCCACACCGCCCAGGAGTCGTGCAAGGCGAGTCTGGACCGACTCGGGCTGGATTACCTCGACCTCTACCTGATCCACTGGCCGGCGCCGAAGCTGGGCAAGTACGTGGAGAGCTTCGAGGGCATGAAGGTCGCCCGTGAAGAGGGGCATGTCCGCTCGATCGGCGTCTGCAACTTCACCGAGGAGCTGCTGGCGACGGTCATCGAGGAAACCGAAGAGGTGCCCGCGGTGAACCAGGTCGAGCTGCACCCGCGCCTGAACCAGGCCGAGCTGCGCCAGGCCCACGCCCAGCACGATGTGACGACGCAGTCCTACAGCCCGCTGGGCGTCGGCCGGCTGATCGAGGAGCCGGTGGTGACCTCGATCGCCGCAGAGTACGGACGCACCCCCGCACAGGTGCTGGTCCGGTGGAACCTGCAGCTGGACAACGTCGTCGTCTCGCGGTCGTCCAAGCCCGAACGCGTCGCCCAGAACCTGGACGTGTTCGACTTCACCCTCGACCCCGAGCACATGGAGGCCATCGAAGGATTGCACGACGGCACCCGCGTGCTGCACGATCCGATGACCTTCATGGGGACCTAGCGCAGCCCGGTCGCAGCCGAAATGCCGGACCGCAGTTCGGCATTCGGCTGCGCCGGTTTATTTCCAGTTCACCGGCGGCCCGTGCGGGTGACATTCGCCCAGCAGCTGCGGATCGCCCTCCGGCCAGACGCGGGCCCGCACCACGAACCTGATCGGCGCACCCGGGCCAGAGCGCGCCGGCTCCATCGTGAGGTGGGCGAACGGCGACCGCGCATCGGCCCGGTTGGCCAGCGCGGCCACGTGGGCGCGCACCGCGCCGCGTTCGTCGGCGGACAGATACTGCCAGGTGATCGAATGCCACAAGACGGTCAGCGCGCCGTCGGCCAGTGTCAGGCCGGCGACCGCGTCGGCCGCGGTCTGGCGCTCGAGCACCGCCGGGACGCGGCGGGCGACCTCGATGGCGCCGCGCAGCCGCGCCAGCCGGGCACCCTGGTCGGGCCAGACATAGCTCAGCACGGTCAGCTCCCCGTCGGCGACGCCGACGTCGATGGGCGCGATGTCATACCCGCGGCGCGCCACGATCCGCACTTCGCGCCGCGAGGGCAGCCGGCCGCGCCACGCGTCATCGATGGCCACCGGCGAGTCGGAGGGCCCCCACCGGCCACCGGCGAAGTCGTAGCGGTAGCGGTCCGCGCGCAGGTTCAGCCCCGCACTCGATCCGATCTCGAAAAGCCGTATAGGCAAATCGAATTCGTGGTTGATGTGCAGCAGCCCGCCGATCAGTGCGGCCGAACGGCCCACCTCGTTCGTCTGCGGTGGCCGGCCCAGCGCCGCGCGCAGCACGTCGACGTGACCGGCCGCGGTGTCCAGGATTTCCGGCCAGGCGGACCCGGCATCCCATCCGCCCCCGGTGCTGGGGTAGAAGCGGCGCAACCGCGCCGCCCGGCCGTCGAGCACCAACCGGTGCAGCCCGCCGAGCAACCGCAGCGGCACCGCGTCGCGGGACGGGGCGTCCTCGCGCCCGGACAAGACCGTCGCGAAGACGCCGCCGGCCTCGACGTCCCCGGCGACCAGTTCGAACAGCTCGCCATACATCGGCGAGCCCGACGAGGCGCAGAACCTGCCCTGTGACCGCAGGGTGTGCACCAGGTGCTCGGCCGTCACCCGTCCAGCCCGTCCAGCCCGGCGCCGACCACGTCGAAGGCATTGCCCAGGGCGACCGGCAGCGGGACGGATTCATCGCTCAGCCAATTTTCGTAGGCCGACAACGCCACCCCGAGCATCGTCCAGGCGACGGTCTGGGGCAGCAGGTCGGTGGTCTTGCAGTCGAGGCGACGCGCCACGAACCCCGCGATCACCTCACGCCAGCCGGCATACATCGTCATCGAATACGCTTGCAGCTCAGCGGTTTGCAGGATCACCCGCATGCGCTGGCGGTGGCGGGCCGTCTCGGATTCGTCAAAGGTGTTGAACGCCAACAACGCAGCGCGCAGCGCATCACCCAGGCGCACACCAGAATCGACGTTGTCGAGCAGATCGCGCAGGTGGGCAAGGTGATTGTCGAAGTCGCCCCAGGGGATCGCGTTCTTGGACGCGTAATACCGGAACAGGGTGCGGCGCGAGATGCCGGCGGCCTGGGCGACATCGTCGACGCTCACCTCGGCGAAACCGCGGGCGGTGAACATGTCGTTGGCGACGTCGGTGATGTGGTGCGGCGTGGTGGAGCGGCGCCTGCCCACCCGCGGCTGCGGCATCATCGGACCCCGCCCTTCCATTTCGGCACTCGATGCCATATTCTGGCGGCGAGTGTGACTCAGACCCCATCGTTGTCAAGACCGGACGAAAGGCAAGACCCCGTGGACCACGAGACCGAAACTGACACCCAACTGGTCACCGAGACCCTGGTCGAAGAGGTGTCCATCGACGGCATGTGCGGGGTCTACTGACCGTGCCCGCGCCCGCGCAGGCCCGGACGGCGACCTCGTTCGATCCTGATCGCGGCTGGCGATTGCACCCCCAGGTGGCGGTTCGGCCGGAACCGTTCGGCGCGCTGCTCTACCACTTCGGTACCCGCAAGCTGTCGTTTCTGAAGAACCGCACCATCCTCACCGTGGTGCAGTCGCTCGCCGACCATCCCGACATCCGGTCCGCCTGCCGCGCGGCGGGAGTGGACGACGCCGGACAGGCGCCGTATCTGCATGCGCTGGGTGTGCTCGTCGAGTCCAACATGTTGGTGCCCAGGGAGGACCATCAATGACCGCACCATCGCAGGCGCCCGTGCCACGGCTGATCGAGCAGTTCGAGCACGGCCTGGACGCGCCCATCTGCCTCACCTGGGAGCTGACGTACGCCTGCAACCTGGCCTGCGTGCACTGCCTGTCGTCGTCGGGCAAGCGGGACCCGCGCGAGCTGTCCACCCGTCAATGCATGGACATCATCGATGAGCTGGAACGCATGCAGGTGTTCTACGTCAACATCGGTGGCGGGGAACCCACTGTGCGCCCGGACTTTTGGGAACTGGTCGACTACGCGACCGAGCACCATGTCGGCGTGAAGTTCTCCACCAACGGCGTCCGGATCACACCCGAGGTCGCCGCGCGACTGGCGGCCAGCGACTACGTCGACGTCCAGATCTCGCTGGACGGCGCCACCGCCGAGGTCAACGACGCGGTCCGCGGACCCGGCTCGTTCGACATGGCGGTACGGGCGCTGGAGAACCTGGCCGCCGCCGGATTCAAAGACGCCAAGATCTCCGTGGTCGTCACCCGGCACAACGTCGACCAGCTCGACGAATTCGCGGCGCTGGCAAGCCATTACGGCGCGACGCTGCGGATCACCAGGCTCCGCCCGTCCGGGCGTGGCGCCGATGTCTGGGAAGAGCTGCACCCCACCGCCGACCAGCAGATCCAGCTGTATGACTGGCTGGTCGCCAAGGGCGAGCGGGTGCTCACCGGCGACTCCTTCTTCCACCTGGCTCCGCTGGGCCAATCCGGCGCCCTGGCCGGCCTGAACATGTGCGGCGCGGGCCGCGTCGTCTGCCTGATCGACCCGGTCGGTGACGTCTACGCTTGCCCGTTCGCCATCCACGACCGCTTCCTGGCCGGAAACGTGTTGACGGACACCGGTTTCGGGCCGGATTCTCCAACGTCTGGAAAAACGCCCCGCTGTTCCGCGAGCTGCGCGAACCCCAGTCGGCCGGCGCCTGCGGCAGCTGCGGGCACTACGACAGCTGCCGGGGCGGATGCATGGCCGCCAAATTCTTCACCGGCCTGCCGCTGGACGGACCCGACCCCGAATGCGTCCAGGGCCACAGCACGACTGCGCTGGCACACGATCGCGAGACGCCGCGTCCCCGGGCCGATCATTCCCGCGGGAAGCGCATCCGCCAACCGGTGCCGCTCACGCTGTCGCTGCGACCGCCGGCGGTCACGCCGGCAACGCCGCCGGCCCGCATGTGTAACGAAAGTCCGGTGTAAGCATGGCCGCGGCATGGTTCGAGACCGTCGCCATCGCGCAGCAACGCGCTAAGCGCCGGCTGCCGAAATCGGCCTATTCGTCGCTGATTTCGGCAAGCGAAAAGGGAGTCACGGTCTCCGACAACGTGGCAGCCTTCAGCGAACTCGGCTTTGCGCCACACGTCATCGGCGCGCAGGAAAAGCGCGACTTGTCGACCAGCGTTATGGGGCAAGATCTTTCGCTGCCGGTGCTGATCTCGCCGACCGGCGTGCAGGCGGTGCACCCCGATGGTGAGGTCGCCGTGGCGCGGGCCGCCGCCGCCCGTGGCACCGCCATGGGGCTGTCCTCCTTCGCCAGCAAGCCGATCGAAGAGGTCATTGCGGCGAACCCCAAGGTGTTCTTCCAGGTGTACTGGCTGGGCGACCGCGACGCGATCGCCGCGCGAGTGGAGCGCGCCCGCGCGGCCGGGGCGGTCGGCCTGATCGTCACCACCGACTGGAGCTTCTCGCACGGCCGGGACTGGGGCAGCCCCTCGATCCCGGAGAAGATGGATCTGAAAACCATCGTCAAGATGAGCCCGGAGGTCATCACCAAGCCGCGGTGGTTCCTGCAGTGGGCCAAGACCATGCGGCCGCCGGAGCTACGCGTGCCCAACCAGGGCCGCCGCGGCGAGCCCGGGCCCCCTTTCTTTCAGGCGTACGGGGAGTGGATGGGCACGCCGCCGCCGACCTGGGAGGACATCGCCTGGCTCCGCGAACTGTGGGGTGGGCCGTTCATGCTCAAGGGCGTGATGCGCGTCGACGACGCCAAAAGGGCGGTGGACGCGGGGGTTTCGGCCATTTCGGTGTCGAACCACGGTGGCAACAATCTGGACGGCACGCCTGCCTCGATCCGCGCCCTGCCTGCGGTGGCCGCGGCCGTCGGCGATCAGATCGAGGTGCTCCTCGACGGTGGCGTGCGGCGCGGGAGCGACGTCGTCAAGGCCGTCGCGCTGGGAGCGCGCGCGGTGATGATCGGCCGGGCCTACCTGTGGGGGCTGGCCGCGGCCGGCCAACCGGGTGTGGAGAACGTGCTCGACATCTTGCGCGGCGGCATCGACTCGGCCCTGATGGGTCTGGGGCTCTCCTCGGTCCACGACCTCGGGCCGGACCACATTCTGGTGCCGCCCGGTTTCACCCGGGCACTGGGCGTGCCCTCGGGCGGCGCGTAGCCAAAAGGCGACCATGCGGGGCGGCTTGGCCTGGATTAAGTGACGCCCGTGCAAATCGTGGTACGGGCGGGGTAACCGTGACGGACGGGCCCACGATTCGAACACCCGGTGAACGACCAAGAAAAAAAGTTATTTTCAAGATTCAACAATTGGTGCACGCCAGGTGAATTCGTCCTACCATCACCGAGTGCCCGTACTCGGCGAATTGGGAACCGCGACGTCGAGCCAGCTATCAAGCAAGGCGGCGTCGGTCATGGTTCCGCTGGGGTCGACCGAACAACACGGTCCACACCTGCCGCTGGACACCGACACCCGGATCGCGGCGGCGGTCGCGGGTGACGCCGCGCCGCGCCTCGGGAACGAGTGGCTGGTGGCGCCGGCCATCGCGTACGGCGCCAGCGGCGAACACCAGAGTTTCGCCGGAACGATCTCGCTCGGCACCGAGGCGCTGACGCTGCTGCTGGTCGAGTACGGCAGGTCAGCGGCCGAATGGGCCCAGCGCCTCGTCTTCGTCAACGGCCACGGCGGCAATGTCGCGGCGCTGAGAAGCGCGGTGGCCCGGCTGCGCACCGAGGGGCGCGAGGTCGGCTGGTGCCCGTGCCTGACCGCCGGCGGTGACGCCCACGCCGGCCATACCGAAACATCGGTGTTGCTGCATATCTCGCCGGCGGTCGTCCGGACCGACCAGTGGGTGGCCGGCAACCGGTCGCCGCTGCCCGAGTTGCTCGGGTCGATGCGCCGCGGGGGAGTCGCGGCGGTCAGCCCCCTCGGCGTGCTCGGCGACCCGACCACCGCCACCGCCGCCGAGGGCAAGCGGATCTTCACCGAGATGGTCGACGGCTGTATCCGCCGGGTCGCCCGCTGGCAGCCCGGGCCGGACGGGATGCTGACATGACCGCGCCCCGGCTGCCGAACGGGTTCGCCGTTCAGGTCGACCGCCGCGTGCGGGTGCTCGGCGATGGCTCGGCGCTGCTCGGCGGCTCGCCGACCCGGCTGCTGAAGCTGGCTCCCGCCGCGCAGGACATGCTCTTGGATGGCCGGCTGAAGGTGCGCGACGACCTCAGCGCCCAACTCGCCCGCACCCTGCTGGACGCCACGGTGGCGCATCCCCGGCCCGCCGGCGGTCCGTCGCACCACGACGTCACGGTGGTAATCCCGGTGCGGGACAACCTTTCCGGCGTGCGCCGCCTGGTCAGCTCGCTGCGCGGCCTGCGTGTCGTCGTGGTGGACGACGGCTCGTTCCCCCCGGTCGGGCCGGAAGACTTCGTCGGCGCGCACTGCGACATCGAGGTGCTGCGCCATCACCGCAGCAAGGGCCCGGCGGCCGCCCGCAACACCGGGCTGGGGGTATGCCGGACGGACTTCGTCGCCTTCCTCGACTCCGACGTCGCACCGCGCCGGGGCTGGCTGGAAGCCCTGCTCGGCCACTTCTGCGATCCCACGGTCGGCCTGGTCGCGCCCCGCATCGTCGGCCTGTCGCACAGCGAGAACGTGGTGGCGCGCTACGAGGCGGTGCACTCCTCGCTCGACCTCGGCGAACGCGAGGCGCCGGTGCTGCCGCACAGCACGGTGTCCTATGTGCCCAGCGCGGCGATCATCTGCCGGTGCTCGGCGATCCGGGGTGTCGGCGGGTTCGACGAGACCCTGCAGTCCGGCGAGGACGTCGACCTGTGCTGGCGGCTCATCGAGGCGGGCGCCCGGCTGCGCTACGAGCCGATCGCGCTGGTCGCCCACGACCACCGCACCGCATTGCGGGATTGGCTTGCGCGCAAAGCGTTTTACGGCGGTTCGGCGGCCCCGCTGTCGGTACGCCACCCCGGACAAGACGGCGCCGGTGGTGATTTCCGGCTGGGCGCTGATGACGTGGATTCTGATGGCGTTCGGGTCCACCCTGTCGCGGCTGGCGTCCATCGTCCTGGCCGTACTGACTGGTCGCCGGATCGCGCGGGCCATGCGCAGCGCCGAGACGTCGATGACCGATGTCGCGATGATCGCGAGCCGTGGCCTGTGGTCGGCGGCGCTGCAGCTGGCGTCGGCGTTGTGCCGGCACTACTGGCCGCTGGCGTTGGTGGCCGCCACGATGTCGCGTCATTTCCGGCGGGTGGTCCTGGTCGCGGCCGTCATGGACGGAGTGGTCGACTGGCTTCGCCGCCGCGACGCCATCGGTGACGATGTCGAACCGATCGGGCTGCCGACCTACCTGGTGCTCAAGCGCGTCGACGACCTGGCGTACGGGCTCGGGTTGTGGTGGGGTGTGCTACGGGAGCGCAACGTGCGCGCCCTGAAACCCCAGTTCCGGAGTTAATCACCGCCTTGACCACAGCCGCCTCGCACAGCGACGTGCTGATCGTCGGCGCCGGCAGTGCAGGATCGGTTGTTGCGGAACGCCTTTCCGCCGACCCGCAGTGCGCGGTGACCGTGCTCGAGGCGGGGCCGGCGCTCGACGACCCGAGGCTGCTCGCCCAGACCGCCAACGGGTTGCAGTTGCCGATAGGCGTCGGCAGCCCGCTGGTCCGGCGCTATCAAACCCGCCTCACCGACGAACCCGCCCGCCAGCATCCCCTGGTGCGCGGGGCGACGGTGGGCGGATCGGGCGCGATCAACGGAGGCTACTTCTGTCGCGGGTTGCCGCGCGACTTCGATCGCATCGCCGTCCCGGGCTGGGGATGGTCCGACGTGCTGGGCAGCTTTCGTGCCATCGAGACCGACCTGGACTTCGATGGTCCCGCTCACGGCGACCGTGGTCCCATTCAGGTGCGCCGCACGCACGAGATGACCGGGACCACCGAGCGGTTCATCGCTGCGGCCGAGCGGGCCGGATTCGGCTGGATCGCCGACCTCAATGATGCCGCGCCTGAGCAGGTTTCGGGAATCGGTGCAGTCCCGCTCAACATCGTCGACGGCGTGCGGCGCGGCTCCGGTGCCGGGTACCTGATCCCGGCGTTGGGCCGGCCGAACCTGAAGCTGCATGCGCTGACGCGGGTGGCCCGGTTGCGTTTTGCCGGCACCGTCGTGGTGGGCGTCGATGCGATCGGCCCGCACGGTCGGCTGACCTTGACCGCCGACCGAGTCGTATTGTGCGCCGGCGCGATTGAAACGGCCCGCCTGCTCATGACCTCTGGCATCGGCGACGAGCCGATGCTGACCGCCGCCGGCGTGCCGGTGGTGACGCCGCTGCCGGTGGGCACGTCGTTCAGTGATCATGCCGAGTGGGTGTTGCCCACCGATTGGACCGTGGCGCCCGGACGGCCGGTGCTCGAGGTGGTGCTCAGCACGGACGACGATCTCGAGATCAGGCCGTACACGGGTGGATTCGTGGCGATGACCGGTGACGGAACCGCCGGGCATGCCGACTGGCCACACATCGGGGTGGCGCTGATGCAACCACACGCGCGCGGGCGCCTGACGCTGACTTCGTCCGATCCCGACGTGCCGCCCCGCATCGAGCACCGCTACGACAGCGAGCCCGACGACGTCGCGGCGCTGCGCCGCGGCAGCGAGTTGGCCCGCGAATTAACTGGTGGCACAACCGATTCCGCAGCGGCAGTCTGGTCAACCTCACAACATCTTTGCGGCACCGCACCGATGGGCGCCGACGGCGACCCCAGGGCGGTCGTTGACCCGCGGTGTCGCGTGCTCGGCATCGACAACCTGTGGGTGATCGACGGCTCGATCCTGCCCGCGATCACCAGCCGCGGGCCGCACGCCACGATCGTGATGATCGGGCACCGGGCCGCGGAGTTCGTACGGTGAACGCGGGCAGTGGGCGGGCCGCGATGCGGTAGCCGAAGTGTCGGCACCGCGGCGGCCCGCCCGTAGCGGCGGCGGAAGTCATGCGGTCCACGTAGATGGCCACGACAAGTGGCTGTGCGCGCGCAGGTGTGCGTCGCGCCGATCAATACGTCGCAATATTCGTGGACGGCACGACCGCCATCTCATACTTCGATAGCCCGTGCTCGTTTTTGTCAGTTACCTCCTTTCACCCATGTGCGAAAGACGTTGGCAGGACGGAGGTGAACGCTGCCGCGCCCACACGAGGGAGGCCGGCCATCGGCCTTCGGTGCCATGCGGGCGCGTCGAGCACCCGGTGCGCGTCGGCATGAGGGAGACCAGGGTGGTCGTGCGGCGCGGGCCTCGCCGCGCCGCGGGCAACTCGCAGGTGGGGTATCGAACCGGCACGCTCGGTCGCCGCAGGCGCATCCATTCGGCCTCCACGATCGCCGCCGCCTCACTGATCGCCGCGCATGCCGGCTCGACCACGGTCGTAACGCCCATCAACACCACATCCACCTCGCCGTACAGAGATGACTTGTATTTGTCGATATACATCCCTGATACCAGAAACGGCTGGCGTTTGCAAGCTTTTCAGGGCGACGTCATGCATGTTGAATCCGCTGTCGGACAACAGTATTGGACTGACCGAAGTGGCGTCAGCCTCTCGATAGCAGGCGCCGCACCCCGCGTAGCTGGCGACCATCGCGGCCAGGTGACCACACCCCGATCGCCACGGCGGCCACTGCGACGATCGCGGCCATGGTGATCGTGGAGTCGTGCAGCGCCGCCAGGAACGCGGACTTGCTGATGTCGGCCAGCTGCCGCCCCTGAGGCCCGAGCCGGCCGGCGATCTCGACGGCCTTGGCCAGCGAGTCGGTGGCCTGACCGCGGACCGGTGCGGGAAAGCCGGCCAGCCTGGGCGCAAGCTCGTGCGAGTAGCGGCCGGCCAGCATGGAACCGGCAACCGCGATGCCCAGCGCGCCGCCCATCTCGCGCGACGTGTCGTTCACCGCGGAGGCGACGCCCTGCTTTTCGTCGGGAACCGCGCCCATGATCGCCGAAGTAGTCGGTGCCGTGCATATTCCGATACCGGTGGCGAGAATCAAGGTGGGCCACGCGAATTCGAGGTACGTCGGGTGCAGACTCAGCCCGTACATGCACCCGAAGCCGACCGCCATCAGCAGGGTGCCGACGCACAACACCAGCCGCAGACCCAGCTTGGGCACATACCAGAACGACAGGGCCGAGAAGATGCCCAGCGGCACCATGAACGGCCCGAAGGCGATCGCGGTCGCCAGGGCGGAGTAGCCCATGATCTGCTGCACGTATTGCATGCCGATGTAGAAGAAGCCGAAGGTGGCGCCGAACAGGATGACGATCGCGGTCACCCCGGTGGCGAAATTCGGGTCGGCGAACAGCCGGACGTCCAGCAGTGGCTGCCTGCCCCGCAATGCCAGGCGCAGCTCGAGGGCACCGAACGTCGCGGCGACGACCGCGCCGACCACCAGCCCGCCCCACACCAGTGGGTCGCTCCAGCCGCGCCCGGGAGCTTCCAGAATCGCGGCCACGGCGATGGCGACGGCGGCGCCGATCAGGACCGCGCCCAGCGCATCGACCCGGGGAGCGCCCGCGTCGCGTGACGATGCGACGGTGCAGGCCAGCGTGAAAATGACCAGCCCGGCGATACCGAGGGACCAGAAGATCGCGTGCCAGTCCCAAAAGCGAAGCAGCAGGCCAGAACCGAGCATGCCCAGCACGCCGCCGGAACCGGCAGTCCCGGCCCAGATGCCAACGGCTTTGGTGCGGTCGTCTTTTGGATAGGCGACCGTCAGCAGCGACAGGGTGGCGGGCATCACGAACGCGGCGCCGATCCCGGCCACCGCCCGGCCCGCGATGATCTGGGATGGGTTGTGCAGTAGCGCCGGTGCCATCGAGCCGATCGCGAA
Source organism: uncultured Actinomycetota bacterium (assembly GCA_963796035.1). Taxonomy (GTDB): domain Bacteria; phylum Actinomycetota; class Actinomycetes; order Mycobacteriales; family Mycobacteriaceae; genus Mycobacterium. The sequence goes on along the minus strand of CAWCJU010000004.1, from coordinate 643,357 downwards.
CACCAGCAGTCCGGTCAGCAGCGCGCCGCGCCGGCCGTAGCGGTCACCGATCGCGCCGGCCGGCAGCAGCAGGCATGCCAATGCCACGGTGTAGCCGTCGACGACCCAGTTCAGCTGCGATGCGGTGGCCGACGTGGCCACCGCGAGGTCGCCGAGCGCGGTGTTCAGGGCCGTCATCGACGCCACCACCAGGGCTACGCCCATGCAGGCGACGGCCAGCGTCCAGTTTCGTGCCCGGAAGCTATCGCCGACGCCGATCCCGTCAGTACGCTGGTCAGACGGGACGAGGGTTTCGACCATGCGGTGCGCCTCCTTGCGAGGCGTGCGAATTTTCGAGACTAATAGTCTTGTAGATAGACCATTAGTCTCGTTTTCAAACAGGAGGTGGGACGCAATTACCGCCGGGACGTCCGACCCGCGCCCCGCGAGGTCGCGGGCCAGGCTGCTGGAAGCCGCCACCACGCTGTTGCGTGCCGGGGGCCCCAGCGCGGTGACGGTCGACGCCGTCACCCGCACCGCCAACGTGGCCAGGGCAACGCTGTATCGCCACTTCCCGAGCGGAAACGATTTACTGGCAGCGGCTTTCAACAGCCTGATCCCGGCGTCGCCCGCCCCGCCGGCCGAGGGCTCGCTGCGCGACCGTCTGGTCGCGGTGGTGCTGGCCCAGGCCGAATCCGTGGCCCAGGCCCCGACCGTCATGACGGCCATGTCCTGGCTCGCGCTGGGACGCGACCTGGAGGGTCTGCCCGAGCCGCGGCACAGCCACAACGCCGACAGCGCGGCGATCACCACCCTGCGCGAGCGCATCGCCCAGCAATACGCGGAGCCCTTCGACGTCATCTTCGACAGCCCGGAGGCCGCCGAGCTGGGGGAGGTGGACCGGTCGCGGGCGATCGCCCTGCTCATCGGCCCCCTGGTGCTGGGCCGCCTGTCCACGTTGCCCGATTTCGACTATCACCAATGCGCGCTGGCGGCCGTCGACGGCTTCTTACATGTGCAGAGCGGCAGGCCCGGCGCCGCGACTATCGAATCCGCCGGCGCCTGAGGACCAGCCGCGCGCGGTCTCCAGCACTCTGACCGGCACTTTCACCCAACGGTGCTACCGTCCCCGAGGCGGGCTCGGCGGATTTGGACCGAGATCGCGGCTGAATTTTGTTCGGGCCACGATCTGAGGCATACTGTTCAGGTTGCCTTGAGCCGGGTTTGCGCCTGGTCGGGCATACGACCAGCGTCCAAACGGGCGCGTCCGGTCCCATCCTTTGAGAGCGACGAATTTCGGTCGCGGATGAGGCTGCGTGAGGGTGACACGCCCGACCGCGGGGGCCGGTGGACCACGACAGGTAAACAGCGGCGCAATATCCGGCGCAACGCTCGATCGGCCCACAGTTGGCCGGCCCGATCGGCGCGCCGGTGGCACTGAGGACTATGTGAGCCCGGATACCGGGCCCCAACAGGAGTGAGGGTAGGAGAAAGCGTGGCGGGACAGAAGATCCGCATCAGGCTTAAGGCCTACGACCATGAGGCTATTGACGCGTCGGCGCGCAAGATCGTCGAGACCGTCGTCCGCACGGGTGCCAGTGTTGTAGGTCCGGTGCCGCTGCCGACTGAGAAGAACGTGTATTGCGTCATCCGCTCTCCGCACAAGTACAAGGACTCGCGGGAGCACTTCGAGATGCGCACTCACAAGCGGCTGATCGACATCCTCGACCCGACGCCGAAGACCGTCGACGCGCTGATGCGCATCGACCTTCCGGCCAGTGTCGACGTCAACATCCAGTAGGAGATCCAGACTCATGGCAAGAAAAGGCATTCTGGGTACCAAGCTGGGCATGACGCAGGTGTTCGACGAGAACAACCGGATCGTGCCGGTGACGGTCGTCAAGGCCGGCCCGAACGTGGTGACCCGGATCCGTACCCCCGAGCAAGACGGCTACAGCGCCGTGCAGCTGGCCTATGGCGAGATCAGTCCCCGCAAGGTCAACAAGCCGGTGACCGGTCAGTACGCCGCCGCGGGTGTGAACCCGCGCCGGTTCCTGGCCGAGTTGCGGCTGGAAAACCCCGAGGCGGCCGCCGAATACGAGGTCGGCCAGGAGCTGACGGCGGAGATCTTCGCCGACGGCGCCTACGTCGACGTCACGGGCACCTCCAAGGGCAAGGGCTTCGCCGGAACCATGAAGCGCCACGGCTTCAGTGGTCAGGGCGCCAGCCACGGTGCCCAGGCGGTGCACCGTCGCCCGGGTTCCATCGGCGGCTGCGCCACCCCCGCCCGGGTGTTCAAGGGCACCCGGATGTCGGGACGGATGGGTAGCGATCGGGTGACCGTCCAGAACCTGGTGGTGCACAAGGTCGATACCGAGAACGGCGTGCTGCTGATCAAGGGTGCGGTCCCCGGCCGCACCGGTGGACTCGTCGTGGTCCGCAGCGCGGTCAAACGAGGTGAGAAGTGATGGCAGAAGGCTCCAAGGCGCTCAAGATCGACGTCAAGACGCCGGGCGGCAAGGTCGAGGGCTCGATCGAGCTGCCGGCCGAATTGTTCGACGCCCCGGCCAATATCGCGCTGATGCACCAGGTCGTCACCGCGCAGCGGGCGGCGGCGCGTCAGGGTACGCACTCGACCAAGACGCGTGGCGACGTCAGTGGTGGTGGCCGTAAGCCCTACCGGCAGAAGGGAACCGGCCGGGCCCGACAGGGTTCGACGCGTGCCCCGCAGTTCACCGGTGGTGGCGTCGTGCACGGCCCCAAGCCCCGCGACTACAGCCAGCGCACGCCCAAGAAGATGATCGCCGCGGCGTTGCGCGGCGCACTGTCCGACCGGGCGCGCAACGGCCGTATTCACGCGATCACCGAGCTGGTGTCGGGTCAGACACCGTCCACCAAGAACGCCAGGGCGTTCCTGGGCACGCTGACCGACCGCAAGCAGGTGCTGGTCGTGATCGGCCGCAGCGACGAGGCCGGCGCCAAGAGCGTGCGCAACCTGCCCGGTGTGCACATCCTGGCCCCCGACCAGCTCAACACCTATGACGTGCTGCGCTCCGACGACGTGGTGTTCAGCGTTGAGGCGCTCAACGCCTACATCGCCGGGTCCGCCGGCGGTGCCGCCGACAAGGATGTGGAGGTAACGGCGTAGATGGCGACCATCACTGACCCCCGCGACATCATTCTCGGCCCGGTCATCTCGGAGAAGTCCTATTCGCTGCTCGACGACAACGTGTACACGTTTGTGGTGCACCCCGATTCGAACAAGACGCAGATCAAGATCGCTATCGAGAAGATCTTCTCCGTCAAGGTCGCATCGGTGAACACCGCGAACCGGCAAGGTAAGCGGAAGCGCACCAGGACCGGATTCGGCAAGCGCAAGAGCACCAAGCGGGCCATCGTCACGCTGGCGCCGGGTAGCAAGCCGATCGATCTGTTCGGGGCACCGGCGTAGCCGCCGCGAGAGGAAACCTGATTAGACATGGCAATTCGTAAGTACAAGCCGACGAGCCCCGGGCCGTCGCGGCTCGAGCGTGTCCGATTTCTCCGAGGTCACTCGTACCACCCCGGAGAAGTCGCTGGTGCGCCCGCTGCACGGTCGCGGTGGGCGAAACGCGCACGGCCGCATCACCACCCGCCACAAGGGTGGTGGCCACAAGCGCGCCTACCGGGTGATCGACTTCCGTCGCAACGACAAAGACGGCGTGAACGCCAAGGTCGCGCACATCGAGTACGACCCCAACCGGACCGCCAACATCGCGTTGCTGCACTTCCTGGACGGCGAGAAGCGCTACATCATTGCGCCGCAGGGACTCTCGCAGGGCGACGTGGTGGAGTGCGGCGCGAACGCGGACATCAAGCCGGGCAACAACCTGCCGTTGCGCAACATCCCGGCCGGTACCGTGATCCACGCCGTGGAGCTGCGCCCGGGCGGTGGCGCCAAGCTGGCGCGATCGGCCGGGTCAAGCATCCAGTTGCTCGGTAAAGAGGGCACCTACGCGTCGCTGCGTATGCCTAGCGGTGAAATCCGGCGCGTCGACGTGCGCTGCCGCGCCACGGTCGGCGAGGTCGGCAACGCCGAACAGGCGAACATCAACTGGGGTAAGGCCGGCCGGATGCGGTGGAAGGGTAAGCGCCCTTCGGTCCGTGGTGTGGTCATGAACCCGGTGGACCACCCGCACGGTGGTGGTGAGGGTAAAACCTCCGGTGGTCGCCACCCGGTGAGCCCGTGGGGCAAGCCCGAGGGCCGCACGCGTCACCCGAACAAGGCCAGTAACAAGCTCATTGTCCGACGCCGGCGCACCGGCAAGAAGCACGGTCGCTAGGAAGTCAGGAGTAGCACATGCCACGCAGCCTGAAGAAGGGCCCGTTCGTCGATGGCCACCTCCTCAAGAAGGTGGACACGCAGAACGAGAAGAACACCAAACAGGTGATCAAGACATGGTCGCGGCGTTCGACGATCATTCCTGACTTCATCGGCCACACCTTCGCCGTCCACGACGGGCGCAAGCACGTCCCGGTGTTCGTCACCGAGGCGATGGTCGGTCACAAGCTTGGTGAGTTCGCGCCCACCCGCACCTTCAAGGGACACATCAAGGACGACCGGAAGGCCAAACGGCGATGACCACAACGGAATTCCCATCGGCGGTGGCCAAAGCACGTTTCGTGCGGGTGTCGCCGAGAAAGGCGCGCCGGGTGATCGACCTGGTGCGCGGCCGCTCGGTGGCCGACGCGCTGGACATCTTGCGCTGGGCGCCGCAGGCCGCCAGCGAGCCGGTGGCCAAGGTGATCGCCAGTGCCGCGGCCAACGCCCAGAACAACGACGGGCTGGACCCGGCGACCCTGGTGGTCGCCACCGTCTACGCCGACGAGGGCCCCACCGCCAAGCGCATCCGTCCGCGCGCCCAGGGCCGCGCGTTCCGGATCCGCAAGCGCACCAGCCACATCACGGTCGTGGTGGAAAGCCGGCCGGGCAAGGACCAGGGGTCGGCGAAGTCGACCCGGGCCCGTCGCGCCGAGGCCAGCAAGGCCGCCGCGAAGGCACCCGCCAAGAAGGCTCCGGCCAACAAGGCACCCGCCAAGAAGGCCGCAACCAAAGCGTCCGCGACGAAGGCCGCACCGAAAGCCGAAGCCAAGACGTCTGAGACCTCTGACGCGAAGGGAGGCTCAGACTAGTGGGCCAGAAGATCAATCCGCACGGCTTCCGGCTGGGCATCACCACCGACTGGAAGTCCCGCTGGTACGCCGACAAGCAGTACGCGGACTACGTCAAGGAAGACGTCGCGATCCGGCGGCTGCTCTCGACCGGCCTGGAGCGGGCCGGGATCGCCGACGTGGAGATCGAGCGCACCCGTGACCGGGTCCGGGTGGACATTCACACCGCGCGTCCCGGCATCGTCATCGGCCGTCGCGGCACCGAGGCCGACCGGATCCGTGCCGACCTGGAGAAGCTGACCGGCAAGCAGGTGCAGCTCAACATCCTCGAAGTCAGAAACCCGGAATCGGTGGCGCAATTGGTGGCCCAGGGCGTCGCCGAGCAGCTGAGCAACCGCGTGGCGTTCCGCCGGGCGATGCGTAAGGCCATCCAGTCGGCGATGCGTCAGCCCAACGTCAAGGGCATCCGGGTGCAGTGCTCCGGTCGCCTCGGCGGTGCCGAGATGAGCCGTTCGGAGTTCTACCGCGAGGGCCGGGTGCCGCTGCACACGCTGCGCGCCGACATCGACTACGGCCTGTACGAAGCCAAGACCACCTTCGGCCGGATCGGCGTGAAGGTGTGGATCTACAAGGGCGACATCGTCGGTGGGAAGCGCGAATTGGCCGCCGCCGCTCCGGCGGGCGCCGAGCGTTCGCGCCGCGAGCGTCCGTCGGGCACCCGTCCGCGTCGCAGTGGTGCGTCGGGCACCACGGCCACCAGCACCGAAGCCGGTCGCGCGGCCGCAAGCGCCGAAGAGGGCGCCGCAGCCGCGCCGGCCCAGTCCGCACCCGCTGCAGAACCACAAAGCACGGAGAGCTGAATCATGTTGATTCCCCGCAGGGTTAAACACCGAAAGCAGCACCACCCCCGCCAGCGCGGTATCGCCAGCGGCGGCACGGCGGTGAACTTCGGTGACTACGGCATCCAGGCTCTGGAGCACGCCTACGTCACCAACCGGCAGATCGAGTCCGCTCGTATCGCGATCAACCGGCACATCAAGCGTGGCGGCAAGGTGTGGATCAACGTCTTCCCGGACCGCCCGCTGACCAAGAAGCCCGCCGAGACCCGAATGGGTTCGGGTAAGGGTTCGCCGGAATGGTGGATCGTCAACGTCAAGCCGGGACGGGTGCTGTTCGAACTCAGCTACCCCAATGAACAGACCGCACGGGAAGCTCTCACCCGCGCAATCCACAAGTTGCCGATCAAGGCACGCATCGTCACCCGAGAGGATCAGTTCTGATGGCAGTGGGAATTTCGCCTGGCGAACTGCGTGAGCTCACCGAAGAGGAGCTGGCCGAGCGCCTGCGCGAATCCAAGGAAGAGCTCTTCAATCTGCGTTTCCAGATGGCGACCGGACAGCTCACCAACAACCGCCGGCTCCGCACGGTGCGGCAGGAGATCGCGCGGGTCTACACCGTGCTCCGCGAACGAGAACTGGGCTTGGCATCCGGGCCCGACGGTAAGGAATCGTGATGGCAGAAGCCAAGAAGGCTGCCCCCAAGAAGGCCGCCGCAAGCCAGGCCGCGTCGAAGGACAAGGGCCCCAAGAACACTCCGGCCAACCCGAAGGTGCGGGGCCGCCGCAAGGTGCGCATCGGTTACGTGGTGAGTGACAAGATGCAGAAGACCATCGTGGTCGAGCTCGAAGACCGCGTGCGTCACCCGCTGTACGGCAAGATCATCCGGACCACCACGAAGGTCAAGGCGCACGACGAGAACAGCACCGCCGGAATCGGCGACCGGGTCTCGCTGATGGAGACCCGCCCGACGTCGGCGACCAAGCGTTGGCGGCTCGTCGAAATTCTGGAAAAGGCGAAGTAAGCCCTCGTACTACCCGCACCTGAACGCCCGGTCCCGGGTGTAGTCTTCACGCACGTTCGGCAAGTCCGCTACGAGAGTGAGGCTGACGATGGTCGCTGGGTCGGGGCAGTTTGACGGCAAGATCGAGCTCGACATCCGGGATTCCGAGCCGGACTGGGGGCCCTACGCCGCCCCGACCGCGCCGCAGAACGCGCCCAACGTGCTGTACCTGGTGTGGGACGACACGGGCATCGCGACCTGGGACTGCTTCGGCGGCTTGGTGGAGATGCCCGCCATGTCTCGCATCGCCGAGCGCGGCATCCGGCTCTCGCAGTTCCACACCACGGCGCTGTGCTCACCGACCCGGGCGTCATTGCTCACCGGGCGCAACGCCACGACCGTCGGCATGGCCACGATCGAGGAGTTCACCGAGGGTTTCCCCAACGCCAACGGCCGCATCCCGTTCGAAACCGGCCTGCTGTCCGAGGCTCTCGCCGAACGGGGATACAACACCTACTGCGTGGGTAAGTGGCACCTGACGCCCCTCGAGGAATCGAACCTCGCCTCGACGAAGCGGCACTGGCCGACCTCGCGCGGCTTCGAACGGTTTTACGGGTTCCTGGGCGGGGAGACCGACCAGTGGTATCCGGACCTGGTGTACGACAACCACCCGGTGACTCCGCCGGGCACCCCGGAGGACGGGTACCACCTGTCGAAGGACATCGCCGACAAGACGATCGAATTCATTCGCGACGCCAAAGTGATTGCGCCCGAGAAGCCGTGGTTCTCCTATGTGTGCCCCGGCGCCGGGCACGCACCGCATCACGTCTTCTCCGAATGGGCGGATCGCTACGCCGGCAAGTTCGACATGGGCTACGAGCGCTACCGCGAGGTGGTGCTGGAGCGGCAGAAATCGCTGGGGATCGTGCCGCCCGACACCGAATTGTCACCGGTCAACCCGTATCTCGACGTGAAGGGACCGGGCGGCGAACCGTGGCCGCTGCAGGACACGGTGCGGCCCTGGGATTCGCTCAACGACGAAGAGAAGAAGCTGTTCTCCCGGATGGCCGAAGTATTCGCCGGGTTCCTGAGCTACACCGACGCCCAGATCGGCCGGATCCTGGACTATCTCGAGGAATCGGGTCAGCTGGACAACACGATCATCGTGGTCATCTCCGATAACGGCGCCAGCGGTGAGGGCGGCCCGAACGGGTCGGTCAACGAGGGCAAGTTCTTCAACGGCTACATCGACACCGTCGAAGAAAGCATGAAGCTGTTCGACCACCTGGGCGGCCCCGAGACCTACAACCATTACCCGATCGGATGGGCGATGGCGTTCAACACGCCCTACAAGCTGTTCAAGCGCTATGCCTCCCATGAGGGTGGCATTGCCGACACGGCAATCATCTCCTGGCCCAACGGAATTGCCGCGCACGGGGAAGTCCGCGACAACTACGTCAACGTCTGCGATATCACCCCGACCGTCTACGACCTGCTGGACATGACGCCACCGGAAACCGTCAAGGGCATCACCCAGAAGCCGCTGGACGGCGTGAGTTTCAAAGCGGCGCTGGCAGATTCGACCGCCGACACCGGCAAGAGCACGCAGTTCTACACCATGCTGGGTACCCGCGGGATCTGGCACGACGGCTGGTTCGCCAACACCGTGCATGCGGCGACCCCGGCCGGCTGGTCGCACTTCGACGCCGACCGCTGGGAACTGTTCCACATCGAGGCCGACCGCAGCCAGTGCCACGACCTGGCGGCCGAAAACCCGGACAAGCTCGCAGAACTCAAAAAGCTGTGGTTCTCGGAGGCGGCGAAGTACAACGGGCTGCCGCTGTCGGATCTGAACATTCTGGAGACCCTGGGACGGTCGCGGCCGTATCTGGTCAGCGACCGGGCCGGCTACATCTACTATCCCGATTGCGCGGATGTGAGCATCGGTGCCGCCGCCGAAATCCGCGGCCGGTCGTTCTCGGTGCTCGCCGAGGTGGCCGTCGATACCATCGGTGCCGAGGGCGTGCTGTTCAAACAGGGCGGCGCGCACGGTGGGCATGTGCTGTTCATCCAGGACGGCCGGCTGCATTACGTGTACAACTTCCTGGGCGAGCGCCAGCAGGAGGTCTCGTCGTCCGACGCCGTGCCCGTGGGCAGACACGTGTTCGGCGCCAGCTATTCACGCACCGGAACGGTCGAGAACAGTCATACGCCGCTGGGCGACGTCACGCTGTTCATCGACGGCAAGGTGGTCGGCACGCTGGCCGGGGTGACCACCCATCCCGGCACCTTCGGGCTGGCCGGTGCGGGCATCACGGTCGGGCGCAACGGCGGCTCGGCAGTATCCAGCCGCTACAAGGCGCCGTTCACGTTCACCGGCGGCACCATCACCCAGGTCACCGTCGACCTGTCCGGGCGGCCGTATGTGGACGTGGAAACCGAGATCGCGCTTGCCTTTTCGCGGGACTGACTCCGCCGGCGCGTGAAGAGCGCCGCTGCGGTCGCCGGGTCAGCAAATCGGGGGGCGTGAAGCCGTCGTCGTTATCCGCTGAAAAGTCGGGTCCCCGCTGCTAGCATCACGCTGCGTGATGCCCCAATGACCGCCGGGCCACCGGCACCGCCGGCACCGGCCGGTGCACGAGGACGGCAAATCGCGATCGCGTTCGGGATCGTCGCCTCGCTCATCGTCATCTATGTGCTGTCCCTGATCGCCGTGCATCTGTTGGCGAAGTCGGCGCCCCCGCTGCCCGCGGTGGACCTGAGCAAGGTCGAGGCCGAGGACAGCGTCGTGCAGGTACGCGTGGAGAAGCTGGATACCGTCGCGAACCGGTTGACGGTCAATGTGCTGGTCTACCCCAAAGACACGTTGTACGACAAGAACTTCGGCGTGCTGACCACCGACGCGGCGGTGCGGCTGTATCCCGATAACGACCTGGGTGACCTGCAGTACCCGGTCGGCAAAGCCCCGGCGCAGGTGACCACGACCATCGAGGCGCACGGCGATCCCGCGAACTGGCCGTTCGATGCGTATCGAACCGGGGTCATCTCGGCCGACGTGTTCACCGGTTCGGGTGCCAACAAGGAGAAGACGGCCGCCCGCGTCGAGGCCACCGGAGGGTTGGACGGGTGGGACGCCACCGTCACCCGCGTCCACGACGCCGAGGACAACAACCCAGATCTCAAGGACGACTTGGTGATCACGTTGCACCGGGCCAGGGGGCAGCTGATCTTCGACGTCGGCATCTGCCTGGTGTTGATCTCGCTGCCCGTGCTGGCGTTATGGGTCGCCATTCCGGTGGCGCTGGGCCGGACGTCGTTCCTGCCGCCGCTCACCACGTGGTACGGCGCAATGCTTTTCGCGATCGTCCCGCTGCGCAACATCCTGCCGGGCAGCCCACCGTACGGCTCGTGGGTCGACCAGGCCATCGTGCTGTGGGTGTTGATCGGGTTGGTCGCCGCGCTGACGCTGTTCCTGGTCGGCTGGTGGCGACAACGCGATCGAAAAACCCCCGCCAAGACCTGAATTCGCTCATTCGGGTTTCGGCGCGTCCACGGAGCTGATGGCGTCGACGCGCTGGAGAGGCGCTGACGGCCTGGGCCGAACGATTGCGCTTCACTACTCGACATTTACCGCTACCGAATTAACAGGCAAATAAATTCCGGATGAACTGGTGCGCCGGCCGGGGCGTATCGAAAGTTTGCGCGGTGTGGGACGCGGGGGCCACCGAGCCGCCGAGCATGTTTCGCTGGCCCGGCGCGCGGCGCCCGACGCGGCGGCGAAAATTACCTAAACATGACGAAATTTCAAAGTCCCCCCGCCGCGGCCCTGAGTTCGCTAGCATCCGTCCTCGAGTGTACGAATTTCCCACGGAGGTGTTGACCAATGACCCACCAAGCGCCACCCTCGCCACCGCCTCCGGCGCCATCGGAGCAACCACCGGCGACACGTCCGTCCACGCCCGAGCCCGACCGGCGCAAGCGGCGCAGGGTCATTGCCGTGGCGGCCGTCGCGGGCTTCGTCGCCGTGTATGCCCTGTCACTGTTCGGCGTGCACCTGCTGACGAAATCGGGGGGCCCGCTCAAGCCGCCGGACCTCAATGCCACCAATGACACCGTGGTGCTGGTGCGCCTGGAAAAGCTGGACACCACCGCGAACCGATTGACGGTGAAGGTGCTGGTGATTCCCGAGGAGTCGATGTTCGACAAACGCCTTGAGGTGCTCAAGACCGACACCGCGGTGCGCATGGATCCCCCGAACGACCTCGGGGACTTGCAGTACCCGGCAGGCAAGTCGCCGGCGCAGGTCGCGACCACCATCGAAGCGCACGGCGACCCGAATAACTGGCCATTCGATTCCTACCGCACCGATGCCCTGTCCGCCGATGTGCTTGTCGGACAGGGAGATGCGCGCCGCTACATACCCGCGCGGGTGGAGGTCACCGGCGGCTTGGACGGCTGGGACGTCAGCGTTCAGCGCGTCGGCGAGGCCAGCCAGGACTCGGATCGCGCCGACAACGTCATCATCACCCTGCACCGGGCCAAGGGGCCGCTGTTCTTCGACCTGGGAATCTGCTTGGTCCTCTTCGCGCTGCCCGCGTTGGCCTTTGCCGTGGTCATCCAAATCGCGTTGGGGAGAAGGAAGTTCGTGCCCCCATTCGTGACGTGGTTTGCCGCTATGTTGTTCGCCGTCATCCCCATTCGCAACTTCCTGCCGGGGGCACCCCCGCCGGGCGCGTGGATCGACCAAGTCCTGGTGATCTGGGTGTTGATCGCGCTGGTCGCGGCGATGGGCCTCTACATGCTCACCTGGTATCGACAATCCGACTAGCCCACCCGGCCGGCGTAGCCTGACGGGGTGCTGAGCGAGCTGGTCGACCTGCCTGGCGGGTCATTCCGCATGGGATCGACCAGTTTCTACCCCGAAGAGGCGCCGATCCACACCGTCACGGTGGGTCCCATTGCGGTGGAACGGCACCCGGTGACCAACGCGCAGTTCGCCGAATTCGTCGGCGCCACCGGGTATGTGACGGTCGCCGAGCAGCCGATCGACCCGACGCTGTACCCGGGAGCGGACCCCGACGATTTATGCCCGGGCGCAATGGTTTTCCGGCCGACGCCGGGTCCGGTCGACCTGCGCGACTGGCGACAGTGGTGGCAGTGGGTACCGGGGGCGAGCTGGCGCCACCCGTTCGGGCCCGACAGCGACGTCGCGGACCGTCGCGATCATCCGGTGGTGCAGGTGGCGTATCCGGATGCCGCGGCCTATGCGCGCTGGGCCGGGCGGCGGCTACCGACCGAAGCCGAGTGGGAGTATGCGGCCCGGGCCGGATCGACGACGACGTACTCATGGGGTGACGACGCCACCAGCGGCGGGCGGCTGATGGCCAACACCTGGCAGGGCAGCTTCCCGTACCGCAATGCGGGGGCGCTCGGCTGGGTGGGAACATCCCCGGTCGGGACGTTCGCCCCCAATGCATTTGGGCTTGTCGACATGATCGGCAACGTGTGGGAGTGGACGGCCACCGAGTTCGCCGCACATCACCGGCTCGACAAGCCGCCCAAGTCCTGCTGCACCCCGTCGGGTCCCGCCGACCCGTCGGTCAACCAGACGTTGAAGGGCGGCAGCCACCTGTGCGCGCCGGAGTACTGCCACCGCTACCGTCCGGCGGCCCGGTCACCGCAATCGCAGGACTCCGCGACGACGCACATCGGGTTCCGCTGCGTGGCGGACGCGCCATCGGGTTAGCAAATCCGCAACGCCGCGTCAGCCGGTCGCGCCCGAGGCGCGTCGTGGATCGATCGGGCGACCGTGCAGTGGGATGTTGATCGCGTTGGTCACGGCCATGACGCGGTACATCATCGCCTGGATGCGGCAGGACGACTGAGTGTCGGAGGCCGGTGACATAATCGAACCTATGTTCGAGTCGACGCCTGGTGCGGGGGTCACCGCCGGAGGTGATCGCCCGGCTCGACGAACTCTTCGAGCGGCGGTACCCGTCGATCATCGCCGGAGTCCGAGGCGTTGATCGACGAGATCTGCGTGTCGGCGCGGGCCGAGAACCGGGCCGCGGGCGCCCAGCTGGTCGCGATCGGGAAGCTGTTGGCCTACCGGTTGTCGCGGTGCTCGGACACCGGCGAGTGGGCGATCGACACGCAGGGGGCGGTAGCCGCCGAGTTGGCCGCGGCGTTTGCGGATCGGCCAGGGACTGGCCGGGAGCCGATTGCGGTACCCGCGGGCGATGCGCGAGCGGCTGCCGAAGGTGGGCGCAGTCTTCGCGGCCGGGGCATCGGCTACCTGATGTTTCAGACGATCGTGTTCCGCACCGATTTGATTGTGGACAGCGACGTGCTGGCGGCGGTGGACGCCGAGCTCGCCGTCAACGTGGCGCGCTGGCCGTCGATGACGCGGGGACGGCTCGGCGCACAGGTGGACAAGGTCGTGGCCAAGGCCAACGCGGATGCGGTGCGGCGACGCACGGAATTCGTCGCCGGTCGGGAGGTGTGGATCGCCGACGGCGTCGGGGGTATCGCCGAGATCCAGCGGCAGCCTGCTGACCCCCTACGCGCATGCGCTGGACCAACGGTTGGATGCGTTGGCGGGCACGGTATGCGAGCACGATCCGCGTAGCCGTACAGCGCCGCGCCATGCCTTGGGGGCGCTGGCGTGCGGGCGGACCGGCTGGGCTGCCGCTGCGGGCGTTCGGACTGTGCGGCAGGGAAACGGCCCGCGGCAAGCCCGGTGGTGATACACGTGATCGCGGAGCGGTCGACACTCGACGGGTTGGGTGCCACGCCGGCTTCAGAGGGGGGCGCCGACGGGCTCATCGCCCCCGACCTCGTCGCCGAGTTGGCCGCCTCGGCCAAACTTTCGCCGCTGGTGCGCCCCGGCGACGCCGCCCCCGAGGACGGCTACGTGCCCTCGAAGGCGCTGGCAGATTTCGTGCGGTGCCGGGATCTGACCTGTCGCTGGCCCGGCTGCGACCGCCCGGCGACCGAATGCGACATCGACCATACGATCCCTTACGCCGCGGGCGGGCCCACCCATGCCTCGAACCTGAGGTGCTATTGCCGCACTCAGCTCCGGTCTCCCCGTTTTACACAGCGGCGGTGCGAAGCGAGGGAAGATGACCAACATGGGTGAGGCGAAGGGCCCGTTCGGCGGGTCGTCCCAGTCCTCGGCGAGCGCTGAGGATGTGTGGGCGGTGTGGACGAACCCCGCCGAGTGGCCAGGTGATGTCATTGTGATGGCCAAGATCGACGGCCTATTCGCGGTGGGGGCGAAGATCACGATGCGGGTAAAGGGCCATCCGCCGCTGAGATTGACCGTCACCCGAGTAGAACCGCCGGTGTTGTGGACGGGAGTGGCGAAAGTGCCCGGATTGACCGAGACCATCGATCACCTCATCGAGCCCACTGACTCGGGCACATTGATTACACAGCACACCGTCTTTACCGGCCCGTTGGCTTCGATCGCGGCACGAGCACTGGGGGGAACAGTGCGGAAGACTTTTGAGGCGACGACGGCGCACTTTGGGCGGCTAGCCGAGAGACGCGCGTCCCACTAAACGTAATCCGCAGCAAGGTGAGTCATAGAGTGTTCTTCGCGTAATCGGTGCCATCACCTGGTCAAGACTTTTTGGGGCTGGACCGAAAAGCAACTACCCGACGGGGCTCTGATTCTGACCTCCCGGCGGGCCATACCTATATCACCACCCGGGCAGCGCGCTGCTGTCTCCCAGCCTTTGCGCGCCCACGGGCGAGGTTCCGGCTCCCGCGGCATCCAGACCCGGACACTGCGCCGACCGCACCGCCATGGTGCCCAAACGCCGCAGCACCCGCACCCAAAACCGCGCCCATCGCGCCGCCACCGAACGCCGACTCAACCGCGAAGCACGGCTGGCCCGGGCGGCCCCGCCGGTGGGCCACGCGTGGCCCGTCACATGGGGCCCGGCGAGGATCCGCCGCCGTTTTAGGTGCAGAATCCCCTCATCGAGACCGCCATCGCCCAGAATTTGGCTCTGAGCTGGTCGTCCCCTAGACTCTAGGGGTTGCCTTGGGCAGACCTCGGCCGGTGTGAATCGGCCCCGCGTGCCTTTCGGTGACAAAGACCGCGCACGTCAGGTTTTTGGTGGGTCATGCCCGCCGAATGCTCACCCAGGTGGGTTCTCCTGCCGTGCACACGCAACCAGGTCAGGAGATCGAGTGATTCAGCAGGAATCGCGACTGAAGGTCGCCGACAACACCGGCGCCAAGGAGATCTTGTGCATCCGTGTGCTCGGCGGTTCGTCGCGACGCTACGCCGGCATCGGTGATGTCATCGTCGCCACCGTCAAGGACGCCATTCCCGGCGGCAACGTCAAGCGTGGGGATGTCGTCAAAGCCGTCGTGGTGCGCACGGTCAAGGAGCGCCGTCGTCCCGACGGCAGCTACATCAAGTTCGACGAGAACGCCGCGGTGATCATCAAGCCCGACAACGACCCGCGCGGGACGCGCATCTTCGGGCCGGTGGGCCGCGAACTGCGCGAGAAGCGGTTCATGAAGATCATCTCGCTTGCCCCGGAGGTTTTGTAAATGAAGGTCCGTAAAGGCGACACCGTCCTGGTCATCGCCGGCAAGGACAAGGGCGCCAAAGGCAAGGTGCTGCAGGCTTACCCGGAACGCGACCGCGTGCTGGTCGAGGGCGTCAACCGGATCAAGAAGCACACCGCGATTTCGACCAACCAGCGCGGAGCGCAGTCGGGCGGCATCGTCACCCAGGAAGCCCCCATCCACGTCTCCAACGTGATGGTCGTCGACTCGGACGGCAAGCCCGCCCGCGTCGGTTACCGGCTCGACGAGGAGACCGGCAAGCGGGTTCGTATCTCCAAGCGCAACGGCAAGGACATCTGATGAGTACTGCAGAGAAAGTTCAGCCGCGCCTGAAAGAGCGCTACCGCAGCGAGATTCGCGATTCGCTGCAGCAGCAGTTCGGCTACGCCAACGTCATGCAGATCCCGACGGTGACCAAGGTCGTCGTCAACATGGGTGTCGGCGATGCGGCGCGGGACGCGAAATTGATCAACGGCGCGGTCAACGACCTGGGTCTGATCACCGGGCAGCGCCCCGAGATTCGTCGCGCGCGCAAGTCCATCGCGCAGTTCAAATTGCGTGAGGGCATGCCGATCGGTGCGCGCGTCACCCTGCGCGGGGACCGGATGTGGGAGTTCCTGGACCGGCTGACCTCGATCGCGCTGCCCCGTATCCGCGACTTCCGCGGGCTTTCGCCCAAGCAGTTCGACGGTGTCGGCAACTACACCTTCGGGCTCGCCGAGCAGTCGGTGTTCCACGAGATCGACGTGGACAAGATCGACCGGGTCCGCGGCATGGACATCAACGTCGTCACCTCGGCGACGACTGACGACGAAGGACGAGCGCTGTTGCGGGCCCTCGGCTTTCCGTTCAAGGAGAACTGAGCTAGATGGCAAAGAAGGCACTGGTCAACAAGGCCGCACGCAAGCCGAAGTTCGCGGTGCGCGGCTACACGCGTTGCAACAGGTGCGGCCGCCCGCGCGCGGTCTTCCGCAAATTCGGCCTGTGCCGGATCTGCCTGCGCGAGATGGCGCACGCGGGCGAACTGCCCGGCGTGCAGAAGAGCAGCTGGTAACAGCCCAACCCGTAAGACCAACCCAGAAAAGGTGCGCGACAGGCCCGGACCGGGAACCATCGCGAGGAAGGTACCAACGCTGTCATGACGATGACGGACCCGATCGCAGACTTCTTGACACGTCTGCGCAACGCCAATTCGGCGTATCACGACGAGGTGACGTTGCCGCACTCCAAGATCAAGGCAAACATCGCCCAGATCCTCAAGAGCGAGGGCTACATCACCGACTACCGGACCGAGGATGCTCGGGTCGGCAAGTCGCTGATCGTTCAGCTCAAGTACGGGCCGAGCCGCGAGCGCAGCATCGCCGGCCTGCGCCGCGTGTCCAAGCCCGGTCTGCGGGTGTACGCGAAATCCACCAATCTGCCGCGCGTGCTCGGTGGCCTGGGCGTGGCGATCATCTCCACCTCCTCGGGCCTGCTGACCGACCGCCAGGCAGCCCGACAGGGCGTGGGCGGCGAAGTCCTCGCGTACGTCTGGTAAGGGCGGAGAGGTAACGAAAGACATGTCTCGCATTGGTAAGCAGCCGGTTCCGGTCCCATCCGGAGTCGACGTGACGATCGATGGTCAGAACGTTTCGGTGAAGGGGCCCAAGGGCGTCCTGGATCTGACGGTGGCCGAGCCGATCACCGTGTCGCGCAACGACGATGGCGCGATCGTGGTCGCCCGTCCCAACGACGAGCGGCGCAACCGCTCGTTGCACGGACTGTCGCGCACCCTGGTGTCCAACCTGGTCACCGGCGTGACGGAGGGATACACCACCAAGATGGAGATCTTCGGCGTCGGTTACCGGGTGCAGCTCAAGGGCTCCAACCTCGAGTTCGCACTGGGCTACAGCCACCCCGTGGTGATCGAGGCTCCGGATGGCATCACGTTCGCCGTCCAGTCGCCGACGAAGTTCTCCGTCACCGGGATCGACAAGCAGAAGGTCGGCCAGATCTCGGCGAACATCCGCCGTCTGCGCCGCCCCGACCCGTACAAGGGCAAGGGCGTGCGTTACGAGGGTGAGCAGATCCGCCGCAAGGTCGGAAAGACAGGTAAGTAATCATGGCGCAAACAAAGGCTGGCACCACCGCGCGAAAGCCGGTGGGGCAGAGCGTTTCCGGAACCCGGCGCGTCTCTCGGCTGCGTAGGCACGCACGGCTGCGCAAGAAGATCGCGGGAACCCCGCAGCGTCCGCGGCTGGTGATCAACCGGTCCGCGCGACACATTCACGTGCAACTGGTCAACGACGAGAACGGGACCACGGTGGCCGCCGCGTCGTCGATCGAGGACGACGTGCGCAGCCTGCAGGGAGACAAGAAAGCCCGCAGCGTGCGGGTCGGTCAGCTGATCGCCGAGCGCGCCAAGGCCGCCGGCATCGACAGCGTGGTCTTCGACCGTGGCGGATACACCTACGGCGGACGGATCGCCGCGCTGGCCGATGCCGCACGCGAGAACGGATTGCAATTCTGATGACGAACAGCTTGAACACCACTGGAAGGACCGCATAATGGCGGAGCAGCCGGCCGGCGGACAAGGCGCCCGCGACAGCCGTGACGCGCGCGGTGACCGCGACAACCGCGGTCGGCGCGGCGACGGCGGTCGTGGCGGCCGTGACCGCGACGGCGACAAGAGCAACTACCTGGAGCGGGTTGTCGCGATCAACCGTGTCTCCAAGGTGGTCAAGGGTGGTCGGCGATTCAGCTTCACCGCACTGGTGATCGTCGGCGACGGCAACGGCATGGTCGGTGTCGGCTACGGCAAGGCCAAGGAAGTTCCCGCGGCCATCGCCAAGGGCGTCGAGGAGGCCCGCAAGGGTTTCTTCCGGGTGCCGCTGATCCGCGGGACCGTCACCCACCCGGTGCAGGGTGAGGCGGCCGCCGGCGTGGTGCTGCTGCGCCCGGCCAGCCCCGGTACCGGTGTGATCGCCGGTGGCGCCGTCCGTGCGGTGCTGGAATGCGCCGGCGTGCACGACATCCTGGCCAAGTCGCTGGGTAGCGACAACGCGATCAACGTGGTGCACGCGACCGTCGCCGCGCTCAAGCTGCTGCAGCGCCCCGAGGAGGTGGCCGCTCGCCGCGGCCTGCCCATCGAGGACGTTGCGCCGGCCGGAATGCTCAAGGCGCGCCGCGAAAGTGAAGCGACTGGCCAGTGCGGCGGCACGAGAGGCCCAGACGGCACAACCATGAGTAGTCAACTGAAGATCACCCAGGTGCGCAGCACCATCGGGGCCCGCTGGAAGCAGCGTGAGTCCCTGCGCACCCTGGGCCTGCGAAAGATTCGCCACTCGGTGATCCGCGAGGACAACCCACAGACCCGCGGCCTGATCGCGGTGGTCAGCCACCTCGTCGAGGTGGAGCCGGCCGAGGCGACAGCCACGGGTACCGGAGGTAGCAAGAAATGACGATCAAGCTGCACGATCTCAAGCCCGCGCGCGGGTCGAAGACCGCCCGCACCCGGGTCGGTCGCGGTGAGGGCTCCAAGGGCAAGACCGCCGGTCGCGGTACCAAGGGCACCAAGGCACGCAAGAACGTGCCGGCGACCTTCGAGGGTGGCCAGATGCCGATCCACATGCGGCTGCCCAAGCTCAAGGGATTCAAGAACCGGTTCCGCACCGAGTACGAGATCGTCAACGTCGGCGACCTCAATCGGCTTTTCCCGCAGGGCGGTTCGATCGGCGTGGACGAGTTGGTGGCCAAGGGCGCGGTTCGCCGCAACTCGTCTGGTCAAGGTCCTCGGCGACGGCAAGCTGACGGTCAAGGTCGAGGTGACCGCGCACAAGTTCAGCGGCAGCGCCCGCGAGAAGATCACCGCCGCAGGCGGTTCGGCCACCGAGCTGTCCAAAGCTAGCTCAGCTGCGGAATCACCTCCGCGGCAAGGCGTTCCATCTGCTCGCGGTTCTCGCCGGAGTCGACGCCGACGGGATTCAGCAGCACCATCTGCGCTCCGGCGTCGATGACCTCGCGCAGTCCGCGCACCACGTCGTCGGGTGTGCCGGACACCGGCACGTCCTGCACGCCGGGCATCCGCCCGTAGATGCGGTCCAGCCCGGCGAGCACACGTTCCCGGGCCCTGGCGGCGTCGTCGTCGACCATCAGGTAGACCCGTTTGCCGATGGTGAAGTTCGCCGGGTCCTTCTGTTGCTCGTCGAGCTCGCGGCGCACGACGGTCACGGCGCCGGCGAACGCCTCGGTGGTCGACGAACCGGCGCCCAGAAACGAGTCGCCGTGCCGCACCGCGCGGGCCAGCGCCTTGGGCGCGAGGCCCCCGAACCAGATCGGCGGGTGCGGCCGCTGCACCGGCTTGGGCTGGATCGGCAGGTCGTCGACGTCGCGGAACCGACCGTGAAACGTCACCCTCGGCTCGTCGGACCAGGCCGCCTTCATCAGCTCCAGGCCCTCGGTGAAATACGAGATGAAGGTGTCCTTGTCCACGCCGAAGGCGGCGAATTTCCGGCTACCGCCACCGGGTGCGACGCCGATGTCCAGCCGGCCGTGGCTGAGCCGGTCGACGGCGGTGACCGCCGAGGCCAACTGCAGCGGGTCGTGCAACGACGTCACCAGGACGGCGACGCCCAGACGCAGCCGCTCGGTGCAGGCGGCGCAATACGCCAGCAGCTCCAGCGGCGCCAGCAGCGGTGCGGGCCCGATGATCTGCTCGAGCACCCAGCCACCCTCGAATCCGAGCTCTTCGGCGCGCGCGAGAAAAGCGCGCAGCCCCGCCCCGTCGAAGCCGTCGTAGTCGAACTGCGGGATCGCGATGGAGAACCTCACCCGACCACCGTACGGCCGTGCATCGGTAGTCTGCAGACATGTTCGCTTTCCTGCCTTCGATCCCCGGAGTCGACGAGGTTCGGGCCCTGGCCGGCCGGGTCGATACCGCCCGCCATCACGGCGTGCCCAACGGCTGCGTGCTCGAATTGGACCTGCGGTCGATGCCGCCGGAGACGTCAGGCTTCGACCCGCTGGCGATCATCAGCGGGGGCAACCGGCCGGCAGCGCTGCGTGACATGGTGGCCGCCATCTACCGGGCGGCCGAGGATCCACGGGTGGCCGGGCTGATCGCCCGTGTGCAACTCACCGCGTCGCCGTCGGCCGCGGTCCAGGAGCTGCGCGAGGCCATCGTCGCGTTCACCGCCGCCAAGCCGTCGCTGGCCTGGGCCGAGACCTACCCGGGCACGCTGTCGTACTACCTGGCTTCGGCGTTCGGTGAGGTCTGGATGCAGCCCGCCGGAAGCGTCGGGCTGATCGGCTTCGCCAGCAATGCCACCTTCCTGCGCGACGCGTTCGACAAGGCGGGGATCGAGGCCCAATTCGTCGCGCGCGGCGAATACAAGTCGGCGGCAAACCGTTTCACCGAGCACGGCTTCACCGAGGCCCACCGCGAGGCCGTCACGCGGATGCTGGATAGCCTGCAAGAGCAGGTGTGGGAGGCGGTCGCGCAATCACGCAAGCTCGACGCCGGTGTGCTCGACGCGCTGGCCGACCGCGCGCCGCTGTTGCGCGAGGAGGCCGTGTCCTCGGGCCTGGTCGACCGGATCGGCTTCCGGGACGAAGCCTATGACCGCATGGCGGAACTGGTTGGTGTGGCAAGATGTTTCCGAGGAGAACACGCCGCCGCGGCTGTACCTGTCGCGCTACGCCGGCGCGGCCCGGTCCCGGCTGACCCCGCCGGTGCCCTCCGTTCCCGGCCGCCGGCCCAAGCCGACGGTGGCCGTCATCAACATCGACGGCACCGATCGTCGACGGCCGTGGCGGGCCTCAGTTCCTGCCTTTCGGCGCGTCCACCGTCGGCAGCGACACCATCGCCCCGGCGCTGCGAGAGGCCGCCGCCGACGAATCGGTGTCCGCGATCGTGCTGCGGGTGAACAGCCCCGGCGGCTCGGTCACCGCATCGGAAACCCTGTGGCGCGAAGTGAAAAGGGCTCGCAAACACGGCAAGCCGGTGGTGGCGTCGATGGGTGCGGTCGCCGCGTCCGGCGGCTACTACATCTCGGTGGCCGCCGACGCGATCGTGGCCAGCCCCGCAACCATCACCGGTTCGATCGGCGTGATCACCGGCAAGCTGGTGATTCGCGATCTGCTGGAGCGGCTCGGCGTCGGGCTGGATGCCGTGCGCACCAACGCCAACGCCGATGCCTGGTCGATCGAGGCGCCGTTCACCCCGGAGCAGCGCGCCCACCGGGAGGCCGAGGCCGACCTGGTGTACGCCGACTTCCTGGAGCGGGTCGCCGACGGCCGCAATCTGACCACCGAGGCCGTCGATCGGGTCGCCCGGGGCCGGGTGTGGACCGGTGCCGACGCACACGAGCGTGGGCTTGGTCGACGAACTGGGCGGCTTTCGAACCGCATTGCGCCGGGCGAAAATCCTTGCCGGACTTGACGAGGACACCGACGTGCGCATCGTCACCTATCCAAGCGGCTCGCTGCTGGACATGTTGCGGCCACGGGCCTCCTCGCAACCGGCCGCCGCGTCGCTGCCCGACGCGCTGGGCGCGCTGCTGGGCCGCACCGTCGGCGGCATCCTGGACAACGTCGAACGGTCCTACAGCGGGGCCAGCGCGCTGTGGCTGGGGCCCTGGCGGCTCTCAGCTCCGATGGTGGCGACCCGCTGCGCCCGGCTACGCCGCGCTTGCGATCGCCACTAGCTCGATGGTGGCGACCCGCTGCGCCCGGCTACGCCGCGCTTGCGATCGCCACTAGCCCGTCAGCTTGGCGCTGATGAAGACGATCTCGCCGAGGGGGTCGTCGTTCTCCGGCGCGGGCGCCTCGATCCCGTTGCGCGCGAAGAGTTCCGTTCGCGTCACGCCCTCGGCCTGCCACCCGATGCTGGACAGATAGTCGACGACGTGGTTGCGCTCGCCGGCATAGACCAGCGATGCCATGTCGATGTCGACGCCGTGGTCCCGGAATGAGCCGGACATCTCGCGCACCCGTTCGGCGTCGAAATCCACGATGCCGGGCACGAATTCGGTGGCGATGGTGCTGCCGGGCGCGCTGAGCGCGGTGATGTTGTCGAACAGCCGGTCCTGGGCCTCGGGCGGCAGATAGATCAGCAGACCCTCGGCCAGCCAGGCCGTCGGCGCCGTCGTGTCGAATCCGGCCGCCTTCAGGGCGGACGGCCAGTCCGCGCGCAGATCGATGGGAACGGTGCGCCGGGGCGCGGTCGGCTCGGCGCCGACGTCGGCCAGGGTGCTGGTCTTGAACTCGATCACCCGCGGCTGGTCGATCTCGTAGACCACCGTGCCGGCCGGCCAGGGCAACCGGTAAGCGCGCGAGTCCAGCCCGGAGGCCAGGATCACCACCTGACGCACCCCGCCGCCGGTGGCGCCGACGAAGTAGTCGTCGAAGTACTTGGTGCGCACCGCCATTCCGTCGACCATCGACTGGATACGCACCGGCGTGGCGGTCTCGATCGCATCCAGATCGAGATCGCCGTCCATCATCTTGGTGAAGAAGTCCACCCCGACCGCGCGCACCAGCGGCTCGGCGAACGGATCGTTGATCAAACCGCGGGGATCCTTGGTCGCCATCGCACGCCCGGCCGCGACCATGGTCGCGGTCGCGCCGACGCTGGACGCCAGATCCCACTCATCGTCGTGAGTGCGTGACATGGTCGAAACCCTAACCCGAGTGCTACTTGAGGGTGCCGGCGACGTAGCTCATCTCACCGAAGGTGGCCGCCATCTCGTCCTCGGGGAACTCGAAACCGTTGCGGGCGTACAACTCCCGGGCGGGCGACGGCGTGACCTGCCAGCCCTTGCTGAGTGAGGTAGTCGACGACGACGCTGCGCTCGCCCCGGTAGAACAGGTCGGCCGCGTTGAGGTTGAAACCGAAGCGCTGCCAGCGCTCGGAGATGCGCGCCAGGCGCTCGTCGGAGAACGCGTGGGGGTCGGGCACGTGTTCGGTCGCCAGCCGGCTGCCCGGCGCGCTGAGCGCGGTGATGTTGTCGAACAGCCGGTCCTGGGCTTCGGGCGGCAGGTAGGGCAGCAGCCCCTCGGCACTCCACGCGGTCGGCTGGGTGACGTCAAATCCGCCCTCGCGCAAGGCCGCCGGCCAGTCGTCGCGCAGGTCGATGCTGATGGTGCGGCGCTCGGCGGTCGGGGCGGCGCCGAGGCCGGCCAGCGTCTGGGTCTTGAAGGCGATGACCTCCGGCTGGTCGATCTCGTAGACCACGGTGCCCGCCGGCCACCGCAGGCGGTAGGCCCTGGTGTCCAGGCCGGAAGCCAGGATCACCGCCTGCCGCACGCCGGCTTCGGTGGCGCCGGTGAAGAAGTCGTCGAAAAACCTGGTGCGCACCGTGATCTGCTCGGCGCGCGCCTTGCGGTTGAACAACGGGTCGTCCTCGAAGTCGATCTCGCCGTCGACGATGCGGATGAACGGGTCCAGCCCGACCGCACGCACCAGCGGGTCGGCCAGCGGATCGTCAAGCAGGGCGTCGGGTCCCTGGGACGCCACGGCGCGCGAGGCGGCGACCATGGTGGCCGTCGCTCCCACGCTGTGTGCCGGACCCCAGCTGTCGCCGTCGGTGCGTCCCGATTCGATAGTCATCCTCCCGGCTCCTATTTCGCGCCGAGCGTGCCGCTGGTGTACAGCATTTCGCCCATGCGCATGTCGTCGTCGGTGAGCGGGTCGAGTCCGTTGGCCGCGAACAGTTCTTTGATGCTGGCGCTGTTCAGCCGCCAACCGCGATCGGCCAGGTACGGCGCCGCCTCGTTGCGGTCGCCGAAGTAGACCAGCCCCGCCATGTCCAGCTCGAAACCGTGCGCACGCCAGCGTTCGGAGATCGTCTGCATGCGCTCCTTCATCTTGTCCTCGTCGCCGGGCTCGGGGTTGGGCGCGCTTTCGGTGGCCAGCCGGCTGCCCGGCGCGCTGAGTTCGGTGATGGTGTCCAGCAGGCGATCCTGCGCGTCTGGCGGCAGGTAGCCGAGCAGGCCCTCGGCGCTCCACGCGGTGGGCTGGGCCGGGTCGAACCCGGCGTTACGCAGCGCGGTGGGCCAGTCGTCGCGCAGATCGACGGCCACCACGCGGCGCTCGGCGGTGGGGGCGGCGCCCAGATCGGCCAGCGAGCGGGTCTTGAATTCGATCACCTGCGGCTGATCCACCTCGTAGACGACCGTCCCGGCCGGCCACGCCAACCGGTACGGGCGGGCGTCCAGCCCGGAAGCCAGGATCACCGCCTGCTTGATGCCCGCGTTCGTCGCGTCCAGGAAGAACTCGTCGAAGAACTTGGTGCGGACCGCCATGTTGTCGGCCATCCGCGACATCGCCCCGGCGGACCCGGTCGGCGCCGTCGTGAACGTCGTTCAACTCGGCGGGATCCAGCTCGCCGCTGGCCAGCCGGGCGAGCAGGTCCACGCCGACCAGCTTGACCAGCGGCTCGGCGAAGGGGTCGTTGATCAGTGGTTTGTCGGCGCGGGTGGCCATGGCGCGGGCCGCCGCGACCATGGTCGCGGTCACGCCGACGCTGGACGCCAGGTCCCAGGTGTCGCCTTCGTACCTGGTGGAGGTCATATTTTGTGCCCCTATCGGAGGTAGTCAATCTAATATTTAGCCCATATAACAAGCTTCTCCCACTGTACGCTTCCCCGGTTTAGCGGCAACCTTTACTGATGGCATACGCGGCGGCCGGTAAACGGGTTCTCATCACGGGAGCCTCGTCGGGGATTGCGTCCCGATGAAGGCGCTCGTCTACGGTGTGCCACCGGAGCCCTTGGAGGTTCCCGGCGACGCCAACCCGCTGACCCAGAACCTGGCCCGCACCCCGACCGCCCTGCGCGACCTGCCGGATCCCCAACTGCCGCACGAGGACTGGGTGATCACCCGGCCGCGGCTGACCGGCATCTGTGGGTCGGATTCCAAGCAGATCCTGATGGACTTCGGCGACGGCGACGCGGACAACGCCATGGCGGCGTTCTGTTCGTTCCCGCAAGTCATGGGCCACGAGGTGGTCGCCGATGTGGTGGCGCTCGGCCCCAAGGCCAGGGGGCTGCAGGTGGGGGAGCGGGTGGTGCTCAACCCGTGGCTGTCCTGCGGACCGCGTGGCATCCAACCGCCCTGTCCCGCATGCGAAGACGGCGACTACAGCCTGTGCTGGAGCTTCACCGACGGCGGCATCAAGCCCGGCATCCACACCGGGGTCTCGGCCGACGTGACGGGCGGCTACGCCGAATTGATGCCGGCCCACGACAGCATGCTGTTCGCCGTGCCGGACGCGATCCCCGACGAGATGGCCGTGTTCGCCGACCCGTTCTCGGTGTCGCTGCACGCGATCACCCGCCACCCGCCGCCGCGCTCGGGCGCCGCGCTGGTGTACGGGGCCGGCTCGCTGGGATTGTGTGCGGTCGCGATCCTGCGTGCGCTGTATCCCGACGTGGCCGTCGCGGTGGTGGCGCGCTTCGCCGCGCAGGCCGAGCTGGCCCGCCGCTTCGGTGCCGCGAAAATCCTTGCGCACGAGCCGCGTACGACCATCATCGAAGACCTCGTCGCCTGGGGCGGAGGCCGCCTGCGCCAGCCGCTACAGGGTCTGCCGATGGCTCACCCCGGCGTCGTCGACGTCGTGTACGACACCATCGGCAAGCCCGAGACCTTCGAAGTCGGGGTCCGGGTCCTGCGGTCGCGAGGGACGTTGGTGAAGGCCGGCGTTCATGCCCCCGGCCGGTGGGAGGACAGCCCGCTCTACTTCAAAGAGATCTCGTTCGTCGGCTCGAATGCCTTCGGCGTCGAAGAGGTGGACGGGCAGCGCCGGCACGCCATCTCGCACTACCTCGATCTGGCCGCCGCCCACCGGGTGGACCTGCGTCCCATGCTCACCCACACCTTCGGGTTGGGGCAGTGGCGCGAGGCCTTCCACGCGATCGCCAACCAGGGCGAGAGCGGCGCGGTGAAGGTCGCCTTCGACCAGCGTCAGGTGTTGGCGCGCAGGTAACTGTAGACCGACGCGAAGTTGCGGTTGACATCCTCGGGAATCGGCACCGGGCCACCGAGAGCCCGTGCACCCCAAACGATTTGAGCGGTTCGCTCGACCAGCGCGGTGATATGCAAGACCTTGTCGGGCCGCGGTCCCACCGCCACCAGGCCGTGGTTGGCGATCAGCGCGGCGCCGCGGCCCTCGAGCGCCTTCACGGCGTTGGTGCCGACGTCGGGCGTGCCCGACGCGGCGTAGTCGGTGCACCGGACATCGCCGCCGCAGTACACCGCGAACTCGTCGATACACGCCGGGATCGATTCGTGGGCGATGGCGAACATGGTCGCCCACACCGGATGACTGTGGATGACGCTGCCGACATCGTCGAAGGCCCGATAGCAGGCCAGGTGCAGCTGCATCTCCGACGACGGTGACCGGCCCTCGGCCGCCTGCAGCACCGAGCCGTCCGCGTCGACGAGCACCAGATCGTCGAGCCGCATGTCGCGGTAGTCGACCGACGACGGCGTGATGACGACGTTGCCGTCGGCGCGGCGCGCCGAGATGTTGCCGGCCGTCCCCTCCACCAGGCCGCGCCGCAGCATGTCCTTGGCGGCATCCAGCACCGCGGTTTCCGGGTTGTCGACGAACTTCATGGCCTCAGCACCTCCGGGTTGACGATATGAGCGGGTGCGTTGCCGGCCAGCAGCGCTTCCAGGTCGTCGGCCACCATCTGCGCCTGCCGCGCCTCGGTGTCGAAGGTGGCGCCCCCGATGTGCGGCGTCAGCACGACGTTTCCCATCCCCACCAGCGGGTGATCGACCGGCAGCCATTCGCCGGCGAAGTGGTCGAGGCCCGCGGCGCCGACCTTGCCCGCGACCAGGGCGTCGACCAAAGCGTCGGTGTCGTGCAGCTGGGCGCGAGCGGTGTTGAGGAAGACCACGCCGTCGCGCATGGCCGCGAACTCCCGCGCGCCGATCATGCCGGACGTGTCGTCGGTGACCGGGGCGTGCAGCGAGATCACGTCGGCCTCGCTCAGCAGCTCGTCGAGGCTGTGCCGGGCGTCGGGGTTATAGGGGTCGTGCGCGATCACCCGCAGGCCCAGCCCCAACAATCGCCACTGCGTCGCACGGCCGACGGCACCGAGGCCCACCAGCCCGGCGGTGAGTCCCGCGATCTCGGCGGCGCGGAATCGCTGATACGGGATGCTGCCGTCGCGAAAGATGTTGCCGCTGCGCACATCCGCGTCCGCGGTCAGCACGTGACGGGTGGCGGCCAGCAGCAGGGCCACCGTCATCTCGGCGACGGCATCGGCGTTGCGGGCCGGGGTGTTCAGCACCGGAATCCCGGCCGCGGTGGCCCCGGCGATGTCGACGTTGTTGGGGTCGCCGCGGGTAGCACGCAATCACCCGCAGGTCCTGGTCGAACACCGGGCCGCGCACCGAATCGCTTTCCACCACCACGATTTCGGCGCCTTCGCCGGTGATCCGCTCGGACAGCTGCTCGGCGCTGTAGATGCGCAGCGGGGTCTGCTCGATCCAGGGGTCGTACACGACGTCGGCCAGCTCCCGCAGCTTGGCGAAGCCCGGCCCCCGCATCGGGGCGGTCACCAACGCGCGTGGTTTAGACGTCACGAGTGCCAATGCTGGCGTACGGTGACGCCCGTGTCACGCAAAGACGTCACAATCGGCATCGACGTCGGCAGCACCGCGGTCAAGGCGATAGCCGCCGACGCCGAAGGCAACGTGACAGCGCGCGTGCGGATCCCCCACGAGCTGCGGGTGCCGGCGCCCGACCGGCTGGAGCACGATGCCGTGGCGGCGTGGCGGCGTGGACCGTCGGCGGCGCTGAATGAACTGGTTCACCAGCCCGGCATCGCGGCGGTGGCCGTCTCGGCGATGGTGCCGTCGATGACCGCCGTCGACGACGCCGGCACGCCGATCACGCCGGGACTGCTCTATGGCGACAGCCGGGGCCGCACCGTCGGCGGTGACGCCCAGCCCCTTCCCGCGCTCGGTGAGGCCGCCGAATTTTTGCGCTGGACGGCCGCGCAGGCGCCGGGCGCCGCCGGCTACTGGCCGGCGCCGGCGGTGGCCAACCACGCGCTGGCCGGCGAGGCGGTGATCGACATCGCCACCGCCGCCACGGCGTTTCCCTTGTTCGACGGGACCGGCTGGAATCCCGAAGCATGCGCCGAACGCGGCGCGAAGGCCGAACAGATGCCGCGGGTGAAGAGCATGGGAGCCGTCGTCGGGCAGGTGCGCGGCTCCGATGCCGCGCTGGCCACCGGCGCCATCGACGCGCTGTGCGAACAGATCGTGGCCGGCGCCGACGGCGAGGGCGACGTGCTGGTGATGTGCGGCACCACGCTGATCGTGTGGACGACCATTTCCGAGGCCCGGCAGATGCCCGGCCTGTGGACCATTCCGCACACCACAGCCAGGCAAGAGCCAGATCGGCGGGGCCAGCAACGCCGGCGGGTTGTTCCTGGGCTGGGTGGATCGCGTTGTGGCACCGGCAGATCCGACCGCCGTCGAGCCCGGGCGCATCCCGGTGTGGGCGCCCTATCTGCGCGGCGAGCGCACCCCGTTCCACGACCCGGACCGCCGGGGCGTGCTGGAGGCCCTGGATCTGACCCACGACGCCGCCGCGCTGCGACGGGCCGCCTACGAGGCGTCCGGCTTCGTGGTGCGTCAGCTCATCGAACTCGGCGGGGCGCCGGTGTCGCGCATCGTGGCCACCGGCGGCGGCACCCGGGTGGGGCCGTGGCTGCAGGCCATCGCCGACGCCACCGGGCGACCGGTCGAGGTGTCGGGGGTGGCGGAAGGGGCCGCGCTGGGAGCCGCGTTCCTGGCGCGCATGGCGGCGGGCCTGGAGACGACCATCGCCGATGCCGCCCGATGGGCGCGCACCGAGCGCATCGTCGAGCCCGAACCCGCCTGGGCCGGCGCGGTCGAGGATCGCTACCAGCGCTTCCTGGAGCTGGGAACCCGGGCATCTAGCGCGGTGGCACCAGCGGCGTTCTAGGCTGGTGCCATGACCGACCAGGACCGCAAAGCCGCCCGCCGCGAAATCGCCGACGCTCTGTTGAAAGCCCTTGAACGCCGGCATGAAGTACTCGACCTGATCGTGGAGGCCGACAACACATCGGAGGCGGTCGAGGCCATCGCCGGTTTGCTCGGCACGTCGCACGTCGCCTGCCGAAGCGGTGTTTGGCTTGTCCTTCGACCGACTCACCAAGGATTCGCGCAGGAAGATCCAGGCCGAACTCGAGGACCTGAACAAGCAGCTGAGCTTCACCCTGGGCGAGCGGCCGGCGAGCTCGGGGGACACCCTCGAACTCCGGCCGTTCTCCGCGACCGAGGACCGCGACATCTTCGGCGTCCGCACCGAGGACATGGCTGGCGCGTCGGGCGACGGATCCGGCGGGCAGGCGGGCAACCTCGACGACGAGATCAGAGCCGCGCTGGGCCGTGTCGATGACGAAGAGGCGGCATGGTTCGTCGCGATCGACTCGGGTGAGAAGGTCGGCATGGTGTTCGGCGAGCTGGTCCGCGGCGAAGTGGACGTCCGGGTCTGGATTCACCCCGACCACCGCAAGCGAGGCTTCGGCACTGCCGCGCTGCGCAAGTCGCGCTCGGAGATGGCGTGGTGTTTCCCCGCCGCGCCGTTGGTCGTCCGGGCGCCGGCCGCCAAACCCAGCTAAGCGCTACTGCCGAACAGCGATCACCGAAATGCTGTTCTTCAGCGCGTCGAGGCTGTCGCCCTCCGGCACGGACAGCCCGGCGTCGGCGAACTGATCGGCGCGGGTGCGTGCCGAGATCTGCCAGCCGGCCTCGCTCAGGTAGTCCGCGGCCGGCGTGCGCTCACCGCGATACACGAGCGTGGACACGTCGGTGTCGAAGCCGAATTGTCCCCAGCGCTTGGCCATCGCCTTGGCGCGTTTCTCCAGCAACGGGATCCCGTCGCGGTGGTATTCGGTCGCCAGCCGGCTGCCCGGGGCGCTCAGCGTGGTGACGGCGTCGAACAACCGGTCCTGAGCGTCCGGCGGCAGGTACATCAACAGTCCTTCCGCACTCCACGCGCTGGGCCGTGACTCGTCAAAGCCTGCCTGCCGCAAAGCGGTTAACCAATCCTCGCGCAGATCGATCGCGACGGTCCGGCGCTCGGCGGTGGGTTGAGCGCCCAGATTCGACAACGCGGTGGACTTGAATTCGATGACCGCCGGTTGGTCGACTTCGTACACGACGGTGCCCGCGGGCCAAGCCAGCCGGTAGGGGCGCGAGTCCAGCCCGGAGGCAAGGATGACAACCTGGCGAATTCCGGAATCGGTTGCCTCGGTGAAGAAATCATCAAAGTATCGGGTGCGCACGGCCATCATGTTGACCATGCGGGTCAGGTTGAACTCCACATCGGGATCGGCGTCGGGGTCGAGACCGCCCGTCTCATCGGTGATGTCGCCGTCGAGGACGCGGATGAAGAAGTCGGCACCCACCGCGCGGACCAGTGGGTCGGCAAACGGGTCGTCGATCAGCGCGCCATCCTGCTTGCTGGCCAGCGCCCGGCAAGCGGCAACCCAGGTTGCCGTGGCGCCCACGCTGGAGGCCAAGTCCCAGGTGTCTTGATCGGTGCGTGTCACGAAGCCTCCTTGGTCAAAGTCGCGGTGAGGTACTTGATGTCGCCGAAGGCGGCCATCGACGGTTGGTCGGGGAAATCAAAGCCGTTGGCCGCGTACAGTTCCGGGGTGCTGTGCACCGACGACCGCCAGCCCTGCTCGGACAGGTAGGTCACCACGTCGTTGCGTTCGCCCGGATACACCAGATCGGCCCAGTTAAGATCCAGCCCCATGCGCCGCCAGCGCTCGCTGATCTCGCGGCCCCGCTTTTCGATGCGCCCGCGGATGTCGGGGACGTAGCCGGTCCCGATCCGGCTGCCGTTGGCGGACAGCGCGGTGATGTTGTCGAACAGGCGGTCCTGCGCCTCCGGCGGCAGATAGCCCAGCAACCCTTCGGCGCTCCACGCCGCGGGTGCGCCTGCGTCAAATCCACTGTCGGCCAACGCGGCCGGCCAGTCGTCGCGCAGGTCGATGCCCACCGCCCTGCGGTCGGCGCTCGGTGTTGCGCCCAGAGCCGCCAGGGTGCGGGTCTTGAATTCGATCACCTGCGGCTGGTCGATCTCGTAGACCACCGTCCCGGGTGGCCAGGCCAGCCGGTAGGCCCGGGTGTCCAGCCCCGAGGCCAGGATGACGGCCTGGCGGATGCCGGCGTTGGCGGCATCGGCGAAGAACGAATCGAAGAACCGGGTGCGGACCGCCATGCCCTCACCGAGCCGGCGCGGGGTGAACGCCGGATCGTCCTCGGGTGTCTCGATGTCTCCGTCCATCATCCGGATGAACGCCTCGACACCGACCGCCCGCACCAGGGGCTCGGCGAAGGGATCGTCGATCAACGGGTCGGGGCCCTTGGATGCCAGCGCTCGCCGGGCCGCCACCGCGGTCGCGGTTGCGCCCACGCTGGACGCCAGGTCCCAGCTGTCGCCGTCTGATCGCTTGCTGTCGGTCTCCGGCATGGCAGTCTCCTAAGTTGATGGTGGCGGCCCGCTGCGCCCGGCTTGAACTATGCGGCGACCCGCTGCCGTGCTCGGGACCGCCGCTAGCGCAGGGTGGCGGTGACGGCGACGATGTTGCGGAACTGCGCCATCGCCTCGTCGTCGTGGAATTCCAGGCCGTAATCGCCGAACAGTTCGCGGCGCGGGCGGGCGGCCACCTCCCAGCCCTTACCGGTGAGGTAGTCGACGACATTGCTGCGGTCGCCGTCGAAGAACAGCCCCGACAGGTCGATGTCGCAGCCGGCCTTGGCCCACCTGTCGTTGAACTCCTGGGCGCGTTGCGACATCGTCGTGCCGGCGGTGTCGGGGTGATACTCGGTGGCCAGCAAGCTGGCGGGTGCGCTGAGTTCGGTGATGTTGTCGAAGAGCCGGTCCTGGGCGTCGGGCGGCAAGTACATCAGCAGGCCCTCGGCGCTCCACGACGTCGGCTGCGTCACGTCAAAGCCGCTGTCGCGCAACGCGGCCGGCCAGTCCTCGCGCAGATCGATGCTGACCGTGCGCCGCTCCGCGGCCGGGGCGGCACCCAGGTTGGACATGGTGATGCTCTTGAACTCGACGACCCGGGGCTGGTCGACCTCGTAGACCACGCTCCCGGGCGGCCAGCTCAGCCGGTAGGCGCGGGCGTCGAGGCCGGCCGCCAGGATCACCGCCTGGCGGACCCCGTCGCGGGCGGCGTTGAGGAAGAAGTCGTCGAAGAAGCGGGTGCGCACGGCGATGGAGTCGGTCTCGAGTCCCAGATCCTTGCCGCTGCCCTCGTAGCCCTCGGATTCGGCGACCTCCCCGTCGACCAGGCGCCGGAAGAAGTCCAGGCCGACCGCGCGCACCAGGGGCGCGGCGAACGGGTCGTTGATGATCGGGTTGGCGCACTCGCTGGCCATCGCGCGGGCCGCGGCGACCATCGTGGCCGTGGCGCCGACGCTCGAGGCTAAGTCCCAGCTGTCTTGGTCGGTGCGTGTCATGCTGCTCCCAAGTTATTTAGCAAATGCAACGAGTCAGGGGAACTCTACGCCTCACGGCTTACGGCTTCCTGTGTTTTTTCTCCCGCGTCGCGGTGGCGGCGCAAACACCTGTTGACGGCGCCGCGAGGGGCCTTCAGACGGGTCGTCAAAAGGCCGGGGCAAAGGCCCTGACCAGAGCTGCTCGGGCCAGCTGTTAGTCTCGTACACGGTTTGACGCGCTGTAGATAAGTCGGCCGTACGTCCTGGCCTGCGGGTGTTGGGCGCGTGATGCAGGAAACCCCGGCTGCGCAGGAGGAAGAGTTGCTTTCCGCTTTCATCTCATCGTTGCGGACAGTCGACCTGAGACGGAAGATCCTCTTCACGCTCGGCATCATCGTCCTGTACCGGGTCGGCGCCGCGCTACCGTCTCCTGGCGTCAACTATCCGAACGTCCAGCAGTGCATCAAAGAGGCCAGCGGCGGCGCGGCCGGACAGATCTACTCGCTGATCAACCTGTTCTCCGGCGGTGCGCTGCTCAAACTCACCGTGTTCGCGGTGGGGGTGATGCCCTACATCACCGCCAGCATCATCGTGCAGCTGCTCACGGTGGTCATCCCCCGGTTCGAGGAGCTGCGCAAGGAAGGCCAATCCGGCCAGGCCAAGATGACGCAGTACACCCGCTATCTGGCCATCGCGCTGGCCGTCTTGCAGGCCACCAGCATCGTGGCCCTGGCGGCCAACGGCGGGCTGCTGCAGGGCTGCTCGCTGGACATCATCGCCGACCAGAGCATCTTCACGTTGGTCGTCATCGTGCTGGTGATGACCAGCGGCGCGGCGCTGGTGATGTGGATGGGTGAGCTGATCACCGAGCGCGGCATCGGCAACGGCATGTCCTTGCTGATCTTCGTGGGCATCGCGGCGCGCATCCCCGCCGAGGGCAAGACGATCCTGGACAGCCGCGGCGGCATGATCTTCGGCGCCGTCCTGATCGCGGCGCTGGTCATCATCGTCGGCGTGGTGTTCGTCGAGCAGGGCCAGCGCCGGATTCCGGTCCAGTACGCCAAGCGCATGGTCGGCCGGCGCATGTACGGCGGAACGTCGACGTATCTGCCGCTGAAGGTCAACCAGGCCGGCGTTATCCCGGTCATCTTCGCGTCCTCGCTGATCTACATTCCGCACCTGATCACTCAGCTGATCCGCAGCGGCAGCGGCGGCGTGGGCAACAGCTGGTGGGACAAGTTCGTCGGCACCTACCTGTCGGACCCGAGCGATCCGGTCTACATCGCCATCTACTTCGGCCTCATCATCTTCTTCACGTACTTCTACGTGTCGATCACGTTCAATCCCGACGAGCGTGCCGACGAGATGAAGAAGTTCGGCGGGTTCATTCCGGGCATCCGGCCGGGCAAGCCGACCGCCGATTACCTGCGGTTCGTGCTGAGCCGGATCACCCTGCCGGGTTCGATCTACCTCGGCGCGATTTCGGTGCTGCCCAACTTGTTCTTGCAGATCGGCAACAGCGGAGCGGTACAGAACCTGCCGTTCGGCGGTACCGCGGTGTTGATCATGATTGGCGTGGGCTTGGATACGGTCAAGCAGATCGAGAGTCAGCTCATGCAGCGCAACTATGAAGGGTTCCTCAAGTGAGAGTCGTTTTGCTGGGACCGCCGGGGGCGGGCAAGGGAACGCAGGCCCAGAAGCTCTCGGAAAAGCTCGGGATCCCGCACATCTCCACCGGCGAGCTGTTCCGCAGCAACATCGAGAACGGAACCAAACTCGGCCTGGAGGCCAAGCGCTACCTGGACGCCGGCGACCTGGTGCCCTCGGAGTTGACCAACCAGCTCGTGGACGACCGCCTGAGCGATTCCGATGCGGCCAACGGATTCATCCTGGACGGCTTCCCGCGGTCGACGGAGCAGGCCAAGGCGCTGCACGACATGCTCGGCCGCCGTGGCACCGACATCGATGCGGTGCTGGAGTTCCGGGTCTCGCAGGAGGAATTGCTGGAACGGCTCAAAGCGCGCGGTCGCGCCGATGACACCGACGACATCATCCTGAACCGGATGAAGGTGTACCGCGACGAGACCGCGCCGCTGCTGGAGTACTACCGCGACGAGCTCAAGACGGTCGACGCGATCGGCTCCATGGACGAAGTGTTCGCCCGCGCGTTGCAGGCGCTGGGCAAGTAGGGATGAACCCGCTGACGCGGCTGCGGAGTCGCAAGGTGGTGCCGCAGCGCAGCGCCGGTGAACTCGACGCCATGGCCGCGGCGGGAGCGGTGGTCGCGGCGGCATTGCAGGCGGTCCGCGCGGCCGCGGTTTCCGGGGTGTCGACGCTGAGCCTGGACGAAATCGCCGAATCGGTGATCCGGGACGCCGGCGCGGTGCCGTCGTTCCTGGGCTATCACGGTTACCCCGCGTCGATCTGCGCCTCGGTCAACGAGCGGGTGGTGCACGGGATTCCGTCGGCCGCCGAGCTCCTGGCGCCCGGTGACCTGGTGTCGATCGACTGCGGCGCGGTGCTGGACGGCTGGCACGGCGACGCCGCGATCACCTTTGGGGTCGGGACGCTGGATCCCGCCGACGAAGCGCTGTCGCAGGCGACCAGGGAGTCGCTGGAGGCCGGGATCGCGGCCATGGTGCCCGGTAACCGGCTGACCGACGTCTCGCACGCCATCGAGATGGGCACGCGCGACGCCGAGGCCCGCCATTCGCGGGCCTTCGGGATCGTCGAGGGCTACGGCGGCCACGGCATCGGCCGGCAGATGCACATGGATCCGTTCCTGCCCAACGAGGGCTCGCCGGGGCGCGGCCCCGTGCTGGCCGCCGGGTCGGTGCTGGCCATCGAGCCCATGCTGACGCTGGGAACCGGCAAGACCGTGGTGCTCGACGACCAGTGGACGGTCACCACCACCGACGGCTCGCGCGCCGCGCACTGGGAGCACACCGTCGCGGTCACCGACGTCGGCCCGCGCATCCTGACCTCGGCTTAGTCGGGCTAGCCTTGAACTAAACACCCACTCGCCTCGTTTCAGTATCGGAGGTGATCGAGTGGCTCGTGTGGCTGGCACGCGGAGAGCGTCGGGGGTTGCCGAGGCCGCTCTGATGAAGGCGCTCTACGACGAACACGCCGCGGTTCTGTGGCGCTACGCGCTGCGGCTGACCGGGGACGCGAGCCAGTCCGAGGATGTGGTTCAGGAAACGTTGCTGCGGGCATGGCAGCACCCCGAGGTCGTCGGGGACACCGAGCGCTCGGCGCGGGCGTGGTTGTTCACCGTGGCCCGCAACATGATCATCGACGACCGGCGCAGCGCGCGGTTTCGCAACGTCGTCGGTTCCACAGACGTATCGGGGGCGCCCGAACAGTCCACGCCGGATGAGGTCAACGCGGCGCTGGACCGGTTGCTGATAGCGGACGCGATGGCCCAGTTGTCCGCCGAGCACCGCGCAGTGATCGAACGGTCCTACTACCGCGGATGGACCACCACGCAGATTGCTGCGGACCTCGACATCGCGGAGGGAACAGTGAAGTCGCGACTACACTATGCCGTGCGGGCGTTGCGACTCACTCTGCAGGAACTTGGGGTTACCCGATGAGGGGCTTCGAATGCTTGAGGGGTGAGAAGAAATGGATGAAATGAGGACGCCGGTGCAGGATATCGGCCCTCCGGAAGACCGCTACGCGATGTGGGATGCCGCATACGTGTTGGGTTCTTTGTCGGCCGCGCAACGCCGCGAATTCGAGACGCACATGGCGCACTGCCCGGCTTGCCGGGCGGCCGTCGCCGATCTCAGTGGTGTGCCGGCCCTGCTCTCACAGCTCGACCGTGAGGAAGTGGCCGCGATCGACCAATCCGGTCCGGCCCCGCAGATGTCTCCGGAATTGCTGCCGTCCCTGCTGGCGACGGTTCGTTGGCGGCGGCGCCGTACCCGGGTAGTGACCTGGGTGGCGTCGACGGCCGCGGCCGCGGTGCTGGCTATCGGGGTGTTCGTCGGTCTTGCAGGGGTGGTCGTCGACTCCGTCCCAGCAGGTGACTGCATCGTCGGAGCCGATGGCGCAGGTGAGTACCAGCCTGCTGACGTCGACGATCGCCGTCAGCGGCCAGCACTGGGGGACATCCATCAACTTGCGCTGCGTGTGCCTGGCGCCGCTGAACGCGCACCATGACACGCTCGCCATGGTCGTGGTGGGGCGTGACGGCAGCCAGACCCGGCTGGCGACGTGGGTGGCGGTGCCCGGCCACACGGCGACGCCCGCGGGCGCCATCTCGACTCCGGTCGACCAGATCGCCGCCGTGCAGGTGGTGGCCGCCGATAGCGGCCAGGTGCTGCTGCAACGCTCGTTGTGAGGTTGTACCCGCTCGCGCTTTGAGTGCGGTAAGAAAGGGCGTGGCGCAATCAAGGCCGGAGAAGCCTGATCCGATTGCCGCGGCGCGGGCCAACTGGGAGCGCGCCGGGTGGGGTGATGTGGCGCCGGGCATGGTCGCGGTGACGTCGGTGATGCGCGCGCACCAGATCCTGCTGGCCCGCGTCGAGACGGCGCTGCGCCCCTACGACCTGAGTTTCTCCCGGTACGAATTGCTGCGGCTGTTGGCGTTCAGCCGCACCGGGGCGCTGCCCATCACCAAGGCCTCGGACCGGTTGCAGGTCCACGTCACCAGCGTGACCCACGCGATCCGCCGGCTGGAGGCCGACGGGCTGGTGCAGCGGGTGCCGCACCCCACCGACGGGCGCACCACGCTGGTGCAGATCACCGAGCTGGGCCGCTCCATGGTCGAGGACGCCACCGTCACCCTGAACAAGCAGGTGTTCGCCGACATCGGGATGGCCGACACCGAGTCGCAGGACTTGGCGTCGGCCATTGAGACGTTGCGGCGCAACGCCGGTGACTTCTGAGCACGTGGCGATCGCAAGCGCGGCGTAGCCGCGCGCGGCGGGTCGCCACCATCTCATCAGCTGCCGCGCAGCATCTCGATGACCGCGCTGAAGTCCAAGGCG
This sequence comes from uncultured Actinomycetota bacterium, assembly GCA_963796035.1. GTDB lineage: Bacteria > Actinomycetota > Actinomycetes > Mycobacteriales > Mycobacteriaceae > Mycobacterium. The sequence continues at coordinate 605,317 of CAWCJU010000004.1, read as the reverse complement.
CCGTGGTCGGCGGCGAATTCCGCGTAGATCTGCGCGGCGTGTGTACCCAGCGGCGCCGCCGAACCGCTGGAGGACACCGCATCCATCGCCAGGCCCAGGTCCTTGTTCATCAGCGCGGTGGCAAAGCCCGGTTTGAAGTCGTTGTTGGCCGGCGAGGTCGGGACCGGGCCGGGCACAGGGCAATTGGTGTGCACGGCCCAGCAGTTGCCGGTCGCCCCGGTGATGACGTCGAACAGGGACTGGGCGGACAACCCGAGCTTGTCGGCGAGGATGAACGCCTCGCCGATCGCGATCTGCTGCACGGCCAGCACCATGTTGTTGCACACCTTGGCGGCCTGACCGGCTCCGGCCGCGCCGCAGTGAATGATCTTGCCCGCCATGGGTTCCAGCACCGGCCGCGCGCGTTGCAGGGCGTCCTCGTCGCCGCCCACCATGAACGCCAGCGACCCGGCGACGGCACCCTTCACCCCGCCCGAGACGGGCGCGTCCAGCTGCGCGACGCCGTTCGATTCCGCCAGCGCATGCACCTCGCGGGCATCGTTGACCGAGATCGTGGAGCTGTCGATGAACAGCGCGCCGGGTCGCGCGGCGGGCAGGATCTCCGCGTAGCAGCGCTTGACCAGCTCCCCGTTGGGCAGCATGGTGATGACCACGTCCGACCCGGCCACCGCGTCGGTGGCGCTGTCGAAGCCGGTGACGCCGGCCTCGGCGGCCGCGGACAGCGCCGCCGGCACGGGATCAAATCCGCGCACCGCATGCTTGGCCGCAACAAGATTCGTCGCCATGGGCCCGCCCATGTGGCCCAGGCCCAGGAAGGCCACCGTCAGGTGCTCGGTCATCTGAAGACCCTTCTATACGGTTGCGCGGACCCGTGCGGCTTCGGCCCGACCGATGACCACTCGCATGATTTCGTTGGTCCCTTCCAGGATTCGGTGCACCCGCAGGTCGCGGACGATCTTTTCCAGACCATACTCGCGCAGGTAGCCGTAGCCGCCGTGCAGCTGCAGGGCTTTGTCGGCGACCTCGAAGCAGGTGTCGGTGACGTAGCGCTTGGCCATCGCACACAACTCGACCTTGTCGGGATCGTCGGCGTCCAGCGCATTGGCGGCCCGCCACAACATCATCCGCGATGTTTCGACGCCGGTGGCCATGTCGGCCAGGGTGAACCGGATGGTCGGCTCGTCGAGCAGGGACGACCCGAACGCCTGCCGATCGCGCACGTACGCTCCGGCCTTGTCCGAGGCGGCCTGCGCGCCACCGAGTGAGCACGCGGCGATGTTGAGCCGCCCGCCGTTGAGGCCGTTCATCGCGATGCCGAACCCTGCGCCCTCGCCGTCGGCGCCGCCCAACATCGCGTCGGCCGGCACCCGGACCCCCTCCAGGATCACCTGCGCCGTGGGTTGGGCGTGCCAGCCCATCTTCTCCTCGAGCGAGCCGAAACTCAGCCCCGCGGTGCCCTTTTCGACCACGAAGGCCGATATGCCGCGCGGCCCCTCACTACCGGTGCGGGCCATCACCACGTAGACATCCGACGCGCCCGCGCCGGAGATGAACTGCTTGACGCCGTCCAGCACGTAGTCGTCACCCTGTTTGACGGCGCGGGTGCTCAACGCGCTGGCGTCGGAACCGGCGCCGGGCTCGGTGAGGCAGTAGCTGGCGATGACGTCCATCGACGCCAGCCGCGGGACCCAGTCCTTGCGCTGCTCGGCGGTGCCGAAGGTGTCGATCATCCACGCGCACATGTTGTGAATGGACAGGAACGCCGCGGTGGTGGGGTCGGCGATGGCCAACTGCTCGAAGATGCGGACCCCGTCGAGCCGGCGCAGTCCGCTGCCGCCGACGTCCTCACGACAGTAGATCGCCGCCATGCCGAGTTCGGCCGATTCGCGCAACACGTCGACCGGAAAATGTTTGGCCGCATCCCATTCCAGGGCGTACGGGGCGAGGCGCTTGGCGGCGAACGCGGCGGCCGTCTCGGTGATCACCCGTTCGTCGTCGTTGAGGGTAAATGAAGCCATGAGGCAGCCGACCCTAATCCATTGTGGGAATGACGAATTCGGCGCCATCCTTGATGCCGGACGGCCACCGCGACGTCACCGTCTTGGTCTTGGTGTAGAAGATGATCGACGAGGGGCCGTGCTGGTTGAGGTCGCCGAAGCCGGAGCGCTTCCAGCCGCCGAAGGTGTGGTAGGCCACCGGCACCGGGATCGGCACGTTGACACCGACCATGCCGACCTGCACGCGCGAGACGAAGTCGCGGGCGGCGTCGCCGTCGCGGGTGAAAACCGCCACGCCGTTGCCGTATTCGTGCTCGGACGGCAGCCGCAGCGCCTCCTCGTAATCATGCGCGCGCACGATGCACAGCACGGGCCCGAAGATCTCGTCGGTGTAGATCGACATGTCGGGGGTGACGTGGTCGAACAGGGTCGGGCCGATGAAGAAGCCGCCTTCGAGGTTGGCGTCGCCGAAAGTCAGGTCGTCGCTGGCGCGTTCGCGGCCGTCGATGACCAATTCGGCCCCCGCGTCGACGCCCTGGGCGATGTAGTCGCGCACCCGTGCCACGGCGGCCTCGGTCACCAGCGGACCGTAGTCGGCCTTGGGGTCCAGGCTGTGGCCCACGCGCAGGTTGTTGATCCGCTCGATGAGCCGGGCGCGCAGCCGGTCGGCGGTCTGGTCACCGACCGGGACCGCGACGCTGATCGCCATGCAGCGCTCGCCGGCGCTGCCGTACCCGGCGCCGATCAGGGCGTCGACGGCCTGGTCCAGGTCGGCGTCGGGCATCACGATCATGTGGTTCTTGGCGCCGCCGAAGCACTGCGAGCGCTTGCCGGTGGCCGCGGCCCCGGCGTAGATGTACTGGGCGATGTCGGAGCTGCCGACGAACCCGACCGCCGCGATGTCGGGGTGGTTCAGGATGGCGTCGACGGCCTCCTTGTCGCCGTGCACCACCTGGAAGACGCCCGGCGGCAGGCCCGCTTCCAAGAAAAGCTCGGCCAGGCGCACCGGGACCGACGGGTCACGCTCACTGGGCTTGAGCACGAAGGCGTTGCCGCAGGCCAGGGCCGGACCGGCTTTCCACAGCGGGATCATCGCCGGGAAGTTGAACGGGGTGATGCCGGCGACCACACCCAGCGGCTGGCGCAGCGAGTAGACGTCGATGCCCGGTCCGGCGCCTTCGCTGTACTCACCCTTGAGCAGGTGGGGGATCCCGACGCAGAACTCGATGACCTCGATGCCGCGCTGGATGTCACCCCTGGCATCGGCCAGTGTCTTGCCGTGTTCGCGCGACAGCAGCTCGGCCAGCTCGTCGCCTGACTTGTTGACCAGCTCGATGAAGCGCATCATCACCCGGGCGCGTCGCTGCGGATTGGTTGCGGCCCAACCTTTTTGGGCCTCGACGGCCGAGGCCACGGCGGCGTCGATGTCGGCCTGGCCGGCCATCGGCACCGTCGCCTGGACCCCCCCGGTGCTGGGGTCGAAGACGTCAGCGCTGCGGCCGGATCGGCCGGCGGTGCGCTGTCCATCGATGAAGTGCGGAATCTGTGTGGTCATGGAGCCCTCGAGTGTTGTTGACGGCGCTTAAGCGGATACTTGCATATCCTAGTAACCCGGTTCGAACCTTGGCAAGGTGGGTGCCGGTGCCGCGCGCGATGAAAGCGCCGCCTGTGTCGACGGCGCCGCGCCGGTGATCCCGCCATATGAACCGCGAGCGGTCCTGGGTCGTGTTAGCGCTGGGGGCCCGAGGTCTGGGGCACCCATACGACAGGAGATCGCGGATGGCGGCAGAGACCCGGGTCAGCCCCGACGCCGTTGTCATCGGTGCCGGGCCCGCCGGTCTGGCTGTTGCGCGTCAACTCGATCATCGGCATGGCATCAAGGCGCTCGTTGTCGACCGGGCGGCGGCACCGGCGATTTCGTGGCGCAGGCGCTATGACAACTTCCGCCTCAACACGACCGGATTCTTGTCGCACCTTCCCGGACAACGGATTCCCTTCAACGCGGGCCGTTGGCCAACCAAGGAGGACATGGTCCGCTATTTCGACCACTACGTTGCGCGGCAGAACATCGCGATCATGCTGGGGTGCGAAGTCCACCACGTCAACCGGGACGGGCAACTCTGGCGACTCGACACGTCGTCGGGTGAGATCCGAACCCCTGCAATCGTCCTCGCCACGGGTAACTACGGTGTACCCACCATCCCGGCATGGCCCGGACTGAGTTGCTTCAACGGCGACCTCGTTCACTCCGGCGACTTCACCAACGCTTGGCCCTATCGCGACCGCGACGTCCTGGTCGTCGGCGCCGGCAATTCGGCCGCCGACATCGCCGTTCAGCTCGCCAACCACGGCGCGCGACGGATCTGGCTTGCGGTGCGGACACCGCCGCACCTGGTGCGGCGGGCCATGGGCCCGTTTCCATCCGACATCTTCCTCGAGCTGTTCTCGCGAGTTCCCGCGCGCATAATCGATCCGTTGATCGCGCGCATGAACCGTCTGATGTGGGGTGACCTCTCGGCCTACGGTTTCGCGCGGCCGACGCTCGGGCTGAAGGCCACCGTGGAGCAACGCGGTCGTATTCCGACGCTGGCCGACGAGCTCATCGACCTCGTACGGGTCGGGCGCGTTGAGGTCGTCGGCGCCGTCGAGACGCTCGAATCCGAGGGTGTAACCCTCGTCGGCGGCGCGTCTGTGGCTCCGCAGGCGATCATCGCCGCCACCGGGTTCGGCACTGATCTCGGCGGTTTGGTCGGACATCTTGGTGTCCTCGACGAGCAGGGCAACCCCCGTGGCGGCTTTGCCTCGCACCTGGGTGACGGAATGTTCGCGATCGGATACGGAATTCCGCCCAACGGCCCACTACGCGCAATCCGCTTGCACGCAACGCCACTGGCCCGGGAGGTCGCGGACTATTTGAAGCGAATGCGCCTATCCGCCCCGGCTTCACTTGAAGCTACGTCGACCGATCTAGTCGCGCCGGGACACCGGTTTCAGGTAAAGGGGTGAAATGATTTTACTTTCCACTGGAAAGACCTTCTTCCGTGGCGCAGATGGTTACGAAAAGGCGCGTCGGGACACGGTGTGGAATGGCCTTGTGCCGGAACGCTTTCCCGATGTGATCGTGCAGGCGCACGACAACGACGACGTGGTCGCAGCGATCCGTTATGCGCGGGCCAACGGATATCAAGTGGGCATCCGCTCGGGCGGGCACAGCTGGACTGCCAGCCATCTGCGCGACGGTGGTCTGATGCTCGACGTCAGCCGGCTCGATCACTGCACCGTCGAACCTGATCGGATGACCGCAGACGTCGGCCCAGGCAAGGTCGCCAGCGTCTTCGCGGCAGAACTGGACGCACAAGGGCTTTTCTTTCCCGCCGGCCACTGTGAAGGCATTTGTCTCGGAGGCTATCTTCTGCAGGGCGGATACGGCTGGAACAGTCCGAAGCTCGGGCCGGCCTGCGAGAGCGTGCTTGGACTGGAAGTCGTGACTGCCGATGGTGAACGGATCTACTGCGACCCGCAAAACCATCCGGACATGTATTGGGCGGCTCGTGGCTCCGGGCCGGGCTTCTTCGGTGTGGTCACCTCGTTCAAACTGCGGGTACACCCACGTCCCGCGGTGTGGGGTACCTGCCTGTACATGTATCCGATCGAGGTCGCGGAAGAGGTGTTCACCTGGGGACGCTCGATCGTGTCCGAGCTCGACGACCGGGTCGAACTGCAGATCCATACCGCGCGCAGCTTTCCGGCCGCCGGACTCGACCGACCTGGTATCACGATCGCCTCGCCGGTATTCGCCGACTCGGAGGAAGATGCGACGAAAGCCCTTGCTCTGCTTGGTGATTGCCCGGTCATCGACAAGGCCATCGTCGCCCTTCCTTATGCACCGACAATATTGGCCAATTGGTATACCGCCGTGATGAGCAGCTACCCGAAGGGGCACCGCTACATCGCCGACAACATGTTCACATCGGCTTCCGCCGAAGAACTACTGCCGGGTATCCGCAAAATCATCGAAACCATGCCACCGCACCCCTCGCACTTCATTTTCACGGGCTGGAAGACGGCCCCGGAGCGCGCGGACATGGTGTACGGCGTGGAAGACGAGATCTACCTGGCGCTTTACACCATCTGGCAGGACCCGGCCGACGATGAACGGTACAGGGACTGGGCTTCGTCGAACATGGCAGCGTTGTCGCATTTGGCGACCGGCAGCTCGCTCGCGGACGAGAATCTGTGCCGCCGTCCCGCGCGCTTCATCGCCGAATCGAACATGGCACGCCTCGACAAGGTTCGCTCGGCATACGACCCGGATGGCCGATTCCACAGTTGGATGGGCGCAGCCTGACCGCTGGCGACCGGTCGGACACCACGGCAGTGATTGACGACGAGTTTCCTACCTTGCCTCCCAGCTAACCGTGGCCGGTGCCGCGTGTGAACCGAACAGGCACTTCTATCGTTTAACAAGCACGGGCTGTTCACAGTCCCCGCAACATAAATCAGCGACGAGCGCCGTGTAGCACGGCCCGCTAGTCAGTTTGCCGGACAGGGCACTTGAGCAGACCGGTGCCGCCGACCTCGACATCACCGAAGGCGCCGCGTCTCGCCGCCGCCATGCGACTCACAATCTAAGAAACGGATAACACATGTTGGCTTTACTGGTCATCCCAACGACCGCCGGAGTCGAAATACCTTACCTGCCAGGGCAGCTGGGAGTTACCCGATGATGCAGGTATGGCTGCCCGGAACGCCGTGTGGCGGTGAGGAATCCGGGCATGACGAGTTCACGACGTGGGATGCCGCATACGTGCTGGGATCATTGTCGTCCGCCGAGCGGCGCGAATTCGAAGCGCACATGACCGGCTGCCCGTGGTGCGCCAGCGCCGTCGGCGAGCTCGGCGGCATGCCGGCTCTCCTGTTGCAGCTGAATCGCAACGATTTGGCGGCGATCGACGACCGCAGTGGCGTTGAACCATTGCTGCCCGGCGAGTTGCTGCCGTCGCTGCTGGCCGCGGTGAGCTGGCGGCGGCGCCGGTCCCGCATCGTGACGTGGACGGCTGGGGCGGCCGCAGCCGCGGTGCTGGCGATCGGTGTCCTCGTCGGCGTGGCGGGCAATTACCCGACATCGGTGCCCACGCCGCCGCTGGCGGGCGTGCCGGTTCAGCCGATGGCGCAGGTCGGGACGAACAGGCTGGCCTCGACGGTTTCGCTCAGCAGCCAGCAATGGGGAACGTCCATCTCGATGAACTGCGTCTGCCTGGCCCCGCTGAACGCCCATCACGACACGCTGGCGATGGTAATGGTAGGTCGCGACGGTAGCCACATTCGAATGGCAACCTGGGTGGCGGATCCGGGCCACGCGGCGACCCCCATTGGCAGCACTTCGACACGGGTCGAGCAAATCGCTGCTGTGCAAGTGGTTTCAGCCGACGACGGCCAAGTGCTGTTGGAGCGTTCGCTGTAAATTTCGAACCCGGGTGAACTGAAGTCACCCGCAGGCCGTGTTACCGGCATCATCACAAGTTAGGTGAGCAGATGCCCAGGCAACACAGGGTGGTCGACCACATCGTCGAGCAACTCGCGAGAACCGACAGCGACTACATATTCGGCGTCGACGGTGCCAACATCGAGGATCTGTACGACGCCGCATATTTCAATTCGGACATCACCGCGGTGTTGGCTAAGCACGAGTTCTCCGCTGCCACGATGGCCGACGGGTACAGCCGCAGCGGCGCGGGTTTGGGTGTGGTGGCGGCGACGTCGGGCGGCGGCGCACTCAATCTCATTCCAGGCCTTGGGGAATCATTGGCCAGCCGGGTGCCGGTGTTGGCACTGGTGGGCCAGCCTGCGATCACAATGGACGGCCGGGGCAGCTTTCAAGACACCAGTGGTCGCAACGGTTCATTGAATGCCGAGGCATTATTCTCCGCGGTGTCGGTCTTCTGCCGGCGGATGGTGACACCTTCCGACATCGTTGCGGCGTTGCCCAGCGCTATAGCGGCGGCACGAACCGGTGGCCCCGCAGTTTTGTTGCTGCCCAAGGATATTCAGCAGGCTCAGGTCGGCGTCAACGGTTACGGCGGTAATGGTCGGCATGGCTTCGATCACGCCGGGACTCTCGTCGGTGATCCGCATGCGATTGTGCGTGCGCTGCGCCGAGCGGCTGGACCTATCACCATCATCGCCGGCGAGCAGGTGGCTCGTGATGACGCTCGGTCCGAGCTCGAGGAGCTACGGGCCGTGCTGCGCGCGCAGGTAGCATGTGTGCCCGACGCCAAAGATGTTGCCGGAACGCCAGGTTCCGGTTCGTCCTCAGCGCTCGGGGTGACCGGTGTAATGGGCCACCCCGCTGTGGCCGACGCGGTGGCAGCCAGCGCCGTGTGCCTCGTGGTCGGCACCCGACTGTCGGTGACCGCCCGCACCGGCCTCGACGACGCGCTCGCAGCGGTGCGGACGGTCTCAATCGGATCGGCACCCCCATACCTCCCGTGCACGCACGTGCACACCGAAGACCTGCGGAGATCCCTGACGTTGCTGACCCGGGCGTTGTCCGGGCGAGGGCGGCCAACGGGCCTGCGGGTGCCCGATTTCGTTGCAGACACCGAACTCTGTCCACCACTGTTCTCCGGTAAGGGCGTGCGCTACCGCGATGCCATGGTCGTGCTCGATCGCGTGTTGCCCGACGGAACCGACATCGTCGTCGACGCCGGCAACACCGGTGCAGCCGCAATCCATCTCCTCCCTGTTCGCCGGGACGGTCGGTTCGCGGTTGCACTCGGCATGGGCGGCATGGGCTACAGCTTCGGTGCCGGTATCGGGATGGCCTTCGGCCGCGCGATGCGCAACGGGCTTAGCCGGCGCACCGTGGTGATCGCCGGGGACGGTGCATTCTTCATGCACGGCATGGAGGTGCACACCGCTGTGCAGTACCGGCTTCCGGTGACTTTCGTACTGTTCAACAACAATGCCCACGCCATGTGCGTGACCCGCGAGCAGTTGTTCTACGACGACCTGTACAGCTACAACCGGTTCGCTCCCAGCCAGCTGGGGGCCGGTCTGGCGGGCATGTTCCCCGGGCTGTGTTCGGTCGACGTGGCCGACATCGACGCACTACCCGCAGCGCTGGAACGAGCAATGGCCGTCGACGGTCCGTCCGTGGTCACCGTCGAGTGCTCCGCAGACGAAATCCCGCCATTCGCGGCATTCCTGAACGGCAAGTCCACCAAAAGCATTGTCGAAAACCAGATTACAACTCCAAAGGAGAGCAGAACCCATGTCCATACCAGCGCTTGACGATATCGCCGTGCATCGCGGCACCACGGGCCCGATCGAGGGAGTGGTGCGGATCGAGACCTCGCCCTTGGAACAGACCGCCCCGATGTTCATGGCCAAGATGCGCTCGGTGTACCCGCACGACGAGGTCTTCGGCCAGTACTGCACGGTAAACGACTACGTCGACTGCCCGCCCGACGAGCTGTTCGAATACCTGGCCGACTCCCGCAGCCTCGAGGAGTGGACCTATACCCTGCGAGACTTCACCCCCACTGAGGAATCCGGACTCTGGTTGGCCTACGACCGGTTGCTGCCGGACACCAAGATCTACACCCGCACCGTGGCCAATGCGCAGGCTCGTACCGTCGACTACCACTGCGCCTGGGACCAGGGCAAGCACTTGTGGATGATCTACCTGATGCGGGTCCTGGACGCGCAGGTGCTGCTCGACAAGCCCGGTTCCGTCGTGTTGTGGACCAATTGCCGTCACCCGTTCTACGACGACAACCCGTATCCCGACGCCGCACCGGCAGAGCGCACGGGCTGGGTGGGCGACTTCTGGGACATGTTCGGTGCCGGTCATGGGCTGGAGCTCAACAACCTCAAGACAATCGCCGAATACCGCCACCGCAACGGACTGCCGATCAAGCCCGAATGGATGAGTACATCATGAACGAGCCCATTGTCAGCCTGACCGACGTCTCCACGTATCTGCCCGGCGAACCCATCGGCGCCGGTTACTACGCGAACTTCGCCGGGTCGGACGACCTCGCGGCCAACCTGATGTTTCGCGCACCACAGTTCCGTCATCATGTCGGGCCGGACGAAACCACGATCGACATGATCGAGCGAGCCGCACACGGCCTGATCGAACGACACGGCCAAGACGTCATTGCGAACGTCGACGTGCTGATCACCCACGCCCAAATGCCCGACATGCCGTTCTACGGCGGCGGCGGCGGCATCGCGCACCGCCTGGGCATGCGGCCCAATTGGGTGCTGGATCTGCACAATGGCGGTTGCGCAGCGTTCGTGCTGGCGCTCAAAGTCGCCCGTCAGCTGCTTGCCACGGGGCAGGGCAGCACGGCGCTGATCGCGATCGCCCAGAACGCCGCCGGCCAGATCTTCGATCAGCCCGGCGTGCGGCGCAAGGCGCAGTCGTCGGTGCCCGGCGATGGCGCCGCCGTCGGATTGGTCACCGTCTCAGACGAATCACCGATTCTCGACATCGAGTGCCGCACCTACGGCGAATACGCCGGCGATATGACGCTCGCCATCGACCCGCCCCGCAAATGGTGGCAGCCCGGCCCCGGTGAGGGATGCATCGGGTTCACCGAGACCAAAATCGCCAAGGTACTCGCTCGGGGCAATCGGCAGGTCCCCGAAGTGGCGCTAGCCGTCTGCGATCGAATCGGCCTGTCGTCCAAAGACATCGACCTGCTGGTCACCAATCAGCCGAACCGGGTGTTCCTGCGCAACTGGCGCGAAGCGCTCGAGGTACCCGAAACCAGGCATCTCGACACGTTCGATGAATACGGCAACCTGTTCGGGGCGGGGATCCCGATCAACCTCGACCGTGCGATATCCGACCGTCGGGTCAACACAGGTGACGTCGTGATGATGGCCGCCTTCGCGCACGCCGGCGACTTCGCGGGTGCGGCGGCGTTCCGCTGGGGCGGAGCACGCTGATGTTACCGAAACTTCAGGCAAGTCCCGTCGCCACGGAGATCCTCGACGCCCTGCCCAGCGCGACCGATCCATTCGCGTTGTCGCTCAACGAAAACCCGTTTCCACCGCTGCCGGCAGTGAGGTCGGCACTGATCCGATCGATCGATGTCGCAAACCGGTATCCGGAATTCCTGCCCGAACGGTTGCGCCGCTTGATCGCGGGCCACATCGGGGTCTGCGAACAGCAGGTCGTGCTGGGAGCGGGTGCGAGTGGAGTGGTGATGCAGGTCCTGCACGCGGTGACGCGGCCCGGTGACCGCATTGTGCTGAGCGAGCCGACTTTCGACGGATATCCGATCTTCGCCCAGATGGCCCGCCTGGAATCGGTCACCGTTGGGCTCGACGAGCACGGTCACCACGACTTGGAGGCAATGGCCGATGCGGCGGCGGGCGCCGGCGTGGTCGTCCTGTGTCGGCCGCACAATCCCACCGGCACCCTGGAACCTGTCGCGGATGTGCAGCGATTCCTGCGGCGGGTACCAGACGACACGGTCGTGTTACTCGACGAGGCCTACATCGAGTTTGTCGCGCCCCAGCACCGCATCGACGGACCGGATCTGGTCGGACGTTTTCCGAATGTCGTTGTATTGCGGACATTCTCGAAGGCCTATGGGTTGGCCGGACTTCGTATCGGCTACGGCTTCGCCTCACCAGAACTGGCCACCATACTGTGGGGGATGCAATTGCCGTTTGGCATGAGCATTACCAGCTTGGCGGCGGTCGCAGCGTCCTACGATGCCGAAGACCAGTTGCGGCAACGCATTCTGCGAATCACCGGCGAGCGGGATTACCTGTCCCGGCGCCTGCGGGCAATGGGCGTGTACACCACCGACGGGCATGCCAACTTCGTTTATCTACCGGCCGTCGGGCGACCCTGGCGGGAGGTATTCGGCGACACCGCGCTGAAGGCCCGCTACTACCCTGACGGCGCTGCCCGGCTCACCGTCGGAAGCCGCACGTCCACTCAAGCGGTATTGGCCGCACTGGCGAATTCGGGCTGATACCGCGTGAAAGAGAGCTGACGTGAGCTGTCACTTGAAGCACCGGTACGTGCCGATCGCGCGATCGACTCGGTCGCTTCGGGTCCTCGTCGTCGGCGCCGGCGTGGGCGGCGTTTCCATTGCCAGCGGGTTATTGCGTGATGGACATGACGTCACCGTCTTCGAGCAGCGGTCGGACGTGGAGGCGGCCGGCGGAGCCGTCACCATCTGGTCCAACGGCGCAACGGTTCTCGACCAGCTGGGGGTCGATATGGATGGGGCCGGTCAGCTGCTTTCCACCCTGCGGGTCGTGACGGCAGGGGGTCGTCCGGTCACCACGGTCGACCTGGCAGCGATTGCGGACGGACTGGGCGCGCCAGTTCGGATGGTCCCCCGTCGAGTCGTGCTGGAGAGGCTGCTGGAAGGCTTTCCGACCGAGCGCATCCGCTGCAATGCCCGTGCGGTCGGGGCCGTCGCTACCCACAACGGGGTCCGCCTCGATTTCGAAGACGGCGGCCGGGCCGACGGAGATCTGCTGATCGGTGCGGACGGCCTGCACTCGGTGGTTCGGGACATCGTTGGCGCGCCACCCGCGCAGCCGACCGGCTGGTGCAGCTGGCAGGGGCTGATCACCCTTCCCCGCATCGCCGACAAGGACGTCGCGCAAATGATCATCGGCGAGCGCGGAAACCTCGGCCTGTGGCCGGCCGGAGGTTCGGATGTGCAGTGGTGGTTCGACTTGCCATGGTCGCCCGACTACGTCAGACCCGAGCGTCCGATCGAGATGATCCGGTCGCACTTCAATGGATGGTCCGACTCGGTCGACCGAGTGCTGGCGACGCTGACCGACGAGGACCTGGCCCGGTCGCCGTTCCCGCATTTTCGGCATCCGATCCCCGCGTCCGGGCAAGGCGTGGTGACGTTGCTCGGTGATGCCGCACACACGATGCCGCCCACCCTGGCGCAAGGAACCAATCAAGCGCTGCTCGACACGATGGTCTTGCGCAGAGCGCTTTCGGATCTCCAAAGAGGTTGGAAAGGGCACTGCGGCAGCCGTGATCTGTCGGGCGCGCTGCGCTGGTACGAGAACACCAGGCGACGCAAGGTCAGGGCCGTGTCTTTCGTGACCACGCTGCAAGTGGCCCGCAGTGAGGCCGTGCTGAGGCCGGCGGCGATGATCCCAGACCGTCTCACGACCCGTGCACTCACAACGTTTATGCGTGCGGTGAGTCATGGCCGGATATCCGCGGCGACCAGCCGAGACCTCGGGGCCTCGACGACTACCCGTCTTGCCGATGCCACATGAACAACGTGAGCAAGTCGCCCATGGTGCCACCCGCCAGGCTGGCCCGCGCTGTTGAGCGGATGCGCCACTACCTGCATCGGCTCCATCAACGATGCATCCCCGCGCCGGCGGCAATGATGGAGATGATCGTGGCAACCTGGACGTCGCAGGCGATCACTGTGGCGGCCCAACTCGGCGTCGCCGACGCGCTCTCCGACGGCCCCCTGCCGCTCGAGGAGCTGGCCACCCGGGTAGGCGCGGACGGGGATGCGTTACGTCGGCTGCTGCGGGCCTTGATTGGCAAGGGCATCTTCCGACATCGGCGGGACGGACGCTATGAGCTGAATTCCCTTGCCGCCACCCTGCGTTCAGACGCACCCATCTCGATGAGTTGCGCGGCGCAGTTCTATGGGTCGGCCGAGCAGCGCGAACGCTGGACCCTGCTGGTGGATTCGATCCGAACCGGAAATACGGTCGTCCCGACATTGCGCGGCATGGAGAGCTTCGACTACTTCGCCGGGCAGCACGAGCTTGCCGAACTCTTCAACCAGACGATGACGAGTGTTTCGGAGCTCACGGACGGATCGGTGGTCGCTGGTTACGATTTCAGCACCTACTCCACGATCGTCGACGTGGGCGGTGGACACGGCCCGCTGTTGGCCACCATCCTGGCGGGGGCACCGGCTTCGCGCGGCGTCCTGTACGACCTGCCGCGGGTAGTAGCGGACGCCCCAAGGCTGTTGGGCGAGCACCACGTCGGCAACCGGGTACGTATCGCCGAGGGGTCGTTTTTTGACAGCGTTCCCGCGGGTGGGGATGCCTACATCCTCAAGAACATCCTCCACGACTGGCCCGACGACAAGGCGGTTCAGATCCTGCGCAATGTGCGCACGGCGGCCGGCCCCCGAGCGGCGGTGCTCCTGATCGAATTGGTCATCCCGAAGCACGACCGTGACTTCCCGGGGAAATGGGTGGATTTGGAGATGCTACTGAATTTGGGGGCCCGCGAACGCACTGCCGACGAGTACCAAGCCCTACTGGGCCGAGCCGGACTGCAGATGACGCGGGTGGTTCAAACCGCTTCACCGCTGAGCGTGGTCGAAGCACGGGTGGCATAGCTACTTCCGCCGCGCGGCCGGCAAGTGGGGTTAGCCTGTATCGGGTATGTACACCATCGAGGCCGATTACCTGGTGGTCGGCGCGGGCGCCATGGGTATGGCGTTCATCGACACGCTGGTCACTGAGACCTCAGCGACGGAGGCCCGCGTGGTGGTGGTGGACCGACACCATGCGCCCGGTGGGCACTGGACCATGGCCTACCCGTTCGTGCGGCTGCATCAGCCCTCGGCGTTCTACGGGGTCAACTCGTCGAGGCTGGGTAGCGACACCGTCGACCAAGTAGGTTGGAACCGCGGCCTTTACGAATTGGCGACCGCCGGCGAGATCTGCGCGTACTACGACCGCATCATGCGCCGGGAGTGGTTGCCGACCGGCCGGGTCAGCTATTTCCCGATGAGCGAATACCGCGGTGACGGCCGGTTTCGCACGCTGGGCGGCGCCGACCACGCCGTGCGCGTGACGCGCCGCGTCGTCGACGCCACCTACATGCGGGTCACGGTTCCGGCGATGCGCCGCGCCCCGTACCAGGTCGCCGCCGGCGTCGCATGCGTGCCGCCCAACGACCTGCCCGGGCTCGCCGCGCATGAGCGCTACGTCGTCGTCGGGGCCGGCAAGACCGGCATCGATACGTGCCTGTGGTTGCTGAGTCACGGCGTCGGGCCGGATCGGCTGACCTGGATCATGCCGCGCGATTCCTGGCTGCTGGACCGCGAGACGATGCAGCCCGGCACGGTGTTCGCCGACAAGATCAAGGCCGGCTTCACCGCACAACTTCGCGCGATCAACGACGCGGCTTCGGTGCAGGATCTGTTCGCGCGTCTCGAGGATGCCGGCGTGCTGTTGCGGATCGATCCGGCGGTCCGGCCCGCCATGTACCGATGCGCGACCGTCACCCGGCTCGAACTCGAGCAGCTGCGCCGCATCACCGACGTGGTGCGCATGGGCCACCTGCGTGCCATCGAGGCGGGCAGGATGGTCCTCGATGGTGGCACCGTGGCGGTCAGCGGCGACGAGCTGTACATCGACTGCACCGCGGACGGGGCCGAAAAGCGGCCCCCCACACCCATTTTCGATTCCGAGAGCATCACGCTGCAAAGTGTGCGCGGCTGCCAACAGATCTTCAGCGCCGCGCTGATCGCCCACGTCGAAGCCGCATACTCCGACGACGCCGTGAAAAACGAGCTGTGCGTGCCCCTGCCGCATCCGGACACCGACCTCGACTGGTTGCGGCTGGCGCTGGCCGACTACAGCAACCAGCTGAGCTGGTTCGATGACCCGGAATTGATGTCGTGGTTGTCCGCGGCCCGCCTCGACCTGTTCGGCCATTTGATCGGGCACCTGCTGCCGTCGGCCTCGGCGAAGCCCCGGGTGCGCGATCGAATTCTGAGCATCGCCAAGTCCGTGTTCTCCGCCACCGCCACCAAGCTCGATCAGCTGATGGCAGCCGAAGCCGCGCTCGCGGCGCCCTGACCCGTGTAACCCGAGTCGATATTCATCGGGTGAAGGAGGCATGTGGCGGCAAGAAACGAACCCTTCGGCCCGCGACCCCTGCGCGCGGTGCCCGACCGTGGCCATGACGACGGCTACCCGAGCTGGGAGGCCGTATACCAGGACAACATGACCTGGGTGTACCGCACGCTGTTCGCGCGCGTCGGCAACCAAACCGACGCCGAAGACCTCACCGCCGAGGTGTTCCTCGCCGCGCTGCGGCCGCTGCGGCTGACCGCGAGCGTCGCCGAGGTGCGCGCGTACCTGCGGGCGACGGCCAGGACGGTGCTGGCAGCGCACTGGCGCGAGACGCTGGGACGAGAGATAACCTCCATCGAGGACGTCGAACAGCCGGCCGACAGCCAGGACGCGATCAGCACCGCGCCGCAGCGTGTTGCCCGGGTTTTGGACAGCCTGCCGGACCGCTACCGCCAGATTCTGGAATCGCGCTTCCTGCGGGGTAATTCAATCAAGGAGTCGGCCGCGGAACTCGGGATCAGTGTGTCCAACGCCAAAGTGCTCCAGCACCGCGCCCTGCGGCTGGCGGCGCAGGTCAACGATGGGGGGCAGCCATGAATGCGCGAGGGCTGCGACGTTACGTCGACGATCTGCTGCGAGGGCGCCGGCCCAGGCCGTTCGCGCCCGACGACTTCGAGGCCGCACAGCTTCGCACGGCCATCGAGCTGCGCGCGGCTCGCGAGGGTGGTGACGCGCCGCGCCAGGAATTCGTCACCGATCTACACCACCGTATCGCCGAGCAGATGTCGGGCGCGCCAACAAAAACGGCGCGTGGACGCGGCAGCACGCGTCGCCAGGTCATCGTCGGCACGTCGGCCGCCGCCACCGCGGCGGTCGCCGCGGTGTCCGTCGATCGCGCGCTGATCGCGGGCTCACCCGGCGACGGCCGTATTCCCGGGGTCGCCGCCGGGCAACTCACGCCCAACGACGGCAGCTGGCAGCGCGTCGCGGCCGGCGCGGATGTGCCCGACGGCGTCATGCACGCCTTCGACCTCGGCTCGGTGACCGGATTCGTCCGCCGCGTCGACGGCAAAATCCAGGCGATCTCCGGGGTGTGTACCCATCAGGGCTGCAAGCTGTGGTTCGACGCACCCGACGACACGCTGCGCTGCCCCTGCCACACCACGTCGTTCTCACCAGGCGGCCAGGTGCTTACCCATCAGTTGCCGATAGCGCCAAAGCCGTTGCCCGCATTGATGGTTCGTGAGGTCAACGGGGTCATCGAGGTATTCGCGCCGCCGCGCCCCGAGCGGCCGGCCTGAGCGGTGTAACCCGCCGCCCTATCTCTGGGCATGGATATCCGCATGCTTCGAAGACATGTGGTCGCCGTGGCGGCCGTGGGTGTGTTGCTATTGGCCGGTTGCTCCCGGCCACGGCCGGTGGCGACCACCGCCGCGCCCACAACCGAGATGTCGGTCACCGCACCGGCGGCGCCGGTGCGCGGCGACCAGGTCAGCATCGACGGCTTCGCGTTCGCGCCGGTGACCCTGACGGTGCCCGCCGGGACCACCGTCACGTGGACCAACCGCGACGAAGAACCCCATACGGTGGCCGCAAGCGACGGCTCGTTCCACTCTCCCGGCATGGGAACCGGGGCCACGTTCACCCACACCTTTTCCACCGCCGGGACTTTTGACTACGTCTGCTCGATCCACCCGATGATGCGCGGCACCGTGGTGGTGACGGGATGACGCGCGGTGACTCGAACTCCATGACGCGGCGCCAGCTCATCCGGCACACGGCATGGTTCGGAGCGGCGGTGGGATTCGCGGTGACCGGCGGCGAGGTCATCTCGCATGTGGCGGGCCAGGCGGCGGCGCAGCACACGGTGGCCCGGCCCACCCTGCGGTTCGCCCAAATCAGCGACAGCCATCTCGGTTTCACCGGGGCGCCCAATCCGGACGTCGCCGGGACGTTCAGCCACGCGATCGATCAGGTCAACAACCTCGGCTACACACCGGATTTCGTCATCCACACCGGTGACCTCACCCATCTGTCCAGCCCGGAGCAGTTCGACCAGGTCAAGCAGATGATGAGTGGTCTCAAGACGCCGCACGTGTTCACCGTGCCGGGGGAGCACGACTCGATCGATGACGCGGGCCAGAAGTACCGAAACACGTTCGGCGCCGGCTCCGTTGGCGACGGGTGGTACAGCCTTGACATCGCCGGCGTACACCTGATCGCATTGGTCAACACGTTGAATCTGCGCAAGCTCGGCCATCTCGGTGCCGATCAGTTGGAGTTCGTCAAGAAGGACGTCGCGCGTCTTTCCAGTGATACCCCCATCATCGTGTTCAGCCACATTCCGCTGTTCGCGATGTACCCGCAATGGGGCTGGGGCACCGACGATGCCACCCAGGCGCTGAGCTACCTGCGCCGCTTCTCCTCGGTCACGTGCCTGAACGGCCATGTCCACCAACTGTTCTCCAAAACGGAGGACAACGTCACGTTCTACAGCGGCACCACCACCGCTTACCCGCTGCCGCGACCGGGCGACGGGCCCGCGCCCAAGCCGGTGACGCTGCCGGCCGGCAAGCTGCGTGACGCGCTGGGCATCCGTGAGGTCAGCTACACCAGGGGAGCAGCCGCCCTGGCCTTGAAGGAGACGACACTGCAATGACTTTGACGAGCATCCTGGTCCGTATCGGCCTCGCTGCGTCGTTGACCGCCAGCGCCGCCAGCCACGCCTACCTCTATGTGCATGGCTACCAACACGTTCGGCAGATCGGCGCGGCATTCATGGCCCAGGCCAGCGTGTCGTTCGCGATCGCGTTGCTGATCCTGGTCGGCGGTCCCGCGTGGCTGCGCTGGGCCGGCGCCGCGGTGGCCGCCGGTTCGCTGGTCGCGTTCGCGCTGTCTCGAACCGTTGGTCTGTCCGGCTTCGCCGAACGGGGCTGGGAGCCGGCACCGTACGCGGTCATCAGCGTGGTGGCGGAGGCGCTCACGGTGGTGTTGTGGGGCCTTGGTGGCCGACTTCGGCTGCGAGGCGGCCAGACCACCGTCGCTTGAGCCGGAGTTTGAGTGACATCGAGGGCTTTTCAATGAGGAACCAGCTTGCCGCGGCCAGCGGCAGTACGGCCACCGCGGCGACGAGAAAGAGCGCGACGGGTTGCAGATGGGCGAGCCCCATCACGGCCAGCAACTGCTGGGCCGGGAACGCGTAAATGTAGACGCCGTAGGACAAATCCGTGCGTAGCCTCAGGCGGCTGCTCTTCAGAAGGGCCCCGGACACAATGATGGCGTAGGCGAGTGGGAGGGCGGCGACCACCCGGTAATCGGGCAGCCGGCTGGAGGCCAGGACGATGCCGATGCTGACCGCGACGAGCGACCACCGGGCGGGGATCACCTCTTTCCATTGATATATGACGGCTCCCGCCGCGAACATGATGGCCGAGCGAACGGCCAACTGCGCGAAGGTCCAGTTCCCGGGAACTGTAAGCGGGGGCAACAACGTCGCAGCGAGTACGCACGGTGCCAAAATCGCCAGAGAAATCCACCGCCGGTGGGCCAGCCCGGCGACGCCGATACCGGCGACCGCGAGATAGCAGAGCGCTTCCCACATGAGGGACCACAGCGAGCCGTTCCAGAGTCGAGAATATGGAATCCCGCCTGGGGTTCCACCGACATTCAGCTGGACGTAGGCGACCGAACTGTTTTTGAGAATGTATTCGAGCGGTGCGGACGAGAAAAGTAGCTTGGTTGCCGCACCGCCTTGGATCGCCAGGCTGAGCGGGGCGAAGACGAGGGCTGTCACGATCAGGCAGACGTAGTAGCCGGGGAGGATGCGAAGGGCGCGCGCGGTGAAGAATTCACGCAGTCGCGGTTCTTCGAGCCAGCTGCGGGTGATGAGAAATCCCGAGATCGCGAAGAACCCGTCGACCCCTATCGAAAACAGAAGTTGGCGAGTGGGGGCCGCTGGCATGCGGCCGGTAATGGGCCAGCAATGCCACAACATCACCTGGGCGGCGAGGACCAGCCGCCATACATTCAGCGCATTGCGACGCGCATCGAATACCTGCCCGAGAGCCATCGGCGTTCGCCCATGGTAGGCCCCGATGCTGTGGGCAGGTCTGCTCGCGGCTAGGCGGCGCCCGGGGCCTCCGGAGCCGGCTGTTCAGCCAGGGCGCCAGGCGTGCTGACAGGCCCGGCCTCGTCGGAACTGGACGCGACGGGAGCCGACCACTTGATCCGAAGCCGGCGTTTGAGGGACATCGAGGGTTTCTCGATGAGGAACCAGCTCACCGCGGCCAGGGGCAGGGTGGTCGCCACCGAGACGAGAAAGAACAGCACAGGGTGCAGGCGCGTCGCGAGTCCACTGATGGCCAGCAATTGCTGGGTCGGGAATGCGTAAATGTAGACGCCGTAGGACAGATCGGTGCGCAGCCTCAGCCGTTCGCTCTTGAGCAGGGAGCCCGACACGATGACGGCGTAGGCCAGCGGAAGCGCACCGACCACCCGGTAGTCGGGCAGGACCCCGGCCGCCGCCACGATGACAATGCAGACCGCGACCAGCGACCATCGGGCGGGAATGACGTCTCGCCACTGGTACATGACGGCTCCGGCCGCGAACATGATGGCCGAGCGCACCGCAAGCTGCGGAATGGTCCATACCCCGGGAAATGTCAGGGGCGGTAGGACCAACGCCCCCAGGGTTGCCAGTACCAAAACCGCGGGGGATACCCAGCGGCGATTGGCCAGTCCCGCCACGCCGATAGCGGCAACGAAGAGGTAGCACAGCAGTTCCCAGATCAACGACCACATCGAACCGTTCCAGGCGGGTCCACCCGGCGCACCGTGCAGCGTGCCGTCGATAGTGGGCTGCAGATACGCGATCGCACTGTTTTTCAGGACGTACTCGATCGGGGCAATGGACCCGAGCAGCTTGGCGGCCGAACCGCCTTGGATCGCCATACTCAGCGGGGCGAAGACGAAAGCGGTCGCGATCAGGCAGACGTAGAAGCCGGGCAGGATGCGCAGGGCGCGGGCGGCGAGATAGTCGCGCAGGCGGGGGTCGGTGAGCCAACTCCGGGTGATGAGGAAGCCGGAGATTGCGAAAAACCCGTCAACACCTACCGAGAAGAACAGCTGCAGGGTCTCCTTCGGCGGCATGTGGCCGGTGGTGGGCCAGGAGTGGAAGAGCATCACCTCGGCCGCCAGCGCCAACCGAAGTGCGTTGAGCGCGTTCCTTCGTGGATCGAATACCTGCCCTAGCTTCATCCAGCCTCCACCCGCCTACCCACCACTCGTCATCGGCGCCATCGTACGGGTCGAAGGTCGATGGACGCCGATGCGGGCGGTGGCCTTGATCAGCTCGCCGCCCGCGATTCTTTGCCGGTAGCGCCGCGTCCTGCGTCCTGAAACTGCAACGGTTGTGGCTAAACGGCACCGGGCATCTCCGGTGGCATCGCCATGGCCGCTTGCTCGCGGGAGCCGGCGGACCTCTGTTTGAGTCGCGCCTTGAGCGACCTCGCCGGCTTCTCGACCAGGAACCAACTCGCCGCGGCCAGCGGCAGGGTGGCCAGCGCCACGCTCAGACAGAACACGATTGGATTGAGGCTGAGCAGCCCGAGCACCGCGAGCAGCTGCTGGGTCGGATACGCGTAGATGTACATGCCGTACGACAGGTCTGTGCGCAACCTCAATCGCTTGTTGTGCAGCAGGGACCCGGAGACGACGACGGCGTAGGCCAGCGGAACGGCGGCAACCACCCGGTAGTCCGGCAGTTGGCCGGCCAGCGCCACGATGACCACACTCACCGCGACCAGCGACCAGCGAGCGGGAATCACGTCGCGCCATTGGTAGAGCAGAGCTC
This sequence comes from uncultured Actinomycetota bacterium, assembly GCA_963796035.1. Taxonomy (GTDB): domain Bacteria; phylum Actinomycetota; class Actinomycetes; order Mycobacteriales; family Mycobacteriaceae; genus Mycobacterium. The sequence goes on along the minus strand of CAWCJU010000004.1, from coordinate 583,618 downwards.
CCGCGGCAAACATGATCGCGGCCCGGCACGCCATGAAGACGAGGACGATGCCCACGTTGCCCGACGGCCGATTGAACACCTCGGGGAAGGTGACGGGCGGCATCATCGATGCCCCGATCGCCGCCACCACCAAAATCAGCGGGGACACCCACCTACGGTTGGCCAGGCCGGCCACGCCGATGGCGGCGACGACCAGATAGCACATTATTTCCCAGAAGAGCGACCACAGCGAAGCGTTCCAGATGCCCGCATTCGGAATGTTGAACGGAGTGCCGCCGACGTCGGGCTTGAGCCACATGACCGCGATGTTTTTCAGCACGTACTCGAACGGCGCGAACGAGAACAGGAGCCTGGCCGCCGAACCGCCTTGGATCGCCACACTGAGCGGGGCGAACACGAAGGCCGTCACGATCATGCAGACGTAGAAGCCGGGCAGGATGCGCAGGGCCCGCGCGGCGAGGTAGGCACGCAGCTTCGGGTTGCTCAACCAACTCGCGGTGATGAGGAATCCCGAGATCGCAAAGAACCCGTCCACTCCTATTGAAAGTAGAAGCTGCAGAACGGCCCGCAGCGACGGGAGGTGACCCCGAACCGGGTAGGTGTGCCAGAAGATGACTTCGGCCGCGAGCGCTAACCGCCAGGCGTTCAGCGCATTACTTCGCGGATCGAAAACCTGCCCTAGCTTCATCGGCGTCCCCCGCCACCCGCATGGGGCCTCATCGGCATCATCGGCGCAATCTTAGCGTCACCGAACAGAGACGAGGGCCGTTCGACGCTATCGGAGGCGTCCCGCGGCCGCAAATGCGACACTAATATATACGTGTCTAACAAGCGCCGAGCTGCTTGTTACTTTTTGCGCTCGCCGAGCGCCAAGAGTGTTGCGGGACAAAGCACGTCGCTTTGATTGAGCCGTCGCGCGCGCCTGTATGGCCGTAAGCGCGCGGTCAGTCGCGCATGCCGTCGACGAACGCCTTCGTCTCGTCCCAGGTGGGCAGCAGGCCGGAGGCGCGCACCTCCTCGAAGCTGGGCGCCGCGGCATCCCGGTCGGACAAGTTGGGCGCAGCCCCGTCCACCAGGGGCCAGTCGATGGCCAGCGCCGGATCCGTCGCGCAAATCGTGTGCTCGCGCTGCGGGCTGTATTCCGCCGAGCACAGGTACATCACCGTCGAATTGTCTTGCAGCGCCAGGAAGCCGTGCCCCAGGCCTTCGGAAATGTAGATCGTCCGGTGATCGGAGTCGTCGAGCAGAACCGAATCCCACTGCCCGAATGTCGGCGAGCCCACCCGGATGTCGACGACGACGTCGAATACCGAACCGCGAACGCAGGTCACGTACTTGGCCTGGCTCGGCGGGACCTGGGCGAAGTGCAATCCGCGCAACACCCCGGCCGATGACACCGAACAATTGGCCTGCCGGACGTCCAAGCGATGACCGGCGAAGGAGCGGAATCCCTTGTCGGTGAGCCATTCGAAGAAATGGCCGCGCGAATCGCCGTGAACGGTAGGGGTGATCTCCCAGGCGCCGGGAATCTTCAGTTCGCGGACTCCCACGCTACTGCCCACGCTGTTCGTAGCGGGCTTCCGAGGCGTCTTTCAACGGACGCCACCACGCTTCGTTTGCGCGATACCAGTCGATGGTCGCACGCAGGCCCTCCTCGAAGTCGGTATGCTTTGGTGCCCAACACAATTCGTCATACAGCGTCGACGGGTCGATGGCGTAACGCAAATCGTGGCCGACGCGGTCGGTGACGTGGTCGAAATCGTCGGGCTGGCGGCCCATCATCTGCAGCAGCGCCCGCAGCACGGTCAGGTTGTCGCGCTCGCCTTCGGAGCTGATCAGGTAGGTGCGCCCGATCTCGCCCTTGTCCAGGATGCGCCGGACCGCACTGTTGTGGTCGTCGACGTGAATCCAGTCGCGAACGTTGGCGCCGGTGCCGTACAGCTTGGGCCGCCGGCCGGTGAGCACGTTGGTGATCTGGCGCGGGATGAACTTCTCGACGTGCTGATACGGCCCGTAGTTGTTGGAGCAGTTCGAGATCGTCGCGCGCACCCCGTACGAGCGCACCCAGGCGCGCACCAGCATGTCGGCGGCGGCCTTGGTCGCCGAATACGGGCTGGACGGGTTGTAGGGCGTCGCCTCGGTGAACCGCTGCGGGTCGTCGAGCTCCAGGTCGCCGTAGACCTCGTCGGTCGAGATGTGGTGCAGCCGCACACCGTAACGTCGCACCGCCTCGAGGATGGTGAAGGTGCCGACGACGTTGGTGTGCAGGAACGGCTCGGGGCCGTCCAGCGCGTTGTCGACGTGGCTCTCCGCGGCGAAATGCACCACCGCGTCGGATTCTGCGACCAGCCGCGATACCAGCTCGGCGTCGGTGATGTCACCGACCACCAGCTCGATGGAGTCCGCCACGTCGGCCAGCGACTCGCGCCGACCCGCATAGGTCATGGCGTCGAGCACCGTCACGGAATCCTCGGGGTGTTCGCGGACCGTGCTGTGCACGAAGTTGGCGCCGATGAATCCAGCGCCGCCGGTGACCAGTAACCGCATGCCCAAAACCCTAACCGAGCCGATCGGTCAGTTTGCGCGAGTTAGCCCTAGAGGTCCGGCCAATTCACTTAGCGCAGGTAGCAGCGTGTCTTCGTCGTGGCCACCCAGCACCTGGATCGCCACGTGGTCGGCCCCGGCCTCCAGATGTTCACCCAACCGCCTCGCGATGTCCTCCGCAGTGCCGTAGGCGACCACCGCGTCGATCAGCCTGTCGCTGCCGGGCTTGCGCACGTCGGCCTCGGTGAACCCCAGCCGCAGCCAGTTGTTCACGTAATTGCGCAGGCCCAGGTAGAACTCGACCGTCTGGCGCCCGATCGTGCGGGCCTTCTCGGCGTCGGTGGTGAGCACCACCTTGTGCTCGGGCGCCAAATACACTGCCCCGCCGAGCAAATCGCGCGCCTTGGCGGTGTGCTCCGGCGTGGTCAGGTACGGGTGCGCACCGGCGCTGCGCTGCGCCGCCAGGCCCAGCACCCGCGGCCCGAGCGCCGCGACCACCCGACGGCTGGTCGGCACCAGGGCCGCGTCGAGTTCGTCCAGGTAGGAGACCAGGGCGTCGTAGGGCTTCACGTATTCTCCGGTGTGCTCGGGGTGACCCACCCCGATGCCCAGCAAAAACCTTCCCGGATGGCCGGATTCGATTCGGTGGTAGGACTGGGCGACGGCCGGGGCGGGTGCCGTCCAGATGTTGACGATCCCGGTGGCCAGCTGCAGCGACGTCGTCTGCGCCAGGGCCGGGTCGGCCCAGGACAGATCGGCATCCGGTGATCCGCCGATCCAGGCGGCGCCGTAGCCCAGCGATTCGACACCCGCGGCCAATTCGGCGGAGATGGATCGGGTGGGCAGCCATACGCCGAACCGGCCGAGCTCGGGCTTGAGCGAAACTCCCTCGGTCATCTAGCTCCCCCTACGGCATGTCAGGACTGCTTCAGCCCCAGTGGCCCAGCCAGTTCGGCCAGTGCCGAGACCAGGTTTTCATCCTTTGTCAGGATCTGCACGGGGACGTGATCGGCGCCGGCGTCGAGGTGTTCGGCGAGCCGCGCCGCGATCTGGTCCGCGGTGCCATATGCCACCAGGGCATCCACCAGCCGGTCGCTGCCGGGCCGGGTGACTTCGTCCTCGGTGAAACCCAGTCGCTTCCAATTGTTTCGGTAGTTGGCGAGGTTGAAATAGATGTCGAGCGCCTTGCGGCCGACGGCCCTGGCCTTTTCGGCGTCGGTGGTCAGGATCGCCTTGTGCTCGGGTGCCAGGAAGGCCGACGGCCCGATGATTTCGCGGGCCTGCGCAGTATGTTCCGGGGTGGTCAGGTAGGGGTGAGCCCCCGCCGAGCGTTCCGCGGACAGCTTGAGGACGCGCGGGCCCAGCGCCGCCACCACCCGGCGGTTGGCGGGTACGCCGTAGTCATCGAGCTGCTTGAGGTAGTCGGCCAGCGCGTCGTAGGGCTTGCGGTACTCGGTGTGAGCCTCGGGATGGCCGACGCCGATGCCCAGCAGGAACCGGCCCGGGTAGGCCGCCTCGATGCGGTGGAAGGACTCGGCCACCGGCTTGGCGGCCGCGGTCCAGATGTTGACGATGCCGGTGCCCACCTGCAACGTCGTCGTCGCCTCCAGGAGGGGCTCGACCCAGGCCAGCTCGGCGGGCGGTGAACCGCCGACCCAGACGGCGCCGTAGCCCAGCGCTTCGATGTCCCTGGCCTGCTCGGGTGTGACGCCGCGTCCGAACGATCCGAACCGGCCGAGATTGGGTTTGCTCGCTGCATCGGTCATGGTGTTCCCAACCTGCGCCCCGCGGCAGCTATTCCGGGGCGGCTACATCCTCGTCGGCGTCGTCGAGTTCCGCGGCGGCGACGTCAGCGGCGGGTGGCTCCAGCGGCAGCAACACGATGAACCGGGTGTCGCCGGGCACCGACTCCACCCGCAGGTCCCCGCGATGCTTCTTCACCACGATGTTGAACGCCAGGTCCAGGCCCAGCCCGGTGCCCTCGCCGAAGGGTTTGGTGGTGAAGAACGGCTCGAAGATGTGCTCGCGCACGTCCTCGGGTATTCCCGGCCCGGTGTCGCAGATTTCGACCCGGGCCATGTTGTCGCCGTAGCGGCAGGTGCGAACGGTCAGCGTGCCGCCCGTATCGCGCATCGCGGCCAGCGCGTTATCGATGATGTTGGTCCACACCTGATTGAGATCGCCTGGATAGCAAGGGATTTCGGGAAGCGATTTGTCGAAGTCCTTGACCACGGTGATCGCTGGTCTTTGCGGGCCTCCTTGCCCGCAGTCCTTGGTCAACCGGTCGGCGAACATCACCAGCGTGCTGTAGAGCAGGTCGTGCACGTTGGCCACCTGGAACGGGGCCCGATCCATTTGCGAATACTGCTTGGCGTCGGCGACCAGCGCCGAAATCCGTTTGCTCGCTTCAAGAATCTGGTTCATCAGGAGTTCGCTTTCGATGGTGTAGTTGATCCATCGAATCGCCATCTCCAGCGATCCGGGCGCGAGCTCGTCGCTGACCGCGGAAATCCGTTCCAGCCAATCGGTGTCGATGCCGCCCTCGACGAACGTCGGCGCGATGTCCCAGCCGCCCTCGATGCCGTGGTCATCCAGCCAGTCGCCGACGGCATCCTCGCGGTCGGAGGTCTCCAGCGCGCTCAGGTGCTGTGACGACGACTTGGCGACCTGCTCGGCGACCCGCTCCTGCAACTGCACCAGGGCGCTCAACGCCTCGGGGGTGATGGTGCCGTCGGCGAGCATCGCCAGCTTGTGCCGCATGTTGGCCACGCGTTCGCGCAGGTCCGACGCCGACCGCGAGATCGCGGCCGCGGGATTGTTCAGCTGATGCGTCAGCCCGGCCGACAACCGGCCCAGCGCCAGCAGCTTCTCCCGGTTGTCGATGATCCGGCGGGTGCGGTCGGTGCCCACGGCGATGCCGTCGAGCAGGTGCACCGCCATGGGGAACTGGTCCTTCATGAACTGGGCGAACACCGGCGCGTCCATCACGAAGAAGCGCGACGGCTTGGTCACGTGCACCGAGGCGTCGTAACTCTTCTGCTTGCCGCCGGTGAACGCCCGCCAGGCCCCGCAATACACGCCGCGCTGCGAGGTGCGGTTGGTTTCGATGTCCTGGCCGCCGGAGAGTTTGGTCATGGTCAGCTCCCCGTCGAGCAGGACGTAGAAGCAGGTCGCCGGTTCGCCTTCGACGCAGATCGGGCCCGGTTCGTAGTGCTGAATGTGCCCGTTGCTGCACAGCACCGCGAGCTGCTCGTCGGTCAGCGCCTCGAACAGGAACAGGCTGCGCAGCTCGGCGGGCTCGCAGGGCACTTTATTGGCCATCGATTCGGCGCCGGTCATGCTTCGGCCAGGTATCGGTGAACCAGCATGACCGCCATCGACCCTTCGCCGACCGCGGCGGCGACCCGCTTGGCGGACGTGGAGCGGACGTCGCCGGTGGCGAACACCCCGGGCACGCTGGTCTCGAGGTGGTGCGGCGGGCGTTCCAGCGTCCAGCCGCACACGTTGCGCAGGTCCGGGCCGGTCAGGATGAACCCGTGGTCGTCGCGGGCCAACACCCCGTCGAGCCAGTCGGTGCGCGGCGCGGCGCCGATGAAGATGAACATCCGGCCGCAGGTGACGTCCTCGGTTTTCCCGGTCCGGTTGTTGACCAGCCTCAGCTGTTCCAGGTGGCCGTCGCCGGTGGCGCGCTGCACCTCGGTACAGGTCAGGACGTTGATCTTGGGGTTCGCCTCGATCTGCTGGATGAGGTAGTAGGACATGGATGCCTCCAGCGACGGGGCGCGCACCACGATGTTGACCGCCTTGGCGGTCCGCGACAGGTACATGGCCGCCTGGCCGGCCGAGTTCGCCCCGCCGATCACGTAGACCTCTTCTTCTTCGCACTCCGAGGCGACCGAGACGGCGGCGCCGTAGTAGATGCCGCAGCCGGTCAGCTCGCTGCAGCCCTCGGCCTGCAGCTGGCGGTAGGAGACCCCGGTGGCCAGGATGACCGCGTGTGCGTCGATCGAGCCGCCGTCGGCGAACCGCACGGTGCGCTTGGATCCGTTGACCTCGAGGGCGGTCGCCTTGCGGGCGGTGATCAGCTCGGCGCCGAACTTCTCCGCCTGCCGGCGGGCGCGGTCGGCCAGCTGGCTACCGGAGACCCCGTCCGGGAAGCCCAGATAGTTCTCGATGCGCGAGCTCTGCCCGGCCTGACCGCCGGTGGCGGTGTGCTCGATGAGCACCGTCCGCAGGCCCTCGGAGGCGCCGTACACGGCGGCCGCCAGGCCCGCGGGCCCGCCGCCCACCACGATCAGGTCGTAGAACTCCTGCGACGGCGTGGTGGTCAGGCCCAGGGTCTCGGCCAGCTGCGCGTCGCTGGGTTCGACCAGGGTGTCGCCCCGCTGGGTGACCACCACCGGCAGCCGCATGCCGTCCTCGCCGGCCGCGGTCAGCAGCCGCTCGCCGGCGGGTTCGTCGGCCATGAACCAGGTGTAGTAGAGGCCGTTGCGGGCCAGGAAGTCGCGGACCTGCCAGGACCGCGCCGACCAGCGGTGGCCGATCACCTTGGTGTGCGGGATGGGGTGCTCGGGTGCGGCCCGCCAGGCGTCCAGCAGCCCGTCGATGACGGGGTAGAACTTCTCCTCCGGGGGATCCCACGGCTTGAGCAGGTAGTGGTCCAGGTCGACGACGTTGATCGCGTCGATGGCGGCGTGCGTGTCGGCGTAGGCGGTCAGCAGCACCCGGCGCGCCGCCGGATACAGGTCCATCGCCTGTTCGAGGAACTCGATGCCGCTCATCTGCGGCATCCGGTAGTCGGCGATCAGCACCGCGACCGTCTCGCCGCGCAGTTTGAGCTCCTTGAGCGTGCCCAGGGCGTCGGGACCGGATTCCGCGCGCACGATCCGGTGGTCTTCGCCGTAGTGGCGGCGCAGGTCCCGGGCGACCGCCCGGGAAACCGAGGGATCGTCGTCGACGGTCAACATGACGGGCTTGCGCTGCTGCGCTGCGGGCCCCGCGACGTCCGCTGGGCCCGAGGGGCCGGAAGGGTTGGTCATCGGCGTTAAGTATGCGCTCGTCAGCGGCCATGTGGGAGGTCGAGGAGGCGGGCCGCGTTCCGCCGACAGCGATTTTGGTGGAGCGGATTAACCGGGTATCGTGGAACAACGGTGCGGCATCCGCGCCGACTTTTTGTGTGCCAAGTCCCTAGGAATTTCCTGTCACCGGCTCACGTTCCAAGTCGGTGCAATGTTGCGTCGACTAAGGCGCAGACGAGAACGAAACTATACGACGAGGATTCTTAACTAGTTATGGCCAAGAAGGACGGCGCCATCGAGGTGGAAGGCCGGGTGGTCGAGCCCCTGCCCAATGCGATGTTCCGCATTGAGCTGGAGAACGGCCACAAGGTGCTTGCCCACATCAGCGGCAAGATGCGGCAGCACTACATCCGCATCCTGCCCGAGGACCGGGTGGTGGTGGAGTTGTCTCCCTACGACCTGTCCCGTGGCCGCATCGTGTACCGGTACAAGTAAAGCGCCCGATCAGAACAACCTACGAATAGACAGAACAGGATCGAACAGCCGTGAAGGTGAACCCGAGCGTCAAGCCAATCTGTGACAAGTGCAGGGTGATCCGTCGGCATGGGCGGGTCATGGTGATCTGCTCCGATCCGCGCCACAAGCAGCGCCAGGGCTAACGGCTGCCCGCAGCACCGACACAACTGAATGCAGACCTCCCAGCACCAGTGAGCGGCTGGCATCTATAGAGATGGGCTAGCTCATCCACGCCCGGACGGAGGCCGGGCCCCGCGAGATATGACCACCCCTACCGGGGTTGCGGGAACGGGCTGGGATCAGACCTCCGCTAAGAAAAAGAGGAAACGCCACCTATGGCTCGACTAGTAGGCGTCGATCTGCCGCGTGACAAGCGGATGGAGATCGCGCTGACCTACATCTTCGGCGTCGGCCGCACCCGGTCGAACGAGATCCTGGCAGCTACCGGCATCGACCGGAACCTGCGCACCCGGGATCTGACCGATGACCAGCTGACCCACCTGCGTGACTACATCGAGGCAAACCTCAAGGTCGAGGGTGACCTCCGCCGCGAGACGCAGGCCGACATCCGCCGCAAGATCGAGATCGGCTGCTACCAGGGCCTGCGGCACCGCCGCGGCCTGCCGGTGCGCGGTCAGCGGACCAAGACCAACGCGCGTACCCGCAAGGGCCCCAAGCGCACCATCGCCGGCAAGAAGAAGGCCAGGTAACCCCCGATGCCACCAGCAAAGAAGGCAGGCGCGGCGGCGCCCAAGAAGGGTCAGAAGACCCGCAGGCGGGAAAAGAAGAACATCCCGCACGGTGCCGCCCACATCAAGAGCACCTTCAACAACACGATCGTCACGATCACCGACCCCCAGGGCAACGTCATCGCCTGGGCGTCGTCGGGGCACGTGGGCTTCAAGGGCTCGCGGAAGTCGACCCCGTTCGCAGCCCAGCTGGCCGCCGAGAACGCCGCGCGCAAGGCGCAGGAACACGGCGTCAAGAAGGTCGACGTGTTCGTGAAGGGCCCGGGTTCGGGCCGGGAGACCGCGATCCGGTCGCTGCAGGCCGCCGGCCTGGAGGTCGGTGCGATCTCCGACGTCACCCCCCAGCCGCACAACGGCTGCCGCCCGCCGAAGCGCAGAAGGGTCTAGGAGACAACCATGGCTCGTTACACCGGACCCATCACCCGCAAGTCGCGCCGGCTGCGCACCGACCTCGTCGGTGGCGACCAGGCGTTCGAGAAGCGTCCCTACCCGCCCGGCCAGCACGGCCGCGCGCGGATCAAGGAAAGCGAATACCTGCTGCAGCTGCAGGAGAAGCAGAAGGCCCGCTTCACCTACGGCGTGATGGAAAAGCAGTTCCGTCGCTACTACGCAGAGGCCTCCCGGCAATCCGGCAAGACCGGTGAGGAGCTGCTGCGCATCCTGGAAAGCCGGCTGGACAACGTCGTGTACCGCGCCGGTCTGGCTCGCACCCGCCGGATGGCGCGTCAGCTGGTCAGCCACGGACACTTCAGCGTCAACGGCGTGCACGTCAACGTCCCCAGCTACCGGGTGTCGCAGCACGACATCATCGACGTGCGGGACGGGTCGCTGAACACCGTGCCGTTCCAGATCGCGCGGGAGACGGCGGGCGACCGCCCGATCCCGAGCTGGCTGCAGGTCGTGGGGGAGCGTCAGCGCATCCTCGTCCACCAGCTGCCCGAGCGGGCGCAGATCGACGTGCCGCTCACCGAGCAGCTCATCGTCGAGTTCTACTCGAAGTAAAGACCCCTGCACCAGGCCGGTGCAGGTCTTAACGGCATCAAATAGCGGGTGCCGAGAAGGAGAAGAAGAAACACCATGCTGATCTCTCAGCGACCCACACTGTCGGAGGAAATCCTCACCGACGACCGGTCCCAGTTCGTCATCGAGCCGCTGGAGCCGGGATTCGGTTACACGCTTGGCAATTCGCTGCGGCGCACGCTGCTGTCCTCGATCCCGGGTGCGGCCGTCACCAGCATCCGCATCGACGGCGTGCTGCACGAGTTCACCACCGTGCCGGGCGTCAAGGAAGACGTCACCGCGATCATCTTGAACCTCAAGAGCCTGGTGGTGTCCTCGGAGGAGGACGAGCCGGTCACCATGTACCTGCGCAAGCAGGGCCCGGGTGCGGTCACCGCGGGTGACATCGTGCCGCCCGCCGGTGTCACGGTGCACAACCCCGACCTGCACATCGCGACGCTGAACGACAAGGGCAAGCTCGAGGTCGAGCTGGTCGTCGAGCGCGGCCGTGGCTACGTGCCGGCCGTGCAGAACCGCGCCTCGGGCGCCGAAATCGGCCGCATCCCGGTCGATTCCATCTACTCGCCGGTGCTCAAGGTCACCTACAAGGTGGACGCCACCCGTGTCGAGCAGCGCACCGACTTCGACAAGCTGATCCTGGACGTCGAGACCAAGAGCTCGATCAACCCCCGCGACGCGCTGGCGTCGGCGGGTAAGACCCTGGTCGAATTGTTCGGTCTGGCACGCGAACTCAACGTCGAGGCCGAGGGCATCGAGATCGGCCCGTCGCCGGCCGAGGCCGACCACATCGCGTCGTTCGCGCTGCCGATCGACGACCTGGACCTGACGGTGCGGTCCTACAACTGCCTCAAGCGCGAGGGTGTGCACACCGTCGGCGAGCTGGTCAGCCGCACCGAGTCCGACCTGCTCGACATCCGCAACTTCGGTCAGAAGTCCATCGACGAGGTGAAGGTCAAGCTGCACCAGCTGGGCCTCTCGCTCAAGGACAGCCCGCCGAGCTTCGACCCCTCGCAGGTCGCGGGTTACGACGTCGCCACCGGCACCTGGTCCAGCGAGGCGTCCTACGACGACCAGGACTACGCGGAAACCGAACAGCTGTAAAGAATTCCGTCCCGGCCCTACCTGATACGGGGGCCGGCCCCAATTAGGAGATAGTCGCAATGCCCAAGCCCACCAAGGGACCTCGCCTCGGCGGGTCGTCTTCGCACCAGAAGGCCCTGCTGGCCAACCTGGCCACGTCGCTGTTCGAGCACGGCCGGATCAAGACGACCGAGCCCAAGGCTCGTGCGTTGCGGCCGTATGCGGAAAAGCTGATCACCCACGCGAAAAAGGGTGACGCTGCACAACCGTCGGGAGGTGCTGAAGAAGATCCGCGACAAGGACGTGGTGCACGCCCTGTTCGCGGAGATCGGTCCGTTCTTCGCCGACCGCAACGGCGGCTACACCCGCATCATCAAGGTCGAGCCGCGCAAGGGCGACAACGCGCCCATGGCCGTGATCGAGCTGGTGCGGGAGAAGACCGTCACCTCCGAGGCCGATCGGGCTCGTCGGGTGAAGGCCTCCAAGAAGACCGACGCTCCGGTCGCGGCAGCGGCGGCACCTCAGGCGGCTGTCGAGCCGCAGGAAGCCGTCGGCCCGACGGCCGAGGAAGTCACGGCCGAGGTCGAGGAGACCAAGACCGAGGTCGAGGAGACCAAGACCGAGGCCGAGCCGACCAAGGCCCAAGCCGAAGCCGAAGACAAGGCCGACAAGGCCGTGGCCGCCAGGGCCGAAGCCGAAGCCGCCGAGGCGGACGACGAGGCTGACGAGAGTTAGCGAGGACGTCCGTCTGCGGCTTGAAATCGCCTACGACGGAACAGGTTTCGCGGGCTGGGCCGCTCAGGCCGGCCAGCGGACCGTGGCCGGAATTCTCGACGAGGCGCTGACGACGGTCTTTCGCACGCCGGTGCGGCTGCGCGCGGCGGGACGCACCGACGCTGGAGTCCACGCCACCGGGCAGGTGGCTCACGTCGACGTACCGCCGGCCGCGTTGCCGAACGCCTATCCGCGTGCACCGCGCGCCGGTGAACCCGAATTCCTGCCGCTGCTGCGGCGGCTGGGCCGGTTCCTGCCCACCGATGTCCGAGTCGTCGATGTCACCCGCGCCCCCGCGGGTTTCGACGCCCGGTTCTCGGCGCTGCGGCGTCACTATGTGTATCGGATCTCGACGGCGCCCTGGGGCGTGGCAGCCGCTGCAGGCCCGCTACGTCACCGCCTGGCCGCGACCGCTGGACGTCGAGGCGATGGCCGCCGCGTCGCGAGACCTGTTGGGACTGCACGATTTTGCCGCTTTCTGCCGTCATCGCGAGAACGCCACCACCATTCGCGACCTGCAGCGACTGGAGTGGACCCGCGACGGTGACCTGGTCACCGCGCAGGTCAGCGCCGACGCGTTCTGCTGGTCGATGGTGCGCTCACTGGTCGGCGCGCTGCTGGCCGTCGGCGAACACCGCCGTCCCGCCTCCTATTGCCGCGAATTGCTCAGCGCCACAGAGCGGTCCAGCGACTTCGCCGCCGCGCCCGCCCACGGCTTGTCGCTGGTCGGGTCGACTACCCGCCCGACGACCAGTTGGCCGCGCGCAACCTGATCACCCGGGACCTGCGCTCGCGCTAGACCCTGGCCGCGACGAAATTCGCGGCGCGATTGGTCAATCCGGGCACGTAGCTCAGGTGTGAACTCCACTGCATGCCCCCCGAGCAGATCGGGTCGCCCGGGTTGCACAGGTCGATGGTCTTGCCCTCGAAATTGGGGCTCAGGGCGCTCATCAGCTGACCCGCCCGGCCGGACGGATTCCCGAACAGCGCGACGGCCGCGACGTGGTCGGCGGCCTGGGGCGGCAACGGCTGGCGGTAGCCGAGGCCGGACACCGGTGCGGCCGTGACGATGTCGACGACGGCGGCGCCCTGCGAGTACCCGCCCAGCACCAGTTTGGTGCCGGGACAGTTGGCGGCCATCTGCTGGATGTGGGCGCTGGCATCGTTGGCGCCGTTGGTGGCGGCCAGGAAATCTTTGTTGGCCGGGTAGTTCACCCCGTATGCGCCAACGCTTTTGCGCGTCTGCTCGCGCAACGAGCTGACGAAGGCGCCGCCCACCTTTCCGACACCGGGCGGTTCGTCGGTGCCGCGGGCAAAGACCACTTCAACGGCGGGGCAGGACGCCGACGCACGGGGAACCAATTGCGGGGCAACCAATAATGCGCCCACCGCGCCAATTCCGATGCCCAGGCCTAACGGGATGAGCCTCACACAGCGATGTTAAGGGGGCGTTGGTAACCCGACGGTAACGATTTAGACGAGAGGTGCTTGCGGTGAGTCCGTAGCGGGCGTGGGCAGTGACGGCGCGGGGGCCGGCGCCGTGCCGGTACCGCCGTGGATCGACGGGCCCGAGCTGGGCGGGTTCTGCCCGTACACCGGCGACTGCTGGCCGTAGCCGGGCTGCTGCGGGCCGGAGCCGGGCTGCTGCGGGAGGGCGCCCAGCGGCGGACCGAACGCGGGTGACTGCTGGCCGAGGCCGGCGGCCGTCAGCTTTTGCGCGACGAACGACGCGGCCTGGGTGGTGTAGACGGGGACGTAGCCCTCGGTGTGCCCGCTCCACTCGTTGCCCTGACCCGCGTGGCAGATCGGGTCGTTGGGGTTGCAATAGTCGGCGGCCTTGGAGCCGAGCATCGCGCTCTTGGTGGGTAGCGACCCTCCGGCGCGGTCGGCCACGTCACCGAAGGTCACGACGGCCGCGATGTTGTTGGCGTACTGCTGGGGCAGCGTGCTGCCCCAGCTGATGCCGCCGATCGGGACGCCGGCCACGATGTCCATCACCGAGGCGCCCTGGGAGTAGCCGCCCAGCACGATCTTGGTGTTCGGGCAGGTTCTCCACGCTCTTCTTGACGCGGTCGATCGTGTCGTTGGCACCGTCGCCGCCGTGCAGCTGCAGCTTGCTGGCGGCGTAGTTCACCCCGTAGGGCAGGATGTTCAAGCCGGTCTGCTGGCGCAGCGAGTCCACGAAGGCGTCGCCGACCCGGCCCAGGCCGGCGGGCTCGTTGGTACCGCGGGCGAAGATGACCTCGACGTCCGGGCAGTCGAAGGCAGAGGCCCTGGGCGCTGCGACGGGGGTGGCGAACAGGCCAGCAGCGATAACCAGGGCAGACAGCACCCAGACCGATCAAACGGCCTGCTGACCGCGCGATGCCCGCCCGACGGGTACGTACACGGTGAGTTTTCACCGGGCAATTTTACCCAAATCGTGACGTGCCGAAACTCCGCGACCTGTGGATAACCGCTCTGGCGCCCCGAAAAGGCGACCTAACGTGGCCGTCAACGGATTTTCAGGGTCAGGAGATCAGGTGCCGCGTCAGCCGGCCACATGGCTGCACGTCAGCGCTTATCGGTATTTGCTGCGGCGCATCGAAAGCGCGTTGCTGGGCGAGAATGTCGCGGGCCGGGTTCGGCTCGCGCACGCACCCGGGATCGCTGGTGTTCGGGTGCGTGATCACCGCCATCGCGGTGGCCGGCTGCGCGCTTCTCGCCGTGCTGCGACCGCATGTGGCGCTGGATCGCGCGCAGATCGTGATGAGCCGGGAGTCCGGTGCCCTGTTCGTCCGGGTGGGCGACGTCTGGCATCCGGTGCTCAACCTGGCCTCTGCCCGGCTCATCGCTGCGACGGACGCCAACCCGCAGCCGGTCAGCGAATCCGACCTGAAGACCGACCAAACGCGGCCCGCTGCTGGGCATTCCGGGCGCACCGGAATTCGTCGGCTCGCCGCTGTCTGCCAGACGATATGCGGTGGTCGATATGCGCTAGCACCGGCGCTGGCACCACGACGGTCATCATCGGCCGCCGCGCCGAGGCGCCGAACCGCGCACCGCGTTTCCGCCGGGCAAGCGATCCTGGTGGCTCCGGCGTCGGGTTCGCCGGCTTACCTGCTCTACGACGGCCACCGGGCGATGGTGGACCTCGACGACGCCGCCGTTGTGCGCGCGCTGCGCCTTGAGGGCCGGTCGCCGCAGCACGTCCCGCAGGCATTGCTGAATGCCGTGCCCGAAGCGCCACCGATCGCGCCGCCACGGATCCACGGACGGGGCGCCACGACACGCCGGATTGCCCGGATTCTCCGTCGGCAGTGTGCTTCGCATCACACGCGCCGACGGCGACGAGTATTACGCGGTCTTGGCCGCCGGGGTGCAGCGCATCGGCCAGGTGGCCGCCGACCTCCTGCGCTTCAGCAACCCGCAGGCAACCGTCAATCCCGTCACCGTCGCGCCCGACGCGATCCGCGCCGCTCCCGTCGTCGCCGAGCTGCCGGTTGCCCTCTTTCCTGACCGGGCGCCGGCGCTCGCGGAGCCCGTCGGCACGTTGTGCGCCGGCTGGGACGGGGCGCGATCCGGCCAGGCCGACGTCGTGTTCCTGGCCGAGAGCCGGCTACCGGTCCCGTCCGGTCGGGCGCCGGTGGCCTTGGCGCAAGCCGACGGCCCCGGCCCCGCGTTGGACGCCGTGTACGTGCCGCCCGGCGCGAGCGCCTACGTACGCGCCGGTGACAACGCCGGCACCCGCTACCTGATCACCGACACCGGAGTCCGGTTCGCCATTCACGACGACGACGCCGCGCACGACCTTGGTCTTGGCGATGCGGGCCCGGCGCCGTGGCCGCTTCTCACGCTGTTGCCGGCCGGACCGGAGTTGAGCCGACAGAACGCATCAATCGCACGCGATGCGGTCGCGGGCCCGCCGTAGGCGGCCCCTGATCGCCCCGGCGACCAGGGCGACGGCCAGCGCAACCAAGCAGATCGCGGCTCCGCGCAGCGCGGTGTCCCGGGCTCGAGCATCGTGCGGTTCGCTCGGCGGCGACGGCGGTGATCGGCACCGGCGCCGGATGGGCCGGGACGTGTTGCCGGGAGGATCCGTGCCGGTGCTGACCGCGGCGAGCGGATCAATGGTGCCGTTGCCGACGAGCGGATCCCAGCCGGCGGGCGGATGATGCGCCGTCGTCTCGATGCGCTGCATCACCTGGCGGGCGGTCAATGTCGGGAATCGGGCCCGGATCAGCGCGGCCAGCCCGCTGACCACCGGCGCGGCGTAGCTCGTGCCGGATACCGGTGCCGGCGCCAAGTGAAGTCACCGCCTCACCCGGCGCCGGCGACGTCCACCCAGGGGCCGGCAAGGGTGAATGCCGATGGCGCTGCCTTCGGCATTCACCGAGCCGACGGTCAGCACGTAGTCGTCGTACCAGGCCGGACTGACGGCGACCGTGATCGTCTGCCAGGTTGCGTCCGCACGTTGCGGTGGACACTGTCCGGCGCCGCCGGTATTGCCGGCCGCGGCCACGATGACGGCATTCTTGACGTCGACGGCGTAGGCCAGTGCCGCACCCAGCGCGCGGTCGTCGAGCGCCGACGCCACCGGTGCGCAGGCGACCGACGAAATGTTGATCACCGAGGCGCCGAGATCGGCAGCCGTCCGAACGGCTTTCGCCAGTGTGTCGACGTCACCGACCCCGGTGCTGGGACCGGTCGTTGGTCGGGCGCGAACTTCGCGCTGGACTGACGAATGCTGATCAGACGTGGCTTCCGGCGCCACTCCGCTGAAGCCGTCGGCCTTGGAATCGGCTGCGGCCGCGATGATTCCAGCCACCAGCGTGCCGTGCGCGTCGCAATCCTGCGTGCCGTCGCCGGTGGACACGTAGTCACCGCCCGGCACCACATCGGGCAGCCGACGGTGCCGCGAGATCCCGGTGTCGATGACCGCGACCCGTTGTCCGGCACCGCGGCTGAGCTGCCAGACCGCCGATAGGTCGCCCAGGCCTGTCGGCTGGTTGCGGCCCGGTCCGGCGTCGACCGTCATCGTCGCGCATACCTCGCGTTGCACGGTCGGCCACGGGGGCACCGGCAAGGCGGGCTTGGGCAGCCACCTGTCATCGATCTTCGGGCGGCGAAACCGCCTGCGCCGTCGGTATTCCGAATGCGGTCGCCAGTGTCAGCGCCGATACCGCCAGCAGCCGCATGGCGCGTGCGCGGTAACTCTCATGTGAGATTCAATCCCCGGGCGGCACCGTAGAGTCCGCATATCCAGCAGGTCAACGGAACCATCGCGGCCAGCGCCAGCCACTCCAGCAGCTCGACGCTTCGGCGTAGCGACGGGCGAGGCGGGCATCGCCGGGCGCGACGAAGCCCAGGTACATCGCCGCGGCGACCAGCATCGCCGTTGCCGCCGCGATCCAGGGTCCGTGGCACCGGCGTGCGCCAGGCCGCGACGCCGAAGGTCGTTGCGGTAATGAGCGATTCCGCTGATCGACAAACACCAGCATTCTTCTCTGTCGGTGGATCGGGAGCGCAGCAGCAGTAGCGCGCCGGTGAGCGGTGCCGAAAGCGGTGCACGACAGGCGTGGTGCGCCGGCGAGCACGGTGACGACGGCGCCCACGGTCGCCGATACCGACAATCCGGCGAGCAGGCTGGTCAACCAGTTGTCGGCGCGGATCGCTTGGGAGTGCATTCGATCCGCGGCGTCGATTCAGTCTCCGCGCGGGAGTGTCCAGTCGGGGCGACAACCCGGCCAGCGCGATCGATGCGCGCGCCGCCACTGCCGAAGCAGGCCGACGGATACCAGCGCGGACGCCGACCGCGATGATGCGCAGTGGCGCCGCGCTGACCACACCCGCCAAGCGCCGCCACCGCGATGACCATGGCGCAGCACGACACCGCGGTCAATGTGACCACACCGCAACCCGATACGCGCATCGCCAAAACCGCGGTAACGCCGGCCGCCGTCGCGGCCAGCAACACATTCGGCGACGCCCGGCGCGCCGGGCACCGCCACAAAGCCGGCAACCGCGGCGAACGCCGTAGCGATCACGCTCAGCGCGAGCCCGGCGATCGGCTCCCGATAGCCGCGGCGCGCGAACGACCGCCAACCCGAGAGCGATGCAGCCGGCCATGCCGCCAACGCAGTGACCGTGGAGCAACGCCCCGGTGGCGTTGACGCTGAAGCGTTTCGCATGATTGCCACCGCTCCGATCGCCGGTCAGACAGCATCGCCGCCGCCGCCCCGGTGAGCCGGACTGCCGCCGCGCTTGTGACGCGCCGCTGCGACGGCTCGGTCGCTGCGTCCAGGGTGGCCGACACGGCCTCCGCCACATCGTAGTAACGGGGAGCGGGCAACGGTGCCGCGCTCCGGCTCAGCACCATAACCGCACCGTCTCGGATGCCGTTCTGCGCCAGCGTCATCGACGGATCCAAACCGGACGCGCCGGGCACCGACAGGTGGTAACGCGCAGCGACTCGTTGTCGGGGCGGTCAACCCTGCAGGATGTCGACGACCGACGGAATCAGGCGGCGACAGGCACCCCGGCGGGCAGGGAGACGTCGACGACGGCGGTATCCCAGTGAACTGAGACGCGTCGTAGTCCTGGTATCGGATGCAGGCAACGGCGAACCCTTCGGTCGGATTGAACGGAACATAGCCAGGTTTCGCTCGACCTGTATCCGGCTATCCACAGGTGACTTGTCGCCGATCCCGGTGCTCCTTACCGTCGTCGCACGGGGGAGGGGGACGAGATGACTCAGGTTTTCGTGCCGGCGGTACCGCAGATTGCCGCGGCGCGACGCGGACATCGTTGTTGACGCGCCGCCGGACCTGCCGCCCCCGACAGTCGCCGGGCATGCTGGCACGCCTGATGCCGGTTGCGCTTTCTCTGGGGAGCATGGGCGTCATGGCCGCGGCGTTCACCGCTGGGACCGGCGCGACCCGCAGCCCCATGTTTCTGGCATTCCCAGCGATGATGCTGGTTTCGACCGTGGCGACCGGGCTGACCGGTCGCAGCCGCCGGCAAGGCGGTAGGTATCGATGCCGACCGCGATCAATATCTCGAATACCTAAGCGGGCTGAGCCGATCCGTCATCCGAAATCGCTGCGGCACAACACCGGTCAGCGATCGGCTGCGCCATCCCGACCCCGACACGCTGTGGACGTTGATCGGCGGCCCGCGGATGTGGGAGCGGCGAGCCACCGACGCCGACTTCGGCCTCGTCCGCGTCGGCATCGGAACCCAGCCGCTCGCTCCGCCGTTTGGTTGCCCCGGCAGCTTCCGCCCGAGGAGCTCCGCAGATCCGGTCACCGCCACGGCACTAGCATCGCTTCCTCCAAGCCCACTCGACGATCGACGCGCCAGTCACGATCGGCCTGCGGCCGAGGACACCGTCACGATCGACGGCGATTCGGACGAGGTGCGTGCGACTACTGCGCGCGATCGTCTGCCAACTCGCCGTGCTGCATGCCCCGGACCAGGTGCTGATCGTTGCGGCCAGTCGACGAACGTAATAGCTGTCACTGGGATTGGCTGAAATGGCTTCCGCACAACCAACATCCGGCCGACCTCGATGCGTTGCGGGTCCGGTGCGGATGGTCTACTCGAAGTCCGGCCGAGGCGCAGCAGTGCGCTCGCCGGCAGTGCAGCGGACCCGACGTGGTGGTGATCACCGACCTGGCCGTGTGGCGCCGATCCGATCGCCGGCGCAACCACTCTCGGGGTCGGCGCCAGCCGCGACGGCGCGCCGCTGATGATCCGACGCATGCCGACCCGGCACCAGGATGCTAGCGCCCCGACCAGATGGCGCCCATCGATGCGCTGATCTGTGCGCGTCGGCTGGCCGGGTACCGCGTCGACGCGACAGGCTCGCACCGGGACGGCGCTCCGGACTGGCCAGGTCTGATCGGGACTTGGCGACCTCGCCCGTTTCGACCCGGTCGCCACTGTGGCGCCGCCAACGACCACCACGACCGACTCCGCGTGCCGATCGGAACGACGGTCGGGGGCGCGCCACTCGAGCTGGACATCAAAGAGCCGGCCGAAAACGGGATGGGCCCGCATGGGCTCTGCGTCGGCGCCACCGGGTCGGGCAAGTCGGAGCTGCTGCGCACCGTCGCGTCTGGGCATGATGGCGCGGAACTCGCCGGAAGTGCTCAACCTGCTGCTTATCGACTTCAAGGGCGGCGCAACGTTTCTCGATTTGGCGCGGGCCCCGCACGTGGCCGCGGTGATCACCAACCTCGCCGATGAAGCGCCGCTGGTGGCCCGGATGCGCGACGCACTGGCCGGTGAGATGAACCGTCGGCAGCAGATGCTGCGGGCGGCGGGCTGCGTCAGCGTCGCGGCATACGAGGACGCGCGCCGGAGTCGGCGCGCAATTGCTGGCGCTGCCAACGCTGTTCATCGTCGTCGACGAGTTCTCCGAACTGCTCAGCCAGCATCCCGATTTCGCCGACATGTTCGTCGCGATCGGCCGGCTCGGCCGGTCGCTGGGCATGCATCTGCTGCTGGCCAGTCAGCGTCTCGACGAAGGCCGGCTACGCGGATCTGGAAGCCCACCTGTCGTATCGGATGTGCCTGAAGACGCTGTCCGCCAGCGAATCCCGAACCGTTCTGGGAACCTCGACGCATACCAACTGCCGAGCACGCCTGGCGCCGGCTTCCTGCGCATCAGCGGCGGCGAACCGATTCGCTTCCAGACCGCGTTGGTGTCGGGACCGCTGCCGTCCGGCTCGCCAGCGGGTGTCACCGATGCGACGGCATCGGCTCGGTGCAGGCGTTCAGCACCCGGTCCCCGCGGGGCCAGTCAGCCGCGCCGCCATGGCGATTCGGGCCGCCCGACGCGAACCGTCCTGGGTGCTGTCCTGGACCGGCTGTCCGGGCAGGGGCCACCCGCGCACCAGGTTTGGCTGCCCCCGCTCGGGCCGGCACCGGCGCTGGACACCTTGTTGGCCGACGTCGGATGCACGACGGGCGGCCTGACGGTACCCATCGGCATCGTCGACCGTCCCTTCGAGCAATGCCGGACGCCGCTGATGGTCGACTATGTCCGGAGCCGCGGGAAATGTCGCGGTCGTCGGCGCACCCCAATCGGGAAAGTCGACGGCGCTGCGCACGCTGATTACGGCGCTTGGCGGCCACGCATGATCCGGCCAGGTGCAGTTCTACTGCCTGGATTTCGGCGGCGGGGCGCTGTCGGCGGTACACACCCTGCCGCATGTGGGCGCGGTCGCCGGCCGGGCGGAGCCGCGTCTGGTCGGCCGGATAGTCGCCGAATGCGAGTCGGTCGTTCGTCACCGTGAAGCCCTCTTCCGCGAGCATGGCATCGCGTCGATCGCCCAATACCGCAGCGTGCGCGGACATCGATGCATCCGGCGATCCGTTCGGTGACGTCTTCCTCGTCATCGACGGCTGGGCGAGCGTGCGCCATGAATTCGACACGCTGGAGGAGTCGATCACCGCGCTGGCGGCTCAAGGGCTTTCATTCGGCGTGCACGTGGTGTTGTCGGCGTCGCGCTGGGCCGAGGTGCGGCCCTCGCTGAGGGATCAGATCGGCACGCGCATCGAGTTGCGGCTGGGTGATCCCGCCGACTCCGAAATCGACCGCAAGGCGGCGCAGCATGTGCCGCGCGACGTGTCCGGGCCGCGGCCTTTCCCGTGAGGGCCTGCACATGGTGATCGCCTTGCCCATCGCCGAGGTTGCCTGTCCGGTGAATCGGTTGCTCCGCCGATACCGCTGCTGCCCGTGCACGTGGATCGCGACGCCATGGTGCGACGGTCGAGCCCCGAATTGGGGGCGCGGATACTGCTCGGTTTGCAGGAACGCGAACTGCGGCCAGTCGCAATCGATTTCGAGAAGCACGTCGCATCTTCTCGATCCTCGGCGACAACGAGTGCGGGAAGACCGCGACGCTGCGGACATTGTGCCGGGAGATCGTCCGGACGAAGACGCCCGCACAAGCCCAGCTGCTGATCGTCGACTTTCGGCGCGCGCTGCTCGGTGTCGTCGAATCCGAACATCTCGGCGGTTACGCCATGTCGCCCGCCGCACTGGGTGTGTTGCTGCCCGACCTGCTCGAGTCTCTGCAGGCGCGGATGCCCCCACCCGACGCCAGCCAGGCCCAGTTGCGCGGTGGGTCCTGGTGGTCCGGACCGGACCTCTATGTCATCGTCGATGACTACGACCTTGTCGCCGGCCCGGCAGGCAATGCGCTGGCGGCCGATCGTCGAATTCTTACCGTATGCAGCAGATCTGGGATTGCACCTGGTCATCGCTCGCCGCTGCGGCGGAATCGAGCGTGCGCATGTTCGAGCCGCTGCTGGCGCGTCTGCGCGACCTCGGTTGCGCGTCGCTGATGATGAGCGGGTGTCCAGCGGAGGGCGGATCCTTCGGTCGCACTGCGCCGATGCGATTGCCGCCGGGCCGCGGCGTCCTGGCCACTCGGGCCGGTGACGAAGAACTTGTCCAGGTTGCCTGGAGCCCACCGTGAGCTGAGCACCCCGCAATCGTCGAAGCCGGGCCCGGCGCGATCCGACGGTTATGTTGCGCGACAAGCGGTTCGGCCGACGACCGAGATGGCCGACATCGTCCGGGCGGCGCTGGATGCGATGGACGACCAGGTGGCGCTGGTCGGGGAGCGGCCGGTGGCCGTCGACGCACTGTGGGGAGCCGCGTTGCGATCGGCAACCGCTCGGCCACTGCGGCGGACTGATCGTCGTGCATCCGTCGTGGTGGTCGGCGTCGCGCGTGGGTGTGGTGAGCCGGGCCGCTGCGGCCGTGCCGGCCCAGACGCGGACGCGATCGTCGCTGCTGGTGCAGGCCTCCCGTGCCGCGCCGGATGCGACGGTCGTGGTCGAAATCGCCGAGCGGCTGGTGGCGATCAGCGCAGGCGAGGTCGACCGCTGTACCGCGCAACGCCGAACCGCAGTCCGTCGCCCACAAAATTGCGAGCATCGTCGACGCGATGGCGCCCGAAGCCGTGGTGATCGACGCCCCGAGCGGCGTCGCCGGCGCGTCGGCGCTGGCGGCGCTGATTGCCGACGCGGTGCGCGACAGGCGAACAGGGTGTCCCAGACATCCTCGAAATCAACGACTTTCGGCTGACTCGCCTCGCGCGGTCGGCCTACGTCGCCACCGCCCCGTGCCGTCGAGAGCCGCACCGGCCGGTGTCGCCCGATCGCGCGGACGGACGCTGAGCGGGCTCGCGGCGGCCGCCATCGTGGTCGGCCGCGGCGGCGCCGACCGCAGTGACCATGGGCCGCCCCGGTGTGGTGGCGCCGAAGCAGGAAAATACCGTGGCCGACGACATTTCTGGTGGAAGGCCGGGTGGCGCTGTCGGTGCCGGCGACTTGGTCGAGCGCAACGGGTGATCAGCGGACCAGGCTCGGCCCGGGTACAGGTCACGTCGCCGGCAGATCCCGAAGTGGCCCTGCACGTCACCCAGTCGCCGGTCGCCGACGAGACCCTGAGTGGCACCGCCGAGCGGTTGAAGCGCGCGATCGACGCCGAGCCGCCCGGGGTGTTCGTCGACTTCAACCCATCCGGAACCAGCGCGGGCCGACCGGCGGTGACGTACCGCGAAGTGCGCGCCGGGCCATCACGTGCGCTGGACGGTGCTGCTGGACGGCCCGGTCCGGATCAGCATCGGTTGCCAGAGCCGGGGCGGCGGTGAAGACGCGGTCCGCGACGCCTGCGATCAGGCGGTGCGATCCGCCCACGCGATCGGATGAAAATTTGTGGAACCGAAGGACCGCCGCGGGGGTCGTAATTGGTATGGCTGCATCGAACACACTCAGCACCGATCTCGACCTGATGCGGTCGGTGGCGGGCACCACCGACGCCCGCAACGAGGAAATCAGGGCGATGCTGCAGGCGTTCGTCGGCCGCATGAGCGGTGTGCCGCCGTCGGCGTGGGGTGGGCCCGCGGCCGCGCGCTTCAAAGACGTGATGGATCGCTGGAACGCGGAGTCGCTGAGGCTCTATCACGCCCTGAACACCATCGCCGACACCATTCGGCACAACGCGGCCACCCTGCAGGAGGCCGGCCAGAAACCATGCACACCACATAGCCGCCGCCGGCGGGAACCTGTGACGAGAGAGGATTCCCGTGGACCCGGTGCTTTCCTATAACTTCGGCGAAATCGAACACTCGGTGCGCCAGGAAATTCACTCCACGTCGGCCCGCTTCAATGCCGCGCTGGACGAGCTGAGGTCGCAAATCGCACCGCTGCGGCAGCTCTGGACCAGTGAAGCGGCCGCCGCCTACCAGGCTGAGCAGCTGAAATGGCACCAGTCGGCGACCGCGCTCAACGAGATACTGGCCGACCTGGGAAATGCCGTGCGCGACGGCGCGGAAGAGGTGGCCGATGCCGACCGCCGGGCGGCCGGCGTCTGGGCGCGGTAGCGGCCGAACAGACCACTGCGCGGTCCTAGCCGCGCCGTGAGACTGTGTGGTCCTGGCGGGGGAGAGCCGCCGGGACCACACAGTCATTTTGACCTGCGGGGATGGCGGTCGGTAAGCTGCTCCGTTGGCGTGCGGTACGCCGGGGCCTCGGGTCAATGTCGGTCGCCGAGACCAAGCCCTCACCGCGAACGCCTGACCGGCCCCCGGGTCACACCGGGATCCACCTCGAGAAGAAGAAGGTAAGCGCTGTGCCTACGTACACGCCAAAGGCGGGTGACACCACGAGGTCGTGGCACGTCATCGACGCCACGGACGTGGTGCTTGGCCGCCTTGCCGTCGCAGCAGCCACCCTGCTGCGCGGCAAGCACAAGCCGACGTTCACCCCCAATGTCGACGGCGGTGACTTCGTCATCGTCATCAACGCCGACAAGGTCGCCTTCAGCGGCCAGAAGCTGGACAAGAAGCTGGCTTACCGCCACTCGGGGTATCCCGGCGGTCTGAGCAGCCGCACCATGCGCGAGCTGATGGACAAGCACCCCGACCGCGTCGTCGAGGACGCGATCGTCGGCATGCTGCCCAAGAACAAGCTCGCCCGTCAGATCGCAGCGCAAGCTGCACGTTTACGCCGGTCCGACGCACCCCCACGCCGCACAACAGCCCGTTCCGTACGAGATCAAGCAGGTGGCCCAGTGACCGAAACGACCGAGGCCGTGGAACGGAACCCCGAGAACCCGGAAACCCCGAGAACCCGGAAACCCCAGAAGTCGCAGAGACCGCAGAGAGAAACAGTGGCCGTCGCCGAGGTGACCGAGGCGCCGGCTGAGGCCTCCGACACCGCCGGAAGCCCCCGCGGCGCCCGCCGCGTCCTTCGTCTTCGACCGGCCCATCCAGACCGTCGGCCGCCGCAAGGAGGCCGTGGTGCGGGTGCGCCTGGTGCCCGGCACCGGCAAGTTCAACCTGAACGGCCGCACCCTGGAGGGCTACTTCCCGAACAAGGTGCACCAGCAGCTCATCAAGGCCCCGCTGGTCACCGTCGACCGGGCGGAGAGCTTCGACATCTACGCGCTGCTGCACGGCGGCGGCCCCTCGGGGCAGGCCGGCGCGCTGCGTCTGGGCATCGCCCGGGCGCTGATCGTGGCCCAGCCCGAGGACCGGCCCCCGCTGAAGAAGGCCGGCTTCCTCACCCGTGACCCGCGTGCCACCGAGCGCAAGAAGTACGGCCTGAAGAAGGCCCGTAAGGCGCCTCAGTACAGCAAGCGCTGACCAGCGGTCGCTAACTGGCCACAACTTGGCATCGTGGTGCACAAGTCGTGGCCGGTTGCGGCGTGTCTGCGCCCTGACGCGGCCCGTTTCGTCCACAAAGGAACGGGCACGTTAGGTGCAAGCCCGACAACTGTGAGAGGTTTGGTCGCATGGGTCGACTATTCGGCACCGACGGTGTCCGTGGGGTCGCCAATCGCGAGTTGACCGCCGAGCTGGCGCTGGCGCTGGGTTCCGCGGCGGCGCGGCACCTGGCGAGCACGCCGGGCACCGGGCCGGCGGGTCGCGGTGATCGGTCGCGATCCCCGGGCCAGCGGCGAAATGCTGGAGGCCGCGGTGATCGCCGGGCTGACCAGTCGAAGGTGTCGACGCGCTGCGCGTCGGGGTGCTGCCCACCCCCGCGGTGGCCTACCTGACCGGCGCCTATGACGCCGACTTCGGGGTGATGATCTCCGCGTCGCACAACCCGATGCCCGACAACGGCATCAAGATCTTCGGCCCCGGCGGCCACAAGCTCGACGACGGCACCGAGGACGAGATCGAGGCGCTGCTCGAGCGCCGATCCCGGGTTGCGTCCGGTCGGCGCCGGGATCGGCCGGGTCATCGACGCCGAGGACGCGGCCGACCGCTACCTGCGCCACCTGAGCAAGGCCAGCACGCTGCGCCTCGACGGGTTGACCGTGGTGGTGGACTGCGCCCACGGCGCGGCCTCCGCGGTGGCCCCGCGCGCCTACCGCGCCGCCGGTGCCCGGGTGATCGCGATCAACGCCGACCCCAACGGGCTCAACATCAACGACAACTGCGGCTCCACGCACCTGGATTCGCTGCGCGCGGCCGTGCGTCGCGCACCGCGCCGACCTGGGCCTGGCGCACGACGGCGACGCCGACCGCTGCCTGGCCATCGACGCCAGACGGCAACCTGGTCGACGGCGACCACATCATGGTGGTGCTCGCGACTGGCGATGCACGAGGCCGACGAACTGGCGTCCAAGACGCTGGTCACCACCGTGATGAGCAACCTGGGACTGCACCTGGCCATGCGCTCGGCCGGAATCACGGTGCGCACCACCGGCGTTGGCGACCGCTACGTCGTGGAGGAGTTGCGGGCCGGCGACTACAGCCTGGGCGGCGAGCAGTCCGGGCACATCGTGATGCCCGCGCTGGGCTCGACCGGTGACGGCATCGTCACCGGCCTGCGGCTGATGACCCGCATGGTGCAGACCGGCTCGTCGCTGGCCGAGCTGGCCTCGGCGATGCAGACGCTGCCGCAGGTGCTGATCAACGTCGACGGTCGCCGACAAGGACACCGCCGCCAGCGCGCCCTCGGTGCAGACCGCCGTCGGGCAGGCCGAGGCCGAACTGGGCGACACCGGCCGAATCCTGTTGCGCCCCTCGGGAACCGAACCGATGATCCGGGTCATGGTGGAGGCGCCCGAAAAGGACATCGCCGCGCGGATCGCCACCCGGGTCGCCGAAGCGGTCAGCGACGCCCTCTGATCGTGACCCGTGGAACCCCGCCGCGCCCACGGGCGTCGGATAAGGCATGAAATCCGTTGGGGGAACACGACCTGTAGCCGTCGCCCGCACGCAGATCGACGTGCCGGCGGCGCAGCGGGTCGCTAACCAATTCGCGCATGGCGGCCGAATTCATCGACCGCGCGGTAAGCGACCACCTGTCCAGGCTGGCTTTCGGCGGGGCCAGCGCCGGGCGGGCGCACACCGCGCGTGGCGACGCGCTGCGCGTCGAGCTGGAGCGGCTGGTGGCGCAGGTGTCGCAGTGGTCGCGCGCGTCGGCCGAGATCGCCGCCGCGCTGCGGTCCAGCGCCGAGCGCTATGCCGACGCCGAACTGTATGCCGCGGCGCGGATCGCCTAGCTCGTGGCCGATCGATTGGATGTGGCCGCGCGCCTTGCCGAGGGCCGGGCGGCCGTCGACCACACCCAGACCTACGTGCAGGCCTGCCATGCGGTGGGCTACCAAAACCCCGATCTGACAACGCATCCCGCACAGGTCCGCGAATGGTATGCGGGTGAGGACGGCCTCGACCTGCGCGCGCTGGACCGCGACTGCGCGGAGCTACGGGCGGCGGGCGTGGTGGCGGCCGAAGCGCTGCGGATGCAGCGCGCGCAGGTGGCCGAGCTGGCCGCGGCATGGACCGGTCCGGGCGGCGACGCCGCGGTGCAGTTGTTGCAGCGGCATTGCGACACCGCCGACGCCGTTGCCACCGAACTGCGCGCGGCGGCCCAACGATGC
The DNA here is from genome assembly GCA_963796035.1 of uncultured Actinomycetota bacterium. GTDB lineage: Bacteria > Actinomycetota > Actinomycetes > Mycobacteriales > Mycobacteriaceae > Mycobacterium. The sequence goes on along the minus strand of CAWCJU010000004.1, from coordinate 556,022 downwards.
GAGTCGCTGCGCGACAACCTGTGGTATCTGGTCGATTCGGAAGTGGCGACCGCCGTTGCCGTCGACGACCGCGTGCGCGTCCAGCGGCCGGCATGGCTGGCCGCCGCTGCCGCGGTCGCTGGCGGGGGACCGGGACGGCGCGGCGGACGTGGTGCGCCAGCAGGTAATACCGTACGTGGACAACGACATTCGCAATGATTGGGTGACAGCGATGCGATCCGCCTCGGATGGGGTCGAGACGTCCTACGCCATGGTCGTCGACAAGATGACCGCCGTGCCGACGGCGCGCTTCGAATTTCCCGGTGATCTCGGAACGGGTGTCGTGCCGGTGCAGCTCACCCCACCGGTGGCCACCACGCCCGTGCCGCCGGTGGATCCCGCGCCGACGTTGGCGGCGGCCGTGCCCGGTCCGATCAGTGCCACAACGGATTTCGCGACTCCGGCACCCCCGCCGGTCGCCGCCGCGCCGCCCGCGGACTGGGGAGCCGCGCTCGGCGACGCCCTGGGCATGCCCGCGGGCGATCTGGGCGGACTGCCCATGGCGGGCTCGGCGGCGGGCTCGGCGGTGGTGGCCTCGGTGGTGGACTCGGCGGGGGCGGCGGGGGTCTTCTCGGGCTGGCCGGCAGGATCGTCGACGCGGTGGGCGGGCTGATCGGATCCGCGGGCGACGGGCTGGGCGGCGCGGACCCCTTGAACGACGACGAGAACGCCGTCGGCGAAAACCCTTTCCACGCAGACGATCCCGAGGACGTCGGCGACGTCGCCGACGAGCCAGGTCACCGACGCCGAGACCGTCGGCGATCCCGCCGAAGCCGGCCAGGCCCAGCCCGTCGACGAGCCTCAGCCCAACCCCGCCGACACGATCCAACCGGTCGCGGCGCCGCCGCCGGCCGACCCACCGCCGGCCGACCCACCGGCACCGCGACGCGCCGCCCGCACCGCCCGCCGCTCCGTCGCCGAACCGGCACCCGCGGCCGACCCGGGAAAACGCCGTGCGAGATTGCCGCGGACCAGCTTCCGCAGGCGGGGCAGTGACCGCTCAGGGCTGCAGCTTCAGGGCTTCCTCGACAAAACGCATGGATTCGCCGCGGTCGGCGGACAACGGGTTCACCAACAGCGTGGTGACACCGGCCTCGGCGAAGGCGGCCATGCGTTCGGCGACGTATCCGGGCGGGCCGATCAGCGACATGCCGCGCACCAGCTCGTCGGGCACCGCGTCGATGGCCTCCTGCTTGCGGCCGGACAGGTACAGCTCCTGGATCCGGTCGGCGACCTCGCCGAACCCGTAGCGCGTCGCCAGATTGTGGTAGAAATTGCGGCCTTTGGCGCCCATCCCGCCGATGTAGAGGCCCAGCTGCGGCTTGACCCAGGCCAGCCGCTCGTCGACGTTGTCCCCGATGGCCAACGACGCGTGCACCATCACATCCAGCGGCCCCAGTGCGGGATCACGCTTGGCCGCACCGGCCGCCAGCGATTCGCCCCAGATCGACGCGGCCTTGTCCGGCAGGTAGAAGACGGGTTGCCAGCCCTCGGCGATCTCGGCGGTGAGCTCCACATTCTTGGGGCCCAGCGCGGCGATACTGACCGGAATGCGTTCGCGCACCGGGTGATTGATCAGCTGCAGCGACTTGCCCAGACCCGTTCCGCGTTCCGCGGGCAACGGCAGCTGGTAATGCTTGCCGTCGTATTGCACGCGTTCGCGGCGCCACACCTTGCGGCAGATCTCCACGATCTCGCGGGTGCGGCCGATCGGGGCGTCGAACGGGACTCCGTGGAATCCCTCGATCACCTGCGGCCCGGAGGTGCCGATGCCCAGGCGGAATCGCCCGTCGGACACGTAATCCAGCCCCGCGGCGGTCATCGCCAGCAGCGACGGCGTGCGGATGTAGATGGGCAACACCCCGGACGCCAATTCGACGGTGTTCGTCTTGGCGGCCAGATAGCCCAGCTGGCTGATGGCGTCGAACGCATACGCCTCGGCCACCACCACCACTTCGATGCCGGACTTCTCGAGCTCGACCACGCGGTCCACGGCCTCGTGAAAGCCACCCGAATAATTGAGAGCGATCCCGATTCGCATCAATGACACTTACCACGCTGCCCCGTGCCGGCACCTTCAGCCCGCCGAAGGGCGGTCTCACTTCAGCAGCGCGACGATCTTCTCTTCCAGGGGAATCGCTTCGGCCTCGGGGTCGATCGCGTCGGTGCCCGGCAGGTGCACGTCCGGGTCGGCGAAGTCGCGATACTTCTTGTCGCCGCCCAGGGTATAGAGCAGGTAGCCGGTCAGCAGCGCCCGGACCGTCCGCTGGGTGCGCCGGTGCGGCCCGGCCAGCCCCAGCACCTTGGTCAGCCGCCGGCCCTCGACCAGCCCACCGGATTCGGCCTTGCTGACGATGCGCAGCGTCGCCGCGTCCCACACGTCGGCGAGCGCCAACGCGTTGGAGTTCAACGTTTTCGGATCGCCCGGCGCGCTGAAGATCACCCCGGGCATTTTCAGCGTCGCGGCCGGCTGCTGGGCCGGCGGGCTGGTGACACTGGGGAAAAGCGCCGCCACCGCAGCGGGCTTGGCCGGCATCCCGGCCGCGGCGAACACCGCCGCCGAGCCACCGAAGCCGTGACCGGCCACGCCGAGCTTGGCGGGGTGAACGCTGATCTTGCCGGGACCCAGGCGAACGCCCGACACGATGTCCAGGGCGGTGCCGAGATCGAAGGCGAGGTTCAGCACCGAGGGAGCCAGCCCGCGCTGGGTGTCGGGAGCGCCGGCCACGATGCCCCACGACGCCAGATGCTCGAGCAGGTTCGAATACCGGGCCGCGCCGGCAAGCCAATCGTGGCCGAACGCCACGCCGGGCAGATTCAGCCCCTCCTCGGGGGTGTACACCACGCCCGGCAGGCCGGCAAAGGCCAGGTCACCACGCAAAACACGATGCGGGCCACGGCGGCTGAGAGCTGCGACGAGCTTGCGGATGCGGGCCACGCGTTGACGTTAGCGCATCGCAATCGGACGCCGGGGGAGAAGGAACGCGACCCTGCCCGCCGGGCGCGTGCGCAGGCCTCTCGCGGGCCCTTTCTAGCCTCTGACCTCGATGACACCCATCCGCCACAGCGCCGCGTAGAGCTGGTGCAGCGGGATGGCCAGCAGCTGGGTGGTCATGTCCATCAAGGGGTTTCCGGAGCCGGCCGACGCCGGCGGGCGCGGCTTGGGCGTCTGCTGGGGTGCCGGCGCCAAGGGGGCGGGCACCACATCGTCGTAGCGAACTGCGGTCATGATTGCCTCCTCATGGCGCCCGGCGGGCGGTCCAGAAAGTTACGCATCTCAATACGACCCGTTGCACAATTCCCGGTTAACAACCACTGACGACTAGAATTCATGGCTCGGCTAAAAGCGTGGTCCCAGGTAGCCAGAATATCCGGCCCATGCCTAATAAAAGCCTGACTGTAAATCGATGACGACGATTTCGTCGCTGACACGCTGCGGTAATCGTGATCGGGCGGGCTTCGAGCAGCTCGCCCCTCCGCTGGCTCTGGTTCTTTCCAGTCTTTGCTGATAATTCGAATGTTAGGGAGATATTTCTCGGATGTGCCGACGCGAACGAAAACGTCACGAATACATCAGGTGAAAAACTTTCCGCCGTTTATGACGATTGAGTGAATGACGGATGGGCCCAGGATGCCCGGCCGAGACGCGTCGGATGGAGAACTGGCGGTAGGGGAAGGTCACAGCGGGCCTTTGTGCAGGTGGGCGGGCTAACCACCACCGCGGAGTGCGGGGTTGGTGCTCCGCCTGCACTACCCTGTTCAGAATGTGCGGAATCGTCGGCTACGTCGGGCAGCAGCCCGCCTGTGAGGTCGTCATGGCCGCGTTGCGACGGATGGAGTACCGCGGCTACGACTCCTCGGGCGTCGCCCTGGTCAACGGCAGCGGCCCTCAGCAGGCACCCTGACGGTCAGCCGTCGCGCCGGCCGGCTGGCCAACCTGGAAGAGGCGGTCGCCGAGATGCCGGCGTCGTCGCTGACCGGAACCACCGGCCTGGGCCACACCCGGTGGGCCACCCACGGCCGTCCCACCGACCGCAACGCCCACCCGCACCGCGACGCCACCGGCAAGATCGCCGTGGTCCACAACGGCATCATCGAGAACTACGCCAGCCTGCGCCACGAGCTGGAGGCCCAGGGCGTGGAGTTCGCCAGCGACACCGACACCGAGGTGGCGGTGCATCTGGTGTCGCAGGCATACCGGCACGGCGACACCGCAGGCGATTTCGCCGCGTCGGTGCTCGCGGTGCTGCGCCGCCTGGACGGCCACTTCACGTTGGTGTTCGCCAACGCCGACGACCCCGGCACCATCGTCGCCGCCCGCCGCTCCACCCCGCTGGTGATCGGCATCGGCGACGGCGAGATGTTCGTCGGCTCCGACGTGGCGGCGTTCATCCCGCACACCCGCAACGCCATCGAACTCGGCCAGGACCAGGCCGTGGTGATCACCGCTGACGGCTACCGGATCACCGACTTCGACGGCAACGAGGACCTGGGGCCCGGGGCATACCGCGAGTTCCACATCGATTGGGATCTGGCCGCCGCCGAAAAGGGCGGCTACGAGTACTTCATGCTCAAGGAGATCGCCGAGCAGCCCGCCGCCGTGGCCGACACCCTGCTGGGACACTTCGTGGACGGCCGGATCGTCCTCGACGAACAGCGGCTGTCCGATCAGGAACTCCGCGAGATCGACAAGGTGTTCGTGGTGGCCTGCGGCACCGCGTATCACTCCGGCCTGCTGGCGAAGTACGCGATCGAGCACTGGACGCGGCTGCCGGTCGAGGTCGAGCTGGCCAGCGAATTCCGGTACCGTGACCCGGTTCTGGACCGCAGCACCCTGGTGGTCGCCATCTCGCAGTCCGGCGAGACCGCCGACACCCTCGAAGCGGTCCGGCACGCCAAGGAGCAGAAGGCCAAGGTCTTGGCGATCTGCAACACCAACGGCTCGCAGATTCCGCGCGAGTGTGACGCGGTGCTGTACACCCGCGCCGGCCCGGAGATCGGGGTGGCCTCGACCAAGACGTTCCTGGCGCAGATCACCGCCAACTATCTGGTCGGGCTGGCGCTGGCGCAGGCCCGTGGCACCAAGTACCCCGACGAGGTCTGGCGGGAATACCACGAGCTGGAAGCGATGCCGGACCTTGTCGCGCGGGTCATCGCGACGATCAAGCCGGTGGCCGACCTGGCGTATCAATTCGCCCAGTCCCCGACGGTGCTGTTCCTGGGGCGCCACGTCGGGTACCCGGTTGCGCTGGAAGGTGCGCTGAAACTCAAGGAATTGGCGTACATGCACGCCGAGGGATTCGCCGCCGGCGAGCTCAAGCACGGCCCCATCGCGCTGATCGAAGACGATCTGCCGGTCATCGTCATCATGCCGTCGCCCAAGGGGTCGGCCGTGCTGCACGCCAAGCTGTTGTCCAACATCCGCGAGATCCAGGCGCGCGGCGCGATAACCATCGTGATCGCCGAGGAAGGCGATGACACGGTGCGCCCGTACGCCGACCACCTGATCGAAATTCCCTCTGTGTCAACACTTCTGCAGCCGCTGCTGTCGACCATCCCGCTTCAGGTGTTCGCGGCGTCGGTGGCGCAGGCTCGCGGCTACGACGTCGACAAGCCGCGAAACCTGGCCAAGTCCGTCACCGTTGAATAGGCAGGCATAGCTCGCGCGGCTTCGCCCGTATCACCGGCGCACACGTGGCCGATCCATTACATTGCCCTGGGGCGGCATTTGCGGCAGGTGGGTTGGGCTACGTCCGTACGGGAGGAAGTATGCGATCGGCCGGCACGAAGTACGGCGTCGTAGGCCTCGTCGTCTTCAGCATCGCGGCATACGTGGTGTCCGTCGGGATGTACGCCCAAACCAATACGACCCGGCGTTTGGACGAAGCACCGACGACCGTGAGCGGCGACCAGCCGTCGGCGACCATCAACGTCGAGGACATGCAGTCGAACAACAGCGTGCTCGCCGTCAACCTCGCCTTCAACCCAGGATCCGCGATGCTGGACCCGAAGACCCACCACCTCAAGAACGATCTCAGCCTGCGCGTGCGATCGTCGGCGATGCCGTCCCGGCACACCTGGACCAAGGGCATGCTGCCGGGTCTGATGGCGGTGCCGCTGACCATCGCCGGTCAGATCGAACGCTGGCCGTTCGACCAATACCGCTCGGGGCCGCTGGAAGTCGAGATCTTCTACGGCGAAGACACCGACCGGGCACCCGAACATGTGCCGGTCACCTTCGTCGACCACCTGTCGGGGTGGCAGCTCACCGCGAGCAGGCCCCAGGCGGACGGCCCGTACCGACTGCATGTGCGGCGCTCGATGAGCACCGCCGCGTTCGCCATCGTCATCCTCGGCGTGCTCATCACGATCGCCAGCCTGGCCCTGTTCGTCGCGATTCAGACGGTGCGAGACCGACGGCCGTTCCAGCCGCCGATGACGACGTGGTACGCCGCCATGCTGTTCGCGGTGGTGCCACTGCGAAACGCGCTACCCGGCTCGCCACCGTTCGGCAGCTGGGTCGATATCACCGTCGTCATCTGGGTTCTGGTCGCGTTGGCGGTGTCGATGATTCTCTACATCAGCTCCTGGTGGCGGCATTTGAAACCGATGGCCCCCGCCGCATCGGCGCATCCGGCCCCGGCGGATCGAGAGCCCGCGCCGTCGAAGTAGCCGATCGCCGGCGGCGTGTTTGCCGCCGAAGTTGTCCGGTGCCACGCCTCGCGTGCGAAGGTTGATGTCGTGGTGCATCCATCGGTTCGCAGACGAGTTCGCATCATGACGCTGGCGGTCTGGCATTTCGTCATCAGCGCGCCGCTGACCTACGGCTGGCTGTTGGTGCTGATGATCACGACGTTCATCCAGACCCATCTCACCGGCCGGGAGCTGCACTCGGTACTGCTGCACCGCTCCACCAATATTCACGAGTTGGGCAGTGACCCGCTCGGCGTCCTGTTCTCCAGCCTGCTGTGGATCGACGGCAAAAACTTCGAGCCCTACGTGCTGCTGTTCACCCTGTTTCTGGCGCCGGCCGAACACTGGCTCGGCCAGCTCCGCTGGCTCACTGTGGGATTGAGCTCGCATATCCTTGCCACCTACATCAGCGAAGGCATCCTCTACTTCGCGATCGAGGACCACGATGCCCCGCAACGGTTGGTGCACGCCCGCGACATCGGGGTCAGCTATTTCCTCGTCGGCGTGATGGCCGTGCTGAGCTACCACATCATCCGGCCGTGGCGCTGGGGCTATCTCGGGGTGTTGTTCATCATCTTCGGCTTCCCGCTGATCACGATGGGCGGCGAATTGAACTTCACCGCGATCGGGCACTTCACCTCGATCCTCATCGGCCTGTGCTTCTACCCGATGACTCGCACGAGCTCCAAACGCAGCAGCCCGTTGAGTCCCGCGCGCCTGCGGGCCATGGCGCGGCGCAACGTGCCGCCGGAGACCTCGACCTGATGCCGGCACCGGCGGGTGCCGAACATCCTTGGGTACCAATCCATTCCGAAGCGGCGCCGGCCGCCGCGGACACCGGCCATCCGAGCGCGGCTGTACACCGCGACCGTGACACGTAATCTGACTCTGATGCGGCATTACTACTCCGTAGACGCGATCCGCGAAGCCGAGGCGCCACTGCTGGCCAGCCTGCCCGATGGTGCGCTGATGCGGCGCGCGGCCTATGGGTTGGCGACCGAGATCATCGGTGAGTTAGCCGCCCGCACCGGCGGGGTAACCGGACGGCGTGTGTGCGCGGTCGTCGGCTCCGGAGACAACGGCGGTGACGCGCTGTGGGCGGCCACCTTCGTGCGCCGTCGCGGCGCGGCCGCCGACGCGATCCTGCTCAATCCCGAGCGCACCCACCGCAAGGGCCTGGCGGCCTTCCGGCAGTCCGGCGGCCGTATCGTCGAAAGTTTCTCGCCGACAACCGATCTCGTTATCGACGGCGTGGTGGGCATCTCCGGCTCCGGAGCGTTGCGACCCGCCGCGGCCGAGGTGTTCGCCACGGTCGACGACGCGAGAATCCCGGTGATCGCCGTCGACATCCCCAGCGGCATCGATGCGGTGACCGGGGCGATCACCGGCGCCGCGGTGCACGCCGCGGCGACCGTCACCTTCGGTGGGCTCAAACCCGTGCACGCGCTGGCCGACTGCGGGCGGGTGCACCTGGTGGACATCGGGCTGAGCCTGCCCGGTCCACCGGACGTCGCAGCGCTGGGTTTCGAGGCCGCCGACGTGGCCGCCCGCTGGCCGGTGCCCGGGCCCCACGACGACAAGTACACCCAGGGCGTCACCGGCGTGATGGCCGGCTCGTCGACGTATCCGGGTGCGGCCGTGCTGTGCACCGGCGCCGCCGTCGCGGCGACGTCGGGAATGGTCCGCTACGCCGGCAGCGCGCACCGCGAGGTGCTCGCGCACTGGCCCGAGGTGATCGCCTCGCCCACGCCCGGCTCGGCCGGACGGGTGCAGTCCTGGGTCGTCGGGCCGGGATTGGGCACCGACGACGTCGGGGCCGCGGCCCTGTGGTTCGCGCTGGAAACCGACCTGCCGGTGATCGTGGACGCCGACGGGCTGAGCATTCTGGCGGCCCATCCCCAGCTGGTGGCCAATCGCACCGCGCCGACGGTGCTGACTCCGCACGCCGGTGAATTCGCCCGCCTGGCGGGTAACCCGCCCGGTGATGACCGGGTGGGCGCGTGCCGCAAGCTGGCCGACGCGTTCGGCGCCACGGTGCTGCTCAAGGGCAACGTCACGGTCATCGCCGATCCGGGCGGCCCGGTCTACCTCAACGCGGCCGGGCAGTCCTGGGCGTCCACCGCCGGCTCCGGTGACGTGTTGTCCGGCATGATCGGCGCGCTGCTGGCGGCGGGGTTGCCGCCGGCCGAGGCGGCCGCCGCGGCGGCCTTCGTGCACGCGCGCGCGGCGGCGTGCTCGGCCGCCGACCCGGGCCCCGGCGAAGCCCCCACCTCGGCATCGCGCATGGTGCCGCACATCCGAGCCGCCCTGGCCGCCATTTAGACCCTTTAGAGAGGATTTCTCAGTGCCACAACACCCTTCGATGCGCGCCCACACCATCGCCCCGGCCTACACCGGCCGGATGTTCACCACCCCGGTGCCCGCGCTGCGGCTTCCCGAGGAGTCGATGGACCCCGAGGCCGCCTACCGCTTCATCCACGATGAGCTGATGCTCGACGGGAGTTCGCGGCTGAACCTGGCCACCTTCGTCACCACCTGGATGGATCCCCAGGCGGACCGGCTGATGGCCGAGACGTTCGACAAGAACATGATCGACAAGGACGAATATCCGCTGACGGCAGCGATCGAGCAGCGCTGCGTGTGCATGGTGGCCGACCTGTTCCACGCCGACGGCCTGCGCGACGACGACCCGTCCAGCGCGATCGGGGTGTCGACGATCGGCTCCAGCGAGGCGGTGATGCTCGGCGGGCTGGCGATGAAGTGGCGGTGGCGGGCAAAGGTCGGCTCCGGAAAGGACGGCTGGAAGACGCGCACGCCGAACATGGTGATGGGCTCCAACGTCCAGGTGGTCTGGGAGAAGTTCTGCCGCTACTTCGACGTCGAACCCCGCTACCTGCCGATGGAGGAGGGGCGCTACGTCATCACGCCGGAGCAGGTCCTCGACGCCGTCGACGAGAACACCATCGGGGTGGTCGCGATCCTGGGCACCACCTACACCGGCGAGCTCGAACCGATCGCGGAGATCTGCGCGGCGCTGGACAAGCTGGCCGCCGGCGGGGGAGTCGATGTGCCGGTGCACGTCGACGCCGCCAGCGGTGGATTCGTCGTACCCTTCCTGCACCCCGAGCTCAAATGGGACTTCCGGCTGCCCCGGGTGGTGTCGATCAACGTCAGCGGCCACAAATACGGGCTGACCTACCCCGGCATCGGCTTCGTGGTGTGGCGCAGCAAGGAGTACCTGCCCGAGGACCTGGTGTTCCACGTCAATTATCTGGGTGGCGACATGCCGACCTTCACGCTGAACTTCTCCCGGCCCGGCAACCAGGTCGTGGGCCAGTACTACAACTTCCTGCGGCTGGGCCGCGAGGGCTACACCCAGGTCATGCAGACGCTGTCGTCGACCGCCCGCTGGCTGGGTGAGCGACTGCGGGTTGGAGACCACTGCGAGCTGATCTCCGACGGCTCCGCGATTCCGGTGGTCGCCTTCCGGCTGCAGCGCGGTCTGGGCTACACCGAGTTCGACGTCTCCCACGAGCTGCGGACCTTCGGTTGGCAGGTGCCCGCCTACACCATGCCCGACAACGCCACCGACATCTCGGTGCTGCGCATCGTGGTGCGCGAGGGCCTGTCCGCCGACCTGGCCCGGGCCCTGCACGACGACGCCCGCACCGCGCTGGCCTCGCTGGACAAGCTCAAGCCGGGCGGGCACTACAGCGCCGAGCACTTCGCGCACTGAGTCCGACCCCGGGCTTTGTCCCGCGGGGGTTTGTCGCGCGGGGTTTTGTCCCGTGGGCCGCACGGCCACGGCCGGGAAGGCACGTGCGCGAATGCCCGCCTCACAGCGACAACGCACCCGCGGCCGCGCTGATGTGGCGCTCTGTCGCTCAGAGGCGGGCAATCGGGTGTCCGCCTGCGCGCCGGGGCGCATGTGACGGCTGTGACCCTTGCGACAACGCGCCCCGGCTGTGTCCGGCCCGGACGCCGTCGGCGAGCGGTGTGTCCGACCCGTTCTGGGACAATGGCTGCTGCGAACTGACAGACAGACGAGTGGGAGCGCGACTTCCTTGGCCGTTACGCCGATATCCCTGACACCGGGCGTCCTCGCCGAGGCCCTGGTCGACCTGGGCGCGATTGCGCACAACGTGCGGCTGCTGTGCGAGCAGGCCGGCGGCGCGCAGGTGATGGCCGTGGTCAAGGCCGACGGCTACGGCCACGGAGCCGTCCAGACGGCCCGCGCCGCACTGGACGCGGGGGCCACCGAGTTGGGCGTCGCCACCGTCGCAGAGGCGCTGGCGCTGCGCGCGGCCGGAATCACCGCGCCCGTGCTGGCCTGGCTGCACCCGCCCGGCATCGACTTCGGGCCCGCGCTGCTGGCCGATGTCCAGATCGCCGTGTCGTCGGAGCGCCAGCTCGACGAGCTGCTGGACGCGGCGCGCCGCAGCGGCCGGACCGCGACGGTCACCGTCAAGGTCGACACCGGGCTGAACCGCAATGGGGTGGCGCCGGGGCAATACCACTCGATGCTCACCGCGCTGCGCCGGGCCGTCGCCGAGGAGGCCATCGTGCTGCGGGGCCTGATGTCGCACATGGTGTACGCCGACCAGCCCGCCAATCCCGTGAATAACCTTCAGGCCCGACGGTTCAGCGACCTGCTGGCCCAGGCGCGCGATCAGGGTGTGCGGTTCGAGGTGGCGCACCTGTCGAACTCGTCGGCCACGATGTCGCGTCCGGACCTGGCCTTCGACATGGTGCGTCCCGGCATCGCGATCTACGGGCTGAGCCCGGTCCCCGAGCTCGGCGACATGGGCCTGGTGCCGGCGATGACAGTGAAATGCACTGTGGCCCTGGTGAAATCGATTCGCGCCGGGGAGAGCGTGTCCTACGGCCACACCTGGACCGCGCAGCGCGACACGAACCTCGCGCTGCTGCCGGTCGGCTACGCCGACGGCATCTTCCGGTCGCTGGGCGGGCGGCTGGAGGTGTTGATCAACGGCAGGCGACGGCCTGGTGTCGGCCGGATCTGCATGGACCAGTTCGTCGTCGACCTCGGCCCGGGGCGCACCGACGTGGCCGAAGGTGACGAGGCGATCCTGTTCGGGCCCGGCGCCGGCGGTGAACCCACCGCACAGGATTGGGCCGATCTGCTCGGCACCATCCACTACGAAGTGGTGACCAGCCCCCGCGGGCGGATCACCCGGACCTACCGCGAGGCGCGGACCGTTGAGTCCTGACCGAACCCGCAGGCGCCACAAGGGCAGGGCCTGGCTTGCGGGAGGCGCGGGGGTGACGGCCGTCGCCGCCATCGTCGGAGCCTCGGCCCGCCGGTCGATGACCCAACGCGCCACGGGTGAAGATCCTTACGCCCATGAGGATTTCAACACGCTCGAGAACGACCCCAGCCTGGTTGTCACCACTCCCGACGGGATACCGCTGGCGGTCCGCGACGCCGGCCCTGCCGATGCGCCGCTGACCCTGGTGTTCGTCCACGGATTCTGCTTGCAGATGGGCGCCTTTCATTTTCAGCGCACGCGGCTGTCCGCGCAATTGGGCCCCGACGTGCGGATGGTCTTCTACGATCAGCGCGGACACGGCAGGTCCGGCGAGGCCGACCCCGAGACCTACACGCTGACCCAACTCGGCAGGGACCTGCAAACCGTGCTGAACGTGGTGGCACCGCGCGGAATGATCCTGCTGGTGGGCCACTCGATGGGCGGCATGACGGTGTTGTCCCACGCCCGCCAGTTCCCCGAGCAGTACGGGCGCCGTATCGTGGGCGCCGCGTTGATTTCCTCAGCGGCCGAAGGTGTTTCGAGGTCACCATTGGGGGAGATCCTGAAAAACCCTGCGCTGGAAGCGGTCCGGGTTGCCGCACGGTCCGCACCGAAGCTGATGCACCGGGGCCGCAACGTGTCCCGGTCGTTGATCGGTCCGGTGCTGCGGGCCGCCTCCTACAGCGACCTGCAGGTCAGCCGGACCCTGGACGCGTTCTCCCAGCGCATGATGAACAGCACACCGATCCCCACCATGGCGGGTTTCCTGGACGCGTTGGAAAAGCACGACGAGACCGCCGGGCTGTGGACGCTGCTGCGCGTCCCGACCCTGATCGCATGCGGCGACCACGACCTGCTCACCCCGGACGAGTATTCACGAAAGATGGCCGCCAGCCTGCCGCAGTCCGAGCTGGTCATCGTCGCCGGGGCCAGCCACCTGGCCTTGCTGGACAAGCCGGATGCCATCAACGGGGGACTGGTGCGATTGGTCAGGCGCGCCACCCCGAGCAAGGCGGCACTGCGGATGCGACGGATGCGAGAAAGTCTGCGGCGCCGTGGCTGAGTTTGATGGCGGCGACCCGCCGCGCCCGGCTGCGCCGCGCTTGCGATCGCCGCAGGCAGAGGGCACCGCGACGTGCGAGCGCGTCGAGGACACCATGGCGCTGGGGTCGCGGCTGGGCCAGCAATTGCGGGCGGGTGACGTGGTGGTGCTCTCCGGCCCGCTCGGCGCGGGAAAGACCGTGCTGGCCAAGGGCATTGCCGCGGCGATGGATGTCGACGGGCCGGTCACCTCGCCGTCCTACGTGTTGGCGCGGGTGCATCCGCCGCGACGGGCCGGCGCGCCGGCCATGATTCACGTCGACATGTACCGGTTGCTCGACCACACCGACAACCAGGGCGCCGACCTGCTCGGTGAACTCGATTCACTGGACTTGGACAGCGATCTCGACGACGCTGTCGTCGTGGTGGAATGGGGCGAGGGCCTGGTCGAGCGGCTCGCCGAGCGGCATCTGGACATCCGGCTGGAGCGCCTCAGCCACTCCGACGTGCGGATCGCGACCTGGCGGTGGGCCGACAACGCCGACAACGCCATTACGAGGATGATTCATGAGCATCGTCCTTGCCCTCGACACGTCCACCCCGGCGGTGACGGCCGGCATCGTGCGCCGTGACGACCTGTGCGTGCTGGCCCAGCGGGTCACCGTCGACGCCCGGGCCCACGCCGAACGGCTCACCCCGAATGTCGTTGCTGCCCTGGCCGATGCGGAGTTGACGATGGGCGACCTGGACGCCGTCGTGGTGGGCTGCGGTCCGGGGCCGTTCACCGGCCTGCGGGCCGGGATGGCGACCGCCGCCGCCTACGGACATGCGCTCGGCATCCCGGTGCACGGTGTGTGCAGCCTGGACGCCATCGGCGTGCGAACCGCCGGCGACACCCTGGTGGTCACCGACGCCCGCCGCCGCGAGGTCTACTGGGCCCGCTACTCGCGACGGCGCGCGCACCCACGGCCCCGCGGTCAATGCCCCGGCCGACGTCGACCCGGGTACCGCCGCGGCCGTCGCCGGTTCACCTGAACACGCCGGCCTGTTCGGTTTGCCGGTGTGCGAACCGAGCTGCCCGACGCCGGCCGGATTGGTTGCGGCGGTCGCCGATTGGTCCGCCGACCCGGAGCCGCTGGTGGCCCTGTATCTGCGTCGGCCCGACGCCAAACCGTTGGCGGCACACCAATGACCGCCCGCAGCGAGGCCGTGACCTTCGGCGGCCTGACCCGGGCCGACGCGCAGCGCTGCGCCGAGCTGGAGGCGCAGCTCTTCGACGGCGACGACCCCTGGCCCGCGGCGGCGTTCCACCGCGAATTGACAAGTGCCCACAACCATTACGTGGGCGCACGGGTCGGCGAGACGCTGGTTGGCTACGCCGGTATCTCGCGGCTGGGCCGCACCCCGCCCTACGAGTACGAGGTGCACACCATCGGCGTGGATCCCGCGTACCAGGGCCGCGGCATCGGCCGCCGGTTGCTCGACGAGCTGCTGACCTTCGCCGACGGCGGGGCCGTGTACCTGGAAGTCCGCACCGACAACGAGGCGGCGATCGGGCTGTATGCCAGCGTCGGGTTCGAGCAGATCGGCCTGCGCCGGCGTTACTACCGCGTCAGCGGCGCCGACGCGTACACGATGCGGCGGGTGGGGGCCCTCCCGCTTGCGGGGGAGCCCTGTGAAAACCATCCTCGCCATCGAAACCTCTTGCGACGAAACGGGAGTCGGCATCGCGCGGCTGGACGCCGACGGCACCGTGACGCTGCTGGCCGACGAGGTCGCCTCCAGCGTCGACGAACACGTGCGGTTCGGCGGCGTGGTCCCCGAGATCGCCTCACGCGCACACCTGGAGGCGCTGGGGCCCGCGATGCGCCGCGCGCTGTCGACCGCCGGCCTGGACAAGCCCGACATCGTCGCGGCCACCATCGGGCCCGGGCTGGCCGGCGCCCTGCTGGTGGGAGTCGCTGCGGCCAAAGCGTATTCGGCCGCCTGGGGAGTGCCCTTCTACGCGGTGAACCACCTGGGCGGACATCTGGCCGCCGACGTCTACGAGCACGGTCCGCTGCCCGAGTGTGTGGCGCTGCTGGTCTCCGGCGGCCACACCCACCTGCTGCATGTGCGCTCGCTGGGCGAGCCGATCGTCGAGCTGGGCAGCACCGTCGACGACGCCGCCGGCGAGGCCTACGACAAGGTGGCGCGGCTGCTGGGGCTGGGCTATCCGGGCGGCAGGGTGCTCGACGAACTGGCCCGCACCGGCGACCGCGACGCCATCGCCTTCCCGCGCGGCATGACCGGGCCGCGCGACGACCCGCACGCGTTCAGCTTCTCGGGCCTCAAGACGGCCGTCGCGCGATATCTGGAGAGCCACCCGGACGCGGGGAACGCCGACATCGCGGCCGGCTTCCAGGAAGCTGTCGCCGACGTGCTGACCAAAAAGGCCGTACGCGCGGCCACCGGGCTCGGCGTGAAGACCCTGCTGATCGCGGGCGGGGTGGCCGCGAATTCGCGGTTGCGCGAGCTGGCCGGAGCAGCGCTGCGCGGCGGCCGGGCTGACGCTGCGCATCCCCAGGCCCCGGCTGTGCACCGACAACGGGGCGATGATCGCGTCCTTCGCCGCGCATCTGGTGGCCGCCGGGGCGCCGCCCTCGCCGCTGGACGTGCCGAGCGACCCCGGCCTGCCGGTGGTAAAAGGGCAGATGAGCTGATGTTCGCTGAGCGCGGACGCGCCCACGGCGGAGAAGCAGCGGGGCGCCCTTGAGTGCTAGCACTCGCATGTATAGAGTGCTAGGTGGCAATCGGCCAAGCCCCTGTGTCGGCACCCGCGACGACGGCGCTCGGGCACGGACGGATGCCGAACACCTGATAATTCGGACGGTTCGGGGAAAACCCCGGACCGGCCGCCAACTCCGGTCCGGGGACATCCCGGACCCGACCCAAACACTGGAGGGCTCCAATCGTGGCGAAGGTGAAGATCAAGCCACTCGAGGACAAGATTCTCGTGCAGGCCAACGAGGCCGAGACCACGACCGCGTCTGGTCTGGTCATTCCTGACACCGCCAAGGAGAAGCCGCAGGAAGGCACCGTCGTCGCAGTCGGCCCCGGCCGGTGGGACGAGGACGGCGCGAAGCGCATCCCGCTGGACGTCTCGGAAGGCGACACCGTCATCTACAGCAAGTACGGCGGCACCGAGATCAAGTACAACGGCGAGGAGTACCTGATCCTGTCGGCACGCGACGTGCTGGCTGTCGTCTCCAAGTAAGAACCGTGTTCCGCCCCGGGGATCCCCGCGTCCTGCGCGGGTGATTTCCGGGGCGGCACGCGTTTGGCTGAAGGAGCCTGATGAGCAAGCTGATTGAGTACGACGAAACCGCGCGCCGCGCGCATCGAGGCGGGCGTGAACAAGCTCGCCGACGCGGTGCGCGTGACGCTCGGGCCGCGCGGCCGGCATGTGGTGCTGGCCAAGGCATTCGGCGGGCCCGACCGTCACCAACGACGGTGTCACCGTCGCGCGCGAGATCGACCTGGAAGACCCGTTCGAGAACCTGGGCGCCCAGCTGGTGAAGTCGGTGGCCACCAAGACCAACGACGTCGCCGGCGACGGCACCACCACTGCGACCGTGCTGGCGCAGGCGCTGGTCAAGGCCGGCCTGCGCCTGGTCGCCGCGGGCGCCAACCCGATCGCGCTGGGCGCCGGCATCAGCAAGGCCGCCGACGCGGTGTCCGAGGCGCTGCTGGCGGCGGCCACCCCGGTGTCCGGCAAGGACGCGCATCGCGCAGGTGGCCACCGTCTCGTCGCGCGACGAGGTGATCGGTGAGCTGGTCGGCGAGGCGATGACCAAGGTCGGCACCGACGGCGTGGTCAGTGTCGAAGAATCCTCGACGATGAACACCGAGCTGGAGTTCACCGAGGGCGTCGGCTTCGACAAGGGCTTCTTGTCGGCGTATTTCGTCACCGACTTCGACTCCCAGGAGGCCGTGCTCGACGACCCGCTGATCCTGTTGCACCAGGACAAGATCAGCTCGCTGCCCGACCTGCTGCCCATGCTCGAGAAGGTCGCCGAATCGGGCAAGCCGCTGCTGATCATCGCCGAGGACATCGAGGGCGAAGCGCTGGCGACGCTGGTCGTCAACTCCATCCGCAAGACGCTCAAGGCCGTCGCGGTCAAGGCGCCGTTCTTCGGCGACCGGCGCAAGGCCTTCCTGGAGGACCTGGCGGTCGTGACCGGCGGCCAGGTGGTCAATCCCGACGCCGGCCTGCTGTTGCGTGAGGTCGGCACCGATGTGCTGGGCTCGGCCCGGCGCGTGGTGGTCAGCAAGGACGACACCATCATCGTCGAGGGCGGCGGCCCGGCAGGATGCGGTGGCCAAGCGCGTCAAGCAACTGCGCGCCGAGATCGAGACCAGCGACTCGGAGTGGGATCGCGAGAAGCTGCAGGAGCGGCTGGCCAAGCTGGCCGGCGGCGTGGCCGTCATCCAGGTGGGCGCCGCCACCGAGACCGCGCTCAAGGAGCGCAAGGAAAGCGTCGAGGATGCCGTCGCGGCCGCCAAGGCGGCGGTCGAGGAGGGCATCGTCGCGGGCGGCGGGTCGGCGCTCATCCAGGCCGGCAAGGTGCTGGAGAAGCTGCGTAAGTCGCTGAAAGGCGACGAGGCTACTGGGCGTCGACGTGTTCGCCGACGCTCTCACCGCGCCGCTGTACTGGATCGCCACCAACGCCGGGCTGGACGGCGCGGTCGCGATCAGCAAGGTCCGCGAGCTGCCGGCGGGACATGGATTGAACGCGGCCACGCTCACCTACGGCGACCTGATCGCCGACGGCGTCATCGACCCGGTCAAGGTCACCCGCTCGGCGGTGCTCAACGCGGCGTCGGTGGCCCGGATGGTGCTGACCACCGAGACGGCGATCGTCGAGAAGCCCGCCGAGGAGGCGGACGACCACGGCCACGGCCATCACCACCACTAACGAGCAATGCGAAACACCCCCGGTCATCCGGCCGGGGGTGTTTTGTTTTGTAAAGCGTTGGCGTTGGTCAACCTTCGGTGAGCGCGGTCGGCACGGGAGCACTCAGGTGCTCCAGCAACGCGGCAAGCTTGTGGTCCAACTCGATTCCCACCGTGGTGATGTGGGGTGTGTTGAAGCTGCCGAACCGGGTGCTGGCCTGTTCCGCGAACACGGCTATCTCGGCACCGCTCTGTCGGACGTCGTGACCGAGAGCGCCGCCCCGCGTGGTTCGATCTACTTTCACTTCCCCGGCGGAAAGGAAGAGCTCGCCACCGAGGTCACCCTCCTGCACGCAACCGACCGGATCGCAGACATCAACCGCGCGGCGGCCGCCAGCCGCACCGCGGCGGAACTGATCGCGGCGTTCATCGGCCGCGAACGTGACGACCTGGTCTCAAGCAATTACCGCCAGGGCTGCGCGGTCGCTCCCATCGTCATCGAGTCGACGCCCGCCTCCGATCAACTCAGCGATGCGACGCGGCGCGCCTTCAGGGATCTGATCACCACGCTGGCAGCGCGGCTCACCGAAAAAGGCCTCAGCCACGACAGGGCCGTGGAGCTGGCAACCAGCGTGTGGACCAACGTGGAAGGAGCGCTCATCCTTGGCCGCGCCTTGCGCAGCCCCGAGCCATTCGACCTAGCCATCGCCCAACTGACCGCAACCGCCGATGCCGATGCTGACGTCTCTGCCTCATGACACCGGAAGGGGCACCGTCCTCTTCCACGGAGTGCGACCCTAGGCTCGGCATGCATGGATATTGTCGACCATCGACATTGATGTCGCGCCAACTAGATCCACACGGGAGAAACCTGGTGCTCCCGCCGTCAACGAAGAGGGACGACGCATGAGCATGGCATACCTGGCCCAACCGGAGCAGCAGCAGCAGTTGGAATGGCTCGACGGCGGCACCCTGGCGATCTTGCTCGACGGCAAGGCCACGGATGGCCAGTTGATGGTCGGACGCTTCGATGTCAGTGAGGGTGAAGCGCCCCCGTATCACAAACACACGCGCGAGGATGAGGTCTTCATGCTGATCAAGGGGACAGCGTTGCTCTGGCTCGACGACCAGGAGATGGAGCTATCGGAAGGCGGTATTGTCTTCTTGCCCAAGAACATCCCGCACGCATACCGCATCACATCCAAGAAAGCGGACTTGCTCATGATCAACACCCCCGCGGGAATCGAAGGTATGTTCCGCTACGCAGGTCGTGACAAGGCAACGGCGCGCCCAGAGGGTTTCGAGATCTCGCCCGCACGGGTGGCCGAGGGAGCGGACAAGTTCGGACAGGTCATTCTCGGCCCACCACGCTGAACTCCACGAGGAGTCCCACCCCATGACGCAAGTTGTGCAGACCCAGGTATGTGTTGTCGGCGGCGGTCCGGCCGGCATGGTTCACGCCCTGCTGCTCGCCCGTGCCGGAATCCGGGTTGTCGTCCTGGAAAAGCACAACGACTTCCTGCGTGACTTTCGCGGCGACACCGTGCATCCGACGACACTGCGGATCATGGACGAGCTGGGGTTCATCGACGAGTTCCTGCGGCTACCGCACACCAAGATCAAGCGCGTCGCCTTCGACACCGACGGCTCGATTCGCACCTTCGGCAACTTCAAAGTGCTCAAGCGGCTCGGGTTCAGGCAGCCCTATATCGCCATGATGCCGCAATGGGACTTTCTCGACTTCCTCGCCGAAAAGGCTTCTGCCTACCCGGAATTCACCCTGGTCCGCAATGCTGAGGTCACCGACCTGATCGTCGAGGGCGATCGGGTGGCCGGGGTGCGCACGCCAGACCTCGAGGTGCGTGCCCAGCTGGTGATAGCCGCGGATGGACGCAAGTCCGCGGTGCGCGCCGCTGCGGGGCTGCAGACCGCCGAGGCGCACTCCCCGATGGACGTGCTGTGGTTCCGGCTGAAATGGCGCCCGGGCGACCCCGAGGAACTGTTCGCCGTGCTCCGTAAGGGCCTGATGATGGCCATGATCTACCGGGGCGATTACTGGCAGATCGCCTATCTGATGCCGAAGGGGTCGAATCCCCGGGACGGATCCTTGGAGGAATTCAAGGAACGGATCGTCAGGGCGCAGCCGCGGCTGCGGGAGCACGTCAACGACCTGAGTTCGTGGGACGACACCAGCCAGCTCGACGTGCGGGTGGACCGGCTCGAGACGTGGTGGCGGACCGGCCTGCTGTGCATCGGCGATGCCGCGCACGCCATGTCGCCGGCCGGCGGCGTCGGCATCAACCTCGCTGTCGCCGACGCGGTGGCCGCGGCGAACATCCTGTGCGTCCCGCTGCGCAAAGGCCGGGTGACCGACGAAGATCTCGCAAAGGTGCAGCGGCGGCGCGAGCTGCCCACGCGGATCGTTCAGGCTTTTCAGGTGTTGATGCAGGACAGGGCGATCGCGCCCAATTTGAGCGGTGACCTGTCGCCGATCCGCGTCCCCAAGATCGTGGGTATGGGCCCGCTGCAGGCGATCCCGCCGATTTTCGTCGGGCGGGGTTTCCGTCCCGAGCATGTCCGGACGTCTGATGTCCACATGGTCTAGCCCTAGGCGGCTGGCTGACCGGCGAAGTCGAAGCCGGGCGACTGCACGATGTCCCGCTGCCACTGCTCATCCAGCAGCTGATGGCGCCCATCGCGATGCACATGCTGGTGCGCCCCGCGATGCCGCAGATCCCGGGCATTGACGTACCCGAACTCGACACCGTCTGTGACACCTTCACGAAACGTTCCTACGTGCCGTGGTTGTCGCGCCACAATCCCGGCCCCCCAGGAGGAAGGTGCGGTGACCGCTCGGTCGTCGTCAGAGCCCGGCGATCACGATGGCGACGCCGACCAAGATCGTCAGCGACAGGGAAATCAGCAAAAAGCTGACGAGTCCCTCTTTGCCTCGCGAGGCCTCGTGGTCGCCGGTCGCAATCGGCGCGAATCTGCGGCCGGCGCCCCATGCCGCCGCGAGCAGCGTCGCCAACCAGTTCGCGTAGCCGGCGTAGGCGACAAGTGCGACCGCCGCGATCCCCCACGCGTGGGACAAATGCAGGTGCGGCCACAGCAGGCCGAGCACCACCAGGAAGATGCCGTTGAGCAACGCCTCGAGGTGGCTCGACAGCGCCATGCGCGGATTCTTCAGCGCGGGCACAGCCAGCCCGGTGAGCAGCCCGAGCAGGAAAAGCACGAGGCCCAGGGCGAACAGCGCCGTCTGCATGCCAGAACTGTAAGGGCCCCGCGGCCATCCGGAATCGGTTTTCGGGCCGGCGCGTCAACGCCCGGGCGGATAGTACGGCGGAGTCGTGACGGTCGTGGTCGGGACAGACGTCGTGGTCGGGGTGCTGGTGACCGTGACGGTGCTGGTGCTCGTGCTGGTGGACGGCGGTGGCACGACGACGGTGCTGGTGCTGGTCGAAACGCTGGTTGTTGACGAGGTTGTCGTCGCGGACGACGCGGCGATCACGCCGCAGGCCAGGCGCTTGCCCGATTCACCGGTGGGGGCGGTGCTGCCCAGATTGTCCGCGGTCTGGTGGATGATCAGCGCGGTGCCCGAGCTGTTCCTCAGGTCGGCGGAGGTGAACGCGTTGCTGGTGGTGACCAGTTTCGCCGAGCCGTCGGAGCGCACCTGCAGGGCGGTCAGGTCGCCGCTGGCGGGGTAACTCGTGTGATCGGCAGCCTGATACACGCTCCCGGCGGAGTCGAAGTTTCCGGTCGAACCCCCGTTCGGCGCAGCCGAATTGGCCTCGCACTTGCCCACCGCGTGGATTTGCAGACCGTGGAAGCCGGGGCTGAGCACCTGGTTGGGGCCGGCTTCCACGGTCACCGTCGCGTAGCCGTTGGCGAATTCGAAGGTGGCGTTGGCGACCGGACTGCCGTCGGCGGTCTTCAGCTGGGTGGTCAGTCTCTCGGCGCCGGGGGTCGAGCTGGTCAGCGGTGAGGTGTTGGGCTGGCTGCCTTGCTGGTTCGAGCATGCGGCTAACGGAGCGATGGTCGCGGTGAGCGTCGCGACCGCAAAGCATGCGGCCTTGTTCATTCGCGGTGCCTACCCACATTGGCCCCCGCCGAAACGGCGCTATTCGGCGGGCTTGCGCACGTCGTTGGCCAGGTCGCGGTAGTCCCAGACGAGATCCACTACCTCGTGCGCGGCGCGGGCCGTCGCGCCGACGACCAGGCCCACGATGCGCCCAAGATGCGTCGCCGTCGTGTTCACCGCCTCAAAGACGTTGTTAACAGCGCGATCTGACACCTTGTCGGCCATCCGAGTTCCCCTCCGGTTACGCGTCCACGTACGGTGAACACTCCCATACAGTACTGCCCAACCGAGGGCCCGGCGTGGCTACGCCCGCAGGGAAGTCAACAGGGCCTTGCGGCTTCGGACCCGGAACCTGTTGATGGGCGACCGACGCAACCCGGCGATCCGCTCGACCATTTGATTGCCCAGCGCCTCGAGCATAGTCTCGCTCAAATCTATTGGGGCCGGGCATAAGTCGCGCTCCTCCTCGCTGGCATGGGCATCCAGGACGGTGACGAACGACTGCCACTCGTCGTCGTATTGCGGGGCGGCCGGCGGTGTGCGCAGCAGCACCGCCAGCTGATCCCACACCTGACGGTGTTCGGCATGGGCGATCGCGACCAGCGTGCTGGCCGCAGAGACCGCCGGATAGAACAAGTCGTCCTCGATGCGCATGTGGATGTCCAGTTCGATCAGCAGTTCATCGAGCGCGTCCTGCCGCTCGTCGGTCTCCGGCGGTATCCCGGTGATCTTCGCGCACAGATCGCGCAAGACCTCATGGTGCTCGAAAAGCACGTCGTAGGCGTTCATTTCGCCACCCCGCGCACCTCGACAAGCCCATCACGAATCCGCACCGGGTAATTCGGCAGCGCCGCTGTCGCCGGCCCGCGCAGCACCTCGCCCGATTCGCACGCGAATCTGGAACCATGCCAGGGGCATACGATTCGGCCGCGGTCGATCCACCCGTCATTCATCGGTGCGCCGAGGTGCGGGCAGTGCTCACCGACGGCGATGACCTGGCCGTCGTTGCGATACAGGACCACCCCGACGCCGTCGACCGCGACCCGCTGCGGCTGGCCGTCCAGCGCGGTTGCCGCCAGCACCGGCGTCCAGCGGTCGCCCCTCAGCCGAGCGCCGGAGCGATCCACGCCGGTGCCCGAGCCGAACACCAAAGCGCCGCCCAGGTAGCCGCTGCCGAGGGTGAGGCCGTAGCCCAGCGCGCTGCTCGCCATCCCGCGCCGATGGCGGCCACGGCGGCGATCCCACCACGACGCCGCGTACAGCCCGGTTGCGATCGCGTTGAGCACGCCATGGACAAGGCCGATCCGACGCGATTGCTCATGGGTGTGCTGCCAGTCCGTCAGCCGGTCGCGGCCGCGCCGACGCTTCCGGCGAGCGCGACACCCAAGGCAAACCTCGACGCGTCACGCAGTCCGGCGCACGTCGTGAGAACGCTGGCCACGTCCATCGCGACCGTCGTCGCCACCGCTCCGGTCGGCACCGACGTCAACGCCGGATGCAGCGGATGACCGAGCCAGGTGCCGTGCAGCGCGTTGCTGACGCGATCTCGGTTGCGGCCCATGGCCGCGAACACGAAGGTCAGAGCGTGCTCGAGCCGGTAGCTGGGCCGATCCAGCCACGCTTGTCGTCCCAGGGTCGTCCGCACCGCTGGCCCGGTAGTGCGGATCCGATCTTCGAATATGCTGCCATCGATTCGCCACGGCGCCCCTCCGGTATGCGAGAGCCGGCGTGACGCAACGGGCCCGACGCCGCGTCGACTAGGACAGCGACCACACCGGCCCAGTCCATGACGTAGGCACACGGATCGGCACCGCGGAGTCGTTCAACCGCGCACCGCGGCGCGGGCCGTAATTGCGATGGGCGACTAGGCCGAGCGGCGGGATGCTGCGTCCGCGGCCGATGTCGCCCTTGAGCAGCAGGTCGCGCTCGGACTCCGACAGGCCGCCCCAAACCCCGTAGGGCTCACCGACTTCGAGGGCGTGCGAACGGCACTCCTGGATCACCGGGCACTGCCGGCACATTTCCTTCGCGCGCTGCTCGCGTTGCATGCGGGCCCGGCCGCGCTCACCGTCGGGGTGGAAGAACATCGATGAGTCAACGCCGCGGCACACGCCCTGCAGTTGCCAATTCCAGATGTCGGCGTTGGGTCCAGGTAGCTGCTCCGGCTGTGGCATTGGTTCATTCCCTCTCTGCACCGCCCGCTCGAGGTCAGGTTCGTGAAAGCGATTGGGTGCAACTTAAATTAAGTGGAGTGGAGTCACCGATGACTACCCGTCATGCGTAGACGTTAGGGGCGACGGTGAATTTCCGTCAATAGCCACTTAGCCCGGCAAAATATGTACCCGTTGGAGCAGAATTAACGTTGCGTTCATCTCGCATTGAAATGGCGAAACCACAGCCGTGCTACCAGGCAGTTGACCGAAACGGGATTTCCCAGCTCAGCGCGCGGAGCGAGGGATAAGGGGAATTTATCCATGGGCTATAGTGATTAACGATTCGGTAACATGAAGACCACAAACTGTTTACTACATCATTGTGATTGAAACTCGTCACACTTCCTTGATTGGGCGGCAGTTGGCCGACGCCGCCTTCGGGGACCGGCCCGGCAGCTGGCCACTGCCCTCGGCGACGACGCCGGCCCAACTGTGGCTGCGCGCCGTCGCGGCCGGGGGACAGGGTCGCTACGGCGCCGCCTTCCGCGACCTCGCGGTGCTGCGGCGCAGCGCTTCGGCCGGGCGGCTGGTCTCGTTGGGCATGAGCACGCAGGGGTCGTTCCTGCGCCAACTCGGTTGGCACACGCTTGGCGCGCGGCTGGGACGGGCGCGCCCTGGCGCTGGCCGCCGGCGATCCCGAGGCGGGTGCCGACGCCCTCATCGGGCTGGCGGCCGACGCGCTGGGCGTCGGGCGCTTCGCGGCCGCGGCGACGCTGCTGGCGCGCGCCGACGCGCTGCTGGCATCGCCGCAACTCCGACGGCTGCCCGACCGGCTGCCGGTGCGCCGGCGGTGGGTGGCCGCCGAGTTCGCGATGGCCCGCGGCGAGGGCGACGCCGCCGTCCGTCATGCCGGCGAAGCGGTGGAGCTGGCGGCGGCCATGGCCGCCGCGTCGCCGCGGCATCGGGTCAAAAGCGATGTGGTGCTGGCCGCCGCGCTGTGTTGCGCGGGCAATACCGAACGCGCCCGCGCGGTCGCCGACGCCGCGCTGGACGACCACCGGGCCGATTAGGGCTGCTACCACTTCGCTGGGCGCTGGCTTGCTTGCTGATCGATATCGAAAGTGTCACGTTTCCGGCACATCAGCTGCACGAAATCCGCGATGTCTGCGCAGGCCAGGTGCGGCGCGCCGGTGGGACGTGGCGTTCCGCTTGAAACGGCCTCCCGCCCGTTATTGTCATTTCGTGAGTTAGCCCGTGTTGGCCCGCGATGTGTCCGCTTCGTAACGTTGGAGATATCACCGTCGATGACAATTCCAGCAGGGGAACGTCTCGACGCCGTGGTCGCCAAGGCCGTAACCGGAGACCACGAACGCATTGAGGGAGGTGCTGGAGACCATCCGTCCGATCGTCGTGCGATATTGCCGAGCGCGTGTCGGCACAGTCGATCGGGGTGGCCTGTCAGCCGATGACGTGGCACAGGAGGTGTGCTTGGCGACTATCACGGCGCTGCCGCGGTACCGCGATCGCGGCCGCCCATTCCTGGCCTTCCTGTACGGCATCGCGGCCCACAAGGTCGCCGATGCGCACCGGGCCGCCGGACGCGATCTCGCCTATCCCACCGAGACGATTCCCGAGCGTTGGTCAAACGACGCGGGACCCGAACAGCTTGCGATCGAAGCCGATTCGGTGAGCCGGATGAGCGAACTGCTCGAGATCCTGCCCGCCAAGCAGCGCGAGATCCTGATCCTGCGTGTCGTCGTCGGGCTGTCCGCCGAGGAGACCGCCGCCGCGGTCGGCAGTACCACCGGGGCGGTCCGAGTTGCCCAGCACCGCGCGCTGTCGCGGCTGAAGTCCGAGATGATCGCGGCGGGTGACTGTGCCTGAATCCATGGATGAATTCGCCCGCACCGACCTGCTGCTCGATGCGCTCGCCCAGCGCCGGCCGGTGGACGTCGAGGATCCCGACGTCGACGTGCTGACCGCGCTGCTGGAGGACTGGCGCGACAACCTGAGGTGGCCGCCGGCCAGCGCGCTGGTGACGCCCGAAGAGGCCGTCCACGCGTTGCGCGCCGGATTGGCCGAGCGCCAGCACGGCCATCGTGGCCTGGCCGTCGTCGGATCGGTCGCCGCGGCGCTGATGGTGCTCAGTGGCTTCGGCGCCATGGTGGTCGAGGCCCGGCCCGGCGGCACCCTGTACGGGTTGCACGCGATGTTCTTCGATCAGCCCCAGGTCCACGAAAAGCAGGAAATGCTGGCCGCCAAGGCCGACCTGGCCAAGGTGCAGGAATCGATCGACCAAGGGCAGTGGGACCAGGCCAGGAATCAGCTGACCGAGGTGAGCAGCCTGGTGCAGTCGATCGACGACCCGGCCAGCAAACAGGAGCTGATGAACCAGCTGAAGCTGTTGAACGCCAAGGTCGATGCGCGCGACCCGAACGCCACGCTGCCGGTCGCTTCGCCACCTGCGGCGCCACCCGGGCCGGCCACCGCGATTCCGGCGGCGCCGCCCGCCGCCTCGGTCGTACCGACGAAGGCGGCAACGCCGACGCCGCTCAGCCCGCCGGCGGGTGCGCAGAGCGCGGCGCCGAGTCCATCAGTGGGCAAGCATCACCATCACGGCCAGACGCCACCTCCGGTGGCGCCGCTGACGTCCGAATCAGTGAGCGTATCAGTGCCGGCGGTGGAAACCGTCGGCGTCCGACGTCGCCTCGTTGAGCGACGCGTCGGCGTAGCCCCGGCAGTAATCCCACGTGACGTAGGCGTCCGGCTCGGGGTCGTAGGCGGGTTCGTGCGGACGCACGGTGCCGTCGATCAACAGCTGCAGCAGGTTGGCGCGCAGCATGTCCCAGTCGTGGTAGTGATCTTGCTGGCATTCGTCGCAGCACACCACGAGTCCGCGAATACCCTTGTGCGCCAACAGCGCCTCGTACACCGCCAGATCGGCAAGGTCGGCCTCGACGGCCATCCGCTCCTGGGAATCCAGGGGCTGGCCCGGCTCGACAGCTTCCAGCGCCGCCGACGGATCACAGGGGTCGTCGGCGAAAGGGTCGGGCGGCAAACCCGGTGGGAGGTGGTCGCGCACGCCCTCTAGCCTACGCAGCCCGGCCGGGATAACGCCAGCAGGGAGCCCGTCCGCCGTGCCCGATGGTCCGGCCGCGGCGTTTCGTGCGCGCGGCGCGCCCGAGCAAGCGGACGACGGCGGGATGCGAGCCGATAGGATGGGTCTCTCACGCCGCATCGTATGGAGGGCCCCACTGATGACCCGTGGCACGTCCCACCTGGAAGACAGCTCTGACCTGGTCGGCAGTGCGTATGTGCGGGTGGGTGGCCTGGTCGATGACCCGGTGCCCACCGGAGGCGACAACCCGCACAAGATCGCCATGCTCGGGCTGACGTTCGACGATGTGTTGCTGCTGCCCGCGGCTTCCGACGTCGTTCCCGCGACCGCGGACACTTCCAGCCAGCTCACCAAGAAGATCAGGCTCAAAGTGCCGCTGGTGAGTTCGGCGATGGACACGGTCACCGAGTCGCGGATGGCCATCGCGATGGCCCGGGCCGGCGGCATGGGTGTGCTGCACCGCAACCTGCCGGTCGCCGAACAGGCCGGCCAGGTCGAGATGGTGAAACGCTCGGAGGCCGGCATGGTCACCGACCCGGTCACCTGCCGCCCGGACAACACCCTGGCCCAGGTCGACGCGATGTGCGCGCGGTTCCGGATCTCCGGCCTGCCGGTGGTCGACGAGTCGGGCGCGCTGGTCGGCATCATCACCAACCGCGACATGCGGTTCGAGGTCGACCAGACCCAGCAAGGTCGCCGAGGTGATGACCAAGGCCCCGCTGATCACCGCGCAGGAGGGCGTGTCCGCCGACGCGGCGCTGGGCCTGTTGCGGCGCCACAAGATCGAGAAGCTGCCCATCGTCGACGGCCACGGCCGGCTGACCGGTCTGATCACCGTCAAGGACTTCGTCAAGACCGAACAACACCCGCTGGCCACCAAGGACAGCGACGGCAGGCTGCTGGTCGGCGCCGCGGTCGGCGTCGGCGGCGACGCCTGGGTGCGCGCGATGATGCTGGTCGACGCCGGGGCGGACGTGCTGATCGTGGACACCGCGCACGCGCACAACCGGCTGGTGCTCGACATGGTCGGCAAGCTCAAGGCCGAGGTGGGCGAGAAGGTCGAGGTGATCGGCGGCAACGTCGCCACCCGCTCGGCGGCCGCGGCCCTGGTCGCCGCCGGCGCCGACGCGGTGAAGGTGGGCGTGGGACCGGGCTCGATCTGCACCACCCGGGTGGTGGCCGGCGTCGGCGCACCACAGATCACGGCGATTCTGGAGGCGGTCGCGGCCTGTGGCCCGGCGGGCGTGCCGGTGATCGCCGACGGCGGACTGCAGTACTCCGGCGACATCGCCAAGGCGCTGGCCGCCGGCGCGTCGACGGCCATGCTGGGCTCGCTGCTGGCGGGCACCGCCGAGGCCCCCGGCGAGCTGATCTTCGTCAACGGCAAGCAGTTCAAGAGCTACCGCGGGATGGGGTCGCTGGGCGCCATGGCCGGGCCGGGGTTCGGGCAGCGGAAAGTCGTACTCCAAGGACCGCTACTTCGCCGACGACGCGCTCTCGGAGGACAAGTTGGTGCCGGAGGGAATCGAGGGCCGCGTGCCCTTCCGCGGGCCGCTGTCCTCGGTGATCCACCAGCTGACCGGCGGCCTGCGCGCGGCGATGGGCTACACCGGCTCGCCGAGCATCGAGGCGCTGCAACAGGCGCAGTTCGTCCGGATCACGGCGGCCGGCCTGCGGGAAAGCCACCCGCACGACGTCGCCATGACGGTCGAAGCCCCCAACTACTACGCACGCTGAGGCCCAGATGGTCGAGATCGGGATGGGCCGCGTCGCCCGTCGCAGCTATGAACTGAGCGAAGTCAGCATCGTGGCCGTCCCGGCGCACCCGCTCATCGCAGGACGTGTCGACCGCCTGGCAGCTGGACGCCTACCGGTTCGAGATCCCGGTGCTGGCCCATCCGACCGATGCGCTGGTGTCGCCGGAGTTCGCGATCGAGCTCGGCAAGCTCGGCGGGCTGGGCGTGCTCAACGGCGAGGGGCTGATCGGACGGCACGCCGACGTCGAGGCCAAGATCGCGCAGCTGGTCGAGGCCGCCAGCAAGGAACCCGAACCGTCGGCGTCGATCCGGCTGCTGCAGGAATTCCACGCGGCCCCGCTGAACCCGGACCTGCTGGGCTCCGCGGTCGCCCGGATCCGGGAGGCCGGCGTCACCACCGCGGTGCGGGTCAGCCCGCAGAACGCCCAGGCGCTGACCCCGGTGTTGGTGCAGGCCGGCATCGACCTGCTGGTCATCCAGGGCACCATCGTCTCGGCCGAGCGGGTGGCCAGCGACGGGGAGCCGCTGAACCTGAAGACCTTCATCTCCGAGCTCGACGTGCCGGTGGTCGCCGGCGGCGTGCAAGACCACCGCACCGCGCTGCACCTGATGCGCACCGGCGCCGCCGGCGTCATCGTCGGCTACGGGGCGACCAGGGGAGTGACCACCAGCGACGAGGTGCTGGGCATCAGCGTGCCGATGGCCACCGCGATCGCCGACGCCGCCGCCGCGCGGCGCGAGTACCTCGACGAGACCGGCGGCCGCTACGTGCACGTGCTGGCCGATGGCGACATCCACACCTCCGGCGAGCTGGCGAAGGCGATCGCCTGCGGCGCCGACGCGGTGGTGCTCGGTACGCCGCTCGCCGAGTCCGCCGAGGCGCTGGGCGAGGGATGGTTCTGGCCCGCCGCCGCGGCGCACCCGTCGCTGCCGCGCGGGGCGCTGCTGCAGATCGCCGTCGGCGAGCGCCCGCCGCTGCACCAGGTGCTCAACGGGCCGTCCGACGACCCGTTCGGCAGCCTCAACCTGGTCGGTGGGCTGCGCCGGTCGATGGCCAAGGCCGGCTATTGCGACCTCAAGGAGTTCCAGAAGGTCGGCCTGACCGTCGGCAGCTGAGCCTGTGGGCCGCTGGTTTACTACTGGCGAGTAAGGCCATACTGGTGCGATGAAGCCGGATTACGACGTACTGATCATCGGTTCGGGTTTCGGGGGAAGCGTCAGCGCGTTGCGGCTGACCGAAAAGGGCTACCGCGTCGGCGTATTGGAGGCCGGGCGCCGGTACTCCGACGAGGATTTCGCCGAGACGTCCTGGGATCTGCGTAAGTTTTTGTGGGCGCCGAAGCTGGGTTGCTACGGGATCCAGCGCATCCACCCGCTGAAGAACGTGTTGATCCTGGCCGGCGCCGGGGTGGGCGGCGGCTCGCTGAACTACGCCAACACGCTGTACGTGCCGCCCGACCCATTCTTCAACGACCCGCAGTGGAAGCACATCACCGACTGGCGCGACGAGCTGATGCCGCACTACGACCAGGCGCGACGGATGCTGGGCGTGGTGGAGAACCCGACGTTCACCGACGCCGACCGCATCGTCAAACAGGTCGCCGACGAGATGGGCTGCGGCGACACGTTCGTGCCGACGCCGGTCGGGGTGTTCTTCGGCCCCGGCGGCACCAAGGCCCCGGGCAAGACGGTGCCGGACCCGTATTTCGGTGGCGCGGGGCCGGAGCGCACCGGCTGCCTGGAATGTGGTTGCTGCATGACCGGCTGCCGCTACGGCGCCAAGAACACCCTGCTGAAGAACTACCTCGCTCTCGCGGAATCTGCTGGGGCGCAGGTGATTCCGATGACCACGGTGAAGCGCTTCGAGCAGCGTCCGGATGGGCTGTGGGAGGTCCGCACGGTGCGCACCGGAAGTTGGTTGCGCCGCGACCGGCGCACCTACACGGCGAAGCATGTGGTCCTGGCCGCGGGAACCTGGGGAACCCAGCACCTGCTGTTCAACATGCGCGATCAGGGTCTGCTGCCCCGGCTCTCGAATCGGCTGGGCATGCTCACCCGCACCAATTCCGAGTCCATCGTCGGCGCCGGGAAGCTCGAGGTCGACCCGAACCTCGACCTGACGCACGGGGTGGCGATCACGTCGTCGATCCACCCGACATCGGACACGCACATCGAACCGGTCCGCTACGGCAAGGGCTCCAACGCGATGGGCCTACTGCAGACGCTGATGACCGACGGGACCGGCCCGGAGGGCACCGACGTGCCGCGCTGGAAGCAGCTGTTGGACCAGGCTCGCGACGACCCGCGCCGCATGATGCGGTTGCTCAACGTCAGTCAGTGGAGCGAACGCACGCTGATCGCCCTGGTGATGCAGCACCTGGACAACTCGATCACCACTTACACCAAGCGCGGCAAGCTGGGCATCCGCTGGTATACCAGCAAACAGGGACACGGCGAGCCGAACCCGACCTGGATTCCGGTCGGGAACCAAGTAACCCGGCGCATCGCCGACAAAATCGACGCCGTGGCCGGCGGCACCTGGGGAGAGCTGTTCAACATCCCGCTGACCGCGCACTTCCTCGGCGGCGCCGTGATCGGCGACAACGCCGACCACGGGGTGATCGACCCGTATCACCGGGTCTACGGCTACCCGACGCTGTTCGTGGTGGACGGCGCGGCCATCTCGGCGAACCTGGGCGTCAACCCCTCGCTGTCGATCACCGCCCAGGCCGAGCGGGCCGCATCGTTGTGGCCGAACAACGGCGAGAACGATCAGCGCCCGATGCAGGGCGAGCCGTACCGCCGGCTGGAGCCGATCGCGCCGAATGCGCCCGTGGTGCCGGCCGAGGCGCCCGGCGCGCTGCGCTGGCTGCCGATCAATCCGGTCAGCTCGGTTTCGTGACGATCGCGAGCGCGGCGTAGCCGGGCGTTGCGGGTCGTCACCATCGGTTTCGTGACGATCGCGAGCGCGGCGTAGCCGGGCGTTGCGGGTCGTCACCATCGGCTTCAGCTCGCAAGCACCTGCAGCGGTGCGCCGCTGACCACCCGGCTGCGTTCGCCGCGCACGTTGACCGGCACATCGCCCATCAACGTGATGCGATGCATCAGCCGGGGCTGGTCGTCGTAGTCGTCGATCGCCCGGTGCTGGGTCGCGCGGTTGTCCCACATCGCGACGTCACCGTGTGCCCAAGTCCAGCGAATGGTGTTCTCCGGCACGGTGATTCGCCGCTGCAGCAGGTCCAGCAGCACGCTTGACTCCTGGCTGTCCAGGCCGACGAAGCCGCGCACGAAATCGCCGGCCAGCAAGCTGCGTTCGCCGGTCTCCGGGTGCACCCGCACCACGGGATGCTCGGTGCGGAAGTCCGGCTTTTCGAAGGCTTGCCGAAACGCCCGCTGCGCGTCGTTCATCGCCCACGCGGCTTCGGTGGTGACGTAGTCGTAGCGGTTGGTGTGCAGCGCCCAGAGGTTCTCCACCAGACACTTCAGTGGCTCGGGCAGGTGCTCGTAGGCCGCGACGGTCGAGGCCCACAGCGTCGAGCCGCCATAGGTGGGCAGCTTGACCGCGCGCAGGATCGACGCGGCCGGATAATTCGCGGCGAACGTCACGTCGGTGTGCCAGCGGTTCGCCTTGCCGTACTCGGAGTCGATCGGGGTGATCACCGGCATGTGCCTGGCGGCCAGCGCCGACGGCGGCCGGGTGACCGATCGGCGTGCCCAGCAGGTCGGCGAACGCGAGCTGCTGCGAGTCGTCGAGGTGGTGCTGGTGGCGGAAGAAGATCACCTTGTGGGTCAACAGCGCCCGGCGGATCTTCTCGACCGCTTCCTGGTCGAGGTCGCCGCCGAGGCGAACCCCGTCCACCCGGGCGCCGATTCGGCTGCCCAGCTTGGTGACGGTTATCTGACCTGTCATTTTCGTTTTCCTTGGGTCAAAACGGATGTAGTCATCTGACTACATTTGGTAGTGTAGTCAGATGACTACTACTTCCGCAACAGGCCGCGGGAAAGTGCCCACCGGGCGCGCGGAAGTGGCCGCGGCGATCCTCGAGGCCGCCACCGACCTGTTCGCCGAGCGCGGTCCGGCCGCGACGTCCATCCGCGACATCGCCGCGCGATCCAACGTCAATCACGGACTGGTGTTCCGCCACTTCGGCACCAAGGAGCAATTGGTCGGTGCCGTGCTCGATCACCTGGGCGCCGACCTGAGCGCCCTGCTGGGCACCGATGCGCCCGCGGCCGTGCTGCAGAGTTCCCTGGACCGGCAGATGCGGGTGATGGCCCGCACCGTCCTCGACGGCTATCCGGCCGGCCAGTTACAGAAGCGTTTTCCCAACATCGCGACGCTGCTCGACGGGGTGCGGCCGCTGCACGACGACGAGGTCGAGGCCCGGCTCGCGGTCGCCAATGCCCTTGCCCTGCAATTCGGTTGGCGGCTGTTCGCACCAATCCTGCGCTCGGCCACCGGGATTGAAGATCTGACGGACGACGAAATACGCGAGGCGGCCGGGGCCGAGGTGCAACGGATTCTCGGGCCCGTCGACCCTCAGTGAGCCCGCACTGATTCCGTGATCAGGGCCCGCCGGTGCAGCGGTTCGCGGCCCGCCGGCTGGTGCGGCGGCGGCAGCAGGGGCTTGCGGGGCCGGATCGCCACCGTCGTCGTGGACTCGGTGCTCAGCTCCAGCTCCTCGCCGGCGTGCCGGATGGTCAGCTCGCCGCCGGGCCCGTCGCGCAGCGTGTACGTGACGTCGGCGTGGTTGGCGTCGACCGTGACCCGGAAGTCTCGCCACCGAAGCCGGAACCGTAGCCGCGAAATGCCATCGGGAAGTTGAGGATCCAGCGACAGGATGCCCTCGTCGTCGCGCAGACCGCCGAAGCCGGACACCAGCGCCGTCCAGGCGCCCGCCAATGAGGCCATGTGCAGACCGTCGCGGGTGTTGTGGTGCAGATCGCGCAGATCGATCAGGGCGGCCTCATAGGCGTAGTCGTGGGCCAGTTCCAAATGCCCGACCTCGGCGCACATCACCGCCTGGGTGCAGGCCGACAGCGACGAGTCGCGCACCATGCGCGGCTCGTAGTAGTCGACGTTGCGCGCCTTCTCCTCGGGCGTGAACGCGTGGCTCTGCCAATGCATCGCCAGCACCAGGTCGGCCTGCTTGATCACCTGCGCGGGGTACAGGCGCACGTATGGGTCGTGCAGCAGCAACGGGTAGGCGTGGTTCTCGTGGAAGTCCCACTCCGCAAAGGTGGTGAACCCTTCGCACTGCTGATGGACTTCCAGCCCGTCGTCGTACGGGATGTTGGCGGCATCGGCCGCATCGCGCCACGCCGCCGTCTCCTCGTTGGTGACGCCCAACGCCTTGGCCGCGTCGGGATGGCGATTGCAGGCGTCGGCGGCGACATGCAGATTGTTGCGCGGCCATCAGGTTGGTGAAGACGTTGTCGCGCACGATCGCCGTGTACTCGTCGGGACCGGTGACGCCGTCGAGGTGCCAGACACCGTGCCGGTCGTGATGGCCGAGCGATAGCCAGAGCCGGGCGGTCTCGACCAGCACCTCCAGCCCGCAATCGGCTTCCAGATCGTCGTCCCCGGTGACGATGCGGTAGCGCTCGAAGGCCATCGCGATGTCGGCGTTGATGTGCCAGGCCGCCGTGCCGGCCGGCCAGTAGGCCGAGCACTCCTGCCCGCGGATGGTCCGCCACGGGAAGGCGGCGCCCTCCAGGCCCAGTTCGGCCGCCCGCTCCTTGGCCAGATCCAGGGTCGAGGCCCGCCACCGCAGCGCGTCGGCCACCGTGTGCGGCGCGGTGTAGGTCAGCACCGGCAGCACGTACCCCTCGGTGTCCCAAAAGGCGTGGCCGTCATAGCCGGTTCCGGTGAGCCCCTTGGCGGCGATCGCGCGGCGTTCGGCACGGGCGCTGGCCTGCAGCAGGTGGAAGAGCCCGAATCGCACGGCCTGCTGGGATTCGGGGTCGCCCTCGACCTCGACGTCGGCGCAATCCCAGAAGTTGTCCAGATATTTGCGTTGCGCATCCAGCAGCCCCTGCCAGCTGGTGTAGCGGGCGCTGTGCAGCGCGGCGGCGACCTGGTCGCGCAGCGCCGGACGCGAGCGCATGCTCGACCAGCCGTACGCCAGGTACTTGACGATGCGCAGCTTCTGTCCCTCGCGCAGCCCGCAGATCACGGTGGTCCGCGCCAGATCGGCGCGCGCGTCGGTGCTGACCTCGACGCGCCCTTCAACGTCGACCTCATGATCCATGCCCGGCGGCCATCATCAGCGCGCTGCTGCGCGTCCGGTGCATGAGAACCGCACCGGTATCGGTGTTTTCGTGAGCGACCTCTTCGAGCGGGTTCTCCAGGATGGCCGACACCCGGGGGTCGCCGGAGGTCTCCGGCTGGTCCTCGTTGGTGACGAGTTCGGACTGCACTGTCACCCGGACGAATTCGCCGACCGCCTCGACGACGTACTCGATGGCGGCGACCCCGCGCTGCGCCAGCGACACCAGCCGGGTGGAGACCACCTTGACCTCTTTGCCCGCGGGCGAGCGCCAGTGCGCGCTGCGGGTCAGCGTTCCGGCGCGCAGGTCCAGATTCCGCTCGTGGGAGAGCAATTCGCCGTAGCGGACGTCGAATGGCTCGTCCTCGACCAGCAGCCGGATGATCTTGCCGTTGGTGACGTCGACGAGAGTCTGGCCGGCTTCCGGGTAGCCGTAACCGGCCTCCGCGTAGGGCAGCGGCCGGATCTCGTAGAAGGAGTTCAGGTAGGTGCCCGGCAGGCCGTACGGCTCGCCCTCGTCGAGGTTGCCGCGCAGCCCGATGTGCCCGTTGGACAGGGTGAACAGGGACTCCGACTGCGCCAGCAGATTGAGGTCGAGCTGGGTCTCGCGCACGTGCCAGGGGTCAACGGGGAACGATTCGTCGGTGATCATGACTGCAGCAGCTCGGCGAGGTCGGTGACCACCACGTCGGCTCCGTTGCGGCGCAAGTCCTCGGCCTGGCCCACCCGGTCGACGCCCACCACGAAACCGAAGTTACCGGCCCGGCCGGCGTCCACCCCGGACAACGCATCCTCGAACACGGCCGCGGCGTCGGCGGGGACGTCCAGCAGCTGTGCCCCGCGCAGGTAGGAGTCGGGGGCCGGCTTGCCGGCGATGTGTTCGTCGCGCAACGTGATGCCGTCCACCCGCTTCTGCACGAACCGGTCCAGGCCGGTGATCTCCAGGACGTCGCGGGTGTTGGCGCTCGACGACACCACCGCGATGCCCAGCCCCGCGGCCGCCACCGCCTCGAGGTAGCGCCGCGACCCGTCGAACACCTTGACGCCGTCCTCCTTCAGCACCTTCTGGAACATGTCGTTCTTGCGGTTGCCCAGGCCGTAGATCGTCTCGTCGTCGTCGGGATCGTCCGGGCTGCCGTCGGGCAGGTGGATGTCGCGGCTTTCCAGGAACGAGCGCACCCCGTCCTCGCGCTTCTTGCCGTCGACGTACTCGCGGTAGTCGGCGGCCGCGTCGAAGGGGACGAACTCCTCACCGGTGCGCTCGGCCCGGTCGGACAGGTAGGCATCGAACATGGCCTTCCAGGCTTTGGTGTGCACACTGGCGGTGTCGGTGAGCACACCATCGAGGTCGAACAGGCAGGCGCGCACTTTCTCGGGCAGACCCAGCGCTGAGCTCACCGGCGGTCCTCGCTTCCTGGTTTCGGGGGCTGGTTAACCGATACCCACTCCACCACGCCGCCATGTCTGTCGCCAAGCGTTCACCCGCCGATTGCCGCGGCGACGCCCTGAATCGCGCGAAGTCTCCCATCGGTCAGCGCTTCGGTGAGGTTACGGACTTTGCGGTCGAAGTCGGCGACGAAGGCGTGCAGCCCCAGTGGTTGGGGCGGCTGGGCCAGCAACGCCTGCATGAGTGCGCTGGCCTGGTCGGTGAGGTCGTTCCAGTGCTCGACCGCGAACCCGGCGGACTCGGACCGCGCCGCGCAGCTCATCGCTGGTCGACCAGGTAGCTGTTGACGGGTGTGTCGGCCCAGGGCAGCGGAAAGTCGAGAGCACGGTGATCGCCGATTGTGATGTCCCACAGGGCAAGACGACCGCCACCCGTCAATACCCGGCGGGCCTCGGAGTACAGCCGCGCCTTGTCGGCCACGTTCATCTGCACATGCTGACTGACCACCACGTCGAAAGCAGCCGTCGGGGAAGCGGCAATGCGGTGACGTCGCCCTGTTCGACGGTGATCGAATCATTCAGCCCGACAAGCCCATTGATCCAGCGATGGGTGTCGCAGTACTCGGCGGTGAGATCGACGGCGGTGACCGCGCAGCCGTAGCGCTCGGCGAGGTAGCGGGCGGTGCCGCCGATCCCGCTACCTGCGTCGAGAACCCGGCTTTCACCGGTGATTCCGGCCAGCTCCACCAACTGGGCGGTGGCGAAGCGGCCCATGGTGTGGAAGTCCTCCAGCAGAGCCAGGTCGGCGGGTTGAAGGTGGTCGAGGTCTTTCCCGGCGGCGATCAGCGCACGCTCGATGTTTCGCCGCGACAGGCCGGTCGAGTACTGGGTTTGGATTGTGTCGTTCATTTCTGCACCTGAGCCCACGCGGTGATCATCGGGGGCATCGCGATGAGCGCGTTGACGGCGAGCGCCTCCTGACGGAATCGCGGCACGAATTCGTCGATGTCGGCGAGCTCGTCGATGGCGAAGCCCCCTTGTTCGGCGACGGGGGACACCAGCCGCCAGACTTCCGCGAGGTAGGCCAGGATGTCGGTGTCGGCGGCCGTGCCGATCGGCGTGCCGAGGGTCAGCCGCGGCGCGCCCAGGCCGGCGTCGGCGAAGATCGTGTGCAGCGTGGTGCCGAACCGCGGGCTGAGCCCCATGGCCTCGAAGGCGCGAACGATCCCCCCCGTCACCCGCCGGAACAGCGGCGTGTCCGGAACGCCATGCGCACCGGTGATGTCGTTCTCGGAGAACGCGACAACCCCGCCCGGGCGCACGAACGAGATGAGGTGGCGCAGCGTGGCGGCCGGGTCGGGCAAATGCATCAGGATCAGCCGGCCGATGACGGCGTCCACCGGTTCGTCCAGCGCGATCGCGTCGATCGCGGACTGCGTGAAATGCACTGTGGACAAGCCCTTTTCGGCGGCACGGGCGCGGGCGAGCTCGACCATCGTCGGGTGCGGCATCGACGCCGAGAACGGTCCCGGTCGGCCCGACCAGCCGAGCGGCGATGAACGACACGTCACCGGGCCCGCACCCGATGTCGAGCACCCGCATGCCCGGGCGCAGCCCGGCGAGCCGCAGCGCGTGCTCGGTGTAGTCGTCGTACAGCCGTCCCTGCAGGAGCAGCCGCTGCACCTCCGCGTCGGCGTGGCCCAGAACGTATGTGCTGCCCTGTGGTGCGGTACTCATCGGTGTCCTTTCCTGTTGACGCCGCCGGTTCCCTGGCTGGGAGAAGCCAGCCGACGACGATCGCCGCGCCCAGCGCGATGCCCGCGCACACCAGCGAGCTGACCTGCAGCCCGTCCAGGAACGCGCGATCGACCGCGGCGCGCACATGCCCGGCTTGCTGCGCGGGCAGCTGCTGAATCACCGTGTGCGCCACGGCCATCGAGTGGCGCATGGCATCGGCGGGCAATCCCGTCAGCGCGGACGCACCGAGATGCCCCGAGTACACCGACGCGAAGATGCTGCCGGCGATCGCCACGCCGAGGGTGCCGCCCGAGTTCGCGCGTGGTGTCGTTGACGGCCGAGCCGACCCCGGCCTTGTCGGCGGACAGCGATCCCATGATCGCCTCGGTGGCCGGCGAAAAGGTCAGGCCGAGGCCGCCGCCGAGCAGCAGCATCTGCGTGGCGATCTGGATGTAGGGCGTGGCGGCATCGGCCGTGGACGCCCAC
This sequence comes from uncultured Actinomycetota bacterium, assembly GCA_963796035.1. Classification (GTDB taxonomy): domain Bacteria; phylum Actinomycetota; class Actinomycetes; order Mycobacteriales; family Mycobacteriaceae; genus Mycobacterium. Next base: position 517,056 of record CAWCJU010000004.1, on the reverse strand, counting down.
GCCAGACCGGCGGCGAACACGGCCAGGCCCGCGGCGACGACGGCGGTGGTGCCGATCCGTTCGCACCAGCCGGGGCCCCAGGATGCTGGCCAGCGCGATCGAGGCGGCGACCGGCAGCAACCGCACGCCGGCCTGAAACGCCGTGTAGTCCTTGATGAATTGGAAGTACTGGGTGATGACGAAGATGAAGCCGAACAGCGTCAGGAACCCCGCCGTCACCGCCAGGCTGCCGCCGGAGAACCGGCGGTTGAAGAACACCGAGACGTCGAGCATCGGATGGGTGCTGCGCCGCTCCCAGCGCGCAAACGCGGCGAGAACGATTGCGGCGAGGGCGAATCCGGCCGCGGTCCGGCCGTCGGTCCATCCCCAGGTGGGCGCCTCGATGACCGTGTAGACCAGCGTGGTGATCCCGGTCGCGGACAGGATCAGGCCGGGGACGTCGACGCGCGGCGCCGCGGGGTCGCGCGAGGTCGGAACGAACAACGTGGCGCCGATGATGGCCAGCGCCGCGATCGGAATGTTCACCATGAAGATCGAGCCCCACCAGAAGTGTTCGAGCAGCCAGCCGCCGCTGATCGGTCCCACGGCCACCCCGACGCCGACCATGGCCGCCCACAGTCCGATTGCCTTGGCGCGCGGTACCGGGTCGGTGAAGATGTTGGTGATCAGTCCCAGCGTGGTCGGGAAGATCACCGCCGCGCCCACCCCCATGGCCGCGCGCGCCGCGATCAGCGCGTCCGCCGAATTCACCTGTGCCGCAACCGCAGACGTGAACGCGAACAGTGCGAGCCCGGAATTCAGCCAGCCCCGCCTGCCGTAGCGGTCGGACAGGCTGCCCGCCGAGAGCAGCAGGCCGGACATCACCAGGGTGTAGGCGTCGACGATCCATTGCAGTTGCGCGGTGTCGGCGCCGAGTTCACGCGACAGCGTGGGCAGCGCGACGTTGACGATGGTGGCGTCGACGCTGATGACGAAGACGCCGAGGCAGATGACGCGCGAGCGCGGCAATGGGGTGATTCCGGAACGTCGGTTCGGTACGCATGGACAAGACAGTAAATCTATAAGACAAATAAATCAAGTAATAAGTTGAAAAAGATGTCTAGCGCCAGGTAAAGTGGCATGGTGGCGTCCCGCAGGAACTACAACCAGAACTGCCCGATCGCCCGCGGGCTCGATGTCCTGGGCGAGCGGTGGACGCTGCTGATCCTGCGCGAGCTGGTCGGCGGCGCCGCGTCGCTACGGTGACCTGCGGGCCGAACTGCCCGGCATCGCAACCAATCTGCTCGCCGAGAGGCTCAAGGAGCTGCAGGACGCCGGGCTCGTCGACCGCGAGCGACCTACCGGCCCCGATCGGGCGCACCGTCTACACGCTCAGTGACCTGGGCTGGCAGCGGGTGCTGCCGATCCTGCAGAGCATCGCGTGGTTCGGGCTGGACCACCTGGACCCGATCGGCGATGGCGCCGGTGTCCCCGCTCAACGGGTTTCTGGCCGGAATCCTGCTGGGCTTCAACTCGGGTAGCGCCGCCGGCGTGGAGGCGACGTGCCGCGTCGAGATCGACGGCCGCCGTTTCGAATTCGCCGTCACGCAAGGCCGCCTCGGCGCGGGCTCGCGGCGAGCCCGCGGTGACGATCACGGCCACGGCGGCGGACCTCGTCACCGCCCGGCTGGGGGCCGAGGAAGGCGAGCGCAACGCGGCGCTGCGGCGAATCGAGTTCCATGGCGACCCGGCGGCCGTCGGCGCGCTGCGTAGCGCATTTGCGCTGTAGCCCTGCGGGGCGGAGGCGACGCGGACAGCCACTAGACTCGCCTGCGTGGCCGACCCCACCGAAACTCTTGAAACCGACGCGTCCGGATCGCCGGCCCGACCGGTGCTCGTCGTGGACTTCGGCGCGCAGTATGCGCAGCTGATCGCCCGCCGCGTCCGCGAGGCGCGGGTGTTCTCCGAGGTGATCCCGCACACCACCACGGTCGAGGAGATCAAGGCCCGCGACCCGCTGGCGCTGGTGCTGTCCGGCGGGCCGTCCAGCGTCTACGCCGACGGCGCGCCCCAGCTCGATCCGGCGCTGTTCGATCTCGGGGTACCGGTGTTCGGCATCTGCTACGGGTTTCAGGCCATGGCGCAGGCGCTGGGCGGGACCGTCGCCCACACCGGCACCAGCGAATACGGCCGCACCGAGCTGAAAGTCATTGGCGGCGAACTGCATTCGGGATTGCCGAGTTCGCAACCGGTGTGGATGAGCCACGGCGACGCGGTCACGGCCGCACCGGACGGGTTCGAGGTGGTGGCCAGCAGCTCCGGCGCGGCGGTGGCCGGCTTCGAGAACCGGCAACGGCGCCTGGCCGGTGTGCAGTACCACCCGGAGGTCATGCACACCCCGCACGGGCAGCAGGTGCTCAGCCGATTTCTGCACGACTTCGCCGGGCTGGGCGCGGACTGGACCGCCGCCAACATCGCCGGTGTGCTGATCGAGCAGGTGCGCGCCCAGATCGGCGACGGCCGGGCGATCTGCGGGCTGTCCGGCGGCGTGGATTCCGCGGTGGCCGCCGCGCTGGTGCAGCGGGCCATCGGTGACCGGTTGACCTGTGTCTTCGTCGACCACGGGCTCCTTCGCGCCGGGGAGCGCGCGCAGGTGCAACGCGACTTCGTGGCCGCCACCGGCGCCAACCTGGTCACCGTCGACGCGGCCGACACCTTCCTGGACGCGCTGGCGGGCGTGACCAATCCCGAAGGCAAGCGCAAGATCATCGGCCGCCAGTTCATCCGGGCCTTCGAGGGCGCGGTGCGAGACATTGTGGGAGACGGGGATTCTGACGTCGATTTCCTGGTGCAGGGCACGCTGTATCCGGACGTGGTGGAGTCCGGCGGGGGCAGCGGCACCGCGAACATCAAGAGCCACCACAACGTCGGCGGCCTGCCCGGCGACCTGAAGTTCAAACTCGTCGAGCCGTTGCGGCTGCTGTTCAAAGACGAAGTCCGCGCGGTCGGGCGCGAGCTGGGCCTGCCGGAGGAAATCGTTGCGCGCCAACCCTTTCCGGGCCCCGGACTGGGAATCCGGATCGTCGGCGAGGTCACCGCGCCGCGGTTGGACACCCTGCGGCACGCGGACTCGATCGCGCGCGAGGAGCTGACCGCGGCGGGCCTGGACACCCTGATCTGGCAGTGCCCGGTGGTGCTGCTGGGCGACGTCCGCTCGGTCGGCGTGCAGGGCGACAACCGCACCTACGGGCACCCGATCGTGCTGCGGCCGGTGACCAGTGAGGACGCCATGACCGCCGACTGGACCCGGGTTCCCTACGAGGTGCTGGAGCGCATCTCGACCCGCATCACCAACGAGGTGGCCGAGGTCAACCGCGTGGTGCTGGACATCACCAGCAAACCGCCCGGCACCATCGAATGGGAGTAGCCGGCCGGCCTAGTTTCCGCAAAAATGCGGCCACATTGCACCCATCAGCCACACCAGTACCGATCGCATAACGCTGTCCCTCACGTCGCTTGACGGTTGTCGGAGGGCGGGTGTTTACTTCGAAATGTATCGAACATACATTCGAATACACTCCCCCGGAATCCGAAGCTGGTGATAGGAGGCTGTCATGACCGCGGCTTTTGCCTCCAGTCACCGCCAGGAAACCCGAGCTGAGCAGCTGGAATCGCTTCGCCGGCGGATGGCGAGCATCTCCGGGAAGAAGGCCGCGCCCCCCGCCGCCGTGCCCGCCGAGGACCTGCTGCCGGACTCGGAGTCCCAGCTGGCCCTCCCGCCGTGGCTGGCCGACCTGCTGCCCGTGCCGCTGCCGCGGGGATCGGTCGCGGTGCTCTCGGGTGCCCGGTCGCTGCTGTTGAGCATGGTGGCCGCGGTCACGGCGGCCGGTGGCAACGCCGCAATCGTCGGCCAGCCGGACATCGGGCTACTGGCCGCCGCGGAGATGGGGGCGGATCTGAGCCGGCTCGCGGTGATACCGGATCCCGGCACCGATCCGGTGGAGGTGGCCGCGGTGCTCGTCGACGGCATGGACCTGGTGGTCCTGGGGCTGGGCGGGCGCCGGGTGCCGCCCACCCGGGCGCGGGCGGTGGTGGCCCGCGCCCGGAACAAGGGCTGCACCCTGCTGGTCACCGGCGGCGATTGGCAGGGGGCGCCGACGCGCCTTGCTGCCCGGGTCTGTGGCTATGAGATCACCGCGGACAGCCGCCCCGGATTCGGCCGGATCGGCGGGGTGCGGCTGCAGGTCAGCGGGACGTGCGCGGGACGACGGGTGATGACCCCAGCGCGAGCCGGGTGAATTCCGGTTGGTCCTTCCGGTCCTTCGATTCCCGGGTTTTGGCGATTTGGTGCATGGATTGGCCCGCGGTCGCGGCGGCGACGGCCGCGGGTCTGTCCGCGACCGCCCCGATCGCGGTCACGCTGGCCAATCGGGTGATCGCCTGCTCGTCGGCCGCCCGCGCGGCGGGTGTGCGGCGGGGGCTGCGACGCCGGGAGGCGGCGGCCCGGTGCCCGCAACTGCACGTCACCGCCGCCGACGCGGACCGCGACGCCCGCTTCTTCGAAGCGGTGATCGCGGCGGTGGACGACCTGGTGCCCCGCGCCGAGGTGCTGCGGCCCGGCCTCCTGGTGTTGCCGGTGCGCGGGGCGGCCCGTTATTTCGGGTCCGAGGCCACCGCCGCCGAACGGCTGATCGATGCGGTGGCCGCGGCCGGCGCCGAATGTCAGGCCGGGGTCGCCGACCAGTTGTCCACCGCGGTCTTCGCGGCGCGGGCGGGCCGTGTCGTCGAGCCGGCAGGTGACGCGAAGTTTTTGTCGGTGCTGTCCATCCGCCAACTTGCCACCGAGCCGAGCCTGTCCGGTGCCGGCCGCGAAGAGTTGACGGACCTGTTGTGGCGGATGGGGATTCGCACCATCGGGCAGTTCGCCGCACTGTCGCGCAGCGACGTGGCTTCCCGGTTCGGCGCCGACGGGGTGACCGCGCACCGGTTGGCCCGCGGCGAACCCGAACGGCCGCCCTCGGGCCGGGAGCCGCCGGCCGAACTCGAGGCCGTGCTGGACTGCGATCCGCCGATCGACCGGGTCGATGCCGCGGCGTTCGCCGGGCGCTCGCTGGCCGGCAGGCTGCATCAGACGCTGATGGCCGCCGGCGTGGGATGCACCCGGCTGGCCATCCACGCCGTCACCGCCAACGGCGAAGAACTGCACCGGGTGTGGCGGTGCGCCGAGCCGTTGACCGAGGACGCCACCGCCGACCGGGTGCGCTGGCAGCTCGACGGATGGTTGAGCAGCCGCACCGCGCGCAATCCCCGTCCCACCGCCGCGGTGACGCTGTTGCGGCTGGAGGCGGTGGAGGTGGTGTCCGCCGAGGCGCTGCAGTTGCCGCTCTGGGGTGGCCTGGGCGAGGAGGACAGGCTGCGGGCTCGCCGGGCGCTGGTGCGGGTGCAGGGCCTGCTCGGCCCGGAGGCGGTGCGCGTGCCGGTGCTGTCCGGCGGGCGCGGCCCGGCCGAGCGCATCACGCTGATCCCGCTCGGCGACGAGCCGGTACCGCGGGCCGATCCCGATCCGCCGTGGCCCGGCCGGCTGCCCGAGCCGTCACCGGCGGTCTTGCTTGATGACCCGGTGGAACTGCTTGACGCCCAAGGGAATCCGATACGGGTGACCATCCGGGGGCTGTTCTCCGCCGACCCCGCGCGCATGATCGCCCACGGCCGCGACGAGCGGCTGTGCTGGTGGTCCGGGCCCTGGCCGGTCGACGAGCGATGGTGGGATCCCGATCTGGGGAAGGGTCGCACCGCCCGCGCCCAGGTGTTGCTGGAGAGCGAGCGTGCGCTGCTGCTGTGCTATCGCCAGCGGCGCTGGTATCTGGAGGGAAGTTATGAGTGATCCTGCGCTACAGCGTATTCGACACGCCGCAGTGCGTCGGGGGTCAGGTCCTTGAGCGAGGCATATCCGTCGACGGCCATGATCAGGTCCGCTTCGGCCAGCAGCGAGCGCAGCACGTGCACGATGCCGTCGACGCCACCGACGGCCAGTCCGTAGGCGTAGGGGCGGCCGATCCCCACCGCGGTCGCGCCCAGCGCCAGCGCCTTGATGACGTCGGCGCCACCGCGTACGCCCGAGTCGAACAGCACCGGCATCGCGATCGGCGGCCTCGATCACCTCGGGCAGGCAATCCAGGCAGGGCAGCCCGCCGTTGGCCTGCCGACCACCATGGTTGGAGCAGTAAATGCCGTCCACGCCAATGTCTTTGGCGCGGCGAACGTCATCGGGATGGCAGATGCCCTTGACCATCAGCGGCAGGCTGGTCTCGGACCGCAGCCACTCCAGGTCCGCCCACCGGAACGGGCCGCCGAAGATCGGCAGCTTGCGCACCGCCGCCGCGGTGGCGTCTTCGCCGGGGCTCAGGTTGGCGCGAAAAACCGGGTCGCTGGTGTAGTTGGCCAGGCAGCCACTGGGCACCTGGGGGTAGTTGCCGCCTTTCAGGTCACGGGGGCGCCAGCCGGTGACCCAGGTGTCGAGGGTGACGGCGATGCCCTTGAAGCCGGCCGCCTCGGCCCGGTGCACCAGGCTGGCCGCCATCTTGCGATCCGGCGGCGTGTACAGCTGGAAGAACGCCGGGGTATCGCCCAGTTCGGCGGCGAGGTCCTCCATCGGGTCGGCCGACAGCGTCCCCACGAAAAACGGCACACCGGTGCGGACCGAGGCGCGCGCACACAGCATGTCCCCGTGCCCGTCCGGGTCGCACACCCCGATGACGCCGATGGGGGCCATGAATATCGGCGATTCGAACCTGATGCCGAACAACTCGACCGACATATCCCGCTGCTCCGGGGCGATCCCCATGCGCGGATACAACCCCCAGCGCTTGAAAGCCTCGCAGTTGGCGCGCTGGGTGTGCTCGTCACCCGCGCCGCCGGCCACGTAACCCAGCACTTTCGGCGTCATCGCCGCCGACGCCTTTTCCTCCAGCTCCTCGAACCTGATCGGATACTGCGGCGGATTGCCGTGCAGCGACTGGTCGTACAGCTCGTTTTGATAATCGGCGAAAGCCATAATCGCTGCTTTACCCGGTGCTTCCCCCGCCAAACGAGGGCTCCGGGATCCAGCGCCGGCGGTCTGACCCGCTGTCAGTACCGCCCGAAGACGATGGCCACATTGTGTCCACCGAAGCCGGACGAGTTGTTGATCGCGTACTCGTAGTTGCCGGGTCGGGGTTTGCCGGCCACCACGTCCAGGTCGATCTCGGGGTCGAGGTTTTCCAGGTTCAGCGTGGGTGGAACCACCTGGTCGCGCAGTGCGAGCACGGTGAGAATGGATTCCACGGCACCGACCGCACCCACCGAGTGACCCAGCGCAGCCTTGGGTGCGTAAACCGCCGGCTTGTTGCTGCCCAGCGCGTTGTTGATGGCCTTGGCCTCGGCGAGGTCACCGGCCACGGTTCCGGTCGCGTGCGCGTTCACGTGGCCGATGTCGCCCGGCGTCAGCCCGGCGAGCTGAATCGCGCGGGACATCGCGCGCCCGGCGCATTCGCCGCTGGGCTCCGGGGCCATCATCTGGTAGCCGTCGGAGGTGATCCCGGCGCCCATGATGCGGGCCAAAATGGTGGCGCCGCGGGCCTTGGCGTGTTCCTCGGTCTCGATGACCATCAGCGCGCCTGCCTCGCCGAACACCAAGCCGGTGCGGTCCCGGTCGAACGGGCGGCAGGCGCCGACCGGGTCGTCGTTCTCGGTCGACATCAGGGTGCGCATCTGGGCGAATGCCGCGATCGGCACCGCCTCGATCTTGGCCTCGACGCCACCGCAGATGGCGATGTCGGCCTCCCCGAGCACGATGTTGCGCCAGGCCTGCGCGATGCCCTCGGAGCCCGACGCGCACGCCGACGCCGGGGTGATCGCACCGGCTCTGGCGTGCCGCTCAGCCCCACCGCCGCGGCGGCTCCGTTGGGCATAAATCTCTGGATCCCGAGCGGGTAGACGGCCTTCAAACCACGAGCGCGCATGTCGTCATAGCTGAAGACCAACTCTTCCGACGGACCCAGACCGGTGCCGATGGACACCAACAAGCGGTTGCAGTCGACCTCGGGACTCCCGACGTTCTCCCAGACCCGCCGGCCCAGAATGGTGGACATCCGCTGCAGGTGAGCGGTCCGGCGCAGCTCCACGCGGGTCAACTGGCTGTCGAATTCCTCCAGCAGATGCCCGCCGATGCGCACCGGCAGATCGAACTCCTCGACGAACGGGTCCTCGAGCCTGCGGATACCACTTTGGCTGTCCAGCAGCAGCTTCCAGGTGGTCTCGGTGTCAGTCGCCAGGGCGGTCGTCATGGCGAAGCCAGTGACGACCACACTCGGGAGCGTTTTACCGGTAACCAGCTCCGTCATGACGCGCGAACCCCTCCACTTGCTGCGAGCTGCCAACGCTTGACGTCAAGTCCCACTCACCCCATAAAAACACAATTCGCGGTCGTCCCCAACGTCAAAAACTTCGGCGCAACGAGACGCGTCGAAAGCCAGTGGTGCTGCGGAAACGCCGCTACTTTTCGTTTGACGGCTTAACAATTCATCGAATCCGCGCGTCTGGCCCTACCCGGTACGCACCGCTTGCGCTCGCGCCATCAGCCCGCGACCGCCGGGCAGTGCGCCGACCACGGCGCGGGCCAGCCGGTCGCGGCCACGCACACCGTCGGTCCTGGCTTTTCCGGCGCGCAGGTGGCGCCAGCCCAACGCGGCCCACGACGCCGCGACGACGGCGTCGGTACCTGCGCCGCGAGCGCGCCGCCGGTCGGCTACGGCCAGGCCGAGCGCGGTCGCCGAGTGCACCGTGTCGACCCAGACGCCGGCCGCCAACACCTCCGGGCCGGGGTCGACTCCCGACAGCAGCGCCTGGGTCAGGTGGCGCGCACCCAGAATCCGCGTGATGACGAGCGCCTTGCGGTCGACCCGCACCCCGTGAATGTGGTCGAGCACCTCGGCGGGGGCGGCCAGCAGCACGGCGCCCCACCCCGCCCGGATCAGCTCGATCGCACGAATCTTCATCCCACACCCCCCAATTGACGTGCAAACGACCCCACCCGTTCGATGAACCGATCGAAGAATGCCGCCGAGTCCACGTCAATCCCGATGAGCGCGTTGGGTTCTCGACGGTCCGACCAGTCGGTCACCGTCATGGCGCGGGTCAGGGTTCCGGTCAGCTCGATGTCCACCGTCGCCGGACGCGTCGTGACCAGTCCGGGATCCAGCGCGACGGCGGCGGCCAACGGATCGTGCATGTGTGCCTGATACCCGTGGCCGAGTTCGTGGTAGGCCTCCAGGTAGAACCGCATCGCGTCCTCGATCACCCGAATCAGCGGGTTGGACGCCGTCGACCGGGTGCCGGGTGCGTCGCGTTCGCTCAGCTGCGCCGTCGTCGACTCCGCGGCCGCCGCCAGCCGCGCGAGGTGATCCGGCGTCATCGCGACCTTGCGGGTCAGGTCCAGGCCGCACAGGATCGGAAGGCGCTGTCGTCCCACGTTTTCCGGGCACCAGGCCGCCAGCACCTCGGCGGCCGCCTCGGGGTCCACGCTGATGTTCCACTCCGCCACCGTGGTGGTGTTGCCCCGGTGATCGTAGGAACCGCCCATGATCACCAGCCGTTTCAGCAGCGCCGGCAGCTCGGGCTCGGCGCGCAGCGCCAGCGCCAGGTTGGTCAACGGGCCGGTCGCCACGCCGATGAGCTCACCGGGAAACGCGCGCGCCGCGCGCAACCAGGCGGTGGCCGAGTCGTAGTCGGTGAGCCGGTGGGAGCCCGGCGGCAGGTCGGCATAGCCCAATCCCCTGGGGCCGTGGACCTTTGACGGCAGCCGCATCGGCCCGGTCAGGGTCTCGCCCGAGCCCCGGGAGACCGGTATGCCGGTGCGTTCGCACAGCGCCAGCAGGCCCAGATTGTTTTCGCAAACCTGCTCCACCCCAACGTTTCCCCCGGTCGAGGCGATACCGATCACTTCGGCGTCCGGGCTGGCGAAGAGGTACATCAGCGCCAGCGCGTCATCCACGCCGGTATCGACGTCAACGAATACGGGGGAGCTCATTGTTTTCAAGATACTCAATTCGGCGGCTAGGCTGGGACAATGCCAACGACGTCGGAGCCCCCCGAGGGGGCTGATTTAACGCCGCACTTCGACGATGTGCAGGCCCACTATGACCTGTCGGACGACTTCTTCCGGCTATTTCTCGATCCGACCCAGACATACAGCTGCGCGTACTTCGAGCGCGAGGATATGACGCTCGAAGAGGCTCAGATCGCCAAGATCGACCTCGCGCTCGGCAAACTCGGGCTGCAACCGGGGATGACGTTGCTCGACGTCGGCTGCGGTTGGGGTGCCACCATGATGCGCGCCCAGGAAAAGTACGACGTCAACGTCGTCGGCCTCACCCTGAGCCGCAATCAGGCCGACCACGTCGAGCAGCTGATCGCCCAGTCCGGAAACTCTCGGTCGGCACGGGTCCTGCTGGAGGGCTGGGAGAAGTTCGACGAGCCGGTCGACCGGATCGTCAGCATCGGCGCCTTCGAGCACTTCGGGCACGAGCGCTACGACGCGTTCTTCACCCTGGCGCACGACCTGTTGCCCGACGACGGGGTCATGCTGCTGCACACCATCACCGGGCTGCACCCCAACGAGATGGTCGAGCGCGGCATGCCCATTTCGTTCGCCTTCGCCCGATTCATCAAATTCATTGTCACCGAGATCTTCCCGGGTGGGCGCCTGCCGTCGATACCGATGGTGGAGCAGCGCGCCACCGCGGCCGGTTTCACCGTGACCCGGGTGCAGTCGCTGCAGCCGCACTACGCGAAGACTCTCGACATCTGGGCCGCCGCGCTGGAAGCCCACAAGGACGAGGCCATCGCGGTGCAGTCCGAGGAAGTCTACGAGCGGTACATGAAATACCTGACCGGTTGCGCCAACGCATTCCGGGTCGGATACATCGACGTCGATCAGTTCACGTTGGAGAAGTGACTACCAGTGCACGCCGGGGACCAGGCGGACCAGCCGCTTGACTCCCCGGGGTGTCCGGATGCCACGGGTGACGGCGCGCACCGGGCGGCTGGGCCTGCGGCGTACGGTCCGCGGCGCCGGCTCCGGTTCGGCGGTTAGCCCGCGCGCCGCGGCCGAGTCGGGATAGCCGAGATAGAGCTGGTGTAGCACGCGCCGCGACGTCCTCGGGGCGAAGTAATTGCCGGCCTCGGCGAGCGTGCCCAGCGGGGTGTCGATGCGGGCGGGCTTGTCCACCAGGCCGCGCACCACCATCGCCGCCGCGCGCTGCGGGCTGATCGCCGGCACCGGGTTGAGGCGATGCGACGGCACGATCATCGGGGTGCGCACCAGGGGCATATGGATGTTGGTGAAGGTGATGTGGTCGGACAGCACCTCCGAACCCACCACGTCGGAGAACGCGTCCAGCGCGGCCTTGGTCGGGAGGTAGGAGCTGTACTTGGGGTTGCGTGCCTGCACCCCGGCGCTCGACACGTTGACGATGTGACCGAATCGGCGTTCGCGCCAATGCGGCAGCAGCGCCAGCACCATCCGCACCGCTCCGAAGTAATTGACCGCCATCACCCGCTCGTAGTCGTGCAGCCGGTCGGTGGAGTTGACCACCGAGCGGCGGATCGACCGGCCGGCGTTGTTCACCAGGTAGTCGACGTGGTCGAAGCGACCCAGGATGTCTTTGACGGTGTGTTCCACCGACGCGGAATCGGTGACGTCGCAGGTAAAGGCATGGGCGGCACCACCATTGGCGCGGATGTCGGCGACCAGCGCATCCAGCGCCGCGCCGTTGCGGGCCAGCGCGAACACGGTGGCGCCCCGCTCGGCGATCGCGATGGCCGCCGCCCGGCCGATGCCGCTGGAGGCGCCGGTGATGATGACGTGCCGGCCCTGCAACGCTCCCCGCGGATCGTCGCGGCGCGCTCGATCCGGATCGAGGCGCTCCGCCCAGTACCGCCACAGCTTGGGCGCGTAGCTGGAGAACTCCGGAACGCCGATACCCGTGCCCTGCAGGGCATTTCGCGTCTTCTCGTTGACAAACGTAGGGGCCAGGTCGACGAGGTCGAACACCTCGGCGGGAATGCCGAGCTGGGTGGCCGCCATGTTGCGCACCACCCTGGCGCGCCCGCGCACCTTGAGCACCGGAGCGGCCACCGATCGGGGGAGCGACCCGCGCAGCGGCGGCAGCCCGGCCGCCTTGGCCACGCCGCGGTAGATGCCGCGCAGGCCGATGGTTTTCTCGGCGGTCAGGTGGAACGTCTGTCCGTCGCGGCCGTCGGCGTGCATCAACGCGACCAGTGCGTCGACGACGTAGTCGACCGGCACGATGTTGGTGCGGCCGGTGTCGGGCAGCAGGACGGGGGTCAGCGACGGCAGCACCGCCAGCTTGGCCAGCACGCCGAAGAAGTAGTACGGCCCGTCCACCTTGTCCATCTCGCCGGTGCGTGAATCGCCCACCACCACCGCCGGGCGGTAGATGCGATGACGCAGTCCGGGCGCCGAGCGCACCAGCAGCTCGGCTTCGAACTTGGTCTGGTGATAGGGCGTCGGCAGTTGCTGGCCGACGTCGAAATCGTCCTCGGTGTATTCGCCGGCAAAGTCACCGGCCACGGCGATCGACGACACGTGGTGCAACGTCGCGTCGCACCGCTGCGCCAGCCCGATCACCGCGCGGGTGCCCTCGACGTTGCTGGCCCGCTGCTCGGGCTCACCGGCGGTGATGTCGTAGATCGCCGCGCAGTGCACCACGTGATCGATCCCGCCCAGCTCGGCGAGGACCTCGTCGCTCAGGTCCAGCTCCGGCAGCGCGGCGACCAGCGGCTTTACCCGCTCACCCCAGTGTTCCGCGAGCCGCTCGAAGCGGCCCAGCGACTGCCGTCGCACCAGCACCCACACCTGCGCATCGGGGCGCGATTCCACGAGACGAGACACGACACGGCGACCAATGAACCCGGTACCGCCGGTAACGACATACCGCATGAAGACATGGTGGCGGTGGCGGCCGCGCACGTCAACTACCGATCTTCAGCGATCGCCACTGGCCCGATTGTGGCGACCCGTCCCCCGCAAGCGGGTGGGGGTCCCTCCCGCTGGGGGCGTGCCCCCAGCGCCCGGCTACGCCGCGCTTGCGATCGCCACTAGTTGTGGAAGTCGCGGATCCCGTCCCAGTCGACCAGCGTCCAGCCGGTCATCGGGTTACCGCTGATCACCACGCGTCCGGTGTTGGGAATCGGGTGGCTGTCCATCAGGCTGTCCTTCGCGTTCTGCGCGTTCATCAGCGTCCACACCATGATCGCGTTCATATGCGAGAACACCACCGGGTTGTGGTGGCCGCTGTTGTAGATCTTGTTGATGGCCGCGGTGAATTGGTCGTTGAACTCCTTGCCGCTGACCGAGCCGGGGATGCTGTCGGACACGTCGCCTTTGATCCAGTTCACCGGCGCCAGCATGTACGTCGACTTCGCCATCGACTCGGGTTTGCCGTTGTACCAGCCGGCGTTGATCTCCTGGATGCCCTGCAGGATCTCCACCTGCTTGCCGAGTTCGGCGGCCAGCGGGGCGGCGGTTTGCTGCGCCCGGGTCATGGTGGAGGCGTAGATGCTGTCGTAGTCCTTGCGGCCGAGTTGGTGCGCGAGCTGTTCGGCCTGACCCTTGCCCTCCGGGCTCAGGCCCGGGCCCGGCACCTCGGTGTCGATGGTGCCGCTGGCGTTGGCCTCGGACTGGGCGTGCCGGATGAACGTCACGGTGATGGACCGCGCCTGCGGTGAGCCGCCGCAGCCGGCGACGATCATCGTGGCGGTGAGCGCGGCGAGCGCTACCGCGGCTTTCCGGAACAAGCTGCGCTTGGGCATGTCGATTAGCCTGCCCTGCCGACGGCTCCGGTGGGAAGGGTTTGCGACGGTTTGTTACCGCGCGGGCCCGGGGAAAGGGCCTTGATCGTGCCCGATTCGCCGGATGCCAGAGTGGACCGAGGATCCCTACCAACGATCAGGAGACTTCCATGGCGATTGATCCGAGTGCCGTCGGCGCGGTCACCGAACCCATGCAGTTCGAATGGACCGACCGGGACACACTGCTCTATGCGCTCGGTGTCGGCGCCGGGATCGACGACCTGCCGTTCACCACCGAGAACAGCCACGACATCGACCAGCAGGTGCTGCCCACGTACGCGGTGATCTGCTGCCCCGCCTTCGGCGCGGCCGGTCTGGTCGGAAAGTTCAACTGGGCCATGCTGTTACACGGATCGCAGAGCATCCGGCTGCATGCACCGCTGCCGCCCGCGGGCAAGCTCTCGGTGGTTTCCGAGGTCGCCGACATCCAGGACAAGGGCGAGGGCAAGAACGCGATCCTGGTGTTGCGCGGCCGGGGCACCGAGCCGGAATCCGGGCAGCTGATCGCCGAGACGCTCACCACCCTGGTCATCCGGGGTGAGGGCGGCTTCGGGGGCATGCCGGGTCAGCGGCCGGTCGCGCCGGAATTCCCGGACCGCGAGCCCGACGCCCGCATCCCGCTGCCCACCCGCGAAGACCAGGCGCTGATCTACCGGCTCTCCGGTGACCGCAACCCGCTGCACAGCGACCCGTGGTTCGCCCGTGAGCTGGCCGGCTTCCCCAAGCCGATCCTGCATGGGCTGTGCACCTACGGGGTGTCGGGTCGCGCGCTGGTGTCCGAGCTCGGCCAGGGCGTCGCCGCCAACATCACCTCGATCGCATCGCGGTTCACCTCGCCGGTGTTCCCCGGCGAGACGCTGACCACGCTGATCTGGCGCACCGAGCCGGGCAAGGCGGTCTTCCGCACCGAGGCTTCCGGTCCCGACGGGGCCGACGCCCGGGTGGTGCTCGACGACGGCGCGGTGGAATACGCCTAGCGCTGATGGCGGCGGCCGCCGCTAGCGCGCCAGCCGATCCGCCAGCCGGTCGGTGAATTCGCCGGCCCGAGCGGGACTGTCCAGCGCGAACAGCGCCGCGGTGGCGCGGTCGCCGTCGTCGCCGTGCCGCACCAGGATCGGCACGCCCTGAACCGGTCCCGCGCGCACCGCGTCGAACGCGTCCTCGTCGGTGATGTCGTCGCCGAGGTACACCGGCGTCAGCGATCCCGAACCGGCCTCGTGCAGGTGATCGATAACCCAGCGCAGCGTTTTCCCCTTGTCCCAGTCCAGGTCTGGGCGCAGCTCGATGACCTCGCGGCCGGTGGTGACCCGAAGCTCGTCGTGGCGGCCCGCGGCGCGCACCGCCGCCAGCACCTCGCCGACCCGGTCACGCTGCGGCGTTGCGGTAGTGCACGGCCACCCCGAATCGCTTGTGCTCCACCACAACACCGGGGATCTCGCCGAGCTGGTCGCGCAGCCGGCCGGCCGCCCGCTCGAGCACCGGGATGGCGGCGGCCGCGTCGTCGTTCTGGTGGTGGGTGCCATCGGGTGCGGTCAACTCGAAACCGTGGCTGCCCGCATACCAGATACCTTGTACCCCTACGCGTTTCGTCACATCGGCGAGATCGCGTCCGGACAGCACCGCGACCGGGCACCGCGCGGCCAGCTTCCCCAGCGCCTCGGTGGCCCCGGCGACGGGCCGCGCCGAGTCCGGATCATCGACGATGTCCGAGAGCGTGCCGTCGAAGTCGAAGAACACCGCCGGCCGCCGGTCGGCCAGCCCATCGGCCAAGGCCTGCAACGCATCGGGCAGCTGCGACATCCGGCGGTCCCCGGTCCGCACGGCGACGTCGCGCAGGTCGGCGACCACCGCGTCGGCCCCGGCGTCACGCACCGCGTCGTCGCGCCCGCCCGGGTCGACGCCGATCACCAACGCGAACCCGGCGGCGCGCGCGGCCTCGACGCCCGCCGGCGTCCCCGGCGACCACGACGCAGCGGCCGGGGCGCACCCGCAGCCGGTCGGCCGCCTGCACCGGGCCGTCCGCCGACACCGACCGCGGTACCGACCCCGATCTCGCGTAGTTGTGCGGCCAGTGGGGAGGCCAGCGCGCCGTCGGCGTCGAACAGCACCGCGTCGTGGCGGCGCGGGTCGATGATGACCGGCCCCAACTTGCCCATGACCAACCTTCTCACGGTGGTCGGCTGCCGGGAGAACGGGTCAGTGACGCGCACGCCCCGGCGCCGACGGGTGAGTCGGCGGCACCGGGCGGACAACCGGGCGCGCGGAACGCTTGCGGGCGAACAGCAGCACGGAATCGTCGCCGAGGGCCACCAGTCGCGCCATGCCGAGCTCGATGCCGGCGGCCAGCTGCTTGACGTCGAACGCGTCGCCGTGCTCGGCGGTGATCCCGAAGACCAGCTCGTCGCCGTAGCTGAGCACCGCGACGCCGGTGTGCAGCGCAGTGGCGGTCGGGGGGATCGGCAGCAGCCGCTCCAGCGTCTGGCCCATCATCCGAAGCCGACGGCGCGGCCCGGGCACGTTGGTGGCCAACGTCACGATGGCGCGCTGCGGCACGCGGGAGAGCAGTTGTAAGACGTTGGTGCGCAACACCGTTGGCAGGAAGCCGATCGCCGACTCCACGATGCCGGCCGGCCCGGGCGGCCCGGTCTGCTTGGCCGTTCCACCGGGTGTGCACCGTCTGCAACCGCCGCACCGGGTCGTCGTGCTCGACGGGCAGGTGCGAGAGCATCGCCGAGCGGACCGGCATCGGCACCAAGGTGCGCAACGAGTCCGCGCGCGGCTCCTCGCCGCGGCCGAGCAGCGCCGTGCGGAATCCCTCGGTGATGGCGGCGAGCGCGACGTCGTTGGCGCTGACACCGAACTTGCGGCAGACGCTGTCGACGTCGGCGATGGGGACCCGCACCGTGCTGTAGCGCCGCGAGGTGGTGACGGCCTCGGTGCACACGGCCGGCCACATCGCGCCGAGCATGGCGCCGGTGAGGTTGCCCGCGGCCGACGAAGCCCACCACAGCGCGTCGAGCCAGCCCGGCCTGCCGGCGGGCGGTGATGAAACCTGCTTGCCCGCAGGGATATTGGCGAAGGTGTCTGCGTCGGCGTCGTCGCACAGCCTGCTGATCAGACGGGCGGCCGAGTTGCCGTCGAGCAGGCCGTGATGGGTCTTCATCAGGATCGCCCAGCGGTTGCCCTTCAGTCCCTCGATGACCCAGCACTCCCACGGTGGGCGGCCCAGATCGAGGGGCCGTTCCAGGGCGTAGGCGATGGCCCGCGACAGCTCGGCCTCGCCGCCGGGGCGCGGGAATGGCCACCCGGCGCACGTGGTGGGCCAGGTCGAAGTCCGGGCAGTCGATCCATTCCTGGTTGCGCGGATGCGCCCGCAGCAGCTGCGTGCACCGCGTGATCGGCTGGATACGTTCCGCCAGAAGGCCTTTGAGCCGCTCGCGGTCGGGCGCGGTGCCCTCGACGATGGCGACCGCCCCGATCGCCAGGCTGGCGTGCTGATCCGGATCGTGGGCTTGCAGGAATGCCGTATCCAGTGTCTGCGCCATGCTCGGCCCCCGGCTGTGTCCGATTTGTGAACTTGTACCAGTATCTGTCGAGCTCGTGATCCGCGGTAGTGCCCGCAGCATTAAGACCTTGTTTAGGAGTTGACGATCGGTTTAACAACGGTTGTACTGAGCCGCGGTTAAATCGAACACCAGTTCGATATACTGGCGGGCGTGGGCTGGTTCAACGGGCCGCCGAGTTGGGCGGAAATGGAGCGGGTGCTCGACAGCAAGCCGCGCCATGCCGGGGAGTCGGCGGGACCGGAATCCGACGGCCCGCTGTCGCGCAGGCGCGCGACGTATCAGCCGCCGGACGACGGCCGGGCGTCCCGCTCGTCCGTCGCTTATGCCGAACTGCATGCGCATTCGGCGTTCAGCTTCCTGGACGGGGCGAGCACGCCCGAGGAGCTGGTCGAGGAGGCGGCCCGGCTGGACCTGCGCGCCCTGGCGCTCACCGATCACGACGGCTTGTACGGGGCGGTGCGGTTCGCCGAAGCGGCCGCCGAGCTCGACATGCGCACCGTGTTCGGCGCCGAGCTGTCGCTGGGCCCGGGCGCGCGCACCGAGCAGCCGGATCCGCCCGGCCCGCACCTGCTGGTGCTGGCCCGCGGCGCGGAGGGTTACCGGCGGTTGTCGCGGCAACTGGCCGCGGCGCATCTGGCCGGCGGCGAGAAGGGCAAGCCCCGCTACGATTTCGACGCGCTGACCGAGGCCGCCGGCGGGCACTGGCACATCCTGACGGGCTGTCGCAAAGGCCATGTCCGCCAAGCGCTTTCCGAGGGCGGCCCACAGGCGGCGGAGCGGGCGCTGGCCGATCTGGTGGACCGGTTCGGTGCGCACCGGGTCAGCATCGAGCTGACCCATCACGGTCAACCGCTCGACGACGAACGCAACGGGGTGCTGGCCGCGCTGGCCCCACGCTTCGGGGTCGGCGTCGTCGCCACCACCGGTGCGCATTTCGCGGGGCCGTCGCGGCGCCGGCTGGCCATGGCGATGGGAGCCATCCGGGCGCGGCAGTCCCTGGATGCGGCCGCCGGATGGCTGGCCCCGCTGGGTGGTTCGCACCTGCGCTCGGGTGAGGAGATGGCCCGGCTGTTCGCGCAGCGGCCCGACGTGGTGACCGCGGCCGCCGAGCTGGGCGAGCAGTGCGCGTTCGGGCTGGCGCTCATCGCGCCGCAGCTGCCGCCGTTCGACGTGCCCGCCGGGCACACCGAGGACAGCTGGCTGCGGCAGTTGGCCATGGCCGGGGCGCGCGACCGCTACGGGTCGGCCGAGAACGCGCCGCGCGCGTACGCCCAGATCGAACACGAGCTGAAAGTCATTGCCCAGCTGACATTTCCGGGCTATTTCCTGGTGGTGCACGACATCGCCCGGTTCTGCCGGGACAACAACATCCTGTGCCAGGGCAGGGGATCGGCCGCCAACTCCGCGGTCTGCTACGCCCTGGGCGTCACCGCCGTCGACCCGGTGGCCAACGAGCTGCTGTTCGAGCGCTTCCTGTCGCCGGCCCGCGACGGGCCGCCCGACATCGACATGGACATCGAGTCCGATCAGCGCGAAAAGGTCATCCAGTACGTCTACGACAAATACGGCCGCGACTACGCCGCCCAGGTCGCCAACGTCATCACCTACCGGGGGAAGATCGCGGTGCGCGACATGGCCCGGGCCCTGGGCTTCTCGCAGGGCCAGCAGGACGCGTGGAGCAAGCAGATCAGCCACTGGAACGGGCTTGACCCCGATTCAAGTGACCCGACGCCCGATGTGGAGGGCATCCCCGAACCGGTGGTCGACCTGGCGAACCAGATCCGGAACCTGCCGCGGCACATGGGCATTCATTCCGGCGGCATGGTGATCTGCGACCGCCCGATCGCCGATGTGTGCCCGGTGGAGTGGGCGCGCATGGAGAACCGCAGCGTCCTGCAGTGGGACAAAGACGACTGTGCGGCAATCGGATTGGTGAAGTTCGACCTGCTCGGACTGGGCATGCTCTCGGCGCTGCACTATGCCATCGACCTGGTGGCCGAGCACAAGGGGATCGAGGTGGACCTGGCCCGCCTCGACCTCTCCGAGCCGGCGGTCTACGAGATGCTGGCCCGCGCCGATTCCGTCGGCGTGTTCCAGGTGGAGTCGCGCGCGCAGATGGCCACCCTGCCGCGGCTGAAGCCGCGGGTGTTCTACGACCTGGTGGTGGAGGTCGCGCTGATCCGCCCCGGCCCCATCCAGGGCGGGTCGGTGCATCCCTACATCCGGCGGCGCAACGGCGTGGACCCGGTGGTCTACGACCACCCCTCGATGGAGCCGGCACTGCGAAAGACGCTGGGGGTGCCGCTCTTTCAGGAGCAGCTGATGCAGCTCGCGGTCGACTGCGCCGGATTCTCCGCCGCCGAGGCCGATCAGCTGCGCCGCGCCATGGGATCCAAGCGCTCGACCGAACGCATGCGACGGCTGCGCGGCCGGTTCTACGAGGGCATGCGCACGCTGCACGGCGCGCCGGATGAGGTGATCGACCGCACCTACGAAAAACTGGAGGCCTTCGCCAATTTCGGCTTCCCCGAAAGCCATGCGCTGAGCTTCGCGTCGCTGGTGTTCTACTCGTCGTGGTTCAAGCTGCACCACCCGGCGGCGTTCTGCGCGGCGCTGCTGCGCGCCCAGCCGATGGGGTTCTACTCGCCGCAGTCACTGGTGGCCGATGCGCGCCGGCACGGCGTGACGGTGCACGGCCCGGACGTCAACGCCAGCCTGGCGCACGCCACCCTGCACAACGCCGGAACCGAGGTCCGCCTCGGCCTGGGCGCGGTCCGCCACATCGGCGACGACCTGGCCGAGCAACTCGTCGACGAGCGAAAAACCAACGGCCCGTTCACTTCTCTGCTGGATCTGACGACCCGGCTGCAGCTGTCCGTGCCGCAGACCGAGGCGCTGGCGACGGCGGGGGCGCTGGGCTGCTTCGACATGTCCCGGCGCGAGGCGTTGTGGGCGGCCGGGGCCGCGGCCACCCAGCGGCCGGGCCGGCTGCCCGGGGTGGGGTCGTCGTCGCACATCCCGGCGCTGCCCGGGATGAGCGAGCTGGAACTGGCCGCCGCCGACGTGTGGGCCACCGGCGTCTCCCCGGACAGTTATCCGACGCAGTTCCTGCGGGCCGACCTGGACGCGATGGGGGTGGTGCCCGCCGAGAAGCTGGGCTCGGTGCCCGACGGCGACCGCGTGCTGATCGCGGGCGCGGTCACCCATCGGCAGCGGCCCGGCACGGCGCAGGGGGTCACGTTCATCAACCTCGAGGACGAAACCGGGATGGTCAACGTGCTCTGCGTGCCGGGGGTGTGGGCGCGGCATCGCAAGCTGGCGAACTCGGCCCCGGCGCTGCTGGTGCGCGGGCAGGTCCAAAACGCCAGCGGCGCGATCACCGTCGTCGCCGAACGGCTGGGCCGCATCACCCTGGCGGTCGGCTCCAAGTCCCGCGACTTCCGCTGACCGCTCGCCGAACTGGTACCCGCTTGGGGGAGCCGTTCGCCGGCACCGCCCGGCCGGCCGCCTCGGTAGTCTCCACCACATGACCCTGAACCTGTCCGTCGACGAAGTCCTCACCACCACCCGCTCGGTCCGCAAGCGTCTCGACTTCGACAAGCCGGTAGGCCGCGACGTCCTGATGGAATGCCTCGAACTGGCGCTGCAGGCGCCCACCGGCTCCAATGCGCAAGGCTGGCAATGGATCTTCGTCGAGGACGCCGAGAAGAAGAAGGCGATCGCCGACATCTACCTGAGCCAACGCCCGCGCCTACCTCAGCCTCGCCGTCGGCCGAGTACCCGGAGGGCGACACCCGCGGCGAACGGATGCCCAGGGTCAGGACTCCGCGACCTACCTCGCCGAGCACATGCACGAGGCGCCGGTGCTGATGATCCCCTGCCTGGAAGGGCGGGTGGAGAAGGCGCCGCTGGGACTGAGCGCGTCGTTCTGGGCATCGCTGTTCCCGGCGGTGTGGAGCTTCTGCCTGGCGCTGCGCTCGCGCGGGCTGGGCTCCTGCTGGACCACGCTGCACCTGATCAGCGACGGCGAAAGCAGGCCGCCGAGGTGCTCGGCATCCCGCACGACAAGTACAGCCAGGGCGGGCTGTTTCCCATCGCCTACACCAAGGGCACCGACTTCCGCCCGGCCAAGCGGCTGCCCGCCGAGCAGCTCACTCACTGGAATGCCTGGTAATCAGCGGCGATCGTGAGGGCGGCGTAGCCGGGCGAAGCGGGCCGACGCCACCGAGATCAGGTCGCCCCGGCGTAGCCGTGCTGCCGCCAGGCTTCGTAGACGGCGATCGCCGCGGCGTTGGACAGGTTCAGCGAGCGCCGGCCCGCCAGCATCGGGATGCGCACCTGCGCGGTGATGTGCGGGTCGGCCAGCGTCGCGGCGTCCAGCCCGGTGGGCTCGGGACCGAACATCAGCACGTCGCCGGCCCGGTAACCCACGTCGGCGAACGAGGTGGGCGCGTGCGAGGTGAACGCGAACACCCGCTGCGGTGACAGCGCCGTCCAGGCGGCCTCCAGCGAGGCGTGCACGGTGACCGACGCGAGGTCGTGGTAGTCCAGGCCCGGCCCGGCGCAGCTTGGGTTCGGACAGGTCGAACCCCATCGGCTCGACCAGATGCAATTCGCAGCCCGTCGCCGCCACCGTCCGGATGGCGTTGCCGGTATTGGGCGGGATCCGCGGCGACACGAACATCAGCTTGAACACAACGCCGATAATGGTCGCATGGTCGAGCAGAGCATCTGGATGCAGAAGGTCGCTGCCGATCCGGGGCATTCGCAGTGGTACATCGAGCGTTTCCGTGCCATGGCGCGCGCCGGCGACGACCTGGCCGGCGAGGCCCGCTTCGTGGACGCCATGGCGCCGCGCGGCGCGCGGATTCTCGACGCCGGCTGTGGGCCCGGACGGCTGGGCGGGTATCTGGCCACGGTGGGCCACCGGGTGGTCGGCGTCGACGTCGACCCGGCGCTGATCGAGGCGGCCGAACAGGATTACCCCGGCCCGCGCTGGCTGGTCGGCGATCTGCGCCGAGCTGGACTTGCCCGCGCGCGGCATCGCCGAACCGTTCGACGTCATCGTGTCCGCCGGCAACGTCATGGCGTTTCTTGCCCCGAGCACCCGGATCCAGGTGCTGAGCCGGCTGCGCGCCCACGTCGCGGACGACGGCCGGGCGGCGATCGGCTTCGGCGCCGGCCGCGATTACGAGTTCGACGAGTTCCTCAACGACGCGGTCGACGCGGGCTTCGCGCCGGATCTGCTGCTGTCCACCTGGGATATGCGGCCGTTCACCGACGACTCCGATTTCCTCGTCGCGCTCCTTGCGCCCGCCTAGGATTTCGCGCTCGGTGGTGTTTGCCAGGGGTGACCGCACGGGTGCGGCGGCCACCTTGGAGGGACCTGTCTGCTCAGTAACGATTCTGGTGGCCTGCGCCGCGGGCTGTCATACTCGTCGGATTGCCACACCTACACGCACACGCCTATCTGGCGCGGGGCGGGCGAAATAAAGCAGGAAGTTTCATGAGCCTCTCGTTTCTTTCAGCGCTCAGTGTCAGCGCAGCGGCCGGTCGCGCGGCCGTGATGACGTGACCATGTTCACCCGCCCGGCCAACCCGGCCGAGGCGGATGTCGCAGAGCCCGGCACCCGGCACGACGGTGCCCGGGTCGTGCCGGCCAAACGCCCGCCGACCTGGTCGTTGAGCAACTGGCCGGTGCGCTGGAAAGTCCTGGCGATCGTGCTGGTCCCGCTGACTATTGGCGACGGTCTTCGGGGTGCTGCGCATCCACGGCGCCATGGCCAACTCGGCCGGCCTGCGGCTGGCCGCCACCCGCGCCGACATGGTGCCGGTGATCACCAAGTACATGTCGGCGCTGGACGTCGCGCTGCTGGCGCAGCTCCACCGGACGCGACGTCGAGGGCGCGAAGAAGAACTACGAGGCGCGCAAGTACGAGCTGCAGGCCAGGCTCGACGACACCGACGTCAACGCCGACGTCCGCTCCGGGGTGAACACCCTGCTCGACGGCGGTCAGATGCTGGTGAACAAGGCGGCCGACGCCGGCCTCGGTTTGCGGGAGCGGGTGACGCTCTACGCGCCGATCCTGTTGACGGCCGAGGACGTCATCAACGCCTCGGTGCGCGTCGACGACGAGAAGATCCGCGCCCAGGCGCAGGGCCTGAGCCGGGCGGTCGGCGCCCGCGGGCAGATGACCATGCAGAAGATCCTGGTCACCCGCGGGGCCGAGCTTCCCGAGCCGCAGCTGCGGACCTCGATGACCACCCTGGCGGGCACCGAACCGTCGACGCTGTTCGGCATGAGCGAAGTGCTCGGCGCCGGCTCGTCCGAGGCCAAGACGCTGCAGCAGCAGATGGTGAGCCGGATGGCGATCATGTCCGATCCGGCCAGCGTGCTGGTCGACAACGCCGACCTGCTGCGTTCGATCCAGACCACCGACGACATCGCCGATCAGGTCATCAAGGACGCCACCGCGTCGGTGACCAAGTCGGTGCACGCCCAGGCCGCCGAGCGCCGCTCCGCCGCGATCCTGGACACCGTCCTGGTGCTGGCCGCCATCGTGATCGCGCTGGCGGTCGTGCTGCTGGTGGCGCGCGCCCTGGTGCGGCCGCTGCGCATCCTGCGCGACGGCGCCCTCAAAGTCGCCCACACCGATCTCGAAGAGGAGATCGCGCGGGTGAAAGCCGGTGGGGCCGAACCGATTCCGAGCCCGCTGCCGGTGTACACCACCGAGGAGATCGGCCAGGTCGCCCACGCGGTCGACGAGCTGCACACCCAGGCCCTGCTGCTGGCCGGCGACGAGGCGCGGTTGCGGCTGCTGGTCAACGACATGTTCGAGACCATGTCGCGGCGCAGTCGCACGCTGGTGGACCAGCAGCTGGCGCTCATCGACCGGCTGGAGCGCAACGAGGAGAACCCCGACCGCCTCGACAGCCTGTTCCGGCTCGACCACCTGGCGGCCCGGCTGCGCCGCAACAGCGCCAACCTGCTGGTGCTGGCCGGCGCTCAGCTCGCTCGCGACCAGCGCGACCCGGTGCCGCTGGCCACGGTGATCAACGCCGCGGTGTCCGAGGTCGAGGACTACCGCCGCGTCGAACTCGCCGGGCTGCCCGAGTGCGCGCTGATCGGCTCGGCCGCCGGCGGCGCCATCCATCTGTTCGCCGAGCTGATCGACAACGCGCTGCGCTACTCGCCGCCGACGACCTCCGTCCGCGTTTCGGCGTCACGCGGCGGCGACGGGGGAGTCGTGGTGCGGATCGCCGACGCCGGTCTGGGGATGAACGACGCCGACCGGCGCATGGCCAACATGCGGCTGCAGGCCGGCGGCGACGTCAGCCCCGACAACGCCCGGCACATGGGCCTTTTCGTGGTCGGCCGGATCGCGGCCCGGCACGGCATCCGGGTGGGGCTGCGCGGCCCGGCGGCCAACGAATCGGGCTCGGGTACCACCGCCGAGATCTACCTGCCGCCGACGGTGCTCGCCGGCCTGGCCGTCGCCGAGTCGGCGGCGCCCCGGCACATCCGCGCGGTCTCCTCGCCGAGCGCCAAGCTCGCCAGCGCGAACGCCGCCTCGACCGCCGAGGACGCCGGGCAGGACGACGGCTCCGCTGGAGCCGGCGGCGCGTATCGCCGCGGACACGTCCGGCGCCGTCGGTCACCTTGCTGCCGCGCCGCAACCCGGGTTCCAGCGGCATCACCGAGGTTCCGGGCCCCGCCCCGGCCGCCGAACAGCAGCCCCGCCGCCGGCGCCGCGAGCTGGCGACCCCCTGGTGGGAGAACGCTCCCACGCCGAGCCGGCGCCCGCGCCGGCTCCCGAGCCAGAGCCCGCGCCCGCGCCGAAACCCGACCCGCGCCGCCCAGCCCCGTCCGCGCGCGGCGTCGGACACCTCGGCCTTCTTCGCGGCCCGCTCCCGGGACGCCGACCGGAACACGGAGTACCCGGCCGGACCAGCCGGCGCAGACCGGCCCCCGTCGCGTCCATCCCGCCGGCCCCGAAAGCCCAGGCGGGCCCGGCCGACGACGACGTCATCTACCGGCGGATGCTGTCGGAGATGCTGGGCGATCCGCACGACCTGGTCAACAGCCCCGACCTGGATTGGCAGTCGGTCTGGGATCGCGGCTGGACGCTGGCGGCCGCGGCCGAGGAGAAGCCCGTCGAGGCGCACACCACCGACCACGGCCTGCCGGTGCGCACGCCCGGTGCCCGGCTGGTTCCCGGCGGCGCCGGCGGCGCCGAACAGGACGAGCCGGCCGAGCCCGACCGTGGCCTCAACGGCCGATCCCCGTCGTCAGCCGGGAGCCGCAGCACGCGGCCACCGGACCCTTAGCCCGGGACCCCGAGGCCGTTCGCGCCTCGTTCAGTAACCATTTCGGTGGCGTGCGCACCGGACGCTCGCACGCCCGTGACACCGACCCAAGGACCCGACCAACCATGACGTCATCTGACAACTCCCTGGACTGGCTGGTGACCAGGTTCGCCCGCGAGGTCCCCGGCGTCGCGCACGCGCTGCTGGTGTCCGTCGACGGGCTGCCCATCGCCGCCAGCGAGCATCTTCCGCGGGAACGCGCCGACCAGCTGGCCGCCGTGGCCTCCGGACTGGCCAGCCTGGCCACCGGCGCCGCGCAGCTGTTCGAGGGCGGCCAGGTGCTGCAGTCGGTGGTCGAGATGGCAGAACGGCTACCTGTTGTTGATGCGGGTCGGCGACGGCTCGCACCTGGCCACGCTCGCCGTCGCCGTCGTGCGACATCGGCCAGATCGGCTACGAGATGGCCGTCCTCGTCGAACGGGTGGGCGGCGTGGTGCAGTCGACCCGCCGGTCGGCCGTGCAGCAGCACTCGTGAGCCGCGATGGACACCCCCGAGATCCTGGCCGGCGCACCGTAAGGGGAACCTGGTCCGCCCGTACACGCTGACGTCCGGGCGGACCGACACCAACGTCGACCTTCCCCTGGAGGCGCCGATTCAGACGTTGCAGGCCGGCCTGGCCCACCGGTGGCCGCCCAACGACGCGCGAGGCAGAATCATCCAACTGTGCGTCGAGCACCCGTCGGTCGCCGAAATCTCCGCCCGGCTGGACCTTCCGCTCGGCGTCGCGCGCGTCCTGGTCGGGGATCTGGTGGTGTCCGGCTACCTTCGAGTGCATACGACGTTGTCCGAGCGTTCGACCAGAGATGAGCGCCACGACCTCATAGGAAGGACACTGCGTGGCTTACGCGCACTCTGACGTGCAGGCCGATTCCGGCGCCCACGCGTCGACGAAGATCGTGATCGCCGGCGGATTCGGCGCCGGCAAGACCACCTTCGTCGGGGCGGTGTCGGAGATCATGCCGCTGCGCACCGAGGCGATGCTCACCGACGCCTCGACCGGTGTCGACGCGCTCGAGGCCACCCCGGACAAGCGGACCACCACGGTCGCAATGGATTTCGGCCGGATCACCCTGGCCGAGGACCTGGTCCTCTACCTGTTCGGCACGCCGGGACAGCGCCGCTTCTGGTTCATGTGGGACGACCTGGTGCGCGGCGCGATCGGCGCGGTCGTGCTGGTCGACTGCCGCCGCCTGCAGGACAGCTTCGCCGCGGTCGACTTCTTCGAGCACCGCAACCTGCCGTTCCTCGTCGCGGTCAACGAGTTCGACGGCGCGCCCCGCTACCCGGTCGACGAGGTGCGCGAGGCGCTGACCCTGTCGCCGCACATCCCGGTGATCAGCGTCGACGCCAGGGACCGCCGGTCGGCGACCGACGCCCTGATCGCGGTCAGCGAATACGCCCTGGCCAGCCTGTCGGCCAATTGACCACACGGTGGGTCGACCAGGAATTCGAGGGCCACGACTTCACTGACGACGACCTCAGCCGGCTGCAGACCGAGCGGGTCGTGTTCACCGAATGCAATTTCAGCGGCGCCAACCTCGCCGAGTCGCAGCACCGCGGTTCGGCCTTCCGCAACTGCACGTTCCGGCGGACGTCGTTGTGGCACAGCACCTTTTCGCAGTGCAGCATGCTGGGCTCGGTGTTCATGCAGTGCCGGCTGCGGCCGATCACGTTCGACGAGGTGGATTTCACGCTGGCCGTGCTCGGCGGCATCGACCTTCGCGGCGTCGACCTGAGCGGCTGCCGGCTGCGCGAAACCAGCCTGGTGGAGGCCGACCTGCGCAAGGCCGTGCTGCGCGGCGCGGACCTGCGGGGCGCGCGGACCGCCGGCACCCGGCTGGACGACGCCGACCTGCGCGGCAGCACGGTGGACCCGACGCTGTGGACGACGGCCGCGCTGACCGGCGCCCGCGTCGACGTCGACCAGGCCGTCGCATTCGCGCTCGCCCATGGGCTGCGACTGGACGGGGGCCTGGACGGCGACGCCTGATCGGTCAGCGGGTGAGCCGGATGCGCCACCGCACCAGCGCGGCGTAGCCGACCGTGAGCACGGCGAGCATGCCCATGTCGAACAGCCAGGCCGCCGCCGTGTGCTCGAAGTGGCTGTCCCGTGGACTCTGCGGGCCGGGTGACACCGTCCACAGGTCGACCGTCGATCCCTGCGCCGCGTACCCCCATCGCGAGGGCACCAGCCAGGACAGCTGGTCGAGGAAGATCCGGTCGGTGACCGGCACCATGCCGCCGGAGAGCACCATCTGCATCATCAGCGACACCACCAGCAGCGGCATGATCTGCTCGTTGGAACGTGGCCAGCGCCGAGAGCAGCAGGCCCAGCATCGCCGCCGCCACACACGTCGCCGCGACCCCGGCGAACAGCTCGAGGGTGGCCCGTAACTGGACGGGCCGAGCAGCACCGCCGGCCGCGTCGGCGGCCCCTTGCCCACCACCACGATGGCCGTGGCGATGGCCGCCTGGATGATGCGCGAACGTGCAGAACACCGCGACCTTGGCCAGCAGGTAGGCCGTGCTCGACAGGCCGACCGCCTGTTCTCGCCGGAAGATCGGCCGCTCGCCGATCAGGTCGCGGATGGTCAGCGCGGTTCCCATGAAGGCGGCGGCCATGGTGAGCAGCGTCAGGATCATCCCGGCTTCGCCGGCCGACGCGCTCACCGGATCGGCATACGCCGAAACCGACGCTGCCGGGAACGGTCAGCGACAGCGCCCCCATGACGAACGGCAGCACCGCCAGGAACAGGAAGTAGGCCCGGTCCGAGACCACCAGCCGGACCTGGCGGCGGGCGATCGTGGAGAACTGGTGGCGCTTGCTGGTGTGCGGCGGGACGCCCAGCTCGGCCGGCGCCTCGGTCCGGGTGGGCGGCGGCGGTCTGTTCTGCGCGAGGAAGCGGCGATTGGCCTCGTCGGGATCGGCGCCGACCTTGGCGAAAATGTGCGCCCAGTTGGTGGTCCCCATGACCGCACCGATCTGGCCGGGCGGGCCGAGGAACGCCGGTCTTGCCGCCCGGCGCCATCAGCAGCACCTGGTCGCAGAGGTCGAGGTAGGTCAGCGAGTGGGTGACCACCAGCACCACGCGGCCGGCGTCGGCGAGTTGCCGCAGCATGGTCATGACCTGCAGATCCAGCGCGGGGTCCAGGCCGGACGTCGGTTCGTCGAGGATCAGCAGCGACGGCCCGGTCAGCAGCTCCAGCGCCACCGACGCGCGTTTGCGCTGACCCCCGGAGAGCTTGTCGACCCGGGTGTCCGCGTGCTCGGTCAGGCCCAGCTCGTCGAGAACCTGGGCGACGACCTGCTGCGCGGTCGGCCTTGCTGGTGTCGGGCGGCAGACGCAGCTCGGCGGCGTAGCCGAGCGCCTGGCTGACCGTGAGCTGGCGGTGCACGACGTCGTCCTGGGGCACCATCCCGATCCTGGTGCGCAGCGACGCGTACTCGGTGTGGATGTTGTGGCCCTCGAAGGTGACCGAGCCCGAGGACGGGGTGGCGTACCCGGCGATCAGCCGCGACAGCGTGGTCTTGCCCGCGCCCGACCCGCCGATCAGCGCGGTCAGCGTGCCCGGCCGGGCGACCAGCGAGATCCGCTCCAGCAGGTTCTTCCCGTCGATGCCGAAGTTGACCTCGCGCACCTCGAGGCCGCCGGCCCGGGTCGCCGCCTCCTGACGGCGAACCAGCACGCCGTCGTGGAACACCAGGTCGACGTTGCCGATCGTCACCACGTCGCCGTCGGTCAGCGCCGCCGACCCGACCTTGACACCGTTGACGAAGGTGCCGTTGCTGCTGTTCGCGTCGCGGATCTCGGCGCCGGCCGGGGTCGGGTTCAAGAAGGCGTGGTGGCGCGACGCCAGCACGTCGTGGATGACTATGTCGTTGCTGAGCGCCCGCCCGATCCAGGCGGTGCGGCCGGCCGACGGCCGGTCGCATCGGCCCGGTCCGGGCCCGGCGTCGCCGCGCCAGGGCGGGTTCGGTGGCGACCCCGGACTGCGGGACGCCGCGCGTCGCGGCGTCCGGCGGGACGATCGGAGCGGCGGACCTGCGCCGGGTATCTCGCCGCGGGAAGGGGCCGCGACGGTGGCGGGGCAAACGGCCGGGACGGATGCGTGAGCGGGCCGTGGCCGGCGGCCGGTCGCGGGCCGGGGGGCGGCACCGGTGCCGACGAGCCGGGCCGCGCCGCGATGATGGGGACCGAATTCGTGGTGGGCGGCAGCAGGCCGACGCTGCCCGTGTGCTGGCCCACTTCGAAGGTGATTCGCGGGCCGTCGGGCTTGCCGATGTTGATCGTCTGGCCGTCGTGGATGTCGACGACCGGCACCCGGTGGCCGTCCACGTAGACGCCGTTGAGCGAGTTGTTGTCGACCGCGAGCCACCGCCCCTGATCGAAGCGCAGCAGCACGTGCGCGCGGGCGATCAGCGGGTGCGCCACCCGCAGGTCGGCGCGCAGGTCGCTGCCGACGACCACGTCGCGGCCTGCGGCGAAACTGCCCTCGGAGCGTTCAGATCGAGCCGTCAGCACGGGCTGCGCAGATCGAGTCATCACATCCAGATTAGAGATCGTTTCCTGTGAGCAGGCTCAGCGTTTCAGCCGGATATGCCAGCGGACGAAGCCGGTATAGCCGATGGACAGCGCCGCGAGCATGAACATGTCGAACACGAAAATGTGTTTCGAGTGCTGCCAGATCGGGTCGTTGGTCGGGATCTGCTTGACCTTCACCAGCGACGGGAAGTCGATCGAGGACGCGCCCGCCGCATAGCCCCACCGGGCCGGCGTCAGCCACGCCATCTCTTCGAGGCCGATGCGCTGATACACCGGGATCATGCCGCTGGAGAACACCAGCTGCGACATGATCGACACCACCAGCAGCGGCATGATCTGTTCGTTGGAC
The DNA here is from genome assembly GCA_963796035.1 of uncultured Actinomycetota bacterium. GTDB lineage: Bacteria > Actinomycetota > Actinomycetes > Mycobacteriales > Mycobacteriaceae > Mycobacterium. Next base: position 486,339 of record CAWCJU010000004.1, on the reverse strand, counting down.
TGCGCCAGGGCCGACAGCAGCAGGCCGAGCATGGCCGAGGCCACACAGGTGCCCGCGACGGTGACGAACAGCGAGAAGGTGGAGTTGCCGAAGAACTGGGGATGCGCCGTCGGCGCGCCCTTGCCCAGCCGCACGATCATGGTCGCGATCGCCGCCTGGCCGGTCGCGAAGACGCAGAACACCGCGATCTTGGCCAGCAGATAGGCGGTGGTGGACAGGCCGACGGCCTGCTCTCGCCGGAAGATGGCGCGCTCGCCGATCAGGTCGCGGATGGTCAGCGCGGTGCCCATGAAGACGGCGCCGATGTTCAACAGCACCATGATGTACTGCGGCTGCGTCGGCGCGGGGCCCAGTGGGTCGGCCGGGCCGAGGCCCGGATGCGGGCCCTTCACCGTCAGCGACAACGCGCCGATGAGGAAAGGCAGGATCGCCAGGAAGATCGTGTAGCCGCGGTCGGACACGACCAGGCGGACCTGGCGGCGGGCGATCGTGGACAGCTGCCGGAACAGGTCGGTCTGGGGTGGTTCGCCCAGATCCGCCGGACTCTCCGGTGTCGGCGGCCGCGACGACTGCTGGTTGCGCTCCTTGAAGCGGCGGTTGGCCTCGTCCGGGTCGGCACCCACCTTGGCGAAGATGTCGGCCCAGTTGCGGGTCCCCATCGCGGACTCGACCTGGTCGGGCGGCCCGCAGAACGCGGTCTTACCGCCGGGCGCGACCAGCAGGATCTGATCGCACACGTCCAGGTACGACACCGAGTGGGTCACCACCAGCACCACGCGGCCCGCGTCGGCCAGCTGGCGCAGCATCAGCATCACCTGGCGGTCCAGCGCCGGGTCCAGACCCGACGTCGGCTCGTCGAGCAGCAGCAGCGACGGCTGGGTGAGCAGCTCGAGGGCGACCGAGGCGCGCTTGCGCTGGCCACCGGAGAGCTTGTCGACCCGGGTGTCGGCGTGCTGGGTCATGTCGAGTTCCTCGAGCACCTGCGCGACGACGCGGGCCCGTTCCTCTTTGCTGGTGTCCGGCGGCAGGCGCAGTTCGGCGGCGTAGTTGAGGGCCTGATTGACCGTCAGCTGGCGGTGCACCACGTCGTCCTGCGGGACCATGCCGATCCTGCTGCGCATGGACGCGTACTCGCTGTGGATGTTGTGGCCCTCGAACGTGACAATGCCCGAGGTCGGGCTGGTGTAGCCGACGATCAGCCGCGACAGCGTGGTCTTGCCGGCGCCCGAACCGCCGATGATCGCGGTCAGCGTCCCGGGCCGCGCGGTCAGCGAGATGTGGTCGAGCAGCTGCTTGCCGTGGTCGACGGTGTAGCAGACGGAGTTGACCTCCAGCCCGCCGGTGCGCGTCGCCGCCTCGGTGCGCCGGACCAGGTTGTCGCCGGTGAACACCAGGTCGACGTTGCCGATGGTGACCACGTCACCCTCGGTCAGCACCGCCGAGCCGACCCGGACGCCGTTGACGAACGTCCCGTTCACGCTGTGCGAGTCGCGGATCTCGGTGCCCAGCGGCGTCTGGATCAAGAAGGCGTGGTGGCGCGAGGCCAGGACGTCCTGGATGACGATGTCGTTGTCGGTGGCCCGGCCGATGGTTTGCGACCCGGCCGGCTTCTGGATCGCCCCGGAGCGCGACGGCATCAGCGCGTGGAACATCTTCGTGGCCAGGTTCGCCACCTCGGGCGGCTTGGCGGAGGCGGGCGCCATCTGGGTGTGCGGGGTCGCCGCCGGCATCTGCGCGATGGGCGGGACGTGCAGCGGCGGGGGTGGGGCAGCGGGCGGGAATGCGGGCGGGCGTCCACCGCCGCCGCCGCCGCCGTACATGGTTTGTCCCGGCGGGCCGTGCCGCTGCACGGGCGCGGGCTGCGGTCGCCGCGGCGGCGCCGCCCAGTTGGGCGCGCGCCCGGGCGGCGGAGACGGCGGGGCGGCCGCGGGCGGAGCCGGCTGCGCGGACCACGCCGCGGCCTGGGGCGGAGCCGCCACCGGGATGTTCATCGATTCGGTCTTGGGTGGACGTCCGGCCATGCCCTGGTGGCGGCCGACGTCGAACGTCAGCAGCGGCCCGTCCGGGTTTCCGATGTTGAGTGTTTGCCCGTCGTGGATCTCGACCACCGGCACGCGGCGGCCGTTGACGAAAGTTCCGTTGAGCGAACCGTTGTCGATGGCCAGCCACTTGCCCTGGTCGAAACGCAGCAGCAGGTGGGCGCGCGAAATCAGCGGATGGGTGATACGCATGTCCGCTCGCAGATCGCGCCCGACTACTACATCGTGGCCCGCTGCGAAGGTGCGTTCCGATCCCTCGTGATGGACGGTTAGCGCTGGCGGGGCTGGTGCTGACATCGCCACAACTGTAGCTTGCAGCCCTGTGGTTTACCGATGAGCGTCAGGCGCGCCGGTGACCACGCAGTGCGTTCGGGTGTAGATCGTGGGCATGCACTGGTTGCAGTGCGTGCACGCCGAATGCACCGTGGTGCTGGGCGCCATCAGCGGCGATCCGGTTGATCAGATCCGGCTCGGCCAGCAGCGCCCGGGCCATCGCGACGAACTCGAACCCCTCCGCCATCGCCAGGTCCATCGTCTCCCGGTTGGTGATGCCGCCGAGCAGGATCAACGGCATCTTCAACTCGTCGCGAAACAGCTTGGCGTCGCGCAATAGATAGGCCTCGCGGTAGGGGTATTCGCGCAGGAACTTCTTGCCCGTCATGCGCATGCCCCAGCTCAGCGGCGGCTTGAACGCCCCGGCGAACTCCTTGATCGGCGCGTCGCCGCGGAACAGGTACATCGGGTTGACCAGCGAGCTGCCCGCGGTGAGTTCGATCGCGTCCAGCCCGCCGTCTTCCTCCAGCCACTTGGCGGTGATCAGCGACTCCTCGCGTGCTGATGCCGCCGCGAACACCGTCGGCCATGTTCAGCTTGGCGGTCACCGCGATGGGCGTCCCTTCCTTTTCCACCGCACGCCGCACTGCCATCACCATGCCGCGGGCGACCTTGGCCCGGTTCTGCAGCGATCCGCCGAACTCGTCGTCGCGGCGGTTGATCAGCGGGGACAGAAACGAACTCGCCAAGTAGTTGTGCCCCAGGTGGATTTCGACGGCGTCGAAGCCGGCCTCGATGGCCAGGCGGGCGGCGTTGGCGTGCCCGGCGATCACCTCGTCGATGTCCTCGCGGGTCGCCTTCTTGGCGAAGCGCATCCCGATCGGGTTGAAGAACCGGACCGGCGCCAGGGCCTTCGCCTTGTTGGACTTGGCGTTGGCCACCGGACCGGCGTGGCCGATCTGCGCGCTGACCGCGGCGCCCTCGGCGTGGATGGCGTCGGTGAGCCGGCGGAACCCGGGCACGGCCTCCGGTCGCATCCAGATCCCGTTGCCCTCGGTGCGGCCGCCCGGGGAGACGGCGCAGTAGGCGACGGTCGTCATGCCGACCCCACCGGCGGCCGGCAGCCGGTGGTATTCGATGAGGTCGTCGGTCACCAGCGCGTCGGGCGTGCGCGCCTCGAAGGTGGCGGACTTGATGATGCGGTTGCGCAGCGTTATCGGACCGAGCTTCGCGGGGCTGAACACGTCCGGCGCGGTAGCCATACCGGGAGCGTGCCAGACTGTCAGCGTGGGAGCAATCACGCTGGACGGCAAGGCCACCCGCGACGAGATCTTCGTCGACCTCAAACAGCGCGTGACCGCATTGACCGCGGCGGGCCGCACCCCCGGCCTCGGCACCATCCTGGTGGGCGACGACCCCGGCTCCCAGGCATACGTGCGGGGCAAGCACGCCGACTGCGCGAAGGTCGGCATCACCTCGATCCGCCGCGACCTGCCCGCCGACATCAGCACCGCCACGCTCAACGAGACCATCGACGAACTCAACGCCAACCCCGACTGCACCGGCTACATCGTGCAGTTGCCGCTGCCCAAGCATCTCGACGAGAACGCCGCGCTGGAGCGGGTCGACCCGGACAAGGACGCCGACGGACTGCATCCGACCAACCTGGGCCGGCTGGTGCTCAACAATCCGGCCCCGCTGCCGTGCACCCCGCGCGGCATCGTGCATCTGTTGCGCCGCTACGACGTTGAGATCGCCGGGGCGCACGTGGTCGTGATCGGCCGCGGTGTCACGGTCGGTCGCCCGCTGGGGCTGCTGCTGACCCGTCGCTCCGAGAACGCGACGGTGACGTTGTGCCACACCGCGAACTCGCGACCTGCCTGCGCTGACCAGGCAGGCCGACATCATCGTCGCCGCCGTCGGGGTGCCGCACATGGTGACCGCCGACATGGTGCGTCCGGGCGCCGCGGTGCTCGACGTCGGCGTCAGCCGGGTGGACGGCAAGCTGGCCGGCGACGTGCATCCCGACGTGTGGGATGTGGCCGGCCACGTGTCGCCGAACCCCGGCGGCGTGGGACCGCTGACCCGCGCGTTCCTGCTGACCAACGTCGTCGAGCTGGCCGAGCGGGAATGACCGCGCGGCACCCTGCTACGGGCCCAATGGCCAATTGTGTTGGTGGGCTTGGTTTTTGCGACGGCGCTGGCGCTGGTCGCGGCCAACTTCTGGCGTCGCGGGTCGCTGTTGATCGGTATCGGTGTCGGTGTGGCGGCGCTGCTGCGGTTGGTGTTGTCCGAGGACCGGGCCGGCCTTCTGGTGGTGCGCGGCAAGGGAATCGACTTCATGACCACCGCGGTGGTCGGGGCGGCGATGGTCTATATCGCGTGGACCATCGACCCCCTGGGCACCCGCTAGACGCGTCAGACCCTGGGCAGTGCCGGAACCTGGCCGGGGAGTTGCCCGGCCATGCCCGGCACCTGGCCCGCCATGCCCGGGATTTGTCCTGCCATGCCCGGTATCTGCCCGGCATGCCCGGCATCTGGCCCGGCATCTGCCCGGCTAGCCCCGGTATCTGCCCGGCCATTCCCGGCGGCATGGCGCCGGACAGGTTGCCGTTGGCGATGTTCGCCATCTCCTCGGGGCAGTACGTCTGGATCGCGATCGTGGTGAACATGCGCGCCATCGTCGGTGACATGCCCCGGCCGGCGACGCTGGACGCGACCGCGGCGAAATTGCCACCCGGCTGCGACAGCATCGGGCACACCGACTCGCCGACGGACATGGCGTTCCCGGGCTCGCCGAAGTCGATGCCGGCGTGATTGAGCGCGTCGATGAAGTCGTCGCCGTTGCCGTTCGCTTCGGCCGGCGCCGCGAAGGCCGAGGCCACGGTCAGCAGGCCGGCGGCCGCGGCCAGCACGCGAATGGTGAAGGGTTGATCTCGCAAAATCCAGACCCATTGATGAGTTCGTGCACGTGCCTTCACGCCAGTCTCCCCGTCCGCCATGGAGTGCGTCTGAGGCACACTCGAATCACGCTACGAACTCTGATCTATGACTGTCACGTTTACGACACGGTGGGATAAAGGTTCGCACAATAAGCGTTTCGTGGGGTCACGGCGTCCGCGATGTCGGCTATTACGCGGCCCGATTGCGCAAGGCCGGGCGGCAGATCGACGCCACACTGTGACGTGAACACGGGCTGCGGTACCGGAATTCCGGGCACGAGATGAACCAGAATCCGGCTCATGACGAGCCGTCCGCCCAACCATGAGATCTCGCGTCAGACGTTTCTGCGCGGCGCCGTCGGGATGCTGGCGACGGGAGCGGTGTTCGGCACCGCCCCGGCGGCCGCGGACCCCGCCGGCGGCTGGGGCGGGCTGGCGTCGTCGATCGGCGGCAGTGTGCTGCTGCCGGCCAACGGCGCCCAATTCTCCACCGGCAAGCAGGTTTTCAACTCGTTCTACAACAACTCCAATCCCGCTGCGGTGGTGCGGGTTTCGTCGCAACCCGACGTACAGAAGGCGGTTGCCTTCGCCAAGGCCAACAACCTCAAGATCGCCCCGCGCGGCGGTGGGCATTCGTATGTCGGGGCGTCGAGCGCCAACGGCACCATGGTGCTCGACCTGCGCGGCCTGCCCGGTGGGGCGAACTTCGACGGCAACAACGTCACGGTGAGCCCGGCGACGAATCTGTATGCGGTACACCAGGCCTTGGCCAGCGCGGGCCGCGCCGTCGCCACCGGCACCTGCCCCACCGTCGGCATGGCGGGGCTCGCGCTGGGCGGCGGGGTGGGGGCCGACGCCCGGCGCGCCGGGCTCACCTGCGATGCGCTGCAGTCCGCGACCGTGGTGTTGCCCAGCGGCGACGTGGTCACCGCGTCGGCCAACGACAACCCGGATCTGTTCTGGGCGTTGCGCGGTGGCGGCGGCGGCAACTTCGGCGTGACGACATCGATGACATTCGCGACCTTCGCCACCGCCGACGGCGACCTGGTCCGGCTGGACTTCCCGCCGTCATCGGCGGTGCAGGTGCTCACCGGCTGGCAGTCCTGGCTGGCGGGCGCCGACCGGAACACCTGGGGGATGGTCGATCTGTCCGTCGGTTCGGCACAGGCGAATTGCCATGTGCTGGCGACATCGCCCGCCGGCAGCGGCTCCGGTGTGGTGGACGCCCTCAAATCGGCGGTGGGACTGGCGCCCAGCGCCGTGACCAACAAAACGCTCAGCCGCATGGATCTGGTCAATTATCTGGCCGGGGGCAGCGCGACCAGCCCGGCGCGCGGTTTCGTGGCAGGCTCCGATGTAATCGGGCCGATGACTTCCGCTGCGGCCCACGCCATTGCGACCGCGGCCGGGCAGTGGCCGGCCTCCGGGGCGGGGCAGGCCTCGGTCCTGATCGATCCGCTGGGCGGCGCGGTGGCCGACGTGGCCCCGGGCGACACCGCCTTTCCGTGGCGCAATCAGTCCGCGGTGGTGCAGTGGTATGTCGAGCCCGCCGGTAGCCAGGTCGCCGCGGCGACCACGTGGGTGGGCACCGCACACCAAGCGGTGCAACAGTTCTCGGTCGGCGGTTACGTCAACTACCTGGAGGCCAACACCGCGCCGGCGCGCTACTACGGCACGAACCTATCGCGGCTGACCGCCGTCCGGCAGAAGTACGACCCCAACCGGATGATGTTCTCGGGTCTTGACTTTTAACGAAATCAATTGCGCACGTTGTGAGCCAAAGCGACGCCGCCGAAGCCGTCATCGCCGTGGTCGGTGATGCCGAGATCGGCCGAAAGCTTCTCCCTCGCCCACAGCCCCACCGCGAGACCGCCGGCCCGGAAGAAGACCGTTTCCTGCACCTCTTGACCGTGCCAGCCAAGGCGCTCATAGAAGCGGTGGGCGCGATCCAGATCGGCAACGCCCAGGGTAATCAGACTCAGCCGTTGCTCCATGCCGCTACCCGGCCAGCGTCGCCCGGGTGCACATGGTGACATAGGGCAGCGCCAGGCCCGTCGAATTGGCCAGCGCCGGATGGGTGGCCAGCAATTGGCGCACCTGGTCGAGCGTCTGGGTTCGGACCTCGGTCGGCGAGGTGATGCAGTAGCTGCGCGACGCGACCAGGTCGATCAACGCTTGCGGCGTAAGGTAACTCGTCCACTCGACCCGATGATGCGCCAGGTCGGTGAACGGCTCGGGCAGCGTCACCTGGGTGCGGCCGCCGTCGCCGTCGCTGCCGATGATCTGGCCGAGTTCGCGCACCCAGCCGAGCCGCTCGTCGCGGGTGTTCCACACCAGGCCCAGCCGCCCGCCGGGCCGCAGCACCCGGGCCACCTCCGGAATCGCGCGCTCCGGATCCACCCAATGCCAGGCCTGCGCCACCAGCACCACGTCAACGCTGTTGTCCTCCAACGGAATCTCTTCCGCGGTGCCCAGCAGCGCCCGGGTCTCCGGCAGCGAGGTGCGCAACACCTCCAGCATGTCCTGAATCGGGTCGACGGCCACCACGTCCAGGCCGCGTTCCACCAGCCGGGTGGTCAGCTTGCCGGTGCCGGCGCCCAGGTCGAGCACCTGGCGCGCCCCGATCGGCAGCAGCCAGTCGATCGCCTCCGGGGGATAGGACGGACGGCCACGCTCATACGCCGCGGCCGCCGAGCCGAACGAGAGGGAGCGGTCGTGCCGCGAGCGGGTCATGCGTTACGACGCGCCTTCCCTGTCGCCCGATCGGCCAACACCAGTGTCTTACGGATCATTTCGCCGACGGCGTCGGATTCCACCAGGAAGCCGTCGTGCCCGTACAGCGAGTCGACCACCTGCAGGTCGGTGCAGCCGGGCAACAGCTCGGCCAGTTCCTGCTGCAGGCGCAGCGGGTACAGCCGGTCGGAGGTGATGCCGCCGACCACGACCGGTACCGGGCACTCGCGCAACGCTTTACGCACCCCGCCGCGGCCGCGGCCGACGTCGTGACTGTTCATCGCCTCGGTCAGGACCACGTAGCTGCCCGCGTCGAAGCGGTCCACCAGCTTGTCGCCCTGGTATTCCAGATAGCTCTGGACCGCGTAGCGGCCGCCGTTCGCCGGGTCCTCGTCGCCCTGGCCGTCGTTGCCGAACCGGTCGTCGAGCTCGGCCTCGCCGCGATAGGTCAGGTGGGCGAAGCGGCGGGCGATGGCCAGCCCGGCGTCGGGCGCGCAGCCCGGTGTCGTAGTAGTCGCCGCCCTGCCAGTTCGGGTCGGCCTTGATCGCGGCGATCTGGGTGCACTGGGTGCCGATCTGATCGGCGGTGGCGCGCGCGCCGACCGCCAGCAGCAGCCCGGCCCGGACCCGGTCAGGGTGGCCGACGATCCACTCCAAAGCCCTTGCGCCGCCCATGGATCCACCGACCACCGCGGCGACCCGCTCGATCCCCAGCGCGGCCAGCGCGGCGACGTCCGCCTCGACCTGGTCACGAATCGTGATGCGCGGGAACCTTGAGCCCCAAGGCTTTCCGTCCCGGGTCCGCGAGCTGGGCCCGGTGGAGCCGCGGCAACCGCCCAGCACATTGGTGGCCACGCGCGCACCAGCGGTTGGTGTCGATCGGAGCGTCCGGCCCGACCATCCCGTCCCACCAGCCGGCCGGTGGGGTGTCCAGGTCCGGCGGGCCCGGTGATGTGCGAGTCGCCGGTCAGCGCGTGCAGCACCATCACCACGTTGTCGCGCGTCGGCGACAACTCGCCCCAGCGCTGGACGGCGATGTGCACGTCGTCGATGACCGCGCCGCTCTCGGTGGTCAGCGAGCCGATGTCGACGAAGCCGATTTCGCCTTCGTCGGGCAGCGTCTGGGTCGGGACGTCAGAGATCGCCATCGCCGGGCTCCTTAGAACGCGGCCACGGCTTGCGGATCGGTGCCGGATGCCCCCGCGGTCGCACCGAATTTGCTTGCCGCGGCGAAGCCGAGCTCCAGGTCGGCCAGGATGTCGTCGATGCCCTCGATGCCGACGGCCAGCCGCACCAGCCCGGGGCTGACCCCGGTGCTCAGCTGCTCCTCCGCGGACAGCTGCGCGTGGGTCGTGGACGCCGGGTGGATCACCAGGGAGCGCACGTCGCCGATGTTGGCGACGTGGCTGTGCAGCTTCAGCGCGTTGACGAACGCCTTGCCCGCCTCGATGCCGCCGGCCAGCTCGAAGGCCAGCACCGCGCCGGTTCCCTTGGGCGCCAGCTTCTTTGCCCGCTCATGCCAGGGCGAGCCGGGCAGGCCCGCGTAGTTGACCGACAGCACGCCGTCGTGGCCGGCCAGGTACTCGGCGACGCGCTGCGCGTTGGCGACGTGGCGCTCCATGCGCAGGCTCAGCGTCTCGAGGCCCTGGGCGACCAGGAACGCGTTGAACGGCGAAGCGGCCGAACCGAGGTCGCGCAGCAGCTGCACGCGCGCCTTGAGCGCGTAGGCAGGCGGGCCGAGCTCGGCGAACACCACGCCGTGGTAGCTCGGGTCGGGGGTGGTGAATCCGGGGAAGCGGCCCTGGGTCCAGTCGAAGGTGCCGCCGTCGACGATGACCCCGGCGATCGCCGAGCCGTGCCCGCCGAGGTACTTGGTGGCCGAGTGCACGACGATGTCGGCGCCGTGCTTGAACGGCTGGATCAGGTACGGCGTGGCGATGGTGTTGTCGACGATCAGCGGGACGCCGTTGGCGTGCGCGACCCCGGCGACCCCGGGGATGTCCAGCACGTCGATCTGCGGGTTGGAGATGGTCTCGCCGAAGAACGCCTTGGTGTTCGGCCGCACCGCGGCCTGCCACGAATCCAGGTCGTCGGGGTCCTCGACGAAGGTGACCTCGATGCCGAGCTTGGCCAGCGAGTAGTGGAACAGGTTGTACGTGCCGCCGTAGAGCCGCGGGCTCGAGACGATGTGATCCCCGGCACAAGCCAGGTTCAGTATCGCGAACGTCTCAGCGGCCTGTCCGGAGCTCAGGAACAGCGCCGCCACGCCGCCCTCGAGCGCGGCGATGCGCTGCTCGACGACGTCGGTGGTCGGGTTGCCGATCCGGGTGTAGATGTTGCCCGGCACTTCCAGCCCGAACAGGGCGGCGGCGTGGTGGTGTCGTCGAAGGTGTACGACGTGGTCTGGTAGATCGGCAGGGCGCGGGCGTTGGTGGCGGCGTCCGGCTGCTGGCCGGCGTGGACCTGCTTGGTCTCGAACGACCAGTTCGCGGTCGGATCGGTGTCGTGATCGGCGTTGTCGGAGGTCACGGGGTTGCTTTCTGCTGGTAGGGGATTTGCTGACGGGCGGCCGGGACGCGCGAAGGCGGGCGTCAACCGGCGCCGCGGTTTAGCAGCGACACACGATGAGGCGTGAATGGGCGAAGCGAATGCACATCACGTTTCCCTGTCTACTCAGGGGCCCGTCATGGCGGACCCGCGCTTGCCGGATAGCCGGTTGGTGGCTACTCAACCTGGTCATCACCCGGGGCACCCCACCGCGGTTGGAGGGTTGCCGGCCAGCAAGCCGGGGCTTGATGCTGGCGCTCATGACCAATACGAAGATTAGCTTACTGTGCCGAGTCGGTGCCAACGGCATCGCGGTCGACACCTGTCCAAACACCCTTGATAACGTGGCAGTCAGAACGCTGAGCCCCCAAAATTTTCGACCCATCATTGACGCCGGGAGAGGGATCGTGAGCGCCGAACAGCCGACCGTCATCTACACGCTGACCGACGAAGCGCCGCTGCTGGCGACCTACGCGTTCCTGCCGATCGTGCGCGCCTTCGCCGAGCCGGCGGGCATCGAGTCAAGACCAGCGACATCTCCGTGGCGGCCCGCATCCTGGCCGAGTTCCCCGATTACCTGACCGACGAGCAGCGGGTGCCGGACAACCTGGCGGAACTGGGCAAGCTGACGAAGCTGGCCGACACCAACATCATCAAGCTGCCGAACATCAGCGCCTCGGTGCCCCAGCTGATCGCCGCGATCAAGGAACTGCAGGGCAAGGGATTACGAGGTCCCGGACTTCCCGCACAGCCCGAAGACCGACGAGGACAGGGAGATCCGCGACCGCTACGCCAAATGCCTGGGCAGCGCGGTCAACCCGGTGCTGCGGCGAAGGCAACTCGGACCGGCGCGCGCCCAAGGCCGTCAAGGAGTACGCGCGCAAGCACCCGCACAGCATGGGCGACGTGGTCGCAGGCGTCGCGCACCCACGTCGCGACCATGCGGCACGGCGACTTCTACCACGGCGAGAAGTCGATGACGCTGGACCGCGCCCGCAACGTGAAGATGGAGCTGGAGACCAAGGGCGGCGAGACGATCGTGCTCAAGCCCAAGGTGTCGCTGCGACGAGGGCGACGTCATCGATTCAGCATGTTCATGAGCAAGAAGGCCCTCATCGAGTTCTACGAGGAACAGATGCAGGACGCCTACGAGACCGGCGTGATGTTCTCGCTGCACGTCAAGGCGACGATGATGAAGGTCATCGCACCCCATCGTCTTCGGCCACGCCGTGAAGATCTTCTACAAGGACGCCTTCGCCAAGCACCAGGCGCTGTTCGACGAGCTCGGCGTCAACGTCAACAACGGATTGTCCGATCTCTACGACAAGATCGAGTCGCTGCCCGCGTCGCAGCACGAGGAGATCATCCGCGACCTGCACGCCGTGCCACGAGCACCGGCCCGAGCTGGCCATGGTCGATTCGGCCAAGGGCATCACCAACTTCCATTCGCCCAGCGACGTGATCGTGGACGCGTCGATGCCGGCGATGATCCGCGCGCGGCGGCAAGATGTGGGGCGCCGACGGGCGGCACAAGGACACCAAGGCCGTCAACCCCGAGTCCACCTTCTCCCGGATCTACCAGGAGATCATCAACTTCTGTAAGACCCACGGGCAGTTCGATCCCGACCACGATGGGCACGGTCCCCAACGTCGGGCTGATGGCGCAGCAGGCCGAGGAGTACGGCTCGCACGACAAGACGTTCGAGATCCCCGAGGACGGCGTCGCCAACATCGTCGACCTCGACACCGGCGAAGTGCTGCTGACCCAGAACGTCGAAGAGGGCGACATCTGGCGCATGCCCGATCGTCACGGACGCAGCGATCCGCGACTGGGTCAAGCTGGCCGTCACGCGGGCCCGGAACTCGGGCATGCCGGTGGTGTTCTGGCTGGATCAGGAACGCCCGCACGAGAACGAGCTGCGCAAGAAGGTCAACGCCTACCTGCCGAGCACGACACCGAGGGCCTCGACATCTCAGATCATGCCGCAGGTACGGGCCATGCGGCACACGATCGAGCGCGCGATGCGCGGGCAGGACACCATCGCCGCGACCGGAAACATCCTGCGCGACTACCTCACCGACCTGTTCCCGATCCTGGAGCTGGGCACCAGCGCCAAGATGCTGTCCATCGTGCCGTTGATGGCCGGCGGCGGGATGTATGAAACCGGGGCGGGCGGTTCGGCGCCCAAGCACGTCCACCAGCTGGTCGAGGAGAACCACCTGCGCTGGGATTCCCTCGGTGAATTCCTGGCTCTGGGAGCGTGCTTCGAGGACATCGGCATCAAGACCGACAACGAGCGCGCCAAGATGCTGGGCAAGACGCTGGACGCCGCGATCGGCAAGCTGCTGGAGAACAACAAGAGCCCGTCGCGCAAGACCGGTGAGCTCGACAACCGCGGCAGCCAGTTCTACCTGGCGCTGTACTGGGCGCAGGAACTTGCCGCCAGATGCGACGACGACGAGTTGCGCGAGCACTTCGCCGCGCTGGCCGACGTCGCTGGGCGAAAACGAGGACGCCATCGTCGCCGAACTGGCGCGAGGCGCAGGGCGAGGCGGTCGACATCGGCGGCTACTACCACCCGGACACCGAGAAGACGACGGCAGTCATGCGGCCGAGCAAGACATTCAACGAGGCGCTAGCTGCGTCGACAGGCTAGGGCCGCAAGCAGGAAGCCGGACTCGACATGGCAGGCGAAGCCAAGATCAAGGTCAAAGGCCGCGTCGTAGAGCTCGACGGTGACGAAATGACCCGCGTCATCTGGAAGTTCATCAAGGACACTGCTGATCCTGCCGCACCTCGACATCGATCTGGACTACTACGACCTGGGCATCGAGCACCGCGACCGCACCGCGACCAGGTCACCATCGACGCGGCCTATGCCATCAAGAAGCACGGCGTGGGCGTCAAGTGCGCGACCATCACCCCCGACGAGGCCCGCGTCCAGGAGTTCAACCTCAAGAAGATGTGGCTCTCGCCGAACGGGACGATCCGGAACATCTTGGGCGGCACCATCTTCCGTGAGCCCATCGTGATCTCGAACGTGCCGCGGCTGGTGCCGGGCTGGACCAAGCCGATCGTCATCGGCCGTCACGCTTTTGGCGACCAGTACCGGTCGACCAACTTCAAGGTCGACAAACCCGGAACCGTCGCAATCACTTTCACCCCCGCCGACGGCAGCGAGCCGATGGTGCACGAGGTGGTGTCCATCCCTGAAGACGGCGGCGTCGTGATGGGGATGTACAACTTCAAGGACTCCATCCGGGACTTCGCCCGCGCGTCGCTGAAGTACGGGCTGAACGCCAAGTGGCCGGTGTACCTGTCCACCAAGAACACCATCCTCAAGGCCTACGACGGCATGTTCAAGGACGAGTTCCAGCGCATCTACGACGAGGAGTTCAAGGACCAGTTCGAGGCCGAGGGACTGACCTACGAGCACCGGCTGATCGACGACATGGTCGCGGCCTGCCTGAAGTGGGAGGGCGGGTACGTGTGGGCCTGCAAGAACTACGACGGAGACGTCCAGTCGGACCTGCGTCGCGCAGGGCTACGGCTCACTGGGGCTGATGACGTCGGTGCTGATGACCCCCGACGGCAAGACGGTCGAGGCCGAGGCCGCGCACGGCACCGTCACCCGGCACTTCCGTCAGTATCAGGCCGGCAAGCCGACCTCGACCAACCCGATCGCCTCGATCTTCGCCTGGACGCGCGGGCTGGCGCACCGCGGCAAGCTGGACGACACCCCCGAGGTGACCGAGTTCGCGCAGACGCTGGAGAACGTGGTGGTCGGCACCGTCGAGAGCGGGAAGATGACCAAGGACCTGGCCATCCTGATCGGCCCCGACCAGAAGTGGCAGCACAGCGAGGAATTCCTCGACTCGATCGCCGAGAACCTGGAAAAGCGGCTGGCTAGCTAGCCGGTGGCCGTCTGCCGGTCGGCCCCGGCTGGCCGCACTCGTCGATGAAGTCGGCGATGGCCGCGGTGACCCGCTCGGGCGCCTCGAACATCGGCACGTGCCCGACGCCGTCGAGCTTGGTGACCTTGGTTCCCGGCGGCAGGTAGTCGGTGAAGTGCCGGCTGAACCTGCGCGCGGGCACCACCCGGTCCTTCTCGCACAGCACCAGCTGGACGGGCACCGCGGTCTGCGCCAGCTGCAGCAGGCCGGGATCCAGCAGCGACTTGACCAGCAGCTGGAAGTAGGCCGGGCAGTGCGCGGCGTCGTCGACGACGTACGCGCAGCTGCTCCTCGCTGATCCCGTCCGGCGTCGCGCTCAGCGGCAGGGTGGCCAGCCGCCGGCTGAACGGCAGCCGCAGCGTGCGCTGGCCGAGCAGCCGGGCCAGCGCCAGGACGGGCATGCCCGCGATGAACTTGCTGATGACCTCGAATTTCACCGGGCTCCACCGCGTCCATCCGCCCGCGGCGCCGATGCCGGTCACGCTGCGGGCGCGGCCGCGGCGCTCCAGCTCGAAGGCGACCCAGCCGCCCAGCGAGTTGCCCACGATGTGGGCGGTTTCCCAGCCGAGCTGGTCGAGCTGCCGCTCGACGTGGTCGGCCAGCACCGACGAGCTCAGCAGCCAGGTGCCCGCGTAGGGCCCGCCGTTGTGCCCGGCCATGGTGGGGGCGAAGACCTCGAAGCGGCCGGTCTCGGCCAGCCGCGGGGCGACCGGATCCCACACCGTCTGCGACATCAGGAATCCGTGCAGCAGCAGGACCGGCTCTCCGGAACCAAGGTGGATCGGCGAACGAGTCGTCATAACCCGACATTAAATGCGGTACCGCCGGTACCGCAACATCGGGGGCTGCGCGGGCGCCGGTCTGTGCGGCCGCGGCGGCTGCGCGTGAAAAGATCGGTGCATCATGAGCACCGCTACCGGATCCAGCCGGATTTTCTCCGGCGTGCAGCCCACCTCCGATTCGCTTCACCTGGGTAACGCGCTGGGCGCGGTCAAGCAATGGGTCGCGCTGCAGGACGACCATGACGCGTTCTTCTGCGTGGTCGACCTGCACGCCATCACCGTCGCCCAGGATCCCGAGGCGCTGCGCCGCCGCACCCTGATCACCGCCGCCCAGTATCTGGCGCTGGGCATCGACCCGGCCCGCAGCACCGTGTTCGTGCAGAGCCATGTGCCCGCCCACACCCAGTTGGCGTGGGTGCTGGGCTGCTTCACCGGCTTCGGGCAGGCGTCGCGGATGACGCAGTTCAAGGACAAGTCGCTGCGCCAGGGCGCCGACTCCACCACGGTGGGGTTGTTCACCTACCCGGTGCTGCAGGCGGCCGACGTGCTGGCCTACGACACCGATCTGGTGCCGGTGGGCGAGGACCAGCGTCAGCATCTCGAGCTGGCGCGCGACATCGCCGAGCGGTTCAACGGCCGCTTCCCGGAGACGTTCGTGGTGCCGGACCTGCTCATCCCCAAGGCCACCGCCAAGATCTACGACCTTACAAGACCCGACGTCGAAGATGAGCAAGTCGGCGGCCACCGATGCCGGGTTGATCAACCTGCTCGACGAACCGGCGGTGTCGGCCAAGAAGATTCGCTCGGCGGTCACCGACAGCGAGCGCGAGATCCGCTTCGACACCGAGGCCAAGCCGGGCGTGTCCAACCTGCTGAGCATCCAGTCCGCGGTCACCGGTGTCGGGATCGACACGCTCGTGGACGGCTATGCCGGAAAGGGTTACGGCGATTTGAAGAAGGACACCGCCGAGGCGGTCGTCGAGTTCGTCGCCCCGATCAAGGCCCGCGTCGACGAACTGACCGCCGATGTCGCCGAATTGGAGGCCGTGCTCGCGGCCGGGGCGGAAAAGGCCAACGATGTGGCCGGGAAAACGGTCCAGCGGGTTTACGATCGGCTTGGGTTTCTTCCACAACGGAGCTAGTACCGCTCTCATTGGAGTCGTGCGATGAGCGAGCCGGCCAAGGCGGGCGTTTTTGATCGGCTGCGGGCGCGGTACGGGTGGATCGATCATGTCATCCGCGCTTACCAACGTTTCGACGAGCGCAACGGCGGTTTCTTTGCGGCCGGCCTGACCTACTACACGATTTTCGCGTTGTTTCCTTTGCTCATGGTCGGTTTCGCGGCCTTCGGGTTCGTGTTGGCCCGGCGGCCGCAGCTGCTGAACACCATCGACGACCACATCCGCTCCCAGGTGACCGGCACGCTGGGTAATCAGCTGCAGGAGTTGATGAACTCGGCCATCGACGCCCGAACCTCGGTCGGTGTCATCGGTTTGGTCACCGCGGTGTGGGCGGGCCTGGGCTGGATATCGCACCTGCGCCAGGCGCTGACGGAGATGTGGTGGGACCGGCCCGTCGAGTCGCCGGGCTTCGTGCGCAACAAGCTCTCCGACCTGCTGGCGATGCTGGGAACGTTCGCGGTGATCGTGGCCACCGTCGCGCTGACCACCGTCGGCCATGCGGCGCCCATGCGCGCGCTGCTGAAATGGCTTGGCATACCGCAGTTTGCGGTGTTCGACTGGCTCTTCTGGCTGATCTCGATCCTGATCGCGACGCTGGTGTCGTGGCTGCTGTTCACCTGGATGATCGCTCGCCTGCCCCGCGAGAAGGTCAGCCTGGTCGATTCGATGCGGGCGGGGCTGATCGCGGCGATCGGCTTCGAGGTGTTCAAACAGGTGGCGTCCCTCTATCTGAAGACGGTGCTGCGAAGTCCCGCGGGCGCCGCCTTCGGCCCGGTGCTGGGGTTGATGGTGTTCGCCTACATCACCGCGTATCTCGTCCTGTTCTGCACCGCGTGGGCGGCGACGGCTTCCAATGATCCGCGCAGTCAACCCGTCGCCCCTCCGGCCCCGGCGATCATCGCGCCGCGCGTGCAGATGGATGAGGGCCTCAATACCCGCCAGACGCTGACCGCGATGGCCCTGGGAGCGGTTGGGGCGCTGACGCTTTCCCGGATCGCCCGCGTCACCCGCCGAGATCGCTAGCCGGTCGGCTCTCGCCAGGCGCCGCGCACCATGATCCCCGCCACGTGTAGACCACGGTCCAGCACAACGAGATTGGCGTCGTAGCCCGCGGCCAGCTCGCCCACCCGCGGCAGGCCGAGCGCCCGCGCCGGCGTCGCGGCGGTCGTCTGCACCGCGGCGGCCAGGCCCGCTTCCGAGTGCACGGCGCGGAAGATCCGATCCATGGTGGCGGTGCTGCCCGCGATCGTCGACGTCCCGTGCACCCGTGCGACGCCGGCGACGACATCGATGTGCACTGCGCCGAGCCGAAACGCGCCGTCGACGCGACCGGCCGCGGCGATCGCGTCGGTGATCATGGCGACCCGGTCGGCTCCGGCCGCCGCGATCACCGCCGCCACCACGTCGGGGTGCAGGTGCACGCCGTCGGCGATCACCTCGACGGTCACCCGCGGGTCGCGCAGCAGGGCGAGGGCGGGGCCGGGCTCGCGATGGTGCAGCGGCGGCATCGCGTTGAACAGATGCGTGCCGACCGTGGCGCCCAGCGCGATGGCGTGCCGGGTCTGCTCGTAGGTGGCATCGGTATGTCCCACCGCCACAACGACTCCCGCGTCCACGAAGCGCCGGATCGCCGCGTCGGCCACCGGGCAGCTCGGGTGCCAGCGTCACCATCCGGATCGTGTCGGCGCCCGCGGCCAGCACCGCGTCGATCTCTCCGGCGTCCGGATCGCGCATCTGGGTGCGGTCGTGGGCTCCGCAGTGCGCCCGGCTCAGCCACGGCCCCTCCAGGTGGATGCCCGCGACGGTGCCCCGGCGGGTGGCCTCGGCGAGTGCGCGCACCCCGCCGAGCAGTTCGGACGGCGAGGCGGTCACCAGGCTGGCCAGCGTGGTGGTGGTGCCGTGCCGCAGGTGAAACGCGGCGGTGCCGACGATGCCGTCGGCGTCGGTGTAGGAAGCGCCGCCACCGCCGTGCACGTGCATATCGATAAACCCCGGCACCACAGTGCAATCGGGGAAGTCCCGGTCGGCCGGGCGGGGTGGCGGGCCGGGCGCACAGGCCGCGATCCGTCCGCCGGAGGTCTGCAGCCAGCCGGGGCGGCAGACCTGTCCGTCGAGCACGATGGTGCCGGCGGCGATCACGACCATCGGCCGCCGTTTTCCCAGAAGTGGCGGATGTCCTCGAGCTGGCGGCCCTTGGTCTCCGGCGCGTACCGGTACACGAAGACGAACGCGACCGACGCGAGCGCCGCGAACAACGCGAAAGTCCCTGCGCCGCCCAGTGAATGGAGCAGGCTCAGGAAGACGGCGGCGATGATGGCGTTAGCCACCAGGTTGGAGGTCAACATGGTGCTCGACCCGATCGAGCGTAGCCGGGACGGGAAGCTTTCGCTGGCGTACACCCAGCCCAGCGAGCCGAAGCCCATGGTGTAGCCGAAGATGAACAGCAGGATGCCGGCGAACCCGGCGAGCGCGCCACCGAAGCCCTGACCGAACACGGCCATCAGCACCACGTCGGCGACGATCATCATGGCGGTGCCCCACAACAGGATTGGCCGCCGGCCCACCCGGTCGACCAGCAGCAGCGCGGCGCCGACGGCCGCCAAACCGGCCACCTGAAGCAGTGCCGGCAGCCCCAGCAGCGCGAAATTACCGGTGAAGCCCATGGCCTGAAAGATGCGGGGGCTGTAATAGATGATCGCGTTGATGCCGGTGATCTGGATCAGGAAACCGAGAACGACCACGAAGACGGTGGCCCGCAAGAACGGGCGCCGCAGCATCTCGGAGAACCCGCCGCGCGCGCCGGGCGAGGCCTCGCTCA
Source organism: uncultured Actinomycetota bacterium (assembly GCA_963796035.1). Classification (GTDB taxonomy): domain Bacteria; phylum Actinomycetota; class Actinomycetes; order Mycobacteriales; family Mycobacteriaceae; genus Mycobacterium. Next base: position 467,070 of record CAWCJU010000004.1, on the reverse strand, counting down.
ACGCGCGGCCGATCTCGGCGAGCTCCTCGTCGACCTGCGCGGTGGGTTCCACCCGCAGCAGCGCCCGCCGGGCGTCGTCCATCCGGCCCTTCAACACGTACCACCGGGCCGTGTCGGGCATCCGAATCACCAACGGCAGCAACAACACCGCGGGCACGCAGGCCAGCCCCAGCATCCACCGCCAGCTGTGGGTGCCGGCCAGCAGGTAGCCGGTCACGTAGCCGACGATCAGCCCGCTGACGATCGCCAGCTGATAGGCCGTCAGCAGCGAACCGCGCACCGCCGTCGGGGCCGATTCCGCCACGTAGACCGGGACGACCACCACCGTCACGCCGATGGTCAGACCCAGCAGCAGTCGCGCCGTCAACAGCATCGGCATACAAACCGAGAACGCGGCCAGCAGCGCGAAAACCGCATACGCGAACAGGATCAGCACCACCGATCTTTTACGCCCGATCACGTTGGCCAGCACGCCGGCGCCCAGCGCCCCGACGATCTGGCCGATCACCACCATCGTCGTCAGCAGTTCCTGCTGGCGGGTGGACAATCCGAAGTCCTCGGTGACGAACAACTGCGCCCCGGCGATGATGGACAGGTCGTAGCCGTAGATGACCCCCACGCTGGCGGCGGTCAGCCCGACCAGCAGTCCGCGCCGCGATCCGCGTGCCACGACGCTCAGCGGTGCTGCGGTCGGCGGTTCATCGAGCGTGCCATCATGATCAGCGCGAACACGACGATGGTGCCGATCACCGCCACACCCACCCTGATCGGCATGGCGTCCGCCGAACGGCGATGATCCCGCCGGCCGCGGCGTTGTTCGCGAGCGAGTCCGAGGCGGTGTCGCGCTTGGCCGGCGCCAGGGACGGGTCGGGCGCGATCAGCGAGCCGACCTGCGTGCCCTGCGGGGTGGAGAAGCCGTAGTCGAGCAGGTGCGCGGCCTGTTCCCACGGGGCGATCGGCTGCCGCGTCCCGTGCAGCAGCACCGCCACCAGCCGTCGCCCGTCGTGATTGGCCGCGCCCACGAACGTCTGGCCCGCGTCGTCGGTGTAACCGGTCTTGCCGCCCAGCGCGCCCGGATACTTGTAGAGCAGCTGGTTGTCGTTCTCCAGCTCGTAGCCCGGGTGGTCGCCGTGGCCGGGGAAGTCGAAGGTCCGCGTCGCGACGATGTCGGCGAACGTCGGATTCTGCCAGGCGTAGCGATAGAACAGCCCGATGTCATAGGCCGAGGTGCTCATGCCGGGCGCGTCCAGCCCCGACGGCGATGCCACCCGGGTGTCCTGTCCGCCCAGCTTGGCGGATAACACGTTGATCTTCTCCAGCGCCTGCTGCATCCCGCCCAGCTGCATGGACAGCGCGTGGGCGGCGTCATTGCCCGAGTGCATCAGCAGCCCGTGCAGCAGCTGGTTGACGGTGAAGACCCCGCCCTCCTCGACGCCGACCTTGGTGCCCTCGGCGGCCGCGTCGTCGGCGGTCCCGGGGACCGACTTGTTGAGGTTGAGCGCGTTGAGGGAAGCCATCGCGACCAGCACCTTGATGATGCTGGCCGGGCGGTGCCGCCCGTGCGGGTCCTTGGCCGCGATGACGGCGCCGCTGTCCAGGTCCGCCACCAGCCAGGCCTCGGCGGAGACGTCGCCCGGCAGCGCCGGCGTATTCGGCGCGGCGACGATGCCGCAGCTGCCCAGCGCGTCGCCGCCGACCGGTTTGGCGGGCACGGCCAGCGGGATCGGCGGGTCGCCGGCGGTGGGGAGCCTCCGACGAGTCCACCGCGGCCGGGGTGTTCACCTTGTACGGGCAGTTGGCCGGGGCGGCATTGGGTTCGGCGCCGGGTTCGGCCGCCGCGAGCGGCATGCCCAGCGGCAACGTCGCCGGTGCCGCCGACGTGACCGGGGCGGCCAGCAGGAAAAACGCCGCTGCCAGGCATGATGCGGAACGTAACAGGGTCATCGTCTGTGCACACTAAGCGATCGGCGGCCCGAATTCGGGGAGCCGCGCTGTGACTGGTGAGACGGAAGTTACTGAGCGCTGCGTGTGGAGCCGCGTTACGCTGGGCACGCGGTCAGTCCCGAAGCAATCGACCGCCCGAATCCCCGAGGGATGTGCCATTTCAAACGATCGGTTTTGGTCCAGGTGGCGGCGCAGGCGACGATGGCCCGCGATCGTTGGAACATCTGCTCAAGCAGGTGGAGAAGGGAACCCAGGTTCGCAGCGCGGGCCATGACCGGGTGTTGACGGAGCTGAAGCTGCAGCGCGATGCCACACCGGATGGCGACTTGCGGTCCGCCCTCGCCTGGCTGTGTAACGCGCAATCGCGGATTGCGAGCAGCCCGACGGCGGCGCATTCCCGGGAGGTGCTGCTGGCCGCGTACGAGGTCAAGCGGATCCTGGCTACAGCCGACGGCACTCGTCGCTGAGCACGCTGCGCAGCGACGGCCTCGATGGTGTCGAATTCGGCCTGACCACTGATCAGCGGCGGCGCCAGCTGAATGACGGATCGCCGCGGTCGTCGGTGCGGCAGTACAACCCGGCCTCGAACAGCGCCGCACCGACCCGGGCGAGCAGCGGCCGGCGCTCGTCGTCGGTGAAGGTCTGCCTGGTCGCCTTGTCCTTGACCAGTTCCATGCCGTAGAAGAAGCCCTCGCCGCGCACGTCGCCGACGATGGGCAGGTCGTAGAGCTTGTCCAGCGTGGCGCGGAAGGCGGGCGCGAGGCTTCGGACGCGGGCGCCCAGGCCCTCACGCTCGAAGATGTCGAGGTTGGCCAGCGCCGACGGCCGCCGAAACCGGATGGCCGCCAAAGGTATACCCGTGCGGGAACATGGTGGCGCCGTCGTTGAACGGTTCGAACAACCTCTCGCTGGCGATCATGGCGCCGATCGGTGAGTAGCCCGACGTCATTCCCTTGGCGCAGGTGATCATGTCGGGCACGTATCCGAAGTCGTCGCAGGCGAACATCGACCCGATCCGGCCGAACGCACAGATCACCTCGTCGGAGACCAGGAGCACGTCGTATTCGTCGCAGATCTGGCGCACCCGCTCGAAATAGCCTGGGGGAGGCGGGATGCTGCCACCCGCGTTCTGCACCGGCTCCAGGAACACCGCGGCGACGGTGTCGGGGCCTTCGAACTCGATGGCCTCGGCGATCCGGTCGGCGGCCCACTGCCCGAAGGCCTTCGGGTCGGTTCGAAACGGTTCGGGCGCACGGTAGAAGTTGGTGTTGGGCACCCGGAAGCCGCCGGGCGTCACCGGCTCGAAGGGCGCCTTGAAGCGCGGCAGCCCGGTGATCGCCAGGGCGCCCTGGGTGGTGCCGTGGTAGGCGATCGCGACGCGAAATCACTTTGTGCTTACCGGGTTTGCCGGTGAGCTTGAAGTACTGCTTGGCCAGCTTCCACGCGGTCTCGACGGCCTCGGTGCCGCCGGTGGTGAAGAAGACCCGGTTCAGATCGCCCGGGGTGTAGCCGGCGAGGCGTTCGGCGAGCTCGATCGCGGTGGGAGTGGCGTATCCCCATAGCGGGAAGAACGCCAGCGTGCCGGCCTGACGGGCGGCGACCTCGGCGAGTTCGGTGCGGCCGTGGCCGACCTGCACGGTGAACAGTCCGGACAGGCCGTCCAGATAGCTCTTGCCGCGGTCGTCGAAGATGGTGACGCCCTCGCCGCGGGTGATGATCGGCGGCGTGATGTCCGGGCCGTGCCGGGCGAAGTGCAACCACAGATTCCCAGTCATGTCGTGCGGAGCCTAACGCTAGGCTCGTGACATGACCTCAGCGCAGCAGGTCAGCGAGTTCGAGTCGCTACGGCCCCATCTCATGTCGGTCGCCTACCGGCTCACCGGCACGGTGGCCGATGCCGAGGACATCGTCCAGGACGCCTGGCTGCGCTGGCACCAGCAGGACCCCGAAAAGGGAACGGAGATCACCGACCTGCGGGCCTGGCTGACCACGGTGGTGAGCAGGCTGGGCCTGGACAGGCTGCGGTCGGCCGCGCATCGCCGCGAAACCTACACCGGCAACTGGCTGCCCGAGCCCGTCGTGACCGGATTCGATGCGGCCGATCCGCTGTCCGCGGTGGTGGCCGGCGAGGACGCGCGGTTCGCGGCGATGGTGGTGCTGGAGCGGCTGTCCCCCGATCAGCGGGTCGCCTTCGTGCTGCACGACGGGTTCGCCGTGCCGTTCGCGGAGGTGGCCGGGTGCTGGGAACCAACGAGGCCGCCGCCCGGCAGCTGGCCTCCCGGGCCCGCAAGGCGGTCTCGGCCGAGGCCGTACCCCGAACCCGACCCGGCGCACAACGAGGTGGTCGGGAAGTTGCTGGCCGCCATGGCATCCGGCGATCTGCAAGCCGTGGTGGCGCTGCTGCATCCCGATGTGATCCTTACCGGCGACGCGAATGGCAAGGCGCCCACCGCAATTCAACGTCATCCACGGCGCGGACAAGGTGGCCCGATTCTTCTTCGGCCTGGCCCAGCGCTACGGCCCGGCGATGTTCACGTCGTATCAGCTGGGCGCTGGTCAACGGCGAGCTGGGCGGCTACACGCCCGGCTGCCCCGCCGGCGACGGGTACCGCGAGATGATGCCGCGGATCATGGCCGCGACGGTGCGCGACGGAAAGGTCTGCGCCCTATGGGATGTCGCCAACCCCGACAAGTTCACCGGCTCCCCGCTGCGGGTTCGTTGAGCTCGGTCGACTCGGTCGCCCAGGGAACCCGGCACGCGTCACCGGAATTGAAGCCCTGCTCGGTGATGCCCAGCGCGGTGTTCATCCGCGCCCGCATGTTCTCCACGCCGATCTGATAGGTCAGCTCGATCACCCCGGCGTCACCGAAGCGGGCCCGCAGATCGGCGACCTGCTCGTCGGTGACGGTGTGTGGGTCGGTGGTCACCGCGTCGGCGTAGGCGATGGCGGCGCGCTCGTCGTCGGTGAACGCCGGTGAGCTGGCATAGTTGTCGATCTCCTTCAGGCGCGCGATGTCCAGGCCGTCGAGGCGCTGCAGCATGGACCCGAAGTCGACGCACCACGAGCAGCCGACCGTGCGCGCGGTCCAAAACACCGCGAGCTCGCGCACGCTGACCGGCAGCGTCTTCGACGCCCGGTCCAGCATGGTCTCGTGCACGGCGCCGGCGATCATCAGCCCGCGATGATGCGCGGTGACGGTGAAGGGTTCGGGAACTTGGCCATAGCGCCGCTTGGCGATCCGGTACATGGCCCGGGTCAGCAATCCGGTGCGCTTGGGTGGCAGGGGCTCGATGCGGGTTTTCTGTGTCATACCCGTCAGACGAGGCAGCCCCGGGATGTGTGACGGTCGGGGAACCATGACCGAGTACAGCTAGTGCTTTCGGGAGAGGCCTTATGGCCCCGGAGAGGTACTCCCGTGTGCCGCACGGCCACACGCCGTCGACTCGTTGAGGATGCCAAGGCGCTCGTCGTGAGGTGTTCCCGCCGAATGTCCGGGACCCGTCCTTCACCCTGGCCACGCCAGCCGACGCGGCAGGGTAACGAGAGGGTTAGGAGACAGGTTATGACCTCTCACAATGATGAACAGCGCGACGATACGAGGCTTGAACACTTCGACGATCCTGAGTTGGGTAGCGGCGCGCGCGACACGGGCACGGATACTCCCGAGCAGGGCCGGGCGGACCGTCCGGCCGGAACCGTAGACGAAGACGCGAATCCGCCGATGAGCGATCCGACCGCGTCGGACACCTACGGCGGCACCGGCGAATCGCCTCCGCAGGACACCGGAAGCGCCATCCCGCCATACGAGGGACGCCAACGAGAGTGCCGCGAGTGGCAGCGAAGGCACAGGCGGCGCCACGGGCCCGGCGACGAACCCCGATTCCAAGTCGGCCAGCCCGGAGAGCACCCCTGGCGGTGCGACCCAGTCGCCGGCAGACGAACAACCCGCTTCACAGATGCCGGAATCCGACCGCGACGACGACCGCGTCGGGCCGGCACACGTGGCGGGCACTCGCCGGGGCGAGTCAAAGCCCTGATCCGACGGCCCGCCGCCGCGAAGCGCCTAGCGCGAGAACATCATCGCGCGCTTGACCTCCTGGATCGCCTTGGTGATCTGGATGCCGCGCGGGCAGGCCTCGGTGCAGTTGAACGTGGTGCGGCACCGCCACACGCCGTCGACCTCGTTGAGGATGTCCAGGCGCTCGGCGGCGGCCTCGTCGCGGCTGTCGAAGATGAACCGGTGCGCGTTGACGATCGCCGCCGGGCCGAAGTAGCTGCCCTCGTGCCAGAAGATCGGGCAGCTGGTGGTGCACGCGGCGCACAGGATGCACTTGGTGGTGTCGTCGTAGCGGGCGCGGTCGGTCGGGCTCTGAATGCGTTCGCGGGTCGGCGGATTGCCGGTGGTGATCAGGTACGGCTTCACCGCCCGGTAGGCGTCGAAGAACGGCTCCATGTCGACCACCAGGTCCTTCTCCACCGGCAGCCCGCGGATCGGCTCGACCGTGATGGTCAGCGTCTTGCCGCTTGCCCGCTTCTTTTGGGCAGCAGGTCGCGCATCAGCACCTTGCAGGCCAGCCGGTTGACACCGTTGATGCGCATGGCGTCCGAGCCGCACACCCCGTGCGCGCAGGACCGCCGGAAGGTCAGCGTCCCGTCCAGGTAGCTCTTGATGTAGATCAGCAGGTTGAGCATCCGGTCGCTGGGCAGGCACGGCACCCGAAAGCTTTGCCAGCCACCGGTTTCCGTGTAGGCGTCGGGCTGGTCGGGGTTGAACCGGGCGATCTTGACGGTCACCATCACCGCCCCGTCGGGAATCGCCGGCAGGGGCGGCTCCAGGCCGGTCTCGACCTCGGCCGCCTCTTCGGTTCCGACGCTCTCGGCCATCAGTACTTCCGTTCCTTGGGTTCGTAGCGCGTCTGCACGACGGGCTTGAAGTCCAGCGCGATGTCGCTCAGCAGGTCGCTGCCCTGCTTGTAGGCCATCGTGTGGCGCATGAAGTTGACGTCGTCGCGGTTGGGGTAGTCCTCGCGGGCGTGGCCGCCGCGAGACTCCTTGCGGTTCAACGCGCCGACCACGGTGACCTCGGCGAGCTCCAGCAGGAAGCCCAGCTCGATGGCCTCGAGCAGGTCGCTGTTGAATCGCTTCCCCTTGTCGTGCACGCTGATTCGCGCGTACCGCTCCTTCAGCGCGTGGATGTCGGTGAGCGCCTGCTTGAGCGTCTCCTCGGTGCGGAACACCGCGGCGTTGTTGTCCATCGACTGCTGCAACGCGATGCGGATGTCGGCGACGCGCTCGTTGCCGTGCTCGGAGAGGATGTCGCCGACCCAGCCGACGACCATCGCCGCCGGCTCCGGCGGCATGTCCACGAAGTCGTGTCCCCGCGCGTACTTGGCCGCGGCGATGCCGGCCCGGCGGCCGAACACGTTGATGTCCAGCAGCGAATTGGTGCCCAGCCGGTTGGCGCCGTGCACCGACACGCACGCGCACTCGCCGGCCGCGTACAGCCCCGGCACCGTAGAAGTGTTGTCCCGCAACACCTGTCCGGTGACGGTGGTCGGGATGCCGCCCATCACGTAGTGGCAGGTCGGGTAGACCGGCACCAGCTCGTGCACCGGGTCCACGCCCAGGTAGGTGCGGGCGAACTCGGTGATGTCGGGCAGCTTCGCCTCCAGCACGTCCTCGCCGAGGTGGCGGACGTCGATGTAGACGTAGTCCTTGTGCGGGCCGGCGCCGCGGCCCTCGAGAACCTCCAGAACCATCGAGCGGGCGACGATGTCGCGCGGCGCCAGGTCGACGATCGTCGGGGCGTAGCGCTCCATGAAGCGCTCGCCCTCGCCGTTGAGCAGCCGGCCGCCCTCACCGCGCACCGCCTCGGAGATCAGGATGCCCAGGCCGGCCAGGCCGGTCGGATGGAACTGGTGAAACTCCATGTCCTCCAACGGAAGTCCCTTGCGGAAGACGATGCCGATGCCGTCGCCGGTCAGCGTGTGCGCGTTGGAGGTGGTCTTGTACATCCGGCCCGAACCGCCGGTGGCGAGCACGATCGCCTTGGCGTGGAAGACGTGGATGTCGCCGGTGGCCAGCTCGTAGGCGACCACGCCGGTGGCCACCGGCCCGCTCGGGGTCTGGGTGAGCACCAGGTCCAGCGCATAGAACTCGTTGAAGAACTCCACGTCGTGCTTGACGCAGTTCTGGTACAGCGTCTGCAGGATCATGTGGCCGGTGCGGTCGGCGGCGTAACACGCCCGGCGCACCGGCGCCTTGCCGTGGTCGCGGGTGTGCCCGCCGAAGCGGCGCTGGTCGATGCGGCCCTCGGGGGTGCGGTTGAACGGCATCCCCATCTTCTCCAGGTCGAGCACCGCGTCGATGGCTTCCTTGCACATGATCTCCACGGCGTCCTGGTCGGCGAGGTAGTCGCCGCCCTTGACGGTGTCGAAGGTGTGCCATTCCCAGTTGTCCTCTTCGACGTTGGCCAGCGCCGCGCACATGCCGCCCTGGGCGGCGCCGGTGTGGCTGCGGGTGGGGTAGAGCTTGGTCAGCACCGCGGTGCGCACCCGCGGACCCGCCTCGACCGCGGCCCGCATGCCGGCACCGCCCGCGCCGACGATCACCACGTCGTACCGGTGTTGCTGGATCATCGGTCAGCCTCCGATGTTCGGGTCGAATGTCAGCAGCACGTAGGTGCCCAGCACCAACGTGAACCCCATCGACAACAGCAGCAGGCTGTTGAGCCAGAACCGGGTGCTGTCCTTGCGGGTGTAGTCGTCGATGATGGTGCGCAGGCCGTTGCCGCCGTGCAGTTGCGCCAGCCACAGCAGCGCCAGGTCCCAGATCTGCCAGAACGGCGACGCCCAGCGCTGCGCCACGTAGTTGAAGTCGATGCGGTAAACGCCGTTGTCCCACATCAGCATGATGAACAGGTGGCCGATCGCCAGCACGACCAGCGCGATCCCGGAGAACCGCATGAACAGCCAGGCGAACTTCTCGAAGTTGGGGATGCCGGCCCGCCGGCGCGGCGAGCGGGGGTTGTCCAGGCTGGCGGGGCGGTCGTGGCTGCGCTGTTTGACCGGGGCGAGCTCGCCCCTTGGGACTCGGAGCCCAGCTGAAGGTCCGGACCGCTCATCGGAAGTGCTCCATCATGTGGATGACCGTCACCACGCCGGCCGGAACCATCACCAGCAGGAACACGATGCCGACGATCCAGAACATCAGCCGCTGGTAGCGCGGGCCTTCGGACCAGAAGTCGATCAGGATCACCCGGATGCCGTTGAGGCGCGTGGAAGAGCACGCGGCGACCAGGCCGGATTCCATCAGGCCGACGATCGGCGTCTTGTACTCTCGATCACCGCGTTGTAGGTCTGCGGGCTGACCCGCACCAGCGCGGTGTCGAGGACGTGGACGAACAGGAAGAAGAAGATCGTCGCGCCGGTGATCCGGTGCAGCACCCACGACCACATGCCGGGGTCGCCCCGGTACAGGGTCCGTGGTGGCCTGCGTTTGCGCGAGGGAGCCGATACCGGTGCCGCCGGATCCGCGGTTGTCGGTTGCGTAGTCACCCCAGTCCTCACCGCCTTCTCGCCGACTTGCAACGACAGTCACGCCGGGCACTTGAGCTTAGCTCGGACACGGTGTGGCTTGCGCCGAATGTCTCGTCAAGCGAAATTGCCGTTTTGCGGCTAGGGTGACTGTCGGAATCAGCGATGGGTGAGCGGGGTTTCGTTATGCCTGAGATCGACTGGAATTTGTTGCGGGACAAAGCAATCGACGTCTCCGACGGGTGCCTATGCGCCGTACTCGCGGTTCCGCGGTCGGGGCGGCCGCGCTGGTCGACGACGGCCGCGTGGTCACCGGGTGCAATGTGGAGAACGTCTCATATGGCCTTGGTCTCTGTGCCGAATGCGCCGTGGTGTGCGCCCTGCATTCCACCGGCGGCGGCCGGCTGGTGGCGCTGGCCTGCGTGGACGGGCGCGGGCTCGGTGCTGATGCCGTGCGGGCGGTGCCGTCAGGTGCTGGTCGAGCACGGCGGGCCCGAGCTGCTGATCGACCACCCTGCCGGCCCGCGCCCGCTCGGCGACCTGCTGCCCGACGCGTTCGGGCCGACGACCTCGACCGCGGCGAACGTCGCGGTGACCGACGAGTTCGACGCGCTTCGACGCGCCGACGGTGATCAGGACCAAACGCGACGGCGGCCGGCTGTCCGACGAGGCCATCGACTGGGTCATCGACGCCTACACCGACGGCGACGTCGCCGACGAACAGATGTCGGCGCTGCTGATGGCGATCTTCCTGCGCGGCATGGACCGCGGCGAGATCGCGCGCTGGACCGCGGCGATGGTCGCGTCCGGCGAGCGCTTCGACTTCAGCGACCTGCGCGCGACGGCAGCCGCTGCGACCGTCGACAAGCACTCCACCGGCGGGGTCGGCGACAAGATCACGCTCCCGCTCGTGCCCGTCGTCATCGCCTGCGGCGGCGCGGTGCCGCAGGCGGCGGGCCGCGGGCTCGGCCATACCGGCGGCACGCTGGACAAGCTGGAGTCCATCGCCGGGTTCACCGCCGAGCTGTCCAAACACCGGATCCGCCAACAACTTTGCGACGTCGGCGCGGCGATCTTCGCCGCCGGGGAGCTGGCCCCGGCCGACCGCAAGATCTACGCGCTGCGCGACGTCACCGGCACCGTCGAATCGCTGCCGCTGATCGCCAGCTCGGTGATGAGCAAGAAGATCGCCGAGGGCACGCGCGCGCTGGTGCTCGACTGCAAGGTCGGCTCCGGGGCGTTCCTGACGACCGAGGCGCGAGTCCCGCGAGCTGGCGCACACGATGGTCGAGCTCGGCACCGCGCACGGCGTCGCCACCCGTGCGCTGCTGACCGACATGAACACGCCCGCTGGGCGCGGCCGTCGGCAACGCCGTCGAGGTCGCCGAGTCGCTGGACGTGTTGGCCGGCGGCGGCCCGGCCGACGTGGTCGAGCTGACGCTGGCGCTGGCCGCGGAGATGCTCGACGCCGCGGGCATCGACGCCTGCGATCCCGGCGACGACGCTGCGCGACGGCTCGGCGATGGACTGCTTCCGCGCGCTGATCGCCGCGCAGGGCGGCGACCTGTCGCAGCCGTTGCCGATCGGCGCGCATGCCGAGACCGTGACCGCCCCGACGCGGCGGCACGATGGGCGACATCGACGCGATGGCAGTGGGGCTGGCGGCGTGGCGGCTCGGCGCGGGCCGCGTCCCGCCCGGGCGAGCCGGTGCAGTCGGGCGCGGGCGTGCGGATCCACCGCCGCCCGGGCGAGCCGGTCACCGCCGGGGAGCCGCTGTTCACGCTGCTACACCGACACCCCGGAGCGCTTCGGCGCGCGCGCTGGCCGAACTGGACGGCGGGTGGAGCATCGGCGGCGACACGCACTCGCGGACGCCCGCCGTGATCATCGATCAGGATCAGCCGCATGACGACACCGCTGACGCTCGAGATGATCAGACAGGCCCCCAAGGCGCTGCTGCACGATCACCTCGACGGCGGCCTGCGCCCGGCGACCGTGCTGGAGCTCGCCGGGCAGACCGGCTACGACGGGCTGCCCGCCACCGACGTCGACGAGCTGGCGACGTGGTTTCGCACGCCGCCGCACAGCGGCTCGCTGGAGCGCTACCTGGAGCCGTTCGCGCACACCGTGGCGTGATGCAGACACCCGAGGCGCTGCACCGGGTCGCCTACGAGTGCGTCGAGGATCTGGCCGCCGACTCGGTGGTCTACGCCGAAATCCGGTTCGCGCCCGAGCTGCACATCGACCGCGGGCTGTCGCTCGACGAGGTCGTCGACGCGGTGCTGGCCGGGTTCGCCGACGGCGAGAAGGCCTCCGCCGCCGCGGTCGGCCGATCATGGTGCGCTGCCTGGTCACCGCGATGCGGCACGCGGCGCGTGTCCCGGGAGATCGCCGAGCTGGCCATCCGGTTCCGCGACAAGGGCGTCGTCGGATTCGACATCGCCGGCGCCGAGGCCGGCTACCCGCCGACGCGGCACCTGGACGCTTTCGAATACATGCGAAACAACAACGCGCGCTTCACTATTCACGCGGGCGAAGCGTTCGGGCTGCCGTCCATCCACGAGGCGATCGCGTTCTGCGGCGCGGACCGGCTGGGCCACGGGGTGCGGATCGTCGACGACATCGACGGTGCTGGCCGACGGCAAGTCCGGCTGGGCCGACAGGCATCGATCCTGCGGGACAAGCGAATTCCGCTGGAACTGTGTCCCAGTCTCCAACGTGCAGACCGGCGCGGTCAAGAGCATCGCCGAGCATCCGTTCGATCTGCTGGCCCGCGCCCGGTTCCGCGTGACCGTCAACACCGACAACCGGCTGATGAGCGACACCTTCATGAGCCGCGAGATGCACCGACTGGTGGAGGCTTTCGGCTACGGATGGAGCGACCTGGAGCGCTTCACCATCAACGCGATGAAGTCGGCGTTCATCCCGTTCGACGAGCGGCTGGCGATCATCGACGAGGTGATCAAGCCGCGGTTACGCGGTGCTGATCGGCTAGCGGCTCGCCGTCAATGTGACCGGGCATCCCGCCGGCCATCCCGAGATATGTGCAAAGGGCCCCGCCCGCGTAGATGCATACTAAGCCCGCACCGGAAAACCAGTAAATTGCACGGCTACGAAGTTCGGGCACCGCACTCGAAACATCATCGGCTCGGTTTTTGCGCCGCTCCCACATACTCACCAATGAAGCCGTTCCGCAACCACCACCTGGGGCTGGTGTGCTTGAAGATCTCGTCGTCGAGGACGCGAGTGCGCACCGACCTCTTGACCGGAAACGGATTCATCCCAGACTCTGTACTCGAGGCCGACCATGGCCGGTGTGGTCGGGCGGCCTCGCCTGGGCAGCAGCTCGAAACCGGCGTGCTGGAGCATGGTATTCAACTCGGCTGGGCGGGGGAATCGCCGAAAGTCGTGGTTGGGCTTGTGCAGACCGAACACGTACAACGGCCCAACCGCGACGAAGGAGAGCCAGGTGAACAGGTTGCGATCCGGTGTGACATAGAACATTCGGCCGCCTGGCTTCAGCGCGCTGAACACGCTATCGAGCAGACGGCGGTGCTCGCGTGCAATGGTCGAAGACTCCGTGTAGGTAAATTAGGTCGAACCGACTGGCCGCCAACACATCCGCGTTTCGTGCGTCGCCGACAATGAAGTTCAACCCGGGCCGGTCGGCGAACCGCTTTCGGGCTGCGTCGATCGCTTTATAGTCGACGTCGACGCCGACGATATCCCACTCGCCCAGCTCCGGATATCGTTCCAGCAAACCTGCGATCGCCCCTCCACTGCCGCAGCCGACCACAGCCATCGTAGGGCGTTGATTGTCCGTGGACGGTAGATAGTCACGCAGGAAATCCCATGCGCTGTAGTCGATTTCGCTGACCAGTTCCGCGGTGAAGCGCCACTGCGCGCTGACGTCAGCGTTGGAGAAGTAGCGGACCCCGCGCTCGATCGTGCCGTTGCTGACCCGCATCAGCGCGCGATCGATCATCGAATAGCGGTACTCGGGCTCACCCGAGCTGCGTCGTTGGCCCGTTCGTGGTCGAGGAACTCGAAGTAGCTTCGCTCTTCGGGTTCGATTGGCGCTTCCCATGATTGGGCCTCGCCGAGCACACGCTCCCGAATCCACGAGTCGATGACCCTGCTGTAGACGTTTCTGTCGAACAACATGAGCTGATGGCCGCCGCCGGGCATCATGAAAAAGTCTTTGGTCCCGCCGATCCGCTCAAAGCATGCCCGGCAGTGCTCGGCGCCGACTATTTCATCGTGCTCGCCACAGGTGATCAGGACAGGTTTCGTGTTGGCTGCGGCGGGCAGTGGCGGGACATAGTTGAACACCGAGTGGTAGCTTCTTGAACCCATACGACCAGACGTACAGCGGGTCCTTCTTCTTCGTGTCCAGTAATCCGGGGTCTTCTTGGTAGGCGGCCTTGAAGTCAATGAACCGCCGTAGCGGGACCGGCAGCCGATCACCTATCTTCGCTGCCGCAAATTGCGCTGGGCGCGACTGAAACAGCCGAATCGCCAGACTCATTGGCGCCTCGTGGTTCAGCAAGATGTTCATGCACACACCGGCCACCACGGCCGGGCACGCGTCGAGCGCGTGGAATGCGACTTCACCGCCCTGGCTCGCGCCGTGCACGACGACGGGTAGGGAAGTGCGTCGCGCGGCGTAATCGGTTACCGCCCTGGTGTCTTCGAGGAAGGCTTCGAAACTGAACACACCCGCCTTGCCTTCGGTGCGGCCGTGCCCGGTGAGGTCGAACGAATACACTGCCGCCCGATGGTGGCGGCGCATGTGCTCGGCGAACGTGTCGTAACCTTCGCTGTTCCCGGCGGTGCCATGCACCAGCACCAAGACATAGTCGGCGTTGTCGTTGTCGTAGCGGCGCACGAAGATACGTCTGGCACCGGATCCGGTCACCGCGTCCTCGATCATCGGCGGCACTGCCTGGGTGGTGGTGTCTCGGGGTCATCAGCGCCTCGACTCCAATCCTTCGGTGATGTGGGTGGCGATCATGCGCGCGAAAGCGTCGAAATCGCCGCGGAAGCGTGCAGTGTCGGAAATGAACGGGCGCTGCATCGACATGCCCAGCAGCACAATCTCGAAGAGATGCACCGTCTCGTCGATCAAACTTGGCGGCGCATCGTCGCCAATGATCGTGCGCAGTAACTCAGCGAGCCGCCGGCGCTGAGTATCGCGATAGTCGACATACGCGGTCCGCAAGAACTCGTTGTGGTTGGCCGCTGCGGCGAACTCGACCATGAAAGTGACCGCGTCCAGGTTGTCGATGAACAGGGCATACACCAGATCGGCCGCCTTGTTCAGGCTGTCACCCACGGGCCTCCGGTCCGCCAGCCGGGCCGACGCGGCGGAGAACATCGTTTTGGCCATGTCGTCGATCGCGGCCTGGAAGAGCTTTTCCTTCGTCTCGAAGTGATAGTGCAGCAGGGTCTGCGAAACGCCGGCCTTCGCCGAGATCAGCTTCATCGACGATTTTTCATAGCCGTACGCGCCGAAGCACCGCACCGTCGTCTGCAGGATTCGCTGTCGGGCGTCGCCGGCCGTCGCCGCGGAATCAGCAGTGTCCCGCGCTTTCGGAACAGTTGCGGTCAACATCGACTCTTCTCTTCATCGCCGGCTACCCGATAACATACTGTCTGATCAATCAGTCAGGCAACTTGATGTGACGGGTGAGCACCTGCTATGCGTGAGAATCTGCCGTCGAAGATCACTTTGACCTTCGACAACGGCCCGACGCCTGGGGTCACGGATCAGGTGCTCGATGCACTCGCCCAGCGTCAGATGTCCGCCATGTTCTTCGTCGTCGGACAGAATGTTCGCTCGCCGGCGGGACGCCGGCTGATAGCGCGTGCTGTAAGTGAGGGGCATCGGATCGGCAATCACTCCTTACACCCACGGACGACCTCTCGGCAGCTTTCCCCGGCGGAAGCCGTTCACGAAATCAGCCGGCGCGCAAACACTTTTGGACGATTTCACCGATGTCGATCGGTACTTCAGACCATGGGGAACGGAGGGCGCACTCGAACCGCGCTGTCTGAATCAAACTGCCGTCGATTACCTCATCGCGGAAAAGTACACCTGCGTCCTGTGGAACAGCGTCCCGCGTGACTGGGCCGACCCCGGAGGATGGGTTAGCCGAGCGCTCGCCGACACCCGCAGCCATCAACACACCGTGGTCGTACTGCACGACCTGCCCACCGGCGCGATGGAGCATCTACCGAGATTTCTCGACGAGCTCACCCACTCCGGTGTCGAGGTCACCACACAACTCCCCAGCGATTGCGTGCCGATCCTCCGCGGTCGGATGCGAACACCCCTCGATCACCTCACGGCGCAGCCAACAATCGCCGCGGATCGGCGACCCGAGTCCTAGAGCACCGCGCAACGTGGGGGGGGGCGGAGGGGGTCCGTAGTGCGCTTCCTGGGCGCCGAAGCCACCCTGCCGCCCAACCAGGTGCAGCGCCCGCATCGGCACCACCTGATCCGATCCAGGACGCCGGGCTGCAGACCCAGCTGCGCAGCCTGGACATCAAGTCACCCAGCGCCGCGATCTCGTCGCCGGATAATCCCCGGCGGCGGTCCATGCACCGCCGGAGTTCGACGCATAGTGTGGCTGGACATGAAGGTGCCCCTGTTGGGACCGGTGTCGCTCACGGGCTTTCAGAACGCCTGGTTCTTCCTGTTCCTGCTGATCGTGCTGTTGGTGATCGGCCTCTACGTCGTGCAGCAATTCGCCCGTCGCCGCCGGGTGCTGCGCTTCGCGAACATGGAGGTGCTGGAGCGGGTGGCGCCGCCGCGGCCCGGCAAGTGGCGGCATGTGCCCGACGATCCTGCTGGCCGCGTCGCTGGTGTTGCTGACCACCGCGATGGCGGGGCCGACGTCCGATGTCCGGATTCCGCTCAACCGTGCGGTGGTGATGCTGGTCATCGACGTCTCGGAATCGATGGCCTCCACCGATGTGCCGCCCAACCGCCTGGACGCGGCCAAGGAGGCCGGCAAGCAATTCGCCGACCAGCTGACCCCGGCGATCAACCTGGGGCTGGTGGAGTTCGCGGCCAACGCCACGCTGCTGGTGCCCCCGACGACCAACCGCGGCGCGGTGAAAGCGGGCATCGACAGCCTCAAGCCGGCCCGAAAACCGCGACGGGAGAAGGCATTTTCACCGCGCTGCAGGCGATCGCGACGGTCGGTTCGGTGATGGGCGGCGGCGACGGTCCACCGCCGGCGCGGATCGTGCTGGAATCCGACGGCGCCGAGAACGTGCCGCTGGACCCCAACGCCCCGCAGGGGGCGTTCACCGCGGCCCGGGCCGCCAAGGCCGAGGGCGTGCAGATCTCGACGATCTCGTTCGGCACCCCGTACGGCACCGTCGACTACGAGGGCGCCACCATCCCGGTTCCGGTGGACGACCAGACCCTGCAGAAGATCTGCGAGATCACCGACGGCCAGTCGTTCCACGCCGACAGCCTGGACTCGCTGAAGAACGTGTACTCGACGCTGCAGCGCCAGATCGGCTACGAAACCGTGAAGGGCGACGCGAGCCTGGCCTGGATGCTGCTCGGCGCCTTCGTCATGGCCGGTGCCGTCCTGGCCGGTCTGCTGCTGAACCGCAGGCTGCCCGCCTGAGTCCTCAGGCTGGGCAGGCGCCGGTTGATCAGCAGCGCCAGCGCCGTCGCGATCAGGGCGGCCAGCACGCCGAGGCGCAGCCAGCCGGAGCTGCCCGGCCCCGGCACCGTGCGGTAGCCGATCTCGTTCTCGATGGCGTTGTAGCTCTTCTCGAGCTCGCCGAGGTTGGTGGCGGTGTAGGACTGCCCGCCGGACAGCTTGGCGATCGTCTTCATCTGGTCGGTCGAGACCGGGACGGCGATCCGCTGCCCGTCCATCTCGATCTCGCCGCCCTTGGTTCCGAACGAGATCGTCGAGATGGGCACGCCCTCGTCCTTGGCCAGCCGCGCCGCGGTGAAGACGCCGTCGTGCGGATCGCTGGGATTGGAGGGCTTGTTCTCGCCGCCGTCGGAGAGCAGCACGATGCGGGCCGGCGGCGGTTTGTCGCCGCCCGTGACCGCGGTGGCGCTGATCGCGTGCAGGGCGGTGAAGATGGCTTCGCCGGTGGCCGTGCTGTCGGCGAAATCCAGCTTCTTCAGCGCGTCGATGGTGGCCTGGTGTTGCGGGGTCGGCGGCACCAGCAGATAGGGCGTGCCGGCGAATCCGACCAGTCCGAGGTTGATGCCGGGCGTGAGCTGGCCGGCGAACTGGCTGGCGGCCTGTTCGGCGGCCTTGAGCCGGTTGGGTTCGACGTCGGTCGCCCGCATGGACTGCGACATGTCGATCACCAGCATGATGACGGCGCGGTTGCGCGGTATGCGCATGTCGTGGGTGGGGGTGGCCAGCGCGATGGTCAACAGCGCCAGGCACAGCAGCGATACGGCGATCGGGAGGTGCCGCCACGGCGACTGCGCCACGGGGGTATCGGTGTACCGGCGCAGCCGTTGGCGGCGACGCGCCTGGACCAGGACGTAGACGGCCAGCAGGGCCAGTGGCACCAACCCGAATAACAACAGGCCGGGACGCTGGAACCCGTACAGCGGTAACGGGCCGATACCGGGAAGCGACACGTCACCCAACCTTCCCGTCTAGGCCGACCCGTCAAACGACGGCGCTACTCGCGGCGGAGCCGCCCGTCGACGAATTGCTCCAGTTTCTCCCACTCGCGCACCGCCGCGGCGTATGGCGGCGACGGCTTGGCGACCGAGTCGGGCTCGAGCACGGCGGCCACCAACTTGCCCAGCGGCCGGCCGGTTTCGAGCGCCTTGTCGACGGTGCCCTCCTCGGAGTAGTCACCGATGTCGCGGAGCACCTCGACGGCGAGTTCCAGTTGCTCGCGATCCACGGCGTCCGGCCCGTCGGCCAGGTCGTCGGCCAGCCCGCTGAGCACGTAGATGTTGTCGTCGGTGATCTCGACCGCCAGCGAGCCGTCGGTCGCGGCGGTGCGGATGTCGTCGTAGGTGCTCAGGTCGGCCAGGTCGTGGTCGTGCTCGTCGGCGAGGTAGCGGGCCAGCGCGCGCTCGGAGCGTGAAGACGCTGATGCGTCCGTTGCGGCCCAAGAAGATCGGCTGGTCGTCCAGGTAGCAGCGCAGCGTGTAGAACGTGCCCGAACTCGTCATGATCCGGATCGGATCGATGCCCACCTGCAGCCCAGAAGTCCTTGTCGCTGCCCAGCACGACGGTGTCGCCGGTCGCCCGGTCGTCCTCGTCGTCGGCGGCCTCGTCCTCTCGGTGTCCTCGTCTTCGGCCTCGGCGCGCTCGTCCTCCGCGGATTCCTCGGGCGTCGTCCTCCTCGGCGGCGTCCTCGGTGCCGGTGTCTTCGTCCGGCTCGTCCTCGCGCTCTTCGGCCAGTTCGTCGGCGGCCTTGTCCGACAGCTTGGCGTCGACCTCGGGGGTGGTGACGACGCCGTCGATCGCGGCGAGCACGTCGTCCCAGCTGCGCCCGATGACCTCGGCGATCGCATTCCAGCGTTTGGCGCCGGCCTTGCCGGTGAAGTGCTCGATTCCGCCGGACACGGTGCCCAGGCTGGGGTTGCCGTTGAAGAACTTCGACACCGCCGCCAGCTCGCACACCGATCCGATGGACGACACGATGGCCAGCGTGCCGGCCAGCGCGGACACCGACTCCTCGGTCGGCTTCTCCGCCACCAGCTCCTCGACGGCGACCAGGTCGAACTGCTTGTCCTCGGCGGGCTCGAAGGTGTGCGCGTGCGCCGCGCGCAGCTCCTTCCACGCCGGGTGGTCGGCCAGGTCGTTGTCGTCGTCCGAACGCACGAACGCGACCAGGTCGGCGACGGAGGAGAACACGAACAGGTCCTCGTCCTTGCCCAGGAACGCCTCCCACTCGTCGCCGGAGTCACGCCAGCGGGGTGCCCACACGGTGTAGCGGTCACCATCGGACAGGCTCAGGCGAATGGGCACGAGGTCAGCAACCATGCGGCACAGAATAGCGACGACCGGCGAGGGCGCCCGTTGCCGCGGCCATCGGGCGCTAGGGCGCCCAGATATCGCTGATCGGCGCGGCGCTCGGCCGCATAGCCCGTCTTGGGCAACCCGTACATCTGCTCCACCGTGGACAGCACGTTGTAGTGGTTGATCTGTTCGCTGTAGCTGCCGGGATGGACGTGGGCGCCGTAGAACACCGTGGGGATCTGGTTGCGGCGCCTCCGGGACCGACCGTCGTCCTCGTCGAACGTCACGATCAGCAGGCTGTTGTTGGCCACCGCCCAGTTCGCGTACCCGGACAGCTCGCGGTTCAGCCAGGCGTCGGCCTGCGCGATCGAGCCGTCGTGCATGTTGTCGTCGTTGTTGGGGATGACGAACGAGACGGTCGGCAGGCTGGAGTAGTTGCCCATCGGGAATGCGGAGAACGGCAGCGAATTCGCCGCAGGCACATTGGTGAAGTTGGCCCACGGCACATGCTTGCGCGCGTACTTGCCCGCGCTGCAGACCGGTGAGCCGGCCGCCGGCAGGCCCTCGGCGAAGCCGACGAATGTGTAGCCCGCGGCGAGCAATTCGGAGCCGAGGTTCGGTGCGGCGCCGCCGTTGACCGGACACTGGTCCTTGGTCACTCCGAATGTATTGCCGGCGAACAGCGCCAAGTAATTCGGTTCGCTGGGATGGGTTTCGGCGAACGACTGGGTCATGTTGGCGCCGCCCGCGGCCAGCGTGGTGATGAAGGGCGCCGACTTGTTTCCGATGATGCCGTTCTCGGAGCGGTTCTCCTCCACCACGATCACGACGTGCGCGGGTTGCGGAATGGCCGCTGCCGCAAGGCCTATGCGCGGCGTCAACGGGCTGGCCGCCAGTGCCACCAGCGCCAGCCGCGCCCAGTCAGCCGCAGGCTGCGATATGCCCAGTCGACCGCCTTCTCGGACTTCGAATTTCGCGCAACACCCCGGAGTATATGAACGGGTAGGGGCGTTTGTCCGGGACGGCGCAAGCGTGTCAGAAGGGCTTTGCCTCGATCGTTATATACCCTCGACCCCATGGAAATTCGCGTCATCGACCACCCGTTGGCCGCCGCCCGGCTGACGGTGCTGCGTGACGAACGCACCGATAACGCCGGTTTTCGCGCCGCGCTGCGCGAGCTGACGCTGATGCTGGTCTACGAAGCCACCCGGGACGCGCCGCGAAAGTCGGTGACGATCCGCACCCCGGTGGCTTCGGCCGTCGGGACGCGCTTGGTCAAGCCGCCGCTGCTGGTGCCGGTGTTGCGGGCCGGGCTGGGCATGCTCGACGCGGCGCACGCCGCGATACCGGAGGCGGAGGTCGGGATTCGTCGGTGTCGCCCGCGACGAGGAAACCCACCTGCCGGCGCCGTATCTGGAGGCGCTGCCCGACAAGCTTGCGGGCAGGCCGGTGATGGTCCTCGATCCCATGCTGGCCACCGGCGGGTCGATGGCGCACACCATCGGCCTGCTACAGCGCCGCGGCGCGACCGATATCACCGTGCTCTGTGTGGTGGCGGCTCCGGAAGGCCTTGCGGCGGTGGAGAAAGCGGCGCCGGACGCGCGAGTGTTCACCGCCGCGGTCGACAAGGGGCTGAACAAGTCGGCCTATATCGTGCCGGGCCTCGGCGATGCCGGCGACCGCCAATTCGGGCCCAACCTGTTCACCAGCTCTGCACCGCAGCGACCAGCTCCTCGCGCAGGGCGCCGGCGCGCCGCCGCGAAGAGTCCAGGTCGTCGTAAACCGCGCAGCGAATCTCCAAGTAGCACTTCAACTTCGGCTCGGTCCCGGAAGGCCGCACCACCAGCCTGATCGACGTGTCGTCGTCGCCGCCGGTGAAGATCAGCGCGTCGGTGATGTCGGTGAGGATCGCCGGTGTAGACCGGCCAGCGTTTTCGGTGGGTCCGCCCGCCACCGCTGCATCAGTCCGGCCGCCTCGGTGGCGTCGGCGACCCGGCGCGACACCGCGGCGACGTCGTGCACCCCGTACCGCCGGGCCAGTTCGTCGAGCAGGTTCCGGACCGAACGGCCCTGCCGCTGGCCGCGGCCACCAGGTCGCACACCAGCACCGCGGCGCTGATGCCGTCCTTGTCGCGCACGGCCGCGGGGTCGACGCAGTGCCCGATCGCTTCCTCGTAGGCGTAGACCAGCGTGCCGCCGGGCACTTTCGCGTCGGCGCGGGCCAGCCATTTGAAGCCGGTGAGGGTCTCGACGTGGACGGCGCCGTAGCGCGCGGCGATGGCCGACAGCATCCGCGACGACACCACTGTGCTGGCCACCACCGGCGTGTTCCACCGTCGCTGGTGAGACAGTAGGTAATCGCCTAGCAGCCAACCGGTTTCGTCGCCGGACAGCATCCGCCATCGCGACCCGATCTTTGATGCCGACGGCGCATCGGTCGGCGTCGGGATCCAGCGCGATCGCCACGTCGGCGCCGACGTCCGCGGCCAGGGCCAGCAGCGCGTCGGTGGCGCCGGGCTCCTCGGGGTTGGGGAACGCGACCGTGGGAAAGTCCGGGTCGGGTGCGAATTGGGTTCCGACGGAGTGCACTTCGGTGAACCCCGCGCGGTGCAACGTCTCGACGGCCACCGCGCCGCCCACCCCGTGCAGCGCGGTCAGCGCGACCCGCACCGAACCGGTGCCGCGCCGCAACCCGGCCGCCCGCTCGATGTAGCGCTCGACCAGATCGGTCCGCGCGGGTTCGACGGGGTCGCTGCCGATCTGGTCGGCCGGCGGGGCGGCGGCCATCGCGGCTTCGATCTCGCGGTCGGTGGGGGAGACGATCTGGATGCCGCCGTCGAGGTACACCTTGTAGCCGTTGTCGGCGGGCGGATTGTGCGATGCGGTGATCTGGATCCCGGCCGGGGCGCCGGTGTGCCGCACCGCGAACGCCACCACCGGGGTGGGCACCGGACCGGGCAGCAGCAGCACGGAAAACCCCTGGGCGGCAAGCACTTCAGCGGTCACCGTGGCGAATACCGCCGAGCCGTGCCGGGCGTCGCGTCCCACGACCACCGACGAGCCGTGCAGGCCACGCCCGATCAGCACCTGCGCCACCGCCCAGGTGGCCCGCGACACCACCGCGACGTTCATGGCGTCGGGGCCCGCCGCGCACCGGGCCGCGCAGGCCCGCCGTGCCGAACCTCAGGGGCCGGGCGAACCGCTCGGCGAGTTCGTCCGGGTCACACGCGGCGAGCTCGGCCGCCGTCGCCGGGTCGGGATCGTGGGCGATCCACTCCTCGGGCGTCATGGCCCTAGAACCGGGGGAGCTGGGAGAGGATCAAGGCCAGCAGCGCACCCATCCGGGTTGCCGCCGCGGCGCCGGCGGCCAGCACCTCGGTGTGGCTCAGCGGTTCGCCGCTGATCCCGGCGGCCAGGTTGGTCACCAGCGACATCCCCAGCACCTCGGCGCCGGCCGCCCGGGCCGCGATGGTCTCGTGCACCGTCGACATGCCGACCAGGTCGGCGCCCAGCGTGCGCAGCATCCGGATCTCGGCGGGCGTCTCGTAGTGCGGGCCGGGCAGCCCGGCGTAGACGCCTTCGGTCAGCGTGGGGTCGGCCTGGCGGGCGAGTGCGCGCAGCCGCGGTGAGTAGGCGTCGGTCAGGTCCACGAATTGCGGGCCGACCAAGGGCGAACGGGCGGTCAGGTTCAGATGGTCGCTGATCAGCACGGGTTCGCCGACCGGCCATGTCCGGGCGCAACCCGCCCGCCGCGTTGGTGAGCACGACGGCGCGCACGCCGGCCGCGCAGGCCGCCCGCACCGAGTGCACGACGTGAGCCAGGTCGTGACCCTCGTAGGCGTGGATGCGGCCGACCAGCACCAGCACCCGGTGTGCACCGATGCGCATCGACAACAGCTCGCCGGTGTGCCCGACCGCGGTGGGCGGGGAGAATCCGGGCAGCTCGGCCTGGGGCAGCACGGCGGTGGGGGTGCCGAGCGCCGCGACCGCCGGCGGCCAGCCCGATCCGAGCACGATGGCGACGTCGTGCTCGGCGATTCCGGTGCGTTCGGCGATGACCTGAGCCGCCCGGCGCGCGAGGTCGCCTGGGTCGGATGGGGTTTCGCTCACAGCGGGAGCCTAGCGGTGGGGCGGTGTCCCCGGTATGTGTCAGGATCTGCCGTATGAATCTTCGTAGGTGGCCGGTGGTTGGCCCGGTCATGGGCGTAGCCGTCGCTGTTGTGCTGTCGGTGGTTTCGATCACATTCGGCCCGGCGCCGTCGGCAAAAGCGGACTGTCCAGACGTGCAACTCATCTTCGCCCGCGGTACCGCCGAGCCGCCCGGCCTGGGGGTCGTGGGCGACGCGCTGTTCGCCGCGCTGCAGCCCAAGCTGGGATCGCGCAACGTGGACTCCTATGCGGTGAACTATCCGGCCAGCTACAACTTCCTGACCACCGCCGACGGCGCCAACGACGCGCGCGACCACATCGCGCAGATGGTCGACCAGTGTCCGTCGACGCGGCTGGTGCTGGGCGGGTTCTCGCAGGGCGCCGCCGCGGTCTCGATGCTCGCGGGGGTGCCGCCGGTGGGCCAGCGCATCGGCAACTTCGGGTCGGCTCCCGCGCTGGATCCCGGCCTGGCCGACAAGATCGCGGCGGTCGCGGTGTTCGGCAACCCCGGCAACCGCTTCAATACGCCCCTGTCGTCGACGGGCGCCTTCTCCGGCCGCGCGATCGACTTGTGCAGCGAGGGCGATCCGGTCTGCGTCGTCGGTGGCCGCGACCGGGATGCTCACCACGACTACTCCGCACCGCCGTACCCGGGCCAGGCGGCGGGATTCATCGCCGGGCTGGTGTAGACCTCAGGGCCGCAGGGCCTTAGGCCGGTGAGTGACATACTGCGAGGGTGTCCACAAGCCCGTTAGACAGCGTTGAGGATGTCGTGCGGCGGCGTGGTGCCGACCTTGTCGAGTTGTCCCATGACATCCATGGCGAGCCTGAGCTGGCCTTCGCCGAGCATCGCAGCTGCGCCAAGGCGCAGGCACTGGTCGCCGAGCGCGGCTTCGACATCACCGCGTCCGCCGGTGGGCTGGACACCGCGTTTCGCGCCGACTTCGGCAGCGGGCCGCTGACCATCGGGATCTGCGCCGAATACGACGCCCTGCCCGAGATCGGCCACGCCTGCGGCCACAACATCATCGCGGCGTCGGCGGTGGGCACCGCGCTGGCGCTCGCCGAGGTGGCCGACGACCTGGGCCTGCGGGTGTCGCTGCTGGGGACGCCGGCCGAGGAGGCCGGCGGCGGTAAGGCGCTGCTACTGAAGGCCGGGGTGTTCGACGACATCGCCGCGGCGGTCATGCTGCACCCCGGACCGGCCGACATCGCCGCGGCCCGCTCGCTGGCCCTGTCCGAGGTGAACGTCAACTACCGCGGCAAGGAATCCCACGCCGCCGTCGCGCCGCACCTGGGCATCAACGCCGTCGACGCGGTCACCGTCGCGCAGGTCGCCATCGGGGTGCTGCGCCAGCAACTGGCGCCCGGGCAGCTGGTGCACGGCATCGTCACCGATGGCGGACAGGCGGTCAACGTCATCCCCGGGCACGCGGCGCTGCAGTACGCGATGCGAGCGGTCGAATCGGATTCGCTGCGCGAGCTGGAGGGCAGGATGTACGCCTGCTTCGCCGCGGGCGCACTGGCCACCGGCTGCGAATACGAAATTGACAATCCCGCACCCCCGTACGACGAACTCCGGCCCGACCAATGGCTGGCCGACACCTTCCGTGACGAGATGTGCCGGCTCGGCCGCGAGCCCGTCGCCCGCGAGTACGAGGCGGCGCTGCCCATGGGCAGCACCGACATGGGCAACGTGACGCACGTGCTGCCGGGGATTCACCCGGTGGTCGGGGTCGACGCCGGTGGCGCCATGGTTCACCAGCGCGCCTTCGCCGAGGCCGCCGCCGGTCCCAGCGCCGACCGCGCGGTCATCGAGGGCGCGATCATGCTGGCGCGCACCGTGGTTCACCTGGCCCAGACGCCCGCCCAGCGCGACCGGGTGATGGACGCGCAGGAGCGCAGGCGCGGCGGGACGCAATCATGAGCCTGGTCGACGCCGCCAATTCGTGGCTGGCCACCCATCACCAGGACCTGGTCGAATGGCGCCGGCACCTCCACCGCTACCCCGAGTTGGGCCGCCAGGAGTACGCCACCACCCAGTTCGTCGCCGAGCGGCTGGCCGGAGCCGGGCTCAACCCGAAGGTGCTGCCGGGCGGAACCGGACTGGTCTGCGACATCGGCCCCGAACACGAGCCCAGGATCGCGTTGCGCGCCGACATGGACGCCCTGCCGATGGCCGAGCTCACCGGCGTTCCGTACTCCTCCACCATGCCCAACGTGGCGCACGCCTGCGGTCATGACGCGCACACCGCGATCCTGCTGGGCACCGCCCTGGTGCTGGCGTCGGTGCCCGAGCTGCCGGTCGGGGTGCGGCTGATCTTTCAGGCCGCCGAGGAGCTGATGCCCGGTGGGGCGATCGACGTCATCGCGGCCGGCGCCATCACCGGGGTGTCGCGGATCTTCGCCCTGCACTGCGACCCTCGCCTGGAGGTCGGCAAGATCGCGGTCCGGCACGGCCCCATCACCTCGGCGGCCGACCAGATAGAGATCACGCTGTATTCACCGGGCGGGCATACGTCGCGCCCGCACCTGACCGCCGACCTGGTGTACGGACTGGGCACGCTGATCACCGGGCTGCCCGGGATCTTGTCGCGGCGCATCGACCCGCGCAACGGCACCGTGCTGGTCTGGGGTGCGGTCAACGCCGGCGTGGCCGCCAATGCCATCCCGCAGACCGGCGTGCTGGCAGGCACCGTGCGTACCGCGAGCCGGCAGACCTGGGTGGGGATGGAGGAGATCATCCGCGAGACGGTGTCGGGGCTGCTGGCGCCGTTGGCCATCGAGCACACGCTGCAATACCGGCGCGGCGTGCCGCCGGTGGTCAACGAGGACGTCTCCACGCGCATCCTCACCCACGCGATCGAATCCCTGGGCCCCGACGCGCTGTCGGACACCCGCCAGTCCGGTGGTGGCGAGGACTTCTCCTGGTACCTGGAGGAGGTTCCCGGCGCGATGGCGCGGTTGGGGGTGTGGCCGGGGGTGGGACCGCAGCTGGACCTGCACCAGCCGACGTTCAATCTCGACGAGCGGGCCCTGCCGATCGGGGTGCGCGTGATGACCAACATCGTCGAGCAGTCGGCCGCCTTCGAGCAGTTTTAGGCGCCGGTCGCGCGGGCGACGTGTTCGGCGATACGGGCGTACGCCCGCCGCGTGACGTCGCCGGCCTGGCTCATGATGTTGTAGCCGTGGTCCACGCCGGCCACCTCGTGGTACTCCGCCAGCGCGCCGACGGCGTCGAGTTTCCCTGCGTACCTGCGGGCTTCGTCGCGCAACCGATCATGCTCGGCCGTCACGATCAGCGCGGGCGCGATACCGGTTAGCTGATCGGCGTTCTCACCCCAGGCGGGCGAGGCCAGGCGGTCGCGCCGCTGCGCCCGTTCGGGTACGTAGGCGGTGTCGAAAACCTCGCTCATCCACGGCTTCATAATCGCGCGGGGGCCCAGGTCGATGGCTTGTCGCGGCCGGGCGTGACCAGATCCAGCGGCGCGTAATGCAGCACCTGCAGCGCGATGTCGGGGCCACCGTTGTCCAGCGCGAGCCGCGCCGCCGCGGCGGACAGGTTGCCGCCCGCGCTTTGACCGCCGACACACAGTCGTGTGCCGTCCCAGTCACGGTCGGGGCCGGCCGCCCAGCACACCACGTCGTAAATCTGGTACACGGCGGCGGGAAAGCGGTGCCGCGGCGCCAGCACGTAGTCGGGGTTGATCACCAGCACGCCCGCGTTCGCGGCCAGGTAGCGGCACCAGGGATCGTCCTGTTCGGGATGTCCGATCACGAACCCGCCGCCGTGCACGTTGACGTAGACGGGCGGCTTCGTCGCCGCCGGCGGGTGATAGACGGTTGCCGACACCGGGCCGTGGCGGGTGGGGATTGCGATCTCAGAGGTTCGGCCGCCAAACTCCGGGAAGCGCACGGCGGCTTTGGGGGCGGGGTTGACCGTTGCGGCGAACGCGCGCGCCACCGCGTCAGCGACCAGCGGTACGGACAGGACTGACAGCCGAATTTCCTTCCCTGGGCAGCGTTCGATCAGGCGCTGGTGCCCGGGCCGATGTTGCGGGCCGGGCGGGTGCGCAGCCCATGCACGTATTCGCTTGGCGCCCCGGCGATTTCGGCGGCGTCGGCCATCACCCCCAGGTACCGGGCCGACGGCATCCCGCCTTCCCAGGCGTCCAGGACGTACAGCCACGCCAGAACCGGGTCGGTGTCGGTGTCCGACGAGATGCGCTCCACCCGGCACCGGATCTTCTTGTGGACGCCGAACTCCGAGCCCTCCCAGCGGTCCAGGTTGTTCTCGTCCGCCGGTGTCATGTCGTAGAGGACGACGAACACCTTCGAATCCGGGTCCTCGACGACGCTGGCCAGCGCGCCCTCCCAGCCGATGTCCTCGCCGCCGAAGGTCAACCGCCACCCGTGCAGCCAGCCGGTTCCGGCCATCGGCGAATGGGGCGCGCGTTTCTGCATCTGCTCGGGATCCATGTTCGACCCGTACGCGGCGTAGAGCGGCACGGGGAAAGCTTAGACGTCCGATGCTGGTCGGTCTTCCCCTGAGCCGCTCGCCGCCGTGGCGCGGGGTTTCCGCCGCTTCGTTAGGTTAGGGGCTGTGGTGACCCGCATCGTGATCCTCGGCGGAGGCCCCGCCGGTTACGAAGCCGCGCTGGTGGCCGCGACCTCGCACCCCGACACGACCCGCGTCACGGTGATCGACTCCGAGGGCATCGGCGGGGCGGCCGTCCTGGACGACTGCGTGCCGTCCAAGACGTTCATCGCCTCGACCTGGCTGCGCACCGAACTGCGCCGGGCGCCGCGGCTGGGGTTCGAGATCGACATCGACGACGCCAAGATCTCGCTTGCCGCAGATCCATGCCCGGGTCAAGCAGCTCGCCACCGAGCAGTCCGCCGACATCACCGACCAGCTGCTCGGCGTGGGTGTGCAGGTGGTGGCCGGCCGCGGCGAGCTGATCGACCCCGCGCCGGGCCTGGCCTGCCACCGCATCAAGGCGACCCATTCCGATCCGGGGCCCGACGGCCCCGTCACCAGCGAGTACGAGGCCGACGTCGTGCTGATCGCCACCGGCGCCAGCCCGCGGGTGCTGCCGTCGGCGCCGCCCGACGGCGAGCGCATCCTGACCTGGCGCCAGCTCTACAACCTCGAGGCGCTGCCCGAGCACCTGATCGTGGTCGGGTCCGGGGTCACCGGCGCCGAATTCGTGCACGCCTACACCGAATTGGGCGTGCCGGTGACCGTGGTCGCCAGCCGGGACCGGGTGCTGCCCTACGAGGACGCCGACGCCGCCCTGGTGCTGGAGGAGGCGTTCTCCGAGCGCGGTGTCGAGCTGGTCAAGAACGCCCGCGCGCGATCGGTGACCCGCACCGAGCACGGTGTGCTGGTCACCCTGGCCGACGGGCGCACGGTCGAGGGCAGCCATGCGTTGATGACCATCGGGTCGGTTCCCAACACGAACGGCCTGGGCCTGGACCGGGTCGGCATCGAGCTGGGCCGCGGCGGCTACCTGACCGTGGACCGGGTGTCGCGGACCTCGGTGGCCGGCATCTACGCCGCCGGGGACTGCACCGGGCTGCTGCCGCTGGCCTCGGTCGCCGCCATGCAGGGCCGGATCGCGATGTATCACGCGCTGGGCGAGGGCGTCAGCCCGATCCGGCTGCGCACGGTGGCGGCGACGGTGTTCACCAGGCCCGAGATCGCCGCCGTCGGCGTCCCGCAGACGATGATCGACGACGGCTCGGTACCCGCCCGGACGGTCATGCTGCCGCTGCGGACCAATGCGCGGGCCAAGATGTCGGGGCTGCGCCAGGGTTTCGTGAAGCTGTTCTGCCGCCAGGCCACCGGCGTGGTCATCGGCGGCGTGGTGGTGGCCCCGATCGCCTCCGAGCTGATCCTGCCTATCGCCGTGGCGGTGACGAACCGGATCACCGTCAACGAATTGGCGCAGACGCTGGCGGTTTACCCGTCGTTGTCCGGCTCGATCACCGAGGCCGCGCGGCGGCTGATGGCGCACGACGATCTGGATTAGCGGTTAGCCTTGGTGCAACACGTCCTACTGACGAGTAACCGACAGGAGTTCCCCAGTGCGGAGTCCTCTGCCGTGAGCAACCCGATTCAGGCACCCGGTAGCGCGCAGACCTGGACGGCTTCCTCTCTGGGACCTCGGCAACGCGCGCTGGCCTGGGAGCGACTGAGCACCGAGCAGTTCGACGTGGTGGTGATCGGCGGCGGCGTGGTGGGCTCGGGCTGCGCGCTGGATGCCGCGACCCGCGGGCTCAAGGTCGCGCTGGTGGAGGCGCGCGATTTCGCCTCGGGCACCTCGAGCCGCTCGTCGAAGATGTTCCACGGCGGCCTGCGCTACCTCGAACAGCTCGAGTTCGGCCTGGTGCGCGAGGCGCTCTATGAGCGTGAGCTGTCGCTGACCACACTGGCGCCGCATCTGGTCAAGCCGATGCCGTTCCTGTTCCCGTTGACCAATCGCATGTGGGAACGTCCGTATATCGCCGCCGGAATCTTCCTCTACGACCGGCTCGGCGGCGCGAAATCGGTTCCGGCGCAGAAACATCTGACCCGCGCGGGCGCCTTGCGGTTGAGCCCCGGCCTCAAGCGCAGCTCGCTGATCGGCGGAATCCGTTACTACGACACGGTTGTCGACGATGCCCGGCATACCATGACCGTCGGACGCACCGCCGCACATTACGGCGCGGTGGTGCGCACCTCCACCCAGGTGGTCGCCATGCTGCGCGAAGGTGATCGGGTGACCGGTGTGCGCGTCCGCGACTCCGAGAACGGCGCGATCACCGAAGTCCGCGGGCACGTGGTGGTCAACGCGACCGGCGTGTGGACCGACGAGATCCAGGCATTGTCCAAGCAGCGCGGGCGTTTTCAGGTCCGGGCATCCAAGGGTGTGCATGTGGTGGTGCCGCGCGACCGCATCGTCAGCGACGCCGCGATCATCCTGCGCACCGAGAAGTCGGTGATGTTCGTCATCCCGTGGGGCACTCACTGGATCATCGGAACCACCGACACCGACTGGAATCTCGACCTGGCCCACCCCGCGGCCACCAAGGCCGACATCGACTACATCCTGGAGACGGTCAACACCGTGCTGGCCATCCCGCTGACCCATGCCGACATCGACGGGGTATACGCGGGGCTCCGGCCGCTGCTGGCCGGGGAGAGCGAGGAGACCTCCAAGCTGTCCCGGGAGCACGCCGTGGCGGTGCCCGCGCCGGGTCTGGTGGCCATCGCCGGCGGCAAGTACACCACCTATCGGGTGATGGCCGCCGACGCGATTGATGCCGCGGCCCAATTCATTCCGGCGCGCGTCGCCCCGTCGATCACCGAAAAGGTCAGCCTGCTGGGCGCCGATGGTTACTTCGCGCTGATCAACCAGGCCGAACACGTCGCCGAGCTGCAAGGTTTGCATCCCTACCGGGTGCGTCATCTGCTGGACCGCTACGGCTCGCTGATCGGTGACGTGCTGGCGCTGGCGGTTGAAAGCCCCGATCTGCTCAACCCGATCAAGGAAGCGCCGGGTTACCTGCGGGTGGAGGCGATGTATGCCGTAATCGCCGAGGGCGCTTTGCATTTGGAG
The DNA here is from genome assembly GCA_963796035.1 of uncultured Actinomycetota bacterium. Lineage (GTDB taxonomy): Bacteria > Actinomycetota > Actinomycetes > Mycobacteriales > Mycobacteriaceae > Mycobacterium. Next base: position 435,859 of record CAWCJU010000004.1, on the reverse strand, counting down.
GACATTTTGGCCCGCCGGATGCGCATTTCCATCGAATACTCGCACCGCGGCGTCGACTGCGCCCGCGAGGTGGCCGACGTGGTCGCGCCGGCGCTGGGCTGGTCGGCCCAGGACATCGAGCGTGAGGTCGCGAACTACACCGCCCGGGTGGAGGCCGAGGTCCTGTCCCAGGCCCAGCCCGACGACGTGTCCGCCGACGAGTTGCGGGCCAGCGCGCCCGAGGCGCGCGCCGAGATCCTCGAGCCGGTGCCACTCAGTTGAGGCCCGCCCCGCTTCCGGTGCGCGACGGATTGGGGCCCGCGCGGGTGCGGCTGCGGGGCGGGCCGGTGCTGGCCGAACTCACCGCCCGGTTCGGCGAGCAGGCCCGCGCCAAGGTGCTGGACGGAGAGGTCGTCGCCGCCGACGGCGCGGTGATCGACGGCACCACAGTGCTTCCCGCCGGCGCGAGCGTCTACCTGTATCGCGAGCTGCCGGACGAGGCGCCGGTCCCGTTCGGCATCCCGGTCCTGCACCGCGACGCCGACATCGTGGTCGTCGACAAACCGCACTTCTTGGCCACCATGCCGCGCGGACGCCACGTCGCGCAGACCGCGCTGGTGCGGCTGCGGCGGGAACTGGGGTTGCCCGAGCTGAGCCCGGCGCACCGGCTCGACCGGCTGACCGCCGGCGTGCTGCTGTTCACCGCGCGGCGCGAGGTGCGCGGCGCCTACCAGACGTTGTTCTCCCGCGGGTTGGTCGGCAAGACGTATCTGGCCCGGGCCGCCGTCGACCCGGAGCTGGAGTTGCCGCGCGTGGTGAGGAACCGAATCATCAAGCGCCGCGGCCACTTACAGGCCGTCTGCGAGCCCGGCGCGCCCAACGCGGAGACCCGCGTGGAGCTGATATCGCCCGACGGGCTGTACCGGCTCACACCACGCACCGGCCGCACCCATCAGCTGCGCCTGCACATGGCCTCGCTGGGGATACCGATCGAGGGCGACCCGCTGTATCCCAACATCATGGACGTCGCGGCCGACGACTTCAGCACGCCGCTGCGGCTGTTGGCGCAGCGCATCGAGTTCGCCGATCCATTCACCGGCGTGCGGCGTGAGTTCGTCAGCCGCCGTGTCGAGCCGTAGCCGAACGCCGCCGCGCGCTCGGCTGCCCGGTTGCCGCGCCTGAAACGTGTCGGTGCCCCATGGCATAATCGAACATATGTTCGAGAAATCGTCGGGCTATCGGTCTCCGCCGGAGGTGATCGCCCGCTTCGATGAGCTGTTCGAGCGGCATTATCCGTCGCGGACGCCGGTGTCGGCGGGCCTGCTGGAAAAGATCGGCGCGGCCGCTCGGGACGAGAACCGGGCGGCGGCCGCGCAGCTCGCGGCCATCGGTGAGTTGTTCGGCTATCGGCTCGTGCGCTGTTCGGAGACCGAGGAGTGGGCTGTTGACACCGAGGCGGCGGTCGGCGCGGAAGTGGCCGCGGAGTTGCGGATCAGTCAGGGGCTGGCCGCGAGCCGGTTGCGCTATGCCCGCGCGATGCGGGAGCGGTTGCCGAAGGTGGGCGCGGTGTTCACGGCCGGGGATATCGACTACTCGATGTTTCAGACCATCGTGTTTCGCACCGATTTGATCACCGATCCCGAGGTGTTGGCGGTGGTGGACACCCAGTTGGCGGCCAATGTGGCGCGGTGGCCGTCGATGACCCGGGGGCGGCTGGCCGCGCAGGTGGACAGGGTCGTGGCGCGGGCCGACACGGATGCGGTGCGGCGCCGCAAGGAGTTCGTGGCCGACCGACGGGTGTGGATCGTCGATGTCGAGGGCGGCTTGTCGCACATTGACGGCAGCCTGCTGAGCCCGGATGCGCATGCCTTGGACAAACGGCTGGACGCGTTGGCCGCCACGGTGTGTGAGCACGACCCGCGCACCCGGGAGCAGCGCCGCGCCGACGCGTTGGTAGCGCTGGCCGCCGGTGTGGACCGGTTGGGATGTCGCTGCGGACGCCACGATTGCGCGGCCGGCAGGCGACCCGCGGCCGGACCGGTGGTGATCCATGTCATCGCGGAGGCAGCCTCCCTCGCCGGACGCGGCGGCGCGCCGGCCTGCGAGGTGGGCGCCGAGGGGTTGATCCCACCGGACCTGATGGCCGAATTGGCCGACTCGGCCAAGCTGGTGCCTCTTTATGCATCCGGTCGATGCCGCCCCCGAGCCCGGTTACGTGCCGTCGAAGACGCTGGCCGATTTCGTGCGCTGCCGCGACTTGACGTGCCGCTGGCCCGGCTGCGACCAGCCCGCCGTCAACTGCGACGTGGACCATACGATCCCGTACGCCGACGGTGGGCGCACGCACGCGTCGAACCTCAAATGCTATTGCCGCACACACCATTTGGTGAAAACGTTCTGGGGCTGGCAGGAAAAACAACTGCCCGACGCGACGCTGATCCTGACCTCACCCGCCGGGCACACCTATGTCACCACCCCGGGCAGCGCGCTGCTGTTCCCGAGTCTGTGCCAGGGCGTCGGCGCCCTCCCGGCCGCCGAGGCCGACGCGGCGCCCGATTACTGCGCCGAACGCACCGCGATGATGCCCCGCGGCGCCGCACCCGCGCCCAGGACCGCGCCACCCGCATCGCCACCGAGCGCCGGCACAACCGCCATGCACGCCTGGCCAGGCGGCCCGAAAGCCCGGGCATGGCCGAAAGCCGCCAGGGGTCCCGCACCACCCAGGCGACTTCGCCGCCCCAACCGACATCACGATCCGCCGCCCTTCTAGCTTGTGTGGCGCCGCGGGCCCGGGTAGACCGCGCGTATGGACATCAACGTCACGTTCATCGGCAATGCCACCACACTAATATCCGCCGGCGGCGGCATCACGGTGCTGACCGATCCCAATTTCCTGCACCGGGGGCAACACGCCTACCTCGGCCACGGGCTGGTATCCAAGCGGCTCAAGGAACCGGCGTTGCAGCTCGACGAACTTCCCCGCGATCGACGCGATCGTGCTGTCACACATGCACGGCGATCACTGGGACAGGGTGGCGCAGAAGGGCCTCGACCACGACCTGCCCGTCGTCACCACCCCGCACGCCGCCAAGCGGCTGCAGCAGCGCGGTTTCGGCGCAGGCGCTCGTGGCCTGGCGACGTGGCAGTTCAACACACGATCACGAAGGGCCGCACGACGCTGACCCTCACCTCGCTGCCCGGGCGCCACGCCCCGGGTGGAGTCAGCGGCTGCTCCCGCCGGTGATGGGCACCGATGCTGGAGGTCGCCGCCGACGATGGCTCGCCACGGCGCCGGCTCTACATTTCCGGCGACACCCTGCTGATCGCGGAGCTCAAGGAGATTCCCACGCGGTTCGACCCGATTGACGTGGGCATGCTGCACCTCGGTGGCACCCGGCTGCCGGCCGGCGGGCGGCTTCCGTTCGGACTGACCGTGACCATGGACGGCCGTCAGGGCGCCGAACTCGTCGCGATGCTGGCCCTGCCGAAGGCCATCCCGGTGCACTTCGACGACTATGCGGTCTTCGCGTCGCCGCTGGCCGACTTCACCCGGGAAATGCAGCACCGAGGCTTGAGGACCGGATCATCGCAGTGAACCGCGGCGCCTCGGTGACCGTTGAAAGACGGCCGGTGTCGGGTAGGTGACCCTGGCCAGCAATGTCAAATCATCTCAGCTTGGGTATAGGGTGTCCTAACACCTGGCGGTCGAACTGGGAGGTCCCGACCGCAGGTGACAGGCTTCGATGTGCAGAGTTTCGAGGTTCTTCGCGGCCTGGTTAACGCAAATTTGCTGAGGCGTTCTCAGCGTGGGCATTGTGAGATGTGATGGATCTTTTTGCACCCCCCGAGGTCACCTCGACGCTCATCCACACCGGGCCGGGAGCGGGCTCGCTGATCGAGGCCGCCGGCGCCTGGCAGCGCCTGGCCGTCGAGTTGGAGAATTCGGTCTCCACCTATGCCTCGACGTTGTCGTCGCTCATCGAATCCTGGGACGGGCCGTCGGCGATGGCGATGCTGCAGTCCGTCCAGCCCTACCTGCTCTGGCTGCGCGAGACCGCCCAGCAGTCCGCGCAGATGGCCACCTCGGCCGAGGCCGCCGCGTCGGCTTTCACCGCCGCCCGCTCCACGGTGGTACCTCCCACAGTGGTCACCGCCAACCGGACGCGCCTGGCGCAGCTGCTGGCCACCAACCGGTTCGGCACCAACACGGCGGCCATCGCCGAGACCGAGAACGAATACCAGACCATGTGGGCGAACAACTCGGCCGCGATGAGCCGCTATCAGGCGACGTCGTCGCAGGCGACCACGCAGCTATCGCAGTTCAATTCGCCGCTGCCCGCGACCGATCCGGACGGAACGGCCAACCAACATGTCGCGGTGAGCAATGCCGGCCTTTTGAGCGCCGGCACAGTAAGTCAAAATCTGTGAACGACAGCTCGTCGCTCCCTCTTCGGCAGCGACGGCGACCCCAACGGCGGCTGGTTCGGCTACTTCAGCACCTGGGGCAACCAGTTCATCTCGTCCGGTTTTCCCATCAACCTGCTCGGCGTGTGGGCGCAGCTGGCGACCGCCCAAGGGGTTCAGTCCGTGGGCGGCGACATCGGCAGCGGCCTGTCGGAGGGCCTGGGAGCGACCACGGCGAGCCTGGCCAACGCGGTCAAAGGTATCGGCGAGGGAATGGCGCCGACGGGGGCAATGGGCGTTGGGGTGTCGCTGGGCAAGCTGACCGCGCCTCCCGCCGTGGTGGGGCTGCTGCCGGGCACGCAGACCGGGGTGCAGCTCGCGTCCGCGGCGTCGCCGCTGCCTGCGGCGGAATCAGGGTTCCCGATGATGCCGATGATGGTGCCGCCGACGACCGGCTCGGCGGGCACCGGCTGGCGCAAGCGTAAACAGCAGAAGTACGAGGATGTCGCAGTCGGCCGGGAGGTCAAGGGCAAAGTGATGCCTCGAAATCCATCGGCGGGATGAGTTCGACGATGGTGACCCACGACTGGCGGACGCCGGATACCGCCGCCGGGTAGGCCAACGGCGACCAGCAGCGGGACACCGCGTTGTCCTGCGTCGTTCACCCGCGAATTGCCGGACGGGCCGACGCACAGCGTTCGCCCCACCCACGTTCTTCCCCAAGGTAAAGGTTCATGGATTTTGGGATGCTGCCGCCGGAGGTCACTTCGGCGCTGATCCACGCTGGACCCGGCGCCTGGTCATGGATCGCGGCCGCCGGTGCCTGGCAGGAGCTCAGCGCGGAGCTCGAGCAATCCGCCAGCGGCTATAGCGCCGAGCTGTCGTGGCTGTCGACGACGTGCGACGGCCCGTCCGCTGGCGATGGCCCAAGCGCTTGAGCCCTATCTCGACTGGTTGCGCATCACCGCGCAGCAGTGTCAGGAGATCGCCACCTCTGTGCAAGTCATGACCGCGGCATTCGAGTTGACGCACTGGACGGTGGTGCATCCCTCGCTGGTCGCCGCCAATCGCGCGCGGCTGGCGATGTTGCTGGCCACCAACTTCTTCGGGATCAACTACCCGGCGATCGCCGAAACCGAAGCCGAGTACAACGCCATGTGGGTGAACAACTCGGCGGCGATGGTCCGCTACGCCGCGACATCGGCGAGCACCGTCCGCCCACCCAGCTTCGGGCCGGCGCCTCCGGTCGCCAATCCGTCGGGTGTGACGACCCAGGCCGCCATGGTGCCCGCCACGAACACCACCAATGTCGGGACGCAGACCGCGACCGCCCTCTCAGGGACAAGTCAAAACCTCACCGCCTCCAGTGCTTTCGGCCTCGATCCCGACTCGGGCTGGTTCAAATACTCTCAGCGTTTGGGCAAACCAAAACTGCCGCGGGCGGTTGCCCGTCAACATTCTCAGTTATCGCCCAGCTCAATATCGACCAGACCCTAAATGCTGCGCGGCGACCGACATTTTCGGCGGGCCTGGCCGAAGGCACGGCGGCTTTGGCGTCGGCGGACGCGACGCCTCGGTCAGCGCCGCCGGATCGTTGGCGCCCCGGGCGACGCTGGGCGTCGGTATCTCGCTCGGCAACCTGACCATGCCGCCCGCGACGGTGGGCATGCTGGGGTCTTCGGCGCCGGTGCAACTGGCGTCGGCGGTTTCCGCGCTGCCTCCGGGGGCCGGCCGACCCCCATGCTCCCGATGGCCCCGATGCGCGCCGACGCGTGGCTCGGCGAGCGGCCGCCGGGGTAAGGGGCGCGACTACGACGATATTGAATACGGCGCGGAGCTGCCGGGCACCGTGATGCACAGGCCGCCGTCGGCGGGATAGCGCTGCTTGCGCGACTCCATCATGCGGTTGCGGACGATGTGTTCGACCAGGATGGGGACGAAGGTCTGCACCGGGCGTCGATGAATCGTTGCGCCGTCTCTTCGCACCAGCGCCTGATCTGAGCGGTGCGCGTCTCGTCGCCGAGCCCCTCGTGACGGGCCAGCTTGTCGGCCACGTCCGCCACCGATCGGCCAACCGTGGCCCGGACGGCCGGGGGAGACCGCGGCGGCGGGGGTGGTGGCGCTCGCACCGCGTCGAGTGCCCGACGGGCGACGTCCTCATCGGTGTCCGGCCGGATGACATGCAGGGTGATGTGGCGGCCGTTGTCGGAAATCAGGATGACACTTTCCGGCTCGCCGCTGGCGAAACCCAGTAATTCTATTGTGTGGCCGTCGATTTCAGTCATCGCTGGGAATCTTGCCAGCCGTTACGGCGGTAGCCGACCATGACGATCTGCCCCAGCCGGTCGGACAACGACGCCACCAGGCCCGCTAGCTCGGCGGCCAAGTTCGTCGACCGCGGCCACCAGGCGCCGTCGATGTGTTCGGACACAGCCCGATAAGGTTTGAGCTGCAACCGGTTTGATTGCTCCATGTCACCCACCTGTTCGCAGAATCTCCGGGGCCGACGACCCCCGGTAAGCTAAGACCATCACGTGTAGTCGGCGACCGCGGCGCGAGCGAGTGGCTGGTGGGTTTACCCATCGTGAACAACGAGTTTCCGCAACCACTTTGGGCAGTGCCCGAGTTTGCCGGGCCACTGGCGTGCCATCGTCAATGCGGTCGAGGAGATGGCTGGTGCATATTGCTCGGCCACTACCGGCAAACTGCTTGGTAGCTACCCTGATTGGATCTTGTCCCGCGGGGTCGCGCCGCGCGGGGCGGAGATGATTTCAGGATCCGGACGAGGCCGCCGATCCGCATACTTCGGGCAATACGCCTTGATGCTGACCCCGACGAAATAGCCGGCGTGATAGCTGTCCAGCGTGCTGCTGGACAGCACGCTGTTGGCGACCTGTTCCGCTGACTGGCCTATATCGAGCTCGTGACAGACGGTGTGCCCGGAGTTGACCGCGGCGTCGGGTGACTCGTAGTTGATGCCCTTGGCTTTCAGTGCGGCCAGGAATGCGTCATCGGCGGATGTCGCGTGAGCCGCCGCGGATGCCACCAGCACGCCGAGCAGCCCGGCCACCGGCAGCACGCCGATCGCCAGGAGCGACAGCGGTCGGCTGGGCTTGCGTATCTGGGTGATCGTCATCTCTGATACTCCCGTGGAACAGAAGTGCCGTTGCTTGCTGAAGGCGGGGCTTGTTCGCATGCTTACATCTCGGGCGTCACCCGGCCCGTATCACCGATAATGCGGTGTGTGCCACACAACCGTTTGCTCCGCAGTCGGACGCACGATACCGGCGAGCCTTCGGCGACGCGCCGCCGGTGATCTGACGACATGGCATACGCGCGGTGGTTGTGGCTCGGTGTGGTGGCGATATGCGTGGTCGGATGCGGTGTGCGGCATGTGTCGGCGGCCAGCGCTCGAGACATCTCCGGCACCTTTCGATCTGGCGGCATGGACCGAACCTACCTTTGCATGTGCCGGCGGGCGAGCCCGTCGGGCTGGTGCTCAGTTTGCACGGTGGCGGGGTACCGGGTTCTCGCAGCGCGGCCTGACGGGCTTCAACACCGTTGCTGATGCCCACAACCTGTTGGTGATCTACCCCGACGGTTACGACAGGAGCTGGGCCGACGGGCGTGGCGCATCGCCCGCGGATCGCCGCCACGTCAACGATGTGACCTTCCTGGTCGGGCTGGTGAACAAGCTGCAGAACGACTACGGCGTCGCTCCTGGGCACGTTTTCGTCACCGGGATGTCCAATGGGGGCTTCATGAGCAACCGGCTGGCGTGCGACCGTGCCGATGTCTTCGCCGCGGTCGCGCCGGTGGCCGGGACCCTGGGCGTGGGGGTGGCCTGTAATCCGTCGCGGCCGGTGTCGGTCTGGGAAGCCCATGGGACCGCGACCCCCTGGTGCCCTTTAAGGGTGGGACGGTGCGCGGCCGCGGCGGGGTCAGCCACTCCATCTCCGCGGACAGCATGGTGGCCAAGTGGCGCTCGGTCGATGGCTGCCAGGGGAGCCGGCGATGGAGGCGTTACCGACGCCCGCGACGGCACCGTCGTGCACCGCTATGAGTCCACGGGATGCGCGGACAACACCGAAGTGGTGTTCTATAAGATCGACAGCGGCGGGCACACCTGGCCGGGTGGCAAGCAATATCTGCCGGCGGCCGTCATCGGCTCCCACCACGCGCGCGCTCGACGGGTCCGAGGCCATCGCGCAGTTCTTCCTCGACCACGCCCGCGACTAGGCCCCCGAAGGCCACGCGCTCAGCGCTGGCAGGACGGACACCAGTACGTCACCCGACTCCCCGGAGTCGTCGAAGTTCGATCAATGTGCCGCAGCGACGGCACGGCAGCCCGGACCGGCCGTAGACCCACAGCTCGTTTCCGCGCCGACTATCGCCGGTGGTGACCCGGTGCCACCGGCCACGGTTGGCCATCAGCATGTCGTGCGCCCGCGACACGAGCCGCATCGGATCTGCGACGTGCGCGACCCGCGCGGTCGGCAAAAGTCCTGAGACAAAACACAATTCGTTGCAGTAGACGTTGCCGACGCCGGCCATCACGCGTTGGTCCAGTAGTGCGGCGGCGATCGGCCGGTCCGGGTCAGCAACGAGGTTGGCTGCGGCCGTGCGCGCATCCCAGTCGGCGCCGAGCAGGTCGGGTCCCAGGTGCGCGACGACCGTCATGTCGTCTGCCCGCGTCAGAATCTCGAGCTGGCCCAGCTCAGACCCGACCACCTGAATACCCGCCGCCTCCAAGATGATTCGCACGCGGTGATCGCTCTCGCGCACACGCCGGTCGCCGAAACCCGCCAGCTGCCGTCCATTTTCAGATGCGAGTGAATGCTTGCCGGACCAAGACGGATGAACAGATGCTTTCCGCGGCTGAGCACTTCATCGACGGTTGGCCCGTCAAATCACGTTGTGGCGAACCGCGGAACACGGATGTCGCACCGGGTCAGTACCTTGCCGGCCAGCCCTCGCGCAGTTTGGCCGCGGTGAGCCAGACAGTGTCACCCTCAGGCATCGGGCTATCGTCTCAGCCGCAAACCGCGCGGTGTGTGCACGAATCCGGCCTCAGACAATGCGGCCGCCGACCTCAGCGCGGTCAACGGACGGCGCCGGCTCGAGTACCGGAACGCCGTCGACCCTCTCGACCAGAATCCCGCCGACGGTGCCATCGGTCACGAGCTCCGCCAGCGCGCCCGCCGCGGCGCGGTGCGCGTCGGGATCGGACATGAATGTCAGCAGCGAACGCCCGCCGCGCTCGACGAACCACGCCAGCTCGCCGTCGACCAGCACGACGAGCGCGCCCGCCTTGCGGCCCGGCCGGTGCCCCGTGTCGCCGGACGACGGCCGCGTCGGCCACGGCAGCGCCGCGCCATACGGGTTGGCCGGATCGGCGGCGGCGAGCACCACCGCCGGTATTCGCCTTCGTTCCGGGTCGACGTCGTCCTGATGTAGCGCGCAGCCGGTCGACGGTCGACGCCACCGCGAACTGCGCGCCGCCAAGCGATTCCACGAAATACCCGCGCTGGCATCGGCCCGCGTCCTCCAACGCGGTCAGCACCTTGTACAGCGTCGCGAATCCGCCCGGGCACGCCTTCGCCTGCCACGCTGCCTTTGGTCAGCACGCCGTAGCGGCCGAGCAGCAGCTCCGCCGGAAGTGGGCTCGCACAGTCGAATCCGGTTCCGGCGGCGGGCAGCGCCGACCATCGGCCGACCACGGTCGGGTCGGCGGCGCGGGTGTGCGCGTGCGCGACGCTGTAGTGGCTCAGCCGCGGCGCCCGCCTGCGCTGCCGATGCGCGGGTCGCGGAGCCCCTCGTCCCGGTGCCCGCGAGCATTGCACGCACCGGCGCGAACGTGTCGCCGGTAACCCAGCCGGCCCAAATCGAGTTCCCACAGCGCCGTTTTCGACGCGTCGGCGCTCGCGTCCGTCTTGGCGAGTTGGCGGAAGAAGAACCCGCCGCCTGCGCGCGCCGCAGCGTGTCGAGGATCAGCCGATGCGACGTCGGTGAATTCGATTTCCGCCGGCGCGGCCAACGACAGCGGCGCGGTGTCGGCTGCAGTGCAACGCGACCCAGCCGTCGCTGCCCGAAATCGCGCCGGCGCCCGACCAGACGACCTCTCCCGAAGCGAGAAGTTCGTCGAGCATGCGCGGGCTGATAGTCGCGCACGCGTTGGCCGAGGATCAGCGGCTCCAGCGCCGACGCCGGCACCGGACGCCGGCACTGATCGATGCTCGACCACGCCCGCCAGCCCGTCAACACCGAGACGTCCGCGCACCCACCTGCTGCCATGCCGGCAGGAACCGCCCGTATGCCGCCGTGGTGACCGGCTCGACTTGGGCGCGCAGTGCAGCCAACGAGCGCCGCCGCAGCATTCGCAGCACCTCGGCGTCGCACCACTGGTCGGATTCGCTGGCCGCCGGCGCACCGGTTGCCTCGAGCAGCGGCGAGAATTCGCCGCGCACCAGCTTTCCGTCGAGCGCCATCCGGCCCAGCACGTCGCCCGCGACGCGCAGACCCAGGCCGAACCGCTCGGCGGCGTCGGCGGTGGTGAACGGGCCCCGGGTGCGCGCGTAGCGTCCGATCAGCTCGCCCAGCGGGTCGGCCACCGGCTCGGTGAAGCTGACCGGCACGCCCGGCGGCACCGCGATGCCGACGCCGTCGCGCAGCCGGCCGATGTCCTCGACGGCGACCCACCAGCTGCGGCCGGCATACGACACGGTCACCGCGCGCCGCGCGGCGCGCAGCCCTTCGAGCCAGCCGCCGACGTCGCGACGCGGCGCGGCGCTCGGCCACCTCGTCCGCGGTCAGCGGGCCCAGCAGCCGCAACAGGTCGGCCACCGCTTCGGCGTCGCGGGCCAGCCGATCAGTGCTGAGGTGCTGCAACTGGCGGTGCGTGGCGGCGACGACCTCGGGGTCGAGCAGCTCGCGCAACTCGACGCGGCCGAGCAGCTCGGCCAGCAGCGTGGTGTCCAAAGACAAAGCGGCGGCCCGCCGTTCGGCCAGTGGGCTGTCGCCTTCGTACATGAACGCGCCGACGTAACCGAACAGCAGCGACGCCGCGAACGGCGACGGCGTGGCCGTCTCGACCTCGACGACCCGCACCCGCCGCGCCTGCGATGCGGGCCATCAGATCGGTCAGCACCGGCACGTCGTAGACGTCCTGCAGGCATTCACGCACGGCCTCCAACACGATCGGGAAGTCGGGATAGTTGCGCGCCACGTCGAGCAGTTGAGCGGCGCGCTGACGCTGGTGCCACAGCGGCGAGCGCCTGCCCGGGTGACGGCGTGGCAGCAGCAGTGCCCGCGCCGCGCACTCGCGGAACCGCGACGCGAACAGCGCCGAGCCGCCGACCTCGGCGGTGACGATCGGCTCGATTTCGTCGGCGTCGAACACGAAAAGGTCGGCGCTGGGCGGGGCGTCAGCGTCGGACCGAATCGGACTGTCGGGCAGGCGCACCACGATGCCGTCGTCGGACGCGGTGGGCTTCTCGTCGATGCCGTACCGCTCGCGCAGCCGTCTGGCTGACCGCCAGCGCCAGCGGGCCGTGCACACGCAAGCCCGTACGGAGAGTGCAGGATCACCCGCCAGTCGCCGAGTTCGTCGCGGAACCGTTCGACCACCAGCGTCGTGTCGGTGGGCACCGCGTTGGTGGCGTCACGCTGGTCGTCGAGCAGGCGGCGCAGGTTTTCGGTGGCGTGTTCGTCGAAACCCATTGCAGCACAGCGCTCTGTGAAGGCCTCGCGCTTCGAGCCGGCCAGCTCGACGGTGAACGCGCCAAGCGCGGCGCCGAGTTCGGCGGGGCGTCCGACGCCGTCTCCCCGCCAGAACGGCAGCCGGGCCGGTTCGCCGAACGCCGGGATCACCAGCACCCGGTCGTGGGTGATCTCGGTGATCCGCCAGCTGGTAGCGCCCAGCGAGATGACATCGCCGGGACGCGACTCGTAGACCATCTCCTCGTCGAGTTCGCCTACCCGCGAAGGCTTTTCGGATTCGCGAGGCAAGGTAGACGGTGAACAGCCCGCGGTCGGGGATGGCGCCGCCGGAGGTGACGGCCAGCCGCTGCGCGCCGGGCCGCGCGGTGAGCATGCCGGCGTCGCGGTCGTACACCAACCGCGGTCGCAGTTCGGCGAATTCCGTCGACGGGTACTTGCCCTACAACAGGTCCAGCGTCGCCTCGAACGCGCTGCGCGGCAGCGTCGCGAACGGCGCGGCTGCGCCGGACCGTGTCGAACCACACGTCGGCGTCCAGCGGCTCCAGCGCGGCCGCCGCGATGGTCTGCTGCGCCAGCATGTCGAGCGGATTGGCGGGCACCCGCATGGTTTCGATCTGGCCGGTGAGCATGCGCTGGACGCGTGACCGCGCAGCCGATCAGGTCGGTGCGGTGCTTGGGGAACACGACGCCCCGCGAGATCTCGCCGACCTGGTGGCCCGCCCGGCCGATGCGTTGCAGGCCGCTGGCCACCGACGGCGGCGCCTCCACCTGGATCACCAGATCGACGGCGCCCATGTCGATTCCCAGCTCCAGGCTCGACGTGGCCACCACCGCCTTGAGCCGCCCACTTTTGAGGTCCTCTTCGACGACGGCGCGCTGCTCCTTGCTCACCGAACCGTGATGGGCGCGGGCCAGTATCGGGTCGGCGCCGTAGCTCTGGCCGCTGCCCATGATGTGCGCCGGCGCGCCGCCGGCGACACCTCGGGATTGGCGATCGTGGCCAGTTCGACACCGCTGCGTTCGGCGTGAATCTCGTTGAGCCGCGAGGTAAGTCGCTCGGCCAGCCGCCGTGAATTGGCGAACACGATCGTGGAATTGTGCGATTCGATCAGGTCGGCCAGGCGGTTCTCGACGTCGGGCCAGATGGTGTTGTTCGCCAGGTTGGCCATGTCGGGCACCGGGCACCTGCACGCTGAGCTCGACCGTCTTGGCCGACGGCGGAGCTACGATCGTCGTCGGCGCCTGCCCGGACAAGAACCGCGCCAGCTCCTCGGGCGGACGCACCGTCGCCGACAACCCGATGCGCTGCGCGGGTTTGTCCTCCCGCAGCGCGTCGAGGCGCTCCAGCGACACGGCCAGGTGTGCGCCGCGCTTGCCGCCCGCGATGGCGTGCATCTCGTCGACGATCACCGTCTGCACGCCGGCCAGGGTCTCGCGGGCGGCCGAGGTGAGCATCAGAAACAGCGACTCGGGAGTGGTGATCAGCATGTCGGGCGGTCGGTTGATCAGTTGGCGACGGGCAGCGGGCGGGGTGTCACCGGAACGGACCCCGACGCTGATGTCCGGGGCCGGCAGGCCCTGGCGTTCGGCGATGCGGGTGATCCCGGCCAGCGGAGTGCGCAGGTTGCGCTCGACGTCGACCGCCAGCGCCTTGAGCGGCGAGACGTAGAGCACCCGCGTGCCGGGCGGGCGCTCCGTCGAGCCGGCGAGGCTGTCCAGCGCCCAGAGGAAGGCCGCCAGCGTCTTGCCCGACCCGGTGGGAGCGATCACCAGGGTGTTGTGGCCGTCGGCGATGGCGTTCCAGGCGTCGGCCTGAGCGGTGGTCGGCGCGTCGAAGGTGCTGGTGAACCACTCGCGGGTGACAGCGCTGAAACGGCCCAACGGGTCGGGGCGGCCGGACGGCCCGGAATCAGCGCGAGTGCTCACCTATCTATCGTGCCAACGGCCACCGACAAGATGCGGCTCGAGCTTAGAGACGCGAGGCGGACATCGCCTCACTGAGTTCGTCCGGGATCTCCGGAACCCGTGCGATCGCGTCCAGCAGCGCGTGCGCGCAGGCGTCGGCGAGCTTCTCGGCGTCGGTAGTGGGGTCGATGATCCGTTGCCGGCAGATCTCGAAGGTCAGTGCCAGCCAGCCGTTCAAAATCACCCGCAGGTGCCGTTCGACGGCGGGCGCCATGCTGGCCTTCTTGACCTCGCCGAGCAACCGGTTGATCCGGGACATGATGTGTTCCAGCTGGCGGTTCTTGGCGTCGTCCTCGACGCCCAGCAGAACCGGGTCGGACCGGCCCAGGCCGACGTACGCGGCCCACGCGGTCTCCGGATTCTGCTCGTAGTAGGCCATGTAGGCCAGTACGCCGACCCGGATCTCCTCGTACATGGTCAGACCGGTGGCGTCGTCCATGTTGGTGTTCTCGTACAGGCGGTCGGCTTCGTCTCTGACGACCGCCGCGAAGAATGCGCGCTTGTCGGGAAAGTAGTGGTACATCAGGGCCCGAGACACCCCGGCGCGTTCCGCGATCTCATCGATGCGGACCTCGTCGTAGGGTCGCTTCCCGAAGGTTTCCGCTCCTAACGCGAGCAGCTCGGCGCGTCGATCCTCGGGGGATAAGCGCCTGCGGGCTGTTGGCATGTGTCAGATAGTACCCATGGGACATAAAACGCTAGCCACATTGGATTCATCCGAACTCGACTCCCTGGGCCAGCGGTAAGTCGCCGAAATAATTGACGGTATTGGTACTTTGGCGCAGGTAGGCCTTCCAGGAGTCCGTGCCGAATTCGCGGGCCCGAGCTAGGCCCTGACCTCACGTCCAAGCCGTTTACCGCGGTTTGCCGCGGGGTATGTCAAATTGTTGCGCTTTCCGCAGCTACCAGCGCCGGCATTGCCGCCCCGTAATAAATGCGACGTGGCGAGCGATGAACTAAACGTCCCGGGGGAGGTGAAAAACGATGCAGAAAGCAGACGCGCACCCAGGCGGGGACCGCCTGGGCCAGGAGGACGGCGAGGTCCACGCCGCCGTCCGGTTTGCCGTGCTGTCCACGCTGGCCGCCGTCGGCTTCCTGCTGATCGCCGCCGTGTGGGTCAGTACCTGCCCGGGGGTGGGCGTGGACACGGTCGCGTGTGGCCCACCGCAGCGCACGCTGCTGGCGTTCGGGGGTCCGCTGATCGCGCTCGCCGCCGGGATCTGGGCGTTCGTGCGCACCTATCTCGTGTGGAAGGCCCGGGGGACCTGGTGGGGATGGCACGGCGCGGGCTGGTTCCTCCTGACCGCGATGGCGTTGATGGTCGCCATGGGTGTCGCTCCGATCGCCGGTCCGGTACTGGCCCTTTGAGTTTGTCCTCCCGCGATCTAACGTTGACGGTGCGGTTAGGAGCAGCTATGGGAGACACCTATCACGACCCCGTCGACCATCTGAGGACAACGCGACCGCTCGCCGGCGAGTCGCTGATCGACGTCCTGCACTGGCCCGGGTACCTCTTGGTCGTCGCGGGCGTCATCGGGGCCTGCGGCAGTCTTGCGGCGTTCGGCAGCGGGCATCACCACGAGGGCATGACGGCGGGGATCGTCGCGGTCATCGCCACCGTGCTGGGGTTGGCCTGGCTTACGGTGGAGCACCGCAGGATTCGCAGGATCGCCGAGCGTTGGTACGCGGAACATCCCGAGGTGCACCGGCAGTGGCCGGCCAGCTAGGGCCGGGCGCCGACTAACCGCCGGGCGGCGCTCGATCGTCGCTTTTCCGCCGGTGACCTGCCCCGACGCGGGGCCGTGTGAAATTCCGAATGAAAGCTAATTCCGAGGTTGAGGCCGCGAACTTGTGGGTATCAGGTTGGCACCATGATGAGTGCCGGAACGGTTGCGTTTGCGTGGTCACCCCATCATGGGGGACGGAATCACCAACACACCGACATACATGCCTACTGCGACGACTATCGAGATGACCAGCGTGACCCCGGCGATCACCGCGATGCGCCTGTGTCGGCGCGTCCGGATTGTGTCGGTCGTGTCAGGCCCGCCGACGGCGGGCCGAATACCCGGCGGCGATCATGACTGACCGGCTCGAACGCGAGGTCCACGGCGGACTGCGAAGCAGTAGTAGTGTCAGTCAAACATTGCCGGGAGACCATATGAACGATGCTGGATTGCACGCTAACAAGCGTCCGCGGGGCCACCGCGCCGTCGAACTTCATGTTGCTGCGCGACTGGAGAACCTCGCCATGCTGCGCACCCTGGTCGGTGCCATCGGCACCTTCGAGGACCTGGATTTCGACGCGGTGGCGGACCTGCGGCTCGCGGTCGACGAAGTGTGCACCCGGTTGATTCGTTCGGCCACTCCCGACGCGACCCTGATCGTCGTGGTCGATCCGCAGGATGACCAATTGGTGGTGGAAGCTTCCGCGGCATGCGACACCCACGACGTGGTGGCACCCGGGAGCTTCAGTTGGCACGTGCTGACGTCGCTCGCCGACGACGTCCAGACCTTTCCATGACGGTCGCGAACCCAATGAAACCGGCAGTGTTTTCGGCATCACACTGACGGCGCGACGGGCGGCCTCCAGCAGGTGACAGCGCGAGCTGCCGGCGGTTCGGTTTCGCGTCCGAACGAATACGCCGATGTTCCGGACATGTTCCGTGAGTTGGCCACCGCCACGCCCGACTCGATGGAATTTCAACGTCAACGGGACAAGATCGTCGAGCGCTGCCTGCCGCTCGCCGACCACATCGCGCGCCGCTTCGAGGGCCGCGGCGAACCCCGTGACGACCTGGTTCAGGTGGCGCGCGTCGGGTTGGTCAACGCGGTGGTCCGCTTCGACGTCGACGCCGGCTCGGACTTCGTGTCCTTCGCGGTGCCCACGATCATGGGCGAGGTTCGCCGCCACTTCCGCGACAACAGCTGGTCGGTCAAGGTCCCGCGGCGGCTGAAGGAACTGCACCTGCGGCTGGGCACCGCCACCGCCGATCTGTCGCAGCGGCTGGGCCGGGCGCCCACCGCGACCGAACTCGCCGCCGAGCTCGACATGGACCGCGAAGAGGTCGTCGAGGGCCTGGTGGCGGGCAGCTCGTACAACACCCTGTCCATCGACAGTGGTGGCGGCGGCGAGGAAGAGGAGGCCCGCGCGATCGCGGACACCCTCGGCGACGTCGACACCGGCCTGGACCGCATCGAGGACCAGGAATCGCTGCGTCCGCTGCTCGAGGCGCTGCCCGAGCGGGAACGGACGGTGTTGGTGCTGCGATTCTTCGAGTCGATGACGCAGACGCAGATCGCCGAGCGGGTCGGCATCTCCCAGATGCACGTGTCGCGGTTGCTGGCGAAGTCGCTAACGCGGCTCCGTGACCAGTTGCAATAGCGGCCGGGACTCTTCGTCAACCCACAGCGGTTCCAGCAGCGGCTCGGCGTGCGGCGTCGTCATCGGCAGCGTCGCGTCCGGGTCGCAGACCCGCAGCAACCTGGCCACCGCCGGGCTCGGCGCCATGGCCCAGGACACCTGGGCGCCCGAGCATTTCACGTTGATCCGGTGCAGTGCCGAAAAGCCGGCAGTGCCAATGAATTTCAGGCCGCGTAGGTCGAGGATCACCCGCCGGGAGCGGCGGGTGCTCTGCTGCACGTACGCGACGAGTTGATCGGCGTTGGCCGCGTCGAGTTCGCCGTCCACCGTGATCAGGGTGCCCGTCGGGCCCGAGCGGGCGGTGAATTGTGCTGTGCGGCTTTGTTGCCACGATTGCGCCACAGACATCGCTGACTCCATCGCATCGAGGAGGATTCCTGCTGTGGATACGTCGGCCACGTGCAAAAGGTTCGAACACGGAGGGAATTCCGCCTACCCCCACGTCACCGACGCATCCCGGGCGGCTGTGAACTCAACCTTGCCCGAAACCCTACTCGCGGTAGCCAGGGCCTACAACGTTGTCTGTGAAATCTCTCAGGCGGCGCTACTTGATCTCGGCGAGCACCGTGCCCTGGGTGATGGCGGCGCCGGCCTCGACCGCAAGTCCGGTGATGACGCCGTCCTTGTGCGCGGTGACCGGGTTCTCCATCTTCATCGCCTCGAGCACCACCACCAGGTCGCCGGCGGCGACCTCCTGGCCTTCCTCGACCGCGACCTTGACGACGGTGCCCTGCATGGGCGCGGTCACCGCGTCGCCCGAGGCGGCGGCGCCCGCGTGCGCCCCACGCTTGCGCGCCTTGGGCTTCTTGCGGATGACACCGGCCGGGTCGGCGGCGCCACCGTTGGACAGCGCCAGGTCGCCGGGCAGCGACACCTCGAGCCGGCGGCCGCCGACCTCCACGACCACCTTCTGGCGCGGCCGGGCGTCCTCTTCGTCCAGCGGCTCGCCGCCGGTGAACGGTTCGATGGTGTTGTCCCACTCGGTCTCGATCCAGCGGGTGTGCACCGAGAAGCCGTCGTCGTCACCGATGAACGCCGGGTCACTCACCACGGCGCGGTGGAACGGGATGACCGTGGCCAGGCCTTCGACGTGGAACTCGTCCAGCGCCCGGCGGGAACGGGCCAACGCCTCCTCGCGGGTGGCGCCGTACACGATCAGCTTGGACAGCATCGAGTCGAACTGGCCGCCGATGACCGAACCGGCCTCGACGCCCGAGTCCAGCCGCACACCGGGGCCGGTGGGGATGTCGTAGCGGGTGACCGGACCGGGCGCGGGCAGGAAGCCACGTCCGGCGTCCTCGCCGTTGATCCGGAACTCGATGGCGTGCCCGCGCGGCGTCGGGTCCTCGGTGAGGTCCAGCTTGTCGCCGTTGGCGATCTTGAACTGCTGCAGCACCAGGTCGATGCCGGCGGTCTCCTCGGTGACCGGGTGCTCGACCTGCAGGCGGGTGTTGACCTCCAGGAAGGAGATCAGGCCGTCCTGGCCGACCAGGTATTCGACGGTCCCGGCGCCGTAGTAGTGCGCCTCCTTGCAGATCCGCTTGGCCGACTCGTGGATCTCCTTGCGCTGCGCGTCGGTCAGGAACGGCGCGGGAGCCTCTTCGACCAGCTTCTGGAACCGGCGCTGCAGCGAGCAGTCGCGGGTGCCGGCGACGATGACGTTGCCGTGCTGGTCGGCGATCACCTGCGCCTCGACGTGGCGCGGCTTGTCCAGGTAGCGCTCGACGAAGCACTCGCCGCGGCCGAACGCCGCGACGGCCTCACGGGTGGCGGACTCGAACAGCTCGGGGATCTCTTCGATCGTCCGGGCCACCTTCATGCCGCTGGCCGCCGCCGCCGAACGCCGCCTTGATGGCGATCGGCACGCCGTACTCCTTGGCGAAGGCGACCACCTCGTCGGCGTCCTTCACCGGGTCGGGGGTGCCGGGCACCAGCGGGGCCTGCGCGCGGGCGGCGATGTGGCGGGCGGTGACCTTGTCACCGAGGTCGCGGATGGACTGCGGGCTGGGCCCGATCCAGATCAGGTTCGCGTCCAGGACCGCCTGGGCGAAGTCGGCGTTCTCCGACAGGAAGCCGTATCCGGGATGGATGGCGTTGGCGCCCGACTTGGCCGCCGCGTCAAGGATTTTGCCGAAGTCCAGGTAGGACTCCGCAGACGTTTGACCTCCCAAAGCGAACGCCTCATCGGCCAGACGCACGTGCGGCGCGTCGGCGTCGGGCTCGGCGTACACCGCCACGCTGGACAGGCCCGCATCGCGGGCCGCGCGGATCACCCGGACAGCGATTTCGCCGCGGTTGGCGACGAGCACCTTGGAGATCCTCGAGCTGGCGTGACTAGCCACTGCGCCTCCTGTTTCGCATTTCCGCAGACGCATTTCTGCGGACTTCTCTAAGAGAATTTCTTACAACGAGTTCTCGGGAAGTCTAAGCGCCGCGCCGTTCGGCCCGACGAGGCGGTCCACCTTTTTTCAGGACGCCTCGCGCAGCCTGCGCTTGATGCGGGCGAGCATCGCCGACAAGCCGCGCAACCGCAGCGGGCTGATCAGAGCGGCCAGCCCGAGGTCGGCGTAAAAATCGTCTGGCACCGCCAGAATGTCAGCGGCCGGCTGTTCGTCGAGACCGGCGGCCAGGATCGACGCGAACCCCCGCGTGGTCGGCGACTCGGCGGGCGCGCTGAAGTGCAGCCGCACCCGGTCGGGGTCGCTGGCGTCGACATGCATGAACAGTGGGGTCTGGCACTCGGGCACCGGCTCCATGGCCGCCTGTTCGAGGTCGGACGGCAGCGCCGGCAGTTCGTTGGCGAACTCCAGCAGCAGCGCCAGCTTGTCCTGACCCTCGACTTCGGCGAAGTCGGACACCACTTCGGCCAACGGGGCGGGCAGGCTCATAGGACAGTCATCGCGGCGCCATCAGGCCGGAACGGCGCCCGGCTCTTCGCCCGCCACGATCGGCGTGCGCACGGTGTTGCCCCACTCCGTCCACGATCCGTCGTAGTTGCGCACCCCGGGCTTGCCGAGCAGATGCGTCAGCACGAACCAGGTGTGGCTGGACCGCTCGCCGATGCGGCAGTACACGACGGTCTTGTCGTCGGGCTCGAGGAAGCCGTAGAGCTCCTCGAGCTCCTCGCGGCTGCGGAACCGGCCGTTCTCGTCGGCCGCCTTGGCCCACGGAATCGACCGGGCGGTCGGGATGTGGCCGCCGCGCAGCACGCCTTCCTCGGGGTATTCGGGCATGTGCGTGCGCTTGCCGGTGTACTCGTCCGGCGAGCGCACGTCGATCAGCGGCTGGCTGCCGAGAATGCCCAGCACGTCGTCCTTGAAGGCGCGGATGGGCTCGTCGTTGCGCGTGACGACGGGGTAGCCGCTGGACGTCTTGGTGGGGACGTCCAGGGTGGTCTCCCGGCGTTCGGCCAGCCACAGGTCGCGGCCGCCGTTGAGCAGCCGCACGTCGGGGTGGCCGAACAGCGTGAACACCCACAGCGCATAGGCCGCCCACCAGTTGCTCTTGTCGCCGTAGATCACCACGGTGTCGTCGCGGGCGATGCCCTTGCGGTCCATCAGCTCCGCGAACTGCGCGCCGTCGATGTAGTCGCGGACCCGGGGGTCGTTGAGGTCGGTGTGCCAGTCGACCTTCACCGCGCCGGGAATATGACCGACGTCGTAGAGCAGAACGTCCTCGTCGGATTCGACGATGGCCAGGCCGGGCGTGCCTTGGTTGGCGGACAGCCAGTCGGCGGTGACCAGTCGCTCGGGGTGGGCGTAGGCCGACAATGTCGGGCTTGGATCGGGGGGTAATGCCACACTGTCGAGCCTACCGCCAGGGCTAGTTGGCGGCCCACAGCGTGGACACCGACAGCCCCGCCCGGTCCAGCAGCGACCGCAGCAACGGCAGGCTGACGCCGATCACGTTCGACGGGTCGCCGTCGATGCGGTCGACGAACCAGCCGCCCAGCCCGTCCAGGGTGAAGCCGCCGGCCACGTGCCACGGTTCGCCGTGGGCGACGTACGCCCGCAGATCCGCCTCCGTCGGGGTAGCGAAATGCACTGTGGTGCACAGTGATTCGACTTCGCGGTGGGTGATGGCGCCGTCACGCAGGCGCAGCAGGCAGTGCCCGGTGTGCAGCTCCCCGGAGCGGCCACCCATCAGGCGCCACTGGCTCACGGCGGCATCGGCCGACCCGGGCTTCCCGCACAGCCGGCCGTCGATCTCGAGCATCGAATCACAGCCGATGACAACGCAATTGGCCGCGACGCCGCCGTCCAGTTCGCCGGCCACCCGGTCGGCCTTGGCGGCGGCCAGGGCGCATACCACGTCGCCCGGCGACGCGTCGGGGCCCAGCGCGGCGGCGACGGCGTCCTCGTCGACGCCGGAGACCACGACCAGCGGATCGACCCCGGCCTGGCGCAGCACCTTGAGCCGGCCGGTCGAGGCCGACGCCAGCACCAGGCGGGTCAATGCCTCATGTGGGTCATTTGCTGGAACGTGAGCCGCTGATAGTTGGTCATCGCGAACCGCAGCCGGTCGACCGGCAGGCCCCAGCGGGTCCGCTCGGGCTGTTCGGGCTCCGGGGCACCGCCGGCGCAGCCCAGCACCGCGACCAGCGCGGCCACCTCCTCGGCGGTGGGTTCACCCTTGAGGATCTGGATGTGCGGCTCGTGGGCCTGCGGCTGCGAAGCGCCTTCGGCCACCACGTCATCGGCCACGCCGTCGGCCACCACGTCGGTCTGCTCGGTCATAGGGGAATGTTCCCGTGCTTCTTGGGGGGCAGGTGGGAGATCTTGCGTTCCAACAGGCGCAGCGCCGTGCCGATGTAACCGCGGGTGTGCGACGGCGGGATCACCGCGTCGACGTAGCCCCGCTCGGCGGCGACGTACGGGTTGACCAGGGTGTCCTCGTACTCCTGCTGCAGTTGCAGCCGCAGCGCGTCGACGTCGCTGCCCTCCTTGGCCGCCTCGCTCAGCTGCTTGCGGTAGACGAAGCCGACGGCTCCCGAGGCGCCCATCACGGCGATCTGCGCCGACGGCCACGCCAGGTTGACGTCGCAGCCCATGTCCTTGGACCCCATGACGCAGTAGGCGCCGCCGTAGGCCTTACGGGTGATGACGGTGATCTTCGGGACGGTGGCCTCGCCGTAGGCGAACAGCAGCTTGGCGCCGCGACGGATGATGCCGTTGTATTCCTGGCCCGTTCCCGGCAGGAAGCCCGGGACGTCGACCAGCATGATGATCGGGATGTTGAAGCAGTCGCAGGTTCGCACGAACCGGGCCGCCTTCTCCGAGGCGTTGATGTCCAGGCAGCCGGCGAACTGGGTCGGCTGGTTGGCCACGATCCCGACCGGCCGGCCCTCGACGCGGCCGAACCCGACGACGATGTTCTGCGCGTAACCGCCCTGAACCTCGAGGAACTCGTCGTCGTCGAGGATGCGGGTGATCACCTCGTGCATGTCGTAGGGCTGATTGGGCGAGTCCGGGATCAACGTGTCCAGCTCGAGGTCCTCGTCGGTCAGGTTGTCCTCGATGGCGCCCGGGGGATGCGGTGCGGCGTAGCGCGGCGCGTCGGTGGCGTTGTTGGGCGGCAGGTAGCCCAGCAGATCGCGGACCCAGTCGAAGGCGTCCTGCTCGCCGGAGGCGACGTAGTGCAGGGTGCCCGACTTGGCCATGTGGGTGTGGGCGCCGCCCAGCTCCTCCATGGTGACGTCCTCACCGGTGACGGTCTTGATGACGTCGGGTCCGGTGATGAACATCTGGCTGGTCTGGTCGACCATCACCACGAAGTCGGTCAGGGCCGGGGAGTACACGTGCCCACCGGCGGCGGCGCCCATGATCAGCGAGATCTGCGGGATGACGCCGGAGGCCAGGATGTTGTTGCGGAAGATCTTGCTGTACAGGCCCAGCGAGACGACGCCCTCCTGGATCCGGGCGCCGGCACCGTCGTTGATGCCGATCAGCGGGCGGCCGGTCTTGATCGCCAGCTCCTGGATCTTGACGATCTTCTCGCCGTACACCTCGCCGAGGCTGCCGCCGAACACCGTGGCGTCCTGGCTGAAGATGCACACGTCGCGGCCGTCGATGGTGCCGTAGCCGGTGATCACGCCGTCGCCCAGCGGGCGGTTGTTCTCCAGGCCGAAGTTCTTGCTGCGGTGCCGGGCCAGCGCGTCGAGCTCCACGAACGAGTCCTCGTCGAGCAGGGCGAGGATGCGCTCGCGGGCGGTCAGCTTGCCCTTGGCGTGCACCTTCTCGACGGCCTCTTCGCCCACCGGGTGCAGCGACTCCTCCCGCCGCTTATGCAGCTCGGAGAGCTTGCCCGCGGTGGTGTGGATGTCGATGGTGTGCTCGGCGGCGGGTTCCGCAGTGTGGTCGGTAACGCTCGTCATGGAAGTCGAGCTTAGCGGCGGGAAGAGTCGCAGCCGCATCAAGCCCGTGCGGGCCGTTTCGGTCGGTACCGTGAGCGCGTGGTCGACTGGGCGCAGGAATGCGACGTGCTGGTGGCGGGGTCGGGCGGTGGGGGTGTGACCGGCGCATACACCGCGGCGCGCGAAGGCCTGGACGTCCTGCTGGTCGAGGCGACGTCGAAATTCGGCGGCACCACCGCGTACTCCGGCGGGGGCGGCGTCTGGTTCCCCTGCAATCCCGTCCTGATCCGCGCCGGCACCGACGACACCATCGAGGACGCGCTCACCTACTACCGCGCCGTGGTCGGCGACCGCACCCCGCGCGAACTGCAGGAGACCTTTGTGCGCGGCGGCGCCGGTCTGATCGAGTACCTGGAGGCCGACTCCAACCTGAAGTTCGTGCCGTTGCCCTGGCCCGACTACTACGGCAAGGCGCCGAAGGCGCGCCTGGACGGCCAGCGCCACATCGCGGCCAAGCCGCTGGCGGTGGCCGCCGCCCCCGAATTCCGCGAGGCGATCCGCGGTCCGCTGGACACCGACCGGCTCGGCGCCGAACCGCCCGACGACTACTACCTCGGGGGTCGCGCCCTGATCGCGCGATTCCTCAAGGCCATCGCGCAGTATCCGACGGCCTCGCTGCAGCGCGACACCGCCCTGGTCGAGCTGGTGGCCTCCGACGGTCGCGTCACCGGTGCGATCGTCGAGACCGCCGGCGAGCGCCGCGCGATCCGCGCCCGCCGGGGGGTGCTGCTGGCCGCCGGGGGCTTCGAGGCCAACGAGGAGCTGCGCCGACGCTACGGCGTGCCGGGAACGTCGCGAGACACCATGGGCGGCCCGGGAAGTCGCGGCCTGGCGCTGCAGGCCGGCATCGCCGCGGGCGCCGACACCGACCTACTGGACCAGGCCTGGTGGTCGCCGGGCATGACCCACCCCGACGGCCGGTCCGCATTCGCGCTGTGGTTCACCGGCGGCATCTTCGTCAACCAGGACGGCAACCGGTTCGTCAACGAGTCCCGGGCCTACGACCGGGCCGGCCGCGAGATCATCGCGCAGCTGGCCGACGGGTCAATCACGTTGCCGTACTGGATGATCTACGACGACAAGGAGGGCCAGGTGCCGCCGGTCAAGGCGGCCAACGTCACCATCGTGGAGACCGGGAAGTACGTCGCCGCGGGCCTGTGGCACACCGCGGACACCCTCGAGGGGCTCGCCGAGCAGATCGGCGTGCCGGGGGAGAACCTGGCGGCGACGGTCGCGCGGTTCAACGAATTCGCCGCCGCCGGGGTCGACACGGACTTCGGCCGCGGCGACGAGGCGTTCGACCGCGCCTTCTCGGCGGGCGCGTCGCCGCTGGTGCCCATCGACTCGCCGCCGTACCACGCCGCCGCGTTCGGCATCTCCGACCTGGGTACCAAGGGCGGTCTGCGCACCGACAGCGCGGCGCGGGTGCTCGACACAACCGGCAACCCCATCGCCGGTCTGTACGCGGCGGGAAACACCATGGCCGCCCCCAGCGGAACCGCGTATCCCGGCGGCGGCAACCCGATCGGGACCAGCATGCTGTTCAGCCACCTGGCCGTCATGGACATGCGCGGGGATCGGCCCTGAGTTCTAGGCTGGGTGCGGTGACGGAACGAGATCAGCTTCGAGCACCGTTGGACGAGAGCGCATTGCGTGCCGAGCTGATCGGCACCGGACTGGGCTGGCGCAAGCTCGACGTCGTCGAACAGACCGGCTCCACCAACGCCGACCTGCTGGCGCGCGCGGCGTCGGGCGACGACGTCGCCGGTGCCGTGTTGATCGCCGAGGACCAGACCGCCGGGCGGGGCCGGCACGGCCGCGGCTGGTCGGCGACGCCGCGGGCCCAGATCACCATGTCGGTCGGGGTCAGCGTCGTCGACGTCCCGACCACCGGATGGGGCTGGCTGCCACTGGCCACCGGGGTGGCGGTGGTCGACACCGTGACGCCGCTGCTGGCCGGGACGGGGGCGCAGGCGGGTCTCAAATGGCCCAACGACGTGCTGGCCGGTCCGCCGGATTCGCCGGGCAAGCTGGCCGGAATCCTCGCCGAGGTGGCAAAGCCCGTCGTGGTTATCGGGTTGGGGCTCAACGTGACTCAGTCCGCCGACGAGATCGACGGCCCCGGTGCGACGTCGCTGCTCGACCTGGGCGTCGCCGCGCCCGACCGCACCGCGCTGGTGTCCGCCCTGCTGCGGGAGCTGGGCAGGCGCATCGTGGCCTGGCGCGCCGCCCGCGGTGCCGACTGGGCGCTGGCCGCCGACTACCGGGCGCGCAGCCTGACCATCGGCAACCGGGTGCGCGCGCACCTGCCCGGCGGCAAACAGGTCGACGGCATCGCGAGCGCCATCGACGACCAGGGCAGGCTGTGTCTGGAAAGCGGCGGCCAGACCGTCGTGGTCGCGGCCGGCGACGTGGTGCATTTGCGCTAGCGGCGATCGCAAGCGCGGAGCCGGGCGCTGGGGGTACCTCCCGCTTGCGGGGGACGGGTCGCCACCATTTGCCTGGTTACCCGAGGATTGTCGCGTTGCACAGCTAATGTCGGCGGGCATGGGCTACCCGGATAACGTTCTGGCCGCCGGTGAACACGTCATCGTGCACCGCCACCCGCACTGGAAGCGGCTGATCTGGCCGGTGCTGGTCCTCATCCTGGTGACCGGACTGGCCGCGTTCGGCTCGGGTTATCTGAACTCGACGCACTGGGAGCAGCTCGCCAAGAACATCATCTACGGCGTCATCTGGGGGATCTGGCTGGTGATCGTGGGCTGGCTGACGCTGTGGCCGTTCGGAAGCTGGCTGACCACCCATTTCGTGGTGACCAACCGGCGGGTGATGTTTCGGCACGGCGTGCTGACCCGCACTGGGATCGATATCCCGCTGGCCCGGATCAACAGCGTGGAATTCCGTGACCGCCTCACCGAGCGCATGTTCCGCACCGGGACGCTGATCATCGAATCGGCGTCACAAGATCCGTTGGAGTTCTACGACATTCCGCGGCTGCGCGAGGTGCACGCGCTGCTGTATCACGAAGTCTTCGACACCCTGGGTTCCGAGGAGTCGCCCAGCTGACCCAGCCGGCCGGCCCGGTTGCGCCAGGCGCGCAGCAGCGTGACGTTGCCGCCTTCGATCTCGTCCTCGAAGATTTCGGCGATACCGCCGGCGGTAAGCGCGGATTCCAGGGCCTTCTCGGGGTCGCGGGCGAACTGGTCGGGAAACACCCAGCGCCGAAACGCCCAGAACCGGAACGCCATCTGCAACAAGTTGCCGATGATGTAGGCCGAGATGAAGTCGGCGACGTTTTCCACCGCCAGCGACACCATCGGCTCGCGCAATTGCAGCACGTAGCTGGAGAACCACAGCGGCGCCATGGAGAGCAGCACCCCGACACCGCTGAACGCGAAGAACAACAGCGCCTCGTGGTGGCGCTCGCGGCCGCCGCGATTGCGGAAGCTCCATTCCCGGTTCAGCACGTAGGACGCGATGACCGCCACAATGCCGGCGATGACCTTGGCGGTCACCGGTTTGGGCTCCAGAATTGTCAGCTTCAGCGTGTAGAAGATCGCCGAGTCGATGACGAATGTGGTTCCGCCGACAATGGCGAATTTGATCAGTTCGTGGTGGCGCAGCAAATAGGGCTGCAAAACCCTGGGCAGCCGCGCGATCGTGGCTTCGGCGAGAGACACAACAGGTGAGTCTACGGACGGACACAAATTCGACGCAAAATCGTACATAACAATTCGGTGTCGGCCCCGGTCAACACGCCTTTAGCGCGGTCGGTTTCGCCGTGACACGATGATGGCCGTGCCGAGTACACGCCCGCCGGGCGCCGCCCCCGCCGCAGCCCCCCGAGCCGTCCCCCGCGTCGTCCCCGTCGTCGCAATGGTCGGTGGCGGGCAACTCGCCCGGATGACCCACCAGGCGGCGATCGCCCTGGGGCAGACGCTGCGCGTGCTGGCCACCGCCGCCGACGAGCCCGCCGCGCTGGTTGCGCCCGACGTCGTCATCGGTTCGCACACCGATCTCGACGACCTGCGCCGGGTGGCCGCGGGCGCCGACGTGCTGACCTTCGACCACGAACACGTGCCGAACGAGCTGCTGGAGAAGCTGGTCGCCGAGGGCGTCAACGTGGCGCCGCCGCCGCAGGCGCTGGTGCACGCGCAGGACAAGCTCGTCATGCGCCGCCGGCTCGAGGCCCTCGGAGTCCCGGTGCCCCGCTATGCCGAGATCCGAAGCGTCGACGAACTCGATACCTTCGCGCGGCGCATCGCCGGCCCCGTGGTCGTGAAAGCGGTCCGCGGCGGTTACGACGGGCGCGGGGTGCGGATGGCGCGCGACCCTTCCCACGCCCGTGAGATCGCGACCGCCTTCCTGGCCGACGGGGTGCCGGTGATGGCCGAGGAGCAGGTGAACCTGCGTCGCGAACTGTCGGCCCTGGTGGCACGGTCACCGTTCGGCCAGGGCGCGGTGTGGCCGGTCGTCGAGACGGTGCAACGAGACGGCATCTGCGTGCAGGTGGTCGCGCCCGCGCCGGAGCTGACCGGCGAACTGGCCGCCGCCGCGCAACAGCTGGCGTTGCGGCTGGCCGCCGAGCTCGGCGTGGTCGGGGTGCTCGCGGTGGAGCTCTTCGAGACGGTCGAGGGCGAGCTGCTGGTCAACGAGCTGGCGATGCGGCCGCACAACTCGGGGCACTGGACCATGGACGGGTCGCGCACCAGTCAGTTCGAGCAGCATCTGCGCGCGGTGCTGGACTATCCGCTCGGCGATACCGACGCCGTCGCCGCGGTGACCGTGATGGCCAACGTGCTGGGCGCCGCCGAGGTCCCGGAGATGAGCGTCGACGAGCGGCTGCACCACCTGTTCGCGCGGATGCCCGACGCCCGCGTCCATCTCTACGGCAAGGACGAACGGCCGGGCCGCAAGGTCGGGCACATCAACTTCGTCGGCTCCGGGCCGGCGGATCAGAAAAACGTGGCGAAGCTGCGGGAACGTGCCGACCTGGCGGCACACTGGTTGTCACACGGGCAGTGGACGGACGGATGGGATCCACATGAGTGAAGCTCCGCGCGTTGGGGTGATCATGGGTAGCGACAGCGACTGGTCGGTGATGGCCGACGCCGCGGCGGCGCTGGCCGAGTTCGACGTGCCGGCCGAGGTCCGGGTCGTCTCCGCGCACCGCACCCCGCAGGTGATGTTCGACTACGCGCGTGACGCGGCCGGACGCGGCATCGAGGTGATCATCGCCGGGGCCGGGGGAGCCGCGCACCTGCCCGGGATGGTCGCGTCCGCGACACCGCTGCCGGTGATCGGTGTGCCGGTGCCGCTGGCGCGCCTCGACGGCCTGGACTCGTTGCTGTCGATCGTGCAGATGCCCGCCGGCGTCCCGGTGGCCACGGTCTCCATCGGGGGAGCCCGCAATGCCGGCTTGCTCGCCGTGCGCATCCTCGGGTCATCCGACCCGGCGCTGCGCGCGCGAATCGTCGACTTCCAGGAGCAGCTGGCCCGCAGCGTGCGGGCCAAGGATGAGGCGCTGCAAAAGCGTCAGGGTAAAGTTACCGGCGAGTAGCAAGAGGAGGCCGAGATGGCTGGATGGGCCGGAAACCCCGACTTCGATCTGTTCCAACTGCCCGAAGAGCACCAGGAGTTGCGCGCCGCGATCCGTGCGCTGGCGGAGAAGGAGATCGCTCCGCACGCCGCCGACGTGGACGAGAACTCCCGTTTCCCCACCGAGGCGCTGGAGGCGCTGAACGCCTCCGGGTTCAACGCGGTGCACGTGCCCGAGGAGTACGGCGGGCAGGGCGCGGACTCGGTGGCGGCATGCATCGTGATCGAGGAAGTCGCCCGCGTCGACACGTCGGCGTCGCTGATTCCCGCGGTGAACAAGCTGGGCACCATGGGGCTGATCCTGCGCGGCTCCGACGAGCTGAAGAAGCAGGTGCTGCCGTCGATCGCGGACGGCACCGCGATGGCGTCCTACGCGCTGAGCGAGCGCGAGGCCGGCAGCGACGCGGCGTCCATGCGGACCCGGGCGAAGGCCGACGGGGACGACTGGATTCTCAACGGCGCCAAGTGCTGGATCACCAACGGCGGCAAGTCGAGCT
Organism: uncultured Actinomycetota bacterium; assembly: GCA_963796035.1. Taxonomy (GTDB): domain Bacteria; phylum Actinomycetota; class Actinomycetes; order Mycobacteriales; family Mycobacteriaceae; genus Mycobacterium. Next base: position 405,861 of record CAWCJU010000004.1, on the reverse strand, counting down.
GGTACACGGTGATGGCCGTGACCGATCCGGACAAGGGCTCAGGCGGCATCTCGTCGTTCATGGTGCACAAGGACGACGAGGGATTCACCGTCGGTCCCAAGGAGCGCAAGCTCGGCATCAAGGGCTCGCCGACCACCGAGCTGTACTTCGAGAACTGCCGCATCCCGGGCGACCGGATCATCGGCGACCCGGGCACCGGCTTCAAGACCGCGCTGGCGACGCTGGACCACACCCGGCCCACCATCGGCGCCCAGGCGGTCGGCATCGCCCAGGGCGCAGTGGACGCGGCCATCGCATACACCAAGGACCGCAAGCAGTTCGGCCGTCCGGTCAGCGACAACCAGGGTGTGCAGTTCATGCTCGCCGACATGGCCATGAAGGTCGAGTCCGCCCGGCTGATGGTGTACCACGCCGCCGCCCGCGCGGAGCGCGGCGAATCCAACCTGGGATTCATCTCCGCGGCATCCAAGTGCCTGGCCTCCGACGTCGCGATGGAAGTGACCACCGACGCCGTGCAACTCTTCGGCGGCGCCGGCTACACCATCGACTTCCCGGTCGAGCGGATGATGCGTGACGCCAAGATCACCCAGATCTACGAGGGCACGAATCAGATTCAGCGCGTGGTGATGTCGCGGGCGCTGCTGCGCTGATCGTTTTCCGGCGATTCGTTCAGAAAGCCAAGCGGCAACGAATAAGATGTCCGACGGCAACCATTCGGTGCGGTAACGCCACACGTTAAAGTCGGCGTTGGCGCGCCGGAGCTAACCGAGTCGGAACGGGAACGTCGTCACGCCAACACAGGGTCTTACCGACGGCCAGGGGGTCACAGTGCAGAACGCGTCTTCCCCTGCGCGGCGCCGGACGACCGGGATTTGATGCCCGTGCGCGCTCCAACCACCCCGACGGCGAGTTGGCAGTCATTGTCATTGCTGTTGGTCGAGGACGACCACGCCGACGCGGTGCTGGTGGAAGATCTGATCACCGACGCGGTCACCGACATCCGGGTGGTGTGGGCGAAGTCGATGGCACACGCCGAACGCGAGCTCGAGTCCGCCCGGCCCGACTGCGTGCTGCTGGACCTGCACCTGCCCGACGCCAGCGGGATCGACGCGTTGAACCGCATCGCCAACCTCGATGCCACCGTGCCGATCGTGGTGCTGACCGGACTGAACGACGAGTACTTCGGGGCTTCGGCGGTGGCCGCCGGTGCCCAGGACTATCTGGTCAAGGGGCGGGTCGAGCCGGAAATGCTGCGCCGCGCGCTGCTGTACGCCATCGAGCGCAAGCGCGCCGAACTCATCGCCGCCGACCTGCACGCGACGCGGCTGCGCGCCCGGGAGAACGCGCTGCTGGAGCGCGGCCTGCTGCCCTCGCCGCTGCTGCTGGACAACCCGGGCGTCGACATCGTCGCCCGGTACCGGCCGAGCCGCGAAGACGCCTTGCTGTGCGGAGACTTCTACGACGTCGTCCAGACCCCCGACCGGATCGTGCACGTGCTGATCGGTGACGTTGCCGGACACGGCCCGCACGAGGCCGCGCTGGGAGCGGCGTTGCGGATCGCGTTTCGGGCGCTCACCTTTGCCGGTGTGCACGGCGTCGAGCTGATGCGGCAGCTCGAGCGGGTCTTGTATTCGGAACGAACCGACACCGGAATCTTCGCGACCGTCCTCACTCTCGAGATCTCGCCCGACAGCCCGGGGGTCAGCGTCATCCGCGCCGGCCATCCCGGGATGCTGGTGCAGGCCGGGGGGACGGTGGAGTGGCTCGAGCCGGCGGGCGGCCCGGCGCTGGGCCTGTGCACCGGCGATTGGCCGTCCGAAGAGCTGGAGCTGCGCGCGGGTGATGGCCTGCTGTTGCTGACCGACGGGCTCTACGAGGGATATTCGGGGGAAGGCACGCAACGGCTGGGCGAGGACGGCTTGCTTGCCCTGGCCCGCGCGCACGCGAATAGACCCGGCCCCGCGTTCGTCGACGCGCTCATCAACGGTGCCCAGGCGCTCGCCCAGCCCCGCGGCGGTCTCACCGACGACATCGCCGTCCTGCGCGTCGAGAGGACCACCGCGTGACGGCAATGCGTCCGCTGCGGCTCACGGAGCTCACGGTGCGGGGATGGCTGGCGTTGGTGCTGTGGATCATGGGCTCGACGGTGCTCGTCGGCGCAGTGGTCGGCGCCGTCTTGCTGCATCGCACCGACCAGGTGTCGCGCCAGATGTCCCAGAACGTTCAGCCGGCGCGCGTCGCCGCGGCGCGCCTGCAGTCGGCGTTGCGTGACCAGGAGACGGGCATGCGCGGCTACCTGATCTCGGCCGACCGGCAGTTCCTCGCGCCGTACTACGACGGGCAGCGCGCCGAACAGGCTGCGGCCGAAGAGATTCGGCGTCTGGTGGGCGGGCACGCGGAGCTGATGGCCGATCTGGACGCGGTCGAAACCGCGGCCGGCGATTGGCGGGCAAACTATGCCGAGCGACTGATCGCCAACGTGGCTCCCAAGACGCCGAGCTACATCAGTCCCCGCACGGCTGATATGGGCAAGATCAAATTCGACCATCTCCGTGAGCTTTTCGATGTGCAGAACACGCACTTCGCGGCGGCCACGGCGGCCGCCATCGACGAGCTCGACGAGATCAACGGCTGGCGCGACTGGGTGCTGGGCGCCACGGTGCTGATCGTCATCGGCACGGCCCTGGCGCTGGGGCTGCTCAGTCGTGCCGCGATCACCCGGCCAATCGCGGCGCTGGCCGCGGCCTGCCGGCGCATCACCGAGGGCAACTTCGAGGAGACGATCTCACCTCCGCAGCGGCCCAAAGACATTCGGAACATGGCGGTCAACGTCGAGAACATGCGCAAGCACATCGTCGACGAGCTCGAGATATCGCGGTCGTCCCAGGCGCAACTGGATGAGCAGGCCGCCGAATTACGCCGTTCCAACACCGAACTCGAGCAGTTCGCCTATGTCGCGTCCCATGATCTGCAGGAGCCGCTGCGCAAGGTCGCGTCCTTCTGTCAGCTGCTGGAAAAGCGCTATGGTGACCAGCTCGACGAGCGCGGCATCGAATACATCGGATTCGCGGTCGACGGCGCCAAGCGCATGCAGGCGCTGATCAACGACTTGCTCACCTTCTCGCGGGTCGGCCGGCTGGGCACCACGGAAACCGAGGTGCAGCTCGACGCGACGCTCGATGCCGGCCTGTCGAATCTGGCTACCGCGATCGAGGAAACCGAGGCCGAAATCGTGCGCCCGGCGCAGCCGTTGCCGCAGATCGTCGGGGATCCGATGCTGCTGACGATGCTGTGGCAGAACCTCATCGGCAACGCGATCAAGTTCCGGCACAAGGATCGTCGGCCCCGCATCGTCATCGAATGCGCGCCCGGCGATGGCACCCATGACGGCGAGTGGCTGCTGAGCGTGGCGGACAACGGCATCGGCATCCCGGAAGAATTCTCCGACAAGGTCTTCGTGATCTTCCAGCGGCTGCACGGCCGGGATGTGTACGCCGGCACCGGAGTCGGCCTGGCACTGGTCAAGAAGATCATCGAACACCACGGCGGCACCGTCCGGATCGACACGTCCTACACCGACGGGACCCGATTCGAATTCACCCTGCCCATCCCCGAACCCGTCGACGAAGCAGACTCGGTCGCTTTGGAAGGAGCGCATCAATGACGACACCTGAAGGCAGGGCGATCGACATCCTGCTCGTCGAGGACGACCCGGGCGACGAGCTGATCACCCGAGAAGCGTTCGAGCACAACAAGCTCAAGAACAGGCTCCATGTCGCGCACGACGGAGAGGAAGGGCTCGACTACCTCTACCGGCGGGGTAGGTTCGCCGACGCGCCGCGGCCCGACCTCATCCTGCTCGACCTGAATCTGCCCAAATACGACGGCCGCCAGCTGCTGGAGAAGGTCAAGTCCGACCCCGACCTGGCCCGCATCCCTGTCGTGGTGCTCACCACCTCCTCGGCGGAGGAGGACATCCTCAAGAGCTACAAGCTGCACGCGAATGCCTACGTCACCAAACCCGTTGATCTGGACCAGTTCATGAAGGCCGTCCGGCAGATCGACGAGTTCTTCGTCCAGGTGGTGCGGCTGCCGGGCGCCGGCGCCTAGCTTTGCGACTTGCGCCCGGATAGCCAGGTGATCAGCCGTCCGAGCAGGATGAGCAGCAACAGGAACACGATCAGCAAGAAGGCCGCGTCATAGGACAGGTTCTGCGCCGATTTCGACGGCAGGTTGTAGAAAGTCCAGATCGGATAGGTCAAATAGGCGACCGGTGAATCGGTGAGCTGGCCGGTCGGCGGGGAATTCGACCAGCCGGCGGTATAGAGCATCGGCGCCGTCTCGCCGACGGCCAGCGCGAGCGCCACCAGCAGGCCGGTGACGATTCCCGGGACCGCCTGCTTGAGCACGATTTTGCGTAGCGTCCAAATGGCCGGCAGGCCAAGTGCTTCCGCGCCTTCCCGGTATGACGTCGGCACCTGAGCCAGGGCGGACTCGGTGGCCTTGGTGATGTAGGGGATGCTCATCACCGACAGCACCGTCACCCCGGCCGCCAGGGAGAAACCCCACCCGAAATACACCACCAGAGCCAGGTAGCCGACGTAGCCCAGTACGATCGACGGGATGCCGGCCAGCACCTCGTAGGCGCCGCGTAAGACGGAACGCCTTCTGCCGGTAGCGAATTCCGAGAGATAGACGCCGGCCAGCACGCTGACCGAGCCGCCGACGAGCATCACGCCGAGGCTCAGCACGGCGGTGCCGACGATGGCGTTGCGCAACCCCCCGCCATTGCCGTGGGTGTCGCGGAACAGCACACGTAGGTGGAACACCGGCAGGGCGCGGCCGACGACCTCGATCAGCATCCACAGCGTCGGGCCGATCACCAGGGCCAGGCAGCACAAGCACGCCTGCCCAGAACGCCGCGTTGACGATCTTGCGCCGGAAAGTCGACGACCGCATCGCCACGTCCACGTCAGACGCCCCGCCCCACCGGCAGGGCGGTTCCCGAAGTCCGGTGCACCAGTGCCCGCGCGGCCATGTTGGTCAGCAGCGTGATCATCATCAGCACCAGCCCGGCTTCGGCGAGCGTCTTGACCGCGAAGTTGGTCGAGTCGGTCATCGCCGAATCCAATTGAGAGACAATGGTTGCGGCGATCGTGGTCATGGTCGAGTAGATGTTGGTGGGCATGGCGCCCAGCATCGCGCCGGACACCATGGCCACGGCCATCGTCTCGCCCAGGGCGCGCCCGAGTCCCAGCACCACCGCGCCGATGATGCCGCTGGACACCCAGGGCAGGGTGACCCGGCGCACGCACTCCCAGTCCGACATGCCCAGCGCGGTAGCGCCCTCGCGGGGCAGCGCCGGCACCTGGCGGATCAGGTCGCGGGTGGTGGTGGCGATGATGGGGATGATCATCACCGCCAGCACCAGCCCGGAGACCAGCATCCCTTCACCGTTGCCGGTGTTGCCGCGCAGGTAGTTGAGCACGGGCACGTCGGGGGCGTTGCGGGCGATCACCGGCGCGACGCGGTGGGCGATGAACGGCCCGAATGTCATTGCACCCCATAGGCCGACGACGACACTGGGGATCCCGGCCAGCAATTCCAGAACAATGCCCACCGCGCCGGCGAGGCGCCGCGGCAACTTCTCGGCGATCATCAGCGCCGCCCCGATGGACACCGGCACCGCGACCACCAGGGCGATCGCCGAGGTGGCCAGCGTGCCGACGATCAGTGGCAGTGCGCCGTAGTACGCGTTGGGCGGGTGCGCCACGCCGTGGGTGACCACGGTGTCCCCGTAGGTGTTGCCCGGATTCCACTGGGTGCCGGTCAGGAAGTGCAGCCCGTTGAGCCGGATCGCCGGAAGCGCCTCGATGACCAGCGTCCCGAGTACGAACACCAGGGCGCACAACGGCACGATCGCGCCGAATCCGCCCAGCAGCCTGATGATCAGGCCGTCGCGGGTCATCTCCCGGACGCGGAGCATGCCGCGCCGTGCGGCGCTCACATCGCCCATGGCTTCAGGGCCAGCGGAAGCAACCAAGGACGTTAACTCGAGATCTTGGCGATCTGCGCGTCGGAGAGCTTCACCACCGCCGCGGGCAGCGGCTGGAAGTGAACCTTGTCCAGGAACGAACTGCTGTTGCCGTCGGTGATCGCCCAGTGCAGGAAGGCCTGCAACGTCTGAGCGGTGGCGGCGTCCTTCTGCTGGCTGTTGACGATGGCGTATTCGTAGTTGATGATCGGATACCCGTTCGGGGCCGGGCCGTTGATCAGCGAAATCACCTGGTTCGCCGGGGTCGAGGTGAAGCTGGCGGCGGCGGCTTGAATGCTCTGCGCGTCGGGCATCACGAAATTGCCTGAGGCATTGGCCAACTGGGCTTCGCCCAGTCCCTTCTGGCTCGCCTGGTCGAGGAAGCTGATGCCGATGTAGGCGACGCAGCCCGGAGTGCCGGCGCAGCCGGTCACCATGCCGCCGTTGCCGTTCTCACCCAATGCCCCTGGCACGGCGGGGAAGTCGACGGTCGTGCCGTACCCGGGCGACTTGCCCCAGCCGTCGGAGTCCTGCTTGGACAGGTACTGGGTGAACAGGAAGGTGTCGCCGGACCCGTCGGAACGGTGCAGCGGAACCACCGGCGTGGCAGGCAGATTCACCCCCGGGTTGAGGCCGGCGATCTGCGGGTCGTTCCAGGCTTTGACGGTCCCCTTGTACATCGCGGCCAGCACCTTGCCGTTGAGCTTGATGTGGTCGGTCACACCGGGCAGGTTGTAGTTGATCTGCTGCGCGGAAATGGCCATCGCGATGTTCATCAGCCCCTTGTGCGCGGCCATGTCGCCCTCGGACAGGTAGGCGTCCGAGGCGCCGATGTCGACCGCACCGGCGGCGGCCTGGGCGATGCCGGTGCCCGACCCGGTGCCCTGGGCGGTGATGCCGACGTTCGGGTACTTGCCGTGATAGGCCGGACCCCAGAGGTTGAACAGGGGGTAGAGCAGCGTGCTGCCGGTCTCCGACAACGCGACCTGCGCGGCCGCCGGGGTGGTGGCGGGGCTGCTGCCGGCACCCGCGCCGGAGGAACCGCCGGTCGACTTCGAGCCGCAGCCCGCGGCCGCGACGGCCAGCAGCGCCGCGGACATCGCCAGCATCGTTTTCAATCGAATCTTCACCTCGACACCTCTCTGTACCGGGTTGGTTGGTTACTCGTGGTTCGCGCTGGGCGTTTCCTGCAGTGCCGGTGTTTCCTGCACTTCCGGGGCGCCGACGACCGCGCCGAGCAGCCGGCGGTCGCCGAACAGTCCGGAGACATAACGCAGCGTCTCGGCCTGTTTGGGTGAGGAGAAGAGCTGTTCGGTGGGGCCCTCCTCGACCAGCCTGCCGTCGAAGAACAGGGCGGTCCGGTCGCCGATCCGCGCGGCCTGGGCCAGGTCGTGGGTCACCATGATCACGGTGAGCCGGCCGGCCAGCGACCGGATCAGTCCTTCGATCGCCTCGGTGGTGGCCGGGTCCAGCGACGAGGTGGGTTCATCCAGCAGCAAGACTTCGGGGTCGACCGCGAGCGCGCGGGCCAGACACAGCAGCTGCTGCTGACCACCGGAGAGCCGGAACGGTGAATCCCCGAGCCGATCCTTGACCGCGTTCCAGAGCCCGACCTCGGTCAGTCGAGCCTGAGCGACGTCGCCCAGTTGCTTGCGGGGCGCCATTTTGTGGGCGCGCACGCCGGCGACGACGTTATCGCGGATGGACATCGGGAACGGGTTGGGGCGCTGGAACAACATCCCGACGCGTCGGCGGAAATCCATCAGGTTGCCGGTGGTGAAGACGCTCCGACCGCAAAGCAGTACGTCGCCGGTGTGCCGATACCCGGCCACCTTGTCGTTCAGCCTGTTCAGGGTGCGCAGAAAGGTGGTCTTACCCGAGCCGGTCGGGCCGAGCAGGGAGGTGACCGAGCGGGCTGGAAAGTCGAGACTTACCTGTTCGAGGACCGTTTTGTTGCCGAAACCGAGGGTCAGATCGACCGCGCGCATCGCCACGTCGCCGTCGCCGACGGCGGGAGTCGGACCTGCGGCCCGTCGTTGTCGTCCTGCACCCATCGCCAACCGATGCTACGTGCCGCCTCCCGGCATTCAGTAACCGCTTATTCACCTCTTATTGTTTGTCAAGGGTTTGTATATTCGCGATTGTTAACTTTTGTTAGTCGGACACGTCGCGGGCTGGCGTAAACGCGGCGTCCGTAGGTTGGACAGCAGCCGGCGGCGAGGCCTGTGCAGCGCCGCCACGACGATCGAAGGAGTTGCGTGAGGTTCGTTCGATGTGGCGCGGCGCTGGGCCTGGTAGCCGTCACCGCCCTGGCGCTGACGGGGTGCGGCGGCCACTCGAACTCGTCCGGTTCCGACGCCAAGCCGGCGTCGGTGGACTGCGGCGGCAAGAAAGTGCTGAAAGACAGCGGCTCGACCGCGCAGCAGAACGCCATCGAGCAGTTCGTCTACGCCTACGTCCGTGCCTGCCCGGGTTACACGCTGGATTACAACGCGAACGGGTCCGGCGCCGGCGTGACCGAATTCCTCAACAACCAGACCGACCTCGCCGGCTCAGATGTCGCCCTTGATCCTTCCACCGGCCAGAACGATCGGGCGGCGCAGCGGTGCGGTTCGCCGGCATGGGATCTGCCCACCGTGTTCGGGCCGATCGCGGTGACCTACCACCTCACCGGGGTGAACGGACTGAGACTGGATGGGCCCACGGTTGCGAAGATCTTCAACGGCACCATCACCAAGTGGGACGACCCGGCACTGAAGGCCATCAACTCGGGCCTCAACCTGCCCTCGACGCCGATTGCGGTCATCTTCCGCGGTGACAAATCCGGTACCACCGCCAACTTTCAGAAGTACCTGGACGGCGCGTCCGGCGGCGCCTGGGGCAAGGGCACCAGCGAGATGTTCACCGGCGGGGTCGGGCAGGGCGCCAGCGGGAACAACGGCACGTCGGCCCTGTTGCAGAACACCGAGGGGTCGATCACCTACAACGAGTGGTCCTTCGCGGTGGGCAAGCAGCTGACCATGGCGTCGATCATCACGTCCGCGGGCCCGGACGCGGTGCCCATCACCAAGGACTCCGTCGAGAAGACGATCGCCGGGGCGGCGTTCACCGGCCAGGGCAACGACCTGGTGCTGGACACCTCGTCCTTCTACAAGCCGACACAGACCGGCGCGTACCCGATCGTGCTCGCGACCTATGAAATCGTCTGCTCGAAGTATCCGGACGCGACCACGGGCGCGGCGGTGAAGGCGTTCATGCAGGCCGCGATCGGTCCGGGCCAGGACGGTCTGGACCAGTACGGCTCCATCCCGCTGCCAAGCTCGTTCACGGCAAAGCTGTCAGGCGCGGTCAATGCGATTTCTTGACGATACGAAGGAGGCGCGACGGTGAGCGATAGCGGGCCGGCCCCGCGGGACGGCTCCTGGTTCGGCCCCTACCGGCTGACGCGACTTCTGCGCCAGGGCGGCATGGGTGAGGTCTACGAGGCCGAGGACACCCGCAAGCGCCGCATGGTGGCCCTGAAGCTGATCTCGTCGAAGTTCTCCGGCAACGCGGAGTTCCGGGCCCGCCTGCAGCGCGAGGCCGACATCGCGGGACGGCTCACCGAACCGCACGTGGTGCCGATCCACGATTACGGCGAGATCGACGGGCGGTTCTACGTGGACATGCGCCTCGTCGACGGCGTCGATCTGGGCACGCTGATGCGCCGGGACGGGCCGCTGACCCCACCGCGGGCGATCGCCATCATCCGCCAGGTCGCCGCCGCTCTCGACGCCGCGCACGCCGCCGGGGTGATGCACCGCGACGTCACACCGGGGAACATCCTGGTCACCCCCAACGACTTCGCCTACCTGGCGGATTTCGGCATCGCGCAGGCCGCGACCGATCCGGGGCTGACTCAGGTCGGGACGGCGATCGGAACGTATTACTACATGGCCCCGGAACGATTCACCGACGACGAGGTCACCCACAGCGTCGACATCTATTCGCTCGCATGTGTTTTGAGCGAGTGCCTGACCGGGTCGCCGCCATACCGGGCCGAGACCATCGAACGGCTGGTCGCCGCGCATCTGACGAAGACGGCCCCGCCGCCCAGCCAATTGCGCCCCGGCGCGTTTCCCCCCGCATTGGATCAGGTGATCGCCAAGGGCATGGCCAAACGTCCCGAGGACCGCTACCGCACCGCCGGCGAATTCGCCGCCGCCGCCCATGACGCGCTGACCACAGCCGAGCAGCGGAAGGCCAGCACGATTCTGCGCGACGGTGAGAGCGCGGCCCTGGGCGCGGGCGCAAACGATCAGCGCGTGGCGCGCGAGCCGAATCCGTTCGCCCCGTCGCCGAGCGCCGACACCGTGGCGGGTTCGTGGCCATCCGGGCGAAGCGGTGCGAGCAGGAGCGACCGGTCGAGCCCTGGGCCGTCGCTGATCCGTGCCGCCCCAACGACTTCCGGTCGCATGTATGCACCCGGCCCGGACTTCAAGCGTCCCGTCGTGCCGAACGACAACAAACGCAAGCAGTGGATCATCGTCGGCGCCATCGCCCTGGTCGCGCTGGTGGCTTTCGTCGTGGCGGTCTTCGGCTACCTGTCCACCGAGTCTTCGGGACCTTCGAAGCAGGCGAGCGGTCAAAGTGTGTTGCCGTTCAACGGCATTGACTTTCGCTTGTCTCCGGGCGGGGTGACGCTGGACAGCGCCGGCAACGTCTACGTGACCAGCGAGGGCATGTACGGCCGGGTGGTGAAGCTGACGACCGGTTCGAACGCCACCACGGTGCTGCCGTTCAACGGGCTCTACGAGCCGCAGGGCTTGGCCGTCGACGGCGCGGGCACGGTGTACGTGGCCGATTTCAACAACCGGGTGGTCACCATGGCCCCGGGCTCCAACAGTCAGAAGGAGCTGCCGTTCACGGGCCTGAACTACCCCGAGGGCGTCGCGGTCGACAGCCAGGGCGGCGTGTATGTCGCCGACCGCGGCAACAGCAGGGTGGTGAAGCTCGCGGCGGGATCCAAGACCCAGACCGTGCTGCCGTTCAACGGGCTCAACAACCCGGACGGGGTGGCCGTCGATCCCGTGGGCAACGTGTACGTCGCGGACACCGACAACAACAGGGTCGTGAAGCTCGATGCCGCGTCGAATACCCAGTCGGAGTTGCCATTTCACGACCTGTCCGTGCCGTGGGGTATCGCCGTGGACAACAGCGGCACCGTCTACGTCACCGAGCACGACAAGAACGACGTGGTGAAGTACCCACAGGGCGCGACCACCGCGACCGTCCTGGGATTCACCGGCCTCAACACCCCCTTGGCGGTGGCGGTCGACAAGGACCAGGGCGTCTACGTCGCCGACCGCGGCGACGACCGGGTGGTCAAGCTCACGCCGTGAGGCCTACGGCGCGGGCTGCGGCGCGCCCAGATACTGCTCGGTGTGCTGGCCGAGCGCGGGCGGGGGTTCGGCGGTCGCGGCGTCGAAGCTCAAATAGCGTGCCGGAGTGCGGACTACCGTGACCTCATCGACGCCCTCGCCGACCGGCAGGGCGAGTTCGTTCTCGGCGAACAGCGCGGTGCCGACCACCTGCTTCCAGGTGTAGGCGTGGCAGGCCATCAGGCCGCCCTCCTGCAGCAGCTGGACCCATTCGTCGGCGGTCTTTGCGGCCAGGGCCTTCTCGAGTTCGTCGGTCAGCTCCGGATAGTTGAGCGCCCGCGCGCGCTGGTCGACGAACCGCTCGTCGTCGCGCATGTCGGGCCGGCCGATGATCTCGCACAGCTTGTCCCAGTGCTTGGGCACGTACGCGCTGATCACCAGGTAACCGTCGGCGGCCTTGAAGGCGTCCGACGGTTGGGTAGCGAATCCAACACCCTTGCGCCGCTTCGGCTTAGGTGCCGCGTCTGGCTTGGGCGCGTCGGTTGGCTTGTTCAGGTGGATTGTCAGCTGACTGGCCTGCAGGCTGACCGCGACGTCATACATCGCGACCCGCACCACGTCGGCCACCCCGTGGCGCTCGCGGTTGAGCAGCGCGGCCAGCACCGCCTGGGCCAGCACGTGACCGCTGGCGGCGTCGACGAGCTGGAACGGGATGATCTGGGGTTTGCCGGTGGGCGTGGGCATCCCGGTGGTCATGCCCGACTCGGCGGCCACCATCAGGTCGACGCCCGGGCGGCTGCCCTCCGGGCCGTTGCCGCCGTAGGCGGAAAGCCGCGCGTAGATGAGTCGGGGGTTGCGCGACTGCAGTTCGTCGGGGCCCAGGCCCATGCGTTCCATCACGCCGGGCCGAAACCCTTCCAGCACAACGTCGGCCGTGTCGACCAGCCGCATGATCTGCTGCTTGGCCTCGTCACTGCGCAGGTCGGCCATCACCGACTTCTTTCCCCGGTTGTGGGGTAGGAACAAGGTGGCCAGCGGCGGGCGCCCGGGCAGGACCGCGGTGATGTGCCGGGCCGCCTCACCGACGGGCGCCTCGACCTTGATCACTTCGGCGCCCAGATCGGCCAGCACCTGACCGGCCATCGGCCCGGCGATGTTCTGGGTGAAGTCGAGCACCCGGAATCCGTCAAGTGGCTTGGCGGGCTTGCTGTTTGGCATCGTTTTTGCCTTCCTGATAACCTGCCCCGTCCGCTAACCTGCCTTGTGCAACACCGCGGTGCAGTAGTAATTCTGCGCGAAGGGCGCGTCGGGTTCGGTCGACTGCAGGGGCAGCCCGTTGTTGGCCAGCATCTGGTTCAGCGGGGTGCGAACCGGCTGCCAGCCCCGGTGCTGCAGATAGCTCGCCACGTCGTTGCGCTCGCCGGGGAAGCCCAGCTCGCCCAGGGCGATGTCCAGGCCGTTGCGCCGCCACTTCTCGCTCGCGGCGTTCAGCGCGTCCCCGCTGGTCCCCGTGTTCGCGAAGACCTCGGCCATCAGCTGACTGCCGTCGGCGGACAGGGCGGTGACGTTGTCCAGCAACCGATCCTGAGCCTCGGGCGGCAGGAAGCCGATCAGGCCCTCGGCCGCCCAGGCGGCGCGCCGGCCGGTGTCGAAGCCGGCCTGTCGCAGCGCCGAGGGCCAGTCATGGCGCAGGTCGATCGCAACGGCGCGCACCGCGGCGGTGGGCTCGGCGCCGAGCTCGGCGATGGTGGCGGCCTTGAACTCCAGGACCTGCGGCTGGTCGATCTCGAACACCGTGGTGCCCGGCGCCCACGGCAGCCGATAGGCGCGCGCATCCAGGCCGGAGGCCAGGATGACGACCTGGTCGATGCCCGCGGCCCCCGCCTCGGCGAAGAACGCGTCGATATAGCGGGTGCGGGCGGCCAGCATGTCGGTCATGCGTTGCATGCCCCACGGGGCGTCGGGCTCGTCGACGTCGGCGGAGGCGAGCTCGCCGGCCGCCCACCGGGTCATGAAGTCGACACCGACCGCGCGCACCAGCGGCTCGGCGAACGGGTCGTCGATCAGCCCGTCCAGGGTGGCCCGGGCCCGTCCGGCGGCCACCATGGTGGCGGTCGCTCCCACGCTGGTCGCCAAATCCCAGCTGTCGTCGTCGGTGCGCGCCATCGTGGAAATCCTTCCGGTCTACTGGTTAGCCACCATAACTACCAGCGCCCGGGGCGCGGTTCGCGGCCCGGGGCGACCGGATGCCGGGGTCGCGAGGCGCGACACAGATCGATTACGGCCGGGTGTTGCGACCGTGCGGGCGGCCGCGCCGCCGCTAGCCTCGCGCAATGACCACTTCGGTTGCCACCAAGCAAGAATGCGGGACCATCGCGGCGCACGACGCCGACTGGCAGCGCGGGGCCGGGTGGGCGCGGCGGCTGGCCTGGATCAGCCTGGCGGTGGTGCTCGTCGAGGGCGTCGTGGGGTTGTGGCAGGGACTCTCGGTCGGCTCGGTCGCCCTCACCGGGTGGGCCCTGGGCGGCGCGTCGGAGGCGCTGGCCAGCGCCGTGGTGGTGTGGCGGTTCAGCGGGGTGCGCGCTTTTTCACCGAGCGCCGAGCGGCGCGCGCAACGCGGCGTCGCGGTGTCGTTCTGGCTGACCGCCCCGTATGTCGCCGCCGAGTCGATCCGTGAGCTGGCCGGTGGACATCACGCCGAGGCGTCGATGATCGGCATCGGGCTGACCGCGATGGCGTTGTTGCTCATGCCGGTGCTGGGCCGGGCCAACCACCAGTTGGGTTCGCGGCTGGGCTCGGGAGCCACCGAGGCCGAGGGAATGCAGAACTACCTCTGCGCCGCCCAGGCCGCCGGGGTGCTGATCGGCCTCGCGATGACGGGGCTGTGGTTCGGGGCCTGGTGGATCGACCCGGTGGTGGGGCTGGCCATCGCCGCCGTTGCGGTCTGGCAGGGCGTGCGCGCCTGGCGCGGCGAGGATTGCGGCTGCTGAATCTCAGCCGGCGCGATCGCCGTTCGCCGAGCCGCGCGGCGCGTCCAGCCGGTAGCGGATCAGCCGCGAGCTGTTGGCCACCACCGCCACCGACGACGCGTTGTGCAGGATCGCGGCCAGCACGGGGGACAGCGCGCCGCCCGCGCCGATGATCAGCCCGGCGGCGTTGACGGCGATGGACATGCCGTAGTTCTCCCGGATGACGTCGACGGCGCGGGCGCCCAGGTCCCGCACGTCGAGCAGGCGATGCAGGTCGTCGTTGGCCAGCGCCACGTCGGCTGTCTCGACGGCGACGTCGGTTCCGGCCAGCCCCATCGCGATCCCGATGTCGGCGGCGGCCAGCGCGGGGGCGTCGTTGATGCCATCGCCGACCATGCCGACGGTGTAGCCCTCGTCCTGCAGGTCGCGCACCGCCGCGAGCTTGTCCTCCGGCATCACCTCGGCGCGCCACTCGTCGATCCCGAGCTCGCCGGCCACCACCTCGGCGATGTCCGGGTGATCGCCGGTGAGCATGACGATCCGACGAATACCGTTGGCGCGCAACTTCGTCAGCACGTCGGAGGCCTCGGGGCGCACCTCGTCGCGCAGGCTGATCAAGCCGACCAGTTTGCCGTCGACGGCGAGCAGCAGCGGGGTCTCGGCCTGGCGGCGCAGCCGGTCCACCCACTCCGACGCCTTCTTGGACACCCGCACCTTTTCGGCGCGCAGCAGTCCGGGGCTGCCCAGCAGCAGGGTCCGGCCGTCGGCCCAGGTCCGCATGCCCAGGCCCACCAGGACCTCGCACTCCTCGTGCGGCGGGATGGTGATGTGGCGTTCCTCGGTGGACCGGATCACCGCCTCGGCCAGCGGATGCCGGGAGTGGATCTCCGAGCTGGCCGCATACGCCAGCACCTGCTCGGGTTGCCAATCCTTGTGCAGTGCAATGATGTTGGTGACCACCGGGCGTCCGACGGTCAGTGTGCCGGTCTTGTCGAACACGATGGCGTCGACCCGGCCGGCCTGCTCGAGGTGCGAGCCGCCCTTGATCAGGATGCCGCGGCGCGCGCCGTTGCCGATCGCCGCGCTGATCGCGGTCGGGGTGGCCAGGCCCACCGCGCACGGGCAGGCGATCAGCAGCATGGTCATCGCCCGGCGGACGTCGCCGGTGACCGCCAGCGTGATGGCCGAGACGATGAACGAGGTGGGAACGAAACGGCGCGAGAAGTTTTCGCCGACGGTCTGGATCGGTGCCCGGTCGTGCTGGGCCTCTTCGACCCGGGCGATGATGCGGCCGATGGCGGTCTGGTTGCCGACCGCGTGGGCGCGCACCACCAGGCGTCCGCGCACCACCACCGAACCCGCGTGCACGTGCGCGCCGACCACCACGCTGACCGGCAGATTCTCCCCGGTGATCGCGGACTGGTTGACGATCGCCTCGCCGTCGACCACCTCGCCGTCGACCGGGATCGCGACGTGGTCGTGGACCACCACCTCGTCGCCGATCTGCACGGTGTCGATCGGCACCTGAACCTCGGTGCCGGCGCCGGGGCCGTCCGTCAGCCGGACCCAGGCCGTGTCCTGGCTGCCGCGCAGCAGTTCGGAGATGGCGCGGCGGGTCCGGCGCAGCGTCAGATCCTGAAGGTACTCACCGATATTGAGCAGCCACAGGACGGTGAGCGCGACGACGTTCTCGCGCAACACCAAGCTCGCCACGGTCGCCGCGGAGACCAGTGCGTCGGTGCCCGCCCTGCCGGATCTCAACGAGCGCACCGCGCCGCGCAGGAAGGGATAGCCGGTGAAGACCGTGACGCCGGTGGCGAACAGCCGGCCGCTGGGACCCAGCAGCGGCGGCCGCGCGAAGACGTAGCGGCGCACCCCGAGCAGGGCCAGCGCGGCGCCGCCGATGACCATGCGCAGCACGTCGGCGTTGCGGATCTCCTCCGAATGCGGCGCGCGGGCCGGGATCAGTTCGGCGGCGACGTGGGCCGCCTCGCCGATGGCGGCGAGCACCGCGGTGCGGTCGCAGCGGCGGGGCGAATACCAGACGACCACCGATCCGGTGCGCGGGTAGGCGTGCGCCACGCGCACACCCTCACACTTGGCGACGGCCTCCTCGACCGCGACGGCGCGCCGCGAGTCGGCGCGCACCCAGTCGACGGCGACCCGCATGCGTCCGGCCGCATCCGAAATGACCTGCAGCGCAGGGTCTTCGCTCCGCGCCTCGTCTGCGATATCGGGGACTAGGGCGAGGTCCATATCGCGCGATCAGTGCTCGTGGTCGTGGGTGTCGGCGATCGAAGGCGTGGGCGCCTCCTCGCCGATGCGCTCGCGGGCCTCGGCCATGACGTCGGCGAGCCGCAGCCGCGCAGACTCGGCGGCCTCCTCGGCCTTGCGGGTGCCACGCAGTCCGAGCTCGGCCCCCTTGACCGCGGTCTCGTGCAGCGGCGCCTTGGCGGCGGCTTTGCGCACCACCTCGTAGGCCGTCACGCCGACCAACCCGGTGACCACCGTGCCTGCCGCCTTCGCCAAGAGCCCGTACACCGCCATTGCCGCAACCTCCCTGTCGTCTCAGCGTTCAGCCCATGCTTGCACGACGTTAACATCGAAATATAGCGATATCAATATGTATTGGCGCTGCTGGTGCGGGCCGCAGGGCTTTACAACACCCTGGTGACTTTCTCGGTCTCGATCCTGCGCTGCAGCGCCGCCTCGTCCGCATTGGCCACCTGCACCAGCGAGCCGCCGACGGCCATGATCGCCAGCAGGCCGTCCACCAGTTCGGCGGGCCCGGACCACGACGCGCTGGAGAGCACCCGATCGCTCGACGTCAAACCCCTTGTCGCCGCAGAGCTTTGGCAGTCGGCCAGCACCTCGTCGGCCGACCGGCCGCCCAGCGCCGGGCCCGGGCGTGGTTCGGGAACGATCTGATCGCCGTGCACCCGCACCGCGGTGGCGTAGTCCGTCACGCCGATCGGCAGGTCGGGTGCCGGGCGGCCGAACGGGTCCAGCGACAGCACCGCCACCTCACCGCCCGCCACCAGCTCGTCGGCCTCGTCGAGGCGCTCGGCGGTGCACAGCGCGAGGTCGGCCGGACCCGTCAGCACCGCCTCGGCGCCGATCCACCACACCCCGAACAGCACCGCGGCCGTCTGCCAGTGCGCGGGCAGCAGGATCGCCACCCGGCTGGCCGGTCCGGCGCCCAGCTCGTCGCGCAGCAGGTTGCCGGTCTTGGCGGCCCAGTTGGCCAGCGTCACGCCGGACAATTCGATGCGCTCGCCGGTGGCGTCGTCGTAGTAGGTGATGCGCGGGCCGACCGGGTCGGCCCGCAGCATCGGATCGAGGATGGCCCCGCTCAGCGTGCTCAGTTGATGCACTCCGGCTTGTCGGACCCGGCGGTCAGGATCGGCGAGGGCGCGGGAACCTTGGGGTCGGCGGCCACCGCACCGGCGGTGGACACCCGCGCCGGCATGATCGTCGCGCCGCCGGACAGGCCCGAGCCCGGACCGCTGTAGTCGTTGGCCAGCACCACCCGCACCGCGCCCGGCGCCAGCGTGGTGTCGGCGACCACCGGCAACCCGCCCAATTCCTTGGAGACCTCCTTGGCCCCCAGGTCGTCGCTCTTGGCGGCGCGCACCTGGCTGGCCTTCACGTGACCGCTCTCGTTGTTGCCCACCGTACCCGTGGCAAAGCCCTTGGCGCTCAACACGTCTGACACGGCCGAGGCCAGACCGTTGATATCGGTGTCATTGACGACGCTGGCGGTGGTCTTCGCGGGGGTGTACGCGATCTCCTCGGTCTTGCCCTGTTCCTGGTCGTGCAGCAGGCCGCCCACCCAGTCGGCGACCTGATGCGGGTCCAGCCGCACCACGCTCTGCATGCCGTCGTCGCTCCAGCCGGCGCCGTCGAGCACCGGGATGGTGGCGAACGCGACGTTGCCGCCGGCCAGCTTCTGCATCTGCTGCACGAAATCCATGACGTCCCAACCGGCGGAGATCACCACCGAGCGCTGGACGGCGGCCTCCAGCCGCTTGACCGTGGTGGGGCTGGACAGCGTCTTGCCGGAGATGACCCGGTGGGCCAGCGAGGCCATCACCACCTGCTGGCGCACCACCCGGTCCAGGTCGCCGCGCGGCAGCTCGTGGCGCTGACGCACGAAGCTGAGCGCCTCGGGACCGTTGAGTCGTTGCGGGCCGGCCGGGAAGTCGGCACCCGAAAGCGGTTCGAACACCGGCTCCTTGAGGCAGACGTCGACGCCGCCGAGGGCGTCGGTGATCAACGAGAAGCCGAGCAGGCCGATCTCGGCGTAGTGGTCGACGGTGACGCCGGTCAGGTCGGCGACGGTCTTGATCAGTGCCTCGCGGCCGGCCTCGGTGCCCTGGGCCGCCGCCTCGGTGGCGGAGGCGCCGGCCTTGACCAGGGCGGTTCGCTTGGCCTCCCGGGTCTGGCCGTAGACGCCGTTGATCTTGGTCTTGCCCAGGCCCGGGGCGGCGACGTAGGAGTCGCGCGGGATCGAGATCGCGGTGGCCGACTTCCCGTTGTTGGGGATGCGGATCAGGATGATCGTGTCGGTGTTGGTGGCTTCCTCGTCGCCGGCCTTGAGCGCGTCCAGTTCCTCCTGTGACAGCGGGTTGCCGTGCGCATCGGTGCGGCTGTCCAGGCCGACCAGCAGGATGTCGATCGCGCCGTCGTCGCCGCCCTTGCCCAGCGAGGGCGCGGACATGTGGAAGATGCCGTCTTCGAACGACCGGACGTTGCTCCACGCGATCCCGGTGCCGAGGACGACCGCGAGCGTCAGCGCGGTGGCAATCACACGAACCACACGTTGCACAGGCATCCCACTACATTACTTGCGACACAGGAGCTTCACGGGTAGCCGGCGCCCGCGCGCCCCGGGCGTGATCCCGAGCTTTTCGGGCCATGCCAAACTCGAACCATGTCTCCCAGGATCGTGATCGCCGGTGCCGGTGGGCAGCTGGGCGGCTATTTGACCTCGCTAGCGGCAAGTCAGGGCCGTGACGCACTGGCGCTGACGTCGTCGCAGTGGGACATCACCGATCCCGCGGCCGCCGAGCGGATCGTGCAGCGCGGTGACGTGGTGATCAACTGCGCGGCCTACACCAACGTCGACGGCGCCGAGAGCGACCAGGCGGGCGCCTTCGCGGTCAACGAAGCCGGACCCGGGCACATCGCCCGCGCCTGCGCGCAGGCCGGCGCCCAGTTGGTGCACGTCTCCACCGACTACGTGTTCAACGGCGACTTCGGCGGCGCGGCGCCCCGGCCGTACGAGCCCACCGATCAGACCGCGCCGCAGAGTGTGTATGCCCGCAGCAAGCTCGCGGGGGAGCGTGCCGTGCTCGCCGCGCTGCCCGAGGCCTCGCAAGGCATCGTGGTCCGCACCGCATGGGTCTACACCGGCGGCACGGGCAAGGACTTCGTCGCCGTCATGCGCCGGCTGGCCGGCGGGGACGGCCCGGTCGACGTGGTCGACGACCAGACCGGCTCCCCGACCTACGTCGGCGACCTGGCCGCCGCGCTGCTGCAGATCGTCGACGACGGCGTGCCCGGTCCGATCCTGCACGCCGCCAACGAGGGCGCCTGCTCGCGGTTCGAACAGGCCCGCGCCGTCTTCGAAGAATGCGGCGCCGACCCGGAGCGGGTGCGGCCGGTCAGCACCGAACACTTTCCCCGCCCGGCGCCCCGACCGGTCTACTCCGCGCTGTCCGGCGGCCAGTCCGTCGCGGCGGGGATGCGGCCGCTTGAGGCCTTGGCGGCCCGCGCTTGCCGCGGCGCTGGCCGCCTCCGATGGCGATGTCGCGGCCGATCGACCGTTACCCTCTACGCGTGACTGACGTCCTGCCGGTCGTGACGGTGACCTACTCGCCGGGCCCGCACCTGGAGCGCTTCCTGGCCTCGCTGTCGCTGGCCACGGAGCGAGAGGTGTGCGTGCTGCTGGCCGACAACGGCTCCACCGACGGCACCCCGGAGGCGGCCGTCGATCGCTATCCCAACGTGCGGCTGTTCCACACCGGGGCCAACCTCGGCTACGGGACCGCGGTGAATCGCGCCGTCGCGCAACTGGACCGCGACGACGACTGGGTGATCGTCGCCAACCCGGACGTGCAGTGGGGCCCGGGCAGCATCGACGCGCTGCTGGACGCCGCCTCGCGCTGGCCGCGTGCCGGCGCGCTGGGCCCGCTGGTCCGCGATCCCGACGGGTCGGTGTATCCGTCGGCGCGGCACCTGCCCAGCCTGATCCGCGGCGGCATGCACGCGGTCGTCGGACCGTTCTGGAAAGCCAACCCGTGGTCGGCGGCGTACCGCCAGGAGCGGCTGGATCCCAGCGAGCGACCGGTGGGCTGGCTGTCGGGGTCGTGCCTGCTGGTGCGCCGCTCGGCGTTCGGCCAGATCGGCGGGTTCGACGAGCGCTACTTCATGTACATGGAAGACGTCGACCTGGGCGACCGGCTCGGCAAGGCCGGCTGGCTGAGCATCTACGTGCCGTCGGCGGAGGTGCTGCACCACAAGGGCCACTCCACCGGCGGGGACCCGGCCAACCACCTGGCCGCCCATCACAAGAGCACCTATATGTTCCTGGCCGACCGGCATTCCGGTTGGTTGCGCGCTCCGCTGCGCTGGACGCTGCGCGCCTCGCTGGCGGTGCGGTCCCGCCTGATGGTGCGCAGCGCGCTGCGCGCGTCCGGACGGCGGAAACTGGTAGAAGGGCGACACTGAGGTGGGAACTCCACGAAGTCGATGTGGTGATCCTGGTCGGCGGTAAGGGCACCCGGCTGCGGCCGCTGACACTGTCGGCGCCCAAGCCCATGCTGCCCACCGCGGGGCTGCCGTTCCTGACGCATCTGCTGTCGCGGGTCGCCGCGGCCGGCATTGAGCACGTCATCCTGAGCACGTCGTATCAGGCGGCGGTGTTCGAGGCGGAATTCGGTGACGGCTCCAAGCTGGGCCTGCAGATCGAGTACGTCACCGAGGAGCGGCCGCTGGGCACCGGCGGCGGCATCGCCAACGTCGCCGGCCATCTGCGGCACGACACCGTGATGGTGTTCAACGGCGACGTGCTCTCCGGTGCCGACCTGGGTCAGATGCTCGACTTCCACTCGGCCCAGGAATCCGACGTCACCCTGCACCTGGTCCGGGTGGGCGACCCACGGGCGTTCGGCTGTGTGACCACCGACGACGACGGCCGGGTCACCGCCTTCGTGGAGAAGACGCAGGACCCGCCGACCGACCAGATCAACGCCGGCACCTACGTCTTCTCGCGCCAGATGATCGACCGGATTCCGCGCGGCCGGGAGGTCTCGGTGGAACGCGAGGTGTTCCCGGCGCTGCTGTCGGACCCCGGCGTGAAGGTCTGCGGCCAAGTCGACGCCAGCTACTGGCGCGACATGGGCACCCCGGAGGACTTCGTCCGTGGCTCGGCGGATCTGGTGCGCGGCATCGCCCCGTCACCGGCGCTGCACGGTCACCGCGGCGAGCAGCTGGTGCACGACGGCGCGGCGGTGTCGCCGGGCGCGGTGCTGGTCGGCGGCACGGTCGTCGGGCGGGGCGCCGAGATCGGCCCCGGCGTCCGGCTGGACGGCGCGGTGATCTTCGACGGCGTCAAGGTCGAGGCCGGCAGCGTGATCGAGCGCTCGATCATCGGGTTCGGCGCGCGCATCGGCCCGCGGGCGCTGATCCGCGACGGCGTGATCGGCGACGGCGCCGACATCGGGGCGCGCTGCGAGTTGTTGCGCGGCGCCCGGGTGTGGCCCGGTGTGTCGATTCCCGACGGCGGGATCCGCTACTCGAGCGACGTCTGAGCGCGTTGCGTCTGTTCGCGCTCAGAAATTGCGGGCCCGCGAAACCAGATACGCCAGCGCGTGATCGGTTCCCTCCGGCAACGAGTCGGCCGGCCACCAGCGCAAGTCCTCCGACTCGTCGCTGATCGCGATCCGCGCACCGGCCGGCGCGTGCGCGACGAACTGCAGATCCAGATGCCGGGTCGGCACGCCCAGCGAGCAGGTCACCGGATGCACGTGAATCGCAGCCAGGTCCGGTGCGATACGCAGATCGGGGACACCCGATTCCTCGACGGCCTCCCGCAGGGCCGCGGATACGACGTCGGTGTCGTCATCGTCGCAATGGCCGCCCAGCTGCACCCACCGGCCGAGGCGGCGATGCAGGGTCAGCAGCACCTGGCTGCCGGAGTGGTCGAGCACCAGCGCCGACGCGGTCACGTGGCCGGGCACGCACTCGCGCCGGCACGCGTCGCCGCGGGCGTGCACGAAGGCCAACACGGCGTGCCGCAACGAATCCTGGGCCGCATCGGGGGGCTCCCAGTCGGACAGCGTCGCGATCGCCGAATCCCGAACGCTCATCGCGACCCCCGCCGTTTCCGCCGATCCCGCAACGACACCCACGCCGCGCGGCAGTCCGCCACCACCTCGGCCGGCAATCCCAGGCCGTCGATCAGGACGCGGCGGTCGACGACGTCGAGCGCCTTTTCGATTTCGTTGGCCTTCAACAGCAGGTCGACATCGCAGGCGAGTTCGGCATCGGCGTGCGCCGGCGGCGCAATGGGCAGCTGCTCGGCTTCGCGGGGCTCCAGCTCCAGAACGCCCCCGCCGTAACTGCGGCCCATGATCTCGGTGAAGGCGAACGTCACGCTGTTGTGGAACACCGCGGCCAACGCGGCCGGCTCGACGGGGTCCCCGCCGGAGGCGATCAGGCGCACCCGGTGCACCGTGTCGGTGCTCGTCGCCGCGGCGGCATTGACGGTCAGCCGCGGCGCCCGGTGGATCTGTCGCAGCAGGAACAGGTCGGGCGTCCACAGCGACGGCGTGGCCCACCACGGCGTGCGGATCGAGCACTTGTAGCCGCGGTGCACCCCGGCCGCTTCGCCGGCGCGGATGTGGGCCAGCAACGCGGGATCGGCCGGCTCGCGCGGCGCGTTCAGCAGCCAGCTGCGCTGCCCGGCGGCGAGATCGATTGCCCGGCAATCGGTGTCGTAGATCAGCCCGGACAGCTGGGCGCTGCGCGAGACGAGCGGGACGCAGTGCGGACGCAACCCCAGCTCGCCGGCCTGGGCGTCGGTGAAGGTGAAGAAGGCGTTGCGCCCGGTCACGATGCCGACGTCGACCTCGGCGACCGACGCCGAGCCGGGTCAGGGTGCCCGAGCCGTTCAGCCCCCGCAGCAGCCGGATCGCGGCGGGGTCCAGAAAGTACTTGGTCCACTTCTCGTTTTCGTGCAAGCGCGCGGGCTCGAAGGGGCGACGTTGCACGTCCAGGTCGGCATCGGCCAGGGCGTCGGCGTCCTCGAGGTGCACGGTGCGGATGCGCGCGGGGCCGCCGCCGACGACACCGCAGAACAACACGACCTCCTGCAGAATGCCGTCGAACACCAGACGCTCGAAGGTCAGCAGGGTGATCTCGCGAAATCGGCTCAGCAGAAAGTCGCGCAACTGTGCGGCGTAGGTGACCTGGAGCAGCTCGGCGGGAAGCACCAATCCCACCCGGCCGCCCTCGCGCGCCAGCACGGTGCTCGCCACGACGAACGGCACCCAGGCGTTGGTCAGCCGGGTGGGGCGCAGACCCTCGCGCCGCATCAGCTCCAGCGCCGGATCGCGCTGCCGCGACGACCAGTTGCCGAACCGGATGTAGGGCGGGTTACCGGCGACCCCGTCCCAGCCGCCGGCCTTGGCGGTGGCGAGCCAGGCGAACAGGCTCTCGGTGTCGACGGGAGCGAACCGACGGGACTTGGCCGCCTCGTCGGCGATCAGCTCGACGCCCCGGACCTGATCGCTGAGCCCGGCCAGCTCGCGCAGGATCGCGCCGTCGCCGCAGGAGGGCTCGACGATCCGTGGGTCCCGCCGCGCGGACCCAGGCGGCCAGGAAGCGGGCCACCGGCGCGGGGGTGTAGTAGCCGCCGCGGACCTTGTCGGCCGAGGCCGCCGCCTTGCCCGCGAACTTCATGGGCTCAGTATCACTTGCGGATCAGCAGATCACCGGGGTCTGCCGGATCGCGCGGCCCGGCCGGTTCGGCGGCATAGCCGATGGCGATGGCGCCCAACGGCTCCCAGTCGGCGGGCAGCCCGAGCTCGGCGCGCACCAGGTCCGCGGCGAAGATCGTCGAGCCGATCCAGCAGCTGCCCAGCCCGCGCACCGCCAGCGCGACCAGCAGGGCCTGCACGGCCGCGCCGACCGCCACGGTGAACATGGTGTGCTCGGCGTCGGTGCGGGCGGCGTCGGGATAGGTGTGGGCGCCGTCGGGCACCAGGATCGGGATGACGACCTCGGGCGCGTCGTAGAGGATCTGGCCGCGCGCCACCCGGCGGTCGATCGGAGTCGGCGGGCCGGCCGTCACCGGCGAGGTCGGCGCGCCACTTGTCCTTCATGCGGTCCAGCAGCCGGGTCCGGGTGGCCGGGGTCCGCAGCCAGACGAACCGCACCGGACGGGTGTGGTGCGGAGCCGGCGCGGTCAGCGCCTCGGCGACGGCGGCTTCCAGCAGATCCGGCCGGCACCGGCTCGGCGCTGAACCGGCGCACCGATCGGCGCAGCAGCTGCGCCTCGCGGCGGCCCATCTCGAGGGCTTCGGCGGTGCCGAGCCAGAACAGGTCTTCCTCGCCGGGCCGCAGCAGCTGCCGGGCCGTCGAGCCGTCGTCGCGCCACGGACAGGCCGCGCACCACCGCCACCGGCATCGCGGTCAATTTGCCCTTGACCAGATCGGCGGCCGCCGCGATCTCGTCGGCGATCGCCACCTCGGTGACCAGCAGCTCGTTGCCGTGCTGATCGACGGCCCCCGAATAGCCGTGCAGCACAGCCAGACCCGCCGCGCCCACGGCCGCGTCGGTCTGGCCGTTGCGCCAGGCGCGGCCCATCGTGTCGGTGATGACCACGGCGACCTCGACACCGAGCCGCTCGCGCAGCCCGGCGCGCAGCGCCGCGGCGCTGCCGTCCGGGTCGACCGGCAGCAGCGCCAGTTCGTCGCGCCCGACGTTGGATCCGTCCACGCCCGCGGCGGCCTGCACCAGGCCGATCCGGTTCTCGGTGATCAGGGTTCGGCCCTTGCGGGCCAGCACCCGGACGGCTTCGTCGTCGACCAGCTTGCGCCTCAGCCGGTCGCGCTCCTCGGGATCCTGCGGCGCCGGCACCAGCCGGCCCTCGCACTTGGACACCGCCTTGCTGGTGACCACGACGACGTCGCCGTCGCGCAGCCACGGTGCGGCCGCGGCGACGGCCGCGCCCAGGTCGTCGCCGGGCCGGAATTCGGGCAGCCCGGCGACGGGCAGGATTTCGATGGCGGCGGCGGTGCCATGCTCGCCGGGCGGAGAGGTCGAGTCATGGGCGCCGCTCCTCCGCATCGCTTCGCTCTGCATCGTCGCCGGCACGCAGGTCCACCCCGCCAGGTCCAGCCCGGCCCTGACCATCTCGGCCGTCGCCTTCGGGTCGGTCATCACCAGCGGCACCGAGCGCACCGCGACGCCGTCGATGTCGGCGTGGTCGTCCTCGCTCACCAGCCAGCCGTCCAGGATGCCGGTGTCCCGTCGCGCGCCGTAGTGGCGGCCGACGGCCTCGGCGGTGGATTCGACCCCGATCACCGACAGGCAGGCATCGGCCATGCCCCGCAATGGCTTTCCACCGATGATCGGCGAGTAGCCGACGATCGGTGCGCGCGGCCGCGCGCAACGCGCCGCGAATGCCGGGGACGGCCAGGATGGCGCCGACGCTCACCACCGGGTTGGACGGCGCCAGCAGGATGACGTCGGCGTCCGCGATGGCCGCCGTGGCATCAGTTGTGGCGGCCGCCTTTTCGGCGCCGACGAAGGCGAAGCTGTGCGTGGGCACCTGGGCCCGGTAGCGCACCCACCACTCCTGGAAGTGGATGGCCCGCCGGCTGCCGTCGTCGGGATCGGTGATCACGACGTGTGTCTCGCACCGGTCGTCGCTGGCGGGCAGCAGCCGCGCGCCGGGTTGCCAGCGGTCGCACAGCGCGGTGGTGATCTGCGACAGGGGGTAGCCGGCGTTGAGCATCTGGGTGCGCACCAGGTGGGTGCCCAGGTCGCGGTCGCCGAGTCCGAACCAGTCCGGCTGCACCCCGTAGCGCGCCAATTCCTCTTTGGCGTGCCAGGTTTCGTCGCGGTGACCCCACCCTCGATCCGGATCTACACCTCCACCTAAGGTGTACATGCAGGTGTCCAAATCGGGGCAGACTCGCAGTCCGTGGATCCAGGCGTCATCGCCAATGTTGACGATCGCCGTGAGCTCGTGGCTGTCGGCTTCGGTGTCCGGGCGCCGTTGCGTTTGAAATTGACCGAGCCCGAACAGCTGTTGAACCCCCAGCAGGAAGCGGGCGCCGCCAACCCCACCGACCAGAACGGTGACCTTCACATTGCACGACAGTACTGCCCGGCGGCAGCGCCGTGGCGGGCCCGTCGGGGGTGCCTCAAAGTTGCGGTTCCCCACCGCTTGTGGGCAACTTTTGGGAAGGTTGAGGGCCCTGTGATCAACACGCCGAAGGCCCAAGACAACAGAAACGCCGAAATTCGATCACGAGATGGTATGGAAATGCGCCGAAGTGCTTGACCCGGCAGATCAACCCGTGTCTAATCACAACAGTGTCATTTCCCGGTTGGCCGGCCGACTCCGGTGTCGCAGACCGAGATTCGATCACTTGTTCGAATTGTCTGTACATCAGAACAGTGGGAAACCAATCACTCTCTCTCTCAATCAAGCTGAGGAGGCGGACGACCGTATGTCTTACGACACTTTTCGAGGCGCCATGGCAAGCACGCCGCACACCGACAATCGACCCGGCGCCGGACCGCCCTCGCCCGGCCGCATTTGACCGTGGTTCCTGATGCGCCAATCGCATTCGAGCCCGAGCCCATGCCCGACCCGGCCGCCGACCAATGGCAGGACCGGGCACTGTGCGCCCAAACCGACCCCGAGGCCTTCTTCCCCGAAAAGGGTGGCTCCACCCGCGAGGCCAAGAAGATCTGCCTGGGTTGCGAGGTGCGTCATGAGTGCCTCGAGTACGCCCTCGAGCATGACGAGCGCTTCGGAATCTGGGGCGGTTTGTCCGAACGCGAGCGCCGCCGCCTCAAGCGCGGCATAATCTGACGCACACTGATCGCAACGCGCGCTGAGTGCTCAGCGCTCAACGCCCTACGGAAGTTATTCGTCGTCGATCGTCGGATCGATGACCGACGGCTCGACGTCGAGGTAGATGGCGACCTGGGCCACCAGAATTTCGTGTAGCAAGTCGCCGAGTTCGACGGTGTCTTTGGCCCGTCGCTCAATTGGCTTGCGGAACAACACAATTCGCGCCCGCGTGGAGTTGCCGCGGATGTCGACGCCGGCCGGGATCAACCGGGCGAGCGGGATCGGCCCATCGGCGATCACCTCGGGTGGCCACTGCACACTCTCGGGATCCTTGGCCGAGATGCGCGGAATCTCGTCGACCGCCACGTCGAGTTCGGCCAGCCGGTCCTGCCAGCTCCGCTCGATGGGTTCGTAGGCCTCCAGCACCGCCATGTCGAACCGCTCGGCGCGGCTGCGCCACCCCGGCACGGTCGGGGGCAACAGCGGGCCGCGCATATCGCGGCCCCTGCGGAAGAGTCGATGAGTAGCGGCTCGGCGCGGAGCCGATCCGTCGGAAATCCGATCTCTTCGCGGGGAGCTGCGCGAATCGCCGCGGGATTCACTCATCGGGCCGATGGTAACGGTTGCACATCGAGGGCCCCGGAGTTGCGCGTGTCCGGCGCTTCGGCGGCGTTTGCGCACGATAGCCTTTCGATCGTGAACGTTCCCCGTCGCTGTTGCCGGCCCGGGTGCCCGCACTACGCCGTGGCGACCCTGACGTTCGTCTATTCGGACTCGACGGCAGTCGTCGGCCCGTTGGCGACCGCGCGGGAACCGCATTCCTGGGATTTGTGCGTCAACCATGCCGGCCGGATCACCGCGCCCCGCGGGTGGGAGCTGGTGCGCCATGCCGGGCCCCCTTAGCCCACCCATCCCGACGAGGACGACCTGGTCGCCCTGGCCGACGCGGTGCGCGAGGGCGAGCGATCGTGGCGCGCCGTACGCCGGCGCGACGCCGGTGAACGGCTTCGCCGATGCGCACATCCATCACGGCGGATCCCAGGCCACCGCGCCGAGCAGCAGCCTGCTGGCACCGCCCGAGCATCGCTCCGGACGGCGCCGCGGACATCTGCGCGTGTTGCCCGACCCCAGCGACTAGCCCGATGGTGGCGACCCGTCGCCCGCAAGCGGGAGCGACCCACTGCGCCCGGCTCGGCCGCGCTTGCGATCGCCACTAGCTCGATGGTCGCGACCCGCGCCCGGCTCGGCCGACGCTTCACGACCGCGGCGGCTCCAGTTCTCCTGGGCCCGATAGGCTGACGGCCAAGAGTTCACGTCGTCAGGAGTCCCGCATGTCTCGGCCCGCCGCGACTGTCCACCGTGTCGTCAAGGCTTACGACGTGCGTGGGCTAGTCGGCGAAGAGCTCGACCAGCCGCTGGTCACCGATCTGGGCGCAGCCTTCGCCAAATTCATGCGCGCCGAGGGCGCCCGCCAGGTGGTGATCGGCCACGACATGCGGGACAGCTCGCCCACCCTGGCCGCCGCGTTCGCCGCCGGGGTGACGAGCCAGGGACTGGACGTGGTGCGCATCGGCCTGGCGTCCACCGATCAGCTCTACTTCGCCTCGGGGCTGCTGGACTGCCCCGGCGCCATGTTCACCGCGAGCCACAACCCGGCGGCCTACAACGGCATCAAGCTGTGCCGCGCGGGGGCCAAACCGGTCGGCGCCGAGACCGGGCTGGGCGCTCATCGCCGATGACGTGATCGCCGGCGTCGACGGCTACGACGGGCGAACCCGGAACCGTGCAGCGATCGCGACGTGCTGGCCGACTACGGGCAGTTCCTGCGGTCGCTGGTGGACACCTCCGGGCTGCGCCCGCTGCGGGTGGCCGTGGACGCCGGCAACGGCATGGCCGGTCTGACCACGCCCGCCGTGCTCGGCCCGATCGACTCGATCACGTTGTTGCCGTTGTACTTCGAGCTCGACGGCTCGTTTCCCAATCACGAGGCCAACCCGCTCGACCCCGCCAACCTGGTGGACCTGCAGTCCTACGTGCGCGAGACCGGCGCCGACATCGGGCTGGCCTTCGACGGCGACGCCGATCGCTGCTTCGTGGTCGACGAACGCGGCAACCCCGTGTCGCCGTCGACGGTGACCAGCCTGGTGGCCGCCCGCGAGCTGGGCCGGGAGATCGGCGCGACGATCATCCACAACGTGATCACCTCGCGCGCGGTGCCCGAACTGGTCGCCGAGCGCGGCGGCACACCGCTGCGGTCCCGGGTGGGGCACTCCTATATCAAGGCGCTGATGGCCGACACCGGCGCGATTTTCGGCGGCGAACATTCGGCGCACTACTACTTCCGCGACTTCTGGGGCGCGGACTCCGGGATGCTGGCGGCGCTGCACGTGCTGGCCGCCCTCGGCGAGCAGGACCGTCCGCTGTCGGAGGTGACCGCGGACTACCAGCGCTACGAATCGTCCGGCGAAATCAACTTCACCGTCGCCGACGCCGGACGTGCACCGACGCGGTGCTGAAGTCGTTCGGCACCCGGATTCACTCCCTCGACCACGTGGACGGCGTGACGGCCGACCTGGGCGACGGCAGCTGGTTCAACCTGCGCAGCTCCAACACCGAGCCGTTGCTGCGGCTGAACGTGGAGGCGCGCACGGCCGAGGACGTGGCCGCGGTGGTCGCCCAGATCAGCGCCGAAATCACCGCGCATGACCGGCGGGCGTGAAGGCCGCGCCGTGAACGCCACCCGGGCGATCGATCTCGAGGACACCGAGGGCCTGCTGGCCGCCGACCGCGACGGCCTGCTGCGCGCCGCGTCGTCGGCCGGTGCCCAGGTGCGTGCGATCGCCGCCGCGGTCGAGGAGGGTGCGCTGGACCCGCTGCGCGCCGACGACCGTCCGCGCAGCGTCGTCTGGGTCGCCGGCCGCGGCACCGCCGAGACCGCCGGGACGATGCTGGCCGCGACGCTGGGGGGAGCGGCGTCGCAGCCGTTCACGCTCGCCGGCGAGGTCCCGCCGTGGGTCGGTCCGCTCGACGTGCTGATCGTCGCGGGCGGCGATCCCGGCGATCCCGCGCTGGCCGCCGCCGCCGCGACCGGGTTGCGCCGCGGCGCCCGGGTGGTGGTGGCCGCGCCGTATGAGGGCCCACTGCGGGACGCCACCGCCGGGCGCGCCGCGGTGCTGGCGCCCCGGCTGGAGGTTCCCGACGAATTCGGATTGTGCCGGTATCTGGCCGCCGGACTGGCCGTGCTGCACGCCGTGGACCCGCGACCGAACGTCGATCTGGGGTTGCTCGCCGACGAGCTGGACGCCGAGGCGCTGCGCAACAGCGCCGGCCGCGAGCTGTTCACCAATCCGGCCAAGCTGCTGGCCGCGCGGATCGCGGAGCGTCAGGTGGCGCTGGCGGGCGACGGCGCCGCGACGCTGGCGCTGGCCCGGCACGGCAGCTCGGTGCTGTTGCGGGTCGCGAACCAGGTGACGCCGGCCACCGGGCTGGCGGACGCGCTGGTCGCCCTGCGCGCCGCGGCGTCGGACGGCTTCGTGGATCCCGACGCCGCCCTGTTTCACGACGAAGAGATCGATGGACCGCTGCCGGAGCGGCTGCGGGTGCTCGCCGTCGTCCTGGCTGCCGAGCAGGCGGGCGTGGCCGCCCGGACCGCCGGGCTGGACAACGTGTACCTGCTCGCGGCCGAGGACGTGCCCGACGGGCCCGGCGGCTCGGCCGGCTACGGCGTTTCGCCGGCGCTGGGGGGCCCCGGCAGCCCCGAGCAGCAACTGGCAGTATTGGCCGTCCGGCTGGAGATGGCCGCGGTTTATATGCGACTGGTGCGGGGATAGATACAACAGTGGAACTGCTTCGCGGGGCCTTGAGAACGTACGCGTGGGGTTCGCGTACCGCGATCGCCGAATTCACCGAGCGTCCGGTGCCGGCGGCGCATCCGGAGGCCGAGCTCTGGTTCGGAGCGCACCCGGGCGATCCGGCGTGGCTGGAAACGGACAACGGCGAAATCACGTTGCTCGAGGCGCTGGTCGACGACCCGGAGGGACAGCTCGGGCCGGTGTCCCGGGCGCGCTTCGGCGACGTGCTGCCCTTCCTGGTGAAGGTGCTGGCCGCCGACGAGCCGCTGTCCCTGCAGGCCCACCCCAGCGCCGCGCAGGCGGCCGAGGGCTACCTGCGGGAGGAGCGGGTCGGTATTCCGCTGACCTCGCCGGTGCGCAACTACCGCGACACGTCGCACAAGCCCGAGTTGCTGGTGGCGCTGCACCCGTTCGAGGCGCTGGCCGGATTTCCGTCAGGCCTCGCGCACCGTCGAGCTGTTGCGGGCCCTGGCCGTCTCCGACCTCGACCCGTTCATCGACCTGCTGAACGACCAGTCCGACGCCGACGGTCTGCGCGCGCTGTTCACCACGTGGATCACCGCGCCGCAGCCCGACATCGACGTGCTGGTGACCGCCGTGCTGGACGGCGCCATCGCGTACCTCAGCTCGGGGGCAACAGAATTCGCGGCCGAGGCCAAGACGGTGCTCGAGCTCGGCGAACGTTATCCCGGTGACGCCGGCGTGCTGGCGGCGCTGTTGCTGAACCGCGTCAGCCTGGCGCCCGGGCGAGGCCATCTTCGTCTCCGCCGGCAATCTGCACACCTATCTGCGCGGTTTCGCGGTCGAGGTGATGGCCAACTCCGACAACGTGTTACGTGGCGGCCTGACCCCCAAGCACGTCGACGTACCCGAACTGCTGCGCGTGCTGGACTTCGCACCCACCACCGAGGAGCAGCTGCGGCCGCGCATCCGCCGCGAGGGCTTCGGACTGATCTACGAGACGCCGACCGACGAGTTCGCCGTCGCGCTGCTGGAGCTCGACGACGAGTACGTCGGCCACGAGGTGGATGCGACGTGCAGCCACGACGGTCCGCAGATCCTGTTGTGCAGCCAGGGTTCCACGACGGTGCACGGCAAATCCGGCTCGCTGACGCTGAAGCGGGGGATGGCCGCCTGGGTCGCGGCCGACGACGCCCCGATCCGGCTGGTCGCGCACGAACCCACCAAGCTGTTCAGGGCGACGGTTGGTTTGTGACGGCCCGTTCTCTGCCGGCCCGCCGCGACTCGCGCCGCTCGCGCAGCCATAGCCGCAGGTTGTGCGCCATGGCGCGGCCGATGATGCGCGGCGGCGGAACCATATACAGGCTGTCGAGCAGGGAGAACCGGCGCAAGAACCACTCGGCCAGAACGCGATCGGTCTCGGCTGCCCCCAGGAATTGGTCGAACAGCGCACCGGTCGGACGCCACCACCAGGGGATTGGCCCGTCGGTGCCGGCGTGGTGGAAGGTGACGTCGCCGATGGCGTTCATCATCCACACCGGGAAGGTGCTCTTGGCGGTGGCCCGGTTCAGCTCCGCGGCAACCTGATCGTCGGGCAATTGCAGCGCGCGGCGCAGATGCCCGGCCTGCAGCGAGGTCATCGTCATGCCCTGGCCGAAAGTGGGATTGAAGCTGGCCACCGCGTCGCCGAAGGCGATGATGCCGGCCGGCAGGCGCTCCAGCTTGTCGTAGCGGCGCCACTTGCTGGCCGGGAAGGCGTGAAACGCCGGATCGCCCAGCGGCTCGGCCCGCGCCAGCGCGGCGTTGAAGTGGGCAGGAAGCAGCTGCCGCGCCAGCTCCAGCATCTCGGGGAAGGTCTTCGGCGGTTTGGCGTTTGCCACGCCGAACGTGGTGAGCACCCAGGTGCCGTCCTCGTAGCACAGCATGCCCAGCCCCAGCGACTGGTCGTGGGAGGCGCCGGCCACCACCACTTTCTCGGCGATCAGCCCTTCCGGAATCCGGAACCGCTGGGTGGCGTAATGGATCCCGATGTCCAGCGCCTGCTCGACCGGGCGCTGGAACCCCCATTGCTCCAGCCACGCCGGCAGCCGGGTGCCCCGGCCCGCCGCGTCGACGACCAGGTCCGCGGCGACGAACTCTGAATCATCGCTTTCGGGACCGGCCGGGTCCAGCAGCACACCGGTCACCTGTTCCCGCGCCCGGTCGAACCGCGGCTCGGCCACCGAGCGCCGCGCCATGGTGACGTTGTCGATGTCGCGGACCCGTTTGCGCAACTGCCATTCCAGGTGCGGGCGGCTGGGCACGTAAGCGGTGAATTCGTCGCGCAGCGTGTGGCCGGTGCCCAGCACGTGGCCCGCGGCTCCCAGGTGGATGCAGTCGGGCCGGTTCTCCAGCTTGGGCACGCCGGCGGCCACCATGTCGTCGAGCAGGCCGGGAAACAGGTCCTCGAATTCCATCGCCCCGCGCGCCATCAGCATGTGCAGGTGGCGGTCCTGGGGCACCGTCGCCCGGTTCGCCGGTTCGGCCGGCAATTCGTCGCGCTCGTACACCGTCACCCGCGAATACGAATCCGAAAGCACCCGCGCGGCGCAAAGGCCGGCGATGCTCCCCCCGATGACCACGGCATGATCCCTGGCCGTTGCTGTGCTATCCGGCATCCGCGGAGAGTACCCAGTACTGTGACGGACCAATGGCTCCCAGCGTTGGGAAAGGGCGAATGCATGGCCAATCGATGGCGGACCAAGTCGATCGAGCAATCAATCGCCGATACCGACGAGCCGGACACCAAGCTGCGCAAGGACCTGACCTGGCGGGACCTGGTCGTGTTCGGCGTCGCGGTGGTGATCGGCGCCGGCATCTTCACGGTCACCGCGTCGACGACCGGCGACATCACCGGCCCGGCCATCTGGGTCTCGTTCGTGATCGCGGCGGGCACCTGCGCGCTGGCCGCGCTGTGCTACGCGGAGTTCGCCTCGATGCTGCCGGTGGCCGGTAGCGCCTACACCTTCTCGTACGCCACCTTCGGTGAGTTCCTGGCCTGGATCATCGGCTGGAACCTGCTGCTGGAATTGGCGATCGGCGCCGCCGTGGTGGCCAAGGGCTGGTCGAGCTATCTGGGCACCGTGTTCGGATTCGCCGGCGGCACGGCGCACATTCGGCTCGGCCCAGGTGGACTGGGGGGCGCTGGTGATCGTCGCGGGGGTGGCGACGCTGATCGCGCTGGGCACCAAGTTGTCATCGAGGTTCTCCGCGGTGGTCACCGCGATCAAGGTGTCGGTGGTGATCTTCGTCGTGGTGGTCGGCGCCTTCTACATCAAGCGCGCCAACTACTCGCCGTTCATCCCCAAGGCGGAGGCCGGCAGCGACGGCCGACGGCATCGACCAGTCCGTGCTGTCGCTGCTGACCGGCGCGCACAGCAGCCACTACGGCTGGTACGGCGTGCTGGCGGGGGCGTCCATCGTGTTCTTCGCGTTCATCGGGTTCGACATCGTCGCCACCATGGCCGAGGAGACCAAGAATCCGCAGCGCGACGTGCCGCGCGGGATCCTGGCGTCGCTGGGCGATCGTCACCGTGCTCTACGTCGCCGTCGCGATCGTGCTGTCCGGCATGGTCTCCTACACCCAGCTCAAGACGGTCCGGGGCCGCGGGCAGGCGAACCTGGCCACCGCCTTCACCGCGAACGGCATCCACTGGGCGAGCAAGATCATCTCCATCGGCGCGCTGGCGGGGCTGACCACCGTGGTGATGGTGCTGATGCTCGGCCAGTGCCGGGTGCTGTTCGCGATGGCGCGCGACGGGCTGCTGCCGCGGTCGCTGGCCAAGACCGGTCGCACGGGCACCCCGGTGCGGATCACCGTGCTGGTCGCCGTGGTGGTGCGCCGTGACGGCGTCGGTGTTTCCCATCACCAAGCTCGAGGAGATGGTCAACGTCGGAACGCTGTTCGCCTTCGTCCTGGTCTCGGCCGGCGTGATCGTGCTGCGCCGGACGCGGCCGGACCTGGAGCGCGGTTTCAAGGCGCCGTGGGTGCCGGTGCTCCCGATCGCCTCGATCGCCGCGTGTGCTGTGGCTGATGCTCAACCTCACCGCGCTCACCTGGGTCCGGTTCGGTGTGTGGCTGGTGGTCGGCACGGCGATCTATGCCGGCTATGGCTACTGGCACTCGGTGCAGGGCCGGCGGGCGGAGAGGGAGACCGAGCGCAGCGAGCTCGCTCGAGGCCGACCCGCCACAGCTCGGTGCCCTAACATTTCTCGTCTTTACAAAATAGCGTTCGTTTGTCTAGACAGAAGACGTAAACATCGGTATTGTCCAACCTCAACGTGGTGTGACTCACAAGGAGGTTTGGCATATGACGACATTCGAACCGCAACTGAGCCGCGATTCCGAGCCGCTGGTCTGGCGGGATAAGAAGCGCCGGCTGTGGCTGATGGGGCTGATCGCCCCGACGGCGTTGTTCGTGATGCTGCCGCTCATCTGGGGCCTGAACCGGCTGGGCTGGCATGCCGCCGCGCAGGTGCCGCTGTGGATCGGGCCGATCCTGCTCTGGATCCTGCTGCCGATCCTCGATCTGCGGTTCGGGCCCGACGGGCAGAACCCGCCCGACGAGGTCATGGACCAGCTGGAGAACGACAAGTACTACCGCTACTGCACCTACGTCTACATCCCGTTCCAGTACCTCAGCGTGGTCGTTGGGCGCCTACCTGTTCACCGCCTCGAACCTGCAGCTGGCTCGGGTTTGACGGCGGGCTGGGCTGGGCGGGCAAGCTGGGGCTGGCGCTGTCGGTCGGCGTGCTCGGCGGCGTCGGAATCAACACCGCCCACGAGATGGGCCACAAGAAGGACTCGCTGGAGCGCTGGCTGTCCAAGATCACCCTGGCGCAGACCTGCTACGGGCACTTCTACATCGAGCACAACCGCGGCCACCACGTGCGCGTCGCCACCCCGGAGGACCCGGCGTCGGCGCGCTTCGGCGAGACATTCTGGGAGTTCTTGCCGCGCAGCGTCTTCGGCAGCCTGCGCTCGTCGCTGCGGCTGGAGGCGCAACGGATTCGCCGGCAGGGCTCCAGCCCGTGGCACCCCAAGACGTATCCATCCAACGACGTCCTCAACGCCTGGCTGTTGTCGGTGGTGCTGTGGGGGGCGCTGATCGCGATCTTCGGCCCGGCGCTGATCCCGTTCGTGATCATCCAGGCGGTCTTCGGCTTCAGCCTGCTCGAGTCGGTCAACTACCTCGAGCACTACGGCCTGCTGCGGCAGCAGAACTCGAGCGGCCGCTACGAGCGCTGCGCCCCGGTGCACAGCTGGAATTCCGACCATGTGGTGACCAATCTGTTCCTCTACCACCTGCAGCGGCACAGCGATCACCACGCCAACCCGACCCGTCGCTACCAGACGCTGCGCAGCATGGAGGGCGCGCCCAACCTGCCGAGCGGATACGCGTCGATGATCTCGCTCACCTACTTCCCGCCGCTGTGGCGCAAGGTGATGGATCACCGGGTGCTGGCGCACTACGACGGCGACATCACCAAGGTCAACGTGCAGCCTCGCCTGCGCGAGAAGCTGCTGGCCCGCTACGGGATCGCCGCGTGATGACCTCCTACCGGTGCCCCGGCTGTGAATACATCTACGACGAGGCCAAAGGCGATGCCCGGGAAGGCTTTCCGGCCGGCACGCCCTTCGGCGACATTCCCGACGACTGGACCTGCCCAGACTGCGCGGTCCGCGAAAAGCCCGATTTCGAAAAGATTGGAGCAACCCGGTGAGCGACTACAAGCTGTTCGTCTGCGTGCAGTGCGGGTTCGAGTACGACGAGGCCAAGGGCTGGCCGGAGGACGGCATCGCCCCCGGCACCCGGTGGGACGACATCCCCGAGGACTTGGAGCTGCCCGGATTGCGGCGCGGCGAAGACCGACTTCGAGATGGTGGAGACGCGCGTCGCCGCCGGCGGGGGAGAGCGTAGCGATGAGGAGGAGCGGCGCTGATGATCGCCGGCGACGATGCAGAGCGTAGCGATGAGGAGGAGCGGCGCTGATATCGCGGCCAACGCCGCGGCGAAAGCCGCTATTGTCGCGCCTGTGAAGCGGATGCCGTACGCCGAGGCGTCGCGTGCCCTGCTGCGCGACTCGGTGCTCGATGCGATGCGGGACCTGCTGCTGACCCGGGACTGGTCGGCGATCACCCTGTCCGACGTGGCCCGCGCCGCGGGCATCAGCCGGCAGACGATCTACAACGAGTTCGGCTCCCGCCAGGGCCTGGCGCAGGGATACGGCCTGCGCCTGGCCGACCGGCTGGTCGATGCCGTCAACGCCGCGCTGGGGGCCAACGTCGGCGACATCTACCAGGCGTTCCTGCAGGGCTTCCGCGACCTGTTCACCGAATTGTCGGCGGACCCGCTGGTGATCTCGTTGCTCACCGGCGTGGCCAAGCCGGACCTGCTGCAGATCATCACCACCGACAGCGCCCCCATCATCACCCGCGCCTCCGAACGGCTGACCTCGGCGCTGACGCATAGCTGGGTGGCCACCAGCGACGAGGACGCGGGGGTGCTGGCCCGGGCCATCGTGCGGCTGGCGTTGAGCTACGTGTCGATGCCGCCCGAGGCGGACCACGACGTGGCGGCCGATCTGGCCCGGTTGATGACGCCGTTCGCCGAGCGGCACGGCGTCATCAACGTTCCCTGAGCCCTTCCCTGATCCGAGGGGCGCAGCCACCCGCGACTACAGTGGCGCAAGAACATACCTAAGCTAATTACCGCTTGGATCCGAGCGAGCCGAAAAAGGAAGAACACGTTATGACGACGACCGAAAACGCACTCACCCCCGACGTTCGAAACGGCATCGATTTCAAGGTCGCCGATTTGTCGTTGGCGGATTACGGTCGCCGGGACATCGAGCTCTCGGAGCAGGAGATGCCGGGTCTGATGTCGCTGCGCCGTGAGTACCACGACGTGCAGCCGCTCAAGGGTGCGCGCATCTCGGGGTCGCTGCACATGACCGTGCAGACCGCGGTGCTGATCGAGACCCTCGTCGCGCTGGGCGCCGAGGTCCGCTGGGCGTCCTGCAACATCTTCTCCACCCAGGACCACGCCGCGGCCGCGGTGGTCGTCGGCCCGCACGGCACCCCGGAGGAGCCCAAGGGCGTCCCGGTCTACGCATGGAAGGGCGAGACGCTCGAGGAGTACTGGTGGGCGGCCGAGCAGATTCTGACCTGGCCGGACGAGCCCGCCAACATGATCCTGGACGACGGCGGTGACGCCACCATGCTGGTGTTGCGTGGCGCGCAGTACGAGAAGGCCGGCGTGGTGCCGCCCGACGAGGAAGACGACTCGGCCGAGCACCGGGTGTTCCTGAACCTGCTGCGCAAGCGCTTCGAGACCGACAAGGACAAGTGGACCAAGATCGCCGCGTCGATCAAGGGTGTCTCCGAGGAGACCACCACCGGCGTGCTGCGGCTCTACCAGTTCGCCGCCGCCGGCGACCTGGCGTTCCCGGCGATCAACGTCAACGACTCGGTCACCAAGAGCAAGTTCGACAACAAGTACGGCTGCCGGCACTCGCTGATCGACGGCATCAACCGTGGCACCGACGTGCTGATCGGCGGCAAGAAGGTGCTGGTCTGCGGCTACGGCGACGTCGGTAAGGGGTCCGCCGAGTCGGTCGCCGGCCAGGGCGCGCGGGTGACCGTCACCGAGATCGACCCGATCAACGCCCTGCAGGCGCTGATGGAGGGCTTCGACGTCAAGCGGGTGGAGGACGTGATCGGCGAGGCCGACATCATCATCACCACCACCGGGAACAAGGACATCATCACCCTCGAGCACATGAAGGCGATGAAGGACAAGGCGATCCTGGGCAACATCGGCCACTTCGACAACGAGATTCAGATCGCCCGGCTGGAGAAGTCCGGTGCCACCAAGACCAACATCCGCCCGCAGGTCGACCTGTGGACCTTCCCCGACACGCGGCAAGTCGATCATCGTGCTGTCCGA
The DNA here is from genome assembly GCA_963796035.1 of uncultured Actinomycetota bacterium. Lineage (GTDB taxonomy): Bacteria > Actinomycetota > Actinomycetes > Mycobacteriales > Mycobacteriaceae > Mycobacterium. The sequence goes on along the minus strand of CAWCJU010000004.1, from coordinate 366,601 downwards.
GGGCCGGCTGCTGAACCTGGGTAATGCCACCGGGCACCCGTCCTTCGTGATGAGCAACAGCTTCTCCAACCAGGTCATCGCGCAGATCGAGCTGTGGACCAAGAACGACGAGTACGACAACGAGGTCTACCGGCTGCCCAAGCACCTCGACGAGAAGGTGGCCCGCATCCACGTGGAGGCGCTCGGCGGCGAGCTGACCAAACTCACCAAGGAGCAGGCCGAGTACATCGGTGTCGACGTCGACGGCCCGTACAAGGCCGACCACTACCGCTACTGAGCCGCCCGACCGCCGAGTGTCGCGCCTACGTGGCACTCGGCGGCGATAGGCTCGCGCCGTGCTGATCGCGATCGAAGGCATTGACGGCGCCGGCAAGCGGACGCTGACGGACAAGCTTCGCAACCTGTTTCAGGCGGACGGCAAGTCGGTGGCCATGCTGGCCTTCCCGCGTTACGGGCAATCGGTGACCGCCGACATCGCGGCCGAGGCCCTGCACGGCGAGCACGGCGACCTGGCGTCGTCGGTCTATGCGATGGCGATGCTCTTCGCGCTGGACCGTGCCGGGGCGGTCGGCGACATCGAGGCGCTGCGCCGCGAGCACGACGTGGTGATCATGGATCGCTACGTCGCCTCCAACGCCGCCTACACCGCCGCCCGTCTACACCAGGACGCGGCCGGGCCGGCCGTCGAATGGATACACGCGCTGGAATACCGGCGCCTCGGGCTGCCCGCCCCCGACTGGCAGGTGCTGCTCGCGGTGCCGGCCGAGCTGGCCGGGCGGCGCGCCCGAAGCCGGGCCGAGTCCGATCCGGGCCGGGCGCGCGACAGCTACGAACGCGACGACGGGCTTCAGCAACGCACCGGCGCGGTCTACGCCGAACTGGCCGCCGCGGGCTGGGGTGGCCCGTGGCTGAGCGTCGAGGCGGACGTCGATCCGGGGCGGCTGGCCGCCGATTTGGCCGCCAACTAGCACAGATTTGTCACGATCCGGCCGTTTCAAAGAAGAAACGCCCGTGTGGTGCCCGAGTTTTGTCCCGATCTGGTGACACCATGGACTCCATGAGGCAAAGGATTTTGGTCGTCGATGACGACGCTTCGCTAGCCGAGATGCTCACCATCGTGCTACGTGGGGAGGGTTTCGACACTGCGGTCATCGGTGACGGCACCCAGGCCCTGACTGCGGTGCGCGAACTGCGCCCCGATCTGGTGTTGTTGGACCTGATGTTGCCCGGCATGAACGGCATCGACGTGTGCCGGGTGTTGCGTGCCGACTCCGGCGTGCCGATCGTGATGCTGACCGCCAAGACCGACACCGTCGACGTGGTCCTGGGCCTCGAGTCGGGTGCCGATGACTACATCATGAAGCCCTTCAAGCCGAAGGAGCTGGTGGCCCGGGTGCGGGCGCGGCTGCGGCGCAACGACGACGAGCCCGCCGAGATGCTGTCCATCGCCGACGTCGAGATCGACGTGCCGGCGCACAAGGTCACGCGCAACGGCGAGCAGATCTCCCTGACGCCGCTGGAATTCGACTTGCTGGTGGCGTTGGCGCGCAAACCGCGGCAGGTGTTTACTCGTGATGTGCTGCTCGAACAGGTGTGGGGCTATCGTCACCCGGCGGATACCCGCTTGGTGAACGTGCATGTCCAGCGTCTGCGGGCCAAGGTTGAGAAAGACCCTGAGAACCCGACCGTGGTGTTGACCGTTCGAGGAGTGGGTTACAAGGCCGGACCTCCGTGACCGGCGGCGACGTTGTAGGGCGTCGCGTCAGGGTGGGGGTACCTCCCGCTGGCGGGGGAGAGCGCCGGCAGTGATCTGGGGCTCCCGGCGACGAACTCGGAGCCGCTGGGGGCGCTCCGGCCCCATGACTCGTGGCATGGGTGCGGTGAGTCGGGTCGTCGGTACGGCCTGGCGACGCTCGCTGCAGCTGCGGGTGGTGGCGCTGACCCTGGGGTTGTCCCTTGCGGTCATTTTGGCGCTCGGCTTCGTATTGACCAGTCAGGTCACCAACCGCGTGCTCGACGTCAAGGTCAAGGCCGCTATCGAGCAGATCGAGCGGGCACGCACCACCGTGGGCGGGATCGTCAACGGCGAAGAGGCGCGTTCGTTGGACAGCAGCCTGCAGCTGGCGCGCAACACGCTGACCTCCAAGACCGACCCGGCCTCGGGTGCGGGGATGGCCGGCGCCTTCGACGCGGTGCTGATGGTGCCGGGCGACGGCCCGCGCGCCGCGACCACGGCCGGCCCCGTCGACCAGGTGCCCAATTCCCTGCGCGGCTTCGTCAAGGCCGGACAGGCGTCCTACCAGTACGCCGCCGTGCACACCGACGGGTTCTCCGGACCGGCGCTGATCGTCGGCACGCCGGCGTCGTCTCAGGTGGCCAACCTCGAGCTGTACCTGATCTTCCCGCTGAAGAACGAGCAGGCCACCATCCAGCTGGTGCGCGGCACGATGATCACCGGCGGCGCGGTGCTGCTGGTGCTGCTGGCCGGGATCGCGCTGCTGGTGTCGCGGCAGGTGGTGGTGCCGGTGCGATCGGCGTCGCGCATCGCCGAACGGTTCGCCGAAGGGCACCTGTCCGAGCGCATGCCGGTGCGCGGCGAGGACGACATGGCCCGGCTGGCCATGTCGTTCAACGACATGGCCGAGAGCCTGTCCCGCCAGATCACCCAGCTGGAGGAGTTCGGTAATCTGCAGCGCCGCTTCACTTCCGACGTGAGCCATGAACTGCGCACCCCGCTGACCACGGTGCGGATGGCCGCCGACCTGATCTATGACCACAGCGAGGACCTCGACCCAACGCTGCGGCGGTCGACCGAGCTGATGGTCAACGAGCTGGACCGGTTCGAGTCGCTGCTCAACGACCTGCTGGAAATCTCGCGGCACGACGCCGGTGTCGCCGAGCTGTCCGTCGAGGCGGTCGACCTGCGCACCACCGTGCAGAGCGCGCTGAGCAACGTGGGGCACCTGGCCGAGGACGCCGGCATCGAACTGAAGGTGGACCTGCCGACCGAAGAGGTGATCGCCGAGGTCGACACCCGCCGGGTGGAGCGCATCCTGCGCAACCTGATCGCCAACGCCATCGACCACGCCGAGCACAAGCCGGTCAAGATCCGGATGGGCGCCGACGAGGACACCGTCGCCGTCACCGTCCGCGACTACGGGGTGGGACTGCGACCGGGTGAGGAGAAGCTGGTGTTCAGCCGGTTCTGGCGGGCGGACCCCTCGCGGGTTCGCCGCTCCGGCGGCACCGGGCTCGGCCTGGCGATCAGCATCGAGGACGCGCGACTGCACCAGGGCCGCCTGGAGGCGTGGGGCGAGCCCGGCGACGGCTCGTGCTTCCGGCTGACGCTGCCCCTGGTGCGCGGTCACAAGGTCACCACCAGCCCGCTGCCGATGAAGCCGATACCGCCGTCCGCCCCACAAGCCGGTGGGGCCGAGCGCAAGGACCGCCAGCAGCGCCAGCGTGAGCACGCCGAGAGGACCCTGTGATGCGGCGGTTGTTGGGCCTGCTGATGCTGGCCATGCTCCTCGCCGGCTGCGCGGGGGTGCCCAGCTCGTCGGCGCCGCAGGCCATCGGCACCGTCGAGCGGCCGGCGCCGTCGAACCTGCCCAAGCCGACCCCGGGCATGGACCCCGACGTGCTGCTGCGCGAATTCTTCAAGGCCACAGCCGATCCCGCGAACCGCCACCTGGCCGCGCGGCAGTTCCTCACCCAGTCGGCATCCAACGCCTGGGACGACGCCGGTAGCGCGCTGCTGATCGACCACGTGGTGTTCGTCGAAACCCGTGCGGCCGAACGGGTTTCGGCCACCATGCGGGCGGACATCCTGGGTTCGCTGTCCGACGTGGGGGTGTTCGAAACCGCCGAGGGTGTGCTACCCGACCCCGGGCCGATCGAACTGGTGAAGACCTCCGGTGGCTGGCGTATCGACCGGCTGCCCAACGGGGTCTTCCTGGACTGGCAGCAGTTCCAGTCCACCTACAAACGCAACACGCTGTATTTCGCCGATCCGACCGGCAAGACGGTGGTCCCCGACCCGCGTTACGTCGCGGTGCCCGACCACGACCAGTTGGCCACCGAGCTGATCTCCAAGCTGATCGCCGGACCACGCCCCGAGATGGCGCATACGGTCCGCAATCTGCTCGCCCCGCCGCTGCGGCTGCGCGGGCCGGTGACCCGCGCCGACGGCGGCAAGAACGGCATCGGGCGCGGTTACGGCGGTGCACGGGTCGATCTCGAGAAGCTGTCCACCACCGATCCGCACAGTCGGCAATTGCTTGCCGCACAGATCATTTGGACCCTGGCCAGGGCCGACATCCGCGGCCCCTATGTGATTAACGCCGACGGCGCACCGCTGGACGACCGGTTCCGCGACGGGTGGACCACCTCCGACGTCGCGGCCACCGATCCCGGGGCCGCCGACGGCGCGGGCGCGGGGCTGCATGCCCTGGTGAACGGCTCACTGGTGTCGCTGGACGGCCAGCACACCGTCATGGTGCCCGGGGCGTTCGGGCGCATGGGCGACCAGACCGGCGCCGCGCTGTCGCGCAACGGCCGGCAGGTGGCGTCGGTGGTGACGCTGCACCGCGGTGCCCCGGACATGGCCGCGTCCTTGTGGATCGGTGATCTCGGCCAGGAGGCGGTGCAGTCCGCCGACGGGCACAGCCTGTCGCGGCCGACCTGGTCGCTGGACGACGTGGTGTGGGTGGTCATCGACGGCAACAACGTGCTGCGGGCTATTCAGGAGCCGGCCTCCGGGCAGCCCGCGCGCCTGCCGGTGGATTCGGTGGCGGTGGCCACCCGGTTCCCGGGGCCGATCACCGACCTGCAGCTGTCCCGCGACAGCAGCCGCGCGGCCATGGTGATCGCCGGCCAGGTGATCCTCGCCAGCGTCGAGCAGACCCAGGCCGGCCAGTACGCGCTGACCTTCCCGCGCCGGCTCGGTTTCGGGTTGGGCAATTCGGTGGTGTCGCTGTCGTGGCGCACCGGTGACGACATCGTGGTGACCCGCACCGACGCCAGCCACCCGGTGTCCTACGTGAACATCGACGGGGTGAACTCGGACGCGCCGCCGCACGGTGTGCAGATGCCGGTGACGACGGTGGTCGCCAACCCGTCGACGGCCTACGTCGCGGGTCCCCAAGGGGTGCTGCAGTATTCGCCGTCGGCCGACGGTCAGCAGGGCTGGTCGGAGGTGCCCGGGCTGACGGTGCCCGGGGCGGCCCCGGTGCTGCCGGGCTAAGACCATCGGGCTGGTCATGTCACACCCGCCCGGCACACTGACGCCATGCTGGACCTGTTCCTGCCGGCCGAATGCGGCGGCTGCGGCGCGCCGTCGACCCGCTGGTGCGACGCGTGCGCCGTCGAGCTGTCGGTGGCCACCGACCAGCCGCACGTGGTGAACCCGCGCATCGACCCGGGAGTCCCGGTCTTCGCGCTCGGCCGCTACGCCAACGCGCGCCGGCACGCGATCCTGGCGCTCAAGGAACACGGCCGCGCCGATCTCGTCGACCCGCTGGCGCGCGCACTGGCCATCGGCGTGCACCGCTTGTTGTGGTGGGGGATCGTGCCGACCCCGCTGACCGTCGTGCCCGCTCCGACCCGGCGCTCGGCCGCACGCCGGCGCGGCGGTGACCCCGTGGCCCGGCTGGCACGCGCCGCGGTGGCGCGGCATCCCGACATCACCGTCGCGCCGGCGTTGCGGCTCAAGGCGCTGACGCGCGACTCGGTGGGCCTGGGCACCGCCGCGCGCGAGCGCAACATCGCCGGGCGGGTGGTGCTGCGCGGTCAACCGCCGCGCGCCGAAGTCATGGTCGTCGACGACGTCGTCACCACCGGAGCGACCGCGCGTGAGTCGGTGCGGATCCTGCACGCCGCCGGGGTCCGGGTCGTCGCGGTGCTGGCGATCGCCGCGGCGTGAATCGGCCGCGGCCGCGCCCAACCCATGAACCGGCCAAGAGCATGTGAAGAACTCGCAACAGCTCGACCAAATTAGTGGCATCGGTAGGCGAACACGAGCTAACGTCGAGATCAACGAAGCACGACTCATCGGTCTGACTCACTGGTCGCGATTTTCCAGGTGAGACCCATTCGCGGGAAGGGGTGAGTAATCGACACCTTGCACCGGCGGGCAGCCTGCGGCGGTAGCCAGTCTCGAACCGCTCCCACCTCGTCGGCGCATCAAGCAGCCGGGCACGCAGCGCGCGTGTGACGTGAAAAGAGAAACGAGTTGTCACGTATGTCAAGGCTATCCGTGGATTCCGGTCAGATTCTGGACCAACCGCCCGTCACCATCACCGATGGGCAAGACCCGCCGACGACCACCGCCGATGTCGTGTTCAAGGGCCGCAACGTAGAAATTCCCGATCACTACCGTCTGTACGTCTCGCAAAAACTCGCCCGTCTCGAGCGGTTCGATCGCTCCATTTATCTTTTCGATGTCGAGCTCAAGCACGCGCCCAACCGGCGTCAGCGCAAATCCTGTCAGCGAGTTGAGATCACCGCCCGTGGCCGCGGCCCGGTGACGCGGGCGGAGGCCTGCGCCAACAGTTTCTACGCCGCGTTCGAGTCCGCGGTCGACAAGCTGGAGAACCGGCTGCGCCGGGTCAAGGACCGCCGCAAGGTTCACTACGGGGACAAGACCCCGGTGTCACTGGCCGCCGCCACCGCGGTGCCGCCACCCGCCCCACTGCGCAGCGCGCCGCAGCCCTCGGCGGCCGACCAGGACGGCGTGGAGCCCGACCATGAGCCCGGGCGGATCGTGCGGACCAAGGAGCATCCGGCCACGCCGATGACGGTCGACGACGCGCTCTACGAGATGGAGCTCGTCGGACACGACTTCTTCTTGTTCCACGACAAGCACACCGAACGGCCCTGCGTGGTCTACCGGCGGCACGCCTACGACTACGGGCTGATCCGGCTGTCCTGACGGGTCGCGAGGCGGCGGCACCAGTGGCCCGGCAGCGCCGCGCTTGCGATCGCCGCTGCGGCGGCCATCGGGGGGACGTCGCCTACCATGGGAGTCGCTCAATACAAGACTCCTACCAACAGGGGACATAGCTGTGCTGTCGAAGTTGCTGCGCCTTGGCGAAGGTCGCATGCTCAAGCGTCTCAAGCGGGTGTCTGACTACGTCAACACCTTGTCCGACGAGATCGAGAAGCTCACCGACGCGGAGCTGCGGGCCAAGACCGACGAGTTCAAGAAGCGGCACGCCGACGGCGAAAGCCTCGACGACCTGCTGCCCGAGGCCTTCGCGGTGGCCCGCGAGGCGGCCTGGCGGGTGCTGGACCAGCGCCCGTTCGACGTGCAGGTGATGGGCGCGGCGGCACTGCACTTCGGCAACGTCGCGGAGATGAAGACCGGTGAGGGCAAGACCCTGACCTCGGTGCTGCCGGCCTACCTCAACGGCATCGGCGGCAAGGGCGTGCACATCGTCACCGTCAACGACTACCTGGCCAAACGTGACAGCGAGTGGATGGGCCGCGTGCACCGCTTCCTCGGCCTGGAGGTCGGCGTGATCCTCGCGCAGATGACACCCGACGAACGCCGGGTGGCCTACCACGCCGACATCACCTACGGCACCAACAATGAGTTCGGGTTCGACTACCTGCGCGACAACATGGCGCATTCGCTCGACGATCTGGTGCAGCGCGGGCACAACTTCGCCGTCGTCGACGAGGTCGACTCCATCCTGATCGATGAGGCTCGCACCCCGCTGATCATCTCCGGCCCCGCCGACGGCGCGTCGAACTGGTACTCCGAATTCGCCCGGCTGGCGCCGCTGATGGAGAAGGACACCCACTACGAGGTGGACCTGCGCAAGCGCACCGTCGGCGTGCACGAGCTGGGCGTGGAGTTCGTCGAGGACCAGCTCGGCATCGACAACCTCTACGAGGCCGCCAACTCGCCGCTGGTCAGCTACCTCAACAACGCGCTGAAGGCCAAGGAGCTGTTCAACCGCGACAAGGACTACATCGTCCGCGACGGCGAGGTCCTGATCGTCGACGAGTTCACCGGCCGCGTGCTCTACGGCCGCCGCTACAACGAGGGCATGCACCAGGCCATCGAGGCCAAGGAGCACGTCGAGATCAAGGCCGAGAACCAGACGCTGGCCACCATCACGCTGCAGAACTACTTCCGGCTCTACGACAAGCTCGCCGGCATGACCGGTACCGCCCAGACCGAGGCGGCCGAGCTGCACGAGATCTACAAGCTCGGCGTGGTGCCGATCCCGACCAACAAGCCGATGGTGCGCGCCGACCAGTCCGACCTGATCTACAAGACCGAGGAAGCCAAGTACATCGCGGTGGTCGACGACGTCGTCGAGCGCTACGAAAAGGGCCAGCCGGTGCTGATCGGTACCACCAGCGTGGAGCGCTCGGAGTACCTGTCGCGGCAGTTCCAGAAGCGCCGCGTGCCACACAACGTGCTGAACGCGAAGTTCCACGAGCAGGAGGCGACCATCGTCGCCGTCGCCGGCCGCCGCGGTGGCATCACCGTGGCCACCAACATGGCCGGCCGCGGTACCGACATCGTGCTGGGCGGCAACGCCGACTTCCTCACCGACCTGCGGCTGCGCGAGCGCGGCCTCGACCCGGTGGAAACACCCGAGGAGTACGAGGCGGCCTGGCACGAGGAACTGCCGAAGGTCAAGGAGGAGGTCAGCGACGAGGCCGCCGAGGTGATCGAGGCCGGCGGCCTGTACGTGCTGGGCACCGAGCGCCACGAGTCGCGCCGCATCGACAACCAGTTGCGCGGCCGCTCCGGCCGGCAGGGTGACCCGGGTGAGTCGCGGTTCTACCTGTCGCTGGGCGACGAACTCATGCGCCGGTTCAACGGTGCCGCGCTCGAGTCGATGCTCAACCGGCTGAACCTGCCCGACGACGTGCCCATCGAGGCCAAGATGGTCACCCGCGCGATCAAGAGCGCCCAGACCCAGGTGGAGCAGCAGAACTTCGAGGTCCGCAAGAACGTCCTGAAGTACGACGAGGTGATGAACCAGCAGCGCAAGGTGATCTACGCCGAGCGCCGCCGCATCTTGGAGGGCGAGAACCTCAAGGAGCAGGCGATGGACATGGTCCGCGACGTGGTCACCGCCTACGTCGACGGCGCGACGGCCGAGGGCTACGCCGAGGACTGGGACCTGGAGGCCCTGTGGACGGCGCTGAAGACGTTGTACCCGGTGGGCATCGACCACGCGACGCTGACGCGCCGCGACGCCGACGCCGACCTGGACGACCTCACCCGTGAGGAATTGCTCGAGGCGCTGCTCAAGGACGCCGAAAATGCCTATGCCACAAGGGAAGCCGAGCTCGAGGAGATCGCCGGCGAGGGCGCGATGCGCCAGCTGGAGCGCAACGTGCTGCTCAATGTCATCGACCGCAAGTGGCGCGAGCACCTCTACGAGATGGACTACCTCAAGGAGGGCATCGGGCTGCGCGCGATGGCCCAGCGCGACCCGCTGGTGGAGTACCAGCGCGAGGGCTACGACATGTTCATGGCGATGCTCGACGGCATGAAGGAGGAGTCCGTCGGGTTCCTGTTCAATGTCACCGTCGAGGCGGTGCCCAGCCCGCAGGTCGCGCCGGTCGAGGCGCCGGAGGGGCTGGAGGAATTCGCCGCCGCCGCGGCCGGCCAGCAGGGCGGCGCGGCGACGGCCGTGCGCGAAGAGGCCCCAACCCAGTTGCGCGCCAAGGGCATTGACAACGAGGCGCCGGCGATGACCTACTCCGGCCCGTCGGAGGACGGCTCGGCGGCGGTGCAGCGCAACGGCGGGGACGCCCATGCGCCGGCCGGGGTGGCCGGGGGCGCCAGCCGGCGCGAGCGGCGCGCGGCGGCGCGCCAACAGGGCCGCGGCGCCAAGCCACCCAAGTCGGTCAAGCGGCGCTAGCCGCGCCCTTCTGGCCGTAGCGGCGCGAGTGTGAAGCCATCTTCACACTCGGCGGCGAGTGTGCGACTGGCTTCACACTCGGCGGGGCAGCACGCGATTTGAGGCAATCGCCCCATGTTCTTCACGGCCGATCAGGCGCACAATCAGCAAATGAAGCGTTACCTGACGGTCGGGTACGGCGCGGCCGCTTATCTGCTCTTTCTTGCCGTATTTCTGTACCTCGTGGCGTTCCTGGGCAACTTCTGGGTGCCGCGGACGGTCGATCACGGGCTGTCGGCGCCCATCGGGCAGGCCGTGCTGGTCAACGTGTTGCTGCTCGGCCTGTTCGGCCTGCAGCACAGCGTCATGGCGCGCCCGGCGTTCAAGGCTCGGTGGACGCGGCTGGTGCCGCCGTCGATAGAACGCAGCACCTACGTGATGCTGTCCGACGTCGTGCTGGTGCTGCTCTACTGGCAGTGGCGAACGATGCCGGCCGTCATCTGGGACGTGCAACTACCGGCCGGCCGCCTGGCGCTGTGGACGCTGTTCTGGCTCGGCTGGGCGATCGCCCTGGCGTCGACGTTCATGATCAACCATTTCGATCTGTTCGGGCTACGGCAGGTGTATTTGGCTTGGCGCGCAAAGCCTTACACCGACCTTGATTTCCGCGTCCGGTTCTTCTACCGACTGGTGCGCCACCCGCTCATGCTCGGCTTCGTGATCGCGTTCTGGGCGGTGCCCACCATGACGGCCGGGCATCTGCTCTTCTCCATCGCGATGACGGGCTACATCCTGGTCGCCACGCGATTCGAAGAACGCGACCTGGTGGCCGCGCTGGGTGATCAGTACCGCGACTACCGCCGCCGGGTGCCGATGCTGCTGCCGCTAGGGCGCCGGCCGCGCGGTGGCCCCACCCAACCCGCGGAGCTGCATTAGTTTTCCAGCAGCGCGCCGGGCTTACCGTAGCGCCGGGCGACCTGTCAGGATTGACGGTATGGATGTCAAGGAGGTGTTGCTCCCCGGGGTCGGCCTTCGCTACGAATTCACCGACCACAAGGGCGACCGCATCGGCATCATCGCGCGGCGCAGCGGCGATTTCGACGTCGTCGTGTATGCCCGCGAAGATCCGGACGAGGCCCGGCCGCTGCTGCACCTGAGCGACCAGGAGGCCGAGGCCGTGGCCCAGATCCTGGGGGCGCCGCGGATCGCCGAGCGGTTCACCGAGCTGGCCCGCGAAATCCCCGGGCTCGAGACGGGCCAGGTGCACATCCTGGCCGGCAGCCCCTTCGTGGATCACCCGCTCGGAGACACCCGGGCCCGCACCCGCACCGGCGCGTCCATCGTGGCGATCGTGCGCAACGAGGAAGTGCTGGCGTCGCCCGGGCCCGCCGACATGCTGCACGCCCAAGACGTTCTGATCGTGATCGGCACCGAGGGCGGAATCGCGGGCGTCGAGAAAATTATCGACAAAGGCTGAGCCGGTGCAGATTTCGGGGACGCTGCTGTTGCAACTCGGCGCCCTCCTGGCCACGCTGGCCGTATTGGGCGCCGCCGCACGGCGATTCGCGTTGTCGCCCATCCCGGTCTACTTGCTGACGGGCCTGGCCCTGGGCAACGGCGGCATCCTTCCGCTGGCGGCCGGCGGGCAGTTCATCACCACCAGCGCACCCATTGGTGTCGTGCTGTTGCTGCTGACCCTGGGCTGCGAATTCTCGGCGGCCGAATTCTCCAGCAGCATGCGCCACCACCTGCCGTCGGCCGGCGTCGACATCGTCCTCAACGCCGCTCCCGGCGCGATCGCCGGCTGGCTGATGGGATTGGACGGCGTGGCCATCCTGTGCCTGGCCGGCGTCACCTACATCTCCTCGTCGGGTGTTATCGCACGGCTACTGGAGGACCTGCGCCGGCTCGGCAACCGGGAGACGCCGGCGGTGCTGTCGGTGCTGGTGCTCGAAGACTTCGCGATGGCCGCCTACCTGCCGCTGTTCGCGGTCCTGGCATCGGGCGGCGGATGGCTGCATGCCGTCGGCGGCATGGTCGTGGCGGTGGGCGCTTTGGTGGCGGCGTTCGCCGTGTCCTACCGGTGGGGCCACCACATGGACCGGCTGGTGGAACATCCCGATTCCGAACAGCTCATGCTGCGGGTGCTGGGCATCACCCTGATCGTGGCGGCGATGGCGGAGTCCCTGCATGCCTCGGCCGCGGTCGGCGCGTTCCTGGTCGGGCTCACCCTGACCGGCGAGACGGCCGAGCGGGCCCGCCAGGTGTTGGGCCCGCTGCGCGATCTGTTCGCCGCCATCTTCTTCCTGGCGATCGGCTACTCGGTGGACCCGCACGAGTTGGTTCCGATGCTTCCGGCGGCACTGATCCTGGCCGTGGTGACCGCCGCGACCAAGGTGGCCACCGGGATCTTCGCCGCCCGGCACGACGGAGTGGCGCGGCGCGGGCAGCTGCGCGCCGGCACCGCGCTGATCGCCCGCGGCGAATTCTCGTTGATCATCATCGGATTGGCCGGCAAGTCGTTGCCCGCCGTCGCGGCGCTGGCGACGTCCTACGTTTTCATCATGGCGATCGTGGGGCCCGTCCTGGCCCGCTACACCGGCGGCCCGCGGACGGCCGGCGCCGCACCGGCGACCTGACCGGTGACCGCCATCACCCGATGTGCAGGGCCACCACCATCCACCGGGTTCCGCCCGCGGCGCTGACCTGCTCGATGCGGCAGGCGATGGCGTGGATCCGGTTCCCGCGACTGTAGGAACCGAAGACTTCGGCCGCCGAGTCCGGGTCACGGTGACCGGCCGGCTGCAGCCGCGTGCGGCGCAACACCGCCGCGCCTCGGTTTCGGCTCGCGGCCGAACGGCCGACCGCGGCCACCGAATCCACCAGGCTCGGCGTCAGCAGCGGATTCAATTGGGCGGCGGGACGACGGCGGTCGATGACTTCCAGCACCCGGCGCAGCGCGGCGTCGGCGAAGACGGCCGCCTGACGCAGCCGCGGGGAAACGACCGCGCCGGCATCCGGCGCCGGCGCCCTGCTGGGCTGCCCGGTGTAGGGCCGCGGCGGGGCGTGGCGGCTGCGGCGGCGCAACGGGGGTTGCCGGCACTGCGGGACGGTGGACGACACGTCCTGCGTCGGCGGCTCGTAGTCCACGACTGGTATGACGGTGAAAGCGTCAGATGGATTCGCGGCAGGACTGGTCATCAACGCACTCTCCAACTCGTCGGCCGGACCTTCAAGCCTGCTGGAGAGGGGCAGACAGTGGTTAGTCAGTGGTCATCATGGCACAACTCGACCGCACGCGTACCCACGCTGACTAGTGCACGGCCACACGATTACCGTGGGCGGGACATCGGGTTTCAAGGGCCCCCAGCGCACGGGCGACGAACTGACCAGGAGGACAGCGCCGCATGGTGAGTCGCTTGTCCCCGCCGGACGCGTCGTTCTATCGGCTGGAGAACACCGCGACCCCCATGTACGTCGGATCGCTGTCGATCCTGCGCCGCCCCCGCGCCGGCTTGAGCTACGAGACGCTGCTGGCCACCGTCGAGCAGCGGCTGCCGCAGATACCGCGCTACCGGCAGAAGGTGCGGGAGGTGCGGGTCGGCACGGCCCGGCCGGTGTGGCTCGACGACAACGACTTCGACATCACCTATCACGTGCGGCGTTCGGCGTTGCCCTCGCCGGGCAGTGACGAGCAGCTGCACGAGCTGATCGCGCGGCTGGCCGCCCGGCCGCTGGACAAGTCGCGTCCGCTCTGGGAGATGTATCTGGTCGAAGGCCTGTCCAAGAACCGGGTCGCCCTCTACACCAAGTCGCATCAGGCGCTGATCAACGGCATGTCGGCGCTGGAGATCAACCACGTCATCGCCGATCGGACGAAACGCCCACCACCGTTCCCCGAGGACATCTGGATACCGGAGCGCGACCCCGGCCACACCCGGCTGATGTTGGGCGCCATCGGCGAATGGGTCGCGGGTCCGGGCGCCCAGCTGCAGGCAGTCGGCTCGATGATCGGTGGGCTGGTGACCAACAACGGCGAGTTGCTCTCCGCCGGCCGCCGGGCCGTCGACTTCGTGCGCACCGTGGCCCGCGGCACCGCGCCCAGCAGCCCGCTCAACGCCACCGTGTCGCGGCATCGGCGCTTCACCGTCGCCCGGCGCGGTCTCGACGATTACCGCATCGTCCGTGCCCGCTACGACTGCGACGTCAACGACGTGGTGCTCGCGGTGATCGCCGGCGCCCTGGGTAACTGGCTGATGTCACGGGGGGTGGCGGTGTCGCCGACCGCGACGGTGCGGGCGATGGCGCCGCTGTCGGTGTACGACGACGGCGACCTCGACGCGAGCGGTCCCGGTCAGGCGATCAGCCAGGTGATGCCGTTCCTCGTCGACCTGCCGGTGGGGGAGCCCAACGCCGTGGTGCGGTTGTCGCAGATCGCACACGCAACCGAGTCGAACCCGACGGCCGCCCAGCTGGTGGACGCCAGGACCATCGTCACGCTGTCCGGTTTTGCCCCACCGACGCTGCACGCCATGGGCATCCGGGTGGCGACCAGTTTCCCCAGCTTCTCCAAGCGGACGTTCAACCTGCTGATCACCAACGCCCCCGGCGCCCAGTCGCAGATGTACATCGCCGGCACCAAATTGCTGGAGACCTACGCGGTGCCGCCGCTGCTGCACAACCAGGCGCTGGCCATCGGCGTGACGTCGTACAACGGCGAGCTGTATTACGGAATCAACGCCGACCGCGAGGCCATGAGCGATGTCGAGCTGCTGCCCGGGCTGCTGGACCAGGCGCTCGAAGAACTGCTGGAGGCGTCCCGGTCCTAGTCGGCGGTGAAAACCCCTGCGTGGGGCTATCATTCGTTGTTGTGAGCACCGCGAAGAGCGACGGCGCGCCGGCGAAGCCAAACAAGAAGTCGGCCCGGCCGGCCGTGCCCAAGATTTCCGACGAGGTCTACGAAGCCGAATTGTTCCGGCTGCAAACGGAATTGGTGAAGCTGCAGGAGTGGGTGCGGCATTCCGGGGCGCGCCTGGTGGTGCTGTTCGAGGGCCGTGACGCCGCGGGCAAGGGCGGTGCCATCAAACGGATTACCGAATACCTCAGCCCGCGGATCGCACACATCGCCGCGCTGCCGGTGCCCTCGGATCGTGAACGCGGCCAGTGGTATTACCAGCGCTACATCGCCCATTTGCCCGCCAAGGGCGAGATCGTGCTCTTCGACCGGTCCTGGTACAACCGGGCGGGCATCGAGAAAGTCATGGGATTCTGCACGCCGCACGAGTATGCGCTGTTCATGCGGCAGACGCCGATCTTCGAGCAGATGCTGATCGACGACGGGATACTGCTGCGCAAATACTGGTTCTCGGTTTCCGAGGCCGAACAGCTGCGCCGGTTCAAAGCGCGGCTCAATGACCCGGTCCGGCGATGGAAGCTATCCCCGATCGACCTGGAATCGGTATACCGGTGGGAGGATTACTCACGCGCCAAAGACGAGATGATGGTGCACACCGATACCCCGGAAAGTCCGTGGTATGTCGTGGAATCGGATATCAAGAAACACGCGCGACTGAACATGATGGCTCATTTGTTGTCCACCGTCCCCTACCGCGATGTCGAGACGCCCAAGGTCAAGCTGCCGGAGCATCCCGTCGTCAGCGATAACTACCGGCGCCCGCCGCGTGAGCTGTCGACGTACGTCGACGACTACGCGGCCACGCTGATCTAGCCGCCCATGACGGTCGTCTACATCCCCGCCACGCTGCCGATGTTGGCGCAGCTCGTCGCCGACGGCTCGCTGTGGCCGGTCAACGGCACCGCGTTCGCACTGACGCCGAGGTTGCGCGAGGCCTACGCCGAGGGCGACGACGACGAGCTCGCCGACGTGGCGCTGCGTGAGGCGGCGCTGGCGTCGCTGCGGCTGCTGGCGGCGCGGGAAACACGAGGAGCGGACGGGGCCGGCACGTCATCGGAGTCCCCGCCGCCCCGCCGCGCGGTGCTGGCCGCCGAGGTCGAGGACGTCACGTACCGTCCCGACCTCGACGACGCCGTGGTCAGGCTGGCCGGCCCGGTGCCGATCGACGACGTGATCGCCGCCTACGTCGACAACGCCGGGGCCGAACCGGCGGTCGCGAAGGCCATCGAGGCCGTCGACGCCGCCGACCTGGGTGATGAGGATGCCGACCTGATCGTCGGCGATGCGCAAGACCACGATTTGGCCTGGTACGCCAACCAGGAGCTGCCATTTCTGCTGGAGCTGATGTGAGGCAGTCGCTTCGAATGTGACGCATCCGCGGCCCTCGCGCTAGCTACGACACCGTAGGTTACGGTACCGTAGGTTTCGTGAAGCGCACAGAATCGATCACAATGTGAGCGCAAGCCAGACGCCGCGTCGTGAGCAGGAGCTTCCACTGGGCAGACGTAACCCATCGATCACGGGCAACGTCGTCGATACCACGCGACCCGTTGTCGCCGGCGCGGACCGGCATCCCGGTTGGCATGCGCTGCGCCAGGTGGCCGCGCGCATCACGACGCCGTTGCTGCCCGATGACTATCTGCATCTGGCCAACCCGCTCTGGTCGGCGCGCGAGCTGCGGGGCCGAATCCTGCGGGTGCGCCGCGAGACGGAGGATTCCGCGACCCTGGTGATCAAGCCGGGCTGGGGCTTCAACTTCGACTACCAGCCGGGCCAGTACATCGGCATCGGGCTGCTGATGGACGGACGCTGGCGCTGGCGGTCGTATTCACTCACCTCGACCCCCGCCGAGACGTCCGGTTCCGGTGCGGCGCGCACGGTGACCATCACCGTGAAGGCGATGCCCGAAGGATTCCTGTCGACCCACCTGGTGGCGGGGGTCGAGCGGGGCACCATCGTCCGGCTGGCCGCGCCGCAGGGCAACTTCGTGCTGCCCGACCCGGCACCGCCGTCGATTCTGTTTCTCACCGCGGGATCCGGGATAACGCCGGTGATGTCGATGCTGCGAACCCTACTGCGCCGCAACCAGATCGGTGATATCGCGCACGTGCATTCGGCGCCCACCGAGTCCGATGTGATGTTTGGCAACGAGTTGGCGGCCCTGGCCGCGGACCATCCGGGCTATCGCCTGCTGCTGCGGGAAACCCGCACCCAGGGTCGGCTCGACCTCGCCCTGCTCGACCACGAGGTGCCGGACTGGCGCGATCGACGCACCTGGGCCTGCGGTCCGGAGGGCATGCTGACGCAGGCGGAGAAGATCTGGTCGGCGGCGGGCATCGGCGACCGGCTGCACCTCGAACGATTCGCCGTGTCCAAGGCCGCGCCGGCGGGGGCCGGCGGCACGGTCACCTTCGCCCAGAGCGGTCGCGCCGTCGCCGCCGACGCCGCGACGTCGTTGATGGACGCGGGCGAGGGCGCCGGCGTGCAGATGCCGTTCGGCTGCCGAATGGGTATCTGCCAGTCGTGTGTGGTCAACCTGGTGGAGGGCCACGTCCGTGATTTGCGGACCGGCGCCGAACACGACCCGGGCACCCGAATTCAGACCTGCGTATCGGCAGCCTCGGGCGATTGCGTGCTCGACATCTAAAGGCTACTCACAGGTAACCTACGCATTCGTAGGTTACGATAGCGTAGGTCTAGAGCACGTCGAAGACCACAGAATGAAACGAAGGGAGATCACGACGATGGCGATCACAGACGTCGACGTATTCGCCCATCTGACGGACGCCGACATCGAGAACCTGGCGGTTGAGCTGGATGCCATCCGCCAGGACGTCGAAGACTCGCGCGGCGAGCGGGACGCTCGCTATATCCGCCGCACCATCGCGGCCCAGCGCGCGCTGGAAGTAACCGGCCGGCTGCTGCTGGCCGCCAGTTCGCGGCGCTCGGCATGGTGGGCGGGGACGGCGACCCTGGGCGTGGCCAAGATCGTCGAGAACATGGAGATCGGCCACAACGTCATGCACGGCCAGTGGGACTGGATGAACGACCCCGAGATTCACTCCTCGACGTGGGAGTGGGACATGAGCGGGTCGTCCAAGCACTGGCGCTACACCCACAACTTCGTGCACCACAAGTACACCAACATCCTCGGGATGGACGACGATGTCGGCTACGGCCTGCTGCGCGTCACCCGCGACCAGCGCTGGAAGCGCTTCAACGTCTTCAATCTGGTCTACAACACGTTGCTCGCGCTCCTCTTCGAGTGGGGCGTCGGCTTGCAGCACGTCGAGCTCGGCAAGATCGCCAAGAAGCGGATGGACAACGACGAGGCCCGGCAGCGGACCGAGGAGTTCCTGGCCAAGGCCGGGCGGCAGGTGCTCAAGGACTATGTCGCGTTCCCGGCGCTGACCTCGTTGTCACCCGGCGCAACGTACACCTCCACGTTGAAGGCCAACGCGGTTGCCAACGTGATCCGCAACATCTGGGCCAACGCGGTGATCTTCTGCGGCCATTTCCCCGATGGCGCAGAGAAATTCACCAAGACCGACATGGTCGGCGAATCCAAAGGCCAGTGGTACCTGCGCCAGATGCTGGGTAGCGCCAACTTCGACGCCGGGCCGGCGCTGCGGTTCATGAGCGGCAACCTGTGCCACCAGATCGAACACCACCTGTTCCCGGATCTGCCGAGCAATCGGTACGCTGAGATCTCGGTGCGAGTGCGCGAAGTCTGCGACAAGTACGACTTGCCTTACACCACAGGCTCATTCCTGCTCCAGTACGCCAAGACGTGGCGCACCATCGCCAAGCTGTCGCTGCCGAACAAGTACTTGCGCGACGACGCTGACAACGCGCCGGAGACCCGCAGCGAGCGGATGTTCGCCGAGCTCGAGCCCGGTTTCCTGGGCACCGATCCGGCGACCGGCCGCCGGCGCGGGCTCAAGTCCGCGATCACAGCGGTGCGGGGCTGGCGGCGCGACAAGCGGACGGCAGCGCCGCGCCGCGCCGGCGACCACTTGGCCGCCTGACCGGCGATTACCCGGGCTGGTAGAAGTCCGTAGCACTTATCGGGGCGACACCCAGTTCGCCCGCGACCGCGTCGATCGCCTGCTGCGCGATGCCGGGGTCGACCCGATAGTCGGGGGTGAAGTACGGCCCGACGTAGCGCTCGTAGTGCTGTTGGGCCTCGTCAGGCGTGAGCCGGTCGCAGAACCAGTGGACGTAATCGACGGCGCGGCTTGGCTGTTCGGCGAGAAGCCGCAGCGCCCGCTGATTCGCCCGCAGCAGGGCCTGCAGCGCGGGGCTGTCCGGCGGGATGTGCACGGGATCCACCGCGACGCCCACCGTGGGAATCCGGAAGTGATCGCCGACCCAGGCCAGCAGGTGAAACCCCTCTTCGGCGGCGACCTGTTCGGGGGACAGCGTGCTGCCGACATAGGCGGCATCGATTGAGCCGTCGCGCAGCCGGCGCAGGTCCATCTGGTAGTCGCCCGGATGCCGCACCACGCAGTGCAGGTCGCGGTCGGGGTCCAGGCCGTGCTTGCGCAGGACGATCCGGGCGAAGGTGCCCGGCGGGTTATCGGCGGCGTGCACGGCCAGGCGCCGCCCGCGAAGATCGGCCATGGACTTCACCTCAGCGTTGCCCAAAAACCAGAACAGCGGGCGATCGGTGTTGACGCTCAACGCTTTCCAGCCGATCCCGTCGTCGAGCCGCGACAGCAGGGCCCGGCCCAGGCCGATCACCGCGACGTGGCGCAGCCGCTGCGCATTCCAGCCGACCCCGTCGCGGATGGCGACGTGGACGCCTTCGTCCCGGTAGTAACCCTCCTGGTCGGCGACATGGGCGACCAGCTCCTCGTGAATGCCACGCCCGACGTAAGCCAGGTCGATCGTTTGCACGCCGCACCTCTTTCCCGACGACCCGGTGGCCGGATCGGCTGTCAATCCATGGCGAGGCCGCCGTTGACCTCCAGGCAGTGGCCGGTGATGAAACCGGAATCCGCGCTGGCCAAAAACGCCACCGTCTTGGCCACCTCGTCGGGGCTGACCAGCCGCCCCATGGGATTTGCCGCGCCGAGCTGGTGCACTTCCTCGGCCGACAACAGCGCGTTCGCCGTGGGATCGGCGACGGTGGCGGGCGACACGAGGTTGGCGGTGATCTGATGCGGAGCCAGCTCGAGCGCGACGTAGCGGACGAACTGGTCCATTGCCGCCTTGGCGGTTCCCACCGTGATCATGCCCTGCCGGGGCCGGCGGGACAACACCGTGGTGAGATATATCAACCGGCCATAGCCTCGTGAAATCATCTCGGGGACAACTGCTTTAGTGACCAGAAAAGCGGCACGCAGTTCCCGGTCCAGTTTGCCGCCGAGCTGCTCCCAGCTCAGGTCGGCGAACGAGGTGACGTCGTAGGGGATCAGCGCGTTGTGCACGAGCACGTCGACGGCGCCCCACTTGGTGTTGATCTCGCCGACCATTGCGGCGACATCGTCGGGTTCGGTGACATCGGCGCGGAGCGCGACGGCCTCGCCACCGGCGGTGGTCGCCGCGGCGACGACCTCGTCTGCTTCCGCGGCGCTGGACCGGTAGTTGACGACGACCCGAAATCCCTGCTCCGCCAGGACCAATGCGGTCGCCGCACCGATTCCCCGGCTGGCTCCGGTGATCACCGCGACTCGACCCATCGGCGTTACCTCCGACCGTGCTCACCGCCTGGCTGGCACGCGCGAACGATACTCCCGCGCCGCAGCTCGGTAAAGCGATCCCGTCGTCAAGGGTGAGTGACCAGGTAGGTTTCGTTGTCCAAATCGGCGGTGAGCTCGTCGACATCGAAGGGGCGGTCGAGCCGTGCGTGCAACGCCTTGGGATCGAGCAGCAGGCTTATCTCCGCGGTTTGACGGGCGAACAGTCGCCCGATGAGGGGATAGATTCGACGCATGATCGCCCGCTCCGCGGAGGTGCAACGCGACGCGCAATAGCCGACGTGGCCGATCTCGTCGGTGAGGATTTCGCTGTAGAGCAGTTCGATTCGTTCGGCGACGTACGGTTCGTCGGCGAAAAGCCTGCTGCCGGCACGGCGTAATTCGTCGAACAGGATGCAGCCCGCCATCTCCGCGGCTCCGACGAACATGAAGCCGAGCCGTTCGGGCAGGAATACGTTCACTTTGACGAACTGGCGGATGACGAAGGGCGGGGGGACGACCTGGAAGGTCAGGTCGAACGCGTCGAGCGCGTATGCCAGCAGCCGGGTGTGGTAGTGCTCTTCCAGCTCCAGGTAGACGCGCTCGGGGGGCACGCTCTCGTCGCTGTTGCGCCCGTAGGTTTCACCCAGTCCCACGCCGAATCGCTCCGCCTGATTCAGCTTTGCGGTTGCCAGCAGGAAGAGCATCTTGTCATCCAGGCCGGGTTCGGGTCGCCGGCGGCGCAGGTTGCGCAGGAACGTGGCGCGGTCGGCGGGGTGGGCCGACCGGACGGGATGGGATTCCAGGTCGCTGAAGAACTGCTCGCGATTGGCCAACCGCCTGTTGAGCAGATCGGCCTCGCCGTCGCGGTTGGCCAGGAAGTCCCGATAGCCCTCGATTCCGGTGTGATTCATCGCTTCTCCATCCCTTTGACAATCGTTGTCACGTAACGGCTTAACAGCGTGGCATCGTGGGCCCCGGTGGCCAGCAGCGCGAAAAGCCCGGTGAGGAAGAACGTGGCGAGTTCGGCCGCGTCGACGTCGGAGTCGACCCGACCCGCGTCCTGGGCTCGACCGATGACGTCCACCACAAATTGTCCGAGCGGGTGCTGGGCGAACTCGTCTTCAACCGGACGGGTCGAGGAGAAATGCAATCCGAGCATGTCCCGGAAAACCGCTTCGCCCAAGCGAATTTCGGCGCTGAGCACGTGATGTACGAGCTGGGAGAGCACCGACGCCAGATCGCCGTTGGCGTCGCCGAGTTCGCTGATGATCCGGGTCTCCTCGACGCGCTCCACCTCGATGAGAACGTGCTCCTTGGTGGGGAAGTGGAAATAGAACGTCCCCCGGGCCACGCCCGCATCGGCGACGATCGCGCTGACATCGGCGCCGGCCAACCCGCGCCGCGAGATCTCGGCCAGGGCCGCGTCGAACAGGCGCGCCCGGGTTTCCAGCCGGCGGGTTTCGCGGACGCTCCCACCCGGCGATCCGCTCGCGGATGGCGCGCGTGGTGACCCCATGGAGGCACCGTACGCCCATTCACTGACGATCGTCAATGACGGGCGTCAGTGAGGTTCAGCCGATGATCCCGCTGGCATTCCAGTCAATCCTGACGGTCACGCCCCTGATGTTCAGCCGGTGACCTTCTCGGCCAGCGCGGCGAGCTTGGCATCGAGTTGCTTTGCGGCGCTGAGCAATTCCGGATTGGGCTCGACGACCATCAGCGACGACGGCTTGACGTAGGTCAGGCTGCTGAAACCGCCGCCTTCGTCGGCGATCAGCAACTCGACCGGGGCGAACAATCCGGCCTTCACGTCGTGGCGCAGCATCGTGATGGCGATCAGCGGGTTGCCGAGGATCACGCGCAACGCTTTGCGGTCGATGCCGGCCTTGGTGATCCAGGCACTGTGGTCGACCGTGCCGAACAGCATGAAACCGCTTGGCCCGACGTGGGATTCGACGCGCTGCTGATACGACTTCCAGTCGCCGCTGGACGTCGCGATCTCGTTGATCGGCACCGGCTGCTCGCCGATGTCGGCGAGCAACGCGGCGACCAGTTCGTCGTAGTTCTTGGCGCTGTCGTAGCGCACCCGAACGCCGTCGAATTTGATCTCGGTCATGATGTCAGCCCAGTCGCTCGATGATGGTGGCGTTGGCCATGCCGCCGCCCTCGCACATCGTCTGCAGGCCGTAGCGACCGCCGCGTTGTTCGAGCGCGTTGACCAGTGTCGTCATCAGCCGAGCGCCGCTGGCACCCAACGGGTGACCGATGGCGATGGCACCGCCGTTGACGTTGGTCTTGGCCAGATCGGCCCCGGTGTCCTTTGCCCAGGCCAGCACGACGGGCGCGAACGCCTCGTTGACCTCGAACAGGTCGATGTCGGCCAGCGTCAGCCCCGCGCGTTCGACAACACCTTCTCGGTGGCCGGAATGACGCCGGTCAGCATGTAGAGCGGGTCGGAACCCACCACGGTGGCGGTGTGGATCCGCGCCAGCGGGCGCAGCCCCAGTCTCTTGGCGGCCTCGCCGCTGGCGATCAGCACCGCGGCGCTGCCGTCGGACAGCGGCGAGGAGTTGCCGGGCGTGATCTCCCAATTGATCTGCGGGAAACGGGCTTTGGCGGCATCGCTGTAGAATGCCGGCTGCAACCCGGCCAGCGTCTCGACCGTGGTGCCCGGTCGGATGATCTCGTCGGTGGCCAGCCCGGCGATCGGAATGAGCTCGTGGTCGAACAGCCCCTCCTTGGTGGCGCGGGCGGCCTTCTCGTGGCTGCCGGCGGAGAACTCGTCGAGCTGCGCGCGCGAAAAGCCCCACTTCGCGGCGATCAGTTCGGCGCTGATGCCCTGCGGCACCAGGCCGTCGGGGTAGCGCCGCGTCATGTCCTCGCCCATCGGGTTGCTGCCCGGTGACACCTGGCTGCCCATCGGTACGCGGCTCATCGACTCCACGCCACCGGCGATGACGAGGTCGTAGGCGCCGGCGATCACGCCCTGGGCGGCGAAGCTGATGGCCTGCTGGCTGCTACCGCATTGGCGGTCGATCGTCACACCGGGAACCGACTCCGGGAAACCCGCGCCCAGCAGGGCATTACGGGCGATGTTGGCCGCCTGGTCGCCGACCTGGGTGACGGCGCCGGCGATGACGTCGTCGACATGTGCCGGATCCACGCCGGTACGCGCCACCAGCTCGCGCAGGCTGTGTGCCAGCAGATCGGCGGGCAGCACGTCGTGCAGCGCGCCACTGGCCTTGCCCTTGCCGATCGGGGTTCGGACGGCTCCGACGATGACGGCGTCGCGGACCTGGTTCATGACTCCTCCTCGAGTCTCCTCAGCTAGGTATATAGACCTGTACCCAGGTAAACACCTCGGTATCCTTAAAGCAACCCAGCTGCGGAGGTGATTTAGATGACACTGCTGCAAGGTCCGCTGGCCGACCGCGACGCCTGGTCGGCGGTGGGCGAGTGCGCGATCGAGAAGACGATGGCGGTCGTCGGAACCAAATCCGCGATGCTCATCATGCGCGAGGCGTACTACGGCACCACGCGATTCGACGACTTCGCCCGCCGGGTGGGCATCACCAAGGCGGCCACCTCGGCGCGGCTGAGCGAACTGGTCGAGCTGGGGTTGCTACGGCGCCAGCCCTATCGGGAGCCCGGGCAGCGCAGCCGCGACGAGTACGTGCTCACCGATGCCGGCATCGATTTCATGCCGGTGGTGTGGTCGCTGTTCGAGTGGGGGAGGCGCCACCTGCCGGGCCGCAACCGGCTGCGGCTGACCCACCTGGGCTGCGGCGCCGAGGCGAGCGTCGAAATCCGTTGCGCGGAAGGACATCTGGTGCCGCCCGACGAGCTCGGCATGCGGCTGGCTAAGTCTGGTTGAGCGCGGCCAGCAATCGGCGGGCCGCCGCGACGCGGCGAAGCGCCGGCCCGGACAGCGCGTCCAGCGCGCACTCGGGATCGGCCGGCGGTCCCATGTGCCCGCAGCCGCGCGGGCAATCCTGGATGGCCTCGGCCAGATCCGAGAACGACATCAGCACGTCGTCGGGCCGGATGTGGGCCAACCCGAACGAGCGGATGCCCGGGGTGTCGATCACCCAGCCGGAGTCCAGGCAGCATGTCGCCCAGCGGCAGTGCGACGGACTGGGTCGAGGTGTGTCGTCCCCTGCCGATGTCGGTCACTACGCCGACGGCCCGATCCGCGTCGGGCACCAGGCGATTCACCAATGTCGACTTGCCGACGCCGGAATGCCCGAGCAGCACGGTGATCTTGCCGGCGAGCAGGTCCGCCACGGCGAGCAGGGGATCGTCGACGGCCGGCGGCGACGACCGTCAGGTCCAGGTCGACGAACTGCTCGGCGAACGGCTCCGGCGGGGCGAGGTCGGTCTTGGTCAGGCACAGAATCGGTGTGAGCCCGCCGGCGTAGGCGGCGATCAGCGTCCGGTCGACCAGGCCGGTGCGGGGCGGCGGGTCGGCCAGCGCCACCACGATCAGCAGCTGGTCGGCGTTGGCGACCACCACCCGTTCGGTGGGATCGGTGTCATCGGCGGTGCGCCGCAACACCGTTCGGCGCGGCCCGCGGCGCACGATGCGGGCCAGCGTGTCCGTGCCGGCCGGATAGATCGCCGACCACGTCGACCTCGTCGCCGACCACGATCGGCGTGCGGCCCAGCTCGCGGGCCCGCATGGCGGTGACCCGACGGTCGACGTCGCCCGCCCAGCACGCACCCCCAGCGGCCGCGGTCGACGCTGACCACCATGGCCGCCTCGGCGTCGGCGTGCTCGGGACGGGTCTTGGTCCGCGGTCGTGAACCCCGGCCGGAGCGGATCTTGACGTCGGACTCGTCGTAGTCACCCGGCTTCACATGCGGTGCTCTTCCCCGGGCTCCAACATGCGGGCCCACAGCTGCGGAAAGTCCGGCAACGTCTTGCTGGTGGCGCCGATGTCGTCGACCTCGACCCCGTCCACCCGCAGCCCGACGATCGCGCCCGCCATCGCCATGCGGTGGTCGGCATACGCGTGCCAGACCCCGGGCCGCAGCGGTGTCGCGGTGATCTCCAGGCCGTCGGGGGTTTCGGTGCAGTCGCCGCCCAGGCGGTTGATCTCCCTGCTCAGCGCGGCGAGCCGATCGGTCTCATGGCCGCGCAGATGCGCGATGCCGGACAGGCGCGACACCGATCCCGGGCGTCGCCAGCGCCGCCAGGGCGGCCACCGAGGGCGTCAGCTCGCCGACCGCGCGCAGGTCGACGTCGAAACCGCCGTAGTCCCCGGTCCCGCGCGCCTCCAGGAACGAATCATTCTGAGTGACAACGGCATTCAGCTTATCCAACACGTTCAGGATGTCGTCGGCCGGCTGCACGCTGCGTGCGGGCCAGCCGGTGATGCGCACCGCGCCCCCGCTGACCACGGCCGCCGCCAGGAACGGGACGGCGTTCGTCAGATCCGGCTCGACCTCCCAGTGCCGGGCCGCGACCGTGCCCGGGCCGCACCGCCCAGCGGTTAGGGGAGGAGTCGTCGACGTCGACGCCGGCCTGGCGCAACATCGCCACCGTCATCGCGATGTGCGGCGCCGAGGGCAGCGACGCGCCGGTGTGCCGCACGGTCAGGCCCTCGGCGAACGAGGCCGCGCACAACAGCAGCCCGGAAACGAACTGCGAGGAGGCCGAGGCGTCGATGTCCACCGTCCCGCCGGTGACCGAGCCGGTACCCAGCACCCGGAACGGCAGACCGGAGCCGTCGATCCGGACGCCGAGCCCGCG
Source organism: uncultured Actinomycetota bacterium (assembly GCA_963796035.1). GTDB lineage: Bacteria > Actinomycetota > Actinomycetes > Mycobacteriales > Mycobacteriaceae > Mycobacterium. The sequence continues at coordinate 340,381 of CAWCJU010000004.1, read as the reverse complement.
CAGCGCGTCCAGCAGCGGCACGATGGGCCGCGCCCGGGCCTGCTCGTCGCCGTCGAACTCGACCATCGATTCGGCCAGCGCCGCCAACGGCGGGACGAACCGCAGCACCGTGCCGGCCAGCCCGCAATCGACCTGTGCCATCGGTTCCGGCGACACGCGGCCGCTGACCGTCAGCTCCGTCCCGTCGCCGTCGACACCCAAGCCCAGCGTGCGCAGCGCCCCGATCATCAGATCGGTGTCCCGGCTGCGCAGCGCCCCGCTGATGGTCGGGGTGCCCCGCCCCTGGGCGGCCGCCAGCGCCGCCAGCACCAGTGCGCGGTTGGTCTGCGACTTCGAACCCGGAACCGTCACGGTCGCGTGCACCGGTCGCGATGCCGAGGGGGCCGTCCATGTCGTCACCGGTCCATCATCGCCTGTCACCGGTTTCTGCCACCATGGGATGTATGTGTGGACGGTTCGCGGTGACCACCGATCCGGCCCTGCTGGCCGAGAAGATCAAGGCGATCGACGAGGCCACCGGCGCCGACGCCGGCGCGGGCGCTGGCGCGCCCAACTACAACGTCGCCCCGACCTCGACCATCGCGACCGTGGTCAGCCGGCATTCCGAGCCCGACGACCAGCCGACCCGGCGGGTGCGGCTGATGCGCTGGGGCTTGGTGCCGCCGTGGGCCAAGGCCGGGTCCGACGGCGCGCCCGACACCAAGGGGCCGATGCTGATCAACGCCCGTGCGGACAAGGTCACCACGTCGCCCGCCTTCCGGACCAGCGCCAAGTCCAAGCGCTGCCTGGTCCCGATGGACGGCTACTACGAATGGCGGGTCAACTCGGATGACGCGGCCGGCAAGAAGGCCCGCAAGACGCCGTTCTTCATGTACTCCGAAGACGGGGAGCCGCTGTTCATGGCGGGCCTGTGGTCGGTCTGGAAACCGGCCAAGGACGCTGCGCCGCTGCTGAGTTGCACGATCATCACCACCGATGCGCCGGGGGAGCTGGCGCAGATTCACGATCGGATGCCGCTGGTGGTCCCCGAGCGCGACTGGGACCGGTGGCTGGACCCGGACGCCGCGATCGACGAGGACCTGCTGGCCCGCACGCCCGACGTGCGCGCCATCCGGATGCGCGAGGTGTCGACGTTGGTCAACAACGTCCGCAACAACGGCCCGCAGCTGCTCGAGCCGGCCGAGCCGCAGCCCGAGCAGATGAAAATCCTGTAGCGCTGCTTTAGCCGCCATGGCGCCTCGTCGTCGTCTCCATCGCGAAGCAGTTTCTCGGGGTGGTGGAAGGTATTGATTCGCGGTTGGCCTCGGTCGAGGTGAGGCGGCGGGATCCATTCGGTGTCGCCGTTGGCGCGTCTTCGGGTGCTCCAGCCGCGGGGTTGCAGGAGCCGGTGGTGGGGTCCGCAGGTCAGGGTGAGGTTGTCGATGTCGGTGGCGTGGCATTTCGCGTAATCGGTCACGTGGTGGACTTCGCAGTAGTAGCCGCCGACGTCGCAACCGGGCGCTGAACATCCAAGGTCCTTGGCGTACAAGACGATTCGCTGACCGGGGGAGGCGAGTCGCTTGCTGTGATACAGCGCGACCGGTTTGCCGTTGTCGAAGACCGACAGGTAGTGATGGGCGTGGCGGGCCAGGCGGATGACGTCGCTGATCGGTAGCCGGGTGCCCCCGCCGGTGATGCCATGCCCGGCGACGGCTTCCAGCTCGGTCAGGGTGGTGGTGACGATGATGGAGGCCGGCAACCCGTTGTGTTGGCCGAGGTCCCCGGAGGCCAAGATCGCGCGCAGGGCGGCATTGAGGCCGTCGTGCTGGCGTTGGGCCGCCGAGCGGACGTCGTGATCGATCGCGTCCCGGGAGGGGGCGCCGTCGGTGCAGGGCGTCTGGTCACTGGGATTGCACATGCCGGGGGCGGCCAGTTTGGCCAACACCGCCTCCAGCGACGCACGTAGTTCGGGCGTGAGCCAGCCGCGCAGTGCGGACATGCCGTCGGGTTGCTGCTTGCCCAGGGTCAGGCCGCGGCGGTGGGCGCGGTCGTCGTCGCTGTAGCTGCCATCGGGGTTGAGGCAGTCCGCCAATCGATCGGCCAGCCCGGTCAACTGGTCGGGCCGGTACTGGGTGGCCAGGCCGGCCAGGTGGGCTTCGGCGTGCGTGCGGGTGTCGTCGTCGATCCAGCCAGGCAGCCGGTGGTAGAAGCGGCGGATCACCGCCACATGCTCTGCCCCCAGTTGTCCGGCGCGCTCCGCGGCGGCCGTGGCCGCCAACACCGGCGGTAGGGATTCGCCGGTGAGCGCGCGCCGCTCGCCCAAGTCGGCAGCCTCGCGCACGCGCCTGCCGGCCTCGGCGCGGCTGGTCAACGTCCAGTCGGCGATCGCATGGGAGAGTCTGCCGCCCAGTTCTTCCGGCGTGGCCTCCTGCTGGCAGCTGATTGATCAGCGGATGTTCGCCGGCGGACAGGCGGCGTCGCGCCCGCTCATAGCGCCCCAGCAGTGCAAGGCGCTCCCGGGAGCGCAGCATCTGGGAGTCGAGCCCGAGCACGGTGTCGATCGCGGCGTCCAGGGCATCGAAGGCCGCCGTGGCGACGTCACCGTCTGCGAGGACACCGGAACTCATACCTGCGAAACTAGACCGGGCCACCGACAAATAATCGCGCCAAGAAACCACTGAAACGCAAGTGAAGCAAGATGTTTCGGCAATTGGGCGGAAGGCGCCGAAGTCGCTTCCAGGCGGGCAAAACGACACATCCTCCCGGAGACCGCAAGGCAACTCCAAGACGCCGGCCAGCTCAGTTGCTGAGCACCAACTTCCAGTTGCCGGCCGCGGCGCGGTCCGGAACGCACCAGAAGTTGTTCCAGCTCCCCGGCGTGGTGGCCTTGACGCCGGGGCCGGCGTTCTGACACGCCTCCCGCGTCGGGTAATTGCCCTCGGTCTGAATCGTGTCGGCGCTGCTCACGCCCACGCCGATCGTCAGCAGCCCCGCCAACGCCAGCAGACCTGCGGCGGCAAAACGTTTCATGTCCATCCGATCCTCCTGTGGGCGCACGAACCGGCGTTAACGGTATGCGCAATCGACAGGCCGAGGAGTGCTTTTCGCCGGATGCTTAAGTTCGCTGGGCCGCGAGCGCCACCGCGGTGGCCACCGCTTCCAGCAGACGGCCGAGTTGCTCGGCGTCCCCGACATTGCGGTCGCCGGCAGCCAACCGGGTGAAGACACCGGCGATGAACGTGGTGACGGCGGTGGTCTGCGCGGCCAGCAGCGCGGGATCGCGAGTGTCCGGCTGCAGGTGCGCGATGGCGTCGTGGGCCATGCCGTTGATCCGGGCGACGAACACCTGCGACGTTTCGGCCAGGCTCGCGATCGCGGGCGGCGCCCAGCAGCAGTTCGTGGCGCGCTCTGTTGAGCATCAGCCCGGATCCGTTGGCCTGCATCATCGTGAGCCGGGCCAGGTGCGCGAAGGGCGAGAGCGTATCGACCGGTTCGTCGATCACCGACTGCAGGTTGGCCACATCGATCTCGGCGACCCGCCTGCCGACGCCGCGCAGCAGGGCCGCGCGGGTGCGGTAGTAGTACGACGTGGTCCCCTCCGGGACGCCGGCGACGCGGTCGACCTGCCCGTGCGTGAGTCCGCGCGAGCCGTGCTCGGCCAGCACGCGGATCGCCGCATCGCACAGGTCGCGGCGGCGTTCGTCGCCGTTGCGTTTCCGGGATCTGCTGGTGGCCATGTCTGTCCTCAACGCAGCACGGTGCCGCCGTCGACGTTGACGACCTGACCGTTGATCCATTCGCCCTCGGCGGAGAGCAGGAAGGCGACCAGCGCGGCGACGTCGCCGGGATCGCCGACGCGGGGGCCGCGGATGCGCTTGAGCGCGGCGGCCTGAAGGTCCGGCCATTGCGGCACCGAACGGATGGTCTCGGTCGCGGTGAAGCCGGGCGCGACCGCGTTGCACCGGATGTTGTCCTTGCCCCACCGCGACGCGACGTGGCGGGTGAGCGCGCCGATGCCGGCTTTCGCGGTGGCGTAGGCCGGGCGCGCGGGCTCGCCCTGGAACGCCGCCGCCGAGGACATGTTGACGATCGCGCCGCCGCCGCGTTTGAGCATCTCCGGGATCGCGTATTTCATGGCGGCCACGTAGCCGCGCAGGTTGACGGTCATCACGCGATCCCAGACGTCGAAGTCGATGTCGACCACATCGCTGTCGGCACGGATCGTGCTCATGTCGGCGCCGACGTTGAACAGCAGGTCCACTCCGCCGTAAGTCGTTGCGGCGGAATCGATCAGACCGGCGACCGACGCGGGATCCGCCAGGTCGAAGGCGGCGTGGGACGCTGTGCCGCCTGCCTCGACGATGCGCGCGGCGGTCTGCTGCGCGGCGTCGACCGCGACGTCGCCGATGACGACCCGGCAGCCTTCCTCGCCCAGCCGGGCGGCCGTTGCCGCACCGATGCCGGTTGCGCCGCCGACGACGACCGCAACCTTGTTCGGCCAGACCGCGCAGTCCCATGAGCCCCCCCTCGGATTGACTTTACCTCTAGAACTGTAGAGGATCGCAAGTCATGGCTGGGATTCACCGGGAGCGTCCCGGGGCCGCCGATCTGGCGGCGGCGACGGACACTCCTGCGGCTCCCCTCGGCAACGACATCTGGATGTCGCCTGGCGTCTCCAACTCCTACGCGGTCGGCACCGGCGAGGGGCGGGTCATCGTCAACAGCGGGCTGGTCTTCGAAGGCCCGTTGCACCGCAAGGCTTTTGCCGACGTGGCCGGCCCGACGCGGGCCATCATCGTCACCCAGGGGCACGCCGACCACTGGGGCGGGGTGAACTCGCTGCGTGAGCAGGGCACCCCGGAAACGCAACGTGGTGATGCATCGCAACTACCGCTACTGGCGCGACGACAACACGCTGCTGATGGGCTACCGGGTGCCCAAGACGTCGTTCGCGTTCGAAAAGTTCTCCGACGCCGTGCTCGAGCACTTCAAGACCATCGACCCCGCGACCATCGACTTCACGTTTCCCGAGCCGACCACGACCTTCGACCAGCACATGAGCATCACGGTCGGCGGGCGCATCTTCGAGCTGGCGTGGACGCCGGGAGGCGAGACCACCGACGCGCTGGTGGTGTGGTTGCCCGAGGATCGAATCCTGTTCAGCGGCAATCTGTTCGGGCCGTTGTTCGGCCACGTGCCGAATCTGATGACGATCCGCGGCGACCGCTACCGCGACCCGATTCTCTATATCGAGTCGTTGAACACCGTGCTGGAATTCGGGCCCCAACGGCTGATCACCGGCCACTTCGCCCCGATCGAGGGCGCCGACCGCATCGCCGAGGAAGTCACCGCGATGCGCGACGCGATGCAGGCGGTGCACGATCGCACCGCGGAGCTGATGAACTCCGGCGCCGACATCCACACGGCGATGCGCGAGGTCCAGGTGCCCGAGCACCTGCGATCTCGGCGAAGGCTACGGCAAGACGTCCTGGAATGTGCGCGCCATCTGGGAGATGTACACCGGGTGGTTCCGGCATCGTTCCACCACCGAACTGTATGGCGTGGCGCCGGATTCGGTGGCCGCCGATGTGGTCAGCGCCGCCGGCGCCGACGCGCTGGTGGCCGCGGCGCGCGCTCACCTGGCCGCCGGTCGTGCGGTGCAGGCCATCCACCTCACCGACCTGATCCTGGCCGCCGAGCCGATGCATGCGGCGGCGCGGGCGGTGGCCGCCGACGCGCACGAGGCGCTACTGGCCGACACCGAAAACTTCTGGGAGAAAGCCTGGCTCACCAGGTCAATCAACGAATTGAGGACCGCGAAAGGAACCGCATGAACTCCCTCAGCTTCGATTTCACCGGCGCCCATGTGCTGGTGACCGGCGGCACCAGCGGCATCGGCCACGCGATCGCCGCCGCGTTCGCCGGCGCCGGGGCCGCCGTCACGGTGACCGGCACCCGCGGGTCGGCCGCGGACTATCCCGAGACGGAGCTGGGCGCGTTCACCTACCGCCAGTGCCAGATCCAGGATCCCGAATCCGTTGACGCCCTGGCCGATTCGCTGGGCGACCTGGACATACTGGTCAACAACGCGGGCGGCCCCTATCCCGCGGGCGACGAATACGATCCGGATGGCTACGTCGCGTCGGTCACGCAGAACATGCTCGGCCCCATGCGGCTGACCATGCGCTGCCACGAGCGCCTGAAGTCCAGCCGGGCGCCCGGCGGCGCGAGCGTCGTCAGCGTGGTCTCGATGTCCGCGTTCCGCTCGGCGGTCTTCGTCCCGGGCTACGCCTCGTCGAAGATGGGCCTGATCGCCCTGACGATGAACCTGTCCCGCCGGTGGGCCGACGACGGGATCCGGGTCAACGCGATCGCGCCCGGGCTCATCGACACCCGAATGACGCACCCGGCCATGGGAATTCCTGAGGTGATGGACGTCGAGATCGGCTTCCACACACCGCTTGGGCAGGCCCGGTACACCCCAGGACTGCGCCGGTGCGGCGCTGTTCTTGTGTACCGACGCCGCCTCGTACATCACCGGCAGCACCATCGCCGTCGACGGCGGATACCTGACGGTCTGAGCCATGGGCGACCCGAATGAATTACGCCGACCTCGCGACCACCGACGACGTCTTCAAGCTGGCCGCGCAACGCACCGGCCTCACCGAAATCGATTCCGACTCTTGGCGTGACGGACTGCAGCTCATCCTCGACGACGTCAACAACTCGCCGGCGTTCACCACGTTACGGCCGCGAACGGGTCCTCGACGACTCCACCAACGCGCTGGGCCGCCGGATGCAGGTGCACGGCTACATCCAGGAACATCCCGAGGTGCTGGATGCGCCCGTCGAGCGGCCGCTGATCGTGCTCGGCATGCCGCGTACCGGGACGACCGTCATCAGCTACCTCCTCGACCAGGACCCGGCCCGCCGATCGCTGCTGCACTGGCAGTGCGTGAGCCCGATACCGCCCGCCGCCTACCGAGCACTCTGCGCACCGACCCGCGCTGCCTGGCCCTGCTGGAAGAGCAACGCAAGATCCTCGAACTGGTCAACCAGGCGAAAATGCCGCTGCCGCACTGGGAAGACGCCGACGGTCCGACCGAGGACATGTTCATCCACAACCAGGACTTCAAAGGCCTGTCCTGGGACTCGTTCCTGCCGACGCTCGCGCTACGCGCGAATGGCTGTTCGACGAGACCGACATGACGCAGCACCTACGAGTACCAGAAACGCTACCTGCAGGTCCTGCAGTCCACCGCGCCGGAGCACTGGAGCCTCAAGATGCCCTCGCATTCGGTGCACCTCGAGGCGCTGCTGAAGGTGTTCCCCGACGCCCGGCTGATCTGGGCGCATCGCGACCCGTACAAGGCGACCGGTTCCCTGTGCCAACCTGTGGAGGCTGCCGCAGGCCTGGTGACGCATCATTCCGAGCTGCCATCGAACCGAAGCCATGGGGCGCAACTGGCGATGTGGCAGATGCGCTATCACGTCGACCGGCCGCTGCGGGCCCGCGACCGCATCGGCGACGACCGCTTCTTCCACATGTACTACCACGAGATGATGCACGACCCGATGGACGTCATGCGCCGCCTCTACGAGTGGGCCGACGAACCGCTGGCCGCCGAAACCGAAGCGCGCATGCGCAATTGGCTTGCCGAGCACCCCCAGGACGGGTTCGGCCGCAACTCCTACAGCCTCGACCAGTACGGCCTGACCGTTGAAGCAACTCGAGCCGACCTTCGCCGAATACCTGGACACCTTCGACATCGAACTGGAGGCCACGCCATGAGAGCGTCCGTCGTCACCGGCCCGGGCAGGGCAGAGGTCCTCGACACCGAGCGCCCCGACGTCGGGCCGCGCGACGTCCTCGTGCGGATGCGTGCCTGCGGCATCTGCGGTTCCGACGCGTTCTACATCAGCATCGGCGGCATCCCGCCGCGCCAGGGGCACACCCCGCTCGGCCACGAGCCCGCCGGGGAGGTCGTCGAGGTCGGCGTGCAGGTAACCGGGCTGTCCGTCGGCGACCACGTCGTCATCAACCCGATGGCCGCGCCCAGCGGCATCATCGGCAACGGCGGCGCCACCGGGGCACTCGCCGACTACCTGCTCATCGAAAACGCCGTCCGCGGAACAAGTCTCGAAGTGATCCCGGATCATATTCCGTGGGAAGTGGCCGCGCTCAACGAACCGATGGCCGTCGCGCGCCACGGGGCCAACCGGTGCCGGCCCAAACCGACCGACAAGGTCGTCGTGTTCGGGGCCGGACCGATCGGGCTGGGCGCCGTACTGGCCTTCAAATCCCTTGGCGTCAGCCATGTCACCGTCGCCGACCTGATCCCGGGCCGCCTGCAGAAGGCGCTGCAGATCGGCGCCGACGCCATCATCAACTCCGCCGACGAGGACGTGCTGACGCGACTTGTCGAACTGCACGGCGAGGGCGAAGCCGGAATTCCCGGGTTACGCGGACGCGCAGGCACCGACATCTACCTCGACGCCGCCGGCGTGCCCGCCGTCGTCAACACCGCGCTGGCCGCCGCCAAGAAGGGCGCCACCCTGGGAATCGTTGGTGTGCACAAGGAACCGGTGCCCGTCGAGCTCGTCAACGTGATGAGCAACGAGATCACCATCCTCGGATCCATGGGCTATCCCGACGAAATCTTCGAGGTGACCCGGGATCTGGTCGCCAACTGGCAGAAATACGCGCTGATCGTCAGCCACACCATCCCGTTCGACAACGTCGGCGAAGCGCTCGAGCTGGCCCACACCCCGGGGGCCGCGGACAAGGTCGTCGTCACGTTCTGCTGATGTCGGCGGTGATCGCGCCGGTGAGGCGGATCAGATCCCGCGGCGCCACCGCGACCTCCCAGCCCCGACGGCCGGCACTGCAGAACACCCGCTCCCACGCCAGGGCACCGGAATCGACGACCGTCGGCAGCGGCTTGCGCTGACCGAACGGCGACACCGCACCGACGACGTAACCGGTGGTCTTTTCGGCGACCGCGGCTTCGGCCATGGCCGCCCTGGCCACCCCCAAAGCCGGCGGCGGCCGCCTTCAGTGAGAGCCGGGCGGTGGCCGGCACGATCGCGACCGCCAGTCCGTCGGGCACCGCGATGATCAGCGTCTTGTAGATCTGTCCGGCTTCGATGCCGGCGGCCTCGGTGAGCGCCCTGACCGCCTCGGCGCCGAACGATTGGTCCCGCCGATCGTGATCGAAGGTCAGGACTTCGTGCGGCACACCGGCTTTCACCAATGCGGCAATGCCCGGTGTGGCGGCCATCGTAAGGCCTTGGAGGCCGTTAGGGGCCCGAGTACCCCGGCGGGTTGACGCCGTCGACCCAGAAGTCGACGCCCAGCTTCGAGCCGGGCATGCAGTCGTAGGTCGACAGGTCGGTGACGCCGGAGTCCACCAGCACGTCCTCGCACAGCAGCATGTTGCCGGTGAACTCCTTGGACGGCTTGTTGAGGACGACGTAGGCCGCGTCGGAGTACACCTCGGGCTTGCGGGCGCGTCCCATCGCCTCCTCGCCGCCGAGCAGGTTCTGCACCGCGGCGGTGGCCACCAGCGTGCGCGGCCACAACGTGTTGGACGCGATGCCCTCGGTCGCGCATCTCTTCGCGCGATGCCCAACGCGCACAACGTCATTCCGAACTTGGCCATCATGTACGCCGTCGGCTTCAGCCACTCCTGGCCCAGCAGCACCGGCGGCGACAGCGTCAGGATGTGCGGGTTCTCCCGGCCCTTCATGTGCGGGATGCACGCCTGCGACACCGCGTACGTGCCGCGCACCTGGATGCCGTTCATCAGGTCGAACCGCTTCATCGGCACCTCGGTGATGGAGCCCAGGTTGATCGCCGACGCGTTGTTGACGCAGATGTCGATGCCGCCGAACTGCTCGACGGCCTTGGCGACGGCCGCCTCCACCGAATCGCGGGTCGCGGACGTCCCCGACGATCGGCAGGGCCTGCCCGCCGGCCTCCTCGAGCTCTTTGGCCGCGGTGAACACCGTGCCCGGCAGCTTCGGGTGCGGCTCGGCGGTCTTGGCGATCAGCGCGATGTTGGCGCCGTCCTGTGCGGCGCGCTTGGCGATCGCCAGGCCGATGCCGCGGCTGGCGCCGGAGATGAACATGGTCTTGCCTTGGAGAGACTTGCTGGACATGGCGTCACACTAACGCCACGCCCGCATCGGCCGGATCGGGACGCCGAATCGGCGCGGCCAGGGCCGTACCCGGCCACATCGCGCTGCGGAAATAGCCGGGTCGCGCACGATGTTGATCGAGTACGGTCTTCATATGCGGTGGAGCGGGCCCGGACGGACGGTGTCGGGGCCAGCCTTTAGATTGGGAGGAGCAGCGTGGTGTCAACGGCGACGAGCCTGTTAGGCGAGGAGCGGTTGGCTGGCTTCCTTGCGAGTCCGGTGGCGCTTTCGGTGCTCTCCGGCGACACCGCCGCAGAAGGGACCGGGTTGATCGACATGGCCGACTCTGAAGATGGCCGGCGATGGCGCGACGGGGCCCGAGATTTCCGAGCCCGCGCGCGCACGAAGAGACCGACGCGGAATTGACGGCGCGATTCGAACGCGACGCGATTCCGCTGCTGGACCAGCTCTACGGCGGCGCGCTGCGCATGACGCGCAATCCCGCCGACGCCGAAGACCTGCTGCAAGAGACCATGGTCAAGGCCTATGCCGGATTCCGCTCGTTCCGGGCCGGCACCAACCTCAAGGCGTGGCTGTACCGGATCCTGACCAACACCTACATCAACAGCTACCGCAAGAAGCAGCGCCAGCCCGCGGAGTATCCGACCGAGGAGATCACCGACTGGCAGCTGGCCGCCAACGCCGAGCATTCGTCGACCGGGTCTGCGCTCGGCCGAGGTGGAGGCCCTGGAGGCGCTGCCGGACACCGAGATCAAAGAGGCGCTGGCAGGCGTTGCCGGAAGAGTTCCGGATGGCGGTCTACTACGCCGACGTCGAAGGCTTCCCGTACAAGGAAATCGCCGAGATCATGGACACTCCGATTGGAACGGTAATGTCACGGCTGCACCGCGGCCGACGGCAGCTGCGCGGTCTGCTCGCCGACGTTGCCAAGGAGCGGGGCTTCAATCGCGGTCAGCATGACGCAGAGGAGGTGTCGTCATGAGCGAGTTGTCCGGCCAGGGCGGTGCCTCGCCCGAGGCCTGGCCCAACGACGAGTCCCGACGGCAGCGTCGGCTGCGCGGAGGTCATCGCCGAGGTCTGGACGCTGCTCGACGGCGAATGCACCCCGGAGACCCGCGAGCAGCTGCGCCAGCATCTCGAGGCGTGCCCCGGCTGCCTCGAGCACTACGGGCGTCGAAGAGCGCATCAAGGCGCTGATCGCCACCAAATGCAGGGGGACAAGGCCCCCGAGGGGCTGCGCGAGCGGCTACGGCTCGAGATCCGCCGCACCACGATCATCCGGGGTAGCGCAGTACGCGACTCCTCGAGGCGTTGGGGCGCTTGCCGTGGTTGGCCTTGCTGTGCTTGCGGTCGCGCTTCTTCCGGCCACGTTTGGCCATGGTGATAAACCTCCGTGGTTGCTTGTCAAACCGAGGCGCCCGGCGCCCGTTGGCTTGACGACCATTCTCTCACGAGACGTCCTGTGCAGTGTCTTCGCCCTCGTGCGGGCCCACTGCAGGGCCCCGTGCGCCGCGGTCCCGACTGGCCCTGTGGTTCGATAGTATCCGAGCCTGATGGGCAGATAAGAACCGTGATGACCAGCAGCCAGCCTGCGCGAAGGCCGAGACGAGTGGGGTGAAGATGGCCGAGGATGTTCGCGCCGAGATCGTGGCCAGCGTGCTCGAAGTCGTGGTGAACGAGGGTGATCAGATCGGCAAAGGCGACATCCTGGTGCTGCTGGAGTCGATGAAGATGGAGATCCCCGTCCTGGCCGAAGTCGGCCGGCACCGTCACCAAGGTCAGTGTCGTCGGTGGGCGACGTCATCCAGGCCGGCGACCTCATCGCGGTGATCAGCTAACCGTCGGGCCCCTTCGACCAGCCGCCGGGGAACGACCCGGGAGTGAGCGATGTCAACTCTCGGTGATCTGCTCGCCGAACACACCATGCTGCCGGGCAACGCGGTCGACCACCTGCACGCGGTGGTCGGGGAGTGGCAGCTGCTGGCGGACCTGTCGTTCGCCGACTACCTGATGTGGGTGCGCCGCGACGACGGCGTGCTGGTGTGCGTGGCACAGTGCCGGCCGAACACGGCGCCCGACGGTGCTGCTGACCGACGCGGTGGGCACCGCCGTCGGATCCGACCGGCTGCAGCTCGTGGCCGAGACGTTCGAGTCGGGCACCGCCAAGCGCAATACGTTGCGGGGCATGAAGATTCGTGGTTGCCCGGCACCCACGTCGAGGCCGTCTCCGGTGCGCTACGGCGGCCAGGTGGTCGCCGTGCTCACCCACCATCAGACCGCGTTGGCCGCCGACCGTCACAGTCCGGTCCGCTGGAGATCGCCTACCTGGACTGCGCCGACGATCTGCTCCATATGCTCGCCGAGGGAACTTTTCCCGACGTCGGGGACGTGGCCGATGTCGCGCTCCACCCCGCGGGCGGGCGACGGCTTCATCCGCCTCGACGTCGCACGGCGTCGTCGCCTACGCCAGCCCCAACGCGCTGTCGGCCTACCACCGGATGGGCCTGACCAGCCGAGCTGGAGGGGCACAACCTCGATCGAGGTCACCCGGCCGCTGATCTCCGACCCGTTCGAGGCGCAGGAAGTGGCCGAGCATGTGCGGGACTCGCTGGCCGGCGGGTCGAGCATGCGCATGGAGGTCGACGCCGGCGGAGCCACCGTGCTGCTGCGCACGCTGCCGTTGGTGGTCGACGGCGCCAGCGCCGGCGCCGCGGTGCTGATCCGCGACGTCACCGAGGTCAAGCGCCGCGACCGGGCCCTGATGTCCAAGGACGCCACGATCCGGGAGATCCACCACCGGGTGAAGAACAACCTGCAGACGGTGGCGGCGCTGTTGCGGCTGCAGGCCCGCCGGACCAGCAACGCCGAGGGGCGGGAGGCGCTGATCGAGTCGGTGCGCCGGGTGTCGTCGATCGCGTTGGTGCACGACGCGCTGTCGATGTCGGTCGACGAGGAGGTCAACCTCGACGAGGTCGATCGACCGGATCCTGCCGATCATGAACGACGTCGCGTCGGTGGATCGGCCGATCCGCATCAACCGGGTCGGCGACCTGGGCGTGCTGGACTCCGACCGGGCCACCGCGCTGATCATGGTGATCACCGAGCTGGTGCAGAACGCGATCGAGCACGCCTTCGACCCGGCGGTCGAGGAGGGCACGGTGACGATCCGCGCCGAGCGCTCCGCGCGCTGGCTCGACGTCGTGGTCCACGACGACGGTCGCGGACTGCCGGAGGGATTCAGCCTGGAGAACTCCGACAGCCTGGGATCTGCAGATCGTGCGGACCCTGGTGTCGGCCGAGCTGGACGGCTCGTTGGGCATGCACGAGGCGCCCGACGCGCGGCACCGACGTGGTGCTACGGGTGCCGATCGGCCGGCGGACCCGTTTGCTGCTCTAGGCGTCCGCGTCACACGAACCCACACGCAAACAGTGCGGCCCCGACTTTCGTCGAGGCCGCACTGTTTGCGTTATGTGGGTTAGACCCCGCTGCGGGCCTTCGTCCGGGCGTTGCGACGCTTCAGTGCACGTCGCTCGTCTTCGCTCATGCCGCCCCAGACGCCCGAGTCCTGGCCCGTGTTCAGAGCCCAGCCGAGGCACTCTGTGGTCACCGGGCACCGATTACAGACCAGTTTCGCGTCAGCGATCTGCGCGAGCGCCGGGCCGCTGTTCCCTACCGGGAAGAACAGCTCCGGGTCTTCGTCACGACAGACCGCCTTGTGGCGCCAATCCATACGTCTTTACTCCTCACTGAGTGCGCAGCAAGGCGCACGGCCATTTTCTTCGGCTGTTTAACGCGTGCAGAAGAAAGGGCCGGACTCCTACGTGAACTCTGCATGCAACCTTTTGATCGTTTCACAGGCTCAACAGATGTCAATAGTGCGAGTTCGCTCGTGGGCTATCTCACTTTGATCATCTCGTAGCCAAGCCCTTACTCCGTTGTACTACACTGCACGGGCTGCTCGGTGAAAAATTTTCCCGCACGCGCCTAACGCGCGTCATCGTCGCAGGTCAATGCCATTTCTGCTGGGGAGGGGCGACCACCGCCAGCGCATCCGGGACCGACTTTGAACGTCATGGTTTCGCGCACGCCGAGGTAATCCCCGTCGAACTGGCAGGCGACGGCGCCTCCGGTGGAGGTAACTCGCACGCATGGCAGGTCGTCCTCGGTGACGAGGTGCTTGAAGTTGAATGCGGGCCGTTTGGCGAACATCTGCCGCACGATTCGCAGGGTGGGGATCGGCTTCATGGTGGTAGGCGCGAACACGCCCAGGCCCGACTCGAAGCTGCAGCCGGGATTGGTCCACACCGGCCGTTCGTTGGCGAAAGTCCACGGGCTGGAGTTCGACACGAACGCGAAGCTGCACTCCGGAAATCGGTTCGCGGCCCGGAAGTTCGAGCGTCAGCATCGGTTCGCGGCGGGTGTAGGCCCACACCGCGGGCACCGACGCGCGGATGTAGCGCCACGCCGTGACCTTGCCGCCCTTGTCCCGTTCGGCCTCGACCGCGGCGACCACCTCGGCGTCGACGCCCATGCCGGTGTTGAACACGGCCCAGCGCTCGCCGCAGTCGATCAGGCCGATCCGCCGCCAGGTGCGGCGTCGCTGGTAGTCGTCGAGCAGCTGGATGAGCTGGTTCGTGGCCGCGACCGGATCCGCCGAGATGCCCAGGGACCGCGCCAGCACATTGGCCGAACCGCCGGGCACCACGGCAACCGCCGGTACCGGGCCGCCCGGAAGCGGCCCCGGCCGGCCGAGCAGACCGTTGACCACCCCGCTCACGGTGCCGTCGCCGCCGTGCACGACCACCAGATCGACACCGTCGGCGACGGCCTTCTGTGCCAGTTCGGTGCCGTGGCCGCGGTGGTTGGTGTGTTCGACACTGAGCTGCAAGCGGCTTTTGAGCGCGTGGGCCAGCAGATCGCGACCGGCCGGAGTGGTGGAAGTGGCTGTGGGGTTCACGATCAGCACGGCCCGCATGAGGCACGAGCTTATGCGGGCCGCCTATGCCTCCGCTGTGGGGGAACCGCCGGCGGACAGTGCGGCCGCCCTGACTACGCTGACGCTGTGACGCCGCCAGCCGCCCCGACCTCCGTTCGACGCGCCGGCGTGATCGTTGTGCTGCAGGGGATTGCGGCGTTGATCGTGGCGGTGGTGTTGGTGGTGCGGGGGATCGCGGGAGCCGATCAGCAGGTGGTCAACGGCCTGGCGACGGCGGCCTGGTTCGTCCTGGTCGGCGCGCGCGGTGATCGCCGCGGGGCGCGCGCTGATCCTCGGCAAGCGCTGGGGCCGCGGGCTCGCCGTGATCACCCAGCTGCTGTTGCTGCCGGTGGCGTGGTACCTGGCCGTCGGATCACACCAGCCGGGCTTCGGGATTCCGGTGGGCGCGGTGGCGCTGATCGTGCTGGGGTTGCTGTTCAGTCCCGCCGCGGTGCGCTGGGCCGCGGGCGGTCAGGGCGATTCCGCCAGCCCGGCCAACGGCGCCCCGGACAGCCGGTAGGTCGTCCATTCGCTCTGCGGCTCCCCGCCGATGCCGTCGTAGAGGGCGATGGCGTCGGCGTTCCAGTTCAGCACCGCCCAGGACAGCCGCGTGTAGCCCCGCTGCAGGCATTCGGACGCCAGCGCCGCCAGCAGCGCTCGGGCCAGGCCGCGCCGGCGAAACTCCGGCCGCACGAACAGGTCTTCCAGATAGATGCCCGCCACGCCGTCCCAGGTGGAGAAGTTGAGGAACCACAGCGCCATCGCCGCGACCTCGCCGTCCACTTCGGCGACGTGCCCGTACACCGTCGGCAGGTCACCGAAAAGTGCTGCGGCGATTTGTGTTTCGGTGACCGTGCACTGATCGGCGGCGTGCTCGAATTCGGCCAGCGCGTGGATCATTTCGGTGATCGCGGCGGCGTCTTGCGGCGCGGCGCGGCGGATGTGCCGGCTCATTGCGCAACTCCCAGCGCATTGAGGATCGTGCCGAATTTCGTTGTCGTTTCGGCGACTTCCTCGTCGGGGTCGGATTCGGCGACGATGCCGCCGCCGGCGCGCGCCAGCGCGCTGCGCCGGTCCGCCGACAGCTGCGCGCAGCGCAGCGACACCACCCAGCGGCCGTCGCCGCGGGCGTCGCACCAGCCCACCGCGCCGGCGTAGAACCCGCGGTCGCCTTCCAGTTCGGTGATCAGCCCGATCGCGGCCTTGGTCGGCACCCCGCCGACCGCCGGGGTGGGGTGCAGCGCCAACGCCAAATCGATTGCGGTGGTTGATATATCACGTAGGCGGCCGGTGATCGGCGTGCACAGATGCCAGACCGCGGCGGTGCGGCTCAGCTGCGGTTCGGCCGCGATGGACAGGTCGTCGCACAGCGGCTCCAGGGCGGCCCGCATGGTCTCGATGACCAGCTGGTGCTCGTGTCGGTTCTTGGCCGATGCGGCCAGCGCGGCGCCGTTGGCGGCGTCGGTCTCCGGGTCGGCGGCGCGCGGGGCCGACCCGGCGAACGGCCGGCACTCGACCCGGTCGCCGCTGCGCGCCACCAGCAGCTCGGGGCTGGCGCCCACCAGCGCCGCCCCCGCGTAGTCGCCGCCGGCGGCGGTCAGGTCGACCAGGTAGCCGTAGGCCGCCGGGTCCGCGGCGATGAGCCGGCGCAGGACCACGCGCGCATCCAGCGGGGCGTCGGCGACCAGCCGCAGGGCGCGGGCCAGCACCACCTTGTCCAGCGGGTTGTCGGCCGCGGCGAGCTGCTCGCACGCCCGGCGGATCCGGTCGCGGTAGTCGACCGGCGGCGGGCACGGCTTCGGCCACCCGCACCGCCGGCAGCGCCGTCGGCCGGCCAGTCCGGCGGGCCATCGCGTGAAGTTCACCGTCTCGGGCGTCAGCAACGCGGGCGGCCTGGTCACGTCAAAAGGCAACGCGCCCAACACTATCGGCGCGTTCCCCGAGCGCAATGCGGCCTGCGCCGCAGCCACGTCGCCGTAGCGACGCCGCACCCCGTCGGCGATCAGGGTGCGCGTCGGCCCGCACAGCGCGAACGGCGGTTCGCTGCTCACTGACCGGTCAATCCGAGCGCGGCAGCTGGCGCACCCCGTGCTCGAAGCCGCAGACCGCGATCGACGCGGTGATCATGCCGAAGCGGCTGCCCTCGACCAGCGGCAGTTCGACCCAGCGGGTGATCACCGCGCGGGAGAAGTGGCCGTGGCTGACGAAGACCACGTCGCGCGACTCCATGTGCTCCAACGCCGTCGCGACGGCCGCATCGGCGCGCTCGCTGACCTGCGCGACGCTCTCACCGCCCGGGCAGCCGTGCGTCCACACCAGCCAATCGGGCACCGTCTCCCGGATCTGCGCCGTGGTCAGGCCCTCGTAGGAGCCGTAGTCCCACTCGGCGAGCAGCTGGGACACCTCGTCGACGGTCAGCCCGGCCAACTCGCGCCGTGGTCAGGGAACGTTGCCGCGGGCTGCTGATCACCAGCGGGTCAACGAGTTTGAGTTCGCCGAGCACACCGCCGGCCAGCTTGGCCTGCGTTCGGCCGGCCTCGGTCAGCTCGACCTCGGTACGGCCGGTGTGCTGGCCCGATTTCGACCACTCGGTCTCGCCGTGGCGCAGCAGCACCAGACGGTGATTGTGCAAGCCCATATCGATTGATTCTGCCGGACGACTTGCGGTGGTTGCTCGGGCCGAAGCGCACGGCGGGCGAACATGCCAGGATGGCACTGTAAACCGCACGCGACGATGCAGTGGGGAGGCAGCGATGAGGTGGGCGGCGCCTGTGAGTAAGACGCGGGTATTGGCGGTGGCCAACCAGAAGGGTGGTGTCGCCAAGACGACCACGGTCGCGTCGCTGGGTGCGGCGATGGTGGACGAGAAGAAACGGGTGCTGCTGGTCGACCTCGATCCGCAGGGCTGCCTGACCTTCTCGCTGGGCCAAGATCCCGACAAGCTGCCGGTGTCCGTGCACGAGGTGCTGCTCGGCGACGTCGAGCCCAATGCCGCGCTGGTCGAGACGGCGGAGGGAATGACGCTGCTGCCGGCCAACATTGACCTGGCCGGCGCCGAAGCGATGCTGCTGATGCGGGCCGGCCGCGAATACGCGCTCAAGCGCGCGCTGGCCAAACTCGGCGACCGGTTCGACGTGGTGATCATCGACTGCCCGCCGTCGCTGGGCGTGCTCACCCTCAACGGGCTGACGGCCGCCGACGAGGTCATGGTGCCGCTGCAGTGCGAGACCCTCGCGCACCGCGGGGTCGGCCAGTTCCTGCGCACCGTCGCCGACGTCCAGCAGATCACCAACCCGGATCTGCGCCTGCTGGGCGCCCTGCCGACGCTGTACGACTCGCGCACCACCCACACCCGCGACGTCCTGCTCGACGTCGCCGACCGCTACAACCTGCCGGTGCTGGCCCCGCCGATTCCGCGCACCGTGCGGTTCGCCGAGGCCAGCGCCTCGGGCTCGTCGGTGATGGCCGGCCGCAAGAACAAGGGCGCGGTGGCCTACGGCGATCTGGCGGCGGCGTTGCTCAAGCACTGGAAGAGCGGCAAGCCGCTGCCGACGTTCGCCGTCGAGGTTTAGCTACTGGCGATCGCCAGTGCGGCGGAGCCGGGCGCAGCGGGTCGCCACCATCTGGTTTAGTGGCGATCGCAAGCGCGGCGGAGCCGGGCGCAGCGGGTCGCCACCATCTGGTTTAGTGGCGATCGCCAGTGCGGCAGAGCTAGTCTAGCCCAGCGCGACCAGGGTGTCGCCGCGCTGCTCGAGCACCCGTGACCCGATCACGGCCGGGAACACCGGTTTTCCGGCCGGCGGGGTGCTCGTCGACCGGTCCACCGGAATGTAGCGTTCGTTGGCGCCGCTGAGCGGGTCGTAGACCCCGATCGCGCCGGTGACCGGCACCAGCAGCCGGCCCGCCATCATCACCCCGGGTCCCAGCGGCGCCGTCTTGTCGCCCGCGGCGATGGTGTAGCGCAGCGCCAGGGTGTTCGCGTCGAAGACCATCAGCGAATCGCCGGTCCACCAGGTGATCAGGCTGCCGGGGTGGGAGACCGCCGCCGAGCGCGACGGCGGCTTGGGCAGCAGGGTGCTCGACACGGTGGCGCCAGTTTCGTCGATCACGTCGACCCTGGGCTGCGGCGCGGGCAGGTACACCGCGGTGGTGTTCTCCGCGACGGCCAGCACCCGGGCGCCCGAATCCGCCGCGATCCCCGGTTCGGCCACGATGTGTTGCTGGGGTTCGTCGTCGTCCTTGCCCGGACGCAGCAGCACCAGCCGCAGGTCGGCCTGATTCGCGCAGCTCTCCAGCACCGACACCGCCTGCGAGCTGGCCGCGGCCGAGATCAGCTTGCATCCGGAGTGCAGGCCGCGCGTCGACGGTTTCACCCGGGCATCGGTCTCGCCGTAGGCCAGCATCCGGACCATGTCCGAGCGCCACAGCTCCAGGCGGGTATCGCCGACCGACAGCACCGTCATGCCGTCGGAGGACAGCCGCACCCGCGGATCGGCGTAGCCACTGCGGGCGGGCCCCCGGCGACCGGTGGAGCCGTCCAGGGTGCTGACCTGCCCGCAGCCGCGGTCGTCGCGGTAGACCCCGACGGCGTAGCGGTACAGCCAGGTGACTCCGCACAGGTCGATGTCGCGGGCGTAGCTCCAGCGGGATTGGCCGGTGCCGGGATCGCGTCCGTCGATCCGGCGGCCCGCCGCGGTGACGACCTCCCCGCCGGCTACCACCGGGGCGGTGGTGGCTGGACTGGCGGCGCTCCACAGCTGCTTCAGGCGGTCGGGCACCTCCCGGGCCGGGGTCGGGTTGGGTGCGGGAACGGCCGCGGGCCGGCTGGTGGTGGCCCGGGCGTCGCTGCTCCACCAGATCAACGCCGCGACCGCGGCGACGACGACCACGATGGCCGCGGCGGCGAGGATGTCGCCCTTGGTCCGGCGCTCGGGTCTGACCATGCGTCGGCGCGGGGCTTAGTTGTTCTGCGTGGTGGCGGCGGCCGCGGTGGCGGCTTGCCCTTCCGCGGGCTTGCGACGCCGACGGCGGCGCCGGGTGGAGCCGGCGTTGCCCGGGGGCGAGGCGGCCGGTGTCTCCGCGGCGGCCTCACCGTTGGTGCTCGCCGCGCCGTTGCCCGAGGGGTGCGCGGTGACGGCCTGGCCGCCACGGGTGCGCCGCCGGGTGCCGGAGCGGCGCGCGGGCCTCTCCGACTTCTGGTCCGGCTTCTGGCCGTCACGTCCACCGCTGCGGCGCTGGCCTTGCGGCTTGCGGGCCGTACCCACCGCGCTCCCGGCCTCGGCGGGGATGCCCAGCTCGGCGTGGAGGTGCGCGGAATTGGAGTAGGTCTCGGCGGGCTCGGGGCAGTCCAGACCCAGCGCCTTGTCGATCAGCGACCAGCGGGGCAGCTCGTCCCAGTCCACCAGGGTGACCGCGATACCGGTCTTACCGGCGCGCCCGGTGCGGCCGATGCGGTGCACGTAGGCCTGCTCGTCCTCGGGGATCTGGTAGTTGATGACGTGGGTGATGTCATCGATATCGATGCCGCGGGCGGCGACGTCGGTGGCAACCAGCACGTCGACATCGCCGGTACGAAAGGCCTTGAGCGCCTTCTCGCGCGCCGCCTGTCCGAGGTCGCCGTGCACGGCGCCCACCGCGAAACCGCGCTCGGCCAGCTCGTCGGCCACCTTCTGCGCCGTGCGCTTGGTGCGGGTGAAGATCATGGTGGCGCCGCGGCCCTCGGCCTGCAGCACGCGGCTGACCAGCTCCACCTTGTCCAGGGCATGGGCCCGGTAGACGTACTGGACGGTGGTGTCGTGGACGGCCGCCGAGTGCGGCGCTTCCGCCCGGATGTGGGTGGGCTGGTTCATGAAGGTGCGGGCCAGCGTGATGATCGGGTCCGGCATGGTCGCCGAGAACAGCATCGATTGCCGGTCGGTCGGGATCTGGCGCAGGATGCGCTCGATGTCGGGCAGGAAGCCCAGGTCGAGCATCTCGTCGGCCTCGTCGAGCACCAGCACCGACAGCCCGCCCAGTTGCAGGTGGTTCTGCTGGCTCAGGTCGAGCAGCCGGCCCGGCGTGCCCACCACGACGTCGGCGCCGGCGCGCAGCGCTTCGATCTGCGGCTCGTAGGGGCGTCCGCCGTAGATGGGGACCACCGACAGCGGCCGGCCGCCGTCGGCGGTCAGATGCTTGGCCGCCAGCGTCAGGTCATCGGTCACCTGCAGGCACAGCTCGCGGGTGGGCACCACGATCAGCGCTCGCGGTGTGCCGTTGAGCGGCCGCGCGGCGGTGCCGGCCGTGACGCGCTGCAGCAGCGGCACGCCGAAGGCGAAGGTCTTGCCCATACCGGTGCGGGCCTGGCCGATCAGATCGTCGCCGGCGAGCGCCATCGGCAGGGTCAGTTCTTGGATGGCAAAAGTGCTTTCGATGCCCTTTTTCGGCGAGTGCGCGCACGATTTCGTCGCGGACGCCGAGTTGAGCAAATGTTGGTTGGGGGGTCAGTTCAGTTGTGCTGGTGAGTGTGGTCATGCGTGGGTAAGTAGCCTCTCGGTGACGTATCGGTTTGTGTCGGTATTTCTCTGTCGCGGTCACGCGCGCACGAGTTCCGACTCCGAATACGTCGCCGAGTCGCCGGCCCTGGCTCAGTCTGGGAGGGCCCAGTTAGGGCGGGCCAGCTGTGCACGCACATTTCGCCGATAGCGGCTTGAAAAAACGGTTACGGCATAAATACAGCCGCCATCTACCTACATGATAGCTGGTCGACAGCTGGCTCCCCTTTTGCGCTAAGTCAGCCGACTACAGTGTTGCCATGACCCGGCCCTCCTGCCAGCCCTCCGAAGCCGATCTCGCCGCCGACCAGATCGACGACTCGCCCGCCCCGCGGCTGTCGGCCGACCACCCGGGTGTCAACGAGTTGTTCGCGGTCCTGGCCTACGGCGAGATCGCCGCGTTCTACCGGCTCACCGACGAGGCGCGGATGGCCCCTGACCTGCGCGGTCGGATATCGATGGCGAGCATGGCCGCCGCCGAGATGCAGCACTACGAGCAGCTGCGCGACGCGCTGGAAAGCCGCGGCGTCGACGTGGTGTCGGCGATGTCCAAGTACGTCTCGGCGTTGGAGAACTACCACCGGCTGACGATGCCCAGCACGTGGCTGGAAGCCTTGGTGAAGACCTATGTCGGCGACGCCCTGGCGGCCGATCTGTACCTGGAGATCGCCCACGGTCTGCCCGACGAGGTTGCCGACGTGGTGCGCGCGGCGCTGTCGGAGACCGGGCACTCGCAGTTCGTCGTCGCCGAGGTGCGCGCCGCGGTCACGTCCAGCGGCAAGCAGCGCAGCCGGCTGGCGCTGTGGTCACGCCGGCTGTTCGGCGAAGCGATCACCCAGGCCCAGTACCTGCTGGCCGACCACGACGAGCTGGTCGACCTGGTGATGTCGGGCGCCGGCGGGCTCGGCCAGCTCAACGCGTTCTTCGACCGGATGCAGCAGACGCACGACCGGCGCATGCACGAACTGGGCCTGAGCTGACGCTCGCCGCGATCGCAAGCGCGGCGCAGCCGGGCGCAGCGGGTCGCGGCCATCGGACAGCCGTGATCGCAAGCGCGGCGCAGCCGGGCGCAGCGGGTCGCGGCCATCGGACTCAGCCCGCGCAGGTCGCCATGTTCGAGGTGTTGGTCGACGCGATGATCCGCTGACCGGCGGCATTGAAGATCGAGCAGTTGAGCTGACCGTAGAAGCTGGTCGCGACGACCGATTCGGTCTGCACGCCCGGGTTCAGCACCACCACCTTCGACCACGGCAGCGACACGTTGAACTCGGTCTGCGGCACGCCCCGCGCGTCGGTGTAGACGATGTTCACCAGGTCCAGCAGCTGCTTGGTCCCGTTCACGCTGTAGAGCGACGGTGCGCGGGTTCAGCGCGGCCGTCGGCGGTGCCGCCGCGAGCGGCGGCGCGACGGTGGGCGCGGCCGCCGCGGGCGGCGCGACGGGCGCGGCGCTGGGCGTGGTGACCGTCGTGAAGGTCTCGGCCGGCAACTGGGGAGGGGCCGCGCGACGCGCTGGGCGGCACGGAGGCCTTGGTCGTCGCGGGCGCCGAGGTCACCGGGTGGGGCGCCGGTGCACCCAGCGTGGCCTTGGTCGAGGCGCTGTCGCCGCTGTTGATGATGACCGCGGTGGCGATGGCGCCCAGGGCCACCACCGCGCCCACGATCGCCGTGGCGGGACGCCAGCGCGAGTCGGCCGGCCAGCCCGTCCAGTTGTAGTCGGCGTTCAGGTAGGGATCGGTATCGCAGGCGTCGTCAACGTCGTCGTCGGGGTAATCCCGGATCCTGTCGTCAAGGTGCGGCAGTGTGGTACCCATGGTGCCGAAGTTAGCCATGTGAAAGCACGGATCGGGTATCGCGCGGGTGTGTGAGACAACCTGCAAGCGAATCGTTATCGGGCTGCGACCGGGGTTTCGCTGACCGCGAAGTGTGGGGACGCGACGAGGTGGGGACCAGCCGCGTCCACTAGCCTGCTGCTGACAGGGCCGGGACTTGCAATACCTGCGCAAGACTGCAAGACCCATGGAAGGGGTGACCGTGGAGGTCAAGATCGGTATCACGGATAGTCCGCGCGAGCTGGTCCTTGCCAGTGCCCAGACGCCCGCTGAGGTCGAAGAACTGGTCAACGCCGCGCTGAGCGACGGGTCGGGCCTGCTGCGACTGAACGACGAACGCGGCCGCCGCTTCCTGATTCACACCAGCAAGATCGCCTACGTCGAGATCGGTGTTGCCGACGCGCGCCGAGTGGGCTTCGGGATCAGCGCCGAATCCGGCAAACACGCCGGCAAGGGGAGTTAAGAGCGGGTAAGCGGCACGTGTGACAGTCCGCCCCAGGCGAACTAGGACGGTGCCGTCGACGGCGTCCGCCTTGGAGATCGGGCGGTCGGAGTCCAGCCAGTACCTCGCGCAGTCGACGCTGATGCCGACCAGGCCGACCGCGATCATCCGGGCCCGGTGCGGGTCCAGCCCGGAATCCTCGCTGATCAACGCGAAGACCGCGTCGATGCAGGATTCGGTGGCGACGCGCACCTGGGCGGCCACTTCGGGTTCGGTGACGTAGTCGTTCTCGAAGATCAGCCGGTAACCCTGGCTGTCGTGCTCGATGAAATCGAAGAACGCCTGCACCGCGGAGTGCAACCGGCGCCGGTTGTCGGTGGTGGTGCTCAGCGCGTTCTGAACGCCCGAGACCAGGTTTTCCACGTGCCGCGCCAGCACCGCCAGGTACAGCTCAAGCTTGCTCGAAAAGTGTTGATACAGAACGGGTTTGCTGACCCCGGCACGGTCGGCGATCTCGTCCATGCCGGCCGCGTGGTAGCCGCGGTCGACGAACACGTCGCTGGCCACGATGAGCAATTGGCCGCGCCGCTCGTCGCGGGGCAACCGGTTGCCTCGCCGGTTGGAAACCGCGGCTCCGTCTGCCGGCCGACCGCGGTCAGCCGATCTGACGGCGCGCCGCGCCGGCACCTTGGCGAGTTCGCTCATCGATTCCTCATCTGATTTTCGGCGGCCGGCCATCGGTGAACCGGGGCCTGCCGCTCGCAGCCCGTGGAAAAGACCTTACTACCCGCCGCCGTCGATGCGACCGTCATCGTCGTCGTCGCCGCAGGCAGAAGCGGTGTCGGACGGCGGATTCGGGCGCGCCACGGACGGCGCGGGTGGCCGGCTATGTAATCCTGGGGAAATGACGTCCCCGCGGCCCCCGCGCAGCACAGGTCGCGTGCCGGTGTTGCGCGACGAGTGGCGAGAGCCGCTGCGGGCGCTGCGCGACCCGCTGGCGCGGGAAGCCGGACGGGCCCGGGCCGACCGTGAGCGGCCGCGACAATGGCGCAAACAAACCTGGCTGGGCCGCTTCGTCTCCACCTACGGATGGCGCGCGTACGCCCTGCCCGTCCTGGTGGTGCTCACCGCGGTCGTCATGTACCAGACGGTGACCGGCACCGGCGCGCCCAAGCCGACGGCGAGTCAGCCCATCCAGAGTCCGCCGGCGATCGGCGCGGTGGGCACGACGATCATCGACGCGCCGCCGCGCGGGCTCGCCGCCTTCGACGCCAACCTGCCTGCCGGGACCCTGCCCGACGGCGGCCCGTTCACCGAAGCGGGCGACAAGACGTGGCACGTCGTGCCGGGCGCCACAGCACAGAACGGCCAGGGCACCGCAAAGGTGTTCAAGTACACCGTCGAGGTGGAGAACGGCATTGACCCGACCATGTTCGGCGGCGACGACGCCTTCGCCCAGATGGTCGACCAGACGCTGGGCAATCCGAAGGGCTGGACGCACAACCCGCAGTTCGCGTTCATCCGGATCGACGGAGCCGGTGGAGGCAAGCCCGACTTTCGCATCTCGCTGGTGTCGCCGGTGACGGTGCGCGAGGGGTGCGGCTACGAGTTCCGGCTCGAGACCTCCTGCTACAACCCGGTGTTCGGCGCCAACCGCGAGGCGCGGGTCTTCATCAACGAGGCGCGCTGGATACGCGGAGCCGTGCCGTTCGAGGGGGACATCGGCTCCTACCGGCAGTACGTGATCAACCACGAGGTCGGCCACGCCATCGGATACCTGCACCACGAGCCGTGCGAGCAGCAGGGCGCCCTGGCGCCGGTGATGATGCAGCAGACGTTCTCCACGGCGAACAACGACGCCGCCCAGTTCGACCCCGACGTCGTCAAGGCCGACGGGAAGACCTGCCGGTTCAATCCCTGGCCGTACCCGATCGCCTAGCCCGCCCCAGCGCCTCGTTGCCGCGGCCTCGGCGGGCTGCTGTGATGGTGGTAGACGACGCTTACCGCTGGGCCGACCGAGGAGATGTTTCGCAGTGTCGACGCCGCTGCCGCCTCTGGTGGCACCCGCAGACCACCTGAGTGGCGATGAGGTGGCCCGCTACAGCCGGCACCTGATCATTCCCGGCCTGGGCCTCGACGGGCAGAAACGGCTCAAGAACGCCCGGGTGCTGGTGATCGGCGCGGGCGGGCTCGGCGCGCCGACGCTGCTCTACCTGGCGGCGGCCGGCGTGGGCACGATCGGCATCGTCGAGTTCGACGTGGTCGACGAGTCCAACCTGCAGCGTCAGATCATCCACGGGGTGGCCGACGTCGGACGGTCCAAGGCCCGGTCGGCGCGCGACTCCATCGCGGCCATCAACCCGCTGGTCGACGTGCGGCTGCACGAGTTCCGCCTGGACTCCACCAACGCCGTCGAATTGTTCGGCCGCTACGACCTGATCGTGGACGGCACCGACAACTTCGCGACCCGGTATCTGGTCAACGACGCGGCGGTGCTGGCGAAAAGGCCCTACGTGTGGGGGTCGATCTTCCGCTTCGAGGGCCAGGTCTCGGTGTGCTGGGAGGACGCCCCGGACGGACGCGGTCTCAACTATCGCGATCTGTACCCCGAGCCGCCGCCGCCCGGCTCCGTCCCGTCCTGTGCCGAGGGCGGCGTGCTCGGCATCGTCTGCGCCTCCATCGCCTCGGTGATGAGCACCGAAGTGATCAAACTCATTACCGGGATCGGCGACTCGCTGCTGGGCCGGCTGATGATCTACGACGCGCTGGAGATGACCTATCGCACCGTCGCGATCCGCCGGGACCCGTCGGACGCATCCAGGCCGAGGATCACCGAGCTCGTCGACTACGAGCAGCTGTGCGGCGTGGTGTCCGAGTCCCCGGCCGACGACGACGCGTCGGCCATCACCCCGCGGGAATTGCGCGATTGGCTGGATTCCGGCAAGAAGCTGGCCCTGATCGACGTGCGTGAGCCCGTGGAGTTCGACATCGTGCACATCGACGGGGCCCAGCTGATCCCGCAGTCGTCGATCAATTCCGGCGAGGGGCTGGCAAAGCTGCCGCAGGACCGCCTGCCGGTGCTGTACTGCAAAACGGGGGTGCGCTCGGCCCAGGCGCTGGCGGTGCTGAAGAAGGCGGGATTCGCCGACGCGGTGCATTTGCAGGGCGGGATCGTGGCGTGGGCGCAGCAGATGCAACCCGACATGATCATGTACTGACCCGGAACGGGTGCTGACTGGCGGCGACCCGCCGCTGTGCAGGCTGGCGGCGACCCGCCGCTGTGCTAGCGATCGCCGCATGTTGAACTCGTTTAGAGTACCGGTGTGACAGTCGAGCCACCGCCGGATCATGTGCTGTCGGCGTTTGGTTTGGCAGGCGTTAAACCGGTCTATCTGGGTGCCAGCTGGGAGGGCGGCTGGCGGTGCGGTGAAGTCGTCTTGTCGCTGGTGGCCGAGAACGCGCGCGCGGCCTGGTCCGCCCGGGTCCGCGAGACCCTGTTCGTCGACGGCGTCCGGCTGGCCCGGCCGGTCCGTTCCACCGATGGGCGTTACGTCCTTTCCGGATGGCGGGCGGATACCTTCGTGGCCGGGACGCCGGAGCCCCGCCATGACGAAGTCGTCTCCGCGGCGGTGCGCCTGCACGAGGCGACGGGCAAACTGGAGCGACCCCGCTTTCTGACCCAGGGGCCCACCGCGCCCTGGGGCGACGTCGACATCTTCATCGCCGCCGATCGTGCGGCATGGGAGGAGCGACCGTTGGCCTCGGTGCCGCCGGGTGCCCGGGTAGCCCCTCCGACCGCGGACGCCGAGCGATCGGTGGAGCTGCTCCATCAGCTCGCCACCTTGCGCAAGCCGACCAAGAGCCCCAACCAGCTGGTCCACGGAGACCTTTACGGCACAGTGCTTTTCGTCGGCACCGCGGCGCCGGGAATCACCGACATCACCCCGTATTGGCGGCCCGCCTCGTGGGCGGCCGGCGTGGTCGTCATCGACGCGCTGTCCTGGGGAGAGGCCGACGACGGCCTGATCGAGCGCTGGAACGCCCTGCCGGAATGGCCGCAGATGTTGTTGCGGGCGTTGATGTTCCGCCTCGCGGTGCACGCGCTGCACCCGCGGTCCACCGCCGAGGCGTTCCCCGGCCTGGCCCGCACCGCGGCGCTGGTCCGGTTGGTCCTCTAGCGTCCGTCCGGAAACTCGTAGCGAACCTCGCGCAGCGCGATTCTGCCGTCGTTCGCCAGCACGCCTTCGGCGCGCAACAGCTCCAGCTGCCGGGTCGTCAGGTGTCGCGCCGGGCGCCCGGAGGCGGTGATCACTCGGTGCCAGGGCAGGTCCGAGGAGTCGGTCCGCATGATCCAGCCGACGATGCGCGGGCTGGAAAGCCCTGCGACAGTCGCGATGTCGCCGTAGGTGGCGACCCGGCCGGACGGGATCGCGGCGACCAGCGCACGCACCAGCTCGACCTGCTCGTCGGTCACCGGCGCCACGGTCAGCGAGCTTCCAGCAGTTCGCGCGTCAACGCGGCGACTTCGTCGGGCTTGGCGTAGGGCACCATGTGGTTGCAGTCGAAATCCAGCAGCCCGAAATCCGGTCCCAACCGCTGCGCCAGGCCGTCGATCAGTTTGTCGGTGACATAGGGCGGCGTGGTCCCCTTCGCTCGCACCAGGATGGTCGGGGTCTTCGCCGGCGGCAGCACGGTGTCGCGGGCCAGCTCGCTCCAGTACGGACATCATCGCCGGCAGGCTGACCCGCCAGCCGTAGCGCCCGCCCGGCAGCGTGATCAGATGCTCGTCGATCTCGGCGTCCAGCAGGGCGGGTTCGACATCGGACCACGAACCGTGCACCTTCTCCATGCGCGCTTCCTCGGCATCCGGATAGTCCGGCGAGGACAGCATCGCCTCGGCGATCTCGCGCATCCACCCGCCGTCCAAGCCGACCGCCGGGTCGAGTAACAGCAGTCCCGCCACCTGCTCGGGGCGGGCCGCGGCCAGGTGCATCGCCAGGCCGCCGCCGAACGAGTGGCCCACGATCACCACCGGCGTGTCAGGCTGCTCGTCGAGCAGCGCGGCCAGGGCCGCGACGTTGGCCTCGATGGTCCACGGCGCGGCCCACGTCGACCGGCCGTGGCCGACCAGATCCGGTGCGGCGATGCCGATCCCGGGCAGAAAGCCGGACAGATGCTGCCAACGCTGACCGTGGCCGGTCAACCCGTGCAACGCCAGGATCCGCACCGGACCGGACGGGCCGTAGCGGTGCACGTGCAACTTCGCGGTCACCCGTCGATGGTGCCAGCCGCCGCTTTCACGACGTGCGGGCGGTCCTCACCGGTCGTCATCCCTATCGTCCTCGGTGGAGACGACGTAAGCCTGCTCGATCACGTCGGCCTCGTTGGCTTCCCGGTCGGCGGCGGCCACGTAGTCGGTGTCCAGGCCGGTCTCGTCGTCGGAATCGGCGGGCAGCAGTTGTTCCACCGCGTCGCCCTCGGGCGCCTCGTCGATGGGCAGGCCGCGTTCGTCGTGCTGCATGGTCTTGCACCCCTCCTTCCGGTCTTCGCTCGCTCAGGCCTCCAGCGTAAGAGCCGACGGCGGTGCGGGCCGGGTACGCTGAACCGCTCGATCATGTCGACGACCCAACGGGAGCGGTCATGGGCAGAATCAGGCGCGGTTGGGTGCTTTCACAGCAGAGCTGGAAAGTCCTGAGGAAGGACCGGTCGCTCGTCCTTTTCCCGATCCTGTCCACCCTTTTCGCCGTCCTCGCCGCGATCCTGATCTGGGCGCCGACGCTGCTGGTGCGCGGCGTGTTCGGCGGCCATCAGATCGACAACCAGGACCCTGTCTACTACATCGCGGGCGCGGCAACGGCGTACGTGTCCACCTTCTTCGCCATCTTCTTCAACGTGGCGCTGGCCGCCTGCGCGGTGCGCTCGATGCGTGGCGAGGACACCAGGGTCGCCGAAGGCATCAACGCGGCGGCGCGCCGGATCGTCCCGATTCTGGGGTGGACCTTGGTGGCGACCACGGTCGGGCTGATCCTCAGGGCGGTCGAGGAGCGGTTACCGAACGTGGGCAGGCTCATCGCGGACCTCGTCGGCGCGGCATGGGCCGTCGCAACGTTTTTCGTCATACCGGTGATAGCGCTGGAGGGCGCGGGACCGTTTCGATCGCTGCGCCGCTCGGTGGATACCATCAAGGCGCGCTGGGGGGAGAGCGCCGCCGGGGCGGCCACCATCGGGGTGGTGACGTTTCTGGTCACCCTGGTCGTCGTGCTGGGCGGCGCGGTCGGCGGCATCGCACTGATCGCGGCTCGTCTCGCGCCACTGGGCCTCGCCGTGTTTGCGGCGACGTTCTTGTTCGCCGTTGCCATCTCGTTCATCTCGACCGCGCTCAGCCAGATCTTCCGTGTCGCGGTGTACCAATACGCGGTCACCGGTGAGACGGTCGGAGGGTTCGACCACCAGCTGCTACAGGCCGCGTTCGTCGCACGCTAGTGGATCTGTCGGACCCTCGTGATGTCATGCCGTCATGGCCTACACGTGGGATGCCCAAGGGCAGACCGTCTTGGACCCGGGTGCGCGCGGCCAGCTGCGCGTCCTCGGTGGGCCCGGCACCGGCAAGAGCAGCTTGCTGATCGACGCCGCGGTCGCCCAGATTGACGCCGGGGTCAACCCGGAATCGGTTCTGCTGCTTACCGGTTCCGGGCGGATCGGGATGGCCGAACGCAGCGCGTTGACGACGGCGCTGCTGCGCTCACGATCCGCCGGCCCGGGCCGGGCCGCCGTGCGCGAGCCGCTGGTGCGGACCGTGCACGGGTACGCGTACGCGGTCTTGCGGCGCGCCGCCGAGCGCGCCGGTGAGGCGCCGCCGCGGCTGGTCACCAGTGCCGAACAGGACGCCATCATCCGGGAACTGCTGGCCGGAGACCTCGAAGACGGACCGCGCGCCGCGACGGCGTGGCCGGCCCAGCTACGGCCGGCGCTGAGCACGGCGGGCTTCGCCACCGAGCTGCGAAACCTGTTGGCCCGCTGCGCCGAACGCGGCGTGGATCCCCTGGAACTGGAGCGGCTGGGCCGTCGTTGCAGGCGGCCGGAATGGACCGCCGCCGGTCAATTCGCGCGCCAGTACGAGCAGGTGATGTTGCTGCGGGCGGCGGTGGGCACGGCCGCGCCGGAGGCGACCACGCCCGCGCTGGGTGCCGCCGAATTGGTGGGCGCCGCACTGGAAGCGTTCGCCGTCGATCCCGAGTTACTGTCCGCCGAACGTGGGCGGATCCGCGTTTTGTTGATCGATGACGCCCAGCAGCTCGACCCGCAGGCCGCCCGCCTGGTTCGGGTGCTCGCGGCGGGCGCCGAGCTGGCGCTGATCGCCGGGGATCCCAACCAGGCGGTGTTCGGCTTCCGGGGCGGCGAACCCGCCGGGTTGCTCGGCGGCGACGCGCCCTCGGTGACGTTGACGACGTCGCATCGGTGCGCCCCCGCCGTGGCGCGGGCGGTCAGCGGGATCGCCGGCCGGTTACCCGGCGGCAGCAGCGGCCGGCAGATCGACGGCGCCGGG
Source organism: uncultured Actinomycetota bacterium (assembly GCA_963796035.1). GTDB lineage: Bacteria > Actinomycetota > Actinomycetes > Mycobacteriales > Mycobacteriaceae > Mycobacterium. The sequence goes on along the minus strand of CAWCJU010000004.1, from coordinate 308,918 downwards.
GAGGGGCAGGGCTCGGTCACGGTGCGGCTGGCCGCGTCGACGCACGCCGAGGCGGCGACGATCGCCGACGCGCTGCGGCGCGCACACCTGGTCGACGGCGTGCCCTGGTCGCAGATGGCGGTCATCGTCCGGTCGGTGCCGCGGGCCGGTGCACGACTGCCGCGCGCCCTGGCCGCCGCCGGAGTGCCGGTGGCCGCACCCGCCGTCCCCGGGCCGCTGTCCGAGGAGCCGGCCGCGCGGGCCCTGCTCACCGTGCTGCTGGCCACCGCCGACGGACTCGACGGGCAGCAGGCGCTGGCGTTGCTGACCGGGCCCATCGGTCGTGTCGATCCGGTTTCGCTGCGCCGGCTGCGCCGAACACTGCAGCGCGCCAACCCCGACCGCGCACCGGCAGATTTCGCCGACCTGTTGGTCGAGGCGCTCTCCGCTGACGCGACACCGCCGGGGCCCCAGTTCGCCCCGCTGCGCAAGGTCCGCGCGGTGCTGGACGCGGCCGCGCGCTCGCACCGCGCCGGTGACGACCCGCGCTACACCCTGTGGGCCGCCTGGCACCGGTCCGGGCTGCAGCGCCGTTGGCTGTCGGTGAGCGAGCGTGGCGGCCCCGCCGCCGCCCAGGCCACCCGGGACCTCGAGTCGGTGACCGCGTTGTTCGACGTCACCGACGACTACGTGTCGCGCACCTCGGGTGCGTCGTTGCGCGGTCTGGTCGAGCACATCGCCGCGCTGGCGCTGCCGAGTGCCACCCCCGAGCCGGTCGCCGCGGCCGAGCAGGTCAGGGTGCTCAGCGCGCACGCCGCGCTGGGGCACGAATGGGATTTCGTGGTCATCGCCGGATTGCAGGATGGCTTGTGGCCCAACACCGTTCCGCGGGGCGGCGTGCTGGCTACCCAGCGGCTGCTGGACGTGCTGGACGGGGTCGGCGCGGACGCCTCGGTGCGGGCGCCGCTGCTGGCCGAGGAGCGCAGGCTGCTGGTGGCGGCGATGGGCCGGGCCCGGCGCCGGCTGCTGGTGACGGCCGTCGACAGCGACACCGGTGGGGCCGGTCTACGAGGCCGCGCTGCCGTCGGTGTTCTTCGCCGAAATCGCGCAGTGGGCCGACGACGATGTCGATGGCGCCGGCGTGCAACCGGTCTCGGCGCCGCGGGTGTTGTCCGCGGCGGCGCTGGTGGGCCGGCTGCGCGGCGTGGTGTGCGCGCCCGACGGGGCGGTGGACGCGCACGCCCGCGACTGCGCGGCAACGCAATTGGCCCGGCTGGCCAAAGCCGGCGTACCCGGCGCCGACCCGGCTAAATGGCACGGCCTGACCCCGGTCAGCACCACCGAGCCGCTGCGCGACGGCGGCGAGGTCGTCACCCTGACGCCGTCGACCATGCAGACCCTCAACGACTGCCCGCTGCGCTGGCTCGCCGAGCGGCACGGCGGATCCGATCCGCGCGACGTGCGCTCGGCGATCGGGTCGGTGGTGCACGCGCTGATCGCCGAACCGCACCAGAGCGAATCGGAATTGCTGGCCGAGCTGGACCGCGCGTGGCAGCATCTGCCCTTTGCGGCGCAATGGCATTCGGCCAACGAGCTGGCCCGGCACCGCGCCATGCTGGAGGCGTTCATCGAGTGGCGGGCGCAGACCCGGGGCGCGCTGACCGAGGTCGGCGTCGAGGTCGAGATCGACGGAACCGTGGCCACCGAGGACGGTCGGCGAGGTGCGGCTGCGTGGCCGGGTCGACCGGCTGGAGCGCGATGCCGCCGGCCGGCTGGTGATCGTCGACATCAAAACCGGCAAGACCCCGGTCAGCAAGGACGATGCGCAACAACACGCCCAGTTGGCCATGTATCAGCTGGCGGTGGCCGAGGGATTGGTCGGCAACGGAACCGACAACGTCGAGCCCGGCGGCGCGCGGCTGGTCTACCTCGGCAAGACCGGGGCGTCCGGCGTGGCCGAACGCGAACAGGATCCGCTGACCGCGGCCGCCGGCGACGAATGGCGCGAGGTCATCGCGCGCGCGGCCGACGCGACGTGCCGGCCCGCAGTTCATCGCGCGGCGCAACGACGGCTGCACGCACTGCCCCATCCGGCCGAACTGCCCGGCCCACGCCGACGGGTCGCAGCGATGACACCGCCGCGGCCGCGTTACAGCCCAACCGAATTGGCCGGCGCGCTAGGGCTTTTCCCGCCGACCGACGAGCAGGCCGCCGTCATCGCCGCGCCGCCGGGGCCGCTGGTGGTCATCGCCGGCGCCGGTGCCGGCAAAACCGAGACCATGGCCGCGCGGGTGGTGTGGCTGATCGCCAACGGCTACGCCGAACCCGGTCAGGTGCTCGGATTGACGTTCACCCGCAAGGCCGCCGGCCAGCTGCTGCGCCGGGTCCGGTCCCGGCTGGCCCGGCTGGCCGGTGTCGGCCTGGGCGCGCCGAGCGCCGCCGGCGATGCGGCCGTCGACACCGACGGCGCGCCGACGGTCAGCACCTACCACGCCTTCGCGGGCTCGTTACTGCGCGACTACGGCCTGTTGCTGCCCGTCGAGCCCGACACCCGGCTGCTCAGCGAAACCGAGTTGTGGCAGCTGGCTTTCGACGTGGTGAACGGGTATCCCGGGGAACTGCGGACCGACAAGACCCCGGCGGCCGTCACCTCGATGGTGCTGCGGCTGTGGGGACAACTGGCCGAACACCTGGTGGACACCGGCCAGCTGCGCGACACCCACGTGGAGCTGGAGCGGCTGATCCACACCCTGCCCGCGGGTCCCTACCAACGGGACCGCGGCCCCAGCCAATGGCTGCTGCGGCTGCTGGCCACCCAGACCGAACGCACCGAACTGGTGCCACTGCTCGACGCGCTCAACGACCGCATGCGCGCCGCGAAGGCGATGGACTTCGGGATGCAGATGGCCTCGGCGGCCAGGCTGGCGGCGACGTTCCCGCAAGTCGGCGAGGACCTGCGCAGCCGCTACCGGGTGGTACTGCTCGACGAGTATCAGGACACCGGCCACGCCCAACGCATCGCGCTCTCAGCACTATTCGGCGGGGGAGTCGACGACGGGCTGGCGCTCACCGCCGTCGGCGATCCCATCCAGTCGATCTACGGCTGGCGTGGCGCGTCGGCGACCAACCTGCCGCGGTTCGCCACCGACTTCCCCCGATCCGACGGCACCCCCGCCCCGATCCTGGAGTTGCGGACCAGCTGGCGCAATCCGCCGCGGACCCTGCGGGTGGCCAACGCTGTCTCGGCGGAGGCGCGGCGGCGATCGGTGGCCGTGCACGCGCTGCGCCCGCGCCCGGACGCCCCGCCCGGCACCGTCCGCTGCGCCTTGCTAGCCGATGTGACGGCCGAGCGGGAGTGGATCGCCGACCATCTCGACGCGCAGTACCAGCGGGCCCGCGACGACGGCGTCGGTCCGCCGACGGCCGCGGTGTTGGTGCGCCGCAACGCTGATGCCGCGCCCATCGCCGACGCGTTGCGCGCCCGCGGTATCCCCGTCGAGGTCGTCGGGCTGGCCGGGCTGCTGGCCATCCCGGAGGTCGCCGAGGTGGTGGCCATGCTGCGGCTGGTCGCCGATCCGACGGCCGGCGCGGCGGCGATGTGGGTGCTCACCGGGTCACGCTGGCGCCTCGGTGCCCGCGACCTCGCGGCGCTGTGGCAGCGCGCGCGTGCGCTCGGCGGGGCTGTGCCGGCCGCCGAAGCGTCCTCGCCCGAGTCGATCGCGAGGGCGGCAGGCCCCGATGCCGACACCGTATGCCTGGCCGACGCGATCGCCGATCCCGGTGCGGCCGGGACGTATTCGGCTGCGGGGTTTCAGCGCATCACCGCGCTTGCCGCCGAACTGAGTGCCCTGCGCGCCCACCTCGGCCACCCGCTGCCGATTTGGTCGCCGAGGTGCGCCGCGTGCTGGGCATCGACTGTGAAGTCCGGGCCGCGGCGGGGGTCGGGGCCGGCTGGGCCGGCACCGAGCACCTGGATGCGTTCGCCGACGTCGTCGCCGGTTACGCCGAACGCACCGACGCCGCCACCGGGCCGGCGGACGGGTCGGCCGCCACGTCGGTGACCGGCCTGCTGGCGTATCCTGGACGTCGCCGAGTCGGTCGAGAACGGTTTGGCGCCAGCGCCCTTGACGGTCGCCCGCGACCGCGTCCAAGTGCTCACCGTGCACTCCGCGAAGGGGCTGGAATGGCAGGTCGTGGCGGTGGCCCACCTGTCCGGCGGCACCTTCCCGTCGACGGCGTCGAAGAGCACCTGGCTCACCGACGCCGCGGAGCTGCCGCCGCTGTTGCGCGGCGACCGCGCGGCCGCGGGCGCGCTGGGCATCCCGGTGATGGACACCTCGGACGTCACCAACCGAAAGCAGCTGTCGGACAAGATCTCCGAGCATCGCCGCCAGCTCGAGCAGCGGCGCATCGACGAGGAGCGGCGACTGCTGTATGTCGCCATCACCCGGGCCGAGGACACCCTGCTGGTGTCCGGGCACCACTGGGGCGCCACCGGCGTCAAGCCGCGCGGCCCGTCGGACTTCCTGTGCGAGATCAAGGCCGTCATCGACGATTCCGCCGCGGCCGGCGACCCCTGCGGAACGGTGGAACACTGGGCCCCGGCACCGGCCGACGGTGAACGAAACCCGCTACGCGACAACGTTGTCGAAGCGGTTTGGCCGCCCGACCCGCTGGCCCGGCGGCGCGACGACGTCGAGCGCGGCGCGGCGCTGGTGACGCAGGCGATGCTGGCCGACACGACCGAGGCGGGCGTCGATGTGGACGGCTGGGCCGCCGACGTCGACGCACTGCTCGCCGAGCGCGCCCGGTTGGCGCAGCCGACGCCCCGCGTCCTGCCCGGCCAGTTGTCGGTCAGCTCCCTGGTCGGCCTGGCGCGCGACCCGGAGGGCACGCGCGCAGCGTTTGATGCATCGGTTGCCGTCTCGACCGGAGCCGCATGCGTTGCTGGGCAATGCCTTTCACGCATGGGTGCAGAAGTTCTACGGCGCCGAGTGTCTGTTCGATCTCGGCGATCTGCCGGGCGCGGCGGACTCCGATGTCGGCGACACCGCGGAATTGGCCGCGTTGCAGGAGGCCTTCACTGAATCACCCTGGGCCGCAAGAACTCCCGTCGCCGTCGAGGTACCGTTCGAAATGCCGATCGGCGACACGCTGGTACGCGGACGCATCGACGCGGTCTTCGCCGATCCCGACGGCGGCGCCACCGTGGTGGACTGGAAGACCGGTGAACCGCCGCGCGGGCCGGAAGCGATGCGGCAGGCCGCCGTCCAGCTCGCCGTGTACCGGCTCGGCCTGGGCGGCGTTGGCCGGCGTCCCGGAATCCTCGGTGCGCACCGCCTTTTACTACGTGCGCGCCCGCACCACCGTGATCCCCGAGGAACTGCCGAGCGACGCCGAGCTGGCGGGGCTGCTGAGGGATCCGGACGGCGACCGTCGCGCCCGGGTGTGACCGTGCGCCGCCCGAGTATTGGCGCAAGCTGTGGCCGTGGTTACATAAGACCCGTGCGTGTCTGGTGCGCAGAAGGTCAGCCGATGACGGGCCGCCGTGGGCAACGGTAGGTCCCGAAGACTGAGCGGTCTGGACGAAACCCTGACCGCTCAGCGCGGTCACCAGCTGATCGGCGTGGTGCGCATCCCCGAGGAGCATGCGAGTCCCATCCGCGTCATCACGCGTCGCCTGGCCATCGCGCTGGTGGTGCTGTTCGCCGCGGCCGTCATCGTCTACCTGGACCGCAACGGCTACCGCGACGTGCGCAACGAACCGCTGACGTTCCTGGACTGCGTGTACTTCTCCGCGGTCTCCCTGTCGACCACCGGCTACGGCGACATCACGCCGTACACCGAAACCGCGCGTCTGGTGCACACCCTGATCTTCACCGCGCTGCGGATCGCGTTCCTGGCCGTGTTGGTCGGCACCACGCTCGAAGTGCTCTCCGAGCGGTCTCGCCAAGGGTGGAAGATTCAGCGTTGGAGGAGCAGAGTGCGCAACCACACCATCGTGATCGGCTACGGCACCAAGGGGAAAACGGCGGTCGCCGCCATCCTCGGTGACGAGACCGTGCAGGCAGAGGTCGTCGTCGTCGACACCGATCGCAGCACGCTCGAGCACGCCGAAAGCGCGGGCCTGGTCACCGTGCACGGCGACGCCACCAAAGCCGATGTGCTGCGGCTGGCCGGCGCCCAGCATGCGGCGTCCATCATCGTCGCCGCCAGCCGCGACGACACCGCGGTGCTGGTGACGCTGACGGCGCGCGAGACTCGCACCCAACGCCAAGATCGTCGCCTCGATCCGGGAGACCGAGAACCAGCACCTGCTGCAGCAGTCGGGCGCGGACTCGGTGGTGGTGTCCTCGGCCACCGCCGGGCGGCTCCTCGGGCTGGCCACCACCACGCCCAGCGTCGTGGAGATGATCGAGGATCTGCTGACTCCCGACGTCGGGCTGGCCATCGCCGAGCGTGAAGTGGAGCAGACCGAAGTCGGCGGATCGCCGCGGCACCTGCGCGACATCGTGCTCGGCGTGGTGCGCGACGGCCACCTGCTGCGCATCGGCGCACCGGAAGTGGACGCCATCGAGGCCAACGACCGGCTGCTCTACATCCGAAACGCCGACCACTGATGGCGATCGCGGACTTTCAGCTGCGCAGCGTCCCGCTGCTGTCGCGCGTGGGCGCCGACCGCGCCGATCAGCTGCGCACCGACGTCGAGGCGGCCACCGCGGGCTGGGCGGATGCGGCGCTGCTGCGGGTGGATTCGCGCAATCAGGTGCTGGCCGCCAACGGCCGGGTGGTGCTTGGCGCCGCGGCCGAAGTGGGCGACAAGCCGCCGCCGGAGGCCGTGTTTCTGGGGCGCCTCGAGGACGGCCGGCACGTCTGGGGCGATCCGCGGCGCGCTGCAGGCTCCGGACGATCCCGACGCGCACGCCGAGGTGGTGAACCTGCGCAGTCTCGGCCCGATCTTCGACGACACCAGCAGCCAGCTGGTATCCGCGGCCGTCGCGCTGCTGAATTGGCATGAGAGGGCCCGGTTCAGCTCCGTGGACGGTTCGCCGACGAGACCGGCCCGGGCGGGCTGGGCACGCGTCAACCCGCTCACCGGTCACGAGGAGTTCCCGCGTATCGACCCGGCGGTGATCTGTCTGGTCCACGACGGCGGTGACCGCGCGGTGCTGGCCCGCCAGGCGGTGTGGCCCGAGCGGATGTTCTCGCTGCTGGCCGGATTCGTCGAGGCCGGCGAATCTTTCGAGGCATGCGTCGCTCGGGAGATCCGCGAGGAGATCGGCCTGAGCGTCCGCGACGTGCGATACCTGGGCAGTCAGCCGTGGCCGTTCCCGCGCTCGCTGATGGTCGGCTTCCACGCCGTCGGCGATCCGGCCGAGGAATTCTCGTTCAACGACGGCGAGATCGCCGAGGCGGCGTGGTTCACTCGCGACGAGGTGCGCGCCGCGCTGGCGGCGGGGGACTGGTCCAGCTCGTCGGAGTCGAATCTGCTGCTGCCCGGGTCGATTTCGATCGCCCGCGTGATCATCGAATCCTGGGCTGCGATCGACTGACCGGGCGCTCAGTCGCCGGCCTCGGCCAGCTTCGCCTTCACCTGGGCCGCGCTCGGATTGGTCAGCGTCGACCCGTCGGCGAACTTCACCGTCGGAACGGTCCGGTTGCCGCCGTTGACCGAGCTGACGAAATCAGCGGCCGCCGCGTCGTGCTCGATGTCGACCGCCTCGTAGGGAATTCCGTTGGACTTGAGCACCGTCATGAGCCGATGGCAGTAACCACACCAGGAGGTCGTGTAGACGGTGAGCGGGACAGAGGTCATAGCTCGTTAACGTAGCCCGGCGACGATGCATTCCGCGCAGCGGGATGCGGAGGAGCTGGGCGATCGGATGTAGCCCGGCGACGAGCATTCCGCGCAGCGGGATGCGGAGGAGCGGGCGATCGGATGAGCCCGGCGACGATGCATTCCGCGCAGCGGGTGCGAGGAGCGGGCGACTGCCGCCGGCGACGACATTCCGCCAGCGCCGCCGATGAAGACACCCGATTGGCGTGGCGATGCGCCGGGTTTGTCGGCGACCGCTGCCAAGATGGACGCCATGCCGACGGTCGCCGATCCATTGACAGCCGGGCTGGACGACGAGCAGCGCGAAGCCGTGCTGGCTCCGCGCGGCCCGGTCTGCGTGCTCGCCGGCGCCGGAACGGGAAAGACCCGCACCATCACGCACCGGATCGCCCAGCTGGTCGCCAGCGGTCATGTCGCGGCCGGTCAGGTGCTGGCCGTCACCTTCACCCAGCGGGCGGCGGGGGAGATGCGCTCGAGGTTGCGGACGATCGACGCCGCGGCGGGCGCGGACGCGACCGTCGGCGCGGTCTCGGCCCTGACGTTCCACGCGGCCGCCCACCGGCAGCTGCGGTATTTCTGGCCGCGGGTGGTCGGCGACACCGGGTGGCAGCTGCTGGACAGCAAATTCGCCGTCGTCGCCCGGGCGGCCGGCCGCGCCCGGATCAACGCCAGCACCGACGACGTGCGCGACCTGGCCGGCGAGATCGAGTGGGCCAAAGCGTCGCTGATCGGCCCGGAGGAATACCCGGCCGCGGTGGCCGCCGCCGCGCGCGACATCCCGTTGGACGCCGCCCGGGTCGCCACCGTCTACGCCGCCTACGAGGCGCTCAAGGCCCGCGACGACAACGTCGCGCTGCTCGATTTCGATGACCTGCTGCTGCACACCGCGGCCGCGATCGAAAACGACCCCGCGGTGGCCGAAGAGTTCCGGGACCGCTACCGCTGCTTCGTCGTCGACGAATACCAGGACGTCACGCCGTTGCAGCAGCGGGTGCTGACGGCGTGGCTGGGCGATCGCGACGACCTGACCGTGGTGGGCGACGCCAACCAGACCATCTACTCGTTCACCGGGGCCTCACCGCGGTTCCTGCTCGACTTCTCCCGGCGGTTCCCCGACGCCACCGTGGTGCGCCTGGAGCGCGACTACCGCTCCACCCCGCAGGTGGTGTCATTGGCCAACCAGGTGATCGCCGCGGCCCGCGGCCGGGTCGCCGGCAGCAAGCTGCACCTGGTCGGCCAGCGGCCGCCCGGGCCGGCGCCGTCGTTTCACGAGCATCCCGACGAGCTGGCCGAGGCCGCCGCGGTCGCGGCCTCGATCAAGCGGCTCATCGAATCCGGCACCGCGCCATCCGAGATCGCGGTGCTCTACCGGGTCAACGCGCAATCGGAGATCTACGAGGAGGCGTTGACCGAGGCCGGCATCGCCTATCAGGTTCGCGGCGGCGAAGGGTTCTTCAACCGCCAGGAGATCAAGCAGGCCCTGCTGGCGCTGCAGCGGGCCGGCGCGAGCGCGGCGCCGACGGCCCGTTACCCGACGCGGTCCGCGCAATCCTGGAACCGCTGGGGCTGACGGCCGAGGAGCCGGTCGGCACCCGGGCCCGGGAGCGCTGGGAAGCGCTGACCGCGCTGGCCGAGCTGGTGGACGACGAAGTCGCGCAGCGTCCGCAGCTCGACTTCCCCGGCCTGCTGGCCGAGCTTCGGATGCGGGCCGACGCCCGGCACTCACCGGTGGTGCAGGGTGTCGCGCTCGCGTCGCTGCACGCCGCCAAGGGACTCGAGTGGGACGCGGTGTTCCTGGTCGGGCTGGCCGACGGCACGGTCCCCATCTCGCACGCGTTGGCGCACGGCGCCGAGAGCGAAGCGGTCGAGGAGGAGCGCCGGCTGCTCTACGTCGGAATCACCAGGGCCCGAATGCATTTGGCGCTCAGTTGGGCGCTGGCCCGCAGCCCGGGTGGACGCCAGGGCCGCAAGCCGTCGCGGTTCCTCAACGGCATCGCACCGCAGGCGCGCGCCGACGCGGCGCCCAACAAGTCCCGGCGCAACCGGGGCACCGCGACCCGCTGCCGGATCTGCAACAACAACCTGACCACCCCGGCGGCCGTCATGCTGCGGCGCTGCGAGACCTGCGCCGCCGACATCGACGAGGACCTGTTGCTGCGACTCAAGGCTTGGCGGCTGGACATCGCCAAGGAGCAGAAGGTGCCCGCCTACGTCGTCTTCACCGACAACACGCTGATCGCCATCGCCGAGCTGCGGCCCGACGACGAGGATGCGCTGATCGCGATTCCCGGCATCGGCGCCCGCAAGCTGGAACAGTACGGCCCCGACGTGCTGGAACTGGTCCGCGGCAGCTGACCCGGTAAACCCGCTGGTCAGAAAATCGGTTGTGGTCATCGGCGGTGACCGTTTACCCTCGAAACCGCAACTCTGGCACTACGAACAAGGAGGGTGGCCACGATGATCAACGACGCGTTCGGTGTAGGCGTGGCCCGCGCGACCCGCCCTGTCCTGGCCGCGGGTACCTCCCATGCCGCACACGCCGCCTCCGGCGGCCGCGCGTAAGCATCGCGCCGCCGCCGTGACCGACGCGTCCGTAGATGTCGGGGGCCCACCGAAGGCAAGGTAACCACCAGCCCGGTTTTCTCCCAGATGGCCACGGACCCGAAGTCACCAGGATCCGTGGCCATAGTTGTAGGGTCGGCACCTCTTCGACCTGGTCCGGATCACTGCCAAGGACAGCAATCCAGATCAGGAAGTAGGTGGTAGGACATGTCGGCACCGACAGTCCCCAGACAGGCCCTGCCGTGTCACGTCGGCGATCCCGACCTGTGGTTCGCCGACACCCCGGCCGATCTCGAGCGCGCCAAGACGCTCTGCACCGGCTGCCCGGTCCGGCGTCAATGCCTGGCCGCCGCGTTGGAACGAGCCGAACCCTGGGGCGTGTGGGGCGGCGAAATCTTCGACCGCGGCTCGGTCCTGAGTTTCAAACGGCCCGCGCGGGCGTCCGCGCAAAGACCACCGGCAAGACGGCGCCGCTGCCTAGGGCGCGGGAACTAGACGACCGCGTTGTCGGGTTCGGCGAAGCCGGGCACCAGCTCTTCGGACAGCGCCTTGATCGGCACGTGGGCGTCCAGCTGGCACAGGATCGCGGCCACCGACATGATCACCCGCATCGGGATGACCAGTTTGGGCGGCAGGTCCATCTGCCGGGCCGTCCGGATCTGCGACACCGACCGATCGATCTCGATGGCGGACATCTTCTGCAGCCACTTACGGGTGTAGTGGAAGACCTCGACCTCGACCGGTTCGACGTACTGGCGCAGCATGTCGTCGATGTCGCGCACCGACACCTGCTGGCCCTTCTGGATGAAGCCGGCCTTCTCCATCGTCGGCAACAGCAGGTCGTAGTTCTTGTCGCGGGCCAGCCGGATGCGTCATGCCGAGCTCGATCGGCAAGCCGCCGGGCAGCGCGGCAACGGCGCCGAAGTCGATCACACCCATGCGGCCGTCGGGAAGCAGCATGAAGTTGCCCGGGTGGGCGTCGCCGTGCAGCATTCCGCAGCCGGCGCGGCGCGTCGAAGGTGAGCTCGAGCAGCCGGGTGCCGACCAAGTCGCGCTGCTCGGCGGTGCCGTGCCGGATGATCTCGGCCATCGGCGTGCCCTGCATCCACTCCTGGATCACCACTTTGGGCGCACTGGCCACGATGCGCGGCACCGCGAAGTGCGGGTCGTCCTGATACGCCTTGGCGAAGGCGCGCTGGTTCTCGGCCTCCAGCCGGTAGTCCAGCTCCATCTCGGTGCGCTCGATCAGCTCGTCGACCACGCCCTGGACGTCGGCGCCCGGCGCGAGCTGCTTGAACACCCCGACCAGACGCTGCATGGTCTTGAGGTCGGCCCGCAGCGCCTCGTCGGCGCCCGGGTACTGGATCTTGACCGCCACCTCACGGCCGTCGGACCACACACCCTTGTGCACCTGGCCGATGCTGGCCGAGGCCACCGGGGTGTCGTCGAACGAGCTGAACCGTTCGCGCCACTTGGTGCCCAGCTGGGCGTCGAGCACCCGGTGCACCTTGGCGGCGGGCAGCGGCGGGGCGTCCTTTTGCAGCTTGGTCAACGCTTCGCGGTACGGCTCGCCGAACTCCTCGGGGATCGCGGCCTCGAGCACCGACAGGGCCTGGCCCACCTTCATCGCGCCGCCCTTGAGCTCACCGAGGACCGTGAACAATTGGTGGGCGGCCTTTTCCAGGAGCTCGGCCTGGACCTCGTCCCTGGACTTTCCGGTCAGCCGTTTACCGAACCCGATCGCTGCCCGACCGGCGAATCCGACCGGAATGCTGGCCAGCTTTGCGTTGCGCGCAGCCCGGCCCCGTTTGATGTCTGCCACGTACCCATCATCCATGATGGCCAGCGCGATGTGGAGAGACGGCGACAACGCACGTTGTCATACTAATTAACGGCCTGGTCAACGGCGGCCTGATGGTCGATGTGGCCTTCGCAACAGGTCGTCGAATCGCCCCAAGCGGTCAGCAGCAGGAGCACAGCGGGTGTTTGGCCCACCGCCGCGTGACGATCGCGCCCGAGTGCAGGTCGAATTCCAGGGTCGCGTTCAGCGTCTGGGGCGGCCCGGGCTCGGCTGCCGCCTCCTGCCCGTGCACGGCCGCGATAACCCGGTTCACCTGGCTGAGCGCCAGCGCCGCCGTCGCCAGCAGGGTGGCCCGATCGGCGACGCCGACCGTTTCGCGCAGCTGCGCGCAGATGGCCGGCCACGCGGCGTCGCGGTCCCGGCGGTGCAGGTCCGCGCAGCCCAGGCAGCTGGTCACGCCCGGGAATCACCAGCGGACCCACCAGCCCGGTGCCGTCGCGCACCCGCACCGCCAGATGCGCGACGCCCTGGCTGTGCAGGTCGCGCACCATGCGCGGGTCGGCGACCAGGTAGTCCGACAGCACCACCAGATCCACGGCGGCCGCGCGACACCGCGGCGTGCGGCTGGCTGCTGTGCGCGATCCGCGCCCCGGAGCAGCGCAGCGACTCCACCATCAGGTCCGATAGCGGCCCGCGGCCGTGGAGCCGGATCGAGGCCGCCCGGCCGCCGGTCTGCCGGCACCCGCGGGTCGACCACTCGGGCGCCGACCAGTTGCGCGACAAGGTTCGTCAGGCCGTCGGCGTCGGTCAGTCCGCGGTCGAGCGGCTTGGCGCTGCAGCTCGGTGATCGGGAGGCGGTGATCGCATGGCCCGCAGTATGCGCGGCCAGCGCCGCCGCGGCCAGGCCGCCGCGGCGGACGGACCAGCACCGCCCGGCGCGGGATCCCAGCCCACCTGACCGCGCCGTCGGGGCGCAGCAGCACCGGCATCGCCGGGTCCAGCGCATACATGGAGGGCGCGTCCGGCGGCATGAATCCAGACTGTGCCAGGCGCGCGGCGCAGGCCCGTTCAGTTATCCACAGAACCGCCAGGCCTTAGCCGGCCCCCTGCCGCGAGGTCGGCGGCGACGTCAGTACCGGGGTGTTCCCGGAAAAGGTTGCGGCAGAGCGCTCGTCGAGCAGCGTGTCTATCCGCGCCGTATTTGGCGTGCGACTTTCTGCCTTCCGCGTCATGTTGCGAATCGCGAGCAGCAGTCCGAGTTCGGAGTCGATCTCCTCGATATCACGCACGTTTGAAGCGTAGGGGCCAGGCCCGGTTCGATCATCGAGCCGGGGTACTTAACCGGCTGCCACCGTCACGTCAGCAGCGAGGTCAGCGCCGGATACGGTGCGAGCCAATTCCAGAAGCCCATCCACGTCAAGCTGGGGTTGGATCCCTGCGGTCCCCGCCAGACCTGGTGAGCTGCTCAGCGCGCTTGCCGCGGGCGCCGCCGCCAACCCGCTAGACGCGCTCGGGACGACGGGGACGACGGCAGGGCCGGTAATGACGGCGCCGGTGTTGATAGCAGTCGCTGCGCCGGCGGCGTTGAGGGTGACGTTGACGCCGCTCCCAACGGCGGTGACGCCGCCGCCGGGAACGGTGAAAGCGCCACCGGTAGCGGTAAAGGTGCCGCTAGTAATCGTGCCGCTGAAGCCAAATGAATTGCCGCCGGCAGGTAGGTTAATGCCGACTCCGAAGATGGTCACGTGCAGCGGGGTGATGGCGTTCAACGAGGCGCCAGAGGTGAAGGTGATGGGGTAGCCGTTGCTGGCGGTAGCGGTGACGCCTACGTCAAGGGCGGCGCCGGGTGCCACATTGGCGGTGCTGCCCGCTGGCAGGGGCGGGTCGACGCCAGCGGCGGTGGTGGAGTTGACGGTATGCGCGGTGGTGTTGGTCGAGGCGAGTTGCGCCACGGATTGGGTGCGGGCGCTGGTGGCGTTGCCCGCGGACTGGGCCACCGCATGGGCCTGATCACCCTGCCCGGCTTGGTTGGTGGTGCGCGGCGGTTCGTTAAACGGGGTCAGCATGCTTGCGGTCGAGGATGCAGCGGCGTAGCCGTACATCGCGGCGGCGTCTTGGGCCCACATCGCCATGTACTGGGCTTCGGTCGCGGCGATTGCCGCGGTGTTCTGGCCGAAGAAGTTGGTCGCGATCAGCGCCATCAACAGTGACCGGTTGGCCAAGATGACCGGTGGGGGCACCGTCATCGCGAACGCTGCCTCGTAGGAGGCGGCCGCCGCGTAGGCCTGGGCGGAGGTTTGCGCGGCCTGGGCGGCGCCGGCGTTCAGCCAGGCGATATATGGCGCCGTCGCGCCCGACATCGCCATCGACGACGGCCCGAACCAGGCCAGTCCGGTCAGGTCGGAGATTTGCGAGGAGTAGCCCGCCGCAGCGGATTCCAGCTGGGCGGCGATCGCGTCCCAGGCCGCCGCAGCCGCCAGCATCGGTCCCGATCCGGGGCCGGCATACATGCGACCGGAGTTGACCTCCGGCGTCAGCAACCCATAATCCATAGCCGTTTCACCCTATTTGGCGTGAGCGCAGTAGTGAGAATCCTCACTACGCTAACGCAAATACCGAGTGACGGCACCCTGTTGCCAGGCTCTTCGGGGAGCGCTCATGTGACGGCCCGTCCCCAGATCAAAGTGATCCCACTTAAGAATTTCCCAGGCAGCTGGTGACGCCGGGAATCACCAGTGGACCCACCAGCCCGATGCCGTCGCGCACCCGCACCAACAGATGCGCGACGCCCTGGTTGTGCAGGTCGCGCACCATGCGCGGGTCGGCGACCAGGAAGTCCGACAGCACCACCAGATCAACGTCGTTGGCCGACACCGCGGCATGCGGTTGGCTGCTGTGCGCGATCCGGGCGCCCGAGCAGCGCAACGTCTCCACCAGCAGCTCGGAGAGGGGCCCGCGGCCGTGGATCCGCACCGAGGCCGCCCGGGCGCGCGGTCGCCCGCATTCGGTGACGACCCCTGCACCGACCAATTGCGCCACCAGGTTTCGCAGACCGTCGGCGTCGGTCAGGCCGCGTTGAGCGCGCGGCACTGCAACTCCGAGAGCGGCGTCGGCGACCACATCGTCCGCAACAGCGTGGCCAGCTCGGCGGGGGCCAGACCGCCCGGCGGGCGGACCAGCACCGCGCGGCGGGGATCCCAGCCCACCTGGACCGCGCCGTCTGGTCGCAGCAGCACCGGCAGCGCCGGATCCAGCGCATAGGTCAAGAGCGCGGCCGGCGACACCGCGCAACTGTGTCACGCCGGAGGCGACGGCTCCGGTCAGTTATCCACAGGACCGCCGGCGGCACCGGTTGTCGACACGCGGTGTAGCCGTACGCGAGTCGGCCCGCCATCAAAGAAGGTGACGGGCCGACTCTATTCGGAGGAGCATCACTGTCTCGTCCGGCAGGTGTGCCGGGCAGACGTACTAGGCCGTAGCGACCTGCTTCTTGCCGAATCATGCGCTCCATCACCGCAGTGTCTGCGTATCCCTGTACCCGCACCGTCTTGCCGTTACGGATGGTAAACACCTGCGCGACATCGCTTGTTTCGTTCGCCGGCAGTCGTTTCACCGAGCATGCCGACAGTGTCCCCGTCGGCGAGGCATCGCTGCGGCGCGGCCGCGGTCGACTTCTCGGCCAACTGGCTGACGAGTTGACCGAGTTCAGCTTTACCGTGATAGGTACCGCTGACGGCGCTGTCGCCCGGTTGGACCCACTCGACGTCATCGTCGAACAGGTTCATCGCCGCGTCGATGTCACCGGCCGCAAAGGCCTCGTTGCCATTCTTGACCAACGCGATGTTTTGTTCTTGCTGTGGCATTGTCTGTGTCCTTCGCTTGCATCCGAGTTACCGTCGCTACGGGCTCAACCCAGTCTGCCGAGACGCGTCAGCTCGGGTCTCCGATCATTCAGACCGTTCGCCGCCCCCTGAATGTAGGCCTTAGTCCAGCGCGTTGACAGACAACGCTAGGAATATCTACAGGTAACGGCGGCGATGGAGTGGAACCCGGTGTTGCGCATGCCAGGCGATCCGGTCAGGATCCTGTCAGGCTCGATGAATCGATGGCGCGTGGTCCGCGCCATCGACCATCAGCCACCGCGCGGGGGTGTGGTCGGCGATGTACCGGCGGGTCAGTTGTCCGCAGAACCGCCGGCGGAACCGGTTCGCCGGGCTCGGGGCCGTCGGGGCCCTGGCCCTCGCGCTCGAGTTTGGCGATGGCCTCGTCGATTCCGCTGGTGTCGCCGCCGATGACCCGGTCGATGAAGCCCGCCGGCTCGTCGAGGTCCTCGGCGTCTGGCAGCAGGTCGGGGTGTTGCCAGACGCCGTCGCGGGCGTCGACCCCGGCGGCCTCGGTCAGGCGCTCCCAGAACGCGGCGGCCTCACGCATCTTGCGGGGCCGCAGCTCCAGTCCGACCAGCGTCGCGAAGGTCTGCTCGGCCGGGCCGCTGCTGGCGCGACGGCGACGCATCGTCTCGCCCAGCGCGGCCGCGCCGGGAATCCGGTCGCCCAGCGCGCCGGCGACCACCACCTGCACCCAGCCCTCGATCAGCGCGAGCAGGGTTTCCAGGCGTTCCAGCGCCTGCGTCTGCGCCGGCGTCGCCTTGGGCTCGAAAACGCCCTGCCCGAGCAGGTTTTCGATCGCCGCCGGATCCGACAGCGACGCCGGATTGAAGTCGCGCGCCAGCTCCTCGATGCCTGACATGTCGATCTGCATGCCCATCGCGTAGGCCTCGACGGCGCCCAGCAGTTGGCTCGACAGCCAGGGCACGTGGCTGAACAACCGGTGGTGGGCGGCCTCGCGCGCCGCCAGGAACGTCAGGACCTCGCTGCGCGGCCGCTCCAGCCCGGTCGCGAACGATTCGACGGCGTCGGGCATGATCGCCGCAATTCCCTTGGGCCCCAACGGCAAACCGATGTCGGTCGACGTCAGCACTTCGCGCGACAATCGGCCCAGCGCCTGCCCGAGCTGTGAGCCGAACGCCATACCGCCCATCTGCGACATCATCTGCAGCAGCGGCCCGGCCATGCTCTTGGCCTCTTCGGGCAGCGACGCCGCCCACACCGTCGAAATCTGTTGTGCCATCGGGTCGCACAGCCGCTTCCACGTCTCCAGCGTGTTGTCGACCCAATCGCCGGGGGTCCAACCCACCGCCTTGGTGGTGCCCGCGGGCAGCGCCGTGGCCCCGTCCAGCCAGGTTTCGGCCAGATGCACCGCGTCGGCGATCGCCGAGATGGTGGTGTCCGGAACCGGTGCCACGAAGCCGATCGAGTTCGTCGCGACGCGGCGCGCCAAGTCGTAATTGACCGGACCCGAGGCGGTTCCGCCGGGCCCCACGGTGCCCGCGCTGCTGAACATCTGACCCAGTTGGGTGAAGATCTGCCCCAAGTCGCCCATGCCGAACTCGCCGCCCATGCCGAAGGCGGCGAACGGGTCGGACGGGTTCGAGCCCGAATCGGGATCTTTTTTCCCGTGCTTGTCGGGGTCGTCTCCATGGGAGAAGCCGAAAGGCAGGTCAGCCATACCCTCAACGGTACTCACCGCGTGGTCAGGCGGCGCGACCTCGGGTCAGCTCGTAGCTGAACCCGGCAACCGGACGTTGTGGCTGAACACCGCGCCGGGGTCGCCGTCTAGTGTGATCGGCGTGAACAGGCGCATCCTGACCTTGGTGGTCGCGCTGGTGCCGATCGTGGTGTTCGGCGTGTTGCTGGCGGTGGTGACGGTGCCGTTCGTGTCGCTGGGGCCGGGCCCCACGTTCGACACGCTCGGCGAGGTCGACGGCAAGCAGGTGGTGGCGATCGAGGGCACCCAGACGCACCCGACAACCGGCCACCTCAACATGACGACGGTGTCCCAGCGCGACGATTTGGCGCTGGGCGAGGCGCTGACGCTGTGGCTTTCGGACCAGGAACAGCTGGTACCGCGCGATCTCATCTACCCGCCGGGCAAGTCGCGCGAGGACGTCGACAAGGCCAACAACGCCGACTTCAAGCAATCCGAGGACAGCGCCGCCTATGCGGCCCTGGGTTACCTCAAGTACCCCGCGGCGGTGACCGTCGCCAAAGTCCCCGAGCCGGGTCCCTCGGCGGGCAAGCTCAAGACCGGCGACGCCATCGACGCGGTCAACGGCGTCCCGGTGGCCACCGTCGACGAGTTCACCGGGTTGCTGAAGAACACCAAGCCGGGCCAGGTGGTGACGATCGACTACCGCCGCAAGAACGAGCCGGCCGGTGTGGCCCAGATCACGCTGGGCGCCAACAAGGACCGTGACTACGGCTTCCTGGGCGTCGCGGTGCTCGACGCGCCGTGGGCGCCGTTCACCGTGGACTTCAACCTGGCCAACGTGGGCGGGCCGTCCGCCGGATTGATGTTCAGCCTGGCGGTGGTCGACAAATTGACCACCGGGGACCTGGCCAAGTCGAACTTCATCGCGGGAACCGGGACCATTTCCTCCGACGGCAAGGTCGGCCAGATCGGCGGCATCACCCATAAGATGGTCGCCGCGCACGCGGCCGGGGCGACGGTCTTTCTGGTGCCGGCGAAGAACTGCTATGAGGCCAGCTCGGACAATCCGTCCGGCCTGCGGTTGGTCAAGGTCGAGACGCTCGGCCAGGCAGTGGATGCGCTGCACGCGATCGGGTCGGGTGGGCAGCCGCCAAGCTGCTAGCGAACCGTGGCGATCACGGGTAGTGCCATGCGTAGAGTTGTCACCGTCTAGCAATCGATCAGGGAGCGTAGCCAGTGGGGATGCGGCCCACCGCACGGATGCCGAAGCTGACTCGGCGTAGCCGGATTCTGATCCTGATCGCACTGGGTGTGATCGCTCTGCTGCTCGCGGGTCCGCGGCTGATCGACGCCTACGTCGACTGGCTGTGGTTCGGCGAGCTCGGCTACCGCTCGGTGTTTTCCACCGTGCTGGTCACCCGGTTCGTGGTCTTTTTGATCGCCGGACTGCTGGTGGGCGGCATCGTGTTCGCCGGGCTCGCGGTGGCCTACCGCACCCGCCCGGTGTTCGTGCCGAGCAACGACAACGATCCGGTGGCGCGCTACCGCGTCCTGGTGCTGTCCCGGCTTGCGACTGATCAGCGCCGGTATTCCGGTGGCGGTCGGCCTGCTGGCCGGCATCGTCGCGCAAAGCTATTGGGTGCGCATCCAGCTGTTCTTGCATGGCGGCGACTTCGGCATCAAGGATCCGCAGTTCGGCAAGGACCTCGGCTTCTACGCGTTCGAGCTGCCGTTCTACCGGCTGCTGCTCAGCTACCTGTTCGTCGCGGTGTTCCTGGCCTTCGTCGCCAACGTGTTGGCCCACTACATCTTTGGCGGCATCCGGCTGTCCGGCCGTACGGGCGCGCTGAGCCGTTCGGCGCGGATCCAGCTGGTCACCCTGGTCGGGGTGTTGGTCGTGCTCAAGGCGGTTGCGTACTGGCTGGACCGCTACGAGTTGTTGTCGCACACCCGCGGCGGCAAGCCGTTCACCGGCGCCGGGTACACCGACATCAACGCGGTGCTGCCGGCGAAGCTGATCCTGATGGCGATCGCGCTCATCTGCGCGGCCGCGGTGTTCTCCGCGGTCGTGCTGCGGGACTTGCGGATTCCGGCGATCGGGCTGGTCCTGTTGCTGCTGTCGTCGCTGATCGTGGGCGCCGGGTGGCCGCTGATCGTCGAGCAGATCAGCGTCAAACCCAATGCCGCGCAAAAGGAAAGCGAATACATCAGCCGCAGCATCGCCGCGACGCGGCAAGCCTACGGCCTGACCGTCGGACCAGGTCACCTATCGCAACTACACCGGCGACGCGCAGGCCACCGCCCAGCAGGTCGCCGACGACCGCGCGACCACGTCGAACATCCGGCTGCTCGACCCGACGATCGTCAGCCCGGCGTTCACCCAGTTCCAGCAGGGCAAGAACTTCTTCTACTTCCCCGACCAGCTCTCCATCGACCGGTACCAGGACCGCAACGGGGCGTTGCGTGACTACGTCGTGGCGGCGCGTGAACTCAACCCCGACCGGCTGATCGACAACCAGCGCGACTGGATCAACCGGCACAGCGTCTACACCCACGGCAACGGCTTCATCGCGTCGCCGGCCAACACCGTGCGCGGAATCGCCAACGACCCCAACCAGAACGGCGGCTACCCCGAATTCCTGGTCAACGTCGTCGGCGCCAACGGCGGCGTGGTGTCCGACGGTCCGGCGCAACTCGACCAGCCGCGCGTCTACTTCGGGCCGGTCATCTCCAACACGTCGGCCGACTACGCGATCGTCGGGCGCAACGGCACCGACCGCGAATACGACTACGAGACCAGCAACGAGACCAAGAACTACACCTACGCCGGGGCTCGGCGGCGTCCCGCTCGGCGACTGGCTGTCGCGCAGCGTGTTCGCCGCGAAGTTCGCCGAGCGAAACTTCTTGTTCTCCAACGTGATCGGCTCGAACAGCAAGATCCTGTTCAACCGTGACCCGGCGCGGCGGGTGGAGGCGGTGGCGCCGTGGCTGACCACCGACAGCGCGGTGTACCCGGCGATCGTCAACAAGCGACTGGTGTGGATCATCGACGGCTACACCACGCTGGACAACTACCCGTATTCCGAACTGACGTCGCTGGAGTCGGCGACCGCGGACTCCAACGAGGTGGCGTTCAACAAGCTGGCGCCCGACAAGCGGGTCTCCTACATCCGCAACTCGGTGAAGGCGACCGTGGACGCCTACGACGGCACCGTCTCGCTGTACCAGCAGGACGAACAGGACCCGGTGCTCAAGGCCTGGATGCAGGTGTTCCCGGGCACCGTGAAGCCCAAGAGCGACATCAGCCCGGAGCTGGCCGAGCACCTGCGCTATCCCGAGGACCTGTTCAAGGTGCAGCGGATGCTGCTGGCGAAGTACCACGTCAACGACCCGGTGACGTTCTTCTCCACGTCGGATTTCTGGGACGTGCCGCTGGATCCGAACCCGACGGCCAGCAGCTACCAGCCGCCGTATTACATCGTCGCGAAAAACATTGCGAAGAACGACAATACGGCGTCATACCAGCTGACCAGCGCGATGAACAGGTTCAAGCGCGACTATCTGGCCGCCTACATCAGCGCCAGCTCCGACCCGGCGACGTACGGCAAGATCACCGTGCTGACCATCCCGGGTCAGGTCAACGGGCCGAAGCTGGCCAACAACGCGATCACCACCGATCCGGCGGTGTCCCAGGACCTCGGTGTGATCGGGCGCGACAATCAGAACCGGATCCGGTGGGGCAATCTGCTCACCTTGCCGGTGGGGCAGGGCGGACTGCTCTACGTCGAACCGGTGTATGCCTCCCCGGGGGCCAGCGACGCGGCGTCGTCCTACCCGCGGCTGATCCGGGTGGCGATGATGTACAACGACAAGATCGGGTACGGCCCCACCGTGCGTGACGCCCTGACCGGGCTGTTCGGTCCGGGCGCGGGTGCGGCGGCGACGGGGATCGTTCCCACCGATGCCGGCACGACCCGCCGCGAGTCCGCCGGCCAACGCGCCGGTGCCCGGTCGCGACGCCCGGATCACCGCCGCCGGTGGCCGCGCCGCCCGTCTCCGGACGGATCGGTGACGCTGTCGCCGGCCAAAGCCGCTGCGCTGCAAGAGATCCAGGCGGCGATCGGCGCGGCGCAAGGACGCGCAGAAGAAGGGCGATTTCGCCGGCTACGGCGCGGCGCTGCAGCGGCTGGACGACGCGATCACCAAGTACAACAGCACCAAATAGCGTTCAGGCGTACGCCGTTCGGAACCTGTCCCGATAGGCCTTCGGGCTGATGCCCAGGTGATTGACGAATACCCGTCGCAGCGTTTCGATGCTGCCGAAGCCGGCCATGCCCGCGGTCTCGGTGACCGACCGGCCGGCTTCCAGTGCGCCACGGGCGAAATCGATCCGAACCAATTCGACGTAGCGCGCCGGGCTCATCCCGAGCTCGGACTGGAACAGCCGAGTCAGCTGGCGCGTGCTCAAAGATGCCAGCGCCGCAAGCTTTTTCACGCTGTAGTCGGCGCCGGGGTCGGCCGCGATCGCGTCGGTGACCGGGCGCAGCGGCGACTGCGGCGGCGGATCGGCCTCGAGCAACACCGAGAATTGTGATTGGCCGCCCGCGCGTTTGAGGTAGACGACCAGCCACCGGGCCACGTCGCGGACCAGTTCGGTCCCGTAATCCATTTCGACCAGCGCCAGCGCCAGGTCGATGCCCGACGAAATCCCGGCCGAGGTGAAGATGTCGCCGTCGCGGACGAAGATCGCGTCCGGCTCGACGGTGACATCCGGGAAGGCCCGGGCCAACAACCGGGTGTCGTGCCAGTGCGTGGTGGCGCGCCGCCCGCTGAGCACGCCGGCCTGCGCGAGGATGAACGACCCCGTGCAGATGGACGCCAGCCGCCGGGTCCGGGCCGACACCGATCGGATGGCCTCGACCAGGGCGGGGTCGATGGCTCGTGCCGGGCAGATTGTCGCTGCCGGCGACCAGAACGGTGTCGGCGGAATCGATCGCGGCAATGCTGTCGGTGACCCCCAGTCGGGCCCCGATCGAGCTGGTCACGTCGCACCCGTCCACCGACGCGATTTTGACCTGGTAGTCGGCGCCGAACCGGTTGGCCTCGACGAAGACCTCACCCGCTCCCGCGACGTCTAACAGCGTCACCCCGTCGAAGACGACGATCACCACCACCCGCGAACGCGCTTTGGCTGCAGCCACGCAAGCCATTGTGTCGCTTTCTGTGGAGAGGACGGCCCGAACGGCCAGGGTCGGATTGTCCGCGCCGCCGCACACTCATAGCAACGGTCACCAGAGAAGGAGACGAGAACATGACCACCAGCTCAATCGACACCATCGCCGGCATCCACGTACCCGACACCGCGCTGGCGCGCGAGGCCACCGAGTTCATCCGCGACACCGAGGACGAGTTGCTCTTCAACCATTCCCGGCGGGTGTTCTTCTTCGGCGCGCTGCAGGGCCTGCGCCGCGGACTGCAACCGGACGTCGGAGCTGCTCTACGTCGCGGCGATGTTTCACGACCTCGGCCTGACCGAGCGCTACCGCGGCTCCACCGTCCGCTTCGAGGTCGACGGCGCCGACGCGGCCCGGGACTTCTTGCTGCGACCACGGCGTCGACAAAGCCGAAGCCGACAAGGTGTGGCTCGGCATCGCCTTGCACACCACCCCCGGCGTGCCCGAGTTCCTGGCACCCGAAGTCGCCTTGCTGCAGGCCGGCGTGGAAGTCGACGTGGTCGGCGTCGGGCGCGAGCAGTTGGCTCCCGAGGCGCTGGCCGCGGTGACCGCCGCTCACCCGCGCCCACAGTTCAAACAGCGCATCCTGGCGGCGTTCAACGACGGCATGAAGCACCGGCCGCAGACCACCGTCGGCACCATGAACGCCGACGTGCTGGCGCACTTCGATCCCACTTCAAGCGCGTCGACTTCGTCGACAACATCCTCAACAACAGCTGGCCCGAGTAGCGGAAAGGAGCAGAACAATGGACATTTACGAAGGCCTCTACACCACCAGGATGATGCGGCGGTTGCGGCCGGATCCGATTCCGCTGGACACGCAGGCCCGCATCCTTGATGCGGCCGTTCGCGCCCCCAACGGGGGTAACACCCAGCGCTGGCACTTCGTGGCCGTTGACGATCCGGAACTCATCCGCGAGTTCGCCGAACTGTTCCGGCAGGCCGCGCGCCCTCGAATACGAGAAGTTCAGGCACGGGAACGGGACCGATGGTGGCGACCGCGCCCGGCGCGGACCCGGCCGCTCACGCCGAAACGATGCGCCGAATGAAAGGCTCGGGAAATTACCTGGCCGACCATTTCGAAGAGATTCCCCTGTTGCTGTTCGTGTTCGCCATCGACGACCTCGGCGGCGCCAACATCTACCCGGCGATCTGGAGTGCGTTGCTCGCCGCCCGTGCCGAGGGCGTCGGCGGCGTCATGACGATGGTGCTCCGCAATTTCGAGGACGAGGTGAACGAGCTGCTGGGCGTTCCCGTCGAGCAGGGCTGGAAGATGTCGGCCATGCTGACCCTGGGTTACCCCATGGGCAGGTGGGGTGTTGCGGCGAATCGTCATCCCGTGCACGAGGTTTCGTCCCGAAACGGCTGGAACAAGCCGTTCGGTATGGAAGTGCCGCAGCCACTGTGGCCGCCGCACGACGAGCTGGCGACCGGCCTGGCTGCGGCGGGTTGACAGCGGCACGCACCATTGCCGCGCAAGGTCATTCGGAGGAAGGTGAGTCAGATGAGCGGCGCAGACACGAATCGGCGTCACCGTGGTTCAGCCGGGGGAGGGCGACGTCGTCGCTCTCCCGGGCTTCGGGGCGGTGTTCAAGCTCTCCGGCAAGACCAACGGCGGCGAGGTGTCCATCGTCGAGCACCCGTTCGCGGTCGGCGTGCTCACCGCGGCGCACCGGCACACCCGGGAGGACGAGCATTCGATCGTGCTGGCCGGCGAGATCGGCTTCCGCTCTGACGACAGTGAAGTTGTCCTGGGTCCCGGCGGCTACATCACCAAGCCGCGCGGCCAGATGCATGCGATGTGGAACGCCGGCAGCGAGCCGGGCCGCGTCGTCGAGGTCATCACCCCGGGTGGATTCGAGAACTATTTCCGCGAACTCGGCGAACTGCTCGTCGAGCACGCCGACGACCCGGCGGCCAAGCCGCTGCACGAGTTGCCCGAGTTCGGTGAGCTTGCCGACAAGTACGGGCTGACCTACGGGTCGCCGGAGTGGATGGATGACATCGCGCGGCGGTACGGGTTGAACCCGCCTTCCCATTGAGGCGGGCACTCACCGGATTCGAGCCTTCGACTGCCGCTGAGCGCGCGATTTGGTCGCCGTGACACGGTTCGGTAACCTGGCATTCACCAACGCGGGGTGGAGCAGCTCGGTAGCTCGCTGGGCTCATAACCCAGAGGTCGCAGGTTCGAATCCTGTCCCCGCTACCAGGGAAACGGCCCCGGAGATTCTCCGGGGGCCGTTTTCATTGCCTAACGGGGCAGCACGGCCTCGATGGCGCTGATGACCTCGGGGGCGTCGGGCTCGGTGCGGGGCCGGAACCGGTGCACCACCTCACCCTCGGGGGCGAGCAGGAACTTTTCGAAGTTCCACTGGATGTCTCCCGCGGCCCGTCGGCATCGGCGGCCTTGGTCAGCTCGGCGTACAGCGGGTGGCGGTCGTCGCCGTTGACGTCGGTCTTGGCCAGCAGCGGGAATGTCACCCCGTAGGTGGTCGAGCAGAACTCCTGGATCTCGTCGGCCGTGCCCGGCTCCTGGCCCATGAACTGGTTGCACGGGACGCCGACGACCGTCAGGCCGCGGTCGCCATAGTCCTTGGCCAGCTTTTCCAGCGCCGTGTATTGGGGAGTCAGCCCGCATTTGGAGGCCACGTTTACGACCAGCGTTGCGCCGTCGGACAATTCGGCCAGCGTGGTCGGCCGGCCGTCGAGGGTGGTCAGGGCGATGTTTTTGAGGGTCACGCCGACGACGCTAACGCACTTCAGAGCCAGCCCGTGCGGGCGGCGGCGACGGGCTCGGCGGGAGCAGGGGCCAATTCGCCGTTGCGCACGCCGTCGAGCAACCGTTTCACCGCGGCGACGATCTCCGGGGCCGCGGCCGCGAGCCCGGCGGTGTCGGCCTCGCTGACCTCGGCGGCGTCGACGCCGGCGCGGGCCAGGATGGCGGCCGGGTCGGCCAGCTGCTCGGTCAACCAGGACAGCGGGTCGGCGGACAGCTCGGGGACGAAGTGTCGGCGACTGGGTTCCCAACCGTCGAATCGCGGGTGGTGATGGGCCCGGTCCAGCGTCCCGGGCGGGCTCTCCGTGGACCCGAAAAGGTCCACCCGCCACACCGGGCGGGTGAAGGCGATCGGGACGCCGGCGTAGATCGAGCCCTGGGGCCCGGCGCGGTCGACGAGCCGAAGTTCCAGTCTGACTCCCCGTTCCGGGGTTTCCTGACCCTCGAGCGGGGACGGGTCGATGAAGTACATGTCCCCGACGACCACGCCCAGGGATTCGAATCCGAACGCTGCCAGCATCGCGCACCTTTCCTTGTTCCACCCGAGCGTAGACCGGGCCGTCATACGCCGGCGCCTTTAGCGCCCGCAGGCCGCGGCCTGGTGAATTGCTCTCCCCGGTAGTGTCCTCGATTTTGTGAACGGCGGTTCGCACAAGTTTCGGTCGTCACGGTACATTTCACTGGTCTTCGTCAGTGCACGTGTACGAAGCCCCTGGCAAACGCAGGGGGTGATCTGCCGCGGTTCCCGGGATGCCGCGGCGCGGACGTGAGGGGTGGCGGCGGTCTTGTCGACACATTCAGGTCCCGGCTCACCCGTGCAGATCAACTCGCAACGAACCCCGCCGTTCAAGTTGATCGCCGTCGCCGTGCTGGTTGTGTGCGCACTGATTTTGGCCTTGGTCTACGGGCAGTTCCGGGGCAACTTCACCGCCAAGTCCGAGGTGACGATGTTGGCGTCGCGGGCGGGGTTGGTGATGGATCCGGGTTCGAAGGTGACTTATAACGGGGTGGAGATCGGCCGGGTGGGGTCGATTTCGGAGACGGTGCGTGATGGGAAGCCGGCGGCGAAGTTCACGTTGGAGGTGTATCCGCGGTACTTGAAGCTGATTCCGTCGAATGTGAATGCCGATATCAAGGCGACGACGGTGTTTGGTGGCAAGTATGTGTCGTTGACGACGCCGGCCAATCCGTCGCCGCAGAAGATTTCGCCGCATACGGTGATCGATGCGCGTTCGGTGACCACGGAGATCAATACGTTGTTTCAGACGATCACCTCGATCGCGGAGAAGGTTGATCCGGTCAAGCTGAATTTGACGTTGAGTGCCGCGGCGCAGTCGTTGGCGGGGCTGGGGGAGAAGTTCGGTCAGTCGGTGGTGAATGCGAATGTGTTGCTTGATGATGTGAATCCGCAGTTGCCGCAGGCGCGCAAGGATATTCAGCGGTTGGCGGCGTTGGGGGATACGTATGCGAATGCGTCGCCGGATTTGTTCGACTTTTTGAACAATGCGGTGGTCACTGCGCGCACGATCAATGCCCAGCAGAAGGATTTGGATCAGGCGTTGTTGTCGGCGGCCGGGTTCGGCAATACCGGGGCGGATTTGTTCAACAAGGGTGGGCCGTATCTGGCGCGCGGCGCCGAAGACCTGGTGCCCACGGCCCAGCTGCTGGACACCTATAGCCCGGAAATCTATTGCACGCTGCACAACTACCACGACATCGTGCCCATCACCGGTGCCTCCGAGGGCGGTTTCAACGGCTACTCGTTGAACATGGACACCGAGGTCACGTCGGGGCTGGGCCTGATCGCGAACCCGCTGTCACTCGCCGCCGTCGCCGCGCTCACGCTGGGCTCGGTGGTGCGGCCGGGCTGGTCGGCGGCGCGCCGAACCCCTACGTCTGGCCGGAGAACCTGCCGCGGGTGAACGCGCGCGGCGGCCCGGGCGGGGCGCCGGGGTGCTGGCAGCCGATTACCCACGACCTGTGGCCCGCACCGGAGTTGGTGATGGACTCCGGCAACAGCCTCGCGCCCTACAACCACCTGGACACCGGATCGCCGTATGCGATCGAATACGTCTGGGGCCGCCAGGTAGGGGACAACACGATCAACCCGTAACCGCTGAGACCCCGAAAGACCTGCCAGAAAACATATTTCGTCTATCGGCATGTGCGATGAGCCGCCGCCCGCCGGGGCGGTCATTTCGAAAACGATGTTGTGCCCCCACCGTTTCCACTGTTGCTTTGTTTGTGCCACGGCGTCGCGGTACATTTCACTGGTCTTATTGCATGTGTGTAAAGGCCAGCGCTGGGTGGCGGCGGCACCGAGATGAGGGGCAGGGTTGGCGACCGTGGGTTATCTGGACAACCACGCGTATAGGTGGCTGTCCCTGATGGTCGTCGGGCTCACGGTGTAACGCCATGGAAGGTTCACCCGTACAGATCAACGACTCGCGCGAGCCACCCTACAAAGTCATCACCTTTGTCGTCGTGGTGGTGCTCGCGGTGATCTTCAGCCTGGTCTACGTGCAGTTCCGGGGAGGGTTCACGCCCAAGTCCGAGGTGACGATGTTGGCGTCGCGGGCTGGGTTGGTGATGGATCCGGGTTCGAAGGTGACTTATAACGGGGTGGAGATCGGCCGGGTGGGGTCGATTTCGGAGACGGTGCGTGATGGGAAGCCGGCGGCGAAGTTCACGTTGGAGGTGTATCCGCGGTACTTGAAGCTGATTCCGTCGAATGTGAATGCCGATATCAAGGCGACGACGGTGTTTGGTGGCAAGTATGTGTCGTTGACGACGCCGGCGAATCCGTCGCCGCAGAAGATTTCGCCGCATACGGTGATCGATGCGCGTTCGGTGACCACGGAGATCAATACGTTGTTTCAGACGATCACCTCGATCGCGGAGAAGGTTGATCCGGTCAAGCTGAATTTGACGTTGAGTGCCGCGGCGCAGTCGTTGGCGGGGCTGGGGGAGAAGTTCGGTCAGTCGGTGGTGAATGCGAATGTGTTGCTTGATGATGTGAATCCGCAGTTGCCGCAGGCGCGCAAGGATATTCAGCGGTTGGCGGCGCTGGGGGATACGTATGCGAATGCGTCGCCGGATTTGTTCGATTTTTTGAACAATGCGGTGGTCACTGCGCGCACGATCAATGCCCAGCAGAAGGATTTGGATCAGGCGTTGTTGTCGGCGGCCGGGTTCGGCAATACCGGGGCGGAGTTGTTCAACAAGGGTGGGCCGTATCTGGCGCGCGGTGCCGCCGACCTGGTGCCCACGGCCCAGCTGCTGGACACCTATAGCCCGGAAATCTATTGCTTGATGCGCAGCGAACACGATGCGCTGCCTGCCACCGGCGCGGCCGAGGGCGGTTTCAACGGCTACTCGTTGAACATGGACACCGAGGTGCTCTCCGGGCTGGGCCTGATCGCGAACCCGGTGTCCGCGGTGCCCGTCATCGCGTCGCTCGTGGGCGGCATCGCCGGAGTGGTCGGCGGCGCACCCAACCCCTACATCTATCCCGAGAACCTGCCGCGGGTGAACGCGCGCGGCGGCCCCGGCGGTGCCCCGGGGTGCTGGCAGAAGGTCACCCACGACCTGTGGCCCGCACCCGAGCTGATCATGGACACCGGCAACAGCATCGCGCCCTACAACCACCTGGACACCGGATCGCCGTATGCGATCGAGTACGTCTGGGGCCGCCAGGTCGGCGACAACACGATCAACCCATAACCGTGTGCGGCGGCCGACGCCGGATTGTGAAAACGATTACCGCACAACCCGATGCGTCGGCCGCTCAAGCCTGGGAGGTCGCCGTCGGCCGAGCGCTGGATTTCACGTCACGTCCCGCGCCGGCCGACATGGAGGCGGCCTCACCGCGGGCCAGGCCCACCGTGGCGACGGTCACCACCACCGCCGTCGCAGCGAGAACAAACCATTCCCAGCCACCGGCGGCCAGCGTCTCGCCGAGCACGATGATGCCGAGGACCCCGCCCACCACGGGCTTCGCCACGATGATCGTCGGCAGCGAGGCGGTGAGCGCGCCGGCCCGATAAGCCGATTGGTGATAGACCATTCCGGCTGCCCCGCAGAACACCAGCGCATACAGCTCGAATGAGACCCATATCTGGCCCGGGTGGTGCTCCAAAATGTCGACGACGCCCTTCATCAGGACCGCGAACACCGCCAGCAACGTGCCGGCCACCGCCGCCAGCAGCAGCGCCGCGACCGGACGATCCGCCCAGATGCGCGCGCCCAGCAAACCCAGCAACAACAGTGGGCCGATCACCACGGCCACCACGATCCAAATGTGCAGCGGCGCCCGCTGCTGGCCGCCGGTCGGGTCTCCGACCGCGATGAGCACCGCCAGCGCCACCGCCAGCACCAGCGCCCAGGTCCACTCGCGGCGGGTGATGCGGTTACCGGTCATCCGCGAGTAGATCGGCAGGGCGAACAGCAGCGCCGTCACCTGCAACGACATCACCAGCAAGACCGAGCCCTTGTCCAGCGCCCCGGCCAGCAGCACGTAACTGCCGATGTCGCCCAAACCGCCCAGCCACCAACGCTTATCGCGCAGCAGCATGCCGAACAACGTCAGGTGGCCCACCCGTTTGTCGGTGACCTCCTGCGCGGACCGTTGCCGGACCACGTTGCCGATCGCCGACGCCAGCGCGGCGCACAGGGCGAGAATGGCCGCCAGATTCGCGTCCGACATGGCATTACCTCCTCGCTGGGTGCGGTTGCGCTACCCACCCAATCTAGCCGCGCGCCGCGCCGGCGGCGCGCGGAAGGGTTGCCCGGCCGAGGGGCGACGCGGTCGGGACACCTCAGAGCGGGAATTTCGTGCCGGTGAGCCGCTCGGACAGTTCCCAGAGGGCGGCGGCGGTGCCGGCGCGCTTTGCCGGCCAGTTGCGCCACGTCGGCTGGGTGCGGCCGTACAGTCCGAATCGCGGGCCGACGAAGGTGTCGCCCGGCAAATCCTGCGAGGCCGCGTACAACGTCTGACGGGCGCCGAAGTCGGCGTCGGTGGACACGATCCGGTCGACCGCCAGGACCGCCGCGTCGCCCAGCTTGCGGCCGGAGTTGCCTTGCAGGTTCGTGTGCGACCAGCCGGGGTGGGCGGCCAGCGCGCGCAGCGATGTGGAGGCGCCGTCCAACCGCCGCTGCAGCTCCTTGGTGAACAACAGGTTGGCCAGCTTCGACTGGCTGTAGGCCAGCCAGGCCGAATACGGCCGGGACTGAAAGTTCAGGTCTTTGAGGCTGATGTAGCCGAAGTGGTGCATCAGCGAGGACACCGTCACCACGCGGTCGGTCAGCTTGGGCACCAGCAGGTTGGTCAACGCGAAGTGGCCGAGGTGGTTGGTGCCGATCTGGCCCTCGAAGCCGTCGACGGTGACCGCGTGTTTGGTGGCCATGATGCCGGCGTTGTTGATCAAGACGTCGACGGTGTCGATGCCCTCGGCGAAGCGCCGCACCGACGACAGATCTTGCAGGTCGAGCGGGCGCACCTCGGCTGTCCCGGCCCCGGGGCCGGTTGCCGACCCGGTCATCCGCGCGGCGGCGGCGTGGCCCTTGTCGGTGTTGCGGACGGCCAGGATGACGTGGCCACCGACCCGAACCAACTCGCGGGCGGTGATCTCGCCCAGCCCGGCGTTGGCCCCGGTGATGATGATGGTTCGTCCGGCGAACGAGGGCAGCTCCGCTGCGGTCCAATCGGCCATGGCAGCCACCCTAACTTCGCAATTGCGACGGGGGCCGTCGGGCCGCGGGGCCTATGGCGACGTGCAACAGCGTTATTGGTCCACCGGTACGCGCAGGTATCGTGCCTGGGATGGCCAGCGAAATCCCACCTGAGCGATTGCCCGGCGGCATTTTGTCAGGCACGCATCGGGGATCGCCGGATGTATCTAGGCGTCATCGTCAATCCGAAAGCGCGGAAAAATCGCGCCGCTTCCGGCGACCGCATCGCCGAACTGCGTCGCATCGTCGGCGCCCGCGGCGAGGTGCACGAGACCAACTCGATCGAGGAGCTGCACGGCGCCATCCAGCAACTCGCGCCGCGGGTCACCCACCTGGTGGGCGACGGCGGTGACGGCGCACTGCACTGGTTGATCAACGAGATCGAGCGCTGCGTCGGCGAACCGCAACGCTGGCCCGCGTTCGTCCCGACCAACGGCGGCAGCGTCAACGCCGTCGCGCGCAAGGCCAGGGTACGCGGGCGGCCCGAAGCGATCATCCGTGCGCTGGCGGCCGCCGCCGAGACGGATCAACCTCCGCCCGAGGTGAGCCTGGACACGTTGGTGCTCGATGGCGAAACCGCCGACGGCGAGGCGTTTCATCGGCTCTGCTTCGGGCTGGCGGCCGGGGGCGTCGGAAACCGTTTCTACGACCGGTATTACGACTCACCCGATCACGGTCGGCTGGCCGTCGCCCGGGTGATCGCTCGCAGCTTCGGCGACTACATCACCTCCAAGGTCGCCCCCGGCCGGGTGAAGACGCCGAATTACGCCTCGATCCTGTTCACCCCGACGCGGGCGCGCGTGGTGATCGACGGCGACGAGGTCCCGTCGCGCACGCACAGCCTGTTGCACGCCGGCGCGATCGACCTGCGGATCGGTGGCCCGTTTCGCTTGTTCCCCAAGGCGTCCGAGCCCGGTGCGCTGCATTTTCAGGCCGGAAACCTACGGCCATCCAGGATCGTGGCGCAGCTTCCGATGGCGCTGACCAACGGCATGCTCCGCGGCGAAGGGCTGCGCGATGTCAACGGCCAGGAGATGATCATCGAAGCCGAGGACGAGCCGCTGTCGCCCATCATCGACGGCGAGCGTTTCCTCGGCATCGTGAAACTGGTGGCCCGCGCGGGCCCGCGAATCCGGATCGCCCGGCCCGCGTAGTCCGGCTGCCGTCCGGCACCAGGTCGTTGCAGCGCGGCCGGCGCCGCAGAGCTTTCCTGGCTTCGCGTTATCCTAGGATCAATTGCGTTTTCGGTTTGCGACTTCGCCATTGAGTGTGTCGAAGGTAAAGCCTTATTTTGGGCCTGGGCACGTGTTCGGTCGCCGAATAGGAAATGCGCGAATTCGCAGATACGTACTTCAGTATCTCAGGTCGAAGAGCAGCGGTAATGCCTGGTCGCAAACCACTGAGATACTGAAGTACGTATGCACGTAGATCAGCATCCGCGCAATTAATTTCGGCAGTTAAGTTTATCCTGTGAATGTAGTGCGGGGTGGCCATTAATGCTGCTCGACGCTTTGCTCGGGGTAGGCGCACAGCGCTACATTGGTTTTATATTTACGACGGAAGTCGTTCTCGGGCTATAGCCAACCTGGAAGGGGGATCACTCCGACGATGGAGACGCTGATCGATTACCTGCACAAGTGGGAAGCGCAGAAGCCGGACCAAACCCTCTTCCGGTTCGTCGATGCCGATGGCCGCGAACTCGAGCACTACACCTACCAGGCCTTCGCCGAACGCACCCGCGAACTGGCCGCCTACCTGTCCAAGGAGGCCGGCCTCAAGTCGGGCGATCGCGCGCTGCTGGTCTACCCGCCCGGTCTGGAAATGGTCGCGGCGTTCTTCGCGTGCGCGCGCATCGGGGTGATCGCCGTACCGGTCAGCCCTCCCTTGCCCATGGCCTTCGAGGCCGGGCTGGCCAAGCTCAACTTCATCGCGCCGCGACTGCCAGGCCAAGGCGGTGCTGTCGACGAAGCAGTTCGAGTACGACTTCCGCCTGCTGCTCGGGCCACCGACGACGGCGATCAGCTGCCGGCGGCCAGATGCCGAGCAGGCCGCGGAGCTGCCCTGGTTCGCGACGGATGGCACGCAGGACTTCGGCGGCACCACGGTGCGGACACGCCCGGCGCGGTGCTCTTCCTGCAGTACACTTCGGGCTCGACCAGCGATCCCAAGGGCGTGATCGTAAGCCACGCCAACGTCATCGCCAACAGCTTCGGCTTCATCCGACGAGTCGCCGGTGGGCGTCGCTGGCTGCCGCAGCACCACGACATGGGCTTGATCTCCGCTTACTTGTTCGTGTTGCTGCGCGGCGGGACCACGCATGGGATGTCACCGCTCGACTTCCTCGCAGCGGCCCTCGTCGTGGCTTCGGCTCATCAGCGAGGTGCGCGCCACCGACACGCCAGCGCCGAACTTCGCGCTCGAGTACTGCCTGCGCGAGGACAAGCTACCCACCTCCGAGTTGGCCGGGATCGACCTGAGCAGCCTGGACACCATATTCGTCGGGGCAGAACCTCTCCGGGCCAAGACCTTCGCACGGTTCCGGCAGCGCTTCGCTCCCTACGGCCTGCGGCCCGAGGCGCTCACCGGCGCTTACGGCTTGGCCGAGAACACCCTGGGCGTGACGGGTCGGGGCCGCCAGACCCTGGCCTTGAACAAGCGCGCGCTGGAGAACAACCTCGCGCGGGTCGAAAAGGCCCTGCCCGAAAACAACAACCAGACCCCAGTGGTCAGCTGCGGCAAGCCCGTTGCCGGGAACGTGGTCCGCATCGTCGATCCCCAATCGAGGCAGGCGCTGGGCGAAGGCCGGGTCGGCGAGGTTTGGCTGGACGGACCGTCCAAGGGCGGCGGCTACTGGCACCGCCCCGAGCTCACCGCGGAAACCTTCGGCGCCCGCATCGCCGGCGATGACGAGCACACCTATCTACGGACCGGCGATCTCGGCTTCCTGTACGAGGGCGAGCTGTTCGTCTGCGGCCGGAGCAAGGACCTGATCATCGTCCGCGGCGTCAACTGCTACCCGTCGGACATCGAGGCCGTCGTGGAGCGGTCGGCCGCGCAGGTCCGGAACGGCTGCGTCGCCGCCTTCTCGGTCGAGCACGATGAGTCCGAAGCGCTGATCGTCGTCGCCGAGGTGCGCGACGAGCACGACCTTCCGGACGCCAAGGCGGTGGCCCGCGCGATCCGCAGGCACGTGCCACATCGATCCGCACGCCATCGTGTTCGCGCCGCCGCGCAGCATTCCCAAGACCACCTCGGGGAAGATCCGGCGCGCTTCGACCCGCCAGCTGTGGCTGGACGGCAAGCTGCCCGCGTTCGCGAGCTGGATTAACCAGTCGGCCAACCGAACTCACGATGGGCCGGATGCCGGCGCGGGTCCGCTGGAGCGCTTCCGCAATCTCATCGAGAGCTACGACCTCACCGGCGACGAGGACTGCTCGTTCGCCGATCTCGGCATCGACTCGCTGGCGTTGGCCGAACTCCGCACGGATCTGCAGGCCCTGCTGGAGGAGAACGGCGCGGGGGAGCTGGCCGAAGAGGTCAACACCCGCCTGCTGCAGCGGCTGACGGTGTCCGAATTCTTCGGGCTGATAAGCCAATTCGGCGAGGGGTCCGGGCAGCCGCTCGACGCCCTGCGCCGGGCGCTGGATCAGATCTCCGCCGAGTACGAGGCCCACGAGGCCGCCCAGATGCGGGCCGACGCGGCGCTGCCGCTACCGGAGCTGGCACCCGCGCGACCGGGTGAGCCCACCGATCTCCTGCTCACCGGCGCGACCGGGTTCCTGGGGCCGTTCCTGGTGAGCAGCCTGCTGGCGCGGACCTCCTACACGCTGCACGCGCTGGTACGCGCCACCGACGCCGCACACGGTCTGGACCGCATCGTCGCGTCGCTGCGCCGCGCCCAGCTCTGGACGCCGGCGCTGGAAGCCGACGTCCGCGCACGGGTCCGCGTCGTCTGCGGCGATCTCGCCGAGCCCGCGCTGGGCATCGGGGAGGCGGCCTTCCAGCAACTGGCGCAGGACGTCGACGCCGTCGTGCACAACGGCGCCCTGGTCAACTACGTCCGCACCTACGACGCCCTGCGGCCCGCCAACGTGGAGGGCACCCGCGAGCTGTTGCGGCTGGCGATGACCAACCACCGCAAGGCCTTCCACCTCGTCTCCAGCACATTCATCTACGGCTGGAGCACCGAGCCGGTGGTCGGGGAGTGGGATGCGAACGAGAAGATGGCCGGGCTGGACTTCGGCTACTCGCAGACCAAGTGGGTCGGCGAGCAGCTGGCGCTGGCCGCGCAGCGCAAGGGACTCGACGTCCGCATCTACCGGCCCTCGCTGATCTCGCCGACCCGCGCGGGCTTCGGCAGCCAGGACGACATCCTGGTGCGCCTGACGGCGTTCATGATCGAGCACGGCGTCGCCGTCAACGCGCTCAACCAGATCAGCCTGCTGCCGGCGGACCTGATCGCGGATCACATCGTCACGCTGATGGGCCTGCCGGACGAGTCGGGCAGCGTCTTCAACATGACCGCGGACGACTACTACAACCTCACCGACGTCACCCGGATCCTGTCCGAACGGTATGGGTATCGCTTTGACTACCACGACATCCCGTCGTTCACCGAGCAGCTGAACCGCCGCTGCACGCCGAACGATCAGATGTATCCGCTGGTCGATTTCCTCACCCGGTCGGCGGACAAGATCGCGGCGATGCGGGACAAGCGCTACGACAACACCCAGTACCGGCACCGGCGAGGGCTGACCAAGGTCCGCCTGCGCGAGCCGGCCCTGACCGAAACGGTCGATTATCTGGTCCGGTTCTTGCGCAGCGAGCGTTTGATCACTGAGGTAGAGGACGAGGCGCAGCGCAGCGCCTAGCGTTGACAAAGCGATCGATCTGGCGACGCGAGATAGAGCAAAGGGGATGGCACGATGTTCACCGTCGATGACAAGGCAACGGGCCCGCACGACGCCTCGCTCGACCACGAGCGGATCGTCCTGCAGGCGCGTGACGTCGACTTCGACTGGTCGACGCTGCCGTTCTACTACGTGCCCAACGAGCCCTTCACCACCCATTTCTGCAATGTGCTGCACCTGTTGCTGCCGGCGGGCGAGGAGTTCATCGTCGACGCCTTCAAGGACACCTTGCCGCTGATCAAGGACGATCAACTGCGGCGTGATGTGCAGGGATTCATCAGCCAGGAGGCGATGCATTCCCAGGCGCACGCGGGGGTGCTCGGGCACTTCGCGGTCAAAGACATCGACGTGACGCCGTTCACCGACCAAATGCGTTGGCTATTCCAGCAACTCATCGGCGACCGGCCGCGGTGGAGCCAGCGCCGGCGGCAAAGCTGGCTGCTCGAGCGGGTGTCGATGGTCGCCGCACTCGAGCACTACACCGCCATCCTGGGCGAATGGATTCTCGACACCCCGCAGCACGACGCCATGGGCACCGACCCGGTGATGCTGGACCTGTTGCGCTGGCACGGCGCCGAGGAAGTCGAGCACAAAGCGGTCGCCTTCGACACCATGAAGCACCTGCGTGCCGGGTATTGGCGGCAGGTGCGCACCCAGCTGCTGATCACCCCGGCGTTGCTCTGGTTGTTCGTCCGCGGCGTGCGATTCATGTATTCGGTCGATCCTTACCTGCCGCCCGGCACCAAGCCGCGCTGGCGGGACTACTTCCGCGCTGCGCGCCGGGGTTTGGTGCCCGGCCCATTCCAGTTCCTCCGGGTCATCGGCGCCTACTACACGCCGAGTTTCCATCCTTCCCAGCTGGGCGGGGTGGGGCGCGCGGTCGACTACCTGGCCCGCTCACCCGCCGCCCGCGCGTCGCACTGACGATGACGACCGAACGTGGCTTCAACCACGGTCGCCGCCTCCGACGGCGTGCGACTGGCGGTGCATGCCTACAACGACGTCGACCCGCGGGCGGCCGACCATCCTGGCCATCCACGGCTATCCGGACAACCACCACGTCTGGGATCAGGTGGCAACCACATTGGGTCGCCGCTTCAACGTCGTGGCGTACGACGTGCGTGGCGCCGGCCAATCCTCAACGCCGGCAGACCGTTCCGGGTATCGGCTTGCGCAGCTCGTCGCCGATGTCGGCGCGGTGATCGAGCACCTCGGCGTGGACGAAGTGCACCTGCTGGCCCACGACTGGGGATCGATCCAGGCATGGGCGGCGGTCACCGACGACGCGGTGATGGGCAAGATCGCCTCGTTCACCTCGGTCTCCGGGCCCCACCTGAACTACGCCGGCAAGTTCCTGCGCTCAGCGCGCACGCCGCGGGCCCTGATCGATGTGATCAAACAGATCCTGGCGTCGTCCTACATCTGGTTTTTCCTGTGCCCGGGCGTACCGGAGCTGGCGATCCGCTCCCGGGCAACGGTGAAAGTCTTTGAAGCGGTTGAACGTATCGGCGCATCGGGTACGCGTCGCGAGCGTGGTTCGGCGTACCGCTCGATCGACGACTACCTCAACGGACTCAACCTGTATCGCGCGAACATGCCCGCACCGATCCTGTCACCCCCGGCGCAGTTGCCGCAGACCACCGTTCCGGTGCAGGTGCTCGTCGCACGACAGGACTATTTCGTCTCGCCCGCCCTGCAACGGTTTACCGGCTCCATCCCGGAGGGCGGCAGGATCGTCCCGATCGAGGGCGGCCATTGGGTGGTCACCGCCCACCCCGACGTCATCGCCAGGCTCACCGGCGAGTGGGTCGACCTGATCGTCCTGTCCGCCGACCACCGCGGCATCGGCCAGATGTGAGGATGATTGTGGCACAGACTATTTGGGACGCCATTCCCGCCGACCTGTACGGTCGCCGCAAACGTGACCGCATGTACACCGCGTTGTACGGCGTCGGTGCACTGTTCGGCGGCCTGGCGTCGGCGTCGCGGTGGACATCCTCGCGGATGCAGTCCGTGCGGCGCACCACCACCGCGGTGGTCACCAAACGCGAACTTCTCACGCCCGATGTGGTCGCGTTGACGCTGGCCGACCCTGCCGGTGGGTTGTTGCCGTCCTGGACACCCGGCGCGCATATCGACGTTCGGCTGCCATCCGGGCGCCGCCGGCAGTACTCGCTGTGCGGTCTCGCCCGGCCGGCGCACCGAGTATCGCATCGCGGTACGCCGCATCGCCGAGGGTGGCGGTGGTTCGATCGAAATGCACGACACCTTCAACGTGGGCGACGAATTCGAGTTCGAAGGGCCCCGCAATGCGTTCTATCTCGTCACCGACGAGCGTGAGGTGTTGTTCGTCATCGGCGGCATCGGGGTGACACCGATTCTGCCCATGATCCAAACGCGCCCAGCAGCGCGGAATCAATTGGCGCGCAGTATATGCCGGTCGCAGCCGGGATTACATGCCGCTGCTGGACGAGGTGGTGGCGGTGGCTCCCGACCGGGTCACCGTGTGGGCCGACGACGAGCGCGGACGATTCCCCACCGCGTCGGATCTGCTTGCCGACGCCGGGCCGGCGACGGCCGTCTACGTGTGCGGCCCCACCGCCATGCTGGACTCGGTACGCACCGCGCGTAACGAACACGCCAACGCGCCGCTGCATTACGAACGTTTCGGGCCGCCGCCGGTGGTCGACGGAGTTCCCTTCGAGCTGGAACTGGCCCGCTCGCAGCGGGTGCTCAGCGTGCCGGCCAACCGGTCGGCGCTGGATGTCATGCTCGACCGCGATTCGACCACCGCATACTCCTGCCAGCAGGGGTTCTGCGGAACATGCAAGGTGAAAGTGCTTGGTGGGCAGGTCGATCGCCGTGGGCGCACCGTCGAGGGTGATGACGAAATGCTGGTCTGCGTTTCCCGCGCGAAATCCGGACGTGTGGTGATCGACGCCTGAGCGCGGTGATGCGCCACGTTTGACCCCGCACCGTGCAAAATGGCCACGTGCAGGGATTCGGCTTTCCCACCTTGGCGCTGCTGACCGCCGTCGGTTTCGCCGGCCCGGTGCTGGCCTCCGTGCCGCGCCTGCGGATACCCGTGATCGTCGGCGAACTGGTCGCGGGTCTGGTCATCGGCAAGACCGGTTTCGGCGTGGTCGATGCCTGGGACCCCACCTTCCAATTGTTCGCCAACATCGGCTTCGCGCTGGTGATGTTCGTGGTGGGCAGCCATGTGCCGGTGCGTGACCCCGCGATGCGGTCGGCGTTGCCGAAGGCGGTGGTGCGGGCGGTCCTGGCCGGCGCCGCCGCGGCGGCCCTGGGGTTCGGGCTGGCCGCGCAGTTCGGCACCGGACACGCAGCGCTCTACGCGGTGCTGATGGCCTCGTCCTCGGCGGCCATGACGTTGCCGATGATCGATTCGCTACGCTTGCGTGGACCGCAGGTGCTCTCGGTGACCGCGCAGATCGCTATCGCGAATGCTGCCTTATCGTGTTGCTGCCCTTGGTGATCGACTTCCGTCATGCGGCGACGGCGGCGCTCGGTGGGTTGGCGATCACGGGCTGCGCGGTGCTGCTGTTTGTCGTGCTGCGCTGGGTGGACCGCCGGGGCTGGCGTCAGCGCATGCACGACTATTCGCACAAGAATCAATTGGCGCTGGAATTGCGGATCAATCTGCTGGTGCTGTTCGGGCTGGCGATGCTGGCCGTCAGCGCCGACGTGTCGGTCATGCTGGCGGGCTTCGCGCTGGGTTTGGTGATCGCCACGGTCGGCGAACCGCGGCGGCTGGCGCGTCAGTTGTTCGGCATCACCGAGGGCTTCTTCAGCCCGGTGTTCTTCGTGTGGCTCGGCGCCTCGCTGCAGGTGCGCGAGCTGGGTTCGCAGCCGAAATACATTCTGCTGGGCATCGGACTGGGCCTGGGCGGTGTGCTGGCGCACTGCGCGGGACGCCTGCTCGGCCAGCCGCTCACCTACGCGGTGATGTCCTCCACACAGCTCGGTGTGGCGGTGGCCGCGGCCACCATCGGCACCCAGCAGCACCTGCTTGGCGCGGGCGAGGCTTCGGCGTTGATGTTCGGCTCCCTGCTGACCATCGCGTGCACCTCGATTGCGGGCGCGCTGGCGGCCCGCGGCCAGGACGCTACCGAACCGGAGGAGCCCGACAACGTCGCCAAGCCCGTTCGATAAGAGGCGATTGGCCCGCCATCCGTTGGACGCTGCGTCATGCTTAGGCAATGCCGAAGAAATTGCTGCGGGCGCAGCCGGAGTCCGGGTCAGGGCGGTCTGCGCTGGGGACCTGGCAAGCCGCCGGCCTGAGCATGGCCGTGATCGTGTCCGCGGCGTGCACGGACTGGGCGCGCTGCTCGCGGCGGCGGTCATGGTTCCGGTCATCTACGCGCTGGCGCGGCTGCGCCGCCATGCGCCAAAGCGCGCAGTACCGCCGAGCTGATCGGCGCCACCCTGGGCCGGCAAGGCAGGGATGGCCGCGGGCATCGTGCAGCTGCTCGCCTACCTGGTGCTGGCCGCGAAGTTCGCCACTATCCTCGGATTGGAACTGCTGCAGCTGATTTCATCAAGCGAAGACCCCGCAGGATCGCTTCTTGGCTCCCGGTCGGTGCCGTTGTCGCCGCCTCGCTCGTCGGAGCCACCGCCTGCCTGGTGCCTCGACTCGGCCATTGCGTCCGTGGTGGCGCCGCTGGTGCTCGTGGGCCTGCTCATCTACGTTTATCTCGCGGTGGCGGTCACCGCCCTCGTCGCAGCCGGCACTGACGCCGTCGTCATCGGAACGGCCGCAACACCGCCCAGCTGTCCGGCCAGCTCGTCGGCTTCGGCCTGGGGATGGTGGGCGTCGAACTGCATCACGGTCCGCAGCCGCGCGCATCGCCAGACCGGGCAGATCCATGTCGCTGGCCGTCGCGGTGGTGGCCGTGGCCGCGGTGGTGTTGTGGGTCGGCGACCACCAGGGTGTGGCGGGGCCGTGGCGATGGAGCGCCAGCCACCTGGCCGAGGCGGTGCCCGAGTTCTATGCCGACGCTGGGCCAGACATGGATGGCCGTGGCCGGCTTCGCCTTGGCCGTGGCCGCCGCCCTGTTGTCCGGGTGGGCCGCGGTGCGCGTCGCCGCGGGCCTGGCGGTCATGCGCGACGCGTCACCCAATGCCGGTCTGCGACTGGCGATGGTCGGGCTCGTCAGCGCTGATTGCCGCCGTGATCTCGGCGCACGGCGCGCGCTGGATCGGACTGGTCATCCTTGGGCGCGGCGCCCCTGCTGCTGATGGCGCTGTATGTGTTTGTCACAGAGGCTAACTCGCGGATCCCGGGCGACAGCGTGGTGGCCTGGTGGGTCCGGCTGGTGATGCCCGCGCTGGCGGCGGTCGCCGTGGTCAAACCGCTCGTGGACTCCGAGTTCGCCTCGGTGGCGGTGGCGACGGTGGTCGCCGCGGCGGCCGCAGTGTGCGCCGCGCGCGCCGCGGCGGCGCTGCTGGCGCCGGCCCGGCGATCGCTCCGCCGAATCTGAGTAGTCTTACGGATCCGCGCCAACGGTCCGCTGCCGCAGGCTTATTGGCATGACCATTCCTAACAGCACGTCGAAAACCACCGCCGCCTTCTTCGTTCAGGCCGCCGTCGCGTTCGCGATCAGCTTCCTGGCCGCGCTCGGCGGAATCTACTTCCTCCCGCTTGACCCATGGCCACGACTGTTCCTCGGCGTCACCTTCTTATTCCTGGTGTCGAGCGCGTTCACCCTGGCAAAGGTGATTCGCGACCAGCAGGAAGCCGCGACCGTTCGGGTGCGACTCGACGAGGCCCGCATCGAAAAGCTGCTCGCCGATTACGACCCGCTCAATGCAGCGAACTGAGTAGTACTACTCAGCCTCAACGCGTAGAAGTCGCGCGGGTCCGCGCCCGCGCCATCGGCGATGCTTCTCTCATCGCATGACTCCTTCTCCACCACAACGCTTTCTATCGCATCAGCAGAAGGGCCATTTCGCTCCCATGACAACGCTTGTGAAGTTTCCCGACGTCGCCGAGGTGGCCGCGAGTACGCCCGCCGACCGCGACCGCGTCCTGGACGTCATCCGCATCACCTCCCTGGTCGGCGTGGTGCTCGGCCATACCGTGATGGCGGCCAGCATCATCCGCAACCACGTCCTGATCTGGGACAACCTGCTCACCACCTCGATGCTGTTCCAAGCGCTGACGTGGATCTGCTGCAGATCATGCCGCTGTTCTTCTTCGCCGGCGCGGCGGCCTGCGTGTCCTCCTGGGCTGCCCGGCACCAACTGGGGAGGCTGGCTGATGAAGCGCTGCACCAGGCTGTTCCGGCCGGTGTTCTACTACCTGGATTCTGGGCCGTCACCCTGACCGTGCTGTATCGGGTGCTGCCGCAACACATCTACGACCCGATCGCCGGCGTCAGCACGCAGGCTGCTGTGGTTCCTCGGCGCCTACGTCCTGGTGCTGGCCGCCATGCCCGTCGCTGTCCCGCATCACCAGGCCGGCCCGCCTGGCCGCCGGCGTCGCCGCGGTCTACGGGGCGATCGCGCTGATCGACGTCATCCGGCTGCACTGGCCGGCGATGATGCCGCTGGGCTACCTCAACCTGGCCGTCTGGCTCATCCCCGCCATGTTCGGCGTCGCCTACCGCCGCGAGCTGCTCACCGGCCGCGCTGCGCTGGCCATCGCCGCCGCCTTCTTCGCCGTCAATGTCGCCCTGGTGCACTGGGGGCCCTATCAGATCAGCATGGTCGGCACCGGCGACCACCACCTGTCCAACACCAGCCCGCCGTCGCTGCTGCTGGCCGGGCACGCAATCATCCTGAGCGCGTTGGCGATCGCGGCCGCGCCGGCGATCGCGCGCTGGGCGCAGCGACCGCGGGTGTGGTGGTGGACCGCGCATCGGCAACTCCGGCGCGATGACCCTGTACCTGTGGCACATGC
The DNA here is from genome assembly GCA_963796035.1 of uncultured Actinomycetota bacterium. Lineage (GTDB taxonomy): Bacteria > Actinomycetota > Actinomycetes > Mycobacteriales > Mycobacteriaceae > Mycobacterium. Next base: position 265,620 of record CAWCJU010000004.1, on the reverse strand, counting down.
CGGCGCTGCTGGGCGTGCACCTGCTCTTCGATTACCTCGGCTGCCCGCGCTACCCCGGCCGCGCCGGACTTCTTCGCCATCAGCGTCGCGCAGCTGCTCATCGTGGTCGTCGTGGTGGCGGTGCTGTTCGTCGCGCTGCGGCCGCTGGAGAACAACCCGCTGTCCGGCTGGGACGGCGCGCCCGCGGTGACGTCGCGCGCGCGCGGCGCGGCCATCGGTGCCCTGCTGTGCGTCGCCGGCGTGGCGCTGCTCGCCGCGATCAGGTGGGGACTCAAAGATGACGGGCTGGTCTGCATGGCCGTGGTGGTGACCGCGCTGGTGACCGCTCGGATCGTGGCCCAGCACGACGGACAACGTGCCGGCGCGGCACCCGCACGCGGTGCATCGGTAGGCCACCGGACTCGGTCGACCCGCGGGGCAGGTGCGTTATTCGCCCGCCCCGCGGCTCACGGATCTTCATCCAGGCCATGCTCGATGGCGTATCGAGCCAGTTCCACCCGATTGGCGACTTGAAGCTTGCGAAATGTCGCCTGCACATGGTTTTCCACAGTGCGGTGGCTCAACGAGAGCTTGTCGGCGATCTGCTTGGCGGACAGTCCTTTTGCGACGTAACGCAACACCTCAGTCTCGCGGTCGGTGAGGCTGGGGCGGGCGGGGCCGTCGTCCTTGCTCTGCGCGATGCGCCGGTATTCACCCAGCACCAGCCCGGCCAGGCTCGGGGTGAATACGGCCCGCCCCGCCGCCGTCGCCGTCACCGCCTGCGCCAGTTCGGATTTCGAGGCGCTCTTGACCAAGTACCCGGTCGCGCCCGGCCTTGACGGCCTCCAGGACGTCCTCGCGTTCGTCGGAGGCCGACAGCACCAGCACCCGCGACGATGGGGCGAGGCCGCGAGCACCGCAGCGGTCGCCTGCGCGCCGTCGCCGTCGGTCAGCTGCATGTCCATCACCACCACGTCGGGCTTGACCACGCCCGCCCGCCGCCGTGCGGCAGCCACGCCGTCGGCGGTGGCGACCACGGTGAAGCCGTCCTCGGCCAGGTCGCGCGCGACCGCGTCACGCCAGATCGGATGGTCGTCGACCACCATCACCGTCGGTCGGTGTCGTCATCCGCCATGGCGTCCCTCCCGGCGCGGCACGCACAACTCCCACTCGGTGCCCTCCCCGGGGTCGCTGTGCAATTCGGCGCTGCCGCCCAACGACGTCAACCGTCCCACGATCGATTGCGAGATGCCAAGGCGTCCCTGGCGCGTCGCTTCCTCGAGCCGGCCGGCAGCGATCCCCACACCATCGTCGCGGACACTGACCAGAACGGAATCGCCGAGGTCCTCCACCAGCACGAACGCGTGCGCATCCGGGCCGGCATGGGCAACCACGTTGTCCAGGGCATTGCCCACCGCAGCGTCGAGTTCGGTTGCCGCCCAACGCCCCAACGGCACCGGTGTACCGGGCAGGCTGATAGACACCCGGTCGGATTCCCGGCACGGCAGCAGCGTGCGGAAGTCGACGGTGTCGCCGTCGGCGTCCTGATCGATGTCCGTGCACGCCAGCCATCGCCGCAGCGCGCGTTCTTGCTCGCTCGCCAGGTCGGCGAGTTCTGCTGTGGCGCCGCCGATCTCATGACCCTTCTTGGCGACCAGCGCCAGCACCTGGATGGCACCGTCGTGGACCTGCCGGGACAGCCGGTCGCGCTCTTGCACCGCGGCCGTCAATTGGGCCGCTCGTTGCAGCTCGTCGTGGGCGCGGCGCGCAGTTTGCGCGGCCATCCCGATCGCCATGCCGATCGCCAGCTCGATGATGACGGTGGCGTTGTGCCCGAGGTTGAGCGCGAAATAGTTCTTGACGGCGAAATTGGTGGCCATCACCGCCAGTCCCGTCAGCATTCCGCCAGCAGGACCGAACTGGATGGCGGCCGAAATCGTGGGGTTGCTGGCCCACAACGTCGTCGGCCAGGTCTGGTTTTCTGGCGCCCAGTGCGGGCTCGCGACCAGGTTGTTCGACCACATCAGCAAGACGACGACCACGAGCTCGGCGAGCACCCACGCCGGTGTGCGGCCGAACCCCCGCAGATAGGCGAACGCGCACGCCGCGCTCCAGCCGATCAGCCCGGCGAAAAGCACCCAACCCAGCACGGGCCGAACCAGATCCGGGTTGATCGCGATCTGGAAGCCGAGCGGCATAGATGCAGCTCAGCAACCGGAACACCTGCGCCGCGCGCCACAGCGGCGTCGTGGGATCGGGGCCGTGATTCGCCATCGCGGTCAGCATAAGGGCGGATGGCCCCGCGGCGGACCGGCCACGGATATTGGCCGAAAGTCCTTTGAGCTAGAGCCGTCGTGCCCTCGCGGCGCCGTGGCGATGCGTGATCGTGGATATCGGCAAGGCGCAAGGTGAGAGGGGGACCGCGTATGAACACCCGCTTTCCGGACGCCGGAACGATCCGGATGGCCCTGACTTTGGCATCGCGCGCCCCGTCGGTGCACAACACCCAACCCTGGCGGTGGCGAGTCGACGCGACGAGCCTGCAGCTGTACGCCGACCCCGGCCGGCAACTGCCCAACACCGACCCCGAAGGTCGCGACCTGATCCTGAGTTGCGGCACGGCGCTGCACCACTGTGTCGCGGCGTTCGCGGCGGTGGGATGGCGATCCCGGGTGAGCCGGCTGCCGAACGCCGACGACCCCACACACCTCGCCACGATCGAGCTTTCCCCTGCGCCCGCCGATTACGTCGACATCGCACTCGCCGCGGCCATCCCCCGGCGGCGAACCGATCGGCGCCATTACAGCTCCTGGCCGGTGCCGATGGGCGATATCGCGCTCATGGCGGCGCGTGCCGCCCGCACCGGGGTCACGCTGTGCCAGGTGGAAGACATCGACACGTTGCACGACATCGTCGCGCAGTCCGTCCGCGATCACCTGACCCAGGACTATCTCGCCGAGCTCACGGCGTGGAGTGGGCGCTACTTCTCGGTCGCGGGCGTTCCCGCCCGCAATGCGCCGATATCGGATCCGGACGCCAAGATCCCGAGTCGCCTGTTCGCGGGCGCTGCGCTGCCGATGGCACCGGATTCGTCCTCGGCCGACGACAACGCCGTCGTGCTGGCGCTGGGAACCCGCCACGACAACCGGCTGGCGCAGCTGCGCGCCGGCGAAGCCACCAGCGTCGCGCTGCTCACCGCGACGTCGACGGGATTGGCCAGTTGCCCGGTGACCGAACCGCTGGAGACGGCCGACACCCGCGAGGCCGTCCGCTCCGACATCTTCGGCGACAGCAACCACCCGCAGATGCTGCTTCGGGTGGGTTGGGCGCCGATCAATGCGGACCCGTTGCCGGCGACGCCGCGACGCGACCTCGGCGACTTCGTCGAGTGGGCGAACTGATCGCGGGCGTTAAACGTCATCCGGCGGCGACCCGAACTGGAAGCGGCGGCCGGTGACGCTCTCGGGAACGATGCGCACATAGTGCGTCTTCTCCGGCCTGGTCCACGGCAACACCTGGGCGCGCTCGGCCTCCGCGATTTCCTCCGGCGTGCGCAGCGAACGCGCCCTACCCCGGACGACCACGCTCCAAGCCTCGGCGACGGTGTGGTCGTCGACTTCGAAGAGCACCCGATTGTTGATCGCGGAGCTGACCAGCTTGGTTCCCCCCGCGGTGCGGAACAGCACGGTCCGCCGCTGGACGACGTAGTTGACCGGGAAGATGTCGGGCTGACCGTCGGCGTAGGTGACCAGCCGCCCCAGCGCCAGGCTGCCGAGGAGCTCCCAGCATTCGTGCACCGGCAGAATGTCGACTCCGTCATCGGTCATCGGCATGCCCCTTCCAGCATTGGCGGGCCGTGTCCGCAATAGACCACTGCCGCAATGCTATTGACGCGTCAGGGTCGAGGCGTCGGCCGAAGGTCCCGACCCGTGGGGACCAAAGTCGTTGAACCAGTTGCTTCTCGATGGCTCTCGTCGAGAATATGGGATATTGGGTTGGTCTGTCGCAATCTTGCCAGTTGCCAGACCGGCAGGAAAGGGCCCGCCATGGTCAAGGTGTTCCTGGTCGACGACCACGAAGTCGTCCGCCGCGGTCTTTCCGATCTGCTCGCTTCCGATCCCGATCTGGAGATCGTCGGCGAGGCGGGCACGGTCGCGGAGGCGAAAGCGCGGATACCGGCGTTGCAGCCCGATGTCGCCGTCCTCGACGTTCGTCTCCCCGACGGCAACGGCATCGAATTGTGTCGCGACCTGGTATCGGATCATCCCGATCTGCGCTGCCTGATGTTGACGTCGTTCACCTCCGACGAGGCGATGCTCGAGGCGATCCTGGCCGGTGCCAGCGGGTTCGTCGTCAAGGACATCAAGGGCATGGAACTGGCCCGCGCGATCAAAGACGTGGGTGCGGGTAAATCGCTGCTGGACAACCGGGCGGCCGCCGCGCTGATGGCCAAGCTGCGCGCCACGACCACGCGCGACGACCCGCTGTCCGGGCTGACCGAGCAGGAACGAACGCTGCTCGGACTGCTCAGCGAAGGATTGACCAACCGGCAGATCGCCGCGCGCATGTTCCTCGCGGAGAAGACGGTGAAGAACTACGTGTCGCGGTTGTTGGCCAAACTCGGCATGGAGCGCCGCACCCAGGCCGCGGTGTTCGCGTCGAAACTGAATCAGCGGTCCGGCCCACCCTCGACGCCGCCGGACTGGTCGGGGTGACCGGCGGGGAAAAGGGCTCGGTGTTCGCCGGACTCGGGCAACGCGGGCTGGTCGACAAGATGCATGCCCAGCTCGACGAGCTGCTGGCCGCGCGCGATCAGATGGAGCAATTGTTGCGGGTGATCGTCGAGATCGGCGCGGGCCTCGATCGCGACGCCACGCTGCACCGGATCATCAGCGCAGCAAGGGAATTGACTTCCGCGCCGTATGGCGCGCTGGCCATCCGCGATCGCGACGGCAACTTGATGTCGTTCGTCCACGAGGGTATGGACGCCGAGACGGTTCGGCGCATCGGGCACCTGCCGGTCGGCAAGGGCCTGTTGAGTTTGTCGCTGCTGGATACGCCCGCGCTGCGGATGGATGATCTGACCACGCATCACGCCGCAGCCGGTTTTCCCGAACATCATCCGCCGATGCGCGCCTTCCTCGCGGTCCCGATCACCATCCGGGACAACGTTTTTGGCAACCTGTATCTCACCCACGTCGATCCGGCACGGGTGTTCTCCGAGTCCGACGAGGTCGCCGCGCGTGCGTTGGCCTTCGCCGCCGCCGTCGCCATCGACAATGCGCAAGTCTTCGAACGCGAGCGCACATCGGTGAAATGGATGGAAGCCAGCCGCGAGATCACCACCGCGCTGCTGTCGCGCCCCGAACCGCACCGGCGCCCGTTGCAACTGATCGCCGAACGCGCGCGCGTACTGACCGGCGCCGAACAGGCCATCGTGCTGGTGCCGGCCGACGCCGACGCACCCGATGACGAGGTCGACACACTGGTGGTCTCAGCCGCGGTGGGGTTGCCCGCCTCCGATGTGCTCGGTCAGCGAGTTCCGGTGGACGGCTCCACCAGTGGCGCGGTATTCCGGTCGGGCGAACCGCTGATCACCGAGGAGTTGCGGTACCCGATCCAGGCCTTCACCGACATCGGGCCGCGCCCGGCGATCCTGATGCCGTTGCGCGCTCGCGACGAGGTCGTCGGCGTGATTGCCATCGCCCGGGGCGCCGACCAACCGCCGTTCAACGAGAGCTATCTGGACCTGGTCAGCGATTTCGCCACGCACGCGGCGATAGCGCTGGTGCTGGCGTCGGCACGCGAGGACGCGCGGCAGCTGGCCATCCTGGCGGAGCGTGAACGCATCGCGCATGACCTGCACGACCACGTCATCCAACGGCTCTTCGCGGCCGGCATGAGCCTGCAGGGCACGCTGGCCAGGGCGCGTTCGCCGGAAGTGGCCGACCGGCTCAACCGCACGCTCGACGATCTGCAGACCATCGTCGAGGAAATCCGCACGACGATCTTCGCGCTCAAATCCCCGGTGGCCGCCGTTGGCGACTTCCGGCAGCGCATCCAGCGGGTGGTCGCCGACCTGACCGAGAACCGTGATCTGGTCACGACCGTGCGCCTGGACGGGCCGATGGGCGCCGTGGGCGCCGAGCTCGCCGACCACGCCGAAGCGGTCACCACCGAAGCCGTCAGCAATGCCCTGCGTCATTCGGGAGCGTCGCGGCTAACCGTCGAGATCAGTGTGGCGGACATGTTCATCCTCAACGTGATCGACGACGGGTGCGGCATCCCGGCGGGCAACACGCGGCACAGCGGCTTGGCCAACATGAAGCGGCGCGCCGAGCAATTCGGCGGCACCTGTGAGATCACCGGTGCGCGCGAGGGCGGTACCCGGGTTCACTGGGTCGCCCCGCTGATCGACCCCTGAGGACGAAAATTCTCGGTCCTGCAGGGTTTTACTTGCGAGCCCGTGGGGTCGGACGCGTTCGTGCGCGGTCAGCAATAGGTTGTCGAATTCCGACTGCGTGTTCAGCGGCAGACCGGCGCCGCGGAAGTCTTCGGCGATCTGCTCGGCCAGTGGCCGCAGCTTGATGTTCGCTTCCTGGGAAAGCCATTTGAGCAACTCGAACGCCGCGCTGTCGCTGATGCCGTAGATCAGCATCAGCATGCCTTTGGCTTGTTCGATCCCGGCCCGGTTCTCGCTGATCTCAGCGAGTTTCGCGCTCATCTCGTCTTCGCTGCGATCGTTCGCGGGGTCCGGAGACGTCGATGTAGAACCCGTGCGTCCCGATCACGTCGCCGTCATCGTCGAAGATCTGGTCCCCGACGACGACGACGTGGTGCACACCGCCCCGGGTGTCGACGATCCGATGGCGCGTGCTGAAAGCCTGGCGCGTATGGACTATTTGATCGATGGTGGCCGCGACGTGTCCCCGGTCGTCGGGATGCTTGTGTGAGAGCACCAGTTCGGTGGTCGGAGTGACGCTGCCGGCCTCATAGCCGTGCATTCGCAGCACCTGTTCCGACCATTCCCAGCGCTGGTCGGCGAAGTAGAACCGAAACCAGCCGGCGGGCTGCCAGCGCCGCCGGCCAGCGCCTGTTCGACGTTGGCGGTCTGGCCGTCAAGTTCCCATTTCATGGTGGATCCGGTCTCCCTGGTGCCGGGCGAGACGTTGCTTCCGGTGGCCGGGCGGCGGGCGGCGGTCGCGGCCGCGCATGCCGCCAGTGCGACCGCCGCCCGGCCCGCCGGTTGGTCAGGCGTTGATGACCTCGCGCTCGGCAGCGCTCTCTCGGACGGCCCGCGGAGCGCTGCGTCACCGCGGCCGACGGTGATCTTGCGCGGCTTGGCCCTCTCGGCCACCGGGATGTGCAGGCGCAGAACGCCTTCGGAATACGAAGCCTCGATCTTGTCGGTATCGAGGTTTTCGCCGAGCACCAGCTGGCGGCTGAACACGCCGCGCGGCCGCTCGGTGGCCAGCATCTCGCGGTTGGGGTCGACGGCCGGTCGTTCGGCGCGCACCGTCACCACATTGCGCTCGATGTCGATGTCCAGCGAGTCGGCATCGATGCCGGGCAGGTCGAACTCGACGACGAAATTCTCGCCTTCGCGCCAGGCGTCCATCGGCATCACTGCCGGCCGGGCTGCGGTACCGAGGACCTGGTGGGCGAAGCGGTCGAGCTCACGGAACGGATCTGAACGCATCAGCATGGTGGTCACCTCTCACTCCAATCTAGGCTGTGGATCAGCATTTCCTATGTCTAATGACATAGATTTGATATATCATCGTCGACAGAATGATGCAAGTGTGCTAAACATATTTTCTGAGCAGGCAGCTCGAAGGAGATGCGTGATGGCCGACTACCGCGGCGACGCGGGTGCTCCGGCGTCCGACCATGGTGTGTACGGCATCTCGGTGGCCGCTGAATTAACCGGGATCGCGGTGCAGTCGCTGCGGCTCTACGAACGCTACGGCTTGATCGCGCCGGCCCGCAGCCAAGGCGGAACCCGCCGCTATAGCGCCGACGACCTGACGCGGCTCAGGCGCATCAGTGAGCTGGTCGACTCCGGGATCAACCTGGCCGGCGTCGCACGCATCCTCGATCTGGAAGACCACAACGCCATCGCTGTCGGCGACCAACACCGACCTGCGCTCCACCAACCGCACGTTGCGCGACGCCGCGAAAACGACGGAGTCCGTCGAACCGGGCACACTGTAGAACCCACCACGGATTGCACCGAGCGGACGCCGGGTACCCGTCCCGCTATGCCTTTGAGGAGAAGCGATGGGTGAGTTGACGGAATCCGCTGCCAGGTCGCCGATGGCGCACGACAGGAAGCGGACGCCTACCGCGGCGACAACGACCGCCCGCTGGGGGGCTACCTGGCGGTCATGGCTGTCTACGGCGTCGTGGTGGTCGCCGCGGTGTTGGCCGCGCTGGTCAGTGGGCGCACGTTGCCGACCCGGTGGCGGATCCAAGACCTGCTCATGCTCACCCTGGGCACCCACAAACTGTCGCGCACCTTGACCAAGGATGCGGTGACGAGCCCGCTGCGAGCCCCCTTCACGCACTACGCGGGTACCGGCGGCCCGGCGGAAGTCCAGGAAGAGGTCAGCGAGCAAAGTCAGCTTCGGCACAGCCTGGGAGAGCTGCTGACCTGCCCGTTCTGCCTGGACATGTGGGTCGCCACGGGTTTTGCCATCGGCCTGGTGTTCGCGCCCCGGTTCACCCGGCTGATCGCCGGCGTATTCAGCGCACTGGCCGGCGCGGACTTTCTTCAACTCGCCTACGCCATGGCGCAACAGTCGGCCGAGGGCTGAGCCCGCCGAGTATCGGCGCGTCAGCTCGTCTTCGGCATCGGAATGCCCTCGCTGGCCGTGAATTGGGCGTCGTCCTCGGAGGTCAGCCCGATCGAGACCACCGAGCGGGTGAACAGTGCATCGGTCAGATATGCCAGCGACACCGCCCACCGGTTGACGCCCCGCGGAATCGCGTACAGGTGGTACGACCGGGTGACGGCTTTGGCGGGCAGCCCGGACAAATGGATGTTGAGCGGATTGGCGACCGCATAGCGCGGTCCGAGGTCGACCACCAGACCCAGGTTGCGGTGCTTGTATTCCTTGCTGGTGCCATAACCGAGGCTGGCGGCGACGTTGCGGGCCAGCGCCTTGCCCTGCCGGGTCGCGTGTTGGGCGGTCGGCGGTGTGATCTTTCCCGGTTGGGTCAGATCGGGCACCGCGGCCGCGTCGCCGGCCGCGAACACCTCGGGGTGATCCGGCACCTGCAGGTCGGGCTGCACCTTGATCCGGCCCTTTTCGGTCGGTAGTCCCAGGTTCTTGGATCAGCGGCGCGCCGGTTACCCCCGTCACCCAGGCGATCGTGCGCGTCTCGATGCGCGAATCATCGCTGAGCACAACGTGATCGGCGTGCGCCTCCTTGAGGGTGATGCCGAGCCGGACGTCGATGCCGCGCTTGCGTAACACCTTGAGCGCGGCGTCACCCAGCTTCTTCCCCACTTCGGGCATCACCTGGTCGGCCAGGTCCAGCAACAGAAACCGCACCTCGGCGGGGTTGAAGCTCATTTGTTTGGCCGCCGCGTCGGCCAGCGCCCGCAGCTGAGCCACCAGCTCGGTACCCGAATACGAAGCGCCGACGACCACGACGGTGCGCCGGGCCGCGGACACCCGGGGATCGTCTTCGATGTTGGCCAGCTCCAGCTGTTCAATGAAATGGTCCCGCAGGTAGAGGGCCTCCGCAGTGGTCTTCAACCCGCGCGCGTGTCTCGCGAGCCCCGGGACATCGAACAACCGCGTCACCGAGCCCGGCGTCAGCACCAGCCGATCCCAGGACATGGAATGGCTACGCTCTTCGGGATCGCAATAGGTCAGCGTGTGCTGGGCGAAGTCCACGCCGTCCACCCGGCCGCGCACGGCACGCACACCCTTGAGCGAATTAGCCAGTGGGACAGCGACAAAGCGGGCATCGACCACCCCGCCGGCCACGTCGGGCAACAGTGGCGTGTACAGCATGTAGTCGACAGGCGAGATCATCGTGATGTCGACGGGCGCACGACGCCGGCGCAGATTCGGGCCAGCCGGCGGGCGCAGGTGAATCCGGTGAAGCCGCTTCCCACGATCACAATGGAGGTCACCGGCCCGATTGTAGGCGGTCGTCGCGGGAGCGCTGCGGCCCGCATGTCACGTTTGCGTGCTGACCGCCGCGAATCACCGTGGCCGGGAATGGGTTTTGAGCGTGCCCTGGCAACAAAGGCTCCTGGACCCCGTCTCGTGGGGCCGTCCCCGCCGCGGCCTTCCCCCCGTTGTTTTCTGGCTATGCGCTTCGCTGAACGGCTCATAGACTGCTAATCGGGTGTTGGCGGTCGCAGGTGTGTCAATGTCACCGTGAATGCACATCGCCGACCTGAACGCCGAACAGCGCTGGCCGCGGTACCGACGGTATGCGCTCGAGCAGACCCCGATTGGGTCCATCCTGTCGTTCGAGTTGTTCATCGACTGCATCCGGCACGGCCGCGCAGTCAACTTCTGGTGCCGTACCCACCGCACGCTGTTCGAGCGCCGGAGTCCGACCTGGTCGACCGGGCACGGACGTACGCCATCCACATCGCCCTGAATATGGCCCGCCGGACAGGCGGTTTCGCGGTAGTCAGTTCATCGGCGACCGGGTGCGTGGGCCGGCCTTCGGCGATGAGCCGCTCGCCGAGATCGTAGTCGTCGTCGGCGTTGTAGGTCAGGACGCCGACGACGGCGTTTGCCGACTCGTACCACACGGTGAAGCTGTCGCCATGGTCGAGCATCCGGCTGCGTTCGTATCCGTCACCCCAGGCGTGGTACTTGAGTGTCGCGTCGCCGATACTGGTCCAAAAGCCCGGCACGGCATCCCATTTCATATGCCGGCCGCCGCACAGGCCCCGGCGATCTTGCCCTGGTCGGTCGCGTCCTGCCAGTGTTCGGTGGCAACGGGCCGGCCCGCGATTTCGTGATGCGCCAGCGCGACGTCACCCGCGGCATACACGCCGGGGACCGCGGTGGCCATGTCCGAGTCCACCACGATGCGAGACTCACGGGTCTGCAGACCGGCCTCGGCGGCGATCCGACTCTGCGGCGCAACACCGGTGGCCGCGAGCACCAGGTCGCAGTCGATGGTGACGCCGTTGTCCAGTCGCACGCCCGCGTCCGTGATCTCCTTCACCTTCACCCCGCCGACGTGGCGGGCACCCGTCTCGCTGACCAGCTCACGCAACCGTGTCGCGGCCTCGCTGCCCAGTCGCTTCTCCTGCGGAAGTTCCGACGGCGCAACGATAGTCACCGGGATTCCGCGCTGTGCCAACGATGCCGCGGCCTCACAACCGATGAATCCCGAGCCGATCACGACTGCCGATGAGGCGCTTGCGGCCGCGGTGCGCAGCGTGCCGGCATCGGACAGCGAACGCAACAACAGCGCGCGTTCCCCGCCGGGAAACGGCGGTCTAACGGGTGCCGCGCCGCAGGCCAGGATCAATGTGTCGTAGCCGTGGGGCTGATCGCCGGCGAACACGGTGCGCTCGGCCAGATCCAGCCGATCGACCCGCATTCCGCCGACGAGTTCGATCGCCCGCTCGCCAAACCACCGTGCGGGGTGCAGGTCGACGTCGTCGGTTTCGCCGCGCAGGAACTCCTTACTCAACGGCGGTCGGGCGTACGGGCGGGTCGATGTCCGCGCTGATGATCCGCAACGGCGTGTCAGCCTTGTATTCGCGAAACGACTCGGCCGCGGCGACTCCGGCTGGGCCACTGCCCACGATGATCACTCCCGGTGGGGTCATCTCGACGTGATACCCGTACTTCGCAAGCTCACACGCCTTTCCGGGGACCGTTTCGGCTAATGCAAGACGGGTATGTGCCACCCGTATGAAGGCTGTTACCTGGCACGGCAAGCGCGATGTACGGGTGGAATCGGTGCCCGATCCGAAGATCGAGCAGCCCACCGATGCCATCATCGAGGTCACATCGACCAACATCTGCGGGTCCGACCTGCACCTGTACGAGATTCTCGGAGCGTTCATGAAACCCGGGGACATCCTCGGGCACGAACCCATGGGCATCGTGCGGGAGGTCGGCACGGAGACGGGCAACCTGCGGGTGGGAGACCGGGTCGTCATCCCGTTCCAAATCTCCTGCGGCAGTTGCCATATGTGCGACCAGAAGCTCTACACCCAATGCGAGACCACCCAGGTGCGCGAGCAGGGCATGGGGGCGCGCGCTGTTCGGATATTCGGAGCTCTACGGCTCGGTCCCGGGCGGACAAGCTGAGCTGCTGCGTGTCCCGCAGGCGCAATTCACTCACATCAAAGTCCCTGTGGGGCCGCCGGATTCGCGGTTCGTCTACCTGTCGGACGTGTTGCCCACCGCGTGGCAGGCGGTCGACTACGCCAATATCCCGGACGGCGGTTCGGTCACCGTGCTGGGGTTGGGTCCCATCGGGGACATGGCCGCGCGGATCGCCGACCACCTCGGCTACCGCGTCATCGCCGTCGACCTGGTGCCCGAGCGGCTGGGCCGCGCGGCGAAACGCGGTATCCACACCATCGATTTGGGGCGGCTGGACGCCTCGCTCGGTGACGCGATCCGCGACCTGACCGACGGACGGGGAACCGACTCGGTCATCGAGGCGGTGGGCATGGAGGCGCACGGCTCGCCGGCGGCCAAACTGGCGCAACAAGTCGCCGGGTTGCTGCCCGATGTGCTCGGCAAGCGGGTCATGCAAACCGCCGGCGTGGACCGACTGTCCGCCCTGTACTCCGCCATCGACATCGTGCGGCGCGGCGGCACGATCTCGCTGATCGGCGTGTACGGCGGCATGGCCGACCCGCTGCCGATGCTCACCCTGTTCGACAAGCAGCTGACCCTGCGGATGGGACAGGCCAACGTGAAGCGCTGGGTCGACGACATCATGCCGCTGCTGACCGATGACGACCCGCTCGGCGTCGACAGCTTCGCCACGCACGTGCTGCCCCTGGACCAGGCGCCGCACGCCTACGACATCTTCCAGAAGAAGCAGGACGGTGCGGTGAAGGTCATACTCAGGCCGTGATCGCCTGATGCCACAAGGCTTTCCGCTTAGTCCTGGCGCCGCCAGGCGTAGTCCACCGTTTGACGGACCGCGTCGCCCGGGTATTGATTGCGCCATGACCACCGCAGACGCCCTCGCTCCCACGCCCACCGGAGAGGTGTGGCCGGGTAGGGCCTACCCGCTGGGCGCGACGTACGACGGCGCGGGCACCAACTTCGCCGTGTTCAGCGAGGTGGCCGAGCGGGTGGAGTTGTGCCTGTTCGACGCCGAGGGCGCCGAGAGCCGCGTCACGCTGCCGGAGGTCGACGGCTTCATCTGGCACGCGTACATACCCAACATCGAACCGGGCCAGCGCTACGGCTACCGCGTGTACGGTCCGTACGACCCGGCCGGCGGGGCTGCGATGCAATCCGAACAAGCTGCTGGTGGACCCGTATTCGAAAGGCCATCGACGGCTCGTTCGAGTGGAACCAATCGCTCTTCAGCTACAACTTCGGCGACCCCGACAGCCGCAACGACGACGACTCCGCGGCCAGCATGCCCAAGTCGGTGGTGATCAGCCCCTACTTCGACTGGGGCAATGACCGGCCGCCGGACCACCAATACGCCGACACGGTCATCTACGAGGCACACGTCAAGGGCCTGACCCAGACGCATCCCGGACATCCCCGAGCAGCTGCGCGGCACCTACGCCGCGGTGGCGCACCCGGTGATCATCGAGCACCTCAAGAGCCTCGGCGTCACGGCAATCGAATTGATGCCGGTGCACCACTTCGCCAACGATTCCACGCTGGTCGACAAGGGGCTGTCGAACTACTGGGGCTACAACACCATCGGATTCTTCGCCCCCGACTTCAAGTACTCCAGCGCCACCACGCCGGGCGGGCAGGTCCAGGAGTTCAAGGCCATGGTGCGCTCGCTGCACGAAGCCGGCATCGAGGTCATCCTCGACGTGGTCTACAACCACACGGCGGAGGGCAACCACCTGGGCCCGACCCTGTCGATGCGCGGCATCGACAACGCCGCCTATTACCGGCTGGTCGATGACGACAAGCAGTACTACATGGACTACACCGGCACGGGCAACAGCCTCAATGTCGGGCATCCGCATGCGCTGCAGCTGATCATGGATTCGCTGCGCTACTGGGTGACCGAGATGCATGTCGACGGTTTCCGTTTCGACCTGGCTTCGACGCTGGCACGCGAGTTCTACGACGTCGACCGGCTGTCGACGTTTTTCGAACTCGTCCAACAGGATCCGACGGTCAGTCAGGTCAAGCTGATCGCCGAACCGTGGGATGTCGGGCCGGGCGGCTACCAGGTGGGCAACTTCCCGCCGCAGTGGACGGAATGGAACGGAAAGTATCGCGACACCGTGCGCGACTTCTGGCGCGGCGAGCCCGCCACCCTCGATGAGTTCGCCTATCGGCTCTCCGGATCGGCAGATCTCTATGAGCACACCGCGCGGCGGCCGGTGGCGTCGATCAACTTCGTCATCGCCCACGACGGCTTCACGCTGCGCGACCTGGTGTCCTACAACGAGAAGCACAACGAGGCCAACGGCGAGGACAACAACGACGGCGAAAGCCACAACCGGTCCTGGAACTGCGGAGCGGAGGGGCCCACCGACGACGAGCAAGTCAACGCCCTGCGCGCCCGCCAACAGCGCAACTTCTTGACCACACTGCTGTTGTCCCAAGGGGTGCCGATGATCTGCCACGGCGACGAACTCGGGCGCACCCAAAACGGCAACAACAACGGCTACTGCCAGGACAACGAGCTCACCTGGATCGACTGGGACCGGGCCGATGCCGGACTGCTGGAATTCACCCGGACGGTGTCGGCACTGCGGGCCGAGCACCCCGTGTTCCGCAGGCGCCGGTTCTTCTCCGGAAAGCCGGTGGGCAGGCGCGGGCAGGGCGGTCTGCCCGACATTTCCTGGTTCACCCCCGAGGGCGCAGAGATGACCGACGAGGACTGGGGTGCGGGCTTCGCCAAGTCCGTCGCGGTGTTTCTCAACGGTCACGGCATTCCGGACCGCGATGCACGAGGCCAGCGGGTGCTCGACGACTCGTTCTTGCTGTGCTTCAACGCCCATCACGAGCCGATCGAATTCACCCTGCCCCCAAAGGAATTCGGTGCCGCCTGGCAGGTCGTGGTGTTCACCGGACCCGAAGAGACGACGCCGGCCGACGAAGTGCCCGGCGGGGGCACGCTCGACGTGGAAGCACACACCGCCGTGGTGCTGCGAGGCCTTCCCTCGGACTAGCCTTTCACGACAACCCCATAAGCCGCGTCCCGCGGCCGCATTCCCCGTTTCTGCGGATCGAGCGGATTGCTCGCGCCGAATAGGCGACATCGGTTAGCTTTTTGCGCACAATATTGTTGCCGCGTGGATGCCGCCGATACCGCGGCCTTGCCCCGACTGCCGGGAACGAAAGGGACAGCCGATGGACAGGCCCGCCCCCGGCGCGCGTGTGACAGGAGCGGTGGCCTGGGGCGGCCGTGCGGCCGTCATCGTCGTCCTCGCGGTCGCCTCGTTGACGTGGGTGGGTTGGACGGCCGGTATTGAGCAGCTGACGCGTATCTATCCGACCTGGCCGCAAATGATGCCGTGGACCGCTCTGTGGCTGGCCGCGCTGGGCGCGGCGATCCTGTCGCAATGGGGGCATCCGTCGCGCGAACGCGTGTGGGCCGGGCGCGGCCTGGCCGCGGCGGTCGGTGCCTTTGCCGTCATCGTCCTCGCGGAGTACCTGAGCGTCAGCTCATTTGGCCTCGACAGGGTCTGGTTCGGCGAAGCGGTCGGCATGTACCAGTGGTCCTGGCCGGGGCGACCGAGCTTTCAGACGGCGGTGTCGGCCGTGCCATTGGCGACCGCGGTTGCACTGATACGAGCGGATATCAAGACCCGCGTGGTCTGGCCCGTGTGCGTCGTGGGTGGTGCGGTCATCCCGTTTATCACGGTCGCGGCCTACCTGTTCGACGCATTGGCGCTCGTGGGCGTCTCGCCGTCGAAGGGCCAGGCGTTCTTGTCGGCCCTGGCCCTGTTGATGCTCGTCGTTGCGACGTCGCTGGCGCGTCCCGACCGGTTTCCGCTCGCGTGGCTGTTCGCCCGACCCGACCGGCGGTCACTGGTTCGGTTGGTCGCCATCCTCGCCGGCTTCCCGCTTGTCGTGGCCCTGGCGAGGCCGATCTTCCTGGAGCTCGGCCTGGGCGAGCACGCGGAGTGGACCTTCTCGATACTGTTGGGCACCGCGGTCGTCGGCGTGGTCACCTTCTACTTCAGCCAGCGAGAGCAGCAGCTGCTGATCGCCAAGGAGCTGGCGAGCAAGGAACGCGCCGAGGCCGAGACGCGCTACCGCATTCTCGCGGACAACGCGGTGGACATCATCGTTCACCTCCGCGATGGCGAGGTGGTGTGGATTTCGCCGTCTGCGGAACCCGCGTTGGGTGGGCCCCTCGAGCGATGGACCCGCTCAGGCCTCGCCCGTCGCATCCATCCGGAGGATCGCGACAAACTCGTGTCCGCCGTGCGCAGGATCGTCGGCGGCGAACAGGTTCTGCAACGGTTCCGGGTGTGTTCGATCGATGGCGTGTACCACTGGATCGACGGTCATGGAAAGCCCTACACCGACGCGGAGGGCAACACCGACGGGCTGATCGCGGCGCTGCGCGTCGTCGACGATCAGGTCGAGGCCGAACAGCGGCTGGAACGATTGGCGCGGTTCGACATCCTGACCGGGCTGGTGAATCGGGCCGAGGCCCTCAGCCGGCTCGAGTCCGCACTGGAGCAACCGCAACCCGCGGGAACGCACGTCGGCGTCCTGTTCTGCGACGTCGACCACTTCAAGGCGATCAACGACACGTGGGGCCATGGCATGGGGGACTTCGTGCTGGCAACCTTGGCCGCGCGGATCCGGGCGAGCGTTCGCCGCGGGGACACGGTCGGGCGGACGGGCGGCGACGAAATGCTGGTGCTGTTGCCGGGCATCCGCAGCAGCGACGAACTCGCCCAGATCGCCGAAAAGATTCGCTGCCGTGTCGCCGAGCCGATCCACGTATCCGGCAACATGATTCGCGCGACCTTGAGCATCGGCGCCACGCTTGCGCTGTCCGCCGAGTCCGTCGACGCCGTGACGGCGCGAGCGGACGAGGACATGTACCGAGCCAAGTCGGGCGAGCGAAACACCGTCATTGAGAACTAAGGGGCCGAGTGATCGCCACGCCACGCGTCGCATCCGGTAGGTTTCTGGCGACAGCGTCTTGCGTTACAAGAGAGGGCGAATATGTCAAGGACAGTGGTGGTCGGCGCCTCGAGTGGGCTGGGGCGTTGCATAGGCGTTGGCCTTGCGCAGCGCGGCGACCAGGTCGCGCTGCTTGCCCGGCGCCGTGAGCGCATCGAGGCCGCGGCCAACGACGCCGGCCCGAACGCCATCGCCATCGAATGCGATGTCACCGACCAGGCATCCTGCCGCGCGGCCATCGACAGTGCGGCCGACGGGCTCGGCGGCATCGACAACATCGTCTACACGCCCGCCGTCGGGCCGCTGGTCCGCATGGTCGACACCGATGCCGATACGTGGCGGCGCATCTTCGACACGAACGTCATCGGGGCATCGTTGGTGACGGCCGCCGCGGTGCCGCACCTGACCGCGTCGGCCGGCAAGGCGGTGTATCTGTCTTCCGACGCCGGCACCTTCGGGCCGCCGTGGCCCGGCCTGGGCGCGTACGGCGTCAGCAAGGCGGCCCTGGAGCGGCTCGTGGAAGCGTGGCGGGCCGAACACTCCGACATCGGGTTCACCAACCTGATCGTCGGGGAGTGCGCGGGCGGCGAGGGCGACGGGCAGACCGGCATGAACGAAGGCTGGGACATGGACCTCGCCATGAAGGCGGTCCCGCTGTGGTCGGCGCGCGGCTGCATGCCCGGCAAGTTGATGCCCGTCGAGGACCTCATCGATGTCGTGCACACGATCCTGCGGACCAACGCCTCGACGTCGATGCCGCTCGTGGTGGCCCGCGGAGCGCCCGCCAGCCCGGCCGCGTTCGCCGAGGCCAACCAGTCGTAGCTCAGCGGCGGCCGATCTTCTCCTTGGCCAGGTCGGTGAGGAAGCGCGCCGCTCGACGTCGGCCGGAAGGCCAGGGCCGCGTCGGTGAGTGCGTCGCGCGAATCGCGGTCGGCAGCTCGATGTCGGCGGCGGCGACGTTGAACTCGAGCTGTTCGACGCTGGAGGCGCCGGGAATGGCGACCACGCCCGGATAGCTGATCAGCCAGGCCAGCGCGACCTGCGCCGGCTTGGCGTCGACGTCCTTCGCGACGTCGCGCAACAGCTGCAGCAGCGGCTCGACGCGACGCAGGTTCTCCGTGCCGAACAGTGAGTTCATCGCGCGCACGCCACCCGGACGGTTGTCGACGCCGTACTTGCCGCCCAGCAGCCCCTGTTCCAGCGGGCTGTAGGCGATCACGATGCGGTTCTCCCGCTCGGCGAACGGCACCAGGTTCTTGAGCGCCTTTGGATAGGCGAGCGAGAAGTGCACCTGGTTGCTGATCACCGGCCGGCCGAGCGCGGCGTCGGCCTTCTGCCACCGCTGCAGCGAATAGTTCGAGACGCCGGCCGCGCCGATCTTCGCCGCTGTCGAGCAGGTCACGCATTCCCGGCATGATCACCGAATCGGGGACCACCGGGTTGGGCTGGTGGATCTGGTACAGCGGGATGCGGTCCAGCCCCAGCCGCTGCGCGCTGGCGCGGGCGCGTTGCTTGACCACCGCGGGGAAGGGCGCGACCGGCATGATCTTGCTGGCCACCGCGACCTCGGCGCGCTCGTCGCCGAGCGCCTCGCCCAGGATCCGCTCGCTTTTGCCCAGGCCGTACACCTCGGCGGTGTCGAACAGCGTCACCCCCAGGGCACGGGCGCGGCGCACGATGTCGCCCGGCGGCGCCGGCGGCGTAGCTATCCCCGTAACCCCACTCGCGCGAACCGAACTGCCAGGTGCCCAGGCCGATCCGGCTGACCCGGCCGACCCCGTCGACGTCGACAAATTTCATGCGCTCAGCCTACTGGCGATCGCAAGCGCGGGCCGAAGTACGGGTACCGCCATGAATTCGTCCAAGGCCCCAGCCGCGGGCTCCGCTTGGGCCGTCAGCCGGGGATCTTGCCGAGGATGTAGTTGGCGATGCTGACCGCGGCCGCGCGTGGCGGCCCGCTGTCCGTGGTGCCGCTGGCGGACACGTTCAGGTCGATGACGACGTTCGCCTTCGACGCGATCGCGCGCGCCGAGCGCACCTGGATTCCCTTGGGCGTCAGGTCCAGGGTGGTGATGCCGTTGCCGGCGTCGGCGGGGGCGCTGACCGCCATCGGGATCGGCCGGCCGCCGGGAGCGGTCACCGTGACGGTCGAGCCACCGCACTGGTGCCATCCCGACAGCAGGGTGGCCAGCTGCGCCTGGGCCGCGCCCGGATCGCGGAACGCCGCGACGCCCTGGATGACCTGCATCGACTTCATCATGCTGCGCGTGTCCGTGAATTCCCCGGCGTGATATCCGGCCAGCGCCCCGGGGGTGTAGGCGTCCGGGCTGCCCGGCGGCGATGCTTTCCCAGCACTCCGGGCGGTCGATGCTGCCGTCATCGGCGGAGCGGCCGGGGCTGTTCCAGGTCGGACCGACGTCGAGGTTCTCATCGGCGGTGATGTTGCGCAGGGCGTCGAGCCCGGGCAGCAGCGTGGCGATGGTCTCCGGGGGAACCGTGGGCGGCGGGGGACCGGCGGCCGTGCTGGAGCCGGGAGACGCGCGGTGCGACGAGGTCGAACCGGCGAGCGTGGCCCACCCGGCCAGGGCGACGACCGCCAGCATGATGAATATGTACGACAGCGTCACGCCCACCAGTGCGCGGTCCCGGCCGAGTTCGCCGGTGCGGCGGATCTGCGCCAGGCCCAGATGTCCCAGAATCGCTCCCGCGGGCGCGAACAGGAACGCGAACACCAGCGACAGCGTCGCCATGGTGTTGACGGGCGGGCGGTAGGGCGCGGGCGGGCGCGGCGGCGTGAACGGCGGCGGCTGCACGGGCGGCGGCTGCACCGGAAGCGGCTGCACGTCGGGCGGCGGGACGCGACCAAGGGGGTCGTAGCTCAGCGGGTTTTGCCAATACGGGTCCTGCGGGTTGCTCACCCCAGTGCCTCCTTCGCGGGGAGAACCTGCCCGAAATGTAGCCGACAAGGGCCCTCGGCTAAACCGGGGCCGTCACAGCCGCGGCTTGGCGACGCTGACCACGTAGGGCGCCTGCGCGAAGGTCAGGTAGACCCGATGCGGTCCGACGGCCATGCCCGAGAGCCGGGCCGCCTGGGCGGCGGGGGGCAGGCCCGACCGGTAATCGATGGTGCGCAGCACGGGGATTCGCCCGTCCGGGAAGCCGGTGAAGCTTGCGGTTTCGAGCGTCACCAGTTCGCGGTCGGTGGCGGCATAGATCCTGAAGTCGTCGGTGCCGAGCTCGCGGATCGGCGACGGTAGGCGCGTGCTGGCCAGCACCTCCAATCCCTGTCCGCCGCGGCGCGAGTCGACGGCATGCAGCGTGTCGTCGTCGTGGCCGGCGACATAGCTGCGGGTCACCGCGGTGCCGTCACCCGCCGCGACCGCAACGTCCATGTTCAGTGAACCTCGTTGCGCCGGGGGGGACGACGTTCCCTGAAAGTGGCGGATGCCCGACGATCCGTAGAGGTGGTAGTCGAGTTCGCGGCCGCGGTTGGCGCCGTCGATGCTGTCCGCGTTTGCAGTGGTGGTCGCGGTGGGTAGCTTGCGGTAGCCGTACTGATCCACCGGTGTCACCGCCGTCCCATCGGCCGACAGCGCCAGCAGCATCCGCAATCCCGCGTCCTGGGCCAGGTACGCCGGGGCCGGTCCGGCGTCGAAATCGTCGACCTGGCGCAGGCTTTCCAGGTCGACCGCGGCCACCCTGCCGCGATCGGGTTGCGGCACGAACACCAGTCGTTCGTCTTTCTGGCTGATCTGCAGGTTGCGTCCGGCCGACATGGGTGCGGAGAACCGAGCGTTGGCATCGCCACCGCGAGCGCCGGTGGTGACCTCCGCCAACCGGTGATCGTCGGTGAGCGCGATTAGCGCGTGCCTGCGGTACGACCACACCGGGTCGTGCATTGCGGCGCCGGTCTGCCAGAGTTCGACGTCGGGCGCGGATTCCAACGACGCTCCCGGCCGCGAACAGCCGGCGGTGATCGCGGCCGTCGCGACTGCGCCGACGACTCCGCAGCGCAGCAGCGCCCGGATGCGTTGGCCCGCGCGGGGACCCGTTCCGGCGCCCATCGAACGCTGCTCCTCTCGCCGTTTGTCCAGGACATACCCCACGCGGCCACGGCCACACCCCGTTTGACGGTCGAATTCGTCGGGTAGCCGTTTTCGGGAGCGCGCACAGCCCTGCGCGTCGAACCAAAAAAATGGGAGGGACACCGTGGCACCGACCGCCATCAAGTCACCCACCGACGTGGTCGACTTCCTCGTCAGTCAGCATGAGCAGATCAAGGCGATGTTCGCCGAAACCCTCGCCGCGTCCGGTAAGGCACGCGAGAAGGCCTTCGTCGAGCTGCGGCGACTACTCGCCGTGCACGAAACCGCGGAGGAAGAGATCGTTCACCCGCGCGCCAAGCGCAAGATCTCCAATGGCACCTCCGTGGTGGACAAGCGGCTCAATGAAGAGCACAAGGCGAAGACCGTCCTGCAGAAGCTGGAGAGGCTCGACGTCGACAGCGAGGAGTTCACTCGCGAATTGACGAAGCTGCGCGACGCGGTCATCGAACACGCCGAGCACGAGGAGCGAGACGAGTTCGCCAAGCTCGGTGAGGAATTGAGCGGCGACGAGCTGGAACGGATGGGCCGCGCCGCCAAGCTCGCCGAGGCGATCGCTCCCACCCGCCCGCACGCCGGGGTGGAGTCCCAGGTGGCCAACCTGGCCGCCGGACCGTTCGCCGCGATGCTCGACCGGGCCCGCGACGCCATCATCGGCAAGGGCTGACACAGCCACCCCTGGCGTGGTACCCCGCTCGCTGGGGGAGCAGGGGTACCACGCCCTGCCGCCGCAAAGATTCATGGCCGCGACATCGAACGCACCCGGAGCCGCCCGCTACCTCCCGCAGGAGCGGGGCCTTGATGCGCTGCGCGATGCGGCCGAAACCTGCCACGGCTGCTCGCTTTTCGAGGACGCCACCCAAACGGTCTTCGGCAACGGACATCCCGGCGCGCCGATCATGCTGGTGGGCGAGCAGCCCGGCGACCAGGAGGACCGCGCGGGCGAGCCGTTCGTCGGCCCGGCCGGGCGACTGCTCGCCCGCGCCCTCGAGGACGCCGGCATTGATCCGGCGCTGGTCTACGAGACCAACGCGGTCAAGCACTTCAAGTTCACCCGCAAGGGCGGCAAGCGACGCATACACCAAAAGCCCGGCCGCACCGAAGTCGTCGCCTGCCAACCCTGGCTGATCGCCGAGATCGAAGCGGTGCGGCCGCAGGTCATCGTGTGCCTGGGCGCCACCGCGGCACAGTCGTTGCTGGGAACCGCTTTTCGGGTGTCCACTCAGCGCGGCCAGGAACTGCGGCTGCCCTCGTCCGTCGTCGTGCGCCTGACGCCCGAGCCGACCGTGGTGGCGACGGTTCACCCCTCGTCGGTGTTGCGCGACCGCAGCGACCGGCATGACGAGAGTCTACAAGTCGTTCGTCGACGACCTGCGCAGTGCGGCTTCAGGACTCGTCAAGCGCAGGTGAGTTGAGCCCCCTTGGGTCAACTCTTCTTGTGCGGCAAGAACTCCTGCGCCTTGGTCTTCAGTCCGACCTTGACGAAGCCCACGCGATCCTCGTCGCCGGAGAGTACCGCCGTCGTCGCCGACTTGAACTGCTCCCAGGTCGCGTGCGGCGGGATCGGCGGCATGTCGGGGTCGGTGTAGACGTCCAGCACGGTGGGACGGTCCGCCGACAGCGCGTTGCGCCAAGCGTCCGACAGTTCCTCCGGATCCTTGATGGCCATGGCGTTCAGGCCCAGGCTGGCCGCGAATCGCGGCGAAGTCGATGTCCGGAAGGTTCTGGGATTCCGCGAATTTCGGTGCGCCGGCCATGGCGCGCATTTCCCAGGTGACCTGGTTCAGGTCGTTGTTGTGCAGGATCGCGATGATCAGGCGCGGATCTTTCCACTCCTGCCAGTACCGCTTGATCGTGATGAGCTCGGCCATGCCGTTCATCTGCATGGCACCGTCACCGCTGAACACGATGACGGGGCGGTCCGGCTGGCCGAACTTGGCGCCGATGCCGTACGGGACCCCGGGGCCCATCGTGGCCAGCGTGCCCGACAGCGAGCCGCGCATGTTGCCGCGGAACTTCAACTGACGCGCATACCAGTTGGCCGACGAGCCGGAATCGGCTGCGACGATGGCGTTGTCGGGCAACTGCGGGGACAGCTCGGAGAACAACCGCATCGGATTGACCGGGTCGGCGCCGACCATCGCCTCCTTCTCCATGGTCTCCCACCAGCGGGCCACGGTCTTCTCGATGCCCTCGCGCCACGAGCGATCCTCCTTGCGGCGCAGGTGCGGGATCAGCGCCCGCAACGCCATCTTCGCGTCGGCGACCAGGTTGACCTCATAGGGGTAGCGCATCCCGATCATCCTGCCGTCGACGTCGATCTGCACCGCACGGGCTTGATCGAATTCGGGCAGGAACTGCGTGTAGGGGAAGCTGGAGCCGACCGTCAGCAGCGTGTCGCAGTCGCGCATCATCTCGTAACTCGGCCGCGTCCCCAGCAGCCCGATCGACCCTGTGACCCAAGGTAATTCGTCCGACAGCACGTCCTTGCCCAGCAACGCCTTCGCCGCTCCGGCGCCAAGGAGGTCGGCGACTTCGGCAAGCTCTTCGTGAGCGCCGCGCGCGCCGCTGCCCGCCAGGATGGCGACCTTCTTGCCGGCGTTGAGCACGTCGGCTGCCCGCGCGATGGCGGTGTCGTCGGGGGCGATCGACGGATACTCGATGCCCAGACTGGAGGGCACCATCTTGAATGCGTGCGCGGGCGGCGAGTACGGCAATTCCTGAACGTCACTCGGAATGATCAATGCCGTCGGCGCCCGCTGCGTCATCGCGATTCGGATCGCCCGGTCCAGCACGTTGGGCAATTGTTCGGGGACGGTGACCATTTGGACGTAGTCGCTGGCGACGTCCTTGAACAGCGTCAGCAGGTCGACCTCCTGCTGGTAGTTTCCGCCCATCGCGCTGCGGTTGGTCTGACCCACGATGGCCACCACCGGAACATGGTCGAGTTTGGCGTCGTAGAGGCCGTTGAGCAGATGGATCGCGCCGGGTCCGGACGTGGCCGCGCAGACCCCGACCCGGCCGGTGAATTTCGCGTAGCCCACCGCCTCGAAGGCGCTCATCTCCTCGTGGCGCGACTGGATGAACTTGGGCTTGTTGTCCGCGCGGCCCCACGCCGCCAGCAGCCCGTTGATGCCGTCGCCGGGGTACCCGAATACATGTTCAACGCCCCACGCCCGCAAACGCTCCAGCAGATAGTCGGAAACCTCTTTTTTGGACATGTTTTCCCTCCTCGGCAGACGGTTCTACAGTGCTGGCGGATGGGCGTGTGTGGCTATTGTTTGAACCACCTGCATCACAGTGCCGCCGACTGGCGGGCTAACTGATGACGGCCGCCGCTGACAAGCGTGACCAATGCAGGCTGCCGCCGCGAGGGCGGCTTGGGCACTTCCCACACGAGCCCGGTTACCCGCAATCGCGGGTGTTATTCGCTGGAGCGCAGCCGGTCAGGCGACTCTCAGCCAGTTTTCAGCTGGCGAGCGTGGAATTGTTCAGGCCGACTCGGGCAGCGCAGTCGATCCGCCGGCGCCGTGGCCCTTGGCCACCCGCCGAATCAGCATGCGGGTGGCCTTATCCAGGATTTCTTGGGCCACATCGGGTTTGCGGGCGCGTTCGGCGCGGCGCGCCGCCGCGGCGATCGTCAGTCCCTGCTCGTAACCGGTAACCACGCGCGGATCCACGTAGGAGCCGCGCGCCACCGCGGGCGTGTTGCCCAGCTCCTCGGCCACCTCTTTCATCACCGCGGATTCAACGCGCTTGGCCACCCGGCGCGATACCGCGGGGTCGGCGTCGGCGAACGCCGTGGCCGCCAGCACGGTCCCGTGCCACGTCCGCAGGTCCTTGACGGTGTAGTCGTCGCCGACCAGTTGCTTGAATCGTTCGTTGAGATCAGCCGCACGCACATCGAGCCACCCGGATGAGGTGCGGCACACCAGTAATCGCTCGGTGCGGTTGGGCCGGCGCATCAGCGCACGCACCGCCCGGACCACTTCGGGATCCTCGATCTCCACGGTTCGCCGGACCCCGCTCTTGGCCGGGAAATCGAACTCGACCGCGTCACGCCGGACCACCACGTGTTCACACAGCAGGGTGGACAGACCATAAGACTCGTGTTCCTCGGCGTATTGCTCGCCGCCGGCGCGAAAGTAGCCGCGATCGAGCAGTCGCAGCGCGAGCGCACAGCACCCGCTTGCGGGTCAGGCCCTTGCGCGTCAGATCCCTGGCGATCTCGGCACGCCACGCGGGCAGCCGGGTGGACAGTTCCAGCACGCGGTCGAACTTCTCCTCGGCGCGCTCCTCCTGCCAGGCCGAGTGATACAGGTACTGCTTGCGGCCGGCGGCGTCGACGCCCACGGCCTGAATGTGGCCGTTGCTGTACGGCGAAATCCAGACGTTCTTCCAGGCCGGTGGAATGACCAGATCCTTGATGCGCTGCAGGGTTTCCGGGTCGGAGAGCCTCTTGCCGTCGGGCCGGTAATAGGCGAAGCCTTTACCGCGACGCTTGCGGGCGATACCCGGCTTGGTCAGCACGCTTCGGCGCAGCCGCATTGTTCGCCCTCCAGTATCTGTTAGCTGACTGCACAATTACCCGCCGGAGAAGTTGTTCACACCGTGGAAAGTGCCGGCCGACGTGGAACGACCCGCCACAGCGTTGTGGCGGGTCGTCTCGGACCGGACTTAGCCGGCCATGAACTCCTGGTAAGCCGACTCCAGGTAGGGCGGCAGGGCGGAAACATTGCACTGCCGTTCGGTGTCGCCGATCGGTGCCAGGATGCCGCGCAGGTCGTTGTACTCCTGCGGGTGGCCGGTGAAGTAGCCGCGCAGGCTTGATTCAGCCTGCGGCCGGGGCTGCCCGTAGGCAGCCGTGACCACCTGGTTGGCGCCCGGATGCGCCGCCAGATACTGCTGGGCGGAGCCTTCGCACCGAGGACACGGTGTTGTTCACACCGGCTGGGCTGCAATCGGGTGCTGCGGCCGCCGATGGCGCACCGACGATGCCCATGGCTATGCCCCCGAGCAGGCAGCCGGCACTGATCCCGGCCACTTTCCGGCGCGCGACAATACTGCTGATTTTCATGATCTTTGTCGTCCTTCGAAACGAAATGATTTTCTCTCGACAGAGGCTCCCGATCCTCGAAATCCAAAGTAGCGGAAGCCAACCGTGGCAATGTTCGCTGACGACGAAGGCGGGGGCCGTTATCGCTCGTAGCCGGGCCTTTTACTAAGCGAACGATCAAACGATCGAAGAATTTTTAAGAAAACGGGCCGGTTCTTAGGGAATCGTAATCGCGATCGTGACGGAATCGTTATCGGGAGCCGGGGCCAAGGATGGAGCCGTCGCCGTCCGCGGCGTGCCCGTCGGTGCCGGACGGAGCCATGGTCTGCAGCCACGTGTCGACGTCGGGGCCGACGACTACCGCGTCCCCGGACGCCAACAGTGCTCCGGCGCCCAGCGCGGCGACCGCGGGTTCGACCGCTCGCACGTGCCGATTATCGCCTTGCTGGGCAAGCAGTTTGGAGGTCAGTTCGGGTAACCGGATGGCATCCGGGCCGGTGATGGTGCGCGGCGTGTGCAGCTGCCCCAGGGCCGCCTCGACCAGCACGTCGGCGACGGTATCGGCGGCGATGGGCTGAATCAACCAGTCCTCGACGATCACCTCGTTGGCGTTACAGGTCACCGCGTCGTGGTTGGTGGCGAATTCATACCACTGCGTCGACTTGACGATCGTGGTCGGCACCGGGCCGTCCAGCAGGATGTCCTTGGCCTCCCGCTTGGCTTCGTAATAGGGGTAGCCGTCGAAGACGGGGTCTTCGATGCCCGCGATCGTCGACACCACCAGACGCTGCACTTCCTGGTTGGCGCACGCCTCCACGATGCTGCGGGAGGCGGCCGCCAGGGTCTGGCCGATGTCGGATCGGCCGTCGGCCGGAACCGGATTGGATACGTCGATGGCGACGTCAACCCCCTTGAGCGCCCGCGAAAGGTCCGGCCCGTCGAACAGATCGATGCCATGTCCGCGTGAAATCTCCACCACGTCAACGTCGCGCGTTCTCAGTCGGGCGACAATGCGAGAACCCGCTGTGCCGGTCGCCCCGATCACGGCGATGGTGGTCGTCATTACCCTCACCCCCCGGTGTCCGTCGCCGATCTGTACCCAGTAATACCTGGTTCAAACCCGTCGCTTCGGCGAGTCCGGAGGTGAGCTTGGGGCGCAAACGCCGGGCGAGTGATGGCGGGCACACATGGCCGGACGTATTGAGGCGCAAAGCCCGCCATGGCGTTGGTTTGATGGGCCGCGCGGCGGGAACGCCCTAGGTGCCATCGAGCGCAAGCTCATTAATCACCGAGAGGGAGGTCGAACCCATGGGGGATGACAAGAGCGGGCCGGCGGAAGCGGTCAAGGGCGCCGTCGAGGGCGTCAAAGGCAAGGCCAAAGAGGTCGGCGGCGCCGCGCTCGGCCGCGACGACCTGACCCGAGAGGGTCAGGCCCAGCAAGACAAAGCCGACGCCCAACGCGATGCGGGTAAGAAGGAAGCCGAAGCCGAGTCCGCGCGGGCCGGCGCGGAGGCCGCCGAAGAGCGCCAGAAGAAGAACCAGTAGGCCACCCGTGGAGGGGCCCGGTCCGGTTGTCGGGTCGGGCCCTTTTCGCGCGTAGGGTATGGCGGTCGTGACTGCCGATCGAAGGTTTCAGGCCGTCCTACCGGGTAATCCCCGACCTGAGCCGCCTTTCGGCGGGGGTGATCTAGCGAGGTGGAAGATGGGCTTGCGGGATCGGATGTCGGGCGTGATCACCTTTTTGCGCGCGGGCTACCCCAGCCGTGCACCCGGTGTCGGGTACTCGCCGCTCCTGGCGCTGTTGCCGCGGCGCTTGTCCGACGACGAACTCGTGGCCATCGTCAGGAGGCTTCTCACATCCCGGCGCCCCGCCATCGACAACGCCGACGTCGGAGTGGCGATCATCGGGGTCACCGACGCGATGCCCAGCACCGACGACGTCGAGCGCGTGCTGGTTGCGATGAGATCGACTGGCGGTCAACAAGACTGAACGATTCAGTCCCGGTGCAGGTCCACCACCAGCGGACGGTGGTCGGAAATGGTCATCAGCTCGGCCTCGGCTGCGGCGCCGCGTAGGCCTGGATCGTCGGTCAAGATGTGGTCGAGTTGACGGGTGGGGTTGTCCGCGGGAAACGTTTCGGCTGTAGCCAATGCCCGCATGCCCGACCAGCGGCGCACCGTCGTAGGGGTCATGTTCAAGTCTCCCGTGAGCAGCCGTGGTCCCGGGAAGCCGCGCAGGTCATGAATCAACCGGCGCAACTGGCGCCGATTCCAGCCCGGCACAAACGACAGGTGCGTGTTGGCCACCGTCAATCTGCCCATCGGAGTGTGCAACTGCGCGACGACGGCCGCTCGCGGCTCCTCATCGACGACCATCACCCGGTTGGGACCTGGCAGGTACATCGGAAACCGCATCGGTATCCGGGGTACTCGAAGCACTTGCCAACTGGCCACCGGATATCGGGACAACAGCGCAATCCCGTAGGCGGCGGTCCCGGGCTGTTCGCGGCCGGTTGCGGCCATCCAGGTCGCCCCGGGCGTGCCGGAAATGGCCGCCACGAACCGGTGTTCGATCGCTCCCATGGCTTCGGCCGCCGCGGCGGTCAGGTCGGCGCGCTCGGACCGTGGCTGATCACAGTCGACCTCTTGCAGACTCAGCACGTCCGGATCAAGGCGCCGTACGCAGTCGCGCAGCCGTTCAACCACCACGCCATCGCCGACGGTGCGACCGTGCAGGATGTTGAATGTCGCCACACGCATAGGCTTTCACCTACCCACTTTTCCGCGCGCGCAGTCACCATTGCATGCCGGCGCTGGATCGGCGCGTGCCGGGCACCCCCTCGCGGGCGGCCACCGACCGGCCGTCGCCGATGGCGAAAACCTCGATGACGACGTCGCTGTCGCGGTAGCGGCCCAACGGTGTCAATCCGGGTGTTTGCGCGATGATGTCGTGGGCCGCGTCGCCGGTGAGCGGGTAATCGTCCACCGGGTGACGCCAGTGCGCGGCAACGATATTGGCGCCTGGCTGCAGCCCCGGACACTCTCGGCGCATGACGTCGGCCAGAGTCTCGGCCTCCAGGTAGTAGGCGACCTCGCTGAGCACCAGCAGGTCGAAGGGCCCGGGCGGCCACGGTGAGTCCAGCGACGAGCGAGTCAGGGTCACCCGCTCGCGGCAGCGCGCGGCGCGCAGCCGGGCATCCGCGCCGCGCAGCGCCGCCTCGGCGACATCCACCGCGGTCAGGTGGTCGCAGCGCTGTGCCAGTTGCTCGGTGAGTGTCCCGATCGAGCAGCCGGGCTCGAACCCGTGTCGGTAGCGAGGTTGCGGCAGCAGCCCAAGGGTGATCGCGTACTTGCGTTGTTCGTACCACCGGGTCGACAGCTGCCAAGGATCTTCCGTGCCGACATACATCTCGTCGAAGTACGCGTCCGGCAGCCGTGCGGTCACCGAAATACGACCTCGCCCAGCGCGAGCAGTCGCGGAAGCACGTAGCCCGGCAAGATGGGCGCCGATTGGCTTCCGTTGGTCTCGAACTGACTTCGATAGAAATGCGCCGCGCGGCGCTTGCGTTCCGTCGCCCAGCCGGGCGCGGGCACCGAATACGCCTGTTCCCACGGCACCGCAGGATCGGCCGGAAGTGCCCAATGCCACATCCACAGTGGGTATTCCAGCAGCGTGGCACCGGTGTGCGCGCATGCGGCCGAGGCCGCGCGGCCCACGGCTTCGTGATCGGGATGGCCGTCGCCGCGCCACGTCGCAGCACACCAGGTTGCAGGACTGGCGGCCTCGAGGATTTCGGTTAGCATCTCGGTGAGCCTGTCTTCGTGTTCGGTGAGCTCACCGTCGGGTAGACCCAGCGATATCGGAGGAGGGGTTCCTAAAAGACCTGTGGCTCTGCGCAATTCGTATCTACGGGTGGTTTCCATGCGAAGGCGTTCCGAAGCCGACGCACCGGGGTGGGCTGCTCCGCCGTCGCTGACCGAGATGACCTGAACGGCGACCCCCGTCGCGCGCAGTTGCGCGATCGCCGCACCCAGGCCCAGGGTTTCGTCATCGGGGTGTGGTGCCACCACGATCAGCTGGGGGCACTCCGCCAGATCCAGGGCCGGCAGGGGCGTCTGTTCGAAAGCCGCCAACCACAAGGGCGCCGGCGTGCCGCCGTGGGTCAGCGGCTTGACCGCAAACCTTGCGCAGTTGCCTGCCGGCAGGGTTTTCATGGGGCCCTCATCGCCTGCTCGCCCGCCAGCCGTCCCAGCTCGGCCAGATCCCGCTCGGCGTGACTTTGCCGGATGTAGATGCTCAGGTCGGCGACGCGTTGCGCGTGCCGCCCGTCCTGGCACAGCGGGCCGGGACCCAGCGCGCGTCCGGTGCGGGTGATGGCTTCGTCTACGGCGTGTTCCACCACAGTGCGGACGCGGCGGGCCAGCAGCTGCGCCCTACCGGACTTGTCGAACGGGTCATCGTCGACCTGCCTCGCCGCGGCGGCCAGGATCGCGTCGCTGGCGGCCAGCGCGGCATCCACGGCACCCAAATGTGCCAGTGAGTACGCATCCGCCGATTGGCTTGCGGCACAGCGATATAGCGGATCGCCGACCCTGCGGGCACCGCCAAGCCAGCAGGCCGCCACGCCGATGGCGCCGTGCCAGAACCCGGGCCGGGTCAGATAGTCACCGGGGTCGCCCACGGCGACAGCGTGGGTGTTGGTGAACTGAACAGGCCTGGTGTCACTGCCGGCCATCCCGGCATTCCACCAGGTGCTGGGCAACGCCTTGACCGTCGGGTCGGTCGCGGTCACCGCGAACAGGCCGCGTGTTCCGTCGTCGAGCCGCGCGGTTACCAGCGCATGGGTGCAGAACCCCGCGCCCGAACACCACACCTTGGTGCCGTTCAAGGTGAAGGCACCGTGGGTGTCGGTGGCGGTCAGCACCGCATCCGGGGCTTCGGCCGCCCATACACCCCAAAGCTGTCCGGGCTCGGGTGGCTTGCCGCCCAGTTCGTGAAGTATCGCGACCGCGTCGACATGCGCTTCGGCGACCCTGGCGGCCACGATGTTGTCCTCGGCCAGCTGCGCCAGCCGCTGCCAGCGCTCGGCGGTGCGTCCCGAGGCGGGCAACGGCAACTCGAGTCGTCCCGACTCCAGCCAGTGTCTGACCAATCCCGCGGTCACACGCAATCACCCACCGATCTCCTCAGTTGCCCGAGGTGGTGGGCGAATCCGAGCGGGGCCCGGCCCTGGATTCGCGCCGACGTGATCACCGACAATTCGGTGTCTCGGTGAATGCGGTAACCGGCGGCGTCGAACCGCTCTGACCAAGTCGACATCCTCCCCGGTTGGCAGCGTGCGAAAGCCGCCGACGCGCCAATAAGCCCGGGCGCTGAAGCCCATGTTGGCGCCGTGAATGTGCTCGTGCCCGCTCATCATTTTGAGAGTTCGCCTCGTAGCGGCGGACGTAGCGGTCGACGACGTCCGCATCGTGCTGGCGCCAGTCGCTGACGCGCACAACGCCCAGAACCATGTCCGCGCCGAGTCGAGCTGATGGATCACCCAGCCCGGGTCCACCCGGCTGTCGGCATCGGTGGTGGCGAACCAGCGCTTGGCATCGTCACCCAATAGCTGAACGCGGCATAAGCCGAAGCCGACCGCGCGGGCCGTGCCGACGTTGTGCGCGTCGACGCTGACGAAGTGCACATCGGGCCCGTACTCGCCGGCCAGCTCGTCGCTGTCCGTCATCGCAGGCGTCCAGGACCACCACGATCGTGACCGGAATCGGCGCGCACAGGGCGGCGGTCAGCACCGCGCGCAGACACGCCGGCAGCTTCGCCCGCTCGTTGTGGGCGGGAATCACCACGACGGCCGCAGCGTCATATGCGCATGGCACAGCGGTTGACATAACCTGAGGTTTTCCCAATTGGCCACAAGTTAAACAGCTTTAGCGATCACGCAGGTTGCCCCCTCGGCCCGCGGGGTATCACCTATGCACCATGGCAGCCACCGACCCCTACGCCGATGCGTCCGGCTGCGCCAGCGCAGTTGCGCGATGCGCTGCGCGGCGCGGCGTCGGCGCTCAAGGAGAACGGGCCGCGTTTCGCCTTGGCCGGCAGCTATGCGCTATGGGCTTATGGCGCACCGGAACCCAGTCATGATGTGGACCTGGTGGTCGCGGAGGCCGACGTCGGAGACCGCCGTCGGCACCCTGGCCGACGCGGGATTCGTCATCGAACGCCCGCCGGAGGACTGGCTGTTCAAGGCTCGCACCGGCGGCATGCTCGTCGATGTTTTGCATCGCATCAACGGCGTGCCCGTCGATGCGGCAACCCTGGACCGCGCCGAGCAGCAGGACGTGCTGGCAATCAGCATGCCGGTGCTGCCGCCCACCATGGTGGTCGTCCAGCAGCTGCGCGCACTGAACGAGCACCACTGCGACTTCGCCAAATTGCTGCCGGCCGTGCGCGCGGTGCGCGAACGCCTGGACTGGGACCGCATCAGGGCGCAGACCGCCGACAACGACTACGCGGTCGCGTTTCTGGTGCTGGCCGACGCGGACTCGGCTCCGGCGCAGTCAGTGATTACGCAGTTTGGCGACCAATTTGTCTTTCGTCAGGCTCGAATAGCCCGACATGCCAAGCTCTTTGGCGCGCTTCTTCAGTTCCGGAACGGTCCAATCCTGGTAAGACCCGGACTTGCCGCCCTTGCGGCCTACCGTGGACTTGCCCTGGCCGGCGGCCGCGTTGGAAATCCGCGCGGCCTTTTCCTTGGAGTCGCCCTTTTTGCGCAAATCCTGGTATAGCTTTTCGTTCTTGATCGACGAACGCGGCATGATCATCCCTCCTGTCGCATGGTCAGACGCCTCTTTCAGAGTGCCCCGCCTGACTGCACAAAAAACCCGCGGCACTAGGCGGGAACCGGGTCGGTGCTGCCGTTCCAGCAACGGTGCTGGGCGAACGCGGCGGCGAATTCCTCGACGAACCGGTCGGGCAACTCGTCGGCGGCGGCCGTGGTGGTGATGACGGATTGATCGTTGAGAACCTCGGTGTCCTCGGCGAGCCGGTTTGTGATTCCGGCGGTGCGCAGCAGGTCGATGCCGGCGCCGTACGCGCCGATCGGCTTCAGGTGTTTGTAGGCCTCGGTCACGAAGTGCACGGCGTAGCCGTCGTTGGACAGGGTCGACACGGACCGCGGTCCGCACGCCACCACGACGGCGTCGTAGAGGACCGACGCCATCGTCGTGAACGATCGGTCGACGGCAGTTCGCCGCCGGATCCGCCCTCCAAGGTGCCGCCGGCGACCGGGGCCAACACCTCGACCAGCGCACCGCGCTGTCCATCAGCTCTATGAAGCGTTGCGTCCCACCGACGTCGACACCATCGGCGGCCAGCACGGCGATCTTGCGCGAAGCGATGGTGTCGCGGACATCGGTCCTGGGACAGCGCCGGCGACGCCGCCACCTCGTCGTCCACCGGCTCCTCGGGCGGCTCGGGAAGTCCCAGCTTCGCCGCCACCTGGGCGGCCAGCTCGCCGTCGACCCGGGCGAGTTGTTCCACTACGGCCGAACGGATCTCGGGCACCTCGACCTTGCCGAGCTCGAAGGCGAACGCGGCGACGATGTGTTCGGCTTCGACCGGCGACATGCTCTGCCAGAACATTCGCGCCTGGCTGTAGTGATTCTCAAACGACTTGGCGCGCTTGCGCATCGCCTGCCCGTCCATCCGCTCGGTGTAGTGGCGGAACACGTTCTCATCGGCCAGCGCCGGGCAGCCGCCGCCGATGCTGTTCTTGTAAGTAGCTGGATGCGGCCCTGCGGGATCGCGTGCTGTCCGTAGCCGTCGTGCTGGTTGGTTGCGCACCTCGGCCACCGGCCGATTGATCGGCAGCTGAGCAAAGTTGGGGCCGCCGAGGCGGATCAGCTGGGTGTCCAGATAGGAGAAGTTGCGGAACTGCAGCAGCGGATCGTTCGTGAAATCGATGCCGGGCACCACGTTCGCCGTGTGAAACGCCACCTGTTCGGTCTCGGCGAAGAAGTTGTCCGGGTTGCGGTTCAGCACCATCTTGCCCACCGGTCGAACCGGAACCTGTTCCTCGGGAATGATTTTCGTCGCGTCGAGAAGATCGAAGTCGAACTTGAACTCGTCCTCCTCCGGCGACGAGCTGCACGCCGAGCTCCCATTCCGGGTACTGGCCCGACTCGATGGCCTCCCACAGATCGCGGCGGTTGTAGTCGGGATCTTTGCCGGCGATCTTCTGGCATTCGTCCCAGATCAGTGAGTGCACGCCGAGCCGCGGCTTCCAGTGGAACTTCACGAAAGTTCCTTCACCGCCGCTGTTGACCAGCCGGAAGGTGTGCACGCCGAAGCCCTGCATCATGCGGTAGCTGCGCGGCAACGCCCGGTCCGACATCAGCCACATGATGGTGTGCAGGGTCTCGGGCTGCAGCGACACGAAGTCCCACAGCGTGTCGTGCGCCGATTGCGCCTGCGGAATCTCGTTGTGCGGCTCGGGTTTCACCGCGTGCACGAAGTCGGGGAACTTGATGCCGTCCTGGATGAAGAACACCGGGAAGTTGTTGCCCACCAGGTCGTAATTGCCTTGTTCGGTATAGAACTTGGTGGCGAAGCCGCGCACGTCGCGGACCGTGTCGGCCGATCCGCGCGACCCGGCCACCGTGGAGAACCGGACGAACACCGGAGTCTGAACACCCGGGTGGTCAGGAATTTCGCCGCGGTGTAGTCGGCCAGCCAGTCGTCATAGGGCTCGAAATAACCGTAAGCGCCGGCACCGCGTGCGTGCACCACCCGCTCGGGGATGCGCTCGTGGTCGAAGTGGGTGATCTTCTCCCGGGCATGAAAGTCCTCCAGCAGTGTGGGTCCCCGCTCGCCGACCGTCAGCGAATCGTCGGTGTGGTCGACGCGGACGCCCTGCTGCGTGGTCAGGTATCCGGTGTCGCGACGAAACCGGGCCGGTTCCAGATCGCGCTGCTTGGGATTCTGCTCGGTGGCCATGCCGGGGGGATACCACCCGCCAAGGGGTGCAAACGGGGCGAATGCGCAGCTATTCAACGGCCCCCGGATTACCTACCATCGAGAGGGGTAGTCGAAAGTGGTGATTCAGACGGCCGAGGTTGGCGCCCCGCAAGCCGACATGGAGCGCGACCCCGCGATGGAACTCGCGAACCGGATCGCCATGATGTCGCGGTTCGCAACCGACTTCGACGCCCAAAGCCGGGGGCACCATCGGCCTACCGACTGCGACGGCTCTCTGATATCCGTCAGCGCGGGCAGGTTCCGCTGTCAGGTCGGCCATGCCTGGACGGCCGAGGCCCTGCTCAGCGACCGGCTGTCGAGCACTGCCCGGCAACGGAGTGATCCCGGTGGATGACTCCAGTCCCGCTGTCCAGATCCGCCAGGAATCACACCAGGACCTAGCGATCCTGACGATGGAGGGCCTGCTGGACAGCTCCACCTATCGAACCGTCCGCGACGCCGTCATCAAGGCCGCGATCGACGAGCCCCGCGCCGTGATCGTCGACGTCGACGGTCTGCAGGCGCCGTCCGCATCGGCCTGGACGGTGTTCACCAGTGCCCGCTGGCACGTCAGCGTGTGGCCGGACGTGCCCGTCCTGCTGGTGTGCGCCCCGCCGCAGGTGCGGCGGACGATCGGCACGGCCGGCATCACACGGTATGTGCCGGTTCATCCCACCCGGGAGGCCGCCCTCGAGGCCGCGCACGGCCAGTCCCTGCAGGTTCGGCACCGGGCACGCACCAGCCTTGCGCGAAACGTCAGCAGTCTCGAGATTGCGCGCAGTGTGATCGCCGAATTGCTCACCCGATGGGACATCTGTGAGGTGATCCCGGTCGCCGCGACGTTGGCCACCGTCTTCGTCGAAAACGTCCTCGACCACACCCAGAGCGCACCGGTGTTGATTGTCGAGCGCTATCGCGACACTGTCACCGTCGCGGTCGAGGACAACAGCTCTCACCTGCCGGGCCGCCACGAAGACACCGAACTCGGAGCCGATATCGTCTCCGGGCTGGCCATCGTCGCCGCGCTGTGCCGGGTGTGGGGCACGAGCCCGACGCCTTCGGGCAAAACGGTCTGGGCCTTGATCGGTCGAGAAAACCAGTTCTGACCGCGGGTGGTGTTCAAGTCCTTCGATGAACTTTTTATCGACCGGACTTGGATGGAATCCGCGACCGACGAGGCGGTCGAGGCCGCTGCGCTGGCTGCGGCCTTCGGCGGATTCGACTTCACCGGCTACAAGCGCACCTCCGGACGGGCTGCGAAGAGGCCGTCCGCCCGTTTCACGACTCCGGGGCAGGGTATGCCACCCGATGTTGATGGATGGGCGATGGCGGGCGGAGGGAATCGCAGTTGAAGGTTGCAATCGTCAGCGGCGATGACGTCGTCGGGGAGGACCCGGAGCGGCTGTGCGCCGCGCTGGCGGCGCAGGGACACGACGTCACGGTTTGCCTGCGACGTGCCAACCGACGTTCCGCACAGGCGGCCACGGAGGGCAACTACCAGCGAGTCTCGGTCCCCGTCGGCCCGCGCAAAGCGGCATCGCCCGTCGACGTCCTGCCCTACGTGGGGGACTGGGCTGTAACACTGGACCGGATCTGGGCAACGGAGCAACCCGACGTCGTGCACGCATACGGCTGGCTGGGCGGCCTGGCCGCTCAATTGGCCACCACGCCGCCGATGTATCCCGACCGTGCAGACGTTTTTGGGGCTGGCCGCGACATCGCGTGGCCATGTCGGGGCGGAACGACACGAACGCGAGCGCATCGAGCCCCTTTTTGGCGCGCAGTGCGAGCTGGGTGACGGGTGAGAGCAGCGACGACGTCGACGCGCTGGCCCGAATGCGTCACCGCCGGGCCGGGGTTTCGGCCTTGACGTGCGGGGTGGACACCGAGCGCTACAGTCCGGCTGGACCGGCAGCGTCGCGCAGCGGGGTGCATCGCATCCTGTGCGTCGCCCAAAATCCGTTGTGGTGCAACGGCGTTGACCTTGCGATCCGCGCTTTGCCCATGGTGCGCGGTGCGGAACTGGTGATTGCGGAGGGTGACGCCACGAACGGCGCCCACAACGACGCGCGGGCTCGGCTGCAACATCTCGCGTCGCAGCTCGGCGTGGCCGACCGGGTGAACTTTGCCCGCAGGGTCGCCGATGACGAACTGCCGAAGCTCATCCGGTCCGCCGACGTCGTGGTGAGCACCCCCCGACAACCGCCACGCGCCACCACCGCGTTGCAGGCCATGGCCAGTGGGGTGGCAGTGGTCGCTGCCGGGGTGGGCGTCCTGACCGACGTCGTACTCGACGACATCACCGGAATCGTCGTGCCGCCGGACAATCCCAGCCGCTTGGCAGCGGCAACGAGAAGACTCCTCGACCAGAGCTTTCAGTCCAAGAGCATGGGCTCGTCGGGCCGCAGCCGCGCCGTGTCGCGCTTCGCGTGGCAGCGGATCGCGCTGGACGCACTGAATATCTACGGAACCGTCGAGCCGCGCGATTGGACGCCGATCGGTTCACCATCGACGGCGGCGCGGTGACGCGATGCAAGCGTCGGCGGTATTTCGTCCAGGTCGGTCATGACCACCGCGATGAGGGCGGCAGGCAGCAAGCCCCCCGGGCTGGTCGTAAGGCTCGCCGGCGAACCGACCGATGGGACCAGATCCGATTACTGCCCCGCCCCTCCGGCGCTCCGACGCGATCCGGAACCGGAGGCCCATCCAATCAAGGTGCAATACAAGCAGTTTCGCACTGCCGATGCGCAAGCGGCACGGCGATTCTTCGCCTGCGCCTATCAGCCGGGCTGGCGAATCTCCGGGCTCACCAATCACACCGCGATGTCACACCGTCGCAGCGATGCCGGTTCGATGACGGTGGACGAGGTGATATTCCAGGGACGTGTGACGCTCGAGATCCCGGCGGCCGACTCCATCGTGGTGATCCAGCCGCGTGCGGGTTCGTTGAGCTGCGCGGGCGGTCCCGTGGCGACCGCGGATTTCCCGATCCTTGTCGCTCACGGGATGCCCCGCGTATTGCACTGTGACGGCCCACGTTTCGATGTGGTGACTGTCGAGGCGGACGTGCTGCACAAAGTCGCCGCGGACTGGCACGCCTCGCTGGCTCAACAGATCCAGTTCGTGAATTGGCGGCCGCGTTCGCGCGCCGCCGCGCGGGCATGGCACCGAGCTCTGAATTATGTGGTCATGACGTTGGCCTCCGCCGACACCGCCCGGCAGCCGGTGATCACCGCGGGCATGGCCAACCTGTTGGCCGGTGCGGTGCTCGAGTGCTACCCGTCCAACCTGACCGAACAGTATCCGGCCGGTGATCTCGCGCTGCCCGAAACACTCAAGGAGGCAGTGGCTTTCATCCACCGCCACGCCGCCGAGGACATCGGCATCAACGATATCGCCGACGCGGTGCATCTGACGCCCCGGGCGGTCCAGTACCTCTTCCGCCGCCAGCTCGACACGACGCCGACGGAGTACATGCGTCGTGTTCGGCTCGGCCACGCCCATCAGGAGCTGATGACGGCGACGGTCCCCGACTCGACCGTGACGGAGATCGCTCAGCGGTGGGGATTCGCGCACACTGGCCGGTTCGCGGTGCTCTATCGGCGGACCTACGGCCAAAGCCCCCACACCACGCTGAGGCAGCAGGCCTCATCGTCCTGATCGTCAGACCGGTCAGGGTCAACCGTTCAGGTTGTGCAGCAGTTGGTTCGCGGCGTAACGGCCACTGGCCAGGGCGCCCGTCACCGTGGACGGATTATCAACGCCCACAGCCTCGCCCGCCAGATAAAGTCGTCCGCCGATCGGTTGCTGCAGCCGGCGCCGGTCGTCCAGGCCGGCGCCGGGTGGGTGAAACGAATAGGCGCCGAGTGCATACGGGTCGGCGGTCCAGTTCGACGTCCGCAC
Organism: uncultured Actinomycetota bacterium; assembly: GCA_963796035.1. Lineage (GTDB taxonomy): Bacteria > Actinomycetota > Actinomycetes > Mycobacteriales > Mycobacteriaceae > Mycobacterium. The sequence continues at coordinate 226,254 of CAWCJU010000004.1, read as the reverse complement.
CTCCGTCAGCGAGATGTCGTCGCCGAAGAGCCGGCGGGCGACGGGCAGGGCGCCGGCCAGCAGCTCCTCGGGCGGGCACGACTCCACGAATCGCCCGCGCTCGCCGCCGTTGAAGGCCAACACAATTGGGCCCGCGCTGCTTGGCAGGGTGAACCATTGCGACCACAGCCCGCCTTCGGGCCCGATGTTCTGGTAGAAAGCGTTGTCTACCTTCCACGTTCGCTGGTCGACGCGAAAGAAGCTCTTGGACAACGCCCCGAAGCCCAGGGCCTTCACCGCCTGGGCGTGGCCGTCGGGAAGCGGCGGGTCGAAGGTGATCGCACCGGATTTCAGCACGCCGAGGGGAACCGTCACGATCGCGGCCGGACCCTGGAACGATTTGTCGCCCGCCCGCACGATGACGGCGTCGTCGCGTTGCACGATAGCGGTGACCGGCGTGTTGAGCTCGATCGGTAAGTCCGTCGGCGAGCAATTTCGGCAGGGCGTCATAGCCATTCGTGATGACGTCCTGATCGCCGCCGGCGTAGTCACCCTTGTCAAATGTACTGGCCGAGAGCTGATTCGCGTCGGCGGCGTATTCGTCCTCGACCTCGGTGGTGAGGTAAAACGCCAGCTGGGTGCGATCGGCCGCGGAAAGTCTCGCGCTGTCGGCGGCGGCTCGCTGACGGCGGCGCCCAGACTCCTTGCACCAGCGTGACTGCGCGCCCGTTCGACAAACGTCGCGCCAGGTTGCGCTGTTGTAATCCAGTGGTGCCACGGCGGGATCCACCGCGAGCCTGGCCCACCCGTAATAGTCGGTGCGGACCAGCTGCGCCCGTGCCCGCTGGGCCAGCTCGGTCAGCGGGTTGTCCGCCGCGCCGTGGATCCACGATGCGCCCAGCTCCAGGGGCGCGCCCCAGCCGCGGTCGGTGCATACCCTGCCGCCGATGCGGTCGCGGGCTTCGATGACGCGTACCGGCCGTGCCGCGTCGGCAAGGCCGCGCGCGGCGGACAGACCTGCCATCCCGGCGCCGACGACGATGATCGACTTGGTGTCCGGCGGTGGCCGCCGATCGGACGGGTGACCGGTCGCGCGCGTCGGCTGTTCGACGCGCAGGCGGCCGCCAGCCCGCCGCCGGCCACGCCGGTCGCGGCCGCGAAGAATGCCCGACGCGACAACCCAGACACGGGTCTAAGCGTCTCATAAGAATCGTTTGCCGGATTTCCCAAATGCGAACCGAACTTGGGGATAAAATCGTCTCATCCTTAGCTGCGGCAACTGCGGCCGCGTTCGAGGGGGGAGCGGTGATGAGTGCTCGACGATCGGCTCGCGCAGTCGACCCGTTCCCCGACCAGCTGCCGCCGAGTCAGACCGTGACGGTCCGGGCGGCCGACGGCACCCGGCTGCACGCGGAGGTGTTCGGGCCGCCCGACGGTTATCCGATTGTCCTGACGCACGGCATCACCTGCGCGATCCGGGCGTGGGCATATCAGATCGCCGACCTGTCCACCGACTACCGGGTGATCGCCTTCGATCATCGCGGGCACGGGCGAAGCGGCGTGCCGCGCGCCAAGGGCTACAGCCTCAAACACCTTGCCTCCGACCTGGATTCGGTACTGGAAGCGACGCTGGCGCCGCACGAACGGGCCGTGGTGGCGGGTCACTCGATGGGTGGCATCACCATCGCCGCGTGGTCGGCAGCGCTACCGCCACAAGGTTCCCCGGCGCGCCGACGCCGTCGCGCTGATCAACACCACCACCGGTGATCTGATCCGGCAGGTGCAACTGCTGCCGGTGCCGTACGGCGTTGTCGCCGGCCCGAGATCTCGCCGGGCGCGCCCTGATCAACGCGTTCGGTGGGTTCAAAGTCCCAGGTGCCGCCCGCGTCCCGAGCCGCTATGTGGTGGCGATGCTGGCCACCGGACGAGACGCCGATCCCAGTATCGCCAGGCTCGTCTACGAGCTTTTCGAGAAGACATCGCCCGCGGGCCGGGCCGGCTGTGCGAGAGCGCTGGTCACCTCGCTGGGGTCTCGGTATCTCAACCTGGACGGCCTGACCGTGCCGACGCTGGTCATCGGCAGCGAACGTGACCGGCTGACCCCGATCAGCCAGTCCCGCAGGATCGCACGCACCGCACCCAACCTGATCGAGCTGGTCGAACTGCCCGGCGGGCACTGCTCGATGCTGGAACACCCGCGCGAGGTGAATCGCCAGTTGCGCGCACTCGCCGAAATGGCGGTCCACAACGCGGCCACCCGCCGAATCAGCTCATAGCAGCGCGGTGATCTCGGCGGCCGCGCGCTGCCCGGAGCGGATCGCCCCATCGAGGAACCCGGTCCACTCGTCGGCGGTTTCGGTGCCGGCCCAGTGAATCGGCCCGACCGGTTCGCGCAACCACGGCCCGAACCGCGTCCACGACCCCGGCGGAACCGCAGCGGTGGGGCCACCCGGCGCAAATTCCTCTACCCCCCAACGATGATCGACATAGTCCAGGGGCTTGAGCGCGTCATCGCCGAAAAGCGTTGCAAAGCAACGTAATGCGTCGCGGCGACGCTGATCGCTGGGTAGCGAGTCGAACGCGCGGGCGTCGACAAAACCCATCAAGATGCCGGGGCCGTCCGGGTGCGGACTGACGTCGAAGGTGATGAAGACGGGACCCTTGTCGGACAGCGCCTGCCCGGAAAATCCGTTGGTCCGCCAGAACGGCGTGGAATAGGCCGCGTACGCCTTACTGAGCCGGCCCTGCGGCCAATGCCGGGCGAGTTGCTCGTACTCCGCGGGCAGCGGCGGAGTGAACTCGATCGAGGCCCGATGGGCCGGCGGGATGGCGACGATGACGAATCCGGCCTCGGTCTCGCCGAGATCGGTCGTGACGGTGACGCCCGCGCCGTGGCGCTCGATTCGGCGCACCGGAGCGTTGAGCACCACCCGGGCGCCCAATTCGGCGGCCGCGGCCTCGGCGATCTGTTGCGTGCCACCGGGGAAGCGATCCTGCTGGGCACCGTCCTCGACGTCGAGTAGCCGGTCCAGGCCGCCGGCCGCGTGTGCGTAACGGGCGGCGTGCAGCATCGACACGTCGTCGGGTTCACATCCCCAGGTCACCCGCGCCACGATCGCCAGCAGGTCGTGCGAGGAAGCGGTCGCGCGCACCGAGCGCAACCAGCCGCCGAGCGACAGGTCGTCGAGTTCGCGTGCACGACGGGCATCCCACGGCGCCGCCAGCGGGATGCTGCGGGCAATCCTGTCGAACTGCCAACGCAGCCGGCCGATGTCCAGCAGCCCGGTCAGTGAAAGCTTGGGGATGGTGCCGCGATACGCGTGCGTCCACCCGCGCCAATGGATGAGGTTCTTGCCGTCATGGTGCGTCGGGGTGGTCGGGATGTCGAGTTCGGCGGCCATCGCCAGGACGGCGTCTTGGGTCGGTCCGACGAAGGTGCCGCCCAGATCGGCCGGCAATCCGGCGACGCTGCCGGTCAGCGACCGTCCACCGACCCGGTCACGGCCTTCGAAAACCGCCACGTCATGGCCTTGTTGATACAGCTCGCGCGCCGCGGCGAGTCCGGCAAAGCCCGCACCAACCACGACAACGTCGACAATCCGCGGCGGCGTTGACACGCGGTCTAGTGAACCGTATTTCTCTGGTCTTTACGGCAAAATGTCGAAGCTGAGGGCCGAACCGCCGCACGTTCGCATCACAGCGATGGCAACCATATGCCGACCTCGCTTTGTTAATTACGCTGCGACCACGTGCTTCCCGCCAGCCCACCCACCAGTCCGGCCAGTTCGGCGGCGGTCGCCGACACCAAGCCCCACCTGCGCACAGTGGCCCTGGGGAGCATGATCGGCACCACCATCGAGTGGTATGACTTTTACCTTTACGCGACCGCGTCGGCGCTGGTCTTCAAACCGCTTTTCTTCCCCAACATCTCACCGGCCGCGGGGACATTGGCCTCGTTCGCCACCTACGCCGCCGGATTCGGAGCCCGCCCCCTCGGTGCGGTGCTATCCGGGCACTTCGGCGACCGGTTGGGTCGCAAAGCGGTTCTTGTGGGCGCGTTGCTGGTGATGGGTCTGGTCACCACCGCGATCGGAGCGCTGCCGACCTATGCCGACGCCGGGCTGCTTGCGCCGGGAATGCTGGCGTCGCTGCGCGTGCTGCAGGGCCTCGCCGTGGGCGCCGAATGGGGTGGCGCCGCGGTGCTCTCGGTGGAGCACGCACCGCCCGATCGTCGCGGCGTGTTCGGCAGCTTCACTCAGCTGGGCTCACCGGCCGGCATGCTGCTGGCGACCTCGGTGTTCTTTCTTGCCCGCAAAGCCACCGGACCTACCGCATTTCTCGGATACGGATGGCGGATCCCGTTCCTGCTCAGCGTCTTTCTGGTCGGAATAGGCCTGTTCGTCCGGCTCAAGCTGACCGATGCCGAAATCTTCGACCGGGCCAACGCGCGCGACGAGCTGGTCCGGCTGCCGATAGTGGAGGTGCTGCGCACCGATTCGCGCAACGTTGCTATCACCACGGGTTTGCGACTTTCGCAGATCGGGCTTTTCGTGCTGCTGACGACGTATTCGCTTACCTATCTGCAGGATTCATTCGGCAAGGGCAGCTCGGTGGGCCTGATCGCGGTGCTGGTCTCATCGGCCCTCGGGTTCCTCAGCACACCGGGCTGGGCGCTGCTGTCGGATCGGGTGGGGCGGCGGCCACCATATCTGTTCGGCGCGCTGGCCGGAGTCGCGGCCCTGGCGTTGTTCTTCGCGGCCGCCGGCAGTGGCTCGGCGCTGTGGGTGGTGCTGTCAATCGTGTTCGGCATCAACGTCGTTCACGATGCCATGTATGGGCCCCAGGCGGCCTGGTTCGCCGAACTCTTCGACACCCGGGTGCGCTACAGCGGCGCCTCGTTGGGCTACCAGATCGGTGCGGTGCTGTCGGGAGGGTTCGCGCCGTTGATCGCCGCGTCGCTGTTAGTGGTTGGCGGCGGCCGGCCGTGGCCGATCGTGGGCTACTTCGCGGTGCTGGCGGCGATCACGGTCGCCGCCGCCCGCGCGGCGCGCGAGACGCGTGAGGACTACCTCGGATGAGTGCACCGCGCAGGATCTTTCTCAACGCCTTCGACATGGCCTGCGTCGGGCATCAGTCCGCGGGGCTGTGGCGTCATCCCGACGACCAGGGCCACCGCTACCGGGAACTGGGCTACTGGACCGAGTTGGCCCGCATCCTGGAGACCGGCGGGTTCGACGCGCTGTTCCTGGCCGACGTGCTCGGGGTCTACGACGTGTACGGCGGCTCTCGCGACGCGGCGGTCGTCGACGCCGCCCAGTTCCCGGTCAACGACCCGACCGCCGCCGTCTCGGCGATGGCGGCGGTGACCGAGAGCCTTGGCTTCGGGATCACGTTGTCGCTGACCTACGAGCAGCCCTACGCGCTGGCGCGCAGGCTCTCGACGCTGGACCACCTCACCGGTGGGCGGGTGGCGTGGAACATCGTAACCTCCTATTTAGACAGTGCCGCAAGGAATTTGGGATTCGACGCCCAGATCCCGCACGATCAGCGTTACGAGATCGCCGACGAATACCTCGAGGTCTGCTACAAGCTGTGGGAAGGGTCATGGGAGGCCGACGCCGTGGTGCGCGACGCGGAGCGGGGCGTGTTCACCGACCCGGCCAAGGTGCACGACATCGAGCACAAGGGCCGCTATTTCTCGGTGCCCGGTCCGTTCCTGTGCGAGCCGTCGCCGCAACGCACGCCGGTGTTGTTTCAGGCCGGGGCGTCGTCGCGGGGCGTGCGGTTCGCGGCGGCCCACGCCGAGGCCGTCTTCGTCTCGGGCCCGACGCCGCAGATCGTGTCCAGTCCGGTGCGGGCGTTGCGGGCGGCCGCCGCCGAGCTGGGCCGGGACCCACGCTCGATCAAGGTGTTCACCATGGTGACCCCGGTGGTCGCCGACACCCACGACGAGGCCGTCGCCAAGCTGCGGAGATACCGGCACTTCGTCAGCCCGGCCGGCGCGCTCGCTCTCTTCGGCGGCTGGACCGGGGTCGACCTGGCCGAGCGCGACCCCGACGAGCCGCTGAAATACGTCGAGACGGACGCCAACCGCTCGGCGCTCGCCGCGTTCACCACCGCCGCGCCGGACCGCGCCTGGACGGTGCGGGAGCTGGCCGACGAGATCGGAATCGGCGGCCGCGGCCCGGTGCTGGTGGGTTCACCGACCGAGGTGGCCGACGAACTCGAGCGGTGGGTCGACGAGGCCGATGTCGACGGGTTCAATGTGGCCTACGTGACGACCCCCGGCACTTTCGTCGACTTCGCGAATCTCGTTGTCCCCGAGCTGCGTCGGCGGGGACGCCGGTCCGGGGAGTCGCAGCGGTCCACCCTGCGCCAACGGCTGGGCGGCGCCGGTCCGCTGCTGCCCGACGACCACCCCGGCGCCCGGTACCGGCTACGGCGCGACCGTTAACCAGTCCTCGAACCCGGACGGGTCGTGCCGGCCCAGCGCGCCGTGTTCGTACAGGCCCCAGCCCTCGACCGGCTCGCCGTCGCCGTCGCGGCAGACCGCGCGGCCGACATGGTCGATCACGCCGAAGCCCGCCCGGCCGACGATGGCCGGGTCGGTCATGTCGTAAGTCAGGCGCTCGGCGAACTTTTCGCCCTTCCAGGTGCCGTGTATCCAGTCGGAGTCGCCGCCATAGCCGCCACCGACGTGAATGGGGACGGGCAGCTTGGATTCGACGTCGAAGTGCACCGGGGTGCCCTCGGGGGTGGTGGCGTCGATCGTCGCGCCGGTCGGGATGCGGGTTCTGGAGCGATAGTGGATCTTGACCCGCGGCCAGCCGAGCTGCTCGACGCGACCGTCGCGCCAGATCCGGGTGCAGTCGTTGAGCGAGCGGAACCCGTTGGGCTCCTCCTGGATGATCAGCACGATCGCGAAATCGTCGAACGCCATCGGCACGTACAGCCACCACATGCCCTCGAAGGGCGGGTCGGCGGGCCGGCCGGCGGGCTCGGCCTCGCCGATCGGCCGGATGCCCCAGGACCGGTCCCGGCTGCCCAGCCAGGTGTTGGGGTCGACGGTGATCTCCTCGCCGTCGACGACGATGTGCCCGCTCCAGCTGCCGAGCTGGGCAAAACGTTGCGCGTTCAGCGTGACCCGGTTGCCCGAGCGCAGGATGTGCGGCTGCTCCTGGACCACGTCGAACAGGCCCTGCCACGTGAGATCGGCTGCGATGCCTTCGGTTTCGTCGAGCACGATCCGCAGCTTGTGCAACGGTTCGATCACCTCGACCCGGTAGCCGTTGACGTGCTGGTTGAGCCGGTCCTGGTCGATGGCGTCCGAAACATGGACGGCGGTCTGGGTGTCACCGCGCCGGACGAGGAAGAACGCGTCCTTGACCCCGAGGTTGGGGTAGTAGCCGATGCCGCTGATCACGAAGATGTTTCCGGTGCGGTCGTGGGCGTTGAAGTAGGAGCGGTCGTAGAAGTTGCGGTCCGAGGAGCCCGGCCACGCGATCGGCTGCGGAATCTGATGTACCGGGAATTCGTCGAGCGGTCCGAGCATTACTGGTCCTCTCCGATCAGGCGTTTCATCAATCCGGCGTGGTAGAACAGCGATTCGACATCGTCGGGCTTCTCGGTTTCGCCGAAGTGCACCCGCCGGGCGCCGGTGCGCATGAACACACACGCCCACATCACGCCCGAGTACACGTAAAACCAGTGCAGGTCGCCGATTTCGACGCCGGCCAGCCGCGCATAGGTGGCACGCACGTCCTCCTCGCGCATCACCCCAGGCAGCCCCGGCAGCGTTGCCAAGGCGGCGAGTTCTTGAAAGACCATGTGCGCGAATATCATCCATGCCACATCGAGCTCACGAGGCCCTAAGGTCACCATCTCCCAGTCGAGCACCGCCACCGGCCGGAAATCGTTGTACAACACGTTGCCGACCCTGGCGTCGCCCCACAGCAGCACCGGCTCGGCGGCGGCCGCCTCGGCCGGCCAGTTGGCTTCCAGCCAGTCGAACGTGCGCTCCAGCAGCGGTGATCGCCCGATGTCGGGAACCGCGAAGTCATACCAGGAGCGCACCCAGTTGAAGTGCTTGCGCATCGCGCTGTCGCCGGTCTGGCCCTCGGTGAGGAAGCCAAAGGTGCTCTGCGCGTCCGGAATCGAGTGCAACGTGGCCAGTACGCCGACGGTGGAGTCCTGAAGTTCGCGCTGCCGGTCGACGGGCGCGTCGGCGAACCAGTTGCCGCCGAACGTGTAGGGCATGACGTCGGGCGGCACCTCACCCGCGACGTAGTCCATCACGAAGAACGGTGTGCCCAGGACGTCGCCGGTGTTCTCCAGCCAGCGCACCGGCGGAACCGGGACGTCGGTGATTTCGCCGACCTTGCGGATCACGTCGAATTGGTGATCGAGCCGGTAGGTGGGGAAGACCTGAACATCCTCGGCGCTGGGCGCGACCCGGGTGACCAGTTTCTGCTCGATCGACCGCCCGCCCTCCTGCCATCGGGCGGTCAAGATGATGGTTTCCGACGACATGCCCGTCGAATCGATGCCGCTTTCCGCGGTCACCTCGGGATTCGCCCCGTCCGGCAGTACGGTGGAAAGCCAGCGTGACATCACCGTCGGCAACGTTGTGACGTCGCGGCTGGAGCGCTGGAGCCGGTCGACGTTGTCGACCGCCGGTTCTGGCGCCATAAGGTGCCTCCTTCGTTGAGGCAATTACGATACGGTAGGTAGCGTTATGAAAGCAGACCCGTCCGGCCTTGACAAGGCCTCCGGCGCCGGCCGCCCGCGCGATCCGCGTATCGACTCGGCGATCCTATCGGCGACCGCGGAACTGCTTGTCCAAACGGGCTATTCCAACATCAGTTTGGCCGCCGTCGCCGACCGCGCCGGCACCACGAAATCCGCGCTGTACCGGCGGTGGTCGAGCAAGGCCGAGTTGGTGCACGAGGCCGCCTTCCCGACGGCCCCGACCGCCCTGGAGTCGCCGGCCGGGGACATCGCCGCCGACATGCGGATGATGATCGAGGCCACCCGGGACGTGTTCACCACCCCGGTGGTGCGCGCCGCGCTGCCCGGGCTGGTCGCCGACATGACGGCCGACCCCGCGCTCAACGCGCGGGTGATGGCGCGATTCGCCGACTTGTTCACCGCGGTGCGGGTGCGGCTGAGTGAAGCGGTCGACCGGGGCGAAGCCCATCCCGATGTGGATCCGGACCGATTGATCGAGTTGATTGGGGGAGCGACGATGCTGCGGATGCTGCTGCGTCCGGAAGACGCCCTGGACGATGCGTGGGTGGAGCAGACCACGGCCATCGTCGTGCACGGGGTGCGGCGATGACGGAGCGGCTTGCGGGCCGCGCCGCGATCGTCACCGGCGGTAGCCGCGGGCTGGGTCGGGCGATCGCGTTGGCCCTGGCGGCCGACGGTGCCGCGGTGGCGGTTGCCGGGCGCACCGAAGAAGTATGGGATGACCGGCTGCCGGGAACCATCGGTGAGACGGTCGCCGATATCGAGGCGGCGGGCGGACGGGCCGTGCCGGTCCGGGCCGACTTGACCGACCGCGATCAAATCGCCCGGCTGGTGGAGTCGGCGCGAGGGGCGTTGGGCCCCATCGGGATTCTGGTCAACAATGCGGCCTTCACCGCGCCCGGGCGGCCGCCGGCGCCCGGTGCGCAACCGCGTGACAAGGCCGCCAAACCGACGGGTGCCGGCGCCAAAGCGGCGGGTGCCGCCGTCAAGCCCGGCTGGCCGGGGTTCGTCAGCACGCCCCTGCACGCGTACCGCAGGCATTTCGACATCGCGGTGTTCGCGGCATACGAGCTGATGCAGATGGTCTGCCCAGACATGATCGAGGCGGGTGGCGGCTCGATCATCAACGTCACCTCGGTCGCGTCGCGACTGCCCGGTGATGGCCCGTACGCCGACCGCAGCGGCGGCGTGCTGCCCGGCTACGGCGGGTCCAAGGCCGCGCTGGAGCACCTGACCCAGTGCGCGGCCTTCGATCTCACCGACCACAACATCGCGGTCAATGCGCTCTCGCCGTCGAAACCGATTCTCACGCCGGGGCTTTCGTACTATGCCCGCAACTTCGATGAGACCGCGTCGGAGGATGAATTCGCCCGCGCGGCAGTCGAATTGGCTCTGGTCGATCCCGGCAAGGTCACCGGGCGCACCATCGGTCACCAACAGGTCCTCGACGGCAGTTTCCGGCCTTTCGCGGTGGACTAGACCGGTGGGGTCGCGGCCACCGCGTTGATTCACCCCTGCCCACCGCACCGTGGTCGGGGTCTCGCGCAGCACCCGGTGGGCCGCATCGATCGCGTCGAGCGCGGAGCGGATTCGCTCCCGCGCCTGTTCCGCGTTCATCGAAGAGCCCACGCGGTCCACGCTATAGAACGTGTGTTCGAGTGCAAGCGCACAACGGAAATATGTGGATGAACTGCCGACTGTGGATAGGCAGGGCAGTCGGTCCTGGCCCTGAGGGCGCGTGACGTGCAAGTATGAGAAAAGTCAGTGCCGCGACGGCGGCAGGCAACCAATCGAGTGGTGTGCCAATGCCTGGTATGGACAAGCCGACAGGGCGAGTCGTCGCCCTGATCGTCCTGCTGCTCGTGGTCGCTGCCGCCCTGCGCGGCTACCTCCCCGCCCGCCAGGATGCGATGCGCGGCGAATCCGGCGGCCGGGCGGCGCTGGCCTTCGTTGTAGCGATTCTCGCCGTGACGCTTGCGCTGATCGCGGTCGCCGTGGTCGCGCGGTTGCGAGACCCGCGCGCTCCCGCCCCGAGTGCCGGTGGTCTGTCCGAAATGCTGGGCACCGGCAAGGGGCGACCGAGCTGGCGCGTGTTGCTGATCGGACTCGGCGTGATCGTGGCCTGGTTGCTGCTCGTGATGCTGCTGGCCCGGTTCATGGCCCACGGATTGGCTCCCGCCCCGTCGCCGCCCGATGGGGGCGCGGCACCGTCGACGCGCCCGCCCGCACCGCCGCCGCAGCAGCAGCATCCGCACCGTCCCCGCGACGGCTCGCAGAACCTGTTGGGGATCCTGCTTGTCTGCACGGTGGCCATGTTGATGATGTTTGTCGCCGGTACGGTCGCCTCGGCGCGGCGGCGCTGGCGTCCGGCGGGTCCCGGCATCCCCGACGAGCCGATGGAATCCCCTGCGCCCGAGGCGCGTTCGGAGTCGCTGGCGCGGGCGGCGGAACGCGGTCTGGCCGAGATGACAGACCTGAGTCGCGAACCGCGAGAGGCGATCATCGCCTGCTACGCCGCGATGGAACGTGAACTCGCGCATGTTCCCGGCGCCGCACCCCAGGAATTCGACACCCCGACCGAGGTGCTCGCCCGCGCGGTTGAACACCACGCCCTGCACGCCGACAACGCGGTCCAATTGGTGAACCTGTTCGCCGAGGCGCGGTTCAGCCCCCACGTGATGAACGAAGGCCACCGCGACCTGGCGGCGCGGGTGCTTCGATTGGTCCTCAACGAGCTGGGCTCGCGGAGTCCTGCATGAAAAAGGTTACGACGCTGGGCGTTTGCTTCATCATCGGCATCGAACTGCTGGCACTGACGCAGCATGACCGACGGTTGGTGTTGGCGGCCTCCGGCGTTGGGCTGGCTCTGGTGCTGCTCAGCCTGCGTCGCGCCCTGGCCCGTGGATTCGATGCCGACGCGGAGCCGGACGCCGACGATCTCGGTGATTCGTTGCGCCGTTGGCTTTCCACCACGGAGACGACGATCCGGTGGTCGGAGTCCACCCGGGCCGACTGGGACCGGCATCTGCGCCCGATGCTCGCGCGTCGGTACGCGATGACAACTGGCCAAAAACAGTCGCAAGACCCCGCGGCCTTCCACGCCACCGGACGCATGCTCTTCGGTGCGGAACTGTGGGAATGGGTCAATCCCAACAACGTCACGCGCAGCGGTGACCGCCAACCCGGTCCGGGCCGTGCGGTGCTGCAAGAGATTCTGCAAAAGCTGGAGCAGGTATGACAGGAGGCACGATCCCAACATGACGCTGCCGGCCGCAACCACGACCGCCCACTGCGAGGCGATTCTCGACGAAATTGAACGCGTGGTGGTGGGAAAGCGCTCCGCACTGCGGCTCATCCTCACCACGGTCCTCGCGCGCGGCCACATCCTGATCGAGGACCTGCCCGGCCTGGGCAAGACACTGATCGCCAGATCCTTTGCCGCCGCACTGGGGCTCCAATTCACCCGGGTGCAGTTCACGCCCGATCTGTTGCCGGCGGACCTGCTCGGCTCGACGATCTACGACATGCAGTCCGGCCGCTTCGCGTTCCGGCCCGGCCCCATCTTCACCAACCTGCTGCTGGCCGACGAGATCAATCGCACGCCGCCCAAGACGCAGGCCGCGCTGCTGGAGGCGATGGCCGAAAGTCAAGTCAGCATCGATGGCGAAACACATCAGCTGCCTATGCCTTTCATCGTCCTGGCCACCGACAACCCGATCGAGTACGAGGGCACGTATCCGCTGCCCGAGGCGCAACTCGATCGCTTCGCGATCCGGCTGGAACTGCGGTATCTCAGCGAGCAGGACGAGACCTCGATGCTGCGCCGCCGCCTCGAACGCGGCTCGGCCGAACCGACGGTCAACCAGGTGGTGGACGCGCACGACCTGCTGGCCATGCGTGAATCGGTCGAGCAGGTGACCGTGCACGAAGACGTCCTGCACTACGTGGTGTCACTGGCCAATGCGACGCGCCACCATCCGCAGGTTGCGGTGGGCGCCAGTCCACGTGCCGAACTCGATCTGGTGCAACTCGCTCGCGCCCGCGCGCTGCTGCTCGGCCGCGACTACGTCATCCCCGAGGACGTGAAGGCGCTCGCCATCGCGGCGGTCGCACACCGAATCACCCTGCGCCCGGAAATGTGGGTGCGAAAGATCCAGGGCGCCGACGTCATCGCAGAGCTGTTGCACCGCCTCCCGGTGCCCCGAACCGGCGCCAGCGCTAAAGAGACTCCGATGAGCCCGGCGTGACGTCCAGCGCTGGGGTCGAGTTCCGCTGGCGTGCATCGGAATTGACGCGGGCGATCGCCACCTGCGCGGGGTTTGCGATGGCCGCCGCCGTGATCGGCGCCCGGTGGCAGCTGATCGCCTTCGCGGCGCCGCTGCTCGGCGTGCTGTGCTCGATCAGCTGGCAGCGGCCGGTCCCGGCGATTCAGGTGCACGGCGAGCCCGGCGCCCAGCGCTGCTTCGAAAACGAGCAGGCGCAGGTCAGGGTGTGGGTGACGGACGACGGCGGGACTTCGGCTGTCCAGGTCACGGTTCCGGACATAGCGGGCATGGAGGTCGAGGCCGCCGAATCCGATGCGGGCCGGGCGAAGACCGTCACGGTCACCGCGCGGCGCTGGGGCCGGTATTCCATCGGGGCGCGCATCGACGTCGTTGCCCGCGGTGGGCTGCTCACCGGAACGTCCGTCGTGGGGGCCGCCGAGGTCATCGTCTTTCCGTTGACGCCGCCGCAGCAGACGCCGATCCCGCAGACCGAGCTGCTCGACCGGTTGGGTGCCCACCTGACTCGCCATATCGGTCCGGGCGTGGAATACGCCGACATTCGCCTCTACGTGCCCGGCGATCAACTGCGCGCGGTGAATTGGCCGGTGAGCGCCCGCCGCGGCCAACTGCATGTGACACAGCGATTGACCGACCGCGCCGCCGACGTGGTCGTATTGATCGATGGGTACCGGCAGCCCGCGGGTCCGGCGACCGAGGCCACCGAACGCGTCGTCCGTGGGGCGGCGCAGGTGGTGCAGACCGCGTTGCGTCACGGTGACCGGGCCGGAGTCGTGGCTCTCGGGGGCAATCATCCGCGTTGGCTGGGTGCCGATATCGGGCAGCGCCAGTTCTATCGGGTGCTCGACACCGTCCTCAACGCGGGCGACCGATTCGAGGAGACCACGGGCACGCTGGCGCCGCGCGCGGCGGTTCCCGCCGGAGCGATCGTCGTCGCGTTTTCGACACTGCTCGACACCGAATTCGCCCTGGCTCTCATAAATCTGCGCAAGCGCGGCCATGTCGTGCTGGCCGTCGACATTCTCGATAGTTCGCCGTTCGAAGACGAACAGGATCCCCTGGTGGACCGGATGTGGGCGCTGCAGCGTTCCGCGATGTATCGCGACATGGCCACCATCGGCGTGGACATCGTGTCGTGGCCGGGCGATAGCGGGCTGGAGCAGTCGATGGGCTTGTTGCCGGGTCGCCACCGGCGGGTGAGGGGGAGGCTTCGTGGATAGCGGCGCCGCGCTGGCGCGGGTGGGTGCGCCCGCGTTCGCAACGGGTTTCGGTCTCCTCATGGTGGGGCTGGCCGCCGATGGCTGGCACGGACCCGCGGTTGCCGCCTGGGTGGCGGCGCTGATCGCGGTCGCGGTCGGCGTCGTGTTCCCTCGTGCCGCAACGGTTGCCGTGCTGCTGGCGGCGGTCACGATCATGCTGTCCAACCCGCCGCTGATCTTCGTCGCGCTGTCCGGCTTGTGCGCCGCCGCCTACCTGGTATGCCGTCATGCGGTCGGCGCGTCCGTCCCGGTGGTGCTGGACAGCTGGCCGACAGCGGTTGGCGCCGTAGGGTTTACGCTCGCCGGGTTCGTGGCGACGTCGTTTCCGCTGCAGTTGCCGTGGTTGCCGTTGGTGGCCCCGCTGGGGGCATTGGTGATCTACCTGCTGGCCATCCGGCCGTTCATGAGCTGACCGGTGACGCCGCTGCGTCAGTGCAGCAGCTCGGCGGCCTGGTCGGCGAGATCGAGCAGCGGCTGCGGGAAGATACCCAACGCGACGGTGACCGCGGCGCACACCGCAATCGCGGCCTTACTCAGGATGCCCGGCGCCACCACGTGCGGCGTGTCCTCGGTTGCTTCGGTGAAGAACATCGACACGATCACCCGCACGTAGAAGTAGGCGGCAACCCCGCTGGCGACCACACCGACGATCACCAGAGGCGCGGCGCCGCCCTGGGCGGCCGCCTTGAACACCGCGAGCTTGCTGACGAATCCACTGGTCAGTGGGATACCGGCGAAGGCCAACAAGAACATCGAAAACATCACGCCCACAATGGGTGAGCGCTGCCCCAACCCCGCCCAGTGCGAGAGCGTGGCGTCCTCGACGCCGTCGGCGTCGCGGATCAGGCCGACGATGGCGAACGCGCCGACGGTGCTGAAGCTGTAGGCCAGCAGATAGAACAACGTGGCGGACAGGCCCGTGTGGTTGTCGGCGATGACGCCGGTGAGGATGAATCCGACGTGGGCGACCGACGAGTAGGCGAGCATGCGCTTGACGTCGGTCTGGTTCACCGCGGTGATGGTGCCGACGGCCATCGTCAGGATGGAGATGGCCCACAGCACCGGGCGCCACTGATCGTGCAGCGGCGGCAGCGCCACGTAGACAACCCGAAGCAGCGCACCGAAAGCCGCGACCTTGGTGGCCGCCGCCATGAACCCGGTGATGGGGGTGGGCGCGCCCTGGTACACGTCGGGAATCCACGAGTGGAACGGAACGGCGCCGACCTTGAACAGCAGGCCGACCGACAACAGCGCGACGCCGACCAGCGCCATCGAGGTGTCGCCGCGTGCGGCAAGCGCGTCACGGATGCCGGTCAGCAGCAGCGTGCCGGTGGCGCCGTAAAGCAGCGCGACACCGTAGAGGAAGAACGCCGACGAAAACGCGCCCAGCAGAAAGTACTTCATCGACGCTTCCTGCGAGAGCAGGCGGCGATGACGGGCCAGTCCGCACATCAGGTACAGCGGCAGGGACAACACTTCCAGCGCAACGAACATGGTCAACAGGTCATTGGATGCGGGGAAGACCATCATGCCGCCGACCGACAGCAGCGCCAGCGGGAACAGCTCCGTCTGGGCGGCCCCGGCCCGCTCGGCCTCGCGCTCGGCGTCGCTGTCGGGCACCGCGGATGCCTGTGGGGTGAAAGAGTCCAGGCCGCCCGCGCCGGCCGTGCCTACCCCCACCGACACCTTGCTGTCCGCCTTGGCTTGCGTGCGTTCGGCGATGAAGATGACCGCCATCACCGCGACCAGCAGCACGGTGCCCTGCAGATACAGCGTCGGCCGGTCAATGGCCATGGCGCCCAGAACCGCTGCGCGTCCCGAGCTTTGAATCGAGCGGCTCACGGCGATGACCGCGACGAACGCCGCGATCAAACCGCCGAGCGAGAGCGTCACCTGCGCGGTGTAGCGGATTCGTCTGGGCAGGAACGCCTCTGCGAGGACGCCCACCACGGCGACGCCGAACACGATGAGCGTCGGGCACAGCAGGAAGTACTGGATGCTCGGGGTAGGGAGGGTCATCGCGGTCCTTCGGCGGTCCGGTGTAGGTCGGCCGGTCTGG
This sequence comes from uncultured Actinomycetota bacterium, assembly GCA_963796035.1. Classification (GTDB taxonomy): domain Bacteria; phylum Actinomycetota; class Actinomycetes; order Mycobacteriales; family Mycobacteriaceae; genus Mycobacterium. The sequence continues at coordinate 209,926 of CAWCJU010000004.1, read as the reverse complement.
GTGTTCCCATCGGGACGGTCGGCTTGGGGTCATGCTGGCCGATGGTGGTCATGGTGTTCTCGACGGCGGGATTGATGATGTCGAGTACGGGCTTGGGGTAGATGCCGAGCACCAGCAGGAGCGCGATCAACGGTGCGACGACGATCAATTCGCGTGCGCGCAGATCGCTGATCTTCTCGTTGCCGCTGGCGACCGGCCCGGTCATCACGCGCTGGTAGAGCCACAACATGTAGACGGCCGAGAGCACCAACGCGGTGACCCCGAATCCGGCGGCCAGCCAGTAGCGGTTGAAAGTTCCCAGCAGGACCAGGAATTCGCTGATGAACGGCGCCAGGCCGGGTAGTGACAGGGTGGCCATGGCAGAGACCAGGAAGGTGCCGGCCAATATGGGCGCCACCTTCTGCACGCCGCCGTAGTCGGCGATCACCCGGCTGCCGTGCCGCGATATCAGGAATCCGGCGATCAGGAAGACCGCGGCCGTGGACAGGCCATGGTTGAGCATGTACAGCGTCGACCCGCTCTGCCCCTGGCTGGTCATCACGAAGATGCCCAGGATGATGAACCCGAAGTGCGAGATCGAGGTGTAGGCGATCAGCCGCATGATGTCGGTCTGGCCGATGGCGACAACCGCGCCGTAGATCACCCCGATGACCGCCAGCACGATGATCAGCGGGCGGAAATACGTTGACGCGCCGGGGAACAGCTGTAGGCAGTAGCGCAGCATGCCGAAGGTGCCGACCTTGTCCATCACCGCCATCATCAGGACCGCGGTCGCCGGGGTGGCCTCGACCGCGGCGTCGGGCAGCCAGCGGTGGAACGGCCATAGCGGGGCCTTGATCGCGAACGCGAACATGAAGCCCAGGAAGAGCGCCTTGAACACCGCGGAGTCCGCGCCGTAACGGCCGGAGGCGACGCCGGCCACGATCTCGCGGAAGTCGAAGGTGCCCGAACCGTGCTGCGAGGTCACCACATACAGCCCGATCACCGCGGCCAGCATGATCAGGCCGCCGAACAGGTTGTACAACAAGAACTTCACGGCCGCGCGCGACCTACCGGACCCGCCGCCGAAGCCGCCGATCAGGAAGTACATCGGGATGAGCATGGCCTCGAAGAAGACGTAGAACAGCAACACGTCCAGGGCCACGACCGAGATCAGCACCATCGACTCGATGGCCAGCGTCAGGGCGATGTAGGCCTGCACACCGCGGCTGCGCTCACCGCCGTCGTTCCAGCCGGCCACCTGCAGCACCGGAATCAACACCGCGGTCAGCAGCACCAGCACCACCGCGATGCCGTCGACGCCCAGCGTGTAGCCAGAGCCGAACGCCGGGATCCATTGATGTCTTTCGATGAATTGATAGGGCGCGCCACCGGCTTTGAACCCGACGGTGACCACGATGGCCACCGCCAGGGTCAGGACGCCGAAGAACAGACCGGTCCACTTGGCGAACTGTCGCAGCCCAGGCGGCGTCAGGATGATCAGCACGGAGCCCGCCAGCGGCACCAGCCACAGCACGCTCAGCCATGGAACGCTAGTCATGCGCGCGGCTCCTTATCATCGCTTCGCACTGCATCGTCATCGGCGCCGGCGCCAATCACCACAGTCTCACCGCCAGGATCAGCGCGACCACCAGCACCGCGCCAGTCAGCATCGACAATGCGTAGTTGCGGGCGAAGCCGGTTTGCAGACCCCGCAGTCGATTCGACGTCGAACTCACCAGTGCCGCCAGCGCGTTGACCGAGCCGTCCACACCCGCGTTGTCGACGTCGACGAGCGCGTGAGTCAGTTGCGCGCCGGGGCGCATGAACACCTCCTCGTTGAAGGCATCACCGTAGAAGTCGTTGCGTACTGCCGTCGTCAACGCCGAGACCGAGAGCGGAGCCACCCGCGCGACGGGTGCGCGGCCGTACAGGACATAGGCGACCACGACGCCGACCGCCACGGCGGCGAGCGCCACGACGCTGACGGCCCAGGCGGGCAGCGCGTGGCCGGATTCTTCATGGGCGCCCACGACCGGTTCGAGCCAGTGCTGCAGGGTGCCGCCCACCGCCAGCAGGCCACCGGAGAACACCGAGCCAACGGCCAGCAGAATCATCGGCCACGCCATCAGGGCCGGCGCCTCGTGCGGGTGAGTACCCGGGGCCCAGCGCTTTTCGCCGAAGAAGGTCATCAGCATCACCCGTGTCATGTAGAACGCGGTGACGCCGGCGCCCAGCAGCGCGGCACCGCCCAGCAGGTAACCCCGGACGCCGCCCGCGTTCAGGGCGGCTTCGATGATCGCGTCCTTGGAGAAGAAGCCCGCGAACGGCCGACGCCGATGATCGCCAGATATCCCAGACCGAAGGTGGCGAACGTGATCGGCAAGGCCTTACGCAGACCGCCGTAGCGACGCATGTTCTGTTCTTCGTGCATCGCGTGGATTACCGCGCCGGAACCGAGGAACAACCCGGCCTTGAAGAAACCGTGGGTGAGCAGGTGCATGATCGCGAAGGCGTAACCTGCCGGGCCGAGGCCGGCCGCCAGCACCATGTAGCCGATCTGGCTCATCGTCGATGCGGCCAGCGCCCGCTTGATGTCGTCCTTGGCGCACCCGATGAACGCTCCGAGCAGCAGGGTGACCGCGCCCACGATCACCACGGCCAGTCGTGCGTCCGGGGACAGGTTGTACAGCGGGTTGGACCGCACGATCAGGTACACCCCGGCGGTCACCATGGTGGCGGCGTGGATCAGCGCGGACACCGGGGTGGGACCCTCCATGGCGTCACCGAGCCAGGCCTGCAGCGGCACTTGCGCGGACTTGGCGCAGGCGCCCAGCAGCAACAGCAATCCCATGGCGGTCAGTGCGCCGCGACCGGCCGCCGGTGCGCCGGCGAAAACCCCGGCGTACGACAGGGTGCCGAAAGTGCTGAACATCAAGAACATTCCCAGGGCCAGCCCGGCGTCGCCGACCCGGTTCATCACGAACGCCTTCTTGGCCGCGGTGGCCGCCGTCGGCTTGTGGTACCAGAAGCCGATCAGCAGGTAGGACGCCAGGCCGACCCCTTCCCAGCCGACGTAGAGCACCACGTAGTTGTCGGCGACGACCAGCAGCAGCATCGACGCCAAAAACAGGTTGAGGTAGCCGAAAAACCTTCGGCGGTCCAGGTCTTCGGCCATGTAGGCGACCGAATAGATGTGGATCAGTGACCCGACTCCGGAGATCAGCAGTACGAAACACACCGAGAGCTGGTCGATTTGCAGCCCGAGGTCTACCTGGAGCTGGCCGACGGGGATCCAGCTGAATACCCTCTGGTGAATGAAGCGGTCGTCGGCCGCGCGGCCGAGCAGATCCGAGAGCAGGCTCAGGCCCACCGCGAACGCGGCGAGCGCGGTAGCGCAGCCCAGCCAATGGCCCCACCGGTCGGTGCGTCGCCCGCCGAACAGCAGGATCGCGGCGCCCGCCAATGGCAGCGCCACCAGCAGCCAGGTGTATTGAGTCATGTTGGCGTCGTCAGCCTTTGAGTAGATTCGCGTCGTCGACGGATGCCGATTTGCGGGTACGGAAGATGGTCATGATGATGGCCAGGCCGATGACCACTTCGCAGGCGGCGACCACCATCGTGAAGAACGCGATCATCTGCCCGTCCAGGTGGCCGTGCATCCGCGCGAACGTGACGAACGCGAGGTTGACCGCGTTGAGCATCAGCTCGACGCACATGAACATCACGATGGCGTTGCGGCGCAACAACACACCGGAGGCCCCGATCGTGAACAGCAGCGCCGAAAGGTAGAGGTAATTGGCCGGATTCACGACGTACCGCCTTGTGAGAGACTCGGGCTCGGCTCGGGGGACGGGGTCTTCTTGCCGTCGGCGCCGCGGCTTTGCAGCATCGGCGACACCGAAAGCTTCGAGTACGAGCCGTCCGGCAGCATCGCGGCCACGTCGACGGCGTTGTGGCGTGCGTACACCCCGGGGCTGGGCATCGGGGTGGGGTGCCCGCCCGGCCGGAATCGTTCCTGGGAAAGCTCGCGCTGTGTCTTGCGGCGCTCGAAGCGCTCGCGGTGCGCCAGCACCATCGCGCCGACGGCCGCGGTGATCAGCAACGCGCTGGTCAGCTCGAATGCCCACAGGTACCGCGAAAAGATCAGGGCCGCCAGCCCTTCCACGTTGCCGTTGGCGTTGGCGGTGGTCAGTCCGGCGAAACCGCCGGTGGTCAGAGTTGCCGATGGCGGCGATGAGCAGAATGCCGAAACCGATACCGGCCGCCACTGCGGCGATGCGCTGACCGCGCAGCGTCTCCTTGAGCGATTCCGCGGAGTCCACGCCGATGAGCATCAGCACGAACAAGAACAGCATCATCACCGCGCCGGTGTAGACCACGACTTGAACCACACCCAAAAACAGCGCGTCCTGGATCATGTAGAAGATCGCCAGGATGATCATCGTCATCGCCAGGAACATCGCCGAGTACACGGCGTTGACGGCGGTGACCACCCCGATCGCGCCGATCACGGCCAGGACGCCCAGCACCCAGAAGGCGACCGCTTCGCCGGTGGAGGTGCGGACGATGGTGTCCTGGGCGAAACTTGACGCCACGGCGACGGCGTGGCCGGTCAATCCGGTCACCGGGAGTCTCCGGCCTGATGGGTCTCCCGCAACCCCTGTGCGGTCACATTGCCTTGGTAGTAGTCCTTGTCGGTGGCGCCTGCGGTCCTGGGGTGCGGCGGTGCGAGCATGTCTTGCAGCAGCGGCGCCAGCAGCCGGTCCTTTTCGTAGATCAGGTCGGCGCGGTTGTCGTCGGCCATCTCGTAGTCGTTGGTCATCGTCAGCGCCCGGGTGGGGCAGGCCTCGATGCACAGTCCGCAACCGATGCACCGCAGATAGTTGATCTGGTAGACCCGGCCGTAGCGTTCCCCGGGCGAATACCTGAGTTCCTCGGTGTTGTCGGCGCCCTCGACGTAGATCGCGTCGGCCGGGCAGGCCCAGGCGCACAACTCGCAGCCGATGCATTTCTCCAGACCGTCCGGGTAGCGGTTCAGCTGGTGACGGCCGTGGTAGCGCGGCATGACGGGGCCCGGCTTTTCCGGATACTCCTCGGTGACGTTCTTTTTGAACATCGATCCGAATGTCACGCCGAATCCGGCTATGGCGTCCAAGAATTTAGCCACGTGCTTTCTCCTTGCTCGCGGCCGCCAGCGATTTCTGGGATGCCGCTGGCAGCGGCGGTGTCGGGAATCCCGGAGTGGAGCCTGGTGCGGCCGGAAGCTTCTTCGCCTCGCGGCGCAGCTGTTTCTCCAGCGCGCGAATACCCGGCGCGCTGAACGGCTTTCGCAGCAACAGCACGAGCGCCGTGGCGAATACGACGCTGCTGACCACCAGAATCGGGGTCCAGTGCGCATAGCCCTGGTTGCGCAGCGTGCGAATCACCGCGGCGATCAGCACCCAGACCAGCGAGGCCGGGATCAGCAGCTTCCAGCCCAGCCCCATGAACTGGTCGTAGCGCAGCCGGGGCAGCGAGGCCCGCAGCCAGAAGTAGATGAACAGGAAGGTCCACATCTTCGCGGTGAACCAGAGCACCGGCCACCAGCCGGTGTTGGCGCCTGCCCACATGTTCAGTGGCCACGGCGCGTGCCAGCCACCGAAGAACAGGACGGTGGCCAGCGACGAAACCGTCATCATGTTGACGTACTCGGCCAGCATGAACATCGCGAACTTCAGCGACGAGTACTCGGTGTGGAATCCCGCGACCAGCTCACCCTCGGCCTCGGGCAAATCGAAAGGCGCCCGGTTGGTTTCGCCGACCATCGAGATCAGGTAGATCACGAACGAAGGCAGCAGCAGGAACACGTACCAGACCCGGTCCTGCGCGGCGATGATCTGCGACGTCGACATGGAGCCGGCGTAGAGGAAGACCGCCGCGAACGACAGCCCCATCGCCACCTCGTAGGAGATGACCTGGGCGGTGGAACGCACCCCGCCCAGCAGCGGGTAGGTGGAGCCGGAAGCCCAACCGCCCAGCACGATTCCGTACACGCCGATCGCCGACAGTCCCAGAATGAACAGCACCGCGACCGGCAGGTCGGTCAGCTGCAGCGGGGTGCGGTGGCCGAACACCGACACCACTGGACCGAACGGGATGAACGCGAAGGCGGTGAACGCCGGAATCGTGGAGATTACCGGCGCCGCGAAGTAGACGAACTTGTCGACCCCGCCTGGCGTGATGGTTTCCTTGAGCGCCAACTTGATTCCGTCGGCCAGGCTCTGCAGGACGCCCCACGGCCCCGCCCGGTTGGGGCCGGGACGCAGCTGCATCCAGCCGAGGATCTTGCGTTCGAGCAGAATCGCCACCAGTACGTTGAGCATGAGGAACACGAAGATCGCCAGCGCCTTGCCGAGCACCAGCCACCAGGTGTCGTGCCCGAAAGCGGTCAACCCGGTCATTCGCCGACTCCGATCTTGACGGTGCTGCCAAGGGGCACGCCGAGTTGGCGGTGCACCGCCGAGCCGGGCGAGTTCACCGGAAGCCACACCACCCGGTCGGGCATGTCAGTGATCACCAGCGGCAGGCTGATGGATCCGTGCGACGTGCTGACCGTGACCGCGTCGCCGTCGGCGGCGCCGACCTCGGCGGCCGTATCGGCGGACAGTCGAGCGACGGGTTTGCGCGCGGTTCCCGCCAGATGTGGTTCGCCATCTTGCATCCGGCCGTTGTCCAGCAGCATCCGCCAGCCGGCCAATACCGCCTCACCCGCGGCCGGCTGGGCGGGCTGCGGGGCGGCGACGGCCGGGTTCGCCGCACGCTTGCCGTCCCAGTGGCGCAGCGCGGCCAGTTCTTCGCGGGCCGTGCCGACGTTGGACATGCCCAGATACACGCCCATTTCGTCGGCCAGGGTGTCGAGCACCTGGTGGTCGGATTGGCTGGCCTGCTGGGTATTGCGCAGCGCCGCCTCGAACGGCCGGAAGCGGCCCTCCCAGTTGACGAATGCACCGGCCTTCTGCGTCGTCGGCGCGACCGGGAAGACGACGTCGGCGCGTTCGGTGACTGCGCTGTGCCTCAGCTCCAGGCTGACCACGAAGACGCCGTCCAGCGCTGCCAGCACCGCTTCCGGATCGCTGAAGTCGTCGGGCTCCACACCGCCCACCAGCAGCGCGCCCAGCGAGCCGTCGGTGGCGGCGGCCAGCATCGCGTCGGCGTCACGCCCACTGCCGGAGGGCAATTCGGACACGTTCCACGCCTGGGCGACCTGCGCCCGGGCCGTCTCGTCGTCGACCGGACGGCCACCGGGCAGCAGCCCCGGCAGCGCACCGGCCTCCAGCGCGCCGCGCTCACCGGCCCGGCGCGGTACCCAGGCCAGGCGGGCGCCGGTGGTGTCGGCGAGCCGGGCCGCCGCCGACAATCCGCCCGGCACCGTGGCCAGACGTTCGCCGACCATGATGACCGCACCCGCGGTGGAGAGCAGATCGCCCAGCTCGCCGGTGGACAACCCGTCGAGCGCCGAAGCCTCAGCGCCCGGAATGGTTTTTATCAGCCGACCGGACATCTTGGTCAGCGCGCGGGTGGCGAACGGTGCGATGGCGTAGACCGGCAACCCGTGCTTGCGGGCCGCCTTGCGCAACCGCAGGAAGACGATGGGCGACTCGTCCTCGGGCTCGAATCCGACCAGCACGACGACCGGCGCCGATTCCAGGTCGGCGTAGCTGACGGTGATCGGCTTGCCGGCGATGCGGGCGGCGAGGAAGTCGGCCTCCTCGGCCGAACTCGGCCGGGCGCGGAAGTCGATGTCGTTGCTGTCCAGCACGATTCGCGCAAACTTGGAGTAGGCGTAGGCATCCTCCAAGGTCGCCCGGCCGCCGACCAGCACGCCCGCGCGGCCCCGCGCCGCTTCGAGGCCCTTGGTCGCGACGGCGATCGCGTGCGACCACGACGCCGGTTGCAGCGAGCCGTCGGCGTCGCGGATCAGGGGAGTGGTGAGCGTGTCGGCCTGGGTTGCGTAGGTGAACGCCCACCGGCCCTTGTCGCAGTTCCACTCCTCGTTGACTTCGGGGTCGTCGCCGGCCAGCCGTCGCAGCACCTTGCCGCGCCGGTGGTCGGTGCGCTGCGCGCACCCGGAAGCGCAGTGCTCGCAGACGCTGGGGCTGGAGACCAAGTCGAACGGGCGGGCCCGGAACCGGTACGAGGACCCGGTCAGCGCGCCCACCGGGCAGATTTGCACGGTGTTGCCCGAGAAGTAGGAGTCGAACGGTTCGTCGGCGTAGATGCCGACCTGCTGCAGGGCGCCCCGTTCCTGCATGTCGATGAAGATGTCGCCGGCGATCTGCTCGGAGAACCGGGTGCAGCGCGCACACAGGATGCAGCGCTCCCGGTCCAACAGGACCTGCGACGAGATGTTGATCGGCTTGGCGAAGGTGCGCTTGACGTCGGTGAAGCGAGAATCGGCGCGGCCGTTGGACATTGCCTGGTTCTGTAGCGGGCATTCGCCGCCCTTGTCACACATCGGGCAGTCCAACGGGTGGTTGATCAGCAGCAGCTCCATCACGCCGTGCTGGGCCTTGTCGGCCGCCTCCGACGTGAGCTGGGTGCGGACGACCATGTCGTCGGTGGCGGCCGTGGTGCACGAGGCCATCGGCTTGCGCTGGCCCTCGACCTCGACCAGACACTGCCGGCACGCGCCGACCGGCTCCAGCAGCGGGTGGTCGCAGAACCGCGGGATCTGGATGCCCATCAATTCGGCGGCCCGGATCACCAGAGTTCCCTTGGGAACGCTGATCTCGTTGCCGTCGATGGTCAACGTCACCATGTCCGGCGGACGCACCTCGTCGCCGGTTTCGGTCTTCGCGGCACTAGTCATTTAGCCGTCAGGCCTTTCCGTTCGCCGTCAGCATGGAGTCTCGTGGATCGAAAGGGCACCCGCCGCCCTCGACGTGCGCGACGTACTCGTCGCGGAAGAACTTGATCGACGACATCACCGGGCTGGCGGCGCCATCGCCCAAGGCGCAGAACGACTTCCCCAAGATGGTGTCGGAGATGTCCAGCAGCTTCTGGATGTCCTCGCCGGTGCCCTTGCCGGTTTCCAGCCGTTCGTAGATCTGGTCCAGCCAGAAGGTGCCCTCGCGGCACGGCGTGCATTTTCCGCACGACTCGTGTTTGTAGAAGTATGTCCAGCGCCGCACCGCACGCACCACGCAGGTGGTCTCGTCGAAGATCTCCAGCGCCTTGGTGCCCAGCATCGAGCCGACGCCGCCGACGCCCTCGTAGTCCAGCGGCACGTCGAGGTGCTCGTCGGTCAGCAGGGGGGTCGACGAGCCGCCGGGTGTCCAGAACTTGAGTCGATGCCCGGCCCGCACACCGCCGGCGTAGGCGAGCAACTCCCGCAACGTGATTCCCAGCGGGGCCTCGTACTGGCCGGGGCGGGCGACGTGGCCCGACAGCGAATACAGCGTGAAGCCCGGGGATTTCTCACTGCCCATCGACCGGAACCAGTCCACGCCGTTGCCGATGATCGACGGCACGCTCGCGATGGTCTCGACGTTGTTGATCACCGTGGGGCATCCGTAGAGCCCGGCCACGGCCGGGAAGGGCGGGCGCAGCCGCGGCTGGCCGCGCCGGCCTTCCAGCGAATCCAGCAGCGCGGTTTCCTCACCGCAGATGTAGGCGCCGGCGCCGGCGTGTACCACCAGCTCCAGGTCGAAGCCTGAGCCGTTGATGTCGCGGCCCAGGTAGCCGGCCGCGTAGGCCTCGGTCACGGCGTTCTGCAGGCGACGCAGGACCGGCAGCACCTCCCCGCGCACGTAGATGAACGCGTGGCTGGCCCGGATCGCGTACGCGGCGATGATGACGCCCTCGACGAGGACATGCGGTGTCGCCAGCATCAGCGGAATGTCTTTGCACGTACCGGGTTCCGACTCGTCGGCGTTGACCACCAGGTAATGCGGTTTGGCGGCGGCACCGGTGTCGCCCTGCGGAATGAACGACCACTTCGTCCCGGTCGAGAAGCCGGCGCCGCCACGCCCGCGCAGTCCGGAGTCCTTCACGACACCGATCACCGCGTCGGGATCCATCGCGAGCGCCTTCTTCATCGCCTCGTAGCCGTCGTGGCGGTGATAGGTCTCGAGTGTCCAGGACTCGGGGTCGTCCCAGAACCGGCTGATAACCGGAGTCAGCGGCGTCGCCTGCGAGGTGTCAGAAGTTGTTGTCATCACTGGCCTTCCGGCGCGCTGGGCGCCTGCATGCCGTGTTCCTTGGCTACCTTGAGGCCGGCCAGGGTGGCTTCACCGGCGCCGCCCTGGCCCTGATCGGGACGCTCGTCGGGCAGGCCGGCCAGGATGCGCGACGTCTCGCGGAAGGCGCACAGCGGAGCGCCGCGGGTGGGTGGCCGGGGCTCGCCGGAGCGCAGCGAGTCGACGAGTTCGCGCGCCGACTCCGGCGTTTGGTTGTCGAAGAACTCCCAGTTCACCATCACCACCGGTGCGTAATCGCAGGCGGCGTTGCACTCGATGTGTTGCAGAGTGACCGAGCCGTCGGCGGTGGTCTCGTCGTTGCCGACGCCCAGGTGCTCCTTCAGGGCGTCGAAGATGGCATCGCCACCCATGATGGCGCACAACGTGTTTGTGCAGACGCCCACCAGATAATCGCCGGTGGGACCGCGGCGATACATGGTGTAGAAGCTCGCCACCGCGGACACCTCGGCCCCGCTGAGCCCCAGCTGCTCACCGCAGAACTCCAGGCCCGCCGGTGTCAGGTAGGAATCCTGCGCCTGCACCAGGTGCAGCAACGGCAACAGCGCCGAGCGTTGGTTGGGGTAGCGACCGATGATCTCCTTGGCGTCGACCTCCAGCCGGGCACGCACCTCGGGCGGATACGTCTTGGGCGCCCCTTCGACGACGAATGCGTTGGGCTCGTCGGGCGGCGGGCCCAACCGGATGAAGACCGGCTGTCCCTGCGGCCCGGTCACCGGTCCACTCCGCCCATGACCGGGTCGATGCTGGCGACCGCGGTGATCAGGTCGGCGACCATGCCGCCTTCGGACATCGCCGCCACCGCCTGCAAATTGGTGAAGGAGGGGTCTCGATAGTGCACCCGGTAGGGCCGGGTGCCGCCGTCGCTGACCATGTGCACGCCCAGCTCCCCGCGTGGAGATTCGACCGCAGTGTAGACCTGGCCCGCGGGAACCCTGATGCCCTCGGTGACCAGTTTGAAGTGGTGAATCAACGCCTCCATCGAGCCGCCCATGATCTTGGCGATGTGCTCCTGTGAGTTGCCCATGCCGTCGGGGCCCACCTTCAGGTCGGCCGGCCAGGCGATCTTGCGGTCCTCGACCATGGTCGGACCCGGCTTCAGCTTGTCCAGACACTGCTCGACGATCTTGATCGACTCCCACATCTCGTTGACACGAATTATGTAGCGCCCGTAAGCATCACACGTGTCCTCGGTGATTACGTCGAATTCGTAGTTTTCATATCCGCAGTACGGCTCGCTCTTGCGCAGATCGTGGGGCAACCCGGTGGCACGCAGGATGGGTCCGGTGATGCCCAGCGCCATGCAACCGGTCAGGTCGAGGTATCCGACGTCCTGGGTGCGGGCCTTCCAGATCGCGTTCTCGTTGAGCAGACCGCCCATTTCGCGCAGCACTTGCCTGAGCCCCTTGAGGCCTTCGACGATCTCGGCCTCGGCGTTGGGTGGCAAGTCCTGCGCCACACCCCCGGGGCGGACGTAGGCGCTGTTCATCCGCAGGCCGGTGATCGATTCGAACAGGGTCAGCACGATTTCGCGGCCCCGGAATCCGACGAACATGGGGGTCATGGCACCCAGTTCCATCCCGCCGGTGGCCAATGCCACCAGGTGCGACGAAATCCGGTTGAGCTCCATCATCATCACCCGGATGACGTTGACCCGCTCCGGTATCTGATCGGTGATGCCGAGCAGCTTTTCCACGCCGAGGCAGTAGGCTGTCTCGTTGAAAAACGGTGCGAGGTAATCCATCCGGGTCACGAACGTGACGCCCTGGGTCCAGTAGCGGTATTCGAGATTCTTCTCGATGCCGGTGTGCAGATACCCGATGCCGCAACGGGCGTCGGTGACCGTCTCGCCCTCGATTTCCAGGATCAGCCGCAGCACGCCGTGCGTGGACGGATGCTGGGGCCCCATGTTGACGACGATGCGTTCGCCGGGATCGGCAGCGCGGGCGGCTTCGACGACCTTGTCCCAGTCCTGGCCGCCGGCGACGACGAAGGTCTCGCCGGCGCCGTCGTGCGTCGATTCAGTGGTAGTGCTCATCAGTTGTACGCTCTCCGCTCGTCGGGCGGGGGTATCTGTGCGCCTTTGTATTCGACGGGAATTCCGCCGAGGGGGTAGTCCTTGCGCTGGGGATGTCCGTGCCAGTCGTCGGGCATCTCGATGCGGGTCAGCGACGGGTGTCCGTCGAAGATGATGCCGAAGAAATCGTAGGTCTCCCGCTCGTGCCAGTCGGTGGTCGGATAGATCCCGAACAGCGAGGGAATGTGCGGATCACCGTCGGGCGCAGAGACTTCCAGGCGGACGCGACGATTGTGCGTGATCGACTGCAACGGATACACCGCGTGCAGTTCGCGGCCCGTCTCGTGCGGGTAGTGCACCCCGCTGACGCCCAGGCACATTTCGAAGCGCAGCTGCGGATCGTCACGCAGCCGGTGAGCGACCTGTTCCAGCGCGTCACGTCGGACGTGCAAGGTCAGTTCGTCGCGAAACACCACGACTTTCTCGACGGCATCGGTGAATTCGACGTTGTCCTTGCTCAAAGCCGCGGCCAGGCCGTCGACCACCTCGTCGAAGTAGCCGCCGTAGGGCCGCGGGCTGCTACCCGGAAGCAGGACTTCGCGCACCAGCCGTCCGTAACCGGACGTGTCACCCGAGCCCTTGGCGCCGAACATGCCGCGGCGCACGTCGATGACTTCTTCGTCGGCGCGGCTGATTGCCTCTCTGGGGTCTTGGTCCGGTGAGCTCATCGCAGCAGCCCGCGCATCTCGATCGTGGGGCGGGCCGACAGCGCCGCCTGCTCGGCTTCGGCCCTGGCGGTTTCCCGGTTGACGCCCAGCGGCATCTCCTGAATCTTCTCGTGCAGCTTCAGGATTGCGTACAGCAGCATCTCCGGTCGCGGTGGGCAGCCGGGCAGGTAGATGTCCACCGGAACCACGTGATCGACGCCCTGCACGACCGCGTAGTTGTTGAACATCCCGCCGGATGACGCGCACACGCCCATGGCCAGCACCCATTTCGGCTCGGCCATCTGGTCGTAGATCTGTCGCAGCACCGGAGCCATCTTCTGGCTGACCCGCCCGGCCACGATCATCAGATCGGCCTGGCGGGGGGTGGCCGAGAATCGCTCCATGCCGAACCGCGCGATGTCGAATCTTGGCCCGGCCGTTGCCATCATCTCGATGGCGCAGCAGGCCAACCCGAACGTCGCCGGCCACAGCGAGTTCTTGCGGACGTAGCCCGCGACCTTCTCGACTGTTGACAGCAGAATCCCGCCGGGCAGCTGTTCCTCAAGACCCACGTCCTACCTCAATCCCACGTCAGGCCGCCGCGGCGCCACACATAGGCGTACGCCACGAAAACCGTCAGCATGAAAATCACCATTTCGACCAGAGCGAAGGTGCCCAGCGCGTCATAGCTGACCGCCCACGGATACAGGAACACGATTTCGATGTCGAAGACGATGAAGAGCATGGCGGTGAGGTAGTACTTCACCGGAAAGCGCTGCCCGGCTGTCGCATGCGGGCCGCTCACCGATGTTTCGGTGGGTTCGATTCCACATTCGTAGGCCGCCATCTTCGACTTGTTGAAACGTGATGGGCCGGCCAGGCTCGCGATCGCCACCGAGCCCACGGCAAAGGCTGTGGCGATGGCGCCTAGCACCAGGATGGGTATGTAGACGTTCAACTCGCTCCATGATCCGTCGTACGAGCCGCCTGCAGCGGCCAGGCGGTAACCGGGCTGCTGTGACGAACTGGGCCGCAAGCCCGTCACAGTGATTTACAACATAGCGTCGCGGCGTGCGGCGCGCTTGCCCGGGGTGGGCGTTTTCACGTATTGGCGGTGCCATGTCGCGCTGGGCTGCGCAAACTCGATAGCAGGTGAAACCAACGCTCGCCGCCGAACGCGATCCGCCGCACCGGCAGTTGGGGGACCACCAGCAAAGGTGCGGCTGCGCCGATCGCTGCGGCGGTGAAGATCAGCGGCGTCGCCAGGGCCGATGGCCCGTCGTCAGCAACGTTGCGACCAGCGTCGGCCGCCGCGCCGGCGCAGGCAGAAGTGGTCAGGACTGCCGCAACTGGCGGCCGGAAATCGACGGCCGCGGCAAAGATGCGGCCGTGCAGTGATCAGCGGACCGGGGCTCGCAACAGGCTGAGCACCGTGCGACCCAGCAGGATGGGGTCGATGGGATGCGGCACCGCGCCCTCGGCGCGCGACCAGGAGGCCAACCAGGCATCGTCGGGCCGCCCGGTCAGCACGACCAGGGGCGGGCAGGTCTCGAGTTCGTCTTTGAGCTGCTTTGCGATTCCCATCCCGCCGGTCGGGGTGGCCTCGCCGTCCAGGATGGCCAAGTCGATGCCGCCCTTATCCATCGTCGCCACCACCATGGGCCCGGTCGCCACCTCGACGTAGCTCAACTCGGGCAGATCGGGATGCAACTGCTTACCCAGCGCCCGCATCACCCGTTCGCGGGTTTGGACATTGCTGCTGTAGACGAGGATCCGCAGGGCGATGGTGGAGTCGGACACGGTGCAGATGCTACTGGTGTCGTACCGGGTTCAGCGGGGTGCCCGCAGAAATCCTTATTGCGATACCCGCACGAAGATGGCATCCGCCGCGACCGTTGCCGTCGAGCTCATCATGCCCAGCCGGTTCCAACCCAAGTCGAACTGGTCCCGATCGAGCTTGGCTTCGCCGGTGATTCGAATCGAGCCGTCCTCGAGCTCGGAGATTGTGACGGGCAGCGGCACCTCCGCGGTGACGCCTTTGATGGTGAATGTCGTCCGAAGGTCGGCGGCCTTGCCTTTCGTCGGGTGCACCGCCGTGACGACGACGCTGATCTCCCCGAAGCGGTCGACGTCGAAGAAGTCGGCCGAGCGCAGGTGTTTGTCGCGGCGGCCGATGCCGGTGTCCAGCGAGGCGGCCCGGATGTCCACGCGGCCGAAAACCGCTCCCTTGCCGGTCAGTTGGCCGTCGCCGGTGAAGTCGGTGAAGCGGCCCTTGACGTTCACCAGGCCCCACATGTTCCTGATCTTGAAAGTGATGGCCGAACGATCCGGGGCCAGGTTCCACACGCCGGCCATGTCGGGATCGTGAAGCAGTGTCTCCAATGTCGTCATCGTCACCCCCAGTGTGTCGTGGCGAATCTAGCGCTAGTTCATCAACGGCGCGATCCCGGCGGGGTCGAAATATTCATCGATGCGCTCGATCAGGCCGTCGGTGCCCACCCTGATCACGATGCAGACCCGCAGTGAGATCGACTGCCCGGCATGCCCCGTAGCGTGCAGAATGTGCTGCTGGACGAAGCCCCGGGCGGATCCGTCATCGAAGAGTTGCCGGTCCAGGATTTCGTAGCGGCGCTGCGTGGTCGCGCCGATGAACCAATCGATGACCCGCATGGCGCGGGCCTTGTCGTCGTCGCGCCGCGAGCCGACACGCCACACCGCGATGTCGTTGCTCCACATCGCCTCAACCGCGGCGACATCGCTTCGCTCGATCGCCGTGAACAGGCGGTTGGCCGTATCGATGACCGGCTCGGTGCTGGAAGCGGGCATGTCTGGCTCCTATCCGATCGTCGAGCTATTCGCTGTCGTATCCGGGGTGGGCGACGGCCAATCGGCGTCGTACCAGGGTGCGCAGGCAGGCGGTGACCTCGTCCTGTCGCCCGTCCATCTCGCCGGCCCGTATCGCCGCGGCCAACTGTTCCTCATCGGCGAAGCCGAGGCCGGCCAGCGCCGCGCGGGATTCCGCCACGCTTTCGTCGAGCAGTTCGCGCTCGACGATGCGCAGTGCGTTGGCCGCGACCCTGGCGTGGAAGTTGACCTGTCCTTCGGTTGCCCCGCGCACGTCGTTTTCCAGGAATTCGGCGACCGCGGCCACGAGTTCGGCGGCCAGCGGGCGGCCGTATGGGCCGGTCATGGCCGCGCCTCGAGCAGGTTGAGCAGGTCCCACTCGGTCTCGCAGACGCGACGGCCGATGGTGGCCAGTTCGACCGAGCGGTGTTGTCCGCTCAGGTGCCGTTCGGCCTGGAATCGGCAGATGACGCCCCAGCGCAAGGTGGCCAGCACCAGCCACCAGTGAAACGCCACCCGGTCGACGGTAGTCGCGCTGGCCTGCTCGTAGGCCCGCAGGAAGCTCTCGATGCTGCCCAGGCCGCCGGCGCCGAGGCTGGCCGGAGCGCCGAATCGCCAGGCCCGGATGCAGAACCACGCCAGGTCTTCGTACGCCTGCCCGACGTGCACCAGCTCCCAGTCCAGCACCGCGGCAAGGCTGGATCCGTCGACGATGAGGTTGCCCATCCGAAAGTCGCCGTGCACCAACACCGCCGGCGACGGCTGCGGGCGATGTGCGGCCAGCCAGCGGAAACCCCATTCGAAGGTCGCGGTGGTATCGCCCATGTCGTCGAGGCGTTGCCGCCATTCGGCGAGTTGGTCCTCGTGGGCCAGGTCCGGTACGTCCGTGTCGGCGCGGTGAATGGCGGCCACCGCCTGCGCGCACTGTTGCAGCAGTCGCGCGCGGGCCCTGTGCCCGTCGGCGCCGTCGAGCTGACGGTGGATGCGCCGCACGATGGTCTCGCCCTTGATCTCGTCACAGATCAAAAACGGATTACCCAGTGCGGCAGGCGAATTGTCGGCTATCAACACGTGGGGGACCGGCGCGCCGGCGGCGGCCGCGGCGGCCTGCGTCCGGGCTTCCAGCTCCATGCCGGCGTGCACGTCGTCGGGGGGCCCGGTGCGCAGGATCAGCGCACGACGCCGCGCGTTGGTGACGGACTCGAAGGCCCAGGTGGTTCTGCTGGCGCCACCGGTCAACGCGCGCAGGTTCTCAACCGCCGTGTCGGCGCCGAGGGCCCCCGTGAGCACCGAGGCCAACTTGGTGCCCAGTTCCGCTGACTCGATGCTGTCCATCACTTCTTGCCGAATTTGAACAGGCGCTGCGCCACCCGGCGAATCTGGATTTCCTCGGCGCCTTCGGTGATCCGGTAACGACGGTGATGGCGGTAGATGTGCTCGAACTGCTCATGCCGGCTGTAGCCGAGGCCGCCGTAGACCTGCATGGCGCGGTCGGCGGCGTCGCAGACCAGTCGGTTGGCACGGTAGTTCGCCATCGACACCTTGTCGGAGACCTCCATGTGGTGGTCGCGGTCCAGATGCCAGGCGGCGTATTGCACCAGCAGCCGCACCATCTGCGCTTCGGTCGCCAACTCGGCCAGCGGCCACTGCACGGCCTGGTTGACCGACAGCGGCTTGCCGAACACCGTGCGGCTCGCGGCGTATTCGGCGGCGCGGTCGATGCAGTACTGCGCCGCCCCCAGGCTGCTCGCCGCCTGCCGAATCCGGTTCTCGTGCAGGAAGGTTTGGGCGACTTCCAGGCCGCGATCCACCTCGCCGAGCACCGCGTCGGCGGGAATCCGGACATCGGTCAGCTCGACTTCGCCGTGGTCGGTGGGCATGTTGAAGGTCCACCAGTAGTAGGGAACGTGGAATCCGGGCGAATCGGTCGGCACCAAAAACGCGGTGATGCCCCGGGCGGCGCCCGGTTCGCCGGAGGTGCGCGCGAAGACCAGGTCGTGGGTCGCGCGGTGCACGCCGGTGTTGAATCGCTTCGAGCCGTTGATCACCCAGCTGTCGCCGTCACGTTCGGCGTGCGTCTCCAGCCAGGTCGCATCGGAACCGTGCTGTGGCTCGGTCAGGCCGAACGCCATGGACCGTTCCCCGGTGATCAACGCGTCCGACCACACCTTGCGTTGCTCGTCGGTGCCGAACCGCTCCATCATGATCACCTGCGGGAAGTTCCCGACGATCGATGATTCGTTCTGCAGATCGTTGTGCAGGCCAAGGCCCTTGTGCGCCAGGTGTTCCCGGATGACGGCCATGTCGACATTGCTGCCGTCGCGGCCGCCCAGTGAGGCCGGCAATCCGTAGCGCAGCCAGCCGGCCTTGTCGGCGCGCCTGCGCATCTCGGAGAGCAGGTCCTCCCACTCGCGCGTCGGGATCCCGTCGTTGTCCCAATCGGTGCGCGCATGCTCGCGACGCTGGTCGAAGTACTGCATGTTCTCGCGTTCCAGCGGCTTGATCTCGGCCTCGATGAACTCGTCCATCTCGGCGAGCACGCCAGGAAGGTGCTCTGGCAGAGTGAAATCCACGTCTTCTCCTAAGATCTCGTGAGGTCGCCGTACAGGGTTTTCTTCCAGACCGTCGACAAGGTCGCGATGGCGTCTTCGTCGCTGATGTTCAGGCCGAGGCCCGCGGGGCCGGAAGGTCCGACGAACACGGTAGTGAAGTTCTCGAACAGCAACGCGATGGCCGCCGCGGTGTGCTGCGGGTGCAGCTCGGCGCCGTAGCCCTGCTCCTGGGCCCGGCGCACCGAAGCCGCCACGAGATCCATTCCGAACCGGCGGAATTCGTTCTGCACGGCGGCGAAGCGCCGTTGGGTGGCGGCCAGCTGGGCCACCGCGATCATGATGCCGATGTTCTGCTTGAACATGTTCCAGTAGCCGGTGACGACCGAGGTGAAAAAGTCATCGTCGTCGGTGGGGGCACTCCCCCGCAAGCGGGAGGTACCCCCACCCGCTTGCGGGGGAGAGTCCGGCAGGTGGACGCTCAGCCCCGACGGCGTCACCACCTCGTGCAGGAATGATTCCGCGAGGACGGCCAGCAGGTCTTCCTTGTCGGTGAAGTATCGGTAGAACACCGCTGGCGATTTTCCCGCGGCCGACGTGATGTCGGCCAGGGTGGTGCCGTGAAAGCCCCTTTCAGCGAACAGTTTCCGGGCAGCCTGCTCGATGGCCTGCCTGGTCTGGCGGCCTTTGGCGGTCAGCTCGCGGTTCGCCTCCGGGGCGGACATCAGTTCCGGATCCGGTCGCCGGCGCGCAGCAGGGCGCTCGGCAGGTCGTGCCCCACCAACGACTTCGCCACGTCGGCGGCGGCGATGGCGGCCTGCAGGTCGACGTCCACGTCGATGCCGCTGTCGCCCAGCAGGTAGACGAGATCCTCGGTGGCGATGTTGCCGGTGGCGCCCGGCGCGAAGGGGCAGCCGCCCAGCCCGCCGACCGAGGCGTCCAGCCGGGTCACCCCGGAGCTGACCGCGGCATAGGCGCTGGCCAGCCCGGAGCCGCGGGTGTTGTGAAAGTGCCCGCCCAGCGGCAGGTCGCCGATCACTGGATGCAGTTGGGCGATCAGCGAACTCACGCGCCCCGGGGTGGTGGTGCCGATGGTGTCGGCGATCGACAGGCGGTCGGCGCCGCGGTCGCGGGCGGCCGCGGCGATCTCGAGCACCCGCTGTGGCGGGGTGGGCCCTTCGAACGGTGAGTCCCAGGCGGTGGCGATGACGACCTCGACGGTGACGTTGCTGTCGTGGGCGATGGCGACGATCTCGCCGATCTGGTCGGCGGCCTCGGTGCTGGTGCGTCCGACGTTGGCCTTGCTGAAGGTGTCGTCGGCGGCCACCACGTACTCGACGGAGCGCAGCCCGGCGGCAACGGCGCGCTTGGCGCCGTTGGGACTGGCGACCAGGGCCGAGAATTCGATGTCGGGGTAGTCGTGCAGATGGGTGGCCAGCTCGGCGGCATCGGCCATCGACGGCACCTTCGTCGGGGAGACGAACGCGGTGACCTCTACCTCGCGAACCCCGGTGGCCGCCACCGCGGCCAGCAGTTCCAGCTTGGCCGACAACGGAATTGGCGTTTCGATCTGCAGACCGTCACGCAGGGCCACCTCACGTATGTGGACGTGTGTCATTGGCGTGGCTCCTCCTCATCGCTCCGCTCTGCATCGTCGCCGACGTGTGTCATAGCACCTCCTCGGCGCGCAGCTCCTCGAGCTCCTCGGCCGTCTTGCCCAGCAGCCCGATGTAGACGTCGTCGTTGTGCTGGCCCGGGCGTGCGGGGCCGGCGTTGCGGACCCGGCCCGGCGATTCAGAGAGCATCGGCACGATGCCCGGTCCCAACACGTTGCGCTGCACGCGTTCGTCGTAGTGCTCGACCAGCATGCCGCGGGCCCGCAGCTGCGGGTCGTTGACGACCTCGGCGACGGTGTTGATCGGCCCGGCGATAACCCCCGCGGCGGAGAGGGTTTCGATGATCTCGCCGGGCTGGCGTTCCGCGGCCCACGCGCCGATGATGTTGTCGAGTTCGTCCTGATTGCGACCCCGGGCGACGTGTGTGGCGAACCTGTCGTCGGTGGCCAGCTCCGGGCGGCCCATCGCCTTGCACAGCCGGGCGAAGACGGTGTCCTGGTTGGCGGCGATGACCACCCATGAGCCGTCGGCGCTGCGGTAGATGTTGGACGGCGCGATGCCCTCCAGCCGGGTGCCCGAGGGTCCGCGCACCACCCCGCCGACGTCGTAGTCGGGGATGGTGGATTCCTGCACGGCCAAACATGATTCGGTCAGCGCGACGTCGACCACCTGACCGCGCCCGGTGATGCTGCGCCGGTACAGCGCGGCCAGCGCGCCCTGGGCGCCGAACATGCCGGCCAGGCTGTCGCCCAGCGAGAGCGCCAGCCGGGGCGGCGGGCCGCCGGGAAAACCGTTGAGGTGCCGCAGTCCGCTGGCCGCTTCGGCGACCGAGGCGTAGCCGGCCTTGGTGGCGTCGGGGCCGGTCTGCCCGTAGCCGGACACCCGCACCAAGATGATGCCCGGATTGCGTTCGCTCAGTACGTCGTAGCCCAGGCCCCACTTCTCCAGGGTGCCCGGCCGGAAGTTCTCCACCACGACGTCGGATTTCTCGATGAGGTCGCAGAACAGTTCTTGGCCGCGTGGGTGGCGCAGGTCGAGGGTGATCGCCTTCTTGTTGCGGGCGTGCACCGTCCAGAAGACGTGCTGCCCGTCGAGTTCGGCCTGTCCCCACGTGCGCAGCGGGTCGGGGGCTTTGGGCAGTTCCACCTTGATGACGTCGGCGCCCATGTCGCCGAGCAGCCGGCCGGCGAACGGCCCGGCGATCAGCGTGCCCAGTTCCAGCACCCGAATGCCGTCCAGCGGTCCCGCCGGTGTCACCGGTGACACGCGCCGCTCCTGCTCATCCTTGGCTCGCGAAATCGTGCCGCACCAGCCAGTCGGTGACGATGTTGACGGCGGCCCGCAGCGCGTCGCGTTGGTCGGGTCCCGCGTAATAGTGTGTGGCGCCGGGGATTTCGTGCATCTCCTTGTCCTCGTGTCCGATCGCCTGGTACAGCCGCCGGGTATGGCTGGGCGTGCAGGCGTCATCCGCCAGGTTACCGATCACCAGTGCGGGGATCGCGATATCGGGCCCGCAGGCCACCGCGTCACCGCGGGCGTCGTCGTAGCTCCACTGCGACAGCCAGCCGCGCAGGGTGGAGAACCGGGCCAGCCCGACGGGGCTCATGTTCACCACCTGAGGATCCCCCAGGTAGCAGGTGCCGGGGGCGCGTTCGTTGGGATCGACGGCCGGGTCGAGCCAGCGTGGGTCGGCCATGGTGCCGTGCACGACGAAGCCGAACTCGTCGTCGGGCCGGCCCGCGGCTGCCAACTCGGCCAGCTTGTCCCTGACCCAGGCGGTGATCCGGCGGTTGCGGTCGATCTGCGCCTGCCGGTAGCGGTCCAGGAATTCTTGGCTGTACGGCGGCTGATTGGGGTTGTCGGGGTTGTACAGGTCCAGCTCGGGATCGCGCTTGGTGGGGTCGGATTCGTCGAGGATCGACGCATCCAGCCATTCGGTCAGCGTGCCGTGCCGGCTGATGTGCGCGGCCAGCAGCATGATGCCGTCGGCGGCGGGCAGGTCGAGTTTGGTCAGGTCGGGGCCGTCGCCGGTCGGGCTGGACGTGATGCTCGGATTCTGCGCCTGCTGCTGGTAGAACACCGACAGCGAACCGCCGCCACTCCATCCGGCCAGCACCACCTTCTGGTAGCCCAGCCGCTTCTTGGCGTCCTTGATGCACTCGCCGAGATCCTCGACGACCTTCTCCATCAGCAGCGCCGAGTCGGTGCCGCGGAAGCGGCTGTTGCAGTAGATGACGTGGTGGCCGGCGCGGGCCAGCGCGTTGATCATCGGCAGGTAGGCGCCGCCGCCGATGGGGTGCATGAACACCAGCACGGTGTCCGACGGCCGGTCCTTCGGCTTGAGCAGGTAGCTCTCCAGCACGGTGATCTCGGCCAGGCCGCCGTACACGTCTCGTACCCCGGAATTGTTCTGGAAGGCAACGAGATAGGGGATCCGGTCGTACTCGAACTTCTTGGGTTTCACGGCTTGCGTCATCAATGTTGTCCTAGGTCGTGGGCCAGTACCTCAGCCGACGGGGTCAGCCGCCGGCGTGTGTCGATGGCGATTACCTGCCAGTCGACGCGCGAGTAGTCGTCGAATTTGCGGCGCGCCCGTTCGCGGGCCTTCTCCGGTGCGCCGTGATGAACCCCTTGCGGCGCATGCGAAATCAACCCGGGCTGGCATCGGAATGCCGTACAGCGAGCCGCCGTGGAAGAAGGCGATCTCGTCGTAGTCGACGTTGCGGTGATACCAGGGAGTGCGTTCGGTGCCCGGAATCCCCTCGGCGGGCTTGGGCAGGAAGTTCATCACGTAGACGCCGGTGGCCTGCATGAACAGGTGCACCGTCGGCGGCAGGTGGACACTGTCCGAGGTGACCACGTTGTAGTCGGCGATGTTGAACGTGAACGCGAAGTTGTCCCCGCGCCAGCCCTCGACGTCCAGCGGATTGTGTTGGTAGAACAGCGTTGTCGGACCACCCTCGTGGATGAGCCGGACCTCGAATTCGCCATCGGCCTGGCCGGCCTGGTCGGCCTCGTCGGCCGGTGCCGGCTCGGGGATGATGACCTGCGACGGGTCGAAGGGGAAGTGGCGGCCCAGCGCGCCGGGCGGGGGCACCCGGAACTCGTCGGTGGCCTCGATCATCAGCATCGTCGTCGCGCTGTCGGGCAGCTGGCGCCAGGTGCATGCCTTCGGGATGTACAGCCAGTCGCCCTCCCGATAGCGCAGCGGCCCGAATTCGGTATGGGCCAGACCGCTGCCCTGGTGGACGAAGCACAGCAGGTCCCCGTCGACATGGCGGACGAAGAACGACATCGGCTCCTGGCGACGGCTCAACATGATGCGGCAGTCGTCGTTGCTGAACATCAACAGCGGCCCACCGTCGGCTTCGGTGGCATCGCTGGGCTTGAGCTCGCTGGACAGCACGTCGATGGGCCGCAGTGGGCCGACCGACCGATAGGCGGTGGGGTCGTGGCGCCGGTAGAGGTTGGCGGTGCGGCCGGTGAATCCGCCGCGGCCCAACTCGTCGTCCTTGAGGCCCTCGAGGTCGGCGTGCAGGCGGCGCGGTGTTCGGCCTTTTCGCAGGTGCACAAAGGATTCCATGGACGGCTCCTCAGATGGGTACCAGCCGGGTGGCGATCAGGGTGTACAAAACTGAAAGTGACATTACTTTCTCTTTTTGTCGCACACAAGGGCGGTCGCAAGCCGGCCGTCGTCGCCGTCCCGCGTTCATCACAAGCGCCACGAGCGTCTCAGCCGGGCACCAGTGTTTTGGGCCCACCCCGCCGCGACAACACCGGTGACGCGCAAATCCGGCGGACGATTGTCGCTATGAGGCGGGCAAACCGTCAATCGCCCTGCGGGCAAACCACTGTGGCAGATGGGACCAGTGCGGGCCTAACCGCGGACGCGCAGCACGACCTTTCCCTTGGCGCTGCGGTTCTCCAGGGAGGCGACGGCGGTCCCGGCTTCTTCCAGCGGGTAGGTCACCGGCTCGGGCGGGGCGAGCTCCCCGGAGGTGAGCAATCGTTCGAGTCCGGCCCACTGCTCGTCGAGCGCGCCCGGATGCGTCCCCGCCCAGGCGCCCCAGCCCACGCCGACCACGTCAACGTTGTTGAGCAACAACCGGTTTACCTTGACGGTGGGAATCTCACCGCCGGTGAACCCGACGACCAGCAGCCGCCCACCGGGAGCGAGCGAGCGCACCGAATCGGTGAACCGGTCGCCGCCGACCGGGTCGACGACGATGTCGACGCCACGGCCGTGGGTCAACTCCTTCACCGCGTCCTTGAAGCCGTCGGCCAGCACCACATCCGTCGCGCCGGCCGCCGTGGCGATGTCGGCCTTGTCCTGCGTGCTGACCACGGCGATGGTGCGGGAGGCGCCCAGCGCCGGCGCCAGCCGCAGCGCCGAGGTCCCGATGCCCCCGGCCGCCCCGTGCACCAGAACCGTCTCGCCACGCTGCAGCCGACCCCGAACGGTCAGCGCGAAGTACACCGTCAGGTCGTTGAACAGCAGGCCGGCGCCCGCCTCGAAGCTCACGTTGTCGGGCAGCTTGAACACCCGGTCGGGGGCCAACATCGCGACCTCGGCCATGCCGCCGGACAGCATCGTGAGGCCGACGACCCGGTCGCCGGAGCTGACGTGCGCGCCCTCGGGTGCCGACCGGACCACGCCGGCGATCTCGGCTCCGAGCACGAACGGCAACTCGGGGCGGTACTGGTAGAGGCCCCGGGTGAGTAGCGCGTCCGGGAAGGCCACCCCGGCGGCGTGCACGTCGACGACGACCCCGTCGCCCGACGGTTCGTCGATGTCGGTCAATTCGACCGCTTCTGGACCTTCGAGCCGAGTCACCTGTACCGCGCGCATGCCACCTCCGTCGTCACTGCCATCGGCGCCGCCGTCGGGGAATGCGCCCGAACAGCGCGTGATCAGCCTACTGCTGGCTCATAAACCGCCCGCGACCCGCACCAGCGACCCGCACCACGGCCCGGCCGGAGAACTCGCCGGCGCGCACCCGATCGCTCACGCCGGCGACGTTCTTTCACCTCGGCGTCGCGACCAGCGCGTCAAACGTGTCCACGCTTCGGCGCTAACCTGACCGTATGGATCCCTTTCCGCTCGGTGGGTTTTCGGTCAACCGCGTCGGCTTCGGTGCCATGCAGTTGCCCGGGCCCAATGCGTTCGGTCCGCCGCGCGACCGCGACGAAGCGCTGGCCGTGCTGCGCCGCGCGGTCGAACTCGGCGTCGACCACATCGACACCGCGCAGTTCTACGGTCCCGACGTCGCCAACGAACTGATTCGTGCCGCGCTGCATCCCTACCCGCAGAACCTGGCACTGGTCAGCAAGATCGGTGGGCGGCGCGACGACGACGGGGCCTGGCTGCCGGCCGGCGCGCCGGCCGAGTTGCGCCGCGACATCGAGACCAACCTGCGCAGCCTCGGCGTCGAGCAACTGGCCGTGGTTAACCTGCGGGTGTTCGAAAGCGACGGCCCCGACCGAGAATTCGACGACCAGCTCTCGGCCATGATCGAGGCCCGGGACCAGGGATTGATCGGCGGAATCGGGCTGAGCAACGTCAACCGCGAGCACCTGCTGCATGCCGTGGAGCGCACCGAAATCGCCTGTGTGCAAAACGCATTCAACCTGGTGCAGCGCGAGTCGGCGCCGGTGCTGGAGGAGTGCGAGGCGCGGGGGATTGCCTTCGTCCCGTTCTTCCCGCTGGGTGCGGCCTTCATGCAGCCCAACCCGGTGCTCAGCCACCAGGTGGTTCAGGAGATCGCGCAGCGGCTGGGGCGCACACCCGCTCAGGTCGCGTTGGCATGGACGCTCGGCGTGGCGCCCAACGTGCTGCTCATCCCCGGTACCTCGTCGCTGAGCCACCTGGAGGAGAACCTGGAGGCGGCGTCCATCGAACTGGACGACGAAGCCCGCGAGCGGCTGACCGCGATCGCCGCTTAGGTTTCGCCGAACGTGCACTCAGGGCGAAAAAACGGCCGATATTCCGCCGTGGTTACACGCTCGACGCACTGCAAAGCGGCCGCTACCTGAGCTCGGAGGAGGACAGGCCCAGCAGGCGGCGGGCGACCACCAACTGCTGAATCTGTTGCGTGCCCTCGAAGATGTCCAGGATCTTGGAGTCGCGCGCCCACTTCTCCAGCAGAGACTGTTCGGAATAGCCTGCGGTGCCGGCCAATTCGACGGTCTTGAGCGTGACGTCGGTGGCCATCCGGCCGGCCTTGGCCTTGCTCATCGACGCTTCTTTGGAGTTGGGGATCTTATTGTCGGCCTGCCACGCCGCCCGCAGCGACAGCAGATAGCTGGCCTCCCAGTCGGCTTCCATCCGCAGAAACTCCGATGCCGCCGCGCTCTGGGCGTGCGAGGGCTTGTCGTAGGAGATCTCCACCCCGGCCTCGGTGAGGATCTTGCGAATCTCCTCCAGCGCGGCGCGGCCGACACCGACGGCCATCGCCGCGACGATGGGCCGGGTGTTGTCGAAGGTCTCCATCACTCCGGAAAAGCCCTTGCCCACTTCGATTTCGGGGTTGCCGAGCAGGTTCTCCTTCGGAATGCGGGCGTTGTCGAATCGGATTACGGCGGTGTCGGAACCCTTGATGCCGAGCTTGTGCTCGAGCCGTTCCACCGTGACACCGGGATGCTCGCGCGGCACGACGAACGACTTGATCGCCGCGCGGCCCTGCGACTTGTCGAGCGTCGCCCACACCACGATGTGGGTGGCGCGTGAGCCGGCGGTGACGAAGATCTTCTCGCCGTTGATCACATACTCGTCGCCGTCCAGGGTGGCGGTCGTCGATACCGCCGCCGAGTCCGATCCGAAGCCGGGCTCGGTGATGGCCATGGCCGCCCACACCTTGCCCAGGCGTTGCAGCTGCTCCTCATTGGCGACGGCGGAGATCGCCGCGTTCCCCAGCCCCTGGTAGGGAACCGACAGCATCATGGCGAGATCGCCCCAGCTGGCTTCCAGCGTCTGTAGCAGCGCGGCCATGTTGGCGCCGTTGTGGTTCTTGTCCCGTGCTTCGTCCTCGCCGCCCAGCGCGTTGGCTCCCGCGAATTCGATTGACTCCGAGGCGCCTTCGAAGAGGCTGAACAAAGTATCGAGCTCGACGGGGTACGCGTGCTCCTTGAGGTCGTACTTGCGCGCGATCGGCCGCATCAACTCGGCGGCGCCCTGATGCGTCTTGGTCGTCACCGCTTGCATCTTGCGGGGAAGTTCCAGATTGATTGCCATGAGTGAACTTTCAGCTCGAGTGAGAAAACGACTTAGATGACAACGACGCCCTCGGCGACGCCGATGGCCCGCAGATCGCGGTACCAGCGTTCGACCGGGTGCTCTTTCGTGTAGCCGTGGCCGCCGAGCAGCTGTACGCCGTCCAGGCCGATCTGCATGCCCTTGTCGGCGCCGAGCCGCTTGGCCAGCGCCGCCTCGCGGATGAACGGCAGGCCCTGCTCGGCGCGCGCCGCGCCGCGCCAGGTGATCAGCCGCAGCCCGTCCAACTCGATGGCGATGTTGGCACACATGAAGGCCACTGCCTGCCGGTGGGCGATCGGCTCACCGAAGGCCTCGCGTTCCTTGACGTACGGGACGACGTAGTCGAGCACCGCGTGCGAGGTGCCGACGGTCAGCGCCGCCCAGCCCAGCCGGGACAGCGCGATCGCCTCCGAGTAATCCTCGTCGGTCGCTTCGTCCTCACCGAGGCGGGCGCTCAGCGGCACGTTCACCCCGGAGAGTTCGACGTGGCCCAGGGCCGCCGCGCGAATCCCCATGCTCGGATCCGCTTTCACGGTAAGGCCTTTCGCCGAGGACTCGACGATGAATAACGCCGGCTTGCCGTCCAACTGAGCACCGACGATGAAGAGCTCGGCGTCGGCGGCCGCCGGGACCAACGACTTCACCCCGTCCAGGCGGTACCCGCTCGGGGTGCGCACCGCGGTGGTCTTCAGCCGGGTGGGGTCGAAGAGCGGTTGCGGCTCGGCGATGGCCACGCACGCTTGGGGCACGTTCTCACCGGCGAACTCGGGCAGGTAGGTGGACTGCTGGTCGGCGCTGCCCCAATGGGTCAGCGCGGAGGCCACGCCTCCCGGGGCCAGCAGCGGCAGCGCCAGACCCATGTCGCCGTAGGCGAGCGCCTCGGCGACCAGCACGTTGGTCACGCTGGACCGGTGCGCGGCGATGCCGTCGAAATCCTCGGGGATGTTGATCGCGGTGATGCCCAGCTCCGCGGCCTTGGCGATCAGCTCATGCGGGTAGGTCGCCGCCTCGTCGGCGTCGTGGGCGGCGGGCCGCAGCACTTCCGCGGCGAATTCGTCGAGAGTCTCGACGATCATCTTCTGCTCGTCGTCGGGCGTCAGGTCGAAGTAGTCCTTGCCGCTGGACTTGAGCCGGGTCGGCCCGCCGCGCAGGTTCTGGATCCGCTTGAACTCCCGCGAAGAGGTGGCGGCGGTGGAGAAGACCGTCTTCGTGCCGTAACGCAGCGCGCGGTTGAGGGGGTCGCGTAGCTGGTATTTGTCCAGGAACTCCTGGCCGACGAGCGGGGTGATCAGTGCGATGGCGATGTCGACGCCGGTGCGCTTGTGCGGTTGCAGCCCGACCGCGGACTTATGGTCGCGCCGTTTGACGCGGGAGCGGGCGGACGTCTGTTTAGAACCGGAACCGGTCATTTTTCAGCAGCCTCAGGTCGTCGGGCAATGCGGATATCCCGATCTTACTCCGGAGTAAGATCGGGGAGAACACTTGTTAACTAATTCACACCTGCGCGGCCGTGAGGCTGCCGAGCACCTGTCGTTGCAGCAGGCCGTTGGTGGCCACGGCGCTGCCGTGATGCGGTCCCGCGGTGCCGTCCAACGCGGTCAGCGCCCCGCCCGCTTCGCGCACCAGGATGTCGAGCGCGGCGAGGTCCCAGACCGACACCTCCGGTTCGGCGGCGATATCGACGGCCCCTTCGGCGAGCAGGCAATAGGACAGAAAGTCGCCGAAGGCGCGCACCCGCCACACCGCGTCGGTCAGGGCGATGAACCGGTCCCGCACACCGAGCTGCGCCCACCCGGACAGGCTGGAGAACGAAAGGCTCGCCGAACTCAGTTGTGCCACTGAGGAAACCGAGAGCCGGCGCGCGGGTGCACCGTTGACCGCGACGAAAGCGCCCTGGCCCTGCGCGGCCCACCACCGGCGCTGCAATGCCGGGGCGCTCACCACACCGACGGCCGGGACGCCGTCGTGCAGCAGTGCGATCAGGGTGGCCCACACCGGCACCCCGCGCACGAAGTTCTTGGTGCCGTCGATCGGGTCGATGATCCACTGACGTCCGGTGAACGTGGTGTCGCCGCCGAACTCTTCGCCGACGATGCTGTCGTCGGGCCGTTGGTGCGCGAGCACCTCACGCAGCTCGGTTTCCACCGCCCGATCGGCGTCGGTCACCGGCGTCAGGTCGGGCTTGGTGTCGACGCGCAGGTCCAGCGCGCCGAATCGGGCGGAAGTCAACGTGTCTGCGCGGTCGGCCAGCCTCAGCGCCAGCGCCAGATCGTCCTGACTTGTGCGCACCGCGCCTCCTCATCGCTTCGCACTGCCATCGTCGCCGGTGCGACTCATGACGCAGTCTTATCACGGACCTACCATGGCCTCGTGTGGGAATTCGGACTGCTGCTCCTACTGGTGGCCGTACTGGCCGTATTTCTCGTCCAGCGCTTCGTCCCGCGCGGCCCGCGCGGTGAGCTGCTGAGCGGCACGTTGCTGGTCACCGGAATAAGCCCCCGCCCTGACGCCACCGGCGAGCAATTCGTCACCATCGCCGGCGTGATCAATGGGCCCACCGTCAACGAACATGCGGTGTATCAGCGCATGGCGGTGGACGTGAATCAGTGGCCGACCATCGGCCAGCTGTTTCCGGTGGTGTATTCGCCGAAGAATCCGGACAACTGGAGATTCGCGCCCGCGGTGCCGCCTGCGCCACCCGAGTCGCCGCCGCCGGTGAACTGAGTAGGCCGTCAGCCGGCCGCCGGTGGGCGCGCCATAACCGTGATCCGAACGCCGTAGCGGGGGACCACAAGCGCGGCTCGCCTGACGGTCCCTCCCGGGATCCCGGGTATGCCGGGCGTCGTGGGCCCGGCGCCGGCCACCGCCTCGGTCGCCGCCAGGTCGGATAAGCCGCTGCCCGGCAACGCCGCGACGGGGTTGCCCGTCGCTGTGGCCCAGCCGGCGGGAACCGACATCGGACCGATCCGCCCGGCACGCGCGAGCGCCGCGTTGACGTTGCCCAGTCCCGATGTGGCACCGCTGAGCGCGGGAGCCTTGGGGAGGGCCGCGGCCGGGACCGCGGCCAGGTTCGGCAAAATGCCTAAGTTCTTGTCGGCCTGGATGATTCCGGAAACAGTCCCTTCGCCGGTGAAGATGGATCTGAACGTGGTCTGGGCCCCCTGGATGGTGTCAAGGATTCGGAAGAGTTGCGACGACGAATTGGAAGTCGAGGAATTCACAACCACCACCTGCGATCCCGAGCCCGTACCCGAGCTCGAGGCGTTCGCGGTAGCTTGCGCGACGGCGTCCTGCTGTGCCGTCACCCCATCGGTGGCGGTGTCTTGGCGCGGGAAGGATAATGGCGAGAACTGTGCTGCCGCAGCAGAACTGGCGGAATAGCTATACATGGCGGAGGCGTCCTGAGCCCAGTATTCGGCGTACTGGGCTTCGGTGGCCGCGATGGCCGCGGTGTTCTGGCCGAAGAAGTTCGTTGTCACCAGGGTCGCTAATTGCGTGCGGTTGGCCGCGACCGCCGGTGGGGGCACGGTCAGGGCATGGGCCAGCTCATAGGCCGTCGCTGCCGCCCGAGCCTGCACGGCCGTCTGCTGGGCATGGTCGGCGGTCCTGTACAGCCACGCCACATAGGGGGCGGCACTGGCCGCCATCGCTTGGGAGGCGGGCCCGTGCCAGTACCCACTCGTCAGGCCGGACAGCACCGATTCGTACACCGCTGCCGTGATGCTCAGCTCCGCAGACAGCGAGTCCCAGCTTCCCGCGGCGGCCAGCAGCGAGCCCGATCCGGGGCCCGAGTACATCCGGCCAGAGTTCACCTCTGGTGGAAGAAAGCCGAATTCCATTGTCTTACAGCTCTAAAAGCTGCGTGAGGCGAAACTGCTTGCGGCGAAAGGTTCGTCCTATGACCGACAGCAGTTGGCTCAGTGGTGGCACGTCACCCGGCGGCCGGCGGGCGTGGCATCACGGTGAGCCGCACGCCGTAGCGTGGCGGGACCCCCGCGCCGGCCGATCGCGCGGCACCGCCGCCCGGCATGCCCGGGTACCCGGGATATCCGGACGCCACCGGCTCCTCGGTCCCCGGGAGCGTGGTGAAGCCCGCGGGTTCCAGCGGCGAGATATGGGTGCTCGTGGGGGCGGCCCAGCTTGCGGGGACCGACATCGGCCCGATCGTGCCGGCGTGCGAGAGGGTCGCGGTGACGTTGCCCAACCCACCGCCGAGGCCCGCCGTGGCGCCGCGGAGTGCGGGCGCCGCGATCGCGGGAGCGAGATTGGCGGCGGCCGCCCCCGGCTTGGCCAGGATGCCCAAATTGTTTTCCGCCCCGATGATTCCGGACACGAACTGCTCCATGTTGTAGGGAGCGCTGAAGCCGACGCCCGTCCCCTGAATGGCGTCGAGGACCCGGAAGGCGTTGTTGCCCGAGCTCGTCGATGCGTCAAGATAGGTGATGTCGCCCGTGGTAAGTGACGATTGCGGTTGCTGTGTTAGCGGTGAAAACGTCTGCGCGGCGGCCTTGGTCACGCCGGAGTTGGTGTTGGCCGCGGTCACGGCGGCGCTCTGTTCGCTCACCCCCGACTCGTTGGTGGACTTGTTCGCGGTGGCGAACTGGGGCAACTGCGTCGTCGCAGCCGTCGACGACACGGAGTAGCCGGCCATGGCGGCGGAGTCCTGCGCCCAGAAGTCGGAGTACTGCGCTTCGGTGTCCGCGATGGCGGCGGTGTTCTGGCCCACGATGTTCGTCGTCACCAGCGATGCCAACAGCGCGCGGTTGGCGGCGATCACCGGTGGGGGCACCGTCATCGCATACGCCTGCTCGTAGGCCGCCGCGGCCGTGCGCGCTTGCATTGCCGTCTGCTTCGTCTGCTCGGCCGTCGCTTGCAGCCACCCCATGTAGCGGGCGGCCGAGTACGCCATCGACTCGGCGGCGGCGCCGCGCCATTGCAGGTCCAGGCCCGCGAGCACCGATTCGTAGGATTCGGCGGTGGAGGCCAGCTCGGCCGACAGCGCGTCCCAACTTCCGGCGGCGGCCAACAGCGAGGCCAGCCCGGGGCCGGTGTACATCCGGGCCGAATTGATTTCGGGTGGAACAAAAGCCCAATCCATGTGTGATGCATCCCCTCAAAGTGCGGTTTTCGGACAAACGCCACTGGCGCCGACGCTCGCCGCATCGGCGTGTTCTCCAAATGTGTGGGCCGCTCCCGGATGAGAGGACGGCCCGGCGCGATCGCGCCACGGGGCCCAGCGGGGGCGGCGTGGCGCTTATTGGGTTGGCGGAGCGTGCGCGCAGGGCATCACAAAGGACCTCTGGTTTTCGGGCGCTTCAAAACTCGCAGCTGCGGCCGTCGCTTGCCGGGGTTTTGCCGATTTCACGATGGCGAGCAGGCAGAATTCAGTCTACGTTTGCCTGGTGTTCATCTTTTGTTAACTAAGCCAGCCGGCTAGATTACACCTGTTGAACAGCGAAAGCATCTGAGATGCTTGCCATCTGGTACTCGCGACAACCGGTCAGCCGTTCGCCTGTGCGCTTGTCGGTTACCCGCGGTGATCGAGGTTATCGACCACGCCCCGCAGCATCTCGGGATGGCGTGATGATGTCGACGGGCAACGGAAAGACGACGGTCAAGTTCTGATCCGTCCCCAACTCCAACAGCGTCTGCAGATAGCGCAACTGCAGCGAGGCCGGACTCTTCGACAGGGTCTCGGTGGCCTCGCGCAGCTCTTCGGATGCCTGAAGCTCCCCGCGGGCGTTGATGACCTTCGCGCGGCGTTCGCGCTCGGCTTCGGCCTCGCGTGCCATCGCCCGCTGCATCGACTCGGGAATCTCGACGTTCTTGATCTCCACGACGCGCACCAGCACGCCCCAGGGCTCGGTCTGCTTCTCGATGATTGTGCGCAGATCGCCTTTTCCGACCAGGGGCTGTGACGGACCAATGGCACTTATCTCGGGACCAATGCCTCTGGGGGAGTGGGGTCTACGGCAATAGCGTCATATCTGAACGGTGTAATGAACACTTTCTACCGCGCAATGAAGGAAGTCGCGATGAGCAACGTGTATCCAGCTCCCGCAATTCTGGTAGGTGTTGACGGATCCAGGGCGGCGATACATGCGGCCGTCTGGGCGATCGATGAGGCGGTCAGCCGCGACATCCCCCTGCGACTGGTGTACGTCATCGACCCGCACGATGCGTCGGGCGCACGCGACGACGGCACGCGGCTCGCCGTCGCCCACGCCGCGTTGGCCGACGCTCATCGGGCCGTCGACGCCGTCGGCGAACCCGTCAAGATCGAAACCGATATCCTTTGGGGCAGAACAGTTTCCAAGCTGCTCGAAGCATCCAGATCGGCGGTCATGGTGTGCATCGGGCAGATCGGGCTCAACTATGCCTGCCATGGCGGACCCGCCGTCGCGGCCTGCTTGGTCCGCTCGGCGTCGTGTCCGGTCGCCGTGATCCAACGGTCGGCGAGCCGTCCGACGGCGCCCCAGGTGACCAGCGTGGTAGCCGAAGTGCACAACGGCACGGTGCTGCGGCACGCGTTCGACGAAGCGAGACTGCGCCGAACGACACTGCGGGCGGTGTCGGTATCGAGGGCCGCGGACGCTCGGCGCGGAACCCCCGGAAAGCCCTCAGCGCAAGGGCAATTGGATCGCGGTCTCGCGCGGTGGATGCGGTTGTATCCCGACGTGCGAACCGAGCCGGCGATCGTGGCCGGCGGCGTGGACCGGTACCTGGGCGCCCACCATGACGCGGGCCAGCTGCTGGTCATCGACTCGTACCGGGCCGAGGCCCTGTGTTACGCGGGTCACTCCGTGCTTGCGATACGTTGCGGCAATCTGTAGCTCGGGCGGCTCAGCTGCCGTGATCTGAAAAATACTGCCCTGCAATACAGCTCATCGAACTCAGGGCCGGCGTGCACGGGAATTTTCTTCCGGGTACGCCAGTTGGCCGCAATAGGTCAACGGACTTATGGCCCTGTTGCGAGGCCACATCCTCGGCCAAGATGGTGTTACTCCGAGTTGTAGAAATATCGAAGGGTCGCAAACTATGAGCCGGCTGACGACGGCCGAAGCGGGTGCGGACCTGATCGACCGCGCCGACGTGGAGGCGTTACTGCGGCGTTTCTACGGACGGGCGTTGGACGACGATGTCCTCGCCGAGCCCTTTGCCGAGTTGCGGGCCACCGGGTTGGAGACCCACGTCCCGACGATGTGCGACTTCTGGGAGACCGTGCTGTTCCGCGCGGGACTGTATCGCGGCAGCGCGTTGCGGGCGCACCGCGAAATCCACCGGCGTGTCCCACTGTCCGATCACCACTTCCGTCGCTGGCTCACCCTGTGGCACAACACCGTTGACGAGATGTATCGCGGACCGGCGGCCGATCGGGCGAAGGTTCAGGCCGGCCGGATCGCGTGGGCCATGCACCGGCGGCTGACCGGTGTCGACGCACCCGAACTCCTCGTCACGCAACCGGCTCGTGACGGTCGGGCTCCGGGCCGAACCGGAAATGACGACCGGTGACTTCGGTCGGTGTATCCGCACATAGTGCGGTTGAGCGTTGCCGTCCAGGGCAGCAGTTGCGCGCGTTCGGCCTGCTGAATGTCCGCGTCGGTTTTCAGCAGTCGCGCGCGGCCGCGCACGATCACGCTCCATCCTTCGATGAGGTTGTGGTCGGCTCGCCGGCGAAGTTGGTGACCAGCCGGCCCAGGGAGACGCTGCCCAGCAGATTCCAGTTCTCGTCCTCGGAAAGCACGATCACCGGTCGGTCGCTACCACGTCCTCAACGCCACGGACGATTGGCGTCGTTGAGTAGGGTCCTTCGTACTCGGGCCCGACTCAGCCGTGGCTGACCCGTAGCAACTTGGCCAAGCTCGGCAACTTGACGCGGGGGCGTCCGTGCGGTTCGCCGGCCGCGCGCTCGTGGGCGTCGATGAGGTCCCAGTGGGCCGAGGTGACGAGCTTGGGCTGGCGCGACGCCAGCCAGTCGGCAAGCTGGTCGGCGTGGTCATCCGGGAAATCCGCGAGACCGTCGGCGCCGGACAAATCGGCGAGCAGCGTGTCCACGGTCTCCTGAGAGTCCTTCTTATTGGTGCCGATCACACCGGTCGGCCCGCGCTTGATCCACCCGACCACGTATTCGTTGCGGCTGTTCTCGACACGGCCGCCGCTGTTGGGGATCGTCGCGGTCTTCTCGTCGAACGGCAGCCCTGGGGTGGGCAGACCGCGGTAGCCGACCGAGCGCACCACCAGCTGAACCGCTAGCTCTTCGCGCTCGCCGGTGTCATTGGCGGACACCCGCCCATTGTCATCGGTGACCAGCTCGTTGCGGCCGAGCACGATCCCCTCGACCCTGTCGTCGCCCTTGATCTCGATCGGGGAGGTCATGAAGCGCAGCACGATGCGGCGGTGTCCGGGACGCGGGTCGCGCTTCGCGTAATCGCGCAGCACGTTGATGTTCTGCTTCGCCGTCTTGCCGGCCGCGGCCGCATCCTCGTCGCTCACGCCTTCCAGCTGGGCGGGGTCGACGATCACGTCGACGTTTTCCAGCTCTCCCAGCTCGCGGAGCTCGAGGGTGGTGAACGCGGTCTGCAGCGGCCCGCGCCGGCCGATGACCACCACCTCGTCGACGCCGCACGGGCGCAGCGACTCCAGCGCGTGGTCGGCGATGTCGGTCTGCTCCAGCGCATCGGGGTCGGTGACCAGGATGCGCGCGACGTCGAGCGCGACGTTGCCGTTACCGACGACCACGGCCCGCGCCCCCGAGAGATCGGGCGTGGCCTCCTCGAAGTTCGGGTGCGCGTTGTACCAGCCCACGAAATCGACGGCGGCGATGCTGCCCGGCAGGTCCTCGCCGGGGATGTTCAACGCGCGGTCGGATTGCGCCCCGACCGCATAGATGACGGCGTCGTAGCGTTCGGCGAGTTCGTCGGCCTGCACGTGTTCGCCGACCGAGATGTTGCCGAAGAAGCGGAAGCGTGGATCCTGGGACGTCTTCTCGAATTGCTTGCTGATCGACTTGATCTTCGGGTGATCGGGAGCGACGCCGGAGCGCACCAGCCCCCACGGCGTGGGCAGCATCTCCAGCATGTCGACGGCGATATCGATGTCCTCGGATCCGTCGGCCGCCTTCAGCAAGGAGGACGCGGCGAAGAAGCCCGACGGTCCGGAGCCAATGATTGCAACGTGGTAAGGGCGCATTCTCGACCTTCTATTCGTGCCCGAATGCGCGCAGGGGGCTGTCGCGCGCAAAGCGGGGCGCACATGATCGTGACACGATGCTAAACGCATGACCGCTGGTCGTGACCTGGACACTCGCTGCGAGCTCAGCTGCTCGGGGGGCC
This sequence comes from uncultured Actinomycetota bacterium, assembly GCA_963796035.1. Taxonomy (GTDB): domain Bacteria; phylum Actinomycetota; class Actinomycetes; order Mycobacteriales; family Mycobacteriaceae; genus Mycobacterium. The sequence continues at coordinate 173,392 of CAWCJU010000004.1, read as the reverse complement.
CCGGGTAACGTTGTCGGCTGTGGAACCCGACCGTCAAGCCGATATCGCCGCCCTGGATGCCACCCTGACCACGGTGGAGCGGGTGCTCGATGTGGACGGTCTGCGCACCCGCATCGAGAAGCTCGAACACGAGGCATCCGATCCCCAATTGTGGGATGACCAGACCCGCGCCCAGCGCGTGACCAGCGAGTTGTCGCACGCGCAGGGCGAGCTGCGCCGGGTCGAGGAATTGCGCGGACGCCTGGACGATCTACCGGTGCTCTACGAGCTGGCGGGCGAAGAAGGTGGAGACGCCGCCAGCAAAATAGACGCGCTGGCCGAGGCCGACGCCGAGCTGAAGGCGCTGCGCGCGGACATCGAGGCCACCGAGGTACGCACCCTGCTCTCGGGCGAGTACGACGAACGCGAGGCGCTGCTCACCATTCGTTCCGGCGCCGGCGGAGTGGACGCAGCCGACTGGGCCGAGATGCTGATGCGGATGTACATCCGGTGGGCCGAGCAACACAAATATCCCGTCGAGGTGTTCGACACGTCGTATGCCGAAGAGGCCGGCATCAAGAGCGCGACGTTCGCCGTGCACGCCCCATTCGCCTACGGCACGCTGTCCGTGGAGCAGGGCACCCACCGGCTGGTGCGAATCAGCCCGTTTGACAACCAGAGCCGGCGTCAGACATCGTTCGCTGAAGTCGAGGTGCTGCCCGTGGTCGAGACCACAGACCACATCGAGATACCGGAAGGCGATGTGCGCGTTGACGTTTACCGCTCGAGTGGCCCGGGAGGCCAATCGGTGAACACCACCGACTCTGCGGTACGTTTAACCCATATCCCAACGGGTATCGTCGTGACTTGCCAGAACGAAAAATCGCAGTTGCAGAACAAGATCTCGGCGATGCGAGTGCTTCAGGCAAAGTTGTTGGAGCGCAAGCGTTCCGAAGAACGCGCTGAACTAGATGCGTTAAAAGGCGAAGGCGGCAGTTCGTGGGGCAACCAGATGCGCTCCTACGTTCTGCAGCCGTATCAGATGGTCAAGGATCTGCGAACCGAACACGAGGTTGGCAATCCTGCGGCCGTCCTGGATGGAGACATCGACGGGTTCCTGGAAGCGGGAATCCGTTGGCGCAACCGAAAAGATGACGAATAACACAAGTTTTCTCGCCACATCGATGACGCACCGCTGGCACGATTTCTGGCGGGGCGAGCTCGGTGAGTGGATCATCACCAGGGGTCTGCGGATCGCCATGGTCCTGATCGCCGCGGTGCTGGCGGCCCGGTTCGTCAACTGGGTGGCACAGCAAGTGACGCACCAGCTCAACCTGGGCTTCGCCGAAAGCGACGCGCTGGTGCGCTCGGAAGCGTCCAAGCACCGTCAGGCCCTGGCGTCGGTGATCTCCTGGGTGTCCGTCGTCATCATCGGCATCTGGGTCATCATGCAGATCGCCGAGGTGCTGCAGTTCTCGGTTGGCGGATTGGTCGCGCCGGCCACCGTGGTCGGTGCAGCGCTGGGTTTCGGCGCGCAGCAATTGGTGCGAGACCTGCTGTCCGGGTTCTTCATCCTGGTGGAGCGCCAGTACGGCTTCGGAGACCTGGTCACCCTCACGGTCGTATCCGCAACGGAAGCGACCGGCACGGTCGAGAACGTGACATTGCGAGTGACTCGCCTGCGCTCACCCGATGGCGAGGTGTTGACCATTCCCAATGGGCAGATCGTCAAGGTGGTCAACCTGTCCAAGGATTGGGCACGCGCGGTGGTGGACATCCCGGTGTCGACCAGCGCCGACCTGAACCGGGTCAACGAGGTTCTGCATCAGGAATGCGAGCGCGCGCTGGAAAACCCGCTGTTAGGCGACTTGTTGCTGGACGCACCCGACCGTGATGGGCGTGGAAAGCATCGAAGTCGACACCGTCACCCTGCGCATGGTGGCCCGCACCCTGCCCGGCAAGCAGTTCGAGGTCGGCAGGCAGCTGCGCGTCCTGGTCATTCGCGCGCTGGCCCGCGTCGGCATCATGACGGCTGCGGACGCGACGGTGGGTCTTGTCGAGGACCCGTCCGTCCCGGCCGCGCAGGCCGCCGACACAGCAAGCCGACGATGACGTCCAAGGTGCGGTGCAGAAGCGTTGAAGTTCACCCTGAACATCCTCGAGAAGCGCGACGGCGATCACACGGATGCGAAGCATCGCTGGCCGAACTACGTGTTCGGCGGGCGGATGCGCACGTCCACCCTCGTGCTGATCATCGCTTTCTTCCTGGTGTGGTGGGTCTACGACACCTACCGTCCGGAGCCGGCGCCCAAGCCCCCGGCGCAGCAAGTGGTGCCGCCCGGCTTTGTGCCCGACCCCAACTACACCTGGGTGCCGCGCAGTCGCGTGCAGGCGCCGCCCGCGACCGTCACGTACACGCCGACGCCGACGAGCACGCCGCCTCCGCCGCCGCCTCCTCCGCCGCCGGTGACGACGACCACGACCACGACGCCGCCGTTCCAGTTGCCGCAGCTGCCCTGCATCCTGCCGGCGCCGTTCTGCCCGCCCAGCTCAAGCCCGGCCACACCGCCGCCGCAGCAACCGCAGCCGGGGCCCGGTCCGGTGCCGAGTTCGCCGCCCCCGGCCAGTTGACTTCGCTTGCCAGCGAAATTGACCGCTACACTGGCGTGCCGTGATGATCACCCTGGACCATGTCAGTAAGAAGTACAAAGCGTCGGCCCGCCCGGCGCTGGAAGACGTCAACGTCAAGATCGACAAGGGTGAATTCGTCTTCCTGATCGGCCCCTCGGGGTCGGGCAAGTCCACCTTCATGCGGCTGCTGCTCGGCGCGGAGAACCCGACCAGCGGTGACGTCCGGGTCTCCAAGTTCCACGTCAACAAGCTGCGCGGTCGTCACGTCCCGAAGCTGCGCCAGGTCATCGGCTGCGTTTTCCAGGACTTCCGCCTGCTGCAGCAAAAAACCGTCTACGAGAACGTCGCGTTCGCGCTGGAAGTGATCGGCAAACGAAGCGACGCGATCAACCGGGTGGTCCCGGAGGTGCTGGAAACCGTCGGCCTGTCCGGCAAAGCCAATCGGTTGCCCCACGAGTTGTCCGGTGGCGAGCAGCAGCGGGTGGCGATCGCGCGCGCGTTCGTCAACCGGCCGCTGGTCCTGCTGGCGGACGAGCCGACGGGCAACCTCGACCCAGATACCAGTAAGGACATCATGGATTTGTTGGAGCGGATCAACCGCACGGGGACGACGGTGCTGATGGCAACGCACGATCACCACATCGTCGACTCGATGCGCCAGCGCGTCGTCGAGTTGTCGCTGGGCAGGCTGGTTCGCGATGAGCAGCGCGGCATCTACGGGATGGACCGCTAAGTGCGCTTCGGTTTCCTACTCAACGAGGTCCTGACCGGGTTTCGTCGCAACGTCACGATGACGGCCGCGATGATCCTGACGACCGCAATCTCCATCGGCCTGTTCGGCGGCGGTCTGCTGGTGGTCCGGCTGGCCGACAACTCGCGCGAGATCTACCTCGACCGCGTCGAGACGCAGGTGTTCCTGACCGACGACATATCGGCCAATGACACGACGTGCGCGTCCGCGCCGTGTAAAGGGCTGCGCGACAAGATCGATGCCCGCCAAGACGTCAAATCGGTGCGCTTCGTCAACCGGCAGGACGCCTACAACGACGCGATCAAGAAGTTCCCGGAGTTCAAGGACGTGGCGGGTAAGGACTCGTTTCCCGCGTCGTTCATCGTCAAACTGAACAATCCCGAACAGCACGCGGAGTTCGACGCCGCGATGCAGGGCCAGCCCGGGGTGCGCAGCATCCTCAATGAGAAGGACCTCATCGACCGGCTGTTCGCCGTGTTGGACGGCTTGCGCGATGCCGCGTTCGCCGTAGCCCTGGTGCAGGCCGTCGGGGCAATCCTGTTGATTGCCAACATGGTGCAGGTCGCGGCGTATACCAGGCGCACGGAGATCGGGATCATGCGGCTGGTGGGTGCCAGCCGGTGGTACACCCAGCTGCCCTTCCTGGTGGAGGCGATGCTGGCCGCGTCCATCGGCGTGGCCATCGCCGTCGTCGGGCTCATGTTGGTTCGGGCATTGTTCCTGGACAACGCGCTGAGCCAGTTCTATCAAGCACATCTAATTGCCAAGGTCGACTATGCCGACATCCTCTACATCACGCCGTGGCTGTTCCTGCTCGGCGTGTCGATGGCGGCAGTGACGGGGTACGCGACCTTGCGCCTCTATATACGGCGGTAGCTGTGGCCAAGGGTTCCGGCCGAGCCAAGGCGGCGGGCGGCAAAGGTGGCAGCAAACAAGTTATCGCCACCAATCGCAAAGCGCGGCACAACTATTCGATCATCGAGTTGTTCGAGGCCGGCGTGTCTTTGCAGGGCACCGAGGTCAAAAGCCTTCGCCTGGGCCAAGCATCGTTAGCTGACGCGTTCGCAACGATCGACGACGGCGAAGTTTGGTTGCGTAACTTGTACATTCCGGAGTATCAGCACGGTAGCTGGACCAATCATGAGCCGCGCCGCAATCGAAAGTTGTTGTTACATAGGCAACAAATCGACAGGCTGGTCGGCAAGATACGAGATGGTAACCTCGCCTTGATGCCGTTGTCTCTGTATTTCTCCGAGGGCAAGGTCAAGGTCGAACTTGCCCTTGCGCGCGGTAAAAGGGCTTACGACAAGCGCCAGGACATGGCGCAGCGCGATGCACAGCGCGAAGTGGTCCGCGAAATGGGACGTCGAGCAAAGGGCATGACCTGATCGGGGCGGCTTACGCCCAGCTGTCTGCTGTTACGTACGGCGTCAGCGATTTCGTGGGCGGCGTCGCAGCTCGGCGAGTGGCCGCGCTGCGCGTGATGCTCGTCGCCTACCCGATCGAGACGCTGATACTGGGCGTGATGGCCGTCTTCGTCGGCGGCCCGATTCATGCCGGCGCCGTCCTGTGGGGCTGCCTGTACGGCATCGGCATGGCGTTCGGCATGTGGGCGTTCTTCGCGGCACTCGGCTCCGGGCCGATTTCGGTGGTCTCACCATTGGCGGCCGTGCTCAACGCCGCGGTGCCCGTCGCGGTCGGTATGGCGCTTGGGGAGCGGCCCGGGCAGGCCGCCCTGGTGGGCGTCGTCCTGGCGCTGGGCGCGGTGATGCTTGTCAGCCGCGAGGCCCCCGTCGAGGGGACGCCGTATCGGTTCACTCCAAAAGTGGCCTGGCTCACAGTAGTTGCGGGCTCGGCGATGGGGCTGAACCTGGTGTTCCTGCACCAGGCGCCGCACGTATGCAAACTGTGGCCGCTGGTCTTCGCTCGGGTGGCGGCCAGCCTGGTGGTGTTCGCCATGGCCAAGACCAGCCAGAACCTGGAGATGCCGCGCGGGCGGCCGCTCAACTTGGCCGTGGCCGTCGCCGTGCTGGACATCTTCGCCAACATCACCATGCTGGCGGCGCTGCACACCTGGCTGCTGTCGTTGGCCAGCATCCTGATTTCGCTGTATCCGGCCGCGACGGTCGTGCTGGCGATGGTGGTGCTGCGCGAGCGGGTGACCCGCCTGCAGGGGATCGGCATGGTGCTGGCCATGGGCTCCGTGGCGATGATCGCCTCGGCCTGACGGCTCCCGACGCGCCGTCTGATCGGAGCTGATCGGCCTACGATCCGACCATGGCCGATCGTCCCGTCACCAAACTCGACAAGTCCGCCGTGCTCTCCGGTCTCTTCGCGGTGTGGGACGACATCGACGCGCTGCTGGCCGGGTTGTCCGAAGCGCAATGGCGGGCGGCGAGTCCGCTGCCGGGCTGGGACGTCAAAGCCTTGGTGGCGCACATGATCGGCACCGAGTCGTTCCTCGCCGGCATCGCCGCACCCCAGCCCGATATCGACGTCTCGACGCTGGAGCACGTGCGCAACGACGTCGGCGTGATGAACGAGTGCTGGGTTCGCCATCTGAGCGCGCACGCCGACGCCGACGTGCTGGAAAGCTTCAGGGCGATCACCACCGATCGGCGCGAAGCGCTGACGAGCCTGTCCGACGAGGAGTGGGACGCGGTGACGATGACTCCCACGGGCCCGGACACCTATGGCCGGTTCATGCGGATCCGGGTGTTCGACTGCTGGATGCACGAAGAAGACATTCGCGTGGCATTGGAACGGCCGCCGTCCGATGACGAGCTCGCCGGTCCCGCTGCGTCGCTCGCCGTCGACGAGATCGCTGCCACGATGGGTTACGTCGTGGGCAAGCTGGCCAAGGCGCCCGACGGTTCACGCATCCAGTTCGATCTCACCGGCCCGCTGGCCCGCACCATCCGGGTCAGCGTCGATGGCCGGGCCGCGGTGGTCGACGACTTCGGCGGCCAAGAACCGACCGCGACGATCCGGCTGGACGGGCTGCAGTTCACCAGGCTCGCCGGTGGCCGCCCGATGTGTCCCGCGCGCGCCCAGGACATCGAACTCGACGGCGATCAAAGTTGTGGCCGCCAGATCGTCGAGCACCTCAATTTCGTGATCTGATCGCAGCCGGCAGCGGAAGATAATCCCGTTGCCGCTGGTTGATGGCAGGTATCATGGATATTCCTGCCGAAAGTCGGGGGAGTGCGACATGCAGGGGCTGAACGGTTTCGACTTCGCGCATCGAATCAAGGGAAGCGTGCCGGTGCAGGCAACTGACCACCGTAAGCGTCGTTGCAAACAGATAAGCGCCGATTCACATCAGCGCGACTACGCTCTCGCTGCCTAAGCGACAGCTAGTCCGTCAGACCGGGAAAGCCCTCGACCCGGAGCCTGGCGTCAGCTAGAGGGATCCACCGAGGAGTTCGGTCGCGGGACTCATCGGGACACCAACAGCGACTGGGATCGTCATCCTGGCTTGTTCGCGTGATCAGGAGATCCGAGTAGAGGCATAGCGAACTGCGCACGGAGAAGCCTTGAGGGAATGCCGTAGGACCCGGGTTCGATTCCCGGCAGCTCCACCGAGAATGTGCTGTTAAAAGCGATAAGTAGGTACCCGCCGCGACTACGTCGATAGACCGACGGGTTGGATTTTGCCTGGGGTGAGCGGCTTTAATCGTCATACGACGGCGATGTCACGTTGTGCACGCCCAAGACCGCATCGCGAGTGCTGCCTCCGTCGCGGGCCTATTCTTTCTTGATTCACAGTAGTCATATGCTTCCCTGAGTTCTCATGACCTATCGCCGTCTTGCTTTGGCGCTCGGCGCGGTAGTGGCGGCGGCCATCATTCCCGTCCAGGCCCATGGCGAGCCGCCGACGAAGTGTCTGACCAACACTCCGAAGGGCAAGCAGGTCTACGTGCCCTGCGATCTGCTCAACGCCGGCGCCAATTTCCCGCCGGGGCAGCGTTGTCCTCCACCGCTCGAGCAGTACCCGAAAGATGTGGCGGACTGGTGTGGCGAAGGTCCCGGCCTTGCGAGTCCCACGCCTACGAGTCCGGCGGCTCCAACGAGTCCTGCGGCTCCTACAAGCCCGACAGCGTCCTACGAGCCCCGTGAGCCCGACGAGTTCTACGACCCCGACGAGTCCTACGACCCCGACGAGTCCTACGACCCCGACGAGTCCTACGACCCCGACGGCTTCCGGCCAATGCACGGTGACGACGTCCTGCACGAGGTGGTCCAGTCGGGGGACCGAAGGGAACGAGACGTAGACGTAGCGAATCGGCGGTTCAAAAGCCAAAGCACTGGTAGAGTGTCGGTTTCGATCCCCGGCAGCTCCACAGAGAATGTCCGAATTACAACAGGCCGAGTTCTCGCGCCCGGCTGACCGCCGCGCCGCGGTGCTCAACTCGGAGCTTGCGGTACACGGCGCGCTGGTGGGTCTTCACGGTATTGAGCGAGACATACAGCCGGGCACCGATTTCAGTTCGCGATAACCGGGTGGGCAGCAGGCGAAGAACCTCAAGCTCCTTGGGGGTCAGCTCCTCGCTGATCGCGCATCCCTGGCAAGGCCGGCGCTCAGCTCACCGACATCGTCTACATGCGTCAGCGGGTCACCAGCCGTGACAATGCGTCCGCCTACCTGGCGGTGAGCAGATAGGTCATCCGCCACCAACCCGCCGCCATGTTCAGCATCATTGACGGGCTGGTGTGGCCCAACATCCGCGTGGAAGTCGAAGTCACCGCCATTCTGCCGGCATGAGGGATTACCCCATCGTCGACTTGTCCACCACCGCACTGCTGACCACGACCCACTCGGTGCGCAGACGTCTCGATTTGACCAAACCCGTTCCCATCGTCCTGATCAGCGTTGGCACCGCAAGCGCCACGGGATTCGCCCACGTGTTAGAGGTGAGCGCCGCGCTACTGGCCCTGGGCGCGTTGTGCGCCGCGCTGTCGATAACCAACCCTCCCACCGGGTGCCAACCTGTGCCCTGCGACATCGCGGCGCTGTGCTGCGACCGGCCCGGTGTGCAACCAGCCCTGGCCGGCAGCCGCTCGACCGCGACCGAGCCATCCCGTCCGCGGTAGACGTTCACGTGATCGCCGAAAGGTAATGGTGAAAAGCGCTGCAACCGAGGTGTTTGACGGCCGCGAGGTGGAGAGGTGCACAAGATGCTGCAGCAGCGTCGCTCTGGCGGCCACCCTGGGAATCATCTCGACCGCTATGGCGTTCGGCTAGCCGTGGCGCATGCGAAGAGATGCCTTAATATCAGCCCGTCGAGCATTCCTGATCGGGGGGCACGGTGTTGACGCTGCTCAAGCGGGCGTGGGTTCCGCTGGTTGTGGCCGTGGCGCTGATCATCGGCGGCGTCGCAGTGGTCCGACTCAATGGCGTTTTCCCAGGACCTGGCCTGCCCAAGCCCGATCCGCGGGATGCGACCCCGCCGTATGCGGCCAAGACAGCCATCTACGAAATCCTGGGGCCGCCCGGGACGACCGGCGTCGTCAACTGGATGGACGCGGAGTCGCTACCGCAGAAGGCCAGTTTCACCACATTGCCGTGGTCGAAGACGATCGTCGCCCAGATGCCCGGCATCTTCGCCTACGTCGTCGCCCAAGGTGACAGTCCCTCCATCGGTTGCCGCATCACCGTCGACGGCAAGTTGGTCGATCAACAACAGGTCAACACCCGGGACGCGCAGGTTTCCTGCTTGGACAAGTCCGCGTGACCGACGACACGAGCGACACCGACAGAATCCCCGTCGCGCAACCCAGCAATGTTGAACACAAACCGCGGATCGCCCGCGCCATCCGCGCGCTGGCGCTGCCGATCGTGGTGATCTGGCTGCTGATCGCGGTCGGCGTCAACGTCTTCGTCCCACAGTTGGAGAAGGTTGCCGAGGAGGTCTCGGTGCCGCTCTCGCCATCCGACGCGCCGTCGGTGACGGGGATGAAGCACATCGGGGAGAAATTCAAGGAGTACGACTCCGACAACCTCGTCCTGGTGACGCTCGTCGGTGACAAACCCCTCGGCGAAGACGCTCACCGGTTTTACGACGATCTGGTCAACAAGCTGCAGCAGGACCACGAACACGTCGAGCATGCGCTGAATTTCTGGGGGCAGCGATTCACGGCCTCCGGTGTCGAGAGCTACGACCACAAGGCCGCCTATGTCCAGGTCAACCTGCATGGTGACCAGGGCGGAGCCGTCGGCGACAAATCGGTTGCCGCGGTTCGCAAAATAGTCGCGGATTCGAAGCCGCCGGCGGGGGTGAAGGCCTACGTCGCCGGTCAGGGAGCCCTGACCGCCGACACGATCGTTGTCGGCGACGCGAGCCTGGCCAAGATGACGATCATCACCATCATCATCATCGCGATCATGCTGATGTTCGTCTATCGATCCATCGGCACGGTGCTGCTGACGATGGTCATCCTGTTCGTCGGACTGGCCACCGGTCGCGGGGTGGTAGCGCTGCTGGGCGAAACCGGCATCATGGGGCTGTCGACCTTCGCCGTCAACTTGCTGACGGCACTGGCCATCGCGGCCGGTACCGACTACGCGATATTCATGGTGGGCCGCTACCAGGAGGGCCGCGAACGGGGGCTGGACCGGGAAGCCGCCTACTACGACACCTTCGCCGGGGTCACCAAGGTGGTGCTGGGCTCGGGTTTGACGATCGTCGGGGCGCTGGCCTGTCTGAAGTTCACCCGGCTGCCGTACTTCAGTTCGCTGGCGTTTCCGTGCGCAGTGGGTCTGCTGGTGGTGGTGGCCGCCGGGGTCACGCTGACGCCGGCGCTGATCGCGTTCGCAAGCGGCTTCGGCCTGTTCGACCCGAAGCGCGAGTTCAACTACACCCGGTGGCGCCGTTTGGCGACGGCCATCGTGCGGTGGCCGGCGCCCATCCTTGCTACCTCCGTCATCCTGGCGATCGTCGGCGCAATTGGATTGATGGGCTTCACTCCGCGCTACAACGACCTGTACTACCTGCCGGAGAGTGCTTCGTCAGTCAAGGCGTACACCGCTGCCGATCAACACTTCACCCAGGCCCGGTTGAACCCGGACCTACTGATGATCGAATCGGACCACGATCTGCGCAATCCCAGAGACATGCTGGTCCTGGACAAGATTGCCGGCGCCATTTTCCGGGTGCCCGGCATCGAACGGGTGCAGAGCATCACCAGACCTCTCGGCCCGCCGATTCAAGACGGATCTATTCCGTTCCAGCTCAGTGTGCAAAGCGCGCCGATCCGCAGCAATCTGAACTACCTGAAGGACCGCGTCGGCGACATCAAGAAGATCACCGGTTTCCTCGACACTCAGATCGCACTGTTGGAGCGCCAGTACGCGGTGACCCAGAAGCTCGCGAACGCCGCGGACGACAGCTCGAAAACCACGGGGGAGACGGCGGCCATTACGGACGAGATCCGCGACCATATCGCGGATTTCGACGACTTCTGGAGACCGATTCGCAGTTACTTCTACTGGGAGAAGCACTGCTACGACATCCCGATCTGCTGGTCGCTACGGTCGCTCTTCGACGCGCTGGACGGGTTCGATCAGCTGGCCGATAAGTTCCACGCCCTCACCAGCGACCTCACCAACACGGCTGCAGCCACGCGCGAATTGCTGGCGATTATTCCCGAGAATATCGCTGTCTCGAAGTCGATCCGGGATACGACGCTGACCATCTACAGCTCGTTCGACAGTCTGATCGATCAGTTCGACCGGCTGACCGACACGAACGCCGTGATGGGCAAGTCCTTCAACGACTCCCAGGTGGAAAGTCTGTTCTACCTGCCACCCGAGATCTTCCAGAACCCAGACTTCTTGCTGGGGTTGAGCTTGATGGTGTCACCGGACGGGAAGGCGGCCCGCTTCATCATCACCCACGCTGTGGATCCGGCGACGACAAAGGGAATCGCGTCGGTCGATCAGGAGCGCCAAGCGGCCAAGGAGGCGCTGAAACTCACCTCGCTGGAGAATGCCGACATCTACCTCGGGGGTACGGCCGCAACGTTTTACGACATCGCCAACGGCGCCAAGTTCGACCTGATGATCGCCGGGGTGGCCTCGATCGTGCTCATCTTCATCATCATGGTGATCGTCACCCGCGCTTTGGTCGCAGCGGGTGTCATCGTCGGCACCATCGTGATGTCGTTGGGGGCCGCCTTCGGGTTTTCGACGCTGATCTGGCAGCACCTTGGGAATTTCCAGCTGCACTGGGTGGCAACAGAATTCGCGTTGATCGTGCTCTTGGCCGTGGGGTCCGATTACAACCTGATGTTGGTGTCTCGAATCGAGGAGGAGATCGGAGCCGGCCTGAAAACGGGACTCATCCGCGGCATGGGCGTGACCGGCCCGGTAGTGACTGCCGCCGGTGTGGTGTTCGCCGTCACCATGGCCACGATGATCACCAGCGATCTCCGGGCGATCGGCCAATTCGGCACGACGATCGGCATCGGCCTGTTGTTCGACACCTTCGTCGTCCGATCGCTCATCACGCCATCGATCATGACGGTGATGGGACGCTGGTTCTGGTGGCCGAAGCGGGTACGCGTCCGCCCGGCCAGTCAGATGCTTCGGTCCGTGGGGCCGCGCCCGTTGGTTCGTGCTCTGCTGTACCACCCGCGGCACGGGGCCCCCTCGGATCCGCGGACGTAGCATCCCGCACGGCACGCGCCGCCGATTGCGGATTGTGTCGGCTAACGCGCCGCCTTGGCGGCGTCGCGCCGAGCCTTCTCTTTCAAGTGGGTAGCGCAGCAATGGCCCATATCGCAATGGAACCGGTCACTACAATCATGCGAACAATAGACTGACGCTGCCGGAAGCCATTCCGGATCGGACAACTCGCGCGGCCGGTCGTTCGGATCGAACGTATGGCCGCAATGTACGCAGACCTTGGTCTTGGCCATACCGCTCAGGGTACGCGCTTTAGCCCTAATTCGAAGCTGGTTTCGGATCGAGGGCAAACAAACTAGTTTCGCAAAGCAATGGCGTGCAATTGAAGGTAACCGCATTTACGCGAACGAAATTAACTATCTTCACCGCCCTATTCATTCACGCTTCGCTCCACGGCGGCGCATTACTCACCCGGGTGAATGGGTGGTTGGGGTGATGACAGCTCGCCCGGGCTGCCCGCAGTCTCAGTACGAGCGCGGCCGGGCGGGATTGGATTACCTCCAGTGAACCCAGTGATGAACTTCGCAGGCAGGCCGAGGAGCTCTCATGACCTATCGCCGTCTTGCTTGGCCGCTCGGCACGGTGCTGACGGTGGCCATCATTCCCGTCCCGGCACATGGTGAGCCGCCGACGAAGTGTCTGACCAACACTCCCAAGGGCAAGCAGGTCGACGTGCCCGGCGCCAATTTCCCGCCGGGGCAGCGTTGTCCTCGACCCGATTCGTGACTAAGCCGCGCGCCGAAACCTATGCTGCCCGCATGACCGAGTTCCGTGTGTCGCCGCCGCCGGATCTACCCGGCATTCCCTCGGCCGAGGGGGCCTTGCCCGGGCTGGATCAATTGGTCGGCCGACCCCGCGCATTGGCCGTGGACTTACTCGGCGAATTGCACGGTCCGCTCTTCTATGCCGATTTCAACGGCGGCATCAGGAAGCTCTACGCGTGCTCGCTGGAACTCGTTACCGAGCTTTGCGACGAAAGCCGCTTCGCCAAGAACCTCACGTCGACCCTCGCCCGAGTCAGGCCGCTGGCCGGTGACGGCCTCTTCACGGCCTACCACGGCGAACCGAATTGGCAGCGCGCCCACGATGTGCTGTTGCCGGGTTTCAGTTACGCGGGTCTGCGCACCTACCACGCAGCGATGCTGGACATCAACTGCACGATGACCGAGCAATGGGATGCCAGCGCGGGAGTCGCGCCGGTGGACGTGTCGAATGACTTGCAGAAGCTGGCCATGGACACCGTGGCGCTCGCGGGATTCGGTTCACGCTTCAACTCTTTCGACCGCCCCGGGCTGGCTCCGATCCCGCAGAGCTTCACTACCGCTCTCGGCGAGCTCGTATCGGACGAGCCGACGCCGGCGTTCACGGCAGAATTGGCCACGTTGCACACGTTCATCGACGGGCTCATCGCCGAGCACCGATCCGGCGACCGTGTGTTTGACGACCTGTTAGCGCTTATGCTGCAACAGGATTCGAGCGGCAAACCGGTGCTGGACACCGAGAACATTCGCAATCAGATCATGACCTTCCTGATCGCCGGGCAGCTCACCACGTCGGAGTTGATGCCCAACACGCTCTACAACATCGTCAGCGATCCGACGGTGCTGCACCGGGTTCAGGCCGAGGTGGACAGCGTTTTCGGAATCGCAGACGACTACTTGCCCGGCTACGACGACATCGGCAAGCTGACCTATCTGCGGCAGGTGATCGAGGAAACCCTGCGGCTTACTCCGCCAGTGCTGCATTTCGATCGAATGGCCTTGGAAGACACTGTGATCGGTGGCAAGTATCCGATCAAGCGCGGTGACGCGGTCACGGTGCTCACCGGCGCATTGCACCGCCAGCCGCAGTGGGGTGACAATGTCGAACTCTTCGATCCCGAGCGGTTCGCTCCCGAACGTTTGGCGGGTCGGCCGACCGCGCTGTTCAAACCCTTCGGAACCGGGGCACGATCCTGCATCGGCCGGCAGTTCGCGCTGCACGAGGCCGCCATGGCAGTGGCCCGGATCGTACATCGCTACCGCCTCATTGACACCTACCACTATGTGCCGCAATGGGAAACCCCGACGAGTCGTCGGCCGGTCGGATTCCGGCTCGATGTCATCCGGCGCACCCCACAAGAGCGCCAGACCGACACACCAGGCGTTGAGGGCGTCGGCGCCCAGAACGAAGCGCAGCACCCGACGGCGATCACAGGCGGCACCCGGCTGGCCGTCTTTCACGGCTCCAACCTCGGCACGTGCCGCGCCCTGGCCCGCCAATTCGCCGACGATGCAACGGCACTGGGCTGCACGGCCACGGTGGCCCCCCTCGACGATGCCGTCGGCGGTTTCCCCGAAGCCGAGGCCATACTGATCATCGCGTCCTCCTATAACGGACAGCCGACCGACGACGCGCGCGCCTTCCTCAACTGGCTGCTCGACGCGAATACCACGCTGAATCCGGCACCCAACGCCGCGGTTCTCGGTGTGGGTGACCACAACTGGGCGGACACTTACCAGGTGATCCCGCGGCGCATCGACGAGCGCCTCGGCGAGCTGGGAGCAAACCGGTTGGCCTCGCGGGCAGCGGCCGACACCTCGGGGGATATGGTCGGCACGATCGAGGAGTTCGCAGCCGCGCTGTGGTCGTCGTTAGCCGAACGCTTCGGAGACCCCGACGCCGCGCCGCTCACGGATGCGGCCGAGCCGCTCTACGAGCTGCGGCGGATCGTCGGCCCGGTCACGGCAGCGATGGACGCACGGTCGTCGGTGATCCCGATGACCATCGTCGAGAACACCCAACTGGTCAGCCCTGGGCTGGGTCAAGCCAAAACCAATGTCCGCGTGGATCTTCCGGACGGCGTCGACTACCAAACGGGCGATCACCTGACGGTGATGGCGGACAACCCACCCGAGGTGGTCGACGCGGTGTTGGCGCAACTCGGCATCAACCCTGGATTGAGGCTGGCGATCAATCCTCGGCGCAGCTCGCGACGGCTGATCGCGTTGGACCGAGAGGTCAGCGCACGAGAACTTCTCACGCACTTCGTCGAATTGCGGAAACCGGTGACCAGCAGTCAATTACGCAGCCTTGCGGCGGCCAACAGCAGTCCTTCAGAGCGTCAGCGGCTCAACGAACTGGCCGAGGCTCCGGACGGCTGCCCGCTCAGCGTGTTGGAGTGCCTCGACGAATACCCGGCTTGCGTTCTCACCGGTGCCGAACTTCTCGAACTGTTGGATCCCATGGTGCCTAGGCACTATTCGATCGCATCATCGTCAATGCTGTCACCCCGCACCGTAGGACTGGTCGTGAGTGTGCTGGACGCGCCGGCCCGTTCCGGTCACGGTCTTTTCAAAGGTGTCGCGTCCAACTACCTCGCGACAGTCCAACCCGGACAGGTGATCCGGGCCCGCGTGGACCCGGCCCGGCAGGCGTTCCGGGCCGGTGCCGATCCGGCCAAGACCGTGATCCTGGTCAGCGCCGGTACCGGCGTCGCACCGTTCCTCGGTTTCCTCGGTGACCGACTCGCCGCACAACAGGCCGGTGCGCCGGTGGAGCCTGCGTTGTGCTTCTTCGGGGTGCGTGACCCTGAGGTCGATTACATCTTCCGAGACCGGTTCGAGCAGGCCGAAGCGATCGGCATTGTGCAAATGCGCCCGGCCTTCTCCCGCGCACCCGAGGATGGGGTTCGCTACGTGCAGGACCGGATCGCCGCGGACGCCGACGAAGTGTGGAACCTGTTGGGCGACCCGGGCAAGGGCACCCACGTCTACGTGTGCGGCGACGGCGCACGGATGGCGCCGGCGGTGCGCGGGTCCTTCCTCGACATCTATCGGGCACGGGTGGGCGCTGACAACGATCGGGCCCGCGACTGGCTGAACGGTCTCATCGAATCCGACCATTACGTCGAGGACGTGTGGGCCGGGTGATCTCTTCCACGGGGGGTGGCCGGCGACTAAGAAGTGTCGCGCAGGTGGGTCTCCACATCCTTGATTCCCTGGCGCAGGTGCTCGGCCAAGTACCGTTCCTCACCGCTGTGGGCATCGCGTAACGCCGTGTCCACTGCCGATTTGGCGTCTGAGAGGTGTCCTCGGCGTTCCTCCCCCTGAGCGGTGACCGCATGATGGACGCCCCTCACGGCCTCCTGACAGGCGTTGGCGAAACGCTGAGGTGTGTGCCGACAGGCTGCCCCTTTTTTACGCCTGTTCAGCGAAATGCCCCCTGGTACGGCACTACAAACATTTCGGGTCCAATCCCGGCCGGCTTCGCCGACGAGCGCCCGCGGGGAGCGTTGTCAGTTGCCGGCCTCGATTGACGCGACCCTTGCGGCCGCGTCGGGACCGCAGTAGCGCTGCAGGTCCACTCCGCCCGCGCCAAGGAGGTCGTCAATGCGGCGCTTGAGGTCGCCCGAGGAGATGTGGGCGTACAGGTTTGCACCCGGGCAAGAGGTTTGGGCCAGGTCCCGATGGCCCGCCAGTGTGTCGGGCGGAACGTGAAAGTTCTGAGCCGCCCAGGCGAACGCCCGGGCTGCTCCCTGGAGCTGGGCCTCCGGCACGGCCTCTTGATCGAAGTCTCCTTCGCAGAGGACCAGGAAATGGCCCGTCGTGTCGTAGTCCGTGGCGGTGTCGCCAGCGATCTCGGTGCTCCGCAGTTCGTAGATGTTGCCATCGCGGTCGACGCCGACGTGATAGGCGATGTCGATCCATCCGTGCTGATCCTGGTGGTATCGCTGATCCTGTCGGAGATGGCTTGGGGCATTGCGGTTTTCGCCGAGTACGACGGCCTCATGGTGGAGAGTCATCCTGGTGATGGTGTGGCGCTTCCCTCCAGAGCGGGCCGGTCGCGCGCCCCACGCGTCTCGGCATAGCAACAGCGCCGAAGTCGCAGCGGTCAGGCGTGCGCCGATGGTCGACGTCGCCGGAGGAGCCGCAACCGAGCGGGTCTCAGAGACCGGGGCAGAGTCCATTCGCGTCGCACTCGAGCAGCCGCCGAGCAGGGACGCCATGCCGGCGACCATTAGCAGCTGACGGCGGCTGACGCGAGCTGGCCGGCCGCACGCTGGCTCACACACGTTCCTCACGATACGGCCGTGACGCCCGCCTGCGGGACGTCTTCATTCATGTCCCGCCCAGGGCGTCCCGCACCCGTCCGCGCGCTCGGTCGAGCCGCGCGGCGGCCTCCGTCGCGTCGACGCCCTTCAGCAGCGCCACGATCGCCGTCTTGGCGTGACCGCCCGCGGCGGCGAGCGCGGCGGTCGCGGTCTGCTCGTCGACCCCGGCCGCGTCGCGGACGATCCGCACCGCCCGGCGGCGTACCTTCGCGCTGGTCGCGCGCACGTCGACCATCCGCGGTCCGTACGCCTTGCCGAGCGCGATCATCACGCTCGTCGAGAGCGCGTTGAGCACCACCTTCTGGGCCGTGCCCGCGGTCAGCCGCGTGGAGCCGGCCAGCACCTCGGGCCCGGTCAGCAGTTCGATCACCACGTCGGCGGACGCCGCGCTGCCCGGGTTGTTGACGATCGCGACGGTCAGGGCGCCCGCGGCGTGCGCGTGCTCGAGCGCCCCGAGCACATACGGCGTGCGGCCCGACGCCGTGATCCCGACGAGTGCGTCGGCAGCGGTCAGGTCCGCGAGATCGGTTGGGTCAAAGGCATCTTCGGCACCCTCGATCGCCTCGGTGAGCGCCGCCGGTCCGCCGGCGATCACGCCGCGCACCAGGTCGGTGCCGAACGTCGGCCCGCACTCGGCCGCGTCGAGCACGCCGAGCCGACCGGGTGTCCCGGCGCCGGCGTAGATCAGGCGGCCGCCGCGCTCGAGCCGCGCGGCGATCGCCTCGGCCGCTGCCGAGATTCGCGGGACCGCCGCAGCCACCGCGCCGTGCGCTTCGGCTTCGGCGGCAACGAGTATCGCGACGACCTCCGCGATGGGGCGCGCGTCGAGATCGTCAAGGTCTGGCCGCACGGCCTCGGTCGCGAGCGCATCGAGCCCGTGCGGGACGACGGCGTTCGAATCCGCCTGCACGCGAATCACATACGGCTCGTGGATTGCCCGCAGTCGCAGCGCGCCGTCGAGCGCGTCGCCGGCGGCCGGGACGAGGTCCAGCCGCATGCGCAGCGCCCGGACTCCAGCCAGTCCGCCGACCATGGCCACCCGGCCATCCCCGGCCGCGCGGGCGGTCGCGGCGAGTGCCTCGGCGGCGGCGCTGATGATCGCCAGCGCCGCGGTGTCGTCCTCCGCCGCCAGGACGTCCGGCGCGAACGACGCGAGTGCGGCAGCACCGGTGAGCTGCGCGGGCCAGCTCTCCGGCGCGCCGAAGCGGACCCGGGCGGCGTCGAGCAGCGTGGTCGCCGGTCCACGGCCGTCATGAGCGCGCAACGCCGCGCGCAGCCCGGCGGCGCCGATCCACGCGCCGCCGCCCTCGTCGCCCAGCCAGGGACCCCAACCGTCGGAGGTGCGCAGCGCGCCGTTCGCGTCGATCGCAAGTGCCACGACGCCGGTGCCCACGATCAGCACGGCGCCGGGCTCTCCGTTCAGCGCGCCCGCGTGCGCGATCACGGCATCACTGGTAACCCCGACGCGTTGCGCCTGAAGCGATTTCAGCAGCGCGCCGCCCAGCGCACGCGCCGCGTCCGGCGCCGCCAACGCCCCGGCGGCGCCCACGATCACCTCGTCCACCGGGCCGAAATCTCGCGCGACCGCCAGGATCGCCGCCTCCGCGGCCCGCGCGCCGCCAGGTGTCGCGAGCCCTGGCGCCCCGGCACCCTCGGTCCTCCGGCCGCCTGCCGCGGCCCGGCCGGAGGTCTTACCGAGGTCGACGGCGAGGATCACCGCAGCTTCTGCGCGAATTCGATGATGTTGCCGTCCGGGTCGGCGATGTGCAGCGTCCGTTCGTGCCATGGTCGATCCAGCGGTCCGGTGAGGATCTCAACACCGAGCCCGCGCAACCGTCCGGCTTCCGCATTGACGTCGTCGATCAGGAAGCCGATCTCGCCGCAGGGCGGGTTGCCGCCTTCGCGGCCGATGAGCTCCGGCAGCTTGGAGCGTTCGAAAAGCGAGAACTTCGTGTTCTCCATTTCGAACTCGACATAGCCGTCGCCCTCGATTCGCACCCGGAGCCCGATCACATCGCGGTAAAACGGCACCGACCGGCTGAGCGACTCAACATAGTGAATGACGTAGTCCACACGACGCATGCAATGCACCGTATCGGTTCCCGCAGGTACGGCCCACGCGGCGTAAGGTTCGACCGTGAACGTCCGCCGGACATTCACTATGCCAAGAGCGGTGGCCTCAACATCGCGTTCTCGGTAACTGGCAGGGGCCCGACCTCGTCGTCGCGCCCGGCTTCATCTCGCACCTCGACATCATGTTGGAGGAGCCTTCGGTCGTTCACTTCTACTCGCGGCTCGCGTCCTTTCGTCGCGTCGTCACCTTTGACAAGCGGGGCACCGGTCTCTCGGATCCGGTGATGCACGCGCCGACATTGGAAGAGTCCGTCGATGACCTGCGCGCCGTCATGGACGCGGCCGGATGTGAACGCGCCGACCTCGTGGGCGTTTCGGAGGGTGGCACCATGGCGATGCTGACAGCGGCCGGCCATCCCGACCGCGTGAATGCGCTTGTCCTATATGGCTCGTTCTCCCGCTTGCTCCGAACAACCGACTACCCGCTCGGTGTCACCGAGGAGCAGCTGTCGGCGTTGGTCGAAGTGAGTGCCACGGGCTGGGGCGAGGGCGTCGGACTTGGTGCATGGGCTCCAAGTCGGCGGGACGACGTCGACTTCCGGCGGTGGTGGGCGCGGCTGCAGCGGGTGGCCGCCAGCCCGGGCATGGTCCGCAACATCTTCGCGCTCTATCCGCAGCTGGACATCCGTGACGTGTTGCCGGCGATCCAGGCGCCGACGCTCGTGGTCCATCGGCGCGACGACCGGATGGTGAGGTGCGAGATGGGTCGCTACCTTGCCGACCGCATCCCCGGGGCCAAGTTCGTCGAGATCGACGGCGCCGACCACCTGTTCTTTACGGGCGACGCCGATGCCCTGCTCGATGAGATTGAGGAGTTCCTCACCGGCGTCCGCCCGCAGCCCGCGGTCGAGCGCGTCCTGGCCACGGTGCTGTTCACCGACATCGTCGACTCCACGAAGCGAGCGGTCGAGCTTGGCGACCAACGATGGAAGGAGCTGCTCGGCAGGCACGACGCTCAGGTGCGGCGCCAGCTCGCACGCTTCCAGGGCTATGAGGTCAACACGACGGGCGACGGCTTCCTCGCCCGGTTCGACGGGCCCGCCCGCGCGATCCGGTGTGCCATGGCGATCCGCGACGTGCTGCGGAGCCTGGGCCTCGAGGTGCGGGCGGGCGTACACACGGGTGAGGTCGAGTTGCGCGACGACGACATCAGCGGCATCGCCGTCCACATCGCGGCGCGGGTGGCAGCAGCGGCCGGGGCCGGCGAGGTGCTCGTTTCGCGCATCGTCGTCGACCTGGTCGCCGGGTCGGGCCTCCGCTTTGCCGCTCGCGGCGAGCACGTCCTCAAGGGTGTGGCGGGTGAGTGGGGGCTGTTCGCCGTTGAGGGTTGACGGGATACGGCTTCCGCCGTGCTCTAGGTTTCGGCCGGCCGGTGTATCCGCGAATCCCAAATCCGTTGTGTCTCCACACCGACCGAGGGGTTGTGGATCTCCTGGAAGTTCCGTCCACCCCGATTGAATGTGGCGACGACGGCGGCCGGCGCATCCTTTTCCGGGATTGGGATGGACAGCCACTCGCAGGGGCGTATGTGCACCAAATCCACCGCCTTAGCGGTTTTGCCGGGGTCGTAGCCGTAAGGCCCGGAGATGCGGCCCAGCCAGAACCAGCCGTGCGTGTCGCGGGTCCAGACGAACGAGCCTTCGTCGAGCTCGGCGAATCGGGCGACCCGACGGGCAAGCCGGTCTTGTTCGGCGGAACTGCTCACAAGTCGGCCAAACCCGCACACACCGAGCCGGCGAGCGCGATCGATGGCGGGTTGCTGTTCGACGGCAGCATTGCGTGATCGCATCGGCGCGCGGTAGACGGCGACCATGAGAAACATGGTGCCTCGACGCTGCAGCCGATCCGATGCGGCCCTTTTCCCGCACATCGCGGGCGACGACGATTTGATCTCCCGACATGGATCGCATCTGGCAGTGGACTTGGGATCGCTGCGAGCCGAGGTATTACTGGTGGGCGCTGTGCGTTGCCGCGTGTCTCGTTTCGCTTCCCGTCTACTCCGTGTTCATATTGGTGCCAATCGTCGCTTCGGAGAAGTCGGGACGATACGTTGACGCGACCGTCGTCACCGTTATCACCGTGCTGCTGCTCGTATGCATCATGGTCCTTCCGGGTCGCCAATGGATTCGCTTTATGCAGCAGTGGGCAGCCGGTCGCGAAATCGATCGAGCGGCCGCACTCGAGGAGACCTACCGCTACAGCCGCAAATCGTCGGCCTTGACGGTCTGGGCCACCGGCGTATGGGCCGCCGCGTTGTCGGTCGTCGTCGCCGCGATCGCCGGAGCCGCATGGACCCGTTGGTGCAATACGGGATCCGCGGCGCCGTCGTCGGAATAGCGGTGCAGCTGATCGCCTATCACAGCATCCTGGAGGCGATGCAGCGTCCGGTCAGGATCGCCCTTGCCGGCGACACGGGGATCGGGGACTCGCTGCCGCACTCGCGCCCGAGTTTTGCCACGCGGTCGAACGTGTCCATGCTTGCAGCCGCGTTTGCATACGCCGTCGCCGGCGCTATGTTCGCGACAGTGCTCAACCCGATCAGCGATGCACCGATCCTGTCCGCCGTGATCGGATGCGTGTTGACGCTGGCTTTCGCGATGCCGGTCACCGTCGGTATCGGATTTTCACACTCTCTGCAACCCGTTCGCGACCTCGCCAAAGGCGCCGAACGTGTTGCGGCAGGGGACTATAGCCAGCGCCTGCCGGTCGTTCAGGACGATGACCTCGGGGCCCTGTCGGCATCATTCAACCGCATGCAGACGGGTTTGGCTGAGCGACAACGGCTTCAGGGCGCGTTCGGCACCTACGTCGACCCGGCCCTCGCCGCGCGGCTGCTTCAGCAGGGCGACGACGTGTTCACTGGTGAACGCCGCGAGGTGACCGTGATGTTCGTCGACATCCGTGACTTCACCCCGTTCGCCGAGGCGAACTCCGCCGAGGACACGGTCGCCCGGCTCAACGCGCTGTTTGAAATAGTCGTACCCGCCGTCGTCGACGCCGGTGGACATGTGAACAAGTTCCTCGGCGACGGAGCTTTGGCCGTGTTCGGCGCCCCCAACGATCTCGCAAACCATGCCGATGCCGCGGTGGACGCCGCCATGGTGATTCAGCGTCTCGTCGGCGAGCGATTCGGCGGTGAGCTTCGCATCGGCATCGGCATCAACACCGGAAAGGTGATCGCCGGCACCATCGGCGGCGGAGGCAAGCTCGAGTTCACGCTGATCGGTGACGCGGTCAACGTCGCGGCCCGCGTCGAGCAGCTCACCAAGGCCACAGGCGATGCGATGCTGCTCACCGGTTCGTGCGTGGACGCGCTGACCAGTCGACCGCACGGACTGCTCGATCGCGAACGCACGCTTTGAAGGGCAAATCCGCTTCAGTGCAAGTCTTCACTCTCGCTCTCCACGACCGAAAGCCGCACTCAGAACAGTGCTCGGCTAGAGCATCGATTGCGGCCGGCCGCAGAACTGATACCGTTCAAACCGGAGCCTGCCCGCCACTTCGGCCGCGCGAAAATCTGCGGCCCACGACCGCACTGGAGGAGTTCATGCGCAGGAGCGCGTCATGACCGATGCCGCCTGGGCGCTCTACACCGAGCAGATGAACAACGTCGACGGCTGGTTCTTCGAGGCCGATGTCGAGCTCTTCAGCCAGCTGATCGCTTGCCAGACGGCCGAGGGCATCAAGGGTGACATGCTGGAGATCGGCGCATACCAGGGCAAGTCCGCCATCTTGATGGGTTATGGCCTGCGTGACGATGAGGAATTGGTGATCTGCGATCTGTTCGGCGCCGTGATGGATCACGCCGACATCGCGCAGGCCCCGCGCCAGGAGTACTCCGGCCTGGACCAGCAGCAGTTCCTGGCCAACTGGGATCGGTTCCACACCCGCCGGCCGACTCTGGAGGTCTGCGAATCATCGGCGCTCGATCTGGGAGAACGGGCGCTGCGCTTCGTCCACATCGACGGTTGTCACGCCTACCAGTGCGTCGCCAAAGACATCAGCCTCGCCGTGACTCACACAGCCGAACGGGGCGTGATCGTGATGGACGATTATCGAGGGATCGAAACCCCCGGCGTGGCGGCCGCCGTCTGGCAGGCCGTCGGCAATGGCTTCGTGTTCCCCTTCGCGGCGACGTACATGAAGATCTACGCCTGCACGTCGGCCGCGGATCAGAGCTACTGGTTAGAGCGGGTCCGGGATCGCGGTGACATCTGCGCCTTCCCCGACTTCGGGTTGCCGTCGTATCGGAGCGTTTCGGACATGCACATTCACCACTCGGCGGATGAGCACTGACAGGCAGTCAGCCGGTGTCTTGGCGAGCCACGTCTTCCACGAGATCGGCGGCGGTGGCAGCGCTTTCGGCGGTTGTGGCCATCTGGTCCGCGACCTCGAGGGTCCGAGCGACGCAGCTCGGAGTGAGGATGGCCCGCAGATCGGCGAGCAGCGAATCCGGGGTGGTTGCGGAGAAGTGCCGTCCGATGCCGACTCCCAGCTGGCCGACCGCGGCGGCCCACATCGGCTGATCGACCGAAACCGCAAGGGCCAACGTAGGTTTGCCGGCCCGTATGCCCGCGAACGTGGTGCCGGGACCGCCGTGGTGGACGACCGCGCGGCAAGCGGGAAAGACGGCCGAGTGGTTCACCGCGCCCACAACTTTTACCTGGTCCAATTGCGGAATTCCGGCCAAATCGCTTATGCCACTGCAGATCAGCGCACGCTCGCCCAATTGCGCGCACGCCCCGGTGATCATCTCGAGCAAGCCGGCGGGAAACGCGACTCGCGCGCTGCTGCCAAAGCCGAAGTAGATCGGCGGCGTTCCCGCGGCGATCCATGACGACACCTCCTCGTCGACACCGGTCGGTAACTCCAGCGTCAGCCCGCCAACGAAAGGCCGTCGGACATCCCATTTCGCCCACTCGGCGGCCAGCCCCGGGAAGAAGAGTTCGTCGTAGGCTTGAATCTCCAGCGCTTGTCGCGCCGAGGGCCCCTCCGGCAGGCCTAATGTTTGGCGCAGGGCGTCTTCGGCCTCTTTGGTTACTTGCGAACCCGCATCGCGCCCGAGCGGGTAGATGTGCAGCGCGGCCTGCGGAATGTCATGGTATTCCGCAACATTGGCGGCCAGTCCCTGCTGGCTCGCGTCCGTCAACAATAGGTCGGCCCCGTCTGCCAGTGACGTGAGCGCCGCGCCCAGCTGTGGCCAGAGCCGCCTGAGATCCTCTGAAATCACCCACGCCATGAAGACGGGATTCGGCGTCTCTCCGTATTTACGGGCGATATTCGCGTTCTGCTCCACCTGATCCGGGCCATGGGCGACCGTTGCAAGCCCCGCCGACTCGACGAAGCCGACATAGTTAGGCGGCACCGCCATGGTGACATCGTGACCTCGGCGCTGCAATTCCCGGCCGATGGTGGCGCACGGCTCGACATCACCTCGAGTTCCCAAGGTTGCCAGCACAATTCTCATCGCTGGACGCCCGCGTCGGAGCCAGGTCCGACGACGCCTCTGAAATATTCGATCGTCCGCTCGACGCCGTCTTCGAACGAGATTCGTGGAGTCCAGCCGAGGCTGGACTCGGCGAGGGTGATGTCCGGCCTGCGCTGCTTCGGGTCGTCGGGCGGCAGTGGCTCGAAGACCGTCGCCGAGGGCGACCCGGTCATTTCCCTGATCATGCTCGCGGTTTCCAGGACGGTACGTTCGGCTGGGCTGCCGAGGTTGACGGGTCCGGTGAACGAAGTGTCGCTCGCCGCCATATTCACGAGTCCTTCGACGAGATCGTCGACATAACAGAAGGAACGGGTCTGGCTGCCATCGCCGAAGACGGTGATCGGTTCTCCGCGCAGCGCCTGGACGATGAACGATGAGATGATTCGGCCGTCCGCCAGATCCATCCTCGGACCGTACGTATTGAAGATGCGGACGACCTTGATCCGGACGCGGTAGCGACGCGCGTACTCGAGCATCAGCGTCTCTGCGACCCGCTTGCCTTCCTCGTAGCAGGCCCGCACGCCGAAGCAGTTGGCGTTGCCCCAGTAATTCTCGACCTGCGGATGGATCGTCGGATCGCCGTAGACCTCGCTGGTGGAGGCCTGGAGGATCGTCGCCTCCCGCTCGCGCGCCAGTTCCAGGAGGTTCCTGGTCCCGACGTAGTTGGTCTCCAGGGTGAACAGGGGATCCCGCTGGTAGGCGCGTGGCGATGCGGGGCAGGCCAGGTTGAAGAGGACGTCCAGCGGACCCGACACGACCGCGTCGACCGGCCGGGTGATGTCGTGCTCGACGAAACTGAAGCCCGGGTCCCCGTCCAGCTGCACGATGTTCTCGCGCCTGCCGGTGCAGAAGTTGTCGAGTCCGATGACTTCGATGCCGTCGCGGCGGAGACGATCGCACAGGTGGGACCCCAGGAACCCGGCGGCGCCCGCGACGAGGGCTCTCACTGCTTGTTCTCCTTAGTTCCGGCCATCGAACACGTAGCTTCGCATGACCGACCTGACGCACTGCAAGACGGCCGCTGGAGCTGTTTTACTCACACCGGCCGTTATTGGCGCGTTCAGCTGAAGTTCAAGATTTCGGGGCCAGGACGACGACGGGAATCGGTCGCGACGTCTTCTTCTGGTATTCGTTGTAACGGTTTTGATTGTTCTTGTTGACGATCTGCCATAGCCGCGCGTAGTCGGGGTCGTCGGACGGCACCGGTCGTGCGGTGACAGCGAAACGTCTTGGGCCGACGTTGATCTCGACGTCGGGATTGGCCTTCAGGTTGTGGTACCACCCGGGGGCCTGGGGTGCGCCGCTCTTCGATGCGACCACCAGATAGTTGTCACCGTCGCGGGCGTAGCTCAACGATGTCGTGCGTTGTTTACCGGTCTTCGCGCCGACGGTATGCAGCAGCAGGCTCGGTATCCACAATGTGCGGTGACCGATCCAGCCGTTCGTCTTCTGATAGACCGCGTCGTGCACCCGCAGCACCTGCGAGAAGACCGTTTCCACGAAACTCATGGCTACAGTCTCACTCAGTGGCGTCGCACTTCGCCAGTGCTGTCCGCTATGCGCGCCCGGTTTCGCACAGTCCGGGTCACGGCGCCGCGGACGTTAGTGGTGATGCGGCGGTCGCTCGTCGCGGAGCCGGCGCTCGTCCAACGCTTCGCGCACCTGCTCCTCGTCGGCATAACGCTCCACGTCCTCGGGCGTGACGGGCGCCCGGGGTGGTTTTGCCGCGGCCGGTGGTGGTTTCGCGGGTTCACTGGGCATGAGGAGATTGTAGTGAATTCTAGGTCTCTGCTCTGGCGATGTTCTCCACGATGATCTGACAGGCCGTGTCATAGAAGGCGCTGATCAGGGTGGAGAAGGAGAGCTCGAAGGGATAGATCATGTGCACGGCCAGGGGTTCGACCGCCCAGTCGGGAAGGATGGGCACGATGGTGCCCTCGCGCAGTTCGTTGGTGCAGATGATCTGGGTGGGCATGGCGCCGATGCCGAGGCCCTGCAGAATGTACTCCTTGCATACCTGAAAGTTGTTGGCCCGTGCGCGCACTCGCGGCGACAACTCGTAACGCGTGTCCAGCTTTCTCACTGCCAGCCTTTGGGGTCCGCAGAAGCCGAAGTCGATGAACGGCAGGGTGTTCAGCTGCGCCGGCTCGGTGAGCGGGTCCTCCAGTTGGTCCACGAAATCGGTTGAAGCGCAGAGGAATAGGTTCAGGTCGAAGACTTTCCGAGCGATCAGCGTCGAATTCTGTAGCGGTCCGGGGCCGAACACGACATCGTAACCATCCTTGATCGGGTCGACCATGTTGTCGACCAACCGAATGTCCAGCCGCGAGTTCGGGTAACGCTGCAGGAAGGTGGCGCCGACGCGGGATGCGTAGTCGATGCCCAGGCTTACCGGTATCGCGACCTTCAGTTCGCCCTGTGGCTCCTGCCTACTGCCCTCCACCAGGGCCCGTACGCCGTTGGCCTCGGTCAAGATGTTCATCGCGTGGTCGTAGATCTGCTCGCCGATGTCGGTGACCGTCAGCTGATGGGTGTTCTTTCGCAGCAGCTTGACGCCCAGGTCGGATTCCAGCTTGGTCAGCTTCCTGCTCACCGTGGACTTGGGCATGCCGAGCGCCGTGGCCGCCTTCGAGAGGCTGCGGCAGTCCACCACCTTGCCGAATACCAGCAGGGCATCGAGGTCAAAGGGGAGGTTCTGTTCCATGGCTGCGTTCCAAGTATGCAACAGGGTGTTGCGTTCGTACACCTTATTGGGGGTCGTCGCAGCTGCTAGCGTCGGCCGCACCAGGTAGGAGGTACGCGGGGATGAATCAGCGCATCGCCGTCGCCAAGCCCCCAAATGGGCACTGGACCGACGCATATCCCGAACTCGGCCGCGGCCCCGTGTCGCTTGAAGACTGTGTGTCCGAAGAGTTCTACGAGAAAGAACGCGAACACGTCTTCAAGAAGACCTGGCTCTACGTCGGGCGAGTCGAACGAGTCCCGCGCACGGGCAGCTACTTCACCCGCGAGTTCAAGTTTCTGAACACCTCGATCATCATCGTGCGCGGCAAGGACCGGGTGATCCGCGCCTTCCACAACATCTGCCCGCACCGCGGCAACAAGATGCTGTGGGAAGACGACCCGTTCCAGGAGGTCTCCGGCCGCGCCCCGTTGCTGTACTGCCGCTTCCACGGCTGGCGCTACAAGCTGGACGGCACGCTGCATTCGGCCACGCGCAAGGACCTGCTACTGGACTTCGATGCCGACAGCTGCCAGGTACCGGCGGTGCAGTGCGAGGTGTGGGAAGGCTTCATCTTCATCAACCTCAACCCGGACAACACCGAGCCGCTGCGGTCGTTCCTCGGCGAGCTGGCCCACGGCATCGAGGGCTATCCGTTTGACGGCCCGCATCAGGTCTACAAGTTCTCGGCCGAGTTGCAGTGCAACTGGAAGATTTTCGTCGACAGCTTCGCCGAGAGTTACCACGGGCCGTATCTGCACGCGTCGTCGTTCGGTGCTCTCACCGCAGAAGCCAGAGATGCGTTCGACCAGCCGAACCCGTTCACCGACGCGCTGGGCTATCAACTCAGTGGCCCGCATCGGATGTTCTCGTTCGCCGGCGAACCCTCGCAAAAGACGCCGTACTCCAAACCGATTGAATGCGTGATGGAAGCCAGCGCCGCGGGCCCCTGGAACAAGAAGATCGACAGGGGGCCGATGCCCCCGGGGATCAATCCCACGCGGTCGGAGAAATACGGGTTCGACTCCTTCCAGTTCTTCCCCAACTTCGTCATCATCTTCGGGGCGTCCGGATTCACCACGCACGCGCACTGGCCGACGGGTCCGCACTCGCACGTGTTCGAGGTTGAGATGTTCTATCAGCCACCGAAGACACACAGGGAGCGGCTCGGCCAGGAACTCACCGTGACGTTCCTCAACGACATCATCCTCGAAGACGCCAGCCCCTCCGAGGGTTTGCAGGCCATGCTCAACAGCGGTGTCCTGACGCATTTCACGATGAATGACGAGGAAATCCTGCTGCGCCATCTGCACAAGGTTGTCGGCGACTACGTTGCGGCCGGCGAAGCGGCCAAGGCGGGCCTGCGATGAGTACGGTTCTGCCACCGGAGTTTTCACATCTTGAGCATTTGGTGCCCGACTGGGCGATCGAGGACGGACACGAACGCTACGTCAAGCGCGTCAACAGCTCCATGGACGAGATCCGGGCCTTCTACGACGAGGTGTTTCCGCACGCCGAGGAAGCCGTCACCTACATCGACAAGTTCGATTACTCGGAACCGCTGCCCGACGACGTCGCCAATCTGCGAAACCTGCTCTACTCGCTGATCACCGTCTCGTTGGCGGTCGAACTGTGGAAACAGCCGCGGGTAAAGCATTCGGCCAACACCATTCTTACGAGAGTCAGCTGAAACATGGGACTCACTTCTGCACAGCTGGAAATCGTCGACCTCACCCCGAGAATCGGCAGCGAGATCAGAACCGACCTCGACACGCTGTTGAGCGGACGCGAGGCGGCGACGATTCGTGAGGTCCTCGAGCAGCGCGGGGTGGTGTTCTTCCGCGGGCTGGACATCGGCGACGACCAACAAATCGCGATCGCCAAGTCCCTCGGCACGCTGGTCGCCAACGAGGGCCAGGGCGGCATCAACAAGATCTCCCTGGACGAGAAGGTGAATCAGCGCGCCAAATACCTACAGGGCTCGATGTTCTGGCACTTCGACGGATCTCTGCAGCCACTGCCGAATCTGGCCACACTGCTGCGGGCGGTGCAGCTCTCCGAGACCGGCGGGCAGACCGAATTCTGCAACACCTATGCGGCCTACGAGGACCTCCCGGAATCCGACAAGGAAGCGATAGCGCAGCTGCGCGTGGTGCACAGCGCCGAGCGCTCGCAGTATTACGTCACCCCGGAGATGAGTTACGACGAGGTGGCGTTCTGGCAGAAGTCGGCCACCAAGGCGTGCCCGATCGTGTGGACGCATCAATCCGGCCGTAAGTCGCTGCTGTTGGGCGCGACGTCGGATTACGTGATCGGGCTGCCGGTCGAGGAGAGCCGCGCTCTGCTTGCCCGGCTTCGTGATTGGGCCACCCAGCCGCAGTACGTATACCAGCATCAGTGGCAGCCCGGTGATCTGCTCATCTGGGACAACACCGGGACCATGCACCGGGTATTGCCGTATCCGGTGGACAGCGGCCGCCTGATGCACCGCACGATTCTCGCGGGTGAAGAGCCGCTGCAGTGAAACTCGGTGTCGCCACCCCGGTCGTCACCAATGTCGCGGGGGCACCGCTGGAGTGGGAGAGGGACGCCGGTGTCGAGGACATCGGCCGCGCGGCGGAGGTTGCAGGTCGGCTCGGCTACCACCATATGACCTGCAGCGAGCACATCGGCATCCCCTCGACCGAAGCAGGGCGGCGCGGAGCGCGATACTGGGATCCATTGGCCACGTTCGGCTATGTCGCGGCGCGCACGACGCGGATTCGCCTCGCCACCATGACTCTGGTGCTGGGGTATCACCATCCGCTGGCGATCGTGAAGCGTTACGGCACACTCGATCACGTCAGCGGTGGACGGGTGATCCTCGGTGTCGGCGTCGGCTCGCTCAAGGAGGAGTTCGACCTTCTCGGCGCGCCTTTCGACGAGCGCGGCCCCCGCGGCGATGACGCCTTGAGGGCCCTGCGAGCGGCGCTGACGAGCAACGAGCCGGCGTATCACGGTGAGTTCTACTCATTCGGCGGGTTGAGGGTGGATCCCTGTGCGGTACAGCCGCATATGTCGATCTGGGTTGGCGGGCGCACGCGACGTTCGTTGCGACGGGCGGTCACCCTTGCCGATGGGTTCGTCCGGACCAAGCGCGGCGGACGAATGACCGACAACACCGATGCCAAGCTTGCCGACGGAGAGGTCTTCGCCGACTTCATCGACTGGCGCACAAACCATCCCGCCGACGACCTCACGCCCGAGCTTCTCAACGCCGAGTTCGAGGACGAGAAAGGGGTCACCAGGAAGCTGCATCGCGACGAACTGCTGATGTTCATGAAAGTCGTTGCGGTAGCGGGTTCGGAGACGACAACGCGGTTGATCGGGTGGTCGGGCAAGCTGCTGTCCGAGCATCCCGATCAGCGCCGCCAATTGGTCAACGACCGATCGCTGTTGCCCGGGGCCATCGAAGAGCTCCTGCGTTTCGAGCCATCCGCGCTGCAAGCGGCGCGGTACGTGACCCGCGACATCGAATTCCATGGCACAACCGTGCCCGCGGGTAGTGCGATCCTGACACTGATCGGAGCCGCCAACCGCGACGAAAGGCGGTTCGGCGAGAACGCGGAAACGTTCGATGTGACGCGGGTGCCGCGCCAGCACCTGACGTTCGGGGTGGGTGTGCATTACTGCCTCGGCAACGCGCTCGCGCGGATCGAGGGACGAATTGCGCTGGACGAGATCATGAATCGCTTCCCCGACTGGGAAGTCGACCACGACGCGGCGGTGTTTTCGTCGTCATCGGCCGTGCGCGGCTGGGACAGCATGCCGGCGCAGGTTTAGCCGCCCCTCTTCCCTCCGAGCAGTCGACGGTGGCACGGCCGACTTCATAGTTTCTTGAGCCCGCGCAGAATCTTGAAAAATGGCACGCTGGATGCAAGGCCTTTCCGGAAGGTCGGCTGCAGGTAGCTGAGATTATTGACAACCAAATAACGCACTCCGTGGTCACGCCACTGCGCAGCCTGATCGACGACCTCATCGGGCGTCCCGGCCAGAAGCGCGTCTTTGAGCAGTGATACTGGGACGTCCTTGGTGTAGGACAACACGGTCTGCTCGTCCAACGTTTGTGGGACTAGATCTTGCGCGCCGGTGAATTCCCGTCCCAGCGGATGCCGTACGCCGTGGTTGGCCCACATCTGTCCCGGAATGATGAGCGCGAAAGCCTTTGCCGCAGCGGAGTCAAGGGCCTGCTCGATGTCGTCGGGGCTGTGTCCGGTGACGACAAAGGCTGAGATTGCCGGGGTGATCGAAGCAGGGGCGCGGCCGGCGTCGGATGCCGCTGTTCGCACTGCTTCCAGACCCGATGCGTAGTCTTTGGGTCCCGAGACGAGCCCGGGGAACCAGGCGTCAGCGTAGCGCCCGGTGGCCCGCAGCATCCGCGGCCCCTTGGCGGCGATCCAAATCTCGGGCCATTTGCCGCGGTAGGGGGGCAGGTCGAACACCGCGTTACGCAAGGGGAAGTACGGCGACTCACGCGAGATGGGTTCGCCACGGGAGTTCCACAGCGCACGGATCGTGGCGACCGCCTCTTCAAAGCGCGCCACGGGTTTGGTCCAGTCCACCCCATAGGGCTCATTGCCCTCCCGCTCTCCCACGCCGATGCCCAGAATGGCGCGGCCACGGCTGATCAAATGCAGCGTGGCGGCAGCCTGTGCGGTGACCGCAGGATTACGTCGATTGGTATCCGTCACGCCAACACCAAGCCGTAGACGTCCAAAGCGGTTGCGGGAAGCAAGATGTCCGAGCATCGTCCACGGTTCGAGTTGGGCGTCAACCTTTGGGATCAGTTTGGCGACACCGAGGTGGCCCGGCGTGGCGATCGAGCGTGGGAACAGCGAATTCAGGTGGTCGGCCGCCCAGTAGGAGTCGACACCGCTGGCTGCGGCCATTCGCAGGTTGGTGCGCGCGAGCATGGTCGGGGAATATCGAGAATTGAGGAGCTGACTGCTGATGCCGACTCGGATGTGGCTCATGAACGTCGCCTTTCGCAGGAGTCGAAGCAGTGCGGCGCTGGCCAATGGCCGGCCAGGTTAACAGCCGTCAACAGGATGGGAAACTGCGTGGGCCGCGTCGATGAACTCAAAGACTCTTCCCGACCTGCGCGATTACCATGGTGCCGCTACCCTTGCATCATTCCGCAACCTAACTGACCTTCCTGGGATCGGGGGCCGATGACGGCGACGCTATCCGGTGCCGAAGGAGCAGAAGGTTGGGCGCCGCAAGGCGGATGCCCCTTTGGGCGTGGTGCCTCGTATTCTGCACCGGCCACGCGAAACTCGCCGGCGCCGATCGGCGAGGTCGCGACTCGGCGCGTCCCGACGCTCGGGGCAACGATGAGGCGCGACGCCCAGCTCGCGCGGGCGTGCGCGCCGATGCTGGCAAAAGTACTCGCGCTCACCGCGGCCAGGAAGGTCCGCTCCAGGCTGGTCGGCCGCCATGCCCCAGCGCATGTGCAGATCACCGAATTCGACCCAATGAACCCCGCGATCGCTCGCGATCCATACCCGTACTATCGAGAGCTTTTGGCGGGCGAGCGGGTGCAGTACAACCCCAAGCGCGATGTCTACATCTTGAGCAGATATTCCGACGTCCGCGAGGCTGCGCGTAACCACGAGATGTTGTCCAGCGCCGAGGGAGTCACCTTTTCCAGGGGCGCGGCGCCTTTCCTTCCCACCTCCGATCCGCCCGCACACACGCGGATGCGCAAGCAGCTGGCGCCGGGCATGGCGCGCGGCGCATTGGAATCCTGGCGTCCGATGGTCGATCAACTTGCCCGAGAGTTGGTCAGCGGCCTGAAGACACGGACAATCGCGGACGTCGTCTCCCTTGTGGCCGCACCGATGCCGATGCGCACCATCACCAATGTTCTCGGGATTGCAGGACCGGACGAGGCCGCTTTCATCCGCTTGTCGAACCAGGCGGCTCGCATCACCGACGTCAACTTGTCGGTTTCGGGGCTGGGGTCGCTGGTGCACGGCTTCACCGGATTTCGGCGATTGCGTGCGCTCTTCACCCACATGCGCGATAACGGGCTACTGGGGGAGTGCACCGTTCTCGGGCAGCTTGCCGGACATGCCGACCGTGGCCGGCTCAGCGACGACGAATTGTTCTTGTTCGTCGTATTACTAATGGTTGCGGGCCATGAGACCACTGCGAATATGATCAGCACCTTGTTCCTCACGCTGGCTGAATATCCAGAACAGCTCAAGCTCCTTGCGCAGCGACCAGAGCTGATCCCGTCCGCGATTGAGGAGCACCTTCGCTTCCTGTCTCCGGTCCAAAACATGTGCCGCACAACGCGCGTCGATTACCCGGTCGGCCGCGCCGTCATACCGGCAGGCTCCCGCGTGCTGCTGGCCTGGGGTGCAGCGAATCGTGACCCACGTCAATACGATGACCCGGATGTCTTTCGTGCCGAACGTAACCCGGCCGGTCATCTCGCGTTCGGCTCCGGCATCCACTCGTGTCCCGGTACCCATTTAGCGCGGATGGAGGGCCAGGCGGTGCTGCGCGAGATCGTCACCAACCTCGACCGGATAGAGGTGGTCGAGCCGCCGAAGTGGACGACAAACGCCAACCTTCGCGGCCTGGTGCGGTTACGCGTAGCCGTTACGCCTCACGCGACCCCATAGGGCTTGTCCACGTGCGATGAAGACGCCCCGCGCGACATCTCGATTTTCCTGGTGGCATGAGTGGGCCGCACCGGTGTGGATAGGCTGCAATTTCTCGGCGTGGACGCGCCTGCTGATCCGTAACCGTTTCGCCGTGCACTGGAGCCGCTGGCACTACGCCGCCCTTTACACGCTAGTCAGCGTGGTCAACTCTTGTCTGGGGTTGTTGCAGAAGATCGTGTTCGACAGGCGAGTGGCCGAAACGGTGATCACTGATCCGCCGATCTTCATCGTCGGGCACTGGCGTACCGGCACCACCTTGCTGCACGAACTGTTGGTGCTGGACGATCGCTACATCGGCCCGACGGGTTTCGAATGCGTTGCACCGCAGCATTTTCTGCTGACCGAGCGGTTGGCGCCGTTGGCGGGATTCATGGTGTCGAAGCATCGGGCCATGGACAACATGGATTCGAGCTTGTATCACCCGCAGGAAGACGAGTTCGTGTGGATCATGCAGGGACAGCCGTCGCCATACCTGACGCTGGCGTTCCCGAACCGAGCGCCTGAGCATGAGCGGTACCTTGATTTGGAGCACTTGTCGTCGCGAGAACTGGAGGCATGGAAACGGGTCCTGTCCCAATTCGTTCAGCGATTGTACTTCCGCCACCGCAAGACCGTCGTCCTCAAGAACCCGAACCACAGCTTCCGAATCAAGGTCCTGCTAAACATCTTTCCGGAAGCGAAGTTCATCCACATCGTCCGGGATCCGTACGTCGTGTATCCGTCCAGCATTCATCTCGTCAAGTCGTTGTCTCGTGTGCACAGTCTGCAGCGGCCGACCTTCGAGGGGTTGGACGAGAGAGTTCTCGCGACCTACGTCGACCTTTATCGCAAGGTGGACGAAGGGCGGGAACTCGTCGACCCGGCACACTTTTACGAGTTGCGTTATGAGGATCTGATCGCCGATCCCGAAGGGCAGTTGCATCGCCTGTACGAGCATTTGGGGTTGGGGCGCTTCGAGCAATACCGACCGCGCCTGCGCCAATACCTTGCCGACCACGCGGACTACAAAACGAACAGCTACGACCTGACTTCAGAGCAGTGCAAGATCATCACCGAGCGCTTGGGCGAAGTCATCGACCGCTATGGCTACCGTTCGGCTGCTGAGTCGGAGCCGAGTTCATAAAGGCGGGGGGCCCGTCGATTTCCGAAGTAGCAGTGCACGCACCAGGGGCCGCGGCCCATTGGCACGAAGCAACGCGCTGGCGGGTCGGGGGCGCACTCTTTCCGGCCACCAGAACCAACGCCCGAGAAGCGTCGCGATCGCAGGGGTCATGAACGCCCGGACGACCAGCGTGTCGAACAGCAAACCCAAGCCGATGGTGGTCCCTACTTGCCCGATGACTCGCAGGTCGCTGACCACCATGGAGGCCATGGTGAACGCGAATACCAGGCCCGCGTTGGTCACGATCTTGCCGGTACCGCCCATCGCGCGAATGATGCCCGTGTTTATCCCGGCTCCTATTTCCTGTTTCATCCGGGATACTAATAGCAAATTGTAGTCGGACCCCACCGCTAAAAGTATGATCACGGACATCGCAGGCACGAGCCAGTGTAATTCTATTCCGACGATATACTTCCAGACGAGCACGGATAGCCCGAAGGACACGCCCAGTGAAAGCAATACCGTACCCACGATCACCAAAGCGGCGACAAGACTGCGCGTAACAATCAACATGATGATGAAAATAAGGCAGAGCGAAGAAATTCCTACGATCAATTGATCGTATTTGTTGCCGTCGCCCAGATCCTTGTAGGTGGCTGACGCGCCACCAATGTAAATTCTGGCGTTCTCTAGTGGCGTCGACTTCAACGCCTCCTCGGCCGCGGTCTTCAACGGGGCGATGCGCGAAATGCCTTCGGGCGTTGCGGGATCTCCTCTGTCCGAGAGGATCAGACGTGCCGCATTCCCGTCCGCTGACATGAATACTTTCATGATTCGTTGGAAGTTCGGGGACTTCAGCACTGCCGGCGGTAGGTAGAAAGAATCGTCGTTTTTGGCGGCGTCGAACGCCTGTCCCATGGCTGATCCATTGCTCCCGGTGGCTTCTATCTGCCCGAAAACCCCGGACATAGTGCTATGCATGCTCAGCATCATCGTTTGCAGGCTCTGCATGGTCGAGATCAGTTGCGGTAATTGCGCGACCAGTTGCGGCAGTACCACGTCAATCTGGTCGAGGTTTTTGACGAGATCACCCAGCTGATCGCTGATAGCGTCGACTCCGTCGATCGAATCAAAGATCGATCGCAGCGACCAGCAGATGGGAATGTCGTAGCAGTGCTTTTCCCAGTACAGATAACTCCGTACCGGCCTCCAAAAATCCTCGAAATCCGCAATGTGATTGCGGAGCTCATTTGTGATCTCCCGCATATCATGCGTTTCGCCGATCAGGTGATGAGTCGCGGCGACGAGCTGTTGCATCAGGCCGTGCATGCGCTGCATGACGCTGATCATTTTCGCCATTTCTTCGGCCTGCTTGAGCAGGTCGTCCATGCGCTTCTTCTGGAAGCCCAGATCTTGGAGTTGTGCCGCATTCGCCATGCTGATCAGAGATGGTATCGACGTGTGGGCCAACGGCGTCCCTGCTGGCCGTGTCACGGACTGCACCCTGGAAATGCCCGGGACTGCGAGGACGCCTTTGGCCAGTTTGTCCAGTACGAGAAAATCTGCGGGATTACGCATGTCGTGGTCGGCCTCGATTAACAAGACTTCGGGCAACAAACGGGCCACGGAAAAATGTCGACTCGCGGCCGCATACCCTATGTTGGCGGAGATGCCTTTGGGAACGTATTCCCGGTCGTGGTAGTTGGTTTTATATTCCGTCAGGGCTACCAGGCCGATAAGGGCGATCGCGCAGCTCGCGGCGAGAATTGGTGCGGGCCAGCGGGTGATCGCTGCCCCTACGCGTCGCCATCCGCGGCCGCTTATTATCCGCTTGGGCTCGAACAGGCCGAAGCGTCCGCCGATTGCAAGAACCGCCGGAACCAACGTGAGCGCAATCGCAACCGCAACGAGCATGCCCACCGCGCAAGGTATCCCCACGGTTTGGAAGTAAGGCATGCGCGTGAAGCTGAGGCAGAAAGCCGCTCCTGCGATCGTCAAACCGGAAGCCAGAACAACCTTCGCCACCCCGTGGTAAGTGGTGTAGTAAGCCGTTTCCCGATCTTCGCCGGCCTGGCGCGCCTCTTGATACCGCCCGATGAAGAAAATGCCGTAGTCCGTTCCAGCCGCGATCCCGAGAGATACGAGTAGATTGACGGCAAAAGTCGAAAGATTGATAATTCCGTGCGATCCGAGAAATGCGACGATTGCTCGGGCAGCCTGTAATTCAATCCCGACCATCAGCAATAGCAGAAGCACGGTAATGACTGACCGGTAGACGAACAGCAGCATGGTGAAAATCACCAGGAGGCTCGTGGCGGTGACCTTCATTATGGTCTTGTCGCCGCTGTCGGTCACATCCGCTATGAGCGCCGCGGGGCCCGTGACATAGACCTTGACCGCATTCGGCGCCGGTGTTCTTCCGACAATGTCTCGGACCGCTTTGACGGATTCATTCGCCAAGGTTGAGCTTTGGTTACCGGCGAGGCTCAGCTGGACGTATACGGCTCGGCCGTCGGAGCTTTGCGCACCGCCCGCTGTGAATGGGTCGCCCCAGAAGTTCTGAACATGCCGCACATGGTTCGGATCGTTTTCCAGTTCACGAACCAAATGATCGTAATACTTGTGAGCATCATCGCCGAGCGGTTGCTGTCCCTCCAACACGATCATCGCCACACTGTCGGAATCCGATTCCTTGAAGTCCTCACCCATGCGCTTCATCGCCTGGATCGACGGCGCGTCTTTGGGATTCACCGATACTTGACGTTCTTTCTCGACCTGCTCGAGCGGGGGGACAGCGATGCTCACGGTTACGGTGATCGCCAACCAAGCCAGGATGATGGGTATCGAAAATCGATGGATCGTCCGCGCTAGGACGGGCTGCGTGGTGTGTTGGACGCTCATTCGATCTTCGGTAGGCAGGGGAAGGGGAGTTCGCTTCGGGAGTAATTCTCTCCGCTTTTGACTTGACCGTCCACGCGAGCCGCAACCGACCGCTCTTGACGCCGTCAAGGCGCAAGGGCGACCCCCATTCAACCAGTGGCACCGAACCAGACCGAGATGGAGCGGACCGGCAGCTCAGGCGTCATATCGCTCCAGTGAAGCGGCGGGTTCATTCCCGGCAACTCCACTTGCAGAAGCACTGTTGAAGAATTTAAGGACTCTTGGAATCCGAAGCGACCGATCCCATCAGCTGTTGGTCCAGCGATCGAATGGTGCTCCATGTCCGGGCAGAATGTTCCTACGGCAGCCCCCATGATTTGGCCGGCTTGCGCTGACGCGTAGCCATTGCTCGCAACGGTTGGGTAGATGGCGTCAAAGTCGGTGCCGCCGCGCGCCTGCTGGCAGACGGTGTTTCCGATGTCGACGATTCTCCCCGGGTTGTCGTACGGCACGTGCAGCACGTTCAGCGTGTGCAGGTAGGCGGCGACCGAGATGGGGTCCGGGTCGGCGTTCGCTGTCGGCGCGAGCGACACCAGCCCGGTCAGCGCCGCCGCGATCAACGCAGACCTCGACAAGGGTCGGTGAATCATGGGTGGCTCCCGTCGATGCGTGAGGAAATGTCACCGCGCGAAACACATTGTTGCCCAAACTGATTCACGCCGATGTTTTTGTCACCCCGGATTCGCAGCCGCGTGCTTGCCGCCCGACGCCCTTAGGTTCATGGTGAGGGAGCGTAATACCGTGACGGATTCCGCTATGCCGGTTTGCGTCATTCCAGCGCTGAAAATTCGTCAGAGGGTGGTCCGCGAAGCGCGCCTCACGTGTTTTCAGTGATCCACGTGGTGGTGAAGCGCAAGGTCTCAGGTATGCCGGCGGACAAACCGGCTCCGATAGATTTCTCGAGTTTGCCACCCACAAAAGGGATTTTGACCTCGATCCTCAAGGCGGAACGCAATTGCGCGCCACCGTCATCGGTCGGCGCCAGCCAATGTTCCGCATGGCCTGACCCCAGTCCGCCGGACGCCGAGACGCTGATTTGCCCGCGTACCTGGCGGTCATCGTCCGGTCGCCACGTCTCGCTCTGCACGAGTGTTATGTCACCGGAAACGAATTTGGCGACCAGCCCGGGCAGGAGTTGACGACCCAGGTGCTGGGTGGTGCGCACCGTCACCGTGCCGTCGGCATCGACCACCAGCGAATCCAATGTGGTGTCGGCGGCACCGGCCGCGATGCGGGCCAGCCAATAGTCCTCGCGACCGAACGCAGCATGAATCTGCTCGACACTGGCGGGCGACTCGGTCAACACGTCGAATGAGCGCGACATCGATCCATTCTTCCAGAGACCTGACTCAGGGCCGCTCAAAATGCTGATAGTCGATGGGCGCGGTCCAATAGCCGCCCCACTGCCAGTCGCGGTCGGTGAAGGCGCGTACGGCCGGGTCGCCGTTGTGCAAGAGTCCCGGGTCGCTCCGGCTGCGGTCCAGGTAGTCCGCGGCATTGTGCGGTTCAAAAGCGCCGGTGACGTAGACGCACGGGTTGAGGCGCGGGTTGAGGTCGATCGCCCGACCGTAGGCGTGTTGAGACCAGCGGCTGCTGCCCGGGATGCCTCGGCAGTTGAACGCCGACGTGTTGTTGTCCTTCATGGATAGCTCGTCGTCGGCGCCCGGATAGTGATCGGCCGTCCGCATCTTCTCGATGGGGAAGCCCAGCCGGTACAGCGCCTCGAAGATCGCGATGACCTCCGGCACCAAGTCCTGATGCACGATCAGCTCGCCACGGTGGCTCTGCCCGTCGAAACCGATGTGGTCGACGTCGACTCGTCGTAGTTGCGCGGGGTCCACCGGGCAGCCCGGGCGCCAACTCGCGCCGAGCTCCGCGGCGGTGACCGGTCGAATGTTGCTACCGGCAGGCGCCGGCGACGCGCCGGCCGCCGGCGACGCGGTGTGCGATGGCCCCGCCAGCTGAGGCCGGGCAGCGGTGCATTGCGTCAGCGTGACCAAAGCCGCCATCGCGCCCGCCAGCGCGGCAACCCGCCGCCTGCCGGACGTCAACGGGGATGAGTCCTCACCGCTTGCTCCATCCAGACAAGACCGCTGCGACCAGGTGTCGCGAGGCAAGTCCAGCGCCAACGCTACCGCAAGCAGCTCTTCGCGTGCTCGCTTGATGTGAGCTGGGACCTGCTGCGCGACAGCTGCTTTGCCTCGAAGCCGACGGCATTGTGCATGCCGCCGGGCCGTCGACCTACCCTTGCGATATGTCGGTAGTCAGGGGCGGGTGGAAGATCCGGCGACCATCGCCACGCAAGATGGTTGTCGTCGCAATTGTGTTGCTCGCCCTCATCGCGGCTTCCCCGTGGGTGTTTACGGCGCACACACCAGTGGCGGACCGCCCACAGCAACCGGCGCGGACGCCGGCTGCGGCTCCTGTACCGGCTACGCCAACTCCCGCACCAATTGCTGGTGGTCCCGCACCCGACTTCGCGGCCGTCTCCAAGCTGATGAACGATGCGATCGCGGCGGACAAGCTGCCCGGTGGCGTGGTGGTGGTCGGGCACGGCGGCAAGGTCGTCTTCCAGCAGGCCTACGGGTCGCGCAAACTGGCGGGCGAACCGGGATTGGACGGGTCGCCCGCACCCGCGGAGCCGATGACCGAGGACACCATCTTCGACATGGCGTCGCTGACGAAGTGCCTCGCAACGGCGCTCGCCATCATGCAGCTTTACGAGCAGGGCAAGGTTGGGTTCGACGATCCCGTGCAGAAGTACCTGCCCGACTTCAACCCGGCGAACGATCCACGGCGGGCAAAGGTCACGGTCCGCATGTTGCTGACCAACACCTCCGGCGAAGGGATAGACGTAAGCCTCGCCGATCCCTGGGGACTGGGCGCGCCCGACAAGGCGGAAGGCATCCATCGTGCGCTCAGCACGCCGCTGCAGTCGGGTCCGGGTGAGCTTTTCCGTTACTCCGATATCAACTACATCCTGCTGGGCGCGCTGCTCGAGAAAATCACCGGCGAGGCCGAAGACACTTACGTTCAGCGCAATGTGTTTGCGCCGCTTGGCTTGCAAGACACTCGCTACCTTCCTGCCGCCCAAGCATGTGGCCCACATGTGCTGAAAGGAGCCGCGGTTGCATGGGCTCCCGCGCCGGCAGGCCATGTGCTGACGCCCTGTCCCGCCGGGACATGGAGCACAAGTCTTTTGCCGCGCATCGCGCCGACAGCACGTGACGAGGAAAGCAGAGACGACCCGAGCAAGAATCCGGATTTCTATGCCCTGCTTCGCGGTACCGTGCATGATCCGACGGCGCGCCGCATGGGGGGAGTGGCCGGCAATGCCGGCTTGTTCTCGACGGCGCACGATGTCAGCGTGTATGCGCAGGAGCTGCTTGATCGGCTTGCGGACCGCCCGAGCGAGTTTCCGTTGCAGCAAGCGACTCTCGAGCTGATGACGACTCCTCAGCAGCCCGGCCATAGCGCCCAACAAGTCGAAGCGGCCAACCGTGCCGCCGAAAAAGCCGTGGTTCCGCAGTATCCGGCGATCGAGGGGCAGAGCCTGTTTGGTTTTGGATGGGATATCGATACGGCCTACTCGAGGCCGCGAGGCACGATCTTTCCCATCGGTAGCTTTGGCAACACGGGCTTTACCGGAACCACGCTGTGGATGGACCCGGGCTCGGACACCTACGTGATTCTGCTTTCGAACTCAATCCATCTGCGGGGCAGTCCACCGATCTCGAATCTCCGGGGTGCAGTAGCCACGGCGGCGGCCCAGGCCTTGCATCTCTACAGCGCCGCGCCACCGACCCCGACACCTTCTAGGCCGAAAACCCGTTAGCGACTTATTATTTCACGCAGGGAATGCCGTCGGCGGTCATCCGGGAGAGGTTGGTAACCGCTGGTCCTTGTGTGCCGGTGGCCGGTACGGTGGTGACCGGCGCCGCGGCGGTGGTGGCCGTCGATTCCGACGTGTAACTGCGGTTGTGGTCGAACCGCGAGAAATCGGTCCCGACGGTCAGCCGCACCGTGTTGCCAGCGATGCTGTCGGACGCGGTCGCGGTGATGTCGAATTCGTCGGCGAGCTCGGTGGCCGCCACCTTCGCACCGGTTCCGTAAGCGACGGTGCTCGTCTCGGTGATGGAATCGGCGGTGCTGACCTTCCCCTCGCTCAACGCCCCGGTCGCTAAGTGCATTTCGAGATTCGCGGCCTCGCCTTGCCGCCCTGAGGCGTTGACCACGTCCAGCGCGACGCTGCCCGCGCCGCCCTGCGCGCCGCTTTCCGGCTGCCCTGCCGTGGTGGGGCTGCTGGTCGACGGTGCTGTCGACGAATCGGCGCCCACCAGGTTGTGCGCGATGGAGCGGACGGTGGGTATGTCGATGAAGTTCACATAGGCGCCGTTCGAGATTTCGCCGAAGCTGGTGACCGGCAGCGTGTACAGCGTGACCTGTCTATCGGGGTATTCCAACGCATTACGCACGAAATCGTCAAAGTCGAAACCGGCATCGACGGCGACGTTCTGCTTGGCGACGTCCAACAGGGCGTGCAGTCGGGCGGGGTCCGACAACGTCCCGCCGCGGCGCATCGCACTGACCACCGAGACGATGAAGGCCTGCTGGCGCCGGCTTCGATCGAGGTCGGTGAACGCCGCGTCGTTGGGGTCGCGGCGTTGCCGAACGAACGCCATCGCCTGCGCGGCACTGATCTGCTGCGTACCCCGGTGAAAGTCCGCGCCGGAGTAGTAGCGGTCCGAAGTATCCGCGTTGAGGCACACGGTGATCGGTTCGACCACCCGCGCGATTTGGAAGAACCCGGCCAGGGTGACTTCGATGAAGTGGTCGATCGGGATTTGCAGAAGACTCTTGACCGTGCTGATTTCGGCTTTGCGGCCCGCCTCCCGCGCCGCCTGTTCTTTCGCCGTGGAGTCTTGCCCTTGAAGCGGCGTCGACTTCGGCTGCGTGCCGGCGGAACCGTGGCCGGCCATCACGCGCTGGTAGGCGTAGCTGTAGGCCTCCTTGATCTTGCCGCGGCAATCCGAGGTCGGGCATCCGGCCAGTTCGACATAGTCGTCGCGGGGGATCGAGATCGCCGTGGCCGGACCGTCGCCGGCGGGCAGGTGCACCACGATGAGCGCGTCGGAATCGCCGTCAGCGGAATCCTCGTTGCCCGCGTGCAGCGCGTCATAGATGTCCGGCGGCAGTGGCAGTCCGTGCTGGTCACGCCGGCTATCCAGGCCCATGATCAGGATGTTCTGGTCACTTCCGGTCGACGCCGGTTCACCCGCCAATGCTTCGGATTTGGTGATGCCCGCCGACGCGCTGCGGTAGGCGTGCCAGGCGATGCCAATGCCGGCCACGACCACCAGCGATATCAGCGCGGCCAGCATCTTGGCACCGGCCACGATCGTGTGGTTGCGGTGCAGGCGATTCCGGGGCCTGGCGGTCGGCGAATCTGCTTTTTGCTCGCCGGGCAGGCCCGCTCGACGCGTCATGACAGAACTGAGAATAGCCAGGTGGCTGCGCTTCAAACCGGGGATTGCCCAAGCGCCTTGTTTCCTGATCGGGCGCGCGCTACGAGTCAGGCTCAATGTCCAACAGCCGCAACGGATGTAGGCCATCGACGTTGCCGACGAACGGCGGGTGAATGCTGTAGCCCAGCATCCGGCGAATGTCATCGGAGACCGCTCGTGCGATGTCGCGCGATATCGACAAGGTGTAGGCCTCCATCGGGCGCAGCCACGGTTGGCAGTACTGGGCGGTGACGGCGAGGCGCTCGCGGTCGGTGTCATTGGCGCCCCCGCCGTGCCACAGCGTGCCCACGAAGAAGACGCACGATCCGGCTGGCATGACGACGGGTAGGGCCTGATCGTCTGGACCGGGCCGGCGCTTTCCCCAGCGGTGGCTGCCCGGGTAGATGACGGTGGCGCCGTTCTCGGCGGTGAAGTCGTCGATCGCCCAGATCGTCGCGGCCGCCAGCGGGGCCCGGGGACGCGGAATCGGGTAGAAGCCATCGTCGTGGTGCGCCAGTTGTGCGGCCTCGCCGGGCTGAATGTTGATGGCCTGCAACGCTGAAAGCAGATAGTTGGGCATCAGCAGCCGGTCGAGCACCGCCAGCACCCGGGGATGATCGACTAGCCGATCGCACACCCGGGCCCTGCTCAGCACGCTGTAGATGCGCTGAGTGCGCAGGCCCTCGAAGGTGTTGCGTCCGGTGTGTCCCAGCCAGGGGCTTACGACC
This sequence comes from uncultured Actinomycetota bacterium, assembly GCA_963796035.1. Lineage (GTDB taxonomy): Bacteria > Actinomycetota > Actinomycetes > Mycobacteriales > Mycobacteriaceae > Mycobacterium. The sequence continues at coordinate 128,923 of CAWCJU010000004.1, read as the reverse complement.
TCACGGATCTGCGCGCACTGCTCGGGACTGAGCAGGCCCTCCCAGATGACATAGCCGTCGCGGTCCAGCGCCGCCATGTCTGCCTCGACGGTCGCGCTGTCCACCGAACTTCCGCCGGTCGCCGTCCGCTTGTACCGCTGCGCCAGATCGCCCCGCAGGTCCTCCAGCGTGGTGACGGGTTCGTCGTCGATGCTCATGGTGCTCGTCCTTAGTCCACTGGCACTTCTGCCCACACTAAGCCGGGTCGGCCTGAACCGACACCCAAATCGCCGGCCGGTCAACCCCGAAGGCCGGTGATGAACCGTTGCACGCTGCGGGTCAGCGAACGTGGGACGTGGTCGGGGTCCATCAGCTCGTTCTCGGCCAGCGGGCCCGCCTCATTGGCGACGGTGCGCTCGGTGAAGGGCCGCAGCGTCTTGCCATCTCCCCGAAGCGCCTCGATGGCCTTCAAGACCGACCGGTGTTCGCTGATCGCGTCTTCGAACTCGCCGACGGAAACACCGAGGTGCTCGGACATCAATTCGTTTCGCACCGAGGCGATTTCGCGGCGCAGGTGGTCGTGCTCGGAATTGGCCGGCTGTGCCTCGATGGCGACGTCGCACTCGCTGTCGAACCCCATCGAGCGGTTGTTGAAGTTCGAGGAGCCGATGCGCAGCAGCCGGTCGTCGACCACCAGCACTTTCGAATGGACGTAGATCGGCGTACCGCCGTCGGCCGCCGGCCAGAACACGCCCAACCGCCCGTGCTCGTCGGCTTCCCACAGCAGCTGGATGAGGCGATGCCGGGCGCTGTCCATGGTTCCCCGCTCGAGCGGATTATTGCCCCTGCGGGCCAGCACGATGACGATCTCTGGACCGTCGTCTTCGCGCAGCCGGGCGGCCAGCGCTTCGGCAATGGTTCGCGACGCCAGGTATTGGTTCTCCACATAGAAGGTGTCGCGCGCCGCCGCGATGGCGGCCAGGTTGAGCGCCTCCACCTCCCGGGCTTCGGGGGAATCCTCGAGCTCCGGCACGGTGCGTGCGATTCCGACGTCGACGTTGCGCAGGCTCGGTTCCAGCTTGCTGGGCCAGGCGCCGTGCCTGGCCTGCACCGGCGACAACGATCGTTTGGTCGCGGCCTGCCACCGGGCCAGGGCTTGCTCGCCCAGGGCGGCCGCTGCCGCGCCGTCGAGGGCCAGGCCGACATCGTGTCGTGGACCGTAGCTGCGCCCTGCGGCCCGACGGTGGCGATTGTCATCCGTGTGCGCGCGGGTGTCCCATCGTTCGAGCGTCAGATCGATGCCGCCGCAGAACGCCACCGCATCGTCGACGACCACGATTTTCTGATGATGCACAGAGCCGATCGGGTGGGCACCGTCGATGGCGAAATGCATTCGCTTGCTGCTGATCTGGTTCAGCAGCGACACGGGCGTGAGGCCGAACCAGATGCCGTCGAAGGCCGGCAGCAGACGCAGATTGGACTTCAGTAGGTAGATATCCAGACCCGGCCGTTTCCACAGCATCCAATAAAGGAACGGGCCCAGCTGGTTTGGCCCGGGAAGGGTCTTCTCGCCCCGCTCGAACGTCACCCTGGAATCGAAATCCCAGCCGATCAGCATGATTCGATGGCGGGCGCGCAACATCGCCGCCTTGACGTATTTGAAGTAGTCGGCCGCGTCGATGATGGGGGCGAACTGGTCGGCCCGTGCCGTGCGCCAGCAGGTCTGGCCGGGAGTCAGAAGTCGATCGTCGTGCACGCCCGGACTCTCAACGATGTTGACGGGACCGCGCGGACATAGCCACTGTGTACCACATCGAGGGCGCGTGCCAGGATTCGTGAGCGATCGCCGCCCGGCGGCTCGGCTTGCACGTTTGCCGTGGTGAGGGACAGTCGGAGGGGCTCGGCAGGACACGGACGCCGATCTATATGAGGATGAAGCGATGCGAATGTTGGTAGTGCTCGCGGGCTGCGCGGCCCTGATCGGTGTGGCCGCGCCGGCGCACGCCGATCCGGTCGGCACTTCGGGACCGGATGCGAGCTTCATCGCCGCGCTCAACCAAGCCGGCATCACCTATCAGGATCCGGCTGCCGCGGTCGGAGTGGGTAAAAGGGCGTGCCAACTGATGGACCAGGGCAGTGCGCAGGTCGACGTCATCAAGAGCGTGTCGTCGAGCAATCCGGGGTTCACGGTGGACGGCGCCGCCCAGTTCACCATGATCGCGGCGAGCGCCTTCTGCCCTCAGCACCTGGGGCAACATGTCACCCAGGCACCGCCGCCCGCGCCGACGCCGCAGCCGGTCATCGACATTCCGATCCTCACGCCGGGCGCCGCCTAGCGATCCGAACGGCCGCTGTCACGTTGTCCAGCAACGGGATTCGCGTACGTCCGACTTATGCCGCGGACTCGAGGGTGAGCAGGGCGCGTTTGGCGTCCGCGCCCCCGAGATAGCCGCCCAGCGCGCCGTCGCTGCGCACCACGCGGTGGCAGGGCACCACCACCGGTAGCGGATTGGTGGCACAGGCGCTGCCGACGGCGCGAACCGCGTTGGGATTGCCGGCCAGCTTGGCCACCGCGGCATAGCTCGCGGTGTGGCCGTAGCCGATCTCGGGCAGGTGACGCAGCACGGCGACGCGGAATCCGGCCGAGAGCCGCCAGTCCAGGGGCACGCTGAATTCGTGGCGGGTGGCGGCGAAATACTCGTCGAGTTGTCGTGCGGCCGTGTCAAGGCGGCCGGGTGCGAGCAGAATGCGCGGACTGATCCGGTCGGCGAGGCTTTGCAGGACGGTGTCGTGTCCCTCGCTGGCGTAGGCGACGCGGACCAGGCCGACCTCGGTGGCCGCGATGAGCAAGGCACCGACCGGGCTGTCGACGACGCGGTAGGCGACGTCCAGGACGCCCTGGGATTGTGCTGCGGCGGCGAGCCGGGCGTGCAGTGCGTCGAGGTCGTCGGCGGTGCCGTCGGTGATCTGCACCAGGTCGCGGGTCAATTCTTGTTCGTTGCTCATCGGTGTTCTCCTGTCCCGGTCGTGCCGGCGGTGATGCCGGGGTATGTGCGTCTGAGGGTGGCGATGCCGTCGGCGGCGGCGCGCCGGGCGGCGTCGGGACTGCCGCCGAGCATGCCGGCGATCTCGGAATAGGGCAGGCCGGCCAGGTAGTGGTAGGCCACGGCGTGCTTCTGCTTGGCGGGCAGCCGGGCCAGTGCGTCGGCGAGGTCGTCGTCCCTGTCGGGGTCTGCCGGGCCGGCGGTCTCGGGGACCTGGTCGGTCGGCACCGCGCGTCGTGCGCGGGCCCGGGTGAGATCGATGGCTTTGCGGTGCGCGATGGTGACCAGCCAGGCCTCGACGTTGGCCTCGGCGGGCAGATCCGGGTAGCCCCGCAACGCGGACAAAAAGGTCTCCGACCACGCATCGTCGGCGTCGACCGGCCCGACGATGGCGCGGCATACCCGCAATACGGTGCGGCCGTGGTCGACGACCACCGCCTCGAACGGTCGTTTGGCTGTCACGCTGTGTAGACGTTTCGCCCGGGAACTTTGTGAGATGTCCCCAGTGTCGGACACCGGAGGCGGCGGCGAGAGCGACTACAGCGTCTGGAAGCTGCGCTCCACCTCGGAGCGACTGCGAACCTGATCGCTGCCGAGCACGTAGGCCGGCAGGGTGTGGGGGACGGTGGTGCCCCCCTTGACCCTGGCCTGGGCCTGCTGGAACTCCGGGGCCGGGCCGGACGCGGCGTTGATGCCGTTGATGATCGACCACACCGCGGTGCGACGGGCGGTGCGTTCGACGATGTTGCAATCGCGGTGCGCCAGCATCTGCTTGGCCCATTTCGGCATGGTGTCGCGAATGGCCCAGTCGACGGCCGCCTGCGGCATCGCGACGTTGGGGCCGGTGCCCATCGCTTTGCCATAGGTGACGGCCAACTTCGGCAGGTAGGACTCCAGGCACTCGAGCGTCTCGGCCTTGGTGGTCGGCAGGTCGGTGCCTCCCAGCGCGTGCCCGACCCGGACGAACTCACCGTAGTAGCGGTCGAGTTTCTTGCCGCGCAACGGCATCGGGTGATAAAGCTCGTGCGCTGTGGCCAGGCCCCAGACGACCGTCGCGTAGTTCCACCGCAGCCATTCGGGATCGTCGGCGTCGTAGCGGGCGCCGTCGGGACGTGTGCCCTTGATGGTGTGGTGCATCGCGCGCACCGATTTCGCCAGGCGCTCAGCGGTTTCGGTTGACCCATAGGCCGTGCCGATGAAGAACGCCACCGAGTGGCCGAGGCGTGTCGCGGCGCCTTCGGGATCGATGTGGGGCACTTGCGATATCGGGTTTCCGTTGCTGTCCCGCTTGATCAGTCGCGAGTGGTGCATGCCCATCCAATAGATCGACGGGTCCAAGGTCTCCATGAAGGCGGCGCACTGCAGGCCGAAGATCAGCGCGGGCAGGTGCGAATGCACCCGCCACACCGCGCTGTCGGGGCCGAACCAACCCGGATCGCCGACGGGCGCGGCGAACTCCATGCCGCGGAAGAAGTACCGCCGCATGTTGTCGTCCAACCGCTTGTTGATCAGCTGCCCGACGATCTGGTGTGGCAGAAACACAGCGCACTCCCTCGAAATTTCTGGTCACGACTGTAACCAGAATAAGGTTTTGGCTACAGGTGTGACAAGACCCGGGTCATCTCGACTTACGCTGTAGGGATGTCGAGTCCCACCCGGTGGGCCGGTATACCGCTCAAGGACCGCCGCGCCGAGCGTCGTGCGCTGCTGATCGAGGCCGCCTATCGACTGTTCGGCAGCGGGGGTGAGGCGGCGGTCTCGGTGCGTTCGGTGTCCCGGGAATGCGGGCTGAACACGCGCTACTTCTACGAGAGTTTCGGTGACACCGACGATCTGCTCGGTGCGGTCTACGACCGGGTGAGCGAGCAGCTCGGCGAAGTGATCGAGGCCGCCATCGAACAGGCGGGGGATTCGCTGGGCGCCCGGACCCGGGCCGGCATCGCGGCGGTGCTGGGCTTTTCCTCGGCCGATCCGCGCCGCGGCCGGGTGTTGTTCACCGATGCGCGCACCAACCCGGTCCTGGCCGCCCGGCGTCGCGCGACGCAGGACATGCTGCGCGCGGGCGTGCTGACCGAAGGCTGGCGTCTTAATCCCGATTCCGATCCGGTGGCCGCGGAGGTCGCCGCGGCCCTCTACACGGGCGCCATGGCCGAGCTCGCGCAGCAGTGGCTCGCCGGGCATTTGGGCAGTGATCTCGACGTCGTCGTCGACTACGCTCTGAAACTGGTGCTGCGGTAGCTGGGAGTGCGGTTATGGGCGGAATCGAACACGCGATGGACCCCGTTCGGCGCATCCTCGGGCACAAGGTCAGCGTCGGCGCGCTGATCGAACTGGCGGTGTGGCTGACGATCCCATATCTGTGTATCGGGTTCGCGTGGACCGTTTTTCACCCCGAGCAGACCCAGCGAATTCAGGCACGCATAGAAGCCGTGTCGCCCACCGCCGCGGACGCCATGGCCTTCGGAGTGGCCACCGTGCTCTGGCCGGCGTCGCTGCAGATCGCCGATTCCTGTCCTTCGCCGTGAGCGACTTTCGGGTGGAATGCGTGCACGATCGGATGGTTTGCTCCTAGGCTCTCAGACCATGTCCATCGACCGGTTCGGCCTTCTTGCGGGCACCATCCGACTTGCCTCTGGCGTTTCCTTCCTCGTCGACCCTCTGCGGGCAAACAAGCTGTGGGGTGACCCCGACGAGCCGACGCCGACCGCGCAATTGTTGTTGCGGTCGATGGGCTATCGCGATGCGCTGATCGGTGTGCTGCTCGCGGGGGCGGCGCTGCGCGGTAAGAACACGCGCGGCTGGTTTCTGGCCTCCGCCGGCGCCGACGCGGCCGACCTGGTCGGCGGGATGAGCGTGCACGGGGACCTGAAGCCCTCGCAGCAGATCATCGGCCTGGGCGGCGCCGCCGTCGGCATCGCCGTCGGCGTCTGGGGTGCCCTACGTCCGACAAACCGTCGGGCAACCCGGGCGGCGACCGAAGAACCAGCGCCGTGAGCCGACGTATCCGAGCGAATCGGTAGGTATTTGCTGTCCCAGACCGCGATGCAATCGGTAGCTCGTTGCGTGCCGGAGACGGCGTATGCAAACTGCGGTGATCTGAGCCTGGCGTACCAAGTGATCGGCGAAAAGGCTGGGCGTAGGGATCCACGCGGGGGAGTGTGAACTGCTCGGCGACGACATCGGGGGAATCGCGGTGCACATCGCCGCACGAATCCTCGCCTTGGCCGGCGCCAAAGAAATTCTGGTGTCCAGCACCGTCCGCGACCTGGTGGTCGGTTCGGGTACCCGCTTCGATGACCGCGGCGGCGTCGAGTTGCGCGGCGTGCCCGGCCTGTGGCAAATCCTCGCTGTCGATCGGCATGGGGAGGGGCCGGGGTCGCGCGACGTGCAGCTGGCCGCGTCACCCACGCCGGGCCCCCGAACGGCGATGCGTCGATCGGACCGGGCCGTGGCGGTGATGGCGAAACGCACGCCGTGGCTCCTGCGCGGAGTTGCGCGGTTGGTCCCGGTCACCGATCGCGCCTAAGTAACCGCCGGAACAAGTTCGCGCTGACAGACGAGCGGTGATGCGGTTGACTGACCATCATGGATTTCGGTGTGCTGACATTTGTTACCGACGACGGCATTGGCCCCGCGGCCTTGGGCACGGCGCTCGAGCAGCGCGGTTTTGAATCGCTTTTTCTCGCCGAGCACTCGCACATACCGGTCGACACGAAGACCCCGTATCCGAGCGGTGGCCCTATTCCGCCGAAGTATTACCGCACGCTGGATCCGTTTGTGGCGCTGGCCGCCGCGGCGGTCGCCACCGAGCGGCTCGTCCTGGGCACGGGGATCGCACTGGTGCCCCAGCGCGATCCGATCCACACCGCCAAAGAGGTAGCGTCGCTGGATCTGGTGTCGCAGGGGCGCTTTCGATTCGGCGTGGGTATCGGCTGGCTGCGCGAGGAAATCGCCAACCACGGCGTGAATCCCTCGGTGCGCGGACGCGTCGTCGACGAGCGGCTCGACGCGATGATCGAGATCTGGACGCACGAAAAGGCGGAATATCACGGCGAATTCGTGAACTTCGACCCCATCTACAGCTGGCCCAAGCCGGTCCAGCAGCCCTATCCGCCGCTCTACCTCGGCGGCGGACCGGCGGGCTTCAAGCGCATCGCCCGGCTGAACGCGGGCTGGCTGTCGATGACGGGGTCGGCGGAGGAATTGTCGGCTCCGCTCGAGCAATTACGTGACCTGGCCGGCCGGGACGTCCCGGTGATCCACTTCCACGGCGGCAAGCCGGCGGCGAAGGAACTCGAGGGTTATCGCGATCTGGGAGTGCAACACCTCTTGGTGGACCTGCCGACCGAGCCTCACGATCGAGACGTTGCAACGCCTGGATGGGTTGCAGGCCGAGCTCGCTAAGCTTTCGTAAGGTCAAGTACCACAGAAGGTTTGATACTTGCCGAAGTCCTCGGGGGCGGGCGCCGCGTAGCGCTCGAGGCCCGGCCGTTGCGCATAGGGGTCCGTCAACGCGGCGAGCAGTTGTTCCAGTGGGCCGAGCTCGCCGGCCGTCGCGGCGGTGAGAGCCTCCTCGACCAGATGGTTACGCGGAATGTAGATCGGGTTGGTGCGATCCATCGTGTCGGCGTCGGGACCCAACGCCCGCCAACGCGTCAACCACTGGTCGAAGCCGGCGACGTCGGAGAACAATCCGCGGACGGGTTCGGCATCTCCTCGCGCCGCGTGGCCGAGCTGGCGGAAGAACGAGGTGTAGTCGACGTGGTTCTGCTTGAGCAGCCGCAGCAGATCCTCGGCCAACACCGTGGCGAATTCGGCGTCGACGTCGGCGGACAAGCCGAGTTTGGCGCGCATCCCGGAGCCCCACACCGCGTCATAGCGGGTTTGGAATATCCCGAACGACTGCTCGGCGAGCGCGATGGCTTCCTCGGTGTTCTCCGAGAGCAACGGAAGTAGTGTCTCGGCGAAGCGGGCGAGGTTCCATCCGGCGATGACCGGTTGGTTGCCGTAGGCATAGCGTCCCCAGAAGTCGATCGAGCTGAAGACGGTGTCGGGGTCGTAGGCCTCCATGAAGGCGCACGGCCCGTAGTCGATCGTTTCGCCCGAGATGGTGGTGTTGTCGGTGTTCATCACGCCGTGGACGAATCCGATCAGCATCCATTGGGCGATCAGCGATGCCTGGACGGCGACCACCGCTTCGAACAAGGCGAGGTACGGGTTCTCCGCATCGGCGGCACCGGGGTGGTGGCGGGCGATCGCGTGGTCGGCGAGCCGGCGCAGCAGGTCCTTGTTGCCGGTGGACGCGGCGAATTGGAAGCTGCCCACCCGCAGATGGCTGCCGGCAACGCGGGTGAGCACGGCACCGGGCAGTGTCTCTTCGCGATGGACCGGGCGACCGGTACCCACCACGGCCAACGACCGCGTCGTCGGCACGCTCAGGGCGTGCATCGCCTCGCTGACGATGTATTCGCGCAGCATCGGCCCCACCGCGGCCAGGCCGTCCCCGCCGCGGGCGAACGGCGTGGCACCGGAACCCTTGAGGTGGACATCGCGCAGCCGCCCGTCGCCGTCGACCAGTTCGCCCAGCAGCAGCGCTCGCCCGTCGCCCAACCGCGGAACGAAGCCGCCGAATTGGTGCCCGGCGTAGGCCTGGGCCACCGGGGTGGCGCCGCTGGGCACCAGGTTGCCGACCAGGAAGCGCAGGCCGTCCGGGCCGCGCAGCCAGGCGGCGTCGAGGCCCAGCGTCGTCGGCCAGCGGCTCATTGAGCGCCAGCAGCCGCAACTCGGGGAACGTCTCCGCCTGCCAGCGGACCGCCATCTCCGGCAATTCGCGGAAGAACCGGTCTTGGAGGACGACGGCGGTATCCGGGGCAACACTCATCTCATCGAGCCTACGGAAACTCGATGCCCCCTCGGGTGCGCTATCCGAGGGCTTTGCCGATGAGGTCGCGGGCGCGGTCGAGCATGGACGCGAACGGCCCGAGCGCGAAGTTCAGTTTCGCCGATTCCACGCCCGGATGGGGGCGCGTCGGGGCGATGGCCTCGGCGGCGCGCACCGCCGCTCCCATGCGCTTTAAGTCGTCGGTGTCGACCTTGCGCTTCAAGACGGGGAACTCTTCGTCCTCCTCCTGCCGGGCGTGCTCGAGCACGGCCTCGCGCAATTTCGTCATCTCCGTAATGAACCGGTCCGAGGTGATGTCGAGCTTCTCGATCGCCGACAGCAGTTCCTTGGCTTCATGCTCTTCTTCGAGACGGGCGTCGACGATGGCGTCGCCGTCGTCGTCCTCCCGCCGCACGCGCGGATGCACCACCATCTCCTCGGCCGTCTCGTGCACGGCCAGCAACTGGCGCAACGTTGCGAACGGCTCCTCACGGGCGTGCGGATCCGACGCGTGCAGCACTTGGTCGAACATGTCCTCGATGAGGTTGTGCTGCGCTTTCAGGAATGCGACGACTTCGTCGGGTGATTCGACAATCAGGTCTGCCATCGCCGATACCTCCAATGACTTGGGAGTTGGGACTGCGCACTGTGGGCTGTGTGCGGCTTGTCCAGGAAATACCCGGCATACACGCTGCTAAACGCCGTGTCGCCGGGCGCGATGCTCTCCGCCGCCCAGCCAAAAACTTAGGATCCGTTGCGGCACAGACTATTTGGTGCTATTTGGTGCGCCACGGTAGAGCGCCAGCCAGATCCCCGCCAGCTGCACAGTGTCTGACGGGGATCTGGGGCTACGCGGCGGGTTTAAATGCCGCGATCGCGAGTGGTCGCCGGTCCGACCCCGGTGCCGGCGTCCTTGCGGCGCATCAGGCCGGCGAGTCCGCCCAGGCCCAGCAGGCCAACGAGGCCCCACAGCCCGGTCTTGTCGCTGTGCTGGTCGTTGTTGTTGTTGGCGTTGTCCGCCAACGACGTTGTCGTGGACGACGGCGCGGGAGCACTCGGACCGGCGGCATTGGCGACACCTGCTCCGCCGAACAACAGTGCACCGGTGGCTGAAACGATGGCAATGGTCTTACGCATATCTACTCCTAGTGAGTTTTCTCGGTCGAGCCCAGACGGGTGATCGAGATGCTTTTCGGGACCAGGGTGCTCTAGTCTCCGCAGGAAGCGACGCGCGACGGATGGCCGCACGTGGCGAGGGATGTTCTACCCTCGGCGAAGCACGGGGAAACGCGACGCCGGAGCCCTTTTCGTTTGCTGGCTACCTCAGCGAGTCGCGGCCGCGACGGGCGTGCCTGCGGCCGCGGGGTGCTCGACGTCGACGAGTTGCCCATCGCCGACTACGACGAGCTCCACGTCAGCGGTGCCGTGGCCACGGTCAAGGACCTCACCAGCACGAGTGACGTTCGGGCGATCATCGCCTATGAAGAGGCGAACAAGAATCGCCAACGGGTCGTCTCAGCTGCGCAAACCCACGTCGCAGCGATTGCGCAAGAGGTCGTCGGCATCAACTGGTTCGAACAGCCGTCTGCGATATCGCTACGGTTAAGGGGCCAGCCTCCATTCACGATGACGAAAAGATGAGATGTACGACCAGGTCAACAGCAGCGCGCCGGAGTCCGACGGCGTCATCGGCTTCCGCATCGACCCCGTTCTGGCCCGAAGCTGGCTATTGGTGAACGGTGCGCACGACGACCGGTTCCAGTCGGCGGCGCAGTCGCGCGCTGACATCGTTGTCCTCGACATCGAGGACGCCGTCGCTCCCAAGGACAAGCACGCCGCGCGCGACAACGTGGTGCGTTGGCTGAACGCCGGGAACACCGACTGGGTCCGCATCAACGGCTTTGGCACCCCGTGGTGGGCGGACGACCTCGCCGCGCTGGCCGCCACACCGGTCGGCGGGGTGATGCTGGCGATGGTCGAATCGGTGGACCACGTCACCGAGACGGCGCAACGCTTGCCCAACGTGCCGATCGTGGCGCTGGTGGAGACGGCCCGCGGCCTGGAACGCATCACCGAGATCGCCGCCGCGAAGGGTACCTTCCGGCTCGCCTTCGGCATCGGCGATTTCCGCCGCGACACCGGTTTCGGGGAAGACCCGGGCACGCTGGCGTATGCCCGATCACGTTTCACGATCGCCGCCAAGGCGGCCAGTCTGCCCAGTGCCATCGACGGGCCCACGATCGGCTCCAACGCTTTGAAGCTGATCGAGGCGACGGCCGTTTCAGTGGAATTCGGGATGACGGGCAAGATCTGCCTGACCCCGGACCAGTGCGGCGTGGTGAACGAGGGTCTGTCGCCCTCGCAGGACGAAATCTCTTGGGCCAAGGAATTTTTCGGCGAGTTCGAGCGTGACGGGGGAGAGATCCGCAACGGCTCCGACCTCCCGCGCATCGCCCGGGCCACCAAGATTCTCGAGCTGGCCCGCGCGTACGGCATCGAACCGTCGGAGTTCGACGACGAAGAACGGGATCATTCGCCCGCGCCGTCGGACACCTACCACTACTGAGGGCTGGGCCGCATGCCGCGCGAGCGTGACACCAGCGCATTGGCGAAACCCAGATGCGGCGGCCGCCGCGCGAGCGCCCGCGGCGGCCGCGGACTTGATCGTCTCTAACTCGGCGATGCGCTCCATCGGCGCCGATTCGTCGGCGGTCGGGTCGACGGCCAGCAATCTATCGAACATACATTCGACTATGATCGCCGCCACCGAGAAGCTCTACGCTGGGTAGTGTGAGCGCCAGCAGCCGGATCCGGGTGGCGCGGGTCTACGACGAGGTCAGCCCCGACGAGGGGCAGCGCGTGCTGGTCGATCGCGTCTGGCCGCGAGGAGTGCGCAAAGACGATCCGCGGGTGGGTATCTGGTGCAAGGACGTCGCCCCGTCGAAGGATCTGCGCGAGTGGTACCACCACGATGCGGACCGGTTCGACGAATTCGCCTCGCGCTACGAGGGCGAACTGCGCGACAGTAGCGCCCTGGACGAGCTGCGCAAGCTCGCCAAACGTGGTTCCGTCACGCTGGTGACCGCGACGCGCGACCTGAACATCAGCCAGGTGGCCGTCCTGGCCAAACTTCTCAAATCCCATTGACCCGGCATCGAACCAGCGGCGTCGTAGGCTCGTCCCGTTGACATGACCGACGGCGAACCCATCCTCCCGCGGGAACTGACCGACCTTCCCGAGGAGATTCGAAGCGTCCCGCCGCCGCCCATCCCGGAATTGCCCGCGCCGTATGGTCTGCGCGTTGCCGACCCGGACGCCGACGCCGAGATGATCTCGGAGTGGATGAGCCGGCCGCATCTGGTCGAGGCCTGGGAGTCCAACTGGCCGGTGGCGCAGTGGCATCGCTACCTGCAGGCGCAACTTGGAGGCGAGTTTTCCCGCCCGCTCATCGCCACACTGGACGGGGTAGACCGCGCCTATATCGAATTATACAGGGCGGCAAAGGATTCCATAGCTGCGCGATATGAGTATGACGCCTACGATTTGGGTTTGCACGTCGCGGTCGCCGATGTGGACTACATCGAACGCGGGCACGTCAGTTACCTGCTGCCGTACATGGTGGTCGGCGTCCTCACCCTTGATCCGCGGTGCCGCCGCATCATGTTCGATCCCGATCATCGCAACGTGTTGGCGCGCAAGTTCTGTGAGCGCAGCGGCTGCGCATTTCTCGGCGAGCATGACATGTCGAATCGGCGAATGGCGCTGTACGTACTGCCCCGCACTCCCGACGACGTCCCCCGGCAGCGCGACACCTAAAGCGCCCGGCGCACCCCCATCAAAGCTGCTGGGCGATCTGCTGTCCGATGAACGCCGCCGCTTCACCGAGCAAGACGCTCACGACGATGTTGGCCAGCGCTGCGCGCAGTTGACCTTCCTCGCCGAGCCGCTGCGTTTCCAGCATCCAGGTGGAGAACGTGGTGTAGGCGCCGACGAAAGCGGTGCCGGCCAGCAGGGCCGCCTCCTTGTTCAGTGCCAGGCCGGCGAGGAAGCCCAAAAGCGCTGCGCCGCTGATGTTCACGGCGAGCGTGCCGAACGGAAACGGTCGGGACGCCCGGCGCGCCACCGTGCGGTCGATGACGAAACGCAGCACCGAGCCGACGCCGCCGATGAGCACGACGCCGACCCAGACCAGAGCCGTCGTCACCGCGGGGATGCTCATTGGCGCACCCTGACCCGGCGCACCAATTTGGTGGCAAGGTGCGCCGCCAGCAGTCCCAGCACGATGCTGGTGACGGTGTAGCCGACGGCCAATCCCCAGTGGCCGTGTTCGAGCATCTTCAGCGTCTCGACCTGCATCGTCGCAAAAGTGGTTAAACCGCCGCACAATCCGGTGCCGAGCAGGGGCCGCCGATAGCTCGACGTCGGCAACCGCTCCAGCAGCCGGGTGGTGAAGTAACCCACCAGAAAGGCACCGACGATGTTGACCGTGAACGTGGGCCATGGCCAGCTCGCCGGGTCACCGCCGGCGAGCGTGCTCAGGGCGGCACGGGCCAGGGAGCCCAGCGCCCCACCGGCAAACACCGCGGCCAATTCGCGATAGTCCCGTTGAGCCACTGGGGCGATTCCCTTCGTTTGCCGGTGCGCTACGCAGCGTATGGCCGAAGTCCAGAGCGGCGCAGCCCGGGGGGACGCGGGCACGGGCAGAATTGGTAACCATGGTGGCCAACCCACGAGCCGGTCAGCCGGCCCAGCCCGAAGACCTCGTCGATCTGCCCCGCCTGGTGACGGCGTACTACTCGATTCAGCCCGACCCCGGTGACGTCGCTCAACAGGTCGCGTTCGGCACGTCGGGGCACCGCGGGTCGGCACTCGATGGAGCGTTCAACGAGGCTCACATCCTGGCGATCACCCAGGCCATCGTCGAGTACCGCGCCGCGCACGGCACAGGCGGCCCGTTGTTCATCGGCCGTGACACACACGGCCTTTCCGAGCCGGCCTGGGTGTCGGCGCTGGAGGTACTGGCCGCCAACGACGTCGTCGCCATGATCGACTCCCGCGACCGCTACACGCCGACACCCGCGGTCAGCCACGCGATCCTCACCTACAACCGCGGCCGCACCGGGGCGCTGGCCGACGGAATCGTCGTGACGCCGTCGCACAACCCGCCCGCAGACGGCGGCTTCAAATACAACCCACCCAACGGCGGGCCGGCCGACACCGACGCGACCAACGCGATTGCCAAGCGCGCCAACGAAATTCTGCACGACGGGTCGGGGGTCAAGCGCGTTCCGCTGGCCCGCGCGCTGCAGACCGTGCAGCGCCACGATTACCTGGGCAACTATGTCGACGACCTGCCCAACGTGGTCGACATCGATGCCATCCGCGCGGCCGGGGTGCGGATCGGCGCCGACCCGCTGGGCGGGGCCAGCGTGGACTACTGGGGTGAGATCGCTCAGCGGCATCGCCTGGACCTGACCGTGGTCAATCCGCTGGTCGATGCGACGTGGCGGTTCATGACGCTCGACCACGACGGCAAGATCCGGATGGATTGCAGCTCGCCGGACGCGATGGCGGGGCTGATCCGAACGATGTCCGGCAACCCAGACCGCTACCAGATCGCCACCGGCAATGACGCCGACTCCGACCGCCACGGCATCGTCACGCCCGACGAGGGGCTGCTCAACCCGAACCACTACCTCGCGGTGGCCATCGAATACCTCTACACCCAGCGGCCGTCGTGGCCGGGCGGCATCGCCGTCGGCAAGACCGCGGTCAGTTCGTCGATGATCGACCGGGTCGTCGCCGGCATCGGCCGCAAACTGATCGAGGTGCCGGTCGGGTTCAAGTGGTTCGTCGACGGCCTGATCGGAGGCACCATCGGTTTCGGCGGCGAGGAGTCGGCCGGGGCGTCGTTCCTGCGGCGGGACGGCTCGGTGTGGACCACCGACAAGGACGGCATCATCCTGGCGCTGCTGGCTTCGGAAATCCTCGCGGTCACCGGGTCGAGTCCGTCGCAGCGCTATCAGCGGCTGACCGCCGAGTACGGCACGCCGTTCTACGCGCGGGTCGACGCGCCCGCCGACCGCGACCAGAAGGCCCGCCTGTCGAAGCTGTCCGCCGACCAGGTGACCGCGACGGAATTGGCGGGCGAACCGATCACCGCGAAGCTGACCGCGGCGCCCGGCAATGGTGCACCGCTGGGCGGATTGAAGGTCACGACGGCCAATGCGTGGTTTGCCGCACGGCCCTCGGGCACCGAGGATGTGTACAAGATTTACGCGGAATCCTTCAACGGGCCTGAGCATTTGGCGGAGGTGCAGGAAACCGCGCGCGAGGTGGTCAATAAAGTCATTGGGTGACCTTTTCCCTCCGTCTTGCCCGCCCGGGGGGGCGCGCGTCGCGTTCTGCCCGGCTGCCGCGCGAAGTCTGGATTCTGAGCTGGGCGAATATCATGATCGCGCTGGGCTACGGGGTGATCTCGCCGGCGCTGCCGACCTTTGCACGTAGCTTCGGCGTCAGCATCAAGGCGGTGACTTTCTTGGTCACCGTCTTTTCGTTGAGCCGGTTGTGTTTCGCACCGATCAGTGGCCTGCTCACCGAGCGGTTGGGGGAGCGGCGGATCTATATCGGTGGTTTGCTGATCGTGGCGGTGTCCACGGCCGCGTGCGCTTTTTCCCAGGCCTATTGGCAGTTAATGCTTTTCCGGGTCTTCAGCGGCATCGGGTCCACAATGTTTTATGTCTCGGCGCTGGGACTGATGATCCACATCAGCCCTCCCGACGCGCGCGGGCGGATCGCGGGACTGTTCACCACGTCGTTCATGGTGGGCGCGGTCGGCGGTCCGGCGGTCGGCGGCCTGGCGGCGGGGTGGGGGCTGACCGCTCCGTTCGTCGTCTACGGCGTCGCCATGCTGGGTGTCGCGGTGGTGCTGTTCTACAGCCTGCGGAATTCGGCGCTGGCCGCGCCGCCGCCCCCGACACGATCGACGGTGACGCTGCGCGAGGCGCTGCGGGTGCGTGCGTACCGGTCGGCGCTGCTGTCCAATTTCGCCACCGGCTGGTCCGCGTTCGGCCTGCGCGTCGCGCTGGTTCCGCTGTTCATCTCCGACGTGATGGGCCGGGGCATCGGCATCATCGGCATGGTGCTCGCGGCGTTCGCCGGGGGTAATGCGCTGGCCGTCGTCCCCAGCGGCTACCTGTCGGACCGGATCGGGCGGCGCACCCTGTTGATCATCGGCCTGGTGACGTCCGGGGTGGCGACCGTCTGGCTGGGCTTCGTGGCGTCGTTGCCGGTGTTCATGGTGGCGGCCGGCGTGGCCGGCGCGATGACGGGCATCTACATGTCACCGCTGCAGGCCGCCGTGGCCGACATCCTGGGCAACGAGGCGCGCGCGGGCCTTCCGGTGGCGACGGTGCAAATGATGTCGGATCTGGGTGCCATCGTCGGGTCCATGGCGGTCGGGTGGACCGCCGAGCGGTTCAGCTACACGTGGAGCTTCGTCATCAGCGGGATCGTTCTGCTGATCGCCGCCATCGGCTGGGTGGTGGCGCCCGAGACTCGGGCCGCGGTGGAGCTGGAGGCGGATCTGATGGCGTCCGAGTCAGACGTCGAGCCGGTATGACCAGCAACTTTGAAGGTCCGTTACCGGTGGTGTAGCTTCGATGGGCACGACTTCTCGGGGCTATGGCGCAGCTGGTAGCGCACCACACTGGCAGTGTGGGGGTCAGGGGTTCGAGTCCCCTTAGCTCCACCGAGGAAACGGACGACCGCACCCAGTTGCAATCGCCAGGCTGTTGCGCGCGCCGCGGGGGTCCGATACCGAGCGCCGAGCACCGCGATGTTCGAACATCCTGCCCGCCGAGCGCGCGCCCAAGACTTGCACAGCGATGCCGGGCGGAACGCGCGTAACGGAGCACCAGCGGAGGTAGCGTCGTAGCTGTTGTCGGAGAATCAGCAGCGAGTTGTCGGGCGGAGCGATGCAGCTGAAATGGCTTAACGTTGCCGATCTGATCGCCAAGGCCGGCCGAGATCCGTGGGCGATCAATCAGAGCTTGCAGGCCGGCAATCCGTCTCAAATCTCGAGTCTTGCGGAAGCCTTCCATGGCGCGGGCCGGCACACCGCGGAAGCGGACCACACGTTCGAGCAAGCCCGGAAGCGCTTCGACGCGGCATGGAACCACCAAAATGGCGACCCCGATCAACGAGGCCGCCGAAGTGCAGCGCCTCATCAAATCCCTTGGTGCGCAGTCCGAACGGTTGCGTGGGCGACACACCTCGGCGCCGGCCAGCATGTCACGGTGTTGGGCCACTCCTACGGTTCGACCACAGTCGCCGACGCCTTTGCCATGCACAACATGCATGCCACCGATGCGGTGCTAATCGGTTGTCCGGGAACGGAACCATGTTTTCGATGCTCAACACCACCATTAAGAACCAAGCGTGTCGTTGCGCCAAGCGCTGCTTACTTCGATAGTGGTCGTCGCCGTGTTGTTAGGAGGATGCGCGCCAGTGCCACATAAACCACATGCCTCCGGATCGACTAACCCGTATGAAGATTCAGCCCACCCGATGAGCGACGATCAGACCAAAGCCCAGGTGATCGACCCGGCCAAACAAATCGTCGCCGCGGCGAACTTGGAGGGCGTGAGCGGGGCATTCTCGTTCGCCTCCTGCAACGACCAAGGCGATCCGCCATATCAGGGCACCGTCACGCTCAGCTTCCTGATCCATGGCGACCCCGACGCTTATTTCCAGCAGGTGCGGGCAGCGATGATTGCGCACGGCTGGAACGAGGGGGCGTCACCCGGACGGCACTACCACGACGCAACGCTGAATAAAGGCGGCGTAGCCGCCAGCATCAGCTTCGTGGCGTCCGACCACAGCTACGGCCAGATCATCCTCGATGGCGAATGCCGAAACATGGCCAACCACAAGGGCGAAGGCCAGTGGATCAACATCAACGATCAGTTGACAGCGCGCTGACACGCGATCCCCGCCAGGTCGACCCGGAAGCTCTCGGGAGACGAACCATCGGTGACCGCCAGTGCCGACAATGACCCCGGCAAAATCAGCACTCATCGTTTGGTGATTATCAATCGTTTCGGGTACAGCATCCATGAACCGACTTGAGCGAACTGGTCGGGCCGACATGACCGCGTACGCGACGACGGCACATGCGTACCGCCGAGGGACGGAGTCACTACATGCATCGCCCCGACACGATCATCGAAATTCATCGCGAACGCGTGCAGGATCAGACGGCCGAGATGTTCAGCGGCGACAAGTACACGCAGTCCGTCGACGGCCCCGGCTACTCCGCGACGGCCACCCTTGACCTCACGCTGGATCGCGTCTGGTTCATCCTCGACTCTCATCGGCGGCTGTGGCAGGAGGAGGCCGACGGTGAACCTCGCGACCCGTTGCGGCACTTCGCGATAGACCTGGTGATTTTCGATTCCAAGATCGTCATCGACTCGGTCACCTGTATCCCGCTGGTCTCGCTGCCCCCGGCCACCATCACCATCCCGGATGGTCCCCGCGCCGCAGAGTCGCGCGAGATCGCGTACAACGAGATTCCGCTGTTCGGGCGGTTGACGATTCACGATCAGCTCGAGCCGCACCAGATAGAGCCGGGCAAGCAGACGATCGCACTGAACTTCACCGCCCAGGACGCCGCCGCGCTGGTGGCCACCCCGTTGCCGGACCAGTACGCCGGCTGGCTGTTCGGTCCGCACGTCGAACGGCGTGAGGGCGGGGTAACGGTCTTCGCCGGACAGGATCCGCGGATCAGTTGGGAACTCGACTACGCCGAGGCGTACTGGGTGACCCACAGCATCGCCGGCGAGCTGATGGTGAACCTGGAGAAACTGCAGCACCCCAGCATCTCCGACGACGAAGCGAGAACCAGGGTGCTCGACTCGCTTGCCGCCCAAATCGCCGATGCGGTCCGCCCGCAACTGGAGGCAATGGGAGACAACGGGATTCAGACGCTACTGCCGTCGCCCGTGGACGTCGACCCCGAGGCGCAAGACGACAGTACGGCCAAGGGGCTCGACGCCATTGTGCAGCGCTTCGACGTCGGCGAGGCCACCGAGGAATCCATGGTGGTGCAGCTGCAGACGTTACGCGAATTGCCGCCCGGTGAGGAGCTGCCCGCGTCGGTCCTCGCCGAAAACCCCCGTGAGAGGGCGGCTTTGGCCGCCACCGGGTGGAGCATTTTGCGGCAGGTCCGTGACACCGTGATGAACAGTTTCGATCTCGACGAGAGCGACTTCGACCCCGATGCGCCGTGTGCGCTGGCGGGTCCGAAGACCATCAGCATCGGCGGGCAAGACCGAAGCCTCGACGCTCTCGACGCCGACATCGTGCCGCGAACCGAGGACGGCCGGCTGGTCGTGGACGGCACCGTGAGCGCCGAAACCAAGCTCTATGACTTCAAGGCCACCTTCAAGGTGACGTACGAAATGGGCCTCGGCGACATCCCGCGCGACCCGAAGGGGAACGAGCTGTTGCGCAAGGACGTGGACACCATCGAGGTTCTCGACAAGACGCTGAGTCTGGCCGGTCAGAAGAAGCGCGCCCGTCACCTCAGCGCCGAGGAATACGAGGCGGAGGTCAAGCGAGTCAGCGAGCGATTCGATCGGCTGCCGCGAACGGTGGGGGTGCGTCCGGCGCAGAACGGCGAGCCGGACGTGAATGCGGACTTCAGCCTGACCGCAGCCGGCAAGGTGGCCACAGCGGCAGGTGCGGCGGCCGTCGTCGGTCTGCTTGCCCTGCCGGTGACCTGGGTGGCGGGGGCCGCCGGGGTGGGAGCCGCCGGGGCGGGCGGATTGTTGACGGTGGCGATCGCGCAGTACATCACCACCGTCCTGACCATCGACTGGTTCGGCACCGGCATCGGTTCGCGTCAGGTCAAGAAATCGCTGAGCGACCAACCCGAGGGCACATCGCTTCCTCCGATCGGGATGCCGGTCGACCTGGACCTCAACCGGCAACGCCTCGCGGTGTACTTCCGTCCGGTGCCGGCGAGATTGTGGATCGATTGCGTCACGGCCGATGCGGACGCGGGTGAGGAAGGTGATGGCGACGGCATCCGGGTCGTCGGTGGCCGGTGGCCGACCGACGGCCACCCGTGGAGGCTGTCGGAAGACGATGCCGTGTTGTTCGTCGACTCGAACGAACTGGAACTTCTCGTCGATCCGGCTTGTAGCGACGAGTTACCCGTCGGCGTTGACACCGGGGAGGGCGGACGACGCCGCCTGCGCGTGCAGAGCGATCCCGACGCACTGCGCCGGCTGCCGCAATGCTTGCGGTCAGCAGAGGGCAGCGGCCGAGAACCACCCACCGGCCACCAGGGCGATGAGGAGCGCGGCGGTGGTCTGTCCCATAGCCGCGGCCGCGATGACGCCCACGATCGCGCAGATGAACACCGTGACGGTCAGGAAGGCGACGAGCAGACGGTGTGAGTTGACCGCCGCGCCGGTACGGGGCGCGATGACGGCCTTTCTGGAGCGATCCACGCGAACCATGAAATCTCCTTCGGTGTGACGCCCGCAACATCCCGAGACTATTTGTGGTCTACATCACATCATAGGGCGGTGTCGGCGGCAGGTCGGCTGCAGCATGGCAACGCTTTGGCGGCGGCAATTAGATTTTTCGCCTCGATGCGGATTACTCTTGCCGCGGTTCGTTCGCGACTCAGGAAAGCAGCCATGTCTGTTCAGCCCGCTCTGCTGCGCCGTCAATCGTTGCGCAGCGCCCGCCGCCAGCGGATCGCCCCCCGCGTGAAGTGTCCGATGGTCGGCCAGTGCTTCGATATCGAAATCACTCGTGACGGGGACGGATGGATGATCCGGATTCCCGAGGTCGGCACGGCCACCCGTGCCACCAGCCGGGCCACCGTGGAGCTGGTGGCACGCGAATGCATCGCGACCTGGACCGGCATCCCGATCGGGTATGTCGCCGTGTATGTCGCCAGCGAGACCAGCTAGTTACCTAGCCGCCCGGCGCGACCGCGATCGATTTCGTCTCGAGGTAGCCGTCCAGCCCTTCGGGGCCGAGCTCTCGTCCGTACCCGCTGGCTTTGACGCCGCCGAAGGGCGCGAACGGATCCATGGTGTAGCCCTGGTTGATGCCGAGGGTGCCGGTGTGGATCCGCGTGGCCAGCGCCAGGGCCCGGTCGGTGTCAGTGCCCCAGACGGATCCGGCCAGGCCGTAGTCGGAATCGTTGGCGATCGCGACTGCCTGCTCCTCGTCGCGGTAGGGGATGACAGTGATGACGGGGCCGAAAATCTCTTCGCGCGCGATGCGCATGGCATTGTCGGCCGCCGCGAACAGGGTGGGTTTGACGTACCAGCCGCGGTCGAGTCCGTCGGGCATGTCCGCGCCGCCGACGATCAATTGCGCCCCCTCGTCCTGACCGACCCGGATGTAGTCGCGAACGCGGTGCTGCTGGCGACGAGACACCAGGGGACCGAGCTGAGTCTCGGGGTCGCTGGGGTCGCCGACGCGCAGGCCGGCCATCTCCGCGGCGAGCGCATCGACGTATTCGTCGTGGCGCGCTTGGGGTACCAGTACGCGGGTCAGCGCATTGCAGATCTGGCCGCTGTTGGACAGGCTGGCCGATCGCACCCCGGCGGCGACCTTGTCCGGTGCGGCGTCGTCGAGGACCAGCGCGGCCGACTTGCCGCCGAGTTCGAGGCTGACCTTGGTGAGGTTGGCGGCGCAGGCCGTGGCGACGGCGCGGCCCGCCGTGGTGGAGCCGGTGAAGGACACCTTGTCCACTCCGCGGTGGGCAACGAGGTAGGCGCCGAGTGCGGCGTCGCCGGGCAGCACGCTGACCACACCGGGTGGCAGGTCGGCCTCGTCGAGCATCTCACCTAAAAGCAGTGCGTCCAAAGGGCTTTCGGGTGCAGGCTTGAGCACGACGGTGCAACCGGCCAACAGCGCGGGCACCAGTTTGGTGACGATGAGGAACTGAGGCATGTTCCACGGCACGATCGCCGCGACGACGCCGACGGGCTCTTTGTGGACGAGCACGTCACTGCCGAAGAACCCGGGCCTCGTTTCCTGCCACTGATGTCGCTCGGCCAGGTCGCAGAAGGCACGGATCATGAATGCGGGCAGGCCGACCTGCGCGCGCTGGGCGAAGCTGATCGGGGCGCCGATCTCGGCGGTGATGGTGTTGGCCATCTCGGGGCGGCGCCGGTCGTAGATGTCGGCCAGGCGCCGGACGGCGGCGATCCGTTCTGACGGCTCGCTTCGGCCCCAGGGCGCCGAGGTGAAGGCGGCGCGCGCGGCGGCGACCGCGGTGTCGACGTCGTCGGGTGCCGCCGCGTCGACTTCGGCGATGGGTTCCTCGGTCTGTGGTGAAATGACTTGCACGACCTTGTGGTCCATCCGCGCCTCCCGAGGCCAATATCAACTACTTGCTATTGATGGGTCGAGGATATACCGTCGGCCGTGACGGAGCTCTCAGGGATCGGTGAAACCGGTGCGCAGGTGGTTGTTTCGCGCAGGCAGTGCTGCAGCGACCGGCTGGGCGCCGAACGTTTCGGTGAGATTGGACTGCACAAAGGAGCGATCATGGCTCGATTCCCCAAACCGCCGGAGGGCAGCTGGACCGAGCATTACCCCGAATTGGGCACCGATCCGGTGTCGTACGAGGACTCGATCAGCCCCGAGATCTACGAGCTGGAACGCGAGGCCATCTTCAAACGGGCCTGGCTCAATGTCGGTCGCGTTGAACAGCTTCCGCGCAAGGGCAGCTACCTCACCCGGGAGCTGAAGGTCGTCAATACCTCAATCATTCTCGTGCGCACGACATCTGGCGACATCAAGGCCTACCACAACGTGTGCCGACACCGCGGCAACAAGCTGGTGTGGAACGACATGCCGCAGGAAGAAACGCGCGGCGTGTGCCGGCAGTTCACCTGCAAATACCACGCCTGGCGCTACGACCTGGATGGCAACCTCACCTTTGTGCAGCAGGAGGAGGAGTTCTTCAACCTCGACAAGAGCCGCTACGGCCTGGTGCCGGTGCACTGCGATGTGTGGGAAGGCTTCATCTTCGTCAACTTCGCGAAGAAACCTGAGCAAACGTTACGAGAGTTTCTGGGGCCCATGATCATCGGGCTGGAGGGCTACCCCTTCGACAAGATGACATCCCGCTGGTACTACCGCTCGGAAGTCAAGGCGAACTGGAAGCTCTACATGGACGCGTTCCAGGAGTTCTATCACGCGCCCGTGCTGCATGCGAACCAGTCGCCGAGCGCGTACTCAAAGGCGGCCGCCGAGGCGGGTTTTGAAGCTCCGCACTACCGGCTGGACGGGCCGCACCGGTTGGTCAGCACCTCGGGGGTGCGGGCCTGGGAGATGGCCGACGAGATGCGCAAGCCGATGGAGGACATCTGCCAGAGCGGGCTGTTCGGCCCTTGGGACAAACCGGATCTGGGGCCGATGCCCGCCGGGCTCAACCCCGCGAATTGTGATCCGTGGGGCCTGGACTCGTTCCAGCTGTTTCCCAACTTCGTCATCCTGTTCTGGGGCCAGGGTTGGTATTTGACGTACCACTACTGGCCGACGTCCTACAACAGCCACCTTTTCGAAGGAACGCTGTACTTTTCGGCGCCGCGCACCCCGCGCGAGCGGGTGGCCCAGGAACTGGCGGCGGTGTCGTTCAAGGAATACGGGCTGCAGGACGCCAATACGCTGGAGGCGACCCAGACGATGCTGCAATCGCGCGTGATCGACACGTTCGTGCTCAACGACCAGGAGATCCTGTTGCGTCACCTGCACAAGGAGACCGCGGCCTGGATCGATGACTATCGCCGGACTTCGACCGCAGGAGTGTGAACGCGATGCCGATGCTGCCCGCCGAGTTCGCCGACCTCGAACGGTTCGCGCAGTGGTGTCTGCCCAGCGAACCCGAACGCTACGCCAAGAGGCTGGCCAGTTCCATGACGGAAATGAAGGCCTTCTACGACGCGATCACCCCGCGGGCCGAAGAGGCTCTGACGTTCTGCGACAAGTTCCCTCTCGACGACTTGCCCGAGGACGTCGAGAATCTGATGCACCTGCTGTATTCCATGATCATGGTGTCGTTCCCGGTGGAATGCTGGAAACAGCCCCGCGTCCCCGATTCGGGTGCGTCGACCCTGGACTGCGTGTCCGAGCCCGTTCCATGATCTGCGTGCTGCGGGCGGCGCGATGGGCCGACGTGGTGACCGGCCAGATCCATGGTCCGGCGGAAGTGGTGGTCGACGGCGAACGCATCACCGCGATCAATCCCCAAGAGCCATTACCGGATTCGGCCACCATCATCGACCTCGGCGACGTGACGCTGCTGCCGGGCCTGATGGACATGGAACTCAACCTGCTCATCGGCGGGCCCGGCGGCCCGGAGGGCCTGCCGGCGCCCATGCACGGTGTGCAGGACGACCCCGCGTATCGCACGCTGCGCGGCGCGGTCAACGCGCGCACCACCCTGGAGGCCGGGTTCACCACGGTGCGCAATCTCGGGCTGATGGTCAAGACCGGGGGATACCTGCTCGACGTCGCGCTGCAGCGCGCCATCGACCAGGGCTGGCACATCGGGCCGCGCGTCTATCCCGCCGGCCACGCCGTCACCCCGTACGGCGGGCATTTGGACCCAACGGTCTTCCAGCGGTTGGCTCCCGGGATCATGCCCCTGTCGGTGGCCGAGGGCATCGCCAATGGTGTACCCGACGTGATCGCCTGCGTGCGTTACCAGATTCGGCACGGCGCCAAGCTGATCAAGGTCTCCGCGTCCGGCGGAGTCATGTCACACAGCACCGCACCCGGTGCGCAGCAGTACTCCGATGCCGAGTTCGCCGCGATCGCCGACGAGGCCCACCGGGCCGGGGTCCGGGTGGCCGCGCACGCCGTCGGGGACAGCGCAATACAAGCGTGCATTCGCGCGGGGATCGACTGCATCGAACACGGCTTCTTGGCCAGCGACGAGACCATCCAGATGATGGTCGACCACGGCACCTTCCTGGTCTCGACCACGTATCTGACCGACGCCATGGCCATCGACCGCATCGCGCCGGAGCTGCGCAAGAAAGCGCTCGAGGTGTTCCCGCGGGCAAAGTCGATGCTGCCCAAGGCGATTGATGCGGGCGTGCGGATCGCGTGCGGCACCGATGCGCCGGCCATCCCGCATGGTCACAACGCCAAGGAACTCGGAGCGCTGGTCGAACGCGGCATGACTCCCGCGCAAGCGATCCACGCGGCCACCGTGGTGGCCGCCGAGCTGATCGACGCCGACGACGAGTTGGGCAGGCTGGCGCCGGGCTATCTGGCTGACATCATCGCCGTTCCCGGAGACCCTTTCGATGACATCGCCACCACCCTCGACGTCCGCTTTGTCATGAAGAACGGGCAGATCTACAAAGCCCCCGCGGCGTAACGGAGGCGGGCATGGAACTCACCGACAACATCCTGTGGCTGCTCAAACAGGCCTTCTACTACTCGCTGACCACCATCAACGAAGCGATGCGCGAACACGGCGTGAGCACCGCCCAGATCGGCGTGCTGCGCCAATTGGCCAACGAACCCGGCTTGTCCGGCGCCGAGTTGGCGCGGCGCCTGCTGATCAGCCCGCAGGGCGTCCAGCTCGCACTCACCGCGCTGGAACGCCGCGGCCTGGTGGAGAGAAAGCAAGATCCCCAGCACGCACGCATCCTGCGGGCGCACCTGACCGGCGAAGGCCGCAAGGTCGCCGAGACGGTGGTCAATGACGCGATCGCCGCACACCAGGAGGTGTTCGGTGTGCTCAACGAGCAAGAGCAGCGGACCCTGCGGGAATTGCTGGGCCGCGTCGTCGAAAAGGGCACCGGCCATGAACTGTTCAACGATCACGTCGACGGCTGATACCGCCCGCGGTGGCGTCATCTCAGGCATCGGCGCCCGGCATCTGTATCTAGTACTTGAGACCAATCGCAAGTAGTTGATACTCTGACCGGGATGGGTGAGAATCGCGCGACCGTGAACGTCGGTTCGGCGACGGTGACCGACGCCGAACCGGGCGGTGTCGATGTCGCCGCATTGCCGGATGGCTTTGTGCCACTGCGGATCAAGCGCGTGGTCCCCGAAACCCGCGACGCCGTATCGATCGTGCTCGATGTCCCGCACGGCAGCGCGGGACAGTTCGGCTACCGAGCCGGACAGTTTCTGACGCTGCTGGTCAGCGTCGACGGAACCGAGCATCGACGGTGCTACTCGATGTCGTCGTCACCCGATCTGGGCGAAGATCTGCAGATCACCGTCAAACGGGACCGCAACGGCGTGGTGTCGAATTGGCTCAACGACACGGCCGCGCCGGGCGACCAGCTGGCCGCCCTGCCGCCGCAGGGCCGCTTCGTGCTGCACGACAGCGATCGAGAGCTGATCGCATTCGCCGGCGGAAGCGGCATCACGCCGGTGTTTTCATTGCTGCGCACGGCGCTGCTGGCCGGCAAGCGCGCCACGCGGCTGTTCTACGCCAACCGGAGCCGTGACGCGGTGATCTTCGATGAGGCGTTGGCGTCGCTCAACACGCGGCACGCGGATCGCTTCGTGCTGCACCACCACCTCGACGACAACGGCGGTTTCGTCACCCAGGCGGACATCGAGGCGTTCGTCCGCGGTGCCGGGGACGCCGACGTCTACATCTGCGGGCCGAACGAATTCATGGAGACCGTGCGAACCGCCCTGTCGGCGGCAGGCATGCCGGCCGATCGGCTGCACATTGAGCATTTCGATGTGAACGACATCGCCGCGGCCGCGCCGCCCGACGCTGACGTGGTCACCGACGAGGTCACCATCGTGCTGGGCGGAGCCACCACCACGGCGCCCTACGATTCGGGCAATACGTTGCTGCAGACGGCCCGGATGGCCGGTCTGCGGGCGCCGTCCTCGTGTGAGATCGGTTCGTGCGGAACGTGTATGGCCCGTCTGACGCAGGGCAGCGCCCGGATGATCAACAACGATGCGCTGGATCCGGATGAGGTCGATGAGGGCTGGGTGCTGACGTGTCAGGCGCTGCCCACCAGTGCGACGGTGCGGGTGGTCTACGAGTGAGCGAGAAGGCGGTCGATGGTGGAGCGGAGTCGATGACCAGGGTCGCGGTGGTGACCGGCGGCGCCTCAGGTATGGGCGAGGCGACCTGCCATGAATTGGGCCGGCGTGGACTCGGAGTCGCCGTCCTCGATGTCAATGAGCGTGCCGCGCAACGTGTCACCGATGACCTGCGGGCCAACGGTGTGACCGCGCTCGGGGTGGGCGCCGACGTCACCGATCGGACCGCCGTGGAGCAGGCCTTCGCGAAGGTGCGCAGCGAGCTGGGCCCGGTGACGGTTTTGGTGACCAGCGCGGGCATGTTCGACTTTTCGCCGTTCTTGGACATCACGGCCGAAACCTGGTCGCGGATCATCGACGTCAATCTCACCGGCACCTTTCATTGCTGCCAGGTGGCGCTGCCGGACATGGTGGCGGCGAATTGGGGGAGGATCGTGATGATCTCGTCGTCCAGCGCGCAGCGTGGCTCGCCGTTCGCCGCCCACTATGCGGCGTCCAAAGGTGCGGTGATCACCTTGACCAAGTCGTTGGCCCGGGAGTACGCGCAGCACGGGATCACGGTGAACAACATTCCGCCCTCCGGCATCGAGACCCCGATGCAGCACCAGGGCCAGGCCGCCGGGTACCTGCCGTCCAACGAGCAGATCGCCAGCAGTATCCCGTTGGGCTACCTCGGCACCGGGGCCGATATCGCCGCGGCCGTGGGGTTTTTGTGTTCGGAAGAAGCCAGGTACATCACCGGCCAGGTGTTGGGCGTCAACGGCGGAGCGGTGATGTGATTGTGAGGATTCGATGACGAGAGCAGGCAGGCCCCCGGAGGGCTCCTGGACCGAGCACTATCCCGAATTGGGAACCGGGCCGGTGTCTTTCAAGGACTCGACGTCCCGGGAGTTCTACGAACTCGAGCGTGAGGCGATCTTCAAACGGGCATGGCTGAACGTCGCCCGGGTGGAGGAGTTCCCGCGCGTCGGCAGCTACCTGACCAAGGAGATCGAGGTCGTCGGCGTTTCGGTGATCCTGGTCAAGGGCAGGGACGAGCGGATCCGCGCCTTCTACAACGTGTGCCGTCATCGCGGAAACAAACTGGTGTGGAACGACTTTCCCGGCGATGAGACCCGTGGGACATGTCGGCAGTTCACCTGCAAATATCACGGCTGGCGCTACGACCTGCAGGGCGCGTTGAAATTCGTCCAGCAGGAGTCGGAGTTCTTCGACCTCGACCTCGCGCAGTACGGGTTGCGTCCGGTGCCCTGTGATGTGTGGAACGGCTTCGTATTCATCAACTTCGACCCCGAACCGCGCCAGACCCTGCGTGAGTTCCTCGGTCCGATGATCACCGGCCTCGACGACTATCCGTTCGCCAAGCTGACCGAACGCTACGAGTGGGTGGCCCACAACAACAGCAACTGGAAGATCTTCGCCGACGCCTTCCAGGAGTACTACCACGTGCCCTCGCTGCATTCACAGCAAGTGCCCTCCGAGGTGCGCGACCCCAACGCCGGATTCACTTGCGGGCACTTCCAACTCGACGGCCCGCACCGGTTGGTCTGCACCGCGGGGCGGCGTCGCTGGCTGCTGCCGCCCGAATACATGTACCCGATCGAGCGGGCCACCCGCAGCGGGCTGGTGGGACCGTGGCGAACCCCCGACATCGGCGAACTGCCGGCCGGGCTCAACCCAGGAGGGATCGAGCCATGGGGCATCAGCAATTTCCAGATCTTCCCGAACACCGAGATTCTGATCTATGGCGGCTGGTACCTGCTGTATCGGTACTGGCCCACCTCGCACAACACGCACCGATTTGAGGCATACACCTACTTCCACCCGGCGCGCAGCGTTCGGGAGCGCATCGAGCACGAAGTCGCCTCGGTGGTGCTCAAAGAGTTTGCGCTGCAGGATGCCGGGATGCTCGGCGGGACGCAGGCGGCACTGGAATACGGCATCGTCGATGACTTTCCGCTCAGCGACCAAGAGATTCTGGTGCGCCATCTGCACAAGGTCGCCGTCGACTGGGTCGAAGCCTATCGCCGCGAACAGGATTCGGTGGGGGTGTGACCATGGATCCCATGCTGCCCAGCGCATTCGCCGAGCTGGAGGGCTACGCGCAAACCTGGTGCCTGGCAACCGAAACCGAACGCTGGAACGCGCGGGTCAGCGCGTCGATGCCGGAGCTGCGCGACTTTTATGACGCGTTCTTCCCCCGCCTCGAAGAGGCGATCGACTATTGCGACAAGTTTCCCCTCGACAATGTGCCGGACGACGCACTGAACCTGCTGCACATGATCTATTCGCTGATCATGGTCGCCATGGCGGTGGAGATCATGCATCAACCCGCCCCGGTGGACGCCGCCGACGCGGTCATGATCCGCACCGGCGAACCAACGCCCTGACCTACCACCAAATCTCCCGAAAGGAGCGACCATGAGTCTGCTCACCATCACCAAACTCACCGAGTCCGTCGGCGCCGAAGTCGCGGGCCTGCAACCGGCCGCGCTGGCAAGCGACGACTCGGTCGGGGAAGCGGTACTGGATGCTTTGGAAGACAACGGAGTTCTGGTCTTTCGTGGTCTGCAGCTCGACCCGGCGGCCCAGGTCAGCTTCTGCCGTCGCCTCGGCGAGATCGACCATTCCTCCGACGGCCACCATCCGGTGGCCGGCATCTATCCGATCACGCTGGACAAGTCCAAGAACGCCTCGGCCGCCTACCTGAAGGCCACCTTCGACTGGCACATCGACGGCTGCACACCGCTGGGCGAGGACTGCCCGCAGAAGGCCACCGTGTTGTCGGCGGTACAGGTCGCCGAATGGGGCGGCGAAACCGAATTCGCCAACTCCTACGCCGCCTACGACGCCCTGACCGACGAGGAGAAGGACCGGTTCGGCACCCTGCGTGTGGTGCACTCGCTGGAAGCTTCCCAGCGCCGCGTCTACCCCGACCCGTCGCCAGAACAGGTGCAGCGCTGGCGATCCCGGCGCACCCACGAACACCCCCTGGTTTGGACGCACCGCAGCGGCCGCAAATCGCTGGTGCTGGGCGCCTCCGCGGATTACGTCGTCGACATGGATCTCGACGAGGGACGCGCCCTGCTGGACGAACTCCTCGAGCGGGCAACGGTGCCCGACAAGGTCTACAGTCACAGCTGGTCGATCGGCGACACGGTCATCTGGGACAACCGCGGGGTGCTGCACCGCGCCGCGCCGTACGACCCGGACTCACAACGCGAAATGCTGCGCACCACAGTGCTCGGCGACGAACCGATTCAATAGCATGACCACGGCCGACCACCATCCGCTGCGCCTGACACCGTTGCCCGCCGACGAATGGGATGAGAGCGCCCGCACGGCGCTGGCGTCGCTGATCCCTACCGCGCGGGCGAATCCCGTTGGCGCGGGCAATGTTCTGGCGACCATGGTCCGCCACCCCGACTCTGACCGCGGCCTACCTGCCGTTCAATGCCTACCTGCTCACCCGGTCGACCCTGTCGCCCCGGGTGCGCGAAGTCGCGCTACTGCGCGTGGTGTACCGCAGCAATTGCGGCTACCTGTGGTCGCACCACATCCCGATCGCGCTGCGCGCCGGCCTGACCGAATCCGAGATCGATGACATCCGGTCCGGCCGCTGTGCCGACCGGACCGACCAGGCCGTGATCGCGGCCGTCGACGATCTCATCGTTGACAACACGATCGGCCAGGCGACCTGGGATCTGTTGGGTGGGCTGTTCACGCACCAGCAATGCATGGATCTGACGTTCACGATCGGCGGTTACCTGTTGCTGGCTTTGGCTGTCAACACGTTCGGCGTCCAGGAAGAGCACGGGTAGACCCACGGGGTGAGCGCAACGATGAGGTGAGTCGCAATCGCGCTAGTCTTCGCGGGATAGCGCGGCGCGCGGGCACTCGGCGATCGCCTGCTCGACCAGCGCCTCCTGCTCGGCGGGGACCGGGTCGGCGATAACCACCGCATAGTCTTCATCGTCGAGCTGGAATACGTTCGGCGCGATGTTCACGCAGTAGGCATTGCCTTCACACCGATCAAGGTTCACTACCGGCCGCATGAAGATCCTCCTTCAGGTGCCCTCTCTCCGAACACTCCGGAGTTTTCACAGTACTTCTTGTGTAAATGCTAGCCTAGCGCGAAGTGTGCCGGAAACGACCGACGGGTGGCGACTTCTCAGTCACCTCTCAGTGCCGCGGCCTTACGCTGGGGTATTGCGTCCGGGAGGTCGACGATGAAGATCGCATCCGTCATCGCCCGCCAACTGCTGGATTGCAAAGCCCGGCCCCTGCTCGAGGTTGAAATCACCACGGACACCGGCTTTGTCGGCCGCGGCGCATCACCGACCGGCAGTTCGGTCGGTTCACATGAGGCATTCGTGCTGCGCGATGGGGATCGAACCCACTACAACGGGCTGAGCGTGCACCGCGCCATCGCAGCGGTGACCGACGAGATCGCACCGGCCCTTGTCGGCGCGGAGCTCGACGATCCGCGGTCCCTCGATCGGGTCATGATCGACCTCGACGGCACGCCGGACAAGCACCGCCTCGGGGGCAACGCGATCTACTCCACGTCGATCGCGCTGCTGCGGGTGGCCGCCGCGGCGGCCGGCACACCCACGTACGCCTACGTCGGCGCACTGCTCGGGCTCGAACCGCCTGCTACCGTCCCCGTCCCCAGCTTCAACATGATCAATGGCGGTCACTACGGCGATGTCTGTCAGACGTTCAGCGAGTTCCTCGTCGTGCCCTATCGCGCGGATTCCATCGAATCCGCGGTCGAGAAGGGGGTGAGCTTGTTCGAGACGCTCGGCGAGGTGCTCGCCGAGCGTCTCGGCCGCGCTCCGATGCTGGCACCCTCCTACGGATACATGGCGCCGTCCAGCGACCCGCATGTCGTCATGGAGGTGCTGGCCGAGGCCGTCGAGCGGGCCGGTTGCGCCGACATCATGGCGTTCGCACTGGACTGCGCGTCGAGCGAGGTTTACGACAGCGGTTCTGCGACATACGCATTCAACGGCGAGCGAGTGACCGCGGAGGCCCTGATCGACTATGCCCGGGGACTGTCGCAGGAGTTCCCGATGCTGTTCATCGAAGACCTGCTGGACGGGGATGACTGGGCCGGGTTCACCAAAGCGGTGCAGGCGGTGCACCGCTCCATCATTCTCGGAGACGACCTGATCGTCACCAACCGGGCCCGCTTGCAGCGGGCCGTCGAGACGTCCGCCGTGGACGGCTTCATCCTGAAGCCGAACCAGGTCGGAACCATCGCCGAGGCGCTGGACTGTTTCGAATATGCCAGGCGGAACGCTGTTTTGGCGATCCCCTCGGGACGCTCGGGCGGCGTCATCGACGATGTGGTGATGGACCTGGCGGTGGGCCTGGGGGCACCGTTTCAGAAGAACGGCGCACCGCGGTCGGGCGAGCGCATCGCGAAGCTCAACTTTCTGCTGCGCGCGGCCGAAGGCATCCAGGATTGTGCGTTGGCGGACGTGCCGGCATTGGCGCGGTTCTGAACGCGCTTCGGCTCAGTGGCCGGCGACCAACGCGAGCTCGGCCGCCAGTGCGGTCCCGCACACCGCCAAGAAGATCGAAAGTGCTACCCAGTCAGCTGCTTTCGGCCGCGACGGGGCGGCCGAGATCTGGCCGGTGCCGCCGCGCGCGGTGATCGCGTCACCCATCTCGTCGGCGCGCCGCAGTGTCACCGTGATGACCGCGACGACCACGTCGATCACGTCCGCCGCCGGGCGCCGCAGGCGGGCCCAGCGGGTCCGCGGCGCCCGCTTGGGCCGCAACCTGCGGGCGGCGAAGAGCACCCGAAATTCGTCGATGAGCATCGGGAAGGTGCGCAGCGCGAGCGCCAATGCGACCGCCCAGTCATCGACGGGGACCCGCAGCGGCCGCAGGAAGCGACCCAAAGTGGCTACCGCGGGTGCGATTTGGGCGACATGGGTCGTCCACGACACCAGTGCGCCCAAGGCGAGCAACACCACCGACAGCACGGTGATGCGAAGAAAGTCCAGCAGGCCACCGAAGCCGACCGACACCGTGCCCAGCTGTATCCTCGGACTGCCGCCGGCGAATGCCGCGTTGACACCCACGATCACCAGCACGATCCACAGCCAGCGTGGCACCGACGGCAGCACCCCCCGGGGAATGCGCGCGAGCCGGATTCCCGTCACCGCAAGCGCAGCCGTGAGTCCGATGGCGACCCATCCCGGGAAGAACGTCAACAGCAACGAAAAGCCAAACACCACAATCAGTTTGGTTCCGGCCCACAGCTCGTGTATGGGAGAGCTGCCCGGCACCGGCCGCAGCAGCACGACCGGACGCCGGCGACGCGCCGCCTGCTTCACCGGAGCGGCGGTAACCGCCGTATCGTCCCGGGTCGCAGCCGATGCCGGCTCCAGTGCACCGTCACGCAGGTGCAGCGTGCGCGGACACAGCTCCTGAAGCCCGGCGAAGTCATGCGAGATGACCACCACGGTCAGGCCGGTGTCACGGCGCCGCTGGGTGAGCAGCCGGACCAGGCCGCGCTGGCTGGCGGCATCCAGCCCCGCCAGCGGCTCGTCGAGGATCAACACCCGTGGCGATCGCGCCAGCAGCCCGGCCAGCACCACGCGACGCATCTGGCCACCGCTGAGCTGGTCGATGCGCCGCGTCGCCAGCCCGGCATCCAGGCCGACGGCGGCCAGCGCGGCGGTCACCCGGGCGTGGTCGGCGGGCGAAAACCCGGCAGCTGAAGCGACTTCCAGGTCGACCCGGCTGCGCATCAACTGCAGTCGCGCCGCTTGGAACTGGAGCGCGACCGCTCCGACCTGCTCGGCGACCGGGCGCCCGTCGAGCAGGCAGGCGCCGGTGGCCGGCACGGTCAATCCCGCCATGATCCAGGCCAGTGTCGACTTGCCGGAACCGTTGCCGCCGTGAATCAACAGCCCGTCACCGGGATGCACCGCGAAGCTGACATCGCGCAGCGCCGTCTGAGCCCAGGGGGTGTCGCCGGCGTATTCGTGTCCAACGCG
Organism: uncultured Actinomycetota bacterium; assembly: GCA_963796035.1. Lineage (GTDB taxonomy): Bacteria > Actinomycetota > Actinomycetes > Mycobacteriales > Mycobacteriaceae > Mycobacterium. The sequence goes on along the minus strand of CAWCJU010000004.1, from coordinate 94,925 downwards.
GACCAGTTCGAGCACGGGCGCGCCGGAGGGGAGGGCCGTCGCCACCGTCGGCGCCGGGGCGGTCGCGCTCTGCACCAGATCGGTGTCGACCGACGAATCACCGAGGTTGATTGCGCGGTCGGCGTATTCGGCCTCGTCGTTGTAGTGGGTGATGTGCACCAGCGCCGTCTGGTGGCGTTCGGTCAGGCCGGACAACACGGCGAGCAGTTTCTCCCGCCCCTGCCGGTCGACCATGCTGGTGACCTCGTCGGCGATCAGCAGCGCGGGCTCGCGCGCCAGCGCCGCGGCCACGGCCAGGCGCTGCAGCTCGCCGCCGGACAGGCTGCCGGTGTCGCGGTCGGCCAAGCCGGCCAGGCCGACCTCGCCGAGCAGCCGGCTGATGTCGGTGTTCTTGCCGGGGGGCAGTCCCCAGACCACGTCGTCGGCAACTCGCGTGCCCAATACCTGGCTCTCCGGGTGCTGCATGATGACCGCGGTGCCGCCGAGTTCGCCGAGCCCCACCGCCCCGGGACGGTCGACGGTGCCCGATGTCGGTTCGCGGCCGGCCAGGATCAACATCAGCGTGGTCTTCCCCGAGCCGTTGGCACCGGTGACCGCCATGTGTTCACCCGTGCGCACCTCCAGGCTGACCGCGCGCAGCGCGTCGTGGTCGGCGTGCGGGTAGCGCAGGCGCACCCGGTCCAGTCGTACCGGGACCGGCCGGATCGGTCCGGTGTCGGCGGGTGCGTCCAGCTTGTGCACGTCGGGAACCCCGCGTAGTCGCTCCAGCACCCGTGACAACGCCCACCAGCCGACCAGCGAGGCGCCCACGATGACGAAGGCGGCGTACCCGAGGACGAGCCACTGCCAGTAGTGCAACGCCTCGGCGAAGAACGCCTTGAACTGTTGCGCACCCCCGCGCAGCTGCGGCACCCGCGACACGACCGTCGTAGCTCCGTCCACGGTGGCGCTGGCGGCGCCGAAGGCGAGCTGGCGGAACCGGGTCAGGACCGTCAACGCGACGACCGTCCCGGCACCGACGACGACTCCCGCGCCGAAGGACACGGCGACGACGGTGGGTGTGCCGCGGCGGTGCCGTTTGACGGTTCCGGCCAGCCCCCCGACGTAGGCGCAGAGCGCGATCGCCCCCAGACCGCTCAGACCGACGACCAGGAAGCCGATCACACCGGCGGCGACCGTCGCGGTGATCAGGACGCGGATCCGGTAGCGATAGGCCAGTAGCCCGGTCGGCACGCTGCCGAGCAAGCCCAGCCCCCCGGCGTGCGGAAGGACGACCGCGATGATGGCGATCGCGGCGCACAGAGCGCCCATCACAGATGCCTGCGCGAGCTCGCCGGGTCGTAGCGATCCGGCACGCGTTTTCGGCAGGACAGCGCCAGGTGCCTTCACGACACGATTATGCCCGTCGGCGGCGGTGCGCCCGTTGTCTCTCTTATCAGATCTTCAGGTAGCCCTTGTCAGCGGGAATCTGCGCGGCCGTCACGAGCGAGGACGCGTCGCCGGCGAGCCACAAGACGATGTCGGAGACCAGGTTCGGGTCGGCGAGCGAATCGGTGGGTAATGCGCCGGGGGAGAAGCTGTGAATGTAGGTCTGGTGGTCGGCGAACAGTTGCCACATCGAGGGGTCGTTGCCCATCGGGGTGTCGGTGCCATACGGATGTACCGAGTTCACCCGGATGCCGTATTCGCCGAGTTCGACCGCCAGCGAGTTCGTCAGTCCCACCACACCGAACTTGCTGGCGCAGTAATGACCACAACCCGGTACGGCCTTCACGCCCGCGGCCGAGCTGATGGTGATGATCGAACCGCCGTTACCCGCCTGAATCATCGCGGGCACAGTGGCTTTGATGGTGTTCCAGATGCCGGTCAGGTTGGTGTCGAGGACGTCCTGCCATTGCTGAGCCGAAATCTCCCACAGCCGGCCCCAATTCAGCACGCCGGCGTTGGCGACGACGATGTCCAGGCGCCCGAACTGGGTGATCGCTTCGTCGACGATCCGCTGTTGCCCCACGGCGTCGCGGACATCGACCTGCGCGGCCAGCATCTTGCGGCCTTCGCTTTCCACCAGGCGCGTCGTTTCGGCGAGGTCCTCCGGCGTCGAGGCCGGGTAGCCGTTGTTCGCCGCGACCGGGCCACACGCGTCGATGGCGACGACGTCGGCTCCGGCTCGGGCCAGCCGCACGCAATGCGAACGGCCTTGTCCGCGTGCTGCGCCGGTGACGAACGCGACCCGGCCGGCCAGGGGTGTGTCGTTGTCGCTCATGCGATCTGGGCCTTCTGTCTCGGCGGAAACGGGCGGGGCCGCACCAGCGTCGGCCACCAGAACCACGGCCCAAGGATCCGCAGGATGGACGGCACGACGAACGAACGCACGATCAGCGTATCGAGCAACAGGCCGATGCACACGGTCGAACCCACCTGGCCGATCGTTCTCAGATCGCTGGTGAGCATGGCCAGCATGGTGAACGCGAACACCAAACCGGCCGACGTCACCACGCCACCGGTGCTGCCGAGCGCCCGGATGAGACCGGTGTGGATTCCGCCGTGCAGCTCCTCTTTGACCCGGTTGATCAGTAGCAGGTTGTAGTCCGACCCGACGGCAACCAGGATGATGAACGTCAGCGGCAGGACCAGCCAGTGCAGGTGCAGGCCGACGAGGTGCTGCCAGACAAGGATGGACAGGCCGAACGCCCCGGCGTAGGAGAAGGCCACGGTACCGGGAATCACCAACGCCGCCACCAGACTTCGCGTGATGAACAACATGATCAAGAAGATCAGCACGAAGGCCGCGATCGCCGCGATCAGCAGATCCGACATCGCGTATTGCTTGATGTCTTTGTCGTTGGCCCCCGAACCGCCGATGTAGACCCGGGCGCCGGCCAGCGACGTCTCCTTCAGGATCGTCTTTATCGCGTCGGGGAACTGTTCGACATGCTCCACCCCTTCGGGGCCCATCGCGTCGCCCTCGTGGGTGACGATGAAGCGGGCCGCCCTGCCGTCCGGGGACATCATCAGCTTCATGCCCGCCTTGAGGTCCTCGTTGTCGAAGGCCTCGTGCGGAATGTAGAAGAAGTCGTCGCTGCGGGACTTGTCGAAGTCGTTGCCGACGTTGATCAGGTCGTCGAAGGTCTGGTCGGTCTGGATGGACTGCAGATCGGCCGACCCGTAGCTGTTGACCAACTTCAACTGCAGTGCCTCGGTGTCGTCGGCGGTGGCTTTCAGTTGCGCGATGATCTGCGGGAAAGCCTTATCCACTTCTGCGAGGGAGATTTCGGCCTTGTCGATATCTTCGGCCAGGTGGTCGATGTGATCGATCGTGTCCCACAGTGACCGGAACGCCCAGCAGATGGGGATGTCGAAACAGTGCTTCTCCCAATAGAAGTAGCTCTTGATCGGGCGGAAGAAATCGTCGAGATTCGAGACTTCCTCGTTCATCTCGTTGCTGACCCTTTTCAGGTCCTCGACGGTGAGCACGGTCTGGTGCAGTTCGTCGGAAACCTTCTGGAAGAAGCCGATCTCTTTTCGCAGGACCGCGACGGAGTGCGCCTGGATCTCGGCCTGCGCATCGGTGTTGGAGTTCTGCTCCCTGTTGAACGGCAGTTGTTGACCGTTGCCGCTGCCCTGCGTGGTGAACAAGTAGGGAATGCTGGCGTGTTCCAGTGCCCGCCCCAAGGGCCGCGTCATGCCTTGCACCATCGCCACGCCGTGCAGCCGGATCAGAGCCCTGGCGACCCGGTCCAGCGAGATGAAGTCGGCGGAGTTGCGCATGTCGTGATCGCTCTCGACCATCAGCATCTCGGAGAACAGCTTGCTTTTGGGGAAGTGCCGATCGGCGGCCTGGAAACCCAGATTCGCAGGCGCATCGTGGCCGGTTGATACTGCCGGTCGTCGTAGTTCTGCCGGTAGCTCGGCACGAAGATCGCGCCGAGCATGACGACGGCGGAACTGGCCACCAGGATCGGCACCGGCCAGCGCACCACGCTCGCGCCGATGCGCCGATACAGCTGCGCCGTGCACGTTGGTCCTCGGGTCGAACATCCCGAAGAGGCTGCCGACGGTCAACACTGCCGGTCCCAGCGTCATCGCCGCCGCGATGGTGAACAGCATGGTGATCGCCACGGCCGGCCCCATGGTGTGGAAGTAGTTCAGTCGCGCGAACGTCAAGCAGTAACACGCACCGGCGATCGTCAGCCCGGAGCCGATGATGATGGGCGCCACGCCCTTGTAGGCGATGTAGAAACTCTCCTCCCGGCTTTCGCCGGCCTGCCGCGCCTCGTGATAGCGGCCCATCAGGAAAATGCCGTAATCCGTTCCCGCCCCGAGGGTCAGCGCGATGACGATGTTCACCGCGAACGACGACAGTTCGATGTACCCGAATGCCCGAGGGTCGAGACAACGCCCTTGGCGACAAGCATCTCGATGAGGACGCCGAGCAAGGGAACCAACAGGGTCGATGGGGTGCGGTACACCAGCAGCAGCATCACCATGATGAGGATGATCGTCACGATCGTGACGTTGTTCAGGCTGGCATTGGCGATGGCGAGCGTGTCGGAGGCCAGCGGAGCGGCGCCGCTGACATAGACCTTGAGCCCGGGTGGTGGCGTGTCCTTCTTGATGATGTCGCGGACGGCGTCCACGGACTGGTTGGCCTGAATCTGGCCGATGTCGCCGGCGAGACGCAACAGCACATAGGTGCACTTGCCATCGACGCTTTGCGCGCCGGCCGCGGTGAACGGTTTGCCCCACAGATCCATCACGTACTGCACGTGCTTGGTGTCGTGCTGGAGGCGGCGCATCAGATCGTCGTAGTACCGGTGGTCTTGGTCGCCCAGTCGCCGGTTCGCCTCGAACACCACCATGGTCAAGTTCGTCGAGTTGGATTCGTGGAACTTTTCGCCGATGTGCAGCAGCGCCCGCTGCGAGGGCGCGTAGTGCGGGACCATCGGCCCGGCGAGTTCTTCCGCGACCCGTCTCCACCTTGGGGCATAAAGGTATTCGTGGTGACCGCGAGAAGGCCCCAGAAGAAGATGATCGGAATCGCAAAGGCGCGGACCATCTTGGGGATCAAGGGACGTTTGACCCTGGGCTCGTCGAGGCGATGCTCGGTCATGCCGACTTCACCCTGCACTGGACGTCGGCGTCCTGATGGTCGCCCGATTGTTCGTCGCGGATGATGCCGTCCACCAGCATCCGGCAACCCACCTGACCGCCATGAACGTGCACCGAGATGCTGCCGGACGCCACCGTGAGCGTGGTGGTCTCCGTGTGGGACCACGGCAGAGTCGTGATATCGACCTGATGCGGATGGCCGTCGATGTCAACGTAGACGAGCTTCCCGCCTTGCCCGGCGGAGCCGAACACCTCGTAGGTGATCCGCTTGAGGTTGAACTCCTCCGGTGCCTGCGGACCATTGACGGTGATCACCGGCTCCGGTTCGGAGAACTGATGCACCTTGTACATGCACAGCAGGCCCACACCGACCGCAACGACGGCGACCAACGGCATCCAGATTCGCGAAAGCACGGTCCGCCCGACTGAACGAGGGCTCATTCGATCACCCCTCGCGACCCGGTCCGGACATCGTGTTACTGCCCCCCGCTCTCGCCCTCGTGCCCGTCGAATAGTAGACGGTCATGTGCTCAATTGACACATCATGGTGCAAAGGCCAGGAACACCGCAACCCGAACACGACTGCGGAAGGCCGGCCGGTCCATCCGGCCGCCCGTCACCGCAGCGCATGTCCGGTCGTGTCTTCTCAGGACGCGGTCTTCAGCCGCCGCTTCAACCGTGCGCTGCGGCGAATCTGAATGGCCAGGTTCGTCGAGGTCAACATGGGAATCAGCCCGAGGAATGTCCGCTCGGAAGGAGTCGCTCCATGCAGGTGGTAGAGGCTGCCGAAGACGAAGAAGCAGCCCAACATGAACAGGGCGGCGGGGATGCAAAGGGTCATCAACGAACCGCGATCGGCAACGACTTGCCTGGCGTAGTCCAACTCGTCGGCCGACATCGGTTCGCCTTTGCGTGCCTTATGCAAAACCGCTTGGGCGCTCCCAATTTCTTCGCCGGCCGGAGCAGTCGTCCGGCGCTCCAAGCGATTAACGTGCACGGCGGCGACGGCGGCCAGCGCCAGCGCCAGGACAAGGGTTACTGCGGTCAGCAGACCATATAACGTCGAACTCATTCTCCAGTCCTTGCTTCCACCGTGTGATTGCCGAGGGCTCGCGCAGAACGGTACTCCAACGATTGCGCCCGGGCGTCAGCGCTTTCCGGAGTCCTGGTCCTTGATCACATCCCGGACGATCAGTCCGAGTAAGACGATCAGGGCAAGCGGCACCAGTAGCTTGAAGACGATTGACGCGTGGCTGTACAGCAAGCCGTAAGCGACCGCTCCGATCACCACCATGACGAGCAGGATGGCGCGATTGATCTTGTCTGTACTCATTGAGGGAACCTAACTTCTCGATCGACCAGGTATCGCAAGACGTCAAAACCCGAAGTCGCCGCCACCGCCGGAATCGGACCCACCGCCGAAGTCCGATCCGCCGCTGAAATCGGAGCCGCTGGAGTCCCAACCGCTCCCGGAGTCCCATCCACCGCCAAAGCCCACATCGCCGCCGCCGGTGAACCCGACGTCTGCCGGCGGGCTGTCGTAACCGGCTGCCTGTCCGCCGTCATAGCTGTAGCTGGTGGCATCGGCGAGGGCGGAGTCGTGGCCGGCCTCGAAGCCGCGCTCGTAACCGCCGCCCCAATGGTCGTCCAGCAGCGCATCCATCAGCAGCACGTCGGTCAGCGCCCACGTCCAGCCCGGACCCCAGAACGCAAACGGGTAATAGCCGGGGTAGAAGAACATCCCGTTGTGGTGGCCACCGCCGTAGTAGTAGGGGTAGCCCGGCTGCGCTGTCGTGCTGTAGTTGTTGTTGTTGATCGTCACGGACTCACCGGTGTCGGGGTTCTTGGCGCGCACCGAGGCCTGCTTGCGGTCGTCGGCCGGCACCGAAGTCACCGCGGCAACGTCGGGCGTGGGTTGCCGTGGGTCGAGCTTGCGGTTGGCTTTGGCGACCGTGGACTCCACCACCCGCAGATGCGCCCGCGCGGCGCCGTAATCGCCTTTCTCGTAAGCCTTTCGGGCGTCGTAGAGGCTGGCGTTGGCCTTCAGCGACTCGGCGCTGACATCGGCATTGCCGACGCCCAGCACCGCATTGTCGAGGTCACTGGCATTCGACGCGGCCGCGATCAGCTCCTGCTTGATCTCCTCGTGCGCCTCGGTGTCCTTGCGGTGCTTGCGATTTCGGCGCACCGCAAACCAGAGCAAGCCGGCCATGGCCAGTGCGATCCCGAAGATGACCAGTGTCACCTTCGGCCAGGCCCAGTCGTCGTGCTTTTCGTGTGCCACGGGAGAGGTGGTCACCGGTCCGCGGGAGACCGCGGTGGCGCTTGCCAGCTTGCCGACGAAGGCGCTCGTCGCGCCGTACGGGTCGTTGCGGTGATCTTTCGCCGCCTGATTCATGAAGTGATCGACGTTGTCCGCGATGGCCTTGGGCACGTTGTAGGCGCGCACGTGGTAGCCGCGAGAGTCGATGACCAGTATCACCCCGCTGAATTCGGCGTTGCGGCGCAGCATGGCGTCGTGGACGGCGTCTGGCGTGGTCACCCCGCTCTGGACGGGCGACACCGCGGCCACCCAGATCGGAGGTCCCGAACTCCACGTCCACGAGCTGGTGAGGATCTGGTCGTTCAACTTGTCGGGGTTCTGCAGCGGCGGTCTGGCCCCTGGGTCGACCACCACATGCGTCTGGGCGTCGTACCTGTTCACCAGCTGATCTGTGTAGGCGTCGGCCGAGGCGGACGGAGCGAGCAGCAGTGCCAGCACCATGGTCAACGGAGCCAGGGCAAGGCTGCCGAAGCGTAAAGTCACATCTCTCCTGCCACGAGTCATTGCGTCGATCCTTGCGGCGGGCCGGCAAAACGTCCACTTGGGACGTGACCTTCAAGTCGTCGGCACCGCCGAATAGCGCGAGGAATTCCTCAGCGTGAGCCGCCCACCCTAGCCCGTTTCGTGCGGATCCGCCGCAGGGGCAGGTGGCGTTGGTCACCGGGGCGGACGGCTAACCGCATGCGAAATGCCCGATGCGCCCGGCCGCCACTAGAGCTTGACCGTCAGCGGCCAGACGTTCCAGATCTCGTCGCAGTACTCGGTGATGGCGCGATCCGACGAGAACTTGCCGCTGCGTGCGGTGTTGAGGATCGACATCTTCGCCCACGATTCGTGGTCCTGCCAGGCCGCGCTGACCCGCTCCTGACAGTCCAGGTAGGACGCGTAGTCGGCGCACACCAGGAAGGGATCGTCGTAACGCAGGTTGTCCACCAGTGGCCGGAACACCTCGCTGTCCCCCCGTGAGAACGTCCCGCCGGCAATCAGATCCAGCACCGCGCGCAGTTCGTCGTTGCCGTCGATGTAGTCGGCCGGACGATACCCGTTGGCCTTGACCGCCCCGACCTCCTGCTCGCTCAGGCCGAACAGGAAGAAGTTCTCCGCCCCGACCTCGTCGCGCATCTCGACGTTGGCCCCGTCGAGGGTGCCGATGGTCAGCGCGCCGTTGATCATGAACTTCATGTTCCCGGTGCCGGAGGCTTCCTTGCCCGCGGTGGAGATCTGCTCGGACAGATCGGCGGCCGGGTAGATCATATGGGCGTTCTGCACGTTGAAGTTCGGCACGAATGCCACCTTCAGGAACCGGTTCACGTCCGGGTCGGCGTTCACCGTTTCCCCGACGGCGTTGATCAGCTTGATGATCCGCTTGGCCAGGAAGTACCCGGGGGCGGCCTTGCCGCCGAAGATGAAGGCCCGCTGCGGAATCGACAGGCCGGGATCCTGCTTGAGCCGGTGGTAGAGCGCGACGACGTGCAGGACGTTGAGGTGCTGGCGCTTGTATTCGTGGATGCGCTTGACCTGGACGTCGAACATCCAGTCGGGGTTCAGTTCCACACCGGCAACCGAGTGGATGTATTTGGCCAGGCGTGACTTGTTGTTGCGCTTGATGTCGCGCCACTCGCGCCGGAAGGCGGCGTCGTCGATGAACGGCTCGAGCCCCCGCAGCCGGCCCAGGTCGGTCAGCCAGCCGTCACCGACGGTGCGGTCCAGCAGTTCGCGCAGGCCGGGGTTGGCCAGCGCGAGGAACCGGCGTGGCGTCACACCGTTGGTCTTGTTGCTGAACCGTTCCGGCCACAACTCGTAAAAGTCTTTGAGCACACTGCTTTTCAGCAGCTCCGAGTGAAGCGCGGCGACACCGTTGATGGCGTGGCTGCCGACGGTGGCCAGGTGCGCCATCCGGACGTACTTGCCGCCGTTCTCACCGATCAACGACATCCGGGCGACCCGTTCGTCGTCGCCGGGGAAGCGGCCGCGCACCTCGTCGAGGAACCGGCGGTTGATCTCGTAGATGATCTCCAGGTGGCGCGGCAGCGACTCGGCGAACATCTCCAGCGGCCAGGTCTCGAGCGCCTCGGGCAGCAGGGTGTGGTTGGTGTAGCCGAACGTCGCGACGGTGATGTCCCACGCCTCGTCCCAGTCCAGCTCGCGCTCGTCGACCAGCAGCCGCATCAGCTCGGCGACCCCGATCGAGGGATGGGTGTCGTTGAGTTGCAAGGCAAACCGCTGCGGTAGTTCTTTGACGGACACGTCGGCGAGGTCGTCCATGATGTGCAGCACGTGCTGCAGCGAGCAGGATACGAAGAAGTACTGCTGCAGCAGGCGCAGCCGCTTGCCGGCCTCCGGCTCGTCATTGGGGTACAGCACCTTGGTGACGGTCTCGGAGGTGACCTCGTCCTCGACCGCCTTGTAGTAGTCACCGGTGTTGAAGGCGTCCAACGCGAACGACTTGACGGCGCGAGCGCTCCACAGCGTCAGCACGTTGCAGGTGTTGACGCCGTAGCCCTGGATGGGTGTGTCGTAGGCGACGCCCTTCAGCACCCGTCCGGGCACCCAGCGGACGCGGTCGTGGCCGGCGTCATCGGTGTAGTGCTCGGCGTAGCCGCCCCACTTGACTCCGAAGCTGACGTCGGGTTTGGCGATCTCCCAAGGGTTTCCGTTGTCCAGCCAGTTGTCGGTCTGCTCGACCTGCCAGCCGTCGTGGATTTCCTGGTCGAAGATGCCGAATTCGTAGCGGATGCCGTAGCCGATCGCCGGGCGCTCCAGGGTGGCCAGCGAGTCCAGGTAGCACGCGGCGAGCCTGCCGAGGCCGCCGTTGCCAAGCCCGGGTTCCTCTTCGCAGGCCAGGACCGTGTCCAGGTTCTGGCCCATCGCCGCCAGCGCCTCGCGCGCTGCCCGCTCCATCTGCAGGTTCAGCAGATTGTTGCCCAGCTGCGGGCCCATCAGGAATTCCGCCGACAGGTAGCACGTCACCTTGCGGCCGAGGTCGAGTGAGGTCTGCGTCGAGACCACCCGGCGGTCCTGCATGCGGTCGCGCACCGCCAGCGCGAGCGCCCGGTAGTAGTGCTCGGGACGACGGGCCGCCGCCGGACGCCCGATCGAGTAGCGCAGGTGGTCGTTGATCGCACGCTGCAGCGCGGCCGCGCTCATCCCGGTGCGGGAGTGTTCGACCAAGTCGGCCCGGGTGGGGTTTCCGGGGGAGAGTCCGTCGGAGGGCGTCTGATCGACATCGGTCATGGTGGGTCCTACTCGCTAGGGGGTGGCGGGCAGCACCGCCCCGGGCCGCTGAGCCGCCCGGTGGCGACAGAGCGTCAGTCTTGCAGCGGTATTTGCACATCAGCCCCGCAACAGAGGTCGGAAAGGTGAACGCCAGTCCACGGGCCGGCGACGAAAAGGCGGCGCCGGTTGCCGTCAGTGCGCGCCGGTCAGATTCAACGTCACCACCCCGGCGATGATCAGCCCGACGCCGACGACCTTCGTCACCGAAATCGGTGAACCCAGGAACAGCACGGCGATCAACACGATCAGGGCCGTACCGATCGCCGACCACAACGCGTAGGCGACATCGGTCTGCATACCGCGCGAAATCGACACCGCCAGCAGCGCGAAGGAGACGGCATAGCCGATCAGGCACACCACGGTCGGCCACAGACGAGTGAAACCTTCGGTGCTCTTGAGCAGGCTGGTCGCGATCACCTCTGCGAATATGGCGCAGAGGAGAAAGAGAAAGGTCAAAACGCCTCCTTGCATACCCGGGTACACGTACGTATTTACCTGACGGGGAGCCGATGAACGTCGTCTTCCGCTCATTGACGAAGGGTCGCGCCGTATGACGCTTGCCGCGCATCCATTGACGTTCGACGTCAGCGAGGTGATCGGGGAACGTGCGTCACTGGCGGCGACTTACTACCCCGCCCGCGGCGGGGAGCCATCGCCCGCCGTGCTGGTCTGCCTGCCGGGCGGTACCTACAGCCGCGCATATTGGGACCTCGACATCCCCGGCCATCACGGCTACAGCTTCGCCGGCTTCGCCACCGAGAACGGCTTCGCCGTCGTGACGATCGATCCCTTGGGTACCGGCGAAAGTTCACAGCCCGCACGCGATTTCGACTTCAGCGATATCGCCGCCACGCTGGCGCGTGCCGTTGCCGCGCTGCCGGACACGATCGGCATCCACGCGCCGCCGGTCGCCGTGGCGCACTCGCTGGGCGGCTACCTGGCCATCACTCAACAGGCGCTGTTTCCCGGTTACACCGGGCTGGCGGTGCTGGGTTGCACCAATCAACACGTCGCGCCACTGAACCTGGATGCGGCGACCATCGCACGCTGTGCCACCCCGCAAGGCCGCGCCGAGATGACCGCCCAAATCCTGTCCGCCCTTCCGCAGCCTTACTTCGAGGGGCCGCGCGAGCACCTGCAGAGCTGGTTTCACCTGCGCGACGTGCCGGCCGACATCGTCGCCGCCGACTCCGTCACCGCCAGGTCGGTGGTACCCCGCGTGTTCGGCACCGCGATGATCCCCGGCGTCGTCGCCGAGCACGCGGCGCGGATCGACGTCCCGGTGCTCGTCGGCTACGGCGTGGTCGACGTCTCTCCGGATCCCCGCGCCGAGGCCGGCCTGTACCGGAGCAGCCCCGACATCACCACCGTGGTGCTGGCCGACAGCGCGCACTGCCACAACATGGCGTCGAGCCGGCACCGGCTGTGGCGGCGCCTGCTCGGCTGGGCCGCGACCGTAACCTTGCCAGCGTGACGACGAATCTCGACCGAAGACTGGATCGCTACGCCCCGGCCGTGCTGAGCGTGTTTCGCCTCGTCTACGGTTTGCTCTTCGCCGCATACGGCTCGAGAAGCCTCTTTGACTGGCCCGTTCGCTCGCCGGTTGTCGTCGACTTCGGATCCTGGCCCGGCTGGTATGCCGGATTGATCGAAATCGTCGCGGGACTGCTCATCGCCAGTGGGTTGTTCACCCGCGCCGCCGCGTTCGTCGCCTCGGGCGAGATGGCCGTCGCTTACTTCTCGATTCATCAACCCACGGCGCTCTGGCCCGTCGCCGATCCGCCCGCAGGCAACGGTGGATCTTTGGCAATCCTCTTCTGCTTCGCTTTTCTCCTGGTGGTCTTCGTCGGCGGCGGCGCGTACTCCCTCGACGCGCTACGCCGGACGACAGGCCCGTCGCGACTCCGGCGCTGACGAGCGACGCGAACGCCCAGCCCCAGACTTCCGCTCGACCGGCGATAATGGCATTCTCTGATGCGGAGAAGCCGTTTCCAGCGATTGACGGGTTCGGAGAGGTTGACGATGAGCGCACAACGCTGCGACGGGATGGTGGCTCTGGTCACCGGAAGCAGCCGGGGCCTGGGCAGGGCGATCGCCGCGCGGCTGGCCGAACGCGGAGCCACGGTGGCGTTGACCGCCCGCACCATGGACCCCGATCCGAAGTACCAGGGATCGCTGAGCCAGACCCGCGACGAGATTGTCGCCGCGGGTGGGAAAGCCATTGCGGTCCAAGCGGATCTGTCCCGATCCGAAGACCGGGAACGGCTATTCGCCGAAGTGGTCGGCGCCGTCGGCGCACCCGACATCCTGGTCAACAACGCCGCGGTGACGTTCCTGCGGCCCCTCGACGGGTTTCCCGACCGGCGCGCCCGGCTGATGATGGAGATGCACGTCCTCGGGCCCCTGCATCTGTGCCAGCTGGCGATACCCGCGATGCGCGAGCGCGGACGCGGCTGGATCTTGAACCTGACCTCGGTGGGCGGCGACCTGCCGCCCGGGCCGCCGTTCTCGGAGTTCGACCGGACCGCCGGCTTCGGCATCTACGGCACGGCCAAGGCCGCACTCAACCGGTTGACGAAAAGCCTTGCGGCCGAACTCTACGACGACGGAATCGCGGTCAACGCCGCCGCCCCGTCCAATCCCGTGGCCACGCCAGGTGCCGGCACCCTCGATCTGGCCAAGACCGACACCGAGGACATCGCGCTGATCACCGAGACGGCGTTCCGGTTGTGCACGGGTGATCCGAAGACCCTGACCGGGCGCGTCGCACACACCCAGCCCTTCCTCACCGAGGTCGGCTGGACCGCGCCGGCGGGCTGAATGGCCGAGCTCGATCCCGCCGAGCTGCGCCGTCGACTCGACCGCGCAGGCGTCACCGACGTCGCTCCGCTGCCCGGGGGAGCCTCCAGTCTCACCTTCGCGGGCACCGGGGATGGCCGGCACGTGGTGATCAAAGTGGCCCCGCCGGGCGTCGAACCGGTCGCGCATCGCGACGTGCTGCGCCAGGCTCGCATCATCAAAGCGCTTGCCGCAACCAGTGTTCCGGTACCGGCGGTGCTGTGGGAGGACGCCGGAGATCCTCCCGACACGCCACCGCTGTACGTGATGACCCATGTCGAAGGCGATTGCGTGGAACCGTTATTCGACGATTGCGCGCCCGTGCGCGCTCTGGACGATCGATATCGGAATGCCTGCCGCACCATGGCCGCGCTGCACAGACTCGCGCCAAACGACCTCGGGCTGGGTGGTGAACCGGTGGTCGATCCGGTCGCCGAAGTCCGCCGGTGGTCCGACACGTTGCGGACCGTCGACCCGGCGCTGGTGCCCGACTGGCCGGAGGCGCGCGACGCGCTGTTGGAATGCGCGCCAAGCGCGATGGCGCCCCGCGTGGTGCACGGTGACTTCCGGCTGGGCAACCTGCTCGCGTCCGGAGCACACGTCAACGCCGTCATCGACTGGGAGATCTGGTCGGTAGGCGATCCGCGCATCGATGCGGGCTGGTTCCTGATCAACTGCGACCCGGACACCTACCGGCGGGTCACCCCGGCCGACGGCATGGTGCCACCGATCGAAGAGCTCACCGAGCTGTACCGATCTGAGATGGGTTGCGAGGTAAGCGATTTAGCGTGGTTCACGGCGCTGGCGTGCTTCAAGTCGGCGGCGACCTGGTCGCTGATCGTCAAACACAATCGCCGACGAACCGCACCGCGAGCCGAATTGGAAGCCATGGCAGCAATTTTGCCCAGGCTCCTCGAACGTGCCCGGTCAACCCTGGCTTAGCGCCGGGGGACAAGACTCACTGGCAGCGGACCAAAAGATTTTCGCAAATCATTCCGACATCACCGGTGTCGTTCACGGGTTGGCCTTCATTGGACGGGTTGGTCCACGTCGTCGGAAACGGACTCCACACGTCATCATCCATCCCCGGCGGCTGGGGGCGCGGATCGATGTTGGGGTCCGCGTGCGCCATGCCGACGCCGCACACCAGGGCGATGGCCGTCGTCGCGCAGACCAGCAGTCCGCGAGCGCACGTGCGGGGTGTCATCGCCGCCTCCTCGGTTTCCGCCCGGATTGTTGGCTTTTCGAAGGTCAAGTCTACCTTCGCCCCCATATCGCATAACAGTTACAAACACACAACAACTTCGGCGGGCCGCCCAGCAAATTTCGCTACTCGAATTACCGGGTGCTTACGGTGTTGCCCGTGAGGCCAAAAGCCGTGGTCGTTCGTCGCGCCCTGGCGGCCGCCGTCTGCCTGGCCATGTCTTTGCCCACGGCACCGACGACGGGTGCGGATCCCGATGCCGCCCCGGCCCCTCCGGAGGCGGCGCCTGCGGCGGAGGGGTCGTTGCCCTCGAATCCTCCGGTAGTCCTCAACACTCCCGACGGCTGGACCCTGGGCGTGGGCGCCAGGGACGAGCAGCAGGTCCCGGTGGCGCCGTTGACCACCGCGGTGTCGTCGCGCGAATACCTCGCCAGCGGGATATTCGTCGGCTCCCTGGTGGGACCGGGACGGCCCCAGGGCGTGCTCGAGGTGGGGTTCGAAATCGGCTGTGGGATCGACATGAGCACGTCCGACGGCGTCACGATCGGCGGCACCGCCGGCATCACCCCGGGTGTCACGGGACCGGTGACCGGGGTGCCGGGCGACGTGCTTCCGTTGATCGTTGCTCCGGTCGCGGGCGTGCTCAACGTGGGGCTCAAGCCCGGCCTGGTGATTGTGGTGCCCGTCGTCAAGAAACAGTTCAGGGGCCCGAGTCCCTGGGTCATGGTCAGCAACTTTCACGTCAAGATCGACGGGTGCGTGGGCCAGTCGTTCATCCGCTCCTATGCGGTGCTCAACCGGGTGACCGACGAATCCGACGTGGTCCTGTCCTACGTCGGCGTCACCAAAGCCGTCTGATCAGGTTCGCGCTCAGCCGCGGGGGATGCCCGCCAGTTTGTCGGCGAACTTGGCCTCCGCGGCCGCGCGCAACCGCAGCAGATGTTCGGAGGGAAACAGATCGGGCGCGGGCCCACGGTCTTTCAGCAACAGCCTCGCCAGCGTGACCTTGTGCACTTCGGTCGGACCATCGGCCAGCCCCAGCACGAACGACTCGACCAGATACTGCACGAACGGCATCTCGTGGGTGGTGCCCAGCGACCCATGCAGCTGAAGAGCCCGCGACGACACGTCGTGCAGGACCTTCTGCATCATCGCCTTCACCGCCGAGATGTCGGCCCGCACGGCCTTGTAGTCGTTGAATTGATCGATCTTCCACGCGGTTTGAAGGGTCAGCAGCCGGAAAGCCTCGATCTCCATCCACGAGTCGGCGACCATCTCCTGCACGAGTTGCTTGTTGGCCAGCGCCTCGCCCTGGGTATAGCGCGACACCGCCCGCTCACAGATCATGTCGTAGATCCGGCGGACCAGGCCCACGGTGCGCATCGCGTGGTGAATCCGCCCACCGCCCAGACGGGTCTGCGCGACAACGAAGGCACCGCCGCGCGGGCCCAGCATGTGATCGGCTGGCACGCGCACGTTTTCGTAGCGGACATAACCCTCACGCCCACCACCGGTCGGCTGGTAACCCAGCCCGACATCGCGCAGCACGTTGATGCCGGGGGTGTCGCCGGGAACGACGAACATCGAGTAGCGCTCATAGGGCGGCGCCTCGGGATCGGTCATCGCCATCACGATGATGAACGACGCCATCGAGGCGAACGACGAAAACCACTTCTCCCCGTTGATGACCCAGTGATCGCCGTCTTGCACCGCGGTGGTGCGGAACACCTTCGGGTCGGCCCCACCCTGTGGCTCGGTCATCGAGAAACACGAGATGATGCGGTTGTCCAGCAGCGGCTCGAGGTAGCGCTCCTTGAGCTCGGGTGTGCCGTAGTGCGCCAGGATCTCGCTGTTGCCGGAATCGGGGGCCTGTGAGCCGAAGACGATCGGCGCGCACTCCGAGCGACCCAGGATCTCGTTGAGCAGCGCCAGCCTCACCTGCCCGTACCCCGGACCACCCAGGTGCGGGCCCAGGTGGGTCGCCCACAGGCCGCGCTTTTTCACGATCTCCTGCAGCGGCGGGATCAGCGCCTGACGCACCGGATCATTGAGGTCGTGAGATTCCTTGACAATCAGGTCGATCGGCTCGCACTCCTCGCGCACGAAGCCTTCGACCCACTGCAGTTGTGCTGCCCACTCCGGGTCGGTGGAGAAGTCCCACGACATGTGTCGTCCTCTCTGGGTTGGTCACTTTGAGCTGCTTTGGGCCACCACGCCTGCGTCCTCGAGCGCGGCGATGTCGTTGGCGTCCAGGCCGAGCTCGCGCAGCACCGCACGGGTGTGATCGCCGGGAAGCGACGGCGATGCGGGGGTGGCCGGACGGGTTCGGGAGAAACGCGGCGAAGGTGCGGGCTGGGTAATGCCGTCGAGTTCGATGAAGGTCCGCCGCGCGACGTTATGCGGATGCCGTGGCGCCTCGGTCAGCGAAAGTACCGGTGTCGCACAGCATCCCGGTGAATCGAGCAGACGCTCCCACTCGGCGCGGGGCTTCTCGGCGAAGCGTGCGGCGAGTGCGGTGCGGTGGGCGGCCCACGCCGCCGGGTCGTCATCGTCCTGCGGCACATCCACGCCGAGCCGGTCGCACAGTTCGGCGTAGAACTTCGGTTCCATGGCGCCGACGGCGACGTGGCCCCCGCCGGCCGTGGCGTAGGTGCCATAGAAGTGCGCGGCGCCATCGAGCAGGTTGTCTTCGCGTCGGTCACGCCAGGTGCCGGCTCCAAGCATGCCGAAGTACGGTGCCAGCAGGGTGGCGACGCCGTCGATCATGGCCACGTCGAGGACCTGACCCGCGCCCGACCCCCGGGCCTCGAGGATCGCGCTCAGCAGCCCCACCGCCAACAGCATTCCGCCGCCGCCGTAGTCGCCGACGAGATTCAGCGGCGGTACCGGTGATTCGGCGGTGCCGATGGCGTGCAACGCGCCCGTCAGCGCAAGGTAATTGATGTCATGACCGGCGTGGCCGGCCAGGGGCCCGTCCTGCCCATAGCCGGTCATGCGGGCGTAGACCAGGCGGGGATTGCGTTCCCGCAGCGCGTCGGGACCGATGCCCAGGCGTTCGGCCACCCCGGGCCGGTACACGTCGACGAAGGCGTCGGCGCCGGCGGCCAGCCGATGGACGAGGTCGGCGCCCCGCGGATCCTTCACGTCGGCGGCCAGTGACCGCTGGCTGCGGCGGACCGTGTGATCGACGGGCAGCGGACCGTCGACACCCGCCAGAGCGTCGATGCGGATGACTTCGGCGCCCAAGTCTCCCAACAGCATTCCGCAAAACGGCGCCGGCCCCAACCCGCCCATCATGATGATGCGCACGCCGCGCAGGGGACCGGTCATGAAGACCACTTCTGGCGGCGCTGCGCCGCCTCGTCGGTCGCGTGGGAAATCACCTGATTGCGGTTTTCCAGTTCCATCGCCGACTCCAGGCTTGTGGCGTCGGTGTTGACCTGCAGGGCGCGCTTGGTCAGTTGCACGCCGAGCGGGGCATGGCTCGCGATCAGCGACGCCAGCTCCACCGCGCGGTCGGCCAGCCGATCCGGCTCGACGATCTCGCTGACCAGACCGCGCCGGTCGGCCTCGGTGGCCGACACCGTGCGGCCGGTCAGCATCCAGTCGGCGGCCACGCTGGTGCCGACGATGCGCGGCAGGTGGTAGCTCATGCCCATCTCGGCGCCCGAGAGCCCGAGCAGGATGGCGGCGTTGCCGAAAGAGGCTGCCGCCGAGCATATTCGGATGTCGGCGGCCAGGCACAGTGCGAGTCCGGCTCCCACGCAGGGGCCGTTGACCGCGGCGATCACCGGCTGCGGCAACGCGTGCACCGCTTCGGCGAGGGCGGCCATCCTCTCCTGAAATCGCATCCGGTCCAGGGCGGGCGCGCTCGCCTCCAGCATCGAGGGGCCGAAGTCGCGCACGTCGATGCCCGCGCAGAATCCGCGCCCGGCGCCGGTCAGCACGAGGGCGTGCACCGCGGGATCGGTCGCCAAATCGTCGAGCGCGGCGCGCAATTCGGTCTGCATGGCCTCGTTGATGGCGTTGAGCCGTTGCGGGCGATTCAGCCGCAGGATCGCGACGCCGGCGCAGGGCCGTTCGAGCTCAACGCTGTCCGCCATCGTCACACCCGCTCGATGATCGTTGCCGTACCCATCCCGCCGCCGGTGCACATGGTGACCAGTCCCGTTGTCAGATCCCGACGTTCGAGCTCATCGAGCACGGTGCCGATCAGCATCGCGCCGGTGGCACCGATGGGGTGCCCGAGCGCGATCGCCCCGCCATTGACGTTGACCACCTCGGGATCGATGTCGAGATCGCGCATCGTCTTGAGCGGGACGGCGGCGAAGGCCTCGTTGATCTCCCAGAGATCGATGTCGGCCACTGTCATGCCCGCGCGCTCCAGGCATCGCTGAGCCGCGGGCCCGGGTGCGGTGAGCATGATGATCGGTTCGCTGCCGATGGCCGCGGTGGCCCGGATCTGCGCGCGCGGGGTCACCCGATGGGTGTGCATCCAGTTCGAGGAAGCCAGCGCCACCGCGGCGGCGCCGTCGACGACCCCGGAGGAATTGCCCGCATGATGCACGTGATCGACGCGGTCGATGCCGGGATAGCGCTGCAGGCATATCTCGTCGAACGTGCGTCGCTCACCATCGGCGCACGCGGCGCCCATCGCGGCGAAGGCCGGTTTGAGCGGGGCCAGCGACTCGGTGGTGGTGCCCGGGCGGGGATGCTCGTCGCGCTCGATGCGACCGGTCGGCGTCGGCACGTCGACCAGCGAACGCTCGAAGCGCCCCTGCTCGATCGCGGCGCCGGCGCGGCTCTGGCTCTGCGCGGCGTAGGCGTCGACGGTCTCGCGGCTGAATCCCTCCAGGGTGGCGATGAGGTCGGCCGAAATGCCCTGCGGAACAGTCGGATACAACGCGCGGAGATCCGGGTTGTTGCCGTCGATGGTCGGGACGCCCGCCGTGACGTCCCAGCGCGACATCGACTCGACGCCACCGGCGATCACCAGATCCTCGCTGCCCGCGGCGATGCCCGAGGCCGCAACGGTCACCGCCTGCTGGCCCGACCCGCAGAATCGGCTCAGCGTCATCCCGGGAACGCTCTCGGGCCAGCCGGCCAGCAGCACCGACAGCCGCGCGATGTCGTCGCCATGGTCTCCGGACAGGATGCCGTTGCCGGCGATCACGTCGTCGACGTCGGCCGGTTCGAAGCCGATCCGTTCGGTCAGCGCGGTGAGGCAACGGGCGAGCAGGGCCTGCGGGTGCACACCGTGCAGTCCACCGCCGGGGCGGCCACGCCCGCGGGGCGTGCGGACCGCGTCGAGAATCCAGGCGTCGATGATGGACTCCGATCGTTGTGGTTCGGCGGGACCCGGCTCGGGCCGGCCGGCACAGGTCACCAGCGATCGTAATCCGTCTCTCGGTCGCGGAGAACTACCTTCTCCAAATTAGCGAAGCTGTTCTCGCCCGGCGGTAAAGGGTGGCGGGTTGTGTTTCTCTGGCCCTCGGCACTGTCCTGCCACGGTGACCGAAGGGGCCATGGGCCGACCAAGCCAGGACTCAGCCGAAGTCGGTGCTGCTGGTGAGCTCTTCCCATTTCCGGATCTCGGCCGCCCGCGCGTCCGCTGTGTAGCGATAGGCGCCCAGCGCGTCGGGCCCGAGCAACAAGAATGCCGGCGGTTCAGGCGATTCGACGGCGGTGATGATGGCGTTGCCGGCCTTCGCGGGGTCGCCGGGCTGATTGCCATGCATGGTGTCGTTTTCCTTGCGACGCTGCCCCGCGGTGGCGGTGTAGTCCTCGATGACGGTGGCCGACTGGATCAGCGAACGTCCGGCGAAGTCGGTGCGAAACGCACCCGGCTCGACGATGGTCACCGAAATGCCCAGCGGGACAAGCTCACCGCGCAGGGCTCCGCTGATGCCTTCGATCGCGGCCTTGGCCGCCGAGTAGTAGCCGGACCCCACCGGGGTCAACTGCGCGCCGATTGAGGAGATGTTCACGATGGCACCGCTGCGGCGCTCCCGCATGCCGGGCAGTACCGCCTTGATCATGGCGACGGTGCCGAAGAAATGCGTCTCGAACAGCGCCCGGACGTCGGCGTCGTCGCCTTCCTCGACCGCGGCGCGATACCCGTAGCCGGCGTTGTTGACCAGCACGTCGATGCGATCGAACCGCTCAACGGCCTGCCGGACGGCCGAGGCGACCTGCCTGGGGTCGGTGACATCGAGGGCGGCGGCGAGCACCCGCTCTGGTGCGGACTCGGCCAGGTCGGCGACCGCGGCGGCGTCACGCGCGGTGACGACGGCGTTGTGGCCGGCGCCGATGACGGCCTCGGCGAGCGCGCGACCGAGCCCAGTCGAGCATCCGGTGATGAGCCATGTGGACATGAGAATGTCTCCCGTCACCTCAGTCGGTCAGCGCCCGGCCCACGATCAACGGGGCCGACGTCGGTCGGTCGTGTTGAACATCGCCTCTTTCGCCGCGGTGTATGTCACCCATCTCTTCACCGACCCCTTACCCGTCGAAGGCCGGGCCGTCGAAGCGATCACGAGTGATGAACTCTGCGACCGGCCTACGGCGCAGCTTGGTCAGCTGCCGCACCGGCTTGCCCAGCGGCACGACGGCGGCCACCGCGTGCCGGTCGGGAATGCCGAGCAGTCGGCGGACCTGGTCTTCGGCCGCGATGGCCATCGTCGTGATGGTGCCGCCGTAGCCTTCGCTGCGCGCGGCCAGCAAGATGTTCCACAGCAGCGGATAGACCGATGCCCCACCGGCGATGCCGACACGGTCCAGATCCTGATCGATGGCGGCGACAACGGTCAGATCCACCGAAACGACAAGGACGACAGGAGCTTTGGCGATCGGAGCCACAAACGTGTCGGGGATCTCGGTCGCGTCGATGACGTCTTGCGGCACGCCGCTGGGATGGACTGAATTCCAGGGGTTTTCGTCGGCCTGCAACTGGGCGAAGTAGCGGCGCGCGGCGGGCTCGCCGAGTTCGGCCAGCCGGCGGCGGATCGTTTCGTCGCGCACCACGGTGACGTGGGCGCCTTGCCTGTTGCCACCGCTGGGAGCGAACCGGGCGTTGTCGAAGATGCGCGCGAGCACGTCGTCGGGCAACGGATCGTCGGTGAATTCACGTGCCGCGAAAGTCGTTCGCATCACGTCGTATAGCTGCATGGCAGGACGGCTCGTCAACTCGCGGACGCGCACCGCTCCAGGCGGAAGGTGCGTTCGAACCCGGCCGGCTGGGTCGTCAGGGTCACCTCCACCGCGCCGCTGGGCGCGATGACGTAACGCTCCTCGACATCGGGACCATCCATCCAACGGCCGACCGGCTGACGCCCGAGGTCGTCGCGGTCGTGCAGGGCCGGGTCGAACGGGAACAGCACCGGATCATAGGGGGTGACGTCGCCGTCGGGCCGCCCGTTGACCAGGCGGCTGCATTCCACAAACCGGAAGTGCCCGATGTTGTGTGCCGCCCGGTATTTCCGCCTCACCACCAGCGGGGATCGCCCGTCGGCCGGTAGCGAAACATCCTTGCACACGATCGGGTCGAAGACGACGCCGGCGCCTGCCTCGGCCTCCCGGAAAACCCCGAAGTTCCTCGAGAAGCGTTCGGACAGCGCGAAACCGGACTCTTTGTCCAGGAAGACGGCAAGGCCGATGGCCGTGGCGGCGAAGGGGTGCGGCGAGCGTTTCACCCGCTTCTCGCCGAAGGTGCTGCGCAGCATCCGGGACACCAACGGGAAACCCCCGGCCCCGCCGACGACGTAGATGCCCGCCACCTCCGACCAGTCCACGTCCGCGCGGCCCCGCGCCGGATCATGCAGGACCCGGTTGAGCAACTCCATCGTCTGGTCGACCAGCGGTGCACACACCGAGTAGACGTCATCGATGGGGCAGGAGAACGGTGGCCGATCGACCGGCGACAGGTCCACCAGAAAACGGCGCGTCTGCGGCCCGACGGCTTCCTTGCGGGCGGCGCACTCCTCGGCAAGCAGGTCGCGCCGGGCGGCGCCGAGGCCGGGCAGGTTCACACCGGCCAGCACCAGCTCGACGATCGCCTCGTCGAAGTCGTCACCGCCGAGGCGCTGAATGCCCTCGCTGACCACGACCTCGTTCGCGTGCCCGGTCATCTTCAGCAGCGACGCGTCGAACGTGCCGCCGCCCAGGTCGTAGATGAGGACGTATTCGCGTCTGGCGGTGATGGTCGAGCGGTACCGGTGGGCATATTCCAGGCTGGCGGCGGACGGCTCGTTGAGCAGCGCGACGACGTGAAAACCGGCGGCCACGTAGGCATCCAGTGTCAGCAGGCGCTGGGCGCTCGAGGCGTTGGCCGGCACGCTGATCGCGGCTTCGATGGCTTCGCCCGGGGCCAGGGTGACGTTCGAGTGCCGCTGCAGATCGGTTTTCAGCCGGGCCAAGAAACCGGTGAGAAGGTCGGCCAGGCGATAGTCACGGCCGGCCAGGGTGACCTCGGTCTGGGGCCCGGCGTCGTTGAGCAGGCGCTTGACCGAGCGCAGCACCGACCATTCCGGTTCGTGGCGGACGGCGGCGGCCTGCGCGCCGAAGCGCAACTCCCCGGCGGCATTGGCGGCGATGAGCGACGGCCACGCGTCAACGCCCTCGAAGGAGACGACGGGATAGTTGCCGCGGTCGACGGCCGCGACGACGGTGTGGGTGGTGCCGAAGTCGATACCGACTCTCATCGCGCAAGTTTAGGACCGCGGCGCGGGCTTGGGCACAACCAATTTGTCCGGCGCGTCCCACCTGCGTTGCACCTCGCGCTCGACGGCGGTGGGGATCAGACCCGAGGGCGCGAAGAACTTCGACGGCACCGGCTCGTCCTCGGTCAACGGTCGGTTCAACCTGCTGTCCGGACCGCGAATTGCCCCGAGCGCGACCACGACTCCGGCGGTAACCACGACGACGACGGCCACCGCGAACACGATCGACAGCGTGCCCTGGATGAAGGTGTTGCTGATGACCTCGTCGAGCTGGTGCGCGTTCTTGGCCGATCCGAACGCCGTCTTACCGGCGCTCCTGGCGGCCAGGTACTGGGAGTGCTGCGTCCAGTAGCCGACGTTCGGGATCGGCGGAGAAGATCTTCTGCCACGATGCGGTCAGCGTGACCACCAGATCCCACAGCAGCGGCACCCCGGGAATCCACGCCCACTTCAGCAGGCCCTTCTTGATGACCACCACCGTGACGACGGTCAGCGCGATGGCGGCGAGCAGCTGGTTGGCGATGCCGAACAGCGGAAACAGCGTGTTGATCCCGCCGAGCGGATCGGTCACGCCCATCAACAGGATGCTGCCCCACGCGGCGACCACGGCCAGGCTGCAACCCCAGACGCCCGGGCGCCAGCTCGGGTTGCGCAGCTTGGCCAGCGGCCCGCCGAGGTTGCCCAGCGCGTCGGAGAGCATGAACCGCGCGACGCGGGTGCCCGCGTCGACGGTGGTCAGGATGAACAGCGCCTCGAACATGATCGCGAAGTGGTACCAGAACGGCCTTGAGACCGGCGCCGCCGAACGCCCGGTGCAGCACCTCGGACATGCCGACCGCCAGCGTCGGCGCACCGCCGGTGCGCGACACGATCGACTTCTCGCCGACGCCTGCGGCCGCCTGGTTCAGCTGGTCCGCGGTGACCGGGCCGCCCGGCAACCCGAGCCCGTTGACGTAGTGCGCGGCGGTGGCCGCGGTGCCGCCGGTCTGTGCGGCCGGGCGCGTTGATGGCGAAGTACAGGTGCTGGTTGAGGATCGCCGCGGTGACCAGCGCCATGACGGCGACGAACGACTCGGTCAGCATGCCGCCGTAGCCGATCAGCCGCATCTGGCCTTCCTTCTCCAGCAGCTTCGGCGTGGTCCCCGACGAGATCAGCGCGTGAAATCCGGACAGCGCTCCGCAGGCGATGGTGATGAACAGGAACGGGAACAGCGAGCCCGCGAACACCGGCCCGTCGCCGCTGTGGGCGAACGGCGAGACCGCGGGCGCCTGGATGACGCGGCTGCGCGATCAAGATGCCGACGCGCCAGCAGCACGATGGCGCCGACCTTCATGAACGTCGACAGGTAGTCGCGCGGCGCGAGCAGCAGCCACACCGGCAGCACCGACGCGACGAAGCCGTAGACGATGATGCACCACGACAGCGTGACCGCGACAGGCTGAACCAGGATGCGCCCCAAGAGGTTTCGGCTGACCCAGTTGCCGGAGACCACGGCGAGCAGCAGCAGCGCGAAGCCGATCAGCGAGACTTCCGACACCCGGCCCGGGACGCAGGAACCGCAGATAGCAGCCCATGAAGAGGGCGATCGGGATCGTCATGGCGATCGAGAACACGCCCCACGGGCTCTGCGCCAGTGCCCTGCACCACCACCAGCGCGAGCACCGCGATCAGGATCACCATGATGACGAGCACGCCGACGATCGCGGCGGCCCCGCCGGCCGCGCCCAGCTCGTCGCGGGCCATCTGGCCCAGCGAACGGCCCCGCCGCCGGGTGGAGATCCACAGCACCAGGTAGTCCTGCACGCAGCCGGCGAACACCGCGCCGATGATGATCCAGATGCTGCCCGGCAGATAGCCCATCTGCGTGGCCAGCACCGGACCGACCAGCGGACCGGCGCCGGCGATGGCGGCGAAGTGATGGCCGAACAGCACGCGCCGGTCGGTCGGCATGTAGTCGGTGCCGTTCTCGAAAACCTCGGCGGGCGTGGCGTGGTCGTCGCGCGGCGGGACGATCTTCATCTCGATCAGCCGGGCATAGAACCGGAATCCGATGATGTAGGTGCAGATCGCCGCGATCACGAACCAGACGGCGTTGACCGTCTCGCCGCGGGCGAACGCGATGATCGCCCAGGCGACGGCGCCGAGCACCGCGATGACGGCGAAGACGATCTTGTGCCGGCGCGGTGATGGGGGAGCGGTCGATGATGGCGACGGGTGGCAGGTCTTCGTCGGTGCGGATGTAGCTGACGTCTGTCGTCGCGCTCCCGTGATTGCCACGGCGGAAACCCTACGCGCGCAAAGCCAACTGCGCCTGTCCAGAAAAGCGCCTGGGTTCAGTACAGCGCGCGCACGGCGTCGATGGTGTCGGCCTCGGCGGGGCCCTTGTCGTCGCGATAGCGCAGCACCCGGGCGAACCGCAACGCCAGCCCGCCGGGGTAGCGCGACGACTTCTGCACGCCGTCGAACGCGATCTCGACCACCTGCTCGGGCCGCACTCGCGACGACGTAACCGTCCGTCCCGCCGACGGCGAGTTCGATGAACCGGGCGGTCTGCCAGTCCAGCATGGCGTCGGTCATTCCCTTGAAAGTCTTTCCCACCATGATGAATCCGCCGGTGGCCGGATCGCGCGCGCCCAGGTGGATATTGGAGAGTTTGCCGCGGCGCCGCCCCGATCCCCACTCCACCGCGAGCACCACCAGATCCAGCGTGTGCACCGGCTTGACCTTCAGCCAGCCCGCTCCCCGCCGGCCCGCCTGGTACGGCGCGTCCGGCGCCTTGGCCATCACACCCTCGTGGCCGGCGGCCAGCGTCGCCGTCCAGGAACTCGGCCGCCTCCGCGGGGTCGGCGGTGAGCAGCCGATCGACCCGCTGCGCCGGCGGCACCAACGCGTCCAGGGCGGCCAGCCGCTCGGTGGTCGGCGCGTCGAGCAGATCGACGCCGTCGCGGTGCAGGATGTCGAAGAAGAACACCGAAAGCCGCTGCGCGGCAAGCGCTGCGGCGACGTCGACGGAGCGGCCGAATCGTGAGGCGGTGACCTGAAAGCGGTGCGGCCGGTTGTCGGGCCGCAGGGCGATGGCCTCGCCGTCGGCGATCAGGTTGTCGACCGGCAGCGCCAGCGTCGCCTCCACCACCTCGGGCAGCCGGGCGGTGACGTCGTCCAGGCTTCGGGTGTAGACGGTGACCTCGTCACCGGCGCGGTGGATCTGCACCCGCGCCCCGTCCAGCTTGGCTTCGAAAATTGTTGGGCCGCCGTGGCGTTCGATCGCATCGGCCACGCCGGTCGCGGTCTGCGCCAGCATCGGGCCGACCGGCCGGCCGACCCGCAGGGTGAACGCGTCCAGCGCCGAGGCCGCCACCGCGAGAGTGCCGCCGCCGCCACCGCCGGCAGGTCCCCGCCCAGCATCGCGGCGCGCTGCACCGCGGCGGCCGGGATGCCGGCGGCCTTCGCCACGGCGTCGGCCATGATCCCGGCCAGTGCGCCCTGGCGCAGTTCGCCGCCGAGGAGCCGCACCAGAAAGGTCTGCTCGGTGTCGGTGGCGGCGGCGAACAGGGTGCTCAGCAGCGCGGCGCGGCGCGCCTGCGCGCCCTTGCCCGATACGGCGCCGATCTCGGAGAAGGTGGCATCGACGCCGGCGACGGTCAGCGAGGCCTGCGAGGCCGCCGGCGGGCGCGAGCGCAGCGCCGCCCAGCCCACGCCGATCTGGCGCTGCCGCAGCTCACCGGAAAGCCACGACACGATGACGGCGACCAGCTCGGCGTCGGGTGCGGCACGGGCCAGCAGGCCGGCGATGTGAGCGACTTTGGTCAGCCGCGACGACGTGCTCCCGACGTCGGCTGACGTCGTCGCCACGTCGAGAAGGAGCACGGTTGTCAGCTTGGCATGGCTCGGTGACAGGCCTGACGAGCGGACACGCTAGCGTGCCTACGTAACGTTACAGATTGCAAGGGATCTGACAACCCGAAAAGGAGAGGTCCGGATGGAGATCAACGGGAAGAAGGCCGTCGTCATCGGCGGCGCATCGGGGATGGGACGCGCCACCGCGGAATTGTTCGCCGAGCGCGGTGCCGATGTCGCCGTTCTCGACCGCGAAGGTTCCGACGGTAAGAAGGTTGCCGAGGGCTTCGGCGGTACGTTCTACCCGGTTGACGTCACCGACTTCGCCGGCACCGAAGAGACGCTGCAGTCCGCGGTCGACAAGCTCGGCGGCCTGCACGTCGATCGTCACCACCGCCGGTGGCGGCATCGCCAAGCGGACGCTGACCAAGTCCGGTCCGCACGACCTCGAATCCTTCCAGTCCGTGATCGACCTGAACCTGATCGCGACCTTCAACATCAGCCGGCTGGCCGCCGCGCACATGGCGAAGAACGAGCCCGAGGACGACGAGCGCGGCGTCATCATCAACACCGCTTCCATCGCGGCTTTCGAGGGCCAGATCGGGCAGGTCGCCTACACCGCCGCCAAGGCCGCGGATCGCCGGGATGTGCCTGACGATGGCACGCGACCTGGGCTCGGTGGGAATCCGGGTGCTGGCGATCGCGCCGAGCCTGTTCGCCACGGGATTGACCCAGGGCATCCCCGACGAGTTCGCCACGCAGCTGACCAAGGACGCGGCGTTCCCCAAGCGTCTGGGCCGTCCGGAGGAGTACGCGAAGCTGGCCGCCGCCATCGTGGACAACCCGATGCTCAACGGCCAATGCCTGCGACTGGACGCTGGACAGCGGTTCGCGCCCAAGTAGACGCCCCCCGTTGGGGCCCTCCCCGCATTAAGTACACTCTTTAGGCAGCCGCCCCGCTTCCCCTCGAAGCGGGGCAGGCACCCAGCTTCTGGCGGCGATCGACACCCGGCTGGCATGCGGCGCGAGGAGGGCCCCCATGGGTATCGCAATAACCGACGACCATCGTGAACTCGCCGAGGTAGCCCGCGGGTTCTTGACCTCGCAGAAGGCGCGCTGGGCGGCGCGATCGCTGCTCGACTCCACCGATGAGCCCCGCCCCGGGTTCTGGCAGAACCTGGTCGAGCTGGGGTGGCTCGGCCTGCACATCGACGAAGAGTACGGCGGCTCCGGCTTCGGGCTGCCCGAACTGGTCGTGGTGATCGAAGAACTCGGTCGCGCGGTGGCGCCGGGGCCGTTCGTGCCGACCGTGATCGCCTCCGCCGTGATCGCCAAAGACGGTAGCGCCGAACAGAAGTCACGGCTGCTGCCCGGCCTGATCGACGGAACCGTCACCGCGGGCATCGGCGCTGGACGGTCAGGTGCGGGTCAACAACGGCGTGGCCGACGGTGAGGCCGGAATCGTGCTGGGCGCCGGGCTGGCCGAGCTGCTGGTGATCGCCGCGGGCGACGACGTGCTGGTGCTCGACCGCGGCCGCGACGGTGTCTCGGTGGAGGTGCCGGAGAACCTCGATCCGACGCGGCGATCCGGGCGCGTCCGTCTGCAGAACGTGCGCGTATCCGACGACGACATCGTGACGGGGGCGCGCCAATCGGCACTGGCCCGCGCCCGCACGCTGCTGGCCGCCGAGGCGGTGGGCGGGGCGACCGGACTGTGTCGACGCCGCCGTCGACTACGCCAAGGTGCGACAGCAGTTCGGCCGCACCATCGCCACTTTCCAAGCGGTCAAGCATCATTGCGCGAACATGTTGGTTGCCTCGGAGTCGGCGATCGCCGCGGTGTGGGACGCCTCGCGCGCGGCGGCCGAGGATGAGGAGCAGTTCCGCCTGATCGCCGCGGTGGCCGCGGCGCTGGCCTTCCCGGCGTACGCGCGCAATTCCGAACTCAACATTCAGGTGCACGGCGGCATCGGGTTCACCTGGGAGCACGACGCGCACCTGCACCTGCGCCGCGCGCTGGTGACCGCGGCGCTGTTCGGCGGCGATGCGCCGGCCGACGACGTCTTCGAGCGCACCGCCGCCGGCGGCGTCCGCGAGAACAGCCTCGACCTGCCGCCCGAGGCGGAAGAACTGCGCACCCAGATCCACGCCGACGCCGCCGAGATCGCCGCGCTGGACAAGCAGGCCCAGCGCGACAAGCTGATCGAGACCGGCTACGTGATGGCGCACTGGCCCAAGCCGTGGGGTCGCGCCGCCGACGCCGTGGAGCAGTTGGTGATCGAGGAAGAGTTCCGCGCGGCCGGCATCAAGCGCCCCGACTACGGGATCACCGGATGGGTGATCCTGACCCTGATCCAACACGGAACACCTTGGCAGATCGAAAGATTCGTGGAGAAGGCGCTGCGCAAGGACGAGGTCTGGTGCCAGCTGTTCTCCGAGCCCGACGCCGGCTCGGACGCGGCGTCCATCAAGACCCGCGCCACCCGGGTGGACGGCGGCTGGAAGATCAACGGGCAGAAGGTGTGGACCAGCGGGGCGCACTACTGCGCGAGCGGGCTGGCCACCGTGCGCACCGACCCCGACGCGCCCAAGCATGCCGGCATCACCACGGTGATCGTCGACATGAAGGCACCCGAGGTCGAGGTGCGGCCGCTGCGGCAGATCACCGGCGGCTCGGATTTCAACGAGGTGTTCTTCAACGACCTGTTCGTTCCCGACGAGGACGTCGTCGGGAGCCCAACACCGGGTGGACGGTCGCGCGGGCGACGCTGGGCAACGAGCGGGTCAGCATCGGCGGCAGCGGATCGTTCTACGAGGGCCTGGCCGACACGCTGATCGAGCTCGCCAAGCAGCGCCCGGATCGGTTGGCGGGCGGCCAAGATCCGGGTCGGGAACTACCTGGCCGACGAACACGCCCTGCGGCTGCTGAACCTGCGCCGCGCCGCCCGCAGCGTCGAAGGTGCGGGCCCGGGACCCGGAGGGCAACGTCACCAAACTCAAACTGGCCGAGCACATGGTGGAGGACGCCGCGATCTCGGCGGCGTTGCTGGGGCCCGAGGTCGCGCTTGCTCGACGGGCCCGGCGCGCTGGCGGGCCGGCATGATCATGGGCGCCCGCGGCATGTCGATCGCCGGCGGCACCTCGGAAGTGACGCGCAATCAGATCGCCGAGCGGATCCTCGGCATGCCGCGCGACCCGCTGATCAACTAGCTCGGGGTCAGGCCGGCGCGAACTGCGCCGCGCCGCCGCTGCCGCGTTCCGGCCGCAGAGCGACGGGCATTCCGCAGGTCACCGAATCCGGTTCGCAGTCAACGATATTGGCGGCGACGCGCAGGCCGCTCTGTTCGGCGAGCTCGACGATGGCGATCACGTACGGGGTGGGGATCTCCGGGTTGTACGGGTGATGGTTGACCGTGTAGGTGAACACGGTGCCCCGCCCGGAAACTTCCCGCGCGTTCAGCGTGCCCCCGCACTCGCGGCATTCGCCGCTGGCCGGATGCACCCAGCGCGCGCAGTCGTCGCAATACTCGATCAGCAGCGGCCCGTCTGACACGACGAATACAGTACACTCAATTGATTCGGTGCGGTGTGGTCTGACGGGCGGTGTACGTGACGCATTTCGAAAAAGACGCGATCTTGTCCGGCATCGGGATCTCACGGATCGGCCGTCGCACCGGCATCCCTGGCCTCGAGCTGACCATGGAGGCGGTGCGCTCGGCCATCGAGGACGCCGGACTGACCGCCGACCGACATCGACGGCATCGCCACGCTGGGTGACACACCCGCGGCGGACGTCAACGCCGCGCTGCGCATCGACGCCGCGGACTGCGGGTCGGGCTTCGGCACCGGCGGCCTGCTGTCGCCGGTGATGTCGGCCTGCCGCGCGGTCGCCGAACGCCGCGCCCGCCACGTGGTGGTGTACCGGACGATACAAATGCTCGGCGGCACGGTCCCGGTCAAGCAGGAGGAGAACGCTCCCGCCCCACCGCTGGCGCGGATGTTCGAGACACCCGAAGGCGAGCCCAAGCCCGCCGTCGGCGCGATGGACGACGTCAACGATCTGGTTGCGGCGCACGCCTATTCCGCCGCCAATTGGCTGGCGCTGAACTGCCGTCGCCACATGGATCTGTACGGGACCACCAAAGAACAGCTGGGCGCGATAGCGCTCAACGGCAGGCGCAACGCGGCGTTGAATCCCCTTGCCGTGTACCGGGATCCGATGACGATGGCGGACTACCTGGGCGCGCGGCTGGTGTCCACCCCACTCGGGCTGCTGGACTGCGACGTCCCGATCGATGGCTCGATCGCGGTGGTCGTGTCGCACGCGGAGTACGCCGCCGACTGCCCGCACCGCGCGGTGAAGGTGGAGGCGATCGGCGGGTCCGACGGTGCCGGCGGCTGGTTTCACCGCGCCGACTACCCGAAGATGGCGATGTCGGATGCCGCGGCGCAGATGTGGTCGCGCACGGCGTTGAAGCCCGCCGACCTCCAAGTCGCCCAGTTGTACGACGGATTCACCTATCTCACCCTGGCGTGGCTGGAAGCGCTCGGGGTCTGCGGCGACGGCGAGGGCGGCCCCTTCGTCGAGGGCGGGGCGCGGATCGCGCGCGACGGGCAACTGCCGCTGAACACCTACGGCGGCCAACTCTCGGCCGGGCGCATGCACGGCTATTGGGCGCTGCACGAAGGGTGTCTGCAGTTGCGCGGCGACGCGGGGGAGCGGCAGGTGTCTCGGCGCCCCGAGGTGGGCGTCGTCTCCGTCGGCGGTGGGCCCGTCGCGGGGTGCATGCTGCTGACCTGTTGAGCGACAGCGTGATCGAGCTCGGATGACTGAGGAGCCAAAGACCGGCCAGGCGGACAAACTCGCTTCGATCCTCGCCCGCGACATCGAAGCCGATATCGTCCGCCGCGGCTGGGCGGTGGGGGAATCGCTGGGCTCCGAACACGCTCTGCAGCAGCGCTTCGGGGTCAGCCGGTCGGTGCTGCGCGAGGCCGTTCGGCTGGTCGAACACCATCAGGTCGCGCGGATGCGCCGCGGCCCCAACGGCGGGTTGTACATCTGCGAGCCCGATGCGGGACCCGCCACCCGCGCCGTCGTCATCTACCTCGAATACCTGGGTACGACGCTGGGCGACTTGCTCAACGCGCGCCTGGTGCTCGAGCCGCTGGCGGCCTCGCTCGCCGCCGAGCGCATCGACGAGGCCGGCATCGCGCGGCTGCGGGCGGTGCTGCACGCCGAGGAGCAGTGGAAGCCCGGTTTGCCGGCGCCGCGCGACGAGTTCCACATCGCGCTGGCCGAGCAATCCAAAAACCCGGTGCTGCAACTGTTTATCAACGTCCTGATGCGGCTCACCACCCGCTACGCCCTGGCCGTCGCGAACGGAATCGGCAGACCGAGGCCATCGAGGCGGTCGACCATCTGCACGCGCACCACTCCGCGATCGTCGCCGCCGTCACGGCCGGTGATTCCGCGCGCGCCAAGACGCTGTCCGAGCGACACGTCGAGGCGGTGACCGGCTGGCTGCAGCAGCATCACGCGGGCGACGGGAGCAGGGGGCGTGAGAGGCGCCGGCGGCTCGATTCCGAGGCACCCCGGGGCAAACTGGCCGAGATGCTGGCCGCCACCATCGGTGACGACATCGCCGCCAGCGGCTGGCACGTGGGTTCGGTCTTCGGCACCGAGACGGCCCTGCTGGAGCGCTACCGGGTGAGCCGCGCGGTGCTCCGCGAGGCGGTGCGGCTGCTCGAATACCACTCGATCGCCCACATGCGCCGCGGACCCGGCGGCGGACTCGTCATCGCCCAACCCGCGGCACAGGCCAGCATCGACACGATCGCCTTGTACCTGCAGTACCGCGACCCGAGCCGCGAAGACCTGCGATGCGTCCGCGACGCCATCGAGATCGACAACGTCGCCAAGGTCGTCAAGCGGCTCGGCGAATCCGAGGTGGCGGCGTTTCTGGCCACCCATCGGTCCGGGCTGCCGGAAACCTCCCGACAGACCGCCGAAGATGTGCGGCAGGCGATCGTCGAGGAGTTCGACTTCCACGTCGGCCTGGCGCAACTCGCGGGCAACGCGCTGCTGGATCTGTTCCTTCGGATCATCGTCGAGCTGTTCCGCCGGCACTGGTCGAGCACCGGGCAGGCGCTGCCGACCTGGTCGGACGTCCTGGCCGTGCATCACGCTCACCTGCGGATCGTCGAGGCGGTCGAGGCCGCCGACGAGAGCGTGGCCTGCTATCGCCTCCGCCGTCATCTCGACGCGGCCGCCTCGTGGTGGCTGTGAAGCGCGGTCGCGGGCCGTCGAAGCGGCCCGGCGTAGCAGGTGAACCTAAATGTGACGCGTTGCGCGGTATAGCGGAAGGCCCGTCTTGGGTACTGGACAGGGAGGGAAGGCGTGCAGCCGACCCAGCAGGGGGTTGGCGTAAGTGATCGAAAGCGAGAGCGCTGAAGTGACGGCGGGTAACGAAGCCAGACAATACGGTTTCGTTCACTCCGCATCGATTTATCACTCTCAGCAGGAGTTTTTGGATCTGGTGGGCGGCTTCGTCGGCGACGGTTTAGCGCTGGACGAGGCGGTGCTGGTCGCCGTGCCTCCCGAGACGCTGGCGCTGCTGCATGACGAGCTGTACGCCGCGCGGCGAGCTACCGGCCGATGTGCGCATTGCCGACATCACCGAGGTGGCCCGCAACCCGAGCCGGTTCATGGCGATGGAGGGTGCGTTCATCGACGAGCACCCGGACCAGCGAGTGCGGATCGTCAGCCAGCTCGCGTGGCCGGGCCGCACCGAGGAGGAGTTCGTCGCCTGCATCGAGCACGAAGCGCTCGTCAACGAGGCCATGGACGGCTACCCGGCGACGAGCCTGTGCCTCTACGACGCGAGCCGGCTTCACAACGACGTGCTGTCGCCGACGCCCGCGCGACACATCCGCTGCTGTGGGGATGCGGTGCGCTGCAGCGCAGCCCGGACTACGCCCCCGGCGACGTCCTGGAGCGCTGCAACCAGCCGCTCGCCGCCGGTCCGGGGGCCGTCACCTACATGGTCCGCAAGTCGGCGGACCTTCGGCCGGCGCGGTCCTTTGCCGTCGACTACGCGGGCTGGATGGGGCTGTCGCAGGAGTGCATTGAGGATCTGCAGTTGGTCGCCACCGAGTTGGCCACCAACAGCCTGATGTACACCGGGGGCGCCTGCCGGTTGGCCTTCTGGCACGACGACGGGCATCTGGTCTGCGAGGCACGCGACACCGGACGATTCGAGGACCCGCTGGTGGGGCGCCTGGACCCGGGTCCGTGCGGCCCCGCGAGTCGCGGCCTGTATCTGGTCAACGCCATCTCGGACTTGGTGCGCACCCACACCACCAGGACGGGTACGACGATTCAGGCATATCTGCGGTTCGAGCGCGCCGCCGGCCCGGCCGGTTAAGACGAAGCAGGCCCAGGTAATAGCGACCCGCCGAGGCCACAGGTCCCAGCGGGTCGCTTGTCTTGCCGGTCAGAGGCCACCGAGCACCCCGGTGATCCCGCCGACGACCCCGCCGACCGTGCCGCCGATGGTGCCGCCGACCGTGCCGCCGGTGGTGCCGCCCAGCGTGCCCCCGGTGGTGGCCCCGGTCGTCCCGGTCACCGTGCATCCGGTCGGCGCGAACAACACCACGACAAATCCCGCGGCGGCCGCGGTGGCTTTGAGGCCCTTCCTCGTCCTCGTTGAATTCATATTCACGTCCTTTCAACATGGAGGCCATAAGCCCCGCGTGTAAACCGCCTGACAAATCGGATGTTATAACGTCTATTCAACACACGTAAAGACCCGGTTCATATTTTGACTGCGGCTCGTGGACGGCGCCGTGTACACGCCAATCACCCACTGCGACAGCATTATTCGAAGGGGACGGCGTGCTTAAAATGTCACGCTCGCGCCGCGGCTAAACGAAGAAAATTGCGCGGCCAACGGGGGCACGATCAACCGCAATCAGCCCCAATGGGGCGTCGTTGATATGCCGTTATTGCGATGCTTGTTTCCGGCCGAAGTCGGATTTGGAGTTCTCCGCCATCTCGGGCTTGCCGGTCAGACGACGGAGTGTGAGGTAATAGCGTCCCGCCGAGGCCAGACGTCGCGGCGGGACGCTATGTTCAATCGGATTAAAGGCCGAGGCTGCCCAGGATTCCGCCGACGGTGGTACCGCCGCCGCCGGCGCCGCCAATGAGGCCTGAGCCCCCGGCTCCGCCGACAGTCGCACAGCCAGGTAGTGCCAACACCGCGGCCACCCCGAGGGCCGCTGCGGCAGCTTTGAGGGTTTTCTTGGTGCGCTTCGCCTTCATGATCGTGCCTTCCATGTGAGGGGTAGTTGAACAGCCGTCTAATTGACTGCTGCTCCGCGACATACCCCCTGTTAAACACGCGTAAACCAAACTTTTTGAATTAGTTTCTGTATTCTTTTGTACGGTGCGTTTGTGCGGCTCAGCGGCGTTTTGCGCAGCCCAGCGGAGTTGTACAAATCGTGGCCGGACGTCTAATGTCAACGCTCGTGCGTCTTCTCGAGCGTGTCGTAGTAGCTGGCACCCGCAGCGGGGTCTGATCCTGACCGACCCCCCGCTGTGGGTCGGAAGCTACTGCCGTCGGTCGCTCCTGCTGACCAGAGAAGACCGGCACCATGACCTCTTCCCGAAGCGTCAATCGAAGCCTCTCACGAATCTTCGCAACCGCGCCAGTGCAGTGGTTCGGCGAACACTTCGGCATCGCGTTGCCCAGCGGTCTGCGGGAACAGGCCGACATCGATGTCCTGGGAGACCTTCGTCGCGACCTATGGACCACAACGCCGGCCCGCTGCGGCTGGGGCACTGGGAGTGCGCCGACGCCGACCGACGCCGCGACCCGGCTGGGCCCGCAGGCCCGCAACTTCCGCGCGATGATCGCCGTGGGCGATCGCATCAGCACCGTCGACCGCCGCCGCCGGTGGGCCGATCGCGGCCCTGACCGCGATGCTGCACGAGCGCGGGATCACCGTCGAGATCGCTGAAGTTCCATCAGATGCGATCGGCCGACCGGCGTCGTCACTTTCATCCGCGGCAGCTACGGCGACCGCACCGACTGGGCGATGGGCTGGGCGGACGATCCGACGCAGTCGGCGCTGCGCGCCGTGATCGCCTGCGGCAACCGGCTATTCGCTGCGAGTGAGCCAGGCGGTGCCGCACCAAACAGCTAGGTGAGTTTCATGTGCGCTAGCGCCAGTGATAGCGCACATGAAACTCGGCCCCTACCCCGACGGCGGAGACTGTGGCCACCGTCGAGGACACTCAGAGCGGGCGCAGCACAATCGGCATGCCGTCCTTCGGGACCGGCATGCCGCCGTAGTCCCAGTCGCGGCTGGTAGCCCGGCCGGGGCAGTTCCAGCCGGTAGCGGCGCAGCAGCCGGTGCAGGATCGTCTTGATCTCCAACTGACCGAACGTCATGCCGATGCACTTGTGCGCACCGCCGCCGAACGGCGTGAACGCGTAGCGGTGCCGCTTGTGCTCGTTGCGCGGCTCGGTGAACCGGTCCGGGTCGAATTTCAGCGGGTCCGTCCACAATTCGGGCAGCCGGTGATTCATGCCGGGATAGGCGATGACGTTGGTGCCCTTGGGGATGTAGTAGCCCAGCAGGTCGGTGTCGCGCACCGTCTGCCGCATGGCCCACTGGCACGCGGCGTCACCATGCGGATCGACTCGTTCATCACCAGATCGAGCGTTTCCAGCTTCTCCAGCGATTCGATGTCGAGCGGCCCGTCGCCGAGGCGGTCCGATTCCTCGCGGCAGCGCTGCTGCCACTCCGGGTGGGCGGCCAGGTGGTAGGCCATCGTGGTGGTCGTCGAGGTGGACGTGTCGTGGGCGGCCATCATCAAGAAGATCATGTGGTTGACGATGTCGTCGTCGGAGAACTTGTTGCCGTCCTCGTCTTCGGTCTGGCACAACACCGACAGCAGGTCGGTGCCGCTGGCTTCGCGCGCTGTTCCTTGACCCGCTCGCGGAAGTAGTCCTCCAGCAGCTCGCGGGCCTTGAGGCCGCGCCACCAGGTGAACGGCGGCACGGCGGTGCGGATGATCGCGTTGCCCGCGCGTGTGGTGACCGTGAACGCCTTATTGACCTTGGTGACCAGCTCGTGGTCGGTGCCCGGCTCGTGGCCCATGAACACCATCGACGCGATGTCCAGGGTGAGTTCCTTCATCGCCGGGTAGAGCAGGAACCGCGCGTCGTTGGCCACCCAGTCGTTGGCGATGTCTGGTGAGACGACCTGGTCCATCTGCTCGACGTAGCCGGCCAGCCGGCAGCGGATGAAGGCCTCCTGCATGATCCGCCGGTGGAACATGTGCTCTTCGAAGTCCAGCAGCATCAGGCCGCGGTTGAAGAACGGCCCGATTACCGGGACCAGCCCTGCTGCGAGTAGTCCTTGTTGCGGTTGGAGTAGATGACCTGGGCGGCGTCGGGGCCCAGCGCGGCGACCGCCCGGCATGACCGGCGAATCCCCGAAGACCACCGGACCCTTGGTCCGGTAGAGGTGCAGCAGATAGTCCGGGCCGCCGCGGAGCATCTCGATGATGTGCCCGATGACCGGCAGCCCGGCATCGCCGAGCACGGGTTTGAGCTCGCTGCCGCGCGGCGGCTCTGCCAGCGACCTTGTGTCTCCGGGAACTCGTGGTCAGCAGCCGCTTCTCGACCATCCCCATGCCGGGGATGTTGTTGATCGACGGGGTGAACCGGCGCCGCGCCTGATCCAGCAGGTACTGCGGGGTGCTGATGGTGGCGGTCATAAACGCTCCTTTGCGTGCCCTCCGGGTGACGGCCGTCACTGATCCATAACCTTCGCTGAAAAACTTGACGGCTGTCAAGTTTGCTTTTTCCGCGGCGTGGTGCAAGGTCAGGGAGTGACCAGCCACCCCGCCACTCCAGAGCCGGGCGCACGACGGCGTGGCGACAAGCAACGCCAGGCGATCGTGCAGGCGGTGCGCGAACTGCTGCAGGAAAAGCCTTTTGCCGAGTTGTCGGTCAGCACCATCAGCCTGCGGGCCGGGGTGGCGCGATCCGGCTTCTACTTCTACTTCGACTCCAAGTACGCGGTGCTGGCACAGCTCATGGCCGAGGCCGCCGAAGAACTCGAGGAACTCACCGAGTACTTCGCCCCTCGACAGGCCGGCGAGTCGCCGGAGCAGTTCGCCAAGCGGATGGTCGGCAGCGCCGCGGCCGTCTACGCGCACAACGACCCCGTCGTGACCGCGTGCAACGAGGCCCGCAACACCGACGTCGAGATTCGCGATCTGCTGGATCAGCAGTTCGAGGTGGTGCTGGGCCAGATCGTCGGGATCGTCGAGGACGAGATGAAGGCCGGGACGGCGCAGTCCGATCAGTGACGACCTGCCGACGCTGATCCGCACCCTGGCCGGCACCACCGCGCTGATGCTGACCGGCGACCCGATCCTGACCGGGCGCGACAGCGACCGTGACCGCCGGGTGCGCCTCCTCGAGCAGTTGTGGCTGCACGCGCTGTGGGCCGGCCGTCCCTAGGGCGGTGTTACCGCCGGTATCGTCACGGCCATGGCGCAGAGGGGATCCGGGCGGTCTTTCGCGGGAAAGCGGTGCCTTGTCACCGGTGCGGCGAGCGGCATCGGCCGCGCCACGGCGTTGCGGCTGGCCGCGCAGGGCGCCGAACTCTATCTGACCGACCGCGACCGCGACGGTCTCGAACACGACCGTGGCCGACGCGCGCGCGCTGGGCGCCCAGGTGCCCGAGCATCGGGTGCTGGACATCGCCGACTACGACCAGGTGGCCGCGTTCGCCGCCGATATCCACGCCGCAGCATCCGAGCATGGACGTCGTCCTCAACATCGCCGGCGTCTCGGCGTGGGGCACCGTCGACCGGCTGACCCATGAGCAGTGGAGCAAGATGATCGCCATCAACCTGATGGGTCCGATCCACGTCATCGAGACTTTCGTCCCGCCGATGGTGGCGGCCAAGCGCGGCGGGCATCTGGTCAACGTGTCCTCGGCGGCCGGGCTGGTGGCGCTGCCGTGGCATGCGGCCTACAGCGCCAGCAAGTACGGATTGCGTGGCCTGTCGGAGGTGCTGCGCTTCGACCTGGCCCGGCACCGCATCGGGGTCTCGGTGGTGGTGCCGGGCGCGGTGAACACCCCGCTGGTGAGCACCGTGGAGATCGCCGGCGTGGACCGGGAAGACCCCAACGTCGCCCGGTGGGTCAAGCGGTTCGCCGGTCATGCCGTGTCGCCGGAAAAGGCCGCCGACAAGATCCTGGCCGGGGTGGCCAAGAACCGATACCTGATCTACACGTCGGTCGACATCCGCGCGCTGTACGCGTTCAAAAGGCTTGCGTGGTGGCCCTATAGCGTGGCGATGCGCCAGGTGAACGTGATCTTCACCCGCGCGCTGCGGCCCGGCCCGCCGCGCGCTAGTCCGGCATCACCAGCTCGAGACGCACCCCGAGCAACCGGACCGGCCGGTCGAGCTCGAATAGGTCGAGTACGCGAAGGGCCGCGGCCACGATGACGTCGCGCATCGGTGCTGGGCGCGTCGAGCTTGCGAATCTTGGTGCGCGTGTAGAAGGTCGCCGTTCGCACCGTGACCGCCACCCGGATCACGACTCGGCCCGCCGCCAGTACATCCGTCAGCGCCCGATCGGCCAAATCCGTTACGGCCGAATCCATTTCGGATCGATCGGTGAGATCGCGCGGAAAGGTGACGACGTGGCTGCGCGACCGCGGCACCCAGGGCTCGGCGCTGACCTGGCTGTCGCCGCCGCCCTTGGCCAACAGCAGCAGCCACAGCCCGGTGCGCGGGCCGAACGTGGCCGTCAGCAGCTCCGCATCGCAGTGGGCCAGTTGCCATACCGTCGTAATCTCAAGATCCGCAAGCTTTTTCGCCGTCTTGGGGCCCACGCTCCACAGCGCGTCGACCGGACGGTCGGCCATCAGCGGCATCCAGTTCGCATCGGTGAGCACAAAAATGCCGCCCGGTTTCGCGAAGCCGGTGGCGACCTTGGCGCGCTGCTTGTTGTCGCTGATGCCGACCGAGCAGGACAGCCCGGTTTCGGAGGAGATGACGCGTGCGGATCTGCTGTGCGACCTCGCTCGGGTCCTTGCGCGCGTCACCGCGACATAGGCCTCGTCCCAGCCCCACACTTCGACCGGATGCCCCAGGTCGCGCAGCACCCCCATCACCTGATCGGACGCCGCGTCGTAGGCGGCCGGGTCCGAGGGGAGGAAGGTCGCCTCGGGGCAGCGGCGGGCGGCGGCGCGCAGCGGCATGCCCGCACGCACACCGAACTCACGGGCCTCATACGAGGCGCAGGTGACGACCTTGCGCGGTTCGTTCGGATCGCCGCTGCCGC
This sequence comes from uncultured Actinomycetota bacterium, assembly GCA_963796035.1. GTDB lineage: Bacteria > Actinomycetota > Actinomycetes > Mycobacteriales > Mycobacteriaceae > Mycobacterium. Next base: position 54,244 of record CAWCJU010000004.1, on the reverse strand, counting down.
CGACAATGACCGGCAGCCCGGCCAATTCGGGGTGCCGGCGCAATTCGACCGACGCCAGAAACTGGTCGAGGTCCACATGCAAGACCCAAGCCGGTGCCGCCGCGGGCACGGTCTGTCACCGCCCGCAGAGCTTGCGCGCCAAGCTTTCCCACGCGTCGCCCAACGTCGCCAGGGTGTGACCGCCCTCGGCCAGTTGATGCTCGACATAGTCCACGTCCAGCAGCGCGAGCAACGCGTCGGTCTGGGCATCGAGGTCGCCGGTGGATTCGGCCGCCTTGAGCAGCACCCGCACGTGTGTGCGCAGCACCATGGCCGGTGCGTTGTGCCGGTTTTGTGGGTCGCGGTTGGCCGCCGACAGCAGTTCGGGATGGTCGTGAGCGAACCGGATCCGCTCCCGGCCGAACGCCACCAGCCGATCGGTCGGCGGTGCGCCGGGGCCCAGAGGTGGCGGCCCGAACAGGAACGCCTGCTGAACGGCCTGCTCGTCCTCGTCCAGCAGCACCATCATCAGGCCGGCCCGGCTGCCGAAGCGGCGGAACAGCGTGCCCTTGCCGACTCCGGCGGCGGCGGCGATGTCATCGGTGGTGACGGCGTCGGCGCCGCGCTCGGCGACCAGGTTTCGGGCAGCCTGGAGGAGCAGGGCGCGGTTGCGCGCCGCGTCGCCCCGTTCCTGGTGCACCACCTGGGGGGCGAACACGTGCAACTCGCCCGACCGCTCGCTCACTCCTGCACTTTAACGCCGTCGGAATAAAGCGGACTATAGTCCGGTTAGGTCGTGCGAGGATGTGACGCAACGACCGAAGGGAAACTCCGATAGTGGCAACCAAAATCTTGGCGTTGGTGGGAAGCCTGCGGGCGGCGTCGATCAACCGTCAGATCGCCGAATTGGCGGGGGCGGTCGCCGCCGACGACGTGACCGTCACGATCTTCGAAGGGCTCGGTGAGCTGCCGTTCTATAACGAGGAGATCGACGACGTGATGAACACCGACGCGCCGCCGCTGGCCCCGGTGGCCGCGCTGCGCGCCGCGGCGGCCGACGCCGACGCCGCGCTGGTGGTCACCCCGGAGTACAACGGCAGCTATCCGGCCGTCATCAAGAACGCGATCGACTGGCTGTCGCGGCCGTTCGGCGACGGCGCGCTGAAGGGCAAGCCGCTGGCCGTCATCGGGGGATCCTTCGGCCAGTACGGCGGGGTATGGGCGCACGACGACACCCGCAAGTCCTTCGGGATCGCCGGCGCGCGGGTCGTCGAGTCGATCAAGCTGTCCGTGCCGTTCAAAACCCTGGAAGGCAAGGCGCCCGCCGAGCACGCCGAGCTGTCGGCGAACGTGCGTGATGTGGTGGGCAAGCTGGCCGCCGAAGTCGGCTGAATTGGCAGAAGCCAACAAGCCGCTCGCCGGGCGACCAGCGAGGTTGGCACAACCGAATAGCAGAAGCCGCCAGCTCCGCCTGGCGGCTTTGCTAGCTGCGGGCGGGCCCGTCGCCGTCGGCTCGGTGATGTCGGTGGTCGCTGCTATACCGATATATAGAGGCGGCCACGCCTCGGCGTGTGATCTGCGACACGCCGAGCGGGTGCCCAGATTTTTTCGCGACAGGGCTCACGACCAGGGAATTTCAAAATTGTTATTCAGAACATCTTGTATCTCGACATCTTGTCAGCCACTAGGTGTAGTGTTTCGAGCACCGGCAGATCCCAGGACCACCAAGCCAGCCAGACTCGGTGAACCCCCCGAAATCGGCACCCACAGGTCGTTCGACCTCGACCGCCGCACGACGGGAATCAGGGGCCCTGACGGATCGCTGAACATAGCAAATACGCAGTCCAAAAGTAGTTGCCAGTCCGTTGGATCCCCCTCTTCCGCAAAGGAGCGGCATTCTATGAGCATCACCGTGTACACCAAGCCCGCATGTGTGCAGTGCAGCGCCACCTACAAGGCGCTGGACAAGCAGGGCCTCGCCTACGAGAAGGTCGACATCTCGCTGGACGCCGAGGCGCGTGACTACGTGATGGCCCTGGGATACCTGCAGGCTCCCGTGGTGGTGGCAGGCAACGACCACTGGTCGGGTTTCCGGCCCGACCGCATCAAGGCGCTTTCCGCGGCGGAACTGAGCGCGTAAGGCGAGACGTTAGGTAAGGAGGTTGCGGTGCAGTCGCGCAACCTGGTCTATTTCTCCTCGGTGTCGGAGAACACCCACCGCTTCGTGGAGAAGCTGGGGATTCCCGCCACGCGGATACCGCTGCATGGCCGCATCGAGGTAGACCAGCCCTACGTCCTCGTCCTGCCCACCTACGGCGGCGGCCGGGCCACACCCGATCTCAACGCCGGCGGTTACGTCCCCAAGCAGGTCATCGCCTTTTTGAACAATGAGCACAATCGGTCGTTGATCCGCGGCGTCATCGCCGCGGGCAACAACAACTTCGGCGCCGAATTCGCCTATGCGGGCGACGTGATCTCGCGCAAGTGCGGCGTTCCGTACCTCTACCGCTTCGAACTAATGGGAACCCAGGACGACGTGGATGCCGTCCGCGCGGGCTTAGCCAATTTTTGGAAGGAACAGACGTGTCACCAACCGTCGCTGCAGAGCCTGTAACCACCGGAGCCCACGCGTTGCCGGGGGAGACGGATTATCACGCGCTCAACGCGATGCTGAATCTGTACGACGCGGACGGCAAGATTCAGTTCGACAAGGACCGCGAGGCCGCGCATCAGTACTTCCTGCAGCACGTCAACCAGAACACGGTGTTCTTCCACAATCAGGACGAGAAGCTCGACTACCTGATCAAGGAGAACTATTACGAGCGCGAGGTTCTCGACCAGTACAGCCGCAACTTCGTCAAGACGCTGCTGGACCGCGCCTACGCCAAGAAGTTCCGGTTCCCGACGTTCCTGGGCGCGTTCAAGTACTACACCTCCTACACGCTGAAGACGTTCGACGGGAAGCGTTACCTGGAGCGCTTCGAGGACCGCGTGGTCATGGTCGCGCTGACGCTGGCCGCCGGTGACACCGTCCTGGCCGAGAAGCTCGTCGACGAGATCATCGACGGCCGATTCCAGCCGGCCACCCCGACGTTCCTGAACTCGGGCAAGAAGCAGCGCGGCGAGCCGGTGAGCTGCTTTCTTGCTGCGTATCGAGGACAACATGGAGTCGATCGGGCGATCGATCAACTCGGCACTGCAGCTGTCCAAGCGTGGCGGGGGAGTTGCGTTGCTGCTGAGCAACATTCGCGAGCACGGCGCGCCGATCAAGAACATCGAGAACCAGAGCTCGGGCGTCATCCCGATCATGAAGCTGCTCGAGGACTCGTTCTCCTACGCCAACCAGCTGGGGGCGCGTCAGGGCGCCGGCGCGGTGTATCTGCACGCGCATCACCCCGACATCTATCGGTTCCTGGACACCAAGCGCGAGAACGCCGACGAGAAGATCCGCATCAAGACGCTGAGCCTGGGCGTGGTGATTCCCGACATCACCTTCGAGCTGGCCAAGAAGAACGAGGACATGTATCTGTTCTCGCCGTACGACGTCGAGCGGGTCTACGGTCTGCCGTTCGCCGACATCTCGGTGACCGAGAAGTACTACGAGATGGTCGACGACGCCCGGATTCGCAAGACGAAGATCAAGGCGCGTGAGTTCTTCCAGACGCTGGCCGAGCTGCAGTTCGAGTCCGGCTACCCGTACATCATGTACGAGGACACGGTGAACCGGGCCAACCCGATCGCCGGCAAGATCACCCACAGCAACCTGTGCTCGGAGATCCTGCAGGTGTCCACGCCGTCGGTGTTCAACGATGACTTGTCGTACGCCAAAGTGGGCAAGGACATTTCGTGCAACCTGGGGTCGCTGAACATCGCCAAGACGATGGATTCACCCGACTTCGCCCAGACCATCGAGGTGTCGATCCGCGCGCTGACGGCGGTGAGCGATCAGACGCACATCACGTCGGTGCCCTCAATCGAGCAGGGCAACAACGAGTCCCACGCGATCGGGCTCGGCCAGATGAACCTGCACGGCTACCTGGCCCGCGAGCGCATCCTGCTATGGCTCCGAAGAAGGCGTCGACTTCACCAACATCTACTTCTACACCGTGCTCTACCACGCGCTGCGCGCGTCGAACCGCATTGCGATCGAGCGGGGGAGCAAGTTCGGCGGCTTCGAGAAGTCGAAGTACGCCTCGGGTGAATTCTTCGACAAGTACACCGAGCAGGTGTGGGAGCCGGCCACCCCGCGGGTCCGCGAGATCTTTGCCGAGGCGGGCATCCGCATTCCGACGCAAGAGGATTGGCAGCGGCTGAAGGAGTCGGTGCAGCAGCACGGCATCTACAACCAGAATCTGCAGGCCGTCCCGCCGACGGGGTCGATCAGCTACATCAATCACTCGACCAGCTCGATCCACCCGGTGGCGAGCAAGATCGAGATCCGCAAGGAAGGCAAGATCGGCCGCGTCTACTACCCGGCGCCGTATCTGACCAACGACAACCTGGAGTACTACCAGGACGCGTACGAGATCGGCTACGAGAAGATCATCGACACCTACGCCGCGGCCACCCAGCACGTGGACCAGGGGCTGTCGCTGACGCTGTTCTTCAAGGACACCGCCACCACCCGCGACGTCAACAAGGCGCAGATCTACGCCTGGCGCAAGGGAATCAAGACGTTGTACTACATCCGGCTACGCCAGATGGCTTTGGAGGGAACAGAAGTCGAGGGCTGCGTGTCCTGCATGCTTTAAACTTCGCTCTGATCGGGCAGTCTGCCCAGGTCAGAAGCCGCCACGAGGTAAAGTGCTTCACGTGGTGAGAATTCCCCGACCCCATCCCAGCGTGAAGCCTGGGGCCAAGGTCGACGCGCGCAGCGAACGCTGGCGCGAGCACCGCAAGAAAGTGCGCAGCGAAATCGTCGACGCGGCATTCCGTGCCATCGACCGCCTGGGACCCGAGCTGTCGGTGCGAGAAATCGCCGAAGAGGCCGGCACCGCCAAACCGAAGATCTACCGGCATTTTCACGACAAGTCCGACCTGTTCCAGGCGATCGGGGAGCGGCTGCGCGACATGCTGTGGGCGGCGATCTTCCCGTCCATCGACCTGAAAACCGACTCGGCCCGCGAAGTGATCCGGCGCAGCGTCGAGGAGTACGTCATCCTGGTCGACAAGCACCCCAACGTGCTGCGGGTGTTCATCCAGGGCCGCTCGGCGGCCAGTCCCAAGATCCTCGACGAGGGACGCGGAATCACCCTGGCCGTGGCCGACATGTTCGACAACGAGCTGCGGGAGATGGAGCTGGACCACGCGGCGGTCGAACTGGCCGGGCACGCGGCGTTCGGTTGCGCCGCGTCGGCCACCGAGTGGTGGCTGGGCCCCGAACCGGAGAGCCCGCGCCTGATGTCGCGTGAGCAGTTCGTCGCGCACCTGACGACCATCATGATGGGCGTCATCGTCGGTACCGCCGAGGCGCTGGGCATCACGATGGATCCTGACCTGCCGATTCACGAGATGGTGGCCGGCAACCCGGCCGCGAGCTGAGCAAGCCGCGGCGTTGACAATCGCCGCGGCCATCGATAACACTCGTCCAAACCGATACCCTGGGTACTGGGTATCTGCGTCAGCCGGGGCCGTAGCAAACCAGCTAACGCCGACCCGAGACAGGCCTGGATAGAAGGACCGATCGACCGTGACCGACGTCGTGACACAAACCGAGACGATCCCCGGGGCCAACGCCCACAAGCCCGTGCACACGCGCGCCGTCATCATCGGGACCGGGTTCTCCGGTCTGGGGATGGCGATCGCGCTGCAGAAGCAGGGAATCGGCTTCGTCATCCTGGAAAAGGCCGGCGACATCGGCGGCACCTGGCGAGACAACAGCTACCCCGGGTGCGCCTGCGACATCCCGTCGCACCTGTACTCGTTCTCTTTCGAGCCCAAGCCCGATTGGAAGAACCCGTTCTCCTATCAGCCCGAGATCTGGGACTACCTCAAAGGGGTCACCGAGAAGTACGGGCTGCGCCGCTACGTCGAGTTCAACTCGCTGGTGGATCGGGCGCACTGGGACGATGACGAGAACCGCTGGCACGTGTTCACCGCCGACGGGCGCGAATACGTCGCGCAGTTCCTGATCTCGGGTGCCGGCGCGCTGCACATCCCCTCCATGCCCGACATCGAGGGCCGCGATGAATTTCGCGGCGCCGCTTTCCATTCCGCCCAGTGGGACCACAGCGTCGACGTGACCGGCAAGCGGGTGGCGGTGATCGGGACCGGCGCCAGCGCGATCCAGATCGTGCCGGAGATCGTCGGGCAGGTCGCCGGACTTCAGCTCTACCAACGCACCCCGCCGTGGGTGGTGCCGCGCTCCAATCCCGAGATCCCGCCGGCGGTGCGCCGGGCCATGGAGAACGTGCCCGGCCTGCGTGCGCTGGTGCGTCTCGCGATCTACTGGGGGCAGGAGGCGCTGGCCTTCGGGATGACCAAGCGGCCGAAGCTGCTCAAGTTCATCGAGGCGTACTGCAAATACAACATTCGCCGGGCGGTCAAGGACCGCGAGCTACGCCGCAAGCTGATCCCGAATTACCGCATCGGGTGCAAGCGAATCCTGAACTCCTCCACCTACTACGGCGCGGTCGCCGACCCGAAGACCGAACTGGTCACCGACCACATCGCGCGGATCACGTCCGACGGCATCGTCACCGCCGACGGCACGCACCGGCAAGCCGACGTCATCGTGTACGCCACCGGCTTCCACGTCACCGACTCCTACACCTACGTCCAGATCAAGGGACTGCACGGCGAGGACCTGGTGGACCGGTGGAACCGCGAGGGCATCGGCGCGCACCGCGGGATCACCGTCGCCGACGTGCCCAACCTGTTCTTCCTGCTGGGCCCCAACACCGGACTGGGACACAACTCGGTAGTGTTCATGATCGAATCCCAGATCCGTTACGTCGCAGACGCTATCGCGACCTGCGACAAGCTGGGCGCACAGGCGCTGGCGCCGACCCGTGCCGCCCAGGACAAGTTCAACGACGAGTTGCAGCGCAGGCTGGGCCCGTCGGTGTGGAACAGCGGTGGTTGCAGCAGCTGGTATCTGGACGAGCACGGCAAGAACACCGTGCTCTGGGGCGGCTACACCTGGGAGTACTGGCGCGCGACCCGGTCGGTCAAGCCGGATGAATACCAGTTCTACGGCGTGAACATGGGCAGGCGCGCGGCCGTCTAGAAGACGAGCGAAGCTGTTGCGGCGCTGCGTTGTTCGCTCGGCAGCGACTTTTTGGCGAAGGATCGCAGGTTCTGCCGCATGATGCGGTCCAGGACCCGGTCGGACACCACGCGGCTGATCCGCACCAAAATCGCGGCGTCGCGTCCGATCGTGTAGCGAGTGCGAGGACGCGATGCGGTCGCGGCCTTGGCGATCACTTTCGCAGCGCGTTCGGCCGAAACGCCGTCCTCGCCGAACGACCGGGCCTGTGCCGTGACGGCCGCGATGAGATCGCCGTAGCGGGCGAGTTGGGCATCGGTCAGGTTCGCCATCAGTCCCTCCGCGGTGGTGATTCCGCGCTCGGCCATTTCGGTTTTGACCGCGCCGGGTTCGACGACGACCACCTTGATGCCGAACTCGGCGACCTCACGCCGCAGCGCGTCACTGGCGGCCTCCAAAGCGAACTTCGAACCGGCATATGCGCCATACGTCGGCAACACCACCTTGCCGCCGACGGAGCTGATATTGACCATGGTGCCCGAGCTGAGCAGCAGTGCCGGCAACAGCGCCTGGGTCATCGCGATGTGGCCGAACAGATTCACCTCGAACTGCCGGCGCCACTGGTCCATCGGCAGCGTTTCGACCGGAGAATTGACCGCGATCCCGGCGTTGTTGACCAGCGCTCGCAGGGGACGGTGCAGCGGATCGCGCGCGACGCGGTCGGCGATGGCGGCAACGTCCGATTCCACCGTGATGTCCAGAATGTGCGGCTCGATACCGTCTGCGCGCAGCGCGTCGGCGTCGGCCTCGCGACGTACACCGGCCAGCACGTGAAAACCCCTGTGGGCCAGTTCTCGAGCGCTGGCCGCGCCAATACCCGTCGACGCACCGGTCACGACGATCAGCTCATTAGGGGCGGCGCGATTCGACGACATCATGGTGGTCTCCAATCGGGTGGGTTTCGTTCGAGTTGACACTGTCATCTCAAACTAACAGTTGAGTTGACATTGTCAACCCAAGGCCCGGCTTATGCTCTGCGGGTGACGACACGAGCCGAGAGCGCCGCGGCCACGCGCCGCTCGTTGGTCGAGGCGGCGGGGGTCTTGCTCGACCTCGGGGGCGTCGAGGCGGTGACGCTGCGCGAGGTGGGTGCCCGCAGCGGTGTGTCGCGCTCGGCCGCCTATCGGCACTTTGCCGACAAGGAGTCTCTGCTCGCCGAGTTGGCGACCAACGCGTTGCGCGACTTAGGTGACGCGCTCGAGGCGTTGGCCGCCAGCGAAGACTCGCCCGAGGAATGTTTGCGATCGGCTCTGCTGTCGCTGATCGCCATCGGCCGCACCCGCCCGCACCTCTATCGCCTGATGTTCACTCCACCTGCGGGTGACCCGACCGCGGCGATGCGGGTTGCCGAACGCACGCAGGGACTGTTTCTGGACATGGTGGGTCGTATCACCGGTTCGCGGCAAGCCCCACGCTATGCGGCGCTCATTTTGACGAGCGCGCACGGCATCACGGGCTTGGATTTGAGTGGTCACATGGATCTGGACAAGTGGCACACCAGCGCTGAGGAACTCGTCGACACGCTCATTTCGGTGTTGCCAAGAGCTTGATAAATGCCTGCGCGGCCGCGTCCACGCCGGCTTCGTCATTGGTCGCAACCAGATCCAGCAGCAGGCCACGAGCGATGGCTAGCCCCAGCCGGGCGAGCGCGGGGTCGACCGGACCCTGCGCGACCGCCTCGACCTCGGAAAGCCAGCCCTCGACGGCGCCGGGAATCATTCGGGTAAAAGGCTTTTCGCCCGCGGCGGCGCGGGCGTAGCACTCGAAGAACAGGCGCTCGGATTCGCGCAGTTCGGGTCGGCGCAGGTCGGCCCACATCGCGGCAAAGCTCTCGGCCGGATCGGTCGGCAATTCCGACAGCAGCCGCATCTGTCGGCGCTCGACGTCCTCGACGATCGCCACGAGCAGATCTTCTCGAGAGCCGAAGTGGTGCAACAGCATTCGGTGGCTGGTGCCTACCGCGGCAGCCACCTCGCGCAGCGACCGGTCACCGATGCCGCCGGTGGCGAACTCGGTGACTAGCGCATCGAGGAGCCGCCGGCGGCGACCGGTGTCAGGAGTTCGCGCCATCGGCGCGGCTGAGCTGCTCGGATCGGGCCTTGAGGCCTTGGGCCTCGAGTTGCAGGAAGCGCTTGGTCTTCTTGACCATCAGCCGCCCGAGCAGCGCCCCCAGTGCGCCGCGCTGGTCGAGTTGCTGGCGCACCAGCGTGCGGCCGCCGGGCCGGGCGATGACCTCGTGGCGGGCGGTCACCCGCACCCCGGGGGAGCGCTGGATCCAGGTCCACGACCTACCGGGGTCGAGCTCGGTGACCTTCCAGACCAGCTTCGCCATGCCCGGTTGCCTGATCGCGAACCGTCTGCCGACGGCAAGGCTCGAACCCTCAAGGCCGGCAAGGGAAGTCACCGACGCGGTCCACCCGGGCCAGTTTTCGACGTCGGTGAAGACATCCCAGACGAGTTGGAGCGGTGCGTCGATCTCGACGCCGTCTTCGGTAAACATGTACCAAATGGTACATGTTTGGTGGGGTGGCGAACAGTGCCTATCCGACGCGCTGCGCGAAACCGGATTGGATCGACGCGGGCCCCGGTCTCATTGCGCTGTAGCCACTTTCCGCGTCGGGACCACCCGAGCCGCCCCGCCGAGCTCATACTGGAGGTGAACCGACACGGTGCGCGACACGTAGACACAAGCTCTTGTGTTCCGCTGCGTTGTCGCCCCCCAGGGGTAGTGTTTGGAGCCTGAGATCCCTCAGGTGAAACGTTGTGTGAAGTGGGGTTCTGGTGACCGAAAACATGAAGCTGATCGACCGCGTTTCGGCGATCAACTGGAACCGGCTGCAAGACGAAAAAGACGCCGAGGTCTGGGACCGCCTGACCGGCAACTTCTGGCTGCCCGAGAAGGTGCCGGTGTCCAACGACCTGCCGTCGTGGGGCACCCTGACCGCCCACGAAAAGCAGATGACCATGCGGGTGTTCACGGGCCTGACGCTGCTGGACACCATCCAGGGCACCGTCGGCGCGGTCAGCCTGATTCCCGACGCGCTGACCCCGCACGAAGAGGCCGTCTACACCAACATCGCCTTCATGGAGTCGGTGCACGCGCGTAGCTACAGCAACATCTTCTCCACGCTGTGCTCGACGGCCGAGATCGACGACGCCTTCCGCTGGTCGGAGGAGAACCCCAACCTGCAGCGCAAGGCCGAGATCGTCATGCAGTACTACAAGGGTGACGAGCCGCTCAAGCGCAAGGTCGCCTCCACGCTGCTGGAGAGCTTCCTGTTCTACTCCGGCTTCTACCTGCCGATGTACTGGTCGAGCCGGGCCAAGCTGACCAACACCGCCGACATGATCCGGCTGATCATCCGCGACGAGGCCGTGCACGGCTACTACATCGGCTACAAGTACCAGCGAGGCCTGGCGCTGGTCGACGACGCGCGCAAGCAGGAGCTCAAGGACTACACCTACGAGCTGCTCTTCGAGCTCTACGACAACGAGGTGGAGTACACCCAGGACCTCTACGACGAGGTCGGGCTGACCGAAGACGTCAAGAAGTTCCTGCGCTACAACGCCAACAAGGCGCTGATGAACCTCGGCTACGAGGCGCTGTTCCCGCGCGACGAGACCGACGTGAACCCGGCCATTCTGTCGGCGCTGTCACCCAACGCCGACGAGAACCACGACTTCTTCTCCGGCTCGGGCTCGTCGTACGTGATCGGCAAGGCCGTCAACACCGAGGACGAGGACTGGGACTTCTGAGCGGTTCGTGAACGACGCATGAATTGTCGGTATGGCAGGACCGCCCGCTGGCGCCGGTGACACGGCTGCCCTGACACTGTTGGGGTGACGAATACCGCCGCCTCGCATACCAGCAACTTCTGCCGTTCAGTGCTGCGCTGGCTGCGCGCCGGTTACCCCGAGGGTGTCCCCGGGCCCGACCGCGTGCCGCTGCTGGCGCTGCTGCGCAGCACCCCGCTGACCGAAGAACAGATCGCCGAGGTGGTGCACAACATCACGGCGGACGGATCCCCGGCGATCGCCGACGGCGTGATCGACCGCGACGAGATCGCCCATTTCATCTCCGACATGACGCACTACGACGCCGGGCCGGAGAACATCATCCGGGTGGCCGCCACGCTGGCCGCCGTCGGATGGCCGCTGGCCGGCATCGACGTCAGCGAGGTCATCCCCGGTGACGAGTGGGGAGAGGCCGCGGAGATCGCCGCGCGCCGCGCGGAATCCGAAAGCGCTCCGGGCCTTTCCCTCTAGAGCGCATTACCGCCCCGCGCCCTACAGCTTCGAGATGTCGATGACGAAGCGGTAGCGCACGTCGCTGGCCAGGACGCGCTCGTAGGCTTCGTTGATGTAGTCGGGCTCGATGAGCTCGATTTCCGGCGTCACGTTGTGCTCGGCGCAGAAGTCCAGCATCTCCTGGGTCTCGGCGATGCCGCCGATGTTCGACCCGGACAGGCTGCGGCGCGCCAGCGCCAGCGAGAACGCGCCCACCTCCATCGGGTGCTCGGGAATGCCCAATTCGACGAGCGTGCCGTCGACGTCGAGCAGGCTCAGATAGTCGTTGAGGTTCAGGTTCGCCGAGACGGTGTTCAGGATCAGGTCGAAGCTGTTGCGCAATTTCTTGAAGGTCTCGCGCTCGGCGGTGGCGTAGTAATGCTTGGCGCCCAGGCGCAGCCCGTCCTCCATCTTCTTCAGCGACTGCGACAGCACCGTCACCTCGGCGCCCATCGCCGCGCCGAGCTTGACGCCCATGTGGCCCAGCCCGCCCAGGCCGATGATCGCCAGGCGCGTGTCCTTGCCGGCCTTCCAGTGCCGCAGCGGCGAGAACAGCGTGATGCCCGCGCACAGCAGCGGCGCCGCCTTGTCCAGCGGCAGTGAGTCGGGGATGCGCAAGACGAAGTTTTCGTCGACGACGATCGCCTGGCTGTAGCCGCCCTGCGTCGTCGTGCCGTCCCTGTCGGTGGCGTTGTAGGTGAACGTCGTGCCCCGGCTGCAGTACTGCTCGAGGCCCGGCCTTGCAACTGCTGCACTGGCCGCAGGAGTTCACCATGCAGCCCACGCCGACGTGGTCGCCCACCTTGTGCTTGGTGACCTCGGAGCCGACCGCGGTCACGACGCCGGCGATCTCGTGGCCCACGACCAGCGGGTAATGCGGTGTGCCCCATTCGCCTTTGGCGGTGTGGATGTCGGAGTGGCAGATGCCGGCGAACTTGATGTCGATCGCCACGTCGTGCGGACCCGGGTCGCGCCGCTCGATGGTGGTCTTGGTCAGCGGTGCCGTCGGCGAGGTGGCCGCGTACGCCGAAACTGTGCTCATGGAAATCCCTCTTCGATTCGATGCGTCGTCAAGAAGCTTAGCTAAGGTAAGAGTTATTCCGCCAATGGACGGGCGAAGATCACCTTATGACGATGTATGCTGCCGGCTGGCCGTCGTCAGTTGATCGGGGCGTTCACCAGGCGCAGGTCGTCGACGATGCCGCGGGCCGCGATCAGGCCCTCGCCGGTTTGCCAAATCTCGTCGTTGACGACGTAGACCCGGTTGTCGCGATTGGCGGACAGCTTGCGCCACGGGTTGCTGTCCAGGATCGTGGCGGCCCGATCGGCGGCGGCCGGGGTGGCGCACGACACGTAGACCACGTCGGCGTCGGCGATGCGGAGAGATTCGGGATTCTTGGCGAGGTCCGCGTCGCTCGCGCCGATCTCGATGTAGGGCTTGTCGGTGAACCGCTGTGAGGCCGGCCGGTCCACCCCGACCGCGCCGAGCACGCTGGCCGGGAAGTTGTTGGCGCCGTACACCCGGATCGTGCCGGCGGTCAGCTGCACGATCGACGCCTGGAAGTGGGAGGCGTCGTGCCGGGCGCCGATGTCGGTGGCCCGCTGGGAAAAGCCGCTGATCAATGCGTCCACGGCGGCGCCGCGACCGGTGGCGGCGCCGACGCGCGCGCAGGTTGTCCTGCCAGGCCGCGCCCGGCGCGGCCGTGAACACCGTCGGGGCGATCGCGGTCAGCTGCGGATACAGCGTGGGCGTCAGCCCCTGCGAGCCCAGGATCAGATCCGGGTGGGCGGCCGCGATCGCCTTTCAGGTCCGGGTTGGATCGGGTGCCGACCCCGGGCACGCCGTGCACCGCGCCGCCCAGATAGGCGGGCTGACTCGAGGAGCCGTCCGGCAACGCCGCGCCGACCACCCGCGACTGCAGGCCCAGCGCGCACAACGTGTCGAGCTGGTCGCCGGAGAGCACCACGATGCGCTGCGGGTCGGCGGGCACCTGCACGACGTCCGGGTCGACGCCCGCCGCGTTGTGGACCTGCCGCTTCGGCGGAGCCCGAATCGGCCGCGGCGGCGTCCCGCGCGCACGATTCGTCGGGCCGGCGGTCGTTTCCGAGCACGCCGGCGCCCGCGATTTGGGTGGTGGGGGTGACCAGTGAACGGGTCGACGTCTTGGCGCCGGACTTTCGGACCCGCAGCCGCCGCACGCCAGGACGACCGCCGCCGTCACCGCCGTCGCCGCGGCCAGCCGGGCCGGTCTGATCACGCCGAATAACACGCGTCAGACGCTAACATCCGGCCAGTTCGGCGGCGCCGCGCCGACGGACGCGCCGCGCCGGTGAGCCATTTACGACAGTTTGTAGGACCAGCCCTGACGTCGCCATGATCGACGGCTAAGATTCGTCTCAATACCGATTTTTGGGCCAGTGTCCGATCTGGATGTTTGGAGAAGCTGTTGACAGCCGAAGCGCCCCCCTTGGGAGAACTCGAGGCCGTTCGTCCGTACCCGGACCGGATGGGCCCCAAAGGGAACCTCGTCTACAAACTGATCACCACCACCGATCACAAGATGATCGGCATCATGTACACGGTCACCTGCTTCGTCTTCTTCTTCATCGGCGGGCTGATGGCGCTGCTGATGCGCACCGAGCTGGCCGCTCCCGGGCTGCAGTTCCTGTCGAACGAGCAGTTCAACCAGCTGTTCACCATGCACGGCACGATCATGCTGCTGCTGTATGCCACCCCGATCGTGTTCGGCTTCGCCAACCTGGTGCTGCCGCTGCAGATCGGTGCGCCCGACGTGGCGTTCCCGCGGCTGAACGCCTTCTCGTTCTGGCTGTTCCTGTTCGGCGGGCTGATCGCGGCGTCCGGCTTCATCGTCCCGGGCGGGGCCGCCGACTTCGGCTGGACCGCCTACACACCGCTGTCCGACGCCGTGCACTCACCCGGCGCCGGGGGCGACCTGTGGATCACCGGCCTGATCGTCGCCGGTCTGGGCACCATCCTGGGTGCGGTCAACATGATCACCACCGTGGTGTGCATGCGCGCGCCCGGCATGACCATGTTCCGGATGCCGATCTTCACCTGGAACATCCTGGTGACCTCGATCCTGATCCTGATCGCGTTCCCGATCCTGACCGCGGCGCTGTTCGGGCTGGCCGCCGACCGACATCTGGGCGCCCATGTCTACGACGCCGCGAACGGCGGAGTCCTGTTGTGGCAACACCTGTTCTGGTTCTTCGGTCATCCCGAGGTGTACATCATCGCGCTGCCGTTCTTCGGCATCATCACCGAGATCATCCCGGTGTTCTCGCGCAAGCCGGTCTTCGGTTACACCACGCTGGTGTACGCGACCCTGTCGATCGCCGCTCTGTCGGTCGCGGTGTGGGCACACCACATGTTCGCCACCGGAGCCGTTCTGCTGCCGTTCTTCTCGTTCATGACGTACCTGATCGCGGTGCCCACCGGGATCAAGTTCTTCAACTGGATCGGCACGATGTGGAAGGGGCAGATCACCTTTGAGACGCCGATGCTGTTCTGCGTCGGCTTCCTGATCACCTTCCTGCTGGGTGGTCTGACCGGCGTGATGCTGGCCAGCCCGCCGCTGGACTTCCACGTCACCGACAGCTACTTCGTGGTCGCGCACTTCCACTACGTGCTGTTCGGCACCATCGTGTTCGCCACCTTCGGCGGGGTCTACTTCTGGTTCCCGAAGATGACCGGCCGGCTGCTCGACGAGCGCCTGGGCAAGCTGCACTTCTGGTTGACGTTCATCGGGTTCCACACCACCTTCCTGGTGCAGCACTGGCTGGGCGACCTGGGCATGCCGCGCCGCTACGCGGACTACCTGCCCAGCGACGGCTTCCAGCCCTACAACGTCGCCTCGACGGTCGGCGCCTTCATCCTGGGCGCGTCGATGTTCCCGTTCGTCTGGAACGTCTTCAAGAGCTGGCGGTACGGCGAGGTCGTCACGGTCGACGACCCGTGGGGCTACGGCAACTCGCTGGAGTGGGCGACCAGCTGCCCGCCGCCGCGGCACAACTTCACCGAGCTGCCCCGAATCCGTTCGGAGCGCCCGGCATTCGAGTTGCACTACCCGCACATGGTGGAGCGGCTCCGCGCCGAGGCGCATGTGGGCCGCTCGCACGGGCCCTCGGACAACGACGTCACCCGGCTGGACGACGTCCAGGTTCGCAGCTGATGGCCTGACGGGCGGCTGTCGGGAGTGAACTCACCACCCAAGGTGTCGGTGCTGATCACCGTCACCGGCGTGGATCAACCAGGCGTGACAGCGACCCTGTTCGAGGTGCTGTCGCGGCACGGGGTCGAGCTGCTCAACGTCGAACAGGTGGTGATCCGGCACCGCCTGACGCTGGGCGTGCTGGTGTGCTGCCCGGCCGAGGTCGCCGATAGCGCGCAGTTGCGCGATGACGTCGAATCGGCAATCCGCAAGGTGGGCCTCGATGTCAGCATCGAGCGCAGCCACGACGTGCCGATCATGCGGGAGCCGTCGACCCACACCATTTTCGTGCTGGGCCGGCCCATCACCGCCGGTGCGTTCGGCGCGGTGGCCCGCGAGGTGGCGGGGCTGGGCGTCAACATCGACCTGATCCGCGGTGTCTCCGACTATCCGGTGATCGGCCTGGAGCTGCGGGTCTCGGTGCCGCCGGGCGCGGACGGGGCGCTGCGGACCGCGCTGAACCGGGTGTCCAGCGAGGAACAGGTCGACGTGGCGGTCGAGGACTACAGCCTGGAACGACGGGCCAAACGGCTCATCGTGTTCGACGTCGACTCGACGCTGGTGCAGGGCGAGGTCATCGAGATGCTGGCGGCCCGGGCGGGCGCCGAGGGCAAGGTCGCCGCGATCACCGAGGCCGCGATGCGCGGCGAGCTGGACTTCGCGCAGTCGCTCGAGCAGCGGGTGGCGACGCTGGCGGGCCTGCCCGCGAGCGTGATCGACGAGGTCGCCGAGCGGCTGGAACTGATGCCCGGCGCCCGCACCACGCTGCGGACCCTGCGGCGCCTGGGTTACGCCTGCGGCGTCGTGTCCGGGGGCTTCCGCCGGATCATCGAGCCGCTGGCCGAGGAGCTGATGCTGGACTACGTCGCGGCCAACGAGCTGGAGATCGTCGACGGCACGCTCACCGGACGGGTGATCGGCCCCATCATCGACCGCGCCGGAAAAGCCACGGCGCTAAGGGAATTCGCGAACCAGGTCGGGGTGCCGATGGCGCAGACCGTCGCCGTGGGCGACGGCGCCAACGACATCGACATGCTGGCCGCGGCCGGACTGGGGATCGCGTTCAACGCCAAGCCGGCGCTGCGTGAGGTCGCCGACGCGTCGCTGAGCCACCCCTATCTGGACACGGTGCTGTTCCTGTTGGGTGTGACCCGCGGCGAAATCGAGGCCGCCGACGCGGTCGACGGCGAGGTCCGCCGGGTGGAAATCCCGCCCAACCCGTAGCGACCCGGCAGGTATTCGAGCGTCGCGGTACGGCACGATGGTCGGGTGCCCGAAAACGGAAGCGAGTCAGCCGACCCCGATCTGCTGCTCGACTTCAGGCAGGTGTCGCTGCGGCGCGGCGGCAACGTCTTGGTCGGGCCGGTGGATTGGGCGGTCGAACTCGACGAACGCTGGGTGATCGTCGGGCCCAACGGGGCCGGCAAGACCTCGCTGCTGCGGATCGCCGCGGCCGCCGAACATCCCTCGTCCGGCGCCGCTTTCGTGCTCGGCGAGCGGCTGGGCCGGGTCGACGTGACGCGAGTTGCGGTCCCGGATCGGGCTCAGCTCCTCGGCTTTGGCGCAGCGGATACCCACCGACGAAGTGGTGCGCGATCTGGTTGTCTCGGCCGGCTATGCGGTGCTGGGCAGGTGGCGGGAGCGCTACGAGGACGTCGACTACCGCCGGGCGATCGACATGCTGGAGAGCCTGGGCGCCGAGCACCTCGCGGACCGCACCTACGGAACGCTGTCCGAAGGCGAGCGCAAGCGGGTGCTGATCGCCCGCGCGCTGATGACCGACCCCGAGCTGCTGCTGCTCGACGAGCCCGCCGCCGGCCTGGATCTGGGCGGCCGCGAGGAGTTGGTGGCGCGGCTGGCCGACCTGGCCGCCGATCCCGACGCGCCCGCCCTGGTGCTGGTCACCCACCACGTCGAGGAGATTCCGCCCGGGTTCAGTCACTGCATGCTGCTCTCGGAAGCCGAGGTCGTCGCCGCGGGATTGCTGACCGACGTGCTGACCTCGGAGAACCTGTCCAACGCGTTCGGCCAAGCGATCGCCCTCGACGTCGTCGACGGGCGCTATTTCGCGCGGCGCGTCCGTACCCGCGCAGCCCACCGGAGGCCGTTATGACGTCACCCGACGTAGCGCCGCTGCCGACCCGGCCGGCGGCCACCGTGATGCTGGTCCGCGACGACCCCGGCGGCTTGAAGATCTTCCTGATGCGCCGCCATTCCAAGATGGAGTTCGCCCCGGGCGTCGATCGTGTTTCCCGGCGGCGGCGTCGACGACCGCGACCGCAACGCCGACATCGCGTGGGCCGGCCCGCCGCCGCAATGGTGGGCGCAGCGCTTCGGCATCGAACCCGATCTGGCCGCGGCGCTGGTATGCGCCGCCGCCCGCGAGACGTTCGAGGAATCCGGGGTGCTGTTCGCCGGCCCGGCGGGCCAGGGCCTTTCGGCACCGGACAGTATCGTCGGCGACGCCTCGGTCTACGCCGATGCCCGGCGCGCCCTGGACGACCGGACGCTGTCATTCGCCGACTTCCTGCGCACCGAAAATCTGGTGCTGCGCTCCGACCTGCTGCGGCCGTGGGCCAACTGGGTCACTCCCGAGGCCGAGCGGACCCGCCGCTACGACACCTACTTCTTCGTGGCGGCCCTGCCGGAGGGGCAGCGCGCCGACGGTGAGAACACCGAATCCGACCGGTCCGGCTGGGCACTGCCGCAGGACGCCATCGACGACTTCGAGGCCGGCCGCAACATCCTGCTGCCGCCGACCTGGACCCAGCTGGACTCGCTGGCCGGTCGTAGCGTCGCCGATGTGCTGGCCGTCGAGCGCCAGATCGTGCCAGTGCAGCCGCATCTCGAAAAGCGCGGCGACAACTGGGTTTTCGAGTTCTTCGACTCCGACCGCTACCACCGGGCGCGCGAATCGGGCGGTCCATGGAGTGGCGCGCATGTGAGCGAGTTCGTCAGCGTGGTGGTCAGCGACGGCTCGCAGGACGCCGGGCTGGCCATGTTGCTGCTGTCGCGCCCACCGACGAACGCGATGACCCGCCAGGTCTATCGCGAGGTCATCGCGGCCGCCGAGGAATTGGGGCGCCGCGACGACGTCGCCGCGGTGATCCTGTTCGGTGGCCACGAGATCTTCTCCGCGGGCGACGACATGCCCGAGCTGCGGACGCTGCGGGGCTCCGAGGCCGAGCAGCGTGGCGCGAGTCCGGCAGGAAGCCGTCGACGCCGTGGCGGCGATCCCCAAGCCGACCGTCGCCGCGATCACCGGATACGCGTTGGGCGCCGGGCTGACGCTGGCCCTGGCCGCCGACTGGCGGATCAGCGGGGACAACGTCAAGTTCGGCGCGACCGAGATCCTGGCCGGCCTGGTGCCCGGCGGCGACGCGATGGCCCGCCTGACCCGGGTGGCCGGCGCGAGCAAGGCCAAGGAGCTGGTGTTCAGCGGCCGGTTCTTCGACGCCGAGGAGGCCCTGGCGCTGGGCCTGATCGACGAAATGGTGGCCCCCGACGACGTGTACGACGCCGCCGCCGGGTGGGCGCGCCGCTTTCTCGACGGGCCGCGGCAGGCGCTGGCCGCCGCCAAGGCCGGGATCAACGACGTTTTCGACCTGGACCCCCCGAGCGGCTCGCCGCCGAGCGCCGCCGCTACGTCGAGGTGTTCTCCGCCGGTCAGGACGGTGGCGATATGGCGGATCCGGCGGCCGTTAGGCTGCCCTGCATGACCGAGTTCGACCGACGCCGTTCCCGACGCCCCACGCCACCGCCGAGCAGGTGGAAGCCGCCCGGCACGACAGCAAGCTGGCCCAGGTGCTCTACCACGACTGGGAAGCCGAGACGCTACGACGACAAGTGGTCGATCTCCTATGACCAGCGCTGCATCGACTACGCCCGGGGCCGCTTCGACGCCATCGTGCCCGACGAGGTGCTGCGCGAGCTGCCCTACGACCGGGCCCTCGAATTGGGCTGTGGCACAGGGTTCTTCCTGCTCAACCTGATCCAGTCCGGGGTCGCCCGGCGCGGCTCGGTGACCGACCTGTCGCCGGGCATGGTCAAGGTCGCCACCCGCAACGGGCAGTCGCTCGGCCTCGACATCGACGGCCGGGTCGCCGACGCCGAGGGCATCCCGTACGAGGACAACACCTTCGACCTGGTCGTCGGGCACGCCGTGCTGCACCACATTCCCGATGTGGAGCTGTCGCTGCGCGAGGTGATCCGGGTGCTGAGCCCGGGCGGCCGGTTCGTCTTCGCCGGCGAGCCGACCAGCGCCGGCGACGTCTACGCCCGCGAGCTGTCGACGCTGACCTGGCGAATCGCCACCAACGTCACCAAGCTGCCCGGCCTGGGCGGCTGGCGGCGCCCGCAGGCCGAGCTCGACGAATCCTCCCGCGCCGCGGCGCTGGAGGCGATCGTCGACCTGCACACCTTCGACGCCGGGCGACCTGGAGCGGATGGCCGCCAACGCCGGCGCCATCGAAGTGCGGACCGCCAGCGAGGAGTTCACCGCCGCGATGTTCGGCTGGCCGGTGCGCACCTTCGAGGCGTCGGTGCCGCCCGGGCGTCTGGGCTGGGGCTGGGCGAAATTCGCCTTCAACGGCTGGAAGGCGCTGAGCTGGGTGGACGCCAACGTGTGGCGCCGCGTGGTGCCGAAGGGCTGGTTCTACAACGTGATGGTGACCGGGGTCAAACCCTCCTGAGCGGTGGGCTGCGCTTCAGCACGGACGACGTCGGCTATCTGCGGTCGGCACGCGGGTGCCGCGGCGCTGGCGGCGGTCGCCGAACTCGAGCTGACCGACGCCACCCGGGTCGGCGACGTCGCCGCGGCGCGCGCCCAATTCGGTGACCGGGCGGCGGTGCTGGTGGAGACGGTCCTGTTGCGCCGCCGCGCCGCGGCGACAAGCTCGCGCGAGCTGGCGAGTGTCGGATTGGCTGTTCACCGACGAGGCGCTGCAGCAGGCCACCGCGGCGCCGGTGGCCTTGCACCGGGCCGCGGCGGCTGGCCGGCGGCGGCGTCGTCGTGCACGACGCGACCTGTTCGATCGGCACCGAACTCGCCGCGCTGAGCGCCTGCGGGATTGCCGCGGTGGGCAGCGATATCGATCCGGTGCGGCTCGCGATGGCGCGCCACAACGTGGGCGGAGTCGGCCTGGATCTGCCGCGCCGACGCGCTGCGCCCGGTCACCCGCGACGCCGTGCTCGTCGTCGATCCGGCCCGCCGCGTCGAGGGTCGGCGGCGGTTGCGCATCGGCGACTACCAGCCCGGCCTGGGCGCGCTGCTCGACACCTACCGCGACCGCGATTTCGTCGTAAAGTGCGCTCCCGGAATCGATTTCGATCAGGTCGACGTCTCGGCTTCGACGGCGAAATCGAGGTGACGTCGTATCGCGGCTCGGTCCGGGAAGCCTGCCTGTGGTCGGCCGGACTGGCGCAGCCCGGTGTGCGCCGGCGGGCGAGCGCTCCTGGATCGCGGCGAGCAGCTCACCGACGCCGACCCCGACGACTGCCCGGTGCGGCCGGTCGGGCGGTGGATCGTCGACCCGGACGGCGCGGTGGTGCGGGCCGGGCTGGTGCGCCACTACGGCGCGCGGCACGGGCTGTGGCAGCTCGATCCCGACATCGCCTACCTGTCCGGCGATCGGCTGCCGGCGGCGGACCGCGGGTTCGAGGTGCTCGAGCAGCTGGTCTTCGACGAACGGCGGCTTCGCCAGGCGCTGTCGGCGCTGGACTGCGGGGCGCTGGAGATCCTGGTCCGCGGGGTGCGCGTCGACCCGGACGCGCTGCGGCAACGGATGCGGCTGCGCGGGAGCCGATCGCTGTCGGTGGTCATCACCCGCATCGGCGCACGGACCTCCAGCCGGGCGATGGCGTTCGTTTGCCGTCCCTCCCGATAGCGCCGGGTACGCTGGCGGCGTCACTTCTCCGGGTCACCGGCCCTGGCTAATCTGCGAGGACAATTCCACGATGCGTTATCTGATAGCCGCTGCGCTGCTCGCGGCGGCGGCCTTGTCGGGCTGGCCGGCCGCGGCCGACGCCGCCGTCGTGTGCCGCCCTGGGCGGCAGCGTCGAGGCCGGCCAGATGTGCCATCTGCACGCCACCGGCCCCAACTACACGCTCAACATGACCTTTCCCGCCGACTACCCGGACGGACAGGCGCTGGCCGACTACATCACCCAGAACCGGGACGGCTTCGTCAACGTCGCGCAGAGTTCCGGGGGACGCGACCAGCCCTACCAGTTAGAGGCCACCACCGAGCAGCACGGCGCCGGGCAGCCGCCGCACAACACCCGCAGCGTCGTGCTCAAGTTCTTCCAGGACGTCGGGGGAGCGCATTCGTCGATCTGGTACAAGGCGTTCAACTACAACCTCGGGACCAAGCAGCCCATCACCTTCGACAACCTGTTCGCGCCGGGCGCAACGCCGCTGGACGCCATCTTCCCGATCGTGCAGCGCGACCTGGAACGCCAAACCCCGTTGGGCGCCGCGATTTTGCCGTCGACGGGACATGACCCGACGCACTATCAGAACTTCGCCATCACCGACGACCAGCTGATCTTCTACTTCGCGCCGGGCGAGATGCTGCCGGCGTTCGGCGGACCGCTGCAGGCCCAGGTGCCGCGCAACGCCATCCCGCCGCTGGCCCTCTAGTCGATCGCACGGCGGCGTAGCCGCGCTCACCTCCGGCTAAGCGGCCGCAGCTCGGCGCAGTCGCCACTAGCGGCTCAGACCGGGCCGGCCTGCAACTCCATCGCCACGGCGACGATCGCGAGCGCCACCTGCGCGATGCAACCGATGATCGGGACGAAGAAGGCCCGCTTTCTGCCGCACCAGCAGAGCCACGGCGACCACGATGTCGATGAGCAACAGGGCGGCGCCGCCCCACGTGCCCAGGTTCATGGCCCGGTCGATCCAGGCGGGATCGCCGCACTTCTGGTAACCGCACGGGTCGGTGCTCATCACGAGCAGGCCCAGCAGCACGAAGGTCGCGCCGTAGAGGCCGCCATGGATGACCAGCAGGATGAGCGTCGCCACGATGTCGACGGTGTTGCTGCGGGGGCCTGCTGCGGTGTTGGTTGTCGCGGCGCCTGGCGCCGCGGGCTCGTCGGTCGGCACTACACAAGTATGTCCCGGTCAGGCCGGCGCGAAACCGTAAACCTGGCCGTCGCTGGTGGCGGCCACCACCCGGCGATCGGTGCCGACCGATACCCCGACGGGATATCCGGTCGCCGCAGGCATCGGATAGCTGTCCAGCGTGCGGCCGCTGCCCGGATCGAAGACCAGCAGCGACATGCCGGGGGCGCCGTTCGCCGGTGGCCCGCTGACCACCGTGTAGCCGACGCCGGTGCCGGCCAGGCTCGACGTCGACAGGGGCAGGACGTCGTCGCGGCGCCACACCTGATCGGCATGATCACCGGCATCCTTGAACGCCGCCAACCTCGTGTCGGGTCCGCCGCCGGCCACGATCAGCCCCTGCGGGGTGACCGCGGGCGGCGTCTGCGCCAGGAAGCCCAGCGGCGCCGACCATTTCACTTTCGCGTCGGCGGCGCGCAGCGCCCACAGCCGTTGATCGCGGCCGTTGACGTAGACGGTCGACCCGTCGGCCGACAGCACCGGGCTGGCGATCACACCGGCGCCCACGGCGTCGCTGGTCCACTCGCGGGTCAGCAGCGGCGCCTGCCCGGGGTGGTACTTGAGCCCGACCAGACCCGCGGCGGGAGCGCCGGGCTGCCAGACACCGAGCACCACCATCCCGTTGGCAGCCGAGAAGGCGGGCGCGGCCGCGACGGGGCAGCCCTGGCGGGCCGGCGCGCAGTCGGCCAACCCGCGTGTCGGCGTCGGTGGGGTCGACGCCGTCGACCAGGTCGAGTGGGCTCCCCGACCACCTGGCCGCGATGGGAGTCGAAGACCAGCACCTGACCCAGGTGCGTGGCCACGAGCAGCTCGCCCTGCCCGACGAACCGCGGGGTGGTGGGCATGCCGATCACCGGCTGGCGCCACCGCGTCCACTGGGTCACCGGGAACGACAGGAACGCTCCGGGCTGGCCGACGTAGAGGTTGTCGAAACCGTCGAGCAGCGGACCGCCGAAGCCCCCGCCCTGGGCCAGGCGCACACACCAGCGCTGCCGCCCGTTGTCGTTGTTCTCCCACTCCATCAGCGAGCATCCCGCCGAGGTCTGGGCGTTGAAGGCCAGATAACCGCGCGCGCTGAGCGCCGGGCCGGCGGCCAGGCTTCCCTTCACCGACCGGGTCCACTGCAGCGAGAGCTTGGTGGCCCCGCCGGTGGCGGTGTAGCTGCTGTTGGCGGCGTCGGCGTATTGCGCCGGCCAGCCTTGCGCGGCCGAGGCGTCGACCCACGAGTCGGTGTTGCCGCAGCCGCCGAGCATGACCGCGAGCACAGCCGCCAGCACTACGGATGACCAACGCCGGAGCCCACTGACGAGTTGTCGGGCAAGCACCTTCGGTTTTCCAAATCCTTTTCGCGGGGCGGGCCGCTCGCGGGCAGACCGGCCGTTCGGCGGGAATCGAGTACAGGTGAGGGTAACCCGTGGCGATTCGCGGGCTCGCGATTGACCGAGTTAGGCTGTCCGGCGATGACGAGCATGTGGGGTGCGCCGGTCCATCGCCGCTGGCGTGGATCGAATCTCCGGGACCCGCGTCAGGCCAAGTTCCTCACGCTGGCCTCGCTGAAATGGGTGCTGCGCAACCGCGCGTACACCCCGTGGTACCTGGTGCGCTATTGGCGGCTGCTGAAGTTCAAGCTGGCCAACCCGCACATCATCACCCGCGGCATGGTGTTCCTCGGCAAGGGCGTGGAGATCCACGCGACGCCCGAGCTCGCGCAGCTCGAGATCGGCCGCTGGGTGCACATCGGCGACAAGAACACCATCCGCGCGCATGAGGGTTCGCTGCGATTCGGCGACAAGGTGGTGCTGGGTCGCGACAACGTCATCAACGCCTACCTCGACATCGAGCTCGGCGATTCGGTGTTGATGGCCGACTGGTGCTACGTCTGCGATTTCGACCACCGCATGGACAACATCGACCTGCCGATCAAGGATCAGGGCATCGTCAAGTCCCCGGTGCGGATCGGTCCGGACACCTGGGTGGGCGTGAAGGTGTCGGTGTTGCGTGGCACGTCCGTCGGGCGGGGCTGCGTGCTGGGGTCTCACGCGGTGGTCCGCGGGGTGATCCCGGACTACTCGATCGCGGTCGGCGCACCGGCCAAGGTGGTCAAGAACCGCCAGCTCGCCTGGGAGAGCTCGGCCGCGCAGCGCGCCGAACTGGCCGCCGCGCTGGCCGATATCGAACGCAAAAAGGCCGCCCGCTAGCTCGTTGGTTGCGGCTGCTCGTCGACCTTGAAATGGAAGTCGACGTCGCCGGCGTCGACGTCCGTCACGGTAACCAGCACACCGTATTTGTCGGTGCCGTCCGTGAGCTGACACCGCAACGTTGCGCCCGCAACGCCTTTCAGGTTGTCGGGGCAGGTCACCGCGTCCGGCTTTCTGCCGACCTGCTGGCCCACCTGGGTGCTGATCGCGCCGGCGACCTGGTTCTTGTCGACGGTCTCCACCATGTCGAACGTGACGTCGCTGCCGTTGACGCTGGTCACCGTGACGTTGACGTTGAAGGGCCGGTTTTTGACCTTCATGTCGCAGTTGATCTGCGCCCCGACTTTCGCGGGCAGATCCTTCGGGCAGTTCGCCGACTCGGGCTTGTTGCCGGCCGCGTCGGTCATTTTGGCGGTGATCTGGCCGGCGACGTCGCTCTTGCTCACCGAGTGCAGGACCCGATGGAACACGAACACGCGCCGACGTCGGCGGTGAGTCCGGCCGCGGCGCCCGAAATCAGTAACGTCCGGATGATGAAAGTGGTCATTTGTCGCCTCCCGAATGGCTTGCCAACGATGAATCGGCTGATACTGGCGCGCCGATCGGCTTCGGAGGACGATTCAGCAAACGTCCGCCGGTGGGGATGGCGAATCGCGTGTCAGATGCTCTGGTAGCGTCGCAGCGCTTCGGTGCGCTCGGCGGCGTGGTCGACGATGGGCGCGGGGTAGCCGTCCGGCCGCTCGCCCTTACGCAGGTGCACGTCGTCGGCCGAGCGCAGTTCGGGTACCCAGCGCCGGATGTAATCGCCCGACGGGTCGAACTTCGCGCCCTGCGTGATCGGGTTGAACACCCGGAAGTAGGGCGCCGCATCGGTACCGCTGCCCGCACACCACTGCCAGCCGTGCTGGTTGTTCGCCATGTCGCCGTCCACCAGCTGGTCCAGGAACCATTCGGCACCCCATTGCCACGGCAGATGCAGATCCTTGACCAGAAACGAGGCAACGATCATCCGCACCCGGTTGTGCATGAATCCGGTCTCGCGCAGCTGACGCATCCCGGCGTCGACGAATGGAAAACCGGTCGTTCCGGCCCTCCACGCCTCGAAGCGGCGCTCGGCCTCGGCGCCGGAATCTGTCGCAATGCCGTCGAAATCGCCGTTCCAGTTGCGCCAGGCGCTCGCCGGCCAGTGGTGTAGCACGTCGGCGTAGAAGTCGCGAAAAGCCAGCTCCCGCAGGAAGTCCTGGGCCCCGCCGCTGCGCAGGTCCAGGTCGGCGACCAAGGTGCGGGGATGAATGACGCCGAACTTCAGGTGCGCCGACATGCGGCTGGTCCCGGTCAGGTCGGGCCTGTTGCGGTCCTCGCCGTAGCTTTGTAATCCGTTGTCGACAAACGATTTCCACTGTTTGCGCGCCGCCGTCTCGCCCGCGGCCATCTCGAGGGCGGCCCCGGGATCGGGGATCTCGCATTGTTTGATCCGCAGCTGCGCCGGATCCAGCCAGCGTGCGGACTTCGCGCTCGACGTGGCGGGTTCGCGCCAGCCCGTCTTCTGCCACTGACGCAGGAACGGGGTGAACACTTTGTAGGGCGATCCGTCCGGCTTGGTGACGCGGCCGGGCGAGACGAGATACGGCGAGCCCGTCGCCACCAGCGGCACCGAATCCAGCGCCGCGCGCACCCGCTCGTCGCGGCGCTTCCCGAACGGGGCGAAGTCTTCGGAGATGTGCACCGATGACGCGCCGATTTCCCTGGCGATGCCGGGAATTCGGGTGTGGGGCTGCCCGCGGGTGACGAGCAGCCGGCCGTCAAGATCGTCGCGCAGCCGCCGCAGCGAGTCACCCAGGTATTGCAGCCGGCGTTGCCCCGACGACCGTTCCAGGCGTGGATCGAGCACGAAGCAGGCGAGTACCTCATCGTTCTCGGCTGCGGCGATCAGCGCCGGATGGTCACGCAACCGAAGATCGCGGCGAAACCACAACAGCGCCGGCATGTTGATCCTAGCGGTTGAGTCGCCAGATGTGGGTGGACAGGACGGTCGCGAAGCCACACCACAGCGGGTAGGGCAGCAACGCCAGCCCGCCGCGCGGCGTGGCTTGGGCCGTGCGCCTGACCAGATCGGCGCTGCTGGCCGTCAGCGCCGCCGCGCCGACCGCGGACGCGCCGAGTTTGTGGTACCGGAAGAACAGCCAGCTCCACCCGGCGTTGAGCAGCAGGTTCGCCGTCAGCGCCACGGCGTAGTTGCGTGCCTTGTCATGCTGCCCGGTCGCGCGAAACCGGTCGAGGGCCACCGCCGAGGTGGCCGCGATGTCACCGTAGAGCGTGGTCCACACCGTGGGAAAGGCCGCACGGGGCGGCTGGTAGGAGGGCTTGCGAAGCCGGGAGTACCACCGGGGAATGGCGTTGCTGCTGGCGATGCTTCCGGTGCCGGCGGCTGCGGCGACGGCCAGGCTGGTCGCGGCCAGTATCGACCTGTTCACGTTGCGCTCCGTTCTGCTTGTTTCCGGTCCGCTTGTTGCTCAACGGCTTTGGTGTGGGTAGGGTTGGCCGGCCACCAGATTCGGTCGCCGATGAAGGCGAACAGTGCGGGGATGACCAGCGTGCGCACCACGAAGGTGTCGAGCAGGATACCCAGGCCGACGATGATTCCCAGTTGGGTCAGGACGATCAGCGGCAACACTCCGAGCACGCAGAACACGGCGGCCAAAACGATTCCCGCGCTGGTGATCACGCCGCCGGTGGCCGACACCGCGCGCACCATCCCCGCGCGGGCGCCGTGCTGCGCGGCTTCCTCGCGGGCGCGGGTGACCAAGAAAATCGTGTAGTCGACGCCGAGGGCGGCCAAGAACAGGAAGGCGAACAACGGGGTGGTGTTGTCCAGCGCGGAAAAGCCGAAGACGTGCAGGCTGGCCCAGCCGCCCATGCCCAGCGCGGCCAGCGCGCCCAGAATCGTTGCGGCCAGCAGTGTCGGCGGCGCGAGGGCCGATCGCAGCAGCACGTACAGGACGATCAGGATGACGGCCAGGATCGCCGGGATCAGCAGCACTCGGTCATGCGTCGCCGCGTCACGAATGTCCAGTGCCTGCGCGTCGGCGCCGCCCACCAGTGCGTGGGGGTCGGCGGCCCGTGTCGAATCCCGCAGCGCGGCAACGATGCCGAACGCCTGGTTTGACGCCGGCGGTGCGTCGATCACCACCGACCACTTCGTCAGCCCGGATCCCGATCGGCCGGACTCGGTCACCGAGACGACGCCGGGTGTCGACTGGATCGCCTGCTGCACGGGCGAAGCGTGATCGCCTGCGCTGACGACCAGCGTCGGGTTGGCCAGGCCGGCCGGGAAATGTTCGGCCGCAACGTTGTAACCGGACACCGAGTCCGCGCGTACCCGGAACTGCTCGGTCTGCGACAAGCCGATCCGGGTTCCCAACAACCCGGTGCCAAGGGCCGCCAGCACCGCGACCGCGACCGCCGCGACCAGTGCGGGGCGCGCGCCCACCCATTCCGCGACGCGATGCCAGCCGCCGGAATCGAGGGCTTCGTCATCCCCGGCGTGTGGGATGAACGGCCAAAACAATCGCCGCCCGCACACGGCCAGCAGTGCGGGAAGGATCACCAGCACCGAAATCGCGGCAACCACCAGGCCGCACGCCGCCAGCGCGCCCAGGCTGCGGGTGCTCGGGGTCGACGCGAACAGCAGGGTGAGCAGCGCCAGCACCACGGTGGCGTTGCTGGCGACGATCGCAGGCCCCGCCCTGCGCACGGCCGCACGCAACGCGACGCGGTGCGCGCAATGGCGCCGGAGCTCTTGGCGATACCGGGAAATCAGCAACAGCGCGTAGTTGGTGCCGGCACCGAAAACCAGCACGCTGGTGATCCCGGAGGTGGCGCCGTCGAAGCTCAACCCGGTCAGCGCTGCCACCGCCGTGCCGGCGGCCGCGGCCACCCGATCGGCGAATCCGACCACGAGCAGCGGGACCAGCCACAGCACCGGTGAGCGGTAGGTCGCGATCAGGAGCAGCGCCACCACCGCCGTCGTCACCGCGAGCAGGGTGATGTTCGCGCCCGTGAATGCGCTGGCGATGTCCGCGCCGAAGGCCGGGCCGCCCGTCACGTGCGCCTGCAGATCCGCGGGCAGGCCGTTGGCCGCGGCCGTGCGCAGCGTGGTGACGGCGTCGCCCAGGGCAAGCCCGGACAGGTTGGCGCTGATCGGCACCACGCCGAGGGCCGCCTTGCCGTCCTGCGACGGCAGCAGCGGTGCCGCCGGCGCACCCGCGCCGGGCTGGGCCGCCCGCACCCGATCGTATGCGGCTTGGGCGGCGGCGATATCGGACTGGCTCAGGACCGCGCCATCGGCGCGGCTGACCACCACGATCAGTGGGGCTTTGTCACCCCCGGGAAACTGCTTGGCCAGGGCGTCTACCTGCGCGGATTGAGCATCGAGTGGCACCGATTGCGGCGACTGGCCCGCGGCGGCGTTGCCGCCGACCAGAACCATGAAGCCAACCCCCAGCAGGGCCGTGACCAGCGCGAGCAGCCATGAACACCGGCCCGTCACAGCTGCGGCCAGGGAATCCCACACCACGAAGACAACCCTTTCAGTTTGTTAAACATTAATCAACTGAAATGACGCATCGCCACGCGGCAGCGCCGACGGTACGCAAGAGGGGGCACTATGGACATTATGAACGCGGGGCGGAGGCAGTGTCGGACGCGAGGGGGGACCTGCGATGACGGCTGAGCGCGGGGAGATGAAGACCCGCAAGCGGCGGCACATCGACGTCTGCCTGAACGAGCCGGTCGGCTATGACGGCGTCACCACCGGGCTGGACCGCTACGAATTGCCGTACAACGCGCTGACTCAGACGAATCTGGGCGACATCGATGTGTCCACCAGCTTTTTCGGCGCCGGCCTGCGGTCTCCGATACTCATCGGGGCGATGACCGGGGGCGCCGAGCTGTCCAGGACGATCAACCGCAATCTGGCGGCGGCCGCCCAACAGTTGGGCCTGGGCATGATGCTGGGTTCGCAGCGGATCATGCTCGACAGTGCGCTGGGGGAGCGCGCCGCGGACAGCTTCACGGTGCGCGATGTGGCCCCGGATGTCTTGTTGTTCGGCAACATCGGCCTGGCTCAACTGACCAAGGCCACGGTGCCGGATCTGGCGAAGGCCCTGGAGCGGGTGGGCGCCGACGCGCTTGCCGTGCACACCAATCCGCTCCAGGAAGCGATGCAGCACAACGGCGACACAGATTTCTCCGGGTCGCTGATCCGGTTGCGCGACGCGGCCGCCAGCATCGACTATCCGGTGCTGCTCAAGGAGGTGGGGCACGGGATCGGTGGTGCGGCGGTTGCGGAGATCGTTGGGGGACAAGGCGAATTGCCAGTCGTCGGAATCGACGTCGCGGGTGCCGGAGGCACGTCGTGGTCGCGGGTGGAGCAGTTCGTGCGGTACGGCGAACTGCGCTATCCGCACCTGGCTGACTGGGGCATCCCCACCGCCCGCGCCATCGTGGAGGTTCGTGAGGTGCTGCCCGCGATCCCATTGGTGGCATCCGGTGGCATCCGTACCGGTATGGATGCGGCCAAGGCGATCGCGCTGGGTGCCGATGTGGTGGCGGTGGCGCGGCCGCTGCTGTCCGCCGCGATCGAATCCACTGCCGCCGTGGTCGATTGGCTGCAGCCGTTCATCGACGAGCTTCGCATCTGCCTGCACGGCTGCGGCGCCGCAAAGCTGGCAGACCTGCGCGATCTCGACCTCACCGGCTTGGGCCAGGTCCGCGCGGCCGAGCGGCCGGGGGGCTAGTTGCCGCGTTTCACCTGGCTGCGACGGCCTTTCGCCGTCGCACCCTTCGGTTCGGTGGCTGACTCTCGTAGATTCGGTGCGGCGAGCCGTGATTCGAAGCTGACCATCGCCTCGAGCATCGCCGCGAACACGCGATGTGCCGCAGCCAGGTCGCGATCGGGAAGGCCGGCGAGGGCCGTATGTAGTTCGGCGCCAAGGGGAGTGAAAAACGACCGGGCCAGGGCCATCCCCGGTTTCTCGTAGCGGAGCAGGGTCTTGCGCCGGTCCTGGGGATCGGGTTCGCGCCGGAGATGGCCGGCGTCGATCATGCGATCGACGAGATAGGTGATCGCTGCCGGTGACACGTCCATGCGCCGTCGCAGCTGTGCCGCGGTCAGCGGTTCTCCAGCGGTTTCGGCGACCATGATGTGCAGCAAGGCGTGGAAGTCCGTGCCGCTCACATCGTTTTTGCGGGCAAAGTGGCGGCCGATGCGGTCGGACTGCGCAGTGATCGCGCGCATGTCAGCCGACATCAATTTCTCGAGTTCGGCTCGGTCTGATCGCCGGTCAGCGGCGGCGCGCTTGGTCACTTACCCGCATCCTTCTTGCAAGATACGCCGGCCAGCATATCGGCGACCTGATCGCGGCCGCCGAAACGCTCGGGCGTTTCTCCTTTGTAGCTCATCGCGGGCGAGCACTGAGAGCAAACACGCCCGCCGCGTTACCGGTGCGATCGGCGGCCATCAGCCTACGGCACCCGCGTGCCACGCCACGTGACGGTTTGAACGAGTGCGTCTCGGGTACTGATGTGACGATGACTTTGATCGAGACTTCGCGGCGCCTGGGGCGCGCCGAGCGCAAAGTGCTGCGCCTGCAACGGCGGTTGTGGCTCGCTCAGGTGGCCATGTGGCCCACCCTGATCGTGCTGGCGGTCCTGCTGGTGGGCGTGCTGTGGGTGGTGCGGCGGCGGTCGAGCGGCGGTCGGCATGCCGCTGATGCCGCAACGAATGGCGCGGCGGGCGATCACAGCCCGTGAAATCGCGGCGGCGGGTGAACGCGAGCGCCCGCGCCGACGGCAACGCAGGCCTTGAGCACGGTTGAATCCTTGCAGCGCCAGGTGTTCGGTCACCCGAGCCCGGCGCGGACCTGGTAGCGGCGTTCGGCATAGGCGAGGTCGTCGCGCCAGAGTTTGGTGGCCGCGTAGCGCATGAAGGGTGTGATCAGCGGCGCTGCCCGGGCGGCAGCCTTGAAACCGGGCCGGTCCGAGTGCGCGATGGTGGCTTCCAGGACGGCGGTGCGCGGTCGGCCATCGGGGCCCGAACCCATTGGCGTCGCGTGGGTTTCGACGACGCTGCCCGTGCCCTCGCCGTCCACGATGCGCATGACGATGGTGCGCGCCTCCGGGCAACTGAACTCCGCGACGACGGGCACCCCCAGGCGTCCCATCCGGAACGTCACCGCCACCAAGAATCGGTCGACCTGTTCGGTGGGCGTCGTGAGCACGTCGAGGCGGGTAAACGAGTAGGGGTGAAACCACGCGCCGTGCCACGGATCGAGGCGGTTGGCGATGATGTCACTCGGTTCGCACACGCCCACCATGCGGGCGACCGCGTTCAGGGTGTCGCCGGTCGGCCGTTGCGGAATCACCGGCCGATCCAGGGGTTCCTCCTTGCCCACCGCGTCGAGCCGCACCCATGCCAGGGTGCCGTCGTCGTGACAGGGCAACGGGCTCCAGCCGAATTCGCGAGCATGCCCGTCCAGTGTCAGCCCGTGCCAGCGGCAGATCAGCGCGCCCTGATGCACGCTGCCGGTGGCGAGGTCGGCACCCAAATGGGGACAGGTGCGCGGCCCCACACACAGCCCGCCGTGTTCGTCGCGCCAGGCGACGACGTCGACACCGGCGACGCGCGTGCCGATGGGCCGCCCGCCGGGCACCTGGCGGCTGGCGGCGAACGCGTACCAGTTGCCGGTGGGTTTGCGCTGGGAGCGCTGTAGCGCGGCCTCGATGATGGCCGGTTGTGCGTCGCGGTACGTCGGGCGCTGATCGGCCCAAGTCATGCGCGGAATCACTTGCAGCGGCCACCCTTTGGTCCGGGTGGCGGACAGGCGTTGTTGAAGCTGTTCACGGATCTTCATGGTCGGGTGGATCTCTCGCGGGCGGCAAGCCATCGCAGCACTGACGACCTGCCTTGGGTGGGTACCGTTTCCAATGGGTGTCCGGCTAATCCCCATCGTTGCAGGAGTTGGTTCGCGGCGCACCAGCCGGTGGTGGCGGCCCGCTCCATGAGTGCCACCGGCAAGTCGACGCGGATGGCGTCGCCGGCCAACAGCAGGCCCGGCGTAGGCGTGCGGACCGGGGGGCGGCGGGGATAGGAGCCGGGCGAAAACAGCGGGCAGTCGCTGCGATGCAGCAGCCTCTCGTGGACGATCTGCGCCGCGGCGGTTTCCGGATATATCCTGTGCAACTGCCGTAGCGCGGCGGCCCGCGACGGCGCGGAATCCAGTGCATACGAGTGTAATTCGACAACTGAACCGTGATGGGCGGCGGCCCAGTCGCGCGCTTCGCATTCGTAGCGCTCCAGCACGCTGATGTTGTCGAGTGGTTCGTGTCCGGCCGTGCCGAGAAACGCGGGCCGGTGCGCCGCGACCGGGCGGTCGAGCCACAAGCGATGCACGGCGAACGGCGGCGCGGTGCGCAGTTGCGATAGCTGGGCGCGCCAGTCGTCGGTGCCCAGGTCGCTCGACGCCGCAACGATCCGCTGTAAACCCGCGATGTCGGTGGCCAATACGACGGCGTCGACGTCGCAGTGGTGATCGGAATCGGTGTGCACCCGGAAAGCCTTCGCCGACTCGGTGTCGATGCTCAGGACCTTGGTCGCGAGCCGGAACCGCACGCCCCGCGCCTCGAGGTAGCCGCGCAACGGCTGCCAGAGGGCGCTGTCGTAGTTCGCGCGCGGCACGTCGAAGATCAGGCCTTCGGATGACCCCAGGAAGTAGATATGGAACATGGTCGCCAGCTCGGCGGCGGACAGCTCGGCGGGGTCGGCGAAGAAGCTGCGCGAGAACACCTCGAACGCCAGATGCCGTGCGGCCTCGGGGAATCGGATGTCCTCGAGGAACGTCGCGGCGTCGGTGTTGTCCAGGCGCTGGTAGGTTCCGGGCACCGATACGGCGGCCAGGGGTGCGGCCGCGCGGGCGTCGATGCGGGTGAAGTCGCGAAGCCGGAACGTCGGGCTGCGCGCCGCGAAGACCATGGCGTTCCACGGTGGCGTGCGCGGTAGCCCGCGGAAGCTGTCGCGCCGGCCCGCCCCGTCGATCAGCGGGTAATCCTCGACCGGAGTGAGCATCCGCAGTTGCGGGTCGATTCGGCTCAGCAGGGCGCGCAGGTTGTAGTACTGCCGGAAGAACGCGTGGAAGCCACGGTTCATCGCGAGCTCGACGCCGCCGTCCCGCTCGGTCCAGCCCCCTACCCGGCCGCCGAGGTAGTGCTCGCTTTCGATGACCTCGACGGCGACGCCGCGCTCGGCCAGCCCGGTGGCGGCCGTCAGCCCGGCGATCCCGCCGCCGACGACGGCCACCCGCGGGCACGACGGCAGCGCATCGGCATCCGGCAATCCCGTTGGCGCGGCGAATATTCGGCGACGCCGATCGGCGGTCATAGCGGCGCGTCCGCTAAGAACGTGTGCACGATGTTGGCTTCCCAGCCGGGCATCGTCTCGCTGTGTACCGCGGTGAAGCCGGCGTCGGTGAGGCGAGTACGGAATCGCGCAGCACCGTCGAATGCCAGCACGCTGCGCCACAAGTAGCGATACAGTCCGGTGTCCCGGGTGCGCCACCACCCGGCGGGGATGATGATGCCCCAGCACACGGCGTGCCAGATGCGGGTGGCCGCCGGCGAGTCGCGGACCGAGTATTCGTGCACCGCCAGCGTGCCGCCCGGGCGCAACAGCTCGCGGAACCCGCGCAGCTGTTCGTCGCGGTCGGCGACGTTGCGAATCAGATAGGCGGCCAGGATGCCGTCGAACGGTCCGGTGATCCCGTTCTCTGCCAGCTGTTCGACGGGGGTGTGCACGAACCGCACCGAGGGGGGCCAGTCCTTGGCGAGCGCCGCGTCGAGCATTCCCCGCGACGCGTCGACGGCGACGATGTCGGCCTGAGGCGCGGCGGCGAGCAGCGCGGCCGTCGAGGCACCCGTGCCGCATCCGGCATCGAGCAACCGTAACCCCTTGCCGCGAGCGGGAATCCGCATCCGCCGGGCCGACAAGGACAACTGCGCGTGGTAGCCCGGGCTGGCGCCGACAAGGCGGTCGTAGGCCGTCGCACCCGCGTCGAATGCGGCGGCCAACTCGCCGGGCGCTGGGCGCGCATCACCGACGCGCACGTTGCCGTTCCCAAAGCAGCAGCACCGCGGTGACCAACGCGAAGCCGAACAGAAAATCTTCGACCGGGATGTCGAACGGGAAACGCACACCGCTCAGCTGCCGATCGTCGTAGCTGACGATGGGGGAGCTGAGCTTGGTCAGCCAGCCGTCCACCGGGATCTGGAATCCCAGCACGATCAGCATCGACAGCCAGTACGCCGGCCGCCGGAAGAGCCCGGTCCGCAACACCGCCAATTCCAGTGCACAGACCAGCAATACCGCGAGCACGGCCGGCAGTGTGTAGCCAAGGCCGGTCATCGGCGGTGCACCCTGGCCAGGATGGTGCTGACGGCGTTGTAGGTCAGCAAGGCGCACACCGGAATGACGAGGAAGAACAACACCTCTTCGATCGGCACCCGGAACGGGATGCTCAGGCCGCACAGGTAGGCGCGGTCGTACGTCCACACGCGCGTGGCGACCGCGATCTCATCCCAGACCAGGAACACCGCGGCCACCGGCACGACCGACTTGATGACGCGTCGCCACTGCCGGTAGACGCCGGGGCCGAAGATTTCCAACGGCGCGGTGATCACCAGGCATGCCGCGAGCACCGCCAGGTATTGCCACCGCTCGCTCATGCGGCCCCCGATTGACGAACGCCCCGCGCGCTGTTTCGCGCCCGCCACGACCGTATCAGTCCCGCACCGGCGACCCGAAGCCGTCGCGCCGTGCCGACGGTGGCCCGGTGATCGAACACCTCGAAGTCGCTGCTTTCGATGCAGTCCAAGATCTCTGAATACAGCGCCGCCGCGGTCGCCACGCACGGTCGCGAGCGGAGAGCGAGCGTGGCGATCCCGTCTGCGGCGAATCGGTAGGTCTGCCGGGCGATTTCGTGCTGGGCGACCAGGGCCCGGCGCACCCGCGGATCGGTGCGGCGGTGGGCGTGGCACCACATCAACAGTTCTCGGTCGACGCCGTCGGCGGCCAGTTCGTCGGCCGGCAGGTAGACCCGGCCGCGCTGCAGGTCCTCGTCGACATCACGCAGGAAATTGGTGAGCTGGAACGCCCTGCCCAATGCCGCGGCGTACGGTGCGGCCTCCTGCACGGGGGTCACGGTTCCCAATATCGGAAGCACTTGCAGCCCAATGGCTTCCGCGGACCCCCGCATGTACAGGTTGAGGGCCTTCCGATCCGGATAGTCGGTGACTGTGAGGTCCATCCGCATCGAAGCCAAAAAGTCCTCGAACAGCCCGTCGCTGATCTGGTAGCGCCGCACGGTGTCGGCGACTGCGGCAACCAGCGGATCCTCCAGGTGAGCGCCATCGGAGAAGAAGCGCTCCGACAGCTGCTGCAGCCGCCGGCCGCGGATGTCGGCGCCGAGCCGCGGGTCGAGATCGTCGAGGATGTCGTCGGCGTACCGGGCGAAGCCGTACAACGCATGCACGGGCGGCCGCTGGTCGGGCGCGAGCAACCGGGTGGCCAGAAAGAAGGTGCGGCCATGGGTGGCATTGAGCTCACGGCATCGGCGGTATCCGTCGCGCAGCCGCGGATCGTCGATTCCGGCCGCGCTCAACTCGCTGCGCATCATGGCCGACCGGCTTTCATGTCGATGTGCGCGGCCGGCCGCGCGGCCACGCCGGTGATGCGGTCGGCGGCCAGCCGCCCGGAGATCAGCGTGGTCGGAACGCCGACGCCGGGCACCGTGGAGGACCCGGCGAGCACCGCGTTGTCGATGCCGCGCACCATGTTGCCCGGCCGAAACGGTCCCGTCTGACCGAAGGTGTGGGCGAGCGCGAACGGACTGCCGGCCGCCATGCCCTGCCGCGCCCAGTCGGCCGGCGTTACGACATCCAAAACCGTTGCGTCGTACGGTAAACCGGGCAGCAGCCGGTCGGCGACGTGCGCGATCATGTCCTCGACGTAGGCGTCGCCGGTGCTGGACCAATCGATGGTGCCCCGATCCAGGTTCGGCGCCGGGGCGAGCACGTAGAGCAGATCGCGTCCCCGCGGAGCCAGGGTCGGGTCGCTGGCCGTCGGCCGGGTGACCAGTAACGACGGGTCCCGCATGAGTTGTCCGTCGTCGACGATGTCGGTGAACGTCTGATCCCATGCCTGACCGAACAGGATGGTGTGGTGGGCCGTCTCGGGGGCGACGGCGGGACAACCCAGGTGCGCCACGACGGCCGAGGGCGAGGGGCGCAGCCGCACCGCGCGGCGCGGTGTGCGACCCAGCAGCGCGTAGGTCTGCGGCAGTTCGGTGGTCAGCACCACCGCGTCGCAGGGGATGCGCCCGGATTGCTCGGTCACCACGGCGCTGACCCGGCCGCCGCTGCGTTCGAGCGCGGTAACGGTTGCGCCGTAACAGAATCGGACGCCGGCGTCGGCGGCGGCCCCGGCAAGAGCGTCGGGCAGCGCGCGTACGCCCCCGCGCGGAAACACCACACCCGAGATGGTGTCCATGTAGGCGATCACCGCGTACACCGCCAGCGCGTGGCGCGGCGCCACGCCGGCGTACAACGACTGAAAGGTGAAGATCCGTTGCAGCCGTGGGTCACTGATGTAGCGCCTGACCATGTTGTCCCACTTGCGGAAGCCGCCGATCGCGGTCAGCTGCGCGAGCTGCGGGGTGAGCAGCGACAGCGGCGAGTCGAAGTTCGCGGCGATGAATCCGTCGAATTCGGTGCGGTACAACCGCGTCAACCACGCCCGTAGCCGTCGGTAGCCCGCTGCCTGCCCGAAGCCGGCGAACTCTGCGACGGCGTCGGCCATCCGATCCGCGTCGCTGTGCACGTCGAGCGCACTGCCGTCGGCGAACACGGCGCGGTACGCCGGGTCGACCGTCAACAACTCCATGCGGTCGGATAGGCGTTCGCCCACGGCCGCGAACGTCTCGTCGATGATGTCGGGCATGGTCAGCACCGTCGGCCCGGTGTCGATCCGGTAGCCGTCGATGTCGAGACGGCCGGCCCGCCCACCCGGCCACGGCCCGCGTTCCACCACCGTCACCGCGCGCCCGCGGCCGGCCAGGTGCAGCGCCGCGGAAAGGCCGGCCAGGCCCGCGCCGACCACCACCACGTGATCTCCGCGCCCTTCGATGGTCCGCATGATCAACACGCTCCCCGGTCGGTTCTGCTCATTCGGCGCGATCCGTGCAGACGGCCGCCATTTCGGCCAGCGCGGTGCGGACCGGCTCGTCAATCGGCAGGTCGCTGAGGTGATCGCAGGCCGAAGCGACGCGGTCGCCGATCATCTCCTCGATCAGCTGCACCGATCCCGTCTCGACGATCAGCGCTTTCCACCGTTCGATCACGTTGTCGTCGAGGGCTTCACGATTCGCGATCTCGATGAGTTCACGCCGGGTCGGCGCGTCGGCCAGCTGGTAGGCGGCCACCACGACGCTCGTCGCCTTGCGCTCGAGTAGATCGCCGGCACCGGGCTTGCCCGTCACCGTGGGCGAGCCGAAGACGCCGAGCACGTCGTCGCGAAGCTGGAATGCCTCGCCGACGGCGACGCCATAGCGGCCCAGCTGGGACAGCGTTCGAGCGTCGCACTCGCCCATGGCCGCGCCGATCTCCAGCGGCCGGCGCACGGTGTAGTTGCCCGACTTACGCCGTGCGACGTCGAGCACGACTTCCAGCCCGGGCATCTGCCGCGCATCGTTCGTCAGGTCGGCGAACTGCCCGACGGCGAGCTCGGTGCGCATGGCGTCATAGCGCGGCCACGCGCGTTGCAGGCGCCGGGGCTCGACGCCGCTGTCACGCAGCATCTGTTCGGCCCAGATGAGGCAGAGGTCGCCCAGCAGAATGGCGGCCGATTCACCGAATCGCCGCGACGAGCCGGGCAATCCGCGCTCCCGATGCCATTGGCCGAATTGCCGATGCGCCGACGGCCGGCCGCGCCGTTCGTCGGAGTCGTCCATGACGTCGTCTTGCAGCAACGCGAAGGCGTGCACCAGTTCGAAGCTGGCCGCGGCCCGCAGCGCCGCTTCGTCGGGCGGCGCGCCGCACAACCAGCCCAGGTACACGAAAGTCGACCGCAGGCACTTACCGCCGGAGACGAAATCAACCAGGATGTCGCCGGCGGCATCGATGCGCGCATCGTCCAGCTCGCCCACGCGTCGCGCGGCGATGAAATCGGCGACATCGCCCAACACCATCCGCCGTACGTTCGATCGCCATGCCTGGAAGTCGTCAGCGCTGAGCCAACCGACCGCCGCCGGCGGCGCCGCCGTGGCGGGTGAAAACGACAAAGCTCCCATAATGCCCAAGCGCTCCCTCCCGGACGGCTTGGCGTGCCCAGGCCTGCGCGGCCCAAACACACGCGTCATACCCGCCGATGGGGCGGGTAAAACCACAGCGCTGACCCCCAGACGCGCCCTCGCGTCGCCCGCTACGACATACCCATCTCATTCAATAACTGAAACATTAATTTTTTGAACATAATGACGACCTCGAGCCGCCTCAGCCGGCCGATGGGATGGTCAGTTTCGGCCGGGCCGAGCGTGGTTTGACCCCCTCGGTGGCGGGTATACGCGTGTCAAGTAACAAACGCGGTAGATCCCCTGATGGACGTGAGGGGTGATGCGTCCCAATGGAAGAAATCGGACGCCGGTGGTCCCGGCTGGCGATCGCATCCGCGTTCACGACGATGCTCCTTGTCGCACCGGGTCAGGCAATTGCCGACCCGGGCAGGACGGCGTTTCCCGGAATGGAGATCCGCCAAGGCAATACGGTCTGCATGGTGGGGTTGGTCGAGCCGCGGTTACGGGTCGCCGTGACCAGCGGCCAGTGCGATGGCGGCCAGTCGGTGGTGACCGACCGTGACCGCAAGCCGGTCGGCAACGTGGTCCTCGGCCGGCGCCAGGTCGACGCGGACTCCACCGCGGACACCTCGATGCTGCCGGTGGAATACGAAGTCATCGCGATCGCGCCGGATGTGACGGCGTCCGACGTGCTACCGACGGGGCGCCATCTGGGATCCGCAC
Organism: uncultured Actinomycetota bacterium; assembly: GCA_963796035.1. Lineage (GTDB taxonomy): Bacteria > Actinomycetota > Actinomycetes > Mycobacteriales > Mycobacteriaceae > Mycobacterium. The sequence goes on along the minus strand of CAWCJU010000004.1, from coordinate 14,036 downwards.
CCGCAACGCGCGCCCAACCCGGGATGCCGGTGTGCCAGCTTCGCAGCGCGGCCGGCCAACGATGCGGCTCAATCAACTCGGTAGGCAATGGCCGGTTCAGCATCACCGACATGACCGCCGACAGCCGCGACTTCGGCGGTCCGGTCTACACCCTGACTGACGACAACAATGCGGTGATCGTGGGATTGGTCGAGGGCACCTGGAGGTCCTCGCCCCAGATCGAGTCGTGGCAGGCGGTCATGGCACAGGTCTACATCGACAGCCACACCATTAACGCGCAACAATCGGCGCCCGTTCTGCGAATGATCAGCTGGCACACGAGTGCTGTTGCGTCACCGTAATCGTCACGCCACCACCGCAGGAACAGCGGTGTTTCCCCCGGCGCAGAATGGGAATCCGCCGCCGGTGAACGTTTTGGAACTCGTGGCGTTGCCCTTTCAGTGGGGCTCGGCGATCCGGGGCAAACGGTTCTTCCATCCGATCGGGGTGCTGGCGACGGGCTTCGTCGAGCGGGTTGCCCCCGCGGGCCGGGGATTGCCGATCGCGTCGTCAGAGATCGTCGCGCGCGTGTCGAAGGCCACCGGGACGCCGGGCGCGCTGCCCGACTTCATCGGGTTGGCCGTCCGGCTGCCCGCACCGCAGCCGGCGGACACGCCGTGGGACGTCCTGCTCGTCTCGTCGGGATCGGGGGTGCTGTCGCGCGCGCTGGCGCTGCGGCCTGCCACGTCGTGGAGCGGTCAAACCCTGACCACGTTGATGCCGTTGCACTATCAGCACAACAATTGGTGGCTTCGGGCCCGGACCTCGAGCGACATCGGTGGCACGGGTCTGTCCCTGGACGGCGTCCGGTCGAAGCTCGAGCGCAGCAACATCGACGTGGCACTTGACCAAGCTTGCGGCAGAGGCGATTTCACGCCCTTGGCCCGCATCACGCTGACCACCGCCATCGATGCCGAAGACGGCCAGGACGTGTCGTTCGACCCCGTTCTCAACACCGCAGCCGGCGTGAGCCTGCACCCCCGGTGGCTCGCCGATCTGCGCGCCCGCGCCTATCAGCACAGCCGCGACGGCAGGGAGGCCGAGGGGTAGCCGCCCGCTTTGCGCGGCTAGCCGCCCGCGGCGCGCCCCAACAGGTGACGCAGCGCCCCATCGAGGTCGGGTTGGCGGAACCGGTGCGCGGCGGCGGCGAGCGTGGCGGGGGCCACGCGCTGGCTCGCGCACGCCAGTTCGCGCGCGCCCTGGCCGCCCAGCAGCAGCCGCGGCCCCAGCGACGGCACCGGCAACACCGCCGGCCGGTGCAGCACCGCGGCCAGCGTGGCGGTGTACTCGCGGTTGCGAACCGGGTGCGGCGAAACGGCATTCACCGGACCCGACAGCGTGCCGTCCCACAGCGCGCGGTGATAGACGTCCACCAGATCGTCGATCCCGATCCAGGACAGCCATTGTCGACCGTCGCCGAGCCGGCCACCCAGCCCCGCGCTGAACAGCGGACGCATCAGCTTCAACGTGCCGCCGGCGGGCGATTGCACGATGCCGGTGCGCACCTGCACCACCCGCACGCCGGCCCGCTGCGCCGGCGCGGTGGCCTCCTCCCAGTCGGTCACCACGTCGGCCAGAAATCCGTCGCCGCGATGGCTGCCCTCGGTGAGGGTCTCATCGCCCCGGTCGTATCCGTAGTAGCCGATCGCCGACGCCGAGATCAGCACGGCGGGCCGGGGCTCGCTGCGGCCCAGCAGTTCGGCCAGTCGCCGAGTCGGACCAATCCTGCTGTCCCGGACCGCATGCCGGTGTTTATCGGTGAACCGGCCGGCGATCGACGCGCCCGCCAGATGAATCACCGCGTCGATGCCGTCGAACAGCCGCGGGTCGGGATTCTCGGTGTTCCACTGCCGCTCATCGTCGCCGCGTGCGGAGTGCCGGACCAACTGGATCACCCGATGGCCGCCGGTGCGCAGGAAGGCGGTCAATGCCGAGCCCACCAGCCCCGAGGATCCGGTGATCGCGATCGTCAGGGGCCGCAGTCCGTTCTCGGCGGCCAGCCGGTGGGCGGCCAGGTCGTCGGCCAGCTGCCGGTGCCGGTAGTCGAACATGGGCCGCAACAGCGACCCGGGCACCGGAGTGTCGACCCGGTCGATCACCCTGGTGCGGTTGTCGCCGAGGTCTTCGAATTCGTGGGTGTGGCGCCAGCGCACCGCAATTCGCGCCGGAAGCGCGGCAAGGCCGCCTCCGCCGATGGCGTCGACGAAACGCCGCGGCGGGTCATAGCCGTCGGGCTGATGGACGGCGACCCAGCGCAGACCCCCGGGCAGCGCCAGCGTGGCCCGCCCGTCTTTGAGGGAGGCGGCCTCGGTGACCAGCCGCATCGGCTGCCACGGCGGCGAGAGCCGGCCGAACGCCCCCGGCCTGGCATGCCAATCGAAAACGTCGGCGATGGGAGCGTCGACGACGCTCGAATAATCCAGCCCCATCCGTGAAACGTTAGGAACAGTGCTACCGGTTCGGCAAGGCGTGTTCGACGATGGGCAGCCGGGCCTGCGGCTGCCGCACTCCACGCTTGGCCGACAGATACACCTGCGCGGTCTCTGTCGGCCACCGTGTGCCAAGCGAAATCCGACGTGAGTCGTTCGCGGGCGGCGTGGGCGCGCCGCTGCGCGGCCTGCGGGTCGTCGAGCACGGTGCGCACCGCCGCGGCCAGCCGGGCCACGTCGCGAGGCGGACACGACACACCGGTCTGACCGTCGATCACCGCCTCGCCCAGGCCGCCGATGTCCGACGTCACCAGCGGAGTGCCGGCCGCAGCCGCCTCCAGCGCCACGATCCCGAACGGCTCGTAGTGACTGGGCAGCACCGCGGCGTCGGCGCGATGCAGGACGGCCAGCAGCTCGGCGTGTTCGAGGTGCCCGACGAACCGGATCGCCTTGAGCACCCGGTGTTTACGGGCTTGCTCGATGAGCCAGCCCAGCTGGGTGCCCTCGCCGGCGATGGTCAGCGTGGTACCGGGGTGGCTGCGCCTGATCCGCGGCAGCGCGGCGATGACGTCGTGCACACCCTTCTCGTACTCCAGCCGGCCGAGGTAGAGCAGTTCGGCCGGCCCGGTGCGCGGCCGGCGCGCCGCGAATGGCCACCGCGCCGTCTCGATGCCGTTGCAGATCACCGTGGTCTCGGCCAGGCCGGGCCCGAACAGTTCGGTGATCTCGTCGGCCATCGACGCCGAACACGTGATCAGCGAGTCGGATTCGCGCACCAGCCACGATTCGACCGCGTGCACCTGACGGCTGATCGCACCGCTGACCCAGCCGGAATGCCGACCGGCCTCGGTGGCGTGAATCGTGGAAACCATTGGCACATCGTAGAATTGGGCGAGAGCGATCGCCGGGTGGGCCACCAGCCAGTCATGGGCGTGCACGACGTCGGGCCGCCAGGCGCGGTTGGTGCCCGGTTTCGTCAGGGGCAGACCGGCGCGGATCATGGAGTGGCCCATCGCGAGGGTCCACGCCATCATGTCGGTGCCGAAGGTGAATTCGTGCGGATCCTGAGCGGCCGCGATCACCCGGACGCCCTCGCTGATGTGGTCGGACGACGGATGGCTGCCGGGATCGGTCCCGGTGGGACGGCGCGACAGCACGACGACGTCGTGACCGGCCGCGGCCAGCGCGGTCGACAGGTGATGCACGTGCCGGCCGAGCCCGCCGATCACCACCGGCGGGTATTCCCACGACACCATCAGGATTTTCACGCCGCGGCCCGTCTCATCGCGGCAGCCTGCGGGCGTCGAGGGCGCCGAACAGTCCGTCGGCGCGGTTCCAACCCTCCGCCAGCCGCTGCGCGGTGTCGCGCCGGCCCGATGCCAGCGCGTCGGCGATCTCGCGGGTGGCGTGCGCATGCAGGTGGGCGCGGTAGCGGGCGTAGTCGGCGGCCGAATCCTTGCTCACCATGAACGGCCAGTCGCTGGAGACGGTCAGCAGCGTTTCGCGCAGGATCTGATCGGCGACGAGGTCGCGGGGGATGGGCCCGTCCAGCGACGCCGTCTGGGACAGCGCCTTGTCGACGGTGCTCAGTGCCATGTCGACCACTTCGCTGTTCAGCTGCGACCAGATCGGCGACCTGGTCGCCGGCCCACACCTGCCAGTCCTTCCCCGAACCCCACGAGCTGGGCGGCAGGGCTACCGGGTTCCCGACGAAGCCGTCGGCGATGGCGTCGTTCAGCGTGCCCACCCGAACGCCGGCCTCGGGCAGGGCCCGCAGCACCCGCTCCAGCCACGTCGGGCCCTCGTACCACCAGTGACCGAACAGCTCGGTGTCGAACGCGGCGACCACGTGAGCGGGCCGCCCGATGCGCTCGGATTCCGAGAGCAGGCGGTTGCGCACCACGTCGACGAAGTCGGCGACGTGCGCGTCGACCGCGTGGTCGGCGCGCTCGGCATCGTAGGGCGCCTTGTCCTCCGAGGGCACGTTGCGGCCCGTCACCCGGGCCGGCTTGAGCCCGGTGAGGTGGTCATAGGTGTGGAAGTCGCGGTACGCGGCGTGGCCGGGATAGCCCGATTTCGGTGACCACACCCGGTAGCTGACCTGCAGATCGCGCCCGAACGCGACCACGTCGGTGTCGCCGACGGGCCGGCCCAGCGCGGTGTCGCCGTGCAGCGACGGGCCGTCGACCATGAAATGCGTGACGCCCGCGGCGGAGTAGTCGTCTTCCATACCGGGCGCGTAGGCGCACTCGGGCGCCCAGATCCCGCCCGGTCGGTGTGCAAGGCGCGCTTGCGCGTCGGCCAGACCCTCGCGCAGCGCGAACTCGCGCAGCCGCGGCGCCAGCAGCGGTTGGAACGGATGGGCCAGCGGGCCGCCGAGCAACTCCACCGTGCCGGCGTCGATCAGGCTGCGCAGCAGCGGGCTGCCGCCGTGCTGCCACAGCGTGGCGAAGTCGTCCAGCGCCCGCTGCGCCTCGGCGGATTCACGAATTCCGAAGTCGCGCAATGCTTCCGGTGTGCACGACTGGTAGCCGGCCGACTTCGAGCGGGGAGCGGACCGCACGCTGGTGGCCTCCAGGCCACGCAGCCGCCAGTTGGCCAGCCAGTGATGCATGCCGTCCAGGCAGTACGGGTCGTCGAGCTGTGCGTTGACCACCGGCGTGACGCCCAGCGTGATCACGCCCCGCCGATCTTCGCCGGCCAACGTGCGCAGCACCCGCATCAGCGGCAGGTAGGCCGCCGCCCAGGACTGATACAGCCATTCCTCGCCGACCGGCCAGCGGCCGTGATGGGCGAGCCAGGGCAGGTGGGTGTGCAAAACCAGGGTGAACAGGCCCGGAACCCGGTTCTGCGGCGCGCTCACGGCGCTACCGCGATCGCGATCAGGTCCAGGCTGTCGTCGATGTGGTGGCCGGTGCCCGCACCCACGGCGGCCTCGACCAGGTCGAAGTCCTCGATCGGTGACCGCGGCGACGTCGGCAGCCAGTTCGGGCGGCCACGGCGCCCGGGGTCAGCGGCCATTGCGCGCGCGATCTGCGCCTCGATGATCGAGCCGCCGTGCCGGGCATCCATCTCGCGCAGCCGCGGACCGTGGAACAGGCCGCTGATCGACACCTCGGCGAAGCCGCCGTCGACCAGCAGCTCGGTCAGCTCGGCGGCGTTGAGTTCCCGCGTGTGGAAGGGGTTGATCGGGGTGTCGCGGCCCGGGGAGAAGGTGATCCGGTTGGGCGTGGACATCATCAACAGCCCGGACGGCCGCAGCACCCGGGCGCACTCGATGACGAACTGTGTCTGGTCCCACAGGTGTTCGATCACCTGGAAGTTGACCACAACGTCCACCGACGCATCGGGCAGCGGCAGCTGCGCGAGGTTCGCCTGCATGACGTCCACCCGCGGGTAGCGGCCCGGACGTGGGCCACCGCGGCCTCGTCGTAATCCACCGCGATGACGCGGCGGGCGACGCCGGCGATCAGATCGGCGCCGTAGCCCTCGCCGCAGCCGGCCTCGAGCACGTCGGGTCGCGCGCAACGGTCGGCAAGCCGCTGGTAAACCACCTCGTGGCGGCGAAACCAGTAGTTCTCGATGTCCAGACCCGGGATGGTGCGCTCGCCCGTCAGCGTCATCACGGCGTCACCCGCCGACGGGGTGTCGCCGGGGGTGTGCTGCGGGACGTCAGGGACCAGTGCGCTCATTGCATAGGCAGGCTAACGCGAAGTGTCGGATTCGCGAACCGGGGAAGTGAGCTCCCGCTTCCAGGCGGCGGACGGGCTGCAAGAACGTGCACTACGACCAGCTATGGTGTGAGGGCATACCGCACAAAGTTACCGGGTAGTAACACGGCTGTGCGTTGCGAAAACGCGTACCGAGGTCTCGCAGTCGATCGCTGCGGAGCCCCTTCGAGGAGGACGAACCACACTCATGACGAACATCGTGGTCCTGATCAAGCAGGTCCCAGACACCTGGTCGGAGCGCAAGCTGACTGACGGCGATTTCACGCTGGACCGCGAGGCCGCCGACGCGGTGCTGGACGAGATCAACGAGCGCGCCGTCGAAGAGGCGCTGCAGATCCGGGAGAACGCGAGGGCGGCGACGGCTCGGTGACCGTGCTGACCGCCGGCCCCGAGCGCGCCACCGAGGCGATCCGCAAGGCGCTGTCGATGGGCGCCGACAAGGCCGTCCACCTCAAGGACGACGGCCTGCACGGCTCCGATGTGGTCCAGACCGGATGGGCGCTGGCGCGTGCGCTGGGCACCATCGAGGGCACCGAGCTGGTCATCGCCGGTAACGAGGCCACCGACGGCGTCGGCGGCGCGGTGCCGGCCATCATCGCCGAGTACCTGGGCCTGCCGCAGCTCACCCACCTGCGCAAGCTCTCCATCGAGGGCGGCAAGGTCACCGGCGAGCGCGAGACCGACGACGGCGTGTTCACCCTCGAGGCCACCGCTGCCCGCGGTGGTCAGCGTCACCGAGAAGATCAACGAGCCGCGCTTCCCGTCCTTCAAAGGCATCATGGCCGCCAAGAAGAAAGAAGTCACCGTGCTGACCCTCGCCGAGATCGGGGTCGAGGGCGACGAGGTCGGGCTGGCCAACGCCGGGTCGACCGTGCTGTCGTCGACGCCGAAGCCGCCGAAGACCGCGGGTGAGAAGGTCACCGACGAGGGCGAGGGCGGTAACGAGATCGCCCAGTACCTGGTTGCCCAGAAGATCATCTGACCCCAGTTCCTTAAGACGAGAAGAGCGAGATAACTCATGGCTGAAGTACTGGTGCTCGTCGAGCACGCCGAAGGCGCGCTGAAGAAGGTCACCGCCGAATTGATCACCGCCGCCCGCGCATTGGGTGAGCCGTCCGCCGTCGTGGTCGGCGCGCCCGGCACTGCCGCGCCGCTGACCGACGGGCTGAAGGAGGCCGGCGCCGCCAAGATCTACGTCGCCGAGTCCGACGTCGTCGACAACTACCTGATCACCCCGGCGGTCGACGTGCTGGCCTCGCTGGCCGAGTCCAGCGCCCGGCGGCCGTGCTGCTGGCCGCCAACGCCGACGGCAAGGAGATCGCCGGCCGGCTCGCGGCGCGGATCGGCTCCGGCCTGCTCGTCGACGTCGTCGAGGTCAAGGAAGGCGCCAAGGGCGATCCACTCCATCTTCGGTGGCGCGTTCACCGTGGAGGCGCAGGCCAACGGCGACACCCCGGTGATCACCGTGCGTGCCGGCGCCATCGACGCCGAGCCGGCCGCGGGCGCCGGCGAAGCAGGTCACCGTCGAGGTGCCGGCCCCCGCCGAGAACGCCACCAAGATCACCGCCCGCGAGCCCGCTGTCGCCGGCGACCGCCCGGAGCTGACCGAGGCCACCATCGTCGTCTCCGGCGGCCGCGGTGTCGGCAGCGCGGAGAACTTCAGCGTCGTCGAGGAGCTGGCCGACTCGCTGGGTGCGGCCGTCGGCGCCTCGCGTGCCGCCGTCGACTCCGGCTACTACCCGGGCCAGTTCCAGGTCGGCCAGACCGGCAAGACGGTCTCGCCGCAGCTCTACATCGCGCTGGGCATCTCCGGCGCGATCCAGCACCGCGCGGGCATGCAGACGTCGAAGACGATCGTCGCGGTCAACAAGGACGAAGAGGCGCCGATCTTCGAGATCGCCGACTACGGCATCGTGGGCGACCTGTTCAAGGTCGCGCCGCAGCTGACCGAGGCGGTCAAGGCCCGCAAGGGCTGACCTCTCCGCCGAATTAAACAGGTCCCGCGGTTTCGCGCGCGGTGGCGCCGGTTTAGCGCACTTTTTCCGCGACATTTCGTCATCTCGACGTGCACCGACACGTCACGCGTCGATGCCGACTCGCTCATCGACTACGCGACGTTGCGGTTCATGAGCATTGCTTCTGTCCTCATACCCAGCGATAAGCCGCCGGCGCGGCCACCAGCTCGTCGGCCGCACCCCGCTACTCCCTGCTGCTGTCCACCGACCCCGGCATGATCGAGGCGGCGCAACGGCTGCGGTACGACGTGTTCACCAGCACGCCCGGCTTCGCGCTGCCGGCGGCCGACGAACGACGCGATGTCGACCGGTTCGACGAGTTCTGCGACCACCTGCTGGTCCGCGACGACGACACCGGCGAGCTGGTCGGCTGCTACCGGATGCTGGCGCCGGCGGGCGCCATCGCCGCCGGGGGGCTCTATACCGCTACCGAGTTCGATGTCCGCGCGCTCGATCCGCTGCGGCCGCTCGTTGGTGGAGATGGGACGGGCGGTGGTGCGCGACGGCCACCGCAACGGCGGAGTCGTGCTGTTGATGTGGGCGGGCATCCTGGCCTACCTGGACCGCTACGGCTACGACTACGTGACGGGCTGCGTGTCGGTGCCGATCGGCGGCGAATCACGACGCCGGGCAGCCAGCTGCGCGGCGTCCGCGACTTCGTCCTCAGCCGGCACGGTGCACCGCCGGAGTACGCGGGTGTACCCGCACCGGCCGGTGGTCGTCGACGGGACGGCCATCGACGACATCCCGCCGCCCGCGACGGCCGTCGGTGCCGCCGCTGATGCGCGGATATCTGCGGCTGGGCGCGCGGGTGTGCGGCGAACCCGCGCATGACCCGGACTTCGGCGTCGGCGACTTCTGCGTCGCTGCTGGACAAAGCGCACGCCGACACCCGATATCTGAATCGGCTGCGATCGGTCTCGGCGGCATCGGAGATGGCGGGCGGACAGCGATGAACGCTCCCGCAGGCACCGGGCACTCCTGGCTCCCGCGCGCATCGTGCGACACCGGCTGTGTGGGTGCGGGCCACGTGGTGCGTCGCGGCCGCTGCGCAGGGCGCTGCGGGTGACGCTTCGCTTCATGCTGGCGCTGCTCTTGGCGCCCGGGCTGCCGCTGCTGGCTGTGCCGCTGCCGGGCCAGACCAGCGTGCAGCGCATCTATTGCCGGATGGTGCTGCGCTGCCTCGGCGTGCGAATCACCGTGTCGGGCAGCCCGATTCGCAACCTGCGCGGGTGTGCTGGTGGTCAGTCCGCACATGTCCTGGCTCGACGTCTTCGCCTCGGTTCGGTGCTGCCCGGCTCGTTCGTCGCGAAGGCCGACATGTTCACCGGTCCCCGCGTCTCGCGGTCGCTTGCCCGCCTGATGAACGTCATCCCGATCGAGCGGGCCAATTTGCGGCGGCTGCCCGGTGGTGGTGGACACCGTCGCCGCCGGCTGCGCGCGGGTCAGACCGTGGTCGCCTTCCCCGAGGGCACGACCTGGTGCGGCCTGGCGCACGGCTCGTTCTAGCCCGCGATGTTTCAGGCCGCCATCGACGCCGGCCGCCCGGTGCAGCCGCTGCGGCTGAGCTACCACCACCGCGACGGCAGCCCCTCGACAGCGCCGGCCTTCGTCGGCGACGACACCCTGGTGCCGCTCCATCCGCCGGGTGCTCTCCGTGCCGCACACGGTCGCGCATGTGCACGTCGAGTCCCTGCAATTGCCGGGGCCGACCGGCGGCGCGCTGGCCCGTCGCTGCCAGTCACGCCGGTGTCGGTGCCGAGCGCCCGCACCGGCGCACGCGTTGGTCGGCTGAGCACGGCTGAGGGCGTCCGCCGACCGGCGCTGGGCTCGGTATCGTGTGTCGCGTCATGGTCTACCTGGATCACGCCGCCACCACCCCGATGCATCCTGCCGCCGATCGAGGCGATGACGGCTGTGCTGGCACCGTCGGCAATGCGTCGTCGCTGCATACCAGCGGCCGGGCGGCGCGACGCCGGATCGAGGAATCGCGTGAGCTGATCGCCGACAAGCTGGGCGCGCGCCCGTCGGAGGTCATCTTCACCGCGGGCGGCACCGAGAGCGACAACCTGGCGGTCAAGGGAATCTACTGGGCCCGCCGCGACGCCGAGCCGCGCCGCCGGCGCATCGTGACCAGCGAGGTGGAACACCACGCCGTGCTGGACTCGGTGAACTGGCTTGTCGAACACGAGGGCGCCGAGGTCGACCTGGCTGCCGACCGCCGCCGACGGCGTCGGTGTCGGCCGCCGCGCTGCGCGAGGTACTGCAGAGCCATGACGACGTCGCGCTGGTGTCGGTGATGTGGGCCAACAACGAAGTCGGCACGGTCATGCCGGCCGCTGAACTCGCTGCCGTCGCAGCCGAATTCGGCGTTCCGATGCACAGCGACGCCGATCCAGGCGGTGGGGCAGCTGCCCGTCGACTTCGCCGCCAGCGGGCTGTCGGCGATGAGCGTGGCCGCACACAAGTTCGGCGGCCCGCCGGCGTGGGCGCACTGCTGCTGCGCCGCGACGTCGCCTGCGTGCCGCTGTCGCACGGCGGCGGACAGGAGCGCGACATCCGTTCCGGCACACCGGATGTCGCCGGTGCGCGTCGGGATGGCGGTGGCGGCCCGGATCGCGGTCGACGGACTCGATGCCAACAGCGCGCGGCTGCGGGCGTTGCGCGACCGGCTGGTCGACGGCGTACTGGGCGAGCATCGACGATGTCAGCCTCAATGGTGCCGCGGACCGCTGCGGCTTCCGGGCAACGCGCACTTCACCTTCCGCGGCTGCGAAGGCGACGCGCTGTTGATGCTGTTGGACGCCAACGGAATCGAGTGCTCGACCGGCTCGGCGTGCACCGCCGGTGTCGCACAGCCGTCGCACGTGCTGATCGCGATGGGCGCCGATCGCGGCGAGCGCCGCGCGGCTCGCTGCGACTTTCGTTGGGGCACACCAGTGTCGACGCGCGACGTCGACGCTGTGCTGCGGGTGCTGCCCGGTGCGGTGGACTCGTGCCCGGCGCGCCGCGCTGGCCGCCGCGGGGGCGTCCGAATGAAAGTTCTCGCTGCGATGAGCGGCGGCGTCGACTCGTCGGTCGCCGCCGCCCGCATGGTCGACGCCGGCCACGACGTGGTCGGCGTGCACCTGGCACTGTCGTCGGCGCCCGGCACGCTGCGCACCGGCTCGCGGGGGTGCTGCTCGAAAGAAGACGCCTCGGACGCGCGTCGCGTCGCCGACGTGCTCGGAATCCCGTTCTACATCTGGGATTTCGCGGAGAGGTTCAAAGTCGGACGTGATCGACGACTTCGTGTCGTCGTATGCGCGCGGTGAAACCCCCAACCCGTGCGTGCGGTGCAATCGAGAAGATCAAGTTCTCGGCGCTCTCCGCGAGAGCCGCTCGCGCTGGGCTTCGACACGGTGGCCACCGGGCACTACGCCCGGCTGTCGAACGGGCGGCTGCGGCGGGCCGTCGACACGACAAGGACCAGTCCTACGTGCTGGCCGTGCTTGACCGCCGAGCAGTTGCGCCACGCGCCGTTCCCGATCGGCGACACCCCCAAGCCGCAGATTCGGGCCGAGGCCGCCCGCGCGCGGCCTGGCGGTCGCCGAAAAGCCGGACAGCCACGACATCTGCTTCATCCCGTCGGGCGACACGCGGGCCTTTCTAGGCGAGCGGATCGGGGTGCGCCGTGGCGCGGTGGTCAATGCGGACGGCACGGTGCTGGCCGAGCACGACGGCGTGCACGGTTTCACCGATCGGTCAGCGCAAGGGCCTCGGCATCGCCGGCCCGGGACCTGACGGCCGGCCGCGCTACGTGACGGCGATCGATGCGCGACACCGCGACCGTGCACGTGGGCGATGCGGCCGACCTCGACGTCTGCGAGCTGGTCGGGGAGCGGCCGGTTTTCACCGTCCGGCAGCCGCGTTCGCCGGGCCCGGTCGAGTGCGCGGTTCAGGTGCGCGCACACGGCGAAATCGCCGAGGCGGTCGCCGAATTGGTCGGCGACGAGCTCGTCGTGCGGTTGCGCGCTCCGCTGCGCGGCGTGGCGCCCGGCCAGACGATGGTGCTGTATCGGCCAGGACCCCGACGGTGACGAGGTGCTCGGCAGCGCCACCATCGCCGGCACCACGCGCTGAATCGGGGCACCGCGGCATGTTCGCGGAAATGTTCGTCATCACGATGTCGGACACCGATTGCGGGAAGCCGCAGAACGTGACCTCGAGCATGGCCACCGACATCATCCGGTAGTCGCGGCCGCATCCCGCCGGGCCGCATGTGCAGTGAGTGGCGTCGGCCTGCCAGTCGCCGACGTAGCAGCTGCCCGCTCGAGCCGTTCGCGCAGTCGCCGACGGTGCCCACCAGCGCGCCGAACGCGCCGCGGGCGGTAGCGACATCGCGATAGGCCGCGGCGCCCTCGGAGATCAGCGCCCTCGGGCGGGTCCTGAAATGTGGTCTTGTGGAACTCCTCGAGATCGCGGCCGAACGTTGCGTCTCGGCGAAGAGGAAGCGGCACTGCGCGGGCGTTACCGGCCAGCGCGTCGATGTCCACCGGATGGTGCCGTCCATCGTGGGGATGATGGTCAGATGCTCCCCGGCGCCGGTGATCGCCCGCATCCGTGACTGGTCCAGCAGGACGCAGTCCACGTCGACCCCTGCACCACCCTGCGGTCGGCGCCGGATCCCGCCGACGGCCGCGCCGTCCACCACCCGGGTGCACGACGCCGCAGCGCACCACCGCGCACAACACAGCGGCCACGCAGATTCACCTCTGCGACACCTTTTCGCACCCCTTTGGCGTCGAACCTTCCCGCCCGACCCGCCGGAACACAGACCCCTGCCGACCGGCGGCCGGTGCGCCATCGAATACTGTTGGCGGGTGAGTGTTTTCGCCCTCCCTTTGCCGCCGCCAGCGGCGTCGGATCGTGGCCCGGCACCGCCGCGCGCGAAGCCGCCGAAGTGGTCGTGGGTGAATTGGCAGGCGCTGACCCACATCGTCGAGCTGCCGGCGCGCGGAGTCGGCGCCGACATGATCGGCCGCGCCGGCGCGCTGCTGGTCGACATCGCCATCGACACCGTGCCGCGCGGCTACCGCATCGCCCCCGGCCCGGCGCGGTGACCCGCCGCGCCGTCAGCCTGCTCGACGAGGACATCGACGCGCTGGAGGAGGCCTGGGAGCCGCGGGCCTGCGGGGCGCGGCCGGGTGGTCAAGGTGCAGGCGCCGGGGCCGATCACGCTGGCCGCCGAGCTCGAGCTGGCCAACGGCCACCGGGCGATCACCGACCCCGGTGCGGTGCGCGACCTGGCGGCATCGCTGGCCGAGGGCATTTCGCGCGCATCGCGCGGAGCTGGCCCGCCGGCTCGAGGCGGACGGTGGTGGTGCAGTTCGACGAACCGTCGCTGCCCGATGCGCTGGCCGGCGGGTTGACCGGCGTGACTAGCTCTGAGCCCGGTGGCGCCGGTCGACGAGTCGGTCGCCGCCGGACTGCTCGACATGTGCGCCCGAACGGTGGGCGGTGAGGTGCTCTGCACTGCTGCGCACCCGGCGTCCCGTGGGACATGTTGCGGCGCAGTGCCTTTCCGCCGTTTCGGTGGACGCTCGGCACGCTGACCGCGGCGGATCTGGACGGCATCGCCGAGTTCGTGGAGTCGGGCCGCGTCGTGCTGCGGGGTGGTCCCGGCAGCAGCCCCGCCGCAACGGCCTCGGCGGAGGAGGTGGCTGGCCGCAGTGTCGATGACGGATCGGCTCGGCTTCGCCCGATCGGCGCTGCGCGACCGCATCGGCGTCACGCCGGCGTGTGGTCTGGCCGGCGCGACGCCGCGTGGGCGCGCACCGCGA
>CAWCJU010000003.1:0-667699 GCA_963796035.1 uncultured Actinomycetota bacterium | reverse complement strand
CTCCGTGCGGGGTTGGTACGAGCTGGTCGGTCAGGGGTTGTGAGCCGGGGGCCGGCTCACCCTGGGGTCGCAGCAGCGCACGGTCGGTGCCATCCGGGTGCAGTGCTCGGATTGTGGGTGGCGCAGCAGCGCAGGACCACGCGTACTCAACGGTGCCATCTGGCCGGACCGCCGCACCGCCGACCGTGCCGAGGGGAATGTCCAGTGCTATGAGCTCGCCAGTGGCCAGCTGGTAGCGGTGCAGCGTGGAGCGGGCCGCGTGCTGGTGTAAGACGAGCAGCGCGGTGCCGTCGGGATACCAGTCGGCGGCCACCTCGCCGGGCAGTTCCAGCGTGATCTCGGTTTCGGTGTTTGCTGCGACGTCCCAGATCAGCAGCTCTTGGCGGCCGCGCCGCTCGTGGACGAGCAGCAGCCGGGGGTCGCCCTCCAGGGGGGCGAAGCCGAGCACCTCCAGGCCCTTGCCTGGACCGTCCCACTTTTCGGCGACCGGCGAGCCTGCGGCGTCCCCACCCGCGTCGAGCACCCGGATCGCGGGGTGGCGGGAGTCTCCGTGCTCGGAATGTATGATCGCGAGCAACCGCTCGTCGCGGGACAGGGCGCCCACCCCGGCATCGTGTTCGCTGCGGTAGACGACCTGAGCGGTGCCGTCCCGCGCGATCCACACCGTGGTGCCCTCGTCGGTGGAGGCGCCGATCGCCGCGCTGCGCCGGCCGAGGTCCAGCCCGGCCGGGTAGCCGGGCGCGGTGCCCGGCACGGCCGGTTGAGGCAGCTCGTCAGCGGGCCGCCCGCCAAACTGCTCGGTCACCCAGCTGCCGAACTCGTCGCCATCGGTGTCGGCGAACCACCACACCTGCTCACCGTCGGGCGTCACGGTGGCGGTGTGGGTGCCGTGCGGCCGGTCGGTGACTTGCCGGTGCGTCCCGGTGGCACGGTCCCAGGCGTAGACCTCCCAGGTGCCCGACGCGTTGGAGGTGTACAGGCAGCGGTCTGGGGCGTCTCGAGCCCACTGCGGCAGGCTGACCCGGGGTGCGGTGAACCGAGCCCGCCAGCGGGCCTCCGCGTTCGGGTCGTCGAACAGGGTGTCAGGGATGGTCGCGGAATGCGGCGCTGCGTTCACCCCCCCGATAGTGCCGCATCGGCATCTGCTTGGACCCCGGTTGGCTGGAGAACTCTCATCGATGTCCACCTGGTGTTCGGTGTCGGCCAGCTCTTTGGTGGTCGTAGGATGCCGGTGTGAGCGAGTCCACAGCGATGAGTGACTCGGTGACTGTCCACATCGCCGCGCCGCCGGAATGTGTCTGGGAACTGGTCAGCGACATCACCAATACCGGCCGGTTCAGCCCTGAGACCTTTGCAGCCGAATGGCTGGACGGCGCGACTGGACCAACAATGGGCACCCGCTTCCGTGGCCATGTGCGCCGGAACGGGCGTGGGCCCGTGTACTGGACGATCTGCACCATCATCGCCTGCGAACGTGGCCGCGAATTCGCGTTCACCGTAGGCGGCCACGGTATTGGCCGCGTCAACACCTGGCGTTACCGGTTCGAGCCGAGCGGAGACGGCACCGACGTCACAGAGTCTTTCCAGCTCGCCGACAGGCGCTGGATCCGCCTGTACTGGAAGCTCGCTGGTCGGGCCCGCCGCCGGTTCAACGTCAACGGAATGCGGGAGACTCTCGAGCGGATCAAAACGGTTGCTGAGGATCCCGATTCCGGCCGGACGCCCTGACCCCAACCGGATCCGAACCCCGGGCTGCCGGTCCAGCTTACGCCCCGAGGCACGGTCGTTTCACGATCGCATACAGGGGTGCGGTAGTCGCCTCTTCCCCTCCTGAGTTGAGTATCTCCCTTGCACACCCGAAATTATCGCCCAGGGGAACATGCAGCGGCTTGGGTGGGGGTCTGCCGCCGCAGTGTTCGTACTCATCGGCGAGGTGAGGTGCCGTCCAGCTGAGAGACTCTGGCGACCTGCGTGGGCTTGTGCTCGATCCCCATCGACGCCGTCGCCCGCACCGCGACCAGATGCCGTGTGCGCGGACAACCGGGACCCGGCATCCGGTGACAGTTGGCTACAGGCGATCCTGTCCGCCAACAGTTTCCGGGACTACGCGCGGAAGGTCCTGTCTAGGGCTTTGCGCGGGGCTACGCTCGCAACGCCCGGTAACCGCAGGCGCAGGGAGTGGTGTGGCTGGTGGAGATGGACGCTCGGGTCACCGCAGGCATGCCCGCGGTGACCGTCGGCGTCGCGCCGTGCGCCCCGGGCGGGATGTGCCACCCGGAAGTCTGGTTCCCCCTGATCCGGAGCCATGGGTTGGCTCGGCGGGGCGTGATCGCGGGGGTCGGGCGGCGTTCCCGCTGCGGTCTGGCGTCCAGCGCTCTCGGGTGCCCCCGCCGGGGCGTGCTGGGCGGGCGCGGGTCCGGGCCGGCGGGGGCCGTGGTGGTCGGGACGGTTGGCGGTCCGGGCGTCGCTCGGCTCGCCACGGCGCTCGCCGGTGGGGGTTGGTCGCGCGCTGGGCGGTGGCGGTGGTGTCGCTGCTGGTGTTGACCGTCACCGGGTATGGCTGGAGTCAATACCAGGATCTTTTGGGTGGGATTGGTAGGTCGAACGCCATTCGCGGCAATGCCCCTAAGTCGGCTAGCGGTGATACCAATATTCTGATCATGGGATTAGATAGCCGCCTGGATGAGAACGGTCACCCGCTATCACCGGAGATCTACCAGGCGTTGCATGCCGGTGACCAGCAGGTCGGCGGGTACAACGCCAACGTGTTGATTCTGGTCCACCTCCCGGGTGACGGCGCCAAGGCCACGGCCATCTCCATTCCCCGCGACGACTACGTCAGCCTCCCAGGCGCTCCGGACGGCATCGCGAAAGGAAAGATCAAGCAAGCCTACGGGTTTGCCTTCGACCAGGAACACAAAAAGCTGGTGGCTGCCGGCCTGACCGACCAGGCCAGCCTGGAACAGCAAAGCCGCGACGCCGGTCGCCGGGAAGAAGTCGACACGGTCGCCCAGTTGTTGGGGGACGTGCCGGTCGACCACTTTGTGGAGGTGACTATGGTGGCTTTCTACCAGCTCGCCCAGGTGGTGGCGCCAATTACGGTGTGCCTGAACGAGGACACTCGCGACAGTTACTCCGGTGCGGATTTCCACCGGGGCTACCAGCAGATCAACGCCGCCCAGGCGGTGGCGTTCGTCCGCCAGCGGCGCGACAATGTCCATCCGCGGCTGAACTTCACCGATCTAGATCGCGAACGTCGCCAACAGGCCTTCATCGCCTCGCTGGTCTACCAGCTCAAGCAGACCGGGACGTTTCTCAACCCGGCGCGGCTGCGCGGGTTGATCACTGTGGCCAAGCAGAACATCGCCGCCGACACCGGCCTGGAGCTGCTGCCCTTCGCCCAGCAGGCCTCCGCGCTGACTGGCGGAAACATCACCTTCACGACCCTGCCGATCGTCCGTTTCGGCACAAACCCCGCCGGCGAGGACGTCAATATCGTCAACGTGCCCGAGATCCAGGCCCTCGTGCACAACCTGATCGGGGCGCACACCCCCACGCCGCCTTCGGCTCCCTCAACTGTTCCCGGATCTGGGGGCAAACAATCGGGCACCGTGGACGTGGTCAACGCCACCAGCCGAAACGGGCTGGCGGCCGCACTGGAACACGCTCTGCGCACCACCGGCTTCACCCCGGGTGTCACCAGCAACGCCCGCCGCCACCTGAGTAACACGATGATCTACTACCCGGATTCCGGCTCCGCGCAGGCGGCGAAAACCCTGGCCGCGATGCTCGGTGGGCTACCAACGGAACCGGATGCGACGATAACGACCGGGCACCTCCGGGTGGTCCTGGGCGCTGACTACACCATGCCCGCCACCCTCGGCACGGTCACCACCGGCGACTCCTCGCCCACCACCTCCCCGCCGCCAGCACCGGCCGGCCCACCCCACAACGATGCCGAGCCCACCGACCCCCACAGCGTCTCCGGCGCCGGGATCCCCTGTGTCACCTGACGCAACGGGGTCACCTGACGCAGCGGGGTCGCCTAGGTGCGCAGTCGACCCGACCGCCGGGTGAGGTGCACCCTGGTGGGGTGGGCATGGATATGTTGATCGTTTCTCCTCCTCCGCTGACGTGGGGGCGGCTGCTGACCGCGTGGACGCCCAACCCGGGAGCGCTGGTGGTGGTGGCCGCGCTGGGGGTGGCGTACGGGCTGGGAGTGCGTCGGCTGCGCCGACGTGGCGTGGCGTGGCCGGCTGGCCGGCCGTGGTGGTTCCTGACCGGCTTGGGATCGATTCTGCTGGTGACGGTGAGCGTCGTCGGCGTCTATGCCGGCACCCTGTTCTGGGACCGCGCGGTGCAGAACATCACGCTGCTCATGATCACGCCGATGTTGCTGGCCTTGGGTGCGCCGCTGACCCTGCTCCGTGAGGTGCTTCCAGCTTCGGCCACCCGACGGGCCAGCCGGGTTCTGCACAGCAGGGCCGCTCGCGCCTTGACCTTCCCCGTGGTGATAACCGCCGCGCTGATCGCTCCGCTGTTCGTCCTTTACCTGACGCCGCTGTATGCGGCTAGCCTGCGGTCAGCGCTCGTCGGCGCAGCGGTTGGCGTCGGCCTGGTTGCCGCCGGGTTCCTCTATTTCTGGACCCGGTTTCGCATCGACCCCACTCCACGCACTGATCCGTACCTGCTGACCATGGCAATCAGTGTCGCAGAAGTGATCTTCGATGGGGTGCTGGGATTGACCCTGTGGCTGGGCCCGCTGGTCGCCCCCCACTATTACCAGGCGCTGCACCGGGGGTGGGGGCCGGACCTGCGACTGGATCAGATCATCGGCGCCGGGGTGTTGTGGATCGGTGGTGACCTGGCTGGTCTGCCCTTCCTCGCCGCGGTGGTGAACCGGATGATGCGGGAAGACCAGCGCCACGCCGCGGCCATCGATGCCGAACTTGACACCCTCGACGCCTCAGCGGAGGCCCCGGCAACCTCCCCAGCGACCTCTCTGGCAACACCACTGCCAACCCAGCCCCGGCTGTGGTGGGAGGACCACCCCGAACTAGCCCAACGATTCCGCCACCCTGGCCCTGGTGCGACAATTGCCGCCAGCAAAACGTCACATGGCAGCACCCACGATCGGGAAGAGGGGCCACGACCATGGCGGGAGTGACGGGCTGGCATCTGTGCTGAAGACACCACAGATGACGGGAACACCGACGCGGGTAGTTCTGCCCCTGATCGCGGCCACGCTCGTAGCGTCGTGCGGTGTGACCGGCGTACCGGGCAGCCAGGCCGGCTGGAACAACGTCCCGCCACCGCGGCCCAACCAGGATCACATCAGGACGCTCAGCGCCGTCCTGGACAACATGGCCAAGGACTACGCGCAATTCGCCACATCAACCCCGGGGCCGCAGGACATCGTCGACTACAACATCGGCGACCTGTGGAAGAAGGGCATCGACGGAACGGGAACGACCATCGCGCTGGTCGAAGGCTGGGACGACCCGCAGATCAACGATGTCATCAAGAAGTTTGACCAGGAATACGGATTGCCTGATCCGGACATCCAGACCATCTATCCCTCGGGCGACGGTCACCTGCCCGCTCAATGCCCGCCGGGAATGGTAAGGCTGGGCAGCTACGGTTCGTGTGACGCGTGGAAGAACGAACTTGAGCTCGACGTGGTGTCGGCCCATCTGATCGCGCCGTACGCAAAGATACTGATTAGCGCGACTCCGGCGGACAGCGAGATCGCTGATGACGCCGCGAGCCAGGTCGCGCCCCCAGAGATGATGCAGGCGCTGGAGTACATCGGCAAAAACCATCTGGCCGACGCCATCTCGATCAGTGACGGAACAGGCGAGAGCACCTACAGCTACGGCAAGGCGGAAATCACCGCGCAGGACCCGGGTCTGCTGTCCGCGGCGGCCGCGGGCATCCCGGTGGTGGTGGCGACCGGCGACTGCGGCGTGGTCCAGAACCTCCCGGTGGCCAGCTCGCAGTGCGGGAACACCACCACGACGCCGGACACCGCGACCTGGGATGACTCTTCCTGGGTCACTGCGGTCGGCGGCAGCGTCCCCAATCTTGACACCCTGGGACGGCGACTGGGCCCCGATCCGGTGTGGCATCGCGGCAAGCTCTTCGCTGCGGGCGCCGGCTACTCCTCGGTGTACCCGCGACCGGCCTACCAGGACCGGGTCAGATCCATCACCCGCAGCACCATGCGCTCGGTCCCCGACATCACCATGGACGCCCAGAATGGGACGTCCGAGGCGGCGCCGCTGTTCGCCGGCGTGCTTGCCCTGGCCGCGCAGGTGAACCAGGGCAGCGTCGGTCCCATCAACAACGTGCTCTACGACGTATTGGGCCCGCGCGGGGCGCGCGCCGGAATAGCCGACGTCGTTACCGGGAACAACTCGACGACTGCGGGAGCGGTGCTCGTCCCCGGTTTCACGGCTACCGCCGGATTCGATGTGGCCAGTGGCTGGGGCACGATCGACGCGAGCAGGTTCGTCCCGGATCTCGTCGCGGCAATCCGCGCCCAGAAGGGGAACGACTCCCCGCAACGGCAGGCACTCGAGGTGTTGGCGCGGTTGCAACACGGCATTGCGCTCACCAGCACCGACATCGCTCCCGGTGGATCGACGTACATGGTGGCGGCGGGTTTCCTGCCACAGCATCCCGTCAAGCTCGACATCGACAACCACGAGGTGGCGACTATCACGGCCAACACCCTGGGGTCGGTCTCCTACGTCGTTGATCCGGCATTGTTGAAGCTGTCCCGGGGAGAGCACACACTCACCCTGAAGAGCATGTTGCTGACCGCGACGACACACTTCGAGACAACCTGATCAGTTTATGATCGACTCTATTGTTGCCGAGTTCGACAGCAGGGCTGTCGGGGGCCACCCGAGCAGCCCTGCTGTCGAACTCGGCGCACTAAGAGTACCCAAGATCGGGCCGCCCCCGCGTTCAGTGATCTACGGAGTATCTCCCGCACCGTTGCGGAACTTTCGGATGATCATCGTTGCCGGAAGGTGGCTGCAGATGCGGACGGTGGGCCCACCGGGTCGCGCTGACCGTGGCCGAGCTTCCGGGACCCCGATGGGAAAGGATGAGAGGCGAATGGCCGGGACTTGATAGAAGGCGGAGACATACCAGACGGACACCCAAACCCTGATCTTGATCCTGTCGGCCATGCATTCCTGAGGTGGCGGCGAGCCTGCGCAAGGGCTGGGTGGCGACCCCAGCTGGATGCCGAGCGGGTGAGCGTGGTGGAAGCGGCCGGCCGAGTGACCGCTGTGCCGGTGCATGCTCGATGGTCTTCACCGGCGCACGAGGTGGCCGCGATGGACGGAATCGCCGTACTCGCCACGGACACCGCTGGCGCGTCGGAGATGTCGCCGGTGCTGTTGGCCCCCGGCCAGTTCGACCCGGTTGACACCGGCGACCCGCTATCGCCGGGGCTCGATGCCGTCGTGATGCGCGAGCATGTCCAGTACCGGGACGACGGTGCTGTCCAGCTTGTCGCCCCGGTGGCTGCGGGCCGGCACGTTCGGTGCATCGGCGAGGACATTATGGCGGGCGAGCCGCTGCTCCCCTCGGGCCACCGGCTGCGCCCCATCGATGTGGCCGTGGTGGCCGCAGCGGGACACAGTGACCTGAGGGTGCGGGAAAGACCGGTGATCGCGATACTACCTACCGGTGATGAAGTGCGACCCGTCGGATCAGCGATCGGCCGCGGCGAGATCCTCGAGACGAACTCCCTGATGTTGGCCGGGCACGCGCGTGAGGCAGGCTGCGCGACGTTAGTGCTCCCGGTCGAACGCGACGACCCGAGCCGCATCGCCGCAGCCGTGAGCGGGATCGTTGATCGGGCCGATCTCGTGATTATCATCGCCGGCACGAGTGCGGGTCGTGGCGACCACACTGGGGCCGTGCTGGCCGGGTTGGGCCACGTGGCGGTGCGGGGAGTCGCGATGCGCCCTGGCCATCCCGTGGTTCTCGGGCTCATTCATGCCACCAGGCCCGTCCCGGCCATCGGTGCGCCCGGCTACCCGGTCTCGGCGGCTCACGTCTTCGAGACGTTCGCCGTGCCGCTGATCGGATTGCTGCTGGGTACCCCCACCGGCGAGCGGCCCACGGTGCGAGCCCGGCTTACCCAGGCGGTGCGCTCTCCACCAGCGATCGACGAGCACGTCCGGATCAGACTCACCCGGGTGGATGACCTGGTCGGTGACCGGGGTGGCTACGCGGCGATTCCGGTCGGCAAGGGCGCTGGTGCGCTCAGCTCCTTGATGCGCGCCGACGGCTTGCTTCGGATACCTGCGGGCTCAAGCGGACACGAGGTCGGGGCCGAGGTCGTAGTGGAGTTGCTGCGCGGCGCACCGATCATGACCCAAGCGAAAGATGAGCATTAGGCGCTTGCGCCTCCGCTGCTAGGTCGGGAATTTCCACCACCGCCACGCCAGCATTGGCGAGCAATTCATAGCCTTGGCAATCCGCGACGAAGAGACTGGGCTCTCGCCAGGCCAGGACAACTCGCGGAATTCCCGCTTCGAGAATGAGCTGGGTGCAGGTACGCGGCCGCGACTTTCGTTGCGAGCAGGGTTCCAACGTGCTGTAAATCGTGGCGGTCTTCAAGCGCGGATCGTCGGTTGCTAGTTTCGCGAGCGCTGACTCTTCGGCGTGCACATGACTGTCAGTTTCCCGGGAGTATCCCCGGCTGATCTCTTCCCCGTTCTGGTCAACGATGACAGCACCGACAGAGAAGGCGCCAGGACTTGGTGGGCACTGGTGGGCCAGCTCTATGGCTACCGTCATCCACTCATAATCTGCGGGAGTCGCCCCAGTCATCTAATCCCTTTCTCACTCAACCACGGGAAAGCTCCACCGCGTGTACGTTTCATGCATGGCGTCGTGGAAATCCGCCGCGCTTGACGTTGTTGAGAACTTTCTCAATGCGGTATCCAGGTACTTTAACTCTCCAACGATGCGCGCGGAGCCAGTCTCGGCGCCGATGGCCAGCGCCCGCAAGCCGACTGTAGCAGCCTGCTCCACGTCACCATTGCCTATGTGGGCTACCGCCTCCCGTGCCAGATACACACCACAGTCCCGGCGGTAGCCGCGAGGTAGGCGGGAGATGGCCTTCTGAAACGACTCAACCGCCGCGCCGTACTCACCCAACAATGTCAAGCTGCGTGCGCGCTGCACTTCGACGTACGAATGATCCAGGAAGAGTGCCCACGGGGAAGACGGGTCCGCTTCGAGCCGTCCCACTAGATCCTGGGCCATAGTATAGGAGCGTTCGCAAGTCGTTCTGTCCCGTCTCAGCGCATGACCGTGTGCCGCGTTGGTCATGGCCACGGCCACTATGCGACCGACTTTCTGGGGCGCTATTTTTAAGGCGGCCTCGGCCGCATCGACCGCTTCCGCCGAATCTTCCATATCCCCGGCCAACTGGCTCCTGCGAGCCAAAATGAACGCAATTGAATCGTGATCATTACACATGTGTGACCATTCAAGCGCTCGACCAGACCAGTAGGTCGCCGCGCGGTAATCGCCGGAGTCCTGATAGAGCCATCCGCAGAGATCGGCGAACTGAGTTTGAATATGCAGAAGCTTCTGTCGGCTAGCTCCTCGGTAACTCTGCCGGAGTTGCCGCAGGGTGCCAATCTGTTCACGCACTGACAAAATTACACTATTAGCCCCGAAGATATTGTCATTGTCCATGAGTACTTTCTTCATTTGCTGAAAGTGCTCGACCAAGTTGACGTCAAGACCCAGTGTTGCCTCAGACACGGTCCTCTGCGCAAACCGTTGTTTGCCTGCGACATCAGGCTGGCCGCTTCGGGTTATGCCCAAAGGGTCCAGAGTGCTACCCGTAGTAACTCCCGGCCCCCATTGCAAGAGTGTCCGCCGCTTCATGGGATCAAACGGTACCTCTTGTTGTGGCGCGTGCGCGCCTGGCTGTTCGTCCATGTGCTCGTCGGCGCGCGCCCCACGGAACCCGTCCAGAGCCTGTCTGGGCTTCGGCGAGGGAGCTGGCGTGAGCTGTTGGGCTGTGGCTTGGGCTTGTGCTCGTCGTTTGGCTTGCTGTTCGGCGAGGTGAGCCGCCTTGGCCTGGATCAGCTCATCGTAGCTAGTGATCAGCGCACCGTTCGCGCCGACGATTCGATCTGCTATTTCCCAGAAATGACCATCCGGTAGCTGTGAGCCTGCTTCGGCATGGGTCACGGTCGTGCGGTGACACGGCACGGCCCGTGCGATATCTACCTGGTAAAGACCAGCCGCCTCGCGGAGGGCCGCCAGGTATCGGCCCAGTGTCCGTTGTTGTTCGGCGAGGTGTTGCGGTTGACGAGCCATGCGCTTCATGCCCTCCTGCCCCCACGGGCTACGAAACCGCGTGGCGGTAAGCCTAGCGGCCAAGTGTCGCTAGCGCTGGCAAGGTGCGCACCATCTCACCCGCTACCCCACCCGCCAGCTCATGACCTTTGCTCGTCACGGGCTTCCAGAGCCGCAGGTCCGTCTGGTCTTGCTGCCCCGGCGCTGGATGCGCGTCCACAGGCGACAAAACGGGGTCAGGAGTCACTGGGTTCAGTCGACGCTGGGCAGGGGTAGCACCGTGCGCCGGGATGGGGGTGGTGGTCGATGGGAGTGGATAGCCCGGATGTGGTGATCGCCAAAGGGCTGCTGGACCAGGTCAAGCTGCGTGGCTTCGTGTTCCGGCGGGCCGCCCCGGGCGAGGATGTGCCGCTGGTGGGACACCGAGTCAGCGGTGACCGGGTGGATGTCATTCACATTGCTGGATTCAGTAACGATTGCCAGGCCGTGCGCCAGCGGACATCGTCACTGACTCATCATTCTGGGCATCCGGCGTTGCAGCGGACCCCTGGCTCCTGTGTCGTATCGGCAATGGCTGAGAAGGAACACTGAGATCATCGAGAAGTGGACCGGAACGGAGCGTCGATCACACCTCTCGCCTGAACGCGACTTGCCTGTTTTTCCCCGTTGGCGTGAGTGTCTGCGCAGGCCACCAAGGTGAGATAACCTCGAATCGTACGGTGGGAGAGGCGGAAGCGATGGCGCCCGGCGGTGGGTTGTTGGTCACGCTCGACGGGCCTAGCGGCGTCGGTAAGACTACAGTTAGTGGGCTAGTCCGAGACCGTCTAGCTGTGGCTGGTGTGCCTGTTGTGCTCACAACCACCCCCTCATCGTGCTCGCTCGGTGAATTGGCGCGGCACGGTACCGACCAATTTTTCGGCGTGGCGCTGACGTGCTTGGTCGCGGCGGACCGTTACCATCATGATCAGATAACGGTCCGCGACGCTCTGGAACGAGGCTCAGTCGTCGTATGTGACCGGTACGTGCCGTCGTCGTTGGTGCTCGACCTCCTGGATGGTGTCGAGCGTGATCACGTATGGAGCATCTATCGGTGCATCACGGTGCCTGATGTCGCGTTCATCTTGATCGGCGATCCCATGCTGTGCGCGTCCCGGGCACGCTCCCGTGGCCAATACAGCCGTTTCCATGCAGACAACGACGAGGCAAATCGTCATGAGTTGGCGATGTACAAGGAAGCCGTTACGTTCCTGCGACACACTGGCTATCCGGTGCATGAGCACGATATTGGCTTAACCGCAGCCGATCAAGTAGCGGACGCGCTCACAAGCGTGATACTCGACGTAAGGGACGGTCAAACATGAGGGTGGCGCTGCTTTACCCCGAAGTTTACGATATGGCACGTTTCAAAGAACACCGGAAGGAGTTCCCGCCCTTCGGCGTACTCTACCTCGCGGCTATCATCGAACAGGCTGGCCATAATGTGGCAATCAAGAAGGTTACTCCCCATGTGACTCACCTTGAGCTGAGCAATTACGACGCAGTCGGCTTCAGTCTGGCTTCTTCTGCCACGTACGGATTCATGCGCGAGGCCAGAGAGCGAAGCGTGATAGACAAGGACGCGCTCGTCATGGTCGGTGGTGTTCACTGCAACTTCTACCCACTGGACACTCTCAATGACTTTCACGCACATGTCGCTGCTGATGGTGAATCAGAGGAGACAATCCTTGAGATACTCGACCGCGCAGACACCAAGCGGTTTGATGGTGTGGCAGGTGTGTCCTGGCGGTGCGGCTCCGAGGTGCACCGTGAGTCAGTCCGCCCGTTGCTGCGGAACATCGACGAACTCCCGCTACCTGCGCGTCACCTGTTGGACATCGACGACTTCGTCATCTCCGACCGGCTCGCTGGTACTGACCTTCGAATGGTCCATGTGATGTTCAGCCGTGGCTGTCCCTTCCCGTGCAGCTTCTGTGCCGCTGGTCAGACTCGAGTTCAGTACCGAAGCGGGACAAGCGCTCGGCAAGAGCTTGTGCATCTGATCAGCCTGTATGGGGTCGAGGGGTTTGCCATTGTTGACGATAACTTCATCGTCAACAAAAATAAAGTCG
This sequence comes from uncultured Actinomycetota bacterium, assembly GCA_963796035.1. Lineage (GTDB taxonomy): Bacteria > Actinomycetota > Actinomycetes > Mycobacteriales > Mycobacteriaceae > Mycobacterium. Next base: position 655,247 of record CAWCJU010000003.1, on the reverse strand, counting down.
GTGATATCTGCGACAATATCGGAGACCTCGGATTGCGATGGTCAGCGTTGTCACGCGTAGACACCGTTGATGAGCCCCTGCTTCGCAAGATGGCGAATTCTGGCTGCATCGAAGTTAAGTATGGCATGGAGTCAGGGAGTGAGCGTCTACTCAAGGCGATGCGCAAGAATACCAAGCGGGAGCAAATCAGACGGGCAATATACGCAACGGTTGCCGCTGGCATCGAAGCGAAGGTATTTATCATTCACGGCTTCCCCGGTGAAGACACTGAGACAACCGACGACACAATTAAACTGTTGCGGGAGCTGGGCTCGAACATCTCTCGCGTCTCGTTGTTCCGCTTCGTCCCGCTACCGGGGACGCAAGTGTACGATCAGGCCGATATCTACGGCGTTCGTGGTACACACCTGCAGCCTGATTGGGATGGCGATTGGTCGAAGTTTCACATTCATCACAATGAGCGGAATTGGTGGGGAACAAATGCCGACTGGGTGGAGACTGAGCGATCATATCAGCGGTTGCGAGGGTTCGTTGAGGACCACTGGAACGTGCAGGGCTGCTAGCATTGCTTGCCAAGCGCATGTTAGCCTCGTACCATGGCTTATAGCGCACCTGCTATCATCGGTTCCTACGCGCTTGACGACAGCGGAGCGCGGCAGCTGTGGAACTGGCTACTTCGCCGCCATGGACTTTCTAAAGATGCCAAGTTTGACTCAGTTTTAGAGATCGCTCACGCTACCCTGGGGCTGCACGCTGCCCGATTGCCGTCGCCGTTTGCGACGGTCATCGCTCGTAGTGTCTCGCCAGCTGTAGCACTGACTCTATTTGAGACGGAGACGCATGCTGACTTGATGACTGTTCGATGCATGCGAAAGACATTGCATACTCTTCCGTTGAAACTAGCAGTCGTTGCTCACGGTGCGACACGGCATTTTCGCGAACGTGACGCTCTCCGTGCGATTACTAACGCGAACATTAGCCTTCGCTCTATCGCTGGAGCCGTAGAGGCGATGGTTGACCTATTGAGCCGGGAAGGTCTGATGTCACACCGAGCAATCGAAGCGCGGCTCATCGCGCCACACACCTCCATGGTCGTGGTGCGGCTTGCGCTCAAGCTGGCTTGGGAGCAGGGAGTGCTGACATACCGGAACGACACGGCTGGCTGGAACCGAGAGAGTCGCAAATTTGGCCTGACTGCAAAATTGCACCCCGGTCTCGATATGTCGATGGACAGCAACAAGGCGGCGGGTGAGTTGATTCGTGAGTATTTCGACCGCTACGGACCGGCATCACTGCGAGATGTCATGTGGTGGTCAGGGTTGTCCCAATCAGCAATCATCACCGCGATGAACGAATCTGCACGACGCTTTGTAGCGATTCATGCGTCATGGTGCCAGTCGCCGCTGTACATGTACAATGACAGGCATGATCAATTTCAGCGCATGGTCTCGCAACCTCAAGTCCCTAGCCTAAACTTCCTGGCACACGAAGATGTTGCGTTAAAATCCTACTTTGAAAGTCGTGGTCGGTACCTGGGGAAGCTGCCATCGAGGCGCGCATTCAATCAGATTGGCGAGGTGTGGCCGACAATCCTGCATGATGGTCAGGTCATAGGCACGTGGGCATGGGACGCAAGCAAGATGGCCGTTACATGCTCGATCATGTACGGCTATGGTTCACCCGAACTAAGCAAAGAGGCGAGGCGTCAAGCAAAAACACTCACCGAGACACTTCGCCTACGCTGGATGTAAGCGCAAAGCTGCGTGGCCGATCATTCAGTTTGCAACAGCCAGGCGGGACTGCCAGCTGTTATTTCCAGGTCCGAGTTTCGTTCAATGCCTCCTTTTTTCGCAGCGCGTCGTCAATGCTAATCCCCAGCCGATTCGCGATCGCGCAAAGGTAGATCAACACGTCGGCAAGTTCTTCATCAACAGTACCGGTTATCGACGTCGTCCCGATACGCATCTTTTTGTGCTTGCGAACCGCCTTGAATAATTCGCCGACTTCTTCGCCCAGCAGGAGGCACTGCTGCACAACGTCACGGTGGCTGAAGCCGCGCTCCTCTTCCATCTCCGCAACGTAACGTTGAAGGTCATCAAGCGCGGTAGCTTGCTTTAAGGGGAGCACGTGGCGGCCTCACAGAAGGTCAATCGCCTTTGCGGCAGGGCGGGAGGAACGAACGACCGCAACCTAGCCAAGCCTGCTTGGGGAGCGCTACGTGGACAACAAGTCGCCGCATGGGGATAAACCTGGAATTTGGCGTGACAAGCTGTGGACAGTTCTCGCTCACGGCAACATATGCCCACGTCAAGGATGTGGATAACCGCAAGGTGCCTGTGGAGCAAACCAAGACACAGAGATACCCACGATCTGGTGAGCTGGACAGCGATCCGCGCGGCTGCCGGCCGTTACCCCTCGTCGATGCGGCGGGCACCGAGCTGGGCGGTAAGTAACTCTAGGGCGGTCTCATCGGGGTCCCGGCGTTCGGCGTGCACTCGCGGCATTCCGGCGGCCTCGGCGAGCATCACCTCGTCGTCATCCACCGGGGCCTGAGGTAAGGCCGTCGCACCGGGGCCATCGGGATCCGGGGGTTCGGGTGGTGGCGGAATACCGTCGTCCGGGGGCTGGGGCGTCGTGGGACGACGGTAGACGGGACGCTCCGGCGAGCGTTGCGGTGCGCGGGCGGCCCGCTCAGCAGGGCGCTGCGGATGCTGCGCGCCACCAGGACCTGCCTCGCCGCTGGCATGCTCGCAGCGCACCTGCCAGTCAACACCCAAGACGTCGCGCAACGCCTTCTTGATCATCTCGACGTTGCGCTCCTCACCCAGCCGGCGGGCCAGCGGGGCGGTGGGCAGGGTCAGGACGAGGGTGCTGCCCTGCACCGCGCTCGCGGTCGAGTTGCTGAACAGGGCCTGAGTTGCCCGACTCTGCTCGCGCACCGCGTCCAGCAAGGCCTGCCACACCCGTCGCACCGCAGCCGCGTCGAGCTGGCCCGCCACAGGCTGGCGCTGCGTTTCCCGGTTTTGGGTTTCCCGGTTTTGGGTTTCCAGGTTTTGGGTTTCCGGACGCTTGAGGTCCGGGTCGGGCGGTTTCGGCCGGCCTGCGGGCGGGACCGGCGTGGAGTCGGCGACCCTCGCTGGGCCCGGTGAACTTGCCGCACCGATGTTCGGCTGGACGGTAGCGGGCTGGGCGGTAGCGGGCGGGGCGATGGCTGGCTGGTCGGTGGTGAGTCGCCGCTCCAACCGCTCCAGCCGGTGCAACACCGCGCCGTCCCCGTCGGCGACGGCCGGCAGCAGCATCCGGGCACACAGCAGTTCCAGGAGCAGCCGAGGGGCGGTGGCCCCGCGCATCTCGGCCAGGCCGTTGTGCGTGATCTCAGCGAACCGGGTGAGGCTGGCCGCACCCAGGACTTGCGCCTGGGCGGTCATCGTCGTGAGCTGATCCTCGGGAGCGTTGACCAACCCATGACAGGCCTGCTCGGGGGCGACCCGCAGCAGCACCAGGTCGCGGAAGCGCTGCAGGAGGTCGGAAGCGAAGCGCCGGGGATCGTGTCCTGCTTCCACCAGCTGGTCGATGGTGGCGAACACCGTGGCCCCGTCCTGGGCCGCCAGCGCGGAAACCATGTCGTCGATCAGTGTGACGTCGGTGACCCCGAGCAGCGCCACCGCCCGAGCGTAGGTGACGCCATCAGCGCCTGCCCCCGCGAGCAGCTGGTCCAGCACGGACAACGAGTCCCGGGCGGAGCCACCGCCGGCGCGGATCACCAGTGGGTAGACCGCAGGCTCGATCAGTACCCCCTCTCGGGCACACACCTGCTCCAGCAGCCCGCGCATAGTGCCCGGCGGGAGCAGCCGGAACGGGTAATGGTGGGTGCGGGAGCGGATGGTCGCCAGCACCTTCTCCGGCTCGGTGGTGGCAAAGACGAAGACGAGGTGCTCCGGAGGCTCTTCCACGATCTTGAGCAGGGCGTTGAAACCCTGCGTGGTGACCATGTGAGCCTCGTCGATGATGAACACCCGGTACTGGGACTCGGCAGGGGCGTAGAACGCGCGGTCTCGCAGGTCACGGGCGTCGTCCACGCCGCCGTGGCTGGCCGCGTCGAGCTCCACGACGTCGATTGACCCGGGGCCCTCAGGCGCCAGCGCGACACACGAAGGGCAGACCCCACACGGGTCCGGCGTCGGGCCCTGCGCGCAGTTCAGTGAGCGGGCCAGGATGCGCGCGCTGGACGTCTTCCCGCAGCCCCTCGGGCCAGAGAACAGGTAGGCGTGGTTGATCCGGCCGGCCGCCAGCGCGGTGCGCAGCGGTTCGGTGACGTGCTCCTGGCCGACCACCTCGGCGAACGCCGCCGGGCGGTACTTGCGGTAGAGAGCCAATGCCACGGCCGCGAGGTTACCGGGCGGCTATGACGGTCCGCACGGCACGAGGTGCACTTCCGGTATCCCGTCGCGCAGCTCCCCGGCGAGCCGGCGGTCAAACGTCCACAGCGGCACCCGAAAACGCTCGGCTAGGGCGACATAGTGCGCGTCGTCGGTCGCTGGCACATGGTGCTCCTGGGCGATCTCCAGTGCCCTGGAGTGCAGCCGCGCCGGCTATTGTCCTTGGCGATCCCAGAAGCCCCTGACGTACAGCGCGCGCCGATCGACGCCACGATCGTTGAGCAGGTGCGTCCGGATCCGTCGCACTGTCGGGGTGTGCCCGGCGATCCAGATCCGGCCCTGCCCAGGCGGCAGCCGCACCGCTTGCAGAGCTTCCTCAAACACCGTCGAAGTACCTGGCTCCCGGTCGCCGCGGTGCAGCCAGTACACGGTCGGGCGGGCCACTCCCGGTATCGGCTGCTGTTCGGCGGCGTCGGCGACTTCGAGGTAGAGGAGCGCACAGGCGTCGGCCGGCAGCATCGCTGTATACGCCTGGATCGCCGGCAGGGCAGTCTCGTCCCCGGCGAACAGGTGCCAGTCAACGTGAGGATCGGGCCGGTAGCGACCGCTCGGACCGATGAACTCCAGGGTCTCGCCAGCCCGCACCCGCCGCGCCCACGTGGCTGCTGGCCCCTCTCCGTGCAGCACGAAGTCGATGTCCAGGCTTGGTTTCGCGCCATCGTCGTCGGACCCTGTGTCGTCACGCCCGCTGTAGTCACGCACCGTGTAGTCGCGGGATACCAGGCGTCCACTGACGAGATCCGGGACGTAGATCTTGAGCGTCTGCCCGGGAACGGCGGCTAAGCCAGCCAGGCTTTCATCAACGAGCCGAACCCGCGTCATCCGGGGAGTCAACTGCCGCGCCGACGCCACCGTCGCGACAGTGCTGGTGACGCGTCCACGCGGGGGGGCATGAGGCCGCATCGGGTTCCCTCCTCGACTGCGTCCAATCCAAGCTCGGCCGCGTCCAGTCCAGATAAGGATGCGAGGGGAGGCGACCTAACCTCGCCGCTCTCGCTTAAGGGGACCCCGCGCACCCGCCAGAGCCTGCTGACCCTTGCTGCCTTCCGACCCTGGGGGAGTTCGCAAGATGGACGCCGCGCGGGGTCCGCCACCCAGTCTAGGGGCTACCCCCTCGCCAGAGCACGGCACCCTCTGGAGTGACCGGCGTCGCGGAAGTCCGGTCAAGGCGCCGACAAGGGCCGCCACCAGCAGCTTTGGCTGGTAGCGGCGCTAGCGGTAACCTCGCCCGTGGAGGATTCGCCTAGTGGCCTATGGCGCACGATTGGAAATCGTGTTGGGTGTTAAAGCCCTCGCGGGTTCAAATCCCGCATCCTCCGCCACCTACCAGCACAAACGCCGCGCCTCGTTCGGTCCGGTCGTCACGATAGCGGCCGGGGCCGACAGGCTGCGCCAGTGTTCGGGCGCCACGGTCATCGGGAGTGGTCCGCGTCGTCTCGGCTGATGACGATCCGATGCCGGTGCTCGTTGATGATCCGCCGGAGTTGATCAGGGTTTTCGGAGAGCCGGGAGACGTCTCGGATCAGCATGAGGTCCGCCCGGCCAGCCGCGATATCGGCAAGAACCTCGCGACACCGCTTCGACGCTCGGATGCCAAGCGCGACTTCTGCCACGGTGTCCACCGGCACCACGCCGGCACGGTCACACCAATCCTCCAGCTCCCGGATCTGCCGCGCGAGCTCCTCGCGGTGTTGTGACCGGGCGTAGAGGATCGCGGTGCGGGGCATACTGCCAGTCTAGGCAGGCGGCTACGTCGCAGGCCCAAGGATCTGCCCGGCCCCATCACAGGTTGGGCAGTTCTCCGTGGTCTGAATCTCCTCCACCTCAGGGTGGTCACTCACTTGTACGCGCTTCCACTCTATGATCACCTGGGAGCCATTGCATTGCGGACACACGTAGAGCCGCCGCTGATCTTTACCCACACCAACCCCCCCGGCCCGCTGCTCGCGCGTCACCGACCCCAGCATGCCAAGCATCGATGCTACTAACCGTAGCAGCGGCGTGGTAGCGTCGACGCAATAAGGTTGACCCGCTGGAGGGGTTCTGTGACCACTGGAGAGCCACGGCAGCGCCATCCGCACGGCGAGCTCAAGACCGCTATGCGTGAGTACCTGGCGAGCAAGGGTGGCGGCCCGGCTTCCATCAGCGAGATCAAGGCGGCTCTCGAGCCCAAGCTGGGGAAACGGCCCGACTCCTCCTACCGCAGCAGTCTTCAGGACGAGCGGTACTTCGAGCGGGTCTCCCGTGGCGTGTTCAGGCTCCGTGACCAGGATTAGCACCTCGCCCGGCGAGGTCCCGGCCGCCGAATACGATCTTGTCCGGCTAGCGGTTGGCCTAGGAGCCTTGACTGTCGGCGGACCGCTCTCGCCCGCTGAGGCCGACCTGGTCGAGACGGCTGAGGCTTTCGGCGGGGAGCCCGCTGAGAGCCTGGTGGCACAGACCGCGAGGCGGATCCTCGCCGGTGCCGATCCTCTCGGCGAGGAGTTCTGCACCCTGCGGTCGGCGGAGGTTCGCCGCGGTGCGGGCGCCGTGTACACCCCGGCCGAACTGGTCGATCCGATGGTTCAGTGGGTGCTGGCGCAGAACCCTGACCGGGTGGTGGACGCCGGAGCGGGCAGTGGGCGGTTCTCGGCGGCCATCGCGCGCAAGGCCCCCGAGGTGCCGTTGGTCGCGGTTGACTCTGACCCGGTGGCCACGCTTATGACTCGGGGCAACCTGGCGGTTTTTCGCCTCGCCGATGCCTCGGTGCGCCAGACCGACTACACGCGTTTCCCACTGCCGGCCGCCACGGGGCGGACAGCGTTTCTCGGGAACCCCCCATACGTCCGGCACCACCTGCTCACACCCGCGGCGAAGGCGTGGGCGCAGCGGGCCGCTGCCAAGCTGGGCCACCCGGTGAGCGGGCTGGCCGGCCTGCATGTCTACTTCTTTCTCGCCACGGCCGCCATGAGTCGACCCGGAGACGTTGGCTGCTTTGTCACCTCGGCGGAGTGGCTGGACGTCAACTACGGCTCCATCGTCCGGCAACTTCTCCTCGGCGCTCTGGGGGGTGAGGCGGTCCATGTTGTGGAGCCGCAGGCGATGCCTTTCGAGGGCACGGCAACGACGGCTGTGGTGGTCAACTTCCGCTGTGGCGAACGGCCGGGCTCGCTGCGCTTTCGCCCGGTGAGGAGCCTCGGCGACGTGGGTGACCTCGGGATGACGGGTGTGCCCGTCGCTCGTCAGCGACTCGTGGCGGCTTCTCGCTGGTCGCTCTTCATCCGTACCCGTCCTCAGGTGCCCGAGGGTTACATCGAATTAGGGGAGATCTGCCGGGTGCACCGGGGCACGGTCACCGGGTCGAACGCCACCTGGGTGACGCGTGGCGACGTCAAGCTGCCGGAGTCCGTGCTCTACCCAGCGGTAACGAGGGCGCGTGAGCTTTTCGAGGCGGGAGAGGTCCTCAGCAATCCAGCGATCCTCCGGCGCGTGATCGACCTCCCGGTGGATCTCGACGAGCTGGAGCCAGCCGAGCGCAAGCTGGTGGACCGCTTCATTCGGCAGGTGCGCAAGGCGTTGGTCCACACGGGATACATCGCCGCTCACCGCCGAGCCTGGTGGTCAGTGGGGCTCCGCGAGCCCGCTCCTATCTTGGCGACGTATATGGCCCGCCGTCCTCCGGCCTTCATCATGAACGCCGCCGGGGCACGTCACATCAACATCGCGCACGGGCTTTACCCCCGCCAGGAACTGCCGGCTCATGCGCTGGCGCGCCTCTCTCGGTGCCTCCGGCAGTCGATCTCACTCTCGCAGGGGCGGATGTACGCGGGAGGACTCACGAAGTTCGAGCCGAAGGAGATGGAGCGCCTTCCGGTGCCCGACCTCGATAGCCTCCTCGCCCATGAGCCTCTCCCCGCCCCGGTGCTCAGCTACTACCGGAGATCTGAGGCTGATCCCAGGTTTTCGGTCTAGGGTGGGGGTTGCCGGCAGCGGCACACGCGACGAGCTCGATTAGCTCGGTTGTGGAAGGCGGACCGTAACGTGATCCAGGATGGTGTGGAGGTCCACGGCGGCGTGGCTGCTGCGCGGCAGGAGTTGGTGGAGTTGCGCGAGCGGATGGCCGTGATCAAGCAGGAAGCTGCCGTTGAGGTTGACCGTAAGTGGGCATCACCCTGGCGAACCCAAGATGTGTTCGACCTCAAGGTAAAAACGAGGTTGACGGCTCACCAGGAGTACCGGTCCCTGCAGAACCGTGTCCGGGATGTTGAGGCCAGCCTTGCTGCGGAGTCCAACGCTGCCACGGCGGCCGGCTCAGCTAGCTAGCGCGGTTGACCCCGGATGATGCAGTCAAAGATCCCCTGACACACAACTAAGGCCGGCCAGGGTCGCTCTGCCGCGCCCACGGCGGGGCGAGCTGACGCTGCCGCCCGCCAGCGAGCCCGACTGAGGTCTGCATCACAGAGGTGCTGGCATAAATCTCTGGTGGGAGCCCACATCCCGGGGGACTATAGAAGGACCTGCGTCATCGGGAGGGGACTGGATGAAGGTCGAGGAGATCCTGAAGTCGAAGGGCCGATCGGTCGAGACCATCGAGATCGACGCCAGCATCGCTGAAGCGATAGGCCGGCTGAACGGCCCTCCCCAGATCGGGGCGCTGGTTGTCCACGACGATGACGAGCAGCGGCCGATCGTGGGCACGCTCACGGAGCGCGACATCATCCGCGGTCTCGGCAAGTACGGCGCCAAGCTGCTGACCATGCAGGTCACCAACGTGATGTCGCGCAACGTTCCGGTCTGCTCTCCGGAGGACAGCATCACGCGGCTGATGCAGCAGATGACGGCTTCCCGTTACCGTCACCTACCAGTAGTGGATCACGGCAAGCTGGCCGGCCTGGTCAGCATCGGTGACGTGGTCAAGGCCCGGATCGCGGACATGGAGCTGGAGACCAACTTGCTCCGGGACCTCTACATCGCGCGCGGATGACGTCACTTTACTCGGAGCCGACGAAGGTGAACTCCAGAATTGCTCCGGGATTGTCGAGCTTCTCAGTCGGGGGTCCGAACTTGGGTCCCGCCCGGCCGGTGCTGTCAGTGGCGATATAAACAGTTCGATGGTCCGGGCTCAGTGCCAGATCCCGGTAGCGGTTTGTAGTCTTGAAGAACTGAGTGATATCGCCCTGGACTGAGCCACCGTCCTGGGTGAGCCGCAGGCAGTAGAGTGCACCATTCTTCAGGCTGGTGACCAGCAGAGAGTTGCGCCAGCCAGCAAACACGCCCTGGTCAGCCGGCACGTAATCGATGCTGGAGGGCGCGATCGACGGCCAGCAGATGTATGACTGCTCACCGCAGGCTGGGTCCTGAAAGTTATAACCATTGGGGACGGTGTAGAGCGTCTTCAGTGGATCCACATAGTCCGGGCTACTCCAGGAAGTCTCCTTCTGTTGGGGAACGGATGGTGGGATCGCAAAGCTGTTGTAATGCAGGCTGGCGCACGGCGGCGTGGTCGATGCGGACCAGTTCGCATACTCGTAGGATTGGTCGTCTTTGAAACCAGAAACATACGGCCAGCCGTAGTTCTTTCCGGCTTGGATCAGGTTGATCTCATCATCGGCCTTGGGGCCATGCTCCGCTGAGAACAGCCGGCCTCCTGGTCCGAAGACCAGACCCTGCGGGTTCCGGTGCCCATACGAGTAGATATGGCTCCGCACTCCCTTGATCACCGGGTTATCTGACGGAACGCTGCCGTCGAGATTGAGCCTCAGGACCTTGCCGACGTATGTCGCCCAATTTCGGGAACTGACGTCGGTCGCAGTGGGCAGATCCTGTGCGCGGATCGGATTGCAGAAACGTTCGAACTGGTTGTTCCCCTGGTCCCCGATCGAATAGTAAAGTTTCTGGTCGGGGCCGACCACCAGGCGTCCGGAATTGTGGTCCGTGCTCGCCGACAAACCCGTGATCACGTCAACCGGATGGCTCAACGTGTGCGTTGCTGGATCGTAGGTGTAGCGGGCTATCTTGGCACGTCGGTCGACTGCGGGGCCAGGGTCGGCGTCATAAGTATACGCGAGATAGACGTCATTGCTCCCTTTCAGGAAGTTCGGCGCAAATGCCATGCCGAGCAGGCCGTCCTGGCTTTCGGTGGAGTACACGTCGGCGATGGCGATCACGGTGCTCTTCGAGCCGTCCGACGGGTTCACCCGGGTTACTCTCTTGCCCGACTTCTCGGTAACCCAGAGAAAACCATCAGGACCCCAGGTGATCTCCCACGGGTCCGCCAAACCCGTAGTCAGGACGCGAAAGGTGAACGGCTCACCCGTACGTGTTGCACTCGATGGCTTCTCTGGGGAAGCCATACAACCTGTCGTCGACAACGCCAGCAGGGTGGCCAGGGCCAGAAATCGCTTCATGCGTCGCTTTCCGGGCTCAGGTCGGTGGGGACGTGGCTGGTGGGGCACCGCGCTATCGTGCCCGCCTCCGGTGGCCGCCCCGCCAGCGGGGTTCACGTAACGCGAGGATTACCCGCGGACCGCGGCGGCGAGCCCGCGTCCCGCCATCCAGCGGGGCGCTCCGCTGTCGCCGAGTTCGACGTCAGAGCTTCCGCGCTCGCCCCGGACAGCGCTCATGTCACGCTCGGCGCGCTGGGTGCGCGTGCCGAGCTCGCTCGCGGTGTTCACTTCGAACCATTGTTGTCCTGTGCTTGCTGGCTTTCGTAGAGCTCCCACGCGCGCCGGCGCGCCTCATTGGCGCGGCGCTGAGCGTCCTCGCGCACCAGCCACTCCTGCTCTGGCGTGGCGTGACCCTCGCCGACCGCAATCTCCGCAGCCGTCAAGCGGTCAGTCTCCTCATCGCGGTGGTGCTCTTCCGTCCAGGAATTCGGATCGTCGCGATGATGCCGAAGCTGGTAGTAGGGATTGTCCACTGACAAGCCGCCACTGAACCGACCGTAGGCACCGAGGAACAGCAGCAGCATCCCGGCGATGAAGCTGAAGATTACGTTCGGCAGCCGAAACGCCAGCAGGTTGAGTTTGGTGTCCAGTACGGTGAGGTTGAGCAAGCCGGAGAGCAGGAAGAGCAGGCCCACGACCACCGTGATCGTGGAGGAGACCCGACCACCACGCAACGCGGCGCCGATGAGGACGCCGCCGACGATAAGGGAGATCGTCGACAACAGGCCGTTCGAGGAGAGACCGAGTACGACTTTGCCATGTAACTCGAGGAACTTCAGCCGATCGATGACCCCGAGGACCCCGAACACGCACAACCCGCCCCCTAGCACCGCTGCTCCGGTACGGTGCACGAGGTCCAGTCGACTCCCAGGCGGGGACCGTCCCACCTAGCCTACGGTACTCCACTCTCTTGCCACGAGTAACGCCAATCTCGTACCACCAGTATGTGCAATGCAGGGGCGTGGACCAGTGAGCGCGGGGCGACGCGGCACTCCCGCAGGCGACGTAGACACCCCGCCGGCCGCGACCAGGGTGCTGTCGCGGAGCGCACCGGCGCCGTCCTCGACGAGGATGATCACGGTCGTGACTCGTCAGTCAGCGGAGCTTAGCTCCAATACCGATCAGCTTCTCGCGGAAGTTCTCGTAACCGCGGTCCAGTAGAGAGATTCCCGTCACTGTCGAGTCACCTTGCGCTGCGAGTGCGGCCAGCACGTAGGAGAAGCCCGCCCGCAGGTCCGGGACATGCACGTTCGTTCCTTGCAGCTTCGTCGGCCCGACCACTACGGCAGAGTGTTGGTGATTTCGCGATCCGAAGCGGCAAGGGGTGCGCCCGAGGCACTCGGTGAAGACCTGCATCTGGGCGCCGAGCGCCTGGAGTGCCTTTCCGTACGCGAGCCGGTTCTCGTGCACCGTCTCGTGCAGCACGGTCACGCCGTCTGCCTGTGTCAGCGCGGTGACCATAGGCGACTGCCAGTCGGTCATGAAGCCAGGATGCACGTCTGTCTCGATGACCAGCGGGCGCGGCATGGACTTCTCCCGCCGAAATGTCACCTCGTTGCCGTCGGTGGAGAAGTCAAACTCGCCACCTGCGCGCCGGTAGACGTTGAGATACGTCCCAAGATCAGCCTGCCGGACGCCGCGCACCGTGATCCGTCCGTCGGTCGCCAGTGCGAGGCTCGCCCAGGAAGCCGCTTCGAGCCGGTCTGGGATGGCGGTGTGCGAGACTCCCCTCAGGCGGGAGACACCGGTGACCTGGATGACGCGGCCGGGCTGCACGGTGATAAATGCACCCATCCGCTGAAGCATGGAGATCAGGTCGATGATCTCCGGTTCGGTCGCGGCGTTGCGCAGCTCGGAGTCGCCTGCGGCGACGACCGCCCCGAGCAGGAACTGCTCGGTCGCACCCACGCTCGGGTACTTCAGCTCCACGACTGCGCCCCTGAGCCCGCCCACCTCGGCCGTCAACTTGAAGCCGGTGTCGGTCCGCTCGCTCACCGCGCCGAACGCGCGAAGCACTTCCAGGTGTAGATCGACCGGACGCTCGCCAATGCTGCAGCCACCGGCCTTCCAGACCTCCGCGTAGCCGGTGCGGTGCAGGAGCGGTGCGCAGGTGAGTACCGGGATCCGGCTCCTGACATGGAAGTACTCCAGATCGCGCGTCGCAGCGGTGTGGATGTCACGCGCCTCGATCCGCAGCTGACCGTCCGCTGGCTGCGCGGTGCTGCACCCCAGCAGCTCAAGCAGCTCGGTCACAAGCCGGGTGTCGACGATCTGCGAGATGTTTTGGATGAGCACAAGCTCCTCCGTGAGGAGTGCGGCGACCATCAGCTTGGGAACCGCGTTCTTCGAGCCTCGGATCTTCACCGTTCCGCCGAGTGGGATACCGCCTGTCAGGTGTAGCGCGTCGCCGTCATCAGCCATCGGGAAAGTAAACTCCTTGTGTGGATTCTCACGGTCCGACTCCGTAGACGCGCGATGCGTCCCGCAGTTGCCCAGCGGGGCCACGGTACCGCTCGCGTGGCGGCCCGTGTCCGGTAGCACCAGTGCCCCCACTGGTGGAGCAGTGCGGCCGGGCCGAGTTCCACCGCTGGCCCCGTCCTGCTGTGCACGGGATCCGCACTCCAACGCGGTGCACGGTGCCGATCGTCTCCGGGAGTTGCGCCTGCGTGCGGGCGCCAAGCTCGGAGTATCGCAGCTTGGTGCGTGGTCGGCTGGAGAGCGGTGATCAGTCGCCCCCACTGGCCTCTGACCCGGCTAGCCGGGTCAGAGGCCACGGTCGTTTCACGATCGCATAGGTAGGCCGGGAACCCGCGGCCAGCCGCTGTCCGAGGATGATCCCGCCGGCGCCTGGGTGCTCCGCCTGCGCTGGGGTTCCCGAACTCGACAGCAGTGCTGTTAGGCGGGCGGTGGACAGCACTGCTGTCGAGTTCGGGAACTCCAGCGCAGGCGGGACTCGGGAGGGGAAGAGGCGACCACCGCACCCCTGTATGCGATCGTGAAACGACCGTGGGGTCGAGGCGGAGATGATCCACGACCTCGCGCCAATCCTGGGTGTCAAGGACTCTACGCTCTATGGTATGTGGATCCATTAAAATCGAGCACCGTATTTCCAGATGAATCCGAGCCGATTGACATGCTGAGCGAACCCAGCCTCATTTGTATCTTGTTGCCGCTACTATCAGTCCCGGCCCTGGTCGTCGGAGTTAGGGTTAGCTGGGAGCCGTTCACCTGGAAATATCCCTCTTCCGCTGTGCCAAATACACTACTACTAAGTACGTAACTGTACGTACCGTCTTCCTGCAATACAAGCACGGCGTTGCCGGTATCCGACCGCCATTGGCCGACGAGCTGGGATGCCGAATCGTCGGGTTGGATGGTGGGCAGTGAGGTGAGCATGCTGATCAGAACCACCGGCCCGCCTGCGGCGGGAGCACTGGTCGCGATCGCGCCGGTGATGAGAGTGGCCGCCACGGCGGCGCTCAGCGCGGTCGTGACAGCAAATCGGCGAATCATGATCGTTAACTTCCTTATCGGATCCGTCCCGCCTTAGCGGTCACGGTGGTGGTGGGCGAGTGGTGGTTGTTGCGGATTGTGTTGGTCAAGACACCGGGCTTGCCACCGATCGAGTGGCGATCCTGCGAGAAAGACTAACCAGGTGAAGGTAAATGAGTGATAGAGCTCATGCCAACTCACTCGAATAGCCTACTTTAGGCATAATTGGGTGACTACTTGCCTACTCTCTGTCCCAGGACGCTGCGCCGCTCGTCGGTCCGATTTCTTGATCGGATAGAGGTAGATTCGGCAGCACGCAAGGCGGGGCAAGGCGGAACCGCTTGTTTTCGAGGTCTGCGACGCGCCGACCAGCGGCGATCACCGGAACAGTATGGGCAGCTCACCCGCCCGCGCCGGACTACGCCGCTACGGAGGACCAGCAGGATCCTCGTGTCGGTCGGGAGTGCCGTCAGCAACCTGGGGCGAGGTATCTGTCGGCGTGTTGGCCGACCCGGCGCCACGCTCGACGTAGCGACAGGTATCGGGTGGACCCGGTCGGTGTGGAGGGGAGTCGCTGGTATCTGGAGGATTTCCTGGACTAACCGGTCAATCCCGCGCCGATCCTCAATGATCGTCGAGGGACCTCCGGCGCTGAGGTCAGACCCCCGTCCGAGTACCGGACTGATAACTCTCAGTATCAAGTAGCACGACTCATAACGACAGGGATACAACATTAGGGTAATTTTTTGCCTAAAATGCTGAAACAGGGTGTTACTCTGAGTTCAAATGTCCATCCAATCGGTCTGACCGGGAGCGTTTCGGTGCGGGCTCACGAGTTCGACGAAGCACGCCGGGGCCTCTCTCCCGGGGTCCGGCGGCGCCGCGTCGCAGCGCGGTAGTCCTCAGCTTCCGCGGCGACGCGGCACCTCCTGCCTCAGCTGTCTTCGCCAACGTTTCCCGGGAGGTGTGGTGGCCAAGGTATTCCTCAGCCATGCCAGCGAGGACCGTGAATGTGCCGGTCACCTACACCAGTGGCTGGTGGGCGAGGGCCACGAGGTGTTTCTGGATCGGGATTTGTGTGATGGGATCCAGGTGGGCGAGGAGTGGGAGCGGCAGCTCCATGAGCGGTTGCGCTGGGCCGACGCGGTGGTTTGCGTGGTCACCCAGGCCGCCGTGCGATCGACCTGGTGTACGGCCGAGGTCAGTATTGCTCTGTCGCGGGGTAGTCGGCTGTTGCCGGTGCGCGCTGAGCCGGGGGTGGATCACCCGCTGTTGAGGTCCGTCCAGTACGCCGACCTCACCGTCGATCCCACTGGGGCGCGGGCGGCGCTGGTGGAGGTGTTGCGTCGGGTTGATGCCGGCGGGGGTTGGGGGTGGCCTGATGATCGGTCGCCGTTTCCGGGGTTGCGCTCGTTTGATGTCCAGGACCATCGGGTGTTCTTCGGTCGCAGCGATGAGGTGGGGCGGCTGGCGGGGCTGTTGCGGTCCCCCGCTGAGCGCGCTGAGGGGACAGTGCTGGTGGTGGTGGGTCCTTCGGGGTGTGGCAAGTCGTCGCTGGTGCGGGCCGGCCTGCTGCACGTGATGGCCGGGGAGCCGGGGTGGTGGACGCTGGCACCGATGCTGCCCGGCGCCGATCCCGTGGCGGCCCTGGTCCGGGAACTGGTTGCTGGGGCGCGGCAGGTCGGCCTGGACTGGACCGTGTCGCAGGTGCGCCAGCGCCTCGATGCGGCGGGCTTGACCTGGCTGGCCGACGAGCTGTTGTTGGCGGCCCGGGGTGGGCGGCGGCGTCTGTTGCTCGTGGTGGATCAGTTCGAGGAGCTGCTCACTCACGCCACCCCCGCGACGCGGGCCGAGTTCGCGCGGCTTCTAGGACCGGTGCTGGGCGGTTCGGTACAGGTGGTGGCTACGCTGCGACCGGAATTTTTGGACCAGCTCCTGGTCGATGCGGACCTTGCGGTGTTACCGACCCGTCCCTACCCGCTGCGGCCGCTGCGCCGCGACGCGCTGCCAGCGGTGATCCAGGGTCCGGCCCGGCTGGCCGGGATCGCCGTCGCTGAGGAGCTGGTGGCCCGAGTGGTCGCCGACACCGACAGTGGGGAAGCGTTGCCGCTGCTGGCCTTCACCCTCGCCCAGCTCGCCGACGGGCTCACCCGGGGCGGGCACCTGTCGGGCGCACGCTATGACCAGCTCGGTGGGGTGCAGGGTGCCCTGACCCGCCAAGCCGATGCGGCCCTGGCCGAGGCGAGTGCGGCCACCGGGAGGCGTCCTGAGCTGGTCATTGCCGGGTTGTTGCGGTTGGTCACCGTGGATGAGCAGGGTCGCCCCACCCGGTGGCGGGTCCCTCGCGATGACCTGCCAGAACCGGTGACCCGTGAACTGGACACCTTTGTCAGGCGTCGGCTGTTAACCACGGACACCGACAACGGCGTAGTGGTGGTGGGAGTGGTCCACGAGGCGTTTTTGTCCGCTTGGGCACCGCTGGCCCAGGCGATCGAGGAGAACGTCTCGGCGCTGCGGGCGTGCCGGGCGGTCGAGCAGGCCGCCACCGAATGGAACACCGAGGGTCGCCCACCGGCCCGGTTGTGGGAACGCGGCCAACTTGCCGCCGCAGTGGCCGACACCGGTACCCACCTTAGGGCCCACGACCTGGTCACCGACCGCATCGAGCTCAGCCCGACGGCGCGAGCCTTCCTGCACGCCAGCATCCACCGGGACCGCCTCCGGCGCGGGCGCGCCCTCACCGTCTTGTCGGTACTGCTCGTCCTTGCTCTGGTTGCAGCGGGGATCGCCGTGATCCAGCGGCGCGGCGCGGAGCAACAACGGGATGTCGCGGTGTCCCGGCAAGTCGCCGGACAGGCCCTTGACCTCCGCGACACCAACCCAGCCCTAGCCGCCCAACTCGCCCTGACCGCTTACCGGCTCACCCCCACCACCGAAGCCCGCAGCAGTCTGCTCAGCACCGTCGCCACCCCCTACGCCACCCGACTCACCGGCCACACCAACAACGTCTCCTCGGTGGCGTTCAGTCCCGATGGGCACACCCTGGCCACCGCCAGCAGCGACACCACCGTCCGGTTGTGGGATGTCCGCGACCTCCACCATCCCACGCCCCTGGGCACCCTCACCGGCCACACCAACACCGTCAACTCGGTGGCGTTCAGTCCCGATGGGCACACCCTGGCCACCGCCAGCTACGACCACACCGCGCGGTTGTGGGATGTCAGTGACCCCCACCATCCCACTTTGCTAGCCACTCTCACCGGCCACACCAACTGGGTCATTTGGTGGTTTTCAGTCCTGATGGGCGCACCCTGGCCACCGCCAGCCTCGATCAGACCGCGCGGTTGTGGGATGTCAGTGACCTCCACCATCCCACGCCCCTGGGCATCCTCACCGGCCACACCCGCGCCGTCGAGTCGGTGGCGTTCAGTCCTGATGGGCGCACCCTGGCCACCGCCAGCCTCGATGGCACCGCGCGGTTGTGGGATGTCAGTGACCCTCACCATCCCACGTCCCTGGGCATCCTCACCGGCCACACCAACGGCGTCTACTCGGTGGTTTTCAGTCCTGATGGGCGTACCCTGGCCACCGCCAGCGCCGATGAGACCGCGCGGTTGTGGGATGTCAGTGATCCCCACCATCCCACGCCCCTAGGCACTCTCACCGGCCACGCCAACCCCGTCATCTCGGTGGTTTTCAGTCCTGATGGGCGCACCCTGGCCACCGCCAGCGACGATGACACCGCGCGGTTGTGGGATGTCCGCGACCTCCACCATCCCACCTCACTGGGCATCCTCACCGGCCACACCAGCTTCGTCTTGTCGGTGGTTTTCAGTCCTGATGGGCGCACCCTGGCCACCGCCAGCGCTGATGACACCGCGCGGTTGTGGGACCTTCCTGAACCCATCGTGGCCAGCCACACCAACACCGTCTACTCGGTGGTTTTCAGTCCTGATGGGCGCACCCTGGCCACCGCCAGCGCCGATGAGACCGCGCGGTTGTGGGATGTCAGTGACCCCCACCATCCCACCTCACTGAGCACTCTCACCGGCCACACCAACACCGTCTACTCGGTGGCGTTCAGTCCTGATGGGCGCACCCTGGCCACCGCCAGCAACGATGAGACCGCGCGGTTGTGGGATGTCAGTGACCCCCACCATCCCACCCCACTGAGCACCCTCACCGGCCACACCAACAACGTCACCTCGGTGGCGTTCAGTCCTGATGGGCGCACCCTGGCCACCGCCAGCGCTGATGACACCGCGCGGTTGTGGGATGTCCGCGACCCCCACCAACCCCACCCGCTGAGCACTCTCACCGGCTACAACAACGCCGTCTACTCGGTGGCGTTCAGTCCTGATGGGCGCACCCTGGCCACCGCCAGCGGCGATGACACCGCGCGGTTGTGGGATGTCCGCGACCCCCACCATCCCACCTCACTGAGCACTCTCACCGGCCACACCAACGCCGTCTGGTTGGTGGTTTTCAGTCCTGATGGGCGCACCCTGGCCACCGCCAGCAACGATGACACCGCGCGGTTGTGGGATGTCCGCGACCCCCACCAACCCACCCCACTGAGCACCCTCACCGGCCACACCAACGCCGTCTACTCGGTGGCGTTCAGTCCCGATGGGCGCACTCTGGCCACCGCCAGCGGCGATGACACCGCGCGGTTGTGGGATGTCAGTGACCCCCACCAGCCCACCCCACTGAGCACCCTCACCGGCCACACCAACTGGGTCTTCTCGGTGGCGTTCAGTCCCGACGGGCACACCCTGGCTACCGGTAGCAGGGACATCACCGCCCGGTTGTGGGACACCAGCGTCGACAATGTCACCGCTCGAATCTGTAGCATCACCCCCGCCATCACCAAAAACGAGTGGGACCACTACTTGCCCGACCTGGCCTATCGGCCCCCATGCCCGTGAGCTACCGTTTGTTGGTTTTTATCACGCCTCGCCGACCTCCCACGGCATGTAGACAGCATGATCTTGGAGAACGGGTGGCGAGCCCGGGTGCCAGCCTTCCCGACCCTGAGTGAGGCGTAATCGCGGTGCGTGGTGCAAACTGCGGGTCGGGTTTGGCGGTGTGGGCGGATCACCTCGCCGGACATCCTTGCTACTGGGAGAGCCGTGGCCGACACAATCACCGCGATCGCCAGCTTGCTGTGGCCGATCCTTGTGGTCGTCGGCCTGCTGGTGTTTCGAAGTCCCCTTGTCCCCGTCGTGCGGTCTTTCGAGCGGCGGAAGATGACCATCGAGGTCGGCGGCCAGAAGCTGACCATCGACAAACTGACCAGAGCGTTCCGTTGCTGATCTACTGCAGCCCTCGCGCGGTCCAAGACTACGGCGACAAGGCGCTCGCTGTGTGAGCGACCAAGCTAACAGCCTCGCCGTACCAGGTCACGGAGGAACTGCGGGCGCTTGAACTGTTGTAGCCACGCCGGTTATGTCCAAGTGGGACAGTCCGTTCTGTCGCACGGCGAACGCTACGGAGACGGATCGACTACCCGTAGAGCGCCGGGCAACACTGGACGTCATGCGACGTGACAAGATCGGCTGGTCTTGTGGGTGCCGTTGGCGTTGACGCCGGAGGCCACCGAACCCGGTGATGCAGGTCCATTTGGGGGCCCCCGGACGGATCACTTGTCGTCGGGGTTGAGGGTGAGGAAGGCGAGTCCGGCGGCGGCACCGGCGACGATCTGGGCCACGAGGTAGGCCCACAGCGTGGGCCAGGCGAAGAGGCCGATGGCGGCGCCGCTGATGGCGACAGCGGGGTTGAACGCGCCACCGGAAAGTGCGCCGACGGCAATGGCGCCGGTCAGGACGGTGAAGCCGATGGCCAGGCCGTAGAAGGAGTTGTTCGGGTGGCTTTTGCTGGTGGCGACGTTGAGCATGACGTAGCACAGGGCGAAGGTGAACAGCAGTTCCACGACGAAGGCGGCGAGGAGGACGTGGCCGGACAGGGTCAGGGTGTGGAGCTGTGCTGGGTGGATCACCCAGCGGGCGATCGCCGCGGCGAGCAGGCCGCCCACGAGCTGGGCGATCCAGTATCCGATGGCGTCGGGTAGTGCGGTCCGGCCGCGTACCAGCGCGGCGATGGTTACTGCGGGGTTGTAGTGGCCACCGGAGATGTGCCCCCCGGCGTAGACCATGACCATGAGGGCTGCGCCGATGGCCAGCGGGGCCAACGCGTTGGCGCTGAGCACGCTGGTGGCGATGGTGAAGACGAGGAAGAACGTCCCGATGAGCTCGACGGCGTACTTCCGGCCGGCGACAGCGGCGGCAGGGACCACCGCCGCGGCTGCTGAGGAGGCTTCTGGAGGAGCATCTGTGTGCGTGATGATGTCCATGACGTCGAGAGTGGTCTCGCAACGGGCACCTGTCGTCAGGGGCAACGCCCATCTGTGCTCCCGGCCGGCTGGACTCTTTGCATACCCGCCAGCTGCAACATGCCTCCGTGCCGCTACCGCAGCGAAGGCCTACACGCCAGGTTCGACTCGATACGCCGGAGCGTGCCGCGTGGCTGCCGACGATAATTGCAGCCAGCAGGAACCTCGGGATTACAGCCAACGGGAAGCGCACATGGGCGCTGGCGTCGAAGACGGGACGCGCGCCCAAGGCTCATTCTCGAAGGCATGACCTTGCTGTGCAGTCGGTGCCGCCAATCACCATCGCGGCCGTCCTGGTCCGCAACGGTAAGCCCGACCGTACTGCAATTCCCCTTCCAAGGTGCGGCCGGCGCTGTGGCGCGACCACAGACGCGCCGATGGTGGGGGAACCGCCGCCCAGGCGATAGCGCGGGGTATGAGCTTGAGCGAGCCGGTGCTTACGCAGTTCAGTTCATCACGGGGGAGATGTCCACGTGACCGCGACAGGCTTGGTAAACCCAGCCGGACAACGCGTTGAACAGTCGTTCCTGCTTCAGCGTGTGCAGCCAGCGATGACTGGTCTGATCGACGGCTCGCTGTCGACGTTGGCGCCGATCTTCGCCGTCGCGCTTGCCACCCACCGTCCCCATTACGCCTTCATTGCCGGGCTCGCGACCGCGATCGGCGCCGGCTTTAGCATGGCCTTCTCCGAAGGACTCTCCGACTCGGGTGACCTGACCGGACGCGGCAACCCCTACCTGCGCGGCTCGATTACCGGCGCCGGAACCTTCCTCGGCGGCATTTTGCACACACTGCCCTTCCTCATCCCACAGTACGGTGCTGCGCTCATCGTGGCGATCATTACGGTCGCCTTCGAGCTCCTCACCCTCGCTTGGATCCGCGGACGCTTCTTCCGCACCGGGTTCCTGCGTTCGTTCGCCTCCGTCACGCTCGCAGGCGCGATCATCGCGGGGATCAGCGCCGTACTCGGAGCGGCCGGATCGGGATGAAAGAGATGGCGCGCCGCCTGGCGGATTCCGGCCTCGGAAGTCAGACTCCGGACCATCGCATCGATGTCATCCTCGCCCTCTGAGGTGACAGCGTCCTCTCGTCCGGGTAGCCTCGTTTGGGCCCTCTCTGATCCGGTTGGAACTGCTACCCCACGACCCGTGGTCCGGCATCCGCCAGTGGAGCACCGGCTTGGGCATGGTGGTCCGATGCGCCGTCGCTACGTTCGAGTGGCTGCACTGCGGTCCAGCTTTGCTGCGTTCCGCTTCTGATCTTTCTGATCTGCCCATCGAGGCCGGTAGCCGGCAGCCCGGGATTCCAGCCAGCCGGTAGGTAAGATGGTCGCAGGCCGTGAAGACCAACAGCCATTGAGGTGTCACCCTTACGAGTGACGGCTTGCCGCACTCCAGGAAGCGGCGCCGGAGGCCGCTGAGGAGGGCGATATGACGCAACCGGCAGCAGACGGAATCTCCAAGATCACCACCGCGGGCACCACCACCAGCAGGGCACGAATGGCCGAGCTGGGCACGGATGTGCTCAACCGGCATATCCCACTCGTGAACAGCGTGGAGGCCCGCGGTGGAGGTTGAGCCCGGCCACGAAGCGTCTCTATTGGTTTACCTGATGCCATCCACGACCATCTCCTGGCGCCGCCTGGGGTGGACCCACGCACTGCCAGAGGCTTCCCCTTCGCCGGAGACCGCTGCGTCGCCAGCCGCCTCGCGCACAGGGCCCGAATCCCCACCGCAGCCCACGGCGGCACACCGCGGGCATCACGGGCTAGGCATGGTGCTCATCCTGGTGGCAGCCTTCATGGTCGTGCTGGACTTCAGCATCGTGAATGTGGCGCTGCCATCCATCCAACAGGAGTTCGGATTTCCGTCATCTTCGGTGCAATGGGTGGTTACTGGGTACGCGATCACCTTCGGCGGGCTCCTGATCTTGGGCGGGCGCGCCGCCGACTTGTTCGGTCGCCGCCGCATGTTCATTATTGGGATGGTGGTTTTCACGGCCGCGTCGCTTGCTGGCGGCCTGGCACAGGATCCCCTGTTGCTGGTGACCTCGCGGGTTGCACAGGGTATCGGGGCCGCGCTCGTGGCTCCCGCCGCGCTTTCTCTGATCACCACAGGCTTCGCCGAAGGTCCGGCGCGGACGCGCGCTTTGGGTATGTATGGCGCGACGTCCTCGATTGGGTTTGTGTCCGGTCTGGTCCTGGGCGGAGTGCTGGTGGAGTTCTCCAGCTGGCGCAGCGTGTTCTTGGTGAACGTGCCGGTCGGCGTGGCCGCCGTGCTGCTGGCGCCGAAGCTGTTGCACGAGTCGCGCCATGCGCGCGGGCCCGGCCGGCCGCGCCTGGATGCCGGTGGCGCGCTGCTCGTCACGATCGCGGTGGCCGCGGTGGTGTTCGCCGTGGCGCAGGGCGATGTCCTGGGTTGGTTGTCCCCGGTCGTGGCGGCGGCGCTGTTGCTAGCCGTGTCGGCGACGGTTGGCTTCGCTTTCGTGGAGAGCCGTCACCCCGATCCGCTGATCCGCGCGAACCTGCTGCGGCTGCCCAGCCTACGTACCGGGAGCGTGCTTACCCTGCTGCTGGGCGTGTGGAACGGTGGCGAGATGCTGGTCCTGTCGATCTACTTCCAGCAGGTGCTGCACGACTCGCCGCTGATGACGGGCCTGGCCATGGCCCCCCAAGGCGTGGTCGGGTTCACCGCTGGTGCGTTCGGCGCTCGGCTGGCATCCCGTGTCGGGATGCGGCGGTTGCTGGTGCTGACCAGCGGCGCGGCCACGCTCGGCTTCCTGGTGCTGATGCGCCTGCCTGCCAGCGGCAGCTACAGCCCTGTGCTTGCAGCGGTGATGCTTGTCGGCTTCGGGACCGCCGGTATCGCGTTCGGGGCGATGGTGACCGCCAGCGGCGGGGTACCCAACGACGACCAGGGCCTGGTCGGCGGAGTGATCAACACTAGCCGGCAGATTGGGGCGGCGATGGGGGCGGCGCTGCTTCCCGCCGTGGCCGAGGTGGTCAACGGCGGCGAAGTGGCCGGCGCCGTCGGTGACCGCGCCGCCATGCTGGCCGGCGGTCTGGCAGCTGCGATGGCCACGGTCGTCGCCTGGCGCGCACGAACTCGGCCCCGCCTCATCGACGGCCTTGCGGGCGCCAGGGTCGGTCACGTCGAGTGAGATCGGCAGGACACCGGGAATGATCGTCCACGGTGGCGCGGGCCGGCGAAGAGCAGGATCACGTCGGTGCGGCTAGCAGGTACCTCGGGACTGCAACTACCAGGAAGCCCAACTGGATGCTGGCGTCGCAGACAGACGATCGCGCAAGGGCCACTCTCCAAGGCATGGGTCTTGTTGGGTGAAGACGATGCTC
Organism: uncultured Actinomycetota bacterium; assembly: GCA_963796035.1. GTDB lineage: Bacteria > Actinomycetota > Actinomycetes > Mycobacteriales > Mycobacteriaceae > Mycobacterium. The sequence goes on along the minus strand of CAWCJU010000003.1, from coordinate 631,148 downwards.
GACGACGCCGTCCGCGTCCACCGGGCGGTCCGGACCCGGAACGGCACGGCAGTGATCGAGGAGGCTGGGATGGACGTCGCGGTGTTGGGCATGGGACGGATGGGGCGTGTGCTCGCCGCAAGGCTGCTTGAGGGCGGCCACCGGGTGGCGGTGTGGAACCGCTCGAAGGGCAAGGCCGGCGAAGTTGTGTCCGAGGGCGCCCGGGAAGCGCACAGTGTCGCCGACGCCGTGGACGGTGTGGATGTCGCGGTCACCATGCTGGCCAACGACGACGCGGTCCGGGCAGTGGCGTTGGGGGAGCTCCGGTCGTCGATCGGGGCGAAGAGCATCTATGTTGACTGCTCGACGGTGTCGCCGAAGCTCAGCGGAGAGCTAGCCGAGGCCTTCCCCGCTCGATTCCTCGCGATGCCCGTCGTCGGCAGCCCCGCTGTGGTGCGGGCGGGCCAGGCGGTGTTCCTCGCCGGCGGCAACGCCGGCGTCGTGGACCGCTTGCAACCGGTCCTGTCGTCGCTGTCGGACACCATCCGGCGATATGACACCGCGCCGCTGGCCATCACCGCCAAGCTGGCGACCAACCTGTTGCTGCTCTCAGAGGTGGTCGCCCTGGCTGAATCGTTTGCCGTTGGCCGCTCGGGAGGTCTCTCGGATGACCAGCTGCGGGAACTGCTCGGCACCAGCACCATAGTGGCGCCCGGGTTGAAGAACCGGTTCGAGGACGTGCTGACCGGCTCGCAAGAGGGATGGTGGACCACCGTGCTGGGCGCCAAGGATGCCGGCTTGGCGCTCGACATCGCTCGAGGGGCCGATGTCGAGCTGCCGGCAGCTCAGGTGGTGCAGCGGCTCTATGAAAAAGCGGCGGCGTCGGGTCTGGATGACGCCGACATCGCCACCGTGACCAAGCTCTACCGCGGCCCGGCGACAGCTGTCTTGACGTGACACGTGGCCATGCTGCCCGCAAGGCGCCCCGGCAGCTGCGGTGCGATCCTGGTGTGATGACGCTGCGCTGTCTCATCGTTGATGACAGCCCTCGCTTCCTGGATGCCGCTCGTGGCTTGCTGGAACGCCAGGGGATCATGGTCGTCGGCGTGGCGTCAACCAGTGCTGAGGCCCTCCAGCAAGCCACCCAGCTACGGCCGGACGTCGCCTTGCTCGACATCGACCTCGGTGGGGAGAGCGGCTTCGATCTGGCCCGGCGACTGTCCCGGGAAGCCAGCCTGGCGCGCACCCGGATGGTCCTGATCTCAACTCACGCCGAGCAGGACTACACCGACCTGATCGCGGCCAGCCCAGTGGTCGGTTTCCTGCCCAAGTCCGCGTTGTCGGCCGATGCCATTCGCGCGCTGATCACCAGCCACGGTGACGGCCACCCGGTGGATCCGGTCAGCGGGCCTCCAGGAAGGTGACTACCGCCAGCACCCGACGGTGATCGTCGTCGGTCTCCGGGAGACGCAGCTTGGCCAAGATACTGCGCACGTGCTTTTCCACCGTGCCCTCGGTGACCCACAGCCGACGGCCGATGCCGGCATTGGAGCGTCCCTCGGCCATCAGCGCCAGCACCTCCCGTTCCCGCGCGCTGAGCACCGCCAGCGGATCATTGCGCCGGCGCGCCGAGACCAGCTCCGCCACCAGCGCCGGATCCACCACCGAAGCACCCTTGGCGATGCGCTCGAGCGTCTCGACGAACTCCGCCACGTCGGTGACCCGGCTTTTGAGCAGGTAGCCGATCCCCCGGCCGCTGGCCAGCAACTCCATCGCATGCTCAACCTCGACATGCGCTGAGAGCACCACGATGCCCGTCGCCGGGAACTCCTGGCGGATCACCCGGGCCGCCTCCAAACCCTCGGTGGTATTCGTCGGCGGCATCCGGATATCGACGACCACCAGCTCGGGCGCCTCCTGACGGACCAGCGCCACCAGCTGCGCCCCGCCACCGGCCTGCCCCACCACCGCGAAACCCGACCGCTCCAGCAGACTGGCCAAACCCTCCCGAAGCAAAATGTCGTCCTCAGCGAGGACCACCCGCAACCTGCTCATGGCCGAGACCTCGCCATCCCGACCGGGGCGAGGCTGCGCAGCGTCCCCGTTAATCGCCATGACCACAATTATTGCGCTAGCCACCCGCGCGGACACCGCCGGGCGCGTCGAGAAAACCCGCCTATCGTCCGACGATCAAGCAGCGCAGTGCCACGGCGCGGCCTACGAACGCAAGCTCCGTGGCCTGCATTGCAGCTAGCAGCCATCCGCATCGTGGCGCTAGCCACGGCGGTTTCAATCGGTTATGGCGACGATAGAACCGACCACGACGACAGTCGATCAGGCAGCTCGAGCAAATGGCGGATTCGATGTCAGCATGCGGGTGGGTCAGGCATGGGTGGGTCCTGACGAACGGGAAGCCATGCAAGTAATCGACCCGTCCACCGGTAAGACGATCGCTGACGTGCCGGTTGTCACCGAAGAGGACGCGCAATCGGCGCTAGAGGCCGCGCAGCGAGCCCAGCCCGTTTGGGCGGCACTGACACCACGCGAGCGCGCCGAGTACCTCCAACGGGTCGCCCAACTAGTGCGTGCCGACGCCGAGCGTCTGTCCCGGCTCATCTCGCACGAGGAGGGCAAACCCCTGCGCGAATCGCGCGTCGAGATCGAGGGCTGGATGGCAGCGTTCTTCAAGGACAGTTCTCGTCGTCACCCGCAACGACATGTAGATCATGCAAGAGGAGATCTTCGGGCCGGTGTCACCGATCATGGCGTTCGACGACCTCGAAGAGGCGCTCGACCTTGCCAACGACAACAAGTACGGGCTGTCGGCCTATCTGTTCTCCAATGACGCGAAGGCTGTGCAGCGCTTCGTGGAGGGATGCAACTTCGGCGAGCTCTACATCAACAAGAGAGGGCATGGTCTGAAGATGACCGGAGTGTGGTCATCCTTACCGGAGAGGAGTCTCATGGCAGCCAAGGTCTGGTTCATCACCGGCACGTCGCGCGGCTTCGGCCGCGAGTGGGCCATCGCCGCCCTGGAGCGTGGCGACAAGGTGGCCGCAACCGCCCGCGACACGGCGTCGTTGCGCGACCTGGCGGACAAATACGGCGACGCCGTAGCGCCGCTCGCCCTCAACGTCACTGCCCGCCAAGCGGTGTTCGACACGGTCGCCCGAGCCCACGACCACTTCGGCAGGCTCGATGTCGTGGTCAACAACGCGGGATACGGCCAGTTCGGCATGATCGAGGAGCTCAGCGAGCAGGAGGCGCGCGCCCAGATCGAGACTAACCTGTTCGGTGCGCTGTGGGTGACGCAGGCGTCGCTGCCGTTCTTGCGCGAGCAAGGTGGCGGCCATGTCATCCAGGTGTCCTCGATCGGCGGCATCTCCGCCTTCCCGAACATCGGGATGTACCACGCCTCCAAATGGGCTCTTGAAGGGCTCAGCCAGGCACTGGCCCAGGAGGTCGCCGCCTTCGGAATCAAGGTGACGCTGATCGAGCCGGCAGCCTACGACACCGACTGGGGCGGCTCGTCGGCCAGTCACGCGACGCCCCTGCCGGCATACGACGCGGTCCGTAAGCAGGCCGCCGAGCAGCGTACCCGCGTGGCGGCCTCGCCCGGCAAGCCCGAAGCGACTAGGGAGGCCATCCTCCAGGTGGTTGACGCGGAGCGGCCGCCGCTGCGCGTCTTCTTCGGAAACGGGCCACTCGGCATCGCCACGGCCGACTACGAGTCGCGGCTGGCGACCTGGCGCGAGTGGGAGCAGGTGTCCGTCTCGGCGCACGGCGAGGCCGGCTGAGCACGGGCGGCAGGTGGCAACCCCGTCGTGCACGCTGCCGCCGGCGAGCAGCGGTATCACGAATGTGATGGCGGTGGCGTGGCTCTGGAGTTCGCGCGACGCGTTCGGGCGGTGGGCCGCTGAGGTCGTTCGGCGCGCCGCCGAGGAGCGGCGCGGAGATGGCCGAGTCAAGCGTACCTGCGGAGCTCGAGGAAGCCCGGAGGACGATCGGCCAGGTCGCGGGCGAGCTCAACCGGGTCATCGACGAGCTACGGGAGATCTCCTGCGGCATTCATCCGGCCATCCTCTCCGAGGCAGGGCTCGGACCGGCGTTGCGGACGCTTGCCCGCCGTTCGGCGATTCCGGTCGAGCTCAGCGGCGCCATCGAGGCTTCCGCGCGAGACGGTAGCCTGCGGCTTTCGATTCGTGACGACGGCGTCGGCGGCGCGGACCCTGCGGGCGGCTCGGGCCTGGTAGGCCTCCGCGACCGCGTGGAAGCGTGGGGCGGATCGATCGAGATCACCAGTCCGCCTGGACACGGGACTCACCTCGTCGTCCAGTTTCCCCTGAAGCTCGACCTGACCGTCGACAGCCCTCTAGCTAGGCAGTCGCGGGCAGGCTCTGTGGCTGCATCGCCTCGCCAGCGTGGCCGAGGTCGGTCGCGAACTTGACGACCACCTGGTCGATGCGGCGCAGCAGCCGGGCCGCGCTGAGCAGGGCAGCGCGGCGGTCTGGGTCGGGGGTGTGGGCGGCGTAGGCCTCCGCGGCGTCGATGAGGTCCTCGGCGGAGGAGATCTGTCCGATCTGGCGGCCATGCAGCATCTGGCGTAGCGCGTTGAGATTGGTCCGGACACAGGCGGTGGCGGGTTGCAGTGTTGGCGCCCATCCAGGCTCGCGGACGTGGTCGGCAAGCTGGGCCAGGCTACGGGCATAGTGATCGACGGCGGTCAGCACCCGTAGCGTGCGCTGGTAGCTGGACCGGCCGCGTCGCCACGGCAGTGGGTTGTCTAGCGGTTTGCTCCGCTCGCGGAGCGTGCTTAATGCCTTATGCAGATCCTGGGTGAGCAGTCCCGGCGGGCGGGCTGGCTCCCGGCCGAGGATTCGCTCGACCGCCGCGGCCAGCGCCGCGTCGGCGGCGTTAACCATGTCGTCGAGGGCTTCACCGAACGCCTCCCAGCTCCGTTTCGGCAATACCAAGTACGCGGCGAGCACGCCCATCGCCGCGCCGATGACGGTCTCCTCGATCCGTAGGACCAGCGTCTGGACGCTGAATTGCCCGATCAGCCCGTACAGGACCGCCAGCACCGCAGTGATCCACAACGCCTGCATCGTCTGGGAGATCCGCACCAGGTACAGCGCGAGGAACGCGCAGCCGCACATCACCAGCAGGGCCAGCAGCTCGTGGCCGCTGACGAGGACGGCCAGGCCCATCCCAGCCAGCACGCCGCCGATTGTCCCGACGATGCGCCGCCAGCCGCGGCTGAGCACGTCACCGCGGCTGCTGGTGCCGGCGAACACGACGAACGCGGTCAGCACCGCCCAGTACCAGCGCGTCGGCGAAACCAGCTCGCCAACCACGATCGCCAGGCTGGTCGCGATGCCGACCTGGATGGCCTGGCGGGTGCTCAGCGGCAGGCCCTGAGGCTCATCAACATCAGTTTCGGTGGCCGCGTCCTCGTCGGCATCGGAATCCCCTGGCCCGTTCGGGCTGCCGGGCTGGTCCAGGGGAACGGCCCCGCTGTCGGGCCGGTCCCTCGACGGGCGAGCTGCCGAGTCGTCTCTCACCGGGGCCGGCCCATCCGCGCGCCGGGCTGCCCCCAGTGCATCCGCCAGCCGGATCACCGCGAAGGCCACCCGCTGAGTGCGGTCCCTGCGTCCCTGGGTCTCGGCGGCCAGCGCGGAGACGCTGCGCCGTACCTCCTCGAGCAGCGCGGCGACCATCGCCGGCGGGGTACCGGTGGCCGAGGCCGCCCCGAGGCCCTGCAGCCCCGCCAGCAGCGCGCGCCGGCTGCCATCATCCAGCGGCGCCTCGCCCTGTGCCAGCCGCTCGGTTGCGACGGCTAAGCGCTCGGCGGCTAGCTCGGCGTCGAGGATGCCCAGAGTGAAGGCCTCCCCATCACCCTCGCGAGCATCCCGGCCCTCGAAGGCGCCTCGGTGGTGAGCGCCGCGCTGCTCCACGCCCTCGGCCAGGAGCAGCGCGGCGTCGTTGAGCCGGGCGCGGCGGCGCCGGAGGTCGCGCAGCTCGTCCTCGACGGCTCCCGGCACGGCCCCCAGCAGGTCCGCAACCGCCTCGACGAGCGCGTGCAGGCGGGCGCGAAACGCGCGAACAAGCCGGTCGAGGGTCCGCTCCGGCCGCTCGGCGAACGCCCAGCCCCGCAGCAGCAGCGTTGCACCGACGCCAGTTGTTGCTGCTAGCAGTAGCCAGGGCAGCTGCGCCACCGTGAAATGCAGGTACTGGGTGAGAAAGAGCGGCATGAACGCGGCCATGCCCAGCGCGAAGCCGCGCGGGCCGAAGCGGCGGATGTAAACGGCGACCATCGTCATCGCGACAAACACGACGTCAGCGAGGACTCGGTGCGACGCCAGCATCGTCCCGGCCACGATCGAGACCACGGCCGGGCCGACCATGAGCAGCGTCGTTACGCGCAGTCGTGGCACGTCGGGCTCGTTCACCGAGAGGTTGTTGATCATCGCTAACACCGCAGCGAACAACACCACGGTCACCGGCTGCCCGCTCAGCGCCCGCACACCAGACATCACAACGGCTGCGAGCACCATCGACGCCGTCCCGATGCCGGCCAGCCGCAGCCGTACCAGGCCGGGGTCGACTCCGGTTAGCATGGTGCGCAGTTCTGCTAGCGCCCTGCGCCGCCGCACCGCCACAGTTTCGCACGCCGAGAAAGGGCCGAGTGATCTCCAGTCCGATGTTGGCAATGATCGTCCACGGGCGGTGCCGGCGTTGGTGCGCCCCGAATGACAGATCACGTCTTCTCGTCCGCCATCCGCGCTTGCCGTTGGCTGCGACCCGTCGCCTAGCTGCACGGAGGTATGTTGCAGCTGGCGGGTATGCAAAGAGTCCAGCCGGCCGGGAGCGCAGATGGGCGTTGCCCCTGTGGCTCGCCCAGCAGCCGTACCCGCTTTCTGTCAACGCAACAACGCCCCTTAACCTAACCCGGGGGCCCGGAAGGCGTCGGCGACATTGGTCGTGACAGGCCTGGGCCGAGTGTGGGTGAGGATGTGGAGATGGCGGAGTCCGACTCTGGGGTGGTTCCGCAGCCGGTGCTCAGTCCCCTGACGACTGCGGCGATCTTTTTGGTGGTGACGATCGATCCGGGCGGCGAGTCCGCCGCGCGCGAGCTGCTGTCCGGCTTGGCGGGTCTTCAGCGGTCGGTCGGTTTCCGGGTGCCGGAGGGTAGGCTGAGTTGCGTTGTCGGCGTCGGGTCGGAGGCCTGGGATCGGCTGTTCAGCGGGCCGCGCCCAGCCGAGCTGCATCCTTTCCGTGAACTGGTCGGAGCCGAGCACCGCGCGGTGTCCACGCCCGGAGACTTACTCTTTCACATCCGGGCCACGCAGTTGTACCCGTGCTTCGAGCTAGCGAGCCAGATTATGGATCAACTGGTTGGCGCTGTGACGGTCTGCGACGAAGTGCATGGATTCACATACTTCGACGTACGTGACTTGCTGGGATTCGTTGACGGGACCGAGAATCCGGTCGGGGCCGCAGCGAGTGCTGCGGTGCTGATTGGCGAGGAGGACCCTGAGTTCGGCGGCGGGAGCTATGTGGTCGTGCAGAAGTACCTGCATGATCTGCGGGGGTGGAACGCCCTGCCGGTGGAAGCCCAGGAGAAGGTGATCGGCCGTACCAAGCTGTCCAATATCGAGTTGGACGACGCCGTCAAGCCGGACAACTCCCACGTCGCGCTGACCACGATCACCGATCCCGACGGCACCGAGCGGCAGATCCTGCGCGACAACATGCCCTTCGGGACCGTTGGTCGGAGTGAGTTCGGTACATACTTCATCGGTTATGCCCGCACTCCTGCGGTCATCGAGAAGATGCTGCAGAACATGTTCTTAGGTGATCCACCGGGAAACTATGACCGGATTTTGGACTTTTCCACGCCGGTGACCGGCACGCTGTTTTTCGTCCCTACTGCTGATTTTATCGGCAGCTCCTCCACGTCGCGGTAGGAGACAATGCCGCAGAGCCCCGGACGGGAATGCGCGATTAGCCCTCTTCGATGGGAAGCGTGATAAGCAGCGTCGTTCCCTGTCCGACGGGGCTTGCCACTTCGATCGTCCCCCCGAGCGCGTCGACGCGGTCGGTGAGGCCTATGAGTCCGGAACCGCGTGTCGGATCGGCCCCTCCGGAGCCATCGTCGCGGATCGAGAGCTCGAAGACGCCATCACGCGCGTCGACGGCGACGTGCACCGCAGAAGCGTGCGCGTGCTTCGCGGTATTGGTGAGCGCTTCTGACACGACGTAATAGACGGCCACTTCCATCGGCTCAGGCAGCCGCGTCTCGGCGCGCACCTCAAGCTCGACTGGGACGGCTGACCGCCGGGCAAGTGTTTTGAGGGCGGGCGCGAGGCCGCCGTGGGTGAGGATGGCCGGGTGTATACCGCGCGATATCTCCTGCAGCTCCTCGAGCACGCCGGCCAGTCCGTCCACCACTCGGGACAACTGCGCCTGCAACTCGCGCAGCTCGGGCGGGACCATCTCCTGCGCACTGCGCTGCTCGAGCGCGAGTGAGACGAGCCGCTGTTGTACTCCATCGTGCAGGTCCCGCTCGATCTGGCGCCGTGTCTGGTCTGCGGCGGTGACGATCCGCGCCCGCGAGGCGGCGAGCTCGGCCCGGCTGCCCTCGAGCTTGCGTTCGCTGTCGCGCAGGTTACGAAACATCAACAGCGTGTCCAGCGCGTCGGCCAGCCGCCGTCCGATCTCATGGAACAGCCGTTCCTCCTGGGGCGTCCAGACCCGTGGGTGAGAGCACTGGTGCAGCCCGAACATGTAGGGCTTGTCTACCTTGGGGTAAACAGCCATGGCGATCATGGACTTGATGCTGAAACGCTGCGCCGACTGTGACGGAAGCGCACAGTCTGACTCGGGATCGAATCGCACCGGACCGCTCGAGGCCAGCACGCTGCGGAAGACGCTGGCGACCCCCGGGTCATTCGGGATGTCCACGCCGACGCCGGAGGCGCCGATGTATTTCGGCGGCGTACGCTCCATTCGCACTCGATGGGAGTCAACTTCCGGGTCACAGGGATAAACCAGCCACGCTCGATCGCATCTGAATGTCACCAGCGCGACATCCAGAACATCGCTCATCATCTGCTCGAGGTCGCTGGTCCCTTGGATGGCGCGGTCGATCCCATCCATGCTTTCGAGGAACCACAGCTGCGCCTGGTGTTCTTCCTCAGCACGCTTGCGCTCGGTCACATCCACCACGGTGCCCACGAATTCCTCGAGCTCACCGGATGCGGTGAAGACGGGATGCACGGTTGCGTGGAGGTGTCTCAGGGGGCCCCGCGGAGGAACGGTTCGGAACTCCCCTTCGACGCTTGCCCCTTCCCTGAACCCTTTCTTCGAGCGCTTCGGTCCACACCGCACGGTCCTCCGGATGAACGCGCTGGCGAAACTCTTCGAATGAGGGGACCCCTTGTTCAGGATCGAAGCCGTACAGGCGGGAGTGTTCATCGGAGGAGTGGGTTAGCTCTCCGGTGGCGCGCAGAGCGGCAGTGCCTGTATGGGTCAGCCGCTGCGCCTCGGACAGATAGGCTTCGCTTCTTCGCAATTCAGCTGTCCGCTCAACCACCGTCAGCTCGAGCTCGTTTCGGGCTTTGCGAAGCTCTTCTTCGGCCCTCGTGCGCTCGTGGATGAGGCGTGCGCTCTGAAATGCTGTCGCAGCGTGATTCGCAGCAAGGCAAAGCAGGAGCTGGTCAATCTCCGTGGGAAAGTCGATTCTATCACAGGCCGCAGCAAGCACACCGCCCTCGGCATTGACACCGATGGGAATGACAACACCGCGGCATGGTTCGATGTCACTGTCGACGTCGGGAATGATCTCTTTACCTGAGAACCGGCCGCTCTTGGCGAGATGATTTTCCAGCCATTCCGGGAACGTCTTCCATGCGTTCCCCCGCGTGACGTTGACTCCGCCAGCGACACCGGGGACGCACAAACGGACGAAAACAAAATTAAGCGGCAACAATCCGATCAGCGCGTCGGCAAGTCCGGCAACCACGGCAGCCGGTTCTCTACCGACCCACGCCGTCGGCATAGCGGAAAGCGCCACGAGATCCCTGAGCACGGTTCGCAGCGCGAGGACCTCAGCATTGGTATCGATGGGCATTTAGTGCCCCATGCTTGCGCTCTTGCCGATCGACCGCCGCTCCCGGATCTCGAGCAGCAACTGGTCAGGAGGAACGAAGAACGGGTTCTCCTGAAGCAGCCCGCCGATAATCACGGCTGGATGCGTACGCAAGGCGTCCATCACCACGCTCGCGCCAAACTTCGTCAGATCATACGTGCAGATCACTGTATCCTCGTACTGGGGAATCACGTAGTTGACCCGTGTCTCGTACTCGATGAGGTCGTCGACGCCTGGCAAGTCGAGGAGCGCCCATTCCATGTGACCCAGGACTCTTGTCTGCGCGTACCCTGCTGCCGGCCCGGACTGGAGCACCTGTTCGAATGATGCCAGCCAGGTGTCCAGGTCGAAGCGGCCTCCGTGGAGGGTGCTGTCTTGCCACGGTCGCACCTCCAATTGGCCGGTGCCCATCGCCTCCTGCACATTGATACCTGCCTCGGCCAACCACCTGAGCTGTTCTTCCCATCGCCCGGGGTCAACGTAATGGTAAACTTTGTCCCCCCGGTCGAAACCATCCGTGATGAACGGGCGAAGCACGCGATGCTGCTCGTCGATGCTGTAGAAGAACGCACAAATATGACGATACTGGCCGAAAGTACTCATGGTAAACTGCTGGGATTGCGCGGTGGTGTCCATATTCTCACCTTCACGCAGTAATAGAGCCGCGTTCTAGCTCGGCGGACCGGTTTGGCGCCACCCGATTCGATCCCGCAGCTGGCTCAGGAGCAACCGGGCGCTTGTGACGAATGTGATCCAGTATACGTCCTCGCTCCCCCGCTGTCAACGTGACGGCGCTCTCGGCCGAGGCATCATCCCGGGCCGCCGCGTGGGCGGGACGGAGCCATATTCTAGCTGGCAGGGATGTAATGAGTCCAGCTGACCAGGAGCGTAGCTGGGTGGTGGCCCGTCTGGTTCCACACCGAAGGAGGCACCGATGACCGCCGGCTGTGGGCCCAGGCACGTGCCGTGTTGCCGGAGCCGTCGTCAGAAAGGCTGTGCCGTGTCTGAGCTTGGCCGCGTGTCCGACTCCACCGTCTTCGTGCTCTACGGCGCTACTGGAGATCTCGCTCGGCGGATGGTGCTACCGGCCTTCTTCCGCCTGGCGCAGGCGGAGCTGCTGCCTCCTGATTGGCGGCTGATCGGCAACGGCCGTGGCGACGTGAGCCACGAGGACTTTCAGGCCCGCGTGCACGACGCGTTGACCGAGTTCGGCCCCCAGCCCCATGAGGGCCCGTGGGAGGAGTTCTGCTCCCGGCTGCGTTTCGCCGGCGGCGGCTTCTCGGCGGACAACCCGGGGAGCCTGCTCGAAGTCTTCAGCGACGCGGAACGCGAGCTGGGAGGACGCCCACAGCGGGTGCACTACTTCGCCGTGCCACCCACAGCGTTCGAGACCCTCACCCGGGGCCTCGGGCGGCACGGGCTCGCCGCGGGGTCCCGGGTGGTCTTCGAGAAGCCGTTCGGCACCTCCATGGGTTCCTTCCAGGCACTCGATCGGGCGGTTCATCAGGTTCTCAACGAGTCCCAGGTGTTCCGGATCGACCACTTTCTGGGCAAGGAGGCGACCCAGGACCTCTACGCCGTGCGCTTCGGCAACGGTCTGTTCAGCGGGGTATGGGACCGCTCCCACGTGGCTGCAGTGCAGATCGACGTGCCCGAGACCCTCGACGTGGCGGACCGTGCCGCGTTCTACGACAGCACGGGGGCGGTGCTCGACATGCTCGTCACCCACCTGTTCCAGGTGGCCGCCGAGGTCGCCATGGAACCACCGGCCAGCTTCGGCGCCGACGACCTGGCGGCGGCCCGAGAGGCGGTGATCGGTGCGTTCCGCCCACTGGAGCTGGACGACGTGGTGCTCGGCCAGTTCGAGGGCTACCGCGACATCGACGGTGTCGCCGAAGACTCCCGCACCGAGACGTTCGTCGCGGCCCGGTTGTGGGTCGACACTGAGCGCTGGCACGGCGTCCCGTTCCTGCTGCGCACCGGCAAGCAGTTGGCGGCGTCGCGCCAGCAGGTGAGCCTGGTGTTCCGCCAGCCCGACGCCCCGGTGCACGAGCTGCCGGCGTTGGGCAACGTCTTGACGTTTGACCTTGCCGGTGAGGGTGAATTGGACCTGTCGCTCATCGTCAAGGTGCCCGGACCTGCTCTGACTCTCAGCGCGGCGCACACCGCGCTGCCGCTGAGGACGGTGCTCGGAGGGCATTCGCTGCCGCCCTATGTTCGGCTGATCCACGACGTGCTGCTCGGTGACCGCTCGTTGTTCACCCGTCCAGACGGCTTGGAACACGTCTGGCAGGTGGCCGGCGCGCTGCTCGCCGACAAGCCAGAGCCGGTGATCTATCCGAAGGGCTCGTGGGGACCAGCCGAGGTGGATCGGCTCGCCGAACCCATCGGCTGGCTGCTCAGGTCCTCAGCCTCCGCTCAGCCGGACCGGCACGGCCAGTCCGGCTGAGCGAGCGCCACCACCACGCGGTGACCGTGCCGGGTTCGTGCCGCTGTTGATGGCAGCTAGCAGGTACCTCCGGATTACAGCCGGCGGGAATGGCACATGGGCGCTGGTGTCGAAGACGAACGAGCGCTCAAGGGCCAGTTTGGAAGGCATGAACGCGCCGCTACCACGGCACGTTTCATTCCTATGAGGAGGCAACACCGTGACCAGCACCCCGCCCAAACCGCTGACGACGGATGCCGGTATCCCGGTCGAGAGCGACGAACACTCGCTCACCGTCGGCCCTGATGGTCCGATCCTCTTGCACGATCACTACCTCATCGAGCAGATGGCGCAGTGGAACCGCGAGCGCATCCCGGAGCGCCAGCCGCACGCCAAGGGTAGCGGCGCCTTCGGCCACTTCGAGGTGACCAACGACGTCAGTGCCTACACCAAGGCCGCGGTGTTCCAACCGGGCACCACGACCGACATGCTGGCCCGGTTCTCCACGGTGGCCGGCGAGCGCGGCAGCCCCGATACCTGGCGCGATCCCCGTGGCTTCGCCCTGAGGTTCTACACCACCGAGGGCAACTACGACATGGTCGGCAACAACACCCCGGTGTTCTTCATGCGCGACCCCCTGAAATTCCAGCACTTCATCCGTTCACAGAAGCGCCGTGCCGACAACAACCTGCGCGATCACGACATGCAGTGGGACTTCTGGACGCTGTCGCCGGAGTCGGCTCATCAGGTCACCTGGCTGATGGGTGACCGCGGAATCCCGCGCACCTGGCGGTACATGAACGGTTACTCCAGCCACACCTACATGTGGGTCAACGCGGCCGGCGAGAAGTTCTGGGTCCAATACCATTTCACGACCGACCAGGGTATCGAGTTCCTCACCCAGGATGAGGCCGACCGCCTCGCCGGCGCGGACGGCGATTACCACACCCGTGACCTGTACCGGGCGATTGAGCGGGGTGAGTACCCCAGCTGGACGCTCAAGATGCAGATCATGCCGTTTGAGGAGGCCAAGACCTACCGGTTCAACCCGTTCGACTTGACCAAGGTGTGGCCGCACGGCGACTACCCGCTCATCGAGGTCGGGAAGATGACGCTGGACCGCAATCCGACCGACAATCACACCGAGATCGAACAGGCCGCCTTCCAGGTCAACAACCTCGTACCGGGCATCGGCCCGAGCCCGGACAAGATGCTGCTGGCCCGCATCTTCTCCTACGCCGACGCCCACCGCGCCCGACTCGGCGTGAACTACCAGCAAATCCCGGTGAACGCCCCGCGCTCGCCCGTGCACAGCTACAGCAAGGACGGCGCGATGCGGATTCACAATGTCTCGGATCCGGTGTACGCGCCGAACTCCAAGGGCGGACCGAGGGCCGACATCGCGCGCTACGGCGAGCCGGCGGGCTGGCACGCCGATGGGGACATGGTGCGCGCCGCCTACACCCTGCACGCCGAGGACGACGACTGGGGCCAGGCCGGCACCCTGGTCCGCGACGTGCTTGACGACGACGCCCGTGAGCGGCTGGTGAACAACATCGTCGGCCACCTGTTGGATGGCGTCACCGAGCCCGTACTCCTGCGGGCCTTCGAGTACTTCCGCAACGTGGACAAGGACCTGGGCGACCGGGTCGAGCGGGGCGTCCGCGCGGGACAGCCCTGACCGCGTCCGCCTGATTCGGGCAGACCAGGGGCCACCTCAGCCTGCACTTTATCCGGCAACTACCAGACCAGGAGACCACCATGTCTGAATGCATCGCCGGCATCGACATCCCAGACAGCCGGCTGGCCAGCGAGGCCACCGAACTGGTCCGCGACGCCGCCAGCCCGCTGCTGTTCCACCACTCACGCCGGGTTTTCCTCTTCGGTTCGCTCCAGGGCAACCGACTCGGCCTGGCCGCCGACCCGGAATTGCTCTACGTCGGCGCGATGTTCCACGACCTCGGCCTCACTGAGAAGTACCGGCGCACCGACCAGCGCTTCGAGCTCGACGGCGCGGACGAGGCCCGCCGCTTCCTCGCCGCGCACGGCCTGCCCGAGGACCGCATTCGCCTTGCCTGGCTGGGCATCGCGCTGCACACGACCCCGGAAACCCCCTACCACATGGAGCCCGAGGTCGCCCTGGTCACCGCCGGCGTGGAAACCGACGTGCTCGGCATCGGCTACGCCGATCTCGATAGCACCCTCATCGACGCGGTGGTGAGCGCGCACCCGCGGCCTGACTTCAAACGGCAGATCCTGCAGGCGTTCACCGAGGGCATGAAGGACCGGCCCGCCACCACCTTCGGCACTGTCAACGCCGACGTGCTCGCCCACTTCGTGCCCGGCTTCGTCCGGGCCGATTTCGTGCGGGTCATCGAGGAGTCCGACTGGCCCGAATAGCCGGGCCGCCACGAGCACCGGGGGAACTGGGCGGGGCGATGGCCCGAGCCGGCGCGGACATCACCCTGTTTGCCCGTCCGGCCCGGACGGATCAACCCTGGACGCGCTGCGGACCGGCGCGGTGATGGCGGCAGCGGCCTGCGGGCCGAGCACCAGCACCCGCCGACCAGCCAGGCCCGCCCGGTCCGGACCAGTCAGTGCGGCGGCCACCGAGAACAGGTGCTCCACACCGGCCGCCGCGTAGACCTCGACCCGGTTGCATGTGGACAGCAGCAGCGCCTCCGCGACACGCTTACGTTCGAGCAGCTGGTGCAGGACCTTGCCGGCGTCCGCGCAGGACACCGCGACTCGCTCCAGCACGTCCACCGGTGCGCTGCGGTGAGACAGCCCCACCACCAGAAGACTCATCGGCCCACCGCCCCTCGTGCTGTTCCACGATCGCGCCTCGGGCTGCTCACGTCGTCACCGCCAGCGCCGAACTTCGGTACCGGTCAGCAGGAGTCCGAGAATTGCCGCCAGCACCAGAGCACGACGGACGCTGGCGGTGATGTTGCGCCATGGAATCAACGCCACGCTGTCCTTGTGACGAAACGATCGACCGGAAGGAGCCGGTGATGGGCGGGTTGCATCCCTTCCAGCGGCGGTCGTTTCTCCGGGGCGTCACGGCGTGGCCGCCCTACCCGGGCGCGATCAATAACCGACCATGCGCGCTGTGGGTGGGGGGTCGAGGGGAGCGAACTGGATACCCGGGCCGTTCGACCGATCGAAAACTATACGTTCAGTTTTTCTAGGAGGACCACACCATGAAGATGACCACACTAGGCAGGAGCGGACTCCACGTCTCCCGCATCGCGTTCGGCACCTGGCAGCTCGGCGGAGACTGGGGTCGGTTCGATGAGGACGCGGCCATCACGGCGATCCGCCGGGCCCGCGAGCTGGGCGTCAACTTCTTCGACACCGCGCAGGCCTACGGTTTCGGCGCATCCGAGCGGCTGCTCGGCAAGGCGCTTCGTGATGAGCTCACCAGGAACCGGGACCAGGTCGTCATCGCCACCAAGGGTGCCTTACGCATAACCGATTCCGGCCTGGTCCGCGACGCGAGCCCGCAGTGGCTGCGCCAAGGCGTGGACGCCAGCCTGACGGCGCTGGGCATCGACCACATCGACCTGTACCAGGTGCACTGGCCCGACCCGAAGGTTCCGGCCACTGAGACGGCGGGCGCCCTGCGGGAGCTCGTCGCCGAAGGCAAGATCGGCCACGTTGGCGTGTCCAACTACGACGCACAACAGATGGCCGAGTTCGCCAGGACCCTGCCGGTGGAGACAGTGCAGCCGCCGTATCACCTGTTCCGTCGTGAGATCGAGGACGAGGTGCTGCCCTACAGTCGTGAGCACAACATTGGCGTGCTGGTATACGGCCCATTGGCACACGGCCTGCTAACCGGAACGCTCACCGAGAACACCACGTTCGCCAGCGATGACTGGCGCTCCAACAGCGCGGTGTTCACCAGTGACAGCTACCGTCACAACCTGGCGGCGGTGCGTGCGCTGGAGAAGTTCGCCGCCGACCATGGCATGACCGTTAGCCAGTTGGCCATTGCCTGGACACTGGCCAACCCGGCAGTGCATGTGGCCATCGTCGGCGCTCGGCAAGCAAACCATGTCCAGGACAGCCTTGCCGCTGCGGACCTCTCGCTGAGCACAGCGGACCTCGCCGCGATCGACAAGATCATGGCTTCCGCGACTCCGGTCGCCGGCCCGTCACCGGAGGGTATGTGATAGCTGGTGCGCATGACGACGGGCAGACTCCGCTGCTGCTGCACCCGCGCTTGGCTCGGGCTGACAAGCATTGATCAGCGTTCGCTGTCCAGCCGCGCGGTGGCCGCTGCGGCCAACGTCCAGGCCCCGACGCTGTACCGCTTGTTCGGCGACAAGCAGGGGCTACTCGACGCGGTGACCACGGACGGCTTCCAGCGCTACCTCGCGGAGAAGAAGATCTTCGCTCCCAGCGACGACCCCGTCGAAGACCTCCGCCGTGGGTGGGACCTGCATGTGGAGTTCGGCCGGACCACCCCGGCCTTCTACGTTCTGATGTACGGCCTCGTCCAACCCGAACGCCGCCCTGCCGCCGCCGAGGAGACCCACCACTTGCTCCTGGGCCTGCTCGACCGCGTCGCCACGGCCGGCCGCCTCCGCATGCCCCCCGACGCCGCCGCCCAGCTGATCCATGTCACTAGCACCGGCGTCACCCTCGCCCTCATTTCCACCCCGACCAGTGACCGTGACCCCGACCTCTCACCCCGCGCCCGCGACAGCATTCTGGCCACCATCACCACACCCATAAATCACGACGCCCCCGGCAACTCCGACACACCATTGGCCACCCGAGCCCTGGCCCTTGACGCCGCCCTGACCGACAACCCTCGCCCCCGCACCCGTACCGAAGCCGCGCTTCTGCACGACTGGCTCTGCCGCCTCGCCACCATTTCCGGTGCCACCGACTGAGACCCAACAGTGGAATGCCGGGTGAGTCGTGGTTAACTCACCCGGCATTCTTGCTGCTAGATGGCGGTAGCGGTGGGATTTGAACCCACGGAGGGCGTGAACCCTCACGCGCTTTCGAGGTCTGCGCTCGACACTTCAGCACCGATCGTCCAGGGTGTTCTAGCAGGTCAACCGGCCCGAGCGGTCCCCGGCGACCACCGGCGATCGTGAGCGAACGCCACCAGAATTGCCCCCGGGCGAACCCACCGGTTCGGGGGGTCGCTCACCGGCCGGGCAGAACCCTATAGCATGGAATGCATATAGCTGATATGCTAAGTTGCGTCCTCGATGTGGGAGATCGAGGTCAGCGACGAGTTCGAGGCGTGGTGGAGGGAGCTGGATGTTGGTCAACAAGAGCTTGTTGACCAAAGACTTCGACTGCTCAGCGACCAAGGCCCGGGCCTCGGCAGGCCGGCTGTCGACACGTTGGTCGGTTCGAACCTCGCCAACCTCAAGGAGTTACGGGCGGGCACCATCCGGGTGCTGTTCGCCTTCGATCCTCGTCGTGCGGCGATTTTGCTGCTCGGAGGCGACAAGCGAGGTCAGTGGAGCCGCTGGTATCTGGAAGCCATCCCAGCGGCGGAGCGCATCTATGCACGCCACCTAGCAGAGATCGAGCGTCAGGAGGGCCGGTGAGATGACCAAGAACTACCGAGAACTACAAGTCGAGCTGGAGGCCCGACCGGACCACGACCAGCGTGCCGCAGAAGCCAAGGCCGCGCTTGAGGCGCAGGACAACGCCTACTTTCGTCGCTTGAGCGAACTGCGTCACGCTCGCCACATGACCCAGGTCGCTCTCGCTGAGCGCCTGCACATGGTGCAGCCCTCGGTGTCGCGTCTTGAGCGCCAGGCCGATCTCTACGTGTTGACGCTGCGCCGCTACATCGAAGCCATCGGCGGTCGGCTGGAGATCCACGCCGTGTTCCCCGACCTCGACGCTGAGCTGCGACTCGACGACTTCGAAGCCATCGACCGGGACAACCCCGATGTAAGCGATCACTCGGAACTTCGAGAAGCGCTGTAGCGACCGCCGAGGGCATTGTGGAAGCGGACGCCACCGGGATTGCCCCCCGGGAGCAGCTGAGTGGCATGCGGAGGGAGTGCCTCCACGGTGCCGGTCGTGATCTGGATCGAGGCGAGCCGATGGGTGCTCCGCCGCTCGGGGGTTGTTCCTTCGGTACGTGGGCGCTGACGGGCAGGATGAGTTGCGTGCGCACCCGCCGACAGGGAGATCGTGTGCTGGGTCTCGCGTTCTGGGCTGGGCTGCTGGCGTTGCTGGCCGGGGTGGTGCTGTTCGTCATCGTGCTGGGCACCCAGGGTGTGGACCGGGCCGGCCCCTGGGGGTCGGTGCTCGGCACGGGTCTGGCCATCGCGATTGCGCTGGTCACGCTGGTGACGTGGCGGCTGAAGCAGCGCGCGGCGGCTGCGAAACCGGCGTCGGTGAAGCAGGTGGCGCGGGCCGCGCGGGAGCTTCAGGCGGCGGTGCATGAGCAGTGGCGCCGGGAGGCAGAGGCCCGGTCACTGGGGGATCCGGATCCGATGCCGGTGCGCTGGCGATTGTCAGACCCGACGGTGATGGACCACGACGAGCACATCGCGCCGACCCCGCTGCGGTTTGCCGGGCGCAGTGACCGGATACCGGAATTGACCGACCAGTTCCGGATGTTGCGCCGACGCCGGTGCTGTTCTCCC
This sequence comes from uncultured Actinomycetota bacterium, assembly GCA_963796035.1. Taxonomy (GTDB): domain Bacteria; phylum Actinomycetota; class Actinomycetes; order Mycobacteriales; family Mycobacteriaceae; genus Mycobacterium. The sequence continues at coordinate 611,956 of CAWCJU010000003.1, read as the reverse complement.
TGGCCAGCTGGGACCCGCACACGCAGCTGCGGGTCCAGGACTGGCTCGCCGGCCAGCTCACCCAGACCTACCCGGATCTCCGCGCGTTCGGGTCCGATGTGGCCCAGAAACTGGTCGATCAGGGGCGGCTGCTCCCGGTCTTGGACGGTCTCGACGAAATCCCCGCCGAGCGCCGCAGTGAGGTGATCGGCAGGCTGAACGCATCCCTGCACTTGGACACCGGTGTGATCGTGACCAGTCGCAGCACCGAATACACCGAGACCGTGCGCGCCTACGACGTGCTCACCGCGGCGGCGGTCATCGAACCCGAACCGCTGACTCCGAGAGAGGTCACCACATATTTAAAAGCTCTGCTGCCCCGCCAGCTTGATGACTCGTGGCAGACGGTCCTCACCGCGCTCCGGGACGGCACCGCGGGGGCACTGGCCGAGGTCGTGGCCAGCCCACTGGGGCTGTGGCTGCTGCGCATCGTGCACATCGACGGCCGCCGTGACCCCCAGCCCTTGATCGACCCCGGTCGCTACCCCGACGCGGCCGCACTCCAGCACCATCTCCTGGAGGAACTGATTCCCGCCACTATTCGCAGCCGCCAGTCGCTGCCCAGCGGAAAGGACCCGCTACGACCTGCGCACGACCACGATCCCGAGCAAGTCCGCCAGTGGCTGACCACCCTGGCCATCGAGCTCCGTGACGCCAAGACCCGCGACTGGCGCTGGTGGCAGCTTGCCCGCCACACCCTCACCACTCGACAGATCGAGCTGGCGGTCAGGCGGGCCTCCGTGCTGGTGTTCGTGCTGGCCTCCATGCTGGTTGGCATGCTTGCGCTCGGGCTGCTGGGCGGGCTGCGGTTCGGGCTGGTGGGCATGCTGGTGTTCGGGCTGGGGTCCGGGCTGGGGTCTGGGCTGGTGGTCGGGCTGTTGTCCGGCCTGTCGTTCGGCCTGGCGACGAGCAAGACCTGTTGGCCGGCCTTCGTCATAACGTCCCTATGGCTGAGGGCGCGACGACGGCTGCCGTTGCGCCTGATGGGGTTCCTGGACGATGCGTACCGGCTGGGGCTGCTGCGGATCGTGGGGCCGGTGTATCAGTTCCGCCACGCCGTCCTGCAAGACCACCTCGCGCCACCGGCTGAGTCGATGGCCGCCCCCAGCCGTCGATCCGCCCACACTGCGGTGACGCGCATTCTCATGCTGTTTCTGCCCTGACGTGAATTGCGTCGGGTGGCTGTCCTGGAACGCGGCCGAAGGACGCCGGCCTGACTCCAAGCGGCATTCCCACCCGCGCTAGGACGCGGCGACGAGGATGTGACTTTCAGAGCCTGATGGCGCGGAACATTCGCGGCCCTTCCGCGCCGGGTGCGGGGCCTCGGTGGGTGTCGCTGGCCACCTGGTGTGGCGCGGCACGTGGTCGCTGTCCGCTCTGGTGTTCGTTCGCTCCGCGAGGAGGTGGGGGGATCTGTTGCGGAGTTGCCACAGTCCTTCCCGGGACCTTACCGACAGTGACATCGGTACGTGGTGTGGCAGGCATCGGACTCTCGTGGGGCGCGGGGTGCGCCCGGCGAGTAAACACGATCACCGGTTAGGCACCGGACCCGTTCCAGTCAGAACGGCCCCACCCGGTGTGAGCGCAAGTGGGGCCGGCTGCTGTCGGTCTGGTCAGTCGAACTCGCCGGTACGAACCGCTGTGGTGAAGGTGGACCATTCGGCTGGGGTGATGATCAATGCTGGGCCGGTGGGGTTTTTTGAGTCGCGGAGGGCGTGGTGTCCGTTGGTGAGGTCGGCGACTTCCAGGCAGGTGCCGCTGGTGCCGCTGTGGCTGCTCTTGCGCCACCGCACTCGGGCTAGCAGGTCCGGTCGGAGCGCACTACTCTTGATCATTTCATCAGCTCCTCTGACAGCCCGCTGATCATTTCGCGGGACTCGTTCGGGGACAGTGCGGCCGCCCGCAGTCGTTCGTGAGCGTGACGATACACGGCGATCTCCCGTAATCCGGTGAGGAAGTCGCTGTCGGTCATCCAGTCGAGATAGACAATCCTGGGGTCACCGGGATCGGGGAACTCCAGCACCGTGAACGGGCCGTTGACGCCGGGATGGGCGCCTGCGGTGAAGGGCAGCACCCGCAGTGTCACGTGGGAGAGTTCGCTGGTCTTGGCCAGGTGGTGGAGTTGGTCGCGCATCACCTCCGGGCCACCGACAACACGGCGCACCACACCTTCGTTGATCACCACGTCGAGGTGAACGGGGTCGTTCCCGGCCAGGCGGACCTGGCGTGCGCGGCGCAGCTCGGCGGCTCGGGCCGCTTCGTCGGGCAGTGGCGTGTAGGGCGAGTGCTGGAGGATCTCGGCGGCGTAGTCCTCGGTCTGGAGCAGGCCGTGCACGACCTCCGACTCGTAGACGAGCAGCCGGGCCGCTTCGGATTCCAGGGAGAGGTAGCCCTCGAACCACGGTGGCAACACCTCGGCGTACTGGCGCCACCAGCCCGGTTGGCGGTCCTCGTTGGCGAGGTTGACCAAGGTCTCCACTTCGTCGGACACCACTTCCAGCACACCCAGCAACGCGCGGACGTCGGTGGGCTTGACCGCGATTGCCGCTCGCTCGATGCGGCTGATCTTGCTGGTTGACCAGTGGAGTTCCTCCGCGACGGTCTCCAGGGTCATGCCGGTGGCCTCGCGCAGTCGCCGCAGCGCGGCGCCGAGGCGACGCCGTCGGATGTTGGGGACCGATGCCATGGCGCCAGACAATGCCACAGCAAGTGGCACCCACGATCGGGTTACGTCGATCTATTAGCCTTTTGCTGTGCAAATTGCTCAGTCATTCTTGGGGCTGGGTAGCCGGCGTGGACGGTACATCCGTGTGGAGCGACGGCGACGTAGCCCTCCGGCCTGTCCCTCCCCGGCCGGGTCGGGCGGCATCACTGCCAGGAAGTCAGGAGTGAGGTGCTATGCCAGGAAGGCACTGTGTCCGTCGTCTTGCCATGCTGCGGGAGATCCTGGGCCGTCGCGCTCGACGGCCCCTCACCCCTGTGCCGGCGGGCGTTGTGGTGTTGGTTGACGGGGTGACCGGTGCCGCGCACCGTGTCACCAGGGAGGCCTTCCTCGCGGGTTGCCGTGCGGGAAATCGTTACGTCGCCCTGTGTGGTGTGCGGGTGCTTCCGCTGACCCTTACCGCCTCGGCGCGTTTTCACTGCCCGGTGTGCGAGCGGAGCACCTGATGGCGTGGTATCTGCGCTCGATCGGTGATCAGGACACTCACCGTGGCACGCTGCTGCACCAGGATGGCACGGTCACCGCCGCGTGCGGCATCCGCTTCCGCCTCGGGAGCTGTTGCGCGGCGCGACGGCGCTGCGTGGTGAGCCACCCGACCCTGATCAGGTCTGCCCGGGGTGCCGCCGCAGCGCAGGCGCCCGGTGACGCCACCAGGGGTGTGGTGCGGAAGCCCCGTTAGATTCGGGTCGTGGCGATCTGTCGGCCTGCGCGGGCGAGTTCTTGGGTGTTGGTGTTGGGTCGGGCTTCTAGCGCGGTAGCCAGTGGGATGAGCGGTGCCCGTCGTGCGATGACGGATTGCAGGGTGTCACCAGCACCGACAACCACGCGATCGAACGCCGGAGCAGCCCGCTACGCTGGCTGGCATGGCTCAGCAGCCCGACCTGGAGGCCCGCGTGGCTACGCTGGAGACGCACGTCCGTGAGCTGGCCGAACGTGTGCGCCACAGCGAGCAGGACGCGGCCGCCGCCCGCGTGTTGGCGGGCGGAGCCGACCGCGACGTCGCCGAGATTCGCGGAGAGATCCGGGAGTTCCGGGAGCAGAACACGCGGGTGCTTAACGCGATGCGCGAGGATCTTATCGACCTCCGGCAGCGGGTCGAGACCGGCTTTATCCGAGTCGACAATGGCTTCACCGAGATGCGTGGCAAGCTCGACGGCGCCGCCGCCGGACAGCAGCAAATCGTCACCCTGCTGAACACGCTCATCGGCCCGCAGGGTGGTCAGCGGTGCCAGACCGAACCGTGATGGCAATCATGGGATGGTCCAACACGGCGATGGCCGCCCGGTACCAGCACATCGTCGCCGCCATCCGGCGAGACGTGGCGACGCAGGTTGGCGGGCTGTTTTGGGAGCCCACCAGCGGGAGCGATACCGGCTCTACTCGACGTGAACGGGACAACTGAGACCCAATCAGTGGAACGCCGGGCGAGTCGTGGTTGACTCGCCCGGCGTTTTCCCTGCTAGATGGCGGTAGCGGTGGGATTTGAACCCACGGAGGGGGTAAGCCCTCACGCGCTTTCGAGGTCTGCGCTCGACACTTCAGCACCGATCGTCCAGGGTGTTCTAGCAGGTCAACCGGCCCAAGCGGTCCCCGGCGACCACCGGCGATCGTGAGCGAACGCCACCAGAATTGCCCCCGTCGTCCCTGCGTCGAACTTGCTTGATCTTCAGGCGTGGCGGCGACGGCGGTTGCGGAGCAAGCAAAGCACTGAGACCACTCACCCCTGAGGGCTGACAGCCGCTCCGCGCATGAGGAGATGAGCACCGTCCACGGTCCTCGTCTCCGCAGCGTGTGGGGGTTCGGAAGGCTTGAGACGTCGGGTATCGGACCCTTCCAAGTCTGACCTGCGTACGCTTCGCTCTCTGGATCGGTTGGTGGGAGGGTGGATGCTAGAGCAGTGGAAGGCAAACCTCCTACTGGCAGTACCGAAGATTTACACCGTCACTAACATGATCGACCTCGCTCCTGGCACTGACTACGACTACCAGTTGGAGAGCAATGACGGCTACGAGGTCTTTATTTTTGACGTGCGGATTCCTCGGCGGAACGTGAACAAGGCGCGGTTCCAGCTTCGCTACCAGCGCAGTGTTGTTCTAGCTCGTCTCTGCCACAGCGCACCACACACTAATCCGGACGGGGAGTTTATTGGGTCGCCACATTTCCACACTTACAGGGAAGGGTTCGATGACAAGTACGCCGAATCACTCGAAGGTGTTCATGGCGTAATCGATTCACTTGAGGTATTCTGCAGGAGAGTGAACTTACCGCTTCCATCGTTCCACGGAGGTCTATGATGAGTGTCGAAGCCGATCTGATCCTGGGCTCATACTCGAAGTGGCTGAAAAACGCGTCCAAGGTAGAGGTGCTGGAAAACGGGGCCACTGAGCTCACGACGCCGTTTTTAGACCGTCACAATGATCACTTGCAGATTTACGCTGAAAAACGATCTCCCGACCTTTTTCTTCTGACCGACGATGGCTATATCGTGGCCGAACTAAAGTCGAGCGGAGTAGACAGTCGAGGGCCAAGGCGGGAGGAGCTACTGGGACGCCTCTTGGCTGGTCACGGCGTTGCACTCCGAGAATCGGAGCTCCAGATTGAGGCCAGCGTCAGCAACCTAGGTCAACGGATTCATAGCCTGGTGCAGGCAATGATCAGCGTAGACGACATGTTCATGCTAGCACAGTTGACGGTTCAAGGAATCTTCACAGAAGACGTCAGTAAATTCTTAGATGATCACGATGTGCGTTACACGCCTCAAGTTAAGTTCAGCGGCCGTAGTGGCTTAGACCATCTGATAGATTTCGTTATTCCCAAGTCAAAATCTGCTCCAGAAAGAGTGCTGCAAGTGCTTAACACTCCACGTCGAGATCGTGTTGACAGCCTTTTGTTTGCTATCAGTGACACGAAGCCGTCCCGGAGTAACGACGTCGCATACTACGCTCTGGTGAACGATTCACGGCGCAAGGTGCAGCCGGAAATCCTGCACGCCCTGGCCGAGTATTCGGTGAAGGCTCGTACTTGGTCTGACCGAGATGAGCTCGTTGACCAGCTGGTGGTCTGACGAGCGGAGTGACGAAGCTGGACGTCTTAGGGACTCAATATCTAACTACGTTACGAGTGTGAGCTTGCCCCGAAGGCTGGCTCATTCTGTCGGCGACTTCGTGATCACATGCTCGAACGGGGCATGAATGCGTTGCGCGGGGATTTCAAATAATGCGCTGGCTATCGATCTGCTGCGGCGGCCGATCAGCGCTCACACTCCCTCGTTGCCGTCGAGATCAGCCCACAGCTCGCGTAACGGGCCGCCTCCCGATCGACGGTGACCGGGGCCCGGCAGCTAGAAAATGGTAGATGCCCGATCGCCGCGTCGAGTTGCTCGGCGACGACCAGTATGTCATCGGCTCGGATGGGCTCACCTGCGCCGATGACGTCCGCGGACAAGAGGCCAACGAGCGCGGCCACCACCGGATCTCAGACTTGCTGCACTTGATGGCCTCCAGCGCAGCGGCCACGACCGGAATGGCCAACCCCTGGACTTCCTGCTCAGGATCCCGCTCGGTGAGCGTGCCAAGCGATTTGATCAGAGCTCTGACACGGCGCTTGGCGTCGTACAGGTAGTCATCCATGAGGGGTAGCAACTTACTCACGACCTCGGGCCACGACCGGCAGCCACCTGGTGGCGCTACATGTATCGGTCAGCATCCTGACCGCGCTCATCAGCCCAAGCCTCGCGGCCCAGCTCGGCCAGCTACGACCGCAGGCGCTCGATCTCCTCATAAGTCACGTAGGCCAGCCCGGCCGGGCTTACTGGCCTGCCGCGTGCAGTGCCGCTTCGACGACTTCGTAGCGGTAGGAGCTGTCTAGTGGCTCGATCTCACGCACGCGGGTTAGGAATTCCTGCCAGATCGAGTATCGAGCTGGCCCAAGGTGCGCGGTCACGGCGACGAGCTCCACAGCGAGGTTGGGCATCTGAGACGCCTGTCGGCACTGGTCGTTGCCGCACCAAGCGGTCAGAACAACGCGTAGCTCCTTCAGTGTGAAGTATCGGCCGTGAGGCACGACAAGGCGTTGACCGATCTCCTCGGCGTTGCGCCAACTACGGGCCTCACTGATGAACCGGATCACGGTGGGCACGAAGTACCGATCGGGATGGGCGGCCGCGACCTCCATCTGGTGCAGGAAGGCCAGCGTGGTGAAGCGTTGTTCCAGGCTTGGTAGGCGGGTGCGGGCGCGCTGGTCGCGCACGAGCGCCAGCAGAGACGCCAGCCCGGCAGGCAGCGCATCGTACTGGCTGACGTCCAACGGAATGTTGATCAAGCTGTTGAGACGCTCCGCGAGTGGTTGATCGACGATGTCACAGAAGAAGTCTTGGTCACCGAGGCGGATCAGGGCACGCCAGTGGATCCCGCTGTCGAGCGGTTGAAACCTCTGGTTCAGGTCGGCCAGGGTTGTTCGGACCAGCTCCCGGTCTCGTAGCGCGAACGCCTTGATGGTCTCAGCCATGCGATCGGCGAGTAGGTGCGGCGGAATGGGGATGGTCGTTGGAGGCGGGATTTCGCACAGCGCGTACTTGGCGGCGACACGCACAATGTTGCGCCTGGTCGCGGTGCGCACGCGGTCGAAGAACGTCGCCTGGATGTGTGCTGGTGACGGTAAGAAGAACGGGTCGCACACGTACTTGGTGAACTCATCGAGCACTTTCCGACCTTGGGTCGGCGGGTGCGTTAGCACAGTAGACAGGGCGATCACGAGGTGGCCGCAGGCAACTTCAGGTCGAGGTTCGTAGACCTCGCCGAGGTGACGCAGGGAGGGGTGCACGCAGAGGTTGCGATCCTCGCGTATTCGGCCCAGCTCCCGGTTGCCGATTGAGTCGATCAACTCAAACTTCTCGGCCTCATCAAGCAGCTTATCTTCGATCTTCTGCATTGCCCGCACGCCTTCAGTTTTGATGCCGTGGGCCTGCGCGACATCGACCTCGGCGCGGAAGGCTTTCGCGGCGGGCTCTCCCCCGTCGGCGAGCCGGGTGATCTTGTCGATGAGGTCGGCCGTGACCGCAGTCCACGTTAACGCGATCGCCGCGCGGACTGCTCCGGCGTTGTAGCAGCGCCATGCCTCCTCGACCAGTGGCCGCACATCCGAACTCCAGACCTGCGCGACATCGCCCTCCAGATCCACCACAACTCACCGTCTCCTGCTGGGCGACCCCGGCGGCGCGACACGGTCACCCTATTCAGATCGGCGGTGCTGTCCAAAACTGCGGCCAGCGCTGCTGCGGTCCCTGCACCGGCCCGGCGGGCCAGTCTCGCTGGGCAACGGACCACCACCCCTCGGGCCGGATGTGCTGTACGTGGGGTGGTCTGAGGTCGGTGATTTTTCTTCTGCTGTAAGCGGGCATGTGCAGACGAACGCACCAGTCGGCATGTCAGGCACGGCTGACACCTCCTGTAGAGGGATGGGGTGCCTTGACTGGCGAGGGCACCGAGGGAGCAGGGGCTGCGCGCAGGATGGCCGTTGGTGAGCCGCGTCGCATCCGGGTGACGATGACAACGCCACGGGGACCCTAGCCCGACCGCATAGCAGGCAAATGCAACCAGCAGCACAAACGCCGGTCACCTGTCGATGGGTTGCCCGGCATTTGTGCTGGTCAGTGGCGGTAGCGGTGGGATTTGAACCCACGGAGGGCGTGAACCCTCACGCGCTTTCGAGGCGCGCTCCTTCGGCCGCTCGGACACGCTACCGCCAGTCAGGGTACCGGGCGCACGACGGCGGAGAAAAATCCGGTGAGCAGGGCGGCGCACTCGTCGACGAGGACGCCCCCGAGCACCTGCGGACGGTGGTGCAACCGGCGATCCCGGACGACGTCCCACAGCGAGCCGACCGCACCGGTCTTGGGTTCCCAGGCACCGAACACCAGACGGTCCACCCGGGCCGCCACCAGGGCACCCGCGCACATTGTGCACGGCTCCACAGTGACCACCAGGGTGCAGCCGGTCAGCCGCCAGCCAGTGCCTCGCCCATCGGCCCGCAGCCCATCGGCCCGCAGCCGGGCCGCCCCGGCCCGCAGGGCCAGCAGCTCGGCATGCGCGGTCGGGTCCCCGGTGGCCTCCCGGGCATTGCAGGCAGCCGCCAGCTCGACGCCGTTGGCGTCTAGCAGCACGGCACCGATCGGGACGTCCCCGGTGGCCACCGCGCCGCCGGCCACCTCGATCGCGCGCCGCACCAGCGCCAGGTCGGCACTAGTTGCCACCGTCATCCCGGCTGCTTCTCCAGCAGCGCGGACAGTTGCGAAGAGAACCCGCAGCGCTGGGCGATCATGTCGAGCTGCTCGTCCGGGTACAGGTCCACCTCATCGATGATCACCTGCATCTCTTCTGCCGGCAACCCCAGGTCGGCGAGCAGCCCGAGGTCGCCCTCCGGCCAGACGTCGTCGGCGTGACGGCATCCTCTTCGGGGACCTCGACGCGCAGCAGGTCGAGCACGTCGGCGGCGACGTCATAGTCCAGCGCCGCCACGGCGTCGGACAGCAGTAACGACACCCCGCCTGGCACTGGCCGTACCACGACGAAGAACTCATCATCAACGTCGAGCAGGCCGAAGACAGCGCCCGTGGAGCGCTGCCCACGCAGCTCAGTGATAGCCGCATCGAGGTCTTTCAGGGCCGCAGTGTCCAGTTTGGTGCACTGCCAGCGCCCGTCCTCGCGAACAACAGCGACGGCGAAGCCGGTGACCGACATGGCACAAGTATGCGCCGTCTGGCTCCACAGGGAAACGCGATCACCGATCCGAGCCCCGATACCGGCGATACCGGGATGACATGCAACAATGAGGGGTTGTGAGCACGCCCACGCCGCGTCACCGCCGACGCGCCAGTCCGGTGGTCCGGGTGAGTGAGAGCGGGCTGACCTCGTGAGCGAGCGCACCTTGTGTGTCATCGGATTGGGCTTGATTGGTGGGTCGCTGCTGCGGGCCGCCGAGGGCGCCGGGTGGAAAGTCCAGGGCACCGCGACGTCGGATGCCGACGTCACCGCGGCCCGGGAGGCCGGCTTCGACGTCACGTCCTCGGTCGAGGACGTGCTGGCGGACGTCGTGGCCGACGACGCTCTGGTGGTGCTTGCGGTGCCGCTGCCTGCGGTAGTCAACGCGCTGGCGGCGGTGGCCCGGCACGCCCCGCGCTGCCGCCTCACCGACGTGGTGAGCGTGAAACAACCCGTCACGGCGGCGGTGGCGCGCCTGACCCCCTCGGCCCGCTACGTCGGCGGGCACCCGATGGCGGGGACGTCCGCCTCGGGCTGGACGGCCGGGTCAGCGACGCTATTGCGCGGAGCGTCCTGGGTGGTGGGTAGCGACGACGGCGCCGACCCGGTGGTGTGGGCACAGGTCGCCCAGCTGGCGCTGGACTGCGGGGCACACGTGGTGCCGGCCGGCGCTGCGGACCACGACGCCGCGGTGGCCCGGGTATCCCACCTGCCGCATCTGCTGGCCGCGGTGCTCGCCTCGGTGGGCGCCGACGGCGGGCCGCTGGCGATGGCGCTGGGCGCGGGTTCGTTCACCGACGGCACCCGCGTGGCCGGGTCTCGGCCGGAACTGGTCCGCGCGATGTGCGAAGGCAACCGCAACGCCCTGCTCGAGGCGGTGGACGACGCCCTGGGCCGGCTGGGCGCGGCCCGCGGCTCGCTGGCGTCCACCGGCGCGCTAGAGGCCACGATCCGGGCCGGTCACCGAGCTCGCCAGGCCTTCGACGCTGCCCGCGACGGCGCGCCCGAGGACACCGTGCACCTCGACCTCAACAGTCCCGGCGCCCTCGCGCGACTACGCGAACTCGGCCGCCAGGGTGCCCGCGTCATCGCCGTCCACAACACCCGCTGCCAACTCCACCTCTGAGCCGGAGGCCACCAAGTGGAACCTTTTCGCGCCGTGAGCGACCCGGAGAACGCCGAATGGAACCTTTTCGCGCTGGAAAAGGACCCCCATAACGCGATCGTGGCGCTGGTTGCGGTGGAGGGCTGTGCGCAGCGTACGGGGGCGCTGAGCGGGGTGCCGGTGGCCGTGAAGGACCTCATCGACGTCGCTGGGGTGCCCACCCGCTGTGGCAGCGCGGTGCTGGCCGACGCTGCCCCGGCGCGTGAGGACGCCGCTGTGGTGGCGCGGCTGCGCGCGGCCGGCGCGGTGGTGGTCGCCAAGACCCACACCCACGAGTTCGGCTACGGGCCCACCGGGGACGTCGCCGTGCAGGGCCCGTGCCGCAACCCGCATGATCCGCAGCGGATCACTGGCGGCTCCTCCAGCGGGTCAGCGGCCGCGGTGGCGGCGGGGCTGGTGCCACTGGCGGTGGGTACCGACACCGGCGGCTCGGTACGCATCCCGGCCGCGCTGTGTGGGGTGGTCGGGCTCAAGCCAGCGTTCGGCGCGCTGCCCACCACCGGGGTGTTTCCGCTGTCCGAGACCTTGGACCACGTCGGGCTGCTCGGCGCCGACGTCGGCACGGTCAGCGCGGCATTCGGCGCGCTGACCGGACGCCAGATCGACCCGTCGGCTCCGGTGGCGGGCACCGTGGTCGGGCGCCCCACCGACCCCTACTGGCGGGTCCACGACCCGGCGATCGCCGCTGCCGTGGACCGCGCCGCCGACGCGCTGAGCACCGCTGGCGCCGTGCTGCGTGAGGTACGCCTGCCCGGTATCGACGAACTCGCCGCCATCTTTTGGATGATTGTCGGAGCGGAGGCCCACACCACCCACCAGCGGTGGCTCGCGCAGCGCCCCGACGACTATCAGCCGGCCACCGCCGCGCGGTTGCGGGCAGCCGCCGCGTACACCGCCGCGGACTACGTCACCGCGCGGCGCACCCATCGCCGGCTGGCCGCTGAGCTGACCGCCCGGATGCTCGCTGCGGGGATCGATGTGCTGCTGCTGGCGAGCACCCCGTTGCGGGCTACCCCGATCGGCGCCGGGCAGGTGGACGCCCCGGACGGCACCCGGGTTGAGGTCATGCCCGCGCTGCTGTCCCTCACGCTGCCGTTCAACCTGCTGGGTTGGCCGACGGTGTCAGTGCCCGCACCCGGAGTGACCGGACTGCCGATCGGGATCCAGGTGGCTGCGGTGCGGGGCGCAGAGCAGGCGGTGCTTGCCGCCGGTGCCCGGATCACCGCTGGTTGACCCCCGATTTCAGACCCCCCGATTTTCAGACCCCCGGATCGTCACACCCGGCGGGCCAATCCCGGGTACTCCAGCGTCAGACCGTTGGTGTCTACGGTGAGCTCCGCTTCCGACGAGTCGCTGCTGATGCTGACCACCGCGGGCTCGCCCAGCGAAACCGTGCGGTAGGTCTGGGAGACCCGGCGCACCTCCAGGCTGGGCAACGCGACGAACACCACCGGCAGGTCATGCCGGGCTGTGTCGCGGTGCAGGCTCAGCCGGCGAATCGGCAGCGCGTTGAACAGTGGGCTGAACTCCAGATCGACGTCCAGAGCACCGCCGAAGTGGGTACGCGCCGCGCCCTGGCCGTGGTCAACCAGCCAGACGCCCTCCTCTGAGCGGGTCAGGGTGACGTGTTGCTCACCCTGGGCCCAAGCGGTGCGGACGGTCAGCCGCTGGGCCACACCAGCCTCGTCGGTGGCCAACGAGTAGGACGCGGAGTAGGCTTCGCAGCCTCCCTGCTGGGCGTTGACCAATGACCCGGTAGCCCGCAGGCCAACCTCGCCGAGGACGACCCGAGCCGCTTCCAGACGCAGGCAGTCCACACCAGCCCAGGAAAGCATCCTGGCCCCGCGCGAGGAGCGACGGGTCGTCGTCTGGCCGGGGAGTTTCTCGCCGGCCTGCTTCTCGCCGGTTTGGGGAGTGCTCACTATCCTGAGAGCCTTCCTCGCTCTGGTGGCGCGCTAGTGGCGTCCCGCCTGGCTGGCGGCCAGCTATAACCGCGAGCCTACCTATGCCGGATGATCACTCGGTCAGGTGCCGGATGAGCTGCCGGCCTGCGGCAATCCCGGACAGTTCACGGGTCACCACAGGGATGCCATCCGATAACAGGTATGCCCGTGTTACCGACGGGGGTACTCTGTTTCGGGAACGAGAGCCTGGGGGTAGTACCCTGCTGTCTGCTCGTCTGACGGCGGCCCTGACAACCAGAACGAAGAAGGACCACATGCGCACGCCCGTCTCCGACCGCCGACCGCGGGCCGGAATGACCCTGACTCCCCGCCATCGGCAGAACCGACCCCTGCCGATGAGTGCCGTGGCCGTGCGTCGCGGCCAGTTCGGTGAGTTCGAGCTGCGCCCGGTGCGAGAACACACCGTCGAAGCGCTGCCCGCTGCAGAAGCGCCCGGGGAGGGTTGACCACGTCAGCGCGCCGATATCAGGCGGGCGCGTTCACCTCTACCCGAATCGCATCGGAATCTTTCACGATGACGACCGACGAGTGATAGCTCGCCGAGGAGTTCCCGCTGATGAGCAGCCATCGGCTGTTGGCATAGGTGAGCAGCAGCAGGCCGGTGTACCGGAAGAACGCTGTGCCGCCGGGGCCGGGGGCGTTGGCTGCCTCGACCCGCGATCCTGGCAGGTCCAGGTACGTCGCGCTGAACACCGTCACCACGGGAAGGCGGGTCGAGCCGCTGTCTATCGCGGCTGCCGCCCGTTGTCCAAGTTCCTGCGCATAGAGCGTCGCCGCCCAGAACAGCGCCAGGGCAAGCGCGATCACCAGCGCCGCGACGCTGACCTGCCGCAGCGCTGGAGAGTCGGTCCTCGAGGGCACCAACGCCCGGCCAAATCGGAACATCACGACGCTGCCGATCCCGAGCACGGCAGGCCCCAGCAGCGCAGGCAGGCCCCAGCCCGCCCCGATGCCGAGCGCGAGCAGCAGGCCCGTCAGCGACAGCGCGAGCCCCGTGATCACCAGCACCTGAGTGAGCCGGCGCCCGCGTGCCGTGCCGGCCTGAGGTGGACTTGCGTCCAGGGCGGTCACGGGTTGCACCCGGGCGAGGAGACGGTCGAGAAGCGCGAGGGCCACCAGCGCCGCGAGCAGCCAGGCCACCGCTCCGAAGGTCACATCGGCGCTGCGCAGCACATAGTCCTGGATCGACAGGTTCAGCAGGTTTTGGTCGACCCCGAAGTAGTCGTAGAATGCGAGGCTGCGAATCCATCCGACATAACCGAGCAGCGCGGTGAGCGCGGTGACAGGTGCGATCACCGCAGTAAGGATCTCGATGACGCGCTTGGCGTCCAGGACCCCGCGAGGCGCTGGGGCGGACGGGTCGGTCACGGAGTCGTGGTGGGAGACGCGCCGCCACCCGAAGGTCCGTTCGGGATGCTGGCCTTCCGGGGTGCGCGGTGGCACCGCACACCGGGGATACCGCAGGTTTCAGTAGGGCTGACCGTGGAGGACTCCGTTGGGAGGCCGACGGTCGGGATCACGAGCTTCGTGGTTCCCTCAGCTGGGGGCGTCGTGGTCACTGCGGGGGCTGGCGGCGTCGTGGTCGTGCTCACCGAGGTGTCATTGCCCGGATTCGGCGGCGGCGGTGGGGCTACCCGGTTGCACGCGCTCAGCGCCACCGTGCACGTCACAGCGCCACAGAACGCGACAATCGCGACACGACCGGCCATCGTGAGCGACCCCTCAGCTGGCTGGATCCTGCGGGCAATTGTCGTCGCGCAGCGGTTTCGCGAGAATGATCGACTCCGAGACGAGCTTGTCGTACACGTATGGCTGCACCTCACCGGTCTCGATGGACACATGGCCATGCTGTCGGGCTGCGGGTGGTGCTGCAACAACCTTCCGCTTACGCGTTGGGGGAATGACGCCTACGGTAGCGGCATGCTGACAGTGACCGAGGCAGCGGCTCGCGCCATCAACTCGCTTGTGACCAAAAACCAGATGCCGGCAGGGGCTGGCTTACGGATCGCGCCGCAGAGCCAAACCAGCCGGTCAGAAGGGTTGGGGCTGTCCATCGCGGCGCGTCCGGTTGACGATGACACCGTGCTTGAGACCCACGAAGGAGCCAAGGTGTTCCTGGCCTCCACTGTGGTCTACGAGCTCCACGACCAACAGCTCGACGTCGAGCCCCTCGGCGATGGCGGCGGGGAACAGGTGCGCTTCTTCGTCGACCGCCGGCCCAAGGCCTAAGGACTAGCGGCCGGAGGGGCGGGTGGTCTCTGGGGTGTTAGGCGCTGCGCTCGTCGACGTCGAGCAGGTACCTGACCAGCCAGTGCACGACCTCCCGCACGAAGACCGCGAGGCTGGTGGTGCCCAGGATGTCGTGCCCCTCGCCGGGCAGCACCAGATAGCCGGGTGCCGCGCCGCGCTCCCGGAGTGCGGCGATGAGTTGCTCGGCCTGGATGAGCGGCACGTTGGTGTCCTGGCTGCCGTGCACCACCAGCAGTGGGGCGCTCAGCCGCCCAATGCGATGGATCGGCGACAGCTCGCGCAGCAGCCCAGCGTCGCGACGCGGGTCGCCGTACCTGCTCACCGCCACCGCCGCGACCCACGGCTCGGTGTTGGCGAAGAAGGTTTCGAAGTCAATGATGCCGCAGACGTTGACGCCAACCCGGAACAGCGCGGGATAGCGCACCATCGCGGCGACGGCCAGGTAGCCCCCGTAGGAGCGGCCGGCGCAGCCTAGCGCGGTGGGGTCGGCGAGCCCGGCGTCCACGAGATACTCCACCACGTCGGCGACGTCATCGATAGCGGCGAACCGACGCTGGTGGACGTCGGCGTCCACGAAGGCGCGTCCGAAACCCGACGAGCCACGCACGTTCGGCGCGAACACCGCGACGCGGTAGCTCAGCAACGCCTGGTAGAGCGGGTTGAATGTGGGACGCGCCTGTGCTTCCGGGCCGCCGTGCAACCAGACCAGCGTGGGTAGCGCGCCGAGCGCTCCGGCCGGCCGGTAGAGCCAGCCGCTCAGCTCCAGGCCGTCCCGGGCCCGCCACCGGTGCAACTCCGGCCGGGCTGACGCGTCCGGGCGCCAGGGCGGGGGGTGCGTGGGAGCCAGCCGCACCGGTTCGGCCGGTGGGAGCGGGTAGCGCAGCACATGCGGCGGTTCGGCGGCGGATTCCACAGCGAGCACCAGTGACCCACCGTCCCGAGCGAAAGCGCAGCCGGTCACCACGGCTGCGGGGGGTGCCGGCAGCGCACGGCGCTCCCCGCCGGGCAACCCGACGAGTTCGAGCTCGCTGCGTCCCTCGACGTTCCACACCGTGAGGACCTCGCGGCCAGTCGGCTCAAGGGCGAACCGTTCCAGCTCGGCGCCGTCGCGCGCGGCGATGAGCGTGGCTGCCTCGGGATAGCCGGCGGCGACTCTCGGCAACGCGAGCAGTGCGGCGAACTCGCGATGAGCGTCGGTATGCAGGTAGATCATCCGATTGTCGGGGGCGAAGCAGGCGTCGGCGATGGTCGCGTCGGCGCCGAGTAGCTCGGTGCTGATGGCGGTCCGGGTGTCAACCAGCAGCAAGCGGCGCTCGCCTCGGGCGCCGAGGCGCACCACGGCGTAGCGCCCGTCGTGGCTGAAGGTGCACACCGTCGCCGCCGGGCCGCTCGCCAGCCGGCGGCGGCGGCCGGAGCGCACATCCACCGCGTACGCGACGAGCGTGGCCGGGTCCGTGACGCTGGTCTCCGCAAGACCCACGATATGCCCGCCGGGCTGCCAGCGGCCGATCGACGCCACCCCGGCCGGCGTTCCGGCGACGACCCGGGCAGCGGAGCCGTCCGGGCGCAGCGCGCGGACCAGGGTGCGCTCGCCGCCCCCGGGCGAGCTCGTCAGGCACAGCCACTTGCCGTCGGGTGACCAGCTGACCATCCGTACGTAGTCCTCGCCGGTGTCCAGCCGTACCGGCCGGCTCGCGTAGGCCAGGGGGCTAGCGTGGGTCAGCGGGCTCAGCCAGACCCCGGGCGTGCCGTCCCGGTCGGAGACCACGGCCAGGGTACTGCCATCCGGCGATAGCGCAGGTGAAGTACAGGTCTCGGCGGCGAGCCACTCGAGCCCGGGAACTTGGCGGCCTCGAGTGGCTCGCCCATGCCGCGTGACGCCGCTGGCCCCTTCGGAACTCGCCGTATGCAATCTAGATCCCCCTTAGACCCCTCTGTCCTGCAACCACATTTCCAGCAGGGCGACCTGCCACAAAGCGTTGGATCCCAGCGTGGTGCGCTCGGTGTTCGGGTCGGCGAGCATGCGCTGCAACCACTCCGGGCGAAACAGGGCGCGGTCTTTGGCCACCGGATCAGTCACCGCGTCGCGCACCCGGTCGAGGAACGAGCCGGACAGGTGCCGGATCGCCGGCACCGGGAAGTAACCCTTGGGCCGGTCGATGATCGTATCCGGGACTATGCCCCGACTGGCCGCCTTGAGCACTCCCTTTCCGCCTGCGGCGAGCTTGCGCTCGGGTGGGCAGGCGGCGGCTAGCTCGACCAGCTCGTGATCCAGGAACGGCACTCGCGCCTCCAACCCCCAGGCCATCGTCATGTTGTCCACCCTCTTGACCGGATCCTCGACCAGCATGACCGAGGTGTCCAGGCGCAACGCCGCATCGAGTGCGGTGTCGGCGCCGGGGGCACCGAAGTGCGCGTTGACGAACGCCCGGCTGTAATCGGAGCCAGCCACCCACTCCGGCTCGAGCAGGTCGGCCAGCTCGGCGTGCGGGCGGTCGATGAACACCTCCGAGTACGCCGCTGCGGCTCCGTCCCTGGGCACGCTGGCCAGCGGCGGATACCAGTCGTAGCCGGCGAAGATCTCATCCGCGCCCTGTCCCGACTGCACCACGGTCACCGAGCGGGAAACCTCCTCGGAGAGCAGGTAGAAGGCGACGCAGTCATGGCTGACCATCGGTTCGCTCATCGCCTCAATGGCCGCGTCCACCGCCGGGAGCAGCCGGTCCGACGTGACCATGATCTTCTGGTGATCGGTGCCGAAGTGCGTCGCGACCTCGTCGGAGTAGACGAACTCGTCCCCCGACTCCCCGCCGGCGGCCTCGAACCCGACGCTGAACGTGCGCAGCCGCTGCGCGGCGTCCTCGGCCAGCAACGCCACCACCAGGCTAGAGTCGATGCCGCCGGAGAGCAAGACGCCCACCGGAACGTCAGCGACCATGCGGCGGCGCACCGCGAGCCGCAGCGCATCCAGCACAGCTCCCGGCCAGGCGGTGACATCCCTGGCATCCGGCCTCCCGCCGCAGCCAGGGATGTCACCGCGGGAGAACGCCGGCCGCCAGTACTCCCGGTCCTCGCGACGGCCATCCGGGTGCACGGTGCGCACCGTGGCCGGTGGCAGTTTCTCCACTCCGGCCAGGATCGTGTGCGGAGCCGGCACGACGGAGTGGAAGCTCAGGTAGTGGTGCAGCCCGATCGGGTCGATCGTCGTATCCACCTCACCTGCGGCGAGCAGCGCCGGCAGCGTGGAGGCGAAGCGCAGCCGGCTAGCGGTCTGCGAGAGGTACAGCGGTTTGATTCCGAGCCGGTCGCGGCCGAGCACCAGCCGCCCGCTCTCACGCTCGAGCACGGCGAAGGCGAACATGCCCTGGAAGTGCTCGACGCAGCTGGTGCCCCACCGGTGGTAGGCCTTGAGTAGCACCTCAGTGTCGGATTGGGAGAAAAACCGGTAACCGGTGCCACCTAGCTCGCGGCGCAGCTCGCGGTAGTTGTAGATGCAGCCGTTGAACACAGCGGCCAGGCCCAGCTCGGGATCGACCATGGGTTGCGCGGCCCGGTCCGACAGGTCGATGATTTTCAGTCGGCGGTGGCCGAGCGCGCTGCGCCCGCCTGCGTGGATGCCCCAGCCATCAGGGCCGCGCCGATGGAGCGCGGCGGTCATGGTGGTGACCGCGTCGATGTCGGCCGCCCTCTCGTCGAATCTGATCTCGCCAGCGATGCCGCACATCAGCAAGCTCCTCTCAACGCAAGATCCAGGTGTCCTTCGCCCCGCCGCCCCGGGAGGAGTTGACGATCATGCTGCCACTGGAGGCGACCCGGGTCAGGGCGGCTGGCGCCACCTCGGCCCGTTCGCCGAGCAGGACGAACGCGCGCAGGTCGACCGCCCTTGGCTCCAGCCGGGTGCCGGTGAAGGTGGGGTGGGTAGACAGCGACACCAGGTCCTGGGCCACCCAGTCCTCGGGGTGCGCCCGGACAGCGGCGGCGAGCTCGGCCAGCTCTGAGGAGCCGGCATCAGGTCCGATCACGACGCCGTGACCGCCGTAGCCGTCCACCGGCTTGAGCACCAGCTCGCCAAGCCGGTCAAGCACCTGCGCGAGGTGGTGCGGGTCGGCGCACGGGTAGGTGGGCACCTGGGCGAGCAGCATCTGCTCACCCAGGTAATAGGTGATCATTCTCGGCACGTAGGCATACACCTGCTTGTCGTCGGCCACCCCATTGCCCAGCGCGTTGAGCAGGCTCACCCGGCCATCGGCCACGGCCGCACAGATCGCCGGTCCGACGGGCCGGCCGTCAGCCCCGGTCGCGTCCAGCAGGGTCTGCTCGTCAAGCCGCCGGTACAGCACCCTGTGGCGCCGACCGTGCGCGTACACCCCGCTATCGGTGACCGTGAGCTCCCCCGGGGTGACCAGCGGCAGACCCATCTGCTCGGCCAGCAGCCGATGCTCGTAGAACGCGGCGTCGATGGGGCCGGCGCTCAGCAGCGCGATCGTGTCGTCGCCGTCCCTCTCTGCCCCATCCGCCCCATCCGCAACCGAGGCCAGCAGCGTCGTGCGGAGCAGCTCCGGGACGCCTTCCAACGGCACCATGCCGGCGGGTGGTTCTAGATCGGGCAACACACTGCGCACCAGCCGCCGACTGGTCATCGCGTACCCGATGCCAGAGGGCACCCGCAGGTTGTCCTCGAGCACGAGCCAGTGCTGCGCGCTGTCTCGCACCAGGTCAATCCCGCTGACGGCGGCTCGCACCGGGTATTGGCTTGACAGCGTCCCGAGACGGCTCCAGCCGGGCGAGCCGGTGACCACCGACGCCGGCAGCACACCGTCCCGGATGGCCTCCTGCCGGCCGTAGGCGTCGTGCAGGAACGCATCCAGCGCGCGTACCCGCTGGATCAGCCCTGGCGTCAGCGTCGCCCACTCCTGCGCTGAGATGATGCGCGGCACCAGGTCCAGCGGGAACAGCCGGTCCGGCTCGCCATCGGCCACCTGGAACGTCACGCTCCGTGCCCGCTGCTCGGTGTGCAGCGCGTTCACCGCCGCCCGCATGCCGCGTGCTCCCAGCCGGTCCAGCACCCGGAACATCCAGCCGTAGTGCGGCAGAACTCCCCCGGTAGTTCCTACCGCCTCGTCGTAGCCGGCGCAGCGGTAGCTAGCGAGCAGGGCCGACGTTGCCGGCACCGTGGTCGGCAGGTCGTGGTGCGGCTTTCCCATCCACGAGGTCGCCGGCGAGGTGATCGCCAGCCGGCACCCGGCGCACCGTCCCGGAGATCACGTGGTCGGCTGGGCGTCCGGGTTCGACGGCCTGATGGAACGCATCGTCAGCAACGGTGACGGGCTGGCGTCGTACGATCCGGCGCTGACCCCCGCCCAGGCGGTCGGGCTGCAGCCACTGGCGTGCGTCCTGTACGCCTGCGAGCAGCTCGGCGACCTGTCCGGCCGGCACGTCGCGATCATCGGCCAGGGCTCGATCGGCCTGTTGTTCTCCTACGTCGCCAAGGCGGCGGGCGCGCGGCGTGTCACCGGGGTCGACCCGATCGATCGGCGCGATCTGGCAAGGGCTTTCGGGGTCGACGACGCGGTGCGCGCCACCAGCGATCGCTGGGTGAGCCAGCTGCGGCACGAGGACCGCGCCGACGTCGTCATCGAGGCCGTCGGCCACCAGGTCGCCACCCTGAATCACGCCATCGACGCCGCCGCCCCCGGCGGCACGGTGTTCTACTTCGGCGTCGCCGACGACGAAATTTACCCGATCAGCATGCGGGTGATGCTGCGCAACAACTTGACACTGAAATCCGGTGTGACGCTGGACCGCCGGCGAATGCTGGAACTCGCCGGCAAGTTCGCCGCCGAGCACCCCTGGTTGCTGGGTGCCTACCTCACCCACACCTTCGGCATCGACGAGGTGCAGGACGCCTTCGATCTGGCCTGCCGGCCGGCCGCCGAACGCATCAAGATCGCGATCGCCGGATGAGTCGGCCATGACGGATGTGTCGCCGAGCAATCTGCAGCTGGCACTGAGCCGCAAGAACACGATCTTCGGCGGCTGGGTCACCGGACCGACATCGCTGGGGCCCGAGGAATTTGCCCGCGCCGGTTACGATTACGTGGGCTTCGATGCGCAGCACGGCTATCTCGACGACGTCGATATCGCCGGCATCCTGCGCCGCATCGAGCACGTCCCCGTCGGCACCGTGGTGCGCCTGCCCAACGCCGACGCAGCACCGATCGGGCGGGTGCTCGACGCCGGCGCCGACGCCGTCGTCATCGCGATGATCGAGTCGGCGGATCAGGCCGCCGCGGCGGTGGCCGCCACCCGCTACCCACCGCGGGGCGCGCGCAGCTTCGGTCCATTGCGCGCCAGTTTGGGCCACGATCCCGCCGCCCACGAGTCACGGGTCAGCGTGTTCGCGATGATCGAGACCGCGGCGGCGCTGTCCGGCATCCAGGAGATCTGTGCAGTCGACGGCCTGAGCGGAATCTACGTCGGCCCGGCCGATCTGGCCATTTCGCTGGGCGCTGGCGTCATCGGCGCCACCCGGCATCCAGACGTGCTGGACGCGATCGTGCGCATCCATCGGGCGGCGTCGGACGCGGGCCTGGTGACGGGCATTCACGCCGGGGACGGCAAGACGGGTCATGCCATGGCACAGCTGGGGTTCGGCATGATCACCCTGGCCGCAGAGTCGCAGGCGTTGCGACGAGGCGCCGCGGACCATCTGCGCGAGGCGACGCAATGACGGGCGACGCCCGCGACGACGAGGCAGCGATCCGCGAGTTGCTCGCCGACTACGCCCTGGCACTTGACGCCGGCGACTTCGACGAGTGTGTCCAACTGTTCGCGCCAGAGGGTGAATTCCTGGTCTACGGCAAGACCTTTGCCGGTCGCGGGGGAATCGCGGGCATGTTCCGCGACGGGGCCCGGGGCCTGCACCTGGCCGGAAGCGCGCGGATCCAGGTCGAGGGGGAGCGCGCCACCGCCAGATCGCAGGTGCTGTTCGTCCGCGCGGGCGACCTGCAGCTGCGGCCCGCGATCTATGACGACGAGCTGACCCGTATCGCCGGACAGTGGCGCTTCACGCGACGCCGCTGCCGCTTTGTCACCAGCGCCGGATTGGCCGATAGCCCCGAGGTGAGTCCATCATGAACCGACGTGTCGCACTGGTGACCGGCGCCGCCGGCGGACAAGGCCGGGCCATCGCCAAACGCCTGCGGGGCAAGGGGTTTTCGGTGGCGGCGTGTGACCGACGGACCGATGAACTGCGCACCGCGTTCGGCGAAGCGGGCGACGACGCCGTGATCGCCCTCGAGCTCGACGTCACCTCGCCGGAGCAGTGGGACGCCGCGGTCGCTGAGGTGGTCGGCCGCTTCGGATCGCTGAGCACGCTGGTCAATTGCGCGGGTGTGCTGCATCGGGCGTCGTTGACCGACGAAACGGCCGATGGCTTCGAAACCGCTTGGCGGGTCAACTGTCTGGGCCCGTTTCTCGGGATTCGCGCAGCGCTGGAGCAGCTGCGGACGGCGCCGCACGCGTCCGTCGTCAACATCTGCAGCACCGGCGCGATCCGCCCCTTCCCGCAGCACAGCGCCTACGGGTCGTCGAAGTGGGCGCTGCGCGGCCTGACCCAGACCGTCGCGGCCGAGCTCGCGCCCTCCGGCATCCGGGTCAACGCGGTCTTCCCCGGGCCGATCGCCACGTCGATGCTCGACGACGTCACCCAGACCCGGCTGGCCCAGGCATCGATGTTCGGGCGGATAGGCGAGGCCGGTGAGGTCGCCGACGCCGTCGCCTTCTTGGTGTCCGACGAGGCGTCGTTCATCACCGGCTCCGAACTCATCATCGACGGTGGGCAATGCCTGCAGATCCGATGAGCGACATCTCGATCGGTATCATCGGCGCCGGACCCGGTGGCCTGGCGCTGGGAATCATGCTGTCACGAGCCGGGTTTGACCGCTTCACCATCTTCGATCGTGAAGACGGCGTCGGGGGCACCTGGCGAATCAACACCTATCCCGGGCTGGCGTGTGACGTCAAATCGCACCTCTACTCCTATTCGTTCGACCTGAACGCAAACTGGTCGCGACTGTGGTCGGGGCAGCCCGAGATCCTGGACTACTTCCAGCGCTGCACCGACAAGTACGGTCTGCGGCCACACCTGCGGCTGCGCACCGAAATACGCGCCGCACAATGGGATCCGGACACCCAGCTGTGGTGCCTGACCACCGCGGCCGGCGAGCAGCACCACTTCAACGTGGTCGTGTCGGCGGTCGGACTGTTCACCCGGCCGCTGCTGCCCGACCTCATCGAAGAAGAGCCGTTCACCGGGATGGTGATGCACTCGTCACGCTGGGATCACTCGATTCCTTTGGAAGGCAAGCGGATCGCCGTGCTGGGCACCGGATCGACGGCCTCCCAGCTGATCCCCGAGGTGGCCAAGGTCGCCGACAAGGTGTATTCGGTGCAACGATCGCCGACCTGGATCCTGCCGAAGCCGGACCGGCACTACACGCGACGGGAGCGCTGGCTGTTCGCGCACATGCCGTTCGCCAAAAAGCTCTACCGCGCCCGGTTATGGCTGCGCAGCGAATCCAACATCGCGGTGATCGAGCACGGCAGCGAAAAGACCGAGCAGTTCAAGGCCGTCGCGCTGGGACTGCTCGAGAAGACCGTCGACGACGAGGAATTGCGGCGCAAGCTCACCCCGGATCACCCGATGGGTTGCAAGCGGTTGGTGTTCTCCTCGGACTACCTGCCCGCGCTGACCCAGCCCAACGTCGAGGTGGTGACCAGCCCGGCGCGCGCCCTGCGGACCCGATCCCTGGTGACCGACGACGGCACCGAGCGCGAGGTCGACCTGGTGGTCTGCGCCACCGGCTACGCCGCGGCCGACTATCTCGCGGAGCTCGACGTGTCCGGCGAACACGGCGTCACCCTGCGGGAGGTATGGCGCGACGGGGCGCAAGCCTATCTCGGCATGGCCGTGCCGGGATTTCCCAACTTCTTCATGCTGTACGGACCGAACACCAACGTCGGCTCCAACAGCGTCATCTTCATCCTCGAGGCACAGGCGCGCTACATCGTGCGGGCGTTGAAATACCTGCGGCGCGGGCGCAAGCGCTACGTCGCTGTGCGGCCCGGCGCGCTGGCCGACTTCGTCGCCAAGATCGACCGATGGATGGTCGGCACCGTCTGGACCACCCAGTGCAGCAACTACTTCCGCGCCCCCAACGGGCGCGTGGTCACCCAGTGGCCGCGCAGTGCGCGCACCTTCTGGGGCATGACGCGCCGGTTCAGGCCGGCCGACTTCCGCTTCACCGCCCCGGCCACGCCGGCTCCCGAGGCGGTCACCGCGCCGGAGCGGGGCGTGCGGTGACGGACCTGGACGGCGCCGACCGCCTCGATCCCGCCCTGCGTGATGTCGCGACGACACGGACCGACTTCTCCTTGGCCGCAATCCAACTCATCCGCGAGCCGTTCAACGAGCGCCGCCGGTTGACCGCCGGGCAGACCGACGCGCAGGGGGTCCGGATCGTCGAGGACAGCGTGCCGGCGGAATCCGGCGGCATCGGCGTGCGCATCTATCGAGGTGGGCCTGCGGACCGGGCACCGGCAGTGGTGTACTGCCACGCCGGCGGTTTCGCGCTGGGCAACCTGGACACCGATCACCGCCAGTGCGTGGAGCTTTCGCGCCGCGGCCGCTGCACGGTGGTGTCGGTGGACTACCGGCTGGCCCCCGAACACCCCTTTCCCGCCGCACTGGAGGACGCCAGCGCCGTGCTGCGGTGGGTGGCCGCGAACGCGGGAAATCTCGGCGTGGATCCGGCGCGCCTGGCCGTCGCGGGCAGCAGCGCCGGCGCCGCCCTGGCCGCATGCCTGGCGCAGGGGGCGGCCGACGGGGCGCTGCCGCCGGTGGCGTTCCAGTTGCTGCACCAACCGGTGCTCGACGATCGGGTCACCCCGTCGAAGGCGGAATTCCGCACGAGTCCGGCGTTCGACGGCGAGGGCGCCGATTTGATGTGGCGCCACTATCTGGGAGCCGACGGCGCAGCGAAATCCGCGGTGCCCGCGCGGCGCGACGAATTCGCTGGATTGCCACCGGCTTTGATCACCTGCGCCGAGATCGACCCGTTCCGGGACGAGGCGATCGACTACGCGTGGCAGTTACTGCGCGCCGGGGTTTCGGCCGAGCTGCACGTCTTCGCGCGCGGCTGCCACGGGTTCGACTCGTTGGTGCCCGATTGGGCGGGCTCGCAACGACTGTTCGCGTTGCAAGGCGACGCGCTGTCCGGCGCGTTGCACGGCGACTAACCGTCCAACCTGATCAACTGCCGGACGGCGGTGCCGTCGGCCAGGTTGTCCATCGCCTCGTTGATGCCCTCCAACGGAATCGTCGACGACACCAGCGATTCCACCGGTAACCGGCCCGACTGCCACAGCTCGACAAACCGTGGGATGTCCCGGCTCGGCACCGCCGAGCCCAGGTAGCTGCCGATCAACGATCGTCCCTCGGCCACAAAACCTAACGGCGACACGCTGATTCGCGCGGCCGGCGGTGGCAGACCCACCGTGATGGTGCGCCCGCCGGGCGCGGTCAAGCCGATCGAGGTCTCCAGCGCTGCGGGATGGCCGACGGCCTCGACCACCACCGCGGCCTTCACCCCGGCGTCGGTGGCCTGCTGCGGCGTGTAGGCGTCGTGGGCGCCCAGGCGGCGGGCGGCCGCCAACTTCTCCGGCAGCTGATCGACGGCGACGACGCGGACGTCGTCATAGGTCAACGCGGTGAGCAGCGCCGCCATCCCGACACCTCCCAGCCCGACCACGGCGACCGTCTGGCCCGGTCGCGGATGCCCCACGTTGAGCACCGCGCCACCACCGGTCAGCACCGCGCACCCGAGCAGCGCGGCCACGTCGGCCGGCACGTCGCGGGGCACCGCGACGGCACTGGCCCGGTTGACGACCGCGTGCGTCGCGAACCCCGAGACGCCGAGGTGGTGATACACCGGGTGGCCGGCCCGGCTGAGCCGAATGTCGCCGCCCAGCAGGGTGCCGGCGCCGTTCGCCGCGCTGCCCGGTTCACACGGCGTCAGGCCTTCGGTCGCGCACGCCGCGCAATGGCCGCAGCGCGGCAAGAACACCAGCACCACCCGCTGGCCGACGGCCAGGTCGTCGACGCCCTCGCCGACCCGCTCGACGATCCCGGCGGCCTCGTGGCCGAGCAGCATCGGCAGCGGTCGCACGCGGTTGCCGTCGACCACCGACAGGTCGGAGTGGCAGATGCCGGCCGCCTCGATGCGGACCAGGACTTCGTCGCGCCCGGGGGGCGCCAGGTCGAGTTCGGTGATGGCGATCGGTCGCGACTGCGCGTAGGGCCGGGGTGACCCGATGTGCTCCAGTACCGCGCCCCGAATTCCAGACATGCTGGAATACAACCATGGCGTCGGCTTCCGTAGTTCCGCCCGCACCGGACGGGCTGACCAGCAACGACTTTCCGGTGTTGTGGCCGGTCGGAACCCGGTGGGCCGACAACGACATGTTCGGCCACCTCAACAACGCCGTGTACTACCAGCTGTTCGACACCGCGATCAACGCCTGGATCAACACCGGCACCGGGTTGGACCCGATCACCACGCCCGCGCTCGGCATCGTCGCCGAATCGGGCTGCCGCTACTTCTCCGAACTGCAATTCCCGCAGAACCTCACGGTGGGCCTGGCCGTCACGCGGCTGGGCCGCAGCAGTGTCACCTACCGGCTGGGTGTGTTCCGGGCCGAGAACGAGCCCGAAGAGAACCGGGTGCAACCCATCACCGCGCTGGGGCACTGGGTGCACGTCTACGTCGACCGGGTCACCCGCAAGTCCGTCCCGATTCCCGACGCCGTCCGCGCGCTGCTGGCGACCGCCGCCGTCGACCAGTAAGTGCACCAATAAGCCCCTCGCACCAGGGCTTTCGTCACCGAACGCGGCCACCGCAGGGAGGCACCACCGGCCCGGCTATGCTTCGCGCATGCCAGTCATGAGCAAGACCGTCGAGGTGGACGCCGACGCCGCATTGATCATGAAGATCGTCGGTGACTTCGAGGCCTACCCGCAGTGGAACGAGGAGATCAAGGGCCTCTGGGTGCTTGCCCGCTACGACGACGGGCGCCCCAGCCAGCTGCGGCTCGACACCGCCTACCAAGGCATGGAGGCGATGTTCATCCAGGCCGTGTACTACCCCGGCGAAAACCAGATCCAGACCGTCCTGCAGCAGGGCGACCTGTTCACCAAGCAGGAGCAGCTGTTCAGCGTGGTGTCGATGGGAGCCTCGAGCCTGCTGACCGTGGATCTGGACGTCGAGACCTCGATGCCGGTGCCGGCGCCGATGGTGAAGCAACTCCTCAACAATGTCCTCGACCATCTGGCCGAAAGCCTCAAGCAGCGCGCCGAGCAGCTGGCCGCGAACTAGTCCTGGCGGCCACCCGCCGCTAGAAGATTCCGGTGCGGTCGCGCATCTCGGTCAGCCGGGCCGCCGCGTCGGTGAACTGCCACACGGTGTACTCGATCACCGCGGCGGTCTCGCGGCGGCGCAGCGCGGCGATCAGCTGACGGTGGTTGTCCACTGCAGCCTTGCCCCAATGCGGGTCGGCGGCGTAGACCAGCACCGGCATGTAGCGCGCGGCGTTGAGTAGGAACCAGGCCAGTTTGATCCGGCCGCTCGCCTGGTTGAAGACGCGGTGGAACGCGAACTCGATGCCGGCGATGGTCTCGGCGTCGCCGGACCCGACGGCCGCGGCCAGCGAGTCGTTGATCCGGTCCAGCTCGTCGATCTCGGCGTCGGTGATGTGGTCGGTGGCCGCGGCAGCCAGCTCCCGGGCGATCGATGCCTGCAACCAGAAGATGTCCTCGATGTCCTGCCGGGTGAGCGGCAGCACTACGTGGCCGCGGTGCGGTTCGAGCTGCACCATGCCCTCGCCGCGCAGCTTCAGCAGAGCTTCGCGCACCGGCGTGACGCTGACCCCGAGCTCGGCCGCGGTCTCGTCGAGGCGGATGAACGTGCCCGGCCGCAGCCTGCCGGACATGATCGCCGCGCGCAGATGACCCGCCACCTCGTCGGACAACTGCGCCCGGCGCAAGCGGCCGCCGACTCCTCGGCTGCATTGACATCGGTGCGTTCACGGGGGCTGCCAGGGCTTTCGTGGGCTTGGCGGGGGCGGGGTTGAAGTTTTGACGGGCGTTAACCGGGGACTTGTCAGTGGACCGTCAACGCCATAGTGTGACCCACACAACACTAAGTTTTATCAAATATCAACCTGGCGCAAGCGGTGCGCGAGTGAAGGGAAGTGCTGAGTTTGACCGCGCAATTGGCGAACCAAGCGACACAGGCGAACGAGCAGCCGTACCTGGCCCGGCGACAGAACTGGGTGAACCAACTCGAACGGCATGCGCTGATGCAGCCGCAGGCGACGGCGCTGAGGTTCCTGGGCAAAACGCTGACGTGGGGCGACCTGCGCGGGCGGGTGGCGGCTTTGGCCGATGCGTTGAGCCGCCGGGGTGTCGGCTTCGGCGACCGGGTCATGATCCTGATGCTCAACCGCACCGAGTTCGTCGAGTCGGTGCTGGCCGTCAACATGCTCGGCGCCATAGCGGTCCCGCTGAACTTCCGGCTCACCCCGGCCGAAATCGCGTTCCTGGTCCAGGATTGCGAAGCGCGCGTGATCGTTACCGAACCCGTGCTGGCCCCGGTGGCCACCGGAGTCCGCGACATCGAGTCGTTGCTGGGCACCGTCGTGGTGGCCGGCGGTTCGACCGACGACAGCGTGCTCGGCTATGAGGACCTGATCACCGAGTCCGGGCAAGCAGCACCGGCCCGTCGACATCCCGAACGACTCGCCGGCGCTGATCATGTACACCTCGGGCACCACCGGCCGGCCTAAGGGCGCCGTGCTGACCCACACCAACCTGACCGGCCAGACGATGACCGGGCCTGTACACCAACGGCGCCGACATCAACAACGACGTCGGATTCATCGGTGTGCCGTTCTTCCACATCGCCGGCGTCGGCAACATGCTGACCGGGGTGCTGCTCGGCATCCCGACGGTGATCTACCCGCTGGGCGCGTTCGAGCCCGGGCAGCTGCTCGACGTGCTCGCCGCGGAAAAGGTCACCGGCATCTTTCTGGTGCCCGCCCAGTGGCAGGCGGTCTGCGCCGAACAGCACGCCCGCCCGCGTGACCTGAAGTTGCGGGTGATCTCGTGGGGCGCCGCGCCGGCTCCCGACGCGTTGCTGCGGGAGATGTCGGCGAGGTTCCCGGGTACCCAGATACTGGCCGCGTTCGGCCAGACGGAGATGTCGCCGGTCACGTGCATGTTGCTGGGCGAAGACGCCATTCGTAAACGTGGCTCGGTCGGCAAGGTGATCCCCACGGTGGCCGCGCGCGTCGTCGACGAAAACATGAACGACGTGCCGATCGGTGATGTCGGCGAAATCGTTTACCGCGCACCAACTTTGATGAGCGGCTACTGGAACAACCCGGAGGCCACGGCGGAAGCGTTCGCCGGGGGCTGGTTCCACTCCGGAGACCTCGTCCGCATGGACGAGGAGGGCTACGTGTGGGTGGTCGACCGCAAGAAGGACATGATCATCTCCGGTGGTGAGAACATCTACTGCGCCGAGGTGGAGAACGTCCTCGCCAGCCACCCCGGCATCGTCGAAGTCGCCGTGATCGGCCGGGCCCACGACAAGTGGGGTGAGGTGCCCATCGCGGTCGCCGCTGTCGCGGGCGACAAATTTACGGCTCGATGAGCTCGACGAGTTTTTGACCGAGCGGCTGGCGCGGTACAAGCACCCGAAGGCGCTCGAGATCGTCGACGCGCTGCCCCGCAACCCGGCGGGGAAGGTGCTCAAGACTGAACTGCGGGTCCGCTACGGAGTCGGAGAAATCGACTAAATCCATTCTAGGGCAAGAGGTTTTAGGAGCAGAGAGGAAAGTTGACAGGAGCTGTAACGTTTGCCAGCTGTTGGCGAAGGGTTAATTGTGCGGATGCGGTTCACACGTGCTTGGCCATCGGGTACATTCCTGTGGTCTCCGTTACTACTTGCCAGTAGGGAGCCGATGGTCACACACGTTGAGTTGGGGCGAGGTGGGGGCACCCCCAGCTGCGTAGCGGTGAGGGGGAGACGCGTGCTAGACGATCCGCCGCGACGCCAGCGAGCGCGCGGGGACGTCCAGAGGGGGCAACGGTGACTTCAACGTCGACAAGTCGGCGGGGTCCCTACTTGGTTAGCTACGTGCGCGACCAACTGGAGACGCCGCTGACGCTCGTCGGGGGATTCTTCCGGATGTGCGTGCTCACCGGAAAGGCGCTGTTCCGCCGGCCGTTCCAGGGTCGCGAATTCATCCTGCAGTGCTGGTTCATCATGCGGGTCGCGTTCCTGCCGACCATCATGGTGTCGATCCCGCTGACCGTGCTGCTGATCTTCACGCTCAACGTGCTGCTCGCGCAGTTCGGGGCCGCTGACCTGTCCGGCGCCGGCGCGGCGATCGGCGCGGTCACCCAGCTCGGCCCGCTGACCACGGTGCTGGTGGTCGCCGGCGCCGGCTCGACGGCGATCTGCGCGGACCTCGGTGCCCGCACCATCCGCGAAGAGATCGACGCGATGGAGGTGCTCGGCATCGACCCGATCCACCGGCTGGTGGTGCCCCGGGTGCTCGCCGCGACCCTGGTCGCCACCCTGCTCAACGGCCTGGTGATCACCGTCGGCCTGGTCGGTGGCTACCTGTTCGGCGTCTACCTGCAGAACGTGTCGGGCGGTGCGTATCTGGCCACCCTGACCACCATCACCGGCCTGCCCGAGGTCGTCATCGCGACGATCAAAGCCGCCGTCTTCGGCCTCATCGCCGGCCTGGTCGGCTGCTACCGCGGCCTGACCGTGAGCGGCGGATCCAAGGGCCTGGGCACCGCCGTCAACGAGACCGTCGTGCTCTGCGTCGTCGCGCTCTACGCCGTCAACGTGGTGCTGACCACCATTGGCGTGCGGTTCGGGACGGGGCACTGACATGTCGACTTCCGCCGTCTTTCGCTCCCGCTTCCCGCGGGCGGCAGAGAACCTCAATCGCTACGGCCTCGCCGCGGCCCGCGGTGCTCGACGACATCGGTCAGATGGCGTGGTTCGGCACGACCGCCATCGGGCACATCCCGCACGCGATACGCAACTACCGCAAAGAGACCCTGCGACTCATCGCCCAGATCGGCATGGGAACCGGCGCCATGGCGGTCATCGGTGGCACCGTCGCCATCGTCGGCTTCGTGACGTTGTCCGGTAGCTCGCTGGTCGCCATCCAGGGCTTCGCCTCGCTCGGCAACATCGGTGTCGAGGCGTTCACCGGCTTCTTCGCCGCGCTGATCAATGTGCGCATCGCCGCGCCCGTCGTCACCGGCATCGCCATGGCCGCCACGGTCGGCGCCGGCGCCACGGCGGAGCTGGGCGCGATGCGCATCAGCGAGGAGGTCGACGCCCTGGAAGTGATGGGCATCAAGTCGATTTCGTTCCTGGCCTCCACCCGCATCATGGCCGGGCTGGTCGTGATCATCCCGATCTACTCCATGGCGATCATCATGACGTTCCTGTCCCCGCAGATCACCACGACGGTGATCTACGGGCAGTCGAACGGCACCTACGAGCACTACTTCCGGACGTTCTTGCGTCCCGACGACGTGTTCTGGTCGTTCGTGGAAGCCATCATCATCACCGCGGTCGTGATGATCACCCACTGCTTCTACGGCTACAACGCCGGCGGCGGTCCGGTCGGCGTGGGCGAGGCCGTCGGTCGATCGATGCGCTTCTCATTGGTGTCGGTACAGGTTGTCGTGTTGTCCGCCGCGTTGGCGCTGTATGGCGTCAACCCCAACTTCGCACTCACGGTGTAACCGCCATGTCCCGACCGATCCAGACCAACGCCCCGCGGACTCCGCCGTACAAGCTGGCCGGCGTGGCGATCCTGGTCGTCTTCGCACTGGCTCTGGCGCTGGTCTACGGGCAGTTCCGGGGCAACTTCACCGCCAAGACGCAGCTGACCATGCTCGCCGCGCGGGCGGGGTTGGTGATGGATCCGGGTTCGAAGGTGACTTATAACGGGGTGGAGATCGGCCGGGTGGGGTCGATTTCGGAGACGGTGCGTGATGGGAAGCCGGCGGCGAAGTTCACGTTGGAGGTGTATCCGCGGTACTTGAAGCTGATTCCGTCGAATGTGAATGCCGATATCAAGGCGACGACGGTGTTCGGTGGCAAGTATGTGTCGTTGACGACGCCGGCGAACCCGTCGCCGCAGAAGATCTCGGCGCACACGGTGATCGATGCGCGTTCGGTGACCACCGAGATCAATACGTTGTTTCAGACGATCACCTCGATCGCGGAGAAGGTTGATCCGGTCAAGCTGAATTTGACGTTGAGTGCGGCGGCGCAGTCGTTGACGGGGCTGGGGGAGAAGTTCGGCCAGTCGATGACGAACGCGCAACACGTTGCTTGATGATGTGAATCCGCAGTTGCCGCAGGCGCGTAAGGATATTCAGCGGTTGGCGGCGCTGGGGGATACGTATGCGAATGCGTCGCCGGATTTGTTCGACTTTTTGAACAATGCGGTGATCACTGCGCGCACGATCAATGCCCAGCAGAAGGATTTGGATCAGGCGTTGTTGTCGGCGGCCGGGTTCGGCAATACCGGGGCGGAGTCTGTTCAACAAGGGTGGGCCGTATCTGGCGCGCGGCGCCGCCGACCTGGTGCCCACGGCGCAGCTGCTGGACACCTACAGCCCCGAGCTGTTCTGCACCGTGCGCAACTACCACGACATCGAGCCCAAGGCCTCCTCGTTCCTGGGCGGCAACGGCTACTCGTTGGTCGCCCACACCCAGGCGCTGTCCGGATTGGGGCTGGTCGCCAACCCGCTGTCGCTGGTCGCCGTCGCCGCGCTCACGATGGGGCTCGGTGGTGCGGCCGGCCTGGTCGGCGGCGCGCCCAACCCCTACGTCTTCCCGGAGAACCTGCCGCGGGTGAACGCGCGCGGCGGCCCCGGCGGGGCGCCGGGTTGCTGGCAGCCGCTCACCCACGACCTGTGGCCCGCACCGGAGTTGGTGATGGACTCCGGCAACAGCCTTGCGCCGTACAACCACCTGGACACCGGATCGCCGTATGCGATCGAGTACGTCTGGGGCCGCCAGGTAGGGGATAACACGATCAACCCATGAAAATCACCGGAACCATTGTCAGACTCAGCATCTTCTCGGTGGTGCTGCTGATCTTCACTGTGATGATCATCGTGGTGTTCGGTCAGATGCGCTTCGACCGCACCAATGCGTACTCGGCGGAGTTCACCAACGTCAGCGGCCTGCGCGCGGGCCAGTTCGTCCGCGCCTCGGGGGTGGAGATCGGCAAAGTCGACAAGGTGGAGTTGGTCGACGGCGGCAAGCGGGCACGGGTGAAATTCAACGTCGACCGCTCGGTGCCGCTGTACCAGTCGACGACCGCCCAGATCCGCTACCTCGACCTGATCGGTAACCGCTACCTGGAGCTCAAGCGCGGTCAAGGCGAAGGCGCCGACAAGGTCCTGCCGGCCGGCGGATTCATTCCGCTGGCTCGCACCCAACCGGCGCTCGACCTCGACGCCCTGATCGGTGGGTTCAAACCGCTGTTCCGGGCGCTGGACCCGCAAAAGGTCAACACCATCGCGACCTCGCTGGTCACCGTGTTCCAGGGCCAGGGCGGCACCATCAACGACATCCTCGACAACACCGCGCAGCTGACCAGCCAGCTCGGCGAGCGTGACCAGGCGATCGGCGAGGTCATCAAGAACCTGAACATCGTGCTGGACACGACGGTCCGGCATCGGCAGCAGTTCGACCAGACCATCAACAACCTCGAGGTGCTGATCACCGGGCTCAAGGACCACAAGGACCAACTGGCCGGCGGGACCGCGCACATCAGCAATGCCGCCGGCACGGTTGCCGATCTGCTGGCCGAGGACCGCGGCGCTGCTGCATAAGACGATCAACTACCTGGACGCAGTGCAGCAGCCGCTGATCGACCAGCAAGACCAACTGCAGGACTACCTCAAGAAGGTGCCGACCGCGTTGAACATGATCGGGCGCGCCATCGGGTCCTACGGGGACTTCGTGAACTTCTACGCCTGCGACATCACCCTGAAGATCAACGGTCTGCAGGCCGGCGGCCCGGTCCGCACGGTCCGGCTGTTCCAGCAGCCGACGGGTAGGTGCACGCCGCAATGAGAACACTGGAACCCGCAGAACCGGGTCCGCATCGGCCTGATGGGCATCGTCGTGACGGTGCTCGTGATCGGCGTCGGCCAAAGCTTCACCAGTGTCCCGATGCTGATGGCCAAGCCGCACTACTACGGGCAGTTCACCGACACCGGCGGCCTCAGCAAAGGCGACAAGGTGCGCATCGCCGGCGTGGACGTCGGCAAGGTGGAGGGCCTCAAGATCGACGGCGATCACATCGTGGTCCAATTCAACGCCGGCACCGCACAATTCGGCACCGAGAGCCGGCTCGCGGTCAAGACCGACACCATCCTCGGAAAGAAGGTCCTCGAACTCGAGGCCCGCGGCAACCAGCCGCTGCGGCCGGGGGCGACATTGCCGATCGGCCAAAGCACCACGCCGTACCAGATCTACGACGCGTTCTTCGACGTCACGAAGGCCGCCCAGGGCTGGGACATCGACACCGTCAAGCAGTCTCTGCACGTGCTGTCGCAGACCATCGACCAGACCTACCCGCACCTGAGCCCGGCGCTCGAAGGGGTGCAGAAGTTCTCCGACACCATCGGCAAGCGCGACGAGCAGGTCAAGCACTTGCTCGCCCAGGCCAACCAGGTGGCCGGCATCCTCGGTGATCGCAGCGATCAGATCGATCGGCTGCTGGTCAACACGAAGACGCTGCTGGCCGCCTTCAACGAACGCGGCCAGGCCATCAACGCCCTGCTGGGCAACATCGCGGCGTTCTCCGAGCAGGTCAAGGGCCTGATCAACGACAACCCGAACCTTAACCACGTGCTGGAACAGCTGCGCACCGTCAGTGACATCCTGGTGCAGCGCAAAGACGACCTGGCCAACGGTCTCACCGAGGTCGGCAAGTTCCTGCCGTCCCTGAACGAGGCCATCGCCTCGGGGCCGTTCTTCAAGGTGGTCCTGCACAACCTGGCCCTGTACCAGATTTCGCAGCCCTGGGTCGACGCCGCCTTCAAGAAGCGCGGCGTCGATCCGGAGAACTTCTGGCGCAGTGCGGGATTGCCGGCTTACCGGTTCCCCGACCCCAACGGCACCCGGTTCCCCAACGGCGCGCCGCCGCCGGCGCCGCCGGTGCTCGAGGGCACGCCCGATCATCCGGGTCCGGCCGTCCCACCGGGATCGCCGTGCTCGTACACGCCGGCGGCCGACGGGCTGCCACCGGCCGGGACAACCCGCTGCCCTGATCCGTTCCGGGTGCGGTGTGACGACCGGACCCTTCGGTGGGCCGGCCTTCCCGGCGCCGGTCGACGTGATGACGTCGCCGCCGAACCCCGCGGGTCTGCCGCCGACGCCGGGCATCCCGATCGCGGGCCGGCCGGGCGATCCGCCGCCCGACGTCCCGGGCACACCGGTGCCGTTGCCGACGCAAGCACCCCCGGGTGCGCGCACCGAGAACCTCGCACCGGCCGGACCGCCTCCGCCGCCGTCGACGTTCGCGCCGGGATTCCCGCCGGGACCGGCGGCGCCACCTGGGCCGGGCAACCAACTGCCGGCACCGTTCATCAACCCGGGCGGATCCGGAGGCAGCGGCGCAGCGGGGGGAGGTAGCCAGAATTGAGTACCGTCGTTTGACATCCGAAACATTCGGCTACCGAAGCTGTCTCGGGCATCGGTGATCATCGGATCGCTGGTTATCATCTTGGCGCTCGTCGTCGGCTACGTCGGCTGGCGGCTGTACGAGAAGCTGACCACCAACACCGTGGTGGCCTATTTCCCGGCGGCGAACGCGCTGTATGCGGGCGACAAGGTCCAGATCATGGGTCTGCGGGTGGGTGCGATCGACAAGATCGAGCCGTCCGGCGACAAGATGAAGGTCACCTTCCACTACGAGAACCAGTACCGGGTTCCGGCCAACGCCTCGGCGGTGATCCTCAACCCCACCCTGGTGGCGTCGCGGGCCATCCAGCTGGAGCCGGCCTACAAGGGCGGCCCGGTGCTGGCCGACAACGCGGTCATCCCCGAAGAGCGCACCCAGGTGCCGGTGGAGTGGGACCAGCTGCGCAACAGCATCACCAACATCATCTCCAAGCTGGGCCCGACACCCGAGCAGCCGAAGGGCCCGTTCGGTGAGGTCATCGAGTCGTTCGCGAACGGGCTGGCCGGCAAGGGCAAGCAGTTCAACAACACGCTGAGCAGCCTGTCGCAGGCCTTGACCGCGTTGAATGAGGGCCGCGGCGACTTCTTCGCGGTGGTCCGCAGCCTGGCGCTGTTCGTCAACGCGCTGCACAACGACGACCAACAGTTCGTCGCGCTCAACGAGAACCTGGCCGAGTTCACCACGCGGCTCGCGCATTCCGACACCGACCTGGCCAACGCGATCGAGCAGTTCGACAGCCTGCTCACCACCGTGCGGCCCTGGCTCGACCAGAACCGCGGGGTGCTGACCCACGACATCAACAACCTCGAGACCGCGACGAACGCACTGCTGCAACCGGATCCGCTGAACGGACTGGAGACCGCGCTGCATGTGCTGCCGACGGCCGCGGCGAACATCAACCAGATCTATCACCCGTCGCACGGTTCGGTGGTCGCCATCCCGTCGATCACCAACTTCGCGAACCCCATGCAATTCATCTGTAGTGCGATCCAGGCCGGCAGCCGGCTGGGCTACCAGGAGTCGGCCGAACTGTGCGCGCAATACCTCTCGCCGATTCTGGACGCGATCAAGTTCAACTACCCGCCGTTCGGGTTGAACCTGTTCAGCACGGCCGAGACGCTCCCCAAGGAAGTCGCCTACTCCGAGGATCGGCTGCACCCGCCGAACGGATACAAGGACACCACCGTCCCGGGCATCTGGGTGCCGGACACCCCGACGTCGCACCGCAACACGCAGCCGGGCTGGATCGTCGCTCCGGGCATGCAGGGCCAGCAGGTCGGGCCGATCACCGCGGGTCTGATGACCCCGGACTCGCTGCAAGAGCTGATGGGTGGCCCCAACATCGCGCCCGTCCAGTCGAACCTGCAGACCCCGCCGGGTCCGCCGAACGCCTACGACGAAAACCCGATCGTGCCGCCGATGGGACTGAACGCCCCGGTGCCGATCCAGCCGCCCCCGCCAGGGCCGGAGGTGGTCCCGGGTCCGGTCGCTCCGACACCGGCGCCGGTATCCGCGCCCGCACCGAACGCGGGTGGCCCGGCGGCACCCGCTGACTTTGGAGGTGGCCAGTGAGGCGCCCGACGAGCGCGTTACGCGCGAGGAGCAAGCCGAACCGTCTGGCACTGAGGCGCCCGACGAGCGCGTTACGCGCGAGGAGCAAGCCGAACCGTCTGGCACTGAGGCGCCCGACGAGCGCGTTACGCGCGAGGAGCAAGCCGAACCGTCGGCCCATGAGGGGCGCACGCCGGGTGATCCGTCATCGGACCTGGCAAGCGCTGGCCCTGCTGGTGACCGCGATGGTGCTGAGCTCGTGTGGCTGGAAGGGCATCTCCAACGTCGAGATCCCGGGCGGGCCCGGCAGCGCATCGGGTGCCATGACCATCTATGTGCAGGTGCCGGACACCCTGGCGATCAACGGCAACAGCAAGGTTATGGTCGCCGACGTCTTCGTCGGCTCGATCAAAGCCATCCAGTTGAAGAATTGGATAGCCACCCTGACGCTGGGCGTGGACAAGAACACCAAGCTGCCCAAAAACGCCACCGCCAAGATCGGCCAGACCTCGCTGCTGGGTTCGCAGCACGTCGAGCTCGCCGCGCCGCCGAACCCGTCGCCCGAGCTGCTCAAGAGCGGCGACACCATCCCGCTGAAGAATTCGCAGTCCTATCCGACGACCGAGCAGACGTTGGCCAGCCTCGTCGCTGATCCTGCGCGGCGGGGGCATCCCGAACCTCGAGGTGCTGCAGAACGAGGTCTACAACATCTTCAACGGCCGCGGCGACCAGATCCGGTCGTTGCTCGGCAAGCTGGACACCTTCACCAACCAGCTCAACCAGCAGCGCGATGACATCACCCACGCGATCGACTCGACCAACCGGCTGCTGACCTACGTGGGTAACCGGGCCGACGTCCTGGACCGGGTGCTCACCGACATCCCGCCGCTGATCAAGTTCTTCGCGAACAAGGACTATCAGCAGCATCTGATCAACGCCGTCGACTCGGTGGGACGCCTCAGCCAGGCCGCCGATCAGTACCTGTCGGAGGCGCGCGGACCGCTGCACACCGACCTGCAGGCCCTGCAATGCCCGCTGAAGGAGCTCGGCCGTGCCTCGCCGTATCTGATCGGCGCGCTGAAGTTGATCCTCACCCAGCCGTTCGACATCGACACGGTCCCGAAGATCTTCCGCGGCGACTACATCAACATCTCGCTGACGCTCGACCTGACCTACAGCGCCGTCGACAACGCGTTCCTCACCGGGACCGGATTGTCGGGAGCCCTGCGGGCGCTCGAGCAGTCGTTCGGGCCGCGATCCGGAGACGATGATCCCGGACGTGCGCTACACGCCGAACCCGAATGACGCACCGGGTGGACCGCTGGTGGAAAGGGGGGACAGGAATTGCTGACTCCCTTCATCCGACGCCAGCTGATCGCCTTCGGCGATCCTGACCGTCATCGCGCTGCTCGTGCTCGGGATGTACTACCTGCAGATCCCGAGCCTGATGGGCATCGGCCGCTACACGCTGAAGGCCGACCTGCCCGCATCGGGCGGGCTGTATCCCGACGGCCAACGTCACCTATCGCGGCGTCACCATCGGCAAGGTCACTGACGTCGAGCCGACCGAGCACGGCGCCCAGGCGACGATGAGCATCGACAGTCACTACAAGATCCCGATCGACGCGACGGCCAACGTGCACTCGGTCTCGGCGGTCGGTGAGCAGTACCTGGACCTGACTTCGAGCCGGAGCCGCGGCAAGTACCTGGCCGACGGACAGACCATCACGAAGGGCACCGTGCCCGCCGAGATCGGGCCGGCCCTGGATACGGCGAACCGCGGGCTGTCGGTGCTGCCCAAGGAGAAGCTCGGCCAGCTGCTCGACGAGACGGCGCAATCCGTCGGCGGGCTGGGCCCCAACCTGCAGCGGTTGGTCGACGCCACGCAGGCGATCGTCGGCGACTTCAAAAACCAGATGACCGACGTCAACGACATCATCCAGAATTCCGGCCCGGTGCTGGACAGCCAGGTCAAATCTGGCGACAACATCGAGCGCTGGGCGCGCAACCTGAACAGGCTGGGCGCGCAGACCGCGCGGGAAGACCAGCATCTGAAGAGCGTGCTGCGCCAGGCGGCGCCGACGGCCGACCAGGTCAACTCGGTCTTCAGCGAGGTCAAGGATTCGCTGCCGCAGACGTTGGCCAACCTGGAAGTCGTCTTCGACCTGCTCAAGCGCTACCACACCGGCGTCGAGCAGGTCCTGGTGTTCCTCCCGCAGGGCGCGTCGATCGCCCAGACGGTGGCGGCGCCGTTCCCGAACATGGCCGCGCTGGACCTGGCGCTGTCGATCAACCAGCCGCCGCCCTGCCTGACCGGCTTCATTCCGGCGTCGGAGTGGCGGTCCCCGGCCGATACCAGCATGCAGCCGTTGCCCACGGGGACGTACTGCAAGATCCCGATGGAAACACCGGCCAACAGTGTTCGCGGATCGCGCAACATCCCGTGTACGGACATTCCGGGCAAACGGGCCGCCACGCCGCGGGAATGCCGCGACCCCAATCCGTATGTGCCGGCGGGCACCAACCCCTGGTACGGCGACCCCAACCAGATCCTGACCTGCCCCGCGCCGTCGGCGCGCTGTGACCAGCCGGTGAAGCCGGGCATGGTGATCCCCGCGCCGTCGGTGGATAACGGGCTGAACCCGGCACCTTCGGACCGGGTCGCGGGCACACCCCCGCCCACCAGCGATCCGTTGTCCCGGCCGGGGTCGGGTACCGTGCAGTGCAATGGCCAGCAGCCCAACCCCTGTGTCTACAAGCCCAGCGGGCCTCCCTCGGCGATCTACAGTCCCCAAAGCGGTGAACTGGTAGGGCCAGACGGAGTTAAATACTCCGTCGAGAACTCGACCAGAACAGGAGACGATGGATGGAAGGAGATGCTGGCACCAGCCGGCTGAACCCCATCGACACGGACGATTCGTTGACCACCCAGGACAAGGACGAGGATTCGGCGGCACCCGAGAGCGGAGCCGAGCAAACCGGTCCGCAGGACGCCTCCGAGGATTCGGCGGAATCCACCGACGTCGACGCCGAGCGGTCCGAGTCCGACGGCGCTGCCGAGTCCGACGGCGCTGCCGAGGATGACGCGCAATCCGACGAGCCCACCGTGGTCGTACCGCGCGGTCCGTCGCGGGTGGGCCGAGGGTGGCTGGCCGCCATCGCGGCGGTGCTGGTGCTGTGCGCCGGCGGCGTCGGGGCTGGTGGCTACCTCGCGTTGCACTACCACCACCAAAGCCAGCAGATCGCCCGCAACGACGCCGCGGCGCTGAAGGCGGCGGTGGAGTGCGTCGCGGCGACACAGGCGCCGGACACCAACGCGATGACCGCGAGCGAGCAGAAGATCATCGACTGCGGCACGGACGCCTTCCGCTCGCAGGCGCTGCTGTACACCAGCATGCTCGTGCAGGCGTATCAGGCCGCGAATATCCACGTTCAGGTGTCGGATGTGCGGGCAGCGGTCGAGCGCAACAACCGCGACGGCTCGATCGACATCCTTGTCGCGATGCGCGTCAAGGTGGCCAACGACCAGAACCAGAGCGAAGCGGGCTACCGGCTGCGCGTGAAAATGGCCTTCGCTGAGGGGCAGTACAAGATTTCGAAGCTCGACCAGGTGACGAAGTGACGGTGGTGGTCGAACAGACTGCGCCCACGGCAATCCAGGAGTCACCGCGGGAAGCCTTGGCCCCCTGGCATTCTCGTGTCGGCGCATTCGCCGTCGACGTGTTGCCGGGCGTCGCCGTCATCATCACGATGGCGTTGGTGTTGCGTACCGTACCGGCCCACGGCGTGTGGTGGTGGCTGGCCCTCTCGGTCCTGGGCATCGTCGCCTTGCTGGTGCTGGTCAACCGGTTACTGCTGCCGGTGATCACCGGCTGGAGCCTGGGCCGCGCGCTGGTGGGTATCGCGGTGACGCGAAACACCGGTGTCGCACCTGGCCCGTGGACCCTGCTGCTCCGGGACGTCGCCCACCTGCTCGATACCGCGTCGATCGTGGGATGGCTGTGGCCCCTGTGGGATTCACGCCGCCGCACTTTCGCCGACATGCTGGCGCGCACCGAAGTGCGACGCCTGCAACCGGACACGACGCCGCCCCATGTCCGGCGCTGGAGCGCGGTCGCCGTGTCGAGCGCTGTGGTGCTCTGCCTGGCCGGGGTCGCGATCAGCTTTTTCGTGGCGTACTCCGCGGACCGGGCGACCGATCAGACCCGCGCCCAGATCGCGACGCAGGGACCGAAGATCGTTGCCCAGATGCTGACGTACGACCCCAAGTCGCTGCACGACGACTTCACGCGGGCGCTGGCGCGCGCGACCGACAAGTATCGGCCCAAGCTGGCGGCCCAGCAGGACTTGGTGCAGAAGGGGACGCCGGTCATCAACGAGTACTGGGTCACCAACAGCTCGATCGAATCGGCTGGCCCGGATCGGGCGACCATGTTGCTGTTCATGCAGGGCCGGCGCGGCGTGGGGCCCGAGCAGCGCTACATCAGCGCCACCGTGCGGGTGAATTTCACCAACGACGGCGGAAACGCCTGGCGCGTCGACGATCTCAACGTGCTGACCAAACCGAAACAGCCCGGGGGCGGAAAATGAGCCCGCGCCGCAGGTTTGCGCCCGGCGAGCGGCCCCTGCTCATCGCGCGCCCGGTCGAGGCGCGGCGACCATGGCTGGTGCCGTTGGCCGGCACGGTCGCCGCGGTGCTGATGGTGGCGGCGATCACGGCCTGCGCGCTGATGCTCGTCTCGCATGAATCCCGGGCGCGGACCGCCTCGAAGGATCGCGAGGTGCTCACCTACGTGACGGGATTCATGACGCAGTTCACCTCCATCGATCCCTTTCACGCCAATGACTACGTGAACCGGGTATTGGCGCAGGCGACCGGCGACTTCGCCAAGCAGTACGAGAAGAACGCCAATGAGATCCTGCTCCAGGTCGCCCGGGCCGAACCGGCGACCGGCAGCATCCTGGACGCCGGGCTGGAGCGATGGAACGACGACGGCAGCGCCAATGTCATGGTGGCCACGGCGATCACCACCAAGTCGCCGGATGAGAAGCAGGTATTGGAGAACACCAATCGTTGGGCGGCAACCGCGACGCGGGAAGGGAATCAGTGGAAGATAAGCAACCTGAAGCAGGTGATGTGACCGCCGAGCAGAACCCAGCCGCTGCCGAGGACGAGGCGACTGGCGCGGCGCAGGGCGACGGTTCGGAGCGCCTCGGCGAAAAGGCGGAGGCGGCAACGGAATCCGAGGGCGCCGACCGGGAGACGGCCGAGTCGGCCGGCATCGAAGACACGGACGAGGAGGCGGAGCAGTCGACCGACGCGCCGCCGGCCGACGCGGACCCGGCCGACGGCCCGCGGAAAAAGCGGCGGGCCGGTAAGGCCTGGGCCGTCGTCGCCACGATTGCCTCCCTGTTGTTCGTCGGATCAGCCGCGTTCGCCGGCGCGATGATGCAGCCGTATCTGGCCGACCGGGCCATCGCCGCAACGAAACTGAACGTCGCGCGGACCGCCGCCAACGCGATCACCACGCTGTGGACGTACACGCCGGAAAACATGGACACCCTCGCCGATCGCGCATCGCGCTATCTCAGCGGAGATTTCGAAGCGCAGTACCGCAAATTCGTCGACGCGATCGTGGCCCCCAACAAGCAGGCCAAGGTCACCAACCACACCGAGGTCACCGGCGCGGCGGTCGAGACTCTGGACGACACCAGCGCCGCGGTCATCGTCTACACCAACACGACGTCCACCAGCCCGCTGACCAAAAACGTCCCGTCGCTGAAGTACCTGTCCTATCGGCTGTTCTTGAAGCGCGCCGACAGCCGTTGGTTGGTGACCAGGATGACGACGATCACATCGCTGGACCTGACGCCAAAGGTTTAGCGGCGATAACGGGCGGTGCCGAAATATACTGCACCGCATGGCTGTCACGTCACCGGTATCGCAACGATGGACCGTTGCGGCGCTCCTGCTGCTCACCTTCGCCACCGGATTGGCCGACTCGATCAGCATCCTGGTCCTGGGCCACGTGTTCGTCGCCAACATGACCGGCAACGTGATCTTCCTCGGATTCTGGCTGGCCCCGACGACCACCGTCGACCTGAACGCCGTCGCGGTCGCCCTGCCGACGTTCATCTGCACCACGATCGTCAGCGGCCGGTTGTTCCGGCACCTCGGTGCGCGGACGCGCGTGTGGATCACCACGGTGCTGACGACCGAGATCGTCCTATTGGTGGCGCTGGCAATCCTGGCGGGCGCGGGAGTGCTGCGCTATCAAGGGAATACCAAGCTGATCATGATCGGCGTCCTCGCGGTGACGTTCGGCTTACAACACTCGAGTGCACGCCAGTTCGGCATTCAGGAGCTCTCCACCACGGTACTGACGTCGACGATCGTCAACCTCGGACTGGACAGCCGGCTGGCCGGGGGCACCGGGGAACGCCAGAGGTTGCGCATCGGCGTGGTTGCCACCATGTGCGCGGGCGCCTTCTTCGGCGCGACCATGTCGAGATATGTGATCGCCCCGGTGTTCCTGGTGACCGCCGCGGTGATAGCAACGAGCCTGCTGATCTTCCGGTTGGGCCCGTCGGTCACGAGAACCGCTGTGTCCGCGGCTAGTTGAAGGCCAACCAGCTGGGCAGCGCCCGCTCGTGCGAATCGCAGAGCACCTGCCCGGTGTCACACGATCCGCGCGGTGATCCCGCGCCGGCCCACATGCCCCCGGTGTCGCGGCGCAGCACGATCGCCGACGAGCCACCCCCGTCGAGCAGCACGGCGTTGTCACTGCCGAGGCCGCGGAACAGGTCCTGCATGTTGTCCGGGGTGTAGTTGCCGCCCTCGAAGATGTACATCTCATCCTTTTGCCTGGAGTAGGCCAAAGCCGTTCGGGCCGCGCTGGGCCCGCCGTCGTGCAGCTGTCCGGTGCTGCCGGGTGCCAACAGCCCGATGCCCGACACCGCGACGAACTTCTCGTTCTTGTTCAGCAGGTCGGCGACCACCGGGGTGGCGGCGTCGTAGTCGCTCTTTGTTCTGGGCCACACCACATATGGCGCGCCACCGGACGGCAGGATCATCGTCGATAGGGCGCTCCAGCTTTCCCCCCCACCGGACAGTCCCTGCTTGCCCGGGTAGGCGGCGGTGCCGGTGACCGCCTGGTTGGCGCGGCCCTGGCCCTGGGTGTTGTCGACGAAGGCACCCAGCGGTGAGCTGCAGCCGGTCTGGCGCCACGAACCGCCCTTTTGTCCGCGGACGTCAAAGAAGTTGGCGTTGATCGCGATCGTCGGCTGCCCCATGCGCTGCCAGGCCTGCAGCGGGGCGTACAGCTCGGATGCCTGCCAGAGGCCCTCGCCGGTGCGGGCCCCCGGGTTGTTCTCGCAACGCGCCTGATCGCCCTGGTGCGTGTCGACCAGCAGGTGGGGCGACAGACGTCCCGCGGCGTTCTTGATGATCATCAGGTGGCCGCCGTTGTTCATCTCGTACCAACTGCCGCCGGCGTTGAGCATCGGTGCGGGATGGCCGGGGCCGAAGTTGTAGACCAGGTATGAACCGCGGGTGCTGCCG
This sequence comes from uncultured Actinomycetota bacterium, assembly GCA_963796035.1. GTDB lineage: Bacteria > Actinomycetota > Actinomycetes > Mycobacteriales > Mycobacteriaceae > Mycobacterium. The sequence goes on along the minus strand of CAWCJU010000003.1, from coordinate 567,081 downwards.
ATGGCGTTGGCCAGCAGATCGCGGCCGTCGGCGGCCCGGGCGAGGGGCTGCCCCGAGGTGACGGCCAGCGTGAAGCAGCCGACGACGGCGGCGCAGCACGCTGCCAGCCGGCGGAAGCTGGCGCGTCGGGTCAGCACGGTAGCCCTTTCCGCACCAAGACTGGATGCAACAAAAGCATCATCAGCCTCAGAAGTCACACTGTCAACAAAAATAACGTTGCGGTGACGGTTGGGCTACGCGCGAATTACGCGTGCTCGCTTGAACTTTCGGGCCCGGAGGCGGCGGGTTCGGTCGGCTCCGGGACGGCCGGCTCGGTGGCAGGCGGCTGGTTTCCGGCCGGTGCGGTCGGTTCGGTGTGCTTGCCGCGGCGGGCCTGGTGCTGCGCCTGGTGCTCCTGGGCGATCGCCATTTCGACCGCACCCTGAATCCGGTGAAAACCCTTGCGGTCGTAGAGATGCGTGACGATGCCACCGAGCAGCAGGCCGATGACGAGGCCGATCGACGTCATGGTCAGCGCCTGGGTCAGGCCGGCATCGCCATGGCCGCCGAAGTACAGCAGCGAGCGGGCGCCGAGGAACACCTGGTGCATCGGTTCGAATTCGGCCAGCCAGCGGAAGAAGGACGGCGTGGCCTCCAGCGGCACCGTGGCGCCGGCCGACGGCAGCCCGAGGATGACGAAGATGAGCATGCTGACCAGCATTCCGGCCGTGCCCAGCACCGAGAGCAGGGAACTGGACGTGATGCCGACGGCGGCGATCGCGAAGACGCCGAACGCCCAGAGTTGCCAGCTGTGATCGATGGGCATGCCGAGCCCGTCGGCGATCGCCAGATACACCGCGGAGGTGACCAGCCCGAGCAGCACCATCATGGCCCACTTCAACAGCAGCGTCTGGAATCTGGAAATCCTGACCTGCTCGGCGAACCGATACACCGGGCCGAATTCGGCCGGCACATAACCGAGCAGCGCGTCCACCAGGGTGCTGACCACGATGCTTCCGGTGAATCCGGCGAGCAGCAGCAAGAGCGCGTAATAGAAGGCCGACAAGCCGTTACCGGTGCCGTTCGGCAGCGGGTTGTAGACGTTCGACTGGATCTCAATGGGGGCGCTCAGACCCACCTGGGCCGCCCCCGCCAGCGGTGCGCCACCCGTCTGGGCGGCCACCTCCGCCATAACCCGTTGCCCGGCTATGCCGTTGGCCATCCCCATCGCCGTGTTGAGCGTCTGTCCGGCGATGCTCGCACCGAGCGTGCCGGCCCTCGGATTGGTGGAGACCGTGATCGACGGCCGGTCCGCGCGGGCGGGCAGCACCGCGCTGGTCGCGAAGTCCCGCAATTTCGACGAGAAGCTCGGCGGTATCAGCACCTGGCCGTACACCCGGCCGGTGTCCATCTGGTGCTTGGCCTCACTACGCGAGAGCACGCGGACGTCGAACTTGTTCTTGTCCAAGCCATTGACCAGCCGGTCTACGATCTGTGCGCCCCCGGGGCCGGCGTCCTCGTTCACCACCGCGATGGGGAAATGGCGCAGGTTGGTTGTCGGGTTCAAAATGCCGCCGAGATAGAGCGCGCACAACGCCGACATCAGCGCCACCGTGATCACCAGGGGTGCCGCCCAGAACCGCACGGTGCGGATCGCCTTGATGTTCCGGTTGGGGTTGGGCGCCGCGTGCTGCGGGTGCGAGTGAGGCATGCCGACTCCTGTCTGTCGTGCCCACTCTATGGGCTGCGGCGCCGGGCCCTCTATGGCCTCAGTCACCGAGCTTCGCGTGCATCTCCCAGATCAGCACTTCCGACGGCTCACTCGCCGACACGCGACGGCCGTCGGCGTCGGTGAATCGCACCGCGTCACCCTTGTTCACCGCGCCGATTCCTTCCACGCTGACCCGGCCCCGAGGTACGAAAAGGTGCAGGTAGGGGGCCTGCGGAAGGTGCACCGCCGCACCGGCCGGCAACCGGGTTCCGTGCAGCGCGGCGTTGCGGTTGTGCAGGGTGATCGCGGCGTCATGCGCCGGCATCCCTGAGGCGATCGTCACAAGACTTCCCGCCAACGCCTTCTCGTCGATCTCATGCTGTTGATAGCTCGGTTGGACACCCGTCTCATCGGGCACCACCCACATCTGCACGAAATGAACCGGCTCACTGGGCGAGTCGTTTCGCTCGGAATGCAGGATCCCGCTGCCGGCCGACATGCGTTGCGCCAGGCCGGGATAGATCACCCCGCGGTGGCCGGCGGAGTCGTGATGCGATAACTCGCCGCGCAGCACCCAGGTCACGATTTCCATGTCGCGGTGCGGGTGGGTGTCGAATCCCGTTCCCGGCGAGACGATGTCGTCGTTGTTCACCAGCAGCAGCCCGAAATGGGTGTTGTCCGGGTCGTAGTGGTCGCCGAAGGAGAAAGAGTGCCGGGAGGTCAGCCAGGGGGTGCTGGTCACGGCCCGAGTTGCCGCATCCCTGATCTCCGTGCCGGCCGACATCACCCCAGCCTAATCTTTGGCCGTGTCAGGTCATCGCCGCGGTGAGCAACCCTTGGGCATGCCGAAGCGCGGTGTCGAGTTCCGGCAAGGTCAGTCCGGTGGAGTGGCCCAGGTGGATCTCGATTTGGTACTCCGGCTGGCCGCCATGGGCGAATATCGGCAGTACGACGAATTCGGTTGTCGGTAGGTCTGTTTCCAGGGTGCCGGTGACTGACTGCAGGGTCACCATCGTCATCAGCGTGGTGAGCTGACGGGTGACCTGCGCCGTCGGCTCCAGTGAGGACAACACGTCGGCCAGCCGAGTGTGCAGCGACCGATGGGTGTCGTCGAACCGCCATGCGCCGTAGCCGCGGTCGCGAATATCGGCGAGTACCCGCTGATGCTCGGCGATTTCGGAGCGGGTGAGCCTGGGCGTCACGCGATGCAACCACGCTTCGACGAAGGCGTCGTCGCGCCAGGCCATGGCGACCAGACCGAAGGGCGGGTCGATGGGGAAGCGCTGCCCCACGGCGTGCTCGCCGTCGGTGCCGTGGCCGACCGCGTCCACGGTGGTCAAATGCCGAGCGCCGATCCTCGACATCGAACAGCCCGCCCCGAGCGTGTCGTGCAGGAAGCGTAGCGCGTCACGCCCGCGGTCCAGCAGCGGAAACTGTTCGCGCAGCCCGTGGACCAGGCCGAACAGTCCACTGCCCAGCACGTAGCGGCGGTCGCCGCGTCGCGCCACCCACGCCCGCCGTTCGAGCTCGGCCAGCACCAGGGCACAGGTCGAGGTGCTGATCGCACAGCTCTTGGCCAGCTCGGCCGAGGTCAGGCCGTGTCGCGAACTCGCCAGGGCGGCAAGGACATCCATCACCCGCGCGGTGGGCGGCGACTTGGCTCCCGAAGCGCCGCGGGTCTCGGCCATTGACGTATCCACGCCCACCTCCCTACGATCCGTCCAAAATGCAAAGATATGCGTCCTAATATTAGGAGATTCGCGTGTTGAAGGTGGGAGTTTGGGGGCCGGGTTCGATGGGTGTGGTCGCCCTGCGGGGGGTGATCGACCATCCGGAGCTGCAACTGGTCGACGTCGTCGTGCACAACGATGCAAAAGCCGGCCGCGACGCCGGAGAGCTGTGTGGCATCGCGCCGGTCGGCGTGGTGGCCACCCAGGACCCGGCGGCCATGCTGGCCGGTGACGCCGACGCCGTGGTCTACGCGGCCGGCGCCAACCTGCGTCCGCTGGAGGCCGTCGAGGACATGGTGTCGATCCTGCGAGCCGGAAAGAACGTGGTGTCGTGCTCGGTGGTGCCGCTGGTTTTCCCCGACGGCGTCGACGCCGCCTTCACCGACCCGCTGCGCAACGCCGCGGTCGACGGTGGCGTGTCGTTCTTCACCACCGGCATCGACTCCGGGTTCGCCAACGACGTTCTGCCGCTGGTCCTTACCGGCGTCTCCCGGGTGATCGAGTCGGTGCGGGTGACCGAGATGTTCAATTACGCGACCTACCCGGACCGCTCCGCCGTCTACGAGATCCTCGGGTTCGGCCAGCAGCCGGATTACCCGGCCTTCGCGGCCCAGCCCGGAATCTTCACCTTCGGCTGGGGTCCGGTGCTGCATCAGCTGGCCGCCGGCCTGGGCGTCAAGATCGACAACATCGAGGAGAGCAACGAGCGGATTCCGGCCATCGAGTCCTTCGACACCCCCACCGGCCACATCGCGGCCGGCACCATCGCCGCGATGCGCTCGACACTCACCGGGTACGTCGACGGGAAGGCAACTTTCGTGCTCGACCACGTGACGCGCATGCGTGACGACATCGCCCCGGACTGGCCGCAGCCGCGCATCTCCATTCCGCCGAAGGACCTGGGCTACGGGCCGGCGTCCGGACAGGGGCTGTACCGGGTGGAGATCGAGGGCTCCCCGAGCATGCGCTGCGAGTTCGAGATGGCCGAGGACGCGGACCACGACCTGGGGGCCCGCATCGCCGGCTCGTCGCGGATGGTCAACGCCATCCCCGCGGTGTGCGCGGCCCCGCCCGGATTGCTGTCCGCGCTGGACCTGCCGCTGATCACCGGGGCCGGTCTGGTGCGTCCGGTGCCGGGCCCGTCGCCGGACAGCCGGCTGTTCTAAGCCCGCTCGCCCGGATACGTCGCGCCGGCCAGCTGCAGGATCTCGGCGCGGTCGGCGGGCAGGATGAACCCGGAGCCGATCGCCGCGTCGAGGGCCGCGGTGAAGCTATCCAGGTATTGCGTGCGGCCACCCGGATAGAGTCGCTGAATCGTGTTGGCGTCGAACAGCTCTCCGGAGCCGAAAATCGCCGACATGATGCTCTCTTCGCCGCCCAGGCCCGATGTCCTGGCGATCGGCACGTCCACCCACGGGGTCCTGATGCCGCCCCGGGCGAGTCCGTTGCCGTCCGGAACAGGTTGCGGCCCGGCACTTTCGCGGACCTCGAGCGGGTTGGCGCCCGGCGCCGGTTCACCGGTGGCGACCCAGGTGTTCAGCGCCGCGAGCGCCGCCTGCACCACGTAGTGGTGCTGCGGACCGAAGTTGATGTTGTGCGCCAATTGCTGGCCCATCAACATGTTGGTCGGCGTGTAGCCGGCCAGGATGGCTTCCAGCGGTGCCGAGCCGCTGTCGATGAACGCCACCTGAATCGTGTAGTTGTCGGCGTGCGCGGCACCGGCGATCTCCCAGACCCGCAGCCTGTCGTTGTCCGGCTGCCTGGCGAAGAAGTAGCCTTCACGCGGGCCGCCGAAAACGTCGGTTTCGGTAATGACGGTCAGCAGTGGGACGCGTAGTTCCGGGCGGAACGTAACAGCTTGTGTCGCAGTCGATTCGGAGAAGATCGAGCTGCCGTCCAGCGGGGCTGCCGGTCCGAAGCGGGAATGCACCAGGAAACCGTCATAGATGGGGGCCAGCGGATCGACGGCGTTGATGTAGGTCGTGAGGAACATCGCGGACTGGGATTCGCCCAGTGCGATGACGCGTTGCGCGGGCAGGTCTCGCAGAATGGCGCCGTGTCCGCCACTTTTGATAAGCGCGCCGACCTGGGAGAAGATGTCAAAGGAGAACGCGTCGCCCGGGTGGCACAGGTCCGCATAGCGTTGGGGGTCTTGGCTTTTCAGTGACATGTCCGCGCCGAGCAGGCTTTCGCCGCCGTCGATTCCGACCCGTTGGGCCGATACCGCGACGTAGGCGAAACCAGAGCGCAGCATTTCGCGGTGCGCCATCATCCACACCGCGGCGGCGTCGATCCCGCCGCTCACGTTGAGCCATTCGACGAGCACCGTGCCGTTGAACCGGGCCGGGTCGGATGGCGTCAACGCCACGATGCGCGTGGTGTAATCGCCCGAGCCCGAGGGTGTCACGTCCCAGCGGCCGTCGGGTCCCAGGTCGGTCGCCGGGACATAGCGGGCGGCCGTCCCGGAGACGAAGAACTCCTCGACGGCATAGCCCACGTCGGCGAGGTCGAAGGCGCTCAGCAGCAGCGCCGGCTTGCCGGGGATCGGCGTCACCTGGGTGGTGTTCGTCATGAAAGCAACTTTCTTACCTGTGGTCCCCGGACAGCGAACTGGGCAGCCCGAATTTCGCGAACAAGGCGTCGTCGAGGAAGGCCACTACATGGGATACCTTGCCGCCCTGTGCATCCAGCACGTGCAACTGAAAGGGGACATGTACGTCGCCGGCGCGCATGTACATGGCCGCGGCGAGCTGGCCGTTGGCGACCAGCGGCAGCATGCGCATGTCCCCGCCGCCGTCCGCCGGGCACTGCTGATGGATGAGGGTTACGATGGCCTGCGCGCCCTGATACCAGCCGGTGTAGGGCGGCATCTCCCAGATCGCCTCGGCGGTGAACAGGTCGACCAGCCGATCGATGTCGTAGGTCTCGAACGCGGCGATGTAACGCGCCAGCAGATCCTGGGCTTCCGCCGAATCCGGCTGCACCAGTGGGTCTTCGGTGCTCGGTCCGATGGCTTCCAGCTGAGACCGGGCCCGCTGCAGCAGGCTGTTGACCGCGGTCGTGGTGGTGCCGACGGCATCGGCCACCTCGGCCGAGCGCCACTGCAACACGTCGCGCAGCAGCAGTACCGCCCGCTGCCGTGGCGGGAGGTATTGCAGCGCAGCGACAAACGCCAACCGCACCGACTCCCGGGACCGGACCACGACCGACGGATCGTCCGGATGCTCGGTCAGCTCCGGCAGCGGCTCCAGCCACGGCACCTCGCGTCGCTCCACCAGCTCGGCGGTGGGATCCGAGCTCGGACCGCCCAGGCCGACCGGCAACGGCCTGCGCTGGCGACCCTCCAGCGCGGTCAGGCAGGTGTTGGTGGCGATGCGATGCAGCCAGGTCCGCATCGAGGACTTGCCCTCGAAACGGTCGTAGGCCTTCCACGCCCGCAACAGGGTCTCTTGCACCAGGTCCTCGGCGTCGTGCAGGGACCCGGTCATCCGGTAGCAGTGGGCCAGCAGTTCGCGCCGATACGGTTCGGCGTGCGCCGAGAAATCGGTACCCACCTCGGGGGAGGGCGCCGGGTATTCCGCCGGGTGGGGGTGCCACCCGCTAGCGGGGGAGCTCATCCGCATGAGCCTACGCAGTGTCTGGAAACACGGTCTGCATCAGCAGCCATTACGCTGCCCGTAATGATTAGGACCTCCGAGTGAACCGCACCGAACGCAGTTTCGACGGGTTCGGCGGTGTGCGGATCGTCTACGACGTCTGGACGCCCGACACCACACCGCGAGCGGTCCTGGTGCTGTCGCACGGTCTCGGGGAGTACGCCCGTCGCTATGACCACGTCGCACAGCGTTTCGGCGAGGCCGGCCTGGTCACCTATGCGCTGGACCATCGCGGGCACGGCCGCTCCGGCGGCAAGCGGGTGCTGGTGCGCGACATCCACGAGTACACCGCCGACTTCGACACCCTGGTCGGCATCGCGACCCGAGAGCACCACGGCCTCAAGTGCATCGTGCTGGGGCACAGCATGGGCGGCGGAATCGTCTTCGCCTACGGCGTCGAACGCCCGGACAACTACGACCTGATGGTGCTGTCGGGTCCCGCGGTGGCGGCCCAGGATCAGGTCTCGCCGCTGCTGGCGCTGGCCGCCAAGGTGCTCGGTGCCGTCGTGCCCGGACTGCCGGCGCAGGAACTCGACGTCGACGCCATTTCCCGGGATCCCGCGGTGGTGGCCGCCTACAAAGACGACCCGCTGGTGTACCACGGCAAGGTGCCGGCCGGCGTCGGCCGCGCGTTGCTACAGGTCGGCGAGACCATGCCGCAGCGGGCCCCGGCGTTGACGGCGCCGCTGCTGGTGGTGCACGGGGAGCAGGACCGGTTGATCTCCGTCGCGGGCAGCCATCGCCTCGTCGAGTGTGTGGGGTCCACCGACGTCGAGTTGAAGGTTTATCCGGGGCTCTACCACGAGATTTTCAACGAGCCCGAGCGCGAGCAGGTACTCGATGACGTGGTCTGTTGGATCACCGCTCGGCTCTGACGCGGGCCTGTCGGCTCGCTCCCGTACTTTGGCGCTATGACCCGCGCCGGCGACGATGCAGAGCGAAGCGATGATGAGGAGCGGCGCCGTGATTGAAGCCGGCGACGATGCAGAGCGAAGCGATGATGAGGAGCGGCGCCGTGATTGAAGCCGGCGACGATGCAGAGCGAAGCGATGATGAGGAGCGGCGCCGTGACTGACGACAAGATGCTGGCGCGCATCGCGGCGTTGCTGCGTCAGGCCGAGGGCACCGACAACACCCACGAGGCCGACGCGTTCATGTCCGCCGCGCAGCGGCTCGCGACGTCCGCGTCCATCGACCTTGCGGTGGCACGCTCCCATTCGGCACAGCGGTCGGCGGCGCAGACGCCGACGCAGCGCACCATCACCATCGGGGATGCGGGCACCAAGGGGTTACGCACGTATGTACAGCTGTTCGTGCTGATCGCCCATGCCAACGATGTGCGCTGCGACGTCGCCTCGAATTCGACGTTCGTGTACGCCTACGGGTTCGTCGAGGACATCGACGCCAGCCACGCCTTGTATGCCAGCCTGGTCGTGCAAATGGTCCGCGCGTCGGACGCCTACCTCGCCTCGGGTGCGCATCGCCCCACACCGACGATCACCGCCCGGCTCAACTTTCAGCTGGCCTTCGGGACGCGCGTCGGCCAGCGGCTGACCGAGGCCCGCGACCAGGCCCGGTCCGAAGCCACCAAAGACCGCCGCCGAGCGCCGGGCACGGCTATCGCGTTGCGGGACAAGGAGGTCGAGCTGGTGGACTACTACCGGGGCGCGTCGAAGGCGCGCGGCACCTGGCAGGCCAGCCGGGCGTCCGCCGGGTATTCGTCGGCGGCACGGCGCGCCGGGGACCGGGCCGGCAAGCGAGCGCGGCTCGGCGACAGTCCCGAACTTCCCGGGGCGCGGAGCGCGCTGAGCGGGTGACTGCGGGGAACTCCCCACGGCGGGATTCTCAACGCTCCAAGGTCTATGCGGCCGAGGAGTTCGTCCGGATGTTGTTCGACCGTGCCGCCCAGCACGGCTCACCCGTGGTGGAGTTCTTCGGCACTCAGCTGACGCTGCCGCCGGAGGGCCGATTCGGCTCGGTGGCCTCCGCCCAGCGCTATGTGGACGACGTACTGGGGCTGCCGGCGGTTCGCCAGCGGTGGCCGGACGTGCCGCCGTTGCGGGTGCGGGGACGGCGCGCCGCCAGCGCCGCGCACTACGAAAACCACGACGGCACAGGCGTTATCGCGGTCCCCGATCGCGACACCGCCGACTGGGCGCTGCGCGAGCTGGTGGTGCTGCACGAAGTGGCGCATCATTTGTGCCAGGCCGAGCCACCGCACGGCCCCGAGTTCGTCGCGACGATCTGTGAGTTGACGGAGCTGGTGATGGGACCGGAACTGGGCCACGTGCTGCGCGTCGTCTACGCCAAAGAGGGCGTGCGGTGAACCCTCCGTACGGCGACGATGCGGGCCGCCCGGCGGCCCGAGGTGGGGGCACCTCCCGCTTGCGGGGGAGAGCCGGACAATCGGACCCCGACGCGCGGGCGCGTGAGGTCGAAGCCCGGATGACCGACGACGAGCGGTTCGCGCTGCTGGTCTCGGTGATGGGGGCCGGCGACATGTGGCCGGTGCGCGACGACCGCATCCCCGCAGACGCACCGATGAGTGCGGGATACGTGCCGGGGGTTCCCCGCCTCGGTGTGCCGGCATTGCTGATGAGCGATGCCGGCCTGGGCGTCACCAATCCCGGATTCCGCCCCGACGACACGGCCACCGCGCTGCCCGCCGGACTGGCGCTGGCCGCCAGCTTCAACCCGTCGCTGGCCCGGGCCGCGGGCGAAGTGATCGGCCGCGAAGCGCGCAGCCGCGGGTTCAACGTGCAGCTCGCCGGTGCGATGAACCTGGCCCGCGACCCGCGCAACGGCCGCAATTTCGAATACCATTCCGAGGACCCGCTTTTGACCGCCACGATGGCCGCCGAGTCGATCGACGGCATCCAGGGTCACGGCGTCATCTCGACGGTCAAGCACTACTCGCTGAACTGCAACGAAACCAATCGGCACTTCCTGGATGCGGTCATCGACCCCGATGCACACCGCGAATCCGACTTGCTCGCCTTCGAATTGGCGATCGAGCGCTCGCAGCCCGGCGCCGTGATGACCGCCTACAACAAGATCAACGGCGACTACGCCGCGGCGAACACCGTCTTGATCAACGACGTGCTGAAAGGCGCTTGGGGTTACCGCGGTTGGGTCATGTCGGATTGGGGCGCCACGCCGGGCTGGCAGTGTGCCCTGGCCGGCCTCGATCAGGAGTGTGGGGCCCAGATTGACGCGCTGTTGTGGCAGGCCGAGTCCTTCGGTGCGCCGCTGCGCGACGCGTACTCCGACGGCAGGCTGACCAAGGAGCGGCTGTCGGACATGGTTCGCCGGATCCTGCGATCCATGTTCGCCGTCGGTGTCGACGACGACGACGCGGCGCCGGCACCGGACCTGGCCGTGCACAACGAGATTGCGCTGGAGATAGCGCGGCAGGGAACGGTGTTACTGACCAACCGGGGGCTGTTGCCGTTGGCGGCCGAGTCGAGTGTGCGCATCGCCGTCATCGGCGGGTATGCGCACGTGGGGGTGCCGGCCGGATACGGTTCCAGCACCGTCGTTCCGTCGGGCGGTTATGCGGCCGTGGTGCCGATCGGCGGCTCGGGCCTGGAGGCCGGGCTGCGCAACCTGTACCTGCTGCCGTCGAGTCCGGTGGAGGAATTGCGAAAACAGCTGCCGCGGGCCGAGATCGAGTTCGATCCCGGCATCAGCCCGGCCGAAGCGGCGCGGGCGGCGGGCAGGGCCGACATCGCGATCGTGTTCGCGGTCCGCGCGGAGGGCGAGGGCTTCGATATAGCCGACCTCTCGCTGCCGTGGGGCCAAGACGAGCTGATCACCGCCGTGTCGACCGCCAACCCCGACACCGTGGTGGTGCTGGAGACCGGCAACCCGGTATCGATGCCCTGGCGGGATACGGTGAACGCCGTTGTGCAAGCGTGGTTCCCGGGCCAGGCCGGGGCCCTGGCGATCGCCGAGATTCTCGTCGGCAAGGTGAACCCCTCGGGCCGGCTGCCGATCACCTTTCCCGCCGATCTCGCCCAGACGCCGCGCCCGCAGCTGCCTGGGATCGGCGAACCGTGGGGGACGCCGACCACGATCGACTACGTCGAAGGATCCGACGTGGGCTACCGCTGGTTCGCCACACGAGGTCATGACCCGATGTTCGCCTTCGGCCATGGGTTGTCCTACACCAGGTTTGATTACCGCGACCTGGTGATCAGCGGCGAAGACACCGTCGACGCCAGCTTCAGTGTCGTCAACGTCGGCGACCGTGCGGGGGCGGACGTACCGCAGCTGTACCTGACGGCCGCCGCCGGTGAACGGTGCTTACGGCTGCTGGGATTCGAGCGCGTGGAGCTCGAGCCGGGCGCAACCCGCCGGGTAACCATCGAGGCGGACGCCCGCCTGCTCGCCCGCTACGACGGCGGCGCCGGCAGCTGGCGGATCCGGCCGGGCGCCTACACGGCGGCGGTGGGCACGTCGGCTACCACGATGCGGCTGGAGGCCACGGTTGAGTTGGGCGGTCGTACGTTCGGGCGCTGACACACCGGTGCCCGAACGCACGACCGGTCCGACGGGTTACTTGACGGGGGTCAGCGCGTCGCCGCACGTGCAGCGGTACGGCTCACCCGAACCCGAGCAGTGGCAGGGGACCTCGATGCGGACGCGACAGCCACAGCCATCGTGACCGCACGTCAGCTCGGTCCCGGCCTCGTAAGTTGCCATTTAACTCACCCTTTTCCCTTCGTGGTGACTCGTGCGGTGCGGGTCGACCGCACCGCCACTATATACCCCCCATGGGTATACCGTAAACGGCCGCGGCCGGTTGACGCCGACCCGGCTGTCCGTGCCAACGCCGTCGGTCGCGGCTAGCGTGGGCGCCATGACCGAGAAACCAACCCCCAAAGACGTCGACGCATTCTTGGACAGCACGCTGGTGGACGGCGATCCGTCCTTGAGCGCGGCCCTGGAGGCCAGCGACGCGGCCGGGTTGCCGTCGATCGCGGTATCGGTGCAGCAGGGAAAGTTCTTGAGCCTGCTCGCCGGTGCCATCGGTGCGCGCCGCATCCTCGAGCTCGGCACGTTGGGTGGTTTCAGCACAATCTGGCTGGCGCGCGGCGCCGGCCCGAAGGGGCGGGTGGTGACGCTGGAATACGAGCCCAAGCACGCCGAGGTGGCGCGCGGCAACCTGGAGCGCGCCGGCCTCGCCGATCGGGTGGAGGTGATCGTCGGACCCGCGCTGGAAACGCTGCCGACGGTGACCGGTCCCTTCGATCTGATTTTCATAGACGCAGATAAGGAGAACTACCCAGCGTATTTGGATTGGGCGGTGCGCCTGGCCCGCCCGGGCGCGGTCATTGTGGCGGACAACGTGATTCGGGAGGGACAGATCCTCGATCCGGACTCCAACGCTCAAGCGCAGGCGGTGCGCCAGACACTGCAGGCGATGGGCGAGGATGCGCGGCTGGACACCGCGGTGATCCAGACCGTGGGTGCCAAGCACTGGGACGGCTTCGCGTTCGCGTTGGTGCGCTAGGCGTCAGCGGGGCTTGAGGTCGGCGACGGCCTGCTCGGCGGAGGTGAGTTCGCCGATCCGCAAAGCGGTTTCGCCGGCATACAGGGCCGCGCTGTCCAACCAGGAATCGGGCACACCGGCCACCGGCGCCAGCGGTGTGAAGAACGGGAGGGCCGGCGACTGCAGGCGCATCAGCGGGCCCGCATCGAAATAACCCAGCGCCGACAGCGGGCGGCTTGCCGCGTTCAGGGCGGCGGGCAGCGCCTTGGCCTTACCGTCCTGTCCGCACCACCGGCGGGTGGCCGCGTTGGGCACGACGCGGTGCCGCAGCGGCCAGCTCAGGCCGAACAGGTTGGTTTCGATCGTCGTGTCCGCCCGCAGGATTCGCCGCTGGTACTCGCGATTCGCGTTGGCCTCGTGCGTCAACAGGAAGCGCGTGCCGGCGATGACACCGCTGGCGCCGGCGTCCAGCGCGGCACGAGTGTCGGCGCCGGTGGCGATGCCGCCGGCCACGAACACCGGACGGTTGGCGGCCGCGGCGAGAGCATGCGGCAAAAAGTTCAGGGCCGCCATGGTTCCCACGAGATGTCCGCCCGCCTCGCGTCCCTGAGCGATCAAACCGTCTGCGCCACAGGCGATCGCGGCAGACGCCTGCGCATTGGTGCCCACCATCACGAATACGAAGATTCCCGCGTCGCGCAGGTGCTCGACGAGCCCGCGCTTCTCGCCGAACGCCAGCACGACGGCGTCCACCCGGGCATCGACGCAGATCGTGACGTGCCGGCGATGAACGAAGGGCATCAACAGATTTACCGCGACGGCGCGGCCCGGCGCCTGTTCGCGCACCCGATCGATCGACGTCTGAAGCCGGCGGGGCGTGTCGATGCCCAGCGTGCCCAGTCCGCCCGCCCGGGCGACCGCGCCCGCCAGCGCCGCGCCCGCCAGTCCGCCGCCCATGCCGGCCTGCCCGATCGCTACATCGAGGCGCAGCCGGTCCGCGATATCCATGACCTAAGACGCTACCCGCGTTGTCGATACGACCACGCGGAGCGGCCCCGCCGAGGCGCCGATTTTCGTTGCTGGCCGACGGCGTGCGAGCGTAATGTTGACAACAGATGGATGGGTGCAGTCCGGCTCAAAAGGCTTGCTGCATAACAGAAAGGTCACAAAATGAGTACAGTCCATTCATCAATCGATCACCACCCCGATTTGTTGGCCCTCCGGGCGCGCTATGAGCGCGTCGCCGAGTCGATGAGCGCGCATGTCACGTTCGGTCTGGTGCTGTTGACGGGCCTGTATGTGGCCGCGTCGCCGTGGATCGTCGGATTCAACGCCACGGCATCGCTTGCCACGTCCGACCTGATCGTCGGGATCGCGGCGGCGTTCTTGGCCTACGGGTTCGCGACGACGCTGGATCGTGCGCACGGCATGACCTGGACGCTGCCGGTGCTGGGCGTGTGGGTCATCGTCTCGACGTGGATCCTGCCGGGTGTCACGCTGACCACCGGTATGACCTGGTCGAATGTCGTTGCGGGCGCGTTGTTGACGTTCCTGGGACTCAACGCGACCTACTTCGGCATGCGCACCCGCGCGGCGGGAACGCACGCATAGTTGCGAACTCGGTTAGGCCGCAAGGCAGTTCGCTCGCCCCGGGCCGAATCAGCCCGGCCCGGGACGGCGATCAGCCGCAGACCGCGCCGATCGCGGCCGAGCTGACCAGTTTCACGTACTTGGCCAGCACGCCGGTCTTGTAGCGCGGCTCCGGTGGGGTGAAATCCTTTCGCCGCGCTTCGAATTCGGCCGGATCGGCCACGACGTCGAGTACATGGTTGGCCACGTCCAGGCGGATCCGGTCGCCGTCGCGCAGGAACGCGATCGGTCCGGCGTCGACCGCCTCGGGCGCGATGTGGCCGACGCACAGGCCGGTGGTCCCGCCGGAGAACCGGCCGTCGGTGAGCAACAACACGTCCTTGCCCAGACCGGCGCCCTTGATGGCGCCGGTGATGGCCAGCATTTCGCGCATGCCGGGACCGCCCTTGGGGCCTTCGTAGCGGATCACCACGGCGTCACCCTGGGTGATGGTGCCGTCCTCCAGGGCATCCAGCGCGGCCCGTTCGCCGTCGAAAACCCTTGCGGTGCCCTCGAACACGTCGGAATCGAAACCGGCCGACTTGACCACCGCGCCCTCGGGCGCCAGCGATCCGCGCAGGATGGTGATCCCGCCGGTCGGGTGGATGGGATTGTCCATCGCGCGCAACACCTTGCCGTCCGGGTCCGGCGGGGCGATGTGCGGCCATGTTCTCGGCCATCGTCTTCGCCGGTCACCGTCAGACAGTCGCCGTGCAGCAGACCGGCGTCCAGCAGGGCCTTCATCATCACCGGCACGCCGCCGATGTGGTCGACGTGCGACATGACGTGGCTTGCCGAACGGCTTGACGTCGGCCAGGTGCGGAACCTTCGACCCGATCCGGCTGAAATCGTCGAGCGACAGCTCGACGTCGGCCTCGTGGGCGATGGCCAGCAGGTGCAGCACCGCGTTGGTCGAGCCACCGAACGCCATCACCACCGCGATCGCGTTCTCGAACGCCTCCTTGGTCAGGATGTCGCGGGCGGTGATGCCGCGCCGCAGCAGTTCGACGACGGCCGCACCGCTGCGCCGCGCGAACCCGTCGCGGCGGCGGTCGGTCGCCGGCGGCGCCGCGCTGCCGGGCAACGACATCCCGAGCGCCTCGGCGGCGCTGGCCATCGTGTTGGCGGTGTACATGCCGCCGCACGCGCCCTCACCGGGACAGATCGCGCGCTCGATGGCGTCGACGTCCTCGCGGGGCATCAGGCCCCGGGCGCAGGCGCCCGACCGCCTCGAACGCGTCGATGATGGTGACCTCGCGCTCGCTGCCGTCGGACAGCTTCGCGCGACCCCGGGCAGGAGGACCCCGCGTAGAAGAACACCGAGGCCAGGTCCAGCCGCGCGGCGGCCATCAGCATTCCGGGCAGCGACTTGTCGCAGCCGGCCAGCAGCACCGAGCCGTCCAGGCGCTCGGCCATCATCACGGTCTCGACGCTGTCGGCGATCATCTCGCGCGACACCAGCGAGAAGTGCATCCCCTCGTGGCCCATCGAGATGCCGTCGGACACCGAGATGGTGCCGAACTCAAGGGGATAGCCGCCGGCGGAGAACACGCCTTCCTTGACGGCCTTGGCCAGCCGGTCCAGGGAGAGGTTGCACGGGGTGATCTCGTTCCAGGACGACGCGACGCCGATCTGCGGCTTGGCGAAGTCCTCGTCTCCCATGCCTACGGCCCGCAGCATGCCCCGGGCGGCGGCCTTCTCCAGGCCGTCGGTGACGTCACGACTACGCGGCTTGATGTCGGCTGTTGCAGCCGAATCGGTGGTGGGCATCGTTCAAGTATGCGCTGGCCAGTCGCGATGACCACTTCCGGGGTAATACCCCGACGGGGTATAAGCTGGAGTTCGGCGTGCTGCCGCCGCAGGGCAGACGAACTGGCAGGGGAGACAGATGACAAACGACCACGGGTACTCGCAGCAGAAGGACAACTACGCCAAGCGGCTGCGGCGCATCGAGGGCCAGGTGCGTGGCATCGCCCGGATGATCGAGGAAGACAAGTACTGCATCGACGTCCTCACCCAGGTCAGCGCCGTCAACAGCGCCCTGCGGTCGGTCGCCCTGAATTTGCTCGACGAGCACCTGAGCCACTGCGTAACCCGTGCGGTCGCCGAGGAGGGGCCGGAGGCCCCGGAAAGGGCCCAGGCCAAGCTCGCCGAAGCCTCCGCCGCCATCGCGCGCCTGGTTCGTTCCTGATTGGTGCTTTCGTTTTGCATCAGTGATGTAGTTGAGACCTGTGTTGCGGCGCTGATTCAGGGGGAGGCGTAGTTGCGGTCCGTACGGTAAGGCAGTGTGATCGCATTAGACGCGACAACCCAGGAACTGGGTAGCCCGGCCGATACCGACGCCATGACTGCCGAAATAAACGCTGCCGCGCGAACGTGGACCCCACGGATCGCGGCTCAGTTGGCGGTACTGGCGGCCGCGGCCTTCACCTACGTCACCGCTGAGATTCTGCCGGTCGGCGCGTTGCCGGCCATCGCCCGCGACCTGCACGTCAGTTTGTTTGCGGTGGGGACGCTGTTGACCTGGTATGCCTTCGTGGCGGCCCTGACGACGTTTCCGCTGGTGCGCTGGACCGCGCATTGGCCCCGGCGGCGCACGCTCATGCTCAGCCTGACCTGTCTGACCGCCTCGCAGGTCATCTCGGCACTGGCGCCCAATTTCGCGGTGCTGGCCGCCGGGCGGGTCCTCTGTGCGATCACCCACGGCCTGCTGTGGGCGGTCATCGCACCGATCGCGACCAGGCTGGTGCCGCCGACCCATGCCGGGCGCGCCACCATGTCGATCTACGTCGGCACCAGCCTCGCGCTGGTGGTGGGGAGCCCGCTGACCGCGGCCTTGAGCCTGATGTGGGGCTGGCGCCTGGCCGTCGTCTGCGTCACCGTCGCGGCCGCCATCGTCACGGTCGCCGCGCGGCTGATGCTGCCGGAGATGGTGCTCACCACCGACCAGCTCGCGCACGTGGGTCCGAGGTCACGACACCACCGCAACCCCCGGCTGATTCTGGTCAGCGTGCTGGCGATGATCGCGGTCACCGGCCATTTCGTGTCGTACACCTACATCGTCGAGATAATCCGCAACGTCCTCGGTGTGCGCGGGCCGAACCTCGCCTTCGTGCTGGCCGCCTACGGACTGGCCGGCCTGCTGTCGCTGCCGCTGGTGGCGCGGCCGCTGGACCACCGGCCCAAGAGCGCCGTCATCTTGTGCACGACGGGGCTGACGGCGGCCTTCGTGGTGCTGACCGGGCTGGCGTTCGGTGCCAGGACGGGCTTGGCCACCGCGCTGATCGGGACCGCCGCCATTGTGCTGTGGGGGGCCATGGCCACCGCCGTCTCACCGATGATGCAATCCGCCGCGATGCGCAACGGGGCCGACGACCCCGACGGCGCGTCGGGTCTCTACGTGACCGCCTTCCAGGTCGGCATCATGGCCGGCTCGCTGGTCGGTGGCCTGCTCTATGAGCGCAGCGTGACGATGATGCTGACCGCCTCGGCGGCCCTGATGGCCGTCGCGCTGGCGGGCATCGCGGCCAACCGGCGGATGCTGGACGTTGCTCCGACAAGCTCACCCGATTCATAGCCGCCCAGGTCAACCACTCAATCACCCCCTTTTCGGGGCGCGGCCGATCGCCGGTGACGGTAGCTGGCGCGGGTCCTATGCCACACTGTGTCGAGTACACGAGTGGAGGTATGCATATGTCGGGCTGGACGAGGGCCGGTACCAAGAAGGGCCTCTTCGCCGCTCTAGGCACGACCGGCTTGGCGTCCGTCGTGGGCTTGGCGCTGGTGCTGAGCGCGGGTCCCGCACTGGCGGATCCGG
Organism: uncultured Actinomycetota bacterium; assembly: GCA_963796035.1. Taxonomy (GTDB): domain Bacteria; phylum Actinomycetota; class Actinomycetes; order Mycobacteriales; family Mycobacteriaceae; genus Mycobacterium. Next base: position 549,065 of record CAWCJU010000003.1, on the reverse strand, counting down.
ACCCGGCTCCCGCTGACCCGGGCGCGGTCGCGGCGCCACCCCCGCCGCCCGATCCGTTCGCGCCGCCGCCTCCCCCCGACCCGCTGGCGGCCCCGCCGCCGCCCAACCCGCTGGCGCCGCCGCCGTGGATGCCCCCGGCGGCACAACCCGCCGCGGCCCCGGCCGATGGGCAGAACAACACGCCGTTCACCGGCACGGCGCCGTTCGGGCCGCCGTCGTTCGTCCCCAAGGGCGGCTCGACCGTGGGGGTGGGCCAGCCGATCATCATCAACTTCCCCGGAACGGTCGAGAACGCCGACGCGGCGATCGGCGCCGTGCACGTCTCGTCGGTCCCGCCGGTACCGGGCAAGTTCTACTGGATGACCCCGACCCAGCTGCGCTGGCGCCCAATCAGTTTCTGGCCCGCGCACACCGCGGTGACGGTTGACGCCGGCGGCACCGTGTCCACCTTTCAGACCGGCGACACGCTGATCGCCACGGCCGACGACGCGACTCATCAGCTGACCGTCACCCGCAACGGCACCGTGGAGAAGACCTTCCCGATGTCGATGGGCATGACGTCGGGCAATCACCAAACCCCCAACGGCACCTATTACGTGCAGGACAAGAAGGCGTCGGTGGTGATGGACTCCTCGACCTACGGCGTGCCCGTCAGTTCGACCTACGGCTACAAGGTGACGGTGGAGGACGCGGTCCGCTTCGACAACGTCGGCGACTACGTGCACAGCGCGCCGTGGTCGGTGGATGACCAGGGCAAGCGCGACGTCAGCCACGGGTGCATCAACATCAGCCCCGCCAACGCCAAGTGGTTCTTCGACAACTTCGGTCCGGGTGACCCGATCGTCGTGAAGAACTCCAGCGGTGGCAACTACAAGAAGAACGACGGATCCGCCGACTGGATGAACTAGCCCTCGCGTAGCGCAGAATCGCCCATTTCCCTAGGGAGATGGGCGATTTCGCATCTGTGGCCCCGATATCGGCAGCGGGGGCTTCCGCTGACGGGGGATTATGTATAGCATCATACATAAGTTGTCGGTCTGAGGAGCTGCGATGCGTACTCCACGCGAGCGGATGGTCGTCTCTGCCGCGTTGTTGATCCGCGAGCGGGGCGCGCGCGCCACCGCCATCTCCGATGTGCTCGCGCACAGCGGCGCGCCGCGCGGCTCGGCCTACCACTACTTCCCCGGTGGGCGCACCCAATTGCTCTGCGAGGCGGTCGACTACGCCGGCGACCACGTCGCCGCCGTCATCGCCGGCGCGGAGGACGGCCTGCAGCTGATCGACACGTTGATCGACAAGTACCGCCGGCAGCTGGTCGATACCGACTTCCGCGCGGGGTGCCCCATCGTGGCGGTCTCCGTCGAATCGGGCGAGCAGCAGGACGCCGAACGCATGGGCCCGGTGGTCGAACGCGCCGCGGCGGTCTTCGACCGATGGTCTGACCTGATCGCCGCGCGGTTGATCGCCGACGGAATCCCGCGGGAGCGGGCGGGCGAACTGGCGGTGCTCGCCACCACCGCGCTCGAGGGGGCGATCGTGCTGGCCCGGGTGCGACGCGACCTGATGCCCCTTGACGTCGTCCACCGCCAGCTGCGCGAGCTGCTGCTGGCCACGTCGTCCTATCAGGCAGCCGGAAAGGACACCGCGCAATGACCGGTGAATGGCAATCCAGCGCATGCATCCTCTGTGAATGCAATTGCGGCATCGTCGTTCAAGTCGACGATCGCAAGCTGGCCCGCATCCGCGGCGACAAGTCGCATCCGGCATCGCAGGGCTACACCTGCAACAAGGCGCTGCGGCTGGACCACTATCAGAACAGCCGGGCCCGGCTGACCTCCCCGCTGCGCCGCCGCGCCGACGGCAGCTACGAGGAGATCGATTGGGACACCGCGATCGTGGAGATCGCCGAGGGCTTCAGGCACATTCGCGACAGCTACGGCGGGGACAAGATCTTCTACTACGGCGGCGGCGGGCAGGGCAACCACCTGGGCGGGGCGTACAGCGGCGCCTTCTTGAAGGCATTGGGCTCGCGTTACCGCTCAAATGCGCTGGCGCAGGAGAAAACCGGCGAGGCCTGGATCGACGGGCAGTTGTACGGCGGTCACACCAGGGGCGAGTTCGAGCACGCCGAAGTGGCGGTGTTCGTGGGAAAGAACCCGTGGATGTCGCAGAGCTTCCCGCGGGCCCGGGTGGTGCTCAACGAGATCGCCAAAGATCCGGCCCGTTCGATGATCGTCATCGACCCCGTCGTCACCGACACCGCCAAGATGTCCGACTTTCATCTTCGGGTGCGGCCCGGCACCGACGCGTGGTGCCTGGCGGCGCTGGCCGCCATCCTCGTCCAGGAAAACCTCTGTGACGAAACGTTTCTCGCCGAGCACGTGCGCGGCGCCGACACCGTGCGGGCCGCACTGCGCGAGGTCCCGGTGGCCGGCTACGCGCAGCGGTGCGGGGTCGACGAGGAACTGCTTCGCGCGGCGGCGCGGCGCATCGCCACCGCGGCCAGTGTCTCGGTGTTCGAAGACCTCGGGGTGCAGCAGGCACCCAACAGCACGTTGTGCTCCTACCTGAACAAGTTGCTCTGGGTCCTCACCGGCAATTTCGCGAAACAGGGCGGCCAGCACCTGCATTCGTCATTCGCTCCGCTGTTCGGCCAGTTCTCCGGCCGCACGCCGGTGACCGGTGCCCCGATCATTTCCGGACTGGTGCCCAGCAATGTGGTGCCCGAGGAAATTTTAACCGACCACCCGGACCGCTTCCGGGCGATGATCGTGGAGAGCAGCAATCCCGCTCACTCGCTGGCGAATTCGGTCGCCTGCCGCGAGGCGTTCCAGTCGCTGGAGCTGATGGTAGTCATCGACGTCGCGATGACCGAGACGGCCAGGCTGGCGCACTACGTGTTGCCCGCCGCCTCCCAGTTCGAGAAGCCGGAAGCCACCTTCTTCAACCTGGAATTCCCGCACAACACCTTTCAGCTGCGTCGCCCGTTGATGCAGCCCTTGCCGGGAACCCTGCCCGAACCCGAGATCTGGGCGCGGTTGGTGCGTGCCCTCGGTGTGGTGGACGACGCGGAGCTGCGGCCGCTGCACGAGGCCGCCCGGCGGGGCCGACAGGACTACACCGCGGCATTTCTATCCGCCGTCGCCAATCCGACCGTGGCACAGCTTCTTCCGTATGTCCTCTACGAAACGCTCGGGCCCACCCTGCCGGATGGATTACGCGGCGCGGCCGCACTGTGGGGCCTTGCCCAGAAGACCGCCATGACCTACCCGGACGCCGTGCGGCGCGCCGGTCATGCCGACGGCAACGCGCTGTTCGACGCGATCCTGGACAACCCGTCGGGGGTGACATTCACCGTGCACAACTACGAGGATGACTTTGCGTTGATCAGCCACGCCGACCGCAAGATCGCGCTGGAAATCCCCGCCATGCTCGACGAATTGGGAACGCTGACCCGCACTCCACCCCGGTTGACCACACCCGATTTCCCGATCGTGTTGTCGGTGGGCGAGCGGCGCGCCTACACCGCCAACGACATCTTCCGCGACCCGTCGTGGCGCAAACGCGACGCCGACGGCGCGTTGCGGGTCAGCGTCGAGGACGCCCAGGCCCTGGGGCTCGTCGACGGATGCCGGGCCCGCATCAGCACCGCGGCCGGCAGCGCCGAGGCCACCGTCGAGATCACCGAGACGATGCTCGCCGGTCATGCGGCCCTGCCCAACGGTTTCGGGCTCGATTACATCGGCGACGACGGGCGCGCCGTCACTCCGGGAGTCGCGCCGAACGCGCTCACATCGACCGAATGGCGCGATCCCTATGCGGGCACGCCGTGGCACAAACACGTACCCGCCCGGATCGAGGCCGTCCAGGTGGCCGGGGCCGTCAGTTCCAGATCTTGACCCGGCTGTCCGGCGCCAGGAACAGCGCACCGGCGTCGGCGCCGTCGAAGGCGTCGTAGAAGGCGTCCATGTTGCGCAGCACGCCGTTGCAGCGGAACTCCGGTGGTGAGTGCGGATCCACCGCCAGGCGCCGGATTGCCTCCGCATCACGGGATTTGGTGCGCCACACCTGGGCCCAGCCGTAGAACACGCGCTGCACGCCGGTGAGGCCGTCGATCACCGGGGCGGGCTGGCCGTTCAGCGACAACTGGTAGGCCAGCAGCGCGATCGACAAGCCGCCCAGGTCGCCGATGTTCTCCCCGACGGTGAATGCGCCGTTGACGTGGTGGCCGCTGGCCAGGCCGCGCGGCGTGTAGGTGTCGTACTGCTCGATGAGAGCCTTTGTGCGGACACCGAATTCGGTCCGGTCCGCGTCGGTCCACCAGTCGACCAGGTTGCCGTCGCCGTCGTATTTGGCGCCCTGGTCGTCGAATCCGTGGCCGATTTCGTGCCCGATCACCGCGCCGATTCCGCCGTAGTTGGCCGCGTCGTCGGCCTCGGCGTCGAAGAACGGCGGCTGCAAAATGGCTGCCGGGAAGACGATTTCGTTCATCCCGGGGTTGTAGTAGGCGTTGACCGTCTGCGGCGTCATGAACCACTCGTCCTTGTCCACCGGCCCGCCGAGCTTGGCCAGCTCACGGTCATGGTTGACGACGTACCCGCGCTGATAGTTGCCATAGAGGTCATTGCGGTCGATCACCAGCGTGGAATAGTCACGCCACTTCGCCGGGTAGCCGACCTTGGCGGTGAACTTCTCCAGTTTGGTCAGTGCCCGCTCCCGGGTCTGCGGTGTCATCCAGTCCAGGTCGTTGATGCTCATCCGGTACGCCGCCCGCAGATTGGCGACCAACTCGTCGATGCGGGCCTTCGCCCCGGGCGGGAAATGGCGCTGCACATAAAGCTTTCCGACGGCGTCGCCCATCAGATTCTCCACCAACGACACCGCGCGCTTCCACCGGTCCCGGATCTGCTCGGTGCCGGTCAGCAGGCGGCCGTAGAAGTCGAAGTCCGCGGAAACCACCTCGTCGGTCAGCCAGGACGCCCGAGCCCGGATCAACCGCCATCGCGCCCAGCTCTTCCACACCTCGAGGTCTTCGTTGCGCCACAGTTCGGCGAAGGTACGCAGGTAATCAGGTTGGCGCACAATCACTTCCGCGAGCGCCTCGGGTCCGGCGCCGAGTGCGCCGGCCCAGCCGGCCCAGTCGAAGCCCACCGACTCGTCGCGAAGCTCGGCGAATGTCCGCAGGTTGTAGGTGAGGTCGGCGTCACGTCGCTTGACCACGTCCCAGTGCGCCTCGGCCAGCTTGGCCTCCAACGCGACGATGCGGTCGGCGGTCTGGACGTGGTCGGCCGGGTCCCCGCCGAACACCAGGCCGAACATCCGCGCGATGTGTGCGGGGTAGGCCTCCAGCACCTCGGCGTGCCGCTCGTCGCGGTAGTAGGACTCGTCGGGCAGCCCGAGGCCGGACTGGGTGAAGTGCACCAGGTAGCGGGCCGAGTTCTTGGCGTCGGTGTCGACGTACACGCCGACCCCGCCGCCCGCGCCGGTGCGCTGCAGCGCGCCGATGGCCCGGGCCAGCGCGCCGGCGTCGCCCGCGTCGTCGATCACCGCCATCTCGTCGCGCAGCGGCTGCACGCCGCGGCGCTGCACGGTGTCCTCGTCGAGGAAGCTGGCATACAGGTCGCCGATGCGTTGTGCGTCTTCGTCGGGTGCGGCCGATCCCTGCCGGCTGGCCTCGACGATCAGGTCGCGCACCTGTTCTTCGGCGCGGTCATAGAGCTGTCGGAAGGCGCCGTCGGTCGCCCGGTCCGCCGGTATCTCGTATTCGGCCAGCCAACGGCCGTTGACATGACCGAACAGGTCGTCCTGGGGGCGGATGCTTTCGTCGACAAAGCTCAGGTCGATGCCCGAGCGGATGGCCGTATTCGTCACCCCGCCATCCTTCCATCTTTGCCGGGTGCAACGATCGGGCCATGTCCGACGGCGAGCGAACCGAGCCAGGAGCCGAAGAAGATTCCGTTGACGTCGACCGCGTCGACGCGCACGGCGTCGACGAAAACGAGGTCGACGACGGCGAATCCGAAAGCGCCGGGGTCTTTTCCCATTACGGCATCGCGTCAGCGATTCTCGGTGTGCTGTCGGTCGCCGCGGTGGTGCTCGCCTTCATGATCTGGTCCGGCCACCGCGACCAGGTCGCCGAACGCGGCTACCTGAGCCGCGCCATGCAGACCGCCGCGGAGTGGGCGAATGTGTTGATCAATATGAACAGCGGCAATGTCGACGCCAGCCTGCAGCGGCTGCACGACGGGACGGTCGGCGAACTCAACACCGACTTCGATGCCGCCGTGCAGCCATACAAGGCGGTCGTGGAGAAGCTGCAGTCGAAGAGCGCCGGGCGGATCCAAGCGGTGGCGATCGAAACCGTGCACCACGACCTGGACACCCAACCCGGCGTCTCCCGGCCGGTGGTCACCACCAAGTTGCCGCCGTTTGCGACCCGAACCGACTCGGTGATCCTGATCGCCACGTCCGTCAGCGAAAACGTCGGCGCCAAGCCGCAAACCGTGCACTGGAACCTGCGGCTGGACGTCTCCAACGTGGAGGGCAAGCAGATGATCTCCGGATTGGCTTCGATCAGGTGAGGATCCGATGAGAAACGTCTGGCGGCTGTTCGCCTTCGACATCCTGGCGCCGCTGGCCGCGATCGCGGCCCTGCTGGCCATCGGGCTGGTGCTCGGCTGGCCGCTGTGGTGGGTGTCGGCGTCCTCGGTGCTGATCCTGTTGATCGTCGAAGGCGCGATGATCAATTTCTGGCTGCTGCGCCGCGATTCGGTCAGCGTCGGCACCGACGACGAAGCGCCGGGGTTGCGGTTGGCGATCGTTCTGCTGTGCACGGCGGCCCTGGCCGCGGCCGTCGCGACCGGCTACACGCACTGGACGAAGGCGGACAACGACTTCACCGACGACTCCCGCCACGTCGTTCAGATCGCCACCGGCATGGCGGAGGCGATGGCGTCGTTCAGCCCCACCGCCCCGACCGGTTCCATCGATCGGGCCACGGCGATGATCGTCCCGGAGCACGCGGCCGCGTTCAAAGAGCAATACAGCAAGTCCAGCGCCGAGCTGGCCCAGCACAACGTCACCGCTCAAGCCACCACGGTGTCGGCCGGAGTCGAGGCCCTCGGGCCGTCGGCGGCCAGTGTGGCGGTGATCCTGCGGGTAACTCAGAACACCCCGGGGCAGCCGCCCAGTCAGGCGGCGCCGGCGCTAAGGGTGACGCTGACCAAGCGGGGCAGCGACTGGCTGGTCGCCGACGTGCTGCCGGTCAGATAGGGATCAGTTGGCTTCGGCGGACCGAGCGGACTTCACCTTGACGAACCGATCCGACAACCGCCGGATCCGGATCATCAGCGCGGCCGTCGGGCTGGTGCTGCCGTCGAGGTAGCCGTCCAGTTCCTCGGCCGTGACCCCGATGCGCGACGCGAACTCCTGCGGGGCCAGACCCGATCGGTCGATCAGCAGCCGCACGTGGCGCGCCACCTCGGCCCGCTCGTTGACCTCCAGGTGGGTGCGGGCACGCTCGAGCACCTCCCACAGCGCCTTGGCGATGCCGTACGGCCGGGTGCCCTCGAGGACCTCCTCGACCTGCCGGGCGGTCCGCCCGTACGGGTCGCGCTTCAGCGCGCCCGCGATGCGCTTCCAGGTCGCGATGTCACCGCCCTGCAGGGCGGAACGGATGGCCGCGGTCGGCCAGAACTCCACCGGCTGGTCGGGGTCCTGAAAGGGCCCGGACGGCCCTCCGGACGGCCCACTGCCGCGTTGACGCTGTTCGGGGCCCGGCCGGTGGGGCGGCGGTGCGGGGCGTCGGTCGGGTGCCAACGTCACCTCGCCTCCTCCAGCATCGCCACGGCCACGGACAGGCAGCGTTGCCTGATCCCCACCCAGTCGGAGTCAGCGTCGGCTCCCGATCCCTGGTCTTCCGGGTAGTCGCAAGGGTCGGGATCTGCGAGTCGACGGACCAACTGGGTGGCAATCCACTGCTGCCTGGGTGATTTACAACAGTAATACCTGTCCATTCCGGCCAGCACCACCGCGGCGGTCTCGGGCTCCAACGAATCGACCATGTCTGCGAAGTCGGCATAATCGCGCCGACTGTTACGGCACATGATCAGGTAGCCCTTGAGCCGCAGGGTCTCCGCACCGGTCGGGACCAGCAGCCGGTCGCCGGTGGGCAGCTGCACGTGCGTGGTCTCCACGGGGCTGCGACGCTCGTACTTCGGCCCTTCGCTGACCCCGGCCGTCACCGTGTCCGCCTCCAACGCGTCGATCGCGACCGACAGGCGTCCCCGCCACAGCGTCACCGGGTGAACGGGCCGGTCGGTCCCGGCGATGGCTTTGGCGATGCCGTTGCGCGAGGCCAGGCCGCCGACCAGCTTCTTTGCCGCCAACGAGCCGTTGGTGTGGCCGTTGGGGCCGGACTTCCTGTCGGAAGCGCCTACGCCGACGCCGACCTTCTCCTCGCTGAGGGCGACCTGGTGGGGGATCTGCCCGGGACCCAGGCCGCGGGTCTGGTCCTCGTCCGGGCCCGGCGCCTGGGTGGCGTTGCGGCCACAGCCGGTGAAGGCGAGCGGATCGGTGACGCAGATGGCGTCGGGCGCCAGATGCTTGAGCTTTGCGGCGGACTTGAGCACCATCCGCAGGTCGGCGTTGGGCGCCACCAGCGGCGAGATGTCGTCGGGGATGACGACGACGTCGCCGAGGTCGACCTCGGGCAGCGGCCGGTCGAAGTCGACCGACGGCAGCACGCGGGACAACCACAGCGGCAGCCACCAGTTCCACTGGGCGAACATCGCCATCAGTGCGGGCACCATCACCAGCCGCACCACGGTGGCGTCCACCGCGATCGCGACCGCGCAGGCCACGCCGATCTCGGCCACCAGCGGCATGCCGGCGAACGCGAAGCCGACGAACACCGCGATCATGATCAGCGCGGCGCTGGTGATGGTGCGGGCGCTGGTGCTGACGCCGTAAGCCACCGCGTCGCGGGTGTTACCGGAATGCAGGAAACGCTCCCGGATGCGGGTGAGCAGGAAGATCTCGTAGTCCATCGACAACCCGAAGGTCATCGCGAGCACCAGCGGGGGAACGGTGCTGTCGATCGAGCTGATCTGGGCGAAGCCGAGATCCTTCAGCCACCCCCACTGGAACACCATCACCAGGCTGCCGTAGGCGGCTGCGACCGACAGCAACGTCATCAGGACGCCCTTGAGCGCCAGGAAGACCGAGTGAATCGGAGACCAGCAGCATCACGAACGCGATCAGCGCGACGAAGCGCCAGCACCAGCGGCTCGGTCTTCGGACACCTGGTCGTCGAAGTCCTTGATCAGCGCGGTCGGGCCGCCGACGTCGACCCGCGCCGTGCCCGCCTCGGGGACCTTGGGCAGCTGCGCGCGCATCCAGCCGACGGTCTCGCGGGCCTTCATGTCCTCGGGATCCACCGTCAACACGGCGGACAGCAGCGCGCTGCCGTTGTCCTCGGCGAACTGCGGCGGCGACACCGAGACGATGTTGGGTGCCTGCGACATCCGCTGGCGGATCGCGCCGACGGTGTGGCTGTGTTCGGGGGAGGCCGCGCCGCCGTCGGGGAAGTTGATCAGCACCCGGATGGGTCCCAGCGCGCCGGGACCGAGGGCCTGGGCCGCGGCGCCGACGCCGGCGCGGATTTCGTGCGACGAGTCGAACTGGCGCAGCAGGCTGTTGCCCAGCACCATCGATGCCGCTGGCGCGGCCATCACGAGCAGCACCAGCGATGCCGCCAGTGCCGACATCCACGGCCGGCGCATCACCCAGCCGATCCAGCGGTTCCAGAACCGCGACTGGGTGCTTTCGGGCCGGCGCGACCAGTGCAGGAAGCCCGACCGCTTGGCGGCCGCCCGCCCGAACGTCGCCAGCGCCGCCGGCGTCAGGGTCGTCGAGGTCAGCATGGCCACCGCGACGGCCAGGATGGCGCCGGTGGCCATCGATTTCAGCGCCGGGGTGTTGATCACGTAGATCCCGGTGAGGGAGGCGATCACCGTCATCCCGGACAGCACCACGGCCAGCCCGGAGGTGGCCATCGCGGCGTCGACGGCTTCGCGGGGCTGACGCCCGGTCCGCAGTTCCTCGCGGAACCGCATCAAGATGAACAGTGAGTAGTCGACGGCCAGCGCGATGCCGAACATCGACACCGTCGAGGTCACGAACACCGACATGGTGGTGTAGGCGGACAGCAGATAAACCAGGCCCATGGTGACCACGACCGTGCAGATGCCCAAGGCCAGCGGGATCGCAGCGGCGGCCAGCGACCCGAACACCGCGAGCAGCACGATCAGGATGACCGGCAGGTTCCATTTTTCGGCCGCGGCGATGTCGTGCTTGGTGTTGGCGGCGGCGGCGGCGGACAGGGCGCCCTGTCCGATGACGTAGAGCCGCACGCGGCCGTTCGCGGTCTGACCGGGTTGATCGCCGTTGATGCCGACCTTGGTGCGGAGCTGTTTGGCGACGTCGCTCGTGTTACGGGAATCCAGCCGCACCGACAGCACGTAGGGGCGGTCGGGCTGCGGGGGCCGCTGGGTGGGGTTGGGGATTTCCGTGGTGCCCGGAATGCCGGTGGCGATCTGTCGCAGCTGCGCGACGGCGTCGTTCATGTCCTGGTAGCTGGCGTCGGGCCGGGGCGCGGCCACCAGCGCCAGACGACGATCCGCCCTGGTCGTGGTACAGCTCCTCGAGCTGGTCGTGTACCGCCAGCGACTGCGATCCGGCCACGTCGAACCCACCGCCGGTGAGGTTGCCCGACTGGGTCAGTGCCAGGTAGATCGCCGGAACCAACGCCAGCAACCAGCCTGCGAAGACCAACCAGCGGTACTTACGCAGGCTGCGGCTGAGGCGCATCATTAACTGCTGGATTTCGTCGCTCCCCGTTCTCGCGTAACGCGTGTTGGCGACGATACCGCAGCAGCCTGTGGATTATGTGGGCTTATCTAGTTCCTGAGCTGCGGCGACGGTGTTGTTGCCAAGACGCTGCGAAGTCGTTGTGAACCGGTGACCAAGCGGGATTTCGGTCACATATCTCACCGCCGGCTCCGTTCGGACTGGCAGCGGTGATATCGGCGGTGGCACGATGTCGATGGCCCGCGAGGCGCCCGGGGGATCGCGGGAAGCCTGCGCTCAGTGGGGCCGTCTGTTGCAGCCGTTTGCGAGGCGCCGATCCCGGCTGTCCGCCGCAAACTTCTAAGGAGTTATCCATGACGAGAGCCACCGCTGGACGGGGCCGCAAATTCTTCGCCGGGCTGATCGTCGCCACGGTGCCCTGCGCGGCCGCCGCGGTGCTCGCCGGCGCCCCGGCGACCGGAGCCAACGACCCGTGCGCGGCCAGCGAGATCGCCCGGACGATCGGCTCGGTCTCCAAGTCGATGGGCGACTATCTGGATTCGCACCCCGAGACCAACCAGGCGATGACCTCGATGCTGCAGCAGCAGGCCGGCCCGCAGTCGTTGAACGGGCTGAAGTCCTACTTCGAGGCCAACCCCAAGGTCGCCGGTGACATGACGTCGATCGCTGCGCCGCTGACCAACTTGTCGACACGGTGCAAGTTGCCGATCTCCATCCCGCAGGCGATGGGCATGATGCAGCAGGCGCAGGGCGCGGCCGGTGGGCTGCCCGCAAACCCCGTGGGCGCATCGCCGTTGGGCGGCGCAACCGGTGGCGCCCCGGCCGCGGCGCCGCAGCCGGCGCCGCCCGCCGCGACCAACCCGCTGCCGGGCCAGTCGCGCGGAAACAGCGTCGGCTAGGTCCGATGGCCGTCGGTCTCCGGATTCCGGTCGGGCGGCAGCGGACCCTGCAGGGCGGTCTCGGTCGGATCGGCCGGGGGGTCGCCCTGCAGCGGCACGATCGGTAGCGGACCGGTGATCGGGTCCTCGTCGGAGTCGGTGACGTTCTCGGTGCGGAACACGAAGAAGAACACCACCCAGCCGATCGCGGAGATGAGCAGCCAGCTGATCAGCCGGTAGATCAGCATCGCCGAAATCGCGTTGGGCAGCGACATCCCGCTGGACACCAGGCCCGGCACCAGCACCGCCTCGACGATCAGCAGCCCGCCGGGCATCAGCGGGATCGTGCCGACCGCGCGAGCGGCCGCGTAGGCCACCGTCAACCCGGCCACCGACGCGTGGTCGCCGGCGGCGTACGCGGCGAAGCCCAGGCAGGCGACGTCGGCGATCCAGTTGAACATCGACCAGCCGAACGCCACCCCCAGGTCGCGCCGGCCCAGGCTCACCGATTCCAGCTGCATCAGCGTCTCGCGCCACTTGTCCAGGCCGGTGTCGGCCGGCCTGCCGCGAACCGAGTTGACCCACGCCAAGACCCGGCTGCCGATCCCGTCGATCAGCTCCGGCCGCGACGCCACGGCCTGGGCCAGCAGCAGCAACGCGATGAAGCCGCCGAGGGTGAACAGCAACGAGAACGGGTTGTTCTTCGCGCCCAGCAGGAAAGCGCCGCCCAGGCCGAGCAAAGCCAATCCCACCGCCTGCAGCACGCCCGACATCACCAACTGCCACGACGCCACCACCGTCGAGGCGCCCCAGAGCCGCTGCTGCCGGAACAGGAAGGTCGCCGACAGCACCGGCCCGCCGGGCAGCGTGGTGCTCAGCGAATTGGCGGCGTAGAAGGCGGCCTCGGAGCGCAATTGCTTGACGTGCACGCCGGCCGACCTGAGCAACGTGCGCTGGATCTGAGCAAAGCTGTGCATCGACGCGGCCGCCGCCGCCACCGATGCGAGCAACCACCACCAGTTCGCCTCGTACAGGCTCATCCAGGCTTTGGCCAGCTGATCCCAGCCCAGCGAAACCTCGACGGCAAGCACGATGGCTACCGCGCCGAGGATCACCCAGCGCGCCCACCAGTACTTCCCGCGCGGGGTTTCTTCGCGCGGAGAGTCGAGATTGCGGGCGGGTGCGTCGTGCGGCACGTGATTTAGGGTAACGGTGCAGGTGGCGCGGCGATCGCTGCGCAGCGCCCACCGTGTCTTGGACGTTCCGGGGTCGTAACCGGATCGTGCCGACGGCGACGCCCCGGGGACGACGCGCCGACGCCCTTGGGACAAGTCGGAACACGTTTGGCGGTGCGTCGCGGCGGATAGGCTGGCCAAATGTCAGCAAACGTCGACGATGCCTCGGTCGAACCCCTTGTCCGCAAGACCGCAGCCTGGGCGTGGCGTTTGCTCGTCATCCTCGTCGCCGCGCTCGCCCTGTTGTGGGTCGTGCAGAAAGCTCGAAATCATCGTCGTTCCGGTGCTGGTGGCGCTGCTGGTGAGCGCGTTGCTGGTGCCGGTGGTGGACTGGCTGGACACGCGGGGCCTGCCCCGCGGTGGCGCGGTGGCGCTGGTGTTGCTGGGCGGGTTCGCGATCCTGGGCGGCATCCTGGCGTTCGTCATCCTGCAGTTCATCGACGGCCTGCCCGGCCTGACCGAACAGGTGACGCACAGCATCGAGTCGACGCGCCGCTGGCTGATCCACGGGCCGGCGCATCTGCGCAACGAACAGATCGACAGCGCGGGCAACGCAGCCATCGACGCGCTGCACAACAATCAGGCGAAGCTGACCAGCGGCGCGCTCTCCACCGCCGCCACCGTCACGGAGCTGGTCACCGCGGCGGTGCTGGTGCTGTTCACGCTGATCTTCTTTCTCTACGGCGGGCGCAACATCTGGCAGTACGTGCTGCAGATCATCCCGTCCGACGTCCGTGAGCGGGTGCGCGAAGCCGGCAACGCCGGATACGGGTCGCTGATCGGGTACGTGCGGGCCACGTTCCTGGTGGCCCTGACCGACGCGGCCGGGGTCGGCGCGGGCCTGGCGATCATGGGTATCCCACTCGCGCTGCCGCTGGCCTCGCTGGTGTTCCTGGGTGCGTTCATCCCGTTGGTCGGTGCCTTGATCTCGGGCCTGGTCGCCGTGGTAGTCGCGCTGCTGGCCAAGGGCATCGTGTATGCGCTGATGACGCTGGGCGTGCTGATCGCGGTCAACCAGATGGAGGCCCATCTGCTGCAACCGCTGGTGATGGGCCGCGCGGTCTCGATTCACCCGCTCGGCGTGGTGCTGGCCATCTCCACCGGCGGCGTGCTCGCCGGGATCGTCGGCGCCCTGCTGGCGGTTCCGACGGTGGCGTTCCTCAACAACGCGATCCAGGTGCTGTTGGCGCCCGATCCGTCCGCCGAGGCCGAGAAACAGACCGAGGAGGCGGACGAGAAGAACGCGATCCTGCAGGCCGAACCCGACAAACCCGAGCACGAATCCGGCTGAGGCCCAACCCTTTTCGGGGCTGTGACGGCGTGGGTGCGCCTACCTACAACCGTCCCTCGCGGCGCAGCAGATCCGCAGCGGACAGGCCGCCGCCGGAGCGCCGGCGTTGCCGCGCCGGGTCGCCGTTCTCGCCCTGTCCGCGCGCTTCCACCTGCTCGGCGGCCGCGTTGGGGTCGTTGCCTTCGGCGCGCATCTTCGGCAGGGCGGTGGTGGGTTCGGCGGCGTCGCTGTCGTCGTCAGCCTGGTTGCCGGGAACCGGGATGGCCCGCGTCTGATCGCTGGACGGCGGTGCCGCCGGACCCGGGGGCCGCTGGGGAGCCTGCGGGGCGGAGTTGGTGGCGGGACGCAGGTCGGCCGCCCGGTCACGGCCGGGCGCGCCCTGCGTGGAGAAGCGTGTGGTCTTCGCCTCGGTCGGCTGGCTGGGTCGGGCCGGGGTCCGGGTGGCGTTCGCGCTTTCGCTCGTCGCGGCGCGCATCGTCGCCCCGCTCGGGGACGGTTCCTGCGCGGGCCTCGGCTCGGCCGGTCGCGCCGGTCGCGACGGCTCCGGAGCGCTCCGGGATGGGTGGGGTCGTGCGGTGGCCGCGGTGCCGCGGCGACCAGGCTGGCCGCGACGGGCGGGCGCGCGGGCCGGCCGTTGAGCGTGGGCCGCTTGCGCTCATCGGGCAGGTCGATCTCGCCGAGCCCGATCTTGTTCTGCAGCCGACGGGCCCAGCGCGGCGCCCACCAGCAGTCGTCGCCGAGCAGCTTCATCACCGACGGCACCAGGAACATCCGGACGACGGTTGCGTCCAGCAGCAGCGCCGCCATCAGACCGAACGCCAGATACTTCATCAACACCAGGTCGGAGAACACGAACGAACCGGCGACCACGGCCAGCACCAGCGCGGCGGCCGTGATCAGGCGCCCGGTGGTCGCGGTGCCGATCCGGATGGCTTCGGCCGTCGACATGCCGCGTTCGCGCGCCTCGACCATGCGGGATACCAGGAACACCTCGTAGTCGGTGGCCAGACCGAAACCGACGGCGACGACCAGCGCGATCACCACCACCATCAGCGGGGTCGGCGTGAAATTCAGCACGCCCGATAAGTGCCCGTCGACGAAGATCCAGGTCAAGATGCCCATCGTCGAGCCCAGCGTCAGCGCGCTCATCACCGCGGCCTTGATCGGCAACACCACCGATCCGAACGCCAGGAACATCAGCAGCATCGTGGCGCTGAGCAGCAGGACCAGCATCAGCGGAGCCTTGTCGAACAGGCTGTGGATGCTGTCCTGTTCCAGGGCCGGCGTGCCGCCGACATAGAGGTTCAGCCCCTTCGGGGGATTCACCGACCGCAGTTCGGTGATCTTCTTGGCGGCGTCGTTCTTGTTGACCAGGCCGTTCTGGATCACCCGTACCGAGCCGTCTTTGGGCACCGTCGTCCCGTTCGGACCGGCGACGCAGGGGTTACCGGCGATGGTGGGGCAGGCCCGTTCCTCCCACTGCTTGTCGGTGAACCCGCCGATCGAGGAGATCCTGTTGCGGATGTCCGCCACCTGTTGGTCGGTCACCTTGCTGCCGTTGGTGCTCTGGATCACCATCGTCAGCTGTTCTGTCCGGTAGCCGGGGAATTGCTTGTCGAAGTGTTCCTGGGCCAGGCGCACGGGATTGTCCGGAGGCAGGTATTTCTCGCTCATGCCGCCGAACGACAGGTTGCCCAGCGGGATGACCAGCAGGATCATGCCGACGGCGATCGGGATGGCGAAGGCCAACGGCCGCTTCATCACGAAGTTGACCAGCTTGCCCCAGAAGCCCGCCTCGACCTCTTCGCGTGTCTTGGTCTTCTGCAGCCGGTCGGCGAGCCAGTTCAGGTAGGCCCGCGAGTACTTCCAGTTTCGCAGGAACGGCACCCGGAACGCGGTGCGCACACCCAGCGCGTCGACGTGGCGGCCCAGGATGGCCAGGCAGGCCGGCAGGAACGTGATTGACAGCAACGCCGCCAGCCCCACCGCGGCGAAGATCGCGTAGGTCAGCGAGTGCACGAACCCCTGGGGCAACGCCAGCAGGCTGGCGCTCGAGGCGATGATCAGCACCGCGGAGAAGGTTACGGTTCGCCCGGCCGTCATCACGGTTCTTCGCACCGCGGCCTCGGTGTCGTAGCCCTCGGCTATCTCCTCCCGGAACCGACTCACCACGAAAAGCCCATAGTCGATCGCGATACCCAGGCCGATCAGCGAGACCACCGGCTGGGCGAAGAAGTGCACCGGCCCGAACACGGCGACCAGCCGCAGGATGCCCAAGCGAGCCCGCGATGCTCAGCCCGCCCACGATGGCCGGCAGGCCGGCGGCGACCGCGCCTCCGAACACCAGGAACAACACCACCGCCACCAGCGGCACCGCCAGGACCTCCATGCGGCGCTGGTCGGTGGCGATGGTGCCGGTCAGGGCGTTGGCGATCGGCTCGAGACCGGCCAGCTGCACGGTGCCACCGTCGAGCTTCTGCAGCTCCGGCTGGATGGCCTTGTAGTTGTTGAGGATGCTGTCGTCGTCGTTGCCCTTCAGCGGGATCGACACGAAGGTGTGCTTCTTGTCCTCGCTGATCATCCCCTTGATCAACGGGGGTGCGTCGGCGGGATTGGCCACCGCCAGCCAGCCGGCCCAGCCGACGACCTGGTCGGGATGGTCGGTCTTGAACTTGTTCAGCTCGCCGACGATCTTGTCCCGCCACGCCGAATCATCGACCGTCTTGCCGTCCGGAGCGGTGAAGGTGGCCACCACGTGGCTGGTGCGATCGCGGCCGTAAGTCTGGTCGCCCAGCACCGAGGCCTTAACCGATTGGCTGCCGTCGTCGTAGAAGCCGCTCTGTGTAACATGCTTGCCCAGGCTCATTCCGAAAACGCCACCCAGCAGGCACAGAGCTACCGTGACCCCGATCACGATGTACCGGTATCGGTACACAGTTCGACCCCACCAGGCGAACACGCAAGCTCCTTACTGGATCGTTAACGACCCGCGCATAGGTTTTCCAGTGTCACACACGCGAGGTCAGCAGCGCGGAGAGCGGCCGGAACGGCTGCAGCCACGCACCCTGGTCAGGCAGCGAATCTAGGCCGATCCGCGGCAACGGTTCCCGGAAGACACCAGCGATATCCTCCAGATCAACGAAGTCCAAGGTATCCGACGCTAGCGCCCAACTCGCATGTTCGCGAAATCCGATCACCTGGACGCTGATCCCGGTTTGTGCGATGTCTTCCAGCGGGTGACGAAACGCTTGACCGTCCGCGGAGGCCACCACCAGCGCCGCCAACCCTTCGGTGCGCCGCAGTTCGATATGGGCCAACATGTCGCGGTCGACGTCGCTGTCCTCGTCGATCTTCGGCTTGGCGAACACCGCAAATCCCACGTTACGGAGCGCGTCCACCCAGGGCCGGACGACGTCGGCGCTGCCCGGGGCGATGTTGGTGAAGACGGTGGCCTCGGGTTCCACCACGACGCCGGGGCGAGTCGCGCTGACCTCGGCCGTGCGCGACAACAACCAGCGGCCCAGGGCGTCGAACCGCGGGCGTTCCAGGGCCGTCGGGCGGCGGCCCAGGATGGAGCCCAGGCCCATGTCCAGGTTGGGGGCGTCCCACACCAGCAACACCCGTCCACCCGGGGGAGAGAAGCCGCCCATCTCGTCGCCGGTCAGCACCGCCGGCGGGGCGACGGGTTCTGCCCCCGCGGCGGTCTCTTCGGTCAGGCTCATACTCATCGCCTACTCATCGTCTAAGCCAAATGAATTCGGTGACGGCACTGCCCGCTTCTTGAGCCTTCGTCTCGTACTTGGTGGTCGGGCGCACGAGCGAGATCGCCTGTGCACTGTCGGGATCGACCGGGTGCAGCCGGGGTTCGCCCGCGCCGACCTCGGCGATGTGTTCGGCGTAACCGGCGTGGTCCGTCGCAACGTGCAGGACACCACCAGGGAGTAGCCGGTCGGCTATCAGGCCAATCGTGCCCGGCTGCAGGAACCGGCGTTTGTGGTGGCGCGCCTTCGGCCACGGATCGGGAAAGAAGACGCGGACTCCGGTCAGCGAACCCGGCGCGATGAGGCGTTGCAGGACCTCGAGAGCGTTACCGCGGATCAGCCGGATGTTGCTCACGTTATCGCGGTCGATCGCGCACAGCAGTTGCGCCAGCCCGCGCCGATAGATCTCCACCGCGACCACATCGATATCGGGCTCATCCTTGGCCATCGCAAGGGTGGATATGCCACTGCCACAACCGATTTCGAGCACTACCGGCGCCTGTCGCCCGAACCATGCCCGGGTGTCCAGCGGGGATTCGGGGCTGTCGGGATGGTCGGGTTCGGCGCCCACCGACAGGCCGAGCTCGGGCCAGCGCCGTTCCCAGGTCTGACGCTGGGCGTCGGACAGGGCCGATCGTCGCGATCGGAAGGCCGTGGCCGGGAGATAGCGCTGATCGGGGCGGTCGGGGTCCCCCGTCGGCGTGTCGGCAGACATCGCCGCCCCGCGCTGCGCATGCATTTGTCCATGGTGGCCTATAAACCTCGGATGTAGCCGCCCCTGGTCCGGATTGATACCCAACAGTTGCCTTCAACTGGTAACTGATTAACGGTGGCTCGCTTCTTGGTGAAGTGGGTGCCACCATTCGGTGGGACCGCTCGGCCCCGGTGCTGCACCCAGTTGCGGCGACGCCGGCCGGGCATGGGGTCATCCAGACCGAACAGGCGGGATATGAGGGGACGAGGACACCAGACATTCGTCGACGAGCTGGCGCGGTTTGCTGCCGGCCACGTCGACCCGCGCGTGACGGCGGTCGCCGAGCGATCCGCCGCACCCCTGCGCGTGGTTGTGCGTGGCCGCCCGGGGGTCGGCTGCGGCACCGTGCGCCGCGCCCTGGCCGGCGCGGGACGCGCGACGGGTATCACGGTTGGCGACACAGCGGCCGATCGCGGCGCCGATGCGGTGGTCTACGTGATCACCGAGGTGGTCAAGCCCGAGGACACCCAGGCGATCGCCGCGGCCGGGCACCCGGTGCTGGCGGTGCTGAACAAGGCCGACCTGGCGGGGTCGCTCTCCGGCCGGGGTGGTGACGGCCCGATCGCGGCGGCGCGCGCGACGTGCACGGAGCTCTCCGCGCTGGTCGGCGTGCCCATGGAGCCGATGATCGGTCTGCTGGCGTTCGCCGCGCTCGACGACCTGGACAGCACCCTGTGGACGGCGTTGCGCACGCTCGCCGCCCACCCCGGCGGGACGGCCTGCTTCGACGGCTCCTTCGCCGGATTCCTGGCCGCCGACGCCCCGGTGCCGACCGAGGTGCGGCGGCGCCTGCTCGACACCCTCGACATGTTCGGCACCGCGCTGGCAGTCGCCGCGTTCCGGCAGGGCCGGACCCCGGCCCAGGTGCTGACGTTGCTGCACCGGATGAGCGGCGTCGACGCGGTCCTGGCCGGGATCGGCGCGCTGGGCGCCGAGGCGCGCTATCAGCGGGTGCTGGACGCCGTTGCGGAACTCGAGGCGCTGGCCGCCGGGGGCGGCAGGCTCGGTGAGCGCATCAGCGGGTTCCTGTCCCGCGACGACACCGTGGTCGCCCGCATGGCGGCGGCCGTGGACCTGGCCGAGGCGGCCGGGCTGGAACCGGGCGACCCGAAGCCCTTCGACGCGCATCGCGACCCGTCCTCGCACCTGCCGCGGGCGGTGCGGTGGCAGCGCTACAGCCGCGCGTCGGCCAGCGAACTGCACCGCGCCTGCGGCGCCGACATCGCCCGGGGATCGCTGCGGCTGTGGTCGCAGGCCTGTGGGTCGCTGCCGGGGGGATCCTGGTGAGCGGCCAAACACGCGACGATCCGGTCGCCGAGGTGGACGCGCTGGTGGCGGCGGCCGGCCCCGGGCTGGATCCGCCGGCGATTCAGCGCCGCGACGTGGTGTTGGTGACCGGCCCGTGGATGGCCGGGGTCAGCGCGGTCGCCGACGCACTGCGTGAGCGGCTGCCGCAGCACAAGTTCGTGGAGTCGACGGACCTGGGGCCCGGCGAGGAGCCGATGGCAGTGGTGTTCGTCGTGTCCGCGGCGGCCAACCTGACGCCGTCGGACTGTGCACTGCTGGACGCCGCGACCGAGCACACCGATGCGGTCGTCGGCGTGGTGTCCAAGATCGACGTGCATCTCAACTGGCGTGACATCGTCGCCGCCAACCGCGACTCGCTGGGCGCCCACGCGCCCCGCTACGGCCGGGCGCCCTGGGTGGGCGCGGCGGCCCTTCCCGACCTGGGCGACCCAGACGTCGCCGACCTGGTCGAAGCCGTCTCGGCGCAACTCGACGACCGCGATCTCGCGCGGCGAAACAGGTTGCGGGCGTGGCAATCTCGCCTGCAGACGCTGACGCTTCGGTTCGACCGCGAGGTCGAGGGGTCGGGCCGGCGGGCCCGGGTCGAGGCGCTGCGCGAAGAGCGCAGCACCGCGTTGCAGCAGCGACGTCAGGCGAAAAGCGAGCGCACCATCACGCTGCGCGGTCAGATCCAGCAGGCCCGGGTCGCGTTGTCGCACTCGGCGCGTAACCGGTGCGCGGCGGTGCGCACCGAGCTGCAGGAACACGCGGCGGGTTTGTCGCGGCGCGATATGCCGGGCTTCGAGGCGCACACCCGCGAACGGCTCGATGCGGTGGTGGCCGAGGTCAGCGACGCCACCGACACGCAACTGGCCGACGTCGCGCAGGCGCTGAGCGCGCCGATGGAGCTGCCGCCGCTCGAGCAGCTGCCGGCGGTCGCAGAGGTCAATGCCTCCCCGCCGCCGTTGAAGTCGCGCCGGCAGGAAACCTGGCTGATGATCCTGCTGGGCGTCGGGTTCGGTCTCGGGGTGGCGCTGACGCTGAGCCGGTTGATGAGCGGCCTGGCCTCGCGGCTGAACCCGGCGCTGGCCGGCGTCGCGGCGCTGCTGTGCGTGGCGATCTCGGTGGCGCTCACCTACATGGTGATCAACATCCGCGCGCTGCTGCACGACCGGGCGCTGCTGGATCGCTGGGCGGGCGACGTTACAGCCTCGCTGCAGTCGGTCGTCGAGGAGCTGGTCGCCACCCGGGTGCTGGCCGCCGAGTCTGTGTTGACCAAGGCGCTGCTGGCCCAGGACGAGGCCGAGAACGCGCAGGTGTCCGCCACCGTGGGCGTCATCGACACCGAATTGCGCGAGCACGCCCTGGCCGCCGCGCGGGCGGCGGCCGCGCGTGATCGAGACATGCCCGCGGTGACCGCGGCCCTGGCGGCGGTACGTGCAGAACTGGGAGAACCGGGTATACGAGAGGACGAAAGTCCCCCCGGAAGGGCCGGCGGTGACGAAACCGAAAAACCCGCTTCGAGGAGCGAAGATGACGACGCGTCGGGATCTTCTGAATCGTTGTTGTGAGAAGGCTTATACCTGCCCGAGACTTCCCCGACAAGATCCTCAAGATAACCTGTAGTTAACGCCACCAATCCCTTAATTGTGTGGGCGAGAGCATAGCGAGCACACCAGCCCGATACGCAGAAGAATCCAGGAGAGTTCGATGACCTCAGCGACCATTCCCGGTTTGGACACAGCACCCACGAACCATCAGGGCCTGCTGGCCTGGGTGGAGGAAGTCGCCGAACTCACCCAGCCCGACCGGGTGGTCTTCGCTGACGGCTCCGACGAGGAGTTCAACCGGCTGGCCACCCAACTGGTCGAGGCCGGCACGTTGAAGAAGCTCAACGAGAAGAAGCACCCCAACTCCTACCTGGCGCTGTCCGACCCCTCCGACGTGGCGCGGGTGGAGTCGCGGACCTTCATCTGTTCCGAGCGCCGAGATCGACGCCGGGCCGACCAACAACTGGATGGACCCGTCCGAGATGCGGTCCACCATGACCGACCTGTACCGCGGCTGCATGCGCGGTCGCACCATGTAGGTGGTGCCGTTCTGCATGGGCCCGCTGGGCGCCGACGACCCCAAGCTGGGCGTGGAGATCACCGACTCCGAGTACGTCGTCATCTCGATGAGGATGATGACCCGGATGGGCAAGGCCGCGCTGGAGAAGATGGGCGACGACGGGTTCTTCGTCAAGGCGCTGCACTCGGTCGGCGCGCCGCTGGAGCCGGGCCAGAAGGACGTGCCGTGGCCGTGCAACGACACCAAGTACATCACCCACTTCCCGGAGACCCGCGAGATCATGAGCTACGGCTCGGGCTACGGCGGTAACGCGCTGCTGGGTAAGAAGTGCTACTCGCTGCGCATCGCCTCGGCGATGGCCCACGACGAGGGCTGGCTCGCCGAGCACATGCTGATCCTCAAGCTGATCTCCCCGGAGAACAAGGCCTACTACTTCGCCGCGGCGTTCCCGTCGGCGTGCGGCAAGACCAACCTGGCCATGCTGCAGCCGACCATCCCGGGCTGGCGCGCCGAGACGCTCGGTGACGACATCGCCTGGATGCGGTTCGGCAAGGACGGCCGCGCTGTACGCGGTCAACCCCGAGTTCGGTTTCTTCGGCGTCGCGCCGGGCACCAACTGGAAGTCCAACCCCAACGCGATGCGCACCATCGAGGCGCGGCAACACCGTCTTCACCAACGTGGCGCTGACCGACGACAACGACGTGTGGTGGGAGGGCCTGGAGGGCGAGCCGCGAGCACCTGATCGACTGGAAGGGCCGCGACTGGACGCCGCGATTCCGAAGAGAAGGCCGCGCACCCGAACTCGCGGTACTGCACCCCGATGTCGCAGTGCCCGATCCTGGCGCCGGAGTGGGACGACCCGCAGGGCGTGCCGATCTCGGGCATCCTGTTCGGCGCCCGCCGCAAGACCACGGTGCCGCTGGTGACGCAGGCCCGCGACTGGCAGCACGGCGTGTTCATGGGAGCCACCATGGGCAGCGAGCAGACCGCCGCCGCCGAGGGCAAGGTCGGCACCGTGCGCCGCGACCCGATGGCCATGCTGCCGTTCCTGGGCTACCACGTCGGCGACTACTTCCAGCACTGGATCGACCTGGGCAAGAACTCCGACGAGTCCAAGATGCCGAAGGTGTTCTTCGTCAACTGGTTCCGCCGCGGCGAAGACGGCCGCTTCCTGTGGCCGGGCTTCGGCGAGAACAGCCGGGTGCTGAAGTGGATCGTCGACCGCATCGAGCACCAGGCCGGCGGCCAGGACACCCCGATCGGCATCGTGCCCGACGGCCGACGACCTCGACCTGGACGGCCTCGACGTCGACGCCGGCGACGTGGCCGAGGCGCTGGCCGTCAACGCGGCCGAATGGCGCGAGGAACTGCCGCTGATCGAGGAGTGGTTCGAGTTCGTCGGCGAGAAGCTGCCCACCGGCGTCAAGGACGAGTTCGAGGCGCTCAAGCAGCGGCTGTCCGAAGCGGGCTGAGCCCGCCAAGCGCGGGCCGGTTGATCAGCCCGCGAGCCGCGAGCCGGGGCTGGCCGTCTTTTCCGCGTACATCAGCTCATCGGCGCGGGCCAGCAATTCGTCGACGTTGGCGGTGTCGGACACCGGCACCTGCACCAGGCCGATGCTGGCCGAGACGCGGTAGGGCCGATCGCCGGTCTTGTTGAAGTCGCCGAATGCGTCGGCGAGCCGCTCCTTGAGTGACGTTGTCTCGTCGTCGTTTTCGGTGACCATCACACAGAATTCGTCGCCGCCGATGCGGGCCAGGATGTCGGATTCGCGGCGAATGGTGCGCAGCACGTGGGCGACGTAGTCCGACACGGCGAATTTGCGGTCCGGGGCGAATGCCGCAGGCTCCGATACCTGCTCGGCGGTCATGCGCACCGCCGGTGCGAGAAGTGGGGTACCCGCCAAGCTAACTTCCAAGGCCGAGCGCAGTGTACTTAACTGCAATATCCCCGACGACTTTCCCGCGACCGGAAACCGGCGCCCAAATCCCCGGGCTCGCCCACCCGCCGGTGCCCTCCAGGGCATCCACCGGCGCGGTCGCGCACGTTTGCTGGAATGTCGGTCGGGGCCGTGCCGGCGACCACTTAACACCCGTCAAGTTTGGCGGCGGTACAGTCTGCGCATGCAGATCCGCCCGACATCGGCGCCGACAAACCTGCTGTCATCCTGTACCCGTCGGGCACGGTCGTGACCTTCGACGAGTTGGAAGCCCGCGCGAATCGGCTGGCGCATCTGTTCCGCGCGGCGGGCCTGCGCGAGGGCGACACCGTCGCGCATCCTGATGGAGAACAACGAGCACATCCACGCGGTGATGTGGGCGGCGCGGCGCAGCGGCCTGTACTACGCGCTGATCAACACCCACCTGACGCCGGCCGAGGCGGCCTACATCATCGACAACAGCGGCGCCAAGGCGATCATCGGCTCGCGGCGCCGCGCGAAATCTGCGAAGGCCTCGCCGAGCACCTGCCGGGCGGGCTGCCCGAGCTGCTGCTGATCGCATCGGGACGACGAACTGACGGCTGGCAGCGCTATCCCGGACTGCGTTGCCGATCAGCCTGACACGCCGATCGACGACGAGACTCGAGGGCGACCTGCTGCAGTATTCGTCGGGCACCACCGGCCGGCCCAAGGGCATCAAACGCGAACTGCCGCACGTCCCGCCGGCCGAGGCGCCCGGCATGATGTCCGCGCTGCTGTCGGCTTCGGGATGACCCCCGATTCGGTCTACCTCAGCCCGGCGCCGCTGTACCACACCGCGCCGTCGGTCTGGTCGATGACGCGCGCAGGCCGGCGGCATACCACGGTCGTGATGGAGAAGTTCGACGCCGAAGGCTGCCTGGACGCCATTCAGCGCCACCGCGTCACGCACGGCCAGTTCGTCCCGGCGATGTTCGTCCGGATGCTGAAACTGCCTGAGCAGGTTCGTGATTCGTACGACGTGTCCAGCCTGCAGCGGGTGATGCATGCCGCGGCGCCGTGCCCGGTGGACATCAAGAAGCAGATGATCGACTGGTGGGGACCGATCATCGACGAGTACTACGCGTCCTCGGAAGCGCCGGGTCGACGTTCATCACCGCCGAAGACTGGCTGGCGCATCCCGGCTCGGTCGGCAAACCGCTGGTCGGGGCCGTGCACATCCTCGACGAGAACGGCGACGAACTGCCGCCCGGGCAGGCCGGCGAGATCTACTTCGAGGGCGGCATTCCGTTCGAGTACCTCAACGACCCAGACGAAGACCGCCGCATCCCGCGACAAGCACGGCTGGGCCACCGTCGGCGACATCGGCTACCTCGACGACGAGGGCTACCTGTATCTGACCGACCGGCGCCACCACATGATCATCTCCGGCGGGGTGAACATCTACCCGCAGGAAGCCGAGAACCTGCTGGTCACCCACCCGAAGGTGCTCGACGCGGCGGTGTTCGGCATCCCCGACGACGAGATGGGCCAGCGCGTCAAGGGCGTCGTGCAGACCGTCGATCCGGCCGACGCCACCGACGAATTCGCCGACGAGTTGTTGGCCTGGCTGCGAGACCGCTTGGCGCACTACAAATGTCCGCGATCGATCTCGTTCGAAGCGCAGCTGCCACGCACCGACACCGGCAAGCTGTACAAGCATGAGCTGATCGAGAAGTACTCGGTGTGACCGATGCTCCGGGTGGTCGACCTGTCGAGATTGCCGCAGGACGGTCCGGCGTCGCCGCCCGGGGTGATCGTCGCGGTCGGCTCGGCCGCCGACATCGCCGCGGCCGGATTCTGGCTTGACGCAGCAACTTTCACGCTGACCGAGGATCCCTGCGACGACCGGCGCGTGATCACCGTCGATTCGGTGCCGACGACGGTGGACGAGCTGGCGGCGCGCTGCCGACGTTGGCCGCACGCCGGCGCAATCTGTGACGACGTGTTGCGCGCGGTGGATCCGCTGGGCCCGACGTTGCCGGGGGTGATGACCGAGTCCTTGGCGTACTCGACCCTGCAGGCCGGACCGGAGTTCGCGCAGTGGCTGCGTGAACGCGGCGCGGCCCGCATGCCCGAGATCGCCGACCCGGTGCGGGCGACCCGCGACGGCGACGTCGTGCACATCGCGTTCAACCGGCCACAGCGGCACAACGCGTTCTCCACCGATGCGCGCGCCGCGCTGCTGGAGGCCCTGACGGTCGCGCAGCTCGATCCGTCGGTCACCGGCATCGTGTTGAGCGGCAACGGCCCGTCGTTCTGCAGCGGCGGGGACCTGGCCGAGTTCGGCACCTTCGCCGACCCGGCGAGCGCGCACCTGGCCCGTACCCGCTACAGCCCCGCCCTGGCGCTCGATGCGCTGACCGCCAGGCTCGGCCGCGCCTGCCGGGCGCAGGTGCACGGCCGGGTGATGGGCAGCGGATTGGAGATGGCGGCGTTTTGCGGGTGGGTCAGCGCTCGTGACGATGCGGTGTTCGGGCTACCCGAGCTGGCGTTGGGACTGCTCCCCGGAGCCGGTGGCACCGTCAGCGTCACGCGGCGGATAGGCCGTTGGCGCACAGCGTATCTCGTGCTATCCGGCCGCACCGTCGACGCGAACACCGCGTTGGCCTGGGGGCTGGTGGATGAGGCCCGAGGTCAGAAGCCCGGATAGGTGGTGGTGGTCGTGGACGGGATGGACGACACGATCGCCGCGAACATGGCGAACCACAGCACGACGCCGATCACCGCGGCCACGGCACCCACGATCGCGCCGATGATGGCCCACTTCTTGGCATTGTTGGACGCCTCGTGGGCCTCGGCGTACCGGCCCTGAGCCCACAGCCCGGACACCTTGTTGGAGTAGACGATCGACACGATGCCGAACGGCAGGCAGCACAGCACGGTGCACAGGATCGCCCAGACCAGATAGTTCTCCGGCTCCTGCCATCCCGGCTGGGGTGCCGGCCATCCCGCGGGCGGCGGGGGCTGGCCCTGCCACCCCGGCGGCTGCTGAGCCCTGCCACCCGGCGGGCTGCTGGCCCTGCCACTCCGGTTGCTGGCCTTGCCATTCCGGGTGCTGCCCCGGCCATTCTGGCGAACCTCCGGGCGGCACGGGGGGATAACTCATGGCGGCTGCCTTTCCCTGTAATTCCCTCGGCTGGCGAACAGCTTTACTTCCATGCCGGTTTGCCGGCCGGAGAAGTCAGGCAAATATACAGCAAACTTTGTTCTCGGACCGTGAGATTGGTGAGGCGGATCAGATCCCGCCGCGCGTCACCAGTTGCCGGGCAATCACATTGCGCTGGATCTCGTTGGTGCCTTCACCGACGATCATCAGCGGCGCGTCCCGGAAGTAGCGTTCGACGTCGTATTCGGTGGAATAGCCGTAGCCGCCGTGGATCCGCACCGCGTTCAGCGCGATCTCCATGGCGACCTCGGAGGCAAACAATTTCGCCATCCCGGCTTCCATGTCGCAGCGTTCGCCGCTGTCGTATCGCTCGGCGGCATACCGGGTGAGCTGGCGGGCCGCGGTGAGTTTGGTCGCCATGTCGGCCAGGTAGTTGCCGATCGACTGGTGCTGCCAGATCGGCTGGCCGAAGCTCTCTCGCTGCTGGGCGTAGGCCAGCGCGTCCTCGAGCGCCGCGGTGGCCACGCCCAGGGCGCGGGAAGCCACCTGGATGCGTCCCGTCTCGAGGCCCTTCATCATCTGTGAAAAGCCTTCGCCCGCAACGCCACCCAGCAATGCCGTGCCGAGGCACCCGGAAGTTGTCGAACGACAGCTCGCAGGACTCCACGCCCTTGTAACCCAGCTTCGGCAGATCCCGCGACACCGTCAGGCCCGGCCCGTGCTCGACGAGTGCGATCGAGATGCCCCGGTGGCGCGGCCTGGCGTCCGGGTCGGTCTTGCACAGCAGCGCGATCAGCGCCGGAACGGCGCGCGTTGCTGATCCAGGTCTTGGATCCGTTGATCACCAGCCCGTCGGCGTCGTCGGCGTCGGGCAGGGCGGTGGTCGTCATGTTCTGCAGATCCGAGCCACCGCCGGGCTCGGTCAGCGCCATGGTGGCGCGCACCTCGCCGCTGGCCATCCGCGGCAGGTAGGTCCGCTTCTGGTCCTCGGTGCCGAACAGCGTCAGCAGCTTGGCGACCACGGTGTGCCCGCCCATCGCACCGGCCAGGCTCATCCAGCCGCGCGCCAGTTCCTCGGTGACCCGCACGTAGCACGGCATGGACACCGGCGACCCGCCGTATTCCTCCGGAACGGCCAGACCGTAGATGCCGATCCGCTTCATCTGCTCGATCCACGCCTCGGGGTAGGTGTTGGCGTGCTCGACCTCGCGAATGCTCGGTTTGACGTCGCGGTCGATGAACGCCCGCACCGTGGCGACCAGCATCTCTTCTTCGTCGTTCACCTGTGATCACCCTCCGGCGTTGATGGTGGCGACCCGCTTCGCCCGGCTTCGCCGCGCTCGCGATCGCCACGAACTCTGATGGTGGCGACCCGCTTCGCCCGGCTTCGCCGCGCTCGCGATCGCCACGAACTCTGATGGTGGCGACCCGCTTCGCCCGGCTTCGCCGCGCTCGCGATCGCCACGCTCGCGATCGCCACTCACTCTGATGGTGGCGACCCGCTTCGCCCGGCTTCGCCGCGCTCGCGATCGCCACGAAGTTGACCCTCGATTCCACAGCCTGCCAGCATGGGGCGTTGTGACTAGTGGCGGGTATGCGGGAATTCGCGAGGGCGGACCGTACTTCGACGACCTCTCGGTGGGGCAGGTGTTCGACTGGGCGCCGTCGATGACGTTGTCGTCCGGTCTGGCGGGCGCCCATCAGGCGATCGTGGGGGACCGGCTGCGCCTGGCGCTGGACGCCGATCTGTGCGGCGGCGGTGACGGGCCTGCCGGCGCCGCTGGCCCATCCGGGGCTGGTGTGCGACGTGGCGATCGGGCAGTCGACGCTGGTGACCCAGCGGGTCAAAGCCAACCTGTTCTATCGCGGCCTCGTGTTTCACCGGTTTCCGGTCATCGGCGATTCCCTCTACACCCGCACCGAAGTGGTTGGGCTGCGGCGCGAATTCGCCCAAGCCGGGCCGGGCGCCGACGGGGCTGGCGGCGCTGCGGATGATCACGATCGACCAGGCCGATCAGTTGGTGCTCGACTTCTACCGGTGCGGCATGCTGCCCGCCAGCCCGGATTTCGCGCCCGACAACGCGCCGCACGACGATCTGTCCGCCATCGGCGCCGACGTGCCCGGCCCGGCCCACGATCCGACCGCGCAGTGGGACGGCGAGGTTTTCCGCGACAAGGTGCCCGGCCCGCACTTCGATGCCGGCCTGGCGGGTGCGGTGTTGCACAGCACCGCCGACGTGGTCAGCAGCGCTCCCGAACTCGCCCGGCTGACCCTGAATATTGCTGCCACACATCATGATTCGCGAGTCGGCGGGCGCCGGCTGGTGTACGGCGGGCACACCATCGGGCTGGCGCTCGCGCAGGCGAGCAGGCTGCTGCCCAACCTGGTGACGGTCCTGAACTGGCAATCCTGCGACCACACCGGACCCGTGCACGAGGGCGACACCCTCTACAGCGAGCTACACATCGAATCCGCCGAGCCGACCGATCACGGCGGCGTGCTGGGGCTGCGGTCGCTGGTGTATGCGGTCAGCGATACCGCGGGTGAGCCCGACCGGTCGGTGCTGGACTGGCGGTTTCACGCGCTGCAGTTCTGAGCCGGGTTTGCCGATCGCGCGCACCGCGAGCCACGCGCACAATGGGGGCGTGAGTTCGGCTTCGTCGATCGGGGCGTCCCAGCAGGTCAAAGAGTGGGGAAGCAGCGGGCTGGCCTACCTGACCGGCCTGCCCGACGGTCCCGCCGACTTCTCCCGCGCCAACGTGCTGACCCGCGCCGGCAACGTCGCCGCGGCCGTCGGTGACCGACTGGGCATCAGCGTCGACGCGGCCAACCTGCTGACCGGGCGGGCCGCATTGCTGGGACTGACCCGCGGCGGCCGGGTGTCGCCCGGCGGCGGCACCCGCCTGCTCGCCGCCCGCGACGGCTGCTGCGCGCTCACCCTCTCGCGCGCCGACGACCTCGACGCCATCCCGGCGCTGC
This sequence comes from uncultured Actinomycetota bacterium, assembly GCA_963796035.1. Taxonomy (GTDB): domain Bacteria; phylum Actinomycetota; class Actinomycetes; order Mycobacteriales; family Mycobacteriaceae; genus Mycobacterium. The sequence continues at coordinate 518,875 of CAWCJU010000003.1, read as the reverse complement.
TGCAGGCCGATGACGTGGCCGGCGACCCATGGCCGGTGCTGCAGCGCTGGGCGGCCACCCGTCCGGTGGCCGAGATCGTCGAGCGGGCGGGGCTGCTCGACATTCCGGCGGCGGCCTGGGCGAGGCCGCGCCCGCGTCGCCGCGGACAGGCCTTGCCGGATCCCGGGTGGCGCCGCGTGCGCCGCGCGGTCTGCTGGTGGCCGATCTGTCCTCGATGTGGGCGGGGCCCCTGTGCGGGCAGCTGCTGGCCCGCGCCGGTAGCGACCGTCGTCAAAGTCGAAAGCCCGCGCCGCCCGGACGGCACCCGGGCCGGCAATCGGGCATTTTTCGACTGGATCAACGGCGAAAAGCTCTGCTACGGGGTCGATTTCGATAGCCAGGCCGACGAACTGCGCGAACTGCTCGCGGTCAGCGACGTCGTCATCGAAGGCTCGCGGCCCGGCGGCGCTGGCGCGCCGAGGGCTCGGACCCGACGATGTCCCGGCGCGCGCGGGCCGAATCTGGTTGCAGATCACCGGATATGACGGACTCGGAGGCCGGGATTCGGGGATGACGCCGCGGTGGCCGGCGGCCTGGTCGGCACCAGCGCCGACGGACCGGTGTTCTGCGGCGACGCCATCGCCGACCCGCTGACGGGGCTGGAGGCGACCCTGGCGGTGGCCGAATCCCTGGCCCGCGGTGGCGGCGAGTTGATCCGCGTATCCATGGCCGGGGTCGCCGCGACCTACGCGGCGCTGCCGCTCGAGCCGTCGGCATCGACGGTGCCCGCGTCGGCACCGTCGGCCCCGCCGGCGTCGCGTCCTGGCGTCCGGGCCGGGCGCCGACAACGCGGCGGTGCGCCACCTGGTCGGCCAAAGACGTTGCCTGTCATGCTGATTCAGCGGGCGACCCTGCTGGACGGGACCACGACCGACATCCGGGTGGGCGCGCTGATCGAGGAGATGGCGCCACCGGGCGAGAGTCTGGTGCCGCGGGCAGGGGAGGGCGTGCTGTACGCCGGCGGCGGCACCGTCCTGCCCGGGCTGCACGACCACCATGTGCACCTGCGCTCGGCGGCCTCGGCGCTGGATTCGTTCTTCGTCGGGCCGCCCGGGGTCAGCACCGAATCGCAGCTCACCCAATTGCTGGCGAATGCCACGCCAGGGCCCGACGGCTGGATTCGCGCTGTGGGCTACCACGATTCGGTCGCCGGAGAACTCGACCGGGCCACCCTCGACGCGATCGTCCCCCACGTTCCGGTGCGCATCCAGCACCGCAGCGGGGCGCTGTGGATCCTCAACTCCGAGGCGCTGGGCCGCGTCGGCCTGGCCGAACATCCCGACGGGCGGCTGCGCAGCGCCGACCGTGGCTGGTCGCTGGCGCTGCAGCGGCGCGAAACCGATCTGGCCGAACTGAGCCGCCGGATCACCGCGACCGGTGTCACCGGCGTCACCGACGCCACGCCCGATCTCGACGCCGACGACATGGACTCGCTGACGGCGGCGCACGAGCGCGGCGAGTTCCGGCCGCGGCTGAGTTTCCTGTCGCCGGGCAAGAAGATCCTGCACGACGATCGCCTGGACCTCGACGCCCTCACGGAATGGATTGCGCGCCAACACGACAGCGGGCAGCCGGTCGCCGTGCACTGCGTGACCGCGGCCCAGCTGGTGGTCACCATCGCGGCGCTGCGCGCGGCCGGCGGCCACCCGCAAGACCGCATCGAACACGCCGCCGTGGTGCCCGACGACAACCTGGCCGACCTCGCCGAGCTCGGAGTCACGGTGGTCACGCAGCCCAACTTCGTTGCCGAGCGCGGCGATCAGTACCTCGCCGAGGTGCCCGCCGCCGAGCATGATCAGCTGTGGCGCGTCGCATCCCTGCGCAACGCGACGGTCCCGGTCGCGCTGTCCACCGACATGCCGTTCGGCCACGGCGACCCCTGGACGGCGATGCGCGCCGCGGTACACCGCACCACACCGCAGGGCGCGGTGCTGGGGGAGCGCGAATGTGTCTCGGCGCGAGAGGCTTTGACGATGTTTCTGGGCCGGCCGGATCAGCCCGGCCGGCCGCGCACCGTGGAGATCGGGCAGCCGGGCGACCTGTGCGTGCTGAACGAGCCGCCGGCCACGGCACTGGCCGCCCTGGACGCCGGGCTGGTGGCGGCCACCGTCATCGGCGGCGAGCTGGTGTACTTCGCGATGTGAGGCGTATCAGGGCGCCGGCGTCAGCGCACGCACGCAAACTGTCGCATTGGCTGTCGAAAAACCGCCGCGACACTTGGGCTTTCGGCAGGACGAGGTCGAAGCCGTGGAAGGCGCCCGGAATGGTTTCGACCTGGCACGGCACGCCCGCGGCGCTTCAGGCGTTCGGCGTAGGCCAGGTCTTCGTCGTGGAACAGGTCATGCGTGCCCACACCGATCCAGGCCGGCGGGAGTCCGCTCAGGTCGTCGCGGCGGCCGGGGACGGCGACCTGCGGGTCGGCGTTGCCGAGGTATGCCGCCCAGCCGAACTTGTTGCTGCGGTTGTCCCACAGCCGGTAGTTCGCACTGGGCGCGGTGGCCGAACTGCGGTCGTCGAGCATGGGATAGGTCAGCAGCTGGAATGCCGGGCTCACCTCGGCGCGGTCGCGGGCCAGCAGGGCCAGGGCCGCCGCGAGGCCGCCGCCGGCACTAGCTCCGCCGATGGCAATGCGGTACCGGTCCACCGATGGCAGCCCGGCCAGCCAGGTCAGTGCCGAATAGCAGTCTTCCAGCGGTGTGGGATACGGATGTTCTGGCGCCAGGCGGTAATCCACCGATGCGACGGTGATGCCCAGCCGCCTGCTGAACCCGCTGCACAGCTGGTCGTCCTGTTGGGCGGTGCCGATCACGTATCCGCCGCCGTGGATCCACAGCAGCGCGGGCGTGGTCTCGGCCGCCCCGACGGGTCGGAACAACCGCACGCCCACCCCGGAAGCGAGCGTGATCGCTTCGACGTCGGCGACAGGCCTGCCGAGACGTCCTCGCACGGCCATCCCGACCCGCACCAGCGGCAGGGTCCGGGGGCCGACGAGCCGTCGTGGCGCGAAGCGGGCGAGTCGTTGCAGGTCAGGATGAACATCGTTGTTCGTCACCGGACAAGTATCACCGACGCGGAAAATCAAGGGACGGCTATCTGTGATCTGCCGTGCGCGATACGACTTCAGGAGGCAGCGTGACCGCCAATAACCCGCGGCTCACTTCGCGGTTGGTCGATACGGCCCTCGGGTCGATCCGTGTTCAGGTCAGTACGGGCACCGGGCCCGCCATCCTCATGTGGCCCAGCCTGCTGATGACGGGCGACTTGTGGGCCGGCCAGGCCGCGCACTTCGGCGACGGCCATCGCCTGGTGCTCATCGATCCGCCCGGCCACGGTGGCAGCGCGGCGCTGCGCGCGATGTTCAGCTTCGCCGACTGTGCGCGCTGCGTCGTCGACCTGTTGGACGCCCTCGACATCGACAAGGCCCACTTCGTCGGCAATTCGTGGGGCGGGATGATCGGCGGCACCTTCGCCGCCCTTCACCCCGACCGCCTCAACCGCGCGGTGCTGATGAACTGCACCGCCTCGAAAGCCGGTGTCGTACAGAAGATGCGGTATGGGGCCATGGTGTGGTTGGCGACGGCGCTGGGCGGGATCCGGCCGCCGCTGACGCGCTCGAGCATCCGCGCCTTCCTGGGGCCGACGACGCTGCGCACCCGCCCGGACGTGGTCGACACCGTGCGGACCAACGTGCAGTCGGCGAACACCGATTCGGTCCGCTGGGCGGTGCGCAGCGTGGTGTCCGCGCGGCCCGACCAGCACGCCCTGCTGGCTCGCGTCACGGCCCAAGTGCTGGTGGTCGCCGGCGCGGAGGACGCCACTTTCCCGGTGGCCGAAACCCGCGCCATGGCCCACTCGATCCCCGGTGCGTCGTTCACCGTGCTCGACGGGGTCGCGCACCTGGCGGCGCTGGAAGATCCCGCGCGGGTGAACGAGCTGCTGGACTCATTCCTGTTCGGCTGATTCTCGCCTGCCCGACAAGGCCCGCGAACGGCGAAAAGCCCTGCCGGTGAGCAGAATTCGGGATCATCCGGTTCCCCGGCGGACACGGACCGCCCGCCCGGTCCCGGCGGCCGGTGAACCATGCCGGGCGCTGCGACGTAGCCGCTGGCAGGGCCAAGGAAGAGAAATGGATTAGCCGAGCCATGATCGGGGTATCGAAGCAATGCTGACGCACGTGCTTGCCGTCAGCTTGTTGGGGTTTGCCGGTATGTCGCCGCAACGTCCCGCACGGGACCGAGCGTCGACGCGCCGCCCGATCGGCCAGGACGCGAGGGACGTGGAATGCTTGGGCAACTTTACGATCGGGCACTCGGCGGGGAGCGATGTTGGATCCGGCATGACGACGGCGAACTGAGCCCACTCCCGGCGCACCGATGGTTGGGTGCGCGATGTCCCGGTGATGGATCTGATCCCCCTATTGACCAAGTCTTCGACGAAGCCGTCACACAGATGTGCACCGGGCCGACCATTGAGCTGGGCTGCGGTCCGGGCCGGTTGGTGGCGAGGCTGATTCAGCGGGGCGTCCCCGCGCTCGGTATCGACCGGTCCGCGACCGCGATTCAGCTGGCGGGTCGCGGTGGTGCACCGGCCCTGTTGGGCGACGTGTTCGAGCCGCTGCCGGGCATGGGCCTGTGGCAGACGGTTCTACTGGTCGACGGCAATGTCGGGCTCGGCGGGGACCCGCGACGAATTCTCGGGCGCGCCTTCGAACTGCTGGCCCGCGGTGGCCGTTGCGTTGCCGAATTCGAAGCCGAGGCCATCGGGATCTGTTCGCGATGGGTCCGGCTGGAGGCCGCGGGCGAGGTCGGGCCCTGGTTTCGCTGGGCATCCGTCGGCGTGGACAGCGCCGCCGTGCTCGCCGCGCAGGTGGGGCTGACACTGACCGGTGTCCGGCTTGTCGGTGGCCGGGTGATCGCCGACCTGACGGCCAGGTAAGCGTGTCGTCCGCAGCAAAATTCACTGAACTCAGCGAACCGCGAAAAGCCGTTCAAACAGCGCAGATACCGCACCCAGCGAGTGCGTCGGGCAAAGCGATTTCGCCACGATAGCCGGTTCTGCGGAAACGTCAGTTTGTGAAACGGCGTGAGGGGTACAGTCCGGTGCATGACGGCGAATGGACCGGGCATCACCAATTGTGTGAAATGGTTGCTGCGGGCCCGCCCCGGCGACTATGCGCTGGCGCTGAGTGTGGCAGGGGCTTCACTGCCCGTGGTCGGCAAGCATCTCGAGCCCCTGGGTGGATTGACCGCCATGGGCGTCTGGGGTGCCCGGCACGCACCGGAGGCGATCTCCGCGGCGACCAAGGACTGGTTCACGCCCGGAATCAACGACGCCCGGCGCCGCGATCGGGAGTGCACCCAGCAGGTCTCCCTCGCCGCGCTGCGAGGCGTCGTGGCGGCAGCGGATCTTGAGATGGAATGGCCGGTCGCGGAGAAGACTCCGCCGATCTGGGACGGCCTGCGGCAGCGCCGCTACCTTTATCGCCGCGCCGTCCACTACGGCGACCACCCCGATCAGGTGCTCGACGTCTGGCGGCGCAAAGACCTGCCCGCCCAGCCCGCGCCGGTCCTGATCTTCCTGCCGGGCGGCGCCTGGGTGCACGGTAAGTGCATGGGCCAGGGGTCTGCGCTCATGTCGCGCCTCGCCGAGCAGGGATGGGTGTGCCTGGCGGTCAACTACCGCGTCTCGCCACACCACCGCTGGCCGCGCCACATCGTCGACGTCAAAACCGCCATCGCGTGGGCACGTGCCAACGTCGACAAGTTCGGCGGCGACCGCGATTTCGTTGCGATAGCAGGATGTTCGGCCGGGGGCCACCTGTCCGCGCTGGCCGGGCTGACACCCGACGACCCGCAGTTCCAGGCGAAGCTGCCCGAAGGCGCGGACACCTCGGTGGACGCCGTCGTCGGGATCTACGGCCGCTACGACTGGGAGGACCGCTCCACGCCGGAGCGCGAACGGTTCGTCGAGTTCCTGGAGCGCGTCGTGGTGAAGAAGTCGATCGCTCGTCGCCCCGAGATTTTCCGCGACGCATCCCCGATCGCGCGTGTGCACCGCAACGCACCGCCCTTCCTGGTCATTCACGGCAGCAAGGACACCGTCATCCCCGTCGAGCAGGCGCGCAGCTTCGTCGAGCGGTTGCGGGCGGTGTCGCATTCGATGGTCGGCTACCTGGAATTCCCCGGCGCCGGCCACGGGTATGACCTCATCGACGGCGAACGAGCCGGCGCCGCCGCGCACGTCACTTCGCTGTTCCTCAACCAGATTTATCGCACCAAGACGCGCATCGGGGCAAAAGAGGTCATCTGAACCGCCACCGCTGAGTATGGTCCGTCTATGGGCAAGGGGCAGCGGTGAAGAGGCTTAGCGGGTGGGACTCTGTACTGCTGTACAGCGAAGCGCCGAACGTGCACATGCACACCATCAAAGCTGCCGTCATCGAGCTGGACGCTGACCGCCGATCGCTGAACGTGGAGACGTTTCGCGAGGTCATCGCCGGGCGGCTGAACAAGCTCGATCCGTTCTGCTACCAGCTGGTCGAGGTGCCGCTGGGCTTCCACCACCCGATGTGGCGGGAGAATTGCGATCTCGACCTGACCTATCACATTCGCCCCTGGCGGGTGGCGCCGCCCGGGGGCCGCCGCGAACTGGACGAGGCCATCGGGCAAATCGCCAGCACGCCGCTCGATCGCAGCCGTCCGCTGTGGGAGATGTACTTCGTGGAAGGCTTGGCCAACAACCGGATTGCGGTCGTCGGCAAAATTCACCACGCCCTCGCCGACGGCGTCGCGTCGGCGAACCTGATGGCCCGAGGCATGGACCTGCAGCCGGGTCCGGAGGGCGAGAAGTACGTCTGCGATCCGGCTCCCACCAAACGGCAGCTGATGACGTCGGCATTCGCCGACCACGTGCGACATGTCGGAAGCCTGCCGCGCACCATCCGCTACACCGCCCAGGGGTTGGGCCGGGTGCGCCGCAGCGCGCGCAAATTCTCCCCGGAGCTGACGCGGCCCTTCGAGCCCCCGGCCACCTTCATGAACCACAAGATCACCCCGGAACGTCGGTTCGCCACCGCCACCCTCGCGCTGGCCGACGTCAAGGAGACCGGCAAGCGGCTCGGGGCGACGATCAACGACATGGTGCTGGCGATGGCGACCGGCGCGCTGCGCACGCTGCTGTTGCGGTACGACGGCAAGGCCGAACCGCTGCTGGCGTCGGTGCCCATGAGTTTCGACTTCTCTCCCGAACGGATCTCCGGCAATCGCTTTACCGGTGTGCTGGTGGGCCTGCCGACCGATTCCGACGATCCGCTGGAGCGGGTGCGGTGCAGCCACGAGAATGCGATCGCCGCCAAGGAAAGCAACCAGCTGATGGGACCGGAACTGGTCAGCCGGTGGGCCGCCTACATGCCACCCGGACCCACCCAGGCCTTCTTCCGGTGGGCGTCCGGCCGCGACGGACACAACAAGATCCTCAATCTGAACATCTCGAATGTGCCCGGCCCGAGGGAACGCGGCCGGGTGGGCGGGGCGCTGGTCACCGAGATCTATTCGGTAGGCCCGTTGACCGCCGGCAGCGGGCTCAACATCACCGTGTGGAGTTATGTCGATCAGCTCAACATCTCGGTGCTCTCGGACGGGTCCACGCTCGAGGACCCGCACGAGGTCTCCGACGCCATGGTCGCCGACTTCATCGAAATCCGCAGGGCTGCAGGGATTCTCGAGGATCTTACGGTCATCGAGGCCGCGATGGCCCCGGCGTGATCGGCCCGGATTCCTAAGCGAACGGCGTCTGCGGTAAGCGGAATCTCTGCGGGGCGTTAACGCCATTTCCGCCGACGGTTACCATCGGTTCGTCAGGAGCTATCTCAACGCCACCGATCCGTGTAAGGAGCTGTGCGGCACCGTGAGCAGTGGAAACCAAGAGGCCGGCACCGAAGAACCCGAAGTTCTGGTCGAACAACGGGATCGAATTCTCATCATCACGATCAACCGGCCGAAGGCCAAGAACGCGGTCAACTCCGCGGTGGCCAACGGCCTGGCCGCCGCCGTGGATCGGCTCGACAACGAGACCGGCCTGTCGGTGGGCATCCTCACCGGTGCGGGCGGCTCGTTTTGCGCGGGCATGGATCTCAAGGCCTTCGCCCGCGGTGAGCTCCCCATCGTCGAGGGCCGCGGCATGGGCTTCACCGAGCGTCCCCCGGTCAAGCCGCTGATCGCCGCGGTCGAGGGCTATGCGCTGGCCGGCGGCACCGAGCTGGCGCTGGCGACCGATCTGATCGTGGCCTCGAAGGACTCGGCATTCGGCATTCCGGAGGTCAAGCGTGGGCTGGTCGCCGGCGGCGGCGGGTTGCTGCGGCTGCCGCAGCGCATCCCGTCCGCGATCGCCATGGAGCTGGCGCTGACCGGTGAAAACCTGAGCGCGGAGCGCGCCCACGCCCTGGGCATGGTCAACGTGTTGGCCGACCCCGGCACCGCGCTGGACGCCGCGATCGCGCTGGCCGAAAAGATCGCGGCGAACGGGCCGCTCGCGGTGGCCGCCACCAAGCGGATCATCGTCGAGTCGCGCGGCTGGAGCCCCGAGGAGATGTTCGCGGAGCAGAACAAGCTGCTGACTCCGGTGTTCTCCTCCAACGACGCCAAGGAAGGCGCCATCGCCTTCGCCGAGAAGCGTCCACCCAAGTGGACGGGCACCTGACGGGTCACTAGCCCGATGCTGGCGACCCGTCCCCCGCAAGCGGGAGGTACCCCCAGCGCCCGGCTACGGCGCGCTTGCGATCGCCTCTAGGCGGCCTGATCCTCTTCGCCTGCAAGGCTTTCCGCGTCCGCACTGTCCTCGGCGGTGACGGGACCGGCCACCCTCGAGGCGGCGTCGGTGGTCGGCAGCGGGTGACCCGTGCCTGTTCTTGGATGGTTGTCGTCGTCGATTCCACGTGGTTCCCAACTGAGTCAGCGGTCTACGCCGTCGGTCGCCTGGCACGGCGGCGCGGGCGGGCTTCGGGGTGGGTTGACCCACCGTCAGCTGCGGGTAAACCTCGCCGGCGGGCTGGGGCGATGCGGTGGGCCGACGGTGCTGGGCCGCAAGATGGTTGCGTGATCTAAACTACAGTCGGGCATGACACTTTTGGCCAGCTTTGTAACGCGTTGAGACCGGAGAAAGACCGAGGATGAGCATTTCGTTGCTGCTCGAGATGGCCGCGTCGGGCGACGCCGAGCGCACGGCGGTGGTGTCCGGAGACCTGCGGCTGACGACGCAACAGCTCAGCGACCTGGCCGACGGCGGCGCGGGCGTGATCGCCGCGTCGAACGCCAAGCACGTCGCGTATGTGGGAACCGGCGGCGCGATGCTGCCGGTGCTGATCTTCGCCGCGGCGCGTGCCGGGGTGGTCTTCACGCCGATCAATTACCGGCTGTCGGCCGACGGGATCCGGGGGTTGATCGAGCGGTTGCCCGAGCCTTTGGTGATCGTCGACGGCCGCTACCGCGACGCGGTCGGCGATGTCTCGGACCGGGTGATGGTGTCCGATGACTTCCTGGCGGCCGCACGCACCGCCGAGCCGGCCGCAGAGTTCCCCGACCCGGACTCCGTCGCGATCGTGCTGTTCACCTCGGGCACCACGTCGCAGCCCAAGGCCGTCGAACTCTCGCACAACAACCTGACCAGTTACGTCACCGGGACGGTGGAATTCGGGGCCGCCTCCGACACCGACGCCGCCCTGATCTGCGTGCCGCCGTATCACATCGCCGGCGTCAGCGCGGCGCTGTCGAATCTGTATGCCGGCCGCAAGATGGTGTACCTGCCCAATTTCGATGCGCGGGAATGGGTTCGGCTGATCAACGCCGAGAACGTGACCACCGCGACGGTGGTGCCGACCATGCTGGACCGCATCATCACCGTGCTGGAGAACGGCGACGGGGCGGCCATCGAGCTGCCGTCGCTGCGCAACCTGGCCTACGGCGGCTCCAAGGTCGGCCTGCCGCTGGTTCGTCGTGCCCTCGAGCTGCTGCCCGACGTGGGCTTCGTCAACGCCTACGGGCTGACCGAGACCAGCTCGACCATCGCGGTCTTGACGCCCGACGACCATCGCGCGGCGCAGGCGGCGCCCGACCGCCGACGGCGCCCGCCGGCTGGGATCGGTCGGGCAGGCGGTGGCGGGCATCGAGCTGGAGATCCGCGACGAGGCCGGCAATGTGTTGCCGCCCGGCGAGACCGGCGAGCTGTTCGTGCGGGGCGAGCAGGTGTCGGGCCGCTACACCGGCATCGGCTCGGTGCTCGACGACAACGGCTGGTTCCCCACCAGGGACATCGCCATGCTCGACGACGAGGGCTACCTGTTCATCGGCGGGCGCAGCGACGACACGATCATCCGCGGCGGTGAGAACATCGCGCCCGCGGAGCTGGAAGAGGTCCTGGTCGAGCATCCGCATGTGCGTGACGTCGCCGTGGTTGGTGTGGAGGATCCGCAGTGGGGCCAGGCGATCGTCGCGGTGGTGGTGCCGGCGGCGGGCGTCGACCCCGACCCCGAAGAACTGCGCGAATTTGTCCGCAAGAGTTTGCGCGGATCGCGCACTCCCGACCGGGTAGTGTTTCGCGACGAGCTGCCCACCACCGCTACCGGCAAGGTCTTGCGGCGGGAGATCATCCAGACCCTCACTCCGATTGCGCGTCGGTCGGCCCAGCAGTAAGCGATCAAGGACGGAAATCAATGATCAAGAACGGAACTCGTCTCGCCAGCCAGGTCTGTGACACGCAGGTGATCGTTGTCAGAAGTGCCGACAGCCTGGACGACTTGCGGTGTGGCGGTGCGCCGATGGTGCCGGTCGGGGGCGAGCGGTCGGGCGAATTGGACCCGGCGTTCGCCGACGGCACGGTCATGGGCAAGCGCTACGTCGACGAAGCCGGTGCCGAGGTGCTGGTGACCAAGCCGGGCGCGGGGAGCCTGAGCATCGGGCAGACCGCCCTGCAGCTCAAAGAGGTCAAGCCGCTACCGGCCAGCGACTGAGCCGAGTCACTGCGCGCCGTCCTGCTTTCCCGGAATCTTGTTCCGGACAACGAATTCCTTTGCCTTGATCAGGAATTCGAGCTGCTCGCCCACCTGGTGTAGCGGGCCCGCGTTGCGGGTCGAGCGGGAGAGCACGACGGCGCCCTCCAGCGCGGCGATCGACATCACGGCCAGCGACGCGGCATCGGCGTCGTCGAAGCCGTCGTTGACGAATGCGCGGGTGAGCGCGGTGCACCAGCGGCCCAGGATGGCGCCGGCCTCGGCGGAGAGCTTGGGACCATCCTCGTCCGAACAGCCGATCGCCGCCGCCACGACCGGACAGCCGGCGGTGAAACCGCCGTCGGTGAGCAGCCGCTCCCAGAATCCGACGAACTCCTGCAACAACACCCGGGCGCCCGCGCCCGGCGGCGTCGTCGATCATGGCGGTGATGGAGTCGCCGGAGTAGCGCAGCGCCTCGGTCAGAATCTGGTTGCGCCCGTCGGGAAAGTGGTAGTAAACCGAGCCGCGTGGGGCGCCGCTGCGGGCGAGCACCGCGTCGATGGTCACGCCCGCCGCTCCGCGTTCGCGCATCACCTCGGCGGCGCTGGCCAACATCTTCGTCCGGGTGCCACCGCGTTTGGCGGGGGCTTGCTGTGGCGTGGCCTCACCGATGGTCGGCACTGACGTACCTCCCGTGGCTGCGGTCATGCAGCGTGCGAGTGCCGCAACGCTGGCCAGTGCATATGACGCGGGCTGAAGCGGAATGTGCGGCGCCGCAAGTCTGGCATCTCGCGGGTGAATTGATAGCCGGCGACGTTGAGCTCGATGATCCACATGATGTTCTCCCGGCCTGTGTGCGGCCCTTGATTATGCTATGAACCATATAAGACATCCGTAAATTAAGCAATTTCTCAGGCGAAGTGTGACGTACGCCGCATAAATCGGGCGCGGATGGGCCACGGATCCGCACTTACGGTGCTGTAAATGCCGGAAAATTATGGTCTATTGCATAATCTCTAGACTTCCGCATCGCCTGAGCGGGCCAGCAGCGCCGAGCCTTCGACGCTGCGGCGATACCGCCACCCGTCAAACGCCGAACGTGAACTCACGGCGAAAATCGGCAGAAATTTCGCCATGCTCGGCGCGCGCAAGCGCTTAGCTCTCGACGGTGTAGCCCATCGGCATCAGCACGCTCTTCTGCTGGGTGAAGTGCTCGACGCCCTCGGGCCCGTTCTCGCGGCCGATGCCGGAGTTCTTGTAGCCGCCGAACGGGCAGCACGGGTCGAACGCATACCAGTTGATGGCGTAGGTCCCGGTGCGGATCTTCTCCGAGATCTCGATGCCCTTGGGGATGTCGGTGGTCCACACGCTGCCGGCCAGGCCGTAGGCCGAGTCGTTGGCGATCTTGATCGCGTCCTCTTCGGTGTCGAAGGGGATGATGCTCAGCACCGGCCCGAAGATCTCCTCCTGGGCGATCGTCATCTTGTTGTCGACGTCGGCGAAGACGGTGGGCTGCACGAAGAAGCCGTTGTCCAGGCCCTCGGGACGGCCGCCGCCGCACACCAGCCGGGCGCCCTCCTCGATGCCCTTGGCGATGTAGCCCTCGACGCGGGCGCGCTGCTTCTCCGAGATCAGCGAGCCGATCTGGGCGGCCGGGTCCGACGGCGGGCCGACCGGCAGCGCCTGCACGAATTGTGCTTACCGCGTCCACGATTTCGTCGTACCGCGAGCGCGGCGCCAGGATGCGGGTCTGGCCCACGCAGGCCTGCCCGGTGTTCATGATCCCGGAGAACACCAGCATCGGGATCGCCGACGCCAGGTCGACGTCCTCGAGGAGGATGGCCGCGGACTTACCGCCGAGCTCCAGCGTGCACGGCTTGAGCATTTCGGCGGCGCGCCGGCCGATCTCCTTGCCGACGCCTGAGCTGCCGGTGAACGTGAACAGGTCGACGTCGCGGGTTGGAGGTCAGCGCCTGGCCGGTCTCGATACCGCCGGGCACCACCGACAGCACGCCCTCGGGCAGGCCGGCCTCGGCGAAGATGTCCGCCAAAGCGTTTGTGGTCAACGGTGTTTCGGCGGCCGGCTTGAGCACCACGGTGCAGCCGGCCAGCAGCGCGGGGCCCAGCTTGTTGACCGCCAGGAACAGCGGCACGTTCCAGGCGACGATCGCGCCGACCACGCCGATCGGCTCGCGGTGCACGATGGTCTGGCCGTAGGAGCCGTTGCGGATCTCGCGCCACTTGACCTGGTCGACGGCCGGGCCGGCGAAGAAGTTCATCGCGCCCATCGAGCCCATCCAGTGCATCGTCTCGATGGTGGTCGGCGGCTGGCCGGTCTCGCCGGCGAGCAGCGCGCTCAGCAGTTCCTTGCGCTCCTCCATCAGCTTGACCGCGTTGGCGATGACGGCCGCGCGTTCCTTCGGCGGCGTCGAGGGCCAGGGGCCGTTGTCGAAAGCGGCGCGGGCCGCGGCGACCGCGGCGTCGACGTCCGCCGCCGCCGCCGCCGGTGCCTTGCCGAAGTACTCGCCGGTGGCCGGACAGCGCACCTCGATCACCTCAGAGGTCGACGGCTCCGTCCACTTGCCGCCGATGAAAAGCTTGTCGTATTCGGTCTTGATGTCGGTCATCTTCCGCCGCTCCTCCTACCCTTTCGGATCGCACCGCCCTGTCTATCGTCGCCGGCGGGCATGGGCGCCACCCTACCCAAGCCGACGCGAAACGAGAACACGTTTCACTATTGGGGTTGCAGGACCAGCACCAGATTGCTCACCAGGAACTCGCGCAGCAGCGGCACGCCGGTCAGCCACCATGCCCATCGCGGGTGGTAGCGGGGAAATGCGGCCACCATCGCCCCGGTGTTCTCGGCCCAGCTCAGCCCCTCGGCCGCCGACACCTCGAACAACGACGACCCGTAGTCGTTTTTGGCTCGATGGCCGTGCTTGCGGGCGTAGCGGGCGGCGGCGCGGGCGCCGCCGAGGTAGTGGGTCAGGCCCATCTCGTGGCCGCCGAACGGCCCCAGCCAGACGGTGTAGGACAGCACGGCCAGCCCGCCGGGCTTGGTCACCCGCAGCATCTCGGCGCCGAGCTGCCAGGGCCGCGGCACGTGCTCGGCGACGTTGGAGGACAGGCAGATGTCCACGGAGTCGTCGGCGAAGGGCAGCGCCATTCCCGAGGCGCGCACGAAGGTCCCCGTTCCCCCGGCGACGAGCGGGTCCGGCCGCGTGCATCTCGCTTCGGGTCGGGTTCGACCCCGATATAGCGGACCCCGGCAGCGGCGAAGGCCGCCGCGAAGTAACCCGGGCCGCCCCCGACGTCGAGCAGCGTGCGGCCGGACAGGGACTCGCCGCGGGTGGCCCGCCACAGGTCGCCCACCATGGCCGCGGTATCGGCCGCCAGGGCGCCGTAGAAGCGGTCCGGGTCGGGCTGCTCGTAGCGAAACTCCGACAGCAGCCGCACCGAGCGGGCCAGTGTCGCCCGGCGCGCGAAGATCTCGGTGGCCGCCACCGGCCACACCCTACGGATGCGCGGCGCTGCCCGGTGCACATCATCGCCGGTTAGGCTGACGACTCGATGTCTTCGTTGCGCTCCGTCCTGCTGCTGTGCTGGCGCGATACCGGGCACCCGCAGGGCGGCGGCAGCGAAGCCTATTTGCAGCGCATCGGCGCGCAGCTGGCCGCATCGGGAATCGCCGTCACGTTGCGCACCGCCCGCTATCCCGGTGCCCCGCGCCGCGAGGTCGTCGACGGCGTGCGGATTCACCGCGCCGGCGGCCGCTATTCGGTGTATGTCTGGGCGTTGCTGTCGATGGCCTCGGCCCGGCTCGGGATCGGGTCGCTGCGCAGGGTGCGGCCCGACGTGGTCGTCGACACCCAGAACGGCCTGCCCTTTCTGGCCCGGCTGGTTTACGGGCGGCGGGTGGTGGTGTTGGTGCACCACTGCCATCGCGAGCAGTGGCCGGTGGCCGGGCCGGTGCTCGGCCGGCTCGGCTGGTTCGTCGAGTCGACGCTGTCGCCGCTGGTGAACCGGCACAACCAGTACGTCACGGTGTCGCTGCCGTCCGCGCGCGATCTGGTCAACCTGGGCGTCAACGGCGCTCAGATCGCGGTGGTCCGCAACGGGCTCGACCAGGCGCCGGCGCAATCGTTGTCGGGCCCGCGGTCGGCGGCCCCGCGGGTGGTGGTGCTGTCGCGGCTGGTGCCGCACAAGCAGATCGAGGACGCCCTGGAGGCGGTCGCGCGGCTGTTGCCGCGGATACCGGGTCTGCACCTGGACATCGTCGGCGACGGCTGGTGGCGCGAGCGGCTCGTCCAGCACGTGCGGCGGCTCGGCATCTGTTCGGCGGTGACGTTTCACGGCCACGTCGACGACGTGACCAAACACCATGTCCTGCAAGGGGCCTGGGTGCACCTGCTGCCCTCACGCAAGGAGGGCTGGGGCCTGGCCGTCGTCGAGGCGGCCCAGCACCGGGTGCCGACCATCGGCTACCGGTCCTCGGGCGGCCTGTCGGACTCGATCGTCGACGAGGTGACCGGGATCCTGGTGGACAGCCACGCCGAGCTGGTGGATCGGCTCGAAGAACTGCTCGCCGATCCGGTGCTGCGCGATCAACTGGGCGCCAAGGCGCACACCCGCAGCGGCGAATTCTCCTGGACGCAAAGCGCCGACGCGATGTGCGGCGTGCTGGAAGCGGTGCAGGCCGGCCGCACGGTCAACGGGCTAGTCACCGGGCGGGGCTGAGCGGGCGCGGCGCCGCCACGCGCCGAGCACCGCGCGCGGCGCCGCCGCCGAGCAGCATCGCCAGCCACGCCAGGTGCGCGACCACCGTCGCCGTCCGTGCCCCGGCCGCCGCCCCGGCGGTGTGGCCGCCGATCGCGGTAGAGCGCAATCTCGTTGTCCCGGTAGACCGGGGCCAGCGCGCCCAGGGTGCGCGCGGCCGCCCCCATGTCGCCGGCGCTGTCGGATTCGACCACCAGCCACCCCACCCCGGCCGCGGCCAGCGCCGCCGGCTCGGGCCCGGACAGCAGGAGACTCCTGCACCGCCCGCGCGTGCGCGCCCTCCCCGGCGATGGTGGTGCCGGAGATCACCAAGTCACCGGTGCTCAGCACGTCGGCGCGCACCCAGCGGGGCAGCGGGTCCAGCACCGGCGCCGGACCCGACCAGGAGAACAGCCGCATGGTGCCGGCGGGCAACACCGCTATCGTTCCCGGGTCCCCGGCCGGTGCGTTGATCGCCGCGGCGACGGCCGTCCAGCCGCGCGGATAGCGCACCGGCGCCACCTTTCCGAACACACCCCAGGCCAGGTCGGGCAGCGCCAGCAGCAGCGCCAGGCAGCAGACCAGCGCCGGGGCCGCGGACCCGGAAAGCCGCAGCCACCGGCGCAGCGTCACCGCCGCGCCGGCACCCGGCCAGGGCGTAACCGGGCACCGCCAGCGCCACCCACTTCTGCCCGTCGCGCAGCACCCCGAAGCCGGGCACGGTGTCGACCACCGCGCTCAGCAGCTGCACGCCCGGGCCGGTCGCCAGCGCCGCCGGGACCAGCACCGACACCGCCGCCAACACCAGCAGTGGCACCGCCGCCGGACGCCGGATGACCGTCGGCAGGCCCAGCCGCCACCACGCCCAGCAGCACCACGGCCGAGGACACCGCGAAAAGCGTGGCGCGCGAACCGGGTACGGCATCGCCGTTCCAGATACCGCCGAGGCTGGCCAGGCTGGCCAGGGTGCCCAGCCCGGGCTCGGCGCGGGGCGCGAACGCCTCGACCCCCAGCCGGTTGGCCGCCGTGTGCGCGGTCAGCGACGAACCCGTCGCCGACGCCATCAGCCAGGGCAGCGCCGCCACCAGCGCGGCGCCCGACGCCGCCGCCGCACACCACCCGCGCGGCCGGCCGGTCCCGGGCACCAGCACGCAGACCAGCGCCACCGCCGCGGCCAGCAGCAGCCCGGTCGGGGTCAGCCCGGCCAACGCGATCCAGAAGGCCAGCCCGCAGAACGTGAACCGGCTCGCCCTGCAGGCCCGAGTCGTCCGCAGCGTGAGCATGGCCGCGGCCACCCAGGGCAGGCAGCCGTAGCCGACCAGCAGGCTCCAATGACCCTGCAGAAGCCGTTCTGCGACATAGGGATTCCAGATCGCCAGGGTGGCGGCGACGAACTCGCCGGGCGCGCCCGCGCACGGCAGCGCGACGGCGACCAGCCGGGCCGCGCCCCACCCCGCCAGCCACAGCCCGAGCACCAGCAGCGCCTTCACCACGACGCCGCCGTCGACCAGATGCGAGGCCAGCGCCACCGCGAAATCTTGGGGGGTGGCGCGCGGGGCCGACGTCAGCCCCAGCGCGGTGTCGGACAGGTACGACCGCGGCGTCGACACCGCGTCACGCAACAGCAGGTATCCGGGCGCCAGGAGCGGCCCGACCACCAGCAGCGCCAAGACCAGTGCGTACCCGGGTCGGGTCCAGCGCACGGTTAACGCATCCGGGCCGGGCTATTCCCGGTCGTGCGGGCCGGCCGGATTGGGCTCCGCCGGCCCCGCCTCGGTGGGCTCGTCCGGGCCGGGCGACTCGGAGCCGGGCGGGCCGGACTCCTGACGCGCCTCCGGTACGCTGGGTGGGCAGCTTCTCGGTCTCGGCTTCGGCGCCGGGCACCGGTTCCTCGAGACCGCTGCGGCCGAAGAAGTCCTGGTCGCTCCGGTCCAGGCCGGGATCGGTCAGCGCGCTCTCGCTGCGCAGGCTGAACGAGGCGAGCAGCCCACCGCCGATCAGCGCGATCAACCCGACCGCGGTGAAAGTGATCGGCAGCACCCGCGACCACAGCGCCAGCCGGTCGCGCTCATCGCGGGCGGCGTTTACCTGGGATTCGACGGTGTCTTCGTTCGAGGTGACCTTGTAATCGGCCAGCGTGAGTTCCGGCTTGAGCGGGTCACGGGCGAAGTAGTGGTCGGCGTGCTCGGTCTGCTTGACGATGGTGCCCGACACCGGGTCCACCCAGAACGTGCGCTGCGCCGCGTAGTAGCGGGTCATGGTGATCTGCTCGTTCGGATCGCCGCCCTGGATGCCCCACATCGACGCCGACGTGGTCTGCTTGGCGTCCTCGCTGCCGGCTAACAGCGACGGGTAGGTCACCGGGGCCACCAGCTTGCCGTCGGCGTTGTAGCCGATGTTCTGGGTGAACTTGTACGTGGTCAGCCCGTTGACGTCTTCCTGGGTGTCGTAGTTGACGTCGAACGCCTTCTGCGCGATCGGATCGAAGTAGGGATAGGTCTTCTTCTCGGTGTGGAACGGGAACCGGTAGGACAGCCCGTCGTGCCGCAGCGGCATCGCGGTGGGCGGGTTCTCGTCGTTGACGGCGCGCGGCTTCTGGACCGAGCCGCCGGCGTGGGTGTCGTCCGAGACGGCCAGCGCGGTCTTGCGGTTGAGCGTGACGGTGTCGACGATCGCCAGCAGCAGCCCGCTGTCCTTCTGCTTGTCGGTGCGCCGCAACGAACTTCCGACCTGAAGCGTGACCACGTCGGAGTTGGCGGGCGACTCGACGCTGATCTGCTGCTGGGAGACCAACGGCACGTTCTGGTTGACGACGACGTGGTCGGTCGACAACGACGCGGAGTCCAGTGTGGTCCCGGTGCCGTCACCGATCAGCGTGGCGTCGACGTTCAGCGGGACCTTGGTGATCCTGCTGGTGGTGTACGTCGTCAAAAGCAGCGCGGCGATCAGCAGGGCAGCTCCGAGTCCGATGATCCCGCATGCGGCGAACCGCAACATGACTGCTCGGTTCACGTCGCTGTGCCCTCCTCAATTCCTTGCTTCATCAGCCGTGACCCGACCCGAGCAGCAGCCCGGGGCAAACTCGTTCGACCCTAACAGCACAAAGTAAGGCAGCGACTTACGAACCTGTCGCTGCGCACGGGTCCTCCGGGTGTACCCATTCGCCGGGGAACCCGGCACAGGCAAACTGTGGTGGTGAGCGATGACCAGCGGGTGGGCGGGGTCCGCAGCTTCCTGCCGGCCGTGGAAGGCATGCGCGCCTGCGCGGCCATGGGCGTGGTGGTCACGCACGTCGCGTTCCAGACCGGGCACTCCAGCGGCGCCACCGGCAGGCTGTTCGGCCGCTTCGACCTCGCCGTGGCGGTGTTCTTCGCGCTGTCGGGTTTTCTGCTGTGGCGCGGACATGCCGCGGCGGCAAGGGATCTGGCACCGCGCCCGCCGCACCGGCCACTACCTACGGTCCAGGGTGGTCCGCATCATGCCCGCCTATGTGGTCGCCGTCGTCGTGATCCTGACCCTGTTGCCCGACGCCGACCACGCCAGCCTGACGGTGTGGCTGGCCAACCTGACGCTCACCCAGATCTACGTGCCGCTGACGCTGACCGGCGGGCTGACCCAGATGTGGAGCCTGTCGGTCGAGGTCAGCTTCTATCTGGCTTTGCCGATCCTCGCGCTGCTGGCCCGCCGCCTGCCGGTGACCGCGCGAGTGCCGGCGATCGCAGCGCTGGGGGCGCTCAGCTGGGCGTGGGGCTGGGTGCCCATCCATTCCGGATCCGGCACCAACCCGCTCAACTGGCCGCCGGCGTTCTTCTCCTGGTTCGCCGCGGGCATGCTGCTGGCCGAGTGGGTGCACAGCGGCGATCGGGTTGCCCCACCGCATCGCGCGCCGCCGCATGGTGATGGCCGTCGTCGCGGTGGTCGCCTACCTGATCGCGGCGTCGCCGCTGGCCGGGCCCGAAGGCCTGGTGCCCGGCACCCCGGCACAGTTCGCGGTGAAGACCGCGATGGGCTCCCTGGTGGCCTTCGCGCTCGTCGCCCCGCTGGTGCTGGACCGCGTCGACACCCCGCATCGCGTCCTGGGCACCACCGCGATGGTGACCCTGGGGCGCTGGTCCTACGGGCTGTTCGTGTGGCACCTGGCGGCGCTGGCCATGGTGTTCCCGGTGCTCGGGACGTTCCCGTTCACCGGCCGCATGCCCACGGTGTTGGTGTTGACGTTGATCTTCGGTTTCGCGATCGCCGCGGTCAGCTACGCCCTGGTCGAGTCGCCGTGTCGAGAAGCGTTGCGCCGCTGGGAGAAACGCGAGAGGCCGGGCGAATCGAGCTCAGGCCGTCGACGCCGAGGCGGACGCAATCGCCCCCTAGTTGGTGCGGTCCATCCACTGTTCCAGCGCGTCCGCGGAGGGCAGGCTGATGGCCTGCTCGATCTTGGAGAACAGGTCGCCCCCGTACTCGACGGCCGATTTGATCAGGCCGCCCAGCGCCTCGATGTGGATGCCGTCGGTCAGCAGGTACGCGTTCTCACCGAGAACGCTGACCCGGCTTGGTCGGGCGGTCTCGCGCACGAACGCCTTGGGCCAGTGGGTGTCGCGGTTCCAGTCGTTCACCAGTTCCATCAGGCGTGGGCGCTCGCCGGCCGGGTAGTAGACGGCCGGGCTGATCGAGATCTCCAGGAGGTCGCGCCGTAAACCGTTGAGCCGCAGGCTGACGTGCAGCTTGCCGCGCTCGTAGTTGGACAGCACCAGGAATTCCTCGCCGTCGTCGCTGCGGAAGAACCGCAGTTGACGCGATTGCAGATACCGTTCGATCAGTTCCGTACTCAGCGGTTCGACTTGCATGGACCCTCTCTCGGACACCGGTTATCGACCGGCCCATGTTGGGGCGGCGTCCTTGGAGGATTCTTGGTGGGCTGCAGAGTCAGCCGGCCTCCGCGGCCGCCGAGCGCTCCATGATCTGGGCCCGGACGGCCGACCGGCGGGCCTTGCCGGCATCGTCGCGCAACGGCGTGTCGACGAATTCTATGAAGTCGGGGTTCGGTGGCACCTTGTATCCCGCCACCTGGTCGCGTAGAAAGGCCTGCACGCCAACCGAATCCAGGGCCGATCCGTTGGCGGTGTGCACCAGGGCGTAGGGCACCTGTCCCAGATCCTCGTGCGGGACGCCGACGACAAGACAGGACAGCACGTCGGGGTGCGCCGAGAGCGCGTTCTCGATCTCGGCGGGGTAGACGTTGCGGCCGCCGACGGTGAACATGTCGACCCGCCGGTCCGAGAGGTACAGGAACCCGTCGGCGTCGAAATAGCCGAGATCACCCAGCGAGTCCCAGCCGTCGCGGCTCTTCGCGGTGGCGCCGACGTAGCGGTAGGTGGGCGCGCTGTCCGGGCCGGGCCGCATGTAGATCTCGCCGACCACGCCGGGCGGGCAGGTGTTGCCGTCGTCGTCGAGCACCTTCATCTCCCCGGCAACCACCACGCCGACCGAACCGCGGTGCGCCAGCCATTGGTCCCCGGAGATGAACGTCAGCGCCTGTAATTCGGTGCCGCCGTACAGCTCCCAGACTTTCTCCGCGCCCAGCAGGTCGATCCACGCCTGCTTGACGGCCGGCGGGCAGGGCGCGCCCAAATGCCAGAACCGCCGGATCGAGGACAGGTCGTAGGCACCCGGGTCGGCCTGGTAGACCGGCAGCGTCCGCTGCATGATCGTCGGCACCGTCGTCAGGAACGTCACGCGATGGTCGGCGATCAGCCGGAGAAACCGCTCGGGGTCGAACCGGCTCATCAGCACCAGGTGGTGGCGCATCAGCAACGCGATGGTCGCGGTGGTGAAGCCGGTGTTGTGTGACAGCGGCACCGGCACCAGGGTGGTGTCGCCCTCCTGGGCGCCCAGTGGATAGCCGATCGCCGACGGTATCCGGCTGTCGCCGCCGGATTCGATCAGCTTGGGCCGGCCGGTGCTGCCGCCCGATCCCATCGCCTTCCACACCGGCGACACCGCCTCTGGCAACGGGCCGTCCGACAGCGCCGGGTCGGGCACGAAACCTGCTGACACACTTGATATTTGAGGGTGCTCGCGGCCCACGAGCAGGGCGGGTGGCCGCAAGTCGAGCAGGCCCTGCAGCTCCGCGTCGGGCAACCGCGCCGACAACGGCTGCGGCACCGCGCCCAGCTTCCAGCACGCGACCGCGGCCTGGATCCACGCGACCGAATTGGGCAGCACCATGGTCACGTAGTCGCCGACGCCCACGCCGCGCTCGGCGTAGGCGCGCGCCAGCCGGTTCGTCGAGCGGTCGAGCTGGGCGCGGGTGAGGGTCACCCCGTCGCAGGTGACCGCCGGCTCGTCGGGAGCGAGTTCGGCCAGCGCCGAAATCTGTGTGCCGATCGGCGGGATCGGCTCACTCATACGCGCCCTGCCGCTCGAAGATGCGGCGCGGATTGTCCACCAGCATGGTGTGCAGCTGTTCGTCGGTGACCCCGCGCTCCCTGAGCGCGGGGATCACGTCGTTGTGGATGTGCAGGTAATGCCAGTTCGGGGCCATCTGCGGCACCAGCTCTTCGGGGAGCGCGTCGAAGTAGCAGTTGGCGTCGTGTGAGAGCACCATCTTGTCGGCGTGCCCGCGCTCGCACATCTCCGCCACGATCCTGACCCGCTCCTCGAACGGCGAGATCACGTCGAGGCCGAAGCGGTCCATCCCCAGATACGAACCCGCGGCGATGAGTTCCTCGAGGTAGCCGATGTCGGTGCTGTCGCCGGAATGCCCGATGACCACCCGGGTCAGGTCGACGCCTTCTTCTTCGAAGATGCGCTGCTGCTCGAGGCCGCGCCGCAGCCCGGCGTGGGTGTGCGTGGAGATCGGCACGCCGGTGCGTTTGTGCGCCTGGGCGACGGCGCGCAGCACCCGCTCGACACCGGGGGTGATGCCGGGCTCGTCGGTGGCGCACTTGAGGATCCCGGCCTTGACGCCGGTGTCGGCGATGCCCTGCTCGATGTCGCGGACGAACATCTCGGTCATGATCTCCGGGCCGCCCAGCATCCCGCCCGGGCCCTCGTAATGGAACCGGAACGGCACGTCGTTATAGGTGTAAAGCCCCGTTGCCACAACGATATTCAGGTCGGTCGCCGCCGCGACCCGGGCGATGCGCGGGATGTAGCGGCCCAGGCCGATCACGGTGAGGTCGACGATGGTGTCCACGCCGCGGGCCTTCAGCTCGTTGAGCCTGTCGATGGCGTCGGCCACCCGCTGATCTTCGTCACCCCACGCTTCGGGATAGTTCTCCGCGATCTCGGTGGTCATGATGAACACGTGCTCATGCATGAGCGTCACGCCGAGTGCAGCGGTATCGATGGGGCCGCGAGCGGTATTGAGTTCTGACACGCCACTGATGCTAGGTCGGCTGACACCCGACCAACAGGGTCGTTTTGTTCCGGTCGCCCCGACGGCCGCGCTATTGCAGTACCGTCACCCTCGTCTTCGTCGAGAACCCGCTGGGAGTCACGTCATGTTGCTCAATCCCAACCACTTGCAACGCCAGTACCCAGACCGCCGCTCGGGGGAGATCATGGCCTCGACGGTGGATTTCTTCGAGTCCCGGGGCAAGGCCCGGCTGAAGTCCGACGACCACGAACGGGTGTGGTACTCGGAGTTTTTGGACCACATCGGCCGGGAGCGCATCTTCGCCTCGTTGCTGACACCGTCGGCATACGGGGCTGCCGACTGCCGCTGGGACACCTACCGGATCAGTGCGTTCGCCGAGATCGTCGGCTTCTACGGGCTGAACTACTGGTATCCCTTCCAGGTCACCGCCCTGGGCCTGGGTCCGATCTGGATGAGCGCCAACGAGGACGCCAAGCGCAAGGCCGCCGCGTTGCTCGAGGCCGGCGAGGTGTTCGCATTCGGGCTCTCGGAGCAGACGCACGGCGCGGACGTCTACCAGACCGACATGAACCTGACGCCCTCGCCGGGCGGGGGCTGGACCGCCACCGGGGAGAAGTACTACATCGGCAACGCCAACGTGGCCCGGATGGTCTCCACCTTCGGCAAGTTCGACGGCACCGACGAGTACGTGTTCTTCGCGGCCGACTCGCAGCATGACCGCTACGACCTGATCAAGAACGTGGTGAACTCGCAGAACTTCGTCGCGAACTACGGGCTGCGCGACTACCCGGTCACCGAGGCCGACATCCTGCACCGCGGGCCCGAGGCATTCCACGCCGCCCTCAACACCGTCAACGTCTGCAAGTACAACCTCGGCTGGGGCGCGGTCGGCATGTGTACCCACGCGATGTACGAGGCGGTCACCCACGCGTCCAACCGCATCCTGTACGGGACCGTCGTCACCGACTTCACCCATGTGCGCCGGCTGCTCACCGACGCCTACGCGCGGCTGGTCGCGATGCGGCTGGTCGCCACCCGGGCCTGCGACTACATGCGCAGCGCGTCGGCGCAGGACCGCCGCTACCTGCTGTACAGCCCGCTCACCAAGGCGAAGATCACCAGCGAAGGCGAACGCGTCATCACCGCGCTGTGGGACGTCATCGCCGCCAAAGGCGTGGAGAAGGACACCATCTTCGAGGCGATGACCCGCGAAATCGGCCTGCTGCCAAGGCTGGAGGGCACCGTCCACATCAACATCGGGCTGCTCGGGAAGTTCATGCCCAACTTCCTGTTCGCCCCCAACAGCGCGCTGCCGCTGATCGGCCGCCGCGACGACGCCGCCGACGACGCCTTCCTGTTCGCGCAGGGACCGACCGGCGGCCTGGGCAAGGTGCGCTTCCACGACTGGCGCGCGCCGTTCGACGGCTTCGCGCACCTGCCCAACGTCGCGCTGCTGCGCTCGCAGATCGACGTGCTCGCCGACATGCTGGCCGGCGCCACCCCGGATGCCGCGCAGCAGAAGGACATCGACTTCGCGTTCGCCGTCGGTCAGTTGTTTGCGACGGTGCCCTACGCCCAACTCATCCTGGAGGAGGCCGGGCTGTCGGGCATCGACGAGGGATTGATCGACGAGATCTTCGCGGTGTTGGTCCGCGACTTCAACACCTACGCCGTGGAACTGTCCGACAAGCCGGCGACGACGGACGAACAGGCCCGCTTCGCGCTGCGGATGATCCGCCGCCCCGCCCACGACCCCGCCCGCTACGACCAAATTTGGAAGGACCACGTCCTGCCGCTGAACGGCGCGTATCGGATGCGGCCCTAGCGCTCGGCGCATCGGGGCGCCGAACGTGAAGTTAGTTTCACGTTGGGCCGCGAGCGTGAAGTTACTTTCACGCTCGACAAGAAGCGCTTCCGGCAGGTAAGTCTGCGCCGCTATTCGTTGCACCAAATGCGCTCATGCGCGAGTTTGGTGGGCCTTCCAGCGATCGGGGTCGTCCTCGAGCGCGGCGCGGTCCCAGCCGGCATGCACCGCGGCCGCTTCGTAGGTGTCTTGTAAGAATCCGAGGAGCGTCTGGTCGGGGTCGGCTGCCTGCCGCACCGCCTCGTTTGGCAACAGGTATTCACCGAGATCCTTGTCGTAGCCCGCCTCCTCGGGACCGACCGGGTGGTCGGCGAAGCCGTCGGGTTCGGGATAGGCGTAGGCGTAGAAAGCGCCCTCGTCACCCCCGCCGGGAAAGAATCCGCAGCTGCTCAGTTCTCGCGAGTAGCCCTCGATCATCACCCAGTCTCCGCAATTGGGCGCGCCGCCCGGGTGGCGGGGCGCACCACGCCCGGAAAATCTGGTGCACGCGAGATCCATTGCACCCCAGAAGAAATGGACGGGACTTACCTTACCCATGAACCGGGACCGAAACTGGCCGAGCACACGGTTCGCTGCAAGCAGCTGGCGCCAGAACAGGTTTGCCGCACCAGGGTCATATGAGGCATGTTCGACATCTTCGGCGAACGGCAGGGCCGGATCTACCTCGTTGGGGTGCGCTTGGATGCGCGTGGAGAAACCCAGCTCGTCGAGTGCCCGCATCGTCTGCGAGTAGAACTCGGCCACCGATTTCGGTTCCAGGCGCACACCGCGGGTCGCACCGGTGCTGCTGCGGATCATCAGCACGTGGTCGATGAAATCGAACTCCATATCGAAGACCGCTGTCCCATACGGGATCGCCGACGTCGTCAAACCGCGCGGGGTCACATAGGAGGTGACCTGCCACCAGTGGTTGACCATCGGCGAATGGGCCAGCCGGACCTTGCCGACAATCTGAGCCCACATGTGCAGTGTCTGCCTCGTTGGAGCCCAGTCGTCTACCCGCAGGCTGGGCCACGCAATGCTGTCGTGGTGCATCGTCACGATCACTCCTAGGCTCTGGTCGGCGTCCGGCTTTCACCGGGCCGCTCACCGATAGTGCTCGCCTGCCGAGTTTCTTGCTGGTGTGGCTCGGCGATCTGCCGGTCGCCCGCCGTGGCGTCGGTGAGGAGACCGCCCTGTTCACCCTTGAAAAGGTGAGCTGCCTCACAGTAGGATGACCAGTGGTCATTCAGCTGAGGAGGCGGCATTGCCAACGGTCACCTGGGGGCGCGTCGATCCCGCCCGTCGCGCCGCGATCATCGAAGCAGCGGAGTCGGAGTTCGGGGCGCACGGGTTCTCCCGGGGCAGCCTGAACGTCATCGCACGCCGCGCCGGGGTCGCCAAGGGCAGCCTGTTTCAGTACTTCGCGGACAAGCGTGACCTGTATGCGTTCATCGCCGACATCGGCAGCCAGCGGGTGCGCGCCTACATGGAGGAGCGCATCCGCGAACTCGACCCCAGCCGCCCCTTCTTCGACTTCCTCACCGACTGGCTCGACGCGTGGGTGGCCTACTTCGCGGACCATCCGCACGAACGCGCGCTGCACGCCGCGGCGACCCTGGAGGTCGACACCGAAGCCCGCGTCAGCGTGCAGAACGTCATTCACCGGCATTACCTGGAAGTGATGCGCCCGCTCGTCCGCGACGCACAGATCCGCGGCGACCTGCGTGCGGATTCGGACACCGACGCGCTGTTGTCGTTGCTGCTGTTGATCTTTCCGCACCTGGCACTGGCGCCCTACATGCGCGGTCTCGATCCGGTTCTCGGGCTCGATGACCCCACACCGGAGCAGCCGGCGCTGGCCGTGCGCAGGCTCGTCGCGGTGCTGGCGGCCGCGTTCGGCGCGGCATCGCCAATCAGCTCAGCCCCCAAACGATCTGAGGAGGTCACATGAACCGAACCCGAATCGCCTCGATGGCCGAGGGCGGGCTCAACTGGGACAGCTTGCCGCTCAAGCTGTTTGCGGGCGGCAACGCGAAATTCTGGAATCCGGCCGACATCGACTTCTCCCGCGATCGCGAGGACTGGGAACGCCTCACCGACGACGAACGCAGCTACGCGACCCGGCTGTGCGCCGAGTTCATCGCCGGCGAGGAGTCGGTGACCCAGGACATCCAGCCGTTCATGGCCGCGATGCGGGCCGAAGGCCGGCTCGGCGACGAGATGTATCTGACGCAGTTCGCCTTCGAGGAAGCCAAGCACGTCCAGGTGTTCCGCATGTGGCTCGACGCCGTCGGCATCACCGAGGACCTGCACTACTACCTCGAGGACGTGCCGACCTACCGCACGATTTTCTACGAGGAGCTGCCGGCTTGCCTGAGCGCGTTGTCCGATGATCCTTCCCCGGCCGCCCAGGTCCGGGCGTCGGTCACTTACAACCACATGGTTGAGGGCATGCTGGCGCTGACCGGCTACTTCGGCTGGCACAAGATCTGCGTGGAACGCGGCATCCTGCCCGGCATGCAGGAGCTGGTGCGGCGCATCGGTGATGACGAGCGACGCCACATGGCGTGGGGCACCTTCACCTGCCGTCGCCACGTGGCCGCCGACGACGCCAACTGGGGCGTCTTCGAAACGCGGATGAACGAGCTGATGCCGCTGGGTCTGCGCCTGATCGAAGAGGGCTTCGCCCTCTACGACCCGATGCCGTTCGGCCTGTCGGTGGACGAGTTCATGCAGTACGCCTCCGACAAGGGGATGCGACGCTTCGGCACGATCTCGAGCGCGCGCGGGCGACCGCTGGGCGAGATCGACCTCGACTACTCGCCGGTGCAGCTCGAGGACACCTTCGCCGAGGAGGACGAGAAGCTGCTGGCGGGGGCGTCGGCCTAGCGGGCGGTGAAAATCAGCCGACCCACACGGTCTTGGCGTTGACGAACGCGCGGATGCCCAGGCCCGCGAGTTCGCGTCCGTACCCGGACCGCTTGACGCCGCCGAACCCCAACTCGGGATAGGACACCGTCATCCCGTTGATGAAGACCTGGCCGGCCTCGATGTCGTCGATGAAGCGCTGCTGCTCGGCTTCGTCGTTGGTCCAGGCGTTGGACCCCAAGCCGAACGTGGTCGCGTTGGCGATCTCGATGGCCTCGTCGATGTCGGCCGCCCGGTACATCGACGCGACCGGGCCGAACACCTCCTCGGTGTACAGGGCCATGTCCTTGGTGATGTCGGTGACCACCGTCGGCGGGTAGAACCACCCGGGCCGGTCGATGGGCTTGCCGCCGAGGCGGATCGTGGCGCCCGCCGCGGCGGCGTCGTCGACCTGCTTGGCGATCTCGTCGCGGCCCGACTCGGTGGCCAGCGGACCCACGTCGGTGTCCGGGTCGGTCGGGTCGCCGACGGTCAGCGCCTCCATCTGCTCGGTGAATTGGTCGACGAATGCGTCGTAGATGTCGGTGTGGACGATGAACCGCTTTGCGGCGATGCAGGACTGGCCGTTGTTCTGCGTTCTGGCGGTGACCGCGGTCTTGGCGGCCTCGGCGAGGTTCGCCGAGGGCATCACGATGAACGGGTCGCTCCCGCCGAGCTCGAGCACGGTCGGCTTGATCTCGTCGCCGGCGATAGCCGCCACCGACTGGCCGGCCGGTTCGCTGCCGGTCAGCGTGGCCGCCGCGACCCGGGGATCGCGCAGGATCCGCTCGACCGCGCTGGAGGAGACGAGCAGGGTTTGGAAACACCCCTCGGGGAAGCCGCCGCGGGCGATGACGTCGGCGAGATACAGCGCGCTCTGGGGGACGTTCGACGCGTGCTTGAGGATCCCGACGTTGCCGGCCATCAGCGCCGGCGCGGCGAACCGCACGGCCTGCCAGAGCGGGAAGTTCCACGGCATCACGGCCAGCACCACCCCGAGCGGTTGATAATGGGTGTAGGCCTTTTTCGCGCCCACCGCCTCGGCGTCAGCCGGCTCGTCGGCCAACAGCTGCTCGGCGTTGTCGGCGTAGTAGCGAAAACCCTTGGCGCACTTGATCGCTTCCGCCTTGGCCGATTTCAGGGTCTTGCCCATCTCCAGCGTCATCATGGCGGCGACCTCGTCGGCCTCGGCCTCCAAAAGGTCGGCGGTCGCGTTTGCCCACTGGGCGCGCTGGGCAAACGTGGTGTTGTGGCGGTAGTCGAGGAAGCGTTCGTAGGCACGGGCAATCGCGGCATCGACTTCCTGGTCGGTGGCCGGGGTGAAGGTCTTCACTGTCTCGCCGGTAGCCGGGTTAATCGTGGCGATGGGCACGTCGGCCCTCCTTCATCGGGTTGGTGTTGCTTGGCGGCTGAAAAGTCCAACACCTAGCCTGCCACTATCGTTCCCATAAGGGAGGTGTCGGATGAGCAAAGCCGCTGAGCTGATCGTCAAGTGCCTGGAAAACGAGGGTGTTTCCGTCGTGTTCGGGGTGCCCGGCGAGGAGAACATCCGGTTGGTGCAGGCGCTGGCGTCCTCAACCATCCGCTATGTGCTGACGCGGCACGAGCAGGCCGCCTCGTTCATGGCCGAGATGTACGGCAGGGTCACCGGGCGGGCGGCGGTGGTGTCGGCCACGTTGGGGCCCGGCGCGATCAACATGCAGCTCGGTGTGGCCGACGCCACCACCAACAGCACCCCACTGGTCGCCATCTCGGCACAGGTGGGTCACGACCGGGAGTTCAAGGAATCGCACCAGTACGTCGACCTGGTGTCGATGTTCGCCCCCATCACGCGCTGGTCCGCCGGCATCCCGACCGCGCGCGCCATCCCCGAGATGGTCCGCAAGGCGTTCAAGCTCGCCGAGTCCGAACGCCCGGCCGCGGTCTATCTGGCGGTGCCCGAAGACATCGACGCCGACGAGACCGACTACGACCTGGGACCGTTGCCGCGCAACGTCGTCCGCGCCGATGCCCCGGCACCCCGCCAGGTGGCGCGTGCCGTCGACGTCCTGCGCAACGCGAAGCGCCCGGTGCTGCTGGCCGGGCACGGCGCCGCGCGCGCCGACGCCACCAAGGCCCTGGTGCGCTTCTCCGAAGAATTCGGCATCCAGGTGGCCAACACCTTTCACGGCAAGGGCGTCATGCCCGACGATCACCCCAACAGCATCGGGACGCTGGGCTTCATGCGGCACGACTACGTCAACTTCGGCTTCGACAACGCCGACGCCGTCATTGCCGTCGGCTACGAGTTGCAGGAGTTCGACCCGGTGCGGATCAACCCGCAGGGCGACAAGAAGATCATCCACATTCACCGGTTCCCGGCCGAGGTCGACGCGCACTACTCGGTCGACGTGGGGATCATCGGCGACATCAGCGATTCGCTGAACGCCCTCACCGACGCGCTGTCCGGTCACACCTTCGATCACGCCGCCGAGGTGCCCGGCTCGGGTCTGTTGTCCGAGGAATTCGAACGGGGCCAACAGGATTCGCGCTACCCGCTGGCGCCCGCACGCGTGGTGGCCGACACCCGCGCGGCGCTGGGCCGCAGCGACGTCGTCCTGGTCGACACCGGCGCCACCAAGATGTGGATGGCCCGGCTTTACCCGACCTTTGAGCGGAACACCTGTCTGATCTCAAACGGGTTGTCCACCATGAGTTTTGCCCTGCCCGGGGCGCTGGGGGTCAAGCTGGCGCAGCCGGAGGCCAAGGTGCTGGCCGTCGTCGGCGACGGCGCGTTCCTGATGAATTCGCAAGAGATCGAGACCGCCGTGCGCGAGCGGATCCCGCTGGTGGTGCTGATTTGGGAGGACGGTGGCTACGGCCTCATCGAATGGAAGATGGACCTCGAGCTCGGCGCGCACTACTACGTGAAGTTCAACAATCCCGACGTGGTTAAGTATGCAGAAAGCTTCGGCGCCAAGGGATACCGGATCACCAGCGCCGAGGAGCTGTTGCCCACGCTGCGGGCCGCGCTCGACGACGACGGTGTCTCGCTGATCAGTTGCCCGGTCGACTACTCGGAGAATCTGCGGCTGACCGACCGGCTCGGCGAGTTGGACGAAACCCTGTAAAGACCGCGCCGGCGGTCCTCAGGACGACTGCTTGATCTGTATCTGGTCGGTGTAGGAGTAGCCCGACGGGTGGCCGCAGGCCGGGATGAGATAGGTGTGCTGGGCCGTGCCCGCAAGGGTGTTGGGATCCCACGTGATGTGGGAGCTGGTGGCATACTGAACGGAACTCCCGTCTGCGCACGCGACGTTGTTCATCGTGTCCAGGACCCATTGACCATCGATTAGCCGCGCCTGGCTGCCACCCAGCCCGGCCTTGATGTAGATGCATCCGTCACCGCAGGAATTGACCGCCCACGAGGTGGTAAAGGTTGCCCCGGCTGGTGTGGTCGCCGTCTCGGTGTAGTTGCCGTTCATCGTCGGTGCGTCGGCCCACGCCGCGTCGGCGGTACAGACAGCTAAGCCGGCGAACATAGCGGTTGTCGCAAAACCCCGCGCGAAAGCCATGACCATGTTTCCTTCCGTCGAGCTCACCCAGGTGTCGAGCGTTCTTGATGGTGTATCACAGGTTGGCGGCCAACGCGATTCGGCAAACTTTTTCGGCGTCGGGCGGTGCGCCCAGGGATCCGCGGGGTGAGCGGCCGCGGACATAGTCTGACGGTCAAAACCTCTGTCTACCAATCGGATTAGCCCGACGTCCGGGCGGACCGGCGCGCCCGGCGGCCGGTGGGGGCCACCTGCGATGGGGTATCCCGCTGGGCCCGTGGTCGAATGGCACATGCTGTTCCGTCAGCTGGAGTACTTCGTCGCGCTCGCTCAAGAGCGCCACTTCGCGCGCGCCGCGCGCGCCTGCTACGTGTCCCAGCCCGCGCTGTCGGAGGCGATCCGCAAGCTCGAGTCCGAACTCAACGTCCCGCTGGTGCGGCGCGGGCAGAGGTTCGAGGGTCTCACCCCGGAAGGCGAGCGGCTGGTGCCGTGGGCGCGGCGCATTCTGGCCGACCGCGACGCGCTCAAGCAGGAAGTCACCGCGTTGCGGGCCGGCCTGACCGGCGAACTGCGGCTCGGGGTGGTGCCGGCCGCCTCGACCACCGTTGCGCTGCTTACGGATCCGTTCTGTGCGGCCCATCCATTGGTGCGCGTTCAGCTCGAGGTCAACCTGCGCTCGGCCGGGATCGTGGAACGGGTCCGCAAGTTCGAATTGGACGCGGGCATCCTGTATCCCGACCAACAGGACACGGCAGATCTGCTGGTCACCCCGCTGTACCACGAACAGCCGGTGCTGATCGCCGGCGCCGAACTGCTTGGCGGCGAGGCGAAGACCATCGCGTGGTCCGACGCCGCGCAGCTACCGTTGTGCCTGCTGACGCAGGGCATGCGGGGCCGCCGGGTCATCGACGACGCGCTGGCCACCCACGGTCTGCAGGTGACCCCGCAGCTGGAAACCGATTCCGTGGCCGCGCTGTTCGCCCACGTCCGCACCGGTCGATGGGCGAGCATCGTGCCGCAACCGTGGATTTACACCCTGGGCGTACCCGCCGGGGTGCGCGTGCTGGGGCTGCGCCGGCCGTCGGTCACCGTGTTGATAGCGCTGGTGACCAACCGGGCGGAGCCGGGCTCGTTGTTGGCGCGCGCGTTGCGTGCGACCGCGCGCGAGGCCCGCATCGGCGCGACGCTGAGCGAGCTGTCCTAGCCCGGCTGATCGGCGCGGCCTATCAGCCGGTCGGAATCATGTCTTGGACATCGCGGTGGGCGCGCTCCGAAACTGGGCCTGGCAGCCGGTTAAAGGAGAATTCGATGGCCAAGTGTGTGATGGTGCTCTATCCCGACCCTGTCGACGGGTACCCGCCGAGCTACGCGCGCGACGGCATTCCGGCGATCCACGAATACCCCGACGGCAGCACCGTGCCGACCCCGTCGAAGATCGATTTCACTCCTGGTGAGTTGCTCGGCTGCGTCTCGGGTGCGCTGGGGCTGCGCAAGTTTTTCGAAGAGGCCGGGCACGAACTGGTGGTCACGTCGGACAAGGACGGCGCCGATTCGGAATTCGAGCGCGAGCTGGCCGACGCGGAAATCGTGATCTCGCAGCCGTTCTGGCCGGCTTACCTGACCAAGGAGCGCATCGCCCGCGCGCCCAGACTCAAGCTGGCGTTGACCGCCGGCATCGGCTCGGATCACGTGGATCTGGACGCGGCCCAAGAGCGCGGGATCACCGTGGCCGAGGTGACGTACAGCAACAGCATCAGCGTCGCCGAGCACACCGTCATGCAGATCCTGGCGCTGGTGCGCAATTTCGTGCCGTCGCACCGATGGGCGGCCGAAAGCGGCTGGAACATCGCCGATTGCGCGGGGCGCGCCTACGACCTGGAGGGGATGGACGTCGGGTTGATCGCGGCCGGCCGAATCGGGCGTGCCGTGCTGCGCCGGCTGGCGCCGTTCGACGTGAACCTGCACTACACGGACACCCGCCGGCTGGCACCGGAAGCCGAGCAGCAGCTGAACGTCACGTTCCACCCCACCGTCGAGTCGCTGGTGCGGGCGGTCGACGTGGTGTCCATCCACTCGCCGCTGTACGACGACACCCGCAGGATGTTCGACGAGAAGCTGATCTCGACGATGCGCCGGGGCGCCTACATCGTCAACACCGCCCGCGCCGAGGAGACCGTCCCAGAGGCCATCGCGGCCGCCCTGCAGTCCGGCCGGCTGGCCGGCTATGCCGGAGACGTGTGGTACCCGCAGCCGCCGCCGCCCGACCATCCGTGGCGGACGATGCCGAATAACGCTATGACACCCCATGTTTCGGGCACCACGCTGTCCGCTCAGGCGCGTTATGCCGCCGGCACCCGGGAAATTCTGGAGAGCTGGTTCGCCGGCCAGCCCATCCGTCCCGAATACCTGATCGTCGAAGGCGGAAGGCTCGCGGGCACCGGCGCGCAGTCCTACCAGAGGTAGCCGAAAGGCCCTCAATTGGTGTTGGCCGCCGTCGACAGGGTCATCGGCGGCACGTAGCCGCCGATCAGGGCGCGGTGCCACCATGCCCGATCCCGGCGCAGTTCGGCCGGTGTGGTGAAGCGGTACTGGTAGAGCTGTGCTCGCACGAACCGGGGCGGCGAATCGGGGAAGGGGTTGTGACGCAACAAACGCAGGGTCGGCCGGTCGTTCTCCAGCAGGCGCCGCAGGAACGGTCTCAGCCACGGCTGCGCATAGCCCGGCGAGATCGCGGCGAACCACATCAGCCAGTCCAGCCGGAGGTGATAGGGGGCCCACTGTCGCGGCAGCCGGCGCAGCGCCCCCGGCTTGCCCTTGAATCCGTATTCTTTCCAGAGGGTTTGGGCGGTGATGACCGCCTCGTCGGTGCCTTCGACCACCACCTCGCGCCGGGTCCGTCCAATGCTGCCAAACGCCCCGTAGGTGTTCACCAAATGAAATGAGTTGAAGGACGCGTTCATTCGCTGCCGCGAAGACAACATGTTCGCCAACGGCCAGTAGCTCATGAACAACACCGAGGCCGTCACCGCGGCCACCAGACTTACGAACCACAGCGGCGGCGCCGCCAGACCCCCGTGCGCCGGAACGAGGCCGTAGGGCAGCAGCATCGCCACCGACGCGTCGTCGATGGCGCTGAACGCCAGCAGGATCGTCACCCAATTGAGCCAAGCGAAATTACCCGAGCAGACCAACCACAACTGGGTGATCACGATGATCGCCGCGGCCACGCTGGTTACCGGTTGGGGCGCGAACAATCCGAACGGCACGATCAGCTGGGCGAAATGGTTGCCCGCCACCTCAATTCGATGCAGTGGTTTGGGCAGATGGTGGAAGAACCAGCTCAACGGCCCCGGCATGGGTTGCGTCTCGTGGTGGTAGTACAGGCACGTCAGGTCGCGCCAGCACGGGTCGCCGCGCATCTTGATCAGTCCCGCACCGAACTCGACCCGGAACAACAGCAGTCGAATCATCCAGAGCGTCAGCACCGGCGATGCCACGTCGTGGTTGCCCAAAAAGATCATCAGGAACCCGGTCTCGAGCAGCAGCGACTCCCAGCCGAACGAGTACCAGGTCTGCCCGACGTTGACGATCGACAGGTAGAGCACCCACAGCGCCAGCCACATCGACATGGCGGCCCACAGCGGCACCGCGTCGGCGGCGCCGACGACGATCGCCGCCGACAGTGCCGCGCCGAACCAGGAGACGCCCGAGAACAGCCGATCGGAATAACGCAGGTGAAAAAGGCTCGGCGTCCGCCAAAAGGATTGCCTCGCCATGAACTGCGGAATGGGCAACATGCCGTGCTCGCCGATGAGCGCGCGGAACTGGACCGCGGCCGCGACGAAGCCGAGCAGGTAAATCGCCGCGGCGCCGCGCTCGAGCACCAGTCTGCCCACCCAATATTGGGGTGCGGAAAACCAGTCCATGGCGCTAACTCCTCGGTTGGTGACGGTTACGCCAACCCGCATATCCAGTCAATCAGCCGGTAACCGGGTAGCCAATAGCGCGGCGAACTATTCGTCGCGCGGGCGCTGCGCACGTTCGGGGAGCGCAACCACCGAAGCCGCAAGCACCGCAAGCGAAATCAGGGCCAGCAACTGGACACTCGCGGAATGGCCGGCGTAGCCGTCCGCCGACCGCCAGGGCTGCCGTGACAGGGCCGCCCCGGCCAGGATCAGCCCGCCGGCGCTGCCCACGACGCAAAGGCGTTCCCAGCGTGGCCGGCGCAGCGCGTACCGCAGGACCAGCGCGACCCCCATGACGGCGACACCGCCCACCCCGGCGATCACCCCCGCCGCGCCCAGCGCCGGGATGGCCGCCCATGCGCCGGGCCGCCACGGCCGCGCGGGTGCGTCGTCGTCGTCCTTTCTTCGGGTGCGCCAGAGCGCGAGCATCGCCAGCAGCGGCAGCAGGGCCAGCCCTACCGCCAGACCCGCGCGGTAGAGCGGGTTGGAGGCGAACGTCAGCGTGATGGTGCCCGGGTCGCCGGCGGGCACCACCCAACCCTGCTGCCACCCGTTGACGGCGATCGGCGTCAAGCGGGCACCGGCGCTGGTGCGCGCCACCCAGCCCGGGTTGATGCTTTCCGGGATGACCAGCACCCTGGGGGTGGCCGAGGCGGGCGCCTGCACTTGACGACGATCCGGGCCCCACGCCCGCCATGACGAAACACGCAGGGGCGTTGCGACTTCGGCGGCGGCCGGGGCGGTCAGCTCGGCTCCGTCCACGACGAACTGGGCGCCGGGGCTGATCAACAGCTCCTGTTGGCCCGCGGGCAGGGCGATCGGGTCGCGTTCGCACGGCACCGCCGCGACGGGCGCGTCATCCAGGATCGCCGCCACGGTGGTGTGGATCGCGGTGTGCACGAACCGGCCTGCGAGCGCGACCACGGGCCCCCGGTCACAGCCGACGGTGATCTCCCGGGTGCGGTTGCGGGCCGCGTCGGCGGGCGCGATCGGGTTGCCGTCGGCGCCCAGCGCCGCGACCTCGGCCAGCCCGGGCGGCTTGAGCTGGTCGAAACCCAAAGCGTTGCGGTCGATGACGTCTTCCCAATTGAGCAGGCTGATGGTCACGGTGTCGGTCACCCGGGGTTTCAGCGGCACCGTCTGCGTGTCGCCGGCTTTCACCGCGGCGGCTTGCGGGCCATCGCCCAGGTTGATCGCCACCATCGTCGGGTGTGCGGGCAACGTCGACCGGCTCGGAGCCAGCCGCACCCCGGTGACCTCGGTCGGGTGGGGCAGCGTGAGCGTCAGGGTCGGTGGGGTCTTGTGCTGCACCACCCGCTGCGGCGCCGTCCACGCGGTGGCCGGGTCGCCGTCGGCGGCCGCGTACGCCGAGCCGAGGACATCCACCGTGTCCGAATCGCCATGAGCGACCGTGGTATTCGGCTCGGTAATCAGGTCGGCCAGCTTGGGGCCCTGGCGTGGGCGCACCCACACCGTCGGGTTCACCGTCATCGGCGTCGGCACGGTCAGCGTCCGGCTGAAATTGACCGGTTCCTCCGGGGCCAGAGCCATCGACGGCGCGCAGCGCACCCCGTCGGGGGCGGTGGCGCAACCCGGTCTGCCCAGCAGCTCCGATCCCAGGTCCCACCCCGCGATCGCCGAGCCCGGCGGCGGCCCGGGTACCCGCACGGTGTGCCGCAGGTCCACCTGGTGGGCGAAACCGGACGCGTCGTATTGGGTGATCGCCAGGTCGGTGATGCCGAACTGCACCCCGGCCGATCCGTCGTCGGTGCCCGCGGCGGTGATCCGCACCCACGGGGTCTCGCCGTAGGGGAGTGCCGCGGCAAGTGGCTTGCCGGGCCCGTCGAAGCGCAAAGTGGTGCTGCCGGTGGCGGTTTCGATGAGGATGCGGCGCACCTGGGCGCCGACGGCGGTGGCGCTGGGCGTCAACGTGATCGCCGCATTGGTCACCGGGTGGTCGAAATCGATCTGCATCCATTGACCGACGGCGGCCTGCAGCGAGTTGGACACCCAGGCGGTCGCCGAGTCCCCGTCGATCGCCGCGGCGGGCGAGGTCGCCGGTGCGACGTCGGGCATCGCGGTGGAATCCGACGACGAACTCGATACCGTGATCCGCCCGCCGGTCCAGGCGCCGGTCACCGGGTCGGCGCCGGGGACGGGGTAGTCGGGCACCCGGTTGAAGGTGTGCCGCGCGTCGCCGGGGGCCCGGATCGCCGACGAATGTTGGTCCACCCGACCGTAATCCGTCTCACGGGCCACCGGGGTGTCGGTGATGGTCACCCCGGCGTTCATCGGCAGGCCAGCGCCCCGCGCGTCGGCGGTCAGCAGCGTCGGGCCCGCCGGGGGCTGGCCCAGCAGCCGCCGTCGCTCGTCCAGACGCAGTAGCGCCTCGGGCCCGCCGTCGACGCGGGCCATTCGGTCGGTGTCGACGAAATACGGTGTGGCGGGATCGTCGTCGCCACCGACCCGATAAATCTCGACCGCCGGATAGCGCGGCCGCAGCCCGCTGTCCGCGACGAAACCCGCCAGCGTGCCGGGCCCCACCGGCGCGCCGAACTGTGCGACCTTGCGCAGCCCCGGTGAGCCGTCGATGGCGCGATGCACCAGGATCGGGCGCGCCGAGCGCGACGTGTCGGGGTCCAGGTCGTTGCGGAGCGCCACGTAGGAAATGCCTTGCCGGGCAAGGGTATCGGCCAAGCCGGCCGAGGGTCGGCCGGCGGCGAACAAGCGCTGCACCGAATCCAGCGCCCGGATGGTCTGCGGCGGGGTCAGCGGGATGGAATCGCGCACCCCCCACGGGCTGGCGCCCAGCACCTGCAGCGGCTCGTCGTGGCTGGTGCCCCACACCTGCGTGGCGAACGGTGCCCCGGGGACGACGAGCACCCGCCCGGGTGCCGGGGTCCCGGTGTTGTGCTCGGTGAGCCAGTCGGCCGCCTCGTGCCAGTACTGCGGGATCGCGTTGAAGGTCCCGGGCGGGGCCAGCCGACCGGTCCACGCCAGTGACGTGCTGACCATCAGCGCGGTGGCGACCACGATCGCGGTCGCGATCCGCTTGTCACGCTCCGGGTGCGCAAAGGCGCGCAGCCACACCAACATTGGCGCGCTGCCCGGCAGCGGTATCCGTCCCAGCAACTGCGCGAGGCCCAGCACCACCGGGATCCTGATCACCGACCCGAATTTGTGCACGTTGCGCAACGGGGCGCCGCCGGCGTCCAGGAAGGCCTGCACCGCGTGCGCCACCGGCGAGCCCAGGCCGCCGCTGTATCCGGCGGCCATCAACACCACGCCGGCCAACAGCATCGTCACCAGCCGACCGCGCGCCGGCATGGCCGGGCCGGCCAGCCCCGCGAGTCCGGCCG
This sequence comes from uncultured Actinomycetota bacterium, assembly GCA_963796035.1. Lineage (GTDB taxonomy): Bacteria > Actinomycetota > Actinomycetes > Mycobacteriales > Mycobacteriaceae > Mycobacterium. Next base: position 480,117 of record CAWCJU010000003.1, on the reverse strand, counting down.
CCGCGACCAGGCACGTGCCCAGCACGGCCGCCGAGCCGGTCACCAGCGGAGCGCCCGCGGTGGCGGTCGGCGCCACGTACGGGGTCCAGCTGTCGGTACCGCGCAACATCTCGACCAGCGACGACCATTGCGTCGTCACGCCGGAGGACTCGATGAAGTCCAGGAACGGGGGGCTGATGGCGCGCAGCATCACCAGCGCCACCGCCCACCACAGCGTGGCCAGCACCAGCGCCACCAGCCACCACCCGGTGTAGCGCCACCACAACCGGTTCGGCCGGTGACACGCCCACCAGATCACCGCGGGCAGGCAGCCGGCCAGGGTTGCGATGGCGTTCACCGCGCCCATCAGCGCGACGGCCAGGCCCGCCTGCCCGGCCAGCGCCCGCACCGACCGGCCGCTGGTGGCCCGCAGGGCAAGGATCGTGGGCAGCAACACCCACGGCGCCAACATCATTGGCAATGTTTCCGAGGAGATCGATCCGAGCGTGGTCAGCACCCGCGGCGACAGCGCGAACGCGGCCGCAGCGATCACCCGTGACGCCGGGCTGCCGATCCGCAGCGCCTCGGCGACCCGCAACAGCCCCCAGAAGCCGACGGTGAGCAGCAGCGCCCACCACAGCCGTTGGGTGATCCAGCCGGGCACGCCCAGCGCGTGGCCGACCAGAAAGAAAGCGCCGTGCGGAAACAGATACCCGTAGGCCTGATTCTGCGCCTGCCCGAACGGCAGCTCGCTGTTCCACAGATTGGTCGCCCGGGACAGGAAGCGCAGCGGGTTCGCGGTCAGGTCAAGCTTGGTGTCGGGGGAGATCCGCCCGGCGGATTGGGCGAACGTCAGGGCCAGCGCGATCGCACCGACCAACCACAACCACCGGCGCGACACGGGCCCAGCCGTCGAGCATGAGACCGACGACGCGGTCCCCGACCTCGACCGGCTAGCTACGGTTGCCGTACTCGACCCGGTTGAGCACTGACGACTGCGGATCGCCCCCGGGGAGTGGCGGCTTCGTGTCTTGCTGGACCATCAGCGTGATCCCGAAGATCGCGGCCGCGCCGAGCAACAGGCCAACCACAACGCTCGCTGCGGCGGGCGCAACGATCCGGTTCATCGACGCTCCTGAGTGTTGGCTTGCGGTCGTGACTTCAACCTAGCGCCAACCTAGCAGAAGAGCGCCGGCCGACCGGAGCGCTGGTCACCAGTGCAGACAGTGCCCGTGGAAGCAGCGGTCGCCGTATTCCACCTGATAGGGACCGGCCGGAAGCGCGGGACGCTGAAGGCTCGGCACCTGCACCAGGCTGTGGTCGGCCACGGCGAGCGTGATCCCGACGGTCGTCGCCACCCCGACGGATAAGCCCACCGCGATGCTGACCGCGGCGGCCAACGTGAAACCGGTCATCGCTGGCTCCTCCCCGCCAGTCAATTGGGCGCCCCGACGCCCAGCCCCTTGATCAGCAACGGTACCGCTGATGCCCCCTGGAGCCGGGAGACGAAACGCCCGCTCGTGAAAGCATGGCCCGATGGCATTTTCGCGCACCTTCGCCGTGCTCGCAGCCGCGTCGGTGCTGGTGGCCGGTTGCAGTCACCACACCGCGCCGCCGCCCCGCCCGTCGACGTCGAGCAAGCCGGTGGCCGCCCCGGCGCCGCCGGTGTGTGCCGACCCGTCGGCGGTTCCGGCGACGCTGGGCCTCCGCGACAAGCTCGCCCAACTGCTGATGGTGGGCGTGAAGAACGCCGACGACGCCCGGGCCGTCGTCAACGGCTACCACGTGGGTGGCATCTTCATCGGCAGCTGGACCGACCTGTCGATCTTCAAGGGGCCGCTGGCCGACATCGCGGCCAAGGCGGGGCCGCTGCCGCTGGCCGTCAGCGTCGACGAAGAGGGCGGCCGGGTCTCGCGGTTGAAGTCGCTGATCGGGACGTCGCCGTCGCCCCGGGAGCTGGCGCAGACGCAAACGGTCCAGCAGGTGCACGACGTGGCGGCCGAGCCGCGGCAAGAAGATGCACGACCTGGGCATCACCGTCGACTTCGCGCCCGTCGTCGACGTCAGCGACGAGCCCGACGACGCCGTGATCGGCAACCGGTCGTTCAGCGCGGATCCCGCCAAGGTCACCGATTACGCCGGGGCCTACGCGCAGGGGCTGCGCGACGCCGGGCTGCTGCCGGTGCTCAAGCACTTCCCCGGCCACGGGCACGGCTCGGGCGACTCGCACACCGGCGGTGTCGTCACGCCGCCGCTCGACGACCTGCAGAACAGCGATCTGGTGCCCTATCGGACCCTGGTGGCCACGGCCCCCGTCGCGGTGATGGTCGGCCACTTGCAGGTTCCCGGGCTCACCGGCGACGTCCCGGCCAGCCTGAGCCCCGAGGCGGTGCAGCTGCTGCGCAACGGGGTCGGCTACAAGGGCCCGCCGTTCACCGGCCCGGTGTTCAGTGACGACCTGTCCAGCATGGCCGCGATCTCCGACCGGTACGGGGTGTCGGAGGCGGTGCTGCGCAGCCTGCGGGCCGGCGTCGACGTCGCGCTGTGGGTCACCACCGACGAGGTGCCGGCGGTCTTGGACCGGTTGCAGCAGGCGGTAGCGTCAGGCGACTTGCCGGCCAAGCAGGTCGACGATTCGCTGGTGCGGGTGGCGACGATGAAGGGCCCCAGTCCCCACTGCGCCCGCTAGCGGGCGGAGCCGGGCGAAGCGGGTCGCCGCCATTGGCAGTAGTGCATGTGCGGCAGCAGCGCATTGCTTACTCTTGAGTCAGATAGACGGGCTGGAGAGGCAAGCGATGGCGGGTGGTACCAAGCGGTTACCGCGTGCCGTCCGCGAGCAGCAGATGCTCGACGCCGCCGTGCAGATGTTCTCGGTCAACGGCTATCACGAGACCTCGATGGACGCGATCGCCGCCGAGGCGCAGATCTCCAAGCCGATGCTGTACCTGTACTACGGCTCCAAGGAAGACCTGTTCGGTGCCTGCCTGAACCGGGAGATGAGCCGGTTCATCGACGTGGTGCGCGCCGACATCGATTTCCAGCAGAGCCCCAACGACATGCTGCGCAACACCATCGCGTCGTTCATGCGCTACATCGACGCCAACCGGGCGTCCTGGATCGTGATGTACACCCAGGCCACCAGCTCGCAGGCGTTCGCCCACATGGTCCGCGAGGGACGCGAGCAGATCATCGAACTGGTGGCCGGCCTGATGCGGGCGGGTAGCCGCAACCCGCGCTCCGAACGCGAGCACGAGATGATGGCCGTGGCCCTGGTGGGCGCGGGCGAGGCGGTCGCCAACCGGCTGTCCACCGGCGACGTCGACGTCAGACGAGGCGGCCCAGCTGATGATCGACCTGTTCTGGTACGGCCTCAAGGGCTCACCGGCGGAACGGGAAGCGGCCGCGGCCCACCCCGACGCGGGCGGCTCGGACGCCGCCGGCGACTAGACCTACATTCGTTCAGGTGGCCCGAATGAGCGTCCCCCGCTCGGAGCGCGGCAACCTCGACTTCTTTTGCGCGGTAGTCATTGTCGGGTTGCTCGCCGGAGTTGCCGGGTTGGCGACGACGTTGGTGCTACGCGTCGTCCAGCACGCCACCTACAACTACGGTTTCGGCGCGCTGCTGGCCGGGGTGGCCGCCAGCAGCCCGATCCGCCGCGTCGTCGGCCCGATGATCGGCGCCGCCCTCGCGGGCCTGGGGTGGTGGCTGCTGCGGCGGCGGGCCGAGGTGCCCCCGCTGGCGCAGACCATCGCGGGCCGGAAACGTGTGCCGAGGCTTTCCTGGAGCATCGACGCCATGCTGCAGGTGCTGCTCGTCGGTTCGGGGGCCTCACTCGGACGGGAAGGGGCCCCACGTCAATTCGCCGCAGCGCTAGGCGATTTGGGAACCGGATGGCTCAAGCGGCTCTCGCCGCGCGACCGCGAGATCCTGCTGGCCTGTGCGGCGGGGGCCGGGCTGGGCGCGGTGTATGCGGTCCCACTGGCCGGCGCGCTGTTCACGATCCGGATCCTGCTCAGCACCTGGCGGCCGCGCGCGGTGGGCGCGGCGTTTCTCTCGTCCGGCCTGGCGGTCGCCGTCGGTTCGGCCATCACCCGCGATCAACCCAACCTGCAGTGGCCCCTCGAGGAGTCGACCTACCTGCTGACCGCGCACGGATTGTTGCTGGCGCCGGTGACTCTCGCGGTGGGACTGGCCTTCAGCCGGTTGATGGCCGTGGCACGGCCTGCCCGCCAATTGCGGACCGTGGTGCTGATCCCCGCGCTCGCCGGTGCGGGCCTGGTGATGGGGGTGTGTTCGCATTGGTGGCCCGAGTTGCCCGGCAACGGTCGAAGCATCTTGACGGTCAGCTTGGCCAGCGGCATGACTTTGGTGTCGGCGCTGGCGATTCTGGCGCTGAAACCCCTACTGACCGCACTGTTTCTGCGGGCCGGCGGGGCCGGCGGATTGCTGACGCCGTCGCTGGCCACCGGCGCAGCGGCCGGGGCGGCGCTGGTGTTGACGATCAACTGGGCGACCGGGACGCACCTGCACGTGCCGGCGGTGTCGCTGGCCGGCGCCGCCGGCGTGCTCGCGGTGACGCAGGGCTCACCGATCTGGGCGGCGATCTTCGTCTGGGAACTCGCCCGGCCCCCGCTGTGGCTGTTCCTGCTCTTCCTGCTGACCGCCACCGGCGCCCACGGTCTGAAAGTGCTTGCCCTGGGCCGCAGTACGACCCAGGCGGGCTAGCGGGTCGCCGCCGTCAGCACCGTCAGCGCTAGAGCGGCCGGACCGTGCCGGTCAGGTGCGGGTACCCCTTGGCGATGTTGCGCAGCGAGATGTCCCAGCCGCCGTCGTGTTCGTCGATGTAGAGCCCCGCGGTCGCGGGCAGCACCAGCGGCTTGCCGAACCGCACCGAATACCGCACCGCGTCGGGAATCTGCGCCTCGATATTGGCCAATACGGCTGCGGCGCTGTACATTCCGTGCGCGATCACGGTCGGGAATCCGAACAGCTTGGCCGCGACCGAGTTGGTGTGGATGGGGTTGTGATCACCCCCGGCGTCGGCGTAGCGCCGGATCAGTCCCGGGCTGACCCGCAGCACGGTGGACGGCGGTGGCAGCTTCGGTTGCTTCTGCGGCGGCGGCTTGGGTTCATCGGACAGGCTGGTCCGTTGCTGGTGCAGGAAGGTCGTCACCTGATGCCAGGCGGTGTCGTTGCCGACGCTGACATCGGTCACCAGGTCGACCAACAGGCCCTTGCGGTGCTCGCGCAGGTTCTCGGCGTGCACGCGCACGCCCACGGTGTCGGTGACCGCGATCGGGCGGTATTGCGTGATGTGGTTCTCGGTATGCACCGATCCCATTGCGGCGAAGGGGAAGTCGAACCCGGTCACCAGCGACATCAGCGCCGGAAAGGTCAGCGCGAACGGGTAGGTCAGCGGCACGTGATTGCCATAGCGCAGACCGGTGACTCCCGCGTACTCGGCCACGTGCGTGCGGTCGATGGGCAGTTCCTCGATGGTCACCGTTCGGGTGGGCAGCTCGCCCTTGCGCGACACCACCGGCAGGGCCCCGGCGGCCGCGCGCAGCATGTTCTTCAGGCCGCTTGGCTGGTTCATGGCATTCTCCTCGACAGCCTGTTCCGCTATGCGCCCAGCATGGCCTGGCCGCAGACGCGAATGACGTTACCCGTCACCGCATTTGACGCCGGGCTTGCGAAGTAGGCGATGGTTTCCGCGACGTCCACCGGCTGCCCGCCCTGCAGCAGCGAGTTCATCCGGCGCCCGACCTCGCGGGTGGCCAGCGGAATCGCGGCCGTCATCTGGGTTTCGATGAATCCCGGCGCGACGGCGTTGATCGTGATGCCCTTGCCGTGGAGCTCCGGGGCAAGCGACTGGGTGAGGCCGATCATCCCGGCCTTGGTCGTCGCGTAGTTGGTCTGGCCGCGGTTGCCGGCGATGCCGGCCATCGACGACAAGCCGATCACCCGGCCACCCTCGCCGAGGGTGCCGTTGGCCACCAGCCCTTCGGTAAGACGCAGCGGGGCAAGCAGATTGACCGCCAGGACGGCGTCCCAGCGGGCGTCGTCCATGTTGGCCAACAGCTTGTCGCGGGTGATGCCGGCGTTGTTGACCAGCACGTCGGCGCGGCCGCCGTGGTGCTCGCGCAGATGCTCGGTGATCTTGTCGACGGCGTCGGAGGCGGTGACGTCGAGCCACAGGGCGGTGCCGCCGACCCGGCTGGCCGTCTCGGCCAGCGCCTCGGCGGCCGATTCCACGTCGATCGCGACCACGCGTGCGCCGTCGCGGGCGAACACCTCGGCGATCGTCGCGCCGATTCCCCGGGCCGCGCCCGTGACGATGGCGACCTTCCCGTCCAGCGGGCGATCCCAGTCGGCCGGGGGCGTGGAGTCCGACTCCCCGACGTAGAAGACCTGGCCGTCGACGTAGGCGGACTTGGCCGACAGGATGAACCGCATCGTCGATTCCAGTCCCGTCGCAGCGGGTTTGGCGTCCGGCGACAGATACACCAGCGCCACCGTCGCGCCGTTGCGCAGCTCCTTACCCAGTGAACGCGTGAAGCCCTCCAGCGCGCGCTGTGCGATCCGCTCGTGCGGGCTGGCGGCGGCGTCGGGCGTGGTGCCGACGACGGCCACGCGCGCGGAATGGCCCAGATTGCGCAGCAGGGGCGTGAAGAACTCGTACAGCCCTCTGAGGCCCTCGGGCGTGGTGATGCCGGTGGCGTCGAACACCAGGCCGCCGAACTTGTCGGCCCAGCGGCCGCCCAGGTTGTTGCCCACCAGGTCGTAATCGGCGTCCAGCGCCGCGCGCAGCGGCTCGACGACCCTGCCCTCCCCGCCGATCAGCAGCGCCCCGGCCAGTGGCGGTTCACCGGCCCGGTAGCGGCGCAGCGTCTCGGGCTGGGGAACGCCGAGCTGCTTGGCGAGAAACGATCCTGGACCGGAATTGACGATCTGAGAGAACAGATCGGACGAAGCCTTGGGAGCCACCGGAGCTACCTTCCATATTCTTGCGAAGTCGGGGTATGCCTACAGCACAACCGTATCGGGGACGAACTTACTGCAGAGTAAGAACAGTGGGTAGTATGGCCCCAGACGGGCGATTCCCAAACCGATTGACCGCGGAAAACACGGAGAAGAATAGTGGCCCCTGCAAGTTCTGAGGCAAGTAAACAACGCAGTTCGGAGCGGCGACGCGTGGCCGTCCTGGGCGGTAACCGCATCCCGTTCGCCCGATCCGACGGTGCCTATGCGGAGGCGTCCAACCAGGACATGTTCACCGCCGCGCTGGGCGGGCTGGTGGATCGCTTCGGACTCGCCGGCGAACGGCTGGGTGTGGTGGTCGGCGGCGCGGTGCTCAAGCACAGCAGGGACTTCAACCTGACGCGCGAATGCGTGCTCGGATCGCAGCTGTCGTCCTACACCCCCGCGTTCGACCTGCAGCAGGCCTGTGGGACCGGGCTGCAGGCGGCCGTCGCCGCCGCCGAGGGCATCGCGGCCGGACGCTACGAGGTGGCCGCCGCCGGCGGCGTGGACACCACCTCCGACGCCCCCATCGGCCTGGGCGACAACCTGCGCCGCACGCTGCTCAAGTTGCGCCGGGCCAAGTCCAACGTGCAGCGGCTGAAGCTGGTGGGCACGCTGCCCGCGACGCTGGGCGTCGAGATCCCGGTCAACAGCGAACCCCGCACCGGGCTGTCGATGGGCGAGCACCAGGCGCTCACCGCCAAGGAGATGGGCATCGCCCGCGTCGCGCAGGACGAGCTGGCCGCCGCGAGCCACCGCAACATGGCCGCCGCCTACGACCGCGGCTTCTTCGACGATCTGGTCACGCCGTTCCTGGGGCTGTACCGCGACGACAACCTGCGCGCGGACTCGTCGGCGGAGAAGCTGGCGAAGCTGCGTCCGGTGTTCGGCGTGAAAGCCGGCGACGCGACGATGACGGCCGGCAACTCGACTCCGCTGACCGACGGCGCCTCGGTGGCGCTGCTGGCCACCGACGAGTGGGCCGCCGCTCATTCGCTGACGCCGCTGGCCTACCTGGTGGATTCGGAGACCGCGGCGGTCGACTACGTCAACGGGCGCGACGGCCTGCTGATGGCACCGACCTACGCGGTGCCGCGGCTGCTCGCCCGCAACGGTTTGAGCCTGCAGGACTTCGACTTCTACGAGATCCACGAGGCGTTCGCGTCGGTGGTGCTGTGTCACCTGCAGGCGTGGGAGTCCGAGGAGTACTGCAAGGAGCGCCTCGGCCTGGATGCCGCGCTGGGCTCGATCGACCGGTCCAAGCTCAACGTCAACGGCTCGTCGCTGGCCGCCGGCCACCCCTTCGCGGCCACCGGCGGGCGGATCCTGGCCCAGGCGGCCAAGCAGCTTGCCGAGCGCAAGGCCGAGCAGAAGGGCGCCGGCACCGTGCGCGCCCTGGTCTCGATCTGCGCGGCCGGCGGCCAGGGTGTCGCCGCGATCCTGGAGGCCTGACGCGCCCGTCGGCAGGTAACCCGATGGCTCGGCGCTCGTCCATGAGTTGAGTCACATCTGGTTAGTCAAATGGGGGTGCGGGTATCCGACCCACCGGATGGCCCCGTGTTGTGGTCTGACCCCCCGACCCCGACGGCAATACGGGGCATCCCCCGAATGCGAGCGCTGATCCGTTTTCACGGACTGGCGTACGGAAAAGGGCCGCCGCTGGAGTGAGGGGATCCAGCGGCGGCTCTTTTTGCTGTGTGCGGTGCCCTTCTGCGGTCCGGTCAAGCGACGAATCCCCCGCTTCGCGGGCGAAGCGGGGGATTCGTGCGTGCCGTTCGAGGGTGGCCTAGAAGGCGGCCTCGTCGAGCTCCATGATGTCGTTGTCCAGCGTGTCGATGACCTCGCGGGTGCTGGTCAGCAGCGGCAGGAAGTTCTTCGCGAAGAACGATGCCACCGCGATCTTGCCCTCGTAGAAGGACCGCTCCTCGCCGCCGGCACCGGCGTCGAGCGCCGCCACGGCAACCGCCGCCTGGCGCTGCAACAACCAGCCGATGACCAGGTCACCGACGCTCATCAGGAAGCGCACCGAACCCAGACCCACCTTGTACAGGCTGGTCACGTCCTCCTGCGCCGCCATCAGGTAACCGGTCAGCGTGGCCGCCATCGCCTGGACGTCGGCCAGCGCCTTGGCCAGCAGCTCCCGCTCGGTCTTCAGGCGGCCGTTGCCGGACTCGCTGTCGACGAACGTCTGGATCTGCTCGGAGACGTGAGCCAGCGCCACACCCTTGTCGCGGACGATCTTGCGGAAGAAGAAGTCCTGCGCCTGGATGGCGGTGGTGCCCTCGTAGAGCGAGTCGATCTTGGCGTCCCGGATGTACTGCTCGATCGGGTAGTCCTGCAGGAAGCCGGAGCCACCGAAGGTCTGCAGGCTCTCGGTGAGCTTGGCGTATGCCTGCTCCGAGCCCACACCTTTGACGACGGGCAGCATCAGGTCGTTGACCTTGACCGCCAGCTCGGCGTCCACACCGTGCAGGGTCTCGGCCACGGCCGAGTCCTGGTAGGTCGACGTGAACAGGTACAGCGCGCGCAGACCCTCGGCGTAGGCCTTCTGGGTCATCAGCGAACGCCGCACGTCCGGGTGGTGCGTGATGGTCACCCGCGGTGCGGACTTGTCGGTCATCTGGGTCATGTCGGCGCCTTGGACGCGAGACTTCGCGTACTCGAGCGCGTTCAGGTAACCGGTGGACAGGGTCGCGATGGCCTTGGTACCGACCATCATGCGGGCCTGCTCGATGACCTCGAACATCTGCGCGATGCCGTTGTGCACCTCGCCGACCAGCCAGCCCTTGGCGGGGATGTCGTGCTGGCCGAAGCTCAGCTCACACGTCGCCGATACCTTCAGGCCCATCTTGTGCTCGACGTTGGTGACGAAGACGCCGTTGCGCTCGCCCGGCTCACCGGTCTCGAAGTCGAACAGGAACTTCGGCACGAAGAACAGCGACAGGCCCTTGGTGCCGGGTCCGGCACCCTCGGGGCGCGCCAGCACCAGGTGGAAGATGTTCTCGAACAGGTCACCGGAGTCACCAGAGGTGATGAACCGCTTCACGCCGTCGATGTGCCAGGAGCCGTCGTCCTGCTGGACGGCCTTGGTCCGCCCGGCGCCGACGTCGGAGCCGGCGTCCGGCTCCGTGAGCACCATGGTCGAACCCCAGCCGCGCTCGGCGGCCAGGATGGCCCACTTCTTCTGCTCCTCGGTGCCGAGGTGGTACAGGATGTTGGCGAAGCCCGCGCCACCGGCGTACATCCACACGGCCGGGTTGGCGCCCAGCAGGTGCTCGTGCAGCGCCCACAGCAGCGACTTGGGCATCGCGACACCGCCGAGGGCCTCGTCGAGGCCTACCTTGTCCCACCCGGCCTCGAGCACCGCGTGTTACCGACTTCTTGAAAGATTCGGGCAGCGTCACCGAGTGCGTCTTCGGGTCGAAGACCGGCGGGTTGCGGTCGCCCTCGACGAACGAGTCCGCGATCGGCCCTTCGGCCAGCCGGCTGATCTCGTTCAACATTTCGCGGGCGGTGTCGGCGTCCAGATCGCTGTATTCGCCCTGGCCCAATGCCTTGTCAACGCCCAGGACTTCGAACAGATTGAACGCCTGGTCGCGGACGTTGCTCTTGTAGTGGCTCACTACGGTCCTCCTCGTTGAGAATGCCACTTGTGGTTGGGTACTAGGTCTAAGTTACCCACCAGTAACACCGCTAAAGTATCGCTAGCGTCAGCGGTATGCAAGCCAATGTGAGCTAGATTTCATTGCCTAATTAACCAACCGGTTGGGAAGCTGCAGGGTCATGCCGTCGGGATCCGTCTTACCTGCGGCGATGATGCGCGCATGACCGATGTGCGTGGCGTCACTGCGCCGCCCTTCGAGATGCCGACTGTGGACCTGCGGGCCGACCCCGGTCGCCTGCGAGACGGTCTGCGCGAGGCCGGCCACGAGGTCGGCTTCTTCTATCTGTCCGGTCACGGTGTGCCGCCGGACCTGGTGACGCGGGTTCTGGACGCGGCCCGCCGGCTGTTCGCGCTGCCGCAACCGGATAAGGACGCCGTCGCGATGGTGCGCAGCCCCCATTTCCGCGGTTACACCCGGCTCGGCGGCGAGTTGACCCGCGGGCAGGTGGATTGGCGCGAGCAGATCGATGTCGGGCCGGAACGCCCGCCGATCGGCGGGCTGGACAAATCCGACTATCGCTGGCTGCAGGGCCCCAATCAGTGGCCGGCCGCATTGCCGGACCTTCCCAGGATCGTCGAAGAGTGGGACGCCGCGCTGTCCGCGGTGGCCCGCACCCTGCTGCGGCACTGGGCGGCCTCGCTGGGCAGTCCATCCGACGTGTTCGACGCGGCCTTCGCCGACGCGCCGGCCACGCTGATCAAGATCATCCGCTACCCGGACCGCGCGGCCGGCGCGCAGGGCGTGGGGGCGCACCGCGACGCCGGGGTGCTGACCCTGTTGCTGGCCGAGCCGGGCGGCGCCGGTCTGCAGGTGCGGCCGGCCGGCCGGGCTAACGACGGCTGGATCGACGTGCCGCCGCGCGAGGGGGCGTTCATCGTCAATATCGGTGAGCTGCTGGAGGTGGCGACGCGCGGATACCTGCGGGCCACCGAGCACCGGGTGAACCTGCAGGGGTCGGGCGGCGACCGTATCTCGGTGCCGTTCTTCTTCAATCCGCGCCTGGACGCGCAAATACCGGTGCTGTCGCTACCCGACGAACTCGCGGCACCGCACGCAGCGCGTGGATGATCCGTCGGATCCGATCTTCGCGGTCTACGGTCGCAACGCATGGAAGAGCAGACTGCGGGCCCATCCGGATGTGGCCGCGGCGCACGGGTATTCGGCAGAACGCTGAGAAAACAGGTAAGGGTGGCCGCGCCCGGACGACCGGCGCCGGGTAGGGTCACACCCAATAATCCCGTCTCCGGCTCTAGGGGCGAATAAGTCCGGTGAACTCGAATAACAAGCTGACCGCGTCGTCACTCCGTGAGGCCTTCGGCCATTTCCCGTCCGGTGTGGTGGCGATCGCCGCCGAGGTGAACGGAACCCGGGAAGGCCTGGCGGCCAGCACCTTTGTCCCCGTCTCGCTGGATCCGCCGTTGGTGTCGTTCTGCGTGCAGAACACCTCGACGACGTGGCCCAAGCTCAAGGATCTGCCGATGCTGGGCATCAGTGTGCTCGGCGAGGAACATGACGACGGCGGCACGCACGCTGGCCGCCAAGACCGGCGACAGGTTCGCCGGCCTGGAGACGGTCTCCCGGTCCACCGGCGCGGTTTTCATCCAGGGCACCGGTCTGTGGCTGGAAAGCGCGATCGAGCAGCTCATCCCGGCCGGCGATCACACCATCGTGGTGTTGCGGGTCAACGAGGTGACGGTGGACGCCGAGGTGGCGCCCATCGTGTTCCATCGGAGCGTCTTTCGCCGTCTCGGCGCGTAATCGCCTCGCTCAGCCGTTGACCGGCTAGCGGCGGTGGCCCAGCTCGTCCCGAAAGCCCTGGATGCGGGACTGGAGTTCGGCGGCGTCGGTGTACCGGCCTTCTTTGTTCGCGAGCTGGGCGCGGACCGACAACTGCCGAATCGCGGTGCGAATGTTGTTGATGCTGGCGGTTTCTCGCATGGATTCCATGAACTGCCCTTCCGGTCGTGGATACGCGGCCGCGCGCGGCGGCCCGACAGGATGCAGTCTGGTTACCCGGTCCCGCGACGGCCTAACGTGCATGACGGGATCGGCCGGGATTACAGCGGCGCGACAGCTCAGCGACGGAACAGCTTGTTACCGAGCCACACCACCGGGTCGTACTTGCGGTCGGCGACCCGCTCTTTCATCGGGATCAGCGCGTTGTCGGTGATCTTGATGTTTTCCGGGCAGACCTCGGTGCAGCACTTGGTGATGTTGCAGTAGCCCAGGCCGTGCTCGTCCTGAGCGTCGTTGCGGCGGTCGCGGGTGTCCAGCGGGTGCATTTCCAGCTCGGCGATCCGCATCAGGAAGCGGGGGCCGGCGAACGCCTTCTTGTTCTCCTCGTGGTCGCGGACCACGTGGCACACGTTCTGGCACAGGAAGCATTCGATGCACTTGCGGAACTCTTGGGAACGCTGGACGTCCTCCTGCGCCATCCGGTACTCGCCGGGCTGCAGGTCCTTGGGCGGCGCGAAAGACGGTATCTCGCGGGCCTTTTCGTAGTTGAACGAGACGTCGGTGACCAGGTCACGGATCACCGGGAACGTCCGCAGCGGCGTGACGGTGACGACCTCGTCCTCGGCGAACGTGGACATCCGGGTCATGCAGAGCAGCCGCGGCTTGCCGTTGATCTCCGCCGAGCAGGAGCCACACTTGCCCGCCTTGCAGTTCCACCGGACCGCCAGGTCCGGCGTCTGGGTCTGCTGCAGGCGATGGATGATGTCGAGGACGACCTCGCCCTCGTTGACCTCGACCGTGAAGTCCTGCAGACCACCGTCGGCGTCGTCGCCGCGCCACACCCGCATCGTCGCGTTGTAGGTCATTTGCCACTCCGTCCTGGGTGCCCGGCGAGTTCCTCGTCGGTGTAGTACTTCTCCAACTCACCGATTTCAAACAGCTCCAGCAGATCGGGCCGCATCGGCGTCTGATCTTTCTTCGTGATGGTGATGTCGGGAATCACCTCGTCGACGTTGGCCGCCTCGCAGACCAGCAGCACCTTGCGCCACGACGAGTCCATCGCGGGGTGGTCGTCGCGGGTGTGCCCGCCACGGCTCTCGGTGCGCTGCAGCGCGGCCTTGGCGACGCACTCGCTGACCAGCAGCATGTTGCGCAGGTCGATGGCCAGGTTCCAGCCCGGGTTGTACCGGCGTTGCCCCTCGACGTGGAGGTTCTTGAACCGCTCACGCAGCTTGTCGAGCCGCGCCAGGGCCTCCGAGACTTCGTCGGCGTTGCGGATGATGCCGACCAGGTCGTTCATCGACTGCTGCAGTTCCAGCTGCAGGGTGTACGGGTTCTCCCCGGGTGCGCCGCTCGCCGGTGCCTCGAAGGGGGCCAGCGCCCGCTTCGCCGCCGCGTCGACGGCGCCTTCGGCGATCGTCGGACGGCTGCTCAGGGCCCGCACGTAGTCGGCGGCGCCCAGGCCGGCCCGCCGGCCGAACACCAGAAGGTCCGAGAGCGAGTTGCCGCCCAGCCGGTTCGAGCCGTGCATACCGCCGGAGCATTCGCCGGCGGCGAAGAGCCCGGGGACCGTGGCCGCCCCGGTGTCGGCGTCCACCTCGACGCCGCCCATCACGTAGTGGCAGGTCGGGCCGACTTCCATCGGCTCCTTGGTGATGTCGACCCCGGCCAGCTCCTTGAACTGGTGGTACATCGACGGCAGGCGGCGGTTGATCTCCGCCGGCGTCAGCCGCGACGCGATGTCCAGGAAGACGCCGCCGTGTGGGCTGCCGCGGCCGGCCTTGACCTCGGAGTTGATCGCGCGCGCGACCTCGTCGCGCGGCAGCAGGTCCGGAGTGCGGCGGGCCGAGTCGTTGTCCTTGAGCCACTGGTCGGCTTCTTGTTCGGACTCGGCGTACTGCCCTTTGAACACCGACGGGATGTAGTCGAACATGAACCGCTTGTCGTCGGAGTTCTTCAGCACCCCGCCGTCACCGCGGACACCCTCGGTGACCAGGATCCCCTTCACACTCGGCGGCCACACCATGCCCGTCGGGTGAAACTGGACGAACTCCATGTTGATCAGCGACGCGCCGGCCCGCAGGGCCAGCGCGTGGCCGTCGCCGGTGTACTCCCACGAGTTCGAGGTGACCTTGAACGACTTGCCGATCCCGCCGGTGGCCAGCACCACCGCGGGCGCCTCGAACAAGATGAAGTTTCCGCTCTCGCGGATGTAGCCGAATGCCCCGGCGATCGCGTCGCCGTCCTTGACCAGCTCGGTGATGGTGGTTTCGGCGAATACCCTGATCCGGGCTTCGTAGTCGCCGAGCTCGGCGAAATCCTCCTGCTGCAGCGAGACGATCTTCTGCTGCATGGTGCGGATCAGCTCCAGGCCGGTGCGGTCACCGACGTGGGCCAGCCGCGGGTAGGTGTGCCCACCGAAGTTGCGCTGGCTGATCTTGCCGTCCTTGAGGCGATCGAACAGCGCGCCATAGGTTTCCAGCTCCCAGACGCGGTCGGGGGCTTCCTTGGCGTGCAGTTCGGCCATGCGCCAGTTGTTGAGGAATTTCCCGCCGCGCATCGTGTCGCCGAAGTGGGTCTTCCAGTTGTCCTTTGGGTTGGTGTTGCCCATGGACGCGGCGCAGCCGCCCTCGGCCATGACCGTGTGGGCCTTGCCGAACAGGGACTTACACACCACCGCGACCCGCAGACCCCGTTCGCGCGCTTCGATAACCGCACGCAGCCCGGCGCCGCCGGCACCGATCACGACCACGTCGTACGTGTGCCGCTCGATTTCCACCATGAAACCCTCGCTAGCTAAATTCTGATTTATTTCGAGTTGGCTTGTCAGCCAACAAATCTCAGGTCAGGAATGGTGCCGCTGGCCACCAGCGCGACGTAGAAGTCGGTGAGCATCAGGGTGCCCAGCGTGATCCACGCGAACAGCTTGTGCCGGGTGTTGATGACGCTGACCTGGGTCCAGATCCAGTACCGCACAGGGTGCTTGGAGAAATGCTTGAGCCGCCCGCCGGTCACGTGCCGGCAGGAGTGGCAGGACAGCGTGTAGATCCACAGCATGATGACGTTGCCGAGCAGGATCAGATTGCCCAGGCCGAAGCCAAATCCGCCGGGCCCGCTGTCGGAGTGGAACGCCACGATGGCGTCATAGGTGTTGATCACCGAGATGATGCCGGCGATATAGAAGAAGTACCGGTGGCTGTTCTGGATGATCAGCGGGAACTTGGTCTCGCCCGAGTAGTGCTCGCGCGGCTCGGCCACCGCGCAGGCGCTGGGCGACTGCCACACCGTGCGGTAGTAGGCGCCGCGGTAGTAGTAGCAGGTCAACCGGAACAGCAGCAGGAACGGCAGCGACAGCGCCGCGTAGGGCAGCCACCACACGTCCGGCAGGAACTGCGGCCAGATGTCGCCCGCCTCACCGCAACCCTTGCTCACGCAGGGCGAGTAGAACGGGGTCAGGTAGTGGTATTTGGGGACGAAGAAGTAGTTCTGCTGGAATGCCCGCGCTGTCGCATAAATAATGAAAGCGGCGAAGCCGAGATCGATTCGCAGCGGCGACATCCACCACCGGTCGGTGCGCAGGGTGCGTTGCTGGATACGGGCGCGCGTGGGTGAAAAGACACCGGACGCAGGACGGTTCGCCGTAGGTGCGCTCATTTAGTGTGTTCCTCTTCGAACGGGCTGTAGGTCGAAGGGTACACAGATACAAGCCCCCCTTTTCTGGGGGGCTTGGGTTGTTCAGGCCCTGTTGTGACCGCCGACACCCTCGTCGTCGACATCGCGCCAGAATTCGCTGTCGTACTGGGTGTCTGGAATGACGATCTTCTCGCCCGACTGCTGCACCGTGGCGCCGGCCAGATCCAATTCGGACACGTCGGTATCGAGCAGGTCGACGTCGGACATGATGCGGTCGGCGTCGATCACGATGCGACGCATGGCCGGGCTGTCACCGTATCGGGCCCGCAGCGAGCTCACGCACCGCCGCAGGCCGCCGATGAGGTCGTGCAGTTCGGCGAATTCGGTCGTGCCAGTCGTGCTCGTCAACGGATCTCCTCGGCAGTGTTTCGGATCACAGTACGCCCTCGATAGTATCCACGGCACACGCCAGACGTCAGTCCGTTGAGCCCGGATGCCGAGGGAGCAAACACTTATGACGGGACGCACCACACCGGCAGAGCGGGCCGCCAGCGCTGCTGGAACTGCACCGGCCGGGCGACCCGGTCATCCTGCCGACCGTGTGGGATGCCTGGTCGGCGCGGCTGGCCACCGGCGCCGGATTCGCCGCCCTCACCGTGGGCAGTCACCCGATGGCGGACTCGATCGGCAAACCCGATAACGAGGGCATGTCGTTCGACGACGTTCTTACCCGGGTCGCACAGATCACCGCCGCGGTCGACGTCCCGGTGTCGGTGGACATCGAATCCGGCTACGGGCAGCCGGCGGGCCGGCTGATCGAGGGCCTGCTGAGCGTCGGGGCCGTCGGGCTGAACATCGAGGACACCGTGCACTCGGAGGGCAAGCGACTGCGGTCCGCCGAGGAACACGCGGAGTTGGTCGGTGCGCTGCGGTCGGCCGCCGATGCGGCCGGGGTGCACGTCGTCATCAACGCCCGGACCGATCTGTTCCTGCGCCAGGACGGCGAGGCGTCCGATCGCGTCGATCGGGCGGTGGCCCGCCTGAATCAGGCGGCGGCCGCCGGCGCCGATGTGCTGTATCCGGTGGGCCGCCACGAACCCGACACGTTGCGGCGCTTGACCGCCGAGCTGGCGCTGCCGGTCAACGCGATCGCGCTGCCCGACCAGGACGACCCGGCGTCCTTCGGCCCGCTGGGCGTGGCGCGCATCAGCTTCGGGCCGTTCCTGCAGGCCGCGCTGGCGACCCGCGCCAAGGAACTGCTGGCCCGCTGGGGCTGAAGCGCCGATCCGGCGGACCCGTTGAGGCTCCGCCGGCTTCACGCCGTTATCGGTCGTTACTTGGTGATCGAGATGCGCTGCGCCTGGCCCGCGGTGTAGGCACCTGTGACGCGCGCCGTCAGCACGCCGGCGTCATAGGTCGCCGTGATGGCATCGGCGCTGACGGCGGCGGGCAGTTGGAACGATCGGCGGAACGAGCCGTACCGGATCTCCCGCAGCGTGCGGCCCGCACCTTCCCCTTCGCCTTGCACGCGCCGGTGGCGGTGCTCGCCGTGGATGGCCAAGCGGCCCACGCGTGGCTCGAGTCGACCTCCACGTTGACGTCCTGGTCGACGTCAACGCCCGGGCAGCTCGACACGTATCATCGCGTCGTCGCCATCCTTGACGATCTCAGCGGAGGGCCTGAAACCGCTGGTCGCCGAGGTATTCCAGTCCGCCGCGGCGGCGGGGCCGAAAAAGTCGCGCAACCACCGGTCGGTGTCCCGGGCCGGTCGCGACCACAATGCGCGGGCTACTCATGGCGCTTCCCTTCTAATTCCTTGAGCTTCATTGTGAGATTCCTGTGACCGGCGCATCGACGACCGGCCACTGGGAGGAACATGAGTCGACCGCGCTTAAGTTCCACCTCGTCCTTTCGCCGGCGGTGAACGATCAATCACAGGCGTACCTGTGAGTTGTGAGATCCTCGTCATAGGACCGTCACATTGCGCGAAAAGAACGTAATTTCTGGCCGTTACTCTCAAAGCCATGTCTGCAGACGGGATTTCGCGCGCCAGCTGTGCGCCTCGTCACATCATCGTAGTCGGACATGGCATGGTGGGCCACCGGTTCGTCGAGGCGCTCCGCGCCCGCGACACCGAGGGATTGTGGCGCATCACGGTTTTCGCCGAGGAGACCGATGCGGCCTATGACCGCGTCGGCCTGACCTCCTACACCGAGAGCTGGGATCGCAAGCTACTGGCATTGCCCGGCAACGAATACGAGGGTGACGAGCAGGTCCGGCTGGTGCTCAACCAGCGCGTTACCGAAATAGACCGCGCCGCAAAGACGGTGGTGACCGCTGACGGCCAACGGCACGGCTACGACACCTTGGTCCTCGCAACCGGGTCGTTCGCCTTCGTGCCGCCGGTGCCGGGCCACGATCTGCCCGCGTGCCACGTGTACCGCACGCTGGACGACCTCGACGCCATCCGCGCCGACGCCCAGCGCACGGTCGAAACCTCGCACGCCGCCGCGGGTGTCGTGATCGGCGGCGGCCTGCTCGGGCTGGAAGCCGCTAATGCCTTGCGCCAGTTCGGGTTGCAGACCCACGTCGTCGAGATGATGCCGCGGCTGATGGCCCAGCAGATCGACGAGGCCGGCGGCGCGTTGCTGGCCAGGATGATCGGCGAGCTCGGCATCTCCGTGCACGTCGGAACGGGCACCGAATCGATCGAGGCGGTCGACCATTCGGACGGCTCCACCTCGGTGCGGGTGAGCTTGACCGACGGCCAGGTCATCGACGCCGGTCTGGTGATCTTCGCTGCCGGCGTCCGGCCGCGCGACGAGCTGGCGACGGCCGCCGGGTTGACGCGCGCCGAGCGTGGTGGGGTGCTCACCGACGTCGCCTGCCAGACAAGCGATCCCGACATCTACGCGATCGGAGAGGTCGCCGCGATCGGGGGCCGCTGCTACGGCCTGGTGGGACCGGGTTACACCTCCGCCGAGGTGGTGGCCGACCGATTGCTGGACGGTGTCGCGGAATTCGGCGAGGCGGACCTGTCCACCAAGCTCAAACTGCTGGGCGTCGACGTGGCCAGCTTCGGCGACGCGATGGGCACGACCGAGAACTGCCTCGAGGTCGCCATCAACGACGCCGTCAACCGGACCTACGCCAAGCTCGTGCTCTCCGACGACGCCAAGACGCTGCTCGGCGGTGTGCTGGTCGGCGACGCCTCGTCCTACGGGGTGCTGCGGCCCATGGTCGGCAGCGAGCTGCCCGGCGACCCGCTGGCGCTGATCGCGCCGGCCTCATCCGGCAGTGGCGTGGCGTTGGGCGTTGGGGCGCTGCCGGATTCGGCGCAGATCTGCTCGTGCAACAACGTCACCAAGGGCGACCTGAAATGCGCGATCGCCGACGGTTGCGCGGATGTCCCAGCGCTCAAGGCGTGCACCTCGGCCGGCACCTCGTGTGGGTCGTGCGTCCCGCTGCTCAAGCAGCTGCTGGAAGCCGAGGGCGTGGAACAGTCCAAGGCGCTGTGCGAGCACTTCAGCCAGTCTCGGGCGGAGCTTTTCGAGATCATCTCCGCCACCGAGCTGCGGACCTTCTCGGGTCTGCTGGAGCGCTTCGGCCGCGGAAAGGGTTGCGACATCTGCAAACCCGTGGTCGCCTCCATTCTGGCCTCCACCGGCTCGGACCACATCCTCGAAGGCGAGCAGGCCTCGCTGCAGGATTCCAACGACCACTTCCTGGCCAACATTCAGAAGAACGGCAGCTACTCGGTGGTGCCCCGGGTTCCCGGCGGTGACATCAAGCCCGAGCATCTGATCCTGATCGGCCAGATCGCCCAGGACTTCGGGCTCTACACCAAGATCACCGGCGGGCAGCGGATCGACCTGTTCGGCGCGCGGGTGGACCAACTGCCGCGAGATCTGGAAGCGCCTGGTCGACGGCGGCATGGAATCCGGCCACGCGTACGGCAAGGCGTTGCGCACGGTGAAGAGCTGCGTGGGCACCGACTGGTGCCGCTACGGGCAGCAGGATTCGGTGCAGCTGGCCATCGATCTGGAACTGCGCTACCGCGGCCTGCGGGCGCCGCACAAAATCAAGATGGGCGTCTCGGGTTGCGCGCGGGAGTGTGCCGAAGCCCGGTCCAAGGACGTGGGCGTCATCGCCACCGAAAAGGGCTGGAACCTGTACGTCGGCGGCAACGGCGGCATGACGCCCAAGCACGCGCAGCTATTGGCGAGCGACCTGGACACCGAAACGCTGGTCCGCTACGTCGACCGGTTCGTCATGTACTACATCCGGACGGCCGACCGGCTGCAGCGCACGGCGCCGTGGGTCGACTCGCTCGACGGCGGCCTCGACCACGTGCGCGAGGTCGTGTGCGACGACTCGCTCGGCCTGGCCGAGGAATTCGAAGCCGCAATGGAGCGGCATGTCCAGAACTACAAGTGCGAATGGAAGGGCGTGCTGGACGACCCGGACAAGCTGTCGCGGTTCGTGTCGTTCGTCAACGCCCCGGACGCCGTCGACTCGACGGTGACATTCACCGAGCATGCCGGCCGCAAAATTCCTGTGTCCATTGGCATGCCGCGGGTCCGTGAAGCGACAACCCCGGAGGAATGAGGAAGGGATCATGACACTTCTCAACGACATTCAGGTGTGGACCAGCGCGTGCGCATACGACCACCTCATTCCGGGTCGCGGTGTCGGCGTGCTGCTGGACGACGGTTCCCAGGCGGCGTTGTTCCGGCTCGACGACGGCTCGGTGTACGCGGTGGGCAACGTCGACCCGTTCTCCGGGGCCGCGGTGCTCTCCCGCGGAATCGTGGGTGACCGCGACGGCTGCGTCACGGTTCAGTCGCCCATCTTGAAGCAGGCTTTCTCGCTCGAAGACGGTTCCTGCCTGGACGATCCGGCCGTTTCGGTGCCGGTGTACCCGGTGCGGATCACGGCCGACGGCTACGTTCAGGTCGCGCGCGACTACCAACCGCAGGCGGCCTGAGCCCGCCGCCGCGTTCAGCGGGTGATGTCCCCGACCAGGTAGCGCTGCATCGTCGGGCCGATCGCGTCGACGAGCGCGTCCACCGACATGGAGTGCAGCGGCTCGGAGCGGATGCCGTAGCGCATGATGCCCAGGCCCACCAACTGCGAGGCGCACAACGAGGCCCGCAGGGCCGCCTTGTCGGCTCCCAGAATCTTCAGCAGTGGGCCGAAGACCGGGCCGATGAACATGTCTTGCACGATTTCGGCGGTCTTCGCCATCCCGGTCGACGCGATGGCACTGGCCGCGAACGGATCCGCCGCCGGCGGCGTCCCACGTCGTGATCAGCATGCGCAAGGTCCGGCGACCCACCTGGTTGACCCCGCCGGTGACGATTCGGTCGATGAATTCCGGTGTGCCGAAGGGTAACCGCAACATCTTGGCGACCGGGTCGAGGATCCCATGCGATGGCTCTTCGCGACGGGGCATGGTGCCAGGATCACCCGTCTGCGACCAAAGATCAAGGAACGCCGGGCACCGGCGTGGCTTGCCAGCACGCGTTTTGCGCTACGGAATGGAACGCAGGGTCCGACCGTGTGCCAGCTGATGCGGGCCCGACCGGCGCGACGCGTGCCGGGCGGTAGGCGCAAGGACCGGCGGCAGCGCCCGCCGGAATCGGTTCGCGACCAGGCGCGCCAGCCCCGGATGGGTGCCCAGCGGCTCGCTGACCAGGTCGGCGCCGCAGCTGTGCAGCCGTTGCTGGAACAGGCCGTCGGCCAATAGATATGAGGCGACCACGACGCGTCCGCCGGCGCGGCGCGCCCGGGCCCGCGCCCGGTCCACCGCCTCGGGCAGCGGCGGATCACCGGTGGCCGCGAACGCCAGGCTCACCCGCGATCCGGTCAGCGCCGACAACAACGTCGCGGTGGTGTGCAGGTCCTCGCGCGCTTTGTCATCGGAGGTTCCCGCGGCCGCCAGGATCACCGAATCGCCCGGTCGCCAACCGCATTTCACCAGCTGATCGCCGACGATCCGGGCGATCTGACCGCTCGGACCCAACGCGGGGGTGACGATGACGTTCGGGTGTCCACTGATCGCGACGTGGGCGGGCAGATCGGCCCGGACGTGGTATCCGCGCGACAGGAACGCGGGCACCACGATGGCGGGCCGGTCGGCGGCCTTCGCGTGGGTGAGGACTTCGCTGGGGGTGGGGCCGACCACGTCCACAAAGGCAACGTCCACCGTGCCGCGGACGAGCGTACTCACCTGTGCCGCAAGGTCTTCGATCATCGCCACGCCACCCGGCCTGCGGGTGCCGTGCGCTACCAGGATCAAGTGCCATGGGGAATCTCCCGGATGGTCGATCGCAAGCCGGTAGCCGCGCTTGACCACCGTCGCGATGATGTTCTTGTCGCCCAGCGCCGTTCGCAGGCGCAGCACCGCGGTATCGACGGCGTGTGGGTCATTGCTGTTGCCGGGCAGTACGCGTAACAAGTCGTTGCGCGCGACGACATCGCCGGGTCGCTGTGCCAGCGCGCGCAGTGTTGCCATGCCCGATCCCGACAGCGACTTCACCGAACCGTCGACCAGCACGCAGGTTCCTCGGATCTCGATGTCGTGCCCGGCCGCGCGGATGGTGCACGACCGCAGCGGCGGGAGTTCCTGGGCGATGTGGCGGGCCAACGCTCCCAACCGCATTCGCTCGGGTGACGACGTCGGGATACCCGCTCGGATCAACGGCTGCGCGGTGACCGGGCCGACGCACATCGCGTGCACGTCGCTGCGAAGCGCTTGCAGCAGTTGATCTTCGATGCCCAACTCGCGGCTGCGCTCCAGCATCGCCGCGCCGGCCGGTGCCGAGGTGAAGGTCACCGCGTCGAATTGCCGCCGCGCGACCGAGGCGACGAGTTGGTCGAAGTCGCCGCCGGCCGGTGTTGGCTTCCAGCGGTATACGTGGATGGGGACCACCTGCGCGCCCGCCGCACGCAATCCGTTGATGAACTCCGGGAACGGGTCCCACCCGTCGGCCGCGCCGTGCAGCTGGACGGCGATCCGCTTACCGGCGACATCCGATTCGAGGAGGTAGCGCAGGACTTCGCGCGACGACTCGGATTTGGGAGACCACTCCTCGTGCAGGCCGGCGGCGCGCAGTGCGCCGGTCGCCTTGGGTCCGCGGGCCACGATCCGCGCCTTGGCAAGCGACGCCAGCAGTTGGGTGGCCAGCCCCCAGCCGTCGGCCGCGGCGACCCAGCCGCGGAAGCCGATGCCGGTGTGCGCCACCAAGATATCGGGCGGTTGGGCGATCACCGCCTCGGTGTGGTTCTGCAGATCTTCGTCTTCGGGCAGCGCGATGATGTTGATGGCCGCGGCGCTGGAGACCTCCGCGCCGTTGCGGCGCAGCAACGCGCACAGCTCCTCGGCGCGGTTCGCCGACGTTACGGCGATCCGGTAGCCGGTCAGCGGCGCGGAGTCGGGTGGGGCCAGTTGCGGGGCCATATGAATTGTGTATGCCTGCGACGTTTCGGTTGCGTTACCGGTCAATTGCTGGGGCATTGCCCGTGTTGCGAGTCCGCTCACACACGGGCGGCCTCGGTTTCGTGGGCGGTCCCGGACAGGCCCGCCGCCGACACGGGGCGGCGGACGTAGACCATCCAGGTCATGACCGCCGCCACGACGTAGGAGGCCAGGAACACCCAGTACGCCGACGTTTCCGTGCCGGTGCTCAGGTAGGACTGGCGCAGCGCCAGGTTGATCCCCACGCCGCCGAGGGCCCCGACGGCCGAACAGATGCCGATCAGTGATCCCGACATCGCGCGTGCCCAGTGACGGCGTTCGTCCTCGCTCGTGTCCAGCGAGCGACTGCGCGCCTCGTAGACCGAGGGGATCAGCTTGAAGACCGAGCCGTTGCCCATGCCGGACAGGATGAACAGCACCATGAAGCCGGTGACGTAGCCGATCATGCTGGTGGAGTGCGACTCGGCGTGGTGATCGTCGAAGGTGCTGATGGTGACCAGGAGCCCGGCGCCCAGGGTCATGCCGGCGAGGACGCCCAGGGTGACGCGGCTGCCGCCGACGCGGTCGGCCAGCCGGCCACCGTAGATGCGCGCCAGCGAGCCCAGCAGCGGCCCGATGAAGGCCACCTGCGCGGCGTGTAGCGCCGCGTGTTTGGGGCTTTCCCCGCTGTCGAGGAAGTTGACCTGCATCACCTGGCCGAAGGCGAACGAGAAGCCGATCCAGGAGCCGAAGGTGGCGATGTAGAGCAGCGAGATCACATGGGTGTCGCGCTCGAACAGGATCGAGCGCATGGTGCTCAGCTGGGTGCCGTGGTTGATGTTGTCCATGAACAACGCGGCCGCGATGCCGACCACGACGAGGAACACCAGGTACACCGCGCACACCCAGTACGGCGCCTCATGGCCGGCGGTGGCGAGCACCAGCAGGCCGACCAGCTGGATCACCGCGACCCCCAGGTTGGCGACGCCGGCGTTGACGGCCAGCGCGCCGCCCTTGAGCCGCTGCGGGTAGAACGCGTTGACGTTGGCCAGCGAGGCCGCGTAGTTGCCGCCGCCCAGCCCGGTCAGCGCCGCGCACAGCATGAACGGCCATAGCGGCAGACCGGGATTGGCCAGCAACACGATCGTGCCGGCCGTCGGGATCAGCAACACGAAGGCCGAGAACGTCGTCCAGTTGCGGCCGCCGAAGGCGGCGATGCCCAAGGTGTAGGGGATCCGCGCGCAACCACCGACCAGGGTGGCGACCGCGCCCAGCAGGAGCTTGTCGCTGGCGGAGAAGCCGTAGACGGACCCCGGCATGAACAACGCCATCACGGGCCACAGGGTCCAGATCGAAAACGCCACGTGGTCACCGGCGATGGTGCACAGCAGGTTGCGCCGGGCGATCCTCTTGTTGCCGGCCTCCCAGGCCGCCGTGTCTTCCGGATTCCAGTCCGCGATGCGGTGGTTGCGGCTCAACCGATCGTCACCCCTTTTCGTCATGGCGCTCATGGCCGTCCGCCCGTCCCCGAAAATGCCTGGGCGCGTGGGGGTATGGAGCCAGGCGATGGTGTCCCCGCGGCATCGCGCCGGTTGGCGTGCATACAGATCCCTCTCGTCAGGCCCCACGAACCGCCGCATCCGGCCGCTGCCGCGCCAGGGGTCGCCGCGCTCGCCCGGTATCGGGAAAGCTGTTCGGAGGCTGGCTTTCGATGCCCGCGTAGGCGCCCCGAATGAAGGGGCATGCCCCGCCGTATGGTCCGATGCTCACATTTACGACGTAAGCGGGTCAACCGGAGCGGGCCGATATCGCCTGTTAGTTGTTTACCAGTTGTCTGGTAAATCGCTGAGGGGCAATCAGTTCGCGACTGTGCAGTTCATCGAGCCCGAATGGGCATCGCCATCAAGTGATTTCACGCATACGCCCGGCCTCGTGTGAGCTGGGCTACATCGCGGCTCCGGCGCCGATAAATTGCGGACGAATCACGTTAGGAAGACGGCCAACTCGCGGCACCGGAATGGGCGCCCACTAGAGACCTGGGCCGCGCCCAGTGCAGTCGCACCGTCTGGCCGGGCCGCACCTGGGCGATCTTGTCGACGTCCTCGTCGACCACCACACCGATCACCGGGTAACCACCGGTGACGGGATGGTCGGGTCCCAGGATCACCGGTAAACCGTTGGGCGGCACCTGGATTGCGCCGCGGGTGGCGCCCTCGCTGGGCAGCTGCCGGTCCGGGAAGCAATGCTGCAGGGGCCGGCCGGTCAGCCGCATGCCGACCCGGTCACTGCGATCGGACGCCACCCAATCGGTGTGCACCAGGGCGTCGGGATCGACGAACCAATCCTCGCGCGGCCCGGGCACCACGAACAGCTCGACGACGCCGCCCGTGATGGCCGCGACCGGCGCCTGGTCCAGTTCGGGATAGGCGTCGGTGTGCTCGCCGATCGGCAGGCCGTCGCCGGCCCGCAGCGGCGACGGACCGATGGCCGACATCACGTCATAGCTGCGCGAGCCCAGCACCGGTTCCACGCAGATGCCGCCTCGGATCGCCAGGTAGCTGCGCAGTCCAGCGCGGGGTGCGCCCAGCGAAATCACCTCGCCGTCGCGCACGTGATGAATGCTGTTGGTGCCGAACTTGATTCCGTTGACGGTGGGGTCGGTGTCGGCGCCCGTCACCGCGATGTCCACATCGCCGCCGGACACCCTGGCCGCGAAACCGCCGAACGTCACCTCCACGGTGGCGCGGTCGTCGGGGTTGGCCACCAGCCGGTTGGCCAGCCGGTGCGCGCGCCGATCGGCGGCTCCGGACCGGCTCACACCCAGGTGGGCCAGGCCCGGGCGGCCGAGGTCTTGAACGACGGCGAACGGTCCGGTACGGAGGATCTCCAGGATTGCCACGGCTATCTCCTTAGTTATGGTGGCGACCCGCTTCGCCCGGCGGCGCCGCGCTCGCGATCGCCACGGGCTAGACGGCCCGGAACTGAACCCACATGCCCTGCGTCAACAACGCGGGGTTCGGCCGCTGCAGATCCCACAGCACCGCGTCGGTACGGCCGATGAGCTGCCACCCACCCGGGGACTGACGCGGATACACCGCGCTGAATTCACCGGCGAGCGCGACGGAGCCGGCCGGCACCGAGGTCCTCGGCTCGGGGCGGCGCGGCACCCGCAACCGCGGGTCGCCATCGACCAGATACGCGAAACCGGGTGCGAATCCACTGAATCCGACCCGCCACAGCGTGGCGGTGTGGGCCTCGATCACCGCGGCGACGGTCAGCCCGGCGTGGCCGGCGACCTCGGCCAGGTCCGGACCGTCGTAGACGACGTCGATGACCACGTCGGCACGGCGCTCCGAGGCGGCGTCCGGGGCGGCGGCGACGCGCATCTTGCGCAGCCGCTGGCGGATGACGCCTTGGTAGCGGGGGCCGTTCAGCTTCACCAGCACGGTGCGGGCCGCCGGGACGACGTCGACCACGCCCGGTATCGCGGTGGCGCGCAGCGCGTCCGCCCACGCCAATACCTCTGCGGTGCTGCCGCATTGCACCATCAGCGCGCGGTCGCCGTAGTCCACGACGGTGTTGCCGACCAGCTCCGCCGGCAGGTTGTGGGCCAGGTCGCCGCTAAGGTCTGTCACGCTCATTACTCGACGGTAACCCCGGGATCGGGGCCTGTGCGAGGGCCGGCGGCGGATTTTCGAGCACTGCCAGAGCTGCCTTAGCAAACGCTCAAACAGCCGCGACACGGCCCGCGGGGTTAGCCCAGGATCTTCGTGAGCAGCGGAGGCAGTTGATCGGCGATGACGGGATAGCTCAGCGGTGACGCGAACGCGATCGCGCCGGCCTGGTCCTTGCTGGTGAAGATGTGCCGGTTCTGCGCGGTGGTGAGCGAACCCGCCACTTCGGGGTCGGCCAGTATCGCCTTCTGATCGTCCGGGCTCTGCGGTTGTCCAGATCACCACGTCGGCGGAGTCGAGCACCGATTTGATGTGATCGCGGGGGATGACGGCCCGCTGATCGGTGCCGAACGGCTTGATGGTGTCGGAGATGACCAGTCCCATCTGGTTCAGGAAGTCCGTCCGCCAGCCCGCCATGGTGGCGACGATCGTGCCTTGCGCACAGCGCGCCGTGCATCAGCAGCGCCTTCTTGCCGGTCCATTGCTGGTTCTTTTTGCCGATGTCGGTGAATTTCTGGTCGACGCCGTCGACCAACGACTTCATCTGGTCGGCCTGGAAGACCGCCTGGCCGACGGTGGCGGCCTGCTCTTTCCACGGTTCGAAGAAGGCGTCGCCGTCGCCCTGCGCGACGGTCGGGGCGATCGCGGCCAGCTTCTGATACGTGTCGGCGTCCAGGCCGGCGTTGACCGCCACGATGAGGTCCGGCTTCAGGCCGGCGATCTGGTCGACGGGAATGCCGTTGTCCAGGTTGAGCACCGTCGGGTGCGCCCCGCCGAGTTTGGGCGCGGCCCACGGCCAGACGGCGAAGGGCTGGTCACCGAACCAGTTGGTCACCGCGATCGGCACCACGCCGACCGCGAGCAGGTCGTCCTGTTCGGTGTAGCCGGCGCTGACGACACGCTTAGGTGGGTCTTTGATGACGGTCTCACCGAACAGGTGGGTGACCGTCACCGATCCCGGGGCGGCTCCCGGAGCCGGTTTGCGTGACGAGCACCCCGAAGAGAACGCGGTCGCACCGCCGATCGCGGCAACCCCGGCAGCCCCTGCGAGCTGCAAGAATCCCCGTCGATTCCATCCCTGTCGCATCGCGTGAGAGTATCGCGTTCCGCCCGCACAGATGCGTCGCCGCGCTGTTGGGGGCCGCTCAGCCCAGCGGCATGCCGGCGTCCATGAAATCCAACGCGCGATAGATCGTGTCGGCGGTCTTCGGTGCGCTGTCGAAGGCGGCCATCATGGCACCGGTCAACGCCCCCGCGAACACTCGGACTTCGAAATCGTCTGCGGCACGGCCGATCCGGTGTGCGATCGCCTCGGCGGCGACCGTCACGGTGCGGTAGTACTCGTCATACATCGCCGCCTTGAGCTCGGGTATCGAGAACATCAGGCGCTGCCGGGTGCTCTCGAACTCCAGCTGGTCGTCTGGCAGCTGGGCGATGACGGCCTCATAGGCCCGGCGGAAAGCCTGCGCGGGAGAAAGGTTGCGCGGCTGGGCCTTCAACGCATCCAGGATCAGCGGGTCCAGGTCGTCGGCGAGCAGCAGCGATTCCTTGGATCCGAAATAGCGGAAGAAGGTGCTCGGCGACACGTCGGCCGCCTCAGCGATCTGTTCGACGGTGGTCGCGGCGTAGCCGTTCTCCTCGATGAGGCGAAACGCCTCGCGCCTGATGGCGCGGCGGGTCTTGATCTTTTTGCGCTCCCGTAGGCCCAGCGGAGCCTCAGTCACCTCCATGCGCCGATTGTCGCGCATCGACCCTCGCGGCGGGCTCGCGACGTGCTTGCGTTGCAGAGTTCTGACAAACGGGGCCGGGCCGTTGCGATTTCTGCGTATCGCCGACGTAACTGTGCACACCCCGACCGGTAACAGTGCATCTTTAGCGTCGAGTGGTCACTGCCCGCGCCTCATTCAACTCAGGAGTCCCACCGGATGACCACGACCATCAGCCCCGTATCGCAGCCCGCGCCACAGCGCGAGCGTCATACGGGACGGCACTGGATCGATGACTGGCGGCCCGAAGACCCCGAGTTCTGGGAGACGACCGGCAAGCCGATCGCTCGCCGGAACCTGATCTTCTCGATCTTCGCCGAGCACGTCGGGTTCAGCGTGTGGATGTTGTGGAGCATCGTCGTGGTGCAGATGACGGCGGGGCGCGCACGGGCACCCCGCCGCGTCCGGGTGGGCGCTGACCGCCAGCCAGGCCCTGTGCCTGGTCGCCGTCCCCAGCGGCGTCGGGGCGTTCCTGAGATTGCCCTACACCTTTGCGGTTCCGCTCTTCGGCGGCCGCAACTGGACGACCGTTTCGGCGGCGCTGCTGCTGATCCCGTGCCTGCTGCTGGCGTGGGCGGTGGGCCATCCCGGCCTCCCGTTCGGCGCCCTGGTGGCGATCGCCGCCACCGCCGGTTTCGGCGGCGGCAACTTCGCCTCGTCGATGGCCAACATCTCGTTCTTCTACCCGGAGAAGGACAAGGGCTGGGCGCTGGGCCTGAATGCGGCCGGCGGCAACATCGGCGTGGCGGTGGTGCAGAAGATCATTCCGCCGATCGTCATCGCCGGTGGCGGGATGGCACTGTCGCGCGCCGGACTGTTCTACGTGCCGCTGGCCGTGGTGGCCGCGGTCTGCGCGTTCCTGTTCATGAACAACCTCACCGAGGCGAAGGCCGACGTGAAGCCCGTGCTGGATTCGCTGCGCCACCCCGACACCTGGATCATGTCGCTGCTGTACATCGGCACCTTCGGGTCGTTCATCGGCTACTCGGCTGCCTTTCCGACCCTGCTGAAGACGGTGTTCGGGCGCGGCGACATCGCACTGGCGTGGGCCTTCCTGGGCGCCGGCATCGGATCGGTGATCCGGCCCCTCGGTGGCAAGCTGGCCGACCGGATCGGCGGCGCCCGCATCACCGCCGCCAGCTTCGTGATGCTGGCGATCGGGGCGGCGGCGGCGCTGTGGTCGGTGAGGGCGGTCAATCTGCCGGCCTTCTTCGCCAGCTTCATGTTCCTGTTCGTCGCCACCGGCATCGGCAACGGCTCGACCTACCGGATGATCTCGCGGATCTTCAAGATCAAGGGCGAGCTGGCCGGCGGCGATCCCGACACCATGGTGGCCATGCGCCGCCAGGCCGCAGGGGCTCTTGGCGTCATCTCGGCGGTGGGCGCCTTCGGCGGGTTCGTGGTTCCGCTGGCGTACGCGTGGTCGAAGTCGGAATTCGGCAGCATCGAACCAGCGCTGCGGTTCTACATCGCCTTCTTCCTCGGCCTGCTCGGCGTCACCTGGTACTGCTACCTGCGCAAGCACAACGCGATCACGCGGGTGGGGATCTAGCGTCAGCTCGACGGCTTCTGCCGTCCGCCGTATCCGTCCCAGGGGCTGTAGTCGGCGATCAGCTCTTCCTGCGGTGGCCGTTCGTTTTCGGGAACGTGCTGCAGGTTGATGCGGATCCGGTACCAGATCGAACTGGGTCCGCGCATCCCGTCGACCAGGACGTCGACCGGCTGCAGGCGGCCGGCCACCGCCGGATAGCGGTCACGCCAGACGTCCAGCGCGGCCATCGCCTCGTCCTTGGTCTTGGTGCGGGCGATCTCGATCAGCGGCATCGCGGATAGCCTCCGGCCGTCGGTGCGCTTGCCCGATCCTTTCGGCGCGCGTTCGGGCGGCCCCATCTCCTCGGCCAGCACCAGCAGCCGGTCGAGCTCGCCGACGGCGTCGTCCATCCCCGCCCAGGGGTCACCCATTTCGGCGAACCGGGCGGGCACGGTGTCGATGGTGAACGCCTCTGGGCGGCAACCGGCGACCTCGTCCCACCGCAGCGGTGTCGAGACCCGGGCATCACGAGTCGCTCGCACCGAGTACGCCGATGCGACGGTGCGGTCCTTCGCGTTCTGGTTGAAGTCGACGAACACCCCTTCGCGTTCTTCCTTCCACCAGCGGCTGGTCGCCGCCTCGGGCACCCGTCGCTCGACCTCGCGGGCAACGGTCTGCGCGGCCAGCCGCACCTGGCGGAACTCCCAGCGCGGGGCGATGCGGGCGTAGATGTGAAAGCCGCGCGATCCCGACGTCTTGGGCCACGCGGTCAGGCCGTAGTCCTCGAGCACCTCGCGCGCCACCAGCGCGACGTCCACGATGCCCTGCCAGGAGACGCCGGGCATCGGATCCAGGTCGACCCGCAGTTCGTCGGGGTGATCGAGGTCGTCGGCCAGCACCGGATGCGGGTTGAGATCGACGCAGCCCAGGTTGACCGCCCAGGCCAGCCCCGCGGCGTCGTGGATCACCGCCTCGGCGGCCGAAGTGCCTCGCGCGTAACGCAGTTCGGCAACGTCGACCCAGTCCGGCCGTTTGGCCGGCGCGCGCTTCTGGAAGACCGCTTCTTCCGTGATGCCCTTGACGAAGCGCTTCAGGATCATCGGGCGGCCGGCCACACCGCGCAGCGCGCCGTCGGCCACCGACAGGTAATAGCGGACCAGGTCGAGCTTGGTGTAGGGGCCCCCGGAGTGCCCAGGGGTTTCGCGGGCACTCGTGCGGGGGAACACCACCTTGTCCGGATGGGTGATCGTGACCTGGTGCCCGGCCACCTCCAGCGACACCGGTCGGGTCATGGGTTCATGCTAATTCGCCAGAATTTCTGGCCGTACTGAGACGGACGTCACATAAGGTGGATTTCATGTCTAACCTCCTCGGCCTGCCCGGTCAGGCCGCCGCAAAAGTTCAGCAGTACGTCGAGCGCGGCTCGGCCGAACTGCACTACGTGCGCAAGATCTTCGAATCGGGCGCGTTCCGGATCGAGCCGCCGCAGAACTACGCCGCGATGGCCGCCGACATCTACAAGTGGGGCGAGTTCGGCATGCTGCCGGCCCTCAACGCCAGGCGCCAACCCGACCACGCGGCGTGCATCGACGAAGAGGGCGAATTCACCTTCAAGGAGCTCGACGACGCCGCGCACGCGGTGGCCAACGGGCTGATCGAGAAGGGCGTCAAGGGCGGCGACGGCGTGGCCATCCTGGCCCGCAACACCCGCTGGTTCCTGATCGCCTACTTCGGCGCCGCGCGAGTTGGCGCCCGCATCATCCTGCTCAACAGCGAGTTCTCCGGTCCGCAGATCAAGGAGGTGTCGGAGCGCGAGGGCGCGAAGCTGATCATCTACGACGACGAATACACCAAGGCGGTCAGCAAGGCCGAACCGGAGCTGGGCAAGCTGCGGGCGCTGGGCACCAACCCGGACAGCGACGAGGAGTCGGGCAGCAACGACGAGACGCTGGCCGACCTGATCGAGCGCAGCAGCAAGAAGCCCGCGCCCAAGGCAGGCAAGCACTCGTCGATCATCATCCTGACCAGCGGCACCACCGGAACCCCCAAGGGCGCGAACCGCAGCACCCCGCCGACGCTGGCGCCGATCGGCGGCATCCTGTCGCACGTTCCGTTCAAGGCCGGCGAGGTGACCTCGCTGCCCGCGCCGATGTTCCACGCGCTGGGTTTCCTGCATGGCACGATCGCGATGTTTCTGGGCTCGACGCTGGTGCTGCGCCGGAAGTTCAAGCCGCCGCACGTGCTGGAGGACATCGAGAAGCACAAGGTGACCGCGATGGTCGTCGTCCCGGTGATGTTGTCGCGGATCCTCGACGCGATCGAGAAGATGGACGAGAAGCCCGACCTGTCGAGCCTGAAGATCGTGTTCGTGTCCGGCTCCGCGCTGGGCGCCGACCTGGCCGAACGGGGGCTCAAGGACCTGGGCCCGGTGATCTACAACATGTACGGCTCGACGGAGATCGCCTTCGCCACCATCGCCGAGCCCAAGCACCTGGAATACAACTCGTCGACGGTCGGCCCGGTCGTCAAGGGCGTGCAGCGTCAAGATCTACGACGACAACGGCAAGGAGCTGCCGCAGGGCGAGGTCGGTCGGATCTTCGTCGGCAACGCCTTCCCGTTCGAGGGTTACACCGGCGGGGGCAAGAAGCAGATCATCGACGGGCTGTTGTCCTCGGGCGACGTCGGCTACTTCGACGAGAACGGTCTGCTCTTACATCAGCGGGCGCGACGACGAGATGATCGTGTCCGGCGGCGAGAACGTCTTCCCGGCCGAGGTCGAGGACCTGCATCACCGGGCATCCCGACGTCGTGGAGGCCACCGCGATCGGCGTCGAGGACAAGGAGTGGGGCCACCGCCTGCGCGCCTTCGTGGTCAAGAAGGACGGCGCCGACCTCGACGAGGACACCGTCAAGCACTACGTGCGCGACCACCTGGCCCGCTACAAGGTGCCGCGCGAGGTGGTCTTCCTCGACGAACTGCCGCGCAACCCGACCGGCAAGATCCTCAAGCGCGAGCTGCGCGAAATGGACGTCGACTAGCCCGTTCGGGCTTGCGGGTCTCGGGCGGTGGCGGGGTCAGCGCCGGTCCTTGATGGCGCGGGTGATCTGCGCCGTGAGTTTGGGGTCGACCAGAAGTTGGTCGATCAGCGCGGTAAGCACCTCTTGCCCGGTCACCCGGGCGACTCCCAGCCGGTCGGCCGCTTCGCGCTGCCAGATGTCGAGGGCGCGGTGAGTGGCCGCCGGCAGGTCGACGGTTCGACGCGTCCGCTGGGTGCGTCCCTGCTGGCCGGCCGGCGGCGGGCTGGCGATCCGCTGGCCGACGACTCGGTGAGGCGCTCGGTGGGGGCGGCGTCGCCGGAGGGGCCGGCGGCCGAGTTGGGGGCGCGAAAGGCTCCGGCGCTGTGTCCGCTGTGGCTGCTGTTGATGTTCACTTCGGTGTCTTCCTCCGTGAGTGCCAATCAGTAAATCAGCGCTCGGTGCCGTTGTGTCAATACTGATTCTGTCACCGACGCCAGCGTAAGTCGCGTCGCCGGGCCGCCGACGTCCCGGTCCGCTGCCAAAGGGCGGGAACGCAGTTGCGCGGCGCGAACGGCGCCTCGCGCCGCAGATCGGGTCGCGAATAGATAGAATTAGCTGTTTGCCGGAATGGCGTTTCATCTACCGACGCGGATGGCGCCGATTGACTTTTTGCGAAAAGTCCGGGAAATCAGCGTATGCGCTAATACGTAAGACCTGACATCAGTAGATCCGTTGTCCGCAGACCAGTACATCAGTAGATGGCTGATGAACTAGCTATTACAGCGATGGAGGTCGCGAAGACGTCAGTATTTGCGAATATATGAATTGCGCAAATACGCATGAATGAATGAAAATTGCAGATCAGCTTAACCAGCGACACTCATTGTTATCCAATTCACAGCTAGAAAAAATCCGAATTAGCCTTGTTTGCTCGAGAAATGTCCAGACTAACGTTTTTGGTAGCGATAGCAAGTGGTTGGAAGGAATGACTTCAATGATCTCCTCGCGATCATTACGCGGCGGGCCGCAGGTGTCATTAGGCGCCGGAGCCGTGGCCGGCGCGCTGCTTTTCGGCGGCGCTCCCATGGCTCAGGCCGCCCCTGCGCCCGCACCCACCACGAGCTTCGCCAGTGCTGGGCCGCACAGCGGACCGGGCTTCATCCCCGACCGCCCCGGCGCTCGCGGATGGGGCGGCCATGATGGTCGGGGAAATGGCAATCGGGGGCACGGCAACTGGGGCCATGGCGGCTGGGCTCGGGCACTGGGGCCCCCAGCACTGGTGGAACTGGTGGTGGTGACCACCATCTCCGCGCGGTAACGGCCATCGCCGACACGCCAACCCTCGGGATGGCCGACCGCGTATGGGGGAACCCATGCCGGCCTGACCTAGTCAGGTCGGCATGGCCCTGTTTCGGACCCTTCCGCGAAACCGAGGATGTTTTACGGGTCGCGGGGCAGGCCCAGCAGCCGTTCGGCGATGATGTTCAGCTGCACCTCGGAGGTGCCGCCGTAGATGGTGGTGGCGCGGCTGGCCAACAGGTATTCGCCCCATTTGCCGGGTAATTGGTCGGCGTCGCCGATCGCGGCATCGGTCCCGAACGACGAGACCGCGAATTCGGCGTAACCCTGGCCGGTGCGCATCGACAGCAGTTTGGAGATCGCCGCCGACGGCATGGCGTCCCCGCCGGCCAGCGTCAACAGCGTCGAGCGCAGGTTGAGCACCTTGGCCGCGTGGCCCTCGGCGATCAATTGGCCCGCTCGATGCTGGGCGATCTGGTCGAAGTGGCCGTCGCGAACGAACTCGACGAACTGTGCCAGCGTGGCCAGGAAGTTCGCCTCGCTGCTGCCGATCGACACGCGCTCCGCGGTCAGCGTGTTGCGGCTGACCTCCCAGCCACGGTTGACCTCACCGAGCACGCACTCGTCGGGCACGAACACGTCATCGATGTAGACGGTGTTGAACATGGCGTTGCCGGTGAGCTCGCGCAGCGGCTTTACGTCGATGCCTTCGCTGGCCATGTCCAACAGGAAATAGGTGATGCCGGCGTGTTTCGGGGCGCTGGGATCCGTTCGCGCCAACAGCGCACCCCACTGGGAAAACTGCGCGGCGGTGGTCCAGATCTTCTGGCCGGTGATGCGCCAGCCGCCGTCGGTCCGGGTGGCCTTGGTGGTGAGGCTGGCCAGATCCGACCCGGCGCCCGGTTCGGAAAACAGCTGGCACCAGATCATCTCGCCGCGGAAGGTCGGCGGCAGGAACCGCTGCTTTTGCTCCTCGGTTCCGAACGCCACGATCGACGGGACGATCCAGGTCGCGATCCCCGTCTGCGGCCGCTTGACCCGCCCGGAAGCGAACTCCTGGGCGATGATGATCTGCTCCACCGGGCCGGCGGCCCGACCCCACGGCTTCGGGAGATAGGGCAGTACCCAACCGCCCTCGGCGATGGCGACCTTGCGCTGCTCGCGCTCGATCTCCTTGAGCGCGGAGACCTCGGCCCGGATCTCCGCCCGCAGTTTCTCGGTATCGGGGTCGAGGTCGATGTCCACCGCGCGCATGCCGGTGGTGGTGGCGGTGTCGACGACCTTTTGCGGATAGTCCGAACTGCGACCGAAGGAGGCAGCCAACATCAGTGCCCGGCGGTAGTACACGTTCGTGTCGTGCTCCCAGGTGAAGCCGATCCCGCCGTGCACCTGAATGCAGTCCTGGGCGCAGCGCTGGGCGGCGCCCGGCGCCAGCGTGGCGGCCACGGCGGCCGCGAACTCGACGTGCGAACCCGCTGTGTCCCAATTGTTTTCGCGGGCTTCGTCGATCGCGCGGGCGGCATCCCACACGGCCGCGGTGGCCCGCTCGGTGTCGGCGGTCATCTCGGCGCACTTGTGCTTGATGGCCTGGAACTGGCCGATCGGGCGGCCGAACTGCTCACGGATCTTGGCGTAGTGCGAGGCCGTGTCGGTTGCCCAGCGCGCCACACCGACGGCTTCGGCGGACAGCAGCGTGGTCATCAGCGCGTGCGCGGTCGCCATGCTCAGGTTGGTCAGCACGACGTCCCCGCCGACCTCGACCGCGTTGGCTCGCACGTCGGCGATGGGGCGTAACGGGTCCAGGCTTTTCACCGGCTCTATCTCGAGCTGGTCGGCGCGCAGCACCACCCATGCCTCACCGCTGTCGATCGCGACGGGCAGCACCAGCAACGTCGCCTGCGCCGCGGCGGGCACCGCACGGACTTCGCCGCGGATCACCAGTGAATCGCCCTGCCGGGTGGCGGTCAGCGCACAGCAATTCAGGCCGTAGGAGGCGATTTCGGCGCCCGACGCCAACTCGGAGAGCACCTTCGCGTCCGGGTCGTGCGCGGAGATCAGGGCGCTGGCAATCGCCGAGGGCACGAACGGGCCGGGCACCGCCCCGTATCCGAATTCGGCCAGCACGATGGCCAACTCGAGGATGCCGAAGCCCTGCCCGCCGACGGATTCGGCCAGATGAACGCCCTGCAGCCCCTGGTCGGCCGCGGCCTGCCAGTACGGCGGAGGGTTCTCGACCGGGGTCTCCATGGCCGCATGCAGCGTCTCGGACGGCGCGATGCGCGCCACCAGTGATCGCACGGAGTCGGCCAGGTCTTGATGCTCGGGATTTATCGCGATCGGCATTGGTCGCCTTCCGTTGCTGCAGGAGGCCGCTTCGGCCAAGTACCTTCCAAGCTAACAACCGGTCGGTTGGTTGACGACACGGGCCAGCGGCTGAACGTCGCGCAGGCGCCGCGTCGCGCGGGCGCCGGAACGACACGGGCGAGAGGTCTCAGCGCCACCGCTTGCTGACCCATTGGGCGATGGTGTCGGCTTGCTCGCTGCGCGCGCCCGGAGTGGTGAAGTAGTGGTCGGTGTCCACCGAGGCCTGCGCTTTGTCGGTGCTGGCGAGTGCGCCGAAAATGCGTTGGGCGTCAGAGGGAAACACCCCGGTGTCGGCCTCGGCGTTGATCACCAGGGCGGGGCAGGTGATCCGGGCCAGATGCGGTTCGGCGCGGGTTTGGGCCACCCGCAGGCTCCACATGCTCAGCCAGTTGCGCAGCGTGCAGGCCGCCGCGATCCCCTGCGCGGAGCGGTTCGCCTTGGCCGGGACGCCCGCGTAGCACATGTTGGGTTGCCGCTTGGTGGGCTCGATGCAGGCGTCGACCATGCGGGGATCGGCCCAGGTCCGCATCACGGAAAACGGGCGATCGGAAAACCCTGCCGCGCGAACACGTTTGAGCTCGGTTTCGGCCCAGTCGGTGATCGCGTGGTTGCGCGCGGTCTGCGCGCTGCGGTAGCGGGCGAGAAACTCCGGCGAGTAGGGCGGGCCGTTGCGCTCGTTGAACAGATCGAGGTCGGCGTCGGTGGCGACGGGGTCGTTCTCGTCGACGACGGCGGCGTCCATCCAGGCGGTGAGGACTTCCGGGCGCCCGGGGTGGGCGGCGGTGGCCACGTAGCCGTCGGCGGGCGGCAATTCGGTCACCCCGGCCGCCGGTCGCATCCCGTCCAGGGGAGTGACGTTCGGTTCGACGGCCTGCGACTGATAGGCGGCCATCAGTGAGCCTCCGCCCGAATTACCCAACAGCACAACGGTATCCACGCCCTGGACCTCACGCAGCCAACGCACCCCGACGCCGATGTCGACCAGCGCGTGGTCGAGCAGAAAGCTGCTTTCGAAGCCGCGAAACCTGGTGTTCCAGCCCAGAAAGCCGACGCCGCGAGTGGCCATGTAGTCGGCAAGATAGTGCTCGGAGAAGTCGATCTGGTAGTGCGTGGCGATCATCGCCACTTTGGGTTTGCGTCCCACCCCCCGGTGATACAGCCCCTGGCACGGGTGCCCACCCGCGCCCGCGCGCCCCGCGGTGCGCGACGGCAGCCCGACGAATTCGCGGATAACTCCGGCACCGGTACGACGAGTCAATTCAGCGATCCCCCTCAGGCGTAGATGGCCCGGTAGTAGATGTTGGCCAGGGTTTGGATGCAGGCCGCATCGTCGGGTTCCGCCGAACGCGCCCCACCGAGCTGGATGTAGCAGAACTGATTGAACATCGCCACGATGGCCTCGGCGATCAGCCGCGGATCGTCGTCGCGGCAATAGCCCTCGGCCTGGGCGCGCCGGACCGATTCGGCGATGAAAGAGATTGGTATCTCGCAAATCTCGGCCCAGTACTGGGCGAAGTCGTCGTTGATCATCGCCAGCTGCGACACGCTGATCACCTCGGCGAGCCGGTTGCGGTAGGTGTGCCAGTGCGCGGCGGCGGCGGCGTGGGCGCGCTCCCGGTCGGACAAACCGTGGCCGGTCACCGACAGCGCGCGCTCGTTGGCCTCGTCGCGGAAGCGCAGCGCCCACTGACGCACCATCGCCTCTTTGGAGTCGTAGTAGTTGTAGAACGACGCCGCCGAACGTCCGGCTTCCGCTGCGATGTCGGCGATGGTCGTGGCCAGGACGCCCTTGCGCGCGATGACGGTTCGGGCGGCCATGTCGATGGCGGCCCGCGTGCGCCTGCCCCGAACGGTGGGAAGCTCGGCGGGCTGGCCGGCCCGGCCAGCAGGGGACACCGCGGTCGACACCTGCGCACCTCCCTGGGTCAAAACTGAAACTGATGTTAGATTCAGATTTGGATCTTGGCCAGGATCGTCAAGCCGGGGACCGAGGGGAGCCACCAGATGATCAAGCCGCACAACACCAACACGGAATTCGAACTCGGCGGGATCAACCATGTCGCGCTGGTGTGTTCGGACATGGCAAAAACCGTTGACTTCTACAGCAACGTCCTCGGCATGCCGCTGATCAAGTCGCTGGATCTACCCGGGGGCGCCGGCCAGCACTTCTTCTTCGATGCCGGCAATGGTGACTGCGTCGCCTTCTTCTGGTTCGCCGATGCCCCCGACCGGGTGCCGGGGATCTCGTCGCCGGGCGCCATCCCGGGCATCGGCGACATCACCAGCGCCGTCAGCACCATGAACCATCTGGCCTTCCACGTGCCGGCCGAGAAGTTCGACGCCTACCGTCAGCTCCTGAAGGACAAAGGGGTGCGGGTCGGGCCGGTGCTCAACCACGACGAGAGCCCCATGCAGGTGTCCGCGACCGTGCATCCCGGCGTCTACGTGCGCTCGTTCTATTTCCAGGACCCCGATGGCATCACCCTTGAATTCGCCTGCTGGGTGAAGGAATTCGAGAGCGGCGATGCAAAGGCTGTGCCCAGAACCGCGGCGGACCGCCGGCCCCCGGTGGGTGCCGCCCACTGATCCGACCGGGCCGAGCCGGAGGACGGTTTCATGACCGACGGCATTCTGACCGACGCGCAGATCGCGGCGCTGACGCCCGCGCAGCGGCGGGAACTGATCACCCGGCTGGAGCGGCCGCTGGGCGAGGTGATCGACCCGGAATTCCTGGCGCGGGTGCGGCGCATCCGATTGAGTCTGATGGTCGGTGGTTCCATGGCGATGGTGCCGTGGCTGGGGTATCTGTCGGTGACGCTGCCGGAGAACTACGTCGCCCACAACTGGCCCATCACCTGGGTCGGCTTCGACGTGCTGCTGGTCGGGTTCATGCTGACGACGGCGGTGCTGGGGTACCTGCGTCGTCAGCTGCTGGTGCTCGCCGCCTTCACCACCGGGGTCCTGCTGATCTGCGACGCCTGGTTCGACCTGATGACCGCCGGCCCCAAGGACATCTGGCTGTCGGTGATCACCGCACTCCTGATCGAGGTGCCGCTCGCGATCTTCATGATCACCAGCGCGGTGCGGATCCTGCGGCTCACCATGACGCGATTGTGGCTGCTGCATCCCGGCATGCGGCTCTGGGATCTGCCGCTATTCCCCTGAGGGCCTGCAGGTTTGGCAGAGCCGCTGCGGTTCGAGGCCGCCGCTGCCCTGCTGACAACCGAACGATTCTATCCCGAGTTGCGCGCGCGGACAGGCGAATCGGCGACAAATCGCCCGTCGCCCGATACTTTTTGGTACGCATGCGATACGCATCGCGCCTGCCCTGCGGCCGGTAAGCGGAGAAAGGTTACCGCAGCGCCGATTATCGCGCGGGAGAATGCGAGTCTTCGTAAAATCGCGAAATCATCACCCCCGTCAGCTAGCGTCCACAGCAGCGACATAGGGGGTACAAGCGACGCGGTACTTCAGCCCGACATAGGCGAAGAGTACGTCGCAAAATTTCACGCGCGAATCCAACCGAAGATGCGCCGAAAGCCGAGCGCCAATTGCACTTTCACCACCCCCTGACCGCACAACAGACGTCGGCATCTCACAGCACAAGGACTCGACGACATGGTCGCACTCGGAAACATCAACGAATGGCAACCGCCACACGGCCCGGTTACCATGTGGATGGCCGCGCCCACGGCGCGTGAAGCGGCACGCGCCGCGCAACGAAGTGATCTACCTCCGAGTTATCAACAGAACCAACACCTCTGGTCCTCCTACCACGGTAAGAACCTGAACCGCCAGCTGCCTCGGCTGATGATCGTGGCGTGGAACATTCCCGGCATCTGCGACATCGATGCGATGACCGCGACGATCAATGCCCATGTGCGCCGCCAGGACACGTATCACCAATGGTTCGAATTCGACAATGGAATCTTTGTGCGCCGCGAAATCGCGAATCCCGAAGACATCGACTTCGTCCCGGTGGCGCTCGGGGAGATGACCCCGGACCAGGTGCGTAATCACGTCTTGACCGCGACTCCGGAGACCCTGGAATGGGGTTGCTTCACCTACGGAATCATCCAGCACGCCGAGTATTTCACGTTCTACGCCAGCGTCGACCACCTGCACATCGATGGCTTGTCCGCGGCCCTCATCTTCCTCGACATCCATCTGATGTATCAGGAACTGGCCCAGAGCGGGCACCGGTGGGCCAAGCTGCCCGCGGTGCGGAGCTATCGCGACTACGTTGCGCGGCAGCGGCAGAAGGCTGCGTCCTTGGACTTGTCCTCGCCCGAGATCAGGGACTGGATCGCATTCGCGCGTGACACCGACGGAGACTGGCCGAGTTTCCCACTGCCGCTTGGCGATATTTGGGCGAGCACCAAGGGTGATCTGCTGACCGTGGAATTGATGGATGCCGCGGAGACCGAGGCCTTCGATGCCGCCTGCGTCGCGGCCGGCTCTCGGTTCATCGGGGGAGTCCTGGCGTGCGCAGGTTTCGCCGAGCACGAATTGACCGGCAAGGACGCTTATCACGGGTTCACGGCCAAGGACACCCGTGCCGCCGGCATCGACACGATGACCGTCGGCTGGTTCGCCAGCCTGATTCCGATCATCGTGCCGACCGCCGGCGAGACGTTCGCCCAGGCGGCCAGGGCGGCGCAGAAGTCGTTCGACGACGCCCAGCGCCTCGCCGACGTGCCGGTCGAGCGGGTCTTGGAGTTGGCGACGCCCGACGAACTGGGCATCAAGCTGCCCACACAGCTGCCGATGATGCTGTCCTTCCTCGACTTCCGCAAGATTCCTCTCAACGGGTTGTGGGCGGAGACGAAGTTCGGCACCTACGGCGACAGCCTCTCCCACGGCGGGATCAACCTGTGGATCAACCGCCAGGCCGAGAACACCACAGTGACGATGTCCTTCCCGGACAACGCAATCGCGCGCGAGTCGGTGCAGCGCTACATCGCTACGCTGACCCAGACATTCGTGCGCGTCGCCGCGGCCACCGCAGATGAGCCGGTTGTGGTTGCACCCCAGGTGAATTCGGAAGAGCCCTACCCGCACGCGCCGACCGCGGGCGACACCGAAGCGGCATAAACATGAAAGACGTGCTGGACCTGGCCGACCAGACCCTCTTTCTCGGTGAGCGGGCGACGGGAGCGACCAGCCTGCTGCAATGTGTTTGGGTGTATGACCACGCCATCGACATCGGCGGGTTGCGCGAATTTCATCGCCATCTGGGCAAGGGACGGCTGTCGCGCCGGATCGAGCGGTCCCCCTTGCCGTTTGGCCGCCATCGCTGGGTAGCGCCGAATGACCGGTGCGCCCTGGAGATCGTCGGTA
This sequence comes from uncultured Actinomycetota bacterium, assembly GCA_963796035.1. Classification (GTDB taxonomy): domain Bacteria; phylum Actinomycetota; class Actinomycetes; order Mycobacteriales; family Mycobacteriaceae; genus Mycobacterium. The sequence continues at coordinate 437,408 of CAWCJU010000003.1, read as the reverse complement.
CGCCGCGGCGACGCGACGAGGTCGACGCGTGGCTGGATGAGCAAGGCACCAAACGGCCGGACGCCGAGCACGGACCCGGCTGGCATCTGGCGGTGCTCCCGCTCACCGACGGCGGCGCGGCGGTCAGTCTGGTCACTACGCATTGCCTCACCGACGGCGTCGGACTGTGCGAGGCGCTGGCGGACGCGGCTTGCGGGCGTGACGACGCGATCGGCTGGCCGGCCGCGGCGGCGCGGCGGCGGTGGCAGGCGCTGCGTGAGGACGCACGCCAAACCGCGCACGACACGGGCGATGTCGGCCGCGCCATCAGCGCGGCGATCCGAATGCTCCGGCAGGGCCGCGACGCTGTGCAAGCCGCGCCCGCCGGGAAGCCACCGGCGCCGCCCACCGCGGGGAATGACCGCATCACCCTGCCGATGACGACGTTCTTCGTCAACGCCGACGAATGGGATACCCGCGCCCGCGCTCTCGGCGGCACCAGCAACGCGCTGCTCGCGGGATTGGCGGCCCGCCTCGCCCAGCGAGTGGGACGGGTCGCGGCCGACGGCTCGGTCAACGTGGGGATGCCGCGCAACGAACGCACCCCCGGCGATACTCGCGCCAACGCGGTCACGAATGTTGACGTCACGCTCAGCCCCTCGGCGATCAGCACGGACCTGCGTGAGATCCGGGCGGTGATAAAGGACGCGTTGATTCGCCATCAGGACGTGCCCGACGAGCGGTGGGCGTTGCTGCCCCTGGTTCCCCTGATCCCCAAGCCGGTCTTCCGGCGACTGATCAGCGTGGTGACCGGCGGCGCCACCACCGTCGTGTCGTCCAACCTCGGCGCTTTGGACCCGGCGGTGAATCGGCCGGACGGCGGCGACGCCCACTACTTCGCGATGAGGTCGGTATACCCGGGCGTGACCAGCGCAACGATGCACCGCACCAATGGAGCGCTGGCGTTGTTGTCGGGACGGGTGCACGGTCAGGTCTTCGTCTCGGTTCTCGGCTATCAGTTGGGTCGCCGCAACTCGAATGAGGATTTGCGGCAAGCCATCTCCGGCGTGCTGGGCGATTTCTCGCTGACCGCCACGGCGGGCTGGCGCACGGTCAGCCAGGTGTGAGTTCGGATGTGCGGGCACCGGGCGCCCGCACCTATTTTCGAAGGCGTTATTAAGTCTGGGTTCGGCGAGCGAGCGGCCGCAGCCCCGATAGCCCAGGTAGACGACCTATTCCGTGGCGACGTGTCCGCCGCGGGCGCTCCCTCCGCGTGTGACGCTGCTCACATGTGGGGTACGTTTGTGGCCTATTCGACTACCGTCAATTCGGCGACGCAGGGGGCGCAAGCGATCGGCAACTTCAGTCCGCATGCCGAGACACGTCGTGACGGTTCCAATAAGTGAGATGCATGCTGCGCGAGGGTCATCGGCCAACGCCCAGTGAGTTTTCGCTGTTCCCTTGCTGCGCAATAGATGTCGGCAACTACGGGAGGGACGACTTAAGCAAATGGTCGCACTCGGCAACATCAGCGAATGGCAACCACCGAACGGTCCGCTTACCATGTGGACGCCCGCGCCCACGGCACATGAGGCGGCTCGAACCGCCCGCCGCTCTGAGCTAGCTCCGAGTTACCAACAGAACCAACACCTTTGGGCCGCCAACATCGGTAACACCATGAATAGGCAGCTACCCCGCCTGATGGTCGTGGCGTGGGACATCCCGGGCGTGTGTGACATTCCGGCAATGACAGCAACGATCAATGCACACGTCCGTGGCCAGGACACCTACCACAGTTGGTTTGAGTTCGAGGACGGCTCGATCGTCCGCCGCACCATCGACGACCCCGCCGCCATCGAACTGGTGCCGGTGTCGATGGGGGACATGAGCGCCGAACAAGTGCGTATCCATGTCCTGACGACGACCCCGGAAACGCTCGAATGGGGTTGCTTCACCTTCGGTATCGTCGAGCATGCGGACTATTTCACCTTCTATGCCAGCGTCGACCATCTGCACATCGACGGCTTGTCCGCCGGCCTGATCTTCGTCGACATCCACCTGACATATCAGGAGCTGGCGCATCGGGCGCATCGACAGCCTCCCCAACCCCCCGAGGTCCGAAGCTATTGCGACTACGCCGTGCGGCAGCGCGAGAATGCCGCCGGCCTGACTCTGTCATCGCCCCAGATCAAGGATTGGATCGCATTCGGTCGCGACACCGACGGCGCGTGGCCGAGTTTCCCACTGCCGCTGGGGGATACGTGGGCGAGCAGCAAGGGCGACCTGGTGACAGTCCAGTTGCTGGATGAGGCCCAGACCGACGCCTTCGACGCCGCCTCCCGCGCGGCCGGCGCCCGGTTCATCGGGGGCATTCTGGCGTGCACCGCGTTGGCCGAACACGAATTGACCGGCGGCGAGACCTACCACGGCTTCACGGCAAAGGACACCCGGATGCCCGGCACCGACTCGATGACCGTGGGCTGGTTTGCCAGCCTGATCCCGGTCACCGTGCCGACCGCCGGTGCGACATTCCGCGATGCGGCAGCCGCGGCCCAGAAATCTTTCGACGCCGCGAGGGGTCTTGCCGATGTGCCGTTCGAGCGGCTCTTGGAGTTGGCGGCACCCGACGAGTTGGGCATCAAGCTACCCACGCAGCTCCCAATGATGCTGTCCTACCTGGACTTCCGAAAAATTCCCCTCGCCGGAATGTGGGCTGAGACGAATTTCGGTACCTACGGCGACAACCTGTCCGCCGGCGGCATCAACATGTGGATCAACAGACACGCCGAACAGACCACGTTGACAATCTCCTACCCGGACAACGAGATAGCGCGCGAGTCGGTGCAGCGCTACATCGCGACGTTGAGCGAAGTGTGCACGAACGTCGCCCAAAGCGCTGCGTTCGACGCAGAAACCGCTGCGCCCCAAGCAGATTCGGAAGCACAACAGGACTCCGCCGACGAAGACGACACCGAGGCGGCCTAGGCATGAGCAACGTGCTGGATCTTGCCGACCAGGCCCTTTTTCTCGGGGAGCGGGCGACGGGCACCACCAGCGTGGTGCAATGCATCTGGGTGTACGACCGGCCCGTCGACATCGACGGTCTGAAGAGGTTTCATCACCACCTGGGGCGAGGGCGGTTGGCTCGCCGCATCGAACGGTCCCCGTTGCCGTTCGGCCGGCACCGCTGGGTCTCGCCCAGCGAGCAGCCTGGCCTCGAGATCGTCGCGACACCCCGTCCGCGTGAGGAATTCGACGCCTGGTGCGACGAACAGGCGAACGAGCGGCCGGACGCCGAGCACGGCCCCGGATGGCGCCTCGCGGTGCTCCCGTTCATCGACGGTGGGACGGCGGTCAGCCTGGTCATCACCCATTGCGTCAGCGATGGCGTCGGGCTGTGCGAGGCGGTGGCGGATGCGGCGACCGGGCGCGACGAGGCGATCCGCTGGCCCGCCGCGGCGTCTCGGCGGCGGTGGCGGGCGCTGCGCGAGGATGCACGCCAAACCGCCCGCGATACAACCGATATCGGTCGCGCGGTCGCCGCGGCGGTCCGATTGGCCCGGGCCGGTCGTGGGGGTGAGGGAGCCGTCGCCGCGCCGCCCGCAAAGCGGCCCGCGCCGGCTGCCGGACCGGACGCCGGCATCACGCTCCCCGCGGCGACGCTGTTCATCAACGCCGACGAGTGGGACGCCCGCGCCCACGCCCTCGGGGGGACCAGCAACGCGTTGCTCGCGGGAATGGCGGCCCGCCTGGCCCAGCGAGTGGGACGCGTCGCCGCGGACGGCTCGGTCAACGTCGGGATGCCGGTCAATGAGCGCACCCCGGGTGACACTCGCGCCAACGCGGTCACGAACGTCGACATCACGATCGAACCCGCACATGCGGCGGACCTGCCCGAGATCCGCGCCGCCATCAAGCAGGCGCTGGTTCGCCATCAGGATGTGCCCGACGAGCGGTGGGCGTTGCTGCCCCTGGTTCCGTGGATTCCCAAGCGGCTCTTCAGGCGGCTGATCAGCGTGGCGACCGGCAGTGCAACCGCCGTCGTCTCGTCCAACCTCGGTGCAATCGACCCGGCCGCCAACCGCCCAGACGGCACGGACGCCGACTACTTCGCCATGAAGTCGTTGTACCCGGGTGTCACCCGCGAGACGATGCAGCGCACCAATGGAGTGCTGGCGTTGTTGTCGGGAAGGCTGCAGGAAAAAGTCTTCGTCTCGGTTCTCGCCTACGAGCCGGCGGGTCGCAACTCGAATGAAGGCTTGAGACAGCATATTTCGAATACCCTGGGTGACTTCTCGCTCACCGCCACGACGGGCTGGCGCACGGTCAGCCGAGTGTGAGCTCGTGTGGGGGCGCTAGGCGTCCGCACGTGTTTCGGTGAGGCGGTACAGGTTTGGCTCGGCGAGCTCGTCGAGCAGTGCCGCCAGCTGGTCGACGAGCTGGTCGGGTTCGAGTCGGACGTCACCGGCCAGCCAGGCACTGATGGTTTGCCCGACGCCGCCGACCACGAAATGCGCGGCGGCCTTGATGCGTTCGTTCGCCGGGACCTGGAGCGCGTGGCCGACGTGCTGTCCGGACAGCATGGCGAACAGCGCGCTGGACTCGGCGCGTTTGCGCACTATCACCGGGTCGGCGAGCTGCGTGCTGAACAGCAGGCGCCCCACGCGGGGATTCTCGGTGATGGTTCGCACGATGTTGGCCATGCCCGCGCGGGTTTGCTCGCTGGCCGGCACCGCGGCCACCGCCGCCTGAGTGGTGGCGGCCAGCTCGGCGACCACCCAGTCGAACACGCACGCGACGAATTCGTCCTTCTCGGCGAAGCTCTCGTAGAAGTACCGGGCGGCCAGGCCGGCGTCGCGGCACACGCCGCGCACGGTGACCGCCGAGATGTTCTGCCGCTCCGCCCCGAGCAGGTCCAGGCCCGCGGCGAGCAGCCGGTTACGCCGGGTGGCCAGGCGCTCGGCGGCCTCGACCCCGCGGTACGGCCGTGCGCTGGACGTCTCGCTCATGGCAACCATCTTGACACTAACGCCCGGTCACGACAATATCAGGAAACAAGCGTTCGCACATTAGCGGACCAGCGCTGCGGGAGGACCTGACGATGGCAATTCACGAGCCGATGCACCAGCCGATCGGACACGTCGAGCGCAGAGTCTCTGACCCGCCCCGTGCGCAGCGGCGCCGGCGGCGGCGCGCGCTGGGTATCGACGAGGGCTTGATGGGTGTCGCTTTGCTCGCTGGGCCGGCGAACGTGATCATGCAATTGGCACAGCCCGGCGTCGGATACGGCGTGATGGAGAGCCGCGTCGAAAGTGGCCGGGTCGATCTGCACCCGATCAAGCGCGCCCGTACCACCTTCACCTACCTGGCCGTCGCGACCAACGGCAGCGATGCCCAGAAGGACGCCTTCCGGCGGGCGGTGAACCGCGCTCACGCACAGGTGTATTCGACCCCGGAAAGCCGGGTGTCCTACAACGCCTTCGATCCTGCGTTGCAGCTGTGGGTCGGCGCGTGCCTGTACAAGGGCGGGGTCGACATCTACCGCATGTTCATCGGTGAGCTCGAGGGCGAGGATGCCGATCGGCACTATCGCGAGGGCATGACGCTGGCCACCACCCTGCAGGTGCCACCGAAGATGTGGCCCGCCGACCGCGCGGCGTTCGACCGTTACTGGGAGGAATCGCTGGCCAAGGTGCACATCGACGACGCCGTGCGGGAGTACCTGTTTCCCATTGCCGCGAACCGGATTCGGGGCGTGGCGCTGCCGCGCCGGCTGCAGCGCCTCTCCGACAACTTCGCACTGCTGATCACCACGGGCTTCTTGCCGCAGCGGTTCCGCGACGAGATGCGGCTGCCGTGGGACGCGACCAAGCAGCGCCGCTTCGACCGGCTGATCGCCGTATTGGCCACGGTGAACCGGTATCTACCGCGGTTCATCAGGCAGTTCCCCTTCAATGTCTTGCTGCATGACCTGGACCGCAGAATCAAAAAGGGCCGTCCGCTGGTGTAGCGCAGGGCGGAGCCGCTCCGCTAATTGAAAACGATAATCATATTCATTAGACTCCTCAGTCTGGTAACCCTTCCAGCCTGAGGAGTGTCTATGACGGCGCCAATTTGGATGGCCTCGCCGCCCGAACTGCATTCGGCGCTGCTCAGCAGCGGCCCGGGACCCGGACCATTGCTGGCAGCGGCCGGTGCCTGGACACACCTGAGCGCCGAATATGACTCCGCCGCAGAAGAATTGAGCACGCTGCTGGCGGGAGTCCACACCGGGGCATGGCAGGGGCCCACCAGCGAGTCGTACGCGGCCGCGCACGCGCCGTACCTGGCCTGGTTGACGAAATCGAGCGCCGACAGCGCCGCGGCCGCCGGTCAACACGAGCTGGCCGCGGCGGCGTATAGCGCGGCGTTGACCGCGATGCCGACGCTGTCGGAGCTGGCCACCAACCACGTCGTGCACGGAGCCCTGCTGGCGACGAACTTCTTCGGGGTCAACACGGTTCCCATAGCGGTCAACGAGGCCGACTATGCGCGGATGTGGACCCAGGCGGCCGCCACGATGTCCACCTATCAGGCGGTGGCCACCACGGCCGTTGCTGCGGTGCCGCAGGCCGATCCGGCACCTCCGATCGTGAAAGGCGATGGCACGCCCGCTGACCCAGGGGTCGACAACACAAACGACTTCCCCGACCCCACGGTCGACAACCCGCTGAACGACTTTATTGCGCAGATCCTGCGGCTCTTCGGCATCAATTGGAATCCCGCCCAAGGGACCGTCAATGGACTGCCCTACGACTCCTATGCGAACCCGGGCCAATTCATGTTCTGGGTCGTTCGAGCACTGGAACTGCTCGAGGATTTCGAACAGTACGGCGTGTATCTGCAGCAAAATCCGGCGTTGGCGTTTCAGTATTTGGTCGCCCTCGAGACGTCGGACTGGCCCACCCACATCGCCGAAATCGCCAGCTGGCTATCGAGTTCGCCGCAGTTGCTTCTCATCCCTGCCCTCGTGGCAATAGCCCCCCTCGGAGCGGTCGGCGGCTTCGCCGGACTGGCCGGACTGGCCGCGATACCGCAGCCACCGGTCGTGCCCGCGCCCATCGCACCTCCACCGCCCAGTTTGCCGGTTGTGGCCGCCGCCCCGGCTCCCGCCGCACCGGCGGCCGCGGCCCCGGCCTCCGCACCGGCGCCCGCACCCGCCCCTACGGCGACCACGGTGGCCAGCGCGGCACCTCCGCCGCCGGCACCGGCCGCGGCGGGTCCGGGGTTCTTCCCTCCCTACGCCATCGGTCCGCCGGGAATGGGAAGTGGCTCGGGAATGAGCGCCAGTGCCAGCTCCAGCGCCAAAAGGAAAGCACCAGCACCGGATAGCGCCGCAGCGGCGACAGCGGCCGCCGCGCGGGAGGCCGCCCGGGCGCGCCGGCGTAGGCGCGCGACACAGCGCGGGCACGGCGATGAGCACATGGACATGAACGTCGACGTCGACCCGGACTGGGGCGGGCCGCCCGAGGGCGGGGAGTCGCTCGCCTCAGACCGGGGTGCCGGCGCTTTGGGGTTCGCCGGCACCGGCCGCAGGGCGGCGGCCCCGGTGGCGGGATTGACCGCACTGGCCGGCGACGAGTTCGGCGGTGGCCCTACCGTGCCAATGATGCCCGGCACCTGGGCCTCGGGCGGCGCCGAGGAAGGGACGTCGCAAGGCGACGGCTAGCACGTGATCAGGTGCGCGCTGAGATAATGACCCGATGGCGACGCTGAAGTCCGAGCGCAGGTTGCGGGTCGGGTCGATGGAAGTGCTGGTGGCCCTCCTGCTGGCCTGCGCCCTGGCCGCGACCACCCTGCGCAGTGCGGTCTTCAACAGCGCGGCGCTCTCGACCGTGGGCACCGTGTTCTGCGGGGTATTCGTGCAGGCGATTCCGTTCCTGGTGCTCGGGGTCGTGGTCAGCGGCTTGATCGCGGTGTTCGTGTCGCCGCAGCGGTTGGCGCGTTGGTTGCCACGCAGGCCGGCGTTGGCGGTGGTGGCGGCCGGCGTCGGCGGCGTCGCGCTACCGGGTTGTGAGTGTGGGTCAGTTCCGTTGGCGCGCAGGTTGTTCGGCGAGGGCGGGGCGACCGGAGCCGCGGCGTTGACGTTCATGCTGGCCGCGCCGGCGATCAACCCGGTGGTCCTGGTGGCCACGGCGGTGGCGTTTCCGGGCGCACCCCGGATGGTTCTTGCCCGCATGGGGGCCTCGCTGCTGACGGCGGTCGTCATGGGCTGGGCGTGGTCGCGGTGGGGCCGCGCCGAATGGATCACCCGCCGGCTGCCCGCCGCGGGGACGCAGAGCGAGTCGCGTTGGGTGGTCTTCACCGAGGCGGCCCGTCACGACTTTTTGCAGGCCGCATCGTATTTGGTGGTCGGTGCGGCCGCGGCGGCGTTGCTTCATGTGGTGGTGCCGCGGTGGGTTTTCGCGCATCTTGCGACAGACCTGGCCCTCGGGGTGGCGCTGATGGCCACCCTGGCGGTGGTGCTCGCATTGTGTTCGGAGGCGGACGCGTTCGTCGCCGCCAGCATGACGATGGTGCCGCTGTTGCCGCGGCTGGTGTTTCTTGTCGTCGGGCCGGCCGTTGACGTCAAGCTGTTCGCCATGCAGGCGGGCATGTTCGGCCGCGCATTCGCCGCACGCTTTGCACCCTGCACGTTCGTGGTGGCCACCGCGAGCGCCTGTGCGGTCGGGTTTTTCGTGCTGGGGGCCCGGTGATGAGTCGCGAAGCCGAGAACACCGTGTTGCTGCTGGTGGGCATCAGCATCGCCATGATCACCGGGTCGGGTGTGTTCACCCGTTACGTCAAGCCCGGGCTGTTGCCGTGGCTGGTCGTTTCGGCGGTGGTGCTCATCGGTTTGGCGCTGGTGGCGATCATCGGCGATATTCGCCGCGGCGGACCCCGGACGGGCGATGCGGCCGGCGATCACGGCCACGAGCATTCCCATCGCACCGGTGTCGTCTGGTTGCTCGTGGTCGCGGTCCTGGTGCTGATGTTCGTGGCGCCCCCGGCGCTGCGGCCCTCGGCCGCCGCGCCGTCCGTGACGTCGGTGTCCAATGATGTTCTGAACAAGGCGTTTCCACCGCTGCCACCCGGTCCGGCCCCGGAGGTCTCGCTGCCCGAGGTGCTGATGCGAGAGGCGCACGACTCGACCGGATCGTTGACGAACCGGTCGATCACCGTGACCGGCTTCGTGCTCAACGAGGCGCAGGGCGTCGACCTCGGTCGCATCGTCATCGTCTGCTGTGCCGCCGACGCTCAGCTGGCGCGCATCCACCTGCGCGGCCCGGCCGCCGGCGTCGCGGCCGGCCTACCCGACAATACCTGGGTTCGGGTCCAGGGCCAGGTCATACCCGCACCGCAGCAACCGAATTCGCCGTCGATTCCCACGCTGCAGGCCTCCGCGGTCACGCGGATCGATGCCCCGCCCAACCCGTACGCCTATCCACATTGACCCGTCAATTGCGTCGGTTCGTGCTCCGTGTCCAACGCTCATGCTGCCCGAGTTGGCTTGGAATGGGGGTGTTTTCCCACTGGCCGAGCTCCAGCCAATCGCGCAGTTCGGCGGCCGCATCACTGTCGGCGATGGGGCCTACCCAATGGGCCGGGCCGCAGGCCACTCGATCGTTCGTGCAGGGTTGCACCAGGGCGATGACGCCGCAGCCGGTCGGCCGGGACGCGCAGGTGAGTGGTCCGAGCATGCAGGCGGCCGAGATCAGCATGGAGTGCGGGTAGCGCCGGATGGTGGGGCGCAGTTCGTCGATCACCGACAGTTCATCCTCGACCGCGCAAGCGGCGCAGACGATCACGGTGAATGGGCGGTCGATGCCGGTGACCGGCCGCTGCGCGCCGGCATGCGGGCGTTGTTCGGGGATGTCGCCGGTGAAGATCCGCGGTTTGAGATCTTTGGCATAGAACCGGGATTCACAGTCATGAGTCCAACGACGGCTGGGTCGGTATCGAGCCCGAAATGCCTTGCCACGCTTAGCCATACCGCTTCCGGCAGGTCGGCATGGTCAATGCAGAGCCACCCGCCTGCATCCAACGCGGTCGATTCCAGCATCGCGCCGAGGGCGCGGGCCGCGAACTCGGTCCGGGTATGCCCGGAAAAGTCGAGCCGGACCGGCGTCCCGCGTGCGAGGACGGCGAGCTTCATCAACATCGGCGAATCAGTCGTGGACCCGGATCAGGAATCCGCTCACGATAAGCGACCGGGCCAACTCGATCTGTTCCTGCGCACTTAGTCCGGGAAATCGCAAACCCGAAACGGCTCGGCGCTTCGCGAGATGAACAGCATCGCGGCTTCGTGGTCCGCGCCGGCGCGCACCGACAAACCCGCAAACCGCAGCGCAACACCGCCGTCAACAGCCCGCACGCGAGAATAGAGCGGTTGGTACTTCCGCACCCGTGTTTGTCCGTCGATTCGGGCGGCGTTCATGGCCGGTCCGATTGGTGGGATTCGGCCGCGGCGGACCAAGCGATCCGCCAATACGTCGAGACCTCTCGCGACGGTGCTCGGGTCCTCAACCGCTTTGACAGCGTCACGTAGGAGGTCGGCCAGGTCCGCCTGCACATCAGGGTCATCGAGGTGCCGCGGCGGCAGATAGGCATTCAGACGGTCGTCGTGGAATCGCTGCGATTTGAGCGCCGCGATGGCGAGCGTGAGCACGGTGGGCGGATGGAATCCGACGGTCAGATGGGCGGATGGCTCCGAGTTTGTCTCGGCCGCATGAATTTGGCCACGTGGCAGGTACAGCACGTCGCCGACTTCGAGGCGCAAGTCGGCTCGCAACGGGAGGCCGTCGATGGCAACCGCCTTGTTCTTCTCGGGTTGCATGCTCGCGCGGGGGGACTTCGGGGCCGTCGTACAAACGCCAGATCTTGGATCCATGGACCTGCAGGAAAATCACGTCGTGGTCGTCGTAGTGCGGAATGAGCCCTTGTGTTGCGGGCGGGGTGATGTAGGCGTTGACCTGTACTGGGTAGTTCAGCTCGACCTCGATGGAGTGGGCCAACGACGCAACCGCGCGCACGTAGCGCTCGACGCCGCCCAAAATGATCGTGTAGCCATCGGCAAAATCGTTGCGGACGCGGACAAGGTCGAGGCAGCCGTCATCAAGCCGGTAGCTGTCGGAGCCTGACTTCCTGTCTTCCCCCCTCAACAGGTGCACGGTCGATGGCTCCCGGCGATAAAGCTCCAAGAGTTCATCAATCGCCGACGGCGCCGGCAGCAGGCTATCGAAGTAGCCCGCGCAGCAGCGCTTGACGTGGTAGTGCGTTGCCCCCCAAATCTCGTCGAGAAAGGTCTCTACCTCGAGGGGTTGAAGCAACCAGGCTAGCGACGGTTCCATGGTTACTCCTCCGCAAATGTCGTCGTGATGCGGCCGGCGGGCGTCCCGTCTTACCGACATCCCAGTATGACGGACGGCCGGGCCGAATGGCTTTGCGGCCGTGGCAAAGTTCGCCATTACCGTTGCGCGCCATCGGAAAAGGCGTATTCGTCCGGCAGCGTAGGGTGGGTGGGGTGCGAAGCGAAGGTGATACCTGGGACATCACTACGAGTGTGGGTTCGACCGCGTTGTTCGTGGCAACAGCGCGGGCATTGGAGGCGCAAAAGCCGGACCCGCTGGCCGTCGATCCATACGCGGAGGTGTTCTGCCGCGCCGTGGGCGGTTCGTGGGCGGACGTGCTGGACGGCAAGGATCCCGACCACCAGCTGAAGACCGCCGACTTCGGCGAGAATTTCGTCAACTTCCAGGGCGCCCGCACCAAGTACTTCGACGAATACTTTCCGTCGCGCGGCGGACGCGGGCGTGCGACAGGTGGTCGTCTTGGCCGCGGGGCTGGACTCGCGCGCCTACCGCTTGGACTGGCCGGCCGCGACGACGATCTTCGAGCTCGACCAGCCGCAAGTGCTCGACTTCAAGCGCGAGGTGCTCACCGGCGCCGGCGCTCAACCGCGCGCCGAGCGTCGCGAGATCGCCGTCGACCTGCGGGAGGACTGGCCGCAAGCCCTGCGCGACAGCGGCTTTGATCCCGCCATGCCGTCGGCGTGGATTGCCGAGGGTCTGCTGATCTACCTTCCGGCCACTGCCCAGGAGCAGCTGTTCACCGGTATCGACGGCCTGGCCGGCCACGGCAGCCATGTCGCCGTCGAGGATGGCGCCCCGATGGAAGCCCGAGGACTTCGAGGCCGCGGTGGCAGAAGAGCGGGCCGCGACCGCCGAAGGCGATGAGCGGGTGTTCTTCCAGCTGGTCTACAACGAGCGGCACGCGCCGGCCACCGAGTGGTTCGGCAAGCACGGCTGGAATGCGGTCGGCACTCCGTTGGCCGACTATCTTCGTGAAGTCGGCCGCCCGGTGCCCGGACCGGACACCGAAGCCGGCCCGATGATCGCGCGCAACACGCTGGTGAGCGCCGTCCGGGCTTGACGCGTCGACAGAAACCGGCCGTGATCGCGATCGCGGCCGGTTTTTTTGATGAGTTCTCCATGAATCGGGCCAATCGGCGGAACTTTTGTGGCGCGCCGCCCGACTACTACCGGGCTGATCTGTGCGCCGCCGACAGCCCCGGCGGTTGCCGACATGGCCCGGCGAGGAGTCTCTGACATGGCGCCACCCCCGGTGGCCGGTGAGCCGGCATGACCGCGCCGATCTGGATGGCCTTGGCCCCGGAGATACATTCCACCCTGCTGAGCAGCGGACCGGGGCCGGCCGGCCTGTTGGCCTCGGCCGCATCGTGGAGTTCGTTGAGCGAGGCCTATGCCTCGGCCGCCGACGAACTGAGTGCGACGTTGGCCGCGGCGCAGGCCGCGGCGTGGGAGGGGCCCAGTGCCGAGCGGTACGTGGCCGCGCACCTGCCCTACCTGGCCTGGTTGGCGCGGGCCAGCGCAAAGAGCGCGGCCGTGGCCGCCGAGCAGGAGACCGCAGCCACCGCCTACACCACGGCCTTGGCCGCGATGCCGACCCTGCCGGAACTGGCCGCCAACCACGCCATCACATGCGCGTCCTGCTGGCGACGAACTTCTTCGGAATCAACACCATCCCCATTGCCGTCAACGAGGCCGACTATGCGCGGATGTGGGTCCAGGCGGCCACCACGATGACCACCTACCAAGCGGTCTCCACCGCCGCGGTGGCGGCGGCACCGCAGACCGATCCGGCGCCACCGATCGTGAACGCCACCGACAGCAGCGGCGAAGACAGCGACGATACCGGCATCGTCGACAATGACAGCGGCGACCCGACGCAGCTGAGCTGGTGGATAAACCGCTTCCTTGAGATTTTTCAGACCATAGGAAAAGATTTGGCGGAATTTCCCGAGGACCCGGCCGACGCACTAGAGGATTTAACAGAAGACATTTTCGGGCCCGCCGGACTCATTGCAGACGAGTTCACCCACCTCGGGGAGGCCCTTCAGACTTTTCCCCAGCTCGCGGCCATTCCGCTCATCGTGCCGGGTGCATTTGCGGGAGGCATAGCGGGCTTGAGCCTGCTGGCCGGGATCCAGCCGGCCCCAATTCCGGCACCCGCCGCCGTGCCCGCACCGATGCCGGAGGCGCCCAGTGCGCCGGCTGTCAGCAGCGCTCCGGTCGGTGAGCGCTGCACCGGCCGCGGCGCCCGCGCCGTCTTCTACCCCGACGTCGGCCCCGTCACCCGCGCCAGCCTCGGCGCCTGCAACCGCAGCCCCGCCGCCGCCGCCCGTGACCGGCGGCGAGGCAGTCGCCTTCCCCTATTTGGTCGGTGGCCCCGGCATCGGAACCGGCGCGGGCATGGGCAGCGGCGCGCAGCGCAAAGCGCCCGAGCCGGATGCCGCCGCGGCCGCCGCGTCGGCCGCGGCATCGGTGTCCGAAAGGCAGCGGGCGCGGCGGCGACGTCAGGCGACGATGAAAGATCACTACCGCGGCTACGAGTACATGGATCTGGAACCGGACGATGGGCCGATCACCGACCCGGGCTGGTCGGTGGCATCGGATCGGGGTGCGGGATCGCTGGGCTTCGCCGGAACCGCGCCCGCGGAGAACACCGAGGCCACGGGGCTCGTCACGCTGGCCGGTGACGAGTTCGGCAATGGGCCCTCGATGCCGATGTTGCCGGGCAGCTGGGAGAGCGACTAGCGGTGGAACTTTTCCGGACCGCCGGCCGACTACTGGCTGCGTGATCGTTCCGACGGCCACCGGCCGTGGCGGGCGGTTCCGGATGCGCAGCGGAGTTGATAATGAAAATGATTTTCATTAAGGTAGGGCCTTGCTGTGAGACCGCCCGACGTGGGGCTGTGAGTATGCCGAAAATGCGGTGAAACCCTAGCCGAAACGTCCTCAACAGCGGTAGAAGAAGGGCAATGCAGTGGTGAGTCGGACAGGCCCAAACGCCTCGACAGTTAGCTTATGCAATGCTAACTTCAGGCGGGTTAGGTTAGGGGAGACTACATACATGAAAAGACGCGGCCGTGGAACTCGGTGACACCGGCATGCTCACAGCTCAGCCTGTTAATTCGCGGGTCGACGAGGACGTCGTCAGCCGATTCGCCACGTGCTGCCGCGCGCTGGGCATCGTCGTCTACCAACGCCAGCGTCCCGGCCGATCTGGCCGCCGCTCGCTCCGGCTTCACCGCGCTGACCCGCGTCGCCCACGACCAGTGCGACGCGTGGACGGGTCTGGCCGCCGCCGGCGATGTCTCCCTGCGAGTGCTCGAGGCGGTATCGCGCAACGTCGCGACCGTGGGCATGCTGCAGCGCCAGGTCGATCTGGCGCCCGGCTCGCTGGGCTTCCGCTACGACACCGGACTGTATTTGCAGTTTCGCGCCACGACGCCCGACGACTTCCACCTCGCCTACGCGGCCGCGCTGGCAACCGCCGGGCGATTTGCTGACGCCGACGAAATCGTCTCCGGGCTGACCGCCGGCCGCCCGAACTGGCGCGAGGCCCGCTGGGTGTCCGTCGTCATCAACTACCGCGCCGAACGCTGGTCGGACGTCGTCAAGCTGCTGACCCCCATCGTCAACGACGCGGATCTCGACGAGGCCTTCTCGCACGCCGCCAAGATCGCCCTGGGCACCGCGCTGGCCCGGCTGGGCATGTTCGCCCCGTCGCTGTCGTATCTGGAGGAGCCCGACGGTCCCGTCACGGTCGCCGCCGTCGACGGCGCGCTGGCCAAGGCGCTGGTGCTGCGCGCCCATGTGGACGAGGACTCGGCGAGCGAAGTGCTGCAGGATCTGTACGCCGCTCACCCCGAGAACGAACAAGTCGAACAGGCGCTGACCGACACCAGTTTCGGCATCGTGACCACCACGGCGGCCCGCATCGAAGCCCGCACCGATCCGTGGGATTCCGAAACCGAGCCCAGCGCAGAGGATTTCGTCGACCCCGCCGCGCACGAACGCAAAGCCGTGCTGCTACACGAGGCCGAGCGCCAACTGGCCGAGTTCATCGGGCTCGATGAGGTCAAGAACCAGGTGTCGCGGCTGAAGAGTTCGGTCGCCATGGAACTGGTCCGCAAGCAGCGCGGCCTCGCCGTCGCGCAGCGCGCCCACCACCTGGTCTTCGCCGGTCCGCCCGGAACCGGTAAGACCACCATTGCTCGCGTGGTCGCTAAAATCTATTGCGGCCTAGGGCTTTTGAAGCGGGAAAACATTCGAGAGGTCCACCGCGCCGACCTGATCGGCCAGCACATCGGCGAGACCGAGGCCAAGACCAACGCGATCATCGACAGCGCGCTGGACGGTGTGTTGTTCCTTGACGAGGCCTACGCGCTGGTTGCCACGGGCGCCAAGAACGACTTCGGGCTGGTGGCCATCGACACCCTGCTGGCGCGGATGGAGAACGACCGCGACCGCCTGGTGGTCATCATTGCCGGCTACCGCGCCGACCTGGACAAGTTCCTGGATACCAACGAGGGCTTGCGTTCCCGGTTCACCCGCAACATCGACTTCCCTTCCTACGCGCCGTCGGAGCTGGCCGAGATCGCGAACACGATGGCCGAGCAGCGCGACAGCATCTTCGAACCGGCCGCGCTCGAACACATGGAGGCGTTGTTCACGAAGTTGGCCACCGAGTCGACGCCGGACGCCAACGGAATCTCGCGACGCAACTTGGACATCGCCGGTAACGGTCGATTCGTCCGAAACATCGTCGAGCGCTCCGAAGAAGAACGAGAGTTCCGGCTCGACCATTCCGAACACGCCGGAACCGGCGAATTCAGTGACGAGGAGCTGATGACGATCACCGACGACGACGTCGCACGGTCGGTAGAGCCGCTGCTACGCGGCCTTGGCCTGTCGGTGCCGGCATGACCTCCAATAACGAGTCCGACGAACGCCGTTCGTTCACCTCTCGCACGCCGGTCAACGACAACCCCGACCAGGTCGAGTACCGCCGCGGTTTCGTCACCCGCCACCAGGTCACCGGGCTGGCGATTCGTCATGCGCCGGATCGCCTCCGGTATCGCCTTGCACGACACCAGGATGCTCGTCGACCCGCTGCGCACCCAGTCGCGCGCGGTGGCGATGGGCGCGGTCCTTCTGGTCACCGGCTTGGCGGGTTGCTTCGTGTTCTCACTGATCCGGCCCAACGGCACGGTGGGTACCAATGCCGTACTGGCCGACCGCTCGACCGCCGCACTGTATGTCCGAGTCGGCGACGACCTGCATCCGGTGCTCAACTTGACCTCCGCCCGGCTGATCACCGGCCATGCCGTCGACCCCACCATGGTGAAAAGCAGTGAGCTCGACCGCTTTCCGCGCGGCAACCTGATCGGCATCCCGGGCGCGCCGGAGCGCATGGTGCAAAACCCGTCGCGCGACGCGAACTGGACGGTGTGCGACGCCGTCAGCGAGCCGGCCCAGGGTGGGCATGCCGCCCACAGCACCGGCGTCACGGTGATCGCGGGCCGGCCGGACAGCAGCGGCGCGCGCGCGGCGACGCTCGCGTCGCGGCAGGCGGTCCTCGTCGACAGGGACGGCAGCACCTGGTTGTTGTGGGACGGCAGGCGTTCGCAGATCAACCTGACCGACCACGCGGTCACGGACGCACTTGGGCCTGGGGCAGAACAACTCCGGGGTGCCCGCGCCCCGGCCCATCGCGCTGGGCCTGTTCAACGCGATACCCGAGGGGCCGTCGCTGACCGCGCCCGGTATCCCGAACGCCGGTGCCCCGGCGCCCTTCAGCGTGCCCGCACCGATCGGCGCGGTGGTGGTCTCCTACGCCCTGGACCAGAGTTCCTCGGGCGCGGCGCGCTACTACGCGGTGATGCCCGACGGCCTGCAGCAGATCTCGCCGGTGCTCGCCGCGATCCTGCGCAACACCAATTCCTATGGGCTGGACCAACCGCCGCGGCTCGGTGCCGACGCGGTGGCCAAGTTGCCGGTGTCGCGGATGCTGGACACCGCGCGGTATCCGGATCAACAGGTCAGCCTGGTCGACGCGGCCAAATCCCCTGTCACATGCGCATATTGGAGCAAGCCGGCCGGAGCCGCGACCAGCTCGCTGAACCTGATGTCCGGCTCCGCGCTGCCGATCGCCGAATCGATCCGCACCGTCGACCTGGTGGGTGGCGGCGCTCGCGACCGTAGCCACCCGCGTCGCCCTGGCGCCGGGCACCGGCTACTTCACCCAGACCGTCGGCGGCGGCCCGGACTCACCGGGCACCGGGTCGTTGTTCTGGGTCTCTGACACCGGTGTCCGCTACGGCATCGACAACGAGGCCGAGCACTCGGCCGCCGGACACGGCAAAACGGTTGAGGCCCTTGGTCTTAACGGGTCTGCCGGTCCCCGTCCCGTGGTCGGTGCTGTCGCTGTTCGCCAATGGTCCGACGTTATCGCGCGCCGACGCGCTGCTGGCACATGACGGGCTGACGCCCGATCAGAAGCCCGGTCGTGTGGCATCTGCCGAGGGAGCCCCCCGATGAGCCGATTGATCTTCGAAGCGCGCCGCCGGCTGGCGCCGCCGGTGACCCGCAAGGGCACCATCGCCATCGAGGCGCCGCCCGAGCTGCCCCGGGTGATTCCGCCGTCCTTCCTGCGCCGTGCGATGCCCTATGTGCTGGTGATCCTGATCGTCGGCATGATCGTCGCCCTGTTCGCCACCGGGATGCGGCTGATCTCTCCGCAGACGCTGTTCTTCCCGTTCGTGCTGCTGCTCGCCGCGACCGCGATGTATCGCGGCAACGACAACAAGACGCGCACCGAGGAAGTCGACGCCGAACGCGCCGACTACCTGCGCTACCTGTCGGTGGTCCGGGACAACATCCGCACCCAGGCCACCGCGCAGCGCGCCGCCGCACAGTGGTCCCACCCGGAGCCGGCCGCACTGGCGGCGGTGCCGGGATCCCGCCGCCAGTGGGAGCGTGACCCGCACGATCCCGACTTCCTGGTGCTGCGGGCCGGCCGTCACCACGTGCCACTGGCCACCGCCCTGCGGGTCAATGACACCGCGGACGAAATCGACCTCGAGCCGGTGTCGCACAGCGCATTACGCAGCCTGCTCGACACCCATCGCACCGTGCGTGACGTGCCGACCGGAATCGACCTGGCCAAGGTCTCCCGGATCACCGTGTTGGGTACCGAAGACGAGGCGCGGGCGGCGCTGCGCGCCTGGATCGCTCAGGCGGTCACCTGGCATGACCCGACCGTGCTCGGGATCGCCCTGGTCACCCCGAATCTGGAGAGCCCGGACTGGTCCTGGCTGAAGTGGTTACCGCACATCGACGTCCCCGGTGAGTTCGACGGGGTCGGACCGGCCCGCTTCATGTCCACCAACGCCGACGACTTGATCGCGACCCTGGGGCCGACCCTCCTGGACCGTCCGGCGTTCACCGGCGAGCCCGCCGACGCGCTGCGCCACCTGCTGATCGTCATCGACGACCCCGACTACGACGTGACCGCGTCGACGCTGGCGCTGGGCCGGGCGGATGTCACCGTCGTGCACCGCAGCAGCCACGGCGCCGAACCGCGAGCAGTATTCGGACCCGGAAAAGCCGATCCTGCGCGTTGCGGGGGGCGCCATCGAGCGCTGGCAGACGGGCGGCTGGCAGCCCTACATCGACGACGCCGACCAATTGGGTGCCGACGAGGCCGCGCACCTGGCGCGCCAGTTGTCGCGCTGGGACTCCAACCCGACCCACTCCGGGTTGCGCTCGGCGGCCACCCGCGGTGCCTCGTTCACCACGATGCTGGGCATCCCGGATGCGTCCCGACTGGAGGTGCCCACGCTGTGGGCGCAGCGCCGCCGCGAGGACGAGTTGCGCGTTCCGATCGGGGTCACCGCGACCGGTGAGCCACTGATGTTCGACCTCAAGGACGAAGCCGAGGGCGGCATGGGCCCGCACGGGCTGATGATCGGTATGACGGGTTCGGGTAAGTCCCAGACCCTGATGTCGATCCTGTTGTCGCTGTTGACGACTCATTCGGCGGATCGGTTGATCGTCATCTACGCCGACTTCAAGGGTGAGGCCGGCGCCGACAGCTTCCGCAACTTCCCGCAAGTGGTCGCCGTCATCTCCAACATGGCCGAGAAGAAGTCGCTGGCCGACCGCTTCGCCGACACGCTGCGCGGCGAGGTGGCCCGCCGGGAGACGCTGCTGCGCGAAGCCGGCCGCCGCGTGCAGGGCAGCGCGTTCAACTCGGTGGTGGAGTACGAGGCCGCCATCGCCGCGGGGCACGACCTGGCGCCGATCCCGACGCTGTTCGTGGTCGCCGACGAGTTCACCCTGATGCTGGCCGACCACCCGGAATACGCGGAGCTGTTCGATTACGTTGCGCGTAAAGGCCGCTCGTTCCGCATCCACATCCTGTTCGCGTCGCAGACGCTGGATGTCGGCAAGATCAAGGACATCGACAAGAACACCTCCTACCGCATCGGTCTGAAGGTGGCCAGCCCCAGCGTTTCTCGCCAGATCATCGGTGTGGAGGATGCCTACCACATCGAATCCGGCAAGGAGCACAAGGGCGTCGGCTTCTTGGTGCCCGCTCCGGGTGCGACGCCGATCAAGTTCCGCAGCACCTATGTCGACGGCATCTATGACCCGCCACAGAAGGCCAAATCCTTTGTAGTGCCGTCTATCCCGGAGCCGAAGTTGTTCACCGCCGGGCGGGTCGAGCCGGATCAGGACACCGTGATCACCGCCCCCGAGGAAGACGAATTGACCGGGCCGCCGCGCAAGCTGATCGCCACCATCGGCGAGCAGTTGGCCGGCTACGGTCCGCGGGCGCCGCAGCTGTGGCTGCCGCCGCTGGACGAGCCGATCCCGCTGACCGCCATGCTGGCCCGCGCCGGCGTGCCGCCCCGGCAATGGCAGTGGCCGCTCGGCGAGATCGACAAGCCGTTCGAGATGCGCCGCGACCCGCTGGTTTTCGACGCCGCTTCGTCGGCCGGGAACATGGTCATCCACGGTGGCCCGAAATCGGGCAAGTCGACCGCGCTGCAGACGTTCATCCTGTCCGCTGCCAACCTGCACTCGCCGCGCGAGGTCACCTTCTACTGCCTGGATTACGGCGGCGGCAAGCTGCGGGCGCTCGAAGACCTGGCGCACGTCGGCAGCGTGGCCTCGGCGCTGGAGCCCGAACGTATCCGGCGCACCTTCGGCGAACTCGAACAGCTGCTGCTGTCGCGGCAGCGGCGAGAGGCGTTCCGGGACAAGCACGGCGCGGCCCCCGACGACGGGTTCGGCGAGGTGTTCCTGGTCATCGACAACCTCTACGCGTTCGGCCGGGACAACACCGACCAGTTCAACACCCGGAACCCGTTGCTGGCCAGGGTCAGCGAGCTGGTCAACATCGGTCTCGCGTACGGCATCCACGTCGTCATCACCACCCCCAGCTGGCTGGAGGTGCCGCTGGCCATGCGCGACGGCCTCGGATTGCGGCTCGAGCTCAAGCTGCACGATCCGCGCGACAGCAACGTGCGGGTGGTCGGCGCCCTGCGTCGCCCCGCCGAAGCGGTGCCGCACGACCAGCCTGGACGCGGATTGACCATGGCCGCGGAGCATTTCCTGTTCGCCGCTCCCGAGCTGGACCAGGTGGCCGCGCTCAATGCCCGCTACCCGGACCTGACCGCGCCGCCGGTGCGGTTGCTGCCGACCAACCTCGCGCCGGAGTCGGTCGGGTCGCTGTATCGAGGGCCGGAGCAGGTCGTCATCGGCCAGCGCGAGGAGGATCTCGCGCCGGTGGTGGTCAACTTCGCCGAGAACCCGCTGCTGATGGTGTTCGGCGACAGCAAGTCTGGGAAGACCACGCTGCTGCGCCACCTCATTCGCACGGTGCGCGAGCACTCCACGCCCGATCAGGTGGCCTTCACGGTGCTGGATCGGCGGCTGCACCTCGTCGACGAGCCGCTGTTCGCCGACAACGAGTACACCGCCAACATCGACCGCATCATCCCGGCGATGCTCGGACTGGCCAACCTCATCGAATCGCGGCGACCGCCGGCCGGCCTGTCACCCGGCGGAGCTGGCCCGGTGGCGGTACGCCGGGCCACACCCACTACCTGATCATCGACGACGTCGACCAGATACCGGATTCGCCGGCGATGAGCGGCCCGCTACGTCGGGCAGCGGCCGTGGACCGCCGCTGATCGGATTGCTTTCGCAGGCGGCCGATCTGGGGCTGCGGGTGATCGTCACCGCACGTGCCACCGGATCCGGGCACGCCTTGATGACCAACCCGCTGCTGCGCCGGTTCAACGACTTGCAGGCGACCACGTTGATGCTGGCGGGCAACCCGCAGGACAGCGGCAAGATCCGCGGTCAGCGATTCGGCCGGCTGCCTGCGGGGCGGGCGATCCTGCTGGGCGACAGCGACGCCCCGACGTACGTGCAGTTGGTCAACCCGTTGGTCGGGGAGTCCGTGATCGAGGGCGCCAACGAAGGTTTCGCCCACTGATGTTGATGCAGGTCCGAAGAGAAGGTCCAGGAAAGGAGCAACCATGACATTGCGAGTGGTTCCCGAAGGTCTGGCGGCGACCAGCGCCGCCGTGGAGGCCCTGACGGCCCGGCTGGCGGCCGCGCATGCGGCGGCGGCTCCGGCCATCACCGCGGTGGTGCCGCCGGCTGTCGATCCGGTATCGCTGCAAACCGCAGTCGGATTCAGCGCTCAGGGCCAGGAGCACTCCGCCATGGCGGCCCAGGGTGTCGAAGAGCTGGGCCGCGCCGGTGTCGGTGTCGGGGAGTCCGGCGCAAGCTATCTCGCGGGCGACACCGCGGCCGCTGCGACGTTCGGGATTGCGGGCGCCTGACCATGACCTCCCCCTTCGGGCCCATCTGGATGGCTTCGCCACCCGAGGTGCATTCGGCGTTGCTCAGCGCCGGTCCGGGGCCGGGACCGCTGTTGGCGGCCGCCGGCGCGTGGACCTCGCTGAGCGCCCAATACGCCTCGGCGGCAGCCGAACTCAGTGGGCTGTTGGGGGAGGCCCAGGCCGGGGCCTGGGAGGGGCCGAGCGCCGAGCAGTATGTGGCGGCCCACCTGCCGTACCTGGCGTGGCTGCAGCAGGCCAGCGCCGACAGCGCGGGTGCCGCCGCGCAGCAAGAGGTCGCGGCGACGGCGTACACCGCCGCGCTGGCGGCCATGCCGACGCTCGCCGAGCTGGCCGCCAACCACACCGTGCACGGGGTGCTGGTGGGGACGAATTTCTTTGGCATCAATACCATTCCGATCGCGGTCAACGAGGCGG
The DNA here is from genome assembly GCA_963796035.1 of uncultured Actinomycetota bacterium. Lineage (GTDB taxonomy): Bacteria > Actinomycetota > Actinomycetes > Mycobacteriales > Mycobacteriaceae > Mycobacterium. The sequence continues at coordinate 414,748 of CAWCJU010000003.1, read as the reverse complement.
ACTACGCGCGGATGTGGGTCCAGGCGGCCACCACCATGGGCACCTACCAGGCCGTGTCGGGCTCGGCCCTGGCCGCCGTCGCCGCGCACCATGGCGGCGCCTGCCATCGTGAATCCCGGCGGCGAGACCAACAGTCTCGCGTCCAACGCCACGCAGAACAGCCCCGGGGATTGGTGGCAGAACTTCATCCAGCAGCTGTCCAAGTTCCTGCAGGACTTCTTCCAGAACATCCAGCAGATGTTGCAGAACTTCTTCTCGAATCTGCCGGCGTTGCTGGCGGCCAACGGGCCGCTGCTGTTCTTCGTTGCCTACCAAGTGTTTTTCAACGCGGTCGGCTGGCCGACCTGGGGCGCGCTGCTGACCGCGCCGTTCCTGATCGCCGATACTGCTGGGCGTCGGGCTCAGTTCCCTGCTCACGACTCCGGTCGAGGTCGCACCCGATGCCGCGCCCGCCGTCGTGGCCTCCCGTGCTGACGTCGAACAAGCCGTCGATGCTGCCGGCGGTCGCGCTGGCCCCGACGGTGGCGACGCCGGCCGGGGCCCCGGCGACCACGGCTGCCGCGGGTACCGGTGCGCCCGCCGCGCCGGCGCCGGCAGCCACGGCGGCCAACTTCGCCTACCTGATCGCCGTGGGCGGTGACCCGGACGCCGGGGTCGGTCCCACGCTGGGTGGCCGCGGCGGGGCCAAGGCTCCGGCGGCGACCATCCCGGCGGCCGGTGCCGCGGCGGCGAGCCGGGCCGAGTCGCGGGCGCGGCGCCGTCGGCGGGCGGCGCTGCACGACCACGCTGACGAGTTCGCGGACATGGACTCCGATTTCGGCGTTTCCCCGGATTTCGGCGACGAGGAGGAGCTGGCCGCGGCGGTCGCGTCCGGCCCAGGACGCCGGGGCGCTGGGATTCGCCGGAACCACGCAGCGGCAGAAGGCGTTTCAGGCGGCCGGATTGACCAAGCTGGCCGACGACGACTTCGGCAGCGGCCCACGCATGCCGATGGTGCCCGGCACGTGGGAGCACGAAGCCGGTAACGGGATCGGGCCCAACCGAGCAGGGGAAAGGGGGGTAAGGCAGTCAGCCGGATGAAGGTGAATTACCGAAACCCCAACGGAAGCAACAGAAAGGAATCCACATGAGCATGTTGGACGCTCACATCCCGCAGTTGGTAGCCGCACAGTCGGCCTTCAGCGCCAAGGCGGCGTTGATGCGCAGCACGATCAGCCAGGCCGAGCAGGAAGCGATGTCGGCGCAGGCGTTCCACCAGGGCGAGTCCTCGGCCGCCTTCCAGGCCGCGCACGCACGGTTCGTCGAGGTCGCCGCGCGGGTCAACACCCTGCTGGACATCGCACAGGCCAACCTCGGCGACGCCGCCGGGACCTACGTGGCCGCGGATGCCGCCGCCGCGTCCGGTTACACCGCGTTCTGATCTCACCGCTAGCAACCGCGAAAGGACTTGTCATGTCGCAGATCATGTACAACTACCCGGCGATGTTGAGCCACGCCGCCGACATGTCGGGCTACGCCGGCACCATGCAGGGGCTCGGTTCCGATATCGCCAGCGAGCAGGCCACGTTGTCCAACGCCTGGCAGGGTGACACCGGTATGACCTACCAGGTGTGGCAGGCCCAGTGGAACCAGGCGATGGAAAGCCTGGTGCGCGCCTACCAGTCGATGGCCAGCACCCACGAGGCAAACACCATGTCCATGCTGGCCCGCGACCAGGCCGAAGCCGCCAAATGGGGCGGTTAGTCGTGACTCAGCTGAATGAACGCGGAGCCCAACGCCGTCGAGCTGACGGTCGATCACGCTTGGTTCATCGCGGAAACGATTGGGGCGGGGAGCTTTCCCTGGGTATTGGCGATCACCTCGCCCTATCGTGATGCCGCGGAACGCAGCGCGTTCCTCGACCGTCAGAAGGCCGAGCTGACCGAACTGGGTCTGGTCTCGGCGGGCGGACTCGTCAACCCCAGGGTGGCCGAGTGGATCAAAGTGGTGTGCTTTCCGGAGCGGTGGCTGGACCTGCGTTACGTCGGCCCCGCCAAGGACACCGGTGAGGGCGGCGGCGCCGAGTTGCTGCGCGGCGTCGTCGCGCAGCGCACCGGTGAGGCGGGCAAGCCGTCGATCACGGTGGTCGCGTTGCGCAGCGCACAGCTGATCACGTTCACCGCCATGGATATCGATGATCCGCGTGCGCTGGTCCCGGTGCTCACCGTCGGCCTCGCGCAACGGCCGCCCGCTCGGTTCGACGAGTTCAGCATGCCGACGCGGGTCGGTGCCAGAGCCGACGAACGGCTACGTTCGGGTGCTCCGCTCGCTGAAGTCCTTGACTACCTGGGCATTCCGCAATCGGCACGCGGGGTGGTGGAATCGGTGTTCAACGGACCGCGCAGCTACGTCGAGATCGTCGCCGGTTGCCAGCGCGACGGCCGGCACTCCACCAGCGAGGTGGGGATGAGCGTTATCGACGCACCCGAGGGGCGGGTTTTGGCCAGTCCGTCCCGCGCCTTCGACGGCGAGTGGGTGTCGACCTTCGCGCCCGGCACACCATTCGCGATCGCCGTCGCGATCGAACAACTGACCGCCCTACTGCCAGACGCCGGATGGTTCTCCGAACACCGGTTAGCCCGAGACTTTTCGCCTTCAACACTGTCCGTCCAACATAGAAATAGAGAAGAGAGCACGATGTTCCAGCAACGGCCACAACACTTTTCGAGGGTCCGGTGACGTCCGGAACCGTCATGCCGATCGTCCGCGTGGCAATCCTCGCGGACAGCAGGTTGACGGAAATGGCCTTGCCTGCGGAGCTGCCGCTGCGCGAAATCCTGCCCGCGGTACAGCGTTTGCTGGTTCCCGCCGCGGCTAACGGCGACTCGGAAGACGGCGCCGTCTCGCGCGGTACCGCGGAGATCGGTGCGGCGACCCAACTGAGCCTGGCACCCATCGGTGGTGCACCGTTCAGCCTGGACGCCAGCCTGGACACGGTCGGAGTCGTCGACGGCGACCTGCTGGCGCTGCAAGCGGTGCCGGCCGGCCCGGCCGCTCCCGGCATCGTCGAGGACATCGCCGACGCGGCCATGATCTTCTCGACCTCCCGGCTCAAGCCTTGGGGCACAACGCATATCCAGCGTGGCGCCCTGGCCGCGGCGATCGCCGTGGCCTTGCTGGCGACCGGGCTGTCGGTCACCTACCGGGTGGCCACCGGTGCGCTGTTGGCACTGGTCGCGGTCAGCGCGGTCGCGGCGTTGACCGCGATCGTCGGCCTGCTGGTCACCGCACGCTCGGCGCGTACCGGACTGGCGCTCTCGATCGCCGCACTGGCCCCCATCGCCGCGGCGCTGGCGCTGGCGGTGCCGGGCAAATTCGGCCCCGCCCAACTGACCCTGGCCGCGGCCGGTGTCACCGCATGGTCGCTGATCGCCCTGATGGCGCCCAGCGCCGAGCGTGAACGCATCGCCGGTATCTTCACCGCCACCGCGGTGGTGGGCGCCGGGGTGCTGCTGGCCGCCGGCGCCGCATTGCTCTGGCATCTGCAGCCGATCGCGCATCGGCTGCGGGCTGATCGTGGCGGCGTTGCTGGTCACCATCGAGGCGGCCCAGCTGTCTGCGCTGTGGGCACGCTTCCCGCTGCCGGTCATCCCGGCGCCCGGGGACCCCACCCCGTCGGCGCCGTCGCTGCAGGTGCTCGAGGATTTGCCGCGCCGGGTCCGGGTCAGTGACGCGCATCAGAGCGGATTCATCGCCGCCGCAGTGCTGCTCAGTGTCCTGGGTTCGGTGGCGATCGGGCTGCGGCCTGAGGCGCTCAACGGTGCGGGTTGGTACGTGGTGGCGGCCACCGCCGCGACGTCCGTGCTGCGCGCCAGGGTGTGGGACTCGGCCGCGTGCAAGGCCTGGCTGCTTGCTCAGCCGTTCCTGGCCGCCGGCGTCCTGCTGGTGCTCTACACCTCGACCGGACGCTACGCCGCCGCCCTGGGCGCGATGGTGGTCCTTCTGGTGCTCGTGTCGGTGTGGATCGTGGTGGCGCTGAACCCGGGTATCGCTGCGGCGGAAAGCTATTCGCTGCCGGTGCGCCGGCTGGTGGGTTTTGTCGCGACCGGGCTCGACGCGTCGCTGATCCCCGTCATGGCCTTCCTGGTCGGGCTGTTCAGCTGGGTGCTCAATCGATGATTCGGCCGGCATCAGCCTGCTTCGCAGCGGCATTGGCCTTGCTGCCGGCCGCCGCGACGTGGACGAGTCCGCCGGCATCCGCGATCAGCCCGCCGTCGGTCGATCCCGGCGCCCCACCGCCCAGCGGGGCGCCTGGGCCCGGACAGCCGATGGAGCAGCGCGGGCCCTGCACTACGTCCGGGGTCGTTCCCGGTAGCGATCCGGGCGCCATCACTGCCAGTCAGTCGGCGCTGAATCTTCCTGCGGCATGGCAATTTTCGCGGGGCGAGGGCCAGCTTGTGGCGGTGCTCGACACCGGGGTGCGGCCAGGGCCGCGGCTGCCCAACGTCGAAGCCGGCGGTGATTTCGTTGAGACGACCGACGGCCTGACCGACTGCGACGGGCACGGAACCCTGGTGGCCGGGATCATCGCCGGCCAGCCCTCGGCCGACGATGGGTTCTCCGGCGTGGCGCCCGCGGCGCGGGTGGTGTCGATCAGGACGACGTCGGCCAAGTACTCGCCGCGGACGCCGGGTGGCGATCCGCTGATGGCGCGGGTGTCGGCCGAGGTGTCGACGCTGGCCCGGGCGATCGTGCACGCGGCCGACCTCGGAGCCCGGGTGATCGACATCGGCTCGGCCACCTGCATGCCGGTGGACCGGCCCGTCGACCAGGCCGCCCTTGGCGCGGCAGTCCGCTATGCGGCGGTGGACAAGGACGCGGTGATCGTGGCAGGCGCGGGTAACAGCGGCCCGACCGGAGCGGCCGGGGGCGGAACCTCGTGCGAGTCCAATCCGCTCACCGACCTGAGCCGCCCGAACGATCCGCGAAATTGGGCCGGCGTCACGTCGGTGTCCATCCCGTCGTGGTGGCAGCCGTACGTGTTGTCGGTGGCATCGCTGACCCCGGACGGGCAGCCGTCGAAATTCACCGTGGCGGGGCCGTGGGTGGGCGTCGCCGCGCCCGGCGAACGCATCGTGTCGATCGGCAACGCTGACGGCGGCGGACTGGCCAACGGCCTGCCCGACGAGCACCAGCAACTCGCCGCTCTCAGCGGAACCGGTTACGCCGCCGGCTACGTCGCCGGTGTCGCGGCGCTGGTCCGCAGTAAATATCCCGACCTGAACGCCACCGCGGTGCTGCGCCGCATCACCGCAACCGCGCACAACGGCGCCCGCGACCCGTCCAACGTGGTCGGCACCGGCAGCGTGGATCCGGTGGCGGCCCTGACCTGGCAACTGCCCGCCGCTAATCAGCCCGGCGGGGCATCGGTGAAGCCGGTGGCCGTGCCGCCTGCCCCGGCGCCCAAGGACACCAAACCGCGGACCGTCGCGGTGGCCGGCACCGCCGCCCTGGCCGTGCTGGTCGCGGTGGCCGGCGCGGTCACCGCAATCGCCGCACGCCGACGAAAGGACCCCACCCCGTGAGCAAGCATCGGATACCGGCACCCGGGAGCGGCCGAATCACGTTGGCGCTGCTGGCCATTGTGCCCGCGGTCATGGCGTACCCGTGGCGAACGCCCCGCGACTACTGGCTATTGGGCATCGCGGCAGCCGTCGTGATCGTGTTGTTCGGCTGGTGGGGCGGTCTGCATTTCACCACCATCCTGCGCCGCCGACTGGCGATGATCGGACGCGGCAACGCCGTCCCCGCGAGCACCTCTGACGCGGCGGCAACCGCCCTGATTCGCCTCGGCGCACCGGAGGAAGACTCCGACGTGTTGCCGCTCCCGCTGATCGCGAGCTACCTGGACCGCTACGGCATCCGCGCGGACAAGATCCGAATCACCAGCCGCGACAACGCCTCCGACGCATCGCGGCGCGAGACATGGATCGGGCTCACCGTATCGGCGCCCGACAATCTGGCCGCGCTGCAGGCCCGCTCTTCGCGAATTCCGTTGCACGAGACCGCTCAGGTCGCGGCGCGCCGGCTGGCCGACCATCTGCGGGAGATCGGCTGGGAGGCCACCACGGTCGCGGCCGACGACGTTCCCCGGCTGCTGACGTCCAACCCCCGCGAAAGATGGCGGGGAGTGCAGCGCGGCGCCTCGGATTACCTTGCCGCATACCGAATTCAGGCGAACGACGCCCTGCCGGAGACCTTGGAGGCCATCCGGTCGTACTCCGCACGCGAAACCTGTACCGCGCTGGAGATCGCCGGTGACAAACACCGGCCCACGGTCGCGGTGGCCTGTGCGTTCCAGACCGAGACCGGCCCGGACGGCAAAGCGCCGGTGGAGGGGCTGACCACGCAACGCGGAAATCACCTGCCCGCGTTGACCGCCCTGGACCTGTTGTCCACACATCGGCTGGACGGACACACCGCCGCGCCTGCGGACCTGCTCTCGCAGCTGCACTGGCCCACCCTGATCGGCGCGGCTCACCGGGCCCCGACCGGCGACACCGCCGACACCGCCGAGGTGGTCAGAACATGACCTCCTGCAGGAACGCGGTCATCCGGCGCAGGTAGTCCAGCTGGCTCACGTGCATCACGTGACTGCCCGGAAACCAGTGCAGCGCACACTGATCCCAGTGTTGCCATAGCTTGACGGCATGGTCGGGCGGCGCCATCCGGTCGCCGAGGCCGGTGATGATCATCCGGCGATCCCGGGGGACCAGCGGCCGGTAATTCAGCGGGCAGTGGTAGGCCAGCCCGGCCGCCAGCTCGTCGTGGCTGATGTCGGAGAGGCGCAGGCCCAGCCGGACCAGCTTGTTGGCCGGGAACCACTCGTCGAACAACGTCGACGGGGTGACCACCGGACAGTTGGGGATCACGGCCTCGAGCCGATCGTCGACCGAGGCCACCAGCGCCGAGGTGTAGCCGCCCAGCGAGATGCCGGTGAGCGCGATGCGGTCGACCCCGGTGTGGCGCAAATAGTCGATGACGGAACGGAAGTCGTGCACGGCCTGGGCCATGGCCTCGGCGAAGCCGCTGAGCCCGCCCGCGAAATAGCCGAAACCGCTGAAGGGTGAGTGCTTTTCGGCCCGCTTACCGTGAAAGGGCAACGTGTACATCAGAACGTCGTAGCCGGACCGGTAGTACCAGGGCAACGAAAAGAACCGCCCGTTGGCCAGATACGACGATCCCATGAAGCCGTGGATGACGCACAGGGTGGGACGTGGCCCGTCGTCGTGGCGCCAATGCTGCGCGCGCACGGTGTTGTTGGACCGCCAGCCGTCCCACCGCGCGCGCATGGCGGGGTTGATCGCGGTGAAACTGCTGGGGAACGCGATGTTGTCGACCGTGCCGCGCGCGATCCACTCCGCCAGCGGGCTGGCCCGGCGGGACGAGACCCGCGGCACCTCGCCGGGCGGGGGGAAGGAACGCGTCGGGTCTTTCGCCGCCCCCAATTCCGCGTAGAAGTCGAGGTTGCCGCGCTCGGCGGCGGAATCGGGTTGCCGTAGGGTGCCGGCGACCACGAACGGCGCCACCGTCGTGGTGAGCAGCGAGGCCACCCAGGTGCGCAGGGCCAGATCGCCGAGGGCCGATGCCTCGACTACCATTCGCTGGCGGGGCGACAACGCCGAGTGGGGGGGTAATCCGCCGGCGCCGGCCGGTAGATCCGCGCCGGAAACGTCCGGAACGGGGATGGGCGGGTCGATCGGATCTGAGTCGGGCGCCACGAACGCCGATGGTAGCCGGACAGGCGCGCGTTTCCTGGGCGTTTCGGCCGGTTTCGGTCGTCGCGGTGTCATCCCGCGACCAGGCGGGCCGCGTCGGCGCACCATGGGAGTTATACGGTTTGCTATCGGCCGGTTAGCGGCGGGCGAGGATCGGGAGGATCGACATGTGGGATCCGGACGTCTACCTGGCCTTCGCCGACCATCGCGGCCGTCCCTTCTACGACCTGCTCTCGCGGGTGGGTGCCGAGCGGGCGCGTCGCGTCGTCGATCTCGGTTGCGGCCCCGGTCACCTGACGAAGTATCTGGCCAAGCGCTGGCCCGACGCGGTGATCGAGGCGGTGGACAGCTCGCCGGAGATGGTGGCCGCCGCCAAGGAGCGCGGTATCGACGCCGTCACCGGCGACCTGCGCGACTGGAAGCCCAAACCCGACACCGACGTGGTGGTCAGCAACGCGGCCCTGCACTGGGTGCCCGAGCACGCCGACCTGCTGCTCCGGTGGGCGGGGCAACTGGCCCCCGGATCGTGGATCGGCGTCCAGATGCCGGGCAACTTCGAATCGCCGTCGTACGCCGCGGTGCGGGCGCTGGCCCGCCGGGAGCCTTACGCGAAGTTGCTGCGCGACATACCGTTTCGAGTAGGAGCGGTGGTTCAGCCGCCGGCGCATTACGCCAATCTGCTGCTCGACGCGGGATGCAAGGTCGACGTCTGGGAGACCACCTACCTGCACCAGCTGACCGGCGAGCATCCGGTGCTGGAATGGATCACCGGCACCGCGCTGGTTCCGGTGCGCGAGCGGCTCGACGACCAGACGTGGGAGCAGTTCCGCGAGGAGCTGATCCCGCTGCTGCAGGACGCCTATCCGCCCCGGTCCGACGGTACGACGATCTTCCCGTTCCGCCGGGTGTTCGTCGTCGCCGAGGTGGGTGGCTCGAGCCGCTCAGCCGGGTAGCCCAGCAGCCGCCACCAGCTCTCAATACCCGGCGCGGCGACGACTTCGCGTCGCGCCGAGGCCGCAACTAACGCTGCGTGGGCTTGCCTTCTTCGATGCCGCGGTCGGCGGCGATGGCCGAGCGGGGGGTCGGCTTCGTGCGATGGATCTGCAGATATGTTTCGGTGTACCGCGCCGAGATGCGGGTGCCGGCGAACTCCGACGGGATGACGTCACCGGTGCGCTGGCGCCAATCATGCAGTCTGACAGCCAGATTGGCTGCGACCTCGTCCGCTCCGGTCCCGTCATCGGCCAGCAGGTTGGTGGTCTCGGTGGGGTCGGTGCGCAGATCGTAGAGTTCCCGCTCGGGCCGCGGCGCCTTGACGAACGGCGCGACGGCCAGCCCGGACGGGCTTTCCTCGATGTCCAGGGCAGATCCAGCAGCGGCCGGGGCACGTAGTTCTCGATGTAGCTGTATTCCTTGGTGCGAATCGCGCGAATCGGATCGAACGAGTCGTGGTAGGTCTTCATGGTGTAGACGTGATCGCGCACCGGATCGGTCGGCGGTCCGGCTCGAGTAGCACGGGCGCGTGCGAGACACCGTCGACGTCGGCCGGAGTGTCGATTCCCAACAGCCCCAACAACGTCGGGACCAAGTCGACGGCGCTGAACAGCTCGTCGTAGACGCGCGGAGCCATGTCCCGGTTGGTGGGCGGACGGATGATCATGCCGATGCCGGTACCGGCGTCGTACAGCGTGGATTTCGCCCGGGGGAACGCAGGGCCGTGATCGGTGAAGAACACCACCCAGGTGCTCGGCGTCCAAACCGGTGTCGGCCAGCGCGTCCAGCATCCGCCCGACGGCGGCGTCGGCCGTGCTGATGGCCCCGTAGAAGTCGGCGAGATCCCCGCGCACCTCGGGGGTGTCGGGCAGGTAATCGGGCAGATCCACCTCGGCGCTGTCCGCCGGCGTGTAGCGGTCGTGCGGATAGGGCCGGTGCGTCTCGAAGAAGCCGGCGGTCAACAAGAATGGTTGTCCGACAAGGCCTTCGGCGCTCTGCCGCAGCCACTCGTCGGCCTTGTCGGCCACGTAGTCGCAGTAGGAGTTCGACACGTCGAACTCGTCGAAGCCCAGCCGCTTCGGGTAGGACGTCTCGTGCTGCATACCGAAAAGCGCTGAATACCAGCCTGATTCGGACAATATTTGGGGGAGGGTCCGGATGCCGTCACGGTATTCCCAGCCGTGGTGGGCCAGGCCGATCAGGCCGTTGTTCTGCGGGTAGCGGCCGGTGAACAGCGATCCGCGCGACGGCGAGCACAGCGGCGCGGTGGCGTGCGCCCGGGTGAACAGGATGCCCTCGGCGGCAAGGCGGTCCAGTCGCGGACTTGACACGTCCGGGTGGCCGTAGACACCGAGATAGCGCCCGAGGTCGTGCCAGTGCACGATCAGCACGTTGTCGCTGGTCACTCGTGTTCTCGTTTTCGGTCCGCTACGTCGCGCGGCGGCAATGGCGTCACCTCTCACATTGCCTTGCGACCGGCGACGTTACCGCAACTTCCCCGGGTGTTTCTGAGTGCCGACGCGTCAGGGCCGCGGCAGTTGACCCCACCGGTTCTCGCAGACGAACTCCGACAACGGTCGCCCGACGGCCCAGCCGTCCAGTTCCAACGCCGGGCGATCGGGGAATTCGGGCACCGGGCCCAGGCACAGGATGGCCACCGGTTCGGCGCCGTCGGCATGTCCAGCAGCGCCGCCAGCCGTTGCGGATCGAACAGTGACACCCAGCCCATGCCGAGGCCCTCGGACCGGGCCGCCAGCCACAGGTTCTGGATCGCGCACGACACCGACGCCAAATCCATCTGCGGCAGCGTTCGCCGACCGAAGACGTGCGCGTCGCGGTCGTCGCCCAGCGCCACCACGAACAGCTCAGCGCACTCGAGGATGCCCTCCACCTTGAGCGCCAGGAACTCGTCGGATCGCTCGCCCAGGGCTTCCGCGGTGCGCGGGCGCTCCTCGTCGACCAGGGCGTGAATGCGCCGCCGCAGCGCGGCGTCGGTGATCCGGATGAAGCGCCACGGCTGCATCAGCCCGACGCTGGGCGCGGCGTGCGCGGCTTGCAGCAGGCGCGCCAGCACGGCCTCGTCCACCACCGCCCGGGAACGAACCGGCGCATGTCACGGCGTTCGTAGATGACGCGATAGACGGCCCGCCGCTCTTGCGGGCTGAATGCCTCACCGGTCACGTCATGCCATCGTAGGAAATCGGCGTTAGCGTGGACGTGCCAAGCATGCGGACCTGTGACCCGGTGAACCCAGGAAGGGAGTGGTTGTCCGTGAAGCCTTCCGATGCACTCGATCAGCTGGCCGCCGATCCGCGGTGCCGGCCGCGGTTACGGCGAGCCCTATCAGACCCCGGACGGCACCACCGTCATCGTGGTCGCCAAACCGCTGGGGGTATTCGCCATCCGCGACGGCCAGGCCTCCTGGACGCCGGCCGTGGACACGAGCCGGATCGCGCTGATCGGAGTGATCACCGGCCTGCTGGCCGCGGTGATCGGCAGCCTGGCGGTGCTGCGGCAGCCGCCCTGGCCGCGCATCACGATCAGGGACTATAGGTAACGCCGACCGCGCGGAACACGTATTCCGGCGGCATGTCGAAGGCCAGCGACCGCCGGGGCAGCGCTGGCGAGCACATCGTCCGGGATGGCGACTTTGTAGTGCAGCGACAGCTCGCCGCTGAACTTCTCGTCGACGCGGGAGACGTCGACATCGACCTGCAAGTCCGGTCGGTGAAATCTCCACCTGCGCCGCGCCGGTCTGGGGCGCGTCCCAGCGCACGTTGACGGTCGGGCCGGCCAGCCGGGGCAGCATCGACAGCGTTGCCAGCACCCGCTCCGAGGTGAAGACCAGCGAACCCGTGTAGCTGGCGACGCTGTGCGGCAACCGCACGCCGGGGATGGTGCCGCTGAATCGCCGGGTCACGGCGACGTAATCGGCGAGGTAGGTAAGGCCTTCCGACTCGACCTGGGCATGCAGCTCGTCGGGCAGCTTGCCGATGCCGAACAACCTACGGACAAAGACGGCCATATCGACAGTATGACCGCGCGAGCGACTCGCAGGGGCGGGCCCGCACGGTGATGCCGGGCGATCGCAAGCGCGGCGCTTGTCGCCGGGCGTAGCGGGTCGCCCACATGTCACCGCGGCGCTGCTGGTATCGGTTGGTTATGACTCGCCCGAGGACGCCGCTGGCCGCTGTGGATCGCGGCCTTGGCCGCGGCGGTGTACGTGGTGCTGTGGGTGGGCTACTGCCGGCACTGGAGCTGGCTGTTCCGGATGGATTGGTGCGTTGCTGGACGCGGCCCGCGGCATCGCGCTCAAACACCCGCTTTGGCTGCGGTTTTGGCGAAGGCGTGTCCTATGCCTTGGGTCCGGTCCCGATGTCGGCGCTGGGCATTGCGTATGACGGTGTTCGCCCTGGTGATGCGCAATCTGCGGGCCGCGCTGGTGCTGGCCTTCGCGTGCGGGCCGCTCAACGAGTTCGCGACCGCGGCGGCCAAGGCCCTGGTCAACCGTCCGCGCCCGGCGACCATGCTGGTCGGCGCGCCGTCCACCTCGTTTCCGTCCGGGCATGCGCTGGAGGCGATGGCCGCCCTGCTCGCCGTCTTGTGCTTTTTCTTTCCGATGATGAACCGGTTGATCCGCCGCATCGCGGTCGCGGTCGTGGCGGCGTCGCTGCTGACCGTCGGCATCTCCCGGGTGGCGCTGAACGTGCACTACCCGTCCGACGTGCTGGCCGGCTGGTCGCTGGGCTACCTGTACTTCCTGTTGTGTCTCTTGATTTTTCGCCCCTCGATCAAGCCAGGCCGCCAGCCCGGAGCGCGCGACCGAAACCGCTGCCGTGTGCTAACCACGCTGTCCCGGTGGACATTTGGTCACGACGCGGTGACCCAACTGGGGCTAAAGCTTTACTTGACCCCGAAGATGTGCCCGTTTGACGATGGAGTGCATGCACCGACTGCTCACATCACTGTGCGCCGCGGCGTGCGTAATCTTCGCCTCGGTGGTGCTGGCGCCGATCAGTGCCGCCGCCGGCGCTCCCTGGTTCGCGAACGCGGTTGGCAATGCGACACAGGTGGTTTCGGTGGTGAGCACCGGCGGTTCCAACGCGACCATGGAGATCTTCCAGCGCGCCGGCACCGGCTGGCAGTCGCTGCGGTCCGGCATTCCCGACCCACGTCGGCTCGGCGGGGATGGCGCCGCAGGCCAAGAGCGGTGTTCCGGCCACCCCGATGGGTGTCTACAGCCTCGACTCCGCGTTCGGCACCGCGGCCGAACCCCGGTACCGGACTGCCCTACACCCAGGTCTCCGGGCCGAACTACTGGTGGAGCGGCGACGACCACAGCCCCACGTTCAACTGCATGCAGGTGTGCCAGAAGTCGCAGTGCCCGTTCAACACCGGTGACAGTGAGAACCTGCAAATCCCGCAGTACAAGCACGCGGTCGTGATGGGCGTCAACAAGAACAAGACCCCGGGTGGCGGTGCCGCGTTCTTCTTCCACACCACCGACGGCAGACCCACCGAGGGCTGCGTGGCGGTCGACGACGCTCAGCTGGTGTCGATCATGAAATGGCTGCGGCCCGGCGCGGTCATCGCCATCACCAAGTAGCCGTCAGTCTGGCGCGATGGCGCGACCGGGTTTGAGCGTGAAGTTCAGGCCCTCCAAAGACATTGTCGCGTCATAGGTTCGGTCGTAACCGGTTCCGCTGATCTTCCAGCCGGCCTCGGTGCGACGGTAGGTGTCGCGGTAGAAGGCGGCGCCGATCAACATGAAATTGAAGTCGGCGACCATGACCCGGTCCTGCAGATACCAACTGCCCGTTGCGGTGTCGCCGTCGACGATGATGTCCGGGTGCGTCACCCGGTGTTCGGTGATGACGTTCGCGGCCCAGCGAAGTACGCATGTACTCCACCAGGTCGGCGCGGTTGGTGAAGTGCAGCTCCTTGCCGATCGACGGCCCGTAGTCGGCCTTGATGTCCTCGGCCAGGGTGTCGGTGAAGTCGTCCCAGTGCTTGGTGTCCAGCGCGCGCAGATACCGGTATTTGACTTGCTTGATCGCTTCGATATCGGCGAGCTCGTCGAGGGTCATCAGGTCATTGCAGCACACGGGTGACCATGTCGACGAGGGCACGTCGTTCCAGGCTCCAATCGATGGCGGCGCCGGTGATCATCTGCGCCAGCACCACACCGCGCAGCGTGGCCCAAATGACTTCGGCCACACCGGCATGCGCGGGATCGGTGGTTATCAATCGGCCCAGCTGGCCGATCGCGGAGTTCATTTCGAGCAGGTGGCGCCGCGAGGATGGGTCCGGGCCGCCGCGGGTCTCGCGCAGGATTTCGAAGGCGGCCATCGAAGTCGGGCTGCTGTAGCAGCTCCAGGCGGTGTCGACGACGACCTCGATGCGCTCGCGCAGCGGTAGCTCGCTGACGTCGGCCGACGACAGGCTGTCGACCAGCCGGGCCACCCCGTCGTCCACCACGGCCATCAGCAGGCCGTTGCGGTCCCCGAAGTGGTACTGGATGACCCCCCAGGTCACGCCCGCGCGTTCGGCCACGTGCTTGGCGGTGGCGGCGGAGAATCCCTCCTCCACGATGCAGCGGACCGTCTCATCGATGATTTTCGCCCGGGTGTCATCGCCGCGCTTGCGTGGCGCGGTGGTACGCCGGGTGGGGCCAACCGGGCGATCGGGCGTCTGGCCAGCGGCGATGGACATTGTTGACTTTATAACATAGTCGAGTCTATTTTTGGGGCGTGAGCAGCCCCTCGCGATACGCGCAACTGTCCCGTGACGAGCTCGCCGTCCTGATTCCCGAACTGCTGCTGATCGGGCAGCTGATCGACCGTTCCGGGATGGCCTGGTGCATCTCCTCATTCGGTCGAGACGAGATGGTCCAGATCGCCATCGAGGAGTGGGCGGGCGCCAGCCCGATCTACACCCGGCGCATGCAGAAAGCGCTGAACTACGAGGGCAACGACGTGCTGACGATCTTCAAGGGCCTGCAGCTCGACATCGGCGCCCCACCGCAATTCATGGATTTCCGGTACACCGTCCACGACCGCTGGCACGGCGAATTTCACCTCGACCACTGCGGCGCCCTGCTCGACGTCGAGCCGATGGGCGAACAGTACGTGTTCGGCATGTGCCACACCATCGAGGACCCGACCTTCGATGCCACCGCGATCGCGACCAACCCGCGCGCCCAGGTGCGTCCCATCCACCGCCCGCCACGGACGCCGGCGGACCAGCATCCGCACTGCGCGTGGACCGTCATCATCGACGAGTCCTACCCCGAAGCGCAGAGCATTCCGGCCCTGGACATCGTTAGCCGAACCCGCGCTGCGACATGGGAACTCGATCCCATCGACCCCTCCGACGAAGGGCGGGCGGATTACTCGGGTCCATTGCTGTCCGATTTCGACTTCGCCGCCTTCTCGCATTCGGCGCTGGTCCGGATGGCCGACGAGGTGTGTCTGCAGATGCACCTGCTGTACCTGTCGTTCGCGATTGCGGTGGCCGCACGTGCCGCCAACGACGAGGAAGCCGTCAGCGTGTGCACCCGCGGCCTGATCGGCATCGCGGGCATGGCCGCCGAACGCATTCACCGCGCACTGAAACTTCCGGGCGGAACCGAAGGTGTGCTGCGCGTCCTCGAGCTGCACCCGCTGCTGAACCCCGCGGGCTACGTTGTGGCCGAGACGGAGTCCAACCGGCTGCACGTCCGTTCGTCGCCGGCCCACGACGACGGATCCTGGATCTCGCTGTGCTCGCCGGACTCCGTGCAGCCGCTGCAGGCGATCGCCACCGCGGTGGAACCGCACATCGAAGTTCGAGTTAGCGGAACGGCCACCGACTGGACCGCCGAACTGGTCGAAACCGACACTGCGACCGAGGAACTGCCAGAGGTTTCGGTGGTCAGAGTCAGTGGGGGATCGACCTTCCAGTTCGAGCCCAGGCGTTCGCTGCCGCTGACGGTGCTGTAGCACAACGCTTTTTGTCAAGGGGTTTTCGGTACCGCTTCGGTGACGCAAGCGCATCGAGCGGATACCAATGACATTGCGAAGCATCGGCTTTCCGCGTGTCCGCGGCTATCGTTAACGCTGGCCACCGACCCCCTATAGACGAGGTTGTCGCTCTATGTACGACCCGCTCGGGTTGTCGATCGGGACCACGAACCTGGTCGCTGCGCGTAATGGAAGCCCACCGGTTACCCGCCGTTCGGTGCTCACCCTTTACCCGCACTGTGCACCGAAAATCGGTGCGTCCGATGAGAACCCGCCCCTAGCCGAGCCCGGCGTGCCGATGAAGGGCTTTATCGAGCGCATCGGTGATTCCGTCGCGCTCGTATCGCCCGACGGTTCCACGCATGACCCAGAGCTCCTGACGGTGGAGGCGCTGGACGCGATGGTGCTCGCCGCGGGCGCGGACGCGGCGTGCTCGGAGATCTCCATCGCCGTGCCCGCGCACTGGAAGCCGGCGACGGTGCAGGCGTTGCGGGACGCTCTGCGAACCCATCTGGGCTTCGTGCGAAGCGGTATGGCGCCGCGACTGGTCAGCGACGCGATCGCGTCGCTGACCGCGGTGAAGGCCGAGCTGGGCCTGCCGGACGAGGGCGTGGTGGGGTTGCTCGACTTCGGCGGCAGCGGCACGTCGGCCACATTGGTGAATGTCGCGGGGGACTTTGAACTCGTCAGCGCCACAATGCGTTACACCGCGTTGTCCGGCGACGAGATCGACCAGGAGTTACAGCTGCGTGCCTTCGACGAGCTGGGCCATGGCAGCGGCCTCGACCCGGCCAGCACCGCCGGTGTCGGACAGCTGTGCGAACTCAGGGAGCAATGCCGCACGGGCAAGGAGCGGCTGTCGACCGACATGGCCACCGAGATCACTGCGGTCCTCGGCGGGCGCAGCTGCAGTCTGACGTTGACGCAGGACGACCTCGAAGAGCTGATCCAGGATCGGCTGACCGGCTTCATCTATGCCTTCGACGACATGCTGGTGCGCCACCACAAGAGCTGGTCAGATCTCGCCGCCGTGGTGACCGTCGGTGGCGGTGCGCGCATTCCGCTTGTCACCGAACGGCTTTCGATGCATGGCCGCACGCCGATCCTGACACCGTCACAACCGGCTCTGGCCGCGGCCAGCGGGGCGCTGATCCTGGCTTCTCGCGGCGACGAGCTGGATCTGCGCACGCGTACCTCGATAGGACTACTCGCGTCGGCCGACGCCACCGGCGACGTCGTCGACCTGGGGGCCGGCGATGTGCTGGTGATCGATGACGAGGCGCTGACCGATCGTGAATTGGCTTGGTCGCAAACCGAATACCCCGGCGACCTACGCATGCGGTTCGGTGGCGAGACGTACGACGAAGACGGTCCGTCCGGTTGGTCGATGCGGCTCAACGTCATTGAACCGCCGCCGGAACGCAGGCCCCGGCTACGCCTTCGGTTCTCCCAGTTGATCATCGGCATGTCGGCCGTGGTCGCCATGACGGCGATCGGCGGGGTGGCCTACACGCTGACCGGGATAGAAAACCGCCCGGCCCCGCCGGCGCCCTCCGTCGTGCCGCTGCCGGCGCCGCCGGCCAACTCCGTGGCGCCGCGTCCGGCCGCGCCACCGCCGCCCACCGCGGTGCCGCCGCCCCCGCCGCCCAGTGCGCAACCCATTCCCAGCCCGGCGCCGCCACCGCCTCCGCCGCCACCCCCGGCGCCGCCCCCACCTCCGGTGGTGGTCACCACCGCGCCGCCGGCACCCGTCTACACGCCCAGGCATACGGCGCCGCCGACAACTGCTCCGCCGCAACCGACGATCACCACAACGGTGCCCCCGCCCCCGATGGAGACCACCACGCCGCCACCACCACCGCCGCCGACCACCACCAGCACGACGGTGCCGATGACGACGGAGTGGATCCGCGTTCCGCTGCTGCCGATACCGATTCCGGTGCCGGTGCCCCAGCAACAGGCCCCGTCGACTCCGCAATACCCGCAATATCAGCAGTATCCGGGGAACCAGTATCCGGGGAACCAGTATCCGCAGTATCCGGGCAACTCGCAGAATCCGTTCCTCGGACCGGGCTATTAGCGTCGTTCCTGCGTACGCACACCGTCTGCGCGCCTAGCCCCACGCGCGTAACGTTTATGTCACCAAGTTCCGGCGGGTTCATCCCGTCATGCCCTCGCGAAGGGCTTTGAAAAAGACCTTGGAGGCGTTACGTGGACATCGTGCTTGGGGTGTCGATGGCTCCCAGGACAGTCCGCCTGGTAGCGATCGAAGGCCAAAATGCGGACGGCGTGACCGTCGAACAAGAAGAGTTCGAGGTTGGCGCCGTTGGGACTTCCGCGGCGCTGGTGCGGTCGACCAGGTGATCGACGCGATCATCGGCAGCCGCGAAGGAGTGTTCGAGGGCGGTCACCGGTTGACCTCGACCGGGGTCACCTGGAGTGACCCCGCCGGCGTCGGTGCGCTTCGGGACGCGATCGCCACCCACGAGCTGGACGGCGTGATGTTGGTCGCACCGTTGCTCGCCGCGGCCGCGCTGGCGCAGACGGTGGGTTACGCGCTGGGCTACGAGCGCCTCGCGATGCTGTTCGTCGAGCCGGCGAATGCGACGCTGGCCGTTGTCGACGTCGCCGACGGCTCCATCGTCGATCTGCACCGGCGCCAGACCGGCGACGGTCGCGCGGGAGGCCTGTCCGCAGAACTGGCGACGATGGTCTGCCGGTCTGGACGCTCGCGGATCCCGGGCCGATGGTGTGTTCCTGATCGGTTGCGGCACCGACATCGTGGCGCTGAAGTCCTCGCTCGAGGCGGCGACCTCGCTTCCGGTCACCGGCCCCGAGGAGCCGGACATGGCGCTGGCCCGCGGCGCGGCGCTGGCGTCGGCGAACGCCCCGCTGTTCGCGTCGTCGACGGCGGCCCTGGCCTACGCGCTGGACCCGGGCACCGGAGAGATGAGTCCACCGCGCGATCAGCCCGACCTACCTCGACGTCTGGGATGACGCCGACGTCGGCACCGACGTCCGGGCGTACAGCGCCGTCGCGGACGACGACGAGAAGGCGCCGCGCCGGCCCTGGTCCATGCTGCTGGCCGGTAGCGCCCTGGCCGGCATCGCCGCCGCGATAGGCGGGGTGGTCCTGGTGACGTTGACGTCCGATCACCCGGGGCCCGGCGTTCGGCACAATTCGGGCGTCGGCATCGCCACACCGCGAGTCCAGGCCGGCCGGCGCCTCCGCCGGAAGCCGAGCCAGCTGCCCGCTCCGAGCCCGGCGCCACCGCCGCCGCCCGCACCCGCGCCCAGCCCGTCGGAGGTGGCCGCCCCGGCGCCCGCACCGTCGCCGGTGCAGCCCGCGCCGCAGACCCCGGTCACTCCGCCGTCCGCGGCCCCGGTCTATCGCGCCCCGACCCGGCAGGCGCCGCAGTACGTGCCGCCGCCCGTCCGACAGGCCCCCCCACCGGTCCAGAGGCGGCGCCCCCGCCGGCCGCACCGGCGCCCCCGCCGGCCGCACCGGCCGCCTGCGCCGCGCCGCCGGCCGCACCGCAGCTGCCCCGGCAGCCACCGGTGACGATGTACCTGCACTTCCCGTTCGTCACGGTGCCCATTCCGATCAACCCGCCGCCGCCGCCCGGCCCGTAAGCACGTGGCAAACGCTGCCGACTGAGCGCACACTGGCGGTTACGGCACGAACGCCAAGGAGGTCGCGTGGGCGAGCACAGTGGATTCGGATTCGACCCCGACGAGTTCGATCGAATGATCCGGGAAGGCAGCGAAGGGCTGCGCGACGTTTTCGAGCGGGTCAGCAAGTTCGTGGCCGCTCCCGGTGGCCGGACGGGCTGGTCCGCCGTTTTCGAAGATCTGTCGCGACGCCCGCGCAGTGCTCCGGAAACCGCCGGCGAAGCCGGTGAGGGTGTGTGGGCCATCTATACGGTGGACGCCAGCGGCGGCGCGCGCGTCGAACAGGTCTATGCGACCGAACTCGACGCACTGCGGGCGAACAAGGACGAACGTCGATCCCAAACGCAAGGTGCGTTTCCTGCCCTATGGCATTGCCATCAGCGTCCTCGACGACGACGCCGAAGAGCCTGCGTAGCAGACGTTTTCGGCTCAGCCCTGCTGCACCACGTTCGAGCCGCCGGAGTTGCTGATCTTCGGCGCGCCGGAGTGGTAGGTGACCTTGTTGTCGAAGCCGGAGGCCTCGATGCTGTCGACGGACTCGACGGTGATCGAATTCTGCACACCGGACACCGACAGGCTGGTGCAATGTCCGGTGATGGTCACCGTGTTGGAAACCCCACTGACACTGACGATGTTGTCGTTGCAGGCGATGGTCCGGTTCTCGTTGATGCCGGCGACGCTGAGTGCGGTGCCCGGCGGTGCGGCGGGTGAGGTCGACGGCGAGGGTGACCTCCTGCGGGAGGTCGACGGGCCTGGGTTCGTCGAAATGCTCGGTGGGCTAAATGTTTTGGAGATGGTCGGCGGCGAGGCGATGACCGACTTCACGCCCGAAATCTGGTGTGCGGCGAAGGCGGCGATGCCACCCGCGAGGGCCAGTAAACCGATGACGATGACCGTGCCGAGGATCCACCAGACGCGGTTGCCCGACGGGCGTTGCTGGGGTGGCCCGGGGATGGGACCGCCGTAGGTCCACGGCGGCGGGGGCGGGGCGCCCGCCGGGCCGGGCGGATAGTTCTGGCCGGCGGGCTGTGAACTGCCCTGTTCCGAGGCGCGTGCCGCCTCGGCGAGTGGGCGCTCGAGTTCCCGGATCCGGTCTTCCGGGTCTTCGTTTGCTGCCATGCACTGAATATGCCATTCGCTTCTGCGTTTCCGGCCCGTTCGGTAGTTTTTAGGGTCGTGCCCGAGTTGCCGAACCGCCAGGTCCTCCTTCGTCGCCGCCCCTGCGGGCTTGTCCAGCCCGATGACACGGAAATGGTCACCACGCCCGCGCCCGAACCCGCCGACGGTGAGGCGCTGTTGCGGACCACCTACGTCGGCATCGACGCCGCGGCCCGCACCTGGCTCGACGACCAGCCCGGCTACCTTCCACCGGTGCAGCTGGGCGAGGTCATCCGGGCGGCCGGGATCGGTGAGGTGGTCGCGTCGCGGTGCGACGCCTACGCCGTCGGCGACGTCGTCACCACGTTGACCGGCTTCCAGGAATACGCCCTCATCCGCGACGACCTGTTCAGCACGCCGATCCCGGGCGAGGACGACCAGTTGGCGATCATGTCGGTCTACGGGCCGACCGGTGCCACCGCCTATTTCGGGATGACCGACATCGGCCGGCCACAGCCCGGGGAGACGGTGGTGGTGTCGGCGGCAGCGGGTGCCACCGGCTCGGTCGCCGGGCAGATCGCCAAGATCGCCGGCGCCCGGGTGGTGGGCATCGCGGGCGGCCCGGAGAAATGCCGGGCCGTGGTGGAGGACTTCGGGTTCGACGCGTGCATCGACTACAAGAACGACGACGTCGCGGCGGCGCTGAAAAAGCATTGCCCGCAACGCGTCGACGTCTACTTCGACAACGTGGGCGGGCCCATCCTCAACGCGGTGCTGGGGCGCCTGGCCGCCCGCGCGCGCGTCGTGCTGTGCGGCGTCATCTCCAGCTACCTGACCGGGGACCACCCCGGGCCGGCCAACTACGTGAACCTGCTGTCCAAGACCGCGTTGATGCAGGGGTTCAACGCGCTCGACCAGTGGGGCCGCTTCGACGAGGCGTTCGCCGCGCTACGCCAGTGGGAGGCCGAAGGCCGACTTCACCACCGGCAGACCATCTTTGAGGGCATCGACGCGTGTGTCGATGCCCTCAACGGCCTGTTCACCGGCGTCAACGTCGGCAAGACCCTGGTCAGGCTCAGCGAGCCCAGTCCCCGCTAGGGCGCGCCGCCCTAGGCGGCGCCGAGCACCCGGTGCAGCGCCTTGCGCGCATCGGTCAGCGCCTCGAGCACCTTGGTCCGGGTCTCGGCGAGCTGCTGCTTCTGCTCGTCGGTGCCCGTCCACGCGATGGTGCGGGCCAATCCGGCGATCTCGAAGAACTCCTTGCGAATCTTCAGGACGTCGCCGAACTTGGCCGCCCGGCCCAGGAAGGCGTGTGCGGTCTCGCTGCTGATTCCGCGCCAGGCCAACAGGTTTCGGCCGAGTTCGGTCAGTGTCGCCACGCCGCCGTCGACCGTGACCACGCCGCGACCGGCGAGGATGCCGATCGCCAGCTCGGCCACGTCCTGCGGAGGGGTGAAAGCGCCGCCGGTCGCGTCGGACACCCGCTGCACCACCTGCGCGGCGTCGGCCGGCCCGTCCAACAGCAATGCCGCGGTGACGAACGCCGCGCGCTTGAGGCCGTGACGACCCTTCTTGCCGAAGGGTGCGACGCCGGGGCCGCCGGCACCCGGACCACCGAAGCCCGGACCGCCGAATCCCGGACCACCAAAGCCCGGACCACCGAAGCCCGGACCACCGAAGCCCGGACCACCGAAGCCCGGACCACCGAAGCCCGGACCGCCGAAACCGGGTCCACCGAAACCACCGAAGAATCCATGAGACATGGCTGTTTTCCTTTCTCGAACCATCAACCTCCTTGATACCACCGGCCCGGGGAGTGTCAACTTCGTTGATGGTCGCGGCGTGAAATCCCTGGAAATGGGCGCCGCGGCTGCTATCGTCGCTTGCTTATGCCAGGGGGATGGCGGCGAAAGACCGGCGCGCGGGTCGTGACCGGGGCCGCCGCGGGTCGATCGGGGACGCTTGCCGTGCGCGGACCCCGGCCGCGGGGTGCGTGCCACCCCACCGCGTGGTTTCATAACACCGTTTGCGAGAGTTGCGTGGGGAGAGCTCGCCGAGCTTGACGAGCCGGCTTTGAACGATTGGTGGTTTAGATGGATCGTCGCAGCATGATGTTGATGTCGGGCCTCGGCATGATCGGGGCTGCGATGCGCTTGCCGGGTGCCTGGGCCACCCCGTCGGCGCCCGAAGCTCCGCCGTCGGCCGGCGGCGGGAATTACATCTTCGCCGACGAGTTCGACGGGCCCGCGGGCTCGGCTCCCGATCCCGGCAAGTGGACCATCCAGACCTGGCAGGACGACGTGTTCCCGCCGGTGGACGGGATCTACCGGAACGACCGCCAAAACGTGTTTCAGGACGGGCATTCCAACCTCGTCCTGTGCGCCACCCACGATCTGATGAGCAACACCTATTACAGCGGCAAGTTGCGCGGCAACTTTCGCAGCATGATCAACCAGACCTGGGAGGCCAGGATCAAGCTGGACTGCCTGTCCCCCGGCCTGTGGCCCTCGTTCTGGGGTGTCAACGAGGACCCGCTGCCCGACGGCGAGGTGGACATCTTCGAGTGGTACGGCAACGGGGCATGGGCCCCGGGCACCACGGTTCACGCCGCCTCCAACGGGAAGACGTGGGAGGGCAAGTCCATTCCCGGCCTGGTCGACGGCAACTGGCACACCTGGCGAATGCATTGGGGCGAAGAGGGTTTCGAATTCTCACGGGACGGTGCCGAGTACTTCAAGGTTCCCAACAAGCCCATCCACGTCGCCGGCGGCGCGCCCGACGACTTCCGGTGGCCGTTCAACATCCCCGGCTACTGGATGACCCCCATGTTCACCCTCGCCGTCGGCGGGGTGGGAGCCGGTGACCCGGCCGCGGGCACCTTCCCGGCGTCCATGCTGGTCGACTACATCCGCATCTGGTAGCCGTCACTTCGTCGCTTTGAGCACCTGAACCAGGTTGAACTGCCAGCGCTCGACCAGCCGGAACCCAAGGTCGTGCGGCACCGCGAAGGCGGGGGATGCCCAATAGCGTGGGCCGGGCGGCAGCGCCGGACCCTGCTCGTGAGCCGGCTGGGAAGGATCGGCCTGGGTGATGATCCAGACGACGCCGCACTGGCTCAACGGTCTCGCCACCACCTCGGGGATGAGATTGGTGTCGAAGACGTCGTTGCGGTCCGTCGCCCGCTGCCACAGCGTGAGATCGATCAGCTTGCGGTAGGCGTCCGGGCGCGCCGCCATCAGGGGGCGCATCGGGGCGGGCATGAACGTCACGGTGTCGTTCACCAGCAGGCAATCGCCCGGTGCCGCCTTCGCGGTGATCAGGTCGGCCACCTGGCTGTAGTCCATGCCGTATTTCGCATACGGGTTACGTTGCACCCGAACATAATTCGGCGCGGCGGCCACGGCGAAAAGACCGACGACCGCCGTGGTCACCCAGGGTTTGGCGGCCACCGAGCCCGTGCAGACGCCCAGGATCAGCGCCAGCGCGGGCGCGGTGAAGCACAGGTAGCGCGGCGTGTAGATCGGGTGAACCAGCGCCGAATACGTCACGATCGCCGCCGTCGGTGCCGCAAGCCACCCGGCCGAGAGCGCCAGCAGCTGCCGCTCTGAACCCGTAAGGCGCGCGGACCCGCTGAGCCACAACACGATTGCCGCACCGATCAGCAACGCCGACAGCACCGCGAACGGCGGACACCGCTCGAAATACTGCTGCATCAACACGTCTTCGATGGTGCGGTGACCGATGGGTGCCACCCAACTGATCTGGTGCGCTTGCCCGGCCACCGTCGACAGAAACGGCGCCAGCGCCGCCACGGCCGCAACCGACGCAATCACGAAGCCCAGCAATGCCGTTCGGCTCCGGTGGAAAACGCCGATGAACACGACGTACGCCGCGAGCAACAGCGCGAGGTATGCGTCGAGCACCACCGAGCAGGCCAACGCGACGGCATAGGACAGCCACGGCCAGCCGGTGTCACGGCGTGCGGCGTAGACCAGCAGCACGGTGAGCCACACGGCGGCCATCATCGACATGGCGTACGGGCGGGCCTCGATGCCGGCCCATGTGGTCCGCGGCAGGATCGCGCAGAACGCACCGGAGGCCACCGCGACGGTGCGCGACGAGAACTGCTTGCCCAGCACGACGACGCCGGCGGCGGCGCCCCCCACCGCCAGGGCGCTGGGCGCGCGCGACCAGAACTCGGTGGGCGGGAAGACTTGGAACCAGCCGTGCATGAGCAGGTAATACAAACCGTGGACGGCGTCGACATTGCCCAGCATGTGCCACATCTGGGCCAGTGACCGGCTGTAGGCGGCCGAGATCGTCGCGGCCTCGTCGTACCAGAAGGAGGGCCGGGCGGCGCCGGCCATGCTCACCGCGGCAGCCACGATCGCGACGATCAACGGGTCCAGCGCGGCCGATGCCACCGGTCGGCGACCGCTGAGCATGCCGCGGCGACTCCGTGATTCTTCGGTGGCTCCGATGCTCACCGAACCGCCCAGGACGTCGCGGTTTGGCTGAACACACCGCTATGTTGCCAGAAGCCAACCGGGCCGATCAGGGGACTCAATCCCGCGGGTGTTCGAACGTATGATCGATCAATGGGTCCGCTCGCGTCGATCGGGTACAACGGGCAGCCGGTCCGGAGCCCGTTTCGGGTGGTCCGTCCGGCGATCGCGGTTCTGGTCGACCTGACGGTGCTTTTCCCGCGCGAACCACACCGTTCCGGGCGGTATCAGCCCAACGGTCTACAGCTGCACAAGGTCGTCGAGGGCTGGCTGAGCTGCTGGGCCCTGTGCGAGCAGGGCGACTGGTGGGGGCTGGTGACCTACCCCGTCGCCTACGGAGCCAAGCGCAAAACCGTGACGCACTGGGTGCCCGCGTGGACACTGCGCCGCAAAGGATGACCGGGTGCGGCCAACCGCTGCGTGAGCGCGACGCCGATGCGATGATTGCTGCCCGTGGATGCCAGTTGGGCCTCGGTGCTGAGCAAACTCATCGCGTTGGCGGCGGTCATCGCGCTGTCACCGATCACGGTCATTCCCGCGGTGCTGGTACTGCACGCGCCCCGGCCGCGCCCGGCCAGTCTCGCCTTCCTGGGCGGCTGGCTGCTGGGCCTGATCGTCCTCACCGCCGCGTTCGTCAGCGGCTCGGATCTGCTCAGTGGCTTCCACGCGACCCCGCCGAAATGGGCGTCCTGGGTGCGGCTGGCCTTCGGCGTGGCGCTCATCGCGCTGGCGGCCTACCACTGGTTCACCAGGCATCGGCAGCGCAGCATGCCGCGCTGGATGCGCTCGTTCTCCACCCTCTCGCCGGTGCGCGCGGGGGTGATGGGGGCGGTGCTGGTGCCGCTGCGGCCCGAGGTGCTGATCCTGTGCGCGGCCGCCGGCCTGGCCGTCGGCAACAGCAGCCTGGGCAGCGGCGCCCAGGCGGTAGCCGCGGCGATCTTCGTCGTGCTCGCCGCGTCGACGGTCGCCTTCCCGATATTGGCCTATGCCGGCGCCGGTGACCGCCTCGACGACGCCCTGGAACGTCTCAAGGCCTGGATGGAGGCGAACCACGACGCGATGATGGCCGTCATCCTGTTTCTGATCGGGTTGATAGTGCTCTACAACGGAATTCGCACGCTGGCCTGACCCCGTTCGGCGCGTTTCGGCGTCGCATCGCCCGCGCCAATGGAAGGATGCCGCCCATGGCAGGAAGCTGGGGGACGGTGCTGACCGGGCTCGTTCCGCTTGGACTGGTCATCTCGCTCTCGCCGCTCACCGTCATCCCGGCGGTGTTGGTGCTACAGGCTCCGCGACCGCGACCGAGCAGCCTTGCGTTTCTTGGCGGCTGGGTGCTGAGCCTGGCGGCGCTGACGGCGCTTGCCGTCGCGGCCTCCGGTCTACTGGGCGGCTTGGACAAGGCGCCACCGCGGTGGTCGTCGTGGCTGCGCGTGGTGCTGGGGTCGGCGCTGATCTTGTACGGGATCTACCGATGGCTCAAGCGGCACGGCCAGGCCGAATCCCCCGCCTGGATGCGCTCGTTCGCCAGCATCACCCCGGCGCGCGCCGGGATCACCGGCGCGGTGCTCGCCGTGGTGCGGCCGGACGTGGCGCTCATCTGCGTGCCCGCCGGACTGGGCATCGGCACCAGCGGGCTCGGCCTCGCCGGTGACTGGGTGGCCGCCGCGTTCTTCGTGGCCATCGCCGCCTCCAGCGTCGCGATCCCGATATTGGCCTACGTGGCGGCCGGCAGCCGCCTCGACGACACGCTGGTGCGCCTCAAGGACTGGATGGACCGCAACAACGGCGCACTACTCGCGGCGGTCTTTGTGGTGATCGGTGCGATGGTGCTCTACCACGGGATTGATGCCCTATAGCCACCGTCGGCCAGACCCGCGTCCTCCTCGAGCCTGTTCATCGCACCAAAGGCCAACTCGCGGAACAACTCCCGGCCATAGACCGCGAGCATCCCCAGGTAACCCCGGTTTGCCCATTGCGCGGCGTGCCGCTCTTCGTGATGCAACACCCGGTCCAGGTCGAGGCGGCTCGCGCGGGGGGTGCCGCCGCCGCCGAGATACCAGGCATGCCCGGACGTGACGATCCGGTGCAGCTGCCCGCCGGGGTCGGCGACCCGGCCCGTGTTGACCAGGAAGATGTCACCCCAGGTGGTGCCGCCGCGCTGGCTGAACAGCCGTTGGACCCAGTTGCCGCCCAGGCCCATGAGCATGCCGTTGGGGGTGGTGACCAGGCGCCCCCCGTTGCGGTGCACGAAGGCGACATCACGGGTGTAGCTCCAGCGGTTTGCATTCTGCCGGGCCATGATTCGCGCCACCTCGGCGGTGCCGTAGGGGGTGGCCGGAAAGTCGGTGGGCGGCCCGCCCGGCTTACCGTAGCCCGTGTCCGCGTTGAGCAGGTAGGTCATCAGCGCGGCGTCGCGGGCCAGCGCGCCGTCGGCGTAGGCCGGGATCAGGAAGAACGATTTGCCGTGCGGGTCGGTGAGCTCCGCCATGTTCTCGAGGACCCCGAAGCGCGCGGCGGTGATGCCGTGCCGGCCGGCGATCTCGGCGACGACGTGCGCGGGCACCCCCCGGCGTTCGGCGTTGTCCCGCCACCTCATGCAATAGCCGTGTGCGTCCATGTCTTCGGACCAATTTAGGGTGTAGCGAATGAGAAGGGGGCCCTGGCAACGCGCACGCGGCATCAAACAGATCACCCGGGGACTGGGCACGCTGGATCGAGAACTGTTCGACGCCATCGCCGAGACCGACACCCCGCTGCTTGACACGGTGATGCCGCCGCTGACCCGGGCGGCCGACCATTCCAAGCTGTGGGTGGGCATCGGCGCGGCGCTGCTGGCCACCGGCCGGCAGAGCGCGCAGCGCGGCGCGACGCGCGGGCTGGTCACGCTGGCCGCCACCAGCCTGGTCACCAACCAAGTCGCCAAGCGGATCCGCCGGCGGCCGCGCCCCGGCTACGACCTGGTGCCTTTGGTCAGACAGGTCCGCCGGCGCCCGACGTCGAACTCGCTGCCGTCGGGACACTCCGCCAGCGCCGCCGCGTTCGCCATCGGGGTGGGGCTGGAGAACCCGCCACTGGGTTTCGCCCTGGCGCTGCTGGCCGGGCTGGTGGGTCTGTCGCGGGTGGTGACCGGCGCGCACTACCCCGGCGACGTCATCGCCGGATTCGGCATCGGCTCCGGCCTGGCGGTGCTGGGCGGCCGGCTCGTCCCGCCGATCGTCGAAACCGCCCTTCCGCGAACGGAACCGCTTCGCCTCGCGGCGCCGCAGCGGCCCGACGGCGCCGGCGTGGTGCTGGTCATCAACCCGGAGTCGGGCAGCGGCACCGGGGCCCGGGTCGTCGACGAGGTGCGCGCCGAGCTGCCGAAGGTGGATATCCGCGAACTGGGCCCCGACGACGACCCGGTGGCGCTCCTGCGCGACGCGGCCGAACGCGCCGAGGTGCTGGCGGTGGGCGGCGGAGACGGCACCGTCGCGGCCGCCGCGGCGGTGGCCATCGACGCCGGGCTTCCGCTGGCGGTCTTTCCCGCCGGGACGTTCAACCATTTCGCGAAGGACATCGGCTGCGACACCGTGGCCAAGACGGTCGGCGCGATCCGGCACGGCCACGTGGCATGCGTGGACCTGGTGTGCCTCAACGACACTCAGATGGTCCTCAACACCGCCAGCATCGGCGCCTACCCGGCCTTCGTCCGGCGGCGCGAAAAGCTCGAGAAACGCATCGGCAAGCCCCTGGCCGGCCTCTACGCCATGCTGCGCACGCTGCGCACGGAGCGGCCCGTGCGTATCCGCTACGACAACAAGACCCTGCTGACATCGCTGTTCTTCCTGGGCAATTCGCTGTACCTGCCGACCGGGTTCGCCCCCGCGCGGCGGAGCCGGATGGACGACGGCCTGATCGATGTGCGCATCCTCGAGACCGGCCGCCACTGGGCGAGGACCAGGATCCTGACCGCGCTCGCCCTGGGGCGCCTGGAGCGCAGCCCGCTCTACCACGAGTTGCAGGTACCGGAATTCAGCTTCAGCGCCGTCGACGGTCCCACCGTCGTAGCCTGCGACGGCGAGGTCGGCGACGAATACGACAAGGCCAGCTTCAGCGCGAAGTACCGGATCCTTCCGGTGTTTCGGCCGCTTCCCGGCGACTAGGTGGCTCCCTCGGTGAGGTCGCGCACCCGCGCGTAGTGCGCAGGCACCTCGGGTGCGGAGTCGGCGGTGTATTCGTCTGTGGGCGGCGGATTCCACGCGG
The DNA here is from genome assembly GCA_963796035.1 of uncultured Actinomycetota bacterium. Taxonomy (GTDB): domain Bacteria; phylum Actinomycetota; class Actinomycetes; order Mycobacteriales; family Mycobacteriaceae; genus Mycobacterium. The sequence goes on along the minus strand of CAWCJU010000003.1, from coordinate 385,480 downwards.
GCGGCTGGGGCGATCCGCTCAACGCCCACGCCGCCTGCCGCGCCGCGCCTAGCGCGACATACTGCGCCGGGGTGGGCGCCAGCACCGGCATGCCGAACACCGTGGGCGCGATCTCGCGCAGCGCCCGGGACTGTGCGCCGCCGCCGACCAGCAGGATGCGCCGCGCGACGACGCCGTGCGCCGCCAGATGCCCGATGCCGTCGGCGAGCGAGCACAGCAGTCCCTCCACCGCGGCCCGCGCCAGGTTGGCCGGAGTCGCATTGGAGACGCGAAGGCCGTGCAGCGCGCCGGTTGCGTTGGGCCGGTTCGGAGTTCGTTCGCCCTCCAGATACGGGACCAGCACCAGACCCGCGCTGCCCGGCGGCGCCGACAGCGCGAGCCGGGACAGCTCGTCCTGGTCGACGTGCAGCATCGCGGCGGCCGCCTCCAGCACCCGCGCGCCGTTGAGGGTGCACACCAGCGGGAGATAACGCCCGGTGCCGTCGGCGAATCCGGCGACGAATCCCGCGTCGTCGCGGACCGGATCCGCGGTGACGGCGGTGACCACCCCCGAGGTCCCGATCGAGACGATCACGTCACCCTGCTCGGCGCCCAGGCCCAGCGCCGCTGCCGCGTTGTCCCCCAGGCCGGCGCCGAATGTCCGTGTGCCGCTGACCGTTCGGTCGGCCGGGCTCAGCACGGTCGGCAGTTGGGGGCGACGGCCGCGCAGTGCCAGTTCCACCAGATCGAAACGGTAAGCGCCCGTTGCGGCGTCGTAGTAGCCGGTGCCGCTGGCGTCGCTGCGGTCGGTGGTCAGCGCCGCCGTGTCCGGCTCGCCACGCAGCCGCCAGGTCAACCAATCGTGCGGCAGGCAGACCGCGGCCGTGCGGTCGGCGTGCTGGGGCTCGTGGTCGGCCAGCCAGCGCAACTTCGCCACCGTGACCGCTGCCAGCGGCACGACGCCGACGGCCCGGGCCCACGCCGGCGCGCCGCCCAGCTCGCCGACGAGGTCGCGCGCGGCGCCGGCCGATCGCACGTCGTTCCACAGCAGCGCGGGGCGCACCACCCGTCCGGGCCCGTCCAGGCACACCATGCCGTGCTGCTGCGCGCCGACGGCGACCGCCTCGACGCCGTCCAGCCCCCCGGCCTTGGCAAGGGCATCTTGAGCGGCCATTTCCCATGCCGCCGGGTCGATTTCGGTGCCATGCGGGTGACGGGCGTGTCCCTCGCGGATCACCCGGCCGGTGGCCGCGTCGCACACCAGCACCTTGCACGACTGGGTCGACGAGTCGATGCCGGCGACCAGGGTCATGATCCGCCGGCCCCGATCAGCGCCCGCACCGTTGCGCGCGCGCCGTGCCGGTGCAGCGAGTCCAGCGCCCAGAGGTAGGCCTCGCGGAAGCGCTCGTGGTCGACGAGATCGCCGAATACCGAACGGTTGGCCAGGAATGCGAGCGCGTCATCGCGTTGCGAGCGGGCGATCGGAACCAGGATGTCCGCAAGATGGTCCACCACCTCGATCGGTTGGCCCTGTTCGTCGACGCCCTCGGCGTAGCGCGCCCAGCTCGCGACGATCGCGGCGGACAGCCGCACCGGGCCGCCGGAGCTCAGGTTGTCGCGCACCACGGGCAACAACCACTTCGGGATGCGGTCCGAGGATTCGGCGCACAACCTGGCCACGGTGTCGCGGATGAAGGCGTTGGCGAAGCGCGGCAGGAGCCCGGCCCGGAACTCTTCCAGGCCCGGGACGCGCTCCAGCGTCGGCATCGCCTCCGAATCCATATACCGGGCAAGGAATTCGGCGATCACAGGGTCCTGGGCGGCGTCGTGCACCAGCCGGTATCCGGCGAGGTATGCGAAATAACACAGCCCCTGATGGCTGGCGTTGAGTAGCCGCAACTTCATCGCCTCGTACGGCGCCACATCGCCGACGAGTTGCACCCCGGCTCGCTCCAGCGGTGGTCGCCCGTCGGCGAAATTGTCCTCCACAACCCACATGGCGAAGGGTTCGGCGATGACGGGCCAGGCATCGGCCACACCGAATTCGGCGTCCAGCCGCTCGAGCACGCCGGGCGTCGTCACCGGTGTGATCCGGTCGACCATCGAGTTGGGGAAGGTGGTCTTCTCGCGCATCCATTGCGCGACTTCGGGATTGATCCGTTCGGCGTACGACGTGAAGACGCGCCGCGCCATGTCTCCGTTTCCGGCGATGTTGTCGCAGGAGACGATCGTGGGGGAGGGCAGGTCGCGCTCGCGCCGCCGGTTGCACGCCTCGGCCACCAACGCGAACACTGCGCTCAACGGTGGCTGGTAACCACCCTCGGTGATGGTGAGTGAGATGATCCGGGTGGCCGGATCGGCGAGCAGCTCGATCACTGATTCGGGATCGTCAGGCGCATAACGGTAGTCGACGATGGAGCCGATGACTCGCGGTTGCCGGGTGCCGTCGGGGTGCTCGAGGATCAGCGTGTAGAGGTGGTCCTGGCCGCGCAGCGCGTCGCGCATGCGCTCATCGCCCGGCAGTACGCCGATGCCGCAGATGCCGAAGTCGCGGGCGAGCCCGTCGCTGAGCAACCGGTCGATGTACATGGCTTGGTGGGAACGGTGGAAACCGCCGACACCGAAATGCGCTATGCCGATGCCGATTTGGCCGCGGTCATACGTCGGGACCGGGATCTTGAGGCCGGTCAGGTTCCGTGCGTTCAGCTTCACTCGAGTGTCACCTTAGCGCCGACCGCCCAGCGTTTGGGCTAACCCGCCGTCAGGCGTTGGGGCACAGGTCGCGCAGGGCGAAGATCACCACGTCCGCGGCTTGGCGACCGTTGATCCCACCGGTGCCCTGGTCGGCGTCCGAGCGTTGCAGCGCCAGACCCTCGAGCTGCTGGGGCGAAGCGCCCCAGGAAAGCTGCTGGCATAGATCCGCACCCATTTGCAACAGCTCGGGGTCGCCGCCGTTGACGGCGTGGATACCGGCGTTGTGCAGGTCGTTGATAAAGGCGGCCTGGTCGGCCCGCGCCGGGCCGGCGCAGAGGACCCCGGCAAGCAACAGTGGGCCGCTCGCCAGCGCCGCGCCCACGAACCGGCCATAAAGCCTGCGTGCCGCCATCCAACCGTCTCCTTCGTCTGTGCCCGATGCGGATGATGCACTTTGACACAAAAGTACGAAGACCCGCTGCGCAAACAATTCGGCAGAGTGAACAGTCGGCAAAGAACGGTCGGCGGACGCGCCATCACCTGCGGACCGCGCGCGGCCAACCCGGACCGCGCTGTCAGAGCGGCGAACTACGAAGGGTCAGATTGGCGCTAGGCGCCCGGGCACAGATCACGCTCGGCGTAGCCGACGATGTCATTGGCCTGCTGGGGGCTGAGCCCGCCGGCACCCTGCCTGTCGTCGGAGCGTTGCAGCGCCAGGCCCTCGAGCTGGGATTCGGGAGCGCCCCACGACAGCTGCTGGCAGACGTTCAGGCCCGCCTGCAACAGGGCGGCGTCACCGCCGGTGACGGCGTGAACGCCGTCCCTGTGCATGTCATTGAGGAAACTGGTCGAGTCGGCCTGCGCCGGGCCCGCCCAGACGAGGCTGGCGAGAAGCGGGCCGCCGAGCAGGGCTGAACCGATGAGCCCGGTGGTGAGACGACGTAATGCCATAACCCCTTCTCCTCTTCGCGTCAACAGTTCTAATCTCGATGTTAACTTCTACGTAACCTTGAAAGCGATAACTGTTCACCAACAGTTTCCTGTGAAGGACCTGCGGAAAAATAAAGTCCGTGAGATTTGAAGTCGGCTTCGGCAACCGTGGGCGCGCCACCCGTCGTGGCGTTGTGCCGTTCTCAGTACTGTCTGGGGCGGTGCTGACGCGGATGTTGGGCGCCGCCGTCACGATCGACGGCGGTATGGTCCCCACGCTGTGATCGGCCTTCGCCCGCGCGACATCGCGCACAGATCGTTCAGTAGGCCTAGGGCGCAACCGCATTCGCGCAGGTCGATCCCGGTCGGCCGCGGATGTTCGGATTCGTGACACCGTTGTGACGTCACCGTTTGGAAACGGCGCGGTGCGGCGCGGCGCGTGTCGCGCGTCGCCTGCTGACAATTGGCGCGGTCGTGAAAGCGGCCCCGGTACGGCTAGCGGGCCTGCTGCACCACATGGGAAATAGCTGAGCGCGAATAAAGGAGAGTTGACGCTGATGGCGATCGTCGATCGGTTCAACATCAAAGTAGTTGCCGGCGTTGGGTTGTGCGGAGCTGCTATCGCGTTGAGCCCCGGCGCGGCGGCCGCCCCGCTGATTACGGGCGGCCATGCGTGCATCGAGGGGCAGTCGGGCGAGGTGGCGCCAGCCGCCGGCGGCCCTGTCGCAGGCGCTGGGACCGTTGCCGCGGGCGCACCAGCGGCCGGCGGCATGTGCGCGGCGCCCATGACCGATATGTCCGGTGTGCCGATGGCTGTGCCAGGGCCGCTGCCGATAGGTGCGCCGTTGCCGATCGTGCCGCCGCTGCCCCTCGCGCCGCCCGTGCCCCTGGTGCCTCCGGTGCCGGTGGTTCCGGCCGGTGCGCCGTTGATTGCGCTTGGCGGGCCGCTGGCTGCCGGTGCTCCGCTGGAGGCGGCCGCTCCGATCATCGACATGTCCGGAGTGAAGGACGCGCCGACCGGTCCGGCTCCCACCGGCGGGCCGGTGTCCGGTCAGCCGGTTCGACCCGGCCCTGCGAGCTGAGGCAGATCGGCGTTTCCAATTGAACGGGCCGGGCCCGCTGGTTTGTTACCAGCGGGCCCGTTTCGTTGTGGATGACCGGTGGGCCGCCGCGTCGGTACACCCGGGCATCGACGCAACCTACGGCACCCGATTGCGGTGAAAGGCCCACGGCATCAGAGCAATTGAAGCTCCGCACCCGGCCTGCGCCTGGGTGCGGAGCTTCAATGAAATGGGGGACTACTCCTGGACGATCACCGGGTCGCCGACGTGGACGTGGTCGTAATACCACTCGGCGTCGTCGGGGCTCAGGCTGATGCAGCCGTGGCTGACGTTCTCGAGCCCCAGGGAGGGGACGGCCCACGGAGCCGAGTGCACGAACAGGCCGCGGCTGGTGATGCGGACGGCGTAATTGACCGTGAGCAGGTAACCGTTGGGATCGTCGACGGGAATGCCGACGCTGCTCGAATCCATGGTCACCGCTTCCTCTTTGGACAGGACGGTGTAGGACCCGACGGGCGTCGGGTAGTCCGGCCTACCCATCGAGGCGGGCATCACGCCCTGCTCGCCGAAGTGCGGCCGGTGGTGCGGCGCCGGCAGCGAGGTCGGCGGTCCCGACTCGACGCCGTCGATGCTCACGGTGAAGGTGTGTTCCGAGATGCTGGCCATGCCGATCACGGCAGGACCCGTTTTGATCTCCGCGGACGCGCCACCCACCGTCAACGCGATTGTGCTGTGCGCCGGCCAGTATCGGTCCGGAACCCACTGGACAACCTTGTTGTCGAGCCACTCGAACCTGCCGGTCATCGCGGGCGTTGATTTGACTGCAATGGCACGCTCGGCCGCCCGCCGATCAGCCGAGTTGTTAACGGGCGCAGTGAGTTTCACCTGTATGGGGCGCGCAACGCCCACTACCTCGTCGCGCCCCGGCGAGATCGACGCGATCGTGAACCCATGCGACTGGTTCGCCGCCGCCAGGCTCACGCCGGCCGGCGTCACGACAACACTCGCAGCGGCTCCAATCACCGCAAGAACACACCGAACACCCGTGCGCATGGCTCCAATTCCTTTTAACTGGCATAGTTGTAATAGGAATGATAAATGGGTGCTGACCTGCGGAAGCGTAAGGGCGCGTTGATATTTGGCCACGCAACGGTCACGGTTTGACAACGGGGGGTTTAGTCCCGCGACGCTGTGACCAGCCGGGTAGGACAGCGGAGGGAAAACGCCAGTGTGGCGGGGCGGCCGCAGCGAATTGCGATCGCCGTGACCCGCTCGTGACACGCGCCGGCTTGCCCACCCGGGCGGGCGCAACAACGACGACGACGGGTTCGCCCAGCAAATACGATGCCGGGAGGCAGACCAATATGGCGAAACCGCTGGCGCTGTGCCGACGGCGGGTCGAATACTGTTGGGATGAACAGGCCCGCACCGCCCGTGCTGACGGTCCAATCTAACTGGTCACGGCGCAGTTTTGCCGCCGGTAACGATGTCGTCGTCGGAAGTGACCTGCGTGCTGACATGCGCGTGGCCCATCCGCTGATCGCCCGCGCACACCTGCTGTTGCGTTTCGATCGGGGCAAATGGATAGCGATCGACAACGGATCCCCGGCGGGGATGTTCGTCAATGGTGGCCGGGTTGCCGCCGTCGACATCCGCGACGGCCTGAGCATCAATGTGGGAAGTCCCGACGGGCCGCGTTTGAGCTTCGTGATCGAACGCCCCGAAAGGACCGTTGGCCAACTACCGCCAACGGTCGAGGGGATGCAGGCCATCGCGCGTCCCGGCACCCTGAGGCCGCCTCGCCCGAGCACCCACAGCCCGGCGGCCCTTTGCCCCGCATCGCGCGACCGCAACCCGCCCCGCTCCAGTTACCCGCGGACCGGCCCACCGCCATCGGCACCGCAGCAGGCCGGCGGCCCGCGCCGCGCCGTCGGCTATCCGAGCCAATCGCTGCCGCCCCGCGGTCCCCAGCCGGCACCCCCGCCCGAAATGCCCGCCCCGCCGGCCGCGAAAGGCCAACCGCTGACCGAGATCGGAGCGGAAGCTCTCGAAGCCGCGCAGTTCGACAGCATCAACCTGCGGCGCGCGGTGCAGCGGTCTCGATCGAAGCTCGCGGCGCCGCCCACGAGCGCCGCGGTGATCGGCCGCGCCGAAGACAGCGACGTCGTCATCGCGGACGTCTTGGCATCGCGCCACCACGCCTACTTGGTTCCGGGCCCGACCGGCATGGAGATCCACGACGCGCACAGCATCAACGGGACCTTCGTCAACGGCACCCGAATCCTGTCGGCGCCGCTGAACGAGGGCGACGTGGTCACGATCGGCAACGTCGACCTGGTGTTCAACGGTGACATCCTGCTTCGCCGTGCCGAAGCCGCGACCCGCACCGGCGGGCTGGAGGTGCGCGAGGTCGACTTCGAAATCGACAGCAAACGCCTGATCCAGAAGGTCTCGCTGACCGCCAGACCCGGCACGCTGACCGCGCTGATCGGCGGGTCCGGAGCCGGGAAAAGCACGCTGTCCCGGCTGATCGCCGGGGCCACCTGCCCCAGCTCGGGCTCAATCACCTTCGAAGGGCACGACATTCACGACAGTTTCGCCTCGCTGCGCAGCCGGATCGGGATGGTGCCCCAAGACGACGTCGTGCACCGCCAGCTGACGGTGAGCCAGGCGCTGAGCTACGCCGCCGAGTTGCGGCTGCCGCCCGATACCAGCAAACAAGACCGTGCGCAGGTGGTCGCGCAGGTCATCGAGGAACTCGGGTTGACCAAGCACGCCGATACCCGGGTGGACAAGCTCTCCGGTGGGCAGCGCAAACGCGCCTCGGTGGCACTCGAGCTGCTCACCGGACCGTCGCTGCTGATCCTCGACGAGCCGACTTCTGGCCTCGATCCCGCACTGGACCTGCAGGTCATGACGATGCTGCGGCAGCTGGCCGACGCCGGCCGCGTGGTGCTGGTGGTGACGCACTCGCTGAGCTACCTCGACCTCTGCGACCAGGTGCTGCTGATGGCGCCCGGCGGCAAGACGGCGTACTGCGGCCCGCCCGGCGAAATCGAAGCAACCATGGGAACCACCAACTGGGCCAAGATTTTCGGCATGGTGGGTGCGGACCCCGACGAAGCCAACCGTCGCTTCCTGGCCCAGCTCCAACCACCGCCGGCCGGAGCCGAGGCGGAGAAGCCCGCGGATCTGGGTGCCCCGGCACGCTCCAGCACGCGTCGCCAGTTCGCCACGATCGCGCGCCGCCAGATTCGATTGATCGTCGCCGACCGTGCCTACTTCATATTTCTGGCGCTGTTGCCGTTCGTGATGGGCGCGCTGTCACTGACCGTTCCGGGCTCCACTGGATTCCATGTCGCCGATCCAGGCGGCGACGGCTCCGACGAGCCAGGCTCGGTATTGATGTTGCTCACCATGGCCGCCGTCTTCATGGGTACCGCGCTGACGATCCGTGACCTCATCGGCGAACGCCCCATCTTCCGTCGGGAACAGGCGGTCGGCCTGTCCACCAAGGCGTATCTGCTCGCGAAGATGGCGGTGTTCTTCGTGTTCGCCGTCATTCAGTCGGCGATCGCGACGAGCATCACGATTCTGGGGAAGGGAGCGCCGACGCGGCCGGCCCTGCTTCTCGGCAGCGCCACCCTCGAGCTGTACGTCGCCACCGCCGCGATGTGCGTCGCCGCGGCGATGGTCGGCCTGGTCCTGTCCTCGCTCGCCCGCTCCAACGAGCAGATCATGCCGCTGCTGGTGGTGTCTCTCATGTTGCAGTTGGTGCTCTGCGGCGGGATGGTCCCCGTCACCAACCGGATCGGTCTCGACCAGATGTCGTGGGTGGTGCCCTCGCGTTGGGGTTATGCGGCGCAGGCCTCGACGGTCGACTTGTGGACGATCGAGCCCGGGCCCCTCGCCCCGAAGGACAGCCACTTCAAACACACGGCGGGAACCTGGTTGTTCGATGTGGGCATGCTGGCGTTGTTGACGGTCGTGTACGCGGGATTCGTGGGCTGGCGCAGCCGGCTCAAGCGCCCTTGACACGCGCGGCTAGATGAAATCCAGGGCCTCGACCGTGGCGACGGGGCCTTCGTGGGTGGGCCGGTTCGCGCCACCGATGCAGTAGACGGTGTTGCCCACCGTGGCGACCACCTCGGCGTGGCGCGGAGTCGGCATGGGCCGCAAGGTGGTCCACGTTCGGTCAGCGATGTCGTACATCTCGGCCACCCCCACCACCTGCGTCGGTTCCTCACCGCCGACCGCCACGATTCGGCCGTCGATGAACGCGGCGCCGTAGCTTCCGCGAGGGGTCGGCATGTCGACCAACTTGGTCCACGTCCCGGATTGCGGGTCGAACCGTTCGAATGCCGCGGAGTTCTTGTCGGCCGACAGGAATCTCCCGCCGACCGCGTACGCGTAGGTGCCGTCGGACACCGCGGCCAGATGTTCGCGCGGGGTGGGCATGTTGGCTGCGTCGTGCCACGAGTTGCCGTCGAAGACCTCGGTCTGGCCGACGAGCTGCTTGGCGTTCTGCCCGCCGACGACGACGAGCTTGTCACCGGCCACTGTGGCTGCCAGCGCCGCGCGAGCGTGGGTGAGGTTGGGCAACTCGACCCACGCGCCGCCGCGCAACGCGAACACCTTGGCCGACGCCTGGGTGAGGTCGCCGCTGGCGCCCCCGAGCACCACCACCTCGCCGCGATAGGTCGCCGCCGCCGCGTGGTGCAGCGGCATCGGCAACGACGGTTGTGTCTGCCACGCGCCGGTGCGCGGGTCAAAGCTTTCGACCGTCTGCAGCGCGACTCCGTCGCGCAAGCCGCCCACGATCCAGATCTTGTCGTCGAGCACGGTCCACGCCGTCATCAACCTCGCCGTGGGTGCGTCCGGCAGGGAACGCCACTGCGCGACCGGCTGCAGTCGGCGCGGCGGTAGTTGCAGCGCCTCCGCCGACGAGGTCGCCTGGCCGTCGCCGACCTCGCTCGAACCGCCGATCGAGTACACGGCTTGCCCCACCGCGTCCACCGCCATGCCGTGCCGCGCCGTCTGCATGTCCGGCAAGCCTGCCCAGGCATTCGTCGTCAGATCGAGCACCGACACGCTCTTGAGAACCTGCCCCGCCGACTGCCCCCCGACGGCGACCAGGCGTCGGTCGGCTATGGCCACCCCGAGGTCGCCGCGCGGTTGGGGAAGGTCGGGCGATCGCGTCCAGCTTTTCGCGGCCGGGTCATACGCCTCGACCGTCGCCAGGTCGGTGACCCCGTTGTTGCCGCCCACGGTGTAGACCACCTTGCCGTCCGACGCCGCGGCCAGCATCTGGCGGGGCGTCGGCATCGGTGTGCCGAGGGTCCACGAATTGCCGTCGAAGATCTCCGTGGTGTTCAGCAGCGCGCCGTTCGAGTCGACGCCGCCGGTGACGATGATGCGGTCTGCCGACCACCGCCGCAGCCGCTGCCGCGCGTGGCTGCAACAGGTGGGGCAGCTCGACCCAGTGGCTGTTGACTACCCGCCAAACCTGGTCGCTGGCAACCTTTTGCGGACCCGCGGCGCGCCAGCCGCCGAGCACGATGGGGTTTCCCCGCCACGTCACCGCCATCGCGTGCTGAACCGGAACCGGAAGATCGTCGCCGCTTTTCCAGCTGTCGATGATCGGGTCATAACCCTCGTGGTTGGCGACGAGCGCGCGGTTGCTTCCCAATCCGCCGAAGATCCAGATCGTGCCGTCAGCTTGCGTTGTCGCCGCCGCCTGGCGCGCGATCCGGGCGTTGGTGATCGGTTGCCACGTCACCGCCGCCCGGGTGTCCGGTTGATTCGCGGCCGCGCTGTGGTGCCTGTCGCCCTGTGTCAGCAGTACGTAGACACCGCTGCCCAGCACCAGCACGGCCACCACGATCCCCACGACGATCAGCGGCGCCGTGACGCGGTTCCGCTTCTTTCCCGACGAGCTCAACCACGCCACTGCCCCGGCGGCGGGCCCGCGGCGCGCGACCGCGGGTGGGTCCGCGGAGTTCGACGGCGGAATCGCGTCGGTGACGCTGGTGTGCTCGGCGATCGCTTGGGTCGGCTCAGATGTGTTGGGCGTGGCCGGAACTGGTCCGCGCTTGTCCATGGACGGACCGCGGTAGGCGGCGGGGGCTCGGCCGGCGGTCCGTGACGGTGGCACGGTTTTCCTGCGATCGGCCAGCGGGCCGATCAGCGAGGTGGCGCTTTCCGAGCCGGAACCCCGCGGGTCCGGTTTGGCGATCCTCGGCGGCCTCGGAGCCGGTGCCCCCGTCTTACCGCCCCGTCCGCTCGGCACCGAGCTGCCCGCCGTGCGTCCCGAACCGGCGCCGACGGCGGTGATGGCCATGGCATCGGGCTTCAAGCCGTTGCGACGCAAGCTTTCCTGCAATCCGTGACCGAAATCCGCCGCTGACGCGGGCCGTTCATTCGAGTCGGGCGCCATCGCCGTCTCGATCGCCGAGCACACCGCATCCGGGATCCCGCTGGGACGCAGGTCCGGGATCCGGGTGCTATTGATCCGCGTGTAGTGCGCAAGCAGGTCTTCGCTGCCGCGCCGCTCATGAGCGGCGTTGCCGGCGATCAGCGCATAGAGCGTGGCGCCGAGGGAATAGACGTCGCTTCCGACCGTCGCGGGATCGCCCGCCATCACCTCGGGTGCCAGGTAATCGATTGTGCCGGAGAACAATCCCGCCGCCGTCTCGTATCCCCCGGCGACATGGGCGGTCCCGAAATCGGTCAGTTGCGGTTCGCCGTAGTCGTTGACGAGAACGTTCGCCGGCTTGATATCGCGGTGCAAGGTGCCGCTCAGGTGTGCGGTTTCCAGTGCTCCGCACAACTTCACGCCGATGCGCACGGCTTCCGGCCAGGCGATCGGGCCCTCGCGCTGCACCCGTAGGCCCAGCGAACCCGCCGGGCAGTACGACATGACGATGTAGGGGCGGCCCCCCGCGGTCAGGCCGACTCGCAGGATATTGACGATGTTCGGATGCCCCGAGAGTCCACCCATCGCGTAGCCCTCACGCAGAAAACGTTCCCGGCCCGCATCGTCGATGAATGTCGGGAGCACCTTGATCGCCACGTTTCGCCCCAGGGCGGTCTCGCGACAGCAATAGACCACTCCGGCGCCGCCTCGAGCGACGTGGCGCGCGTTGTCGAATCCGGCAGCGGCTAACTCCGCCACGATCTCGCTCGGCCCCGGCGCCGGGGCGCGAGCCTTGGGTCTTTCAGCCATTACCTGGCCTCAACTTCCCAGGCGACGTATGAATCGGGGTCAAGCCTAGCGAACATCGGCTCGCCGCTCGTACGGTTCGGGCGACGATCCTTGGACGGCGGCGAGGTGATGGGGGCCGCGCCGGTCGCCCTTCTCAGCCGTTCGTCAATGAATGCGCGCGCTGCCCCCGAGGCCGATCTCGAGCACGCTTCCGGTGATGACCCCGGGGTCGGTGACCAGATACAGCACGCCGCGACTGACGTCCTCGGGCTGCAGCCAGGGTTGGGGGATCGGGTTGGCTTTCGTCATCCGGCGCACCAAGTCGTCGGGGATGTCGTCGTCGCCGGTGGGCTGCACCATCGGTGTCTGGGTGGTGGTCGGGCAGACGACGTTGATCGTGATGCCCTCCTTGGCGACCTCCAGGGCGGCGGACTTCGCCAGGCCGATGACACCCCACTTGGTGGCGTTGTACGCGGCCAGCTCGGGGATGCCCATGCGGCCGCCCATCGAGGAGGTGACGACGATCCTTCCGAACCGCTGCTGCCGCATCACCGGTATCGCGGCGCGCAGGGTGTGAAATGCGCCGGTCAGATTCGTGTCGATGAGCTGTTGCCACACCACGTCGCTGACGTCTTCCAGTACCCCGGTGCTGACGATTCCGGCGTTGGCCACCACGATGTCGAGGCTGCCGAGGTCGGCGACCGTTTGCTTGATCGCGGCGTTGACCGCGGCGGCGTCGCGCACGTCCAGAGTCAGGGGAACGCAGCGTCGGCCCAGTTCGTCGACCAGTTTCGCCGTTTCGCGGAGGTCGTCCTCGTTGCCCAGCGGGTAAGTCAGGTCCGTCATCGCCCGCGGGGCATCGGCGACCACGATGTCGGCCCCTTCGCCCGCCAGCGCCAGCGCGTGTGCGCGGCCCTGCCCTCGAGCTCCGCCGGTGATAAAGGCCACGCGTCCATCCAAGGCACCCATGGCGGTAAAGCTACCAGCGGCATAAGTGCTTGCCGGTGCGCCGGGCGGGGTCATGAAACCGATTGCTGTCGGCTACATTTCGGCGCCCCGCCGACCCGAGGGGAATCGTCCGGGGGTGACGACCAACCCTGGCCGCAACTGCGAGTATTTGTGGAGCCGATGACGGGAATCGAACCCGCGTATTCAGCTTGGGAAGCTATTTCTACGCCCGAACGGGTGAGCGGCAGCGCCTGGTCGCGAGGGTGAGCAGCCGCACGTATCTGCACTGGTCAACTGCAATTTCGGTACGTCTAGCGCACTACGTCGAGTACCGCTACGGTATGGCCCCAGTACGCCTGCAGCTACGGGACCGTTACGGGACCATCGAACACACGGGCGACACGAACTGCGACACGCCGAGAGGTGTCGGAGCACGGTCATAGACTGGCCGCTCTGACGCGCGTTCGGCTGCTTCTGGCGGAGATCATGCGTGCGCTTTAACTCCGAGTCCTAGGACTTCGTCTGCAGTCCGGTGCAGCAGTTCGCGGACGACTTCGCGCAGTTTGGTGTTGCGCCTTTGGGATTCGTCCTTGAGTCTGGCGAAGGCCCCATCGGGATCGCAGCCATGTATCGCCATTAGGGCGCCTTTGGCCATGTCGATGTCGGAACGAGAGACGAGTGCTGTTTCAAGCTGGGTGACGGTCTCTCGGGCCTTCTGCCAACGGCGGGAGTTGCTGATCGCTTGACCGGCGGCAACGCTGTAGAGACGCATGAGTTCAGCGTCGAACGGATCGAACGCGGTTGCGGTGTGGCTGTATAAGTTGAGTGAGCCGGCGAGTTCCTGTTCGGCATCCACGCCTGCGATGACCAGCGGAACCGACAAACTTGCGCGGATTCCTGCTTGTTGCGCGGCCTCAATGAATTCCGGCCACCTTTGATGTTCGTTTGTCGATGACCGCTCGCAGCGGCGTGCGCTGTCACCGCGGCTTCTACGCACGGCCCTCGGCCCGATGCGTATTGCTGGTGGTCGAGTCCCAGCGCCAGTTCATCGCTGCAGGCCACGGTGCGAACATCGGGCCACGACAGCGCGGTGATGCTGACCACGTCCGCATGCGGAATCGCGGCGACTGCCGTCGCGGCGACACGCCCCGCTACAACGTCTAAGGCTCTTCAGCAGCGAATAGCTCTCGCAGACCCTCGATCGCCTCTGCGGTAGTTACTAACCGGGCCAATGGTGCGAACGACTCAGCACTCATGATCGTGCCCTTCACAAGCATGCGATAACCGCTGCTACGGACACACTATGACCTGAGCGTATACCGAAAACCGCTCGGCAAACGCATAATGCCCGATGTCCAACAGCGAGGAACAGCGACCTCGCGTACCTGCGGCCCACCTCGGTCTCCCGGAACACACACGGATTGAAGGTTGCGAACTACGGCAACAGCAATCGCTTCTCATCCTGCGTGTAAGGGACCGTCGGGACCACCGCCCCGGCGGCAGCGTCCGGTTCCACGTCCGCCCTGGTATTTGTGGAGCCGATGACGGGAATCGAACCCGCGTATTCAGCTTGGGAAGCTGATGTTCTGCCATTGAACTACATCGGCACAGTCGCCAAGGAAGGCTAGCACCCGGCGGCAGACGCTGAGGTCAGGACAGCTCGTCGACGTGGGCGCAACGCGCCCAGAGCGACGCCAGCCCCCTAATAGAGTTATTCCTTTCACAAATTCACATGCCTATATTTATTATTCCGTTATCGCACCGTAATGTGCTCCGAGTGGGTCGACACGAATTAGCCAGGAAGCGGCGCAAACCGTCGGTGGCCCTGGCTGCAGTGCTCGCCCCCGCGGCGGTGTTCTTCGCGGTCTCCGCGGACGTCCATCCATTTGCGCCCCGCACCGAGGCCAAGCCCGTTATCAGCGACACCACTCCCTGCTGCGTTCAAATCGTGACCGCGGCCTCGAATCGGCTCATTAAGGGATCCCCTGACGGCGAGCCCACCGCGGCGTCGCGGTATCACACCCGGGCCCGTTTCCTGACCGCCGACGTCGCCCCGGAACGGGGCATGCAGATCCGGACGATCCTGGTCGCGCGCAGCATCACCGCCGACTTCCCGCAGATCCACGAGATCGGGGGAGTGCGCCCGGATCCGTTGCCGTGGCACCCGCTCGGTCTCGCGGTCGACGTGATGATTCCCAACCCGGAGTCGGCCGAGGGCATCGCGCTGGGGAATGCGATCGTCGCGTACGTGCTGCAGAACGCCAACCGTTTCGGCATCCAGGATGCGATCTGGCGGGGCGTCTACTACACGCCCGGCGGGGCGCAGACCAGTCGGCTGGGCCACTACGACCACGTGCACGTCACGACCTTCGGGGGCGGATATCCGAACGGCAGCGAGGTCTACCTCCGCTGACCAGGTGGGCGAGCCAGCTAGGCTCGTCGCGTGCTGCTCTCCGATCGCGACCTCAAGGCCGAAATCAGCGCCGGGCGGTTGGGCATCGACCCGTTCGAAGACAGCCTGGTGCAGCCGTCCAGCATCGACGTGCGGCTTGACTGCATGTTCCGGGTGTTCAACAACACCCGCTACACCCACATCGACCCGGCCAAGCAACAGGACGAGCTGACCACGTTGGTCGAGCCCGCCGCCGGCGAGCCGTTCGTCCTGCATCCCGGCGAGTTCGTGCTCGGCTCGACGCTGGAACTCATCACCCTGCCCGACGACCTCGCCGGGCGCCTGGAGGGCAAGTCGTCGCTGGGCCGGCTCGGCCTGCTGACGCACTCGACCGCCGGGTTCATCGATCCCGGCTTCAGCGGTCACATCACGCTGGAACTGTCCAACGTCGCCAACCTGCCGATCACCCTGTGGCCGGGCATGAAGATCGGTCAGCTGTGCATTCTGCGGTTGACCAGTCCGGCCGAACACCCTTACGGCAGTACGCAAGTAGGTTCGAAGTATCAGGGGCAGCGTGGACCGACCCCGTCGCGCTCCTATCAGAACTTCATAAGGACTACATAGGTTCTGAGGGGTTCTCACGCCTCCCTCGTGCGCGATACTTAGTTAGCCGTGGTTTTTTCCTCCGCCTGGCCATGGTTCATCGTGCAATACCTTTGGAGGGGTTTGTATTGGATATCGTGCTCGGGGTGTCGATGGCACCGTCATCGATCCAAATGGTCGTGCTGGAAGGCGAATACGCCGACGGCGCCACGGTAGAAGAGGACACGTTCGACGTCGCTGACGTCGACGATGCGGCCACGACGACCGGGCCCGATCAAGTGATCTCCGCCATCCTGGGCACCCGCGAGGGCGCGGTCGATGCCGGACTTGAGCTGTCGTCCATCGGCGTGACATGGACTGATCAACTCGAGGCCGCGGCGTTGCGCGACGCGCTGACCGCTCACCGGATCGACAACGTGATGCTGGTCTCGGCCTTTTTGGCCGCGGCGGCGCTGGCGCAAAATGTCGGCGGAGCAATGGGTTACGAACGCACCGCCGTGCTGCTGGTGGAGCCCGACACCGCGACGCTGGCGATCGTCGAGACCTCCGACGGGTCCATCCCGGACGTCTACAAACAGCAGATCCACGCCGAGTCCTACGGCGATGCCGCCGAGCAGCTCAGCGCGATGGTCGCCGGGATGGAGAAGCTCGAACTCCTGCCGGGCGGCCTGTTCCTGGTCGGCTCGGGCATCGACGTCGCTCCGTTGAAGCCGGTGTTGCAGTCGACGACGTTCCTCGATGTGAGTGTGGCCGAGGAGCCCGAGACGGCGCTGGCCCGCGGGGCGGCACTGGCGTCGGCGAACGCGCCGCTGTTCGCCTCGTCGACCGCCGCGTTGGCCTACGCGCAGGACCCCGGTACCGGCGCGGTCGACCAGTACTCCCTTCCCGAATACCTCTATGTCCCGTTCGGGCGGGAGCCCGGCGACGACGAGTTCGCCTACAGCGCGGTGGGGGATGACGACGCCGATTCGCCGACGGTCGTCATCGAGAAGCTCTTCCTGCCCGTGGAGAGCCAGCCGCGCCGGCGGCCGGTCTTGCTGGTCGGCAGCGGGCTGGCGGTGGTCGGGATCAGCGCGGTGCTGGCGCTCGAGATCGCCTTGGCGATCGGCATCCGCACGACGGGAACCGTCGCCTTACAGCCCACCCCGGGCCAGCACCTCATCGTCCCCGAGCAGGCGCCGGCCCCGGCGCCGGTGCAGGCGTCCGCACCGCTGTCGAAGCTCAGCCTGCCCGCCCCGGCGGCGGCACCCCAGCCGTTGAGCCCGCCGGTTGCCGCGCCGTTGCCCGCGGTCCCGCCGCGCGGCGGCCCCTCCGCTGCCCGCGGCCCCGGTTATTCCGGTTCCCGTAGTGGTCCCCCCGGTTCCGGTTCCTGTGCCGGTTCGGATCCCGCTTCCCGACCCGGTCGAGAGCCCGCCGATGCTGGCGGTCCCGCCGCTCTGTCCATCCCGCAACCGGTGCAGCCCCAACCGCCGGTGCGCATCCCGCAGCCACCCACGCCCCCGCAGGTCACCGTCCCGCAGTCACCGCCGCACCAGACCTCCCCCGGCGAGGGCACCCCTCCCAAGCCGAGCGGTCCCGGTAACTACGGCGGCGGCCACACTCCGACGCCCGGTGAGAGCGGCCCGGGCAGCTTCGGCTGGTGGTCACGTTCCCACGCCGGGTTCCGGTGCTCCGGGCGGACATGTCCCCACGCCGGGTTCCGGTAGTCCGGGCGGTCACGTTCCCACGCCGGGCTCCGGTGGTCCGGGCGGTACAGGCGGCGGTCACGTTCCGGCGCCGGGTTCCGGTAGTCCGGGTGGCTTTGGCGGCGGCCACGTTCCCACGCCTGGCAGCGTGCCGGGCGGCCTGGGTGGCGGTCAGCGTGCCCACGCCCCCCGCGGGGTCCGGGCCTGGCGGCGGTCTCGGCGGCTTTGGCGGCGGTCACGCTCCGGCCCCTAGCGGCGGCGGTGGACTCGGCGGTTTTGGTGGCGGTCACGCTCCGGCTCCCAGCGGCGGCGGCGGTCTCGGTGGCTTTCGGTGGCGGCCACAGCGGTGGCGGCTTCGGCGGTGGCGGCGGCTTTGGCGGCGGCCACAGCGGTGGGGGCGGCGGCGGTGGCGGCGGCGCAGGCGGCGGGCACCGCTAGTCCGGTTTGCCAACCAACCCACAGCAACCGGCGCCCACCTTCCAAGCTCACACGCGTAGGGTCGGGGTATTGAGGCTGGCCACAAGACGCCGCCTCACCCGCCAGAATTTCATCAGCCCAGCAACATATGCGGGCATGCGGCGTTCGCCCTGCTGTGGCAGGAAATCCCTGGTGATCGATAAATAGTGGTGTTGCCAATGGGGGCGTTGAGCAACACAGCAAATTGGGCAGGGGGAGCTTAAGCGGTGGTGGGCATCGTGCTTGGCGTCTCGATGACGCCGACGAAGGTGCGCATGGTGCTGGTCGAAGGCGAAAGCGCCGACGGCGTCACCGTCGACGAGGACGACTTCGACGATCGACACCCAACGCACCGCCAGGCCCGGCACCGCCCCCAACGAAGTGATCTCGGCCATTCTCGGCACCCGGGAAGGCGCCGCCGACGGCGGCTACCAACTGCTGTCGACGGGTGTGACGTGGACCGATCACGTCGAAGCGGCGATGCTGCGCGACGCGCTGATTTCGCACAAGGTCGAAAACGTCATGCTGGTCTCGGCCTTCATGGCCGCGGCCGCGCTGACCCAGGCCGTCGGCGACGCCACCAACTACGCGCGCACCGCGCTGCTCTTCGTCGAGCCCTACAGCGCAACCCTGGCGGTGGTCGACACCGCGGACGGCTCGGTCTCCGAGGTGCGCCGCAGACCCCTCGCGGAAGACGAAGACCAAGCGGTAGCCGAACTCGTCGACATGGCCGCCGGCGCCGAGGCGCTCGAAACGCACCCGGAAGGCCTGGTCCTCGTCGGTTCCGGCGTCGACATCCCGCTGATCAAGCCGGTGTTGGAGGCCGCGACTTCGCTCGAGTTGTCCGTGCCCGACGAGCCGGAGATGGCGTTGGCGCGCGGCGCGGCGCTGGCGTCGGCGAATGCACCGCTGTTCGCGTCGTCGACGGCCGCGCTGGCCTACGCGCTGGATCCGGGCACGGGCGAGGTCGACCCGCTCGTCCTCGCCGGACAGTACCCCGGCCTAGTGCCCGGCTATCGCCCCGAATACCGCAGCCACATCGCGGCCCTGGCCGCCGACGTCGACAAGGGCAAAACCAACGTCGCCTACAGCGCCGTGCCCGACGACGACGCCGACGCCAAAACCCTTATCGGTCTCGACGAACGTGCGCGCCGGCGCAAGTCGTTCTTGCTGGTCAGCAGCTCGCTGGCGGTGATCTTCATCGCCGCGGTGGTGGCGCTGGAAATCGCGCTGGCGATCAGCATTCGCCCGACCGTTGCCTTGCGGCCCAGCCCCAACGAAAACATCGTCGCTCCAGCCCCGACGCCTGCCCCGCTTAACCCCGGGCCGCCGGAGCAGGCTCAGCCGAAGATCGCACCGCCGCGGCCGCTGGCCGCGCCGCATCCCGTCGCGCCGCCGGCCCCCGCCGCTCCGCCCATACCCGTCCTGCCACCGCCCGTCTTCGTTCCGCCGCCCCGGCTGCCGGTGCCCGGGCTGGGCGGTGGCCACGGGCCCCTCGGCGGCGGTCCCGGGCTGGGCGGCGGCCACGGGCCCCTCGGCGGTCGCGGGCCCTTCGGCGGTGGCCACGGGCCGTTCGGCGGTGGCCACGGGCCCTTCGGCGGTGGCCACGGCTTCGGTGGTGGTCATGGCTTTGGCGGCGGGCATGGCTTCGGTGGTGGTCACGGTTTCTGGCCACCGGTAGCGCGGTCGCGGTTCGCGCGCGTGTTTGACCCGGCGCGCTAGGGTGGCGAACTGGGGTGTGGCCGCGGCCAGAGCTCTAGGTAAGTCCGGTTGACCCTCAAATCGCGAGGCCCCACGACGGTGGCAACACAGCTGTCCTGGCATAGCGCAGCAACCAATTCGGACGATTTGGAGGAGCGGTGGACGTCGTACTTGGCGTGTCGATGGCACCTGAGGCAGTCCGCATGGTGCTCATCGAAGGTGAAGCTGCCGGCGGGGTGACTGTCGATCAGGATGGTTTCACCGTCGCCGGACAATGAAACCCCCATTGCCGCAGCGAATCACGTCGTCGCAGCCATTCTCAAAACCCGGGACAGCGCGGCCCAGGGCGGGTATCGGCTCAAATCCAGCGGAGTGAGCTGGACCGACCCCGTCAAGGCGGCGGCGCTGCGAGACGCGTTGGCGGCACGCAGGATTGAGAACGTGATGCTGGTCTCGGCGGTCATGGCCGCCGGGGCGCTGGCTCAGGCCATGGGCAGCGCAACCAATTGGGCCCGCACCGCGTTGCTGCTCGTCGAGCCGGGCAGCGCGACCCTGGCGGTCGTCGACACCTCCAACGGGACGGTCACCGACGTGCACCGGCACCCGCTGCCCGGCAGCGACGACGCCGCGCTGGCGACGCTGACCGCGATGGTCTCGGACGCCGAGTCGATGAACGCGCGGCCCGACGGCGTGTTTCTGGTCGGTTCGGAGGTGGACATCCCGTCGATCAAGCCGACGCTCGAGGCCGCGACCGCGTTGTCGGTGACCACACCCGAGGAACCCGAGATGGCCCTGGCGCGGGGCGCCTCGCTCGCCGCGGCGAACGCAAAGCTGGGAGCGCCGCGGACGGTCTCGATGGCGGCCCCTCAGACTGCCTCGGCCGCTGCGGTCGAACTCGCCTACAGCGCCGAAGACGACCCGGCCTCCGACGGCCACCGGCTTGCCGAGGTCCCGTTACACCAGCGGCGCAGCCGGAAGTCGGTATTGACGATCGCCGCGGTGGCGATGG
Source organism: uncultured Actinomycetota bacterium (assembly GCA_963796035.1). Taxonomy (GTDB): domain Bacteria; phylum Actinomycetota; class Actinomycetes; order Mycobacteriales; family Mycobacteriaceae; genus Mycobacterium. The sequence continues at coordinate 364,818 of CAWCJU010000003.1, read as the reverse complement.
TCTTCATCGGCGGCATCGTGGCGCTGGCGGTGGCGGTGGTCGGCATCCGGCCGCACGCAGACCAGCAACCCGACGTCAGCACGAACGTGGTCGCCCCGCAGAATCCGGAGCCCGGCCCGCCGGCCCCGCCCCCGCCCGGCGGCACCGCCGCAGGCCCCCGCTCCGTCACCGCAACCCTCGCCGCATTCGGGCGACCATCAACACTGGGATGACTGGCTGCACCGCCACCTGGGCACCGGAATTCCGTCCCCGTAGCCCGATCGAGGCCCGGTCCCGGGCCACCACCCCGGGCGCCGAAGGGGCGTAAAATCGGATCTTTAGGGGAATACCGGTGGGGACTCGGCGATGTCTCGCGCCACCATTTCGTGCGACGAGCCCGCCCCCGCCGCGAACGGCTAGCAACCGACTATTGGAGGAGCTTTGGACACCGTACTTGGTGTGTCGATGGCGCCGACAGCAGTCCGGATGGTGCTGGTCGAGGGGGAAAACGGCGACGGCGCGACTGTCGATGAAGACAATTTCGACGTCGCCACGGCCGATGATGCAGCAACGGTAACCGCCTCGGACCAGGTACTCTCGGCCATCTTGGGGACGCGCCAGGGCGCAGCAGAAGGCGGCTATAAACTCGCGTCGACCGGGGTCACGTTCACCGACCCTCTCGAGGCCTCCTTACTGCGCGACAAGCTGGCCGCCCACAAGGTCGAAAATGTGATGCTCGTCTCGGCCTTTTTGGCCGCGGCGGCGCTGGCCCAGGCGGTGGGCCACCGGACCAACTACGCGCAGACCGCGCTGCTCTACATCGAGCCCGACACCGCGACGCTGGCGGTCGTCGACAGCGCGGACGGATCCATCGCCGACGTTCAGCGCCAGCCCCTGCCCGACGACGACGAGGCGGCCGTCGCCCAGCTGGCCGCGATGGTGTCCAACGCGGAGAACCTGCAGACGCGACCGGACGCCGTGTTCGTCGTCGGCTCCGGCATCGACATCCCGCTGATCAAACCCGCCCTGGAGGCGGCGACCACCCTGCCGTTGTCGGCGCCCGAGGAACCGGACACGGCACTGGCCCGCGGCGCGGCGCTGGCGTCGGCGAACGCTCCGCTGTTCTCGTCGTCCACCGCGGCCCTGGCCTACGCGCAGGATCCGGGCACCGGTGCGATCAACCCGCTGGCCGTGGCGCCGGGTTACTTCGAAGGTGCGGGCGAGGCCGGCGCGGACGGACTCGCCTACAGCGCCGTGGCCGACGACCCGGACGAGTTCTTCACCGGCTCGCAGACCGCCGCGACGGCGCTGGTCGATGCGGACTACCACGAGCGCAGCTCGTTCAGGCTGGTGGGAAGCGTGGTGGCGGGAATCTTCGTCATCGGCGTGGTGGCACTGGTCGTGTCGCTGGCCATCGCCATCCGGCCGACGGCCAACGTCCGGCCCAACCCGAACCAGAACGTCGTCGTCGCGCCCACCCGGCCCGGCTCCAGCGCCCGCGGCTCCGGCCCCCGTGCAGGCACCCGCGCCGGCGGCACCGGCTCCTGCCCCCGAGGCTCCCGGCGCCCGCTACGGCCGTCCCGCAGGCGCCCGCTCCGGCACCCGCGGCCCCGGCCCCTGTTCCGGTGCCGGAGGCTCCCGCACCGGCGCCGGTGGCTCCGCCACCCGCCCCGCCGCCGGCGGTGGCGCCGATCCCGGTGCCCATTCCGCTGCCGATCCCGGGCCTTGGTGGGCCGGGCTTCGGTGGACCCCCGGGAGGGGGCTTCGGTCCGCACGGTGGCGGTGATGAAGGGCCGCACGGCGGCGGCGGCTTCCCCGGGTTCCCCGGCGGCGGCGGTGGCCACGGCGGCGGCGGCGGCTTCCCCGGCTTCGGCGGAGGCCACGGCGGCGGCGGCTTCGGTCGCCACTAGCGCCTGACGGCAGCCACCTGTCATCTGCCGTTTGCCTCCCGCTTAGCCTCATGATGCACTTAGCTCATCGGGACCACCTACACCAGATGTATGCGATGCACCGTGTTCGGCACGGGTTACCTCGGGGCCACCCACGCGGTTGGGATGGCGGCACTGGGACACGAGGTGCTCGGGATCGATATCGACCCCGGCAAGGTGGCCAAGCTCGCCGGGGGCGACATCCCCTTCTACGAGCCCGGCCTGCGAAAGCTGTTGAACGAGAACCTGGCTGCGGGCCGGCTGCGATTCACCACCGACTACGACATGGCGGCCGACTTCGCCGACGTGCACTTCCTCGGGGTGGGCACACCGCAGAAGAAGGGCGAATACGGCGCCGACCTGCGCCATGTCTATGCCGTCATCGATGCGCTGGTGCCGCGGCTGACGACTTCGGCGGTGCTGGTTGGCAAGTCGACGGTTCCGGTGGGCACCGCGGCCGAGTTGAACCAACGAGCCGCCGCGCTGGCGCCGGCTGGCGTCGACGTCGAAATCGCCTGGAATCCAGAATTTCTGCGCGAAGGCTACGCGGTGCAGGACACCCTCAACCCGGACCGGATTGTGCTGGGCGTCAACCAGGATTCGACGCGTGCCGAGGCCGCCGTTCGTGAGCTGTACGGGCCGCTGCTGGAGGCCGGGGTGCCGTTCCTGGTGACGGATTTGCAGACCGCGGAGTTGGTCAAGGTTTCCGCCAATGCCTTTCTGGCGACCAAGATTTCGTTCATCAACGCCATTTCCGAGGTATGCGAGGCCGCGGGCGCCGACGTCAGTCTGCTGGCCGATGCGCTGGGCTACGACCCCCGGATCGGACGCCAATTCCTCAATGCCGGTTTGGGTTTCGGCGGCGGCTGCCTGCCCAAGGACATCCGCGCCTTCATGGCGCGCGCCGGTGAGCTGGGCGCCGACCAAGCGCTGACGTTCCTGCGCGAGGTGGACAGCATCAACATGCGCCGCCGCACCCGGATGGTGGAACTGGCCAGCGCGGCCTGCGGTGGCTCGCTGCTGGGCGCCAACATCGCGGTGCTCGGCGCGGCGTTCAAACCCGAATCCGACGATGTGCGTGACTCACCCGCGCTCAACGTCGCGGGTCAACTGCAGCTCAACGGCGCCGCGGTCAACGTCTATGACCCCAAGGCCCTGGACAACGCGCAGCGCCTGTTCCCGACGCTGAACTACGCGGTCTCGATCGAAGAGGCCTGCGAGCGCGCGGATGCGGTGCTGGTGCTCACCGAGTGGCGCCAGTTCGTCGACATGGACCCCAATGACCTGGCCGACCGGGTGCGGGCCCGCGTCATCGTCGACGGCCGCAACTGCCTGGACGCCGCCCGCTGGCAGCGGGCGGGCTGGCGGGTATACCGGCTGGGCGCGCCGCGGCCCTAGCCGAGGAGCACGGGTCGAGGTCGGCTAGCTCCGCTCGCGAATGCTCTTGAGCGCTACGAACTTCCGGGCTCAACGGGTCGCAATCGCCATAACCCCCGTATTCGCGTGGGGAGCGGAAGAGCGTGGAACGCGAAGCACACCAACAGCAGCGCAGCGATAAGCCCTCGAAATGCTGCCTTCACGATTGCGCCTTTCCGTGGCTTACCCATTTGTCGTAAACGCTTCGCGCCTTGGGCTGCCCAGTCGTCAGGCACAATTCCAGCAGCAGGAACGGATTCGTGGTGGCGGCTTCGTCATTGGTTTGAATGTGATAGCCGACGAGGGCGGGCTCGCCGTCTCGCACCATGTGTGGACGGTCCACCCAGCGCGCGGGATCGGCGCGGCACAACATCTCGCCCAGGTACCACGTGGCGCCGTCGACGAAATCCGCGTTGGCCGGGTCGTAAAGACTTTCCACGGTCGGCGTGATGTTATGCGTCAATGCGGTAAGCGCGTCGATGCTTTCCGGGCTGTTGTCCCACGCTCCCGGATAACGGCTTTCCCAAGCGGGAAAATCTTGCCGGCGCGCGGCCAGCCACGCGTCCAATCCGGTTGATGCGGCAGGCGTGTCGTAGACGTCGATGCCGACCACCCCGGGCTTCGGTGGGGTGGTGACTTTGGCTTGCCAGGTGGAGTAGGTGCGCGCCAACGGTCCGCTGCCATTGGCCGGTTGATCTGTGACCGTGGCCAGCAACAGATGCAATGGAGAGACGGGTTCGAGTCCCAGCCCGTCGCCCGGGACCGCGATGGGGATCCCGGCCGCGGCGTCTTCGGCATCGGGCCAGGCCCAGTTCTGGGTGGCGACCGCGTCGGCAAGTGCGGCGTCGGCCAGCGGCGGGTGGGCCCGCTGCGCGAACCCGGGTTCGTCGTCCCACTGCCCAGCGCCCGCCGGTGAGATGTATCAGGGAAAGCCCGACGTAGGCCATCAACGCCTGGACGAGCGAACGCTCCTCCGAGGACAGCATTCGCTCGGCGGTCTCAAACAGGCCCCGGGTAAGGGATTCCACTGCGTGTCAGGGACTCGATCGAGTAGTCCAGTTGCAGCCCTCGGGGTCGGAGGTTGTCCTGCAACCCGCCTACCGCCGGGGCAATCCCACTATCCCAATCGGCGGCCAGCCCTTGGCGATCCACCCCAGCACTCCTCCCGAGCGGTACTTGGTTAGTAAGACTGCACTGTCGACCCAACCCGCTCAAGTCACGGCAGCAATGCGCCGGCGCGCACGCCATGCGGGGTAGCCTGACCGGCGTGGACTTCGCCGGCGCATTCCTCGACGAGAATCGGGCTTTCGCAGAGCTTTTTCAGGATGTCGACGAGTCCACGCCCGTGCCCACTTGTCCGGGCTGGACCCTGCGGCAACTATTTCGCCATGTCGGCCGCGGCGACCGCTGGGCGGCGCAGATCGTGCGCGAACAACTCGACAGCTACCTCGACCCCCGCACGGTGGAGGGCGGCAAGCCGCCGCCCGATCCCGCCGGCGCGATCGCCTGGCTGCACGGCGGCGCCCAGCGGCTGATCGACGCCGTCGAGCTGACCGGGGTGGAAACACCGGTCTGGACGTTCCTCGGGCCGCGCCCGGCGAACTGGTGGGTCACGGCGCCGGCTCCACGAGGTCGCGGTGCATCGGGCCGACGCGGCGATCGCGCTGGGCAGCGATTTCACCCTGGAACCCGACGTGGCCGCCGACGGGATCACCGAATGGCTGGAGCGGGTCGCGATCCAGGCGGGTGGCGAGGGGACGCCGCTTCCGCTCGAGGAGGGCGACACCCTGCACCTGCACGCGACCGATCCGGGCCTGGGTGAAGCCGGCGAGTGGACGATCGCCGTCGAGCAGGGCCGGATCACCTGGTCGCACCGGCACGGCAAGGGCAGCGCCGCGCTGCGCGGCGGCGCGACCGAGCTGCTGCTGGCGATCCTGCGCCGCGCGGCCGCTCGGCCGACACGGGTGTCGAGCTGTTCGGCGACGACGCCGTGTGGGAGCGCTGGTTGGACCGGTACGCCTGCTCTAGCCGACGGGGCCGCACGGTAATTTGCACACCATGACCACATCGGAGATCGCCACCGTTCTGGCATGGCACGACGCCCTCAACGCTGCCGACCTCGACACGCTGGTGGCGCTGTCCAGCGACGACATCGAGATCGGCGACGCGCACGGAGCCGCGCAGGGCCACGAGGCGCTGCGCAACTGGGCCACCTCGCACCGGGCGACCGCGCAGCTCGGCCGGATGTACGTGCACGACGGCGTCGTCGTCGCCGAACAGAAGCTCGGCAGCCCGGACGGTCCGGGGGCGGCCACCAACGCGCTCGGCATTCCGCGTTGTCCGTGACCATGTCACTTCGGTCTTCCGGCACGACAGCTTGGCGATCGGCGTTGGCGGCCACCGAGCTCACCGAGTCCGACGCCGTCGAATAGGGCCATCAAGGCATCAGGAGCTATCCATGCGCGGCATCATCCTGGCCGGCGGATCGGGCACCCGCCTGCATCCGATCACCACGGGCATCAGTAAGCAGCTGCTGCCGGTCTACGACAAACCGATGGTCTACTACCCGCTGTCCACGCTGATGATGGCCGGAATCCGCGACATCCTGGTGATCACCACCCCGCATGACGCGCCCGGCTTCCAGCGGCTGCTCGGCCGACGGCTCGCAGTTCGGCATCAACATCACCTACGTGACGCAGGAAGAGCCCGACGGCCTGGCCCAGGCGTTCGTCCTCGGCGCCGACCACATCGGCAACGAGCCGGTGGCTTTGGTGTTGGGGGACAACATCTTCTACGGCCCGGGGCTGGGCACCAGCCTGAGTCGCTTCCAATCCATCAGCGGGGGAGCCGTTTTCGCGTATTGGGTGGCCAACCCGTCGGCATACGGCGTCGTCGAGTTCAGCGACGACGGCACGGCGCTGTCGCTGGAGGAGAAGCCCAAGACGCCGAAATCCAACTACGCGGTGCCGGGCCTGTACTTCTACGACAACGACGTGGTCGAGATCGCCAAGGGCCTGAAGAAATCGGCGCGCGGTGAGTACGAGATCACCGAGGTCAACCAGATCTATCTGAACCGCGGCCGGCTCTCGGTCGAGGTGATGGCCCGCGGCACGGCCTGGCTGGACACCGGAACGTTCGACTCGCTGCTGGACGCCAGCGATTTCGTGCGCACCCTGGAGCGACGGCAGGGCCTCAAGGTCAGCGTGCCCGAGGAAGTGGCGTGGCGGCGGGGCTGGATCACCGACGACGAGCTGGCCGAGCGGGCGCACAGCCTGCTCAAGTCCGGCTACGGCGGCTATCTGCTGGAGCTGTTGGAGCGGAGCCGATTTCACTAGGTTTGGCCAGCACCGTGGCGATCGCCGTCGTCAGCGGCACCGACAGCGCCAGCGCGATACCGCCCACCGCCGAGCGGGCGATCTCGATGGCCACGCTCTCGCTGGTCAGCACGTCGGTCAACGAGCGGTTGGCGACGCTGAACAGCAACAGCAGCGGCAGCGAACTGCCGGCGTACGCCAGCACCAGCGTGTAGACCGTGCTGGCGATGTGATCGCGGCCCACCCGGATGGCGCCCACGAAAGATCGCCCGCCGCGACGCCGCCGAGATGGGCGAGCTCGAACACCGTCGAGGCCTGCGTCACCGTCACATCGTTGAGCACACCCAGCGAGCCGATGATGAACCCGGCGAGCAGCAGGCCGCCGATCGACACGCTGCCCAGATACGCGCTGACGGTGCTGTTCTGTTCGTCGGACAGTCCGGTCAGATGCGCCAGTTCGATTGCCGCCCAGGACAATCCGGCGGCCAGCAGCAGCGCCGACAGCGTGCCCAGCAGTGCGGCGCTGGTCCGCAGGTTGACCCCGTGCGCCAGGTAGATGACCGCGTACAGGATCGCCGCCGACGCCACCAGCGCCACCGGAACCGCCGGCGCGCCGTCGCGCAGCGCCGGCAGCAGGAACACCACCAGCACCACGAACGCGACGACGATGCCGACCAGCGCCAGCAGCCCGCGCCACCGCGCCACGGCCACGATCACCACCGCGAACGCGATCGCCAAACCGACCAGCGCCCAGCCACGTTCGAAGTCGTAGAACGCATAGCTGGTGGCGCCCTGGTCGTCGACCTGGCGGACGAGCCGGATGTGGTCGCCCACCGCGAATTTCGGCTGGCCGGGGCCGGGGGAGGATTCCAGCAGCGTCTGCGCACCGGCGTTGGGTCCGGAATCGATCGAGACCTGGGTCAGCACGCACCGACCCGCGCCCGGCGGGGCCTGCTGCGGCGCGCCGGTGAGCACCTGACTGACCGACGGGCTGCCGCAGTCGCCCAGTTCCGCTGGACAGCACGTGCCCGGCCTGCGTGGTCACCGCGCCGCCGGCCGCGTTCTGCAGCGGCATCGGGATGTCGACGTGCTGCCGGCTGGGCCAGAGCACGATCGCGCCGACGGCCACCGCCACGCCGATCGCGACCAACAGCCCGACGACGATCCTGGCGGGCAACGGATCAACCGCGGGCGGACCCGACGGCATGCTGTGCGAGTGGGAGTGCGTCACCCGCTCCACCGTAGAGGCGGCCGCGCGGATGCCTACGGTCGATAGCCGACGAGGAAGTTGCCCAGCCGCTCGATCGCGGCCGCCAGATCGCGGGCCCACGGCAGCGTCACGATGCGCAGGTGATCCGGTGCCGGCCAGTTGAAGCCGGTGCCCTGGGTGACCAGGATCTTCTCCTGCAGCAGCAGGTCGAGGACGAGCTGTTCGTCGTCGTCGATGTCGTAGACCTCGGGGTCCAGCCGGGGGAACGCGTACAGCGCACCGTCCGGCTTGACGCAGGACACACCGGGGATCTCGTTGAGCTTGGTCCAGGCGACGTCGCGCTGCTCGAGCAGCCGGCCGCCGGGCAGCACCAGGTCGTCGATGCTCTGGTGGCCGCCCAGGGCCACCTGGATCGCGTGCTGCGCCGGAACGTTGGGGCACAGCCGCATGTTGGCCAGCAGGTTGATGCCCTCGATGAAGCTGCCGGCGTGGTCCTTGGGCCCGGTGATCGCCAGCCAGCCGGCCCGATAGCCGGCCACCCGGTAGGCCTTGGACAGGCCGTTGAAGGTCAGGCACAACATGTCCGGCGCCAGCGTGGCCAGGTTGATGTGCTTGGCGTCGTCGTAAAGGATCTTGTCGTAGATCTCGTCGGCGAGCAGCAGCAGCTCGTGCTTGCGCGCCAGATCGACTATCTGGGTGAGGACTTCGCTGGTGTAGACCGCGCCGGTCGGGTTGTTCGGATTGATCACGACCAGCGCCTTGGTGCGGTCGGTGATCTTGGACTCCATGTCGGCGATGTCCGGCTGCCAGCCCTGCGTCTCGTCGCACAGGTAATGCACGGGCGTGCCACCCGCCAGGGAGGTCGACGCCGTCCACAGCGGGTAGTCCGGCGACGGGATCAGCACCTCGTCGCCGTTGTCGAGCAGGGCCTGCAGCGTCATGGTGATCAGCTCGGACACGCCGTTGCCCAGATAGACGTCGTCGACGTCGAAGCGGGGGAATCCGTCGACCAGCTCGTACCGGGTCACCACGGCGCGGCGGGCGGGCAGGATGCCCTGCGAGTCGGAGTATCCCTGGGCGTAGGGCAGGGCCTGGATCATGTCGCGCATGATCACGTCGGGCGCCTCGAAGCCGAACGGCGCCGGGTTGCCGATGTTGAGCTTGAGGATGCGATGCCCCTCGGCCTCCAGCCGCGCGGCCTGCGCGTGCACCGGCCCGCGGATCTCGTACAGGACGTCCTGAAGCTTCGACGACTGCGCGAAATTACGCTGCGGCCGGTGATGAGCCGACGCGTGCGGAGGCAGCTGATGGGTGGTCACACCATCAATGGTGCCATCACTGTCCACTGAAATTTGCTGTGACGCGGGAAAGGCGCAGGTCAGCGCTTGCCCGGGGGGCGCGCCCCGCGGGCAATACCCAGGCCTTTGACCGGTGGCTGCGACGGTGCGTCGTCGCCGTCGGTCTGCTTTGCCGGCTCCGCTTTAGGCGCTGACTCGGGTTCGGCCTCCGCCTTTTCGGCGGGCGCAGCCTCGGCCTTGGGTGCCTCGGCCTTGGGGGCCTGTGCTGCCGGTGCCGACTTCTTGGCGCCGGGTCGCTTCGCGCCCGCGGCGATGCCCAGGCCTTTCACCGGTGCCGCCGGTGCCGCGGGTGCCTTGGCTTCGGCCTTGGTCTCGGTCTCGGCTTCGGGGGCCGCTTCCGCGGTTGCCTCGGCCTGGGGGGCCGCGGCGGCGGCCTTCTTGGCGCCCGGTCGCTTGGCGCCACCGGCGATGCCCAGCCCCTTGACCGGGGCTGCGGGTGCCTTGGCTTCGCCGCCGGTCTCGGCGGGTGCCTCGGCCTTGGGCGCCTCGGCCGCTGGGGCGGCCTTCTTGGCGCCGGGTCGCTTGGCGCCGCCGGCGATGCCCAGCCCCTTGACCGGGGCGGCCGCCTCCGCCTTGGCTTCTCCGGCGGGTTCGGCCGCCGCCTTCTTGGCGCCGGGCTTCTTGGCGCCGCCGGCGAGGCCCAAACCCTTGACGGGCGCGGCGGCAGCCGCGGTGGCCTCAGACTTCGGGGCCGCCTCGGCCTTGGCGGGTGCCTCCTCGCTGGGTGCCTCGGCGGGCGCGGTCGCGGTGGCGGTCGACGCCTTCGGCGCCTCAGCCGCCCGCTTCTCGGCCTCCTTGGCGGCGGTGCCCTTCTCGGGCAGCGTCGCCTTGTCGTACTCGAGGGACCCGAGCAGGATCTGGGCGACGTCGAGCACCTCGACACCGCTGCGGCCCGCCTCTTCCTGGCGGTCGTTGACGCCGTCGGTGATCATCACCCGGCAGAACGGGCACGCGGTGGCGACCGTAGCCGCTCCGGTGGCCAGCGCTTCGTCGACGCGTTCGTGGTTGATCCGCTTGCCGATGTGCTCTTCCATCCACATCCGCGCGCCGCCGGCGCCACAGCAGAAGCTGCGCTCGGCGTGTCGCGGCATCTCGGTCAGGTTCGCCCCCGCGGCCCCGATCAGCTCGCGCGGCGCCTCATAGACCTTGTTGTGCCGGCCCAGGTAGCAGGGGTCGTGATAGGTGATGTCCTGCGACACCGGGGTGACCGGGACCAGCTTGTTGTCCCGGATCAGCCGGTTGAGCAGCTGGGTGTGGTGCAGCACGGAGTAGTTCGCGCCGAGCTGGCGGTACTCGCGGCCCAGGGTGTTGAAGCAGTGCGGGCAGGTGACGACGATCTTGCGGTCGACGGTCTCGATGCCCTCGAACAGCCCGTCCAGCGTCTCGACGGCCTGGGCGGCCAGCTGCTGGAACAGGAACTCGTTGCCCGAGCGGCGCGCGGAGTCGCCGTTGCAGCTCTCGCCGGTGCCGAGCACGAGGTACTTCACGCCGGCGACCGCCAGCAGCTCGGCGACGGCCTTGGTGGTCTTCTTGGCCTTGTCGTCGTAGGCGCCGGCGCAACCCACCCAGAACAGGTACTCGAAGCCGTCGAAGCTGTCGACGTCCTCGCCGTAGACCGGAACGTCGAAGTCGACCTCGTCGATCCAGTTGGTGCGGTCCGACGCGTTCTGACCCCACGGGTTGCCCTTGGTTTCGAGGTTCTTGAACAGCACCGACAGTTCCGACGGGAACTCCGACTCCATCATCACCTGGTAGCGGCGCATGTCGATGATGTGATCGATGTGCTCGATGTCCACCGGGCACTGCTCGACGCAGGCGCCGCAGGACACGCAGGACCACAGCACGTCGGGGTCGATGACGCCGCCCTGTTCCTCGGTGCCGACCAGCGGCCGGTTGGCCTGCTCGGGGCCGGATCCCATGACGCGACCGAAACCGGACTCGGGAACGTGGTGGGCCTCGGCGTGCTTCTCGCCGGACAGTTCCTCGCCGACGCCGCCTTCCGGCGTGCTTTCGAGGGGACTCTCCTTATCGCCCAGGATGTAGGGCGCCTTGGCCATCCAGTGGTCGCGCAGGTCCATGATGACGAGCTTGGGCGACAGCGGCTTGCCGGTGTTCCACGCCGGGCACTGCGACTGGCAGCGCCCGCACTCGGTACAGGTGGCGAAGTCCAGCATGGCTTTCCAGCTGAAGTCCTCGACCTTGCCGCGACCGAATTGCGCGTCGTCGGGCGGGTTTTCGAAGTCGATCGGCTTGCCCTGGTATTCCAGCGGCAGCAGCGGGCCGAGCCCGTTGGGCAGCCGCTTGAAGATGACGTTGATCGGCGCCGTGAAGATGTGCATGTGCTTGGAGTGCAGCACGATGATCAGGAACGCCAGCATGACCGCGATGTGCAGCAGCAGGGCCGTCGTTTCGATGATCTCGTTGGCGGGCTGGCCCAGCGGTCGCAGGATGGCGCCGAACAGTTGCGACAGGAAGGCGCCGTCGCCGTAGGGCAGCGTGCCGTTGTTGACCGCGGCTCCGCGCACGAACACGTAGGTGAAGACGACGTTGAAGATCATGAACAGCACCAGCCAGGCACCGCCGGTGTGGGAGCCGTAGAACCGTGACGAACGGCCGATCTCCCGCGGGCTGCGCATCAAACGGATGATGGCGAAGGTGACGATGCCGAGGAAGACCGCGGTCGCGAAGAAGTCCTGCAGGAAGCCCAGCGCATCCCAGCGCCCGATGAACGGGATGTGGAAGTTGTCCTGGAACAGCAGCCCGTACGCCTCGATGTAGACGGTGAGCAGAATGAAGAATCCCCACATGGTGAAGAAGTGCGCCAGGCCGGGGATCGACCATTTCAGCAACTTGCGCTGACCGAAGACCTCGGAGACCTCGGCCCAGACTCGTTTGGCGGGTTCGTCGGTGTGCCCCGGCGCCGGTTTGCCGGACGTGATCAGTTTGAACAGCCACAGGACACGCCGTGCGGCGAGTGCGGCCACGACCAGCGTCATGCCCATGCCCACGATCAGCCTGATGAGCATCTGCGTTGTCACAGAAGGTCTCCCCAATGCATAGATAATTCGGCCTGTGCTTTATCTGCCTGCTTAAGCCTCGCTCATAGTTGCATCTCCTCGGCTTTCAGCGCGAGAAAGGCTGCCCTAACTTGTTGTTCGCCGGTGCCTCTGGCCTGCCGGTTAATACCCACTCACCGGATGTGACGTTTATCGGAGTGATGAGCGCCACCAAATTTCGTTAATAGGCCTTTTGGCGGGGGCCGTTTGGCGGACCGGACGTCATCCGTTCCGTCAGCGCCCGAACGGCGGTTGGAAGATGGGCGGCAGGGGCCGCGAGCGCGTGGTAGTCGGCGCCGCGGTGGTGGTCGCCTGCGAGGTCGTGGTGGGCGCGGCGGTCGTGGTCGTCGTGCTCGGCGGCGGCGCCGTCGTGGTCGTGGTCGACGGCTCCGGCGCGGGCGTTGTGGTGGTGGGGGCCGGCGCCTCGCTGGACGGTGGCGGTGGCGCGGGGATCACGGTGACGGTGGTGCTGTCGTTCGGTCCGGTGATGGTCACCGTCTGCGGCGGTTGGCTGGGCGGCGCCGTGGGACCGACCGGGGTGGACTTGGTGAGCAGCAGGTTGATCGCCAAAATCAGGGCCACCAGCACCGCCGCGCCCGCCCCGGCCACGCTCAACACCAGCGCCGTGCGCTTGTACCAGGGCAGTTTCCCCTGGCCGGCGGCGTAGCGACTCCCCGTCGCGTCGTCGAAATCCCTTGCCTCATTGGCGTACTCGCCGGTGGCGTCGCGGCCGGTGTAGGGCACGGGCTCGGCGTTGTCCGCATCCTGCGACCAGGCCAGGGCGTCATCCACGTCGGTGGCCTGGGCCGCCCACGCGGCCTGGGTCATGTCGAGCCCGGCGGTGCCGACCATCTCCGTCGGTGTCTCCACGGCGGCGGCCGCGGCGGTCGGGGCTGCCCCCGACGCGTAATGCGGGCCGAGCACCGCCGCACCCAGGGCGGCGCTGAGCGCCGGCTGGGCGGTGCCGTGCACCGGCACCCCGAAGCGCTGCCCCAACCGCGCCTTGAGCAGCGGGATGTTGGCGCCACCGCCGGCGATCGCCACGGCGCTCAGCCTGGTGTTCGGAATTGCGTTGCGCCGCAACGACTCGTCCAACGACGACAGGAACCGGTCCAGCGGAGCGGCGATGAGTTGCTCGAATTCGGTGCGGGACAGCTGGGCACCGTCACCGGATGCGCCGGCGATGGTGCCCACCGCGGCGGTCGACAGTTGCTCCTTGGCGCGCCGGCAGGCGCTGAGCAGGCGGGCCTGCGACCCGACCCGTGCGGTGCCGCCGAGCATGGCGGTGCTGACGTCGGAGGCCAGCAGGTGATCCAGGACGAGCTGATCGATCGCGTCGCCGGAGAATTCGGTGTACCGCGTGGCATGCGCGACGGGCGCAAAGCCGGCCTTGGCGTCCATCAATGTGACGGTGGTGCCGCCGGCGCCGAAGTCGCACAGCGCGATAACGCCGTCGGCCCCGAATCCCGGCGTGCCGCGCAGCGCCGCGAGCGCGGCCGTGGCGTCGGACACCAGCATCGGCGCCACCCCGCCGCGCGCCAGGTCGGACTGGGCGAAAAACTCCTCGCGCAGCGCCGTGAACTGGTCGTCGGACCAATAGGCGGGCACCGCGATGGTGATCGGTGAGCCGTAGCCGACCGCGCGGGCCATGGCCTCGATCGCCTCGACCGTCAGCGCCGCACCGGCGTACTTGGTGCCGTCGGCCGCCACCAACGGCGCGCGGTCGCCGACCCGTTCGACGAACCCCCGCAGCACCAGTCCGGGTTCGGTCAGATTCGGATTTTCCTCTGGCAGGCCAACTTCGGTGGGCCGCTGTTCGAACAGGGTCAGCACGGAGCTACGGGTTATCGGAGCGCCGCCCGCGCGGGCCGCAACCAGGTTGGCCACCCCGATCGATAGCCCGAGCGACTCGCTCATGTGCTGCACCCCTGTGTCAGTCGTCCCGTTGCTGTCGCACGGTTGTCCTCACCGTAGCGACCGTGGATTGCAGCGAGTGTAGGGCTTCGCCGGTGCTGGACGGCGGAACCGTGATCGGGTCAGCCACCGACTCGCTAACGCAGGCCAGGCGGCACCGTGACCGGATTCGGCACCCCTGGAACGGTGATGACCGACGGCAGCTGCGGCAAATGGTGGTGATGCGACGGCTGCTGCGTCTGTCCTCCGGTGGGCTGCTGCTGCGTCGGCTGCTGCGCCGGCGGCTGTTCGGCGCTGCTGCTGGGCGAGGACGTGGTGGTCGTGGTGGTCGTCGGGGTGGTGGTCGTCGGGGTCGTCGTGCGAGTCGTCGTTTTGGGGACGTGGCTGACGGTCTGTTCTCCGTGAATGAGCTCGACGATGCCGAAGACGATCAACGCGATCAGGATGACGACGGAGACCAGCCAGGCGATGAGCATGCCGGGCTTGCGATACCAGGGAGTCGGCTCGGCTTCCTGGTCAAAGGGGTCGACGTCGCCGGATTGCTCGGACCCCTCGGGCGGGTTCGGTGGGGGACCGGGTGGCGGAATTTCGCCGGTCGGCGGTTGTTCGCTAACGCCGAAGTCGCCATGCTGCGTCGGCTGGTTGTGGAAGTCGTCGCGTGGGCCATTCGTTGCCACGGCACCGATGGTACTGACCGCACCTGCCAATCTCCTGACGCAACCCGCAGCGACGCAGTTGTGCGCCGCAGAACGTGGGCTGACGACCCGCGTTGGTGGTTAGGTCAAGGTCGTGGATTCCCCGGTGAAGTTGTTTCGAGACACGGTCGCGGTCCGGATATCGGTGTGCGTGGTCCTCGGGGTCGCCGTCGCTCTCGTGGTGGGCAACACGGCTGGTTGGCGTTTTGCGCTGGTCGGCTGGATAGTCACCGCCGGAATGTATGCGGCGTGGGCGCACCTCAGCCTGCTCGGCATGGATGCCGAGCAGACCTGCCGATGGGCAACGCGGGAGGATCCGACCCGGTGGGTCGCCGACGCGGTCATCCTGTCGGCGAGCGTCGCGAGCCTGGGCGGTGTCGGCTACGTGGTGGCCGCGGGTTCACGCTCGGGCCACGAAGCCGTGGCGGCCGCCGTCGTCGGGGTCCTTACCGTCGCGGCGTCCTGGTTCGCCGTGCACACGCTGTACACCGTGCACTACGCGCGGCTCTACTACTCGGGCGAACCGGGCGGAATCAACTTCCACGACCCCGAGCCGCCCCGCTTCCGGGATTTCGCCTATCTCGCCTTCACCGTCGGCATGACCTACCAGGTGTCGGACACCGAGATCGGACTGGCCTCGATCAGGGCGACCGTGCTGCGCCACGCGCTGCTGTCCTATCTGCTCGGGGCGGTTGTCCTGGCGGTGACGATCAATCTGATCGCGGGGCTCGGCTCCAAGATCTGACGGGGCCGCTCACACGCCAATCCGAGCTCATGGCTGACGCGGGCTCGGTGATCAACTCACTCCCACTCCGACCGGCACCGCGGCTATCGGCGGGCAAGCTGTCTTCATGGAGCGGGTGTTGCTGACCGTGGGCCACGGGGCGGCCGACCGCGAGCGGCTGGCGGAGTTGCTTGCCGGAGCGGGGGTTGCGCTGGTGGTGGATGTGCGGCGATACCCGGCCAGTCGGACCAATCCGGACGTGTGGCGCGAGGCCCTCGAAAGCTGGCTGCCGCAACGTGGCATCGACTACCGGTGGGAGCCCCGCCTCGGCGGGCGGCGGCATGTCGCGGCCGGAGAACCGGAGCCGGACAGCTGGTGGACGGTGGCCGCGTTCCGGGCGTACGCCGCATACACCCGCACGCCGGACTTCGACGCGGCGCTGGACGAGGTCCTGGCCGATGCGGCCCGGCGCACCACGGCTGTGATGTGCAGCGAGAGCGTCTGGTGGCGCTGCCACCGGCGGCTGATCGCCGACGTGGCTGCGCTCGGCCGCGGGGTGCCCGTGCGCCACCTCATGCCGGACGGGCGGCTCAGCCCTCACCGCCCCGCGGAGGGGGCTCGCCGACGTCCCGACGGCCACCTGGTCTGGGACGGCTGACTCAACCGGGCTGCGCTGTAGCCCAATTGATCTGGTGTCTCAGGTCGCTAGAACGTGTTGACCTTCTCGACGCTGACGAACATGCCGTGCTTGGTCTGGTCGTTGGTGAAGCGGGTGCCGTCGGCGTTGGCGATGATCGTCCAGCCCTGCGCCGCGTAGGTCTTGTAGTCGATGGTGACGGTCGGGATGGCCCCCAGGTTGCCCAGCACCCACTGCACCTTGCCGCCGGTGTTGATGCTGACGCCGTTGGCGTGCTCACCGTCCTGCAGCGGGGAGTTGGTGAAGGCCGCCTCGCAGCCGACGGTGTCCTTGTTGATCTGGCAGCGCGTCACGCCGGATTTGGTCTCGATGAAGACGTAACCGTTCTGGTCGGGCGGCAGCGGGATGGCGCCGGCCGGGTTGGTCGGGTTCCCCGGCGCGGCGGACGGCCCCGGGGCCGGGGCGGCGGTGGCCGATGGCGGTGTCGACCTGGGCGTGGGAAAGGACGGTTCGGTGGGACCCGCTCCGGGCGAGGCCACCGGCCTGCCGCCGATGATCGAGCTGCAGCCGGACAGCAGCTCCGAACCGCCGACCAGGACTACGAGCAGCAGCGAACCACCGGCCAGGCTCCGCCGCGCATTCTCCGAAAACCGCACCCGCCGCTCCCCAGACGATTCACTTAGCGGCACTCAGGTTACGCACCGAGAGGCGAAAGGCGCTGCCCTGGCGCGACTATCGATACCGAGCCGATGGCCCAGGTTTATCACCGCGTGACCGAGTCGCCGGGCTGGATCTGCTCGGACCCCTACAGCCCCAACAGCTTTTCGGCGTTGCGGTGGCTGATGGCGGCCCGCTCGTCGTCGGACAGCGGCAGGCCGTCGAGGAAGGCGCGCGCGGCGACCATCGACCCGAATGGGTAATCGGCGGAGAAGGCCACCCGATCGATGCCCACCTGCGCGACCAGGTTCGCGTACGTCGCAAGGTCGTTGAAGTTGGCGAACGTGTAGTGAAAGTTCTCTCGCAGATAGGCACTCACGGGGCGTTGCAGACCGGTCAGTTCCGGTTTCAGCGTCGCGTCGAAGCGCGGCAGCATGAACGACGTCGCCTCACCCATGTGCCCGATGATCATCTGCAACGAGGGGTGACGGTCGAACACGCCGCCGAGAATCATCCGCAGCACGTGGGTGGCGGTGTTGATGTGCCACCCCCAGCCCACCGTGGCCAGCGCGAACGTGACGGGCTCGGCGAACCCGGCGTAACTGGACTCGATGACGCCGGCCGGCGGGATGGTCGGATGCAGGTAGATCGGTGCCTGCAGGGCGGCCGCGCGAGCCAGGACGGGCTCGAAGAACGGATCGTCCAGATAGCGGCCCCGGCTGTGTCCGTTGATCACCGCGCCGGGAAAGCCGAGCCCGCGCACCGCGCGCTCGAGCTCCTCGGCGGCCTCGTCGGGGGCGCTGATGGGCAGGGTGGCGAAGCCCGCCAAGCGATCCGGGCAGCGTTGCACCGCCGCGGCGAGCTGGTCGTTGCAGTCGCGGGCCAGCCGCACCGCCTCGTCCGGATCCAGCTGCTCCACCCCGGGCGCGGCCAGCGACAGCACCGCCAGCTCCACACCCCCCTCGTCCATCGCCGCGATGCGCCCGTCGCCGAGATCGCTGGCCCGTTCCACGATGCCGGGCCGCGACGCCAGCCAGGTGCCCGGGCCGCGCAGGAATTCGGTTGTGGCGTAATGCTCTTCGAGGGCGATGACACGCATCTGACTCATCCTTCGAGGACTCGGGTGGCCGCGTTCCAGTACCGCATTTCGTCGCGGTCGGCGTTGAACCGGTGGGACGCCGACGGCCAGCGCGTGCCGATTTCGATGGGGGCTTGCTGATCCATGGGCATTGTCACGGTATGCCCGGCGGCGCGATCAGCACCAACGATATCGTCTGATGGCTCCCATCATTGATGGCGATAATCGCAGGTATGGAGCTTCGCCATCTCGAGTACTTCCTGGCGGTCGCGGACAACCAGGGCTTCACGGCGGCGGCCAAACGCCTGCACGTCGTGCAGTCCGGGGTGTCGGCCACGATCAGGGCACTCGAACGGGAACTGGGCGCCGAGTTGTTCGTCCGGGGCCCGTCCGGCGTGGCGCTGAGCCCGGCCGGCGAAGCGCTGCGACCCCACGCCCGGAGTACCCTCGACGCCGCCCGCGCGGCCAAGGACGCCGTCGGCGCGGCCCGCGGCAGCGTCCGCGGCACCGTCACGCTGGGGACGCTGACGTCGATCAGCGTCATCGACGTGCCGACCGTGCTGGCCGAACTGCACGCTCGCCATCCCGACGTCGTGGTTCATCTGCGCGCGGCCAGCGCCGGGTCGGCGGGGCTGGCCGCCCAACTGCGCGACGGGGACCTCGACGTCGCCTTCCTGGTTTTCACCGGAGGGCCCCCGGCTGACCTACGCACCCGGCTGGTCGCCTCGGTGCCGCTGCTGCTGGTCGTCCCCGCGGAGCACCCACTGGCCAGGCGCAAAACGGTTTCGCTGGCCGACCTGGCGGGCATGTCCTTCGTCGACGGGCCGCCGGGATACGGCAACCGCACCGTGGCCGACAACGCGTTCGCGGCCGCGGGTGTCGAGCGGACCGTGGCGGTGGAGGTCGCCGACATGGGCACCGCGGCGACCTGCATCCGCAAGGGACTGGGAATCGGTTTTCTGAGCTGGTCCATCCTGGAGGGCATCGACAACTCGGGCTTGGTCAGCGTCCGGATCACCGGGCATGACCTGCGATGGCGGCTCTACGTCGCGACCTCGGCGACGCGGCAGGCCAGCGCGGCCACCAGGGCGTTGCTCGCGCTGATCGACGATGTCGCGGGCCAAGCCTCGAATTTTTAGGCCCCCCGGGAACAAGGCGGCACCGGCCGCCGTTAACATATTCGACAAGTTGAGCGAACCACACTCAATACTGGGTTGACAGCCCACCGGCCCCAAGGGCAGGCTTGAGCGGGGTTCACTCAGCATAGTGGCACCAAACAGGCTCTACACATTCAGGAGGAATCACTATGGCTCGTGCGGTCGGTATCGACCTCGGGACCACCAACTCCGTCGTCGCAGTTCTCGAGGGCGGTGACCCGGTAGTCGTCGCCAACTCCGAGGGTTCGCGGACCACGCCGTCCGTCGTCGCCTTCGCGCGCAACGGCGAGGTGCTCGTCGGCCAGCCCGCCAAGAACCAGGCGGTCACCAACGTCGACCGCACTATCCGTTCGGTCAAGCGGCACATGGGCACCGACTGGTCCATCGAGATCGACGACAAGAAATACACCGCTCAGGAGATCAGCGCCCGCGTGCTGATGAAGCTGAAGCGCGACGCCGAGGCGTATCTGGGAGAGGACGTCACCGACGCGGTCGTCACCGTGCCGGCGTACTTCAACGACGCCCAGCGCCAGGCGACCAAGGAAGCCGGCCAGATCGCCGGCCTGAACGTGCTGCGGATCGTCAACGAGCCGACCGCGGCCGCGCTGGCCTACGGCCTGGACAAGGGCGAGAAGGAACAGACCATCCTGGTCTTCGACCTCGGTGGCGGTACGTTCGACGTCTCGCTGCTCGAGATCGGCGAGGGTGTGGTCGAGGTCCGCGCCACCAGTGGTGACAACCACCTCGGTGGCGACGACTGGGATGACCGCGTCGTCGAGTGGCTGGTCGACAAGTTCAAGGGCACCAGCGGAATTGACCTGACCAAGGACAAGATGGCGATGCAGCGGCTGCGTGAGGCCGCCGAGAAGGCCAAGATCGAGCTCTCGAGTTCGCAGAGCACCTCGATCAACCTGCCGTACATCACCGTCGACGCGGACAAGAACCCGCTGTTCCTCGACGAGCAGCTGACCCGCGCCGAATTCCAGCGCATCACACAGGATCTGCTGGACCGCACCCGCAAGCCGTTCCAGTCCGTGATCAAGGACGCCGGTATCTCGGTCTCCGAGATCGACCACGTGGTCCTGGTGGGTGGTTCGACCCGCATGCCCGCGGTGTCGGAACTGGTCAAGGAGATGACCGGTGGCAAGGAGCCCAACAAGGGCGTCAACCCCGACGAAGTTGTCGCGGTGGGAGCCGCTCTTCAGGCTGGCGTGCTGAAGGGTGAGGTGAAAGACGTTCTGCTGCTTGATGTTACGCCGCTGAGCCTTGGTATCGAGACCAAGGGTGGCGTGATGACCAAGCTCATCGAACGCAACACCACCATCCCCACCAAGCGGTCGGAGACCTTCACCACGGCCGACGACAACCAGCCGTCGGTGCAGATCCAGGTCTATCAGGGTGAGCGCGAAATCGCTTCGCACAACAAGCTGCTCGGCTCCTTCGAGCTGACCGGCATCCCGCCGGCTCCGCGCGGCGTCCCGCAGATCGAGGTCACGTTCGACATCGACGCCAACGGCATCGTGCACGTCACGGCCAAGGACAAGGGCACCGGCAAGGAGAACACGATCAAAATCCAGGAGGGCTCCGGCCTGTCCAAGGAGGAGATCGACCGGATGATCAAGGACGCCGAGGCGCACGCCGAGGAGGACCGTCAGCGTCGCGAAGAGGCCGACGTCCGCAACCAGGCCGAATCGCTGGTCTACCAGACGGAGAAGTTCGTCACGGAGCAGCGCGAAGCCGAGGGCGGCTCGAAGGTTCCCGAGGACACGCTGTCCAAGGTCGACGCCGCGATCGCCGAGGCCAAGACGGCCCTGGACGGCACCGACATCGCCGCGATCAAGGCGGCGATGGAGAAGCTGGGCCAGGAGTCCCAGGCGCTCGGACAGGCGATCTACGAGGCCACCCAGGCCGCCGGCGAGCAGGCCGGTGGCGGCGCGGCCGGCGTCAGCGCGGATCCGCTGACGACGTCGTGGACGCGGAGGTGGTCGACGATGACCGGGAGTCCAAGTGACCGAAGGCAACCCACAGGAACCGGTGACGGTCACCGACAAGCGGCGAATCGATCCCGAGACCGGTGAAGTACGGCAGGTCCCTCCCGGCGGCACGCCGGGAGGGGCGCCGGCCGGCGAGACGGCGGGTCAAGCCGACGGCAAAGTCGCCGAGCTCACCGCCGATCTGCAACGCGTGCAGGCCGACTTCGCCAACTACCGCAAGAGGGCGCTGCGCGACCAGCAGGCCGCGGCCGACCGGGCCAAGGCCGCCGTCGTCAACCAATTGCTGGGCGTGCTGGACGATCTCGACCGGGCGCGCAAGCACGGCGACCTGGAATCCGGACCGCTGAAGTCGGTGGCCGACAAGCTGGAAAGCGCGCTGACGGGCCTCGGCCTCGCGGCGTTCGGCGAGGAAGGCGAGGACTTCGACCCGGTGCTGCACGAAGCCGTCCAGCACGAAGGCGATGGCTCCCGGCCGGTGATCGGCACTGTCATGCGACAGGGCTACAAGCTCGGCGATCAGGTGTTGCGCCACGCTCTGGTCGGCGTCGTCGACACCGTTGCCGACGAGGGCGACGCAGCGGCCACCACCGGTGAGTCCGCCGCGGCGGCTGCACGAAACCGGGCCCGCCGAATCGGACGATAACGCCGGCACATCCGGTGACTAGCCCACACAATCAGCACATTGGACGAGAGACCAAAAGAAAGTGGTGAGGGGGTGACGCGACATGGCCCAGCGTGAATGGGTCGAAAAGGACTTCTATAAGGAGCTGGGCGTCTCCTCTGACGCCAGTCCCGAAGAGATCAAACGCGCCTACCGCAAGTTGGCGCGCGATCTGCACCCGGACGCCAACCCCGACAACCCCGCCGCCGGCGAACGATTCAAAGCGGTCTCCGAGGCGCACAACGTCTTGTCGGATCCGGCCAAGCGCAAGGAATACGACGAAACCCGAAGGCTGTTCGCCGGCGGTGGTTTCGGCGGGCGCCGGTTCGACAACGGCGGGTTCGGGGGCTTCAACGTCGGCGGTGACGGCGCTGAGTTCAACCTCAACGATTTGTTCGATGCCGCCGGCCGAAGCGGCGGCACCAACATCGGCGACCTGTTCGGCGGGTTGTTCGGGCGCGGTGCCGGCGCCCGTCCCAGCCGGCCGCGCCGCGGCAACGACCTCGAGACCGAAACCCAGCTGGATTTCGTCGAGGCCGCCAAGGGCGTGGCGATGCCGCTGCGGCTGACCAGTCCGGCGCCGTGCACCAACTGCCACGGCAGTGGCGCGCGGCCGGGCACCAGCCCGAAGGTGTGTCCGACCTGTAACGGCTCCGGCGTGATCAACCGCAACCAGGGCGCGTTCGGTTTCTCCGAACCCTGCACCGACTGCCGGGGCAGCGGCTCGATCATCGAGCACCCCTGCGACGAGTGCAAGGGCACCGGCGTCACCACCCGCACCCGCACCATCAACGTGCGGATCCCGCCGGGCGTCGAGGACGGACAGCGCATCCGGCTGCCCGGTCAGGGCGAGGCGGGGTTGCGCGGTGCGCCGTCGGGTGACCTGTACGTGACGGTGCATGTGCGCCCGGACAAGGTGTTCGGACGCGACGGCGACGACCTCACCGTGACCGTTCCGGTCAGCTTCACCGAATTGGCTTTGGGCTCAACGATTTCGGTGCCCACGCTGGACGGCAAAGTCGGTGTCCGGGTGCCCAAGGGCACCGCCGACGGCCGCATCCTGCGGGTGCGCGGGCGTGGCGTGCCCAAGCGCGGCGGCGGCAACGGGGACTTGCTGGTCACCGTAAAGGTCGCCGTACCGCCCAATTTGGAGGGCGCGGCCCAGGAGGCGCTGGAGGCGTACGCCGCCGCCGAGCGTTCCAGTGGCTTCGACCCCCGGGCCGGATGGGCGGGTAATCGCTGATGGCCAAGAACCGCAAAGAGGATGCCCGAACCTTCCTGATCTCGGTGGCCGCCGAGCTGGCCGGCATGCACGCCCAAACGCTGCGCACCTACGACCGCCTCGGCCTGGTCAGCCCGCGCCGGACTTCCGGTGGCGGACGGCGATATTCGGAGCACGACGTCGACCTGCTGCGTGAGGTGCAACGGCTCTCGCAGGACGAGGGGGTCAACCTCGCCGGCATCAAGCGCATCATCGAGCTGACCAACCAGGTCGAGGCGCTGCAGGCGCGGGTCAAGGAGTTGACCGAGGAGCTGGCGCAGACGCGGGCCAGCCAGCGCCGCGATGTCGCGGTGGTTCCCAAGAGCACCGCAGCTGGTGGTGTGGCAGCCGCGCCGGGGTCGCTAGGCTTCGATTCGGCGCCCAGCCGTTTTCACGGGCCGGGGTTGAGGAGCTAATGAGAATCGCGAAAAGCGCTAGCGCATCCGCTAGCGCTTTTCGGTTTCAGCCCATGGCCGCGAAGGGGATCGGCATCGTGATCAGACCCGAAGCGAGAACTGCGTGACCGCCGGTTCACCCGGCCGCGCGCAGCGGTAGCCGCCCCGGCGCAGCGCGTCGGTCGGTGCGGTCATGGGCTCGAAGCACACGATCGCCTTCGCGGGGTCCTCGGCCGGCGGCGCGAAGATCTGCGCCGCCGGATAGCCACGCTCGAAATGGACCTCGATGCGGCGGCCGCCGCCGGACACCGCGAACACCGAACCTTCGGCCACCTGGTCGTAGGCATCGTCGAAAGCTCTTGTCGCGCAACGGCTCTTCCCGCGCCGGTTGCGGTTCCGACTCGCCGGTGGGCAGGCCCTTGCCGTCGAGGCCCAGATGCCGCAACGGCGGTGTCTCGATGATCCAGTCGGCCCGTGGCGCATCGGGCAGCTGCAGGTAGGGATGGAACCCGAAGCACAGCGGCACCGCCCGCTCGCCGGTCGCGGTGACGGTGGTCCGGACCGTCAGCGTCCGGTCGGCCAGCCGCGCCGTCACCGTCAGCACGATGCGGATACGGGAAGCTGGCCAGCAGCGAGGGATCGGCGCCGAAATCCAGTTCGGCGGTCAGCTCGTCGGCGGTCTCGGCCGTCACCCGCCACCCGGGGTAGGCGGCCAGGACGCCGTGGATGGGCAAGCCCGTTGGGGTCGGCGCGCACCCCGTTTTCGTCCCGGCGTCAGGGTCACGGTGACGTCCTGGGCGGTATAGGTGTTCTCGCCCAACCGATTTGCCCACGGATACAGGATCGGGATCCCCATCGTCTTGCCGTCCGAGACGTAGGCGTCCAGGCCGCGGCGCTGGCCCAGCAGCTCGACACCGGCGTCGCGCAGCGACGTGCCGATCATCCCCGCCGCGGGGACGAACTGCGCAACCACCGGCGACGAGGGATCGTGCAGGGTGACGACGTGCATGGCTACCTCCATAGCGGGTCATGCTGAATGTGTTCGGGCGGAGCCCCTTTGGCGATCAGGGCGGCCTTGGTCGCGCCGACCATCGCCGGCCCGCCGCAGACCAGGATCTGCCGATCGCCCCAGCCGCCGTACTTGGTCACCACGTCGGGCAGCCGGCCGATCTGGTGCACGTGCAGGCCACGCGGCGGCGTGACGTCGGGATAGTCGGCGGCCCATGGCGGGTCGCTGTTGTACTCCGAGACGGGCGACACCGACAGCCACGGGTTGTGGGAGGCGACCTGCCACAGGGTCGGCAGATCGTAGAGTTCGCAGCGGTAGCGGGCGCCGAAGAACAGATGTATCCGCGGGTTCACCGCGAACCGCGACAGGTCCATGATCAGCGCCCGCAGCGGCGCCAGACCGGTGCTGCCGGCCACCATCAGCACGTCGCCGCCCGTCGCGGTCGACCCGCAGGCCGCCGTGCGGGCTGGACAGCCGCCACCGGTCGCCGGTGCGGGTTTCGTTGACGATCGCGGTGCTGACCAGGCCGCCGGGGACCAGGCGGACGTGAAACTCGATCCCGCCGCTCGGGTCGGCCGGAATCGCGGGGCTCAAATACCGCCAGCGTTGCGGGCATTGGGGCACGTGGACGTTGACGTACTGGCCGGGGTGGTAGTGCATCGGCTCGATCGAGCTGCAGCCGGACGACCGCCAGATCCCGCGACACCCGCATGTGCTCGATGACGGTGCCGTCCCACCAGGCGGGGCCCTCGTCGGCGTCCGCGGCGCCGCTCATCACCCCGGTGATCAGGTTCAGCGACTGCCTGGCCGCGTCGTCGACGGCGTCGGTCCAGGCCGCACCCAGGTGGGCGCGCAGCGTCGTCAGCAACGCGCGCCGCAGCGTCTCGTAATGCGCGGGCAGCACACCGTATTTGCGATGATCGCGGCCGAGCTGGGCCAGAAACGCCACCGGCTCCTGCGCGCGCCGCGCGACCAGCTCGCCGTACACCCAGTGCAGCGCGTGGCCGAAAGCGAGCCGCTGGGCGGCCATTTCGGGCGGGAACAGATCGCGCACCGAGCCGTCCAGGGCGAACCAATGGGTGTAGAAGCGGTGGACGAGTTCACCGGATCACCGATCGAGCCTGGCTCCTCGGGTGCGAAGGCATCGCGCAGCACCCGCAGTGCGTCGATGTCCTCCAGGCTCACGGGCCCCGATTCTAGGCTCGCCCGCCAGTTGACTCAGCCCTGTCGGACGATGTTGGCCGTCCCGACGTTGGCGATCTTGGGTGAACCCCAGTGATAGAGAACGAGGTTGCCGGTCCCCGACGCGCTCACCGCATCGGTGCTGTCGACCGCGACGTGGTTGCCGTTGCCGGAGACGCTGACGCTGGTGCAGTGCCCGGTGAGGGTGATGGTGTTCTTCTTCCCGCTCACCGACAGATAGCCGGCGTGGCAGGGGATCGTCTTCGTCGTGCCCGTCCCGCTGACCTGCAGGGTGCCGGACTTCCGGGACCGCCGTCGACGGGCCGCTGCCGGCGAGATCGGTGTGCAGCCCGACCGCGACCAGGCCCGCGATCGCCAGTCCGGCGGCCACGGCGGCGAACCAGAAGATCAGGGGCACGCGGCGCGGAGTCCTGGGGAGTTCGGCGCCGGCCTGGTCGGGGTGCTGCGTCGTCTGCGTCATCGATACGGGGGTACCCCGAAGGCCATATCGCCCAAAACTCAGTAGACTTGAGCGGAACAGACTCAACCTTGACGGCGTTGAACAAGCAGACAAGCATTTTTGCAAACCCTTTCGTACCCGAACGGAGGTGTCGTGGACTCTTTCAACCCGACCACCAAGACCCAGGCGGCGCTGACCTCGGCGCTGCAGGCGGCCTCGGCCGCCGGCAACCCCGAGATCCGGCCCGCGCACCTGCTGATGGCCCTGCTGACGCAGGCGGACGGCATCGCCGCGCCGCTGCTGGAGGCCGTCGGCGTCGACCCGGCCACCATTCGCACCGAGACCGAGCGGGTGCTGGAGCGGCTGCCGCAGACCAGCGGCGCCAGCTCGCAGCCGCAGCTGTCGCGCGAGTCACTGGCCGCCGTCACCACCGCTCAGCAACTGGCCACCGAGATGAACGACGAGTACGTCTCCACCGAGCACCTGCTGGTGGGCCTGGCCACCGGCGACTCCGACGTCGCGAAGCTGCTGACCGGCCACGGCGCCTCGCCCCAGGCGTTGCGCGACGGGTTCGTCAAGGTGCGCGGCAGCGGCCGGGTCACCAGCCCCGAACCGGAGGCGACCTACCAGGCGCTGGAAAAGTACTCGACCGACCTCACCGAGCGGGCCCGCGAAGGCAAACTCGACCCGGTCATCGGGCGGGACAACGAGATTCGCCGCGTCGTGCAGGTGCTGTCCCGGCGCACCAAGAACAATCCGGTGCTGATCGGTGAGCCCGGCGTCGGCAAGACCGCGATCGTGGAGGGCCTTGCCCAGCGCATCGTCGCCGGCGACGTACCCGAGAGCCTGCGCGACAAGACCGTCATCAGCCTGGACCTGGGATCGATGGTGGCCGGCGCGAAGTACCGCGGCGAGTTCGAGGAACGGCTCAAGGCCGTCCTCGACGACATCAAGAATTCCGCCGGGCAGATCATCACCTTCATCGACGAGCTGCACACCATCGTCGGCGCCGGCGCGACCGGCGAGGGCGCGATGGACGCCGGCAACATGATCAAGCCGATGCTGGCGCGCGGCGAGCTGCGCCTGGTCGGCGCCACCACGCTCGACGAGTACCGCAAGTACATCGAGAAGGACGCCGCGCTGGAGCGCCGCTTCCAGCAGGTGTTCGTCGGCGAGCCGTCGGTGGAGGACACCGTCGGCATCCTGCGCGGGCTGAAGGACCGCTACGAGGTGCACCACGGGGTGCGCATCACCGACTCGGCGCTGGTGGCCGCGGCGACGCTGTCCGACCGCTACATCACCGCCCGCTTCCTGCCGGACAAGGCGATCGACCTGGTCGACGAGGCCGCGAGCCGGCTGAAGATGGAGATCGACTCGCGGCCCGTCGAGATCGACGAGGTCGAGCGGCTGGTGCGCCGGCTCGAGATCGAAGAGATGGCGCTGGCCAAGGAGGAGGACGACGCGTCCAAGGAGCGGCTGGAGAAGCTGCGCTCCGAGCTGGCCGACCAGAAGGAGAAGCTGTCCGAGCTGACCACCCGCTGGCAGAACGAGAAGAACGCCATCGACGCCGTGCGCGAGCTCAAGGAACAGCTGGACGCGCTGCGCGGGGAATCCGAGCGCGCCGAGCGCGACGGCGACCTGGCCAAGGCCGCCGAGCTGCGCTATGGGCGCATCCCCGAGGTGGAGAAGAAGCTGGACGCCGCGCTGCCGCAGGCGCGAGGCCCGCGAGAACGTGATGCTCAAGGAGGAGGTCGGCCCCGACGACATCGCCGATGTCGTCTCGGCGTGGACCGGAATCCCGGCCGGCCGGATGCTCGAGGGCGAGACCGCCAAGCTGCTGCGCATGGAAGACGAGCTGGGCCAGCGCGTCATCGGGCAGACGCAAGGCGGTGACAGCGGTCTCCGACGCGGTGCGGCGTTCCCGGGCCGGCGTCGCCGACCCCAACCGGCCCACCGGATCGTTCATGTTCCTCGGGCCGACCGGCGTCGGAAAGACCGAGCTGGCCAAGGCGCTGGCGGACTTCCTGTTCGACGACGAGCGCGCGATGGTCCGCATCGACATGAGCGAGTACGGCGAGAAGCATTCGGTGGCCCGGCTGGTCGGCGCCCCGCCCGGATACATCGGCTACGACCAGGGCGGTCAGCTGACCGAGGCGGTGCGGCGGCGGCCGTACACGGTGATCCTGTTCGACGAGATCGAGAAGGCGCACCCGGACGTGTTCGACGTGCTGCTGCAGGTGCTCGACGAGGGCCGGCTGACCGACGGGCAGGGCCGCACCGTCGACTTCCGCAACACCATCCTGATCCTGACGTCCAACCTGGGATCGGGTGGCAGCGAGGAGCAGGTGATGGCCGCGGTGCGCTCGGCGTTCAAGCCGGAGTTCATCAACCGGCTCGACGACGTGATCATCTTCCACGGCCTGGAGCCCGGTGAGTTGGTGCAGATCGTCGACATCCAGTTGGTCCAGCTGCAGAAGCGGCTGGCCCAGCGCCGCCTCACGCTGGAGGTGTCGCTGCCGGCCAAGCAGTGGCTGGCGCATCGCGGGTTCGACCCGGTCTACGGCGCGCGGCCGTTGCGCCGCCTGGTGCAGCAGGCCATCGGTGACCAGCTGGCCAAGCTGTTGTTGGCCGGCGACGTGCACGACGGCGACACCGTTCCGGTGAACGTCAGCCCCGACGGCGACTCGCTGATCCTGGGCTAGCGGCCCGGGCCGCCGTCATCGGGCTAAGTCGGAGGGGGACCGCGATCGGCGGTCCGGCGACACGCAGCTACTGCCAGCTGTGATTGGGTTGTGACCTGGTCGCCTTCTGTGTTCCGGGCCAATAGCAGATACCCTGTTTGGGATGGTCCCCCTCTGGTTCACGCTCTCCGCGCTGTGCTTTGTCGGTGCGGGGGTGTTGCTGTACGTCGACATCGATCGGCGGCGCGGGCGCAGCAGGCGCCGCAAGTCGTGGGCGCGATCGCACGGGTTCGACTACGAGCGTGAATCAGCCGACATCCTCAAGCGCTGGAAGCGCGGGGTGATGTCGACGGTCGGCGACGTCGCCGCCCAGAACGTGGTGCTGGGTCAGATCCGCGGCGAGGCCGTCTACATCTTCGACCTGGAAGAGGTCGCCACCGTCATCGCGCTGCACCGCAAGGTGGGCACCAACGTTGTGGTGGACCTGCGGCTCAAGGGACTCAAAGAGCCACGGGAAAGCGACATTTGGCTGTTGGGTGCGATCGGGCCGCGGATGGTCTACTCCACCAATCTCGATGCCGCCCGCCGGGCCTGCGACCGCCGCATGGTCACCTTCGCGCACACCGCACCGGACAGCGCCGAGATCATGTGGAACGAGCAGAACTGGACGTTGGTCGCCATGCCGATCACCAGCACCCGCACCGAGTGGGACGAGGGCCTGCGCACCGTGCGCCAGTTCAACGACCTGCTGCGGGTGCTGCCGCCGCTGCCCGAGGAGACCCCGCAGGAGACCGGAGCGCCGTCGGGTCTGCGCAACGCCTCACCCAGCCGGCCGTTGGCGCCGGCGGGCCGCGCCGAGCTGCCGCCCCGGCGCGCGCAGCAGGACGTGGCGGGGCTGCTCGGCCCCGATCTTGCGCCCGGTCGTCGCGCCGCCGAGCCGCTGCGCCGCGACCAGCCTCGACCCGATGGGCGTCTCGGAAACCATCCGCCGCCCACCTCCCTCCGGGCGCAACGGCCACCAGGCCAGCAACTATCAGCGCTGACGGCGGGCGGCGGCGGACGAAGCCGCCGTCATTAGGATGTCGCTCATGCCCCGCCCCGTAGCCCTGATCACCGGGAGTGGCCGTGGCCGGACCTGACCTCAAAGAGTTGGCCGAGCTGGTGTCACGCCTGTCGGTGGTGCACGGACGGGTCACGCTGTCCTCCGGCAAGGAGGCCGACTACTACGTCGACCTGCGCCGGGCCACCCTGCACCACCGCGCCTCGGCCTTGATCGGCTCGCTGATGCGCGAACTGACCAGCGACTGGGACTACGCGGTGGTCGGCGGCCTGACGCTGGGCGCCGACCCGGTGGCCACCGCCGTCATGCACGCATCGGGTCGCCCGATCGACGCCTTCGTCGTGCGTAAGTCGGCGAAAACCCATGGGCTGCAACGTCTTATCGAAGGCTCCGAGGTTTCCGGTAAGCGGGTGCTGGTCGTCGAGGACACCAGCACCACCGGCAACTCGGCGCTCACCGCGGTGCGCGCCGTCCAGGAGGCCGGCGGCGAAGTGGTGGGCGTGGCCACCGTCGTGGACCGCGCCACCGGTGCGGCCGAGGCCATCGAGGCCGAGGGGCTGCCCTACCGGAGTGTGCTCGGCCTCGCCGACCTGGGGCTGAGCTAGGCCGTCTTCACCGTGCGCACATTCCTTGCGATAGCGGCCTGCTTGGCGCTGTGTCTGGCCGGCTGCTCGTCCCCCAGCCAACCCGTGCGTCCCTACGGCGCCCAGGGCGCGCGGCTGGGCGAATCGCTGGGCCTGCTCGGCTGGAACATGTCGGTGTCGAATCTGCGCTGGGACGGCGACTACGTGCTGGTCGACGTCGACGCGAGCCCGACCTCGGCCAAGGACCCGCACGCCAAACCCGAGGACATCCGCTTCGGGCTCTACGGCGCGCTGGCCCACCCCATGGAGGTCGCCGGCCTGGGCAGCTGTGACGACGCGAAGACCGGCGTGCGTGACATCCCCGCGCCGCTCTCGGCGCCGCGCGACCGGCTCACCGGCACGGTTTGCCTTGGGCCGCTGAAGGATCGAAGTCAGGTGCGCGGTATCTACGCCTACTCGCCGCGCGACCGGATCCCGGACAGCTCGTCGGCCTACCCGGTCGCCTTCCCGGTGGGGCTGCTGCCGACCAACGCCAACGACAGCGGCGGCCTGGCGGTCAAGACCGCCACCCTGTCGGCGTGGCGGGCCGACGGCAAGCCGATGACCAAGATGCAGCTGGGCGACCCGGGAG
Organism: uncultured Actinomycetota bacterium; assembly: GCA_963796035.1. Lineage (GTDB taxonomy): Bacteria > Actinomycetota > Actinomycetes > Mycobacteriales > Mycobacteriaceae > Mycobacterium. Next base: position 333,777 of record CAWCJU010000003.1, on the reverse strand, counting down.
CGTTCACCGGCAACGGCTACATGCTGCTGGGGCTGGAAGCCACCGCCATCGCGGCCCGCTATCGCGACGAGTCCGCCAAGCGCGGCGGCCCGATGATGCTGCTGGCATCGCCGACGCTGCCCGCCCCGGGACTGAACCCGGCCTGCGCGACGTACGGGTCGTCGGTGCTGATCCTGCCCGACGCCTCGCTGGACGCGGTGCACGTCAACGCGTCGCTGTGCACCCAGGGCGAGATCAACGACGCGCTGCTCTACGCGACGCTGGCCATCGACGGCACGCACGCCGGCGTGTGGACGCAGCGATGAGCGGACCCGGGCCCACCGAATGGGCGGCGACACCGCCCGCCGGCGTCGGGCCGTGGCCGGGCGAGCTGCCCGACGACCCGCGGTATGACCCAGTCCTGTTGCGCGAGGGCGACACTCGCAATGTCGTCGACGCCTACCGGTACTGGACCCGGGAAGCGATCATCGCCGACATCGACCGGCGTCGGCATCCCCTGCACGTGGCGATCGAGAACTTCGGTCACGACGCCAACATCGGTTCGGTGGTGCGCACCGCCAACGCCTTCGCGGTGCACACCGTGCACATCGTGGGGCGGCGACGGTGGAATCGCCGCGGCGCCATGGTCACCGACCGCTATCAACGGTTGTGCCACCACGACAGCACCGCCGAGCTGCTGGGCTTCGCGGCGGACGCCGGGCTGACGGTGGTCGCGGTGGACAACGTCCCGGGCGCGACGCGGCTGGAGGAGGCCGCGCTGCCGCGCGAGTGCCTGCTGGTGTTCGGCCAGGAGGGACCCGGCATCACCGACGACACCCGCACGGGTGCCAGGCTGACGGTGTCGATCGCGCAGTTCGGCTCGACACGCAGCATCAACGCGGGCGTCGCGGCCGGGATCGCCATGCACGCCTGGGTCAAGCAGCACGCCGATTTGTCCCGCGCCTGGTGAGCTGACGGCCTCGAGTGTGACCTGACGGCGGGCCCGCTCGGCGTGTCGCCGCCCTGCCGTCACACTCGACGCCGCACACGCACACTCAACCGCGTGGGGCAGGATCGACAGGTATGGATCAGCTCTGGGCCAACCGCGCGGCCAGCAGCGAAGCCGCTGTCACGCAACGACACCTGAAAAGGCTGTGGGCGCTGCCCGCGACTCAGCTGGGGGTGGTGGCCTGGCCGGCGACCCGGCGCGACCGCTGGTTCGGCACCTGGCACTACTGGTGGCAGGCCCATCTGCTGGATTGCCTGGTCGACGCCCAGCAGCGCGATCCGCAGCCGCACCGGCATACCGAGATCAACCGGCAGGTCCGCTCGCACCGGCTGCGCAACAACCTCTCGTGGATCAACAGCTACTACGACGACATGGCCTGGCTGGCGCTGGCGCTCGAACGCGCCGCCCGGATCGCCGGCGTGCAGCGGCGGCGCGCACTGCCCAAGCTCGCGAGCCAATTCGTCAAGGCGTGGGTGCCCGAGGACGGCGGCGGCATCCCGTGGCGCAAGTCCGACCAGTTCTTCAACGCCCCGGCCAACGGCCCCGCGGGAATCTTCCTCGCGCGCTACGGAGACCATCTGAAACGTGCTGAGCAGATGGGGAATTGGATCGACCAGACGCTGATCGACCCGGAGACGCACCTGGTCTTCGACGGCATCAAAGCCGGTTCGCTGGTGCGCGCGCAGTACACCTACTGCCAGGGCGTGGTGCTCGGGCTGGAGACCGAGCTGGCCGCCCGCACCGCCGTGGAGATCAGGCAGCGCCACGCCGCCCGGGTGCACCGGCTGGTCGCGGCCGTGCACGAACACATGGCGCCGGCGGGCGTGCTGGCCGGCGCCGGCGGCGGGGACGGCGGCCTGTTCGCCGGGGTCACCGCCCGATACCTGGCGCTGGTGGCCACCGCGCTGCCGGGGGAGTCGGCCGACGACGTGCTGGCCCGCGACACCGCCCGGCAGATCGTGCTGGCCAGCGCGAAGTCGGCCTGGGACAACCGGCAGACGGTGGACGGACTGCCGGTGTTCGGCCCCTTCTGGGACCGCGACGCCCAGCTGCCCACGACGGGCGGCAAACAGGCGGAGTTCGTCGAGGGCGCGGTGATGGCTTCCGAGATAGCCGAGCGGGACCTGTCGGTGCAGCTGTCGGGGTGGATGCTCATGGAGGCCGCCTGTAACGTCTCCGCCGAGTCGTCGCACGAGAACGGGAGCACCCTGTGAGCAATAAGGTCCACCACGACGCGGAGTCGGCTCTGCACGGCCTGCTCAGGGACGGCATCACCATCGCCGCGGGTGGCTTCGGTCTGTGCGGCATCCCGGAGAAGCTGATCCAGGCTCTGGTCGACAGCGGCATCAAGGACCTCACCATCGTCGGAAACAACGCCGGCGTGGACGATTTCGGGATGGGACTGCTGCTCAAGGGCCGGCAGGTGAACAAGGTGATCGCCTCCTACGTCGGCGAGAACAAGGAGTTCGAACGCCAGGTGCTGAGCGGTGAGCTCGACCTGGTGCTGACGCCGCAGGGCACGCTCGCGGAGAAGTTGCGCGCCGGCGGCGCGGGCATTCCCGGCTTCTACACCCGCACGGCGTTCGGCACCAACCTCGCCGAAGGCAAGGACACCAGGGTCTTCGACGGCACCGAATACGTTCTGGAAGAAGGCATTCGGGCCGACGTGGCGATCGTCAAGGCGTGGAAGGGCGACACGGCCGGCAACCTCGTCTACCGCAAGACGGCGCGCAACTTCAACCCGATGATCGCCACCTGCGGCGCGATCACCGTTGCCGAGGTCGAAGAGCTGGTGGAGGTCGGCGACCTGGATCCCGACCTGATCCACACCCCCGGCATCTACGTGGACCGCATCATCGTGGGCACCGGCTACGAGAAGCGCATCGAATTCCGCACCACCAGTGGCGGTCCCGCGCTGAAGAACGACAGCCCCATCCGCGACCGGATGGCCCAGCGTGCCGCCCAGGAACTGCGCGACGGCTATTACGTGAACCTCGGTATCGGCATTCCGACGTTGGTGGCCAACTTCATTCCCGACGGCATCAAGGTCACGCTGCAGTCGGAGAACGGCTTGCTCGGCATCGGGGCCTACCCGAGCGAGGACACCGTCGACCCCGATCTCATCAACGCGGGCAAGCAGACCATCACCAGCCTGCCCGGGTCCAGCTTCTTCAGCAGCGCCGATTCCTTCGCGATGATCCGCGGCGGCCACATCGACCTGTCCATCCTGGGCGCCCTGGAGGTCGCGGAGAACGGCGACCTGGCCAACTGGATGGTGCCGGGCAAGATGGTCAAAGGGCCAGGCGGCGCAATGGATTTGGTGTCCGGCGTCAAGCGCGTGATCGTGCTGATGGACCACACCGCGAAAGACGGCAGCCCGAAGATTCTCAGCCAGTGCGCGCTGCCTCTCACCGGCAAGAACGTCGTCGACATGATCATCACCAACCTGTGCGTGTTCGACGTCGTGCCGGGACAGGGACTGACGCTCACCGAATTGCAGCCCGGCGTGACGGTCGACGAGGTCCGTGCCAAGACGGCCTGCGATTTCAACGTCGCGGTCTGACCCCGCGCCGAACCTGGCCGGCTACTCGGCCGCCGGCAGCGGCTCGGAGTCCCGGTCGTCCGCGCTCTGCGCGTGCCGGCGTCCCCGGTAGCTTCGCCCGGCCGCGATGAACGCCGGCATCAGGGAGACGACCAGGATGGCCAACAGGATTTTCTGCAGATTGTGGTGCACGAACGGCACGTTGCCCAGGAAGTAGCCGGCCAACGTCACACCGCCGCCCCAGAGGATGCCGCCGACGATGTCGAACCCCAGGAACACCGGGTAGCGCATGTAGGACACCCCGGCGACCACCGGTGTGAACGTCCGTATGAACGGCGCGAACCGCGCCAGGATGATCGCCCAGGGGCCGTATTTCTCGAAGAACGCATGCGACTCGGTCACATGATGCTTCTTGAAGAACCGGGAGTCTTCCTTCTTGAACAGCGCCGGGCCGATCCGTCGGCCGATGAAATACCCGGTCTGATCGCCCAGTATCGCCACGCTGGCCACCGCCGGGGCCAGCACCCAGATGCTGGCCGGCGGGTTGGGGTGGGCGGCCAGCAGGCCGCCGGTGAACAGCAGCGATTCGCCGGGCAGCAGCGGAAACAGCAGCCCGGTCTCGATGAAGACGATGATCAGGATGCCGGGCAGCACCGCGGATCCGAAGACGCCGTCGGCGCCCAACCAATACATCGGGTCGAAGATGTGGGGCAGGGCCGTCACGGCGGTGCTCATGATTGCTCAACATACCGGTTTGCCGGTGAGCTCCCGACCGTCGTGGACGATACTGCGAGTGCATCAGACCCTCCGCAGAGGAGTTCTCATGCCCATCGCCACGCCCGAGGTCTACGCCGAGATGCTGCGACGCGCCAAGGAGCACTCGTATGCCTTTCCGGCGATCAACTGCACGTCGTCAGAGACGGTGAACGCGGCCATTAAGGGCTTCGCCGATGCGGGCAGCGACGGGATCATCCAGTTCTCCACCGGCGGTGCCGAATTCGCGTCCGGGCTGGGCGTCAAGGACATGGTGGCCGGCGCGGTGGCGCTGGCCGAGTTCACCCGTTCGATTGCGGGCAGATATCCGATCAACGTTGCGCTACACACCGACCATTGCCCCAAGGACAAGCTGGACAGCTATGTCCGCCCGCTGCTGGCGATCTCGGCCGAACGGGTGGCCGCGGGCCACGATCCGCTGTTCGGGTCGCACATGTGGGACGGGTCGGCCGTGCCGATCGACGAGAACCTGCTGATCGCGCGTGAGCTACTCAAGGAGGCCGCGGCCGCCAAGATCATCCTCGAGATCGAGATCGGCGTGGTGGGAGGCGAAGAGGACGGCGTCGCCCACGAGATCAACGACAAGCTCTACACCACGCCCGACGACTTCGAGAAAACCATCGACGCGCTGGGGCACGGCGAGCACGGCAGGTACCTGCTCGCCGCCACTTTCGGCAACGTGCACGGCGTCTATAAGCCGGGCAACGTCAAGCTGCGTCCCGACATCCTGGCTTTGGGCCAAAAGGTGGCGGCGGCCAAGCTGGGGCTGCCCGAGGAGGCCAGGCCGTTCGACTTCGTCTTCCACGGCGGTTCCGGCTCGCTGACGTCGGAGATCGAGGAGTCGCTGCGCTACGGCGTGGTGAAGATGAACGTCGACACCGACACCCAGTACGCGTTCACCCGCCCCATCGCCGGTCACATGTTCGCCAACTACGACGGCGTCTTGAAGGTCGACGGCGAGGTCGGCGTCAAGAAGGTCTACGACCCGCGCAGCTACCTCAAGAAGGCCGAGGCGTCGATGTCCGAGCGGGTGGTCCAGGCCTGCACCGACCTGCACTGCGCCGGGAAGTCAGTCACCTAACCCGCCGCCGAGTGTGAAACTAGCTTCACACTCGGCCCCCAACGTGAAGCTAGCTTCACACTCGGGGCCCGAGGGCTCCGCGCAACCAAAGCTAGCCGCTGGCAGACTGGCAGACCTTCCACTGCTCATCGCGATACTGCAGATCGAGGCTGCGGGTCGAGCGCAGCTGCGGGTCGTAGGCCATGAACGTGGTGACGTTCGCCTCGGCGTGCTGGCCGTTGACCACCACCTGATCGATGCTGGCGATCACCGGATATTGCTTGGCCGCCGAGACCCGCCGGTAGGTCTCGTCCCATGCGTGCTCGTCGTAGTCCGCGTAGCCGTCGCGGGTGGTGCCGCAGGTGATGGTGCGCAGCGTGGTCAGATCGCCACGCTGGATCGCGACGTCGAAGTTTGCGATGGTGTGCCGCACCAGGTCTTCCTGCGAGACGCTCGTGTGCTTGCCCCGGGTGAGCAGCACCGTGCCCAGGATCGCGATGGCCGCCAGCGCCAGCACGATCACGACCAGCGCCAGTATCCAGCCCCAGTTGACTTGCCTGGAAGTGCGCAGCTTCCCGCCGAAGCGAGGTGGGATCGATTGTGGGACAGCGGCTTTGGATGGGGGGACCCCGAACTGTGCGGTGCTGTCCTGTCCGGGCGTCGCGAAGACCTCGGTGGCGGGTTCCGGGGTGGTGGCGATGATCGCGGTCTCTTTGGCGTCGAAGCCCGGCGCGGTGAAGCGACGTTCGCGCTGTGGCTCCTCCGGTATTTCCTGGGGGCCGCTGGACTGATCGGGTCTGTTGATCACCACTGTCTCGGTCTCGGAGTCGCTGGGGACCAGGGGGACGCTCTCGGTGGCGTCGTCTCCGGTTTCGAAGCCGGACTCGGCCTCCCACTCGTCGCTCGGGCCGGTGCGAGACTCGCGTGGGTCGAACCCGGGCCGTTTGGGCGTGCCGCCGCGGTCGGGTTCGGATGGGTTGGGCATGAGTACTACTGTCCTCCCGCTTCGTGGGGTAGTTGCAGAGCTTAGCGACCGAGTGCCCGGCTTCAGGCGTTGGCCGAGGTGCGTCACGCGGGCAAAAGTAGTGAGCTGCAGAATAGAGCCATGACGCCGATGGGAGATCTTCTAGGACCCGACCCGATCCTGCTGCCCGCGGACATAGACGCCGAGGCGGAGCTGCTTGCCGGTGAGAAGCCCGGCATCGTCGCCGCCACGCATCCGACGGCGTCGGTGGCCTGGGCGGCGCTGGCCGAGCAGGCGCTGGCCGACGACCAGGCCATCACCGCCTACGCCTACGCGCGCACCGGCTATCACCGCGGCCTGGACCAGCTGCGCCGAAACGGCTGGAAGGGCTTCGGCCCGGTGCCGTATTCGCACGAACCCAACCGCGGCTTCCTGCGGTGTGTGGCGTCCCTGGCGCGCGCGGCGGACACGATCGGCGAAACCGACGAGTACTCGCGCTGCCTGGACCTGCTCGACGATTGCGACCCCGAGGCGCGCCCGGCGCTGGGACTCTGACGCCCTAAAAGCTGTCCGAACAATCGGTGTCTTCGGGGCAGTCGATCTGGACCGTGGCGTGTTCCAGTCCGCGAGCCGCTAACACCGCCCGCGCGTCGTGCAGGACCCGGGCGGAGTCGCCCGAGCTGATCAGGTGCGCGGTGCACATGTCCTTGCCGGGCGACAGCGTCCACACGTGCAGGTCGTGCACGTCGATCACCCCGTCGACGGCGACGAGCGCGGCCCGCAGTTCCTCGACGTCGATATGGGTCGGCGACGATTCGGACAGGATCCGCAGCGCGTCGCGGGCCAGCGCGACGGCCCGGGGCAACACCCAGAGCGCCACCAGCACCGCCACCACCACATCGGCGTAGGGCCAGTGCGTCGTCACGGTCACCACCCCGGCGATCAGCACCCCCAGGCTGCCCACGGTGTCGGCGACGACCTCCATGTAGGCGCCCTTGACCGCCAGGCTGCCCGACGAGTGGGAACGCAACAGCAGCGCGACGACGAAGTTGGCGGCCAGCCCGGCCAGCGCGACCACGATCATCGGCACGCCGGGAACGGCGGGCGCTTCGCTGAGCCGCCGGATCGCCTCGTAGAGGATGAACACCGCCACCCCGATCAGCAGCCCCGCATTGGCGACGGCGGTGAAGACCTCGGCGCGATGCCAGCCGTAGGTGCGGGCGGGCGATGAGCTGCCGCGGCGGGCCAGCGTGACGGCGGCGAGCCCCATGAAGACGGCGACGACGTCGGTCAGCATGTGGCCGGCGTCGGCCAGCAGCGCGATCGAGTTGATCAGCAACGACGTGACCAGCTCCACCACGAAGAACGCCGCCAGGATCGCCGCGGCCATGATCATGCGCGGGATCAGCCGGGCGTCGTCCGTCTCGGCGGGGGTGTGGTTGTGGCCTGCGCCCATGGCGCGAAATATATGCGCAATAGCGCATATATGGCAAGGGTCAGAACCAGCGGCTCCAGAAGCGGGTCAGCGCGTTGCCCCAGCCCACCAGGACGTCCGGCACGCCGGACACGTCGAACAAAGACAACACGACCCCGAAGAACCATTGGTTGAGCACCGGTGTCAGGAGCAAGAACAGCAGGATGACGAAGCCCCACTGCTTGGCCGGCGCCAGCGCGCGCTGGGTCTCGGGACGCAGATGAGGTTCCAGGGCGTCGTATCCGTCCAGGCCCGGGATGGGCAGCAGATTCAGCAACACGGCGGTGAGCTGAAGGAACGCCAGGAACGCCACCCCGGCCCACAACACCACGTGCATCGGATCGAAGAACAACCGCGTCGTCGCCAGCAGCAGCGCCGCCAGCACGAGGTTGGCCGCCGGACCCGCCAGGCTGACCATGGTCCGCCGGGCGGGCGTCATGAACCAGGTCCGCACGTAGACCGCCGCGCCGGGCAGGCCGATCCCGCCCAGCAGGATGACCACCATCGGCAGCAGCAACGACAGCGCCGGATGGGCGTAGCGGCGCGGATCCAGCGTCAGGTAGCCGCGCACGGCTTCATCGTGATCGCCGAACCGCCAGGCGGTCACCGCGTGTCCGAATTCGTGCAGGCACAGCGATACCAGCCAGCCGGCGATCACGAAGATGAACACCCCGGCATAAGCCAGCGGCCGGGTGCTGACCCCGGCCGACCAGGCCAGCGCGGCGCCGACGCCCGTCAGCCCGATCAGGCCCAGGAAGATCGGGCTGGGCCGTACCGATTCATGCTGGGAAGTGCGGAAGCTCACCGGTCGAAACTAGCGGACCAGCAGCCAGCCTTCGATGTTGCGGTAGAACGCCGAGCGGCGCGCCGCGCGCGGCACGCGAACTCCGTCGCGCACCACGGCGACACCCGTGCTGCCCAGCTGGGCGGCGCGGCCGGTGACCCAGCGGGGCCACAGACCACGGGTTTTCACCGCCGCCCGCAGGCCCGGTGCGCCCAGCATCGGCTCGATCCGCACACCGGGGGCGTCGCCGTCGAACAGCGTCGTGTCGTCGACCACCGCCTCGCCATGGATGAACCGCGCGTCATCCGGCGGCACCCAGGCGGCCCGCCCGACGATCACCGACCCGGTCTCGTCGCGGATCAGCGTCACGCGCCGCGCCGAACCACGCCTGGCGCGGCGCGCCGCCCGGCAACCGGTCGGCAGGCGATAGATCCGGGTCGCCCGGCTGCGGCGGCGCGGCACGTAGGCCACCTCGATGTCGAGCCGCTCGGCACGCAGCAGCCGCGTCAGGACCGCGGCCAGGTCGGTGTCGGCGCCCACCACGGTCAGCCGCCGGTAGGGCCCGATGGCGGCGTCGATATCGGTTTCACCGGCGATGCGGTGGGCGCGCATGCCTTGCAACGCCCGGTAGTTGGGCGATTTCCCGAACAGTAGGACCGCCACCGCTCGATCTTCCTGTGTCACAAGCTATCCAATCAATGAGGCCCAATGTCATTTGCTTTCAACGACTCTGGTCCGATCAATGGTCGATGACGGCTTCGGCTTCGAAAGTTCTCGCCATAACGGCGCAGTCACAACATGGTGTCGGACTGTGAAAGTTGTTGCGCCGCTGCCTGGAAACACGCGGATACTTTACTCCTGCCACAGGGCCGACGTTGCGCGGAATCCCGCCACGAGTGGTTAAGAGAACGGAGAACTGCCATTCGCCGACTCACCGCCATCTTCTCGGCCGCGCGAACCGCGTCACCTCTGTCTGGTGCCGGCTGCGCGCGCGTCCATCGTTGACGCCGCAACTCCGCGGCGTTGGCGCCCTGTTGCTTTCGGCTGTCCTGCTGTGCACCGGATCGGCGAGGGCCTCGGCCGACGAATCGATCGTGATCGACCTGGTGCGGCATGGGCAATCGGAAGCCAATGCGGCGAACCTGATCGACACGGCGGCGCCGGGAGCGTCACTCACCGCGCTGGGTCAGCAACAGGCGCAGAGCGTCGCCAACGTACTCGCGTCCAACGGCCCGGTCGCCGCGATCTTCGCGTCGCAGTTGATCAGGACGCAGCAGACCGCGGCGCCGTTGGCTTCCGCGTTGGGGATGAATGCGCAGGTACTGCCGGGGCTCAACGAGATCGACGCCGGCGCTTTCAATGGCCAGCCGCAGGTCAGCCTCGGCGGGCTCGCATACCTTCTGGCCCCGGTCGCCTGGATGCTCGGGCTGCGGATCGTGCCGATGCTGGCTCCCGGCTCCACCGATTCCAACGGGTTCGAGTTCCGCAGGCGTTTCAACGGCGCGCTGCAAACCGTGTATGGCAATGCCGCGTCCAATGTCGGCCGCTTCAATGACACGCTCCAGACGATGTATGCCAGTGCCCTTGCCAACCCGGTCCGCGCCGCGAACGGCAGGATCACCGAGGTGGCGTTCTCCAGCGAATTCGCCATCGGCGTCGGGACGATGATGAGCGTCAAAAATCCCGACCCGTTGCTCCTGCTTTTCGACCCGCTGCCCAACACCGGCATCGTCGTGGTCCAGGGCAGCCCCCGCGATGGCTGGACGCTGGTCAGCTGGAACGGGAAACCGGTGCATCCAGGTTGGTCCGCCTCGAGAAACATTCGTGAGGCGAAGGGCTTGTGCCTGATGTTGGACGCGCGGACGGGCAACGGTGTCTGTGCGGCCAAGCCGGCGGCGCAGGCGGGTGCGTCCTTGGCGGCGCCATTCGGATGAGGCCGCCTCCCGGCACCCTCCTCCGGGACCGCGCAGGGGTTCTTCGTGCGACACGGGCCGGGATCAAACGGGCCTTGGACAAGTCCGTCGTTGCCCGACGATTAGGATCGCCACGTGAGCGCGGCAAGCAAAGGCGCGTGGGGCTACGGGCACGGTCACAACGCGGCTAACCGAGGCGCTGTCACGAGACGGCAGTGCGAGCCATTGGGCAATGCCGAAACCCGTTGCAGCGGTGCAAGACCTGGCGTTTTGCCAGCGGAACCACAGTAAGCAGGCGGGAGTAAAGTCATGCCGGCAATCGTCCTCATCGGCGCCCAATGGGGCGACGAGGGCAAAGGTAAGGCCACCGATTTGCTCGGTGGGCGCGTTCAGTGGGTGGTGCGTTACCAGGGCGGCAACAACGCCGGGCACACCGTCGTCTTGCCCACCGGCGAGAACTTCGCGCTGCACCTGATCCCGTCGGGGGTGCTCACGCCGGGCGTCACCAACGTCATCGGCAACGGCGTGGTGGTCGACCCCGGGGTGCTGCTGGACGAGCTCAAAGGCCTGGAAGACCGCGGTGTCGACACCTCCAAGCTGCTCATCTCCGCCGACGCGCACCTGCTGTTGCCCTACCACGTGGCCATCGACAAGGTCACCGAGCGCTACATGGGAAACAAGAAGATCGGCACCACCGGCCGCGGCATCGGCCCCTGCTACCAGGACAAGATCGCCCGCATCGGCATCCGGGTCGCCGACGTGCTCGACCGGGAAGTGTTGACACACAAGGTCGAAGCCGCGCTGGAACTGAAGAACCAGATCCTGGTCAAGATCTACAACCGCAAGGCGCTGGACGCGCACCAGGTGGTCGAGGCCCTGCTGGAGCAGGCCCAGGGTTTCCGGCACCGCATCGCCGACACCCGGCTGCTGCTCAATGAAGCGCTCGAGGCCGGCGAGGCCGTGCTGCTGGAAGGCTCGCAGGGCACGCTGCTCGACGTGGACCACGGCACCTACCCCTACGTGACGTCGTCGAATCCGACGGCGGGCGGCGCGGCCGTGGGTTCGGGAATCGGTCCCACCCGGATCACCGCGGTGCTGGGGATCCTGAAGGCCTACACCACCCGCGTGGGCTCGGGCCCGTTCCCCACCGAGCTGTTCGACGAGAACGGCGAATACCTGTCTAAAACGGGCGGCGAATTCGGCGTCACGACCGGACGGCGCAGGCGCTGCGGCTGGTTCGACGCGGTCATCGCGCGCTACGCCACCCGGGTCAACGGCATCACCGACTTCTTTCTGACCAAGCTCGACGTGTTGTCCAGCCTGGAAACGGTTCCGGTGTGCGTCGGCTACCAGATCGACGGGACACGCATCCACGAGATGCCGATGACGCAAAGCGACCTGGCACGCGCCGAACCCATCTATGAAGAGCTGCCCGGCTGGTGGGAGGACATCTCGCACGCACAGGAGTTCGACGACCTGCCCGCCAAAGCGCGCGATTATGTGCTGCGGCTGGAAGAGCTTGCCGGAGCACATATTTCGTGCATCGGTGTGGGCCCGGGGCGTGAACAGACCATCGTGCGCCGCGACGTCCTGGCAGCCCGCCCGTGACGGATGCCGCTTCCGATCCCAAAGACCTCGACCCCGAATACGAACACCACGGCGGCTTCCCCGAATACGGGGTGGCCACCCCGGGCCCGGGATTCGGGCGGTTCGTGGCGGCCATGCGCCGGCTGCAGGACCTCGCCGTGTCGGCCGACCCCGACGACGACCTGTGGGACGACGCGGCCGACCGTGTGGCGGCACTGACAGAGCTGCTGGGGCCGTTCCAGGCGACCGTGGAGGGCCAGGCCCCGGCCGGGCGGACGCCGGGCCTGCCCGGCATGGGCAGTCTGCTGTTGCCGCCGTGGACGTTGACGCGATACGAGCCCGACGGCTGCGAAATGCAGGGCCATTTCACCCGGTTTCACGTCGGCGGCAACCATGCGGTGCACGGCGGCGTGCTGCCGCTGCTGTTCGACCACATGTTCGGGATGGTTTCCCACGCCTCGTCGCGCCCGATCAGCCGGACGGCGTTCCTGCATGTCGACTACCGCAAGATCACCCCGATCGACGCGCCCCTGGTGGTGCGCGGACGGGTCACCAGCACCGAGGGCCGCAAAGCGTTCGTGTCCGCGGAATTGGTCGATGCCGACGGCGCGCTGCTGGCCGAGGCCAACGGCCTGATGGTGCAGTTACTCCCAGGCCAGCCCTGACGTGGGCGGTGCCCGGTGAGAACCGACCTATCCTTGAGCCGTGACTGACGGCGTGACCGACGGACGGGACGACGAAACGACGGCGCTCGTCGTGCCCCAGCAAGTTCCCGCGCGCGCCGAAGCCCAGCCGGACACCCGCGCCGACGGCAGGCCGACGGTCGTGCTGCTGGGCTCCGGCGACATCAGCCGGGAGCTGGCGATCGACCTGGGGCGCCTCGGAGCCCGGGTGGTCGCCGTCGACGCGCGTCCGCACGCGCCGGCGCACGGGGTGGCCGACCAGGCCCTGGTGCTCCCGCTGACCGACGCCGCCGAGTTGTCCGCGGCGCTGCATCGGCTGCGGCCCGACTTCGTGGTGACCGCGACCGACACCGTCGCCGGCCAGGCGCTTGAGGCCCTCGAGAGCCTCGAGGGCACCGGATCCGGCGGCAACCACACCCAGCTGGTGCCCAGCGCCCGCACCGTGCGGCTCAGCGCCGACCGCGAGGGTCTGCGCCGGCTGGCCGCCGACGAGTTGGGGCTGCCCACCGCGCCGTTCTGGTTCGCCGGGTCGCTGGCCGAACTCGAGGCGGTGGGCGCGCACGCCGGATATCCGTTGCTGGTCAAGCCGGTGGCCGGGCCGGCCGGGCCGGGGCAGTCGGTGGTGGCGCGGCGCGAAGACCTCGGGCCGGCGTGGCAGCGCGCGGCGGGCGCCCACGCGGGCCCCGGACAGCCCCGGGTGCTGGCCGAAACCGTCGTCGAGGTCGAGTTCTACGTGACGCTGCTGGTGGTGCGCAGCGAGGGCCCGGCGGGTCCGGTGATCGAATTCTGTTCGCCCATCGGTCATCGCGGCTCCGGCGGGCAGGTGCTGGAATCCTGGCAACCCCAGAAGATGAGCGCCGCGGCGACGGACGCCGCGAAGTCGATCGCGGCGCGGATCGTCAAGGCGTTGGGTGGGCGCGGCGTCTTCGGGGTCGAATTGATGATCAACGGCGACGAGGTGTACTTCGCCGACGTCACATCAGGCCCGACCGACAGCGCCTGGGTGACGCTGCGCAGTCAGCGGCTCTCCGCGTTCGAACTGCAGGCCCGCACCATCTTGGGCCTGCCGGTGGACACCATGATGGTTTCGCCGGCCGCCGCCCGCGCGATCGAGCCGGTGGACTCCCATGACCCCGCCGCGCTGAGCGGCGCGCTGAGCGTGCCCGAGAGCGACCTGCGCGTGGTCGGGCGCGGTTATCGGGCACTGGCGACCGCGCCGGAGGTGACGGCCGCCCGCGAGCGCGCCGGCCAGGTCGCCGGCCGGCTGGCCGCGCCTGAGTCACGCGGCTGAGCCGCGCGGCATTCCGCGCGAATCCACCGCCCCCAGACGGGTACGGCGATGGCCTCGATACCATCGCAGGTCAGGATCGCTGCGGGTCCGGGGACGCAATCCGGCCGGGGCTTGACCGCCGGGGCGCGGATAGTGTGGCTGACAACGCGTACGAACAACGAGGGAAACGAGCATGAGCACAGAGCACGCACACTCCTACGCCGGGGACATCTCGCCGCTGGACGCATGGAAGCTGCTCAGCGACAACCCCAACGCCGTGCTGGTCGACGTGCGGACCGACGCCGAATGGCGATTCGTCGGTGTGCCCGATCTGTCCAGCCTCGGCCGTGAGGTGTTGTTCCTGGAGTGGAATTCGTCCGACGGACGGCGTAACGCGAACTTCGCCGACGAACTGCGCGAGCAGGTGGCGCCGGCGGAGGCCGACGCCCAGCGCCCGGTGCTGTTCTTGTGTCGCTCCGGAAACCGCTCCATCGGCGCGGCCGAGGTCGCGACCCAGCTCGGCATCACGCCGGCGTACAACATCCTCGACGGCTTCGAGGGCCAACTCGATGTCAACGGTCACCGGGGCGAAACGGGCTGGCGGGCCATCGGATTGCCCTGGAAACAGGGTTGAACAGGGCTGAACCGGCGATGACCCCAGCCGACGACGCGTCCGTTCGCACGCCCGCGGCGCTGCCTGAGGGAGTCAGCCAGGCGACCATCGGCGTGCGCGGTGGGCTGTTGCGTTCGGGATTCGACGAGACCGCCGAGGCGATGTACCTGACGTCGGGCTACGTCTACGAGTCGGCGGCGATCGCGGAGCAGTCGTTCACCGGCGAGGTGGACCACTTCGTCTACTCGCGCTACGGCAACCCGACCGTGACGATGTTCGAGGAGCGGTTGCGCCTGCTCGAAGGGGCGCCGGCGGCCTTTGCCACCGCGAGCGGCATGGCGGCGGTGTTCACCTCGTTGGGCGCGCTGCTGGGCGCGGGGGACCGGCTGGTCGCGTCGCGCAGCCTGTTCGGCTCGTGTTTCGTGGTGTGCAACGAGATCCTGCCGCGGTGGGGGGTCGAAACCGTCTTCGTCGACGGCGACGACCTGGCGCAGTGGGAGCAGGCGCTGTCGGTGCCTACCACCGCGGTCTTCTTCGAAACGCCGTCGAATCCCATGCAGTCACTGGTGGATATCGCCGCGGTCAGCGAGCTGGCCCACGCCGCGGGCGCAAAAGTGGTGTTGGACAACGTTTTTGCTACACCGCTGCTGCAGCAGGGCATTCCGCTCGGCGTTGACGTGGTGGTGTACTCGGGCACCAAGCACATCGATGGTCAGGGCCGGGTGCTCGGCGGGGCCATTCTGGGCGACAAGGAGTACATCGACGGCCCGGTGCAGAAGCTGATGCGCCACACCGGCCCGGCGCTGAGCGCCTTCAACGCCTGGGTGTTGGTGAAAGGACTTGAGACGCTGGCGGTCCGGGTGGAACACAGCAATTCCTCGGCCTTCCGCATCGCCGAATTCCTGGAGAGCCATCCGGCGGTGAGTTGGGTGCGCTACCCGTATCTGTCCTCGCACCCGCAATACGACTTGGCCAAGCGCCAGATGTCGGGTGGGGGAACGGTGATCACCTTCGCGCTGGACTGCCCGGACAGTGCGGCCAAGCAGCGCGCCTTCGAGGTGCTGGACAAGCTGCAGCTGATCGACATCTCGAACAATCTCGGCGACGCCAAATCCCTTGTCACGCATCCCGCGACGACCACGCACCGGGCGATGGGCCCGGAGGGTCGGGCGGCGATCGGGCTCGGTGACGGCGTGGTGCGCATCTCCGTCGGACTGGAAGGCACCGACGATCTGATCGCCGACATCGACCGCGCGCTGAGCTAGCCGGCCTGTTTCTCGGCCGAGTCGACGTGTTCGGCCGCCGCCAGTGTGCCGTCCTGCGCCTGGCGCTCCAGCCAATCGACCACCGGCCGCGCGTAGATCATCTGGCTGGTGATGGCCATCTGGCCGCGGGTGCGGCCCAGGAAAGAGATGCCCCAGGCGAACATGGCGGCAATGCGGTTGCGGTGGCCGATCAGGTAGTACAGGTGCAGCAGCAGCCAGGCCAGCCAGGCGATGAATCCGGCGAACTCCACCTTGCCGACCTGCGCGACGGCGCTGTACCGGGAGATCAGTGCCATGCAGCCCTTGTTGAAGTATTTGAACGGCTTGCGTTCGGCCGGATTCTCGTGGCCCTTGGCGGCGTGCTTGATGATGGTGGCCGCGTATTTGGCGCCCTGGATCGCGCCCTGTGCCATGCCGGGGACGTCGGGCACCGACATCAGGTCGCCGACCACGAAGACGTACGGGTGTCCCTTGACGGTGAGGTCGGGCTCGACGACCACCCTTCCGGCGCGGTCGGTTTCGGTTCCGTCGGACTGCTCGGCGATCATCGTGCCCAGCGAGCTGGCTTGCACCCCGGCCGCCCACACCTTGCACGCACATTCGATGCGGCGCTCCCCGCCGTCCTTGTCCTTGATCGTGATGCCCAGGTAGTCGACCGCGCTCACCATCGCATTGAGCTGCACCTCGACGCCCATCTTCTCCAGCCGCCGTTGCGCCTTGAGGCCCAGTTTGGGACCCATCGGCGGTAGCACCGCGGGCGCGGCGTCGAGCAGGATGACGCGGCATTCGCTGGGGGTGATCGTCCGGAACGCGCCGGCCAGGGTGCGCTCGGCCAGCTGCGACGATCTCGCCCGCCAGCTCGACGCCGGTGGGCCCGGCCCCGACCACCACGAAGGTCAGGCGGCGTTTGCGCTCGGCCGGATCCGTGGCGACCTCGGCGGCCTCGAACGCGCCCAGGATGCGGCCACGCAGCTCCAGCGCGTCGTCGATGCTCTTCATCCCGGGCGCGAAGGCGGCGTACTCGTCGTGGCCGAAGTAGGACTGCTGGGCGCCGGCGGCCACGATCAGGCTGTCGTAGGGCGTCACCGTTTCCATGCCCATCAGGTGGGACTTGACCGTCTTCGCGGTGAGGTCGATGGCCCAGACATCGCCCCACAGCACCCGGACGTTCTGCTGGCGGCGCAGGATCAGCCGGGTGGTCGGCGCGATGTCGCCCTCGGACAGGATTCCGGTGGCCACCTGATAGAGCAGCGGCTGGAAAACGTGCGTGGTCGTTTTCGAGATCACGGTGATGTCGACGTCGGCGCGCTTGAGCGCCTTGGCCGCGGACAGTCCGCCGAAGCCGCTTCCGATGATGACGACACGATGGCGCGACATGCCTGTCCCTTCTTCACACGTGGGCCTGGGAGTCAATCTTCCCAGCGCATGTCCACCGTACGACGGCACCCGGGAGAAAGGCGAGGCCTGCGCGAACACCGGAGCGCCGCGCGCGACAGCCCACGCGGCCGAAAGGATGCCGCAGAGCGAAACCCGTTGAACGCAATCGGGTCTCGGGACTGCCGGTATGTTGACGCGCGCCAAGGCGCCGCACGGCCGCTCGGTCCAGGCGTGGGCGCGGACCGTCAGCCACGCGAAATGCCTTGCGTGTTACAGGATCCCGGCCGGAGTCGCGGTGGGTCAGCGACCCGTGTCGCGGCCCCGGCCGGTCACCTGTTGGTCTTCGCTATACGCGAAGGTTGATCCGAACGAAAAGCCGCAAATTGCTTTGTGGCCCGTTCGGTAACTGCGCCGCTATCCGGTACAGGTCAAACCGGGTCCGCAATCGATAACGAGCGGAACCGTGCAAGCCGAGGTCATTGGTGCTGCGAGAGCGAGGACCAAGGCGAGGACAATTTTGCCGGTACGACGTGACATAAGAACCCCCTTCGTCTGGGAGACGATTGTCTGATGCCCGACGTGGGGGAGCTTACGCGGTCAATGACTCGTAGATAACGGATTTCGCGAATAACGCAGCCCGATTCGTCAAACGGATGATTCACGATCGCCGCCGGGATGCGGCCGACTCGGCGCGAATAGAATTTCAGCAAAATCCAGCGGCGGGTGGAAATGGAAATATCCTGCGCGGCTATGCCTGCGCGGCTATATTGGGACGCTACTTTGTCGCCGCTCGGCGGCGGCATGCGCCAACTGGATATGAATTCAAATCGGCGCCCGAATCGGCGGCGGGGATGTCGCGGCGAAACCGGCAAGCCGGCAACCGGTTTCATCGCCCGCTGGGCGACACCTCACGCCGGCCTAGAACGGCCACGCGTTGGCGTCGCTCTTGTACTTGCCGTTGAGGTCGCTGCAGAAGTCGGCGGCGGTGCCGGCGAGCAGGATGTAATAGGTCTCGCCACGGCGGCTTTCGTAGGAGGTGGGCGTGGTCCAGCCGTTGTTGCACATCGCCGTTTCCCCACCGGCCGCGGATTTGCGCCAATTGGCCTTGGCGCAGGCGACCAGGCTGTCGGCGTTCGGGTATGGCGCTCTTGGCCGCGACCAGCATCGCGCCTCCCCATTGCCCGTCGTTTCGCCGATAGGCACGTGCACCGAATCCGGTGTTGTTGGCCTGGCAGGTCAACGCCCGGCGCAGCAGCGAGAAGGGCCCCGCGAGCTGCTGGTTGGCGGACCCGGCCGCCGCGTTGATGAATTGCGCCGCGTCCGACCCGTCCACCTCCTGGACGACGTTAGGGTTGCCAAAGCTAAAGAGCTGCTGGGAGATTCCCTGCGCATCGGTCGAGCCGCCGCCGATGATCGGCCCACTGCCACTGGAGGTCATCGCGGGCAGCGCCCCGATGGGATCGGCGCCCGCCGCGGGCATGCCGGCGGCGGCACCCAGGGCCATCAGCGCGACGATGCCGCGAATCGGGCGGGCGTTCAGTCTCATGACTCTTATTTCAGCACGTGCGCGTAGTCGGCGCGGCGCTCGTCGGCGATCAGTCCGGTCAGCACGTGACGGGTCTGCAACGCGATGTACCGATCGATGCTGTAGATCGGCCCGAAGTGCCAGTGCTTGAGCGCCCAGCCGTGGGCGAGCAGCATGATGTCGAACACGGTGAGGTCGACGTCGACGCCGCGAAAGACGCCCTGGGCGATGCCGGCCTCGATCACCGCCCGCAGGGGTGCGGCGGTGGCGATTTCGAGGTCCTTGATCTGGGTGCGACCGGGCGCCCCGAGGGTGCGGCTCTCCCGGTAGGTCAGCACCACGCCGTCGAGGTTCTCGTCGACGATCTCGATATAGCGGCGCACTCCCGCGGTCAACTGGTCGACGACGTCGTCGCCTGCGGCCTGGATGACCGGCGCCAGTTGATCGCGGAACACGTCCAGGATCCGCACGATCGTCGCGAGCAGCAGATCCTCCTTGCCGCCGAAGTACTTGTAGATCAGGCCGACGCTGACCTTGGCCTCGGTGGCCAGGTCCTGCATGGACATCTGGTGAAACCCGTTGCGGCCCATTACGTTGACCGCGGCATCGAGGACCTGGCGGCGCCGCGAGCCGGCCCGGGCCGCGCGTACCGCCTCCTCGGCGGGCAGCTCGCTGTAATCGGTGACCATCAAAACCTCAGATGCCCAGGTCCTTGGCGATGATCGTCTTCATGATCTCGTTGGTCCCGCCGTAGATGGTCTGAATGCGGGCATCGACGAAGGCGCGCGCCACGCTGTATTCGCGCATGTAGCCGTACCCGCCGTGCAACTGCAGGCAGCGGTCGGCGGTGCGCACCTGCAGCTCGGTGGTCCACCACTTCAGCCGGGCGGCGCGCGCGGCGGTCAGCTCACCCGCCAGGTGCTCGGCCAGGCAGTCGTCGAGATAGGTACGGGCGATGTCGATTTCGGTCGCCAGTTCGGCGAGGACGAATTGGCTGTTCTGGAAGCTGGCGATCGGCGAGCCGAACGCCGTGCGGTCGCGCACGTAGTCGAGGGTCTCGGCCAGAATGCCCTCGGCGGCGGCCACCGCGCCCACCCCGAGCGCGAGCCGCTCCTGGGGCAGGTTTGTCATCAGCTGATAGAAGCCCTTGCCCTCCTCTTCGAGCAGGTTGGCCTTCGGCACCCGCATGTCGGTGAAGGCGAGCTCGCTGGTGTCCTGGGCGTGCAGACCGATCTTCTCCAGGTTGCGGCCGCGGGAGAAGCCGGGTGTGGCGGGGTCGACGACCAGGAGCGAGAGCCCGTGGTGGCGATCCGGGGAGGTGCGCACCGCGATGACGAAGAGGTCGCCGATCTGTCCGTTGGAGATGAACGTCTTGGCGCCGTTGACGACGTAGTCGTCGCCGTCTCGGACCGCCGTCGTGCGGATGCCGGCCAGATCGCTACCGGTGCCTGGCTCGGTCATCGCGATGGCGAGCACCGTCTCGCCGGTGACCACGCCGGGTAGCCAGCGCTGTTGCTGCTCTGGCGTGGTCAGATCGGTGAGATAGGGCAGCACCACGTCGTTTTGCAGCGTGAAGGCGATGGCTTCGGCGGCCGCACCCGCCCGCTGCAGCTCGTCGATCACGATCGCGTTGTAGCGGAAGTCGCGTACGCCCGGGCCGCCGAGGCGCTCGGGCACCGAGAAGCCCAGCAGCCCGAGTTTGCCGGCTTCGATGAACAGCGAGCGATCCCACTGGCCGTCCCGTTCCCAGTTCTCGTGATTGGGTACGACCGTCTGTTGCACGAAATCGCTTACCAGTTCCCGGAACTGGTGATGTTCGTTGGTGTACTGCAGACGTGTGGTCATCGGTGCTCCGGTCAGCGGAAGGCGTCGCTGCCGGTGAACGCCTGGCCGAGGACGAGCTGATGCATCTCGGGCGTGCCCTCGTACGTCAGCACCGATTCCAGGTTCACCATATGCCGGATGACTGGGTATTCCAGCGATATTCCGTTGCCGCCCAATATGGTTCGCGCGGTTCGGCAGATCTTGATCGCCTCACGGGTGTTGTTGAGCTTGCCGAAGCTGACCTGCTCGGGACGCAGCCCGACGCTGTCCTTGAGGCGGCCGAGGTGCAGCGACAGCAGCTGGCCCTTGTGCAGTTCGACCGCCATGTCGGCGAGCTTGGCCTGGGTCAGCTGGAAGCCGGCGATGGGGCGGCCGAACTGGGTGCGTTGCGTGGAGTAATCCCGCGCGGCCTGCCAGGCCGAGCGGGCCGCTCCCATGGAGCCCCAGATGATTCCGTAGCGGGCCTCGGACAGACAGGACAGCGGGCCGCGGAGCCCCTTGGCCTCGGGCAGCATCGCCGCGGCGGGCACCCGCACGTCGTCGAGCACCAGCTCGCTGGTGATCGAGGCCCGCAGCGACAGCTTGTGGTGAATCGTGTTGGCGGAAAAGCCCGGTGTCTTGGTGGGCACGAGGAACCCGCGGATCCCGTCGTCGGTGGCGGCCCAGACGACCGCGACGTCGGCGACCGAGCCGTTGGTGATCCACAACTTGCGGCCGTTGAGCACCCAGTCCGAACCATCTTGGCGCGCCCGGGTTTTCATCGCGGCGGGATCGGAGCCGACGTCGGGCTCGGTCAGGCCGAAGCAGCCGAGCAGCTCGCCGGTGGCCATGCCGGGCAGCCATTCCTGCTTCTGCTCCTCGGACCCGAAATTCCAGATCGCGAACATCGCCAGCGAACCCTGCACCGAGACCATCGACCGAAGGCCGGAGTCGGCGGCCTCCAGCTCCACGCAGGCCAGCCCGTAGTGCACGGCGGAGGCGCCGCCGCAGCCGTAGCCGTCCAGGTGCATGCCCAGCAGGCCGAGTTGGCCGAAACCCTTGGCCAGTTCGCGGACCGGAAGGTCGCCGATTTCGAACCACTCCGCGATGTGCGGGAGGACATGCTCGGCGCAGAATTCCCGGACGGTGTCGCGCACCGCGAGTTCGTCGCTGGACAGCGACGCGTCGAGGCCGAGCGGGTCGTCGCGGTCGAAGGCGGGTGGTGTCTTGGTACTCATGGGATCAGCCTGCCATCGTCGGCCGCCGGTGACGACCACCAGGCCGCCGGAGTGAATGAGTGTTCATTTCCGACGAATCTAGGTTCACCGCGGCAGCGAGGTCAAGGATCGCGGCGGGCCCCGGTAGTCTGCCTGCATGCTTAGGCTCCAGCGGCCGGCCTGGCTCGCGGTGGACGTCATCGGTGTGCTGGTGTTCTGCGCCCTGGGGCGCCGCAGCCACGACGAAGGTCTCAATGTCACCGGCGTCGCCGTGACGGCGTGGCCGTTTCTCACCGGCACCGTCGTCGGGTGGCTGCTCTCCCGCGGGTGGCGGCGCCCGACCGCCGTGGTGCCCACCGGGGTCGTCGTCTGGTTGTCCACCGTGGTCGTCGGCATGCTGTTGCGCAAGGCGAGTTCCGCGGGCGTGGCGGCCAGTTTCGTGGTGGTGGCGACGACGGTCACCGCGCTGTTGTTGCTGGGCTGGCGAGTGGCCGTCGGGCTGACCCTGCGGCGTCGCTCCGGCGTCTGAGACGACCATGGCGCAGACGACCGACGTGGCGGTGACGGCAACCTTCGGTGCGGCCGCGCGGGCGGTCGCCACCAACAAGGGCCTGCTGAACGATCCGTTCGCCGAACCGCTGCTGTGTGCCGTCGGGATCGAGTACCTCACCCGGGCGATCAAGGATCACGTGTTCGCGGAAGACGACGGCGACGACCCGGCGATGACGGCGCTGATGGATGCGCTGGCGGCGCATACCCGGTTCGTGGACGAATTTCTCGCCGACGCCGGCCGCGCGGGAATTCGGCAGGTGGTGATCCTGGCGTCGGGTCTGGACACCCGGCCGTACCGGCTGTGGTGGCCCCGGGGGACCACGGTCTATGAGATCGATCGGCCGCAGGTGCTCGATTTCAAATCCGAAGTGCTACACGGGCTGGACGCCGAATTGGCCACCCACCGGTGTGCGATCGGCGTTGATCTGCGCCAAGATTGGCCGGCCGCGCTGCGCCGCGTCGGGTTCGACCCCGCCCAGCCCACGGCCTGGGTCGCCGAGCAGCTACTCGTCGGGTATCTGCCGCCCGCCGAGCAGAGTCAGCTGCTGAACGGCGTCAGCGCCGCGAGCGCCGCGGGCAGCCGGTTCACCGCCGATCACATGCCCACGTGGAATCCGTTGCAGCTCGGCGCCGAGCGTGCCTTTGTCGACGGTTGGCGGCAACGCGGTCTGGACGTCGACCTGGCCAGCCTGACCTACCCCGGCGAATATCATTATGTGCCAGAGTATTTGGCGTCGAATGGCTGGGAGACGGCCGGGCGCAGCATCACCGAGCTGCTGGGTGCGATGGGGCTGGGCCGGCGGCGGACCGGGCCCGGTGACTCGGAGTTCATCCCGGAATACGTCACCGCTACCCGCGTTTGAGTGTTGGTGATGCCGCAATCTTGCCCGCCACCCGGCCGACTGCGGTTCGTGTCGGCGACCCACGACGATCCGCTGGCGCAACCGCTGCTGGCCGAACTGGCCGTCGAGTACGCGCAGCGATACGGCGGCACGCCCAGCACCCACCTGACCTGGCTGCCGGTGCCCCGGGCCGAGTTGGCGCCGCCGGACGGCGGACTGCTGATCGGCGTGGTCGACGGCGTGCCGGTGACCGGCGGTGCGTTTCGCCGCTACGACGCCGACACCGCTGAGCTGAAGCGGATCTGGACCGACGGCGCTCATCGGCGCCGCGGCTACGCCAGGGCGCTGCTGGCGGCGCTGGAGGCCGAAACCCTGGCGCGCGGGTATCGGCGGCTCTATCTGATCACCGGCAATCGGCAGCCCGAGGCCGAGGCGCTGTATGACGCGACGGGGTATACCCGGATACCGCCGGACCCGCTGCCGTCGTGGGGCCCGTTCCTCCCGATCGCCTTCGAGAAGTGGCTGGCTTGACTTGAACGCCGTCACAACGGTTTTCGAGGAATAAAGCGCTTCCGATGTCAGGATGTGCCGGCGCGACTGAGAGTCACACCGCCAGCGAGACGGCCCGCGCGGTCGCTTCCCGGATCGGGCCGCGCCACACGTCGCCGTGCCCGGGCAACAGGACCTCGGTGTCCAGCAGGGCCAGCGCGTCGAGGCTGCGCAGCGAATTCTGCTGGCTGTGGCTGAACACCGCGGGCAGCAGCTGTGGGCCCCCGCGGCGCAGCAGCGGGTGCCCGGTGATCAGCGCGTCACCGCTGACCAGCACGCCGTCGACCACATACGAGCAGTGCCCGCTGGTGTGCCCGGGGGTGAACACCGCACTCGGGTGGCCCGGCAGCCCGGCGGCCACCTCGGCGGTCAGTGGCCGGGTGGACGGGATGCCGTC
The DNA here is from genome assembly GCA_963796035.1 of uncultured Actinomycetota bacterium. GTDB lineage: Bacteria > Actinomycetota > Actinomycetes > Mycobacteriales > Mycobacteriaceae > Mycobacterium. The sequence goes on along the minus strand of CAWCJU010000003.1, from coordinate 309,598 downwards.
GCGAATCAGGCCGCCGCTGCGCAGCACGTGCAGGCCCCACGCCGCCCAGCGCGGCCGCCAAATGCGCAGGGCGACATCGAAAACCGACGCCTGTTCCAGATATTCGCGCTTGGCGTGGCCCACCTCCTCGGCATGGCAGTACACGTCGGTGCCGTATTCGTTGGCGAGCCAGATCGCCGAGCCCAGGTGATCGATGTGGGCGTGCGTGAGCAGGACGGCGCGCACGTCGCCGGGGCCGTAGCTCAGCTCCCGCAGCGACGACAGCACGTCCTCGCGGTCCCCGGGATATCCGGCGTCGATCAGCATCACGCCGGTGCCGTCGACCACCAGCGTCCAGTTAACGGCCTCGCCCTGGGCGAGGTACACCGTGTCGGTCACTTGAACGAGGGTTGGCGACGATCCCATGCCCGCGAGTGTAGGAGCGCTGCGAGGAGCGATCGCACGCGCGGCGCAGCCGGGCGCGGCGGGTCGCGACCGTCAAGACAGGAGTAGAAAGAACGGGTGGCTGAACTGAAACTCGGATACAAAGCGTCCGCTGAACAATTTGCACCGCGCGAGCTCGTCGAACTCGCTGTCGCCGCCGAAGGGCACGGCATGGACAGCGCAACCGTCAGTGACCACTTCCAGCCGTGGCGGCACGAGGGCGGACACGCCCCGTTCTCGCTGGCCTGGATGACCGCCGTCGGCGAGCGCACCAAGAGGCTGGTGCTGGGCACCTCGGTGCTCACCCCGACCTTCCGCTACAACCCCGCCGTCATCGCGCAGGCGTTCGCGACGATGGGCTGCCTGTACCCGGATCGCATTTTCCTCGGCGTCGGCACCGGCGAGTCGCTCAACGAGATCGCCACCGGATACGAGGGCGAGTGGCCCGAGTTCAAGGAACGCTATGCCCGGCTGCGCGAATCGGTGCGGCTGATGCGCGAACTGTGGCTGGGCGACCGGGTCGACTTCGAGGGCGAGTACTACCACACCAAGGGCGCCTCCATCTACGACGTTCCGGAGGGCGGCATCCCGATCTACATCGCCGCGGGCGGCCCGCAGGTGGCCAAGTACGCGGGCCGCGCCGGCGACGGCTTCATCTGCACCTCCGGCAAGGGCGAGGAGCTGTACAAGGACAAGCTGATGCCCGCCATGAAGGAGGGCGCGGAGGCGGCCGGGAAGAATCCCGACGACGTCGACCGGATGATCGAGATCAAGATCTCCTACGACACCGACCCGGACAAGGCGCTGGAGAACACCCGGTTCTGGGCGCCCCTGTCGCTGACCGCCGAACAGAAGACCAGCATTCACGACCCGCTCGAGATGGAGAAGGCCGCCGACGAGCTGCCCATCGAGCAGGTCGCCAAGCGCTGGATCGTGGCGTCCGATCCCGACGAGGCGGTCGAAAAGGTCGGCCAGTACGTGAAATGGGGCCTCAATCACCTGGTGTTCCACGCGCCCGGCCATGACCAGCGCCGGTTCCTGGAGCTCTTCGAGAAGGACCTGGCGCCGCGGCTGCGGCGGCTGGCCTGAGAGGCGGGCGAATGGTCTGCGGCGCTGTGTCGGTTCAGTGACAGCGATCTACATCGCCGCCCCCGAGCCGGAGACCGGCAAGTCGACGATCGCGCTGGGGCTGCTGCACCGGCTGACCGCCACGGTCGCCAAAGTCGGTGTGTTCCGGCCCATTACGCGCACCGACAGCGGCGACGGCCGTGACTACATATTGGAACTGCTGCTGACCCGGACCACCGCGGCTCTGTCGTACGAGCAGTGCGCCGGCGTCACCTATCAACAGCTGCACGCCGACGGCGACGCCGCCCTCGCCGGCATCGTCGACGCCTATCACGCGGTGGCGCAGGCGTGCGACGTGGTGGTGATCGTGGGCAGCGACTACACGGATGTGACCCGGCCCGCCGAACTTTCGACCAACGCGCGCATCGCGGTCAACCTCGGTGCGCCGTTGCTGCTGACGGTCCGCGGCAAGGGGCGCACGGCGGCGGAAATCGCCAGCGTCGTGGAGGTCTGCCTGGCCGAGCTGGACGCCCAGCACGCCCACACCGCGGCGGTGGTGGCCAACCGGTGCGAGCCGTCCGAGCTGAGCGACGTCGCCGCGGCCCTGCGTAAATTCGCCGCAGCGCAGCTACGTGTTGCCCGACGAGCCGCTGCTGTCGGCGCCGACGGTGGCCGAGCTGGAAAAGGCGGTCAGCGGAACGCGGGTCAGCGGCGAGGAGTCGCTGCGCGAGCGTGAGGTCACCGGCGTTCTGGTCGCCGGGATGACCGCCGACCACGTCCTGGAACGGCTGCGCGACGGCATCGCCGTCATCACCCCCGGAGACCGCTCGGACGTGGTGCTCGCGGTCGCCAGCGCCCATGCCGCGGAAGGCTTTCCGTCGCTGTCGTGCATCGTGCTCAACGGCGGATTCGCGCTGCATCCGTCCATCGCCGCCCTGGTCGCCGGGCTTCGGCTGCGGCTACCGATCGTCGCCACCGCGCTGGGCACCTACGACACCGCCGGCGCGGCGGCGTCGGCGCGGGGCAGGGTCACGGCGATCTCGCAGCGCAAGATCGACACCGCGCTGGAGCTGATGGACAGTCATGTCGACATCACCGATCTGCTGGCGCAGCTCGCCATTCCGATCCCCACCGTCACCACGCCGCAGATGTTCATTTACCAGCTGACGCTGCAGGCACGTGCGGATCGTAAGCACATCGTGCTTCCCGAAGGCGACGACGACCGCATCCTGCGGTCCGCCGGGCGGGTGCTGCAGCGCCGCGTCGCCGACCTGACCATCCTGGGCGACGAAGCCCGAATCCGCCAGCGTTCAGGAGAACTCGGAGTGGACCTGGGTGATGTCACGGTGATCGACCCGCGCACGCAGCCGGCTGCGCTACGAGTTCGCCGACCAGTACGCCGAGTTGCGCAAGGCCAAGGGCATCACCGTCGAGCAGGCCCGCGAGGCCATGCACGATGCCACGTATTTCGGCACCATGCTGGTGCACAACTCCCATGTCGACGGCATGGTGTCCGGCGCCGCGCACACCACCGCCCACACCGTTCGGCCCGCGTTCGAGATCATCAAGACGGTCCCGGATGTCTCGACGGTGTCCAGCATTTTCCTGATGTGCCTGCCCGATCGCGTGCTGGCGTACGGCGACTGCGCGATCATCCCGAATCCGACACCCGAGCAGCTGGCCGACATCGCGATCTCGTCGGCGCGCACCGCCGCGCAGTTCGGCATCGAACCGCGGGTGGCGATGCTGTCGTATTCGACCGGTGACTCGGGTACCGGCGCGGACGTCGACAAGGTAAGGACGGCAACCGAATTGGTGCGCAAACGGAACCCCGGCCTGCCGGTCGAGGGGCCCATCCAGTACGACGCCGCGATCGAGCCGTCGGTCGCGGCCACCAAATTGCGCGACTCGCCGGTGGCCGGTCACGCCACGGTGCTGATCTTTCCCGACCTCAACACCGGCAACAACACCTACAAGGCGGTGCAGCGCAGCGCCGGGGCGCTCGCCATCGGGCCCGTGCTGCAGGGCTTGCGCAAGCCGGTGAACGACCTGTCCCGGGGCGCGGTGGTCGAAGACATCGTGAACACCGTGGCCATCACCGCAATCCAGGCGCAGGGTCAGCCATGACGGACAGCGGCGACGCACGCCTGGTGCTGGTGATCAATTCCGGCTCGTCATCCCTGAAATATCAAGTGGTCGATCCCGATTCGGGCTACGCGCGCCGGGCGACGGGTCTTGTCGAGCGAATCGGAGAGGAATCGTCGCCGGTTCCCGACCATGATGCGGCGCTGCGCCGCGCGTTCGACGCGTTGGCCGACGACGGCATCGACCTGAAGGCGAGCGGCATCGTCGCGGTGGGCCATCGAGTGGTGCACGGCGGCAACACGTTTTATCGGCCTACGCTGCTGGACGACGCGGTGATCGACCGGCTCGACGAGTTGTCGGAGTTGGCCCCGCTGCACAATCCGCCCGCGCTGCAAGGGAATCGAGGTCGCGCGCAAACTGCTGCCCGGCGTCGCCCACATCGCGGTGTTCGACACGGGGTTCTTCCACGACCTGCCGCCCGCGGCGGCCACCTACGCCATCGATCGCGATCTGGCGCAGCGGTATCAGATCCGCCGGTACGGATTTCACGGCACGTCGCACCGCTACGTCAGCGAGCAGGCCGCGGCGTTCCTGGATCGGTCGGTCGGCGACCTGAAACAGATTGTGCTGCACCTGGGTAACGGCTGCTCGGCCTCGGCGATCGCGGGCACTCGGCCGCTGGACACCTCGATGGGCTTGACGCCGCTGGAAGGTCTGGTGATGGGCACCCGCAGCGGCGACATCGACCCCAGCGTCGTCGGCTATCTGTCGCACAGCGGCCAAGATGGCGGTCGACGACGTCGAGTCCATGCTCAACCAGCGGTCCGGTGTGCTGGGCCTGTCCGGTGAGCGTGACTTCCGCCGGCTGCGGACGATGATCGAATGCGGGCGACGAATCAGCGCAATTGGCCTTTCATGTGTTCACGCATCGGTTGCGCAAGTACATCGGCGCCTACCTGGCGGTACTCGGGCACACCGATGTCATCAGCTTCACCGCCGGGATCGGCGAGAACGACCCGGCGGTGCGCCGCGATGCGCTGGCCGGCATGGAGGAACTGGGCATCGTGCTCGATGGGCGCCGCAACCTCGGCGGCGGAAAGGGTGCCGCGCCAGATTTCCGCCGACGACTCAGCCGATCGCCGTGTTGGTGGTCCCGACCGACGAAGAGCTCGCCATCGCGCGCGACTGCGTGAGCGTGCTAGGCGGATAAAAAGCCCAGGCTGTTTCGTCCGGCACCCACCGACGGCGCGGGATCGGCCCCGACCGTCCGCGCCAGCAGCTCGGTGTAGATGTCACGAAAGTCGCTGGTGTACTTCAGGTCTCCGTTGTCGAGGTCGGTGAGGCTGGGCTGCTCGCCGTAAAAACCGCCCTGCACGGGTGCGCCCGCGATGAAGACGGGGCCGGCCGTGCCGTGATCGGTGCCCTGCGAGGCGTTGGCGCGCACCCGGCGCCCGAATTCCGAATACGCCAGCAGCACCACGTCGCGGCCGCCCCCCATCTCCTGCACGAACGCGGTCACCGCCGTCGTCGAACGTCTGCAGCAGGCGCTGCTGGGTCCCGCGTTCGCCGGCATGGGTGTCGAAGCCACCCAGTTGCACCGTGTATACCCGCGTGGGAACGCGGGCCTTGATGGCCTGGGCCACCATGCTCAGCTGGGCGGCCAGCGAATTGTGCTCCCTGGCAGTGGGTTTCACTCGAAGCGAAAGTGGTGTCGGCGGTGCGCGCGGCGCGGTAGGCCTTGCACACCGCGGCCATCGCCGGCGTGTCGTCGGGATCATCGTTGCCCAGCGCGGTCATCATGCGCGTCGAACTTCTCCGCCTTGCCGGCGGCGCCGCCCCGGCGAAAGCGCTGCCGCCGTACACTTTGCGCCGACGGCCAGAGGCGGCAGGACGGCCCCGATGTTGACCGCCCGCAACGGGTCATCCCCGGTGGCGTCGAGCCAGCGGCCGATCCAGCCGGTCGACACCGGCTCGGCCGGTGACGCCGTCTGCCAGATGTCCATGGACCGGAAGTGGCTGTGGTCGGGCTTCGGGTAGCCCGCGCCGCGCACGATGGCGAGCTGCCGCTGGTTCCACAGCCCCGCCAGTCCCTTCATCGCCGGGTTGAGCCCGAGCTGCTGATCGAGGTGCAGAACATCGCCCGGTGCGTAGGCGAGTTCGGGGCGGGCATCGTGATAGGCGTTGTCCGCGTAGGGAATCACGGTGTTGATCCCGTCGTTGCCGCCGTAGAGCGTGGCGATCACCAGGACGCCGGCGCCGTCGGCCAGCGGCCGGTCCCGGGCCGCGCGCATCAGGTCGGGCCAACTGACCGCCACGCTTCCCGACAACAGGCCGGCCGCGCCGACGCCCGCGCTGGCGATCAGGAATCGGCGACGGTTCATCTCGGGCATGGTTGATCTCGCTATGACGTCAGGTATTCGGGAGTGTTGACGGCGGCGGCGACCAATTGCGGCGGCTGGCGCACCAGCGGCTGCAGCGCCTTGACGGTGCGGTCCGACCAGGAGCCGACGCCGATCAGGTAACCGGCCGCATCGACGCGGTCACCGGCGGCGGTGCTCTCGATGCTGGAGAGGTCGCCGGCGTGTGCCAGATCGGTCGCGGCGCGCAGGCGGGCCCCGGCGCTGGCGGTGGACAGCCACACCTGGCCGCTGGGCCAGCCGCCGACGCTTGGCGGATAGAACGGCCGCTGGCCCAGCGTGCGCAATGTCGCGTCGATCATCTTCAGGCGCTGGGGTCGTCGACGGGCACCCGCAGCGCCCGGATGACGCCGACGAGCCATTCGGCCGGGGTGTTGACCTCCGTCGGCGCGGCCGCCCGGTGAACTCGTTGTCGGTGAGGATCGCCGGGTCAGCGCGCCGCAGGTTGCGATTCGGGCCGTAGGCGGCGACGAGCCGGTCGAGCACCTGGGGCGACGGCGGTCGTCGGAAGCCAATTGCTGCCACAGGCGTCCGGCCACGTATTCGGCCGATTTGGGCTGCGCCAGCACGGTGTCGCAGAACCCGGCGGCATCGAAGTTACGGCTCTGACACCGAACAGCGTCTTGGCGCTGGCGTCATGGCGTTTCGGGGTCATGGAGGTTCGCCCATCGGCGCCGATGACCCATCCCGTCAGCGCCCGCGCACCGTCGCGCACGTCGTCTTCGGTGTAGCCGTTGCCATGGCCCAGTGCGAACAGCTCCATGAATTCGCGGGCCAGGTTTTCGTTGGGCGCCTTGGCGGTATTGCGTCCGCCCGTCCAGCCAGCGCAGCATCGCGGCGTCGGTCAGCATGGCGTAGGCCAGGGCGCGAAAATCGCCCAGCGATCAGCGTGCGCAGTTTCTGGTTCTGCGCGGCCATGTACGCCGGCACCCTGCACCTTCCGGGCCGAGGTGGCGAAGTGGTTGTGCCACAACAGGGTTAGCTTTTCGTGCACCGGCTGCCGCACGCCGACCATGCGACGCATCCACCAATCCGACAGTACGCCCTGTCTGTTCGGACGAGTTGTTGGTTGTACTGCTTGCGCGCGGCCGGCGTGGCGCTTTTGCCGGGCGGCGCGGGGTGGCTCCAGGGCTGGCATCGGGGTGGCGACCGCGCCCGGGTCGGTGTCGGGGTCGGTGGCCAGCATCGCATCGACGTAGCCCGGCCAGTCCCGGCCGACCGCCGCGTCGACCTCGGGTCCGGTCACCCCGAACCCGGCCCGGCGCAGCATGCGGGCTGTGGCGACCCACGCGTGGACTGCCCTGGCATGACCTAACTGTGCGGTGTGAAGCTGAATTTTGCTGTGGTTCTTGCGTTTGCTTGGGCCTGGCAGGAGGTATTGACGCACACGCGCGCCGGCCAACCGCCTGCGGACGTTTCTGGCATGGACTCGCATGGAATCCGTTTATCGGCAGCGAGGCACTGGCGCGTCGGACGGTGAGCCCGTATGAGCTGCGGGCGGCCACCGCGCGGTGCTCCCGAACGTCTACCTGGCCGACGAGGTCGAGCTCTCGCTCGAGCTGCGCCTCGTCGCCACCTGGCTGTGGTCGAGGCGCACGGCGACCATCGTCGGGGCGGCCGCCGCGGCTTTACACGGCTGCAGTGGATCCCCGACGATGTCCCGGTCGACTCGATCACGCCAACACCCGGCCACCGGCTGGCGTGCTGACGCGGCGTGAAACGCTGCTCGAGGGCGAGACGCAGGTCATGGACGGGCGCGCCGTCACCACGCCGGAGCGAACGGCCTTTGACATCGGCCGGCGCGGGGCCGTCCACTCCGCGGTCGTCCGGCTCGACGCGCTCGCGCGGCGCAACGGGTTTCAAGGTCGACGATGTCCTGCGGATCGCGAATGCGCATCACCCAGCTCGCCCGGCCTTCGGCGGTTGGAGGCCGCGCTCGACCTGGTCGATCCGGGCTCACATGTCGCCGCGGGAAAGCTATTTACGCCTGCTCCTCATCGACGCGGGCCTGCCGCGTCCGCAGACCCAGATCCCGGTGCTGGCCGCCGACGGCATTCCGGTCGCCTACCTGGACATGGGCTGGCCGGAGTCGACTGGTCGCGGTGGAGTATGACGGCGATCAACATCGCACCGACCGACGGCAATATGTCAAAGACATTCGGCGGCTGGAGATGCTTGAGCAGATGGGGTGGATCATCGTCCGGGTCGTCGCCGAGGACCGGCCCGCCGGGATTTTGCGCCGGGTGCGGGCGGCGCTGGCGAATTCGAGTGTGAATCCTTGGCTTTTGAGTGTGAATCCACGGCGGCGTTTCTCGGCGTGTCGCCGCCCGGCGTTCACACTCGACGAAAGTGGGCGGGGGACGAGCGGGCGCGGGCCGCCAGCGTTCACACTCGACGCCCAGGATTCGCGCTCGAACCCCTAGAACGTACTGGCGGGCCGCACCCGGTTCGCCATGTCCACCAGCGCGTAACGGTGCCGCTGGGTGGGGGCGACGCGGGCCAGGTTGCGCAGTGACGCCTCGACGCCCAGCCGCAGCCCGTGCTCGGTGAACGGGAAACCGAGGATGTGGTTGGTGCTGGCCTTGTTGTCCTCCAGCCAGTCCATCGCACAGCCCAGCACCAGGGCGCGGATCTGCAGCACGCGTGGCTCGGTGGGCGGCAGCGCCTCCACCCGCCGGGCCGCGTCGCGGATGTCCTCCTCGGTGATCTCGCTCTTGGTCCGGCCGGACAACAGCGTCACCGCGCTGGTCAGTCGCGCGGTGGTGAAGTGCCGTGAGGCTGGCCGGCACCTCGTCCAGCGTGCGCACCGCGGCGGCCCGATCCCCTTCCGCGGACAGCGTTCTGGCCAACCCGAACGCGGCCGAGATCACGCCGTCGTTGGTCTTCCACACCGTCTCGTAGAACTTGTGCTCGTCGGCGTCGCCGGCCAGTTCGGCGGTGGCTGCCAGCGCCAGCTTGGGCGCCAGCTCGCCCGGGAAGGTGTCCAGCACTTCGATGAAATGCGTTGTGGCCGAATCGTAGTCGCCGGTGAGCAGCTCGGCGACGGCCTTGTACCACACCAATCGCCATTGCCAGCCGACCCGCTCGGCCAGGTCGTCGAGCTTGCGGGTGGCCTTGGCCACGTCGCCGAGGTCCAGCAGCGCGCGGACCTCCATCAGCGGCAGCTCCATCGACTCGGACACCTCGACGCCGTCGGCGTCCAGCGTCCCGTGCCGGGCCGCGCGCAACGAGTCCAGCGTCTGCACCGGCTGGGACAACACCGTCGCCTGCAGGACGGGAGCCGCGACGTCGGCCGGATCGACCAGCGGAACCTGCAGTGCGGTAACGATTTCGCGGGCGGTCAGCTTCTCCGAGTGGACCTGACCGTCCAGGTACACGTCGGTGTGGGCGACCAGCAGGTCCACCCCGAACGTCGAGCGGCTGGGGCTGAAGACGGTCGACAGGCCGGGCCGCGGCACCCCGGTGTCGTGGGCGACCACCTCGCGCAGCACACCCATCAACTGGGCGGACATCTCCTCGGTGCTGCAGAACCGGCGCCGCGGGTCGGGGTCGGTGGCGCGGCGCAACAGCCGGCGGAACGAGTCGTAGGTGGTCAACACCGGGTCGTGCTCGGGCAGGCCGTCGACGTAGCGGCCGTTGCGGGTGTGCAGGTTGAGCGTGAGCGCGGCCAGCGTGCGGCCCACCGTGTAGATGTCGGTGGCGACCGTCGGGCCGGTCCGCACGATCTCGGGCGCCTGGAAACCCGGTGTGCCGTACAGGTATCCGAACGAATTGATCCGCGACACCGCGCCCAGGTCGATCAACTTGAGCTGCTCTTCGGTGAGCATGATGTTCTCCGGCTTCAGGTCGTTGTAGACCAGGCCGATGGAATGCAGATAGCTCAGCGCGGGCAGGATTTCCAGCAGGTAGGCGACGGCCTCGGCGACGGGCAGCTTCTCGCCCTTCCCGTGCTTGAGCGGCTGACCGCCGACGTACTCCATGACGATGTAGCCGACCGGATTCCCGTGCTGGTCGGTGTGTTCGACGAAGTTGAAGATCTGCACGATCTGCGGGTGGACCACCTCGGCCAGGAACTGTCGCTCGGCCATCGCGATCGCCTGCGCCTCGGCGTCGCCGGAGTGCACCAAACCCTTGAGCACCACCGGCCGGTCGTTGACGTTGTGGTCGACCGCCAGATAAACCCAGCCCAGCCCGCCGTGCGCGATGCAGCCCTTGACCTCGTACTGGTCGGCGACGATGTCGCCGGGATTGAGCTGCGGCAGAAACGAATACGGGCTGCCGCAGGACGGGCACCAACCCTCCGACGTGCCCTTGGCTTTCTTGCCGGACCGGCCGACCGGCTTTCCGCAGTTCCAGCAGAATCGCTTGGACTCCGGCACCACCGGGTTGGTCATCAGGGCTTCGCGCGGATCGATGTCCCGCCCACGCGGGATCTCGACCAGGCCGCCGCCGAGCTGTCTGACCGCCGGCACCGACTCGCGTCGCCACCGTCATGCGATCCTGCGGATCGGTGTCCAGAGCACCCAGCGAGATGTGCGGAAAGTCGTCGTCGTCATCGTCGTCGAAGTCGGGACGGAACAGCGCCTGGGTGGCCTGCAACCGCCCCGTCGCAGCACCGCCGGTCTGCGACGTCGGCCGGCTGGGTGCCCGGGCTCACGTCTTCCGAGCCGGATTCCGGCTGCTCGGTGTTCTTGTCCGGCTCGGCCATCAGTCCAGATACCTCGGTGTGGGCGGGGCCGGCGCCGGGCCCAGCACCGTCAACCACTTGCGGTACAACGTGTTCCACGTACCGTCCCGGCGGATCCGTTCCAGGGTTCCGTTGACGAACCGCACCAGTCCGGTGTTGTTCAGATTGACCCCGATGCCGTAGGGCTGGGTGGCCATGTTGGGCCCGACGATGTGCAGGTAGGGGTCCTCTTCGACCAGCCCGGCCAGGATCGAATCATCCGTGCTGACCGCGTCGATCTCCCGCTGCTGCATCGCCACCAGGCAGTCGGCCCAGTTGACCACCGACACCACGACCGGTGGTGGGTCGATCTGCTGGATCCGGTGCAGCGAGGTCGTGCCCTTGGCCACGCAGACGCGCTTGCCGGACAGGTCGGCCGACCTTGACGATCGACGAGTCGCGCGGGGCCAGGATGCGCTGATTGGCGTCGAGGTAGACGGTCGAGAAGTTCACCAGCTTGCGCCGGTCGCAGGTGATGGTCATGGTCTTGACCACGACGTCGACCTCGGAGCTGCTGCAGCGCGGTGACCCGCTCGTCCGACGACAGGATCCGGTACTCGACGTGCGACGGCGCCCCGAAGATGTCGCGCGCGATCTCGCCGGCGATGTCGACGTCGAAGCCGGTGATCTCGCCGGTGATCGGGTCGCGGAAGCTGAACAGGTTGCTGCCGATGTCGAGCCCGACGATCAGCCGGCCGCGGGCACGGATGTCGGCGACCGCGGCGTCCGCCTCGGCCTTGGTGGCAAAGGGCCGCAGGCTGGCCGTCAGGTCGCAGCTCTGATTCGGGCCGTCGGGCGGCAGCGGCGGCTGCGGCGGCAACTGCTCCATGCCGACCGGTGTCGGCGGCGGCAACGTCGGCACGCTGGCCACCTGCAGCGATTCGGTGTGGCCGCAACCCGCCAGCACCACCGCGGCGGCGGCCACGGTGCACGCCCGGCGAAGCAGCGGCAGGCGGATCATTATCGATACTCTTTCAGCCTCGGCCACAGGCCCAGCGCCACCGCGATGGCGGCGCCGAGGCTGAGCACCACGCCACCGACCTGGGCGCCGGACAGCCCGCTGCGCGCGTTGATGACGTCGTTGCGCAGGGTGATGCGGCCCTGGTCCATGGCCTTGACCAGCTCGTCATCGCAGCTTGTCGAACGCCGGGGTGGAGTCTTCCTCGCTGCTGCCCAGCGCCACCTGGGTGGCGGCCCGGTAGTTACCCACCGAGATGTAGGAGGTGATCCGGTCGTTGGCCTGCCGCCAGCGCAGCAGCAGCTGATCGGCGCCTTCCAGGTCCGGCTTGTCCACGGCGTCGCTGCGGGACATGTACTGGTCGAGCTGGCGGTGCATGGAATCGATGCGTTGATAGAACGACTGCTTGCGCTTCTCCTCGTCCCCGCGACGGATCAGCGACAGCGTCTCGTCGGCGCGCGCCTGCTGGGCGGTGATCGCGACATTGGTGACGGTCTTGAGGGATTCCGCGGCAGTGTCCTTCGCGCTACGACTGGCCGTCGTAGAAATGGTCAGCGCAGTTCCAACCCAAACCACCATGACGAGAATAGCGAGCGCGCCCACCACCAGGCCCGGGTTGATTCGGCGCCGGGTGCGCCGGGCCAGCCAGCGGTGCGAGAACGCGCCGAAAATCACGGTGGCGCCGACGACCATGATGACCGGCGCCGGGATCTGCGTCGACGCGGTGGTTTCGGCGTCCACCCGCTCCGCACGTCGCCTGATAGAGCCGCGCCGCGTCGGGCAGGATCGTCGATTGCATCAGCCCCGAGGCCTCCGACAGGTACGACGACCCGACCGGGTTGCCCTCCCGGTTGTTGGTTCGGGCGATTTCGATCAGGCCGGTGTAGACGGCCAGCTCGGCGTTGATCCGGCCCAGCAACTGCACCAGCGGTTCGTCGGTGAGCCCGCTCGACGCCCGGGTCACGGCCACCGACGCGTCGGTGATCGCCTGCTCGTAGCGCTGGCGCACGGGCTGCGGCTCGGCCTCGGCGATGAACGCGGTGGCCGCCGCGGCGTCGGCCACCGACAGGGTGGTGTACAGCCGCCCGGCGGCGAACGACAGCGGCTCGGTGTGGTTGAGCACTGTGGTCAGCACTTGCTGCCGGTGGTTGATGGTGGTCGAGGTGGCGAAGGCGCTGATCCCGCCGAGCGCGGCCAGCACGATGCCGATGGTCAAGATGCGGCCCGGCGTCGTCGAGATGAACCACCAGCGTGGATGAGCTGGTTCGGCCGGTGACCGCGACCCCTGCGGCTCGGTCGACGGGTGCGCCAGCTCAACCGTCACGTCTGATCAGCCCTCATCTCTCGGCCACTCGGATTTCGCTGCACGGACCTCTATAAGCGAAGTCTAAGAGCATGTTCGGGTGGATGGGTGGAGGCGGACGCAATTGGCGACGCCCAAACCCAGTCTGCATATCCTGAATCGGTGCAGGGCGACGGTGACGGTTGGGTGATCTCCGAGCGGCGGCGCCCATTACTGGGGCCGCTTCGGCGCGGCGGGTTTGCTGCTGCGGGCCCCGCAACCCGACGGCACGCCCGCGGTGCTGCTGCAGCATCGCGCGGTGTGGAGTCATCAGGGCGGGACCTGGGGGCTGCCGGGCGGCGCCCGGGACAGCCACGAGACGCCGGAGGAGACGGCGGTCCGCGAAGCGAACGAGGAGGCCGGGCTGCTGGCTGAGCGGCTCGCCGTGCGCGCGACCGTGGTCACCGCCGAGGTCGCCGGGATCGGCCGGCACGCACTGGAGCTACACCACCGTCGTCGCCGACGCCGATGAGTTGCTGCACACCGTGCCCAACCGGGAAAGCGCCGAGATGCGCTGGGTCGCCGAAAACGACGTGGCCGACCTGCCGCTGCATCCCGGCTTCGCGGCCAGCTGGCAGCGGCTGCGCACCGCGCGGGCGGTGTTGCCGCTGGCCGACGGCGACGAACGACGCCAATATCTGCCGCGCACGATCGAGGTCGAGGCCGGCGTCTTCGTCTGGTGTATGCCCGGCCCCCCATTTCAGGCCGACCAGGAGCCCTCGCAGCTGACCCGCCGGATCAGCTCGCTGCTGCCAGCGCCGAACTGAGCCGCTGGGCCGCGGCCCGCGGGTCGGCGGCCGCGGTGATCGCCCGCACCACCACGATGCGCCGGGCGCCGGCGTCGAGCACCTCGGGCAGCCGCTGCTCGTCGATGCCGCCGATCGCGAACCACGGCTTGTCGGCGGCCGAGGCCGGCGGCGGCCCGGACCAGCGGCAGGCCGGGCGCCGCACGACCCGGTTTGGTGGGAGTGGGCCAGCAGGGGCCGACACAGAAGTAGTCGGCTGCGCCGACCGCCGCGGCGGTGGCCTCCTCGGCGCTCGTGGGTGGACAGCGCCGAGCAGCACGTCCGCCCCGACGATGTCGCGGGCGACGGCCAGCGGCAGGTCGCCCTGCCCGAGATGCAGCACATCGGCGCCGGCCGCCCGGGCGATGTCGGCGCGGTCGTTGACGGCGAACAAGGCGCCGTGCCGGCGGGCCGCGTCGGCCAGGATCTCGCACGCCGCCAGCTCGTCGCGCGCCTCGAGCGGGCCGAACCGCTGCTCACCGGCCGATCCCTTGTCGCGCAGCTGGATGATGTCCACGCCGCCGGCCAGGGCGGCGTCGGCGAACTCGGCCAGATCGCCGCGCTCACGGCGGGCGTCGGTGCACAGATACAGCCGCGCGGTGGCCAGAACCGAAAGTCGTCTATCAAGGGACGCTGCACACCGAGACGCTAGCGCGCTAGCGTGGAGCCGAAGAGAACCACTGGACACGGGAGTCCCGGGTAGTCGACTGACTGCGGGGCTGAGAGTGGGCACAGCCGGAGCCACCCGGACCTGCCCTTACCGTCACACCTGATCCGGGTCATGCCGGCGAAGGGAGGCTCGAGAATGACCGGGATGCCCTCCGGGACCCCCGCCGGGGTCCTTTGGCCGTCATCGGCGGCGGCGTCATCGGGCTCTCGGTGGCGCGCCGGGCCGCGCAGGCCGGGTGGTCGGTGCGGGTGCACCGCGGCGACCACCAGGGCGCATCCTGGGTCGCCGGCGGCATGCTGGCGCCGCACAGCGAGGGCTGGCCCGGCGAAGAGCGGTTGTTGCGGCTGGGCCTGGAATCGCTGCGGCTGTGGCGCGAGGGCGGTTTCCTTGACGGGCTGCCGCCCGAGGTGGTCACCGCGCGCGAGTCGCTGGTGGTGGCCGTCGACCGCGCCGATGTCGCCGACCTGCGCACCGTCGCGGAGTGGCTGTCCGCCCAGGGGCATCCGGTGGTCTGGGAGTCGGCCGCCCGCGACGTCGAACCGCTGCTGGCGCAGGGCATTCGGCACGGCTTTCGGGCGCCCACCGAACTGGCCGTGGACAACCGGGCGGTGCTGGACGCGCTGAGCGCGCGAGTGCGAGCGCCTCGGGGTGTCGTGGGCGCCGCCGGTGCACGACCTGTCGCGCGTGCGAGGCCGACGCGGTGGTGATCGCCAACGGCATCGACGCGCCGTCGCTGTGGCCCGGCCTGCCGGTGCGCCCGGTGAAGGGCGAAGTGCTGCGACTGCGGTGGCGCAAAGGTTGTATGCCGTTGCCGCAGCGGGTTGTTCGCGCCCGCGTGCACGGGCGCCAGGTTTACCTGGTGCCGCGCGCCGACGGGGTGGTCGTCGGCGCCACCCAGTACGAACACGGGCGCGACACCGCCCCGGTCGTCTCGGGCGTGCGTGACCTGCTTGACGACGCGTGCGCGGTGCTGCCGGCGCTGGGTGAATACGAGCTGGCCGAGTGCGCCGCCGGGCTGCGCCCGATGACACCCGATAATCTGCCGTTGGTGCATCGCCTGGACGCGCGAACGCTGGTCGCCGCCGGCCACGGCCGGTCGGGGTTTTTGTTGGCGCCCTGGACGGCAGAACAGATCGTTTCCGAACTGGCCCCGGTGGGAGCACACCAATGATCGTCGTGGTCAACGAGCAGAAGGTCGACGTCGACGCGCACATCACGGTCGCCGCGCTGCTGGATTCGCTGGGTTTTCCGGACCGGGGCGTAGCGGTGGCCATGGACGACGCGGTGTTACCGCGATCTCGTTGGTCCACAGAGCTTTTCGATGGCGCCCGGCTCGAGATAGTGACGGCGGTGCAAGGTGGCTGATGCGAAACTGACGATCGGCGACCGCAGCTTCGCCTCGCGGCTCATCATGGGCACCGGGGGAGCGAGCAACCTCGCGGTGCTGGAAGAGGCGCTGGTGGCCTCGGGCACGGAACTGACCACCGTCGCCATCCGCCGGGTCGACGCCGAGGGCGGCACCGGCCTGCTCGATCTGCTCAACCGGCTGGGCATCACGCCGCTGCCCAACACCGCGGGATGCCGCGGCGCGGCCGAGGCGGTGCTCACCGCACAGTTGGCGCGCGAGGCGCTGAACACCAACTGGATCAAGCTCGAGGTGATCGCCGACGAACGCACGCTGCTGCCCGACGCGGTCGAATTGGTGCGGGCCGCAGAGCAATTGGTCGATGACGGGTTCGTCGTCCTGCCCTACACCAACGACGATCCGGTGCTGGCGCGCCGGCTGGAGGACGCCGGATGCGCGGCGGTCATGCCGCTGGGTTCGCCGATCGGCACCGGCCTGGGCATCACCAATCCGCACAACATCGAGATGATCGTCGCCCGGGCCGGCGTTCCGGTGGTGCTCGACGCGGGCATCGGAACCGCCAGTGACGCCGCGCTGGCGATGGAATTGGGTTGTGACGCCGTGCTGTTGGCCACCGCGGTGACCCGGGCCGCCGATCCCGCCGCGATGGCCGCCGCGATGGCCGCCGCCGTCACCGCCGGGTATCTGGCCCGGCGGGCCGGACGGATCCCGAAGCGGTTCTGGGCACAGGCGTCGAGCCCGCAACGATGAGTCGTTATGTCGCGCTGGGCAGTTCGATGGCCGCCGGTCCCGGCATCCGGCCCCGCGCCGCGGGGGCTCCGCGCTGGTCGGGCCGATCGGCGCGCAACTACGCGCACCTGATCGCGCGGCGATACCAGCACGATTTGGTCGACGTCACCTTCTCCGGGGCGACCACCGCGCACGTGCTCACCGAGCGCCAACGCGGCGCACCACCCCAAATCGCCGCGCTGGACGGCACCGAGAGCCTGGTCACCGTCACCATCGGCGGCAATGACGTCGGCTACGTTCCGCTGTTGATGGCCGCGTCACTGCCGCGTTCGCTGCGTCACCTGCCGCTGCTGGGGGATCGCATCTCGCGAACTGCTGGATCGCGAGGCGCGGGATCGCGCCCTGGACGCGGTGTTTGAATCGCTGTGCGCGGTCGGCCGTGCGCTGCGTCAGCGATCCGCGCGGGCACGGATCTTCTTCGTCGACTACCTGACGATGCTGCCGCCGCCGGGTGTGCCGGCCGCGCCGCTGTCGCCCGCCGATGCCGACCTGGGCCGGCACGTGGCCGCGACGCTGGAAACGATGACGGCCGACGCCGCCGCGGCGACCGGTTGCGAAGTCATCCGCGCCGGCGCGGCCGGCCGCGAACACCACGCGTGGTCGGCAGAGCCATGGACGACGCTGCCGGCACGGTTCGGTGTTCCGACTGCCGGGCCGCCCCGCCCCGTTACACCCGAACGCCGCCGGGATGCGCGCGGTAGCGGACTTGATTGCGGCTCAGCTGTAACCGTCAGCCGTTGGTGCGCCACCACTGGTAGAGCGCGTTGACATCGGAATTGGCCGAGGTGAGGTGTCCCAACACGTTTTTGGCGTCGGTGGTCCAGGTCAACGTCGCGTAGTTCTTGTAGGTGCCGCAGGCGATCTGGCCGCCCGTCTGGCCGTTCTGCTTCCACGTCCCCGGTGACTGCCCGGCGTCCCCACATGCGGCCAGGGAGACGTCCTTGATGGTGGAACTGAACGCCGAGCCCAGATTCGTGCCGTTGGAGAACAGGGCGTAGACGCCGGAGCCCGGCCCGCTGGAGTCCGGGCTTTGCCCGCACAGGAGCTCGGCCAGTTCGCCGGATTCGGTCAGCTCTTGCGGCTTGCAGTTGTTCAGGCCATAACCCTTGGACAGTGAGGCGGCCAACGTGTTCATGTCCGCCGCGTTACCGGTGTTGGGCTCGGCGTTCGCGGCGCCAACACCCGCGAAAGCCAAACTGCCTGTGAAAGCTGCGGCCGACACGACTCGCAGCGCGCTGTTCAGATGTGACATTTTCCTGACTCCCTGCGGTTGATGGAAATAAAGAGGGGCGAACGTTTCTCGGTCATCGGTTCACAGAATCGGTTGCGGCACAGCGGGAACGTCACCCGTTGGCGCGCCACCACTGGTAAGGCGCCGCACCGTCGGTGTTGGATGCGCGCAGGTAGCTCAGCGTGTTGTGGGCATCCGTGGTCCAGATGATCTCGGCGCCATTTCGGTAAGTGCGGCACGCGGCCTGACCGGCGCTGGCCGCCGAACCGTCTTTGTGCCAGTCCGAGGGCGACTGGGTGGCGTCCCCGCACCGGGTCAGGACGTCCTCTTTGATGGTGGCCTGCAACGAGGTGGCCAGGTTGTCGACATCGTGAACAGGACGTACTTGGCCTGAATTGGACCGCGCGGGTCGGGGCTCTGCCCGCAGGTAAGCACCGCCAGTTGCGTACTGCGGTCGATGTTCTGGGCGGTGCAGTTGTTCAGGCCATAGCCCTTCGACAGCAAGGCCGCAAGCGCGTTGATATCCGAGGAGCTCCCGGTGGTGGCGGGATCCGCGCCCGCCGGGACGCTGCCCGCTAAGGCCAGACCGCCGGTGAGCGCGGTCGCCGTCGCCGCCCTCAGCACGTTGCTGAACTCGGACATGAATGGCTCCTTAACGGCCGCTTCTAATCACGGGTAGTAGGGCTATGTCGTGGTAAAGCAATACGTTCCGCAGGCAATTGTCTGTGTGGGCATCCTTCTTCGGCTCAACCCGCGGCGGACCAGGCAAATGATAGTGGCGCGCCGGTCGTTTCGCAGGATGTTGAATTATGTTGAGACACGGCGATGATCCAGACTTTCGGTGAACGCAGTGCGGCCGGCGGCGCGTCGCGCCGGGAATGGTCTGAACAAGATTTTTTCATTGCTAGTGCCGATCAGAGTCCGCTCGGGTATGGTTAGCACCGCTTTACGCCAGCTAACTTCTATTGGACTGGAGAATCCATGACACAACCCCCTCCGCCGCCGTCCGATTATCCGCCGCCGCCTCCGCCCGGTTACCCGCCGCAGCAGCCGGCCGGCCAAGCGCCGAATAACTATCTGGTGTGGTCGATCCTGGCGACCCTCTTCTGCTGTCTTCCCTTCGGGATCGTGGCGATCGTCAAGTCGAGCCAGGTGAACGGGTTGTGGGCGCAGGGCCGTTACGCCGAGGCGCAAGCGTCCGCCGAGAGCGCCAAGAAATGGGTGATCTGGTCGGTGGCCATCGGCGTCGTCGTGGGAGTCATCTACGGCATCTTGATGGCGGTCGGTGCGCTGAACACGAACACCAACGCGGCACTCGCCGCGATGTTCTAAAGCCTCGATCATGGTGACCCGCTGGGGGGCGGCGCACGCGAATCTGGGTGCACCACTAGTGATGGCCGCATCCACGTCGCTGATGTGCGCCGCCATCTGGGCGGGTGACCCGACCACCCCGAACGGCCCGCTGCCGGTATGTCCCACCAAGGCGTTATTGGGCATCGACTGTCCCGGATGCGGCAGTCTGCGCATGGTGTATTCGCTCATGCACGGCAATCTGTTGGCGGCCGCCAGGTTCAATGCGTTGGGCCTGGCGGCTGTCGTGCTGTTGCTGTGGGCGTACTTCTCCTGGACCTACGGACGCCTGGTGGGTCGGCGGATCCGCAGTTGGCAGCACCGACGCTGGGCCGCCGTCGCGACACTGTCGTTGGTGCTGGCCTGGTTCGTGGTGCGCAACATCCCCTTTGCGCCTTTCAGCGCACTGCACGTCTGATACCGCCGTGTCCTGATCCGGGCCGCTTGGGCAGCGGTCTAACCTGGGGCGCGATGGTGAACAAATCCACGACGATTCCGGCGTTGCTCGCCGTGGTCGCCCTGACCGCGTTCTCGGCCGGCTGCTTCCATCGGTCGTCTGACTCGCAGCAAACAATCGGTGACCCCGCCGCGGGCGAATTCGCCTCCGCATTGCGCGGCAAGGTCACGACCGACGCGATGATGGCACACCTGTCGAAGCTGCAAGACATCGCCAACGCCAACCACGGCACCCGGGCGGTGGGTACACCCGGCTACGAGGCCAGCGTCGACTACGTGGTGAATGTCTTGCGCGGCAGTGGATTTGACGTGCAGACCCCTGAGTTCTCGGCGCGGGTGTTTCACGCCGACAAGCCGGCACTCACCGTCGGCGGCAGGTCGGTGGAGGCGCACGCACTGGACTTCAGCCTGGGCACCGCGCCGGACGGGGTGAGCGGGCCGCTGGTCGCCGCACCGACGAACAACCTCGGCTGCGCGGCCTCCGACTACGCCAGCCTGCCACTGCAGGGCGCGGTGGTGCTGGTCGATCGCGGCACCTGCCCGTTCGCTCAGAAGGAGGACGCCGCGGCGCAGCGCGGCGCCGTGGCGATGATCATCGCCGACAACGTCGACGAACAACAGATGGGCGGCACGCTCGGACCGGCCACCGAGGTGAAGATCCCGGTGCTGAGCGTGACCAGATCGGTGGGCGTGCAGCTGCGCGGCCAGCCGGGACCCACCACGATCAAACTCAATGCCAGCGCCCAAAGCTTCCGGGCGCGCAACGTGATTGCGCAGACCAAAACCGGATCCGCGACCGACGTGGTGATGGCGGGAGCGCACCTGGACAGCGTGCCCGACGGGCCGGGTATCAATGACAACGGCTCGGGCGTGGCCGCGGTATTGGAAACCGCTGTGCGGCTGGGGAGTTCGCCGTCGGTGCACAACGCGCTGCGGTTCGGGTTCTGGGGTGCGGAGGAACTCGGGCTGATCGGGTCACGCAACTACGTCGAATCGCTGGACCTGGCGGCGCTGAAAAACATTGCGCTGTACCTGAATTTCGACATGCTCGCGTCGCCGAACCCCGGCTACTTCACCTACGACGGCGACCAGTCGCTGCCCATGGACGCGCGCGGCCAGCCGGTGGTGCCCGAAGGCTCGGCCGGCATCGAGCGGACGCTGGTCTCCTACCTGAAGTCGGCCGGAAAGACCGCGCAGGACACCTCTTTCGACGGCCGGTCCGACTACGACGGATTCACCCTGGCGGGGATCCCCGCCGGTGGCCTGTTCTCGGGCGCCGAGGGCAAGATGTCCGCCGACCAGGCCAAGTTGTGGGGTGGGACCGCCGATCAACCGTTCGATCCCAACTACCACCAGAAAACCGACACCCTCGACCACGTCGACCGCACCGCGCTGGGAATCAACGGTGGCGGCGTGGCTTACGCGATCGGTCTCTATGCGCAAGACCTCGGCGGGCATAACGGCGTCCCCGTCATGGCGGACCGCACCCGGCACGTGCTCGTCAAGTCATGATCTCCCGGGTGGGCGCGACTCTGCTGCTGATCGCCGTGGTGGCCGGCTGTTCGTCGACGCGGCCGGGGCTGCCGACGGCGACCCCGGACCTTGCGCACAGTCTGGCCAGAAAGGTGAACGCCGAGGGCATGCTCACGCACCTGCGTGCCTTGCAGAACATCGCCAACGCCAATGGTGGCAACCGTGCCGACGGGACGCCGGGCTTCAACGCGAGTGTGGACTACGTCGCTAAAGCCCTGCGCGACAGGGGATTCGACGTACAGACACCGCAGTTCGACCGGCTCTATACCGTGTCGCTGGGTAAACCCGCGCTGACCGTTGCGGGCCGCACCTATCCCGTTGACCAGGCTTCGCTGCTGATTCAGACGCCGCCCGGCGGACTGACCGGCCAGCCGATCCGTCCGGTGCAGCCGTCGGGTTGCACGGCCAACGATTACCCGGCCGTCGTGCCCAAGGGTGCGATCGCGGTCGTCGACGACGCGCAGTGTTCGGTGGTCGACAAACAGAACAGCGCGGTGGCCAAGGGCGCGAGTGCGGTGATCGTGCTCAGTTCCCCCACCGGGCGCGGGGCCCCGCCCACGCTGTTCACCACCGGCTACTTCAAGCAGCTGATGGTGCCGGTCGCCGTGCTGGGCTCCTACGGCGCCGCCGCCCTGACGGGATCCACCGGACCGGTACGTCTGGTGCTGGATGCGCAGAACGTCAAGATCACTTCCCGAAACGTGGTGGCGCAGACCAAGACCGGGTCGGCCCACGACGTCGTCGTGGTGGGTGCGCATCTGGACGGCTCGCGCGCCGGACCCGGGATCAACGACGACGGCTCCGGGGTGGCCGCCGTGCTGGAGACGGCGCTGCAACTGGGCCCGCTCGCCCCGGTGACCAACGCGGTGCGGTTCGTGTTCTGGGGAGCCGAGGAGGACGGGCGCAACGGCGTCATGGACTACGTGTTCGGCATGGACCGCGACCAACTCAACGACATGGCGCTGTACCTGAACTTCACCATGCTGGGTTCGCCCAATGCCGGATTCTTCACCGACGACGGCGATCAGTCCGCCCCGCCCGGGCCCGGTGTCTCCGCCGCGGATGTGCCGGAAGGCTCAGCCGGCATCGAACGCACCCTGGCCGGTTTTCTGAACCTCGCCGGCAAGCGGGCCGCGGACATGCCGTTGGACACCAGGGCCGACTATCACCCGTTCATGGTCGCGGGCGTGCCCGTTGGGGGCATGACCACCGGAGCCTCGCAGCCGAAAACCCCCGTGCAGGCCCGATTGTGGGGCGGCCAGGCGGGTGTCGCGTTCGACCCGAACTTCCAGACCCCGCGTGACACCGTCGACAACATCAACCGGGAAGCGTTGGCGGTCATGGGTTCTGGTGTCGGGTTCGCGGTCGGCAGCTACGCGGAGTCCATCGGCGGGGTCAACGGTGTGCCACCGCACAACAAGCGGCATCGCACCCGGGTGCCGTAACGCCGCCGCTGTTTGTCGGAGGCCGGTGGCATAGCCGAACGCATGTTCGAGTGGTGGTATGCGTCCCGGGAGACGCCGGAGTCGGCGGCGCTGCTGGATCGGGTGCGCGAGGCCGGGTGCGCGGAGGCGCGGGCGGCCGCGGAGCGGTTGGTGGCCGCCGGTGAGCTGCTGGTGTTGCCGGGAGTCGGGTGAGCGGGCGGAATGGACGGCGGACGCATGGGAGGCGGTGGCGGCGGCCGGTTTAAGGCGACGGCGAGCCACCGCCTTTCTAGCAGCTCTGCGCCCGGTATGTGTTTGCTGGGCCCCCCGATTCCTCCTGCCGTGTACGGTCAATGCCTCTAGAATGAGTTTCCTTGATGCTGCCCTGTAGCCGGTCGGGATGAGGTTGGTCATGAATAGCCATGCGCTCAGGTCGGCACTCGTGTGGGCAGCGGCGGTGCTCGTGGTGGCCGGTTGCACGACGTTCGTCGACGGACGCGCGCTGTCGATGCTCAACGACCCTTTTCTGGTCGGCGGGCTGCCCGCGACCAACGGGCCCAGCGGAATCCGTTCGAACGCGCCCAGTCCCACCGGCAAGGTGCTCAACACCGACAACGGGCCGATCGACGACCTGGCGCGGCTGTCGGTCAACGACATCGAGGACTACTGGCAGTCGGTGTACGACCAATCGCTGAAGGGCAAGTTCGTTCCGCTCAGCAAGATGGTGTCCTACAACTCCAGCAATCCGAGCAGCCCGATCGTGTGCCACAATGACACCTACAAGCTCGTCAACGCCTTCTACACCGGCAAGTGCAACCTGATCGCCTGGGACCGCGGCGTATTCATGCCCATCGCGCAGAAGTACTTCGGCGACATGGCCGTCACCGGTGTGCTGGCACACGAATTCGGGCATGCCCTGCAGCAGATGGCGAAGCTGGTGACCAGACGGGACGCGACCATCGTTCGCGAGCAGCAGGCCGATTGCTTCGCGGGCGTCTATCTGTATTGGGTCGCCGACGGCAAGTCGCCGCGCTTCACGCTGAGCACCGCCGACGGGCTCGACCATGTGCTGGCGGGGATCATCACCACGCGTGACCCCGTGATGGACAGCGAGACCGAAAACGACGACGCACACGGGTCGGCCCTGGACCGCATCAGCGCCTTCCAAATGGGTTTCCTCAACGGCGCCTCGGCCTGTGCGGCGATCAATCGCAACGAAATCGAGCAGCGCCGCGGCGACCTGCCGAATGCCTTGCGGGTCGACAACTCCGGCGCAAGGGAGACCGGTGAGGTGCCGATCAACCAAGACACGTTGTCGAATTTGATGGAGCTGCTGGGAAAGATCTTCGCCCCGGCCAACCCCCCGGCGCTGTCCTACCAGCCGGCCGATTGCCCGGACGCCAAGGCCACCCCGCCCGCGTCCTACTGCCCGGGCACCAACACCATCGTGGTCGACCTGCCCGGCCTGGCCGCCATGGGCTCGATCGCTGACGAGAAACAACAGACCCTGCCGCAGGGCGACGACACCGCGCTGTCCGTCGTGATGTCGAGATACGCGCTGGCGGTGCAGCACGAGCGCAACCTGCCGATGCAGAGCCCGTGGACCGCGCTGCGGACCGCATGCCTGACCGGAGTGGTGCACCGCAAGATGGCCGAGCCGATCGAGCTGTCCTCGCACAACCAATTGGTGCTGACCGCAGGCGATCTCGACGAGGCGGTGGCCGGTCTGCTCACCAACCGTCTGGTCGCCAGTGATGCGGACGGCACCAGCGTCCCGGCCGGTTTCACCCGGATCGCGGCGTTCCGCGGCGGCGTGACCGGCAACGCGGACGCCTGTTACTCGCGTTATCCCGGCTGACGAACCACCAAACGGATCAACCTATCTCGGCGAGCCGGGGAATCACCTCGTCGCCCAGGCGGCGGACAAACCCGACCGGATCCGGATTACCGGGGAACGGGCCGGCATTGACCATCTCGACGCCGAGTCCGGCGTAGCCCTCGACGGTCTTGAAATATCCGTCGAGGTCCTCGAACGGATCGACGAAGTAACCCACCGTCTTGCGGATCTCGCCGGGGTCGCGGCCGACCGTCTCGCAATGACGATTCAACACCTCGATCTTGTGTTTGATCGCGTCGACTTCCGTCACCGTGGAGTTCCAGACGTCGGCGTACTGCGCGACCAGACGTAGCGTCTTCTTCTCGCCATCCCCGCCGATCAAAATCGGGGGACGCCGAATCGGTTGCGGCGCACAGATCGTCTCGGCCAGCTGGTAGTGCGTGCCCTCGTACGGGCCGTCGTCATCGCTCCACATCTGCCGGCAGATCTGCAGCGTCTCTTCAAGCATCTCGAAGCGCCGGCTCACCGGCGGATAAGGAAAGCCCAGGGCGGCGTGCTCGCGGTCGTACCAGGCAGCGCCCAGCCCCAGCATCGAGCGGCCCTGCGATAAGACGTCCAGCGTGGTGACCGCCTTGGCCAGCAGGCCCGGATACCGATAGGTGACACCGGTGACCAACAGGCTCAGGTCGATTGTCGCCGTCTGTCCGGCCAGAAAGCCCAGCGACGTATATCCCTCGAGGAACGGGTCCTCCGCGCGCCCCACGGCTTCCATTTGGAAGAAATGGTCGGCGAGGGTGAACAGCGTGGCGCCGCCTTGTTCGGCGGCCTTGGCCGCGTCGGCCAGCGTCGGGCCCAGGGCGGCCGGGTCTCCCGGCAGAAAGTCGATGAAATGCAATCCCAATTCCATTGCGGTTACTGTCCTTTCGTGTCCTTACTATTCGGTCAAGCGCTCGAGGAGCGACAACGCGTCGACGATGACGCGCCGCTGCGGCCTCGGTGTAGCGCTCCTGGATGGCTTGGGCCAGCCACTCCTCGCGGGCGCGCCGGTCACTTTCGGCGCGCTTCTTCCCCGCCGGGGTCAGCGAGACCACCTGGCGCCGGCCGTCGTTCGGGTCCGGCGCGCGTTCGATGAGCCCGCGTTGGCCCAGGGCGGCCAGGATGGTGGCCATCGACTGGGGACGTACCCGTTCGGCGCCGGCCAAGGCGCTGGCCGACGACGGACCCTCTTTCCACAGCCGGGTGAGCACCGCCGTCTGTGACGGCGTCAAACCGTCGACCGCGATGTCCTTCAACCGGCGTCGTAGCCGGCTGAACACCACTCGGATATCACGTGCCGCCGTTACCGCGGAGTCGCTGATGGCATCCACGACACCACTCTAAACTAGACAGTTAAGACTGTCCAGTTTTAACTGTCTAGTTCCTGCCGAGCAGGTGCAGCGCGGCATCGACGGCCAACGCCGGCACGTTCAATGTCTTCGAGCGCAGATCGTGTCGGGCACTGGCGATCTCGACGACGGCGGTCGTTCCGGTGATCAATGCGGCGGCCGCGCGGAGTTCTTCGGGCGTGCCGAACGGGTCCGACGTGCCGTGCGTGAAGACCGTCGGCACGGTGATGTCGGGCAGATGTTCGGTGCGGGCGCGTTCGGGTTTGCCCGGGGGATGCACCGGATAGGAGAACAGCGTCAGCACGTCCACCGCCGCTTCGCCGGCGGCAACCACCATGGATGTCTGCCGGCCGCCGTAGGAATGTCCGCCGGCGATCAGCGGGCCGCCGGCAAGTCCGCGGCACAGCGTGATCGCCTCGACGATGCCGGCCCGGTCGGTGGCGGCCGAGCCAGATGGCGGGCCGGTGGCCCGGCGCCGGCGGTAGGGCAGGTTGTAGCGCACCGCAAGCCAACCCCGCTGCGCCCACTCGTCGCACACCTGTTGCAGCAGAACGGAATCCCGGTTGCCGCCGGCGCCGTGGGTCAGCACCACTATCCCCTTTGGCGCACCGGCGGGTTGGTGCGCGGAGCCCGCGATCTGATCGAGGTTCATGTGTTTATGACAGCCGAAACAGCGGGGAGACGGGACCATGGCCATGGCCCAGCGGGTAGGCGGCGTGCAGGCATTCGGTGACCCATCGCTTTGGCGAACTCGACCGCGTCGGGCACCGTGAAGTCGTGCGCCAGCGCGCACGCCACGGCGCTGGCGAGCGTGTCACCCCCGCCGTGGTCGTTACCGGTCGCGATCCGCTGCGCATCGAACTCGTGAAAATCGGCGCCGTCGTAGAGCAGGTCGCAACTGCGAGCAGACGACCGCAGGTGACCGCCCTTGACCAGAACCCACTTCGGGCCCAGCGCATGCAGCGCCTTGGCCGCCGCCTGCTGCGACTCGGTGTCCACCACGTCGATACCCACCAGCAGCCGCACCTCGTCGAGGTTCGGCGTCACCAGCGTCGCCAGCGGAAACAGTTGGTCGCGAAGCGAATCCAGGGCCGCCGGGGCCATCAGCGCATCGCCGTGCATGGAGGCCGCCACCGGGTCGACGACGAGCGGAACCGTCAACCCGAGCCGGCGCCACGTGGTGGCCACGGTGTCGATGATGTGCGGCGACGCCAGCATCCCGGTCTTGGCGGACTGGATGCCGATGTCGTCGACCACGGCCTCGATCTGCCCGGCGACGACGTCACCGGGCACCTCGTGAAAACCCTGCACGCCCAACGTGTTCTGCACGGTCACCGCGGTGACCGCGACGCACGCGTGAACACCCAGCAGCGCCATGGTGCGCATGTCGGCTTCGATGCCCGCGCCGCCGCCGGAGTCCGATCCGGCGATGGACAGCACCCGCCGCGGCGTCGTGCCCGGCGCGGGCAGCGGCAGGTAACGTCACTGCGTGATCGGCAGATACACCCGATTGCCGTGCTCGGCGAATTCGGCCGACTTCTCCGCCATTCCGGTGGCGAACATGGCCGCCTCGATGTCTTCTTCGGTCTCCAGGCCGTGCTTGGCGGCGTAGTCGCGGACATCCTGGGTGATGCGCATCGAGCAGAACTTCGGCCCGCACATCGAGCAGAAGTGCGCGGTCTTGGCGGGTTCGGCCGGCAGCGTCTCGTCGTGGTACTCCCGCGCGGTGTCCGGGTCGAGCGACAGCGCGAACTGGTCGTTCCACCGGAACTCGAACCGTGCCGTCGACAGCGCGTTGTCGCGCTCCTGCGCGTGCGGGTGCCCCTTGGCCAGATCGCCGGCGTGCGCGGCGATCTTGTAGGCGATGACCCCGTCCTTGACGTCCTTGCGGTCGGGCAGCCCCAGGTGTTCCTTGGGGGTCACGTAGCACAGCATCGCGGTGCCGGCCTGGGCGATGATGGC
Source organism: uncultured Actinomycetota bacterium (assembly GCA_963796035.1). Classification (GTDB taxonomy): domain Bacteria; phylum Actinomycetota; class Actinomycetes; order Mycobacteriales; family Mycobacteriaceae; genus Mycobacterium. The sequence continues at coordinate 281,791 of CAWCJU010000003.1, read as the reverse complement.
CGCGCCGATCGCCGAGGTGATGTGGTCGTAGGCCGGCGCGATGTCGGTGGCCAGCGGGCCCAGCGTGTAGAACGGCGCCTCCTCGCACCACTCCTCTTCCAGCCGCACGTTCTCGACGATCTTGTGCATCGGGACGTGGCCCGGGCCCTCGATCATCACCTGCACGCCATGGGATTTCGCGATCTTGGTCAGTTCGCCCAGGGTGCGCAGCTCGGCGAACTGCGCGGCGTCGTTGGCGTCGGCGATCGAGCCCGGCCGCAGGCCGTCACCGAGGGAGAAGGTGACGTCGTAGCGGGCGAAGATCTCGCAGAGCTCGTCGAAGTTGGTGTACAGGAACGATTCCTGGTGATGCGCCAGGCACCAGGCGGCCATGATCGAGCCGCCGCGGGACACGATGCCGGTGACGCGCTTGGCGGTCAGCGGCACGTAGCGCAGCAGCACGCCGGCGTGCACGGTCATGTAGTCCACGCCCTGCTCGCACTGCTCGATCACGGTGTCGCGGTAGAGCTCCCAGGTCAGCTCGGTCGGGTCGCCCTTGGTCTTTTCCAGCGCCTGGTAGATCGGCACGGTGCCCACCGGCACCGGGGAATTCCGCAGGATCCACTCGCGGGTTTCGTGGATGTTCTTGCCGGTGGACAGGTCCATGATGGTGTCGGCGCCCCAGCGGGTGGCCCACACCATCTTGTCGACCTCCTCGGCGATCGAGGACGTCACCGCCGAGTTGCCGATGTTTGCGTTCACCTTGGTTGCAAATGCCTTGCCGATGATCATCGGCTCGATCTCGGGGTGGTTGTGGTTGGCCGGGATCACCGCGCGGCCGCGCGCGACCTCGTCGCGGACCAACTCGGCGGGCATGCCCTCGCGGGCGGCGATGTAGGCCATCTCGGCGGTGATCTCGCCGGCGCGGGCGCGCTGCAGCTGGGTGCCGCGATCGCGGACCACACCGGGCCGCGCCGGAAGTCCGGCGCTCAGATCGATCGTCGCGTCCGAATCCGTGTAGGGCCCCGAGGTGTCGTACAGATCGAAGTCGTCGCCGGTGGACAGGTGCACGCGCCGCAGCGGCACCCGCAGGGTGACTCCGTCGGGACCCTCGATCTCGCGGTAGGCCTTGCTGCTTCCCGCGATCGGGCCGGTGGTCACGGCCGGCTCGACGCTGTTCGACGCGGCGCCCGACGCAGTTCCGGAAAGGACATCAGTCATTTTTCATCTCCCTACGCCGGCATTACCCGGTCAGGTTCTTACGGTCGACGGCCCCGAGCCGTCCTCTCAGCGCACTCGGCGTGCGCTCCCGCGTCGTATGGATGGGTCCGCACGCGACGTTACCCCCACCCCGGACCGAGTGACATGGTTGACGGCCTTTTCTGCCGGGGCGGTAGCCGTGGGCGTTCCCGTAGTGGAAAATGCAAACGTGCAACAGCGCAGGCGAACAGGGGAATCGTCATCCGATGGGGGTGGCGCGGGATTTTCCGAGTCGGTTGAGCCGGCCCCCGGACACCTGAACATCGGCGCGTTCCGCTTCTGGTTCGTAGGTCAACGCTGGGAATGGTCCGACGAGGTGGCCAGGATGCACGGCTACGAACCCGGGGAGGTCGTACCGACGACCGAACTGCTGATGTCGCACAAGCATCCCGACGACCGCGAGCACGTCCAGGAGTTGCTCGACTACGCCCTGCAGTCCGAAGAGTCGTTCTCGAGCCGGCACCGGTTCATCGACACCGCGGGCACCGTCCACGACGCGATCGTCGTGGCCGACCGCATGATGGACGAGTCGGGCACCGTGCTGGGTACCGAGGGGTACTACATCGACCTCACCAACACTTTCGACGAGACCCGCCAGGAGGTGCTCGACGAGGCGTTGCCGGACCTGTTCGAGAGCCGCGCGGCCATCGAACAGGCCAAGGGCGTGCTGATGTACGTGTACCGGGTCAGCGCCGAGCACGCGTTTCGCGTGCTGCAGTGGCGTTCGCAGCAGACCAACGTGAAATTGCGCGCGCTGGCCAAGCAGCTGCTCGCCGAAATGGCCAACCTGCCGGTACCGGCGGCCGCTTTGCAGAGCCAGTTCGACCATTTGCTGCTGACCGTGCACGAGAGGATTCCCCCGAGCACAGCGGGTAACCAGCGAATCGTTAAACGAGCAGTTCGGCTACGGGTTACTCTCTGGTATCTGCGATGCGCGACCGCGCATCCGTGCCGCGTCGTCGGGCTTAGCGGCTGCAGATCGGAACCGTTGGCTGCGGCGAAAGGCATGAAGTTTGTTGGCGGTCGAACACGAGGCTCACGAAGACGCAGTGATCGTGAGCGTCAAAGGCGATGTCGACTCCAGTAACGTCGGTGAGCTTTCCGCTCAACTGACCACCGCGCTCGGGGTGGCCTCGACACAGCCGGTACGCGCGGTGGTGATCGACCTGCTGGCTGTCGAGTTCTTCGGTAGCGCGGCGTTGAACGCGGTGCTCGACTGTCATGAGGGTGCGAAAGCCGCCGGAACCGCGGTTCGGCTTGTCGCCGACCATGACCAAGTGCTCAGACCTATTCAGGTCACTGAGTTGGACCGGGTCTTCGACATCTACCCGACCCGGTCCGCGGCGGTGCAGCGAAGACGACGGCAATGAATTCGCGACTGCCGGCTGACCTGGCCGCTGCTGTTTTGTTGGGCGGTGAAATGGGCCGGCGGTTCGCCGAATTCGACTGGGACACTCATCCACTGGGGCCACCGCGAGAGTGGTCCGCCGAGATGCGGGCTGCGGTCGCCACGACGCTGGCGTCGCGGTTCCCGCTGGTTCTCTGGCTGGGCATCGAGGACCTGTTCGTGGTGTACAACGACGCCTACATCGAGATCCTGGGCGATAAGCACCCGCACTCCCTGGGGCAGCCCGGCCGCGAGGTGTGGTGGGACATCTGGGATTCGATCGCCCCGATGCTTTCCGGCGTCGTCGCGACCGGTGAGGCGACCTGGTCGCGGGACCTGATGCTGCCGATGGTGACCGCCGGCCGGCGCGTCGAGCGGTTCTTCACCTTCACCTACAGCCCGCTGATCGGCGCCGACGGCAGACCCATCGGCATCTTCTGCCCCTCCTACGAGACCACCGAGCGGGTGCTGAGCGAGCGCCGCCTGCATCTGCTCAACACGGTCGCCTCCGCGATAGTCGAGAGCCGCAGCATCGATGACGCGGTCGGCGGCGCGGTCAGGATCTGCGCCGCCCGGCCCGCCGACCTGTCCTTCATCGCCGTGTACGTCGCGGCCGGCGAGACGGGGCACGTCACGCTGCGCGGCGCGACGCCCTCGGTGCTGGCGCTGCTACCAAGCGAACTGGGGCAGTTGACGGACTGGGATGCGGCCACCCGATCCCGGGCCGAGCCGCAGGTCATCGACGACGTGGTGGTCGCGATCCCCGGGATCGAAGAGGTGCTGGGCGCCGACTGTCCGCAGGAAGCTCTGGTCTTGCCGCTGGGGGAAGGCTCGACAGCGGGGGCGCTGGTGGTCGGCGCCAACCCGCGACGCCCGTTGGACACGCAATTCCGGGGTTTCTGCCAGCTGCTGGCCGACCAGTTGACGTCGACGTTCGCCTCGATCGTCTCCTACGAGCAGCAACGGCACCGAGCCGATGCGCTGGCCGAACTGGACCGGGCGAAGACCGCATTTCTGACCAACGTCAGCCACGAGTTCCGCACCCCGCTGACCCTGCTGCTCGGACCGCTGGACGACGCCCTGTTGGACGCGGCGCCGGAAAGCGTTCTGGCGGAGCGGCTTACCACCGCGGGACGCAACGCGCGGCGGTTGCAGCGCCTGGTCGACTCTCTGCTCGACTTCTCCCGCATCGAGGCCGGCCGGGCCGACGCGAAGCTGGTGTGCACCGACGTCGGCGCGCTCACCGCCCAGATCGCGTCGTCGTTCACCGAGCTGTGTCATCGTGCCGGGCTCGAGCTCGAGCTGGGCTGCGCGCCGGCCCTGGCCGATGTCGATCCGGCCATGTGGGAGACGATCGTCCTTAACCTGCTTTCCAATGCGGTCAAATACACACTGCAGGGCACGATTTCGGTGCAGGTGCGAACCGAGGCCGGGGACTGCGTGATCACCGTGCGCGACACCGGAGTCGGGATCGGCGCCGAGGATCTGAAGCTGCTGTTCGAGCGCTTCTACCGGGCCGACAACGTCCGTGGCCGCAGCGTCGAGGGCACCGGGATCGGGCTGTCTCTGGTCCGGGGACTAGTCGACCTGCACCGTGGCATCGTGGAAATCGACAGCGAGTTGGACCGCGGGACAACCGTGACCATCCGGGTGCCGCGCTCGGTCTCGGGCGTGGTGGTCGACCCGTCGCCCGTCGGGCCGGATGAGACCAACCCGTATGTCGCCGAGGCGAGTCAGTGGGTGATGCCGGTCGCCGAACCCGTCGCCGTCGCGCCCGAGACACCCCGCCAGCTGGTGCTGATCGCCGATGACAACGCCGACATGCGGGCCCACCTGGACCGGGTGTTGTCGGCGCGATGGGAGACGGTTCTGGTCGCCGACGGCGAGTCGGCGCTGGCCGCGACCCGCAACCTGCGTCCGGACGCGATCGTCACCGACGTGATGATGCCGGGGCTCGACGGCTTCGGATTCGTCGCCGCCGTTCGCGCGGACCCGGATCTGGCGGCGACGCCGATCCTCATGCTGTCCGCCCGGGCCGGTACCGAGGCCGTCAACGAGGGTTACGCCAGTGGGGTCGACGACTACCTGCCCAAGCCGTTCCGATCCCAAGAGCTGATCGACCGGGTGGCATCGAGGTTGTCCGCGGTCGGCCGCGAGCGTGACCGGCAGCGTCGGGAGGCGCAGTCGCGCCTGGCTTCGGAGCTGGTGCACCTCGACTCCGCGCTGCAGGGCACCAAGTCGGTCGCGGGAATCATGGACGCACTACTGGGTTCCTCGTTCGGCTCGGGCGACGCCGGCGCCGTCGCGATCGGCGAACTCGACGGGGAGCAATACCTGCGATTCGAATACGCCGGCGATCTGCCCGCGGAGTTTCGCGACCGCTACCACGTGGTCGCGCTCGACGCCCCGTTGATCGGCGCCGACGTCGCGCGCACCGGCGAGTCGATGATCGTCACCGACACGTTCGAGCTGCCGCCGCGCTACGAGCACGCGGTCCAGGACAGCGCGGCGAGCATCCGCGCCTGCGTGACCCATCCGCTGCGGGATGCCTCGGGCCGCATTTTCGGGGTGCTGGCCCTGTTATGGCCGGCGCCGCAGCAATTCGACGCCGGGGAACTCGACGCCTTCGCCCGGATGGCCGAGCTGACGTCCTCGGCCCTGGACCGGGTGCGTTTGATGGCCCGCGAACACGAGATCGCCATCGACTTTCAAGAGCACCTGCTCGACCTCGATCGCGGCTCCACCGCGGCGGTCGTGTCGGCCGTCTACCAGCCGGCGGGGGAGGCGATGCGGGTCGGCGGTGACTGGTACTCGGTCACCCCGCTGGATCACCCCGGCAGGATCGCGATATCGGTCGGTGACGTGGTCGGACACGGCCTGGCCGCGGCGATCGTGATGAGCAGACTGCGTGCCGCGGTCGCCGCCTCCGCGCTCACCGCCGGTGAGCCGGACGCGGTGCTGGGCGCGCTGGACCGATACGCCGCCAGCGTCGAGGGCGCGCGCTGCGCGACGGTGGCGTATGCGCAGATCGACACCGAAGCCCGCGGCGGCGCTGCCACCGTCAGCTACAGCTGCGCCGGGCACCCGTACCCGCTGCTGGTGCTGCCCGACGGACAGGCGGTCTATTTGGAGTCGGGCCGGCGTACGCCGGTCTCGGTGACGGGCAACGGCGCCCACGACGCGGCGGGCCGACCGCCCGGCAACACCGCGACCGCGGAGCTACCGGCCGGCGGATTGATCCTGCTCTACACCGATGGGCTCATCGAACGGCCCGGCGAGACGCTCGACGACGGATTCGACCGGCTGCAGGCGGCCGCGGCGCAGTGCGCCGCGCTGCCGGTGGAACAGGTCTGCGCGGACTTGCTGTCCCGGATGGCCCCGCCGTCGGGCTACCGCGACGACGTCGTGGTGCTCGCGCTGCGGCCAAGCCACCTCGCCGCGGGCAGCTTCGCCACCGTGGTGCCGGCCGCGCCCGCTCAGATTCCCGTCGCGCGCGAACAGCTGCGGGACTGGCTCCACACCATCGTCGTCGCGCCGCATCGTGAAACGGACATCCTGCTGGCAACCGGTGAAGCGGTCACCAACGCGATCGAACACGGCAGCCGCAAGGAACCACGGCAGACGGTGTCGATCGAGGCCTTCGTGCTTCAGGACACCGTCGTGATCACCGTCAGCGACACCGGCCAGTGGGTGGGCGATTCGTCGGCCAGCCTGCGCAGCCGGCGCCGCGGCCGGGGCCTCACCTTGATGAGCAGCTTGGCCGACGACGTCGAAACGCTGCGCACCCCGGCCGGCACGCGGGTCACCCTGCGCTTCGACCACGCCGCCGCGGGCACCCCAGCGGCGGGCTGACCGGCTAGGCCTCCTCCATCGCCTCGCCGAGCTCTTCCAGGAGCTTGTTGTGGTGGTTGCTTGCCAGGAAGTGTCCGGCGGCGATCACCAGGGCGACCGGCCAGTCGATGAGTTCGAGGGCTGCCAGGGCGGCCAGCCCGCCGAAGTAGGCCAACTGCTCTGGCCTGGGGATTTCCACCTGACCGACCGCCGGCAGGTTCACCACAAATGTTTCGCCCTCGCGGACCTTCTCCACCGCCTCGCGCTGGGGCGTCCCGCGCCGCGACTTCTTTTCCGCCATCATTTGCCTTTCGGTAACGAAGGGTTTCCCAGCTCGCTGGGTCGCGCGTCCACCGTCGGACTTATGTCGACGATGACCGACACCGGGGGCGATCCGCTAGTTTCATCCTTTGCTTCGGTGCTGAGGGTGCCGCTACTCGAACTCTATGCGCTGTTGTGGCGCGTCGGGGTTGTCGAGATCCGGCACAACGATCGGGCGCCTCGTCGCGGCGCGAACGCGTCGTCCCGGGTGGTTCGGGGCCCGATTTGCCCGGATCCGTCCGCCCACCAGCAAGACCGTGTAGTGCGCTGGCCGTTGCCGCAACCGGCCGCGGCCGTGTACAGCCGAGCAACCGGCTGAGCAGCGGCGGGTTCGCCTAGTTGGTGCTGCGCAACCGCGTGGTGCCCGCCCGGCGTCCGGCCGTCTTCTTGGCCGTCGACTTGGTGGCGGCCTTCGCGGGCGCGGCCTTGGCGGGCGCCGACTTCTGCGGCGCCGGTTCCACCGGCACCGCTTTGAGGTTCGCCTTGACCGCCCGGGGCTCGGCCTCCTGCTTGCGGCTCAACTTCTGCAACAGCAGGGCGCTGCCGCCGACGGCCAGCAGCAGCGGCCACTCGACCAATCCGGCGACGCCGAGCGCGCCGAAGGCCAACGCGGCCGCGGGCGTCGAGTGGCTGCCGCTGTTCATGCCGCGCTTGACGCCCTCCGCGGCTCCGGTGACTCCGCCGATGACTCCGTTGACCGCCGCGCCACCCACGGCACCGGCGGCCGCGGTCGTCGCGGTCGCCGCGCGGTTCACCGCCTGACTCACGCCTCGGACTGCTCCGCCGATGACACTCATGATGACTCCCTGCTCTTGCTTGTAATTTTTTAAAGCCTGCCACCTTGCCATCGCGCAGACAACGAGAAGCCGCATCGAATTTGCCTGAGCTTAATGTGATGTTCGGCCCGGCCCGACCCTCAAGGACGCGGCCGGTCACGCCTCACATCGATGAGCACCGGCGCGTGATCGCTGGCCGCCTTGCCTTTGCGTTCTTCGCGGACGATCTGCGCGTCGGTCACGCGGCCGGCCAATTCCGGTGAGCCCAGGATGAAATCGATGCGCATGCCTTGTCGCTTCGGGAACCGCAGCTGGGTGTAGTCCCAGTACGTGTAGACCCCGGGGCCCGGCGTGAAAGGGCGCACCACGTCGGTGAATCGCGCGTCGACGATGGCCTCGAACGCGCGACGCTCCGGCTCCGAGACATGCGTTGCGCCGGCATAGAACTCCATACTCCACACGTCGTCGTCTTGCGGGGCGATGTTCCAGTCGCCGGCCAGCGCGATCGCAGCGGCGGGATCGTCGCGCAACCAACCTTGTGCCGAATCACGCAGTGCGGCAAGCCATTCGAGTTTATAGATGTAGTGCGGATCGCCCAGGGCGCGGCCGTTGGGAACGTACAGGCTCCACATCCGGACGCCGCCGCACGTCGCGGCCAGGGCGCGAGCCTCCGCGCTGGCGGCGACTTCTGGTTTGCTGCTCCAGCTCGGCTGGCCGTCGAATCCGATCTGCACGTCGTCGAGGCCGACCCGTGAGGCGATCGCCACACCGTTCCACTGGTTGAAGCCGACGTGGGCCACCTCGTAGCCGAGTTCGAAGAACGGCAGGGTGGGGAACTGGCTGTCGGAGCATTTGGTCTCCTGCATCGCCAGCACGTCGACGTCGGCGCGCGCCAGCCAGTCGATGACGCGGGGCAGCCGGGAGCGAATCGAGTTGACGTTCCAGGTGGCCAGCCGCAGCCGCGATGGGTCGCCGCCGTCAATCGTCGCCTCGGACATGGCTAGACGCTATCCCAGACGCCCGGGCGCACCGGGATGTAGCGGCGGCGGTGGTGCAGCCGGAATCCCAGCGCCGCGGCAAGCGTCGTCGCGCCGGTGTCCGGGACTCGCATGTAGCCGCGCGTCGCGCCGCGATCGGCGCCCCACACCAACAACGCCGCGCACACCTGGGCGGCCGACCGCTCGCCGGCGTGGTTCTCGGCGGCGCGCACGGCCGAGATGCCCACCCAGCGCGCGCCATCGGGGGCCTCGGTCACCGCGGCCCGCGCGACCGCGCCGCCGCGGTGGGTGCCGAACGCGAGCTCGCCGTCGATGACGGCGGTGAGAACGTCGACTGGAATCTGGCCATCGGACATGCGCAGCCAGGCGTCGCCGGGGCGCGGCGACAGGCTGACGGACGGGTCGGCGTCGCGGGCGGCCATGTCGGAAAGATCGCGCACCACAACCCGTTCCGTGCGTTGGCCGGTCACCCCGGGCGGCAATGGCAGCACCCGATCGGGCACGGCCAGTCGCGGCGTCAGGCCGCGGCATTCATACCAGTCGGCGATCGCCGCTACGGTGCTCACCTGAGCGGAAAGATCAAGTGGCACCGCAGAATTCGCGGCGAGGCCGACGCCGTGACCGGCCCGCAGCAGCCAGCCGTCCAGCCAGGAATGCTCGGCACCCGGCCACGCCGCGGCGGCGGCATGCTCGAGTGCGCGGATCTGCGAGGTGCGAATGGGGGCGTCGGTGAGCACCCGTAGCGCGACCGCATCGGAGGGCGCGAACTCGACGACCGCGCCGGTCTTCGTCTGCACCCGCACCATCGGGTCGACCGCCAACAGGTGCCCCACCGCATCGGTCAACGGCGGCACCGAACCGGCCGGGCGCCGGTAGCGAACCGTCACCCGGGTCCCCGGGTCGGGCCACGAGACCATCAGTGACCGAACGGGTCCGGTCCCTCGCCGGGCATCCAGGAGAGGCCGGGAACGCCCCAATTGTTGGATTTGACGGCCCGTTTCGCGCTGCGGGCGTGCCGGCCGATCAGGCGGTCCAGATAGAGGAAGCCGTCCAGGTGTCCGGTCTCGTGTTGCAGCATCCGAGCGAACAGGTCGTTGCCTTCGATGGACACCGGCTTGCCGTCGGCATCGAGTCCGGTGACTCGCGCCCACTTGGCGCGGCCGGTGGGGAAGGACTCGCCGGGTACCGACAGGCAGCCCTCGTCATCGTTGTCGGGGTCGGGCATGGTCTCGGGTATCTCGGAGGTTTCCAGGACCGGATTGACGACGACACCGCGGCGTCGCTCGGTGCGTCCCCGATCGTCGGCGCAGTCATAGACGAAGACCCGCAAGCCGACCCCGATCTGGTTGGCCGCCAGCCCCACCCCGTGCGCGGCGTCCATGGTGTCGTACAAGTTCGCGATCAACTCGGCCAGATCCGCCGGCAGCGAACCGTCGGCAGCGACCGGCACCGGCTGTGTCGGGGTATGCAGGACGGGATCTCCCACGATGCGGATCGCAACCACTGCCATGGTCGGCTAAGCTACCGCACGCCCGCGGGCTGCTCGGCCGGCGATCTTCAGTCCGGGCAATCTTGGCCAATCGGCCGACTCGCGGGTCTGGATGACGGCTTGAGGGTTTACCGCGTGTTTCAATATTCGCCGAAAGACGCGCTTAGCTAAGTCAAGTCATTCGAGCAGTTCGGAATTCGCCGGAAGGGTCCAGGGGAAGCGATATGGACAGCGCCATGGCGCGGGCAAATCGATCGGGGGACGACTCTGAGATCGCAGATGGGCTCACCCGCCGCGAGCACGACATCCTGGCCTTCGAACGCCAGTGGTGGAAGTTCGCCGGTGTGAAGGAAGACGCCATCAAGGAATTGTTCTCGATGTCGGCGACGCGTTACTACCAAGTGCTCAACGCGCTCGTCGATCGGCCCGAGGCCCTGGCCGCCGACCCGATGCTGGTGAAACGGCTGCGCCGGCTGCGCGCCAGCAGGCAGAAGGCACGTGCGGCGCGGCGCCTCGGCTTCGAGGTGACCTGACTCGTTACAGTAGGGCTCGATGAAAGAACGAGTTCCCGACTCCACCGGGCTGCCCCTGCGGGCCATGGTGATGGTGCTGTTGTTCCTCGGCGTCATTTTCCTGCTGCTCGGTTGGCAGGCTCTGGGTTCGTCCGGGAGCTCTGACGACGATTCGGCGTCGGCGGTGTCCAGCGCGAGCGCCAGCAGCTCGGCGGCCACCTCACCGACCAACAAGCCGGCGAGCACCCAGGCCGACGTGCAGATCTACAACATCTCCTCGAAAGAGGGTGTCGGCGCGCGCACCAAGGACCAGCTGACGTCCGCCGGGTTCAAAGTCACCAAGGTCGACAACATGGCCGTGCCCGACGTCTCGGCCACCACGGTCTACTACACCGACGCCGGCGACGAGCACGCCACCGCCGACGCGGTGGGCAAAAGCCTGGGCGCACCCGTCGAACCACGGATCCCCGCGCTCAGCGGTGAGCCGCCGGGCGTCATCGTCCTCGTCGCGGGCTGACCGCCGGGACTTGATCGCCCAACTCCTCAGCGAGCCGTTCCGGCTCGCATTGTCGCGGGGCTAGGCTGCTGGCTATGCGCAAGCTGCCTCCGTTGGTTCTGACCGGTTGTGTCGTGCTGCTTGGCGCCTGTTCGTCACCCGAGCACGTGTCGACGGTTCCGGGAACCACCCCCTCGATTTGGACCGGATCGCCGTCGCCGTCGGGCGCCAAAGCCACGCGAGCCCGGACCCGCGGCCGCGCCGAGCATCATCACCCACCTGAAGGCGCCGGACGGCACCCAGGTCGCCACCGCGACGTTCGAATTCAACAACGGCTACGCCACCGTCACCATCGAGACGACCGCCAACGGTGTACTCACGCCGGGCTTCCACGGCGTGCACATCCACAAGGTCGGCAAGTGCGAGCCCAACTCGGTCGCCCCGACCGGCGGTGCGCCGGGCGACTTCCTGTCCGCCGGCGGCCACTTCCAGGCGCCCGGGCACGCCGGCGAGCCCGCCAGCGGCGACCTGACCTCGCTGCAGGTGCGCAAGGACGGCTCCGGGACGTTGATGACCACCACGGACGCCTTCGCCATGGAGGATCTGCTCAGCGGGCAGAAGACCGCGATCATCATCCATGCCGCCGCGGACAACTTCGCCAACATCCCTTCGGAGCGCTATAACCAGACCAACGGAACGCCGGGACCCGACGACATGACGATGAGTACCGGTGACGCCGGCAAGCGGGTGGCGTGCGGTGTCATCGGTGCCGGCTAAAAGGGCCAACACCCACATCGATTTCGCCCGTTCGCCACGGCCGACCCTCGGGGTCGAATGGGAGTTCGCGCTCGTCGACGCGCACACCCGTGACCTGAGCAACGAAGCCACCGCCGTGATCGCCGAGATCGGCGAAAACCCGCGCGTGCACAAGGAACTGCTGCGCAACACCGTCGAGGTGGTGACCGGCATCTGCCACTCCGCGGGCGAGGCCATGGAGGATCTGCGACAGACATTGGGGCCGGCGCGCCGCATCGTCCGCGACCGCGGCATGGAGCTGTTCTGTGCCGGCACACACCCGTTCGCGCAGTGGACTTCTCAGAAGCTCACCGACGCCCCGCGCTATGCCGAACTGATCAAGCGCACCCAGTGGTGGGGACGGCAGATGCTGATCTGGGGTGTGCACGTGCACGTCGGCATCTCCTCGCCGAACAAGGTGATGCCGATCATGACGTCGTTGCTCAACTACTACCCGCATCTGCTGGCGCTGTCGGCGTCGTCGCCGTGGTGGACGGGCGTGGACACCGGATACGCCAGCAACCGGGCGATGATGTTTCAGCAGCTGCCCACCGCCGGGCTGCCGTTCCAATTCCAGACGTGGCCGGAATTCGAACGCTTCGTCTACGACCAGAAGAAGACGGGCATCATCGACCACGTCGACGAAGTCCGTTGGGACATCAGGCCTTCACCCCGCCTGGGCACGATCGAGATGCGGATCTGCGACGGCGTGTCCAACCTGCGCGAACTGGGGGCGCTGGTCGCGTTGACGCACTGCCTGGTGGTCGACCTGGACCGCCGGCTGGAAGCCGACGAGTCGTTGCCGAGCATGCCGCCCTGGCATAACCAGGAGAACAAGTGGCGCGCCGCCCGCTACGGCCTGGACGCGGTGATCATCCTGGACGCCGATAGCAACGAGCGGTTGGTCACCGAGGATCTCGACGACGTGCTGAACCGGCTGGAGCCGGTGGCCAAGAAGTTGAACTGCGTCGACGAGCTGGCCGCGGTGGCCGACATCCCCCGGCACGGTGCCTCCTACCAGCGGCAGCGCCGGGTGGCCGAGGAACACGACGGCGACCTTCGTGCGGTCGTCGACGCGCTGGTGGCCGAACTGGAAATCTGATGACGGAATCCCTTGAGCTGGCGATGTTTCCGCTGGAGTCGGCGCTGCTGCCCGACCAAGACCTGCCGTTGCGGATCTTCGAGCCACGCTATGGCGCGCTGGTGCGGAACTGCCTGGACACCGGCGACCCGTTCGGGGTGGTACTGATCTCGCGCGGGCGTGAGGTCGGTGGCGGTGATGCGCGCTGCGACGTCGGCGTGTTGTCCCGGATCGCCGAATGCGTCGACCACGGCGCCGGGCGGTATTCACTGGATTGCCGGACCGGGGAACGAATTCGGGTGTCCCAATGGCTGCCCGACGACCCCTACCCGCGGGCGACGGTCACGCCGTGGCCCGACGAGCCCGGGCGATGCGGTGTCGGAGGCCCAGTTGCTCGACGTCGAAGACCGGGCCATGGCGCTATTCGAGCGCATCGCGCAGGCGCGCGACATCAAGCTTGCGGGCCGCGAGGTGATCCTGGGCCACGACCGGGCAGACCCGGCCGGAAAACGCTTGTTCGCGTTGGCGTCTCGCATTCCGATCGGCACGGCCGACCGCTACTCGGTGCTGTCGGCGCCGACGGCCGCCGACCGCCTTGTCGCGCTGCGCGAAGCCGTGGACGCGCTCGCCGAAGTGGTGGAGTTCCAGCTATCCGAATGACGGGGTCGTGGTTTGCAAAAGGACGGGTGCATGAAGGTACAGCTTCAGGTCAGCGGTTCACCGGCGCAGGCGGCGGCAAGTGCCGCCGACATCGCCACGACGGGCGCGGACGGACTGTTCACCTTCGAGGGCCAGCACGACGTCTTCTTCCCGCTGCTGATCGCGGCCGGAACGACCGGCCTGGACTTGATGACCAACGTGGCGATCGCCCCGCCGCGCAGCCCGCTGCACATGGCGCACTCCGCCTACGACCTGCAGCTCTACAGCGGCGGCCGGTTCCGGCTCGGCCTTGGCTCGCAGATCAAGGTGCACATCGAAAAGCGTTATGGCAGTAGCTGGGACAGGCCGGCGGCGCGGATGGCCGAAGCCATCGCCGCTATCAAGGCGATCTTCGCCGCGTGGGAAGGCCAGGCCCCGTTGGACTTTCGCGGCGAGTTCTACACGCACACCATCATGGCGCCGAACTTCAACCCCGGCCCCAACCCGTTCGGACCGCCCCCGGTGCTGCTGGGTGCGCTGGGTCCGGTGATGACACGCACCGCCGCCGAGGTTGCCGACGGCCTGTTGGTGATGCCGTTCAACAGTGCCGGCCACTTCGCCGAGCGCACCGTGCCCGCCATCGGTGACGGGCTGCGTCGCTCGGGGCGGACGTTCGGTGAGTTTCAGATCATCGCCCAGGCCATGGTCGCCGTCGGGCGTGACGAGGCCGACCTGGCGACCGCGATCAACGGGGTGGCCTCCCTCATCGCGTTTTACGGCTCGACGCCGGCCTACCTGCCCGTGCTGCAGGTCGAGGGCTGGGAGGACGTGCAGCCCGAGCTCAACGCGCTGTCCAAGCAGGGCCGCTTCGCCGAGATGCGCCGGCTGATCACCGACGAGATGGTGGCCCGAATCGGGATCGTCGGAACGCCCGAACAATGCGCGGAGCAGATCGCCGCGCGGTTCGGCGAGCACGCCGACGAGGTGTGCTGCTACTTCCCGGGCTACACCCCGCGCCCGGCGGACGTCGCCGACATGATCGGCGCCCTGCACCGGGTGCCCGCGCTGCCATGAGCACGGACCTGACGGTCGAAATCGATTCGGGCGTGGCGGTGCTCACGCTCAACCGGCCCGACCATCTCAACGCCTACACCGCGGAGATGGGCGCGCTGCTGAGCCGCGCGTACCGCGATTGCGACGAGGACGACGACGTCCGGGCCATCGTGCTCACCGGCGCGGGACGTGCCTTTTGCGCCGGGGCCGACTTCTCCGGCGGCGCCAGCCCATTCGATGCACCCGCGGACCCCGGCCCGAACGGCACCTTCTCGGCCTCGCCGATCACGCCCGCGGCGTTCGAATTGCGCAAGCCGGTGATCGCCGCGATCAACGGCCACGCCATCGGAATCGGGCTCACGATCGCACTGCAGGCCGACATCCGGATCGTCGCCGAGGACGCGAAATGCGGTGTGGTGCAGGTGCGCCGGGGTGTGATACCCGACTGCATGTCGCACTGGACGCTGACCCAGTTGACCAGCCTGGGGGTGGCCGCCGACATCCTGCTCACCGGGCGCACATTCGGCGGTGCCGAGGCCGCCTCGCTCGGCGTCGCCAGCCGGGCGTTGCCCGCCGAGCAGGTGCTCGACCATGCGCTGACGGTGGCCCGCGATATCGCGGTCAACGTGGCGCCGATGTCGGCGGCGCTGTGCAAACGCCTGTTGTGGGACAGCGTGATCAATCACTACACACCGCGACAGGTCGCGTCGCTGGAAACCCGGCTGCACGAACGGGTGATGGGCAGCGCCGACGCCGGGGAAGGGGTCGCCGCATTCCTGGATCGCCGGTCGCCGCGCTTCACCTCCCGGCTGTCCCGCGATTGGACACCGCTTCCCGAGCCATGAGCGCTATCGGCTGGATCCTGGCCGGCGTGCGCGCCGACGGGGCCGGTTGACGTCCACGGTGAGCAGCTCGGCCAATGCGACGCCGAGATTGTGCAGGTTGGTGTCCAGTGAATAGGCCCGGTCCAGAGTCCAGTTGAGGATCCCCCCGGACAGCGCACCAACCATGATGTCGGCCAAGGTATGTGCATCATGACGCGCACTGACCTCACCGCGGGCCACGCCCTCCTTGACCAGCTCGACAAAGGTGTCGTGCAGGTTGGATCCGCGCTGGATGCCGTAGCCACTGGTGGCCAGCATTTCCCCGATCATCTCGCGGTAGGTGTCGCCCGATCCGGCCAGCGTCGCGGCGATGTCATCGAACACACCGACAAGACGCGCGGGGATGGCCTCCTCGGCGCGGTCGAACACGACATCGTGCAGGTTGACCAGCCGCTGCTCGGCCAGCGCGCGGATCATGTCCTGCCGGGTGGCGAAATGGTTGAAAAACGTTCGGTTCGCCACGTCGGCGCGTTCGCAGATCTCCTCGATGGTGGTGGCGCCGACACCGTGGTCCAAAAACAGATCGAAGGCGGCCGTGAGAATCTTCTCCCGCACCTCGCGTTTGCGTCGCTCGAGCCTGCTCATGCTGTGGCACAAAGCTTCTCGGAGAGTTCCCACAGTTCGGCGGCGCGCCGCTCGTCGCGAGCGTGCGGCGCGGCCGTGTCGCTGATGGCGCAGTCTTCCAGGTAGAGGCCACCGCGGCCGACCAGTTCGGGGCTGACGGCCGCCCATACCTGGGTGGTCGCGCCTTGTTCGGGCGTGACGAAGTCGAGGACGCCGTCGGAGGGTTCCCGGCCGTTTTCGGCGACGAACTTGCGCAGTTGCGAGAAATCCTCGCGGGACATATAACGCGCGAGCGACGTGGCCACCGTGCCGGGATGCACCGCGTAGGCGCGGATTCCGAAGTCGCGTAGGCGTCGGTCGGCTTCCACCGCGTGCAGGATGTTCGCGGTCTTGGAGGCGCCGTAGGCGGTGAACTTGTCGTACTTGCGGCGCTGCCAGTTCGGATCGTCGAAGTCGAAGTCGCCCATGACGTGGCCGGCTGAGGACAGGATCACCACCCGTGCGCTCCCGGCGGCGGCGAGCTGGGGAATAAGCAGCCGCGTCAGTTCGAAGTGCCCGAAATGGTTTGTCCCGATTTGTAGTTCGAAGCCGTCCCGGGTGCGGCCGAACGGAGTGAACATGACGCCGGCGTTGTTCATCAACACATGCACCACCGGCGTGATGTCGGCGATCGCGCTTGCCGCCGCGCGAACACTGGACAGCGCGGTGAGGTCGAGCTGCACCGTCGAGGTCCGGTCGCCGGGCACCTCGCCCGCGATCCACTGGGCGGTCTCCGCGAGCGTGTCCCGGTTGCGGGCGGCCAGGATGACATGCGCGCCCGCGGCGGCCAGCGCCCGCGCAGACTCGCGGCCCAGCCCGGACGACGCGCCGGTGATCACACATGTCTTGCCGGACAGGTCGATTCCATCGACGACCTGCAGGGCGGTCAGATGTTCGGTCATACCGATGCGGCCTGCCATAGCGGGATGACGACGCTGGGATCGCACTCCTCATCGACGATCCATTTACACATCCGCCGGATCGGCTCGATGGCGTCCTGTGGCATGGCGAGTGCCACGCTGCAGGCATACCCCAGGCTGGTCAGCCGCTGGGCTCCGAACAACGGCAATGTGTCGCGCAGCCGGCGTTTGAGCGATTCGGGATAGATGCCGATGGTCTGCGTGTAGGCGTTCACGGCGGCAGTCACCTTCTCGATGCTATCCACTGGCACGACGTTGGCGACACGACCCGACAACATCGGCGAATAGTCCACGGGCTCATCGATTTGGGAGACGACGATGGCCCCCTCGCGTTGCTCACCGCCGATGACGCGGTAGAAATCCTCGGCCATCCGCGAGGCCTCGACATGATCGAGCAGCTCGCGGTTGGGGTAGCGCGGCGCGGTGCTGACCACCGCGGGCAGGCAGACCAGTTCGGAGTAGATCAGTTCGCCGAGCCGATTGGCGTTGCGCCAGGCCCGCGGCGTCGGTTCCGGTGAGCACGTAGATGACCCGCGCGTTGGCGCAGCCTTCCTGGTTGGCCACGCCGATGTCGATCGCCGCGCGGCGGGCCACCTCACGCAGGGTCTCGTCGTCCGCGAAGGCCTCGGCGCCGATGATGGTCGCACTGCGTTTGGGATCAAGCGCAATCAGCTCCAGACCGGGTTGAATGTAGCGGGTCACGTGCTTGACCGACGCCAATCCGCCCCAGGCCACGATCTTTTCGATGTGGTGCGGTTGGTAGAGGGTTTCCTCGACGGCCAGATCGCCGCCCTTCCAATAGCCGACGGCCAGGTGCTTGGTGATGGGGTGATCGGGGGCGACGTCGGCCAGGGTACGGGCGATGGCGATGGCGGTGAGAGGATCGTTGGACGGCGCCTTGATGATGACGTCGGAGCGGGTGATCACCGAACGCAGGATGGTCACCGCCGAGACCAGGCCGCCGTTGCCCGCCGGGATGTGCAGCACGCGCGATCCGAAGGCCCGTACCCGCAATTCACGACCGTCGCGCAGCCGATGCGGCACCCATCCGTTGAGGTAGTTCAGCCCGACCTGAGTGTCGGCGATTTCGGTGACATTGCCCCGCGAAAACAGCGGAGGCAGCACGCGATAGCTGTTCTTGAGCATCTCCGCCGGCAGCACATTGGCGACAAGTGAGGCTTCGTAGGCTTCCTGCAGGTGGGTGTTCGTCTCGAAGTCCAGCGCTTCGCCGAGGGCGGCGAGTACCTCGAGGATCTCATCGAAGCTCAGCTCGTAGAGGTCGCTCAGCTGTCCCGGGTTCCTCAGCGGCAGGCGCTCGACGTACTTGCTCATGTCCGGCGCCTGGAATTGCGAGACCCCGATGCGGGTGTCGAATGGCACCAGATCGTCGGTGATGACCTGACCGCGCAAGAACAGTGGGACGGTGTATGCGATCACAGCTCCACGCCCTTCATGAAGTTGACCGCTTCGTTGTGCACCTCCTGCGTTGCAGCACAGGTGATTCGGTCGTCTTCAACGCCTCGCTTTTCGCTGTAGCGGATGATGTCTTTCTCGAACGCGACACTGGCCTGTCCGCACGGACACTGCAGATCCCAGTCGATCGTGACCTCGTCGCCGGAGATGACCCCACCCCAGTGGGCACGCAGCAGGATGTCGTAGACGGCGGCGCGGCCGGTCTGCACACCGGCGCGGGGAAGCGGCTCGCTGGTGTCGGGATCGAGCACGAACGGGATGACCCACGGCGCCACGTGGTAGCGGCCCCGGCTGCAACCCCAGTGAAAGGTGCTCGACTCGGAGAAGCCATAACCCACCTGGATGCGCTCGACGCCGAGGAAGTCTTTGATGACGTCCATGAAATCGCCTGGCAGCACAACGCCTTTCATACCACCGCCGGTGAGGATCGCCGAGTCGGGGGCGAACACATTGCGCACTCCGCGCTGCAGGCCGGCCTTGGCGATGTCGTACATCAGGTGGTAGGTGCCGAGCATGAATACGCGTTTGCCGCGCAGCTGGTCGCTGAGCCGGGTGAAGAACGCCTCCATGTCGGCGGCCTGGCGCGCCTGCATGGCGATGAACTCGTCCTTGCGGGCGGCCAATGCGGGGTCGATTTCGAGCCGGTCGAGTTCGCCGCGTGAGGCGGCCGCGCGCATCTTGGAGGCCAGAAACATCAGGTCGGTATCGATCGCACCCGGATACAGGGCGTGGAACCTGGTTTCGTCGCCGCCGGTGAAGCCTCGCTTGATCATGTTGGCGATGCGCAGATGGCCGAGCTTGCCGCTGGCGAAGTTGGGCCACACCACATCGACCGACGGGTTGAGCTCCCTCTCGGTCGGCTCCTGTCCAAATGTCTGAAATAGACAGATCTTCCACAGCGTCATGCCTTCTTCGGCGCCGCGCTTGTCCTTGGGCAGGATCGAGATGGTGCCGGTGGTGCCGCTGGAGGTGATGACCTCCAGCGGAGTCTGCGCGTCGAGACGGTCGATCCAGTCGTCGATCCCGATGCAGCCGGCGGTGTCCACACCTGCCAGGTCGTAGCTGGTGAGCTTGTCCAGCCACTTGGTCATCAGATCGAAGCGCTTCTTGTCGATCAGCGCCGCCGGGTATGACTTGAAGGATGTATGCGAGAACATCAGCGGCACAACTTCGTTGAAGTCATCGAGCGCGCTGATGCCCAGCCGGTCGGCCAGCTTGCGCAGGATCTCGATGCTTTGATGGTGCTCTTGAAAGCGGATGCGCATTGCTTGGCGCTGCAGCTCTTCCAGCTCAGGACGGCCGATGCTGTGCATCTGCGTATAGGACTGGCCGAAGAAGTTGATCGGGTCGTTCATGAACTTGTGTACCGGCCGTGTCGGTTTTGCGGTGACCGTCATCAGGGATCCCTCGATTCGTTGCCGAGTCGCTCGAGGGTCACCATAGTCTGTTTATGCAGTTGTAAGCAAGAGTGCAGTTAACTGCAAGAAGTAAACACCACGCTAACTTACCTGCGCCCGTGCTGCACCCCGTCGGGCGCTGCGCTTCATCAGCCGTGGTGCCACCACCCGATGCAGTGGGCCGACCATCGCCCAGATGGTTCGCGCGGCGAGTCTGTGGCGGTAGTGCAGGCGGGTGATGAGGACCGCACGCTGACCGTCCTGGCGTCGCAACGTCAGCTCGCCGCGCATCAGCGGCCCGTGCGTCGCCAGCACCAGCTCGTCTTGATCCGAACGAACGATCGGCCAGCCGATGAGGTGATCCGGCAGAACGGGATGGACCCAGGCGCAATCTCAGCACGTTGCGGTGGATCCACGAGACAAACGTTTCCCTGGATGCCCGGCTTATCGCCCAGCCCGTCGCGAAAGGCTTGTGCGGCAGTCCGCACGTCGCCGACGGCGATGGGTACTTCGAAGACATCCGTGTAGTCGGCCGCGGTCTCGCCGGTCTGCGCCCGCTCGTCGAGCACCGTCGCGGCCACCCGTTTCAGGGTTTGCCGCACGGCCACGCGGTGCCCGCCGCTGCCGATCACCAGCGCCCGATAGGCCTTGCCGTGGATACCGGGGAAATCCGCCCAGGTGGCCGCCCGCAACCGGGTTCGTGCGGGGCCGTCGAGCGCGTCCAGCTCGAACACCCACCGGTAGACCGCGAACAGGTGGCGGCCCTTGAGCGCGAATCGCGCGGGCGGTCGGGCCTCGTCCAGCGCGAAGCCGAAGGGCACGGTCGACGGGTCGTGCGGGTCGTGGCACATCACCCGCAGCAGCGCCGCCCACGTGTCTGCGCGGCCGGCGTCGATGGTTATGGCATGCTCATCGATATAGGATAATCGTTCCATATAGAAGGAATGTACTAGATCGTGGCACCTCCGCGGAAGCATGAAACCGATGTGATTCTCGACGCAGCCCGGGCGCTGGTCCTCGACGGCGGGCCGCGCGCGGCCAGCGTGGCCGCGATCGCGAAAGCCAGTGGTGCGCCGGCGGGCACGTTGTATCACCGGTTCGGCAACCGCGACGGCATCTTGACGGCGGCGTGGCTGCGCGCGCTGGAACGCTTCCAGGCACGGGCGATGGCCGCCGACGGCGATACTCCGACGGACTCCGCCGTCGCGATGGCCGTGGCCGCCGTCGGCTTCGCGCGCGCCCTGCCCGAGGATGCGCGGCTGCTGTTGACGATCCGGCCCGGTGACCTGCTCGACGACGAACCGGACGCCGCCTTCCAGCAGACGCTCGCCGCAGATGAATGCCCCGCTGACACAGCGCATTAGGGTGTTGGCCCGCCAACTGTACGGCAACGGCAAGCCGCGATCGGTGGACGCCGTCGCGCGAGCGGTCGCCGACCTGCCCTACGCCGTGGTGCGCCGGCACGCGAACGACGACCCGATGCCGGCCTGGCTCGAAAAGGACGTCGCGGCGTCGGCCCTGGCCGTGCTACAGAGCTTTGCCGAACGCCCGTAGCGACTCGACTTGCATGGGATCCAAAGAGGGGCGGACGTTTTCGCGTGCCGTCGCGAGGTCGGCGGCCGTCACGTCGGTGGCGTCGATGGATCGGCGCATGGCGGTCAGTGCGGCCTCCCGCAGCAGCGCAACGCAATCGGCGGCGCTGTAGCCGTCGAGTCCGGCCGCCACCTGGTCGAGGTCGACGTCGGCGCTCAGCGGAATCGATTTGCCCGCGGTGCGCAAAATTTCGTGGCGGGCCGCGGCGTCGGGCGGTTCGACGAAGACGAGCCGCTCCAGCCGGCCCGGGCGCAGCAGCGCGGGGTCGATGAGATCCGGCCGGTTGGTGGCGCCCAGCACGACCACGTCGCGCAGCGGGTCGACACCGTCGAGCTCGGTCAGCAGCGCGGCCACCACCCGATCGGTCACGCCCGAATCGAAGCTCTGCCCGCGGCGCGGCGCCAGCGCGTCCACCTCGTCGAGGAAGATCAGCGATGGCGCCGAATCCCGCGCGCGCCGAAACAGTTCGCGCACGGCCTTTTCCGAGCTACCCACCCATTTGTCCATCAGCTCGGAGCCCTTGACGGCGTGGACGGACAGCTGCCCGGTGCTGGCCAGCGCGCGCACGATGAAGGTCTTGCCGCAGCCCGGCGGCCCATACAGCAGCACGCCGCGCGGTGGCTCGACACCCAACCGGGCGAAGGTGTCCGGATGCTGCAGGGGCCACAACACGGCCTCGGTCAGCGCCTGCCTGGCCTGGGCCATGTCGCCGACGTCATCGAGCGTGATGTTGCCGACGCTGACTTCCTCACTGGCCGAGCGGGACAGCGGCCGGATGACGGTCAGCGCACCGACCAGGTCCTCCTGTTTCAGTTCCGGTGGCAGGCCGTCGGCACTGGCCCGCGACGCCGCCCGCAGTGCCGCCTCGCGCACCAGCGCGGCCAGGTCGGCGACGACGAAACCCGGTGTACGAGAGGCTATCTCGTCGAGGTCAAGGTCGCCGGTGGGCACGTTTCGCAGCAGGGACTCCAGCAGCGCCTTGCGGGTGACGGCGTCGGGCAGTGGCAGGCCCAACTCGCGGTCGCACAGATCGGGGGCCCGCAGCCGCGCGTCGAGCTGGTCGGGTCGCGCGGAGGTGGCGATCAGGGCGACCCCCTCGCTGGCCACCGCCGTACGCAACTCGCCCAGGATCAGCGAGGCCACCGGCTCGGCGGTGGCCGGCAGCAGGGCGTCCACATCGGTGATCAGCAGCACGCCCCCACCGTCGCGGGCCGTCTGCACCGCCGAAGCGACGGCCTTCAGCCGGTCTTCGGCACCCAGCGCGCCGACCTCCGGGCCGCCCAGCGTGACCAGCCTGCGGTCGCCGCACACCGCGCGCACCAGCGTCACCTTGCCCACCCCGGCCGGGCCCGACACCAGCACGCCGAGGTTGGCGCCGGCGCCCAAAGTCTTGAGCAGGTGCGGTTCGTCGAGCGCGAGCTTGAGCCATTCGACGAGCTTGGCGGCCTGCGGCTGGGTGCCCTTCAGTTCCTCGACGACCATCTCCGGCCTGGCGACTTCGACCGAGATCTGCGACGGGGCCGCGGCGCCGGTCGGAACACCGGTGCCCCAGGTGACCAGCGAGTTGGGCTGCACGCTCACCGGTCCGTCGGGGTCGACGCCGATGACCGTCAGCAGCTCCGAGGTCCAGCTGATGCCCACCGCGGTGGCCAGCGCACGGGTGGCCTCCGACGTCGAGGTGCCAGGGCCCAGGTCGCGGGGCAGCAGCGAGACGGCGTCGCCCACGGTGATCACCTTGCCCAGCAAGGCTTGTCGCAGCGTGACCGGGGTGACCGACTGGCTGGCCAGCGCCGAGCCGGACAGCGTCACCGATCGGGCGCCGTAGACGGTGACCGCGCCGACGACCACCGCCGTCCCCTCGCGCAGTCCCGCATTGGACAGTGTCACGTCGTCGAGCAGCACGGTGCTGACCGGCGTGTCCGGGCCGGCCAGGCCCGCGACGGCCGCCGTGGTCCGCGATCCGATCAGCGACACCGCGTCCCATTCCCGGATGCCCAGTGCGGCAATGGCATTCGGGTGAAGCCGAATGACGCCGCGGCGGGAGTCGACCGCCGAGGTGTTCAGCCGGGCGGTCAGGGTGAGCTGACGCGCCGCGCCGGTGCTGGTGGCTCCGCTCCTCAGCGCGCCCGGTCGGCCCGCATCGTCGCCGGAGCGGCTCACGGCAAGCGCCTACCCGGCTTGCGCAGGCCCAGCCGCGCCACCGACCGGCGGTTGGGCTGTGCCCGGCGGATCGCCCGCCGCGCGGCGCGGCGCTGCTTGGGTTCGTCATCCCACGACTCGGGGTGCGCGGCCAGCCACCGCGAGTTACGGATGGCGAACGGCACGTGGCACAGGTAGGCGACGATGATCACCCAGATCAAGACATAGGGCGCCAGCACCGCCGCCGCCGCGCAGATCGCCAGGACCGCCAGCAGGGGTGCCGCCCAACTCGGCGGCACCGCGACCGCGTGCATCTTGCGCATCGGGATCTTGCTGACCATCAGGATCGAGGTCCCGCTGATCCAGATGCACAGGAACAGCGGCGACGTCCACCAGCCGTCACCGAACTGCAGCTTGAGTCCGATGAGGCCGATCATCGAGATCGCGCCGGCCGGCGCGGGCATGCCGACGAAGAACTCGTGCGCATAGGACGGCTGACTGCCGTCGTCCTGCAAGGCGTTGAATCGCGCCAGCCGCAAGACCACGCAGACGGCGTAGAGCAGGATCACCACCCAGCCGGCCGGCGAGGTGGTCAGCAGCGTCACGTAGAGCACGATCGCCGGGGTCACGCCGAAGTTCACCGCATCGGCCAGCGAGTCGATCTCCTCGCCCATCCGCGACTGGGCGTCCAGGATGCGGGCCACCCGCCCGTCCAGTCCGTCCAGGATGGCGGCCGCCGCGATCAGCGCCATCGCGGCCTTGGGCTGGTGTTCGAGGGCGAACCGTATCGAGGTCAGTCCCGCGCACACGGAGAGCACGGTCATCGCGCTCGGCAGGATCTGCAGATTGACCGCCGGCCGCCCGCGCGGCTTGCTGATCATGGCAGCTCGGCCAAGACAGTCTCGCCGGCGATCGCGCGCTGGCCCACTTTGACCAGCGGTTCGCAACCCGCCGGCAGGTAGGTGTCCAGCCGCGAGCCGAACCGGATCAGGCCGTAGGTGTCACCGATCGACAACTTGTCCCCGACGTGCGCGTCGCAGATGATGCGCCGGGCCAGCAACCCGGCGACCTGCACCGCGACGACGTCCGCGCCGCCGGCGGTGCGCAGGTGCAGGCTGGTGCGTTCGTTTTCGCTGCTCGCCGCGTCCAGATCGGCCGACCCGAATCGGCCGGGCCGGTGCTGCACGGCGATCACCTCGCCGCTGACCGGGGCGCGCTGCACATGGGCGTCCAGCAGCGACAGGAAGATGCTGACTCGCGGCAGCGGCGCGTCGCCCAGGCTCAGTTCGGCCGGCGGGGCGGCGAAGTCGATCACGCAGATCTCGCCGTCGGCGGGTGCGACGATCGCGCCGGTGCGGGTGGGCGGCACCCGTGGGGGATGACGGAAGAACCCCGCGCAGGCGCCGGCGGCCAGCAGGCCCGCGCGTCGCACCCAGCGGTGCTTGCGTCCGATGAGGGCCAGCGCCAGCCCGGCGCCGATGAACGGCCGCCCGGCCGGATGCACCGGCGGAACGGCGGAGCGCACCAGCTCCAGCGCATGTTGCGGGCTGAAGCCCGGGTCCGAAGCAGAGGGGCCGATGGTGCGGGGGCGTCGTGCCACGCGGCCATCTTACGGAGCGCGCGGCTGATTCGTAGACGGCCGCAGGGGGAACGCCCACGTTCGACATGCAATCGCAGAGTGCCGAAGGGCGGGCAACACAGTTGCGCCGGGCGAAAGTCGCGGTCACCGCCGTATTCATCGCGCACGGTGTGGTGTTCTCGTCCTGGGCCGCCCACATTCCTCACGTGAAGGCCGAGCTCGGCCTTTCCGACGCGGCGCTCGGAACGGCGCTGTTCGGCGCGCCGCTGGGATCGGTGGTGGCCACGCTGCTCAGCCACTGGGCGTTGCCCCGCTGGGGCAGCCACCGACTGATCCCGGTCACGCTGGCCGGCTATGTCGCGGCCGGAATGACGGTGGGCCTGTCGAGATCCGCGGCCGCGCTGTTCGGTGCGCTGGCGCTGTGGGGGCTGTTCCAGGGGGCGCTGGACGTCGCGATGAACACCCAGGCCGGCACGGTCGAGCGGCTCGCCAGGGCTCCGATCATGGCGCGGTTCCACGGCATGTGGAGCGTCGGGACGTTGGTGGGGGCCGTGATCGGCGCCGCGTGCGTCAGCGCGGGCGTCGGCCTGGCCGTCCAGCTGATGGTCCTCGGCGTGCTCGTCTTGATCGTGGTGGAACCACTGACCCGTCGCCTGATCCCGGACGCCTCCGGCGCCGCCGCGTCGTCGGAGCCGGCCCACGGGAAGCGGGCCTGGATGACTCCGGCGGTGGCGATCCTGGCGGCCGTGTCGTTCGCGTCGTTTCTGTGCGAAGGCGCCGCGACCGATTGGTCGGCCAATTACCTGCGCAACGTGATCGGCGCCGGCCCGAGCGTCGCGGCGCTGAGCTACGCCGCCTACACGTGTGCGATGGTCGTCACCCGGTTCGGCGCACCCCGGCTGCACGCGCGGGTGTCCAGTCGCCGGCTGCTGCCGGCGCTGGCGCTGGTGGCCGTCGTGGGCATGAGCGTGACCTTGGCGGCCGCCAGCGCCTGGGTCGGCGTGCTCGGTTTCGCGGCGCTGGGCGCCGGTGTGGCGCTGCTGGTGCCCACCGCGTTCAGCGCGGCCTACGGCTCGAGCGGCGCCGGATCGGCGATCGCCATCGTGGCCGCGACCGGCTGGCTGGGCTACCTGCTCGGGCCGCCGCTGATCGGCCACCTGGCCGGCCGGGTGGGGTTGTCGGCGGCGCTGATCACCATTCCGGTGATGATGTCGATCGTCGGCCTCGCCATCCGCTGCGCCCCGGCCTTTGACAAGGCAGACGAGTTCCATCGGGACGTGGCCACGCCCGCCGCCCAGTGACCGCTAGCGCAGATCCCAGACCTGCAGCGGGGTGCCCTCGAGCACCTCGACGACGTCCTCGGGGATGTCCAGCAGTCCGTTCGCCGACGCCAGCCACCGCAGATGATGCGACGCCGGCGGTCCGTAACTGGTGACCGTGCTGGCGTCGTCGTTGAGCACCGCGCGCCGGAACTGGCGCTTGCCGCGCGGCGACGTCAGCGACTCGGCGAGGACCGCGTTGCGGTGCGGGCGTTCCGGGTTCGGCAGGCCCATGGCCCTGCGCAGCGCGGGCCGGATGAACACCTCGAAGGACACCAGCGCGCTGACCGGGTTGCCCGGCAGCGTGACGATCGTCGCGCCGGCCACCCGACCCACGCCTTGCGGCATGCCGGGCTGCATGGCGACCTTGACGAATTCCACGCCCTGGTCGCCCTCGCGCCCGAACGCGTCTTTGACCACCTCGTATGCGCCGGCGCTGACGCCGCCGCTGGTGATGATCAGATCCGCGTCGCCGGCGTATCGGTCGATGATCGAACTGAATTGGGCCACTTCGTCTTCCGCGGTCGCGACGGCCACCAGCTCGGCGCCCGCGTCCCGTACGGCGCCGGCCAGCATGATCGAGTTGGACTCGTAAATCTGCCCGGGCCGCAGCGCGGTGCCCGGCGCCACCAGCTCCGATCCGGTCGAGATGACCAGCACCCGCTGGCGCGGGATCACCGGCAACTCGGCGATCCCCAGCGCCGCCGCCAAGCCGAGCACGGCCGGCGTCACGACCTGACCGTGGCGCAGGACGGTGGTGCCGGGGGAGACGTCCTCGCCCGCGCGGCGGATGTGCCTGCCGGCCTCGCGGGGCGAGTGGATCGCGACCACGTCCACTCCGCCGTCGGTGTCCTCCACCGGCACGACGGCCGTCGCCCCGGCCGGCAGCGGCGCGCCCGTCATGATCCGGTGGGCCGTCCCGGGCTGCAGCGTCAGTTCGTCGGTGCGCCCGGCCGGGATGTCCTCGGCGACGGGCAATGCCACCGGATGTTCGGGCGTGGCCCCCGACGTGTCTTCGGCGCGCACCGCGTAGCCATCCATCGCGGAGTTGTCGAAGACCGGCAACGCCAGCTGTGCCACCACGTCCTCGGCCAAGACCAGACCCTGGGCCTCGGTCAGCGCGACGGCGATCGGCGGCCGCGCATGAATCAACTCGGTGACGACCCGCTGATGTTCGGCGACTGAGCGCATCGGAGCCATTATCCGCGCGTCAGACGGGGAAGCTGACGCCGGTGAGTTCTTCGGAGACGGCCCAGAGTCGACGCTGCAGTTCCTCGTCGTGGGACTGGGCGCTGGACTTGACGAGCTTCGGGCGGCCACGCTGCTCGAGGAACCCGGCCGGGCCGTAGTACTGGCCGCCCTGGACGGCCGGATCGGTGGCGGCCCGCAGCGTCGGCAGCGCGCCCATGGCCGGGCTCTGGAACAGCACCGGCCCCAGCACGGCCTTCACCGGCCGGAAGACGCCCGGCAGGTTGCGGGCCAGCTCGGTGTTGGAGCCGCCCGGGTGCGCGGCGACGGCAATGGTCCTCGCGTCGGCCTTCGCGGCCAGCCGGCGCTGCAGCTCGTAGGTGAACAGCAGGTTGGCCAGCTTGGATTGCCCGTAGGCGGCGATCCGGTCGTAGTGCTGTTCGGACTGCAGGTCGTCGAAGCGGATCGCGGCCCGCAGCCGGTGGCCGAGGCTGCTGACCGACACCACCCGCGAATCCCGCACCACCAGCAGGCTGTCGAGCAGCAGCCCGGTCAGCGCGAAGTGGCCCAGATGGTTGGTGCCGAACTGCAATTCGAAGCCGTCCTGGGTGAGCTGTCTGGGCGTCCACATCACCCCGGCGTTGTTGATCAGCAGGTCGATGCGCGGGTAGGCCGCGCGCAGCGCGTCGGCGGCCGAGCGGATCGCGTCCAGCGAGGTCAGATCCAGCTGCTGCAGCGTGACATCCGCGCGCGGACTGGCGGCGACGATGCGCGACAGCGCCGCGTTGCCCTTCTCCAGGTTGCGCACCGCGAGCACGACGTGGGCGCCGCGGTAGGCCAGCACGGCCGCCGCCTCATACCCGATGCCGGTGTTGGCGCCGGTGACGACGACGACGCGGCCGCTCTGATCCGGGACGTCACTCTCCGACCAGTTGCGGTTCTCTGTGTCGTTGGAAGCCATGGCCCAAAAGATACCCATCGGCGGCGGACCTCGCCGGGTCGGGCGGCGGTGTAGCGCTCGCATGTCCGGAATGGCGCGACTGCGTCGAATCACCTTGTTCTACAAGCGAATACCAGCCGAGGAGCGATTCGAGCGCCTCGCATCGTCCGGGCATACCGCGAGAGCGGTTGGGGTGTAGCCGAATTCCGTCAGGCCGGTTGCCGCGCGGAAGTCTGCGCGCAACGGCGCACCGAGCCGAGCGACGTGACGCTGGCCGGCCTGCGCGGTCGTCGGGTCGACGTGCGTGGCGCGCGGGCGCGTCGAGCCATCGCGGGCGGTGCCAGGGACAGGCGTGCCTGGGCCCGGTCGCGCAATCCGCGCCCCCCACGCTGATAGCCGGTGACCCGGGCGCCGCGTTTCCGCGCGGGGACCGGCGCCGGTGGGAGCGGCCGAAATTCCGGCGCGCTCCGGGGTTTCGGGCGTTTGACCCGCAGGCTGATCATCACCGGTGCGCTCATCGACCAATCGATTCGTTGCCGCATCCAGGCCGCAGCCCGCTTCGACGGCTTTCCCGTTCGCACGGCCACACCCTACGCCCATCACTGTCGCGTCCGGTGCAAAGAGTTGAAACATTACGGCAGAACAAATTTCGCGTTAATACAAGGGTTTACTGCACCCAGAAGTTATCGTGACGGATGAACCACTCCCGGCGCTCGTCGTCGGTCATGTCGGCCAGGGCCGCAAAGCCTTCGAAGTAGGCCTCGCGGGGTGCGCCGGGCGCGAACAACATCAGAATCGATGCGGCTTCGTCGGCCTCGTTGCGAAAACCGTGGACGCCCCCGGGTGGGACGTAGAGGAAGTCGCCTTGATGGCCGTCCGTCCACTCGGTGCCGTCGTAGAGCTTCATGGTCCCGGACAGGACGAAGAACGCCTCGGACATGGCGCGGTGGAAGTGCGCCGGGGGTCCGCCGCCGGCCGGGGCGATGTCGACCCGGTAGAGGCCGTAGTCGCCGGCGGTGTCCTGCTGGTTGGCCAGGTAGTGGTACTTGACCCCGGCCGTCTCATAGTCGGGTGGCTGATCGGCCCGCTTGAGCCAGGCGCTGATCTCCGGTTCGTCTTTGGTGTATCGGGCTGGCGGGTAGGGCGGTACAACGAGGGACATGGTTCCAGTGTGCGCATAGCATCGCCGGTGTGGACCGATCGACCGCCGAAGATGTTCGCGTGCAACGGCTGCTGGACGCCGAAGCGAAGGCCGCCCAGCTGTTCGACGAGATCGAGCGGCGGGCCATGATTCGCCCCGGGCTGGCCGAGAAGGAACTCTCCGACCGGATCCACGAGCTCGCCGGCGAGATGTTCGGGGTGACCCGGCACTGGCACCGGCGGATCGTGCGGGCCGGGGAGAACACGCTGCAGCCGTTCCAGGAGCGCCCGCCGGACCGGGTGATCGTCGACGACGACATCGTCTTCCTCGACCTGGGCCCCATCTTCGAGGAGTGGGAGGCCGATTTCGGGCGGACGTTCGTGCTCGGTGACGATCCCCACAAGACGGCCGTCCGGGACGCCCTGCCACGCGTGTGGGCGGCCGGCCGGGACCACTTCGCCGGCCACCCCGACATCACCGGCGCCGAGCTGTTCGACCACGTGGTCGGGGTGGCGCGTGCCGAGGGCTTCGACTGGGGCAGCCATATCGCGGGCCATCTCATCGGCGAGTTCGCGCACAAGAAGATCGCCGGCCCCGGCGTCGAGTGGTACATCATGCCCGGATCGACCAAGCCGATGCGCCGCACCGATCCGCGCGGCCGCGTCTGCCACTGGATCCTCGAGATCCACCTCGTCGACCGCCCGCGCGGGTTCGGCGGGTTCTACGAGCAGCTGCTCGACCTGCCCCCATCGGGCTAGTCGAGGGGATAGACCACCCCGGTGAGTTCCTCGGAAACGGCCCACAACCGGCGCTGCCGGTCGACGTCGTGCGACTTGGCGCTGGAGCCCACGACCTTGGGATAGCCCCGCGTCTGGCCGAGCCCGTCGGGTCCGTAGTACTGCCCACCGAGCACCGCCGGGTCGGTGGCCGCGCGCAGGGTGGGCAGCGCGCCCATGGCCGGGTTCTGGGCGACCAGCGGTGCGATCCGCTCGAAGGCGACGACCAGCGGGCCGGGCATGTTGCGCATCAACTCGGTGTCCGACATGCCGGGGTGTGCGGCCGCGGCGATCGTCGTGCCATGCGGGGCAAGCCGCCGTTGCAGTTCGTAGGTGAACAGCAGATTGGCGAGCTTGGCCTGCCCGTAGGCCGCGACCCTGTTGTAGCGGCGCTCCCACTGCAGATCGTCGAAGTGGATGTCGGCGAGGATGCGGTGACCGACGCTGCTGATCGTGACGATCCGCGAGCCGGCGACCGGCAGCAGTCGGTCCAGCAGCAGGCCGGTGAAGGCGAAGTGGCCCAGGTGGTTGGTGCCGAACTGCAGCTCGAACCCGTCTTTGGTGTTCGACTTCGGCGTGTACATCACCCCGGCGTTGTTGATCAGCAGGTCGATGCGATCGTGGGCGGACCGCAGCTGCTCGGCCGCGGCGCGGACGGACGCCAGCGACGTCAGGTCGAGCTCGGCAAGCGCGACGTCGGCATGCGGGCTGTGGGCGGTGATCCGGGCCGCCGCGTCCTTGCCCTTGTCCAGGTTGCGCACCGCCAGCACCACATGGGCGCCGTGGTCGGCCAGGGCCAGGGCCGTCTCGTAGCCCAGGCCGGTGTTGGCTCCGGTGATGACGGCGACCCGGCCGGTCTGGTCGGGAATGTCCGCGGTGGTCCACTTGGCCATGACAGGCTCCTCGAACTTGTAGAGTAAGCGGGGCGAGCGCTCCGGTTGATTACCACAATATGGAACGCACGCCCCGCTTTGTCAACCGGTGAGGAGTGAACAGATGGCGCAGCCCGAACGCCGGTTGCGCGCCGATGCGGCGCGCAACCGGGCGCGCGTTCTGGACGTCGCCTACGAAACCTTTGCGGCCGAGGGTCTCTCGGTGCCCATCGACGAGATCGCCCGGCGGGCCGGCGTCGGGGCCGGGACGGTCTACCGGCACTTCCCGACCAAGGAGGCTCTGTTCCAGGCGGTCATCGAAGACCGGATGCAGCGGCTGGTCGACGACGGCCGAGCCCTGCTGGAGGCCGTCGGTCCCGGCGAGGCGCTGTTCGCCTGCCTGCGGTCGATCGTGCTGCAGTGGGGCGCGGCGGATCGGGGGCTGGTCGACGCGCTGGCCGGGTTCGGGATCGACATCGCCACCGCGGCGCCGGACGCCGAGGACGCCTTCCTGGCCATGCTCGACGAGCTGCTGCGGGCCGCACAGCGGGCCGGGACCGCGCGCCGGGACATCGGGGTGCGCGAAGTGAAGGCGATCATGGTCGGGTGCCAGGCGATGGAGGCGTACAACTCGGCGTTGGCCGAGCGGGTGACCGACGTCGTCGTCGACGGTTTGCGCGCTGGGCGATAGGCCTGACCTCTTCTTGCACTCGACATAGGCGAGTGCTAAGAATGACACTGGCACTCGCGACCAGCGAGTGCTAGGTCGGGACGGTGAGACCTAGCCAGAAGACAGCTGCGGTCGTCCGTCGCGGGCACTGCGCCCGGCCAGAACGTGTCATCCCCGATCCGGAGGAATCACTTCGCAATGGCCAAGACAATTGCGTACGACGAAGAGGCCCGTCGCGGCCTCGAGCGGGGGCTCAACGCCCTCGCCGACGCGGTAAAGGTGACGTTGGGACCCAAGGGCCGCAACGTCGTCCTGGAGAAGAAGTGGGGTGCCCCCACGATCACCAACGATGGTGTGTCCATCGCCAAGGAGATCGACCTGGAGGACCCCTACGAGAAGATCGGCGCCGAGCTGGTCAAAGAGGTCGCCAAGAAGACCGACGACGTCGCCGGTGACGGCACGACGACGGCCACGGTGCTGGCTCAGGCGCTCGTCAAAGAGGGCCTGCGCAACGTTGCGGCCGGCGCCAACCCGCTGGCTCTCAAGCGCGGCATCGAGAAGGCGGTCGAGAAGGTCACCGAGACCCTGCTCAAGTCGGCCAAGGACGTCGAGACCAAGGAGCAGATCGCTGCCACCGCCGCCATCTCCGCCGGCGACCAGTCGATCGGCGACCTGATCGCCGAGGCGATGGACAAGGTCGGCAACGAGGGCGTCATCACCGTCGAGGAGTCCAACACCTTCGGCCTGCAGCTCGAGCTCACCGAGGGCATGCGGTTCGACAAGGGCTACATCTCGGGGTACTTCGTCACCGACGCCGAGCGTCAGGAAGCCGTCCTGGAGGACCCCTACATCCTGCTGGTCAGCTCCAAGGTGTCGACCGTCAAGGACCTGCTGCCGCTGCTGGAGAAGGTCATCCAGGGCGGTAAGCCGCTGCTGATCATC
Organism: uncultured Actinomycetota bacterium; assembly: GCA_963796035.1. Lineage (GTDB taxonomy): Bacteria > Actinomycetota > Actinomycetes > Mycobacteriales > Mycobacteriaceae > Mycobacterium. The sequence goes on along the minus strand of CAWCJU010000003.1, from coordinate 248,738 downwards.
GCCGAGGACGTCGAGGGCGAGGCGCTGTCCACCCTGGTCGTCAACAAGATCCGCGGCACCTTCAAGTCGGTGGCGGTCAAGGCCCCCGGCTTCGGTGACCGCCGCAAGGCGATGCTGCAGGACATGGCCATCCTCACCGGTGGTCAGGTCGTCAGCGAAGAGGTCGGCCTCTCCCTGGAGACCGCCGACATCTCGCTGCTGGGTAAGGCCCGCAAGGTCGTCATCACCAAGGACGAGACCACCATCGTCGAGGGCGCCGGGGACTCCGACGCCATCGCCGGCAGGGTGGCCCAGATCCGCGCCGAGATCGAGAACAGCGACTCCGACTACGACCGCGAGAAGCTGCAGGAGCGCCTGGCCAAGCTGGCCGGCGGTGTTGCGGTGATCAAGGCCGGAGCTGCCACCGAGGTGGAGCTCAAGGAGCGCAAGCACCGCATCGAGGACGCGGTCCGCAACGCCAAGGCCGCCGTCGAGGAGGGCATCGTCGCCGGTGGTGGCGTCGCCCTGCTGCAGGCGGCCCCGGCGCTGGACGAGCTCAAGCTCAAGGGCGACGAGGCCACCGGTGCCAACATCGTCCGCGTGGCGCTCGAGGCTCCGCTGAAGCAGATCGCCTTCAACTCCGGGCTGGAGCCCGGCGTTGTCGCCGAGAAGGTGCGCAACTCGAAGGCCGGCACCGGCCTGAACGCCGCCACCGGTGAGTACGAGGACCTGCTGAAGGCCGGCGTTGCCGACCCGGTCAAGGTGACCCGTTCGGCGCTGCAGAACGCGGCGTCCATCGCGGGCCTGTTCCTGACCACCGAGGCCGTCGTCGCCGACAAGCCGGAGAAGGCCGCGGCTCCCGCCGGCGACCCGACCGGTGGCATGGGCGGTATGGACTTCTAAGTCCACGACTCAAGTACGAGAAAGCCCGGTTCCCGTTGGGGGCCGGGCTTTCTCGTGTCGGCGTTGCCCCGACGTCCGCCGAGTGTGAAGCCACGCCGAACATTCGACGCCGAGCGTGCGGCCGGCTTCACGTTCGGCGGCGGTGAATGCTCCGAACACTCGGCGACCTAGTGTTAGCCCGTGGCCCTTCCGACTCACTCACCCACCAGCACCGCCGTCGTGACCGGCGCATCGTCGGGCATCGGCGCCGACATCGCCCGCGAGTTGGCCGAACGCGGCCACGGCGTCACACTCGTCGCCCGCCGCGAAGACCGGCTGCGCGAGTTGGCCGACGAACTCGCCGGCCTGGGCGCGAACGTAGAGGTGATCGCGTGCGACGTCGCGGATTCCGCCGCCCGCGCCGGTCTTCTCGACAAGGTCGAGCGTCGCGGGCTGACCGTCGACATCCTGGTCAACAACGCCGGCATCGGCACCATGGGTTCGGTGACGAAAACGCCGGTCGCCGAAGAAATCTCGCAGGTGCGGGTCAATGTCGAGGCCGTTGTCGACCTGACCACCCGCGCGGTCCAGCAGATGGTGCCACGCGGACGCGGCGCGATCCTCAACATCGGATCCACCGCGGGCTACCAACCCTTTCCGGGGCAGGTCGGTTACGCGGCCACCAAGGCGTTCGTCAACAACTACACACAAGGGCTGCGCGGTGAACTCGCCGGCACCGGCGTCACCGTCGCGCTGCTGTGCCCGGGCCCGGTGCGCACCGAGTTCGTCAAGAGCGCGGGCATGGACGAGCGAGCTTTCGCGGACGCGTTCCCGAGGTTCCTCTGGAAGCCGTCGCGTGAGGTGGCGCGCGCCGGAGTCGACGCGCTCGAACACGACCGCGGAACGGTGATCCCCGGGCTGCCGAGCCAGATCACCACCCGCCTGTTCCAGTTCATGCCGCGGCGGGTGCTGTTGCCGCTAGTGAAGAACCAGCATCCGGCGCTGCGCAGGGACCGCTCAGCAAGCTGACCCGGGCCAGGGCCGCATCCAGCCCTCCACCGGCAGCGCGAGCGCGTTGCACAGCGTGCAGATCGTGCGGTACCAGCCCACGGCGGTGAGCAATTCGATGCGCTGCTCGTCGTCCAGATCGCGGCCCAGCGCGCCCCACGTCGCCTCCGACCACGTGCCGGTGCGCTCGAGTTCGTCCACCGCCTCGATCAGCGTCCGCTCGGCCGGGCTCCACCGCGGGTCGGTAGCGGCATCCTTGCCGCCGGTGACCAGCGCGTCGCACTCGTCGTCGCTGACCCCCGCGATGGGGCCCCAGAAGGCCGCCTGCCCGCCCCACTCGTACTGACAGCGCAGGAGCGCGCAGATGCGAAGGATGGCGATGGTCCGCGTCCGGCCGGGCAAAAGCGCTGCGACATAAAGGGATTCGCCGAGCTTGCGCAGGCGGGAAGCCAGCGCCGGGTGGCGCTGCAGGCAACGCACCAAAAGCAGCGGCTCGTAGGTGCGGTCTGGGTGGCCCCAGCTGTTGATGCCAGTGGCATCTTCTTCGCTCCACGGCGGGGCGAGCGGTGCGACGCGGCTCACGGATGAGACTGTACGACGTCAGGCCGGCAGCGAGAACACCACGCAGTCGTGCAGGCAGCCCTTGGCGGCGTCGGGGGAGTCGGCGTCGCGATGCAGCAGCGCGCGGGTGGGAACCACGGTCAGGCGGGCGGTCTCGTCGCCGGCCTGAATCACTTCGGCGCTGCCGTCGACGATCAGCGAGTAACCGCCGGGTTCGGCGGGCGGCCACAACAGGGTTACGTCGGCGCGCTGCGCGAGGTTGTCGCGGGTTCGCCCGCCGATGAGTCCGACGTCCAGTGCGGCTTCACGCAGCTGCGGCTCGACCGTCACGGTATGCACGCGGTATCCGTCGTCGACCGTGATCAAGTACGCGTACGGGTAGTCGACAAGCGCGTCGGCCAGCTTCTGAAGATCGACCTTCTTCTTGGTGCGCATGATCTTCCAGGATAGGCGCGGGCCGGCACGGGTCTACGGCGGCGCCGAGGGCCGGAGGAACCCGGCGATGCGCGACGTGTAGCCGCGGGCGACGGCGCCGGAGCTGGCCGGGCGCGTGACGGCGGTGCTGGTGTTGGCGAAGCCGAGATTCTTCAGCACCTGATTCCAGGGCGGCAACTTGGCCACGGCCGCCGACGCGTCGGCGTGATAGCCGAACATCGCCGCCACGTCCGAGGCCCACATCTGCTCGTAGGCTGCCTCGATGTCGGCGATGGCCGGGGTGTTCTGGCCCAGGTGATTGTTGGCCGCCAACGCCGAGACCAAGGCGCGGTTGGCCGCCACCACGGCGGGCTGCACGGTGGCCGAAAGCGCCACCTCGAACGCGGTCGCGATGGCCGAGGCCTGGTGCGACACCTCTTCCGCCTGCGCGGCCGCCGCGCTGAGCCAGCTCACGTATTGGCTGGCCACGGACATCATGGCCGTCGAAGACGCGCCTTGCCACGACCCGCTGGCGAGGTCCGTCGTCACCGAAGAAAATGACGAGGCCGACGAGGCCAACTCCCCGGCCAGCCCGTCCCACGCCGCCGCGGCAGCAAGCAGCGGCCCGGGACCAGGACCGGAGAAAATTAGTGCCGAGTTGACTTCTGGCGGCAACCACGCAAAATGCGGGTTCGTCACGGACCCAACTTAGCTGGTATATGCCACTTTTGGTGGCGTTATCGCGAGGGTGCGGGGATGGGCTGGCGGCCACGTACCAACTTGCCTGGACGGGCGTCGGTGGGAACACCGTTCTCGGCGATCACTTCGCCGGCCACAATCGTGGCGACATACCCCTCGGCGGTCTGGTCCAGTCGCCGCCCCCCGGCGGGCAGGTCGTGACTGATCATCGGCTTGTGCAGCCGCAATGCGGCGTGGTCGATGACGTTGAGATCGGCCTTGTAGCCGACCGCGATCCGGCCGCGATCACCCAGCCCGGCGATGCGGGCCGGCACCGATGTGAGTTCGCGAACCGCCTCGGACACCGTGAACCGTCCGGCCTTGCGGTCGCGTGCCCAGTGCGTCAGGAAGTAGGTCGAGTAACTGGCGTCGCAGATCATGCCGTAGTGCGCGCCGCCGTCGCCGAGGCCGAGCACCACGTCGTCGCGGTGTAGCAGCTCCCCGACGGTGTCCAGCGAGTTGTTCTGCAGGTTGCTGGTCGCGACCAACAGCATGGCCCGGCCCTCGTCGTCGAGCAGCCGGTCGTAGGCCTCCTCCATCGGATGCACACCGCGGGCGCGGGCGCGCGCCGCGATGCTGGTCGACGGGTCGGGCTCGTAGTCGGGGGTGTCGCCCAGCGGGAAGATCCAGTCCCACATCTGGGCCACGTACAGGATCGGGTGACCCTGGCCGGGCTTGTCGGCCAGGATGCGGGCCCGCACCTCGGGCTTACGCATCTCGGCGACCCGCTCGGCAAGTGGCAGGTGCGCGATCTCGCGGTAGCTCGGGTAGAGCACGAACGGGTTGGCCGTCAGCTGCAGACCGATGATCAACCCGATCGGGCGCGGCAGCAGCTGCGCGGTGAATTCGCTCATCGCCGCCCGCCCGCGATTCGCCTTCTCGATCATGGTGATGGCGTCCGGCCAGGTCGGGTCGCCCGCGTTCGCGACGACGAGGGTGAACGTGACCGGCAGCCCGACGTCCTCGGCGACGTCGAACACCGTCTGCAGCACGGGCTGGTAACCGCCCGACGGGATGTCGGGAACGAACTGCAGCAGCCCGCCGCCGCCGTCCACCACGCCGCGGGCGATCTCCTCGATCTCCTCCCGGGCGGCCTCGTAACTCGGGATGGGCGAACCGCTTTCGGTCTTGTGGATGGTCAGCCGCGACGACGCGAAGCCGAGCGCGCCGACCTCGATCGCCTCCTTGGCCAGCTCCCGCATCTTGGCCAGGTCGTCGTCGGTGGCCGGCTCGCGGTCCGCGCCGCGCTGGCCCATCACGTACACCCGCAGCGGTGAGTGCGGCAGGTACGCGGCCACGTCGATGTCACGCCTGCCCGACTCGAGGGCGTCCAGGTATTCGGGGAACGTCTCCCATGTCCATGGCAGGCCGTCGGTCATGACGACGCCCGGAATGTCTTCGACACCGGCCATCACGTCGACCAGTACGTCGTGGTCCGACTGGCGGCAGGGCGCGAAGCCGACCCCGCAGTTGCCCATCACCACGGTCGTCACCCCGTGCGCCGAGGACGGGGTCAGGCGCTCCGACCAGATGGACTGGCCGTCGTAGTGGGTGTGCAGGTCGACGAAGCCGGGCGTGACCAGCAGCCCGGTGGCGTCGATCTCCCGCGACGCGGTGGCCTCCCGCAGGTCACCGTTGGCGCCGACGGCCTCGATGACGTTGTCTTTCACCGCCACGTCCCCGATGAACGGCTCACCCCCAAGCCCGTCGACGATGGTGCCGTTGCGGATGATGAGGTCGTAAGTCATCCAAACAATCTACGACCGTTCCGGTGGGTGGTGCCAGGATCTAGTGTCGCTGGTATGGCCAACACCTCCGCCCGATGCCGCCGTTCTGCAAGAGCTCCTGCGCGACGCGTTCACCCGGCTGATCGAGCACGTCGACGAGATCACCGAGGGGTTGTCCGACGAGGTGTCCGGCTACCTGCCGGCGCCGAACGCCAACAGCATCGCCTGGCTGCTCTGGCACAGCGCGCGGGTGCAGGACATCCAGCTGGCCGACGTCGCCGGCGTCGAGCAGGTGTGGTTCCGCGACGGTTGGGTGGACCGGTTCGGACTTGACCTGCCGCGCAACGACACCGGTTACGGGCATGGGCCCGACGAGGTGGCCAAGGTGAAGGCGCCCGCGGATCTGCTGGCCGGCTACTACCACGCGGTGCACAAGCTCACCCTCGAATACGTCGCCGGGGTCACCGCCGAGGAGCTGGCCCGCGTCGTGGACACCAACTGGGATCCACCGGTGACCGCCAGCGCGCGGTTGGTGAGCATCATCGACGACTGCGCCCAGCACCTCGGGCAGGCCGCGTACGTGCGGGGGATTGCGTAGATTCGCAGGCGTGCGATTCGCGGCGACCGTGCTGTTGTGGCTCAGCACCACACTCGCGCTGGCGGTGGCGATCCCCGCGGCGTGGGCGCAGCTGCACGTCGTTGACGCCGACGGCTACGCCGCGCTGGCGCAGCACGCGGCGACCGATCCGGCTCTGCAGTCCGCCATGGCGGACGAACTGAGCACCCGGGCAATGGCTCTCGCCGCCGAGCACGGCGGCGGCCGCTACCCGCTCGACGGTTCGGAGGTGCACGACGCCGCGGCCGCCTTCACCGCCGGGCCGGCCTTTCCGCCGCTGTTCGCCCAGGCGAACCGGGCCGCCCACGGCTGGCTGTTCAGCGACCCGGGGGCAGCCGAGAACGGCAACCAATGGGCGGTCGACGTGGCACCGATGCTCAAAGACGGCTCGATCCAGCCGCTGCTCAGCCGGCAAAACGTCACGGTCCCCGCGAAACTGACTGTCCCGCTGACTGTTTCGGTCCCGCAATCGATGCGGCAGGGACGGTTGAGCCGGTTGTCCACCTGGGGTCCGTGGGTGAGCGTGGGTGCGGCGGCGCTGTGCGGTGTCTGCGCGCTGCTCACGGTGGCCGCCGCGCGGCGCCGCGGCAAGGCGCTGAGCAGCCTGGGCGTCTCGGCGCTGCTCGTCGGTGCGGGCGGATGGGCGGGCATCGAGGTCGCCGGCCGCTACGTCAACGACGCGCTCAATCGCACCACCGGCAACGTCCGCAGCGTCGCGGAGGTGATGGTCGAACACGCCGAAGCCGGTCTGCACCAGTGGCTCAACGTCACGTTGCTCGCCGGCGCCGGCCTGGTCGCATTCGGCGTGATCGCCGCGATGCTGGGCAGTCTCGCGAAGAAGTCGTGAGCCCGGCGGCTAGCCGAACGTGAACGAGAACACCTGCAAGCCCTTGCTGACTTGCATGTCCAGCTGATCGCGGCGCGCGGAATCGTCGGCGACGATCCGATGCAGCGTGGGCGCTCCGCCGATCGGGGTGGTGGTGGTTTTGCCGTCTCGGGTCACGGTGATGGTGCCGGTGCCGCCGACGACGGCGTAGACATCCTTCGCGGTGTAGTTGAGCCGGACGACGGAGTCGTCGCCGTCGGCCGTGGCCCCCTGGTCGTCCAGGGTCCAGCGGCCGCGCAGGGCGAACTTGTCGTCGGCCAGGTGCGGTGGGAAGCTCAGTGTGGCGGCGCCGTCTTTGTAATCCCCACCGCCGCCGTAGTTTCTGGACTTGCCGACGCCCAGATACGTCTCGGGCGTGAGCCTGGTCTGCGGAGTCATGTCGGCCGAGTTCGTCGGCGCGGGCAGCTGGACGCCGGGATGGGCGTCGGCCAGAAGCCTGCGGATCAGTTTTTCGGTGCCGTCGTAGTCGCCCTCGCCGAAATTGGTGTGCCGCACTTGCCCGTTCGTGTCGATCAGGTACTCGGCCGGCCAATACAGGTTCGCAAAGTTGTTCCACGTGGCGTAGTCGTTGTCCAGTGCGATGGGGTAGGTGATGTGCAGGTCGGCGGCGCCGCTGGCCACGTTGGCGGGCACCCGCTCGAAGGCGTACTCGGGGGTGTGCACCCCGACGACGAGAAACCCGCTGTCGCGATACCGGTTGTACCAATCGATTACGTGCGGGATGGCGCGCTGACAGTTGATGCACGAGTAGGCCCAGAAGTCGATCAGCACCACCTTGCCGCGCGCCGATGCGGGGTTCAGCGGTTTGCCGTCCGGGGTGTTGAGCCACCCGGTGACATCGGTGAGGGCTGGAGCCGGCCCGCACTGTTGCAGGTCGGCCGAACCGCTGGAGCAATCGCTCAGCGCGCCGTCGATGGTGATGCTGGGCTGGCTCAGCTGCAGCCCGCTACCCTGGTTCGGCTGCTGCATGGGGCCTGGGCCCAGGCTGCGCTCGATGTCGTTGGCCCCCAACTTGTTCTGCATTGCCCTCGTGTAGTCGGGGACGGCACGCTGCAGCATCGCCGGCAGATTGAACACCAGCGCCACCGCCAGCACGATCATCGCGATGCCGCCGGCGATCTGAATCGCGCGCTGGCGGCGGCGGAACGCGGCCACCCGTTCGGCGACGCGACGCCCGGCCACCGCGAAGGCCAGTAGCGGCAACGCGTTTCCGATGGCGAACGTCGCGGTCAACACGAGCGCGCCGGGGCCGATCGACGACGTCCCGCCGGCCACCACGATGGCGGCCAGCACCGGACCCGCGCACGGCACGTACAGGGCGCCTAGCGCCAGTCCCAGGCCGAAACCATCTGTGCCAGAGCCGATTTGACGCTGCGGAAGATACGCGAACGGCCGCTCGAGGACGTGGCTGCACCGGCGGAAAGATCAACCCCAGGCCGATCAGGATCAATACCACCAGTGCGGCCCACCGGATCGCGTCCTGCGGCAGGTGCAGCGCCGTCAGCAGTGCGGAGCCGATCAACGTGGCCAGGCTGAAGCTGCACACCAGGCCGGCGATCACCAGATATGGCCGCGTCGAGGAACTCACGCTGCGGGTGCTGGCTCGGGTACTGTCCATGCCGGACAGCAGAATCACCGGAAGCACCGGCAGGATGCACGGCGAGATACCGGTGATCAGCCCACCGAGAAACCCGATCAGGGCGATGGTCTGCACGGCTACTCGGAGGGGCTCGATGGACACCGGACGATGAGCATGGAATACACCTTTACCTGTTTTCGCGCCGGCGAGTGAACCAGGACAAATCACGCAACGTGCGTTATACAAATCACACAACGTGCGTTACGCTCTTCCGGTGGCGCAACTAACATTCCAGCGCGCCCGCACTGAGGAAAAGAAGCGCCAACGTGCGGAGGCCCTCGTGGAGGCCGCGCGTTCGCTGGCCATGGAGGCGGGCGTCGCGTCGGTCACCCTGACCGCGGTCGCCAGCCGCGCCGGCATCCACTACTCGGCGGTGCGCCGCTACTTCACCTCGCACAAGGAAGTTCTGCTGCATCTGTCCGCCGAGGGCTGGGTGCGGTGGTCGAATACGGTGTCGCAGAAGCTGGCTGAGCCCGGCGCGAAGTCGCCGTCGCGCATCGCCGAGACACTGGCCGAAGCCCTGGCCGACGACCCGTTGTTCTGCGACCTGCTGGCCAACCTGCACCTACACCTCGAACACGAGGTGGACGCCGAACGGGTCATCGAGGTCAGGCGGATCAGCACCGCGGCCACACTCTCGCTGGCCGATGCGATCGGCAGTTCGCTGCCCGAACTCGGGCGGTCGGGCTCGCTCGACATCCTGCTGGCGGCGTACTCGCTGGCGGCCACGCTGTGGCAGGTCGCCAACCCGCCGGAGCAGCTGACCGACGTCTACGCCGAGGATTCGGAAGTGGTTCCGCCCGAATGGAATCTGGACTTCGCCACCGCGTTGACCCGCCTGCTGACCGCCACGTGCGTCGGCCTGATGTCGGGATCCTCATGAACGCAGAAAGGAGGCCGGGCGCTGTGGCTTGGCGAACTGCAACCGGTGAACGTGGTCGAGGACCTGGAGCGCCCATGACGACGACTGAGCCAAGGACCGAGCCGCTGCAGAAGCAGGGCTCCGCCGGCAGCGAGGGCAACAAGGTGGCTCCGCAGCGCGCGAGGAAAAAGGGGCTTCTGGGGCGTTTCTGGCTGGTGCTCACGATCACAGCTGTCGTCGCGCTCTCAGGATTCGTGGTGTACCGATTGCATGGCGTCTTCGGCGTTCACCGCGGTTCGTTCGGTGGTGGCACCTCGGGCGAGGTCCTCGATGAGTTCAACGCCAAGACGATCACGCTCGAGGTCTGGGGCCCACCGGGCAGCACGGCAACCATCAACTACCTCGACGAAAATTCCCATCCGCAGCAGGCGCTCAACGTGCCCTTGCCCTGGAGCAAAGTATTGAGTTCAACGAAGCCCGGCATTCCGGCAAACCTGGTGGCGCAAGGAGACGGCAGTTGGATCGCCTGCCAATTCGTCGTGAACAAGCACGACGGGAGCGGTGACGTCATCAAGACTCCGAATCGCTCAGATCCCAACCAAACCGTGAACGCCTTCGTCTACTGCCTGGACAAGTCCGCATGAGCGAGCCAGGCGAGGCTCCGCCGCGCGTCGACCAGCCGCTGATCCCGCCGTTCCTGCCGCGGATGATCCATCGGTTGGCGCTGCCGATCGTGCTCATATGGTTGGGCATCGTGTTCGTCACCAACACCGTGGCCCCGCAGCTGGAGGTCGTCGCCAAGACCCACTCGGTGTCGATGAGTCCGACTGACGCGGCATCGTTCCAGTCGATGATGCGGGTCGGATCGACCTTCAAGGAGTTCAACTCCGACAACTCGGCCATGATCTTGCTGGAGGGCGACAAGCCACTCGGGGCCGAAGCGCACCGCTACTACGACGAGATCGTCAGGCGCATCGAGCAGGACAAGAAACACGTTCAGCACGTCCAGGATTTCTGGAGTGATCCGCTGACGGCGGCGGGTTCCCAGAGCCACGATCAAAAGGCCGCGTACGTCCAGGTTTACCTCGCCGGCAACATGGGCGGCGGGCTGGCGAACGAGTCTGCCGCGGCCGTCCGCAAGATCGTGGACTCGGTGCCCGCGCCGCCGGGAATCAAGGCATACGTCACCGGCGCGGGTCCGCTGTTCGCCGACCAGTCCCACTCGGGGGAGAAGGGCGTCGCGGTCGTCACGCTTATCACCCTCCTGGTGATCGTGGTGATGCTGCTGTTCGTGTACCGGTCGGTGAGCATCGTCCTGATCATGCTGGCCATGGTGTTCATCGAGCTGGCAGCGGCCCGCGGTGTCGTCGCGACGCTCGGTAACTACGGCGTCATGGGGCTGTCGACCTTCGCCAACAACATGTTGGTGCTGATGGCGATCGCCGCCGGGACGGATTACGCGATCTTCGTGGTCGGCCGCTATCACGAGGCCCGTGGTCTGGGCCAGACCCGCGAGGAAGCGTTCTACACCATGTTCCACAGCACGGCGCATGTCGTGCTGGGCTCTGGGCTGACCATCGCCGGCGCGATGTACTGCCTGAGCTTCTGCCGGCTGCCGTACTTCCAGTCGCTGGGAGTGCCTTGTGCGGTAGGCATGCTGGTCGCGGTGCTCGCGGCTTTGACGCTGGCTCCGGCGATACTGACGGTGGCTTCGTTCTTCAAGCTCATGGATCCGAAGCGCGTGCTGCAGACCCGGGGCTGGCGTCGCATCGGCACCGCGGTCGTCCGCTGGCCCGCACCGGTTCTCGCGGTGACCATCGGGGTCGCGCTGGTTGGTCTGCTCGCCCTGCCCGGTTACAAGACGGACTACGACAACCGCCACTTCCTGCCGGCGGACACCCCGGCCAATGTCGGTTATGCCGCCGCGGACCGGCACTTCGACCAGGCTCGGCTCAATCCTGAGCTGTTGATGATCGAGACCGACCACGACCTGCGTAACCCGGCCGATTTCATCGTCCTGGACAAGGTCGCCAAGGCGGTCTTCCACATCCCCGGTATCGGCCGGGTGCAGACCATCACCCGGCCGTTGGGCACGCCGCTCGACCACAGCACCCTCGGTTTCCAGATGGGCGCGCAGGCCGCGGGGCGGATCCAGACCCAGCACTATCAGGATGAGCAGGCGGCAAACCTGCTCAAGCAGGCCGACGAGCTGCACAAGACGATGGCAACGCTGCATGAGCAGATGCAGGTGACCCAGGATCTCAGCAACACCACGCACGAAACCACCAAGCTCACCAGAGAAACCGTGAAGATCACCGAGGCATTGCGCGACGACATCGCCAACTTCGACGACTTCCTCCGGCCGATTCGTAGCTACTTCTACTGGGAGAAGCACTGCTACGACATTCCGGTCTGCTGGGCCCTCCGGTCGGTCTTCAATGCGCTCGACGGCATCGACCAGGTGGCTGAGAACATCGTGAACCTCAGCGCGAATCTGGACAAGCTGGACAAGATTCAGCCGAAGCTGGTGGCGCTGATACCGCCGCAGATCGAGAGCCAGCAGCGCAACCTCGACACCATCATGTCGAACTACGCGACCACGAACGGGTCTCAACGAACAGGCGCGAGCGCAGTCGGACAACGCCACCGCGCAGGGCGATGCCTTCGACAAAGCGAAGAACGACGACACGTTCTACCTTCCGCCGGAGGCGTTCAAGAGCCCGGATTTCGCGCGGGGTCTCAAACAGTTCATATCGCCGAACGGGCACGCCGTCCGGCTGATCATCTCCCATGAAGGCGACCCGGCGACTCCTGAAGGCATCAACCACATCGAACCGATCAAGCAGGCCGTGCACGAGGCGATCAAGGGCACCCCCTGGGAGGGCGCCAAGGTCTACCTCGGCGGCACCGCCGCGACGTACAAGGACATGCACGACGGCTCCAACATCGACCTGATGATCGCCGGAATCGCCGCAGCCACTTTGATTTTCGTCATCATGCTGGTGATCACCCGAAGCGTCGTGGCGGCCTTCGTGATCGTCGGTACGGTGTTGCTGTCGCTGGGCGCCTCGTTCGGACTCTCCGTGCTCGTATGGCAGTACATCCTGGGCATGAAGTTGCACTGGATGGTGCTGGCGATGGCGATCATCCTGCTGCTGGCGGTCGGCTCGGACTACAACCTGCTGTTGATATCGCGGTTCAAGGAGGAAATCCACGCCGGGCTCAAGACAGGGACGATCCGCGCGATGGCCGGTTCGGGCTCGGTGGTGACCTCCGCCGGTCTGGTGTTCGCCGCCACCATGGCCACGTTCATGTTCAGCCCGCTGCTGGTGATGGCCCAGGTGGGTACGACGATCGCGCTGGGTTTGTTGTTCGACACCTTGATCGTGCGGTCGTTCATGACACCGTCGCTGGCCACCTTGCTCGGGCGCTGGTTCTGGTGGCCGCAGCACGTGCGTCCACGGCCGGCCAGCACCATGCTGCGACCGTACGGACCGCGTCCCGCCGTGCGCGAGCTGATCCTCAACGACGTCGAGGAGCACCCGGCGGGCGGATTGGTACAACCGCGCTGATGTTACGTGGCGCGTGAGTGTCGAGATTCGCGCTGGCGTGAAGGACTGCGACTCGGCCTGATGATCGCCGGAATCTCGGCGGCCAGCGTGATTGTGACCATCACCCGCAGCCTGGTCGCCATGCTGCCCAAGGAACCGGAAGCGAACACCACCGGTTCGCGACCGCGTCACCGCACTAGTGACGCGGGCCGGTCACGCGCAAGACGTGACTCGATGATTGAGCTGACCCCCAATAGGGGGACGAATACCGGTGAAGCCGTGCGGCTTACGCCCAGTTCCACACCGACATGTCGCCGGGCGGGTACGTGTTGCAGATGTCGGTGGCCTTGGCGACCACGCCCTTGTTGTTCCAGAAGATCTTCATGTGGTTGGGCCAGGCCTCCCACAGCGGATCGGCCTGTGGCGCATAGAAGTTCTCGGAGTAGTTCCGGCGGTCCTGCGGCGACAATGCGTAGAACCAGTGCGCCTTGTCGATCGTCGCCTGCTGCACGTTGGGGTGGTTGTTGAAGTCGATCATGTAGCGCTGGTAGTACACCGGGCTGGTGTCCCGGGAGGCCGCCAGGATCTGCTCGGCATCACACGTGGTGTTGATCATCCGGCGCGGGATCGGGAAGTCCTCCGTGGAGTCGGCTACCGCGGTCGACGGAAAAATCGCAGCGGTAATACCCAGAGCAAGGAACGCGGCGCCTGCACGCAGGCCAGTACTCAGCCGAGACATAGCAATTACGGTAACACTTTTTGGGCCGCCGGGGACAGTTCCCAGGTCACTGCCAGGATTTGGCTAGCGCATCTCAGTATCAGTCGCGATCAGGGACGATGACGTGCGTCGGATCGGGCCGCAGCTCCGGCGGGGCCTGGCTGTAGTCGCCGAACGGGCCGTCGCGGCGCTCGATCGCGGCCCGCACGCCCTGGGCCTCGGCGGTCTTGATGAAGCCCAGCGCGTCGGGGGTATTGCGCATCAGGCCGTCGAGAATGCCGCCCAGCGTCTGGGTGGAGGCCAGCCCCATGTTCTCGTAGGCCTGGTTGACGATCAGCTTCTGCGCCTGCAGCTGCGACAAGGGGATTTGCGCCAGCTCGGCCGCGATCTCGGCGACCCGTGCCTCCAGCCGCTCGAACGGCACCGCCTCGTTGATCAGCTCGATCTCGGCGGCCTGCACGCCGGTCAGCGGTCGGCCGGTCAGCGAGTGCCACTTCGCCTTGGCCAGGCTCAGCCGGTAGAGCCACATCCCGGTCAGATACGCCCCCCACATCCTGCTGTAGGGCGTGCCGATCACGGCGTCCTCGCTGGCGATGACGAGGTCCGCGCACAGCGCGTAGTCGCTGGCCCCGCCCACGCACCAGCCGTGCACCTGGGCGATCACCGGCTTGGACGCCCGCCAGATGGCCATGAACTTACTGCGTCGGCCCGGTCTCGCGGGCGCTGACCATCGCGAAGTCCTTGCCGGGATCCCATTGCCCGTCGGTCATCATGGCCTCGCCCCAGTGCTGGAACCCGCCGCCGAAGTCGTAGCCGCCGGAGAAGGCCCGGCCCGGCGCCGCGCAGCACGATGACCTTGATCTCCGGGTCGCGCTCGGCCAGGCCGATGGCGGCCTCGATCTCGTCGGGCATCGGCGGCACGATGGTGTTGAGCTGCTCCGGACGGTTCAGCGTGATGGTGGCAACCGGGCCGGCCGTCCTGTACAGCAGCGTCTGGAAGTCGGGCTGAGTTCGCATGAGCGCTCCTCGGCGGGCGGGTCGGGCTCGCGGTTTTCCGGCGAGGACGCGTAGATCCGCCCGCCGATCTTCAGATACGGCGTGGTCAGGTAGGCCGAGAAGGCGACGATGGCGGAGAAGACCAACGCCGCGAGGACGCCGTTCGGCCAGAGCTGGCCGGTCCCGAAAGCAAAACAGACGATGCCGATGATCGCGGTCGCCCAGTAGAACCGCCGGCCGGCGCGACGGTGCTTGACGAAGCGATAGCGCGCCTGTGCCGCCGAGGCCAGGATGAAGATCAATCCCGTCGCCAGCGAGGGTGAGTTCGATGCGTTGGATCGCTGACACGTCGACGATCCTCATGGCCGCGCGAGCGTCTGCCAGAGGAACGAGTAGGTCAGCGCCGACTTGAACGCGACCTGCTCGTTGTCGGCCGCGCCGGCGTGCCCGCCCTCGATGTTCTCGTAGTAGAAGACCGGGTGACCTGCGGCCTCGAGCGCCGCCGTCATCTTGCGGGCGTGGCCCGGATGCACCCGGTCGTCGCGGGTGGAGGTGGTCATCAGCACCGGCGGGTATCGGCGCGTCGGCCGAAATATTCTGGTAGGGCGAATATTCGGAGATGAACTCCCAGTCGTCGGGGTTGTCGGGATCGCCGTACTCGGCGACCCACGAGGCGCCGCGCCAGCAGCAGGTGGTAGCGCTTCATGTCCAGCAGGGGCACGCTGCACACCAGTGCGCCGAACCTCTCCGGGTACTGGGTCAACATGATGCCCATCAGCAGGCCCCCGTTGCTGCCGCCCTGCGCCCCGAGCTGCTCGACCGTGGTGATGCCGCGATCCACCAAATCGGTTGCCACGGCTGCGAAGTCCTCGGCCACCTTGTGCCGGCCCTCGCGCATCGCCTGGGTGTGCCAGCCGGGACCGTACTCGCCGCCGCCGCGGATGTTGGCCAGGACATAGGTGCCGCCGCGGGCCAGCCACAGCCGGCCCAGCACGCCGCTGTAGCCCGGTGTGTTCGACGATTCGAAGCCGCCGTAGCCGTAGAGCAGGGTGGGCGCCGGTCCGTCGGAAGCCTGCGGGCCGCCGGGCCGCACCACGAAATAGGGGATCGAGGTGCCGTCGTGCGATGTCGACGAAATTCTGTGTCACGGAGATGTTTTCGGCGTCGAAGAAGCCGGGGCGGATTTGATCTGTTCGAGTTGCCCGTCGTCGGTTCCCCGCATCAGCCGCGACGGCGAGTCGAATCCGCTGGAATCCAGGAAGAACTCGTCGCCGGTGTCGTCGGCGGAGACGACGACGGTGTTGGTCGCGGCCGGAATGCCGGCCACCGCCTCGCGCCGCCAGTCGCCGGGCGTGACGATCTCCACGCGGCTGGCCACGTCGGCCAGCGAGACGATCAGCAGCCGGTCCTTGGTCCACGCGTAGTGGTTGAGGGCGGTGTGCTCGTCGGGCTCGAACACCACCTCGCAATTGCGCTGTGCCGGCGAGGAATTCGTCGTAATGCGCGGCCAGCAGCGAACCCGGCGGTGTAGCTGGCGTTGCCCAAGTGACCAGTCGCTGCGCAACTCGATCAACAGCCACTCGCGGTGCAGGCTGCACGCTGGCGTCGGTGGGC
This sequence comes from uncultured Actinomycetota bacterium, assembly GCA_963796035.1. Taxonomy (GTDB): domain Bacteria; phylum Actinomycetota; class Actinomycetes; order Mycobacteriales; family Mycobacteriaceae; genus Mycobacterium. The sequence goes on along the minus strand of CAWCJU010000003.1, from coordinate 232,547 downwards.
GCGTCGATGCGGATGAGTTCCGAGCCGCGCAGCTCGTAGACCTCTTCGTTCCAGAAGTCCAGAGCCCGGCCGATCAGGGTGCGCTCGAAGCCGGGGATCCGGCTGGCGCTTGCCACCACGTTGACGTCGGAACGCGCGCCCTCGAACACCGTCTCGGCGTCGGCGAGGGGTGTGCCCCGGCGCCACCGTTTGACCACCCGCGGATAGCCGGAATCGGTGAGCGAGTCGGCGCCGAAGTCGGTGCCGACCAGCACGGTGTCCGGATCGGCCCAGCTGACCTGCGACTTGGCTTCCGGCAGCTCGAACCCGTCGTCGACGAATTCCCTTGTCGCCATGTCGAATTCACGCACGATCGAGGCGTCCGAGCCGCCGCGGGACAGGCTGACCAGCGCACGGGTGTATTCGGGGTAGATGACGCCGGCGCCGGCCCACACCCATTTCTCGTCGTCGGCCCGGCCCAGCTCGTCGACGTCGATCAGCACATCCCACTCGGGCGAGTCGGTGCGGTAGCTGTCCAGCGTGGTGCGCCGCCACAGCCCGCGGGGGTTGGCCGCGTCGCGCCAGAAGTTGTAGAGGTAGTCGCCGCGGCGGACCACGTAGGGAATGCGGGCGTCGGTGTCGAGCACCTCGAGCGCCTCGGTGCGCATCCGTTCGAAATTCTCGTCGCGAAAGCGCGCCAGCGTCGGCTCGTTGCGCGCCCGCACCCAATCCAGCGCCTCGTCGCCGGTGACGTCCTCGAGCCACAGGTACGGATCGTGGTTGTCTTCGGGGGCGGCGGTCAGCTTGCGACGTCATGGAAGCCATTGTGGCCCCGGCGGTAGTGTGAGGTGAATTACACAGCTGAACGAGGGGTGAGAGCAGATGACTGTTTTCGCACGTCCAGGTTCTGCCGGGGCATTGATGTCGTATGAATCCCGCTACGAGAACTTCATCGGCGGGCAGTGGGTCGCGCCGGCGAGGGGCGCTACTTCGAGAACCCGACGCCGGTCACCGGCCAGACGTTCTGCGAGGTGGCCCGCTCCGATGAGGCCGACGTCGACAAGGCGCTCGACGCCGCGCACGCGGCGGCTCCGGCGTGGGGCAAGACGGCGCCGGCCGAGCGGGCGGCGATCCTGAACAAGATCGCCGACCGCATCGAGGAGCACACCGCCGCGCTGGCGGTGGCCGAGGTGTGGGACAACGGCAAGCCGATCCGCGAGGCGCTGGCCGCCGACATCCCGTTGGCCGCCGACCACTTCCGGTACTTCGCCGCGGCGATGCGCGCGCAGGAGGGCTCGCTGTCGCAGATCGACGAGGACACCGTGGCCTACCACTTCCACGAGCCGCTCGGTGTGGTCGGGCAGATCATCCCGTGGAACTTCCCCATCCTGATGGGCGCCTGGAAACTGGCGCCCGCGCTGGCGGCCGGCAACGCTGTGGTGCTCAAACCCGCAGAGCAGACACCGGTTTCGGTCCTCTACCTGATGTCGCTGATCGGCGACCTGTTGCCGCCCGGGCGTGGTCAACGTCGTCAACGGATTCGGCGCCGAGGCCGGCAAGCCGCTGGCGTCGAGCAACCGGATCGCCAAGGTCGCGTTCACCGGCGAGACCACCACCGGGCGACTGATCATGCAGTACGCCTCGCAGAACCTGATCCCGGTCACCCTGGAACTCGGGGGCAAGAGCCCCAACATCTTCTTCTCCGACGTGATGGCCAAGGCCGACGATTACCAGGACAAGGCGCTGGAGGGTTTCACCATGTTCGCCCTCAACCAGGGCGAGGTGTGCACCTGCCCGTCGCGCAGCCTGGTCCAGGCCGACATCTACGACGAGTTCCTCGAGCTGGCCGCGATCCGCACCAAGGCGGTCCGCCAGGGTGATCCGCTGGACAGCGAGACCATGCTGGGTTCGCAGGCGTCCAACGACCAGCTGGAAAAGGTGTTGTCCTACATCGAAATCGGCAAGGACGAGGGCGCCAAGGTGATCACCGGCGGCGAGCGCGCCGAGCTGGGCGGCGACCTGTCCGGCGGCTTCTACATGCAGCCCACGATCTTCGGCGGCAACAACAAGATGCGGGTCTTCCAGGAGGAGATCTTCGGGCCGGTGGTGACGGTGACGTCGTTCGCCGATTACGACGACGCCATCTCGATCGCCAACGACACCCTCTACGGTCTGGGCGCCGGGGTGTGGAGCCGCGACGGCAACACCGCCTACCGGGCCGGGCGCGACATCCAGGCCGGCCGGGTGTGGGTGAACTGCTACCACGTCGTATCCCGCCGCATGCGGCGTTCGGCGGCTACAAGCAGTCCGGCATCGGCCGGGAGAACCACAAGATGATGCTCGACCACTATCAGCAGACCAAGAACCTGATGGTGTCCTACTCCGACAAGGCGCAAGGGTTCTTCTGATGGTCCCGCCAGCTGGGGTGGTCATCACCGCCCCGGCCGCCGAGGTGCTGACGCGGCTGCAGGCGACCCACGGCCCGGTGATGTTCCACCAGTCCGGCGGCTGCTGCGACGGCTCGTCGCCGATGTGTTACCCGCTCGGCGACTTCCTCGTCGGTGACCGCGACGTCCTGCTCGGCGTGCTCGACGTCGGGACAGAGGGCGTGCCGGTGTGGATTTCGGGTCCGCAGTACACGGCCCACTATCGCGACAAGCACACCCAATTGGTCATCGACGTGGTGCCGGGCCGCGGCGGCGGGTTCAGCCTGGAGGCACCCGACGGGGTGCGGTTCCTGTCCCGCGGCCGCGTCTTCACCGAGGAAGAGCGGGCGTCGCTGGCCGCCGCGGCGGTGATCACCGGCGCCGATTACGAACGCGGTGAACGGCCCGCGGCGCGGGGTCCGGTGGTGGCCGACGCGGCCTCGGCGACATGCCCCCCGCGCCGGTAACCGCAGTACAGTCGAGAAAGTGATCCCCCTTCCGCGTCCCTGGTTGTTGGCCAGCGCCATGCTGATCGGCAGTGCGGTCGGGCTTTTGGCGGGTGTGGCGTGCACCGTGGCGGTCCACGCCAGCGTCCGCCCGGGCGTCGCGATCGCGTCGGTGGTCGGCATCCTCAGCGTGGTCGGGCTGACGACGATCCTGTTCTCGGGACGCCGGTGGGTCACGATGCTGGGCGCGTTCCTGCTGTCGGTGGCGCCGGGCTGGTTCGGCGTGCTGGTCGCGTTGCGGGTGACCGCCGGTGGCTGACGACAAGGACGCCTCGAACCCCGGCACCGAGGCGTTCGTGCCGGACTTCTCGGATGACGAAGACGACTCCGAGCACACCGGCACCCAGTCGTGGGTGCCTGATTTCGATGACGACACCGGCGAGCACCCCGTCGCAACCCGGTCCGAGCCCGCGGTCGGGACCGTCGACGACGGCGACGTCCCCGCCGGATGCCGGCGAGCCGGAGTCGGCCGAACCCGTCGGCACCGGTGCAACCGGTCAACGTGCCCGGCCGGTACCTCTACCTCAAGTGGTGGAAGTTGGCCCTGGTGCTGCTCGGCGTGTGGGCCGCGGCGGCCGTGATCGGGCTGGGGCTGTTCTATTGGTGGTACCACTCGGTCGACAAGACCCCCGCGCTGTTCGTGGTCCTGGTCTACGTGGTGGTCTGCATCGTCGGCGGGGTGATGCTGGCGATGACCCAGGGCAGGCCGCTGATCTCGGCGCTCTCGGTGGCGACGATGTCCGGGCCGTTCGCCGCGCTGGTCGCCGCGGCGCCCCTGTACGGCTATTACCACTGCGAGCGGGTGGGGCATTGTCTCGTCGGTGTCATTCCGTACTGACGGCTCGCCCGGGCGGCCGTCAGGGGCCATGGCCAACTAGGGTGGGCTCGTGACTTCTCACTATGACGTCGTCGTCCTCGGGGCCGGTCCCGGCGGATATGTCGCAGCCATTCGTGCCGCACAGCTGGGCCTGACCACCGCGGTGGTCGAACCGAAGTACTGGGGTGGAGTCTGCCTGAACGTCGGATGCATCCCGTCCAAGGCGCTGCTGCGCAACGCCGAACTCGCCCACATCTTCACCAAAGAGGCCAAGACTTTCGGCATCAGCGGCGAGGCGACCTTCGACTACGGTGTCGCGTTCGACCGCAGCCGCAAAGTGGCCGAGGGTCGCGTCGCCGGCGTGCACTTCCTGATGAAGAAGAACAAGATCACCGAAATCCATGGCTACGGCCGCTTTACCGACGCCAACACGATCGTCGGTCGAGCTCAACGAGGGCGGCACCGAAACCGTCACCTTCGACAACGCCATCATCGCCACCGGCAGCAGCACCCGCCTGGTCCCCGGCACGTCGCTGTCGGCCAACGTGGTCACCTACGAGGAACTGATCCTGTCCCGGGAGTTGCCGGAGTCGATCATCATCGCCGGTGCCGGCGCCATCGGCATGGAGTTCGGCTACGTGCTGAAGAACTACGGCGTCGACGTGACCGATCGTGGAGTTCCTGCCGCGCGCCCTGCCCAACGAGGACGCCGAGGTCTCCAAGGAGATCGAGAAGCAGTTCAAGAAGCTGGGCGTCAAGATCCTGACTCGGAACGAAGGTCGAGTCCATCTCCGACAACGGCTCGGAGGTGACGGTGGCCGTCAGCAAGGACGGCGACTCACAGGAACTCAAGGCCGCGAAGGTGTTGCAGGCCATCGGTTTTGCGCCCAACGTCGAGGGCTTCGGCCTGGAGGCGGCCGGCGTCGCGCTGACCGACCGCAAGGCCATCGGGATCACCGACTACATGCGGACCAACATCGAGCACATCTACGCCATCGGCGACGTCACCGGGAAGCTGCAGCTTGCCCACGTCGCCGAGGCCCAGGGCGTGGTGGCGGCCGAAACCATCGCCGGCGCAGAGACTTTGGCGCTCGGCGATTACCGGATGATGCCGCGCGCGACGTTCTGCCAGCCGAACGTCGCCAGCTTCGGTCTTACCGAGGAACAGGCCCGCGACGAAGGCCACGACGTGGTGGTGGCGAAGTTCCCGTTCACCGCGAACGGCAAGGCCCACGGCGTGGGCGACCCCAGCGGGTTCGTCAAGCTGATCGCCGACGCCAAATACGGCGAGCTGCTCGGCGGACACCTGGTCGGCCACGACGTCTCCGAACTGCTTCCGGAGCTGACGCTGGCCCAGAAGTGGGACCTGACCGCCACGGAGCTGGCCCGCAACGTGCACACCCACCCGACCATGTCCGAGGCGCTGCAGGAATGCTTCCACGGCCTGACCGGGCACATGATCAATTTCTGAGCCGTCGATGATGCGCACCGTCAGCACCTCAGGCCATCGCGGGTGCCGTCGGTGGCCTGGCGACCGGTTATGTCCTGTGGCTGCTGGCCATTTCGAACGGGGACAACGCGACGGCCGGCCAGTGGGGTCCGCTGGTGCTGCTGGCCTCGGTGGTGCTGGGGATCTGCGCCGCGGTGTGGGGCTTGTGGCAGCGCCGGCGCGGCAAGCAGGCATGGGCGGTGTTCGCCTTCGCGCTGCCGGTACTTCCCGTGATACTGACGCTGGCCATCCTCGCCGACGTCTACCTGTAGCTAGCGCGGATGGTCCAGCGGAATGTCGAGCGCTGACATGGTCGCGGCAAGGCCGTCGTATTGGCCTGCGAGTAAACAGAATTCGATCAGCTGCCGCCGATCCAGGTGAGTCGCCAGCTGCCGCCAGGTGTCTGTCGGTGACGGTCCGGTCCTTGACGAACTCGTCGGTCGCCGCCAGCAGCGCCTGCTGACGCACGGTCAGGCGCGCGCCGACCGGGTCCAGCTTCTCGGGCCAGGCGAAAATGGCGGCCTGCAGGTCCGCATCCAGCCCGGCCGCTTGCGCGCCATCCGGCGATGGTGCTGCAGTTCGTATTCGCACGCGCGCAGATGCGCGACCCGCAGGATGACCAATTCGGTGTCGATGGTGGGAAGCTTCCCGCGCAGCAGGCGGCCCCCGTAGGCCAGCCACGTCCAGAACAGCAACCGGCGCTGACCCAGGGTGGTGAACAGGTGCATCTCCGGGGCGGCCACGGTGCGCGCACCCAGCTTGGCGATCACCCAATTGATCGGTCCCAGTTCGCGGAAACCGCCCCGACGGGATGCGGCCGTCCGGCAGGGCGCTCACGGTTGGGTCACCAGGTAGGGCGACACCGTGCTGCGGTGCTCGTCGAGATCGAGTGCGCGTCCGAGCGCCGGGAAGGCGCGCTGCGGGCAATTGTCGCGTTCGCAGACCCGGCAGCCCGCGCCGATCGGTGTGGCCACTGTTCCTGGTTCCCCCGAGACGTCGAGTCCTTCCGAGTAGACGAGCCGGTGAGCGTGGCGAAGCTCGCAGCCCAACCCGATCGCGAAGGTCTTACCCGGCTGACCATACCGGGCCGCGCGACGCTCCACGGTGCGGGCCACCCACATGTAGTTGCGGCCGTCGGGCATCTGGGCGATCTGCACCAGGATCTTGCCCGGATTGGCGAACGTCTCGTAGACGTTCCACAGCGGGCAGGTGCCTCCGCTGGAAGAGAAGTGAAAGCCGGTGGCGGACTGACGTTTTGACATATTCCCGGCCCGGTCGACGCGGACGAACGAAAACGGCACGCCGCGCATCGACGGGCGCTGCAACGTCGAAAGCCGGTGCGCGATGGTCTCGTAACTGATCGAGTAGAACGACGACAGCCGCTCGACGTCGTAGCGGAAATTCTCCGCGACGTCGTGGAATTGGCGGTAGGGGAGCACGGCGGCCGCGGCGAAGTAGTTGGCCAGACCCCAGCCGCGCCAGCGTGTGCGACTCGTCGCTGGTGAACTTGCCCTCCTCGACCAAAGCTGTCGATCAGATCGCCGAACTCGAGGTAGGCCAGTTCGGCGGCCATCTTGAAAACCTGCTGACCCAACGACAGGTGATTGCTGAATTCCAGCGTCTTGGTCTTGGGGTCGAAGCGGTGCAGCACGGTGTCGCCCAGATCGATCCGCCGGTTGATGTGCACCCCGTGCACCTCGGTGAGCCGGCGGGTCAGCTCGCGGGCCAGATCGCCGTGATGCAAGCCGCATCTTGATGGTGAGGTCCTCGGCGGCGGTGTCCAGCTCGTGCAGGTAGTTCTGCCGTTGGTAGAAGTAGTCGCGCACTTCCTCGTGCGGCATGGTGATCGACCCGCTGCCACTGCCGTCGGAGAACCGCTCCTCGGTGGCGGCGGCGAGCTGCGCGGTGGTGATCCGGTAGCGCCGGTGCAGGTTGACCACGGCGCGGGCCAAGCCGGGATGGGCGCTGACCATCTCGGCGACCTCGGTCGGGTCGACGTCGATGTCCAGATCGCGGTCCATCGTGACTTCGCGCAACTCGGCCACCAGCCGGGTGTCGTCCTGCGAGGAGAAGAAGGTCGCGTCCACCCCGAACACCTCGGTGATGCGCAGCAGCACGGCCACCGTCAGCGGGCGAACGTCGTGCTCGATCTGGTTGAGGTAGCTCGGCGAGATCTCCAGCATCTGGGCCAGCGCGGCCTGGGAAAACCCGCGCTCGTTGCGTAGCTGGCGAACGCGTGAGCCGACGAACGTCTTGGACACTTCACCGAGGTTACCGGCCGCTTGTGAAGATCCGGTTCGCAGACTTGGCATCGGGTCTCGTCGGCGCCGGGCTTGGTGTTCGAGCGCGCCTCGTTGGCATGATTCGACCGGGGCCCTGCGGCCTTAGCCTGGGGTAACCACGAGGAGGAAACGGGGAGCGACGCCGTGAGCCTGGATAAACAACTGATGCCGGTGCCCGACGGTCACCCTGACGTTTTCGATCGCGCAGTGGCCGTTGCGGGTCGGCGACATCGACCGCACGGGCCGGTTGCGCCTGGACGCGGCCGCCCGCCACATCCAGGACATCGGCCAGGACCAGCTGCGCGAGATGGGCTTCGAGGAGACCCATCCCCTGTGGATCGTCCGGCGCACCATGGTCGACCTGGTCCGCCCGATCGAATTCAACGACATGCTGCGCATGCGGCGATGGTGCTCGGGTACCTCGAACCGGTGGTGTGAGATGCGGGTTCGCATCGATGGGAAGCGCCGCCAGGGGCCTGATCGAGTCCGAGGCGTTCTGGATCAACATCAATCGGGAAACCCAGATGCCCTCGCGCATCTCCGACGACTTCCTGGCCGGCCTGCACAAGACGACCTCCGTCGACCGGTTGCGGTGGAAGTCCTACCTGAAGCCGGCGCAGCCGTGACGACGCGGCCGAGATCCACGAGTTTCCGGTCCGGGTCACCGACATCGACCTGTTCGACCACATGAACAACTCCGTGTACTGGAGCGTGATCGAGGACTACCTGGCGTCGCATCCCGAGCTGCTGCGGGCGCCGCTGCGCATCACCATCGAGCACGAGGCGCCGGTGGCGCTGGGCGACAAGCTGGAGATCATCTCGCACGTTCACCCCGCCGGATCCACCGAACAATTCGGTCCCGAGCTGGCCGATCGCACTGTTACAACGCTCACATATGCCGTCGGCGACGAGACGAAAGCCGTCGCCGCGATCTTTGCTCGCTAACAGGACAAGCGTCCCGGTTAAATTGCGCTGTTGACCTGCGGCTTTGGGGTTACTGACGGGTAGCTTCTGAAACGGTTAAGTTTGTTAGCAACTTAGCAAGCTTCGCAAAATTCGCGCGTTCCCGTTGCTTAAATTGGCAATTGAAACGGGTGGACCGGCCCCTACGAGCTGTGCCATCTTCGAGTTAGCACACCAGTGAAGTTGAGCCGCTAGCTACCGCCGGTGACGGCAGTCCAGCAACTCAGTCAGTGAAGATCGTGAAGGAGCATGCCCAATGTCTGTCGTTGGCACCCCCAAGAGCGCCGAAGCAGATCCAGAAGGACTGGGACACCAACCCGCGTTGGAAGGATGTCACCCGGACCTACACCGCCAAGGACGTCGTCGCCCTGCAGGGCAGCGTGGTCGAGGAGGCCACCCTGGCCCGCCGCGGCGCTGAGGTGCTGTGGGAGCAGCTGCACGACCTGGAGTACATCAACGCCCTGGGCGCGCTGACCGGCAACATGGCCGTGCAGCAGGTGCGCGCCGGCCTGAAGGCCATCTACCTGTCGGGTTGGCAGGTCGCCGGTGACGCCAACCTGTCCGGCCACACCTACCCCGACCAGAGCCTGTACCCGGCCAACTCGGTGCCGCAGGTGGTGCGCCGGATCAACAACGCGCTGCTGCGCGCCGACGAGATCGCCGCGGTCGAGGGCGACACCTCGGTGGAGAACTGGCTGGCGCCGATCGTCGCCGACGGTGAGGCCGGTTTCGGTGGTGCGCTCAACGTCTACGAGCTGCAGAAGGCCATGATCGCCGCCGGTGTGGCGGGATCGCACTGGGAGGACCAGCTGGCCTCGGAGAAGAAGTGTGGCCACCTGGGTGGCAAGGTGCTGATCCCGACCCAGCAGCACATCCGGACCCTGACCTCGGCCCGCCTGGCCGCCGACGTGTGCGACGTTCCGACCGTCGTCATCGCCCGGACCGACGCCGAGGCCGCCACGCTGATCACCTCCGATGTCGACGAGCGCGACCAGCCGTTCATCACCGGTGAGCGCACCAAGGAGGGCTTCTACCGGGTCCGCAACGGCCTGGAGCCCTGCATCGCCCGGGCCAAGGCCTACGCGCCGTTCTCCGACCTGATCTGGATGGAGACCGGTACTCCGGACCTCGAGCTCGCCGCCAAGTTCGCCGAGGGCGTCAAGTCCGAGTTCCCCGACCAGATGCTGGCCTACAACTGCTCGCCGTCGTTCAACTGGCGCAAGCACCTGGACGACTCCACCATCGCGAAGTTCCAAAAGGAGCTTGGGCCATGGGATTCAAGTTCCAGTTCATCACGCTGGCCGGCTTCCACGCCCTGAACTACTCGATGTTCGATCTGGCCTACGGCTACGCCCGCAACCAGATGAGCGCCTACGTCGAGCTGCAGGAGCGCGAGTTCGCCGCCGAGGAGCGCGGCTACACCGCCACCAAGCACCAGCGTGAGGTGGGGGCCGGTTACTTCGACCGCATCGCCACCACGGTGGACCCGACCTCGTCGACCACTGCGCTGACCGGCTCCACCGAAGAGGGCCAGTTCCACTGAGCTCCGAGCGGGCGTTGGCCCGCAGCAGCACGCACGCAGCCGCTGAAAATGAGATGAAGTAGCGTAGGCCCCGCCCAGCGAAACCTGGGCGGGGCCTATTGCGGTGCAAGACGATACGACACCGGAGAGAAAACAGTGAGTGACGCAGCGATTCAGCGGGTAGGAGTTGTCGGGGCCGGCCAGATGGGGTCCGGCATCGCCGAGGTCTCGGTCCGCGCCGGCGTCGACGTGACCGTGTTCGAGACCACCGAGGCCCTCATCACGGCCGGCCGCAACCGCATCGTGAAGTCGCTGGAGCGCGGTGTCAGCGCCGGCAAGGTGACCGAGCGGGAACGCGACCGGGCGCTGAGCAAGCTCACCTTCACCACAGACCTGAAGGATCTCGCCGACCGTCAACTGGTCATCGAGGCGATCGTCGAAGACGACGCCGTCAAGGCGCAGGTCTTCGCCGAACTCGACCGGGTCATCACCGACCCCGACGCGGTGCTGGCGTCCAACACCTCGAGCATCCCGATCATGAAGATCGCCGCGGCCACCAAGAACCCGCAACGCGTGCTGGGTCTGCACTTCTTCAACCCCGTCCCGGTGCTGCCGCTGGTCGAGTTGGTCAGCACCTTGGTGACCGACGACGCCGCCGCCGCGCGCACCGAGGAATTCGCCAGCGCGGTCCTGGGCAAGCAGGTCGTGCGCTGCTCGGACCGGTCCGGCTTCGTGGTGAACGCGCTGCTGGTGCCGTACCTGCTGTCGGCGATCCGCATGGTGGAAGCCGGTTTTGCCACCGTCGAAGACGTCGACAAGGCGGTGGTGGCCGGGCTGTCGCACCCGATGGGCCCGCTGCGGCTGTCCGACCTGGTGGGCCTGGACACGCTGAAGCTGATCGCGGACAAGATGTTCGAGGAGTTCAAGGAACCGCAGTATGGGCCGCCGCCGCTACTGCTGCGCATGGTGGAGGCCGGCCGGCTCGGCAAGAAGGCGGGTCAGGGTTTTTACACTTACTAGACCTAACTGCAACTGACCCCCGCGGCGATGTGCCGTGCCTGTCCGCTGTGTGATCGGTTAGTATGCTCGCGTTAAATAAACGAAAGGTATAGCACCGAGTATGACTGCAATGGAGCCTTATTACGAGGAGTCGCAGTCCATCTACGACGTCTCCGACGATTTTTTCGCATTATTCCTAGACCCAACGATGGCCTACACCTGTGCGTACTTCGAGCGCGATGACATGACTCTCGAAGAGGCTCAAATTGCAAAGTTTGACCTGGCACTGGGAAAGCTGAACCTCGAGCCCGGCATGACGCTGCTGGACATCGGATGCGGCTGGGGCGAGGCGCTGAAGCGGGCTGTCGAGAAGTACGACGTCAATGTCATCGGAATTACACTGAGTCGCAATCAGTTTGAGTACAGCAAGAAGAAACTGGCCGGACTGCCGACGAACCGTAACATTGAGGTGCGTCTGCAAGGCTGGGAAGAGTTCGATGACAAGGTCGATCGGATTGTCACGATCGGCGCCTTCGAAGCCTTCAAGCTCGAGCGGTACGCCGCGTTTTTCGAACGCTCCTACGACATCCTTCCCGATGACGGCCGCATGTTGCTGCACACGATTTTGGCGCACACCCAGAAACACTTTCGCGATCGTGGTATTCCGCTAACGATGAACGATATTCGATTCATGCGGTTCATTGGCACGGAGATTTTCCCGGGTGGGCAATTACCCGCGCAGGAAGACATTTTCAAATTCGGGCAGGACGCCGGGTATTCGGTGGAGCGGGTGCAATTGCTGCGGGAGCATTACGCGCGCACCCTCAACCTGTGGGCGGCCAAGCTCGAGGCCAACAAGCAGCAGGCCATCGAGATGCAGTCCCAAGAGGTCTACGACAAGTACATGCACTACCTCACCGGGTGCGAGAACTTCTTCCGCAAGGGCATCAGCAATGTGGGGCAATTCACGTTGGTCAAGTAGGGCAAAGCAATCAGCCCCGAACGGATCACCGTTCGGGGCTGATTGCTTGTTCGGAGCCGGTTACTTCTCCAGCGTGAACTGATTGACGTCCGTGTACCCCTCCCGGAACAGCTCCGCGCAGCCGGTCAGGTACTTCATGTAGCGGTCGTAGACCTCTTGGGACTGGATGGCGAGGGCCTGCTCGCGATTGGCTTCGAGTGCCGCGGCCCACAGATCCAGCGTCCTGGCGTAGTGCAGCTGCAGCGACTGAACCCGGGTCAACTCGAAGCCGGCCGTGACCCCGTACTCGCCGACGGTCTGAGGCGTCGGCAACTGTCCGCCGGGGAAGATCTCGGTCAGGATGAATTGCGAGAACTGGACAATCTCGCGGGTCAGTCTCAGGCCCTTGGCCCGGGCATCTTTGAACGACGGCCGAACGATGGTGTGCAGCAACATCACTCCGCCGGGCGGCAGTGCCTGGTAGGCCATGTTGAAGAAGCGGCCGTAGCGCTGGCGGCCGAAGTGCTCGAACGCGCCGATCGACACGATGCGATCCACCGGCTCGTGGAATTTCTCCCAGCCCTCCAGCAGCACCCGTCGGCTGCGGGGGGTGTCCATCCGGTCGAAGGACTTCTGCACGTGCTCGGCCTGGTTCTCCGACAGCGTCAAGCCGATGACGTTGACGTCGTATTTCTCGATGGCCCGCCGCATGGTTGCTCCCCAGCCGCAACCGATGTCCAGCAGCGTCATCCCGGGCTCGAGTTTGAGCTTTCCCAGCGCGAGATCGATTTTCGCGATCTGCGCCTGCTCGAGCGTCATGTCATCGCGCTCGAAGTAGGCACAACTGTAGGTCTGCGTGGGATCCAGGAACAGCCGGAAGAAGTCGTCGGACAAGTCGTAGTGAGCCTGCACGTTTCCGAAATGCGGCGTGAGCTTTACAGACATGTCGACAAGAGCCTTCCTATATGCGGGGGACGGGGGTAAACAGCCACACGCCGACCCCGCGATATCCCCCGATACCCCCCTGCATGCTAAACCCCGTGCGGGTGCAAGTCGCCCTTCCGAGGCGGGTCCTAGCCTCACACGGCACGGGTGTAATCCCCAAAACCCGCGGAGCCGGGCCGAGCCATTTTTCAGCGCCCGAACTCGTCCCGACGCTCTCGGGGCGGCACGATCGGCGAAGGATGGGGTTCGCCGCGGAATTTCTCCAGCGATCCGCCGACCTCGACGATTCCCTTGAGGGCATTCCAGCTCAGCATGGTCAGGTAGTCGATCAACTCATCGCGACTCATTCGCGGGTACGACATCCAGGAGTGGGTGGCCAACTGGACGCCGCCGACGATCAAATATGCCCACGGCTCCACACCGCCGGTGTCCATACCGGCGTGTTGCATGCGCCGTCGCATCAGGACCGCGAGCATGCGCGCGATGATGCGCTCGGAGTCGGCAATGACTTTGCTTTTGCTGGCCGAGCTGTTGGACATCACGAACCGGTATGGCTCGGGCTCGTTGGCGACGGTCTCGACGTACACGCGGATAACCTCGCGGGTCAGGTCGAAGCCGTCGAGGTTAGAAGTGAGCGCCCCAGCCATATTGGGAATCAGGGTGGTTTGAGTGAAGCGCATCATCACGGCCGTCGTCAGATCGTTCTTGTCGACGAAGTAGCGGTACAGCACCGTCTTGGAGACCCCGATCTCGGCGGCGATCTCATCCATGCTCAGCGCGCCACCCAGTCGGCGAATCGCGTCGATCGTGCCGTCGACCAACTCGTTTCGACGCTCCACTTTGTGTTGATGCCAGCGCCGCTTGCGCCCATCCATCTTGACGCTCACAGCCGTGATGTGCTCTGCCACAGTCGCCGATTTCCCATCCCGTAGACGCACTTGATCTTACGGCGTGAGGGGGTCGGTTTCTTGACGTGGCCGGGCGTGGGTGAGACCTCGCGAACAGTGTCGTCACACCAATTGGCGGGAAAGATAGATGATGGAGTGGTGGCACATCGAGCCTCGGTGAGAGGCGACGCGTCGGGCCCGCCGGGGGCGAGGCCCGATTCGACGACGCCAGCGACCGCCGATGGCCCCGCACGCGCGTCTTTTGCCGAATCCTTCGCCGGCGCCGATCCCGAGGCCGACGCGCAACGGCGGGTGGCATTGCGCCGGATGAAGATGGTGGCACTGGGTTTTCTGATCGGTGCCACCGGCGTGTTCCTCGCCTGTCGGTGGGCCCAGGCGCATGCCAGCCCGGGGGTCTGGGTGGGATACGTCGGCGCGGCCGCCGAGGCCGGGATGGTGGGCGCGCTGGCGGACTGGTTCGCCGTGACCGCGCTCTTCAGGCACCCGCTGGGCATTCCCATCCCGCACACCGCGATCATCAAGCGCAAGAAAGACCAGCTGGGCGAGGGTCTGGGCACCTTCGTCCGGGAAAACTTCCTGTCGCCGGAGGTCGTGGAAACCAAGCTGCGCGACGCCCAGGTGTCCGGTCGGCTCGGCAAGTGGCTGTCGGAAGCGGCCCACGCCGAGCGGGTGGCGTCCGAGACGGCCACGGTGCTGCGGGTGCTGGTTGAGCTGCTGCGCGACGAGGACGTCCAGCAGGTGATCGACCGGATGATCGTGCGCCGGATCGCCGAACCCCAGTGGGGTCCCCCGGTCGGGCGGGTGCTTGCCACTTTGCTGGCCGAGCACCGGCAGGAGGCGCTGATCCAGTTGCTGGCCGACCGGGCCTTTCAGTGGTCGCTGAAGGCGGGCGAGGTCATTCAGCGGGTGGTCGAGCGTGACTCACCGACCTGGTCGCCACGCTTCGTCGACCATCTGGTCGGCGACCGCATCCACCGCGAGCTGATGGACTTCACCGACAAGGTGCGCCGCAACCCGGACCACGAATTGCGCCGGTCGGCCACCCGTTTCCTGTTCGACTTCGCCGACGACCTGCAGCACGACCCGGACACCATCGCGCGCGCCGACGCGATCAAAGAGCAGCTGATGGCGCGTGACGAGATCGCCAACGCCGCCGCGACCGCGTGGACGACGCTGAAACGGCTGGTGCTCGAGGGGGTGGACGACCCGTCCAGCACGCTGCGTACCCGGATCGCCGACACCGTGGTCCGCATCGGGGAATCGTTGCGCGACGACGCCGACCTGCGGGACAAGGTCGACAACTGGCTGGTCCGGGCTGCCCAGCATCTGGTCTCGCAATATGGGGTCGAGATCACAGCGATCATCACCGACACGATCGAGCACTGGGACGCCGAGGAGGCCAGCCGGCGCATCGAGCTACACGTGGGCCGTGACCTGCAATTTATCCGGATCAACGGGACCGTGGTCGGCTCGCTGGCGGGCTTGGTGATCTACGCCGTGGCGCAGCTGCTGATCTAGCGGCTTTCTAGCAGTGCTAACAAGTGCTTGCAATAGCAAGCACTTGTAGTAGTCTGGGCGCGTCAAGATCAGCCATCGACCAGGAGCACGCCATGACATCCGAGGAGAAGCTCTCCGCCAAGGTGTCCAACGCTGCCTCCGAAGTGGCCTCTGACATCGGCAGTTTCATCCGTAGCCAGCGCGAACTCGCGCAGGTGTCGGTGCGCCAACTCGCCGAGAAGTCCGGGGTCAGCAATCCATATCTGAGTCAGGTGGAGCGTGGGTTGCGTAAGCCCTCCGCCGATGTCTTGAACCAGATCGCGAAGGCCCTCCGGGTTTCCGCCGAGGTTCTCTATGTGCGCGCCGGGATTCTCGAGCCCACTGACAAAAGTCAGGTGCGGGACGCGATCGTCACCGACACTGCGATCACCGAGCGCCAAAAGCAAATTCTGCTCGACATCTACTCATCGTTCACCCAGGAGAACGAATCGACCCCGGAGGAGTGTTCGACCGAATCTCACAGCGAGTGATCAACCCGTCGCATCCGGCACCGTAACCATCTGTGCTGGGAGTTTGCGCCAGAAGGCGGGCTGTGCACGTCGCGCTAGCGAGTTGGTGATGTATAGACGACCGGCCGTCGTGGTTACCCAAAGGGGAGGAGCTACGGATTCCAGCTGAATCGCTGGACCAATCACCCCGTCACTGGCGGCCCCAGTTGCGAAGGAGACGTTTGCACCTAACTTCTCGACCAGAGAACCCATAACACCGAATAACACCGAAAGCGAAAACACACCATGAAAGGAAAAACCATGGCGGAAAACACGAACATCGAAGACTTGCGGGCCCCGCTGCTCGCGGCGCTGGGCGCGGCCGACCTGGCCCTGGCCACCGTCAACGACCTGATCGCCGGCCTGCGGGAGCGTGCCGAAGAGACCCGCGTCGAGACCCGCAGCCGGGTCGAGGAGCGCCGCGCTCGCCTGACCAGGCTGCAGGAGGACCTGCCCGAGCAGTTCACCGAGCTGCGCGACAAGTTCACCACCGACGAGCTGCGCAAGGCCGCCGAGGGCTACCTGGAGGCAGCGACCAGCCGATACAACGAGCTGGTCGAGCGTGGCGAGGCGGCCCTGCAGCGGCTGCGCAACCAGACCGCGTTCGAGGACGCGTCGGCGCGCGCCGAGGGCTACGTCGACCAGGCCGTCGAGCTGACGCAGGAAGCGCTCGGCACCGTCGCGTCGCAGACCCGCGCGGTCGGCGAGCGCGCCGCCAAGCTGGTTGGCATCGAGCTGCCCGGCAAGACCGAAGCGACCGCCAAGAAGGCTCAGAAGGCAGTGAACGCTCCGGCCAAGAAGGCCCCGGCCAAGAAGGCTCCGGCCAAGAAGGCTCCGGCCAAGAAGGCCGCGGCCAAGAAGGTCACCCAGAAGTAAGCACGACATTCCCACGACGTTCGGCTCCGAGTCGCCTGCGGGCGACTCGGAGTTCGACGTTTTGGAGGGTGCCCGCATACGCTTAAGGCGTGAACCACCTCGTGGGAACCGTCATGCTGGTCTTGCAGATCGCCGTTTTGGTCACGGCGATCTACGCGTTCGTGCATGCCGCGCTGCAACGCCCCGACGCCTATACCGCCGCCGAGAAGCTGACCAAGCCGGTCTGGTTGCTGATCCTGGGAGGGGCCGTCGCTCTGACATCGATCTTGGGTTTCGTTTTCGGCGTGCTCGGGATGGCGATCGCGGCCTGCGCCGCCGGTGTGTACCTGGTCGACGTTCGGCCCAAACTGCTTGAGATTCAAGGTAAGTCGCGCTAGCGGAATGAAGGCACTGCTGACGGCGCCCGCCGCGGTGCTCGTCGCCTTGGCCTGTGCGATACCGCCTGCCGTCGCCGCGGCCGACCCGGGCAGCGGCGCGGCGAACCCGCCCGCCCCGGCCCCGCCGTACATCGACCACACGCAGTGGGCCCAGTGGCAGGGCCGGAGCAGCCTGCGGGTCTTCCCGTCGCCGGCTGGCCGGACCGCCGCGAGAATCCCCGCAACCATGGCCATGGCCGACGAGGCCTGGGCCGAGGTGCTCGCGTTGTCCCCGGACGCCGACACCGCCGGCATGCGCGCGCAGTTCGTCTGCCACTGGCAGTTCGCCGAACTCGCCCAACCCGGCAAGGTCAGCTGGAACCTGGAGCCGTGGCGACCGGTCGTCGACGACGCCGAAATGGTCGCCTCCGGCTGCAATCCCGGCGGTCCGGAAGAATCCTTCTAATGGCAACCCAACCCAGCCGAGCGCAGTTGGCGGCGTTCGTCGACCACACCCTGCTCAAACCCGAAGCAACCGATGCCGACGTGGCGGCCCTGGTCGCCGAAGCGGCCGAATTGGGCGTCTACGCGGTGTGCGTCTCGCCCTCGATGGTTCCCGTCGCGGTGCGAGCCGGCACCGGCGTTCGGGTGGCCAGTGTGGCGGGTTTTCCGTCCGGCAAGCACCTGCCGGCGGTGAAGGCGCACGAGGCGGCCCTGGCCGTCGCGTCCGGTGCCTGCGAGGTCGACATGGTCATCGATGTCGGGGCGGCGCTGGCCGGTGACCTCGACGCAGTGCGCTCCGATGTCCACGCCGTGCGCAGCGCGATCGGCGGCGCCGTGCTCAAGGTGATCGTGGAGTCCGCGGCGCTGTTGGCACTGGGGGATGAGGCGACGCTGGCGCAGGTGTGCCGCGCCGCCGAAGACGCCGGCGCGGACTTCGTCAAGACGTCAACCGGGTTTCACCCGGCGGGCGGCGCATCCGTGCCCGCGGTCGCCCTGATGGCCGAGACGGTCGGTGGGCGCCTCGGGGTGAAGGCCAGCGGCGGCATCCGCACCGCCGAGGACGCACTCGCGATGCTGGACGCCGGCGCCACCCGGCTGGGCCTGTCGGGCACCCGGGGAGTGCTCGACGGCCTCGGTTGACGGACTAGCTGCTCGCCGTCAGAGGTTGGCGAAGCAGGGGTCGTTGTCGTTGCCGGCCGGAATGGTGGCGTTCCGCGTCGAAAAGTGGCTTGTCACACCCTTATCCGTGACCTGCACGCTGTCGGCGTGGATACCCAGCGGGTAGTTCTTGGTCAGGTTCGAGGTGAAGTCGTCCAGCGTCGACTGCACGGACTCCTTGGGCATGGTGAACCCGAGCGCGTTGAAGCTGACGATCTGCAGCTGTAATCCGGTGCCCGACACCACCGGCTTGGCGGTGATGTTGTCCAACATGCCCTTCAACTCGATGGTGCCGTCGGCGGGATGCGTGGTCACGGTGTTGGTGACGAACGGACCCAGCACCGGGATCGCGTTCTGCACCGACTGCTTGATGCCGTCAGTGGTCCAGTCGATCGTGGCGTCCAGCGAGCCGAGGGTGCCCTTCGAGTTGCCCGTGTCCTTGAGCCGGACGTCGTTGATGTTGATCGAGAGCTTCATGCCCTTGGCGTCGCGGATGTTGTTGCCGGCCGTCTGCACCGAGATGTTGGTGTAGTGCTTGGTCGCT
Source organism: uncultured Actinomycetota bacterium (assembly GCA_963796035.1). Classification (GTDB taxonomy): domain Bacteria; phylum Actinomycetota; class Actinomycetes; order Mycobacteriales; family Mycobacteriaceae; genus Mycobacterium. The sequence continues at coordinate 213,768 of CAWCJU010000003.1, read as the reverse complement.
TGCTGCCACAGCATCAAAGGCGTCACCCCGAAGGACGCGGTGGCCTGGTCCTTGACCTCGCACGCCACCGCCTGGGCGACCTTGGTGTCCGCGACGTGGCGCACGTAAAGCTCGGCACCGATGAGCCCGGCGATGATCAGCGCGAACACGATGATGAAGATCAGCAGGACGGAGACCGGGTCACGGCCGAAGCGGCGCTTCTTTTTCCCCGCCGTCGCGTCATCGACGGGAGGAGTGGTCAGCCGCTCCGTCGGACCGGCGGGCGGCGTCGGCGGTGGCGGGTAGCCGGGCTGCTGCATGTTCGGCTGCGGTGTCCCGAATCGCTCGGTCTGCCCAGGCGGGGGACCCTGGGCGGGTGGCGGCGGCGGGGGTGCGTGACCCGGGCCGCCGGTGCTGATCCGCTCGGTCGGCCGCTCGGTGGGCGGCTGGCCGAAGGGTCCCTGGTTGGAGGGACGGGCCCACTTCGACGGGTCCGGGTTCGGTGGTCCTTGTGGGTTCGTCACCCGACCGATTCTGCCCTATCAACCTGAGCAAAGTTCGAGTGGTTGCTAAGGACTGCGATGCTCTTGCGGGCCTCGGCGACCCTGTCGACGTCGATGTCGGCCACCACGAGCTGCGGTTGCGAGCCGGCCGCCACGACGACGTCGCCCAGCGGCGAGACGACCAGGCTGCCCCCGACGCCGGTCGGTGCCCCCGAGCCGGATCCGTGAGCGCTGCCGGGATCCGCCTGACCGGCCGCCGCGACGTAACTCATCGAATCGAGCGCGCGGGCGCGGGCCAACAGCGTCCACTGGTCGAGTTTGCCGGGACCCGAACCCCACGACGCGCACACCACGATCACCTGGGCGCCGCGGCGGGCCAGCTCGGTGTAGAGCGCCGGAAAGCGAATGTCGTAGCAGACGGTCAGCCCCACCCGGACGCCGTCGACCGTGATCACCACCGGCTCGTGTCCCGGCGCGACAGTGCGTGATTCGGTGAAGCCGAAGGCGTCGTAGAGGTGGATCTTGTCGTAGTGGGCGACTTCGCCCGGGCCGGCCGCGATCAGGGTGTTTTTTACCCGTCCGTCGCCGGACGGGGTGAACATGCCGGCGACGACGGTGATGTTGGAGTCGGCCGCGATGCGGCGTACCCCGTCGGCCCAGGGGCCGTCGACCGGCTCGGCGACGGGGCCCAACGGCACACCGAACCGGCACATGGTCGCCTCGGGGAACACCACCAGCTTCGCGCCCGCGCCGGCGGCCCGGCGGCTGTACTCGTCCACCAGCTGCAGGTTTGCTGCCGGATCGGTGCCGCTGAGGATCTGCGCCAAGGCGATTCGCATGAGCGCCAGCTTAGGCCCGGCGACGATCGGAACGCTCAGGCCGTTTTGGCGATCCACTCCGTGGTGAAGCGCTGTTCGGCGGCGATCAGTTCGGCCAACCGGGTGCAGATGATGTTCTCCAACTTGCCGCCGATGATCGGGACGCGCACCTGAACGGTGGCGCGGAACGTCAGCCGGGCGCCACCGGTTTCCTCGATGGGCTCCAGCACGGCGGTGCCGGCGAGGTTCACCGGCGCACCCACGATCGAACCCGCCACCGACCCCTTCGCGGCGCCGCCGGTGACCGGACCCCACGTCTCCTCGCGCCGGATGCGCAGGTCTCCGCTGTGCAGCTGGGTGACCATCCCCGGGAGCTTGTCACTGCGGATCACCTGCAGCGTGACGACCTCGACGGTGTCCTCGTCACCGGACTCGCCGCCGACCCGTATCGACTCCAGCGTGCCGAGGTCGACGCCGGAGCCGGCCAGCCTGGCCCGCCAGTAGTTCGCGTCGGTGAACGCGCGGTGCACGTCGTCAACAGTGCCGTCGTAGTCGGCCGACAAGTCGAATGAACGCGGCATAGCAGGTCAGGCTACCGTTACGGGCCATGAATTCCAGCGGAGCCGGTTCGGAGTTCGCCGGCGCGCCGGTGGCCGACGCGGCGCCACTGGCGCCACTGACCACGCTGCGGGTCGGACCGACCGCGCGCCGCCTGATCACCTGCACCACCAGCGAACAGGTGATCGCCACTTTGCGGCAGCTGGACGCCGAAACCCTTGGCGGGCAACGCGACTCGGTGCTGGTCTTCGCCGGCGGCTCCAATCTGGTGATCTCCGAGGCCCTGACCGACCTCACCGCGGTGCGGCTGGCCAATGACGGCATCAGCGTCGAGGGGAACCTGGTCCGTGCCCAGGCGGGGGCGGTGTGGGATGACGTCGTGGTCAAAGCCATCGAGCACGGCCTCGGCGGCCTGGAATGCCTGTCCGGCATCCCCGGGTCGGCCGGGGCCACCCCGGTGCAGAACGTCGGGGCCTACGGCGCCGAAGTCTCCGACACCATCACCCGGGTCCGGGTGCTCGATCGCGGTAGCGGCGAGGTGCGCTGGGTGCCGGGCAGCGAGCTGGGCTTCGGCTACCGCACCAGTGTGTTGAAACGCAGCGGCGACAGTGGACTCGAAATCCCCGCTGTCGTACTGGAAGTGGAGTTCGCGCTGGACGCGTCCGGGCGCAGCGCCCCGCTGCGCTACGGGGAGCTGGCGGCCGAGCTGAACGTGGCCGGCGGCGAGCGCGCCGACCCGCAAGCCGTCCGCGACGCGGTGCTGGCCCTGCGGGCGCGCAAGGGCATGGTGCTCGACCCGGCGGACCACGACACCTGGAGCGTCGGCTCGTTCTTCACCAACCCGGTGGTGGCCCCGGACGTCTACGAGCGGCTGGCCGCAACCGTCGACGGGCCGGTCCCGAGCTACCCGGCGCCGAACGGTGTCAAGCTGGCCGCCGGCTGGCTCGTGGAGCGGGCGGGCTTCGGCAAGGGCTATCCGATGCCGGGCCCGGGCGGACTCGAGGCGCCATGCCGGCTGTCCACCAAGCACGCGCTGGCGCTGACCAACCGCGGCGGCGCCGGCTCCGAAGACGTGATTGCGCTGGCCCGCGCCATCCGCGACGGTGTCCGGGCTGTGTTTGGCATCACATTGGTGCCCGAACCCGTTCTGCTCGGCTGCAGGCTGTAGTCGCAAAATTTGCCGACGCGCCCGCGGCGGCGATTTGTCGTGGCCGGGCCGGCTGATTTTCACCGGTATCTTTGATTTTCGTGACCCCGTCCAGCGCCCCGCGGCCGTTCAGCCGGCGCGCGGCTTTGGCGACCCTGGGACTGGGTGTGCTCGCCCCCAACGTGCTGGCCGCGTGCGGCGGCACCACCGCGAAGCAAGCCGAGAAGAAAGAGCAGCCGTCGCCGCAGCTCAAGTACCAGCCCGCCAATGCGACCGACAACGTGGTGCCGATCGTCCCGGTCAGCGTCGAGGTGAACGACGGCTGGTTCCAGCACGTCGCGTTGTCGAACTCGTCGGGCAAGGCCGTCGCGGGCGCCTTCAACTCCGACCGCACCGTCTACACGACCTCCGAACCGCTGGGCTACGACCAGACCTACACGTGGAGCGGCTCGGCCGTCGGGCATGACGGCAAGGCGGTCCCGGTATCGGGCAAGTTCACCACCGTGTCGCCCACCAAGAAGATCGGCGGCGCTTTCCAGCTCGCCGACGGCCAGACCGTCGGGGTCGCGGCGCCGATCATCATCCAGTTCGACGGGCCGATCAGCGACAAGGCCGCCGTCGAAAAGGCGCTCACCGTCACCACGAACCCGCCCGTCGAGGGCAGCTGGGCCTGGTTGCCCGACGAGGCGGCCGGTGCCCGGGCGCACTGGCGCACCCGCGAGTACTACCCCGCGGGCACCACGGTCAACGTCGAGGCCAAGCTGTACGGCCTGCCGTTCGGCGACAGCGCGTATGGGGCCGACGACATCTCGCTGAACATCCAGATCGGTCGCCGGCAGGTGGTGAAGGCCGAGGTCACGTCGCACCGCATCCAGGTGATCCGCGACGAGGGCGTCATCATGGACTTCGCGTGCAGCTACGGCGAGGCGGACAAGGCGCGCAACGTCACCCGCAACGGCATCCACGTGGTCAGCGAAAAGTACGCCGACTTCTACATGTCCAACCCGGCGGCGGGCTATAACCACATCCACGAACGCTGGGCGGTGCGGATCTCCAACAACGGCGAGTTCATCCACGCCAACCCGGCCAGCTCCGGTGCCCAGGGCAACACCAACGTCACCAACGGCTGCATCAACCTGTCGACGGGCGACGCCGAGCAGTACTTCCAGTCGGCGATGTACGGCGATCCGGTCGAAGTCACCGGCAGCACGATCCAGCTGTCCTACTCCGACGGCGACCTATGGGACTGGGCGGTGGACTGGGACACCTGGGTGGCCATGTCGGCGTTGCCGCCCCCCACCGCGCGCCCGCCGTCAGCGCAGATCCCGGTGACCGCGCCGGTCACGCCATCCAACGCGCCGACGCTGTCGGGGACGCCGACCACGTCGACGACACCGGCCAGCACCGGCCCGGCTACCCCCGGCGGTTAAACCGGCTGGCCGACGCCTGGTCGCGCGGCTTCATCACGATCAGGTCCAGATCGACGTGGGACGGCCGCGAGGCGACGAACCCGATCACCTCGGCCACATCGTCGGCCACCAACGGGGTGATGCCGGTGTACACGGCGTCCGCGCGCTGTTGGTCGCCGTCGAAGCGGACCAGCGAGAACTCCGTTTCGACCGCGCCCGGTGCGATCTCGGTCAGCCGCACCGGCTTGCCCAACAGCTCGCCGCGCAGCGTGCGATGCAGCGCGCCCTGCGCGTGTTTGGCCGCCGTGTAGCCGGCACCGCCGTCGTAAACCTCAAGTGCCGCAACGGAAGTGACGGTGACGATCAGCCCGTCGCCGGAGTCGACCAGCTTGGGCAACAACGCGCGGGTGACCCGCAGCGTGCCGATCACGTTGGTCTCCCACATCCACCGCCAGTGCTCGAGGTCGGCATCGGCGAGCGGCGCCAGACCCCGGGCGCCGCCGGCGTTGTTGACCAACACATCGACGCGATCCAATTTGCTCGCCAATGTGTCGACCCTCGCATCATCTGTGACATCGGCCACAATCGCGGTACCGCCGATTTCACTGGCCAGGGCCTCAATCCGGTCCGCCCGGCGCGCCACTGCCACGACGTGAAAGCCCTGAGCAGCCAGGTTTCGGGCGGTTGCTGCGCCGATCCCCGAGCTGGCCCCGGTGATTACTGCGACTCGTTTATTCCTGCCAGTTTTAACCATCGAAACAACCTTAATGAACGTGCTAGATTTTGCGTGTGCTCCTTAGCGCCCTGTCCAACACCACGACCACCGCGTGTCTTTGCGCGGCGGGTGCGTGTTGTTGCTGCGCACTTTGCCGCTCCTGACCCCAGTTAGGTGTGGCCAAGACGGCCAGCAAAAATCGGACAAAAGGACGCTCGTGCGCACGAATACCCTCACCTATTCTCATCATTCGCCCAGTCGTGCCGTCGGGCACCTGCCTGGCCAAAAGGGTCACCGCTCGGTGCGCCGGCAGATCGTCCCGCCGGCGCTGAACATCCCCGACTCGGCGGCGGCCTCCGTCTTCCGGGCCGTCCGGCTGCGCGGCCCCGTCGGCCGTGACGTCATCGCCGGCGTCACCTCGCTGAGCATCGCCACGGTCAATCGCCAGGTCATCGCGCTCCTGGAAGCCGGCCTGCTGCGGGAGCGCGCCGACCTGGCTGTCTCCGGCGCGATCGGCCGGCCCCGTGTGCCCGTGGAGGTCAACCATGAGCCGTTCGTGACGCTGGGCATCCACATCGGCGCGCGGACCACCAGCATCGTGGCGACCGACCTGTTCGGCCGCACGCTCGACACGGTCGAGACCCCGACGCCGCGCAACCCGGCCGGCCCCGCCCTCGCGACGTTGGCCGACAGCGCCCGGCGCTACCTGCGGCGCTGGCATCGCCGGCGGCCGCTGTGGGTGGGCGTCGCCATCGGTGGCACCGTCGACAGCGTCAGTGGCCAGGTGGACCACCCGCGGCTCGGTTGGCGGCAGGCGCCGGTCGGACAGGTGCTGGCCGACGCGCTGGGCCTGCCGGTCTCGGTGGCCTCGCACGTCGACGCCATGGCCGGAGCCGAACTGCTCCTGGGCATGCGGCGTTTCCTGCCGAGCTCACCGACCAGCCTGTACGTCTACGCCCGCGAGACCGTGGGCTACGCGCTGGTGATCGGCGGGCGGGTGCACGTCCCGGCCAGCGGCCCGGGCACCATCGCGACCTTGCCGGCGCAGTCCGAGTTGCTCGGCGGCACCGGCCAGCTGGAGTCCACCGTCAGCGACGAAGCCGTCGTGGCCGTCGCCCGCCAGCAGCGCATCCTGCCGTTCGCCCCGGCGAACCGGACCAGCGGGTCCGCCACCGGCATCTCCGATCTGTTGCGGTTGGCCCGGGCCGGCAACCAGCAGGCCAAGGACCTGCTCGCCGAGCGGGGTCGCGTGCTCGGTGAGGCGGTGGCGTTGCTGCGCGACATGCTCAACCCCGATGAACTGGTGGTCGGCGGCCAGGCGTTCACCGAGTATCCCGAGGCGATGGAGCAGGTGGAGGCGGCGTTCCTGGAACGCTCCGTGCTCGGACCTCGCGACATCCGCCTCACCGCGTTCGGCAACCGGGTGCAGGAGGCCGGCGCGGGAACGGTCTCGCTGTCCGGGCTGTATGCCGACCCGCTGGGCGCGATGCGGCGCGCCGGGGCGCTGGGTGCGCGGCTGCATGACGTGGCTCGCGACGAGTCGTCCGCCTGACGCGAGTCGGTGTCCAGCGCGCTTGAGCTGGCCGGCGAACCATCCTGTAAAGATGACAGGGTGCGCCACGATGACGTTTTCCGGCTGAACGCACCGCGCCGGGTCGCAGTGTTGGCGGTCCACACCTCACCACTGGCCCAGCCCGGCACCGGCGACGCCGGCGGCATGAACGTCTACGTGCTGCAAACCGCGTTGCACCTGGCCCGGCGGGGCATCGAGGTGGAGATCTTCACGCGGGCGACCGCCTCCGCCGACCCGCCGGTCGCGCGGGTGGCGCCCGGGGTGCTGGTGCGCAACGTCGTGGCGGGCCCGTTCGAGGGCCTGGACAAATACGACCTGCCCACTCAGCTGTGCGCCTTCGCGGCCGGGGTCTTGCGCGCCGAGGCGTCGCACGAGCCGGGCTACTACGACATCGTGCATTCGCACTACTGGCTGTCCGGGCAGGTGGGTTGGCTGGCGCGCGACCGCTGGGCGGTGCCGCTGGTGCACACCGCGCACACCCTTGCCGCGGTCAAGAACGCTGCGCTGGCCGAAGGGGATTCGCCCGAACCGCCGCTGCGCACGGTCGGCGAGCAGCAGGTTGTCGACGAGGCGGACCGGTTGATCGTCAACACGGATGACGAAGCCAGGCAATTGATCTCGATTCACGACGCCGACCCGGCGAGGATCGACGTCGTGCATCCCGGAGTGGACCTCGAGGTGTTCCGCCCCGGCGATCGCAGGGCCGCGCGGGCCGCGCTGGGGTTGCCGCTCGACGAGGACATCGTGGCGTTCGTCGGGCGCATCCAACCACTGAAGGCGCCCGACATCGTGTTGCGCGCCGCCGCGAAACTGCCCGGGGTGCGCATCGTCGTGGCCGGCGGCCCGTCGGGTAGCGGCCTTGCCTCGCCTGACGGATTGGTCCGGCTGGCCGACGAACTCGGTATCGCCGAACGCGTGACGTTCCTGCCGCCGCAGTCGCGTCCGAATCTGGCCACGTTGTTCCATGCGGCCAATCTGGTTGCGGTACCCAGCTATTCGGAGTCGTTCGGTCTGGTCGCCCTCGAGGCGCAGGCGTGTGGGACGCCGGTGGCCGCGGCCGCGGTCGGCGGCCTGCCGGTGGCCGTGCGGGACGGGGTGACCGGCACGCTGGTGGCCGGGCACGACGTCGGGCAGTGGGCGGATGCGTTGGGCCGGTTGCTGCGTTTGCCTGCGCCGCAAGCCGATGCGATGGGCCGCGCGGCCGCCGCGCACGCGGCCACGTTCTCCTGGGATCACACCACCGACGCGCTGTTGGCCAGCTATCGGCGCGCGATCCGCGAATACACCACCGAACGCCGCGGGGTGGGCGCATGACCTCTTCCGCCGGCGACGCAAGCACGAGCTGAACTGCGACCTCGCGTCGCGAGGATGCGGCGCATCGATCCCGCCGGCGACGATGCAGAGCGAAGCGATGCTGAGGAGCGGCGCCTCGCCAGCCGCGAAGCGAGCGAGCGGTGAGAGCGGCGCTCTCGAGTCCCGCCGTCCAGGGGTGATCGAGGATGCCCTGCAGGCCAGTGGGCTGACTACTCGAATCATGCTGGGGCACATGGTGGCCTGCCCGGGCTGGTGGTGGAGCTGCCCGGCGAGCGCAAGCTCAAGACCAACACCATCCTGACCGTCGGCGAGCATTCGGTGCGGGTCGAGGCCTTCGTGTGCCGCAAGCCCGACGAGAACCACGAAGGCGTCTACCGCTTCATGCTCAAGCGCAACCGCCGCCTCTACGGGGTGGCCTACACGCTGGACAACGTCGGCGACATCTATCTGGTGGGTCGCATGGCGTTGGCCTCGGTGGACGCCGACGAGCTCGACCGAGTGCTCGGGCAGGTGCTCGAAGCGGTGGATTCGGACTTCAACACGTTGCTGGAGTTGGGTTTTCGCTCGTCGATTCAGAAAGAGTGGGAGTGGCGGGTTTCTCGCGGTGAGTCACTGAAGAACCTGGAGGCCTTCGCCCACCTGATCGACGACGACGAAGACGACGAATAGGGCCGTGAGAGACTAACCGGCATGGGTGACACCGCCACGCTGGTACTACTTCGCCACGGCGAAAGCGAATGGAACTCGCTGAACCTCTTCACCGGTTGGGTCGACGTCGGCCTCACCGAAAAGGGCCGGACCGAAGCCGTGCGCAGCGGTGAGCTGCTGATCGAAAACAACCTGTTGCCCGACATCCTCTACACGTCGCTGCTGCGCCGGGCCATCTCCACCGCACACCTGGCGCTGGACGCCGCCGACCGGCTGTGGATCCCGGTGCGGCGCACCTGGCGACTCAACGAACGCCATTACGGCGCGCTGCAGGGTCTGGACAAGGCCGAGACGAAGGCCCGCTACGGCGACGAGCAGTTCATGGCCTGGCGGCGCAGCTACGACACGCCGCCCCCGCCCATCGAGAAGGGCAGCACCTACAGCCAGGACGCCGATCCCCGGTACGCCGACATCGGCGGCGGGCCGCTCACCGAGTGCCTGGCCGACGTGGTCGTGCGTTTCCTGCCGTATTTCACCGACGTCATCGTCCCGGACCTGCGCAGCGGCAAGACGGTGCTGATCGTGGCGCACGGCAACTCGCTGCGGGCCCTGGTCAAGCACCTCGATCAGGTGTCCGACGACGAGATCGCCGGATTGAACATCCCGACCGGCATCCCGCTGCGCTACGACCTGGACGCTGACCTGCGGCCCGTGGTTCCGGGCGGCACCTATCTGGACCCGGAGGCGGCCGCCGCCGGCGCCGCCGCGGTTGCCAGCCAGGGGCGCGGCTGAGGCGGGCGCGCCCGCGCCGTTTTCGCAAGTTAAAGGCCGTTTAGCCAAACATCGCGTGAACGGAAGCGGAACACATGTGGCGCAAGATGTGACTTGTCCGATTTTGGCCTCGTTCCGCTAGGGCAGCGTTCAGGAAGATTTGTAGGATTTGCTATGTGACTGTGTTCTCGGCGCTGTTGCTGGCCGGGGTTTTGTCCGCGCTGGCGCTGGCCGCAGGTGTACTGGTCGGGACCCGGCTGTCACCGCGGGCGGTTCAGCGCCGCCAGCGCGTCGGCACCGAATGGACCGGGATCACCGTCGCGCAGATGCTGCAACGCATCGTGGCGCTGATGCCGCTGGGCGCGGCGGTGGTGGACGCCCATCGCGACGTCGTCTACCTCAACGAACGGGCCAAGGAATTGGGCCTGGTACGCGACCGTCAACTCGATGACCAGGCCTGGGAGGCGGCCCAGCAGGCCCTGACCGGAGTCGACGTCGAATTCGACCTGCAGCCGGCGAAACGGTCGGGCGGCCGCTCCGGGCTCTCGGTGCACGGGCAGGCGCGGTTGCTCAGCGAAGAGGACCGCCGGTTCGCTGTGGTCTTCGCCCACGATCAGTCCGACTTCGCGCGAATGGAAGCGACCCGGCGCGACTTCGTGGCCAACGTCAGCCACGAGCTCAAGACCCCGGTGGGCGCCATGGCGCTGCTCGCCGAGGCCCTGCTGGCGTCGTCCGACGACTCCGAAACGGTGCGGCGGTTCGCCGAGAAGGTGCTCGTCGAAGCCAACCGGCTCGGCGACATGGTCGCCGAGCTGATCGAGCTGTCCCGGCTACAGGGTGCCGAGCGGCTGCCCACCGTCATCGAGGTCGACGTCGATAAGGTTGTGGGCGAAGCGATTTCGCGTCACAAGGTGGCAGCCGACAACACCGATATCGAGGTCCGCACTGACTCGCCCAGCGGTCTTCGGGTGCTGGGCGACGAGACGCTGCTGGTCACCGCTCTGGCCAACCTGGTGTCCAACGCCATCGCCTATTCGCCGCCGGGTTCGCCGGTGTCGATCAGCCGCCGCCGCCGCGGCGAGAACATCGAGATCGCGGTGACCGACCGCGGCATCGGGATCGCCCTGGAAGACCAGGAGCGGGTTTTCGAGCGGTTCTTCCGGGGAGACAAGGCGCGTTCGCGCGCCACCGGCGGAAGCGGGTTGGGCCTGGCCATCGTCAAGCACGTCGCGGCCAACCACAACGGCAGCATCGGCGTGTGGAGCAAGCCCGGAACCGGATCGACGTTCACTCTTTCCATTCCGGCGGCAAGGGCGTCTCATCTAGACGATGGTGAATCCGAGCAATCGCAGGGTCGCGATGTGCGGCCCAACCGCTCACAACGAGAGGAAGAACTAAGTCGATGACCCGCGCGCATGACGCTGCAGAGCGCAGCGATGAGGAGGAATCGCGCCGATGACCAGTGTGCTGATCGTGGAGGACGAGGAGTCGCTGGCCGATCCGCTGGCGTTCCTGCTCCGCAAGGAAGGTTTTGAGGCGACCGTGGTGACCGATGGTTCGGCCGCGCTCGCCGAGTTCGATCGGGGCGGCGCCGACATCGTGCTGCTCGACTTGATGCTGCCCGGGATGTCCGGCACCGACGTGTGCAAGCAGCTGCGTGCGCGATCCAGCGTGCCGGTGATCATGGTGACCGCCCGCGACAGTGAGATCGACAAGGTGGTGGGGCTCGAACTCGGCGCCGATGACTATGTGACCAAGCCGTATTCGGCGCGGGAGTTGATCGCGCGGATCCGGGCGGTGTTGCGCCGCGGCGGTGACGACGATTCGGAGATCAGCGATGGCGTGCTCGAGTCAGGACCGGTGCGGATGGACGTCGAACGCCATGTCGTTTCGGTCAATGGTGACGCGATCACGTTGCCGCTCAAGGAGTTCGACCTTCTCGAATATCTGATGCGCAACAGCGGTCGGGTGCTGACCCGCGGACAGTTGATCGACCGGGTGTGGGGCGCTGACTACGTCGGCGACACCAAGACGCTCGACGTCCACGTGAAGCGGCTGCGGTCCAAGATCGAAGCCGACCCGGCGAACCCGGTACACCTGGTCACGGTGCGCGGGCTGGGCTACAAGCTCGAAGGTTAGCCCGACGGCTCCGCCGGCGGCGGACCGGTGGTGTCGAAGACGGTCCGGTGATCGTCGTTGGCGCTCAACGTGATACGCCGATGCATGTCTTCTGTCATCGGCGGAAGCTCATCGAGGTCGAACCACGCGGCGGCAGTGCTCTCGTCGTCGGCCGCGAAGGGCTCCCCGGACAGCCATTCCATTCGGAACACGTGATCCAGGTACTGGGCATGGTCACCGCTGGCGTGGACGGTCGGCCGGGTCACGTGCACCCAGGACAACCTGGTGGCCCGCGCGCTGACCCCGGTTTCCTCCCGCACTTCGCGGGCAGCGCAGTCGGCCGGATTCTCGCCGGGCTCCACGATTCCCGTCACGGCCGTCCAAGCGCCATTGTCGGATCGCTTCACCAGCAAAACTTTTCGGCCGCGCAGCGTGACGGCTGTGATGCCGGACAACCACAACGGCGCATGGCCGATTCGGCGTCGAAGCTCGACGATGAAATCGGGGACCGGCATGCACCGGTTCTAACACAGCATGCGCTGTTGGTTGATCACCCCTTGCCCGTTCCGAACGGCACGCCGCGTGGCCCATCTGCGCGCCGGCTTGCTACCGCTAGCAAACACGAGTAGAACAACGACCACCCGCAGGCGGAAGCGAGGAACGCATGGACTTTGGGTTGCTTCCGCCGGAGGTCAATTCTGCCCTGATGTATTCCGGTCCCGGGGCAGGGCCGTTGCTGGCGGCCGCGGCCGGCTGGGCCGCGGTGGCCGCTGAGCTGGAGTCCGCAGCCGGGGGCTACTCGGCACAGCTCTCGGGGCTGACCGCCCAGACGTGGTGGGGCCCGTCGTCGACGATGATGGCGGTCGCGGCGACACCCTATGCGGGGTGGCTGCAGGCGAGCGCTGCTGCGGCCGGCCACACGGCTGCTCAGGCGTACGCGGCGGCGGCGGCCTACGAGGCGGCGTTCGCGATGACGGTGCCCCCGCCGGTGATCGCGGCCAATCGCGCGCTGTTGATGGCGCTCGTAGCGACCAACTTCTTCGGGCAGAACACCGCGGCGATCGCGGCGACGGAAGCCCAGTACATGCAGATGTGGGTGCAAGACGCCACGGCGATGTATGGCTATGCCGCGGAGTCGGTGAGCGCGAGCACCTTCACATCGTTCAGCGAGCCGTCGCCGACCACAAACCCCGCGGGCGAGGGCGATCAGGCTCGGGCGGTGGCCCAGTCCGTGACCAACACCGCCGGCGCCCGCACCCAATCGATGATGCAGCTGGCCTCACCCCAGACCACGGCGCCCACTGCCAACACACCCATCGTCGAGCCCGTCGCGCCGGGGCAGACCGTCACCGCCCCGGCCGGCAGCACCGTCACCCTCGGCGCCAATTCCGCCCTCATCCTCAACAGCGGCTCCATCACCATGGACGCCGGCGTCCGCGTCGGCAGCTCGGCGGGCTTCGTGACCCTCAGCCCCGGCAGCTCCGTGTTCACCACCACTCAAACCTTCGAGGGCACCACCCTGATCCCGGCGCAAACCACGGTGACCGCCGGCGCAAGCCCCCTCACCCTGACCCCCGGCCCCACGGGCAACATCACGGTCAACCTCATCAGCGGCCCGTCCACCCTCAATGGCTTCTTCGCCGCCATAAGCCAGTCGGCTAACCCGGTCACTGGCCTCGTCGGCCCTGCCGGCGCCAGCATCACCAACGTCACCGGAACCGTCACCGTTACCATCACCCCCGTGACCCCCGTCGTTCCCGGCACCTCTGGCGGTCTGGCGGCGGCGGCAGGCGCCGGTAGCTCACCGGGTCTCGCGGGGACCGCGGGGATCCAGCCTCAACTCAATGTCGATGGCCTTGCGGAGTGGGCTCGAACCGTGTGCGGGGCCGACGTCGCCGCCGCGGCCGGCTGACGACGGGCGGGGTACGGATACCCATGGAATGCGGTGAGACGGTGGACGATACGAACGCACCGTCGTGGGCAGGGTTGCGCGCCTTCGCCAGTGTCCGCGTGGCGTGTGAAGGCTTGGGCACGGCGGCCTCACTGGAGTCGTTGTCGGTGCCACCGGGCTGGGCGGTGCCCGGCCCGCAGAGCCCTGCCGGCTCGGCTGCGCTACCGGGTGGAAGCGCCGAAACGGCGTCGGCGGCCGCCGGAGGGAGGCCACGGGGACGCACGTTCGGCCCGGGTCTGATGGGAATGTTGAGCGGGCGCCCTGAAATGCCTGCTGACGCGGATGAGGAAGCCGCTATTACTCGGCGATACGAGTCGCCGGATGCACCGCAATAAGCCCTAACCTGCTGCGGCGCTTGCACATTGCGGCCAGCTCCGAGTAGGCCTTCGCACCCAGCAGTTCGGTGAGTTCGTCGGCCAGGCTTTGCCACACCTGCGTGGCGCCGACATGGGCGGCGGGATCCCCGGTGCAGTACCAGTGCAGGTCGGCACCGCCGGAACCCCAACCGCGGCGGTCGTATTCGGTGACCCAGGTCTTGAGGATCTCGGTGCCGTCCGGCCGGGTCACCCACTCCTGGCTGCGGCGGATCGGCAGTTGCCAGCAGACATCGGGCTTCATGGTCAGCGGCGGCACGCCCAGCTTCAGGGCCTTGCTGTGCAGCGCACAGCCGACGCCGCCGGCGAAACCCGGCCGGTTCAAGAAAATGCACGCGTCCTTGTGCTTGCGGGTGCGGTACTGGCGTTGGCCGTCGTGCTCGTCGAGCTCCAGATAGCCCTTGCGGCCCAAGCCTTTTTCGCGAAATTGCCAGTCGGCGTCGGTCAGCTTCTTCACCGCGTCATCCAGGCGGGCGCGGTCGTCGTCGTCGGACAGGAACGCACCATGCGAGCAGCACCCGTCGTCCGGGCGGCCCTGGACCGTGCCCTGGCAGGCCGGCGTGCCGAACACACACGTCCATCGGGAGAGCAACCAGGTCAGGTCCGCCGCGATCAGATGCTCGGGGTTGTCGGGGTCGTAGAACTCCACCCATTCGCGGGCGAAGTCCAACTCGACCTCTTGTCCTGGTTCCAGGTGCGAATTCGCCACGCAGTCCACGTTAGACCACGGTTCCGCGCATCTGAGCCGCTGACACTCGGGGCTCGTATGACCGCGATCACGGCGGGTTAACCGGGTCGCGCAAAGCACCGCCCTAGGGGCTTCGTTAGTTTGTTTACGTGCGATTGGGCGTTCTCGACGTGGGCAGCAACACGGTGCATCTGCTGGTGGTCGATGCCCACCGGGGCGGTCATCCGACGCCGATGAGTTCGACGAAAGCCACTTTGCGTCTTGCCGAGGCCACCGACAGCGCCGGCAAGATCACCAAACGCGGTGCCGAGAAGCTGATCTCCACGATCGACGAATTCGCCAAGATCGCCGACAGTTCGGGCTGCGCGGAGCTGATGGCCTTCGCGACGTCCGCGGTTCGGGACGCCGGGAACTCCGAGGATGTGCTGAGCCGGGTGCGCAAGGAGACCGGCGTCGAGTTGCGGGTGCTGACCGGGGTCGATGAGTCGCGGCTGACCTTCCTGGCGGTGCGCCGGTGGTACGGGTGGAGCGCGGGCCGCATCATCAACCTCGACATCGGTGGCGGCTCGCTGGAGATGTCCAGCGGCGTGGACGAGGAGCCCGAGGTCGCGTTGTCGCTGCCGCTGGGCGCCGGACGGCTGACCCGCGAGTGGCTGCCCGACGATCCGCCCGGCCGGCGCCGGGTGGCGATGCTGCGGGACTGGCTGGACGCCGAGTTGTCCGAATCCAGCGTGAATCTCCTCGAGGCGGGTAGTCCCGACCTGACGGTGGCGACATCGAAGACTTTTCGCTCGCTGGCGCGGCTCACCGGCGCCGCGCCGTCGGGCGCCGGACCGCGGGTAAAGAGGACGCTTACAGCAAACGGCCTCAGGCAACTCATATCTTTCATCTCTAGGATGACGACCGCTGACCGGGCAGAA
This sequence comes from uncultured Actinomycetota bacterium, assembly GCA_963796035.1. Lineage (GTDB taxonomy): Bacteria > Actinomycetota > Actinomycetes > Mycobacteriales > Mycobacteriaceae > Mycobacterium. The sequence continues at coordinate 198,282 of CAWCJU010000003.1, read as the reverse complement.
CTGGAAGGAGTGAGCGCCGAGCGGGCGCCGCAGATCGTTGCGGGTGCTCTGGTGGCGGAGGCAAGCATGCGAGCGCTGTCGATCGAATCCGTGGATATCTGCCCGTGGGCATTACGGGAAGGTCTCATCTTGCGCAAACTCGACAGCGAAGCCGACGGATCGGCCCTCATGGCGCCTTCGGTGCGTAATGCTGGAGGTCAGGTAGTTGATCGGAATCAGAACCGATCGAGAGGCGACAAACCATGACCGGACCGCACTCCGAGACCGAGAGCCCCGGCACTCGGCCCATCTCGGTTGCCGAATTGCTGGCCAGAAACGGAACCATCGGTGCCCCCGCGGTCACCCGGCGGCGTCGCCGTCGGCGCGGCGACGCCGACTCGGTGACCGTCGCCGAACTGACCGGCGACCTCCCGGTGATCCGCGATGACGACGACGAACCCGGACCCAACGCCAACGAGACAACCGACACGATCGGCGTAGTCGAAGCGGCCCCGCCCGCACAGGACGTCGTCGCCGGGCCGGCAACCACCGACGAGCCCAAAGCCCCCTACTGGTCCGAGCCCGAGCCGCGCTGGCCCAAGTCACCGCGGCAGCCCAAGCGGGCGCCGGGGCCCGAGCGCAGCGAATACCCGCGGCCGTTGCCCGACGCCGGGCCGGCGGGCTCGTCCGCCAATGGCACCGGACAGCCCGGCTCCGGGGCCGAGGACATGAGTTTCGACCCGATGGACCATTACGCCGATGCCCCGGTGGACGTTATGGACTCCGAAGTGCGCGAGGCCGAACCTGCGCTGGAGGACTCCGCCTACGTGCGCTCCTTCCTGCGGTCCGAGGATTCCGAGGACGACGAGGACGGATCCGGACCGCTGTCGGCCGCGGCGCTCGGCGACGCGGAGCACCTCGATCTCGAGGGCGGGCACGCGGACGCGGGCTCGGACGCTCACCCGGAGCAGGGCAGATTCGACGCGGTGTGGCGCGGTGGCGTGGTCGTACTGCAGTCGATGCTGGCCGTCGCGTTCGGCGGCGGGTTGTTCGTGGCCTTCGACCAGCTGTGGCGGTGGAACAGCCTGGTCGCGCTGGTGCTATCCGTGCTGGTCATCCTGGGCCTGGTGGCCGGGGTCAGGGTGGTTCGCAAGACCGAGGACATCGCCAGCACGTTGATCGCGGTCGCGGTGGGTGCGCTGATCACCCTGGGGCCCTTGGCGCTGTCGTTGCAATCGGGCTAGCGGCACCGTAGACAGTGCGCCCAGCCATCAAAGTCGGCCTTTCCACGGCTTCGGTGTACCCGTTGCGGGCCGAGGCCGCCTTCGAGTACGCGGCCCGGCTCGGCTACGACGGCATCGAGCTGATGGTGTGGGCCGAGTCGGTCAGCCAGGACGTCGCCGCCGTGAAGAAGCTGTCGCGGCGCTACCGCGTGCCGGTGTTGTCGGTGCACGCGCCCTGCCTGCTGATCTCGCAGCGGGTGTGGGGTGCCAACCCGGTCCCCAAGCTGGATCGCAGCGTGCGCGCCGCCGAACAGCTGGGCGCGCAGACCGTGGTCGTGCATCCGCCGTTTCGCTGGCAGCGGCGCTACGCCGAGGGTTTCAGCGAGCAGGTGGCGAAGCTGGAAGCGTCGAGCGACGTGATGGTGGCGGTGGAGAACATGTTCCCCTTCCGGGCGGACCGGTTCTTCGGGTCCGGCCAGTCACTGGAACGGATGCGCAAACGCGGCGGTGGGCCCGGCCCGGCGATTTCGGCGTTCGCGCCCTCCTACGACCCGCTCGACGGTAATCACGCGCACTACACGCTGGACCTGTCCCACACCGCGACCGCGGGTACCGACTCGCTGGACATGGCCCAGCGGATGGGGGCGGGGCTGGTGCATCTGCACCTGTGCGACGGCAACGGTCTGCCCGCCGACGAACACCTGGTACCCGGGCGTGGCACGCAACCCACCGCCGAGGTGTGCCAGATGCTGGCCGGCAGCCATTTCGCCGGGCACGTCATCCTGGAGGTGTCGACGTCCAGCGCGCGTTCCGCCACCGAGCGCGAGGCCATGCTCGCCGAATCGCTGCAGTTTGCCCGCACGCATCTGCTGCGCTGACCAAGCCAGGAGAAAACCCAGCCAATATGAGTGCGTTATTCACCACCGCCATGACGTTGCGGGAGGTCGGTTCAGGTGTCTTTGAGGGCGAGCTCGACAAGCGCTGGACGATCGGTCCCAAGGTGCACGGCGGCGCGATGCTGGCGCTCTGCGCCAACGCCGCCCGCACCGCCTGCGATGGGCAGTCCGACGGGCTCGACTCGGTCCAGCAGCCGGTCGCGGTGTCGGCGAGCTTCCTGTGGGCGCCCGATCCTGGCCAGGTGCAGTTGGTGACCTCGATTCGCAAGCGCGGCCGCCGGATCAGCGTCGTCGACGTCGAGCTCAACCAGGGCGACCGCACCGCGGTGCACGCCGTGGTCAACCTCGGCGAGCCCGAGCACTTTCCGCCCGGCGGTGCGGTCAAGCCGCTGCTGTCGGCCAACCCGGTGCTGGATCTGATGGCGCCCGAGCCTCCCGACGACATCGAGCCGATCGGGCCGGGACATCCGCTGGCCGGCCTCGTACACCTGGGGGAGGGCTGCGACGTGCGGCCGGTGCTGTCGACGATGGCGCCCCGCGCTGACGGGCGTCCGCCGGTGATCCAGATGTGGGCGCGCCCCCGGGGTGTGGCCCCAGATGCGCTCTTTGCGCTGATGTGCGGCGATCTGTCGGCTCCGGTGACCTTCGCCGTGGACCGCACCGGCTGGGCGCCCACAATCCAGCTCACGGCGTTTCTGCGGGGCCTGCCGGCGGACGGCTGGCTGCGCATCATCGCGACCTGCACCGAGATCGGGCAGGACTGGTTTGACGAGGATCACACCGTGGTCGACAGCCTGGGGCGCCTGGTGGTCCAGGCCCGCCAATTGGCATTGGTCCCTGCCGCTCGCTAGTGCGCGCTGTCTGCGATGCTGTGCGACATGGCAAGAATCGCGATCATCGGTGGCGGCAGCATCGGGGAGGCACTGCTGTCGGGTCTGCTGCGGGCCGGCCGGCAGGTCAAGGATCTGGTGGTGGTCGAGCGGGTTCCCGAGCGCGCCAAGTACCTGGCCGACACCTATTCGGTGCTGATCAGCTCGGTGTCCGACGCGGTGGAGAACGCGTCGTTCGTCGTGGTCGCGGTGAAACCCGCCGACGTCGAGTCGGTGATGGCCGAGATCACACGGGCGGCCGGCGCCGCCGAGAGCGACACCGCCGAGCAGGTCTTCGTCACGGTCGCGGCCGGGATCACCATCACCTACTTCGAGTCGAAGCTTCCGGCCGGGACGCCGGTGGTGCGGGCCATGCCGAACGCCGCGGCCCTGGTCGGCGCCGGGGTCACGGCCCTGGCCAAGGGAAGGTTCGTCACGGCGCCCCAGCTCGAAGGCGTCTCGGCCCTGTTCGACTCCGTCGGCGGCGTGCTGAGCGTTCCGGAGGGTCAGATGGACGCCGTCACCGCGCTGTCGGGGTCCGGGCCGGCGTATTTCTTCCTGCTGGTCGAGGCCCTGGTCGACGCCGGCGTCGCGGCGGGGCTGAGCCGTGAGGTCGCCGCCGACCTGACGGCACAGACCATGGCGGGCTCGGCCGCGATGCTGCTCGAGCGCATGGACGCCGATCGGCGGCTGGGCGAGGCCGAGGCACCGGGGCTGCGGGCGGACGCCTCCGCGACGCAGCTCAGGGCGACGGTCACCTCGCCCGGCGGTACTACCGCGGCCGGCCTGCGAGAGCTGGAACGAGGGGGCCTGCGAGCGGCCGTTGACGCGGCGGTTCAGGCCGCCAAAATGCGCTCTGAACAGCTAAGAATTACATCAGAGTAATCCAAGTTTTTTAAATTGATTGTCCCCCACCAGTACCAGTAACCCCATTAGTCCCGCTATTCTCCTCTTGTAAGCACGTGTGGGTGCCAGCGGAGGGGAAGCCGCTGGCATGCGCGTGCCTGACACGATTGGGTTGCGATGACGTCTAGTAACGGGCCATCAGCACGAGATGCTGCAGGTAAGCCACGGGACGCGAGTTCCGTTGACAGCCAGCAGGGCAGGACGCAGTTTCTCACCGTCGCCGAGGTGGCGGCGTTGATGCGGGTCTCCAAGATGACGGTGTACCGGTTGGTGCATAACGGCGAGCTGCCCGCGGTGCGGGTGGGCCGGTCCTTCCGGGTGCACGCCAAAGCCGTCCACGACATGCTGGAGACGTCCTACTTCGACGCCGGCTGACGTGAAACGGTGCCGCTTGCCGGCGGCACCCAGGCTCCGCGGTTACGCGGCGATCGGTCGACGCCGGTTTGGTGTTCGGTGCGTTCCGCTGGGTAAAGTGTCCGGGTCCAATCTTTGAAGCAGGTCACGGTCAGATAGCGGAGTTCATGGGTTCAGTAATCAAGAAGCGGCGCAAGCGTATGTCGAAGAAGAAGCACCGCAAGCTACTGCGTCGCACCCGGGTGCAGCGCAGAAAACTCGGCAAGTAACCCCGTCCGCGGCATAGTGCCGCCGTCTCGCTTGGCCGTTAGGCTGTTCGGGTGGATCCGTCGAGTGGGGAGAACGCCGGGCCTGGTGACACCGCCGGCAACACGGTGCATTACCCCAAAATCGTGCTGGTCACTGGTGCCTGCCGGTTTCTGGGCGGTTACCTGACGGCTCGGCTCGCGCAGAACCCGATGATCAAAGGGGTCATCGCGGTGGATGCGATTGCGCCGAGCAAGGACATGCTGCGCCGCATGGGGCGCGCCGAGTTCGTCCGGGCCGACATTCGTAATCCCTTCATAGCCAAGGTGATTCGCAACGGCGATGTCGACACGGTGGTGCATGCGGCGGCCGCGTCGTACGCGCCGCGATCCGGCGGCACCGCGGCGTTGAAAGAGATCAACGTGATGGGCGCGATGCAGCTGTTCGCGGCCTGCCAGAAGGCGCCTTCGGTGCGCCGGGTGGTGCTCAAGTCGACGTCCGAGGTCTACGGCTCGAGCGCTCACGATCCGGTGATGTTCACCGAGGACAGCACCAGCCGCCGACCGTTCCGCAATGGTTTCGCCAAGGACAGCCTGGACATCGAGGCCTACGCGCGCGGATTGGGACGACGCCGGCCCGACATCGCCGTGACGATCCTGCGGCTGGCCAACATGATCGGCCCGGCGATGGACACCACGCTGTCGCGCTATCTCGCCGGACCTTTGGTGCCGACGATGTTGGGCCGCGACGCCAGATTTCAATTGCTGCACGAGCAGGATGCGCTGGGCGCGTTGGAGCGTGCCGCGATGGCCGGTAAGGCAGGAACGTTCAACATCGGCGCCGAGGGCATCATCATGCTGTCGCAAGCGATCCGGCGGGCGGGCCGAATTCCTTTGCCAGTACCGGGTTTCGGCGTCTGGGCCCTCGATTCTTTACGGCGCGCAAACCGTTACAACGAGATCAGTCGTGACCAGTTTGATTACTTGAGTTATGGCCGCGTCATGGATACCAGCCGGATGCACTCAGAACTCGGCTACCAGCCGAAATGGACGACAGCAGAAGCCTTTGACGACTACGTTCGCGGCCGAAGCCTCACTCCCATTATCGACCCACATCGGGTACGCTCCTGGGAGGGTCGCGCCATATCCCTGGCCCAGCGCTGGGGTAGCCGAAATCCAATTCCATGGGGTGGGGTCAGGTAGGTATCGTGGCGGGTGAAACCAGAGCGAATGTCATTCCACTGCACACTAATCGGGGTCGGGTAGCGGCACGCCGGAAAGCCGATCAAAGAGCAGAGTCATCTCGCCAGCATCCTTCGCTACTGTCTGATCCGAGCGGCCGTGCGTCGGCCGAGCAGATCGCCGCGGTGGTTCGCGAAATCGATGAGCACCGCCGTGCCGCGGGCGTATCGTCCGGCGACGCACAGCTGAACGACTTGGCGCAGCGCGTCGCCTCGGTTGCGGGATTCCTCCGCCAGCGGGTCACCGGCGATTACAGCGTCGACGAGTTCGGCTTCGACCCGCATTTCAACAGCGCGATCGTTCGGCCGTTGCTGCGGCTGTTCTTCCGATCCTGGTTCCGGGTCGAGGTGAGCGGGATCGAGAACCTGCCGGATGACGGCCCCGCGCTGGTGGTCGCCAACCACGCCGGAGTGTTGCCGTTCGACGGGTTGATGCTGTCGGTGGCTGTCCACGACGAGCACCCCGCGCATCGCGAGCTGCGACTGCTCGCCGCCGACATGGTCTTCGACCTGCCCGTGGTGGGCGCGGCGGCCCGCAAGGCCGGTCACACCATGGCCTGCACGACGGACGCGCACCGGTTGCTCGCCGCCGGCGAACTCACCGCCGTGTTCCCGGAGGGCTACAAGGGGCTGGGCAAGCGCTTCGAGGACCGGTACCGGCTGCAGCGGTTCGGCCGCGGTGGATTCGTGACGGCGGCGCTGCGTACCAAGGCGCCGATCATTCCCTGCTCGATCATCGGGTCCGAAGAGATCTATCCGATGCTGACCGACGTCAAGCTGCTGGCGCGGCTGTTCGGGCTGCCCTATTTCCCGATCACGCCGCTGTTCCCGCTGGCTGGGCCCCTGGGCCTGGTGCCGCTGCCGTCGAAGTGGCACATCGCATTCGGTGAGCCGATCCACACCGACGATTACGCCGCGTCCGACGCCGACGACCCGATGGTCACCTTCGAGGTGACCGACCAGGTGCGGGAGACCATCCAGCAGACGCTGTACCGGTTGCTCGCCGGCCGCCGCAACATCTTCTTCGGCTAGTTCCCTTGATACGAAAGCGCCCCGGTACCAAATGGCACCGGCACGCAAAAGGAAACGCCACCGCGGAAAGCCGCGATGGCGTTGACCTTTCGAAAGCCGACTACTTGACCATCGTGAACTGGCAGACGTTCGTGTAGCCGTCGCGGAACAGGTCCGAGCAGCCACGCAAGTACTTCAGGTAGATGTCGTAGGTCTCCTGTCCCTTCAGGGCGATCGCCTCGTCCTTGTGCGCCTCGAGGGCATCCCCCCAGGCCGTCAGGGTCGGCACGTAGTTCTTGCCGATGAAGTGGTGGCGCTCGATCTTGAAACCCGCGTCAGTCGCGTACTTATCGACCAGGTTGACCTGGGGCAACTTTCCGCCCGGGTAGATCTCCTTCAGGATGAAACTGATGAACCGCAGCAGGGTCATGTTCACCTGCAAGCCCATCGCTTTGCCCTCTTCGGCGGTGGGCACCACGATCGAGTGCAGCAGCATGCGGCCGTCGTCGGGCAGCAAGTCGTAGTACTTCTTGAAGAAGGTGGCGTACCGTTCGTACCCGGCGTCACCCGCGCCGTCCGCGAAGTGCTCGAACGCGCCCAGCGACACGATCCGGTCGATCGGCTCGTCGGGGAATTCCTCCCAGCCCTGGATCCGCACCTCTTTGCGGCGGGGGCTGTCCATTTTTTCGAACTCTGCCACGCAATGGGCGTACTGGTTCTCGCTGAGCGTCAGGCCGATGACGTTGACGTCGTACTCGGCGACGGCATGGCGCATCGTCGAGCCCCAGCCACTGCCGATGTCCAGCAGCGTCATGCCGGGCTCGAGGTTGAGCTTGTCCAAGGCGAGCTTGCGCTTGGCGTACTGGGCCTCTTCCAGCGTCTTGGTCAGATTCTGCGGGTCGGGGTTCTCGTCGAAGTAACCGCAGCTGTAGGTCATCGACGGGTCAAGCCAGAGCTTGAAGAACTCGTTCGACTTGTCGTAGTGCGACCGGACCTTCTCGACCGGCGGCTTCAGCTGCGTGCTTCCCGCTTCCCCCTGTGCAGACATTTACAAGGCCCCTAACTTTCCTGCGGATATGGATGCAACCGCCGCGGCGGTTGCTGCAACATCGGCTTCATTTGTGGATTCGCCCAGCATGGTGACGACACTGGTGACGATCGGCTTTCCATCGGCGTCGGTCACTTCGCTGCGGATCTCCGCGAGCACGGTGCCGTGGGACTCAATCACCGAGTCGAGATACGTGTCGAAATACAGCCTATCGTGCGCCATGATCGGCCGGTGGAACTTGAACTTCTGGTCGCGGTGAATGACCCGGGCGATGTTGATCGGAATGCTGAACTTGGTGAAGATCTCCAACTGCACGCGGCGCCCAGCGATCGCGAGGAACGTCAGCGGCGCCACCATCTCCGGATACCCGGCATTACGGGATTCACTCTCGTCGAAGTGCGCCGGGTGGTCGTCCTTGATCGCCAGCGCGAACTCACGAATCTTCTCGCGACCGACCTCGAAATAATCCGGTGCGCGGTAATGGCTGCCGATGAGTCCTTCGGCTTCCTTGGGGACTGTCATGGCGTGCTGCCCTCCGCTCGATTGTGTCTCAGCGGCGCAGCCTATCAGCGTGATTGCCGCCGAGAGGCCAGCGCAGCCAGTGCGCCACCGGCTGCGCCTAGCGCCAACGCCGACGGCACCCCGATTCGGGCCGCCTTGCGAGCGGTGCGGAAATCGCGAACCTGCCAGCCGCGCTCCCGGGCCAGGGCGCGCAGCCGGGCGTCGGGATTGATGGCGACCGCGGTGCCCACCAGCGACAGCATGGGCACGTCGTTGTAGCTGTCCGAGTAGGCGGTGCAGCGTTTCAGGTTGAGACCCTCGCGAATCGCCAGCGACCGCACCGCGTGCGCCTTGCCGGTGCCGTGCAGGATGTCGCCGACCAGCCGGCCGGTGAAGACACCGTCGACCGATTCGGCGACCGTGCCCAGAGCGCCTGTCAGACCCAGCCGTCGCGCGATGGTCGCGGCGAGCTCGTAGGGAGTGGCGGTGATCAGCCACACCTGCTGGCCGGCGTCCAGATGCATCTGTGTGAGCTCGCGGGTGCCGGGCCAGATCTTGTCGGCGATGATCTCGTCGTAGATCTCTTCGCCCAGGCTGATCAGCTGTTCGACCGATCGGCCCTCGATGAACGCGAGCGCCTTGCGCCGGCCGGCGGCGACGTCGTTGCTGTTTTCCGTCCCGAGAAGCTGGAACTTGGCCTGGGCGTAGATGAATCCGGCCACATCGCGATAGGTGAAGTAGTTGCGCGTGGCCAGCCCGCGGCCGAAATGCACCGCCGACGAACCCTGCACGAGCGTGTTGTCCACGTCGAAGAAGGCGGCGGCGGTCAGGTCGATCGGGGGCTGCGGACGGTCCTGCGAGGCGGCGGCTTCCTGCATGCCCTCGATCGCGCGGGCGGCGCTGGCGTCTGCGGCCAGCGACTCCGGGTCAACGTAACCAGTGCGGTCCGCGTCGACCGGGTCAGAGGAAGTCATCGTCAAACCTCCTAGATCGCTGTGCCTGGCGACCCAGCGGGTGCCCGATCTCCAACCCTATCGGGCAGATGGCGTGGGGGCGTTGACGTGTCCCGGGCTGCAATGGCGGATGAGCTCGCCCGGCTACACCCTATTCTCGCCGGAGCGGGAGCTGAGCCGTGATGCTGTCCGGCATGCCGTCTACCAGAGCCGCATTCAGGTCGTCGAACGACAATGCGAGCACTTCCATATTGATTTGTTCCCCGGGTAAGGCGAAACCGTAGGAGCTGCCGTCGTCTTGCAGAACAAATCTTTTCAGATGCTTTTCTGCGAACTCCCTTTTAAGTCCCGGGCTTTCCTGCAACACGAACTCGACAACGTCGTGTTCGGGTGGCGTGACCTGTATGCGGGGATTGAGCCCACAAGCCTCCCATTTGACAGGAAGTGTTTCTAAGCCCAGCCGATACCGGAGGGAATTTCCGACTTGCAGAATGATGTATTTTCCAGCGTCTTCAAAACGTGAGAACACCGCTTGAACGTCTTCGGAGCGCTCTGCGGCTCTCTCGTGTAATAACGATTGAACAACGCAAAAATATTCATGTGTAGGCGCAATGATCCAAGCACCCCAGTAGCCAGATTTGGCCCACTCGGGCCACTTTCTTAGCTTCTCTGAATAATCTGAACGGAAGTACAGGCGGCCATCTTCCCAGTCGGGTTCGTCGTAGGTCCCGCTATTTCCGGCCATGTTTGCGACCGCACGCCACATGTTGTAATTAGCAATGACCTGGGCCTCTTCGTCGCGGGCACCTGGGCGACATCGTTCATATCGTCGAGCCTCTCCTGTTGGTACACCGCTATCCTAAGGCGAGGTATCCGTTTTCAAGCAGTTAATTGATCAACACTATTTGGCCTTTGCATTGACTACTACCCACTGCGTCCCACCGCCGGGCCAGCCGAATGCTTCGGCGACTTTTCCATATCTGACTTCCCAGCCTTCGGGTAATTCCTTACCTGTGCCGTGAAAAACATTGTAGTCGCCAGATGAGCCAGGAGCCAGGCTGCGCTGTGGATAACTGTCACCGACCGCACCCATAAAGTCGCCCCGACTCTCGCTGACATCTCCAATCCTGTTCAGCCGTCGCCTCCGTCGGAATGCTGCGAGATGTTTCCCATTTTCCATCCGCAAAACCGTCGGCTTTGGCCAATCCCAGGTATTTTTAACCGGATTCCAGTATTTGTTCAATATGTCCTGCGGCGTTCATCCCTTCGTAGGGGCTGTGCGCCGCTGATTCGGCGAGTTCTCGAGGGCATCCGTGGTCTACCAGGTCTTTTACGAGTTGCTCGGGTGATTCGGCGAGCGCAAGCTGCGCTTGGCGCCATGGCTGCAGATCCGACGGCGCTGGGACTTCGGGCGGATGCCCGTCCGCGGGGTCATCAGGCGGCGTGCCGTCGTGGGGGTCGTGCGGTCCGTCGCCGTCACCGGGGGGATGTCCGTCGCCGGGCGGGTGACCGTCACCAGGTTGATGTGGTCCGTCGCCGTCGCCCGGGGGATGGCCGTCACCGGGGGGATGCGGTCCGCCGCCATCGCCGGGCGGGTGCGGGCCCCCGCCATGCGGCTCTCCGGGATGAGCGCCCGGTTCACCGCCGTGCGGAACCTCACCCAGGCCGGGTGGCGCCTCGGCGGGGATCCCGCCGGCCATCGGGACCGATGGCGGTGTCGGCAGGTGCGGTGCCGCTGGGGCTGCGGGTGCGGGCCCTGGCGGAAGGCCGGCGTGGGGAGTCGGCGCGGCCGGAGGTTCACTGGAAGACGCTGGCGCGTGGGCGGGGACGGGCTCGGGTGGTTTCGAATGGGGGAGCGGTGCCTCTCCGGGAGGCGTGGGCGTCGGTGTCCTACCGCCGGGCTCGGCCGGCGTCGCGGCCGGTTTGGGCGGCTCCGCGGCGGGTGGCTTGTCGACCGGTGGTGGCTTGGATTCGGTGGGGCTGTGGGGCAGCGGACCGTCCGCTGGTCCCGGTGCCGGCTTGCCCGAAGGCCCTGGCTTGCCCTGGGGTGGCTGGCGCCGGCTGGCCCGATTCCGGCGGCTTGGGTACAGCCGGCGCCGGCTCCGGGGGCTTGGCTGACGGAACTTTGGGAATCTCGGGCGGCTTCTTCAAGCCCTTCAGTGCGTCGGCAGCGCGCGGCCCACTTTGCCCAGCTTGGAGAGCGGTCCACCGGGCAACGCCAGGGTCGCCACGTCGAAAAGCGATTTCCCGAGCGCTTCGGCGGGATTCTTGCCCCACTCGTCCCAGTGGGTGACGTCCTTGCCCACCGCCTTCCACGACTCGGCGACTCCGGGCCCACCGTCGGGCCCCAATCCGACGAGAGGCAACTCCCCGGAGACCATGTCGGCCACGTCTTTGGCGTAACCCACCGGATCGGTCTGCAGCCGGGTTGGGCTGAATTTCGCAAGCCGCTCGAGGAAATCCCAACCTTCGACTCCGACGCCTTTAGGGTTTGGCCCACCTGATTGAGGGCCCTGCCGACTCGGCGTTCCGTGCAAAAAGTGGTCCCACTCTTTATCCGCCCAGTGCGCCATATCCTTTGCGGCGGTGGCTGCCTCGGACATGGTGGCCTTGATCTGGTCGGCAAGCGTTTCGGCTTCCTGGGAGAAGTTGTCGACCACCGTTTTGATGTCGTCGGCGATTCTTTTGATCTCGTCTTCGTCTTCGTCGGTCAGGAGATCCCAGACCTCTTTGATTCCGGTCATCGGATCGCAGATGCGGGACAACAGATCCAGGATCGCCGCGTGGACCTTGTCGATCTTGGCTGCGTAGCTGTTCAGTTGCGCGGCGATCGTTTGGCATTGCCGCGCAACGCTGGTCGTGGCGCCGGACGCATCAGCCAACGCCTTGTTGATAGCCGCGGTCTCGGGAATCTGCTGCCCGGCAATGGCGGCCATCGTGCCACCGCCTGCCGCGATCTCGGTCGTCATGAAGTTGACGCCCGCGGTCGTCCACGCCGCTGCGGCGGCGCGCAACTTCCCCGAATCGCCCGTGGGCCAAATCATTCCGATATACGGCGCGACCCAGCTCCAGCCCGCCGGCGCGCCGCTACCGGCACCGACGGCAGACGGCGGCGAAGCCCCGACGGTCAACGGCGCCGTGACCGGCGGTGTCGGCAGACCCCCGGCGCGGCCCGCGACATCTGACATCGCCTCGGCCAGCGCGTAGTTGTGTGCCGACATCCGCACACCGTCGCCGATGCTGCACAGTCCGTTCCGGGTGGCCGGTCATCGCCTCGATCACCTTGGCCGCTGCGCCGTCGTACGCGTGGCCCAGCGCCGCGCCCACCGGATCGTCACCGGCCATGCCCGCACTGCCGGCCAGCGCCGTGGTCAAGGCCGAGATCACCGATCCCAACGAAACACCGGTGGTCCGTACCGTCGGCACCGGCGCGGTCTAGGGCAGTCGGGTCACACGCCAGTGGCGCCATGTATTCACGACCACATGCCGAGATTCGTCGACATCGCGCCGGTGTAGTTGCCGTGCGCGGTCGTGGCGACCTTCTCCAGTTGCGCCAGCGCTTCGCGCATCATCGCCTCGCCGCGCACCCAGTGCTGATGCGCCTCGGCATGGGCGGTTGCGGCATTCGCCAGTCCACGATGCGTGCAAACGTGTTACGCGAGAATCGATTTCGGCAATCATGTCTTCGGCATAGCGCTGAAACGCCGCCATCCGCTGCACCGCGTCGGCCAACGCCTGCGGATCCACCCGAAACGCGTCAGCCACCACGCACCGCCCGCTCCGCCTGGGCGGACCCGGCCTCGTTGCTCTGATACGCCCCGCCGGCCTGGCCCACCAGCGTGCGCCAGCATCGACAAACCGACCTCCACTTCGCGCGCACCGCGATGCCACAACTCCCACGCGGATCCGTAGGCGGTCGCCCGACGCACCCTGCCACCCACCCAACATCTCGACCCACCTGGTCGTCGAGCTGGGACAGCTGGGCCGAAAGCTGCTCGGCCGCACCGGCGAGACGAGGCCGCGAAGCCCTGCATCACCGCGGGATCGACCCGCAACGTCTCGTCGGCCATAGTCGGAACATAACGCCTGTAGCTGGCGCTCCACAAGTCACCGATGCCACACTGGTGCCCATGACCGAGGCGACCGGACGGCCACAGGTGGAGCTGTTGACCCGCGACGGGTGCACGCATCTGCGACGCGCGTGCATGCCCGGCTGGCGAACTGGCCGCTGAGTTGGGCTTCGGGTTTCGATGACCGACGTCGACGCCGCCGCCGCGGCGGGCAACCCCGCGCTGCGGGCCGAGTTCGGCGACCGGTTGCCGGTGATCCTGCTGGACGGCCGCGAACACAGCTACTGGGAGATCGACGAACCCCGGCTTCGGGCCGATCTGGGTAGCTGACCCCTCTGCGCTGCCCGGCCGGCCGGCGCCAGACAATTATTTGGTAGCCCAGCTGATAAACGTTTACCGTGGACAGCAGTTCAGTTACTGGAGGAAGCAAGGGAGCTGGCCAGGTGATGCTGCCGTGAGCATCCTGCTCTTCGGGGTTTCGCACCGCAGTGCGCCGGTCTCCGTCCTGGAACAACTCAGCATCGACGAGTCCGATCAGGGCAAGATCGTCGATCGGGTGTTGCAGTCCCCGCTGGTGACCGAGGCGATTGTGCTGTCGACATGCAACCGGGTCGAGGTCTACGCGGTGGTGGATGCGTTCCACGGCGGGTTGGCGGTGATCGGGCAGGTGCTGTCGGAACAGTCCGGGATGTCGATGGCCGACCTGACCAAATACGCGTACGTCCGCTACAGCGAGGCCGCCGTCGAGCACCTGTTCGCCGTCGCCAGCGGCCTGGATTCCGCGGTGATCGGCGAGCAGCAGGTGCTCGGTCAGGTCCGTCGCGCCTACGCCACCGCCGAGACCAATCGCACCGTCGGCCGGGTGCTGCACGAGCTGGCCCAGCGGGCCCTGTCGGTGGGCAAGCGGGTGCATTCCGAAACCGCCATCGACGCCGCAGGCGCCTCGGTGGTGTCCGTCGCCCTGAGCATGGCCGAACGCCGCCTGGGTGGGCTGTCGGGCAAGACCGCGGTCGTCGTCGGCGCCGGAGCGATGGGCGCCCTGGCCGCGGCGCACCTGTCTCGTGCCGGCATCGGGCACGTCCACGTCGTCAACCGGTCGTTGTCCCGGGGCCAGCGCCTGGTCCGCAAGATCCGCGACGCCGGCGTGCAGGCCGACGCCCTGCCTTTGGAGCGCCTGGCCGACACCCTGGCGGGTGCCGACGTCGTCGTCAGCTGTACCGGGGCGGTGACCCCGGTGGTCTCGCTGGCCGACGTGCACCACGCGCTGGCCGCCGCGCACCGTGACGAAGAGACCAACCCGCTGGTGATCTGCGACCTGGGCATGCCGCGCGACGTCGACCCGGCCGTGGCCGGCCTGCCCGGGGTCTGGGTCGTCGATGTGGACCGCGTGCAGCACGAGCCCTCGGCGCACGCCGCGGCCGCGGACGTCGATGCCGGCCCGCACCATCGTCGCCACCGAAGTTGCTGCCTACCTGGCCGGGACAGCGGATGGCCGAGGTCACGCCGACGGTCACGGCGTTGCGTCAGCGCGCCGCCGACGTGGTCGAAGCGGAATTGCTGCGCCTCGACAACCGGCTGCCCGGGCTGGAGAGCGCCCAGCGCGAAGAGGTGGCCCGCACCGTGCGACGGGTGGTGGACAAGCTGCTCCACGCGCCGACCGTGCGGATCAAACAGCTCGCCAGCGCCCCCGGCGGTGACAGCTACGCCGAGGCGTTGCGCGAACTCTTCGAACTCGACCAGACCGCCGTCGATGCCGTCGCCGCGGGCGAATTGCCAGTCATTGTCAAACGGATTCGACGCGGGCACCCCGCAGCAGACCGCCGAGTAGGCGATTGGCGAACGTGATCCGGATAGGCACGCGGGGCAGCCTGTTGGCCACCACCCAGGCTGCGGGTCGTCAGAGACGCTCTGATCGCGCTAGGACACCCGGCGGAGCTGGTGACCATCAGCACGGCCGGGCGACCGCTCGTCGGCGCCCATCGAGTCCCTCGGGGTGGGCGTCTTCACCACCGCACTGCGCGAGGCCATGGAAGAGGGCCGCGTCGACGCCGCGGTGCACTCCCACAAGGATCTGCCGACCGCCGACGACGCCAAGGTTTGCTGTAGCGGCCATACCGGTGCGCAATGACCCGCGCGATGCGGTGGTAGCGCGGGATGGACTGGTGCTCGCGGAGTTGCCGAGCGGGTTCGCTGGTGGGTACCTCGTCGCCGCGGCGGGCCGCGCAGCTTAGAGCATTGGGTCTCGGTTTGGAAATCCGCCCCCTACGAGGCAACCTAGATACCAGGTTGAACAGGGTAAGCAGTGGTGATCTCGACGCGATCGTGGTAGCCCGGGCGGGACTCGCCCGGATCGGTCGCCTCGACGATGTCACCGAGACGCTAGAGCCGGTGCAGATGTTGCCAGCACCGGCTCAGGGCGCGCTCGCCGTCGAATGCCGTGCCGATGACAGCCGGTTAGCGGCAGTGCTGGCGGAACTGGACGACGCCGACACGCGCGCGTCGGTCACCGCGGAGCGAGCCCTGCTGGCCGAACTGGAGGCCGGTTGCTCCGCACCGGTGGGCGCGATCGCCGAAGTGGTCGAGTCCATCGATGAGGAAGGCCGGATCTTCGAAGAGCTGTCGCTGCGTGGTTGCGTGGCGGCGCTGGACGGGTCCGACGTGATCCGCGCGTCCGGTATCGGCAGCTCCCGGTCGGGCACGAGAGCTTGGGCTCTCGGTGGCCGCGGAGCTGTTCGAGCTGGGCGCCCGAGAGCTGATGAGCGAAGCGCGGCAAGACCCGGCGCGAGGAAATTAAACGAGTTACGTGGGAGCGACAATGACGACGCGAGGGCGTAAGCCGACACCCGGCCGCATCACGTTCGTGGGCTCCGGTCCGGGCGACCCGGGATTGCTGACCGACCCGGGCCGCCACGGTGCTGGCGAACGCCGCTTTGGTGTTCACCGACCCCGACGTGCCTGAGCCGGTGCTGGCCCTGATCGGCAAAGACCTGCCGCCGGTTTCCGGCCCGGCTCCGGCCGAGCCGGCCTCACCGAACGGCGACGAGCCGGCGCCGACCAAGGCAAGGCGCGCCGGCGGTGATATCCGGCGGCCCCGATATCCGCCCGGCGCTGGGCGATCCCGCCGAGGTGGCCAAGACGCTGACCGCCGAGGCGCGTACGGGCGTCGACGTGGTGCGGCTGGTGGCCGGCGACCCGATGACCGTCGACGCGGTCATCACCGAGGTCAACGCCATCGCGCGCAGCCACCTGCACATCGAGATCGTGCCCGGCCTGGCCCCCAGCGATGCCGTCCCGACGTACGCCGGGTTGCCGTTGGGCTCGTCGCACACGGTGGCCGACGTGCGCGGCGACGTGGATTGGGAGGCGCTGGCCGCGGCGCCCGGTCCGCTGATTCTGCAGGCCACCGTCGTCGCATCTGGCCGACGCGGCGCGCACCCTGATCGAGCACGAGCTCGCCGAGAACACCCCGTGCGTGGTGACCGCGCAGGGCACCACCTGCCAGCAGCGTTCGATCGAAACCACGCTGCATGGCTTGACCGACTCGGCCGTGCTGGGCGGCACCGACCCCGCCGGTCCGTTGACCGGACCGCTGGTGGTGACCATCGGCAAGACGGTGCGCCAGCCGGGCGAAGCTGAACTGGTGGGAGAGCCGCGCGCTGTACGGCTGGACCGTGCTGGTGCCCGCGCACCAAGGACCAGGCCGGCGAGATGAGCGAGCGCCTGACCTCCTACGGCGCGCTGCCGATCGAGGTGCCTACCATTGCCGTCGAGCCGCCGCGCAGCCCCGCCCAGATGGAAAGGGCCGTCAAGGGATTGGTCGACGGCCGCTTCCAGTGGGTCGTGTTCACCTCCACCAACGCGGTGCGTGCGGTGTGGGAGAAGTTCGGCGAGTTCGGTTTGGACGCGCGCGCGTTCTCCGGAGTGAAGATCGCGTGTGTGGGCGAGTCGACCGCCGACCGGGTCCGAGCGTTCGGGATCAGCCCCGAACTGGTGCCGGCCGGCGAACAGTCCTCACTGGGTCTGCTCGACGACTTCCCGCCCTACGACAGCATTTTCGACCCGGTCAACCGGGTCCTGCTGCCGCGTGCCGACATCGCCACCGAGACGCTGGCCGAGGGTCTGCGCGAACGCGGCTGGGAGATCGAGGATGTCACCGCCTACCGGACGGTGCGGGCCGCCCCGCCGCCGGCGGAAACGCGGGAAATGATCAAGACCGGTGGCTTCGACGCGGTGTGCTTCACGTCCAGCTCCACGGTGCGAAACCTGGTCGGCATCGCCGGCAAGCCGCACGCGCGGACGATCATCGCCTGCATCGGCCCCAAGACCGCTGAGACCGCAGCCGAATTCGGGCTGCGGGTGGATGTCCAGCCCGAGACCGCCGCGGTTGGTCCGCTGGTCGACGCGTTGGCCGAACACGCCGCGCGGTTGCGCGCCGAGGGTGCGCTGCCGCCGCCGCGCAAAAAGAGCCGCAGGCGCTAGTGGCCTACCCGCGGCACCGCCCGCGTCGGCTTCGCACCACCCCGGCATTGCGTCGATTGGTGGCGCAAACGTCTTTGGAGCCAAGGCATTTGGTGCTGCCGATGTTCGTCGCCGACGGCATCGACGAACCACGGCCGATCACTTCCATGCCGGGCGTGGTGCAGCACACCCGTGATTCGCTGCGCAGCGCGGCCGCCAGTGCCGTCGCCGCGGGGGTGGGCGGACTGATGCTGTTCGGCGTGCCCCGCGATGGGGACAAGGATTCGATCGGGTCGGCCGGTACCGACCCCGATGGCATCCTCAATGTCGCACTGCGGGACTTGGCCAAGGACCTCGGCGAGGCCACCGTATTGATGGCCGACACCTGCCTGGACGAGTTCACCGACCACGGGCATTGCGGCGTCCTCGACGACCGGGGCCGGGTCGACAATGATGCCACCGTGGCGCGCTACGTGGAACTCGCTGTGGCGCAAGCTGAATCGGGTGCTCATGTGGTGGGGCCGAGCGGCATGATGGATGGTCAGGTGGGCGCGATCCGCGACGGATTGGACGCCGCGGGCTTTTCCGATGTGGCGATTCTGGCCTACGCCGCCAAGTTCGCCTCGGTGTTCTACGGCCCGTTTCGTGAGGCGGTCGGTTCCAGCCTGTCCGGCGACCGGCGCACCTATCAGCAGGAGGCGGGCAACGCCCGGGAGGCGCTGCGCGAGATCGAGCTCGATCTGGACGAGGGTGCCGACATCGTGATGATCAAGCCGGCGATGAGTTATCTCGACGTGGTCGCGGCCGCGGCGGAGGTCTCGCCCGTTCCCGTCGCCGCCTATCAAGTGTCGGGAGAGTACGCGATGATTTGCGCTGCAGCCGCGAACAATTGGATCGACGAGCGTGCTGCGGCGCTGGAGTCATTGACCAGCATCCGGCGCGCCGGGGCCGATATCGTTCTCACCTATTGGGCCGCGGATGCGGCAGGGTGGCTCTCGTGAGACGGGGCACGCGATGACTACCGACCGCGACACCGCACCCAAGCGGTTGTTCTACGAACCCGGCGCCAGCTGGTCGTGGCTGGCGGCCGGCCCGGCCGCGGCGGTGGCCATGGTGCTGATCGAAATCTGGAGCGGTGCCGCGGTGTCGCTGGTGGTCCCCGCGATCTTCCTGGTGCTCGTATCCGCATTCCTGGGCATACAGGTAAAGGCCGCACGGATCCACGTCTCGGTCGAGCTCACCGAAGACGCCCTGCGCCAGGGCGCCGAAACCATCTTGGTCCGCGAGATCGTCAAGGTTTATCCCGAGGCAGAGAATCACGAAGCCTCCGGGAAGGACCTGGCGCGGTGGCAGTCGTCCCGGGCGCTCGGCGAGCTGATCGGGGTGCCGCGCGGGCGGGTCGGCGTCGGTCTCAAGCTCACCGGCGAGCGTACGGTCCAGGCCTGGGCGCGTCGCCATCGTCGGCTGCGCGAAGCGCTGACCCCACTGGTCCAGGAGCGGGTGGAGCCCACCCGATCCGACGTCATCGACGGAGACTGGGACGACGACAGCGGAGCCGCGCAGTGAACGCCCGCTACCGCGCGACGTTCGAGCTCGCCCTGGCCTGCGCCGCGCTCGTGTGCTCGGGGCTGAGCTGGTGGCACTCGCATCGCACGGTGATCGTGGCACCGATCGCGGACGGTCAGCCCGCCACCACGTCGCTGGTCTACGACCCGCAGCTGCTACTGCTGACGCTGGTGCTGCTGACCAGCGCCGGGGTATTGGCCGTCATCGGGACTGCACGGCTGCGGCGGACGCGCTCGGGCGCTAGGGCGTCTTCTTGACGAGCGGCAACGCCATCCGGCGGCGGAGCACGATGGCGTCGGCCCGATCCTGCAGCGCCTCGTGAACCGAGCGCATGATCGGGAAACTGGCGTCATGACCGTTGTCATCCAGCACCTGGGTCACCGCTGAGCTGGCGACCAGGGTCCAATCCACCCCGGCGGCGCGACAATCGGCATCGAACGCATACAGCAGCGAGATGCCGGCCTCAGCAAATTCGCTGACGTCGGCCACGTCGAGCACCACGGGGTTTTCTCCGAGCGTGAAGCGCGCAATGTGGTCGCTGATGCGGTCGACGTTGGCGTCGTCGATTTCGCCGCGAATATGCACCACCGTCGCCAGGTGGCGGTAGTGCGCGCGGACCTGTGCGCCGTCGCAGTCAAACACGCAGTTGTCGTGGCCGGTCTGGCTGCCTGCGATCGTCATGAGGACCCCTCACTCGCTGTGCCGCTCGCGCTGCCTTCGGCGCGCGCCTTCGCGCTCACCGAAGGGCAGTTATGACGTTAGGCCGCAAGCCTAAGGAGACCGGAAGCCGCGTCTAACGCTTTGCTAAGAAGCGGTTGCGGATCCGTCGCGACATCGCCGCTGAGCAAACGCCCAGCGAGCTACCGGGCCGTGGGACCACCCCGGAACACCGTTTGCCACACCACAACCGTCCACGCATGCCGGCGATTGCGCTGCTAGGCTGCCAGGGCTGCCGCTGGCTGGTCGGGGGGCTTGTGAAAAGGCGAGATTTCCCGCTCAGCCGAAGTAGCAGGAGAACGAAACGGCAGGATTCGGACGGGAAGAGCAGCGTGCGGGGCGGAGAGATCAGGGGCGAGATCACGGCCCTGACGGGGCTCCGCATCATCGCCGCGCTCTGGGTGGTGCTGTTCCACTTCCGGCCGATGCTCGGCGACGTGTCGCCCGATTTCCGTGACGCCCTTGCGCCGGTGCTCAACTGCGGCGCCCAAGGCGTCGACCTCTTCTTCATTCTCAGCGGGTTCGTGCTGACGTACAACTACCTCGACCGCATGGGCCGGTCCTGGTCGACCCGCGCGACCCTGCATTTCCTGTGGCTGCGACTGGCCCGGGTGTGGCCGGTGTACCTGGTCACCTTGCACCTCGCCGCCCTGTGGGTGATCTTCACCCTGCACGTCGGTCATGTGCCGTCGCCGGACGCCGCTGACCTCACCGCGATCAGCTACGTGCGCCAAATCCTGTTGGTGCAGTTGTGGTTTGTGCCGTTCTTCGATGACTCGAGTTGGGACGGGCCGGCCTGGTCGATCAGCGCGGAATGGCTGGCCTATGTGCTCTTCGCCGTCCTGGTGCTGGTCCTGCTACGGATGAAGCAGGCGACCAGGGCGCGCAGCCTGATGCTGCTGGCTTTCGCGGCCTCGCTGCCGCCCGTGGTGATGTTGCTCGCCAGCGGCCACTTCTACACGCCGTGGAGCTGGCTGCCGCGAATCGTCACGCAATTCACCGCGGGCGCACTGGCCTGCGCCGCGGTGCGCAGGCTGCGGCTGAGCGATCGTGGCCGCCGCGTCGCCGGATACGTCTCCCTGCTTCTCTTGGCCGCGATGGTGGGCGTGCTGTATTGGTTTGGCGCGCACCCGATATCGGGAGTGGTGGAGAACGACAGCGGCGGCGTCGTGGACGTGTTGTTCGTACCGCTCGTGATATCGCTGGCGATCGGTCTCGGGAGCCTGCCGAGAGTGTTGTCGACGCGGGTGATGGTGTACGGCGGCAAGATCTCGTTCTGCCTGTATATGGTGCATGAGCTGGTGCACACCGCCTGGGGCTGGGCCGTGGAGCAATTCGAGCTCCCCACCCTGGATAACCCGTGGAAGTGGAACGTCATCGGCCTGCTCGCGATCGCGCTGGCCGCGTCGGTGCTGCTGTATCACGGCGTCGAAGAGCCCGCCCGGCGTTGGATGCGCAAGATGGTCGATGTCAGAGCCGTCAGCGCGAGAAGCGATCCCGGCGAGTCGCAACGGTAAGCTTCATCCGATCGACCGTCCGCTGGAAGCGGTTTCGGCCCGCGCGGTGTGATGGCCGCCTCAGCGGCCGGCCGCGACTCACGGGGAATACTTGATGAGAACGCGGCGGCACCCGACGATGCCGTTGACAGTGGAGGTGAGAGTGAGTCGTCTGGCCACCTTTCTCATTGGGTTGAGTTTTCTGGTCGGGCGTGGCCATCAGCATATCCGGCGCAGGTGCGCACTTACGAGACACTGACGCTGGACTTCCGGCTGAATCATGTGGCGGTGGTGGGGGATTCGTATACCACCGGCACCGAATGAGGGCGGTCTGGGCTCGAGATCGTGGACGTCGCGCGCCTGGCAGGTGCTCGGTTCGCGGGGTTCGCGGATCTCGGGCAATGTGGCGGCCGAGGGCAAAGCCGGTTATGCCACGCCCGGAGACCACGGCAGCATCTTCGAGGATCTGACCGCCAGGGCGGTCCAGCCCGATGACGCACTGGTGGTGTTCTTCGGCTCCCGCAACGACCAGGGTGTCGATCCCGGCACGCTGATCGAAAGAGCCCGCGCCGCTTTGGATCTGGCGCGCCGCCTGGCGCCGGCGGCGCGGTTGCTGGTGATCGGACCGCCGTGGCCGACCGCCGATGTGCCCGCCGTCGATGTTCCTGATTCGCGACATCCTCGCCGGGGCGGCCGCGGGCGGCGGGGGCGACGTTCATCGACCCGATCGCCGAGCACTGGTTCGTCGGCCGACCCGACCTGATCGGCCCGGACGGCGTGCACCCGAATGACGCGGGGCATCAGTACATGGCGGACAAGATCGCGCCGCTGATCCGTACCCAGTTGTCGACCTGACTGCAGGGCTAGTCGTTCGCGTGCCGCTCGTAGTCCCATCGCTCCAGGCGGTCTTGCACGTGGAGCAAGCCGATTCCGGCGACGGGTGCGGCTACGTGCGATGCAGACCAGCAACAGCGGAGACATGACTCCTAAAACCTCCAAAAACCCTTCACTGATCTGACGTTCGTCAGCCACGAGAAGTTCATTGCCTGCTCACCCTTTCGCCAGGGCGCGGTCCGCCAGCGCACCCATCAGCGGTGCCACCAACTGCGCGTACTCGGTTGTCACATGGTTGTCGTCGCGGAACACCAGGGTGTTGCCGACGATCGATCGGGCATCGCTCGGGGGTGCAGAACATGTCGGTCAGGTCGGCGTAGTGGCCGCCGCTGCGGGCCGTCGCCGCTGCTCGGCGGCGATCCCGTCGCCGTCCACCGCCGCGGATTTCGTTGGCGTACAGGCGTTCACGTCGTCGAGGTGGGCGGACAGGCAGGTCGGCGCGGACGAATGCGGGTCGGGGGCGGGCCCCAGCACCAGGACGGTCGCGCCGGTGCCGCGCAACTGCGCCACGGTGCGTCCCAGGGTGTCGATCCACGCCGGGTCGTAGGAGGTGAAGCCGAAGTCCCCGCCGTAGCGCCGGCTCATGTCCAGCACGATCAGGCGTGGGTGTTCGGCGTTCATCCGGGCCATGATCTGGGCGCGCCACTGTTCGCATTCGGTGTACTCGCGGCCCAGATAGGGGCTCACGATGTGCAGATCCTGCAGCGGGCAGGTCACCTTGGCCAGCGTCTCGAGTCGCCAGTGCCGCTGCTCGGCGAGCTGCTCGAAGGCGGGGTTCCACATGGCGGCGTGCGAGTCGCCGATCAGGGCGACGGTGGTCGGCGAGGCCGTGTCGCCCGTCGCGCACTCGCTTTGTCCGACGTCGCGCCAGGAACGCACGCAGCCGTTGACGAACACGGCGGCCTTGTCGGCGGGCGCCTTGGCCAGCGGCGGATCCAGGTTCGACGGGACGGCTCGCGGCCGACGGCCGCCGCGAGCGCCACGCGCGCCTGGTCGAACGCCTGGCGAACCGCCGCCTCCTGGGGACTGACGGCGGGGACGTTGGCCGGGGGCGTCGCGATGATGTTGGCGCGCGGAGCGGCCACCCCGTGGCCCACCGGCGCCGGTATCACGTTGAGCAGCAGCATGCACGCGCATGCGGTGGCGGCGCTGGCGCCGCCCGCCACGACCAGGCTCACCCTGGCCGACCGGCGCAGCGCCGCGGCGAAGCGGCCGGGGTTTTCCACCAGATGCAGGGTGATCGACGGCGAGCCCGGCGGAGACGGCCGTCGCGCTCAACCTGGCCGGCAGCCCCGCAGGCTCGCCGAGCAGCGCGCGGCATCAGCAGCAGCACCGGCCAATGCCACAGGTACCACGAGTAGGAGATCCGGCCGATCGGCGCGCATCGCCGGGCGGCACAGCAGGCGACCGGGCCCGAGTCCGCCGGTGACCGCGCCGCCGCCGATGATCAGCGCGGTGCCCAGCACCGGCAGCAGCGCCTCGGTCCCGGGGTACGGGGTGTGCGCGTTGAGCTGGGTGCAGGTCAGCAAGATCAACGCCAGACCGCCCCAACCGGCGATCGATGCGGTCCGCAGCGACAACCGGCGCCACTGCTGGATCGACAGCGCCACCAGACCACCGGCGGCCAATTCCCAGGCGCGGGTGGGCAGCGAGAAGAACGCCCACGACGGCGATGTGCGGGTCCACAGCGCGCCCGCCGTCAACGACGCCGCCGCGACCACCGCAAGGACCACCGCGTACGGTGTCGCGCGCGTCGCGGCCCCGCGAAGCGGCGGGATGCGCCGGACCGACCAGGCGTCGGCGATGATCAGCACCGGCCACACCAGGTAGAACTGCTCCTCCACGCCCAGCGACCAGTAGTGCTGGAACGGCGACGGTGCGTCGGAGGTCAGGTAGTCGGTGCCGCGCAGCGCGAACCGGTAGTTGCCGACATACAGGGCGCTGGCGATGCCGTCGAGGAACACGCTGCGCGCCTGCAGCGGCGGCAGCACGGCGGCCGCAGCGATCGCGGTGATGGTGCCGACGATGGCCGCGGCCGGCAGCAGCCGGCGGGCGCGCGCACCGTAAAACCGGCCCAGCCGAACGGTGTTCGTGGTGCTCGCCTCGCGAAAGAGCAGTCCGGTGATGAGGAAGCCGGAGATGACGAAGAAGACGTCCACGCCGATGTAGCCGCCGCTGATTCCCGGGATGCCCGCGTGGTAGAGCACCACGGCGATCACCGCGACGGCCCGCAGCCCCTCGATGTCGGGCCGGAATCCCCTTCGGGACGTCCGCCGCTCCACGGGGCGTGGGCTGCCGGCGACTGATTCCTCCCGAAGTGTCATCTGCGTGGGCTAGGTCGCCATCCAGGCCAGTTCACCGGGCAGTTGGCTGCGCCAGTAAGTGACGTCGTGTCCGCCGAGGGAGAAGCTGCCCGCCGGTGGGGTCTTCAACTGATAGACGAATTGCTTTGTGGCGAAATAGAAGCGGTCGAAGTTGCCACAGTCCACCCGCAGCGGAATCGAATTCAGCGCCGGCAGGCCTACCACGCTGTTCTGCACGAAGTCGTCGTTGCTGTCGAACGCCCCGGGGGCACTCATCGGATACGAGGTGTACAACGCCGGGCTGATCGCGCAGATGCCGGCGGTCCGTGACGGCCCCAGCTTGGCACCCAGACGAAGCGCCCCGTATCCGCCCATCGACCACCCCATGAAACCGACCCGGGAGGTGTCGAAACCCATCGTGGACAGCATCGGCAGCAGTTCGTCGAGCACCATGGCACCGGAGTCCTCGCCGGAAGTCCTTTTGTGCCAGTAGGTGTTGCCGCCGTCGACGCCGACCACCGCGAACGGCGGTTTGCCCTCCTTGGCCAGCTGGGCCAGTCCGTCCGGGACGCCCATGTCGAGCATCTGGTTGGCGTCGCCGTCCACGCCGTGCAGTGCGATCACGGGGCGCAGCGCGCCGGTCTGGCCCGGCGGCATGGCGATCACGTAGTTGGTCTTGATCCCCCCGCGGGCCGCCGACACGAACGAGCCGGTGAGCCGGGTCGGCAGGGTCTTGCCCGCCGTCGGCGGCTCGAACGGCGCGGGAGCCTGCGGCAAGGTCGCGGCGCGCGAAGTCGGCCGGAGCCAGCAGGGAGCCGAAGGTGAGCACGCCGGCGGCTCCGAGGCTGGCACCGGCGCCCATCCGGAGCACCGCTCGGCGTGTGAGGTCAGGCATGATCGCAATAATGCCGCGCTGAGCGGGGATTACCCGCCGAGCCACGCCGTATTGGAAGCATTGTGTGATCTGGCGTGACCTTTCGGTCACGAAGCGGTGATCTTTTCGCCGCGTCCGGCCGCCGCCGGGCGCGGGCAATGTGGCGTCGAGTTGCGGCGTCGCGCGAGATCGTGATCATCGTAGCGCCGATTCCGCTGATTGCCGCCGCCCAAATCATTGCGATCGTATTGCCTTCTGGGACAGCGGGAGACGCGGTCACTGCCCGACCTTCATCCGGCGGATCGACGTTCGCATTCGCCGCGCGCCGCTGCTGGCTCCGGCGATGCCGGCGGTGCCTGGCCGGGATGCAATCTCGCAGGTTTCAACCCTCGCCCGCTGAGGCCGACTTCAGCAGGATGAAGCGGGCCTGGCGTGCACGGGGGCGAAAGCGGAGGAAAGAGGATGGTGAATTGAGTCTCGCGTTTCATTGGTTTCTGCCGACTTACGGCGATTCGCGGAATCTGGTCGCGGGCGGGCACGGCACGTCGATGTCCGGCGACCGGCCGGCCACGCTGAAGTACCTGCACCAGATCTGCGCGGCCGCCGAGGACAACGGTTTCGAGGCCGTCCTCACGCCCACCGGATTGTGGTGTGAGGACGCGTGGTTGACGACGGCGATGCTGGTCGAATCGACCGAGACCCTGAAATTCTTGGTTGCGTTCCGTCCCGGGATGCTGAGTCCGACCCTGGCCGCGCAGATGGCCGGCACCTTCCAGCGGCACTCGGAGGGACGGCTGCTGCTCAACGTCGTCACCGGCGGTGAACCGCACGAGCAACGGGCCTACGGGGACTTCCTGGACAAGGAGGCGCGGTATGCCCGCACCGCAGAGTTCTTGCATGTGGTGCGCCAGCTGTGGACCTGCAGGGAGCCGGTGACCTTTGCGGGAGAGCACATCCAGGTCGAGGGCGCTCAGCTGAACAACGCGCCCGACCCGATACCGGCGGTGTTCTTCGGCGGGTCCTCGGCATCCGCCGGACCGGTGGCGGCCAAGCACTCCGACGTGTATCTCACCTGGGGTGAGCCGCTGACCGCGGTGGCCAAGAAGCTCGACTGGATCCGCGGACTGGCGGTCGACGCGGGCCGGATCCTGCAGTACGGCTTGCGGATTCACGTGATCAGCCGCGACACGGCCGCCGAGGCGTGGGCCGAGGCCGACCGGTTGCTGGCCGCGATCGACCCGGCCGACGTCGAGCGGGTGCAGGCCAGCCTGGCGCGCAGCGAGTCCGAAGGCCAGCGCCGCATGCTGGATCTGCACGGCGGCAACAGCGGCAAATTGCTGGTTGCGCCCAACCTGTGGGCCGGGGTGGGCCTGGTTCGCGGGGGAGCGGGCACCGCCCTGGTCGGGTCGCACGCCGAGGTCGCCGAGCGGCTGGCCGAATACGCGAAATTGGGCATCAGCCACTTCATCTTGTCGGGATATCCGCATCTGGAAGAGGCCTATTGGTTCGGTGAGGGTGTCCTGCCGCTGCTGGAGCGGATGGGTTTGTGGCGGCACCCCAACGGCCAGTCGCACCCGGCAGCGGCGACTCCGTTCGCGGTCGCCTCGGCGCACTGACGGTCATGGCAGCAACCTTGCCCGCGTCCGCACCCGACGCCGGGATCGTGACGCCGGTGCCCGGCGCGGTTGACGAATCCTCCGAGCAGCAGCGCCGGCGACTGCGCATCGTCGTCGCGGCGAGCCTGCTGGGCACCACGGTCGAGTGGTACGACTTCTTCCTCTACGCCACCGCGGCCGGCCTGGTGTTCAACAAGGTGTTCTTTCCCAACGAGAGTTCTTTGGTGGGGACACTATTGGCGTTCGCGACCTTCGCCGTCGGGTTCGTCATGCGGCCCATCGGGGGCCTGGTGTTCGGCCACATCGGCGACCGGATCGGTCGCAAGCGCAGCCTGGCGTTGACCATGCTGATCATGGGCGGGGCGACGGCCCTGATCGGGGTGTTGCCGACGGCCGCACAGATCGGGGCCTGGGCGCCGGTGCTGCTGCTGGTCTTGCGCGTGCTGCAGGGTTTCGCGCTCGGCGGTGAGTGGGGCGGGGCGGTGCTGCTGGCGGTCGAACACAGCCCCGGTGACCGGCGCGGCCGCTTCGGGGCGATTCCGCAAATCGGGTTGGCGCTCGGTCTGGCCTTGGGCACCGGCATATTCGCTTTCCTGCAAGTCGTTTTGGGGCCGGCGCGGTTTCTCTCCTATGGCTGGCGCATCGGATTTCTGCTGAGCCTGCTGCTGGTCGTGATCGGCATCGTGGTCCGATTGCGGGTCGAGGAGACACCGGCCTTCCGCGAACTGCAGGACCTGCAGGCCGCGTCCACCGCGCCGATCCGCGACATCGTCCGCGAGCCGCGATCGCGGCGCAACACCATGCTGGGGCTGCTGTCGCGGTGGGCGGAGGGCTCGGCGTTCAACACGTGGGGCGTTTTCGCCATCAGTTACGCCACCGGCGCCCTGGGGTTGAATCGGGTGTCGGTGCTGGTGGTGGTGACCATCGCCGCCCTGGTGATGGCGGTGCTGCTGCCGGTATCGGGACGATTGACCGAGCGCTTCGGTGCGCGGCGGGTGTACCTGGCGGGCATCGCCTGCTACGGCCTGGCGGCGTTTCCGGCGTTCGCCCTGTTCGGCACCAAGAATCTGGTGTGGTTCGGCCTGGCGATGATCGTCGTGTTCGGCGCGGTGCATGCGCTGTTCTACGGCGCACAGGGCACGCTGTACTCCGCGCTGTATCCCACGAACACGCGCTATACGGGATTGTCGTTCGTGTACCAGGTCTCGGGCATCTACGCCTCCGGGGTGACCCCGATGATCTTGACCGCGCTGATCGCGGCACTCGACGGCGCGCCGTGGCTGGCGTGTGGGTATCTCGTTGCCACCGCGGTGATCAGTGTGATCGCCACCGCGCTGATCCGCGATCGAGACTTGTATCTGTAAGTCGTTGTTGCTGCGGGCCGCCAAGCCCGCTAGCGTCCGGGCATGCGGCGCACGCAACGCCAGGTGAGTTCCGGGCAGGCGGGCAACGGTTCCCCGCCGTCGGATGGCGGTCCGCAACTGCGCCAAGGACTGTCGCAGCGGCAGCTCAGCATGATCGCCCTCGGCGGCGTGATCGGCGCCGGCTTGTTCGTCGGGTCCGGAGTGGTGATCAAAGACACCGGACCGGCCGCGTTCCTCACCTACGCCCTCTGCGGTCTGCTCATCGTCCTGGTGATGCGGATGCTGGGTGAGATGGCGGCCGCGAACCCTTCCACCGGATCGTTCGCCGACTACGCGGCCAAGGCCCTGGGCGGCTGGGCGGGATTCTCGGTCGCGTGGCTGTACTGGTACTTCTGGGTGATCGTGGTGGGCTTCGAGGCGGTCGCCGGCGGAAAGGTGCTCAACTACTGGTTCCACGCGCCGCTATGGCTGCTGTCGCTGGGCCTGATGCTCTTGATGACCGCGACCAACCTGTTCTCGGTGTCCTCCTTCGGCGAATTCGAATTCTGGTTCGCCGGAATCAAAGTCGCGACCATCGTGATCTTTCTGGTCGTGGGCACGATCTACGTCCTGGGTTTGGTGCCGGGCCATCACGGGGGTCTGGCCAATCTGGGATCGCACGGCGGATTCTTTCCCCACGGTGTCGGCGCAGTGTTCGCCGCGATCGTGGTGGTGATCTTCTCCATGGTGGGCGCCGAGATCGTCACCGTCGCCGCCGCCGAAAGCCGCGACCCCGAGCTCGCGGTCCAGAAGGCGACCCGATCGGTCGTGGCGCGCATCGGGATCTTCTTCGTCGGTTCGGTCTTCCTGCTCGTCGTGCTCTTGCCCTGGGACTCGGTGGAACTCGGCGCCTCGCCGTACGTGGCCGCGCTCAAACACATGGGGCTTTCCGGCGCCGATCAGGTGATGAACGCGGTGGTGCTGACCGCAGTGCTGTCCTGCCTGAACTCCGGTCTCTACACTGCGTCGCGCATGTTGTTCGTCCTCGCCGAACGGGGCGAGGCGCCAATGCAGTTGGTCAAACTGAGCGGACGCGGCGTTCCCCACTTCGCGATCTTGAGTTCGTCGGCGGTCGGGTTCGGATGCGTCATCATGGCGCGGGTCGCGCCCAACACGGTGTTTCTCTTCCTGCTCAACTCGTCGGGCGCCATCATCTTGTTCGTCTACTGGCTGATCGCCCTGTCGCAGATCATCCTGCGCCGCCGGACACCCGCGGAAAAGCTGACGGTGAAAATGTGGTTCTACCCGGTGCTTTCGATTCTCACGCTGACCGGAATCACCGCCGTGCTGGTGCAAATGGCGTTCGACCACACGGCGCGCAGCCAGCTATGGCTCAGCGTGTTGTCCTGGGCTGTGGTGAGCGGTTTCTATTTCCTCGCGCGATTCCGCGGCGGTGTCCGGCAATTAAGGCCCTCTCAGAAGCGCTAGCGAATTCCGAACTCACACAACGGCTGAGGTCTCGCTACCGATGCTTGCCGGTGCGCATCCCGGCTGCCGCCATCAGCTCCAATGCCTTTCGATCGATTTGATCAGCGCGGTCAGAGTCGCGTTCACCGGCGCTGCAACGCCGACCCGGGCGCCCTGGCGCGGGACGGCCCCGTTGATGACGTCGATCTCGCTGACCCGGTGCGCCTCGTGGTCCAGCAGCGCCGACGGTTTGGCGTCGGGCATCTGCGCGCCGAAGGCGCGAACGTGCTCCACCGCATCGGTGACGGTAACTGCGATGCCCGACGCCCGCGCGACGGTCCACGCCTCCATCGCGGCGGCCTGGCTGACCGGGCCCATCTCCGGGTCGTCCATCACCTGGCCGACGGTCATGCCGGTGAGCGCGCACGGCGCGCTGTAGGCGGCGTTGCAGATGAGCTTCTCCCACTGCATGGCGGCGATGTCGGTGACCGCGGCCGCATCGAATCCGGCATCGGTCCACGCCCGGGCGATCGACTCGACCGTCGCATGCGGCAGCGACGAGTAGGCGCCGAACCGCATCGCTTTCATGGCGTTGTGACGGACATGCCCGGGCGCCACGGTCGCCGCGCCGAATCCGCTGGCGATCCCGACCGCGACCCGTTCGTCGCCGACGATGCCCGCCACGGTCTCGGCCGATCCCAGGCCGTTCTGGATGGTCAGCACCGCTGTGGCCGGGCCAAGCATCGGAACAGCCTGTTGCGCACCGGTTTTCACGTCGGCTGCCTTCACGGCGAGCACGATCAGATCCATCGCCTCGCCCGGTGCGGTGGTGCTCGCCCGCAGCGGCACCACCTGGTCGTAGCCCGGACCGGTGACCCGCAGCCCGTGTCGGGCGATCTGATCGATGCCGGCCTGGTAGCGGTCGATGGCCAGCACGTCGTTGCCCGCGGCGGCCAGTTTGGCCGCATAGATGGAACCCATTGCACCGCAGCCGATTACCGCAATCTTCATCCGTGCGTTCTCCCGTCAGCCAGCTCGGCGATCAGTTCGGCCAAGCCGGCCTTCTGCTCGAGCCCGAAGCCGGCGGCGTCGGTCGGCGAGATCCGGCCCTCCGACAACGCGCAGGCGTCGGAGTAGCCGCCGAACGGCGCGAACACGCCGGGGTAAGCCTCGCAGCCACCCAGGCCCAGACCGGCCGCGACGTGCAGGTTGATCAGATGACCGCCGTGCGGGAACGCGAAACCGCGATCGAACCCATGAGACGCCACGACGTCGAGCATCCGGATGTACTCGGTCAACCCGTAGCTCAGGCCCGGATCCATCTGGAAGACATCATGATTGGGCCGCATGCCGCCGTAGCGCACCAGATTGGTCACGTCCGGCGCCGAGAAGAGGTTTTCCCCGGTGGCCACCGCACCGCCATAGCAATCCGTCACCGCCCGGTTCAGCGCGTAATCCAGGGGATCACCCGGCTCTTCGTACCAGCGCAGGCCGTAGGGAGCCAGCGCGCCCGCCCAGCGGGTGGCCTCGGCCCGGTCGAACCGGCCGTTCGCGTCGACCGCGACCCGTCCCGCGTCGCCGACGATGTCGATGACGGCTTCGACCCGCACGAGGTCCTCGCCCAGGTCGGCGCCGCCGATCTTCATCTTGACCGCGTCATAGCCCGCGTCGACGTATCCCCGCATTTCCGTGCGCAGCCGATCGACACCGCCGTCGGCGTAGTAGTAGCCACCGGCGGCGTACACCGGCACCGCGGCTGCGGGCTCGCGTCCGGCGTGGCGGGCGATGGTCGCGCAGGCCGGTTCGTCTCGCAGTTTGGCGTTCAGGTCCCAGCAGGCCAGTTCCAGCGCGCCGGCGGCCGCCGCCCGGTCGCCATGACCGCCGGGCTTTTCATCGGTGAGCGCGCACGCCAAGACCGCGGCGGGGTCCAAGAATCCGGACGCATCCAGCAGCGTGTCGGGGGGCGCCGTGAGCACCCGCGGGATCATCCGGTCGCGCAGGATTCCACTCTGGGCGAACCGCCCGATCGAATCGAACGCCACGCCCACCACGGGCCGTCCGTGCCGGATCACGTCGGTGATCACCGCGACCACAGAGACCGTGTGGTGGGAGAAGTTGACCACCGCATTGGCCGGTCCGCCGCGTCGCCCGCCATCGAGGCGGACCGCCCGCTCGACGACCGCCGTGATCCGCATCACCCGGGCGTCAGGAAGTCCGCGTGAGCAATACCGCTTGCTCGAACGGCAACCTCGCGAATATGCGTCGCACTCGGGGTGTTACGTGCGCGGCGGCCTCGTTCTTGGTGACCACGCGGGGATCGGCGATGGCGAAGCTCTTGCCCCTGCTGCGCAACCGGCCACCTCCCGCCGCCTTCAGGTTCTTCAACCAATCCCGGTCGGCCATAGGTCAGCAAGATGGCCACCCCGGGTTTGCCTTCGACTTCGGTTTTGAACACGTTCACCGGTGTTCGGTACGGCTTGCCCGAGCGCCGTCCGACATGCTCGACGATCCCGAATGACGGGAGCCAACCGGCCCACATCCGCTGTATCGGGTGGTGACATGACGGTTGAACCGGGCAAGTCCTTCTGGGAGTTGCATACCGCTATCCAACTCGCAGGCGCGGGGGGAGGACAACCGGTTTCGGCGCGACAACAGGTCTGCTGTCGTCTCATGGGCAAGGCAGCGGGTAACGAGGCCGCCCGGCGCGCCGAGGAATTGCTGCGCAGGGGCGTGCCGCCGAAGTCGAGGAACGCGCGCCGCCTCCTATTAGCACGTTCTGCTACACCCTGTAGTGGAAGGGCCCGCGAGGGCTGGGACACTAGTGGTCATGGGAAGCAGTGATCAGGCGACCGCGCACGCCACCGGGGCCCCCCGGGCTACGGCGGCGTCGGCCCGGCTGTTCGAGGATGCCTGCGCCGTCATTCCCGGCGGGGTGAACTCTCCGGTCCGCGCGTTCAGCGCGGTGGGCGGGACGCCGCCGTTCATCACCGAGGCGCGCGGGTGCCGGCTGACCGACGCCGACGGCAACCGTTACGTGGACCTGGTCTGCTCGTGGGGCCCGATGATCCTGGGTCATGCGCACCCGGCCGTCGTCGAGGCCGTCGTCAAGGCCGCCGCGTCGGGCCTGTCCTTCGGGGCGCCCACGCCGGCCGAGAGCGAGCTGGCCGCCGAGATGATCGGCCGGGTGGCGCCGGTCGAGCGGATCCGGCTGGTCAACTCCGGCACCGAAGCCACCATGAGCGCGGTCCGGCTGGCCCGCGGCTTCACCGGCCGCGCCAAGGTCATCAAGTTCTCCGGCTGCTACCACGGCCATGTCGACGCGTTGCTCGCCGACGCCGGTTCCGGGGTGGCGACGCTGGGCCTGCCGTCGTCGCCCGGGGTCACCGGCGCCACGGCGGCCGACACGATCGTGTTGCCCTACAACGACGTCGACGCCGTGCAACAGAGCTTCGCCCGGTTCGGCGACCAGATCGCGGCGGTGATCACCGAGGCCAGCCCCGGCAACATGGGCGTGGTCCCGCCCGCCCCCGGCTATAACGCGGCGCTGCGCGCGATCACCGCCGAGCACGGTGCGCTGCTGATCATCGACGAGGTGATGACCGGCTTCCGGGTCAGCCGAAGTGGTTGGTACGGAATCGATCCCGTCGAAGCCGACCTGTTCACCTTCGGCAAGGTGATGAGCGGCGGCTTGCCGGCCGCCGCGTTCGGCGGCCGGGCCGAGGTGATGGAGCGGCTGGCGCCGCTGGGCCCGGTGTACCAGGCCGGCACGCTGTCGGGTAACCCCGTGGCGATGGCCGCCGGGCTGGCCACGTTGCGCAACGCCGACGCCGCCGCCTACGCCACGTTGGACGCCAACGCCGATCGCCTGGCCGGTCTGTTCTCCGAGGCGCTCACGAATGCCGGTGTGGCGCACCAGATTCCGCGGGCCGGGAACATGCTCAGCGTGTTCTTCTCCGAAACGCCGGTGACGGACTTCGCGTCCGCGCGCGCCACCCAGACGTGGCGTTATCCACCGTTCTTCCATGCGCTGCTGGACGCGGGCGTCTACCCGCCGTGCAGCGCCTTCGAGGCGTGGTTCGTGTCCACCGCGCTGGACGACGGCGCGTTCGACCGGATCGCGGCGGCCCTGCCCGCCGCGGCCAGGGCCGCCGCGCAGGCCGAGGAGGGGAAGTCCTGATGGCCGAGCACACCCGGGTGCACGTCGTGCGGCACGGCGAGGTGTACAACCCGAGCGGCATCCTGTACGGGCGGCTGCCCGGATTCCACCTCTCCGACAACGGCCGCGCGCAGGCGGCCGCGGTGGCCGACGCGCTGGCCGACCGCGACGTCGTCGCGGTGATCGCCTCGCCGCTGCAACGGGCCCAGGAGACCGCCGCGCCCATCGCCGCCAAGCATGGCCTGGCCGTTGACACCGACCCGGACCTGATCGAGTCGGCCAACTTCTTCCAGGGCAAAAAGCTCAGCCCGGGCGACGGCGCCTGGCGCGACCCGCGGGTCTGGTGGCAGCTGCGCAACCCTTTCCGGCCGTCCTGGGGTGAGCCGTACGCCGAGATCGCGGCCCGGATGGAGACGGCGGTGGACAAGGCCCGCGCCCGCGGTGCCGGCCACGAGGTGGTGTGCGTCAGCCACCAACTGCCGGTGTGGACGCTGCGACTGCACGTGACCGGCCGGCGACTGTGGCACGACCCGCGGCGGCGGGAGTGCGGGCTGGCGTCGGTGACGACCCTCGTTTACGACGGCGATCGGCTGGTCGACGTCGAGTATCTGCGAACCGGCGGCGCGTTGATCACCCGGGGACGACAGGCGATGGCCGGGGCCGTGCTGGCGGCCCTGCTGCCCGGCCTGCTCGCCGGTTGCTCCTCGGGACACGACGCCGTCGCCCAGGGCGGCACCTTCGAATTCGTCTCGCCCGGCGGCAAGACCGACATCTACTACGACCCGCCGTCCAGCCGTGGCCGCCCCGGCCCGCTGGCCGGGCCGGACCTGGCCGACCCCGCGCACACGCTGTCGCTGGACGATCCGATCTTCGCCGGCCGGGTCGTGGTCATCAACATCTGGGGGCAGTGGTGCGGGCCGTGCCGGGCCGAGGTCACCCAGCTGCAGCAGGTGTATGACGCCACCCGCGGCGCCGGGGTGTCTTTTCTGGGCATCGACGTCCGGGACAACAACCGGCAGGCGGCGCTGGACTTCGTCAACGACCGCCAGGTGACGTTCCCGTCCATCTACGACCCGGCGATGCGCACCCTGATCGCGTTCGGCGGCAAGTACCCCACCACCGTGATCCCGTCCACGCTGGTCCTGGACCGCCAGCACCGCGTCGCGGCGGTGTTCCTGCGGGAACTGTTGGCGACCGACCTGCAGCCGGTGCTGCAGCGCCTCGCCGGTGAGGCGTCGCCCACCCCGGTCGGTGAGGCAGGCGCCGGGCCAGCGATGACCGGATTCACCCAGATCGCCGCCGCCGGACCGCTTCTGGTGGCCCTCGGCGCGTGCCTGCTGGCCGGACTGGTGTCGTTCGCCTCGCCGTGCGTGATGCCGCTGGTGCCCGGTTACCTGTCGTACCTGGCCGCGGTCGTCGGGGTTGACGAACAGCCGCCGGCGGGCGCGAACTGCGACTTTTGGCCCCGCGAGCTCCGCCCGCTGGCGCGTCGCGGGATCCGCGGCGTTGTTCGTCGCCGGGTTCACCACCGTGTTCGTGCTCGGCACCGTCGCCGTCCTCGGCATGACGACCACGCTGATCACCAATCAATTGCTGCTGCAACGCGCCGGGGGAGTGCTGACCATCGTGATGGGGCTGGTGTTCGTCGGCCTCATCCCGGCCCTGCAGCGCCAGGCCCGGTTCAGCCCGCGGCAGCTGACCACGGTCGCCGGGGCGCCGGTGCTGGGCGCGGTGTTCGCCCTGGGCTGGACGCCGTGCCTGGGGCCGACGCTGGCCGGCGTGATCACCGTCGCCTCGGCCACCGACGGCGCCAGCGTGGCGCGCGGAATCGTGTTGGTGATCGCGTACTGCCTGGGCCTGGGCATCCCGTTCGTGCTGCTGGCGTTCGGCTCGGCGGGCGCGGTGGGGGGCCTGGGCTGGCTGCGCCGGCACACCCGGGCCATTCAGATCTTCGGCGGCGTCCTGCTGATCACGGTCGGCGCGCTGCTGGTCACCGGGGTGTGGAACGACTTCATCTCCTGGCTGCGCGACGCGTTCGTGTCCGACGTGAGGTTGCCGATTTGAGGCAACTTGCTCGCGTGGGGCCGCAACACCTGGCGCGCGCTGACCTCGATGGGCACCGCGCTGGTGCTGCTGTTCCTGCTCGCGCTCGGCGCGATACCCGGGGCGTTGCTGCCGCAGCGCAACCTCAACGCCGGCAAGGTCGACGACTACCTCAAGGCCCACCCGGTGATCGGGCCGTGGCTGGATCGGTTGCAGGCCTTCAACGTGTTCTCCAGCTTCTGGTTCACCGCCATCTATGTGCTGCTGTTCGTGTCGCTGGTCGGCTGCCTCACCCCGCGGATGATCGAGCACGTCCGCAGCCTGCGGTCCACCCCGGTGGCCGCCCCGCGCAACCTGGCCCGGCTGCCCAAGTACGCCAGTCACCAGATCCAGGCCGGTGCCGACGAGCTGAACGCCCTGGCGAACACGCTGGCCGGCCGGCTGCGCGGCTGGCGCACCGCCATCCGGCACCAGGACGGCGCGAATCCGCCGATCCGAAGTCGTGGAGGTGTCGGCCGAGAAGGGCTACCTGCGCGAGTTCGGCAACATCGTCTTCCACTTCTCGCTGCTGGGCCTGCTGGTCGCGGTGGCCGTCGGCAAGCTGTTCGGCTACGAGGGCAACGTCATCGTCATCGCCGACGGCGGCCCCGGTTTCTGCTCGGCCTCGCCGGCCGCGTTCGACTCGTTCCGGGCCGGCAACACCGTCGACGGCACGTCGCTGCACCCGATGTGCATCCGGGTCGACGACTTCGCGGCGCACTACCTGCCGTCGGGCCAGGCCACCTCGTTCGCCGCGAACATCGACTACCAGTCCGGCAAGGATCTGACCGCCAACAGCTGGCGGCACTACCGGCTGGAGGTCAACCACCCGCTGCGGCTCGGCGGTGACCGGGTGTACCTGCAGGGCCACGGCTACGCGCCCACCTTCAGCGTCACCTTCCCGGACGGGCAGATCCGCACGGCGACGGTGCAGTGGCGGCCCGACAACCCGCAAACCCTGCTGTCGTCGGGTGTGGTGCGCATCGATCCGCCCGCCGGCAGCTATCCCAACGCCGCGGAGCGCCGCAACCACGAGATCGCCATCCAGGGCCTGCTCGCCCCGACCGAGCAGCTCGACGGCACGCTGTTGTCGTCGCGGTTCCCGGCGTTGGACGCCCCGGCGGTGGCCGTCGACATCTACCGCGGCGACACCGGGCTGGACACCGGGCGGCCCCAGTCGCTGTTCACCCTGGATCCCCGCCTGATCGAGCAGCACCGGTTGACCAAGGAGAAGCGGGTCAATCTGCGTGCGGGCCAGTCGGTCCGGATCGACCAGGGGCCCGGCGGCCGGCACCGTGATCCGCTTCGACGGCGCCGTCCCGTTCGTCAACCTGCAGGTCTCCCACGACCCGGGCCAGACCTGGGTGCTGGTCTTCGCCATCACGATGATGGGCGGTCTGGTGGTATCGCTGCTGGTGCGTCGCCGCCGGGTGTGGGTCCGTCTGACGCCCGACGCCGGCGGGTCGCCCGGTACGGTGAACGTCGAACTGGGCGGCCTGGCGCGCACCGACAACTCCGGTTGGGGCGACGAGTTCGAGCGATTGTCCGAGCGGCTGCTGGCCGGCCTCGACTCCGGCGCGCCCGCGCCGAGCACCACCGCGTCGCACGGCGACCCGGCACCCGCAGCGTCCAAGAGGAGTTCTGAGGTGGACGTCAAATGAATACGGTGCACGTCAACATCGAGCTGGCGCGCTACTCCGACTGGGCGTTCACGTCGGCGGTGGTGGCCCTGGTCATCGCGCTGCTGTTGCTGGCCTTCGAGCTGGCCTACGCCGGCGGGCGCCGCGCGGATCAGCGCGCCCGGGTGCTGGCCGGTGCGGTCAGCGCCGACTCCGTCACCCCCGGCGTGGTGGACGAGGCGGCCCGACGCCCGATCGACGAGCGCGTCGGCCGGGCCGGGCTGTCCGTGGTGTACCTGGGCATCGGGCTGCTGCTGGCCTGCCTGGTGCTGCGCGGCCTGGCCACCCTGCGGGTGCCGTGGGGCAACATGTACGAGTTCATCAACCTGACCTGCCTGTGCGGGTTGATCGCCGGGGCGGTCGTGCTGCGCCGCCCGCAGTACCGCCCGCTGTGGGTATTCCTGCTGCTGCCGGTGCTGATCCTGCTCACGGTGTCCGGGCGCTGGCTCTACACCAACGCCGCGCCGGTGATGCCCGCGCTGCAGTCCTACTGGCTGCCCATCCATGTGTCGGTGGTCAGCCTGGGTTCGGGGGTGTTCCTGGTCGCCGGCATCGCCAGCATCCTGTTCCTGCTGCGCACGTCGCCGCTGGGCGACCCCGACCGCACCGAGCACAGCGCGCTGAGCCGGCTGGTGCAGCGGTTCCCCGACGCGCAGACCCTGGACCGCATCGCCTATCGAACGACGATTTTCGCGTTTCCGGTGTTCGGTTTCGGCGTCATTTTCGGCGCCATCTGGGCCGAAGAAGCCTGGGGCAGATATTGGGGCTGGGATCCCAAGGAGACCGTGTCCTTCGTCGCCTGGGTGATTTACGCCGCGTACCTGCATGCCAGGTCGACGGCGGGATGGCGGGACAGGAAAGCCGCCTGGATCAATGTCGCGGGGTTTGTGGCCATGGTCTTCAATCTGTTCTTCGTTAACCTGGTCACTGTGGGCCTGCATTCTTATGCGGGCGTCGGGTGACGGTGAGCAACCGGCCCGTATAGCGCACAACACGGGAATAACGCACAACAAGGGGGAGTGCAGTGACCGAGCATCCAACGACGGGCGTGGGGGCGCCCGAGCAACCGACCACGCAGATACCCCCACAGACAGCATCAGCCGCAGACCAGCAGCAGGCCGCGCGAACCGCAGGCCGAGTCGAGTGGCGGCGACGCCCCGACCCGCGCCTTCGCCGGGTTCCGCACCGAACGCCGCGGCCCCGGCCCCGAACGTCCACAGGCCGCGCCGCCCGACGTCGCCCAGGCCGGGCTGGCGATGCCGCCCTGGGATCCGACACGCCGGTGACCGGTATCCCGCGGGTCGACCCGACGGCGTACGGCGCCTACTACAACGGGCCGGACGCGCCGCCCACCCAGATCCAGGGCCCCCGCCGCAGCGTCCGGAGCACCTGCCGCACACGCCGTACCCGGAACTGTCCACCGGCATGCTGCTGCGGCCGGTCGCGCCGCCGCCGTCGGACGGGTGGCGCCGGTTGCTGTTCAAGCTGTCCGGCGGGCTGATCAACCTGGGTGAGAGCCCGCGGGCCACCCGCTACAACAACCTGGTCGCCCAGGTGAACCGGCCGCTGCGGGGCTCCTACCGGGTGGCGTTCCTGTCGTTGAAGGGCGGCGTCGGCAAGACCACGATCGCCGCGACGCTGGGTGCCACCTTCGCCTCCATCCGCGGCGACCGGGTGGTGGCCGTGGACGCCAACCCCGACCGCGGCACGCTGAGCCAGAAGATCCCGCTGGAGACGGCCGCCACGGTGCGCCAGCTGCTGCACGACGCCGGAACCATCGAGCGCTACAGCGATGTGCGCCGCTACACCTCGAAGGGCCCGAGCGGCCTGGAGGTGCTGGCGTCCGAAACCGATCCGGCCGTATCCGAAGCGTTCGGCGCCGACGACTACGTGCGCATCCTGGACATCCTGGAACGGTTCTACGGCCTGGTGCTCACCGACTGCGGGCCCGGACTGTTGCACTCGGTGATGAGCGTCGGTGCTGGAGAAGGCCGACGCCGCTCGTCGTGGTCAGCTCGGCGATCCATCGACGGCGCGCGCAGCGCCTCGGCGACGCTGGACTGGCTGGACGCCCACGGCCACGAGGAGTTGGTCCGCAATTCGATCGCGGTCATCAACGGGGTGCGAGCCACGCCCGGGCAAGGTCGACATGAACAAGGTGATCGATCACTTCTCCCGGCGCTGCCGCGCGGTGCAGCTGGTGCCGTTCGACCCGCACCTGGAAGAGGGCGCCGAGATCGGTCTGGATCGGTTGCGGCGCGGCGACGCGCGAAGCGCTCACCGAGCTGGCGGCCGTCGTCGCCGACGGGTTCCCCGGCGACCAGCACAACCCGGGAGTGTTCGGCCTAGCGCGGGTTGTTGTCGCCGTGCCCCAACCGCCGCAAGAAATCTGGATCGTCGTCGGGTCCGATGACGCGTGTCTTCGGCCGGTGGGTCTGCGACCGCGCCGCACGCCAGCCAACGTAGATCAGCGTCCCCAAAATCACGACGAGCAGCAGGTAGAGCACGCAACACCTCCTTTGGGCGAATATACCCGCGCCGTAGGCTCAGCCTGTGTCACAAGAAGCTAGCGACGACAGCACCGGGAACACGGGCGACCACGCCGCGAACGAGGGCACGGCGCCACGCGCCGGAAACCGCGTCGCCGTCCACGTGGCGGCGTACCTGGCGGCGCGGCTGCTGCTGGCGGTCGTGCTCACCGGCGTGATCTACGGTGTCGCGCGCTTGGCGGGCATCACGCAGTTCCCGATCGTGGTGGCGGTGCTGTTCGCCCTGATCATCGCGATGCCGCTGGGCATCTGGGTGTTCGCCCCGCTGCGCCGCCGCGCCACCGCCGCGCTCGCCGATCGCCGGGGAACGACGGCGCCGGGAGCGCGAACTGCTGCAAGCCCGACTGCGCGGGCGACGGCCACGCCCGACGAGGGCGGCGACCAAGAATCAGGGCGCGGTTAGCCGTTCGGCAGCCGCACGACCTGTGCGGCATAGCTCAGGCCGGCGCCGTAGCCGAGCAGCAGCGCCAGGTCGCCGGCCTTGGCCGCCCCGGTCGCCAGCAGTTCGGCCATCGCCAGGGGGATGGACGCCGCCGAGGTGTTTCCGGTGTGCTCGATGTCGTTGGCGACGACCGCGTCCGGGCGCAGCTCGAGGCTTTTGGCCAGCACCTCGTTGATCCGGCTGTTGGCCTGGTGCGGGCAGGAACACGTCGATCTCGTCGGGCCGGACGCCCGCCGCGTCCATGGCCTGCCGGCCGACCTTGCCCATCTCGAATGCCGCCCACCGGAACACCGCGCTGCCTTCGAGCCGCAGGAAGGGGCGCGGGCCGGTCGGATTCTCCGTGTAGTCGATCCAGTCGATGTCCTGGCGGATGGCGGTGGCCTGCGCGCCGTCGCTGCCCCAGACGGTCGGGCCCGATGCCCTGGTCGGTCGTCTCGCCCACCACCACCCCGGCGGCGCCGTCGGCGAAGATGAAGCAGTTGCTGCGGTCCTGCATGTCCACGGTGGGCGACAGCTTCTCCGAACCGATTACCAGCACCTTGGCGGCCGTCCCGCCGCGGACCATGTCGGCCGCCACGCCCAGCGCGTAGCCGAAGCCGGCGCACCCGGCCGAGACGTCGAACGCGGGCACGCCGGTGGCGCCCACCGCCGTCGCGACCGCCGGGGCGCACGCGGGGGTCTGCAGGAAATGGGTGCTGGTGGCGACGATGACGCAATCGATGTCGGATGGCTGCGAGCGAGGCCTTGGCGATCGCCTCCTGCCCGGCCGCGGTCGCCATGGAACGCGGCGGATTCGTCGCGCGCGGCGAACCGGCGGGTTTTGATTCCGGTTCGCGAATAGATCCACTCGTCGGACGAGTCGATGTTCTCGCAGAGCTCGTCGTTGGTGACCACCCGCTCGGGCCGGTATGACCCGACGCTGAGCAAGCCGATGTTCCTGGGCCCGCTGGTCGCGGCAATCTGCTTCATTGCGGTCCTTCGCTATCGCCCGAGCAGACGCAAAAGTACCCCATCGGGGACGCCCTCGCGGGCCTTTGCCTGCACTCTGGGTAACCCCTACGCGAGCCCTCAGGTAGCCAGCGCCAGCGCCGCGGCCACCGCGATCGCCCACACCACCATCGCCAGCCCGGTATCGCGCAGCACCGGGATCAGCTCCGGCCCGCCGCGGCCGGATCGCACCGGGGCGGCCGCGCGCAGGGCCAGCGGCGTGGCCACCAATCCGACGGCGCACCACGGCGTCGCCAGCATCAGCACCAGGGTCAACACCCCGGCGGTCCCCAGCAGCGCCTGGTACAGCATCCGGGTGCGGGCATCGCCCAGCCGCACCGCCAGGGTGATCTTTCCCGAGCGCGCGTCGGTCGGGATGTCGCGCAGGTTGTTGGCCACCAGCACCGACGACGACAGCGCCCCGATCGACGACCGCCAGCACCACGCCCACCCAGTCCACCCGCAGCGCCTGGGTGTACTGGGTGCCCAGCACGGCGACGAGCCCGAAGAACACGAACACCGCGACCTCGCCGAAACCGGCGTAGCCGTAGGGCTTCGACCCGCCGGTGTACAGCCACGCCCCGGCGATGCAGGCCGCGCCGACCGCGATCAGCCACGGCGCGCTGAACAGCGCCAGCGCGAGCCCGGCGAGCGCGCCGACGGTCAGGCTGGCGACCGCGGCGGTCAGCACCGCCCGCGGCGCCGCCAGCCGCGAGCCGACCAGGCGCACCGGGCCGGCCCGGTCGTCGTCGGTGCCGCGGATGCCGTCGGAGTAGTCGTTGGCGTAGTTGACGCCGATGATCAGCGCGACGCGCGACGGCCAGCGCCAGCAGCGCCTTCCACCACACCGCGGAGTGCAGCCACGCCGCCGCGCCGGTGCCCGCGATCAACCGGCGCCACCGCGTTGGGCAACGTCCGCGGCCGGGCACCGGAAATCCACTGCCCGAAACTGGCCACACGAACATCCTGCCAGGATGCGGGCTCAATCCGCGGGCCCCGCACCCGCGATCGCTGCAGCGTCATGCACCACAATGGTCGGATGCTCGGAGTCATCGGCGGCAGCGGCTTCTACACCTTCTTCGGGTCCGACGCCCACGACGTCGCCGTCGACACGCCGTATGGGCCGCCCAGCGCCCCGGTCACGGTCGGCGCCATCGGCGACCACGAGGTGGCTTTCCTGCCGCGCCACGGCGCGAAGCACGAATTCTCGGCGCACACCGTGCCGTATCGGGCCAACATGTGGGCGCTGCGCAAGCTCGGGGTGCGGCGGGTTCTCGCGCCGTGCGCGGTCGGCAGCCTGAAACCCGAACTCGGCCCGGGCGCCGTCGTGGTGCCCGACCAGCTGGTCGACCGCACCAGGGGCCGCGCCGACACCTATTTCGACTCCGGCGGCATCCACGTCGACTTCGCCGACCCGTACTGCCCGACGCTGCGCGACGCGGTGACCGGCCTGCCCGACGTGGTCGACGGCGGCACCATGGTGGTGATCCAGGGCCCGCGCTTTTCCACCCGCGCCGAGAGCCAGTGGTTCGCCGCGGCCGGGCTTCACGCTGGTCAACATGACCGGCTATCCGGAGGCGGTGCTGGCTCGGGAACTCGAAATATGTTATGCCGCAATCGCTTTGGTGACCGATCTGGATGCCGGCGTGAGCGCGGGCGAGGGCGTGAAGGCCGTCGACGTGTTCGCCGAATTCGAGAAGAACGTCGGAGCTGTTCAAGAAGCTGGTGCGCCGGCGCCATCGGCCGGGTCGGCAGCCGAACGCACCTGTACGCATTGCCTGCCGCACGCCGGCGTCACCTTGCCGATCGAGCTGCCGTGAGGGTCCTGCTCACCGGGGCGGCCGGCTTCATCGGCTCGCGGGTGGACGCCGCGCTGCGGGCGGCGGGCCACGAGGTGGTCGCCGTCGACGCGTTGCTGCCCGCCGCGCACGGCCCAAACCCGGTGCTGCCGCCGGGATGTCAGCGCGTCGACGTGCGCGACGCCGACGCGCTGGCGCCGCTGTTCCGCGGTGTCGACGTGGTGTGCCACCAGGCCGCGATGGTGGGCGCCGGGGTGGACGCCGCCGACGCCCCGGCCTACGGCGGCCACAACGATTTGGCCACGACGGTGCTGCTGGCGCAGATGTTCGCCGCGGGGTGCGGCGCCTGGTGCTGGCCTCGTCGATGGTGGTGTACGGGCAGGGCCGCTATCACTGCGAAGAACACGGACCGGTGGATCCGCTGCCGCGGCGGCGCTCGGACCTCGACGCCGGAATCTTCGAGCACCGCTGCCCGCTGGGCGGCGAGGAGCTGCGCTGGCGGCTCGTCGACGAGGATGCCTGCCTGCGGCCGCGAAGCCTGTACGCCGCCAGCAAGACCGCGCAGGAGCATTACGCGCTGGCGTGGTCGGAGGCCACGGGCGGCTCGGTGATGGCGCTGCGCTACCACAACGTCTACGGCCCGGGCATGCCGCGCGATACCCCCTACTCCGGCGTGGCGGCCATCTTCCGGTCGGCGCTGGAAAAGGGTGAATCCGCCAAAGGTTTTCGAGGACGGCGGGCAGATGCGTGACTTCGTCCACGTCGACGACGTGGCCGCGGCCAACGTCGCGG
Source organism: uncultured Actinomycetota bacterium (assembly GCA_963796035.1). Classification (GTDB taxonomy): domain Bacteria; phylum Actinomycetota; class Actinomycetes; order Mycobacteriales; family Mycobacteriaceae; genus Mycobacterium. The sequence goes on along the minus strand of CAWCJU010000003.1, from coordinate 153,766 downwards.
CGGCGACAGCGCCGCGAGGGTTTCACCGCGGTCAATGTCTGCTCGGGACAACCCATCTCGATCATGGAGGTGGCCGGCGCGCTGTGCGACGCGCGCGGCGGCTCCTTGTCGCCGGTGGTCACCGGGCAGTACCGCAGCGGCGACGTGCGCCACATCGTCGCCGACCCGTCCCGGGCCGCCGAGGTGCTGGGTTTCCGTGCGGCCGTCGCACCGGGCGACGGGCTGCGCGAATTCGCGTTCGCGCCCCTGCGCGTGAGCGTTAACCCTGTGGGGGCCGGTAGATCTGCGGCTTCTGCACGGGGATCTGGCGGGTTCCCGGAGTCGTCACCGCGGAAGATCCGGGGCGCACCGGCCAGCGGTGGTATCTCCGTGGTCGGCGGATCGTTGTCCGCGCCGGGGACGCCGGCGGGGATGCGGGTGGTCGCCGCGGTCGACGGCCCCGCGCCCTGGCCCACCGGGACCCGGGTGGTCGGCGCCGCCGCATTCGCGGCGGCCGCGCGCCTGCGGGCGGCGCGACGAGCCTGGCGTCGACCGCTCAGATGCCCGGTGACGATGGCCGCCACCAGGATCCCCAGGGCCAGGCCGCACAGCGTCACGTCGAAGGTGCTGGTGATCTGCTGGGCCAGGTTGTTGCCGTAGACCGGGTGCAGTGCAGGCGAATTGGGCGAGGCTTCGAACCGCGGCGCCAGCTCGAGGCCGACGACGACGCGGGCGACGCTGAGCGTGGCGACGAGCCCGCACAGCGACGTGACCATTCTCGCCGAGAGGGTGGCCAGCCTGCGGCGCAGCCAGATCGCCAGCACCGCGGTGGCCAGGTCGAACGCTGCCAGCACGATGCTGGAGTACCGGGAGAACGGGTAGTTCAGGGTCACGCCGACGACGAGGTCGGTGATCCGCATCGCCATCGATCCCACGCACCAAACGGCGATGAGCAGCAAGCCATTTCGGGTCGTTGCCCGCCACGCGGACTCCTCCGTCGGCGAGGCGTTCCGGTGACCGAACAGCGCCCGCGGCGCGAAAAGCGCCGCACCCGCCGCCCACGCCAAATAGCCCTCGAACCCGACGCCGGCGGTCGATGTGTTCTGCGCGATGCCGTGGAACGCGTCGATGTCACGGCCGGCGGGCAGAAACCAGACCACGATCCCGGCGGCCAACGTCGAGGCACCGAGCGCGACGGTCGTCAGCCGGCTCGCCCGGACGCTGCCCAGCAGCCACCTGGAGGCGACCAGAACCGCGACCAGCGCCACCAAGCCGTATACCGCGGCGGTCGCGATCACGGCGATGTTCTGCTTGCCGAATTCCGCGGCGCCGCCGGTGCTTTGCAGCGCGTATCGCACCCGCCAGTACAGGTTGAAACCGAAGCTGAGCACCGCGGCGAGCATCGACAGCGAGCCGATGACCCGCGCCGATCGCTGCCACCCGGTGGACTCGTCGTCCGCCGGAACCGGGCCGGCAAGTGCACCGGTCGGCACCGCCTGGGCGCTCAGCAGCGAGCCGGCGATCCCGGCCCATGCCCCCGGCCCGACCCCGCCCGGCACGTTGACCGTGCCGCCGAAACGGACGGTCTCGTACGCGTCGAACACGACGAAGGCGAGCACCAGCAGCAGGTAGGGCACATTGAGCGCCAGTCGAAGCCGGCCCGCCCGCGCGGGATTGAACCGCGCGCCGCCCGACCGCCAGGAACCGGCTACCACGACGGCGACGACGGCCAGCACCGTCACCGCGATCAGCACGCCGAACAGGCTCGCGCTGCTGTCCGGGATTCCGAAGCCGAAGTAGAGGTTCCACGGCAAGAACACCGCGAGGACCAGCAGGGCCACCGCGGTCAGGTCGCCGACGAGGTGCCGGTACCGCTTGCTCCCCACGGCCGCCGGCGCGGCGCCGCCCGTGGCGTGCGGGCGGATGATGCGCGGCGCGGCTGCCTGCTGGGTCTGACCGCGGATGGGACCGGTCGGCGTGTCGTCGCTGCTCTGGCTCACCATGCCCCCCGGGATTCAAGGACGGATATTCTCGGCGCAGTCTGGGGTGTCCGGCGAGGGGCCACCCCGCCGAGCGAAATGCACTGCTCGCTTGCGAACATATTCTCCGTTCGGTGCCGTCGCAGTGGCTGAGACCGGCTGCTGGGGCGGAGATGATTCCGCGGTGAGGCGTCCTGTCGTTCGAAAAGCTGGTTACGCTGCGCTAGTAGACGAAGCTTGTCGCCTGAATGATTGATACTGCCAACGGTATCGCAAGTGTAATGATGCCGGGACATCGCTGGTTGCGGGGTAGCCGGGGCGAAGGAGAACCGGGATGGACGTCGTTTTGGGGGTCGCGGTCACCGGCCCCGTCGCCCGCTTGGCCCTTGTCGGGTCGGGTGAGCAGGGGGGCGACGTGATCGACCAATCCGTCGTCGACCTCGCTGACAATCCGATCGGGACACTGACCGAGACCGTGGTCGGCACGAATCGGCTGCTGGCCGGCGAGAACCACCGGCTGGTCGGCACCCGGCTGTGCTGGACCGACCATCCCGCCGCCGACCAGCTGCGGCGGGCGCTGGAGGATTCCGGCGTCCACAACGTCGCGGTGCTCTCGGAATCGCAGGCGGTGGCCGCCCTGATGCGCGCGGCCGGCCGGCCCGGTGCGGCGCTGGTGATGGACGACGCGACCGCGACGCTGTCGATGGTGGGTTCGGGCGACGGTGATCCGGACGCGCCGCCGACCGTGCTGGCCAGCCAGCCGCTGACGAGCGCATCCGGCGGCGATGCGACGGCCGCGTTCCACACGATGATGGCGAACCTCAGTTCCCACCCCGACGCCCCGCAGGATGTGTATCTGCTCGGTGCGTCGCCCGATCTGAACCGGGTCGCCGACGAGCTTCGCGACGGGTCGACCATGCGGGTGCGGGTCGCCGACGACCCCACCTTTGCGCTCGCGCGCGGCGCCGCGATCGCCGCCGCCGCCCCGGCGGGGCCGCTCCCCGCCGGGGACGCGACGGCCATGGCGCCGGCGGCCGGCCTGACCGGGGATGCCACCGCGATGGCACCGGCGGCCGGCCTGACCGGGGACGCCACCGCGATGGCGCCGGCGTTCGGGGATGCCACCGCGATGGCACCCGCGGCCGGTCTCACCGGGGATGAGACGACCGTCGTGCCGGCATCGGAGTTCGCGGATCCGAACGCCGAAGACCATCAACTGGCCTATTCGATGGCCGACGAGGGCGAGCAGTACCCGGGCGAATTCGACGAGTACGACCCCGAATTCGACGACTACGAGTACGACGACGTCGACGCGGCCGAGGACGAGGCCGAGGCCAAGTTGACGCGGCGATCGCTGGTGATCGGCAACGCCGTCGTCGCCTTCGCGGTCATCGGATTGGCGTCGCTGGCCACCGCGATCGCGGTGGCGGTTCGCCCGACCGCCAGCCAGCAGCCGGTGGTGGGGGTCCAAAACGGCACCCCGGGCAAGTTCATGCCGATCCTGCCGAGCCAGCAGCAGGCGCCGCTGCCGCCGCCTCCGGCGGATGCGCCCAACGCCGGATTCCAGGGCGGCACGGTCCCGGCCCCGAACAACGTCCCGCAGCAGGTCGCGCCGCCGTCCGGCGGCGTGCCGGGCGGTCCCGTTCCCGAGGCCCCGGTCAACCCCGGTGTCGTGCCCAATCCCGATCCGGGTTGGGCGCCTCGCCCGAATCCCATTGTGCCGGTTCCCATTCCGATTCCCATTCCGATCCCGGGGTGGGGACCGAACTACCCGCCCTACAACCCGCCGTACAACCCTCCCTACACGCCGCCGACCACCACGTACCAGCCGCCGACGACCACGTACCAACCGCCGACGACCACGTACCAACCGCCGACGACGACGTATTCGCCGCCGACGACGACATATTCGCCTCCGACGACGACGTATTCGCCGCCGACGACCACGTATTCGCCGCCGACCACTACACACGAGCCGCCGACGAGCACGTATTCGCCGCCGAGCACCAAGGAAACCACCCAGGCTCCCATGCCGACGCACACCCAGCAGACCGTGCCGCCGACGCATTCGCAGCCGCTGTACCCGCTGGAGCCCCACCCCCACCGCGGGTTCTGAGCGTGCCCGACCCCGAGGGTCAGATCACGGTGGTGCTGCCCTGCCTCAACGAAGAGGAGTCGCTGCCCGCGGTGCTGGCCGCCATCCCCGCCGGCTATCAAGCCTTGGTGGTGGACAACAACAGCACCGATGACACCGCCGGGGTCGCGGGCCGGCACGGCGCGCGGGTGGTCGCCGAACCACGGGCCGGATACGGCTCGGCCGTCCACGCGGGCGTGCTCGCCGCGACGACCCCGATCGTGGCGGTCATCGACGCCGACGGCTCGATGGATGGCGGTGATCTGCCCCGGCTGGTCGCCGAGCTCGACCGGGGCGCCGACTTGGTGACCGGCCGGCGCCGTCCGGTGCCCGGGCTGCACTGGCCGTGGGTTGCCCGGGTGGGCACCGTCGTCATGAGCTGGCGACTGCGCACCCGACACGGCCTGCCGGTGCACGACATCGCGCCGATGCGAGTGGCCCGCCGCGATGCGCTGCTCCAGCTGGGCGTCGTCGACCGGCGATCGGGTTATCCGCTGGAATTGCTGGTGCGTGCCGCGGCCGCCGGCTGGCGCGTCGTCGAACTCGACGTGAGCTACGGCCCGCGAACGGGCGGCAAGTCGAAGGTCAGCGGTTCGCTGCGGGGCAGCATCACGGCGATCCTCGACTTCTGGAAGGTGATTTCGTGAGCGTGCTGCCGGTGACGCTGCTGGTGGTCGCCAAGGCGCCCGAGCCGGGCCGGGCCAAGACGCGGCTCGCGGCGACCGTCGGCGACCGGGCCGCCGCCGAAATCGCCGCCGCCGCACTGCTCGACACGCTCGATGCCGTGGCCGCCGCGCCGGTGGCGGCGCGGGTGGTGGCGCTGGCCGGCGACCTGGACGCCGCGGCGAACGCCGCCGAAATCCGGCAGCGGCTGGAGTCGTTCACGGTGATTCCCCAGCGCGGTGAGGACTTCGCGGACCGGCTCGCGAACGCGCACGCCGACGCGTCCTGTGGTTCTCCGGTGCTGCAGATCGGGATGGACACCCCCCAGGTCAGTGCGGATCTGCTGGCCGGTTGCGCGCGCCGGCTGCTCGACGCGCCTGCCGTGCTCGGGCCGGCCCGGGACGGCGGCTGGTGGGTGCTCGGCGTCGGGGAGCCCGCGATGGCCGAGTGCCTGCGCACCGTTCCGATGTCCGTACCAGAAACCGGGGATCTGACGCTGAAGGCATTGCGCGACAACGGTATCGACGTGGCGACCGTCCAAGCGCTGACCGACGTGGACGTTGTCGACGACGTCGCGGTGGTGCGCGACGCCTGCGCACCCGCCAGCCGGTTCGCGCGCGTCACCCGCGCCGCCGGCCTCTAGACGAGCGGGCCCCTACCAGTGCGTCAGGATGATGGTGTTGAGCGCCAGTGCGCCGACGGCGTTGAGCGCCAACCAGATCCGGTGTGACCGCACCGGCAGTAGTGCGGCCGCCGCGGTGAGCCAGACGGTGAACGGCAGCCAGATGCGTTCCACTTCGGCCTTGCTGAGCATGCTCAGGTCGGCGAAGACGATGGCGGCCAGCACGGCCAGCAGCAGCAGGTGGAAACCGGAGCGGCGGCCGATGGCGGCCCAGTCGAACACCCTGCTGATTCCGGCGACACCGCCCAGCCCGATCGCGCACACCACGGACGCGAGGTTGGCCCAGCTCCAATACTGGAACGGCCGGAATTTGGCGATGCCCTGCCAATAGCGTTGCTGCACCAGGGTATAGCCGTCGAACCAGAAGAACCCCGCGACCGCGAAGGCCACCGCGACGGCGATCGCGGCCAGCGCCGCCGGGCCCAGGGCCCGCAGGATCGCTCGCCAGTCCGCCCAGCCTTTGGCCGGCTTCTGGGCGGAGGCCAGCACCGCCAACGCCGGCAACCCCATCAACATCAGGCCGTAATTGCAGAACACACCCCAGCCCAACAGCAGGCCCGCGCCCGCGGCCGTCAGCGCGGGGAAGCGCACCGGGCGGTGCACCGCCACGGCCAACAGCGCGATGCCCCACGCCGCCACCCCGGCGAAGTATCCGTCGGCGGAGACCGCGACCCAGATCGCCGTCGGCGCCAGGGCGACGAACGGGGCGGCGCGCCGCGCGGTCTGCTCGTCGGCCAGCGCGCGCACGGCGGTCACCACCGCGGCCGCCGCGCTCGAGCCGGCCAGCAGGCACAGCAGCCCGGCCCAGGCGCCGCCGTGCAGGCCGAGCCGGTCCAGCCAGACGAACGTCAGCAGCGCACCGGGTGGATGCCCCGACACGTGGGTGGTCCATGAGTTCGGCTGGTAGTCCACGATCCGGCTCGCGAACGTTCGTAGCGTCGCTGGAATGTCGGTGATGCTCGGCACCTGCGACAGGTATTCGTCCCGGGTGGTCAGCCGACCGGCGAAGCCGCGCTGCCAGCCGTCGATCATCGCCAGCGCGAACGCCCATCCGCACGCGGTGGCCCAGCTGCCCAGGGTCAATGCGCGCCACGAAAGGCGTTGCGCCAGAATCGGTCCCCACGCGACGATGATGATCGCGAGGGCAATGGCCGGTCCGGTTCCCCAACTGGCGTGGACCAGCCATTCGCCGAAGATCGGCGCGGCGCCGGCGTGGGTGGCGAACTTCTCGGAATCGACGTCGAGTCGCGGCCGCACGCCCGCGTTCATCCGCGGCAGCACGAACGCCGCCGCCACCAGCAGCACCCCGACCGTGACCGCTACCGCTTCGCGCACTGCCTCCCGTCGAGCGATCCTCACGGAGGAACAGCCTATTGATCGCTGGTGCCGGCGAACCGGCGCACCAGCGCCGCCCGGTCGACCTTGCCGATGCCGCGCCGCGGCAGTGCTTCGACGATGTGCAGCTCGCGCGGCGCGGCCGTGGCATCCAGGGTCTGGATCACCTGCGCGCGCAACGTCTCCAGGCTCGGCGCGGCGGATCCGTCGCGCACCACGATCGCGGCGACCACCCGCTGGCCCAGGCGGTCGTCGGCCACCCCGAACACCGCGCAGTCGCTCACGGCCGGATGGGCGCCCAGCGCCGCCTCGACCGGCTGTGGCAGCACGGTCAACCCGCCCGTGCTGATGGCGTCGTCGACGCGGCCCAAAACGGCCAGGACGCCCGCGTCGCTGAGGGCGCCGAGATCGTCGGTCGCAAACCATCCCGGCTCGGCAAACGGATCCGGGTCCACCGGGTTGCGGTAACCCTTGGCCAGCGTCGCGCCGCCGATGACGATGCGCCCGTCGACCGTGCGCAGCCGCACCCCGTCCAGCGGGACGCCGTCGTACACGCACCCCCCGGCGGTCTCGCTCATCCCGTAGGTGCGCACCACGGTGATGCCCGCCGTCGCGGCGTCGTCGAGGACCCGTCGCGGCGCGGGTCCGCCGCCGAGCAGCACGGCGTCCAGTTCGGCGAGCGCGGCCGCGGCCGCCGGGTCGCCGAGCGCCTTGGCCAACTGTGCGGCGACCAGCGAGGTGTACCGCCGCCCTGGGCCCAATGCCCTTACCGCACCGGCCAATTCGGGGACGTCGAATCCGGCGGAGACGTCCATCTCGACCGGTGCCGAGCCGGCGAGCAGGCTGCGCACCAGAACCTGTATGCCGGCGATGTGGTGGGGCGGCAGGGCGAGCAGCCAGCTGCCCGGCCCGCCGAGGCGATCATGGGTGGCCGCCGCGCTGGCCGTCAGGGCGGCGGCGGTCAGCAACGCGCCCTTGGGAACTCCGGTGGTTCCCGACGTCGCCGCGACCAGGGCCACGTCGTCGTCGATGGCCTCCCCGACGCGCAGACCCGCCCGCAGCGCATCCGACTCGCGATCGTCGCCCGCGGACAGGGCGACCAGTGCGGGCTCACGCCCCTCCAGCACCCGCTCCAGCGCGGGCAACAGTGACGAGACCGCCGAACCCGGCGGGACGTACAGCGCGCGCAGTACGGCTATGCCGGGTCCCCGGCCTCGTCGGCGTCGTTGAAGGGCCAGCCCTGGGCCGCCAACCGCACCCGCACCCGCTCGACGTCGGTGGGTGACGGCAACTCATCGGTGATCTGCGTTATCAGCACCCCGATGTCGACATGGTCGAACTCGCCGCGGCGAACCAGCTCGCCCGCCACCGCCTTGGCCTCGTCGTTGGACAGCCGGCGGGCCAGCAGCGCGAGCACCGGGAAGGTGTCGGTCGCCGGAACGCCCTCTGGGTATCCCGCGCGGAGCCAGGAGACGATCGAATTGAGGAATCCGTTCACGCTCTGACAACACCCCCCGGTGTTTGGCTTAGCAAATCCGTGGGCACCAATCGATGCTACTTCGCTTTGGCTCCGAGGAACGGGTAGCCGGTGTGATGCGCGACGAAGTCCCGGGAGATGTAAGCCAGCGCGAAGGCGATCACCAATAGCACCACCGCATAGATCGCGTACGCGACCGCCAGCAGCGCCGGGTTTCTCTGTGGGGAGCTGCCATCGGTGCCGGCCTGTCCGACGCCGACCGCGTGGAATCGGAGCCCCAGGGCAAACAGCCCCGGCAAGGCGGCACCGGCCAGCATGCTGAAGATCAGGATCTTGAGGGAGGCCTGGTAGTTGAACCAGTCGCTGAAGTGACTCATCAGACGTTCGCCTTAATCGTGGGGTCGTCGGAGTCGTACCGGGCAGACATGCCGCCGGGTGTGGGTCCGGCGCCCGAGGGCGGGTGCTGGTCGTCGGCATCGTCGAGTCCGGCGGTCAGGTCGCCCTTCCATTCGGCGTTGACGTTGCGGTGGTCGACCTTGACCTTGCGCGACCGGATGTAGATGGTGGCCGAAACCGCGATCAGCAGCGCGAAGCCCACGATGGCGCCCGGGTAGCCGCCGATCAGGTGCACGATCCAGTAGGTGACCGCACCGACGAGCCCGGCCAGCGGAAGCGTGACCAGCCACGCGACGCCCATGCGACCGGCGACGCCCCAGCGGACCTCGCCGCCGGGCTTGCCCAGCCCGCTGCCGAGCACCGAACCGGTGCAGACCTGGGTGGTCGACAGCGCGTAGCCGAAGTGGGTGGACAGCAAAATCACCGCGGCCGAAGAGGATTCGGCCGCCATGCCCTGCGGCGACTGGATCTCGACCAGTCCCTTGCCCAGGGTGCGGATGATCCGCCAGCCGCCAAGATAGGTGCCGAGCGCAATCGACACCGCGCAAGCGACGATGACCCATAGCGGCGGCGTGGCCTCGTTTTTGCTGATCGAGCCGTAGGACATCAGCGCCAGGAAGATGATGCCCATCGTCTTCTGCGCGTCGCCGGTCCCGTGCGCCAGCGAAACCAGCGACGCCGAGCCCCACTGGCCATAGCGGAACCCGGCCTCGGTGCGACCGGTCTCCAGACCGCGGGTGATCCGGTACACGAGCCAGGTCGCGATCGCCCCTACGGCGATGGCCAGGATCGCGGCCACCACGGCCGGGATGAGTACGTGGGACACCAGGCCTTTCCAGATCACCCCGTGCCCGCCGACGGCTGCGATCGTGGCGCCGATGATGCCGCCGATCAGGGCGTGCGACGAACTCGACGGGATGCCGAGGAGCCAGGTCAGTAGGTTCCACACGATGCCGCCGACGAGGCCGGCGAAAACCAGCTCCAGCGTCACGATGTGCCCGTCGATCAATCCCTTGGCGATCGTCGCGGCGACGGCGGTGGACATGAACGCGCCCACGAGGTTCAGCACCGCGGACAGCGCGACCGCCGCTTTGGGCTTGAGCGCACCACTGGCGATCGAGGTCGCCATCGCGTTGCCCGTGTCGTGGAAGCCATTCGTGAAATCGAAAGCCAATGCCGTGATTACGACAATGATCAAGAGGAACAATTGGATGTTCACAGGGCCTGATTCTGGTGGTAGGAGGTTTCCATTGTCGAATGCTGGGGGCGCCGAATTGCGGGTGTATCTTGACTCGTCGCCGAATGTTACCTCTCAGTTAACCGGCGTTTCCCGGACGTTCACCCCTGGTGTCGCGCCGTAGCGGGTGGTCGGAGGGGATTTCGAGGAAGATCAGCGTGATCCCGTCCGGGTCGGTCACATGCATTTCGTAGAGGCCCCACGGCTCCTGGCGCGCCTCGCGCGCAATCGACACCCCGCGGCCGCGAAGCTCGGCCTGGGTCGCCTCGATGTCGCGTACCTGTAGCCACAACGCGCCCGGGAAGGGGCCGCGGGTGTGGTCCGGGGAGCCGTAACCGGCGAGTTCCAGCAGCGACTGCCCCGCGAAAAATACTGTGCCTGCGCCGTATTCACGAGCTATCGCCAGGCCGATCTGGTCGCGGTAGAAGGTCAGCGACTGCTGATAGTCCGCCGGCCGGAGCAGCATCCGACTGGCCAGGATCTCCATAGCGTCGTGTCTATCACAGTGCCCGTCCGAAACGGCCCGCCGAGGCGGCCGGGTCAGCCGTCGGTCTTGCGGTTGGGCTGGATGCTTTGGCGCTGCATGACGGCGTTGACCCAGCGCGGGCCGAAGGTGTCCAGCGCCTTGGCGGCGATCGCCATCCGCGGTGCGATGCGCACCGGGCGGGTGCGGGCGGCGGTGATCATCCACTCGCCGGCCTCTTCCGACGTCAGCGCCGGCATTCCCTGGTAGGCCTTGGTCGGCGCGATCATCGGGGTGGCCACCAGCGGGTAGTACAGCGTGGTGGAGTGCACGCCCTTGTCGCCCCACTCGGTTTCCACCACCCGGCTGACCGTCGACAGCGCGGCCTTCGAGGCGTTGTACACCGCGAACAGTGGCGAGGCCTCCGACAGCACCCCCCACGTCGAGACGTTGATGATGTGGCCGTCGCCGCGCTCGATCATCCCCGGCGCCAGCCCGCGGATCAGCCGCAGCGGCGCGTAGTAGTTGAGCACGATGGTCCGCTCGACGTCGTGCCAGCGTTCCAGCGACTCGGCCAGCGGACGGCGGATGGACCGGCCTGCGTTGTTGATCAGGATGTCGATCCCGCCGAGCCGCTTTTCGACGTCGGCGACCAGCGCGTCGACGGCGTCCATCTCCGAGACGTCGCACGGGATCGACAGCGCCTCACCGCCGGCGGTGGTGATCCGCTCGGCCAGCGCGTCCAGCAAATCCTGGCGGCGGGCGACGGCGACCACCGTGGCGCCCGCCCGGGCGAACTGTTCGGCCGCAGCCTCACCGATCCCCGACGATGCCCCGGTGAGCAGGATGCGCTTGCCGGCCAGCTCGATCGGCTTGATCAGCGGACGGTTGACCAGTATCTGCGGCGCCGCGGGGGGTCGCATGGTCGCCAGCACAAACTGGTCGGCGATCCGCCGGAGGGGACTCTTGCTCACGTGACGCGAGTCTAGGCGGTGCCCGCGGCCGGCCCGCCGCTAGAAGTAGCGGGGGAACCGGCTCCAGTCCGGGTCCCGCTTCGCCAGGAAGGCGTCGCGGCCCTCGACGGCCTCGTCGGTCATGTACGCCAGCCGGGTGGCCTCGCCCGCGAACAGCTGCTGGCCCACCAGGCCGTCGTCGAGCAGGTTGAATGCGAACTTCAGCATGCGTTGTGCCTGCGGCGATTTGGCGTTGATCTCGCGCGCCCACTGGATGGCTTCGGCTTCCAGGTCGGCATGGTCGACGACGGCGTTGACCGCGCCCATCTGATGCATCTGCTCGGCGGTGTAGGGGCGGCCCAGGAAGAAGACCTCGCGGGCGAACTTCTGGCCGACCTGCCGGGCCAGGTACGCGCTGCCGTAGCCGCCGTCGAAGCTGCCGACGTCGGCGTCGGTCTGCTTGAAGCGGGCGTGCTCGCGGCTGGCCAGCGTGAGGTCGCAGACCACGTGCAGGCTGTGCCCGCCGCCGGCCGCCCACCCGTTGACCAGGCAGATGACCACCTTGGGCATGAATCGGATGAGCCGCTGGACCTCGAGGATGTGTAACCGGCCGGCGCGGGCGGTGTCGACGGTGTCGGCGGTGTCGCCGCTCGCGTACTGGTAGCCGCTGCGCCCGCGAATGCGTTGATCGCCACCGGAGCAGAACGCCCAGCCGCCATCCTTGGGCGATGGTCCATTGCCGGTCAGCAAGACCACACCCACGTGGGGGACATCCGGGCGTGGTCGAGCACTTGGTACAGCTCGTCGACGGTGTGCGGCCGAAACGCATTGCGCACCTCGGGCCGGTTGAACGCCACCCGCACCGTGGCGTCATCGACGTGCTGGTGATAGGTGATGTCGGTCAGGTCGCCGAACCCGTCCACGGGCCGCCAAGCCTGCGCATCAAAAGGGTTGTCACTCAATCTGTTCGAACTCCTATGCCGGGTCCAGCCGGAATACCGCACACACGCCGGCCAGCGCCTCGAACTCCTCGGGCCGTCCGTCCTTGACCAGCCCGGAGCGCTTCATGAAGCCGACGCCGGTGGGCACCTCGGTGGGAAACGCCCGCAGGAACGGCCGCGCCGCATCGGCGGACAACTCCACCATCCGTACTCGCTCGGAGTGCCGGCCGCGGGCCAGCGTCACGTACTCGGCGGCGCGGACGTTCCGGATCCAATCCGCGCCCGGAAACCCGCCTACCACATAGCGTTTGCCGTCCACCGTCATCGGTGTCACCGGCGTCGACCGCGGCGTCCCTGACTTGCGTCCGGGAACGGTCAGCACCACCGGGCTTTCGCCGCCGAAGCTCAGGCCGAGCCGCGACATCCGGATGAAGACTTTGTTCGCCGGCTTCAGCCACCAAGGTGGTTTGAGCGCATCGGGCGTACCCATGCCTGACACAGTAGTCAGCTCTGCGGCGCCTCCAAGAATGGTTCGACACCGTGCGCCCACGGGTCGGCCCCCGGTTCCGTGACGGCGTCCAGCCGCGCGATCGCGTCGGCACTGAGCGTGACGTCCCCAGCGCCGATGTTCTCTTCGAGGTGGGCGATCGAGCGCGTTCCCGGAATCAGCAGCGTGTTCGGCGCGTGAGCCAGCAGCCAGGCCAACCCGACCTGGGACGGTGTCGCGCCGATTTCGCCGGCGATCTCGGCGACCACGGCGTTGTCGGCGACCTTGGGGAAACCCGGGAACGCCGACCCGAGGGGGAAGTACGGCACCCAGGCGATGCCTTCGGTCACGCACACCTCGACCATCTCTTCCTGAGACCGGTCCAGCAGGCTGTAGGCGTTTTGCACGCAGGCGATGCCCGCGGGCAGCGCCCGCCGCAACACGTCGAGCGGCACGCTGCTGACGCCGATCCCGCCGATCTTGCCCTCGTCGCGCAGCGCGATCATCTCGGCCAGCTGGTCGTCGAGGTCGACGATCTGGTCGCCCTCGGCGCCCACGCCGGGGCCGAGATCCATGCGCCGCAGATTGACTACCGGGATACGTTCCAGCCCCAGTTGGCTCAGGTCGTCTTCCACCGCGGCACGCAGATCGGCGGGCTTCTGTGCGGCCGCCAGGGCAATCGGCTCTTCGCCCGTGTAGCGCGCACCGACCTTGCTGACGATGACGAGGTCGTCGGCGTAAGGCGACAGCGCCGCGCGAATCCGGCGGTTCACCTCTCCGGGCCCGTAGAACGATGCGGTGTCGATGTGGTTGACGCCGAGCTCGATAGCGCGGCGCAGCACCGTGGTCGCGTCATCGGGCGATGCCTCGAACAATTGCATGGCGCCGTACCCGACGCGGGCAACCGTGTTGGCGCCGATGCGGCCGGCGCCGCCGAGGTGTGGCTTGTCGCTCATTGGTGCTCCCTGGCTCGTGACACACTGGAGAAATGCGGAGGACCCTCCGCTTCCGTCAGCGTAGCAGAAACGGAGGATCCTCCGCTTTGGTCGGAAGGTCGGATGCCCGTCGCAATCGCGAACGCCTGCTGCAGGCGGCCACGGCGGCGTTCACCGCGCAGGGCGCATCGGTCTCGCTCGAGTCGATCGCCCGCGACGCGGGGGTGGGGATCGGCACGCTATACCGCCATTTCCCCAACCGGGAAGCCCTCGTCGAGGCGATTTACCGGGCCGAGCTCGCCGAGGTGGCCGCGGCCGCCGAGCAGCTGCTCAAGAGGCATCCGCCCAAGACCGCGCTGCGCCGCTGGATGGACAGGTACGCGAGCTTCGTGGCCGCCAAGCGCGGCATGGCCGAGTCGCTACACGCGATCTTCGACTCGGGCGCTCTTGCGCCCAGTCAGACCCGCGACAGCATCGTCGGCGCCGTCGAATTGCTGTTGCGCGCCGGCGCGGACGACACGAGCCTGCGCGCCGACGTGCAGGCCGACGACGTGGTGTCCAGCCTCATCGGCATCTTCTTGGCCAGCGGTTCGCCGGAGCAGACCGGCCGCATGCTCGACCTGCTGGTCGCCGGCGTCGAGGCGACCTAGGCGGGTGCCCGGCCAGGCGGGCGCCGAGTCCCATCTCCCCGCCGAGTGTGAAACTAGTTTCACGTTCGGGCGCGAGTGTGCAGTTAGTTTCACGCTCGGCCCACAGACACTCAGCCCACCGAGCGGGCGGCGCCCTCCCAGAACTGCGCGCGCACGGCCTTCTTGTCGGGCTTGCCCAGCCCGGTCAACGGCAGCGAGTCGGCGAGCACCACGCGCTTGGGCGACTGCACCGAGCCCTTGCGGTCCTTGACCGCGGCCTGGATCTCGGCGGTCATCTTCTCGATCGCCGCGTCGTCGCGGGGCGCGTCGGAGCGCAGCACCACCACCGCGGTGACGGCCTCGCCCCACTTCTCGTCCGGCGCCCCGACGACGCACACCTGGGCGATGGCCGGATGCTCGGCGACGACGTCCTCGACCTCGCGCGGGAACACATTGAAACCGCCGGTGACGATCATGTCCTTGACCCGGTCGACGATGAAGTAGAAGCCGTCCTCGTCCTCGCGGGCCATGTCGCCGGTGTGCAGCCAGCCGTCCTTGAAAGTCTCGGCAGTCGCCTCTGGCAGGTTCCAGTAACCACCCGCCAAAAGCGGTCCGCTGACACAGATTTCGCCCGGCTCGCCCTGCGGCACCGGCTTGCCGTCCTCACCCAGCAGCGCCACCCGCGCGAAAAGCGTTGGGCGCCCGCACGATGTCAGCCGCTTCTCGTCGTGCTCGCCCTTGGCCAGGTAGGTGATGGCCATCGGCGCCTCGGACTGCCCGTAGTTCTGGGCGAAGATCTGGCCGAACCGGCGGATCGCCTCGGCCAGCCGCACCGGGTTGATCGCCGACGCGCCGTAATAGACGGTCTGCAGCGACGACAGGTCGCGGGTATGCGAATCCGGGTGATCCATCAGCGCGTACAGCATCGAGGGCACCAGGAACGTGGCCGTAATCCGCTTGCGCTTCAATGGTTTTCAGCACGTCGGCGGGGTCGAACTTGGGCAGCACGATGCATCTCGCCGCCCTTGATCAGGGTGGGCGGAAGATACGCCGCCCCGGCGTGCGACAGCGGGGTGCATCATCAGGAACCGCGGGTCCTCCGGCCACTCCCATTCCGCGAGCTGGATCTGGCGTCATGCGAGGCGATCGACTTCGCGGTCTGCCGATCACGCCCTTGGGCTTGCCGGTGGTGCCGCCGGTATAGGTCAGGCCGATGACCTGATCCGGCGGCAGGTCCGCGGCGGTCAGTGGCTGCGGCTCGTACTTGGCCGCCTCGGCCGACAGGTCGACCGCGCCTTCCACCGCTCAGCGCCTCGGGCACCGGGCCGATGGTCAGGATCTGCTTCAGCCCGGGTCACCTTCTCCAGCAGCGCCAGCGCGCGCTCGACGAACATCGGGTTGGGGTCGATGATCAGCGAGCTGATGCCGGCGTCGTTGAGCACGTAGGCGTGGTCGTCCAGCGAGCCCAGCGGATGCAGAGCGGTGCGCCGGTAGCCCCGGGTCTGGCCGGCGCCGATGATCATCAGCACCTCGGGGCGGTTGAGCGACAGCAGGCCGACCGCGACGCCGGTGCCCGCGCCCAGCGCCTCGAACGCCTGGATGTACTGACTGATCCGCTCGGCCATCTGACCACCGGTCAGCGTCGTGTCGCCGAGGAACAGCACCGGCTTGGTCTTGTGGCGCTTGAGCGCGCCCACGAGCAGGTGGCCGTTATGGGTCGGGTTGCGCAACAGATCGTCACTCATGTGGCCAGACTAGAACGTGTTGCAATTTGGGTCAGCCGCACCCTCGGCCGCCCTGGGGATCATTAGGATCCCTGCCCATGGCGCAGGCAGATCTCGTCGTCACCGGAACCATCCTGACCGTCGACGAGGCGCGGCCCACCGCCGAGGCGCTCGCCGTCGCCGACGGCAGGATCATCGCCGTCGGCACCCGCGCCGAGGTGGCCGGATTCGTCGGCCCCGGCACCCAGACCATCGACGTCGGCGACGGCTGCGTCATGCCGGGATTCGTTGAGGCACATGGCCATCCGTTGATGGAGGCCGTCGCCCTGTCGGACCGCATCGTCGACATCCGGCCGGTCACCATGCGCGGCGCCGACGACGTCGTGGCGGCGATCCGCCCGAGGTCGCCCGGCGGGGAGCCGACGGCGCCTACCTCAACGGCTGGGATCCGCTGCTGCAGTGCGGACTTCCGGAACCGACGCTGACCTGGCTCGACGACATCGCGCCGGACAGCCCGCTGGTGATCATCCACAACTCCGGGCACAAGGCCTTCTTCAACTCGCGCGCCGCCCAGCTCAACGGCCTGAACCGCGACACCCCCGACCCCAAGGGCGCCAGCTTCGGCCGTGACGCCAGCGGCGAACTCGACGGCACCGCCGAGGAGACCGGCGCCGTGTTCCCGCTGCTAGGCGGCGCCATCAACTTCGCCGACTACCCGGCGATGCTGCTCGCCGAGTGCGCCCGGCTCAACCGCGCCGGGCTGACCACCTGCTCGGAGATGGCGTTCGACCCCGACTTTCGGCCGTTGGTCGAGCAACTGCGCGAGCGAGCTCACGGTGCGGCTGCGAACCTACGAGATCTCCAACCCGCAGATGTCCACCGCCGCCACCCCGGGCGAGGGCGACGACATGCTGCGCCAGGTCGGCATCAAGATCTGGGTGGACGGTTCGCCCTGGATCGGCAACATCGACGCTCTCCTTTCCCGTACCTGGACACCGACGCCACCCGCACCATCGGCGTGACGCCGGGCTCCTGCGGGTGCGCCAACTACACCGCCGAGCAGCTGACACGAAATCGTCGGCGCCTACTTCCCGTTGGGCTGGCCGATGGCCTGCCATGTGCAGGGCGACGCGGGCGTCGACACCATCCTCGACGTGTACGAAGAGGCGCTGCGCCGCAGTCCGCGCGACGACCACCGGCTACGCCTCGAACACGTCGGCGCCATCCGGCCGGACCAACTCCGGCGAGCCGCCGCGCTCGGGGTCACCTGCAGCATCTTCGTCGACCAGATCCACTACTGGGGCGACGTCATCGTCGACGGCCTGTTCGGCGAGAGCGCGGATCCCGTTGGATGCCAGCGGGATCCGCGGTGGCCACCGGCATGCGCATCTCGTTGCACAACGATCCGCCGGTCACGCCCGAGGAGCCGCTGCGCAACATCAGCGTGGCCGTGACCCGGACGGCGCCGAGCGGCCGGGTGCTGGCGCCCGAGGAGCGGCTGACCGTCGAACAGGCCATCCGCGCGCAGACCATCGACGCCGCCTGGCAGCTGTTCTCCGACGACGTGATCGGCTCGCTGCAGGTCGGCAAGTACGCCGACCTGGTGGTGCTGTCGGCCGATCCCCGAACCGTGCCGCCCGAGCAGATCGCCGATCTCGAGGTGCGCGCCACGTATCTGGCGGGCCGCCAGGTCTACCGCCGCGTGAAGCCCACGCTCTGGACGAGCTGCTCGACCGCCTGCATGTGGTGGCGCTGCCGATGCGGGTGCGCTTCCGCGGCATCACCACCCGCGAGGTCGCGCTGATCGACGGCCCGGCGGGCTGGGGCGAATTCGGGGCATTCGTCGAATACGGGCCGCGCGAGGCCGCGCACTGGCTGGCCTCTGGCATCGAGGCCGCCTACCGGCGGCCGCCGCCGACCGCGGCGCGACCGGATCCCGATCAACGCCACCGTTCCGGCCGTGGCCGCCGACCAGGTCGGCGAGGTGCTGGCGCGGTTTCCCGGGAGCCCGCACCGCCAAGGTGAAGGTCGCCGAACCTGGACAGACGCTGGCCGACGACGTCGAGCGGGTCAACGCGGTGCGGGAGCTGGTTCCCATCGTGCGCGTGGACGCCAACGGCGGCTGGAGTGTCGAGGAGGCGGCCGCGGCGGCGGCCGCCCTGACCGCCGACGGCCCGCTGGAGTACCTCGAACAGCCCTGCGCCTCCGTCGACGAACTCGCCGAACTGCGCGGCGCGGATCGACGTGCCGATCGCCGCCGACGAAAGCATCCGCAAGGCCGACGACCCGCTGGCCGTGGTCCGCGCCCACGCCGCCGATATCGCGGTGCTGAAAGTCGCTCCGCTGGGCGGGATTTCGGCGTTGCTCGACATCGCCGCACAGATCGACATTCCGGTCGTGGTCTCCAGCGCGCTGGATTCGGCGGTCGGAATTGCCGCCGGGCTGATCGCCGCGGCGGCGCTACCGCAGCTGCGCCATGCCTGTGGGCTCGGCACCGGCGGGCTGTTCGTCGAGGACGTCGCCGAGGGTGCCGCACCCGTCGACGGGAGCTTGGCCGTCGGGCCGGTGACGCCCGATCCCGCGCGGCTGCGAGCGCTGGGGGCGACGGCGGAGCGGCGGCAGTGGTGGATCGACCGGGTCAAGGCGTGCCATCCGCTGCTTGTACCGTCTTCCGAGTGACCAATCTGGCTTACGACGACCGCGGCACGGGTGAGCCCGTCATCTTCATCGCAGGCCACGGCGGCGCCGGACGCACCTGGCAACCGCATCAAGTCCCGGCGTTTCTGGCGGCGGGATATCGCGCATCACCTTCGACAATCGCGGAATCGGCGCCACCGAAAACGCCGAAGGGTTCTCGACGCAAACCATGGTCGCCGACACCGCGGCGCTGATCGAATCGCTCTGAACGCCGCCCCGGCCCGCATCGTCGGGGTGTCGATGGGCTCGTTCATCGCCCAGGAGCTCATGCTGGCCCGGCCCGAGCTGGTCAGCTCCGCCGTGCTGATGGGCACCCGCGGCCGCATGGACCGCGCCCGGCAGTTCTTTCGCGATGCCGAGGCCGAGCTCTCCGACGCGGGCGTCCAGCTGCCGGCCGCCTATGAGGCGAAAATGCGCCTGCTGGAAAACTTTTCCCGCAAGACGCTCAACGACGACACCGCGGTCGACGACTGGATCGCCATGTTCTGCACCTGGCCCGTCAAGCCAACCCCGGGCATGCGCTGCCAGCTGGATGTCGCGCCGTACACCAGCCGGTTGACCGCCTACCGCAGCATCTCCGACGCCGGTGCTGGTCATCGGCTTCTCCGACGACGTGCTGACGCCGCCGCATCTGGGCCGCGAAGTCGCCGACGCCCTGCCCAATGGCCGCTACGTGCAGATACCCGACGCCGGCCATCTCGGGTTCTTCGAGCGGCCCGACGCCGTCAACGCCGCGATGCTGAAGTTCTTCGCCGACGCCAAGGCCTGAGACCGGCTCACCAGGGCGACTGCGGTTCCTCGCGGCTGTGACACCCTGTAGGAGTGAATCCCTCGACGACACAGGCTCGCGTCGTCGTTGACGAGCTGATTCGCGGCGGTGTCCGCGACGTGGTGCTGTGCCCCGGTTCGCGGAACGCCCCGCTGGCGTTCGCGTTGCAGGACGCCGACCGCTCCGGCCGGATCCGCCTGCACGTCCGCATCGACGAGCGCACCGCCGGCTATCTGGCCATCGGCCTGGCCATCGCCGCCGGCGCGCCGGTCTGCGTCGCGATGACGTCCGGCACGGCCGTCGCCAACCTCGGCCCGGCGGTGATCGAGGCCAACTACGCGCGGGTGCCGCTGATCGTGCTGTCGGCCAACCGGCCCTACGAGCTGCTCGGCACCGGGGCCAACCAGACCATGGAGCAGCTGGGCTACTTCGGCACGCAGGTTCGGGCCACCATCAGCCTGGGCCTGGCCGAGGACGCCCCCGAGCGGCTGGACTCGCTCAACGCCACGTGGCGATCGGCCACCTGCCGAGTGTTGGTGGCCGCCACCGGATCCCGCACCGCCAACGCCGGACCCGTGCACTTTGACATCCCGCTGCGTGAACCCCTGGTGCCCGATCCCGAACCTCAAGCGGCGACGCCGCAGGGCCGCCCGGGCGGTCGGCCGTGGACCTACACCCCGCCGGTCAGCTTCGACCAGCCGCTGGACATCGACCTGTCACCCGACACGGTCGTCATCGCCGGGCACGGCGCGGGCGCGCAGCCCAACCTCGCGCAGCTGCCGACCGTCGCCGAGCCGACGGCGCCCGCCCCGGCCAACCCGCTGCACCCGCTGGCACTGCCGCTGCTGCGGCCCAAGCAGGTGATCATGCTCGGCCGCCCCACGCTGCACCGGCCGGTGTCGGCGCTTGCTGGCCGACCCGCAGGTGCCGGTGTTCGCGCTCACCACCGGGCCGCGCTGGCCGGACGTCTCGGGCAATTCGCAGGCCACCGGCACCCGGGCGGTCACCACCGGCACACCGCATCCGGCGTGGCTGCACCGCTGTGCGGAGATAACCGGCACGCGCTGGCCGGCCGTCCGCAGCCAGCTCGAGGCGCACCCGCTGACCACCGGCCTGCATGTCGCCGCGGCCGTGGCCGATGCGCTGGCGCCCGGTCGACCAGCTGGTGCTCGGGGCCTCCAACCCGGTCCGCGACGCGGCGCTGGTCGGCCTGGACACCCACGGCATCCGGGTCCGGTCCAACCGCGGCGTCGCCGGCATCGACGGCACGGTCTCCACCGCCATCGGGGCGGCTCTCGCCCATGACGCGAGGGCGGCCCGGACGAGCCGCCGGCGCCGCACCGTCGCGCTGATCGGTGACCTGACGTTCGTGCACGACAGCTCCGGTTGCTCATCGGCCCCACCGAGCCCACCCCGCGGCGGCTGACGATCGTGGTCTCCAACGACAACGGCGGAGGCATCTTCGAACTGCTCGAACAGGGCGACCCGCGGTTCTCCGATGTCTCATCACGGATTTTCGGGACCCCGCACGATGTCGACGTGGGCGCGCTGTGCCGCGCCTACCACGTCGAGAGCCGGCAGATCGAGGTCGACGAATTGACCACGGCCCTCGACGAACCCGGCCCCGGGATGCGGGTGCTGGAGGTCAAGGCCGACCGGTCTTCGCTGCGGCAGCTGCACGCCGCCATCAAGGCCGCGCTATGAGGCGCATCTAGATGGTGATATCTCCGAAAACGTTGTGCTGCGCATCCTGATTCACGGACGCAGTGATGAACCGCCGAAAACGCGCGCCAGGATTGCGTTGCGGTGGGCGCGCATTGCGGTGCTGATCGTGACCGGCCTGGTCACGCTGCAGTCGCTGCTGCTGGTGGCCGGCGCCTGGCGCGACGACATTGCGATTCACCCACAACATGGGCGTCGCGCAGGCGGAGGTGCTCAGCGCCGGACCGCGCCGATCCACCATCGAATTCGTCACACCCGAGCGGGTCACCTATCGTCCCGAGCTCGGGCGTGCTCTACCCGTCCCATTTGGCCACCGGGATGCGGATCTACGTCGAGTACAACAAGAACGATCCGAACCTGGTCCGCGTGCAGCATCGCAATGCCGGGCTGGCGATCATCCCGGCCGGGTCCATCGCGGTGGTGGGCTGGCTGGCCGCGGCGGCGATCCTGATCGCGCTGGCGCTGCTGGACAAGCGGCTCGACCGTCGCGACGCACCGGACGACGAACCCGCCGCCAAAATCACCGTCGAGGCCTGCAAATTTCGCATGACGTATGCCCGTAGGCAACCTTGTCGACAGCCGACGCTGACACGGTAGTGATGTGCGCGTTGCCATCGTCGCGGAATCATTCCTCCCCGAAGTCAACGGTGTCAGCAACTCGGTGATCCGGGTGCTCGAGCATCTGCGCCGAACGGGCCACGAAGCCCTCGTCATCGCCCCCGACACGCCGCCGGGCCAAGCCCCGGGCGGATCGCATCTACGACGGGATCCGCGTTCATCGGGTGCCGTCGCGGATGTTCCCCAAGGTGACCACCCTGCCGCTCGGCGTGCCGACGCCCCGGCTGGTGAAGGTGTTGCGCGGATTCGATCCCGCACGTGGTGCATCTGGCTTCGCCGGCGCTGCTGGGCTACGGCGGGGTGCGGGCGGCTCGCTGGCTGGGGGTGCCGACGGTCGCGGTGTATCAAACCGACGTTCCGGGCTTCGCGGCGAGCTACGGCATTCCGATGACCGCGCGGGCCGCATGGGCGTGGTTCCGCCATCTGCACGGCCTCGCCGACCGTACCCTGGCGCCATCCAGTGTGACGATGGAATCACTTGTCGCTCATCGCTTTCCGCGGGTACACCGGTGGGCGCGCGGTGTCGACGTGCTGCGGTTCGCGCCGTCCGCGCGCAACGAGGCGCTGCGGCGGCAGTGGTCGCCGCAGGGCAAGCCGATCGTCGGGTTCGTGGGCCGGCTCGCGCCCGAGAAACACGTCGAGCGGCTCGTCGGGCTGGCCGCCAACGACGTCGGTTCAGCTCGTCATCGTGGGCGACGGCGTCGACCGCAACAAGCTGCAATCGGCAATGCCGACAGCGGTTTTCACGGGTGCGCTGTACGGCGAGCGAGCTCGCCGCGGCGTACGCCAGCATGGACGTGTTCGTGCATCCCGGTGAGCACGAGACGTTTTGTCAGGTCGTGCAAGAAGCGCTGGCGTCGGGGTTGCCGGTGATCGCCCCCGACGCCGGCGGCCCACGTGACCTCGTCACCCCGTGGCGTACCGGTCTGCTGTTGGCCGTCAACGAGTTCGAGTCGCGGCTGCCCGACGCGGTCGCGCACCTGATCGCCGAACGGCCCCGCTATGCGCTGGCCGCCCGGCGCAGCGTGGTCGGCCGAAGCTGGCCGGTCATCTGCGACGAGCTGCTCGGCCACTACGAGGCGGTGCTGTCGCCGTTCGTTCGACGGCAGATTTTCGCCGGGCGGTACGCGCAGGGCGAATGAGCCGGCGGTCAGTCCGCGCGTCGGTCGAATTCGATTGGCAACGCGATCGGTCCGCTCAGCCCGGTTAGCGGTTTCCATGAGGCGGGGCCGGTTGGGCATGAGCTGTGTCATGACCGCCAGGGCTTCGGCGAGCTCGAGTCGGGGCTGGTTGGCACCGAGGCAGTAGTGCATTCCGGCGCCCGAACGTCTGCATCGCCGGGGCCCCCGTGCGGGTGATGTCGAGGCGGTCGGGGTCGTCGTAGACGGCGGGATCGCGGTTGGCGGCGGCGGTGTTGGCTATAACCATTGTGCCCGAAGGGATTACAACTCCCGCGACCTCGGTGTCCTCGAGCGATGCGCAAGGTGGCGGCTGCGATCGGTGAATGGCGCTTTGTCTCTTCGATCGCGGAAGGCATGCGCTAGAAATAGATGAGACATGAGTGTCTGGAAAGTCCAGTCGCGATCGGCCGCGGTGGATGGACTCGGTGTGACATCCTGGGCAGGTGTCCCCCCGGGACCCGCCTGCGGGCGTTGTGACGTTTTTGTTCACCGATATTGAGGGTTCGACCCGTCGGTGGGAAGCCGACGCCGACGGGATGCGGACCGCGCTGGCCGCCCATGATGAGGTGCTGCGCAGGGCGATTGAGGCGCATGGTGGCTGGTTGTTCAAGCACACCGGTGACGGCGTGTGCGCAGCGTTCGCGTCGCCGAGATCAGCGGTCGACGCAGCTGTAAGCGCGCAGCGGACACTGGAATTGCCGGTGCGGATGGGCATCGCGACCGGCGAGGCCGAACTGCGCGACGGGGATTACTTCGGTGCGGTGCTCAATCGTGCCGCGCGGGTGATGGCCGCCGGACACGGCGGTCAGATCCTGCTGGCGGAGTCGACGGTGAGTCTGCTCAGCGGGGTGGATCTGGTGGATCTGGGGCCGCGCCGGTTGCGTGATGTGCCTATGCCGCTCGGGGTGTTTCAAGTGCGAGCGGCGGGCCTTCTTACGGAGTTTCCGCCGCTGCGTGCGCTCGATACGAGTCCGGGAAATCTGCGGCCTGCGACCACCAGCTTGATCGGACGCGAATCCGCGGTCACTGAGATCGAAGCGGCGGTTAAGGCGCATCGGTTGGTGACACTGACCGGCGTAGGTGGAGTCGGTAAGACGCGCCTCGCGTTGGAGGTCGCGGCGCGACTCGGCGATGAGTTCCCTGATGGGGTTTGGGTTTTCGAGCTGGCCCCGGTCGCCGACCCAGCAGCAGTGCCCGACTCGGTGGCCGCCGTATTGGGCATCACCCAGCAGCCGGGTAAGACCGTGAGCGAGTCGGTGGCCGCCGCATTGGAGGGCCGATTCCGGCTGTTGGTGATCGACAACTGCGAGCACATTCTGGACGCCGCCGCCGACCTGATCGAAGCCATACTCGCGCACGCGGCGACCGTGCGGGTGTTGGCCACCAGCCGCGAAGGACTCGGAGTCCCCGACGAGCAGGTGTGGCCGCTGCGCTCTCTGGACGCGGCAGCGGGAGTCGACTCTGCGGCGGTGAGTCTGTTCGTCGAACGCGCACAAGGCTTTGCACCGGGCTTCTCGATGGTCGATGGCGCTGAAGCCGCCGCAGTCACTGAGATTTGCCGGCGACTCGACGGGATTCCCTTGGCCATCGAGCTGGCCGCCTCGCGGATGGCGTCGATGACCGTCAGTGAAATGCGTGATCGTCTTGATCACCGGTTCAGGCTGCTGGTCGGATCCCGGCGCGGCCTGGAACGCCACCACACCCTGCGCCACGCGATGGCCTGGTCCTACGACCTTCTCGACGACGCCGAAAAGACAGTGCTGGACCGCTGTTCGGTCTTCGCGGGCGGATTTGATCTGCAAAGCGCCTGCGCGGTAGCCGGATCAGATGACCTCGACGAATACGCCATCCTCGAGGTAGTCGACGCTCTGGTGCGCAAGTCGCTGGTGGTCGCCGACCGGTCGGCGGGGCGGACCCGGTTTTCGATGCTGGAGACGATCCGCCAGTTCGCCGAAGAACAACTGGTCGCCCGCGGCGAAGCGCCCGAGATTCGGGCCGCGCACTCGCGCTACTTCGCCGGACGGGAAGCCGACATCCTGGCCCTGTGGGACAGCCCCCGCCAGCGGGAGGCCTACGACTGGTTCAGCGTCGAGCTGCCCAATCTGCGTACCGCGTTTCGGTGGGCCGCCGACCACGGCGATCTTGATGTCGCCGCCACCATCGCCGCCTATGTGGGGTTGCTCGGTGCTTTGGTCCAAATCCTTGAGCCGATAGCCTGGGCCGAAGAGCTGATCGAGCCCGCCCGCGCGGTCGACCATCCCCGGCTGGCGTTCCTTTACGTGATGGCGTCGTTCTGCTACACAACCGGACGGATCGAGGCGGCTGTCGGCTACAGCGACGCCGGCCAGATCGTTCTCGGCAGCAGCCGCGAGGCCCTGCCGCACGGCATCGAAGCCTGGCTTGGAGTCGTATACCTACCCATCGGGCAGCCCGAACGGTTGGCCGAGTTGTGCCGCGCCCAGCTCGCACGCCGCCGTGACACCCACGTCCACATCCGGGCATGGCTGGTTGCCGCCCTTGCATTGGCCGGTTGCGGTGGGGAGGCGATGAATTCCGCGGATGGCCTCATCGAGGCCGCGGAGGCAACAGGCAACCCGATGTTGCTCGCGTGGGCGCTCGGTGCCTACGGTTTGGCTTTCCGCGACGCGGATCCCGTCGGGGCGCTTAACGCGGGCGGCCGGGGTCTGGTGATCGCTCAAGACAGCGGCAACCGCGCCGTCGCGTCAGTCCTGGCGAACAGTCTGGCACGACTTGAGGCCGAACACGGCGACCCGGTGGCCGCGCTCAATCACCTCACCCTGGCGATCCGCAACTTCGACAATGCGGGCGACACCACGACGATCCGCGTCCCGCTGGCCATCCTCGCCGCTCTTTTCGACCGGCTCGGACGCCACGAACCGGCGGCCACCATCGCCGGTTTCGCACTCAGTCCCATCGCCGCAGCGGCGTTCCCGGAGATCACCGCCGCGGTCACCCACCTGCGCGACGTCCTGGGCGAGGCGACCTACGAATCGCTCGCCCGCAACGGCGAGACGACGACCACCGCCGCCATGGCGACTTACGCATACGACCAAATCGACCAGGCCCGAACAGAACTGAACGCCGTCTCCGAAATAGACGACATATGAGAGTCTCGAACCTTCGTCTCAGTCGTCACAGGTGGCATGCCGATCTGCAGGACATCGTTGACCAGCGGTGAAACGATACTGACGTGGACCCCACCGGGGATGGCAGCCGTGAACTGGCCCAGGTCGGGCTGGTCTGTAGTTCCTGCGGCGCGCAAACTAATCCTCCGGCCAATTTCTGTAGCAAATGCGGTACACCCCTGCGTCACGTGACTGGAGCAGCCGAGTACAAGCAAGTCACCGTCTTGTTCGCCGACGTGGTGCATTCGATGGAGATCGCGGCGGCCGTCGGGACGGAACGGCTGCGCGAGATCATGGTCCATCTGGCCAACCGTTGCGCGGCCGTTGTCCGGAGGTACGGCGGCACGGTGGACAAGTTCACCGGCGACGGCATCATGGCGGTGTTCGGTGCGCCGGCGGCAATGGAGGACCATGCCCTTCGCGCATGTCTCTCGGCGCTGAACATTCAGGAGGAAGCGAAGGCTCTGGGCGCCGAGGTCGAGCGGCGAGACAGCACGAAACTGCTTGTGCGCGTGGGACTTAACTCCGGTCAGGTGATCGCCGGTGAAATCGGCTCGGGACCTTTCGGTTACACCGCCGTAGGTGATCAGGTGGGCCTGGCGCAACGGATGGAATCGGTCGCACCGCCGGGTGGAGTGATGCTCAGCGTCTCTACCGCGCGACTGGTTGATGACTCAGCGACGCTGAGTGAACCGGAGATGGTCCGCATCAAGGGCGCCAGCGAACCCGTCACCGCCTACCGCTTACTGGGCATAGGAGACCGGCATCGCGCTACCGAGCGCGCTGACTCGAATCTGGTCGGTCGCCGGTTGGAGATGTCCGCCGTCGAGGGCTTGTTGGACCGCGCACTCGGTGGTCAGGGCGCTGTGGTTGTGGTGGTAGGCGAACCCGGCATCGGCAAGAGCCGCCTGGTGCGCGAGGTGGCCGCGATGGCAGCGGTCCGGGGTGTGGAGGTGTCGACCGCCTTCTGCGAGTCACACACCAGCCAGGTCCCATTTCATGCCGTGGCGCGTCTGCTGCGGGCGTCGACCGGCGTCGAGGGTCTTGACGGGCAGGCGGCCCGCGCGCGAGTGCGAGACCAATTTCCGGATGCAGACCCTGAGGACGTGCTGCTGCTTGATGACCTGCTGGGCATCGCCGACCCGAGCACCGCCGTGCCCGCGATTGATCCCGATGCGCGTCGGCGGCGGTTGGCCGCGGTGGTGAACGCCGCCAGATTGTCCCGCCACAGGCCGGCGGTCTACGTCGTCGAGGACGCCCACTGGATAGACGAGATCAGTGAGTCGATGCTGACCGATTTCCTTGAGGTGATCCCGCAGACGCCCTCGCTGGTGCTGGTCGCCTACCGACCGGAATACCACGGCGCGTTGTCCCGAGTGGCTGATGCCCACACCGTAGCCCTTGCGCCGCTGAGTGATTCAGAAACCGCAGCACTCGTCGCACATCTCCTCGGGCCCGACCTGTCGGTCGATGCCGTGGGCCGCAGAGTCGTCGAGAGGGCGGCCGGTAATCCGTTTTTCGCCGAGGAGCTGGTGCGCGAACTGGCCGAGCGCGGTGTGTTGCGTGGGGAGCCGGGTGCCTACACGTCGGCCGCGGAGGTCAGCGAAGTGAGCGTGCCTGCCACGTTGCAGGCGACCATCGCCGCACGCATCGACCGGCTCCATCCGAAAGCCAAGCGCACGCTGAGCGCGGCGGCGGTCATCGGCTCGCGATTCAGCCTCGACCTACTCACGGTGTTGGGTGTCGAGCCCGACGTCGACGAACTGGTGGCGGCCCAGCTCATCGACGTGGTCACCCTCACCCGACAACCGGAGTATGTATTCCATCATCCCCTCATTCATTCGGTGGCCTACGGCGCACAACTCAGATCGGATCGCTCAGATCTGCACCGGCGGGTGGCCGCCGCAATCGAAGCCCGCGATCCGGAATCGGGGGACGAAAACGCAGCGTTGATCGCAGAACATGTGGAGGCCGCCGGTGACCTGCACGCCGCCTACGACTGGCACATGCGCGCCGCCACTTGGGCGACCAACCGTGACATCAGCGCGGCGCGAGCGAGCTGGGGGCGAGCGGCGGAGATCGCCGACGCCCTGCCCGCCGATCACCCGCACCGGGCGGCCATGCGCATCGCCCCGCGCACCATGTTGTCCGGGACGGGCTGGCGAGTCCACGCCGGCGTTGCCGGTGACCGCTTTGACGAATTGCGGGAGTTGTGCAGCGCCGCGGGGGACAAGGCGTCACTCGGCATCGCGACGGCAGGGATGGTGGTTGGCTACGCGCATCAGGACCGGGTGCTCGAGGCGTCGCAGCTGGCATCGGAAGCCTGGGCCCTCGCCGAGTCGGTCGGAGATGCGACCCTGACAGTAGGGCTGTCCTTCCCGGTGATCTACGGCAAGATCGAGAGTACCGAGTGGTGTGACGTCCTGCGATGGTCGCAGGCCGTTATCGACCTGGCCGACGGCGATCCGTTGAAAGGCAACTTCCTTGTCGGGTGTCCGTTAGCGCTCGCCTTCGTGTCGCGGGGTATGGCTCGTTATTTTCTGGGTCGTCCCGGATGGCCGGCAGACCTGCGGCATGGCCTGGGTATGGCCCGCCGCGCTGACCCCGCGTCCTACGCCGGGGTTGTCGGCTATATCTACTTGCTGGGCATACCGTTCGGCGTGCTGAGGGCTGATGATGGTGCCCTGCACGAGATCGAGAACGCTCTACGGATCGCCGAGCGATCCAGTGATGACGTGGTGGTGGGCTTCATCAAGGCGACGTTGGGCGTCGCGCTGGTGCATCGCGACACCATTGAGGAGCGCGGTCTGGGCCAGCAGCTGTTGGGCGAGATCGGCGAAGTGTTCCTAAACCAAGGACACAACCTCAGCGATTTGCCGATCGTCGAGGTCTACGCGGCACGTGAGACGGCGAGGCAAGGAGATCACGATGCCGCCATACCGGTGATGCGCGCCGCCGCCGACCATTTGTTTCGCCAGGAACATCTTCTGCTGTGGGGTATTCCGGCGACGGCTGTTCTGGTGGAGTCACTGCTTGATCGCGGGGCCGTCGATGACGTGGCTGAAGCCGGGGCCGCGGTTGACCGGTTGTCGGTCGCGCCAGCCGATGAGGGTTTGGTGATGCGCGACATCTGGTCGTTGCGACTGCGGGCGCTGCTGGCCCGCAGCCGGGATGATGCCGTCGCTTACACGCACTTCCTGGATGACCACCGCGAAATGGCGAAAACGCTTGGCTACGAGGGACATATCGCGTGGGCTGCGACGGTGCCATGACGACGATCAGTCGGGAGCATATTCACCTTGCCTTAAAAACAGGCGCGCTAAGTGGGCCGCAGCGGATATCGAAACGCTCCCGGACTGTGTCAAGTACACGGCGCTGGCGCTCCCGTTCGCGGTGGCGCGTGAGCAAGAACCGCGTCAAGCCCGGCAGGCGGCGCGGTAGCGGGTACCACTTATCGAAATCGAGGCCGTTTTCGGTGAATACGCGACTGGGGACGTTGTCGTAGATCAGGCTGAGGTTGTGCTGGACGAGCGCGAAGAGCACGTACGGAAATGCCGTGGGTGCCTTCTCCCTCAGTTTCATCCAGTCGACTTCGTAGAGCGGGATCTCACTGAGCTTGTCCAAGAACAGCAGATGGCCCAGGAAATACCCCATGAACGCGGGCAAGTGCAGTATGGCCGACCGCACGTTGATGGAAACGACTGCGCCACTGGGCGAAACGTACGGCTCGTACGAGTCTTCGTCGGGAAATTTGACGTATCCCGTGCAGTTGACGACCCAGCTGCCCGATTGGATCGTCTTCGTCGACCCGCTCCGTAACACCAACTCGGTCATGCCATTGCGATCGACTGCATCCTCGAAATAGTCCATGACGACATCGTTTAGCCCGGCGGAGATCGTGCGGTTCTCGGCCTCAGACAACACTCCCAACACGAAGTTGTCCGCTTGGGGGGTCAAGAACGTGCCGTGGGTGGCCCGGTACCAACCTTGGACGTCTGATTCGTTCGTGCCGTCGTACCGGCGACTTAGCTGTGTGGCGATGGTGCTCGACGGCGTGCCCTTCCACCACCGCCGGGTGCCGCTCGGCAACAGGCTGTCGCGGCGGGAGAAGAATGTTCCTCGACCGGCGACGAGGTTTACCTGGCGACCGGGGTAAGTCGTGATCAGTGCATGTGCGGTGTCCATCGCGGTTTTTCCGCCGCCGATGATCCACACCGGAGCATCGCTTTCGCTGATGTCGCCCGCCCGGACGTCGCAGTAGTCGGGTGAGACCGAATGGACGCGTGTACTGGAGATGTCGAGTGGTTCGTTGGGCGTGATTCCCAGGCCATAGGCTTTGATCAGTCGCTTGGTCTCGACGACGAGCATCCGGCCATCGGCAGCCCTGGAGGTGACCCGCACGATTCCGTTCGCTTCTTCCTCCGACTCGAAGTCCCAACCGAAATGCTCGTCCACCTGCACCCGCTCCCTTATCACGTCGACGCAGTGCTGGAAATGGTCGAGCACCTCGCCCTTGGTCGCCAAGTAGGCGCGATCCTTGCCGAGGGTCCACTTGATGTTGCCCGCCGTAAACATCGGGTGCGGTTGATGCAGGCGCACATACGAGTACACATCGACCCACATGCCGCCGACGCGCGGCCGACGATCCATCAGGATCACCTTGTTGTTCCGCGACAGGTATCGGCTCGCGGCGAACAGAGCGTTTAGCCCGGCGATGCCTGCTCCAACGATGCACACGTCGCAGGTTTCCACCGGCGGGGGCTGAGGTGCGGACATGCAGGCCGCCTTTCCTCGCGGAAGTCACAATTATGTGTCCATTCCGTGGTGCCGGCATGAGTAATCGACTACTTCACTCCCCGATGAGTTGCAGATGGCGCGTGACAGAACTGAACGCGGTCCCGAAATAGACGAGTTACGAAAGCCTCGAAAGTCGGCCGGTTGTCGCGAATCAGCCCTGCGCCAGTTCGGCGACGGGCTGCCATTCCTCCCAGTTGCGCAGCCGGCTCTCGTAGTCGGCCTTGGCCGTTTCCAGCGGGGAAGCGCCGAAAAACACTCGCAGCGGCGGTTTTCGGCGTCGACCACCTTCAGCAGCGCGGCCGCGGACGCCGATGGGTCACCCGGGCTGGCCCACCGGCGGCTGCGCTCGGCCTGGACGGCGGCGCGGACGTCGTCGTAGGCCGGAATCGGATCGGCGTGCCTGGCGGAATCCCCGGCCCAGTCGGTGTCGAAGCCGCCCGGCTCGATCAGCGTGACGTGCACGCCGAACGGTGCGACCTCCTGCGCCAGCGCCTGGGAGAAGCCCTCCAGCGCCCACTTCGACGCGTGATACATGCCGACCAACGGGAAGGCGGTGATGCCCCCGATGGAGGACACCTGGATGATGTGGCCGCTGCCCTGCTTGCGCAGATACGGCAGCGCCGCCTGTGTGATCCACAGTGCCCCAAAGACGTTGGTCTCGATCTGATCGCGTGCGTCCTGCTCGGAGAGTTCCTCGACGAACCCGAATTGCCCGTATCCGGCGTTGTTCACCACGATGTCGAGCCGACCGAAGTGGTCGTGCGCCTGCTTGACCGCCGCGAGGTCCGCCGCCCTGTCGGTGACGTCGAGGCGAATCGGTAGCAGCGCGTCGCCGTACTTCTGCGCCAGGTCGTCCAGCGAGGCCGTGTTGCGCGCCGTGGCGGCGACCTTGTCGCCGCGCTCCAGCGCCGCGATCGTCCACGCCCGTCCGAAACCTCGCGATGTGCCGGTGATAAACCAAACTTTTTCAGTCACGCCCTGCTACAACGCCGACGGTGCCACCTCATTCCCCGAACAGGTAGCGTTTCCCGCGTGAGTCGCGCCGAGTTGGACAAGGACCCCCGGGATGTCGCGTCGATGTTCGACGGCGTCGCCCGCCGGTACGACCTGACCAACACCGTGCTGTCGATGGGCCAGGACCGGTACTGGCGCGCGGCCACCCGGTCGGCGCTGGCCATCGGGCCGGGTCAGAAGGTGCTGGACCTCGCCGCGGGCACCGCGGTGTCCACCGTGGAGCTGAAGAAGTCCGGGGCGTGGTGTGTGGCCGCCGATTTTTCGGTCGGCATGCTGGCGGCGGGTGCCGCGCGCGACGTGCCGAAAGTCGCCGGTGATGCCACCCGGCTGCCGTTCGGCGACGACGTATTCGATGCCGTGACAATCAGTTTCGGGCTGCGCAATGTCGTCGACACCCAGGCCGGGCTGCGCGAGATGGCCCGGGTCACGCGCCCGGGCGGCCGGTTGGTGGTGTGCGAGTTCTCGACGCCCAGCAATGCGCTGTTCGCCACCGTCTACAAGGAATACTTGATGCGGGCGCTGCCGCGGGTGGCGCGGGCGGTGTCGAGCAATCCCGACGCGTACGTGTACCTCGCGGAATCGATCAGGGCGTGGCCCGATCAGGCGGCATTGGCGCAGCAGATAACCCAGGCCGGATGGTCCGGGGTGCGCTGGCGCAATCTGACCGGCGGCATCGTCGCCTTACACGCCGGGCACAAGCCCCTGCGCTGAGCGGGTTCCGCTAGTGGTTGCCTGCGGCTTGGACGACGCCGACCTGGTCCGGGCAGTAGTGGTCGACCGCCGCGCCGAGGAACTGCAACGACTGCCCCTCGGTGGTGCCCCGTGGCAGGTTGCGCTGAATGAATGTCGCGGACTGATGGGCGTCATGGTCGACGCCGCGGCCCAGCCGGTCGCAGGTGATCTTGCCCAGCCACGCCAACTGGTCCTGCGGCTGGTAGATGCCGAAGCCGTTGACGGTGTTCTTGAATGGCGCGTCGTAGTCGCTCGGGGGCGACGGCGTCCGCGGGGTGGGGTACGGCGCGGTCGGCGGCGGATCCGCCTGCGCCGGCACGGAGAGCTGGGCCGGCGCGGCAAGCGCGCCCAGCGCGATGGCAGCAGCAGCGGCTCCGATAGTAGCCAGCCTCGTTCCCTTCATTAGCTGGACTATACACGCCTCGCTCTGGGTGCGCGGACGAAAGTCCATCGCCGATCAACGGCCCCAGCTGGGACCGCGGAGCCCGCCGACCAGCGGCGATGCGGGGAGATCGGTCAGCTGAACGGCGTTCGGCGATCGAGCAGCCGCGACAACCGGCCGCCGCCCCGCCAGGCGCGCGCCACCCAGTCCGCGTCGTCGTCGGTGACCAGGTTGGCCATGACCCGCACGGCAATGGTCATCAGCGTCGTCGAGCGCATCGCCATCGGTCCGGTCGACGGCAGAAACCGCTGGAACGTCAGCAGCAGCGCCAACCGGCGGGCCACCGAGAACCCCCGGCCGTAGTGCTGCTGCAGCAGCGACGGCCACACCTGCGACAGGTCGCGACCATCCAGCAGCGCCGCGGCCAGCCGCCCGGTCTCGAGCCCGTAGTCGATGCCTTCCCCGTTGAGTGGGTTCACACAGGCCGCGGCGTCGCCGATCAGCATCCAGTTGGCGCCGGCCACCCCCGACACCGCGCCGCCCATCGGCAGCAACGCCGAGGCCACCGCCCGCGGGTGGCCGGTAAAGCCCCATTCGTCGCGGCGCAGGTCGGTGTAGTAGTCGATCAGCGGGCGCAACGCCAGATCGGCGGGCCGCTTCGACGTCGACAACGCTCCGACGCCGATGTTCACCTCGCCGTTGCCGAGCGGGAAGATCCAGCCGTAGCCCGGCAGCACCGCGCCGTCGGGGGAGCGCAGTTCCAGATGCGACGTCAGCCAGGGGTCGTCGGCGCGCGCGGTGGTCAGATACCCGCGGGCGGCGACGCCGTACACCGTTTCCTGGTGCCAGCGCCGGCCCAGCTTGCGGCCCAGCGGCGAACGGGCGCCGTCGGCCACGATCAACTGGCGGCAGCTCACCTCGGTGCCGTCGGCCAGTGTCACCGACGTCACGCGTCCCGATGAATCATGTTGCGCGGCAACGGCCTTGGTCCCGAGCAGCATCCGTGCCCCGGAGTCTTCGGCGACTTTGCGGATCCGGTCGTCCAGCTCGAAGCGGGCCACCGCGCTGCCGGTCGACGGGAACGACGGGCCGGGCCAATCGACTTCCACCTCGCCGCCGAACCCGCTCATCCGCAGTCCCCGGTGCCGGATGCGGGTGTCCAGCCAGTCGCGCAGCCCCAGCCGTTCCAGCTCGGCGACCGCGCGGGGGGTCAGCCCGTCGCCGCAGGCCTTGTCGCGGGGGAAGCTCGCCGAATCGATGACCAATACGTCGTTGCCCGCCCGGGCGGCCCAGGCCGCCGCCGCCGAACCGGCGGGTCCTGCGCCCACGACCACCACTTGGGCTCGGGTCGCTCCCGTCTTCATGCACACCAGTATGTTTGGTCCCGTGAGTACTCCGGCGACGGTGGTGGCGGGCGTTGACTTCGGCGACCCCGGATTCGCGGCGACCGTGCGGGACGGTGTGGGCCGGATCGAGCAGCTCATGGACACCGAGCTGCGCAGCGCGGACGACATCATGACCGAGTCGCTGACGCACCTGTTCAAGGCCGGCGGCAAGCGGTTCCGGCCGCTGTTCACCGTGCTGTCGGCGCAGATCGGTCCCAATCCGGACAGCGTGGACGTGACCATCGCCGGCGCCGTCATCGAACTGGTGCACCTGGCCACGCTGTACCACGACGACGTGATGGACGAGGCGGAGGTTCGTCGCGGCACCCCGACCGCCAACGTGCGCTGGGGCAACAACGTCGCGATCCTGGCCGGGGACTACCTGTTCGCGACGGCGTCCCGGTTGGTCTCCCGGCTGGGGCCCGAGGCGGTGCGGCTGATCGCCGAGACGTTCGCCCAGTTGGTGACGGGGCAGATGCGCGAGACGCGCGGCCTGAAAGAAGGGGCCCAGGGGGCCGACCCGATCGAGCACTACCTGAAAGTGGTGTACGAGAAGACCGCGTGCCTGATAGCCGCGGCGGGCCGGTTCGGTGCGATGTTCTCGGGTGCCGACGCCGATCAGGTGGAGCGGCTGAGCCGGCTCGGCGGCATCGTGGGAACCGCGTTCCAGATTTCCGATGACATCATCGACATCGACAGTGACTCCCACGAGTCCGGCAAGCTGCCCGGCACCGACGTGCGCGAAGGCGTGCACACCTTGCCGATGGTCTACGCGCTGCGCGAACGCGGACCCGAGGCGGCGCGGCTGCGTGAGCTGCTGGTCGGGCCCATCGACGACGACGCGGCGGTGGCCGAGGCGCTGACGCTGTTGCGGGCGTCCCCGGGCATGGCCAAGGCCAAGCATTCGCTTCAGGAGTACGCGGAGCAGGCCCGCCAGGAGCTGGCCCTGTTGCCGGACGTCCCCGGCCGGCACGCGTTGCAGACGCTGGTCGACTACACCATCAGCCGGCACGGCTAGCGTCGCCGCCACGAGCGGTGCGGAACCAACTGGGCCATCTCGGGCGTTCAATGAGCTGTAATCGGCAATAACGCGCGCTCCCGAGTGTTCGCAAGGAGGACACCGATGACCTGGCATCCGCACCACAACACGTTCAAGACGTTCGCGTTGTTGGTTGGCATGTCCGCGTTGATCGTGTTCGTCGGCTCGCTGTTCGGCCGGACCGCGATGTTCCTCGCGGTGCTGTTCGCCATCGGGATGAACATCTACACGTACTACAACAGCGACAAGCTGGCGCTGCGGGCGATGCACGCGCAGCCGGTCTCGGAGGTGCAGGCGCCGGCGATGTACCGGATCGTGCGTGAGCTGGCCACCGCCGCGCACCAGCCGATGCCCCGGCTGTACATCAGCGACACCAACGCGCCCAACGCGTTCGCGACGGGACGCAATCCCCGCAACGCGGCGGTCTGCTGCACCACCGGCATTCTGGACTTGCTCACCGAGCGCGAGTTGCGCGCCGTACTGGGACACGAGCTTTCGCACGTCTACAACCGCGACATCCTGATCTCGTGCATCGCCGGCGCACTGGCGTCGGTGATCACCGCGCTGGCCAACATGGCCATGTTCGCGGGCATGTTCGGCGGCAACAACCGCGATGGCGAGAATCCCTTTGCGCTGCTGCTGGTTTCGTTGCTGGGCCCGATCGCCGCGACGGTGGTGCGGTTGGCGGTGTCGCGGTCACGCGAATACCAGGCCGACGAATCGGGCGCGGTGCTGACCGGCGACCCGCTGGCGCTGGCGTCGGCCCTGCGCAAGATCTCCGGCGGGGTCCAGGCGGCCCCGCTGCCGCCGGAACCCCAGCTGGCCAGCCAGGCGCACCTGATGATCGCCAACCCGTTCCGGGCGGGCGAGCGGATCGGGTCGCTGTTCTCGACGCATCCGCCGATCGAGGACCGCATCCGCCGGCTGGAGGAAATGGCCGGACGGTAGGCCCAGATCGCACGTATCATCGAAGTTGGACGGTGATTGGCGATGACTGAACCGAACTCGATGGACATCCACGAAGCCGGGCTGGCGCTGGATCTGCCCGACTTGATCTTCGAAACACGTGCCGGTGCCGGCATGAACCAGGCCCAGCTGGCCGAGGCGCTCGGCACCACCCGCGAAGCCGTCGCCGCGTGGGAGGACGGCACCGAGGTGCCCCGCGTCGACGTGCTGCAACGGCTGGCGCAGGTGTGCGGCAAGCGGTTGCATATCCGCATCGACGTCGACTGACCGGCGGGGCGTTTCGGCGTAAACCATATGGTCCCTGGAGTCCCTCGCGCCTGAGCCGGGTCACGCCGGAGTGCAATTACGCTGCGGCCTCGGGGCTTTCGGCTTCGACCAACGGTTCGTCCGCGTCGCGCTGACCCGTCTCGATCACGCCCTGGATGTGAACCGTCCCGCCCGTCGCCTCATGCTGTTGCTGCCAGTCGGTAATCGTCTGGTGGGCAGCGTGATCGAGGTAATGAACCGCGATGGCCACCGTCACCGTCGCGCCCTGCGGAACCGACGCCAGCATCCGCGTCAGCCTCGGCAGCGCCAGGAAGGTGCAGGCCGCGCCCTCGATGCTCACCCGCCATTCGTCGCCGGACGGCGTGGCGTCGATCTTGGCCCGGATCACCCGCCATCCGGTCAGCGCGATGGCCAGCGCGAGCCCGATCATGACGCCGTGCAGCAGGTTGAGGAAGATGACGCTGACGGCCGTCACGACATACACCGCGAGATCGCCCTGCTTCATTGCGGTTTCGATGTGAGCCGGCTTCAGCAGCTGAACCCCGATGACGATGAGCAGACCGGCAAGTGCCGCGGTGGGGATCTTCTCGACCAGCCCGGCGAACGGGATGGTGAACAACAGGATCCAGACGCCGTGCATGATCGCCGAGGCGCGGGATTTGGCGCCCGCGTTGACATTCGTCGAGCTGCGGACGATGACGCCGGTCACCGGAAGCCCGCCGACGGTGCCCGACACGATGTTGGCGGCTCCCTGCCCCACCAGCTCGCGGTTGAAATCGGTGCGTGGCCCGTTGTGCATCCGATCGACCGACACCGCCGACAGCAGGCTCTCGACGCTGGCGATGAGCGCGACCGTGATCACCCCGATGGCGACCGCGCCCCAGTTGCCGTGGGGAAGATCGGGCAACTGCAGCGCATCCAGCGGTGACCCCTCGAGGTTGATCCGGCGCACGTGGAATCCGAAGACCACCGAAATCACCGTCACCCCCACATATGGCGACGAGGGGACCCGGGATGCGGCGCACGGTGGCCGGAACCCAGCGCCAGGCCACCAGGATGACGATCACCAGCGCCCCCAGGATCACCCCCGGGCGGTGCGCCCCGATGATCTGGCCGGGCAGCCCGATCAGGTTGTGCCAGGCCGTGCTCTTGGATTTCCCGCCGAGCAGCACGTGTGCCTGCTGCAGGGCGATCGTGATGCCGATGCCGGCCAGCATGGCGTGCACGACGACGGGTGAGATCGCAAGGGCGGCGCGCGCAACGCGGCTGAGCCCCAGCGCAACCTGCACGACTCCGGCGGCAACGGTGATCAAGCACGTTATGCCCCAACCGAAATCGGAAACCAGGCCGGCGACGACCACCGTCAGCCCGGCCGCGGGGCCGCTGACCTGCAGCGGGGAGCCGCCCAACGAGCCGACGATGATTCCGCCGACGACCGCGGCGATGAGGCCGGCGAGCACCGGGGCGCCCGAAGCGATCGCGATCCCCAGCGACAGGGGGAGTGCGACCAGGAAAACCACGAGCGAGGACGGCAGGTCGTGCCGGATGACGCCGCGCAACCGAGTGATACGCGGTTCTATCCGGTGATGCTCACGGGTTTCTTCGCCCGACTGTTCAACGTTGTGCATCGGTCGCGTCCCTCGTTAGGTGTTAGCGGGGGATGTTCCGATATCCGCCCCATCGTGCGCTCATTACCTCTTCGTAACGCGCTGGCGTACAGACGATTACGACCGGACCAACCCGCAGGATCGCGCCCGGAAACCCCTGGCCGTCTGGATCGACGGTATTTTGCTGGCAAAGGCCGGTCAAGCCGACGGGCCCTGCCCATAGAGAACGCAAAGATTTGAATTACGCTCGCGTTAACCGGCCGGGTCAGAAGCCGGAGCCGTGCACCTCGTGGCCGGGAACCTCGGCGATCAGGCCCCGATAGGCCTGCTCGACGCGACGAGCCGTGGTTGATCACGGCGTCGACTTCACGGGCGATCGGCATGGTCAGACCGAATTCGTTGGCAAACTCCATGATCACGCTGGCCGCCTTGACGCCCTCGGCGACCTGGTTCATCGAGGCGATGATCTCGTCGATCGGCTTGCCCGCCCCCAGTTGTTCACCGACGTGTCGGTTACGGCTGCGCTGGCTGGTACAGGTGACGATCAGGTCGCCCAGGCCGGCCAGGCCCGGGAAGGTGTCGGGATTGCCGCCCAGGGCGACGCCCAGCTTGGTCATCTCGCGCAGCGCGCGGGCGATCACCAGCGCGCGGGTGTTCTCCCCGATGCCCAGCGAGTAGCCCATCCCGACCGAGATGGCGTAGACGTTCTTCAGCGCGCCGGCCATCTCCACCCCGATGACGTCGTCGGTGGTGTACACGCGGAAGCGCCGGGTGCGGAACAGGCCCGACAGCCGGGTTGCCAGATGCTGGTCGGGCATCGCCAGCACCGCCGCGGCGGCATAGCCCTCGCCGACCTCGCGGGCGATGTTCGGTCCGGCCAGGATGCCCGCCGGGTGGCCGGGCAGCGTCTCCTCGATGATCTGCGACATCCGCATGTTGGTGCCCTGCTCGAGCCCCTTGACCAGCGACACCACCGGCACCCACGGCCGCAGTTCCTTGGCCAGCTCGCTCAGTACTCCCCGAAAGCCATGCGAGGGAACGCCCATCACGACGACGTCGGCGGAGTTCGCCGCCTCGGCGAAGTCGGTGGTGGCGCGCAGCGTGTCGCTCAGCACCACGTCGTTGCCGAGGTAACGGCTGTTGCGGTGGTTGTCGTTGATGTCGCTGGCGGTCGCCTCGGAGCGCACCCACTGCAGCGTCGGCCCGCGGCGCGCGCAGATTGATGCCACGGTGGTGCCCCAGGAACCGCCACCGAGGACAACGACTTTGGGTTCGCGCTTCTCAGATGCCATGGCGATCAGCGTATTGCGGACACCTGCGATTTAGTAGCAGTTCAGGAACACCCGACCGCGCGGCGGGCTAGCCGGCCAGCGGTGCCCGGTCGTCGGCGCGGCCGAACACCATCGCCTCCTCGATGCGGTCGAAGCGGTAGTCGAGGGCGTCGGCGAGATAGTTCTGCCGCACGTTCCACGGCCGCTTGGTGCCCGACTTCGGCAGCGCGTGCACCGAGCGCAGCACGTAGCCGGCGTTGATGTCCCACGACGGCTTCTCGGTCATCGGCTCGTTGCCGCGGTGCGGGGCGGCGTGGGTGTAGCCGTGAGAGGCCATGTGTTCCATCAGCTTTGCCGTGGCCCGGCGGTGATGTCCGCCCGCAGCGTCCACGACGCGTTGGTGTAGCCCACGCACCAGAACAGGTTCGGCACGTCTTCGAGCATGTGCGCTTTGTAGACGAAGCGGTCGCTGGTCTTGATCTCGTTGCCGTCCAGGCTGATCGCGGCCCCGCCCAGCGCCTGCAGCTGCAGGCCGGTGGCGGTGACGATGATGTCGGCGTCGAGGTGTGCCGCCGGATTTCAGCGCGATGCCGGTCGCGTCGAAATGGTCGATGTGGTCGGTGACCACCTCGGCGCCGCCCGCGCGTGATGGCGTTGTACAGGTCGGCGTCGGGAATCAGGCACATCCGCTGGTCCCACGGGTTGTAGCGCGGCTTGAAGTGGGTGTCGACGTCGTAGCCGGCGGGCAGGCTGCTGATCGCCTTGCGCCGCAGCAGCCATCGCACGAATCCGGGCGCCTTGCGCGACAACGCGAAGAACACCGCCTCGGTCAAAGCGCTGTACATGCGGATGACGAGGTGAGCAGGCTTGCGGGGCAACAGCTTTCGAGAGACAGCGGCGACCGTGCCGTACTTGGACGCGGAAATGAGATAGGTCGGCGAGCGCTGCAGCATGGTCACTTTGGCGGCGCGGTCCGACAACGACGGCAGCAGCGTGACCGCGGTCGCCCCGCTGCCGATCACCACGACCTTCTTGCCGGTGTAGTCCAGGTCTTCGGGCCAGTGCTGCGGGTGCACCACGGTGCCCTCGAATCGATCGATGCCCGGGAATTCGGGGGTGTAGCCCTCGTCGTAGTTGTAGTAGCCGCTGCCGAAGAACAGGAAGCGGCCGCGGTACAGCTTGCGCGCGCCGTCCTGCTCGACGGTGACCGTCCAGGTGTCGGTGGCCGAGTCCCAGTCGGCCGAGCGCACGTGGCTGTTGAACCGGATGTGCCGGTCGATGCCGTACTTGCGCGCGGTGGCGGCCAGGTATTCGCGGATGTGCACGCCGTCGGCGACGCCCTCTTTGCGGGTCCACGGCTCGAACGGGAAGGACAGCGTGAAGATGCTGCTGTCCGAGCGCACCCCGGGATAGCGGAACAGGTCCCACGTCCCGCCGATCTGCGCGCGCCGCTCCAGGACGGTGTACGTCAGGTGCGGATTGCGCTCGGTGATCCGATAGGCCGCGTCGATGCCGGAGATGCCGGCACCGACGATGATCACGTCGGAGTACCCGGCCTCGGTCGCACCGCTATCGGCGGCCTCCTGGGGAGTCACGGTCATCGTGAACCTCGCTCGACTTGTGGGACTCGTCACTAGCCTAGAGACCCACCGGTTGGTCGGGCCAGTAACTCGCGAATCCGCGTCACAACGGGCGGATCGCGTCGGTCAGCGGTAGTTGACGAACTGCAGCGCCACCTCGAGGTCGGCCTGCTTGAGCAGCGCCTGGACGGCCTGCAGATCGTCACGCTTTTTGCTGGTGACCCGGATTTCCTCGCCCTGGATCTGGGTTTTGACGGACTTGGGTCCGTCGTCGCGGATCAGCTTGGTGATCTTCTTGGCGTTCTCGCTGCTGATGCCCTGCTTGAGGGTGCCGCTGATCTTGTAGGTCTTGCCGGAGGCCTGCGGATCGCCGGCGTCGAAGGCCTTCATCGAGATGTCACGGCGGATCAGCTTCTCTTTGAAGACGTCGACGGCCGCCTTGACGCGTTCCTCGGTGGACGACGTCAGCTCGATGGCCTCGTCGCCCTTCCAGGCGATGGTGGTGTCGGTTCCGCGGAAGTCGAACCGGGTGGACAACTCCTTGGCGGCCTGGTTGAGCGCGTTGTCGACCTCCTGGCGATCCACTTTGCTGACGATGTCGAACGATGAGTCCGCCATGCATTCCGTCCCTTCACTCGGTGATAGGCGTTTGTGCTTTGTCTACTCGCTCGTTGTAACCTGTCTGGCGGCAGGTTGCCCGAGCGGCCAATGGGAGCGGACTGTAAATCCGTCGCGAAAGCTTCACAGGTTCGAATCCTGTACCTGCCACCAAAGTTTTTGCAGTTGAAAGCACGTTTTTCGGTTCCGCCGAGGTGCCCGCATCGTTGCCGCATCGTATCGTCTGACGGTTGCTGGCCCGCAGGATGCCCACAACCTGTGAAGTTCCGTTCCGCCCGGTCGGTCACCCACCGGTCGCCTGGGCGGGAGCGCGACCGCGCGTAAGCCCCTATGCGTCGGACGATTGAGCGCGCCAGGCAGGGCCAGCCTGGGCGGTGGGCACCGTGCTGCGCCGGAAGCGTTCGGAGTGGCTCCGGTTGCAAATGCCGGGTGCCGGAACGCTTCCGATGCTCACGTCGACGGGTGCGTCAATAACCGCACCGGCGAAGAGCCCTGGCCGGTGACTGAAAATGCAAGGCGGGCAGGAATTTAAGGCCTCTTGCGCCGCGATCCGGCTGACGGGCCATGCACCCGGCCACCCCGACGCACGACCGGCGCACCGGACGCGATGGCCGAAGCCCGATCTAATGTACGAATGTCAAACAGAACGTCCGAAACCCGCACGGCCGCAATCCTTCCCACCACGCAATTTCGCGCGTAGCGTTGTATTTACCTGCGAAAGGTGGATGCACATGAGCGTCACATCTGACATAGTCAAAGCCACCGGGCTGTTCCGCCAAGGCGTCGACCTGATGGATTCCGCCAGCAGTGTGGGTGGCCTCATGATCGCACGAACCATGTTGCAGGACGCGATGTTTGAACTGCTCGACGCGAAAGTTGTTCTTCCACCCAGCGACCCCACGGTGGCACGGCTGGATGAAACGGTGCAGCGCGGGAACGTCTACCTCGAACGCCTCGACGCTTTCATCTCTGAAGCGACAAGCTGAGCTCGTTCGACACGATCCCTGACCGAGACGGCACCCCGGCGCTGACTCCTCCCAACCCAACCTCGGCGTCGGGGTGTCCCCCTGTGCCCGCTGCCGACACCCGTTGTGTCCGAAGCGTCCCCTTTCGCGAAAAGAAGCCGGGCGAGATCCCCCGGCTACCGGGGCGACCCCGTCGACTCGGGCTACACCGGCTGCCGGTGGCCGCGCGACAAGAAGACGTCGAGCGTCACTCGAGCTGATCGCGCCCGCCCGAAGGTCCACCGCTCGCCCCGATGGCCGCCAGTGTGGCTTCGTCGAGGTCCGGCGTCGGGGCGGGCTCCTCAGTCGGGGCCTCGCCGTTTTCGGTCGCCTGGCTGCGGCCCAGGGCAATCGTGGCCGCCGCCATCGCCGTCACGGCGACGACGAGAATCGACGTCGTCAGGCCGCCCGCCGCCAGGTGCTCACCGAGCACGACCACGCCGAGCAGGACGGCGACGACCGGTTCGCCCACCAGCATGATGGGTACCGACGCCTGCAGCGCACCGGCATGAAACGCCGAGTTCTGCACCACGGTCACGGTCACCGCCAGCGCAACCAGCACATACGGGGCCGGGAGGGTCATGAGCGCGTGCCATCCACCGACCGAGTAGCGGTGGGTGCAGACCTTGGTGACGACCGCGATCATGCCGAGCAGGACGGCCACCGCGACGCCCAGCAGCGAGGCCCGCACCCGGCCGGCCGCGCGGTGGGCCGCGATGACGCTGGCGATCACCGCCGGCACGGTGATCGCCAGCGCCAGCGTCCACGCCGGAATCGGGGGACGGCTGTGGCCCTCGCGGGGCTGGCCCACCAGCAGGAAGACCGCCAGCGCGGCCGTCAGCAGCATCGCCCAGCCCCACTGGACCCGACTGATGCGCTGGTGGCACAGCGCCGCGCTCAAGGGCAACGCGAACAGCAACGACGACACCAATAGCGGTTGGACGAGCAGCAGGGATCCATGCGCCAGCGCCACGGCCTGAAACACGTAGCCGGCGATTGCGGCAAAGGTTCCCGCCCACCACAGCGGCTGGCGAACCAGGGTGGTCGCCATCGCCGCGGACATGGCCTCATCACCGGGAACGCGCTGGGTGGCGCGCTGCCGGACCACGATTCCCACCGCAGCCCAGAACGCGGAAAGCAAACCCGAGAAGATCGCGACTGCGTGAACTGTCACCCACTCCATGCCCTCAGGGGTACCCGTGACGTCGGCGGGGTTAACTCGCTCGTTGGGCGCTGAGCCATCACGCCTTACCCTGGATGGTTGGCGGGACGTTCGTCCCGATCGGCTGATCGAAAGGAAACATGCTGCGTACCAAGGTAATCACGATAGTGGCGATCGTCGCGGCCATCGCGTCGGCGGCGCTGACATTTCTGCCCTGGATCGACCTGAGCCACTTGGGATTCCCCATCCGGTGGAATGGTCTCGGCATATACGACGGCGAGTTCGCCGATCACTATGGCGCTTTGCTCAGCGGCATGGTGAACAGTGCGCCGGGATGGATCGTGCTGATCGCCTCGATCGCGGCCGCTGCCACCTTGCTGGCCGCGGCGCGGGTGCGCCGGCTCGGGCTCGTCGCGTGCGGCTGTGCGGTGGTCGCATTCGTCACCGCTGTCGTGTGTGCGGTGTACCCGGCGCTGATCGTCGGTGGCACCAAGCAGGAGTTGGGAGCGTCCGGGTTGGCGGCCCGGGATTTTGTGAACTCCGGCGCACTGATCGCCGAAGCCGTTGCCACCGCCGTGCTGGTGGTCTGTACTGCACTCGCCGCCTTCGGAACGAAAAGCGTTGTCAGCGACGATGGTTGAGGGATCGCCGAGGCAAGCGGAATGAAAGTCACGAT
The DNA here is from genome assembly GCA_963796035.1 of uncultured Actinomycetota bacterium. Classification (GTDB taxonomy): domain Bacteria; phylum Actinomycetota; class Actinomycetes; order Mycobacteriales; family Mycobacteriaceae; genus Mycobacterium. The sequence goes on along the minus strand of CAWCJU010000003.1, from coordinate 109,119 downwards.
ATTCGTCGGAATTTGCGTTGTCGCCGCGCCGGCGCTTGCGTCGGTGGCGACCGCGGATCCCCATCAATTCCCGGACTTGAGCGGCTACCACGCCGTCAACGCGAGCGATTACGAAACGTATGCGACCTACGGGATTCAAGGCGTGCAATTCGCCACCCCAGCCGGCTACCGGTGCCGCATGAGTACAAATTTCAAGGCATCGAGGCAGATGGTGGAATGCTGGGGCGCGCTGCCCGGGACCGCGCATAATCACGTCGCGGTCATCACTCAGTCGAAGCAGACAACCGCCGCGACGTTCTCCGACGTGAATCTGTCCTGGATGGAGCAGTACGACTTCCGGCCCAGCGAGGGGCCAGCAGGGGTCATCGACCCCAAGAACTACAAACCGCTAACGGCACTCAACAAGGTGAGCTACGCCGGGTACACCTGCGGAGTAGATCCGGCCTCGACGGCCTGCCAAGCAGACGACCCATCCAGCCAGCACGGATTCGTCCTCTCGCCCCAGGGCAGCTGGACCTTCTAGGCGACCCCATCAATCTCAATCAGCGTTGCTCACACCGCCTTTCGCGCTGGTCGCGGCGCAGACCGCCAGCACGCCTGTCTCCATCATGGCGGTCCTGCTGGTCTGCAAACCAGTGCGACACTACATCCAAACTCTTGGTCTGCGGCTAAGCGCTTCGTTGTCTGCGGGGGTTCGCGCAAGCTACGTGGCACCACGCTGCGCCGAGGCGGATTAGTGGGTCAGCGCGTGGTACGGGTCGGGCGGGGGTTGATCAGCCGTCCTTGGGCCACAAGCGATCCGTGTTGCTTGAGGCGTTGAGTGCGGATGTTGACCTCGTAGCTGAGGATTTCCTCGATCTGCCCGAGCTGCTCGCTGAGGTATCGGTACAGATCGTCGATGTCTCGGCAGATGGCAATAGCCACCAGGTTTTTGGTCCCACTAACTGCGCCGGCGAAGGCGATCTGGTGGTGCGCCGCGACACGCTCGCCCACGCGGTGGATGTCGCGGGGCGCCAACGTCAGCCACAGCATCGCGCTGAGCTGGTGGCCGAGCCGTTCCGGTAACACGTCGACGTCGTAGAGCAGCGCGCCGCAGGCTTCCAGTGCCGCGATTCGCCGGCCTACTCGGGCCACCGACCAGCCGCTGCGTGCGGCAAGTTTCGGTTGTGACGTCCGGCCGTCCTCGGCGAGCGCCTCGAAGACCGGGCGGTCTTCGGCGGTGGGCAAGCACTGTTGAGCGCGGGGCACCGGGCCGGTCCGCTCGGCCAGGATCTCTGCAGCTTGCCGGTCGGTGAGCGTCTGGCCGTAGCCGGTCCACGGTGCGCTGGCGGGCTGCCCGAACGAATGCAGCAGCAGATCGATGGTGATGTCGGTGACCAACGTCGTTCGGGGTAGTAGCTGCAGGAGATCCTCACGGGAGTCACTTAGCGGTGCGCGGATGACGCAGACCAGATCAGTCCATCCCGCCAGCACGTTGGCATGGGACACGTCTGGTCGGCGCACCAGCGCGTCGGCCAGCTTCTGGATGCGTTCGGGTGCGGCGCGCATCCGGCACACCCAACTGCCTTCGCCATCGATCCACCTGTTCTCCAGCCCGACGACGCGCACCACGCCGTCGCGGCGCAGCCGATGGTAGCGCCGAGCGACCGTTTGCTCAGTGGCCTCGACGACGGTGGCGATCCGCCGAAACGACACCCGGGGAGCCAATTGCAGGGCATGCAGAATCTGCGCGTCTAACTCGTCGAGCACAAAGAAAAGTATGCGTCGATCCCCGTTTGGATGAGGACTTCTCCCCAATCCCGCCGCAACGATCGCAAATTCGATGGCGTCGCTGCGAGCCTGGAGTACATGAAGCTGACAGGCAACACCATTTTGGTCACCGGTGGTGGCAGTGGGATCGGTCGCGGACTGGCCGAAACCCTGCATCGGGCGGGCAACCAGGTCGTGATCGCCGGGCGCCGTCGCGACGTGCTGCAGGCCGTCGCTGATGCCAACCCGGGCATTGAATACCGCCACTTGGACCTGGCGGATCCGGACAGCGTCAACCATTTCGCCACCGAACTGACTGGCAGCTATCCCGGTCTGAACATCCTGGTCAACAACGCGGGGGTCATGCGCACCGAGCACCTATCGACCGGCGATGTCGCCCCAGCCGAAATCGCCGAGCAGATGGTCGCGGTCAACCTGCTGGGCCCGATACGGCTCACCGCGGCACTCTTGCCCATCCTGCTCAGGCAACCGCACGCCGCAATCGCCAACATCACCTCCGCATTGGCGTTCGTCCCCAGAGCGGTTGCGCCGACCTACTCAGCGACCAAAGCGGGCCTGCACGCCTACACCCAGTCGCTGCGCCACCAGTTGCGTCACACTCCGGTCCAGGTCATTGAGATCATCCCGCCGCGGGTCGAGACCGACATGCTCGCCGAACAGGGTGGCGGCCCGGCCGCGATGTCGTTGAATGAGTTTGTCGCCGAGACTGTTTCGTTGTTGCGCAACCAGCCTGACGCTGCAGAGATCGTGGTCGATGCCGCCAAACGGGTGCGATTCGCCGCCCGCGACGGCCACTACGACGACGTCTTCACGGCAATCAACTCTTAAGGAGCGATCACCATGCACATCGGAATCGGACTGCCCAGCCACATCGCGCACGTGCCGGGGTCGTTGATCGCCGAGTGGGCGCGCGGAGCCGAGCAGCGGGGCTTCGCCGAACTCGCCGCGATAGACCGGCTGGTCTACGAAAGCCTCGACTCGGTCGTCGCGTTGTCCGTGGCCGCGGGCGCGACCACAGACATCGGCTTGATGACCAACGTGCTGCTGGCGCCGCTGTATCCCGCGGCACTGCTGAGCAAGCAAGTCACCACCCTCGCTGACGCATCTGGTGGGAGGCTGACCCTCGGCCTGGGCATCGGGAGCCGACCCGACGACTACACCGCTGTCGGCGAGGACTATCGACGGCGCGGGCACATCCTCGACGAGACCGTGGCCGTGTTGCGCGACACGTGTGACGCCCAAACCGTTACGGGCGACAAGCCGCTGACCCCTGCGCCGATTCGGATTCCGATCCTGTTCGGCGGACGAGCGGACGCCACAATCCGCCGCGCGGCCACGATCGGTGACGGCTGGACCGCAGGAGCGTTGCGCGACTACGCCAACCAGTCTGCTCTCGCCGACCGGGTGCGCGTGGCGTGGGCAGCGGCGGGCCGTACGGAGCGCCCGCGGCTTCAGGTCAGTGTCAACTTCACCTTCGGTGATGCCGACACCATCGCTGCCGGTCGTGCCCACCTGCAGCGCTACTACGGCTTCAAGCCTGACTACGCCGCCCTCAACGTCGCCGACATGCTCAGCTCGGCCAACGAGGCGGCCCAGACCGTGCGCGCCTACCGCGACCTAGGCTTCGACGGACTCATATTCCACCCCTGCGTCGCCGAGGCCGACCAGATCGACCGCCTAGCCGACGCGGTTCTCTGATGAGCTTCTTTGAAACACAGAGCATCTCGCTGTACTACGAGGCGTAGGGGATTCGGGCGATCCACCCCGCATCGACATGATCGCGGCCCACGACACACTGTCACGACTCGAGTGCATCGCGCAGCCGACGCTGGTGATCTGCGGCGCAGACGACTTCTGCACGCCGCTGCCGCTCTCCCAGGAGATCGCTAGCGGTATCCCCCGCACACAGAGTTGGTGATACCCGCTTGCGGGCACTTCGTCGAGCACGAGCTCGAAGATCAGTTCTTCGGACTCGTCTCCCGATTCATCGAACAGCGCAAGATCTGACCGAAACCAACTGAGGCAGTACATATCAGCGGCGCCGCGGGCTGGTAGTCGCGGGTGGGCCATGGTGAGCGCCCTTCACCGGACGCAGGTTATCCCTGTGGAGCCGAGCCCGCGGACGACGCTGCAGCGCGAATCTGGTCGGCGACCTTCGCTGCGCCGAAGCAGCGAACTTTGGTCACCCGATCACCCGCGTGTATGGCGATAATCTTGGTGAGGACGCCCGGGAGCAGTTCGACCGACTCGATCGAGCGGAGGTCCACGATGATGTCCAGCGGTCCCGACTGGATCGAGCGGTTGAGGGCATTGGCGTGGAACTGAACGTCGGTATCGGTAACAGTGAGCCGGCCACCGACCCACAGGCCACCGTAGCGGTGGCGGTACCGGTCGAGGACCCGCCCATTGACCGACGCCGTCGGTACGGTGACGTCGACGTCCATGATCAGTGCGTTGGCCACGCGGGAGAGGATTACCGTCACTGCCTACCCTCCACTGAAGTCTCGATGCCTGACGATGCTCTGCACATACCGTGCCAGTAAACACAAGGGGGGCGGTATGTTTCGCAAAAGAGTATTGTCGCGCCGTCGTCGGGATGGATCAGGATCTCGGGGGCCTCGCCGAGAAAATCAAGCTGTCCGTTGATCGAAAATGCGATCGGCCTTCTCGACCAGCGAGAGTGCTCCCCGGGAAAAGTCCCGCGGTTAGGCGACCCTTAGCTATCCTCGCTGGGTGACCGAGACAACCACGCAGCAGGTGCCCGACGAATTCGACACACCGTCGGTGTCACTGCGAACGCGTGGCCGTTGGTTGCGGTGGGGGCTGCTGTCGGTGTGGGGCCCCGGCCTGGTGGTGATGCTGGCCGACACCGACGCGGGGTCGCTGATCACCGCGTCGCAGTCCGGCGCCCAGTGGGGCTACCGGATGGTGCTGCCGCAGCTGATCTTGATGCCGGTCCTCTACGTCGTGCAGGAGATGACCGTGCGGCTGGGCATCGTCACCAAGCGTGGCCACGGCTCGCTGATCCGGGAGCGGTTCGGCCGGGGCTGGGCGTGGCTGTCGGCGTTCACGCTGTTCGCCTCGGCAATCGGGGCGTTGCTCACGGAATTCGCCGGCGTCGCCGGAGTCGGGGAACTGTTCGGCGTCTCGCGGTGGGTGAGCATTCCGGTCGCGACCGTCGCGCTGCTGGCCCTGGCGCTGACGGGCAGCTACCGGCGCGTCGAGCGCATCGGCCTGGTCGTCGGCGCGGCCGAACTCGCCTTCCTGGTGGCCATGGTCATGGCCCGGCCCGATCCGAAGGCGCTCGTGGACGGTCTGTCGTCGATGCCGCTGGGCAACTCGTCGTATCTACTTTTGGTCGCGGCCAACGTCGGCGCCGTCATCATGCCGTGGATGATCTTCTACCAGCAGGGCGCGGTGGTCGATAAGCGGTTGTCGGAGACCACGATTCGCCAGGCTCGTTACGACACCGCGTTCGGCGCGGTGCTGACCCAGCTGATCATGATCGCGGTGGTGATCACCATGGCCTCCACCATTGGGAAGATGGGCGCGCACGGCGGCGGGGCGGAGCTCGAGACCGTCGGCCAGATCGCCCAATCGCTGACGCCCTACCTGGGGCATGTCGGCGGGACGGTGCTGTTCGGCCTGGGCATGCTGGGCGCGGCGCTGGTGGCCGCGATCGTCGCCTCGCTGGCCGGTGCGTGGGGGCTCGCGGAGGTGTTCGGCTGGAAGCACACGCTCAACGAGCGGCCCAACCGCGCCACCGCGAAGTTCTACATCACCTACGGGCTCGCCCACGTGCTCGGGGCGGTGCTGGTGCTTTCCAGCGTCGACCTGGTCAACCTGGCCGTCGACGTCGAGGTCATGAACGCGTTGCTGCTGCCCATCGTGCTGGGCCTGCTGCTGGCGCTGGAGGCCAGGGCGCTGCCCGAGCAGTGGCGCATGCGGGGGCTGCACAAATACCTCACCCGCGCACTGTGTTTCGTGACCATCGGCTTCGGCCTCTACATGGTCCCGCAGGCCCTCGGCTTGTTCTGAGCCCGAACGAACGTCAGAACCAGGGTCCGGGGTAGTGGCCGTCCTGGTCCTGCACCATGACGATTTCCTTGCACTCGCCATTGGCGCCCGGCGCGGTCTCGCCGCGGCACACCAGCGTCCATCCAGAGATCCGCTCGAACGGGCGTAGCGTCCAGTTCGGTGCGACGGGATCGGTTGCAGGCAAGGCGATTACGGAGAACGTCCCGCCGGTACCGGTGAGGTAGAGGTGGTCTTCGAAAAACGCCAGCTTGGAAATCGACAGCTTCTTGGCGTCGTCGCGGCTCTTCTGGAAGTCCCACTGCTGGCTGCGCAGGTTCCACACCCCGAAGCCGAATTGGGAGGTGTCCGAGCCGTGGCCGTCGACGAACAGCTTGCCGTCGGACAGCGCCGCGGTCAGCCCGCCGCCGGAGATCCGGTCGGAATCGCCGATCTTGATGATGGACTTGGCGTTGAGGTCATAGAACATCGTCGACAGCACCGGGGGGTTGTACGAGTCCCAGTGCGTGAGCTTGACCAGTTTGTTTGGGCCGTCGGTCAATTCGGCATCGACCGATTGCACGTCGTTGTCCTGGTAGATCGCTTCCCCGCTCGGCCGGCGCAGCTCGGCGCCGGATGTCTTGGCAGGCTCGGTGTTGCGTTGAAACGCGAGAACGTCCTGCCAGACCCGGCCGGGCTGCGGATCGTTCCACATCATGGACAGGTCGCCGCCGGACAGGACCACGGTCCGGGGTGACGTTGCGGCGCCGTGGCTATCGGTGAAGGCGTTCAGCCACGCCACACCCGAGGCGGTCGAGGCCAGTCCCCAATCCTTGGGCGCGGCCAGCTTCAGCTCGGGGGCCGGCGGCTGCAGTTCCCTACTGGCCGCCTGCTGGCCCGACTTGGAGTCGTATACGTAGGCGGTGGTTTTGGCGACCTCAGGCGCCGGGGCCTGCGCCGGCTTGACGGTGGTGACGACGTACACGACCTTCATGTCGTCGGCCGTGCCGGTCAGGGCGCAGATGCCACCCGTGAGGTTCTCCCCGGCGGGAACGGTGGGGATGGGGGGCGCGACGTATTGACCGGATTTCGGATCGAAGATTTTCGGCCGGATGTCGTCGAGCGCCGATTTGCTGACCGAAAACTTCTCCGGGCAACCGAAATACGCCGTTCCGCCGTAGCTCTTCCAATCCTTTTCCAGCGGGCCGGTTATCGGGGCGGGCGGGGCGGCCGGGCGGGCGCTGGTCTTCGAGACGGACGTCGAGGTGGTCGGGGTGAGCGCGGGCGGCGCCACGGTTTCCGAACAGGACGCGATCGCCAGGCAGCCGACCGACGCGACCACGGCACGCCCGTAGGTGCACAGGCGGCGCCGCGCCGCATGCACCCAGGCTGCACGCATCGAAAACCCCCATTAAGTTCGTGTAACCAAGCAGCGTAAAGCCGCCCCGATGCGACCGCGACTCGGGCGCATGGCGGTCTTCGTCACAGCAGGTGCCGTGATACCCGGTGAAGACCTATCGGTCGAACTCGATGGGCAAGCTCTTCGGCCCGCTCAGGCTCACCATCGGCTTCCATGGCGCCGGTCCGGCCGTACGGGGGTTACGCAGCCGGTTCGCCAGGACGGTCAGCGCTTCGGCGATCTCCCGCCTGGCCAGGTTGGCACCCAGGCAGTAGTGCACGCCGCCGCCGAAGGTCAGGATGGGCGGCGCTGCATCACGGGTGATGTCGACACGGTCGGGGTCGTCGTACACCGCCGGATCACGGTTGGCGGCAAAGGTATTCACCAACACCGCGGTGCCGGCCGGGAATGAATAGCCGTCGAGTTCGGCATCCTCGACCACCAGGCGCAGTGTTCCGCAGGCGATCGGCGAGTGCCGCATGGTCTCCTCGACGGCCCGCATCGCCAGCTCGGGCCGCTGCCGCAGCAGCTCCCACTGCTCCGGGTGTTCGCACAGCACGTGCACCGAGGCGGCCACCTGGTTTCGGGTGGTGTCCGTCCCCGCCAACAGCAGGCCGCCGGCCAGCATGCGCAGCTCGGCGGCGTCGAGGCGCTCGCCCTCGCCCTCGGCGCGAATCAGGTCGGAGAGCAGGTCGTCGGTCAAACTGTGGCGCCGGCGGACGACCATCTCGTCGACGTAGCCGTCGAGCTCGCGCCACGCGCGCATCACGACCGGCTCCACTTCGCGCAGGTCGACGGTGAAGCTGAAGGCCTTGAACACGTCGTCGGCCCACAACGAGAACTGTTGCCAATCCTCGCGGGGTGCGCCGAGCAGCGCGCAGATGATCGGCACGGGATAGGGGCGCGCGATGTCGGTGACGACGTCACAGTGGCCCGCGTCCGCCACCTGATCGACCAGCTCGTTCAGCACGCCGACCATGGTGTCGTGCAGGCGCGCGACCGTTCGGGGGGTGAACGCTTTGGAGCACAGGCTGCGCAGCCGATGGTGCGCGTCGCCCTCCAGGCACAGCAGGCTGTTGGCGACTTTGTCCCACAGCGGTCCCGACTCGATGCCCTGGGCGAGCAGGTTGATGCCGGGTGGGATCTGGAATCGGGGATCCCGGAGGACGGAACGCACCAAGCGGTAGGACAGCACTTCGGGCCCGTGCGGGCCCAGCGCGACGGGGGCCTGGCGCTGCGCCTCCCGCAGCCGCGGGTAGACCTGCGCGGGCGTCTCTTCGGGATCGTAGGTGAGCGTCGGCAGATCAGCCTCGAAAACGCTTGGGGGAGCGGCACCGACGGTCATGACGGTCTCCTTGGTTCCGCAGAAGGCTGCGGACGACTTTGAAGTCAATGTATGGCCAGCGCGCAGGGGTGTCAACGACATCGGCACAGCGAGGTGCGCGACTCGGCGTTCACCGGCCCGGCCCTCGACCCGAACGCCATACACCGAAGGGAAAATGCATTGCCGCGCCATCGCGCCGCATTTGCTCAATCGAGCGCGCGCAGCCGCACCATCCGCGTCGTCGACGTCTCATCCAACTCGACGACATCGGACCGCGAACGCAGGAAATCGCTGAATGAGCGGAATCCCAAAGATCTTTCGCTGAACGACGGGTCCATCCGCTTCATCTGCGCCTTCACGGCGGAGTTGTGCAGCCAGTCGACGTCGTCTTTCTCCAGGCCGATCCGCAGGGCACGCGTCAGCAGCGCGGTGGCGGCGACCTGTGGGTCGGGCTGCTCGTCGGGCTCCTCGGACTCCTCGGGCCGGGCCGACTTGCCCCGGGTGGTCCGCTTCTTCGGCTTGGCCGCCTCCGCGTCGGCCGGCGCCGGTTCGGGCACCGGAACCCCCGGCAGCGCGTCGTAGATGACGAACTCGTCGCAGGCCGCCGCGAGCGCGCGGCTCGACGCGCCGGCCACCCCGATGCCGACCACGTACCGGCCCAGCCTCTTGCAGCGCTGGGCCAGCGGAATGTAGTCGGAGTCACCGGCCACGATCACCACGTGGGTCAGGTCGGGCAGCCGGAACATGTCCTCGACCGCGTCGACGGCCAGCCGGATGTCCGCGCCGTTCTTGCCGTAGGCCGCCGCCGGAAACAACTGCACCAAGTCGACCGCGCGGGCCACCAGCTGTCCCCGATACCCGGCGTTGATATCCGCCGACCAGTCCGCGTAGGCGCGGGTGAGCACCAGGGTCCCGAAGGACGACGCGAAGTCGAGGACCGCGCCGACGTCGACGGTGGCCCGATCCAGCCGTTCGGATTGCTGCTCGAGCCCTTTGGCCTTGTCCCGCTGAAACGAATTTCGCCCGTGAATCTGGTCGTACCGGGAGATCACGATGTTGTCGAAGTCGAGGTAGACGGCCACTCGGGTCGAAACCGGTTCGGTCATGTATTAGATCATTGCTGAGCAGGACCAAATCGGGTACACACCCCCACATGAGTGAGTTGAAGATTCTCGAACTGCACGGCGATCGTGTCGCGTACCGCGACGAGGGCGACGGCGAGGTGCTACTGCTGATCCACGGCATGGCGGGCAGTGCGGAGACCTGGCGGTCGGTGATACCGCCGCTGTCGAAGAAGTTTCGGGTGATCGCCCCGGACCTGCTCGGCCATGGCGAGTCGGCGAAGCCCCGCACGGACTACTCGCTGGGCGCATTCGCGGTCTGGCTTCGTGATTTCCTCGACGAGCTCGGCATCAGCCAGGCGACCGTCGTCGGTCACTCGCTCGGCGGCGGGGTCGCGATGCAGTTCGTTTATCAGCACCCCGACTACGCCAAACGCTTGATCCTGATCAGCAGCGGCGGCCTGGGGCCCGATGTCGGATGGGTGCTGCGGCTGCTCTCGGCGCCCGGGGCCGAGCTGGTCTTGCCGATCATCGCGCCGCCTCCCGTGCTGTCGGTCGGCAACAAGCTCCGGTCCTGGTTGAGAAGCGCCGGCATCCAGTCGCCGCGCGGCGCCGAGCTGTGGAGCGCCTACTCGTCCCTGTCCGATGGCGAGACACGGCAGTCGTTCCTGCGGACGCTGCGATCGGTCGTCGACTATCGCGGCCAGGCGGTCAGCGCACTCAGCCGGCTGCGGCTGCGTGAGGAGTTGCCGGTCATGGCGATCTGGGGGGAGCGCGACGGCATCATTCCCGTCGCGCACGCCTACGCCGCCCACGAGGCGCGCACAGACGCGAGACTCGAGGTGCTGCCCGATGTAGGTCACTTCGCGCAGGTGGAGGCCCCCAACCAGGTCGTCGAGCTGATCGAGGACTTCATCGCCACCGGCGAGCGGCGCGACACCGAAAGCACGCAGCGGAGCTTGTGATCGATGGCTACCCGTCGTAGTCGGGCAGCTCGAAGTCGTCGCGCACGCTTCCCGCCAGAAGCCTTGTCATCGGGGCGAAATTCATCGTGCGCATCGCCAGGTCGCGCAACCACAGCCCCGATCGGGTCCGGGTGGCGAAGAACCCGATATACCGTGCCGCACCGGCTTGCTTGCTTTCGATGAAGGGACGTAGGCGGTTCTCGTAGGCGTCGAACGCGCGGCGATGGTCGCCGCCGGCGCGCGCGAGTTCACCGGCCAGCACGTAGGCTTCGGTGATCGCCAGGCCGGTGCCCTCACCACCCAGCAGCGAAATGCATCCGGCCGCATCGCCGACCAGTAGCACCCGACCCCGCGACCAGCGGTCCATGTGGATCTGGCTGACGACGTCGAAGTAGAGGTCTTTGACACCGCCGGGGCCGGCGTCGAGGGCGGCAAGCATGTCGTTGGCCTCCCAGCCGCAGTCACCGAACACGTTGTGCAGCTGCGTTTTCGGAGGCTCACCGGGGTCACCATGTTCGGCGCGGAAGATGAACAGGAACGTGGTGCGGTCGCCGCGCAGCGCGAAACGCGCCAATTGCCGCCCGGGTACCGCATAGGTGACGTAGGCCAGCTCGTCGCGCGGCCGGTAACCGTCGACCACGCAGGCGGCGACCTTGCAGCCCAGGTAGCGCTCGAATTGTTGCTCAGGGCCGAAGACCAGACGGCGCACGTTGGAATGCAGTCCGTCGGCGCCGATCAACAGGTCGAATTCGCCGGTGCCACCGCTGTCGAGGGCGAGGCGGACACCGTCATCGTGCTCGTCGACGGTGGCGATGCTGTCGCCGAAGATCGTTTCGACCTTGTCCTCGATGGTGGTGTAGATCGCGGCGGCCAGATCGCCACGCGGCAGACTGGTGAAGTCGGCGCCAAGGAGCCGGCGAAAGACGTCCACGTCCACGTCCGCCTTGACCTCACCGCGCGAGCCGACCGAACACAGCCGTTCCATCTCGTATCCGGCTGCCCGGATCGCCTCTTCGATGCCCATGCGCTTGGCCACCTGGTACCCGACGCCCCAGAAGTCGATCATGTAGCCGCCGGTGCGAAAGCGCGGTGCCTGCTCGAGCAGCGTCGGCGTGTGGCCGGTCCGATGCAGCCAGTGGGCCAGCGCCGCGCCGGCCACGCCGGCACCGCTGATCGCGATGCGCATACCCGGGCTAATGAGCGACGGGGCAGGTCCCCCGGTAGTCGACCTGCCAGTGCTTGATGCCGTTGATGAAGGATGACCGCAGCCGCTCGGGGTCACCGGCCGAGCGCAGCTCGGGCATGTGATCGGCGATCGCGTTGAACATCAGATCGATCGTCATCCGGGCCAGGTTGGCGCCGATGCAGTAATGGGCTCCGGTGCCGCCGAATCCGACATGCGGGTTGGGACTGCGCGAGATGTCGAACGTGAACGGATCGTCGAAGACCTCTTCGTCGAAATTCGCCGACCGGTAGAACAGCACCACCCGCTGGCCCTTCGCGATCGGCACGCCGCCGAGTTCGGTGTCCACCAGCGCGGTGCGCTGAAACGCCGTGATCGGGGTGGCCCAGCGGATGATTTCGTCGGCCGCCGTCTTCGGCCGCTGCGCCTTGAACAACTCCCACTGGTCCGGGTGGTCGGTGAAGGCCATCATTCCTTGCGTGATCGAGTTTCGGGTCGTCTCGTTACCGGCGACGGCCAGCGTGACCACGAACATGCCGAACTCGGCCTCGGAGAGGCGCTGCTCCTCGGAATCGGCCTCGATCAGCGTGGTGACGATGTCGCGATCCTTAAGACCGGGTTCCTCGGCCTTGCGTGCCGCCAATTGCATGGCGTACCACATCAATTCGCCCGCCGACGTCAGCGCGTCATGATCGGCGAACTCCGGGTCGTCGCTGCCGATCATGTTGTTGGTCCAGTCGAACAGCTTGTCGTAGTCCTCCGCCGGTACGCCGAGCAGGCCCGAAATGGCCTGCAGCGGAAGCTCGCACGCCACCTGGCGGACGAAGTCGCCCGACCCGTGCGCGGCGGCGTCGGCGGTGATGCAGTGCGCACGTTCGGTGAGTTCGGCACGCAACCGCTCGACCGCGCGTGGCGTGAAACCACGCGAGACGATCTTGCGCAGCCGGGTATGCTCGGGGTCGTCCATCATGATCATCGAGGCCCGTCCCGCCTCGATCTGCCCCTGCGCCAAGTCTTCCCGATAACGCGGCACGATCGACTTGGTGGCCGACGAGAAGACATCGCTGCGCAACGACACCTCACGGATGTCGCGGTGCTTGGTCACCACCCAGTAGCCGCCATCGCCGAAGCCTCCTTGATCGAGCGGCTGCTCGTTCCACCAGATGGGTTCCGTGGCGCGCAGTTCGGCGAACTCCTGCACCGGTAGCCGGTGGGCGTAGATGTCGGGATCGGTGAAGTCGAAGCCCGGCGGAAAACTTGGTGCGACTATGGGATTACTCCTCGCGGCCTCAAGACATCGGTTAGGGGAGATGCTAATGCTGGCCCTTTGTGAGCGCACACGTTCGGTGAAATCGATCGCTTGATCCGTCATGTGGCATACGTCGTCATTTCCCCCGCCCCTGGCATTTCGCGTCATGCCGACACGGACTAGCCTCAAGTCAGGAACGGTAGATAACCGTGCGTCGCGCTCATCAGCTTCGAAAGGTCCACTCTGGGCCGCCTGGGTTCGCCTCGCTTTGCCTGCGGATATGAAGGCATGCGCCATGGCCCACGACGACGAGTTCGCGAACACGCTTCGTCAAACGATGATCGATCTCACTGAAAGATACTCCCACCCAACAGAATTGAATACGACGCTGGCGGGGGTCACCAGGGCTGTGGTGCGGCTCGTTCCGGGCGTCCACAGCGCAGACATTCTGATGATCTCCCCCCCGGACGGGTTCGAATCGCTGGCCGCGACGTCGCCCTTGCCGCGCCGGATCGACGCCTTCCAGCACAAATTTCACGAGGGCCCCTGTGTGGACGCCGCCGATGGACAACCGTTGGTGCGATGCGACGATCTCGAAAACGATCAGCGGTGGCCCAGGTTCGGTAGTTCCGCGGCCGCCGCTGGAGTTCACAGCATCCTCTCTTTTCAGCTCTATACGCACAACGGGGCCCGCGCCGCGCTGAATCTATTGGGGCTGGAACGCAACACGTTCACGATGGAGGCCGAAGCAATAGCGGGAGTGATCGCAACCCACGCGGCGACTTCGCTGATAGCCCACAACAAGGAGCTCCAGTTTCAGTCTGCGCTCGCCAGCCGCGATGCCATCGGCCAAGCCAAAGGCATGATCATGGAACGATTTGGCGTGGGCCCGGTACGAGCCTTCGAGCTGATAACTCACATTTCACAGAATTCGAATATGCGAGTCGTCGACGTGGCCGCGGAGATTGTGGCACGAGGCCCAGACCATTCCATCCGGGTCGGCCGACCTGCCCCGGCGAACCGGGGTTGCGCGGACCCCCGGGCTAGGGGCTAGCCTGGTGTCAGGCCTGGGATTAGGGCAGGTTGCGTCCACTGGACATAGCACGTTGAGTCCGCTTCCCCTGCTAGACGGCCGTTGGTGCAACTGTGGTGTTAAGCAGTCAGCACCAGGCTGGCCGCCGTCGAACTGCTGTGTGCACAAACGCAGCCCATCGGACCACATCGGCGACGCCCTCGCCGATGCACAAAGCACTGAGGACCCAGCTGGCGCCATCGCCAACCCCGTCCAACGAGGGAAGGCCGTAGTCATGACGCCGCTCGGCTACTGCGACTTTCCGCGTTTTGGCTGAATATGGCGATGCGGGAGCGCCTCCTCACGGCGGTCGACGGTTACCGTGGCGTAGCGGCCGCGGACCGTTTGTGTGCGGCCTGCTCAGCACTGCTCGAGGTGGATGCCGCGGCGATTTCGCTGATCTTTGACGGCGCACCCACGGGGACGCTCGGATCAAGCAGCGCATTGGCTCGCATGTACGACGAGCTTCAGTTCACCCTCGGTGAGGGCCCATGCCTCGACTCCATCAGCGGGCGGATTCCGATTCTCGCCGTCGATCTCGCCGATCCCGCCGACCGTCGCTGGCCCGCATTCGGGCCGGCGCTGCTCGCCCACCACATCCGTGGCGTCTATGCGATTCCCATCGTCGTTGCCGGCGAATATGTCGGCGCGTTAGACCTTTTCCGGCGCGGGCCCGGGCGGCTCGAGGACGAGCACCTCTCCGGCGCCATCGTCGCCGCCGAACTCGCTTCCATGCCCCTCCTAGATCTTCTGGACGCCGACCTCCAGGCCGCCGTCGCCGACCCAAACAGCAGTGCCTGGGCCGAGTTCAACGCGCTGTCACGCACCGAGGTCAGCCAGGCCACCGGCATGCTCGTCGCACAGCTCGAAGTCGAACCCGCCGAAGCCCTCGTCAGGCTCCGGGCCCACGCCTACGCCACCGGGCGTAACGCCACCGATGTCGCGCGCGACATCCTCGCGCGCCGGCTGAAGCTGGACAAAGACTGATGCGGGTACTCGAACCCAGGAATGGAGGCCAAGGTGACTGACACCCCACGTGAAGCCCGCGTCCTCGACGCCGTCGTCTCGCTCGTCGACAGCCTGCTGGACGATTTCGACGTCGTCGACTTGTTGACCGAGCTCACCACGCAATGCACCGAATTGCTGGACGTCGCGGCCGCCGGGTTGTTGCTCGGCGACCCGCTTCAGCAGCTCCGGCTGCTGGCCGCCACCTCCAAGCAGGCTCGAGATTTGGAACTCTTCCAGGTACAGGTCGACCAGGGGCCGTGCGTGGAGTGCTACCTCAGCGGCCGACCAGTTTCTGTCGCCGATGTGGGCGCCGAAGCCGGTCGATGGCCCCAGTTCTCGTCCGCGGCGTACGACGCCGGGTTCCACTCGGTGCATGCCATGCCCATGCGTGCCGCGGGCCTCGTCTTGGGCGTGCTGGGCCTGTTCGGCGATCGCCCGGGCGCGCTATCCGACGCCGACCTGCTTGTCGCCCAAACGCTGGCACATATCGCCAGCGTCGCGATCCTGCAGGAACACCCCCCGACGCCGTCGACGGTCTTGCCGCAACTCCGCACCGTCCTGGCCAGCCGCGTGACGATCGAGCAGGCCAAGGGCTTCCTTCGGGAGCGTCTCAACGTCTCGGTGGACGAGGCCTTCGCACTGATGCGGACTTACGCACGCAACAACGGTGAACACCTGAGCGACGTGGCACGGCGTTTGATCACCGAGCGCCATGGCCGCCCGAGTCTGCTCGGGGCGTTGATCGAGCTCGCTGCGGCGTCGGAATGACCGTCAGCGTTGCCGTGCCCGCGCGCGTCGCACCGCCTCATCCACCAGCCGCTCGGCAACGACGTTCAGCTTGACGTTTTCTTCTTGACTGATGTGGCTGAGCCGATCGAACGCCGCCGCCGCGCTCATACCGCTTCTGCTTCGAATGATGCCGATGGCCTGATCGATGACCGCCCGGCTCGTCAATGCCCGCTGCAGTCGATCAGTACGCTCCCGGGCGGCGGCCAAGAGCTGCGCGTGGTAGACCGACACCGCCGCGGGGCCCGCGAATTGCGAACCCAATTGCACGGCGTGCTCGGTGAAAGCGTCGCGGCGGTGCGCATAGGAATTGATCGCGCCGATCACCCGGTCGCCGACGGCCAGCGGCAGCGCCAGCGCGGAATGCACACCCATCCGGGCTATCCGGCCTCCGAAGTGCGGCCACCGGCTGTCGCTCCCCAGCGATCCACTGACAGCCGGCCGCCGCGAGTCCATGCAGGTGATGCACGGTCCCTCGCCGAGGTCCCGGTATTGGACGACATCGATCTCTGCGACGAATTCCGCCGTCACCGCCCAGGTTCGGACCCGCGGCAGATCATCGCCAGAGCTGATCAAAGTCACCCCGGCGCCGTCGGCGCCCGGTATGGCTCGCTCCGCGAATTCGGCTACCTCCCTGAGGATTTCGTCTACTTGGCGGGCGTCGGCCACGATCCCCGCCACTCCGACCAACCCGGCATGCAGATCGACCTCGTCGGCTTCGATCTGTGCGGGGGACGGTTCGGGTTGCTGCGCCGGGGTCCGGCCGGGCTGAGCGTCGTAGTTGGCCATGATGCGCCCCATTCTAGGTACTCGGGCGCGTTGAGCCGACTACTTCACCAGTGCCAGGCCAAGAGCGCGCTGCAGCTTTCCGGAAGGAGTCTTCGGAATCGTGCCCGGCTCCAGGACCACGACATTGCGCGGTCGCATGTTCACCTCGGCCAACACCTCGCGTGCGACCTGACGCTGGATGCGGTGCACTTCGGGGGCTTCCTGCCAAACCTTCGATTCGACCGCCACGGCAAAGCTTTCGCCGGCCAGGCCGGCGTCCAGGCGCACCGCCGCGGCGCCTCCCGGCCTGACCCCGGACACCCGGACGGCGGCGCGTTCGATGTCGGTGGGGTAGATCTTGCGGCCCGCCATGATGATGATGTCCTTGACCCGGCCGCACACCACGATGTTGTCGGTCTCGGTCAGGTAGCCGAGATCGCCGGTGTCGAGCCAGCCTTGCTCGTCTTGTGCGGCAACGAAACCGGAACGAGTGTTGTAGCCATCCGACACCGCCTGACCGCGCACCTCGATGACGCCGACGCCGCGTGCGGACAGCACGTTGCGGTTTTCGTCGACGATGCGCACATCCATGCCCTGCAGCGGCCGGCCGAGGCAGACCAGTCTGCGGGTGTGCCCACCGCTGGCCGGGACGGCCCGGTGCAGCGCCGCGAGCAGATCGGCGTGCACCTCGTCGACGACCATGCCTTGCCCGCACTCGGTGAACGACACAGCCACCGTGGTCTCGGCCATGCCGTAGGCGGGCACGACAGCCTCGGGCTTCAACCCGAACGGCGCGCCGGCGTCGCAGAGGTCTTCCACGACGGTCGGGTCTACCGCCTCGGCCCCCGACAACGCCCACCGCAGCGAGGACAGATCGAACTGGCGGGGCGTCGCCTGTCGGCGTAGGCGTCTGGCCAGCATGCTGTACGCGAAGTTGGGCGCAGCGGTCATGGTCGCCCGGTACTTGTCAATGAGCTTGGCCCACAACAACGTATCGCGCAGGAAGTCGGCCGGGGTGATCTTGACGAGCTCAACGCAGTAGTACATCGGCACGGTCAGGTAACCGGTCATGCCCATGTCGTGGAAACACGGCAGCCAGCTCACGATGACGTCGGAGTCGATATCGACGTTGGCGGCGGAAAACATCGCCTCGGCATTGGCGACGAGATTTGCGTGGGTGATTCGGACAGCCTTGGGCGCACCCGTTGAGCCCGAGGTCAACTGCATGAAAGCCAAGTCGTCTTCGTGTGGATCAAGGGGGTCGATCGGGCGGCCCTCGAGCAGTTGCTCGATGGTCAGCACTCGCATGCCCCACTGGGCGAGCAAGGGCAGCGCGGTCATGAACGGGTCGGAGACGACGACAACGTGAGCGCCGATCATGTTGATGACGTTCATGGTCTCCTCGGCCCACCGCTGCAGGTCGGTGCGCGGGGTGGGGTGTTGGAGCATCGTCAGGCTTGCGCCGCGCATCCAGATCGCCTGTGCCGTCGGAGCGATTTCGGCCGGGGCGCCGGCCAACACGGCGACCGCGTCCCCATGGCCGATGCCCGCGGAAGCCAGGCCGCCTGCAACATGCCTGGCTCGCGCGTGGATCTCGAGCCAGGTGTGCCGGACGGGAACGCCGGGCTCACCGGTGGTTATGCCGTTGAAACTCCACTGGGCATTGGCGAACATTCCTTTGGTAAATCTGCTCACGGGAATCCCTCTGGTCGACAGCGCGTCCTGTGCGGACTCCGCCACGTACGCGCACCACAACGTCCCGATCGGCGTGACTGGGAGCAGGGGAAGCCGAGTCCGCAGGCGGCTGAATCCATCAGTGGGTAAGAAACCTGAATCGGTCGGCTTACGTCTGGGTAAGGGGCCCGACGGCGGGGAAGTTCAGATCGCCGCCGCGACGTTTCCGTAAGGCTGGGAAATCAACCGCCTAGCACCCTACCTCTTGGCGGATGGGTGGGCAGTAAATCCGCCGCGATCGTCGAACAGGCGAACCCGCAACACGGTGAGTCGAGCCGGAAACTCGCCAGCGCGGACCGCTGACGCACCCCGTCGGGCGTCGCTCAACGATGTCTGTGCGGCCGAGAGACCTCAACGTAGCGGGTGTCTCGTCGCAGCCCGACCGCGCCCGTCAGCGCGATGCGGGGCTGGCTGTCCTGACGCTTTCGCGCCCTCCGAGATTGGTGGCCGCGGTGATGACGGCGCGCTCGATCTGGCGCAGGGCATGCAAGGCGGTGAGGAAGCGCCGGGTGTCGAGGCCCGTGTCGTCGCGGCCGTCGCCGTCCTGTTGCCGCGCCTGGGTCTCGGCGGCGTCGAGCTCGTCGGTCGCCGACACCAGGGTCGGCGCGTGGCCGCCCTCGATGGCTTCCTGCAATGCGACGATGTTGCGCCGCGTCTGGGCCGCGGCCGCCGAAAAGGCTTGCGCCAGTTCCGAGGCGAGCGCCGGTGACCCGACCGGATCCCGATACTGCTCGGCGCTGCGTGCCAGGCTTCGGCCGTAACGGTCGCAGGCGGTGAAGATCCGCAGCGCGCGCCGGATGCTGCGCCGGCCGGCAAGTCCGGCGACACCCGCCAGCAACGGCTTGGCGGTGACCCGGAATTGCTGCAGGTCCCGATCGAGCTGACGCGCCTGCTCCGACGGGCTGGCGCTCTCCTCACCGAACATCGTGGCGGCGGAGATCTCGATCAGGACGGACAGGCTCGTCAAGAAGGCGCGGGTGTCGCTGCGGATCGCCGTTCTGGTGTTTGTCGGCAGCACCACGACCGCGACGGTCGCCCCGATGACGGCGCCGATCGCGGTCTCCTCGATCCGCAGCATCAGCACGCCGAACGAGAATTGGCCGAGCAGTCCGTACAGCAGCGCCAGCATTGTGGTGATCCAGAAGGTCATCAGGCTGTAGGTGACCGTCATGAAGTAGAAGGCACAGAACAAGCACACGAAGATGCCGGCCAGCGCGGCGGCCGTGTGGCCGGTCAGCAGCGTGGCCACCAGCACGCCGCAGGGCACGCCGAGCAGCGTCCCGAGCAGGCGTTGCCAGCCCTTGGTCAAGGTTTCGCCCCAGGAGTTGGTGCCGGCGAAGATGACGAACGCGGCGATCACCGCCCAATACCAGCGCGCCGGCGACACCAGCTCACCGACGACGATGGCCAAGGATGCGGCGATAGAGACCTGGATGGCTTGCCGCGTCGTCGGCCGTAGCCCGGTGGTCTGTTCGTCCTCGGCGGCCTCGTTGGTCACGGCGTCCCCGGGGGCCAGGGGGCGCTCGCCGTCGGCGTCGTCGAGGGGGTGGCCGGCGGCCACCCGGTCGACGATTGCCCGCACGTCGGAAGTTGCTGTGGCGGCGTTGATTATCGCCAGGGCCAGGCGCCGTACGGCTGTGCTGCCCGCGTCATCACCCGCCGGGTCCGCAGCGGGCTTGCGCCGCTCGTCGAGCAGCCGCTGCGCTTGGTCGGCGGCCCGGCGCAGCCCGTCGGGTTCGGGAAGGCGGATGGCCCGCGACAGTTGGGTGAGGGCGTCGACGAGCGCGACCCGGGTCGACACGGGCATGGAATCGGGGTCCTCGCAAGCGAGGACGGCCGCCCGTCGACCGGCGGTGGCGACCCACTCGATGGCCAGCTCGGCATCCAGCAGCCAGGGGGCCAGTTGTTCGGCGGTGACGCCGGGCCACAGGGTGCCGGGGTCCGCCTTGTCTTCGATCTGGCTTTGCACCATCAGGGCGGTCTCGTTGAGCCGGATGGTGCGGGCCCGCATGCGGCGGCGCCGTCGTTCATCGAGGCGGCCCGTCCGTAGCGCTTCGGCGGTGGTGTCGATGACGATCGCCATCCGGGCCCGCAGCGCCCGAATCGTGGCCCGCAACACCTGCACGGGCCGATCGGGCATCACGTAGGCGCTCATCGCGAAGGTGCACACCGTGCCCACCGCGACCGCCCCGATCATCCAGGGCAGCTCCGACACGCGGGCGTGCAGGTAGAGCGTGAAGAAGTACGACATGAACGCGACCATGCCCAGCGCCCTGCCGCGCGCCCCGAAGCGGCGGACGTATGCGGCGGTGAACACGATCACCACAAAGACGGCGTCGCCGGCCACCACGTGCGGCGCGAGCAGCGCGGCGGCGGTGATGGCCACTGCGGCGGGAACGGGCAGCAGCGCCATGGTGATCCGCTGCTGGCGGGGGTCGGGCTCGTTGACCGAGCGTGACGCGACCATGGTGATGACGACGCCCAGCAACGCGACGGTCAGGGGCTGTCCCGTCGCCCTGGTCAGGACGAAAAGGACCAGCAGTGAAAGGCCAAGCGCGGTCGTCGTCCGAGTCGCCATTCGCAGCCGAAGCAGGCCGGGGTCAGAGCCGATCACCCAGTTGCGGGCGCGTTCGTAAAGAACTATTCGGGTGACCGCCTCTCTTGCGCTTATCCCCCATGGTTACCCGAACCACGCGGCGGCGACCAAGCTAGTCTTCGACATCGTGACGGGGCCGACGCGGGCGAAGCTGGCTGACGGTCGTGACCTGCTGTTCTTCTCGCTGCCCGGGCATCGTCCGGCGCCGGTCGAGGATCGCCGGCCGCTGCCGGCGCGCGCCACTGAACCCTCTGCGCAGTCACAGCTGCGGTTCGACCGGACCACCGGGCAGTGGGTGATCATCGCGGCGCTGCGCCAGGACCGCACCTACAAGCCGCCACCGGAGGCGTGCCCGCTGTGTCCGGGCCCCACCGGGCTGACCAGTGAGGTGCCTGCCCCCGATTACGACGTCGTCGTGTTCGAGAACCGCTTTCCCAGCCTGTCAGGCGCGCTGCCGTCGCAGCCATCCGCGGCGCCCGTGCCGGCCGGGGACGGCTTCGTGACCGCGCCCGCGCACGGCCGCTGCGAAGTGATCTGTTTCTCCGCCGACCACACCGGGTCCGTCGCCAAGCTGGCGCCGGCGCACGCGCGGCTGGTCGTCGACGCGTGGCGGCATCGCACCGCAGACCTGATGGCCAGGCCGGGCATCGAGCAGGTGTTCTGCTTCGAGAACCGCGGGGAGGAAATCGGGGTGACGTTGACCCATCCGCACGGTCAGATCTACGGCTATCCCTATCTGACGCCGCGCACCGCCACCATGCTGGAGCAGGCGGGTCAACATCGAAAACAGCACGGCAGCAACCTCTTCGGCGATCTGCTGGCCCGTGAGGTCGCCGACGGCAGCCGCATCGTCGCGCGCAACGAGCTGTTCACCGCGTTCGTGCCGTTCGCGGCGCGCTGGCCGGTGGAGGTGCACCTCTACCCGAACAGGTTCGTGCGCAACCTGACCGAACTGGGCGAGGACGAACTGGACGCGTTCGTGCAGGTCTACCTCGATGTGCTCGGGCGTTTCGACCGGATGTATTCCGCACCGCTGCCCTACATTTCGGCGCTGCACCAATACGCCGACACCGCGGCCCAGGCCGAGGGCTACTTCCACGTCGAACTGATGTCCATCCGGCGCAGCGCCACGAAGCTCAAGTACCTGGCCGCCTCCGAATCGGCGATGGATGCCTTCATCGGCGACGTCACGCCCGAGAGTGTGGCCCAGCGACTGGCCGAACTGCGGTGACGATCCGCTACGCCGCACCGGGGCGGATCAATTTGATCGGCGAACACACCGACTACAACCTGGGTTTCGCGTTGCCGATCGCATTACCGCAGCGCACCGTGGCGACGTTCACGCCCACCGACGACGATGCGATCACCGTGGTCAGCGACCGCGCCGATGCGCGCGGTGCGCATTCGGATCGGCACCGCTCCCGGTGAGGTGGCCGGCTGGGCGGCCTACGTCGCCGGCGTGGTGTGGGCGCTGCGCCAGGCCGGCCACCCGGTGCCCGGCGGCACGATGTCGATCACCAGCGGCGTGGAAATGGGATCTGGCCTGTCGTCCTCGGCGGCGCTGGAATGCGCGGCGCTGGGCGCGATCACGTCGGCCGCCGCCGTCCGCATCGACGCGAAGGAACAGGCCCGGCTGGCCCAGCGTGCCGAAAACGAGTATGTCGGCGCGCCAACGGGTTTGCTCGACCAGCTCGCCGCGCTGTTCGGCCGGGACGCGACGGCGGTGCTGATCGACTTCGCCGACCTCACCGTCACGCCGGTGGTTTTCGACCCGGACGCCGCGGGTGTCGCGTTGTTGCTGATCGACTCCCGGGAGCGCCACAGCCACGCCGGCGGCGACTACGCGGCACGGCGCGCCTCGTGCGAGCGAGCGGCCGCCGATCTGTCGGCGGCGTCGCTGCGAGAGGCGCAGGACACCGCGGGCCGTGCAGGACCCGCTGTGACGGCCGCCGTGCGTGACCCCGTCGACGCCCGTCGCGCCCGGCACGTGCTCACCGAAAACCAGCGGGTCATCGATTTCGTCGCGGCGCTGCGTGATTCGGACTATCCCCAAGCCGGGCGGATTTTCACGGCCTCGCACGCCTCCATGCGCGACGATTTCGAGATCACCACCGAGCGCATCGACCTGATCGCCGACACCGCGGTGCGCGCTGGCGCGCTGGGGGCGCGGATGACCGGCGGCGGCTTCGGCGGCTGTGTGATCGCCCTGGTGCCGCTGGACCGCACGGAGAAGGTCGGCGAGGCCGTGCAACATGCCGCTGCGGACGCCGGTTTCGCGCAGCCGATCGTCACCCGCACCCGCGCGGCCGCGGGTGCGGGGCCTGCGTAGGCGGGCCACCCACCTCGCTGTCGCGACCGGTTGAGCGCCGCGCCGTGCCCAGCTCGGTCGTCGCGGCGCCCGAACTTACTGGTCCGGCAATTTTCGTCATTCCGCCCGTGACCAGTGGTCAGAAAATGTAACGTGATCCCCCATGGGGGTATCTCACTCCTGCGGGTGCAGTACGGGTTTTGCCGCCCGAGCAGTAGCGATACGTGCGCGATCGCTACCGGTTTCGGCCGCCCATTCACTTGCCCTCGGCGCGAAATGTCAGCCGTGGCTTGGAAACTAGATAGCCAAGCCGCGGCGATCGAGCGGGGCCTGGCCGGCGCGACGCCGCAATGCGTGGGCTGGTTCCGCTTCTACTTCGAAGGCCAGCGCTGGGTGTGGTCCGACCAGGTCCAGCGCATGCACGGGTACCAGCCCGGCACCGTGACACCGACCACGGAACTGGTGCTCTCGCACAAGCATCCGGCCGATCGTCCCCAGGTTGCCGACGGCATCAACGACATGATCAAGCGTCGTCAGGCGTTTTCCACGCGGCATCGCATCGTGGACACCGGCGGCATGATTCACCACGTCCTCGTGGTGGGCGACCAATTCTGCGATGACGCCGGGGTAGTCGTCGGAACCCACGGCTTCTACATCGAAGTCACGCCGGCGCCCGCCCGCAGCCGCGAGGAATCCATCAGCGCGAAGGTCGCCGAAATCGCCGGGCGTCGCGGCGTGATCGACCGCACCAAAGGCATGTTGATGCTGATCTACGGCATCGACGAGGACGCCGCGTTCAACATGCTCAAAACGCTGTCACAGTCGGGAAACATGAAGCTCGGGCTGCTCGCCCAACGGATCGCCGAGGATTTCGCGGCGCTGGGCAAAGAGGTCATCACCGCGCGCTCGCGCTTCGACCAGCGCCTGCGTAGCGCGCACCTGCGTGCACCCGGCGCCGGCGAGGACGGCAGCTGAGCGGGCCCGGCCCTATTCCGCCGGACTCAGCCGGACCGCACCCAGATGCAGCCGGCCGACCGCCTCGGCGAACTCGTCGCGTGTCGGTATGCGTTGGTCGCGAAACTTCAGCCCGATCATGCGTTGTGCGCGCTGGACTCCGTAGGACTGCGCGCAGCGCAACAACAGATCGGAGACGACGCCCCGGTCGCGGATGAGCTCACCGCGCATCGCCGTCGCCTTGCCGTCGTAAACCACCTGGACCGGGCCGCCGTCGCGGAAGTTCTGCTTCCACGGATTGCCGGTCAGCGCATAAAGCTGGCCGTCAATCAGGTGGGCGCTCAACGGAATTGAATACGGCCGTCCCGTCTTGCGCCCGGTGAAACTCAACACCATGAACTGGTTGCGCGCGAGGCCGGCCAGCGGACTGCGCAGCAAAAATCCCATCATCGGGTTGACCAGGCGCATCAGCGCCGACGGCGGGTGCCCGGCGTCCACCGCATACGACTGCTCTGTCATGCGTTCACCGTAGAGCCAACCGGGCCCCGCGGCCTAGAAACTCAGCCGGTGATGGTGGTCTTTTCGTCGATGGCCATGGCCGCTTCCATCAACGAGCCTTGATCGCTCTCCAGACTCTCGGCGTTCAGCTGGAGCACATAGAGCGCACCCTGGCTGGGAATCACCACCGTTTTCTGCGCCATGACGCGGGTCTTGCCGCCCCTCTGGTATGTGCCGCCCAGCTGCCAGGCCTGGAAACCGCCGAGGGTGGACGCGGAACCATCACCCCCGCCTTGGAATCCGGGCAGGTTCTGCAGCTCGCCCGGGGCATATTGAAGGACCTTCGCCGGGTCGACGTTGCCGGTGAGCCTGGAGAACAGCGACGAGATGGTGGGCGGATCGGAGGGATTGGCGGGCTGGGTTTGCACGACGCCGCCATAGGAGGTGCCGGAGTCCTGGTTGAGCTGCCAACCGGTGGGCACCGGCAGGTCGACGTTCGGGCCGGGATCGCCGTGGTGGACCGGTGTCTCGGAGATGTTGTTGTCCTTGACGTAGTCGGCGATCGTGTACTTGGCTTTCGCCGCCGGCGCCGCGCTGGTCTGCGACGAGGCCCCCGAGGTGGACGTGGGCGTGGACGCCGATGTGGACGTAGTCGTTTTGTCGGCGGATTTGTGGTCGTGGCCGCAACCGACAAGCGCAAAACTCAGCGCCAAGGAGATGGTTGCTAGCGTCAAGTGTTTCATTAATCCAGGCTCCCGAGAATTAGGCCGATGCCAGCGCCAGCCACGCTGGATGACAGTAGCCGAAATGTGCACCAAGTTTGCCAGTATCTTCTAGACATTTTGCTGACCGCGTCGCGTCGGCCGCCCGTCAGCGAATTCATGGCTGAAAACGCCACCGCAATGCACCGCTTTAGGGTCGCGATCCAGTAAGAGACAGGTATGCGGTCACGAAGGGCGCTGATTGCGATCATCGCGGCGTCGGCCGTCTTCATGACCTTCATCGCGGCGGCCCCACCGAAGGGGTATGACGGCCCACCGGTATTCGTGGCCGATCCGGTGGATCAGGTTGCGACGCTGATCGGCACCGGGACGGGCGGTGAGACGGTGGGCGAGATCAATAACTTCCCCGGCGCCACCGTGCCGTTCGGGATGGTGCAGTACTCCCCGGACACCGTCGGCAACTACGCCGGCTACAACTACGACAACCCGCGCTCCACCGGCTTCAGCATGACCCACGCGTCGGTGGGATGCGCTGCGTTCGGCGACGTCTCGATGCTGCCGGCCACCGGTGGAATCGGCCTGCAGCCCTGGAACGCCTGGGAGACGATCGCCCACGACGACACCGAGCAGGGCGTACCCGGCTATTACACGGTGCGGTTTCCCGGCACCGGGGTGAAGGCGGAACTGACCGCCACCGCGCACACCGGCGTCGGGCGATTCAGCTACCCATCGGGCGGCCGCCCCGCCCTGCTGCAGGTGCGCTCCGGCTCGTCGCTGGCGGGCAATTCCCGCGCGACCATCCAGATCGGGGAGGACAACACCACCATCACCGGCTGGGCCACCAGCGGCGGGTTCTGCGACAAGCCGAACGCCTACACGGTGTATTTCGCCATGAAGTTCAGCCGGCCCTTCACCTCGTACGGATCCTGGGACGGCAGTGCGGTCTACGCGGGCGCCCGCAGCGCGAATGCGCCGTACAGCGGCGGCTACGTCGAGTTCCCCGCCGGCTCGGTGCTCGAGGTGCGGACCGCGATCTCCTACGTCGGAATCGAGGGCGCGCGGGCGAACCTGGCGGCCGAGGGCGCAGCCGGCTTCGACGATGTTCGCGCCGACGCATCGCGGGAATGGAACGCCGCCCTGTCCCGCATATCCGTCGCCGGCCGCAATGTCGACGATCTGACGACCTTCTACACCTCGCTGTACCGATCTCTCTTGCATCCCAACATGTTCAACGACGCCGACGGACGCTACGTCGGGTTCGACGGCGCCATCCACACCGTGGCCGCGGGCCACACCCACTACGCCAACTTCTCCGACTGGGACACCTACCGGTGCCTGGCCGCGTTGCAGGCGTTGCTATTTCCGGACCGGGCCGGCGACATGGCCCAATCGCTGGTGGACGACGCCGAACAGAGTGGCGCGCTGCCGCGCTGGGCATTCGCCAACGCGGCGACCGGCGAGATGAGCGGCGACAGCGTGGCGCCACTCATCGTCAACCTGAACACCTTCGGAGCCAAGGACTTCGACGTTCACGCCGCCATGCGCTACATGGTGGATGCGGCGACGAAAGGCGGTGTGGGACTTGCCGGTTACGTGGAGCGGCCCGGCATCGCCACCTATCTGCGATTCGGCTACGCCCCATTCACCTTGGAGTTCGGCCGCAATGGCTGGATCGCCGATGCGTCGATCACGCTGGAGTGGGCGATCGACGACTTCGCCATCTCCCGGTTCGCCGACTCGCTCGGCGACGCCGCCACCGCCGCCGAATTCCAGGGTCGGGCGCAGTATTGGCAGAACCTGTTCAATCCCACCACCCGATACGTGGTGCCCCGCAGCTGGAGCGGCTTCTTCCGTCCCGGACCCGGGTTCGTGGTGTCCCCGGACAACTTCGGCCAGGTCGGCTTCGACGAGGGTAACGCCGAGCAGTACGTCTGGTCGGTGCCGCACAACGTCGCGGGCCTGGTGACCGCGCTCGGCGGCCGCGCCGCCGTGGCCGACCGGCTCGACCGCTTCACCGAGAAGCTCAATGTCGGCCCCAACCAGCCCTACCTGTGGGCCGGTAATGAACCGAGTTTCGGTGTGCCGTGGCTGTACAACTACATCGGTCAACCGTGGAAGACGCAGCGCACGGTCGACCGGGTGCGCGGGCTCTTCGCTCCGACCGCCGACGGTGAGCCCGGCAACGACGATCTGGGCGCGCTGGCCAGCTGGTACGTGTGGGCGGCGCTGGGCCTGTACCCGGCCACCCCGGGAACGCCGGTCCTCACCGTGGGCGCGCCGCTTTTCGACCGAATCGAAATCGCGCTGCCCGCGGGGAAGTCGATCCGCATCTCCGCCCCCGGCGCGTCCGGGCCACACCACCTCAAGTACATCAGCGGGCTGAAGGTCGACGGCCAGGCCACCGACCGCACGTCGCTGCCCGAGTCCATCATCGGCACCGGCGGCACGCTGGCGTTCTCGCTTGCCGCCTATCCCGACAAGCATTGGGGCACGGCAGAAGCGGACGCGCCACCGTCGTTCGGTGCGGGTAGTTCGGCGGTGGCCGTCAACGTTGCCCAGCCCGTCGTCACGATCGCGCCCGGGCACACGGGCAGCGTCACCCTCGATGCGCAGCGGATGACCGACGGCACCGACGGTTACACCGTCGCGGGCACATCGTCGGACTTCGGGATCGCCGTGCAGCCGGTGTCGGGCCAATTCACCGCCGACGGATCGGCCGGCGTCACCGTCCCGATCACGGTCGCACAGTCGGTGCCCGAGGATTACCACCTGGTGTCTTTGACCACCACGGTCGGGCAAACCGTGCGCACCTCAACGGTTCTCGTGGTCACCCAGCCCGAGTCCGAGAGCTAGGCCCTCAGACCATCTCGTTGGTGGTCAGCCACCGCATCACCGGCCAGCCGACGAAGACCGGTAGCCAGCAGGTCAGCACCCGATACAGCAGGACCGACGGCACTCCGACGGCCGCCGGCACGCCGAACGCGGCCAGCCCACCGATCAGCGCTGCCTCGACCGCGCCGACACCGCCGGGCGTGGGGGCGGCCGAAGCCAGCGTCCCGCCGACCATGGTGACCACGGTGACGGCGACGAAAGACGTTCCGCCGCCGAAGGCTTCGATGCTGGCCCACAGCGCCAGCGCCGCTCCGAGGGTGGTGCCCGCACAACCCAGCAGGATCAGGGCCAGCCGCCGCGGTTCGCGCGCGAGCTTGACCAGGTCGGTCACCACCTCGTTCAGCTTGGGGCGCACCTCGGTCGCCAGCCACTTGCGCAGCGTGGGTACGAACAGGAACGTGCCGACGATGCCCAGCGCGATCCCAGCGATCAGGTACAGCATTGTCGCGCTCGGGACGAAATGCTTGAGGTTCATCGAGGCGCCGGCGACGGCGCTGAACAAGACCAGCAGCGCAAGATGCGCGATCACCTGTACCGACTGCTGCAGCGCCACCGCCGCGGTCGCTCGCATCGCCGACAAGCCGCTCTTCTGCAAGAAGCGCGTGCTCAGCGCCAGCCCGCCGACGCCGGCCGGGGTGGTGGTCGCGGCAAAGGTGTTGGCCACCTGGGCGATTGACAGCGTCCAGAAGTTCACCATGCCGTCGGCGCAAGCCCACAACGCGGCGGCCGCACCGACGTAGGTCAGCGCCGATACCAGCAGGCCCAGCAGCGCCCACGACCAGTTCGCGGTCCTCAGCTGGGAGAAGAATGTCGGCGCCGTGCTGATGAAGGGGTAGGCGACATAGACCAGCGCGCCGAAGAGCACCAGCTGGACGATCTGGCTGCGGGTGAACCTGGTGATGGTCTGGGACTTGATCTGATCGGCGCCGGTTTGGCGCTTGACTTCGGCCCGCGCGCCGGAGATGACGGCACCGGCGTCCGGGACAGAACGCCGAATATATCGCGGCACAGCGACTTTCGTGAGCCGGCGGGAGGCGCTCAGGATGGTGTCCTTGCCAAACACTTCGATCGCCGCGCGCACCGCGGACTTCGGCTCGTAGAGGGCGGAGGTGGTCACCAGTAGCTGCGCGATATCGGATTGGAGTTGGGCGTCGGTCGCTCCATATTCGGCCCTGCCGAACCCTCCGAACAGCACGGTGTCGTCCTCCACCGTGATCTGGTGGCCGCGCAGGTCACCGTGGGCGATCTGGCGGTCGTTGAGGCCCCGCAGCGACTCCCACAGCCGGCCAACGGGAGTCGTCTTCGCGCATTCGTCGATGGGTGTGCCTCGAGGGGGCCGGTGCGAGTAGAGCATCCACCCCCGGTCCAGCGGGGCAACGGCGACCGTCGCCGTGTTGGCCAGGCCCGCGTCACCGATCGCGATCGCCATCAACGCGCGATGCTCCACGGCCCGGCGCATGGAAGTCACCAGGGGCGCGGTCTCGGCGTCGCGCAGCCGCAGCTTTCCCCAGAGCTGGCGCAGCGCCCCGCCGCTGCGTTGATGCGGGCCGTACAGCTCGATCAGCGCCGTCTCCCCGAGATGTTCGCCGTCGGCCGAAAGAATCAGCGGGCCGCGGCCGGCCGGCCGCACCACGGTGAGCCGCGAGACGGCGAAGCCGCCCTTGGCCAGCGCGCGCACCGCGGCGTCCAGCGGCACCTCGAGCGCGGGAGTGCCGACGACGAGGACCACCAGCGCGCCGACGACCCACCCGACCGCCAGACCCACCAACGAGCGCGCCGGGACGATGGCGCTGACCACCAGATGGATGGGCACGAAGGCCAGCAGCAACGCCCACCACCAATGCCGCCAGCGCGCCGGCAGCCAGGGACCCGAAACCGTCAGCACCGCCGCCAGCATCCCGATCCACCGAGGGTCGTCGAGCAACTGCGCCGGCAGCGTGGTCAGCCGGTCGAGGGCGTCGAAGTGCCACCGCGGCGCGGCGAGGCCGGTGCCGCTGATCGACAGCAAGACGATCGCGCTCAACCCCGCGGCGGCGTACGCGCCCAGCAGTTTCCATTGCCCGGCGACGATCAGGCCGATGAGGATCATGAACGGCAACGCGACGATCGCCAATCCGTAGATCAGGTACACCACATCGGATTGCGTCGGCGACAAAACGCCGACGATCTGCGAGACGGATTTCTCCAGCGCGATCCATTGCGGACGGGTGATCACCGAACCCGTGATCACCACCGCCAGGAAGAGCGAGGCCAGCATCAGGCGCAGGATGTCGTTGGTGCGCCGGGTCAACGGCTGCAGCAGGCTGCCGGAGACGACGATGTCGCGCCCGTCAACTCGCATGTATTAACGATCCTTCGGATTCGCCCGGCACCGCTGACACCTGCTTTCGGCCTGCTAACTGGCCCGCCGACAAGTTAACTCAAATACCGGGTTCGTTGACAGCTCCCACTCACCTGCCGCGCGTAGGGTCGGGTAGGTAGGCGTGCTAGCGAATTGGGGAGGCACGCGGCGTGGCCAGGACGGACAACGACAGCTGGGAGATCACCGAGAGCGTGGGAGCGACGGCGCTCGGCGTGGCGGCGGCCCGGGCCGCGGAGACCGAGAGCGAGAACCCGCTGATCAGCGACCCGTTCGCGCGGGTGTTCCTGCAGGCAGCCGGAGAAGGCATGTGGGACTGGTTCGCGGCCCCGAACCTGCCCGCCCAGATCGCCGAGATCGAACCGGACCTGAAGGCGCGGATGCAGGGGATGGTCGACTACATGGCGGCGCGGACGGCGTTCTTCGACCAGTTCTTCCTCGACGCCACCGGCGCGGGCGTGCGGCAGGTGGTGATCCTGGCGGCCGGGCTGGACTCGCGGGCGTGGCGGCTGCACTGGCCGGACGGCACTACGGTGTACGAGCTGGACCAGCCCCGGGTGCTGGAGTTCAAGGCGTCGACGCTGCGCGACAAGGGCGCCCAGCCAACCTGCGAGCTGGTCAACGTTCCCGTCGACCTGCGCCACGACTGGCCGTCCGCATTGCAGCGGGCCGGATTTGACGCCTGAAGCGCCCAGCGCGTGGTCGGCCGAGGGGCTGTTGCCGTTTCTGCCGGCGGCGGCCCAGGAGCTGTTGTTCGAGCGGGTGCAGGCGCTCGGCGCGCAAGGCAGCCGGATCGCCGTGGAGGCACCCGGCCCCGACTTCCTCGACGAAGGCGCCCGCGAGCGGCAACGCCAGACCATGCAGCGGGTGCGCGACCTGATGGCCGAACTCGAGCCCGACCGCGACATTCCCGATGTGCAAGACCTGTGGTACTTCGAGGAACGTGAAGACGTGGGTGACTGGCTGGGCCGCCACGGCTGGGCTGTGACGGTCACCCCGGCGCCGGAGCTGATGGCCGGCTACGACCGCAGACCACCACACGACATCGACGACGCCACGCCGCAGACGCTGTTCGTGTCGGCGCAACGCAACGGAAAGGGAACTGACTGTGGCGAGCCAGACCGACAACGACAGCTGGGAGATCACCGAAAGTGTGGGCGCGACCGCGCTGGGTGTGGCCTCGGCCCGCGCGGCGGAGACCCGCAACGAAAACCCGTTGATCACAGATCCATTCGCCCAGATATTCCTCGACGCCGCGGGCGATGGCGTGTGGAACTGGCACTCCGCGGCACAGTTACCGGACGAGATCGTCGAGGCCGAACCGACGTTACCGCTGCAGATGCAGTCGATGGTCGGCTACATGGCCTCGCGCACAGCGTTTTTCGACAAGTTCTTCCTCGATGCCACCGGCGCGGGCATCCGTCAGGCGGTGATCCTGGCGGCCGGCCTGGACGCGCGATCCTGGCGGTTGCCCTGGCCGGCGGGCACGACGGTCTACGAGCTCGATCAGACCCGGGTGCTGGACTTCAAGGCGTCCACGTTGGCCGAGCATGGGGCGCAGCCCGCCTGCAACCGCGTCGCCGTGCCGGTGGACCTGCGCCAGGATTGGCCGGCTGCGTTGCGGCAGGCGGGTTTTGACGTCTCCGCACCCAGCGTCTGGTCGGCCGAGGGCCTGATGCCGTATCTGCCGGCGGCGGCCCAAGACCTACTGTTCGACCGCATTCAGGGGCTGACCGTTCCCGGCAGTCGGGTCGCCGTGGAGGCGTTGGGTCCCAAGTTCCTCGACCCGCAGGCCCGCGCCAAGCGCCGCGAGCGCATGGACCGGATCCGCGGACTGATGGCCGGGGTAGACCCGGACCGTGAGATTCCCCGGACCGACGAGCTCTGGTATTTCGAGGAACGCGAGGATGTCGGCGACTGGTTCGGCCGCCACGGCTGGGACGTGACGGTGACGCCGGCCGACGAGTTGATGGCCGGCTACGGGCGCCCAGCGCCCGAGGAAGTCCGGGACTACGTGCCCGGGAATCTGTTCGTGGCGGCGCACAAGGCGGGGAGTTAGCGCCGTTAAATCCCTTGTGCTACTTCAGGTTATGGCCGTCGGCCGCCAGCCGATGGACGAACCCTGATGTATGACGCGCGAGAACCCGTACAACGGCGTGGCCCGGCCGAAGGCTAATCTCTAACGGATGTCGAGAGAAAGCGAAACTGACTGCTCAGCGCGTTAGTTACATGTATATGTCATAGGCTCGTATGAGGCTTACGTGTTACACATGTCACCCATCAGGCGCGGCCGGCCGGTTTCGACAGCGGCTAACGGGCAACGGGGCTCAGTCGGTGTTCTGTCCGTGGACGGTATGCGGTGGCGGGCCCGAAACGGCCCAGCGGCGGTACGCATCCATGTCGACGTTGCTGCCGCACACGATGGTGACCACATGTCGGCCCGCGAAGCGGTCGCGGTCTTCGAGGATGGCCGCAATGCCAAGTGCGGCCGCTGGTTCGACGACGAGGCCAGCGTCGTCCAGAAGCACGCGCATACCGGCGATGATCGATGATTCCTGGACCAGGACGGCGTCGTCGCCGACCAGGAGGAGGTCGTTGAGGACTTCAGGAATTGGAAACCGACCGGCAACAGCGTCGGCGATGGTGTTGGTCGAGTCGGTGGTGACAACGCGGCGCTCTCGCCACGACTGTGTCATCGCCGGTGCGCCGGCCGGCTGAACACAGATCACCTCGACATCGGGTGCGAAAGACTTCATCACATGCCCGACCCCGGTCGCCAGCGCTCCGCCGCCGAGAGCGATCAGTACGGCGTCGAACGACGACCCAGCCTCCACCAGTTCCACGCCAATGGTCGCCGCGGCCTCACAGGTTTCGATGTCCAAGCTGTCGTCGAGCAGCCCTATGCCGTCATGCCGCGCGATGGCTGCCGCCCGGGCACGGGCCATCTCGTTATCGCCGTCCACTAACTCCAATCTCGCGCCCAGTGCGCGAATGCGATCGAGCTTGACCGCAGGTGCAAACCGGGATGCCACGACCGCGACCTCGAGACCCCTGGCGCGACCAGACCAAGCCAGGGCTTGCCCGAGGTTGCCCGCGCTGCCACACACCACGGCGGGCGAGCCCTTGTCGGCGAGCAAGCTCGCGACGACCTCGGTGCCGCGCGCCTTGAAGCTGCGGACCGGATTGGCTGTTTCGAGCTTGATGCTCACCGCGCACCCGAGTCTGCGTTCCAGAGCTTCGCAGCAGTACAGCGGAGTATCGAGAAAAATCGGATCGATGATTCGGCGAGTCGCTCGGATCCGAGCAGTGTCCAACCGAGTTTCCTGCACAGCACAGCAGCATATTCCAATGCCGCTGTTCCACGTGGCTTGGAAGGCGGCGCACTTCGATGTCGACGGGTCACCGGATGCCGTCTTTCTTTGCGCCGCAGATCAACCGGTCACGTCGATCAGCCGGTGCGCGATTGATTGTCCGCTCCGATGTCCCCCAGCCGGTGGGCAGCCGAGTAGCTTTAACGAACTTCCTTATACCCCAGCATGTTTGAGCTTCAACGCATTGCCGGTAGTGACCGGGTCCGTACCGAGCTAGTTGTTTGTCGGTGGTGGTTGGGGTTGGAAGGGTGTGTACCACCACCAGTGGGCGCGTTCGCCGGTCGGTCCCGGGCAGGGCGCCACCGCGGGCGGGGGTCGGGTCGGTGGGCGCGCCAGTGATCCCGGGCTCAGTGATCGCCCGGCGTTGTCGGTGACGGTGAGTGCGCCTGCGGGTCCGGTGATATCGAGGCCCCCGCGATGGTGCAGTCGGTGATGATATGGGCACAGCAGCACCAGGTTGGCCAACTCGGTGGGGCCGCCGTCTTCCCAGTGCCGGATGTGATGGGCGTGCAGGCCACGGGTGACACCACAACCGGGGACCGCGCAGCTGCGGTCGCGATGCTCCAGCGCGCGGCGCAGCCGCCGGTTGATCAAGCGGGTGGCGCGTCGGGCACCAATGACCTCGCCGTGACGCTCGAACCAGACTTCACACGTGGCATCACAGGTGAGGTATCGGCGTTCGGTGTCGGACAGCAGTGGACCCAGATGCAGTGCCGCAGCGCGCTGCTCGACGTCGAGGTGCACCACCACCGTGGTGTGCTGCCCGTGTGGGCGGCGGGCCGCCTCGGCGTCCCACCCGGCCTCGACCAGGCGCATGAACGCCTCGGCGGTGCCCGGCAACCGGGCCCGCTGACCTGACGCGCCCGCGCCGTCGCCGTGATCGCGGGTCCACTCGCCGATCAGCGCATCACGATGAGACGCCAAGGCGGCGTCGAACTTCACGGCGTCATGGTGGCCAAGTGTGATCCGGTAGCAGCTGCCCTGCGCGGTGCTGGTCGTGGTGATCCAGCGTTCGGGCTCGGGCCGAGATTCGGGTTCGGGTCGCGGTTCTAGCTTGACCGCGGTGCGCAGCTGAGTGACCGTGGCGCAGCGCGCCAGCGCCGCGTAATGCTCATCGGACCCCTCACCCGCCCGCGCCGCGATCACCCCGACCTGATCGGCCGACAGCCGGCCCTCCCGCATGCCCGCCGCGCAGCGCGGAAACTGTTCCAGCCGACTCGCGATCGTGGCCATCGTGTGGGCGTTTGCCGGCGAGCAGCCGGTCTTCCAGGCCACCAACGCCGACACCGACCGCGCCCCGGTCACCCCGCACAATTCGTCGCGATCGATCTCGGCCACGATCTCCACGATGCGCCCATCGATCGCGTTGCGCTGACCGGTCAACTCCGCCAGCTCCTCGAACAACACCTCAAGACGCTCGCTAAGACTCACCACCACGGCGCCAGCAGATGCGGTCGAAGACATGACGTCATCATCGCAGCCACCACCGACAAATCCGGGCCGCCTGATCCCCGCTGAAGAATTCGGTGCGCGCATCCCCCGGCCCACGCCGGAAATGCCGCAACACCTGGACCGTGAACAGCCACGCACCGATCCCTACCACCGACCGAGTTCGCTAGCGGGTTTCCGAATCCGGCTCGGGCGCACCGTTGCCGTCGTCGTCGGGTGCGTGCCCGCGCCATTTCCGGTACCCGCGGTGCGCGGCGAACGCGCCGACGATCGCGCTCACGCACCAGACCGCGATCGCCGCGTAGGCCAACGGCGAGGACCGATTCCCGATCGAAGCACCCAGCGCGGTGTAGGCGAACGCCCGTGGGGCCGAACCGATGACGGCGCCAACGGCCATCTGCCACACCGGAACTCCGAACGCCCCGAAGGCGTACGAGGCCAGCGCATCCGAGATGCCCGGGACGAAGCGCTGGCCGACGACCGCCCACAGTCCGCCGCGTCCGATCAGGGCGTCGATGCGATCGGCCCGCGACGGCCCCAGCAGCGCGCGTGCGCTGTCGCGGCCGGCCCGCCGTCCGACGAAACTCGCCACGATCGCGGTGCCCACCGTCGCGCCCAGCGTCACGAAGACGCCGAGCAGCGGACCGAACAGCAACCCACTGCCCGCGGCCAGTATCGAGCCCGGGACGAACAACGCGCCCACCGCCGCCGACACCACCACGTAGGTCAGGGGCGCCGCCGGCCCGGTCGCCGATACCACGCCCCGGATCTCGTCGATGTTGATCACCCGCGCGACGGCCACCAAATAGAAGACCACGGCCAGAAACCCGGCGAACACGGCGAGCCGCACGATGTGGCCCCGCCGCGATGCCGGTGCGGGAGCGTCGATGTCGTCCATGCCGGCCGTCACTTCGCCGCGGCGCCGGCGCGCAGCCGCTGGCGCAGTCCGGTGGCCCGAATCGCCCGCCGTTCGATCGCCGCGCGCACCGACGCCTCCGGGCCCACCACCCGCACCTTGGTCTTCGCCCGGGTCACCGCCGTGTAGAACAA
Organism: uncultured Actinomycetota bacterium; assembly: GCA_963796035.1. Lineage (GTDB taxonomy): Bacteria > Actinomycetota > Actinomycetes > Mycobacteriales > Mycobacteriaceae > Mycobacterium. The sequence goes on along the minus strand of CAWCJU010000003.1, from coordinate 72,587 downwards.
TTCCCGCGTCAGCAATCGCGAATCCTCCGGCGGTATCAACACCGTCACCTCGTCCGCCTGGCTGCCCTGGCTCTTGTGGATGGTCATGGCGTGCATCGTCTCCACCTCGCCGAGGCGGCTCGTCGCGAAGTCCAGCGGTCCGGTCGCGCCGGCGACGACGGCGCGTAGGCCGTCGGCACCCGCCACCGTCACGCCGGTGTCGCCGTTGTAGAGGCGCAACCCGTAATCGTTCGCGGTCACCAGCAGGGGGCGGCCGGGGTACCACTGCGACCACGCCGGCTGGCCGGTCGCTTCGGCAATCCACCTCTGCACCAGCGTGTTCCAGTGTGCCGCCCCGTAGGGGCCCTCGCGATGCGCACACAACAACCGGTGCTCGTCCAGGGTGGCCAGCGCCTGTTGCACCGCGCCAAGCAGCGCGGCCGAGCGCAGCCGCAGGGCGTGCGCCACCAGCGCCTCGCGCAGCCGCTCGGCAGGGCGCTCGGAATCCACCCACTCGATGTGTTCACCGCCGGCCGCCAACAACTCCACGACGCGGTCCGCATCGCCGACCCGGATCGCCTCGGCCAGCGCGCCGATCGACGTGCCGAACCGGTGCGGCGTGCGCAGCGCGGCCACCCGCACGTCGTCGCGGGCGGCGAGCCCGTCCACCAGATCGGCCAGCACGGCGCCCGCCTCGACCGAGGCCAACTGGTCGGGATCACCGACCAGAATCAGCCGGGTGTCCGGCCGGACCGCTTCGACCAGCCGGGCCATCATGGTCAACGACACCATCGACGTCTCGTCGACGACGATGACGTCGTGCGGCAGCCGATTGCCGCGATTGTGCTTGAACCGCACCGACGTATCCGGTCGGGGTCCCAGGAGGCGATGCAGCGTGGTGCCCGCCAGGCCGGCCAACCGTGCCCTGTCGGCAGCGGTGAGCTCTTCGCTTCCCGCGGCCACCGCTTCGGCCAGCCGGGCGGCCGCCTTGCCGGTCGGTGCGGCCAGCGCAATCCGGGGGCGCGGCAGACCGGCGCGCTCCGCCTGTTCGACCAGCAGGGCGAGCAGGCGCGCGACCGTGGTGGTCTTGCCGGTGCCGGGCCCGCCGGTCAGCACGGTCACCGCCTGCGCCACCGCGATCTCGGCGGCCGCCCGCTGCTCCTCGTAACCGGCAGGGAAAAGCCTTTCGTAGCTGGACGATTCGACGGCCGCCGGAGCCACCGACAGCGCCAGCAGATCGGCGCACACCTGATCTTCCTCGAGCCAGTACCTGTCGAAGTAGAGCAGATCGCCCAGCAGGCGCAGCACCGGTGGCGTCTGGAGCAATGGGCTGGCCCGCACCGCCGCCATCCAGTCGTCGGCGCCGGGCCAGGGCAGGTCGTCCGCGCCGACCTGTGCGGGCACCGCGCGCAGATCGACGCAGACCGAGCCACCCCGCAGCGCGCGCACCACCAGGGCAACCGCCAGCGCCACCCGCTCATCGGATTCACCGGTGAGCGAGGTAAGCCGTTGCGCCACATGGATATCGGCGGGCTCGAACACGCCCGCATCGCTGAACGTGCGCAGCAGTCCGGCCGCGAACATGGCTTCCACCGTCATGCCGCCACCCCCCTGGCGTCGAGCAGGTCCGACAGGGCCGCGATCAACGACCACGGCGGCTCGCCAACCGAAGACTCCCGCCGGGTGGCCGTCGAGCACCGGCGTCTGCGCGCCGCACATGCCCCGCAGGAACAGGTAGAGAACACCACCGAGATGCCGGCTCGGGTCGTAATCTGCTACCCGCCAACGCAAAAACCGATGCAACACCGCGCAATACAGCAGCGCCTGCAGCGGATAGTCCGAGTGCAACATGGCCTCCGCCATCCGTGACCGGTCGTAGTCGGCGGCGGTCAGCGGTCGGTCCGGGTCGCCGAGCCGGTTCGTCTTGTAATCCACCACCACGAAGCGCTGCCCCGAGCCGTCGGGAACGCGGAGCACGGCGTCGATCGACCCGGTGAGGTATCCGCGCAGCGACTGATCACCGAGGCCGTGTTCGGTCAGCCGGTCGGCATACGATGCCAGCACATCATCGGCCGGCAGGTGCTCACGCAACAGCGGCGCCAGATCCGCAAGCCGAACGTCCGGCGCCGTCGAACGACGATCACCGCCGGCCAGGGGGATCTCGAAATCCAGTTCGCGCAACCGGTCTGACAATCCGATTTGGCGTAGCGTCAAACCATCCGTCAGCGGGCCCAGCGGCGTGTCATGCATCGGCACCATGGCCGCGGCCAGCTCTTCGGGGGCAGCGGCGACCGGCCACCAGGCCCAGTGCGCCCGGATCTGCGTCTCCAGCTCGCCGGCCAGGTCCGCGGCGAACGGGTCGGCCGTCTCTAGCACGGCGTGCACCAGCGTCCCGAACGTGGCGCCCGCCGGAAGGTCGGCCATCGGCGAGGGAACGTCGCGCCCGGATGCCGCGGACACCAATGGGATGTCGCCGACTTCGTCGTCGAGTTCCCCGATTTCGGGTTCACTGCTCACCCCGCTGGTCTGCGCCGCCCGGATCAAACCGGAATAGGAGGTGCGCCGCCAGCCGGTGTCGATGCCGCGGTGGAAGTGACGATTCTCCATCCGTTCGGGCACCGGCTCTGCGGGCAGCGACGGCGCCGGCGTCAACAGCGATTCCTCGATGACCGGGCCACCGGCCGTCTCCCACTCGCGCAGCCGCGCCATGGCCTCGTCGTCGGAGATCTTGGCGGGTTCGCAGCGGTCCGGGACCACCGGCTCGCCGGGCCGGCGACCGCGCAGCAGCCGCGACAGGCCGCCGTTGGGTTCGTAGTACGCCGGCGACCACCACGCCACCACCTGGGCCTGCGCCCTGGTCAGCGCGACGTAGGTCAGCCGGCTGTCGTCGCTGGCGTCCTCTTTACGCCCCAGTCGCTCAACGGCTTTGAAGTCGGGGCTGTCCTTGCCGCCGACGTGCAGGCAACGCGTGCCGTCCTCGTCGTGGAACAGCACGACGTCGTTGTCCTGGGTGTTGCGGTTGAACGCGAACGGCAGGTACACGATCGGGTATTGCAGGCCCTTGCTGACGAAGACCGTCATGATCTGCACGGCGGCGGCATCGCTGTCGAGCCGGCGGTTGCGCTCCGGTGCGCCGCTGCGCTCGTCACGCTGCCGGCGCAGCCAGTCGCGCAGTGCGGGCAGGCTGTAGTGCTCGCGATGCGCGACTTCCTGCAGCAGCTGGGTGACATGCGCGAGGTCGGTCATGTGCCGTTCACCGCCCTGCCAGGCCAGCGCGCGTCTGCCCATGCCCAGCAATTGGGCGGCTTCGAAGATCGCGGCGACACCGCGTTCGCGGGCATGACCGGCCCACTCCCGCAGGGTTTTCGCGATCCGATCCGTCAGGGCGTCACCGCCGGCCGCCAGCGTCTCGGCGGTCTCGCCGAAGAACATCGTCGCCGCGGCCGCGCGCACCATCCCGGGCCGGTGGGGCTGATCGAAGGCCTCCAGCAGGCACAGCCAATCCTCGGCGGCCTCGGAGGTGAACACGTCGGAGTTGCCCGTGTAGACCGCGGGGACGCCCGCGGCGCAGAGCGCCTTGAAGCAGGCATGCGCGTCGCGGTGCTTCTCCACGATCACTGCGATATCGCGGGCCTGCAGCGGTCGACCGGCGAAGGTGGCACCACTGGCCAGCAGCGCGCGGATGTCGGACGCGAGATCGGCACCGATGTGCTCGCGCACCTGGTCGATCGGCAGGTTCTGAACACCGCGGCGCCCCAACGTCGTCCGCGCCACCACGCGGAGCCGGAACGGGTCGTTGCGCGGAGCACCGGCGAGCCGATGCCCGCGGTGATGGGCGTCGACGTCGTTCACCACGATCGCAGGGTCACCGAGTTGGGCGCCGCGCAGCACCACCTGCAGCCGCTGTAGCAGTGCGGAGTCGCTGCGCCAGTTGGTGTCCAGCGTCTTGCGCTCACCCGCCGTCTGCGCCGCCCGCAGATAGGTCACGATGTCACCGCCGCGAAACGCATAGATCGCCTGCTTCGGGTCACCGATGAGGATCACGGTCGAGCGTCCGCTGAACGCGCGGTCGATCACCTGCCATTGCACCGGGTCGGTGTCCTGGAACTCATCGACCATGACGATCGGCCAGCGTTGGTGCATGCGCAGCCGGGCGGGGGAGTCGTCGGTGGCCAGCGCGTCGGCCAGCCGGATCAGCAGGTCGTCGTAGCCGAGGACGCCCAGCCGGCGCTTGCGCGTGTCTAGTTCGGCCAGAACATCGTTGGCGAACCTGACGTTGGCGGCGGCCCGCGAATCGGGATCCGGGTCGAGCGGCCGCAGCTGGGTCGACGGATTGCTGACCACCTCGCGCGCCAGCCGCAGCGCTTCGCGATAGTGCAGCGCAGGGTCGTCGCGCTCCTGGCCGAACTGGGCCAGGTACAGATCGTCGACGATCTCGGTCACCAGCTGCTCGAGGCTGTCGAGCAGGGTCACGCCGGCCGCGGTGTCGCCGGCCACGCCCAGCGAGCGCAGCACCAGCTGGCAGAACTGATGGGTGGTGGCGATCGTCGCCGCGTCGAAGCCGGCCAGTGCGTCGCGGAGACGCTGCTGGCGCGCTGCGCGCTGATCGTCGGTGCCCTCCAGGAGGTACGCCACCACCTGGTTGTCGCCGACCGTCGACGGATCGGCGAAAGCCCGTACAGCGTCCGCGATTTGACAGCGGACGCGTTCGCGCAGCTCCTGGCTGGCCGCCCGGCCGAACGTGATGAGCAGCATCTGATCCAGCGTCGCGGCGCCGTCGGCGAGATACCGCGTCACCAGCGAGGCCAGCGCGAAAGTCTTTCCGGTCCCCGCGCTGGCCTCCAGCACGGTGGTGGAGCGCTCGGCCGGCAGCGCACCCAACAGGTCGAAGCGCTCCATCAGACCGGCTTCCTCTCGGCACGCAGCATCGGCAGCCAGACCCGGGCCGCGTAGGCACCGAGCCGGTTGTCCTCGCCATCGCACTCCTCGCCCGGCCGCACGGGCTGCATCAGCTCGTCCAGCGGCGCGCCCTTGCCCCACGCCCGCGCGTGCGCCGGGGCCTGGTCCTCGCCCGGGAAGCGGTCGCTGGATCTCCATCGGTACCGTGCCTCGGTCACCGGGTCCTCGCCGCCGTAGCGGGCGGCCGCCCAGGCATAGGATGTCTTGATGGGCAACGGAATCGGCTCGCGCCGTCCGGCGTCGTAAATCGCCACCAGCTCGCGCAGCACCTCGATGGCCCGCTCACCCTCGCGCGGCGGCCCCAGACCCTCCACCCGGGTGGTGGTGCCGCGGCGCATGCGGCCGATGCACACCGCGGACCAGTCCCGGCCGGGATCGTGAGCCACCAACGCCAGCAGCGGGATCCACGATTCGAGCAGGTGTTTGCCGTCCAGCCGCGAATACGTCACCGACACCAGGCGATCGTCGTACACCGGCGATACCGTCCCGGTGAGGCGCCGCCCACCACCCAGGTCGATGTCGACGTCGTAGGCGCCGGCCGGGCGGTCCCTGTGCATGTGGCGAAGCGCCTCGAGCGCCAACAGGGCGGCCTGGTCCCGAATCTCGGTGACCTTGCGCCAGCCCAGCTGGCCCGGCGGCAGGGTGCCGCGCCGCCACTCGGCTTGCCGCGCGTCGTCGGGGGTCATCCCGCGCAGGATGTCGCCGCAGCATCCGGTCGCCGACCGTCCACTCTTCGAGACCGTCGATGTCGACCGGCATGGCATCCTGTACGCCGTCGACGTCGTAGGGCAGCGTGAATTCCAGCGCGCGAAAGAAGCCCTTGACCGGGTCTTTGAAGAAGCCGACCAGGTCGGCGAGGATGACGTCGCCGGCCGGCGGTGGCGGCAGCGGTGCGGAGATGAATTTCGGCTGTTCGCGGTGCTCACCGGTGGCCGCGCGCGCCGCGCGCAGCACCGTCGGGTCGAAACTGAACGGCAAGTCCGGAACGAGCTTGCCCGGTACGACGTTGCGAATGTCGAACGGCTGCAACGGATGTTCGATGACGACGTGGGCCCGCACCTTGGTCGGGGTGGTCATGTCGAGGGCGTCCAGCAATTCGGCCAGCGGCACCGCCGGCGGGCGCGGCTGCCCCGAATACTCGTTGGCGCCGGTGTAGGTGATCACCAGTTTCTCGGTGGCCGCGCCGACCGCGTCGAGCAGCAATTGCCGGTCCTCGGAACGGATGTCGCGCTCACCGGTCATCGGGCACCGGGCCAGCGCGTCGTCACCGTCGACGATGCCGAGCCGCGGGAACAGCCCGTCGTCCAGGCCGACCAGGCACACCACCCGATGTGGCACCGAGCGCATCGGCACCATGGTGCACACCGTCAGGGTGCCGGTGCGGAAGTTGGCCCGCGTCGGGCGACCGGCGAGGCGTTGGGTCGAGCAGCGCGCGAATGTCGGGCAGCCGCAGCGCGATGTCGGCCCGGGATCCGGCTTGACCCAGCGTCTGAGCGAACTCGCGTTGCACCTGACCGGTCTGCCATTCGTCCGCATCGCGGACTCGTGCCAGCAGGGCGATGCCCTCGGTGAGGGTGGCCAGCCACGCGGCCAGCGGCCTTGTGCCGGTGAGCGAGTCGAGGACGTGCTGCAGCCGGGCGACGAATTCGGCGAACTGGCCGGCCAATTGGACGCGGTTACTGCTGACGTCGTCGAGCGGCAGCGTCGCGTCGATCCACGCGTTCGAATCGTCGGACATCGCGACGCCGGCCAGTATCCGGTCGATGCCGAAACGCCATGTGTTGTGCACGAAGTCGACGTGGTAGGGCCGCCGGTGCTCCTGGTCCAGCCCCCATCGGATGTTCGCCTGCCGGACCCAGCGGGTGATGGCCTCCAGATCGTCATCGGTGAACCCGAACCGGGCGCGCACCGGCGGGGCCTGGGCCAGGTTGAGCACCTCGCTGGCCGTCACCCGGCCCGCCGCCAGGGCCAGCAGTTGCGCGGCCACACCCAGCAGCGCGTTGGTCTGGATCGGCGAGCGGTCCGCCAGCCGCACCCGTAGCTGGTGGGCGGGATGGGCGCCGTGCACCACGTCGCCCAGCCCGAAGTCGGCCATGATCAGCGGCGCGTAGGTCTCGATGTCCGGGCACATCACCAGGATGTCGCGCGGCTCGAGCGTCGGGTCGTCCTGCAACAGGCCGAGCAGCACCTCGCGCAGCACGTCGACCTGGCGGGCCGGGCCGTGGCAGTTGTGTATCTGCACCGACCGGTCGCCGGCCGCCATCGTGCGGCCAAGTGGGCGAACGGCATTGGCGGCGATGTCGGACTGCAGCCAGCCGAGCAGCGTGTCCGGGACGCGCGTCGCCGCCCAGGTAGGCGTCGGTCGCCGGATCCGCCGGCAGGCCGCGCTGCATTTCCCGCAGGTCTCGTCCCAGCGTTGCGAGCAGCGGATGGGACACCGCGCGGTGGCTGACGTCGTCGCGCCGGGGAATCGCGCCGCGCGTGCCGGCCAGCGCGCGCCACAGCCGGTCACTCGGGTGCGGTAGCCACAGATGCAGGTCGTGGTGGGTGGCCACCGCCCCCAACAGCTCGACATCGGTGCGGGTCAACCGGGTGTGCCCGAACAGCGACAGCCGAGGCGGCAGCTCGCTGGGCGCCTCCCGCAGCCGCGCGAGGGTCTTGGCGTGGCGGATGTGCGGCGGGTCGGCGGCGACCCGCGCCACCAGCGCCCGCCACAGCTCGGGCTGCCAGCGCAGGTCCTCGTCGAGCTCGCCGGGGTCGCCGTTGCCCCAGTCGACCAGCAGTTGCGGGCGTTGCCTGGCGTAGGAGTCGAACAGCCCGGCCAGCCGGCGTGCCACCTCGTATCGGCGGCCCTGGCGCAGCTCGGCCTCCGCGCCGGTGTGGAAGTGGCCAACGTGCAGGGCCAGCGTGCGGCACCACGGTTCGTCCAGCGAGCAGTCGATCGCTTCCAGCAGCGGCCAGGCCATGGCGTCCGGCGACCACGGATCGTCGTCGGCCCTGCCCGTGATTTCGGCGATCAGCGAGCCCGGATTGCGGAACGCCACGCCGGCGCACACCCCGTCGCCGCCGCGCGCACCCAGCACGTGCGACAACCGCTGGCTGAGCCAGCGCTCCACGCCGCGGGCCGGGACCACGACGAGTTCGGTGGCGAACGGGTCGGTCGGCGGGTTGGCCAGCAGAGCGCCTAGACCGTCGGCAAGGAGATCGGTGCGCTCGGCACGGTGCAGATGAAGCGGCATTGCGCTGTCACGATAAACCCGAACACCGACGCGGGTGGGCGCTTAGGGCTGCGGAGTGTGTCGCCCGCCGGGCGGGCGGGGTGTCACTTGGCGAGCGTGAACTGGTTGACGTCGATGTAGCCGACCCGGAATGCGTTGGCGCAGCCGGTCAGATACCGCATGTAGCGCTGGTAGACCTCTTCGGACTGGATCTCGACGGCCTCGCGGTGGTGGGCCTGCAACGCCTCGGCCCAGTGGTCGAGGGTCCGGGCGTAGTGCAGCTGCAGCGACTGCCTGCGCTTCAGGTTGAAGCCCATCTTCGACGCGTGGAACTCCACGATCTCGATCGCCGGCAACTGGCCGCCCGGGAAGATCTCGGTGGCGATGAACTCGTTGAAGCTCGTCTGCTCCTGGGTCATCGGCAGGTCGCGCTCGACGATCTGCTGCGGGGTCAGCATGGTGATGGTGTGCAGCAGCATCACCCCGTCGTCGGGCAGGGTGCGGTGGGCCATCGCAAAGAAGTCGTCATAGCGGTCGTATCCGAAGTGCTCGAACGCGCCGATGGACACGATCCGGTCCGCGTGTTCGTCGAATTCTTCCCAGCCGTGCAGCAGCACCCGCCTGGTGCGTTCGGTGTCCATCGCATCGAAGAGCTTCTGCACGTGCGCGGCCTGGTGCTCGGACAAGGTCAGACCGATGACGTTCACGTCGTAGTTTTCGATCGCGCGGCGCATCGTGCCGCCCCAGCCGCACCCGATGTCCAGCAGCGTCATGCCCGGCCGCAGGCCCAGCTTGCCCAGCGAAAGGTCCATCTTGCGCAGCTGGGCCTCTTCCAGCGTGATGTCCCGGTTGCGATCCCAGTACGCGCAGCTGTAGGTCATGGTGGGGTCGAGGAACAGTCGAAAGAAGTCGTCGGACAGGTCGTAGTGGGCCTGTACCTCTTCGAAGTGCGGCGTCAGGTTGTCTGCCACGGCGGATAACCGCCTTTCTGACTTGGGACCATTCAGTTGTTCACGAGGTGGCCGCTCGGCTGGTTCACCACGGCTTCCCTCAAATTCGGCAGTCAAACCGGCCGGGGGCTCTGGCCGATCCGGCGTTGCACGGCCACCGCGACCGTGGCCGCCTCGCAGGAAAATTCGTGTTTAACTGTGGCCCAAGGTGTTTGGCTGCGTTGGCACCCGTCCACTCACACTTACCGGGGCTAGACTGCGGGCGAACGCGCAATCGCTACCTGGGAATTTGCCCGATGCTACGCCGGTTTATCCGGGAAAACAGCTGCTGGAGGGAACCAGATGGAAGCTTGGGACGCGATCTGCGCACGCCGCAATGTGCGGGAATACCAGCCGAAGCCGGTACCGGCCGAGGACCTGAACCGGATCGCCGAAGCCGGCTGGCGCGCGCCGTCGGCCAAGAACCGCCAACCTTGGGACTTCGTCATCGTCACCGACCGCGACCAGCTGCAGCAGCTGTCGACGGTCTGGCGCGGTGCCGGCCACATCGCCGCGGCCGCGGCAGCGATTGCCATCGTGGTCCCGGTGCCGCCCGACGAGCGCCGGGTGGTCACGGACAACTACGACGTCGGCCAGGCCACCATGGCGATGATGATCGCCGCCACGGACCTGGGGATCGGCACCGGTCACTCGTCGGTGGGGGACCAGGACAAGGCGCGCGCGATCCTCGGCGTGCCCGACGATTACCTGGTGGCATTCCTGCTGGGCGTCGGCTATCCCGCCGATCGACCGCTCACCCCGATCCGCAAGCCGAACCGGCGGCCGTTCGCCGAGGTCGTGCACCACGGCCGGTGGTGATCACCCGGCGAAAAACCTTCGGCGCCCTGTCGAGTCGTAAGCTGATCGGCGTGCATGACCACCAGGGCGATTACGGAGTCGACGGTTCATTTCACACCGTCTCGGCGCGCGCGCAGGCGGTAGGTATCGGGGCTCAAGCCGCCGGTCTGGCCGTGTTCGCGGGCATCAGCTGGGCGCGCGGCAGGCGGCTTCGGGCGGCGCTGGCCGCGTTGTCCTCCGCCGGGGTCGCGGGCGCCGTGGTCCTCTACATGTACGCCACCCGGGCCGGGAAATTCGTTGTCTGGGAACGGGTTCTGCGCGATCTGCGGCTCGCGGGCGACGAAACGGTGCTCGACCTGGGATGTGGGCGCGGTGCGGTGTTGCTGGCGGCCGCCAAGCGGTTGCCGCGCGGCCGCGCGATCGGGGTCGATCTGTGGCAGGCCGACCAGACCGACAACTCCGAGCGGGCGACGCTGGCCAACGCGGTGGCCGAGGGCGTCGCCGGCCGCATCGAATTGCACACCGCCGATATGACCGCGGTGCCGCTCGCCGACGAGAGCGTCGACGTGGTCGTGAGCAACCTGGCCATCCACAACATCGCGGGACACCACGGCCGGCGCCAGGCCCTCGACGAAGCCGTGCGCGTGCTGCGGCCCGGAGGCCGACTCGCCATCGCCGACCTGTGGGAGACGCGTCAACACGCCGCCCGGCTGCGCGAACTCGGCTGGCGCGGCGTGCGGCGGCGCAACCTCGGCTGGCGAATGTGGTACGGCGGCCCCTGGTTCTCCACGCGCCTGGTCACCGCGACCAAGCCGGAGTGACGGTTCGGCCGCCGGGGGAGTACGCATCCTCACCATTTTCACTAGCGCATGCGCTAGCAGATTCTCGAAGTATCCAGTGGTCGGGACACGGCGCGACCCAACGGTGACGCATGGAATCGCACCGCGCGAGCGCGTGGGCGGCGGTGCATGCTGAGACGTATGACGAGAACCGAAATCACCGAACAAGTCGTCGTAGCCCGGCTCCGGAAGGGGCTGACGTGGCAACAGCTGGCCGACGCGATCGGCAGGCCGCTGATGTGGACCACGGCGGCATTGCTCGGCCAGCACCCGATACCCGCCGAGCACGGCAAGGTTCTCGCCGAAATGCTCGGTCTCGACGAGTCCGCGGTGCCGGTGCTGGCCGCCGCTCCGATGCGCGGCGGCCTGGCCACCGCGGTCCCCACCGACCCGACCGTCTACCGCTTCTACGAAGCCCTGCAGGTCTATGGGGGCGCGCTCAAAGAGGTGATCGCCGAACAGTTCGGTGACGGCATCATGAGCGCGATCAACTTCAGCCTCGACGTGCAGAAGAAGCCGCATCCGTCCGGTGACCGAGTCGTGGTGACGTTCGACGGGAAATTCCTGCCCTATCAATGGGTCGCGGCGGACGACTGACGAGAGACGTCCGAGTGAAGTGACGGCGCGGCGCGCGCGTGCCAGACTGGCGTTGAGGAGGCGAAGGGAACGCGGTGGCGGCCGGCGGCAGCCACCGCGTTCGCCGTTCAGTTCATCAAGACCTGCGGCGAAAGCTCTTTGAGCATCGCGTTGGCCCAGCGCATCTGTCGTAACGTCTCGGGGTGGCAGCGCGACGCCAGGCTCAGCAGCTCGGAATCCTTGGCGGCCTGCGCGCCCTGTGCCAGTAGCTCCCAATCCAGCGACACCCCCGCCGACAGCCGGTGAATCCGGCGCAGGTCGGCGAGCAGCGCCAAACCGGGCTCCGGACGGTGCCGCAGCATCGCACTGACACGCGACTGCAGGAAACCGGTGATCGCGCCGGTGCGCGGGGCGGCGGACAGGCGCAGACCATAGGGGCGGCCGTGCTGCGCCAGCTCGCTGACGTGATTTTGCGACCAGCGGGCCATGTCGCGCGCCAGGTGGCAGATGTCCTGATCACTGTGGTGGCGCGCGGCCATCACGTTGAGTCGATGGGCCAGCTTGCGTTCGGAGCGGTGCAGCTCGCGGATCGCCAACTTCAGCTTCATGGTCAGCTTCCCGTCGACACAGCTTCGGTGACGGCGGCCAACTCGCCGCCCTCGGTCGCGGGCACCGACCCGTTGACCGGAGCGGATGCGGCGGTGGTCGGCGCGTATCCGGCGTCATTTCGGCCGGGCTGACCCACCCGGGCCCTGCGCAGCCGCGCGGCGGCGGTCTTGTAGATCGGCTGCTTGGACACCGGATCCCAGTCGGTCAGCGTCATTTCATTGCCGGCCCGATGATGAGCTTTGCCGTCGGTATCCCAGTAGCCGTAATGGAAGGGCACGAACAGCACGCCGTCGCGGATGCCGCAGATGCGCGCGGCGCCCACGACGCAGCCGCGCGGCGTGCTCACCTCGACGAGATCGCCCTCCCCGATGCCCAGGCGGTGCGCGTCGCGCTTCGACACCTCGACCCACACGTCGGGAGCGGCTCGCTGAAGTTGCTGCGCCCGAGCGGTTTTGGTGCGCGTATGGAAATGGTAGACGGTGCGACCGGTGATCAACGCGAACGGGAACTCATCGCTGGTCCGCTCGTGCGGGGGCACATATTCGGCCGCCTTGATGATCGCCTTGCCGAAGGGGTTCATCGAGCGGTACTCGTCGGGCTGCAGCGGCGCGCCGGTGATCAGGTCCTTGCCGTACGCCTCGCAGTAGTCCGGTGCCGCCCAGAATTTCGCGTCAGTGTAGAGCCGTTCGGTGCCATCGGGATGCTCTGCGTTGCAGGGCCATTGGATGCCGCCTCCGCCGCGCAACTTGTCATAGGTCAGGCCCGTGTAGTCGCACGGCCGGCCCGCGGTGCACTCCTTCCATGCCTCGAACGCAGACTCCGCGTCCGTCCAGGGCGGAAAAGGTTCTCCGTCCTTGTCGCGGAAGTCCATCCGTCGCGCGTAGTCCAGGAAGATGTCAAGGTCGGACCGTGCGGAACCCGGTGGCTCCACGGCCTTTTCGGACAGGTGCACGGTTCGGTCGGCGTTGGTGAAGGTGCCCGTCTTCTCCGCCCACGCCGCGGCAGGTAACACCACGTCGGCCAGGGCTGCGGTCTCGGTCATGAAGATGTCCTGGACGATGAGGAACAGCCGTTCCTGCGACAGGATGTCGCGGATGCGCGGCAGCTCCGGCAGCGACACCGCGGGATTGGTGGCGGTGACCCACAGCATCCGCAGCGTTCCCTCCTCCGCGTAGCGGAACATCTGCATGGCGTGCGTCGGCGGCCCGTAGTGCGGAATCTGCAGTAGGTCCAGGTTCCACAATTTCGCCAGCTCGGCGACGTGGGAGTCGTTGGACCAGTTGCGGAAGCCGGCCAGGTCCCCGTCGGCGCCGCACTCGCGCGTGTTCTCCGCGGTCGGCTGGCCGTTCATCTGCAGCACTCCGCAGCCCGGCTTGCCCAGCATGCCGCGTACCAGGTGAATGTTGTTGACCTGCACGGCCGCCGCGGTGGCCTGGTGGGATTGGTAGAAGCCCTGCAGCACGGTGGACATCAGCCGCTTGGCCGTGCCCAGCAGACGCGCCGCGCGCCGGATGTCGTCGGCCGCCACACCGCAGATCTCGGCAGCGCGCTCGGGTGGGAACTCTTCGACTCGGCTGCGCAGTTCGTCGAAACCGACTGTGTGCGTGTCGATGTAGTGCTGGTCGATCCAGCCGTGATGGATGATCTCGTGCAGCAGGCCGTTCATCAACGCCACGTTGGTGCCCGGCAGCGGCGCCAGGTGCACCGCGGCGTGCCGGGCCACCGGCGTGAGGCGGGGGTCGACGCAGATGATCGCCGGCGGCGAGTCGCCGGCCAGCCGGTCCAGCATCCGCGCCCACAGCACCGTCTGCGTTTCGGCGACGTTGTGCCCGAACAGCGCGATGACGTCGGCATGGTCGACATCGGTGTAGGAGCCCGGTTGTCCGTCGCAGCCGAACGATTCCTTGAGCGCCTCGGCCGCCGTCGCCGTGCACAGCCGCGTGTTGCCGTCGACGTGGTTGGTGCCGATCGCCCCGTGTGCGATGGCCCCTTGGGTGTAGTACGCCTCGGCGAACAACTGCCCGGAGGTGTAGAAACCGATCGAGCTGGGGCCGTAGTTGTCGAGTAAGTCGTTGGTGTGGTCCACGATCCGCTGCATGGCGGTGTCCCAGTCGCACGGCGTCAGCTCGCCGCGGGCCCGGATCATCGGTGTGGTGAGCCGGTCAGCCGAGGCGTTGGCCTGCCAGCCGAAGAGGTCCTTCGGGTCGAGCCGCCCGTGGTTGACCCGGTCGACGGCGCGCCCGCGCACCCCCACGATCCGCCCGTCCTTGACGGCGATGTCCAGACCGTCGCCGTTGGAATGCAGCACCGCAGCCGATTGCACCCAGCGATCCACCGACTCCGCGGTGACCCCGTCGACCAGGTAGGTGTCGACCCGCTCCGGCCACCGCGTGCCGGGTTCATACGGAGTCCGGGTTCCCCAGGGGTCCGCGATGCGATCTATGGCCATTCCGGTGGCTTCCCCGGCAACGGCCCCCCAAACCGGTTCGGGCGGACCCCCTCAGCGGGCTCACACCCCGAATTCGGCCTCGATCCCGTCGATGCCGGCGCGGATGGCCGCCAGGCCGTCGGCGCGGGTGCGCAACTTGGTGGCGGCGTGCGCGCGCCGATGCAGGCCGGCGAATTCCCGTGCGGCCTCTTCGGCGCGGTCGACCACCACCTCGGGCAACACGATCTCGTCGATAAAGCCTGCGGCGAGCGCGGTTTCACCGAAGAACGTCTTGGCCAGCCCGCTGGCTTGCTGGTAGGCCGACGGCGTCAACCGCAGCTTCATGATCTCGCAGCGCGGCATAGGGAATCACCATGCCGATCGCGACCTCATTGGCCTGGATGTTGTAGGCGTGCGCGGCCACCCGGTGATCGCCCGACGACAACAGGAATGCCCCCATCGCGATGGCATGGCCGGTGCACGCCATCACCACCGGCTTGGGAAAGGACAACAGGCGATACGCCAGCTCGAAGCCGCCCCGAAGCATGTCGATCGCGGGCTGCACCTCACCGGAGGTCAGGATCTTCAGGTCGAAGCCGCCGCTGAACACCCGCTCGTTCCCGGTGATCACCAGCGCCCCGGCGTCGTCCGCCTCGGCCCGGTCGATCGCGTCGTTCAGGGCCTGCTGCATGGTCGGGCCCAGCGCATTGACCTTGCCGTCGTCCATCTTGATGACGGCGATGGAGTCCTTGGTGGCGTAGTGGACCGGGGCGCTCATCGGTTGCTCCTTGCCGTCACGCGGGCTGGCCGTGGTGTTTGCCCAGTTCGTCTTCGGCGTTGCTCCAGCGCAGGCTGACATCGGTGGGTTCGTCGAGTTGGCGGGTGCGCCATCTGTCCTGGGTTTCCCTGACCGCGGCGTTGATCCGGTCGATCTCGCCGCGGAACACCTCGGGGCGAGTCTCCTTGCTGGCGTAGTGGAAATAGGTCAGCAGGCCGCGCAGCAGCTCCAGCTTCTCCTTCTCCCGCTTCGCCAGGTCATGAGAGGTCATCAACTCGATGCGCTGGACGGGCGGCAGGGCGTCCCAGTCCAGCACCACGTCGGTGTGCAGCGGAGAACGCTCGCGCTCCCAGAATCGCCGGCCACGCGGCTGATCGGGCCGGTCGTAGTAGGTCAGGGTGCCGGTGAAGCGCGACTCGA
Organism: uncultured Actinomycetota bacterium; assembly: GCA_963796035.1. GTDB lineage: Bacteria > Actinomycetota > Actinomycetes > Mycobacteriales > Mycobacteriaceae > Mycobacterium. The sequence goes on along the minus strand of CAWCJU010000003.1, from coordinate 56,994 downwards.
TGCCACTGCCGATCTCGGCGCGGTCGAGCGCGGAATCCCACACCATGCGCCATTCCTGGCCGGGCGCGAGCATCGGCAGCTCGCGTGGCAGTCGCAGTTCGATGACGTCGGCGTAGCCGTCGGTGGCGTTCTCGTATTCGGCGACCGTGGGGGCGTTCATAAAGGAGAACCCGATGTCGTAGGCCGCGGTCCGTCCGAAATTCCGGACCACGAGTTCGATCACGTGCCAGTCCGCGGAATGCGGCTCCATGAACATCGCGACCTGCGGACGGGTCTGCTCGGCCGCCGCCCGGCGATTGCGGTTGATCTGGCCGTTGGTGAAGACCAACGTGACGACGGCCAGGACGATCGCCGCCCACGCTGCCCACGCAATCCAGGTGCCGGACCCGACGTGCGTGACATCATGCCAGCTGTCCTGGACCCAACCCATGGAATCCACCCTCCGCTTATATCACAGGGGCGGTTGCCGGATGGCCATGACGGAGCGATCCGAAGGAGCTCAGCCGCCCATCAGCATCCGCCATTGATCAAGGTCCGCGGCCCGATACACGTAGTTGGAACGCTTGACCTCCGAGAGCGAGGCGCTGGGCTCCGCCGAATACCAATGGCCCGGAAATATGGTCGGGTCACCGGGCAGCGTCGCGAGTTGTTGCAGGCTGCGGTACATCTCGTCGGAGTCGCCGCCGGGGAAGTCGGTGCGCCCGCAACCCTCCAGAAACAGCGTGTCACCGGCCACGAGGCGGCCGTCGAGCAGAAAGCACTGGCTGCCCGGTGTGTGGCCGGGAGTGTGCAGCAGCTCGATCTCGATGTCGCCGACGCTGACCTTGTCATGGTTCTCGTGGGAGGTCAGGTCGCCCATGCTTATTCCGGTGACTCGCGAAACCCACGGTGCCTCATGGGTATTGACGTGGACCGGCACCGGTGCCCGTTCCAGCAGTTCGGCCAGGCCGGCCAGCGCGAATCCCATCATCGATCCACCCACGTGGTCAGGGTGGTGGTGGGTCACCAGCACGCCGGACAGGTGCATGCCGTCGGCCTCGAGCGCGTCGAGCAGATCACCGGCGGCGTAGGCCGGGTCGACGACCACGCAGTCACCGGTTTGCCGGTCGCCGATCAGGTAGGCGAAGTTGCGCATCTGCGTCGCGAACATGTCGCCGGCGGCGAAGTCGCGACCGGAGAGCAGTTGACGAAAATACAGCCGGTCCTCTGGCACATGACCAGACTAGGACCCCGACCGGACCGTGCCACGAGTGGTCGACCGTCCATCTCGTCGAACAGGACGGCGCGGACGACGAGTTCAGCTTCCTCGGTGCCTGGCAACCCCAGCGCAGCGGCGCCGGCTGATGTTTGCCGCGGCTTCGTCGATCGCCGGGTGAGCCGCACGATGACGAACGGCCCGCGCGCGACGGCGCTTTGGCTACCCGTGGTTTGGTTCCGCTGCGAGCCAGGCTGTACCCTCTTTTAGGCCCGCGCGGACTGATCGCTTCGGGTGAACGGCCCCCTTAGCTCAGTCGGTAGAGCGTTTCCATGGTAAGGAAAAGGTCAACGGTTCGATTCCGTTAGGGGGCTCGGCGGACGCCGAGCAGGCGTGGCGGCCCCGACCCAACAGGGGTGGCCAGAGGCGATGTAGCTCAGTCGGTTAGAGCGAACGACTCATAATCGTTAGGTCGCCGGTTCGAGTCCGGCCATCGCTACAAGACAACAGCACAGATTTTTTCCAGGAATTGAGAGAGAACCGTCATGGCTTCCAGTACCGACGTACGGCCGAAGATCACCTTGGCATGCGAGGTGTGCAAGCACCGCAACTACATCACCAAGAAAAACCGCCGGAACGACCCGGACCGATTGGAGCTGAAGAAGTTCTGCCCCAACTGCGGTAAGCACCAGGCGCATCGGGAAACACGCTAGCGGCCACCCGCGAGCGTTTACTCCGATTGACTAGGTAGTTTAAGAATCGTGCCGTTAACCACAAGCATCGTCGGGATGCACTACCGCTACCCCGATCATTACGAGGTGGAGCGGGAGAAGATCCGCGAATACGCGATGGCCGTGCAAAACGACGACCCCATGTTCTTCGAGGAGAAGGCGGCGGCTGAACTCGGCTACAAGGGCCTGCCCGCCCCGTTGACGTTCATCTGTGTGTTCGGCTACCAGGCGCAGACGTCGTTTTTCAAGCACGCGGGTATCGGGGTCACCGATCGCACAGATCGTCCAGGTCGACCAGGTGCTGAAGTTCAATGCGCCGATCGTGGCCGGGCGACAAGCTGTACTGCGACGTCTATGTGGACGCGGTGCGTGTGTCGCACGGCACCCAGATCATTGTGACCAAGAACATCATCACCAACGAAGCCGGTGATGTCGTGCAGGAGACCTACACGACCCTGGCGGGCCGTGCCAGTGAGGATGGAGAAGAGGGATTTTCTGATGCCACTGCGTGAGTTCAGCTCGGTGAAGGTGGGTGACCAGCTTCCCGAGAAGATCTACCCGCTGACCCGACAGGATCTGGTGAATTACGCGGGCGTCTCTGGCGACTTGAACCCGATCCATTGGGACGACGAGATCGCCAAGGTCGTCGGCCTGGACACCGCGATCGCACACGGCATGCTGACCATGGGCATCGGCGGCGGCTACGTCACGGCGTGGATCGGTGACCCTGGTGCGGTCACCGAGTACAACGTGCGGTTCACCGCCGTGGTGCCGGTGCCCAACGACGGCAAGGGCGCCGAGCTCGATCTTCAGCGGCCGGGTGAAGTCCGCCGATCCCGAGACCAAGTCCGTGACCATCGCACTCACGGCCACCACCGGCGGCAAGAAGATCTTCGGCAGGGCCATCGCGTCCGCAACCCTCGCCTAGCCTATGGCGCTCAAAACCGACATCAGGGGAATGATCTGGCGCTACCCGGACTGCTTCGTTGTGGGGCGGGAGCAGTTGCGCGCGTTCGCGCAAGCGGTCAAGAACGACCACCCTGCCTACTTCGGCGAAGACGCGGCCGCCGAACTTGGCCACTCGCGCCATCCTTGCGCCGCTGACCTTCGGGTCGATCTTGGCCAAGTTGGTCCAGACTGGATTTCTTCCGGCATGTCGACATCGGCATGGAGACCCTGGTGATCGTCCAGGTCGACCAGCGGTTCGTGTATCGCCAAGCCGATCAAGGCCGGCGACAAGCTGTGGGCCCGGATGGAGGTCCGAATCGGTCGATGAGCGTTTCGGTGCCGACATCGTCGTCACCAAGAACACCTGCGTCAACGATGATGGCGAGTTGTCCTCGAGGCCTATACCACGTTGATGGGTCAGCACGGCGACGAGTCCGCGAACCTGCGCTGGGACGCAGAATCCGGCCAGGTCGTCAGGAACGCGCTTAATTAGTATCTGACTCCCGCGCCGATGTACACTCGGTCCTCGGGGTTTTCCCAGCATTAGCGCGCTTTCCGTGAGTCGAGCAATCGGAAGGCGCGCGTGTCATGTAAGCCCCGTAGGTAAGCGCAGGTTGGCCTGCCAACCGCGAAGGGGCGTAGCTCAACTGGCAGAGCAGCGGTCTCCAAAACCGCAGGTTGCAGGTTCAAGTCCTGTCGCCCCTGCTGAAGACGAAGGCGTGCCATGGTGGACACTGGAGGTATGTGCCACCACATGTGGGACGGCTCTCGGGGTACTAGCAAACAAAGGAGCATGCGGTGAGCGACGAAGGCGATGTTGCCAACGACGCCGCAAGCGACGGCACTGACAAAGAGGACGGTCGCGCGAGTGGCGGTCGGACAGCGGTGGTGACGCGGCCGCAGCGGCCCACGGGCAAGCGCTCCCGGCAGCGGGCGGCCGAGGCCGGCGAAGACACCGAGTCGTCGGACGAGGTCGAGGCCTCCACGCAGGAGAAGGCGAAAAAGGGCGCCAAGGCCAAGAAGGCCGCGAAGCCCAAGAAAGCCGGCGATCACCGGGCCAACCCCTTCATGTTCGTCTACAACTACCTCAAGCAGGTCGTTGCAGAGATGCGGAAGGTCATCTGGCCCAACCGTAAGCAGATGCTCACTTACACCTCCGTCGTGCTGGCCTTCCTGGCCTTCATGGTGGCGCTGGTCGGCCTGGCGGACTTCGGCCTGACCAAGCTGGTGCTATTGGTGTTTGGCTGAGCGCGTGACAGAGAGGACTCAATCCGTGACTACCTTCGACGGTGACCCGTCAGCGGGTGAAGCGGTCGACCGGGAAGAGACCGCCGAAGCCGCTGAGGCGCAGGCCACGGACACCGCTGCGGCCGCTGAGGTCGCCGAGGCGACTGCGGACGAGACGGCCGACGAGACCGCCGAGACCGCTGAGACGACCGAAGAAGCCGAAGAGGCCGACCCGGCCGTCGCGCTCAAGGCGGAACTGCGCAGCAAGCCCGGCGACTGGTATGTCATCCACTCCTACGCGGGATACGAGAACAAGGTCAAAGCCAACCTCGAAACGCGTGTGCAGAACCTGGACGTCGGGGACTACATCTTCCAGGTGGAAGTGCCCACCGAAGAGGTCACCGAGATCAAGAACGGCCAGCGCAAGCAGGTCAACCGCAAGGTGCTGCCCGGCTACATCCTGGTGCGCATGGATCTGACCGACGACTCGTGGGCCGCGGTGCGCAACACCCCCGGCGTCACCGGCTTCGTCGGGGCGACCTCGCGTCCGTCGGCGCTGAGCGCTCGACGACGTGGTGAAGTTCCTGCTGCCGCGCGGCGCGGCGAAGAAGGCCGCCAAGGGTGCGGCCACCACCGCCGCCGCCGCCGAGGTCGGCGGGCTGGAACGTCCGACCATCGAGGTCGACTACGAGGTCGGCGAATCGGTGACGGTCATGGACGGGCCGTTCGCGACGTTGCCGGCCACCATCAGCGAGGTCAACGGCGAACAGCAGAAGCTCAAGGTGCTGGTGTCGATCTTCGGCCGCGAAACCCCGGTCGAACTGACCTTCGGCCAAGTCTCCAAGCTCTAAACCGGCGCATACGCCGGGCGTAAACCAGGAAGGAACAGCACAACCTCATGGCCCCGAAGAAGAAAGTCGTCGGGCTGATCAAGCTTCAGATCCAGGCGGGGCAGGCCAACCCGGCGCCGCCGGTCGGGCCCGCGCTCGGTCAGCACGGCGTCAACATCATGGAGTTCTGCAAGGCATACAACGCTGCCACGGAGAACCAGCGCGGTCAGGTCATCCCGGTGGAGATCACGGTCTACGAGGACCGCAGCTTCACCTTCACGCTCAAGACGCCGCCCGCCGCCAAGCTGCTGCTCAAGGCCGCCGGCGTGGGCAAGGGCTCGGCCGAACCGCACAAGACCAAGGTCGCCAAGGTCAGCTGGGATCAGGTCAAGGAGATCGCCGAGACCAAGAAGTCCGACCTCAACGCCAACGACATCGACGCAGCCGCCAAGATCATCGCCGGCACCGCCCGGTCGATGGGTATCACCGTCGAGTAACACCCCGCACCACCCGTGGGAGGGCCAGCTTCGGCCCGCTGCTAACCACGACCCAACACCGATTGGATCCATCAATGAGCAAGAACAGCAAGGCATACCGCGCCGCCGCCGAGAAGGTGGACCGCGACAACCTCTACTCCCCGCTGGAAGCGGCCAAGCTCGCCAAGGAGACGTCGTCGAGCAAGCAGGACTCGACAGTCGAGGTGGCGATCCGGCTCGGCGTCGACCCGCGCAAGGCCGACCAGATGGTCCGCGGCACGGTCAACCTGCCGCACGGCACCGGCAAGACCGCCCGCGTCGCGGTGTTCGCGGTGGGCGATAAGGCGGATGCCGCCGCAGGCCGCCGGCGCCGATGTTGTCGGTAGCGACGACCTGATCGAGAAGATCCAGGGCGGCTGGCTGGAATTCGACGCCGCGATCGCCACGCCGGACCAGATGGCCAAGGTGGGTCGCATCGCTCGCGTGCTCGGTCCGCGCGGCCTGATGCCGAACCCGAAGACCGGCACCGTGACCCCCGATGTCGCCAAGGCCGTCGCCGACATCAAGGGCGGCAAGATCAACTTCCGCATCGACAAGCAGGCCAACCTGCACTTCGTGATCGGCAAGGCGTCGTTCGACGAGAAGGCCCTGGCCGAGAACTACGGCGCCGCGCTCGACGAGGTGCTGCGGCTCAAGCCGTCCGCCTCCAAGGGCCGCTACCTGAGCAAGATCGTCGTCTCGACGACGACGGGACCGGGCATCCCGGTGGACCCGGCCGTCACCCGCAACTTCTCGGAGTCCTGAGCTCGGCGGATTATCCGCCGCACTCGGCGATGCGCCGCCGCAGAAACTCGCGGCCGGGGTCGGATCCATTGGACTCCAACGCCACTCGGTACCAGGTGAGCGCGTCGGCGGGTCTGCCCGCGCGCCGCAGCAGGTCGGCGCGCACGGTCGCGACGAGATTGGAGCGGGCGAGCCGCGGATCGTGTGCCACCTCGTCCAGGGCGGCCAGGCCGGCCATCGGGGCCGTCGCGAAATCCGATCGCCAGCGCCCGGTTGGCGGCCACCACGGGCGAATCGGTCAGTCCGAACAGCCGGTCGTAGGCGGCGCAGATGGTCGACCCAATCGGTCTGCTCCCAGGACGGAGCCGTGGCATGCAGCGCGGCGATCACGGCCTGGGGCAGATAGGCGCCCGTCGAGCCCTGGGCGTGACGCAACCGCTCGAGCCCGCGCGATATCCGCCCGCGGTCCCATCGGCGCCGGTCCTGGTCCTCGAGCGGCACCAGCATGCCGGTGTCGTCGACCCGGGTCGCGCGCCGCGAATCATGCAGCAGCATCAGGGCGGACAAGGCGTGCGCCTCCGGCTCATCGGGCAGCAGCGCGCACAGCTCGCCGCCCAGCCGTATCCCTTCGTCACACAGGTCGTCCCGAATCGCCGACGGGCCCGCGTCGACCAGTAGCCCTCGGTGAACACCGAATAGACGCAACCGAACACGTGCGGCGTGCGCTCGGGCAGCAACTCCGCGGGCGGCACCCGCAGCGGGATGTTGGCATGCCGAACCTTGTTCTTGGCGCGCGTGATTCGCTGCCCGATCGCCGCCTCGGTCTGCAGGAGCGCACGGGCGATCTCGCCGACGGTCAAGCCGGACACCAGTCGCAGCGTGAGCGCCAATTGTGATTGCCGGTCCAGCGCCGGGTGGGCGCAGGTGAACATCATCCGCAGCTCGTCATCGCGCACCGGATGCGGGTCGGTGTGATCGGTGCGTGCCCTGATGTCGTCCACCACAGCCGCCAATTCCTTTCCGGGACGCACGGATTCGCGGCGCAGCCGGTCCCGGGCGCGGTTACGGCCGACGGTCACCAGCCAGCCGCCCGGGTTCTCGGGCATCCCGTCGCGCGGCCAGGTGCGCAGCGCTTCCGCGCAGGCCTCCTGGACGGCGTCTTCGGCGACGGTGAGGTCACCCGACCACCGCGCGAGCGCGGCCACGGCCGGGCCCCATTCCCGGCGGAAGACGCCGTCCAGGTCGGCCATCCGCTACAGGCCGGAGACGCCCGCCAGCTGGCGCACCTGCACGGTCGAGGCGGGGATCATCGCGGCCAGTTTGACCGCCTCGTCACGATCGGCGGCGGCCAGCAGATAGAAGCCGGTGGCGATCTCGGCTCCCTCCGCGAAGGGCCCGTCGGTCAACAGCACCCGGCCGTCGCGGACACGGACGGTGGTCGCGGTCGCCGGCTCGTGCAATGCGGCACCAGCCTTGATGTGATCGCCTGCCGCGGCTGCGAATTCGCCATGTCGGGCCGCCTCCGCCTCCCACTCCGGCGTGCCCGGCGTGTTGACCGAAGCCGGTGGCTCCAGCAGCAGCGCCAGCCACTGGCCGGCGCCGGCGTTGGCCCACTCGGAATCCAACACGTGGTAGGTCGGGCCGTACTTCGATCGCACCGAACTGGGCGGCCGGGATGTCGCTGGGCCAGGGCGAGCGCCTCGTCGAGGTTTTCGGCTTCGAACACGTAGTAGCCGCCGGCCACCTCGGCGCCCTCGGCGAAGGGGCCGTCGGTGACGACCGGGGCGTCCGGGCCCCCGGTGATGCGCACGCCCGTGGCCGCCGGCAACAGCGCGTCACCCGCGCGGATCGCCGACCCCGCCTTGGCGTGGAAGGCCTGGTAGGCGGCCATCGCGCCCGCCCGCTCATCGGGCGTGAGCTCTTGTTCCTTGATGGATCAACAGCGCCAGGTACTGCATGTTCGTCACCTCCGGTAGTGAGCGAAGCCGTGTGCTCCACTCTCTACCTACTCGACGAACCGCGCAGCGCTAATCCGACAGGCGCCGCAAACTCAGGCGACCGCACCCGGCTTGAGGTAGGTCACCAGGCTGACGTCGAGCATCTCGTCGCCGAAGTAGTGCTCGCAGCCGCGCAGGTACTTGATGTAGCGGTTGTAAACCTCTTCGGAGGTGGCCTCGATGGCCTTGTCCCGGTTCGACTCCAGCGTGTCGCCCCAGATGTGCAGCGTCTTGATGTAATGCGGCCGCAGTGAAAGCGGCTCGGGCACAACAAATCCCGCCTTCTCGCCGTGATCGACCATCATCTGGGTGGACGGCAGCCGGCCGCCGGGAAAGATCTCGGTGACGATGAACTTGATGAACCGCGCCGTCTCGAAGCTCAGCTTCTTGCCGCGAGCGGCCAGGTCGTAGGGGTGATAGCTGACGCTGCTCTGCACGGTCATCCGGCCGTCGTCGGGCATGATGTCGAAAGTCCGCTTGAAGAAATCGTCGTAGTTCTCGTGGCCGAAGTGCTCGAAGGCCTCGATCGACACGATGCGATCGACCGGTTCGTTGAAGTCCTCCCAGTTCTGCAGCCGGACCTGACGCGACCGGTCGGTGTCGACCGAACTGAGCAACGCCTCGCTGCGGGCGTGCTGGTTCTTGGACAGCGTCAGACCGATGACGTTCACGTCGAACCGCTCGACGGCGCGCTTCATGGTGGTGCCCCACCCGCAGCCGATGTCCAGCAGGGTCATGCCCGGCTTGAGGTCCAGCTTGTCCAGGTTGAGGTCGATCTTGGCGTACTGGGCCTCTTCCAGGCTCATGTCGTCGCGCTCGAAGTAGGCGCAGCTGTAGATCCGGGCTCGGGTCCTGGAACAGGCCGAAGAAGTCGTCGGACACGTCGTAATGCGCCTGGATGTCCTCCGAGCGCGTCCGAATCTTCGTCGGGCTAATCGGTTGCTCAGCCATTTTCGTCCTGTTCTCCTGGAAGGTTCACTTCCTACAACCCGCGCACGCATCGGAGGGGTCATGGTTGACCAGCAACGATACCCAACCTCGAGGCGTGAATCGAAAAGGGTGCAAGTGCGCGTCGCGGGCCCGACCGCGGATAGGAGTCTACTTTCCAGGGTGAGCTGGTTCACGTCCACCTAGCCCGACCGGCACGCCTTGGCGCGGCCGGCCAGATACTTCATGTAAACGGCGGCAGCCGTTACTTGGTGAGCGTGTACTGGGCGACGTTGGAGATCGCCTTGCGGAAAAGGTCCGCGCAGCCGGTCAGATAGCGCATGTAGCGGTCGTAGACCTCTTGAGACTGGATGGCGATGGCTCGTTCGCGATTGGCCTCGCAGATTGGCGGCCCAGGTGTCCAGAGTTCGCGCGTAGTGCGGCTGCAGATATTGGATTTGCTCGACCGTGAAACCGCTGTTTCGTGCGTTGTCGACGATATCGGGTTCGCCGCACATCCCGCCGCCGGGGAAAATCTCCTTGCCGAGGAAGTGGAGGAAACGCAGGTCTTTCATCGTGATCGGGATCCCGTGCTCGCTGCCAGTACGACTGCGGCTGCGTGAATATGCTGTGCATCAACATCCGGCCGTCATCGGGGAGGCTTCGTAGGCCCAATCCGAGAACGCCGGCCAGCGCTCTTTCTTGAATGCGTCGAAGGCCTCGAAGCTGATGATCCGATCGACTTGTCTCGTCGAACTCTTCCCAGCCCTGCAGCCGGGCCTCGGCGCGCCGCGTCGTGCTGGATCGCGGCCAGCCTGGCTTTGGTGCGCGCGTAATGATTGCGGCTCAGCGTGATGCCGACGACATTCACGTCGTACTTCTCGACCGCCCGGACCACGGCGCCGCCCCAGCCGCATCCGACGTCGAGCACCGTCATTCCCGGCTCGAGGTTCAGCTTGTCCAGCGCCAGATCCATCTTGGCGAGCTGCGCCTCTTCCAGGGTCATGTCGTCGTCTCTTGAAGTAGGCGCAGGTGTACACCATGTTGGGGTCGAGGAACAGCGCGAAGAAGTCGTCTGAAATGTCGTAGGTCGCCTGCGACTCTTCGTAATACGGCTTCAGCTTCGCCATTGTCACACACCCACCCTTCTGCTGCCAACCGTACAGCCCTGCGACGTGGAGTGAAATTGCGGGGAATGTTTCTACCGAGCCCGTTTCGCTTAGCCGGGCCCGGCCGAAGTTGCTCCGTCAGCACGCCGATCAGCCTGATCCCACAACTGCTGTGGAAGATCATGGCCCATTCCGTCGAATGTCACCAATCGGGCACCGTCGATCGCGCGCGCCACGGCGCGGCCACCGAACGGCCGCATCAGCTTGTCCGCCCGGCCGTGCGACCACCACGGTCGGGCGCGGTGGTCTGGCGGTTGTAGCGACGCCAGGCTGCCGCTGCCCAGGATCGCGCCGAACTGCCGGGCGATGCCCTGCGGGTAGTAGTTGCGGTCGTAGCCCTCGGCGGCCTCGGCGCGGGCCTGCTCTTCGGGCACGCGGTAGCGCGGGCTGCCGATGATATTGCCGACCCGCACCGCGTTGTCGATGATCACCTCGCGCGGCGAGTTCGGCGGCGGACCCTTGAGCAGCGCAAGCAACGCGCGCGGGGCCGGCGGCGGCAGCAGCGCCGAGTTGTTGCTGGAGAAGATGACCGCCAGGGTCTTCGTCCGCGTCGCGGAATCGTGCGGCGAAGATCTGCGCGATCATGCCGCCCATCGACGCGCCCACGATGTGGGCGCGCTCGATGCCCAGGTGATCGAGCACGGCCGCGGCGTCGTCGGCCATGTCTTCGAGCTTGTATGCGGCCTGGCTGGGCAGGCCCAGCCAGGACCGCAGCAGCCGCGTCACCAGCGCCTGCCCCGAGCTGCGGTGCTCCGTCTTGCTCGGACAGGCCGACATCGCGGTTGTCGTACCGGATGACGCGCAGGCCGTGGCCGACCAGCTTCTCGCAGAACGCGGTCCGCCACAGCAGCAGCTGGGCGCCCAGCCCCATGATCAGCAGGACGGGTGGGTCGTCGATGTCGCCCATGTCCTCGTAGTACAGCTTCAGGTCGCCGGCTATGGCATGCCCCGTGCGGACCTGCATCCGAGCTCCTATACCTCGATGTCGGTGGAGTGCTCGCGGCTGACCTCGACCATGAAGTTCGCGAAATAGCCCGTCAGTTGCGGATCCGACATCATCTGCCACTTGGGCGCCAGCAGCTTCATGTACCGCTCGACGTAGAGGAACTGCTTGCCGATCAGCACCAGCTCGCGGGGGAGCTTGACGTCGTATGCGTCGGCCAGCGTCGAGAGCTGCCGGCCGATGTCGGCGTAGGACATGTCGCCCAGCGTTTGCATGGTCAGCGGCGTGGCGAACTTCTCCAGATCCTTGGCCGCCTCGGCCTCGGGCTTCATGGTGCCGACGGCGCCCATCAAGACGACGATCTTGCCGGCCGCGGCGTGGTCCTTCTTGACCAGCAGCGCGTACACCAGTTCGCGCAGCAGCCAGCGGGTGCGCGGATCGATGCGGCCCATGATCCCGAAGTCGAAGAAGACGATGCGGCCCTGCTCGTCGACGTAGAGGTTGCCCGCGTGCAGGTCGCCGTGGAACAGCCCGTGCCGCAGGCCGCCCTCGAACAAGCGAGAACAGCAGCGCCTTGACCAGCTCGATGCCGTCGAACCCGGCCTTGCGGATGGCGGCGACGTCGTCGATGCGGATGCCGTGCACCCGCTCCATGGTCAGCACCCGGTCGCTGGTGAAGTCCCAGAACACCTGCGGCACCCGGATGTTCTTGCCGAGCGGGGAGGCGTGCAGGTGCGACACCCAGGCCTCCATCGACTGCGCCTCGCAGCCGGAAGTTCAGCTCCTCGGCCAGGTTGTCGGAGAAGTCGGCGACGACATCTTGCGCTGACAGCCGGCGGCCCAGCTTGGCCAGCTCGACGGCCTGCGCGAAGCGCTTGAGGATCTGCAGGTCCGCGGCGACCCGGCGACGGATGCCCGGCCGCTGGATCTTGACGACGACGTCCTCGCCGCTATGCAGGGTCGCGTAGTGCACCTGGGCGATGGACGCCGACGCGAACGGCGTCTTCCTCGAAGGTTGGCGAACAACTCCGACGGGTCGCCGCCGAGCTCCTCGACGAGGAGCCTGTGCACCTCGTCGGTGTCGGCGGGCGGCACCCGGTCCAGCAGGCCGCGGAATTCGCGGGACAGCGATTCGCCGAACGCCCCGGGGCTGGACGCGATGATCTGTCCGAACTTGACGTACGTCGGTCCCAGGTCGGCGAAGGTCTGCGGGAGCTGCTTGATCACCTTCTGCTGCCACGGACCCCTGCCCGGCAGCTTGGTGACGACGCGAGCGGCGGTGCGGGTAACCTGCCAACCAGTGACTGCCACCCGGGCCGCTTCGACCGGCAACGGCACCCGGTCGAGCTTGGCGACCTCGCGATGTTTGGTAGAGCTCATCCAGCAGTCTGCCAAACCGGCCGGATGTAGTCCCAATCCTCTAACTCGGTACGCCCGCCGCTCTACCCGTGCCTTCCAGGGCTGCACCCAGCCCTCGATCTGCCCAATCCTCCCGCGCGGCGATCAACTCGTACATGGTGGCGCCGTCGATCGTCTCCCGGATGATGTCGGCGTGCCCGGCATGCCGGGCCAGCTCGTTGATCACGTGCAGGACCACCCAGCGCACCGACCAGGCCTGCTGATTTTTGGGGAACCACGGGATGTCGTGCGGAACGGGCACCGCGGCATCGAGGTCCGCGGTCTCCACCAGCCGCAGCGATGTCGCGTTCTGCGCCTCGAAGGCTTCCAGCAGCCCGGCCAGCGTCTCGTCGGGCCGCATCACGTGCTGATCGGCGAACTCCGTGGCGATCTGCTCGAACGGGCGCGGGTCTTTCGGCGGCGCGTCCGGGGCGGCCGCGACGCGCGCCATCCAGCTGCGCTGCATCGCCGGTGGCGTGCTTGACCAACCCGCCGATCGACAGCGCGCTGACCGAGGGCGTGGACCGCGCCTGTTCGTCGGTGAGGCCATGGCTGACGGGCGAAATACGCGCTCTGGTGAAACGCCAGGAATTCGCGCAGGGCGCTGCGTTCGTCGGCGACCGGCGGGGCGAGGGCGGGCATTCACCGATCCTAGGTCTCGCGCGCCGTAAGGTGCGGGGATGCAGGTGGTTTCGGCATGCGGATAACCAAGGCCGAATCGACCGAGCTCTTCGTCGGGCCGCCGGACGCGCCGCTGCAGCTGGTCCGCGTCACCTTCGCCGAGTGTGCCGAGCCCACGCCGGTCCGCGTCGACGGCGCGGGCTGCCGGGGTCAGGCGGTCGCCGAGCCCGGACGCGAGGTCGTCGAGGTTGCCGGTGACGGTCGAGGAGCCGGCCGTCGGGCAGCGACGGCGCCGCGCGGGCGCACGCCGGCGGTCAGCGGCTGCCGTTCGAGTTCATCGTGGCCGAGCCGGGCTGGACGATGTTCATGGTCAGCCACTTCCACTACGACCCGGTGTGGTGGAACACCCAGGGCGCCTATACCAGCGAGTGGACGCGAGGACCCGCCGGGCCGGCCCGGCAGACCAACGGCTTTCGAGCTGGTGCACGCGCACCTGGAGATGGCGCGCCGCGACCCCGAATACAAGTTCGTGCTGGCCGAGGTGGACTACCTCAAGCCGTACTGGGACACCCGCCCCGAGGACCGCGCCGATCTGCGCCGCTTCTCGCCGAGGCCGCGTCGAGGTGATGGGCGGCACCTACAACGAACCCAACACCAACCTCACCGGCCCGGAGACGACGATCCGAAACCTGGTGCACGGCATAGGGTTTCAGCGCGACGTCCTGGGTGCGCAACCCGGCCACCGCGTGGCAGCTGGACGTGTTCGGCCACGACCCGCAATTCCCCGGCATGGCCGCCGACGCCGGCCTGACGTCGAGTTCCTGGGCCCGCGGACCGCACCACCAGTGGGGCCCGACGCACGGTGACCAGGCCGGCGGCGTCGAGCGCATGCAGTTCGGCAGCGAGTTCGAGTGGATCTCGCCGTCCGGCCGCGGCCTGCTCACCCACTACATGCCGGCGCACTATTCGGCGGGCTGGTGGATGGACTCCGTCGGCCTCGCTGGGCGAGGCCGAAGACGCCACCTACGCCTTTTCGATCAGCTCAGAAAGGTCGCGCTGACCCGCAATGTGCTGCTGCCCGTCGGCACCGACTACACCCCGCCGAACAAATGGGTCACCGAGATCCACCGCGACTGGAACCCGCGCTACACCTGGCCGCGGTTCGTGTGCGCGCTGCCGCGGGAGTTCTTCGCGGCGGTGCGCGCCGAGCTCGCGAGCGCGCAGTGCGCGCCCTCGCCGCAGACCCGGGACATGAACCCGATCTACACCGGCAAGGACGTCTCCTACATCGACACCAAGCAGGCCAACCGGGCCGCCGAGACCGCCGTGCTGCGACGCCGAGCGCTTCGCGGTGTTCGCCGGCGCTGCTGACCGGGGCCGAGTACCCGCAGGCCGCGCTGGCCAAGGCGTGGGTGCAGCTGGCCTACGGCGCGCACCACGACGCCATCACCGGCTCGGAATCCGACCAGGTCTACCTCGACCTGCTGACCGGCTGGCGCGACGCGTGGGAGCTGGGCCGCGCGGCCCGCGACAACTCGCTGGCGTTGCTGTCCGGCGCGGTCGACGCCGTCGAGGGCATCGTGGTCGTGTGGAATCCGCTGGCCTACCAGCGCACCGACATCGTCACCGCGCGGCTTGACCCGCCGTTCGCGCCGGGGTGCGGGTGCTCGACGCCGACGGCGCCGAGCTGCCCGCACACGTCGAGCACGACGGCCGGTCGGTCACCTGGCTGGCGCGCGACGTGCCGTCGCTGGGCTGGCGGGCCTACCGGTTGGTTCCCGCGCCGACGCGACGCGCGCCGGCTGGGCACCGGTGGCCGGGTCCGTGATCGCCAACGAGCACTACCGGCTCACGGTCGACCCGGCGCGCGGCGGGGGCGGTCTCGTCGCTGCATCACGACGGCCGCGAGCTGATCGCCGGCGGCCGGGTGGGCAACGAGCTCGCGGTCTACGAGGAATACCCGGCGCACCCCAGCCAGGGGCGAGGGCCCGTGGCATCTGCTGCCCAAGGGGCCGGTGGTGTGCTCGTCGGAAGCGCCCGCGCGGGTGCGGGCCTACCGCGGCCCGCTCGGTCAGCGGCTGGTCGTGCACGGCCGGATCGGCACGCTGCTGCGCTACACCCAGACCCTGACGCTGTGGCACGGCGTCGCGCGGGTGGACTGCCGCACCACGATCGACGAGTTCACCGGCGCCGACCGCCTGGTGCGGCTGCGCTGGCCGTGCCCGGTGCCGGGCGCCATGCCGGTCAGCGAGGTGGGCGACGCCGTCGTCGGGCGCGGTTTCGCGCTTGCTGCACGACCCCGACCCGGGTCGCGGTCGGTGGACACCGCGCGAGCACCCGTGGACGCTGGACAACCCGGCCTACGGCTGGTTCGGCCTTCATCGGCGGCCCGGGTCCGGGTGTCGGCGACGGCGTGCGGGCGGTCTCGGTCGCCGAGGTGGTGTCGCCGGCCGAGGCGTGTCCGGGCCGCTGGCGCGCGACCTGATGGTCGCGCTGGTCCGCGCCGGCGTCACGGCCACCTGCAGCGCCGCCGACAAACCGCGCTACGGCCACCTCGACGTCGACTCCAATCTGCCCGACGTGCGCATCGCGCTGGGCGGGCCGCGGCCGCAACGCCTTCACCGAGGCCGTGCTGGCCGACGCGGTCCGGCATACACCGCCGAACTCGAGCGCCAGCTGGCGACGACGGGCCGGGCCCGGGTGTGGGTGCCGGCGCGAACGCCGTTGGACGCGGCGTGGGTGCCCGGCGCCGACCTGCGCTGGACTGCGGGCCCTGCCGGTGCTGGTCATCGCGGCCGCCGACGACACAACCTGCGGCGCCGCGATCGCCGCGGTGGCCGACGACCTCGGCGACGCCGAGATCGTCGTCACCCAGCAGGCCCGTCGGGCGACGGAGGCGTTCGAAGCCCGCACCGTCGCCCTGCTCAACCGCGGCGTGCCCAGCTTCGCCGTCGACACCGAGGGCACCCTGCACACCGCGCTGATGCGGTCCTGCACCGGCTGGCCGTCGGGCATCTGGATCGACGAGCCGCGCCGCACCGCGCCCGACGGCTCGAACTTCCAACTGCAGCACTGGACCCACGCTTTCGACTACGCGCTGGTCAGCGGCGACGGCGACTGGCGGCGTGCCGGGATCCCGGCCCGCAGCGCGCAATTCTCCCACCCGCTGCTGGCCGTCGCCCGGGCCAACGAGGGGGCGCGCTGCCGCCGGCCGGATCGCTGCTGCACGTCGAGCCCGCCGACTCGGTGCATCTGGGCGCCCTCAAGGCGGCCGGCAACCCGCTGACCGCGGGCAGCGCGGCGCCGGTCGACCCCGGCGCGGTGGCCCTGCGGCTGGTGGAAACCAACGGCGCGGCGGCCCGCGTCAGCTCGGTTCCGCGCGGCGGCAGGTGCCGTGGCAGCTCGCCGACCTGCTGGAAACCCCGCGGCCGGACGGAAACGTCGATTCGACCTGCACGGCTATCAGGTGGCGACCGTGCTGGCCCGGCTCGACGTGCCCGCGCGTCCCGACCCGCGCGCCCCCGCGCTCGCCCCGCACGCCGAGGCCGCCCAGCCGCTTTACGCGCGGTATTGGCTGCACAATCGCGGCCCCGCGCCGCTCGGGGGGTTGCCGGCGGTCGCTCACCTGCACCCGCACCTGGTCACCGCCGGCCGGGCGGCAAGGTGGTGTTCCGCCTTACCGCGGCCAGCGACTGCAGCGACTCCACGCTGCGGGCGCGGTGGCGTTGGTGTGCCCCGACGGCTGGTCGGCCGCACCCGCCGAGCTGCCGTTCACGCTATGCAGCGGCGAATACCAGGAGACCGACGTGGTGGTGGCCATTCCCGCGCGCGCCAAACCGGGGCTGTACCCGATCCGGGCCCAGCTGCGCCTCACCGGCGACGCGGTGCCAGCCGCCTGGCGCCAGGTGGTCGAGGACGTCGGCGTGGTGGCGGTGGGCGACGCGGCGACTCGGCGACCTGGTCTACCTCGTCGACGGGCCCACCGAGGTCACGGTGGGGGCCGGCGCAGCGGGCGTCTGACCGTCACGGTCGGCACCCACGCCGGCGCCGACCTGGCGCTGGAGGCGCATCTGATCAGCCCCTGGGGCACCTGGGAGTGGATCGGCCCCCGCGCGCTCGGCGCGGTGCTTCCCGCCCGCGGCACGGTCGAGCTCGGCTTCGCCGTCACCCCGCCGGCGTGGCTGGAATCCGGCCAGTGGTGGGCGCTGGTCCGGGTCGGCTGCGCCGGCCGGCTGGTCTACTCGCCGGCGGTGAAGGTGACGGTGACATGAGCGTCCACCCGATCGCGACCGTTGCCGGCATGCCCGTGTCGGCGGCGTCTGGACGCCGCCGAAGCGCGGCTGCGCCGCGCGGGCGCGCGGCCGCCCTGCCGGCCGGCGGCACCAGCGAGGGACGGCAACTGCGGCGCTGGCTCACCCAACTGATCGTGACCGAACGAGTGGTCGCCGCCGAGGCCGCCGCGCGCGGGCTGAGCGCGGATGGCGCCGCGACCGAGGCCGACCTGCTGCCCGACGTCACCGCCCGGCTGGAGATCGGCAGCGTCGCGGCGGCCGTGCTGGCCGATCCGCGTGCCCGGGCGTTGTTCGCCGATGTCACCGCGGAGGTCCAGGTCGCCGACGACGAGGTGGCCGACTATCACGCCCGCAACCCGCTGCGATTCGCCGCGCCGCAACAGCGCGGACATGGCTGGCGCACCCCGGCATTGGTCGGCCCCGCCGCTGGAGGAGGTGCGGTCCGCGATCGCCGAGCATCTGCGGGGCGCCGCACGGCGACGCGCCTTCCGGCTGTGGCTGGACGCGCGCCCCGCCGAGCTGGTGCAGCTCGCGCCCGGCTACGAGCATCCCGGCGATCCCCGCCAGCCCGACAACACCCACCGGCACTGATCGCCATGCTCACCCTCTGCCTGGACATCGGCGGCACCAAAATCGCTGTCGGGCTGGCCGACTCGGGCGGAAAGCTGGTGCACACCGCCACCCGTCCCACGCCGGTCACGGCCGCCGCCGCCGAGGTCTGGGCCGTGGTCGCGGTGATGATCGCCGACGCGCTGCAGGCGGCGGACGCTCCGGTCGCCGCCGTGGGGATCGCGTCGGCCGGGCCCATCGATCTGCGCACCGGCTCCGTCAGCCCGATCAACATCGGCAGCTGGGACCGTTTCCCGTTGCGCGACAGGGTCGCCGCGGCGGTGCCGGGACTACCCGTGCTGCTGGCCGGCGACGGCGTGTGCATGGCCCTGGGGGAGCACTGGCTTGGCGCGGGGAAAAGCGCGGGTCCGGACGCCCGTTCCTGCTGGGCATGGTGGTGTCCACCGGCGTGGGCGGCGGACTGGTGCTCGACGGCGCCCCCTACTCCGGGCGCACCGGCAATGCCGGTCACGTCGGGCACGTGGTCGTCGAACCGGACGGCCAGCCCTGCACCTGCGGTGGCCGCGGCTGCGTTGAGACCGTCGCGGCCGGGCCGTGGCTGGTGCGCTGGGCGCGAGACAACGGCTGGTCCGCGCCGCCCGGCGCCGGCGCCAACGACCTGGCCGACGCGGCAGCGGCTGCGACCCGTTGGCCCTGCGGGCATTTCACCGGGGAGCCAACGCGCTCGCGGCGATGATCGCCTCGGTCGGCGCGGTCTGCGACCTGGATCTCGTGGTCATCGGCGGAGGCGTCGCCAAATCCGGGCCGCTGCTCTTCGACCCGCTGCGGGCGAAGCTGGCCGAATACGCCGGCCTGGACTTCTTGTCCGGACTGCGGGTGGTGCCGGGCGAGCTCGGCGGTGACGCCGGTCTGATCGGCGCGGCCCGGCTCGCGGGCCTCAGCTGACCCGCTGCATGTGCGTGCGGCCCCAGTCGCACAGGCTCGTCAGCACCGGGCCCAGCGTCATCCCGTACTCGGAGATCGAATAGTGCACACACGGCGGCACGGTGTGGGCGTCGTGTCGTTCGATGATCCCGTCGTCGACCAGTTCATGCAGATGCCGGATGAGCATGCGTTCGGTGATGCCGGGGATGCTGCGGCGCAGTTCGGCGGTGCGCATGGGGCCGTCGCACAGGCGCCACAGGATGGTGCCCTTCCAGCGGCCGGCGATGACGGACAGCGCGGCGTCGATCGGGCAATCGCTGACTTCCCTGGATACGGACACCGCGCACCTCGCTGACTAATTTGTCAGTACCTTGATATTTGTCAGCATAACCGCCAATGTCGTTGCCATGAATAACAGCATCGACGCGCTCGCGGTTGTGGTCACCGGACTGATGGTCGGCGTGGAGCTGGCGGTCGCGGTCTTCTTCAACCCGCTCATCGCCCGGCTGCCCGACGACGCTTTCCGCGCGGCCCGCGGCGGCGCCGCCCGGGCGCTGGGCACGACGATGCCGTTCTGGTACGCCGTCGTGCTGCTGCTGGTGGCGTCACTCGCCATCCAGGAGCGCGGCGAGCAGCGCGACTGGCTATGCGGCATCGCCGCCGGCCTGATGGCCGCGGTGATGCTGCTGACGGTCACCATGCTGGTGCCGATCAACAACCGCATCGCGAAATGGCCGAGCACCGGTGAGCTCTCGCGCGAGCTCGCCGCCCGCTGGGATCGACGGCACCGGGTCCGGGTGATCCTATTGCTGGCGGTGTTCGTGCTGCTGGCCCTCGCGGTGACCTGAGGCCGCCGTTTTGGCTGATCGCGCGGGCCACGCTATTCTGTTAGCCGATCCACCGAAGACCGTCGGTCACCGAGCAATCGGTTGAAGGTCCGGGAGCATCCCGGCGGCCCACGCAGGAGGACGAGGCATCATCGCCGGCTCGCGCCGGCGTATTTTCACGCCCCGGCCGCTTCCTGCGCCGGGGCGTTCGTCGTTCTCCGGGGGAATCGAGACGACACGTCGCATTGACTTTCACTTCAGGAGGTAGGCATGGCCAGGGCTGACAAGGCCACCGCCGTTGCAGACATCGCCGAGCAGTTCAAGGATTCGACCGCGACCCTGATCACGGAGTACCGCGGTCTGACCGTCGCCAACCTGGCCGAACTGCGGCGCTCGCTCGGCGGGGCGGCCACCTACTCGGTGGCCAAGAACACGCTGGTCAAGCGTGCGGCTTCGGAGGCCGGGGTCGAGGGGCTCGACGAGCTGTTCGCCGGCCCGACGGCCATCGCGTTCGTCACCGGGGAAGCCGGTCGACGCCGCCAAGGCCATCAAGACCTTCGCCAAGGACCACAAGGCGCTGGTCATCAAGGGCGGCTACATGGACGGCCGTGCGCTGACGGTCGCCGAAGTCGAGCGCATCGCCGACCTCGAGTCGCGCGAGGTGCTGCTGGCCAAGCTGGCCGGCGCGATGAAGGGCAACCTCGCCAAGGCGGCCGGGCTGTTCAACGCTCCGGCCTCGCAGGTCGCCCGGCTCGCGGCCGCACTGCAAGAGAAGAAGGCCGCAGAAGGGCCCGCGGCTCCCGCCGCTGCCGCAGAACCCGCGGCCGCTGCGGAGCCCGCCGCGAAGCCGCCCCAGAACCAGCTTCGGAAGCACCCGCCGAGGCGCCGGAAACCCCGGCCGAAGCCGAATAACAACCAACCCGGAACCTGGAAAAAATAAGGAAGGACCCATACCCATGGCAAAGATGTCTACCGACGACCTGCTCGACGCTTTTAAGGAAATGACCCTGCTGGAGCTCTCCGACTTCGTGAAGAAGTTCGAGGAGACCTTCGAGGTCACCGCGGCCGCCCCGGTCGCCGTTGCCGCCGCCGGTGGTGGCGCCGCCGGTGGCGCGCCCGCCGAGGCCGCCGAGGAGCAGTCGGAGTTCGACGTGATCCTCGAGGCCGCCGGTGACAAGAAGATCGGCGTCATCAAGGTGGTCCGCGAGATCGTCTCCGGCCTGGGCCTCAAGGAGGCCAAGGATCTGGTCGACGGCGCGCCCAAGCCGCTGCTGGAGAAGGTGGCCAAGGAGGCCGCCGACGAGGCCAAGACCAAGCTCGAGGCCGCCGGCGCCACCGTCACCGTCAAGTAAGTCTGAAGCGCGCAAACCCCCGGGATCACCATCCCGGGGGTTTCGTGTGCTCACCGCGTGTCTCTGGCCGCCCGCAGCGACTGCGACACCTGCTCGGGTGAATCCCCAAGGGCGACAAGTAAGTTCGAAGTCATCGCACCGAGTACCGGTGCCACCGCCGAGCCGTCGTCGCCGTAATAGCCGGCCAGCTCCAGCATCACGAACCCGTGAATCGACGCCCAGAACTGCGCCGCGGTGGCCACGACGGATGCATCGTCGACACCGTCTTTCAAGGCGCCCGCGGGTTTGATGCGGCCGGCCAGCATGCAGCGGTGCACCCCGCGTACCACGTGCGCAAAGCTCGGGTAGTCCCGCTCGATCTCGGCGACCGAGCGGGTCAGCACCGTGCGCGCGGGCGCGTTGATGCCGTGCGCGCTGGTACTGCCGAACATCAGGCGATACATGTGTGGCCGCTTGATCGCGTAGCGGCGATAGGCGGCACCGGTGACGAACAGGTCGGCGACGGGGTCAGCGGTCTGCGGCACCGTCAGTGCGGCATCGAACTGCCGTAAACCCTCCTCGGCGACCTCGGCGATGAGTCCCCGCATCCCGCCGAAATGGGTGTAGACGGCCATCGTGGAGGTCCCGGCGGCGCCGGCCACCTTGCGCGTCTGCAGGGCGTCGGGACCGTGATCGTCGAGCAGGCCGACGGCAGCGTGCAGCATCCCTTCGCGGACGCCGCGAACGCTGTCCTGGGTCTCTGAAGTCATCCTTGCCATCTTCTCATCGGGGGCGTACCGTCCCAATAACGCTGAAATAACAATGTTATAGGAGCTCAACCATGGTCACAACGGCAACAGCCAAGCCCGGCAATCCCTACCTTGAGGACTTCCTGGCGCCGGTGCACGCCGAAGTGACCGCGACCGACCTGTTGGTCACCGGCCGCATCCCCGACCACCTCGACGGGCGCTACCTGCGCAACGGGCCCAACCCGGTTGCCGAGGTCGACCCGGCCGTCTACCACTGGTTCAGCGGCGACGGCATGGTGCACGGCGTGGCTCTGCGCGACGGGCAGGCCCGCTGGTATCGCAATCGCTGGGTGCGCACCGCGCATGTGTGCGGTGCATTGCATGAGGCGGCGCCCCAGGGGCTGAACCCGCGCGCCGGGATGCTCTCCGTCGGCCCCAACACGAACGTGCTGAGCCATGCCGGGCAAACGCTTGCGCTCGTCGAGGGGGGCGGGGCGAATTACCGGCTGACCGACGAGCTGGACACCGAGGGGCCGTGCGATTTCGACGGCACCCTGTTCGGGGGCTACACCGCGCATCCGCACTGCGATCCCCGCACCGGCGAATTGCACGCGGTGTCCTACGCGTTCACCCGCGGGCGGACCGTGCAGTACTCGGTGATCGACACCTCGGGACGCGCCCGTCGCACCGTCGACATCGAGGTGTCGGGGTCGCCGATGATGCACGATTTCTCCCTGACCGACAAATACGTGGTGATCTACGACCTGCCGGTGACATTCGATCCCGTGCAGGCGATGCCGACGAACGTGCCGCGTTGGTTGAGTTTGCCGGCCCGGCTCGTGATGCAGTCGTTGCTCGGTCGCGTCCGGGTCCCCAGTCCGGTGACGACGATGATCAACCGCAACCGCGAGCCGATCAATCGGATGCCCTACCGCTGGAATGCCGACTACCCGGCGCGCATCGGAGTCATGCCGCGCGAGGGCGGCAATAACGACATCCGCTGGTTCGACATCGAACCCTGCTACGTCTACCACCCCCTCAACGCCTACTCCGAGATGCGCGGTGGCGCCGAGGTTTTGGTGCTCGACGTGGTCCGCTATGCCCGGATGTTCGACCGCGACCTTCGTGGCCCGGGCGACAGCCGTCCCACGCTGGACCGCTGGACCATCAACCTGGCGACCGGCGCGGTGACCAGCGAACGCCGCGACGATCGGCCCCAGGAGTTCCCCCGCATCAACGAGACCCTGTTGGGTGGGCGGCACCGGTTCGGCTACACGATCGGCACGGACGGCGGGTATCTGTCCGGCGGCGCGTCCGACATGTCCACGGCGCTCTACAAGCACGACTATGCAACCGGCTCCAGCACGGTGGCCCCGCTCGACCCCGGCCTTTTGATCGGCGAGATGTCCTTTGTGCCCAACCCCGCGGCGCGCGCCGAAGACGACGGCATTCTGATGGGCTTCGGCCATCACCGCGAACACGACGAAGGCCAATTGGTGTTGCTGGACGCGCAGACGCTCGAGTCGGTCGCCACCGTCCACCTGCCGCAGCGGGTACCGATGGGCTTCCACGGCAACTGGGCACCCACTGGCTAACGTTCGGTTAACACGTGCGTCAAATAACTTGTGCCATGCGGGCTTCCGGCTGATCTCAGGACGGCCAATTTTTTCCGGCTGTCCTCCGCATCCCTGATGTCGTGTGGCGGGCGTGCGCTACAGTGACTCATGCCACACATAAGGGCAGGTGGCGGGCACGTGCGTCGACGGAAGGATTCCTCATGGGCGTCGCAATCGAGGTGAATGGACTGACGAAGTCCTTCGGTTCCTCGAGGATTTGGGAAGATGTGACGCTGGAAATCCCCGCCGGGGAGGTCAGCGTCCTGCTGGGGCCGTCGGGTACCGGCAAATCGGTTTTCCTGAAGTCCTTGATCGGTCTCCTGCGGCCCGAGCGCGGCTCGGTCATCATCGACGGCACCGACATTCTGCAATGTACGGCCAAGGAGCTCTACGAGATCCGCACGCTGTTCGGCGTGATGTTCCAGGACGGCGCCCTGTTCGGTTCGATGAACCTGTTCGACAACGCGGCGTTCCCGCTGCGTGAGCACACCAAGAAGAAGGAAGGCGAGATCCGTGACATCGTCATGGAGAAGCTGACCATGGTGGGCTTGGGTGGCGACGAGAAGAAGTTCCCCGGCGAGATCTCCGGCGGTATGCGCAAGCGCGCCAGCCTGGCCCGGGCTCTGGTGATGGACCCCGAGATCATTCTGTGTGACGAGCCGGACTCGGGTCTTGACCCGGTTCGTACCGCTTACCTGAGCCAGCTGATCCTCGACATCAACGCCCAGATCGACGCCACGGTGCTGATCGTGACGCACAACATCAACATCGCCCGCACCGTGCCGGACAACATGGGCATGCTGTTCCGCCGCAAGCTGGTGATGTTCGGCCCGCGCGAGGTGCTGCTGACCAGCGACGAACCCGTCGTGCGGCAGTTCCTCAACGGCCGCCGGATCGGGCCGATCGGCATGTCCGAGGAAAAGGACGAGGCGACCATGGCCGAGGAGCAGGCGGCGCTGGATGCCGGACAGCATGCGGGCGGTGTCGAGGAGATCGAGGGCGTGCCGCCGCAGATCGTCGCATCGCCCGGCATGCCGGAACGCAAAGCGGTGGGCCGGCGCCAGGCGCGGGTGCGTGAGATTCTGCACACCCTGCCCAAGACCGCTCAGACCGCCATCCTCGACGACCTCGAAGGCACCCATCGGTACCGCGCATCCGAGATCGGCGAATAGGGCGCGGCGGCCCGGCGGGTTTCGCGATAACTCCGCGTAACACGGCGGCTCGCCCTCTTGACGACGGGCCGTAAACGGGCCAGTCTGTTGGGCAGCATGTATCCAGCGGAAAGTCGAGATGCCAGCCAGCGCCGATCTCCCTGGACGGCTACTGGTGGGAAGTTGAGGAATGCGCAGTCCTGCGCTATTGTTGGACGTTGCGCTGGCTACCTCCTGCCCACCTCACCCGCCACCTGACACCGTGGTCTAAGCCTGAGCCCCTTATGTGGCTTAGTTCTTTAGTTGCGTGCGTGAGATCCGGACAGTTCGTTCGCCGGCCGAACCGATAATTCGCGGCGAGCTGGCCGGTGGTCCCGGTCTTCGTGAGTCGCACGAGGTGCTGGAAGGATGCATCTTGGCAGATTTCCGCCAGAGCAAGACGGATCGCCCACAAAGTTCCTCTAACGGCTCCGTGCCCGGAGCGCCGAATCGAGTTTCCTTCGCCAAGCTCCGCGAACCACTCGAGGTTCCGGGCCTGCTTGACGTGCAGATCGACGCTTTCGAGTGGTTGATCGGCGCGCCGCGGTGGCGTGAGGCCGCCGCCGCCCGCGGGGACGTGACTCCGGTGGGTGGCCTGGAAGAGGTGCTCTACGAGCTCTCCCCGATCGAGGACTTCTCCGGCTCGATGTCGCTGTCGTTCTCCGACCCGCGTTTCGACGAGGTCAAGGCGCCGGTCGACGAGTGCAAAGACAAGGACATGACGTACGCGGCCCCGCTGTTCGTCACGGCCGAGTTCATCAACAACAACACCGGCGAGATCAAGAGCCAGACGGTGTTCATGGGCGACTTCCCGATGATGACCGAGAAGGGCACCTTCATCATCAACGGGACCGAGCGCGTGGTGGTCAGCCAGCTGGTCCGCTCGCCCGGTGTGTACTTCGACGAGTCGATCGACAAGTCGACCGAGAAGCTGCTGCACAGCGTCAAGGTGATTCCCAGCCGCGGTGCGTGGCTGGAGTTCGACGTCGACAAGCGCGACACCGTCGGCGTCCGCATCGACCGCAAGCGCCGCCAGCCCGTCACCGTGCTGCTCAAGGCGCTGGGCTGGACCAACGAGCAGATCCACGAGCGGTTCGGCTTCTCCGAGATCATGATGTCGACGCTGGAGAAGGACAACACCGCCGGCACCGACGAGGCGCTGCTGGACATCTACCGCAAGCTGCGTCCGGGCGAGCCGCCGACCAAGGAGTCCGCGCAGACCCTGCTGGAGAACCTGTTCTTCAAGGAGAAGCGCTACGACCTGGCCCGCGTCGGCCGCTACAAGGTCAACAAGAAGCTCGGCCTCAACGTCGGCGAGCCGATCACGTCGTCGACCCTGACCGAAGAAGACGTCGTCGCCACCATCGAATACCTGGTGCGCCTGCACGAGGGCCAGGCCACGATGACCGTGCCCGGCGGCACCGAGGTGCCGGTGGAGACCGACGACATCGACCACTTCGGCAACCGCCGGTTGCGCACCGTGGGCGAGCTGATCCAGAACCAGATCCGGGTTGGCATGTCGCGCATGGAGCGCGTGGTGCGGGAGCGGATGACCACGCAGGACGTCGAGGCCATCACGCCGCAGACCCTGATCAACATCCGGCCGGTCGTGGCCGCGATCAAGGAGTTCTTCGGTACCAGCCAGCTGTCGCAGTTCATGGACCAGAACAACCCGCTATCCGGGCTGACCCACAAGCGTCGCCTCTCGGCGCTGGGCCCCGGCGGTCTGTCCCGTGAGCGCGCCGGCCTGGAGGTCCGTGACGTCCACCCGTCGCACTACGGCCGCATGTGCCCGATCGAGACCCCGGAGGGTCCCAACATCGGTCTGATCGGCTCGTTGGCGACTTACGCGCGGGTCAACCCGTTCGGGTTCATCGAAACGCCCTACCGCAAGGTGGTCGACGGTGTGATCTCCGACGAGATCCACTACCTGACCGCCGACGAGGAGGACCGCCACGTCGTGGCGCAGGCCAACTCGCCGATCGACGCCAAGGGCCGGTTCGAGGAGTCACGCGTCCTGGTCCGCCGGAAGGCGGGCGAGGTCGAATACGTGCCCTCGTCCGAGGTGGACTACATGGACGTGTCGCCGCGCCAGATGGTGTCGGTGGCCACCGCCATGATCCCGTTCCTCGAGCACGACGACGCCAACCGTGCCCTGATGGGTGCCAACATGCAGCGCCAGGCGGTTCCGCTGGTGCGCAGCGAGGCGCCGCTGGTGGGTACCGGCATGGAGCTGCGCGCGGCGATCGACGCCGGCGACGTGGTCGTGGCCGACAAGGCCGGGGTGATCGAGGAGGTCTCCGCCGACTACATCACCGTGATGGCCGACGACGGCACCCGCCACACCTACCGGATGCGCAAGTTCGAGCGGTCCAACCACGGCACCTGCGCCAACCAGTCGCCGATCGTCGACGCGGGGGAGCGGGTCGAGGCCGGCCAGGTCATCGCCGACGGTCCCTGCACCGAGAACGGTGAGATGGCCCTGGGCAAGAACCTGCTGGTGGCGGTCATGCCGTGGGAAGGCCACAACTACGAGGACGCGATCATCCTGTCCAACCGCCTGGTTGAGGAGGACGTGCTCACCTCGATCCACATCGAGGAGCACGAGATCGACGCCCGCGACACCAAGCTGGGCGCCGAGGAGATCACCCGGGACATCCCGAACGTCTCCGACGAGGTGCTGGCCGACCTCGACGAGCGCGGCATCGTGCGCATCGGTGCCGAGGTTCGCGACGGCGACATCCTGGTCGGCAAGGTCACTCCGAAGGGTGAGACCGAGCTGACCCCGGAGGAGCGGCTGCTGCGCGCGATCTTCGGTGAGAAGGCCCGCGAAGTCCGCGACACCTCACTGAAGGTGCCGCACGGCGAGTCCGGCAAGGTCATCGGCATCCGGGTGTTCTCTCGCGAGGACGACGACGAGCTGCCGGCCGGTGTCAACGAGCTGGTGCGCGTCTACGTGGCCCAGAAGCGCAAGATCTCCGACGGTGACAAGCTCGCCGGACGTCACGGCAACAAGGGCGTCATCGGCAAGATCCTGCCGCAGGAGGACATGCCGTTCATGCCGGACGGCACCCCGGTGGACATCATCCTGAACACCCACGGTGTGCCGCGACGGATGAACATCGGTCAGATCCTGGAGACCCACCTCGGGTGGGTGGCCAAGTCCGGCTGGAACATCGACGGTTCGCCCGAGTGGGCGGCCAACCTGCCGGATGACTTGCGGCACGCGCAGCCGGACCAGATCGTGTCGACGCCGGTGTTCGATGGCGCCAAGGAGGAGGAGCTGCAGGGCATGCTGTCCTGCACGCTGCCCAACCGCGATGGCGAGGTCATGGTCAACGGCGACGGCAAGGCGGTGCTGTTCGACGGCCGCAGCGGCGAGCCGTTCCCGTACCCGGTGACCGTTGGCTACATGTACATCATGAAGCTGCACCACCTGGTGGATGACAAGATCCACGCCCGCTCCACCGGCCCGTACTCGATGATCACGCAGCAGCCGCTGGGTGGTAAGGCGCAGTTCGGTGGCCAGCGCTTCGGTGAGATGGAGTGCTGGGCCATGCAGGCCTACGGTGCGGCGTACACGCTGCAGGAGCTGTTGACCATCAAGTCCGACGACACCGTCGGCCGGGTCAAGGTGTACGAAGCGATCGTCAAGGGCGAGAACATCCCGGAGCCGGGGATTCCCGAATCCTTCAAGGTGTTGCTCAAGGAGCTGCAGTCGCTCTGCCTCAACGTCGAGGTGCTCTCCTCGGACGGTGCGGCGATCGAGCTGCGTGAAGGCGAGGACGAGGACCTCGAGCGGGCAGCGGCGAACCTGGGAATCAACCTGTCCCGCAACGAATCTGCGTCTGTTGAGGATCTGGCTTAGCGGCAACGTCAAGCCAGCCTCTTATTGGTAACTAAACCCGCAAGGGGAAAGGAAGTTACGTGCTCGACGTCAACTTCTTCGATGAACTCCGTATCGGCCTGGCCACCGCGGAGGACATCAGGCAATGGTCTTACGGCGAGGTCAAGAAGCCGGAGACGATCAACTACCGCACTCTGAAGCCAGAGAAGGACGGCCTGTTCTGCGAGAAGATCTTCGGACCGACTCGCGACTGGGAGTGCTACTGCGGCAAGTACAAGCGTGTCCGCTTCAAGGGCATCATCTGTGAGCGCTGTGGCGTCGAGGTGACCCGTGCCAAGGTGCGCCGCGAGCGGATGGGCCACATCGAGTTGGCCGCGCCCGTGACGCACATCTGGTACTTCAAGGGCGTGCCGTCGCGGCTGGGGTATCTGCTCGACCTGGCGCCGAAGGATCTCGAGAAGATCATCTACTTCGCCGCCTACGTCATCACCTCGGTCGACGACGAGATGCGCCACAACGAGCTCTCGACGCTCGAGGCCGAAATGATGGTGGAGCGCAAGGCCATTGAGGACCAGCGCGACGCCGATCTGGAGGCCCGCGCCCAGAAGCTCGAGGCCGACCTGGCCGAGCTGGAGGCCGAGGGTGCCAAGGCCGACGCGCGCCGCAAGGTTCGCGACGGCGGCGAGCGCGAGATGCGCCAGCTGCGCGACCGGGCCCAGCGTGAGCTGGACCGG
This sequence comes from uncultured Actinomycetota bacterium, assembly GCA_963796035.1. Classification (GTDB taxonomy): domain Bacteria; phylum Actinomycetota; class Actinomycetes; order Mycobacteriales; family Mycobacteriaceae; genus Mycobacterium. Next base: position 27,669 of record CAWCJU010000003.1, on the reverse strand, counting down.
CTCGAGGAGATCTGGACGACCTTCACCAAGCTGGCTCCCAAGCAGCTGATCGTCGACGAGAACCTCTACCGCGAGCTGATCGACCGCTTCGGGGAGTACTTCACCGGCGCCATGGGCGCGGAGTCGATCCAGAAGCTGATCGAGAACTTCGATATCGACGCCGAAGCCGAGTCGTTGCGTGACGTCATCAAGAACGGCAAGGGGCAGAAGAAGCTTCGCGCCCTCAAGCGGCTCAAGGTGGTCGCCGCGTTCCAGCAGTCGGGCAACTCGCCGATGGGCATGGTGCTCGACGCCGTCCCGGTGATTCCGCCGGAACTGCGCCCGATGGTGCAGCTGGACGGTGGCCGGTTCGCCACGTCGGACCTCAACGACCTGTACCGCCGCGTGATCAACCGGAACAACCGCCTCAAGAGGCTGATCGACCTCGGCGCGCCCGAGATCATCGTCAACAACGAGAAGCGGATGTTGCAGGAGTCCGTGGACGCGCTGTTCGACAACGGCCGTCGCGGCCGCCCGGTCACCGGGCCGGGTAACCGCCCGCTGAAGTCGCTGAGCGATCTGCTCAAGGGCAAGCAGGGCCGGTTCCGCCAGAACCTGCTCGGTAAGCGTGTCGACTACTCGGGCCGTTCGGTCATCGTGGTCGGTCCGCAGCTCAAGCTGCACCAGTGCGGTCTGCCCAAGCTGATGGCGCTGGAGCTGTTCAAGCCGTTCGTGATGAAGCGGCTGGTCGACCTCAACCACGCGCAGAACATCAAGAGTGCCAAGCGCATGGTGGAGCGTCAGCGCCCCCAGGTGTGGGATGTCCTCGAAGAGGTTATCGCCGAGCACCCGGTGCTGCTGAACCGTGCACCCACCCTGCACCGGCTGGGTATCCAGGCCTTCGAGCCAATGCTGGTGGAAGGCAAGGCAATCCAGCTGCACCCGCTGGTGTGTGAGGCGTTCAACGCCGACTTCGACGGTGACCAGATGGCGGTGCACCTGCCGCTGAGCGCCGAGGCGCAGGCCGAGGCCCGCATCCTGATGCTGTCGAGTAACAACATCCTGTCGCCGGCGTCGGGCCGCCCGCTGGCCATGCCGCGTCTGGACATGGTGACCGGCCTGTACTTCCTGACCACCGAGGTCGACGGTGAAAAGGGCGAATTCAAGGCGGCCGCCAAGGATGAGCCCGAGGTCGGGGTGTACTCCTCGCCGGCCGAGGCGATCATGGCGTCCGACCGTGGCGTGCTGTCGGTGCGGGCCAAGATCAAGGTGCGGCTGACCCAGTTGCGTCCGCCCGCCGAGATCGAGGCCGAGCTGTTCGGCGCGACCGGCTGGCAGCCCGGGGACGCCTGGATGGCCGAGACCACCTTGGGCCGTGTGCTTTTCAACGAGCTGCTGCCGGTGGGCTACCCGTTCGTGAACAAGCAGATGCACAAGAAGGTGCAGGCGGCGATCATCAACGATCTGGCCGAGCGCTACCCGATGATCGTGGTCGCGCAGACCGTGGACAAGCTCAAGGACGCCGGTTTCTACTGGGCGACCCGCAGCGGTGTCACGGTCTCGATGGCCGACGTGCTCGTCCCGCCGCGCAAGAAGGAGATCCTCGACCAGTACGAGGAGCGGGCCGAGAAGGTCGAAAAGCAGTTCCAGCGTGGTGCTTTGAACCACGACGAGCGCAACGAGGCGCTGGTGGAGATCTGGAAGGAAGCCACCGACGAGGTCGGTCAGGCGCTGCGTGAGCACTACCCGGCCGACAACCCGATCATCACGATCGTCGACTCGGGCGCCACGGGTAACTTCACCCAGACGCGAACGCTGGCCGGCATGAAGGGTCTGGTGACCAACCCGAAGGGTGAGTTCATCCCGCGTCCGGTCAAGTCCTCGTTCCGTGAGGGCCTGACCGTGCTGGAGTACTTCATCAACACGCACGGCGCTCGAAAGGGCTTGGCGGACACCGCGTTGCGTACCGCTGACTCGGGTTACCTGACCCGTCGTCTGGTGGACGTCAGCCAGGACGTCATCGTCCGTGAGCACGACTGCGAGACCGAGCGGGGCATCCTCGTCGAGCTGGCCGAGCGTCAGCCGGATGGCACCCTGATCCGCGATCCGTACATCGAAACCTCGGCGTACGCACGGACTCTGGGCGCCGATGCGGTCGACGAGGCCGGCAACGTCGTCGTCGCGCGTGGCGAGGACCTGGGTGACCCGTCGATCGAGGCCTTGCTGGCCGCGGGGATCACGCAGATCAAGGTGCGCTCGGTGCTGACCTGCACCACCGGCACCGGCGTCTGCGCGACCTGTTACGGGCGGTCCATGGCGACCGGCAAGCTGGTCGACATCGGTGAGGCCGTCGGTATCGTCGCGGCGCAGTCCATCGGTGAGCCCGGCACGCAGCTGACCATGCGTACCTTCCACCAGGGTGGTGTCGGTGAAGACATCACCGGCGGTCTGCCGCGTGTGCAGGAGCTGTTCGAGGCCCGGGTGCCGCGAGGCAAGGCGCCCATCGCCGACGTCACCGGGCGGATTCGGCTCGAGGACGGTGAGCGCTTCTACAAGATCACCATCGTTCCCGACGATGGCGGCGAGGAAGTGGTCTACGACAAGCTCTCCAAGCGGCAGCGGCTGCGTGTGTTCAAGCACGAAGACGGTTCCGAGCGGGTGCTGTCCGACGGCGACCACGTCGAGGTGGGCCAGCAGCTGATGGAAGGCTCGGCCGACCCGCACGAGGTGCTGCGCGTGCAGGGCCCCCGCGAGGTGCAGATCCACCTGGTCCGCGAGGTTCAGGAGGTCTACCGCGCGCAGGGTGTGTCCATCCACGACAAGCACATCGAGGTGATCGTTCGCCAGATGCTGCGCCGCGTCACGATCATCGACTCGGGTGCGACGGAGTTCCTGCCCGGTTCGCTGATCGAGCGCGCCGGGTTCGAGGCGGAGAACCGTCGGGTGGTCGCCGAAGGTGGCGAGCCCGCGGCCGGCCGCCCGGTGCTGATGGGTATCACCAAGGCGTCGCTGGCCACCGACTCGTGGCTGAGTGCGGCGTCGTTCCAGGAGACCACCCGAGTGCTGACCGATGCGGCGATCAACTGCCGCAGCGACCGGCTCAACGGTCTGAAGGAGAACGTGATCATCGGAAAGCTGATCCCGGCCGGTACCGGTATCAACCGGTACCGCAACATCCAGGTGCAGCCGACCGAGGAGGCCCGGGCCGCCGCGTACACGATCCCGTCCTACGAGGATCAGTACTACAGCCCGGACTTCGGCCAGGCCACCGGTGCCGCGGTGCCGCTGGACGACTACGGCTACAGCGACTACCGCTAGTCAACAACGAAAAAGCCCCGGGCTCGCCCGGGGCTTTTTCGTGTGGCGGCCCATCCGCCACACGAGCACCGCCGGGAAACCATTACCGGAATCTCAAACGGGCTAGCGCATTTGCTAGCCCTTTCGAGACTCGCATCATGGTCCCGTTGCGCCGTCGCGGCCGTCGGAGCCCGTCACTAGACTGGCCGACGTGCTCATCGGTTCACACGTCCGCAATGACGACCCGCTGGCCGCCGCGCAAGCCGACGGCGCCGACGTGGTGCAGTTCTTCCTCGGCAACCCACAGAGCTGGAAGAAGCCGAAACCCCGCGACGATGCCGAGGCGCTCAAAGCGTCGACCGTGCCGCTTTACGTTCATGCGCCGTACCTTATCAACGTCGCATCGGCGAACAACCGCATCCGGATCCCGTCGCGCAAGATCCTGCAGGACACCTGCGATGCGGCCGCGGAGATCGGCGCGACGGCCGTCATCGTGCACGGCGGCCACGCCGACGACGACGATATGGAAGCCGGTTTCGAGCGGTGGGTCAAAGCGCTGGACTACCTGGAAACAGACGTGCCGGTGTATCTGGAAAACACCGCGGGCGGCGATCACGCGATGGCCCGCTATTTCGACACCATTGGCAAACTGTGGGATCACATCGGCGACAAGGGAATTGGCTTCTGCCTGGACACCTGTCACGCCTGGGCCGCCGGTGAGGCCCTGATCGATGCGGTTGACAGGATCAGGGCCCTGACCGGACGCATCGACTTGGTGCACTGCAACGACTCGAGGGACGCGGCAGGCTCCGGTGCCGACCGGCACGCCAACTTCGGCACCGGCCAGATCGACACCGCAGCTGCTCGTCTCGGTGGTCGAGGCCGCCGGTGCGCCGGTGATCTGCGAAACCGCGGACGAGGGCCGCAAGGACGACATCGCCTTCCTGCGGGAGCACACCGAGCGCTGACCCCCGGCCGGCTATTACACCTCTTGTGCAACTGTCGGGAAAATGTAACATTGGTGGCATGTCGGACACGCACGTCGTCACCAACCAGGTCCCACCCCTGGAGAACCACAATCCCGCCGGCTCCGCCGTGCTCATCGAGGCCCTGATCCGCGAGGGCGGGCAGTGGGGCCTGGACGAGGTGAACGAGGTGGGTGCCCTGTCGGCCACCCATCAGGCGCAGCGGTGGGGCGAGCTCGCCGACCGCAACCGGCCCGTCCTGCACACCCACGACCGCAACGGCCACCGCGTCGACGAGGTCGAATACGACCCGGCGTACCACGAACTGATGCGCGCGGCCGTCGCCCACGGCATGCATGCCGCGCCCTGGGCCGACGAGCGGCCGGGTGCGCATGTCGTCCGCGCCGCCAAAACATCGGTGTGGACCGTCGAGCCGGGCCACGTCTGCCCGATCTCGATGACGTATGCGGTCGTTCCGGCGCTGCGCTTTAACCCCGAGCTGGCCAAGGTGTACGAGCCGCTGCTGACCAGCCGCGAGTACGACCCCGGGCTCAGGGTCGCCACCACCAAGCCGGGCATCACCGCGGGCATGTCGATGACCGAGAAGCAAGGCGGCTCCGACGTGCGCGCCGGCACCACCCAGGCGACCCCCAACGCCGACGGCACCTATCGCCTGACCGGTCACAAGTGGTTCACCTCCGCGCCGATGTGCGACATCTTCCTGGTGCTGGCGCAGGCGCCGGGTGGGCTGTCCTGCTTCCTGCTGCCCCGGATCCTGCCCGACGGCACCCGCAACCGGATGTTCCTGCAGCGGCTCAAGGACAAGCTCGGCAACCACGCCAACGCGTCCAGCGAGGTCGAATACGACGGCGCGATCGCGTGGCTGGTAGGGGAGGAAGGGCGCGGCGTGCCCACCATCATCGAGATGGTCAACCTCACCCGGCTGGACTGCACGCTGGGCAGCGCCACCAGCATGCGAACCGGTCTGACCCGTGCGATCTACCACGCCCAGCACCGAAAGGCCTTCGGCGCCTACCTGATCGACCAACCGCTGATGCGTAACGTGCTGGCCGACCTGGCCGTCGAGGCCGAGGCGGCCACCATGGTCGCGATGCGGATGGCCGGCGCCACCGACAAGGCCGTGCGCGGCGACCAGAGGGAGGCGCTGCTGCGCCGGATCGGCCTGGCGGCAAGCAAGTACTGGGTGTGCAAGCGGTCCACCCCGCACGCCGCAGAGGCGCTGGAATGCCTGGGCGGCAACGGCTATGTCGAGGACTCCGGCATGCCGCGGCTGTACCGCGAGGCGCCGCTGATGGGCATCTGGGAGGGTTCGGGCAACGTCAGCGCGCTGGACACGTTGCGCGCCATGGTGACTCGCCCCGAGTGCGTCGAGGTGCTGTTCGACGAGCTCGCCGACGGCGCGGGTCAGGATCCGCGCCTGGCCGACCACGTCGGGCGGCTGCGCGATCAGCTGGGCGACCTGGAGACCATCGCCTACCGCGGTCGCAAGGTGGCCGAGGACATCTGCCTGGCGCTGCAGGGCTCGCTGCTGGTGCGCCACGGACACCCCGCCGTCGCGGAGGCATTCCTGACCACCCGGCTCGACCGCCGGTGGGGCGGCGCGTTCGGCACCATGCCGGACGGGCTCGACCTCGCCCCGATTCTGGAGCGGGCGCTGGTAAAGGGCTGAGCCACAATATGACTCACGCGATCAGGCCCGTCGACTTCGACAACCTCAAAACGATGACCTACGAGGTCACCGATCGGGTTGCGCGCATCACGTTCAACCGGCCGGACAAGGGCAACGCGATCGTCGCGGACACCCCGCTGGAACTCTCGGCGTTGGTGGAGCGCGCCGACCTCGACCCGAATGTGCATGTCATCCTGGTGTCCGGTCGCGGCGAGGGCTTCTGCGCGGGCTTCGACCTGAGCGCCTACGCCGATCGCACGGGTTCGGCCGGCGGCACCGGCGCGTACCAGGGCACCGTGCTGGACGGAAAGACCCAGGCGGTCAACCATTTGGCGGATCAGCCGTGGGACCCGATGGTCGATTACCAGATGATGAGCCGCTTCGTGCGGGGCTTCTCCAGCCTCATGCACGCCGACAAGCCGACGGTGGTCAAGATCCACGGCTACTGCGTGGCCGGCGGCACCGATATCGCGCTGCACGCCGATCAGGTGATCGCCGCCGCCGACGCCAAGATCGGGTACCCGCCGACGCGGGTGTGGGGCGTCCCGGCGGCCGGCCTGTGGGCGCACCGGCTGGGCGATCAGCGCGCGAAAAGGCTGTTGTTCACCGGTGATTGCATCACCGGCGCGCAGGCCGCCGAGTGGGGATGGGCGATCGAGGCGCCGGATCCGGCGGACCTCGACGAGCGCACCGAGCGGCTGGTCGAGCGGATCGCCGCCGTGCCGGTCAACCAGCTGATCATGGTCAAACTCGCGCTGAATTCCGCTCTGCTGCAACAGGGCGTGGCGACCAGCCGGATGGTCAGCACGGTGTTCGACGGCGTCGCCCGGCACACGCCCGAGGGCCACGCCTTCGTCGCCGATGCCGTCGAGCACGGATTCCGTGAGGCGGTGCGGCATCGCGACGAACCGTTCGGGGACCACGGGCGCCGCGCGTCCGGAGTGTAGCCATGCCGGACATGACAGCGCGGTCGGTGGTGCTCAGCGTGCTGCTCGGCGCTCACCCCGCGCACGCCCGGGCCAGCGAATTGGTCAGGCTCACTTCCGATTTCGGCATCAAGGAGTCGACGCTGCGGGTGGCGCTGACCCGCATGGTCGGCGCCGGCGACCTGATCCGCTCCGCCGACGGCTATCGGCTCTCCGATCGGCTGTTGGCCCGTCAACGGCGCCAGGACGACGCCATCGACCCGCGAATGCACCCCTGGAGCGGGGAGTGGGTCACGCTCATCGTGACCGGGGTGGGAAAGGACGCCCGCACCCGGGCCGCGCTGCGAACCACTTTGCACGACAGCGCTTCGGTGAGCTCCGCGAGGGGGTGTGGATGCGCCCCGACAACATCGGCGCGGAGCCCGGCCCCGACGTCACCGCCCAGGCGAGGGTGCTGCGGGCACGCGACGACGAGCCCGCCGAGCTGGCCGCGCAGCTGTGGGACCTGCCCGCCTGGGCCCAGACCGGCCAGCGGCTGCTCGACGAGATGGCCGCCGCGCCAGACATTCCCGGCCGCTTCCTGGTGGCCGCGGCGACGGTGCGCCACCTGCTCACCGACCCGGTGCTGCCCGACGAGCTACTGCCGGCCGACTGGCCCGGCGCCCGGTTGCGGGTGGCCTACCACGACTTTGCCGCCGAGCTGCTGCGGCGGCGCGAACCACTATTTGCGGAGGCGACATGACTGATCCGGTGCGTATCGAGCGCAACGGCCCGGTGACCACGGTGATCATCAACCGGCCGGCGGCGCGCAACGCGGTCAACGGCCCGACGGCCGCCGCGCTGTACGCCGCGTTCGAGGAGTTCGATCGCGACGACACGGCATCGGTGGCCGTGCTGTGGGGCGATAACGGAACATTCTGCGCCGGAGCCGATTTGAAGGCATTCGGCACACCCGAGGCCAACGCCGTGCACCGCACCGGCCCGGGCCCGATGGGCCCGACGCGGATGGTGCTGTCCAAACCCGTCATCGCCGCGGTGAGTGGCCACGCCGTCGCAGGCGGCCTGGAACTGGCCATCTGGGCTGACCTGCGGGTGGCCGAGGAGGACGCCGTGTTCGGCGTGTTCTGCCGGCGCTGGGGCGTCCCCCTGATCGACGGCGGCACCGTGCGGTTGCCCCGGCTGATCGGACAGAGCCGCGCGATGGACATGATCCTCACCGGCCGTGCGGTGGCCGCCGACGAAGCCCTGGCCATCGGATTGGCGAATCGGGTCGTCCCCAAGGGTCAGGCGCGCCAGGCCGCAGAGGAATTGGCGACGCAACTGGCGGCGCTGCCGCAGCAATGCCTGCGCTCGGACCGGCTTTCGGCGCTACACCAATGGGGGACAACCGAATCCGACGCGCTCGACTTCGAATTCGCCAGCATCTCCCGGGTGGCCGCGGAGGCCAACGAAGGAGCCGGGCGCTTCGCGGCGGGCGCGGGACGGCACGGGGCGCCGGCCGGCTAGCCGGCCGCGCTCAGCTGCCCTTGTTGATCGTGTTGCTCTGGCCGATCTTGTCGACCTTGGGGTCACCGTCCTTGTAGGTGATGGTGTTGTTCATCCCCAGCACGGTGATGCGGGTGTTGACCTTGTCGAAGGTGATCTTGTTGTTGGTGCCGGTGACGGTGGCCGTCTCGCAGGTGCCCGTGATGGTCAGGGTGTTGTCCGAGCCGCCGACGTTCAGCGACTTGCCGCTGGCGCAGTCCAGGGTGGTGGTCGTGCCCATCGATCCGTAGTTGATCGTGTTCCCGATCTCGATGGACGCGGTGGTGCTCGCCCCGCTCGATCCCGTCGTCGGCGCGGCGCCGGCGCTGGTCGTCGCGCTGCTCTTCGTGGTGGTGGTCGAGGAGCCCGCCGGCGGGTTGGCGGTCGAACTGCAGCCGGCCAGCACCAGGGCTGCGGCGGTCGGCGTCACGGCGAGCACGGCCAGGCGCAGCGAGCGGTCACGGATGTAGGCGGGCATGGTTCCTCGATTCCCCTCGATTTCGATGATGGTGTGGTGCCGTGGTTTAGCCCGGCACCTGCTGGAGCCGGTTGGTCATGCCCAGTTCGCGGCCGCGGTCCCACAGGGCGGGCTGACCGCTCTTGTAGAACACCGTCTCGTTGTAGCCGTACACGGTGATGTCGTGCGACACCGAGTCGGCGATGACGGTGTTCGACGAACCCATCACCGTCACGGCGTAGCAATTGCCCAGCGCGGTGACGGTGATGCCGCGTGCCGTTGACCATCAGCGTGGCGTCGTTGCAGTCGATCGTCTGCTCGATGTCCTGCCCGATGACGTGGGTGTCGCCGTTCTTGGCCTGCGCGGCCCGCGGCGGGGCTGGCGGCGGTGGCGATGACGGCGATGACACAGGTGGCCAGTGACCCGGCGACAGTCGTCCACTTCACTGCGGGCCCCCTTTTGGACGGGTCGGGCTGCTGAAAACGAGGCAAGCATGACATTACGTGCATTTGCCTGCCCGATGGCAGACTTTATTCTCCTTCGCCGGGCGCCCGCATGCCCTCCGGGGAGATGAATGTCTGAACGGGCGTCAACTAGAGTCATTAGTTAACCGCAACCCATTCATGCGATCGAAGGGCGTCCGCCATGGCAGCTCCACCGGATCCGCCGTCGGCGGCCGGGCGCCAACGCGCGGGACGATCTGCCGCCCGTCCGGCCAAGCTGAGCCGGGACGGGATCATCGACGGCGCCCTGACGTTCCTGGATCGCGAGGGCTGGGACGCGCTGACCATCAACGCGCTGGCGATGCAGTTGGGCACCAAGGGGCCGTCGCTGTACAACCACGTCGACAGCCTGGAAGACCTGCGGCGCGCGGTGCGCATTCGCGTCATCGACGACATCATCATGATGCTCAACCGGGTAGGCGAGGGCCGTGCCCGCGACGACGCGGTGCTGGTGATGGCGGGTGCCTACCGCAGCTACGCCCACCACCACCCGGGCCGCTACTCGGCCTTCACCCGGATGCCGCTGGGCGGTGACGACCCCGAATACACCGCCGCGACCCGCGGAGCGGCCGCACCGGTGATCGCCGTGCTGTCCTCCTACGGCCTGGACGGCGAGGCGGCCTTTCATGCGGCGCTGGAGTTCTGGTCCGCGCTGCACGGCTTCGTTCTGCTGGAGATGACCGGTGTCATGGATGACATCGACACCGATGCGTTGTTCTCCGACATGGTGCTGCGGCTGGCGGCGGGTTGGAAAGGCGCACCGCCGCACGACGGTGCGAGCCCGAGTTAGCCGCCGCTTTGACCTGCGAGACCGGCGGCGGGTATTGTGGTCCCTCGTGCCTGGCGGCTTACGGCGCCTAACCGCAAGGAAGTGAATGCCGGGCGAATTCGCGTGTCCACGAAGCATCGGACCAAGTCCGGTGCGCAGCGCATGCGACACACCCGGACGCGGGGTGAAGCGGCCGGACATAACTGCAGTACACAGACTTGAAGACGCTAGAAATATGCCGAACACGAACACAGAAAGCCGGTAGATGCCAACCATTCAGCAGCTGGTCCGCAAGGGTCGCCGCGACAAGGTCGCCAAGGTCAAGACCGCGGCCCTGAAGGGCAGCCCGCAGCGCCGTGGCGTATGCACCCGCGTGTACACCACCACCCCGAAGAAGCCGAACTCGGCGCTTCGGAAGGTCGCCCGCGTGAAGCTGACGAGCCAGGTTGAGGTCACTGCCTACATCCCCGGCGAAGGCCACAACCTGCAGGAGCACTCGATGGTGCTGGTGCGTGGTGGTCGAGTCAAGGACCTGCCCGGTGTCCGGTACAAGATCATCCGCGGTTCGCTCGACACCCAGGGTGTCAAGAACCGCAAGCAGGCTCGCAGCCGTTACGGCGCCAAGAAGGAGAAGAGCTGATGCCGCGCAAGGGGCCCGCGCCGAAGCGTCCGTTGGTCAACGACCCGGTCTACGGGTCGCAGCTGGTGACGCAGTTGGTGAACAAGGTTCTGCTGGACGGGAAGAAATCGCTGGCCGAACGCATTGTTTATGGAGCGCTCGAAAATGCCCGGGAAAAGACGGGTACCGACCCGGTGATCACGCTCAAGCGCGCAATGGACAACGTCAAGCCCTCCCTCGAGGTGCGCAGCCGCCGCGTCGGTGGCGCCACGTACCAGGTCCCCGTCGAGGTGCGTCCGGATCGCTCCGTGACGCTGGCTCTGCGTTGGTTGGTCAGCTTCTCCAAGCAACGCCGCGAGAAGACCATGGTCGAGCGGCTGGCCAACGAGATCCTGGACGCCAGCAATGGCCTCGGAGCCGCCGTCAAGCGGCGCGAGGACACCCACAAGATGGCCGAGGCCAACCGCGCCTTCGCGCACTATCGCTGGTAAGGGCCGCAACGGCGCCGATCGGCAGAGTTGCCGGGCGCAAACCGACAGCGAATAACCAAGTAATCGAAAGAGTGGGAAGACTTCTGTGGCACAGAAGGACGTGCTGACCGACCTCACCAAGGTCCGCAACATCGGCATCATGGCGCACATCGACGCCGGCAAGACGACGACGACCGAGCGCATCCTCTACTACACCGGCATCAGCTACAAGATCGGTGAGGTGCACGACGGCGCCGCCACCATGGACTGGATGGAGCAGGAGCAGGAGCGGGGGATCACCATCACCTCCGCGGCTACCACCTGCTTCTGGAAAGACAACCAGATCAACATCATCGACACCCCCGGGCACGTCGACTTCACCGTCGAGGTGGAGCGCAGCCTGCGCGTGCTCGACGGTGCCGTGGCCGTCTTCGACGGCAAGGAAGGTGTCGAGCCGCAGTCCGAGCAGGTCTGGCGGCAGGCCGACAAGTACGACGTCCCCCGCATCTGCTTCGTCAACAAGATGGACAAGATCGGGGCCGACTTCTACTTCTCCGTGAAGACCATGGAGGAGCGGCTCGGCGCCAACGCCATCCCGATTCAGCTGCCCGTCGGCTCCGAGGGTGACTTCGAGGGCATCGTCGACCTGGTCGAGATGAACGCCAAGGTGTGGCGCGGCGAGACGAAGCTGGGCGAGACCTACGACACCATCGACATCCCGGCCGAGCTGGCCGAAAAGGCCGACGAGTACCGCACCAAGCTGCTCGAGGCCGTCGCCGAGACCGACGAGGCGCTGCTGGAGAAGTACCTCGGTGGCGAAGAGCTCACGGTCGAGGAGATCAAGGGCGCCATCCGCAAGCTGACCATCAGCTCGGAGGCCTACCCGGTGCTGTGCGGCAGTGCGTTCAAGAACAAGGGCGTGCAGCCCATGCTGGACGCCGTCATCGACTACCTGCCCTCGCCGCTGGACGTGCCGCCGGCCGTCGGCCACGTGCCGGGCAAGGAGGACGAAGAGGTCACCCGCAACCCGTCGACCGACGAGCCGTTCTCCGCGCTGGCGTTCAAGGTCGCGACGCACCCGTTCTTCGGCAAGCTGACCTACGTCCGCGTGTACTCGGGCAAGGTCGACTCCGGCAGCCAGGTCATCAACGCCACCAAGGGCAAGAAGGAGCGGCTGGGCAAGCTGTTCCAGATGCACTCCAACAAGGAGAACCCGGTGGAGACGGCCTCGGCCGGTCACATCTACGCGGTGATCGGTCTGAAGGACACCACGACCGGTGACACCCTGAGCGACCCGAACCAGCAGGTCGTGCTGGAGTCGATGACGTTCCCCGACCCGGTCATCGAGGTGGCCATCGAGCCCAAGACGAAGAGCGACCAGGAGAAGCTGAGCCTGTCGATCCAGAAGCTCGCCGAGGAGGACCCGACCTTCAAGGTCCACCAGGACACGGAGACCGGCCAGACCGTGATCGGCGGGATGGGCGAGTTGCACCTGGACATCCTGGTCGACCGGATGCGCCGCGAGTTCAAGGTCGAGGCGAACGTCGGTAAGCCGCAGGTCGCCTACAAGGAGACCATCAAGCGGACGGTGGACAAGGTCGAGTTCACCCACAAGAAGCAGACCGGTGGTTCCGGCCAGTTCGCCAAGGTGCTGATCAGCCTCGAGCCGTTCCACGGCGAGGACGGTGCGACCTACGAATTCGAGAACAAGGTCACCGGTGGGCGCATCCCGCGCGAATACATCCCGTCGGTGGACGCCGGTGCGCAGGACGCCATGCAGTACGGCGTGCTGGCCGGTTATCCACTGGTCAACTTGAAGGTCACCCTGCTCGACGGGGCTTTCCACGAGGTCGACTCGTCGGAAATGGCCTTCAAGATCGCCGGTTCCCAGGTCCTGAAAAAGGCTGCGCAGCAAGCGCAGCCGGTGATCCTGGAACCGATCATGGCCGTCGAGGTCACCACGCCCGAGGACTACATGGGCGACGTGATCGGCGACCTGAACTCCCGCCGTGGCCAGATCCAGGCCATGGAGGAGCGGAGCGGTGCGCGCGTCGTCAAAGCGCATGTGCCGCTGTCGGAGATGTTCGGCTACGTCGGCGACCTGCGGTCCAAGACCCAAGGCCGGGCGAACTACTCCATGGTCTTCGACTCGTACGCCGAAGTGCCGGCGAACGTGTCGAAGGAGATCATCGCGAAGGCGACGGGCCAGTAACGGCCAGCGGAGTAATCTTGCCGGGTCATTGGAATGCCTTGGGCGCGGCACAACTGAAAACACCAACACTGCTTTAACAAGCACCAACTAGTCCAGGAGGACACAGAAGTGGCGAAGGCGAAGTTCGAGCGGACGAAGCCGCACGTCAACATCGGGACCATTGGTCACGTTGACCACGGCAAGACCACGTTGACCGCGGCTATCACCAAGGTTCTGCACGACAAGTACCCCAACCTGAACGAGTCCCGCGCATTCGACCAGATCGACAATGCGCCCGAGGAGCGTCAGCGCGGTATCACCATCAACATCTCCCACGTGGAGTACCAGACCGAGAAGCGTCACTACGCCCACGTCGACGCCCCGGGTCACGCCGACTACATCAAGAACATGATCACCGGTGCGGCCCAGATGGACGGCGCGATCCTGGTGGTCGCCGCCACCGACGGCCCGATGCCGCAGACGCGTGAGCACGTGCTGCTGGCCCGTCAGGTCGGTGTGCCCTACATCCTGGTCGCGCTGAACAAGGCCGACATGGTCGACGACGAGGAGCTGCTCGAGCTCGTCGAGATGGAGGTCCGCGAACTGCTGGCCGCCCAGGAGTTCGACGAGGACGCCCCGGTCGTGCGGGTCTCGGCGCTCAAGGCGCTCGAGGGCGACGCCAAGTGGGTCGAGTCCGTCGAGCAGCTGATGGAGGCCGTCGACGAGTCGATCCCGGACCCGGTCCGCGAGACGGAGAAGCCGTTCCTGATGCCTGTCGAGGACGTCTTCACCATCACCGGTCGTGGCACTGTGGTCACCGGCCGTGTCGAGCGCGGCGTCATCAACGTCAACGAAGAGGTCGAGATCGTCGGTATCAAGCCGACCAGCACCAAGACCACCGTCACCGGCGTCGAGATGTTCCGCAAGCTGCTGGACCAGGGCCAGGCCGGTGACAACGTCGGGCTGCTGCTGCGCGGTATCAAGCGCGAGGACGTCGAGCGCGGTCAGGTCGTCGTGAAGCCCGGCACCACCACGCCGCACACCGAATTCGAGGGCAGCGTCTACATCCTGTCCAAGGACGAGGGCGGCCGGCACACGCCGTTCTTCAACAACTACCGTCCGCAGTTCTACTTCCGCACCACCGACGTGACCGGTGTGGTGACGCTGCCGGAGGGCACCGAAATGGTGATGCCCGGTGACAACACCAACATCTCGGTGAAGCTGATCCAGCCCGTCGCCATGGACGACGGACTGCGGTTCGCGATCCGTGAGGGTGGCCGCACCGTCGGCGCCGGCCGGGTCGTCAAGATCATCAAGTAGTTTCGAACCACCGCGAAGCCCGGATTGCCGCACTTGGCAATCCGGGCTTTGTGCTTTGGTTGCGGCGCCGGCCCGCGCCAAAGCGGGGGAAATCATGCGGCGCCGGCTCCGGCTGGTTTAGGATTTGCTCCATAATTCTCCTGACCGTAGCGCTGTCGGGGAGGTGCCGATGTCGTTCGTTCAAACGACGCCCGAATTCGTCGCGGCCGCCGCGGGGGACCTGGCCAGGATCGGGTCGACGATCAGCTCTGCCAACGTCGCCGCGTTCGGGTCCGACATCGGGCGTGCTGGCCCCCGGCGCCGACGAGGTGTCGGCGAGTATTGCCGCGCTCTTCGATGCGCACTCCCAGGTCTATCAGGCGCTCAGCGCCCAGGCGGCCGCGTTTCACAGCCAGTTCGTCCAGCTGATGAATGGCGGTGCGGCGCAGTACGCCGTTCGCCGAGGCCGCCAACACCTCGCCCTTGCAGACCGCGGCGGCCCAGGCGTCGATGGCTGCGCAGGTACCGGCGGTGAGCGCCGGTGCCGTGGGTACGTGCCGCGCCGACCGCGCCCGCGGGACCCCTGGCGGCGGCGGTCGCGCCGGCCGCGGCGCGCAGCTACGCCGGCACCGGCCGGCACGCCGGTCGCGGCGGCTCCGGCGGGATCGGCGACGCTGGCCTCGGCCACCACGCCGGCCGGCGCGGCGCGGGTGGTGACGCCGGCCTACGCTCCGGCGAGTTCTCCGGCACCACCGTTGCCGCCGACGGCATCGGCGGCGACGCCGGCCGGCACCCCCGCCGCGGCGCCGCAGACCGAAGTGCCGCCGCAGACCTCGGCGGCGCCCACGATGCCGGTGTCGGCGCGCAACGCGCCGCACGCCCCGGCCGCGGCGCAGCCGGCGACCCGTCGACGGGGCACGCCGGTCAAGCGGGTACCGATCGTGCCCGCCGACCCGTGTAGGCAACCGGGCGCGGTTTGCGCGTATCGCGATTCGCCGCGACTCCGCGAGCGTTAATCTGACACGGATTCCCCAGTAAGCCGAGGAGGGGCATGTGTTAGCGCGCTACCTGAAGGCACAGTTGGTGGTTTTGCTGTGCGGCGGCCTGGTCGGACCGATCTTCTTGGTCGTGTACTTCACCCTGGGGCTCGGCAGCCTGCTGCAGTGGATGTTCTACGTCGGCCTGCTGATCACCGTGGCCGACGTGTTGATCGCGCTCGCGTTGGCGAACTATCGGGGCCAAGTCGTCGGCCAAGGTGGCCGCGCTCGAGCAGAACGGGGTGCTGGCGCTCGCTCAGATCACCGGGATCACCGAGACGGGGACCTGGGTCGAACAACCAGCAGGTCGTCAAGGTGCACCTGCGCATCGCCGGACCCGGAACTCCTGCCGTTCGACAGCGAAGACCGGGTCATCGCCAGCGTCACCCGGCTCGGCAACCTCAACGCCCGCAAGGTGGTGGTCCTGGTCAACCCCACCACCAGCGAATACCGAATCGACTGGGAGCGAAGCGCTTTGGTCAACGGCCTGGTGCCCGCGCAGTTCACCGTGGCCGAGGACAACAAGACCTACGACCTGAGTGGGCAGGCGGGCCCGTTGATGGAGATCCTGCAGATCCTCAAGGCCAACAACGTTGCGCTCAATCAGATGGTCGACATCCGGTCGAACCCGGCCCTGCGCGCCCAGATCCAGGCGGTGGTGCGCCGAGCGGTCGAACAACAGGCCCCGGCCGCGCAGCCGCGGCCGCCGCGGCGCCTGCGGCGGCCGTCGTCACACCGCCCGCAACCGTCGATCGCCGCGCGGCTGCAAGAGCTGAAGGATCTGCACGCCGGCGGGGCGCTGACCGACGCCGAATACACCAGCCGGCGCACGGCGATCATCTCCGAAATCTAGGAGCTCGTCCGGCAGCGCCGGGTGAATTAGAACACGTTTCAGTTGCGCTGCTAGCCTGGCTTGATCTATCGGCGGTCGAAGGGGTTACACGTGGCTGGACAGGCCGGATCACTGCAGGGACGGGTCGCATTCATCACCGGGGCCGCCCGCGGGCAGGGTCGCTCGCACGCGGTGCGGCTGGCCCGCGAGGGCGCCGACATCATCGCGCTGGACATCTGCGCGCCGGCGTCCGCCAGCGTGACGTACACGCCGGCCACCCGCGAAGACCTCGACGAGACCGCCCGCCTGGTGGAGAACGAGGGACGCAAGATCCTGAGCCGCGAGGTCGACGTCCGCGACGACGCCGCGCTGCGGGATCTGGTCGCCGACGGGATCGAACAGTTCGGCCGGCTCGACATCGTGGTCGCCAACGCCGGAGTGCTGAGCTGGGGCCGCATCTGGGAGCTCACCGACGAGCAGTGGGACACGGTCATCGGTGTCAACCTGACCGGCACCTGGCGCACGCTGCGCGCCACCGTGCCCGCGATGATCGAGGCGGGAAACGGCGGCTCCATCGTCGTGGTCAGCTCGTCGGCGGGCATCAAGGCCACGCCGGGCAACGGCCACTACTCGGCCAGCAAGCACGGACTGACGGCGCTGACCAACACGCTCGCCATTGAGCTCGGCGAATTCGGCATCCGGGTCAACTCCATCCACCCGTACTCGGTGGACACCCCGATGATCGAACCCGAGGCGATGATGGAGATTTTCGCCAAGCATCCCAGTTTCGTCCACAGCTTTCCGCCAATGCCGGTGCAGCCCAATGGGTTCATGGCGGCCGATGAAGTGGCCGACGTGGTGGCGTGGCTTGCCGGCGACGGCTCGGGCACCCTCACCGGCACCCAGATCCCCGTGGATAAGGGCGCCCTAAAGTACTGACCGGCCATCGTGCTAAGAACTCCACGTGAGTAGTGACGAAAGCGCCGACAACGGGATCGTGATCGTCGGCGGCGGATTGGCCGCCGCGCGCACCGCCGAGCAGCTGCGGAAGGCGGAGTATTCCGGGCCCATCACGATCGTCAGCGACGAGGTGCACCTGCCCTACGACCGCCCGCCGCTGTCCAAAGAGGTGCTGCGCAAAGAGGTCGACGACACCGCGCTCAAACCGCGCGAGTGGTACGACGAGAACGGCATCACCCTGCGACTGGGGTCGGCCGCGCGAAGCCTGGACACCGCGGCGCAGACGGTGACTCTTGACGACGGGACGACGCTGGGCTACGACGAACTCGTCATCGCCACGGGCCTGGTGCCGCGGCGCATTCCGGCGATCCCGGATCTGGAGGGCATCCGCGTGCTGCGGTCATTCGACGAGAGCATGGCGCTGCGCGAGCACGCGTCCGCGGCGCAGCGCGCCGTGGTCATCGGCGCCGGCTTCATCGGCTGCGAGGTGGCGGCCAGCCTGCGCAGCCTGGGCGTGGACGTGGTGCTGGTAGAGCCGCAGCCGACACCGCTGGCCGCGGTCCTCGGCGAGCAGATCGGGGAACTGGTGGCCCGGCTGCACCGTGCCGAAGGTGTCGACGTTCGCCTCGGGGTCGGGGTGGCGGAGGTGCGCGGTGACTCGCACGTCGAGGCGGTGGTGCTGAGCGACGGCACCGAACTGCCGGCCGACATCGTGGTCGTCGGCATCGGGTCGCGTCCGGCGACCGGATGGCTCGAGGGCAGCGGAGTCGAGGTCGACAACGGCGTCATCTGCGACGAAGCCGGACGCACCAGCGCACCGAATGTGTGGGCGCTCGGTGACGTCGCATCGTGGCGCGACGCCGACGGGACACCAAGGGCGCGTGGAACATTGGAGCAACGTCGCCGATCAGGCGCGGGTCGTCGTGCCCGCGTTGCTGGGCCAGGACGTGCCGTCGGTGGTGGTCGTCCCGTACTTCTGGAGCGACCAGTACGACGTCAAGATCCAGTGCCTGGGCGAGCCGGAAGCCGACGACATCGTCCATGTCGTCGAGGACGACGGCCGCAAGTTCCTGGCCTACTACGAACGCGACGGGGCGTTGGTCGGGGTGGTCGGCGGCGGGATGCCCGGCAAGGTCATGAAGACCCGTGCCAAGATCGCCGCGGCCGTGCCCATCGCCGAAATGCTCGGCTGACGCAGTCTTTTCGTGCCCGGCGCTAGCCGACGGCGGCCGCGTACCGGTCGCGGGAACCCCGTGTTCGCCGAATGCGCTTATCGCCAGTTCACCGGCGGGCCGTGTGGGTGACATTCACCCAGCACCTGCGGATCGCCCTCCGGCCAGACGCGGGCCCGCACCACGAACTTGATCGGTGCACCCGGCCCGTCGCGCGTTGGCTCCATCGTGAGGTGGGCGAACGGCGAGCGCGCATCGGCCCGGCCGGCCAGCGCGTCCACGTGACGCGCACCGCGGCGCGTTCGTCGGCGGACAGATACTGCCAGGTGATCGAATGCCACAAGACCGTCAGCGCACCTTCGGCCAGTGTCAGGCCGGCGACCGCGTCGGCCGCCGTCCGGCGCTCGAGCACGGCGGGGACCCGACGGGCAACCTCGATGGCGCCGCGCAGCCGCACCAGCCGGGCACCCTGGTCGGGCCAGACATAGCTCAGCACGGTCATCTCCCCGTCGGCGTCGCCGACGTCGATGGGCGCGATGTCATACCCGTGGCGCGCCACGATCCGCGTTTCGCGCCGGGGCGGCAGCGCGCCGCGCCACGCGTCGTCGATGGTCACCGGTGAGTCGGCAGGCCCCCACTGGCCGCCGGCGAAGCCGTAGCGGTAGTGATCTCCGCGCAGGTTCAGCCCGGCGCTCGATCCGATCTCGAAAAGCCTTATGGGCAAATCGAATTCGTGGTCGATGTCAGTAGCCCGCCGATCAGGGCGGCCGATCGGCCCACCTCGTTGGTCTGCGGTGGCTGGCCCAACGCCGCGCGCAGCGCGTCGACGTGACCGGCGGCGGTGTCCAGGATTTCCGGCCAGGCGGATCCGGCATCCCACTCGCCCCCGGTGCTGGGATAGAAGCGGCGCAACCGCGCCGCCCGGCCGTCGAGCACCAGCCGGTGCAGCCCGCCGAGCAACCGCAGCGGCACCGCGTCGCGCGACGGCGCATCTTCGCGCCCGGACAAGATGGTCGCGAAGACACCGCCGCCTTCGACGTCGCCGGCCACCAACTCGAACAGCTCGCCATACATCGGCGAGCCCGACGAGGCGCAGAACCTGCCCTGTGACCGCAGGGTGTGCACCAGGTGCTCGACGGTCACCTGCCCAGCCCGTCCAGCCCGGCGCCGACGACGTCGAAGGCATTGCCCAGGGCGACCGGCAGCGGGACGGATTCATCGCTCAGCCAGTGTTCGTAGGCCGACAAGGCCACCCCGAGCATCGTCCAGGCGACGGTCTGGGGCGCCAGATCCGTGGTCTTGCAGTCCAGGCGAAGCGCCACGAACCCGGCGATCACCTCACGCCAGCCGGCATACATCGTCATCGAATACGCTTGCAGCTCAGCGGTTTGCAGGATCACCCGCATGCGCTGGCGGTGCCGGGCCATCTCGGATTCGTCAAAGGTGTTGAACGCCAACAGCGCAGCGCGCAGCGCATCGCCCAGACGCACGTCGGCATCGACGTTGTCGAGCAAATCGCGCAGGTGGGCAAGGTGGTTGTCGAAGTCGCCCCAGGGAATGGCGTTTTTGGACGCGTAATACCGGAAGAGGGTCCGGCGGGAGATACCGGCGGCCTGGGCGACATCGTCGACGCTCACGTCGGCGAAACCGCGGGCCGTGAACATGTCGATGGCGACGTCGGTGATGTGGTGCGGGGTGGTCGAGCGGCGCCTGCCCACCCGCGGCTGCGGCACCATCGGACCCCGCCCTTCCATTTCGGCACTCGATGCCATATTCTGGCGGCGAGTGTGACTCAGATCCCATCGTTGTCAAGACCGGACGAAAGGCAAGCCCCGTGGACCACGAGACCGAAACTGACACCCAGCTCGTCACCGAGACCCTGGTCGAAGAGGTGTCCATCGACGGCATGTGCGGGGTCTACTGACCGTGCCAGCGCCCGCGCAGGCTCGGACGCCAACCTCGTTCGATCCTGATCGCGGCTGGCGATTGCACCCGCAGGTGGCGGTTCGGCCGGAACCGTTCGGCGCGCTTCTCTACCACTTCGGTACCCGCAAGCTGTCGTTTCTGAAGAACCGCACCATCCTTGACGTGGTGCAGTCGCTGGCCGACCACCCCGACATCCGGGCCGCATGCCGCGCGGCCGGAGTGGACGACGCCGCGCAGGCGCCGTATCTGCATGCGCTGGGTGTGCTGGTCGAGTCCAACATGCTGGTGCCCCGGAAGGACGATCAATGACAACAGCGGCCCCCGTACCCCGGCTCATCGAGCAGTTCGAGCACGGGCTGGACGCGCCCATCTGCCTCACCTGGGAGCTGACGTACGCCTGCAACCTGGCCTGCGTGCACTGCCTGTCCTCGTCGGGCAAACGGGACCCGCGAGAGCTGTCCACCCGCCAGTGCATGGACATCATCGATGAGCTGGAACGCATGCAGGTGTTCTACGTCAACATCGGGGGCGGGGAACCCACTGTGCGCCCGGACTTTTGGGAACTGGTCGACTACGCGACCGAACACCATGTCGGCGTGAAGTTTTCCACCAACGGCGTCCGGATCACGCCCGAGGTCGCCGCGCGACTGGCGGCCAGCGACTACGTCGACGTCCAGATCTCGCTGGACGGCGCCACGGCCGAGGTCAACGACGCCGTCCGCGGACCCGGCTCGTTCGACATGGCGGTACGGGCGCTGGAAAACCTTGCCAACGCCGGTTTCTCCGACGCCAAGATCTCCGTGGTCGTCACCCGGCACAACGTCGACCAGCTCGACGAATTCGCCGCGCTGGCAAGCCGTTACGGCGCCACGCTGCGGATCACCCGGCTCCGCCCGTCCGGGCGTGGCGCCGAGGTCTGGGAAGAGCTGCACCCCACCGCCGACCAGCAGGTCCAGCTGTATGACTGGCTGGTCGCCAAGGGTGAGCGGGTGCTCACCGGCGACTCTTTCTTCCACCTGGCTCCGCTCGGCCAATCCGGCGCACTGGCCGGTCTGAACATGTGCGGCGCGGGCCGCGTCGTGTGCCTGATCGACCCGGTCGGTGACGTCTACGCCTGCCCGTTCGCCATCCACGACCGCTTCTTGGCCGGAAACGTGGTGACGGACACCGGTTGTGGGGCTGGCTTCTCCAACGTCTGGAAGAACGCCCCGCTGTTCCGCGAGCTGCGCGAACCCCAGTCGGCGGGAGCCTGCGGCAGCTGCGGGCACTACGACAGCTGCCGGGGCGGATGCATGGCCGCCAAATTCTTCACCGGCCTGCCGCTGGACGGACCGGATCCCGAATGCGTCCAGGGCCATAGCGCGACCGCGCTGGCGCACGACCGCGAGACGCCGCGTCCCCGAGCCGATCACTCCCGCGGCAAGCGCATCCGCCAACCGGTGCCGCTCACGCTGTCGCTGCGACCGCCGGCGGTCACGCCGGCAACGCCGCCGGCCCGCATGTGTAACGAAAGCCCGGTGTAACGATGGCCGACGCATGGTTTGAAACCGTCGCCATCGCGCAGCAACGCGCCAAGCGCCGGCTGCCGAAATCGGCGTATTCGTCGCTGATTTCGGCCAGCGAAAAAGGAATCACGGTCTCCGACAACGTGGCAGCCTTCAGCGAACTCGGATTCGCGCCGCATGTGATCGGTGCGCAGGAGAAGCGCGACTTGTCGACCACTGTTATGGGGCAAGATATTTCGCTGCCGGTGCTGATCTCACCGACCGGCGTGCAGGCGGTGCACCCCGATGGTGAGGTTGCCGTGGCGCGGGCCGCCGCCGCCCGCGGCACCGCGATGGGGCTATCGTCGTTCGCCAGCAAGCCGATCGAAGAGGTCATCGCGGCGAATCCCAAGGTGTTCTTCCAGGTGTATTGGCTGGGTGACCGCGACGCGATCGCCGCGCGGGTCGAGCGCGCCCGCGCGGCCGGGGCGGTGGGGCTGATCGTCACCACCGACTGGAGCTTCTCGCACGGCCGGGACTGGGGCAGCCCGTGATCCCGGAGAAGATGGACTTCAAGACCATCCTCAAGTTGAGCCCGGAGGTCATCACCAAGCCGCGGTGGTTCCTGCAGTGGGCGAAGACCATGCGGCCGCCGGAACTGCGGGTGCCCAACCAGGGCCGCCGTGGCGAGCCCGGACCCGCCTTCTTTCAGGCGTACGGGGAGTGGATGGGCACCCCGCCGCCGACCTGGGAGGACATCGCCTGGCTCCGCGAACTATGGGGCGGACCGTTGATGCTCAAGGGCGTGATGCGCGTCGACGACGCCAAAAAGGCGGTGGACGCCGGGGTTTCGGCCATTTCGGTGTCGAACCACGGTGGCAACAATCTGGATGGCACGCCGGCCTCGATCCGCGCCCTGCCCGCGGTGGCCGCGGCCGTCGGCGATCAGATCGAGGTGCTGCTCGACGGCGGCGTCCGGCGCGGGAGCGACGTCGTCAAGGCCGTGGCGCTGGGAGCGCGCGCGGTGATGATCGGCCGCGCCTACCTGTGGGGGCTGGCCGCGGCCGGCCAACCGGGCGTGGAGAATGTTCTCGACATTTTGCGCGGCGGCATCGACTCGGCGCTGATGGGTCTGGGACTGTCCTCGGTTCACGACCTCGGACCCGGACCACATCCTGGTGCCGCCCGGATTCACCCGGGCGCTGGGCGTGCCCTCGGGCGGCGCGTAGCGAAACCCGGCCATGTCGGGCGGATATATCCGGATTCAGTGACGCCGGCGCAAATCGTGATACGGGCGGGGTAACCGTGACGGACGAGCCCACAATTCGAACGCCCGATGAACGACCCAGAAAAAAAGTATTTTCAAGCTTCAACAATTGGTGCACGCCAGGTGAATTCGTCCTACCATCACCGAGTGTCCGTACTCGGCGACTTGGGAACCGCGACGTCGAGCCAGCTATCAAGCATCTCGGCGTCGATAATGGTTCCGCTGGGGTCGACCGAGCAACACGGTCCGCACCTGCCCCTGGACACCGACACCCGGATCGCGACGGCGGTCGCCGGCGGCGCTGCACCGCGCCTCGGGCACGACTGGCTGGTGGCACCGGCCATCGCCTACGGCGCCAGCGGCGAGCACCAGAGTTTCACCGGAACGATCTCGCTCGGCACCGAGGCGCTGACGCTGCTGCTGGTCGAGTACGGCAGGTCAGCGGCCGGCTGGGCCCGGCGCCTGGTCTTCGTCAACGGCCACGGCGGCAACGTCACGGCGTGCAGCCGGGCGGTGGCCCGGCTGCGCACCGAGGGCCGCGACGTCGGCTGGTGCCCCTGCCCCGCCGCCGGCGGTGACGCCCACGCCGGCCATACCGAAACATCACTGTTGCTCCACATCTCGCCGGCCGAGGTCCAGACCGATCAGTGGGTGGCCGGCAACACCGCACCCCTGCCCGAGCTGCTCGGGTCGATGCGCCGTGGGGGAGTCGCGGCGGTCAGCCCGGTCGGCGTACTGGGAGACCCGACCACCGCCACCGCCGCCGAGGGCAAGCGCATCTTCACCGAGATGGTCGACGGGTGTGTCCGCCGAGTCATCCGGTGGCGGCCCGGGCCCGACGGGATGCTGACATGAGCCGGCCTCGGTTGCCGGACGGGTTCGCCGTTCAGGTCGACCGCCGCGTGCGGGTGCTCGGCGACGGCTCGGCGCTGCTCGGCGGTTCGCCGACCCGGCTGCTGAAGTTGGCCCCCGCCGCGCAGGACATGCTCTCGGATGGCCGGCTGAAGGTTCGCGACGACCTCAGCGCCCAACTCGCCCGCACCCTGCTGGACGCCACGGTGGCGCATCCGCGGCCCGCGGGTGGGCCGTCGCACCGCGACGTGACCGTGGTAATCCCGGTGCGGAACAACATTTTTGGTGTGCGCCGTTTGGTGAGCTCGCTACGCGGATTGCGTGTCATCGTGGTGGACGACGGTTCGTCCCCTCCGGTCGAGCCGGAAGACTTCATCGGCGCCCACTGCGACATCGAGGTGCTGCGCCACGCGCAGCAAGGGCCCGGCGGCGGCCCGCAACACCGGGCTGGCGGCCTGCAACACGGACTTCGTCGCGTTCATGGACTCCGATGTCTCGCCGCGCCGGGGCTGGCTGGAAGCTCTGCTCGGTCATTTCTGCGACCCCACCGTCGCGCTGGTGGCGCCGCGCATCGTCGGCCTATCGCACAGTGAGAACCTGGTGGCGCGCTACGAGGCGGTGCACTCGTCGCTCGACCTCGGCGAGCGCGAGGCGCCGGTGTTGCCCCACAGCACGGTGTCATATGTGCCCAGCGCGGCGATCATCTGTCGCCGCTCGGCGCTCCACAATGTCGGCGGGTTCGATGAGACCATGCAGTCCGGCGAGGACGTCGACCTGTGCTGGCGGCTCATCGAGGCAGGCGCTCGGCTGCGCTACGAACCGATTGCGCTGGTCGCGCATGATCACCGCACCGAACTACGGGATTGGTTAGCGCGCAAAGCATTTTACGGCGGCTCGGCGGCTCCGCTTTCGGTGCGCCATCCCGACAAGACGGCACCCGTCGTGATATCCGGCTGGGCGCTGATGGCGTGGATTCTGATGGCGCTCGGGACGACCCTGTCGCGGGTGGTGTCGATCTTCTTTGCCATACTGACGGGCCGCCGGATCGCCAAAGCCATGCGCACCGCCGAGACCTCGATCACCGATGTCGCGATGATCGCCGGCCGCGGCCTGTGGTCGGCGGCGTTGCAGCTGGCGTCGGCGCTTTGCCGGCACTACTGGCCGGTGGCGTTATTGGCCGCGGCCATGTCGCGTCACTTCAGACGGGTCGTCCTGGTCGCCGCCGTCATGGACGGCGTGGTCGACTGGCTTCGCCGCCGCGACGCCATCTGCGACGATGTCGAACCCATCGGCTTGCCGACCTACATGGTGCTCAAACGTGTCGACGACTTGGCGTATGGGCTCGGGTTGTGGTGGGGTGTACTACGGGAGCGCAACGTGCGCGCCCTGAAACCCCAAATTCGGAGTTAACCGCCGCCTTGACCACAGCCGCCCCGCACAGCGATGTGCTGATCGTCGGCGCGGGCAGTGCAGGATCGGTTGTCGCCGAACGCCTTTCCGCAGACCCGCGCTGCACGGTGACGGTCCTGGAGGCCGGGCCCGCGCTCGACGACCCGGGATGCTGGCCCAGACCGCCAACGGGTTGCAGTTGCCGATCGGCGTCGGTAGCCCGCTGGTCCAGCGTTATCAGACCCGCCTCACCGACGAACCCGCCCGCCAGCTTCCCCTGGTCCGCGGGGCGACAGTCGGCGGTTCGGGCGCGATCAACGGCGGCTACTTCTGCCGCGGGTTGCCGCGCGACTTCGATCGCGTCGCCATCCCGGGCTGGGGATGGTCCGACGTGCTGGTCAGCTTCCGCGCCATCGAGACCGACCTGGATTTCGATGGTGCCGCCCATGGCGACCGCGGTCCCATCTTGGTGCGCCGAACGCACGAAATGACCGGGACCACCGAGCGTTTCATCGCTGCCGCCGAACGCGCGGGTTTCGGCTGGATCGCTGACCTCAACGATTGCACCGGAACATGTTTCGGGAATCGGCGCGGTCCCGCTCAACATCGTCGACGGTGTTCGGAGCGGCTCAGGCGCGGGATATCTGTTCCCGGCGCTGTGGCGGCCGAATCTGAACTTGCGTGCGCAGACCCGGGCCGCGCGGTTGCGTTTTTCCGGCACCGTTGTGGTGGGCGTGGACGCGATCGGCCCGCAAGGCGCCGTGACCTTCACTGCTGACCGAGTCGTGTTGTGTGCCGGCGCGATTGAGTCATCCCACCTGCTGATGGCCTCGGGCATCGGCGACGAGTCGATGTTGCCGGCGTGGGGGTGCCGGTGGTGGAGCCGCTGCCGGTGGGCATGTTGTTCAGCGACCACCCCGAATGGGTGTTGCCGACCGATTGGGCGGTGGCGCCTGGCCGACCCGTGCTGGAGGTCGTGCTCAGTACGGCCGACGGTCTCGAGATCAGGCCGTACACGGGTGGCTTCGTGGCGATGACCGGTGACGGTACCGCCGGCCATCCCGACTGGCCGCATATCGGGGTGGCGCTGATGCAGCCGCGGGCACGGGGGCGCATCACGCTGGTCTCGGCCGATCCCGGCGTGCCGCCGCGAATCGAACACCGCTACGACAGCGAGCCCGATGACGTCGCCGCGCTGCGCCAGGGCAGCGAATTGGCACGCGAATTGGCCGGGCGGCGCAATCGTGCCGCAGCGGCGGTCTGGTCGACATCCCAGCATCTTTGCGCCACCGCCCCGATGGGCGGCGAGGGCGACCCGCGTGCCGTCGTCGATCCTCGCTGCAGGGTGCTGCGGCATCGACAACCTGTGGGTGATCGACGGCTCGATCCTCCCCACGGTCACCAGCCGCGGACCGCACGCGACCATCGTGATGCTCGGGCACCGCGCCGCGGAGTTCGTTCAATGAACTAGCCGGCGCACCGGGCGTAGCTGGCGACCGTCACGCCCGGGAGCCCATAGCCCGATCAGCACCGCGGCGACGGCGACGATCGCGGCCATCATAATCGTGGAAGCGTGCATGGCCGCCAGGAACGCGGCCCTGCTGACCTCGGCCAGCTGCGGCCCTGGGGTCCGAGCTTGCCGGCCACCTCGACCGCCTTGGCCAGCGAATCGGTGGCAGGGCCGCGGACGGACGCGGGAAAGTTCGCAAGTCCGGGCGCGAGCACGTGGGAGTAGCGGCCGGCCAGGATCGAGCCGGCCACCGCGATGCCCAATGCCCCGCCCATCTCCCGTGACGTGTCGTTCACGGCGGAGGCAACGCCCTGCTTTTCGTCGGCCACCGCGCCCATGATCGCTGAAGTCGTTGGCGCGGTGCATATCCCGATTCCTGTGGCCAGTACCAATGTCGGCCAGGCAAATTCGGAATACGTCGAATGTAGGTCCAGCCAGTACATGCAAGCGAAACCAACCGCCATCAATAGCGTGCCGATGAATAACACAAGCCGCAGGCCTAATTTCGGTACATACCAGAAAGACAATGCAGAGAAGATGCCCACACCAT
>CAWCJU010000002.1:0-326786 GCA_963796035.1 uncultured Actinomycetota bacterium | reverse complement strand
TTTTTTTTTTTCCTTCGAACCGTCAGTACTGTCGATCGCACCGTAGCGCCCCGCGGAGCACGCGGTAACCGTTGCATGACGTCCGTGCTGACGATGGAATCGTATGCTGGCACCGATATTCACGTCGCTGAGCCCATCACCGTAGGTGAAGCAGAAGGCCTCATCGTCCTTGATATACGACGCCACTCGCTTGAGGCGTCCGCCGGTCAGTGTTTCCTCACCAGTATCCACCAGTGTCACGCGCCAGGGTTCTGCGTGGTGCCGATGCACTTCCATCTTGTTGGCGGACATATCGAAAGTGACGTCCGACATGTGCAGGAAATAATTCGCGAAATATTCCTTGATGAGGTATCCCTTGTATCCGCAACAAATAATGAAGTCGTTGATTCCGTGCTGCGAGTACATTTTGAGGATGTGCCACAGGATCGGTCGACCGCCGATCTCGACCATAGGTTTTGGTCGTACGATGTCTCTTCGCTAAGCCGCGTCCCGAGCCCACCCGCCAATATCACTGCCTTCATTGGGGAAGCTCATATTTGGGATAACGCCAGCCTGGCCACTTCCTCGGCGCTCGAGTTATTCCAGCAGAATAACTCGAGTTAGCCTCCACTATGACAGTCATGTACCCAAAGATATCCGCCGGGATATTATTAGAATACATTTCCTTAAGATAACGAATCAAAAGAAATGAACCTAACCTTTCGGAGAGGAAGCCGACCGCCCTTATTCAGTAGCATCGTATTTTGTGAGACGATTGTCGTAACGACTCAAAAATTCTCTACCAACAACCTCGATCTTCGACAGCGTCGGTACTAGCCAAGCCGAAGGGAAGATTCCGAACTCTACGCCGCCAGGGATAAAGTGCTTCGACGCTAGGAACTCCTCCGCTTGAGTAAAATCAAGCACGCTCAACTCGATCGCTAGCGAGGTGTAGTCAAGAATATCTTGGCGGTAATGAGATAGCCGCATATTGTCCAATTGTTGACTCTTCGAAGTACAGAGGCTGCCCGACCAAAAATTCTAAACCAGTCTTGGGAACGAATATTGATAGGGCGGCGCTCCTCTATCCCATCCTCGATGCTCAATTCTCTCATGGTTGGATAACCGAACGATCGGGATTCAGTTCCCTTTGGAAAAGGCAGGAGTCGCTTCCGGTAGGAGGATATTTCAATAAGCTTAGCGGTGCTGGCAAATCTCCCGATTGCGATTGGCAAGACGTATGTTCCTGCGGCGCCGTATGCGATTGGCCTAGCTTCGTGCCAAAATCAATCTAGGCGTCTTACGTGACTTCGAGAGTTCGGCTCGAAATCTCCGAGTGAGATGCAATCGTCATACCAGCTCTCCGGCAATAGGGGCTTCTCATGACTAATGCAGAACCTGTGGATCATAGCGTGAGTCAAAACCCGGATAGGGCGCTGCGGATGTCGCGAAACAACTTTTTGTCGCCTGCGCTCGGAAATCCAGCATTCCTCGGCCAGAGATGCAATGAATGTCTGGGGCTGTCACCGGACGGTGTACTTTCAGCCGTCTAAGATCTCATCCGCCGTTCAGCGGGACGGCGGACCAAGGGGAAGTTGGGAACCGGATCCTTCGCCATGCGGGCAACTCTAACCCATGCCAGGCCCGGAACGGGGTCGGTTTGGGGAATGCGATGTAGTGCGGCGTGGTGCTTCGGATTGCGTGAAGGGCTCACCGCGGCCAGGTAACCTCCGCACTATCGCGGATCGAACTGTTCAAGATGGTTATGGATGTTCCCGGCGCGATCACCGAGTGCGGCGTCTACCGAGGCAACTCGCTCATTCCTTCTATGTACCTGTCGTCCCATCCTTGAGCCCTACGCGATCAATCGTTCGATCACGGGCTTCGACACCTTCGCCGGATTTACCAGCATTGACCAGCTTTAGGAGCCCAAAGACATCGACGCGAAAATGTTCTCGGACACCGATCCCACGCTCATCCAGGACATGATCGACGCGAACGACTGGTCTGTCCGCCCCGTCAATCGCGTTCCCCCGTTGCCAATTGGTCAAGAGCGAGATCGCGCAGAACCGCTCCTGAGTTCGTCAAGACGCGGTCCGATCTGGTTGTCGCCATGCTGATCCTCGACACCGATCTGTACGAGGCCTCAAAGGTTGCGTTAAAGACCTTCTGCCCTTGATGCCGAAAGGGGGAGTAGTGGGATTCGCGAGGTTGCCTATGTCAACTTTTCCTGGGAGAAACGGGTCTGCTGCACGATAGGTGACAGTTTCGGTCACGCGGCCTGACTGGCCGGTGTGGTCATGATTGCTTCGAATTCGATCGGGGTCAACCGCCCGAGAGCGGCCTGGCGTCGGCGACGGTGGTAGGTGCGTTCGATCCAGGTGACGATCGCGATCCGCAGTTCCTCTCGGGTGTCCCAGCGGCGGCGGTCCAAGACGTTCTTCTGCAGCAGGCTGAAGAAGCTCTCCATGGCCGCGTTGTCGCCGGCGGCCCCGACGCGGCCCATCGATCCGACCATGTCGTAGCGGCCCAGGGCGTGGACGAACTTTCGGCTGCGAAATTGCGGCCCGCGGTCGGTGTGCAGAATGCAGCCGGCGACCTCGCCGCGGCGCGCCACCGCATTGTTCAGGGCGGTGGTCGCCAGCCGGGACTTCATCCGGCGAGTCCATGCAGTAGCCGACGATGCGGTTGGAGAACACGTCCTTGATCGCACAGAGGTAGAGCTTGCCTTCACGGGTCCGATGTTCGGTAATGTCGCCCAGCCACAACTGATTTGGCGCCTCGGCGGTGAAGTCGCGCTCGACCAGATCGTCATGGACCGGTGGACCGACCTTGCCGTTCTTGCCGCGCTTCTTGCCGAACACGCTCCACAGTCGTTGCTCTGAGCAGATCCGCCAGGCGGTGCGCTCGGCCATCGGCTCACCGGCGTCGCGGGCCTCCTCGACCAGGAATCGGTAGCCGAACTCCGGATCGTCGCGGTGGGCGTCGAACAACGCGTTGGCCCGGTACGCCTCGGCGAGTTCGGCGTCGGTCACCGGGTTGGCCCGCCAGCGGTAGTAGGGCTGGCGGGCGAGCTTGAGTACCCGGCACGTCACCGCGACGGGGATCCCGTCGGCGGCGAGCTCGTTTACGAGCGGGTAAAGCCTTTTCCCGGCAGATTGGACTGCGACAGATACGCCGCCGCCCGGCGCAGCACCTCGTTCTCCTGCTCCAGCAGCCTGATTCCGCCGGCGCAGCTCCCGCAGCTCGGCGTCCCCGGTGGTTGCCGGGCTTGGTGCCCTCATCGACATCGGCTTGGCGCATCCACTTCCACAGCGTCATCGGATGCACCCCGAAATCGGCGGCGATCTGCTCGATCGTCACACCGTCATCGCGGTTGCGCGCGACCCGCACAACGTCGTCGCGGAACTCTCGGGGATACGGCCTTGGCATAGTGACATCCTTCCAGCCCGCCCACCCGGGCAAGCCATCTCAGGTGTCACCTATTCGTGCAGCAGACCCAACGTCAGCGCTCAAAGAGATCCTCGATCTCAACAAGATCGAGCCCAAACGCCTGCCGTTCGACAGCTGCGTCGGCTACTCCCGGGTCTAGGGAGAGCCAGCGACCGGCAACCGCCGGGCACCATTGAGCTGGGTTCACGGCATCAACGACCGCCGATTGACCGGCGGCTCGTTGACTGCTCAGCTTCGGTAGATGCGTTGCGTAAGGTTGCGCTCGGCCCGGCGCACAACGACTACCGAATCGTAGACCTCTATGCTGCCCAAAATTGGCGTGATCGCTGGCACGGAAACTTCCCCGAGCCGATCTGGATGACCCACCCGGAAGCTAGTTTCGCCAGCGGCTACCTGGTAGTGGCCATGCAGGGCATCGTCAAAGCCCTAACGAAGTCCACGAACGAAAGGCGGCTGTCGCGATAGGGGGTCAGATAGTCGCAATGAACATCTTCGACCATGTAAACGCCGCTGTCGCTCAAGGCGTTTGCGAACAGACAACGGAAAGAATCCACCATGTGAGAACTGGTATGAAT
The DNA here is from genome assembly GCA_963796035.1 of uncultured Actinomycetota bacterium. Classification (GTDB taxonomy): domain Bacteria; phylum Actinomycetota; class Actinomycetes; order Mycobacteriales; family Mycobacteriaceae; genus Mycobacterium. The sequence continues at coordinate 322,779 of CAWCJU010000002.1, read as the reverse complement.
TCCATGGTCAAGTACAAAGTCGAATGAGCCGAACCCTGTAGCCGCTTCTCTCAGGAAGGAAAAGTTCTGCCCGCGCCGAAGCGGACGTGAATGCCTTGTGAATCGGCAATTTTCAAGAGTTTTGAGTTCATGTCGATACCCACAATGAGCGAGTCGCGGTGTAGGTATTCTCGCCACATCTGGAGCGTATCCTCATAGAAAGCCTACCAATCACTAACATCCGAAGAGGCCTAGTTCGATCGACTACAGACTCGTAGATCGGTAAGTAGTGCGCCGACTCATGGACCCCCCGGGTACCGTTGAACGCATCGGCTGTCTCGCCGTCAGGCTCGGTATCCACAGCTGGCCACCTAGTTGGTGAAGCAAGGGCTGGGCCGAGTGCCCTTAATCATCCTGCCTTGGCCCCGATAGCGATACCGCCGAGGTGGGAGGGAAAACTTGAGAACGATTTTCACGACAGCTAGTGTCTCACTCCCGATCTGGAATCGGGTATCAACTCATATCGGAACCGTCTCGCCCGGGCGAACTCACTGACGGGCGCTGCCAGCAACGTCTTCCAGGCGCGAAGTTCGCTGGGGCCCAAACAGCGTCACCTTGAAGAGCAGCCCCAGCCAGGCAAGTAACCACCACGGTGTCGCAGCGGCGCGGACGAGACCGGTCGACGCAGGATCCACGATCATCCAGGTGAGGATGCGTAGCTGGTCGAGCCAGTGTCGGTGGGCTTTAGTGATATTCGCCGACTCCGTGGTCGCGGTGTGATGCCGCACCGATAGTTCCTGTGGCACAAAGCAAACCGCCCCTCGCAGCATGAGGCGCAACCAAAAATCCAAATCGACGGTCTGATAGACGTCCTCGCGTAAGCCCCCGGCTTCCAGGGCCAATTGGCGCCGGAACATCACGCAGCTCGGTTCGCCGATCAAGTTGGCGCTCGCACCCCAGAGCGCCACCAGCTGCAGGACCAGTGAAGATCCGCGATTGTGTTCTCGGAGCTTGGCGAAGTAGACGTGAAGTTTCCCCGGTGCCTTGCGTCGCTCGCTCCAGGGTAGGTCGTCGGTGTGTACCCGCCGGGGCGCGAAGGCCAGCCCTACCTGCGGATCGTCGAAACAGCGGGCAAGTGTCTGCAGGGCGCTGGGAAGCAACCAGTCATCACCGTGCAGAAACTGGATGTATTCGCCACGCGCGAGTTCCAGGCATTTGTTGTGGTTTCCGTTCAGGCCCAGGCGAGACTCGTTGCGTATCAGACGGTCTCCGGCGCGAAGCAACTTCGATCCAATGGCCGCACCGTCGTCGGTCGACTGGTCATCAACGACGAGGATCTCGTACGCGACGCCATCCTGATCCAGGATGCTGCGTAGACAACGCTCGATGGTCGCGCTGTTGTTGTACATCGGCACGCACACTGAGATCAGTGGCTTGGCCGCCGCATGGTCAGCGTCGGTCACGCGCTTGCCTCGGCGGCCAGCCGGTAACCGCGCACGGCGACCGGGGTGGACACCGCGAGCAGCACGACCGCCCAGGTCACGGTCATCGCCAGAGGTTGCGCCAGCGGACCGCCGTGGGCCAGCGACCGCATCGCCTCGATGGGCGGCGATATCGGTTGCATGCGGATCAAGGGTCGAACCCATTCGGGGAACTGCTTGATTGGGGTGGCACCCGGATTGACGAACGCCATCGAAAAGGTAAGGCCCACCAGCCAGTTCATCGCGGCGCGGCCCTTGTCGCGCACTGCCAGCGTCATGCACCAGAGCGGTGAATCCGGTCACCACGATCGACGGAATCAGGATGTACAGCAAAATCGTGGGCCAGCCGTAGATGAAGCGCAGCCCCATCGCCACCCCGATTGCGGTGATCAGTGTCGTGCCGATCAGGGCGCGGACGAACTCGGCGGTCAACCACCCGGTGAGCGCGCTCGCCCGGTGTATCGGCAGGATCCACATCCGGCTGAGCAGCCGCGACTGACGGTCCATCACGATGCCGACCGAACCGCCAAGGGAGCCGAACAGCGCGGATATCACCGCGCACATGGGGACCACCCCGTAAACACTTTCGATCCCGGTGGCCTTGTGCACCTGCTCGCCCAGCACGATCTGGTAGCAGAACAGGAGGAAGACCGGCAGCAGCAGCGACCCCAGCAACACCGCGAAGTCACGTCGCCAACGGATGAGCAGGCGACCGGCCTGCACCCAGCTCTCGGTCAGCAGGGACCCTTGCATCTCGAGCCGATGGGTCACTAGCCGCGCCTCTGCATGCGCAACGAGATCGCACCGAAGACCACCACCATGCCCAGAGCCCAGGCCAGGGTGGTCGCCAGGTTGGCGAGCGACAGATGCCCGGTGGCCAAGCCGCGCAGTGTTTCGGCGAACTGCGAGAAAGGCTGGTTGCGGACGTAGGGGCGCAACCAGCCGGGAAATGTCTTCTCGGGGGCGATTCCGGTGGACAGCATGAACAACAGGAGCTGAGGCACAAAGAGGAGGTGGCTGGCCCCTTGGATGCTATTTGCGCTCGATCCCAGTGCGTCGGAGCCGAGCGTCACCGCCAGGCACAGCAGCAGCGCGACAGCCAGGAAAGCGATGGCATTGCCCAGTCCGCCGGACATCCGAAATCCGAAGGCGTAGCCGGCAATCATCGCCACTATCAGGGACAGGACGCCCCGCAGCAGGGTAGCCGCCGTCCGGGCCGTCACGGTGGCTGCCGCCGGCACCGGAAGCGTCCGTATCCGCTCGCCGAACCCCAGAAGATGGTCGCGGACCGCGCGGTCTGCGGTGAGCATCCCGACGAAAGTCATCGACTGGACCACCACCGCGGGCAGCAGATACTGCGAATAACTGACGGGCCCGGTATCGATCAGCCCGTGTAGCGCGACGCTGAAGCCGGCCAGATACACGGCTGGTATGAAGACCTCGAAAACCATCTCGCCGTCGCGTGCCGCCGACATCAGCGAACGTTCGGTGAGGGCGGAGAGGGCGCTCATGACCGGGCGGCGGTCCGTTCAGTGAGATGCAGGAAAGCTTCGTCGAGCGAGGGCTTGCGCAGGGAGATGTCGGTGAGTTCGAGGCCCAGCGCATCGACTCGGCGAAATACCTCGACCAGGGTGGCCACCCCATCCGGCGCGAACACCGACACCGAGCCCGTATCGCTGTCGATATCGACCCCTTCGAGTCCGTTCAGCGCCGCCGCGACCCGAGGCAGATCCGCGGGATTCGCCGGGGTCACCTGGCAGTAGCTGGTGCCCACCGCGCGCTTGAGTTCCTCGGAGGTGCCGCTGGCGATCACCTGCCCGTGATCGATGACGACGATCGAGTCGCTCAGCACGTCGGCTTCTTCCAGGTACTGCGTGGTCAGCAGCACGGTAATGCCTTGCGCGGTCAGCGAACTCACCAGGCTCCACACGTCGCGACGGCTGCGCGGGTCCAGCCCGGTGGTCGGCTCGTCGAGGAAGAGCACCTGCGGCGGCACCACCAGGGCGCTGGCCAGGTCGACGCGCCGGAACATGCCTCCCGAGTAGGTCGACAGCCGCCGGTCGGCGGCGGCGACGAGGTCGAACTGTTCGAGCAGTTCACCGGCGCGGGCCTTGGCCCGCTTGCGACTCAATCCGCGCAGCCTGCCGAACAACACCAGGTTCTCCCGGCCCGTCAGCATGGGATCCATCCCGGTGAACTGCCCGGCCATCCCGATGCTGGCACGTACGGCGGCCGGCTGGCGGAGGATGTCGTGTCCGGCCACGCTGGCGCTGCCGGAGCTGGGGCGGATCAGCGTGGACAGGATGTTGATCGTGGTGGTCTTGCCCGCGCCGTTATGACCGAGTACCCCACAGACGGTGCCGGTCGGAACCGAGAAGTCCACGCCATTGAGCGCGATCGTGTTTCGCCCGAATGTCTTTGTGAGGCCGACAACCTCGATTGCTAAAGGGCTCACGGTAGGAGTATTTCACGGTGCGTAACGGCATGCCGGCGGTATCGGTAGATAGCGATATGGGGGATGGCGCAAGCCTTTCCTCGATGGTCACCGCGGGTCCCGCGGGCGCTGCCCAAAGTTGTATGCAGCGGGGGAGTTCCGAGTATTCCAAGCAAAATCATTGGCGTCGAATCTTGCTCGCCGCGCTTTTCGCGGAGGGCGTTGACCGCCTCGCTATCCGGGCAACGAAACGATCAGGACCACCTAGACGGTGGGCCTGGCGATTGGGATCTCGGCTGTAGGTGCGTCCGCATCGTCGTCGTGGAGCAGGGTACGCACCGCCGGGCGCGTTCCAACGGAGCGAAGCAGCAGACTCGCCGGCCGCGGCCGGACCAACTGCGGCCACCAGAACCAGCGCCCGAGCAGGGCGGCGATGGTAGGTGTCATGAACGAGCGCACGATCAAGGTGTCGAATATCAGGCCCAAGCCGATGGTGGTACCGACCTGACCGATGATGCGCAGGTCGCTGACCACCATCGAGGACATGGTGAATGCGAACACCAAGCCGGCGTTCGTCACGACCTTTCCGGTACCGCCCATCGCGCGAATGATGCCCGTATTGATACCGCCGGCGAGTTCCTCTTTCATTCGGGATACCAGCAGCAGGTTGTAGTCAGATCCGACCGCCAGCAAGACGATCACCGACATCGGCAGCACCATCCAGTACAGCTTGATGTGGAAAATGTATTGCCAGATCAGCACCGACAACCCGAACGATGCACCCAACGACAGCGTCACCGTGCCGACGATGACCAAGGCGGCCACGAAACTTCGGGTCAGGATGAGCATGATGATGAAAATCAGACACAGCGCGCCGATGCCCGCGATAAAGAGGTCGTAAGTGGAGCCGTCCCGGAAGTCCTTGAATGTCGATGCGGTGCCCGCGATGTAGATCTTGGAGTTTTCCAGCGGCGTGTTCTTGAGCGCCTCTTCGGCCGCCAGCCGGATCTTGTCGATGCGGTTGACGCTTTCAGACGTCGCGGGATCGCCACGGTGAGAAATGATGAAGCGAGCGGCCTTCCCGTCCGGCGACAAGAATTGGGCCATCGCGCGCTTGAAGTCCGCATTGTCGAAAATTTCGGGCGGCAGATAGAACGAGTCGTCGTTCTTGGAATCGTCGAACGCCTGCCCCATGGCGGTGGCGTCCTTATCGTTGCTGCTCATCTGGCCGATGATGCCGGACATGGTGCTGTGGTTCGTGATCATCATGTTCCGCATGTCCTCGGACATCGCGATCATCGGCGGATACTGCTCGAGCAGCTGAGGCATCAGCCTGTCCATGTGATCGAGATCTTGGAGCAGTTGCGTCAACTTGTCGCTGAGCGTGTCGACACCGTCGAGAATTTCGAAGATCTGCCGCAACGACCAACAGATCGGGATGTCGAAGCAGTGCTTCTCCCAGTAGAAATAGCTGCGAAGGGGCCGGAAGAAGTCCTCGAAATCGGCCATCTTGCCATTCAATTCACTAAGAACGACGGCCATTTCCTTGGTCTTCTGGATCGAATCGTGCGTGATGTCGGTGAGGCGCTTCTGCAAGGTATAGATGCGCTTCATGATCTCGATCTGCTTGGCCATCATGTCCGCTTGGACAAGCATGTCGTCCATGCGCGCCTGCATGTACTTGATGTCTTGATTCATCGTCGCTTGCTGCATGCTGAGCAGGAACGGGATCGAGGTGTGCTGGATCGGTGTTCCCTCGGGCCGCGTTATGCCCTGCACGCGCGAGATCCCGTGAACGCCGAAGACCCCCTTGGCAAGTCGGTGCAGCACCAGAAAGTCTGACGAGTTCCGCATGTCGTGATCGGATTCGATCATCAAAATCTCGGGCATCATGCGCGACTGGTTGAAGTGACGATCGGCAGCCGCGTAACCGACGTTGGCGGGAACGTTGTCGGGCATGTAGAGCCGGTTGTTGTAGCTCGTCTGGTAGCCGGGCAGGGTCACCAGCCCGACCAGGGCGACCGCGATCGTCGCGCACAGAATGGGGCCGGGCCAGCGGACGATCGCCGTACCGATGCGCCGCCACCGGCCGAACCCGATCGTGCGCGTCGGGTCGAACAACCCGAAGCCACTGCCGACGGTCAGCACCGCCGGAACCAACGTCAGGGCGATCAGCACCGAGATGAGCATGCCCACGGAGCAGGGCAAGCCCATGGTCTGGAAAATGGGCATGCGGGTGAAGCTCAGGCACAACATCGCGCCGGCGATGGTCAAACCGGAACCCAACACGACGGGGGCGACGCTGCGATACGTAGTGAAGAAGGCCATTTCCCGGTCTTCGCCCGCCTGCCGCGCCTCCTGATACCGGCCGAAGAAGAAGATCGCATAGTCGGTGCCGGCGGCCATTGCCAGGGCGACCAACAAGTTGACGGCGAACGTCGAGAGCGCCATCAAATTGTTGTTGGCGATGAAGGCGATGACACCCCTTGCGGCGAAGACTTCGATGCCGACCGTGAGCAACAACAGAATCACGGTGGTGATCGAGCGGTACACCATGAGCAGCACGATGAAGATGATCAGGGCGCCGATCATGGTCATCTTCAGGATGGATCGGTCACCCGCGAGCTGCATATCGGAAAAGAGCGCTGACGGACCGGTGACGTAGGCCGAAAGCCCGGCAGGCGGCGGGGTCCGCGCGATAACATCGCGAACTGCCGCAACGGATTCCTGGCCCAGGGTGGTGCCTTGGTTGCCGGCCAGATTCAACTGCACATAGACGGCCTTGCCGTCCGGGCTCTGGGCGCCGGCCGCGGTGAGGCGATCGCCCCACAGATCCTGCACATGCTCGATATGCTTTGTGTCGCTTTTTAATTCACCAACCAGCTTGTCGTAGTAGGCATGTGCCTGGTCACCAAGCTGCTGCTGTCCCTCCAGGACCAGCATCGCGAAGCTGTCCGAATCGGACTCTTTGAAATCTTTGCCCATGCGCTGCATAGCCTGGACCGCCGGCGCATCTTGAGGGGCCAGTGGCACCGAATGCTGTTGGCCCACAATCTCAAGCCGTGGCACCCCGAACGTCACCAGCAGCGTCAGCGCCACCCACCCGATGATGATGAACACCGAAAAACGGCGGATGTTCCGCGCGAGGCGCGGAGGCCGGGTTTGTTGCGTGGTCATAAGGCCCCCGGCAGGCGGGTGAGGCCAGCGTTGCGTTCGTGCGACATCCCTACGGCACCGATGGCACCGGTCGCGACGACGACGCAGCCGCTGACGCAATTGCCCTGTGTCACAGTGTTCCCCACGGTCGCTGTTTCCATCCTGAAGTGGATGCCGCCACTTATTGCGGCTGCTTCAGGAGCAATGAACGCACGAGCGGGCGCGCTCCGGTGGACCGCAGCATCGCGCTGGCCGGGCGGGGGCGCACCCGCTGTGGCCACCAGAACCAGCGTCCCAGCAGCGCGGCGACGGCCGGCGTCATGAATGCGCGCACAATCAGCGTGTCGAATATCAGGCCCAGGCCGATCGTCGTACCGGTCTGCCCGATGCTGCGCAGGTCGCTGACCACCATCGATCCCATCGTGAAGGCGAACACCAGGCCGGCGTTCGTCACGACCTTTCCGGTACCGCCCATCGCACGAATGATGCCCGTGTGGATCCCGGCACCTATTTCTTCCTTCATTCGGGAGACCAGCAGCAAGTTGTAGTCCGAACCCACCGCCAACAGCACGATCACGGAGGTGGAAAGAACCGTCCAGTGCAGCTGCATGTGCAGCAGGTACTGCCAGACCAGCACGGACAGCCCGAAGGACGCGCCGAGCGAAAGCAGAACCGTGCCGACGATGACCATGGCGGCAATGAAGCTTCGCGTCATGATCAGCATGATGATGAAAATGAGGCAAAGCGCGGACACGCCGGCAATCAAGAGGTCGAATTTAGATCCGTCCACCAGATCTTTGGTGATCGCCGCGGTACCGGTCAGATAAATCTTGGCGTTCTCCAGCGGAGTGCCCTTGAGCGATTCCTCGGCCGCCGTCCTGATTGGTTCGACCCGAGAGAGGCCTTCCGGTGTCTGCGGGTCACCCCGCTGCGAGATGAGCAGACGGACGTCCTTTCCGTCCGGCGACATGAACACCTTCTCGACCCGTTTGAAGGAGTCGGAGCCGTTGATGATCCCCGGTGGGAGATAGAACGAATCGTCGTTCTTGGAGGCATCAAACGCCTGCCCCATAACGCTCGGATCCTTTGCGCTGGAATCCATCTGGCCCATGACCCCGGACATGGTGCTGTGCATGGTCAGCATCATGGTGCGCATCCCCGACATGGTTTCGATCATGGGCGGGATCTGCATGACCAGCTGCGGCAGTATGGCATCGAGCTCATCCAGATTCTTCACCAGGTCGCCCAGCTTGTCGGTGATCTCGTCAACGCCGTCGATCGCGTCGAAGATGGATCGCAGGGAGAAGCAGATCGGAATGTCGTAGCAGTGCTTTTCCCAGTAGAAGTAGCTGCGGATCGGGCGCCAGAAATCCTCGAAATCCGAAACGCGATCTCGCAAATCGGATGTGATGTCCTGCATTTCATGCGTCGTCCTGACCATGTGATGCGTCGTGGCGACGAGCTCTTTCATCAGGTCCAGCATGTGCTGCATGATGCCGATCATCTTCCCCAGCTCATTGGCCTGGGTGAGCATGTCGTTCATGCGGTCTTTTTGGAATGCCATGTTCTGCATCTGACTCGCCTGGCCCATGCTGATGATCCAGGGAATCGTCGTGTGCTGCAGTGGTGTTCCCTCAGGGCGGGTTACCGTCTGCACGGTCGCAATTCCGGGAACCGCCAGAACGCCCTTGGCGAGTTTGTTGATGACCAGCATGTCCGTCGGATTACGCAAATCATGATCGGTTTCGATCAACAAAATCTCGGGCATCAGCATCCGCTGACCAGGGAAATGCCGAGCCGCGGCCGCATAGCCCACATTCGCGGGAATGCTTTGCGGAATGAATTTCTGGTCGTCATAGCTGGGCTTGTAATTCGGCAGGGTCAGCAGCCCGATCAGCGCGACAGCCAACGAAGCAATGAGGATGGGCGCCGGCCACCGCACGATGGCCGTACCGATCCGTCGCCACCTGCGGGCCGAGACCGCCCGCCGCGGCTCGAACAGCCCGAACCGGGCGCCGGCGGCCAGCAGGGCGGGTCCCAGTGTTATCGCGACCAGGACCGCAATGGAAATGCCGACGGCACAGGGGATACCGAGCGGCTGGAAGAAGGGCAGCCGGGTGAAGCTGAGGCAGAGCACCGCGCCTGCGATGGTCAAACCAGAGGCCAAAACGACCTTGGCGACCCCATTGTATGTGGTGTAGAAGGCCTCTTCCCGACTTTCGCCGGCCTGCCGCGCCTCTTGATATCGGCCGACGAAGAAGATGCCGTAGTCGGTTCCCGTCGCGATGACGGCTGCGACCAGTAGGTTGACGGCAAATGTGGTGAGGCCGATGAGTCCGAGATGGCCGAGGAGCGCGACCATTCCTCGCGCGATCTGCAACTCCAGGCCGACGATCAGCAACAAAAGAATGACCGTGACAATCGACCGATAAACGAGTAGCAACGTCAGGAAGATCACGGCGAGGCTGGCCAGCGTAACCAGGATGATGGTCTTTTGCGCCGGCGATATTCATGTCGGCGATGATGGGCGCCGGCCCGGTGACATAGACCTTGAGGCCCGGCGGGGGCGACGCCTCTTGAACGATCTTTCTGAACAGCCGCCACGGATTCGTCACCCGCGGCCGCACCCTGGTTACCGTTGAGGTTCACCTGGACATATGCGGCCTTGCCGTCTTGGCTTTGCGCGGCGCCGCGGGTAAGCGGATCACCCCAGAAATTCTGGACATGCTGCACATGCTTGGGATCGTCTTCGAGAAGCTTGACCAAACGGTCGTAATACTTATGGGCGTCGTCGCCGAGTTGCTGCTGGCCCTCCAGCACGATCATCGCCAACGCGCCGGAGTTGGTCTCGTTGAAGTCCTGGCCAAGGCGCTCCATGGCCTTGAAGGACGGTGCGCCCAACGGACTCAGCGATACGGCATTCTCCGCCTCGACCTGCTCCAGCGAAGGAACGCCGATGCTGATGAGGACGGCCACCGCGAGCCAACCCAAAATGATGGGAACGGACAGGCGGTGCATGATCCGCGCTATCCGTGGTCGCGCTTGCGGCTGGGTCTCCAGTTGCGGGGCGCTCATGTGGCCGTCAGCACGCAGTAGGTGAATGCGTTCAATTCGTGCGAAATCCTCTCGGCTTTGACGACACCGTCCACCACGATGCGGCAGCCGAGACTATCGCTATTGCCCTGCGCGACCACATTTCCCACGATCGATGGCAACGTCGTCGAGATGTCGAACGTCCACGGCAGCTCTATACCGTTGATGTGGTTCGGCTCGCCATTGGCGTCAAAATAGCTGATGTCGGCCATCGACCCCGGCGGGCCGAAGACCTCATACTTCACGTGCTTGGGATTGAACGGTTTGGTGTCCTGCTGTCTGGATTCGGCGTAGGACGCACGCTTCTCCGAGCCGAAAACGCCATGCAACCGCGAGACGGTCATACCCCCGGCGACGACGACCGCGACGATGACCAGCGGGATCCACGCCCGCCCCAGGAAACCGAACAACCCGGGGCCCCGTTTCTGACGGGCTCACTCCGCGGCCGCTTTGCTGGGCGGGTTCGGTTGAAGATCGACGACCGAAGCCCAGGAAACCACGCTGGCTGATGTCTGCGTCCTTCCCCGATGGTGTTGTCGGGCCGGGCCCGCACATCCGATTCGACCACTGGGCCCCCTTCAGCCGTGTCCACGTCCGTGCAGTCCCCACCGCTCGAACATGCAACTACACATTGGCCGCGACACGCCAGACTGCGACGCTGCGAATGCGATGCCCATCGCCGACCAGCCGTTTCTCCGTCACCTCTTGCGGGCCCCGCCCCCGGGGGGCGCGACCAGGTCTTGATGAGTAAACCATGCCAGTCGCTTCCGTATCACTGCTTTGCCAACGCGATGCGGGATCGTAATGCCCATCGCCTGCGTAAACGGCGTCTCGCTGACCGACGAACTCGCCCGATAACTTCGTCGCGGCCGCCACCACCTAAGCACAGCACACGTCACGTGTCACAGGCCGCGATAGTTCAACGCATCCTGCTGGGACTTGCCAGGTCTCGGCTCGTGGCTGATTTTTCAGCCCCCCACGAGCTTCGGCTAAGCTGTTTGGCGACAAAGCACAATAACTTCATCGGCCTGAAGGATGTGCCTGCTCCAATAGCGACATTTCGGAACCAACGCCATTGATGCAGGTCACTGCTGCGAATTTCGGGGCATCGGGGCCCCGCCGCACACCACTCGCTGGATGGCGTCAACGACCTTATAGGTCACACCAGGAACTTTGGCCAAACCACGGACGAGCGACCTGGGGCTCAACTATGGTTTGGACCTGTTCCACTCATGTCCACTATGCATCCTGGAGAATTGTGAGCATCAATCCATTCGACGACGACAACGGCAGCTTTTTCGTCTTGGTGAACGACGAGGAGCAACACAGCTTGTGGCCGGCCTTCGCCGATGTTCCAGCTGGCTGGCGGGTGGTCCACGGGGAAGCCGACCGAGCTGCGTGTTTGGAGTACATCGAGCAGCATTGGCCTGACATTCGGCCGAAGAGCCTGCGCGACAAGCTCGCAACGGGTCGGGGTTTTGACCAGTAGTCAGTCGGGGTACGGGGCGGGTGGTGGAGACTTGGGGGAGTCGATGGCGAGGGAAGATCGGACTCGGGCACTTCCTTTAACGCGGGGGCAGCTCGACGTCTGGTTGTCTCAAGAGGCCGGCTTCGCCGGCACGCAGTGGCAGCTCGGCCTCCTCGTCAAAATCGACGGCACCGTCCATCACGACGCCTTCGAACAGGCGATCACGCAGGCGGTCGACGAGGCCGAGCCGGGCAGGGTCTCGTTCTTCGAGGTCGACGGCCAGGTCGTGCAGAAGCCGGTCGTCTACCCGCTCGTCGAGCTGACGTTTGATGACCTGAGAAGCGAACCCGACCCCGTGCAGGAAGCCCGCGAGAGGGCTTCCACCATCCAGCGCACGCCGATGCCGTTGAACGGCCAGCTGTTCAAATTCGTGCTATTTCAAACAGGGCACGAGGAATTCTATTTGTTTGGTTGCTGCCACCACATAGCCATCGACGGTTTGGGCATGGCCCTTGTTTGCCGCCGGGTGGCAACTATTTACTCCGCAATGGTGGCGGGAAAGCCGATCCCCGACGCCTACTTCGGTTCGACACAGGACTTGGTCGACCTCGAGTCGGACTACGAAGCCTCCGAGGACTACGCCGAAGACAAGGCCTATTGGAGCGAGCACCTGCCGCCGGAGAGCGGACCGGTTGATCGCCTGCCCGATGCGGTCGGTGAGCAAGACCATTACTCCCCGTCCGCGTCGGTTCAGCTGGACCCTTCGGTTGCCAACCGGATCAAGGAGTTGTCGAAAAAGCTGGCGATCCGCCGGTTTTCGGTCACCACCGCCGCGTGCGCCCTGTTGGTGCGCGGTTGGTCCGGTAGCGGCTCGGAGGTGGCGCTCGACTTTCCGGTCAGCCGGCGCGTGCGTCCGGAGTCGAAAACCCTGCCGGCGATGCTCGCCGGCGTGGTGCCGCTGGTCCTGACGACGGAGCCGCAATCGACCGTCGCCGATTTCTGCAAACACGTCGACAAGCGCATTCGCGAGCTATTGCAGCATCAGCGCTTCCCGGTGCACACCCTCGAGGGTGACGGGCTGCGCCAAGCGCCGAATCGAGTCGGGATCAATTTTCTCCCGATGAGATTGACCCTGGACCTCGCCGGCTCGCCGGCGACCGCGTCGTACACGAACCATGGTCCGGTTGGGCACTTCGGACTGTTCTTCCTCGGCGCCGGTAACCAGCTGTTCCTCAGCACCGCGGGCCCGGGTCAACCGTTCGCGAGTTTCGGCGTCGCCGACCTGGCGGGCCGGTTGCAGCAGATTCTGGACGAGATGACCGCCGACCCGGAACGGCCGTTGTCATCGATCGATCTCCTGACCCCCGACGAGCCCGCCCGCCTCGACGAGTGGAGCAACCGGCCGGCACTGCATGAGCCCGTGCCCGCACCGGTGTCCATCCCCACGGCGTTCGCCGAGCACGTGCAAAGCGCGCCCGAGGCGCTGGCGGTGACCTTCGGCGACCGCTCCCTGACATACGCGGAACTCGACGAGGCCTCCAACCGGTTGGGCCATCTGCTCGCCGATCACGGCGTCGGCCCGGGGGACTGCGTTGCGGTGCTGTTCCCGCGCTGCGCCGACGCCATCGTTTCGATGCTGGCCGTGCTCAAGACCGGGGCGGCCTATGTGCCGATCGATCCCGCGCACGCGTCGTCGCGGATGGATTTCGTGCTCGAAGATGCCGCGCCCAGCGCGGTGATCACGACGGCGGAGCTCCGCTCGCGGCTGGACGACCACGACGTTTTGGTCGTCGATGTGCACGACCCGGCCATCGACACCCAGCCCAGCACCGCGCTGCCGCCGCCGGCGCCGGAGAACACCGCCTACATCATCTACACCTCGGGAACCACCGGCACTCCCAAAGGCGTTGCGATTCCCCATCTCAACGTCACCTGGCTGACCGAGTCGCTCGACGCCGCGTTGCCCCCCGGGAATGTGTGGACGCAAAGCCATTCCGCGGCCTTCGACTTCTCGGTATGGGAGATCTTCGGCGCGCTGCTGCGCGGCAGGCGGCTCCTGGTGGTGCCCGAATCGGTGGCGACCTCCCCGCAGGACTTCCACGAAATGCTGGTCGCGGAGAAGGTCAGCGTGCTGACCCAGACCCCGTCGGCGGTGGCGATGCTGTCGGCCGAGGGCCTGCGAGTCCACCGCGTTGGTGGTGGCGCGGCGAGGCCTGCCCGACCGACGCTGTCGACCGGTGGGCGGCGCCCGGGCGGGTGATGATCGACGCCTACGGCCCGACCGAGGCGACGGTGTGTGCGTCGATCAGCGCACCGCTGACGCCCGGATCCGCGGTGGTGCCGATCGGCTCCCCGATAGCCGGTGCGGCGATGTTCGTGCTCGACAAGTGGCTGCAGCCGGTGCCCACCGGTGTGGTCGGCGAGCTGTACCTCGGCGGGTCGCGGCTCGGCCGCGCGGCTACCTGCGCCGGCCGGCCTGACCGCGATCGCGGTTCGTGGCCAACCCCTTCGGCGCCGCCGGGCGCGCGGATGTACCGCACCGGCGACCTGGTGCGCTGGGGGCCCGAGGGGGCAGCTGCAGTACCTGGGCCGCGCCGACGACCAGGTCAAGATCCGCGGCTTCCGCATCGAACTCGGCGAAATCCAGGCCGCGCTGGCCGCCTGGCCGGAGTGGACCAGGCCGCGGTGATCGCCCGCGAGGACCGCCCGGCGACAAGCGCCTGGTCGGTTACATCACGCCGCACCGGCCGACCCGGCGGCGCTGCGCGCCGCGCCGGCGATAAGCTTCCGCGCTACATGGTGCCCGACCGCGGTGATGGTCTTCGACACCTTGCCGCTGACCGGCAACGGCAAGCTCGACAAGCGCGCCCTGCCCTCGCCGGAGTATGCCGCGAGTGAGTACCGGGCCCCGGCCGACGCGATCGAGGAGATCCTGGCGCGACATCTTCGCCCAGGTGCTGGGCCTGGAGCGGGTGGGCGTCGACGACTCCTTCTTCGACCTCGGCGGCGACAGCATCCTGTCGATGCAGCTGGTGTCCCGGGCCCGTACGGCCGGCTCGGATCTGCCGCCCGCGCGACATTTTCGTGGAGCAGACGGTCGCCCGCCTGGCGCGGGCGTCCGAGGTCGCGGCCGACGGCGACTTCGGCGCGGCCGACGAGGGGATCGGCCCCGTGGTGGCCACCCCGATCATGCGCTGGCTGGCAGAGCTCCACGGCGCCGATCGACGAGTTCAACCAGGCCATGGTGCTGGCGGCGCCCGCGCGGCGTGCGCGAAGCCTGACTGCGATCGTGCTGCAGGCCCCGCTGGATCGCGATGCCCCGTGCTGCGGCTGCGCGCCCAGGACGACGGCGCCGGCGGCCGGTCACGAGACGCCCGAGGTTGGCTCGGTGCAGGCCGGCGACTGCCTGCGGGTGGTCGACGCGTTGTCCGACGAGGCGCTGATCGAGGCGCGCGGCCGGCTCGATCGCCGGCCGACGGGGCGCTGGTGAGCGCGGTATGGGCAAGTGCGACAAGCCAATTGGCATTAGTCATCCACCACCTCGCCGTCGACGGCGTGTCGTGGCGGACCCTAATCGAAGACATCAACATCGCCTGGGCCCAACATCACAACGCCCAGCCGGTGGACTTGCCGGTGCCCGGAACGTCTTTTGCCCGTTGGTCGTCGTTGCTGGCCGATACGCGCAGAGCCCGGCGGTTGCCGCGCAGGCCGACGCGTGGCGGCAGGTGGCCGCCACCCCGGCAGCACTGCCGGCCGTTCAGGCCGACGACACCTACGCGACCGCCGGGCAGCTGACCGCGTCGCTGGACGTCGACACAACCCGGTTGTTGTTGGGGGAGGTGCCCGCGGCGTTTCACGCTGGGGTGCAAGACATTCTGTTAATCGCGTTCGGACTGGCGTTCACCGAATTCCTGGGTGAAGCCGCGCCGATCGGTATCGACATCGACGACGGTCGCCACGAAGAGGTGGCGTCCCGCGTGGACCTGTCGCGCACGGTGGGGTGGTTCACCACCAAATACCCAGCGGCACTGAAGATTAACGGCACGCTGGACTGGTCGCAGGTGGTCGCCGGTGAGTCCGCACTGGGCGCGGTGATCAAGGACGCCAAGGAGCAACTGCGCGCCCAGCCCGACGGTCTGACCTACGGGTTGTTGCGTTACCTGAACACCGAAGTCGACCTGGACGGCCCAGACCCGGTGATCGGGTTCAACTACCTGGGCCGGTTGGCCGCGGGAGCCGATCTCTCCGACGAACTTATGGCGCGTCAGCGACGACAGCCTGTCGTCGGCCGCGGTGGCCACGGCGGTGGCAATGCCCTTGGCGCACACCGTGGAACTCAACGCCGGCACCATGGACACCGAGGCCGGGCCGAACCTGCACGCCAACTGGCGTTGGGCGCCGTCGGCGCTGACCGACGAGCAAGTAAACCGGTTGAGCAAGTTGTGGTTCGAGGCCCTCACCGGTATCTGCGCGCATGTGCGCAGCGGTGGTGGGGGGTTGACGCCGTCCGATATCGCCCCCGCCCGCCTGGATCAGCAACAGATCGACGAACTCTGCCGGCAACACCAGATCGCCGACGTGCTGCCGCTCAGCCCCGTCCAGCAGGGACTGCTCTTCCACACCAGCTTCGCACAGGAACTCGAAGACCTCTACGCGGTGCAGCTCGGCATCACCGTGAGCGGTTCCCTTGACCCGCAACGACTTCGCGACGCCGTGCAGACCGTCGTCAACCGCCACCCCAACCTGGCGGCCCGGTTCCTCGACGAATTCGGGGAGCCGGTGCAGATCATCCCGGCCGAGCCGGAGATGGCATGGAACTACGTCCAGCTGAACGGCGGTGACATCGACGAACAGGTCGAGCAGCTGGCCGCCGCCGAGCGCACCGCCGTCTGCGACCTGGCCGGCCAACCCGCCTTCCGGGCCGCGCTGATCCGCACCGCACCCGACCGGCACCGGTTCGTGCTCACCATCCACCACATCGTCATCGACGGCTGGTCGCTGCCGGTCCTGATGCGCGAAGTGTTCGCCGGCTACTACGGAGAGCGGTTGCCCGCGCCCCCGTCGTACCGCAGCTACCTGATGTGGCTGGCCGCTCAGGATCGGGCCGGTGCCCAAGCGGCCTGGGGCGAGGCGCTCAGCGGATTCGAGGCGCCCACCCTGGTGGCCCCGCCGGGCAAGATCGGGCGGCGCGCCGTTGCCTCCTATACGGTTTCGGCGGACACCACGCGCGCGCTGAGCGAACTGGCCCGCGCAAACCGCACCACCGTCAGCACCGTGCTACAGGGTGCGTGGGCGCAATTGCTCACGTGGCTGACCGGCCAGCACGACGTGGCCTTCGGCACCGCGGTCTCGGGCCGGCCCACCGAACTTGCCGGCGCGGACGCCATGGTCGGTTTGTTGATCAACACCGTGCCGGTGCGGGCCAACATCGCCGCCGCGACCACCATCGCCGATCTGCTCGAGCAGCTGCAACGCGTCCACGCCGATACTCTTGAGCATGAACACTTGGCGCTCAACGAGATTCACCGCGTCATCGGGCACGACCAACTGTTCGACACGCTCTTTTTGTACGAGAACTACCCGATCGACGCCGGTGCATTGCTGGGCGTTCACGAGTTGGCCGTCACCGAGTTCAGCAGCCGCGAATTCAACCACTATCCGCTTTCCGTGGTGGCCACGCCGGGACACGAACTGAGCCTGCGCGTCGAGTACGACACCGAGGTGTTCGACGCGGCCGGTATCGAAACGCTGATCGAGCGGTTGCGTCAGGTGATGTCGGCGATGACCGCCGATCCCGCACAACGGCTTTCGTCGATCGATCTACTCGACGTCGCCGAGCACGGGCGGCTTGACGCCTGGGGTAACCGGGCGGTCTTGGCGCGGCGGCCGCGCGGACAGGCGTCGATTCCGGCGTTGTTCGCCGCGCAGGTGGCCCGCGCCGCCGACGCGGTCGCGATCACCTCTGGCGAGCGGTCCTGGACCTACCGCGAGATCGAAGAATCGGCAAACCGGTTGGCGCACTTGCTGACTGAGCAGGGTGCCGGTCCTGGTCAGCGGGTGGCCGTGGTGATCCCACGGTCGGCCGAGGCGATCGTGGCGATCTTCGCCGTGCTCAAGACCGGCGCCGCCTACGTGCCGATCGACCCGGGGGTGCCGGATGCGCGGTTGGAGTTCGTGCTGGGTGACGCCGCACCGATCGCTGCCATCACCACCGCGGAGGCGCGGTCTCGGCTGGACAAGTTCGACGGCCTGATCGTCGACATCGACGACCCCGCCGTGCGCAGCCAACCCACGTCGGCGCTGCCGGCGCCGGCTCCGGAGAACATCGCGTACATCATCTACACCTCGGGGACCACCGGAACCCCCAAGGGCGTGGCCATCCCGCACCACAACGTGACGTTGTTGCTGGAGACGCTGGATGCTCAGCTCGGGTTGGGCCAGGTGTGGACCCAGTGTCATTCGTTGGCGTTTGACTTCTCGGTGTGGGAGGTCTTCGGGTCGTTGCTGTATGGCGGGCGTCTGGTGGTCGTGCCGGATGCGGTGGTGCGCTCTGCTGAAGAGCTGCACGCGTTGTTGGTTCGCGAGCAGGTGAGCGTGCTGAGCCAGACGCCGTCGGCGTTTTATGCGTTGCAGAGTGCCGATGCGCTGGCGCCGGAGTTGGGTGAGCAGTTGAAGTTGCAGACGGTGGTCTTCGGTGGTGAGGCGCTGGAGCCGCATCGGTTGTCGACGTGGCTGCACCGCCATCCGGGCCTGCCGCGCATGGTCAATATGTATGGCATCACCGAGACGACGGTGCACGCTTCGTTCCGCGAAATCGTCGACGCAGACATCGACAGCAATGTCAGCCCGATCGGGATACCCTTGGCGCACTTGGGCTTTTTCGTGCTGGATGGCTGGCTGCGTCCGGTTCCTGCCGGGGTGGTCGGTGAGCTTTACGTGGCGGGTGGGGGTTTGGCCACTGGCTATGTGGGGCGTCCGGGTCTGTCGGCCACGCGGTTTGTGGCCTGCCCGTATGGGGCGCCGGGAGCGCGGATGTATCGGACCGGTGACCTGGTCCGGTGGGGCGCCGACGGGCAGCTGCAGTACCTGGGCCGCGCCGACGAGCAGGTCAAGATCCGCGGCTACCGCATCGAACTCGGCGAAATCCAGGCCGCCCTCGCCTCGCTGTCCGGGGTCGAGCACGCGGCGGTGATCGCCCGCGAGGACCGCCCCGGCGACAAGCGTCTGGTGGGCTATCGTGACCGGAACGGCCGACCCGGCCGAGGTTCGGGCCCAGCTCGGCGAGCGGTTGCCGGGCTACATGGTGCCGTCGGCGGTGGTGGTGCTCGAAGCGCTGCCGTTGACGGTCAACGGCAAGCTGGACACTCGCGGGCTGCCGGCGCCGGAATACCAGGACGCCGACCGCTACCGGGCCCCCGAAAGCGCCGTCGAGGAGATCCTGGCCGGCATCTATGCCCAGGTGCTGGGTGTGGAGCGTGTCGGTGTCGACGACTCCTTCTTCGACCTCGGCGGCGACAGCATCCTGTCCATGCAGGTGGTCGCCCGCGCCCGGGCGGCCGGGGTGGTGTGCCGCCCGCGGGACGTCTTCGTCGAGCAGACGGTGGCCCGGCTGGCGCGCGTCGCCACGGTGGCCAGCGGCGACGACGACGTGGTCGACGAGGGGCTTGGCGCGGTGGTGGCCACGCCGATCATGCGCTGGCTGCAGAACATGGACGGCCCGGTCGAGCAGTTCAACCAGACCATGGTGCTGGCGGCACCCGCGGAGGTCACCTTCGACGACGTGCCGGTGGTGGTGCAGGCGCTGCTGGATCGGCACGCGATGTTGCGGATGCGCGTCGAGGACGACGGCGTCGGCGGTTGGTCGCTCGAGGTGCCCGAGGCAGGCTCGGTGCAGGCCGGCGACTGCGTGGAGTCGGTCGACGTGTTGTCCGAACCGGCGCTGGTCGACGCCCGGTCGCGGCTGAACCTGGCCGACGGGGTGCTGCTGCGTGCCGTATGGGCAAGTGCGACAAACCAATTGGCGTTGATCATTCACCACCTGGCCGTCGACGGCGTGTCCTGGCGGACCCTGATCGAAGATCTCAACATCGCCTGGGCGCAGCATCACAGCGGTCAGCCGGTGGCGCTGCCGGTGGGCGGCACCTCGTTCGCGCGGTGGTCGTCGCTGCTGGATGAGTACGCGCGTCGCCCCGAGGTGGTCGAGCGCCTGGAGGAGTGGCGGCAGGTGGCCGCCGTCCCGGCCGTGTTGCCCGAGGCGCAGCCCGAGGACACCTACGTGACGGCCGGACAGCTGTCGGCGTCGTTGGACGTCGAGACCACCCGGCTGCTGTTGGGCGAGGTGCCCGCGGCGTTTCACGCCGGCGTACAAGACATTCTGTTGATCGCTTTCGGTTTGGCCTGGGCCCAGTTCGTGGGCACCGGCGCGCCGATCGCCGTCGACGTCGAGGGTCACGGACGCAACGAAGAGCTGGGCCCGCGGGTGGACCTGTCGCGCACCGTGGGCTGGTTCACCGCGAAGTACCCGGTGTCATTGCGGGTTGGTGGACTGTCCTGGGGCCAGGTGGTCGGCGGCGACGCGGCCCTGGGCGAGCTGATCAAGGACGCCAAGGAACAGCTGCGCGCATTGCCCGACGGCTTGACCTACGGGCTGCTGCGCTACCTGAATCCCGAAGCGCAACTGGATGGTTCGGATCCCGTCATCGGATTCAACTACCTCGGTCGGCTCGGCGGCGGGGCGGCCGAATTGTCGGCCGATCTGTGGCAGCTGGACAAGGACAGCTTCGCGCTGGCCGGCGCGGCCGGCGCGGTGGCGCTGCCGTTGCCGCACACGGTGGAGCTCAACGCCGGCACCATGGACACCGCGGACGGCCCGCACCTGCAGGCCAACTGGACGTGGGCGCTCTCGGCGCTGGACGAGAAGCAGATCGGCCGGCTCAGCGAGCTGTGGTTCGACGCCCTGGCCGGTATCTGTGCGCACGTGCGCAACGGCGGTGGCGGCTTGACCCCGTCCGACATCGCGCCCGCCAACCTGAGCCAGCGGGACCTCGACGAACTGCAGCAGCAGTACCGGATCGCCGATGTGTTGCCGCTGACCCCGTTGCAGCAGGGTCTGCTGTTCCACACCGGCACCGCCCAGGGCGGCCAAGACTCCGAAGACCTCTATGCGGTGCAGCTCGACATCTCCGTGACCGGCGCCGTCGATCCGGAGCGGCTGCGCGAGGCGGTGCACACCGTCATCACCCGCCATCCCAACGTGGTGGCACGCTTCTCCGAGGACTTCGCGGAGCCGGTGCAGGTCATGACGGCCGATCCGGAGCTGGCGTGGCAATACGTCGAACTGGACACCGACGGCGACATCGAGGAGCAGGTCGAACGGTTGTCCACCGCCGAACGCGTCGCCGTCTGTGATCTGACCGGGCAGCCGCCATTCCGGGGCACCCTGATCCGCACGGCGGAGAACACCTACCGATTCGTGCTCACCAACCACCACATCGTGCTCGACGGCTGGTCCAAGCCGGTCCTGCTGCAAGAGATCTTCGCCAGCTACTTCGGGGTGCGGCTACCCGCGCCGGTGCCGTACCGCAGCTTCATCACCTGGCTGTCCGAGCAGGATCGCGCGGCCGCTCAGGCGGCGTGGCGCGAGGTGCTCGAGGGTTTCGACACCCCGACGCTGGTGGGCCCGTCGGGCCGCATGGGACTTGGTCCGCGCGGTGTTGCCGAGTTCCACGTGTCCGCGGAGACCAGCCGCCTGCTGGGCGAACTGGCCCGCTCGTGCCGCACCACCGTCAGCACGGTGCTTCAGGCGGCCTGGGCGCAGCTGCTGATGTGGCTGACCGGACAGCACGATGTGGTCTTCGGCACTGCCGTTTCGGGCCGTCCGACCGAATTGGCCGGATCCGAGGCCATGGTGGGCCTTTTGATCAACACCGTGCCGGTGCGGGCGACCATTGGCGCCGAAACGACCATTGCCGACCTGCTTGACCAGCTACAACGCGCCTACACCAACACCCTGGACCACCAGCATTTAGCACTGAATGAAATCCATCGTGTAACGGGACATGACCAAATTTTCGACACAATGTTCGTGTACGAGAACTATCCCATCGATACTGCCGCGCTATCGGGCGTGGACGAGTTAACTATTAGTGGATTCACGAATCGGGAATACAACCACTACCCGCTTTCGGTGCAAGCCGTGCCAGGCCACGAAATAGGCCTTCGCGTCGAGTTCGATACGGACGTGTTTGGCGAGGCGAGGATCGACAAGCTTGTGGAGCGATTCCGGCGGGTGTTGGAAGCCATGACCGTGGACTTGGAGGAGCAGTCATGACCGTCGGTGCGGGACGGCGATTGTTGTCGATCGATCTGCTGGATGGTGGCGAGCACGATCGACTCGACGAGTGGGGCAACCGGGCGGTACTGACCAAGCCGGTCAAGGCTCCGGCCTCGATCCCTGAGGTGTTCGCCACGCAGGTGGCGCGCGCCCCCCAGGCGGTCGCGCTGAGCTTCGGGGATCGCTCCCTGACCTATCGCGAGCTCGATGAGGCCGCGAATCGGCTGGCGCACTTGCTGGCCGACCAGGGCGCGCGCCCGGGCGAATGCGTTGCGCTGCTGTTCTCCCGTTCGGCCGAGGCGATCATCTCGATTCTGGCGGTGCTGAAGACCGGGGCGGCGTACCTGCCGATCGACCCGGCGCTGCCGTCGGCGCGGATGGAATTCATGCTCAGCGATGCCACGCCGATCGCGGTGGTGACCACGGTCAGCCTGCGCACCCGGCTGGACGGGTTCGACCTGCCCGTCATCGACGTCGACGAGGCCGCCGCGGACGGCCAGCCGAGCAGCGCGCTGCCGGGGCCGGCGCCCGAAGACATCGCGTACATGATCTACACCTCGGGCACCACGGGTACGCCCAAGGGCGTCGCGGTCACGCACCGCAATGTGACCGAGTTTCTGCGGACGTTGCACGCCGATCTGCCGACCGGGCCGGGGAAGGTCTGGTCGCAGTGGCACTCGCTGGTCTTCGATGTGTCCGTCTGGGAGATCTGGGGCGCGCTGCTGCACGGCGGACGCCTGGTGGTCGTGCCCGAATCGGTCGCAGCGTCGCCGGACGAGCTGCACGCGCTGCTGGTCGCCGAGAAGGTCAACGTCCTGAGCCAGACCCCGTCGGCGGTGGGCATGCTCTCGCCGGAGGGCTTGGACTCCACGGCACTGGTGGTGGCCGGTGAAGCCTGCCCGGCCGAGGTGGTCGACCGGTGGGCGCCCGGACGGGTGATGATCAACGCCTACGGCCCGACCGAGGCCACCGTGTACGCCGCCATGAGCACGTCGCTCGCCGGCGACTCGGGGGCACCGCCGATCGGGTCGCCGGTTCCCGGTGCGGCGTTGTTCGTCCTGGACAAATGGCTGCGACCCGCGCCCGAAGGCGTGGTCGGTGAGTTGTATGTGGCCGGCCGGGGCGTCGCCACCGGGTATGCCCGCCGCGCCGGCCTGACGGCGTCGCGCTTCGTCGCCTGCCCGTTCGGTGGGCCTGGCGCGCGGATGTACCGCACCGGTGACCTGGTCCGCTGGGGCGCCGACGGGCAGCTGCAGTACCTGGGCCGCGCCGACGAGCAGGTCAAGATCCGCGGCTACCGCATCGAGCTCGGCGAGATCCAGTCGGCGCTCGCCTCGCTGGACGGCGTCGAACAGGCGGCGGTGATCGCCCGCGAGGACCGCCCCGGCGACAAGCGCCTGGTGGGTTACATCACCGGCACCGCCGAACCGACCGAGCTGCGCACCCAGCTGGGCCAGCGGTTGCCGGCCTACATGGTCCCCGCCGCGGTCGTCGTGCTGGAGACCCTGCCGCTGACAGTCAACGGCAAGCTGGACAAGCGCGCCCTGCCCGCGCCCGAATACCACAAGCGCGGCGGCCAATACCGTGCCCCCGGCAACCACACCGAGGAGATCCTGGCCGGCATCTACGCCCAGGTCCTGGGTGTGGAGCGGGTCGGCGTGGACGACTCCTTCTTCGACCTGGGCGGGGACAGCATCCTGTCGATGCAGGTGGTGGCCCGGGCCCGGGCGGCCGGCGTGATGTGCCGCCCGCGCGACGTGTTCGTCGAGCAGACGGTCGCCCGGTTGGCCCGGGTGGCCACCGACGGCGCCGACGAGGTCGACGTGGCCGACGACGGGATCGGGCCGGTGCTGGCCACCCCGATCATGCATTGGCTGCAAACCGTCCAGGGCCCGATCGACGACTTCAACCAGACGATGGTGCTGGCCGCTCCCGCGGGCGTCACCTCCGATGAGGTGCTGGTCGTGCTGCAGGCCTTGCTGGACCGTCACCCCATGCTGCGGCTGCGCGTGGAGGACGACGGCGACGGCGGCTGGTCCCTGCAGGCGCCCGAACCGGGCACCGTGCAGGCCGTCGACTGCCTGCAGTCGGTCGACGAGCTGTCCGACGCCACCCTGGTGGCGGCCCGGTCCCGGCTGAACCCGGGTGCCGGTGTGCTGGTGAGCGCCGTCTGGGCAAGCGAGACAAGCCAATTGGCGCTGATAATCCACCACGTGGCCGTCGACGGTGTGTCGTGGCGGACCTTGATCGAGGACCTCAACATCGCCTGGGCGCAGCACCACAGCGGCCAGCCGGTGGCGCTGCCCACCGGCGGCACCTCGTTCGCGCGGTGGTCCTCGCTGCTGGCCGAGCACGCACAGAGCCCGGCGGTGGTCGAGCAGGCCGACGCCTGGCGCGAGGTGGTCGCGACCCCGGCCGTGCTGCCGGCGGTGCGTCCCGAGGAGGACACCTACCAGACCGCCGAGCAGTTGTCGGTGTCGCTGGATGTCGAGACGACCCGCCTGCTGCTGGGCGAGGTGCCCGCGGCGTTCCACGCCGGGGTGCAGGACATCCTGTTGGTCGCGTTCGGCATGGCCTGGACGCAGTTCCTGGGCAGCGGCACGCCGATCGGCATCGACGTCGAGGGCCACGGCCGCCAGGAAGAGCTGGGCCCGCGCGTCGACCTGTCACGCACCGTGGGCTGGTTCACCACCAAATACCCGGTGTCGCTGACCGTCGACGGCCTGGACTGGGCAAGCGTGGTCGCCGGCGACGACGCGCTGGGCGCGACGGTCAAGGCCATCAAGGAGCAGCTGCGCGCCCTGCCGGACGGACTGACCTACGGCCTGTTGCGCTACCTGAACCCGGACATCGACCTGGGCGGATCCGATCCCGTGATCGGATTCAACTACCTGGGCCGGCTGGGCGCCGCCGCCGACCTGCCCGGTGAGTTGTGGCGGTTGAGCCCCGACAGTCTGTCGCTGAGCGGCGCGGCCGCGGCGGTGGCGATGCCGCTGATGCACACCGTCGACCTCAACGCCGGCACCATGGACACCGAGGACGGCCCCCACCTGCACGCCAACTGGACGTGGGCGGCTTCGGCGATGGACCGCGAGCAGATCAACCGGCTGAGCCAGTTGTGGTTCGAGGCGCTGACCGGCATCTGCGCCCACGTGCAGGGCGGTGGCGGCGGGTTGACCCCGTCCGACATCGCGCCCGCGCGGCTGAACCAGCGGCAGATCGACGAGCTGAGCAAGCAGCACCAGGTCGCCGACATCCTGCCGCTGACCCCGCTGCAGCAGGGGCTGCTGTTCCACGCCAGCTTCGCGCAGGACCCGGGCGACGACGTCTATGCGGTGCAGCTCGGTATCACCGTGACCGGTGCGCTGGACTCGCACCGGCTGCACGACGCGGTGCACACCGTGGTCAACCGCCACCCCAACCTGGCGGCCCGCTTCTGCCCGCAGTTCGGTGAGCCCGTCCAGGTCATCCCGGCCGATCCGGTCATGGCGTGGCGCTACATCCAGCTGGGCCCCGAGGATCTCGACCCCGAGCAGCGGGTCGAGGAGCTGTGCGCCGCCGAACGCGCCGCGGTGAGCGATCTGGCCAACCGGCCGGCCTTCCGGGCCGCGCTGATCCGCACCGCGGACAACAGGTACCGGTTCGTGCTGACCAACCACCACATCGTGATGGATGGCTGGTCGCTGCCCATCCTGCTGCGCGAGATCCTCGCCAACTACTACGGCGACCAGTTGCCCGCGCCGGCGACGTACCGCAGCTACCTGACCTGGCTGGCCGGCCAGGATCGCACCACCGCACAGGCGGCGTGGCGCCAGGTCCTCGACGGCTTCGACACCCCCACCCTGGTGGGGCCGGCGGGCCGGATGCGGCTCGGCCGACGGGCCGTGGAGTCCTACCGGCTGTCCGCGGAGACCACGCGCGCCCTGGGTGAGCTGGCCCGCTCGTGCCACACGACCGTCAACACCGTGCTGCAGGCCGCCTGGGCGCAGCTGCTGATGCGGCTGACCGGCCAGCATGACGTGGCGTTCGGTACCGCGGTGTCGGGCCGCCCGGCCGACTTGATCGGCGCCGAGTCCATGGTGGGTCTGCTGATCAACACCGTGCCGGTGCGGGCCAGCATCTCCTCGGAGACCACCGTCGCCGACGTGTTGGAGCAGCTGCAGCAGCACCACAACGACACCCTCGAACACGAGCACCTGGCGCTGAGCGACATCCACCACGTGACCGGTCACGACGCGCTGTTCGACACCTTGTTCCTGTACGAGAACTATCCGATCGACACCAGCGTGCCGTTGGGCTTCCACGAGTTGGCCATCACCGATGTCACCAACCGCGAGTACAACCACTACCCCCTGTCGGTGATGGCGCTCCCGGGCCGGGAACTCGGCCTGCGCGTGGAGTTCGACACCGACGTGTTCGACGCTGCCGGTATCGAGAAGCTGACCGAGAGGTTCCAGCGGGTGCTGTCGGAGATGACGGTCGACCCCGCGCGACGCCTGATGTCGCTGGACGTCGTCGACGAGCAGGAGCACGCGTGGCTCGACGAGCGGGGCAACCGCGCGGTGTTGAGCCAGCCGGCGACCGGCAAGTCGGTCCCGGCGATGTTCGCCGCGCAGGTGGCCAGCACCCCGGACGCGGCGGCGCTGACCTTCGACGGACGCTCGATGACCTATCGGGAGCTCGACGAGGCCGCCAACCGGATGGCGCATCTGCTGACCGAAGAGGGTGCCGGCCCGGGCGAGCGGGTCGCGCTGCTGTTCTCGCGGTCCGCCGAGGCGATCGTCTCGATCCTGGCGGTGCTGAAGACCGGGGCGGCGTACCTGCCGATCGACCCGGCGCTGCCGGCCGCGCGGATCGAGTTCCTGCTCACCGACGCCGAGCCGGTCGCCGTGGTCACCACCGCGGAGCTGCGGGAGCGGCTGGACGGCTGCAGCCCGACGGTCATCGACGTCGACGACCCGGCGCTGGCCGCCCAGCCCAGCACGGGGTTGCCGATTCCGTCCTCGGACAACATCGCCTACGTCATCTACACCTCGGGAACCACCGGTGTCCCCAAGGGCGTGGCGGTCACCCACGAGAATGTCGCACAGCTGGTGGAGACGCTGCACGCCGACCTGCCGGAGGCGGGGGTGTGGGCGCAGTGGCACTCACTGGTGTTCGACGTGTCGGTGCACGAGATCTGGGGTGCGCTGCTGCACGGCGGACGCCTCGTGGTGGTGCCCGAGTCGGTCGCCGCTTCGCCCGACGACCTGCACGCGCTGCTGGTCTCCGAAGGGGTCACCGTGTTGAGCCAGACCCCGTCGGCGGTGGGCATGCTCTCGCCGGAGGGCCTGGAGTCGACGGCATTGGTGGTGGCCGGTGAAGCCTGCCCGGTCGAGGTTGTCGATCGGTGGGCGCAGGGCCGGGTGATGATCAACGCCTATGGCCCGACCGAGGCGACGGTCTACGCGGCGATGAGCGGCCCGCTGAAGAGCGGAGCGGCGTCGGCGCCCATCGGTTCGCCGGTGCCGCGCGCCGCGCTGTTCGTGCTCGACCGGTGGCTGCGCCCGGCGCCCGAGGGTGTCGTCGGCGAGTTGTACATCGCCGGTCACGGTGTGGCGACAGGTTATTCGCGCCGGCCCGGCTTGACGGCGGGACGCTTCGTCGCCTGCCCGTTCGGCGGCCCCGGCGCCCGGATGTACCGCACCGGCGACCTGGTCCGGTGGGGCCGCGACGGTCAACTCGAGTACCTTGGGCGGGCCGACGAGCAGGTCAAGCTGCGCGGCTACCGCATCGAGCTCGGTGAAGTGCAGGCGGCCCTTGCCGGACTGGACGGCGTCGAGCAGGCCGCGGTGATCGCCCGCGAGGACCGCCCCGGTGACAAGCGGCTGGTCGGCTACATCACCGGAACCGCCGACCCGGTCGGGATCCGCATCCAGCTGGCCGACCGGCTGCCGGCCTACATGGTGCCGGCCGCGGTGGTGGTGTTGGACGCGCTGCCGTTGACGGTCAATGGCAAGCTCGACAAGCGGGCCCTGCCCGCGCCGGAGTACCAGAAGCGCGGTGGCGAGTATGTCGCGCCGTCCGACCCGACCGAAGAGATCGTGGCCGACATCTTCGCCCGCGTCCTCGGAATGGAACGGGTCTCGGTCGAGGACTCCTTCTTCGAGCTGGGCGGGGACTCGTTGTCCGCGATGCGGGTGATCGCCGAGATCAACACCGCCGTCGACGGCGCCCTGTCGGTGCGCACCCTGTTCGACTCGCAGTCGGTCCGCGGCCTGAGTCACCGGATCACCAGCGGTACCGACACCGAGGGCGCCGCGGGACCGGGCTTCGCGGCGGTGCACGGCGCCGACGCCACGGAGGTGTTCGCCCGCGACCTCACGCTGGACAAGTTCATCGACGCGACGACGCTGTCGAACGCGCCGACGCTGTCCGGCCCCAGCGCCGAGGTGCGGACGGTCCTGCTGACCGGTGCGACCGGTTTCCTGGGCCGCTACCTGGCCTTGGAATGGCTCGAGCAGCTGGAACAGGTCGACGGCAAGCTGATCTGCCTGGTGCGGGCACGCTCCGACGAGGATGCGCGGCGCCGCCTGGAGAAGACCTTCGACAGCGGTGACCCGGAACTGCTGCGGCACTTCCAGGAACTGGCCGAAGAGCACCTGCAGGTCGTCGCCGGCGACAAGGGCCAGGCCAACCTCGGCCTGGACGAGGAGACCTGGCAGCGGCTGGCCGACAGCGTCGACCTGATCGTGGACTCGGCAGCCGTGGTCAACGGCGTCCTGCCCTACAACGAGCTGTTCACCCCCAACGTCGGAGGCACCGCGGAACTGATCCGGTTGGCGCTCACCACGAAGAAGAAGCCGTACGCGTACGTGTCGACTTCAGACGTGGGCCGCCAGATCGAGCCGTCGGAGTTCACCGAGGACGGCGACATCCGGGTCATCAGCGCCAGGCGCGTCATCGACGGCGGCTACGCCAACGGGTACGGCAACAGCAAGTGGGCGGGCGAGGTCCTGCTGCGCGAGGCCAACGACCTGTGTGGTCTGCCGGTCTCGGTGTTCCGCTCCGACATGATCCTGGCCGACACCACCTACGCCGGTCAGCTCAACGTGGCGGACATCTTCACCCGGATGATCCTGAGCGTCGTGGCCACCGGCACCGCGCCCAAGTCGTTCTATCAGCTGGACGCCGACGGCAACCGGCAGAGCGCGCACTTCGACGGCCTGCCCGTCGAGTTCGTCGCCGAGGCGATCGCCAAACTGGGCGCCCAGGTGATGGACGGGTTCGAGACGTATCACGTGATGAACCCGCACGATGACGGCATCGGGCTCGACGAGTATGTCGACTGGCTGATCGAAGCCGGCTACCCGATCGAGCGCGTCGGCGACTTCGGCGAGTGGCTGCAACGCTTCGAGACCGGCCTGCGTGGCCTGCCGGAACGGCAGCGGCAGAATTCCGTGCTGCAGATGTTGATGCTGTTGCTGCGGGACCCGAAGAACCTGCAGCCCGCCGAGCCGGCCCGCGGTGCGTTCGCACCGACGGATCGCTTCCGCGCCGCGGTGCAGGAAGCGAAAGTCGGTTCCGACAACGACATCCCGCACGTCAGTGCGCCGGTGATCGTCAAGTACGTCACCGACCTGCAACTGCTCGGTTTGCTGTAACGCCTTTCGGCGAACGCGAATGCGGCGTTGTCCATCTGGACCACGCCGCATTCGTTTATGCGCATTTGGCTTTATTGGTCCCGTCAGGGCCAGCCACCGCGTGCCGCCTATAACCCCGCGATAACGGTCGCTCCCGCGACGCACGGCGTTGCAATGCCGAAATCCGCCGCAACCAATCCATACCGTATGTTGCTGGACTGCCAGTGACCAGTACTAGAAGTACGCGCTAACCCCTAATAACCGAGTATGGATCTATCATGGTGGGTAATTCACAGGACATTAAGTTTGAATAACTCTGGACCTACGGGGTGGTCGTCTACTAGCGTTCCCAACTGTTGCACTCATGTTGACTACGGAGTCTTCGGAGTGGGCAAGCGCCAGCCGTTCGATGGCGGCGTGTGCCGGCTCAGTCTCCTCGGCCAACGACGAGCGGCAACGACCAGGTTGCGGTCGGCCTTTGCCGACGCTGGGCCCGAGGGTCGAGCGCCACGAAGCGGACCGCGCCAAGCCCGGAGCTAATCGACAGAAGCGGCAGCGCTATGGCCTGCCTGAGCATCTGCGCGAGCGGCTCCACTCAACCGGGGGGGGTTGAAAGGAACACCCTGTGGTTGGGGAGTTGGATGGAGCTTGAGAATCAAGCACTTCCGCTGACGCGCGGACAGCTAGACATCTGGCTTGCGCAGGAAACGGGTCACGCCGACACGGAGTGGCAGCTGGGCTTGTTCGTGCGGATCAATGGCACGGTCCAGCGCGACGCCCTGCAGTGGGCGATCCGGCAAGCGGTGCACGAAGCGGAACCAACCAGGGTCGCCTTCTTCGAGGTCGACGGCCAGGTGTTCCAGCGGTCGATCGATGACCCGAACGTCGAGCTGGCTTTCCACAACCTGAGCGACCTGCCCGACCCGGTGCAAGAAGCCCGACGCAGGGCGCTGTCCATCCAGCGGACGCCCATGCCACTTACCGGGCCGCTGTTCAGGTTCGTCCTCTTTCAGACCCGGCGCGACGAATACTTCTTCTTCGCGTGCTGCCACCACATCGTGATCGACGGGACCGGCGTCGCGCTGGTCGGCCACCGCATCGCGTCCATCTACTCCGCGATCGTGTCCGCCGGACCGATCCCGACGGCCGTCTTCGGCTCCTTGCAGGAGCTGATCGCCTGCGAATCGCACTACGAGGCCTCCGCCGAATACCGCGATGACGAGGCCTACTGGGCCGCGAACCTGCCCCCGGAAAGCGAGGGGCACTGCCACATGCCCGAGGGCGTGGGGGAGCGCGACCCGTGGCCGTCCGCCCCGGTGGCCCTGGACCCCGCGGTCGTGCGCCGGGTGCATCGGTTCTCCGACGTCTGGGGCGTATCCCAGACGTCGGTCATCACCGCCGCGTGTGCGCTGTTGGTCCGCGGGTGGTGCGCTGAGGGCTCGGAAGTGGTGCTCGACTTCCCGGTCAACCGGCGAGTACGTCCGGAATTGAAGACGCTCCCCGGAATGGTGGCCGGCGTCGTGCCGCTGGTGTTCACCACCGCACCACGATCGGCGGTCGCCGACTTCTGCAAACACGTCGAGAAGCGGATCGACGAAGCGGTACAGCACCAGCGATTCCCCGTGCACGCCCTGGAGCGCAAGGTCCGCGGCCTGATAAAGCCGCCCCAACGAGTGAGCGTCAACTTCATCCCGTCGGCGTTCACCTTGCCGTTCGGTGGCGTCACGGCCTCAGCGTCCTACACCAATTCCGGTCAGGCGGACGGCTTCGGCCTGATCTTCACCAACGACGGCGACGAGCTTTTCCTCAGCACGGCGGGCATGTGGGAACCCTGGGCCGGCCTCGACGCCCCCGATTTGGCGGCGCGACTGCAACAGCTCTTGGTGGCGATGACGGCCGATCCCACCCGTCGGTTGCTGTCACTGGATGTGGTCGACGACGACGAGCATGCCCGGCTCGACGCGTGGGGCAATGGTGCGGCGTTGGGTCGGTCGGCGATGCCGGTGTCGGTGGTGGGGTTGTTCGCCGCGCAGGCGGCCCGCACGCCGGACGCGGTGGCGTTGACGTTCGAGGGTCGGTGGTTGACGTACCGGGAGCTCGACGAGGCGGCCAACCGGTTGGCGCGTGTGCTGGTCGACTGTGGTGCTGGGCCGGGTGAGGTTGTGGTGCTGCTGTTTTCGCGGTCGGCCGAGGCGATCGTGTCGATCCTGGCGGTGCTCAAGTCCGGGGCGGCCTACCTGCCGATCGACCCGGCGTTGCCGGACGCCCGGGTCGAGTTCATGGTGACCGATGCCGCGCCGGTGGCCGCGGTGACCACCGCGGATCTGGCCGAGCGGCTGGACGGGTTCGACCTGATCGTCGTCGACGTGGCCGACCCGGCGGTGGCCGCGCAGCCCAGCACCGCTTTACCGGCGCCCGCGCCCTCTGATGTGGCGCACATCATTTATACGTCGGGTACCACGGGGGTGCCCAAAGGTGTTGCGGTCACGCATTACAACGTGGCGCAGTTGTTCGACTCGCTCGATATCGGTATCGAGTTGTCGGGCGGGCAGGTGTGGACTCAGTTCCACTCGTATGCGTTCGACTTCTCGGTGTGGGAGATCTGGGGTGCGCTGCTGCATGGCGGGCGTCTGGTGGTGGTGCCCGATTCGGTGGCCCGCTCACCCGAGGAGTTCCATGCCCTGTTGGTGCGCGAGGGTGTCACGGTGTTGACCCAGACCCCGTCGGCGGTGGGACTTCTGTCTACCGAGGGCTTGGATGCGACGTCGTTGGTGATCGGTGCCGAGCCGTGTCCGCCCGAGTTGGTGGATCGTTGGGCGCCGGGCCGGGTGATGGTCAACGTCTACGGCCCGACCGAAACCACCATGTGGGCCTGCAACAGCGCGCCGCTGACGGCCGGGTCCGGATTCCCGCCGATCGGTTCACCGGTGACCCGGGCGGCGTTCTTCGTGCTCGACGAATGGCTGCGCCCGGTACCCGCAGGCGTCGTCGGCGAGCTGTATCTGGCCGGTGCGGGTGTCGGCACCGGGTATTGGCGTCGGCCCGGGCTGACGGCATCGCGCTTCATGGCCTGCCCGTTCGGTGAACCCGGCACCCGCATGTACCGCACCGGCGACCTGGTGTGCTGGGGTCCCGACGGGCAGCTGCAGTACCTGGGGCGCGCCGACGAGCAGGTCAAGGTGCGTGGGTATCGCATCGAACTCGGCGAAATCCGCACCGCACTAACCGAATTGGACGGCGTTGAACAAGCGGCGGTGCTGGTTCGTGAAGATCGTGTCGGCGACAAGCGTCTCGTCGGCTATGTGACTGGAGCCGCTGACCCCGCCGACATTCGGGCCCGGTTGGGTCAGCGGCTCCCCACCTACATGGTGCCCTCGGCGGTGGTGGTGCTCGGCGCATTGCCGGTGACGGTGAACGGCAAGCTGGACACCCGCGCGCTGCCGACGCCGGACTACCAGGGCGGCGATGGTTACCGCGCTCCCGACAACGCCATCGAAGAAATCCTGGCCGGCATCTACGCCCAGATCCTGGGCGTCGAACGCGTCGGCGTCGACGACTCCTTCTTCCACCTCGGCGGCGACTCACTCTCGGCGATGCGGCTCGTCTCCGCCGTCAACACCGGCCTCGATGCCCATCTGGGAGTGCGCGTCCTGTTCGAGGCACCCACCGTCGCGGAGTTGGCGCCGCGTGTGTGCGGCGGGGGGAGCAAGCTCGCGCGGGTGGTGGCCGTCGACCGGCCCACCGTCGTGCCGTTGTCCTTCGCCCAATCTCGGCTCTGGTTCCTCGACCAGCTGCACGGGCCGTCCCCGGTCCACAACATGGCGGTCGCCCTGCGGCTGAGCGGGCACCTGGATACCGACGCAATGGGCGCCGCCCTGGGCGATGTGGTGGCCCGCCACGAAAGCCTGCGGACGGTATTCCTCGCGCACCAGGGGACACCCCGGCAAGTGGTCGTCCCGGCCCAGAGCACCGACGTCGGCTGGCAGGTCATCGACGCCTGTGGCTGGTCGATAGACCGGCTGAGCGAAGCCATCGACACCGTGGCTCGGCACCGGTTCGATTTGTCCAGCGAAATACCTTTGCGGGCAATGCTTTTACGTCTGGCCGAAGACGACCACGTGTTGGTGGCCGTGGCCCATCACATCGCCGCCGACGGTTGGTCGCTGACCCCTCTGGTGCGCGATCTGGGGATCGCGTATGCCAGCCGGTGCGCCGGCGCGGCGCCCGATTGGGCGCCGTTGGCGGTGCAGTATGTGGACTACACGCTGTGGCAGCGGGCTCAATTCGGTGACCTGGACGATCCGGCCAGTCCGATCGCCGGGCAGCTCGCCTATTGGGAACGGGCTTTGGCCGGCCTGCCCGAACGTGCCGAGTTGCCGACGGATCGGCCGTATCCGGTGGTGGCCGATTACCGTGGGGCCAGCGTGGACATCGACTGGCCCGCGGAGCTGCAGCAACGGGTTCGGGCGGTGGCACGGGCGCACAACGCCACCGAATTCATGGTGATGCAGGCCGCGCTGGCGGTGCTGCTCGGCAAGCTCGGCGCGAGTTCCGATGTGGCGGTGGGCTTTCCGATCGCCGGTCGAAGTGATCCCGCGCTGGATGACGTGGTCGGGTTCTTCGTCAACACCCTGGTGCTGCGCGTGGATCTCGGCGGCGACCCCAGCATCGCCGAACTGTTGGCTCGGGTGCGCCAGCGCAGCCTGGCCGCCTACGAACACCAGGACGTGCCCTTCGAAGTTCTGGTGGAACGGCTCCGTCCGACCCGCAGCCTGGCCCACCACCCGCTGGTCCAGGTGGTGTTGGCCTGGCAGAACTTGCCTTGGCAGCACGACGGCCCCGCCGCCGGACTGGAACTGGGCGACGTGCAGGTCACGCCGCTGCCGCTGGACACCCAGGTCGCCCGGATGGATCTGGTGTTCTCGCTCGCCGAACGCTGGACCGAGGACGGCCGGCCGGCCGGCATCGGCGGAGCGGTCGAATTCCGCACCGACGTCTTCGATCCGTCGAGCATCGAAACGCTGATCGAGCGGCTTCGTCGCGTGCTGGCCGCCATGACCGCCGATCCCGCGCAGCGGCTTTCGTCGATCGACCTGCTCGACGTCGCCGAACGTGAACGGCTCGACACAGCCGGTAACCGCGCGATCGTCACCGCGCCGCCCATGGCGCTGGTGTCGATTCCGGCGTTGTTCGCCGCGCAGGTGGCCCGCGCGCCGGGAGCCGTGGCGATCACCTGTGGCGCGCGGACGCTGACCTACCGTGAGCTTTACGAGTCAACAAATCGGTTGGCGCACTTGTTGACTGAGCAGGGTGCCGGTCCTGGTCAGCGGGTGGCCGTGGTGATCCCGCGGTCGGCCGAGGCGATCGTGGCGATCCTGGCGGTGCTCAAGACGGGGGCGGCGTATGTGCCGATCGACCCGGGGGTGCCGGATGCGCGGTTGGAGTTCGTGCTGGGTGACGCCGCACCGATCGCTGCCATCACCACCGCGGAGGCGCGCTCTCGGCTGGACAAGTTCGACGGCCTGATCGTCGACATCGACGACCCCGCCGTGCGCAGCCAACCCACCACCGGTTTGCCGGTGCCGGCGGCGGACAGCATCGCGTACATCATCTACACCTCCGGTTCGACCGGTGTCCCCAAGGGAGTGGCGGTCACCCACCGCAGTGTCACCCAGCTACTGGAAGCGATCGATGCTCAACTGAGCCTGGGTGGGGTGTGGACCCAGTGTCATTCGTTGGCGTTTGACTTCTCGGTGTGGGAGGTCTTCGGGTCGTTGCTGTATGGCGGGCGTCTGGTGGTCGTGCCGGATGCGGTGGTGCGCTCTGCTGAAGAGTTGCACGCGTTGTTGGTTCGCGAGCAGGTGAGCGTGCTGAGCCAGACGCCGTCGGCGTTTTATGCGTTGCAGAGTGCCGATGCGCTGGCGCCGGAGTTGGGTGAGCAGTTGAAGTTGCAGACGGTGGTCTTCGGTGGTGAGGCGCTGGAGCCGCATCGGTTGTCGACGTGGCTGCACCGCCATCCGGGCCTGCCGCGGATGGTCAATATGTATGGCATCACCGAGACGACGGTGCACGCGTCGTTCCGCGAAATCGTCGACGCAGACATCGACAGCAATGTCAGCCCGATCGGGATACCCTTGGCGCACTTGGGCTTTTTCGTGCTGGATGGCTGGCTGCGTCCGGTTCCTGCCGGGGTGGTCGGTGAGCTTTACGTGGCGGGTGGGGGTTTGGCCACTGGCTATGTGGGGCGTCCGGGTCTGTCGGCCACGCGGTTTGTGGCCTGCCCGTATGGGGCGCCGGGAGCGCGGATGTATCGGACCGGTGACCTGGTCCGGTGGGGCGCCGACGGGCAGCTGCAGTACCTGGGCCGCGCCGACGAGCAGGTCAAGGTGCGTGGGTATCGCATCGAATTGGGCGAAATCCGCGCGGCGCTAAGCGATGTGGACGGCGTTGAACAAGCGGCGGTGCTGGTTCGTGAAGACCGTGTCGGCGACAAGCGCCTCGTCGGCTATGTGACCGGAGCCGCTGATCCGACCGACATTCGGGCCCGGTTGGGTCGGCGGCTCCCCACGTACATGGTGCCGTCGGCGGTGGTGGTGCTCGAAGCGCTGCCGTTGACGGTCAACGGCAAGCTGGACACTCGCGGGCTGCCGGCGCCGGAATACCAGGACGCCGACCGCTACCGGGCCCCCGAAAGCGCCGTCGAGGAGATCCTGGCCGGCATCTATGCCCAGGTGCTGGGTGTGGAGCGCGTCGGTGTCGATGACTCCTTCTTCGACCTCGGCGGCGACTCGCTGTCGGCGATGCGCCTGATTGCGGCGGTGAATACCGCACTGGATTCCGGGGTTTCGGTGCGGGCGCTGTTCGAGGCGCCGACGGTGGCCCAATTAGTGCCGCGACTCGGCGCTGGTGGTATGCAGACTCCGCGGGTACTGGCAGGTCCACGCCCGGCGTCGGTGCCGTTGTCGTTCGCGCAGTCCCGCTTGTGGTTCATCGATCAGTTGCAGGGACCGTCGCCGATGTACAACATGCCGGCGGCGCTGCGCATGCGCGGTCGGTTGGACGTGGCGGCACTGCATAGTGCGCTTGTCGATGTGGTGGCTCGTCATGAGAGTTTGCGCACGGTGTTTGCCGTCTCCGACGGAACACCGCGGCAGGTGGTGATACCCGCAGAGCGGGCCGACGTCGGGTGGGACGTGATTGATACCGCCGGCTGGTCACCGGCACGGATAAAGGAGGCTGTTGATGCCGCAACAAGCTACTCATTCGATCTCCATAACGAAATACCCTTACAAGCAAAGCTATTCCGCCGCGGCGATGACGAGCATGTGTTGGTGGCGGTGGTCCATCATATTGCTGCGGATGCTTGGTCGCTGAATCCACTCGTGCGCGATCTGGGGATCGCGTATGCCAGCCGGTGTGCCGGCGCGGCGCCCGATTGGGCGCCGTTGGCGGTGCAGTATGTGGACTACACGCTGTGGCAGCGGGCTCAATTCGGTGACCTGGACGATCCGGCCAGTCCGATCGCCGGGCAGCTCGCCTATTGGGAACGGGCTTTGGCCGGCCTTCCCGAACGTGCCGAGTTGCCGACGGATCGGCCGTATCCGGTGGTGGCCGATTACCGTGGGGCCGGCGTGGACATCGACTGGCCCGCGGAGCTACTGCAACGGGTTCGGGCGGTGGCACGGGCGCACAACGCCACCGAATTCATGGTGATGCAGGCCGCGCTGGCGGTGCTGCTGGCTAAGATCACTGCGAGTTCCGATGTGGCGGTGGGTTTTCCGATCGCCGGCCGGCGCGATCCGGCGCTGGATGACCTGGTGGGCTTTTTCGTCAACACCCTGGTACTGCGTGTGGATGTGGGCGGCGACCCCAGCATCGCGGAGTTGTTGGCCCGGGTGCGCCAGCGCAGCCTGTCGGCCTACGAAAACCAGGACGTGCCGTTTGAGGTTCTGGTGGAGCGGCTCAACCCCTCCCGCTCCCTCGCGCACCACCCGCTGGTGCAGGTGATGCTGGCCTGGCAGGGCAACGACCCCACGGAATTGAATCTGGGTGATCTGCACATCACGGCCGAGCCCGTGGATACCCGCACGGCCCGGATGGATTTGACGTTCTCGATGTTCGCGCGCCGGCGCGACGACGGCCAGCCCGCCGGGATCGGTGGGACGGTCGAGTTTCGCACCGACGTGTTCGACGCGGACAGCATCCGTACCCTGATCGAACGGTTGCGGCGGGTGTTGGTCGCCATGACCGAAGACCCGCGCCGCCAACTCTCGTCGATCGACGTGCTCGACACGAGTGAGTGCGGGCAATTGAGTGCAATGGGTAATCGGCGGGCGTTGGGTCGGTCGGCGATGCCGGTGTCGGTGGTGGGGTTGTTCGCCGCGCAGGCGGCCCGCACGCCGGACGCGGTGGCGTTGACGTTCGAGGGTCGGTGGTTGACGTACCGGGAGCTCGACGAGGCGGCCAACCGGTTGGCGCGTGTGCTGGTCGACCGTGGTGCTGGGCCGGGTGAGTGTTGTCGCGCTGCTGTTTTCGCGGTCGGCCGAGGCGATCGTGTCGATCCTGGCGGTGCTCAAGTCCGGGGCGGCCTACCTGCCGATCGACCCGGCGTTGCCGGACGCCCGGGTCGAGTTCATGGTGACCGATGCCGCGCCGGTGGCCGCGGTGACCACCGCGGATCTGGCCGAGCGGCTGGACGGCTTCGACCTGATCGTCGTCGACGTGGCCGACCCGGCGGTGGCCGCGCAGCCCAGCACCGCTTTACCGGCGCCCGCGCCCTCTGATGTGGCGCACATCATTTATACGTCGGGTACCACGGGGGTGCCCAAAGGTGTTGCGGTCACGCATTACAACGTGGCGCAGTTGTTCGACTCGCTCGATATCGGTATCGAGTTGTCGGGCGGGCAGGTGTGGACTCAGTTCCACTCGTATGCGTTCGACTTCTCGGTGTGGGAGATCTGGGGTGCGCTGCTGCATGGCGGGCGTCTGGTGGTGGTGCCCGATTCGGTGGCCCGCTCACCCGAGGAGTTCCATGCCCTGTTGGTGCGCGAGGGTGTCACGGTGTTGACCCAGACCCCGTCGGCGGTGGGACTTCTGCCCACCGAGGGCTTGGATGCGACGTCGCTGGTGATCGGTGCCGAGCCGTGTCCGCCCGAGTTGGTGGATCGTTGGGCGCCGGGCCGGGTGATGGTCAACGTCTACGGCCCGACCGAAACCACCATGTGGGCCTGCAACAGCGCGCCGCTGACGGTCGGCTCGGGCGCGCCGCCGATCGGATCGCCGGTAGCGGCGGCCGCGCTTTGTGTGCTCGATGCGTGGTTGCACCCGGTGCCCATGAATGTCGTGGGGGAGTTGTACGTGGCCGGTGCCGGTGTGGGTGTCGGCTATCTTGGCCGGGCCGCACTGTCGGCGTCGCGGTTTGTGGCGTGCCCCTTCGGGGTTCCGGGCCAACGCATGTATCGGACGGGGGACCTGGTGTGCTGGGGTCCCGACGGGCAGCTGCAGTACCTGGGGCGCGCCGACGAGCAGGTCAAGGTGCGTGGGTATCGCATCGAACTGGGCGAAATCCGCACCGCACTAACCGAATTGGACGGCGTCGAGCAAGTCGCGGTCGTCGTCCGCGAAGACCGACCCGGCGACAAGCGCCTCGTCGGCTATGTGACTGGAGCCGCTGACCCCGCCGACATTCGGGCCCGGTTGGGTCAGCGGCTCCCCACCTACATGCTCCCGTCTGCGGTGGTCGCGCTGGATGCGCTGCCGGTGACGCCCAACGGCAAGCTGGACACCCGCGCCCTGCCCGCCCCCGACCACCATGGCGGCGGTGGCTACCGCGCTCCCGACAACGCCATCGAAGAAATCCTGGCCGGCATCTACGCCCAGATCCTGGGCGTCGAACGCGTCGGCGTCGACGACTCCTTCTTCCACCTCGGCGGCGACTCACTCTCGGCGATGCGGCTCATCACCGCGATCAATGCCGAACTGGACGCCGGCCTTGACGTCCGATCGTTGTTCGAAGCACCCACCGTCGCCCAACTGGCGCCCCGCGTGGAGGCCGGTGTGGGTCGCGCGGACCGATTGGTCGCCGCGCAGCGGCCGGCGCTGGTGCCGTTGTCGTTCGCCCAATCTCGGCTCTGGTTCATCGACCAATTCCAGGGGCCGTCGCCGGTGTACAACATGGCGGTCGCCCTGCAACTCAGCGGACCGGTGGATACCGACGCGATGGGCGCCGCCCTGGGCGATGTGGTGGCCCGCCACGAAAGCCTGCGAACCCTGTTCGTCGCGCCCGAAGGCATGCCCCAACAGGTCGTTGTCCCGCCGGGGCGCAGCGAGGTCAGCTGGCAGGTCGTCGACGCCACGCGGTGGCCGGCGTCCTGGCTCGCGGAGGCCACCCAGGAGGCGGCGCGCTGCACGTTCGACCTCGCGAACGAAATTCCCTTGCGGGCATGGCTTTTCCACACGGGCGACGACGAGCACGTCTTGGTGGCAGTGGTGCACCACATCGCCGCCGACGGATGGTCGCTGACCCCGCTGGTGCGCGACCTGGGGGCGGCCTACGCCAGCAGGTCATCCGGACGGCCCCCGGATTGGACGCCACTGCCGGTGCAATACGTCGACTACACGTTGTGGCAACGCGCCCAATTCGGCGACCTGGACGATCCGGACAGCCCCATCGCCGGGCAGCTCGATTATTGGGAACAAGCCCTGGCCGGGCTACCCGAACACGTTGAACTGCCCACGGATCGGCCGTATCCCTTGGTGGCCGATTACCGCGGATCCAGTGTGACCGTGCAGTGGCCGGCCGAACTTCAGCAACAGGTCGCCCGCCTGGCGCGTGCACACAACGCGACCAGTTTCATGGTCGTCCAGGCCGCCCTGGCCGTGCTGCTGTCCACGTTGAGCGCGAGTTCCGATGTCGCGGTGGGCTTCCCGATCGCGGGACGGCGCGACCCGGCCCTGGACGACGTGGTCGGGTTCTTCGTCAACACCCTGGTGCTGCGCGTGGATCTCGGCGGCGACCCCAGCGTCGCCGAACTGTTGGCTCGGGTGCGCCAGCGCAGCCTGGCCGCCTACGAACACCAGGACGTGCCCTTCGAAGTGCTCGTCGAACGGCTCAACCCCACCCGCAGCCTGGCCCACCACCCGCTGGTCCAGGTGATGTTGGCCTGGCAGAACAACGATCCTGTCGACCTGAGTCTCGGCGATGTGCAGGTCACCCCGCTGCCCCTGGAGACCCAGGTCGCCCGGATGGATCTGGTCTGGTCGCTGGCCGAGCGTTGGGACGACGACGGCCGGCCCGCCGGTATCGCCGGCACCGTGGAATTCCGCACCGACGTCTTCGATCCCTCGAGCATCGAAACGCTGATCGCGCGATTGCAGCAGGTGCTGGCCGCCATGGCCGCCGACCCCGCCCGGCCGCTCTCGACGATCGACATCCTCGACGAGTCGGAGCACGCCCGCCTCGATGCGATGGGCAACCGCGCGGTGTTGAGTCGCCCGGCGACCGGCCACGTGTCGATCCCCGCACTGTTCGCCGAACAGGTGACTCGCACGCCGGGCGCGGTGGCGATCACCTGCGGGCGGCGGTCGTGGACCTACCACGAGGTCGAGACGTCGGCGAATCAGTTGGCGCACTTGCTCGTCGGCCAGGGCGCGGGCCCAGGTCAGCGGGTGGCGGTGGTGATTCCGCGGTCGGCCGAGGCGATCGTGGCGATCATGGCGGTGCTCAAGACCGGTGCGGCGTATGTGCCGATCGACCCGGCACTGCCGCCGACCCGGATCGAATTCATGCTCACCGATGCCGCGCCGATCGCAACGATCAGCGCGGCCGAATTCCGCGCGCGGCTGCACATTTCCGGTCCGGTCATCGACATCGACGACCCCGCCGTGCACACCCGACCGACGACCGGCCTGCCGGTGCCGTCGGCGGACAACATCGCGTACATCATCTATACCTCGGGGACCACGGGCGCTCCCAAGGGAGTCGCCGTCACCCACCACAACGTGACCCAATTGCTGCGGTCGGTGGATGCTCAACTGGGCCTGGGGCAGGTTTGGAGCCATTGTCATTCCCTGGCTTTCGATTTCTCGGTCTGGGAGGTCTTCGGCGCACTGCTGCGGGGCGGCCGCCTCGTCGTCGTTCCCGACCGGGTGGTCCGATCACCAGAAGACCTGCGCGCCTTGCTGATTGCCGAGAACGTCGACGTCTTGAGCCAGACCCCGTCGGCGGTGGCGGCGCTGCCGTTCGACGGCCTGGAATCGGTGGCCCTGATCGTCGGCGGCGAACCGTGTCCCGTCGAGGTGATGGATCGGTGGGCGCCCGGGCGGGTGATGATCAACCAATACGGTCCGACCGAGACCACGATGTATGCGGCGATGACCGCTCCGCTGGCCGCGGGTGTTGATCTGGTGCCGATCGGCTCGCCGGTTCCCGGCGCCGCGCTGTTCGTGCTGGATCACTGGCTGCGCCCGGTGCCGGCCGGCGTTGTGGGCGACTTGTACATCGCGGGCCGCGGGGTCGCAGCCGGTTATCTGGGCCGGGCCGGTATGACGGCATCGCGCTTCGTCGCGTGCCCCTACGGTGGGTCCGGCGCACGCATGTATCGCACCGGCGACCTGGTCCGGTGGGGCGCCGACGAGCAGCTGGAATACCTCGGGCGCGCGGACGAACAGGTCAAGATCCGCGGCTACCGCATCGAACTCGGCGAAATACACTCCGCACTCACCGAATTGGATGGTATCGAGCAGGCCGCGGTGATCGCGCGCGAAGACCACCCCGCCGCCGTGCGACTGGTGGGGTATGTCACCGGAACGGCTGACCCGTCGGAAGTACGGTCGCTGCTCGCCGAGCGGTTG
The DNA here is from genome assembly GCA_963796035.1 of uncultured Actinomycetota bacterium. Taxonomy (GTDB): domain Bacteria; phylum Actinomycetota; class Actinomycetes; order Mycobacteriales; family Mycobacteriaceae; genus Mycobacterium. Next base: position 280,361 of record CAWCJU010000002.1, on the reverse strand, counting down.
CCGGCCTACATGGTGCCGGCCGCGGTCGTGACGCTCGACGCGCTGCCGCTGACGGTCAACGGCAAACTCGACACCCGCGCCCTGCCCGCGCCGGAGTACGGCAGCAACGTGTACCGGGCCCCGGCCGACGCGATAGAAGAGATCCTGGCCGGCATCTACGCCCAAGTCCTCGGGCTCGAGCGCGTCGGGGTGGACGATTCGTTCTTCGATCTGGGTGGGGACAGCATCTTGTCGATGCAGGTGGTGGCCCGCGCCCGCGGCGCAGGCATAACGTGCCGGCCGCGCGACGTTTTCGTCGAGCAGACGGTGAACCGGCTGGCCCGTGTCGTCACGCTTGCCACCGCCGAAGACGACATGGCCGACGACGGGATCGGTCCGGTGGTGGCCACCCCCATCATGCGCTGGCTGCAGAACATGAACGGTCCCATCGAGCAGTTCAACCAGACCATGGTGCTGTCGGCCCCGGCCGGGGTGGGCCAGGCCGACGTGCAGGCCGTGCTGCAGGCGTTGCTGGATCGGCATCCCATGTTGCGGCTCTGTGTCGACGACGACGGGGCCGGCGGCTGGTCCCTCCACGTACCCGAGCCGGGCGCGGTTGACGCCCGCGCCTGCCTGCGGACCGTCGACGTGCTCTCCGATGCGGCCCTGGGGCAGGCCCGGTCGCGGCTGAACCCCGGCGCCGGGGTGATGGTGAGCGCGGTATGGGCCTGTGCCACAAACGAATTGGCGTTGGTCATCCATCACCTGGGCGTCGATGCCGTGTCGTGGCGGACCTTGATCGAGGACATCAACATCGTCTGGGCGCAGCACCACGACGGCCAGCCCATCGAGCTGCCCGCGGGGGGGACCTCGTTCGCCCGCTGGTCGTCGCTGCTGGCCGACCACGCCCAGAGTCCGGCGGTGCTCGACCGGGAAGGCGATTGGCGACGGCTTGCGCAGACGCCGGCGCTGCTGCCGGCGGTCCAGCCCGACGACACCTACGCGACTGCCGGGCAGCTGTCGGCGTCGCTGGACGTCGAGACGACCCGGCAATTGCTCGGGGAGGTGCCCGCGGCGTTTCACGCTGGGGTGCAGGACATCCTGCTGATCGCCTTCGGGATGGCATTCGCCGAATTCTTGGGGACGGCGGCGCCCATCGGTATCGACGTCGAGGGGCACGGGCGCTGCGAGGAGCTGGGCCCGTACGTGGATTTGTCGCGCACGGTGGGCTGGTTCACCGCCACGCATCCGGTGGCCCTGGCCGCCCACGGGCTCGACTGGGCTCGCGTGGTCGCCGGTGAGGCCGCACTGGGTGCGGCGGTCAAGGACGCGAAGGAGCAACTGCGTGCCCTGCCGGACGGCCTGACCTATGGGTTGCTGCGCTACCTGAACCCCCAAGCGGGCCTGGGTGATTCGGATCCGGTCATCGGGTTCAACTATCTGGGCCGGCTCGGTGGTGGGATTGTCGAGTTGCCCGACGAACTGTGGCAGCTGAGCCCGAACAGCCCGTCGTTGAGTGCCGCGGCCGCCGCACTGGAGTTGCCCCTGCCGCACACGGTGGAGCTCAACGCCGGCACCATGGACACCGCGGACGGCCCGCACCTGCAAGCGAATTGGACGTGGGCGTCCTCGGCGCTGACCCACGATCAGGTGACGCGGTTGAACCAGTTGTGGTTCGAGGCGCTGGCCGGGATCTGCGCGCATGTGCGCCGCGGCGGCGGCGGCCTGACCCCGTCGGATATCGCCCCCGCCCGCCTGAGCCAGCAGCAGATCGACCAGCTCGAACGGCGATACGACGTCGCCGATATCCTGCCGCTGACCCCGCTGCAGCAAGGACTGTTGTTCCACGCGGCGGCCAGCCGAGGCGACGCTGACGTGTACGCGGTGCAGCTGGCCATCACGCTTTGCGGCGCCCTCGATTCGCACCGACTGCATCGAGCCGTGCACACCGTCATCGGCCGCCACCCCAACCTGGCGGCCCGGTTCTGTTCCGACGTCGGCGATCCGGTGCAGATCATCCCCGCCGCCCCGGACCTGGCCTGTCAGTACGTCGAGGGCCGCAACGGCGACGTCGAGCAGCGCGTCGAGGGGCTCTGCGCCGCCGAACGCGTCGCGGCGCGAAACCTCGGCGACGAACCGCCGTTGCGGGCCGCGCTGATCCGCACCGGCGACCAGGAATACCGGTTCGTCCTCACCGTCCACCACATCGTGATGGACGGCTGGTCGCTGCCGGTCCTGCTGCAGGAGATCTTCGCCTGCTATTACGGGTCGAAGTTGCCCGCGGTGCTGCCATTTCGGAGCTTTGTCAGCTGGCTGGCCAACCGAGACGTCGCCGCCGCTCGCCTGGCGTGGCGCACCGCGCTCGACGGTTTCGACACCCCGACGCTGGTGGGCCCGGCCGGTCGCATCGAGCTCGGGCCGCGCGGTGTGGCCGCGCTGCAACTGTCCGCGGAAACTACCCGTGCGCTAAGCGAACTCGCGCGTTCCTGCCGGACCACGCTGAGCACCGTGCTGCAGGGCGCATGGGCGCAGCTGCTGATGTGGCAGACCGGTCAACGCGACGTCGCCTTCGGCACCGCCGTCTCCGGCCGGCCGGCCGATCTGCCCGGCGCGGAATCCATGGTGGGCCTGCTGATCAACACCGTGCCGGTGCGCGCCCGCGTCACCGCGGCAACCACCGTCGCCGAACTGCTGGACCAACTGCAGCGCGCCCACAACGACACCCTCGAGCACCAGCACTTGGCGCTCAACGAGATTCACCGCATCTCCGGGCACGACCAGCTGTTCGACAGCTTGCTGGTGTACGAGAACTATCCGATCGATACCGCGACGTCATCCTCCGCCGGTGACGTGACCGCCACCGCATTCACCAGCCACGAATTCAATCATTACCCGCTGTCGCTGCAAGCCGTGCCAGGCGACGAACTAAGCCTGCGTTTCGAATTCGACACCGAGGTGTTCGGCCCCGCCGACATCGACGAGCTGACCGTGCGGCTGCGGCGGCTCCTGGTCGGCATGGCCACCGACCCTGCCCGGCCGGTGCTGGCGCTGGACGTGCTCGCCGCGCCGGAGCATGCCCAGCTCGCACGGTGGGGGAATCGAGCGGCATTGGCCGAGGGGGCGGGCGCATCCGCGTCACTCCCGGAGCTGTTCGCCGCACAGGTGACTTGCACTCCCGACGCGGTCGCGCTGACATTCGAGGGACGCTCGACGACGTATCGCGAACTCGACGAGGCGTCGAACCGGTTGGCGCACCTGTTGGCCGGCCACGGCATCCGCCCGGGACACTCTGTGGCGCTGCTGTTTTCCCGGTCGGCCGAGGCGATCGCGGCCATCCTGGCGGTCTTGAAGACCGGGGCGGCGTATCTGCCGATCGACCCGGCACTCCCGCCGGCCCGAATCGGGTTCATGATCGACGATGCCACGCCCTCCGTCGCACTCAGCACGACGGACCTGCGGCCGCGACTGGCCGGGTTCGGCCTGCCGATCATCGACGTCGCCGACACCGCCGCGCAAGGCCAACCCGGCACCGCGTTGCCGGCGCCCGCACCCGAGAACATCGCCTACGTCATCTACACCTCAGGCACCACCGGCGTCCCCAAAGGCGTTGCCGTCACCCACCGCAACGTCACCCAACTGGTGGAATCGCTGCACGCACCGCTGCCGAAGGCGGGCGTATGGTCGCAGTGCCATTCGTACGGCTTCGACGTTTCGGTCCAGGAAATCTGGGGGGCACTGGCCGGCGGTGGTCGGCTGGTAATCGTGCCCGAATCGGTGACGCGCTCACCGGACGAGCTACACGCCCTGCTGATTGCCGAGAACGTCAGCGTGCTCAGCCAAACCCCGTCGGCGCTGGCGGCGCTGTCCCCCCACCAGCTGAACACCGGGCTGATCATCGGCGGCGAACCCTGCCCGGCCGCACTCGCCGACCGGTGGGCCCCGCGACGGGTGATGATCAACGCCTACGGTCCCACTGAAACCACCGTGGATGTCGTCCTCAGTCCGCCGCTGGCCGCGGGCGCGGGATCACCACCGCTCGGCTCGCCGGTAGCCGGGGCGGCGCTCTTCGTGCTGGACGGGTGGCTGCGGCCGGTCCCCGCCGGTGTGGTCGGCGAGTTGTACGTGGCCGGTCGCGGGGTGGCCGTCGGTTATGCGCGCCGGCCCGGCCTGACCGCCGCGCGGTTTGTGGCCTGCCCGTTCGGTGTGGAGGGTGCGCGCATGTACCGGACCGGAGATCTGGTGCGCTGGAGTCCGGATGGCCAGCTGCACTACGCCGGGCGCGCCGACGAGCAGGTCAAGATCCGGGGCCATCGCATCGAGCTCGGTGAAATACGCAGCGCGCTGGCCGGATTGGATGGCGTGGGGCAGGCGGTGGTGATCGCCCGCGAGGACCGTCCCGGCCAGAAGCGCCTCGTCGCCTACCACACCGGGACCGCCGACCCGGGCGGGATCCGCGCCCGGTTGGCCGAGCGGCTGCCCGCCTTCATGGTCCCCGCCGCCGTGGTGGCCATCGAGGCACTGCCGTTGACAGCCAACGGGAAACTCGACACCCGCGCCCTCCCGGCACCCGAATACGCCGCCGGTGAGTATCGGGCCCCGTCGGGCCCCACCGAGGAAATCCTGGCGGGCATCTACGCCCGGGTATTGGGACTCGAGCGCGTCGGTGTCGACGATTCGTTTTTCGATCTGGGTGGAGATTCGCTGTCGGCGATGCGGGTGATCGCCACGATCAACACCACCCTCGACGCCCACGTCGGCGTGCGTATGTTGTTCGAGGCACCCACCATCGGCCAACTGGCGGCACGCGTCGGTGCGGGCGGGGGCAGGCTGGACGGCCTGGTGGCACGCGAGCGGCCGGCGGTGGTGCCGTTGTCGTTCGCGCAATCGCGGTTGTGGTTCATCGGCCAGTTACACGGCCCGTCACCGGTGTACAACATGGCGGCGGCGTTGCGACTGAGCGGACCCGTCGATGCCACCGCCCTGGGGGCCGCGCTGCGAGACGTCGTGGCGCGCCACGAAAGTCTGCGGACGGTATTCGCCGCCGTCGAGGGCATACCCCAGCAGGTGGTGGTCCCGCCCCAGCGGGCCGATGTCGCCTGGCAGGCCATAGACGCCACCGGCTGGTCGCCGGTCCGGCTGGAAGACGCCATCCGTGACACGGCGCGGCACACGTTCGACCTGGCAACCGAGATTCCCTTGCGCGCCCAGCTTTTCCGTCTCGGCGACGAGGAGCACGTGCTGGTGGCCGTGGTGCACCACATCGCCGCCGACGGCGGGTCGCTGGATCCGCTGGTGCGCGATCTGGCGGTGGCCTATACCAGCCGCGCGGCCGGGGCGGCCCCGCAGTGGGCGCCGTTGCCGGTGCAGTATGTCGACTACACGCTGTGGCAGCGCAGCCGATTCGGGGATCTGGACGATCCGGGCAGCCCGATCGCGGCGCAGCTGGCGTACTGGGAACAGGCGCTCGCCGGGCTGCCCGAACGACTGGAGCTGCCCACCGATCGGCCGTATCCGTTGGTGGCGGATTACCGCGGGGCGAGCGTGACCGTCGATTGGCCGGCCGAGTTGCAACAGCGGCTTCGCGCCGTGGCCAGCGCACACAACGCGACCACCTTCATGGTGGTCCAGGCCGCCTTGGTGGTACTGCTGGCCAAGATCAGCGCGAGTTCGGATGTGGCGGTGGGCTTCCCGATCGCCGGGCGGCGCGATCCCGCCCTGGACGACGTGGTGGGCTTTTTCGTCAACACCCTGGTGTTGCGTGTCGATGTGGCGGGGGACCCCACGATCGAGGAGATTCTGGCCCGGGTTCGCCAGCGCAGCCTGGCCGCCTACGAGCACCAGGATGTGCCCTTCGAGGCGCTGGTGGAGCGACTCAACCCCACCCGGAGCCTGGCGCATCATCCGCTGGTGCAGGTCATGTTGGCCTGGCAGAACACCGATTCCACCGAGCTGAGCCTCGGTGATGTGCGGGTCACCCCGGTGCCGGTCGATACCCGCACAGCCCGTACCGACTTGGCGTGGTCGCTGGCCGAACGCTGGACTCGGGACGGCAGGCTCGCCGGGATCGGCGGAGCGGTGGAATTTCGCACCGACGTCTTCGACACCGCCACCATCGAGGCGCTGATCGAACGATTGCAGCGGGTGCTGACGGCCATGACCGCCGACCCCGCCCGGCGACTGTCGACGATCGATGTGCTCGGCGCCGACGAGCACGCGCGCCTCGACGCGATCGGCAACCGCGCGGTGCTGTCCCGGCCGCGCGTCGAACCGCCGTCGATACCGGCGTTGTTCGCCGACCAAGTGGCGCGCAGCCCGCAGGCGGTGGCGCTGACGTTCGACGGCCGTTCGATGACCTATCGCGAGCTCGACGAGTCCTCGAACAGCCTGGCGCACTCGCTCATTGACCACGGCGTGGGGCCGGGGCACTGCGTGGCGGTGCTGATGGAACGCTCGGCCCGGGCCGTCGTCGCGATCCTCGCGGTGCTCAAGACGGGGGCGGCCTACCTGCCGATCGACCCGGCGACGCCGCAGAACCGGGTCGAGTTCATGCTCACCGACGCCGCCCCCAGCGCCGCGATCACCACCGCGGACCTGCGGTCGCGACTGGACGGCTTCGACATGGCGGTCACCGACATCGACGACCCCGCCCTACAGGCCCGGCCGGGCGGCGCCGTGCCGGCACCCGCGCCCGCGAACATCGCCTACGTCATCTACACCTCCGGCACGACCGGAACCCCCAAGGGCGTCGCGGTCACCCACCGCAACGTCGCCGAGCTGCTGGAATCCCTGCACGGTCGGCTGTCGTCGACGACGGGGGTGTGGAGTCAGTGCCATTCACTGGCCTTCGACTTCTCGGTGTGGGAGATCTTCGGCGCCCTGCTTTCAGGCGGACGGCTACTCGTCGTACCCGACGAGGTGGTGCGCTCACCGGAAGACCTGCGCGCCTTGCTGATCGGTGAAGACGTCAGCGTGCTCAGTCAAACCCCGTCGGCGTTCTTTGCCCTGCAGAGCGCCGATGCGCCGCGGTCGGGACGGCAGCTCAGCCCGCAGACCGTGGTGTTCGGCGGCGAAGCGCTGGTTCCCCAGCGGCTGGGTAAGTGGTTGCACAACCAACCGCGACACCCGCGACTGATCAACATGTACGGCATCACCGAGACGACCGTGCATGCCTCGTTCCGGGAGATCGTCGACGCCGATATCGACGGTCACGTCAGCCCCATCGGAAAACCGTTGGCGCATCTCGGCTTCTTCGTGCTGGACCCCTGGTTGCGGCCGGTGCCAGTGGGCGTGGCGGGCGAGTTGTATGTGGCCGGGGCCGGGGTGGCCGCCGGGTATCTGGGCCGGGCCGGTTTAACGGCGTCGCGCTTTGTGGCCTGCCCGTTCGCCGGGGCGGATGCGCCTGGACAGCGCATGTATCGGACCGGCGACGTGGTGCGCTGGGGCTCCGATGGGCAGTTGCAGTATGTCGCGCGCGCCGATGAACAGGTCAAGATCCGTGGCTATCGCATCGAGCTCGGTGAAATCCAAAGCGCGCTGGCCGAATTGGACGGGGCGGCGCAGGCGGTGGTGATCGCCCGCGAGGACCGGCCCGGCGACAAGCGGCTCGTCGGCTATCTCACCGGAACCGCCGACCCGGCCGGGGTTCGCGCCCGGCTGGCCGAGCGGTTACCGGCCTACATGGTGCCGGCGGCGGTGGTGGCCATCGAGGCATTGCCGTTGACACCCAACGGCAAACTCGACCGTCGCGCCCTGCCCGCACCCGACTACCAAGGCGTCGATCAGTACAGCGCCCCGGCCACCGCCGTCGAGCAGGCCATGGCCGACATCTACGCGCGCGTGCTCGGCGTCGACCATGTCGGGATCGATGACTCCTTCTTCGACCTCGGTGGCGACTCGCTGTCTGCGATGCGGCTGGTCGCCGAGGTCAACACGAGTCTCGATGTCCACCTTGGGGTTCGGGCCCTGTTCGAAGCCCCCACCATCCGGCGGCTGGCGACGCGCCTGGGTGCCGACGGGGGCGGGCGCCTACCGCTGGTGGCCGGTGCGCGGCCGGAGGTGGTGCCGTTGTCGTTCGCCCAGTCGCGGTTGTGGTTCATCGGCCAATTGCATGGTCCGTCACCGGTGCACAACATGGCGATGGCCCTGCAGCTGCACGGGCGTCTCGACGGCGAGGCGTTCGGTGCCGCGCTGGCCGACGTCGTGGCCCGTCACGAAAGTCTGCGCACCCTCTTCCCGGCGCACGAGGGCATACCCCAGCAGCTGGTGGTCGAGGTGGACGACGCCGACTTCGGCTGGCAGATCAGCGATGCGCGCGGGTGGTCGCCCGCCCGGCTGGGCAAGGCCATCGACACCGTGGTGGGCCACCGCTTCGACCTGGCCACCGAGCTTCCGTTGCGCGCATTGCTGTTCCGGCTGAACGACAACGAGTACCTGTTGGTGGCCGTGCTGCACCACATCGCCGCCGACGGCTGGTCGCTGACGCCGTTGGTGCGGGATCTGGGGGAGGCCTATGCCAGCCGCGCGGTGGGCGACGTCCCGGGCTGGGCGCCGTTGCCGGTGCAGTATGTCGACTACACGCTGTGGCAGCGCGCGCAATTCGGGGAACTGCAGGATCCGCACAGTCTGATCGCCGGGCAGTTGCGGTACTGGGAGCACACCCTGGCCGGAATGCCCGAGCGGCTGGAGCTGCCGACCGATCGGCCGTATCCGTTGGTGGCAGATTTCGGCGGGGCGAGTGTGGCCGTGGATTGGCCCGCGGAGTTGCAGCGGCGGGTTCGCGCGGTGGCCAACGCGCACAACGCGACGAGCTTCATGGTGGTACAGGCCGCGCTGGCGGTGCTGCTGGCCAAGATCAGCGCGAGTTCGGATGTGGCGGTGGGCTTCCCGATCGCCGGGCGGCGCGATCCCGCCCTGGACGATGTGGTCGGCTTTTTCGTCAACACCCTGGTATTGCGGGTCGACCTGGCCGGTGATCCCACCATCGCCGAGGTGCTGGCGCACGTGCGCGCGCGCAGCCTGGCCGCCTACGAACATCAGGATGTGCCGTTCGAGGTACTCGTGGAACGGCTCAACCCCACCCGCAGCCTGGCGCATCATCCGCTGGTACAGGTGATGTTGGCCTGGCAGAACACCGATTCCGCCGACCTGAGCCTCGGCGATGTGCGGGTCACCCCGGTGCCGGTCGACACCCGCACCGCCCGAATGGATCTCGCGTGGTCACTGGCCGAACGCTGGTCCCAGGACGGCCAGCCCGCCGGGATCGGCGGAGCGGTGGAGTTCCGCACCGACGTCTTCGACGCCGCCACCATCGAAGCCCTGATCACCCGACTGCATCGGGTGCTGGGCGCCATCACCGCCGATCCGGCCCAGCGGCTGTCGTCGATCGATGTGCTCGGGGTCGACGAGCACGCGCGCCTCGATGCCATCGGCAACCGGGCGGCGCTGACCCGCCCGTCGCCCGCACCCGCGTCGATCCCGGAGGTGTTCGCCGCGCATGTCGCGCGTGCTCCCGAGGCCGTGGCCATCAGCTACGCAGGGTGTTCGTGGACGTACCGTCAGCTCGAGGAGTCCGCGAACCGGTTGGCGCACTTGCTCGTTGACTACGGCGCGGGACCGGGGCGGTGCGTGGCGGTGCTGATGGAACGCTCGGCCCGGGCCGTCGCCGCGATCATGGCGGTGCTCAAGACCGGCGCGGCGTATGTGCCGATCGACCCGGGCCTGCCGGCGACCCGGATCGACTTCATGCTCACCGATGCCGCACCGACCGCGGTGCTCACCACGACCGAATTACGGTCGCGGATAAGCGATTCAGGCCCACTTGTCATCGATATCGACGATGCGGTGATCCAGGACCGGCCCACCACGGCGCTGCCGACACCGGCACCGCAGGAGGTCGCTTACACGATCTACACCTCCGGCACCACCGGGGTTCCCAAGGGCGTGGCGGTCACCCACCGCAACGCCACCCAGCTGTTCGCCTCGCTGGGCGCTGCCGGTCTGCCGGCGGCGCCGGGCAAGGTGTGGAGCCAGTGCCACTCCCTGGCCTTCGACTTCTCGGTGTGGGAGATCTTCGGCGCGCTGCTGCACGGCGGACGGGTGCTGGTGGTGCCCGACGAGGTGGTGCGTTCGCCGAAAGACCTGCACGCCTTGCTCGTTGCCGAACACGTCGACATGCTGACCCAGACCCCGTCCGAGGTGGGGATGCTCGCAACCAACGGGCTGGAATCGACGGTGTTGGCCGTCGCCGGTGAAGCCTGCCCGGTCGAACTGGTGGACCGCTGGGCGCCCGGGCGGGTGATGGTCAACGTCTATGGCCCCACCGAGATCACGATCGTCGCGGCGGTCAGTGCGCCGCTCACTGCGGGGCCCGAGGTACCGCCCATCGGTTCACCGGTGGCCGGGGCCGCGTTGTTCGTGCTCGACGGGTGCCTGCAACCGGTGCCCGCGGGTGCGGTCGGCGAGTTGTACGTGGCCGGCGGCGGCGTGTCGACCGGCTACCTGGGCCGGCCCGGCCTGACCGCGTCGCGGTTCGTGGCGTGCCCGTTCGGCGGGACCGGTGCGCGCATGTATCGCACCGGGGACCTGGCGTGGTGGGGCACCGACGGGCAACTGCGCTATGCCGGTCGCGCCGACGAGCAGGTCAAGATCCGGGGGTACCGCATCGAGCTCGGCGAGATTCAGGCCGCGCTCGCCGGGCTGGACGGGGTGGAGCAGGCGTTGGTGATCGCCCGCGAGGACCGCCCCGGTGACAAGCGGCTGGTGGGGTATGTCACCGGCACGGCCAACCCGGCCGAGCTTCGTACGCTGCTGGCCGAGCGGCTGCCCGCCTACATGGTGCCGTCGGCGGTGGTGGTGCTCGACGCGCTCCCGTTGACGCCCGGGGGCAAACTCGACACCCGGTCGCTGCCGGCGCCCGACTACCAGGGCACCGACGACTACCTGGCTCCGGCCACCGCGGTCGAGGAGATCCTGGCCTGGCTGTACGCCCAGGTGCTGGGCCTCGAGCGGGTCGGGGTCTCCGAGTCTTTCTTCGACTTGGGCGGGGACTCGCTGTCGGCGATGCGGCTGGTCGCTGCGATCTACAACGCCCTCGATATCCACCTGCCGGTACGCGCCGTCTTCGAGGCGCCGTCGGTGCGCAGCCTGAGCCAGCAGCTCAACGGCGATCACGGTGCGGCGCAAGGCCTTCGGGCTGACTTCGCGTCCGTGCACGGCCGCGACGCGACCGAGGTGTACGCCAGCGATCTCACGCTGGACAAGTTCATCGACGCCCCGACGCTGTCGAAAGCGCCGGCGCTGCCGGGCCCGGGCGCCGACGTGCGCACGGTCCTGCTGACCGGGGCCACCGGCTTCCTCGGCCGTTACCTGGTCCTGCAGTGGCTCGAGCGGCTGGAACTGGCCGATGGAAAGTTGATCTGCCTGGTGCGGGCCACCTCGGATGAGGATGCGCGGCGCCGGCTCGAAAAGACCTTCGACAGCGGCGATCCCGCGCTGCTGCGGTACTTCCGCGAACTCGCCGACGGCCATCTCGAGGTCATCGCCGGCGACAAGGGGCGGGCCAACCTCGGTGTGGACGAACAAACCTGGCAGCGGCTGGCCGACACCGTCGATCTTGTCGTGGACTGCGCGGCCGTCGTCAACGGCGTGCTGCCCTACAGCGAGCTGTTCGCCCCCAACGTCGCGGGCACGGCCGAGCTGATCCGGTTGGCGCTCACCACCAAACTCAAGCCGTACACGTACGTGTCGACGGCCAACGTCGGTGACCAGATCGAGCCGTCGGCATTCACCGAGGATGCCGACGTCCGGACCGCTGGCCCGATCCGCACGATCGACGGCAGCTACGGCAACGGCTACGGCAACAGCAAGTGGGCCGGCGAGGTGTTGCTGCGGGAGGCCAACGACCTGTGCGGGCTGCCGGTTTCGGTGTTCCGCTGCGACATGATCCTGGCCGACACCACCTACGGCGGCCAGCTGAACCTGTCGGACATGTTCACCCGGATGGTGCACAGCGTGGTGGCCAGCGGTGTCGCACCCCGCTCGTTCTACGAACTCGACGCGCACGGCGACCGGCAGCGGGCGCACTTCGACGCCCTGCCGGTCGAGTTCGTCGCCGAGGCGATCACCACGCTGGGCGCCCAGGCGATGGACGGGTTCGAGACGTATCACGTGATGAACCCGCACGACGACGGCATCGGGCTCGACGAGTACGTCGACTGGGTGATCGAGGCCGGCTACCCGGTAGAGCGCGTCGACGACTTCACCGAATGGCTGCAACGGATGGAGACCGCCCTGCATGCGCTGCCGGAACGGCAGCGCCACCAGTCGGTGCTGCAGCTGTTGCAGTTGCGCAACGCCCAGCACGTGCCGCCGGCGGACCCGGCTCGCGGTTGCCTGGCGCCGACGGAGCGTTTCCGTGCCGCGGTGCAGGAAGCCAAAATCGGACCCGATAACGACATCCCGCAGATCAGCGCGCCGGTGATCGTCAAATACGTGACCGACCTCCAGGCGCTCGGGCTTCTCTGAAATCAATTGAACGGTAGCGTGTTTCGCTGCGAAATCGCCAAGCCGCCGTCGCTGTGGGTTCCGCTGACTACGATGACGGTAGAACGCGACGGTCCCGCCAGCACAAAGGAGTGCTCACCCGATGACAACAGCGCGCCTGCCTCGACTGCCTCTCGACGAAGCCAAGGCCGCCGCCGACGAAGCGGCCGTCCCCAATTACATGGCCGAACTCAGCATCTTCCAGGTGCTGCTCAACCATCCGTCGCTGGCGCGTGGCATCAACGACCTGCTCGCCACCATGCTCTGGCACGGGACCCTCGACTCGCGATTGCGCGAGCTGGTGATCATGCGGATCGGCTGGCTCACCGCCTGCGACTACGAGTGGACACAGCACTGGCGGGTTGCATCCCGGCTCGGCGTTCCGGCCGATGATCTGCTGGGAGTGCGGGATTGGCCGAACCATGCGGGGTTCGGGTCCGTCGAGCGGGCCGTGCTCGCGGCCACCGACGATGTCGTGCGCGACGGCGCGGTGAGCGCCGCGAGCTGGTCGGCATGCGAGCACGAATTCCAGGGTGATACAACGGTTCTCGTCGAGCTGGTTACCGTGATCGGCGCCTGGCGGATGGTCTCGTCGATTCTGCAGAGCCTGGAGGTGCCGTTGGAGGACGGCGTCTCGAGTTGGCCGCCGGACGGGCGGCCGCCCCGCTCGTAGGGGCGATCGCGAGCGCGGCGCAGCCGGGCGAAGCGGGTCGCCCCCATCGGCCTCAGCGCCGGCGCACACACATGAGTTGCCCACGCGCCGTGGCCGATTGACTTAGCAATCAATAACTCTTAGCGTCGGGCAATGAGAACCAGGGTCGCCGAGATGCTCGGCGTCGAATTCCCGATCTGCGCCTTCAGTCACTGCCGCGACGTGGTGGCCGCGGTGACCAACGCGGGCGGCTTCGGGATCCTGGGCGCCACCGCGCACAGCCCCCAACGCCTGCAGAACGAGCTGACCTGGATCGAGGAGCAGACCGGGGGCAAGCCCTACGGAGTCGACCTGCTGCTGCCGCCCAAGTACGTGGGTGCCGAGCAGGGCGGCATCGACACCACCCAGGCCCGCACGCTGCTGCCCGACGAGCATCGCGCGTTCGTCGACGACCTGCTGGCCCGCTACGGGGTCACGGCGGCCGCCGAGGAGACGCACCGATCCCTCGGTGGCCTGAACATCTCGCCCAAGACGTACGAGCCACTGCTCGACGTGGCCTTCTCCAACAACATCCGGCTGATCGCCAGCGCACTCGGGCCGCCCCCCGAAGATCTCGTCCAGCGCGCGCACGAGCGGGACGTGCTGGTGGCCGCGCTGGCCGGCACCACCGGGCACGCGCAACGGCACGCCGCCGCGGGCGTCGACCTGATCGTCGCGCAGGGTACCGAGGCGGGCGGTCATACCGGCGAGGTGGCGACCATGGTCCTGGTCCCCGAGGTCGTCGACGCCGTGGCGCCGGTGCCCGTCCTCGCCGCCGGCGGAATCGCCCGCGGTCGCCAGATCGCCGCGGCGCTGGCCCTGGGCGCCGAGGGCGTGTGGTGCGGCTCGGTGTGGCTGACCACCGAAGAAGCCGAGACGGTGCCGGTGGTCAAGGAGAAGTTCCTGGCCGCCAGCTCGTCGGACACGGTGCGGTCGCGCTCGATGACGGGCAAGCCGGCGCGGATGCTGCGCACGGCCTGGACCGACGAATGGGAGCGGCCGGAAAACCCCGATCCGCTGGGCATGCCGTTGCAGACCGCGCTGATCACCGAGCCGCAGGTGCGCATCAACCAGGCCGCCGCCCACCAGGGCGCCAAGGCGCGTGAGCTGGCCACCTACTTCGTCGGGCAGGTGGTGGGTTCGCTCGACCGGGTCCGCCCGACGCGCTCGGTGGTGCTCGACATGGTCGAAGAGTTCATCGACACCATCGGCCGGCTCGACGGCCTGGTCGAGAAGTGATGCCGGGCGGCTCGGCAACAGCGCGGCGTTGACGTTTTCCTGACCGCCGGCAGGGCATATGCCCAGTTCAGCGCCGTGAACCTGGCCAAATGCTGTGTGCGCCCCCAAAGAATGCGTACAGAATCCCCGACACGCTATCCAGGGATTTGACCGCGTCATAGCCGTCGTGCATTATCGGTCGGGTAAGCACCTCGATAGGTGAGGCGTCTACACGAATACAGGCCACTGACCCCGAACGTCGAAAGACGCCCCGGGTCAGGACAGCTCCTCCCGGCTTAAGGGTTGAGCCCAGGTGGCTTCCGGCTTGGATTGTTTTTCCAGGCAGGACACGTCGTGTGGTGCCGAAGCTCTGACGAGTGGGGTGCGGATCTCCGACGGTTGTCGGGTTCTGCTCCTCTGCTGCGCATAGATTGCATGCGACCCGCGCATGCGTCGTGACCGCGAGGAGGTGAGGGACACATGAGTTCTGACGATAGTCCGGACCGAAGTCCGAACAGTGTTTCGTCCCGATCCGGTCTCCGGCGCGACCTTCTCGGCTGAGTCGTCGCAACGCTAAAGGCTTATCGGCCAAGCGTTCTGAGATCGCGAGGGACGGGACACATCAGTCCAGTCAGTCCCCGTTGGATCTCCCCTCTAGGAGGCGATGATGACCGCAGCTTTCTACGACGAAGTGCTCACCGTAGCTCCCGCCCCCACGCTGACCGTGGTGCGCGACGCCGACACGATCCCGGCACCCGCCCCGGCTCCCGTGGCCAACCGCCGCCGCCGGGCCGGCACCCCGCTGTTGGGCGCCGGTGGCGACCCGCTGGTGGACGGCGCCGCTCGCCTGCTGAGCGTCCCGCTGCGCCACGTGTACGCCGCGCTGTGGCGGGTTGGCGTCCTCGAAGTCCGGGCCTGAAAGCCGAACTCCGATGGACGTGCAGCAACTCCCACTCCAAGGGGTCGCTTGGTCGCAGACATAGTTCTGCGCCTTGGCGACCCCTTGGAGTGCACCCGGATTTGCGGGTCTTCGTAGAATCGTCTTACTGGCGTCGATCCGGCCATCACCGGGGAGCCTTCGGAAGAACAGCCGTCCCGGCTCAGTAGACCCGAACGGGTAGGCCCGTCACAGCCGTCATCGAGTGGCCACGCGAAAGCGCGGCAAGCGGGGTGGTACCGCGGCGCTCGCGCAGCCAGCGCGTCGTCGTCCCCGGTTTGCACCGTGGCACAGGAGACAACGCGCACCGTGACCGACACATCCGGCTCCGAAGCTGACCTCGAGGCTCAGCTCGTGGACTCGATCCAGGCCTACCCCAAGCCGGCCGGCGGGGCGCCCGACTTCCCGGCGCTCGAGCTCGACGTGCTGGACTACTGGGCCCGCGACGACACCTTCCGGGCCAGCATCGCCCGCCGTGACGGTGCACCGGAATACGTGTTCTACGACGGGCCGCCGTTCGCCAACGGGCTGCCGCACTACGGGCACCTGCTCACCGGCTACGTCAAAGACATCGTCCCGCGCTACCGCACCATGCGCGGCTACAAGGTGGAGCGCCGTTTCGGCTGGGACACCCACGGCCTGCCGGCCGAACTCGAGGTCGAGCGCCAGCTGGGCATCACCGACAAGTCGCAGATCGACGACATGGGCATCGCCGCGTTCAACGACGCGTGCCGAGAATCCGTGCTGCGCTATACCGACGAGTGGCAGGCCTACGTCACCCGGCAGGCGCGCTGGGTCGACTTCGACAACGACTACAAGACGCTGGACCTGCCGTACATGGAATCGGTGATCTGGGCGTTCAAACAGCTCTGGGACAAGGGCCTGGCCTACGAGGGCTACCGGGTGTTGCCCTACTGCTGGCGCGACGAAACCCCGCTGTCCAACCACGAATTGCGGATGGACGACGACGTGTACCAAAGCCGCCAGGACCCCGCCCTCACGGTGGGGTTCAAGGTGGTCGGCGGTCCGCTGGACGGGGCTCACCTGCTCGTGTGGACGACCACGCCGTGGACCCTGCCGTCCAACCTCGCGGTCGCCGTCAACCCCGACGTGACCTACGTCGAGGTCGAGGCCGACGGCAAGCGTTTTGTTCTCGCGGAGCCGCGGCTTGCCGCCTACGCGCGCGAATTGGGCTTCGAAAACGGAGATGCGCCCGAGATCCTGACCACCCACCGCGGCGCCGACCTGCTCGGCACCCGCTACCTGCCGCCGTTCCCGTACTTCATGGATACGGATAACGCATTTCAGGTGCTGCCCGGTGAGTTCGTCACCACCGAGGACGGCACCGGCATCGTGCACATGGCGCCGGCCTACGGCGAGGACGACATGGCGACCACCGACAAGGTCGGCATCACGCCGGTCACGCCCGTCGATTCCAAGGGGCGCTTCGACGCCACGGTTCCGGATTACCAGGGGCAGCACGTCTTCGACGCCAACCCGCACATCATCCGCGACCTGAAGAACAGCAGCGGTGCCGCCGCCGCCAACGGCGCGGTGCTGCTGCGCCACGAAACCTACGAGCACCCCTACCCGCACTGCTGGCGCTGCCGCAACCCGCTGATCTATCGGGCGGTGTCGTCGTGGTTCGTCGCGGTCACCGAATTCCGGGACCGGATGGTCGAACTCAACCAGCAGATCACCTGGTACCCCGAGCATGTGAAGGACGGCCAGTTCGGCAAGTGGCTGCAGGGCGCCCGCGACTGGTCGATCTCGCGAAACCGCTACTGGGGCACCCCGATTCCGGTGTGGAAGTCCGACGACCCCGCTTACCCGCGGGTCGACGCCTACGGCAGCCTCGACGAACTCGAACGCGACTTCGGGGTGCGGCCCACCAACCTGCACCGGCCCTTCATCGACGAGCTGACCCGGCCCAATCCCGACGACCCGACCGGGGCGAGCACGATGCGACGGATCCCCGATGTGCTCGACGTGTGGTTCGACTCGGGGTCCATGCCGTATGCGCAGGTGCACTTCCCGTTCGAGAACGCCGACTGGTTCGACACCCACTATCCCGGTGACTTCATCGTCGAGTACATCGGGCAGACCCGCGGCTGGTTCTACACGCTGCACGTGCTGGCCACCGCGCTGTTCGACCGTCCCGCCTTCAAAACCTGTGTGGCGCATGGCATCGTGCTGGGCTCCGACGGCCAGAAGATGAGCAAGTCGCTGCGCAACTATCCCGATGTCAGCGAAGTGTTCGACCGCGACGGTTCCGACGCCATGCGCTGGTTCCTGATGGCCTCACCGATTCTGCGCGGGGGCAATCTCATCGTCACCGAGCAGGGCATCCGCGAGGGCGTGCGCCAGGTGCTGCTGCCGTTCTGGAACGCCTACAGCTTCCTGGCGCTCTACGCGCCGAAAGTCGGTACCTGGCGCACCGATTCGACGCAGGTCCTGGACCGCTACATCCTGGCCAAGCTCGCCGAGCTGCGCGACGATCTGACCCATGAGATGGACACCTGCGACATCTCGCGGGCCTGCGAGCAGCTGCGCCAGTTCACCGAGGCGTTGACGAACTGGTATGTGCGACGGTCACGTTCGCGGTTCTGGGAAGAAGACGCCGACGCCATCGACACCTTGCACACCGTGCTGGAGGTGACGGCGCGGCTGGCCGCGCCGCTGCTTCCCTCGGTGACCGAAATCGTCTGGCGCGGCCTGACCTCTCAGCGATCGGTGCACCTGACCGACTGGCCGCAAGCCGGCGACGTGCCGGCCGACCCCGACCTGGTCGCCGCGATGGATCAGGTCCGAGAGGTCTGCTCGGCCGCGTCCTCGTTGCGCAAGGCCAAGAAACTGCGGGTGCGGCTGCCGCTTCCGAAACTGACGGTGGCGGTGGACAATCCGCAGCGACTGCAGCCGTTCGTCGACCTCATCGCCGACGAACTCAACGTCAAGAGCGTCGAGCTGACCGATGCGATCGACACTTACGGCCGCTTCGAGCTCACCGTCAACGCGCGGGTGGCCGGGCCGCGGCTGGGCAAGGACGTGCAGGCGGCCATCAAGGCGGTCAAGGCGGGGGAGGGCGTCGTCAATTCGGACGGCACGCTGACCGCCGGCCCCGCGGTGCTGCAACCCGAGGAATACAGCTCCCGCCTGGTCGCGGCCGACCCGGAGTTCACCGCGGCCCTGCCCGACGGGGCGGGCCTGGTGGTGCTGGACGGCACGGTGACCCCGGAGCTGGAGGCCGAAGGCTGGGCCAAGGACCGCATCCGTGAGCTGCAGGAGCTGCGCAAGTCGACGGGTCTGGATGTGTCCGACCGGATTTCGGTGGTGATGGCGGTGCCTGGCGAGCGCGCCGACTGGGCGCGCACGCACCGCGACCTGATCGCGGGTGAAATCCTGGCCACCAGTTTCGAATTCGGCGATCCGGCCGATGGCGCCGAAATCGGTGACGGCGTGCGGGTAAGCATCGCCAAGGCCTGATCGCCAGCGTCGAGCGTAGTTCAGGAGCCGAGACCGCAGCGCCCGGTGGGCGTGGGGCCAGAACGGCATACCCACCGCCACCGTCGCCCCGGTGGCGATCAGGCCGACCGCGACGTCGACGCTCTTTCGGCCATCGGATGCCCAGTACACGTCCTTGAGGTCCAACAGCAGCGCCAACTCGTCGACGATCATGGCATTGGCGGCGCCGTAGGCCACCGCCGCAGCCGGGTGTCGCCGTTGCTCCTCGCTGCCGCGCAGCCCGACTCCGGCCACCGTCGCCAGCATCCCGATGCCGATGTTGTAGTGGTGAAAGTGCTTGCCGCCCATGGACACACCGCCACCGGAAGGCCCGTGGCCGGCGCGTATCCAGTGGGTGAGGCCGCGCAGCCCGGCGAAGGTGAGCGTGAACGATGCCCAGGCCAGCACCGTGGTCTGCTCCCCGGGATGCAGCTGCTGGTCCCATTGACGACGCAGCCGCGCCCACCGCGTCGAGGGCGGCGCGACCCCGATGGAACGTCCGCCCCCCGGACGGAACGGTCGCGTCGACGGCCCGGTGTCCATCAGCCGTCCTTCGACCGCCTTGGCCCAGCGATCCGAGCTGCAGATCCGCCGGTGCGCCAGGTTCATGGCCATAGCAAAAACGTTAGTCCAACTGGCCCGTCGTGGGCCCTAGCATCGATCCTGTGGAGTCGCGGTGGGTGCTGCACCTGGACATGGACGCGTTCTTCGCCTCCGTCGAGCAACTCACCCGCCCGACGCTGCGCGGGCGGCCGGTGCTGGTCGGCGGGTGGGCGGGCGCGGCGTGGTGGCCGGCGCCAGCTACGAGGCGCGCGTGTTCGGGGCACGCTCGGCCATGCCCATGCATCAGGCCCGCCGGCTGGTCGGCGTGAGCGCGGTGGTGCTGCCGCCGCGCGGCGTGGTGTACGGGCTGGCCAGCCGGCGGGTCTTCGACACCATTCGCGCCGTGGTGCCCGTCGTCGAGCAGCTGTCCTTCGACGAGGGTTTCGGCGAACCCGCCGCAACTCGCCGGGGCGCCCGCCGACGACGTCGAGGCGTTCTGCGAGGACCTGCGGCGACGGGTCCGCGACGACACCGGCCTGATCGCCTCGGTCGGCGCCGGCTCGGGCAAGCAGATCGCCAAGATCGCGTCCGGGCTGGCCAAGCCCGACGGCATTCGGGTGGTGCGGCGCGCCGAGGAACGGCTGCTGCTCGGCGGGCTGCCGGTGCGCCGGCTGTGGGGGATCGGCCCGGTCGCCGAGGAGAAGCTGCATCGCCTCGGCATCGAGACCATCGGCGAGCTGGCCGCGCTGACCGACGCCGAGGCCGCCAACATCCTGGGCGCCACGATCGGGCCGGCGCTGCACCGGCTGGCCCGCGGTATCGACGACCGCCCGGTCGCCGAGCGCGCCGAAGCCAAGCAGATCAGCTCCGAATCGACCTTCGCCGTCGACCTGACCAGCCTGGAGCAGTTGCGTGAGGCGATCGAGCCGATCGCCGAGCACGCCCATCACCGCCTGCTGCGTGACGGCCGCGGCGCGCGCACCGTCACCGTCAAGCTGAAGAAGTCCGACATGAGCACGCTGACCCGGTCGGCGACGCTGCCCTATGCCACCACCGAGGTCGCCGCGCTGGTGGGCATGGCCCGGCGGCTGCTGCTCGATCCGCGCGAGATCGGGCCCATTCGCCTTCTCGGCGTGGGCTTTTCGGGGTTGAGCGACGTGCGCCAGGAATCGCTGTTCCCGGACCTGGAACTGCCGGAGCCGCAACCGGATTCGCCGTCCGTCGAAACCGCGACCGAGGCCATGTTTGCGCCCGGCGCCAGACGGGAGGCCGCGGCGTGGCGGATCGGCGACGACGTCGCCCACCGCGAGCTCGGGCACGGCTGGGTGCAGGGCGCGGGCCACGGCGTGGTCACCGCGCGGTTCGAGACCCGCAGCTCGGGCCCGGGCCCGGCCCGGACGTTTCCCGCCGACGGCGGCGACCTGGTGCGCGCCAACCCGGTCGATTCCTGGATTGGCCCGATTACGTCGGCGGGCTGCAGGCCGACGCGCTGTCAGCCCCACCGGGCGACGACGTCGGCGACCGGTAGCTCCGCGGCCAGCGCGGCGATCAGCAGCACGCGCGCCTGAGACGGTCGCAACCGCGGCACCATCACCGCCCCGGCGGCCGCCATGTCGTGCCCGGGGCCGTAGCTGGCGCCGACCCGCCCGCCGGGGACGCGGGTGGACACCGCGATGACGACCCCGTTGCCGCAGTGCCGGCGCACCGCGTCGACGACCGCGGGCCCGGCGTTGCCCGAACCCAGCGCCTCGAGCACCACGGCCCGCGCCCCGGCGGCCACGCACGCATCGAGTGCCACCGCGTCACTGCCCAGGTACGCCGCGACGATGTCGACGCGCGGCGCGGCGGCGGCGCGCAGATCGCCGAGGTACGGGCGCGTTTTCGCGCCGGTCAGCGTCACGTCGCCGGCCACGGTGCCGAGCAGCTGACCGGTGAAGCCGCTCAGGTCCTCGGTGGCCACCTTGCTCATGCCCAGCGGTTGCAGCACCCGGCCGGCGAAACACATCACCACGCCCAGGTCACGGGCGGCCGGGCTGGCCGCCACGGCCAGCGCGTCGCGCACATTCGCCGGGCCGTCCGCGTCGGGGGCGTCGGCGCTGCGCATGGCGCCGGTCAGCACGACCGGGGCCGGGCCCGCGTAGGTGAGATCGAGCCACAGCGCGCTTTCCTCCATGGTGTCGGTGCCGTGCAGCACGACCACACCGTCGGCGCCGCCGTCGACCGCGGCCGTCACCGCGTCGCGGATCCGGTCCCAATCGGCCAGCGTCAGCTCCGAGCTGTCGACCGCCAGCAGGTCAACGACGTCCACGTCGTGCCTGCGCGGAAGGGCGCCGTCAGGTCCGCGCCGCTGTACGAGGGTCGGTGCACCCCGTCGGCGCCGGTGCCGGTCGATATCGTGCCTCCGGTGGCGATCACGGTGAGGCGGGCCATGCTGGCATCATTGCGCATCGCCGCTGCGCGAACATGGCTAGCCTGCGTGGGGCAGTAGGGGATGATGGGGAAGTGCCTGAAGAACCAACGAAATCGACTGAGCCGGTGACCTCAGCCGAAGAGGCTGGTGAGGCCGCCCCGGTCGAGCGGGACGAGCCCGAAACGCGGCACCGCAGCCCGCTCCACGGCGGCTGCGACTGCTGCTGTCGATCGCGGCGATAGTCCTGGCCCTCGACGTCGTCACCAAGGTGCTTGCCGTCAAGCTGCTGCCGCCCGGCCAGCCGGTGCCGATCATCGGCGACACGGTGACCTGGACTCTGGTGCGCAATTCGGGTGCGGCCTTCTCGATGGCGACCGGATACACCTGGGTGCTGACCCTGATCGCGACCGGCGTGGTGGTCGGCATCTTCTGGATGGGGCGGCGGCTGGTGTCGCCGTGGTGGGCGGTGGGCCTGGGCATGATCCTCGGCGGCGCCATGGGCAACCTGGTCGATCGCTTCTTCCGGGCCCCCGGACCGCTTCGAGGGCATGTCGTGGACTTCTTGTCGGTCGGCTGGTGGCCGGTGTTCAACGTCGCCGATCCCTCGGTGGTCGGCGGCGCCATCCTGCTGGTGGTGCTGTCCATCTTCGGGTTCGACTTCGACTCGGTTGGTCGGCGCACCGGGGCCGCCCGGCGCGACGACAACGAAGGCGACGCCCAGGGCAGCGCGGGTGAGTGACCGCTCGATGCCCGTCCCGGAGGGACTGGCGGGCATGCGTGTCGACGCCGGGCTGGCACGGCTGCTGGGGCTGTCGCGCAGCGCGGCGGCGGCCTTGGCCGAAGACGGCGGCGTCGAACTCGACGGCGTCCGGGCCGGCAAGTCCGACCGGCTGACCGGCGGCGCCTGGCTGCAGGTGCGCCTGCCCGAGGCGCCCGCGCCGCTGCAGAACACGCCGGTCGACATCGAGGGCATGACGATCCTGTACTCCGACGACGACATCGTCGCGGTCGACAAGCCGGCGGCGGTGGCCGCGCACGCGTCGGTGGGCTGGACCGGACCCACGGTGCTCGGTGGCCTGGCCGCCGCCGGTTACCGGATCACCACCTCGGGTGTGCCCGAGCGGCAGGGCATTGTGCACCGCCTCGACGTCGGCACGTCCGGGGTGATGGTGGTGGCGCTGTCCGAGCGCGCCTACACCCTGCTCAAGCGGGCGTTCAAACAGCGCACCGTCGACAAGCGCTATCACGCGCTGGTGCAGGGACATCCGGATCCGTCCAGCGGGACCATCGACGCGCCGATCGGACGTCACCGCGGCGGCGAGTGGAAGTTCGCGGTGACCAAGGACGGCCGGCACAGCCTCACCCACTACGACACCGTGGAAGCCTTCGTGGCCGCCAGCCTGCTCGACGTGCACCTGGAAACCGGCCGCACCCATCAGATCCGGGTGCATTTCTCCGCGCTGCATCACCCGTGCTGCGGTGACCTCGTCTACGGCGCCGACCCCAAGCTCGCGAAAAAGCTTGGCCTGGAACGCCAATGGCTGCATGCCCGCTCGCTGTCGTTCGCCCATCCGGCCGACGGCAGGCGCGATCGAGATCGTCAGCCCCTACCCGCCCGACCTGCAACACGCGCTGGATGTGTTGCGCGACGAGGGCTGACTCACCACGGGCTTGCGGGCCTCGACGAGCAGCCGCACGGAGTGGGCGACGAACGGCCCGTCGGATTCGATGCGCTCGTGCAGTTCGGCCAGCCGGTCGCGGTAGCGCTGCACGGTGAAGTCGGGCACCGTCCAGATCACCTTGCGCAGGAAGTACACGACGGCGCCGATGTCGAAGAACTCGGCCCGCATCCGCTCCATCCGCACGTCCACGATCTGCAGCCCGGCCGCCTCGGCCTGTGCGCGCACCGCGTCCGGGTGAAACTCGGCCCACTTCTCCGGCTGCGGCCCGATGAAGTACTCGACCAGCTCGCCCATGGTGGCGGGGCCGATGTGCTGCGCGAAGTACGTGCCGCCCGGTCGGAGCACCCGACGGATCTCGGTCCACCAGACCGAGATCGGGTGACGCGTGGTCACCAGGTCGAACGCGTCGTCGGCGAACGGCAGCGGCGGCTCATCGCGGGTCGCGACGACCACCACGCCGAGCGGATGCAGGCGCTGGGTCGCCAGCGCCGCGTTCGGCGGCCACGTCTCGATGGCCGCCATGGTGGGCGGGAACGGTGCCGCGCCGGACAGCACCTCCCCGCCGCCGGTGTGAATGTCCAGCGCGGCCGACACCGTCGCCAACCGGCCCCTCAGCAGGCGCTGGTAGCCCCACGACGGGCGTTCCTCGGTGGCCCGGCCGTCCAGCCACGAAAAATCCCAGCCCGTCGACCGGGGCGGCGTCCGCCTCGGCGATCAGGTCGTCAAATGTGCGCCGCATGTCAGGCATGCTAGGCACTGTCGCATGCTCTTAAGCCGAGATTGCCGTCACGGGCTCGTGGGCGCCGCTACCAGAGCCCTCGCGGCAATCTCGGCGGACCGGTCAGACCCTGACCTTGCCGGCGTCGCCCGTCGCGATCTCGGGGGCCAGCGGTGCGATCGCGCCGAGTATCTCGGTCACCGTCTCGGACGGCACCCCGGCGGCGGCCAGCGCGTCGGCCAAATGCCCGGCCACCAAACTGAAGTGGTGCATGGTGATCCCGCGGCCCCGGTGCACCTGCTTCATCGGCGCGCCGGTGTAGGGCTCCGGGCCGCCCAGGGCGGCCGCGAAGAACTCCACCTGTTTGCCCTTGAGGCGGTTCATATTCGTGCCGGTGAAGAAGCCGGACAGTTGATCGTCGGCAAGCACCCGAACGTAGAAGTCCTCGACCACGACTTCGATCGCCTCGTGCCCACCGATCCGGTCATAGATGGATGCCGGTGCGGACTTGCGGAAGCGCGCCAGAATTTTCATGAGCACGATTGGAACATCTCGGCGTTGCTCGTCAGTTAGTGCGCGATCACGCCCGGATTGCCCTGTGTAACAAGCGGATTGCCCACAGCTGGCGACTGTCCTCGGCGAGCCGTGAGGAGCGCGTGCCGCGTTACATGACCGCAATCTGCGTCGAGGTGATGCCGCTGATGACCTAGGTTGGCTTAATGATGCACGTCACATCACTCGCGCAGCCCCGCAAGGCGGTCGTGGTCAACGGGCAGGCCAGTTGCGGTCGGGGGGCTCACATCATCAGGAGCGAAAGCCGATGAATCTCGGTGACTTAACGAACTTGGTGGAGAACTCGATCGGGAACCTGGTGGAAAAACCACTGGCCGCGGTGTCTCACATCGTCAACACCCCGAACTCGGCCGGACGGTATCGGCCGTTCTATCTGCGGAATCTGCTCGACGCGGTCCAGGGCCGCACCCTCGAGGAGGCCGTCGACGACAAGACCGCCCTGATCACCGGGGGATCCTCGGGCATCGGTGAGGCCGCCGCGAAGAAGATCGCGGAAGCCGGCGGCGCGGTGGCGCTGGTGGCGCGCACCCGGGAGAACCTCGAGAAGGTCGCCGACGAGATCCGCGGCAACGGTGGGACCGCCCACGTCTACCCGTGCGACCTGACCGACATGGACGCCATCGCCGCGATGGCCGATCAGGTGCTCGACGATCTCGGCGGCGTCGACATCCTGATCAACAACGCGGGGCGCTCGATTCGGCGCTCACTCGAGCTGTCCTACGACCGGATCCACGACTATCAGCGGACCATGCAGCTGAACTATCTGGGCGCGGTCCAGCTGATCCTCAAGTTCATCCCGGGGATGCGCGAGCGGGGTTACGGGCACGTGCTCAACGTCTCCTCGGTCGGCGTGCAGACCCGCGCGCCGCGCTTCGGGGCCTACATCGCCAGCAAGGCCGCGCTGGACAGCTTGTGTGACGCGCTGCAGGCCGAAACCGTGAACGACGACGTGCGGTTCACCACGGTGCACATGGCGCTGGTGCGCACGCCGATGATCAGCCCGACCACGCTCTACGACAAGTTCCCGGCGCTGACGCCAGATCAGGCGGCCGGCGTGATCACCGACGCGATCGTGCACCGGCCCCGCCGGGCCAGCTCACCGTTCGGGCAGTTCGCCGCCGTCGCCGATGCGGTCAACCCGGCGGTGATGGACCGGGTGCGCAACCGGGCGTTCGCCATGTTCAGCGACTCCAGCGCCGCAAAGGGTGAGCGAATCATCAACCGACACAACGGAATTCGACAGACGCAGCGAGAACTTCGTGCGGGCGACCCGAGGGATACATTGGTGACACCATGAGCCTTCCAAAACCTGACATTCAGACCACCGTCGTCATCACCGGCGCCTCGTCCGGCATCGGCGCCGAACTGGCTCGCGGGCTGGCCCGCCGCGGCTTCCCGCTGTTGCTGGTCGCGCGCCGCCGCGAGCGTCTCGACGAGCTGGCCAACGAGGTGGGCCAGGAGTACTCGGTCGCCGTCGAGGTGCTGCCGCTGGACCTCAGCGACAGCAAGGCCCGCGCCAAACTGGCGAACCGGCTGCGCAGCGAACCGATCGCCGGCCTGTGCAACAGCGCCGGTTTCGGCACCAGCGGGGTGTTCCACGAGCTGCCGGTGGAGCGCGAGAGCGAAGAGGTCACCCTCAACGCGCTGGCGTTGATGGAACTCACCCACGCGACGTTGCCCGGCATGGTCGAGCGCGGCGCCGGCGCGGTGATGAACATCGCGTCGATCGCGGGATTCCAGCCGGTTCCCTTCATGGCGGTGTATTCGGCCACCAAGGCGTTCGTGCAGACGTTCTCCGAAGCGGTGCACGAGGAGCTGCACGGGACGGGGGTGTCGGTCACGTGCCTGTGCCCCGGACCGGTGCCGACGGAGTGGGCCGAGATCGCCAACGCCGAGCGGTTCAGCATCCCCATCGCGCAGGTGTCGCCGCGCGACGTGGCCGAGGCGGCCATCGGCGGCATGCTGGCCGGCCGGCGCACGGTGGTGCCCGGAGTGGTGCCCAAGGTGGTCAGCACCGGCGGCCGGTTCGTGCCGCGCAGCCTGCTGTTGCCCGGCATCCGGATCGGCAACCGATTCCGCGGCGGGCCCAAGAACTGACGGACCGGGCCATTTGCGGCCGCCGGATCACACCCGTCACATCCGCCTCTGGGCCGGACGGGTGGTGAAATGCCCGCCTCTGAGCGACAAATGGGTTGACGCGCGCGAGAACCGGGATTGACGCACGTGCCTGTGCCCGGGTTGACGCGCGCACGCGTCTCGGTTGTCGCGTCGCACCGTCTCGGTTGTCGCTCAAAGGCGGGCAACTGACCATGTGCCACCGCGGTGAGGCCCCAGTGGCGGATGTGACGAGGCGCTAGGCTCAGGCGGTGGCTGCTGTGGACCTGACCGCCGATGTCCCGATGACCCCGCAGGACATGTGGGACCGCGTCTCCGATCTGTCGGACCTGGGCGACTGGCTGATCATGCACGAGGGATGGCGCAGCGACCTGCCCGACGAGATCGCCGAGGGCACCCAGATCGTCGGCGTGGCGCGGGCCAAGGGCTTCCGCAACCGGG
The DNA here is from genome assembly GCA_963796035.1 of uncultured Actinomycetota bacterium. GTDB lineage: Bacteria > Actinomycetota > Actinomycetes > Mycobacteriales > Mycobacteriaceae > Mycobacterium. The sequence continues at coordinate 253,013 of CAWCJU010000002.1, read as the reverse complement.
TGACGTGGACGGTGACCACATGGGACCCGCCGCACGAGGTGGCGATGTCGGGATCGGGCAAAGGCGGGGCCAAATACGCCGTCACGCTCACCGTGCGACCCACCGACGAGGGGTCGACGCTGGGCCTGCGCCTCGAACTGGGCGGACGTGCCCTGTTCGGTCCGGTGGGCTCGGCGGCGGCGCGCGCCGTCAAAGGCGACGTCCAGAAGTCGCTGAAGAACTTCGTCGAGTTGTACGGGTAAAGCGCCTCGCGGCGATCGCAGCGCGGCTTGAGCCGGGCACAGCGGGTCGCCACCAAATCATCTGAGACACACGCGGCGACACGCCGAACTCGTGTCGGTCCGCGGTCATAGACTGGCGTCCCTATGACCGGTTCGTCTGCTCCGAGCGCGAGCGCCCCTCGCGGGTCGTCCTTCGTGCACCTGCACAACCACACCGAGTATTCGATGTTGGACGGTGCCGCGAAGATCGCGCCGATGCTGGCCGAGGTGGAGCGGCTGCAAATGCCCGCGGTCGGGATGACCGACCACGGAAACATGTTCGGCGCCAGCGAGTTCTACAACGCGGCGACGAAGGCCGGGATCAAGCCGATCATCGGCGTCGAGGCCTACATCGCGCCGGCCTCGCGCTTCGACACCCGGCGGATCCTGTGGGGCGACCCCGGCCAGAAGTCCGACGACGTGTCGGGCAGCGGCTCCTACACGCACATGACGATGGTGGCCGAGAACGCCACCGGCCTGCGCAACCTGTTCAAGCTGTCCTCGCTGGCGTCGTTCGAGGGCCAGCTCGGCAAGTGGTCGCGGATGGACGCCGAGATCATCGCCGAACACGCCGAGGGCATCATCGCCACCACCGGATGCCCGTCGGGTGAGGTGCAGACCCGGCTGCGGCTGGGGCACGAGCGCGAGGCGCTGGAGTCGGCGGCCAAGTGGCGAGAGATCTTCGGCGCCGACAACTTCTTCCTGGAGCTGATGGACCACGGGCTGTCCATCGAGACCCGGGTCCGCCAGGGTCTGCTGGAGATCGGCCGCAAGCTGGGCATCCCGCCGCTGGCCACCAACGACTGCCACTACGTCACCCGCGACGCCGCCCACAACCACGAGGCGCTGCTGTGCGTGCAGACCGGCAAGACGCTGTCGGACCCCAACCGGTTCAAGTTCGACGGTGACGGCTACTACCTGAAGTCGGCCGCCGACATGCGCCAGATCTGGGACGACGAGGTCCCCGGCGCCTGCGACTCCACCCTGCTGATCGCCGAGCGGGTGCAGTCGTACGACGAGGTGTGGGCACCGCGCGACCGGATGCCGATCTTCCCGGTGCCCGAGGGACACGACCAGGCGCAGCTGGCTGCATCACGAGGTGATGGCCGGGCTGCAGCGGCGATTCCCGTCCGGCGCCGGCCAGGACTACATCGACCGGGCCGAGTACGAGATCAAGGTCATCTGCGACAAGGGCTTCCCGGCCTACTTCCTGATCGTCGCCGACCTGATCAACCACGCGAAGTCCATCGACATCCGGGTGGGGCCGGGCCGTGGTTCGGCGGCCGGCTCGCTGGTGGCCTACGCGCTGGGCATCACCAACATCGACCCGATTCCGCACGGCCTGCTGTTCGAGCGCTTCCTCAACCCGGAGCGGCCGTCGGCACCCGACATCGATATCGACTTCGACGACCGTCGGCGCGGCGAGATGGTGCGCTACGCCGCCGAGAAGTGGGGCTCCGACCGCGTCGCCCAGGTCATCACCTTCGGCACCATCAAAACCAAAGCGGCGCTGAAGGATTCGGCGCGCATCCACTACGGCCAGCCCGGATTCGCGATCGCCGACCGGATCACCAAGGCGCTGCCGCCGCCGATCATGGCCAAAGACATTCCGCTGTCGGGCATCACCGACCCGGGCCACGAGCGGTTCAAGGAGGCCGCCGAGGTGCGCGGCCTGATCGAAACCGACCCGGACGTGCGCACCATCTACCAGACCGCGCGCGGCCTGGAGGGGCTGATCCGCAACGCGGGTGTGCACGCGTGCGCGGTGATCATGAGCAGCGAGCCGCTGACCGAGGCCATCCCGCTGTGGAAGCGGCCGCAGGACGGGGCCATCATCACCGGCTGGGACTACCCGTCGTGTGAGGCCATCGGCCTGCTGAAGATGGACTTCCTGGGCCTGCGGAACCTGACGATCATCGGCGACGCGCTGGAAAACATCAAGTGCCAACAGGGGAATTGACCTCGACCTGGAATCGGTGCCGCTGGACGACAAGCCCACCTACGAGCTGCTCGGCCGCGGCGACACCCTGGGTGTGTTCCAGCTCGACGGCGGGCCGATGCGAGATCTGTTGCGCCGCATGCAACCCACCGAGTTCAACGACATCGTCGCCGTGCTGGCGCTGTACCGGCCCGGGCCGATGGGCATGAACGCCCACAACGACTACGCCGACCGCAAGAACGGTCGTCAGGCGGTCAAGCCGATCCACCCGGAGCTCGAGGAGCCGCTGCGCGAGATCCTGGCCGAGACGCACGGCCTGATCGTCTACCAAGAGCAGATCATGTTCATCGCCCAGAAGGTCGCCTCCTACACGATGGGTAAGGCCGACGCGCTGCGCAAGGCGATGGGCAAGAAGAAGCTCGAGGTGCTCGAGGCCGAGTACAAGGGCTTCTACGAGGGCATGACCGCCAACGGCTTCTCCGAAAAAGCGGTGAAAGCGTCTGTGGGACACCATCCTTCCGTTCGCCGGATACGCGTTCAACAAGTCGCACGCGGCCGGCTACGGCCTGGTCTCCTATTGGACCGCCTACCTGAAGGCCAACTATCCGGCCGAGTACATGGCCGGGCTGCTGACATCGGTGGGCGACGACAAGGACAAGGCCGCGGTCTACCTGGCCGACTGCCGCAAGCTCGGCATCACGGTGCTGCCGCCGGACGTCAACGAGTCCCTGGTGAACTTCGCCTCGGTCGGCCAAGACATCCGCTTCGGGATGGGCGCGGTGCGCAACGTCGGCGCCAACGTGGTCGCCTCGCTGATCGGCACCCGAAACGGCAAGGGCAAGTTCACCGATTTCTCGGACTACCTGAACAAGATCGATGTCGCGGCCTGCAACAAGAAGGTCACCGAGTCGTTGATCAAGGCCGGCGCCTTCGACTCGCTGGGGCACGCCCGCAAGGGCCTGTTCCTGGTGCACACCGACGCGGTCGACTCGGTGCTGGGGACCAAGAAGGCCGAGGCGATGGGCCAGTTCGACCTGTTCGGCGGCGACGACGGCTGCACGGAATCGGTGTTCAACATCAAGGTGCCCGAGGACGAGTGGGAGGACAAGCACAAGCTCGCCCTGGAGCGAGAGATGCTGGGGCTGTATGTGTCCGGGCATCCGCTCAACCAGGTAGCGCACCTACTGACCGCCCAGGTCGACACCCAGATCCCGGCCATCCTCGACGGCGATGTCCCCAACGACACCCAGGTGCGGGTGGGTGGCATCCTCGCGTCGGTCAACCGGCGGGTCAACAAAAACGGAATGCCTTGGGCGTCGGCTCAATTGGAGGATCTCACCGGCGGCATCGAGGTGATGTTCTTCCCGCAGGCGTACTCCGTGTACGGGGCCGACATCGCCGACGACGTCGTGGTGCTGATCAAGGCCAAGGTGTCACTGCGCGACGACCGGGTCGCGTTGATCGCTAACGAGCTTGTGGTGCCGGACTTTTCCAGTGCGCAGCCGAACCGGCCGCTGGCGGTCAGCCTGCCGACGCGGCAGTGCACCATCGACAAGGTCACCGCGCTCAAGCAGGTGCTGGCCCGCCACCCGGGCACGGCGCAGGTGCATCTCCGGCTGATCAGCGGGGACAGGATCACCACGCTGGAACTGGATGCCTCCCTTCGGGTTACGCCCTCGCCGGCGCTGATGGGGGATCTGAAGGCGCTGCTCGGCCCGGGCTGCCTGGGCGGTTAGCGGCGATCGCAAGCGCGGCGCGGCCGGGCGCTCGTTTGCCGCGAATGTGAAGTTAGTTTCACACTCGTGCCCGAGCGTGAAACTAACTTCACGCTCGATCGCGGGCGGGGGCTAGGCGAGCAACCGGCTAGGCGAGCAACCGGCTAGGTGGGCAACTGCAGCGCCGCCTGGTGGTCGTGGGTCGGGATGATCGTGACCGCGTGCCGCGCCAGGTGCAGGCGATGCAGGGTCTTGAAGGCCTGCTCGCGGTCCTCGTCCACCAAAAGGCCCGGGTAGCTTGACTTCTGCCGGATCTTGTCGATCTGTAAACGGTGCCAGGCGGCGTCGCCGGCGATCAGGACCCAACCCCGCGTGGTGTGGGCGAGCACCCCGACGCTGCCCGGGGTGTGGCCGGCCAGATCCACCAGGATCACCGAGTTGTCGCCGAAGAGATCGTGGCTTGCGGTGAAGGTCAGCACCGGCGGCCCGGCCAGGTCGTATTCGTTGACGGGTCGGTCGCGCAGCGAATCGCGCACGCCGCCGACGGGAGCGACGGAACCCGAGCTGATCCAATCGTATTCGCGGCGGTGCAGGTGTACGGGAAGATCCGGCAGGTCCAGCAGACCCGACACGTGGTCCCAGTGCGCGTGCGTGGGTAGCGCGAAATCCAGGCGTGGCACGCCGGGCAGCCGATCCAATGCCGTGAGCGTGGGGATGGTGCTGGCCGGCGGACGGACCGCGACCCGCAACACGGCGGGCAGTTGGGCTATCGCGCGTCGCTCGACGTCGATGCACACCGCGGGGTCGACGATGAACGTCGCCTCCGGGTGGGTGACGAGGAACGACGTCAGCGAGTTCTCGACGCGGGCCGGTGTGAAGGTGCCCTCGACGATGGCGGCCGTCGGCACCGCGCGTGGCACCTGGGGCAGTGCGGTCACCGTCACGCTGTGGCCGGGAGTCGGCAGGCCCGCGTCGACGACGCTGCGGATGAACCGCTCGTCGGGCCGCCTCGGGCGCACCATGCCGAGCACCAATCCCGCTGCGGCGCCGCAGCATTGGCGGATGCTGGGGGAGCGGACGGGATCAGACACCGTCACGCGCGTCATGGCAGGTCCACCCGCACGATGACGCTGCCCGGCCACACCCCGCGGTCGCGGGCGCGCCGCAACTTTTCGCGCGCACACAAGTCTCGGTGCACGTTGGTCACGCCGGGAACCTTGATCAGCGGCACGATGTTCCATTGCCAGCCGTAGCGCCGGCGCAGCACACGGTTGGCGCGGGCGGCCTCGGCGCCGGACAGCACCGTGGCGCGGCCGGCCACCGTCGTGGCGCCGGGGCGCACCTGGCCCCGGTAGTCGCAGGCGGCGAGTTCGACGTCGCGGCGCGCGGCCAGCCGCTGAGTCTTCGGGCCCACCTTGGTCCGGAACAGCAGGCCGTCGTCGTCGAACGCAAACCAGATCGGGGTGTCTACGGGCGTGCCGTTGCGGCGAAACGATCGCAGCAGGGCGTAGCGAGAACCGCTGAGTTCCGCGTAATGGGGGATGGTCATAACCACAGTCAAAGACTTAGAGTTGGCTCGAAGTCAAGCATCCAATTTCCGGGAGGTCCGATGGCGCCGAGCCTGACGATCGGGGAGGTGGCGCGCCAGGCCGGGGTGGCTGCCACGGCGTTGCGCTATTACGAGCAGATCGGTCTGGTGCCGGAGCCGGCGCGGCTGGGCGGTCAGCGCCGCTATGACGACACCATCCTGGCCCGCCTCGAGGTGATCGCGCTCTGCAAGGCCGCCGGGTTCTCGCTGGAAGAAATCCAGCTGCTGTTCGCCGACGACGCTCCCGGGCGGCCGGTCAGCCGCGCACTGGCCGAGGCCAAACTGGCCGAGATCGACGCGCAGATCGAGTCGCTGGCCCGGGCCCGTGCCGTCATCGAGTGGGGGATGCGCTGCACGTGCCCCTCAATTGACGCCTGTACCTGTGGCATTCATCCACCCCACGCCGCCGAGGAGCCCTCATGACCGAGCAGCACCCCATCGCCGTGCAGAACTTCTCCCACATCTGCGTCGGCGTCTCCGACCTCGAGGCGTCGCTGGCCTTCTACACCGCGGTGCTGGGCATGGACGTGGTGTTCGACGTCGAACTCGAAGGTGCCGGACTGGATTCGGTCACCGGCGGTGCAGCCCAGCGGGGCCGCATGATCGGTGGGCTGATCGGGGCTGCGATGGTGGAGCTGTTGTCGCTGGGCGCGGTGCCCGAGTGCCCGAGCGGCCCGCACCTGGGCTACACCAACATGTCGTTTCGCGTCGACGATCTCGACGCCACCCACCACACCGTGACCAGCCACCATCCCGGCGTGCGGGCCGATCCGCCCGTCGACATCGGGGGAGTGCGGATGTTCTTCATCTACGATCCCGACGGCACGCCGATCGAACTGGTGGAACTGCCCGGCGGCGTGACAAGCACGGTGCAGCTCTGGCGTCCCGAGGCGTGAAGAGTCACGCGATCTGTTCCCCGCCCCGGTGCTCGGACGTAGGCTCACGAAGGCAGTGCCGATGTGGCGCCGAGGAGGACGGACATGACGACAGCCCAGGAGCCGGCCACCTTGTGCGAGGCGTTTCAGCGCAACGCCGCGATCGACCCCGACGCGGTCGTACTGCGCACACCCGGCGCAACCCAGACGCTGACGTGGCGCGAGTGCGCCGAGCGGGTGCGCAAGGTTGCCGCCGGCCTCTCGGGGCTCGGGATACGGCCCGGCGATGCCGTGTCGCTGATGATGGCCAACCGGATCGAGTTCTACCCGTTCGAAATCGGGGCCCAGCACGTTGGCGCCACGTCGTTTTCGGTGTACAACACGCTGCCCGCCGAGCAGCTGACGTACCTGTTCGACAACGCAAGCACCAAGGTCGCGATCTGCGAGCAGCAGTACGTGGACCGCATTCGTGCCAGCGGGACGCCGATCGAGCACATCGTCTGCATCGACGGCGCGCCGCCCGGCACCCTGTCGATCGAGCAGCTGTACGCCGCGGCCGAAGACGACTTCGATTTCGAATCGACCTGGCGCGCGGTACAACCCGACGACATCGTCACACTCGTCTACACCTCCGGGACAACCGGAAACCCCAAGGGTGTGGAGATGACCCACGCCAATCTGCTGTTCGAGGCCCATGCTCTCAACGCGGTGCTGCCGTCCCGGTTCGGTGACCGGGTGACGTCGTATCTTCCGACGGCGCACATGGCCGACCGGGTGATGGGGCTCTACGCGCTGGAGGTGTTCGGCGCACAGGTCACCGTCGTGGACGATCCGCGCGCCATCGCCGCCGCGTTGCCCGACGTGCGGCCCACGGTGTGGGCGGCGGTACCGCGGGTTTGGGAAAAGCTCAAGGCGGGAATCGAATTCACCGTCGCCAACGAGGCCGACGATGTCAAGCGCCAGGCGTTGCAGTGGGCGATGTCGGTGGCCGGCAGGCGCGCCGACGCCCTGGTGGCCGGTGACCGGGTGCCGGACGAGCTGGCCGCCGAATGGGCCCGAGCCGACGAGCTGGTGTTGTCGAAGCTGCGCGAGCGGCTCGGGCTCGGCGACCTGCGCTGGGCGGTCTCGGGTGCGGCGCCGATCCCCAAGGAGACGCTGGGCTTCTTCGCGGGCATCGGCATTCCGATCGCCGAGGTGTGGGGAATGTCGGAGCTGAGTTGCGTTGCGGCCGTGAGCCATCCGCGTGATGCCCGGCTGGGCTCGGTCGGTAAACTGCTGCCCGGCTTACAGGGCAAGATCGCCGACGACGGCGAGTATCTGGTTCGCGGTCCGCTGGTGATGAAGGGCTACCGCAAGGAACCGGAGAAGACGGCCGAGGCGATCGACGCCGAGGGCTGGCTGCACACCGGCGACATCCTGGAGGCCGACGCGGAGGGCTATCTGCGTGTGGTGGATCGCAAGAAGGAGCTGATCATCAATGCGGCCGGAAAGAACATGTCGCCGGCCAATATCGAGAACGCCATCCTGGCCGCGTGCCCCATGGTCGGGGTGATGATCACCATCGGCGAGGGGCGGCCGTACAACACGGCGCTGATGGTGTTCGACGCCGACTCGGTGGGTCCGTATGCGGCACAGCGCGGCCTGTCCGACGCCTCACCGGCCGCGCTGGCGGCCGACCCGGAGGTCATCGCGTCGATCGCGGCCGGGGTCGCCGCGGGCAACGACAAACTCTCCCGCGTGGAGCAGATCAAACGGTTCCGCATCCTGCCCACCTTGTGGGAGCCCGGCGGTGACGAGATCACGCTGACGATGAAGCTCAAACGCAAGCCGATCATGGCGAAGTACGCCGACGAGATCGAGCAGCTCTACACACCCGCACCCCATCCGGAGGTGCACGAGCCCGCCGAAGCCGCCACGGTGCAGCCGGCATGAGCGGGGGACCGGCGGGGACTGCCCGGGAGATCGGCCGGGTCGGAGTGCGAAAGTTGTTGCAGCGCACCGGCATCGTCGAGGAATCGACGTCACCGTTGTCGACGGATCCGGCCGAGGTAGCCGAATTGCTCGGCGCGCCATGGTATGACGAGCGACTGAGCAAGCTGGCTCACGAGCTCGGCCGCGAGCCGGACAGCGTGCGCGCCGAGGCCGCCTGCTATCTGCGCGAGATGGCGCCCTCGCTCGACGAGCGGGCGGTAAAAGCCTGGCGCAGCTTCAGTTGCTGGCTGATGCGCGCCTACGACGTGCTGACCGACGAGGATCAGATCGCCCAGTTGCGCAAGCTGGACCGCAAAGCCACACTGGCGTTCGCCTTTTCGCATCGCTCTTATCTGGATGGGCTGCTGCTGCCCGAGGTGATCCAGGCCAACCGGCTGTCGCCCGCGCTCACCTTCGGCGGGGCCAACCTGAACTTCTTCCCGATGGGCGCCTGGGCAAAGCGCACCGGAACGATCTTCATCCGGCGCCAGACGAAAGACATTCCCGTCTACCGATTCGTGCTGCGCGCCTACGCCGCGCAGCTGGTGCAAAACCACGCGAACCTGACGTGGTCGATTGAGGGCGGCCGGACCAGGACGGGCAAGCTGCGGCCGCCGGTGTTCGGGATCCTGCGGTACATCAGCGATGCTGTCGACGAAATCGACGGTCCCGAGGTGTATTTGGTGCCGACCTCGATCGTGTACGACCAGCTGCACGAGGTGGAAGCCATGACCACCGAGGCCTACGGTGCGGCGAAGCGGCCCGAAGACTTTCGCTTCCTGATCCGGCTGGCGCGACAGCAGGGGGAGCGGCTCGGCCGCGCCTACCTGGACTTCGGCGAACCGCTGCCGCTGCGCAAGCGCCTCGAGGAGCTGCGCGCCGAGGAGTCCGGTACGGGCACCGAGATCGAACGCATTGCGCTGGACGTCGAGCACCGGATCAACCGCGCCACGCCCGTCACCCCGACCGCGGTGGTGAGCCTCGCGCTGCTGGGCGCTGACCGCTCACTGTCCATCAGCGAGGTGCTGGCCACCGTGCGGCCGCTGGCGAGCTACATCGCGGCACGCAACTGGAAGGTGGCAGGGGCCGCCGACCTGACCAATCGCTCGACCATCCGCTGGACCCTGCATCAGTTGGTCGCCTCCGGCGTCGTCAGCGTGTACGACGCCGGCACCGAACCGGTCTGGGGCATCGGGGCGGAGCAGCATCTGGTCGCCGCGTTCTACCGCAACGCCGCCATTCACATCGTGGTCGACCGCGCGATCGCCGAGACGGCATTGCTGGCAGCCACAGAGGACGCGGAGGGTTCGGTGGACGGGCTGGTGCAACCGACTGACGTGCGCGATGAGGCGCTACGCCTGCGCGAGTTGCTGAAATTCGAGTTCCTGTTCTCGGCGCGCGCGCAGTTCGAGAAGGAACTTGCCGACGAGGTCCGCCTGATCGGGCGGGTGGATGACACCAGCAAGGCGGCCAGCGCGGCCGACGTGCGCGGCCTGCTGGAAAAGGCCGACGTCCTGCTCGCGCACCTCGTGCTGCGTCCCTTCCTCGACGCTTACCACATCGTCGCCGACCGGCTCGCCGACTACGACGACGAATCGTTCGACGAGGACACGTTTCTCACCGAGTGCCTCGAGGTGGGCAAGCAGTGGGAGTTGCAGCGCAGGATCGCCAGCGCCGAGTCGAGGTCGATGGAGCTGTTCAAGACCGCGCTGCGATTGGCGCGCCATCGCGAACTTGTGGACTGCTTCGAGGACCTGGATATCGCCCGGCGGCGCCGTGAGTTCGCCGACGAGATCGCGGCGGCTGTCCGACGGGTCAACACCATCGCGGAGCTGGCCAGAACGCGATGAGACGCGGTTCGTCGACAGCGCGGTAGAGCCTTGTCGCGCAGGGTGATCGGAGGCAGACGTCACCGGCGAATCGAATCCTCACCGATGCGACTCGAAGGGCACGGTGCTGGGAAGCTGGGCTCCTTTCGGTAGGACGAGGCGGCCGTCGGTGTTGTTGTACCCGGAGCGTTTCGTCGGCATCGGCAAGACAGGGTTGGGGCACGGCTGATCGGTGCCGTCACCGCAGATGCCACCGTTGAGGTAGGAACGTTTTTGAACATCTTCGGGCCAGGGGTCGGCATGCATGCCGATCCATTGCGCAGGGAGGTTGTAAAAGAAGAAGAAGCACGCGCTCACCGCGGCGAAGATCGCCAGGAAGCGGGTCAGTTGCATTTTGGCGAATCCGCCTCGCACATGGTCGAGCCCGCGCTCAGCGATGGTGCGGCCACGGTCGTCGGTGAAGAAGCGCAGGCAACACAGCGCGGTCAGGACACCGCCCCACATCAGGCCTTCATAGATGGGCCATTGGTAGTACGTGCCGGCGTTGATCGATACCGCCCGGATCGCGCCGGGATATACGTAGAAACCGATCGGCAAGAAGATCAAGCCCTCCATGACGAAGTCGAGAAGGAGATTGAACGCAAAGGCAAGGACTATCAACGGCGCGTTGCCGACGCCGGGCCAGCGCGCCTTGATCCTGCGCATCACCCAGCATCCGAGCATGACGATCAGCAGATTTCCGAATGAGTAACCTGGCACGTTGGTCAGGAGTGGTTCCACGACCTGATGTCCCGGTACCTCCGGCGACACCCACCCGGGAATGTTCGAAGACCAGGAGCCGCGGTTGGGCATCCAGGTGTTGTAGGTACACCAGGTGTTCAAGTAGTTGAGCAGTGGATCCTGGAAGAACATCAGACCCATCGAGACCATGAGCATGCCGTCCAGGGTGATCCGCCGCTCGCGACGCCACGGTCGAATGATGAACCACCACACCGCAACTGGCAGGCCGATCCACGCAAAGGCCGCGTTCGCCACCAGAGGCACTTTCATGTACATCGGCGGGTCGTCCGGGCCGGAAGCCACCCGTTCGAAATACGGGCCCGTGATCCACCGGATCCAGACGTACAACTGCAGCGCGAGAAGCGCGCCGCCGACCGCCGCCCAAACCTTGACCGGTTTCACCGCCGACTCGGCCTGTGCGCTGGGTTCGGTCACCTTGCCCACCGCGACCCCGGTGGGCGGCGACGCCTTGGTCTTGCTCGACAGATCACTCATCGCGTGTGTCCTTGTGGGTCGCAGAGAGGTTCGTCGCGCCTCCACCGACCTGTAACGGTGCCGGCGATCGAGGGCGGGAGCCATGGTTCATCAGGTCGCCCGCCAATATACTCACCGGTATCCAAGAATCGGAAGAGGTTCCAAGAATGCCGACAGAACCCACGCCCGGCGGCGTGGCGGTGCGAAGGTGACCTGGAGATCTACGCGAGCCTCGACTCAGCTCCCCAGTCAACGGGCAGCTTTAATGAAACATATTGTGCTCAAGGCAATTTGATGGCGGATACATACATTTCGAGCGTGGGCCGGTAAAGATCGATGTCGTCAAGCTGGCTGCCCAGCATGACGGAGTCCGTGGTGGCGACGAGTATGTGGGCGAATGTCAACGGAGGGATCAGTAGGGTTCCGCCCAGCCGGTTGATGCCTTCGACGATGAACTTGGCCAGTGCCTCGACGACTTCTGATCGCTTCGCAGCCACCCGTTCCCGTGCGTCCGGGTTGCGAAGTAGATACAGCGTGAATTCGTGTCCCAGCGCTGCGTGCTCGGCGCCGCGGTCATGGCTGAGTTTCCGCCAGCGCTCGGCGATTTGGTCGAGTTCGCGCGCCCCGATCTGGGTGGCGGTCGACATCACCTCGGAGAAGTTGTCGAAATACCGACGCCAGTACCGGTCGCTCACCGCCAGGAACAGGTCTTCCTTGGTGGTGAAGTGCTTGTAGATGGCGCCTTTGGTATAACCCGCGGCGTGTGCGATGTCGTCGAGAGACGCTGACATGAAGCCTTTTTCGGCGAACACCTCCTCCGCGGCGTCCAACAGCAGCGAGCGAGTGTGCTCAAGGCGCCGCTCTCGCGTCCAGCGCTCAACCATGTCGCGATTCTGCCATAGAATCTCAGAATATCCTTGGTTATTGAGATACTGATTGGTATGTTAACCGGAGGCCTGGCTGTCAGGGCTCGCGACCGATCACCTCCCCGTGAACGTGGGCATGCCCAACGGGAGCGCGCCCTGGCCGGTTCGCGTCTCGCGCGCAGTCGGGTTCGCGGACGCTGTATCACGAGGATTCAGGAGGGGCAGTGTCATGACAGAGCTGTCGAGCAGCAAGAGCGCGCCGATCGTTACCGAGTCGCTCGGGGACGTGGCTTCACTCGGGACCAAGGCTGCGCCCAAGGCCAAACCCGTACTGATCTGGGCCATTGTCGGGGGCGCCATCCTGGCCTTCCAGCTGTACGTGTGGATCAGCTGGATCGCCGGGCCGAATTTCGAGCGGGTTCCGCCGGGAGCGAGCGATCCACCGGCGTTGATGAAGGCGATCCTGTTCACCTGGACCGCCGTGATCGTCGTCGGTCTGCCGGTTGCGTTCTGGTGGTTCATCATTCGGCCGTGGCGCCGGGAGCGGCGAATCACCTTGGACGGCATGCTGCTGATCTCGTGCGGCCTGCTGTTCTTTCAGGATCCGCTGCTGAACTACTTCAACACGTGGAGCACCTACAACACCTGGATGTGGAACCGGGGCTCGTGGGTCCAGAACATTCCGGGTTGGGTGTCGTTCGGGAAACCGGGCGCGATGATGGCCGAACCGTTCCTGATGAACGCTCCCGGCTACTTCTTCGTCCTGCTCTGCACGATGCTCGGCTGTTGGGTGATGCGCAAAGCCAAGCAGCGGTGGCCCAACATCAACACGTTCGGCTTGATCGGCGTGGTGATCGCATGGACCTTCGTCTTCGATTTCGTCATCGAGGGTCTGTTCCTCATGCCGATGGGGCTTTTCACCTACCCTGGCGCGATTCGGGCTTTGTCGGTCAATGCCGGCACGTACTACCAGTGGCCGCTCTATGAAGGGCTCATGTGGGGCGGCGTGCAGGCCGGCCTGTGCTGCATGCGCTTTTTCACCGACGACCGTGGCCGGACCTTCGTCGAGCGCGGACTCGACCGCGTTCGAGGCGGTCTGGTCAGGCAGCAGCTCACCCGCTTCCTGGCGATCTTCGCCGCGTGCAGCGCCTTCTTCTTCGTCTTCTACAACCTCCCGGCGCAGTGGTTCGCCATGCACCAAGACCCCTGGCCCGACGACATCCTGAAGCGCTCGTACTTCTTGATGGGCATCTGCGGTCAAGACACCGATCGGCCGTGCCCCGATCCGTCGCTGCCGGTGCCACTGAGGAATTCCGGCTACATCAACCACAACGGTGAGCTCGTCCTCCCCGGGGGCGTCACGCTGCCGAAGAACGTTCCGCTCGATCGGGGGAAGTAATTGTTGAACAGTCAGCCCGCAGCCGTTCGCTCCGTTTCGAACGCGCCGTTTTACCGTGCCGTAGGCGACGAGGTCGAGGTCTTCCGCGCGGCGGCCCGCCGAGGCCTGCCGGTCCTGTTGAAAGGCCCGACGGGTTGCGGGAAAACACGATTCGTGGAGGCGATGGCCCACCAGCTGGGAAGGGACCTGATCACCGTTGCGGGCCACGAGGACATGACGTCGGCCGATCTGGTGGGCAGGTTCCTGCTCAAGGGCGGCGAGACGGTCTGGGTGGACGGACCGTTGACGCGGGCCGTGCGCGAGGGCGCCATCTTTTATCTGGACGAGGTGGTGGAGGCGCGCCAGGACACCACCGTGGTCATCCATCCGCTCGCCGATCACCGTCGGGAGCTTCCGGTCGATCGGCTCGGCACGACGTTGCGGGCGGCACCCGGATTCCAGTTGGTGATCTCCTACAACCCCGGCTACCAGAGCGTCCTGAAAAACCTCAAGGAGTCGACCCGGCAGCGCTTCGTCGCCATCGAGTTCGGCTATCCGTCCCCCGAAGTCGAGACGGAGGTGGTTGCCTACGAAGCCGGAATCGACACCGAGACTGCACGTTCGTTGGTCAAGCTCGCGTACGCCATCCGCAACCTCGACGGCTCACCGTTGCGTGAAGTGTCCTCCACTCGCATGTTGATTCTCGCCGGCGGCCTCGCGGCCGAAGGGCTGAACCTGCGCAGCGCAGTCCACGCCGCCGTGGTCCAGGTGCTCTCCGACGACGACGACGTCATCCGAGCCCTCGATGAACTCGTCAACACTGTCCTGCCCCGAACGTGACCGACGCTTCGGATCCCCACAACCCTGACCGGTTCCGGTTTCTCGCCACCTACCTCGCCGGCAGGTCGGTCGAAGTCACCGAGGCGCCGGCCGGCCAGCCCGCGCACACGAATGGCCGGTTCATCTTCGTCTCGCCCGGTGGCTCCGTCGAGGAACAGCGCCGCGAGATCATGGTCCAGGCAGCGCTTCTGGGCGCCGGTAGCCTTGATCCGCGATTGGTGAGGGGATTGCGCGCACGCTCCACCTTGGCGCGCCGCTACCTGGCACTCGAGGGTCAGCGGGTTCTCGCCGAACTCGCCCGACAGCTTCCACTGGATGCCGCGCTCCTCCCGCAGGGACGACCCAGCACCGCGACGGCCGATGAGTCGCTCGAGGTGGCCAAGAGCCGAATCAAGGTTGCCGACCCGCCGTTGTGGTTCGGCGTGATCAAGCCTTCTCGGTTGATGGCGGTGCCCGCGGGACCTGGCGGGCAGGCCACCGACAAAGATCTCCAATTGCGGTTCGAACCCATCGACATGCCCGAATCGGAGGACGACGACGAAGACGATGACGGCGGGAAGTCCGGGGAGAGCAAGATCCTCAAACTGTTTGAAAGTCCGCTCTTCAACAACCAGTCGATGTCGGACTACTTCCGCAAAATGTTCGGAGGTTCGCGTTCCCCCGGAGACGGTGCCGCGGGCGCCGAGATGACAGTTCGCTCAATCCGCCGGGTTCAGGAGGTCGGGCCGAATGCCCGTCCCCTGCCCACGCGGGTGCAATTCACCGATGACGGCAAGCCCGGTGCCGCGATCGGTGTGGGCGGCGCCCTGTATCCGGAGTGGGACGTCTTCAACGACCGGTACAAGCCCGACTGGTGCCGGGTCATCGACTTTCCGCTGACCGTCGCCGCCGACGTCTCGGATGCCGGTGTCGCGCACGACGACCTGCTGCGGCGCCGCCTGGCTCGGGTCGGGCTCGGACCGAAGGTGCTGCGCGGTCGTGCCGACGGGGACGACCTCGACATCGAGGCGCTCATCGACCTGTTCGTCGATCTGCAATCCGGCTTTTCCCCACCCGAGCACGTCTACCTGGAGCGCCGCAAACTCGCCCGCAATCTGGGCGTGCTGATTCTGATCGACGCCTCGGGGTCCGCCGTCGATGCCGATGCTGACGGCCTCGCGGTGCACGACCACCAGCGACGTGCGGCCGCCACTTTGGCTGTCACGCTCGAAGAGCTTGGTGACCGGGTCGCCGTCTATGCCTTTCGATCGCAGGGCCGCCACGCTGTCCATCTGCCGGTCATCAAGACTTTCGACCAAAGTTTCGGCGCTGTCGGGCGGGCGCGGCTCAACCAGCTCGAGCCGTCGGGCTACACCCGCCTCGGTGCCGGCATCCGAGGAGCGGGCGAAATACTCAAAACCGATGCGGGCACACCGAATCGGCTGCTCGTCGTCCTCTCCGACGGGTTTCCCTACGACGACGGTTACGAAGGCCGCTACGCCGAAGCCGACTCCTACAAGGCGCTCGAAGAACTCCGCGCCGAAGGCATTGCGTGCCTTTGCCTTTCCATCGGTGCCAGTACTGCTACCGATGCGCTCGAACGCGTCTTTGGATCCGCCGGCTACGCCAGTGCCGCAACGCTGGCCGAGTTGAGCCCACGGATGGATGAGTTGTTCCTGTCCTCGCTGCGGGAACTCGCCGCGCCGAAACCGTTGCGAAGTACCGCATGATGAAGGTGTTGTTGACGGGCGCGCGGGGCAACATCGGCCCTTCCGCGTTGGAGACGTTGCTGAACGCCGCGGAGCAGCTCATGCTCGACGAGGGTTGGGCGGCGGTCACTGAGCGCACGGTTGCCGAAAAGACCGGACTGTCTTCATATCTGGTGAACTATTACTTCGGGAGCGTGGATGAGTTGCTCGTGGCGGTCTTTCGCCGCCGCACTGAGCAAGACCTCGGGAGTTATGCCGAGGCCCTGGAATCACCACAACCACTGTGGGCCCTCTGGCGGCTCGTCAATGACCCTGTGAGCAGGCTCTTCACCACGGAGTTGGTTGCGCTGGCAACTCACCGCGTGACGCTGCGAGCCGAGCTCGCTTACCACGCCGAGCGGTTGCGCGCCGCGCAGGTCGAGGGCCTTGCCAAAGTTCTGAAGAACCGTGCCGGCGACACCGCGTGGATGCCGCCCGAGGCTGCTGCGGTGCTCATGACCGCCCTACCAGGGGTGCTGATCATGGAGCAGGCCGTCGGCATCTCTGCCGGCCATCTCGAGACCATGGCTGCGGTCGAGCGCTACCTGCGTGACCTGGAGGGTGACCCGCTGGCGCGCTAGGACTGGTGGACTGACACGACGTCAGGTTGGCCATGTGCGACAGGCCTTTTCACGGGTAGGGGAGGGCAGCGGCGCCGTGTTGGTTGAGCAGGATGGCCATGACCTGGATTTCCTGCGTTTGTTGGTCGACCATCGCGACAGCGGATCGATGGACCGCGTCGGTGGTGGTGCGTCCGACGATGGCCGAGGCCATGTCGATGCCGCCTTGATGGTGGCGGGTCATCAGCTGCAGAAACAGGGTTTCGTTGGCGCGGCCAGTGCTTCGTTGCAGCCGGACAAGGTCCTGGGGTGATGCCATTCCGGCCATGGCGGCGTTGTGGCTGGCGTGAAAATGCCCTGCATGGGGGTCTTTCCAGCTGAGGAACCGGCCCGAGCTGGGCGCTGCACCGGTTATTTGCAACCAGCCTGTCATTTGGCCGATCTCGGTGAGTTGGGTAAGCCGGATCTGCTCGGCGAGGGCCCGGATGTCGGAGGCGGCGTCAGAGGCAAGCATGTCGGTCATCGTGACGGCTTGCTGATGATGGACCGACATGTCCTGCGCGAACCCGATATCGGTGGCTGTCAGCAACGGCGGCAAGGAATCGCGGTGATGGATGTCGGCGTCGATGGCACCGCCGATGAGGGCGGCGACCAGAAGCGCGGCGACGCGCACCAGCACGGTGCGGGTCATCGTGGCGGGTAGACGGCGGGGTCGATGCGTAGCGCCATGAAGCCGTTGTCTGAGCACGTGACGAAGAGCATGTTGCCGCGGAATTCCGGTGGCGACATGCACCAGTCGGAGGAGAGGTCGAGTCCGATCAATCTTCCCTCACGGGTGATGTCATTACCGTCGATCTGCCCGTTGAGGATTGATCGTGCGATCGCCACAGACCCGGCCAACGGAGGTACGACGATGCTGCCGAACCGAACATGCTGAGAGTTGGGCAGCTGGTTGTTTTTGCCGGTCTGCGCCGGCGGGTTGAAGTAGGCGATCTCGTGGATCGCATCGGGGTCGTGCACGTCGAACACGCGGATACCGGATTGTGTCCACCCACACGCCAAGGCTTGGGGGTCAGCAGGTCGGTCGACGCTGCAGTAGTGCCCGTCGTAGCCGAAGAAGCCGCTGCTGGAGGCGCTGGAAGCCCAGCGGTCCATGTGTTGAGGCAGGTTGATCTCAAGCTTGATGGTGTCGCGCAAGTGCAGCTGGGCGGGGTCGGAGGCGTCGAACAGTTTCGCGCCGCCTGAGCCGGCCTCGTCGATGCTGAAGAGATGCGGGACCCCGCCATAGGTGACGTAAATGCTGTGCTGACCGATGTTTCCGTCGTGCCAGTGCTTGAAACCGCGCGACGGCAACAGCTGGTGCATGGTGACCCCGGGAGCCACCCGGTCTTGGACGGCCGTCGTGTCCAGGATGTTCACCCCGGAAATGGTGGACATGTACATGGTGTCGCCGTCCGGGGTGAACGCCATGCCGTGGTTGGCCAGTCCGGCGGGGGCGCTCCACAGGACGGCCGGGTTGGTGGGATCGGAAACGTCAACGGCGCTGGCCCAAAACTGCCCGGAGGCCCAATAGGTGTTGCCGTCGGGGGAGAAGGCGCCCTCGTGGGTGATCATGGGAATCCGGTGTCCGGGCAGCGAGCCGCGGCCTTCGTTGAGGAGCCGGGGATGGGCGCAGTCGGTCGCGACGTCGTAGATGGAGATGTAGCCCAGCCCGAATACGAAGGGGACGCCGGTGCCCGCGAGCAGGCCCCGTTCATTGTTGACCTTCAACGATTCCCAGGTGCCGTTGACCATCGCCGGTTCCTTGAGCGTCGCGGTCAGCCGCGGATGGGCCGGGTCGGACGCGTCGATGACGTCCACGCCGTCGGTGTGCGGGAACGTCGAGCCGATGTAAACGCAATTCTTGTACGACGTGCTGGTGAAACCCGCACCCGAGCCCTGGAATTGGCCAATGAGATCGACATTGCAGTTGTAGCCCTGTGTGCTGCGGCCTGATTCGCGATCGGCGAGGGGTACCTCGCCCTGCAGACCGGTCTCCACCCGGTCACCCGACCGGCACGTCGCCGGGCTCACCGCGGTCGGCCAGATGTCGTGGTCGGCGTCGAAGCCCGGTGGTGGCTCGGCCCACGCCACCCCGCTGCTCAACACCAACAGCCCGATCGCACCTACCGCCCGGCCCGCCCGCTCAGCGCGACACGCTCGACTTTCCTGGCGGCGCAACTGATTAACTCGACCAGCCGCGCCCCGGCACGTGCGAGGTCGTTGACTGCCACGCCCGACTGCAAACACCCCCATGTGTCCGCAGGGATTCCACCCCATGGCGGGAACCGTAACATCCTCTAAGGCCTTAGAGGAAGGCTCAAATAAACCAGCAGCCGGCTGATCCGGGCCGGACACGCGCACGCGCAGATTGCCCGCAGGCGAGCCGGACTGAGATGCTGAGGCATCACTGCACGTCGGAAGTACAACGCGCCGCAGCGCCGTCGCACGCTCACGGACGCCGCCATTGCTCTGCTGGGGGCCGAGGGATCGCGCGGACTCACTCATCCCAGAGTCGATCAGCGTTGCGCAGTGCCGGCCGGGACGACGTCCTACTACTTTCGGACGCGCAAAGCGCTGCTGCTGGCTACCGCGACGCGGATCAGCGACCTGGATGCCGAAGATCTCTCGATGATGGCCGAACTAGGCGACAACGGCGCGGCCGGCTATTCCGGGACGCTCGGCTTGGCCAAGCTCGTGATGTTGTCGGGGACCGAACCCTGGCTCACGCGTAGCCGAGCTCGCTACGAGCTGGTCCTGGGTGCCCGCCGCGATCCGGACTTGGCCAAGGCGATGATCGAAATGGGTTTGCGTTTTTATAGCCTCGCGCGCGAGGTCATCGTCCAGTGGCATGCCGAGCCGCCGCCCGACGCGACGCTGATCGATGAACAGGCCGTCACAGTCCTCACCTTCATCGACGGTGTGATGATGAGCTTCGTTCACGGCTTGCCCGTGTTCACCGATGCCACACATCTCGACCGCCGCATACAATCCATTCTTCGCGCCGTCGCCGCCGATCCCGGCGCAGGGTCAGCGATGCCCGACCAAGCCTGAGTACGTCGGAGCTCGACTGAATTGAAGGGCGACGATCAGTCCGCCGAGCCGCTGAGTATCGGCGCTGCGCCGATGGGAAAGAAAGATTCACTGTGCGTTCCATACAGATCCGTTGCCGCGCAACCGACTCCACACGCGGATTTCACTTACCGGGCATGTCGCAGCTCGGCACACATGGATGAGAAACTGGTGAGGTTGCAGAACGAGCGTCTCCATCGGCGCGTTAGAGCCGCAGGCTGGCCGTGAAGCGAGGATCTGATGAGTGAGAAATCCAGCGGGCCGTCCCGCCCGCTGATCGCGTACGTCACCCATGACATCGCGCCGCCGATCGCGCCCGCGCCGATCGGCCGGGCGTGGATGTCGGAGATGCGGCAAGGGCTGGCCGCACCGGTGTCTGCCGATGCTGATCGCCAATCAGAGCGGCTGGGAGGTGCGCAACCGCAGCGCGTTCACCGCGACATGGATGGGCGGCAATGACCGCACGAACCTGATGATCGCGCCCGATACCCGCGACAGCGGTCAGTTCCTGCCGTCGAGCCACTTCGGCTACGGCATCCTGACCTGGCACCTGCCGATGCTGTTTCGCACCCCGCCGGGCTACAACCTTCTGGCCCGCGGTCCGGCCAACCATCCGAAGGACGCCATCTCGCCGTTGGAAGGCATCGTCGAAACCGATTGGTCGAGCTCGAGTTTCAGCATGAACTGGAAATTCACCCGCGAGTTCATGCCGGTGCGATTCGAGGTCGACGAGCCGATCTGCATGATCGTGCCGCAACGCCGGGCCGAGTTGGAGGAGTTCGCCCCCGAACTCAGGCCCATCGAGTCCGACGAAGAGCTGCACCGCAAGCACGAGCACTTCCTCGGCTCGCGCGGCGCGCTGGGGCGCGAGCAGGAAGCCGCGGGCGGCGCGGCGAATGAGAGAGTGCCGTGGCAAGGCGATTACACGCGGGGCCGGCACAGCGACGGTGAGCCCGGCGCGGAAGACCACCAGACGCGCCGCCATCTCCGGTCGTTCGCCGCGTACCAACCCGAGAACCGGGAGTAGGCGCGAAATCACCGCGCGTGCACGGTCGTTGCCGCAGCCGCTGCCATGCTGGTGATCGCAGTCCGGCGCCTGCGCCGATGCGCCGGCCCACGCGATGTACCCGTCGGGACGCACCAGCACGGCAGGGCCGCGGTCGGCCCGCTCGGCCTGCAGCACCCCGGGTGCCTCGACCGGGGCGGCGCCGTATTCGCGGATGAAGACGAAGCCGCCGGCCGCGCTGCAGGTGCGTCAACCGTCCCTCGACGAGGGGTATCGCGGCGGCACGGGTGCCGACCAGGTCCGCGCCGGCTGTAACGCAACGTCGTGCCCGCGAAACTGCCGGCGACGAAGTCCTGCACCGCGGGTATCCGAAGCAGGTTGGGGGCCAGCAGGTTACGCAGCCAGATCGCGGGCCGCCGATGCAGCGTCGCGGCGCGGGCGATCATCCCGGACTGCAACAGCACCCGCTTGCCGATCGGATGGCGTTCGTCCTGGTAGGTGTCCAGCAAGCCGTCGTCGGCGCCGCCGAGCACCGCGTCGAGCTTCCAGGCCAGGTTCGCGGCGTCCTGGATGCCGGTGTTCATGCCCTGGCCGCCCATCGGGGAGTGAACGTGCGCGGCGTCGCCGGCCAGGAACACCCGCCCGTGCCGATACTGCGCGACTTGCCTTTCGTCGCAATGGAATCGCGACTTCCAGCCGATCTCGATCACGCCGAAGTCGGTCCCGCATGGCGCGGCCCAGGACGTCGATGATCTCGGCGTCCTCGACGGGCGCGCTGTCGGGCAGCTGATTGTCGCGGTCCCATACCAGCGCCCGGTACCACGAGCCGTCCTCGTCGTGGCGGCTGTAGGGGGCCAAGAACCCCAAGCACGTCACCGGTGGTGCCCACCACCAACCCGCCGTCGGAGGGGCCGTGGGCCAGCTTGACGTCGGCCAGCATGAGTGAGGTCAGTACCGTATTGCCGGGAAAGTCCGCACCCAACAGCGTCCGGACGGTGCTGTGCGCGCCGTCGGCGCCGATCACATACCGAGCCCGCCATGTCTGCCGGTGCGCGCGATCGCCGTCGCCGTTGGGGTGGGCGGTGACCGTGACGCCGTCGGCGTCCTGCTCGAGCGCGACCACCTCGACGCCGCGCCGGATGTCGGCCCCTTCGGCCGTCGCGTATCGGCGCAGCGCCGCATCGACGTTGGTCTGCGGGGTGATCAAGACGAACGGGTAGGCCGAGTCGAGCCGGGTCAGGTCCAGGCGGGCCTTGGCGAACAGGGTCACGTCCGGTCCGCGCTGCCCGACCGCGAGCAGCTCGTCGGCCGCGCCGCGCGCGTCGAGCACTTCCAGCGTCGAGGCCATGACGGCGAACGCGCGGCTGGTCGGGTTTTCGGCGGGCCAGCGCTCCAG
Organism: uncultured Actinomycetota bacterium; assembly: GCA_963796035.1. Classification (GTDB taxonomy): domain Bacteria; phylum Actinomycetota; class Actinomycetes; order Mycobacteriales; family Mycobacteriaceae; genus Mycobacterium. Next base: position 230,698 of record CAWCJU010000002.1, on the reverse strand, counting down.
CACCGTCACCGACCGCCCGGCCCGGGCCAGGTCACCCGCGGCGGTCAGGCCCGTGGGGCCGGCTCCCACCACCAGGACGTCGACATCGCGAACAGTGGTTGCACTCATCGGATCGCTCCTTCCGGTTGCGGGTACCAGCGACGGATGTCGCCGGGCGTGGCTTGCGCTGCCTGGTTGAAGACGAAGCGGCAGCCGGGCTGGGTGGTGTGCGCGGCGTTGACGATCGCCTCGAACAGCAGGGTGTTGGCGGCGACCAGGCGAATGCCGGCGCCGATCAGCACCGCGTCGTAGCGCTTGGCCTGCAGCCATCGCGGGCTTTCTCCGCGCCGGCGGTGCCGAAGTCGATCAGGCAGTTGTCGACGTGGTAGCCGGCGGCGCGCAGCCCCGCGACGTTGTCGTCGTTGGCCGCGCGCAACACCTCCCTCGACAGGCCCGTGAACTGGGCGAAGTTCGGCGAGGAGTAGTCGATCACGTCGGGATCGAGCCCGATCTGGATGACGGTCACGGTCATGGCTGGGCCTCCTCGACGAACCGATTCAACAACTGTTGAAATCAACGTAAGCCCGGCGTGGTAGCGATGTCAACAGTTGTTGAACTAGAATTTCGGCATGCCCGGTAAAGCCCGCGACGGCAAGGTCACCCGCGCGACGATCCTCGGTGCCGCCCGCACCCTGTTCTCCACCCACGGCTTCGAGCGGACCACCATCCGCCCGTCGCGGCCGAGGCCGGCGTCGATCCCGCGCTGGTCATGCACTACTTCGGCAACAAGGCCGACCTGTTCGCCGCGGTCTCGCGGCTCGACATCACCTTCCCCGACCTCACCGGCGTCGCCCCGGAACGCATCGCCGACGTACTGGTGCCGTTCCTCATCCGGGTGTGGGATCCGGCCGGATCTTTTCTGCCACTGCTGCGCGCGGCCGCCACCAACCGGGCCGCCGCCGACGCGTTGCTGGAGGTGTTCGTCGAGCAGGTCGCGCCGGCGCTGACCACCGTCACTCCCGACCGCGCCGCCGAGCGGACCGCGATGGTGGGATCGCAGGTGCTGGGAATCGCCATGGCGCGCAACATCGTCGGGGTGCCCGCGCTGGCCGCGATGGACGACGCGACGCTGACCGAATGGCTGCGCCCGGTGCTCGCGCACTACCTCATGGGCACGGCGCCGTGATTGCCGCCGCCGCGCCCGCAGCATGTGACTTTTGCCCGCCTCTCAGCGACAACGGTTGTCGCTGAGAGGCGGGCATTTGTGTATGTGCCCGTCTTCTCGTGACCAGTGCGGCAGGTGCGGCCAAAGTGGCGAAGCCGACGCGGCCGGGAAAACCGCGCCTAGAGTGAGTGGCATGCCGCTTACCGGAGAGTACGAACCGTCGCCATGGGACTGGTCTCGCGAGCAAGCCGACAAGTACGCCGAGTCGGGGGGAGCCGAGGCCGCCGACATGAAGGGCAAGCCGATCATCCTGCTGACCACGGTCGGCGCCAAGACCGGCAAACTCCGCAGGACGCCGCTGATGCGCGTCGAGCATGACGGCCAGTACGCGGTCGTCGCCTCACTGGGCGGGGCGCCGAAGAACCCGGTCTGGTACCACAACATCGCGAAGAACCCCCGCGTCGAGCTGCAGGACGGCTCGGTGACCCGCGAATACGACGCCCGCGAGGTCTTCGGCGATGAGAAGGCCACCTGGTGGGAGCGGGCCGTCGACGCGTGGCCGGACTACGCCGAGTATCAGACCAAAACCGACCGCCAGATCCCGGTGTTCGTGCTGACCCCGGTCGACTGAATTCCGGAGTTGGTCGGCTGTCATGGCACCATTGATCAGTGTCCGCCGAATTGAGCCAGACCCCGAGCGTCTCGCCGTTATCCGCGGCTGACATAGACGCCGCGGCCAAGCGGATCGCCGCGGTGGTCACGCCGACCCCGTTGCAGTTCAGCGACCGGTTGTCGGCGATCACCGGCGCGCAGGTCTACCTCAAGCGCGAGGACCTGCAGATCGTGCGCTCCTACAAGCTGCGCGGCGCCTACAACCTGCTGGTCCAGCTGTCCGAGGCGGAGCTGGCCGCGGGCGTGGTGTGCTCGTCGGCGGGCAACCACGCGCAAGGCTTCGCCTACGCGTGCAGGATGTTGCAGGTGCACGGCCGCGTCTATGTGCCGGCCAAGACGCCCATGCAAAAGCGCGACCGGATCCGGTACCACGGCGGCGACTTCATCGACCTGATCGTGGGCGGCACCACCTACGACCTCGCCGCCGAGGCGGCGCTGGCCGACGTGGAGAGCACCGGCGCCACCCTGGTACCGCCCTACGACGATCTGCGCACCATGGCGGGCCAGGGCACCATCGCGGTCGAATTCCTCGATCAGCTCGGCCAGTCCGTTGGCGAGCCGGACCTGGTGGTGGTCCCGGTGGGCGGCGGCGGCTGCATCGCCGGCATCACCACCTACCTCGCCGAGCGGACCGACAACACGTCGGTGCTGGGCGTCGAGCCGGCCGGTGCGGCGGCGATGATGGCCGCGCTGGCCGCCGGGGAGCCGGTGACGCTGGACCACGTCGACCAGTTCGTCGACGGCGCCGCGGTGCGCCGGGCGGGACGACCTGACCTACGCCGCGCTGGCGGCGGCCGGTGACATGGTCTCGATCACCGCGGTCGACGAGGGGGCGGTGTGCACCGCGATGCTCGACCTCTATCAGAACGAGGGCATCATCGCCGAGCCCGCCGGTGCGCTGTCGGTCGCCGGATTGCTGGACGCCGACATCGAGCCCGGTTCGACGGTGGTCTGCCTGATTTCGGGCGGCAACAACGACGTGTCGCGCTACGGCGAAGTGCTCGAGCGCTCGCTGGTCCACCTCGGCCTCAAGCACTACTTCCTGGTGGACTTCCCGCAGGAGCCCGGCGCGCTGCGCCGCTTCCTCGACACGGTGCTCGGGCCCAACGACGACATCACCCTGTTCGAGTACGTCAAGCGCAACAACCGGGAGACCGGCGAGGCGCTGGTCGGCGTCCAGTTGGGATCCTCCGCCGACCTGGACGGCCTGCTGGCCCGGATGCGGGCGACGGAGCTGCACGTCGAGACCCTGAAACCGGGCTCGCCGGCCTACCGCTACCTGCTGCTCTAGCCCGCCAGATACGCGCGGCAGCGCGATCGCCGGGGTCGAGGTCGTCGGCCGGCACCGGCGTTCCGGCCGTCAGGCTCAGCGGCACCACGCCCGCCCAGTGGGGCAGCGAAAGGTCCTGCGGATCGTCGACCGGCGGGCCGCTGCGCACCTTCGCCGACACCTCGACGAGGTCGAGCGCGAGCACGCCGGTCGCGGCGAGCTCGCGGGCATCGGGGGCTCTGCAATCCGCCGCGCGCCCGGGTGCGATGTGATCGAGCAGGCAGCTCAGCGCCCGCGACTTCTCCGCCGGATCGTCGACGACGCGCGCATCACCCACCACGACCACCGAGCGGAAATTCACCGAGTGGTGCATCGCCGAGCGGGCCAGCACCAGGCCGTCGACCAGGGTGACGGTGACGCAGACCGGCAGGCCCGACCCTGAGGCCGTGGCCGCCTTTGCCGCCAGCAACGGGCCCCTGCCGGTCGAACCGTGCAGGTAGAGCGTTTCCTCGCAGCCGGGCATGCGTGGTGGGCAAGACCACCGGCCGACCGGCGCTCAGGTAGCCCAGATGACAGATCAGCGCCTCGTCGAGGATGTCGTGCACGGCGCGGCGGTCGTAGTGTGCGCGCTCCCGGTAGCGGGTCGGGGTGGTGCGTGGGGTCGGCTGGTATGCGGTGTCCATGAGATTGCCCTCTAGTTTGTTCTAGTACATAATAGTATTGCGTGCCAGTACAAAACAGCATAACCGGAACCGGCGCGGAATCCATAGCCGCCAGCATCGAAGCGGCGATCTCGGCCGGCGCCCTGGCGCCCGGCGATCGCGCTACCGCCGGTCCGCGAGCTGGCCGCACGCCTCGGCGTGAACGCCAACACCGCCGCCGCGGCCTACCGCCTGCTGCGTCATCGCGGGGCCGTCGAGACCGCCGGCCGCCGCGGCACCCGCGTGCGCCATCGCCCGGCGACCACCCCGCGCTCGCTGCTCGGTCTCGACGTGCCCGCCGGCGTGCGCGACCTGTCGACCGGCAACCCGAACCCGGCCCTGTTGCCCATCGCCGGCGCCTCGCCGGCCGGTTCGGGCGCGGGCCAGCCCGGTGCTCTACGGCGAGCCGGCGCTGTCTGCCCGAGTTGGAGGAGTTCGCCCGCCGCGCGCTGGCCGCGGACGGGATCCCCGCCGATCACCTGGCCGTGACCAGCGGCGCGCTGGACGGCATCGAACGCGCGCTCACCGCGCACCTGCGCCCCGGCGATCGGGTCGCCGTCGAGGATCCCGGCTGGGCCAACCTCCTCGATCTCCTTGCCGCACTGGGGCTTTCGGCCGAGCCGGTACGGGTCGACGACGACGGCCCGCTGACCGACGACCTGGCCCGGGCGTTGAGCAGCGGGGTGCGTGCGCTGGTGCTCACCAACCGCGCTCAAAACCCCACCGGCGCAGCGCTTTCGGCGGATCGCGCCGATGCGCTGCGCGAACTGTTGGCGCGGCGGGCCGACGATCTGCTGCTGGTCGAAGACGACCACTGCGCGGGTATTTCCGGAGCGCCGCTGCACACCCTGGCCGGCCGCACCACCCACTGGGCGTTCGTCCGCTCGGCATCCAAGGCGTACGGCCCCGATCTGCGGGTGGCCGTCCTCGCCGGCGACCACCGCACCGTCGAGCGGGTGCACGGCCGATTGCGGCTCGGACCGGGCTGGGTGAGCCACATCCTGCAGCGGCTCGCCGTCGGCCTGTGGTCCGACCCGGCGGCGGTGGAGCTGGTCGCATCGGCCGAGCGGCGCTACGCGGGCACCCGGCGACGGCTGCGCGACGCCCTGGCCGAACGCGGTCTGCACGGCTCACGGGCGCTCCGGGCTCAACGTGTGGGTTCCGGTTCCCGACGAGGCGGTCGCGGTGTCCCGGCTGCTCGGCGCGGGCTGGGCGGCGGCGCCGGGCAGCCGGTTCCGGATGACCACCCCGGCGGGCATCCGCATCACGATCTCCGACCTGGCTGCCGACGAGATCGATCCGCTCGCCGATGCGGTCGCCCGGGCGGTGCATCCGGCCGGCCGCGCCACCGTGTAGTCGCAGCTCAGTCGCCCTCGTCGTCGTCGGTGGGGCCCGGCCCGGGGCCGCTCCACAACAGCTCGACGCTCGGATGCGGCATGTCGTGGCGCACGGTGCGCCGGCCCGGCATCGGGTTGGTGTTCGTGGCGCGATGGCTTGGCTTGCGCAGGCAGATCCGTCGCAGTGGGTGACCGAATTCGAATGGACTCATGGCGGCATCATCGGGGGTAAGCCGGCCGGGCCGCCATTCAGTTATCCACAGCCCGCTCGCGCCGACAAAATGGCGAACGAATGGCCTTGTAACACAGTGCCGTCGGCATCGACGGTCGGCTCGTCCCAGGCCAGCACCACGTCACCGCCGACCGGGACCCGCACCTGCTCGGCGCCGAGGTTGCACACGATGCGCAACCGGCCCCGGGAGATGGTGATCCAGCATTCGTCCTCGTCGTAGTCGACGGTGAGGTGTTCCAGCCAGGGATCGGCCAAGTCGGGATCGTTGCGCCGCAACGCGATCAGGTCGCGATACAGGCGGTGCAGCCGGGCGTGCTCGCCCGCGTCGACCTCACCCCAGTCCAGCTTGGAGCGCGCGAACGTCTGGGGGTCCTGCGGGTCGGGGATCTCGTCGGCGTCCCAGCCGTGTTCGGCGAACTCGGCCTTGCGCCCTTCGGCGGTGGCCCGGGCCAGCTCCGGTTCGGGGTGCGAGCTGAAGAACTGGAACGGGGTCGACGCCGCATATTCCTCACCCATGAAAAGCATGGCGGTGTAAGGCGATCCGAGCGCGAGCGCGGCCTTGATGGCCAGCTGGCCGCCGGTCAGGTTCTGCGACGGACGATCTCCCAGGGCGCGGTTGCCGACCTGATCGTGGGTGCAGGTGTAGGCGACCAGCCGGGTGGCCGGGATGCCGGATTTCTCGCTGGTGTCCAGCGGCCGCCCATGGCGGCGACGCCGGAACGACGAATAGGTGGCGGCGTGGAAGAAGCCGTGGCGCAGTGTCTGCGCCAGGGTGGCCAGGCTGCCGAAGTCGCCGTAGTAGCCCTGACGCTCGCCGGATACCGCGGTGTGGATGGCGTGATGGATGTCGTCGGCCCATTGCGCGGTCAGACCGTAGCCACCGCGATCGCGCGGGGTGATCAGCCGCGGATCGTTCAGGTCGCTCTCGGCGATCAGCGACAGCGGGCGCCCCAACTGCTGTGCCAGCCAGTCTGTTTCGGTGGCGAGCTCCTCGAGGATGTGGATCGCGGTGGTGTCCACCAGCGCGTGGACCGCGTCCAGCCGCAGGCCGTCGGCGTGGAAATCGCGCATCCAGCGCAGCGCGCACCCGATGATGTAGCGGCGCACCTCGTCGGAATCGGCGTCGGCGATGTTGATGCCCTCGCCCCACGGGTTGCTCGCCGACGACAGGTAGGGCCCGTATCGCGGCAGGTAGTTGCCCGACGGGCCGAGGTGATTGAAGACCGCGTCGATCAGCACCCCCAAACCCTTGGCGTGGCAGGCGTCGACGAAGCGCACCAGCCCGTCGGGGCCGCCGTAGGGTTCGTGCACGCTGTACCACAGCACGCCGTCGTATCCCCAGCCATGGGTGCCGGCAAAGGAATTCACCGGCATCAGCTCGACGAAGTCGACGCCGAGATCGACCAGGTAGTCCAGCTTCTCGATGGCGGAGTCGAAGGTGCCGGCCTCGGTGAACGTGCCCAGGTGCAGCTCGTAGATCACCGCGCCCTCGACCGGCCGGCCGGCCCACGCGCCGTCGGTCCACGTGGCGGCCGCCGGATCCCACAACTGCGAGCGGGCGTGTACCCCGTCGGGCTGGCGGGGTGAGCGCGGGTCGGGCAGCACGGTGGGGTCGTCGTCGAGCAGGTAGCCGTAGCGGGCGTCCGGCGCGGTGTCCACGGTTGCATGCCACCAACCGTCGTCCGAGCGCGTCATCGCGTGCACCTGGCCGTCGACGTCGAGTCGAACCTGCGCGGGTTTGGGTGCCCAGACCCGGAATTCAGTCATGGTGGCGCTCCAGCAGAACCACCGGCAGGTCGGCGAACAATTGGGCGGCCGACGTCGGGCCGTCGGCGATCGCCCCGGTGAGGGCGTCCTTCCAGGTCCCGTCGGGAAGCGGCAAAACGGTGTTACCCCAGCCCGTTTCGGCCAGCCGCACGGTCCAGCGGGTCACCGCCACCACGATGTCCTCGCCGCGGCGGAACGCCAGCACGTGATCGCTGGCGTCGCCGTTGGCCAGCACCGGAAAGTAGCCGCCGTGCAGGAAGGTGTCCGGATGGTGCACGGCGCAGCGCGAAGCGCGGTGGTGACGACCCGGATCTTCGGATGCTCCAACGCCTTCAGTGCGGCGCGGCGGGCGGCATAGTCGACGGCGCGGCGATTGTCCGGGTCGACCAGGCTGTCGTCCCACAGCTCGGTGCCCTGGTAGACATCCGGAATCCCGGGCACGGTCAGCGCCAGCAGCTTCTGGGCCAGCGCGTCACTGGCGGCGTGCGGATTGAGTTGGGCGACGAGCTCGGTCAGCTGGCCGGCCACGGGCCCGTCGAGCACGGTGTCCAGCCAGCCGGTGCACCGCGTCCTCGAATTCGGCGATCCGGCTCGTTCCACGAGGTATGCCAGGCCGCTTCCCGGATGGCCTTCTCGGTGTAGCCGTGCAGCCGGTCGCGCAGCTCGCCGGTGACCTCGCCGTTGACGGGCCACACGCCGAAGATGTTCTGCCACAGGAACTGTCCGGTCGCGGGATCGGGGGAGGGCGCCTCGATCTCCCAGCGGGCGAGGAACTCGGTCCACAGCGACGGCACCTGCGACAGCACCCCGATGCGGGCGCGCACGTCCTCGCCGCGCTTGGTGTCGTGGGTGGTCAGCGTCGTCATCGCCTGCGGCCACAACCGGGCGCGGGTGGCGGCGCTGTGATGAAACTCGGCCGCGCCGACACCGAACCGCTGCGGCTCGCCGCCCACCTCGTTCAGCGAAACTAGCCGGGCGTCGCGGTAGAACAAGCAGTCCTCGACGCGCCTTGGCGGTGACGGCGCCGCACAGCTGCTGCAGCCGGGTGGCGGGCTCGCCGCCGCGGGCCAGCGCCGCGGCGAGCACCTGCAGTGCAGGGCCCAATTGTGGCTGCGGCCGCGTCGGTTTCGGCCAGCGCGGTGGGCAGGATCGCGGCCAGGCCGGGGTAGTCGCAGCGGTACACCCCGATATGGGTGAGCAGCGCGGCGACCGCCTCGGGCAGCAGCGGGTGGTCGGCGCCGGCCGCGGCCACGATGGCTGCGGCGCAGTCGACGCAGTTCGCTGGCCAGCGTGTCGGTGGCCGAACGGATCTTGAGTTCCACCAGCATTTCCGGCATCGCCTGGTAGTCCATTCCGGCGGATTCCACCAGCGCGGTCAGTGCCGGGGCGCCCCGCGGATCGACCAGGACGCCGCCGATTTCGCGCAGCGCGTCATAGCCGGTGGTGCCGCCGACGGGCAGTGTGGGCTCCAGCGCCTCGTCGACGGCGAGGATCTTCTCGATCACGATCCAGGCCGTCCGGGCCGGCCAGTTCGCGCAGCCACGCCAGATATCCGCACGGGTCGGACAATCCGTCGGGGTGGTCGATGCGGATGCCGTCGACGAGCCCCTCGGTGAACCACCGGCCGACCTCGGCGTGAGCTGGCGTCGAAGACCGCGCGGTCCTCCTGACGCAGCCCCGCCAGCGAGGTTATCGAGAAGAACCGGCGGTAGCCGCACACGCCGTTGCGCCAGCCCACCAGCCGGTAGTGCTGGCGGTCGTGCACCTCGGGGCCGGTGCCCCCGGCGGTGCCGGGCGCGATCGGAAACGCCAGATCGCCCAGGCGTAACAGGTCGCCGTCGACGGTGAGGTCGGCGGCGTCGTCGTCGGAACCCAGCACCGGCAAGCACGATGCGGCCGTCGTCGTCGAGATCCCAGTCGATGTCGAAGATACGTTGCGTAGGGCGAAGAACGGCCGTTCCGCAGGACGTCCCACCACCACGGGTTCTGCTGCGGGCTGGTCGATGCCCACATGGTTGGGCACGATGTCGACGATCAGGCCCATGCCGCGCGCCCGGGCCGCCGCCGACAGCCGCGCCAGGCCCGTCGCGGCCGCCGAGTCTCGGGCGACACCGTCGTCGGGTCGGTGACGTCGTAGCCGTGGCTCGATCCCGCCGTCGCGGTCATGATCGGGGACAGATACAGGTGCGACACCCCGAGGTCGTTCGAGGTAGTCCAGCAGGTTCTCCGCGTCGGCGAAAGTGAACGCGAATCCACTGGATTCGCCACGCAGTTGCAGCCGGTAGGTGGAGATGACGGGTAAAGCCATGCGTCACTGCAGTCTTACGCAACACCAGCAGCGAGCGCGGGGGCAGCGACACTTTCTCCTCGGCGGTCACCACCTGATCGGCTCCTTCTTTGCGGCCGGTCGGCTCGTTGGTGTCCAGTTCCACGGTCCACTCTTTCGCATAGTCGTTGTTCGGCGTCGACGAAGTCCACCGGGTCTTCACCGGCGTTGAAACACAACAGGAACGAGTCGTCGACGACCCGTTCACCGCGTTCGTTGGGTGCGCTGATGGCCTCTCCGTTGAGGAAAACCGCCACGCACTTGTGAATGCTCTCGCCCCAGTCCTCGTGCGTCATCTCGCGGCTACTCGGGTTCAGCCAGGCGATGTCGCGGACCTCGTCGCCGCTTCGGATCGGCTCGCCCTCGAAGAATCGGCGCCGGCGGAACACCGGATGGCCGCTTGCGCAGGGTGCTCACCTTGCGGGCGAACGCCAGCAGGTCGGCATTCTTGTCGACCAAAGACCAGTCCATCCAAGACAATTCGGAGTCCTGGCAGTACACGTTGTTGTTGCCGTTCTGGGTGCGCCCGATCTCGTCGCCGTGGGCGATCATCGGCGTGCCCTGGCTGAGCATCAGGGTCGCCCAGAAGTTGCGCATCTGGCGGCAGCGCAGCTCGGTGATGTCGGGGTCGTCGGTGGGGCCTTCGACGCCACAGTTCCACGATCGGTTGTGGCTTTCGCCGTCGCGGTTGTCCTCCCCGTTGGCCATGTTGTGTTTTTCGTTGTAGGACACCAGGTCGTTGAGCGTGAATCCGTCGTGCGCGGTGACGAAGTTGATGCTGGCGCTGGGACGCCGACCGGTCGCCTCGTACAGGTCCGACGACCCGGTCAGCCGGGAAGCGAACTCGCCCAGGGTTGCGGGCTCACCCCGCCAGTAATCACGCACAGTATCGCGATACTTCCCGTTCCACTCGGTCCACAAACCCGGGAAATTTCCGACTTGGTAGCCGCCCTCGCCGACGTCCCACGGTTCGGCGATCAGTTTGACCTGGCTGACGATCGGATCCTGCTGCACCAGATCGAAGAACGCGCTCAGCCGGTCGACGTCGTGCAGTTCGCGGGCCAGCGTGGCAGCCAGGTCGAAGCGGAACCCGTCCACGTGCATCTCGGTCACCCAGTAGCGCAGCGAGTCCATGATCAGCTGCAGCACGTGCGGGTGACGCGGATTCAGGCTGTTGCCGGTGCCGGTGTAGTCCTTGTACAACCGCAGGTCGCTGTCGACGAGCCGGTAGTACGCGGCGTTGTCGATGCCGCGGAAATTGATGGTCGGTCCGAGGTGGTTGCCCTCGGCGGTGTGGTTGTAGACCACGTCGAGGATCACCTCGATGCCGGCTTCGTGGAAGCTGCGCACCATGGATTTGAACTCGGCGACGCTGGACGTGCGGTTGGCCGCGTACTGGTTGTGCGGGGCGAAAAACCCGAAAGTGTTGTAACCCCAGTAGTTTCGCAGGCCCAGGTCCAGCAGTCGCGAGTCGTGCATGAACTGGTGCACCGGCATGAGCTCGATGGCCGTGACCCGCAGCGACTTGAGGTGGTCGATGATCGCCGGGTGGGCCAGGCCGGCGTAGGTGCCCCGAAGCTGCTCGGGGACGCTGGGATGGGTCTGCGTCATCCCCTTGACGTGGGCTTCGTAGATGACGGTCTCGTGGTACGGGGTCAGCGGTGCGCGGTCGGACCCCCAGTCGAAGAACGGGTTGCTCACCACGCTGGTCATGGTGTGGCCGAGCGAATCGACCATGGGAGGGACCCCCGGGTCGGCTCCGTCGGCGTTGGGCCCGTCCGGGTCCTTTCGCTCGTGGCTTTCATGTCATAGGAGAACAGCGCCTGACCGAAAGTGAAGTCGCCGTGAAAAGCCTTGCCGTACGGGTCGAGCAGCAGCTTGCTGGGATCACAGCGGTGACCGGCGGCCGGGTCGAACGGGCCGTAGACGCGAAAGCCGTAGCGCTGGCCGGGGGTGATGTTCGGCAGATAGGCGTGCCAGACGAATCCGTCCACCTCTTCCAGGGGAATCCGCGACTCGCTGCCGTGATGGTCGATCAGGCACAACTCGACCTTCTCGGCGATTTCGGAGAACAACGAGAAGTTGGTTCCCGCGCCGTCGTAGGCGGCGCCGAGCGGATACGGGATTTCCCGGCCACACGGTGGCGAGCCTGGGTTGGTGGATTACCGCCTGCTTCTGAAGCGGGACTGTTGGTCGACACCTATCGACCTTATCCGCGCCCGGCTGCGCTCACGCGCGGTAGCGGCCAGGAGTAAGGCGGGTCACCACCAGCCGGTGGCCTCGGCGATCTGGCGGCCCAATTCGGGTGCCATGGTCCGCACGTAGGTGGGGGACAGGTGGTGGGCGCCGTGATAGATCAGGATGTTTCCCTCGACCGGGCGGCATACGTCGGTGCGGCAGATCGCGTCCGACATGTCGAGCACCTTGAGCTGCGGGAACTGCGCGACGAAGTCGAGGGTTTGGTTGCGGTCGGAGAGCACGTCGGAACGCTTGATCGCGCATGACTGCGCGAGTGCCGCGCCGTTTGGCCAGGCAGTCCGCCGGGTCGAACGGTTGGCCGTTCTTCACCAGCCAGGGCGTGTCTCGCATGCCGAGAATAGGAATGTTGTTGTCGGACAACGTTTGCCAGATCCCGATATAGGTGGCGGGCATCACGTCGCCGGTCTTGATGTTCCACGGCCGGGTGGTGGTGGTGAAGACGTAGTCGGGCCGGTCGGTGACCAGTTTGGTCATCGTCCGTTGCACCCATTCCCGGCACTGCGGGTAGGGGGCGTTGTTGCCCATGATCAGCGGGACCTGCTCGGTCGACAGCGGGCAGCCCATCTTCAGGTACGTCACGACCTTGAAGTGGTGCAGCCTGCCCAGGATGTCCAGTGCGGGCAGCCAGTGCTCGGCGTGTGACCCACCCGCGAGCGCGATGGTGCGGTCGGCGGCCACATCGCCGTAGGTGCAGGTGACCACCGCGGGGTTGACGAAGTCGCTGATGCACCCGTCCCGGGTCGAGACCGGCAGGTCCTGTTTGACCTCGAGGACGGTGGGCCGCATGGGCAACGCGGGCACGCGCACGTGTTCGGTCAGGGCACGGGCGCCGGGATAGTCCTGCGGGTTGAGGACGCTGAGCTCCTTGCCCGCCGACCGCAGGACCGTGACGTGCTGACGCCAGGTGAATGAGGTCGCGGTCAGCGTCACGCCCAGCAGCACGATGGCCGATCCCAGCGCCATCGTCGGCCGGCGCGAGGCGCGTCGGCCACGGAATCCTCGGCGCCGGAGTCGCGGCCGCGGGCTTCGAGGCTGCGCGGTAGCGCAGCGGATCCTCGACGAGCCGGTTGGTCAGATAGGCCAGCACACCGGACACCAGCAGCAGCACCGCGCCTTCGACGAAGTTGGCGTGCTTGTGGCCGCTATAGGACAGCCAGAAGATGAGCAGCGGCCAGTGCCAGAGGTACAGCGCATATGCCATGGCGCCCAGTTCCACCAGCGGGCGCGTCGCCAGCAGGCGATTGGGCAGCGGCAACCGGCCGCCCGGCGCGCCCAGGTTGGCGCCGACCAGGATCATCAGCATGGCGGCGCCGACCGGCACCAGCGCCCACGGGCCGGGGAACTCCTGAACGCCGTCGATCAGCGCCCCGCAGGACAGCACCGCGCCCAGCGCGACGGTGGCCATCACCGTCCGCACCCACATGGGCCAGCGGACGCGGGTCACCAGCGCGCCCACCAGCGCGCCCAGCAGCAACTCCCAGCCCCGCGCGAAGCTGTTGTAGTAGGCGGCCGCCTGGTCCTGCTGATGCGCGATGATCGCGTAGACGAACGAGGCCACCGTCAACGCGATCAGCACCACCACGAACAAGGTCCGCAGCCGGGCGGCCATACGGCGCCGGAACAGGTAGGCCAACCCGGCGATCAACACCAGGAAGCTGACGTAGAACTGGCCCTGCACCGACATCGACCAGATGTGCTGCAAGGGGCTGACGGCTTCGCCCGCCCGCAGGTAATCGGAGGCGGTGTTGGCCAGCTCCCAGTTCTGGTAGTAGCCGAGGCTGGCAAGGCTTTGGTCGGCGAATGTCTCCCAGCGCGTCTCCGGCTGAACCAGGATGGTCAGCACCGCACAACCGGCCAGCACCACGACGAGGGCGGGAACCAGCCGTCGGATGAGCCGGATCACCTCGGACACCGGCGACAGCGTCACAGCCGGGTTCAGCGCGGCGCGAATGACCTTGCCGCCGAAGAAGAATCCGGACAGCGCCAGAAACACGTCCACGCCGCCGGAGACACGGCCGAACCAGATATGGAAGACGGCGACCAGCGCGATCGCGATGCCGCGCAGGCCGTCCAGGTCGTAGCGATAGAACCCCTGGGACCCCGCTTTGCGCACCCCCGTGGCCGCCGGATCGGCGGTGGAGTCCGGTGCAGGAGACGGTGACGGGGTCTGCATGATCGACCGCTAATTTACCGAAAACCCGCCACCAGCTCCCCACACCTCGCGGCAGGAGGCTGCTCAAGCGGGTGTTGAGCATCCGCGCCGGACGGCGGGAGAGCGAGTGGCGGGCGTCGGACGGCCGGAAATCGGCCGGGGAGATTACCTGCCGATGCCGGCACTGGTCGGCTGCAACGGCGACTGTTGGGTCGGCAGCTGCTGCACGGGCGCTTGCTGGTACGGCGACTGCTGCAGCGGGGCCTGCTGCGTCGGAACCTGCTGCAACGGCGCCTGCTGGGTGGGCAGCTGCTGCGGCGTCTGCTGGTACGGCGACTGCTGCAGCGGGGCCTGTTGCGTCGGTGCCTGTTGTAGCGGCGCCTGCTGGGTGGGCAGCTGCTGCGGGGTCTGCTGGGTGGGCAGCTGTTGCGGCGTCTGCTGCAACGGCGCCTGCTGCGCCGGCGTGGAGACCCCCAGAATCCGGACCATGTAGGGCGTCATGCCGTTGGTACGCACCGGCGAGACCTGCACGACGTCGCCGACCTCGAGCATCTGGTTGTTGCCCAGGTACATCGCGACGCTCTGCGTGCCCTCGGGGCCGTAGAAGATCAGGTCACCCTTGCGGGCCTGCTGCGGCGCGATCTTCTGACCGGCCCGGTAGATCGCGCCCGACGACCGCGGCAACTTGATGCCGGCGCCGGCGTAGGCGTACTGCATCAGCCCGGAGGCGTCGAAACCGACGGTGTTGATGCCGGTGCCGGTGCCGCGGGTGGGGCCGTTGATGCCGCCACCGGCCCAGGAGAACGGCACGCCGCGCTGCGACAGACCGCGGGCGATCACCACGTCGGTGGCCTGCTGATAGTCCATCGACCTGGCGCCCGGGTCGGCGGTCGCGATGGTGGGAACCACCATCGGCGCCCCGAGTAGGGCCAAACCGATCGCGAAGGCGTAGATGCGTTTCATTTTTCCTGGCCTCTCGGGCGCTCCATGGGCCTCGGCGCGGTGACCTCGCGCGTCCGCCCCCGGTTCATGAACCGAGCGAGGGCCCCCACGCTGGGGCCGAACGCCGTCCATGGTCACTTGCGAGGTGAATCAGCGGTCAGCCGCTGTATTCACATCAGTCACACAAGCCACTTTGACAACAAATGGTGTTAGCCGCCAGGTCCACGCGGGATTTTTTGTCGTACCGTGACCGGACGGTGACTGGCGCGCCGAATCTCGTATGCGCAGTTGTGATTTCGGTCTCAGTCGGCTACCAATCGCAGGTCTGCCGGGAACCGGCGGCGGGGCGATCAGAGCCAATAGCGTTCGCTGAACATGGTCAGCATCGATCCGGCGACCGAGCTGACCATGACCAGCGCCAGCGACAGCACCGGCCAAAAGGACATGTACCAGCCCTTGAGGAGCGAAACGACCGGACCGATGACGGCGGCGGTCATGGCCGCACCGATACCGCCCCACACGACCGGGTGGATGTACAGGTCCAGCCCGTACGGCACGGGCCCGCAGGTTTCGTCCTCGCAGACGTTCGCCAGGAAGCCGAACAGCCGCGTCGGCCAGGTCGTCGCCGTGGCCAGGACCGCGAGCAGGACCAGCAGCGCGACGGTGCAGACGATGTCCCAGGGCGCCACCCGCACCCGAAGCACCCGCGGCGCTTCGTCGTCGTAATCCACCAGCGGGTAGTGCGTGTCCCTGGACCAGCCGGGCCCCGGCGCGGGCCCGGCCTCGGGTCCTGGCGCTGCGCTGTCGGGCTGCTGCGGCGTGGCCATGATGTCCCATGCTTCCCGACGTCGGAGTTTTGCGCGAATCGGCTGCTTTACCCTCGATCACTATGCCGGCGGCGAAGGCCGGGCTGACGCCCGAGCAGATCAGCGCGATCGACGCCGCGCACCTGTGGCATCCCTACAGCACCATCGGCGCCGAATCCGTCGCCCCCGTGGTGGCGGTCGGTGCCCGCGGCGCCTGGCTCACCGCTGATCCGCGACGGCAAGCCCGTTGAGGCGCTCGACGCCATGAGCTCCTGGTGGACTGCGATCCACGGGCACGGTCACCCGGTGCTGGATGCGGCCCTGTCCGCCCAGCTAGGCGCGATGAACCACGTGATGTTCGGCGGGCTGACCCACGAACCCGCCGCGCGGCTGGCCCAGCTGCTCGTGGACATCACCCCGGCGGGGCTGGAGACGGTGTTCTTCAGCGACTCCGGATCGGTGTCGGTGGAGGTGGCCGTGAAGATGGCGCTGCAGTACTGGCGCAGCCGCGACCGGCCCGGCAAGCACCGTCTGATGACCTGGCGCGGCGGCTACCACGGCGACACCTTCACGCCGATGAGCGTCTGCGACCCCGACGGCGGCATGCACTCGCTGTGGACCGACATCCTGGCCAAACAGGTGTTCGCTCCGCAGGTGCCCGGCGGCTACGACGCCGGCTACAGCGCGGCGTTCGAGGAGCGACTCGCCCAGCACGCGGGAGAGCTGGCGGCCGTCGTCGTCGAGCCCGTCGTCCAGGGCGCCGGCGGCATGCGCTTCCACGACCCCCGATACCTGCGCGACCTGCGGGACATCTGCCGGCGGCACGAGGTGCTGCTGATCTTCGACGAGATCGCCACCGGCTTCGGGCGCACCGGCGAGCTCTTCGCCGCTGACCACGCCGGCGTGAGCCCGGACATCATGTGCGTCGGCAAGGCGCTGACCGGGGGATACCTGACCCTGGCCGCCACCTTGTGCACGACCGACATCGCCCACACCATCAGCGCCGGCGAGGCAGGCGCACTCATGCACGGCCCCACGTTCATGGCCAACGCGCTGGCCTGCGCGGTCTCGGTGGCCAGCGTCGAGGTGCTGCTCGCGCAGGACTGGCGGTCGCGCGTCGCCGAGATCGGCGCCGGCCTGGCCGCCGGACTCGAGCCGGCCGGGGCACTGCCCGGCGTGAGCGACGTACGGGTATGCGGCGCCATCGGCGTCATCGAATGCGAACGCCCGGTCGACCTGGCCGTCGCCACTCCGGCGGCCCTGGACTGCGGCGTCTGGCTGCGCCCGTTCCGCAACCTGGTCTACGCGATGCCGCCCTACATCTGCACGCCCGAGGAGATCTCCCAGATCACCTCGGCGATGGTGCAGGTCGCCCGCCTCGTTGGCCAGCAGTGACGACCCGTCCCCCGCAAGCGGGAGGTACCCCCAGCGGCCGGCTTCGCCGCGGTAGCGGTCGCCACTAGGCTGAACGCCGATGAAGGCACCGATCGAGGTTTCCCCGCTGGCCTGGCTGGAGGCGGTGGAGCGGCAGCGCCGCGAGGCTGGGCTGCGCCGCTCGCTGCGGCCGCGTCCCGCCGTGGCCACCGAGCTGGACCTGGCCTCCAACGACTACCTCGGGTTGTCGCAACACCCCGACGTGATCGATGGCGGCGTCGCCGCGCTGCGCATGTGGGGCGCCGGGGCGACCGGGTCCCGCCTGGTCACCGGTGACACCGAGTTGCACCAGCAGTTCGAGTCCGAGCTGGCCGACTACGTCGGCGCGGAATCCGGACTGCTGTTCTCCTCCGGATACGCGGCCAACCTGGGCGCCGTCGTCGGGTTGTCGGGGCCGGGGTTCGCTGCTGGTCTCCGATGAGTACTCGCACGCGTCGCTGGTGGATGCCTGCCGGCTGTCGCGGGCACGGGTGGCGGTGACGCCGCATCGCGACGTCGGTGCCGTGGAGGCGGCGCTGCGGGCGCGCGACGAGCAGCGCGCGGTCGTCATCACCGAGTCGGTGTTCAGCACGGACGGCGCGCTGGCGCCGCTGCGGGAATTGCACGAGGTGTGCCGACGCCACCGCGCCCTGCTCATCGTCGACGAGGCGCACGGTCTGGGGGTGCGCGGCGGCGGGCGAGGCCTGCTGCACGAGGCCGGGCTGGCCGGTGCCCCCGACGTGGTCATGACCACCACGCTGTCCAAGGCGCTGGGCAGTCAGGGCGGCGCGGTGCTCGGGCCGGCGACGGTGCGGGCGCATCTGATCGACGCGGCGCGCACGTTCATCTTCGACACCGGCCTGGCCCCGGCGGCGGTGGGCGCCGCGCGGGCCGCGCTGGGCGTGCTGGGGTCCGAACCCTGGCGGGCGGACGCGGTGCTGCGTCACGCCGCCATCCTGGCCGAGGTCTGCGGTGTGCCCGGGGTGCCGCCGTCGGCGGTGGTGTCGGTGATCCTGGGCGACCCGGACGTGGCGGTGGCCGCCGCGACCGCCTGCCTGGACGCCGGCGTGCGGGTGGGGTGCTTCCGGCCCCCGACCGTGCCCGCCGGGACGTCGCGGCTGCGGCTGACCGCGCGCGCGTCACTGGATGACGCCGAGCTCGAGGTCGCTCGCCGCGTGCTGACCGATGTGCTCGCCCAGCTTGGCTGAGGCACTGCGGTGACGGTTCTGGTCGTCACGGGCACCGACACCGGGGTCGGCAAGACGGTCGTCACCGCGGCGCTGGCCTGTCACGCCCGTCAGGCCGGCCTCGACGTGGCGGTGTGTAAACCGGTCCAGACCGGCATCGACGCCGGTGACGACGACCTCGCCGAGGTGGCCCGGCTGTCCGGGGTGACCGAGCTGGCCGGCTTCGGCCGCTACCCGCAACCGCTGGCGCCGGCGGCGGCCGCCGCCGCGGCCGGAATGCCGTTGCCCACCCGCGAACAGCTGCTGACGCTCATCGCGGAGCTGGACCGGCCGGGGCGGCTGACGCTGGTCGAGGGCGCCGGGGGGCTGCTGGTCGAACTCGGCGAAAACGGTGTCACCGCACGCGATCTCGCCGCCGCGCTGGGCGCCGCGGTGCTGGTCGTGGTCAGCCCGTCGTTGGGCACCCTCAACCACACCGCACTGACTCTGGAATCGCTTGCCGGGCAGAATCTTTCGTGCGCCGGCCTGGTCATCGGCAGCTGGCCCCGGCGCGCCCGGGTTGGTGGAGACGACCAATCGGCCCGCGCTGGCCCGGCTGGCCACGGTGCGCGCCGCGCTGCCGGAAGGGGCGGCATCGCTGGACGCCACCGAGTTCGCGACGCTGTGCGCCAAGGCGTTCGACCGCGACTGGGTCACCTCGCTGGTGCGCTGATGGTCCACTCCATCGAGCTGGTCTTCGACCGCGACACCGAGGCGGCGATCCGGCACATCTGGGAAGCGTTGGCCGCGGCCGGAATTCCCAGTCAGGCCCCGGCCAGCCGGCCGCACGTGACGCTGGCCGTGGCCGAAGGCATCGCCCCCGACGTCGACGAGCTGCTGCGCCCGGTGATCGAGCAGCTACCGCTGCGCTGCGTCATCGGTGCGCCGGTGTTATTCGGCCGCGCCAGCCCGGTATTCGCGCGGCTGGTGGTGCCGACCGGCGAGCTGCTGGCCCTGCATGCCGAGGTGCAGCGGGTGTGCGGTCCACACCTGATGCCCGGGCCGATGCCCAACAGCCTGCCCGGCCAGTGGACCGCGCACGTCACGATGGCCCGGCGGGTCGGCGGTGCTCAACTGGGGCGGGCGCTGCGCATCGCGGGTCGGCCCGCCCAGATCGACGGCAGCTTCGCGGGTTTGCGCCGCTGGGACGGCAACAAGAAGGTCGAGCACCCGATCGGCGGTTAGCCCCCGAAGAGCAAATACAAACCGGTGAAGGTGTAGCCGACCATCACGAGCATCATCGTCAGCTGGCCGGTGAGTTGATGGCCGGCGGGCAGCAGCCGCAGCGCCTTGTCATGGGCCGCGACCACCGCGACGATGTGACCGGTGACCACGCAGGTCACCTTGACGGCCGCCAGCACCGGTGGGTGCAAGGACAAGACGTAGGCCACGTGCAGGTGCGCCAGACCGAGCAGATTCCACCCGTGGCCGAACGGGTCGGCCAGCGCGAACAACGCCTGCTGTCCACGCTCCACCAGGTAGGACAGGTAATGCGCGAAGATGTAGCCCACGACGATCGGGATCAGTGAATGCGCCATCTGGCCGGGCAATTCGCGACGCTGCTCTGGGCTGACGCCGCCGGTGGCACGTGCGGCGAGTGAAAATGTCACTGCCACAACGGAAATGAAGACGATCAGTCCGGCGGTGCGCAGCACCGATGACGCCAATGCCGGGGGAGCGCCGAATTCCCGGGTGAGCTGATCGGAGAAGCCGCGCCACGTCGGTGACGACGAGAAACTGTCGAACGCCGTCGAGCCGAGTAGCACCGCCAGCAGCACCACAACGCCCGGCCGCACCGGCAGCGACGGCAGATGGTCGAGCGGGTTTCCGGCCACGATCCTGCCGGTCTCCCGGTTGCGCCGAAACGGCGAAAGCCGGGAGACGGCCATGCTGTACACGCCGAACGGGTCGGCGCGGGCGAGCCAGCGCTGCCCGCACAGCCACGCACCGATCAGCATCAGCACGGCGTAGCCGGCTATCCAGGTCCTGACCCAGGGCAGTGACGCCGGGTTCGGGCTGGCCAGCTCCATCCAGACGAAGGCGAACAGGCCGAACGCGGCGGGCCGATAGCCCCAGCCTTCGGGGTAGGAGAGCCGTGGTCGGCCGAGCCGCTCGGGGGTGATGCGCCGCAGCAGCAGATACACCGTGCGCATCGGCGAAATCACCCGCCACACCGGCCCGAAGGCCAACGACAGCGCGACCAGCCCGACCCACAACAGCACGTAGAACGCGCCGAGGAGCGCGTTGGATTCCGATTCGGGGCCCCATACCCCGGCGGCAACTGCCCAAGCCGCGAACACCAGGGCCAGCGCGGCCACCGACCACCGGGTCATCCTTGAGTCGACGAACGTCGTCACCGCCGTCGGCAGGGGCCGGCCCGGCTTGAGCGGATCGAACCGGGGCCGCCGCCACGCCAACGCCACTACGGCGAAGGTGAAAGTCAGGGCCCATGCCGCCCCGACCATCGCGTAGGCATACGGCACCGGAAGGTCACCCGAACCACCGAGGCCGTGCGCGAGCACCACCGCCGCGGCGGCGGAGCTCACGGCTGGACTTGGATCGTTGCGACGGTGCGGTCCAGATGATGCAGCTCCACCGCGACGTTGCCGGGAACGTCGACGGCGAATCCGAACGTCTGGTTGGGTGCTGCCGCGACCTGGAACTTGTGATCGGGCGTCGAATGCACGTGCAACTCGTCGGTGGCATCGCTGGTCACGTGCAGCGTGATCTGCTGATGCACCTTGGCCTGCAGCGTGGCGTTGGTGGGAGTGACCTGCCCATGGGCGATGGTCACGTCGACCACCAGCGGTGCGGCCGGGGATTTACCGGTCGAACCGCCACAGGCCACGAGACCGCAGACCAGCGCCGTCGCCGACACCGCGAGCAGAGTGCCACGAAGTGTCATGGATTCATGCCGCCCGGGGGATTTGCTGCTTTTCCTCGACGGGTTCGGGCTCGGTGACCGCGTAGCCCAGCCGGCCCGCGCCCCAGGTCAGGCCGGCGATCACCATCAGCGTCAGGAACAGCACGACGAACGAGCCGGCCGTGAACAACCACACCGGTGCGTTCTGGTCGCGTTCGCGCTGCAGGATCGTGACCTCCTGGACGAACGGCCGGTTCATCGCCGACAGCGCCGGAACCTCGGCCGCCGGAATGGCGTCATCGGCCGGTTCGTAGATCGGCACCGCGGTCATGGTGTAGCCGTCCTGGACCCGCAGCAGGGTCTTCCATGAACCCCATACCGGAAGCGGCTTGGTGGACCGGTAGTGCCCCGGGCCGACCTTCTCGAGACGGTCGATCTGCAAACCGCGATCGTTCTCCATCCGGCCCTGCCAGGACAGGATCGTCACCCAGTCCGGGTGCGCGCTGACCATGTCGGCCGGTTGGAGTTGAACGTCGGCCGACACCATGCGTTTCCCGGGCGCACTCGGCAGATCGGTCAGCATGATGGTGGCGTTGTTCTCGCGCGGCACCACGATGTGCAGTCCGTTGGCCACCGCCCCCCCGATCACCAAAACCGTCACCACGACCACCGAGATGCCGGCGGCGCGGCCCGGAAGCCGCTGCCCGGTGAGGACCAAACCGAACAGGGCTCCGCACATCCCCATCAGAACCGCGACCGGGACGGCCATGGCCAGGGCCTCGCCCCACATGGTGATCGGCCAGGGGTAGTGGTACACCGCCGAGATCCACAGCGACTCCAGCCACAGCCCGACGGTGCCCACGCCCAAACCGGCGACCGCGCCAAAAACGATGGGGCGCTTGAAAAGCGGAGTCAGCGCGAACAACTCGACTGCCAGCGCGGGGCCGAGATACAGCGGGAACCAGTTGATCGGGGCCCCGAGTACCGGCCCCACCAGCAGGGCGACACCACCACGTAGGGCGATGGCGAAGACGGCGGCGATCAGGGCCGCTCCCCGGCCCATGGTGATCCGCGCGGCGACCGCCGCGAGCGCCGCCGCGGCGGCGATCATCATCGGCTGCAGGACAAGGCGGAATTGCTCGACGCCGAAGTCGTATTCGATTTGGTACACCGACAAGCCGATGAACATGCCGCCGAAGGACAGGTAACGCAGGAAGGTGATGAAGACGCCGTGGTAGACCTCCTCGCCCTCGTCGGCCTCGCCTTCGCGCTCCAGCATCAGCACCGCGAACAGCGAAAAGCAGGCGCCGCCAATCATCATCAAATGCGTTGGTCCCCAAAGGGTTACGTCTTGGCCGAAGATGCGGTGCCAGATGTCGTCGAGCGGAAACCCGATCATCGCGTACAGTCCGCAACCGGCCATCAACACGCCGCCGACCGGCGCGTGCCAGTTTTGCGTGATACGCACCGCCGCCGGGCCGGGCCTGTCGAACGGCAGCACGACTGCCGTCATGCCGCCCAGGAAGATGCCGAACAATCCGATGATGATGAAGTAGTGCGCCGGGTTGGCCAACGGGCCCGGGTCGCGGCCGTTGCCGATATGCCAGCTGACATCCCAGATGAACCCGAACAGCGCGCAGATGATCGACGTGGTGAACACCAGGACCGGCAGGGCAACCCAGCCCGGCCGGTGGAATTTGTTGCCCACCTTGTCGGCGACCCGGGTCAACCACTGAATGCGGTGGGTGCGGTGGGCATGGCCCACCCACAGCAACAGCAGGGTGATGACCACCGCGGCGATCGAGAGGCCGATCACCTGGTTCAGTCCCGCACCGCGTGCCGGTGCCTCAGCAATAATCGTCAGTTCATTCGACCGCATCGTCGTGCCTCCCAACCGCGCCGGGCTGCCCCGGAGGATCCGATTCCGTCAACCGCTTTATTACTGTCAAGTAGGTTCGTGATTGTTTGTTTAATGCCCCGATCCAGGGCTCGTCAATCACGCTCTTTGTCGGGCGTGTCGTGCCTGGAAGCGTCGGTTGCCGAACCTGCGCCGCCACGGCCCTCACGGCGGTCACGCAGCGCGATGTACAGAACCACTCCGACGACGATCACCGCAGGCAGAAACGCCGGCGCCGCCAACAGGAGATAGTGGTGCGCCAGGAATTCGACGTGCGGAGTCACCAAGGTCGTATACCCATAGCCAGGTCGTGTCCTTCGGCCGTTACCCTACTTTGAACACCTTTTCATTCGGACTGCCATCACCACGTGGCAGATGTGTCCCCACGCGCGGACACGAAAAAGAGGCAGGGGAGTACCTGGTGACTCAAGCGGCAACTCGACCTACGTCCGAAACCGGCAACGACGAGGACATCTTGGCGGTGGCCCGGCAGCAGGTGCTCGAGGGTGGCCAGGGATTGAGCCGGGACCAGGTGCTGCGGGTGCTGCAGCTGTCCGACGACCGGCTCGATGAACTGCTGGCGCTGGCCCACGACGTGCGGATGCGCTGGTGCGGTCCCGAGGTCGAGGTCGAGGGCATCATCAGCCTGAAGACCGGCGGCTGCCCGGAGGACTGTCACTTCTGCTCGCAGTCGGGGCTGTTCGCGTCGCCGGTGCGCAGCGCCCGGCTGGACATTCCCAGCCTGGTCGAGGCGGCCAAACAGACTGCCAAGTCCGGCGCCACCGAATTCTGCATCGTGGCCGCGGTGCGCGGGCCCGACGAGCGCCTGCTGGCCCAGGTCGCGGCCGGCATCGAAGCGATCCGCAACGAGGTCGAGATCAACATCGCCTGTTCGCTGGGGATGCTGACGGCCGAGCAGGTCGAGCAGCTCTCCGGGATGGGCGTGCACCGCTACAACCACAACCTCGAGACCGCCCGCTCGTACTTCACCAACGTCGTGACCACCCACAGCTGGGAGGAGCGTTGGGAGACGCTGTCGATGGTCCGCGACGCCGGCATGGAGGTCTGCTGCGGCGGCATCCTCGGCATGGGCGAGACCCTCGAGCAGCGCGCGGAATTCGCCGCTGAACTGGCCGAACTCGGCCCCGACGAGGTGCCGCTGAACTTCCTCAACCCGCGACCCGGCACCCCGTTCGGCGACCTGGAGGTCATGCCGGCGAGCGAGGCGCTGAAGTCGGTGGCCGCGTTCCGCCTGGCGCTGCCGCGCACCATGCTGCGGTTCGCCGGTGGCCGTGAGATCACCCTGGGCGATCTGGGCGCCAAGAAGGGCATCCTGGGCGGCATCAACGCCGTCATCGTCGGCAACTACCTGACCACGCTGGGTCGTCCCGCCGAATCCGACCTGGAATTGCTGGACGACCTGCAGATGCCCCTCAAGGGGCTCAACGCCAGTCTGTAGGCCGGCTGCCGCGGCTAGGGTTGGAGCTTGTGGTTGGCGATCTGGGAGCTGCGGTCAGTGCCGGCGTCTACAACGTCTACACCGGGGAATTAGGGGGCACCTCAGTGCCGACAGCGGCTCAGTTGGGTCTGGAGCCTCCCCGCTTCTGCGCGGCCTGCGGGCGCCGGATGGTGGTGCAGGTCCGCCCCGACGGCTGGCGGGCGCGCTGCTCGAGGCACGGTGAGGTCGATTCCGGCGATCTGGAGACGCAGCGGTGACCGAGCCGGCCAAGGCGGACGCCAGGGATTTCTCCGCTCCCGCCACCGTATCCCGCCGGACGCGATTGCGTGCGCTGCTGGTCGTGGCGCTGGGGTCGACGGTCACCGGTCTGGTGATCGGCGGAGTGTGGGCATTGATCGCCCCGCCGATCCGTGCCGTGGTGGCGCTCACCCGCTCGGGCGAGCGGGTGCACGACTATCTGGGCAACGAGTCCGAGCATTTCTTCGTCGCACCGGCCCTGATGCTGGGGCTGCTGACCGTCCTGGCGGTGGTGGCCTCGGTAGGCGTATGGCAGTGGCGCGAGCACCGCGGGCCGGGAATGGTCATCGCGCTGTCGAGCGGCATGGTGGCGGCCGCCGCCGCAGCCTCGGCGGTGGGGGCCGGGCTGGTTCGGCTGAGCTACGGTGCCCTGGACTTCGATGCGGTACCGCTGACGAAAAGCCCGTCGGTCGCGTACGTCACGCAGGCGCCGCCGGTGTTCTTCTCGACCGGTCCGCTGCAGATCGCGGTGAGCCTGTTGTGGCCGGCCGGCATCGCGGCCCTGGTCTACGCCGTGCGTGCGGCCGCGGACGCCCGCGACGACCTGGGTGCGCTTCCGCCGGAGCCTAGGCCTTCGGATGCGCTGCCGGTGGGTGGAGCAGGCGCCGCGGAAGCGCCCGTGTCATAGCGGACGGCGGGGAATCGTGCGGCCCGTGACGACCTTGGCGGCGATCTTGAGCAGCCGGGCCATGCC
This sequence comes from uncultured Actinomycetota bacterium, assembly GCA_963796035.1. Classification (GTDB taxonomy): domain Bacteria; phylum Actinomycetota; class Actinomycetes; order Mycobacteriales; family Mycobacteriaceae; genus Mycobacterium. The sequence goes on along the minus strand of CAWCJU010000002.1, from coordinate 205,241 downwards.
GGCATAGGTCATCGGGTTGAACATCGTCGGCCATGCGGTCCTGATGAGATGGTCTTTCAGCGGTCGCCGGTCGAACCGGTCGGTAAGCCAGCGAAGCGCCATCGGGGCAGACAGCGGGTGCAGCATCGCATGTTCGTTGAACGCGTCGCGGTGATAGCTGACGTCGGCGCCGCCGGCCGAATAAGCGTCGGCGAGCGCGTCGATGTCGTGGACGTCGATGAGATAGTCGTACACGGCCTGCACGATCAACACCGGCGGCGTCGGGACCGCGGCGCCCAGCTTGATGTGGTCGAAGACGTACTTGACTTCAGGGGTCGACAGAATCTGCTCGAGCGGCTGGTCGAGGTAGTCGCCCATGTTCTTGCCGGCCATCCGGACGACGGCTTGCACCGTGGTCATCTTCTCCAACGAGTCCAGCAGGGCGCGTCCCTCCTCGTTGGTGTGGTCCTTGATGACCCGGTCCAGCTCGGGATAGATGCGGGCGAGCGCCGCAACGACCAGCGCGGGAAGGCCCGAGAACAAGCCGCCGTTGAGCCGGCGGAAGGTGTGGCCCAGGTCGCCGACGGGTGATCCCAGCACCGCCCCGACGATGTCGAGTTCGGGTGCGTAGTCACCACACATCTCGGCGGCCCAGGCGCTGGCCAGTCCGCCACCGGAGTACCCCCACAGCCCGATGGGGGTCGACGGGGACAACCCGACCCGTTCCGAGCTCAAAGCGGCCCGGACGCCGTCCAGGACGCGGTAGCCGGGTTCGTACGGGGCACCCCACAGGCCGCGCAGGCCTTCGTGGTCGGGCACCGACACCGCCCAGCCTTCGGCGACGGCCGCGGCCACGATCAGCAGCTCCAACTGGGCGATCGAACCGAGCGCTTTCGCCCTGCGTCGCAGTGCGTAGGAGGGGAAACAGCGCGACGACATGGCGTCGATCGCGCACTGGTAGGACAGCAGCGGGCAGGGACGCTCGGGAGTGACATCGGCCGGGACGATCACCGTCGTGGCGCTCGCTTCGGGCTCGCCGCTCATGTTCGTGGTCCGGTACAGCAGCTGGACGGCCTTGATGGGCTGCGGGATCAGACCGAGGAACGCCAGCTCGACGTCGCGCGAGCGCAGCACCGTGCCGGGTTCGGCGTGCTGGTAGCCCAGTGGCGGCTGGTAGAACGGGTCGTCCGAGGGCAACAGCGGGCGCACTTTGCGCTGCAGTTCCTCGTGTGGCGGCCGGGCGATCCATTCTGCGCCTTGCGTGCCTGCCAGGTTGCCGAGCTCAGCCATTCCAGGCTCCCTTCGTGGCCACCCGGCATTCTCGCGCACAACGCCAGGTAACCAAAATGTAATCGCCGCACTGTGAGCGACTTCTTGTCACCGCAGGCAGGTCAGACGCGCCATTGAAATCGATTTCCCCCCGCGTCGCCCAAAGACGCTTTCCCAGCAAGCCTAGCCTGGCAGCCCCGGAGGCTTGAGTGCGGCGAATTCGTCGGTGACCCGCAACGCCGCCTCGGTGAACCGGTACAGCGCGGCCGGACGTCCGCCGCTGCGGCCGGATTGCGCGATGGTGCCGGTTGCCTTGATGACGCCCCGCCGGACCAGCACTCGCTGCAGATTCGTCGCGTCGACCTGATAGCCCAGCGCGGCGCCATAGATGTCGCGCAGTGTCGAAAGCGCGAATTCCTTTGGCGCCAAAGCGAAGCCGATATTCGTATAGGACAGTTTCGCGTTCAGCCTGGTGCGGGCGTTGTCCACCATCTGACCGTGGTCGAAGGCCATCGGCGGCAGAGAGTTCACCGGATGCCAGCGGGTGTCCGGCGGCAGCTCGGGGCTGGCGGGGAAGGGCACCAGGCCCAGGAAGGTGGACGCGATCACGCGGGCGTCCGGTACCCGCTGCGGGTCGGAGAACACCGCGAGCTGTTCCAGGTGCGCCAGCTCTTTGAGGTCGACTTTCTCGGCGAGCTGGCGCCGGACCGAGGTGATCATGTCCTCGTCGTTGCGCAGCTGCCCGCCCGGCAGCGACCACTTGCCCTGTTGCGGATCCCTGGCACGCTGCCATAGCAGCACGTTCAGCTGCGGTTTCGACGAGTGGCGTCCCTTCGTCACCTGTCCGCTCAGTTCGCGAACCTGGAACACGACCGCGAGCACTTCGTGGGCGGTGCTACCATGGGCCATGTTTTCGATTATAAGTCGAAAACCTCCGGGTCTGAAAGGAGCCGCCATGACGGTTATCAATCGCATGGACACGCTCGCCGAAGGCATGATCGCCGACATCACCAATTCGCCCACCGGCTATGCCGGCGTGGCCGGTGATGAGCAATGGGCCGCCGAGGTTCGCCGCCTGGCCGACTTGCGCGGCGCCACCGTACTGGCGCACAACTACCAGCTGCCCGAGATCCAGGACGTCGCCGATCACGTGGGCGACTCGCTGGCGCTGTCGCGGATCGCCGCCGAGGCACCCGAGGACACCATCGTGTTCTGCGGTGTGCACTTCATGGCCGAGACCGCCAAGATCCTGAGCCCCGACAAAACGGTGCTCATCCCGGATCAGCGCGCCGGCTGCTCGCTGGCCGATTCCATCACCGCCGACGACCTGCGCGCCTGGAAGGACGAACACCCCGGCGCGGTCGTCGTCTCCTACGTCAACACCACGGCGGCGGTCAAGGCGCTCACCGACATCTGCTGCACCTCGTCCAACGCGGTCGAGGTAGTCGAGTCCATCGACCCGGATCGCGAGGTGCTGTTCTGCCCGGATCAGTTCCTCGGCGCCCACGTCCGTCGGATGACGGGTCGCCAGAACCTGCACGTGTGGGCAGGCGAATGCCACGTGCACGCCGGGATCAACGGCGACGAACTCTACGACCAGGCCCGTGCTAATCCCGATGCCGAACTCTTCGTGCACCCCGAATGTGGTTGCGCCACTTCGGCCCTGTATCTCGCGGGCGAGGGCGCCTTCCCGCCGGACCGGGTGAAGATCCTGTCCACCGGCGGCATGCTGGAGGCCGCCAACCAGACCGACGCGCGCAAGGTGCTGGTCGCCACCGAGGTCGGCATGTTGTATCAATTGCGCCGGGCCGCACCGCAAGTCGACTTCCGCGCGGTCAACGACCGCGCTTCCTGCAAGTTCATGAAGATGATCACCCCGGCGGCCCTGCTGCGTTGCCTGGTCGAGGGGGCCGACGAGGTCCATGTCGACCCCGACGTCGCCGCCGCGGGCCGGCGCAGCGTGCAGCGAATGATCGAAATCGGGCAGCCGGGCGGTGGCGAATGACCGCCCGTCCCCAGTGGACGCACAGCGCCGACGTCGTCGTCATCGGCACGGGCGTTGCGGGATTGGCCGCCGCGCTGGCCGCCCATCGCGCCGGCCGCAGCGTCGTCGTACTCAGCAAGGCCGACCAGGCCCGCGGGGCGACCGCGACGCATTACGCGCAGGGCGGCATCGCGGTGGTACTTCCCGACAATGACGACTCGGTGGAGGCCCACGTCGCCGACACCGTGGTCGCCGGTGCGGGTCTGTGCGATCCCCAGGCGGTCTACTCGATCGTCGCCGACGGGTACGCCGCGGTCGCCGAATTGGTCGGTGACGGAGCACGATTCGATGAATCCGTGCCCGGGCAAATGGGCGCTGACACGCGAGGGTGGACACTCCCGTCGGCGCATCGTGCATGCCGGGGGAGACGCCACCGGCGCGGAGGTGCAGCGAGCCCTCGACCACGCGGCACGCACGCTGGACGTCCGCACCGGCCATGTGGCGCTGCGGGTGCTGCACGACGGTGCGGCCGTGACCGGCGTCCTGGTCGGCACGCCGGACGGGCACGGAATCATCAGCGCGCCTTCGGTGATCCTGGCCTCCGGCGGCCTCGGGCACCTGTACGGCGCGACCACCAACCCGGAGGGCTCCACGGGCGACGGGATCGCGCTGGCCTTGTGGGCCGGTGTCGCGGTCAGCGATCTCGAGTTCATCCAGTTCCACCCCACCATGCTCTTCGCCCCCGGTGCCGCCAGCGGGCGACGTCCCGCTGGTCACCGAGGCCATCCGCGGCGAGGGTGCGAGATTGATTGATCGGCAGGGTCATTCGGTGACGGCCGGTGTGCACCCGATGGGAGACCTGGCGCCCCGCGACGTCGTCGCCGCTGCCATCGACGCGCGGCTGAAGGCCACCGGCGATGCTTGCGTCTTCCTCGATGCGCGCCACATCGGCGACTTCGCCAACCGGTTCCCCACGGTGACGGCCGCCTGCCGGGCCGCCGGCATCGATCCCGTCCGCCAACCCATTCCGGTTGTCCCAGGGGCGCATTACAGCTGCGGCGGCATCGTCACCGACGTGTATGGCCAAACCGAGCTGCCCGGGTTGTTCGCGGCGGGCGAGGTGGCGCGCACCGGACTGCACGGCGCCAACCGGCTGGCATCCAACAGCCTGCTGGAAGGTTTGGTGGTCGGCGGCCGGGCCGGCAAATTGGCGGCCACGCATGCCGCGGCGACCGGGCGTGTGCACGCCGCGGCGCCCGAGCCGGTCGTCCATACCGCGCCCGAGCGCGCCGAACTGCAGCGCGCGATGAGCCGGGACGCTTCGGTGGTGCGCGACGCCGCCGGGCTGACCCGGCTGTCCACCGTGCTGTCGCAGGCGCAGATCCGCCCCGTGTCCGGCCGCCGCGACTTCGAGGATGTCGCGCTGGCCGTCGTTGCCCGAGCGGTCACGGCCGCCGCGCTGGCCCGCACCGAGAGCCGCGGCTGCCACCATCGCGAGGACTATCCGCAGACCGCCTCCGAGCTGGGGCGCAGCAATGTGCTGCGCCTGGCCGACGACGCGGTGCTGGTGGAAGCGTTGGCGGCGGTCGTATGACCGCGATGTCCGACTGTGAACTGACCGCCGCGCGCGAAACCATCAAGCGCGGCCTGGTCGAGGACCTGCGCTACGGGCCCGACATCACCACGCTGGCCACCGTGCCCGCCGAGGCGGTGGCGACCGCGTCGATGGTGCCCCGCGAGCCCGGCGTGATCGCCGGCATCGACATTGCGTTGCTGGTGCTCGACGAGGTGCTCGGCGCCCGCGGCTACGAGGTGGTCGACCGGGTCGAGGACGGGGCCCACCTGGAGCCGGGCGAGTCGGTCCTGACGCTGCGCGCCGAAACCCGCGGGCTGCTGACCGCCGAGCGGACCATGTTGAACCTGATCTGCCACCTGTCCGGAATCGCCACCACGACGGCGCACTGGGTGGCCGCCGTGCACGGCACCAAGGCCAAGGTGCGCGACACCCGGAAAACGCTGCCTGGCCTGCGGGTTTTGCAGAAATACGCGGTCCGGGTCGGCGGCGGCGTGAACCACCGCCTGGGGCTCGGCGACGCGGCCCTGATCAAGGACAACCACGTGGTGGCCGCCGGATCGGTGGTCGACGCGCTGCGGGCCGTGCGCGACGCGGCACCGGATCTGCCGTGCGAGGTGGAAGTGGATTCACTCGAGCAGCTGGACGAGGTGCTGCCCGAGAAGCCCGAGCTGATCCTGCTGGACAACTTCCCGGTGTGGCAGACGCAGATGGCCGTGCAGCGCCGCGACGCGCGAGCACCCGCCGTGCTGCTCGAATCGTCGGGCGGCCTCAGCCTGGAGAACGCGGCCGCGTACGCCGCGACCGGGGTGGACTACCTGGCCGTCGGCGCGCTGACCCATTCGGTGCGGGTGCTCGACATCGGCCTCGATATGTAGGTGGCGCTTCGAGCGTGGCAGCCGACCCGCCGCGTCTGGTGCGGCCGCCCCAGGCGTCGAGTGTGAATCCTGGGCGGGATTCGTCGGCGTGTCGCCGCCCTGGACGCACACTCAACGCCACCAACGCACACTCAACGCCGGGGCCGAGCCCCGCGAGCCTCAAGCGAGCGCCCGCAGCGCCACCAGCGCACACTCGATCGGCCTCAGGCGATGTCGGCGACGAAAACGCCGATCCGGCGCAGCTGCATACGCGCCATCGCCGGCAGGCCGTCGCCGTCCGAGCCGGCGGGCAGGATCCGCGGGTTGATCAGGTGCACCGCGCGCTTGCGGCTGAATTCCACGTCCGCCTCACCCGCGGCCAGCACGTTCTTCACCCAGTTGGTCTTGCCGTGGCCCAGGGCGATCGCCAGGGTGTTGCCCTTGCGATACGTGGTCACGATGGTCTCGTAGGGCTTGCCGGAGGTGCGGCCACGATGCTTGATCGTCGCGGTTCCGGGCATATAGCGCACGATCGGCTTCATCGCCGGGTTGAAGTATTTGATCTGGAAGCGCTCAAACCAGGGCGGGAAGACCATCGGAACGCCCGGGGCGTTATTGGGGTGATCCTTGGCGGACATGGCGGCTCCCTGGGTCGGCAACGCGGGGTATGGCCTCAATACCGGCACTGTACCGGTCGGATATGGACTTGAGTTCCTCTGGGACAATGGACAGCGTGAGCACCGCCCAACCGTCGCCGATGGCCCGTATCGACCTGCGGGGCGCGGAGTTGACGGCTGCCCGATTGCGGGCGGCGCTGCCCCGCGGCGGCGCCGATGTGGAGACGGTGCTGCCCAAGGTCCGGCCGATCGTGCAGGCCGTCGCCGAGCGCGGCGCCGAAGCCGCCCTGGAATTCGGGGCCACGTTCGACGGGATCCGGCCGCCAACCGTCCGGGTGCCCGACGCCGCCCTGGAGAAGGCCATGGCCGAACTGGACGCGGGCGTGGCCGACGCGCTGCGGGTGATGATCGAACGCACCCGCGCCGTACACGCCGACCAGCGTCGCACCGACGTCACGACCACCCTGGGCCCGGGCGCGACCGTCACCGAGCGGTGGGTCCCGGTCGACCGGGTGGGCCTCTACGTGCCCGGCGGCAACGCCGTTTACCCGTCCAGCGTGGTGATGAACGTCGTGCCGGCCCAGGCCGCCGGCGTCGCCTCGCTGGTGGTGGCCAGCCCACCGCAGGCCCAACACGGCGGCCTGCCACACCCGACGATCCTGGCCGCCGCCCGGCTGCTGGGGGTCGACGAGGTATGGGCCGTGGGCGGCGCGCAGGCGGTGGCGCTGCTGGCCTACGGCGGCACCGACCTCGACGGCGCCGAGCTGGCGCCTGTCGACATGATCACCGGGCCCGGCAACATCTACGTCACCGCCGCCAAGCGGCTGTGCCGGTCGCGGGTCGGGATCGACGCCGAAGCCGGGCCGACGGAGATCGCCATCCTGGCCGACCACACCGCCGACCCGGGGCACGTGGCCGCCGACCTGATCAGCCAGGCCGAGCACGACGAGATGGCGGGCAGCGTGCTGGTCACCCCCAGCGCTGACCTGGCCGCCGCCACCGACGCGGAGCTGGCCGCCCAGCTGCGGACGACCGTGCACCGCGAACGCGTGACGGCCGCACTCGGTGGACGCCAATCGGCCATCATCCTGGTTGACGACCTGGATGCCGGAGTCGAAGTCGTCAACGCCTACGCCGCCGAGCACCTGGAGATCCAGACCGTGGACGCGGCGGCGGTGGCCGGCCGAATCCGTTCGGCCGGAGCCATTTTCGTCGGTCCGTATGCACCGGTGAGCCTGGGCGACTACTGCGCAGGATCCAATCACGTGCTGCCGACCGCGGGCAGCGCCCGGCATTCCAGCGGCCTGTCCGTCCAGACCTTCCTGCGCGGCATCCACGTCGTCGACTACACCGAGGCGGCCCTGAAGGACGTGTCCGGACACGTGATCGCACTGGCCGAGGCCGAAGACCTGCCGTCGCACGGCGAAGCGGTACGGCGGAGGTTTGAGCGATGACCGGACGATCTGAGCCCACGCTTGACGATCTGCCGCTGCGCGACGACCTGCGCGGCAAATCGCCATACGGCGCACCGCAATTGGACGTCCCGGTGCGGCTGAACACCAACGAGAACCCGCACCCGCCCAGCAAGGCGCTGGTGGACGACGTGGTGCGGTCGGTGAGCGAGGCGGCCGCCGACCTGCACCGCTACCCGGACCGCGACGCGGTGGCCCTGCGGACCGACCTGGCCGCCTACCTGAGCGCGCAGACCGGCGTCCAGCTCGGAGTCGAAAACCTATGGGCGGCAAACGGTTCCAATGAAATCCTGCAGCAGCTGCTGCAGGCCTTCGGGGGTCCGGGGCGCACCGCCATCGGATTTGTCCCGTCGTACTCGATGCACCCGATCATCTCCGACGGCACCCGCACCGAATGGCTGCAGGCCGCCCGGGCCGACGACTTCAGCCTGGACGTCGACGCCGCCGTGGCCGCCATCACCGATCGCCGGCCCGATGTGGTGTTCGTCGCCAGCCCGAACAACCCATCCGGGCAGAGTGTTTCGCTGCCGGATCTGCGGCGGCTGCTCGACGTGGTGTCCGGCATCCTGATCGTCGACGAGGCCTACGGCGAATTCTCCTCGCGGCCCAGCGCGGTCGAGTTGGTGGGGGAGTACCCCACCAAGCTGATCGTCTCGCGCACCATGAGCAAGGCGTTCGCGTTCGCCGGTGGCCGGCTGGGCTACCTGATCGCCACCCCGGCGGTGATCGACGCGATGCTGCTGGTGCGGTTGCCCTATCATCTGTCGGTGCTCACCCAGGCCGCCGCGCGCGCCGCGCTGCGGCACGCCGATGACACGCTGAGCAGCGTGGCGACACTGATCGCCGAACGTGAGCGCGTCTCGACCGCCTTGAGCGGCATGGGTTTTCGGGTGATTCCCAGCGACGCGAACTTCGTCCTGTTCGGGGAATTCGCCGATGCGCCGGCCACCTGGCAACGCTATCTGGACGCCGGCGTGCTGATCCGCGACGTCGGAATCGCAGGCTTCCTGCGCGCCACGACCGGATTGGCCCAGGAGAACGATGCCTTCCTGGGCGCCAGCGCCCAGATCGCCGCCACCGAATTGGCACCAGTGACCCCCAGCCCCGTAGGAGCACCGTGACCACGACCGCTACCCGCCGTGCGCGCATCGAGCGCCGCACGAAGGAATCCGACATCGTCATCGAACTCGACCTCGACGGCACCGGCCAGGTGGACATCGACACCGGCGTGCCGTTCTACGACCACATGCTCACGGCCCTGGGCAGTCACGCCAGCTTCGACCTGACCGTGCGCACCAAGGGCGACGTCGAGATCGAGGGACACCACACGATCGAGGACACCGCCATCGCGCTGGGTACCGCACTCGGGCAGGCCCTGGGCGACAAACGCGGCATCCGGCGGTTCGGTGACGCCTTCATCCCGATGGACGAAACGCTGGCCCACGCCGCGGTCGACGTGTCCGGCAGGCCCTACTGCGTGCACAGCGGAGAGCCGGATCACCTGCAGCACACCACCATTGCCGGCAACTCGGTGCCGTATCACACCGTCATCAACCGGCACGTGTTCGAATCGCTGGCCATGAATGCGCGCATCGCGCTGCACGTGCGCGTCCTGTACGGGCGCGACCCACACCACATCACCGAAGCGCAGTACAAGGCGGTTGCCCGTGCGCTGCGCCAGGCGGTCGAGTCCGACCCTCGAGTCTCGGACGTGCCGTCCACCAAAGGGGTTCTGTGACCCCGAAAAAAGTAGTTGTCCTTGATTACGGCTCGGGCAACCTGCGGTCGGCGCAGCGCGCCCTCGAGCGGGTCGGTGCGTCGGTCGAGGTGACCGGCGACGCCAGCGCCGCGGCCGCCGCCGACGGACTGTTGGTGCCCGGCGTCGGCGCCTATGAGGCCTGCATGACGGGGCTGCGCAACGTCGGCGGCGAGCGCATCATCGCCGAGCGGGTCGCCGCCGGTCGCCCGGTGTTGGGCGTCTGCGTCGGCATGCAGATCCTGTTCGCGCGCGGCGTCGAATTCAGTGTGGAGACGCAGGGATGCGGTCAGTGGCCGGGATACGTCACGCGGCTGCAGGCGCCGGTCATCCCGCACATGGGCTGGAATGTCGTCGAATCCGGGCCCGGCACCGTGCTGTTCAAGGGGCTCGATGCCGACACCCGGTTCTACTTCGTGCACTCCTACGCCGCGCAGCAGTGGGAGGGTTCGCCGGAGGCGGTGCTGACGTGGGCCACCCATGAGGGTCCGTTTCTGGCCGCCGTCGAGGACGGGCCGCTGTCCGCCACCCAGTTTCACCCGGAGAAGAGCGGGGATGCCGGCGCCGCCGTGTTGAGCAATTGGGTCCAGGGATTGTGAAGGACCTCGCGGAAGCGCTTTCTACCAAGCAACAGCCGGGGATGCACGTAACCCGTTGCACTCTCGGCACACAGGAGGGAATGTGTTGATCTTGTTGCCCGCGGTCGACGTGGTCGACGGCCGCGCCGTGCGTCTGGTGCAGGGCAAGGCGGGCAGTGAAACCGAATACGGTTCGGCGCTGGACGCCGCGCTGGCCTGGCAGCGCGACGGCGCGGAATGGATCCATCTGGTCGATCTGGACGCGGCGTTCGGGCGCGGCTCCAACCGCGAACTGCTGGCCGAGGTGGTCGGCAAGCTCGACGTGCAGGTGGAGCTGTCCGGCGGGATCCGCGACGACGATTCCCTGGCCGCCGCCCTGGCCACCGGCTGCGCCCGGGTGAACCTGGGCACGGCGGCGTGCGAGGACCCGCAGTGGTGCGCCCGGGCGATCAGCACCCACGGCGACAAGGTCGCCGTGGGCCTGGACGTGCAGATCGTCGACGGCCAGCACCGGCTGCGCGGGCGGGGTTGGGAAACGGACGGCGGTGACCTGTGGGAGGTATTGGAACGCCTTGACGGGCAAGGGTGTTCGCGGTTCGTGGTCACCGACGTGACCAAGGACGGCACGCTGGGCGGTCCCAATCTGGACCTGCTGGCGTCCGTCGCCGATCGCACCGACGCTCCGGTGATCGCCTCCGGCGGCGTGTCCAGCCTCGACGACCTGCGTGCGATCGCCACCCTCACCGGCCGTGGGATCGAGGGCGCCATCGTGGGCAAGGCTCTGTACGCGGGGCGATTCACCCTGCCGCAGGCGCTGGCCGCGGCGGCGGAGTAGCGCCGCATGGATGTGCACGCGTTGGTGGCGCAGGCGTCGGCGATTCTCGACGACGCGGTCGAACCCTTCCGTTCCGGTCACCGCGCCGAGTCCGCGGTCCGCAAGAAGGGCAATGACTTTGCCACCGACGTCGACCTCGCGATCGAGCGGCAGGTCGTCGCCGCACTCGTCGAGGCCACCGGGATCGGCGTGCACGGTGAGGAATTCGGCGGTTCGGCCGTCGACTCGCCATGGGTGTGGGTATTGGATCCCGTCGACGGCACCTTCAACTACGCGGCCGGCTCACCGATGGCCGGGATCTTGCTGGGCCTGCTGCATCACGGTGATCCGGTGGCCGGACTGACCTGGCTGCCGTTCATGGATCAGCGCTACACCGCGGTGGCGGGCGGCCCGTTGCGCAGGAACGGGGTGCCGCAGCCGGCGCTGACCTCCATCGATTTGGCCGACACCCTGGTCGGCGCCGGGTCGTTCAGCGCGGATGCGCGGGGGCGGTTCCCGGGGCGCTACCGGATCGCTGTGCTGGAGAACCTCAGCCGGGTCTCGTCGCGACTGCGTATGCACGGCTCCACCGGCCTCGACCTCGCGTTCGTCGCTGACGGAATACTCGGTGCGGCAATAAGTTTCGGCGGCCACGTGTGGGACCACGCCGCCGGGGTCGCGCTCGTCCACGCCGCCGGTGGCGTCGTCACCGATCTGGCCGGCGAACCGTGGACTCCCGCATCGGATTCCGTGCTGGCGGCCGGTCCCGCCGCACACTCCGAGATCCTGGAAATTCTGCGCGCGACCGGCCGGCCGGAGGACTACTGAGATGGCGCCGAATCCCCACGGCCTCGCGGTCCGAGTGATCCCGTGCCTGGACGTCGACGGCGGCCGGGTGGTCAAGGGCGTCAATTTCGAAAACCTGCGGGACGCGGGCGATCCCGTGGAACTCGCAGCAGCCTATGACGCCGAAGGCGCCGACGAGCTGACCTTTCTCGACGTGACCGCATCGTCGTCGGGGCGGGCCACCATGCTCGATGTGGTGCGCCGCACCGCCGAACAGGTCTTCATTCCGCTGACCGTCGGCGGCGGGGTGCGCACCGTCGCCGACGTCGACGTACTGCTGCGTGCGGGCGCCGACAAGGTCTCGATCAACACCGCCGCGATCGCCCGGCCCGAGCTGCTGGCCGAGATGGCGCGGCAGTTCGGATCCCAGTGCATCGTGCTGTCCGTCGATGCCCGCACGGTGCCCCCGGGCGCGGTACCGACACCCTCGGGCTGGGAGGTCACCACCCATGGCGGGCGCCAGGGCACCGGGCTCGACGCGGTCGAGTGGGCTTCGCGCGGAGCCGATTTGGGGGTGGGGGAGATCCTGCTGAACTCGATGGACGCCGACGGCACCAAAGCCGGGTTCGACCTGGAGATGCTGCAGGCGGTGCGGTCGGCGGTCACCGTGCCGGTCATCGCCAGCGGCGGCGCCGGGGCGGCCGAACACTTCGCGCCCGCGATCGCGGCCGGCGCCGATGCGGTGTTGGCGGCCAGTGTGTTTCACTTCCGGGAGTTGACCATCGGTCAGGTGAAGGCGGCCTTGGCAGCAGAAGGGATCACCGTGCGATGACGCTCGACCCGCAGATCGCCGCGCGGCTGAAGCGCAACGCCGACGGCCTGTTCACCGCCGTCGTGCAGGAGCGCGGCAGTGGTGACGTGCTGATGGTCGCCTGGATGGACGATGCGGCGCTGGCCCGAACGTTGGAAACCCGTGAGGCGACCTACTATTCGCGGTCGCGTGGCCAGCAGTGGATCAAGGGCGCGACGTCGGGTCACACCCAATACGTCCACTCGGTGCGCCTGGATTGCGACGGCGATGCCGTGCTGCTGACGGTCGACCAGGTCGGCGGGGCCTGCCACACCGGCGACCACAGCTGCTTCGACGCCGACGTGCTGCTGCTACCGGAGCGCTGACCCGCCCACCTAACCGGGCATCGCGTTGAGTCCGTCGGCCGCGGCCACCGCGGCGCGTGTCCATTCCCGCCGCGCGACGGCCGGTTCGATGCGGTCGCGGCGAATGGCTTCGACGTCGATCGCCGTTCCGCTGATCGCCGCGCCGGGCACCCGGAAGGAAAAGCCGCGCTCCTCGGTGGCGATGGCCAGAATCGCGTCGGTGTTGGTGAATCCGTTGGCACGCATGGTCTCCTCGGCCCACCGGAACGGCTTGAGGCCACCGAAGTCCTTGACGTACACCACCCAGAGTCGAATGCCGCGGCTGCCGCGCAGATTGTTCAGTGCCCGTTGGACCGCGTTGTGCTCGATCGGGCCGAGCGCGCCCGATTGATCCGTGATCTGGCTGGACAGTTTGAGGGCCGGTTTCGGCGACGGCGCAACGGTACTGGCGGTGGGCCGCGCCGCCGAGGGCGACGAGGCGCCGGGATCGGTCTGGTCGACTTGGCCGCGCAGCAGGCGGACCCCGACGACGGCGGCCACCGCGACCAGCGCGACGGCGACGAGCGCGGCCACCAGTGTCACCGCCCGGACCCGGCCGTTGCGCGCCGGCGGCAGCGGCGCAGGGCTTTCCGGGGTCGGCGGCGTGGGGATGACTTCCGTTGGCGTGGAGATGATCTCGGTGCGGCCCATCGTGTCGGGCGCTGCGCCGCCTCGCTCGGCCGGCCAGCGCCACCGCGAAATCCGCGCACGTCGCGTAGCGCTGGTTCGGGTTGTTTGGCGAGCGCCCTGGCGATGACGGGATCGAGTTCGGCCAACTCGGGCCGCCGCTGGCTGATCAGCGGAGGTGGCGCGGACAGATGCTGGCCGATGACCACCGCCGGGTTGGAATGATGGAACGGGGCCGAACCCGTCAGCAGGTTGTAGGCCGTGCACCCCAGCGCATATTGGTCGGCCCGGGCGTCGAGGTCGGCGCCCTGCAGTTGCTCGGGTGCGCAGTAAGCGGTGGTCCCCACCAACATGTTGGTCGCGGTCAGGCCGCTGATCTCGCCCAGCTCGCGGGCAATACCGAAATCGGCCAGCAGGATCCGCCGCCGCGGGTTGGCGGAGAACTCGAGCCGAGCAAGATGTTGGCGGGTTTGACGTCGCGGTGCAGCAGGCCGCGCGAGTGGGCGTAATCGAGCGCATCGGCCACCGCCGAAATGATCTCGATCACCTCAGCTTTGGGCATGCCGGACGGAAACCGGCTGTGCAACAGCTCCGAGGCGTCGATGCCCTCCACGTAATCCATCGACAGCCACAGCTTTCCCTCGAACTCGCCGCGGTCGTGGATGCCGACGATGTGCTCGTTGTACAGGCTGGCGGCCAGATCGGCCTCCCGGTTGAAGCGTTGCCGGAACTCGTCGTTCGCGGTCAGCTCGCCGGACAGCACCTTGAGCGCGTCGCGACGGGGCAGCCGCGGATGCTGAGCCAGATAGACCTGACCCATGCCGCCGGCGCCGAGCCGCCGAACGATGGTGTAACCGGCAAACACTTGTCCTTCGCTCAAGCCTTCGCCATCGCCACCGCTGTCGGGCATGTGAGCATGCTACTGACGCCGTCGCGGCCGCAATCGGTTATCGGCGCCCCTGTCGGGCCGGGCGGCGGCGATCGGGGACCCGGCAACCGTGTCCTGGCGTGTCTAGGGTCACTTTCCGCAGGCGTAGCCCACGACTTCGACAAGAATGGCAGTCAATGTCGAAATGGTTGTCCTGGAACGTCGTTGTGCCGGTGCTTGCCGTCGTCGTGCTGGCATTGATCTGGGGCGAGAGGTTGGGGCCCGTGCTGGTCGGGCTGGCGGCGCTGTTTCTCATCGGTGCGGTGGTTGCCGCGGTGCATCACGCGGAGGTGGTCGCGCACCGGGTCGGCGAGCCGTTCGGGTCGTTGGTGCTCGCGGCCGCGGTGACCGTCATCGAGGTGGCCCTGATCGTCGAGCTGATGGCGTCCGGGGGCAACGAGACGGCGACGCTGGCACGGGACACGGCGTTCGCCGCGCTGATGATCACCACCAACGGGATCGCCGGATTGTCGCTGCTGCTCGGTTCGCGGCGCTACGGCGTGACGCTGTTCAATGCCGAGGGCAGCGGCGCGGCGCTGGCCACGCTGACCACCCTGGCGACGCTGAGCCTGGTGCTGCCCGCGTTCACCACGACGGCCGTGGGCAAGGAGTTCTCACCGGGCCAGCTCGCCTTCGCCGCGGTCGCGTCGCTTCTCGTCTACCTGCTTTTCGTCTTCACCCAGACGGTGCGACACCGCGACTTCTTCCTACCGGTCGCGCAGAAGGGCCAAAAACGCCTGTTCGAGGACGAGAGTCACGCGGAACCGCCGAGCACCCGGGCGTCGCTGGTCAGCCTGGTGCTGCTGCTTTGCGCCCTGGTGGCGGTGGTGGGCCTGGCCGAGGAGGAGTCACCCGCCGTTGAGAAGGCGGTGACCGCGGTCGGCTTCCCACAGTCGTTCGTGGGCGTGATCATCGCCGCGCTGGTGCTGCTGCCCGAGACGCTCGCGGCGGTGCGGGTGGCGCGGCAGGGCCGCATCCAGATCAGCCTGAACCTGGCGTACGGCTCGGCGATGGCCAGCATCGGGCTCACCATCCCGGCGATCGCGCTGGCGTCGATATGGCTCAAAGGTCCGCTGGTGCTCGGCCTCGGCGCCATCCAGCTGGTGTTGCTCGTCCTGACCGTCGTGATCAGCGTGCTGACGGTGGTGCCCGGGCGGGCGACCCGCCTGCAGGGCGAGGTGCATCTGGTGCTGCTTGCGGCCTACGTGTTCCTGGCGGTCAGTCCCTGACGGCTACGCCCGGCCGCGCAGCGTTGCCAGCGCCTTGTCGGCGTGGCTGTCCATGTTGAACTCGCTGGAGATCACGTCGAGCACCGTGCGGTCGGTGTCGATGACGAACGTCGTGCGCTTGACCGGCATCAGCTTGCCGAGCAGGCCGCGCTTGACGCCGAACTGCGTGGCGACGGTGCCGTCGCTGTCCGACAGCAGCGGGTAGTCGAACTTCTGCATGTCGGCGAACTTGGCCTGCTTTTGCACGGCGTCGGCGCTGATGCCCACCCGGTTGGCCCCGGCCGCGGCGAATTCGGAGGCCAGGTCGCGGAAGTGGCACGCTTCCTTGGTGCAGCCGGGCGTCATGGCGGCCGGGTAGAAGAACAGCACGACGGGCCCGCCGGAAAGCAGTTCGCTGAGCTTGCGCGGCGTCCCGGTTTGATCGGGCAATTCGAAGTCCGCGACGGTGTCACCAGGTTTCATGGCGGACACGCTACGCCGCCGTCGGCGTCAGGTTGGGCCGGAGCGCAGCACCGCGTCTGGGAGGATGGTTCGGTGCACGCCCACCTCGCCGCGACGACCTCACGAGAGGATTTCCGTCAGCTGGCGGCCGAACACCGTGTGGTTCCGGTGACCCGCAAGGTGCTGGCCGACAGTGAGACGCCGCTGTCGGCCTACCGCAAACTCGCCGCCAACCGCCCGGGCACTTTTCTGCTGGAGTCGGCCGAGCATGGCCGTTCCTGGTCGCGGTGGTCGTTCATCGGCGCCGGAGCGCCGTCGGCGCTGACCGTGCGCGACGGTGAAGCCGTCTGGCTGGGCGTGGTGCCACAGGACGCACCGACCGGGGGTGACCCACTGCAAGCCCTGCGCGCCACGCTGGAGCTGCTGGCCACCGGGCCGCTCGAAGGGCTGCCGCCGCTGTCGGGCGGCATGGTCGGGTTCTTCGCCTACGACATGGTGCGGCGCCTGGAACGGTTGCCCGAACTGGCCGTCGACGACCTGCGGCTCCCCGACATGTTGCTGCTGCTGGCCACCGACGTGGCGGCGGTCGATCACCACGAGGGCACCATCACGCTGATCGCCAACGCCGTGAACTGGAACGGAACCGACGAGCGGGTCGACGAGGCCTACGACGACGCGATCGCCCGCCTGGACGTGATGACCGCGGCGCTGGGCCAGCCGCTGCCGTCCACGGTCGGCACCTTCGAGCGACCCGAGCCGCGCTACCGCGCGCAGCGCAGCGTCGAAGAGTACGGAAAGATCGTGGACTACCTCGTCGACCAGATCGCCGCGGGCGAAGCCTTCCAGGTGGTGCCCTCGCAACGGTTCGAGATGGACACCCGTGTCGACCCGATCGACGTGTACCGGATGTTGCGGGTCACCAACCCCAGCCCCTACATGTACCTGCTGCAGGTGCCGAATGACGCTGGGGGAACTGACTTTTCGATCGTCGGCTCCAGTCCGGAGGCGCTGGTCACCGTCGCCGACGGCACCGCGACCACCCATCCGATCGCCGGGACGCGCTGGCGCGGGGACACCGACGAAGAGGACCAGCTGCTGGAAAAGGAGCTGCTGGCCGACGAGAAGGAGCGCGCCGAGCACCTGATGCTGGTCGATCTGGGCCGCAACGACCTGGGCCGGGTCTGCGCGCCGGGCTCGGTGCGCGTCGAGGACTACAGCCACATCGAGCGCTATAGCCACGTCATGCATCTGGTGTCGACGGTGACCGGCACGCTCGCCGAGGGCCGCACCGCGCTGGATGCGGTGACGGCCTGTTTCCCGGCCGGGACGCTGTCGGGCGCACCGAAGGTCCGGGCGATGGAGCTCATCGAAGAGGTGGAGAAGACGCGCCGCGGCCTGTACGGCGGCGTGGTCGGCTACCTGGACTTTGCCGGCAATGCCGACTTCGCGATCGCCATCCGCACCGCCCTGATGCGCGACGGCACCGCCTACGTGCAGTCCGGCGGTGGCGTGGTGGCGGACTCCAACGGCCCCTACGAATACACCGAGGCGACCAACAAGGCCCGCGCGGTGCTCAGCGCGATCGCCGCCGCCGAGACGCTGACCGAACCGGGCCCGAGCCGCGATGAGTGAGGCCGGCGCGGACCCGGTCGGCCGAACAGCCGGCGGCTGATCCGGATTGCCCAGGTAGTGCTGGTGGTTGCCGCGGGGACCTTGTGGGCGGCCTCGCGCCTGCCGTGGGTCGTCATCCGGTCGTTCGATGGGCTGGGGCCGCCCAAACAGGTGACCCTGGCCGGCGCGACGTGGTCGACGGCGCTGCTGCCGCTGGCCCTGCTGCTGCTGGCCGCGGCGGTCGCCGCGATCGCCGTGCGCGGTTGGCGGCTGCGCGCGCTGGCGGGCCTGCTCGCGGTGGTCAGCCTGGCGGTCGGCTATCTCGGGATCACCTTGTGGGCGCTGCCCGACGTGGCCGTCCGCGGCTCCGAGCTGGCGCACCTCTCGGTGATGTCGCTGGTGGGAAGCGAGCGACGGTATTGGGGCGCCGGTGCCACGGTGGCCGCCGCGGCGTGCACGCTGATCGCCGCCGTCCTGCTCATGCGATCCGCGTCGGACTCGGGGTCGGCGCGCTCGAGCGCAATAAAGTACGCGGCACCGGCGACGCGCCGGTCGAATGCGCGACGCAAAGAGGCCGACGGGGCGATGCTGGAGGAGCCGGAGACGCCGGGAATGTCGGAGCGGATGATCTGGGACGCGCTTGACGAGGGACGCGACCCAACCGATCGGCCCAACGAGTCTGACACCGAGGGTCGGTGACGGGCCGCGAGCCGACGGGCCGCTACCCTTCATTCACGTCGTTGCAATCGGCTGGGACAACAAAGCGGCCGTGAGATGACAGCGGACGACAGGGCGAAGGGAAACGACAGGCATGAGTCCGGCAACCGTGCTTGACTCCATCCTCGAGGGAGTCCGGGCCGACGTTGCCGCGCGCGAAGCGCTTATCAGCCTGTCCGAGATCAAAGCCGCCGCCGCGGCCGCGCCGCCGCCGCGGGATGTCATGGCCGCCCTGCGCGAGCCCGGAATCGGCGTCATCGCCGAAGTCAAGCGTGCCAGCCCGTCCGCGGGCTCCCTGGCGACCATTGCCGATCCGGCCAAACTGGCCAGGGCCTACGAAGACGGTGGCGCCCGCATCATCAGCGTGTTGACCGAGGAGCGTCGTTTCCACGGTTCGCTCGACGACCTGGACGCGGTTCGCGCGGCGGTCTCGATACCGATTCTGCGCAAAGACTTTGTCGTGCAGCCCTACCAGATCCACGAGGCGCGCGCGCACGGCGCCGACATGCTGCTGCTCATCGTCGCCGCGCTGGAGCAGTCCGCGTTGGTGTCGATGCTGGACCGCACCGAATCACTGGGCATGACGGCGCTCGTCGAGGTGCACACCGAGGAAGAAGCCGACCGGGCGCTCAAGGCCGGTGCCAACGTAATCGGCGTCAACGCCCGCGATCTGGCGACCCTGGAGGTGGACCGGGATTGCTTCGCGCGCATCGCTCCCGGGCTGCCCAGCAACGTGATCAGGATCGCCGAATCCGGTGTGCGCGGTACGGGAGACCTGCTCGCGTACGCCGGCGCCGGTGCCGACGCCGTCCTGGTCGGCGAAGGTCTGGTCAAAAGTGGTGACCCGCGCGCCGCGGTTGCCGACCTGGTTACCGCGGGCACCCATCCGTCCTGTCCGAAACCGGCTCGGTAGTCACTACGTCACTGAAGAGCCCTAGCGCTGAAACGTTGAACCCATGAGCCATCCCCGCGTAGAGAATTGGTGATGGTGGATCTGTCCCGCCCGGACCTTCCGCTTCGCGAGCGCAGCCATCGCCGAACCCACCCGTCACGAACCCGATGCGGGTGGCCATTTCGGCGTCTACGGCGGCCGCTACGTCGCCGAGGCGTTGATGGCCGTGATCGAAGAGGTCACCGCCGCCTACGAGAAGGAACGCGTCAACCAGGATTTCCTGGACACCCTGGATTACTTGCAGGCGAACTACGCCGGTCGGCCCTCGCCCCTGTATGAGGCCACCGCGCCTGTCCGAGCGGGCCGGCGCGCGCATCTTCCTCAAGCGAGAAGACCTGAACCACACCGGTTCTCACAAGATCAACAACGTGCTCGGCCAGGCGCTGCTGGCCCAGCGCATGGGCAAGAAGCGCGTGATCGCCGAGACCGGGTGCCGGCCAGCACGGCGTGGCGACCGCCACCGCGTGTGCCCTGCTCGGCCTGGAATGCGTGATCTACATGGGCGCCGTCGACACCGAGCGCCAGGCGCTCAACGTGGCACGGATGCGCCTGTTGGGAGCGACGGTCGTCTCGGTCGAAAGCGGTTCGAAGACGCTCAAGGATGCCATCAACGAGGCGTTCCGGGATTGGGTTACCAACGCCGACAACACTTTCTACTGCTTCGGCACCGCGGCCGGCCCGCATCCGTTCCCGGCCATGGTGCGCGACTTTCAGCGAATCATCGGCCTCGAGGCGCGCGCCCAGATCCAGGCCCAGGCGGGCCGGTTGCCCGACGCCGTGGTGGCCTGTATCGGCGGCGGCTCCAACGCCATCGGCATCTTCCATCCGTTCATCGACGACCCGGGCGTGCGACTGGTCGGATTCGAGGCGGCCGGCGATGGTGTCGAAACCGGAAGGCACGCCGCGACATTCAGCGGCGGCTCACCCGGGGCGTTTCAGGGATCGTTCTCGTATCTGCTGCAGGACGAGGACGGCCAGACCATCGAATCCCATTCCATCTCAGCGGGTCTCGATTACCCGGGAGTGGGTCCAGAACACGCGTATCTGCGCGAGACCGGACGTGCCGAATACCGTCCCATCACCGACTCGGAGGCGATGGATGCGTTCCGCGTCCTGTGCCGCACGGAGGGCATCATCCCGGCGATCGAATCCGCGCACGCGGTGGCCGGTGCTCTGAAATTGGGCCCCGAAGTGGGGCAGCGGCGCGATCATCGTGGTGAACCTGTCCGGGCGCGGCGACAAGGACGTCGAGACGGCCGCGAAGTGGTTCGGGCTGTTGGGATCCAGCGATCGATGACTGCGAGAACACAGCGAAGCGGGCAAGCTCGAGTCGATCTTCGATGGCTGCCGCAATGACAATCGCGCGGCGCTGATCGGTTATCTGCCCACCGGTTATCCCGACGTGCCGACGTCGGTGAACGGGATGACCGCACTGGTCGAATCGGGTTGCGACATCATCGAAGTCGGGGTCCCCTATTCCGATCCCGGGATGGACGGCCCGACCATCGCCAAGGCCACCGAGACCGCGCTGCACGGGGGAGTGCGCGTTCGCGACACCCTTGCCGCGGTCGAGGCGATCAGCGCGGCCGGCGGACACGCCGTGGTGATGACCTACTGGAATCCGGTGTTGCGCTACGGGGTTGATGCATTCGCGCGGGATCTGGCATCGGCCGGCGGCTACGGCCTGATCACGCCCGATCTCATCCCCGACGAAGCCGGGCAGTGGTTGGCGGCATCCGAGGAGCATCGGTTGGACCGCATATTTCTCGTGGCGCCGTCCTCGACGCCGCAGCGGTTGGCGATGACGGTCGAGGCATCGCGTGGATTCGTCTACGCGGCTTCGACGATGGGCGTGACGGGGGCGCGTGACGTCGTGTCCGACGCCGCACCCGAATTGGTGAGCAGGGTCAAGGGCGTATCCGACATACCCGTCGGTGTCGGTCTGGGGGTGCGATCGCGAGAGCAGGCCGCCCAGATCGGCAGCTATGCCGACGGTGTCATTGTCGGTTCCGCACTGGTGTCGGCACTGGGGGACGGGGGGTTGACTGCATTGCGTGCACTGACTGAGGAACTCGCCGCCGGTGTTCGACAGAGGGCGGCCGCCTCGTGACGAAGCTACTGGCCTATTTCCCGAGCCCGTCGCAGGGTGTGTGGCACCTCGGGCCGCTACCCATTCGGGCCTACGCGCTGTTCATCATCGCCGGCATCGTGGCCGCACTGCTGATCGGGGACCGGCGCTGGGCGGCCCGCGGGGGCCGAGCGCGGCGTGATCTACGACATCGCGCTGTGGGCGGTGCCGTTCGGATTGATCGGCGGCCGGCTCTATCACCTGGCCACCGACTGGCGGACTTATTGGGGCCCCGGCGGCGCCGGACTCGGGGCGGCCGTGCGAATCTGGGACGGCGGCTTGGGCATTTGGGGCGCGGTGGCGCTCGGTGGCGTCGGTGCGTGGATCGGTTGCCGCCGTCGCGGGATTCCGCTGCCGGCCTTCGCCGACGCGCTGGCTCCCGGGAATCATTTTGGCGCAGGCCATCGGTCGGCTCGGTAATTACTTCAACCAGGAGCTCTACGGCCGCGAAACCACGCTGCCGTGGGGCCTGGAGATCTTCTACCGCCGAGATCCCTCGGGATACATCGACCCGCATTCGCTGGATGGCGTCTCGACGGGCCAGATCGCACTTCGTGGTGCAGCCGACGTTTCTCTACGAATTGATCTGGAATGTCCTGGTTTTCGTCGCGTTGATCTACGCCGACCGGCGCTTTAATTTGGGCCACGGCCGACTGTTCGCGCTCTATGTGGCGGGCTACTGCGTGGGGCGGTTCTGTGTCGAGCTGCTGCGCGACGACACCGCCACCCACATCGCCGGCATCCGGATCAACTCGTTCACATCGACTTTCGTGTTCATCGGGGCCGTGGTGTACCTGATGGCGGCGCCCAAGGGCCGCGAAGATCCCGAGAGCCTGCGCGGCAACCAATATCTCGACGAGGAAGCGGCCGACAGCCGAGCCGGAGGATGAGCCCGCGACGGTCGCCGGCAGCGACGGCGACTGCGGCGGGCGCTGCGGCCGTCGCCGCCGCCGATGCGCCGCAGGCCACGGTGGAGACCGGCGAAGCCGACCGGAGCCACCGCGGAACCCGAAGAGCCGGATGCCGAAGAACCGGAGGCTGAAGCGCCGACGGAGGAGTGCCGAAGCCGAGGCGAGCCGGAGGCTGACGAGGCCGAGGAGGCCGAAGCCCGAGGCCGAAACTGAGCATTAGCCGGGGGAGTTCGAGGTCGGCGGAGCCGGAAGCTGAGATCCGACCAGGCCGAGGCGGAGCCCGAAGCCGAAGAGCCTGAGGTCGGAGCCGAGGCTGGGAGCCGAAGGCTGAGGAGCCCGAAGCGGAACCCGAAGCCGACGAGGCCGAAGCCGAAGAGCCTAAAGTCGAAGGAGCCCGAGGCGGAAGCGGCGAGCCGAGACGCCGAGGAGTCGCGGAGCCGAAGCGGCAGAGGCAGGAGGCCGAAGCCGAGGAACCCGAAGCCGAGAGCCTGAGGCGGAGCCCGAGCCCAGGCCGAGAAGCGGAAGTCGAGAGGCCGAAGCCGAAGAGCCGGAAGCCGAAGCGGAAGACGAGCCCGACGCACGAGGATTCGGACGACGAAACTGCGCCGAAGCACCGAAGCCGAAAACCCGAAGCCGAACCGAAGCCGAAGTCAACCCGAAGCCGAAGAGCCCGAATCCGAGAAAGCCCGCCGCCGAAGAGCCCGCCGCGACGACCCCGGCCAGCCGGAATCCCGCGGCGATGGGGCTCGCGACTGAGGAACCGGTTGTCGGGCCGCTGAGCGGCCGCCGCGGCCCCGATTTCGTCTGGCGGCAGCGCAACGGATCTGGCATGCTGAAAAGCGTGACCAACGCAAGGTCAGCGGCTAGGTGATGCAACCTCATTTACCGCGCAGGCTCTCGCGGCCACCCCGTCCGCACGGCCCTGCGGCGTCATCGCCTCTACACCGCGGCCGGGACCGGCGTGACGCTGGCCGGCGCGCTCGGCTACGTCGCTCTCGCCGACCCGCACAACCCGCGTTCGGTCTACCCGCCGTGTCCGTTCAAATGGCTCACCGGCTGGAATTGCCCGTTTTGCGGTGGGCTGCGGATGACGCACGACCTGTTGCACGGTGACCTGATGGCCGGCATCCACGACAACGTCTTCCGCTGGTAGGTATCCCGCTGCTGGCCGCATGGGTGCTGGTGCGCCGCGCCCGCGGCAAGGCATTGCCCCCAGAGCGGCGTTGCTGACGGTCGTCGTCGCGACGGTCGCGTGGACGGTGATGCGTAACCTGCCCGCCTTTCCGTTGTTTCCGACCGTTCTTGGTGGGTGACAGCCACTCGCGCAGTCGGAACGGCTATGTGCGGGCCGTCGGGGCGTCATAACAAGGAGCACGACTATGCTGGGTCGGCGTGAGTAGACGCGGAAAGATCGTCTGCACCCTTGGCCCTGCGACCGAATTCGGATGAGTCGATCCTGGCCCTGGTCGAGGCCGGAATGGACGTCGCCCGGTTGAACTTCAGCCACGGCGACTACGCCGATCACAAAGCCGCCTACGAGCGGGTCCGGTCCGCCTCGGACGCCACCGGCCGCGCCGTCGGCGTGCTGGCCGACTTGCAGGGCCCCAAGATCAGGCTGGGACGTTTCGCCACCGGGCCCACCTACTGGGCCGACGGTGAAACGGTGCGGATCACCGTCGCCGACTGCGAAGGCGACCACGACCGGGTGTCGACCACCTACAAGAAGTTGGCCAAGGACGCCGCCGTCGGTGACCGGATTCTGGTCGACGACGGCAAGGTCGGCCTGGTGATCGACGGCATCGAGGGCGACGACGTCATCTGCACGGTCGTCGAGGGCGGGCCGGTCAGCAACAACAAGGGCATCTCGCTGCCCGGCATGAACGTGTCCGCACCGGCCTTGTCGGAGAAGGACATCGACGATCTCACCTTCGCGCTGGAACTCGGTGTCGACCTGGTCGCGCTCTCCTTCGTGCGTTCGCCGTCCGACGTCGAGTTGGTGCACGAGGTGATGGACCGCGTCGGCCGGCGGGTGCCGGTGATCGCGAAGCTGGAGAAGCCGGAAGCCGTCGACAATCTCGAAGCGATCGTGCTGGCCTTTGACGCGATCATGGTGGCCCGTGGCGACCTGGGTGTCGAACTGCCGTTGGAAGAGGTTCCGCTGGTGCAGAAGCGGGCCATCCAGATCGCCCGGGAGAACGCGAAACCCGTGATCGTGGCGACCCAGATGCTCGATTCGATGATCGAGAGCTCGCGGCCGACCCGGGCCGAGGCTTCCGACGTCGCCAACGCCGTCCTCGACGGCGCCGACGCGGTGATGCTGTCCGGGGAAACCTCGGTGGGCAAGTATCCGCTGGCGGCCGTTCGGACGATGGCGCGCATCGTCTGCGCGGTCGAGGACAATTCCACGGCCGCGCCGCCGCTGACGCATGTGCCGCGCACCAAACGCGGAGTGATCTCCTATGCGGCCCGCGACATCGGCGAGCGGCTCGACGCCAAGGCGCTGGTCGCGTTCACCCAGTCGGGCGACACGGTCAAGCGCCTCGCGCGCCTGCACACCCCGCTGCCGCTGCTCGCCTTCACGGCGTGGCCCGAGGTGCGCAGCCAGCTGGCCATGACCTGGGGCACCGAAACGTTCATCGTCCCGATGATGACCTCCACCGACGGCATGATCCGCCAGGTCGACAAGTCGTTGCTGGAACTCGGTCGCTACAAGCGCGGCGACCTGGTGGTCATCGTCGCCGGCGCGCCGCCTGGCACAGTAGGGTCAACCAACCTCATCCATGTGCACCGGATCGGGGAGGACGACGTCTAGCTAGAGGAGAGCGTGTGGCGGCCGGCCGGGAGTCTCAAGAGCCACGAAGAAGCCGCGACACAGACCCATTCGGATTTCGCGGAGCTGCTGGCGACACTCGACCTCGATCGTGTCGACGACGACCTGTTCATCGGCTCGCATCCCAGCAAGAACCCGATGCGGACCTTCGGTGGCCAGCTGATGTCGCAGTCGTTCGTCGCGAGCAGTCGCAGCCTGGTCCGCGACGACCTGCCGCCGAGCGCGCTGTCGGTGCACTTCGTCAACGGGGGAGACACCGCCAAGGACATCGAATTCCACGTGACGCCGGCTGCGCGACGAGCGCCGCTTCGCCAATCGGCGCGTGGACGCGATGCAGGACGGCACGCTGCTGTGCTCGGCGCTGATCTCCTACATGGCCGGCGGCCGCGGCCTGGAACACGGCATCGAGCCGCCGGACGGTGGCCGAGCCGCACACGCAGCCCACGATCGGCGAACTGTTGCGGGGCTATGAGGAGACCGTTCCGCACTTCGTCAACGCCCTGCAGCCCATCGAATGGCGCTACACCAACGACCCGGCCTGGGTGATGCGCACGAAGGGCGATCGGCTTCCGCACAACCGGGTCTGGGTCAAGGCCGCTGGGAGACGTTCCCGACGACCCTGTATTGCACACGGCAACAATGGTGTATTCGTCGGACACCACGGTATTGGACTCGGTTATCACCACGCACGGTCTTTCCTGGGGATTCGACCGCATATTCGCCGCGTCCGCCAATCATTCCATTTGGTTTCACCGGCAAGTCAACTTCAACGACTGGGTGTTGTACTCCACATCGTCGCCGGTGGCAGCTGATTCGCGCGGGCTGGGCACCGGGCACTTCTTCGATCGGTCCGGGCAACCGCTCGCCACGGTGGTGCAAGAGGGCGTGCTGAAATACTTCCCATCGTCCGGCCGGTAAAAACGTGACTGGATAGCCGCGAAATCTCCGCTCGAATTCGGCCCCGAAACGGCCGTGATCGGGCGTAACGTTGGACGTAGCCGGGTATTCGGTGCAGAGGCGGCAAGCAAGCCGCCCAGCTGAAGTCAGCGCATCGGGAGGTGATGGTGAACGGGCCAGCGGTGGACGTCACGGTAGCAAGAACCCGCGCGCGCGAACGCGTTGTCGTGTCGGTCGATTCACTCGCGGCCCGGTTGATCGGTGCTTTGGCGCTGTTCGGCGCCGCATGCTGGTTCATCGAGATACTCGCTCGGCACCATCAGCCATCCGGGCTGGCACTACACCGACCGGTTGGCCTGGTCGCTGACCGTGCTGGTCGCGGTGGCCTGGATGGCTCGCGGCATCTTCCTGGGCCGGCCCGTGACGACGATGCATGCCACCGCCGCCGCCTTTTTCGTGCTGGCCGGACTGGGCCTGCACGTGCTGTCCTTCGATCTGCTCGGCGACGTGGTGATCGCCAGCTCGGGGATGGTGCTGATGTGGCCGACGACCTCGCATCCGCGGCCCGGTGATCTGCCCCGGGTGTGGAAGTTGATCAACGCGACCGGCGGCGACGCGCTCGCGCCGTTCGCCATGCAGACCGGCAAGAGCTACCACTTCACCGCCGACGGCACCGCGGCGCTGGCCTACCGGACGCGGATGGGAATCGCCGTGGTCAGCGGTGACCCGGTCGGTGACGAGGCGCACTTCCCGGAACTGGTCGCCGATTTCGCCGCCACCTGCCACGCCCATGGATGGCGCATCGCCGTGGTGGGATGCGGCGAGCGGCGGCTCGAGCCTGTGGAACGATTCGGCCGTACTGGGACAATCGTTGCGGCCCATACCGATTGGCCGCGATGTCGTGGTCGACGTGTCCAGCTTCGACATGGTGGGCCGCAAATTCCGCAACCTGCGTCAGGCGGTGAAGCGCACCCACAACTGCGGTGTGACAACCGAAATCGTGTCGGAGCAGGAACTCGACGACAAGCTGCTGGCCGAGCTGACCGAGGTGGTGCGGGAGTCATCCAAGGGGGCCCATGCCGATCGCGGATTCCACATGAACCTCGACGGCGTACTGGAAGGCCGATTCCCCGGAATACGGCTGATCATCGCCCGGGACAAAACCGGCAAGGTGCAGGCATTCCACCGGTACGCCACCGCCGGCGGCGGCAGCGACATCACCCTCGACGTGCCATGGCGCCGACGCAGCGCCCCGAACGGGCTCGACGAGCGGCTCAGCGTCGACATGATCATGGCGGGCAAAGAGGCTGGGGCGCAGCGGGTATCGCTTGCCTTCGCCGCGTTCCCCGAGATTTTCGACGACAAGAACCGCGGCTTGACCCAGCGCGTCTTCTACCGGTTGATCCACGTGCTCGACCCGTTGATCGCCCTCGAGTCGTTGTACCGGTACGTGCGCAAGTGGCATGCCCTTGACGCCCGGCGCTACGCGCTGATCTCGATGACGCAGATCGTCCCGCTACTGTTCGTGCTGTTGTCGCTGGAATTCATGCCGCGCCGGCGACACCTCTGAGCGCCCCCGCGTCGCCTCGATCATCGACGCGTAATCGGCGGCAGCCCATCCCCTCGGGCAGGTGGTGAGTCGCCACCACCACCGTCCGCTGCGGGGAAATCAACCCCGAATCCGGGGCCAACAGATCGCGCAGAACCCGTTCGGCATCGGTGACATCGAGATGTTCGGTGGGCTCGTCGAGCAGCACGATCCGCGTGGGTGAGATCACCGCCCGCGCCAGCAGTAGCCTTCTGCGTTGGCCGGCCGAAAGGGCTTGTGCCCCACCGGTGAGCACGGTGGCCAGACCGTCGGGCAGACCGGCGAGCCAGGTGCCCAGGCCGACCGCGTCCAGTGCTGCCGTCAATTCGTCGTCGGCGCAGTCGCCGCGGGCGACCAACAGGTTGTCGCGGATGGTGGTGGCGAAGATGTGGGCGTCCTCGGCGAAAAACCCGATCGCGCCGCGTAAATCGGCTTCGTCGAACTCGTCCACGTCGGTACCTTCCAACGTCACCCGGCCCTCCAGCGGCGGCAGCAGGCCGGCGAGCGTCATCAGCAGGGTCGTCTTCCCGGAACCGCTGGCGCCGGTGACGGCCAGCCGCGCACCCGGCGGCAGATCCACCTTTATCCCGGTTGAGCGTGCGCCGCCGTTGTGACCGGAACGCACATCGGCTGCCAACCGGCCGGTGCCGACGGGGCCGGGAGAGCTCGCCGTTGGATTTTCGGGCCCGGGTGGGGTCAGTTCGAGCAGTCGGCGCGCGGCGATCCGCGACCGCGTCAATTGGACGGCGGCCGCCGGTAACGGCGTCATCGCCTCGAAGGCGGACAGCGGCAGCAGCATCAGCACGGCCAGCGTGGTGGGCGCGACCGCAGGTGCCAACCCGATCCCGCACACCACCGCGCCCAGCACGCTGGCCCCGATCGCCGCGGTGGGCATCGCCTCGGCGATGGCCGCCGGTTTGGCGGCGGCGTCCAGCGCATCGCCCCAAGCGCGTTGACGGCGTTGCGATTCGGCGATGACATCGGGAAGCAGACCCGCGACCCGAAGCTCGGGCGCGTGCTCGAGGGCGAGTCATCGCCGACGTGTCGCGTTCGGAATGATGCCGTCGCGCAACGTCTTCCTGTGTTGCGGCGGCCCGTCCGGCGAGCCGGGGCGCGACGAATCCGGCGATCAGCAGGCAGACGGCCAGCACGACGGCCGCCGCCGGGGAAATGGCCGCGACGACCGCGGTTGCCGCCAGCGCCAGCACCACCGCGACGCCAATCGGCACCAGTGCGCGCACCAGCACGTTGGCCAACTCGTCGACGTCGGCGCCGACCCGGGCCACCAGTTCACCGCTGTGCAGCCGGACGGCGGCCGCCGCCGGTCCGCGCGCCAGCCGTCGATAGATCTGCACCCGCGCGGTGCCGGCCGCGCGCAAGGCCGTGTCGTGGGTGGCCAGTCGCTCGCAATAGTGCAGCACCCCCCGCGAGATCGCGAACATGCGAACCGCGACCGCCGCCACCGACAGGTCCAGCACGGGCGGCATCTGCCAGGCGCGCGTGATCAGCCATGCCGAAACACCGGCCAAGGCCAGCGCACTGCCCAGCGAGAGCACCCCGAGCGCAATCGCCGCCAGGACGCGCGGCAGCCGGGGACGCAGCAGGTCGGCGGCGGCCAACAGCAGCGGCCCGCCGCGCCCGGCTCCGCCGCGCTGCGATCGCCGCGGGCTCATGGCGGCGACCCGACGCGGAATCATGCTGGGGCATAACGCACCCCCCGGTCGGCGACGACCTCGATGACCTGGTCGCCGATGGCCAGAACCGGCCCACGGTGGCCGACGACGACCACGGTCGCACCGGCCCGGGCCCGCTCGACGATGGCCCGCAAGACGCGTCCCTCGGTGACCGCGTCCAGGTGTGCGGTCGGTTCGTCGAGCAACAGCACGGCGGCGGTCGAGCCGAGCGCTCGCGCGAGACCCAGCCGTTGCCGTTGCCCCAGCGACAAGCCCGACCCCGCCGCGCCCGAGCACGGTGCTGCCCCCATCTGGCAGCTCGGCCAGCACCGCGTCGAACCCGGAGTCGGCACAAGCCTTTTCGGCGTCCTCGAGGTTTCCCAGCAGCATCAGGTTGTCGTCGACGGTGCCCGGCACGAGCACCGGGCGTTGCGGCAGCCAGGACAGCTGCGCCCACCATCCGGTCGGTTCCAGGTCGGCGACGTCGATGCCGTCCACGACGACCCGGCCCGACGAGGGCACGCTGATGCCCGGCGATCGCCTGCAGGGTGGTGCTCTTGCCGGCGCCGTTTCGCCCGGTCAGCACCGTCACCGAGCCGGGTTCGATGACCGCGCCCAGATCGCGCGGCGCCTGACCGTCACGGCCGTCCACGGTCAGCCGATCCAGGCGAATCCGCGCGCCGCGCGCGGTGACCGTCTGGGTCCTGGCCTTCGATGCGGTCGGCTCGCCGATGAGGGCGAACGCCGCACCGGCGGCGGTCCTGCCGTCTTGCGCGGCATGGAATTCCACGCCGATGCGGCGCAGCGGCCAGTACACGTCCGGCGCCAGCA
Organism: uncultured Actinomycetota bacterium; assembly: GCA_963796035.1. GTDB lineage: Bacteria > Actinomycetota > Actinomycetes > Mycobacteriales > Mycobacteriaceae > Mycobacterium. The sequence continues at coordinate 174,999 of CAWCJU010000002.1, read as the reverse complement.
ACAGGACCGTCAAACCGGCGGTCAGGGTCATCTCACCGAAAACCAGACGAAGGCCTATTCCCGACGGCGATCAACGCCACCCCGAGCGTGGCCAACAGCTCCAGCACCAGGGCCGACAAGAATGCGATCCGCAGCGTCGCCATGGCCGAGCGGCGATGCGCGGCAGCCAGTTCGGCGATGCGGTTTTCGGGGCCCGAGCTGCGGCCCAGCGCACGCAGGGTGGGGATGCCGGCGATCAGGTCCAGCAACCGGGCCTGCAGAGTCGTCATCGCGGCCAGCGCCGCGGCCGATCGGTCAGCGGTTGCCAGTCCGATCAGCACCATGAAGATCGGTATCAGTGGCAGCGTGATCGCCACGACCACCGCCGATTTCAGGTCGTAGGCCGCGATCACGGCGACGGTGGCCGGGGTCAGGATCGCGGCGAGCAGCAACGTCGGCAGGTAGCCGGTGAAATAAGGACGCAAGCCATCCAGCCCGCGGGTGACCACGACGGCGGCGGTGTCGCGTTGCGTTGCGAGTTCACCGGGCTGCCTGGCGGTCACCGCGGCGAGCACCTGGCCGGACAGATCGGCGATGACCGCGCTGGCTCCCGCGTTGCCCGAGCCGGGCCTGAAGCCAGTGCGTCACCGCGCGGACTACCCAAAGCGCCAACAGGATTGACAGCGGCCCCAGCCAGACGCGCAAGCTTCGGGCGGCGGGATCGCCGACGACGCGGGCGACGATGCCCGCCAACACGATCGCCGAGCCGATCGCGCAGCCCGAGATCAACACGCCGCAGCCCACGACGGCGACCAGGTAGCGGCGCACCGCCGCCGATGCCCGCCACAGTCTCGGGTCTAGCGGCGCCCGGCTGGTACGGCCCGTACCGCTCAGGACGCTCGCCTTGCCAGACCGATGGGCGCCGGTATCCGCTCGGCCGAGATCCGTTGCCGGAAAATCCAATACGACCAGGCTTGGTAGATCACCGTCAGCGGGGCCATGAACGCCGTCACCCACGTCATGACTTTGAGCGTGTAGTGGGTGGAGGAGGCGTTGTAGATGGTCAGGCTCCATTGCTTGTTCAGCGTCGAGGGCACCAGGTTCGGATACAGCGAGCCGAAGAGCAGGACCACCACGGCCGCGACCACCAGCGCCACGCAGGTGAACGCCCAGCCGTCGGACGCGCGCCGCCACACCAGCAGCACCGCCGCCAGCTTGCGCCAGCACCGCCACGGCCAGCACCAGCCAGGTCCAGTCCTTGCCATGAGCCAGCTGCGTCCAAAGTCCAAAAGCCGCAACCAGTCCGGTGACCGGAAGCGATAACCAGATGCCGAATCGGTACGCGTCGTCACGGATGGCGCCGGAGGTCTTCAACGCCACGAACGTCGCTCCGTAGAACAAGAACAACCCGGCGGTGGACAGGCCGCCCAGCAGCGTGTAGGCGTTGAGCACATCGGTGATCGAGAGGTGAATGTGGCCGTCGGCCTCGACCGGGAGTCCGCGCACCAGTATGGCGAACGCGACGCCCCACAAGATGGCGGGCAGCCACGACCCGGCCGCGATTGCGACATCGGCCCAGCCGCGCCATTTGGTGTCATCGATTTTGCCGCGCCATTCGATCGCCACGGCGCGCACGATCATGCCGACCAGGATCGCCAGCAGCGGCAGATACAGCGTCGAGAACACGGTGGCGTACCAGCCGGGAAAGGCGGCGAACATCGCCGCGCCGCCGACGATCAGCCACACCTCGTTACCGTCCCACACCGGCCCGATGGTGTTGAGCGCCGTGCGGCGCAGCGGCTCGGGTTCACCGATGCCGACGCGCGCGAACGGCTCCATCAACATGCCCACACCGAAGTCGAAGCCCTCGAGGATGAAGAAACCCAGGAACAGCACCCCGATGATGCCGAACCACAACTCCTGCAGTCCCACCGTCTCAACTCCTTTCGGCGTCCGTTATGCCCTCGTCAGTAGGCGAAGGACAGCGGCGCCACCTCGTCATCGCTGGGCGCTTGTGGGGGAGCGGGTTCCGCATCGTGTTCCAGCGGCCCTTCGACGACGTAGCGCTTGAGCAGAAAGAACCAGAGAACCGCGAGCACCGCGTAGACGAGGGTGAAGGTCACCAGGGACGTGATGACCATGCCGGGGACGTGATTCGATACCCCTTGGCGAACCGTCATCCGAATCAATTGGTCCCCAGTGGGATTGGGCGCCACCACCCATGGCTGACGGCCCATCTCGGTGAACACCCATCCGGAGATGTTGGCCAGAAACGGTGTGGGGATGGTGAGCAGCGCGAACCAGGACATCCAGCGGCGCTTGGGTGTTCGCCCACCGCGGGTAACCCACAACACGGTCAGCGCGAACAACACCGGGATCGCCAGGAATCCGATCATCGCCCGGAAGGACCAGTAGGTGACGAACAGGTTCGGCCGGTAGTCGTCGGGTCCGAAGCGCTGCTGGTACTCCTGCTGCAGCTCGTCCACCCCGCGCAGCGTCACGCCGTTGAACTTGCCCTCGGCCAGGAACGGCAGCACGTAATGCACCTTGATGACTTCGGCGACGCTGCCGCAATTGTTGTGCGTTCCGATCGTCAGCACCGAGAAGTCGGGGTCGGTCTGCGTGTGGCACAACGCCTCCGCCGACGCCATCTTCATCGGCTGCTGGACGAACATCAGCTTGCCCTGACGGTCACCGGTGAAGAACAGGCCGAGGGCGGCGATCAGCACCACCCCGCAACCCAGGATGGCCGCCGGGCGAAACATGGTGCGGGCATCGGCTTGTGCTTCGGGCGTGGTGGATCCCGGCTTGCGCGAGCGCACCATCCACCACGCGCTGACCGCGGCGACGAAGGTGCCCGCAACCAGCAGCGCCCCGGTCACGGTGTGTGAAAATGCCGCTTGCGCAGTGTTATTGGACAGCAGGGCGAAGATGTCGTCCAGCTCGGCGCGCCGCGTCGCCGGGTTGTAGTGCGCGCCGACCGGGTGTTGCATGAACGAGTTCGCCGCGATGATGAAGAACGCCGAGGCGTTGACGCCGAAACGCGACGATCCAGATGCAGGCCAGGTGGATCAGCTTCGGCAGTCGGCTCCAGCCGAAGATCCACAACCCGATGAACGTGGACTCGAAGAAGAAGGCGAAAAGCCCCTCCATCGCCAGTGGTGCACCGAAGATGTCGCCGACGAACTTCGAGTACTCCGACCAGTTCATGCCGAACTGAAATTCTTGGACGATCCCGGTCGCCACGCCGATGGCGAAGTTGATCAGGAACAGCTTGCCGAAGAATTTGGTCAGCCGATACCAGGCGGTGTTTCCGGTGGCCACCCACACCGTCTGCATGATGGCGATCAGCGGCGCCAAACCGATGGTGAGCGGCACGAAGATGAAGTGGTAGACGGTAGTGATACCGAACTGCCACCGCGAAATATCGACGACATTCATCTGTCATCTCCCGAGACTGCGGAGGGCCGCTCAGCGGCTACGACAGAGTGTAGTAGATGAGTCGGCGCCTCCGCTACCGGCGCCCCTGTCAGCCGGCGAGGTTTTTAGAGGCCTTGCGGATTCCGAACGATGAAATGATCTCGAACACGCCGATGACCACGAACCACGCGCCGACCACGATCGCCAGGGTGACGATGGATTGGAACGGTGACGCCAGGACGACGATGCCGGCGAGCAGGCTGATCACGCCGACGAAGATGTTCCACCCCCGGCCCGGCAGGTGCGGGTCGCTGACGGCCGAAATCGTTGTGGCGACACCGCGGAAGATGAACCCGATGCCAATCCAGATGGCCAGCAGCAGAATTGCGTATACCCTGACCGAAATGACGGAATGCGAGCAACGCCAAGATCAACGACGCGGCGCCACTGATGAACAGCAGGATCCGGCTGCCCGCCGAGACGTGAAGCTAGAACGCGAAGACGACCTGCGCGATACCGGTGATCAGAGATAAACGCCGAAGGCGACGGCGGCGACCAGGATGGAAATTCCCGGCCACGCCAGCACCAGGACACCGAGGACAAGAGACAGAATTCCCGACAGCAGAGCGGATTTCCACAGATGCGGCAGCAAGCTTGGAACGGGGTGGGTTCCAGGAGAGCCCAGGGAGATAGTCATGGCCGCAGTCTGGCACAAACGTGAGCCGTGGTACAGGGACTTCGGTCAGACGTGGACGGTGCGGTGGATCCTCGGCGCGCAGGTCGGTGGGTTCTTCGCCTGCCTTGCGGCCGATTAGATACCAGGTGCGCATAACGCCCTTGCCCTTGATGTCGATGCGGCCGCGCTCGTGCAGAACAAAGTCGTGTTTGAGGCGTTCGTACATGGCCTCGGGCACCTGGATTCGGCCCACCGAATCGGTGGACTCCATCCGCGATGCGACGTTGACGGCGTCGCCCCACACGTCGTAGAAGAACCGGCGCGAACCCACGACACCGGCGACGACGGGTCCGCACGCCATGCCCATCCGCAACGGGACCGCCTGGTCATGCGGATCATTCAGTGCCGCAGCAACATTGGACATGTCGAGCGCAAAATCGGCCAGAGCGAAGGCGTGGTCGGGCCGCGCCCGTGGGACTCCGCTGACAACCATGTAGGAGTCACCGCTGACCTTGATCTTCTCCAGGCCGTGTTTGTCCACCAACTCGTCGAAGGCGCCGTACAGCCGGTCCAGGAACTGCACGAGGTCGGCCGGCGCTGTGCTGCTGGCCCGTTCGGTGAAGCCGACGATGTCGGCGAACAGTACGGAGGCCTCGTCGTACTTGTCGGCGATGACGTTTCGGTCCGCGCTCTTGAGACGCTCGGCGATGCTGCCCGGCAACATGTTGGCCAGCAGCGCCTCCGACCGCTGGTACTCCGATTCCATCACCGTCTCGGCGCGCTGCGTATCGCGCAGGGCGTACCACACCGTGATGAACACCATGACGCACGCGGAGACGATGGTGACGACGAACATCATGGACTGCGCCCAGGCCGGCACCAAACCGGTATCCCGGGGGACCAGGAATTCCAGGGCGATGATCAGGCCGGCGGCGACCGCCGCCAGGAACGCCGCCAACACGATGTGGTCGAGCCCCAGCACCAGGACCACGAGGCAGGCACCCACCACCAAGAAGAACTGGGCGCCCGAGGCGGTGCCCGCATCCCAACAGGTGGCGGCGACCGTGACGTAGGCCGCGCCGATGAAGGTCAGCGGCGCAACCAGTTCGCCGAAGCGGTGCAGCCACGGCACACTCGCGAAGATCAATCCCGAGACGACGTTCAGGAGGAGCATCTGCCATATCCAGGCACCGGTGACCACCTGCAGCACCACGAAATTGGTGCAGACCACGACGGCCAACCAGGCCGCGATCGAGAGCACTCGGTACTCGCGCGCGGCGCTGTCGGCGTAATGCTGATTGCGGGCGCGTGACTGAGCGCGCGCCGCGGCCACGCAGTCCGGGCGCTCCGAGGAGCCATCTGGGCGTGTTGGTGGGGCACCACACTTCTTGGCCGCCACGGTTGTCAGCCTAACCGCTGAGCAGCCCAGTCGCCGGAAGTCTCCAAAAAAATCGGCGTTTTCGCCCCCGTAAGTTCCGATTCTGATAACAGTTCTTGTTATCGGGTTGTAATCGGGTTTGCGAATGGATCGTTATGGTTATTTAGCACGTGTTCGGCAGGGCTGTTGGACACGTGTTCGCCTCGACTAAGGGGTGCCTGATGGCGGGTCTCAAGAGATTCGTTCTTGCGTTAATCCTTGCTCTGACCGCTGTGCTCATGGACGGCTGTAGCGCCGCCTGCAGCGAGCCGAGTTGGCTCCTCCGGGTCGCCGGCGACTCTATCGGCAACGATGCATCGGGGCTGAATGTCTCTGCGTCAGACCAGGTCTGCATCACGCGATCATTCGGCGACTGAACCGGCCGGTGGGCCTCGACGAGGGGTGAGGCCCACCCCAAGGTCCGGTCCGCATGGGGTGCCCAAGCATGCGCCCGCGTGGCGGAAGCCGTCGCTGGTTGCATTTCAGCGCTGGGTCGCGTGTGCGGAAAAATGGTATGAATTCATCGCATATCTATGCGGTCTTTGTCTATTGCAATGCGTCGACTTAATTGTGCGCAGTTTATTAAATGGGAAAAACTCATACCGTTTGAACGTATTCTGCGGAAGAACAGACCGTCGGGTTTGGTTCGCGCCTCGTGAAGTCGCCACTTCGGTACCGGAAAGCGTCCGGCAGCTCCTGGCCGGAGCGTCGGTATGAGCGCCGGGATCCCGGGGAGGGAACACCGCGGGTGGTTCGGGAGCGACGCACGAGACGGCCAAATCACCGTCACGTCCCGCGGGCAGCTGTTTGCCGACGTTCACACGGTGTCTGTGGTGCCCTCGGTGAGATTCGAACTCACACTGGACGGGTTTTGAATCCGTTTCCTCTGCCAGTTGGGATACGAGGGCGCGCGGCCTCTTACCTTAGAGGCAGCCTCCCACCATAGAGGATCAGGAGTGCTCACCCGTCTCACCGCCCCCGAGGTCGCTGATCTGAGGCGTTCGCGACACAATGTCCGTCATGACAGGCCCCACGACCGACACCGACGCCGCTGTGCCGCGCCGGGTCCTGATCGCTGAAGACGAAGCGCTCATCCGAATGGATCTCGCCGAGATGCTCCGAGAGGAGGGTTACGAGATCGTCGGGGAGGCCGGCGACGGACAGGAAGCCGTCGAATTGGCCGAGCTCCATCAGCCGGATCTGGTGATCATGGATGTGAAGATGCCGCGCCGCGACGGCATCGACGCGGCCTCGGAGATCGCCAGCAAGCGCATCGCCCCGATCGTGGTGTTGACCGCCTTCAGCCAACGCGACTTGGTGGAACGGGCGCGCGACGCCGGCGCGATGGCCTATCTGGTGAAGCCCTTCACGATCAGCGACCTGATCCCGGCGATCGAATTAGCCCTCAGCCGGTTCGGTGAAATCAGGGCGCTGGAACACGAAGTGGCCTCGTTGTCCGACCGGCTGGAGACCCGCAAGCTCGTGGAGCGCGCGAAAGGGCTGCTGCAGAGCGAACAGGGCATGACCGAGCCCGAGGCGTTCAAGTGGATTCAACGGGCCGCCATGGACCGGAGGACCACGATGAAGCGGGTGGCCGAAGTCGTGCTGGAGACCCTGGATCCGTCCAAAGACGCCTAGCTCGCGCAGCGTTCGAGCGCCGTGTGAACCCCTTGGCGTTGGTTGTGTCTCGAGGGCGACGACACGCCGACGGCAGCCGCCGTGGCTGCACACTCAACGCCGTGGTTTCACACCACTGGCGGGCGCGGTAACCGCCGGCGTCCGTTGGCCCTAGCGGGCGACGATCACCGACGAGCCGTGCCCGAACAGGCCCTGGTTGGCGGTCACGCCGACCGTGGCGTTCTCCACCTGCCGGCCGGTGGCCTGGCCACGCAACTGCCAGGTCAGCTCGCAGACCTGAGCGATCGCCTGAGCGGGAATCGCCTCGCCGAAGCAGGCCAGCCCGCCCGACGGATTGACCGGGACCCGGCCGCCGATCGTCGTGGCGCCACTGCGAAGCAGCTCCTCGGCTTCGCCCTTGGCGCACAACCCCAAGTGCTCGTACCAGTCGAGTTCCAGTGCGGTGGACAGGTCGTAGACCTCGGCCAGGCTCACGTCCTCGGGCCCGATGCCCGCCTCGGCGTAGGCCGCGTCGAGAATCTGATCCTTGAACACCCGCTCCGGCGCCGCCACGACAGCGGTGGAATCCGTTGCGATGTCCGGCAATTCGGGCAGATGCTGCGGGTACCGTGGCGTGACCGTGCTGACCGCGCGCACCGAGGGCACGCCGTCGAGCGAGCCGAGGTGCTTGCGGGCGAACTCCGCACTGGCCACGATCAGCGCCGCTGCGCCGTCGGAGGTGGCGCAGATGTCGAGCTGCCGCAGCGGGTCGGAGACCACCGGGCTGGCCAGGACGTCCTCGACCGAGGATTCCTTGCGGTAGCGGGCATTCGGGTTCTGCAGGCCGTGCTGGGAGTTCTTCACCTTCACCTGCGCGAAGTCCTCGGACGTCGCGCCGTAGAGGTCCATCCGGCGGCGCGCCAGCAGCGCGAAGTACACCGGGTTCATCGCGCCGATCAAATGGAAGCGCTGCCAGTCGGGGTCGTTCTTGCGCTCGCCGCCGACCGGGGCGAACGCGCCCTTGGGCGTGGTGTCGGCGCCGATGACCAGCGCGACGTCACAGAAGCCGGCCAGGATGTGGGCGCGGGCGCTCTGCAGCGCCTGCGAACCGCTGGCGCAGGCGGCGTAGCTGGAGCTCACCGGCACGCCGTTCCAGCCGAGCTTCTGCGCAAACGTCGACCCCGCGATGAAGCCCGGGTAGCCGTTGCGGATGGTGTCGGCGCCCGCGACCAACTGGATCTGCTGCCAGTCCAGCCCGGCCTCGGCCAGCGCGGCGCGCGCGGCGACCACGCCGTATTCGGTGAAGTCGCGGCCCCATTTGCCCCAGGGGTGCATCCCGGCGCCGAGAATGTAGAGCGGTTCGGGCGTGCTCATCGTCATTATCGCCGCTCCTCCTCATCGCTTCGTCCCCCTCGCCGCTGCGCGGCTGGGGGCGCCCCCACTGCATCGTCGCCGGCGAATGCGATCCTCCAGGCGTGCACGATGCGCTCGACGCCGTCGGCGTCGGTGTACAAGCGTCATGGTGGCCAGTTCCATCTCCATGCCGACCTTCAGATCGGCGGCCAGGGTGCCCTCGACCACCTTGCCGAGCACGATGATTCCCTCGTGGGCCAGCTCGACCGCGGCGATGGCGAACGGCTCAAACGGGTCCGCGGCCGGGTAGGGCGCGGGTGGCGGGTACCGGTTTTCGGTGTAGCTCCACAGCGTTCCCCGGGTCGACAACGCGACGGACTCCAGGGTGTCGCTGGCGCAGGCCGGGTTGGGGCAGTTGTTCTCCCGCGGCGGGAACACATAGGTGCCGCACTCGGGGCACTTGCTGCCGATCAGATGGGGATTTCCGGCCTCGTCGGTGGCGAACCACCCGTCGATCGCGGGTTCTTGACTGGTGACCTCTGGCACTGGGCCAGACTACCCAGCCCAAACTCAAAACTGAAACGTGTTGCAGTTCTCCTGGTGGCACGGTTGGGGGGCCCGGCCCGTCACACCGGGTGCCTAGAGTGAGACCCGTGCCCGCCACGAAAACGACCACGAAGGCCAGCGAGGAACAAACCACGCCGACGCTCATGCTGCTGGACGGCAACTCGCTGGCGTTTCGGGCGTTCTATGCGCTGCCCGCCGAAAACTTCAAAACCCGCGGCGGGCTGACCACCAACGCGGTCTACGGCTTCACGGCCATGCTGATCAACCTCCTGCGCGACGAAGCCCCGACCCACATCGCCGCGGCGTTCGACGTCTCCCGGCAGACCTTCCGCTCCGAGCGCTACCCGGAGTACAAGGCCAACCGGTCGGCGACGCCCGACGAGTTTCGCGGCCAGATCGACATCACCAAGGAAGTCCTGGCGGCATTGGGCATCACGGTGCTCGCCGAGGAGGGGTTCGAGGCCGACGACCTGATCGCCACCCTGGCCACGCAGGCCGAAAACGAGGGCTACCGGGTGCTGGTGGTCACCGGCGACCGAGACTCGTTGCAGTTGGTCAGCGACAACGTGACGGTGCTGTATCCGCGCAAGGGGGTCAGCGAGTTGACCCGCTTCACCCCGGATGCCGTCGTCGAGAAGTACGGGCTTACGCCCAAGCAGTACCCCGACTTCGCCGCCCTGCGTGGCGATCCCAGTGACAACCTGCCCGGCATTCCCGGCGTGGGGGAGAAGACCGCCTCCAAATGGATCAGCGAATACGGGTCGCTGCAGGCGCTGGTCGACAACGTCGACTCGGTGCGCGGCAAGGTGGGCGACGCGCTGCGCGAACATCTGGCCAGCGTCATCCGCAACCGAGAGCTGACCGATCTCGTCAAAGACGTGCCGCTGGCCCAGACTCCGGACACGCTGCGGCTGCAGCCGTGGGATCGCGACCAGATTCACCGGCTCTTCGACGACCTGGAGTTCCGGGTGTTGCGCGACCGGTTGTTCGAGACCCTGGCCGCGGTGGAGCCCGAGGTCGACGAGGGCTTCGACGTGCGCGGCGGCGCGCTGGAAGCCGGTCGAGCTGGCCGTGTGGCTGGCCGAGCACAGCTCGGGAAAGCGGTTCGGCCTGGCCGTCGTCGGTACCCACCTGGCCTACGACGCCGACGCCACCGCGCTGGCCATCGTCTCCGCCGACGGCGAGGGCCGCTACATCGACACCGCGACGCTGGATCCCGAAGACGAAGCGGCGCTGGCGTCTTGGCTGGCCGACCCCGGGCCGCCCAAGGCGCTGCACGAAGCCAAGCTGGCGATGCACGACCTGGCCGGGCGGGGCTGGACGCTGGCCGGCGTCACCTCCGACACCGCGCTGGCGGCCTACCTGGTGCGCCCCGGGCAGCGCAGCTTCTCCCTCGACGACCTTTCGCTGCGCTACCTGCGCCGCGAGCTACGCGCCGAAAACCCTGAACAGCAACAGCTTTCGCTGCTAGATGACACCGAGGGCACCGACGACCAGGCGGTGCAGACGCTGATCCTGCGCGCCGTGGCGGTGCTCGATCTGGCCGACGCGCTCGACGAGGAGTTGGCCCGCATCAACTCCACGTCGTTGTTGAGTGGCATGGAGCTGCCGGTGCAGGCGGTGCTGGCGGGAATGGAAAACGCCGGTATCGCAGTCGATTTGGACTTGCTCAACGAGCTGCAAAGCGATTTCGCCCACCAGATCCGGGACGCGGCCGAGGCCGGCGTACGGGGTGATCGGCAAGCAGATCAACCTGGGCTCGCCAAAACAGTTGCAGGCGGTGCTCTTCGACGAGCTGGAGATGCCGAAGACCAAGCGCACCAAGACCGGATACACCACCGACGCGGATGCCCTGCAATCGCTGTTCGACAAGACCGGTCATCCGTTCCTGCAGCATCTGCTGGCCCACCGCGACGCCACCCGGCTCAAAGTCACCGTCGACGGGTTGCTGAACTCGGTCGCCTCGGACGGGCGCATCCACACCACGTTCAACCAAACCATCGCTGCGACGGGCAGATTGTCGTCGACCGAGCCGAATCTGCAGAACATTCCGATCCGCACCGAGGCGGGCCGGCGGATCCGCGACGCGTTCGTCGTCGGCGACGGCTACGGCGAGCTGATGACGGCCGACTACAGCCAGATCGAGATGCGGATCATGGCCCACCTGTCCAAGGACGAAGGCCTCATCGAGGCGTTCAACACCGGGGAGGACCTGCACTCGTTCGTCGCCTCGCGGGCATTCGGCGTACCGATCGAGGAGGTCACCGCCGAGCTGCGCCGCCGGGTCAAGGCGATGTCCTACGGCCTGGCCTACGGATTGAGCGCCTACGGACTGTCCGCCCAGCTGAAGATCTCCACCGAAGAAGCCAAAGACCAGATGGAGCAATACTTCGCCCGGTTCGGCGGGGTGCGCGACTACCTGATGGACGTCGTGGATCAGGCCCGCAAGGACGGCTATACGTCGACGGTGTTCGGCCGCCGGCGCTATCTCCCTGAACTCGACAGCAGCAACCGTCAGGTACGCGAGGCCGCCGAGCGGGCGGCGCTCAACGCGCCGATTCAGGGCAGCGCGGCCGACATCATCAAGGTGGCGATGCTCGAAGTCGACAAGGCGATCACAGACGCCGGGCTTTCCTCGCGGATATTGCTGCAGGTGCACGACGAGCTGCTGTTCGAGGTCGCGTCCGGCGAGCGAGAACAGTTGGAGGCGCTGGTACGCGACAAGATGGGCGGCGCCTATCCGCTCGACGTCCCGCTGGAGGTCTCGGTGGGTTACGGGCGCTCATGGGACGCCGCAGCGCACTGACCTGCACAAAACGGCGAGCGTGCAGTCATGCGAGATTTCGGCCGTTTTTTCGCGATGAGTGCACACTCGGCGCGAGATGCGCTGAGTTTGGCCAGCATGTGCACAGTCGAGTAACCTCGACAGGTAAATCCCTGATCTGTCCCTACGACCAAACCTGTCCGGAGCAACCCAACAACATGCCGAGTCCCGCCGTCACCTCGCCGCAAGTAGCCGTCAACGACATTGGCTCGAGCGAGGACTTTCTCGCCGCAATAGACAAAACGATCAAGTACTTCAACGATGGCGACATCGTCGAAGGCACGATCGTCAAAGTGGACCGGGACGAGGTGCTCCTCGATATCGGCTACAAGACCGAAGGGGTCATCCCCGCCCGCGAACTCTCCATCAAGCACGATGTCGACCCCAATGAGGTCGTTTCCGTCGGTGATGAGGTCGAAGCCCTGGTCCTCACCAAGGAGGACAAAGAAGGTCGCCTGATTCTCTCCAAGAAGCGCGCGCAGTACGAGCGCGCCTGGGGCACCATCGAGGCGCTCAAGGAGAAGGACGAGGCCGTCAAGGGCACCGTCATCGAGGTGGTCAAGGGTGGCCTGATCCTCGACATCGGGTTGCGCGGCTTCCTGCCCGCCTCGCTGGTCGAGATGCGCCGGGTGCGCGATCTGCAGCCGTACATCGGCAAGGAGATCGAGGCCAAGATCATCGAGCTGGACAAGAACCGCAACAACGTGGTGCTGTCGCGGCGCGCCTGGCTGGAGCAGACGCAGTCCGAGGTGCGCAGCGAGTTCCTCAACCAGCTGCAGAAGGGCGCCATCCGCAAGGGTGTCGTCTCCTCCATCGTCAACTTCGGTGCATTCGTCGACCTCGGCGGTGTCGACGGTCTGGTGCACGTTTCCGAGCTGTCCTGGAAGCACATCGACCACCCGTCCGAGGTTGTCCAGGTCGGCGACGAGGTCACCGTCGAGGTGCTCGACGTCGACATGGATCGCGAGCGGGTTTCGTTGTCGCTGAAGGCGACTCAGGAAGACCCGTGGCGGCACTTCGCCCGCACCCACGCCATCGGCCAGATCGTGCCCGGCAAGGTCACCAAGCTGGTTCCGTTCGGTGCGTTCGTGCGTGTCGAGGAGGGCATCGAAGGTCTGGTGCACATCTCCGAGCTGGCCGAGCGCCACGTCGAGGTGCCCGACCAGGTGGTTGCCGTCGGCGACGACGCGATGGTCAAGGTCATCGACATCGACCTGGAGCGTCGCCGGATCTCGTTGTCGCTCAAGCAGGCCAACGAGGACTACACCGACGAGTTCGACCCGGCGAAGTACGGTATGGCCGACAGCTACGACGAGCAGGGCAACTACATCTTCCCCGAGGGCTTCGACTCCGAGACCAACGAATGGCTCGAGGGTTTCGACAAGCAGCGCAACGAGTGGGAAGCCCGCTACGCCGAGGCCGAGCGCCGGCACAAGATGCACACCGCGCAGATGGAGAAGTTCGCCGCCGCCGAGGCTGCCGGGCACACCGAGCAGTCGCCGGGCAACGGTGCTCCTCCGGAGAAGGCGGGCGGATCGCTGGCCAGCGATGCCCAATTGGCCGCTCTGCGGGAGAAACTCGCCGGGAACGCGTGACGTTTTCCTGACCACGCCATGCTGCGTATCGGGTTGACCGGTGGCATCGGCGCCGGCAAGTCGGCGCTGTCGTCCACATTCGCGCAACGCGGTGCCGTCATCGTCGACGGGGATGTCATCGCGCGCGAGGTGGTCCAGCCCGGCACCGAGGGCCTGGCCTCGCTGGTCGAGGCGTTCGGGAGCGACATCCTGCTTCCGGACGGATCGCTGGATCGACCGGCGTTGGCCGCCAAGGCTTTTCGCGACGACGAGGCACGCAAGACGCTGAACGGGATTGTCCACCCGCTGGTGGGCAATCGCCGTTCGGAGATCATCGCCTCGGTGCCCGAGGATTCCGTTGTGGTCGAGGACATTCCGCTGCTGGTGGAGTCCGGAATGGCGCCGCTGTTTCCGCTCGTCGTCATCGTGTACGCCGATGTCGAGGTGCGGCTGCGGCGGCTGGTCGACCAGCGCGGCATGCCCGAGGATGACGCCCGCGCGAGGATCGCCGCGCAGGCCAGCGACGAGCAGCGCCGTGCGGTCGCCGACATCTGGCTGGACAACTCGGGCAGCCCCGAGGAGCTGGCACAGCTGGCGAACGAGGTGTGGAACAACCGCATCGTCCCGTTCGCGCACAACCTGAGCGCGCACCAGATCGCCCGGGCCCCGGCCCGGTTGGTGGCGCCCGACCCGAGTTGGGCGGACCAGGCGCAACGAATTGTGAACCGCCTGAGGACCAGTTGCGGTCACCGCGCGTTGCGCGTCGATCACATCGGCTCGACCGCCGTGCCGGACTTTGCCGCCAAGGACGTGATCGATATTCAGATCACCGTCGAATCCCTCGCCGTCGCAGACGAACTCGTCGAGCCGTTGTTGTCCGCCGGGTATCCGCGGATCGAGCACATCGCCGAGGACGTGGCCAAGAACGATGCCCGCAGTACCGTGGAACGCTACGACCACAACGACGATGCGGCGCTGTGGGTCAAGCGAATTCACGCCTCGGCGGATCCCGGTCGACCCACCAATGTGCACATCCGGGTGGACGGCTGGCCCAACCAGCAGTTCGCCCTGCTGTTCGTGGACTGGCTGGCCGCCAACCCCGACGCCCGCGCCGACTACCTGAACGTCAAGCGCGCCGCCGAAAAGGGCGGTGGGGAAGACACCGCGGCCTACGTCGAGGTCAAAGAGCCGTGGTTCCGCGCCGCCTACCGGCAGGCCTGGAAATGGGCCGACTCGACGGGCTGGAAGCCCTAGCGCTAGGGTAACGGCGCGCCGCATTGCAGCGCCCCGTTCATGGGGTCGGTGTTGCCCGCCACCGGTCTGACCATCTGGTCGGACTGGACGAAAACGTGGTCGTCCACGTCGATCTCGCAGTGCACGTTCGCCGCGTAGGGGAAATGAAGCACAACCCGCAGGCCGGCCTGCGCTGGATCGGGTAGCACGGTGTTTGCTTCGAATGCGTTGCCGGGCATCGATGGCAGGTTGGTCGTGTTCGTCTGGCCGCCGTTGATCACGAAGGTGGCCTGGCTGCCGGTGGTCAGCGCGTCGATCCTGGCCCGATAGGTGATGTTGTGCAGATCCGCCCCCGCCGGTGCGGGATTCAGCTGGGCGCCCGCCGCGATGACCGTCACAACGGCGATCGGCAGGAGCCTACGGCCTGTGCAGCTCATAGCCGCTGACATTACAACCAGGGTGATCGGTGGGCCAGGTGTTACGACGACCCCAGCCAGGTCAACTCCATGCCGTGGTGCGCAAGCCATCGCGACAGGTCATAGCCGTTGGCGGCCAACCCATCGACGGCGGTCACGGCGCGTCGCACCGCCTGCTCGGCTGTCTCGGGAGTCAGCAATCCGTGGCGGACGGCATCCAGCAGCTCGTCGATATCGGTGAGTTCGGCTCTGGCGCCGGTGCGGACCTCGATGTCCAGGTACTGGTCTTCGGAATGCCACACGGCGGGGCCGGGTAGGTATTCGCCAACGTCCAGATAGTAGTCGTGGTCGCGTTCATGGCCGGGATTGAAGTGAAACACGGTGGCGCGCAACCCCAACGACGGCAGTAGCCACGACTCGAGGTAATGGAACTGGGCGCGACCGGGAGTGGGACGGGCGACGTAGAGGCCCCACGGGTGCACTGCGTACTCATCGACGGTCCGCACGATGCCTTTGGGATCGGTGTTCGTGCGGGCCAGGAGGTCGAACGTCTCATGCTTCGGCGGGTGAATGGTAGTCACCCTACCGCTGCGGGGCGATTCCTTATCGGCGCAACCGGATCTTCCACCGCACGAAGCCCGCGTAGAAGAGCGACAAGGCGGCCAGCATGCCCATGTCCAGCAGCCAGATCTTCGACGTGTGTTGCCAGAACCGATCCTGGGACAACAGCGAATCGGGCACCAGGTGGCGCAGGTCCACCGTCGACGATGCCGCGGCATAACCCCAGCGCGCCGGCATCGCCCACGACAGCTGGTTCAAACCGAGCCGGCCGGTCACCGGCACCATTCCGCCGCACAGCACCAGCTGCGCCATCACCGTCACCACGAACAGCGGCATGATCTGCTCGCTGGACCGAACCAGCGACGAAATCGCCAGGCCCAGAATGGCCGACGCGACACACGTCGCCGCCACTGTGGCGAACAGTTCGAAGGTGGCCCCGGCGGTCGAGTGGCCGAACAGCACCGCGCCGCGCGTCGGCGTACCCTTGCCGATCACCACGATTGCCGTGACGATCGCCGACTGCAGTATCGCGAAACCGCAGAACACCGCGCTCTTGGCCAGCAGGTAGGCGGTGGCCGACAACCCGACCGCCTGCTCGCGCTGGAAGATGGCGCGTTCGCCGACCAGGTCGCGAATTGTCAAGGCGGTGCCCATGAATGCCGCGGCCGGCATCAGCAGGGCCAGTATCTGCGCGGCTTCGTCGGGGGTGCCCGCGTTGGGCGCGGGAGCGTGAAATCCGTTGTTGCCCGGAACGGTCAGAGACAGCGAGCCGAGGATGAACGGCAGCAGCGCCAGAAAGATGAAGTAGGCGCGGTCGGCGATCACCAGGCGGACCTGCCGGCGGGCGATGGTCGAGATCTGGCGCCGCACACTGGTGTGAACCGGTTCGCCGAGGCTGCTCGGCTCGTCGGTCTTGTCCGGCAAATACTTCTGCGGCCGCTTCTGGGCCTCGTTCTGTTCCAGGAACCGGCGGTTGGCTTCGTCGGGGTCGGCGCCCACCTGGGTGAAGATCTTCGCCCAGTTGGTGGTGCCCATCGCCCCACCGATCTGGTCGGGCGCACCGCAATAGGCCGTCTTGCCCCCGGGAGCCATGAGCAGTACCTGGTCGCACACGTCCAGGTAGGACAGCGAGTGCGTCACCACCAGCACGACACGACCGGCATCGGCCAACTGGCGCAGCATCGTCATGACCTGTAGGTCCAGCGCGGGATCCAGACCCGAGGTCGGCTCGTCGAGGATCAGCAGCGACGGCCCGGTCAGCAGTTCGAGCGCCACCGAGGCGCGTTTGCGTTGGCCGCCGGACAGCTTCTCGACGCGGGTATCGGCGTGCTTGGTCAGGTCGAGTTCCTCGAGCACCTGCGCGACGACCTTGGCTCGGTCCGCTTTGCTGGTGTCGGGCGGTAGCCGCAGCTCGGCGGCGTAGCCCAGCGCCTGGTTGACGGTCAGCTGGCGGTGCACCACGTCGTCCTGCGGGACGATGCCGATCCTGCTGCGCAGCGACGCGTACTCGGCGTGAATGTTGTGGCCCTCGAACGTCACGGAGCCGGAGGTGGGGGTGGTGTAGCCGGCGATGAGCCGGGCCAGGGTGCTCTTTCCGGCGCCCGAACCGCCGATCACGGCGGTCAGCGTGCCGGGGCGCGCGGTCAGCGAGATGTCGTCCAGCAGTTGTTTGCCGTTGTCGACGACATACGTGACGTTGCGCACCTCGAGACCGCCCGTGCGGCTGGCGGCGTCGCTGTGTTCGGTCAGGGTGCCGTCGCGGAACACCAGGTCGACGTTGCCGATCGTGACGATGTCGTCCTCGGACAGGATCGCGGATCCGACCCGGGTGCCGTTGACGAACGTTCCGTTGACGCTGTTGTCCCGGATCTCGGTGCCCAGTTGGGTGGGCACCAGGGTGGCGTGCTGGCGGGAGGCCAGGACATCGGAGACGACGACGTCGTTCTCGTCGGCGCGGCCGATCGTCATGGTGCCGGCCGTGCCCGCGGCCGACGACGCGCGCGGGGAGAGCAACTTCACAAAACGCGTCGCGAGGTTCGACACGTCGGCCGTCTTGGCGTCGATCACGGTGAATTCCGCTGCGGGCGTGGGGGATGGCTGCGCCGGTGCCCCGGCTTCGCCCGCGCCGGGCGGCGTGACCTGCAACCTTGCCGGCGAGCCGGGGTCGATGACGGTCCGCTCGTCGGGCGGTGTGCCTCGCGGAGCCGGAGGCGGTGGCATGCGGGGCGGTGGCGCCTGACGAGGCGGCACCGCGGGCTGTCGCGGCGGTGCATTCGGCGGTCTCGCCGGCTGCCGGGGCGGCACGGGGCGCGACGGCGCACCCTGCGGACCGCCGCGCGCCGGGCCCTTCTGGCTGCCGGGCCGGCCCTGCGGGGGACGCGGCGGGTGGGTCGGATTCGTTTGCTCAGCAAGCGCAGACCACGCCAGGGTCGGCGGTCCGGAATCGTGGCTCGGCCGGGTCCGGGGAGGAAGGCCGGCATGACCCTGCTGCGGCCCGATCGCGAAGGTCAGACGGGGACCTTGCGGGTTGCCGATGTGAATGCTCTGGCCGTCGTGGATATCGACCACCGGCATCCGGTAGCCGTTGAGGTAGGTCCCGTTCAGCGAGCCGTTGTCGATTGCCAGCCAACGGCCTTGATCGAAGCGCAGGATCAGATGCGCGCGCGAGATCCGCGGATCGGCGATGCGCACATCGGCCTGCACGTCGCGCCCGACGACCACCTCGTGGCCGGCCGCGAAGGATCGTTGGGACCCGTCATGCCGAATTGTCAGGATGGGCGGGGCGGGTCGGGTCACTACTCAAGTATCGGCCCGCGTTGGCAGTGCGCTCTATTGGACCCGGCTGTGACTTCGCTTTGTTTCGATTCGACCACTCATAGCGCTTTCATAGCCTGCAGCGACGAATCGCCTACGGCGGTGCGGCATTATTCGAACGGGAGGGATAGCAATCAGATTGTGTCCGCGCGTGCCGAGCACAGAGTTGTGCCGGCAGACAGCAAGACGGAGTTGAGGGCCCAATCGCGATGCGCATGCCCATGGTGTGCGATCCGCATCACAGTGCGGTGACACCTGGGCGGTGCCGGGCACACGAGGGGGCAAGGCATTGATGAACGAGCACAAAGGAACTACTCGGCGCATCGGCACCGGGCGTCGGCTGCTGAGCAACCCGCGACAAGCCCGTGAGGCGCTGCGCGCGGGTTTTCACTCGCTGCCCGCCATGCCCATCGGGCAGCTGTTCCGCCGGATACCACCGGTCGACTCGGCGCCGAATGTGGAACCCGTGGTGGCACAACGGCCCAACGAGTCCAGCGGGTCGCGCCTTGCGGTAGGTAACGGTGCGTCATTCGCCGGCTACACGATTTTGCGGCAGCTGGGCGCCGGCGGCATGGCCGAGGTTTATCTCGCGCTGCATCCCAGGCTGCCCCGCCGTGACGTGATCAAGGTCCTTGCCGAAGCGGTGACGGCCGACCCCGAGTTTCGCGAAAGGTTCAACCGGGAGGCCGATCTCGCGGCGACGCTGTGGCATCCGCACATCGTCGGTGTGCACGACCGCGGCGAATTCAACGGGCATCTGTGGATTTCGATGGACTACGTCGAGGGCACCGACGCCTCACGGCTGGTCAAGGAGAGCTACGCCGAGGGAATGCCGATCCACGAGGTGTGCGCCATTGTGCAGGCGGTGGCGGGCGCGCTGGATTACGCCCACGACCGTGGCCTGCTGCACCGCGACGTCAAGCCCGCCAACATCCTGCTCACCCACCCCGAAGAAGGAGAGCGTCGAATCCTGTTGGCGGACTTCGGTGTCGCGCGTCACCTGGGCGACATCAGCGGGATCACCGAAACCAACGTCGCGGTCGGAACGGTGGCCTACGCCGCGCCCGAGCAGCTGACGGGTTCCCCTATCGACGGCCGGGCAGACCAATATGCCTTGGCCGCAACGGCTTTCCATCTTCTCACCGGGGCGCCGCCGTTCCAGCACTCAAACCCGATCGCGGTGATCAGTCAGCACCTGCACGAGGACCCGCCTCGGCTCAGCGATTTGCGCCCCGATCTGGCCGAGCTCGACGAGGTGTTCTTCCGGGCCCTCGCCAAGCAACCCGAGGACAGGTTCGATCGATGCCGGGCGTTCGCCGCCGCCGTCAGCCAGCCGTTCGGCGATGTCGCCGACGTCGGTCGCGGCGCCCAGTCCGCCGCCGCCGCCGTGTCGACGCCACATCACCGGCGCGGGGCCGCCGGCGCCATTGCCGGGCTGCATCACCGGTTTTCGTCGAAAACCCGGTGGGCGACCGCGTTGGTCTGTGCGGTGCTCATCGCCGTCGCGGCGACCTGGTCGATCCTCTACTCGTTTCAGCCCGACACGCCGCCGAGCAACCCCGCGCTCGCGTCGAAGCCGTCCGTCCCGGCCGCCAGCGCCGCACCCACCCCGGGCGGCCCGACGCTGGACGGGACCTACCAGCTGGACTACGACCAGACCAAGCGCACCACCAACGGCATCTCGATCCGGCACGACGGGGCCGCCACCAGCTGGTGGGCGTTCCGATCGGTGTGCACCGCCAACGGATGTGCGGCCACCGGGACCCAGCTGGACGATGTCACCCACCAGGTGGCCGGCACCACCAATGGCGGCCAGACTGACACCCTGCGCTTCGTCGGGGGCTACTGGCAGGGCGCCCCCGCGCAGCAGCGGGTGGGCTGCACACAGCCCAACGGACAGGTCAGGGCAACCCAGCAGGAAACCATCGCCTGGTCGCTGGCGCCGCAGGCCGACGGCACGCTGCGCGGCACGTTGACCGAGACCGTGCTCAGCAACGAGTGCGGCGCCCAGGGGGCGGTGGTGCGGGTGCCCGTGGTGGCCACCCGGACCGGCAATGCGCCCGCGAAGGTGACGTTGGGTGACCCTGCCCAGGTCATCAACACCTCGACCACCGCGTCCGCCCCGGCGCCGCCGGTGCTCGCCGGGCTGTGCAGCGACGTCGGCAAGGTCGCCTATGACCCGACCAACAACGAGCAGATCGTCTGCGAGGGCAGCAGCTGGGCCAAGGCGCCGATCACGATGGGGGTGCACGCCGCCGGCAGCTCGTGCGACCGGCCGGGCACGTCGGTGTTCGCCATGAGCACGTCGAGCGACGGGTACCTGCTGCAATGCGATCCGGTCACCCGGACGTGGACACGTCCGGCGGGATAGCCGCCCGGGTCGGTCGGCCTTCCTACCAATAGGTGAGTCTCAAATCCGCTAGCGCATTTTCGACTCACCATGTGCTTGCCAACAGGTACGCGCGGGACGGATGTGTCGCACGCGCGCGCTGACGTGGGAAGACCAGCTCCACGGCACTTGTCGGTGATCGGTTCTACCCTGGTGGCATGGCATTCGCCACGGAGCATCCCGTAGTAGCGCATTCGGAGTATCGCGCTGTCGACGACGTCGTACGCGTCGGCGGCGACTTCGAGGTGGTCAGTCCGCACGATCCCGCCGGGGACCAGCCGGCCGCCATCGAGGACCTGGAACGCCGGATCAGGGCGGGGGAGCGCGATGTCGTGCTGCTCGGCGCCACCGGCACCGGGAAGTCGGCCACCACCGCGTGGCTCATCGAGCGGCTGCAGCGGCCCACCCTGGTGATGGCGCCCAACAAGACGCTGGCCGCCCAGCTGGCCAATGAACTGCGAGAGATGTTGCCGCACAACGCGGTTGAATACTTCGTCTCGTACTACGACTACTACCAGCCCGAGGCGTACATCGCGCAGACCGACACCTACATCGAGAAGGACAGCTCGATCAACGACGACGTGGAGCGGCTACGGCACTCCGCGACGTCCTCGCTGCTGTCGCGCCGCGACGTGGTTGTGGTGGCGTCGGTGTCGTGCATCTACGGCCTGGGCACGCCGCAGTCCTACCTGGACCGCTCGGTCGAGCTGAGGGTCGGCACCGAGGTGCCCCGCGACGCGCTGCTGCGGCTGCTCGTCGACGTCCAGTACACCCGCAACGACCTGTCGTTCACCCGCGGCTCGTTCCGGGTGCGCGGCGACACGGTGGAGATCATCCCGTCGTACGAAGAGCTGGCGGTGCGCATCGAGTTCTTCGGCGACGAGGTCGAGGCGCTCTACTACCTGCACCCGCTGACCGGCGACGTGATCCGCCAGGTCGAGTCGCTGCGGATCTTCCCGGCCACCCACTACGTGGCAGGCCCCGAGCGGATGGCCCACGCGATCTCGACGATCGAAGTGGAGCTGGCGGAGCGGCTGGCCGAGCTGGAGGGTCAGGGCAAGCTCCTCGAGGCGCAGCGGCTGCGGATGCGCACCAACTACGACATCGAGATGATGCGGCAGGTCGGGTTCTGCTCCGGCATCGAGAACTACTCGCGGCACATCGACGCCCGGGGCCCGGGCTCGCCGCCGGCGACCCTGCTGGACTACTTCCCGGAAGACTTCCTGCTGGTCATCGACGAATCGCACGTCACCGTCCCGCAGATCGGCGGCATGTACGAGGGCGACATGTCGCGCAAACGCAACCTGGTCGAATACGGGTTCCGGCTGCCGTCGGCGTGCGATAACCGCCCGCTGACCTGGGAGGAGTTCGCCGACCGGATCGGCCAGACGGTGTACCTGTCGGCCACCCCCGGCCCCTACGAACTCAGCCAGTCCGGTGGCGAGTTCGTCGAGCAGGTGATCCGGCCGACCGGCCTGGTGGACCCGAAAGTGGTGGTCAAGCCGACCAAGGGGCAGATCGACGACCTGATCGGCGAGATCCGGAAGCGCACCGAGGCCGATCAGCGGGTGCTGGTCACGACGCTGACCAAGAAGATGGCCGAGGACCTCACCGACTACCTGCTCGAGATGGGCATCCGGGTGCGCTATCTGCACTCGGAGGTCGACACCCTGCGCCGGGTGGAGTTGCTGCGCCAGCTGCGGCTGGGCGAGTACGACGTGCTGATCGGCATCAACCTATTGCGCGAAGGCCTGGACCTGCCCGAGGTGTCGCTGGTGTCCATCCTCGACGCCGACAAGGAGGGCTTCCTGCGGTCCTCGCGCAGCCTGATCCAGACCATCGGGCGCGCCGCGCGCAACGTCTCCGGCGAGGTGCACATGTACGCCGACAAGATGACCGACTCGATGAAAGAGGCCATCGACGAGACCGAGCGGCGCCGAGCCAAGCAGGTCGCGTACAACGAGGCTCACGGCATCGACCCGCAGCCGCTGCGCAAGAAGATCGCCGACATCCTCGACCAGGTCTACCGCGAGGCCGACGACACCGAGGCGGTGGAGATCGGCGGGTCAGGGCGTAACGCGTCCCGTGGCCGGCGCGCACAGGGCGAGCCGGGTCGCGCGGTCAGCGCGGGGGTGTTCGAGGGCCGCGACACGACCAGCATGCCGCGCGCCGAACTGGCCGACCTGATCAAGGACCTCACCGCCCAGATGATGGCCGCGGCTCGTGACCTGCAATTCGAGCTGGCGGCGCGGTTCCGTGACGAGATCGCCGACCTGAAAAAGGAACTGCGTGGGATGGACGCCGCCGGTCTGAAATGAGTTTGCTGGCAACCGATCTCCGGCTCTTATCGCCGCGCGACCCCATACGGTAGAGGAGTGACCGACGCGGCGACTATCACCGGCGGCTGGCGTGAGCTGCTGGGCGCGAGGTATCTGAGAACTTCCGTACTGCTGGCCGGCGGGGTAGCGCTCTACGCCACCAATGAGTTCCTGACCACCAGCTTGTTGCCCAACACCATCGCAGAAATCGGCGGCAGCCGGCTCTACGCGTGGGTGACCACCCTGTACCTCGTCGGGTCGGTGGTGGCGGCGACGATGGTCAATCCGTTGCTGCTGCGCATCGGGGCGCGGTCGTCGTATCTCCTGGGACTTGTTGTCTTCGGCATCGCCAGCCTGGTTTGCGCGGCCGCACCCACCATGCATGTTCTGATAGCTGGGCGGGCCATGCAGGGGATGGCCGGCGGCTTACTGGCCGGCCTGGGCTACGCGGTCATCAACTCCGCCCTGCCGCGCTGGTTGTGGACGAGGGGCTCCGCCCTGGTGTCTGCCATGTGGGGGGTCGCGACGGTGGTCGGACCCACGACTGGCGGCCTGTTCGCGCAGTTAGGGATTTGGCGATGGGCTTTTGTCGTGATGGCCGTTCTGACCGTGCTGATGGCCCTGTTGGTCCCGGTCGCGCTGGCCCGCGTCAACCCGACGAGCGGCCTCCCCAGGATGAAAGTGCCGGTGTGGTCGCTGCTGATCATCGGGGTGGCTGCGCTGGCCGTCAGCGTCGCGCAGATCCCGCGCAACACCGTCGCGACGTACGGGCTGCTCGCGACGGGCATCGTGCTGGTCGGCGTATTCGTGATCGTCGACTGGCGCATGCACGCGGCCATCTTGCCGCCCAGCGTGTTCTCTCCCGGACCGCTGAAGTGGATCTACCTCACCATGGGCGTGCTGATGGGCGCCGCGATGGTGAACACCTATGTGCCGCTGTTCGGGCAGCGACTGGCCCACCTGACACCGATCGCGGCCGGATTTCTGGGAGCGGCGCTCGCGCTCGGCTGGACGGTCAGCGAGATCGTCAGCGCATCGCTGGAGAACCCGCGGACGATCGGGCGGGTGGTCATGGTGGCGCCGTTGGTTGCCGCGTCAGGCCTGGCGCTGGGTGCCGTGGCCCGGCACGGCGACGGGTCGGCCTGGACCGCCGCGCTGTGGGCGGTGGCCCTGCTGGTCGCGGGCATCGGCATCGGGATGGCCTGGCCGCACCTGTCGGCCCGCGCGATGGCGTCCGTCGCCGACCCGGCCGAAGGCGGCGCGGCGTCCGCGGCGATCAACACCGTCCAGCTGACCTCCGCGGCGATCGGTGCCGGGTTGGCCGGCGTCGTCGTCAACACCGCCACCGGTGGCGAGGAGATGGCGGCGCACATGCTGTTCACGGTGTTCACCGCGTTGAGCGCCGCGGGCGTGGCGGTGTCTTACGCCGCGACGCGCGCCACCCGGCAAGCCCAGCCGGTCGGCACCGGGGGCTGAGCTCAGTCCGGCGCTTCACGCGGCCGGCAAAGCGGCGAATCACCGCGTGGACTTGACAACCTGCGAGTAGTGGAACTGCCACCGCTCCACGATGTGGAAGCCGAGGTAGCCCGGGAATCGGTACGCCGGGGCGCGTCCGAATGCGCTTCCGGGCGCGAGCGATTGCCCGGATTGATGGTCGGGCAGCGCGTTGTCCTTATTGGTAATCGTCCAAATTGCCGGGCATTTGTTGATTTTTGCCGTCGTCAGCCAGACGGCGACGTGCCCGTCCCACAGCGACCCGACCTTCGGGCCATACACGCCGCGTTCGACGTCGATCAACGACCGGAAGGCCGCCGGCCGGGTGGCCAGTAGCGCACGAATCGGCCCGGGCTTCCACGGCACGGTGTTGTCCACCATCAGACAGTCGCCGGGGGCGGCGCGCGTGCTGATCAGATCGGCGACCTGGCTGTAGTCCCAACCCTCTTTGGCATACGGCCAGCGTTGGACGAACAGGTAATTCGGCACCGCGGCGATGGCGAACGCCAGCAACGCGCCGGCGATGGGCCAGGGTCGGCGGGCCACGGTGACGATGCAGACCGCCAGGACGACCGCCATCGCGGGGGCGGTGAAGATCAGGTAGCGCGGGTAGTAGATCGGCTCGCTGACGGCCGAATAGATGACGACCAGGGCGGTGGGAATCACCATCCACGCGGTGGCGATGCCCAACAACCGGCGCAGGTCCCCGGCCGGGGCCGGCACGCCGGCCAGCCGCGCCGCGACGGCCGCGACGATCAGGACGGCACTTGCGATGGCGAAGGCCACGCTGTGGTCGAAGTACTGGCGCAGGACGATGTCGAAGGCGTAATGCCAGCTGACGGGGTAGATCCAGTTGACCTGCCATACCTGGTTGTGCGCAAACACGGCGAACGGCGTCATGGCCGCTATGGCGATGGCCGAGCTGGCGGCCCACCAGAGCGCCGGAGACTTGCGGGCGCCCTTCGGTGCGAGCAGTGGCAGCATCGCGCCGTAGACCGGCACCAACAGCACCAGGTTGAGGTTGAGCAGTATCGACAGCATCACGCCCAGCGCGTACCAAACCCACCCGCGCGGCTTGTTACGCCGGGCGGTGACAACGAACAACACCGTCAGCCAGACGGACGCGGCGGCCACGAATGCGTACGGACGCGCCTCCATGCCCGCCCACGTCGTGCGCGGCAGGATCGCGAACATCGCACCCGCGCACACCGCGGTGGGCCGCGTCGAGAACTGTTTGGTGAACACCGTGACCCCGGCGGCGGCGGCTCCGACCGCCAGGGAGCTGGGGAGACGCGACCAGAATTCGGTGGGCGGAAACAGCGCGAACCAACCGTGCATCAGCAGGTAATACGCGCCATGAACGGCGTCGATGTGGCTCAGCAACCGCCACAGCTCTGGCAAAGTCCGGCTGGCCGAAGCCGATATCGTCGCCCCCTCGTCGAACCAGAGCGACGGCCGACATGCCCAGGCGGCGCTGACAACGGTGGCGAACAGCGGCGATTGCCCACGGATCGAGCAACCTGCCGCGCGCACTGCCCGGACGCGGGCTCGGCACCAATATCCCCGGCACGCGGCTCGAGGGTGGGCTCGAGGGTGGGCATGGACATGATGCTTGTTACTTTAAGGCGCGGTTCGCCCGAACGGGTCACAAACCGCATTCGGCGCATTCGCCCTTCGCGCCTGCTATTCACGAAAAGCGGCGTAATGCAATGCCTTCCACGTTGACCGCGCGCAATTGATTGGTTTGTCATTGGCAAAATTGTCCGTTGGCGCAGCCAGAACCCGCAAATTGCCGACGCGCCACGCCGCACCGTGTGATTAATCTGCCTCCTGCGCATCGAGCAAACACGCTACTGTCTTGGGTTGGCTGACCAACCGAAACTGGGAGGGTAAATGGGCGCCTATCGGACTGTGGTGGTAGGAACCGATGGCTCGGATTCGTCGATGCGCGCGGTGGAGAAGGCGGCGCAGATCGCCGGAGCGGACGCCAAGCTGATCGTGGCGTCGGCATATCTGCCCCAACATGAGGACGCCCGGGCCGCCGACGTCCTGCGGGACGAAAGCTACAAGGTTTCGGGCACCGCGCCGATTTACGCGATTCTGCGCGACGCCAAGGACCGCGCCCACGCCGCCGGCGCGAAGAACATCGACGAGCGACCCATCGTCGGGGCTCCGGTCGACGCGCTGGTGCACCTCGCCGAGGAGGAGCAGGCCGATCTGCTCGTGGTCGGCAACGTCGGCCTGAGCACGATCGCCGGCCGGCTGCTGGGATCGGTGCCGGCCAACGTCTCGCGTCGGGCCAAGACCGACGTGTCTGATCGTGCACACGACGACGTAGTACCGGTTTCGTCCGGATCCCGTTGCCCACAGGACCGGGGGACGCAGCAGGTGCGGCGAGCCGCCGGCTACCAGCCCCGCTCGCGCCATTCGCTCAGGTGGGGCCGCTCGTCGCCTAACACCGTGTCGTCGCCATGGCCGGGGTAGATGACGGTGGAGTCGTCGTACACGTCGAACACCCGGGTGCTGACATCGTCGATCAGCTGGTCGAAATCGCCGGGTTGCCACGTCTTCCCGACACCGCCCGGGAACAGGCAGTCGCCGGTGAACAACTGGGTGACCCCGCCGGTCGCGGGCCCGTTCAGGGCCAGCGCGATCGATCCCGGGGTGTGCCCGCGCAGGTGGATGACGTCGAAGGTCAGCTCGCCGATCTGCACGGTGTCACCGTCCGCCAGCAAACGGTCCGGTTTGACCGGCAGCGGTTCCGCGTCGATCTCGTTGGCGGCGGTGGGCGCGCCGGTGGCCGCCGCCACCGCCTCCAGCGCCTGCCAGTGATCGAAGTGCTGGTGGCTGGTCACGATCAGCGACACCTTCGGCGCGTTCTGCCGGATCAGGTCGATCAGCACGTCCGCGTCGTTGGCGGCGTCGATCAGTAGTGTTTCGCCGGTAGCGGAACAAGTGACCAGATATGCGTTGTTGTCCATGGGGCCGACCGAGGCCTTTAGGATCGTGGCGCCGGGTAGGGTCCGGCGGGCCGCGGTACCGGGGCCGACGTGTCCGGTGTAGTTGTCGTCCACTGCAGTCATGTGCGCTACTCCTTGATCCCGGCTCAGGCGCCGTCCGAGCCGGGAGCGGGTCGTCGGCGCCAGTCGCTGGCGGCCACGTTACTGGTCGCACGTTGCTTGTCGGTATGGGCACATAGCATGGAATGCGCCGTGCGCAATTCCGGTTCGGATTCCGCATTGCGGCTACCAGAAGTCGCCAGATAGTTCCTGAGAGGGGCAGCGTTGGCTGACCGTCTGATCGTCAAGGGCGCCCGCGAGCACAACCTGCGCGGCGTCGATCTCGACCTGCCCCGCGACGCGCTGATCGTGTTCACCGGGCTGTCGGGTTCGGGTAAATCGTCGCTGGCCTTCGACACGATTTTCGCCGAGGGGCAGCGCCGCTACGTCGAGTCCCTGTCCGCCTACGCCCGCCAGTTCCTGGGGCAGATGGACAAGCCGGACGTCGACTTCATCGAGGGCCTGTCCCCGGCGGTGTCCATCGACCAGAAATCCACCAACCGCAACCCGCGATCGACCGTCGGGACGATCACCGAGGTCTACGACTACCTGCGGCTGCTCTACGCGCGGGCGGGCACGCCGCACTGCCCGATCTGTGGCGAGCGGATCGCCCGGCAGACCCCGCAGCAAATCGTCGATCAGGTGCTGGCGATGCCGGAGGGCACCCGATTCCTGGTGCTCGCCCCGGTGGTGCGCACCCGCAAGGGCGAGTTCGCCGACCTGTTCGAGAAGCTCAACGCGCAGGGCTACAGCCGGGTGCGGGTCGACGGCGTCGTGCACTCGTTGACCGATCCGCCGAAGCTGAAGAAGCAGGAAAAGCACGACATCGAGGTGGTGGTGGACCGCCTGACCGTCAAGGCCACCGCCAAGCAGCGGCTCACCGATTCGGTGGAAACCGCGCTGAACCTGGCCGACGGCATCGTGGTGCTCGAGTTCGTCGACCACGAACACGACGCGCACAACCGCGAGCAGCGGTTCTCCGAGAAGCTGGCCTGCCCCAACGGGCACGCGCTGGCGGTCGACGACCTGGAACCGCGGTCGTTCTCGTTCAACTCGCCCTACGGCGCCTGCCCCGAGTGCAGCGGCCTGGGCATCCGCAAGGAGGTCGACCCCGACCTGGTGGTGCCCGACCCCGAGCGCACCCTGGCCGAGGGCGCGGTGGCGCCGTGGTCGACGGGCCACACCGCGGAGTACTTCACCCGGATGATGGCCGGGCTCGGCGACGAGCTGGGCTTCGACGTCGACACCCCGTGGCGCAAACTGCCGGCCAAGGCCCGCAAGGCGATTCTCGAGGGCTCCGACCACCAGGTGCATGTGCGGTACCGCAACCGGTACGGCCGCACCCGGTCCTACTACGCCGATTTCGAAGGCGTGCTGGCGTTTCTGCAGCGCAAGATGGCGCAGACCGAGTCCGAGCAGATGAAGGAACGCTACGAGGGCTTCATGCGTGACGTGCCCTGCCCGGAGTGTGAGGGCACCCGGCTCAAGCCGGAGATCCTGGCCGTCACGCTGGCCGCGGGGGAGCGCGGGCAGCGAAGTCCATCGCCGAGGTCTGCGAGCTGTCGATCTCGGACTGCGCGGACTTTCTGAACGCGGCTCACCCTCGGCCCGCGCGAGAAGGCGATCGCCGGGCAGGTGCTCAAGGAAATCCAGTCGCGGCTGGGCTTTTTGCTCGACGTCGGGCTGGAGTATCTGTCGCTGTCCCGCGCCGCGGCCACGCTGTCCGGTGGTGAGGCGCAACGCATTCGGCTGGCCACCCAGATCGGGTCCGGTCTGGTCGGCGTGCTCTACGTGCTCGACGAGCCGTCCATCGGGCTGCATCAGCGCGACAACCGTCGGCTCATCGAAACCCTCACGCGGCTAAGGGATTTGGGCAACACGCTGATCGTCGTCGAGCACGACGAGGACACCATCGCGCACGCCGACTGGATCGTCGACATCGGCCCGCGGGCCGGTGAGCACGGCGGCGAGATCGTGCACAGTGGCACCTACAGCGAGCTGCTGGCGAACAAGGATTCGATCACCGGCGCCTACCTGTCGGGCAAGGAACGCATCGAGATGCCGGCGAAGCGGCGCGCGATCGACCGGCAAGCGTCAGCTCACCGTCGTCGGCGCCCGCGAGCACAACCTGCGCGACATCGACGTCTCGTTCCCGCTCGGCGTGCTCACCTCGGTGACCGGTGTGTCCGGATCCGGCAAGTCGACGCTCGTCAACGACATCCTGGCCGCGGTGCTGGCCAACCGGCTCAACGGCGCCCGGCAAGTCCCCGGCCGTCACACCCGGGTCACCGGGCTGGATCAGCTGGACAAGCTGGTGCGGGTGGACCAGTCACCGATCGGTCGCACGC
This sequence comes from uncultured Actinomycetota bacterium, assembly GCA_963796035.1. Taxonomy (GTDB): domain Bacteria; phylum Actinomycetota; class Actinomycetes; order Mycobacteriales; family Mycobacteriaceae; genus Mycobacterium. Next base: position 144,940 of record CAWCJU010000002.1, on the reverse strand, counting down.
CGCGATCCAATCCGGCCACCTACACCGGGGTGTTCGACAAGATCCGCACCCTGTTCGCCGCCACCACCGAGGCCAAAGTCCGCGGCTACCAACCCGGGTCGGTTCTCGTTCAACGTCAAGGGCGGCCGCTGCGAAGCGTGCACCGGCGACGGCACCATCAAGATCGAGATGAACTTCCTGCCCGACGTGTACGTGCCGTGCGAGGTCTGCCATGGCGCCCGGTACAACCGGGAAACCCTGGAGGTGCACTACAAGGGCAAGACCATCTCCGAAGTGCTGGACATGTCCATCGAGGAAGCGGCGGAGTTCTTCGAGCCGATCACCGGCATCCACCGCTACCTGCGCACGCTGGTCGACGTCGGGCTGGGATATGTGCGGCTCGGCCAGCCCGCGCCGACGCTGTCCGGCGGCGAGGCGCAGCGCGTCAAACTGGCCGCGGAGCTGCAGAAGCGCTCGACCGGGCGCACCGTGTACATCCTCGACGAGCCCACCACGGGCCTGCATTTCGACGACATCCGCAAGCTGCTGAAGGTCATCAACGGCCTTGTCGACAAAGGCAATACGGTCATCGTCATCGAACACAACCTGGATGTGATCAAGACCTCGGACTGGATCGTGGACATGGGGCCCGAAGGCGGCGCCGAGGGCGGAACCGTTGTCGCGGAAGGCACTCCGGAGGACGTCGCCGCGGTGCCGGAGAGCTACACCGGGAAATTCCTCGCCGAGGTGATCGGCCGTAGCCCCGCGGCATCCAGTGCTCCGCGACGCTCGACCCGGCGCCGCAAAGTCACCGCCTGAGTCCCGGTCAACCCTTCTCGGGGCGCATCGACTCCCGGATCTGGGCCAGTCGCTCGGCCGCGGCGCGCCGGCGTTCGTCGTACTCTTCGTCGACCGACCGGCCTTCGGGCGATTCCGCGTCGAGTTCGGCGGCGCCCTGCGCGGTCGCGTACCGGGCCTCGATCTGGTCGCGCACCGACTCAAAGGTCGGCACACCGGCGTCGTCGTATTCAGGGCCGGGCCCGGTGGGGCGGGAAGTGTCTGGTTCGTCGGACATGCCGTCACGGTACTGCGAGGAGTGGGCGGAATATCGTGCCGTCGTTTTAGCGCGGCGGCGTCGATATCGACGTCGCGGCACTGCGGCGACCCCCTGCCGCCAAAACAAATGGGACACAAGAGCGCTTTCGTGACCTGCCCGCGCGCTGCAGTCGAATTCGCCTGTTTATGTCACAATCCCTTTGGTTAATTTGTCGCGAGTCAAATTGGCAAACGATTCGAGACGCCCCTCAAAAAATACTCGTTAGTAGCAGCGAATAAGCGGAGGTCACGGATGGAAGCAGCGAAACTCACGGGGACCGCGATTGACGGCCCGTGGTCGGATTCGGGGTTTGGTTGGCGCGATCACGCGACGGGATGCTTGGTCACCGCGGCCACGCCGGCGGCGGAGCCTGATCTGTGGAATCAGTACCTGGAAGGGGCACTGAACAGCTATCGGCGGCACGGGCTGGATTGGGTGCTCGATCTCGACCAGATTCAGGATGGTGCCGACACGTCCCTGTTTTTTGCCACGCTCGATCCACAGGGGCGGGTGGTCGGAGGTACGCGTGTCGTCGGGCCTTTGCGCGCGCCGGAGGACTCCCACGCTCTCGAGGAATGGAAAGGCAACCCGGGGCTTCCGTTGCTGCGCCATATGATTTCCAACCGGCTTCCGTTTGGCGTGGTGGAGGTGAAAAGCGCGTGGACCAATTCTCGTGAATTTGGAAATCGCGCGCTCTCTACCGTGCTGGCCCGCACTGCGCTGCCGATGATGACGATGTTGGGTGTTCAGTTCGTGATGGCCACCGCGGCTGCCCACGTGCTGGAGCAGTGGCAGTCCTCCGGAGGCGTCGTGGCCAACCGCGTGCCGGCAGCGGCCTACCCCAACGAGGACTACCGCACCAAGGTGATGTGGTGGGATCGCCGCACCCTTGCCACACATGCCGAGCCGGGACAATTCAAGCTGATGTGCGCCGAGAACGCCGAAATCCTCAGCCGCTTTTCGTCATTAGGAGAAATCACGTGTTGAGGTCACATTCTCGGTCGCCCGCGAAAGTGTCCTAGGGTCGAGTCGTGTCCGTCGCCGAGCCCATGCGTCACGTCGCCATGTTGCCGCTAACTCCAAAAAACCCGCTGCCGTATCGCGAACGACTAAAGGCCATCAGGGAATTCCATACCGGTACGAACAAACTTCGCGATGCCGGTGGGCCTGTCACCCGGGTGACCTTAGGCCCCAGGTGGCTGATCCCGCCGATCGTTTTGGCGACGTCTCCGCAAGGCATCCGCGACATCGTCAGCGTGCGAGACGGTTCGGTCGACAAGACCAGCACGGTGGCCACTGAGCTTCGCCGGCTGCTGGGCGGAAACCTGTTCGTCCTGCCCCACGCCGAGTGGTTGCCGCGTCGACGCACGCTGCAGCCGGTGTTCACCCGACAGCGTGTCCGTCAGTTCGGCGGGCACATGGCCGAGGCCGCGGAGATCGTCTGTGCCAAGTGGCACGACGGCACCGAGATCGATCTGGACGCGCAGTGCCGCACCCTGACGTTGCGGGCGTTGGGTCGCTCGGTATTGGGTCTGGATCTCGATGAACGCTCCGACGCGATCGCTGAGCCGCTGCGCGTGGCGACGAGTTACGCGGTGCGGCGTGCGCTGCGCCCGCTGCGCGCGCCCGGGTGGATGCCCACACCGGCGCGGCGGCGGGCGCGCGCCGCGGCCGGGACGGTTCGCCGGCTGGCGGACGAGATTCTGCAAGCCTGCCGTGCCGATGCCGGTATCGAGGCTCCGCTGGTGCACGCGCTGATCGCCGCCACCGATCCGGAAACGGGCAAGTCGTTGTCGGACAACGAAATCCGTGACGAGATGATCATCTTCTTGTTTGCCGGCCATGACACCACGGCGACGACGCTGACCTACGCGCTGTGGGCGCTGGGCCGCCATCCGAATGTCCAGGAGCGCGTCGCGGCCGAAGCCGCCGGGCTCGGCGACCGCCAACTTACTCCCGACGACGTTGCACGGCTGGGCTTTACGGTCCAGGTACTGCAAGAGGCGTTGCGGCTGTGCCCGCCGGGGCCGACCGGAACCCGGATGGCGACCCGCGATGTCGAAGTCGCCGGCTACCGCGTCAAAGCCGGCACCATGCTGGCGTTCGGAAGAATGGCGGTACAAACCGATCCGGGCTTATGGGACGATACGCTGCGATTCGACCCCGACCGATTCAGTCCCGAGCGTGCCGAGGGTCGCGACCGTTGGCAGTACGTTCCGTTCGGGGGCGGGCCTCGCTCATGTATCGGGGACCACTTCGCGATGCTGGAAGCCACACTCGCGTTGGCAACCATCGTTCGCCGAGCCGAAATCGAGTCCTTGTCCGATGATTTCCCGCTGGCCGTGCCCTTCACCATGGTCGCGGCCGCCCCGATCAGGGCCAAGGTACGACTGCGTCGCTGACCTTCCGCTGTCCCACGTCCGTACGCTGCGCCGAGCCCGGTCTCCGTCGCCGGGCGGGGTCCGGGACGGGCAGGTCGCCGCGAATGTCATCATTGCGGCTATGGCTTCTCGTCACACGCGATTTCGGTTCTTCTACCGGGTTGGCTTCACACCGTGGGAGGGCCATCCGATCGGGCAGGGTCTGCGGGATCTGGTTGAGGGAACCGCTGACGCGCCGGCGCTGCCCAAGGGGCAGGCCCTCGACGTGGGATGCGGCACCGGGGATTGCGCCATTTACCTCGCACAGCAGGGCTGGACGGTCACCGGGGTCGACTACATCGCCAAGCCGCTCGAAAAGGCGCGCGCCAAGGCCCGCGCCGCCGGTGTTGCGGTCGGTTTCGCCCGCGCCGACGTCACGCAGTTGAGTCAATCCGGGGTCGGGACGGGCTTCCAGTTGATCGTCGACAACGGCTGCATCCACAACATGAGTGGCGGCGATCGCGCAGCGTACGTTCGGGAGGTCAGCGCCGTCGCGGCGCCCGATGCGCGGCTGTTCGTTGTCGCGTTCCCGCCCGGCGGCCGGTTCGGCGTGCCGGGCATCGATCAGGACGAGATCGAACGACGATTCGTTCCCGGCTGGACGTTGTTGTCCACGGGCGACGAGCGGCAGCTTGATGACAAGACGCCGACGTATTACTACTTGTTCCAGCGCCGCCCCTGAATGCCGTTCGGCGGCCGGTGTTCCGCTTCGACCTAGATCGCGTTCTCTAACCCGTAGGTCACGCGTCGGAGAAGTTCATCGGTATGACGCGTTTGGCGAGGAGTGACTCCATCGCAGCGCTGTCCAGTGGGCGGGACAGCAGAAAGCCTTGTGCGCGATGGCAACCCAGGCTGAGCAGCGTTTTGGCCGCGGCTACGGTTTCGACGCCTTCGGCGATGACGTCGAGTCCGAAGGCGTCGGCCAGGGCCATCGTCGAGCGCACGATGGCCAGGTCACCGGGGTTGGTATCGACACTGTGCACAAATCCCTTGTCGATCTTGAGTGAGTCGACCGGAAGCGATTTCAGATACGTCAGCACGCTGTAGCCGGTGCCGAAGTCGTCGATGGCGATCTGCACTCCGATGTCCTTCAACCCGAACAGCGTTTTGCGTGTGGCGTCGATATCTTGGACCACAACGCTTTCAGTGATCTCCAGACAGACGGTGCTCGGGTCGAGGCCAAACTCGTCGAGGGTGGCCGCGACGGTTCCGACGATACCGTCGGTGACGAGCTGCACCGGCGATACGTTGACCCGTAACACCGCGCCGTGCCCGACGCCGCGTGATTGCCAGAGCCCGAATTGTGCACACGCTGAACGCATGACGAGACGACCGAGTTTGGCGCCCAGGTTGATCGATTCCACGACCTGGATGAACGAATCGGGCATCAACAACCCGAGAGTGGGGTGTTGCCAACGGATCAGCGCCTCGGTGCCGAGGATGTCGCCGGTCCGCATGTCGAACTCGGGGAGGTAATGGAGCACCAGGGCGCCGCCACCGCTGTCGATCATCCCTTCCAGGTGCAGTTCTATGTCGTTGCGGATCATGTCGGTTGTCGACATAACGGGGCTGAAAGTTGCGACCTTGTCGCCGCCGGAACCTTTGGCCGACCGGGTGGCCTGGTCGACGCGGCGCAGTAGGTCCGAAGTGCTGTCGTGCCCGGGTAGGCCGGTTGCGACGCCGAGACTTACGGTGCGACTGAGCATCTCACCGTCGATCGCGATCTGCCTGTGCACCCGACCGTGCAGCGACTGCGCAAACGCCTCGGTGGCCTCGATGTCCATGGCCGCGGCTGGTACGACGACAAACTCGTCACCGCCGAAGCGGGCGATGACCGAGGGAACCTCGGCGGCTTCGCGTAACAGCGCGGCGAATGCCTCGATGAACCGGTTGCCGGCGTCTTGGCCGAGGCGATCGTTGATGACCTTGAAGCGGTCCAGGGCGAGGAACACCACCGAGACCGGACCCGGCTGTCCCTCGGCCAGCCGCTTGTCGAGGTGTGCGATGAGCGCCCTGCGGTTCAGCAGCCCGGTGAGTTCGTCGTGCTCGGCCAGGTAGTGGATCTGCTCTTCGGCGACGACCCGCGCTTGCAGCTGGGCGAAGAGCGCGGCGATCGCCTGCAGGGCGTTGAGCTCTTCCGGTAGCCATTCGCGGTCTCCGGCCTTGCCGAAGGCCAGTGTCCCGGTTGTCACGTCGCCAGACAGCAGCGGCACGGCGGCCAGGGAGACAGCACCCCACCCGGTGCCCTCGTCGATATTGCGTTGGTAGTCCGCGTTCGCCGGCGCGGGACGCACGACTTGGGGCACTTTGAGGTGCTCGGCCTGCGCAAAGACCGAGTCGGCCTCGGCGAAGTAGACCACCCCGATCGGGTCGGGATCGGCGTTGCGCGAGGGCCATTCGGCAACGAGCACCGTGGCGCGGATGGTGTGATCGTTGTGGCGCAGAAAGCTGAAGTCCACGCCCAACTCGCGAACCAGGTCGCTGAGTACCCGTTGACTGATCGCGGCAGAGTCGGCCGCCGTGGCCGCCATCAGCTCGGCGGCCGCACCGGTGACCAAATAGTCCGTTCCCGACATCGCGTTACCGTAGCCGTAACCGGTGTGCGGCGGCGGTTTCGGGCACCGCGTCACTAGTCTGTGCGCGACATGGACCCGGAGTCGCTGGGTGCCTCAGCAACGACACGTTCAACGCAGGACCCGGGCCCGGTCAAGGCTTCGGCGGCTCGGTACCGATGTGGGCGGCCCGGCAGTGAACCGGAGTACCAGCACCGCGGACCGGTCGGACGGTATGTCGGCCAATGCTTGGAAGTCGCGCTGCAATTGGGTGAGTTCATCGGCGAACTGGGGTGACAGTTCGTCGAATTCGGTCCGGTCACGGGCGTACAGGAAGACCGGCGAGACCGGCTGGACGGAGATCTTGTGCTGCTGGGCGAGGATCCAGATCAACTCGACCGCCGCTCCTCCCCGGGCGTAGTCGCCAAGGCCGTGTCCGGCCACGGTGATCGTTGCCAACGCGGAACTGGATACTATCCGGTCGCGGGTGTCTTCGCCGAGTGCGCTACCGGCGTTCCATTGGGCCAGACAGGTCATGACGTCGGTGCGGCGCAGGACGTCGAGCATCGCCATATCACCGGCGTCGAGTTCGAGGCTGCGCACATCGATGCCGGTGTCCGGTTGGGCGTCGCCGGGCCAGCGCAGTTCCGAGACCATCTCTTTGTGCAGGTGCGGCGTCAGGTAGCGGATACGGTCCGACGCGGCTAGAAGCGTTGCCGCACAGGCGATGTCGTCCCGCTCCGTGATCAAGTGTAGCTGCGCGCCTTCCCGGTGGGCGGCGGTGCTGAGCGCCTCGATGGTGGCGACATCGATCGGCTGGGGGCTTCCGTGGTGCCGGTTGGTTTCGCGTTCGAGCATGGGTTGATAAAGGGGGGCGAGGTCGGGGTCGGTGCCGTCGGCCAGTTCCAGGGTCGCGCGGAACGGGGATCCGTTGACATGGTCCGTGAAGCTGGACGGTCCCAGAACGTGGTGGGCGGCTGCGGCGATCCTGGCGTTCATGAGGGCAGCCCCGACCGCGACGGCACTGCCCCGGAACCCGACGTCCATTGTCGAGGTATGTAGCGCGGCAACGTCAATGGTGATGCCGACAGGTCTGGCTTGGACACACCACGGTTGGATGTTTCCGCCCGACGGCGCGCGGATCGCCGCGGCGGCGATGATTCCGGCCGTCCCGGGTAGTTCCGGCGGCTCAGGATGGTCTACCGGCGCGGGGCGGTGCCCGGCCATGTCGGGTTCGTCGAGTTGGTCGAGCGCCCAGCCGATATCGATGCGAGTGCGGCCCGAGCGCAGCTCCTCGCCGAGCCCGATTCTGCGCACCCCCTCGGCCAATGCGGACGCGCCGAGAACGACATCCGAGGCCACCTGCGGCCAGGTCGACACCGTGCGGTCGATCTCTAGCAGTGAGGCGGCCGTGCGGGGCGAAAGCCGTTCGGCTTCAAGGTGACGCAGGATATGGGGCACCTTGTCGCGGCTGCTCATGCCGGGCAGGAGCCCGACGTCCAGGTCGCCGAGCAGGCCATGCAGAATCGGGCGGTGAGGTTCTTGATCGAAACGCTCCACATCGACCAGTCCGCGATCACTGGTGGCCATCAACACCGGAATCCGGCGTGCGCGGGCGCCTTCCCGCAGCACCGCCTTCATGTCCAGTGCATCGCATTCTTCGATGACGATGTCGAGCCCGTCCAGGAACGAGTCGACGGTATCGAATGTCAGTCCGGCGTCAAACACCTCGACCGGTAGGTACGGGTCGAGTTCGGCGATCCGGCGTGCCGCCACCCAAGCTTTGTTAACGCCGAGGTCGAACACGCTGGCCGGCACCCGATTCAGGTTCGACAGCTCGAGGTGATCGAAGTCGGCCAGCCGGAGCTGGCCGCACAATCCCTGGGCGGCCAGGGTGTGCGCGATCACATGGCCGACGCTGAGGCCGGCCACGCCGATGCGCAGCGCGCCGAGGCGATCCTGTTCCGCCGGGGTGATGTTGTTGCGATTGCGGTCCAGGCGTACCGCGCGGTATCCGCGCGGACCCAGGATCACCACGACGGCGCGCCGCCACGGGTAGTAGGCCCATCGTCGGGGCTCCGCGAGGAGCTCACGATCCGGGCCGGGTCGAAGGCTGCGAAGATTGGCCACCTGTGTGTCGAGCCGATCGATGAATTCCACGCTGGGGTCGGCTTGGAGCCGCCGCAACACCGCGTCGTCCTCGGGCGCGTCCGCATCGAGAATCTGCGCGGAGTAAGCGGATACGGCGGCCTCATCCATGGTGCTTCGTGTATAGCACCCGGACGGCAAGCCGGACCGGGTTTGACCCCGTTTCCGTCGCGCAACCTCAGCGTTGTCGGCGATCTCACACGCGGTGAGGACTTGGTTCCGGGGGTTCCGCTTCGTCGAGGAATTGGCCATGCCGTATGAGGTTGGTGACGGCTGCATCTCAGCGTCGCAACGGTGGCTCGGTAAAGAACGACTCTCGCCGGTATAGCTCGATGTAGGGATGCAGAATGATCGCGCCGACACGCAGGATCAGCGGGTTGAGTGCCGCCCAATCGGGATCGAGGTCGGGGTGGGTCGTGCTTCGTCGGGAGAACTCGTCGCGCTGGGCCGCGCTGATGCCCAAAAGTCCGGTGAAGATGACCGATCCGAATGCGCCGCCCTCGGCGAGCACGCGCCCGAGGTAGGTCATCAGGTCGGGGCGTTCTGCCATCAAGGAGGTCAGGCGGCGGCCGGCCTCGTCGAGCTCGTCGGCGGGCGGGACGGGAAGCGCCGACGGTTCCAGCGCCTCGCCGACCACCTGTAGCACGTACTGATTGACGGCGCCGGTGAGCGCCGCCTTGGTGCGGAAGTGGTGCTGCACCAGCCCGACTGACACCCCGGCGGTCTCGGCGATCGTGCGCAGTGACGTGGCGGCAATGCCGTGCGCGGCAAAGCAGCTCAGGGTGGCGTCGCGGATCCGATCCTTAGCCGTGGGCGCCACCGGCGGAGGCGGTTCATAGGGGAACATCCGCGTGGGCCTGTCGCCGCGTCCAGATCGGCACCAGGATCAGCGGCGTGCTCGCCCACCGGGTCCGTGCGCTGCACGGATGGCAGTGCCGCGCGAAGACCACCCGCCGAGCGCGCGCGACGGGTAACACCGGCGCTATCGCTTGGCGGTGTTGGAACGCTCGGCCGGGACGACCACCGGGGTGCCGACGGCGGGCGCCGACGCGGCGGGCAACGGCGTCCGCGGAATTCCCGGAGTCCCCAGCACTCCGGCGAGCCAGGGCAGCGAGGCCGCGAACGCGCGGTCCGCGAATGGCCAGTCGTGCTTGCCGGGCTGCGGCACCACCGCGCAGTCGATCCCGTTGGAGCGGCCGAGCGCGCAGAGCGAATAGGCCGCGGCGGTCTGATTGCCGGGGTTGGCGGCCGCGTCGCGTCCGGCAAGGCGGATGGCGCCGCTGTCGGTCAACTGGACGTCGCGGCGGGGCGCCGGCGGGCCGTCGGACGAAATCGCGAACCAGCCGGCCACGTCGCGGTAGGGCCCGTGCCGGCTGATCACGGTGGAGGGATCGAAAGCCGCCCAGGCGTCGGCGTTTCCGCCGAACAGCCTGGCGATGGACTGGGCCTTGTTGCCGGCGTTGGGGAAGAAATCGCCGGCGACGTCGACGAACGCGCTGAACAGGTCGGGGTGCATGACCGTCAGATCCACGGCGCACGTGCCGCCCATGGACCAGCCCGCGACGCCCCAGTTCGCCCGGTGCGGGCTGACCCCGAAAGCCGAAACCATGAACGGCACAACATCTTTGGTCAGGTGGTCGGCCGCGTTGCCCCGGACCCCGTTGACGCATTCGGTGTCGTTGTTGAACGCGCCGCCGGAATCAACGAACACCAGCACCGGCGCCTTGCCGTCGTGCGCGGCCGCGAAGTCGTCGATCGTCTTGACCGCGTTGCCCGCCCGCGTCCAATCCGCCGGTGTGTTGAACTGCCCTCCGATCATCATCACGGTCGGCAGCGGGGGAGGCGGGGTGGTGGCGAACCATTCGGGCGGCAGGTAGACCAGCTCGCCGCGGTGTTTGAAGTGCGATCCATCCGAGGGAACCGCCACCGGGACCACGGTGCCGTGCGGTGGCCGGGTTCGGCTGGCGGCCATCGCGGTAACGGTGGCCTGATCGGTCTGATCGGGCAGCGGGCCCGACGTCAGCTGGCTCCACGCCGACTGCACGGTGGGGAAGTAGCCCACCCAGAGGTTGAGCACCAGCGTCGTGCTGAGCAGGCACAGCGGCACGGCCAGCACCGCGGCGCCGCGCCGCCAGCGGCGCGCGGTGCGCCAGCCCAGAACCAGCACCGCCGCCGCCATGCCCGTCAGCGCGATCCACAGCCACAGCGCCGTCGGGGCGGGGTCATCGGAGAGCCCGCGGTCGACGATGTACCAGTGCGTCAGGTAGGCCGCGACCCCGCCCGCCAGCGCTGCCGCCGGCATCCACACCGTGCGCCAGCGGCGCGACCGCCAGCCGACCGCCAACGTCAGCACCGCGGCGGCGAACACCTGGATCGTCACCGGCACCCAGCCGTGCATCAGCGAGGTGTGGCTACTCGCCAGGAACTGCGTGGGAGCGCTGTCCACCGAGGGTGTCACGTGACTCATTGTGATCTATTGGTAACCGGCCTGGCACATATTCACCGAATGTTCGTTCTCGGGTTTCTGCACGTTCCGGTGGCCGGCTAATGCGGCTTGGCCAGCGGAAATGGCAATGTCTCGCGGATGCTGCGGCCCGTTATGAGCATGACGAGCCGATCGATGCCCATGCCCAGCCCGCCGGTGGGCGGCATCGCGTATTCCATCGCCTGCAGGAAGTCCTCGTCGAGCTCCATCGCCTCGGGATCCCCGCCGGCAGCCAACAGCGACTGCTCCTGCAGGCGGCGACGCTGCTCGACCGGATCGGTGAGCTCGCTGTAGGCGGTGGCCAGCTCGACACCCCAGGCCACCAGGTCCCACCGCTCGGCGACGCCCGGTTCGGTGCGGTGCGGCCGCGTCAGCGGGGACACCGATGTCGGAAAGTCGATATAGAACGTCGGCTCCTCGGTCCGGTCCTCGACCAGGTGCTCGTACAGCTCCAGCACCACCGCGCCGGCATCCCAGTGCGCCCGATAGGGGATGTGCGCGGCGTCGGACAGCTTGCGCAGGGCGGACAGCGACGTGTCGGGGTCGATGTGTTCGCCGAGCGCATCGGACACCGCGTCATAGACGGTCTTGACCGCCCAGACCCCGGAGATGTCGACCGGTTCCAGCCGACCGTCGGCCCCGCCGGCGCGGGGCCGCAGCACGACCTGCTCGCCGTGCGCCGCGTGCGCGGCGTTCTGGATGAGCTCGCGAGCAGCCGTCGATCCACGTCCTGTAGTCGGCGTGGGCCTGGTAGGCCTCCAGCAGGGTGAATTCCGGGTTGTGGCTGAAGTCGACACCCTCGTTGCGAAACGCCCGGCCCAATTCGAAGACTCGCTCCACGCCGCCGACGCACAGCCGCTTCAGGTAGAGCTCCGGCGCGATGCGCAGGAACAGGTCCAGGTCGTAGGTGTTGATGTGCGTGACGAAGGGCCGGGCGGTGGCTCCGCCGTGGATCTGCTGCAGGATCGGGGTCTCGACTTCGATGAAGTCCTTGGCGAACAGCGTCTGCCTGACCGAGCGCAACACTTCGCTGCGCGCCTTGATCAACTCACGCGACTCGGGATTGACGGCCAGGTCGACGTAGCGGGACCGCACCCGCGCCTCCGGGTCGGTCAGCCCCTTCCACTTATTGGGCAACGGCCGCAGGCACTTTCCGATCATCCGCCAGTCGGTGACGATCAGCGAGCGGTTTCCCTTCTTGGAAAAGCCCATCTGCCCGGATACCTCGACCAGGTCGCCCAGGTCGATGGCCGCGGTGAAATCGGCGGTTCGTCCCCCTTGCAGCTGCGAATTGTCCAGCAGCACTTGCATTTCCCCCGACCAGTCACGCAACTGGGCGAACAGCACCCCGCCGTAGTCGCGGATCCGCAAAATCCTGCCCGAGACGGTGATGGTGTCCCGGTCGTCTGCGTCGAGCGCCTTCGCGACGGTGTGGCTGGGCGGAGATCCCACCGGATAGGCGTCGACGCCGTTACGCTGCAATATCTTCAGCTTGGCCAGCCGCACTCGAACCTGTTCGGGCAGACGGGATCTGGACTCCTCCGCGTCGGCGGACTCGCCGGCGCTCCCGCAGCCCGCTGACGTCCGGGGCGCTGCCGTCGTGATGGAGCAGCCCGGATTCCGCCAAGCGCGGTCGGGACAGCGGGGTAATGGCCGGTGTGCGTCTTGCGCCGGCCGAACGGCAGCACCAGGAACCCCTCGGCGAGCGCCGAAGCCACGCCGACCCGCGGAATCAGGCGGGCGTCCTCGTAACAGGCGTAGCGCGGTACCCAGTCGGGCCGGTACTTCATGTTCGAGCGGTACAGCGTCTCCAGCTGCCACCACCGTGAGAAGAACAGCAACAGCCCACGCCACAGCCGGGCGACGGGACCGGCGCCGAGCTGAGCACCCTGCTCGAACGCCGAGCGGAACATCGCAAAGTTCAGTGAAATGCGGGTGATGCCAAGGGTTTCGGCGTTGAGCGCCAGGTCGCTGACCATCAGCTCGATGGTGCCGTTGGGGGACTGCGGCGAACGGCGCATCAAGTCCAGGGAAACGCCGGTGGTGCCCCACGGAACCAGCGACAGCATCGCTACGACGCTGCCGTCGCGGTCCAGCGCTTCAACCAGCAGGCAGTCCCCGTCGGCGGGGTCGCCGAGCCGGCCCAGCGCCATGGAAAAGCCGCGCTCGGTCTGGGTATCCCGCCAGGCGTCGGCGCGGGCGATGGTGTCGGCCATCGCTTCGGCGGTCGATGTCGCGGTGCCGCTGGATCCGCACGGTCAGCCCCGCCCGGCGGGCCCGGGTCACGGCCTGACGGACCCCGCGCATATCGGGGCCGGACAGCTTGAAATCCGATGTCCGCAGGATGGCTTCGTCGCCCAACTCCAGCGCGTTCAGACCGCCTTCGCGATAAGCCCGCGCTCCCTGGGTGCTGGCGCCCATCACCCCGGGCGCCCATCCGTAGGTCTGGCACAGACTCAGCCAGGCGTCGACGGCCTGGGGCCAGGCCCTGGGATCGCCGATCGGGTCGCCGCTGGCCAGGCAGACGCCTATCTCGACCCGATAGGTGATGGCGGCACGCCCGCTCTGCGCGAAGACCACCGACTTGTCGCGGCGGGTGGCGAAGTAGCCCAGGGAGTCGTTCTTGCCGTACAGCTCGAGCAGCCCGCGGATGGCCGACTCGTCCTCACCGGTCAGCGCGTTCTCGGCGCGCTGGGATTGGAAGAGCACGATCGTCGCCAAGATCAGTGCCAGCGCGCCGAACAACCCGAAGATCGCGTTGAGGAACACGTGCGGCCGACCGGTGAACAGATCCGGGTCCGCGAGCGCGAACCCGACCACCCGGTTGGCCACATACGGGAGGCGGTCCTGGCGGGCGAGCGTTCCCGGAAACAACTCGACCAGGCCCCAGGAGACCAGGATTCCCACCACGTCGCCGGCGACCAGCACCGCGGCCGCTTTGACCAGTGCGCCCTTGCGGACCTTGGCCCAGAACTCCCGGTAGGCCAGCACCAGCAGAACGATCGCCACGATGTGTACGGCGAACCCGAGGTTTTCGCCGAAGATCTCGGCGGCGGTGTTGTCGCCCGCGGCGATGTCGGCGGCATTCAGCGCCGCGGCCAGAACCATGTTGGCCAGCAACAGCAGCCAGGCGATGCGCTTACGCGCGGTCAGGGCCGCGGCCAGCAAGGCCAGGATGAACGACCACGCGATGCTGGTGTCCGGGAAGTTGAACAGATAGTCGTTGATGAACTCGCGCGGGACCTTGATCAGGTACCTGATCAGCGGGGACACGCTCCCGAGCAGTGACACGGTGGCGATGACGCCCACGGTCCATCCGGCCGCCGCCGGCACCCAGCGATACCGCGAGTTCGACCGGCCGCCAGGCCTTAAACGCGGCCCCGAACGAGGACCCGAACCAGGAGTAGCGAGTGTCACAGACCGCGAGGATATTCCCTCAATCCGTGAAAAGCTTGTCGAAGCGCTAAGTGTGGCGGCCACCAGTTTGGACATGATTTTCGGGTCGGGTTGAGGCCCGTTGCAGCGCGGTCGTCCGGGCGAAGTGCTAAAAGCCACCTCAAGGCTGCTAAACTGACGCTTGCGACCATCCCGGCGAAGGCCAGGAACAGTTAAGTGGAGTCCCACTCCCACCGCGAGCCGATGAAATCCCTGTGCGGATCTTCCACAGGTTCGGCGGTCCGGTCACAGGCATCGTGTATGCCTGTTCCGCGAGCAACGCGGGCGGCTCGAGTAGTTTCCAGCCGTGATCGGTCGGCATTGGGCCCTGCTTGTGCAGGGCTTTTTTGCTAGTGGTGTGGTGTCTCCGCCGCTGATTCCCGGACCGACCCAGGCGACTGGTCGTCACCGCAGGACATACAGAAGCCCAACAAGGGAGGCCCCATCAGCACTGAGACCCGCGTCAACGAGCGCATTCGCGTACCTGAGGTCCGATTGATCGGCCCGGGAGGGGAGCAGGTAGGCATCGTGCGCATCGAAGACGCGCTGCGCGTCGCTGCGGACGCCGATCTCGACCTTGTCGAAGTCGCCCCGACGCCAAGCCGCCGGTCTGCAAGATCATGGACTACGGCAAGTACAAATACGAGGCGGCCCAGAAGGAGCGCGAATCCCGCAGGAACCAGCAGCAGACCGTCGTCAAAGAACAGAAGCTTCGGCCGAAGATCGACGACCACGACTACGCGACCAAGAAGGGCCACGTGGTCCGCTTCCTGGAGGCGGGATCGAAGGTCAAGGTCACGATCATGTTCCGCGGACGTGAGCAGTCGCGGCCCGAGCTGGGCTACCGGTTGCTCCAGCGACTGGGCGCGGACGTGGCCGAATACGGTTTCGTGGAAACGTCCGCCAAGCAGGACGGCCGCAACATGACGATGGTGCTGGCACCGCATCGCGGCGCGAAGACCCGCGCCAGGGCGCGGCATCCCGAAGGTCGCGGATGCGACGCGGCACCGGATTCCGATGGGCCCGCCGACGCCGAACCTTCGTCGAACTGACCTAACGCAAGAACAGCAAGAGCCGAGGCTTTCACAGAACTCGACCTCCACAGAACAGAGGAAACATGCCCAAAGCCAAGACCCACAGCGGGGCGTCAAAGCGGTTCCGGCGCACCGGAACCGGCAAGATCGTGCGGCAGAAGGCCAACCGCCGGCATCTGCTCGAGCACAAGCCGACGAAACGAACCCGGCGCCTCGACGGCCGCACCGTGGTGTCGGCCAACGACACTCAAGCGCGATCAACCGGCTGCTGAACGGCTGACCACCACGCCGGCCAGACCCGCATCGCGAGCTGGCACGGCGACCCGACCAACTAATTGTGAACGAGAGTAGGAACATCCAATGGCACGCGTGAAGCGGGCGGTCAACGCCCACAAGAAGAGGCGCAGCATCCTGAAGGCCTCGAAGGGCTATCGCGGCCAGCGATCCCGGCTCTACCGCAAGGCCAAAGAGCAGCAACTTCATTCACTGAACTACGCCTACCGTGACCGTCGTGCGCGCAAGGGCGAGTTCCGCAAACTGTGGATCTCGCGGATCAACGCGGCGGCGCGCGCCAACGACATCACCTACAACCGGCTGATCCAGGGCCTCAAGGCCGCCGGTGTGGAAGTGGACCGTAAGAACCTGTCCGACATCGCGATCGCCGACCCGGCCGCCTTCACGGCGCTGGTCGACATCGCGCGGGCGGCACTGCCCGAGGATGTCAACGCTCCCTCGGATTCGGGAGAAGCGGCCTAACGCGAGACGGCGCGGACCGGCCACGTGCTGACCGAACGTTCGGCCAGGGTCGCCGCGGCGGTCAAGTTACACCGCCACGTCGGCCGCCGGCGGACGGGCCGATTCCTCGCCGAAGGCCCCAACCTCGTAGAGGCCGCCGCCGCGCCGCGGCCTGGTTCGCGACGTCTTCGTCACCGAAGTCGCCCAGCAGCGCCATGCGTCGCTGCTGGCGACTTTGGCTGCAGCGCGATGCCCGGTGCACCCGGTCACCGAGCGCGCGGCGAAAGCGCTGTCCGACACCGTCACCCCGGCCGGGCTGGTCGCCGTGTGCGAAATCACCGGAGACCCAACTTCGAGGACGTGCTGGCCGGCACGCCGGCGCTGGTCGCGGTCGCCGTCGAAATCAGCGAGCCGGGCAACGCGGGCACCCTCATTCGCCTCGCCGACGCGATGGGCGCGGCCGGCGTGATCCTGGGCGGCCACAGCGTCGACCCGTACAACGGCAAGTGCCTGCGCGCGTCGGCCGGCAGCATCTTCTCGATCCCGGTCGTCGTCGTGCCCGACACGCTCGCCGCCGTCGACGCGTTGCGTGCCGCGGGCCTGCAGCTGCTCGCCACCACCGTGGACGGTGAGACGCGGCTCGACGAGGCCACCGAACTGCTCGGCAAGCCGACGGCCTGGCTGTTCGGCCCCGAATCCCACGGTCTGCCAACCGAAATCGCGGCGGCGGCCGACCACCGCATGCGCATCCCCATGGCCGGCGGCGCCGAGAGCCTGAATGTGGCGTCGGCCGCGGCCATCTGTCTGTATCAGAGCGCGCGGGCGCTGGGCCTGCCTACGCGGCCTTAACCGGTCGTTTCGGCCGGCCCCGACCGGCGCGCAGGCCGGCCAGCGACAGCGTCGTATGCACCAGGGACCCGGCGCGTTCCATCAGAGCCCGGGCGGGTTGCAGCGCGGGGTCGAGCGGCGACTTGGGCGGCGGGGGAAAGTAATGCATCGGCAGCCCGCGACGGTCGCGCGGCGGCGCCATGAACGGCGGCGCCTCGACCAGCGGCGCGTCGCTGGGCAGCCGCCCCTCGGCGCGGCGGTAGGCGGCCAGCGCGCGCGGGTGCAGCCGGATCTCGTCGGGCACCGCCAGGAACGCCAGTTCGACGGCCTTGCCGAACAACGCGCAGCAACACCTCGTCACCCGGTGTCCAATGCATTCCGGCCTTCTCGCGCACCGCGGGCTCGAAGAGTCCCGCCGCGATCCAGCGCTGGCCGGCGACCAGCGGCTTGAAGATCTGGTCCCAGATCGGCGTCGGCATCAACACGAATTTCGGCTTCGGGATTCGCAGCTGGAAGATGTCCAGCGTCGCCCGGTTGATTTCCAGGGTGTCGCGGCCGGTGCGCTCCCAGTACTCCTGAAATTCCTCCCACGATTCGGGCACCGGCCGCATGCTCATCCCGTACATCCGGTACCACTGCACGTGCTCGGCGAACAGCTGCCGCTTCTCGGCCTCGGTCAGGCCGCCGCAGAAGTACTCGGCCACCTTGACGATCAGCATGAAAAACGTGGCGTGCGCCCAGTAGAAGGTTTCCGGGTTGAGCGCGTGATAGCGCCGCCCGGTGGCGTCGGTTCCCTTGATGGTGTGGTGGTAGCTGGTGATCTGCCTGCCGGTCTGCGACGCCCGGTCGCCGTCGTAGACCACACCCATGATCGGGTAGACCGACCGGGCCACCCGCTGCAACGGCTCCCGCAGCACGATCGAATGCTCCTCGACGGCCGCACCGAGTTCGGGGTACATGTTCTGGATCGCCCCGATCCAGACACCCATCATGCCGGTGCGCAGATCGCCAAAATACTTCCAGGTCAGGGAATCTGGCCCGAGCGGATCAGCGGATGGGGTCCCGCAAGCATTCACAGTGCCAGTCATCGTGGCCTCCTGACTCCAATTGCGCTCACGATAACTTTGACAACGCGCGTTGTCTACGATTTCGGGGATGTGTCGGCCCGGGTGTTATCGAGCTTGAACATCGGTGTGGCGCCACCGTGATCAGGCGGTTCGGTGCGATATGTGACACATACGGCAGAACTGCGCGGGCCTGTCGTTGCCTGCCTGGAACGAAAACAAATAACCTGGCCAGGTGGAACTCGCGCGTCGCGATCTGGACCCGGGTGAGCCCGAAGCGACCCAGGCGCAGTCCGCTCCGGAACGCTCTCCGACTGTCGGTGCACAGCGCGACTCAATGGCTGCACGGCCGCAACCGCAGCCCGGGGGCGGTTGCGTTCATCCGGCGTGCGCGCCGGCTGTTGCCCGGCGACCCCGAGTTCGGCGATCCGCTGTCCACGGCGGGCGACGGCGGTCCGCGCGCGGCGGCGCGCGCGGCCGACCGGCTGCTGGGGGACCGCGACGCGGTATCGCGCGAGGTCAGCCTCGGGGTGCTGCAGGTGTGGCAGGCGCTGACCGAGGGGGTTTCGCGCCGGCCGGCCAATGCGGAGGTGACGCTGGTCTTCACCGACCTGGTCGGCTTCTCGACGTGGTCCCTGCAGGCCGGCGACGACGCGGCCCTCGCGCTGCTCCGGCAGGTGGCGCGGGCCCTCGAGCCGCCCCTGCTCGACGCCGGCGGACACATCGTCAAACGGATGGGCGACGGCCTGATGGCGGTATTCGGCGATCCGACGGTCGCCGTGCGGGCCGTGCTGGCCGCCAAGGAGGCGCTGAAATCGGTCGAGGTGGAGGGTCACACGCCCCGGATGCGGGTCGGGATCCACACCGGGCGACCGCAGCGGCTGGCCGCGGACTGGCTCGGTGTCGATGTGAATATCGCCGCACGAGTTATGGAAAGAGCCACCAAGGGTGGAATCATGGTGTCGAGTTCAACGTTGGATCTCATACCGCAAAGCGAGTTGGACGCGTTGGGCGTCGAGGCCAAACGCACGAGGAAGCCGGTTTTCGGGCCGAAGCCCGCCGGCATTCCCGACGATTTGGCGATTTATCGCCTCAAGACTCTTAAGGAGTTGTCAGGCTCTGATGACACAGCCGAAACAAAACCGCAGCCATAATGGATGCCAATGCTAGGGGGCATCGTGTCCCGGCTTGCCCGGGTCCAATTCACTGTGGGATATGCGGCGCTGCTGCTTGCCATCAGTTGCGCCCTGCTGGCCCTCGGCCCGCACGCGCATGACGTCATCGTTGCTCGTGCCAGCACCAACGTGCACAACCTGGCCCACGGCCACCTGGGCACGCTGCTGGGCAGCGCGCTGGTGGTCGACGCCGGCCCGCTCTACTTCTGGCTGCCCTTCCTGACCTGCCTGCTGGCGCTGGCCGAGCTTCATCTGCGCACCATCCGGCTGGTGGTGGCCTTCCTCGTCGGCCACGTCGGCGCGACGCTGCTGGTGGCCGCCGCCCTGGCCGCGTCGGTCGAGTTCGGCTGGCTGCCCGTGTCGATCACCCGGGCCAGCGACGTCGGCATGAGTTACGGCGCGCTGGCGGTGCTCGGCGCGATGACCGCGGTGATTCCGTCCCGCTGGCGGGCCGCCTGGGTCGGTTGGTGGGTGTCGGCGGGTATCGCTTCGGCGATCATCGGCGGCGACTTCACCGACGCCGGCCACACCGTCGCCGTGATCCTGGGCGTGCTGGTCTCCGCCCGGTTCCGGCAGCCGATCCACTGGACGCCGGCGCGGTACCTGATGCTGGCGGCGTCCGCGGGCTTCGGCTTCCTGATGCTGGCGCACCACTGGGGGGCCATGGCGGCGACGCCGGTGTTCGGCCTCCTGGGTGCCTTCGTCGCCTACAAGCTGGCGAAGTTGGCCGGCGGTCGCGGCCTGCCGGCCACGCCGCTCGACGTCGACGACGCGCTGGCCGGTCGGCAGCCCGCCGTCGCCGGCTAAGCCACCTCGGACGGCCCCGCTGCGCTGCTGCGGCCGCCGGCCGCTCAACTGCCCAGCGCCCGCCGGGGGCCACCCGTCGCATCACTATGATCAGCACTTGCCGCTGGGCAACTTGCAGCCAACCATCAGCAAGGAGAGTGTCGCCGCGTGGGTGATCAACCCGTCGACCTGTCGCCGGAAGCCCTGGCCGAAGCGGTCAGCGCCGCCCGGGAGGCCTTCACGCGCGCCGGCGATCTCGACACACTGGCGCGCCTCAAGACCGAGCACCTCGGCGACCGCGCACCGCTGGCCCTGGCGCGCCAGGCGCTGGGCGGCGTCCCCAAGGACGAGCGCGCCGACGCCGGCAAGCGGGTCAACGCCGCGCGGACCGAAGCCCAGCGGGGCTACGACGAACGGCTCGCGGTCCTGCGCGCCGAACGCGACGCCGCGGTGCTGGTCGCCGAAGGGCATCGACGTCACGCTGCCGTCGACCCGGCAGCCGCCCGGCGCCCGGCACCCGATCACGATCCTGGCCGACCACATCGCCGACACCTTCATCGCCATGGGCTGGGAACTGGCCGACGGACCCGAGGTCGAGACCGAGCAGTTCAACTTCGACGCGCTCAACTTCCCGGCCGACCACCCCGCGCGCAGCGAACAGGACACCTTCTACGTCGCGCCCGAGGGTTCGCGGCAACTGCTGCGCACCCACACCTCGCCGGTGCAGGTGCGCACCCTGCTCGCCCGCGAGCTGCCCGTCTACATCATCTCGATCGGCCGCACGTTTCGCACCGACGAACTCGACGCCACCCACACGCCGGTCTTCCACCAGGTCGAGGGCCTGGCGGTGGACCGCGGCCTGACCATGGCGCATCTGCGGGGAACGCTGGATGCGTTCGCGCGCGCCGAGTTCGGTCCCGAGGCGCGCACCCGGATCCGGCCGCACTTCTTTCCGTTCACCGAACCGTCCGCCGAGGTCGACGTCTGGTTCGTCGGCAAGAAGGGCGGAGCCGGCTGGGTTGAGTGGGGTGGCTGCGGGATGGTGCATCCAAACGTGTTGCGGGCCGCGGGGATTGACCCGGATGTCTACTCCGGCTTCGCATTCGGCATGGGCCTGGAACGAACGCTGCAGTTCCGCAACGGGATTCCGGACATGCGCGACATGGTCGAGGGCGACGTCCGGTTCTCGCTGCCGTTCGGGGTGGGTGCCTGATGCGCGTTCCGTACAGCTGGCTGCGTGAGATCGTGGCGGCCGGCGCGCCGGACTGGGACGTCGCCCCCGCCGAGCTCGAGCAGACGCTGGTGCGCATCGGCCACGAGGTCGAAGAGGTCGCCACGCTCGGCCCGGTCGACGGCCCGCTGACCGTGGGCCGGGTCACCGCCATCGAAGAACTCACCGGTTTCAAAAAGCCGATCCGGTTCTGCCACGTCGACGTCGGCGAAGGCGCAGACCGCGAGATCGTCTGCGGCGCAACCAACTTCGCTGTCGGAGACCTCATCATCGCAGCGCTGCCCGGCGCAACGTTGCCCGGCGACTTCACCATCGCCGCCCGCAAGACCTACGGCCGCACCTCCGACGGAATGATCTGCTCGGCAGCAGAACTCGGTCTGGGCGCCGACCAATCCGGGATCCTGGTGCTGCCGCCGGGCACCGCCGACCCGGGAGCCGACGGCGCCGCGGTGCTCGGGCTCGACGACGTCATCTTCCACCTGGCGATCACACCCGACCGCGGCTACTGCATGTCGTTGCGCGGCTTGGCCCGTGAGATCGCCTGCGCCTACGACCTGGACTTCGTCGACCCCGCCGGCAGCCAGGTGGTCAAGCCGCTGCCGGTCAACGGCGAGGCATGGCCGCTGACCGTGCAGCCGGGTACCGGCGTGCGGCGATTCGCGCTGCGCCCGGTCACCGGCATCGATCCCGGGGCGGTGTCGCCGTGGTGGCTGCAGCGCCGGCTGCTGTTATCCGGCATCCGCGCGACCTCCCCGGCGGTCGACGTGACCAACTACGTGATGCTCGAACTCGGTCACCCCATGCACGCCCACGACCGCAAGCGCATCACCGGAAGCTTCGCCGTGCGATTCGCCCGGCCCGGCGAGACCGTGGTGACCCTCGACGACATCGAGCGCAAACTCGAGCCGGCCGACGTCCTGATCGTCGACGACACGGCGACCACCGCGATCGGCGGCGTGATGGGCGCGGCGAGCACCGAGGTGCGGGCGGATTCGACCGACGTGCTGCTCGAGGCCGCGGTCTGGGACCCCGCCGCCGTTTCGCGCACCCAGCGCAGGCTGCACCTGCCCAGCGAAGCCGCCCGCCGCTACGAGCGCGGAGTGGATCCGGCCATCTCGGTCGCCGCGCTGGACCGGTGCGCGGTGCTGCTCGCCGACATCGCCGGCGGAGCCGTCTCCGACGATCTGACCGACTGGCGCGGCGATCCGCCCGTCGGCAACTCGGCCGCCGATTGGGCTGGGTCCCCGATCGACATCGCCGCCGACCTGCCGGATCGCGTCGCCGGGGTGGCCTATGCGCCGGGCACGACCGCCAAGCGGCTCGCCCAGATCGGCGCCGGCGTGGTGGGCAAAGAGGGGCATCGGCGAGAGGTGCTGACGGTGACCCCACCCAGCTGGCGGCCCGACCTCGTGCAGCCCGCCGACCTCGTCGAGGAGGTGCTGCGGCTCGAGGGCCTGGAGGTCATCCCGTCGGTGTTGCCGTCGGCGCCGGCCGGCCGGGGCCTGTCCGCCGTGCAAAAACGCCGCCGCGCGATCGGCAAGTCCCTGGCCCAGTCCGGCTACGTCGAGATCCTGCCGACTCCGTTTTTGCCCGCGGGCGTGTTCGACCTGTGGGGCCTGCCGGCCGACGACCCGCGACGCACGACCACCAACGTGCTCAACCCGCTGGAAGCCGACCGTCCGCAGCTGGCCACCACGCTGCTGCCCGCATTGCTGGAAGCCTTGGTGCGCAACGTCTCTCGTGGCCTGGTCGACATCTCGCTGTATGCCCTGGCGCAGGTGGTCCAGCCGACGAGCGGAAACCCGCGCGGTGGAGCTCATTCCCGTCGAGCGCCGGCCCACCGACGACGAGATCGCCATGCTCGACGCGTCGTTGCCGCGGCAACCGCAGCACGTCGCGGCGGTGCTGACCGGCCTGCGCGAGCACCGTGGCCGCTGGGGCCCCGGCCGCCGGGCCGAGGCCGCCGACGCGTTCGAGGCGGTGCGAATCATCGCCCGCGCCAGCGGAATCGACGTGCGGCTGCGGGCGGCGCAGCAGTTGCCGTGGCATCCGGGTCGGTGCGCCGAAGTGCTCGTCGGGGACACACCGGTGGGTTACGCGGGCCAGCTGCATCCCGCGGTCGTCGAGCGCTCCGGGCTGCCCAAGGGCACCTGCGCCCTCGAGCTCAACCTCGACGCGATGCCCATCGCCGCGGCGCTGCCCGCGCCCCGGGTGTCGCCGTTCCCGGCCGTCTTCCAGGACGTCAGCCTGGTGGTGGCCGCGCACGTGCCGGCTCAGGCGGTGGCCGACGCCGTGCGCGAAGGCGCGGGGGAGCTGCTCGAGGACCTGCAATTGTTCGACGTGTTCACCGGCCCGCAGATCGGTGAGGACCGCAAATCGCTGACCTTCGCGCTGCGGTTCCGCGCGCCCGACCGCACGCTGACCGAGGACGACGCCACCGCGGCCCGCGACGCCGCGGTCCGCCGCGCCGCCGAGACGGTCGGCGCGGAGCTGCGCGGCTAGCGGAATGGATTTGCAAACCACTGCATAACCATGCAGAATCGGCGGAATGGCCGACGGAATGAAGGTGGCGATTGCCGGTGCCAGCGGCTATGCGGGCGGTGAAATCCTGCGCCTGCTGCTCGGGCACCCGGCGTACGCACAGGGGCGCCTCACCATCGGCGCGGTGACCGCCGCCGCCAGCGCCGGCAGCACGCTCGGTGAGCACCACCCGCACCTGACGCCGCTGGCCCAGCGCGTGGTCGAGCCGACCGAGCTCGCCGTGCTCGCCGGCCACGACGTGGTGTTCCTGGCCCTGCCGCACGGTCATTCGGCCGCGCTGGCCGAGCAGCTCGGCCCCGACACCCTGATCATCGACTGCGGCGCCGACTTCCGGCTCACCGACGCCGGCGCGTGGGAGCGGTTCTACGGATCGCCGCACGCCGGCAGCTGGCCGTACGGGCTGCCGGAGCTCCCCGGCGCGCGCGAGCGGCTGCGCGGCGCCCGCCGCATCGCGGTCCCGGGCTGCTACCCGACCGCGGCGCTGCTGGCGCTGCTGCCCGCGGTCGCCGAGGACCTCGATCGAGCCCGCCGTCACCGTGGTCGCCGTCAGCGGCACCTCCGGGGCCGGCCGCGCCGCCAAGACCGACCTGCTGGGCGCGGAGGTCATCGGCTCGGCGCGGGCCTACAACATCGCCGGGGCGCACCGGCACACCCCCGAGATCGCCCAGGGCCTGGGGGCGGTCACCGGCCGCGACGTCACCGTGTCGTTCACCCCGGTGCTCATCCCGACGTCGCGCGGCATCCTGGCGACGTGCACCGCGCGCACCCGGGCGCCGCTGCCGCGGCTGCGGGAAGCCTACGAAAAGGCTTACCACGCAGAACCTTTCATCTACCTGATGCCCGAGGGGCAGCTGCCCCGCACCGGGGCCGTGATCGGCAGCAACGCGGCGCACATCGCCGTCGCGGTGGACGAGGCGGCCGAGCACGTTCGTGGCGATCGCCGCGATCGACAACCTGGTCAAGGGAACGGCCGGCGCCGCCGTGCAGTCGATGAACCTGGCGCTGGGTTGGCCGGAGACGGAAGGCCTTTCGGTGATCGGGGTGGCGCCATGACGCGCACCGGTCAGACCACCGCGGCCCGGCTGCTGCGCGAACAGGGCGTCACCGCGCCGGCCGGATTCCGGGCCGCCGGCATCGCCGCCGGTATCAAGGCCTCGGGCGATCGCGATCTGGCCCTGGTCTTCAACGAAGGACCCGACTACGCGGCGGCCGGGGTGTTCACCCGCAACAAGGTCAAAGCCGCACCGGTGCTGTGGAGCCAGCAGGTGCTGACGCACCGGCGCGCTGCGCGCGGTGATCCTCAACTCCGGCGGCGCCAACGCCTGCACCGGGCCGGGCGGGTTCCAGGACACGCACGCCACCGCGGAAGCGGTCGCGGCCGCGTTGTCGGACTGGGGAACCGAGACCGGCGCCATCGAGGTCGCGGTGTGCTCGACCGGGCTGATCGGTGACCGGTTGCCGATGGACAAGGTGCTCGCCGGGGTGCGCCGCGATCGTGCAGGACATGGCCGGCGGCCTGTCCGGCGGCGACGACGCGGCCCAGGCGATCATGACCACCGACACCGTGCCCAAACAGGTTGCGCTGCACCATCCGGGCAACTGGACGGTCGGCGGGATGGCCAAGGGCGCCGGCATGCTCGCGCCGTCACTGGCAACGATGCTCTGCGTGCTCACCACCGACGCGGCCGTCGACGCCGCGGCGCTGGACTCCGCGCTGCGTCACGCCAGCGCCCGCACCTTCGACCGGCTCGACATCGACGGCGCGTGCTCGACCAACGACACGGTGCTGCTGCTGACTTCGGGAGCCAGCGGAATCACGCCCAGCCAGGCCGAGCTCGACGACGCCGTGCTGCGGGTCTGCGACGACCTGTGCGCCCAGCTGCAAGCCGACGCCGAGGGCGTCACCAAGCGCGTCAACGTCACCGTGCAGGGGGCGGCCTCCGAGGACGACGCCTTGGTCGCCGCCCGGACGATCGCCCGCGACAGCCTGGTCAAGACGGCGGTGTTCGGCTCGGACCCCAACTGGGGCCGGGTGCTCGCCGCCGTCGGCATCGCGCCCATCGCCCTGGATCCCGACCGGATCACGGTGTCGTTCAACGGCTTTGCGGTGTTCGCCGACGGGGTCCGGGCACCGGGTGCGCGCGAGGTGGATCTCTCGGGAGCCGACATCGACATCACGGTCGACCTGCGGCTCGGCGACGGCCGGGTCACCATCCGGACCACCGACCTGTCGCACGGCTACGTCGAAGAGAATTCGGCCTACAGCTCATGAGCTCCACGACCGAAGCGTTGCCCACCGCGGTCAAGGCGCAGGTGCTCGCCGAAGCCCTGCCCTGGCTCAAGCAGCTGCACGGCAAGATCGTCGTCATCAAGTACGGCGGCAACGCCATGACCGACGACACGCTGCGGCACGCCTTCGCCGCCGACATGGCGTTCCTGCGTAACTGCGGCGTCCATCCCGTCGTCGTGCACGGCGGCGGCCCGCAGATCACCGCGATGCTGCGCCGGCTCGGCATCGCAGGGTGACTTCAAGGGCGGATTCCGGGTCACCACACCGGAAGTGCTCGACGTGGCGCGGATGGTGTTGTTCGGCCAAGTCGGCCGCGAACTGGTCAACCTGATCAACGCGCACGGACCGTACGCCGTCGGCATCACCGGCGAGGACGCCCAGCTGTTCACCGCCGTGCGGCGCAGCGTCACCGTCGACGGCGTGGCCACCGACATCGGCCTGGTGGGCGACGTCGAACGGGTCAACACCGCCGCGGTGCTGGATCTGATTGCCGCACGGCGTATTCCGGTGGTGTCGACGCTGGCGCCGGACGCCGAAGGCGTGGTGCACAACATCAACGCCGACACCGCCGCGGCGGCACTGGCCGAAGCGCTGCGCGCCGAGAAGCTGTTGATGCTCACCGATGTCGAAGGCTTGTACACGAGCTGGCCGGACCGCGGTTCGCTGGTCAGCGAAATCGACACTGCCACATTGTCGCAACTGCTACCCACGCTGGAGGCGGGCATGATTCCCAAAGTCGAAGCCTGTCTGCGGGCGGTGACCGCGGGCGTGCCGAGCGCGCACGTCATCGACGGGCGGGTCGAACACTGTGTGCTGGTGGAGCTTTTCACCGATGCGGGCACCGGCACCAAGGTGGTGAGCGCGTGACCGCCAGACAACACCGATGCCATCAAGCAGCGGTGGGAAGCCGTGATGATGAACAACTACGGCACCCCGCCGATGGCGCTGGCCAGTGGCGACGGCGCCGTGGTCACCGACGTGGACGGCAAGACCTACCTCGATCTGCTCGGCGGCATCGCGGTCAACGTCCTGGGCCACCGCCACCCCGCGATCATCGAGGCCGTCACGCCACCAGATGTCGACGCTGGGCCACACCTCCAACCTGTATGCCACCGAACCGAGTCTCGCGCTGGCCGAAGAACTCGTCGCCCTGCTGGGCGCCGGCAACGACTCCGGCACCGCGGCGCGAGTGTTCTTCTGCAACTCCGGAACCGAGGCCAACGAGGTGGCGTTCAAGCTGTCCCGGCTCACCGGACGCACCAAACTGGTTGCCGCACAAGAGGCTTTCCACGGCCGGACGATGGGCTCGCTGGCGCTGACCGGTCAGCCGAGCAAGCAGGCGCCGTTCGCGCCGCTGCCCGGCGACGTCACGCACGTGCCCTACGGCGACACCGACGCACTGGCCGCCGCGGTCGACGACGCCACCGCCGCGGTGTTCTTGGAACCGATCATGGGGGAGAGCGGCGTCGTCGTCCCGCCCGAGGGATACCTCGCCGCCGCGCGCGACATCACCGCGCGGCACGGCGCGCTGCTGGTGCTCGACGAGGTGCAGACCGGGATGGGCCGCACCGGAACGTTTTTCGCCCACCAGCACGACGGCATCACCCCGGACGTGGTGACGCTGGCCAAGGGGCTCGGCGGCGGCCTGCCCATCGGCGCCTGCCTGGCCATCGGCCCGGCCGCCGACCTGATGACCCCCGGCCTGCACGGCAGCACCTTCGGCGGCAACCCGATCTGCGCCGCGGCGGCGCTCGCGGTGCTGCGGGTGCTGGCCGAGCAGACGACCTGGTCCGGCGCGCCGAGGTGCTGGGCAAGTCGTTGCGCCACGGCATCGAGGCGCTGGGCCACCCGCTGGTCGACCACGTGCGCGGCCGCGGGCTGCTCTGCGGCGTGGTGCTGACCGCGCCGCGCGCCAAGGACGCCGAAGCGGCCGCCCGCGACGCCGGGATTCCTGGTGAACGCGGCCGCACCCGACGTCATCCGGCTGGCGCCGCCGCTGATCATCACCGAAGCCCAGATCGACGGCTTCGTCGCGGCGCTGCCGGGCATCCTCGACGAACCGCCGGAGCCGCAGCATGACCCGCCACTTCCTGCGCGACGACGACCTGTCGCCCGCCGAGCAGGCCGAGGTGCTGGCAGCTGGCCGCCGAACTGAAGAAGGATCCGTTCAGCGTCCGCCCGCTGGAGGGCCCGCGCGGGGTCGCGGTCCTCTTCGACAAGAACTCCACCCGCACCCGGTTCTCGTTCGAGGTGGGCATCGCCCAGCTCGGCGGGCACGCCGTCGTCGTCGACGCCCGCAGCACCCAGCTGGGCCGCGACGAGACCCTGCAGGACACCGCGCGGGTGCTGTCGCGCTACGTCGAGGCCATCGTCTGGCGGACGTTCGGCCAGGAGCGCCTCGAGGCCATGGCCGCGACCGCGACGGTGCCGGTGGTCAATGCGCTCTCCGACGAATTCCATCCCTGCCAGGTGCTCGCCGACCTGCAGACCATCGCCGAGCGCAAGGGCTCGCTGACGGGTTTGCGGATGACCTACTTCGGCGACGGCGCCAACAACATGGCCCACTCGCTGATGCTCGGCGGCGTCACCGCCGGCATCCACGTCACCATCGCCGCCCCGGACGGCTTCGCCCCCGACCCGGCGTTCGTGGCGGCGGCCCGAGCGGCGCGCCGAAGACACCGGCGCCTCGGTCACCGTCACCGCCGACGCCGATGCGGCCGCGCGCGGTGCCGACGTCCTGGTCACCGACACCTGGACGTCGATGGGGCAGGAGGACGACGGGCTGGACCGCCTCACACCGTTCCGGCCCTACCAGATCAACGCCCGGCTGCTGTCCCTGGCCGACCCGGAAGCCATTGTGCTGCACTGCCTTCCGGCTCATCGCGGCGACGAGATCACCGACGAGGTGATGGACGGGCCGGCCAGCGTGGTCTGGGACGAGGCCGAAAACCGGTTGCACGCCCAAAAAGCGCTGCTGGTGTGGCTGCTGGAGCGGTCGCGATGACCCGATCGAAGGCCACACCCGAAACCACCCGGGCCGGCCGGCAGGCCCGCATCGTGGCCATCCTGTCGTCGCGTCGAGGTGCAGCAGCCAAAGCGAACTGGCCGCGCTGCTGGCCGACGACGGCATCGACGTCACCCAGGCCACCCTGTCGCGGGACCTGGAAGAGCTGGGCGCGGTGAAGCTGCGCGGCGCCGACGGCGGCGTCGGCGTCTACATGGTCCCCGAGGACGGCAGCCCGGTGCGCGGGGTGTCCGGCGGCACCGCACGGCTGTCCCGGCTGCTGAGCGAACTGCTGGTCTCGGCCGACGCCAGCGCCAACCTCGCGGTGCTGCGCACCCCGCCCGGCGCCGCCGACTATTTGGCCAGCGCGATCGACCGCGCGGCGCTACCGTACGTCGTCGGCACCATCGCCGGCGATGACACCGTCTTCGTGGCCGCTCGAGAGCCGATGACCGGCGCCGAGCTGGCCGCCACCCTGGAAAAACTCACGTAAGCGTTTCAACCTAAGGAGATTGGTTCATGTCAGAACGCGTCATCCTGGCGTATTCCGGCGGTCTGGACACCTCGGTGGCCATCAGCTGGATCGGCAAGGAGACCGGCCGTGAGGTCGTAGCGGTGGCGATCGACCTCGGCCAGGGCGGCGAAGACATGGAGGTCATCCGCCAGCGGGCCCTGGACTGCGGCGCGGTGGAAGCCGTCGTCGTCGACGCCCGCGACGAGTTCGCCGAGGAGCTACTGCCTGCCCACGATCCTGTCCAACGCCCTCTACATGGACCGCTACCCGCTGGTGTCGGCGATCAGCCGGCCGCTGATCGTCAAGCACCTGGTGGCGGCGGCCCGCGAGCACGGCGGCAGCATCGTCGCGCACGGCTGCACCGGCAAGGGCAACGACCAGGTCCGGTTCGAGGTCGGATTCGGTTCGCTGGCACCCGATCTCGAGGTGCTGGCGCCGGTCCGCGACTACGCCTGGACGCGGGAGAAGGCCATCGCGTTCGCCGAAGAGAACGCCATCCCGATCAACGTCACCAAGCGCTCACCGTTCTCCATCGACCAGAACGTGTGGGGCCGCGCGGTGGAAACCGGCTTCCTGGAACACCTTTGGAACGCCCCCACCAAGGACGTCTACGACTACACCGAGGACCCGACGCTGAACTGGAGCACGCCCGACGAGGTGATCGTCGGGTTCGAGCGCGGCGTGCCGGTGACGATCGACGGCAAGCGCGTCTCGGTGCTGGGCGCCATCGAGGAACTCAACGCCCGCGCCGGCGCCCAGGGCGTCGGCCGCCTCGACGTCGTCGAGGACCGGCTGGTGGGCATCAAGAGCCGCGAGATCTACGAGGCGCCCGGCGCGATGGTGCTCATCACCGCGCACACCGAGCTCGAACACGTCACGCTGGAGCGGGAACTGGGCCGGTTCAAGCGGCACACCGATCAGCGGTGGGCCGAGCTGGTCTACGACGGGCTGTGGTACTCACCGCTCAAGGACGCGCTGGAGAGCTTCGTCGCCAAGACCCAGGAGCACGTGACCGGTGAAGTGCGAATGGTGTTGCACGGCGGCCACATTGCGGTCAACGGCCGGCGCAGCGCGGAATCCCTGTACGACTTCAACCTGGCCACCTACGACGAGGGCGACAGCTTCGACCAGTCGGCCGCAAAGGGTTTCGTCTACGTGCACGGGCTGTCGTCGAAGATCGCGTCCCGCCGGGACCAGGCCTCCGAAAAGGGCCCGGCCGAAGCGTGAGCACTCGCGAGGGGTCACTGTGGGGCGGGCGGTTCGCCGACGGCCCGTCGGATGCGCTGGCCGCGCTGAGCAAGTCCACCCACTTCGACTGGGTGCTGGCCCCCTACGACATCGTCGCCTCGCGGGCCCACACCGTGATCCTGTTCCGGGCCGGGCTGCTGAACGAAGAGCAGCGCGACGGGCTGCTGGCCGGCCTGGACCAGCTCGCCGAGGACGTCGCCGACGGCAGCTTCGCGCCGCTGGTCACCGATGAGGACGTGCACGGGGCGCTGGAACGCGGACTGATCGACCGGGTCGGGCCCGACCTGGGCGGGCGGCTGCGGGCCGGCCGGTCCCGCAACGACCAGGTGGCCACGCTGTTCCGGATGTGGCTGCGCGACGCGGTGCGCCGGGTCGCCGCCGGGGCGCTGGACGTCGTCGGCGCGCTGGCCGCCCAGGCCGCCGCCCACCCCGGCGCCATCATGCCGGGCAAGACCCATATGCAGTCCGCGCAGCCGGTGCTGCTGGCCCACCACCTGCTGGCGCACGCCCACCCGCTGCTGCGCGACGTCGACCGGATCGTCGACTTCGACAGGCGCGCCGGGGTGTCCCCGTACGGCTCGGGCGCGCTGGCCGGCTCGTCGCTGGGCCTGGACCCCGACGCGATCGCCGCGGAGCTGGGTTTCACCGCCGCGGCCGACAACTCCATCGACGCGACCGCCTCCCGGGATTTCGCGGCGGAGGCCGCCTTCGTGTTCGCGATGATCGGCGTCGACCTGTCCCGGCTGGCCGAGGACATCATCCTGTGGAGCTCGACGGAATTCGGCTACGTCACCCTGCACGACTCGTGGTCGACCGGCAGCTCGATCATGCCGCAGAAGAAGAACCCCGACATCGCCGAGCTGGCGCGCGGCAAGTCCGGCCGGCTGATCGGGAACCTGACCGGCCTGCTGGCCACGCTGAAGGCCCAGCCGCTCGCCTACAACCGTGACCTGCAGGAAGACAAGGAACCGGTGTTCGATTCGGTCGCCCAGCTGGAGCTGGTGCTGCCGGCGATGGCCGGACTGGTGGCGCAGCCTGACATTCGATGTCGAGCGGATGGCCGCGCTGGCCCCGGCCGGCTACACGCTGGCCACCGACATCGCCGAATGGCTGGTGCGCCAGGGGGTGCCGTTCCGGTCCGCGCACGAGGCCGCCGGGCGCCGCGGTGCGCGCCGCCGAGCAGCGGGCCGTCGGACTCGACGAGCTGACCGACGACGAATTGGCCGCCATCAGCCCCGATCTCACGCCGCAGGTCCGCGAGGTTTTGACGATCGAGGGCTCGGTGTCCTCGCGCGACGCGCGGGGCGGCACCGCGCCGGTTCGGGTCGCCGAGCAGATCGAAACCGTCCTGGCCAGCGCCGATAGGCTCAAAAGCCGGCTGCGCGAGCGGCGATTGAGATGAGGTTGGTTTCCCTGACGGGCTGTGACATGCAGACTAGACTTCGGGCTCAAAGGCGATCCGGTTGAACGCTTCGGACCGGGTCCTCGTCACCAAGGGGTGGGAGAACAATGAGCGTCGTCGCCGGCGTCTTCGGTGCGTTACCGCCGCACCGATACTCCCAGCGCGAGCTCACCGACTTCTTCGTCAGCATCCCGGAGTTCGAGGGCTACGAGGACATCGTCCGGCAGCTGCATGCCAGCGCCAAAGTCGACAGCCGCCACCTGGTGCTGCCGCTGGAGCAGTACCCCGCGCTGACCGACTTCGGCATGGCGAACCGGATCTTCACCGAGCACGCCGTGAAGCTGGGCTGCGAAGCGCTGTCCGGCGCGCTCGACGAGGCGGGCCTGCGCCGCGGGACGTCGACGTGCTCATCACCACCACCGTCACCGGTCTCAGCCGTGCCCTCCGTGGACGCCCGGATCGTCGCGCAGCTCGGCCTGCGCGACGACGTGCGACGGGTGCCGCTGTTCGGGCTCGGCTGCGTCGCCGGCGCCGCGGGTGTGGCCCGCATGAACGACTACCTGCGCGGCGCGCCGGACGCCGTGGCGCGCCCTGATCTCCGTCGAGCTGTGCTCGCTGACCTATCCCGGATACAAGCCGTCGCTGGCCGGCATGGTCGGCAGCGCCCTGTTCGCCGACGGGGCGGCGGCGGTGGTGGCCGTCGGCGAGCGGCGCGCCGAACAACTGGTCCCCAGCGGGCCCAGCATCCTCGACTCGCGCAGCCACCTGTACCCCGATTCGCTGCGCACCATGGGCTTCGACGTGGGCGCCACCGGCTTCGAGCTGGTGCTGGCCAAGGACGTCGCGGCCGTCGTCGAGCAGTACATCGAAGCCGATGTCACCCAGTTTCTCCGGCGCGCACGGCTTGACCACGGCCGACATCGGCGCCTTCGTGAGCCACCCCGGCGGTCCCAAGGTCATCGAGGCGATCAACGCGGCGCTCAGCCTGCCGCCTGAGGCCCTCGAACTCACCTGGCGTTCGCTCGGCGAGATCGGCAACCTCTCGTCCGCGTCGGTGTTGCATGTGCTGCGCGACACCATGGCCAAGCCGCCGCCGAGCGGTAGCCCCGGTCTGATGCTCGCAATGGGTCCAGGATTCTGTTCCGAACTGGTGTTGTTGCGTTGGCACTGATCCTCGCCCGTGCACTTCCGTTCCGACCGTAAGGCGTCGCTTTTTGGGCTTGAAGTTGGGCTTGAAGAGTTTGTGGCGGTGGGACGACGAAGACCCATCGCGGAAGTATCGCTGTGAGTGACACGAGAGGCCGGCTGGCGATGAACGGCAACACCGAAGAGCTGATCAAGGCTCTTCGTCAATCGCTGAAAGAAAACGAGCGGCTCAAGGGCGAGAACCGCCAGTACCTGGCCGCGGCGACCGAACCGGTGGCGGTGGTTGGCATGGGCTGCCGGTACCCGGGCGGTGTGAATTCGCCAGAGGCTTTGTGGCAGATGGTGGTTGAGGGCCGCGATGTGGTCTCGGAGTTTCCCGCGGACCGCGGCTGGGACCTGACGGGACTGTTCGACGCGGACCCCGATGCCGTGGGCAAGTCGTATGCGCGCTGTGGTGGTTTCCTCTCCGATGTCGCCGATTTCGATGCCGCGTTCTTCGGGATCGCGCCCAGCGAGGCGCTGGCGATGGACCCGCAACAGCGCCTGCTGCTGGAGGTGTCCTGGGAGGCGTTGGAGCGGGCCGGGATTGACCCCGCCACCCTGCGCGGCTCGGCGACCGGTGTGTTCGCCGGGATATTCCACGGCTCCTACGGCGGGCAGGGCCGGGTGCCGGGACACCTGGAGCGATACGGCCTGCGTGGCTCGACGCTGAGCGTGGCCTCGGGCCGGGTGGCCTATTCGCTCGGGTTCGAAGGCCCGGCCGTCTCGGTGGACACGGCGTGTTCGTCGTCGTTGGTGGCCCTGCATCTGGCGGCGCAGTCGTTGCGTTCCGGCGAGTGCGATCTGGCGCTGGCCGGCGGCGTGACGGTGATGGCGACACCGGCGATGTTCGTCGAGTTCAGCCGGCAGCGCGCGCTGGCGGCCGACGGTCGGTGCAAGGCGTACGCGGGCGCCGCCGACGGCACCGGGTTTTCCGAAGGTGTCGGTGTGCTGGTGCTGGAACGCCTGGCCGATGCGCGGCGGCACGGGCATCCGGTGCTCGCGGTGGTGCGCGGGTCCGCGGTGAATCAGGACGGCGCATCCAACGGACTGGCGACACCCAACGGGCCGTCGCAGCAACGGGTGATCCGGGCGGCGCTGGCCAATGCGCGGTTGGACACGGACGACGTCGATCTGGTCGAGGGTCACGGGACGGGCACCATGCTCGGGGATCCCGATTGAGGCTCAAGCGGTTCTGGCGACCTACGGGCAGGATCGGCCGGCGGATCAGCCGCTGTGGCTGGGGTCGATCAAATCGAACATGGGTCATACCTCGGCCGCCGCGGGCGCCGGCGGAGTCATCAAGATGGTGCAGGCGATCCGCCACGGGGTGATGCCCAAGACGTTGCACGTGGATGAGCCGACGCCGCACGTGGATTGGACCGCCGGGGCGGTGTCGCTGCTGACCGAACAGCGGCAGTGGCCGGCGGTGGACCGCCCGCGTCGCGCGGGCGTGTCGTCCTTCGGCATCAGCGGCACCAACGCGCACGTCATCGTGGAGCAGTACTCCCCGGAGCCGGAAAACGCCTCGCGCCCAGGCGATGACGTGGTGGTGCCGTGGGTGCTCTCGGCCCGCTCGGGTGAGGCGCTGGCGAACCAGGCCGAGCGGCTGCTGGCCCGCGTGAAGGCGGATCCCGGTGTGCGGGTGCTCGACGTGGGCTGGTCGCTGATCTCGACGCGGTCGCGCTTCGAACATCGCGCGGTGATCGTGGGCGCCGACGGCGCGCAGTTGTTGCGTGGGCTGGCGGCATTGGCGGCCGGCGAGCAGGGTGCGGGCCTAGTGGTGGGCCGCGCGCAGCCAGTGGGCAGGACGGTGTTCGTGTTCCCCGGCCAGGGCTCGCAATGGGCCGGCATGGGTGCCCAATTGCTGGACAGTTCAACGGTTTTCGCCGAACAGTTGCAGCGCTGCGACAAGGCGCTCGCCGAATACGTCGACTGGTCGCTGCTCGACGTGATCCGCGGGCTCCCGGGTGCACCCGGCTTGGACCGGGTGGACGTGGTGCAGCCGGCGCTGTGGGCGGTGATGGTGTCGCTGGCCGAACTATGGCGCTCGGTGGGCGTGGTGCCCGACGCGGTGATCGGTCATTCACAGGGCGAAATCGCCGCGGCCTATGTGGCGGGGGCTCTGACACTGGAAGATGCCGCCCGCGTGGTCGCGCTGCGCAGCCGGCTGCTGGTCCAGTTGTCGGGCCGCGGCGGCATGGTCTCGTTGGCGTGTGACCTGCCGCGCGCCGAGCAGCTGATCGCCGGCTGGGGTGAGCGCCTGAATATCGCGACCGTCAACGGTGTTTCGGCGGTGGTGGTGTCCGGCGAGGTGGACGCGCTGGCGGAACTGATGCAGCGGTGTGCAGCCGACAACATCCGCGCGCGACAGGATCGACGTCGACTACGCTTCGCATTCCGCACAGGTGGACGCGATTCGCGAGCCTCTCGCCGACGCGCTGCGCGGCCTCGCGCCGCGGTCCTGCTGCGGTCGCCTTCTTCTCCACGGTCACCGGTGAGCCGATGGACACCGCCGGGCTGAATGCCGACTACTGGTTCCAAAGCATCCGGCGCACCGTGCAATTCGAGCGGGCGGTACGCAGCGCGTGCGACGCGGACTATCAGGTGTTCATCGAATCGAGCCCGCATCCCGTGCTGATGGCCGCGATCGAAGAAACCATGCCCGACAGCGAGCGGGCGTGCGTCATCCCATCGCTGGGCCGCGATGACGGTGGCCTGGACCGGTTCTGGCTGTCCGCCGCCCAGGCCCACGCCGCCGGCGTGGCGGTGGACTGGCGCGCCGCCATGGCCGGCCTGGGCGGCCGGCCCGTCGACCTCCCGACCTACGGGTTTGTCCGGCAACGTTTTTGGCTTCCTGGCGGGTCGACGGGATCGCAGGACGTCGCCACCCTGGGCCTGGCCGCCGCCGAGCATGGGTTGCTCGGTGCGGTGGTGCCGCGGCCCGATTCCGGTGGTGTGGTGCTGACGGGCCGGTTGTCGACGGCGGCCCACCCGTGGCTGGCCGATCATGCGGTGGGCGAGACGGTGTTGTTCCCGGGGGCGGGGTTCGTCGAGTTGGCGATCCGCGCCGGCGACGAGGTCGGCTGCGGGGTGCTCGACGAGCTGACGTTGTCGGCTCCGTTGGTGTTGCCGGCGGCCGAGGGCGTGCAGGTGCAGCTGGTGGTCGGCGCCCCCGACGCGTCGGGCCTGCGCCGGTTGTCGGTGTATTCCGCTGGTAGCCAGCCGGATTCGGAGTGGGTGTTGCATGCCGAGGGCACATTGCGCCCGGGCACGGTGACACCGGCCGCGGACTTCTCGATCTGGCCGCCCGCTGGTGCGACCGCGGTGGACGTCACCGGCGCGTACGCGCGGCTGGCGCGGCGGGGCTACGAATACGGCGGCGCTTTCCAGGGTCTGCGGGCGATGTGGCAGCGCGGCGAGGAGATCTTCGCCGAGATCGCCGTGCCCGACGACGCGGGCGTCAATGACGGTGGCTTCGGGGTGCATCCCGTGCTGCTGGACGCCGCGTTGCATGCGATCGGGGTCGCCGCCGAGCAAGACCAGACGGTGTTGCCGTTCTCGTGGCAGGGCGTGTCGTTGCACGCCTCGGGTGCGTCGCGGGCGCGGGTCCGTATCGCGCCGGCCGGCGCCGGGGCGGTTTCGCTGGAATTGGCCGACGGGACGGGACTGCCGGTGCTCTCGGTGCGGTCACTGGCCATGCGCCCGGTCTCGGCCGGGCAGTTGACGGCGGCTCCCGCACAGCGCTCCCTCGCCGAGGGGCTGCTCGACGTGACGTGGTCGCCGATCGCACTGGGCGGCGGCGGTAGCGCCCAGGCAACGGTGTGGGAGTTGGGCGACCATGGTGGCGACGTGGTGAAGGCGGTGCACGCCGCGGCCACCGAGATACTGGCGGCGCTGCAATCGGAGTTGCGCGACGAAAGCCCCGGGGTGCTGGCGGTGCAGACCCGCGGGGCCGTCGCCCTTGCCGGGGAGGATGTTTGCGACCTGGCCGGTGCGGCGGTGTGGGGCCTGGTGCGGTCGGCACAAGCCGAGCACCCGGGCCGGGTCGTGCTGATCGACTCCGACGGCTCCCTCGATGCCGGCGTGGTAATCGCCTGTGGCGAGCCGCAAGTGGTGGTTCGCCAGGGTGTGGCGTATGCGGCGCGGTTGCGGCCGCTGCGCACCGGATCCGCTTTCGCGTTGCCCGCCGCGGGCTGGCGGTTGGATGCCGGCGGCGAGGGCACGCTGGAGGATCTGGTCGTGAGTCGTTGCCCGCGAACGGAATTGACGGGCGGACAGGTGCGGGTGGCGGTGGCCGCGGTCGGGGTCAACTTCCGCGACGTCCTGGTGGCCCTGGGGATGTATCCCGGCGGCGGCCAGCTGGGAGCCGAGGGCTCCGGCGTGGTCGTCGAGGTGGGGCCCGACGTGACCGGCCTGGCCGTCGGTGACGCGGTGATGGGATTGCTCGGGATCGTCGGTTCAGAAGCGGTGGTGGATCGGCGGATGCTGACCACGGTGCCGCCGGGGCTGTCGCTGGTCGCGGCCGCGGGCGTGCCGGTGGTGTTCCTGACCGCCCTGTACGGGCTGTCGGTGCTGGGCGGGCTACGCGCGGGCGAGCGGGTCCTGGTGCACACCGCCACCGGCGGAGTGGGCATGGCCGCGGTGCAGCTGGCGCGGCACTGGGGCGCCGAGGTGTTCGTCACGGCCAGCCGCGGTAAGTGGGACACCCTGCGCGCGATGGGATTCGACGACGACCACATCGGCGATTCGCGCACGACCGAGTTCGAAGCGAAATTCCTGGCGGCCACCGGCGGCGCCGGGTTCGACGTCGTGCTCAACTCCCTGGCCGGTGAGTTCACCGACGCGTCGTTGCGGTCGTTGGCTCCGGGCGGGCGATTCATCGAGATGGGCAAGACCGACGTGCGCGATCCGCACGTCATCGCCGAGGGGTATGGGGGCGCGGTGTATCGGGCGTTCGACCTGATGGAGGCCGGACCCGACCGCACCGCGGCGATGCTGGCCGAGATCGTGGCGTTGTTGGCGGACGGAGTCTTGACGCCATTGCCGCTGAAGACCTTTGACGTCCGCTGCGCCGCCGCGGCCTATCGGTACGTCAGCCAGGCACGCCACATCGGCAAGGTCGCGCTGACCGTCCCGTCGGGACCCGGCGAGGTGCTCAGCGGCGGCGGCGGCGGCCTGGCCGGGGCCAGCGTGGTGATCACCGGCGGCACCGGTATGGCCGGTTCGGCGCTGGCCCGACACCTCGTCGACCGTTACCGGGTGGCCCATGTGGTGCTGGTCAGCCGGACCGGCGCGCTGGCTGCCGGGGCCGCCGAACTGGTGGCCGGGCTGCAGGAGGCCGGCGCGCAGGCGTCGGTGGTGGCCTGTGACGTCGCCGACCCAGAAGCGGCATCGGCGATGCTGGCCGCCATACCGGCGCAGTATCCGCTGCGCGGAGTCGTCCATGCCGCAGGCATTCTCGATGACGGGTTGATCTCGTCGTTGACCCCGGATCGGGTGGACGCGGTATTGCGCGCCAAGGTCGACGGGGCCTGGAATCTGCACGAGCTCACCGCGGCACTTGGATCTGTCGGCGTTCGTGGTGTTTTCGTCGATGGCCGGGATCGTGGGAACCCCGGGTCAGGCCAACTACGCGGCGGCCAACAGTTTCCTCGATGGGCTGGCCGCCTACCGGCGGGCCCGTGGACTTCCGGGCCTCTCGCTGGCCTGGGGCCTGTGGGAGCAGGCCTCGGCGATGACGGCGCACCTCGGGGACCGCGACAAGGCCCGGATGAGCAGGATCGGGCTGGCGCCGCTGTCCACCGAACAGGCGCTGGCGGCGTTCGACGCCGCGATGCTGGTCGACAGTCCGGTGCTGGTGGCCGCCCGAGTGGACCGGGCCGCCCTGTCCGACAACATCGCCGCGCTGCCGCCGCTGCTGCGCGAACTCGTCGCCGGCCCGACCCGGCGCGTCATCGACGACGCCGACGTCGCCGCGTCGATGACCGGCACTTGCCGCGCGCCTGCACGGTCTGAGTCCCGAACAGCGACAGCGCGAGCTGGTCGACCTGGTTTGTGGCAACGCGGCGATGGTGCTTGGTGTGCCCAATCCGGCCGACATCAACGCCGGCCACGCCTTCCAAGAGCTCGGCTTCGATTCGCTGACCGCCGTCGAACTGCGCAACCGGCTCAAAAACGCTACGGGCTTACCCTTTCACCGACGCTGATATTCGACTATCCGACACCCACCGTGCTGGCGGCGCACCTGGATACCCAGCTGGCCGGCACCGCCGGCGACGACGATCAGCCGAACCTGATGGGCCGCGTCATCGACATCACCCGCGAGCTGCAGGCGCTGCTCGGCTCGCCCAACTGGAATGCCGACGACAAAGCGGTGCTGCGGGCGCGCATTCACCACCTGCTCGCCGCGCTTCCGGCCAGCGATCATTCCGATGCCGAACCCCTCGACGATGACCTCGACGCCGCCACCGAAAGCCAACTCTTTGCGATCCTCGATGAAGAACTCGGACGCTGACACCCCACAAGGAGCAACGATGCCGGGCACCGCTCAGCACGTCGACTACCTGAAACGCCTCACGGCGGATCTCAGGCGGACTCGGCGGCGCGTCGCGGAACTGGAGGGCCGGCTTTCCGAGCCGGTCGCGGTGGTGGGCATGGCGTGCCGCTATGCCGGTGGGGTCGAATCGCCAGAAGACTTGTGGCAACTGGTGATCGAGGGCCGTGACACGGTGTCGGACTTCCCGGCCGACCGCGGCTGGGACGTCGAGGGATTGTACGACCCCGACCCCGACACCAAAGGGAAGATGTACACGCGGCAGGGCAGCTTCCTGCAGGACGCCGGTGACTTCGACGCCGGGTTCTTCGGCATCGGGCCCAGCGAGGCGCTGGCCATGGATCCCCAGCAACGGATGATGCTGGAGATCTGCTGGGAAGCGTTGGAGCGGGCCGGCATTGACCCCTTCGCGCTGCGCGGCTCGGCGACCGGGGTGTTCGCCGGGGTCATCCACGCGGGCTATGGCGGCGAGGTGAAGGGCGAGCTGGAGGGCTACGGCCTCACCGGCTCGACGCTGAGTGTGACCTCGGGCCGGGTGTCGTATGTGTTGGGACTGGAAGGCCCCGCGGTGTCGGTGGATACCGCGTGTTCGTCGTCGTTGGTCTCCATGCATCTGGCCGCGCAGTCCTTGCGGTCCGGGGAATGCGATCTGGCGCTGGCCGGCGGCGTGACGGTGATGGCGACCCCGGCGGCCTTCGTCGAGTTCAGCCGGCAGCGCGCGCTGGCCCCAGACGGTCGGTGCAAGGTGTATGCCGGTGCCGCGGATGGGACTTCGTGGTCGGAGGGCGCGGGCGTCCTGGTGCTGGAGCGGTTGGCCGATGCCCGGCGCCTGGGACACCCCGTCCTGGCGGTGTTGCGCGGCACGGCGGTGAATCAGGACGGCGCGTCGAACGGGTTGACCGCGCCCAATGGGCCGTCGCAGCAGCGGGTCATCCGGGCGGCGCTGGCCAACGCCGGGTTGACGGCCGCCGACGTGGATGTGGTGGAGGGCCACGGCACCGGGACGGTGCTCGGCGACCCCATCGAGGCCCAGGCCCTGCTGGCGACCTACGGACAGGATCGTCCCGCGGACCGGCCGCTGTGGTTGGGGTCGATCAAATCCAACATCGGGCATACCTCGGCCGCGGCGGGAGTGGCCGGGGTGATCAAGATGGTGCAGGCGATTCGGCACGGGGTGATGCCCAAGACGCTGCACGTGGACATCCCGTCGCCGCACGTGGATTGGTCGGCGGGTGCGGTGTCGCTGTTGACCGAACCGCAGCCCTGGCCGGACCACGGCGGGGTACGACGGGCGGGCGTCTCGTCGTTCGGGATCAGCGGCACCAACGCGCACGTGATCGTCGAGCAGGCTCCCACGCAACTCGACAGCGAAACCGAGCCGGCTGCGGGGACAGCCCGATTCGGTGATTCCATGGGTGGTTTCGGCTCGGTCGTCCGAGGCGCTGGCCGGTCAGGCGCAACGGCTGCTCGACCGGCTGAGCGCCGACGCGGGCGTGCGGCCGGTGGACGTGGGCTGGTCGTTGGCGACCACCCGGGCGGCCTTCGAGCATCGCGCGGTGCTGCTCGGTGCCGACCGTGCGGCCCTGATGGCGGGGTTGGCGGGGCTGGCAGCCGGGCAGCCGGACCCGGCCGTGCTGGTCGGCCGGACCCGGTCGGTGGGCAAGCGGGTGTTCGTGTTTCCCGGCCAGGGCTCGCAGTCACTCGGGATGGGCGCCGAGCTGTATGAGCGCTTTCCCGTGTTCGCCCAGGCTTTCGACGAGGCCGTCGCGGCGGTGGACGACCATGCGCGGCTGCCGCTGCGTGAGGTGATGTGGGGCACCGACCCGGAGTTGTTGCAGAGCACCGAGTTTGCCCAGCCGGCGTTGTTCGTGCTGGAGATCGCGTTGGCCGCGTTGTGGCAGTCCTTCGGTGTGACACCCGACGTGGTGATCGGCCATTCGGTGGGCGAGATCGCCGCGGCGTGTGTGGCCGGGGCGCTGTCGCTGCCCGATGCGGCGCGGCTGGTGGCGGCGCGCGGCCGGCTGATGGCCGGGCTGCCCGCCGGCGGGGTGATGGTCGCGGTGACCGCGACCGAGGCAGAGGTGGCTGCCATTGCTGAACGGCGCCGTGAGCATCGCGGCGGTCAACGGCCCGCAATCGCTGGTGCTCTCCGGTGAGCAGGCCGCGGTGGGAGCGGTCGCGGACCGGCTGGCCGCCGCCGGCGCGAGGGTGCACCGGCTGGCGGTCTCGCACGCGTTTCACTCGCCGTTGATGGAGCCCATGATGGCGGAGTTCGCGGCGGCTGGCGGCCGACGTGTCGGCGGGCGAGCCGCGGATCTCCTTGGTGTCCAACCTGACCGGGCAACTGGCCGGCCCCGACTATGGGACCGTCGGGTACTGGGTCGACCATGTGCGCAAGCCGGTGCGGTTCGTCGACGGTGTGCAGCTGGCCGAATCCTTGGGTGCCGGCGTGTTTCTGGAGGTGGGTCCGGGCGCGGCCCTGACGTCGGCGGTGGAGCAGTCCCTGACGATTGACCGGGCGACCTCGGTGGTGACGATGGCCAAGGGCCGCCCCGAAGTCGACTCGCTGCTGCGGGCGGCCGGGCAGCTGTTCACCGCCGGGGCCGACGTGCGCTGGGCCGGGGCCTTCGCCGACGCCCACCGGGTCGAGCTGCCTACGTATGCCTTTGTGCGACGGCGGTTTTGGCTGTCCAGCGATTCGGTGGGTTCGGCGAACATCGCCAGCCTGGGTTTGGCCGAGGCCGAGCACGCGTTGTTGGGCGCGGTGGTGGAACGGCCGGATTCCGGCGGGGTGGTGTTGACGGGCCGGCTTTCGATTGCGGCTCAACCGTGGCTGGCCGACCACGCGGTGGCCGGCACCGTGCTGTTTCCGGGGGCCGGCTTCGTGGAGTTGGCGTTGCGGGCCGGTGACGAGGTCGGCTGTCCGGTGATCGAGGAGTTGACGTTGTCGGCGCCGCTGTCGGTACCGGCGGCCGGGGTGGTGCACCTTCAGGTCGTGGTGGGCGCGCCCGGCGAGACTGGCGCCCGGTCGGTCGCCGTGTATTCGCGTGCCGCGCAATCCGATTGGATGTTGCACGCCGAGGGTGTGCTGAGCGACGGGGCGCCCGCACCGACCACCGATCTGTCGGTGTGGCCGCCGCTGGGTGCGGAGCCGGTCGACCTCACCGGCGCGTACGACGGCCTGGCGGCCCGCGGCTACGGATACGGACCGGCCTTTCAGGGGCTGCGGGCCGTATGGCGAAGGGGGGCCGAGACTTTCGCCGAGGTTGAACTTCCGCAGCAGGCCGGGGTTTCGACCGGTGGCCTCGGTATCCATCCGGTGGTCCTGGATGCGGCGCTGCATGCGCTGGGGGTGGCCGACGAGCGGATCGAGACCGTCTTGCCCTTCTCGTGGCAGGGCGTGAGCCTTTACGCGGCCGGCGCGTCGCGGGTCCGGGTCAGGCTGGCGCCGGGCGGCGCCGGCGCCGTCTCGGTCGAGCTGGCCGACTCGTCCGGGCTGCCCGTCTTGTCGGTGCGCGAGCTGGTGACGCGTGCCGTCTCGGCCGATCAGCTGACCGCGGCCGTGGCGGCCCGCTCCGGCAGCGGTGAGCTGCTCGACGTGGTGTGGTCGCCGGTCTCGCTGCCCGGCAACGACGTTGGTGACAACGTCACCGTCTGGGAACCACCGTCCGCCGGCGCGGATCCGGTCACCTCGGTGTACGCGGCGACCCACGACGCCCTGGGTGTGATGCAGTCCTGGCTGACCGGTGAGGCGGCCGGGCCCCTGGTGGTGCTGACCCACGGGGCGGTGGGACTGGCCGGAGAGGACGTCGCGGACCTGGCCGGTGCCGCGGTGTGGGGGTTGGTACGTTCGGCGCAGGCCGAGCACCCGGGCCGCGTGGTGTTGGTCGATACCGACGGAACCCTCGATGTCGCAACGGTGATCGGTTGTGGCGAGCCGCAATTGGTGGTACGCGACGGTGCGGCCTACAGCTGCCCGGCTGAAGCCCGCCGCACAGCGGCCGCTGCTGCAGCTGCCCGAGCCGCCGTCGGTGTGGCGCCTGGCCGCCGGCGACGCCGGAACGCTCGAGGATCTGGCGGTGCAGGAGTGCCCGCCGGCAGCACTGGAGGCCGGTCAGGTGCGGGTGACGGTCGCCGCCGCCGGGGTGAACTTCCGCGATGTGCTGGTGGCGCTGGGCATGTACCCGGGGGCCGCGCAGCTGGGCGCCGAGGGTGCGGGCATCGTCACCGAACTCGGCGCCGGCGTGACCGATCTGGCCGTCGGCGACGCCGTCATGGGGATCTTCGGGCTGGCCGGTTCCGAGGCCGCCGTCGATCGCCGGTTGGTGACCCGGGCCCCGCGGGGCTGGTCGATGGCGCA
Source organism: uncultured Actinomycetota bacterium (assembly GCA_963796035.1). Classification (GTDB taxonomy): domain Bacteria; phylum Actinomycetota; class Actinomycetes; order Mycobacteriales; family Mycobacteriaceae; genus Mycobacterium. The sequence goes on along the minus strand of CAWCJU010000002.1, from coordinate 100,872 downwards.
GGCCGCGGCCGTGCCGGTGGTGTTCTTGACGGCCTATTACGGGCTGTCGGTGCTGGCCGGCCTGCGCGCCGGGCAGCGGGTCCTGGTGCACGCCGCCACCGGCGGCGTGGGCATGGCCGCCGTACAGCTGGCCCGGCATTGGGGCGCCGAGGTGTTCACGACCGCCAGCCGCGGCAAGTGGGACACCTTGCGCGCCATGGGTTTTGACGACGCGCACATCGCGGATTCCCGCACGCTGGATTTCGAGCAGAAGTTCGCGGCGGCCGGTGGCGTGGACGTGGTGCTCAACTCCCTGGCCGGGGAGTTCAACGATGCGTCGCTGCGGCTGCTGGGACGCCGGCGGTCGCTTCATCGAGATGGGCAAGACCGACCTGCGCGACCCGGATGCCGTCGCACGGGCCCATCCCGGGGTGACGTATCGCGCCTTCGATCTGATGGAGGCCGGACCCGATCGCATCGCCGAGATGCTGGCGGACTTGATGCAGCTGTTCGCCGGCAGGGGTTCTGGCGCCGTTGCCGGTCAAGACATTCGACGCGCGCAGCGCCGCCGACGCCTACCGCTTTGTCAGCCAGGCCCGCCACATCGGCAAGGTCGTGCTCACCATGCCCGACGGGCCCGCCGGGCTGGCCGGCGGCACCGCGCTGATCACCGGGGGCACCGGCATGGCGGGTTCGGCGGTGGCACGGCATCTCGTCGCGCGGCACCGGGTGCCCCATGTGATGCTGGTCAGCCGCAGCGGTGAACGCGCCGACGGCATGGCCGAGCTGGCCGCCGAATTGCGCGAAGCGGGGGCCTCGGTGTCCGTGCTGGCCTGCGATGTCGGCGACCGCGATGCCGTCGCGGCATTGCTGGCGCAGGTGCCCGCGCAGTACCCGTTGCGCTCGGTGTTTCACGCCGCGGGCGTGCTCGACGACGCGGTGATCGCGTCATTGACGTCCGCACGCGTCGACACGGTGTTGCGGGCCAAGGTCGACGGGGCCTGGCATCTGCACGAGCTGACCAAAGCGCTGGATTTGTCGGCGTTCGTGGTGTTTTCGTCGATGGCGGGCATCGTGGGTGCGCCGGGTCAGGGGAATTACGCGGCGGCCAACAGCTTCCTCGACGCGCTGGCGGCGCATCGCCACGCGCACGGGCTGCCGGGACTGTCGGTGGCCTGGGGGATGTGGGAAGAGACCTCGACGATGACCCGACACCTCGGCGAGCGTGACAAGGCCAGGATGAGCCGCGCCGGGCTGAGCGCGTTGTCCACCCGGCAGGCGCTCGAGCTGTTCGATGCCGCGCTGCTGACCGAACACCCCATGGTGGTGGGCACCCGACTGGACAGGGGCAGCGCTGGCGCACCACAGCGACACGCTGCCGCCGCTGCTGAGCCAGTTGGCCACCCGCCCGGCCCGTCGGCGTCCTGAGCACACCGACATGGTGTCCCTGACGGGTCTGCGGGCGCGGCTGGAGGGCATGACCGCCCGAGCAGCGACACGGCGAATTGGTGGAACTGGTCTGCAGCAACGCGGCCACCGTATTGGGCCACAGCACCGCGGACGTCAACGCCGACGATGCGTTCGGCGACCTCGGGTTCGATTCGCTGACCGCCGTCGAACTGCGCAACCGGCTGAAAATCGCCACCGGGCTCACCCTTTCGCCCACCCTGATTTTCGACCAGCCCACACCGGCCGCCCTTGCCGAACACCTCGGCACCCAGCTGGCCACCAGCGCCGCCGGCGCCGCCACCACGCCGCCCGATCGCATGGCACGCTTCAACGACGTCGCCGCCGAACTGCAAGGCCTGCTCAAGGCGCCCGATCTGAGCCCCGGCGACAAGGCGCAGCTGCGTCACCCGGCTGGAAAGCCTGCTGAGCACGGTGACGGGCCCGCCGCCGGCCCCGCTCCTGGAGCATCCCCAGGACGCGTTCGACGACGACATCTCCACCGCCACCGAGAGCCAGCTTTTCGCGATTCTCGACGACGAAGTCGGCCCCTGACGTTGCCATCGACGGATGTAGCGATCATCGGGCTGGCATGCAGGTTTCCCGCCGCGCCCGGCCCCGGCTCGTTCTGGCGCCTGATCCGCGACGGGCGTGAGGCCACCCAGTTCACCGGCGACGCAGGCGAGTTCGACGCCGACTTCTTCAACCTGTCGCCGCGCGAGGCGTGCGCGATGGATCCGCGGCAACGCCTGGCCCTGGAACTGACCTGGGAGTTGCTCGAAGACGCCTTCGTGGTACCGGAAACAATTCGGGGAGAGCAGGTTTCGGTGTTCCTCGGGGCGATGACGGATGACTACGCCGTCCTGACGCTGCGCGATCTCGCCGACAACCTGGACCACCACACCTTCACCGGGATCAGCAGGGCGATGATCGCCAACCGCATCTCGTACGCCTTCGGGTTGCAGGGACCCAGCATGACCGTCGATTCCGGTCAGTCGTCTTCTCTGGTGGCGGTGCACCTTGGCTGCGAAAGCGTGCGCGCCGGGCACTCGTCGCTGGCCATCGCGGGCGGGATCCACCTCAACCTGGCCGACGAAATCGCGCATGCTGGAACGGGAATTCGGCGCGCGTCTCGGTGTCGGGTCACACCTACGCGTTCGATCGGCGCGCCGACGGCTACGTGCGCGGTGAAGGCGGCGGACTGGTGCTGGTGAAGCCCTTGGCGTCGGCGCTGGAAGACGGTGACCGCATCCACGCGGTCGTTCGCGGCGGCGCCGTGGGCAACGCCGGGCACGTCGCGACCGCCCAGACCGTGCCGTCGGCGCGCAGCGAGGCGGAGGTGATCCGCCGCGCGCTCGCCGATGCCGGCCTCAACAGCGGCGACATCGACTACATCGAGGCGCACGGCACCGGTACCAAGGTCGGCGACGCGATCGAAGCCCAGGCGCTGGGCGAGATTTTCGCCGAGCGCGCCCACGATCCCGTGCGGGTGGGATCGGTGAAGACCAACATCGGCCATGCCGGAAGCGCCGCGGGAATCGCGGGCCTGCTCAAGGCCGTACTCGCGATCGAGCATGCCGCGATCCCACCCAGCCTCAACTACGCCGACCCCGAAAACGACCTCAATCGCCTTGGGCTGCACATCAACACCGCGCTGACGCCCTGGCCGCCAACCGATCACCCGCGGCGGGCCGGGGTGTCCTCGTTCGGAATGGGCGGCACCAACGCGCACCTCATCGTCGAGCAGCCCCCCGCCGGGCCGGGCACGGCCCCGCCGGAGTCGTCCGGGGAAACGGACGCGGCGGTGCCGTGGGTGCTGTCGGCCCGCTCCGAACAGGCGTTGGGCAACCAGGCGCAACGGTTGTCGGCCCATGTGGCCGACAACGGTGACGTGAGCCCTCTCGATGTGGCTTGGTCGCTGGTCGGTACCCGCACGGTGTTCGAGCATCGCGCGGTGGTGGTGGGTGCCGATCGTCATGCGCTGGCAACGGGTTTGGCGGTCATCGCGGCGGGGGAGTCCCGGCCGGGCGTGGCGGTGGGCCGGGCGACGTCGTTGGGCAAGACGGTCTTCGTTTTCCCGGGCCAGGGGTCGCAGTGGTTGGGGATGGGGCGGCAACTGTATGACCGGTTCGACGTGTTCGCCCGCGCCTTCGACGAGGCCGCCGCGGCGCGTCGGACGCTCACCTCCGGTTGCCGCTGCGTGAGGTGATGTGGGGCGCCGACCCGGAGTTGTTGCGCAGCACGGAGTTTGCCCAGCCGGCGTTGTTCGTGCTGGGCATCGCGCTGGCGGCGTTGTGGCAGTCCTTCGGTGTGGCACCGGATGTGGTGATGGGGCACTCGGTGGGCGAGATCACCGCGGCGTGTGTGGCGGGCGTGTTGTCGCTCGCGGATGCGTCGCGGATGGTGGCGGCGCGGGGACGGTTGATGGCGGGGCTGCCGGCCGGCGGGGTGATGGTGGCCGTCGGCGCCGGCGAAGCCGAGGTGGCGGGCTTGCTGAACGACGGGGTGAGTATCGCGGCGGTCAACGGCCCCAACGCGGTGGTGCTTTCCGGCGAGCAGAGCGCCGGTGGAAGCGCTGGCGGACCGGCTGGCGCAGGAGGGCAGGCGCGTGCATCGGCTGGCGGTGTCGCACGCGTTTCATTCGCCGTTGATGCAGCCCATGGTGACGGAATTCGCCGCGGTGGTGGCCGATATCGAGGTGGGGGAGCCGCGGATCGGCTTGGTGTCGAATCTGACCGGGCAACTGGCCGCGGCCGGGTACGGGTCGCCGCAGTACTGGGCGGCGCATGTCGGTCAGCCGGTGCGTTTTTTCGACGGGTGTGCGCGCCGCCGAGGCGGCCGGCGCCGGGATCTTCCTGGAGCTGGGTCCGGGCGCGGCGTTGACGGCGGCGGTAGACCAATCGCTGAGCGCCGAGCGGGCCATCTCGGTGCCCACCATGGCCAAGGATCGCCCCGAGACGGAATCGCTGCTGGGCGCGGCCGGCCAATTGTTCAGCCACGGCCTCGACCCGAACTGGGCGGGCGTATTCGCCGGGCTGAACGTGCGACGGGTCGAGTTGCCGACGTATGGCTTTGCGCGGCAGAGGTTTTGGCTGGGTGCCGACGGAGCCGGCGCGACGGGCGCTCCGCCCGCCACGGCGAGCCGAGCGCCCGACCTGGCGCGCCGGCTGCACGGACTGGCGCCCGACGACCAGCATCGTGTGCTGGTCGAGCTGGTGTGCGAGCATGCGGCGGCAGTGTCGGGGCATCCGGGCGGTCACGCCATCGATCATGACCGCGCCTTCGGCGACCTGGGCTTTGACTCGATGATCGGGGTGGAACTGCGCAACCGCCTCACCAGCCATACCGGCCTGGCTTTGTCGCGAACGCTGATCTTCGATTACCCGACGCCGGCCGCGCTGGCCGACCATCTTCGCCGGCAACTGCTCCATGACGAGCCCGCCGAGTCGGACGAGGAAAAGATTTGGTCGACGCTGCGCAAGATTCCGGTGCGTGAGCTTCGCAGAACGGGATTGCTGGAAAAACTTTTATTGCTCGCCGGTGCGCCGGAAATGCCCGGCTCCGACGCAAATGACCCAAATGTCAGTGGCGACGACATCGACTCGTTGAGCCCCGATGCGTTGATCGCGATGGCGCTCAGCTCGGCGGATGACGAAGACACCGAATGATGAATTCCCCGCTGGCGGATATGATTACGCGAACGTGGAGCCGAGTTAATAAGACGTGTGTTGAATACGTGAAACTTTTGCACCACAAAACCGAACCGCATAAACTTTCCGCATTAAGGGGAGTGTTTACGCTGGTTGGCAGTCAAGAGGGCAGAACATGAGCGTCATCGCGGGTGTTTCCGGCGCGTTGCCGCCACATCGGTACAGCCAAAGCGAAATCACCGACCAGCTCGTCGAGTTCCCGACGCTGAAGGAGCACGAGGACATCGTCCGGCGGCTGCACGCCGCCGCCAAGGTCAACAGCCGCCACTTCGTGCTGCCCCTCGAGCGCTACCACGAGCTCACCGACTTCAGCGCGACCAACGAGATCTTCATCGACAAGGCCGTGGAGCTGGGCTGCGCCGCGCTGCTGGGCGCGCTCGACGAGGCAGGGCTGCAACCGCAAGACATCGACATGATCGCCACCACGACGGTCACCGGCATCGCGGTGCCGTCGCTCGATGCCCGGATCGTCGGGCGCCTCGGCCTGCGTCCGGACGTGCGCCGGGTTCCGCTGTTCGGCCTGGGCTGCGCGGCCGGGGCCGGGGGCGTCGGACGGCTGCACGATTACCTGCGGGGCGCGCCTGACGGCGTCGCCGCCCTGGTGTCGGTCGAGCTGTGTTCGCTCACGTTCCCGACGGTCAGGCCGACCGTGTCGGGATTGGTCGGCACTGCGATGTTCGGCGACGGCGCCGCGGCCGTGGTCGCCGTGGGCGACCGTCGCGCCGAGCAGCTGAATTCCGCCGGACCCGACATCGTGGATTCGCGCAGCCGGCTGTACCCCGAATCGCTGCACATCATGAGCTGGAACATCGGCTCGGACGGCATGCAGCTGGCGATGTCGCCGGAACTGCCGAAGGTCATCGAGCGGCACCTGGCCGACGACGTGAACAGCTTCCTCGCCGGGCACGGGCTGACCAAGGACGACATCGGCGCCTGGGTGACCCACCCCGGTGGCCCCAAGGTCATCGACACGATCGCCAAGAGCCTCGAACTGCCCCCGGAGGCCCAGGAACTGACCTGGCGCTCGCTCGAGGAAGTCGCCAACCTCTCGTCGGCGTCGGTCCTGCACATCCTGCGCGACACGATCGCCAAGCCCCCGCCCGGCGGCAGCCCCGGGCTGTTGCTCGCGACGGGCCCCGGGTTCGGCTCCGAACTGGTGCTGCTGCGCTGGCACTGAGCGCCTGACCGCATCGCGAAACCTGGTGTGGCGCAAGCGTTTCACTCGAGGAGCTCGGAAAGCTCCAGCCAGCGACCCTCCGTCGCGGCGACGTCGTCTTCGAGCCCGCGCAATTCCTGGGTGAGCCGGGTGATGCCGACATGGTCGGACTGGTCGTGGGCGGCGAGTTCGTTGTGCTTGTGCTCGATCCGGTCCGCCAACCGCGCGAGCTGGCGATCGACGGAGGCCACCTCTTTTTCCGCGGCGCGGCGTTGCGCTCCGGACATCACATGTGGTGCTGGGTCGGCGGGCCGCGACGACCCGGCGGTGGACTCGGTCGTCCGCTGGTCGGCCAGCCGCAGATACTCGTCGACACCGCCGGGCAGATGCCGCAACCGGCCGTCGAGCACCGCGTACTGCTGATCGGTGACCCGCTCCAGCAGGTAGCGGTCGTGCGAGACGACGATCAGGGTGCCCGCCCAGGAGTCGAGCAGATCCTCCATCGCGGTCAGCGTGTCCGTGTCCACGTCGTTGGTGGGCTCGTCGAGCAGCAACACGTTGGGCTCGGACAGCAGCGTGAGCATCAACTGCAGCCGCCGCCGCTCACCGCCGGAGAGGTCCTCGACGCGGGAGGACAGCTGGCCGCGGCCGAACCCGAGCCGCTCCAGCAGCTGCGCCGGGGTGACCTCACGGCCGTCGACCTGGTACCCGCCCGGCAGCCTGCCCAGCACATCGGCGATCCGGTCGCCGCCGACCGCGGCCAGGGAATCGCCCTGCTGGTCGAGCACCGCCAGCCGCACGGTTTTGCCGCGCTTGACGCGTCCCGCATCCGGGGTGATGGTGCCGTCGATCAATCCCAGCAGGGTCGACTTGCCTGCACCGTTGGCGCCGACGATGCCGGTGCGTTCGCCGGGGGCGATCCGCCACTCGATATCGCGCAGCACCGGGCGGCCGTCAAACGCGACCGACACGTCGAGCAGATCGACCACGTCCTTGCCCAGCCGGGCGGTCGCCAGCTTGGCCAGCTCGACCGGGTTGCGCAGCGGCGGCACGTCGGCGATCAGCTGGTTGGCCGCCTCGATCCGGAACTTGGGCTTCGAGGTCCGCGCCGGCGCCCCGCGCCGTAGCCACGCCAGCTCCTTGCGCATCAGGTTCTGCCGCTTGGCCTCGGTGGCGGCGGCCATCCGGTCCCGCTCGACGCGTTGCAGGACGTAGGCCGCGTACCCGCCGTCGAACGGTTCGACGATCCCGTCGTGCACCTCCCACGTCGTGGTGGCGACTTCGTCGAGAAACCAGCGGTCGTGGGTCACCAGCAGCAGCCCGCCGGTGTTGCGCGCCCAGCGTTGGCGCAGATGGCCGGCCAGCCAGGTGATGCCCTCGATGTCCAGATGGTTGGTGGGCTCGTCGAGCGCGATGACGTCCCATTCGCTCACCAGCAGCCTGGCCAGCTGCACCCGGCGGCGCTGGCCACCGGACAGCGTGGCGACCGGCGCCTCCCAGGCGATGTCGGAGACCAGCCCGGCGACCACGTCGCGGACCCGCGCGTCGCCGGCCCACTGGTGTTCGGCCGCCTCACCGACCAGCGTGTAGCCCACGCTGCGGTCCGGGTCCAGGGTGTCGGCCTGGCTCAGCGCGCCGACCCGCAACCCGCTGCGCTGGGTGACCCGGCCGGAGTCGGGCGTCTGCTGGCCGGTCAGCAGCCGCAGCAGGCTGGATTTGCCGTCACCGTTTCGCCCGACGATGCCGATGCGCGCGCCGTCGTTGACCCCGAGCGTGATCGATTCGAAGACCACCTGAGTCGGATATTCGAGGTGGACGGCCTCAGCCCCAAGTAGGTGCGCCACTGGGCCGACCCTACTGTCGTCGCTAGCCGATGTTCAGCAGAGCCTGGTCCACCTGGCTTTGCGTTTCCAGCGAGGCCTTGCTGGCCACGGCGTCCAGGAAGCGGCTGGCGACGTCGCGCAGCTTGAGGTTCGCCTCCTGGGAACGCCACACCAGAATGTCGAACGCCCGCTCGGCCGAGATGCCGTAGGCGGTCATCAGCACGCCCTTGGCCTGCTCGATGCGCGCGCGGGCGTCGTTCACCGCCGACAGCACGTTGGTGATATCGGAGTGCAGCGAGTCGGTGACGTCGACATAGAACCCGGAGGTGCCGACCAGCGCACCGCTGCCGTCGACCATCCGATCGCCGGCGACGACAACGCAGCGGGTGCGTCCTGCCGTGTCGACAATCCGGTGCCGGCTGCTGAACGGCTTCCCCTTCTTCACGCGGTCCAGCACGGCGGCCACCCGCTCCCGGTCGTCTGGGTGCTTGTGCTGGAGCAGCAGTTCGGTGGTGGGCTCGACCTGCCCGGGCTTATAGCCGTGCATGCGCGCCACCGCATCCGACCACTCCCAGCGATGGCCGTCGAGGTAGAACCAGAACCTGCCGACCCGCTGCGGCTCGCCGAGGCCCAGCACCAGGTCGACCGCACTCAGGTCGCCATCCTCGACAACGTCAGACACCAGCGCGTCGCGGCGACCCACAGCTTCGTCGTTGGAGTTCACGGTCATCGCACGTTTCCCCAATCCCCTTTGTGAAAACCTTGGCGTATCGATTCCCGTTTTTGCGTGCGTTCACTCCTCGCCGTACGACGGGCATCGGCAGAACCTGACTTCAGGCCACCCGGTACTGCTCGGCGTCGCGGTCTTTGAACTCGAGGCCGAGGCCCGGCCGGTGCTGATCGGGCCGCAATGCGCCGCCCTCGGGCGACAGCGCGCCGTCGAAAAGCATCTGTTCGATCCGGTGGTGGTCGTGGAAGTACTCCAGGTGCCGCAGGTTTCCGACGGTGCTGGCGACGTGGGCGTGCAGGTTGGGGGCGCAGTGCCCGGAGACGTCCACGTTGTAGGAGGCGGCCAGGGCCGCGGCGCGCACCCAATCGGTGATGCCCCCGCAGCGGGTGACGTCGATCTGCAGGCAGTCGACCGCGTCGGCGGCGAGCATCCGGTTGAAGTAGGCCAGGTCGTAGCCGTACTCACCGGCGGTGACGTCCGGGGTCACCTGGTCTCGCACTTCGCGCAGCCCGTCCAGATCGTCGGAGGACACCGGTTCTTCGAACCACGTGACACCGTGCTCGGCCATGGCGTGGGCCACCCTGATCGCCTGTTTGCGCCGGTAGCCGCCGTTGGCATCCACGTACAGTTCGGCGTCGGGCCCGATCACCTTGCGCGCCAAAGCAATCCGATCGAGGTCGCGGCTCACCTCGGAGCCCCATGACTCACCGATCTTGATCTTCACCCGCGGGATCTTCCACTCGTCGACCCAGCGTTCGAGTTGGGCCCGGGTGGCGCGCTCGTCGTAGGTGGTGAAGCCGCCGCTGCCGTAGATCGGTACCTCGGCATGCGCCATGCCGAGTAGCCGACACACCGGCAGCTCCAGCAGCTTGCCCTTGAGATCCCATAGCGCGGTGTCGACCGCGGAGATCGCGCAGGAGGCCAACCCGGGCCGCCCGTTGTTGCGCATCGCCAGGACCATCGACTGCCAGCGAGCCGGGATGTCCACGGCGCTGTGTCCGGTGAGCGCGCCGGCGAGCTTGCCGCTGATCAGCTTGCCGCACGCCCCGTCGGCATAGGTGTAGCCGATCCCGCGTCGGCCGTCGGCGGCAACCTCGGCCAGCACCAGGGTGGTCGACGACCAGGACAGGGTGCCGTCGGCTTCCGGTGCGTCGGTGGGGATTTCGTAGACCTGCGCGGTGACTTCCTCGATCCGCGCGGAGGGCGTCATCGCGCCCACCGGCGGCCCGCTCGCGCCGCCAGCCACGCGCCCAGCCCGGCGGCGCTGAGCGCGCCGGTGCCGCTGACGATCCGGTGCTGCGACGCCCACAGTTGCGGGCTGTGGGTGTGCGACTTGTCGTCGAACTGGCCGTGTGGGCCGTGGTCGGTGCCCGGCTCCTGATCCAGCGGCTGCCAGAGGTTGTTGGGCCGGTCGGCGTCGACGCGCTCCTGGGTCTGCTGGGAGTCGTAACCCGTGCGGCCCAGGTAACGGTCCAGCAGCGGCGCGACGAACTTCTGCCCCAGCAGCGTCACCATGGTGGAATCGCCGACCCAGATATTGTTTGCGCCCCGGATGATCGGCGGCATACAGGACGCCGCGCGCGGCGACCTCGGGCTGGTAGATCGGCGGCACGGGCTGGGGATGGCGGGGCAGCCGGGACAGCACCCAGGAGAACTGCGGGGTGTTGACCGCGGGCATCTGAACGACGGTGATGCGCACCTTCGAGCCCTCGTGGAACAGCTCGCAGCGCACCGATTCGGTGAAGCCGTTGATGGCGTGTTTGGCGCCGCAGTAGGCCGACTGCAACGGGATCGACCGCTGGCTGAGCGCCGAACCGACCTGCACGATGGTGCCGCGGTCGCGGGGGCGCATCTTGGCCAGCGCCGCCATGGTGCCGTGCACGTACCCGAGGTAGGACACCTCCGTGACGCGTTTGAACTCCTCGGCGCTGATCTCGCTGAACGGCGCGAACACGGAGGTGAACGCGACGTTGACCCAGACGTCGATGGGGCCGAAGGCGGCCTCGGCCTCGTCGGCGGCGGCGACGACGGCCGAGTGGTCGGCCACATCGGTCGGGATGGCCAGCGCCTTGCCCCCGCCGGCTTCGACGTCGCGCGCGGCGCCGTCAAGCCCGGCGGCGCCACGGGCGAGCAGGACGACGTTGGCGCCCCGCCGGCCGAACTGTTGGGCGGTGGCGCGTCCGATACCCGCGCTGGCTCCGGTGATCACCACTGTCTGTGTCATCGCAGAACTGCCTTTCGCTCGGTCGGCGTAATCACTCATGGTGGGCATCGTCGTCGTCGGTGAGGGTGGCCGTGCATTCGAGCATCAGCGCGTGCGCGAACGCCTGTGGCAGGTTGCCGCGGAGCTGGCGTTGCCGTACGTCGTACTCCTCGCAGAACAGCCCCGGCGGCCCGCACGCGGCGCGGTTGCGTTCGAACCAGCGCATCGCGCGATGGCCATGGCCCAGTTGATCTTCGGCGAGCGCCATCATGAATCCGCAGAGCAGGAAGGCGCCCTCGGCGTCACCGAGGTCGCGCTCGTCGTGCCGGAAGCGGTAGACGAACCCGTCGTCGGTGAGTTCCCGGCGAACGGCGTCCAGCGTCGCCCGGGTGCGGGGGTCGTCGGCGGACACCGCGCCGCGCACCGGCGGCAGCAGCAGCGACGCGTCCACCCCCGTCAACCGCGGGCTGCGTTGCCAATAGCCGTGCGGGTGCAGGCTGCTCGACGCCGTGTCGGCCAGGATCGCGTCGGCCAGCGAGGCGCAGGTGGCCACCTCGGGACCGGCGCCGGCCAGCTTGGCGATGGCGCGCAACCCGGCCACACAGGCCAGGCGGGACTGCGTCCAATGCTCGTCGTCGATCTCCCACACCCCGGCATCCGGTTCACGCCAACGCTTTTCGATGGCCCCGATGGCGGTCTGCACGGCGCGCCAACCCTCGGCGTCGAGCCGGTCGGCGGCGCCCGCCCTGGCCAGCAGCTGCAGCGCCTCGCCGAAGACATCGAGCTGGAATTGCTGGTTGACCCAATTGCCGACCTTGTCCGAACCCCCGGGGTAACCGGGGAGGTCGAGCGCTTCTTCGCCGGGCACCGCGCCGCCGGTGACGGTGTAGGCGGGTTTGAGGTTCGGGCCGTCCTCGAGCAGCCGGGCGCCGACGAATTCGACCGCCCGGTCCAGCAATTCGGTCGTGCCGACGGCAGCGGCCGCCATGCCGGCGTACACCTGGTCGCGGATCCAGGCGTAGCGGTAGTCGTAATTCTGGTTGGTGTGCGCGCGTTCGGGCAGGCTCATCGTGGACGCGGCCACCATGCCGCCGCCACTGCTGGTCAGTCCGCGCAGCACCGCGTAGGAGTGGCTTCCATCTCGCGGAGCGATGGTGCAGTCCAGCCGCGGCACGCTGCGTTGCCAGGCGGCCGCGGTGGCGTCCCAGGACAGGTCGGGGTCGGGCGGCTGGTCCGGCAGCGCGCGTTCGGACAGCTCCAGCACCAGGTCGTGTTGCCGGCCCTCCTCGAGGGTGATCTCGCAGGTCGAGCAACTCGCTCTTGTCGTGCGCGGCTTTGAGGGTGCGTGCGTCGCAGCCGGCGAGCCAACGCCAGCGCAACCGGCCCGACCGGCCGCTCCACACCCCGTCCTCGGAGGTCGGGTGACCGAGGCCGTGCCGGCCGAACGCCGCGCTCGGGGCCAGCAGCACCCGCACCCGCGCCGTCCCGCGGCACACCATCAGTCGCCGCAGCAGCACCACCCGGTCGGGGTCGCCCGGAAAGGCCAGTGCCTCACGGCATTCCACCGTGCTGTCGCGGGTGGTCCACCGGTTGCGCCAGATCAGGCTGCCCGGCTCGTAGTAGCCGCCCCATACGTGCCGCACATCGGTTGGGGTGATCGCATAAACCCCGCCGCCCCCAATGAGATTGGAGAAGACCGCATCGGAGTCCCAGTGCGGCGCGCACATCCATGCCACGTCGCCCTGCGGCCCGATCAGCGCGCCCCGCTCACCGTCGGCGAGCAGCGCGTACTCGCGCAGCACCCGGGGGGCGAAGGTCGTCTCGACGTCGATCGTCTGGTCAGCCACGGACCCCTGCCTCCGACCCCCGTCCCGCGGTGACATCGATCTTCCCGCCGGCCAACCGTTCGGCGAGCCGCGAGGCCATCGCCATGATGGTCAGCGCGGGGTTTGCCGAACCCTGTGTCGGGCACACCGAGCCGTCGGCGAGAAACAGGTTCGGTACACCCCACACGCGTTGATCGGAGTCGACGACCGAGTTCTCACGGCTGGTGCCCATGCGGGCCCCGCCGATCAGGTGGGCGAAACGTTCGATGGTGAGCACGTCCTGGGCGTCGGCGGCGTGCAGGATGTCGGCGATCACCTTGGTGGAGTAGGCCATGTTGGCCTTGTCGTTGTCGCAGAGCGTGTAGTCGAAGCGCGCCACCGGGATGCCGTACGGGTCCTTCTCGTCGGCCAGCGTCACCCGATTGTCCGGCAGCGGTAACAGCTCGTTGAGCACGCCGACCGTCGCCCAGTGGTTGTAGTCGCGCATGTACTCCCGCATGGCGCGTCCCCAGTGTCCTTCGGCGAGCACGTGTTCGGCCCAGCCGATGGGCATCGGCGACACGGTCTGGATGGCGAAGCCGCGGGCGAAGCCCCGGGACTGGTCGGTTTCGTAGAATTGTTCGGAGGTGACCTCTGGGGGCGGCGCCTTGTACATCCGCACCTCCTCGGGCCACCGGCCCGCGGACTGGGTGGCGCCCTGCACCATCACGTAGCGCCCGACCTGATCGTCGTTGTTGCCCAGCCCGTTCGGGAAGCGGTCACTGGTCGAGTTCAACAGCAGCCGCGGTGTTTCGATCGAATAACCAGCCACGGCAACCACTTTCGAGCGTTGCAGCCGCTCCTTGCCGCCCACCTCGTCGTAGTAAACCACGCCGCGCGCCGCGCCGCTCTCGTCGAGCTCGACGCGGGAGGCCATGCAGTTCGCGCGGATCTCCACGGCGTGTGCCAGCGCGTCGGGAAGGTGCGTGACGTACGGGCTGGCCTTGGCGTTGACCTTGCAGCCCTGCAGGCAGTAGCCCCGGTAGATGCAGTGCGGGCGGTTGCCGAAGGTGCCGTTGACGATGCCGACGGGCCCCACCCGCATCTCGATGCCCAGCTTGATCGCACCCCGCCAGATCTTGGCGGCCGCACCCGAAATCGGATGTGGGGCAAAGGGGTAGCGATGCGGATCGCCCCAGGGCCAATTCTGGCCGGCCACCGGCAGCTCGAGCTCGACCTGCTCGTAGTGCCGCCGGATGTCCTCGTAGCGGATGGGCCAGTCCGCCCCGACCCCGTCGCGGGTGTAGGTCTGAAAGTCGCTGGGGTGGAACCGCGGGGTGTACCCGGCGTAGTGCACCATGGAGCCGCCCACCCCACGCCCTGAGTTGTTCTTGCCCAGCTCAATTGGGTCGTCGCCGCCGATGATGCGTTTCTGTGTCCAATACAGCGCATGGGAACCGGCCTCGTCGGAGACCCAGTCCTCGTCGGGGTGCCAGAACGGGCCGGCCTCGAGGATCACGACCCGCCAGCCCTTACGCGCCAGTCGCTGCGCCAGCACCGAACCGCCGGCCCCGGCACCCACCACCACCAGATCGACCTCGTCGTCGTCTGCGTAGCGGCGCATGGTCTTCTCGCCGGGCAGGTCGCGCGTGTGCACGTCGAGCAGAAATCGCGAATCGTTGTCCTTCGGTTCGACCGCTCCCTTGAACAGGCCCCGCAAGAAGTCGCCCATCACAGTTCCCCGTTCTGCACGACTTGCACCGGATCCTCGTCGGTGGCGCCGCGGGTCTCGTACGGCTCACGCGCGGCGGCCGGCCCGGTGGCGCCACCGAGCCGCATGAAACCGCGCGGGTAGGCCGGGCCGCCGAACCCGATCTCGTTCCATGCCCATGGATGGGAGTAGAAGCCCGACAACGTCATTCGCATGCACACCGACCACGCGCGCTTGACGTTCAAACTGTCCCACGCCCCGCCGTGCAGGTCTGCCTGCGAGAACCGGTCGATGATCGCTTCGCGGGTGAGGAGATCGGCCTCGGCGAATGAGGTTCCGCCGTGGTGGGCCGATGCCGTCTCGTTGAGCCCGCGCAGCACCAGCCGCCAGGTGTCGCGGTCGTCGGGCATGTCCGCGTACTGGTAGCCGTCGAGGCGCCCGTCGGCGAGCTTGGAGTCGACGGACTCGGCCACCGGCACTCGCGGCTCGACATCCTGCGCCAGCACCGTGTCGCAGAACGCGCGCAGGCACGGCTCTTCTTCTGCGGTGAAAAACCGCAGCGGGCCGGGCGGTTCGAGCCGGGCCAGCACCACTTTCCTGGTGGCCTCGTCCCAGGTGTCGGCGGTTTCCAGCACGTCGTAATCGGGATAGCGCCCGATCATCTGCGGCGTGACGCCGCGACGTTGCTTGGGCAGCCAGGACGGATGCGGCGGCTTGCCGTCGGGGCGCAGGTTGGGCAGGTGGTCGGGGCGTGAGGTGTCGGCCATCTCGGAAATCCCAGCGCCCTATCCGCGGAACCGTTCGCGGCGCAGGATCGACGCCAGCAATCCCATCCCGCCGACCATGCACATCAATCCCGGCGCCGCGATCGGCGGCCCCATCGGCACGTTGTAGGACGCGTTCTTCCACCCGCCCGGCTTGCGCGCGACCCCGCGGGCGTGCAGATATTCGCCCATCAGGCCGTTGGCCGTGTAGATGCCCGCGGTGATGGGCAGCCAGAGTTTGGCCCAGCGCCGCGAGAACACCCCGCCGATTCCGGCGACGACCACCGGCGGGGTCACCACGATCGGGCTCCACATCCATTTGTTGCCGAAGCTGGCTTTGTAATGCTCGAAGTAGATTTCGGCCGTCGTGACCAGTGCCGCGACGGCGGTCAGCCCGGACAGCGAGCGTTCGAAACGGCCGTGCGCGACGTCGTACAAAGCTCGCCCGGCCAGATGTTGGACCTCGCCGAGTCCGTCGCTGCCGGCGGTGCGGCCTTTTTGCCGTCCGCCGTTGCCCAGCAACAACATTTGTCTCCCTTTCTCGCGCGCGTATGCCCCGGCCGGCGATTACCGGCCCGGACTGATTTCTGTGCTGGAGTCACTGGCTGCGTCTCGCGCACCAAGGACACCGTCGTTCGGTGACCGCGGAATTGCGGTGATGGTTTCGGTGGCGGGCTGGGCGGCCAAGTGCGTCGTCGTGTCCATGAAGCGACCTCGCCTTCGGGCTGGAAGGAACCACGGTCCCGCGGGCTCCGGTCCCGGCACTGTCACTGCAGTAGCGGTTGCCGAAGCTGCCCAGGGAACTGGAAAGCGCCCAGCTGTGTCTTTCAACCGAGGTGGTCTCGACGACGCGTCGTGACCGAAGCGCATCGGCTGTGTACCCGGCGTCCTACAGCGCAAACTGGCGCGCAGTCGGTTCTCAGCGTGCTTTCAGGAGCAGCTGTCCGCGCTACCGACGGGCGCGCCGCCGAGCACGCTGTCCGGCCCGAGCCTGCCTCACCGACCGCGGATCGCGGATCGCGATGACGTTGACTGCATTTCACGCATTCGCTTGAGCACGAGTCGTCCAACCCGCATCGAAATGGCAGGCGAGAGGCGCTCCAGGTACCAGAACGCCTTCCACCAGGCCGGCACTATGACGATTGCGTCCCCGCGTAACACGGCTCGCAGGACGCGGGCGGCGAACCTGTCCGGCGCCATCGGCCGCATCGGCTCCCAGGATTTGAGGATGTCCTCGTCGCTGGCGCCGATATTGGTCATCCGGCCGTACCTGCCGCCGGTCAGGATGGGGGTCCGGACCGCGCCTGGGCACAGCACCGACACCTTGACGTTGTGGCGCTCGGCCTCCAGCCGCAGCGCCTTCGACAACGCGACGACGGCGTGCTTGGAGGCGGTGTAGCTGGCGGTGCCGGGACCGGCGAGCAGACCCGCCATCGACGCCGTGTTCACGATGTGCCCCGACCGCTGCCGGATCATGATCGGATACACCGCCTGGATGCCGTGCACCACGCCGTGCAGGTTCACCGCCAGGACGTCATTCCAGTCGTCGAGCGTGTAGGAGTCGACCTCACCGCCGACCCCGATGCCGGCGTTGTTGAACAGATAGTCGATTCGCCCGGATCGCTGCACTGCCTCGGCGACCGCGCCCTCGAAGGCGGGATAGCTGCGAACGTCGAGTTCGATCGCGTGGGCTTTCGCGCCCGCGCTGCCGAAGCGTTGCACCAGCTGCTGCGCCGCGTCCAGTTGACGATCGGCGATCCATACCTCCGCGCCGCCGTCGACCAATGTGGTGGCCAGTGCGGCGCCGATGCCCGAGGCACCGCCGGTGATGAACGCGACCTTGCCCGACAATTTCGACGCCATGAGGCAAGGATAGGTGCCGTCTAGGCAGCTAGGACCGATCTTCAGGCATCCGAAGGCATCGCCTTTATCGCGGCCGTCGTGCACGGGCGTGCGTTGCCATCGAGTCGTACCCTTCTGTCATAATCGAACGTATGTTCGAGGACGTGATCGCGCGCTTGGATGAGCTGTTCGAGCGGCACCATCCGTCGGTCACGCCGGAGTCCGCGGCGCTGTTGGAGCGGCTCGGTGTGTTGGCGCGGGTCGAGAACCGGGCGGTGGCTGAGCAGTTGGCTGCGGTCGGGGAGTTGTTTTCCTATCGGCTGTCGCGCTGTTCGGAGTGCGAGGACTGGGCGGTCGATACCGAGGCGGCGGTGAGCGCCGAGGTGGCCGCGCAGTTGCGCATCGGTCAGGGGCTGGCCGCCAGCCGGGTGCGCTATGCACGCGCGATGCGCGAGCGGCTGCCCGAGGTCGGTGCGGTCTTTCGGGCCGGCGACATCGACTTTCGACTGTTCGCCACGATCGTGTACCGCACCGATCTGATCACCGACCGTGACGTGTTGGCGGCGGTGGACGCCGAACTAGCGGTCCAGGTGGCGCGCTGGCCGTCGATGACCCAGCGGCGGCTGGCCGCGCAGGTGGACAAGATCGTGGCGAAGGCTGACGTCGATGCGGTGCGCCGGCGCAAGGAGCGGGTGGCCGGTCGCGAGATCTGGATCGCCGACAGTGGAGATGGCCTGTCGCACATTGAGGGCAGCCTGCTGAGTCCGGATGCGCATGCCCTGGACAACCGGCTGGACGCGTTGGCCGCCACGGTCTGCGAGCATGACCCGCGCACCCGCGAGCAGCGTCGCGCCGACGCTTTGGGGGCGTTGGCGGCCGGCGCGGACCGGTTGGGCTGCCGGTGTGGTCGATCGGATTGTGGGGCCGGGAAACGCCGGGCTGCCGGACCGGTGCTGATTCATATCGTCGCTGAACGCGCCACCGTCGATGGTCGTGGTGTCGCACCGGCCGCCGAGGTGGGCGCCGAGGGGCTGATACCCCCGGAGCTGGTGGCCGAACTGGCCGCCTCGGCCACGCCGGTGCCGCTGGTGCACCCCGGTGACGCCGCCCCCGAGTCCGGTTATGTGCCGTCCAAGGCGCTGGCCGATTTCGTGCGGTGTCGGGATTTGACCTGCCGCTGGCCCGGCTGTGATCGCCCGGCCACCGAGTGCGATGTGGACCATACGATCCCCTACGCGGCGGGTGGGCCTACGCATGCGTCGAACCTCAAGTGTTACTGCCGTACTCATCATTTGGTGAAAACGTTCTGGGGCTGGCAGGAAAAACAGCTCCCCGACGCGACGCTGATCCTGACCTCACAGGCCGGGCACACCTACGTCACCACCCCGGGCAGCGCCCTGCTGTTTCCCTCCCTGTGCGCATCCACCGGCGAGATCCGCCCGCCTGCGCTGCCGGCGGACGATCGTTGCGCCGACCGCACCGCGATGATGCCCACACGCCACCGCACCCGCGCGCAGAACCGCGCCGCACGCATCGCCGCCGAACGCCGGCGCAACCAGCAAGCCCGCCAACCCGAACGCCGGCAATCCCATGCAACTTACTTCGGTCCGGCGCCACCTGGCGACGGCGACGATGAGCCGGCGCCATTCTGATCGCCGGCCGATGGTTTACGTAGAAGCGACTGCGAAGGGGCGCTTTCGCCGGGCACGCCTTTGAGCTCGTAATAGCCGCGCTTGTCGAACTCGAGTCCCGATCCGATTCGTTGATCAACGGCGTCGATGGGCCGGACCATGCCCTCCTAGCTGCCCCGATGTGCCATGATGTCCAAGCTGTCAAGACTCAGGGAGCAGCAGTGGATCTCAATTTTTCGATGGTCACACGACCGGTCGAGCGGCTGATCGCCACCGCGCAGAACGGGCTGGAGGTCTTACGGCTGGGGGGCCTGGAAACCGGTAGCGTGCCGTCGCCGTCCCAGACCGTCGAGAGCGTGCCGATGTACAAGCTGCGGCGGTATTTCCCGCCGGACAGCCGGCGCGGCCAATCGCCCGTCGGTCCGCCGGTGCTGATGGTGCACCCGATGATGATGTCGGCGGACATGTTTGACGTCACGCGCGAAGAAGGCGCGGTGGGCATCCTGCACGCCAACGGGCTGGACCCCTGGGTCATCGACTTCGGCGAACCCGACAAGGTCGAGGGCGGCATGCGCCGCACCCTCGCCGACCACATCGTCGCGCTCAGTCAGGCCATCGACACGGTCAAGGACACCACCGGCAGCGACGTGCACCTGGTCGGCTATTCGCAGGGTGGCATGTGGTGCTACCAGGTCGCCGCCTACCGGCGTTCGAAGAGCCTGGCCAGCATCGTCACCTTCGGTTCGCCGGTGGACACCCTGGCCGCCCTGCCCATGGGCATCCCGGCGAATTTCGCGGCGCCCGCCGCCAATTTCATGGCCGACCACGTCTTCAGCCGGCTGGCCATCCCCAGCTGGATGGCGCGCACCGGCTTTCAGATGCTCGACCCGCTCAAGACCGCCAAGGCGCGGGTCGACTTCCTGCGTCAGCTGCACGACCGCGAGGCGCTACTGCCGCGCGAGCAGCAGCGCCGATTCCTCGAGCGTGAAGGCTGGATCGCGTGGTCGGGCCCGGCGATCTCCGAGCTGCTCAAGCAGTTCATCGCCCACAACCGGATGATGACCGGCGGCTTCGCCGTCAACGGCCAGATGGTGACGCTCACCGACATCACCTGTCCCGTGCTGGCCTTCGTCGGCGAGGTCGACGACATCGGGCAGCCCGCCTCGGTGCGCGGCATCCGGCGGGCGGCGCCGAACGCCGAAGTCTACGAATACACCATCCGCACAGGACATTTCGGTTTGGTCGTCGGATCCAAAGCGGCGCAACAGAGTTGGCCGACGGTCGCCGAATGGGTGAAGTGGCTGTCCACCGGCGGCGACAAACCCACCAGCATCGACCTGATGGCCGACCAGCCCGCGGAGCACACCGACAGCGGGGTGGCGCTGAGCTCCCGCATCGCGCACGGTCTCGGGGAGGCCTCCGAGGCGGCGCTGGGAATCGCGCGCGGCGCGGCCAACACCGTTGTCGCCGCCAACAAGTCCGTGCGCACCCTGGCCGTCGAGACGGCCCGAACCCTGCCGCGCCTGGTCCGCCTGGGCCAGATCAACGACCACACCCGGATCTCGCTGGGCCGCATCATCGAAGAGCAGGCCCAGGACGCCCCGCAGGGCGAATTCCTGCTGTTCGACGGGCGGGTGCACACCTACGAGGCGGTGAACCGGCGCGTCAACAACGTCGTTCGCGGCCTCATCGATGTCGGTGTGCGGCAGGGTGATCGGGTCGGCGTGTTGATGGAGACCCGGCCCAGCGCCCTCGTGGCGATCGCCGCGTTGTCCCGGCTCGGCGCCATCGCGGTGGTGATGCGGCCCGACGCCGACCTGGCCGCCTCGGTGCGGCTCGGGGGAGTGACCGAGTTGCTGACCGACCCCACCAACCTCGACGCCGTGCTGGGTTCCGACCGCCAGGGGCTGCAGCAGGTGCTGGTGCTCGGCGGCGGGGAGTCGCGGGATCTACACCTGCCGGAAGACTCCGACGTCATCGACATGGAACAGATCGACCCGGACGCCGTCGAGCTGCCCGGGTGGTACCGCCCCAACCCGGGACTTGCCCGGGACCTGGCGTTCATCGCGTTCAGCGCGGCCGGCGGCGAGCTGGTGGCCAAGCAGATCACCAACTACCGCTGGGCGGTGTCGGCCTTCGGTACCGCGTCGACGGCCGCCCTGGACCGCCGCGACACCGTCTACTGCCTGACGCCGCTGCACCACGAGTCGGCGTTGCTGGTCAGCCTCGGCGGCGCCGTGGTCGGCGGCACCCGCATCGCGCTGTCGCGCGGCCTGGACCGGAACCGATTCATCCAGGAGGTACGCCAGTACGGCGTCACCGTGGTGTCCTACACCTGGGCCATGCTCGGCGAGATCCTGGACAATCAAGTCGATCCCGCGTTCGTACTGCAGGGCAACCACCCGGTGCGGCTGTTCATCGGTTCCGGCATGCCGACCGGGCTGTGGGGACGTGTCGTCGACGCGTTCGCGCCCGCCCACGTCGTCGAGTTCTTCGCCACCACCGACGGGCAGGCGGTGCTGGCCAACGTGTCCGGCGCCAAGGTCGGCAGCAAGGGCCGCCCGCTCCCGGGAGCCGGGCGAATCGAGCTGGGCGCCTACGACGCCGAGCACGACCTGATCCTGGAGAACGAGCGCGGCTTCGTGCAGATCGCCGAACCCAAACAGGTCGGTGTCCTGCTGGCCGCGTCCAACGGCCCGATCGACCCGAGCGCGTCGGTCAAGCGCGGCGTCTTCGCCGCCGGCGACACCTGGATCTCGACCGAGTACCTGTTCTACCGCGACGACGACGGCGACTTCTGGCTGGCGGGCCGGCGCGGCTCGGTGGTGCGCACCGCGCGCGGTCTGGTCTTCGCCGAACCCGTCACCGACGCGCTGGGTTGCATCAACGGCGTCGACCTCGCGGTGACCTACAACGTGCCGGTGGGCGACCACGAGGTGGCGGTGTCGGCGGTGACCCTGTTGCCGGGCGCCTCCATCACCGCGGCCGACCTGACCGAAGCGTTCGCCAAGATCCCGATCGGCCTGGGACCCGACTTCGTCTGCGTGGTTCCGGAGATGACGCTGAGCGCGACCTACCGCCCGACCGTCAGTGCCCTACGGGCCGCCGGCGTTCCGAAGGCGCGACGCCAGGTCTGGTATCTCGATGCGGAGGCCGACCAGTATCGCCGGCTGACTCCCGGAGCCCGAACCGAGCTGACTGGTGCGCAGTCATGATCGACGATGCGCTGCTGGCCATCCTGGTGTGCCCGGAGGACCGGGGCCCGCTGCTGCTGGTGGGGTCCGAACTGCTCTACAACCCGCGACTGCGGCGCGCCTACCGCATCGAGGACGGCATCCCGGTGCTGCTCATCGACGAAGCCCGCGACCGTCGATGACGACGAGCACGAGCGGCTCATGGCACAGGGCCGTCCGGCAGATCCCCGGTGAGGTAGCGCTGCAGGTTCGGCGCGATGGTCTGTGCGATCTGCTCGGGTGGCAGCGACGCGAACGGCTCCAATTGCAGGATGTAGCGCGCCATCACCACGCCCACCAGTTGCGACGCGACGAACTGGATGCGGATGGTTCCGCTTCCCGGCGGATTGTCCACGCGTGGACCGACTTCCACGGCTGATCACGTCCTCGATGAACGTCCGGAACAGGTTGACCTCTTCGCCGGCCAGGATCGATCGCAGCGCGGCAATGAACGCCGCGCCGATCTCGGAATCCCACAGCGGCAACAACATTGACGGGATGCGGTAGCCGAGTTCGTCGACCGGCACCTCGCGCAACGGGCCGATGATGTCCATCGGGTCGATCGGAATGTGCACGGCCGCGGCGAACAGCTTCTCCTTGGTGCCGAAATAGTGATGCACCAGCGCCGAATCGACCCCCGCCGCCGCGGCCACCGCGCGGATCGAGGTGTTGCGAATCCCGTTGCGCGCAAACATCTCTCGCGCGCTGCCCAGGATGCGATCGCGGGTGTCGGAGTCCCCCGCCGGCCGCCCCCGTCGTCGATGTCCGGCGCTGGTGGCCGTCACTAGAACCCTCCGTGGCGACCCGGCCCCCGCAAGCGGGAGGTACCCCCAGCGCCCGGCCGCGCCGCGCTTGCGATCACCACTAGGGCGTCCGTCGCCGCAGCGTCGCCGCGGCCAGGCACAGTGCCGCCAGGGCGAAGCCCAGCACCACGACGATGTCGCGCACCGCGATGAACGTCAGTTCCGGGTACGCGCCCACCTGCTGCAAGGCCTCCAGCGCGTAGCTGGCCGGCAGCACATTGCTGATCCATTGCAGCCAGTGTGGCATCAGCGCGCGCGGCACGATGATGCCGGCCAGCAACAGCTGCGGCACCATCACCAACGGGATGAACTGCACGGCCTGAAACTCGGTGCGGGCGAACGCACTACACAGCAGGCCCAATCCGACTCCCAGCACGGCGTTGACGATCGCGATCACGAACACCCACAACGGGCTGCCCGCCGTGTCGAAGCCCAGCAGCCAGAACGACACGACGCACGCCAGAACGGCTTGCGCCGCAGCGGCTGATGGAGAAGGCGGTGCCGTAGGCGATCAGCAGGTCGAGCCGGCGCAGCGGCGTGGTCAAAATGCGCTCCAGCGTCCCGGAGGCCCGTTCGCGCTGCATGGTTATCGCCGTGATGATGAACATCACGAACAGCGGGAACAGGCCCAGCAGGATCAGGCAGGCGTTGTTGAACGGGGTCGGGCCGCCCGGGCGGTGCGGGGCGTTCTGGAACATGAAGTACATCAGGCTGATCACCAGGACCGGCACCAACAGGATCATCGCGACGCTGCGGTGATCGGCGACCAACTGGCGCAGGATTCGCGCTGTGGTCGCGGTGTAGCCGCGTAGGCTCAGCCCGCTTCGCGCATGGTGCTGCGCTTGATGATGGACAGAAACGCGTCCTCCAGTGACGTGCATCCGGTGTCCTCTCGCAGTTGGGTCGGGGTGGTGTGGGCGACCAACCGGCCGTCGCGCATCAGCAGCAGGTCGCCGCAGTGGTCGGCCTCGTCCATCACGTGACTGGACACCAGCAGCGTGGTCCCGGCGCGGGCCAGCTCGGTGAACTGCTCCCAGAGGTCCGCCCGCAGCACCGGGTCCAGGCCCACCGTGGGCTCGTCGAGCACCAGCAGATCGGGTTGGCAGACCAGCGCGCACGCCAGCGACACCCGGGTGCGCTGACCGCCGGAGAGGTTGCCGCACAAGGCGGTCCGATGATCGGTCAGCCCGACGCGGTCGATGGCGGCATCGGCGGCCTGGCCGTCGAACCCGTATAGCGCGGCGAAATAGCGAACGTTGTCCACGATCCGCAGGTCGTGGTAGATGGTCGGGTCCTGCGGCAGGTAACCGATGCGGTGGCGCAGTTCGGCACTGCCTGCCTCTTTGCCGAGCACGGTGACGGTGCCCTTGGTGATGATCTGGGTGCCGACGATGCAGCGGATCAGCGTGGTCTTGCCGCAGCCGGACGGCCCGAGCAGGCCGGTGATGCTGCCCTTGGCGATCCGCACCGAGAAATCGTGCAGAGCTGGGCGTTTGCCGCGAACGACGCGCAGGTGATCGATGTGCACCGCCGGCTCCGCGGGGTCCGGCAATTAATTCATCACGCGATGAACTCATCATGCGATGAATAATCGTCGCCCCGCGCGGGATTGTCAAGACCGACATCGGGGGCGGCGGGCCGGCGCATCGGTGACGCGGCTGGACGACCACGGGTGAGCGCGGGCCGACCAATGGGCTGAGTCGGTACAGGCGCTGGCGTCGGCGCGAGCGCACCTCGGAACGGCCGTGGGGTCGGACACGGCCCATGCGACGGGAGATCTACTTGAAGCGCTCGCCGGTAGCCGGGGCGGCGCTGCGGCAGATGGCCGTGCACGCCTTCGGCGTAGGCGGTTTCGGCGTGCTGGGTGAAGTCGACGCCGGTGGTCTCGTCCTCGGCGCTGAGCCGGAAGCCCATCAGCCGGTCGATCACCTTCCCCAGCACGAACGTCATGGCGAACGCATAGAGCGCGACGACCACGATCGCCAGCGCCTGCTTGCCCAGTTGGCCGAAGCCGCCCCCGTAGAACAGGCCCTGCGGGCCCGCCGTCATGACCGCCGTCGCGAACAGCCCGATCAACGACACCCCGACGACGCCGCCGACGAAGTGCACGCCCACCACGTCGAGCGAATCGTCATAGTTGAAACGCAATTTCGCGGCCACCGCGAACGCGCACACGACGCCCGCCGCCAGCCCGACGACCGTCGCGCCGAGCGTGTTGACCGTCCCGCACGACGGGGTGATGGCGACCAGGCCGGCGACCACACCCGATGCCGCACCGAACGTGGTGGGCCGGCCGTCGCGGATCTGTTCGACCGAGAGCCAGCCGAGCATGCCCAGGCACCCGGCGACCAGCGTGTTGAGGAAGATGGCCGCGGCAGTTCCGTTGGCGGCCAAGGCCGAACCGGCGTTGAACCCGAACCAGCCGAACCACAGCAGCCCGACACCGACGAACAGCAACGGCAGATTGTGCGGCCGCATCGCGTCCTTCTTGAAGCCGATGCGCGGCCCGAGCACCAGCGCCAGCGCCAGGGCGGAGGAACCGGAGACGATCTCGACGACGAGGCCGCCCGCGTAGTCGAGGACGCCCAGCTTGGCCAGCCAGCCGCCGGGCCCCCATACCCAGTGCGCGACAATCGAATACACCGCGATCGCCCACACCGGGACGAACACCATCCAGGCGGCGAACTTGGCGCGGTCGGCGATCGCGCCGCTGACCAGGGCGGCCGTGATGATCGCGAACGTCAACTGGAACGTGGCATACAGCAGTTCGGGAACGGTGCCGTGGACGGTGTCGGGGGTGATGCCGAGCATCCCGAAATGCCTGAGGTTGCCGACGAGCCCGCTCGCCCCATCCTCGGAGAACGCGATGGTGTAGCCGACCAGCAGCCACGCCACCGTCACCAGCGGTATGGAGATGAAGCTCATCATCATCATGTTGAGCACACCGGTGGTGCGGACCATGCCGCCGTAGAAGATCGCCAGGCCGGGGGTCATCAGCAAGACCAGTGCGGTGCTGGCCAGCAGCCACGCGGTGGCGGCGGGATCGATCGCATGCATGAGGTGGGCTCCTTCTCGCGGCCCTGGGGTCACGGGACACCGGGATACTGCCATGTTCGGCCTGCCGGTAGGTTCGTTGGGTTCGGAAAAGAGGATTCAGGATCTGATGTGGTCGAGGCTCGGGGACGATTTCGCGAAGGCGCGGCCGCGGCCCAGCTGTTAGTCGACCCGGTCGAGGCCGCGCGCCGGTTACTGGGCGCCACCCTCACCGCGCGGGGGTGAGCGGGATCAGTCGTCGAGGTCGAGGCCTACGGGGGAGTCCCCGACGGTCCCTGGCCCGACGCCGCCGCTCACTCGTACAAGGGCCTGCGTGCCCGCAACTCCGTGATGTTCGGGCCCCCCGGGCGGCTCTACACCTACCGCAGCCACGGCATCCACGTCTGCGCCAACGTCTCGTGCGGACCCGACGGCACCGCCGCCGCGGTCTTGCTGCGCGCCGCCGCCATCGAGGACGGCACCGACGTCGCGCGTGGCCGCCGCGGCGAACTGGTGCACACCGCCGCCCTGGCGCGCGGTCCGGGCAACCTGTGCTCGGCGATGGGAATCACCATGGACGACAACGGGATTGACCTCTTCGCACGCAACGGCCCGGTGACCCTCGAACTGCACGAACCGCTGACCGCGACGTCCGGCCCGCGGGTCGGCGTCAGCCAGGCCGCCGACCGGCCGTGGCGGCTGTGGCTTCCCGGCCGCCCGGAGGTCTCGGCGTACCGCCGCAGCCCCCGCGCGCCGGCGCCGGGCGCCAGCGACTAGCCGAACCGATCTCGGGTGGAAGGATCTTGGATCATGGGCGACATGATCATCGACGAGCTGGGCTGGCGCGGACTGATCGCGCAGTCCACCGACCTCGATGCGCTGACCGCCGAAGCCCGGCGCGGGCCGATGACGGTGTACGCCGGGTTCGACCCCACCGCGCCGAGCCTGCACGCCGGACACCTGGTGCCGCTGCTGGCGTTGCGCCGGTTCCAGCGCGCCGGCCATCGCCCGATCGTGCTCGCCGGCGGGGCCACCGGCATGATCGGCGACCCGCGTGACATCGGCGAGCGCACCCTCAACGAGGCGGACACCGTCGCCGAGTGGACCGAGCGCATCGGCGGGCAGCTGCGGCGCTTCGTCGACTTCGACGAATCGCCCACCGGCGCCGTCGTCGTCAACAACCTGGACTGGACCCGCCCGATGTCGGCGATCGAGTTCCTGCGCGACGTCGGCAAGCACTTCTCGGTCAACGTCATGCTGGACCGCGACACCGTCCGGCGGCGCCTCGAGGGCGACGGCATCTCCTACACCGAGTTCAGCTACATGCTGTTGCAGGCCAACGACTACGTCGAGTTGCACCGGCGCTACGGCTGCACCCTGCAGATCGGCGGCTCCGATCAGTGGGGCAACATCATCGCCGGTGTCCGGCTGGTGCGCCAGCAGCTCGGCGCCTCGGTCCACGCGCTGACGGTCCCGCTGGTGACCGCCGCCGACGGCACCAAGTTCGGCAAGTCCACCGGGGGCGGCAGCCTGTGGCTGGACCCGGCGCTGACCACGCCGTACGCCTGGTACCAGTACTTCTTCAACACCGCCGACGCCGACGTGATCCGGTACCTGCGCTGGTTCACCTTCTTGACCGCCGACGAGCTCGGCGAGCTGGAACAGGCGACGGCCGAGCGGCCCCAACAGCGCGCCGCCCAGCGGCGGCTGGCGCGCGAACTGACCGTGCTGGTGCACGGCGAGGCGGCCACCGAGGCGTCGAGCACGCCAGCCGGGCGCTGTTCGGGCAGGGCGAACTCGACCGCCTGGACGAGGCGACGCTGGCGGCGGCGCTGCGCGAGACCTCGGTCGCCGAGCTCAAACCCGGTGGCCCCGACGGGATCGTCGACCTGATGGTCGCCAGCGGCCTGTCCGAGAGCAAGAAGGCCGCGCGGCGCACCATCGGCGAGGGCGGCGTCTCGGTCAACAACGCCCGCATCGACAGCGAGGAATGGGCGCCGCAGCCGTCCGACTTCCTGCACGGCAAATGGCTGGTGCTGCGCCGCGGCAAACGCACCGTCGCCGGGGTCGAAAAGATCTAGCCGGACTAGCCCGTTTATTGGCCGGGCGGCCGCCGCAAAACGCGTGCGTGCACAGATCTTTACCTCACCGTGTCGTTGACGTGACCGTGGGCGACCACTGTTGTCACGGTGATTTTCGCGACGCGTGTGCGGTTGACCGTCCTGCGGATCCTGGGGGTGATCACCGGCCTGGTGGCGCTGGCCGCGGCGCCTGTCGGCGCCGATCCGCGCCGACATGCTGGGCAATGCCTTCCTGTCGGCGCTGACGAACGCCGGGATCTCCTATACCCAGCCGACCAGCACCATGGCGATGGGACAGTCGGTGTGCCCGATGCTGTTCGAGCCGGGCGGGTCGTTCGACGAGGTGACGTCCAAGATGGCCGAGGGCAACGGACTGTCGTATCAGATGGCGGGCAGGTTCACCATCGTCGCGATCGCGACCTACTGCCCGGCGGTGATCGCGCCGCTGCTGGGTAACCGGCTGCAAAGCTAGGCCGCGGGGCTGCCCGTATCCTCGGCTGCGTGGTCGACGACAGGCAGAGGCACCGCGGCGAACGTCGGGCGCGGCCGGCATCCAATCGGCTGGTCGGGTCCGGGCCGTGGCGCGGCCGGCCCAGCCGCAGGGCGCTGCGCGCCGGGATGCCCAGGCCGATCGCGCGCCGCAGGACGGGCCGCCGATACCGCCCGGCGTCGAGGCCAAGCAGCTGGCGCCCGACATCCGCCGCGAACTGAGCACGCTGGACCGCGCCACCGCCGACGCGGTGGCGCGCCACCTGGTGGCCGCGGGCGAACTGCTCGACGAAGACCCCGAGGCCGCCTTGCGTCACGCCCGGGCGGCGCGCGCGCGGTCCAGCCGCATCGCCGCCATCCGGGAAGCGGTCGGGATCGCCGCCTACCACTGCGGCGACTGGTCGCAGGCGCTCGCGGAGTTACGCGCGGCCCGCAGGATGGGCAGCAAGTCCTCGCTGCTGGCCCTGATCGCCGATTGCGAACGCGGACTTGGCCGTCCGGAGCGGGCGATCGAACTCGCGCGCGGACCGGAGGCCGCCGAGCTCAGCGGCGACGACGCCGACGAGTTGCGCATCGTCGCGGCCGGGGCCCGCGCGGATCTCGGCCAGCTGGAACAGGCGCTCACCGTGTTGTCCACGCCACAACTGGATCCCGGCCGCACCGGCGCCACGGCGGCGCGGCTGTTCTACGCGTACGCGGACACGCTTTTGGCGCTCGGCCGCGAAGACGAGGCGCTGCAGTGGTTCCTGCACTCCGCGGCCGCCGATGTCGACGGCGTCACCGACGCCGAAGATCGGGTCAGTGAACTCGGCTGACATGACGGGAAGTCAACCCGAAAACCCTTGCGCAGCAATATGACTGCCTGCTGATCGATCTGGACGGCACGATGTTTCGCGGCCGCTCGGCCCACCGAGGGCGCGGTGCAGGCGCTGGCGCAGGTGCGCAGCCGCAGCGTACTTCGTCACCAACAACGCCTCGCGCAGCGCCGACGAGGTCGCCGCGCACCTGACCGACCTTGGCTTCACCGCCGTCGCCGACGACGTCGCCACCAGCGCGCAAAGCGCCGCCCGGCTGCTGGCCGGCCAGCTGCCACCTGACTCGCCGGTGCTGATCGTGGGCACCGAGGCCCTGGCCGACGAGATCACCGCGGTCGGACTGCGCCCGGTGCGCAGCTACGACGACGACCCGGCCGCCGTCGTGCAGGGTCTGTCCCAGACCATCGGCTGGCCGGAGCTGGCCGAGGCGGCGCTGGCCATCCGGGCCGGCGCGCTGTGGGTGGCGTCCAACGTCGACCTCACCCTGCCCACCGAGCGCGGGCTGCTGCCCGGCAACGGATCGTTCGTGGCCGCGCTGCGGGCGGCCACCGGCGGCGAGCCCCAGGTCGCGGGCAAACCGGCGCCCGGACTGCTGCGAGATGCGGCGGCCCGCGGCGACTTTCGCGCGCCCTTGGTGATCGGCGACCGCCTCGACACCGACATCGAGGGCGCCAACGCCGCCGAGCTGCCCAGCCTGATGGTGCTCACCGGGGTCAATTCCGCGCGCGACGCCGTGTACGCCAAGCCCGCCCAGCGCCCCACCTATATCGGCAACGATCTGCGCTCGCTGCACACCGACGGCGAGCGGTTGGCGGTCGGGCCGCAGCCGGGCTGGCGGGTCGACGTCGACGGACACGGCGATCACCGTCAGCGGCGACGCCTCGGACGACGGGGATGGCCTGTCGATCGTGCGCGCGGTCGCCGACGCGGTATGGAGTGCCGCTGAGTCCGAGTCCGGCGAGGTGCGCATCGAGGCCGCCGACGACGCGGCGCGTGCCGCGCTGCAACGCTGGTCTTTGGTGCACGACCGACTGACGGGTGACTAGCGTAGTAACGCGATGACTATCGATCCCGATCAGATTCGCGCTGAAATCGACGCCCTGCTCGCGCGGCTGCCGCAGCCCGGGGACGGCGAAGACCCCGAGAAGGTGCCGTCGCTCGACGAGCTCGAAGAGATTGCACGCCGCCTGTCCGAGGCGCACGACGTGCTGCTGGCCGCGCTGGAGTCGGCGGAGAAGGGCTGAGTGCGCGGATGTCTCGACGCGCCCGCGTTGACGCCGAGCTGGTCCGGCGCGGCCTGGCCCGGTCCCGTCAGCAGGCCGCGGAGTTGATCGGCGCGGGGAAGGTCAGCATCGATGGGATGCCGGCGCGTCAAGCCGGGCACCGCAGTCGCCGTCACCGCGGCCCTGACCGTCGCCGAGGACGGCGAGCGCGGCTGGGTGTCGCGCGGAGCGCACAAACTCATCGGGGCACTGGACGCCTTCGAGATTTCGGTCGCGGGCCGTCGATGCCTGGATGCCGGCGCGTCGACGGGTGGCTTCACCGAAGTCCTGCTGGATCGCGGGGCCACCGAGGTGGTTGCCGTGGATGTGGGGTACGGCCAGCTGGCGTGGTCGCTGCGCAGCGACGAGCGGGTGGTCGTCGTCGAGCGGACCAACGTTCGCGACCTGACGCCGGAGGCGATCGGCGGGCGGGTCGACCTCGTGGTGGCTGACCTGTCGTTCATTTCGCTATCCACGGTGTTGCCGGCGCTGGCTGGATGTGCCGCACCGAACGCGGATATCGTTCCCATGGTGAAGCCGCAGTTTGAGGTGGGCAAGGGGCTGGTCGGTGCCGGGGGCGTGGTGCGCGACCCCGGCCTGCGCGCCGACGCCGTGCTGGCGGTCGCCGGTCGCGCGGGTGAGCTGGGCTGGCACACCGTCGACGTCACCGCCAGCCCGCTGCCGGGGCCGTCGGGCAACGTCGAGTACTTTCTGCGGCTGCGCGCCCAGACCGATCGGCCGCTCGCCGGCGACGAGCTGGTGACGACGGTGCAGCGCGCGGTGGAAGGCGGGCCACAGTGAACGAAAACGCTCCACGCACCGTCTTGATGGTGGTCCACACCGGCCGTGACGAGGCCACCGAGACCGCGCGGCGCGTGCAGAAAGTGCTGGGCGACAACGGAATCGCGCTTCGTGTCCTGTCCGCCGAGGCGGTCGACAAGGGGCCCGCTGCACCTGGCCCCCGACGACATGCGCGCGCTGGGCGTCGAAATCGAGGTGGTCAACGCCGACCCGCAGGCCGCCGAGGGCTGCGAACTGGTGCTGGCACTGGGCGGCGACGGCACCTTCCTGCGGGCCGCCGAACTGGCCCGCAACGCCAACATTCCGGTGCTGGGCATCAACCTGGGCCGCATCGGCTTTTGGCCGAGGCCGAGGCCGAGGCCATTGACCGGGTGCTGGATCATGTTGTCGCACAAGACTATCGGGTGGAGAACCGCTTGACGCTCGACGTGATCGTGCGCCACGCGCGGCAACGTCTCGGTGCACGGTTGGGCGCTCAACGAGGTCAGCCTGGAAAAGGGTCCCCGGCTGGGCGTGCTCGGGGTGGTCCTCGAGATCGACGGGCGCCCGGTGTCGGCGTTCGGCTGCGACGGGGTGCTGGTCTCGACGCCCACCGGATCCACCGCCTACGCGTTCTCCGCCGGCGGGCCGGTGTTGTGGCCGGACCTCGAGGCAATCCTGGTGGTACCCAACAACGCTCACGCACTGTTCGGCCGCCCCATGGTCACCAGCCCGGACGCCACCATCGCGATCGAGATCGAGGCCGACGGGCAACGACGCCCTGGTGTTCTGCGACGGCCGCCGCGAAATGTTGATCCCGGCCGGCAGCCGGCTGGAGGTAAAGCGTTGCGACACACCGGTGAAATGGGCCCGGCTGGACAGCGCCCCGTTCACCGACCGGCTGGTGCGCAAGTTCCGGTTGCCGGTGACCGGGTGGCGCGGGAACTGACGGCCTTAGCCCTGGTGCTGACTGAATGCTGACCGAAATCCGCATCGAGTCGCTCGGCGCCATCAGCGCCGCGGTCGGGGAGTTCGACCGCGGCCTGACCGTGCTGACCGGCGAGACCGGCACCGGCAAGACCATGGTGGTGACCGGGTTGCACCTGCTCGGCGGTGCCCGCGCCGACCCCACCCGGGTGCGCTCCGGGGCCGACCGCGCGATCGTCGAAGGCCGTTTCACCACAACCGATCTCGACGAAGCCCTGATCTCGAAGCTGGACGACATGCTGGACGCGTCGGGCGCCGAGCGCGACGAGGACGGCAGCGTGATCGCGCTGCGCTCGGTCAGCCGTGACGGACCTTCGCGGGCCTATCTCGGCGGCCGCAGCGTGCCGGCCAAGTCGCTGGGCGACTTCACCGCCGGGCTGCTGACCCTGCACGGGCAGAACGACCAGCTGCGGCTCATGCGGCCCGAGGAGCAATGCGGCGCGCTGGACCGGTTCGCGAAGGCCGGCCCCGCGCTGCGAGCGCTACTGCAAACTGCGCGACGCCTGGCTGTCGGCGCGACGCGACCTCCTCGACCGCCGCAACCGGATGCGCGAACTCGCGCTGGAGGCCGACCGGCTGAACTTCGCGCTCAACGAGATCGACGCCGTCGACCCACAACCCGGCGAGGACGACGCGCTGGTCGCCGACATCCTGCGGCTCTCCGAGCTGGACACCCTGCGCGAGGCCGCGGCCGGGGCCCGCGCGGCCCTGTCCTCGGACGAGGCGGACGGGTCCGGATTCAGTGCGACCGACAGCCTGGGAAAGGCAAGGGCCGCACTGGAATCGACCGACGACGCAAGCTGGTGGTGTTGGCCGGCCAGCTCGGCGAGGCGCTGACCGTGGTCGTCGACGCGGCCGGTGAGCTGGGCGCCTTCCTCGAGGAGCTGCCGGTCGATGCCAGCGCGCTGGAATCCAAGCTGGCCCGGCAGGCCGAACTGCGCACGCTGACACGCAAGTACGCCGCGGACATCGACGGGGTGCTCGCGCTGGGCCGACGAGTCGCGGCAACGACTGGCCCAACTCGACGTCTCCGAGGAAGGGCTGGCGTCACTGGCGGCGCGGGTCGACGAGCTCGCGGGTGAATTGGCCGGGGCCGCGGTCGATCTGAGCAACATCCGGCGCAAGGCCGCCAAGCGGCTTGCCAAGGAGGTCACCGCCGAGCTGTCCGGGCTGGCGATGGGCGACGCCGAGTTCAGCATCGACGTCACCTTGGACACGGTTCAGACGCCGCGCCGGCCGCCGATGACGCCGCCGCGCTCATGCTGCCGTCGGGCGAGCTGGCCCGGGCCGGCGCCGACGGTATCGACCAGGTCGAGTTCGGCTTCGCCGCGCACCGCGGGATGGACCAGCTGCCGCTGGCCAAGAGCGCCTCCGGTGGTGAGCTTTCCCGGGTGATGCTGGCGCTGGAAGTGGTGCTGGCCGCCTCGCGCAAAGAGACGGTGGGCACCACCATGGTGTTCGACGAGGTCGACGCCGGCGTGGGTGGCCGGGCCGCGGTGCAGATCGGGCGGCGGCTGGCGCGGTTGGCGCGCACCCACCAGGTCATCGTGGTCACGCACCTGCCGCAGGTCGCGGCGTACGCCGACGTGCACCTGGTGGTGCATGGCGCGGGGCCCAAGGGGACCAGCGTGGTGCGGCGGGTCGACCGACGACGAGCGGGTGGCCGAGCTGGCGCGGATGCTGGCCGGGCTGGGCGAATCCGACAGCGGCCGCGCGCACGCCCGTGAACTGCTCGATGCGGCGCAGAAGGACGAGATCTGACGCGAGCGTCGGTTCGAACACTTAATGACAGATGTGACTGATGGACTCTAGATAACTTCTGAGGCTGATGTTACGGCGCGCCTCCCGTCCTCGCCGACGCTTCGCGGACAGAATCGCCCCCATGAAGATGTCAGGCCTGCTCTCCCGTAATCCCGCCCGGCCGGGCCTCGTCGGCACCGCCCGCGTTGACCGGAACATCGACCGCCTGCTGCGCCGGGTCTGCCCCGGCGACATCGTGGTGCTCGACGTCCTGGATCTGGACCGCATCACGGCGGACGCGCTGGTCGAGGCCGACATCGCCGCGGTCGTCAACGCATCGCCGTCGGTGTCGGGCCGCTATCCGAACATGGGCCCGGAGGTGCTGGTCAACAACGGGGTGACGCTGATCGACGAGACCGGACCCGACATCTTCAAGAAGGTCAAGGACGGCGCCAAGATCCGCGTGCACGAAGGCGGGGTGTACGCCGGTGACCGCAGGCTGGTCCGCGGGACCGAGCGCACCGACCACGACATCGCCGACCTGATGCGCGAGGCCAAGAGCGGGCTGTCCGCGCACCTGGAGGCGTTCGCCGGCAACACGATCGAGTTCATCAAGAGCGAGAGCCCGCTGTTGATCGACGGCATCGGCATCCCCGACGTCGACGTCGACCTGCGCCGCCGGCACGTGGTGATCGTCGCCGACGAGCCCAGTGCCGCCGAGGATCTGCGCTCGCTCAAGCCGTTCATCAAGGAGTATCAGCCGGCGCTGATCGGTGTCGGCACCGGCGCGGACGTGTTGCGCAAGGCCGGCTACCGCCCCCAGGTCATCGTCGGCGACCCCGACCAGATCAGCACCGACGCGCTCAAGTGCGGCGCCCAGGTGGTGTTGCCCGCCGACGCCGACGGGCACGCGCCCGGGCTGGAACGGATCCAGGACCTCGGCGTCGGGGCGATGACGTTCCCGGCCGCGGGCTCGGCGATCGATCTGGCCCTGCTGCTGGCCGATCACCACGGCGCCGCGCTGCTGGTGACGGCCGGCCACACCGCCAACATCGAGACGTTCTTCGACCGCACCCGCGCGCACAGCAACCCCTCCACCTTCCTGACCCGGCTGCGGGTCGGGGAGAAGGTGGTGGACGCCAAGGCCGTTGCCACCCTGTACCGCAACCACATCTCGGCGGGCGCGATCGCGCTGCTGGCGTTGACCATGCTGATCGCCGTCATCGTCGCGCTGTGGGTGTCGCGCACCGACGGTGTGGTGCTGCACTGGGTCACCGACTACTGGAACCACTTCTGCGTGACGGTGCAGAAGTGGGTCACTAGGTGTGCACATGATCTCGTTGCGTCAACATGCGTTCTCGCTGGCCGCGGTCTTCCTGGCGCTGGCCGTGGGAGTCGTA
This sequence comes from uncultured Actinomycetota bacterium, assembly GCA_963796035.1. GTDB lineage: Bacteria > Actinomycetota > Actinomycetes > Mycobacteriales > Mycobacteriaceae > Mycobacterium. Next base: position 65,449 of record CAWCJU010000002.1, on the reverse strand, counting down.
CTGGGCTCCGGCTTCTTGTCGGACACCTTGCTGTCCGGCCTGCGTGACGAGAAGCGGGACCTGAACACCCAGATCGGCGGGCTCAACGATCAGAAGAACGTGCTGAACGAAAAGCTCAGCGCGGCAAACAATTTCGACACCCAACTGGTCGGCCGGATAGTGCACGACGCGCTGGGCGGCAAGACGGTGGTGGTCTTCCGCACGCCGGACGCCAAGGACGACGACGTGGCGGCGGTGGCGAAGTTCATCGGCCAGGCCGGCGGGACGGTCACCGGGACGGTGTCGCTGACGCAGGAGTTCGTCGACGCCAACTCGGCGGAGAAGCTGCAGACGGTGGTGAACTCGTCGGTGCTGCCCGCGGGCCAGCAGCTGAGCACCAAACTCGTCGACCAGGGTTCGCAGGCGGGTGACCTGTTGGGCATCGCCCTGCTGGTCAACGCCAACCCGGCGGTGCCCGCCGGTGGATGACATTCAGCGCGACACCGTGCTGGCGTCGCTGCGCGACACGGGCTTCATCACCTATCAGACGAACGATCACATGGGCGCGGCCAACGCCGCGCTCGTCGTCACCGGCGGCACGCTGCCCCAGGACGCCGGCAAACAGGGCGTCAGCGTGGCCCGGTTCTCGGCCGCGCTGGCCCCGCACGGCTCGGGCACCCTGCTGGCCGGGCGCGACGGGTCGGCGACCGGGGGCGCCGCCGTCGCCGTAACCCGCGCCGATGCCGGCATGAACGCGGCGATCAGCACGGTCGACGACGTCGACACCGCGCCGGGGCGGATCACGGCGGTCCTGGGCCTGCACGACCTGGTCGGCGGCGGTCACGCCGGGCAGTACGGCACCGGTCACGGGGCGACGTCAATCACGGTGCCCCAGTAGCGGGGGCGTGTTAGCCGCGGCACAGCGCGGCTGGATGTTAGGGTGGATTTCCGTGGGTCGGCAGGCCCATCTAGTTATTCGCTAGAACAATTTTCGACGCCCTGCCCGTCTTCACGGAGGTCGCCTGTGCGAAAGCACCCGCAATCCGCCACCAAGCACCTCTTCGTCAGCGGGGGAGTCGCTTCCTCGCTGGGTAAGGGGTTGACCGCCAGCAGCCTGGGTCAGCTACTGACGGCCCGCGGGTTGCACGTGACGATGCAAAAGCTCGACCCGTACCTCAACGTCGACCCGGGCACCATGAACCCGTTCCAGCACGGCGAGGTCTTCGTCACCGAGGACGGCGCCGAAACCGACCTCGACGTCGGCCATTACGAGCGCTTCCTGGACCGCGATCTGTCCGGCTCGGCGAATGTCACTACGGGACAGGTGTATTCGGCGGTCATCGCCAAGGAGCGGCGCGGCGAATACCTCGGCGACACCGTCCAGGTGATTCCGCACATCACCGACGAGATCAAAGCGTCGCATCATGGCGATGGCCCAACCCGACGCCGAGGGCAACCGGCCCGACGTCGTCATCACCGAGATCGGCGGCACGGTCGGCGACATCGAGTCGCAGCCCTTTTTGGAGGCGGCGCGCCAGGTGCGCCACGACGTCGGCCGGGAGAACGTGTTCTTCCTGCACGTCTCGCTGGTGCCCTACCTGGCCCCGTCGGGCGAGCTCAAGACCAAGCCGACCCAGCACTCGGTGGCCGCGCTGCGCAGCATCGGTATCACCCCGGACGCGCTGATCCTGCGCTGCGACCGCGACGTCCCCGAGGCGTTGAAGAACAAGATCGCGCTGATGTGCGACGTCGACATCGACGGCGTCATCTCCACGCCCGACGCCCCGTCGATCTACGACATCCCCAAGGTGTTGCACCGCGAGGAACTCGACGCGTACGTGGTGCGCCGGCTTAACCTGCCGTTCCGCGACGTGGACTGGACCGAATGGGACGACCTGCTGCGCCGTGTGCACGAACCGCACGAGACGGTGCGAATTGCGTTGGTGGGCAAGTATGTTGACCTTGTCCGACGCCTACCTTTCGGTTGCCGAGGCGTTGCGCGCCGGCGGGTTCAAGCACCACGCGAAGGTCGAGATGGTCTGGGTGGCCTCCGACGACTGCGAGAGCGCGGCCGGTGCCGCCGCGGCGCTCGGCGACGTGCACGGCGTGCTGATCCCCGGCGGGTTCGGCATCCGCGGCATCGAGGGCAAGATCGGCGCCATCCACTACGCCCGCACGCGCGGACTGCCGGTGCTGGGCCTGTGCCTGGGCCTGCAGTGCATCGTGATCGAGGCCGCCCGCTCGGCGGGTCTCGCCGAGGCCAACTCGGCGGAGTTCGACCCGGAGACGCCTGATCCCGGTCATCTCCACGATGGCCGATCAGGATCGAGATCGTCGCCGGCGAAGCCGACCTGGGCGGCACCATGCGGCTGGGCGCCTATCCCGCGGTGCTGGAGCCGGATTCGATTGTGGCCCAAGCGTATGACGCCGACGGAGGTGTCCGAGCGGCACCGGCACCGCTACGAGGTCAACAACGCCTACCGCGACCGGATCGCCGAAAGCGGTCTGCGGTTCTCCGGGACCTCGCCCGACGGCCACCTGGTCGAGTTCGTCGAGTACCCGCCGGACGTGCACCCGTTCATCGTCGGCACCCAGGCCCACCCCGAGCTGAAGAGCCGGCCCACCCGGCCGCACCCGCTGTTCGTCGCATTCGTCGGCGCGGCCATGGACTACAAGGCGGGCGAGCAGCTGCCGGTCGAGATCCCCGAGCACTCGTCCAACGGCAGACCAGCAGTCGAGACAGTACACGCGGCCGTTACCTGAGCCCGCGAGCCCGTGGCTGAGCACGTCTTCGAGACGGCATCGTCCGAAACCGTATACACCGGAAAGATTTTCGCGCTGCGCAGCGATCAGGTTCAGATGCCCGGCGGTAAGGTCGTCACCCGGGAAGTCGTCGAGCACTTCGGCGCCGTCGCCATTGTGGCGATGGACGACGACGACAACATCCCGATGGTCTATCAGTACCGCCATCCGCTCGGCCGGCGGCTGTGGGAGCTGCCCGCCGGGCTACTCGACGTCCACGGCGAGGCGCGCACATCTCACCGCGGCCAGGGAGCTGCAGGAAGAGGCCGGCCTGCAGGCCGGCAACTGGCGGGTGCTCGTAGACCTCGATTCCACGCCCGGATTCAGCGACGAATCGGTGCGCATCTACCTGGCCACCGGATTGAGTCAAGTGGATCGGCCCGAGGCGCACGACGAAGAAGCCGACATGACCTTGCAGTGGTATCCCCTCGACGAGGCCGCCGACGAAGGTGCTCAGCGGCGAAATCGTCAATGCCATTGCCGTGGCGGGGATTCTGGCCGCCCATGCGGTGACCAGACGGTTCGCGCCACGCGTCCCGTCGAGCAGCCCATGGACCGACAAGCCGACCGCGTTCGCCGCGCGGAAGGCCGGCGCGATGACCGCGCCGCGCTGGAGACACAGTGCAGGGCTACCTCGACCACCTGACGATCGAGCGCGGCGTGGCCGCGAACACGCTGAGCTCGTATCGGCGCGACCTGCGCCGCTACCCGAAACACCTGTCGGACCGCGGAATTCACGACCTGGCCAAAGTCGGCGAGAACGACGTCAGCGAGTTCCTGGTGGCGCTGCGGCGCGGCGACCCGGAGACCGGGGCCGCCGGCGCTGTCCGCGGTGTCGGCGGCGCGAGCGCTGATCGCGGTGCGCGGACTGCATCGGTTCGCCGCCGCCGAAGGACTGGCCGAGCTCGACGTGGCCCGGGCCGTCAGGCCGCCGACCCCGGGCCGTCGGCTGCCCAAAAGCCTGACCATCGACCAGGTGCTGGCGCTGCTGGAGGGCGCCGGCGGCGACAGCCCGGCCGACGGCCCGCTGACGTTGCGCAACCGCGCGCTGCTGGAACTGCTGTACTCCACGGGCGCACGGATCTCCGAAGCCGTCGGCCTCGACGTCGACGACGTCGACACGCACGCCCGGTCGGTGTTGTTGCGCGGCAAGGGCGGCAAGCAGCGGCTGGTGCCGGTCGGGCGCCCGGCCGTGGCACGCGCTGGACGCCTATCTGGTGCGGGGCCGCCCGGAGCTGGCGCGCCGCGGGCGCGGAACGCCGGCCATCTTCCTCAACGTGCGCGGCGGCCGGTTGTCGCGGCAAAGCGCATGGCAGGTGCTGCAGGACGCGGCCGAACGCGCCGGCATCACCTCCGGGGTGTCGCCGCACATGCTGCGGCATTCCTTCGCCACCCACCTGCTCGAGGGCGGCGCCGACGTGCGGGTCGTGCAGGAGCTCCTCGGCCACGCCTCGGTGACGACGACGCAGATCTACACGCTGGTCACCGTGCACGCGCTGCGCGAAGTGTGGGCCGAGGCCCACCCCCGGGCGCAGTAGCTCTGCCACCTGCCTCAGCCCAGGTATTCGGACTCCAGCACCAAGTCGGACACCAGCGTCTGGTACTCGGCGTGCGTCTTGTGCTCGACGGTGTTGAACCGCTTGCCCTGCTGCTGGCGCATGTACTCGCGGTACTTCGGCGCGCCCGGCACCCGGACGTTGTCGGCGACCACGATCGAGCCCGGATGCAGCCAGCCCCGGTCCAGGATGCTCTTCAGGTCGTCCAGGTAGGCGTCCTTGTCGTGGTCGAGGAACACGAAATCGAGTGTGCCGGCGGCAAATCCATGCTCGTTGGCCAGCGCGTCCAGGGTGCGCCCGCCGTCGCCGATGGTGCCGACCACACACGTCACGCGGTCGGCGACGCCGGCGTGTGCCCAGATCTGGCGGGCGTTGGCCGCGTTGGCCTCGGCGAGCTCGACCGAGAACACCTTGGCGTTCGGAGCGGCCCTGGCGATGCGCAGGGCGCCGTAGCCGACGTAGGTGCCCAGTTCGAGCGCGAGCGCCGGATCGGCGCGCCGCACCGCGGCGTCGAGCAGCAGCCCCTTCTCGTCGCCGACGTTGATCAGCATCGATTTTTCGTAGGCGAACTTGTCGATGGTGGCCAGCACGTCGTCGATGTCGCCGGCCCGGGCGTTGCGCAGGACGTACTCGACCGCGGCGGCTTCGCGCCCGTCACCGATCTGGCCCGTGGTGGTGATGTTCTGGGCGCCGGCGGCCATGCGCCAGACCGACCACCGCAGTAGAGGTATCCGTCGCTTGAGATTCATAGACGCCACCATAGGCGGGTGGCGGTGCCGGCCGGGCCGGCGATGGGCCGCTGGTGGTGAGGGTGGTCATTCGCAAAAGCGATAGCGCCGGTGCTAGCGCGTTTCGAACCCGCATCGCCCTCGGAAATTGGTGCTGCTGTGACTGAAGTGAACAGGCTGTCGGGATGTGCGTTCGACCACCGATTTCTGTCCGTATTGGCTGGTTAATTGCCTGCGGGTCGCCGGGTTTAGGCGCGCGAACCCGTTAGACTTTGCCGCGATGTTCACCTCCCGAACACCCCCGCCATGACCGAGCAGCCCGACAACGGCGTCGAGCTCGGTCTGACCGGGCGGCCGCCGCGGGCGATCCCGGAGCCACAGCCGCGCACCTCGCACGGCCCGGCCAAAGTTGTCGCCATGTGCAACCAGAAAGGTGGCGTCGGGAAGACCACGTCCACCATCAACCTGGGCGCCGCGCTCGCCGAATACGGCCGCCGGGTGCTGCTGGTGGACATGGACCCGCAGGGCGCGCTGTCCGCGGGCCTGGGCGTCCCGCACTACGAGCTGGACACAGACCATCCACAACGTGCTGGTCGAGCCGCGGGTGTCGATCGACGACGTGCTGCTGCACACCCGGGTCAAGCACATGGATCTGGTGCCCAGCAACATCGACCTGTCGGCCGCCGAGATCCAGCTGGTCAACGAGGTGGGACGCGAGCAGACGCTGGGCCGCGCGCTGCACCCGGTGCTGGATCGCTACGACTACGTGCTGATCGACTGCCAGCCGTCGCTGGGGCTGCTCACCGTCAACGGCCTGGCCTGCGCGGACGGCGTGGTGATCCCGACCGAGTGCGAGTACTTCTCGCTGCGCGGGCTGGCGCTGCTGACCGACACCGTCGACAAGGTGCGCGACCGGCTCAACCCGAAGCTGGAGATCAGCGGGATCCTGCTCACCCGGTACGACCCGCGCACGGTCAACTCGCGCGAGGTGATGGCCCGGGTGGTGGAGCGGTTCGGTGACCTGGTGTTCGACACCGTCATCACCCGAACCGTCCGATTCCCGGAGACCAGCGTCGCCGGCGAACCCATCACCACGTGGGCCCCGCGATCCACCGGGGCCATCGCCTATCGCGCGCTGGCCCGCGAGTTCATCGACCGATTCGGCGCGTGAACGCGACCGAAACCGGTGAGGCGCCACAGCAGAACGGCTTCCAAGTCCGCCTGACCAATTTCGAGGGCCCGTTCGACCTGCTGCTGCAGCTGATCTTCGCCCATCGCCTCGACGTGACCGAGGTGGCGCTGCATCAGGTCACCGACGACTTCATCGCCTACACCCGCGAAATCGGTCCGCAGCTGGAGCTGGAGGAGACCACGGCGTTCCTGGTGGTCGCCGCGACCCTGCTGGACCTGAAGGCGGCCCGGCTGCTGCCGGCCGGACGGGTCGACGACGACGAAGACCTGGCGCTGCTGGAGGTGCGCGACCTGCTGTTCGCCCGGCTGCTGCAGTACCGCGCGTTCAAGCACGTCGCCGAGATGTTCGCCGAACTGGAGGCCACGGCGCTGCGCAGCTATCCGCGCTCGGTGTCGCTGGAGGACCGGTTCACCGAACTGCTGCCCGAGGTGATGATCGGCGTCGACGCCGAACGCTTCGCCCAGATCGCGGCGATCGCGTTCAGCCCGCGGCCCGTCCCGATCGGTGTCCGTCGAGCACCTGCACCAGGTCGCAGGTCTCGGTTCCCGAGCAGGCCAAGAAGCTGCTGGCCATCCTGGAAGCGCGGGGCAGGGGCGCGTGGGCCACCTTCTCCGAGCTGGTCGCCGATTGCGAGGCGTCGATGGAGGTGGTCGGGCGCTTCCTGGCGCTGCTCGAACTGTATCGGTCCCGGGCGGTAGCATTCGACCAGTCAGAGCCGCTTGGCGTGCTCCAAATCTCGTGGACCGGCGAACGTCCGGTCAGTGAAGCCTTGGTAGAAGTGCGGGACGAATAAGTGACTGAAGATATGCCGGACGTCGATCTGGAGCGGATCTCGACGTGGGCATCCCGGACATCGCCGAAGCCGCGCCCATGGAATCCGAGGAACTCGGCTCGGTGCTGGAGGCGCTGCTGCTGGTGGTCGACACCCCGGTCACCGCGGAGGCGCTGGCGTCGGCCACCCAGCAACCGGTGTACCGGGTCGCCACCAAGTTGCAGGAGATGGCCGAGCAACTCACCGACCGCGACAGCGGCATCGACCTGCGACAAAACAGCGAGGGCTGGCGGATGTACACCCGCGCCCGGTTCGCGCCCTATGTCGAGAAGCTGCTGCTGGACGGCGCGCGGTCCAAGCTCACCCGCGCCGCGCTGGAGACGCTGGCCGTGGTCGCCTACCGCCAGCCCGTGACGCGCGCGCGGGTGAGCGCGGTGCGCGGCGTCAACGTCGATGCCGTGATGCGCACGCTGCTGGCGCGCGGCCTGATCACCGAGGCTGGGGTCGACGAGGACACCGGCGCGGTGACGTTCGCCACCACCGAGCTGTTCCTGGAGCGCCTGGGGTTGACCTCGCTGGCCGACCTTCCGGATATCGCGCCGCTGCTTCCCGACGTCGACACGATCGAGGACCTCAGCGAATCCCTGGACAGTGAGCCACGTTTCATCAAACTCGTCCGGCGGTCAGATCGCCCGACCAGGCGCTGACGTTCGACGTGGACCAGGATTGATGGAGGAAGCTCAGGGGATCCGCCTGCAAAAGGTGTTGTCCCAAGCCGGAATTGCCTCGCGGCGGGCCGCCGAGAAGTTGATCATCGACGGCCGCGTCGAGGTCGACGGGCAGGTGGTGACCGAATTGGGCACCCGCGTCGACCCGGACTCCTCGGTGATCCGCGTCGACGGCGCCCGGGTGGTGCTCGACGACTCGCAGGTGTATCTGGCCCTGAACAAGCCGCGCGGTATGCACTCGACCATGTCCGACGACCGCGGCCGGCCGTGCATCGGCGATCTGGTCGAGCGCAAGGTTCGCGGCAACAAGAACCTGTTTCACGTCGGGCGGCTGGACGCCGACACCGAAGGGCTGATCCTGCTGACCAACGATGGCGAGCTGGCGCACCGGCTGATGCATCCTTCCCACGAGGTGCCCAAGACTTATCTGGCGACGGTGACCGGGTCGGTGCCACGGGGGGTCGGCAAGAAGCTGCGTGCCGGGATCGAATTGGACGACGGGGTGGCCAAACTCGACGAGTTCGCGGTGGTGGACGCCATTCCCGGTAAGACGCTGGTGCGGGTGACGCTGCACGAGGGTCGCAACCGCATCGTGCGCCGGCTGCTGGCGGCCGCGGGGTTCCCGGTGGAGTCGTTGGTGCGCACCGACATCGGGCCGGTGTCGCTGGGAAAGCAGCGGCCGGGCACCTTTCGGGCGTTGGCTCATCACGAGATCGGCCAGCTGTACAAGGCGGTGGGCCTGTGAGTGCGCGACATCGTGGTGGCCATCGACGGCCCGGCGGGTACCGGAAAATCCTCGGTGTCAAAGGGATTGGCGCAAGCGCTCGGGGCGCGCTACCTGGACACCGGCGGGATGTACCGGATGGTGACGCTGGCCGTGCTGCGCGCCGACATCGACCCGGCCGACGCCGACGCCGTTGCGCACACGGCGGAGAGGGTGCAGATGTCGGTGGACTACCACCCCGATGGTGATCGTTATTTCCTTGGCGGAGAAGATGTCTCGACAGAGATCCGCGGTGACCAGGTCACCGGTTCGGTGTCTGGCGGTGTCCTCGGTTCCCGCCGTGCGGACCCGGCTGGTCGACCTGCAGCGCGAGATGGCCGGCGGCCCGGGCAGTGTGGTCGTCGAGGGCAGGGACATCGGCACCGTCGTACTGCCCGATGCGCCCGTGAAGATCTTCCTGACCGCGTCGGCCGAGACCCGGGCGCGGCGGCGCAACGATCAGAACGTGGCGGCCGGGCTGGCCGACGACTACGAGGCGGTGCTGGCCGACGTCCGCCGCCGTGACCATCTCGATTCCACCCGGGCGGTGTCGCCGCTGCGGGCGGCCCCGGACGCGGTGGTCGTCGATACCAGCGAGATGACCGAGGCGCAGGTGATTTCGCACCTGCGAGACCTGGTCCAGCAGCGAAGCGGAGCGGTGCGGTGAGTCAAGACGGCACGTGGAGCGACGAAAGCGACTGGGATTCCGTCGAATTCGGCCTGGACGAGCAGGAGGAGGCCGGCCCGGCGCCCGTGGTGGCGGTGGTCGGCCGGCCCAACGTCGGCAAGTCGACACTGGTCAACCGGATCCTGGGCCGGCGCGAAGCGGTGGTGCAGGACGTCCCGGGCGTCACCCGTGACCGGGTGTCCTACGACGCGCTGTGGACCGGCCGCCGGTTCGTCGTGCAGGACACCGGGGGATGGGAGCCCGACGCCAAGGGGCTGCAGCAGCTGGTGGCCGAGCAAGCCTCGGTGGCCATGCGCACCGCCGATGCGGTGATCCTGGTGGTCGACGCCGTCGTCGGTGCCACCACGGCCGACGAGGCCGCCGCCCGGATCCTGCTGCGGTCGGGCAAGCCAGTCTTCTTGGCGGCCAACAAGGTTGACAGCGACAAGGTCGAGGCGGACGCGGCGATGCTGTGGTCGCTGGGGCTCGGTGAGCCGTACGCGATCAGCGCGATACACGGCCGCGGCGTGGCGGATCTGCTCGACGCGGTGCTGGCCGCGCTGCCTCGGGTCTCCGAGGTGGCGCCCACCCCCGGCGGTCCGCGGCGTGTCGCCCTGGTCGGCAAGCCCAACGTCGGCAAGAGCTCGCTGCTGAACAAGCTGGCCGGCGATCAGCGCTCGGTGGTGCACGACGTCGCCGGGACGACGGTGGACCCGGTGGACTCGCTGATCGAGCTGGGCGACAAGGTGTGGCGATTCGTCGACACCGCGGGCTTGCGGCGCAAGGTCGGCCAGGCCAGCGGGCACGAGTTCTACGCCTCGGTGCGCACGCACTCGGCCATCGATGCGGCCGAGGTGGTGATCGTGCTGATCGATGGGTCGGACCCGCTCACCGAACAGGACCAGCGGGTGCTGTCGATGGTCATCGAAGCCGGCCGCGCGCTGGTGCTGGCCTTCAACAAGTGGGATCTGGTCGACGAAGACCGGCGCGAGCTGCTGGACCGCGAGATCGACCGCGAGCTGGTGCAGCTGCGGTGGGCGCCGCGGGTCAACATCTCCGCCAAAACCGGGCGGGCGTTGCAGAAGCTGGTGCCCGCGATGGAGACCGCGCTGGCGTCGTGGGATGCGCGGATCGCGACCGGCCCGCTGAACTCGTGGCTCAAAGAGGTGGTGGCGGCCACCCCGCCCCCGGTGCGTGGGGGCAAGCAGCCACGCATCCTGTTCGCCACCCAGGCCACCTCCCGGCCCGCCGACGTTCGTGCTGTTCACCACCGGTTTTCTGGAGGCCGGGTATCGGCGCTTCCTGGAGCGGCGGCTGCGCGAGACCTTCGGGTTCGAGGGCTCGCCGATCCGGATCAACGTGCGGATACGCGAAAAGCGGGGAGCCCGGCGGCGCTGAGCTGATTGCGGTGGCGCGCGTTGGGCTCCGCCCAGGTCAGTGGGCGACTTTCAAACGCGCTAGCACCGGTGCTCAGCGCGTTGCGATTCATCCTGTGGTCGCTCGAGTCCGACGACGCCAGGTCGCTTGGCGGGTCGGCCGACCAGTTACGGTAGGCTTTCGACCTGCTGCCGGTGCAAGCACCGGCGCGCGGGCTGTGGCGCAGTTTGGTAGCGCACTTGACTGGGGGTCAAGTGGTCGCAGGTTCAAATCCTGTCAGCCCGACGCACCTCAGTGGTGGTTTCGCCGGCTGACGACATGAATGTCGACGCAAATCGGCTCCCGCTCACGTCGGGCGAGACGGACGGTTGGCGGACGATCATCGGAGCTCGGTGCGAGTGGAGAGTGCCTGCACCATCGTCCGGGTCGCGGGGCAAGGGCAGCTTAAAGTGGACGCGTGGACGTCTACGCCAGGAACAACATCAAGATCGTGGGCGCACGAGACGGGCCACCGATCCTCCTCGCGCATGGGTTCGGCTGCGATCAGCAGCTGTGGCGTCTGGTCGTCGACCGGCTGAAGCGGGACTTTCGTCTGCTGCTCATCGACCACGTCGGCTGCGGGGAGTCCGATCCGGCTTGCTGGGACGCACAGAAATACTCGTCGCTGACCGGATACGCCGCCGATATTCTCGACATTGTTCGTGAGCTTGACCTGCGCGATGTCGTGTTCGTCGGGCATTCCGTCGCGGCCATGATCGGCACGCTGGCCGTCATCGCCGAGCCCGATCGGTTCGCCAAGCTGGTCATGCTCACGCCGTCGCCGTGCTACATCGATGACGACGGCTATCGGGGCGGGTTTTCCCAGTCCGATATCGACGAACTTCTTGATTCCTTGGAGCTCAATTACCTGGGCTGGTCTCACACGATGGCACCGGTCATCATGGGGACCCCGGATCGCCCCGAGCTGCAGGACGAACTGGTCGAGACCTTCTGCCGCAATGACCCCGCACATGCCCGCGTATTCGCCCGCGCCACATTCCTTTCCGACAACCGCGACGATCTTGCACGGATTCCGGTCCCCACGTTGGTGATTGAGTGCGCGGAGGACGCGATCGCACCGCGCGAGGTCGGCGCCTATATCCATGAACGTGTCCCGGACAGTCGACTGATCACTCTCGAGGCCACTGGTCATTGCCCCCAGGTGAGCGCCCCGGACGCCACCGCATCCGCGATTTCGGCTTTCGTTCGATGGGCGTGAGCGAACCCGACCTGGAGGACTTCTGGGAGAACAGTCCCTGTGGCCACCTCATCGCTGAGCCCGATGGTCGAATCGTCCGGGTCAACGACACCATGATCCGCTGGTTGGGCTATGAGCGAAATGCTTTGCAGGGCAAACTCTTCAGTGATCTGTTCACCGCTGGCGGTCGCATCCACTACGAGACCCATTTCGAGCCACTGCTCCGCTTGAGCGGTGAGCTCAACGGTGTCACGGTTGACCTGGTGGCAGCCGACGGGACGCGCCTGCCCATGTTTATCACCGCCAACGTCAAGACGGGCCCGCGCGGGCAGCCGGAATTGCTGCGAGTCAGCGCGGTCGATGCGGCAGACCGCCGGGCCTACGAACGAGAGCTTCTGGAACAGCGGCGGCGGGCCGAGGCCGAGCACGACCGGGTACGGGTGTTTGCCGACACTCTGCGACGCTCGCTCCTGCCGCCGGTGCTTTCCCCTCCGGACGGGTTGGACGCGGCAGACTATTACCACACCGCGTCCGACGACGACGTGGGAGGCGACTTCTACGATCTCTTTCCGCTGTCCCGCACGAGGTGGGGCTTCTTCCTCGGGGATGTCGTGGGAAAAGGGGTCGCAGCGGCGGTGGTCACCGGACTGACCAGGTATGTGCTGCGCTCCGCGGCTGTATCCGACGATGACCCGGTGCAGGTGCTGCACAATCTCCATGCCGTCCTCGGGCAGAAGCTCGGCACGCGGAAGGAGAGCTTCTGCACCGTGATCTATGGCAACTTGACCAGGCGGGGCGATGGCTTTGACGTCGAGCTCGGCAGCGGCGGCCATCTACCTCCGTTGCAGTTGCACGCCGATGGCGCCGCAAGCTACGTGGATAGCATCGGCGGCCACGCCGTCGGCCTCGTCACCGACCCGCGCTTCGTGGCCACCAGGTTCCATCTCGGGCCCGGCGACACGCTGGTGCTCTACACAGACGGACTCACCGAGGCCAGTACCGGTGTCGGTCGCGAACGATTCGACGATCGAGGCGCCCTGCTGCGCTTCGCATCATCCCACGCGCCGGCGACGGCGTCAGCCATCGTCGACGCTGTCCACGCGTTGCTCGACGGCCTCGGTTCGGGGGTCAAGGACGACGTCGCTGTGCTGGCGCTTGGCGTGCCCGTCCCTGCAGGCGAGGCCGAGTAACTCACTGCCCGGCCCGGCCATCTCAATTCGATCACCACAGCCAAGCGCAGCGCGGGGGATCTGCCGGCTCGGGTAGCTTCGAGGTCGCCCACGCGCCAACGTGGTGGCGAACGGGCTGCGCAATGTCTGGGCGTATCTGGTCATCGTCTGCGGTCACTTCACCGATGGCGCGGAAAAGTTCACCGAGGCCGTGCTGGAGGATGAGACGAAGGCCGAACGGTATCTCAAGCAGATGCCGGGTACGGCAAATTTCCACGCCGGGCCGATCATGGCGGTCACGAGTGGGAACCTGTGCTACCAGATCGAACATCACCTCTTCCCCGATTTGCCGAGCAACCGGTATCCCGAAGTCGCCGCGCAGGTGCGCGCATTGTGCGTCACTCACGACCTGCCTTATACGACCGGCCCGTTGGTTCGTCAGTACCTGCTCACCGTACGCACCGCCTGCCAATTAGCGTTGCCGGACCGGTTTCTGTCCGCCTCCTCTGACGACGCGCCAGAAACCGCGTCGGAGAACAGGTTTCGGATCGCGGGGGAACCGGCGACGCGATCGTTAGCGGGCAAAGACGTAAAGCGGCGGGGATTTCGACAGCGATACTCGCCCGAAGCAACTCACGCGGGCGCCGCAGCCGTCGACCATTCAGCGCGCACGCCTCCTAATCACAGTGCAATGAAACGATTTTCGTCCGTCCACGCGAATGGTTCGCCCTTGCTTCGGTTACTCCCGTGCCTGACGATTGACGAGAGCGACAACGTACCGTGAATCGATCTCTTCGCCGCCGGCACCGTGGTAGACGCGATTTCGTCCCGGCGATCACCTGAGGATTCTCCTCAACCGTTACCGGTCAATGACACATTTACCCGGCCGCCGAGCCCGGTCGGCCATGACAACGGCGTAGCGCTCGTAAAGCGACCCAATTAGTGACAGGCTGGGGGGATGACGTCCCCGACGAGCCAGCTGGGCATCAATGCTGCCGTCCGGCCCCTGTTCGGCTAAATGTGGCGATCCACGAGCAGCTCCGCGCTGCTGTCGACGGCCGACGCGGGATAGCGGCCGCGGACCGTCTTTGCGAGGCCTGTGTGGACCTGCTCGATGTTGACGCAGCCGCGATCTCCATCGTGTTCGAGGGCGCGAGCAGCGGAACGCTGGGAGCCAGCGGCGAACCTGCCCGTATGTATGACGAACTCCAGTTCATCCTCGGGGAGGGCCCATGCCTGGAATCTGTCGCCCGGCGGAATCCGGTTCTGGTCGTCGACCTCGCCGATCCTGAGGAGGCTCGCTGGCCCGCGTACGGGCCCGCCATGCTTGCCCACCAGATCAGAGGCGTCTACGCGATCCCCGTCGTGGTTGCCGGCGAGTTCGTCGGTGCGCTCGACCTCTTCCGCGCGCAGCCGGGCCCGCTGCCGGACGAGGGCCTGACCAGTGCTGTCGCCGCCGCAGAGCTCGCAGGCATCTCGCTGCTCGATCTCCTGGATGCCGACCTGCAGGCGGCCATCGGAGACCCTAAAAGCAATGCCTGGGCCGAACTCAACGCGCTGAGCCGCGCGGAGGTCAGCCAGGCCACCGGCATGCTCGTTGCTCAGCTGGAGATCGAGCCGACCGAGGCCTTGGTGCGGCTGCGCGCCCATGCTTACGCCACCGGCCGCAGCGCCACCGACGTCGCGCGTGACATCCTCGACCGCCGCCTGCGGCTCGAGGTCGACTGACGTGCGCCTGGCGGACTAGACAGTCCAGGAAGGGAGAGGGCGAAGTGACTGACACCCCTCGTGAAACCCGCGTACTCGACGCCGTCGTCTCGCTCGTCGACAGCCTGCTCGACGACTTCGACGTGGTTGAGCTGCTGACCGTGCTCACGGAGCGCAGTGCTGAGCTGCTCGACATCGAGGCCGCGGGATTTCTGCTCGCCGACCCGCTGAACCAGCTCCGCCTGCTGGCCGCGACGTCGGAGCGGGCCCGCGAACTCGAGCTCTTCCAGCTACAAGCCGACGAAGGCCCGTGCTTGGATTGCTATGACACTGGCCAACCGGTCTCGGTCGCCGACATCCAAGGGGCAATAGAGCGGTGGCCGCGGTTCGTCCCCGCCGCCGTTGGGGCCGGCTTCGCCTCCGTGCACGCCGTCCCGATGCGGGCCGCCGGCATCGTGTTGGGCGCGCTCAACTTGTTCGGCACCCGCCCGGGCGAGCTCAACGAGGCCGATCTGCTCGTTGGCCAGACCCTGGTCCACATCGCATGTGTCGCGATCCTCCAGGAACACGCACCCACGCCCGCCGTCGTCGTGCCGCATTTACGCTCCGCGCTGAACAGCCGCGTCATCGTCGAGCAGGCCAAGGGCTTCCTCCGCGAAATGCTGGGTGTTTCCGTAGATGAGGCGTTCCGTCTGTTGCGGAGCTACGCGCGGGCCCACGGCGAACACTTGACCGACGTTTCCCGCAGATTGATGACTGATCGGTCTTCCCGGCCGAGACTGGTGGCGGAGTTGGCCGACCTCCTGGCCGCGCGACCGCACTAGCGGCTTCAGCGACGCCGCGCTCGCGCGCGCCGCGCGGCTTCAGCGACCAGCCGATCGGCGACGGATGATGCCGCTCGCCTGATCCATCAACGATCGGCTGTCCAATGCGCGCACCAAGCCCACTGTCCGTTCATGTGCGACGGCCAGCAACTGGGCGTTGTACACCGAAACCGCGGCGGGTTTGGCGAATTGGGACCCCAACTGCACGCGTGCTCGGCGAATGCGTCGCGGGTTGCTGCGTAGGCATTGATCGAACCGATTACCTGGTCGCCGACGATCAGCGGCAGCGCTAACGCGGCGTGGGTGCGCATGCGGGCCACCCGGCCACCGAAGTGCGGCCAACGGATGTCACTGCCCAGCGGTCCGCTCACGGTAGGGCGTTGGGACTCCATGCAGGTGATGCAGGGACCTTCGTGCAGTTCGCTACACCCTCGACCACAAACTTGCTCTCTGTCGAGTACCCGAAAGTCAGCCGACGAGTGCCAACGTGTGGGCGCGCCGCAGCTTGCCCGACGGCGTCTTGGGAATTGTTCCGGGCTCGAGCACCACCACGTTGCGCGGCCGGACGTCGACCTCGGCAACCACCTCGTGTGCCACCTGTTGTTGGATGCGGCGCACCTCGGCCGTGTTCTGCCAGTCGTTGGACTCCACGGCGATCGCGAACGTCTCTCGCGCATGTCCCGCTTCCAGTCGCACCGCTACGGCGCCACCTGGCCGTACACCGGAAACGCGCGCGGCGGCGCGTTCGATGTCGGTCGGGTAGATGTTTCGCCCGGCCATGATGATCACGTCCTTGACCCGGCCGCAGAGGACGACGTGACCGGTCTCGGTGAGGTAACCCAGATCGCCGGTGTCATACCAGCCCTGGTCGTCCTGTGCCGCGACGAAACCGGCCATTGTTTCGTAACCCAGCGTCACTGGCTCACCGCGCACCTCGATGACGCCGACCGCGCGGGCGGGCAGAATGTTGCCGTCTTCGTCGACGATGCGCGCCTCCAGCCCCTGGAGTAGACGTCCGAGCGTGGCCAGTCGCCGGGTTTTGCCCTTGGTCGCGGGGACAGCCCGGTGCAGTACGGCGAGCAGGTCCGCGTCGATCTCATCGATCAATAGGCCTGCGCCGCACTCAGAGAACGACACGGCCACGGTCGTCTCGGCCATGCCGTAAGCCGGCAGGATCGCCTCCGGACGTAACCCGAACGGCTTGCCCGCTTCGCAAAGGTCTTCGACGTCGGCGGGTTCGACCTGCTCGGCGCCCGACAGGGCCCATCGTAGGGTGGAGAGGTCGAACTGGCCAGGCTGGGCCAGCCTGCGAAGGCGTTTCGCGAGCAGCGTGTAGGCGAAGTTGGGCGCCGCGGTCATGGTGCCCTTGTACTTGTCGATGAGCTTGGCCCACAGCAGCGTGTCGCGCAGAAAGTCCATCGGGGTCACCTTGACGAGTTCTGCTCCGAAATACATTGGCACGGTCAAGAATCCGGTCATGCCCATGTCATGGAACAGTGGCAGCCAGCTCACGATGACGTCGGTTTCGATGTCGACCTGCGCGCCGATGAACATCGCCTCGGCGTTTGAAACGACATTGCGGTGCGAGATCCGTACCGCCTTGGGTGACCCGGTAGAACCCGACGTCAGCTGAAGAAGCGCGACGTCGTCATCGTCGGTCTCGACCGGATCGATCGGGCGGCTGCCAAGCAGCTGCTCGACGATGAGCACTTGCATACCCAGGTCGGACAGCACCGGGGCCGCGGCAATGAACGGGTCCGAGATGATGACCGTCTTGGCGCCGATCATGTTGACGACGGCGGCGGTCTCCTGGGCCCAGCGCGCAAGATCGGTACGGGGAGTCGGCTGGTGGAGCATGGTGAGGCTGGCGCCGCGCATCCAGATGCCCTGGCCGGTCGGCGCAATTTCGACCGGCGCGCCGGCCAGCACCGGGATGGCATCACCGCAGCCGACGCCGGCCGTGGCCAAGCCACCCGCGATCCGACGGGCCCGCTCGTGCACCTCGCCCCAGGTATGCCTGACCGGGCAGTTCGGCTCCCCGGTGACCAGACCCTTCGAACTGGACTGGGCGGTGCCATACATGGTGTCGGTGAATTTACTCAAGATCCTCCCTCTGGCTCCGGCCCTGCGGTTGACCTCCGACTGCGAGTGGGGGAGTTCAACGGCGGACACGCATGACGCGTAAGCGCTGAATGGGTGGGTATGAGCCGCGAAGCTCACGTCGAAAATTGCGGGCACGCCGCCACCACTCGTGCAGTTGCGCTGTGACTGCCGCCGGCCCGGAACTGAGGCTGACGATGACTGCGGCGGGAGCGCCTGCTCCTTTCAAGCCCGCACCGGACGGACCGTCACTCCGGTCGAAGCGAGGGGCCGAGCAGTGCAGACGTGATGACCATACGCACTGACCGGCACTCAGGTACCGAGGCGCGCCGAAATCGCCGCCAGCTGCGGTGGTCCGCTTTGAAGCCCTGAGCACGCGACTCCGTCGATGTCGGTCCAACAGCACGACCCTGTAACTGTCGGCTATGCGGTGTGCAGACACGTTACAGGCGGGGACCTCAAACAGATCGCCACCGGACGTTTCCGGGAGGCTGGGGAGTCAACCGCACCACACCATACGGAGGGACGCACTCAGACGTCAAAACGCCACCGGCGTGCGCCTACGGTGTTTTCGGTTAGTGTCAGCTGGTCGCAGACCACCCATAGCAGAGAGCCCGCGACACGCGCGCCATGCACAGTCTTCCCGCGAAAGTTCCTCGGCCTGGGCTTGCGCGGAGCGGGCCTTGGCTGCCCGAGTCAGTGTTTGAAGGCGTCTTTGACCTTGGCCCCTGCTTGTTTGGTATTGCCTTTGAATTGGTCGGCGCGCCCCTCGGTACGCAGGCGGGTATTACCGGTGGCGCGGCCAAGAATCTTCTTGGTGGCGCCCTTTGCCCCTTCGAGCTTATGGGCGATCTTCTTACCGATACTCGACTGGAAAGCGGATCGGAGCTGCGCCCGCGCGAGTTTGCTGGCGTCGTCAATTTGGTTCTGCTTCGGTCCGAGGGACCCAGGTCGGTCGGCGCACGACGACGCGTGTTGCGGGAATCTTGGACACATCGGCGCGCGCCTTCTCGGTCAACGGCGGACGACCGCCACGAAAAGGTACCGCTCGCTTGCTCCAGCGTCGTGATTCAGCCGCTGCCGCAACGTCGTTGCGTGTGTGACACCATAACGCCCGAACGGGCCAGAATAACTCCGAGCAAGAACAACGAGATATCTTCGGGGGGAACGCCTTTCGTCTGAGTGCGGGATCAACAGAGAGGAAGCGCCGGCACGTAGCGGAGGCGTTGTCGATCCTCGGGCCCCACCTGGGAAGGGGTCTCAATATGTGTTTGTGGATTTCTCCTGACAGGACCGCGATGAGAAGGAGCAGCGCGTCACATTGCACACCAGCCTGCCCGGCCCTCCGCACCTGGTGGCGGTCGCCGGGTTTGCAACGTAATCAGCAGCACCGCAAAGCGCTATCGACGATGCGCGAGCCAGTGACAGCGGCCGCACCTAACGAGCCGGTTCGCTTTTGCGGCTAAATAGAGAAGAGATGAGATGACGTACGTACTGGAAGGGCCAGTTATTGCCCACCCTGCCGGCGTGAGCAGATCGACGGCTGCGGCAGCGCCAGGCCGTATCTGACCGCCGGGGATGTGCTTCGCGCGGGTATGCGCCGCACTGCCGAACGCAGACAAATTGCTGCGGCGGAGTCGACATGGGATTCCGAAGGCGGCGCGGCCGATCAGCGGACAAAACATAGGGAGCACGGGACTGGCGTTCTGGTGCCGGCGGCAACCTAGAGACGCCGGGCCGGATGGCTCTGTAACCAGCCACGAATTCGTTCCGACGGAAGACGTGAAAAGGCAGATTCGGGCGTGCGTAGGCGTTAAGCAGTCAGCGCCAGGCTGGCCTTCGTCGAATCTTCACTGTGTGCACAAACGCGGTACGTCTCCGACAGACCCGATATGCCGGCGCGGACCGCCCGGGCTTTGACCTCCTGGGAGAAGCGAAGTCAGGGTGACTGGCTTCCGCTGCCCGCCTCATGGTCTGCGACGGCTCGGCTGATGCTCGCCGGGAGTCGTGTCGCCGGCGCGGATTGCCAGCGTCCCCTTGGTTCCAGACCAGATCGGAGTAATGTGAAAAGGCAATCGGCGGTTTTTTGTTCGTGACCGTTGTGGGTTACGTCGGCGTCGATTCGAATGATTGGCCGGTCTCGCGGTCCGGACGGGAGCGTCGCGATGACGCGAGAAAAAGTCGGCAACAAATTGCGATTGGACGACACGGGGGCGGTCCGCACGCCGCGGTTTCGATTGAAGCCCACGGCGCATGGCAGCGGGCATGTGGATGGTGCATGGTGGCCACGCAGCGATGACCTGATGATGGAGCTGCCAGATCTGATCGCGGTTCTGTCGGCGCGCGTAGGCGCCGTCGGTCAGGTGATGTACCACCCCAGCGAATGGACAACAACGCCCAACGAACTCGTCATCAGCGAACGTGCGGTCCAACTTGACGGATCTCGTGGCCAGCCGCCCAACACGGTCGAAGTTCTCGACGCCAAAGGCAATAAGCTTGTCTTCCTGGTTGTCCCGGCTGGCATCGATCCAGACCAAGCGCATGCGATTGTGATGACAGCCGCCGCCTCGGGCAACGCGTCAAGCGTCGACGCCCTGCTCATGATCAGCGTGAAGGACAGGAAAAGCCGCACAGAGCGGGACGCCGCACGGGAGCGCTGGGATTCGCAAGACAGCGGCATACAGCCGAAGCGTCACGATCGACGCTCGACCCGGCGGCAGTTTCTCCCGGCGTCTTTGCCGAATCGGAGCGCCCCACCGGACCATAACTAGGTCGTCGATGTCGCAGTGGTCGTCTTGTCCAAGCGGAGTCAACAACTTGTCACCGACGAAGGTCGGGTACTGTCGGCTGCGAGTGATTGAGTTGACACCTCGTGCGTGTTCGTTAAGGGCTCTGGCGCAAAAGAATTCGTTGGAAAGCGGGATGGTGCGCTGATGGTTACGCGGTTGTCGGGGGTCGAAGCGCTGTCGCTGCACACACAGAGTTCGAAGGTGCCTGCACACACGGTCACGCTGGTCATCATCGATGCGTCCGATCAGCTCAGCCACCAGCGCCTACACGAACTGGTGGCGGCGTCGCTGCCGGCGATGGCGCGCTTTCGCAGCCGACTGGTGGCCAAGCCCCTGGGTCTCGGGCAGCCGCTATGGGCCGAGATTGAGGACTATGACCCCTCTCCGCAGATTCATTGCGCAACAGTTCGCGCCCCCGGCGGCCGCCGCGAGTTCGCCGATCTCATCGCGGACATGAGCACCAGGCGGCAGGATTGGCGTAACCGGCTGTGGGAAGCGTGGAGCATTAACGGTCTGGCGGGCGGCCGGTGGGCATTGGCAGTGAAGCTGTCGCCTGTGCTGAATGACGGAGCGGGCGGGTTGGCCTCCTTGTGGCCGCGGCTGCTGACTACTGTGCCGCACGCCGACGCGACCAACAATCTGCCGGCCGAACCGAGCCTCGGCTCGGCCCCGTCCGCCGGTGAGGTCGTCACCGATGTGGTGGCCGAGATCGCCGAGAACCATGTCACCGGCGTGTGGCTGGTTGCTGACACCTTGTCTAATGGGCTGCGGGCCGTAAGTCGTCGGTTGTCCGGCACCGCTGGGCGGGACCCCATGAACCCAACGGCATCGCCGATGAGCGGCCCGGTGCCGCACACAGTGTTCAACGCGCCGCTGACCAAGCGGCGTGCGGTGGCCTTCGCCTCGATCCGGCTGGCAGACGTCAAGACCGTCAGCGACGCGTTCGGGGGCAGCATCCCCAACGTTGTGCTAGCTGCCTGCGCGCTGTCACTGCGGGCTTGGCTGCAACAGCACGACAAGGTGCCCACCGATCCGCTGCTCATGCGGATGCCGTTCGAGTTGCCGGCCACGGATCCCCCCAACATCGGTAAATCGTTGACTGTCGGGCGACTTCGCATCCCGGTACACCTCGACGACCCTGTGCAGGTCCTCGCCAACCTCCATACCGCCACCGAAAGACTGAACGCCATCCGCAGCGGAAGTGCCACAAAGGGTTCTCCCACAGTCGATTTAGCGACTATGGCTTCGCTTATGCCGCCGAGCGTAGCGCGCGCCGGTATGCAGCTCTACACCCGATCAGTTGTGCGGCACCAGTTCGAGCCGATCTGTCACGGCAGTGTCTCTTACATTGCCGGTGAGGCGGCGCCGGTGTATTGCGCTGGGGCCAAGGTCGTCGGCATGCACACCGTCGCGCCTCTAGCCGAGGGGAGTGGGTTAAACATCGCGCTGACCTCCCGTGGTGAGGAGCTGGATGTGAGTGTGTGCGCATGCCCCGACAACGTGCCTGCGGTCGACGATATCGCGACCGGGATCGCACGCTCCGTCGATAATCTGCTGGCGTCGGCACAGGAATCTCCTCGCGGGCACGGTCGTTCCGTCGTCAGTGAGATGACCTCACACTCCGCGAATCGTTCACGCGGCAGAAGCTATGACAGGTTCAAGTAAGTCCCGGTGCTGTCTCGCGTACGGCAGCTTGTCGGGAAGTTCGGCTCGCATTCGGAGATCGTGCCGAATTGGCCGATCGCCCGCAGATCGCTGGTGATCTTCGACCACGGCAACGTGGTGAAGTTGGCCTTCTGCGGTTGTGCCTCCAAAGCGGCGCGGTGATCTGCGCCATTGGCGCAATCGGATACATCGTCGGCCTACGGCTGAAAGGCCGGAAGAACACTGCCGGAATCGCGGATCTCCCAGATGCTGCTCTTGCTCACACCGTCGAAGTTGATCTTGTTCAACGTTTCTTTCGAATACGTGAGGTCGATGGCGACCTGAGTCGAGGTGTTGCCGTAGGGGTCGGTCATCGGGAAGGTGCCCTGCACGTTCACCGCGGACGCGTCAGGGTAGGTCACTCGCGCGTACTTGAGAATGCCGATGGTGTCCAACCGCGCACCGTCTCTGATCATCTGTTCGGTGTAGTTGTCACGAATGGCGAATCGGGCGTCGACCACGTCGCCCGCCGGGCCCGGAGCAAGGGTGAAGGTGACTCCATCCGGCTTCTTGGGACCGGCCGGTGCCGAGGGCGCCGCCTCCGTCGGTCCCGCCGCGGCCGAACTGCTGGCTGGGGTCGGGTGGCTGTCCTTCTTCGGGTCGAAAACCCAGCTTTTGCCGACGATGATCAGGAGAACGAGCACGCACAACGAAGCCAGCGCCAGGACCGCCTTTCCGGAAAGGCCTTTCTTCGGCGGCTCTGCGGAGAACGCCCACTCGCTGGTCCAGCTGGTGCCGTCGAAGTACCGCTGCAGCCCGTGGCCTACGGCGGGGTCGGGGTACCAGCCCGGCGCCGATTTCGGCGGGGGCGGCGCCTGTTCAGACGGCATCTATCCATTTTCGTCGTGACGAAGACATCCCGGCTACCCTCCCCGGTGGCCGCTCGAGACGGATCATTCAGTCATCGCGGTCCGGCTCGGTGACTTCCGGCGCGTTCTCGCGGGTCGCCATTCCGCCTTCGCGCCCGTGATCCACGGGACCGGGGCGGCCACCCTTGGGCTCGTCGTCGTCCCGCTCCGATTGCTTGGCCATCGCAACCTCCTTCCTCGACCGACCGGCGCTACCCGCAGCGGCACAACCTTGAGACCCCGAGGACAGAAACAGGACTGCGGGAAGCCGCTCTGCCAAGCCTAGGCTCTGGACGAGTGTGACGGCGGCGGCCCCGACGTCCGCGGGACCGCGCCCAGTGCGGCTATGAACCTAGGCGTGAGCAACCACCATGTGACGTCGCGAGTATCCAGCTCGTGTCCGACCGGGTAGGACGACGAGTGTGATGACCCCCAGGCGCTGGCTCGGGAGCTCGGCCACCCGGCGCACAAAAGCTGCCATCCGGCTCCATGGCCCGCGATGGGCGCGGTTTTATGACTTCGGCGCCGGCCGGTTACCCGCTTTCCTGGCCAACCTCGTCAACGATGACTAGCCAGCCGCAAATCGCTTGTGCTACGGCGCTTTCCGGAGATCGGCGAGCGAGTTTCGGAGCCCACCGTCCAACCGAATCTGGACAGCCGCCACCGCGATCATGATCGCGGCGGTCACGATGTGCACCACCGCGTCGGTGACGTTGTTGGGAAAGTTGAACACGAACGCAACCTGATGCGAGAAGAAGGCCCAAATGCCCGGCAGCGCACCGGCTATCGCGGCGAGCAGTAGATATAACACGGCCAACGACTTGCGCAGCGCGCAGACCAGACCGGGTGCGAACAGCGCCAGACCGGCGACGGCGTGCCAGCCGTTGTAGTCCATTCCGAGCAGCTGCACGGTCGGCGCGGTGGGACCGATTGCGAAGCTGGGATTGAGGATGAAGCCGATCACCGCCTGAATGACATGAAAAACGCAGATGACCAGCAGCCCGACCTGGGCGAAACTCCACCTCACATGGCACCCCCTTGTGCGCGGCAAGATGGTCCAGATACTACGCGCGGTAGTAGGCCCTGGCAACGAAGGCGGTGGCTATGTTGAGCCGTCTCGTTCGATCCAACGGGTAAGGGCATCTTCGAGCGCGGTAGCGACGTCCATCCCGGCGCTGTCAGCGGCCTGCTCAAACCGCTCGACCAAGTCGGTGCGGACCGAGGCGCCCAGCTTGGAGCGCGGTGGTTTTGGCTTTGGCGGCAGGTCGACGGGCACGTGTCGCGCGACGGATGCGTCAATGATTTCGCGAAGTGCCGGTATCTCGTCGAGCAGCGTGGCGAGATCGTCGCGTTCTATCCGCAATAACTCGGCCGGCCCGATCGTCGTCACGGTCGCAGAACGCAATCTTCCACGGTGGAGCGCCGATTCGCCGATCACCTCGCCCGGCCCCAGCGTGGCGACGCGGTCCCGGCCGATGTACACCCCCACCTCACCGCTGAGCAGGATGTAGCAAGAGTCTGCCGGGGTCTGCTCATGGATCAGCGGCAACGGGGCCGATGTCGACGTGCGATGAGCTGCCCGGGCCAGACGCTGTAGTTGAGCATCCGTGAAGCTACCGAATGTGGCGTATTCGCGTAGCCGGCGAGCGTCTTCCTCGTATTGCTTCGCGTCTGCCTTCATAGCGGACTCCTGACGTGCGATGTGCCGCTGACATCCAAGAGCGTAACGCGGATGTACGACGGGCCGCCGGCGAAACTCAGTTCCGCCCGGGAAGCTTCATCACCGTCCGCACGATGGGCAGAAGCGACTTCTGCCAGAGAGTCACTCGGAATGCCAAGCGGCGGATCGAGATTGAACACTCGCGCGGTCGCGATCGTCTGCGATTCGGTGTACTTCAGCAATCCCTCGGGGCCGTGCCGGCGGCCGACGCCGGACTGGCCCATCCCGCCCATCGGCGCGCTGAGGCTGCCCCACGCGAACGCGTAACCCTCGTTGACGTTCACCGTCCCCGACCGCAATCGGGCGGCGATCTGCTGGCCCTCGGCGGAGGAACCGGCCCACACGCTGGCGTTGAGCCCGTACTCGGTGTCGTTGGCCTTCTCGACGGCTTCATCCACGTCGGCGACGGGATAGATCGAGACGAGCGGCCCGAACGTCTCGTTGGCCGCGCACTCCATCTCCGGCGTGACGTCGGTCAGCACCGTCGGCTCGTAGAACAGCGGCCCGATGTCGGGACGGGCGTTTGCCGCCCGCAATCACCTTGGCGCCCTTGGCTTTCGCGTCGTCCACGTGGTCCGTCACCGTTTCCAGCTGGCCCGCGGAGATCAGGCTGCCCATGTCGACCGAGAAGTCATATGCGGTGCCGAGCTTCATGTTTCGCACCGCGGCACCGAACTTGCCGACGAACTCGTCGGCGATGTCCTTCTCGACGTAGATCCGCTCGATGGAGATGCACAGCTGGCCCGCGTTCGAGAAGCACGCGCGGGTGGCCGCCTTGGCGACCTTGTCGAGGTTGGCCCCACGCGTGACGATCATCGCGTTCTTGCCCCCGAGTTCGGCCGAGAAACCGATCAGCCGACGGCCCGCATGTTCCGCGAGCTGGCTGCCGGTCGCGGTCGAACCGGTGAACATCAGGTAGTCGCAGTTGTCGATGATTGCGGTGCCGACCACCGAGCCCGGTCCCGGCACGATCGCGTACAGCGCTCGCGGCAAGCCGGCCTTGTACAAAAGCTCGGCGCACGCGAGCGCGCAATACGGCGTCTGGCTGTCGGGCTTGAGCACCACCGCGTTGCCCGCGAGCAGTGCCGGCACCGAGTCGGACGCGGTCAGCGTCATGGGGTAGTTCCACGGCGAAATCACCCCGACCACGCCTTTGGGCTGGTAGCCGACCGTGGTCTTGCCGATCCCGGGAAGCAGGGCCTGGCACCGTGCGAGGCTTCAGCAGATCCGCGGCGACGCGTGCGTAGTAGTTCGCGTTCGCCATCAGGTCGACGATCTCCTCCTGCGCCGCCCATCGGGCCTTGCCCGCCTCGGCCTGCAGGAGGTCCATCAGGAATTCGCGGTTCTCGACGACCAGGTCGCGATAGCGGCGCGATGACCGTCGATCGCGCTCGCTGACCGGGCGGCTCGCCCAGGCGACCTGGGCCGCCCGCGCTTCGGCGAATGCGGCTTCGACGTCTTCGGCCGTGCCGATCGGGATCGTGGTCAGCGGCTTGCCGGTGAAGACCTCGTCGATCGTCTTGGTCTCGCGCGTGCGTGGCGTCTTTGATCGCGGCCAGCTGACGCAAGCGGTCGAAGACCTCGGCTGACGGTGCAGGCATGTCGTTACCTCTCGAACGGCGTCCAAAACACCAGACTATTGGTTTTCCCTGTCGGCCTGCCGGTGACGACAAGGCGATCGTGGTCGTCCGCCGCAGCGAAAGTGGGTAAGCAACGTAACGAGCGCGGGACCGCGCCAGGTTTGCAGACAGGCACTAGTCGGAAGGCGGCGTCGGATGGTTCGTCATGAAGGTGGCAGATGGGATGTCGGGGCCGAGAACGATGCGGTTTACCTCGAGCGCATCTCTGAGAGCGATGAGCGGTTGTTCGGGGATTTGTTATCACCTCAAGAGGCGCGTGAACTGGCCGGGCTTCTGACGAAGTATGCGGACAAGGCCGACGAGGCGGATGACTCCGATGAGTCCGACAGGTCCGACACCTCCGACGACAAGTCAGAGGAAGACGCTGACGAGTCCGAGGATTCTGAGCACGAGTCGAAGGACTCCGAGGAGTCCGACGACACTGAAGACGAAGCCCAGGAGGCCGATGAGTCCAAGGACACCGACGACAAATCGGACGACGACGACAAATCGGACGACTCCGACAAGTCCGGCGACTGAAGAGTCCGAGGAGTCCCGACTCACCGCGCTGTTCGTCGACGGGACCCGCACGGCGAACATCGCAGCTGGTCCATGGGGTTTCTCGCCGACCTACCCCGTGCGCAGGGCTGCCGGTCTCGCGGCTCCTGTAGCCTCGGGGTCAACCAACGCCTCGAACCGATAAGTAAGTGCCGGCGAGCGTACCCGCTGACCTCGCGCCGATCCTTCGCCACTTGCGCGTAACTACCACTTAAAGATCGGACGTGACCCACTTGCTGTGGTTCGTGAACTCTTCGTGTCCGCGTGCCGTCCCGCGAACGCCGTACGTCACCGCGCGCAAAGCGCGTTGAGCGTCGATGGCCATCACCGACGTACCCGAATACGCCCATCTCAGCGGCGACGACCTCGAGGCGCTGGCGATCGCGCTGGATGCGATCCGCAGCGAAGTCGAGGATTCGCGCGGTGTCAAGGACCGTAAGTACATCCGTCGCGCCATCGCTTTTCAACGGTGCCTCGAGCTCGCGGCGCGGCTGACGATCGGCGGCAGCAAGAACAAGCTCGGATGGGCCGTGGGAACCGCCGCGCTGGCGGCAGCCAAGTGTATCGAGAACATGGAACTCAGCCACAACATCACCCACGGTCAATGGGATTGGATGAACGATCCGGAAATCCATTCCAGTACCTGGGAATGGGACATGGTCGGTCCCTCGAAGCACTGGCAGTCCTCTCATAACCACTTACACCATGTGTTCACCAACATCGTGGGTGTGGACGACGACCTCGGATTCGGAGTCCTGCGGGTGACCAGAGATCAGGAGTGGACACCGGGCGCGTTGGCGCAACCGCTGCGCGCGGTGCTGCTGGCGGTCGCCTTCGAATGGGGCGTCGCACTGCACGGCCTGTACGCCGTCCGCGACCGCGAGACCACAGACGCCGGAAAATCCCTCCATAAGCGGACGATGGTCAACAAGATGGCCCGCCAGATCGTGAAGGATTACGTGGTCTTTCCTGCGTTGAGCCGCCGCCGGTGGCGCAGCGCACTGGCGGCGAACGTCGTGGCCAACGGGTTACGCAATGTGTGGGCGTACATGGTGATCGTCTGCGGTCACTTTGCGGACGGAGCGGAGAAGTTCACCCCATCGGTTCTGGAGAGCGAGACCAAACCCGAATGGTATCTGCGACAGATGCTGGGCAGCGCCAACTTCCGTGCCGGGCCGGTGCTGGCGTTCATGAGCGGGAACCTCTGCTATCAAATCGAACACCACCTCTTTCCTGATCTGCCGAGTAATCGTTACCCCGAGATCGCTGAACGGGTGCGTGCTTTGTGCGTCACCTATGACTTGCCTTATACCACTGGGCCGTTGCTGCGCCAGTATCTACTCACCGTCCGCACCATCTGCAAATTAGCACTGCCCGACCGGTTTCTGTTCGCCACCGCCGATGACGCACCAGAGACCGCGTCCGAGAACAGGTTCCGCAGCGCGGCGGGACAATCGCAGGCGAGGGTCGAGGACAACGATATGAGACGACGTGGATTGCTGACAGCCATAACCAACCACGGGGACCACCGGCGCCGGCCCCGAGACCGCTCGGCATAGTCGCTGGATTGTCCTGCAGCACAATCCAGTTCGGCATAACGCTACTAGCGAGGCAAGTCCCGCGGTGGAGACCCGCAAGCGGTCGAGGCGCGTCGCCTCGACCGATGCGCAGACCCCCGGGGCAGACCAGTACGGTCGTCCGCTCAACAACCGTGGACGATACTGCGGCGCGCCGGGGGTCCTGGTGCGTTTTCGCTAGACGGCGGAAACTCCCACTGCCTGAGGACCTTTGGGCCCCTGGGTGATCTCGAACTGCACTCGTTGATTCTCCTCAAGCGAGCGGAAACCGCTCCCCTGAATTTCAGAATGGTGGACGAACACGTCTTTTTCTCCACCGTCAGGGGCGATAAATCCGAAACCCTTCTCGCTGTTGAACCATTTTACAGTTCCCTGAGTCATACCAACTTCTTTCTCTCTTCAAAGTGGATGTAATTCCGATACATCCAGTGCAACCGTAACACAGACGAACAAAGTACTTGCCGGCCAAATTTGCCCGTCGCCCTCGAGATTGGCGAGCGTCGTGGGATTGCTATTTCCCCCGATGCCCGTGCTCCTGCGTCCAGGCACGCACGTCCGAAGATATCTGGGGCGACAGCTCGCGAGCGGCCACTTCTGGACTCGGATAACCGAGGGGAGACCGTGCAACGTTGTCGGCGTTAGGGTTTCTTGGTATGCAGCAAAGAATCGGTCTGCGAGACTCGGGCGGCGTCGGTACGCTTCGCCGCGCGTTTCTCTTTCAGAGACTTACCCGATTTTTTCGTCATAGTTTGCCGGGGGGATTTGTCAGACATCGCGGCCCTTTGATGTGGGGGCCTGATTGGTCCCGATTCAGCGAGTGTACGCCGCATGTGGCCCGCCCGTCCCCTCATCCATCCAGAAACTGCCGGCGACAAAGCTGTGAAGAATGACTCGAAAAGTTGGAGTCCAGCGGCCGCTGGAAGATTCACGGCATCCGGGCGTTTGGCGTCGAACTGGGTGCGCGCCCATCTGGTGACACATCAGCAAATGATGGCGTAACGTCGGTGTAGAGCCGTTTCGTTGTCGGCACTGGCCTCGAACGTCGTCACGCACGAGATCACGGACAATGCGATTCCTCCGTCGACCCGACTCACGGGTCGATTGCCTCGAACCGTGAAGGGCCGCAACATGAATCGCGCAAATGCATTGTTCGACCTCGTCGCGTCTGATCAGAAGCCGACTGCTGATTCGCCTCCACGCATGATCGGCATGGTAGGCGCGGCGTGCCAAAGGAGCTCGCTGCGACTCACGCTGGCAACTCGGCTCGGGAGCCGGATCGATGGCGCGTGGTGGCCACGTACCGGGCTGATCTCGCGAGAACTGCCTGAATTGGTGTCCGTTTTGAACGTCCGATTAGGCCAGGTCATCGACATCAACGTCAACTGGTCAGCGTTGCAAGGCCAGCCGGAACTGAATTGGGGTTGGTGGCAAGGCATTAACCCGCAGATCATGACGGTCTCCGGACAGGAGGCGCGGGCAAAACTTCTCATAGTTCCGCACCGCACCGGCACTGCGCTCGCGGTAATGGTTCTGCGGCGAGCTGCCGGCCTACCCGTCTACCCGATCGATCACGATTCGCGAGCGTTCAAGTCTGCCGAAGGCATTGTGCGCGCTGCCGGGGGCGAGAGTATGTCCGTGGCGCGCCGTAACCGCTGAGCTGATTTCGCGGCACGAAGGTTGATACCGAACGGGTTTCGTTGAATCCCAGCGCTTGATGACGGTATGGGCCTATGTGCGGGCTGCTGTCTCTTTCGCGCTGATCATCAGCAGGCTTTCGACCGTCAAGGCATTGTTGGGGCCGGCGGCGGTCATCATGACGGCGTGCGCCTGCTCGGCGTCGGTGTAGGGCGACAGCACCAGGAGAACGATCTTCTTGCGGTTGGTCCCGATGACTTCGACGGTGTTGACCGGCTGAAGGCGATATCCGTCGAGCCGTATCATCTGGTCGCCAAACGTCACTTTGGCGGGCGCCGGTGCCCATTCGTTGAGTTTGTAGATCACCCGGCCGATCGGACCGAGTCGAACTGATAGCACCGCCAGCAGATCTGGCAGTTCTGCCACGAGATCCTCACTGTGTGGCCACCACGCTCCATCGACAGACCCGCTAAGGGGTGCCTTGGGCTTCAGGCGCAAGCGCGGTGTGTGGGTCGGCGGGGTGTGTCGGCGTCCCTCATCCACGTGGTCCGATTGCGGCGTCATGTTGACGCTCCCGTCTTGACCGCGAAGCCGGCCAAATCGATCGAATCGACGACGACGTGCCTTTGAATAGTCACGTACGAAGTATCGGCGATCGCTCCTACACTACTCCGGTAGTCCAGTCCACGGCGCGTGAATCGCCAGGTCGCGGTTTCGGACTGTGAGTTGACCCGGTACACCGTGATGTACCTTCCAGCACAACCGATTTCAAGCGCCCTCAGCCGATGGAAACCAGTTGGTCGATCGAGTCCATAGGCAAGTCGCCGTCCACGAGGGCGCTCACCACCATCCGGTTCAGGGTAATCGCGCCTCGATGATTATCGAGAAACGCTGTGTCGGAGGCGTCGCGACCGGTGGCGATGCGCACCAAGGTTTGCCGCGGAGCCAGCAGCGTCGCATCGACCACTCGCCACTGCCCGTCGACGAAGGCCTCGGCGACCGCGTGGAAGTCCATCGGCTGCACGCCCGGTGCGTAGACGGACACCAAGCGGGCCGGGACGTAGACCGCACGCAGGAGCGCAACCACCAGATGGGCGTAGTCGCGGCACACACCTTTGCCGGCGAGCAACGTGTCGACCGCGCCGTCGATCGGGTCGCTGGAGCCGGGCACATAATCGAGTCTGGTACCCACCCAGGAGCTGACGTGCTCGAGTAGCGCCGTGGCATCGCGGTCGTTGCCGAATTCGGTTGCGGCGAAACCAAAGAACTTGTCAGCCTCGGCATAGCGACTGGGTCGCAGGTACATCGACTGGTCGTATTCGGTCACCGGAGCCGGATCAGTCTGACCGATGATCGTCGCCGCGTATTCGACTTGCAGTGTGCCCACCGCCGCATCGAACTTATGGATCCGGTTGCCATGCACTCCGCTGACTTCCAGCGGCGCAACGGGCTGTCCGTTCAAGACGAAGCGCAGCGATTCGAAGACTTCCGTTCGCGGATGCGGTGCGACAGCAATCTGAAACTCCAGCGTCGTGGCCGCGGTGATTTCGACTTCGAGCTCGGCGCCCACTTCTCGTCTCATAGCCCGATACTGCGTTAGTTGTTCTGGAATTGCCACCGCAACGCATCGACAGCGGGTTAGACATTTCGCCAAACGGGTGAGCGCCTCCAACAGTGCGCAACCACGATCGGTTCGAGGTGATCGCCCGAGAAATAGTCCGAGGGGCATCCGGGGTGTGTTGCCTGCTGCTCGACAGCGATCTGCGGATCCGCGCGGCAAGTCGAGGCGTGGTGCACTGCGTAAAGGAAGTTTCGGAAAGCCAGCAGGTCCTTGCCGAGGTGGCACGCGACGTCGAGGAAGGTGGCTACTGGGAGCCCGGCGAATTGCTGCGCACATTCGGGGCCGTGGGCGCCGTGGAAACCACCCGTCATCTCGAACGCCAGCAGGCGCTGGACACGGAGAACAGGCAACTGGCGCGCGCCATCGCGACGCGGGACACGATCGGTCAGGCCAAGGGCATGCTGATGGAGCGGTTCAACATCGACGCCGATCGGGCGTTCGCCCTGCTGACCAGGCTCTCGCAGGAGACCAACACCCGGGTCGAGCAGATCGTCCGCAACCTGGTCCAGACGGACCGCCCTCCGCGTTCGGGCCGAATGTGGATCAGGGGATGTGCAGGCCCTGGGCCAGCTGTGACACCCCGACCACCGTGAACAGGGCAACCAGGATTTGCCGGTGGTACCTGCGCACCCAGTCGTGCAGCACACGCAACAGAGATTGCGTCTTCGCCGGCCTGACCAGATAGCCGACGAGAATGACCTCGACGACCGCGTACATCAGGATGATGAACGCAACGGACGCGCTGGCCTGCGCGGTGACCGATGCCCCCGAGGCCGCGATGATCGCGACGATGAACAGGACGCCGTCGACGGGCACCGAGACGACGCCGATGACCCATGCGACCCATGAGGAGCCGCTCTCCCAGGCGTTGTGGATACGGCCGAGGAGACGGCGGAATAGGGAGGGGTCCTCGGTCGACACCTCCTGCACCCGGGTCAGCAGCCGCGGCATCGCGATCGGTGCACCCGAGACCATCGACAGTTCCGGAGATCGGTCGTCGGCGGGCACGGGTTGCGGCCTCCGTGCGCGGGCAAGGAACCGCACCGTCATCGCAGCGGCGATGGATAGGCCGACGACGCCGAGGCCGATCTGGATGTTGCCGAGGGCCGAGCTCGTCGACGGGGACGCCGAACCGTGCGCAACACGTCCGAACATCGGGGTGAAGTTCAGCAGCATCAGGGGGATGAGCAGCTCGGGAATGCATACCGTCAACCCGCCGAGCCAGTAAGCGAGCAGGCTCGGCCCGGGCCGCGGACGAGAGATCATCAGCAGGGCCAGTCCGAGACGGACCGGATTGAGCGCAGCCAGGATCCCCAAGCCCAGCACTGACCCCCACATGGTCCGGGGCTCTACCCGGGGTCGGCGGCGTCTAAACGCCGTCGAACTCCGAATCATCGCGCGAAAATTTCGTGCGGCAAAGCCGGCTATGAATCAGCTGTGTACGCCCAAACGTGATCCTGTTCAACGGATTCGGGCGTGACGGGGACGCATAGTCGCGCAGGTGAGAGCGCGGATCTACCGGACGAGAATCCGCTTGGCGTGCCCGGCCGTTTGCGGGCAGCCGCGTTAGCGGGCCCGCTTGATGCGCGCGCGCCGGCGAACACCACGCGCGTAGCGGGTAGGTGAGAACAATCACAACGGGCCTGCGTGGCGGCCTGCGCGGATGTCGGCGAACGGCATTCGGCAAACCGGGGCAGGCGTAAGCCGAGGGTGGGCCGGTTCGATGACACCCGACGGGTGAAGCGTCCTGTCGCGCAAGCGCACTCGCCACAGGCCGATCGCCGGCAGCTACGGGCACCGAAGCGCCGGCGTCGACGGCAGCCATAAGGCGTGGCTTCGCCTAGCAAGCGGCCATACCTTTTCACAGGGTGCGCGTGCGGATTCGACATCTGAGCATTCGAGGCTAAGCTTGCGCGAGAACGTCCGTGAATGCGCTGCTAAGCGCCTTTTCGCGACGCATTTGCGGAACTCCGCTCCGTAGCGTCGGGGGCGGCAGCCAGCGGCGCCGAGCGAAACCGGCAGTCGGAAGCAAAGATTGAACTGTCATCCGGGCGACGTTCCGCAGGTCGAGCCCGGCAAACGGCCGCCACCGTTGGGCCGGGGACGCGCACGGAAATGTCGGACGGGTGTGCGGATAGTGATAAATCCAACAACGCCGCCGCGCGGGCGTTTTGCGGCACCGCAACACGCTGGTGCGACGGTAGAGTCAGTCGCGGATCGGGTTATGTAAGAACGGAACTCAGATGTTTCTGGGAGCGACGCTTGGGTACCCGGCGACCGTGGATCGCGTCGTCGATGGTCGTAGCGCCGGCGCGCAACAGCCGCGCGGCTTTGGTGAACGGCGGCTGTCGGCGCGGGGCGAAATGGGTACCGCGACGATCGTGTGGCGGCACCGCGCCTCACGGCCTAGCTCGGCGGCGCTGACATCCGGCGTGCGGGCTGGTCGACATGCTGGCCGAGCGTGACGGCTCAATCCTTAAGCGCTGCAAGGATGCTCGACGTCGCATGCAGCGTGGTTTTGTAATTTTCGTCTCGGTGTTAGGGGGTCCGTACCGTTGCCGCTCAATCCGTTCGATGACGACAATGGCAGTTTTTTCGTCTTGGTCAATAACGAAGAACAACACAGTCTTTGGCCAACGTTTACTGTCAATCCGGCCGGTTGGAGAGTAGTTTTCGGGGAAGCCGACCGCGCCACATGCCTGCACTACATCGAAGAAACCTGGCCCGATATACGGGCGAAAAGTCTGCGCGACACGCTGACCACGCCGGTTTGTGATCAATAGACCGAAGTCGGTATGAAGGGCTTCGGGGTCAAACTTTTAGTGGGGGGCGTGTAGTGGAGCGTGCTGACCGGGCACTTCCAGTGACGCGGGGCCAGCTAGACATCTGGCTGGCGCAGCAGACCGGCTACTTCGATGTGGCCTGGCAGCTGGGTGTACTCGTACATATTGAAGGCGCCATAGACCCCGGCCTGTTGCATCAGGCTATGCGACACGTGGTGAATGAAGCTGAGAGTCTACGGGCTTCGTTCTTCGAGGCGGATGGCCAGGTCTTCCAAAAGGCCGTCGCATACGACGACGTCGAGCTGGTCTTCTATGACCTGACCGAGTCGCGCGATCCCGAGCGTGAAGTCCGGGAGACGGCTTCATCGATTCAGAAAACGCCGATGCCGCTCACCGGCCCGATGATCAAGTTCGCGTTATTCCGGACGGCTCCCGACGAGTACTACTGGTTCACGACCTGCCATCACATCGCCATTGACGGGATGGGCATCGCGCTGATCGGTCGGCGCATCGCGGCCGTCTATTCCGCACTCACTTCCGGGAAGCCCATCCCGCCGGCATTCTTCGGCTCCCTGCACGATCTCGTCAGCAGCGAGCTGGAATACGAGGCATCACCTAAATTCATTGAGGACCAAGAATATTGGTCCACACATCGCCCCGCGGGTGACGGTGCGGATTACCCTTCGACCGCCGTGGACGACGGGCGCGACCCGTATTCGCCTTCTCCGCCAGTGCAACTGGATCAGTCGGTGGTGGGCAAGGTCAAAGAACTGTCCAAAGCGCTGGGCATCCGTCGGTCCTCGGTGCTCACGGCCGCCTGCGCACTTCTGGTGCGCGGCTGGTCCGCGGACGGTTCGGACGAGGTCGTGCTCGACTTCCCGGTCAGCCGGCGAGTCGATCCGCAGTCGAAGACACACCCCGGCATGCTTGCCGGGGTCGTGCCACTGGTGCTGAACGCCGCACCGAACACGACATTCGCCGACTTCTGCCGGCACGTCGACTCGCGATCACGAGAAGCGTTGCGGCATCAGCAATTCCCGACGCGCACGCTCGACGGCGAAGGCGACTACAGCGGTCCGAGGCAGGCGCCCAACCGCGTGGTCGTCAACTTCGTCCCGGCCCGTCTGACGCTGAGCCTCGGCGACGTGCCGGCCACCGCGAAATACACCAGCTTCGGTCCGGTGGGCCACTTCGGGCTGTTCTTCCTCGGGTTCGGCGATCAGCAGTTCCTGAGCACGGTCGGCACCGGGCAACCCTTCTCGAATTTCGACGTCTCGGATCTGGGGGAGCGGCTGCAGCGGATCCTGGCGACCATCGCGGCCGATCCGAGTCTGCGGCTGTCATCGCTGGATGTGCTCCGTGCCGATGAGCACGCCCGCCTGGAAGAGGTTGGCAATCGGGCCGTTTGGAGCGGCCCTGCGGGCACACCGCTGTCGGTTGCGGCGCTTTTCGCCACGCAGGTGGGCCGCTCATCCGAGGCGGTCGCGCTGGTCTGCGAGGGCCGCTCGATGACCTATCGCCAGCTCGATGAGGCCGCTAATCGGTTGGCGCACTTGCTTGTCGGTCAGGGCGCGGGTCCCGGCGAGTATGTGGCGCTGTTGTTGCCCCGTTCGGCCGAGGCGATCGTGTCCATCATGGCGGTGCTCAAAACCGGGGCCGCCTATCTGCCCATCGAACCGACGTCACCGGAGGCGCGGATCGGCTTCATGCTCGCCGATGCCACCCCGGTCGCCGCGGTCACCACCGCCGATCTTGCCGACCGATTCGACGGTCACGACGTGACCGTCATCGATGTCACCGATTCGCGTATCGACGCCCAACCCGGCACCGCCCTGCCCGGGCCGGATCCGGCCAACATCGCGTACCTGATCTACACCTCGGGTACCACCGGAACGCCCAAGGGCGTGGCGGTCACCAACTACAACGTCACCCAGCTGTTGGAGACGTTGGATGCCGGGCTGCCCTCGGCGGGCGTGTGGTCGCAGAGCCACTCCTACGCATTCGACTTCTCGGTGTGGGAGATCTTCGGTGCGCTGCTGCGCGGCGGCCGCCTGGTCGTCGTCCCCGACGACGTCGCGCGCTCCCCGGAAGAATTCCATGACTTGCTTGTCGCGCAAGAGGTCACGGTCTTCAGTCAAACGCCATCGGCCGTGCGAATGCTGTCGCCGGAAGGGCTGGATTCGACGGCGCTGGTGATCGGCGCCGAGGCTTGCCCGCCCGACGTGGTGGACCGCTGGGCGCCGGGGCGCGTGATGATCAACGCGTACGGCCCCAGTGAGACGACGATGTGTGTGGCGATCAGTGCGCCGCTGGTGCGGGGTTCCGGGACGCCACCGATCGGCTCGCCGGTGGACGGCGCGGCGCTGTTCGTGCTGGACGGATGGCTGCGACCGGTGCCCGCCGGCGTGGTCGGCGAGTTGTACGTCGCCGGTCGCGGGGTGGCCGCCGGGTATGTGGGCCGGTCCGCACTGACCGGATCGCGGTTTGTGGCCTGCCCGTTCGGCGACCCCGGCGAGCGGATGTATCGCACCGGAGACCTGGTGTGCTGGGGCGACGACGGTCAGCTGCGCTATCTCGGACGCGCGGACGAGCAGGTCAAGATCCGCGGATATCGCATCGAACTCGGTGAAATCCAGGCGGCGCTGGCCGGGCTGGACGGGGTAGAGGCCGCGGTGGTGATCGCCCGCGAGGACCGTCCCGGCGACAAGCGACTGGCGGGTTACGTCACCGGAACCGTCGACCCGGTCGAGGCGCGCGCCGCGCTGGCCGACCGGCTGCCGCCCTACATGGTGCCGGCCGCGGTGGTGGTTCTGCAGGCGCTGCCCCTGACGGTCAACGGCAAGCTCGACACCCGCGCCCTGCCGGCGCCCGAATACAACGCGGGCGAGTACCGCGCCCCGGGCAATGCGGTCGAGCAGATTTTGGCCGGCATCTACGCCGAGGTGCTCGGCGTGGAGCGGGTCGGCGTCGACGACTCGTTCTTCGAGCTCGGCGGCGACAGCATCCTGTCGCTGCAGGTGGTGACGCGGGCGCGCGCCGCCGGCCTGACATGCCGGCCGCGAGACGTGTTCGTCGAACAGACCGTGGCCCGCTTGGCCCGGGTGGCCGGCGTCAGCGACGGGGCATCCGCTGTGGTCGACGAGGGCGTCGGCCCGGTGTCGGCCACCCCGATCATGCGGTGGCTGCAGGGTATCGAAAGCTCTGGCGGCGCGATCGAACAGTTCAACCAGACCGTGATGGTCCAGGCCCCCGCCGGGGTGGCCGAGGCGGACGTCGCAATCGTGTTGCAGGCCTTGGTGGATCGGCACGCCTTGCTCCGGCTACGCGTCGACGACGACGAAGCCGGCGGCTGGTCTTTGCAGGTTCCCGAGCCCGGCTCGGTGCGCGCCGAGGATTGCCTGCAATCGGTGGATGCGCTCTCCGACGCGGCGCTGCTGGAAGCGCGCTCGCGGCTGAACCCGGCCGCCGGGTCGATGCTGAGCGCGGTGTGGGTCGAGTCCACCGGCCAGTTGGCGGTGATCATTCACCACCTGGCAGTCGATGCGGTGTCGTGGTGGATCTTGTTGGAAGACCTCAACGTTGGCTGGGCTTTGCACAGCGCGGGGCAGCCGGTGGAGTTGCCGCCGGCGGGCACCTCGTTCGCCCGGTGGTCGACAGTGCTGGCCGAGCACGCTCGCCGCCCCGACGTCGTCAGCCAGTTGGGTGCGTGGAAGAAGGTGACGGCGACTCCCGCCGCGCTGCCCGCGGCCGACCCCGAGGCTGACACCTATGCCTCCGCCGGGCGCTTGTCGGTGGAGCTGGATGCCGAGACGACCGGGGCGCTGATCGCTGATGCGCCGACGGCGTTCCACGCCGGAATCCAGGACATCCTGTTGATCGCGTTCGGCCTGGCGTGGACCGAATTCCTGGGCGACTCCGCCGACTCGATCGGCATCGACGTCGAGGGCCACGGGCGTCACGAGGAACTCGCCGCGGACATCGACCTGTCCCGCACCGTCGGATGGTTCACCACCAAGTACCCGGTGTCGTTGGCGGTGGCCGGGCTGCGCTGGACGCAGGTGGCGGCCGGCGACGCCGCGCTGGGCCCGGTGATCAAGCGCGCCAAGGAGCAGCTGCGGGCCCTGCCGGACCCGTTGACCTACGGGCTGCTGCGCTATCTCAACACCGAGGCTGACCTGACCGGTCCCGACCCGTCGATCGCCTTCAATTACCTGGGACGTCAAGGCGCAGCGTCTGATTCGGCCGGCGAGGGCTGGCGCATCAGCCAGCAGGGCCTGTCGCTGATCGGCGCGGCCGCGGCGGTACCCATGCCGCTGATGCACACCGTCGAGCTCAATGCCGGCACCATCGACACCGGCACCGGTCCGCGCCTGCACGCCGAATGGACCTGGGCGCCATCGGTTCTCGACGCGAGCCAAATCACCCGGCTGAGCCAGCTGTGGTTCGAGGCCCTGGCCGGTGTGTGCGCGCATGTGCGTTCCGGCGGGGGTGGCCTGACCCCGTCGGACATCGCGCCGGCCCGCCTGAGCCAGCAGCAGATCGACGAGCTGCAACGCCAGCACCACATCGCCGACATCTTGCCGTTGACTCCCCTGCAGCAGGGATTGCTCTTCCACTCCAGCACCGCGCAGGGCAGCGACGATATGTATGCGGTGCAACTGGATTTCACCCTTACGGGACCGCTGGACCCGGGCCGCCTGCGCGACGCGGTGCACACGGTCGTCAACCGGCACCCCCACTTGGCGGCGCTGTTCTGCGAACACTACGACGAGCCGGTGCAGATCATCCCGGCCGATCCCGTCGTCGAGTGGCGCTACCTCGAGCTCGACGGAATCGGCGACGCCGAAGCCGGCGGGCTGATCGAAGAGCTGTGCGTTTCCGAACGCGCCGCGGTCTGCGACCTCGCCGGCCAGGCGGCATTCCGCGCCGCGCTGATCCGCACCGCGGACGGCCGGCACCGGTTCGTGCTGACCAATCACCACATCTTGCTCGACGGCTGGTCGCTGCCGATCCTGCTGCGCGAAATCTTTACCAGCTACTACGGTCAGCGGCTACCCGCCGCCGGTTCCTACCGGGCGTTCCTCACCTGGCTGGCCGCTCGGGACCTCGACGCCGCCCGCGAGGCCTGGGGCGAGGTGCTGTACGGCTTTGAAACTCCCACCCTGGTCGCACCGCAGGGCCGGATGGGACAAGGCAGCCGTGGTTTCGAAAAGTCTTGCGTGCCTGAGCAAACCACCACGGCCCTCGCCGAGCTGGCGCGGTCCTGCCACACCACCTTGAGCACCGTGCTGCAGGCCGCCTGGGCGCTGGTGCTGACCTCGCTGACCGGTCAGCACGACGTCGTGTTCGGCACCCCGCGGTCCAGGGTCGGCCAGCTGGAGGTCGACGACGCCGAACAGATGGTCGGGCTGCTGATCAACACGGTGCCGGTGCGCGCCGACATCACCGCGACCACCACCACCGCGGACCTGCTGGCGCAGCTGCAGCACAGCCACAATGACGCCCTCGAGCATCAGCACCTGGCGCTCAGCGAGATTCACCGCGTCGCGGGTCACGACCAACTCTTCGACACGCTGTTCGTCTACGAGAACTATCCGCTCGACAGCGGCATGACGCTGGGCGACGACGGGCTGGCCATCGCCGAGTTCACCAACCGCGAGTACAACCACTACCCGCTGACGGTGGAAGCCCTGCCGGGTCGCGAACTCGGCCTGCACATCGAATACGACACCGACGTGTTCGACGCCGCCGGCATCGCGTCGCTCGTCGAGCGGCTGCGGCGGGTGCTGGTGGCGATGACCGCCGATCCCACCCGACGGCTGTCGTCGATCGACCTGCTGGACCGCGACGACCGGGAGCTGGTGCTGTCGCAGATGTCCGGTGCCGATGTGACGGCGCCAGTCGGGGTCGCGCCGCAGCTGCTGGCCGCCGCGGTGGCCGCCGAACCGGATGCGCCCGCGGTGGTCGACGGTACGCGGGAATTGTCGTATCGCGAACTCGACGAGTGGTCAACGCGTTTGGCGCGCGAGCTGATCGACGCAGGCGTCGGCCCCGAGCGCGCCGTCGGCGTGGCCGTCGACCGGTGCGCCGAATTGGTCGTCGCCTGGTGGGCGGTGGTCAAGGCCGGCGGCATCTATGCGCCGGTGGATCTGGACCACCCGGTCGAGCGCATCGCGTCGGTGCTGGACGCCGTGGCTGCGGTGTGCGTATTGACCTGTGGCACTGACGAAGTCGCCGGCGCCGGCACGCGCCCCATCGTGCGCATCGACGGCCTCGATCTGTCCAGGCACTCTTCGCAGGAGATCACCGATGCCGATCGGCTGTCGCCGCTGCGCGCCGACGACACCTCCTATCTGATCTTCACGTCGGGGTCCACCGGTGTCCCCAAAGGCGTGGCGGTGAGTCACACCGGCCTGCTGGGCTGGGCCGCGGCCCAACACGAGCTGTTGGGTCTGGGCGCTGACGCGCGCGTGCTGATGGTCGCCTCGCCCACCTTCGACGCGTCGGTCGGAGAACTGTTGCTGGCCACGGGATCTGGTGCGGCGCTGGTGGTGGCACCGCCACAGGTGTACGCCGGTGACGCGCTGACCGCGTTGCTGCAGAATCAGCGGGTCACCGCGGCGATCTTGACGCCGACCGTGGTATCGACGCTGGACCGCGCCCGCCTCGATGGGCTGCAGACACTGGTCGCCGTCGGCGAGGCCTGTCTGCCGGAGCTGGTGGACGCCTGGGCGCCCGGCCGGCAGATGTTCAACGGCTACGGCCCCAGCGAGACGACCATCTGGGTCACCTGCGCGCGGCTGGCGGCCGGGGAGCCGATCCGCATCGGCGCCCCCATCGCGGGCGTGCGCGCCCGGGTGCTCGACGCCTGGTTGAACCCGGTTCCGGTCGGCGTGGTGGGCGAGCTGTACCTGAGCGGACCGGCGCTGGGCCACGGCTATGCGGGCCGGGTGGAGCTGACGGCGGAACGGTTCGTGGCCAACCCATTTGGCGACCCCGGTGAGCGGATGTATCGCACCGGCGACCTGGTGCGCTGGATGCCCGACCGAACCCTGGACTACCTGGGCCGCGCCGATGGCCAGATCAAACTGCGCGGTCAGCGCATCGAACTGGGCGAAATCGAGAACACCCTGCTGGCCTGCCCGCAGGTGACCCAGGCCGCCGTCACCGTGCAGGACGGCGCGACCGGCTCGCACCTGGTCGCCTACGTGACGCTGGATCACGCCACCACCACCGACAACGACGCCGAAGACGTCGAGGAATGGCAACATCTCTACGACGACCTGTACGGCGCCGACCTCGCGGCCGGCTTCGGCGAGGACTTCCGCGGCTGGAACAGCAGCTACACCGGCGACGCGATCCCCCTCGAGGAAATGGTCGAATGGCGTTCCGCCACAGTCGATCGGATCATGTCGCTGCGGCCGCGACGAGTGCTGGAGATCGGCGCGGGCTCGGGACTGCTGCTGTCCCAGATCGCGCCGGAGTGCGATCAATATGTCGCCACCGACTTTTCGCCCGTCGCGATCGACAACCTGGCCCGCTCGATGGAGCAACTGCAGCTTCCGTGGCGTGACCGAGTCGAGCTGCTGATCCAACCCGCCCACGTCACCGAAGGGCTGCCGCAGGGCCACTTCGACACCATCATTCTCAACTCGGTCGTGCAGTACTTCCCCAACGCGGGATACCTGGCCGAGGTCATCGACAAGGCCATGGATCTGCTCGCCCCCGGCGGCGCGGTGTTCATCGGTGACATCCGTAACCACACCCTGCAGGGCGCGTTCCAGACCGCGATCGCGCTGGCCCGCGGCGGCGCCGCCAACGCGGCCGAGATCCGCCAGCGGGTTCGCCACGCCATGCTCGGTGAAACCGAATTGCTTTTGGCCCCTGAGTTTTTCACTACGTGGGCTCGCTCACGCGAGGCCACGGTGGGTGTCGACATCCGCATCAAACGCGGAATGGCCGACAACGAGCTGAACCAACACCGCTACGACGTCGTCGTGCACAAGACTCCCGCAGCCGTGCGCTCGGTGGCCGACGAACCCGCCTGGACGTGGGCACAGTGCGAAGGTCTGCACGGGCTGCGCGACGCGCTGACATCCCAACGTCCGACCGCCGTCCGCATCACCGACATCCCGCGCACCGGCCTGATCACCGATGTCGCCGTCGAAAACGCGCTCGCCGCGGGGCTGCCCCTGGCCGACGCGCTGGCCGAAGCCGAAGCCGAAACCAACGCCGGACCCGACGCCGTCAGCGCCGAAGAACTGCACCGCCTCGGGGAAGCCGCCGGGTACCACGTCGCGGTGACCTGGGGTGCCCAACCCGGCACGCTCAGCGCGGTTTTCGTCGCGTCCGACGGTCACGATGCCACCGCGCTGGCCGGCCTCTACCTGCCGCCCGCCGACGCCCAGCAGCGCACCAGCCACGCCAACGACCCCCGCACCAACACCAAAATCGGCGAGGTGCGCGACCGGTTGAGCGCGTGGCTGCCCGAGTACATGGTGCCGACTCACATTGTGGCGCTTGAGGAATTCCCGATGACCACCTCGGGCAAACTCGACCGCAAGGCCCTGCCGGCACCCGAATACCAGGACGCCGATCGGTACCGCGCGCCGGCCACCGCCGTCGAGGAGATCCTGGTCGGCATCTATGGCCAGGTGCTCGGGTTGGAGCGGGTCGGCGTCGACGACTCCTTCTTCGACCTCGGTGGAGATTCGCTGTCGGCGATGCGCCTGATCGCCGCGGTCAACACCAGCCTGAACGCCGACCTCGGGGTGCGCGCCGTCTTCGAGGCACCCACGGTTGCCGAGCTGGCGCTGCTCACCGGTAGTGGCGGCGATCGGCCGGAGCCGTTGGTCGCGGGGGAGCGCCCGGCGGTGATCCCGCTGTCGTTCGCCCAGACCCGGCTGTGGTTCATCGACCAGTTCCAGGGTCCCTCGCCGATGTACAACATCACCGTCGCGCTGCGACTGCGCGGGCTGCTCGACGCCCACGCACTGGCCGCCGCACTCGGCGACGTGGTGGGCCGACACGAGAGTCTGCGCACGGTGTTCGCATCGGCCGACGGAATACCGCAGCAGGTGGTGGTTCCCGCCGACCGGATCGGCTTCGCCTGCGACATCATCGATGCCCGCGGGTGGCACGAAGACCGGCTGCGTGAGGGCATGGCGGCCGCGGCCCGTTACACCTTTGACCTGGCAAACGAAAGCCCGCTACACACAGAGCTTTTCAGCGTCGACGACGACGAGCACATGCTGGTGGTCGCGGTGCACCACATCGCCGCGGACGGCTGGTCGATCACGCCGTTCGCGCGTGACCTCGGGATCGCCT
This sequence comes from uncultured Actinomycetota bacterium, assembly GCA_963796035.1. Lineage (GTDB taxonomy): Bacteria > Actinomycetota > Actinomycetes > Mycobacteriales > Mycobacteriaceae > Mycobacterium. The sequence goes on along the minus strand of CAWCJU010000002.1, from coordinate 21,667 downwards.
ACGCCAGCCGGTGCGCGGGGCAAGCCCCCGAGTGGGAACCGCTGGCGGTGCAATACGTCGACTACACACTGTGGCAGCGTGCACATCTCGGCGCCGTCGACGACCGCGACAGCCGCATCGCCGCGCAGCTGGACTTCTGGGCCGACACGCTGGCCGGGCTACCCGAGCGCCTGCAGCTGCCCACCGACCGGCCCTACCCGCAGGTCGCCGATCACCGCGGCGCCCGGCTGGCGGTGGACTGGCCGGCGGAGCTGCAGCAGCAACTCCGCCGGGTGGCGCGCGAGCACAACGCGACCAGCTTCATGGTGATTCAGGCCGCGTTCGCCGCGCTGCTGTCCAAGATCAGCGCCAGTGACGATGTGGCCGTGGGCTTCCCGATCGCCGGGCGCCCCGACCCCACCCTCGACGAGCTGATCGGGTTCTTCGTCAACACCCTGGTGCTGCGCGTCGATGTGGCCGGGGACCCGACGTTTGCCGAGCTGCTCGCCCAGGTGCGCCGGCGCAGCCTGGCCGCCTTCGAGCACCAGGACGTTCCCTTCGAACTGCTGGTGGAGCGGCTCAACCCCACCCGAAGCCTGACCCACCATCCGCTGATTCAGGTGCTGTTGGGCTGGGAGAACTTCCCCGGAGAGGTCAGCACCCCCGCGGCCGGGCTGGCCCTGGGCGACCTGCGTGTCACCCCAATGCCGTTGCACACCAACACCGCTCGCATGGACCTGACGTTCTCCCTGGCCGAACGGTTCACCGAATCCGGGCAGCGCGCCGGCATCGCCGTGACGGCCGAATACCGCACCGACGTGTTCAATGCCGACACCGTCGAGGCGATGATCGAACGGCTGGAGCGGCTGTTGACCGCCGTCACCGCCGAGCCCGAGCGGCGGTTGTCCTCGGTGGATCTGCTGGATACCGCCGAGCACGCCCGACTGCAGAGGTGGGGCAACGAAGCGATCCTGGCCGAGCCGATGGAGCCGGTGTCGGTGGTGGGGTTGTTCGCCGCGCAGGCGGCCCGCACGCCGGACGCGGTGGCGTTGACGTTCGAGGGTCGGTGGTTGACGTACCGGGAGCTCGACGAGGCGGCCAACCGGTTGGCGCGTGTGCTGGTCGACTGTGGTGCTGGGCCGGGTGAGTGTGTCGCGCTGCTGTTTTCGCGGTCGGCCGAGGCGATCGTGTCGATCCTGGCGGTGCTCAAGTCCGGGGCGGCCTACCTGCCGATCGACCCGGCGTTGCCGGACGCCCGGGTCGAGTTCATGGTGACCGATGCCGCGCCGGTGGCCGCGGTGACCACCGCGGATCTGGCCGGCAGTTCGACGGGTTCGACCTGATCGTCGTCGACGTGGCCGACCCGGCGGTGGCCGCGCAGCCCAGCACCGCGCCGCCCGCGCCGGCGCCCACTGATCTGGCGCACATCATTTACACGTCGGGCACCACGGGGGTGCCCAAAGGTGTTGCGGTGACCCATCACAACGTGGCCCAGTTGTTCGACGACCTGCGGCTCGGCTTCGCCTTATCGGGCGGGCAGGTGTGGACTCAGTTCCATTCGTATGCGTTCGACTTCTCGGTGTGGGAGATCTGGGGTGCGCTGCTGCATGGCGGGCGTCTGGTGGTGGTGCCCGATTCGGTGGCCCGCTCACCCGAGGAGTTCCATGCCCTGTTGGTGCGCGAGGGTGTCACGGTGTTGACCCAAACCCCGTCGGCGGTGGGACTTCTGTCCACCGAGGGCTTGGATGCGACGTCGTTGGTGATCGGTGCCGAGCCGTGTCCGCCCGAGTTGGTGGATCGTTGGGCGCCGGGTCGGGTGATGGTCAACGTCTACGGCCCGACCGAAACCACCATGTGGGCCTGCAAGAGCGCGCCGCTGACGGCCGGGTCCGGATTCCCGCCGATCGGCTCACCGGTGACCCGGGCGGCGTTCTTCGTGCTCGACGAATGGCTGCGCCCGGTACCCGCAGGCGTCGTCGGCGAGCTGTATCTGGCCGGTGCAGGGCGTCGGCACCGGGTATTGGCGTCGGCCCGGGCTGACGGCATCGCGCTTCATGGCCTGCCCGTTCGGTGAACCCGGCACCCGCATGTACCGCACCGGCGACCTCGTCTGCTGGGGTGCTGACGGACAACTGCGCTACCTCGGCCGTGCCGACGAGCAGGTCAAGGTGCGTGGCTACCGCATCGAACTCGGCGAAATCCAGGCCGCGCTGTCTGCGCTGGACGGGGTCGAGCAGGCGGTCGTCGTCGCCCGCGAGGACCGCCCCGGCGACAAGCGTCTGGTCGGTTACGTCACCGGGTCGGCGGACACGGGCCAGGCGCGGGCCGCGCTGGCCGAGCGGCTCCCGGGCTACATGGTCCCGGCGGCGGTGGTGGTGCTCGATGCCCTGCCCGTCACGGTCAACGGCAAGCTCGACGCGCGGGCCCTGCCGGCGCCCGACTACCGAACCGTCGACAACTACCGCGCCCCGAGCACCGCGGTCGAGGAAATCCTGGCCGGCATCTACGCCCAGGTTCTGAATGTCGAACGCGTCGGGGTCGACGACTCGTTCTTCGACCTGGGTGGTGATTCGCTGTCCACCATGCGGCTGGTCACCGCGATCAACTCCGCGCTGGAAAGCGATCTGCCGGTGCGCGTCGTGTTCGAGGCGCCCACCGTTGCGCAGCTGGCGCCGCGCGTCGCGGAGAGCGTGGGCGGCCTGGAGCCGCTGGTGGCCGGTGAGCGGCCCGCGGTCGTCCCGTTGTCGTTCGCGCAGAACCGGTTGTGGTTCATCGACCAATTCCAGGGCCCCTCACCGTTGTACAACATGGCTGCCGCGTTGCGGCTGCGTGGGCGGCTCGATGCCGAGGCCCTCGGCGCGGCGCTGGCCGACGTGGTGAGCCGTCACGAAAGCCTGCGCACCCTGTTCCCGGCGCACGAAGGAACCCCTCAACAGCTGGTGGTGCCCGTCGAGCGCGCCGAATTCGGGTGGGACATCATCGACGCCACCGCTTGGTCGGCGAGCCGGCTGGACGACGCCATCAAGGCGTCGACCCGCTACACGTTTGACCTGGCAGCCGAAATCCCGATTAGGGCACAGCTTTTCGCGGTAGCCGAGGCCGAGCATCTGCTGGTGATCGTGGTACACCACATCGCCGCGGACGGCTTGTCGCTCACGCCGTTGGGCGCCGACTTGAGTGTGGCCTACACCAGCCGGTGCGCCGGGCAGGAACCTGGCTGGTCCGAATTGTCGGTGCAGTACATCGATTACACCCTCTGGCAGCGTGCCCAGTTCGGTGACCTCGACGACAGCTCCAGCCGTATCGGCACTCAGCTGACCTACTGGGAGCAGGCGCTTTCCGGCATGCCCGAACGGCTGCAGCTGCCCACCGATCGGCCCTACCCGCCGGTGGCCGATCAGCGCGGCGACAGTGTGGTCGTGGACTGGCCGGCGGAGCTGCAGGAGCAGATTCGCCGACTGGCCCGCGAGCACAACGCGACCAGCTTCATGGTGGTGCAGGCCGCTCTGGCGGTGCTGCTGTCCAAGATCGGCGCGAGTTCCGATGTGGCGGTTGGTTTCCCGATCGCCGGTCGGCGCGACCCCGCCCTCGACCAGCTGGTCGGGTTCTTCGTCAACACCCTGGTGCTGCGGGTCGACCTGACGGGCGACCCCAGCTTCACCGAGCTGCTGGAGCGCGTGCAGGCGCGCAGCCTGGCGGCGTTCGAGCATCAGGACGTGCCGTTCGAGGTGCTGGTGGAGCGGGTCAACCCCACCCGGAGCCTGACGCACCACCCGCTGGTGCAGGTGATGCTGGCCTGGCAGAACTTCGCCGGGCACGACGACCCGGCCGCCGGTCTGGCGTTGGGCGACCTCGAGGTCAGCTCCGTGCCCGTGGAGGACCAGTCGGCCCGCATGGACCTGGTGTTCTCTCTCGCCGAGCGCTGGAACGCCGCCGGCGAGGCCGCCGGCATCGGCGGGCGGGTCGAATTCCGTACCGATGTCTTCGACGCGGCCACGATCGAGACGCTGATCGCACGGTTGCAGCGGGTCTTGACGGCGATGACCGCCGACCCCACGCACCTGCTGTCGTCGGTGGACCTGCTCGATGAGGCCGAGCACACCCGCCTGAAAGAGCTTGGCAACAACGCCGTTCTGACCGGGCCGGCAAGCGCACCCGTGTCGGTGCCCGAACTGTTCGCCACGCAGGTCGCCGGCGCGCCGGAGGCCGTGGCGCTGGTGTGCGAGGGCCTCTCGGTGACCTACCGCGAGCTGGACGAGGCGTCGAACCGATTGGCGCATTGTCTCGCCGCACAGGGCGCTGGCCCGGGACAGACTGTGGCACTGCTTTTTTCGCGATCGGCGGAAGCGATCGCGTCGATCCTCGCGGTGCTCAAGACCGGGGCGGCCTACCTGCCGATCGATCCCTCCGCGCCGCGGGCCCGGATCGAATTCATGCTCGGCGACGCCAAGCCGGTCGCCGCGGTCACCACCGCCGATCTGGCCGAGCGGCTCGACGGGCACGGCGTGACCGTCATCGACGTCAACGATCGACGCATCGACACCCTGCCCGAAACGGCGCTGCCGCTGCCGGCGCCGGACAGCGTCGCCTACCTGATCTACACCTCGGGCACCACCGGGGTCCCCAAAGGCGTTGCCATCACTCATCGCAACGTGACCCAGCTGCTGGGATCGCTGGATGCCGGACTGCCGGCCGCGGGGGTGTGGTCGCACAGCCACTCGCTGGCGTTCGACGTCTCGGTGTGGGAGATCTTCGGTGCGCTGCTGTGCGGCGGGCGGCTGATCGTGGTGCCCGAATCCGTTGCGCGCTCACCGCAAGACCTGCACGACGTCCTGGTCGCCGAGGAAGTCACTGTGCTGACCCAGACCCCGTCGGCGGTGGCGATGCTGTCGCCCGAGGGCCTGGAGTCGGTGTCGCTGGTGATGGCCGGTGAGGCCTGCCCGGCAGAGGTGGTGGACCAGTGGGCGTCCGGACGGGTGATGATCAACGCCTACGGCCCGACCGAGACCACCATGTGCGTGACCATCAGCGCGCCCCTGGCGCCGGGATTGGCGGCCGACGGGCCGGTGCCGATCGGGTCGCCGGTGCCGGGGGCGGCGCTGTTCGTGCTCGACGAGTCGTTGCACCCGGTACCGCCCGGCGTCGTCGGTGAGCTTTATGTCGCCGGATCCGGTGTGGCCGCAGGATATGTCGGCCGGTCCGGGCTGACGTCGGCGCGGTTCGTCGCCTGCCCCTTCGGTGGAGCCGGCACCCGCATGTATCGCACCGGCGACCTGGTGCGCTGGCACTCCGACGGGCAACTGCGGTACTTCGGCCGCGCCGACGAGCAGGTCAAGGTTCGCGGCTACCGCATCGAACTCGGCGAAATCCAGTCCGCGCTGGCCGGACTCGACGGCGTCGATCAGGCCGCGGTCATCGCCCGCGAAGACCGCCCGACCGCCGTGCGCCTCGTCGGTTACATCACCGGCAGCGCCGACGCGACCCTGGTGCGCAGCGCGCTGAGCGAACGGCTGCCCGCCTACATGGTCCCGGCCGCGGTGATGACACTCGACGCACTCCCGTTGACCGCCAACGGTAAACTCGACACCCGCGCGCTGCCGGCACCCGAATACACCGCCGGTGAATACCGCGCCCCGGAAACCCCCACCGAAGAGATCCTGGCGGGCATCTACGCCGAGATCCTCGGCGTCGAACGCGTTGGCATCGACGACTCCTTCTTCGACCTCGGTGGCGACAGCATCTCCGCCATGCGGCTGATCGCCGCGATCAACGCGAGCCTGGACGCCGGCCTCGCGGTGCGCGTGGTGTTCGAGGCGCCCACGGTGGCCCAGCTGGCGCCCCGGATCGGCGAGGGTGGAAGCGGACTGGAGCCGTTGGTGGCCGGTGCGCGGCCCGCGGTGGTCCCGCTGTCGTTCGCGCAGAACCGGTTGTGGTTCCTCGACCAATTGCAAGGTCCCTCACCGGTTTACAACATGGCGGCCGCGCTGCGGCTGGACGGTCAGCTCGACGCCGATGCGCTCGGTGCGGCGCTGGGCGATGTGGTGGCCCGCCACGAGAGCCTGCGCACCCTGTTCGCGGCCCCCGAGGGAACACCGCAGCAGGTTGTCATGCCGGTCGAGAAAGCCGATTTCGGCTGGGAGGTTGTCGATGCCAGCGGCTGGACGGCAGGCCAGCTGGAGGAGGCGATCGGCGACACGGCCCGCTACACTTTCGACCTGTCGGCCCAAATCCCCTTGCGGGCGGAGCTTTTCCGCATCCGCGACGACCAGCACATGCTGGTCGCGGTTGTGCACCACATCGCCGCCGACGGGATGTCCATCACCCCGCTGGTGCGTGACCTCGGGGTGGCCTATGCCGGCCGGGCCGCCGGACGCCGCCCCGACTGGACGCCGCTGTCGGTGCAGTACGTGGACTACACGCTGTGGCAACGCGCGCAATTCGGTGACCTGAACGACGGCAACAGCCGCATCGCCGCCCAGCTGTCCTACTGGGAAGACGCGCTGGCCGGGATGCCCGAGCGGGTGCAGCTGCCGACCGACCGGCCCTACCCGCTGGTGGCCGACCAGCGCGGTGCCACCGTCGAAATCGACTGGCCGACAGAGCTGCAGCAGCGCGTCGGCGAAGTGGCGCGCCACCACAACGCCACCAGCTTCATGGTCATCCAGACCGCGTTGACGGTGCTGCTGTCCAAGATCGGCGCCAATCCCGATGTGGCGGTGGGCTTCCCGATCGCCGGCCGGCGCGACCCCGCGCTCGACGAACTGGTGGGCTTCTTCGTCAACACCCTGGTGCTGCGGGTCGACCTAGGAGATCTAGGCGGCGACCCCACCTTCGCCGAGGTGCTGTCCCAGGTGCGTCAGCGCAGCCTGTCCGCCTACGAGCACCAGGACGTGCCGTTCGAGGTCCTGGTGGAGCGGCTCAACCCGACCCGCAGCCTGACCCATCACCCTCTCGTCCAGGTGATGTTGGCCTGGCAGAACTTCGCCGGCCACGACAGCGGTCCCGCCGCCGGGCTGTCCCTGGGCGACGTCGACGTCACGCCGGTGCCGGTGGACACCCAGACCGCCCGGATGGACCTGACCTTCTCGATGGGCGAACGCTGGAGCGACGACGGTGAGCCCGCCGGCATCGGCGGAACCGTTGAATTCCGCACCGACGTCTTCGACGCGGCCAGCATCCAGGCGTTGATCGACCGCTTGCAGCGAGTGCTGCTCGCGATGACCACCGATCCCGCACAGGCGGTCTCGTCGATCGATCTGCTCGACGACACCGAACACGCCCGACTGGACCAGATCGGCAACCGCGCCGCGCTGACCGCAGCGGCAACCCAGACCGAATCCATCCCCGCGCTGTTCGCCGCGCAGGTCAACCGCACCCCGGATGCGGTGGCGCTGGTCTGCGACGGTCACTCGCTGACCTACCGCGAGCTGGACGAGGCGTCGAACCGGTTGGCCCATTGCCTGACTGCGCCCGGCGCCGGTCCGGGACGGATTGTGGCGCTGCTGCTTTCGCGGTCGGCCGAGGCGATCGTGTCGATCCTGGCGGTGCTCAAGTCCGGGGCCGCCTACCTGCCGATCGACCCGGCGCTGCCCGAATCCCGGATCGGATTCCTGCTACACGATGCCGCCCCGATCGCCGTGGTCACCACCGCGGATCTGACCGATCGGCTCGACGGCCACGACGTGTTGGTCATCGACGTCAACGACCCCGCCATCGACACCGAGCCTGTCACCGGCTTGCCGGCGCCGGGGGCGGCGAACCTTGCCTACCTGATCTACACCTCGGGCACCACCGGTGTCCCCAAAGGCGTTGCGGTCACACATCGCAACGTCACCCAGCTGCTGGCGTCGAAAGACTCGGGACTGCCGCGCACGGGCGTGTGGTCGCAATGGCATTCACTGGCCTTCGACGTCTCGGTGTGGGAGATCTTCGGCGCCTTGCTGCACGGCGGCCGACTGGTCGTGGTGCCCGAATCGGTCGCCCGCTCTCCCGAGGACCTGCACGCATTGCTGGTGGCCGAACAGGTCAGCGTGCTCAGCCAGACGCCGTCGGCGGCCGGAGCGCTCTCGCCCACCGGGCTGGAGTCGGTCACGCTGGTGGTGGCCGGCGAGGCCTGCCCGTCCGAACTGGTGGACCGTTGGGCGCCGGGCCGGGCGATGATCAACGCCTACGGCCCCACCGAGGCCACCGTGTACGCGGCCATCAGCGCGCCGCTGGAGGCGGGTTCACCGGGTGTGGTGCCGATCGGTTCCCCGGTGCCGGGTGCGGCGTCGTTCGTGCTCGACGAGTGGCTGCGGCCGGTGCCCCCCGGCGTGGTCGGCGAGCTCTACGTTGCCGGCGCCGGCGTGGCCTGCGGGTACTGGCAGCGATCGGGTTTGACCGCATCGCGTTTCGTGGCGTGCCCGTTCGCCGACTCCGGATCGCGCATGTACCGCACCGGTGACCTGGTGCGCTGGCGCGCGGACGGGCAGCTCGACTACCTGGGCCGCGCCGACGAACAGGTCAAGATCCGCGGCTACCGCATCGAACTCGGTGACGTGCGCGCCGCGCTGGCCTGGGTGGACGGCGTCGAGCAGGCGGTAGTGGTGGCCCGCGAGGACCGTCCCGGGGACAAGCGTCTGGTCGGTTATGTCACCGGCACCGCCGACCCGGCCGCGGTGCGTGCCGAGCTGGCCGAGCGGCTGCCCGGCTACATGATTCCGACGGCCGTGGTGGTGATGCAGGCGCTGCCGCTGACCCCCAACGGCAAGCTTGACACTCGCGCCCTGCCTGCACCGGACTATCAGGACGCCGACCGGTATCGCGCGCCCGACAACGCGATTGAAGAGATTCTGGCCGGCATCTACGCCCAGGTGCTCGGTCTCGAGCGCATCGGCGTCGACGACTCCTTCTTCGACCTCGGTGGCGACAGTATTTCGTCGATGCAGGTGGTGACGCGGGCGCGGGCCGCCGGACTGGTGTGCAAGACGCGCGACATCTTCGTCGAACAGACCGTGGCCCGGCTGGCGCGGGTGGCCGAAGTCCTCGACGCCCAATCCGCCGTGGCCGACGAGGGCCTGGGGCCGGTGGCGGCCACCCCGATCATCCGTTGGCTGCAGGACGTGGAAAACGCTGGCGGCCAAGTCGATCAGTTCAACCAGACCATGCTGGTGCAGGCCCCCGCCGCGGTCACCGAGGACGACGTGATCACGGTGCTGCAGGCCCTGCTGGATCGCCACGCGATGCTGCGACTGCACGTCGACAACGACGCCGCCACCGGCTGGTCGCTGACGGTGCCCGGGCCCGGCTCGCTGGATGCCCGCGCGTGCCTGCACGCGGTGGACGAACTGTCCGACGCGGCGGTCATCGAGGCGCGGTCGCGGTTGAACCCGGCCGCCGGAGCGATGCTCAGCGCGGTGTGGGCGCGCGCCACCCGCCAACTGGTGGTGATCGTTCATCACCTGGCCGTCGACGGCGTTTCCTGGCGAATCCTGTTGCAGGACTTGAACATCGCCTGGGCCCAGCACCACGGCGGGCAGCCGGTGACGTTGCCCATGGCGGGCACCTCGTTCGCCCGGTGGTCGTCGCGGCTGGCCGAATATGCGCACCACCCCGACGTGGTGGGTCAGGCCGAGACCTGGAAACGGGTGGCGGCCACGCCCGCGGCGTTGCCCGCGGTGCGCCCGGACGTGGACACCTTCGCCACGGCCGGGCACCTGTCCATGGAGCTCGACGCCGAGACCACCGCCGTGCTGCTCGGCGACGTGCCGGGGGCGTTCCACGCTGGGGTGCAAGACATTCTGCTGATCGCTTTCGGGCTGGCGTGCGCGGAGTTCGCCGGCGACCGCGGTGCGCCGGTCGGCATCGACGTCGAAGGCCACGGGCGCCACGAGGAACTGGGCCGCGACGTCGACCTGTCGCACACTGTGGGCTGGTTCACCACCAAGTACCCGGTTTCCCTTGCGGTGCAAGGCGTCTCCTGGGCGCAGGTCGCCGGGGGCGGCGCCGCGCTGGGCGCGGTGCTCAAGGACGCCAAGGAACAGCTGCGGGGCCTGCCGGACCCGCTGAGCTACGGGCTGCTGCGCTACCTGAACACCGACGTCGACCTGGACGCCGCGGACCCGCCGATCGGCTTCAACTATCTGGGACGCCAGGGTGGTGCGGCCGAGCTCACCGACGACATGTGGCGGCCCGAGCCGGATGGCTGGTCGGTCACCCGCGCGGCGACCGCGATTCCGATGCCGCTGATGCACACCGTCGAGCTGAACGCGGTCACCGTGGACGCCGCGGGTGGCCCGCAGCTGCACGCCAATTGGACCTGGGCGCCGTCGGCGCTGACCGAGGAGCAGGTCACGCGGCTGGGCCGACTGTGGTTCGAGGCCCTGACCGGCATCTGCGCCCACGTGCGTTCCGGTGGCGGCGGCTTGACGCCGTCGGACATCGCCCCGGCCCGCCTGAGCCAACGGCAGATCGATCAGCTTGCGCGCCAACACCGGATCGCCGACGTGCTGGCGCTGACCCCGGTTCAGCAGGGCCTGCTCTTCCACGCCAACACCGCGCAGGCGCACGACGACCTCTACGCGGGACAGCTGGACATCAGCATCACCGGCCCGCTCGACCCCGACCGGCTGCGCGCCGCGGTGCAGGCAATGATCGGCCGGCATCCCAACCTGGTGGCGCGCTTCTGCGACCAGTACGACGAGCCCGTCCAGATCATCCCGGCCGACCCCGCGGCGTCGTGGCACTATCTCGAGCTGGACGGCGCCGCCGACACCGAGGCGCAGATCCAGCGGCTGTGCGCCACCGAGCGCGCCGCGGTCTGCGGCGACCTCGCGCAGGCGCCCGCCTTCCGGGTGGCGCTGCTGCGCACCGCGCCCGACCGGTACCGGCTGGTGCTGACCAATCACCACATCGTGCTCGACGGCTGGTCGATGCCGATCCTGCTGGGGGAGATCTTCGCCGGCTACTACGGCCAGCGCCTTCCTGCCGCGGCGCCCTACCGCGGCTTCGTCGACTGGCTGGCCGAGCGTGACCTCGACGCGGCCCGCACCGCCTGGGCCGAGGTGTTCGCCGGCTTCGACGCCCCAACGCTGGTCGGCCCGCAGGACCGGACCGAACTCGGGCAGCAGAGCGTCGCGTCGTTCGCGCTGCCGGGCGAGCTCAGTCAGGCCATCACCGACCTGGCCCGCTCCTGCCACACCACCGTCAACACGGTGCTGCAGGCCGCCTTCGCGCAGCTGCTCTGCGGCCTGACCGGCCAGGGCGATGTCGTGTTCGGCACCACGGTGTCGGGCCGTCCCGCCGAGGTCGTCGGCGCGGACACCATGGTGGGTCTGCTGATCAACACCGTGCCGGTACGGGCGAACATCACCGCGACCACCACCACCGCCGAGCTGCTCGACCAACTGCAGGGCGCGTACAACCACACGCTCGACCACCAGCACCTGGCGCTCAACGAGATCCACCGCATCACCGGCCAGGACCAGCTGTTCGACACCCTGTTCGCGTACGAGAACTATCCGATCGACGCCAGCGCGTTGTCGGCCGACCACGAGCTGGCCGTCACGGACATCACCAGCCGCGAATCCACCCACTACCCGCTGACGGTGCAGGCCCAGCCCGGGAAGGAACTGCGCCTCCAGGTCGAATACGACACCGACGTCTTCGACGCGGCGCGAATTGCCACGCTGATCGAGCGGTTGCGGCGGCTGCTGGTCGTCATGACCACCGAGCCGGCGCGGCGACTGTCGTCGATCGACGTGCTCGACGACGCCGAACACGACCGGCTGGACGGCTGGGGTGACCGGGCCGTGCTGACCGAGCCCAGCTCGCCCGCGTCGATCCCGGCGTTGTTCGCCGCGCAGGCGGCGCGCAGCCCGCGGGCCACCGCGGTGAGGTTCGAGGGCCGGTCCATGTCGTACCGGGAGCTCGATGAGAAGTCGAACCGGTTGGCGCACCTGCTGATTGAGCGTGGGGTGGGCCCGGGCGAGTCCGTGGCGCTGCTGTTCGGCCGGTCCGCGGACGCGATCGTGGCGATCCTGGCGGTGCTGAAAACCGGTGCGGCCTACCTGCCGATCGACCCGGCGCTGCCGGCGGCGCGCATCGAGTTCATGCTCGGCGACACCGCGCCGATGGCCGCGATCACCGTCGCGGCGCTGACGGACAAGCTGGACTCCCGCCAGCTGATCGTCATCGACATCAACGACCGCGCGGTGGCCCGCCAGCCGCGCACGGCCCTTCCAGCGCCGGCCCCCGAGCACGTCGCCCACATCATCTACACCTCGGGCACCACCGGTGTGCCCAAGGGCGTGGCGGTCAGCCACGACAACGTGACCCGGATGTTCGACGCGCCGGCCGTCGGCGTGGAGCTGTCGGCGGATCAGGTGTGGACCCAGTTCCACTCGTATGCCTTCGACTACTCGGTGTGGGAGATCTGGGGTGCGCTGCTGCACGGCGGGCGGCTCGTCGTGGTGCCCGATTCGGTGGCCCGCTCGCCGATGGAATTCCACGCCCTGCTGGTCGCGGAGAAGGTCACCGTGTTGAGCCAGACTCCGTCGGCGGTGCGGATGCTCTCGCCGCAGGGCCTGGAGTCCGCGGCGCTGGTGATCGGCGCCGAGCCCTGCCCGCCCGAGCTGGTGGACCGCTGGGCGCCGGGGCGGACGATGGTCAACGTCTACGGCCCCACCGAAGCCACCATCTTCTCGTCGATGAGCACGCCGTTGACGGTGGGGCCCGCCGGCGCGGGCGCGCCGCCGATCGGCTCCTCGGTGCCCGGGGCCGCCCTGTTCGTATTGGACGGGTGGCTGCGCCCGGTGGCGGCCGGAGTGGTCGGCGAGCTGTATGTCGCCGGCCGCGGCGTCGGGTACGGGTACGTGCGCCGGGCCGGGCTGACGGCGACACGATTCGTGCCCTGCCCGTTCGGTGAGCCCGGATCGCGCATGTACCGCACCGGGGACCTGGTGTGCTGGGGCGCCGACGGGCAGCTGCAGTACCTGGGCCGCGCCGACGAGCAGGTCAAGATCCGCGGCTACCGCATCGAGGTCGGCGAGGTGCGCTCGGCGCTGGCCGCGCTGGACGGCGTCGACCAGGCGGTCGTCATCGCCCGCGAGGACCGGCCGGGCGACAAGCGCCTCGTCGGCTACATCACCGGAGCGGCGGATCCCGCCGAGGCCCGCGCGCAGCTGGCCGAGCGGCTGCCGGCCTACATGGTCCCGGTGGCGGTGGTGGTGCTCGAGGTGCTGCCGATGACCCTCAACGGCAAGCTCGACATCCGCGGCCTGCCGGCCCCCGAATACTCCGCGGCCGGGTACCGCTCGCCGACCACGCCCACCGAGGAGATCCTGGCCGGCATCTACGCCCACGTGCTCGGGGTCGACCGCGTCGGCGTCGACGACTCCTTCTTCGACCTCGGCGGCGACAGCATCTCCGCGATGCGGGTGATCGCGGCGGTCAACAGCGCCATGGACGTCGGCGTCGCGGTGCGCGTCATCTTCGAGGCGCCCACCGTCGCCCAGCTGGCTCCGCGCATCGGCGAGGACACCGGCCGGCTGGAGCCGCTGGTGGCGGGCGAGCGTCCGGCGGTGGTCCCGCTGTCTTTCGCGCAGAGCCGGCTCTGGTTCCTGGACCAGCTGCAAGGACCGTCACCGGTCTACAACATGGCGGCGGCGTTGCGCATGCACGGACGCCTCGACGTCGGGGCGCTCGGTGCCGCGCTGGCCGACGTGGTGGCCCGTCACGAGAGCCTGCGCACGGTGTTCGCCGCGACCGGGGAAGCGCCGCAGCAGGTGGTGATCCCGGTCGAGCAAGCCGACGTCGGCTGGCGGACCGTGAACGCGCGCGGCTGGTCGGCGAGCCGGCTGCGTGAGGCCATCGACGCCGCGGCCCGCGAGAGCTTCGACCTGGCCACCCAGATCCCGTTGCGCGCTTCGCTTTTCCGCGTCGATGATGACGAGCACGTGCTGGTGGCCGTGGTACACCACATCGCCGCGGACGGCTGGTCGTTGCGGCCGCTGGTGCGCGACCTGGGCATGGCGTACGCCAGCCGGTGCGCCGGGCGGGCCCCCGACTGGGAGCCGCTGGCGGTGCAATATGTCGACTACACGCTGTGGCAGCGCGCCCAGTTCGGCGAGCTAGCCGACAGCGGCAGCCGCATCGCCGCGCAGCTGGCCTACTGGCAGGACGCGCTGGCCGGCATGCCCGAGCGGCTGCAGCTGCCCGCCGACCGGCCCTACCCGCAGATCGCCGATCAGCGCGGTGCGGCCGTCGAGGTGGACTGGCCGGCCGACCTGCAACAGCAGGTTGCCGGGTTGGCCCGCGAGTACAACTCCACCAGCTTCATGGTGGTGCAGGCCGCCCTGGCGGTGCTGCTGTCCAAGATCAGTGCCAGCACCGACGTGGCGGTCGGGTTCCCGATCGCCGGCCGGCGCGACCCCGCGCTCGACGACTTGGTCGGATTCTTCGTCAACACCCTGGTGCTGCGCGTCGACCTGGCCGGCGACCCCAGCTTCACCGAGTTGTTGGCCCGGGTGCGCACCCGCAGCCTGGAGGCCTTCGAGCACCAGGACGTGCCGTTCGAGGTGCTCGTGGAGCGGGTCAACCCGACCCGGAGCCTGACGCACCACCCGCTGGTGCAGGTGATGTTGGCCTGGCAGAACTTCGCCGGGCAGGACAGCGACCCCGGCACCGGGCTGGCGCTGGGCGACGTGCAGGTCACGTCGATGCCGCTGGACACCCAGGTCGCCCGCATGGACCTGGTGTTCTCGCTCGCCGAACGCTGGGCCGAGGACAACGAGCCCGCCGGCATCGGCGGCCGGGTGGAGTTCCGCACCGACGTGTTCGACGCCGAGACCATCCGGACGCTGATCGCCCGCCTGCAGCGCGTCCTGGAGGCGATGACGGCCGATCCCACCCGCGCGCTGTCGACGGTGGACCTGCTCGACCGGCGTGAGCACGCCCGCCTGGACGCCCTCGGCAACCGCGCGGCGCTGACCGCGCCGGCCACCCCCGACGCGTCGATTCCCGCGTTGTTCGCCGAGCAGGCGGCGCGCACCCCGGATGCGGTGGCGCTGCGCTGCGACGACCGCTCGTGGACCTATCGCGAGCTCGACGAGGCCGCCAACCGGCTGGCCCACCGACTGGCCGGCTTCGGCGTCAGCCGCGGCGAGCGGGTCGCGCTGCTGTTCCCGCGCTCAGCCGAGGCGATCGTGTCGATCCTGGCGGTGCTCAAGGCCGGGGCCGCGTACCTGCCGATCGACCCGGGACTGCCGGCCGAGCGGATCGGGTTCATGCTCGAAGACGCCGCGCCGATGGCCGCGATCAGCACCGCCGAGCTGGCCGAGCGGCTGTACGGCCACCACGTCGTCGTCATCGACGTCGGCGATATCGGGGCCCCCGCCGTCGACACCCAGCCGTCGACCGCCCTGCCGACGCCGAGCGGCGACGACATCGCCTACCTGATCTACACCTCGGGCACCACCGGTGTCCCCAAAGGTGTTGCCGTGACACATCGCAACGTCGCCCAGCTGCTGGCGTCCGGGGAATCCGGCCTGCCGCGCGAGGGCGTGTGGTCGCAATGGCACTCGCTGGCCTTCGACGTCTCGGTCTGGGAGATCTTCGGCGCGCTGCTGCAGGGCGGGCGCCTGGTGGTGATCCCCGATTCCGTCGTCCGCTCGCCGGACGACTTCCACGCGCTGCTGGTCGCCGAAGAGGTCTCCGTGATCAGCCAGACCCCGTCCGCGGCGGACGTGCTGTCGCCCGAGGGGCTGGAGTCGGTCGACGCTGGTGGTCGCCGGTGAGGCCTGCCCGACCGAACTGGTCGACCGGTGGGCTCCCGGGCGCGTGATGATCAACGCCTACGGCCCCACCGAGGCGACGGTGTACGCGGCGGTCAGCGCACCGCTGCAGGCGGGATCGCCGGTCGTGCCCATCGGCTCGCCGGTGCCCGGGGCGGGAGTGTTCGTCCTGGACGAATCCCTGCGACCGGTGCCGCACGGCGTGGTCGGCGAGCTCTATGTGGCCGGCGGCGGGGTCGGGGTCGGCTACTGGCGCCGGGCCGAGTTGACCGCGTCGCGCTTCGTGGCCTGCCCGTTCGGGGCGCCCGGATCGCGCATGTACCGCACCGGAGACCTGGTGCGCTGGGGCGCCGACGGGCAGCTGCAGTACCTGGGCCGCGCCGACGAGCAGGTCAAGATCCGCGGCTATCGCATCGAACTCGGCGAGGTGCGCTCGGCGCTGTCCGCGCTGGACGGCGTGGAGCAGGCCGCGGTGATCGCCCGCGAGGACCGCCCCGGGGACAAGCGCCTGGTCGGTTACATCACCGGGGGAGCGGACCCCGTCGAGATCCGCGCCCGGCTGGCCGATCACCTGCCGGCCTACATGGTCCCGGCGGGGATCGTGGCGCTCGAGGTGCTGCCGTTGACACCCAACGGCAAGCTCGACGTGCGGGCCCTGCCGGCACCGGAATACCGCGAGGCCGACCGGTATCGCGCCCCCGGCACCCCGGTCGAGGAGACCCTGGCCGGCATCTACGCCCAGGTCCTGGGCGTCGACCGGGTCGGCATCGACGATTCCTTCTTCGACCTGGGCGGGGACAGTATCTCCTCGATGCAGGTGGTGACCCGTGCGCGGGCCGCCGGCCTGGTGTTGCGCACGCGCGACATCTTCACCGAGCAGTCCGTGGCCCGGCTGGCCCGGGTGGCCGGGGTGACCGACGGCGAGTACGGCGTGGTGGACGAGGGCGTCGGAGAAATCTCCGCCACCCCGATCATTCGCTGGCTGCGCAGCGTGGACGGGCCGGTCGATCAGTTCAACCAGACCATGGTGGTGCAGGCGCCCGCCGGCGTCACCGAGGCCGATGTGGTGACGGTGTTGCAGGCCCTGCTTGACCGGCACGCCATGCTGCGGCTGCGCGTCGACGACGACGCCGGCGAATGGTCGCTGCAGGTGCCCGAGCCGGGGTCGGTCGACGCGGCCCAGCGCGTGCACGCGGTCGACGAACTGTCCGACGCGGCGGTCATCGCGGCGCGGTCGCGGTTGAACCCGGCCGCCGGGGTGATGCTCAGCGCGCTGTGGGTGGCCTCCACCGGCCAGCTGGTGCTGATCATTCACCACCTGGCCGTCGACGGTGTGTCCTGGCGGGTGCTGCTGGAAGACCTCAACATCGCCTGGGGCCAGCACCACCACGGGCAACCCATCGCGCTGCCGGCCGGCGGAACGTCGTTCGCCCGGTGGGCCACGCTGCTCGCCGAGCATGCCTCGTCGGCCGCGGTGGTCGAGCAGGCCGGCGCCTGGCGGCAGGTCGCCGCGACGCCGCCCGCCCTGCCGGCGGTGCGGCCCGAGGTCGACACCTACGAGACCGCCGAGAACATGGCGGTGACGCTGGACGCGAAGACCACCCGCACGCTGCTCGGCGAGGCGCCCGGCGCATTCCACGCCGGCATCAACGACATCCTGCTGGTCGGGTTCGCCCTGGCCTGGGCCGAGTTCCTGGGCCCCGAGGTTGCTGTCGGCTCGCCGATCGGCATCGACGTGGAGGGCCACGGCCGCCACGAGGAGCTGGCCGCGGGCGTGGACCTGTCACGCACCGTGGGCTGGTTCACCACCAAGTACCCGGTGGCACTGAACGTCGGTGGACTGTCGTGGGCACAGGTGACGGCCGGCGCGCCGATCCTGGGCGCCCTGGTCAAGGACGCCAAGGAGCAGTTGCGCGCCCTGCCGGATCCGCTCACCTACGGCTTGCTGCGCTACCTCAACACCGAGGTCGACCTGGACGGCGCCGACCCGACGATCGGTTTCAACTATCTGGGCCGGCTGGGCGGCGCGGCCGCCGAGCTCTCCGACGAGCTGTGGCGGATCAGCACCGACGGCTCGTCGGCGACCGCCACCAGCACCGCGGTGCCCATGCCGCTGATGCACACCGTGGACCTCAACGCCGGCACCATGGACACCGCGGACGGCCCGCAGCTGCACGCCAACTGGACGTGGGCGCCCTCGGCGCTGGACCGCGAACAGGTCGCCCGGCTGAGCGAGTTGTGGTTCGAGGCCCTGGCCGGCATCTGCGTGCACGTACGCCGCGGCGGCGGCGGGCTGACCCCGTCCGACATCGTCCCGGCCCGACTGGCCCAGCGGCAGATCGACCAGCTCGAGCGGCGGCAGCGGATCGCCGACGTGCTGCCGTTGACCCCGCTGCAGCAGGGGCTGCTCTTCCACGCCAACACCACGCCGGGCGGCAGCGGCCATCTGGAGGATCACCTGTACGCGGTGCAGCTGGACCTGACGCTGACCGGGCCGCTCGACGGCAACCGGCTGCGCGATGCGATGCACACCGTGGTCGGGCGGCACCCGCACCTGGTGGCCCGATTCTGCGACGAGTTCGACGAGCCGGTCCAGATCATCCCGGCCAACCCCGCGATGGCGTGGCGGCACCTCGAGTTCGAGCCCAACGGCAGCGAACCGGAGGAAAAGATCCAGCGGCTGTGCGCCGCCGAGCGCTCCGCGGTCTACGACCTGGCCGACCAGCCGGCGGTCCGCGCGGCGCTGGTCCGCATGGGCGACGACCGGCACCGGCTGGTCCTCACCATTCATCACATCGTGCTCGACGGCTGGTCGGTCCCGATCCTGCTGAACGAGACGTTCGCGTGCTACACCGGACAGCGGCTGCCCGCGCCCGCGCCGTATCGCAGGTTCGTCACCTGGCTGGCCGACCGCGACCTCGACGCCGCGCGCGCGGCGTGGGGTGCGGCGCTCGACGGCTTCGACACCCCGACGCTGGTCGGGCCGCCCCAACAGCTGGAGCTCGGCGCCCGCGGCGTCCAATCGTTCGCGCTGTCCGAGGACACCACCCGGGCCCTGGGCGAGCTGGCCCGCTCCAGCCACACCACGGTCAGCACCGTGTTGCAGGCCGCCTGGGCGCAGCTGCTGGCCTGGCTGACCGGGCAGCACGACGTCGCCTTCGGTACCACCGTGTCGGGCCGGCCGGCCGAGGTCCCCGGCGCCGAATCGATGGTGGGTCTGATGATCAACACGGTCCCGGTGCGGGCCCGCATGACCGCCGCGACCACCACGACCGAGCTGCTCGGCCAGCTGCAAAACGGTCACGCCGAGACGCTCGACCATCAGCACCTGGCGCTGAACGAGATCCACCGGATCACCGGTCACGAAAAGCTCTTCGACACCCTGTTCGCCTACGAGAACTACCCGCTGGACACCTCGGCGATGGCGGTCGACCACGAACTGGCGATCGCCGACGTCAACATGTTCGAGCGCAACCACTACCCGCTGACGATGCAAGCCGCTCTGTCCGGCCAGGAACTGGGCCTGCGGGTGGAATACGACACCGGCGTTTTCGACACGTCGACGGTCGAGGCGCTCAGCGACCGGTTGGAGCGGGTGCTGCGGGCGATGACCGCCGACCCGGGCCGGCCGCTGTCGTCGGTGGACCTGCTCGACGCGCCGGAGCACAGCCGCCTGGACGAGGTCGGTAACCGCGACGTGCTCGCCCGGCCGTGGCCCGCGCTGCCGTCCATTCCCGCCTTGTTCGACGCTCAGGTCCGCGACCGGCCCGATGCGGTGGCGATCAGCTGGGGCAGCACGTCGATGACCTACCGCGACGTCGACGAGGCGGCCAACCGGCTGGCGCACCTGCTTGCCGGGCAGGGCGCGGGCCCGGGAGAGTCGGTGGCGCTGCTGTTCTCGCGGTCGGCGCAGGCGATCGTGGCGACCTTGGCGGTGCTCAAGACCGGGGCGGCCTATCTGCCGATCGACCCGGCGGCGCCGGGCAGCCGGATCCGCTTCATGCTCGACGACTCCGCGCCCGTCGCCGCCGTCACCACGGCCGGTCTGCGGTCCCGGCTGAATGGGTCCGACCTGACGATCATCGACATCGAGGACCCACGGATCGAGGACCACGCGGCCACACCGCTGCCGGCGCCCCCGGCCGACGGCCTCGCCTACGTCATCTACACCTCCGGCACCACCGGTATCCCCAAAGGTGTTGCCATCACCCACCGCAACGTGACCCAGCTGCTGGAGTCCCTGGATGCGGGCCTGCCGAGGGTGGGCGTGTGGACGCAAAGCCACTCATACGCCTTCGACGTCTCGGTGTGGGAGATCTTCGGCGCGCTGCTGCGCGGCGGGCGGCTGGTCGTGGTGCCCGAGTCGGTGGCCCGCTCCCCGAAGGACTTCCACGCGTTGCTGGTCGACGAGGAGGTCACCGTATTGACCCAGACCCCGTCGGCGGTGGCGATGCTCTCGCCCGAGGGCCTGGATTCGCTGTCGCTGGCGGTGGTGGGTGAGGCCTGCCCGGGCGAGGTGGTCGACCGATGGGCACCGGGGCGCGTGATGATCAACGCCTACGGCCCGACCGAGACCACCATGTGCGTGGCGATCAGCGCCCCGCTGGCGGCGGGATCCGGGACGCCGCCGATCGGATCGCCGGTGGACGGCGCCGCCCTGTTCGTGCTCGACCCGTGGCTGCGACAGGTGCCCGAGGGTGTAGTCGGCGAGTTGTACGTGGCCGGCGACGGCGTCGCCGCCGGGTACGTGGGGCGGCCCGGGCTGACGGCGTCGCGGTTCGTGGCCTGCCCGTACACGGGCGCGGAAGCGCCCGGAAAACGTATGTATCGCACCGGCGACCTGGTCCGGTGGGGCCCCGACGGGCAGCTGCAGTACATGGGCCGCGCCGACGAGCAGGTCAAGATCCGCGGCTACCGCATCGAACTCGGCGAAGTCCAGGCCGCGCTGGCCGCTCTCGACGATGTCGAGCAGGCTGTGGTGATCGCCCGCGAGGACCGTCCCGGCGTCAAGCGCCTGGTGGGCTACATCACCGGGGCCGCCGACCCGGGCGAGGCGCGCACCGCGCTGGCCGAGCGGCTGCCGGTCTACATGGTTCCGGCGGCGGTGGTCGCGCTCGACGCGCTCCCGTTGACACCCAACGGCAAACTCGACATCCGGGCCCTGCCGGCGGCGCAGTACACCGGCAGCGGCTACCGGGCCCCGTCCACCGCTACCGAGCAGACCTTGGCGGACATCTACGCCCACGTGCTCGGCATCGAGCGGGTGGGGGTCGACGACTCGTTCTTCGAGCTGGGCGGCGACAGCATCTCGGCGATGCGGGTGGTCGCCGCGATCAACACGGGCCTGGGAGTCGAGCTGGCCGTACGTACCCTGTTCGAAGCGCCCACCGTCAGTGGATTGAGCCAGCGGCTGCAGACCGAGGCGACCGGCGCCGACGAGGTCGTGCCCGTACAGACCCTGAGGGAGGGTCCCGGCATGCCGCTGTTCTGCATCCATCCCGCGGGTGGGGTGAGTTGGCCGTACCAGGTTCTCGGCGACCACCTGGACTGCGCGATCTTGGGCATCCAGCAAATCCCGCAGGAGGGCGCTTCCGCTCCGCGGTCCATCCGCGACCTGGCCGCGATGTACGCCGACCGGATCCAGGACGCCTATCCCGGCGGGCCCTACAACATCCTGGGCTGGTCGTTCGGTGGGGTAGTCGCCCACGAGATCGCGATCGAGCTGCAACGCCGTGGCTGTGTGATCGGGCGCCTGATCCTTCTCGACGCCCAGCCCAGCATCGACGACGGAATCGCCCTGCCGGAGCACGCTCTGGGCGAGCAGCAGGTGCTGGACGATGTCCTGCGGGCCTACAACATCAGCGCCGATGGGCACACCGGCCCGCCCACCGATGAGCAGTTGGCCGAGCTGCTGCGCG
>CAWCJU010000001.1:0-194612 GCA_963796035.1 uncultured Actinomycetota bacterium | reverse complement strand
ACAGTAATTCCCGTTGGGGAATTCGCACGAGTGCATCACCAGCACCAGCGCCCTTTGCCGATCTGGCGCTGGGCGGGGATGTCCATGTCGACCGGCAGAATCTTCTCGACCGCCGATCCCTGCCACCCGCCGGCGCCGAAGGCCTGGTCGCCGCCGATCATCACCAGCCCGCCGCCCATGTCGTGGACGTAGGACTGGAACATCTTGTCCTGCTCCTCGGTCATCGCGTTGTGCGGGACATTGGCCATGATCACCGCGTCGTAGCTTTGCAGCGTGATCGGATTGGTCGGGATGCCGATCGACGGTGACGTGTTCGGCGTGAATCTGCTCGGCTTCGAGCGCTTGGCAGAGCTTTTGCCCGGGGCCGAGGTTGCCGTCCTGGTCGTGGGCGTTGTCGATGTAGAGGACCTTGCTCTTGCCCTGAACGAAAGTGAAGGCGTCGGCGGTGTTGTTCACCTCGACGGTGGCGCCTGCGCCGGCCTGATCGGGGGCGAAGGCGGCGTGAAACTGGTGCACGCCGCCTTCCCGCAGTGCCGGCACGGCCACGTACTGCACGTTCTTTCCCGGGATGCAGCGTGATCTCGCGGTAGGGATCGATCTGCGGCGTCGAGAGGTCCATGTCCAGCGGCTCCTTGCCGCTGGACGGTCTCGTGCGTGACGCTCAGCTTCCCGGTGACGTCATGATCCGCCGTGAGTTGAGAATGATCGACAGCGTGAACGGCTCGTTCTCGCGCTTCCAGGTCGGCGCGACGAAGCGATCGATCATCGCCGCGTTTTTCACGTTGTATTGCAGCGGCACGACGTCGATCTGCACGTGCTGCGCGGCGGCGGCTTCGAGGGCGGCTTCGAGATTGTCGGTGGTGTCGTTGCCGTCCCAGAACAGCACCAGCCGGTGCATCGCGTCCTTCGACAACGTCGCCAGCGCGAGCTGGATGGCCGAGCCGGCATCGGTGCCGGTGCCGGGATCGGGGATGGCGTGCGTGTCGAGCCGCGGCTCCTTGGTCGGCATCAGGTCGATCAGCGCATTCTGCTTGAAGCTGATGACGCCGAGCTTGTCGTCCGGCTTGCTTGTCCGGCTCCTTGGCCGAGGCTGTTCTCGATCCATTCGTCCTCCGCGGTCCGCAGCGGCTTGGCGGGATAGCCGGGATAATGCGTGAAATAGCGCATCGACCCGCTGACGTCCACCAGTGCCATCACTTCGAGGTTCTTGTGAATCCGCTGCCAGCGAATGCCGCCGATGATGAGGATGAACAGCAGCAGAACCGCCAGCCGCAAGCCGATCGCAACCCATTGCCGCACCGGCCCGAGCCGGCCAGCGAGCGCATGCCCAGCAAGACGATCACCGAGCCCAGGCCGAGGAACAGCAAGCAATGCCACCCAGCCCGGAAAATATTCCAGGTGGATGGGCCAGGTGAAGGCGAGCAGGCCGGCGGTGGGCATCATCATCCTCAGAACGCAAACACCTGCAACCGATTGTTCCCCGCATCCACCGCGACGATGCGATCGTCCTTGTCCACCGCGACGGCATAGGGTAGGCAAACTCGCCCGGCTCGCGGCCGGGGCCGCCCCAGATTTTCAGCCCGCGGCCCGTTTGCTTGTCGATCATCTGCACGCGGTTGTTGCCGAACTCGCAGACGATCAAATGCCCCTCCTTGTCCTCGGCCAGCCCGTAGGGGAAGCGGAATTGCCCCAGGCCCGAGCCGGTCGAGCCCATGTTGCGCACCCATTTGCCTTCGGTGGTGAAGACGTCGATGCGGTGATTGCACGCATCGGTGATGTAGACCAGGCCCGCGTCGATGACCATGGATTCGGGGCGTGAGAACTCGCCATTGCCGTCGCCCCAATGGCCGAACTGGAAGAGCTTGTGCCAGTGCTGATCGAAGACCTGCACGCGGTCGTTGCCGCCGTACTCGCAGACATAGATGCGGCCGTGGTCGAAGGCGATGCCGGTCGGGAAGCATGAACTGGCCGTCCCCCGTGCCCTCGGAGCCGAAGCTGCCCAGGAGCTTGCCGGTGGGGGAGTAGATCAGGATGTTGTGATTGTGGGTGTCGGGGACGTAGATGTTTCCATCCGGCCCGATGCCGCTGCACAGCGGTCCCTCGCGTCCGCCGCCCGTCCAGGGCAGTTCCCAGTCGCACAGGCACTTGCCGTTGCGATCGAGCCGCTGCGCGTGGGCGCCGCGGTCGATCACGATGAACGTGTCGCTGGACGGTCATAGGTGATGGCGCGGGGATAGACGACTTCGCCCGGCCCGGTGCCCGTCTCGCACCAGATCGCCTGGGGCTTGGCCGGGTCGCTGCAGCCGGAGAACATGAGGCAAGCAGCAATGACCGAAAGTGGCAATGTGGCCCAGGCAGATATCGCGATTCCCCTGGCCGAATGCAGTGCGGTTGATCGAAACGCATCCCGACGTCGCATCATGCGTGGAGGCGGATTATACGGCTAGCGACACAGGGCTGCATAACAGAAAAGGCCCGCACGAGGCGAGCCTGGTTCTGATCGATCCACTTTTCGCCCTGAATCACTTCAGATCCTTCATGTACTTTTCCGGGTCCTTCTTGAACTTCGGGAATGCAATCGTCGCAGCAGAACCCGATCACCTTGCCCTGATAAAGATAGGTGACGGTCGGATCGACCTCTTCGTCGCGATCGACCGCGCAATACTTGTTGATCGGCTTCTGGGTCGCCGATGCCTGCGTGGCGGCGGGCGCGTTGGACGGCATCGCGGCCTTGTTGCTCTGCTCGGGCGGCTGTGATTCTTGTCGCTGCAGCCGACGACCAGAACCGGCGAGCAGGGCGGCGGACAAAATCAGGCGTTTCATCGATCTCTCCTTCGGTTGTCCCCTGACACGGACCGCGTTCTATCTACTTCTTAAAATACTGCGTGTTTTTCTCGATGAACGACTGCCCACTCGGCAGGCAGATCTTCCTGCGGGAAAATCGCCTGCACCGGGCATTCGTCCACGCACAACCCGCAGTCGATGCAGGTGTCCGGGTCGATGTAAAGCTGGTCGGCCGTCTCGAACTCCGGCTCGTCCTTGGTCGGATGAATGCAATCCACCGGGCAGACCGTCACGCAGGCGGCGTCCTTCACCCCGATGCACGGCTGGGCGATAAAGTGTGACATAACGCTGATGAACTCCTACGTGACCTGTCCTCTTGCCCGAGGGGACGTCCAAGGCCGCGAAAATGGTAGCGAACGCCGCACGCAGTGTAAATGGTTGTTGGAACCGTGTTGTTGGAACCGTGTTCACACCCCCGATGCCTGCGTCACCAGCCGTTCCCGGTTGTCAGACTCTGCAGGCGGTTGATGGCCGCCAGATAGGCCAGCGCTGAGCTTCGAGAATGTCGGTGCTCAAGCCGCGGCCGCGGATCTTGCGGCCGCTGTGTTCCAGCTCGATCTGCACTTCGCCCATGGCCTCCTTGCCCTTGGTGACGGCGCGGATGCGGTAGTCGGCCAGCGACGCCTTCACGCCGGTCAGCGCTGGATGGCCGAGTAGATCGCATCGACCGGCCCGTCGCCGATCGAGGCGTCCTGCATCGTCTGGCCGTTGCTGTCGCGCAGCGTGACGGTGGCGGTGGGGATCGTGTTGGAGCCGGCGGTGACCTGCAGGCCGACCAGTTCCCACATCCGGCGTCGACAGCTCCAGTTGCTCGTCCACCAGCGCCTCGATGTCTTCGTCGAAGACTTCCTTCTTCTTGTCCGCCAGCGCCTTGAACTTGGCGAACGCGGGCTCGATCTGCTCATCGGTCAGCGTGTAGCCCAGCTGCATCGACGCGATCGCGGAACGCGTGGCGGCCGCGATGCTTGCCCAGCACCAGCGACGACTTGGGGATGCCGACCGTTGCCGGGTCCATGATCTCGTAGGTCTCGCGGTATTTCAGCATGCCGTCCTGGTGAATGCCGGATTCGTGGGCGAAGGCGTTTTCGCCGACGATCGCCTTGTTGCGCTGCACCGCCAGCCCGGTCAGCGTGCTGACCATCCGGCTGGCGGGATAGATCTTGGTCGCGTCGATGCGCGTGCCGATCTTGTAGAAATCGCTGCGCGCGTGCGCAGGGCCATCACGATTTCTTCCAGCGCCGCGTTGCCGGCGCGCTCGCCGATGCCGTTGATGGTGCATTCGACCTGCCGGGCGCCGTTCTCGACCGCCGCCAGGGAATTGGCGACGGCCATGCCCAGGTCGTCGTGGCAATGGGCCGAGAGGATGATGTTCCGCTCGCGCAGGATCGGCAGCTTCTTCAGCAGGTGCGAGAAGATCTCGCCGTAGGTCTTGGGCGTGGCGTAGCCGACGGTGTCGGGCAGATTGATCGTCGTCGCCCCGGCTTCGACCGCCGCCTGCACGATCTCCTCCAGAAATTCCAGTCTCCGTGCGGCTCGCGTCCTCCGGGGAAAATTCGATGTCGTCGGTGTACTGCCGCGCCTGCTTGATCGACTCGACGCTGATGCGGATGATCTCCTCCTTGCCCTTGCGCAGCTTGTGATCGCGATGGATCTTGGAGGTGGCGCAGAACATGTGAATGCGCGGCTGGGCCGCATGCTTCACCGCCTCGCCCGCGCGCTCGATGTCCTTCGGCGTCGACCGCGCCAGGCCGCAGACGACGCTCTTGGTGATCTCGGCGGCGATGGCCTGCGACCGATTCAAAATCGCCCTGCGAGCTGATCGGAAAGCCCGCCTCGATGATATCGACGCCCATCGCCTCGAGATGGCGGGCGATCTCCAGCTTCTCCGGGAGCGTGAGCGTCGCGCCCGGGGATTGCTCGCCATCTCGCAACGTGGTGTCGAAAATGCGGACGGTTTCCATGACTCACTCCGAAAGCGCCTTTGCATTGAAGGCGCAGACCAAATAAAAAACCCTACGATTCGGATCGTAGGGTTGGGGTTGCCTTGTTTTAAGCATCCCTACGATCCGGCGCAGCTCCGTCAAGCCCAAGAAGGCTAAGGGTAAGCGGCAGGGATCGCAGGGCAGACAATTGCATGGCCATGCATAGTTAATCGGCAAGCTGCGGGAAAGTCAATAGTTTAGCCTTCCGCAACGAACTCCGGATTGGATGCGGCACGAAATTGCCCGGGCGTTTGGCCGGTGGTTCGTTTGAAGACCACGCTCATGTATTCCGGGATGGGAGTATCCCGCGAGGCGCGCGATCTCGTTAAGCGGCAAGTCGGATTCGGCCAGCAATCTGCTTGACGCGTTTGAGTTGCACCGAGCGAATCTCCGCCTGCGGCGAATGACCGAGGTACTGGCGGAATTTTGCGCTCCAGCACGCTGCGCGACATGGCCGAGTGGCGCAGGACGTCCTTCA
Source organism: uncultured Actinomycetota bacterium (assembly GCA_963796035.1). Classification (GTDB taxonomy): domain Bacteria; phylum Actinomycetota; class Actinomycetes; order Mycobacteriales; family Mycobacteriaceae; genus Mycobacterium. Next base: position 189,308 of record CAWCJU010000001.1, on the reverse strand, counting down.
TCGAGCAGCCGTGAAACGCCCGCTCGCGAATGAATCGCAGGGCGGCGGAGACGGCGGGGTCTTCGATGGCCAACACGTCAGCTGGATTGCCGGGTGTGGATGCCCACCGGCTCAATCTCGCATCGACCTGCGGTCGGGCGGCGGCCGCCGGACATCAGCTGATCGAGCAGGGCGGCGGCCTCATATCCGACGCGCTCCGGCGTTGGGCACGACGCTCGAGAGCGGCGGCTGACACAGATTGCACATCACCGCGTCATCGTCCACGCCGACCACGGCAATGTCCTCCGGCACCGCCAGGTCGAGCCGCTGGCAGGCGTCCAGAACGTGCTGCCCGCGCATGTCGTTGCAGGCCATCAATCCCAACGGGCCGCTTGAGTGACCGCAGCCACTGTGAGATCTGCGCCTGCTCCCGCTCCCAACTTTGTGCGTGCGGGCCGATCCAGGGCGACTCCCAGAACTTGGCAGTCGTAGCCGCGCGCGGCCGAGCGGCCGCATAATCCCTCGCGTCTGCCGATCGACCAGAACTGATCGACAAACCCGCAAAAAGCGAAGTTGGTAAATCCGCGCTCGAGCAGGTGGTCGGCCGCCAGCGCGCCGATCTGCGCGGTCGTCCGATAGCAATCCGGGCGCGATCCGGTCGGCGGGAGCACGTCGCTCAGGTCGACCAGCGGGATGCCGGCCCGCGCCAGCATCCGGACCAGGGCCGGCGTGGTCTTGCGGCAAATCACGCCGTCGCCACGCCACCGTCGCAGCCAGGTGGGCGGCGAAGTCCAAAGCTCGCGCTGCTCCAGAAACACCGACCAAGGCTGATGCGATCGGATATAGCGGGTGATGCCGCGGAGGATCTGCCGCCCGTAGTGGATCGAGGTCTCGACGATCAGCGCGACATGGCGGCCGCCGAACGGGTTCGTGAGGAGATGAGTTTGTTTCCGCCACGATGTTATCATTCTCGTTTGGGAAAGGAAACTCAAGACAGATCCTATTGGCACCAGTTGAAGACTTCGATACGTCATGCGCGATGCCACGTTAGATATGCGAATATCGTCACCGAAATGGCCAGTGCGCATTGCAACAGATCTCAACTCAAGAAAGCAGCTTCTCATTGCACGGCCGTATCCAATTGGCAGGGGATTGGTAGAGGGTCTGGGTAGCGATTTCACAGGCCGGTGTTCGCGAGATGTGCGATCGAATCGGGTCTGTCAATGCATCTTCAGCCGATGTTTCGACCAGTGATCATCGCTGTTGTTGCTTTTTGCTGCGATTGCGTCGTCGGGCCCGCGCGGCACGATGCGCCGGACCCGCCCCGGCATGGCCCTCCGCCGGTGAATGCAGGAGACGCGGAGTTTCTGGGCATTTCAGCCGACCGGTGCGACCGGCGGTTCCGGCAGTTAAACGGGCGCGATTGGGTGCGCAATCCGATCGATGCTTTCGTGCTGGCCAAGCTCGAAGCAGAAGGGACTTGTCCCCTGCGCCGCCGGCATCGAAGCCGGCGCTGTTGCGTCGCGCCTATTACGATCTGACCGGCCTGCCACCGACGCCGGCGGAAGTCGACGCGTTTGTCAACGATCCATCGCCCGGAGCGTACGCCGCCGTGATCGATCGGCTGCTGGCCTCGCCGCAGTACGGGGAGAAGTGGGGCCGCCACTGGCTCGATCTGGTTCGGTATGCGGAGACCAACAGCTACGAGCGCGACGACGCCAAGCCCAATGTCTGGCGGTATCGCGATTACGTGATTCGCTCGTTCAATTCCGACAAGCCCTACGACCAGTTCGTCAAGGAGCAACTGGCCGGCGACGAGATGCCGCGCAGAGGCCGGACGACTACGATCCGATCATCGCCACCGGCTATTACCGGCTGGGCATTTGGGACGATGAGCCGGCCGACCGCTTCAGGCACGGTATGACAATCTGGACGACATCGTCGCCACCACCGGCCAGGTGTTTCTCGGGCTGACCGTCGATTGCGCCCGCTGCCACGATCACAAGATCGATCCGATCCCGCAGAAGGACTATTACCGGCTGCTGTCGTTCTTCCAGAACATCACGCCCTATCACAATGGCGGCCGGGTGACCAGACGCCGATTCTCGCAGATACGCCGACAAGGATTCGCTTGAGCAGCGCGAGAAGGAGACGCGAACGGCACGCGACAGGCGATCGAGGCGGCGATGCGTGAGATCGAGAGCGATTTTCGCCAACTGCTTGCGGGGCAGCCCGGCCATCCGCGGATCGATGCGGCCGAACACCGCCAAGCTGATCCGCGCCGAAGGGCGAAAAGGTTCTGGGCCAGGAGCGGTTCGAGCAATACCGGGAAGCTCGCAGCGCGAACTGGCGAGCTGAACAAGACCGGATCCGAACGTCGAGATGGCGCTGTGCGTCAGCGAATCCGGGCCCGCACGCCCCCGACACGTTTGTGCTGATGCGCGGCAACGCCAACGTGCCGGGCGCGAAGGTCGAGCCGGGATTTCTTTCGGTTTTGACGCACATCCGACCCGGTGATCCCCGAGGCCGCCGCCGGGCGCCAAAACCTGCGGCCGGCGAACGGTGCTGGCCAACTGGATCGCCTCGAAAGACAACCCGATGACGGCCCGCGTGATGGCCAATCGGCATTTCCAATATCACTTTGGCCGCGGGATCGTTCGCTCGTCCAGCAATTTCGGCTTTCAAGGCGACAAGCCGACCCATCCCGAACTGCTCGATTGGCTGGCCACCGAATTGGTCGCCGACGGCTGGCATCTCAAGCCGCTGCATCGGCTGATCATGCTGTCCAATGCCTACCAGATGTCGTGCAGCGGGAGATCCCGTCGACGCAGGACGACCGCGCGCCGAATCGATCCGCAGAACGACCTGCTCTGGCATTTCGATCTTCGCCGGCTGAAGGCCGAGGAAGCTGCGCGACTCGATTCTGGCCGTCAATGGCACGCTGAATCTGAAGATGTTTGGCCCGAGCATCTACCCGGACATCCCCAAGGAAGTGCTCGCCGGCGAATCGCGGCCGGGCTATGGGTGGGGCAACAGCTCGCCCGAGGAAGCAGCCCGGCGGAGCATCTACATTCATCGCAAACGTTCGCTGCGCGTGCCGATCCTCGAAGCCTGGATGCGCCGGAATCGGACAAATCGTGCCCCGTTCGGTTTGTCACGGTGCAGCCGACGCAGGCGCTGACGATGATGAACAGCGAGTTCCTGAATGGCGAAGCCGAGAAGCTTGCCGCATCGCATTCGCGAAGGAAGCCGGGGATGATCCGACCGAACAGGTGCGATCGGGCTTGCAGGCTCGCGCTGTGCCGCGATCCAAACGCGATCGAAGATCGAACGTGGCTTGAAGCTTGTGCACGAGCTGCAAAGCGACGGAGCTTCGCCGGAGCTGGCGATGAAGTATTTCGCGCTGATGGTCTATAACCTGAATGAGTTTATGTATCGTCGATTGATGTCGGATGCCGTCACGGAGAGTGCTCCCGATGGCCGCTGACTTCGTCTAAACCCGCCAACTGCTTCTGTGGCCGCACCCGCCGCGAATTGCTCTGGCAGATGGGCGGCGGATTTCTCGGCGTGGCGCTGGCGGGAATGCTCGACAGGGACGGCTTTTTCGGCTCATGCGCCTGCAGCCGCGGAGCTGCCCCGCAATCGCGTTCTGGGCGCAAATCCTCTGGCGCCCCAGGCGGCGGAATTCGTCGCCAAGGCCAAAAGCGTCATCTTCCTCTTCATGTACGGCGGCCCGAGCCAGGTCGATACCTTTGACTACAAGCCCAAGCTCTATGAGCTGGACGGGCAAACGATCCCAGTGAAAACCTTTGGCCGAGGCGGGAAGAAAAACGAGGGCCGCGTCGTCGGGCCGAAGTGGAAATTCAAGCAATATGGCCAGTGCGGAAAGTATGTCTCCGACCTGTTTCCCAACCTTGGCAACGTGCGTGGACGACATCGCGTTCCTGCATTCGATGACCGCCGATTCGCCCATCCACGGCTCGGCCATGCTCCAGATGAACACCGGCAAGATCCTCAGCGGCAGCCCGTCGCTGGGCTCGTGGGTGAACTATGGCCTGGGCAGCGCCAACAGCAATCTGCCGGGCTACGTGGTCATGCTCGATCCGCTCGGCGGGCCGATCAGCGGCGCAAAGAATTGGTCGAGCGGCTACATGCCCGCCAGCTTTCAGGGCACGATTCTTCGCTCGCAGAATCCGCCGATCCTCGACCTGCAGCGCCCCGAGGAGATGAGCGACCCGATGCAGCGCCACCTGCTCGATACGCTCGACGACTACAACGCCGAGCACATGGCCAGCCGCCCGCGACTATTCGGAACTGTCCGCCCGCGTCGCCAGCTACGAGATGGCGTACCGCATGCAGATGCACGCGCCGGAGGCGGTGGATCTTTCACAGGAATCGACCAAAGACGCTGGAGCTGTATGGCGTGAACGAAAAGCGGACCGAGGACTTTGGCCGCAAGTGCTTGCTGGCCCGCCGGCTCGTCGAGCGGGGCGTGCGATTCATCCAGCTTTATTCCGGCGGCGGCCATAACGACGACAACTGGGACGCCCATGGCGATCTGGAGAAGAACCACAACTTCCACGCCGGCCGCACCGATAAGCCGATCGCCGGTCTGCTCAAGGACCTCAAGCAGCGCGGCTTGCTCGATTCGACGCTGATCGTCTGGGGCGGCGAGTTCGGCCGCCAGCCCACCGCCGAATACGCCAAGGGCACCGGCCGCGATCACAACGCCTATGGCTTCACCATGTGGATGGCCGGCGGCGGAATCAAGGGCGGCATCAGCGTCGGGCGAAACCGACGAACTGGGCTCCGCCGCCGTCACCGACCGCTTCCACGTCAAGAACCTTCACGCCACGGTCCTCAATCAACTCGGCGTCGATCCCAATCGCCTCTCCTATTTCTACGGCGGGCTGGATCAGAAGCTGGTCGGCGTGGAGGGGGCGGATCCGATCAGGCAGATTATCTAATGCAGAAATCGAAGTTCGATCAGATCGACCCTGGGATATTCAGCTCTTTGCTTAGGTCCCATAGTTTCTTTTTGCGAGTTCAACTCCCCACGCCTGCCGGCTCGGGATTGCTGACGCCCGGCGTCGCCGCTCGGGAGGGAGCGGCCGATGCAACGGGTTCCGGGATCCAGCTGACGAACCCTTCGATCGCCTCGTATTCCGCCAGGCCCAGCTTGTCGTAGATTTGGGCGGTGGCGCGGTTGCGGTCTTCGGCGCGCTGCCAGAATTCGCGCTCGTCGGTGCCGGGGAACATGGCCTTGTCCTTCTGGCTTGGTGCTTGAAGACGGCTTCTCGCTTGCGGACCAGCTCGTCGGGGCTGAGCGGGACGGCCATCTCGATTCTTTCCGGCTCCCACTCCTGCCAGGCGCCGCGATAGAGCCAGACCTCGCAGTCGCCGATCCACTCGCGGTCCTGGCACCGCCGGGCGGCCTCCATGACCGCCGCCAGGCAGACGCGGTGCGTGCCGTGCGGGTCGGACAGGTCGCCGGCGGCGTAGATCTGGTGCGGCTGGACCTTTTCCAGCAGGTCGACGATCGATCTGCACGTCCGCTTCGCCAGTCGGCTTCTTGCGCACGGTGCCGGTCTCGTAGAAGGGCATGTCCAGGAAGTGCATGTTCTCCACCGGCACGCCGCAATCCCGGGCGGCGGCGCGGGCCTCGCCGCGGCGGATCAGGCCCTTGATCTGCTGCACCTCGGCTGATCCACCTGGCCGGGCTTCTTGTTGCGGAGGAAGTTCTCGACGTGCTGCGCCAGCTTCATCGATCGCTCGGTGTCGATCCCGGCAATGCGGTTGAAGTCGGCGACGAAATCGGCGAACCGGACGGCGTCGTGATCGAACACGGCGATGTTGCCGGAGGTCTGATAGGCGACGTGGACCTCGTGCCCCTGGTCGACCAGGCGGATCAGCGTGCCGCCCATGGAGATCACGTCGTCATCGGGGTGCGGGCGGAAGATCAGCACGCGCTTGGGGATACAGATCGTCCTTGCGGCCGGACGATGTCGGTCGGCGCGGCGCGCGCGATGCGGGCTTGCCGCCGGGCCAGCCGGTGATCGTCTCCTGCATCGTCGCGGAAGACCTCGATGTTGATGTCGTACGCCGGCCCGTGCGCGGCGAGCAGTTCCTGCAGGCCGTGCTCGTTGTAGTCTTCGTCGGTGAGCTTCAGCATCGGCTTCTTCGACGTGCGCGGCGAGCCAGATGACGGCCTTGCGGATCTGCCGCCGGCGTCCAGTCCACCGGGCCCGAGCAGCCAGGGCGTCTTGCTGCGCGTCAGCTGCGCCGCGGCCGCATCGTCCAGCACGACCACGGCGTTGGGATGCTCCTGCAGGAAGCTGGCGGCGACCTCGGCGGTGACCGGCCCTTCGACCGCCCGGGCGACGACCGGCGCCTTGCCTTCGCCGAACGCCATCAGCACCACGCGCCGGCCGACAGGATCGTGCCGACGCCCATGGTGATGGCCCGGCGCGGCACGATTCGATCGCCGAAGAAATCGCTGGCGGCGTCCAGGCGGGTCACGCGGTCGAGCGTGATCAGGCGCGTGCGGCTGTCGCGCGGCGAGCCGGGCTCGTTGAACCCGATGTGGCCGGTCCGGCCGATGCCCAGCATCTGCAGATCGATCCCGCCGGCCTCGTCGATCTTGCGCTCGTATCCTCGCAGAACTCGCCGCAGCTCTTCCAGCGGCAGGGTGCCGTCGGGGATGTGGACGTTGGCCGGGATCGATGTCGATGTGATCGAACAGATGCTCGCGCATGAACCGGCGTAGCTCTGCAGCTCGTCGGGCCTCATGGGCCAATATTCGTCGAGGTTGAACGTGATGACGTTGCGGAACGACAGCGCCCGCTGCGATGCAGCCGGACCAATTCGTCGTAGACGCCGGTCGGCGTGGAACCGGTGGCCAGGCCCAGCACGCACCGCCTTGCCCTCGGCTTCGCGCAGGTGGATCAGTGCCGCGATCTCTGCAGCGACCGCGGCGCTGGCCGCGTCGGCGGTCTGAAACACGCTGGCGGGAATTCGCTCTGGCCCATGATTTCTTCCACCGAGCTTCATTGTATAACTCCATCTGCCAGGCAATTAATATCTTCTACGATAATAAACGTATTCCCGGCTCAGCAGACATACCGAGCAATGACGACCTATCGTGGTAGCGTCAACGTTTAATTACAGGGATCTGTCTCATCACAAGTAAATTTGCCGATGCAAAGCGGAACAATCTTGCAATCGCGTCTGGCGTATTGCAATCGTTGTTGACGGACCAACATCGATTCATAACATAATGCGAATAAATGACCATTCTCAACGTGCGCGAATCCTATTTTTTATCGCTGATCCGCCGCCACGGGTCACTGAGCCGAAGAGAACTTCACGAGCAGACGCGGACTTCGGCCCAATACGGTGGGGGAGCTTGCCGCCGGGATGATCGAGCGCGGATTGCTCCGCGAGGGGCGAGCCCGAAGCCGGCGGCCCCGGCCGCCCCCGGCAGCCGCTGGAGATCGATCCGGTCCGGCGGCGCGTCGTCGGGCTGGCCTTCGAGCCCGGCAGGTCAGCGCCTGCCAGTTCAGCCTCAAGGCATGCGGATCGGCCCCGCGCACGAACATCGCGTGCATGATCCCGAGGAATTGGTCTGCCGAAGCCGTTTCGCTGGTTCGCGAACTCTGCAACGACCGACGCTGGCGCTGGGCATCAGCACCACCGGCTTTGTCGATCCGCAGACGCGCTCGATCCTGACCAGTTCGGCCACGCAGCGCCGCTTGCCCACGCGATCTGGCGACGTCTACGCGGCCGCCGCGGGTTGTCCGGTGGTGCTGGAAAACGCAGCGGCGTGCCACGCAACGGATTTGGATTAAACGCGTTCTCGACGCCTCGATCGATATGCGGCTTGCACTCAGTAAACAACGGGTCGAAACGCTTTCCCAAAAAACCGGCGTAGGGTCCCGGCGCCTGGGTATTGTTGCCCCAGCCAAGCGGGTTGGGCATGTACACGTAGTCCGGAAGGGCCCCCGGCCGCTTTCGCAGAAGCTCACAGACCGCGCCCATGCTCGGCGGATAGCTATCCTTAGTCGATTCCACATCGGTCACCGGCAGCTCATAGCCGGTATAGCTGGGCAAAGGATTGTGTCCGGCTCCCTTGTAGTTGACCGAGCGCACAATGGCCGCCTTGTGCATCCAGCGGGCGGTGCGCGGCAGGTGCTCGCAAACTTCGATGCCAGGTACCGTGGTGGCGATCGGCTTGTATTCGCTGCGGATTCCCGCAGGCGCATGAGGCTTCAGATCCCACATGTCTTGCGTGGCGGCCCCGCCCACCAAGTAGAGCAGGATCACGCTTTTGGCCTTGGCCACTGGAGCGTTCGGCGGCCGCCTGTTCGGCACGCAACAGGCTGGGAAGATTGAAGGCCCCGCCCAGCAGGCCGAGACCGCCGGCCACCAGCGTCTGGCGGCGCGTCAGCCCGTCGCAGAAGCGGCGTGGACTTCCGAGCATTGTCAGCATCCGTCACCTCCTAAAAGTTTTGCCAGGGTCTCGATTGGCCCAGCGATTCCTGATAGAACCTTAATCTAGATCGCTGGTCTAGGCAACCCTTTGCCAAGCTAGGAGGAGTTCCTTCGCTTAGGTGCAGAACGTTTAAGCTTAACTGGGGTCAAAGCCTCGATGAAAAGCGCCCGGCAAGTGATCACGAGTCTCCGCTGTCGGTTGTTCCTGGAGGCCTAGCAAAATGTTCGCGATCTTAAACGAAGGTCAGGCGCGGCCGCGCGCGTGCACGCGGCGCGAGGTGTTGCGCATCGGGGGCCTAAGTCTCCTGGGACTTGACGCTGCCGGCTTGGCCCGCCCGCAAGCGGCTAATGCCGGTCGGCAAGTTGGACAGCGCCGGCTCTTGCATCTTCATCTTCCTGTTTGGCGGGCCGAGCCACATCGATCTCTGGGACATGAAGCCCGAAGTCGCCGCTCGAGGTCCGCGGCGAGTTTCACCCCATTCAGACACGCGTGCCGGGTATCCAGGTCTGCGAGCACTTGCCCCAGTTGGCTCGGCAGATGGGTAAGATCTGTCTAATCCGGTCGATGACCCATCGCATGCCAGTCCATGGTCCGGCGTGCAGCGAAATTTTTACCGGCCGGCCGTATTTCGGGCCTCCCACGACCGACCAGGCCAGGCCCGAAGACTGGCCCTCGCTGGGTGCCATGGTTACGCGCTTCGGCCAGCGCGACAGTGGCCTGGCCCCGTCGATCGTGCTGCCTTGGTACATCCAATTCGCCGGCCAGGATAAGCGGATCGCCGGGCAGATCAGGCGGCCGAATGGGCGAAGTCCATAACCCATTCCTCGTGCAAGGCGATCCCAATGCGTCGGGCTTTCAAATGCCCGGCATGGGCCTGCCCGACGATGTCAGTCCGCAACGACTCCAATCGCGGGCCGCGACTTGCTCCGCCAGATCGACGGCATCGTGCCGCTGGAATGGGCCAGCGATCACCAGGTGCGGTTGTTCCGCTCGCAGACCGAGACCGTGTTCTCGATGCTGGGCGACCTGCGCATGAAGCATGCTTTCGAGGTCCAGCGAGAGTCGGCGACGATGCGCGATCGCTACGGCCGCACGAAGTTCGGACAAAGCTTGCTGCTGGCCCGCCGGCTTGTCGAGTCGGGCGTCTCGCTGGTGACGGTCAATTGGGACGACGGCACGCAGATGAACAAGGTCTCTCCGTTCTGGGACACCCACACGCATAATTTCCCGACCCTCAAAGAGCGGCTTGGCTCCGCAGTTCGATCATGGCTTCGCGACATTGATCGAGGATCTCGACCAGCGGGGTTGCTGGATACGACGCTGGTGGTCGTCGCCGGCGAGTTCGGCCGCACTCCCAAGATTGGCCAGGTCGTGCAGAACGGCATGACCGCAAAAACTGGCCGCGACCATTGGCCACACGCGTTCACCGCCCTGCTGGCCGGCGGCGGGGTAGCGCGGCGGCCAGGTGTACGGGGCCACGAACCGGATCGGCGCAGTTTGTCAAAGACCACGCTGTTTCGCCCGCGGATCTCGCGGCCACGATCCTGCACCACCTGGGCGTCGATCCGAACCAACAATATTGGGACTCATTTCAGCAGGTAACGCGCAAGCTCAGCGAAGGCAAGGCCGTGCGGGCGATCGGCTGAAGGTCGAGCCGCGGGATAGGAGCACCGTACAGTCGTGCCTTAGGATCAAGGATTAAATAACCTCCCTAACCTTCGACTGCTAGCATTGAAAAACCAGCCATTTGCGAGAGTAGTCGGGGAGGTTATTTTAATCTTGGATCCTTACATAACCGCCTGACGCGCAGTCGCCAAAGCCGTATTTGCCAACAGGCTCGGCAGGCGCTCGCGGCAAAAGGGGTGGTCAACAGCCCCCTGCACGTCGCGGACACGACCATTCGTCACCGCGTCCACGCGGCCGACGGAACGCAACATCTTAGCCATGATGAAGTCGATCGTGTTAACCAGCAGCGCATTATCGAAGTCGCGCAGCTCCTCCAGCACGCGGAGTGGGATCATCGGGGGGCGGGCTCCTTGAGATTCCGATCGAGCCGTGATGCCGGCACGCCGTCCGACGTGCTACTTGCCGCTGAATTTCACCAGGGCTGGGAACATTCTTCCAATGATAGCGACCGGCAAACTTGGCTACCGAAACCATCTCCTGCTCCTTCTCGGTTTGCAGGATGAACAGGAATTCCGGCTCGTAGGCTTTGTCGAGGCGATAGTTGCCTGCCGCACTGATCAGCACCAGGTGATCTCCCTCATCTAGGATTACGCCGCGAATCACCGCGGTCGTCGAATCCCAGAAACGAACCATCCCGTCCTGGCAGCCGGCGACCATCATTTAGCGGCCTGGGCGAAAAGTTTACGTAGGACGACAGCGTCAGCAGGGGGATCGCGTGTAGCAGCTTGGCTTCGCGCCAGTCCCATAGCCACATTCCTTGACTCAAGTTGCTGGCCAACAGCACCGCGCTGCCGTCAGGCGACCAACTCACACTGGTAATGCCGCGAGCCGTGTTGTAACGTGCATCATCCTTGGTCAGTAAGTGGCCGGTGGCCGGCTGCCATAAGCACAGGGAGAGATTCGCCACTCCACCGCATAGGATCGATCCGTCGGGGCTGAACGACAACGTTAACACCGGTTGGCCGGCGGCAATCTCCAGTTGCATTTGTTGCTTGTCGGGATGCCAGAGCCGGACTTTCGAATCCGAGCTGCCCGAAGCCAGCAGATTGCCGCGCGGCGACCAGGCCAGTGACGTAACCGGCCCTGTATGTCCGGCCAGCACGCCCAGCGGCTTGCCCGTGACGTGCCATAGCCGCACCATGTTGTCATTGGCGCCGGAGGCCAGCGTCTTGCCATCGGGCGACCAGGCCACGCATAGGACCGGCTTGTTGTGGTCCTTGAGCGTGTGCAGGAGTTTGCCCGAGGCCGCCTCCCAAAGCCGCACGGTATTGTCATGGCTGGCCGTAGCCAGCGTCTTGCCGTCGCGCGTCCAGGCCACAGCCGGTACGATGGCCGTGTGCCCGTCGAGGGTCGAGATTTTCTTGGCGGTGGTACTGTCCCAGATCGAGAGCGTGGGGGTTCCGACACCGCGGACGATTGGCTTGTTGGGCGTCCAGAGCGGCGGCACCATGCGTGCCAACGTGTGACTGAAAAGCTGAGTGGCTGTGGCCGGCCGGAAGGCAGTCACGCTCGCCGTTGCGCGGGAAAGCAACAGCCCCGTTTCGCCGTTGGGGCTGCCGCCCACCGACGATGTTGGGGCGGCGGGTCCAGAGCAGTTCGGTTCCGCCCGTAAGGAACGTTTTCAAGGGCTTGCCGGTTTCGGCGTCCCACAGCGTCGCGGCCCCGCCGGAAGTGCCCGTGCACAGTTGCTCGCCATCGTGCGACCAGGTCGCCGTATAGCCCATCGTGGCCAGCGTGCGTAGCGGCTTCGCCCCCGGCATCTCGTAGATGATCGATTGTGCGGCACTGCCCACGAACAGTTTCTGGCCAGCGGGCGACCAGCGAACGCAGTAGTATGTGCCTCCCAGTTCGCCGACCGGCTCGTTGCCCTTCGGCAAGGCCAGATCACCAACGGTAACCATGCCCTGGGTGATCGAGACTGCGTAATGCCGGTTGTCCGGCGACCAGTCGAGCGAGACCACATCCTGGCCGACTTCCAACACTACTTTTTGCGTGTCGGTCTGCGCGTCCCACAACCAGAATCCAGCCGCTATGATCGCCGCTGGCCAGCAGCCGAGCCCCATTGGGCGACCAGGCCACGCGGCCGACGTAGCCCTTGGGCGAATTGAACACCCGCAACGGCATGCCGTTGGCCGCGTTCCACAGCCTGATCGTTGCGTCCCAGGATCCGGCCGAGGCCAGCGTTTTTCCGTCCGGCGACCATGACAGGCTATAGACGTAGCTATTGTGGCCGACCAGCACGCGCAACAGCTCCCCACTGGCCAGGTTCCAGATGCGAATGGCGCCGTCGACTCCGGCCGTTGCCAGTTGCGCGGCGTCGGGGCTGACGGCCATGCAAATCAACCCGCCACGATGCTGTCGCGTTTCGATGGTCCACGACAGTGCGCCGGAAGGACCGCGGGATTCGTCACCAGCGCCTGCGCGCTTGAGGGGATCGCCCGGCTTGATCGCCAGCGGCTGCGGAGTGATCGTAACCGATTCAACCTGCGTTTGGCCTCGATCGGCCGTGTTGTCCTGGATCGGCGCCCAGCCGCGACCGCTGCGACCGCGATCCACGCAACAAGCCCGGCGCTGAGCCGCGCAAGTTGGCGATGTATGGGGGTGGTTTCACGCGTCGCCATTCAATTCGTCCGCGGTGAGCTCGTTCCAAAGAGGCTTGGCCGCCAGGTAATTCGCCACGTTGTGCGTGACGATTTCCCAAAAGCGGTTGAGAAAGTGCGGTCCACGGTCGGAACCTGAAATGTGCGGCGTCATGATGACATTCGGCATGTGCCACAGGGGATGATCGACAGGCATCGGGTAATGAAAGTGCGTGTCGAGCACGGCGCCGGTAATCCAGCCTTCGCGCAGGGCTTGCAGCAAGGCCCCCTCGTGGATGAGCGGGCCGCGGGCTGGATTGAGCAAGAAAGCCGTCGGCTTCAAGGCGCGTAGCTCACGCTCGCCCACGATTGCCTTGGTCGATGGCGTGAGCGGCATCGCAAGAATGAGAAAATCGAGTCCGGCCAGGAATTCCAGTTCCTGGCCGACTATAAATACGCGGTCCGGCAGCGTACCCTGCGGATCGCCGGTGCCGGGGACCGAGTAGGCGTCGCCGCGCGGACCGACGCCGCGGCGACTAGGGCGTGGACCGTCATACCCAGCGATTTCGCCAGTCGTGCCGTTTCGCGGCCGATGCCCCCATATCCCCACAATCCGAGCGTGCTACCTCGTATCTCATGCTGAAAACGGCCCGCAATATCCCAACGTCCCTGGTCTTGGTTGCGGATCATCATCCGCAGATCGCGGCCGAGGTTGATCATCATGGCCACGTTCCACTCGGCAATGGCTGTATCGTACACGCCGCGGGCATTGCACGCGCACGTCACGCCGCGCCAGGTCGAGCCCGTACAGTTGCGAAAAGCCCACCGACGACAATTGGATGAAACCGAGCTTCGTCATTTCCGCTTGGTTGCGCGGCGGCAACGTACAGACGAGCACATCGGCGTCGAGAATCGCTTCGAGCGGCAAAACTCGCCCCTGGGCCTGCAGTGGGATTGGCTCGAACACCGTCACCGCGCCCCCAGCGATTCGAGGCGACGTAACCCCTCGGGCTGCACGCGAACGTCGACAACGATGTGAGTCATACGGCGCGGCTTCGGGGCACTTCAACGGACCAGGACTTGCCTAGCACCGAGTTGAACTCGCCGGTGCCGGGAACGAAGGGATGGCGGTGCTTGATGTCGTCGGTCAGTACGATTCCCAGGCCCGGCGACTCGGGCGGCAGAATGTCGCCGCGCTCGAAGCGGAATGAGTCGCCGGCAATATCGAGATGGATGCTTCCCAAGGCCGGCAGGATCTCGCAGATCGCCGTGTTGGCGCAGGCGAACGCACAGTGGATGTTCTGCATCAGGGCACCCCCTGCGCCGGCCGAGTGCGTGGCCACGCGTCGTCCGTGGCTTTCCAGAAGCGCGGCAACTCGCATGAATTCGCCGATTCCCCCCGTATAGGCGGCGTCCGGCTGGCCAATGTCGAAGGCATCTCGATCCGCAAACGCCCGCCATTCGACGACACTTGTCAGGCACTCGCCCCCCGCAATCGGCACCGACGTACCGCGGCACAATTCGGCGTAGCTCGCAGGGTCAAGGTAGGGCAACGGCTCCTCGAAGAAAAACAGGTCCGCTGGCGCGACTGCCCGCATCACCGCTTCAGCGATGCCGAGATCCCATGTGAAGCCGGGATGGTTGCCCATGTGGCCGTCGAGCATCAGGCGAACGCCGCTGCCGACGTGCCGTCGAGCGAAGGCAGTTTTCTCTCCCTCGAAGTCGGCCGCCTCCATCGCAGTCTGCGGAATGTACCAACCTTCCTTCTCGGTGAAGCAGCCCGCTCCCAACTTCAGGCCATGAAAGCCAAGCCCGAGATAGAAGTCGAGTTTGGCCGCCAAGCGATCCTGCGGATAATTGCTCGGCCCGCCCGAGGCGTAACACGGCAAGCGTTCGTGTTTCCGTCCGCCGAGCAATTCGTAGACCGGCAGGCCGTGCATCTTGCCTTTCAGGTCCCACAACGCAGCCTCAATGCCATTGATGACGGCCGAGCCCAGGCCGACCCGACACCAATAGTTGCCGCAGAGATACATGCGTGCCACAGGGCGTGTACGTCGTCCGGTGACTGGCCGAGCAGGATCGGGCGGAAAAATCGACGATGCCAGGGACTGCCTCCGGGAAAAAGTAGCCGGCATACGTCTCGCCGTACCCGACGAGTTCCGTATCCGTCAGCAACTCGATGAATGCGGCACTTCGCCGCGGCCGCGCAGCGCAAATGCAGGGTCGTTGCTGTACGCGCCGCTGAGCAAGACCGTTCGCACGTCGGTAATGCGCATCCAAGCCGTCCCTTATCTATGCGTCACGAAGGGCCATGAGAACCATGCTTTCGGCTTACGCCCGGTGTGCAGTGGCCCCGCAGTGGCCCCTTCTCATGGCTAGAACAATAATCTAGACTGATGATCTAGTCAAGGAATCGCTTGCGATTCCGATGATCCCGACTTGGTGACACAATCTAAGGATCCAATCCGGATGAATCCAAATTGCAGCGAGCCGGCAGGCACGTCCCTCACGGGCGACAACTGGACAGGGCCCTGGGCCGGTTTGCCGGTAGCTTGGACTGACCGTGATGCCTTCGACGAGGCGACATACCGGGCCGCCGTGACGGCGTGTTGCCGCGCAGGCGTGCCGGGAGTTTATACCGGCGGCACTACCGGCGAATTCTATGCCATGGAATTCGACGAGTTTCAACAAGTCGCCCGCGCCACCATCGAAGAGTGCCGGAGCGCTGGCAAGCCAGCGATGATCGGCTGCACATCGACCTACACCTTGGGAGCCATACGCCGCGCAAGGTTTGCAGCCGAACTGGGTGCCGCGGCGGTTCAGATCGCCCTACCGTTTTGGATGGAAGTAGCCGACGACCAGATCGTCCCATTCTTCCGCGAAGTCGCCAAAGCCGCCGGTGGACTGCCCCTCTCCATTTATGAAACGACCCGGTCCAAAAAGGTGCTCGCCCTTCAACAACACCGCGAAATCAAAGAAGCGGTTCCCAACTATCTGATGGTCAAGGCCAATGCGGGCACCTTGGGATGCACGTCCGCGGGTTGCCAAGCCCTCTCGGAATTTGTCAACGTATTCGTGGGCGAACACCAATGGTCCGCGCTGGGGACGCGCGGGCGTCAAGGGGAGTTGCAGTTCGGCCGTATACTGGAACCCGGCGCTCGTGCTGGATCTTTGGAACCAGGTGCAGCGAGGCGAGTGGGACCGCGTCGATACGACCTGTGCGCACTTGACCGAATTTTTCCAATTCCTGGCTTCGCAATTCGGCCCTCGCGGATTTACCGATACCGCCTTCGATCATCTGGTGGATGGCGGGCGGTTTCGTCAATACGGGGCTGCGCAGCCGCGGGCCCTATCCTGCCGCTACGGCAGACGATGTACGTTGCCTACGCCAGTGGTATCGGGAGCACTGGCCCCAGATGTGTCCGCTTGAATAGGTCGCGCACGGACTCTGCCGGCCGCGCATAAAAAAGCCGCTCGTCGGGCTGGCGGGCGGCTTTGAATTACGGGCCGTGGCGGCGACCAGTAGCATCAATTTTATCGGCTACCACCGCTGGTGAGCTTTAATGCCGCCGACCCGCGCAAGCGGGGTGCTGCAAGCTAGCCATTGATGAGCTTGGTCAGCCAATTAGGGAAGCATCGCGCGGCGAATAGGGGCCGGCAGGTCGGCCAAGCGGCAATGATCTTGGATCTTGGCCAAGTCGGTGTTGGCTGCCTGCCATCTGCACCGGATCCCGCACCGCCTCTGCCTGGTTTCCACCGCATTTTCCGGGGGGGGTTCGCAAGCGATCCTATTGTCCCAAGTCGCCGATCAAACCATCTCGTAAGACGAAGAGGCTGCGATAGAATAGCGGGCAAACAAACGGTTTGGCCGTTGGCCGGGAGACGTGAAATCCATGCCCGAAATGCGCAAGGGATAGCGAAAGAGATAGCCTGAAATCATGCCAAAACAGGCCAAAATCATGGAATCGCTGGGAAACATCGAAATCCAGAAACGACGCACCCGTTGAGACTTACGAAAATGGTGCGAGTTGGAATTGTCGGAATTGGTTTCATGGGCATGATCCATTACCTGGCCTGGCAAAAGGTGCGCGGCGCAAAGGTGGCGGCGATCAGCACGCGCGATGCCAAGAAGCTGGCCGGCGATTGGCGCGGCATTCAAGGCAATTTCGGCCCGCCGGGCAGCGGTCATGGATCTCGGCGACGTGGCGGCCTATGCCGACTGGGAAGAGCTGCTGACCGATCCGAACATCGACCTGGTCGACATCTGCTTGCCGCCGGCATTGCACGCCGCAGGTGGCGCATCGCGGCGGCCAAGGCCGGCAAGCATGTGCTGGTGGAAAAGCCGATCGCGCTTGCAGCCCGCCGACGGCCGCAAGATGGTGCAGGCCGCCGAGCGCGCGGGCAAGCTGCTGATGATCGCCCATGTGCTCCCCTTTTTTCCCGAGTACGCCTATCGCGCGCAAGCTGATCGAGAGCGGCAAATACGGCAAGCTGCTGGGCGGGAATTTCAAACGCATCATCTCCGACCCCTCGCTGGATCAAAGATTTCTTCGACCCGGACGACGGTGGGCGGGCCGCTCGTCGATCTGCACATTCACGATGCACATTTCATTCGCCTGGTGTGCGGCATGCCGAAGGCCCTGTTCAGCACCGGCCGGATGCGCGGCGACGTGGTCGAGCTGTTCAACGACGCAATTTCTGTATCGACGAAGGACTCTGCGCTGTCGGCCGTCGGCGGCGTGATTCGGCAGCAAGGGCGTTCGTTTACGCATGCTTTCGAGATTTACCTGGAGCACGCCACGCTGGTGTACGACTTGGCCGTGATTGACGGGCAGCCGGTCGCGAAGCGATGCCGCTGACGGTGCTTTGGACCGAAAGGCAAAGTGCTGCGGCCCGACATTGGGCGAAGTCGACGCCTTTGTGCTCGAACTGACCGAAGCCGCGCAAGCTGTGAAGCAGGGCCGGCCGTCCGAAATCCTTTCTGGCCGATCTGGCGCTGCGATGCGCTTATGCTCTGCCATCAGCAAACGCAGTCGGTCCGCAGGGCAAGATCGTTGAAGTCAAAGGAAGAGTGAAAAGTGAAAAGTGGGGCGATGCTCGGGACGTTGGCGCCCACCCGCCTTCTTCTTTAGCTCCGCACGGCCCGTTCACGGCCGGCTTTTCCGGCAGGGCAAAATCTACAACGTTTGCAATCTTTGCAAACGGTGCCGACACCGCGTCTGCCCGGCTAATTCCGGCACTTTCTGCATCAGTTCCCGAGGCGGCCGTCGCTGTCGCTGCGGCGCTCTATCGCCCGACTAACAGTCCTGTCCGCGCAAGGCGGCAGCGGCGGTCGTGGCCGGCGCCGTGACGCAAGGCCGGTCGGGTCGCACGCTTTGCAGCGGTGCGCCCGGCCAAGGCACGAAAAGCTTGCCGTTTTTTGACCACTCCCAAAGCGTGACCTATATTCGAGACGGCCCAATTGCCGGACCCGCATTTAGCCGCGTCGTTGAGTTGCCGCACGAGGCTTGCTGCTCGCGCTACCCATGCCGCCTGCCAGGCGGCCGGGGACATCGAGCGACCGAGTTTGCAAATTTTTCACGGATGTCCTCGGCCGCCGCCGCACTGCCGCACTCCTCTTCAGGATGCCTTTCATGCGACGTAGGGTCTCGCTCTGCTTGCGTCGGTTCGGCGTTGTTGCTGTTTGTATGTTGGCGCTCGCCCTTGGCGGCGCCGGCGCAAGTTTCATTTGTCGAAAGCTCGACGTCGAGCCTGGCGGCCGCGATCGCCGCGCCGTCGACGGCGTGCTCGCAGCGCGGCAAACAGCTCGAATCGCAGCGCCGCTGGGGCGAAGCTCTCAGCCTCTACGAAGAAGCGATTCGCAACCATCCACAAGACCGCTCGCTGCAGCAGCGGTTCTCGCTGGCCCGGCATGCACTACGATCTGGCCCGCCGCTATAGCGACAACACCTTTCGCGATTCGCTCACGGCCCTGTCGACGAACGACTCGCTTGAGTTGTATGCCGAAGTGATGAGCAAGATTCAGACGCACTACGTCGAAGCTCCCGACTGGGACATGCTCGTCGAGCATGGCACGTCAGGGCTTCGAAGCGGCGCTGGCCGATCCGGTCTTCGTCGAGCGGAACCTTGCCCGTGCTGCCGACGTTCTCGGATCGAGCATTTCAAACGACAATTGCGCGACTACCTGGCCGTTCGCACTGGCGGCGATCGAATCTGGCTCTCGCCAGGCCGCTCGCGATCTGGTCGGCCGTGGCCGCCCGTCTCGCTCACGACCAGCTCGGCCTGCTGGAGACGGCCGTCGTGCTCGAATACGTGTCCGGTGCCACGAACGCTCTCGACCAATACTCGACCTATCTGACGGCCGGCCAGCTCAACGAAGTGTATTCGCAGATCGAAGGCAATTTTGTCGGCCTGGGCGTCGAGCTCAAGGCCGCCGATGGTGCGCTGCTGATCGTCAAGGTCATCACGGGCAGCCCGGCCGAACGGGGCGGCATCCGGGCGAACGACCGCATCGTGGCCGTCGATGGCCGGAGCACCAGCTCGATGAACACCGACCAGGCCGCCAATATGCTGCAAGGCAAGGAAGGCAGCGTCGTGGACGTGACCGCCGTCTCGCCCGGCCAGCGGCCGCGAGTGATTCGCATCCGCCGCGAGCAGGTCGAAGTGCCCAGCATCGACGGCGTCAAGATCGTCGATGCCGCTTACGGCGTCGGCTTATCTCAAGCTGACCTGCTTCCAAAAGACCACTTCGCGTGACTTGGACGCGGCCCTGTGGAAACTGCACCGCGAAGGCATGCGAAGCCTGATCATTGACCTCGCGGCAACCCGGGCGGCCTGCTGACAACGTCGGTCGACGTGGTCGACAAGTTCGTCGATCGACGGCATCATCGTGTCGACCCGCGGCCGCAGCTCGCCAGGAAGACTACAACTACTCGGCTCGTCAGGCCGGCACCTGGCGCGTGCCGCTGGTCGTGCTGATCGACGGCGATAGCGCCAGTGCCAGCGAGATTTTTGCCGGTGCGATCCGCGACCATCGCCGCGGCACGATTGTCGGCACTCGCAGCTACGGCAAGGGTTCGGTCCAAGGCATCTTCCCCTTGAACCTGGCGAACTCTGGCCTGCGGCTGACGACCGCCAAGTTCTACTCGCCGCGTGGGCTGCCCTACAGCCAAGTGGGCGTCACGCCGGAAGTGGTCGTGCAGCAGACCGCGAAGCCGGTGGTTGGTGACGATGGTGCCGTGGCCGCGGTTGCTGGCGATCAGCCCGACCCGGTGTTCGACGCCGGCGTGCGTGAGGCCCGTGCCAAGGTCGCTCGGCGCGAAGCCGAGCGACCTCGTGGCGAGCGGCAAGCTGGCGAGCGGCAAGCGCCAGCTTGCCGGTGACTCCGACGCGACGTGGCCCCCTGCCCTTGCCGAAATAAAACGGTAAGCGGTGATCGGACTCGACCGAGTGGCCGGAAGCGGCTGAGTGTAGAATCCCGGCCGGCCACGAAAACGCCACGTTACCGGCAAGTTGCGCTGCCGCTCGCCGGTTCGGCCAACCAGTGACGGTATCGTGCGATCGCGAGGGCGGCGGAACGTGAATCCCGGCCGGCCACGAAAACGTGACGTTACCGGCAAGCTGCGCTTGCCGCTCGCCACTGGTGGAAATGTCGCCGCGAACCATCTGGGGGGGCGTGCTCAGTGTCACGACTGGCGGATTAACGCTTGGATTGCCGGGGCAATACCGTTAGGATTCAGAATCCCAATGCCCCTCGTGCAGACCTGCGGCTTGCGCGCCGGCCATCGTAATGTTGCCGATGCGGGGGTGCGCCGCCTGGGTCGTTCATGTTCGAATCGCTTGGCCAATTTGTCGCACACCGTTGGGGGTGGACGATTCTGGCCTGGGTGGGCCTTGCCGTCCTGCTGGTTTGCGTCGCTCCCCGCTGGGATGACGTGACCAACGATGGCGACTTGGCCTACATGCCGGCTCGCATGACCAGCGTTCGCGGCGAGCAGTTGCTGGCCGAGGCCTTTCCCGAAGACAAGTCCAAAAGCCAGATCGCACTGGTTGTCGTTCGTGAAGACGCCCCGCTAACGCCCGACGACCTGGCAGTTCTCGATCGACTCGCCAGCCGCTTCCCGCTGGGCGAGGAGCATCCTGTGCCGGTGCTGTCGGTTTGGACGCCGGCGACCGACATTGTCGGCCGCAAGCTGATCAGCCGCGACCAGCACGCGGCCATCGCCTTGCTCAAGCTTTCGACGGAATTCATGGCCGTGCGCAATGCGTCCATCCTGGCGGCCGTTGAGCAGGTTTTCGCGAGGACCGGCGTCGAAGCTCGTGCCTCCCGGGCTTGAGCTGGGCGTTTCCGGCTCGGCCGCCATTGGCGGCGACACGATGGCCTCGGCCAACGAAAGCATCCGCCACACGGAACTGACGACGATCTTCCTGGTGATTCTGATTTTGGCCCTCGTTTACCGTGCGCCGCTGCTGTGCGGTTCCGCTGTGACGATCGGCGTGGCCGTGGTGGTGTCGACCGCATCTGGTGGCCGCTGCTGACGCGATTGAACTGATCGCAGGGATTCGAGTGGTTCCACTTTCAGGTCTTCAAGACCACGAAATCTTCGTGGTCACGATCCTGTTCGGAGCGGGCACCGACTTCTGCCTGTTCCTGATCAGCCGCTACCGCGAGGAGTTGGCCGGCGGAATGTCGCGGCCCGACGCCCTGGCCCACTCGCTAGGTCGAGTCGGCCATGCGATCACGGCCAGCGCCGCCACGACCATCATCGGGCTGGGCACGATGGTCATGGCCGACTTCGGCAAGTTCCGCAATTCGGGACCGGCCATCGGGCTGTGCTTGGCTCGTGGCGCTGGCCGCTTGCCTGACGTTGGCGCCGGCCTTGCTGCGATTGTTCGGTCCGGCCGTCTTTTGGCCGTTTGGGCCCGGAGAATCTGGCCCGCACGACGATGACGAGCCGCTGCGCAGCAACCGGGTGTCGGCTCGTTTTTGGAATTGGCTGAGCTACTGGATCATTGCCCGGCCGGGCTTCATTCTCGCGGTTAGCGTGCTGCTGATGTCGACCGTGATTTTCGCGTCGCGGCAAGCGTTTCCAGGCCCGATGGTACACATTAGCTATAACTTGCTCGAGGATCTCGGCCCCAAGCGACCATCGATTCTGGGCACGCGACTCGTGCAAACGCATTTTGCGCCGGCGAACTTGGTCCCGATCACGGTCATCGCTTACAAGCCGCCTTCGGCGGGCGGCCAGAGACCGACGAGCAGCTCGAGCACTTATTCAACCGCAAAGAAGGCGAGGCCGACGTCGCGCGGCTGACGAAGCTGATCTACGAGTTGCCGGGCGTGGATAGCGTTCGCAGCATCTCCGAGCCGCTGGGCGGCGTGCCGGGCGTGTTTAATCCATTAAGTACGGCAGGCCGGCGTAAGATGGCCGCGCTGCAAAACCCTCGGACGAAGGCGGCTTTACTTCGCAAGTGTCGCAGTTTGCCGGGCGCGTGACGCGGCTGGATATCGTGCTCAAGGCCGATCCCTTCTCGGCGGGCGGCGGCGCAATTTTCGATGCAATCGAGCATCGCATTCTCGCGCTTCGGGACGATCCGAGCTCGGCCTGGCACGGCACGCAGTTCGATTTCGTGGGCGTTACACCGGCCACGCGCGATCTGAAGTCGGTCACGCAAAGCGACGAAACGCTCATCCAGCGGCTCGTGACGATCGCCGTGTTGGGCATTCTGGTTCTTGTGTTTCGCCGCCCGCTGGTTTGTCTGTATCTAATCGCCTCGGTGCTGTTCAGCTACTTTGTCACGATCGCGGCCACGCAACTGGTGTTCAGCTGGGTTTACCCAGATTTCACTGGGCTCGACTGGAAGGTTCCGATCTTCTTGTTCGTGATCCTGATCGCCGTGGGCGAGGATTACAACATTTTCCTCGCCACGCGCGTGTTCGAGGAACAGCGCCAGCACGGCATGCTCGAAGGGCTGCGCCGCGCGGTGGTGAGCACGGGCGGAATCATTACCAGTTGTGGCGTCATCATGGCAGGGACGTTCGTTTCGATGATGACCGGCACGCTGCGCGGCATGCTCGAGTTGGGCTTTGCGCTGACGCTGGGCGTGATGCTCGATACTTTGATCGTGCGGCCGATTTTGGTCCCGGCGTTTTTGGCGATCCTTTGGCGCCGTGCCGATGCCCGCGAAGCGCCTCGGTTGGCCGTGAATGAAGAAGAGCCGGGCACGAACGGGAGCGTCCATGGTGGCGGGCCGGCCACGGCAACACCCGCCCGTCGCCCATGCTGCGTTCAAGCAACCATTAACAGCCGCCCCGACCGCCGCGGGCATCTTGCGTTCCGTAGCGAGCACTGATCTAACGGTGCATGCACGGTAAGTTTGAGAGTTTAGATCGAGCCGGCAAAGCAGGCACGATCAGAAGATTTGCTTATTGCGTAGGCACGCCGCAGCGATGAATGCGCGTGTCGAAGACCGTTTTGTTGTATCGATAAATTGTTTTCTCAAAAGGCCTTATGTAGCCCACGCGGACATAAGAGCGCTGCTGGCATTGCATTTGCCTAGCGGCTGCGTCTTCGGACCGACGCACGCACCCGTTCCATGCAATTAGGAGTTCATGCTTTGAACACTGCTCGCCACGATGCCGTTTCCGCTGTAGTCAATTACAAGAGCAACGGAAGCGGATGGAATTACAAAGCACCCACGGCCACCGAAGCTTTCGGCTCGAACGTCTTCAGCGATGACGTGATGAAGGCGCGGCTGCCCAAGGATGTCTACAAAGCCCTGCAGAAGACGATGAAAAGCTGGGGCAAGCTCGACCCGACCGTCGCCGACGCCGTTGCGCAGGCCATGAAGGACTGGGCGATCGAAAAAGGCGCCACGCACTACGCCCACGTCTTCTTATCCGCTGACCGGCCTGACCGCCGAAAAGCACGACAGCTTTCTGTCGCCCGCGCGGGACGGCAAGGCGATGCTCGAGTTCTCCGGCAAGGAGCTGATCCAGGGCGAGCCTGACGCGTCGAGCTTTCCCTCGGGCGGCATTCGCTCCACCTTTGAAGCCCGCGGCTACACGGCCTGGGATCCGACCAGCCCGGCCTACTTGCT
This sequence comes from uncultured Actinomycetota bacterium, assembly GCA_963796035.1. GTDB lineage: Bacteria > Actinomycetota > Actinomycetes > Mycobacteriales > Mycobacteriaceae > Mycobacterium. The sequence continues at coordinate 165,473 of CAWCJU010000001.1, read as the reverse complement.
TGAAAACCCCAACGGCACGACGCTCTGCATTCCCACGGCGTTCTGCTCGTGGACGGGCGAGGCGCTCGATAAGAAAACGCCGCTGCTGCGTTCGATGCAGGCCTGAACAAGCAGGCCCAGCGTATTCTGAAGCTGTTCGGGCACGACATGGCGGCGCCGGTTGCCGCCTCGGCCGGACCCGAGCAGGAATACTTCCTGATCGACCGCAACTTCTACTTCGCCCGGCCCGACCTGCTGGCGCCGGCCGCACGCTGTTCGGCGCGAAGCCGCCGAAGGGGCAGGAGTTCGAGGATCACTATTTCGGCGCGATTCCCGAGCGGGTGCTGGCCTTCATGCTCGAGGCCGAGCACGAGTTGTTCAAGCTGGGCATGCCGGTCAAGACGCGGCACAACGAAGTCGCGCCCGGCCAGTTCGAAATCGCGCCGGTCTATGAAAACGCCAACCTGGCGACCGATCATCAGCAGCTCATCATGCATCACCTGCAGCGCGTGGCGCCGAAATACGGCATGGCCTGCCTGCTGCACGAAAAGCCGTTCGCCGGCATCAACGGCTCCGGCAAGCACGTCAACTGGTCGCTGGGCGGCGCGATGGGCAACCTGCTCGATCCGGGCGACAACCCGCACGACAACGCGCAGTTCCTCGTCTTCTGCGCGGCGATGATCCGCGCCGTCCACCTGCATTCGGACCTGCTGCGAGCGGCCGTGGCCTCAGCGGCAACGACCATCGTCTGGGCGCCAACGAAGCGCCGCCGGCCATCATCTCGGTCTTCCTGGGCGAACAGTTGGCCGACATTTTCAAGCAGATCGAAAAGGGCGGCATGCCAAGACGTCCAAGAGCCGCGGCACGCTGACCATCGGCGTCGATACGCTGCCCCCGCTGCCCAAGCACGCCGGCGACCGCAACCGCACCAGTCCTTTCGCCTTCACCGGCAACCAGCTTCGAGTTCCGGGCCGTGGGCTCGAGCCAGTCGATCGCCGGCCCGCTCGTGGTGCTCAACACCATCTGGCCGAAAGCCTCGACTACATTGCCACGGAGTTGGAGAAAGCCACCGGCGGCGATCCCTCGAAGCTCAATGGCGCCGTGCAGAAGTGCTCGCAGCAGTGTCGTACAAGGACCACAAGGCCGTGGTCTTCAATGGCAACGGCTACTCGGAAGAGTGGCACCAGGAAGCCGAACGCCGCGGACTGCCGAACCTGCGCAACACGGTCGACGCTTTGCCCGCGCTGACTCAAGCCCGAGGTCGACCGCGCTGTTCGAGAAGTACAGCGTGCTGTCGGCTCGCGAGCTGCACAGCCGCTATGAAATTTACATGGAGCGCTACTGCAAGGACGTGAACACCGAGGCGCTGACTGCGCTGACAATGGCCAAGACGATGATCCTGCCGGCCGCCTATCGTTACCAGGCCGAACTGGCCAAGGACGCCGGAGCGCTCAAGGCCGTGGGCAAGCCGGGTCCGGCCATGCTCGACACGATCAGCGGGCTGGTTGGCCAACTTGAAGATAAGATCGGCAAGCTGTCGGCCGCCGTCGAGCACAAGGGCGGCAAGGATGTGATGGCCGAGGCCAAGCACTTCCGCGACGACGTGGTGCCCGCCATGCTGGCCGTGCGCCAGGTGGCTGACCAGCTCGAGGAATCGGTTGCCGACGACCTGTGGCCGCTGCCCCGCTACCGCGAGATGCTGTTCATCAAATAACTCTGGTTTTAGCCATCCCTGCGTAACTTCGACTTCGTTCAAATGTCGCCGTCGGAAGTAACAGACTTCCGGCGGCGGCATTTTTTTGTGCGCGATTGTTTCGCGCATTCCATGCGCTATGATGGCAGCCACCGGCCGAGCGGCATTTCGCATCGCTCGCACGACGGCCGGACATTTCCGAGGATCGCTTTTCATTATTTGCGATAAGCTGGCGCCGCGCTCGCGGCTGGCTGCTTGGCCGTGGCCCGCCACCATCACTCGAGAAAGGTCAGTGCCATGAAACCGAAAGAAGTGTTGGCGTTTTGCCGTGAGAAGAACGTCAAGGCGGTCGATTTGCGGTTCATGGATTTTCCAGGCCTGTGGCAGCACTTCACCATTCCCGTCAACAAGCTGGAAGAAGACGTGTTCGAAGACGGCCTCGGCTTTGACGGCTCCAGCATTCGCGGCTGGCAAGCCATTAACGAGAGCGACATGCTTGTCGTGCCGCAGCCGGAAACGGCGTTTCTCGACCCGTTCACCGAGCTGCCAACGCTCGTGATGATCTGCAACATTCAGGATCCGATCACGCGCGAGGACTACACTCGCGATCCGCGCAACGTGGCTCGTAAGGCCGTCAATTACCTAAAGAGCACGGGCATTGCCGACACCTGTTATGTCGGTCCGGAGGCCGAGTTTTTCATTTTCGACGACGTGCGGTTCGATCAGAATGCGCACGAAGGCTACTACCACGTCGACAGCATCGAAGGCGAATGGAACCGCGGCCGCGACGAAGGCCCGAACCTGGGCTACAAGCTGCGCTACAAGGAAGGCTATTTCCCGGTGCCGCCTTCCGATCAGCTGATGAACATGCGCAACGAGATGATGCAGACGATGATCGACTGCGGGCTTGGACGTCGAGGCCCAGCATCATGAAGTGGCAACCGCTGGCCAAAGCGAAATCGATCTTCGCTTCTGCGACCTGGTGAAGATGGCCGACAACATGATGATCTACAAATACATCATCAAGAACGTCGCCCGGCGGCATAATAAGACGGTCACGTTTATGCCCAAACCACTGTATGGCGACAACGGCTCGGGCATGCACACGCACATTTCGCTCTGGCGGGGAAGCGAACCGCTGTTTGCCGGCAGCGGCTATGCCGGCTTAAGCGAAATGGCCCTGCACGCCATCGGCGGGCTGCTCAAGCACGCGCCGTCCATCCTGGCGTTCAGCAATCCGACGACGAACAGCTACAAGCGGCTGGTGCCCGGCTATGAAGCACCTGTGAACCTGGCCTATTCGCAGCGCAATCGCTCGGCCTCGTGCCGTATTCCGATGTATAGCTCGAGTCCCAAGGCGAAGCGCGTCGAGTTCCGCTGTCCCGATCCAAGCTGCAATCCGTACCTAGCCTTCTCGGCGATGCTGATGGCCGTGATCGACGGCATTCAGAACAAGATTCACCCGGGCGAGCCATTGGACAAGGACATTTACGATCTCGAGCCCGAGGAGTTGGCCGAAGTGCCCAAGACGCCCGGCTCGCTGGAAGAATCGCTCGACGCGCTCGAGCGCAATCACGACTTCCTGCTGCGCGGCGACGTCTTTACCGAAGACGTGATCAGCACCTGGATCTGGTACAAGAAGGAGAAGGAAGTCGACGCCATGCGTCTGCGTCCGCATCCCTACGAGTTCTGCTTGTACTACGACATGTGAGTGCTCGCCCCTTCGGCTCCGCCGTTCCGCAACTACTCCCCTCTCCGCTTGCTGGAGAGGGGGCTGGCGTGACGCGGTGGTGAGGGGTTGCGGGTGATCGTAAAGCCTTGTACCGGGCCGCCGCTTCTCGTCAACAACAGTTGCCGCGTACGTCGGCTGTGCCAACGCTCTCGGCTAAAGCCGGTAGCCAGCGCCCTTTATTTATCCACGCACCACTTGTCGCCCACCTTAGTCCATGTCGCACTTGGACGGCTGTCAACAAAGCCATCAATGTGGATCAGCCGCAAATCGAATGTCGCTCGCGTACTACCAGCACTAAACGTCGGTTGTTCTGTCGCGAGCCTTGCGAGCACTTTTGACAGGGGCTGTGTGCGCTGCGAAAGTTCGTCGGGCTTGCTCTTAAGCTTTTCGAACTCCGGAGCGGCTTCCGGATGCGCCGGGAGTATGAATTGCTGTACGAATTCGTCAAATTTGTCGGCCGCCAAAAGCTCTGACGCTCTGGTCAATGCCCTGCGGAGGTCGATGAGCGCTTGCCGTTCAACTTCACTTACGGGTCGAGCGTACGAGGTTCCAGATGACTTTTCATCCCAACGGCGGAACTCTGTGACGATTTGGTCACCAGTTGGGTCGATGCTGTTTAGCGTTTTGTCAGGATACTGCAAGACCGGCATCGCTAAAGTCAGGCTGTCGCCTTCGAGCGTATACAGTGCGTGCAATGTGCCACGGATTTCCTTTGGCAACGCCCTCAACTCGCAGCGCTTTAGGCGTAGCCGTTGGATCAAGTCGGTAGCTGTAGGTCATCCCGCTGCGCGCACCGCTGATCTTGAGCTCCTTCTCGGTAACGACCGCGCGGAGGTCGCCGCCGTGCGGGTTTACTTTGCCGCGTCGCGTCTCACGAATGCAAATCCACAGGCCCAGGATCCGTTGTTGATCGCTCGTCGCGCTGGCTTCTAAAGTGCCGGGTGCAATTGGCTCCGCCCAGCTCAACTCGAAGGCGCCGAAAATCACCCAAGCGCAGAGCGCCAATCGGACGACGCGAGGCTGCATGGCTGGCTTTCCTTTGGTTCGATGAACGCTTTATTGTGGGAGCCTTATCTTACACCTTGCAACCGTCGCTCGTACGTGGCCCAACGAGCCATTCGTGGTCGGAAGACTCGTTGACTGACGATCGCACATTTTGCCCGACATCTGTACTTCAACGCTAGCAACGCTTTAAGTCGGGCAAGTGCCCAGCTATAGTGGCATCATGAAATGCCCGTTCTGCCGCGTTGATAACGACAAGGTGATCGACTCGCGCGAGCGAGGATGGCTTTGCCATCCGCCGCCGGCGCGAATGTCTTGATTGCCGCCGCCGCTATACCACCTACGAACGCATCGAAGAGTGGAACATCAAGGTGGTGAAGAAGGACGGCACACGCCCCCTTCGAACGCGACAAGATCAAGCGCGGGCTGGAAAAGGCCTGCTGGAAACGCCCGATCAGCGAAGACCAGATCGAGAACATCGTTTCGGCGATCGAAAGCGACGTCTACGCCAACTTCGAAAGCGAAGTGCAGAGCCAGTATCTCGGCGAGCTGGTGATGCGGCACCTGCGACAGCTCGACCAGGTCGCCTTCGTCCGCTTTGCCAGCGTCTATCGCGAATTCAAGGACGTCCGCGACTTCGTCGACGAGCTCGAGCCGATGCTGGAAGAAAAGCGCCGCGGGGGGTAGGGCAATGACGGATACGGCGTAAACCCTTCTCCCTCCGGGAGAAGGTGGCCGAAGGCCGGATGAGGGTCTTTTAGAGTCGAGGATCGATCATGACCAACCGCCCTGCGTTAAGCGATCAAGAGAAAACCAGGGCTCGCCAACTGCGGCGGAATGCCACGTTCCCGGAGCGTCTGTTGTGGGGGCGACTTCGCGCTGGGCGAATGAATGGCGTCAAATTCCGCAGACAGCATCCGATCAACGAATTCGTGTTGGATTTTTACTGTGATGAAGCGCGGCTCGCTATTGAACTCGACGGAGATAGCCATGCCGGTCGGGCCGAATACGACAACGACCGCAGCCGGCAGCTCGCGAAATTAGGGATTCGCGTGCTGCGAATTGCCAACGACGATGTGCTTCGCGATCTCGACGCTGTGTTGGAACTTATCTTGCTGCACTGTGAAGTGAAGTCCTGACGAGCTCCGACGCGCCCTCATCCGGCCTTCGGCCACCTTCTCCCGAAGGGAGAAGGGTTTTTGCCGCCGTCCGCTCATCATTCGTCATTCTGCATTCGCTTTGTAGTGTCCGCTGCGGCCGCCGGACTTTTCTTCGAGCCGGATGTCGGTGATCTGCATGCCGCGGTCAAGCGACTTGCACATGTCGTAAACGGTCAAAGCGGCTACGCTAACGGCCGTGAGGGCTTCCATCTCCACGCCGGTGCGGGCCGTGACGCGCACCGTGGCCTCGATTTTTAGCGAGCCATCATCGGGAAACGAGTAGTCGACCCGCACCTCGTCCAAGGCCAAGGGGTGGCAGAGCGGAATTAAGTCGGGCGTCTTCTTGGCGGCCATAATACCGGCCAGCCGAGCCACTTCGAGCACGTCGCCCTTGCTCAATCGTCGATCACGCAAGGCGGCCAACGTGGAAGCCTGCATCCGCACATGCCCGCTGGCGCGAGCCATGCGTGCCGCCACCGGCTTGCCGCCCACGTCCACCATGCGGCTAGCGCCTGAATCGTCGAAATGCGTGAAGTCAGGCACGGGGGAACGCCAGTTCAAAATGATGAATGATGATTGATGAATAAGGGAAGACGCGCGGGGCCGCCATGCTTGGTGAAGACGGCTCGGCCGGGGCGTTGTGCCTAGAAGGCCGGGTTGGGTGCCGGCGAGAGTCCGAAAAGAAAAGGGTCCGGACATCGGACCCGGTCACCAGCTATCGTAGCCGGCAAGCCGCCGTAAGGACCAGCGGCGCTCTTTCGGACTTTTTGGGCGGGAATGAACGGTCGTGTCGATGGGCTTGCCCGCTGGCAAGCTTCGCTTCCGGGGCACGTGAACCGCCGCAGGGGTCTAGCCGCGGCGGGTTGTGTGCGTATCCGGCGAAGCACATACAAAGCCTAGCGGATCAGCTCTTTGCGGGCACCGATCAACGTCCGCAGCCGTTCGGCCAAGCAGGGCCGTGTCGAACGGCTTCTTGAACGTCTCGTTGATGCTCGAACGATCGAAGCTGGTCGAGTTGCCGTCGTCGGGCAGCAAGGCGATCAGGATCGTGTCGGCATACTCGGTGTTGCGGCGCAGGTTCTGGCAAATCTGCAGCGCTTCGGTGCGGCCGATCGAGAAGTCGACGATGATGCAGTCCGGGTGGAAGCTTTCGGCTTGAATGCCGGCTTCGAAACCGCTGGCGGCCACGGCCACCTTGAACGAGCGATCGAGCGGCAATTCGCGCTTGAGATTCTCGATCAGGACCTGGTCCTGGCCGACGATCAGCACCTTGGCCATGGCCTCGTCTTCGAGGTCGCCCAAGGGCATGCCATGCTCTTTGAGGAACCGGATCAAATATTCGCGGGGGATTCGGCGGTCTTGCGAACCGGGAATGCGGTAGCCTTTCAGCCGGCCGGAATCGAACCACTTACTGACGGTGCGCGGGGCCACCTTACAGATCTTTGCGACCTGACCAGTTGTGAAAACCTTCATCGCAGGCTCTCCATACAATTCGCTTGGTTTGAACGGGCCTGATCGGCCTCAATCATTCACCGGCTCAAGCTGCACTGGTCCCTTGCTTGCGGTACTGATCGGTTGCTTCGCGTTCCTTCGTGCCGGCTGTGGGTTGTCAACCAGCCGACCGCAAACATCTGGGTCGGGACCTTACATTGATTAATTGGCTTTTCGTTTCGGCCTCGGCTCAGCTCCCTCTGAGCTTTCGGCCTATGAGTTCTCATCGGCAGACTGGGCATTCAGAAGTCAGGGCAAATCCGTAAAATAGGGAAGCTGTGTTCCAATCGCTGCATACGGATTTCCTAAGACTTCCGCGGGCATGAGCCCGGCGAATCAGCGTGCGCAGGCGGGGGAAGACGAGCAGCGGAGCATGCCGGCACAGGCGTTGCCGAACATCCACGTTTAAAAAGGCGTGGCCTCTGTTGGCAGGTTCCCCCCTGCAGCTTGCTCGCCGTGCGGTGTTTCCGCAGAAACTCCGTGGCTGCACAAGCCTTCCGAAAGTTAGTTTCGAGCCAGGGCAGGGTAGGACTTTAGAAACTTTTTCCGATGCGTAGCGGCAGCCCGGGTCGTAGTGGCCACAACCAGCCGCGCCGAGCAAAAGCTCGAATGCCGCTTCTGCCGCGAGTTTGGATGGGGGCGGTCGCGCCGCGAAACACGGTCTCAAGGTGTCCTTCCTTGATTATGCCGTGCGTGTCAAGCATCCCGTGGTTGAACCGGTTGCTACCCGGAGGGGCGTTGCTGCGATTTTGCTGCTGCGATTGCTAGCGCCTAGGAGCCAGCGGGCGTCGCCGCGAGGGGGCGACTCAAGACATCGTGCTGGTCACCCTCCGGCTTGATGTGCCGGCCGAGGTGATCGTGCTGCTGTACCGTTTTCGGTGGTTGATCGAGCTGTTCGTTCGCCGGCTGAAATGCGTGTTGAACTGCTGACATCTGCTGAGCGAAGACGCGGGCGGAATTCAGATTCAGATGTAATGTGCGTTGATCGCCTGGTTGCTAATTCAACTGGCTTGCCCGTTCAAACCCAACCAGTGGACCTCCAAGCTGCTGTGCTTGTACCAGCGAGGCTGGGTGACGGACGAAGAGCTGGCCGCGCACTTCGAGGAGCGTGCCGCCGCTTTGAAATAATAGGGTGATTTAGCTCGGCTGGAATAGCGGCCCCCAGCGCGAGTTCCTTCAAGCTGCGCGGATGGCGGAAACGCATTCGACTCAGACTGCCGGCGATTTAGCATGCACGCGTTCCCAAACCTGAGCCAGTGACTTAAGCTCAAGCATTCGAGCCACAAAACCGGCAGGCCAACTCGTGCCGAACGGGATTGGGACAAGCCAGCAGTGGCACCCCCCAAAAACTCAGCATCTACGAACCACGCCGCTAAGTTGGGCGGAACCGATCGCATGGCAAGCCGACCCACGATCGAGCGCGTCGAAACTTGGGCCATCAACTACCCGGTCAGCGGGAAGTTCAAATTTTTCGAGAACACGCAGGGGCGGCCGGCCGGCAGGCCCACGGTCGTTGTCAAACTGACGGCCGACGATGGCACGACCGGCTGGGGGCAAAGCGTGCCCACGCTGCGCTGGAGCTACGAAACCCTGGAGAGCGTGCGCTCGACGATCGATCGTTACCTGGCGCCGAGTTGTTAGGCCGCGATCCGTTCGACCACATCCCGCTGTGGCACGCGATGAATCGGGCCATCGCCCCGAGCTTTTCGCTCGGCCAGCCAATCTGCAAAGCGGGAATCGACCTGGCCTTGGCCGATTTGACCGGCAAGCTATCGGGCACGCCGGCCGTCGCATCGCGTGAAGGCGGCACCGGGCGGGCCTGTTGAACTGAGTTGGACGCTGAATCCCGGCTCGGCCGAAGAACTGGAATCCTCCGTCGCCGAAGCGCAACACGCGCGGTTATCACCACTTCAATTTAAAAGTAGCGCCCGACGGCAAGCTCGATCTGGAACTGTGCCGGCGATTGCGCTGCTTGCTGACGATGGGCACGTTTGGGTCGATGCCAACGGCGGCTACGATCTGGAAACGGCACTGGTCGTTGCGCCGCAACTGGCCGAGCTTGGCATCGCGGCCTTTGAGCAGCCGCTGCCGGCGAATCGCTTGAGCGGCTATCGGCGGCTGCGGCAGCAGGCGGCGCTGCCGATTCTGATGGACGAGGGAATCATCACAGCCGTCGAGCTGGAAGAGTTTTGCGAGCTCGAATTGCTCGATGGCGTGGCTGTTAAAGTCGCTCGCAGCGGCGGGCTGGCCGAGACCGGCCGAATCATCGACGTGCTCAAAAACCGTGGCCTGCTGTTTTATGCCAGCGGCTTGACCGATCCCGATCTTTCGCTGGCCGCCTCGCTCGCGATTTTTTCCGCTCGCGGCCTGCAAGTGCCCGCCGCGCTCAACGGCCCGCAATACCTTTCCACCAGCATCTTGCGACAGCCAATCCGCGTCCAAGCCGGCCGCGCCGAAGCCCCCACCGGCCCCGGCCTCGGCGTCGACATCGACGAGCGCAAACTGGAAGAACTAATGATCAACGATGAGTGCTGAATGATGATTGCTGGAGCGGAAGTTCGGCCGCCTTCGCTCCTTCATTCTTCACTTTTTACTTCTTCCTTCATTCATCACTCATCGTTCGTCACTCATCATTGTTATGTCGGCGTCGGTGTGATGCTGATCGTGCCGCCGCCGGTGGTTGTGACGCCGGTAATGGTGGTCAGCCCGACTCCAGCCACGGAGAGCGTGGCTTCGTGCAGCGGGTCGGCGCTGGCATTGACGAACACGATGTTGCCGCCAGTCGAGTTGTTCTGAATGGCGATCTGGCCGCTGGTGGCTCCACTGCCCACCAGCATGTTCGTCTGGCCGAGCGAAACATTGCTGTTGGCCGGAGCCGCAGCGTCGATGACGGCCGCCAACGACCCAGCCGAAATCGTGGCGCCGGCGTTTTGTGTAATCGAGCCGCCGGAAGCCCGCAGCTCGACTCCCGCGAAGCCGGCGTTCAGACTCGCGTTCAACACGATGGCGGTGCTGCTCCAGAGATTGATATTGTTTGCATACGGGGTGGCGGCACTATTCAGTGTGGTGATGCCCGTGATCGTTCCCAGCCCGACACCTGCACCCGAGAGAGAGTCGACCTGCAGCGTGCCGCCCATGTTGTAGACCGAGACCGCTCCGCCGACGGCGTTGTTGACGGCCGCAAACAGGCCGGCACCACCGCTGGGCGCGGCAATCGTGTTCGTTTGGGTCATGTACACCTGACTGCCGGCCGCTGTTCCAGCAGAAGCCACCACGGCGCTGGCCGTGACCGTACCTGGGGACGGTTCGAACACCCAGGAAACGCCCGATCGCAGCGTAACCTGGGCGTTGGGGGCGTTAACCGGGGCGTTGATGACTACGCCGAGCGCGGCCCACAGGTTGACGTTGTTCGAATACGGCGCGGACTGCCCGCCCTGGAAATTGCCGCTCGCGGTTGTGATGCCCGTGACCGTTCCCATCCCAATGCCGGCGGCCGAAAGCGAATCGACCTGGATGGCGTAGCCCATGTTGTAGATGGTGATGCTGCCGCCAGGCGTATTGTCGGTCGCGGCGATCAGACCATAGTTGTTGCTGTTGGCGATGTTGTTTACTTGGTTCAGCAGGATGTAGTAGCCCTCACCATTGGCATTCACATTCGCGGCAACGAGCGATCCGGCAAAAATGCCTTGCACGCTCGACTCCGTGATGCCCTGACCTGCGGACAACTCCACTTCAGCCGACCCGGCGTGAATCGGCGCCGCAATGTTCAGGGTCGCGCCGGAAATGAGGCTGACCACGTTCGTGAATGGTCCGCTGCTAGAGTCCACGGTGGTGATGCCCGTCACGGTGCCGATGCCCAACACCGAATCGGAGACGGTGCCGACCTGATTGCCACCGTCCACGGTGACAAAGCCGCCGGGAACGTTGTTCGCCACAGCCAGATTGCCGGGCTGCGCGGAGAATCCCGCGATGTCATTTAATTGATTAAGATTGATGTCGCCCGACGTTCCGCTGGTGATTTCGGCAAGCAGACCTGGAGCGATAACGGTGCCGCCGGAAGTTTCAAGGATCGAGCCGTTGCTGGTGACGAGTTCGGCCTGCGAGGTGGCGTTAATTGCGGCCGAGACCGTCAACGTGCCTTTGGCCTGCAGGATGACGCCTTGGCTGGTTCCTACGCCTTGCCCATTGACCGAATTCGTGATGGTTGAAATGCCGGCCAGCGGATTGGTTTTTGATTGCGGCGCCTGAAAGGCCGACTGCAGCAGATTGTTCATGATGCTGTCGAGTTGTACAGAGCCGATTGTCAATCCGTTCGAGCTGCCGGTGTTGTTGAAGACGACTGATGCGTTGTGCAGCGAGTCGGAGGCTGCAAAGACGCCGGCCGCTGTGCTTGGCGCAACCAGATCGTTCGCTTGATTCAGCGTGATGTTGCCACCGGTCGCTAGAACCGCCAGAGCCGCACCGGTGATGATGCCGCCGGCAGCTTCATTGACCGCCCCGTGGATCCCACGCCGATCGTGCCGAAGGCGGCATCGACCGCATTGTTGATGTTCAATGGTCCGGCGGTGACGACGTTGATGCCGTTCGTGTAGGGCGACGACGTGGAATTCGTGGTCGTGATTCCAGTCACAGCCGCCGTGCCACCGAATTGGGAAGCGAGCCCGGCCATGAACGTGCTGAGTGTGACCGAGCCGATCGTCAGACCGCCTGCGCCGCGCCCCGAGTTGCTGAGCGTGATCGCTCCGCCGGCGAAACTATCTGCGGCGGCGAAAATCCAGCAGTTGAACCGCTCCCGGTTACCGAGTTTGCCTGATCAGAGCGTGATATCGCCGCCTTTGGCGAGGACCGCCAATATTCCAGCCGTGATTCCCACGCCCGACTCACTGATGCCACCCGCCGCGCCGAACTCGGCAATACCACCGGGAACATTCACCGCCGATGCGATGGTCAATTGCCCAAGCGTGCCGATGCTGACGGTGCCGCTAGCGACCGGAGAGGTCGTGCCCGTGTCGGTGATTCCAATCACGGTGGTATTCTGCCACATGTCGGAAGCCTGAGTCGCCGCGACTCCGGTGAGCGTGACCGTGCCGATCTGCAGTCCGCCCACGCCCGCGCCGGTGTTGTTCAACTCAAGCGTCGAAGCAGGAGATAACGATGCGGCAAAGGTGCCGGCCGCACTACTTGCACCGGTGATGACATTGGCCGAGCCGAGCGTCACGCCTGCCGTCTTATCAACAACCGCCAACGAACCGGCGGTAATCGTCGCACTCGCTCCTTCAGTGATCGCGGCCGTGTTGGCCACCAACTGCACACCAGCCTGACCGGCGTTGATGTTGTTGTTGATCGTGATGCCGCCTTGCGAGGCCAGCATTACGGCTGCGCCAGCCGCCGTCGCTGCGGCATCGGTCGTATCGATGCCCGTCACGCTGCCGACGGTGCCGATCGTGATCGTCCCGCCCTCGGCGAGATTCACCGAGCCACCATTGGTGATTGCGGCAAACGTGAACGCGTTCGAGCCGTCGGGCAAACTGATGGTGCCATGCGAGCTGCTGCCCGTCACGGCCGACGTGTCGACCGACAGGCCGCCGGCCATAATTGAGAAGCTCGTGCTCTGCGAAACCGTGTCGGCGCCGGTTAGCGTGACGTTGCCGCCGACCGTAATGCTGCCCGATCCGCTTGCGCCGCCCGAAGCTGAGCGCGTTGCCCGACACTCCGCCTACGCGCAATTGCGATGGACGCCGTGACGTCGGCGGCGACGACGTCAACTTCGTCGGCCGATGGCTGACTGACGCCGGTGCCGGTGGCCGACGCGAAGCCGGCCGTGTTTGTGAAGATGTAGTTGCCGCCCGTCTCGGTGATGGTGAGACTGTCGGCCGTACCCGACGGCTCGAGCATCGTCAGCGCCGCCGCCGGTCAGATCGATGGACGCCGCTCCGGCCAGCATTCGCCGATCCTCGAGCGTTTCGAAAGCGGGCGACCAGTGTCGTGAGAGTTTTTCAAAGCCCGAATTGGAAGAACCTCGATCGTCGTGCAGTCGGGTTGGTCGCGATTCGGCCGCGATTGCTGCGACTTTTTCATCGTTCTACTCTCCCGTCACATGGGAATCCGCGACGGGGGACACCGCGCCGCGGTGGGCATGAGGTGTCGACAACGACTCCATTCTGCCGGGCAAACTTCGCTCAGTTCAGCAAACGCACAATGCGCCAAGCACCACCGATTGGGTTATCGAGCGGATCGACAAGGTGGCTACGAAATCAATGCAAGCATCGCAATTTTTCACCGCATTCAGATTCACCAATGCATTACGTAAGGCGTGGGCGTGATGCTGATCGTACCACCGTTGGTGGTCACGCCGTTGATCGTGCTCAGCCCAACTCCGGCGACCGAGAGCGTGGTTTCGTGCGAGCGGCTCGTTGTTGGCATTTACCAACACGACAGTCCCACCGGACGAATGATTCTTAATGGCGATCTGACCGCTCTCTTTCGCATTTCCCGCAAGCAAGTTCGTTTGACCAGCGAAACGTTGTTGTTGGTCGGAGCAGCATCGACAACGACCGCCAGCGAACCGGCCGTAATGGTGTCGCCGGCGTTTTGAGAATTACTGTTTTCGGTGATCGAACCGCCCGAGGCACGCAACGCAACTTCGCCGAAGCCCGCGTTCAGGCTGCGTTCAAAATGATGCCGGTATTGTCCCAGAGGTTGATATTGTTCGCGTACGGGCCGATGCGCCGTTGTTGGTCGTAATGCCCGTGATCGTTCCCTAGCCAACACCCGCCCCCGAAGTGCATCGACTTGCAGCGTGCCGCCCATGTTGTAGACCGTCATGGCTCCGCCGGCGGCATTGTTAACCACCGCCACTTGGCCGGCGGTGCCGCCCGGGCCTGTGAGCTGATTGACATTGTTGAGGAGCACCTGGCTCCCGCCGCCGGTACCGGCCGTCGCCACGAGGGCAGCCGCGTCGACCGCAGCCGTGGGAGTTTCGTAAACCCACGAAACGTTTGAGCAAGGCGACCTGTGCGGAGCTGGTGATAATTGGGGCATTTACCACGACACCGAAGTCGGCCCACAGGTTGACGCCGTTTGAGTTCACGGCCTGGACGTTGCTCAGAGAGTCATTGGTTGTGGTGATGCCAGCGAGGTAGCCAGGCCAGTTCCCGGGCCAGGAAGCGAATCGACCTGGATCGCGTAGCCCATATTGTAAATGGCGACATATCCGCCGGGCGAATCATTGGTGGCCGCGATTACGCCGTGTTGTTGCTGTTGGTAATGTGGTTCACCTGGTTCAGTAGATGTTTATCTGAAGGCGGTGAAAGGGTCGGGGTTGCCCGATGAGACCGATCAGTGATGGCGAGTTCTGCGACTGCCAGTGACCCTGCTTAGATGCCGCCGCCGGCGATTTCCGTGATCCCACGGCTGGCCGACATCTAGACTTCGGCCGATCCAGCATTTACCTGGCCCGCAATCGTCATCGCGTCTCCTTCGAGGCTGATCGTGTTGTAATGTGCCGCTTGCGGAGTTCACCCTAGTGACTCCGGTAACTTTGCCTAGGCCCAAGAAGTAATCCGTACCGAACCGACATTGTTGACGCCGCCGATGGCGATCAATCCACCGGCCACAGTGTTCCGCGGCCACACGGCCGCTGCGGCATGCTGCCATCGAGGTTGATGTCGCCCGATGTGCCGGCCGTGATTTCCGCCAGTAGATTCGGCCCTTGAATCGTGCCGTAGGCCGGTGTTTCGACGATGGATCCGCTGCTGGTGATGAATTCAGCTTGCGAGGTGTCAACAATCGGTTGTGACACGGTGAGGATCCCGTGCGATAACAGAATCACGCCTTCGCTAGTCGACACGCCTTGCGCGTTCCGCGCTGGCAGTGGTATAGATTCCCAACAGCGGGTTGGCAATCTGGTAATAGCCATTCGAAAAGCTATTGGCAAACGTGGCCATGACCCTGTCGAGCGCGACCGAACCGACCGTCAACCCGTCGCAGCTGCCCGTGTTGTTTAAGATGACTGACGCGGCCGACTTGGGATCAGCGGCCGCGAAAACGCCGGCCGCTCCGTTGGGACCGGTCAGTGCGTTCAGATTGTCCAAGTCAATTTCGCCGCCGGTTGCCAACACCGCCAAAGCGGCGCCGCTGATCTCGCCGCCGGGGTGCGCGAGGACATGAGTGACGGGCGTTGGTGGTTGCTGCTGCAGCACAACTTCGGTCACGCCGCCGGTGGCTCCCAAGCCGATCGTGCCGAAGGCAGCATCAACCGCTGGTCAATCGTAGAGTGCCGTAGGTCACCACATTGATATTGTTCGTGTAGGTCGACGAAGTGGAGTTGGTGGTAGTGATGCCGGAGAAGAACGGCCCGGACGGTGCCGCCGAACTGCGAAGCGAGCCCGGCCATGAAGGTGCTGAGAGTGATCGACTCAATTTCAGGCCGGAAACGCCCGACCCTGAGTTGTTGAGCGTTACCGAGCCGCCGGCGAACGCATCTTCGGCGGCGAAATCGCCGGCCGCGTGCTCGCTGCCGGGATCGAGTTGGTCTGATCGAGCGTGATATCGCCACCGTTCGCCATTGCCACGAGCGAACCGGCGGCGATGCCTGCTCCCGACTCGCTGATGCCGCCCGTGCGCCGAGTTCCAACACGCCTTGCTGAATGTTCACCGGCGAGGCGATGGTGAGCGAGCCGAGCGTGGCGATGCTCACGGTGCTGGTGTACTGAGTCGATGAACCGCTGCTGGCCGATATGCCTTGGAGCGTGGTGCTGACGCCGAGTGTTGCTAGCCCCCGTTGCTGCCACTCCGGTCAGCGTGATCGTACCGACCTGCAATCCGGCGACGCCCGCTGCGGTGTTGTTGATCTCCACCGCAGCGCCATCGCCTTCGAGGGCCGCAAGCACTCCCGCTGCCCGGTTCGCTCCGCTGATCGTGTTAGCCTGGTCAAGCGTGATAGCGCCGCCTTGGGAATCCAAGGCGAGAGACCCCGCGGTGATACTGGCGCCGGCACCTTCGGAAATGCCGCCCGTCGAACCGAATATCTGCACGCCCGCCTGGCCAGCGTTGATGTTGGCGTTGATCGCCCAACCTTCTTGAACCGTGAGATCGGGACTTACGCTGCTGGAGTTGTAAGCGGCGCTATGGCTGGCCAACTCCTCAATCATTGGCTGGAAAATTTGGCGAGAACGACGCTGGCACCGGCCGAATTCAAGCCGCCATTCGTCGTGTCGATCCCGGTGATATCGCCCACGGTGCCGATGACGGTCGCACTGCTGTCGGCAATGTTGACGCTGCCACCGTCGGTCTTGACCGCGATAACGAAGTTGTTGAACTGATTGGGCAAGTTCACCGTGCCGTGCGACGTGCCACCAGCGACCGCTGAAGTGTCGGCCGACAACCCGTTCCCGATCAGATTAAAGCTATCGCTCTCCGAAATTGTGTCAGCCCCGGCCAGCGGAATATCGCCGCTGACGTCAATCGTGCCTGAACCGCTCGACCCACCAAAGCTAAGCGCGTTGACCGCAGACGCCGCCGAGCGTGATCGAGACCGACGCGGTCACGTCAGCAGCGACGACGTCCACTTCGTCGTCCGAGGGTTGACTGACGCCAGTGCCTGTGGCGGAGGCGAAGCCGGCGGTGTTGACGAAGACGTAATACGCACTCGCGCCGCTTCTGCTCGTTCACGGTCAGGCTGTCGGCCGTGCCCGCGGGCTCGCTATAGGTCAGGGCGCCGTTGGTCACATCCAGCGACGCGGCGCCGGCGAGCATTCGCCGCAGCTCGAGCGTCTCGAAGCCGGGCGACCAGTGCCGCGAAAGTTTTTCATGCCCGAGCTGAAAGAAGCTCCAGATGCGTGAAGTCGGGCGTCGGCCCGAGTTATCACGATTCTTTTTACGTTTTTTCATCAATCAATCCGTTAGTTGGGTGGCGCGGATGGCTGGGCGGCCAACAGTGCGCAGGGCGATTCGTTTGAAAAACCGACGGCCCGCCGCTGAACTAAAGTCGAGGGCGATGGCGGACGATTCCTTGACGCTCCCTCCTCCGCCCTTTGGGCACCGCTCGGCTGAGCTCGCGTCGAAGCCTTCTCCTCAAGGGAGAAGGGTTTTGATGGTCCGGCATTCATCACTCTGCATTCATCATTCATCGCTGCCTTATGTTGGCGTCGGCGTAATGCTGATCGTGCCGCCGTTGGTGGTGACGCCCGTACTCTTGTTCAGTCCGACCGCGGCCATGAAGAGCGTGGTTTCTTGCAACGAATAAGCGTTAACCAGCACGATGTTCCGCCGGCTGAATTGTCCTGGATAGCAATCTCACCGCTTTGGATGTATTGAGGGGTAGCAGACCCGCTCAGCATATTCCTCTGTTCAGCGAGACGTTGCTCCTCGCCGGAGTGGCATCGACTACCAAGGCGAGGTGAAAAGCCGAAATGACATCGCCCGAATTCTCGGTGATCGATCCACCAGAAGCACGCAACTCCACTTCGGCCAAACCGGCATTCAGGCTGCTATTCAGGACGATGCCACTATTGTCCCAGAGATTAATGGAGTAGGACCCGAACCGGCTGGTGATGCCGGTGATCGTGCCCAGGCCGACAGCAGCGGCCGAAAGCGCATCGACTTGCAGCGTGCCGCCCATGTTGTACACGGTGACTCTCCGCCATAGTCGTTGTCGACTGCCGAAAGCAGCCCCGCCGTGCGATTAGGGCCAGCCAACCTGTTGACTTGGTTAAGGAAGATCTGGTTTTTTAAAGACTCGTAAAAGGGTACGATGCCGCCGAGGCCACGCAGTGCGCCTGCAGTCACCGAGCCGGCGGGTGCTTCGTAAACCCACGAACGCGCCTGATCGTAAACTCACTTGCCCATAGCCGGCGTTTATCGGGTCGTTGATCACCACGCCGAGGTCCGCCCAGAGATTCACATTGTTCGTGTACGCCCCGGTTTGAAACTGGTTGTTGGTGTTGGCGTTGGCGGTGGTGATGCCGCTGATCGTTCCCAGCCCGATGCCGGCGGCCGACAGCGAATCGACCTGGATGGCGTAGCCCATGTTGTAGATCGTGATGCTAGCCACCGGGCGAGTTGTCCGTGGCGGCGATCAGGCCGTAGTCGTTGCCATTGGTGATGTTGTTCACCTGGTTGAGGAGGATGTTGAGATTCGCGACGCCGTAGGGATCGTTATTCGAGCAACGCGAGCGAACCGCCTGTGATGCCGTCGCCGCTCGATTCCGTGATGCCGCGTTCGGCCCCTAGTTCAACTGCGGCTGAGCCGGCATCGATCGGCGCGGAGATGGTGATGAAGGCGTTCGTCGAAAAGCTGATGATGTTGGTGAAACTACCGCTGGTGGAGTTCACGGTGGTGAGGCCGGTGATGGTTCCCAAGCCGAGGACGGAATCGGTTATCGCGCCAACGACCGTGAAGCCGTAGATAGTGATGGCGCCGCCAACGACGTTGTTCGTCGCGGCCACCATGTTGTTGGGATCAGCTGCGAATCCGAGGATGCCGTTGTTTTGGTTGAGGTCGATGTCGCCGAAGTTCCGCTGGTGATTTCGGCGATCAGGTTGGGGCGCCATGATATTGCTGCCGGAAGTTTCGACGATCGAGCCATTGCTCGTTACCAGTTCAACCTGGGAATTGGCGCATGACATTGGCCGAGATCGTCACGTTCCGTCCGCCAGGACAATCACGCCCTGCGGTCGACGCCCTCCGTTTCGCTGTCGGTGACAATTCCCGCTCAGCGGATTGTCAGACCGCGGGAAATGCGGGGAAGGTTTTGCGCGAGCGCGGCCATGATGCTATCAAGCTGGACCGAGCCGACCGTCAACCCGTCCGAGCTGCCGGTGTTGTAAAAGCAGGACCGACGCGTTCGACTGCGAAGCCGACGCCGCAAACACTCCAGCCGCGCCGTCGGGTCCGACCAGGTCGTTCTGGTTTTCCAAGTCGATATTGCCGCCAGTCGCCAGCACGGACAAGGCCTCGCCGGTGATCACGCCGGCCGGACGTTTGGCGTTGCCGCATCTGCGGTAGCTTGCTGTCCGGAGGTGTCCAAGATGTCCACGCCGGTTCCGAGGCCTTGGGTCACCCCGCCGGTTGCCCCCAGGCCGATCGTGCCAAGCGGCATCGATCGCCTGGTTGATGGTGAGCGTCCCATCGGTGACCACGTTGATATCGTTGGTATAGGTCGACGAGGTGGAATTGGTGGTCGTGATGCCGGTGACGGTCGACGTGCCGCCGAACTGCGAAGCGAGCCCGCCCATGAAGGTGCTGAGCGTGATCGAGCTGATGTTCAGCCCGCTGACGCCGGAACCCTGATTGTTGAGCGTACCGCTCCGCCGGCGAACGCATCTTCGGCGGCGAAGTTGCCGGCCGCGTTGCTCGCTCCCGTGATCGAGTTGGTCTGATCGAGCGTGATATCGCCGCCATTCGCCAGTGCCACAGCGAACCAGCCGTGATCCCCGCGCCCGACTCGCTGATGCCGCCCGTGGCGCCGTTCGACCGTGCCGCTGTAAACGTCTAGGGCCGACGCGACGCTAAGTTCGCCGAGAGTGCCGACACTAACGAATCCGCTCCTAACCGGCGCCGTGGTGGAGTTGTCGGTTACACCGATCAGGGTCGAACTTTGTCCCATGCCCGAAGCCTCAGCAGCTGCGGCTCCGACCAGCGTGATTGTGCCGACCTCCAGTGCGGATACACCAGCACCCAGATTATTGAACTGAATCGGTTCGCCGCCGAACTGAGTGCCGGCGAGCACTCCAGCAGTACCGTTCGCTCCAGTAATGGCATTCGACGCCGTGAGCTGGATCGGGGCTATGCCTTCAACGACCCCTAACGAACCGGCGTTAATGACCGCGCCAGTGATTTGCGCAACGCCGCCCCCGCTGCCCGCGACCAATTGCACACTGCTCTGGCCGGCATTGATACCCTCGCCGATCGAGATGCCACCCTCGGTGCCGACAGTAAAAACGGCACCGGCTGGCGTCGCTCCGCCGTCCGTTGTGTCCACGCCGATCAGCCGCCGATGTCGCGAATTGTGATTGTTCTGGCGTCGAAGAGATTGACCGAACCGCCACTAGTTTTCGCGGCCCACCGCGCAGGTGCGTGCGTTGCTGCGCGGCGTTCCCGAAGCCCGTGGCGCCACCACCAGGTCGGTGCCCGGTTCGCCGACTATCGGCTGCTCACCGCGGACGGTAGGGCGCGCTGGCCCGAAGGTTACGAACGGTTGCACTTGTACCTGACCTTCCTGCGTGAGCAGGCCGGCATGTCGCGGCGCGAGCTCGCCGCCGGAAAGCCGTATAGCTCGGTGAGCTTCATCGAGCGCGGCGCCTACACGCCAGGCAGGGACTGGATCGAGCATTATCTGCGACTCGGCGACGGGACGACCTATGCCGAGCTAGCTGTTCTGACCTGAGAGGTTAGGCACGCGGGTGGCGGGTGGTTGGCCGCCGAGTGCGGTGTGGCCGCGGTGGTGATTGTAGGTGTGCAGCCAGTGGCTGAACTCGTCACAGCGTTCGGCGTCGCTGGGGTAGAGCCGGGCATAGGCCCATTCGTCGGCCAGGGTGCGGTGGAATCTCTCCACTTTTCCGTTGGTCTGTGGCCGGTACGGACGGGTGCGCCGATGTTCGACGGCACCCAGCGCGTCACCGAAGGCGTGGGACCGGTAGCAAGATCCATTGTCGGTCAACACTTTCTGCACAGTGATGCCGCATCCGGCGAACCAGGTATTTGCCCTTTGCCAAAACGCTGCAGCGGTCTGCTGGCGCTCATCGGGCAGCAGTTCGGAGTAGACCAGCCGCGAGTGGCCATCCAAGGCGGTGTGCAGGAAATGGTGTCCGCGCAACGGGTGGCGGTGCGTGCTGCGTCGTCCCGAACTCTTGTCCGCCTGGGAGTTGCGGTTACCGACGGTGCGGCCCAACATCCGCCAGCCGCCGCCAGCAGGGATCTTGCCGAGCTTCTTGACATCGACGTGCACCAGATCCCCAGGTCGGGCCGACTCGATGCGCCGGATCACCCGTCCGGTCGGCCGGTCCAGCCAGCGCAGTTTGGCCAGTCCGTAGCGGGTCAGCACCCGATGCACCGTCGAGGGATGCAGACCCAGCAGGTAACCGATGCGGGCGGGTCCCCACCGGCGAAGCACCCTGACTTTAATGATGCGCCGCTCGGTGCGCGTTGGTGTGCGGTTGGGGCTGCGATGAGGTCGTGAGCTGCGATCGGCCATCCCAGCCCCGCCGAGCTCACGGTAGCGGCCGGCCCAGCGGGCCGCCGTGGTCACCGCAACCTGGAACCGTTCAGCAGCTCGCCGCAGCGGCCAACCCTCCTCGACAACACAACGGGCCAGCCGCAGACGACCGGTTTCAGACAACGGGGCATTACGGTGGGACACGAAGACCTCCGGTGGTGAGTGCGTTCCTTAGACAGCTCGCACTTCACTCGGAGGTCTTCGTCATGTCACCACGCCACGCCGTCCCCAACGTCCGTGGCCAGAACAGCTAGCCGAGCTTCGGCCTTGCGCGCGATATCGAACGTCTGCGGTTTCCGAGCCTGTCAGCCGTCGACCGCCTCGGCGAGTACATCCTCTATCTGGAGCGGGTAAATCATGGCTTGGCGTCCTCCGACATCGCGCGGCTGTTCGGCATTAACCAGGCACATCTGTCCTATTACCGCAACCTGGCTCACCACGACGAGGCAACGGTGCTGCGGATGTGGCGGCTGGTTTTGCACCAGGCGGGGCCGTGGAACGAGCTGGCGGAAGCGTGGGGCTACCGCTACCGCATGGACCCAGACGCGGGTGACGTCTTTCCCCGGCCCGACCTGTTCGACCCTTGAGCGCGACTTTGCCTTGTCGCTGCGGCTCTACCACGCCCTCACCCAGCCGGAACTGGAATCTCGCACCGGGGTGCCTGTCAAACAAATCGGCTTCGCTGAGAATGGACGGGGATATAACCTCGTACGCTTGCGCATGATCCACGATGCCGGTCTGCTCCCCGACGAGGCCATGCGCGCGGTACTCACCCGATTCCACCACCTTGCCCCGGACGAGCATGCCACCGTCGCCAGCTGGCTAGCGGAATGGCGTCACACCACCGGTATGAGCCAGGAACAGCTGGGCGCTGCCGTTGGGCGCAGCGGGCAAAGCATCAGCGGTATCGAAAATCACCTCGGCTCGCCGAGCCGAGCACTAGCTCGCGAGCTGTGTGTCGTATCAGGGATGCCCGATGAGCTGCGTGAGCAGGGTCTTGCCCACTTCTATCCACCAACTCCGCCGGCCGATACCGCACCGGCCAACCACACCATCGGCAGCTGGGTCGCCGCGCAGTGTCGGAACGCCGAGCTGACGCAGCGGCAACTGGCCGCCGCGGCGCGCCTGCACTACCGGTACGTGAACCAGGTCATCCACAACACGCGCACGCCGCGGTTGCGAGCGTTCCGGCGATTGTGTGACGCGCTTGATGTGTGCGGAGCGGCGCGCATGGAGGCGGTGCGACGCTTCTACGGGGAGCGGTATCCGAATGTCGCCGATCCCGAGGACGACCAGCTGTTTTGGCGTCTGGTCGACACCCGGGTGGGCAGCGAGCAGGAAAGGCAGTTGCGTAACCAGATCTTCCAGCGCTATGACTGGGTCGCCGAACGCGCCGCGCGCTGGTGGGCCCGCACCCCGGCGGAGCGTGCCGAGATCCACCAAGTGGCCCGCGTCGCGATCTTGACCGCGATCGTCAATCACGTACCGACCGGGCTGTTTGTCGCCCACGCTTTCGCCAGCGCCCGCTGGGAAGTGCGCGCGGCCGATTTCGAGCGCCGTTATCCCGATTTGGACCGCGGCACTCGCCGCATCGTGGTTGCGGTGGCTGCGCACCTGGGCCGTGTGGATCCGGCCGGACCGGTCCCGTCGCCCGCCGAGGTCGCCGCCGTCGTGGGCCGAAAGCCTGCCGAGGTGACACGTGCGCTGCAGATCCTGGGCCATCCCAACGTGTCGTTGGACCAACCCCTGACCAGCCGATCCGGCGACGAGTTCCATCGCCAAATCGCCGACCCGAGTGCGAGCACCGCCATCGCCGACAGCGAGTTGGTCGACAGCGTGCGCGCCGCGCTGGCCGCGTTGCCCCGACCCTGGGACCGCCACCGCGCTGGTCATCGCCCACCTGGCCCAGGACACCCCCTGGCCCTAGCCGCCGAACAACTCGGCCTATCCGAACAGGCTGCCGCCGCCGTGCTCACAACCGCCATGCCCTTACTGCGCAACGCATTTCGGACCGTGACCGCCGAGAGTGCCACGACGGTTGAGGCTGAAACAGAACGATAGGCCTTGCGGACACTACCGCCGCCGCAGCAACGCCTTCAACGCCTAGCCATCAGTCGCCGGCCCACGCGGGATCCCGCATCGGCGGCGGCTCAGGCATGTCGCGGTGTGCGGCCTCGCTGAGGCCCAACCGGTCATGCAGCCGGGCCAGGAATGCGGGAGCCCACCAGTTCCTGCGGCCGAGGACCCGCATGAACGCGGGGACCAGTAGGACGCGCACAAGGGTCGCGTCCGCGAGCACCGCGATGGTCAGACCGAGACCGAACATCCGTATGAAGGACACCTGTGCGGCCATCAGCGCGGCAAATGAGATCGCCATGATCAAGGCGGCCGCGGTGATTACCCGACCGGTGTGGGCGACGCCCAGGGCGACGCTTTCGCCGTTGGCGGCCGGTGTGCGGTCGGAGTTGAGCCAGTATTCACGGATCCGCGATATCAGGAACATCTCGTAGTCCATCGAGAGCCCGAATGCGATGCAGAACAACATCACTGGGATGTTGACCTCCAGCGTCCCGGTGACTGGGGTACCGAGCGCACCGAGATGGCCCTGTTGGAAGACCCACACCATTGCGCCGAATGCGGCCGTCAGCGACAGCACATTGAGTAACACGGCTTTGACCGGCAACACGAGGCTGCCGGTGAACAGGAACACCAGCAACAGGGTGAGGGCGGCGATGATCCCGAGCACAAGGGGCAGTCGGCTGGTGACCGCGTGCACGCTGTCGTGATTGCTCTGCGCGGGACCCGTCAGCTGGATGGCCTTGCCGGCGGGGGTGGCAACGGCGTGCAACTGGTCGAGCTGGCGCCTTGACGTTCGGAGAAGAGCGGCGCGGTGCTGGTGACCGTGAGGAACGCGCTGCCATCACTGATGCCCGTCGGCGCTGATGGCGGTGCGGCCAGGTGCCCGTTGACGAAGGTGCCCGCGGGCGAGGACACCGACGAGACGGCGGACACTGTGGAGAGCCGGCCGGCGTAGCGGCCGAGGTCGGCGGTGCTCACTCCGCGGGCGGCGGGCATCACCACGGTGATGTTGCTTGCCGGGTCGATGGTGAAGTCGTGGCGCAGTTGATCACCGACCTGGCGCGCCGACGCCGAGGCGGGCAGCATCCGGTCATCGGGGAAGCCCCATCGGACGTCAAGGAACGGCACCCCCAGTAGGAGCAGCAGGACGATGATCGCGGCGCCGACGGGTAGCGCGTGACGCATGGCGAATTTTGTTGAGCGATACCAGAATGTCTGTTCGATCGGGGTGGCTTGTGGTTCGGGTCGCCCGAGGATCCGGCGCGCCAGCTTGCGGATGTCCAGCGAGTCGAGCCGGCCGCCAAGCAAGGCGATCGCCGCGGGTGTCACGACGAGCGACGTGGTCGCCGCGAACGCGACCACGGCCACGCCGCCGTAGGCAAACGACTTCAGGAAATATTGTGGGAACAGCACCATTGTGGCCATTGACGATGCGACGGTGATCGCGGAGAACAGCACTGTGCGTCCGGCGGTCGCCATGGTGCGCAGCAGGGCCTCGTCCGGGGCGGCCCCTGCGGCTAGTTCACTTCGGTAGCGGCTGAGGATCAGCAGGGTGTAGTCGACCGCCAGCGCGATGCTGAGTGCGGTGCACAGGTTCAGCGCGAAGATCGACACATCGGTGAAGAGGGTAATCGCGTGCAGCGCAGCCATAGAACCCAAGATCGTGTAGCCACCGATTGCCAGCGCGACCCCCGCTGCGATCAGACCACCGAACACCCAGACCAGGACCACGAAGGTCAATGGCATCGCAAGCGATTCCATGACGAGCAAGTCCTTGGCCATTTGGGCGTTCATCTGCCAGTAAATGGTTGCCTCGCCGCCGAGGCGCACTGTGACACCGGCACGGTCGTAGACGAGTTTGGCGGCCAATTCTTTGGCCCGCTGTTGGCTCTCGGTATCGTTGCCGCGGACGCCGGCCACGATCAGCCCGGTCTTGCCGTCTCTGCTCACCAGCGACGGTGCGGCCGGGGTGGCCCATGCTGATAGGACTTGGCCGACGTTGGGCGAACTCTTTAGCCGCGAGGCGATATCGGTGCCGACTGAGCGGGAGACGGGGCTCTGTGCGCCGCCGTCGGAGGTGACGCTGACGATCATGGCCAGATTTCCCTGATCGAACTTGTCCGACAACAGTCTTGCAGCCTGCGAAGACTCGGATTCCGGATTGCGCACGCCGCCGGCCGACAGACTGTTGGTCACCGGGATGCCGAAAGCGATAATGCCGGCCAGGACCAACAATGCGAGGGCAATTGTGCGTTGCGGTGCAGCGATGGTGAGGCGTGTAATTGCTTGCAGCGCATCGTGTCTCGGGGTAGGCAGTTTCATGATCATGGCAACGTGGTCCTTATCGCTATGCCGTGGCGGCCATTACAGCGCCGCCTTCGTCAACGCACCAGCGGCGACCGGGCTTTCTGAACGCCGGACAGTGAAAGACGCCGGTCGTACACGCGCGCCGGAGACGCCTTGATGCGGGCGAGAAGATCGCGGTAGATGCCGGACATGGCCAAACAGCACGCGGCGCTGCGCCGATCAAGGTGTGGAACGAGCCGCAGCCCCAACGAATACCAGTCCTCGGCGCGGGACGCGCAAAAGCGAAGCAGTGCGGCAAGCCGACCGTCCGGGTCATCGAGCTCGCCCGCCTCGTCGACGGCCAGGCGAACACCGAACCGGTTCAGTTCGGCCTGTGGCAAATAGATCCGGCCGTTCAGGAGATCCTCACGAATGTCGCGCAGAATATTCGTTTGCTGAAGCGCAATCCCGAGCTGGTCGGCGTATTGCGACGTCCGGGGATGGACCGACCCGAAGATGGACAGGCACAGCCGGCCGATCGATCCGGCTACCCGTCGGCAGTACACCACCAGCTCGTCGATCTCTTGGTACTCGACGCCCTCCACGTCCATGTGCACGCCGTCAATCAACTCACCGAAGGCCGAGATCGGCAGCGGAAACCGACGCGCCGAGTCGGCGACCGACAGCAACACCGGGTCGGACGAATCCCCCAGGTTCTCAAGTGTTTTGCGGATCAGAGTCAGCTCGGCGAGTTTGTCGGCCTGTGGTAGGTCGCCGTCGCCGATGTCGTCGATGCGCCGGGCAAGCGCGTAGACGGCACACAACGCGGACCGCTTTTCCGGTGACAGCAGCCGGATACCGTAGTAGAAGTTCTTCGCCTCGGTGCGAGTGATGTCCACCGCGACGCGGTGCGCCTGTTCCAATGTGGTCACCCGAGCGTCCTCCCGCCCGAGCCGTGTAGCAGCATCGTGGCCGTCGAGGCGGCTAGGTCGCGGGGACGGATGGTTGCCGAGCGGCCGAGCACATCGCCTCGGGTGCGGCGTATCGCCCGGGCGGCGGCGCGACCGGCCGCAACGTAGCAGGCGACCGCGACCTTTGCCCATCCCCTCAGGTACACCAGGAGCGGTTCGCCGGATTCGAGCAACTGGGTGGCACGACCCGTCTGGAACAGCATCAGCGCCCGCAAAGCATCATTGGCCCGTTGGCGGTCCAGATCCTCTTCTCGCACACCGTATTCGGCGAGGTCTTCCTGCGGTAGATAAACGCGGCCGGCGCGGCGATCTTCCGCGACATCTTGGCAGTGTTCGAGCAATTGCAGTGCCCGGCATACCCGATCGGATAGTTCCGTTGTCGTAGCAGAGCGTTGCCCGAATATGTCGAGGACCAGCCGACCTGCCGGTTCGGCGGACATGCGGCAGTAGCCGGTCAGGTCCTCGAATGTGTCGTAACGCGAAACCCGCTGATCGATCAGGTTCGCCTCGATCAGGTGATCGAAGGGTTCGACGGTCAGGCCGTGCGCGCGCACCGTTGGCACCAGCGCCCGCAGCACGGGTCGCCTGGGCACCCCGCTGCGCCAGATGTGGTGGAGATCAGCACGAAAATCGTTTAAGGCGGCAACGCGGTCACCGGGGAAGTCGTCGCCAAGGTCATCGATCGTGCGCGCCACCGCATACACCGCATGCAGATCTCTGCGCAAGGCCTTGGGTAGCACACGCAGCGTAACCGGTAGGTTCACAGCATTCTCGCGGTGGCGTAGCGCATCGAGTGTGGGCACCGCCGACGGGTTGGCATCCAACCGCGGCGAACACGCGTCGGTGATCTCCGCGCTGCTGTATTGGGGTCTGGTTATCGGCGCTTGACCGGGCAGGCCGGGGAGGGGCAGCGACTGCCGGACGTGGTACCGCGTGAGCTTGCCGCGTTTCAACAACTTCACCCCCTTCGGTCAGAGCCAACGAACCTGTAGTCGACCACGACGATCAGATTCGGGCAGTGATCGTCTGTCCAACGCGTCGACGTCGAACCATGTTCAGGACAAACAGCTTTCCTAGCTATTCATTTGGTGCACTCACTGTCTTCAACATCGGTGTCGTCATCCAGCACAACCCACGACGGTGTTGTCGTCCAGCCGTGGAATACGCCCTGCCAGGTTGCGTACCGACAGTTCGTAATCGGGCCCGGCCTGTCTGACAATGATTCGGCACACGACGCTTTGGATTGGGGCGGCTGCGCTTCGGCGAGTTTCTGTACAAGGACGTGGCTATCAATTGCGAAACTGCCGCAGGGCCTTGACGTCTTCGGTGATGAGGCGGTCGATTTGTTCGGCCAAGAGCGGTGTCGTCACCGGCCTGGCTTCGACGAAATCGGCTGCGTAGAGATAGTCTCCGTCGTCTTTGATGCGCACCCAGCGCGCGGCCTTTTTCCCGGGGTCGATTCCCCAAGACCTGGTCGGACGCCAGTGTGTTTGTACGGTGCCGAAGGCTGTGACCTCTGCGGAGGGCACCGTCGCGGCACTCGGTGCGTTTTCGACGGCATGGCGAATTATGAAGTCGTCGGCGGCATCCTCCTGAGTGTTGCGGGTAGGTGCGTACTCGGGGATCACGATCGATTGTTGGCGGCCTGGTGTGGTTAACACGGTTGCCTCGGCGACGGCTGCGCCCAGCAGGTACGGCGAGAGTTCGTAGATGTCGACGGTGTCTTCGTCGGGTCGCTGTTCGGCCAAAAAGCCGGCTTGGTCGAGCCGGTAGGCAAGGACCCGGACGCTCGGAGTGTCGGCGGGAATGTATTGCACGTGGCATTCCACGCGAATGTCGGCGCTGGCATACGATGCGGCGCACTGTTGAAAGATCTGCAGGTCCCCGTTGTCGAAGCGGTCCGGCACCGATCGTGCGTAGTCGAGGTATTCGTGACGCCACGTGAATTCGGACGGCTGCGTGAACATAAACGGGAAGGGCAGGAAGTCTCGGCCGTAGTGCCTGCCGATGATGTCGAGGTCGAGCAGCTTGATGCTGCCGATGTGCCGAAGGTTCGCGGTGCTCATGCCGCGGTGCGAATGTTGCCGTCGACGGTTACAACGGGCGCTCGGGTAATGGCGAGCACGATCGCCGTCGCGCTGAGTTGATATTCGGTCGCGACCAGCAACACGATCGAATCAGTATGTAAGTCACCGGATTCGGCGAGGCGGATGAGGCCTGACACCTGGGTGCTGACACCGAGGTATCCGTGGTCG
The DNA here is from genome assembly GCA_963796035.1 of uncultured Actinomycetota bacterium. GTDB lineage: Bacteria > Actinomycetota > Actinomycetes > Mycobacteriales > Mycobacteriaceae > Mycobacterium. The sequence goes on along the minus strand of CAWCJU010000001.1, from coordinate 136,609 downwards.
AGATTGTTTTCGTGCAATGCCTCGGTCCAGGGCAAGCCCACGGCGCTGGCCAGGGATCGAAACGGCTGGCCACTGACCGAACTGTGCGGGATGAAGTGGGTGACATATTGAGGGCTGAGGTGAGTTCTGGTCAGCACCGTCGTGACCGCGTCGAGCAGCATGCGAAATGAGTCGTCGCTCGCCTCCGAGGTTCTGGTCTGGGATGCGCGGCGGTAGGCGGCTTGAAAGTCGTTGGCGCTGGCGTGTTCCCAGTAGGCAGCGCGAGTTCGCCAGGGTTCTGCCTGGTCGGGGCAGCTGGCGGTGGCGGCGGCCAGAATCTTGGCGAATCCCGTGTGCGGGGAGACGACGGCGGCGTGCGCGGCGTCAGAGAATGGCCCGCCGCCAACGGATCGCGACGCGGCGAACCTGTCATCCCACGACCAGTTATCGGCGCCGGTACACATCACCGTGGTGCCCGAGGATGTCATGGAATCTGCGATGACCCATGAGGTAAGCCCGCCGGCACAGTACTGGCGCAGTTCGATGGCGTTGCCGTGGCGCCCCACGATGCCGTATTGGATGTGGTGGTGTACTGGCCAGCCCACGCTGCCCTGGTAGCCGGACCCGGAGTGGATGACCCAGCCGATGTCGGACGGTACTGACGCAGTGGTGGCAAGCGCGGCGCGGCCGACCTGGATCGCCATGTCTGCCGGGGAAATCTGCGGAAGCTCGCATACCGCCCGCCACCCGGGGACGGAGGAAACTTCGTCCGGGCTTGTCGGCCGTGGTTGGGGGAGCAGCAATCCCAGGGACTCGATGAAGGCCATGGGCTATGTCGGGTTGGGTTTGGCGGGTTCTGGCTGCGCGGGTTCGCCGAGCACGGCGACGACCGCCTCGGTGTCGCCCATGATCTGCTCGCCGTTCTTTTTGCTCCGTAGCACCTTGCTGGGTTGGTGTTGGGCGCCCTCGTTAGCGCCGCCGGGGCGGTGAGCTGCTGCGGGGGCGCCCGCTCCGGGCATGCCCGCGCCCGTGGTGCCCGCGGCGCCGGCGATGCGCGCACCCGAATTCGTCGCTGCCGCCTTGGCCGCGACGGTGTTGGCCGTCGCGGCGGCTGGGACACCGGCGGGCTTGGCGGTCACGGCGCCCCTCGCGGGGGCGCCGGTTGGGCGAGCACCGCCAAGTGCACCAGTTGGGCTCTTGGGGCCCAAACTCAGGACTCCGGGAGGCAGTGGGTGTTGGCTCGCGGTGAGGGCGCCGGTGTTGCTTCGTTGGGCGGCCTGGCTGGCCGCCTGGCCCGCCTGGCTGGCCGCTTGACCGGCGCTCTGGGCGGCTTCGCTGATCCCTTGCTGGAGGCTCTGCGCCATTTCGGCGAGCTCGGCGGTGTTTTGCGGGGTTGGGTCGGGCGAGGGCTTGGCGCTGGGATCGTTCAGGTGAAATGGCGTGGCGGGGATTGCGGGCATGCTTGGGCTGGCGTGTGGCCCGGTCCCCCCGACCCCGGCATTGCTTGGACCTGGCCCCGTTGGCCCGCCTTGCCCGAGGCCAGGAGTCGGGCCGGGTGCCGCGGTGTTGAAGGCGGAGTGGTTTTGTTCGATTGCTGTGTGGATGGCTTGGATGTTGGGGCTGTAGACATGGTGCATGACCGCTCGAGCGAAACTGTCATAGACCTGATCGACGAAGTCAGCGTCCTTGCTGTTGGCTCTGCTGGCTCTGCTGGTGGTGTAGTTGTCGTAGTTCCCACAAATCAGATCGCGCGTTCTCTTCATGGTCTTGGAGAATGCGTCGGTGATGATGCTGAGTACGTGGGCGCCGTCGCTGATGTTCCTGGGGGTCTGCAACGACGTCACCATTTTATCCACGGCGGTGTCGTGGGCGTAGCCTTTCCAGATGTGGTCCGCAACCTTTAGCTTTTCAAGTTGCATCTGGAACTCCGCAGTGGCAAGCACGATGCCTTGTCGTACTTGTTCCCACCCGTCGGCGATTCCGGGTGCGACATCGTTGGGATCCGCGTCTTTGAGGTTCCGCCAGACCTCGCTGAACGTGGTCTGACTGAAATTTTCGATGAAATTTGCAGGATCCGGTTTTGTGGGATCCGGCTTCGGTAAATTCAATTCACTGAGTCGTGTATCTGGTGAGGCAAAGTTATTATTAGCGACGTCGTATGGGATAAATGGCTTCTGATGGTGTGATTCGTTCGCCAAATCCATGCTCAGCGCTTTGACCTGTTGCGGGCTCCTGGGCTCGGCTGGGGTGCCCCTGGCCGCCGAGGGGGTGGAATCCACGCTGTCGCCGCTGAAGTCGCACATACGCGCCTCTGAATTTTGGCTAAGTTCAATTGCTGTCGTCTGCGGCACTTATTTGATTGAATGCGTCATTGACAATCTTTTCGAAGTCGTCTAGGGAGGCAAGGACTTCGTCGAAGGCGGGGATCGCTTCGTTTACATGCTGGGACGCCAATTCGGCGATTCTTGACTGCGCCGAAATGTAGGTCCCGACCGCACGGTAATTGGCGGCAAGGGCCACGGCGTATCGCGGTGCCCGGTGAGCGCGGTGCGGAAGGCGTCGATAGGCGTGATGTATTGCTGGCGCATATCCTCTGCTAGCTGCACCTCTTTTGCGTCGCCACTCGCCATAACTTTTCCTTTCGGCGTAATGCTCTATATGGTGCGGGTCCGAGCGCGCCGATTAGGGCGCGCCCGGACCCGTGCGTCGACTCAGGCGAAATCGCTGGCCAGGCGATGGTCCGTCTCGTGGAGGTTGGCCAATTTACCGCTCATCCATTGGTGCGTCGTATGGAGGTCAGTTCTGTGCCCCTCTATCAGCTGTGCGTGCTGCCCGCCGAGTTGCTGAAACGCGTCGCCGGCCTGACCGATCTGGAGCGGCTGCAGCACCCTGAGCAGCTCGGCGTGCAGCTCCTGGCAGTTGGCAACCTGACGGATCGCGTTGCCGATATCGTCGAGATGCGCGGTGTTCTGGCCCAAGTTGGAGTAAATGTCAGTCATGGTTATACGGCCTTTCTATACTTCTTCGTCGAGCTGCTGGAAGATTCCCGCGTGGCGCCCGGCTGTCGTAAGGGCATGCTCCATCGTCATGAGGATGGGATGAAAAGCCTCGTGAGTCCCTTGTAACTGCTGGCCGGCGTATGACGGCGCGTTGCCACGCCACGAGTTCCCTATCATATTGGTGGCACTGTCCTGAATACTTTGCAGTGATTGGCGGAACTGCGCGACTATCTCGTGGCCGCGGTTCACCCGCGCACGATATTCGTTGGGGCTGATACCGAAGTCAGCCATTTTTGTCTCCTTCATCTCGGTTATATGTTGACAATCCGGAAATGTTCAAGGTGCTTAAGAATCTATGGGTCCTCCCATCGTTGGGCGGATAGTCGAATGAGTTGGTCGATGGCCTGGGTCATCGCGTGATCGGATCCGGCCTTGAGGGTGGTCCAGAGCTCCCCGGCGGGGGAGGCCGACGGGCTGGCGATGATCCGTCCTCGGTTGGTGTAGAAAACCGCGACGGCGGCCGGCGACCGGGTAATTCGGCCCTCGTCGGAAGTCAGTGCGTTGTAAACGGTTTCGGCGAAGGCCTGTCGCGACGATAGGGCCGAGCCGAGCAGCTGGGCCGAGCGCTGCGCAGCGCCCAGCGCATAAATTCGGTCAGCGAGCTGGTGTGCGTCACCGCCTTCGTTGAGGCATTCGGTCATGGCCGGCAGCGGGGCCCCAATGGGCTCGATGGGCGCGGGCTGCATCCGTGGGAGCTCTGCCACGACCGCTCGGGACGCCGCGGCCAATCCGGTGCTGTATTCGATTGCGCGCAGCACGAACTCGGTGCCGACCCGGCGTGCCAGCACGGCCTGCGTCCCCCGGCGCACCATCGACACGCGAATGATGCCCTCGGGTGTGACTATCCGCATGGCCAATTCGCGGTCGGGACGGTGCAGTGCCTGCAGCAGCGACGCCGAATTCGGCGGCCAGCTCGCCGTCGGTGATCAGGCCGCGCGCGGTCAGCGACCGAGTGGCGTTGGCCTGTGCGGCATGCAGCGTGTCAATGCTGGCGTAGCGTGGGTCCAGGGCGAGCACCGTAGGGAGGTCCGTGACTGCGGCATTGGCGGCGACAACCTGTAATTCGTCATCGCTCAGTGAAACTGGGGCCATCAGCGCGGTACTCATAGGCGAAGCTGCCCGTCGGCGCCGACGACCGGTGAGATCCACCGTTCGGAGCCGTGTTGGGTTCCGTCGGCTGACTCGTATGGTTCGGGTTGTTGCTCGACACTCGGGAATTCGTCGAAGACTGCGGCATTGGGGCTCCAGCTCACCTGCGAGACCGTGAATTCGGCTTGCCGGGTAGCGGGCTGCCAGGATTGGCCCGAATCGGAAAGGCCCGTAACCGGTTCGCCCCCGCCGGGCAACGGCGCTGCGGGGCGTGTCGATTCGTACTCGTGGTCCTCCCCGCCACGGCCGGGTGCCCCCATCGGGGCGTAGCCACCCGCGCCCATGCCGCCCGTACCCGCCGGCGCCGTGTTGTTAGCGTTATGCTGCAACGGCTTTGGCTTAGCAGTGGACTGAATGTGAGGAGCGGCCCAGGCCGCCAGTGGGGGAGGGGCGGCGGCCGGAACACTTCTGGCGCGGCCGCCCGCTTCCGCGTCGCCCGGTTGGCCCGTCGTTGGTTGGGCTTGGCAGATCGTTTCCGGAACTGAGTGCTCCCATGGCTGGGCCAGGGGAGTGACCGCGTCTTCGTACTGCCGCATCACTGTGACGGCGTCCGTCTTGTTGGCGCGTGCCGCTTCGTCGAACTCGGCGAAGTTGCCGTTCAGGATTGCGCCGTTGTAGGCGGCCAATGAGGCCATGATGTCGTGGGTGGCCTTGGCTTCCACCACTTCTGACACAGACGGCATCGCCAGTATGGCTTCGGTGTTGGCCACCGCAGCCTCTTCGGCGCGCTGGCCATTGGTCGCCGCGGCAAGGCTTATGTCTTGCAGCCACTGTCCGAAGCCCTCGAGTTTGCGTGCCAGCGCGGTAGCGCCTTGGCTTTGCCACACGGTGGCGAGCCGTTCAACTATTGTGTGGTAGTCAGCCGAGACCGCCGCGAATTCGTTGGCCACCCGCACCCAGGCGGCGCCGGCTTCACCCACCGAAGCCGGACCCGGACCTTCGGTGAGGTCGCGGGCCAGCGTTGCGGTGCTGCGCGATTCCCACACCACGTTGGTAAAACCCATGTTTGGCCCTTCGTGCGGCTCAGGCGATCAATCCAGCACCCGCGGAAGACGCGGTGCTCAGAGCGCCCGTGCTTGATCGGTAGCTGCGACCTGGTCGGCATGTGTGCGCAGCGTGGTTGCCACACCGTGGAGTTGCTGATGCCCCTGATCTGAGGCCTTGGTAAACGATGTGTGCACCTGGTTAAGCGTGGCCGCAACGCGTTGGGAGACCTCGTCGCGTGCCGAGGCGACCACCGTGAGGTTGGCGGCCTCGGCGTCCATCACCCGTTTGACGCGGTCGGCCAGTTCGGCGAGCCGAGCGCTGGCGTCGTTCACGTCATCGGGACGGATCATGAGGCTGTCGTTGAAGTCCATTGGTGCTCCTTGTCTAGATTCGCAGTTCGATGTCGGGTGTCTCGTGGGGATCGGCCTCACCGATGACGGGTGGGGCTACGGTCGTTCGGTTTCCGACGACCTTGCCTCCTTGGTCGGTCGTGTGCAGAAACGCTGCCGCCGTGTGCGCACCGCCGCCCGCGGAGTTGCTGGCGCCCGCTGGCGGGGCGCCCATCATTCCGGCGCCGCCGACCGGCGCGCTTGCGGCGGCCGGGCGCGTCGAGCCCACGGGCACAGTGGCGGTGGTCGGTGCCGTGGTGGACGTCGGCGGCGTTGCCATACGCGGAAGCGGTGCGATGCTGGCGCTGACGGGTGTTACCGGTGGGCTTACCGATGGGGTAGGCCCACCCGGCTTCGATGGCGGTGTGCCGCCGCGCGGCGGTGATGAGGGATGCGAAGTGGTCGAGTCGACAAGCGTTCCGGTGTTGGCGCTCCCCGCCCCCGCGGTGTTGGCGGCCGAAGTCACGGCGCTCATGATCGGCGAGATCCCAGCCATGCCGGCCTCCATCGTCATGCCCACGCCCGCGGTGCCGAGTTGCATGGCCACCGGCAGCGCGCTGGCGGCCATCGAGGCGAGTTGGGGGGCTGCGGCGACCGCGATGGGGGCGGCGATCGCCATGATGACACCGGCCTGGGCGGCCAGGGCACCTTGCGTTTCGGTGATGACCTCGGCCGCCTGCGCGACGGCCTGTGCTGCGGCGGCGAGAACGGCGGCCCAGCCCCACGGAAAAATAATGTTGATGCCGATGGCCGCGACGGTGTCCGCGAAATGATTGATGATCGCGATCAGCCGGGTTCTTGCTTGCCCAACATCAGCCACTGCGGTCGACAGGCTTGCGCCGAGCATACTGGCCTGGGTAGCGATGTCGGCGCCGTTGGTAAGTGCCGCGTTAGTTTTGGCGACGGCCGCGGCGTGGGCCGCGCCCTGCCAGCCTTGTCCGGCAGCACCGAGGGCCTGGCGCATGGCACCGGAGGTGTCGTCGAAGGCCCTGGAAATCTTATCGAACATGCTCGCCGGGTTCGTGCCGTCGAACATGCCGGTCCCCAAGGTGCCGAGAGCCTGAGCGACCGGGCTGATCAGTTGGCTCGGATCCATGGGGTGGATCGTTCCGCCGGGGTGTGCGGCCAGTTCCTGACCAGCGGGTGCCGGCGCTTCCTGATCGCGGAATCGCTGCTGCCCCAGTTGTTCCAGGATCTGCTGGGTCGGCGTGGCGAGATAGTCCCTCAGGCGTTGTTCACCGGCGGCGATGACTGGCGTGGCGTCAAAGCCGGGAAGGGATTGGGCGGGCAGCCCGGTCGCGCCGACCAGGATTGGTCCTAGAGGTCCTGACATCCCTGGCAGTCCTAGACGTCATCGACGGCGACACTCGCGACCTTGGTCGCTTCGGTCGCACCGCCGATCGCCGCGTGCACCAGGGCCACCTGTTGTGTGGCGGCGAGATTGGCGGCCTGAGCCGGTGCATAGGCGGCGAGGAAGCCAGCACCAAGTGGACCGACTGCGGCTGCGGCTGCTGCGAGCATGCCTTCCGAATCGACCGAGCCGGCCTCGGAAATCACTTCCGCCACAGCGTGATTGGCCATGGCGAAAGCATCCATGGCCGCCGGGACCACTCCAAAAACGTCCCCCACTATGTGACTCCGTTCCCTGCTGACGGTTGCTCACCAGGTGTGTCCGGTGACCTTCCTCCGTGTAGTTGCAGGTACCGTATCACACAATATACAGTCGACGTGTACAGTTAAAGTCAGCGCGGTTTTGAGCCCCGGATCCGATCAGGGGGTTGTGGTCGAGGTGCCGTCCCAGCGGGTCAGCGAGGTCTGTTCCAGAGCGCGCATGCGGTGGTTGAACTCCGTGATGAGCAGATTCTGGCGGTCGACGATCACTTGGGCTGCGGCCTGACCCGTGTCGACGATCAATTTCGCCAGCGTCTCGGGCCCAAGCCTGAGGGCATGCGGTTGCAGCCAGAGTCCGGTCATGGCGCCCAGGCCGTCGACGGCAACGCTAACGGACTTGTCGTGGCTGGTCACCCGTGCGGACATGGACCGGCATTGTTCATCCAAGGCGTGCAGCAAGTCTCGCTGTTGCGCGATGCGGGCGACTAACGAGTCGGCCAAACTATTCACAGTGATCTCATCCAGCTCTGGGGAGGCTCCTCGTCGTCTTCTGGCGCTTCCTGAGCTTGGGCTAGCTCTGGCTCCGTTGCCAATCCCAGGTCCCGGATCACCGTGGGGCTTATTCCGCGTGCCAGCAGGTCGCGTCTGCGGGCCACCTGCTGCCGCATCGCGGATAAGCGGCACAGCGACGAGATTTCGCGAGCTAGGTCTTCGGGTGTCCGGAACAACTCCGCTGGGGCGATTTTCAGCTGGGTCGGTAGACCGCGTTCGGTTGTCCTCACAGCGATGCCGCCGCTACGGGAGACAACCGGCAGTTGCGTACTGGGTTGGCCGCCTCGCGGCGGTGGCTGCTCACTCACGCGGTTCTCCTCAACCAGATATCCGGCATTACTATAACTTTCGCGTGCAGCCCGCAATACCCGTCGATATGCGCACTGTGGGTGTGGGCTGTCCGATTGAGTGGGGCAGACGCCTTGCTGGGGTATCGAGGATAGGAACGGGCCGATGAATGGCACCAGGGACGCGCAACGGTACTTCGATGCGGGGGTGCTTTCACTGGGTATTCGCGATCGACGGTTTGGAGACTGACCGCGACTTGCAGTATGCGGGGCTGGCATTTCGGCACGCCACCGAGTGCGAGCCTGACATGTGTGATGCGTGGTTGGGACGTGCCGCGGCGGGTGAGAACACCGCCGAAGTGGTTTACCACCTGTACCGGACAAGCGATTTGCTCTGCCGAGAGCAACGCCGGCTGGGGTTGCCTGCCCGAGCCCTGGGAGCACGGTTCCAGACCGGCTTGTACCTCGACTACACCCTGGCCAGCAGGACCGAAGTCTGGTTGGCCTACGCGGCGAGCATGATTGAAGGCAAAGACTATGACGAGGCCGAAAAGGTTCTCGACGATCTCGACACCAAGCGTTCCCGACTGCCAGATGGCGATGTTGAGTCGACAGAGATCTGTGCCTATATCCGCGCGGTGTTGCACTTCAACACGCAGCGCTGGCCGGATGTGTTGACCGCGCTGGCGCACTTCGGCGTCGTTTACCGATGAGTACATTGCGGCGGGGGCGAACCTGATGGTGGGGTCGGCGTGTGCGCAGATGGAGCTTTTCACCGAAGGCATTCGCCGACTCGACCGGGCGAGCGAAGGGCCCATTCCGGCGGCTCGGCGCGCCGCGGAGTTCTGCAAGGGGCTCACGCTTGCGTGAGATGGGCAACGAAGCAGAAGCGCGCGCCATCTTCGAGCGAATCTACAGTGAAGAACCTGGTTTTGAGGCCAATGCTATTGCTCTGCATGATCCTAAGTACCGGTTGATCATCACCACTAAAGAGATGATCGAGTCGCGGACGACAAGTGGGATCCGAGCACCGCCGATGGTCTCGAGGAGACCGACGGTGAGACGATCGCCGATCGTGGCAATGAGTACCTGCGTAAAGCCGCAGCAGGATTGGACCGCCAAATTGGTTTGGCCGACGTTAAATTGCAGGTGACTAAATTGCGCTCTGCGGCCGCGCTGGCCAAGGTGCGCAGCGGCAAGGGGTTGAGCACGGCGGCGCGCAGTCTGCACTTGGCATTCACCGGCCCGCCGGGCACGGGCAAGACCACCATCGCGCGAGTGGTAGCTCAAACCTATTGTGGTTTAGGGCTTTTAAAGACACCGGCGGTGGTCGAGGCGAAGCGCCAGGATTTTGTCGGCCAGCATCTGGGTAGCACAGCCATCAAGACCTCCGCTTGATCGACCACGCTATGGATGGGGTGTTGTTCATCGACGAGGCCTACAGCCTGATCCAGACGGGGCTTTCCGGTGGGGACGCGTTCGGTCGGGAAGCCGTGGACACGCTGCTGGCCCGGATGGAAAATGACCGCGATCGACTGGTGGTCATTATCGCCGGGATACGACGCGGAGATCGACCGGTTCCTCGTCGCGAACGAAGGCTCTGGCTTCACGGTTCACCAAACGGATCCGCTTTGCGTCCTACACCCCGACCGAACTTGGTGACATCGGGCGTCTGATCGCTCGGACTCGGGATTCGGAATTGACTGAGGATGCCTACGATGAGTTGGTCGCGGCGTGCGTTGAGCTTTATGAGGGGAAGTCGGTCGATTCGGCGGGCGTAGCTTCGCCGAAGCATCGACATGGCGGGAAATGGTCGCTTTGTGCGTAATGTGATCGAAGCTGCCGAGGAGGAGCGCGAATACCGGCTCAGCCAGACATATGGTGCCCTGCTCGAAGGACTTGACGAACAGCAGCTGATGCGCATCGATCTCGCCGACATGAAAGCGGCACTGCGTGGTGTTGTGGGAACGCTGGTCTGTTCTCGTGACGGTTATTCAGCCATTCCTGTCCTGGGACGTTGCACGGTGGGTTAAATGGTTGAACTAGAGCCCGCTGGGCCGTTGCCGACTGATGACGAATTGGGGTTGATCCGTCACCGACCCGTACCGCAGCATGGTTGGCGGAAGCTGATTCACCGTGCCAGTCGGGGAGCGGTGAATCCTGGAGAGTCGCAACAAGACCTCTTTCAGAAGGCCCTCATTGGTCGCGTCAATCGACCCGTCCACGGTGATTGCAGCATCGCGGTGTTGTCGATGAAGGGTGGCGTGGGCAAGACCACTGTCACCGTGGGGTTGGGGGTCACCTTCGCCGCGCTGCGTGGAGATCGTGTGATTGCGGTAGATGCCAACCCCGACTTCGGCACTCTTGCCCAGCGGGGCCCCTCGGAGACAGGCTCCACAGTCCGGGATCTGCTGTTAGACCAGGATATTTCACGGTATTCGGACATTCGTCGGTATACATCGCAGGGACCGAGTCGGCTCGAGATTCTGGCTTCGGAACGTGATCCTGCCGTCTCGGAACGCTTTTCAGAGGCCGAGTACCGGCGGCGCTCTATACGCTGCAGCGCTTCTACAACATCATCCTCACCGACTGCGGAACCGGGCTGGTGCACTCGACGATGGCAGGCGTGCTTGATGAGGCTGATGTTTTGGTCATTGTGGCCTCGCCGGCTGGCGACGCGGCACGCAGCGGTCTGGCGACTCTGGACTGGCTGAAACACCACGGCTACGGTCACCTGGTATCCGAGGCGATCATGGTGATCAGTGCTGCGCGACCCGGGCCCGCGCCGGTCGATACCGACAAGTTCGCCGGCAATTTTGTTTCGCGCGTGCGTGCGGTGCACGGCATTCCGTTCGACCGTCATCTGGCTGAGGGTGCCGAAGTCTCGCTTGAGTTGATGAATCGCCAGACGCGCCAGGCGTTTATGGGGTTGGCGGCGACGATCGCTGATGGGTTTGGGCGGCCTGCACAGCACCCGGTGGGGCAGCCCGACTTCGCGAGGTAGCGGTTGGCATCCGGTAATGCAGTGACGCGGTTGGGCAAACCGACGCGGACATGCCAATGCGCCGCGGGCCTGGGGTTGGCCGTGCAGCGTCATGGTGTGGATTGCGGTGGCGCCTCGGTTGCGGGATCGATTCCGGGACGGATGTTCGTGGCCGGGCCCGTGGCGGGCAGACCGGCCCGGGGGGTCGGCGGGGCGGTGTGGGCGAGTCCAGCCGGACGGACCGAGGATATGGGCGAATTCGGCCCTCGCCGTTGCGCGCTCAGGTATTCCGAGTACAGCGAATACTGTTGCGCCTGGGCAGAAGCCGCTGCCTGAGCCTGAGCCGTTGCTTGACCGTGAGCCGGCGGCTGTTGTGGTTGTTGGTGGCTCGTCGTGTCGTACTGTGGGCCAACGCGAGCGTAATCGGGGTAATTGTCGAACGCACCGCGCCGGCCGACGGCCGTGTGGCGGGATTGCGGCTGACGCAGTAGGACCGCAACTGCCGTGGCGGCCTGCAGCGCGGTGAGAATCGCGATGACAATGGTGGCCCAGCCGATGTCGGGCGCGCTTGTGATCACCCGCGCGAGTGCCTCCAGGAAGGCCATTGTCGCCAGGCCGGCCAGTGCTGCGTTGTGAGTTCGTTGCCGCGTCAGCACATTTAGTGCCCCGCCAACCGCGGCTAGCGTGCTGAACCGCACAGCCCAGTCGGCGACTAGGGGTGGGGAACCCGCACTCAAACTGACGACATAGGTTGCCAGCCCCAGCAGAAGAACGGCCCAGACGAGTCCATTTTGCGGCGGGGTGGGGTGATTAGCGGTGCCGGCGGGCTGCGGCCAGTACGGGCCGTATGGCGCTGACGAGTGGCTCGGGTACTGGCCGTGGCCGCCGTAGGGGTATGTCATGGTTGGCCTTTCTGTCTGCATAAGCTGGTGAGCCGGTAGGTTTCGGGCCCTGGTCACCGGTCGCGTCAGCGATCCGCGTGTAGCGAAGCGTTGATGTAGCGCAACTCTTCGTCGGTGGCCACCATCCTCACGACCGCTGATCCCACGCGTGGTGCTTACCTTGACTGTGTCGCGGTGACTGTCGAGCAGTTCGAGTGCCACATCGGAATTGGCTCGTGACGGGTTGCGTGTTCGGCGGCTGAAGCACCATTGGCGGTGACCCCCAGCCGCACCGGCTGGGCGCGCAGCCCATCAAACATCTCCACGGAATAGTTGCGATCCGAGCCGGCCTGGATGGATCCTCGACCGAAGTCAGCCACCCACAATATGTTTCGGTCGCCAACTTGGTTGACCATGTCGTGCCACGCGGCGGGCCGGTTGGTGTGGACCCGCACCCGCGCGCCAAGCGCCAGTGAACGCAGCAGCACCTGCTGTGCCAAGTGCAGGCCCCCGCAGATCTGCACCTGCTGGATCTGCGGGACCGAATAGCGGCAGCGCGACCGCGTGGCCTTCTGGATCGGCTCCGATCAATTGTCCGCAGCCCGACGCCGGCAGGGCCAGGTTCCGAAAGCGCGTCTCGTCTGCTACCGCATGCCCACCGACCGACGGGGTGTTTGGGTTTCGGCCACTGGCAAAGTGGAAACCAGTGCCGATAATTGCTGGCCGGGCAGGCGTTTCCAAACCATTCAGATGAACTCTGGCTGCGCCCGTGGGTATCGAGGCGAGTTATGGCCGCGGACCTTGACCAGACCGCGGCTTTCGTCGCCGCCGAAGTGAGATGCATACCGTGGTCGAGTAGCTTGGAATGGTCCACAGCAGACCGACTCCCGCAGTGGTCAGCATGCGCAGAGGTATCACGAAGCTTCGCAGCTGAAAGTGTCCTTGCTTGCATGTCAGCCACGTCTCGTCGACATTGCGCAAATTTACGCCGTCAGATAATTGGTTAGTGGCGTGGGCGATCTCACTGGATGTCATCACCCGGGGGCGGAGCCCGGCCTCAATCAGTCGATTGGCCACCCGTTGGGTGGCGGTGGCCGCTGTTTCGAGGACCCCTTCACGTCCACCGCCGCGGCGACGGACCGCATCAGCGCACAGGGAGGGATCGAACCTCACTGCCACCCACACGCTGCGCTGGGCGATCGCGGGAAGAGGGCCGAGCACAGCATCATAGACCGCAGCGATCGGGCTATGACCGTGAGAACGGGCCCCTTGGCTGATCACGTCGATCGAATCGAGCGGCGATGTCGAACTGGCGCAGACACTCGGCGACCAGCTGGATCGACAGCATCTCCCCAGACACCGTCATACCGGGCTTCAAAACGGTCATGGCTTGCGTATTTTCTTCGATCTTCAACAGTGAGAGAAGCGTCTTTCCATCCCATCGGAAGCCGATCTGGGACCCGTCGCCCATCTCGGTGTCAAAAGGTTCAGTGGCGGGGCTGCCGCGCAATTTCTTCCGGCCGCCCCGGACATAACCCAGCCATAATGTAGCCCACTGCGGCAACGTCATCCTAGAAATCTCAGCAGAAACATCGACGCGATGGCCAACGCCGATGCGACCCCTGCCAGCCTCGGGAACCGAGGAGCCGGCCCGCGAGTCCCTGCGACGATGACCAGTTGAAGGAGCAAGAGTCCGCCAGCGGCAACAATCGCTGCGGAATGATGTCGACACTATCCAGAGCCGACGGACTGTCTGACGCGTCAGCGGGAGCCTGAATGCGACGACCGTGCACGGTTTGATTACCTTGATTCTCCCGAGCCGATGTAGTTGACTTCTCGACCCGCACCGGCCCTGCGATACACTTGCGGCACTTTAGCAGGCTGTTGGGAGATGACGGGGCGTCCATGCCAGCGCAAGTTACCACGCGTTCACAAGTAAACGGGTATCGGTTTCTGATCCGGCGACTCGAGCACGCGCTCATTCGTGCGGATTCTCGGATGATCCATGACCCGATGCGGGGCCAGATGCGGTCGTTGCTGGTCGGTTTGGTTATCGGTATGCTTATTGCCGGTGCCGCTGGCGTTCTTGCATTTTTCAAACCCACACCCAGCCTTGGCGACGCGCAAATACTGCTCAGCAAGTCAAATGGCGCGCTGTTCGTCCGCATAGGTGATCGTGTCCATCCGGTCTTGAATCTCGCCTCAGCACGGTTGATCGTCGGTAAACCGACTCGCCGAAGCAAGTTGACGACAAATTTCTCAACCAAGCTCCCCCTTGGTCCGATGGTGGGAATTATCGGCGCACCGGACAGCTATTCATGCTGGCGATGAGGCTGGCGCATCGTCGTGGACGGTGTGTGACACCACTCAAACACCGAACGTGACGCGAACCTTCGGGCCGATGAGCGTCGAGACCACGGTGCTGGGCAATTATCCGGTGCTCGACGACGGCATCCGGGCGGCCAGTCCCGGCGGACATGATCTTGACGCAGCTCGGCGGAATACCGTCTTTTTGGTCTATCAAGGCGTGCGCGCCCCGATCGATGTCACCGACCCGGTTCTGATGAGTGCTCTGCACCTCAATGGCAGCAAGATGCGCGAAGTCTCGTCGGGACTGCTCAACTCGATCCCCCTGGTGGATCCGATCGTGGCGGTGAGCATGCCCGGCGCAGGGGAGGGCAGCGACTACTCTGGGTCCACGTTATCGGGTGGGTTCGATTCTGAGGACATCTGACTCACGTGGTCAACATGTATTCGTGGTCCTGAGGCAAGGGGTGCAGCCGATTTCGGAAGCCACCGCCGACATCATCCGTTACGGTGCCAGGTCGCTGCGGGGCCCGTAGAGTCCCAAGAGGTGTCGCCGGCACTGGTCAGCGAGGCGCCGGTGGTGCACAGTTTGCCTGTCGATCACTATCCGGCTACCTCGCCAAGGATCGTCGATGTGGAACCGGATCGGGTGGTGTGCATGGCTTGGAAGCGCTCCAATAGCGGCGCGCAAGCCACCACGGCGATGCTGATCGGGCATCGGCTGCCGCTGCCGCGTCAGGCTGAGCCGGTGCGGCTCGCCACCGCCGACGGCAGTGGGCCCGGGCTGGACAGCGTCTATCTAACACCGGGAACCGGCGAGTTCGTCCAAGCGACCGGGGTAGAGCCGGACAGCAAGGCCATGGGTCAGCTGTTCTACGTCTCAGACGTCGGTGTGCGCTTTGGAATCAAAGATATTCCATCGTCGGCGGCGTTGGGCGTTACCGGGATGAAGTCAGACGACGGAAGACCCAGACCCCGCAACTGGCTCCTTGGCCGGTCATCGCGCTGTTGCCGCCCGGACCGGAGTTGTCGTCGGAGGCAGCGTTGATCGCCCACGACGGCATGCCGGCAGACGCGGCCGGGCGAATGGTGCCGCAGCCGAAAGAGTTGATGTTCATCAGATTTGCAGTTCACGGAAGAATGCATACACTCGGACTGATCCACAGGCACAGTGGGAACAACAGTGCAATCGCCAGGTATTCGAGGATTTCGACCTGGCGTTTCATCACTGGCGAGAACTTCAGGTGTGGTGCGACCAGGCCGCAAGCCACGATCAGTGCCATCACGCCGAGCAGAGCCAACGCCGCGTTGACTTGCCAATTATGAAGGTGGGTTGCGGTTTTGGCGATAACCGCAAACGCGGTCAGCAGCACCGCCGCCAATCAGGTTGCGGACTGGACCAGGTCGTAGTGGCTGCGTCCTCGCAGGCACAGGACAGTCGCAACTGCGACCGCGAAAGCTGTTCCCGGCCAGAATAACCCGTTGTCCACGTCGACCGCTAGATAGCTGGCTAGTACGGCGGTCACGGTGGCGGCGACGACGACACCGGACAGGTATTGGTTGGAGGGCCGGACCCCTGCGATCATCTCTTCTTCGTTGGGGATTGCTTGTTTGCGCAGTGCGTTGACGCCTTCGACGGTGCTGCCGCCGTGCGTTTCGATGTCATCAAGCGGCTCCCCGGCGGTGGGGACGGCGGTATGGGCAATTTCGACAGCACGATCGTCACCCGGGGGGCAAGATAAACCATGACCACTGAAGCCGTGGCCAAAACGGCACCGAGCGTCGCAAAGTAGTAGACCAGAAAAGCATCATGGCAGTGGTGGCGGTCCCCATCAGACGAGAGCCCGATGACAGCGGTGCACAAGCGCGCGGCCGCGGCCCGACACCAGCAACGTCACCAGTGCAACGAACCCGCTCAGGCTGAACGCGATCGGCAACGAGGTGGCTGCGGCCGCATCCGGGACGATGTGCAGTGAACCCGCGAAGATCAACGGGATCGACGCCGCGGTGAGCCATGGCGATAGACGGCATTGTCCCTTCCGTAGTCGCCGAGGATGCAGGCGGCGATTGCGCCGAGGATCCCCACGGTCAGTGCTGCGACTATGCCGGCATGACCGGGAAATGGAGGCACAAGAGCAGCGCCGCGGCGACCGAGGCGACCAGACCCACTGCGAAAATGAGGTTGTCGGGGACTCTTGCCGCGATTCGGATCGGCGGTGTCTGTCCGGCCCGGCGAGTTCAACGTCGAGATCGTCGAACAATGCTGGGGGGTGGGGTGTCCCCTCCGTGCGGATCGTCAGTACCTCGCCATCGCAGACGTTGCACTCCGCCAAGCTGCGATGCAGATCGAAAGGCTCATCCGCCAGGCGGGCCACGTCCAATTGCCCGCGGTGGTGTCGAATTTGAGTCGGCTCGCTTGGGTTGGGTCGCCATCTGGAGTATTGGCAAGCTCGATCACGCCGCAGGCTAGCGCGCCGACACTCACGTCGGCGGGGAGCCCGACGTCGAGCGACATCGTGCCGACGATCACCGTTACGGCTGTCAGCTCTGGCTCAGAGTCGGTCTCGGAACCCGACTCTGGCAGGGGCGAGAGCGACCGTAATCGCGATTCCTCTTCGCTTGGGTTGCCCTTTAACGCTGGACAATACCGGCGTCCGCCCTGTGATGATACACCGAGTATCGGAGGGAGATGGGGTGGCCACCCAAGGTTTTGTGCGTCGTCTGCGGGTGGCGCCGCCGCGCATGCCGGGTGGCGAAGTCAATCTGCATCCGCCGCCCGATGTGCCCCGGGTGATCCCCGGCAAGCTCTCATGAAGCTGATGCCGTTCGTGATGGTCGTTGCGGTCGTCGGGATGGTGGCCTTGATGGTCACGGTTGGCGGGCGCGACCTGACCGCAACCCGATGTTTTTGATGTATCCCATGATGATGGTCATGGCCATGGTCGGCATGCTGACCGGTGGTATCGGCGGACGCTCGGGCAAGGCCGCGGCCGAGCTCAACGAGGAACGCAAGGACTACTTCCGCTATCTGGCGGCGCTTCGCGAGGATGCGGACAACGACCGCCGCGAGCAACGCGCTGCCTTGGAGTGGAGTCATCCCGATCCGCGCACGCTGGGCGATTTGGCAGGCACGCGTCGGATGTGGGAGCGCCGTCCCACCGACCAGGACTTCGGCCATGTCCGGGTGGGGATTGGAACTCACCGGCTGGCGACTCGGTTCATGGCTCCTGAGACGGGACCGCCCGAAGACCTCGAGCCGGTGTCCACGGTCGCCCTGCGCCGATTCGTCAAGACACATTCGGTGGTGCATGCGCTGCCGACGTCGGTCTCGCTGCGCGCTTTCCCAGCATCAACTTTCGAGGGCGACCGCAAGGAGTCCCGGCAGCTGGTGCGGTCGATGTTGTTGGAACTATGCACATTTCACGGCCCAGACCACGTTCAGGTCGCGGTGGTAACCGCCAACCCTGACGGGGAGAACTGGAGCTGGGTCAAGTGGCTGCCACAGGCCCAGCATCCTACGCTGCGCGATGGTATGGGGTCGATGAGGTTGGTGTTCCGTCACTCGAACTGCTGGAGCACGCGCTGTCCGCCGACCTGACGGAGCGCGGCCGGTTCAGCCGCAATGCGCAGCCGACCAGGGGCGTGCGGCAGCTGGTGGTGGTCATCGACGACGGATACGTCAACGGCGACGAACGCCTGGTCGCTGACGGCCGGCCTGGATAGTGTGACGGTGCTGGACCTCACCGGCGCACCGGAAGGTCTAAGCTGCTGGCCGAGGACTGCAATTGGTCATTGAGGCCGACGACATTGGGGCGCGCACCAAAGCGGGCGTGGAACGCTTCGCCAGTCCGGACCGGTTGACCGTCGCCGAAGCCGCAGGCCACTGCTCGCCGGCTCGGCGCTTACCGCCTCGCCAATGCTGCCCACATCGTGAGCCTCGAGTTGGACTCCCGGGCCCCGATCCCGGCCTGATGGCTCTGTTGAAGATCCCGGATGCGGCCCAGATCGCCCCGGAACAGGTATGGCGGCAACGCTCTGCCGCGCGAGCGACTGCGGGTGCCGATCGGAATCACGCCGAACGGCCAACCGCTCGAGCTGGACATCAAGGAATCCGCCGAGAGCGGCATGGGGCCGCACGGATTGTGCATCGGCGCAACGGGTTCGGGCAAGTCGGAATTCCTGCGCACGCTGGTGCTGTCGATGGTCACCTCACACTCGCCGGATGTGCTGAACTTGGTGCTGGTCGACTTCAAGGGCGGCGCGACCTTCCTCGGGTTGGACGGCGTGCCGCATATCGCCGCGATCATCACCAACCTCGAGGACGAGCTGATCCTGGTCGACCGGATGCGCGATGCGCTCGCCGGTGAGATGAACCGGCGTCAGGAGCTGCTTCGCTCGGCGGGCAACTTTGCCAATGTCACCGAGTACGAACGTGCGCGCGCCAACGGCGCCGAGCTGGACCCGCTGCCGGCGCTGTTCATCGTTGTCGACGAGTTCTCCGAATTGCTCTCGCAGAAGCCCGATTTCGCGGAGCTGTTCGTCATGATCGGTCGGCTGGGCCGATCGTTGCACGTCCATCTGCTGCTGGCCTCGCAGCGGCTGGAGCAGGGCAAGCTGCGCGGGCTGGATTCGCATCTGTCCTACCGGATCGGGCTCAAGACGTTCTCTGCCGGCGAATCGCGCAGCGTGCTCGGTGTTCCCGACGCCTATCATCTGCCCAGCGTCCCGGGTTCGGCGTTCCTCAAATGCGACGCCGACGAACCCTGCGGTTCAACACCTGCTACGTCTCTGGCGAGTACGTGCGGCCGCGGCGTTCGAGCATAACGGGCGCACCTGTCCTTTGGGCGTGCTGGCGCCCGAACTGTTCACCGCGACGCCGGTGAAGAAGGATCCGGCGCCGTCGCCAGCGAGCAGCCGCGCGAAGCCGAGCGTGCCCGGAGCCCGAGATGCCGTCGGCGCCCAGACCAAGGCTCACGCTGCTCGATGTGGTGGTCGAGCCGGCTGCGCGGCCACGGGCGCCCGGCGCATGAGGTGTGGCTGCCGCCGCTGGACGAGAGCCCGGCGGTCAATGAATTGCTCCCCGATTCGCCCTGGCATGATCCGCGAAACGTCAACGGGCAGCTTGCGGATGCCGCTCGGTGTCGTCGACCGGCCCTACGATCAACGCCGCGACTTGCTGATGGTCGACCTGTCCGGCGCGCTGGGCAACGTCGCGGTGGTCGGCGGACCGCAGTCGGGCAAGTCGACCGCGCTGCGCACGCATGATCATGTCTGCGGCGGCCACGCACACGCCCGAACAGATCCAGTTCTACTGCCTGGACTTCGGCGGCGGCACGCTGCCAGCCTGGCCAATGTTCCGCATGTCGGTGGAGTCGCCGGCCGGATGGATGCCGACCGCATTCGACGCACCGTCGCCGAGGTGTCCGGGCTGCTGCGCGAGCGAGAGCAGCGGTTCCGCGATCTCGGCATCGAATCGATGCGCGACTTCCGCCAGCGCAAGGCTCAGCTTGCAGCGCTGCCGCCAGATGTCGCCGCGCGAGATCCGTCTGAGCCAGGACAAGTTCGGCGACGTCGTCCTTGTGGTGGATGGCTGGGCGACGATCAAAGCTGATTTCGAGCACCTCGAACCGGTGTTGCAGGCGCTGGCGATCCAGGGCTTGTCGTACGGGATCCACCTGGCGATTTCGGCGACCCGCTGGATGGAGATCCGCCCCGCTGTCAAAGACATGCTCGGCACCCGCATTGAGTTGCGGATGGGCGATCCCATTGACAGCGAAGTCGGGCGCAAGTTCGCCGAATTGGTGCCGATCGGTCGGCCCGGGCCGCGGCATCACCGCTGATCGGCTGCATATGCTGATCGCGTTGCCAAGGCTGGACTCCAGTTCGGGCGACAGACGATCTGGCGGCCGGCGTCGCGGAGTCGGTGGAAGCCATCAGCGCGCTTCTATGGCGGGCGAGGCGCGCCCAGGTGCGCATGCTGCCGCACAATGTCGATCGCAACGCTGTTGTCCAAGCGGCCCGTGCGAAGCGGGGCTGCTCGGCAAGTCGCGGATCGCGATCGGAATCGACGAAACCGAGCTGGCCCCGGTCGTGTCTTCGATTTGACGCCCAGCCGCATCTTGTCGTGTTCGGCGACAGCGAATGCGGCAAGACTGGCCTGCTGCGCAACGTCGCGCAAGGGATCATGGAAAACGCCACACCGGCAGAATGCAAGATCATCTTGATCGACTTCCAGCGCTCGATGCTCGGCACGGTCGACGCGGACTATATCGGCGGGTATGCCACCGCGGCGGAAGTCCTGCGCGCATTTGATGACCGCGCTGGCGGAGTCGCTGAAGGAACGACTCCCGCCCAGCGACATCACCCCGCAACAGCTTAAGGAACGATCGTGGTGGAGCGGACCCGACGTCTATGTCCTCATCGATGACTACGACCTGATCGGAGGTGGTTCCCTGAACCACCCGCTGAGCCCGTTGGTCGAATATTTTCCGCTGGCTCGCGATATCGGGCTGCGGACGGTGATCGCTCGCCGTATCGGCGGAGCGGCGCGGGCCATGATGGACCCGATCATCGGCCGACTGAAAGATCTGTCATGCAACGGTCTGGTGATGAGCGGTTCGAGGGAGGAAGGCGGCCTCTTCGGGGGATTCAAGGCGACCGAGATGCCCCCGGGAAGAGGAATGTTGGTGTCGCGCACGATGAAAAGCGGCGTCATCCAGCTGTCGCGAATGCCTGACCCATGACCGGGATCTGTGAACTCGGCTCTACATCGGCGCCTTCGGCTGCGCCTGAGCACGTTCGGGTGTCGGTGATGGGCGGCCGCACACAGTTGGATCTGGCGCTGCCGGTCGATGTCCCGGTGGCAAAGTTGTTGCCCGATCTGGCCAAGCTGGTGCGCTCGCGCGATGTCGAAGGGCCAGCTGATGCACGCGCGGCGGAGGCTCACCGCCGACCTTTTGGGTGCTCAGCCGGCCCGACGCGGCGTCGCCGCTGCTGCCGAACGACACGTTGCGCGCAGCCGGCGTGGGCGACGGCGAGCTTTTGCAGTTGCGCCGCAGAGCCCGCGCTGTCCGCGCCCACCCTGTATGACGACGTGGTGGACGCTGCGGCGCGATTGAACAAGGCGGCCCACGCCGGGTGGAATGCCGTGGCGGCTCGTTGGATGTCGTTTGTGGGGCTCGGCATCACCGCGCTGATGTGGGTCTATTTTGGTCGTCGCCGCGCAAGGCGCAATCATCGTGGGTTTGGCGGCCGTGATCGTCGCGACGTTGGTCGCCGTTGCGGCTTTGGCCTACCGGTTCTACGGGCAAGGCGATATCGGGGCTGTGATGGGTGGTGCACCATTCCCGTCGGTGCCGCGATCGTATGGGTGTGTGCTCGAGGATTCGGCGACTATGGAGTGGCTGCCGGGTGTGCGTTGCTGACCGTCGTCAACGCCGTTTGGTATTGGGCAATTGGGACCGGGCGGTGGGGATATCTGGCCAGTGGCGTGGTCTTTTCCGGCGGCGCGGTGGTGATGTTCGGCCACCATGCGTTGGCGATGGGTGCCGCGACGGCGGGTGCCGCCTTGGCAATCCTGGCCGCATTTGCATGTCTCCGGTTTCCCGGTTGACGGGGAAGCTGGCGCCTCTGAGTCGTCGACGCGCGACGCCCGTGACGACCTGCAGCGGTTGACGTTTGAGAATTCGTTGTGCCCCGCGCGCGGCTGGGCGGCTCCTGCGTCCAGGATTTCGGGGCTCCTCCGGATGCAGCGATACCGACGGCAGAAGCCGTATGCGCACAGGTCCGGGCGGTCCAGATCAGCGGGTCTGCGCTCCATGCTGGGTCTCGGTCACCGTGTTTGGCGGTGCCGCCCGTGATGCGTGCCAAACCCGAGGTGCAATGGCCGGCGTTGGTCTTTGTTGTGGTCTGCGCCGTGGTGCTGGGCGCGCAGGCGGAGGTGGCCGGCGGTGCGCTGGAACGGGTTTCGCTGAGCGTGCCCGCGGTGGCGCTGGTTGTGCTCGGGTGCGTGAGCGCTGAAGCTGGTAGTCCTGCGGTGGCGTGGTCCGGGTTCGCCGCCCTGTTGGCCATCGTGGTGGTGGCGGCGCGGTTGTGGCGCTGAGTCCGCGGTACCCGGGTCCCCCTGGGTGCGGTGGGCGACCGCACTGGACATATGTGCGTTCTACGCCGCTTACGGGGCGTTGGTGCCGGTGGCGCTGTGGGTGGTTGGCGCGACAGCCAGCTGATCTGATGCGCCGGTTCATGCTGCGACGGACGGTGCCGCTTGGCGGCTGCGCTGTGGATGGTGACTATCGCGGCGTCGCCGGCTGGGGCCGTGCCACCACCGGCTGGTCCGCCCGGACCGCCGCCGGCGGGACCAGTGGCTCCGACGACCCGACGGAACGAAAATCTGGCTGTGGGTTGGGCGCGGTATTCCCCAGGCGGACTTCGATTGCAGCCCAGCGCTGATGCATTGCTTGATTTCACGGTGCCTGGCAATTCTCCCGCGGCGCAGGGCAGAGGGTGGCAGTCGTGGACACCGGGGTGAACCGCCACCCGCGGCTGCCGGCCCTCGACGGCGGGGGTGATTATGTGTCGGGGACTGACGGTCTGGAGGATTGCGACGCCCATGGCACGTTGGTGGCCGGGATCATCGCGGCCACTTCGAGTCCTGGCGACGCATTTGCGGGCGTGGCACCCGAAGCGTCGATCTTGTCGATCCGCCAAAACAGCGGTGTGTATGCCGTACGGGTTCTGGTACGGCGCAAGATGACCCCAACGCGGTATCGACTGGCTACGGCAACATCCACACTTTGGCGCTTGCTGTTTCGCGGGCGGTGGATTTGGGGGCGACAGTCATCAACCTTTCCGAGGTAGCGTGCGCCCCGGTGGGGGCGGGGATGGGTGACGCCGAACTAGGTGCGGCGGTGCGGTATGCCTATGAGCGTGGCGTGGTAGTTGTGGCCGCCGCGGGCAATGTCGAAGATCAGGGGATGTGCCGCCAGAACGGTGGTGGCGACCCCAATCTGCCGCTTGCCGCGATGGGGGTCCGTACAGACGATCGCCAGCCCGGCGTGGTTTTCAAACTATGTTCTCACCGTCGGTGCCTGAACCCGTCCTTGGGCCAGCATCAAGTTCAGTCTCCGCGGGCCGTGGGTCGCGGTTGCCGCTCCGGGAGAACAAATCGTTTCGTGGATCCCAACGGTCCGGGACTGATCAACGCTTGGCAGGACCAGCGCGGTTTGGAGCCGCTCAACGGAACCAGTTTCGCGACGGCGTTCGTGTCGGGCGTGGTTGCGCTGGTGCGCTCGCGTTTCCCAGCGCTGGGCCAGGGGAGGTGATGGAGCTCATCAAACGCACGGCCCACACCGGGGGCGCCGGTCCGAGTGCTGCGACTGGCTATGGCGTTATCGATCCGGTCGCTGCGCTGACGTATCGATTGCCCCCGTTGCGGCAGATGCCCGATCCCGACCTCGGTCGACTCATCGCTCGCCCGCTCTGGCAACATCAGGCCACCCGGCGAATGCGAAATCTGGTCCTCATTGTTGTGGGCGGATGCACTGGTCTGTCTGTAATTGTGTTGGTGGTGTCGGCGCCCATGCGGATTCGCAAGACGAGATCGGTTCGCGGTGCTGGGCGGGCTGTGGGCACACTCGAAAGTGTTGACCAAGGAGTCGACCTGAGTTCGGTGATATCTGTGTTGTTGCTAGACGTGAATTGTTTAGGCCCTGACCGTAGATCGCTCGGTTGCCGGCGGCGGCCGGCGAACGCTATCTCGTTCGCTCGCCGGGATGACGGCCGGCGCCGCGGCCTCGGCGTGAACTCGCGTCAAAGCGTTTGCCGGCGTTCCATAGTTTGTGTTGATCGGTTCTTCGGATTGGGGGTTCGGATTGTTTGAGGAACAGACACGTGGGGATGGCCGCCGTGGGTTGTCGCACCCACCTTGGCTTTGGCGCACGATCCGTTCGTGGGTGCGGATAGGTGGTCACCGTCGCACCGGTTTGACTCGGATGGTGGTGATCGTTCTTCGTTGGTGGATACGGACGCCTCGATGGGGGCTGAATCGCCCGAGGTGACCGAGCCATTGCCGGTTCAAATGCCGTGGGCGCCAATCGGCGCCCCACGCGAGGGCTCGAGGCAGTTATCCGGTTGGACGCCAGCGCAGGAACCTGTTGAGGTCGGCCCCGCGACGCTGCCGGCGCACGAACCTGCCGATTCCCGTGCAGAGTTCGGCGCCGAGGGTGCACCTTCGGTGATCGGCATTCAAGATGTGCAGCGCCCTGCTAGCCCCGCTACTGACTACGAGCCCGATCATTTTGCACTCCCGAGCCGGCCCGGTGGGGATTTCTACCCCGATGATGTTGACCGGATCGACGCTCCCCCAGTGCAGAGCGGCGGTTCGACTGACGTGAACCGTTGGTCTGGCGGCGGGGGTACTCAGGGTCGCGACGATATCTCACAGATCGCACCGCCCGAGTACGTCGGCGGCGGGAGTTCCCAAGCATCTGCCACCGATCAAATACCGTCGCCACCGCTGATGGATGCGTCGTCCATTCCCCGCGCGGAGTCCGGTCGTGCACCCTTTGAGGCACGGGAGCCGGCCGCCGGCCGCGCGGATGAGCCACCGATCAATCATGCAGGCGGACATCCGACCACGTTTGCATTACCGGCAGCGTCGTTGGAAGCTCCCTGGCGGCCGACCGGCGGGCCGCACGGCGGCGCCGCGGCGCCCGGATGGTGGCGTGCGCCCGGCCAGCCATTATGGCCACCAGGTCCGCCGGGTGGTGGCCCCGTTGGCGGAAGCGGCCCGCAACCGCCACCAATACCGACGCACGCCAACATGCCTCAGCCCGTGCACCCATTCCGAATGCCGCCGTCGCTCGATGAGGTGAAGGTGGTTGATCGCCGAAGGTATGCCCCACAATCGGGTTGGCGCCGGGCCTTGCATCGCGCGACGGGCGGATATGTCAATGTTGGTGATTCGCGTAGACAGCGCCAACACCAAGATCTGTTATCTCAGATCAGGCAGCCGATCGCCGGCGACTTCCGTATTGCGGTGTTGTCGATTAAGGGCGGAGTCGGAAAGACCACTACTACGCTGGGATTGGGTTCGTCATTGGCGATGGTGCGTCGTGATCGAGTGATTGCTGTGGATGCCAATCCTGACCGCGGCACGCTGGCCGAGCGGGTCCGAGATGTCTCCACCAACTCGACTGTGCGTGATCTGTTGAACGACCCGACCGTCGACCGTTACGCCGACATTCGCTGCCACACTCGGATGACCGCCAGTCGGCTGGAGGTGCTGGCAAGTGAGCAAGAACCAGGGGCCGCAGAAGTGTTCGACGAGACTGATTATCGGCGAACCATCGATATTTTGGGCCACCATTACAATGTCATTCTGACTGATTGTGGCACCGGCATCATGCACTCGGCCATGGCGGGCGTCCTTGACTTGGCACATTCGATTGTGCTGGTCAGCTCGCCTGCGATAGATGCCGTCCGAAGTGCGTCGGCGACGCTGGATTGGTTGGTCCAACACGGCTATTCGACCCTGGTGCGCGAGGCGCACGTGGTGCTCAGCGCATCTCGGCCGGGCTCGGCCGCGCTGAAGCTGGACAGGGTCTACGAGTTCTTTGGCGCACGCTGTCGGTCCATCCACTTCATCCCATTCGATCCGCATTTGGCCCAGGGCACCGACGTCGACGTCGAGCTACTCAAACCGAATACACGCCAGGCGTACCTCGATCTGGCAGGCGCGGTTGCCCAGAATTTCTCCGTCTCGCACGCCGCACCGCGACGTGATGGTATTTAGGCGTTAGCGCATAGAGGAATCGTGGATTCCAGGGGTCAGCATCCTCGCCAGGCTGAGTTAGTTCGTGGCGGAGTCGATTTAAGCGTGAGGATGGTTGGCGAGTATCTAAGTCTGTTGCCAACGGTCGAGGGGCTGGGACCGATTCGTTTGGTGCGTGTCGACGGTACGTTATTGGGCGGACGCGCTTGAGCCATCGGTGATCTGGTCGTACTGGTGTACGGGCCGCGAAGGCTGAGTGTTGTTTACGGGGCGAACTTTGCGTCCACGAAGGTGCGATACCAGTCGCTGATAGACGTCTGAGTGACAGATGAGGCGAGTTCTTGGGCTGCTGAAGTTTGCAGTTTGGTCTGGCAGTGAGCGATCCAATCGCGCGCACCGGCGAAGCCCTGGGAGAGGTATTCCTGCGCTTGGGCGAGGCATTCAAGCTTGTCGGCATCGTGTGCGCATCTGGCTTCGAGCGTCTGGCAGGCCTCGAACTCCTGCACGATCGAAGCGATCTGCGCTTCGACGACAGGGGGGAGTCCTCGGATCTGGTCTGCCGCGACCACGCGCGCATCTAGGGGCTGGTGGTAGAAGCGTGCGACACGCGATAGATCGCCCATGCGGGTCTCGGGGAAATCGTGCCAAGCGGCCAATAGGGCCGCGCGGGACGCATCGGCGCCTTCCATCAGCGCTAGCAGTGAAGCCATCAGGGTGGCTCGCCATGAATGCTCCGCGACGCTTTCGGGGTCGCG
Organism: uncultured Actinomycetota bacterium; assembly: GCA_963796035.1. Taxonomy (GTDB): domain Bacteria; phylum Actinomycetota; class Actinomycetes; order Mycobacteriales; family Mycobacteriaceae; genus Mycobacterium. Next base: position 109,900 of record CAWCJU010000001.1, on the reverse strand, counting down.
TATGCCGCAGATCCACCAGCCCGATCGTCGCATTCGCTTGAGCATCCCGGCCTCGGTGACAAGTAGCGCTAGTCGGCGATACTGCTCTGGTGTGACGTTCACGCCTTTACCAGCTCTTCGAGCGAAAAGACGAATCGATACTCGAGTCCGGCGCTGAGGAAGTTCTGTGTTGCGCCGCGGTCGACGACTGAGGCAACGCCGATGACCTCGGCGCCTGCCTGGCGAACGGCGTCGACTGCGGTAAGGGGGCTGCGTCCTGTGGTGGTCGTGTCATCGACGATCAGCACCTTCTTGCCCTGAACCGAGAGTCCTTCGACGTTGCGGCGCAGGCCGTGTCGTTTAGGATCCTTTCGCACGGAGAAGGCGTCCAACTGCCGCCCCTGTTGTTCGGCGACGTGCAGGAGCGCACATGCCACTGGATCGGCGCCGAAGGTTAGCCCTCCCACTGCATCAAAGTTCCAGTCGCTGGTCAGCTCGAGTACTGTCTCGCCGACGAGTCGGGCGCCGCGCGAGTGCAGCGAGATGCGACGCATGTCGACGTAACGATCCGAGCTGCCGCCCGACGAAAGGGTGAACTGGCCGAATTCGATGGCAGTGTCGATGATTAGCTGTCGTAGCTCTTCCCGGTGACCGGGCATGCATTCTCCATTTCATGGGGCGCGTGTTTGACGTGCTTGGCCCGTGACGGATCTGGGGCTCGTATTGTCAGGGGCGTGTGGTCTGCTGTCGGCGTGGGGCTTGGGCGTGGTAGGCGGTCTGATGAATGCAGCCGACGTAGGGTGCCGCCGTTACCAGCTCGTCGGTATGGCCCCATTCAGTATCGTTAGCAACAGTTCTGATCGACTGGCCGCGGTAGTCAGCGGCGCTGAGGCGGCACCGGACTCTTCCGGCGACGTCGCCTATCTGTTTGTGGTATCACCTTGTGGTGCAAGTGCTTTTGCAACGACAGAGGAGGTTTCGGTTGGTCCGCACTACCGTTCACCTCTTCATAAGGTCTTCGCTGAACCCCCTGCCCGGCATGTATGTTCAACAAACATAATGACAGTAAAACACATTAGATACAGTAGACAAACATCAATCGTTCAACTGGCATGTGTGGGCCTTGGGAATCGGGGCATGCCGATGACCGTGTGTCGCCCTGGCCCACCGCTACCTGGATATCACGAAGAATTCTGGTGCCAACATGGGAATTCTGCGCGGATGTTCGGTCGTACGTCGCCGTCCTGGCGGATCGCGAATGTGATGCAAACGCCCCGCAGCATCTCCAGTGGTGGCGTTGTATATGTGCGTCGTCTGAATCCGAATGACAGTCGGCGACCTAGCGGTGCCGCGCCGAATTTACTTATCGCGGTGAATGATTGAATGCGTGCACTTGTCGCCTGTGATTTGCCATGATCGAACAATGACGAGCGCTTCGGCCGGCCGTCGTGCTCGTCTAGGTCCCGTCGGTTTAGCCCGAAAGCCGGCGGGGCCGCTTTTCCGGCCGCCATGGTAGTAGCGAAAACCTCTTGAGGACAGGGTCTTTGGGCGGTCAATGAAGCCTGCCGTCGTGGAGGACAGGTGCCGGTTGTCGGCGATATAGCCATCGCACCACACGTACGATGTGGTGGTAGCTCCTTGCGGAAGACCAAGACCCATGATTGATAACCTTTTAGGATGGCGCTGCCACGAACCGTATCCTGATGTAGGCGTAAGTGTTTGGTGATTTCGGTGACTCGACAGCGCAAATCGGGGCGGCTTGTGGTTGTTTGGGTCGAATGTCACCGGTCCGTCTCCGGCCAGTCGTGAAGTGTCTGTCAAGCTAGCGCAATCGGCGCTTGGTTACGGGCGGACAGCTAGCGGCGCAGCGGGTGTCGCCGGTTCACTCTGTTCGGACAAGCGGATCGGTTCGTAGAAGTAGGCTTTTGTGTAGCCGTTCTTCAGTGGCGGGGCCTGCTGTGGTGGGCGTTGTCCAACCGTATGGCACGGATAGTGATCCGATCGACGTGCCGTGACCGAACGCCGCTGTATACCCTGTGCCGTTAATGCCGTTGGGGTCTGCAGTGAGTGATCGAAGGGTCGATGCGTTAAACAGCGCCGTTGTTCTGTTCAGCGCATTCAGGTGATTGATCGCAAAATCTAGCGGCGCGGCCAGTGAATTTAGCCTCGACACCTGGGCGGTTACCGGCGCGACGGATGGATCGATTGTCGCCAGTGGCGAGGAAGAAAACGCCGCCAGGGTTTCAGGGATGGCGGAGATTTGTTGGCGGCCCGTAGATATGACGCCTGGCGCCGTTTGCAGCATCCAGACGTGCGTGGGTTCGGTCAGGCCTGTGTCCTCGGGCGGCGAGCTCGGCGCTGCCATAGTAGTGGCGCCGGCGGAGGCTGCGGCGTACTCGCGCACCGCATCGGCGTTTCTGGCCCACATGTGTTCGTAGGCGGCGTCGGTGTCGGCGATTGCCGGGCTCGATTGACCGAACCAGTTTGCCGTAGCCAGCAACGTGCGCAGCATGCGGTTGGCGTGGATCACCGGTGGGGGCACCATTGCCGTCAGCGCCGATTCATAGGCGTTGACGGCCGCCTGAGCATGAACGGCCGTCTGCTTAACATATTGGGCAATGGCGTTGAGCCATGCGGCGTAGGGGACAGCGGCTTGGGACGGTGGTGTCGCGGAGGGCTCCTGTCGCTGTGCGATTAGCTTTGCGGTCGTTGAGCTATGGTCCGCTGCTAAGTCGTATAGCCGCGCAGCCAGCTCGTCCCAGGCTCTGGCGGCGGAGATCGTTGATCTCAATCCTGGATCGCAATACATTCGCCCGGAGGTGATTTCCGGTGCTTGCTTCGCGAAATCCATTGCAATCTTTCTTCAGGCGGGGCGGATGGTTGGGCCGGCCGCATGCCCGGGGGCGCTGCGCTGAAACGGGCCGCGCGAGTGGCAACCGGTCGGCCCGCTATCGGATCGAATCCATTGTGTATGTGCATCGTGTCTCATGTCCCACACCGCCTACCGCATGTGAGCTTAATGTTCGCGGCAGTTGTATTTTGACTGATCATGGGGAATTTGTACAGTGCGTGGGGCAGGGAGGCGTGGGAGCACATGACCGAACGTGGTGCACGCTCGGGTCGGGGAGCCGTCCGCTCTGTGATCGGATCAAAATTGTGCATGGGGTGCCACGTGATGCCCACAGCAGCAACGCGGTTGCCCGGCTTGGCGGGGTCGATGCGCCTCGGCGTGATGACGCACTAGACTTTCCGACGATCGCTACCGAGGCCGAGGATGAATAACGCGCTCGCCGTTCGCAAGACATACGGATGAGGGTTCATCGCGTCGCGGTGCGCTGGCTCGCAGGTCGGTGGGCGGGTAGCCGAAACGGGATCGGAACGACGAGTTGAAGGCGCTAAGCGACCCGAATCCGGAAGCATGGGCGACGTGGCTGATGGTGTGGTCCCGCCAGGCGGGATGGCGGAGCCTGCTCGCAGCGCGCTCAAGACGCTCGTTGCGGATCAGCTCGGCCGGGGAGGTGCCGGCCCTGCGCAGGGCCAGTTGGACCGAGCGCAGCGACCAACCGAGTAGGGCGGCCAGTGCCGTCGGGTCGAATTCGGCATCGTCGGCGTGCTGGCGAGCAAGGGTGCGGGCTTGGGAAAGCACGTCAACCTCGCCGTGGCACCCGCAGATGAGCATAACCGCGGATTCGCAGGCCTGCGCGAAGGAGGCGGCGTCCAGGTGGGCCCGCTGCGCCACGACCTCGCGCAGCATCGCGCTGAATACCGCCCCGGCGCCCTGGTCGGTCTCCCACACAATGGGAGCACGCAGCGGGCTGGCCTCCCATCGTCGGCTCGGCACGGAGAGAACCAGCGCGCGGGTTGGTTGTTGATAGCTGACCGAACTCTCTGCGGTCATGGGCACGGCTGCCACGGACTGCGGGTCGAACCGAAAGTCCGCACTGGGGGTGGCCAGGCTGAGCTCTCCTGTCAACGGCAGTAGCAGCCGCAGGCTGTCATCACCGTCGTGATCGGCGGCGTTACGCCGACGAATGTAGCTCATCGGGTCGGACCAGAAGTCGACCACTTGGAAGTCCCCGCTGCGCTGTACCCGGGTGCGGCCGGCGAAGGCGTCTTGGGTGGCGAATGCGTAGTCGAGGCCTCCCATGTTGTCGGTCACGTGCCGCCGCCACAGCTCGGTCTGTTGGTTTGGCGCAACGGTGCGAGTTTCTGCTCCGCCGGTGACGTATGTCTGCGTCATGGCGGATCCTCCCCCTGTCGTAGGCCCGTCGGCATGTCGGTCTGCGCTGACCACACGACAGCAATGGTGGGGCGCCTTTCCCGCTGGAGTGCGCAATTGAGGGCAAGCCTTGCGCGGATCAGGGAGCACGCGCAGCGCCACGCTCCTAACGTCGCAGAAGCAGATTACCTTACGCTTCGCACACCTAGGAAGATCGCATGCGCAGTGTTGACGGTGGCGTGTTAATTCTCATCGTGCCGGCCGCGGTGCTGATAGCGGGCTGTATGGCTGCGACGCGCCGCGACTTGTCTGCCGCCGAACGGTGGATCAGGGAGGGCATACGTCACTGTGCGGCCACCGCGGAACGCCGCCGGGTCGCGGGGGAGGTCCATGATGTGGTGGCGCAGTCGTTCAGCATAATGCTGCTGCATCTGAGCGCGGCTCGGCGAGTCCTGCAGCAGGATGGGGATATTGACGAGGCGGTCAGCGCACTAGCGGACGCCGAACGGCTGGGCCGTCATGCGATGGTCGAAATCCGGCGCACCATCAGGATGTTGGACAGCGGTCAACCGCCACCAGCGCTGGACCCCGACATCGAGGGAATCGCCAAACGTATGGCTTGCAGCCCGTCGGCCCGGCGGTCGACGATCGCATGAACGGATTCCGCGCGAATGCCTGATCGCAAGGCCGGGTTGTCTATCGGATCTGCCCGGATCGCTGGGCCAATATGATCGACCACGGGGTCATGCGCCAACTCCGTTGTATTCGTGGGCATATGGGACTCTGGGCACTGTCCGGATTTTGACGTCCTGTCGGGTGCGTTCCGCGCCGTGCCGTCAAAGGCGTTGTGGGACATTGTGATTACCGCCCGGGGAGAGGACTTTTACGCTGTCGGCGGTGGCGCCGTGATCTATTTGACGGTGCGGATACAGGGCATGGTTACCTCACGGCGGTGGTAAAGGCTCGGCGATAAATGTCTGGGCTGGTGCCCAAGGTGTCGCGAAAATGACGTCGCAGGGTATGTGCTGCGCCGAAGCCACCGGCGGTCGCGAGGCTTTCGACCGGAATGTCGGTGGTCTCCAGCAGCTGCTGGGCCCGTTGAACGCGTTTGGTGTTCAGCCACTCGAGCGGATTAACGCCAAAACGGCCCACGAAGTGCCGATGCAAGCGACGATACTTAATGTATCACAAGCGTGATACATTAAGTATCGTTTCGACGGCTGGCACACGGAGTGTGCACCCCAACAAAGGAATTGCTGCTGTTTAGTTATCGCTTGACACAGGGATGGATGCCGGTTTCGTCGCCTTGCATGGGTCGGCGGGTTTGAACACCGTCCACGCTTTCGGTGACGATGCCCTCGGTGGCCTCGACGGAGTTGGTGTCGTCAAGGCGCTGAAAAACCGCCAGGTGTCGGTGCCCGAGGTTGTTGAGGCCGCGATCGCGCGTGCCAATGCGGTAAACCCCATCCTCAACGGACTCGCCTATGGGGCCTTCGACCGTGCCGTAGCAAGAGCGAGCGCGTCCGGCGGCTTTACAGGCTTCTTCGGTGGGTTGCCCAGCTTCATACAGGAGTGCGAAGCCGTGGCAGGGATGCCAACAATGGGGGGTACCGACGGGTGGAAACCGCAAATCGCCGTGGCAGACGGTAAATTCGCTTGTTCCTACCTAGCGATGGGGATAGTGCCGCTCGGCTTAACGCGCATGTCGGAATTCGGGTTCAATGCGACAGCCGAACATCCTCGGTTGGGCGCGGTTCGCAATCCCTGGAATCCCGATTACACGGCGGGTGGATCATCATCGGGGTCTGCGGCGTTCGTCGCGGCTGGTGTGGTGCCGATCGCGCACGGCATTGACGCCGCTGGTTCGATCCGCATTCCCGCGTCGTGCAACGGGTTGGTCGGTCTAAAGCCGTCGCGAGGCCGACTGCCGCTAGACAGGGCGCTACGGTTGCCGGTCGGTATCGTCGAACACGGGGTGTTGACCCGCTCGGTACGCGACACCGCGGCGTTTTTCCGCGAGGCCGAGCGGTTCCGGCGTGATCAGAAACTACCGGCCATCGGTGACATCAGCGCGCCGGGCCGTGCCCGGCTTCGGGTCGCCGTGTGTACACGGTCGGCCGTGGGTGAGTGCAGCCCCGAGGTTCGTGACCTGACGCTTAAGACCGCAGCCCTCCTCGAGGAACTTGGGCATCGCGTCGAGCATCTCGGTGAGGCAGTGGCCCCTCCGTCCTTTCTCGACGACTTTGTGTCGTACGGTTCGTATTGTTCGCTGTTGATGACGGAGTTGCCGTCTGTTGGTCGCCCCGGCGGCGCCGTCATCGACCGTGACAAGCTGGATAACTTGACGCTCGGTCTGGCTCGCCACGGCGATTCGCACCTGCACCGGATGCCGGTGGTGATCGCCCGGTTGGAGGAAATGCGACGGGTTACCGCTAGGTTCTACCGCACCTACGATGTGGTGCTGACCCCCACGCTTACCCACGAGACCCCCCGGCTCGGGCACCTCGACCCCACCGCGGGCTGCCAACAGATCATTGAGCGGCTCGTTGAGTGGACGGCATTCAATCCCCAGTGCAATGTGACGGGAGAGCCGGCGATCTCACTGCCGTTGGCCGAATCCGCATCCGGTATGCCGGTAGGCATGATGCTGGCCGCCGACGTGGGCCAGGAAGCTCGGCTGTTGGAACTGGCTTACGAACTTGAAGACGCACGACCATGGCGATCAATCCAGGGCGGCTTGCTTCGCACCTAAGTTGATGCCATCGATACCATTACGCAGCGTCATCAGGCGGGATGGATACCCGTTACCGTGACCTGTTGGCCACCTCAGGATTGACGCGAAATGCCCTTAATGCCTTGATAATTGGCGCAGCCAGGTCGATTGACGGGTCGAGGGTATTGGCAGCTTGCAGCGTAGTTACCAGGGTAGCGGCCGCGAGTTCGACCAGTGCCTCGCGGTCGAGATCGCGGTGGTGGATGCGGTCGATCATCATTTCGTCGAGGTAGCCGACCCAGCCGTGCATTGCGGTGCGCAGGATTGGTGGAATGGGCTCGGTGATCCCGATGGCTGTCAGTATGCGTTGGGCGCCCAGCCAGCGCAGCGCGTCGACGGTGCTTTGTTGGTCAGGGTCAGAGCCCAGTTGACCGCGTACAAGTGCGACGAAACTTTCGGCGTAGCTGTCGATGTAGGAGATGTGGTTGCGCAAGGCGTGGCGGAGTTGGTCGGTCAAGGAGGCGCCCTGGGGAGGCGGAGATTGTTGCACCGTGGCGATCTCGACTGCGATCTCGTTCATGACGGCCAGATATAGGCCGCGTTTGTTGTCGAAGTGGTGCGCGATCAAGCCGTAGGCGACACCGGCTTTTTTGGCAATCTCTGTGGTGGTGACCTGGTCGTAGGGGCGTTGGGCGAACAGCGTGCGCGCGGCGTCGATCAGCAGTTGCCGTCGGTCGGTGACCTTCGGCTGAGGTCGAGCGCGCATTCGGTCAGACTATCCAACAGACCCAACAGTGGGGCCTAGGCGCGTGAGCTCGCGCGAGCTGTAGGCGGTGACCGGGTTGTCCAAAGCGCCCAGTCCGTCGATTTCGACGCGCACCAGGTCGCCGGGCCGCAGAAAGCGTCCGCTGGGCCATCGGTTCCGGCGAATGTGCCGCAGGCGATGACGTCGCCGGGTTGCAGTACGCAAAACGTGCTGAGTCGGCTGATGATGTCGGCGGGGGACAGGATGAGTTCGTTGGTGCGTCCGTGTTGGCGCAGCTGGCCGTTGAGGTAGGTGCGCAGCTGTGCGGTGGCGGGGTCGAACTCATCGGGGGTGGTAAGCCACGGCCCAACGGTCCGTGGGTGGGGTAGCCTTTGGCCAGCGCGGAGGCGGTGGGGTTGTCGGTTTGCCAGTCTCGCACTGAGACGTCGTTGGCGATGAGGTATCCGGCGATGCCGCGTTGGGAGGTCTCGACGGTGGCCTCGTGGAGCACGGCGCCGATGATCACGGCGAGTTCGCCTTCCCAGTCCACCTGGTCGCTATGTGGCGGGAGCACGATGGGATCGGTGGGTCCGACGATCGACGAGGTGGCTTTGGCGAAGAAGAACGGCTGCTTGGGGTGGGGGTGGGCGAGCAGGTAGCCCGCGGCGATGCGGATCAGCTTCGGTTCGCGCATCAACCAGCGGACGTTGATGTCGTTGCGGTGATCGCGTGAATTCATGCCGATGGCAATGTATTTGGGTGGTGCAGGGACTGGGGCGTGCAGCTGCACGTCTGTCATAGCGTGCCGAGGCGCACCTTTTTGTAGAGTCTCAACCTCGGCGCGCCAGTCAGGGTCGGGTCAATAGCTCAACGACTGACGCGGGACCGGTGTCGACGGCGGACAGGTCGGCGATGTCCTCGCCGAGGACCACGCCCACGTGTCGGTGGACAGTAGAGGTGGAAAAGGTCGATAGTTGCATGGCGTGCTCGTCTCGTCGTCAGAGGGTTTTCCAGCGCAGCGTGCGCAGGCCGGCGCCGGCCTTGCGGCCCTCGGGTGGGGCTGATCCCCGTTGGCGTAGTTCTGTGAAAGGAGTGCCGGCGTGCACGAGTCGCTCGAGTGCGCGCGGGTCGAACTCGACGCCGATCGGGTTTTTATCGAAGTCTCCGCCGGACAGCCAGTCCATCAGCTCGCGGTTGGTGGCGAAGTTGTCTACCTGCAACTCGACCCGGTTACCGTCGGGGTCCTCGTAGTAGATCGAGGTGGTCGGGCCGTGGTTGATGCACCACACCGGATCGATGCCGGCATCGGCAAGACGGCGATAGGTGGCCATCAGGGTTTCTAACCGGTCGTAGGTAAAGGCGACGTGATCGAAACCCCAGAACTTGCGGTGAACCTTCCAGACCATGCCTGGAATCTTGAGCAGTCCACCGGGATTTTGATCAGCGCCACCCGATGATGTTCGTGGTCGTAGGTAATGAATGCGATCCGCTTGTCGGCGAACACGACCATGCCATCGAGCACGAGTGTGTACCAGTCGCTCATCTGTTGCAGCCGGGGCGTTTTGAAAACCACGTGAGCAAGTTTGGCCGGTGCCCCCCGTCGGGGCGCGCGGTCGAGATCCTCAGGACCGACCTTCAGTCCTGGATGAGTAGCCCGGGCGTTCACCACGCCACCTTCCTGGTGGACTGCGCCGCCGGTGCACGTTCGCTACGAACATTGGTTGCCGCAAACGCGTTACGTGGCGGCAGCGGCTGCGAACCTTGAGGGTTGTCGTGTTCGAACTGATACGCCAGGGCGAATCCGCCGATCGACAATACGAGGTCGCTGAGGATCACCAGCACGCTCAACGGTCCGCGGCGCTTTCCACGTAGCGTCGCAATGATGCGAGTGGCGGCCATCAGCGCCCCGCTCAGCGCTGTGGTCTTCAGGAAGGTGGCATCGTGATGCCCGCGCAGGACCCGGATGATGCCGTAGGCGAATCCCGCATTCACCGTGCCGGTTTCGCGACGAAACCACAGGATGCTGGCGACCAGCCCCAGGGGTTCTTGTAATGTCCTCGGTACGGTCCAGTGCGCGATCAGCGCCGTCACAACGTGGCCAAGCCCCAGCCATGCGCCAGAGGCGAATCTGGCTGGCGGTAAAATGGAATGGCGGAGTAGATGGGGTGTCCTCCCCGTTCTCGGTAAGTTGCCGCAGGTCTATCGCAGCTCGGGTATCGACGCGGCGCCCACCGATGCGGGCCACTAGTCGCCCGATAACCGGGAATTCGAGTGGGGCAAGCGAATACGAGGGATACACGATGCGTTGTGCGCCACGTTTGAGACCCCGCACGATCGCGGCTGCGCTCGACTCAGCCGACACCGGGGGCAAGGTCTTGGGGGGGGAACCCCCAGGGCAATTCGTCGATGTCACGCAAAGCGGTGTCGGTGGCACCAGGCACCACCTCGATCACCCGAATCGGTGTCTCGGCTAACTCGAGACGTAATGCGCGGGTCGCTTGCGCCAGCGCAGATTTCGATGAGCCATAATAGCCGCCCAATAGTGGCAGCGGCACGGACTGAATCGTTGAGGTGACATTGACGATAGTGCCGAGCCCATCGCAACCATGGTGGGAAGCAGCGCCGCGCTCAGCGCTAGCGGTGTCCAAAAGTTGATCTCATAGACAGTTCGTGCGGCCAGGTCATCGCCGATGCGCGACTGCGCGCCAACCAGGCTGCCGCCGGCATTGTTGATCACTACATCGACCTCTTGCCCGAAATGCGCCGGCGCCCGTTCCAGCTCTGCGGCCGCCCCGGCGCAGCCAGGTCGGCCCGCATCGCGCGGGGGCGGGGATGTCGGCCGCAGCGATTTCGTCGCACAGCGAGTCGAGCAGCTCGGCGCGGCGGGCAGCCACCGCAAGTTCGGCCCCCTCCTGGGCTAACCGAAAAGCCAAGGCGCGGCCAATGCCGCTGGACGCGCCGGTGAGAAGAATCCGCGCACCCTGCAGGTTGATTCGACGGGTCGCACGCTTTCTCATGCGAGAACCCCGGATTGCGAAGCGAACACGGTAATCCTTTCATGCCCGGGCGCCGCCGGCGCCGGCGATTGACGGTTGGTCGCGATGGCCCTATCGTCTCAGATTGATTGATAATCAGTCAATAGGAGCTCGAGATGGATGACGGCACAACGACCGGGACGCTTCGATGCCGCGCAGGTAGGGGTCAAATGGCAGTCGGTGTCGGCGCCTTGGCAATGGCCGCCGGCGCATTCGCCGGGCATTGGTTGATTCCGGATCGCGTCGCCGACCGTTATGGCTGGCCGCGCGACCGCTGGTACCAGCGCGAGATCGCGGCCTTTAACGCTGGACTCGGCTACGGCATCATCGCCTATGCGCGAGGCCGCACCGACCAGGCGTTCCTAGGTTCCTGGGCGACGGCGGCGTTGCTGCTGTCCGCCACGCGCGCCGCGGCGATCCGCAGTGGTGAGCGCGGCGGGCCCTGGAATGTGGCCACGGTAATCGAAGACGCGACCCTTGGTGTGGGCGCGCTGGCGCTGCTGCGCCGCAAGGCCCCCGGCGGTGATGACTAATGGGTAAGCCGGCGATACGGGCTTACCCATTACTGGCGCCGAGGTCCGTTTCGTCAATTCGCGGAAATGCACGTTGCACCCAGTCGCAGGGTGCGAGATTGCGCGCCTGGGTTCGCGCGCGTCTGATACCAATCGCCGTGCGGGGTAGTCGAGATGCGAGCCTTGACCTTCGCGGACTGCGAGCCGGGGAAGCATCACCACCTAGCTCAAGATGCCACTGACACAGCTAATCTGACGGACCGCGTCCGGTTGACAACGGGGCAAGAACCCCTACTGTAACTGCGCGTGATTGGTACTACGACCGGCTCCATTTACCGATTTCAGGGGGAAGTGTGACAACCTCGGTATCGTCGGGCTGGATGCTGTCCGTTGACTTCGGAACGTCCAACACCGCGGCGGCGCATGTGGACGACCTCACCGGGGCAGTGCAGACCTTGCCGTTGTCGTATGGCGCCAATCTGATGTCGTCGTCGGTCTATGTGCAATCTCCGACGCGGATCGAAGCGGGCGAGGTGGCGCAGAACAAGGCCGCCGCCGATCCGAGCGGCTACCTGGCCACGCCAAACGGGCACTGTCGCTGGGCCAGAACGTCTTCCATGTCGGTGACTGGGATCTGCCCGCGCACGCTGTGGTCGCCGAGGTACTGCGCCAAGTGATGATTCGGGCGCAGGCGCAGCACCGGGGCAGGCGCCCCGAGCTGGTGCTCACTCACCCGGAAGACTGGTCGCCGCAGCAGATCACGGTGTTGCTGGACGCGGCGAACGCTCTCGGGCACCCGCGGCATCTCGTTTCGACCATTTCCGAGCCCCAAGCAGCCGCGCAGTATTTCGCCCTCACCAACCCAATTGCCACGGGCGAGAAGATCGCGGTTTTCGATTTCGGGGGCGGCAGTCTGGATGTGGCAGTGCTGTCCGCCTCATCAGAAGGAACCTTCCAGGTGCTCGCCGCCAGCAGCGACAATACGCTGGGCGGCGCAATTTGGATGTCGCCATCCGCAACTGGTTGGGACAGCGACTCGACCAGCGCTTTCCGCCCCTCGGGGCGGCAGTGCGGGAAGCGCAGACGTCGGACCTGATTGGTCTGGACCGGTCGATTCGCAAGGCCAAGGAACTGCTATCGGAGACCCCCGATGCGACCATCGACGTCCGAGTCGGCGCGCAACACGAAGCCATTCTCTTCACCCGCATTGAGTTCGAGGAGCTCATCGAGCCCGAAGTGCTGCGCGCCGTGGAACTCACTGCCACGACTTTTCGGTCGGCCAATGTCCACAGCCCGAACGATCTCCGGACTATCTACCTGACCGGTGGATCCTCCCAGATCCCGCTGGTGCACCGGCACTTGCAGAACCTCGCTCGCGTCGTCGCCCCAGACGACCTGAAAACCGTTGTCGCGCAAGGAGCAATCTTCGCCGAGCGCGTCGCACGCCGGATGCCGCAGCCGCACCTTCCGAGGCCCGCAATCGCTGCGCCGGAACTCCGCGCCGGCCCTGGACATCCGCCCTATGTGGACGTCCCACAACCAGAGCCACCGGCACACAATTGGAACGGACCGTTGCCGCCACCGCAGGCGCCACACGCGCAGGCAAACCGGAAACGGACCGGGGTGATAATCACCCTCAGCATCGTCGCGGCACTATTGGTTTGTCTGCTGGTCGGCGCCGTTGCCGTGTTCCTGGTCTGGCGGAACGTGTCCGGCGATCGGACCACGGCACAGCAGGCGCCTCGCTCGCTTCCGGCAGCGGCCACAACGTCGACCACGACGGCGACGACCGCCACCGTGCCCGCGTATCCCACCGCTGCACCGATGGACCGTGACTCCATCAATCGGGCGTTCGCGTCTTACATGAACGGGTTGCGCGACCAGAACATGCCCGAGTTCCGCGCCGCGACCTGCCCGCGGCTGCGTCCCACCCTGCTCGGCTTCTACCTCGACGGACAGCATCTGGTCTCCCGCTGGACCATGCTGCCCTACGACGTGCCCAGCTCCAGCGGCACCGACAATGTCGTCACGGTGCAAGCCACTGTCGCTTACCGCGACGCGAACGGAATCCCGGCGGGCAATTCACCTATTCCTGGAATGTTGAGCGCGACAACGGCGCCTACTACGTCTGTGGCTGGCTCAACGACCCGCACTGAGCGCTGACGTTAGTCAACACAAAGGCGGTTGACGTCAGCGCGAATGGTGCTTGCGCTGACACCGAGACTGAACACCGTCGGCAGCGCACTCCGCAATGGAGACCGGAGGTCGCGACGATTCAATCGCACGCGGCGGGATCAATTCTCGATTCTGGTGCAGTAGTGGGGATTTTGGCAGGCGGCGTGGTGGGGGACTTGCGTTTCCGTATCCAGGCCACCAGCCGTGGGGTGCCGGTGCAACGATGCGGTGCCTCGAGGGCCTTATTAACCGGCGAGCAGTATCAGCGCGGCCTTGTGTCGAGCGTGCTCACAGCACACAACACCTCTGGTGTTTCGGCTCGCGTTCAGGGTGATGTGGCGTCGCCGTACTCTGTGGATTGTTGCACCGCAAGGGAAACCCGCAGGCGATGAGGCAGACGAGCGTGAAACTGCCTGCGATGAGGGATTGGGCCACCGGGACGTGTCGGCTGGGGGTCTGTTCGGTGGGGCATGGGCGCTGGACTGAATCATGTTGTGCGTTACTGGAATTATCTGTAGCCCCGCGGCTCCACCCGCGGGCGCCATCCCCCGTACGAGGCAGTGACGAACCGTCTGGCGCCGGTGATTGCGTCGGTGGCCCTTTATAGTAGGGGCCCGGTTGCTCCGTCAGGTCCTTTCCGTAAGGGTACGGACCCAGCGGCGGACCGTCATCACCAGCCGCTGCTTCCGATACCTGCTCGACACCAGGCACGGGCGCATTGGAATTGGGCAATTCAGAGGGAAATTGGATGCCGTGAGTGGGGTGGGCGATGGCGGGCGCCTGGCGCAGTGGGGGATGGAGAGAGGCCAGGGCCTTGTCGGCTTCTTTGGTAAACTGCAGCCCGGCGCGGAGGGCTTGGTTGATTTTGTCGGTGTAGTCGCCAGCCAGGGCGCCATCACGGTGCTGGTCTGCATGCCGTTGGCGTTGATTGCCTGGGCGCTGCGACGGTATCGCCGGCTCGTTTGAGTTCCTTGGGGCTCGGCGAGCTATGTTTGGCGTGCTCGAAGGCCTCGGCAATTGTGTTTGCGGCAGCGGCCCCGCTGCGCAGGTGCCCAGCCGCATAGATGCCCAGCTAGCTCGCCTGCGCGTCGATATTGGCCGCTGCGGGATGGCCGCTGCCCCAATCGGTGTGCACCGCGTTCGCTAGTGGATACAGCCGATCGGCCAGCGCGCCCACAGAGTCCGCGTGCACAGCACAGTCTCGGGCGAACTGGCGCAGCGGTGCGGTGACTATCCCGGTGTAAAACGCTGTGGCACGCTGTGGCCCACTCATCATCGGCGCGGGCTCGACCGCCAACGCGCCCGCTCGGAACACCGGCGCGAGTGGCGATGGCGGCGCGGGCGGGGTGGCCGCCATCGCCACCGAAGCGGCGACCGGGAGCACCGCCCCATCGGAACTGCCGTGCAGGGCTTGCGCGTTGGCCGCATCGGTGTCGGGCAGCATGCCCGCGGTTTGGGCCAACACCGTCGCGCCGTGCTCGCGTAGCTGCAGGCATGATTGAGCTTCTAGCGCACCATGTCTACTTGGTCTGTCAACACCGCCGCCGCGCGCTTCGAGGCCGAACGGGGCCCGGGGCCACCGCGGTCGCGCCCCGCCACCGGTGATCCGAATCCGCCAACACTGCTGCATGCGCATGCAGCGATACCGGCTCGACGCTAACCACCGCACCAATCCTCTCAATCAACACAACTGCTATGTTCACGGTAACGTACAACTGTGTTGACTGGTCGTTACCGGCGGCGCAAGGCGTCGTGATCTCCACCACCGCCCGGACTGGGCAGCTCACTCTGGCTGGTGGACCGGCCGCGAGCTTTAGCGCCCGATGGTCGGCATCGGTGGCATAGACCCGCCCGCGGCGTCTACTGCAACGCCGATCGGACCTTTCAGGTCAGTAAAGCGTGGCTCGCTTGGATATGTGCCAGTCGACGCCTGCGGGCAGTCGGGCGGAAGACCACCTACACAAAGCACCACCACCGTCGAGATTTGTTGCGCCACTCCGGAAAGCTGCCTTTCGCGCTCGACTGCAACGTGCGGTGCCAATGCGATGCGCCGCAGTACGTTGGTTGTAGGGCGGAAGTACGCCGGACGTGGCGCGCTAGGCCAACAGGTGACCCGGTCGATGCGTGGTTTAGGCCAGCCGGGGCAAGCGCGACATGTCGTCGTCAGGATTGCTGCAAACTGCTCGCGGCGAGCTTCGTCAGGCGATTCACTTCTGGCCGGAAACTAGTGCGCACCCCAAAGGCCGGTCGGAGGGCGTCGGCGGTTCCATCTTTCGGTGTCTGCTGAGGGCCGCCGGTACTTCGGCGGATCCACCCGATGTAATCCCTCGTGATAGGTGTTTTCTGGTCGGCTGAAATAGGTCCACAACAAGATCGCGCGCGGCGACTCGCGTCCGGGAACGGTGTACAGCACGCTGATTTCCGAGCTGTGCAACGGGCGGTCCCAGTCTGGCTTCCAGTCCGGATTGGTGGTGCGCGCTTCGATCCATTCGATGAGCTCCGGTATTTCCACGTCGGTGACTGTGTAGGAGGCTGAGGTGAGGCTCACGTCGTCGTCGAGGCCATACCAGTCGAGAACGAAGTACGTCGGACGGTCGTCTTCGCCGCTGATGATGCGCGCGTCTGATTGCTCGATTCTCATATCGACAGTCCTAAGTCGATCGGTGTTGATTCGGGTACCCAACGATCGAGCGGGATCCCAAGGCGCCTTCGGTGACGGCAACCGAGCCCCTACGCGGATTGCTTTTTCTGGCAACGGGATCCAGTTCTGCGCAGTACAGTCGACAACGCACGACCGGACCCGGTGAACTGGTTCATGGCGAATGAGAGTCGCTTGTTGGCGGTTATAGGTGGCAGCGTAGCGGACCGGCGGTTGTTAGCCAGCGATGAGCGGCGCAAGTGATGAGCGTAGTTGTGTTTCCAGTCGCCGACCACCACCCGGGCCCGGGCGAGTGACCAGGAGCTGTTGATGTTGAGGCATTCGTCGCGGACGCGGGAGTTTGATGATTCAACCCAACCGTCTCGCCACGGCTCACCAGGTGGGATGAAGTGCAGGCCGACCTGGCCACAAGCCAGTCGGCATTGCGCTGCAGGCCCATCGGGGCCGTTGTCACACCGCAGCACCGATGGATAGGTGCCACATTCGGTGGCCAGGCTGTCGAGTTCGCCGATGAGGTGCTTGCCGGTGAAGCTGTGCTCGGCCATTCCGCCGAGGCATCCGCGGGTGTGCGCGTGTCGGCGATCGAGACGATCTTGATCGGGCGGCCGTCGGTGCTGACGCCGAACTGGAAGTCCATCGCCGATACCGCCGTATTCGACTTCGTCGTACCCGCATCCGGATGATGAGCGCAGGTGGTTGAACTGACCCCAGGCTGAACGAGTGTTCGGGCGAGATGGCGCGCAGTTCGTCAAACGCCCACCCGATGGAACCTGATCTGCTGGGCCGCGAGGCTCGCAGGGCACGACGAAATGGGTGTAGGGAGGTACTGGCCCGCAGCTACTGTGCGCAGTCTGTCGTGTGCTCGTCTGACGGAAGGCTCTCCGGGCTGCCTTCTCGCGCAGCGTCTGGATCGCACTCGTTGAGTTGGTCCCAGATGTCGTTCACCGCAGTAGAAACCGGCGTCTGTACTGGCGCATCGCAGATAGATCTGGCGCGGTGGCTAGCTTGACCGACGGGCTACGGTGCGTTGTCGGTCTGATCGGAAATGTCTCCCATTACCTTCTGGTAATCCGGTGATACGTGGAGTTGGAGGGCGTCGGAAGATTGTTCGACGACTGCCGCGAGGTCGATCATTCCGTCATGCCACCAGTAGACTGAGGAACTCAGAGGGTGTGGGCGTTCGGCGTGCAATCTGGCGGCCAATTTCGCCAACGTGCCGACGGTGATAAAGGCGTCGGGCCCGTTGAGCGGATGAATGTAGATCACGCCTTCATAGGGCGCAACGAACGCGGCTCCCCATCGACCGGCGACGGGGTATGCCCCCAGCCAGCGAATGTGTGCACTGGTGTAGTCGGAGCCGTAGAGCCCGATGACCTTCTCTCTGGAACTGTTGTCGATGTCGGTGACCTCAAGGAGCCCATCACCGCGAGTGTTGGCCTCCGCGAGCAAGAACAGCTCTGGTTCGTCAATCGGCCACCGGGAAAGATGGTCGTGGGTGATCGGGGCAATCGTATTGACCTGATCGAGCACCACCCGCTGAACTAGACCTGGTGCGAGGATTCGAGACACGACAGGTGCGAAACCGACTTGCATGTTCTCGGGTACATCCGTGTCCGGATCAACGCCCGAATGCGTTCGAAGTGTCCTGTGTCGAGTGGTGATTCCGTGTCGAGATCCATCCCGCTCAATGCGGTGCTCAAATGATCAGATACCAGGGCGTGCCACTGATCCTCTGGTTCGCCGATCACTTTGCGGTACAGGTTCTCTAGGTTCAGCACCAAACGGGATTCTCCGGTGTCGGACAGCTCCACCTGGTTAGCGGAAGCTTTGCAGAAGTAACTAGGCCTGCGCTTACCCTGACGACCATCGCAGCCAGGCGTTGACGCTTATCGGTCTCAGTGGATCCCTCGATTCTGTAACTCACATGAACCTCCCGCGCTGATACATTCTGTATCAGCGCACCGTATCGGCCTGCTATGGGAGACACCTTGCGCTTGGCCAACTCAAACACCAGCCGCCGCGGCCCAATACGGTCGAGTGCGCCGCAACTCCAACAGCATCGCCTCCACCACGGCCGGCATCTGATGCGGACACGACACCGGCCGATGCGACCGATCCTTAAGACCCTCTAGGCCCTCGGCCTCATATCGGGCCAACCAGGAGTGCAGCGTATGACGCGACACCCCAACCTTCTCGGCAACCTGCGAAATCGACAGGCCATCACCAATCACGGCCGTCACAGCCTGATACCGCTGCTCAGCCACGCTCAACTCCCTCATCTGAAGGAGTGTCAAGGATCAGCCGAAACCGCTGTAAAGAATCAACCGAAACACCGTCAGGCATCACCCGAAGACAAAATGTCAAGCATCAACCGACGTCATACCCGTTTCTGGGTGCCCCCGGCACGACTCGAACGTGCGACCTAGGGATTAGAAGGCCCTTGCTCTATCCACCTGAGCTACGGAGGCAATGTGCAGGTCAGTCTATCCAACTGCGTCCGCCGACCCGATTCCCCGCCGCCACGCGGGCGAAAAATCTTCCCGCGCCGCATTTATCGGTTATCGTATGGAGCCTCGACACACGTACAACATCGGCCGGTAATCGGCCGTTAACCGCAACGAGGCGTGTGCATAACGTCGAGGGGTGACGTTGCTATGAGCGTGGCCAAAACCTGGGCTTCGCGCTGCTCGTGGGCCGGCGCCCAGGCATCACGCCTGGCGGCCGACGCCAGGGATGCCTATCAGACCGGCACCCTGCTGCTGCGCGGCGGGCCGTTCGCGCTGGGCTGCTTGGCCGGTTGGCTTTTCACGGAGTTTCCTCCGCACGTGGTGACCGGGCATGCGCTGTCGCGGGTCTCGCACCCGTCCGTCGGCCGGGTCGGCAAGACGTTGGCGGCCCAGCAGGCGGATAAGACCCTCACCACCGCCCTGCAGGAGTCCTTCGGCCCCGAGTTTCGTGAGCAGGTATGTCATCCCGCCGCCGTGGGGGCCCTGTGCGCGCCGCGGGGTCGGCTGTTGGGCCGGCCCGGGCCGCACCGCCGGTACGCGGCGCAGACTTCCGACATCTCCTACGGTCCGAGCGCACGTGACCACCTGCTCGACATCTGGCGCCGCGACGACCTGGCCCCCGGGTGCCGGGCGCCGGTGCTGATCCAGGTGCCGGGCGGGGCGTGGACGCTGAACGGCAGGCGCCCGCAGGCCTACACGCTGATGAGCCGGATGGTCCAACTCGGCTGGATCTGCGTCTCGATCGACTACAGCAAGAGCCCGCGCGCCACCTTCCCCGCGCACGTCATCGACGTGAAAAGGGCGATCGCCTGGGTGCGGGAGAACATCGCCGACTACGGCGGCGACCCCGATTTCATCGCGATCACCGGCGGCTCGGCGGGTGGGCACCTGGCATCGCTGGCCGCGCTCACCCCGAACGACCCCACCTTCCAACCGGGCTTCGAAGACGCCGACACCACCGTGCAGGCGGTGGCTCCCTACTACGGCGTCTACGACTTCACCGACTTGGAGAACATGCATCCCCTGATGCTGCCGTTCCTCGAGCAGTTCGTGATGAAGTCCCGCTACGCCGACGAGCCCGAGCGCTTCACGGCGGCGTCGCCGGTTTCCTATGTGCACAGCGACGCACCGCCCTTCTTCGTGCTGCACGGTGAGAAGGACGAATTGGTGCCCAGCGGCCAGGCTCGCGCCTTCTGCGCGGCGCTGCGCGCGGCCGGCGCGGCCACGGTGGCCCACGCCGAACTCGGCAACGCGCACCACGCGTTCGACATCACGCCGACGGTTCGATCGGGGCTGGCCGCTGACGCAGTCGCCGATTTCCTCGGTGTCATCTACGGGCGGCGCGTCAGCTCGCTCCTGGATTCGTTGCCCCTGTCGGCCACTTCGGCCAGCTGAGCCGTCGCCCCGGTACTCGCCGCTCCTTTCACCAGCGCGGTAACCCGACTAGCGTTGGGTGGACCATTGGGGTTGGTGGGGTCCGAGGCAGGAGGCTTTCGACGGTGGCAAGGTTGGCGCGTCGAGCTGATGACCATGACTGAATCCGTCGACACGATCAAGTTGTCCGACGAACTCGGGGCGGTCGACTACCTACTGCACAGGGGAGAGGCAAACCCCCGTACCCGGTCGGGAATCATGGCGCTGGAGCTTCTGGACACCACGCCGGAGTGGGAACACTTCCGCACCCGATTCGAAAGCGCCTCGCGACGGGTGTTGCGGCTGCGCCAAAAGGTCGTCGTGCCGACCCTGCCGACGGCGTCGCCGCGCTGGGTGGTCGATCCCGACTTCAACCTGGATTTTCACGTGCGCCGGGTGCGGGTGTCCGAACCCGGCACGCTGCGTGAAGTATTCGACCTCGCCGACCTCATCCTGCAGTCGCCGATGGACATCTCGCGGCCGCTGTGGACGGCGACACTGGTCGAGGGTCTGGCCGACGGAAAGTCCGCGACGCTGCTGCATGTCAGCCACGCCGTCACCGACGGTGTGGGCGGGGTCCAGATGTTCGCCGAGATCTATGACCTCGAGCGCGACCCACCGGCCAAGCCGACGGTGCCGATGCCCGTCCCGCAGGACCTGACGCCCAATGATCTGATGCGCCAGGGCATTAACCGCCTGCCCTTCGCCGTGGTCGGCGGCGTCATGAACGCGTTGTCCGGCGCGGTCTCGGCGGCCGGTCGGGCGGTGCTGGAACCGACGGCCACCGTGTCGGGGATCGTCGGGTATGCCACGTCGGGCATGCGGGTGCTCAACCGGGCCGCCGAGCCGTCGCCGCTGCTGCGGCGGCGCAGCCTGGCCACCCGCAGCGAGGCGATCGACATACCGCTCGCCGATCTGCACAAAGCCGCCAAAGCCGGTGGCGGGTCGATCAACGACGCGTACCTTGCCGGACTCTGCGGCGCTTTACGCCGCTACCACCAGGCGTTCGGCGTGCCGATCAGCACGCTGCCGATGGCGGTGCCGGTCAATCTGCGGGCCGAAGCGGATACCGCCGGCGGCAACCGATTCACCGGAGTCAACCTGGCGGCGCCGATCGGTACGGCGGACCCCGTCTCTCGGATGAAAAAGATTCGCGCTCAGATGACGCAGCGCCGCGACGAGCCCGCGATGAACATCATCGGCTCTTTCGCCCCGGTGCTCAGCGTCTTGCCGACCGCGGTGCTGGAAGGGATCACCGGCTCGGTGATCGGCTCCGACGTGCAGGCCAGCAACGTTCCCGTCTTCCCGGGCGACACCTACCTCGCCGGCGCAAAAGTTTTGCGGCAGTACGGTATCGGCCCGCTACCCGGAGTGGCGATGATGGTGGTGCTGATTTCGCGGGGCGGCTGGTGCACCATCACCGTGCGCTACGACAGGGCCTCGGTGCGAAACGAGGCGTTGTTCGCCCAATGCCTGCTGGAGGGCTTCGACGAGATCTTGGCGCTCGCCGGTGATCCACCACCGCGGGCGGTGCCCGCCTCGTTCACCGAGCCGGCCGTGTCCTCCCGATCGGTGGCGAGCTCATGAGCGACTCGAAAGACCAGGGAGACAAGGGCGACACCCCCGGAGCGGACATGCGGCTGCCCGGCTCGGTGGCCGAGATCATGGCCAGCCCCGCCGGTGCCAAGATCGGTGCGTTCTTCGACCTGGACGGCACACTGGTCGCCGGGTTCACCGCGGTCATCCTGACCCAGGAGCGCCTACTGCGCCGCGACATGGGCGTCGGGGAGTTGCTCGGCATGGTGCAGGCCGGCCTGAGCCACACCCTGGGTCGTATCGAGTTCGAGGACCTCATCGGCAAGGCCGCCGCGGCACTCACCGGGCGGCTGCTCGACGACCTGGAAGAGATCGGCGAGCGGCTGTTCGTCCAGCGGATCGAATCGCGGATCTACCCGGAGATGCGCGAGCTGGTGCGCGCCCACATGGCCCGCGGCCACACCGTGGTGCTCAGCTCGTCGGCGCTGACCATCCAGGTCAACCCCGTCGCGCGTTTCCTCGGCATTCCCAACATGCTCACCAACAAGTTCGAGACCACCGAGGATGGCATGCTCACCGGCGGAGTCGCGAAGCCCATCCTGTGGGGGCCGGGCAAAGCCGCTGCGGTGCAACGCTTTGCGGCCGAGCACGACATCGATCTCAAGGACAGCTACTTCTACGCCGACGGCGACGAGGACGTCGCCCTGATGTACCTGGTCGGCAATCCGCGGCCGACGAATCCCGAAGGCAAGATGGCCGCGGTGGCCAAGCGCCGCGGTTGGCCGATCCTGAGATTCAGCAGCCGTGGCCCCGTGGGTCTGCGGCGGCAGGTGCGCACACTTGCCGGGCTCGGCTCGATTGTCCCCGTCGGTGCCGGCGCAGTGGCAATGGGTGTGTTGACCGGTAGCCGGCGGCGGGGCGCCAATTTCTTTACCTCCGTTTTCTCCCAGACGGTGCTCGCGACCACTGGAGTACATCTCAATGTCGTCGGGAAAGAGAACCTGACCGCGCAACGTCCGGCGGTCTTTATCTACAACCACCGCAATCAGGTTGATCCGGTCATCGCCGGTGCGCTGGTGAACGACAACTGGGTTGCCGTAGCCAAGAAGGAACTGCAAAAGAATCCGATCATGGCCCTGCTCGGCAAGGCGTTGGACGGTGTGTTCATCGACCGCGACGATTCGGCTTCAGCGCTCGAGACGATGCGCACGGTCGAAGAGAGAGCCAAGAACGGACTTTCCATTGTGATGGCACCGGAAGGCACCCGGCTGGACACCACAGAGGTCGGTCCCTTCAAGAAAGGGCCATTCCGTCTCGCGATGGCCGCGGGTATCCCGATAGTCCCGATCGTGATCCGCAACGCCGAGATCGTTGCCGCCCGGAACTCGACCGTCATCAACCCGGGCACCGTCGACGTCGCGGTCTTCCCCCCGATCTCGGTGCAGGACTGGACACTTGACACGCTGCCGGACCGCATCGCTGAAGTGCGCCAGCTGTACCTGGACGCGCTCGCGAACTGGCCCGTCGGCGAATTGCCCGAGGTCGACCTGTACGCCGAGAAGAAGGCGGCAGACAAGGTGCAGAGCCGGACCACCAAAGCACCAGCCAAGACGGCGCCGGCCAAGAAGGCGCCGGCGAAGAAGGCACCGGCCAAGAAGGCGCCGGCCAAGAAGGCGCCGGCCAAGAAGGCTGCGGCGAAGAAGGCGGCGGCGAAGAAGGCGCCGGCCAAGAAGGCTGCGTCGAAAGCGAAGCCGCCCAAGGCAAATCCCCATGAATCCCAGACCACCCGCAAAGACGGTGAGGCACAACAACCCGCCACCGAGGCGGCGGACGTCAAGGCCGATACACCGGAATCGCCGCCCCGAGGGCGTCCGTGATCGAACCGGCTGCGGATAGCAGCGCGATTCTTGCCGGAAGAGACTCGCTGGTATTGGCGTCGATGGCCTCGCCGGTCGAGATGGAACTGGTGACGGCGTGGATGGATCAACAGCGCACCGGACATCCGGGGGCGAATTTCGGCCTGGTGAAACTGCCGGCGCTTGACGCGCCGCCGGAAGCGATGGCGGCCCTGGCCGAACAGCTCGAATCCGGGGAAGACCGTTCGATCGTGCCGGTGCGGGTGTTCTGGTTGCCGGAGCCGGATCGCGGTCGTGTCGCCAAGCTGGCCGGGCTGCTCCCCGGCCGGGATCCCTACCACCCCAACCAACGTCACCAAGAGCAGATCGTGCGGACCGCTCCCCAGCGCGCACGGGTGGTGGCCGGTGAAGCGGCCACCGTCTCCGAGCTGCGCCGGCAATGGCGCGACACCACCGTCGGAGAAGACAAGTACGACTTCGCCCAATTCGTGATCCGCCGCGCCATCTTGGCGCTGGAACGCGTCGAGTACCGAATCCTCGGACCGCAGTACAAGTCCCCCCGTCTGGTGAAGCCGGAGATCTTGGCCTCCAACCGGTTTCGTGCGGGCTTGGCCAAGATCCCGGGCGCCACCGTCGACGAAGCCGGAAAGATGCTCGACGAACTCGCCACCGGGTGGAGCAGGGCATCGGTCGACCTCGTCGGGGTTCTCGGCAGGATGCTCAGCCGCGGATTCGATCCCGAGATCGACTATGACGGATACCAGGTCGCGGCGATGC
Source organism: uncultured Actinomycetota bacterium (assembly GCA_963796035.1). GTDB lineage: Bacteria > Actinomycetota > Actinomycetes > Mycobacteriales > Mycobacteriaceae > Mycobacterium. Next base: position 85,774 of record CAWCJU010000001.1, on the reverse strand, counting down.
GGGCCGGCCTGGAAGCTCACCCGGCGGTGCTGTTGTTTTCGCACCGGTCCTATATCGACGGCGCGGTGGTGCCGGTCGCCATGCAGGAGAACCGATTACCGCCGGTGCATGTGTTCGCCGGTATCAACTTGTCGTTCGGGGCGATGGGCCCGCTGTTAAGGCGTTCCGGCGTCATCTTCATCCGCCGCAACATCGGCAACGACCAACTCTACAAGTACGTGCTCCGCGAATACGTCGGCTACATCGTCGAAAAGCGGTTCAACCTCAGCTGGTCCATCGAGGGCACCCGCTCGCGCACCGGGAAAATGCTGCCACCAAAGCTCGGGCTGCTGGCCTACGTCGCCGACGCCTACCTGGATGGCCGCAGCGAAGATATTCTGCTGCAGCCGGTTTCGATCAGCTTCGACCAACTGCACGAGACCGCCGAATACGCGGCCTACGCCCGCGGCGGTGAGAAGACGCCCGAAGGCGTCGGCTGGCTGTACAACTTCATCCGCGCGCAGGGTGAACGCAACTACGGCAAGATCTACGTCCGCTTCCCCGAAGCGGTGTCCATGCGTCAGCACCTGGGTGTGCCGCACGGTCCGCTGACGCAGGATCCGGACGCTAAACGGCTTGCGCTGCAGAAGATGTCGTTCGAAGTCGCCTGGCGGATCCTGCAGGCGACGCCGGTGACGGCGACGGGCCTGGTGTGCGCATTGCTCCTGACCACGCGCGGCGCGGCGTTGACGCTCGGTCAGCTGCACCACACCCTGCAGGACTCGCTGGATTACCTGGAACGCAAACAAAATCCGATGTCCACCAGCGCGTTACGGCTGCGCACCCACGACGGGGTGCGCGCGGCGGTCGACGCACTATCCAACGGACACCCCATCACCCGGGTCGACGGAGGCCGGGAAGCGGTGTGGCGCATCGGGGCCGACGAGCAGCACGCCGCGGCCTTCTACCGCAACTCGGTGATCCACGCATTCCTGGAGACCTCCATCGTCGAGCTCGCGCTGTCACACGCCCGCCGCTCCGACGGCGACCGCATGGCGGCGTTCTGGGCCCAGGTGATGCGGCTGCGCGATCTGCTGAAATTCGATTTCTATTTCGCCGACTCGGCGACGTTCCGGGACAACATCGCCGAGGAATTGGCCTGGCACAACAATTGGGAAGCCCACGTCGGCGCCGGGGGAGATGAGATCGACGCGCTGTTGTTCGCCAAGCGTCCGTTGATGGCGGACGCGATGCTGCGGGTGTTCTTCGAGGCCTACGAGATCGTCGCTGACGTGCTGCGTGACGCAGCACCCGACATTGGTCACAAGGAACTGACCGACTTGGCGTTGGGCGTCGGCCGGCAGTATGTGGCGCAGACCCGGATCCGCAGCAGCGAATCGGTGTCGACGCTGCTGTTCGCCACCGCGCGTCAGGTTGTCGACGACCAAAACCTGATCGCTGCCGCCCCCGACCTGGCCGAAAGGCGAGGCGCCTTCCTGCAGGAGCTGCGCGACATCCTGCAGGACTTCAACTACGTCGGGCAGATCGCGCGCGATCAGTTCGTGGCCCGCGAGGCCAAGGCGCGTCAGGAACTTCTGGACGGCCAGACTCTGTAGCCGGCGGCCCCGCCCATACCCTGGACATATGACCGTCGCCCCGCCGGCCGGCAAGGCCTCGACCGAGGCCGCCACCCAGCGCCGCGCCCCGGTGTGGCCGATCCTGGCCGGGGTGGCCGCGCTGGCGGGCTGCACGGCCGCCGGCATCGGGACGCTCTCGCTGGCCAGCGCGCTGACCGTGACGGGCCTGCCCGACCCCGGCCAGGTGACCACCCTGGGACTGCCGTTCGTCCGGGCGGTGGGTGAGATCGCCGCGGTGCTCGCGGTCGGGTCGTTTCTGTTCGCGGCGTTTCTGGTGCCGCCGCAGCGCAACGGTGTCCTCGACGCCGAGGGCTATCGGGCCCTGCGGCTCGGGACGGTCGCGTCGGGGGTGTGGGCGGTGTGCGCCGCCCTGCTGGTCCCGCTGACCATCTCCGACGTGTCCGGCCACCCCGTCGCCGACATCAGCCCGATGCGGATGTGGTCACTGGCGGGCCTGATCACCAACGCCTCGGCGTGGCGCTGGACCGCGATCCTGGCCGCGGTGGTCACGCTGGCGAGCCTGTCGGTGCTGCGCTGGTCGTGGATGCCGGCGCTGGTCGCCGCGTCGGTGCTGACGCTGGTGCCGCTGGGGCTGACCGGTCACTCGTCGGCCGGCGGTTCGCACGACCTGGCCACCAATGGCCTGCTGATCCACCTGGTCGCCGCCAGCCTGTGGGCCGGTGGCCTGCTCGCCCTGCTCGCCCACGCCCTGAGGGGCGGCGGTCACCTCGGGCTGGCCGCCCGGCGTTTCTCGATGATCGCGCTGTGGTGTTGGGTCGCGATGGCGGTGAGTGGACTGGTCAACGCCCTGGTGCGCGTGCAGCCGTCCGACCTGTTCAGCACCGACTATGGCCGGCTGGTCACCGCCAAGGTCGTCGCGCTGTGCCTGCTGGGCGGGCTCGGCTGGCGCCAGCGGCGCGTGAGTGTGGCTGCGCTGCAAGCGGATCCGAGGCCTTCGCGCGCGCGTGCCGCCCTGCTGCGGTTGACGCTGATCGAGGCCGCCATTTTCGGCGTCACCTTCGGCATCGCCGTCGGGCTGGGCCGCACGCCACCGCCCCCGCCGCCGGCGCGGTTGCCGTCGATCCCCGAAGCCGAGATCGGCTACGACTTCGACGGGCCGCCCACCGTGGCGCGCCTCCTGTTCGAGTGGCGCTTCGACCTGATCTTCGGCTCCGCGGCGCTCATCTTCGCCGCACTGTATGTGGCGGGGCTGGTACGGCTGCGCCGCCGCGGCGACAAGTGGCCGCCGGGCCGCACCGTCTCCTGGCTGCTCGGCTGCCTGGTGTTGCTGTTCGCGACGTCGTCGGGCGTCGGACGCTACATGCCTGCGATGTTCAGCATGCACATGGTGGTCCACATGTGCCTGTCGATGCTGATCCCGATCCTGCTGGTGCTCGGCGCCCCGGTCACCCTGGCGTTGCGGGCGCTGCCCGCGGCCGGCCGTGACGACCCGCCAGGCATGCGCGAATGGCTGTTGGCCGCGCTGCACAGCCGCCTATCCCGGTTCCTCACCAACCCGGTGGTGGCCACCGTGCTGTTCGTCGCCGGGTTCTATGGGCTGTATCTGTCGAACCTGTTCGATATCACGGCGAGCAGCCACGCCGGGCATCTGGCCATGAACGTGCACTTTCTGCTGAGCGGCTATCTGTTCTATTGGGTGGTGATCGGGGTGGACCCGACGCCGCGACCGATCCCGCCGCTGGCGAAGGTGGCCGTGGTGTTCGCCTCACTGCCGCTGCACGCCTTCTTCGGGGTGGTGCTGATGGGCACCAAGAAGGTGCTCGCCGCGGACTATTACCGCTCGCTGGGCCTGAGCTGGCACACCGATCTGCTGGGGGATCAGCGACTGGGCGGGGGCATCGCCTGGGCGGCGGGGGAATTCCCGCTGGTGATCGTGATGCTCGCGCTGCTCATCCAGTGGGCCCGCAGCGATCGCCGCACCGCCAAGCGGTTGGACCGCGCCGCCGAACGCGACGACGACGCCGAGCTGGTGGCCTACAACGCGATGCTGGCGCAGCTGGCGCAGGCCGAGACGCCCAAGCGGTCCGGCCAGGCCCCTGACTGATCCACAGTCGCGCTTTCATCCACAACGACGGCGGGCCACGGCCGATCTTCGGGCCGTTTTCCCCGGCGCTCGTCGGTGGCGCCGCGCTTACTGGTGGCCAATGAGCCAGAGAAAGCAATCGAGAAGGGATCAGCCAATGTTCGAAACACCGCTTACCGTCGTCGGCCACATCGTCAACAACCCCGAGCGCCGGCAGGTCGGCACCCAGGAAGTGATCAAGTTCCGGGTCGCCAGCAATTCGCGGCGGCGGACCGCGGACGGCAGCTGGGAGCCGGGAAACTCCCTGTTCATCAACGTGAATTGCTGGGGCAAGCTGGTCACCGGAGTGGGCGCCGCGTTGGGCAAGGGCGCCCCGGTGATCGTGGTCGGTCACGTGTACACCAGTGAATACGAGGACCGCGACGGCAACCGCCGGTCGTCGCTCGAGATGCGCGCGACGTCGGTCGGGCCCGATGTGTCCCGCGCCATCGTGCGGATCGAGAAGCCCGGTTACACCGGCCCCAACGCGGGGCAGGAAACCGCGGCCGGGAGCATCGAGGCCGGCGACGGTGCCGCCGCCGACAATGCGGACGGCGGCGTGGAATCCACCGCGGCGGTTGAGCCGGTGGCAGTGGCCTAACCACTGTCGCCTCAGCCCGCTGCACGGCGATGCCTAGGATGGTCCGCGAGATCTTTGCAAACCAGAAAGGCATAACCGCGGCATGGCTGAGTTCATCTACACGATGAAAAAGGTCCGCAAGGCGCACGGCGACAAGGTGATCCTGGACGACGTCACGTTGAGCTTCTATCCGGGCGCCAAGATCGGTGTCGTCGGACCCAACGGCGCCGGCAAGTCGAGCGTCTTGCGGATCATGGCGGGCCTGGACAAGCCGAACAACGGTGACGCCTTCCTGGCCAACGACGCGACCGTCGGCATCCTGCTGCAGGAGCCGCCGCTGAACGAGGAGAAGACCGTTCGCGGCAACGTCGAAGAAGGCCTGGGCGAGATCAAGGTCAAACTCGACCGCTTCAACGAGGTCGCTGAGCTGATGGCCACCGACTACTCCGATGAATTGATGGACGAGATGGGCCGACTGCAAGAGGACCTGGACCACGCCGACGCGTGGGACCTCGACTCTCAGTTGGAGCAGGCCATGGACGCGCTGCGCTGCCCGCCGCCCGATGAGCCGGTGACGAATCTGTCCGGTGGTGAGCGCCGCCGGGTGGCGCTGTGCAAGCTGCTGTTGTCCAAGCCCGACCTGCTGCTCCTCGACGAGCCGACCAACCACCTGGACGCGGAGAGCGTGCAGTGGCTCGAAGCAGCATCTCGCGGCCTATGCGGGCGCGATCCTGGCCGTTACCCACGACCGCTACTTCCTGGACAACGTCGCCGAGTGGATCCTGGAACTCGACCGCGGCCGCGCGTATCCGTACGAGGGCAACTACTCGACCTACCTGGAGAAGAAGGCCGAGCGGCTTTCGGTGCAGGGCCGCAAGGATGTCAAGCTGCAGAAACGGTTGACCGAGGAGCTGGCGTGGGTGCGGTCCGGGGCCAAGGCGCGCCAGGCCAAGAGCAAGGCGCGGCTGCAGCGCTACGAGGAGATGGCCGCCGAGGCCGAGAAGACGCGCAAGCTCGACTTCGAGGAGATCCAGATCCCGGTCGGTCCGCGGCTGGGCAGCGTGGTGGTCGAGGTCGCCCATCTCGACAAGGGCTACGACGGACGCACGCTCATCAAGGATCTGTCCTTCACCCTGCCGCGCAACGGCATCGTCGGCGTCATCGGCCCGAACGGGGTGGGTAAGACCACGCTGTTCAAGACCATCGTCGGTCTCGAGCAGCCCGACAGCGGCATGGTCAAGGTCGGCGAGACCGTCAAGCTCAGCTACGTCGACCAGAGCCGCGCCGGAATCGATCCCAAGAAGAACGTCTGGGAGGTCGTCTCCGACGGGCTGGACCACATCATCGTCGGCCAGACCGAGGTGCCGTCGCGGGCCTACGTGTCGGCGTTCGGGTTCAAGGGCCCCGATCAGCAGAAGCCGGCCGGCGTGCTGTCCGGCGGCGAGCGCAACAGGCTGAACCTCGCGCTGACGCTCAAGCAGGGCGGAAACCTCATCCTGCTCGACGAGCCCACCAACGACCTCGACGTCGAAACGCTCAGTTCGCTGGAAAACGCCCTCGAGCAATTCCCCGGCTGCGCGGTGGTGATTTCGCACGACCGGTGGTTCCTGGACCGCACCTGCACGCACATCCTGGCGTGGGAGGGTGACGACGACAACGAGGCCAAGTGGTTCTGGTTCGAGGGCAACTTCGGTGCCTACGAGGAGAACAAAATCGAACGGCTCGGGGCGGACGCGGCACGGCCGCACAGAGTGACCCACCGCAAGCTGACGCGCGACTAATGTCAGCTCTGCCCCGCACCGCCACGGAACCGGGCGACCGAGCGCACTGACAACCGTCGCCAGTTGGGAGCTATCGGCATGACGATCGATCCCCGAGCTAGACAAGATCTCGAGCCGTGGACGACCTTCACCCAGCAGCGGGACATTCCTGAATGGATCTCGAGAGCCTACGTAGAGAGCTATCGCGGTCCGCATGGCGACGAGACGGGCGGCGCAGAAACTCGGCCCATCGACCTGACCGTGCCCGCGGCAATCGTGACCCCGGCCATGCTGAGCGCACACTATCGCCTCGGGCGAGCACCGGCCCGACGGCGAGAGCCGCGTCGCGGTGTACCCGGCGGAAGACCCCGCCGGGTTCGGGCCCGCCCTGCAAGTCGTCACCGATCACGGCGGCATGCTGATGGATTCCGTCACCGTGCTGCTGCACCGGCTCGGTGTCCCGTACACCGCCATCATGACGCCGGTGTTCGACGTGCAGCGCAGCCCCGAGGGCGACCTGGTCAGCGTGGAGGCGAAGTCAGCGGGCGCCTCGCAATACGCCGGCGAAGCGTGGATACACGTGCAACTCCTGCCGTCGGTCGACAGCAAGGGACTCACCGAGGTCGAACGGCTGCTGCCCAAGGTGCTGGCCGACGTCCAGCAGGTCGCCAGCGACGCGTCGTCGTTGATCGCCGTCCTGAACGATCTGGCCGGCGCACGTCGAAGCCAACGCCGCAAGACCACTTCTCGGCGCCGGACCGCGATGACGTCGCGGCGCTGCTGCGCTGGCTGGGCAACGGAAACTTCCTCCTGCTCGGCTATCAGCGTTGCCACGTGCACGACGGTCGGGTCTCCGGCGACGGGTCACCCGGCCTCGGCGTCCTGCGCACCCGCACCGGCTCGCGCCCCCGGCTGACCGACGACGACAGACTGCTGGTACTGGCGCAATCCGTGGTGGGCAGCTATCTGCGCTACGGCGCCTACCCGTATGCCATCGCGGTTCGCGAATACGTCGACGGGGAGGTGATCGAGCACCGCTTCGTCGGGCTGTTCACGGTGGCGGCCATGAATGCCGATGTCCTGGAAATCCCCACGATTTCGCGCCGGGTCCGTGAGGCGCTGGCGATGGCCGACAGCGACCCGATCCACCCGGGCCAGCTGCTGCTCGACGTCATCCAGACCGTTCCCCGCTCGGAGCTGTTCACGCTCAGCGCCGAACGGCTCCTGGCGATGGCCAAGGCGGTGGTGGATCTGGGGCCGCAACGAAACGCGTTGCTGTTCCTGCGCGCCGACCGCCTGCAGTACTTCGTCTCCTGCCTGGTGTATCTGCCCCGCGACCGCTACACGACGGCGGTGCGGCTGCAGATCGAAGACATCCTGGTGCACGAATTCGGCGGCACCCGATTGGAATTCACCGCCCGGGTCAGCGAATCACCTTGGGCCCTGATGCATTTCATGGTTCGTCTGCCCTCCGATGATCCCAACGCCGCGCCGGTCGACGTCTCCGAAGCCAACCGGATCCGCATTCAGGCGCTGCTCAGCGAAGCGGCGCGGACCTGGACCGACCGGCTCGTCGCCGCCGCCGCCGCGGAAGGCTCCGTGGGGCACGCCGACGCCGAGTACTACGCGGCCGCCTTCCCCGAGGTCTACAAGCAGGCCGTCACCCCGGCCGATGCCATCGACCAGATCGCCATCATCAAGGAGCTGCAAGACAACTCGGTCAAGCTGGTGTTCACCGAGGCCGACGACGGCACCGCCCAGCTGACCTGGTTCATGGGCGGACGCACCGCCTCGCTGAGCCAGCTGCTGCCGATGCTGCAGAGCATGGGCGTGGTGGTGCTCGAGGAGCGTCCGTTCACGGTCAACCGGTCCGACGGGCTGCCGGTATGGATCTACCAGTTCAAGATCTCACCGCACCCGACCATCCAGCTGGCCTCGACACAAGCCGAGCGCGACGCGATGGCCGAGCGGTTCGCCGACGCGGTCACCGCGATCTGGCAAGGCCGCCTCGAGATCGACCGGTTCAACGAGTTGGTGATGCGCGCGGGTCTTCGATGGCAGCAGGTCGTGCTGTTGCGGGCCTACGCAAAGTACCTGCGGCAGGCGAACTTTCCGTACAGCCAGTCCTACATCGAGTCGGTGCTCAACGAGCATTCCTCGACCGCACGGTCGCTGGTCGCGCTCTTCGAGGCGCTGTTCGACCCCAGCCTCGATTCAGCGGCCAGTCGCGACGCGCAGGCCGCCGCCGGGGCGGTGGCCGCCGACATCGACGCACTGGTGAGCCTGGACACCGACCGCATTCATGCGTGCCTTCGCATCGCTGGTTCAGGCCACGCTGCGGACCAATTACTTTGTCACAGGCGAGGGTTCGGCCCGCGCCCGCAATGTGTTGGCGATCAAGCTGGACGCCCAGCTGGTCGGCGAGCTGCCACTGCCACGGCCCAAATACGAGATCTTCGTCTACTCGCCCCGGGTCGAGGGCGTGCACCTGCGGTTCGGCCCGGTGGCCCGTGGCGGCCTGCGCTGGTCGGACCGTCGGGACGACTTCCGCACCGAGATCCTGGGCCTGGTCAAGGCGCAAGCGGTCAAGAACGCAGTCATCGTGCCGGTGGGCGCCAAGGGCGGATTCGTCCTCAAGCGGCCACCGCTGCCCACCGGCGACGCGGCCGGCCGACCGCGACGCCAGCCGCGCCGAGGGCGTCGCGTGCTATCAGCTGTTCATCTCCGGCCTGCTCGACGTCACCGACAACGTCGACCATGCGACCGGAAAGGTCAGCCCGCCACCGGAAGTCATCCGGCGCGACGGCGACGACGCGTACCTGGTGGTAGCGGCGGACAAGGGCACCGCCACCTTCTCCGACATCGCCAACGACGTCGCGAAGTCCTACGGATTCTGGTTGGGTGACGCGTTCGCGTCCGGCGGATCGGTCGGCTACGACCACAAGGCCATGGGCATCACCGCCAAGGGCGCCTGGGAGGCCGTCAAACGGCACTTCCGGGAGATGGATGTCGACACGCAGACCGAGGATTTCACCGTGGTGGGCATCGGCGACATGAGCGGCGACGTCTTCGGCAACGGCATGCTGCTGAGCAAGCACATCAGACTGCTCGCCGCCTTCGACCACCGGCACATCTTCTTGGACCCCGACCCCGATGCCGCGGGTTCGTGGGACGAACGCCAACGGATGTTCGACCTGCCGCGGTCCAGCTGGGAGGACTACGACACGTCTTTGATCAGTGCGGGCGGCGGGGTGTACAGCCGTGAGCACAAGTCGATTCCGGTCAGCCCCCAGGTCCGCGAAGCGCTGGGTATCGAGGACGACGTGGCCGAAATGACGCCGCCCAATCTGATCAAGGCGATTCTGCAGGCTCCGGTGGACCTGCTGTTCAACGGCGGCATCGGCACCTACATCAAGGCGGAGTCCGAGTCCGACGCCGACGTCGGTGACCGCGCCAACGATCCGGTGCGGGTCAATGGAAGCCAGGTGCGCGCCAAGGTGATTGGCGAAGGTGGCAACCTCGGGGTGACGGCGTTGGGTCGCGTCGAGTTCGATTTGGCGGGTGGCCGGATCAACACCGATGCCATGGACAACTCGGCCGGCGTGGACTGTTCGGACCACGAGGTCAACATCAAGATCTTGATCGACTCACTGGTCACCGCCGGCAAGGTCGACCCGGAGGAGCGCAAACCGCTGCTCGAGTCGATGACCGACGAGGTCGCGCGACTGGTGCTCACCGACAACGAGGACCAGAACGACCTGATCGGCACCAGCCGCGCCAACGCGGCCAGCCTGCTGCCGGTGCACGCCAGGCTGATCCAGTACCTGGTGGACGAGCGTGGCATCCACCGCGACCTGGAGGCGCTGCCCTCGGAGAAGGAGATCGGGCGCCGCGCCGAGGCCGGCATCGGGCTCACCTCACCGGAACTGTGCACCCTGATGGCGCACGTGAAGCTGGGCCTCAAAGAGGAGATGCTCGAGACCGAGCTGACCGAACAGGACGTGTTCGCGTCGCGGCTGCCCCAGTACTTCCCGAAACCGTTGCGGGAACGGTTCACTCCGGAGATCCGCACACACCAGCTGCGCCGCGAGATCGTCACCACCATGCTGATCAACGACCTGGTGGACACCGCCGGCATCAGCTATGCCTTCCGGATCGCCGAAGACGTCGGCGTCGGTTCCGGTCGACGCGGTGCGCACCTACGTCGCCACCGACGCCATCTTCGGCGTGGGGGAGATCTGGCGGCGGATCCGCGCGGCGAATCTGCCTGTCGCACTGTCGGATCGGCTCACGCTGGATACCCGGCGGCTGATCGACCGCGCCGGACGCTGGCTGCTCAACTACCGTCCGCAGCCGTTGGCGGTGGGTGCCGAGATCAACCGGTTCGCCGCCAAGGTCAAGGCGCTGACGCCGCGCATGTCGGAGTGGCTGCGCGGCGACGACAAGGCCATCGTCGAAAAGGAAGCCGCGGAATTCGCCTCCCAGGGCGCACCCGAAGACCTGGCCTATATGGTGTCCGCCGGTCTCTACCGCTTCAGCCTGCTCGACATCATCGACATCGGCGACATCAATGACATCGACGCCGCCGAGGTCGCGGACACCTATTTCGCGCTGATGGACCGGCTCGGCACCGACGGGCTGCTGACGGCGGTATCCGAACTGCCTCGGCGTGACCGCTGGCACTCCTTGGCGCGCTTGGCGATTCGTGACGACATCTATGCTTCGTTGCGGTCGCTGTGCTTCGATGTGCTCGCCGTGGGGGAGCCGGACGAAAGCGGTGAAGAGAAGATCGCCGAGTGGGAACACCTGAGTGCCTCCAGGGTCGAGCGGGCCCGCCGCACGCTCATCGAGATCCAGGAGAGCGGGAACAAGGATCTCGCGACGCTGTCCGTCGCCGCGCGACAAATCCGTCGCATGACCCGCACCAGCGGAAGAGGATCGTCAAGTTGAGCGTCGGCTTCGTCGCGCCCGTGCCAGTGCGCTGGTCGGACATCGACATGTACCAGCACGTCAACCACGCCACCATGGTCACGATCCTCGAGGAGGCGCGCGTCCAGTTCCTGCGCGAAGCGTTCGAGGTCGACATCTTGACCATCGGTTTGCTCATCGCCGAAGTCAAGGTGACCTACAAAGGCCAGCTGCGGCTGGTGGATTCACCGCTGCAGGTGACCATGTGGACCAAGCGGTTGCGGGCGGTCGACTTCACGCTGGGCTATGAGGTGCGCTCGGTCAACGCGGATCAGGAGTCGAAGCCCGCCGTCATCGCCGAGTCGCAACTGGCCGCCGTCCATATCGAGGAGCAGCGACTGGTGCGCCTCTCGCCACAACATCGGGAGTATCTGCAACGGTGGATCAGGTAGCCGACCGAGGACTATGGCTGGGCGCCGACTCCAGGGACGCCCACCGCGCGGATCTGGCCGCGTTCGTCGATCGCGCGCTGCGACTCGATGACGCCGCGATCATCCGATTCCGGACCCGATCCCCAGGCCTGCTGACGGCCTGGGTCGCAACGGGTTTCGACGTGCTGGCCAGCAGGGTGGTGGTCGGCGAGGTGCGGCCCGGCGATCTGTCCGTGGGCGCGGACGCGCTGGCGCGCGGCCTGTCCGCGATGGACGACTCGGGCTACGTCGATCCCGGCTTCGCGATGGATTCGGCGTGGCGGGGCGCCTTGCCGCCGGAATCCGGCTTCACCCACCTCGAGGACATACCGGCCCGGGTGATGCTCGACCTGGCGCAGCGCGGGGCGCAACTTGCCAAGGAGCACAGCAGTTCTCATGGCCCGCCGGTTTCGTTGCTCGACCAGGAGGTCGTTCAGGTCAGCTCGGCCGACGTGCAGGTCGGGCTACCCATGCGCTGCGTGTTCGCGTTGACCGCGATGGGTTTTCTGCCGCAGTCACCCGATGCGGTCGGCGCCGACGAATTGATCCGGGTCCGGATACTGCCGACGTGGTTGCGTCTCGACGCCCGGTTCGGTTCGGTGTACCGCCGCCGCGGCGATCCCGCGCTGCTGCTGGGCTGACGCGGCCGGCCGGGGCGATTCCTCGAACGGATCAGGCTGAGTTTAAAGCGATCGCCGGCCGGGTTCGCCCCGGAGATCAGGGACCGTAGCGCAGCCACAGCGGCAGAACGGCGTCGAGGTGGTCCATGAATTTCTTCAGGCCCACCCGAAACTGCCCATACCCGTACGGGTCTTCGGCGTACTGGGGGAACGCGATGCCCACCCCGAACAGGCCGGGGGCAAGGATGCCGTTGGTCCGGTTGTAGTCGAGCTGCCCCCACTGCGGTGTCTCGGGCAACTTCCTGCGCTCGAAACCGACGGTGTAGACGACGCGGTCACACCGGGCCAATTTCTCGGCGAAGTCCGGGCTCGATACCCAGCATCTCTCCAGGCGGTCCGGCAGGACCCCGTCGATGTTCTCCCGCGCCCAGGCGGCCGCCTGACCCTTCAGCCCTGTGTCGTCGAACAGGATCCAATCATCTAGATAGACAGCGTATTTCAGTGGGCTTTGATAAAAATTGATGATGCGCCTGACGGGGTGGCGCAGCAGGTTCGGCAGCACGATCATGGACGAGTGCGACGAGCCGAACACGGCGACCGTCGCGCCCTCGAGCGGTTCTCGGGCCAGCCTCTCGGGATCCAGGGCGACCTGGACCGGGACCTCCTGCAGGTCCGGGTGGCTGAGTTTTTTGGGATCTGCGCCGACGGCCAGGATCACGTTCCTGGAGAAGATGTCGCGTTGTTCCGTATGGACCTGCCACTGCCGGTCCCGCAGGGTCAATGCGGTGGCGGTCGTCGTGAAGGCGTCGACCTGCTCACGCAGCTGCTCGGTGACCCACACCAGCGGTTCGGCCACCAGGCCCAGCGCACAGGTCTCTTGGGGATCGATCTCCTTGAGTGGCATGGGTGGCGCTTCGGAGAACCGAAAAGCCTTGGAGCCGTTGAAGTATTCGAGAAACAGTGCGACGTGGGTGTTGCTCGAGACCGACCGCCACTTCTGGCCGATGTCGCCGGCGGCGAAGGCCGGATCGATCCAGGCGATCCGTTGGGCCGCGACCCCGTGATCCAGCAGCCTTCCCACCGCGGCGATGCCCGCCGGCCCGGCACCGATCACTGTCCACTCGTAGGAAGCCATGCACAACATATAGAGCAGTCAGCCGCGAAACGCTCGCCGTGACTGCGACGGCGCGACCCGAGCCGGCTAGGCCAGCCAGGCCGCGGAATCCGGTGGCAGCTTCCCCTCCAGCAGCGGTGCGCTCGCCAGGATCAGCTCGCCCGCCGGCAGGGGCACCGGCGATTCGCCGCTGTTGAGCGCGCAGACCAGCCCGCCGGGGCGCCGGAAGATCACCGCATCGCCGGGCGCGTCCACCACTTCGACCGCCTCACCATCGAACTCCACGCGACGCTTTCGCAATTCGAGTGCCCGCTGGAAGAACGACAAGGTGGAGTCGGGATCGCCGCTCTGCTTCTCGACGGTCAGCGCCGCCCACTCCTTCGGCATCGGCAACCACGTGTCCGGTGAGGCCGAGAACCCGAACGGGGGATCCTCACCCGACCACGGCAGCGGAACCCGGCACTTGTCGCGACCCCGCTCGGTGTGCCCGGACCGTTCCCAGGTCGGGTCCTGCAGCACCTCCTCGGGCAGGTCCAACACGTCGGGCAGCCCGAGCTCTTCACCGTTGTAGATGAACACCGTGCCGGGCAGGGCGAGCATCGCCATTGCCATGGCCCGGGCCCTGCGCAGCCCGAGGTCGCCGCCGCCGTAGCGGGTCACCTCCCGGTCCACGTCGTGGTTGGACAGCGTCCAGGTCGGGACGGCGTCATAGATCGCGGTGGCCGCAAGCGAGTTCTCGATGGCGTCACGGATTTGGCCGGCGTCGAAGTCGATCTTGGTCAACCGGAAATTGAACCCGAGATGCAGTTCGTCGGGCCGCAGATACTCAGCCCAGAGCAGGTTGTCCAGCACCCACACCTCGCCGATGGTCACCGCCCCGGGATACTCGTCGACGACCTTGCGGATCTTGCGGTGGATGTCGTGCACGTCTTCGTTGTTGAAACGCGGGTCGTCGTCGCTGTGGCGACAACACCTTGACGCCCTCCCTGGCGTCGGGCAGGCCGGGCGGCTTGGCCATCCCGTGCGCCACGTCGATGCGGAAACCGTCCACCCCACGGTCCAGCCAAAACCGCAGCGACGTCGCGAAGTCCTCGAAGACTTCGGGATTATCCCAGTTCAGGTCCGGCTGCTCGGTGTCGAAGAGGTGCAGGTAGTACTGGCCGGGATGGCCGTCCGGCTCGACCACCCGGGTCCAGGCGGACCCACCGAAGACCGACGTCCAGTTGTTCGGTGGCAGCCCGCCGCCGGGCCCCTTGCCGTCGCGGAAGTGATAACGCTCCCGGGCGGCGGTGCCCGGGCCGGCGGCCAGTGCGGCCTGGAACCAGGGGTGCGCCGAGCTGGTGTGGTTGGGCACCACGTCCATGGTGATCTTCATGCCCCGCTGGTGTGCCGCCGCGATCAGCCGCTCGATAGCCGGCATTCCGCCGAACAGCGGGTCGACGTCCCGGGGATCGGCGACGTCGTAGCCGTGGTCGGCCATCGGCGAGACGGTGACCGGGCTGAGCCAGATCGCCTCGATTCCCAGCCGCTCCAGGTGATCCAGATGGGCGACGATTCCGTCGATGTCGCCGACGCCGTCACCGTTGCTGTCGGCGAACGATCGCGGATAGACCTGGTAAAAGACCGCGTTCGACCACCATGCTGCGGGGCTCATAGTGCTCCGTTCGGTTGCGAGGTATCAGAAGGGCGAATTGACCAGCGAGTGGGCAGCCATTTCCAGATAGTTGAGCAACTCGCGGCGGTGCTCGTCGTCGAGCGTCTGCGAATCGACGGACGCGACGGCCGTGTGCATGCACCGCAGCCACGCGTCACGCGCCAGGGGAGTGATCCGGAACGGCACGTGCCGCATCCGCAGCCGGGGGTGTCCGCGCCGGTCGGAGTAGGTGCGCGGGCCGCCCCAGTACTGCTCGAGGAACATCCGCAGGCGTTCTTCGGCGCCCTCGAGATCGTCCAGCGGATACAACTCACGCAGGATCTCGTCTTCGGGAACCTGGGCGTAAAAGCGCGAGACGATCGCGTGGAAAGTCTCGGCGCCGCCGATCGCGTCGTAGAAGGACTCTGCTACCTGATCCATCGCCGTCCATTGTGGTGCATCGCTCGCGGTGACCACGCGGAGGCGGCCCGACCCCGTGCCCGGTGTTCACCGGATCGACACGGCGTTCACCTGCAATAGGGTGCGATTGGCGGCGAATCATGGTGGACTGTTCCGCGGAGGATCTATGGCGCAGGGCAACAGACGCCGCAGCCACCGCAGTTCCGGTAGCCGCGGCAGGGTTAACCGGACCCACAACCGCGTCGTCGCTGCATAGTGTTGAGATCCATCCGCCCGCCCGCGCCGAGAGCGCTTCCATCTGGAGTCGCCGGCGGGTCCTGCTGCTGAATTCCACCTACGAGCCGCTGACCGCGCTGCCGATGCGCCGCGCGATCGTTATGGTGATCTGCGGAAAGGCCGACGTGGTCCACCACGATCCGGCCGGCCCCGTCATCCACTCGGCGACCAGCTCGATCGTGGTGCCCTCGGTGATCCAGCTGCGGACCTACGTCCGCGTCCCCTACCGGGCACGCGTCCCGATGACCCGCGCCGCGCTGATGCACCGCGACCGGTTCTGCTGCGCCTACTGCGGGGCGAAGGCGGACACCGTCGACCACGTGGTGCCACGCAGCCGCGGCGGTGACCATTCCTGGGAGAACTGCGTCGCGTGCTGCTCGACCTGCAACCACCGCAAGGGCGACAAGCTACTCAGCGAGCTCGGCTGGGCGCTGCGCCGCCCGCCGCTGCCGCCGACCGGGCAGCACTGGCGGCTGCTGTCGACGGTCAAGGAACTGGATCCGGCCTGGGCCCGATATCTCGGTGAAGGCGCGGCCTGATCGACCAATCCGGCGTCCGGTCGCGCCGGCAGCCCGCCTCGTGGGATACGGTTTGCGTCGTGAGCCTTCTGCAGATCCACCTGTTCTTCCTCGGAATACCTCTGTTGCTGGTGGTCGCGCTGTCGGTGCCGATCTGGTCCCACAAGGGACCGCACCCAGCGACCTACAAGCTGGGCGAGAAGTGGACGCATCCGCCGATCCTGTGGGCCGCGACCGGCGAAGACGTCGGCCACGCCCACGGCGGACATGGTGGCCACGGCACGTCGGAATTCTCAGTTGGAGGTGGCGCCAGTGGCACGTGGTGAGGTCGCGACGAGGGAACCCGCCGGGCTGCCTGCACGGCACGGTGATCACCACCAGCGGACGGATCTCCGGCGTCACCGAGCCCGGCGAACTGTCGGTGCATTTCCCGTTTTCGACCAAAGACCTGGTCGCCGTGGACGATGCGCTGAAATTCGGCTCTCGGGCATCCAAGACACGCTTCTCCATCTACCTGGGCGACCTGGGCAGCGACACCGCCGCGCGGGCGCGCGAAATCCTGGCCGACGTGCCGACGCCGGACAACGCCGTGCTGCTGGCCGTCTCACCCGACCAGAAGGTCATCGAGGTGGTCTACGGCACGCAGGTTCGCGGCCGTGGCGCCGAGTCGGCCGCACCGCTGGGTGTTGCCGCCGCTTCCTCGGCGTTCGAGCGGGGCGACCTGGTCGACGGACTGGTCAGCGCGATCCGCGTGCTGAGCGCCGGGATTTCGCCGGCCTAGTGGCGGTCGCAAGCGCGGCGTAGCCGGGCGCAGCGGGCCGCCCATCGCCGGCCTCGCCAAGTCGTTGGGGCTCGAGCCTCGCCGGCGTCGAAACGACGCGCCCGCAACGAACGCTTCACCCCGGCCTGACCTTCGAGCACCAGGCGGCGCAACGCCGCCGGCACCTGCGGGTCGGACAGGAACTTGTCCGCGGCGGCAACGCCCTCGTCGCTGATGTCCCAGTGCGGGTAGAGCCCGATCACCACCGTCTGGGCCACTTCGCTGGACCGGCGCGCCCAGACTCCGGAGATCGCGTCGAAATAGCGCGCGGTGAACGGCTTGAGCAACTCGGCCTGGCCGGGCGGGGCGATGCCCCCGATGATCGAGCGGGCGGTGATGTTGGCCAGGGTGTCGTCCTCGACCACGGTCGTCCACGCCGCCTCCTTGACCGGCAGCTGCGGTCGTGCCGTCGCGGCCTGGGCGCCGTGGCGCTTGCCGGCGGCGGTCGGGTCGCGCTGGATCTCGGCATCGATGAACGGTGTCGCGGGCCCGTCGGCGTCGATCTCGCCCGCGGTGGCCAGCGCCGTCACGATCCGCCACCGCAGGTCCGTGTCGATCTCGAGGCCGGCCAGCCCCAACTCGGCGGGGTCGCGCTCGAGCAGCTCGGCCAGCGTCGCAACATGGTCGGCCGACAGCACCGACGAGCACAGCGTGTTGACGAAGGCGAGCTGGTGATCCGAGCCGGGCTGCGCGCCGCGCGCCAGCTCCAGCAGCCGGTCGGCGAACTGCGGCCAGCCGTGTTCGCGCGCCCAGCCCTGCTCGGCGTAGGAGGTCAGTGCCGTCTGGGCCTGCAGCAGCAGCCGCTGTGCCACCCCGACCTCGGACTCGGCGTGCACGCCGCCCGCCACCAGGGCCACGAAGTCGCGGGCGCCGCAGCTCGGCCTCGCGCGTCATCTCCCAGGCGGCCGACCAGACCAGCGACCGCGGCAGCGGCTCGGCGATGTCGGCGATGCGCTCCAGCGCGGTGCGCAGCGACTCGGTGTCCAGCCGCAACGAGCAATACGTCAGATCGTCGTCGTTGACCAGGACGAGCTGGCCTCGCGAAACACCAACCAGTGCAGGAACTTCGGTGACGGGACCCTCGACGTCGAGTTCCTCGCGGTGTACCCGCACCAGCTTTCCGGTTCCGTCGTCGTCGTAGATCCCGATCGCCAGCCGGTGCACTCGGGTCTCGCCGGCGCCCGGGCGCGGCACCGCTCTGGGTCACCGCGAACCGGGTGAACTTGCCCTCAGCACCCGCGCCGTCGACGTCGAACTCCGGCCGCAGCGTGTTCAGCCCGGTCGTTTTCAGCCACTGCTGACCCCAGTCGGACAGATCACGCCCGGACGCCTGCTCCAGCGCGGCGACCAGATCGTCGAACGTGGCGTTGCCGAAGGCGTGGGCGCGGAAGTAGTCGCGCAGCCCGGCCAGGAAGTGCTCCAGCCCGACATAGGCGACGAGCTGCTTGAGCACCGAAGCGCCTTTGGCATAGGTGATGCCGTCGAAGTTCACCTCGACCGCGGCCAGGTCGGGGATGTCGGCGGCGATCGGATGCGTCGAGGGCAACTGATCCTGGCGGTAGGCCCATGACTTCTCGACCGTCGCGAACGTCGTCCAGGCTTCGGTGAATTCGGTTGCCTCGCTTTGGCATAGCACGGATGCGAAGGTCGCGAACGACTCGTTCAGCCACAGGTCGTCCCACCAGACCATGGTGACCAGGTCGCCGAACCACATGTGCGCCATCTCGTGCAGCACGGTCTCGGCACGCCGCTCGTAGGAAGCCCGGGTGACCTTGCTGCGGAAGACGTAGTCCTCCAGGAACGTCACCGCGCCCGCGTTTTCCATTGCGCCGGCGTTGAATTCGGGGACGAACAGCTGATCGTATTTCCCGAACGCGTAGGGCAGGCCAAAGTTGCGGTGGTAGAAGCCAAATCCCTGCTTGGTCTGGGTGAACAGCCGGTCCGCGTCCATGTGCTGGGCCAGCGAGGACCGGCAGAAGATGCCCAGCGGGATCTCGCCGTGCTCGTCGGTGTAGGAGTCGTTCCACTCGGCGTATGGGCCGGCGATCAGGGCGACCAGATAGGTGCTCATCCGCGGCGTGGTGGCGAAGGTGTGCAGGCCGTCGGTTCACCGACACCGTCGCGCCGTTGGAGATCACCTTCCAATGCGTGGGCGCCGTCACCCGCACGTCGAACGTCGCCTTCATGTCGGGCTGGTCGAAGCAGGCGAACATGCGCTTGGCGTCGGCGGTTTCGAACTGCGAGTACAGGTAGGTCTCGTTGTCGACCGGGTCCACGAACCGGTGCAGGCCCTCGCCGGTGTTGGAGTAGCGGCAGTCCGCATCGACCACGACGACGTTGCGGTCGGCCAGCCCGCGCAGCGAGATACCGATCGACTCGTCGTAGGCCGAGACGTCCAGGTCGTGGCCGTTGAGCGTGGCGCTGCGGATGGTGTCGGCGGCGATGTCGATGACCGAGTCGGCGCCGGCGAGCGCGTCGAATACCACGGTGGTGATCGAGCGGAAGGTCCGCTGCACCGGGCGCGCCGGAGCCGTCGGTGAGATCGAGGTCGATCTGATAGCTGGCGACGGTGATCAGGGAGGCGCGCTCGACGGCCTGTTCGCGGGTGAGATTGGGGAGAGCCACGTGTCCAACCTACGGGTCAGGCAAATCGGGAACAGGATGCAGAGGCCTACGGTTGTGCAGATCAGACTTTTAAACGACGAGAGGATGCGCCATGCCTGACACCGCCGCCGCGAAGAACAAAGCCGATTTCTGGTTCGATCCGCTGTGTCCGTGGGCATGGATCACCTCGCGCTGGATCCTCGAGGTGGAGAAGGTTCGCGACATCGAGGTGAACTTCCACGTGATGAGCCTGGCGGTGCTCAATGAAAACCGCGAGGGTCTGCCCGACGAATACCGCGAACGGTTGGCGAAGGCCTTTGGTCCGGTGCGGGTGGCGATCGCCGCCGAGCAGGCCCACGGCGCCGAGGTGCTGGGTCCGCTGTACACCGCGATGGGGACCCGGATCCACAACGAGGGCAACAAGGAGCTCGAGGACGTGATCAAGCTGGCGCTCGCCGACGTGGGCCTGCCGGCCGAGTTGGCGGAGGCCGCGAACAGCGACGAGTACGACGAGGCGCTGCGCAAGAGCCACCACGCCGGCATGGACGCGGTCGGCGACGACGTCGGCACGCCGACCATCCACGTCAACGATGTGGCGTTCTTCGGGCCGGTGCTCTCCAAGATTCCGCGCGGCGAGGAAGCGGGCAAGCTGTGGGACGCTTCGGTGACCTTCGCGTCCTACCCGCACTTCTTCGAGCTCAAGCGCAGCCGCACCGAGAAGCCCGAATTCGACTAGATCGCCGCTGGCGATCGCCGCGGCCGGACGACGCGAGGCTGTGTAAGGATTGCGGGCATGCGCGTCTACCTCGGTTCTGACCACGCCGGATTCGAGCTCAAGCAGCAGATCATCGACCACCTCAAGAAATCCGGGCACGAGCCGATCGACTGCGGCGCCTTCAGCTACGACGCCGAAGACGATTACCCGGCCTTCTGCATCGCCGCCGCGACCCGCACGGTGGCGGATCCGGACAGTCTGGGGATCGTCTTGGGCGGCTCGGGCAACGGCGAGCAGATAGCCGCCAACAAGGTCCCCGGCGCTCGTTGCGCGCTGGCCTGGAGCGTCGAAACGGCGACGTTGGCCCGCGAGCACAACAACGCCCAACTGATCGGCATCGGCGGTCGCATGCACACCGTGGCCGAGGCGCTGGCCATCGTCGACGCCTTCTTGACCACGCCGTGGTCGAAAGCCGAACGCCACCAACGGCGTATCGACATCCTGGCCGAATACGAACGCACGCACCAAGCCCCGCCGGTGCCCGGCGCGGCGGATTGACGCCGGAAAGGTCTGCGCGTGCCCGAAGGGCATACCCTGCACCGGCTGGCCCGGCTGCACCAACGCCGATACGCCGGCGCCCCCGTCGCGGTGTCCAGCCCGCAGGGCCGCTTCGCTGATTCGGCCGCGGTGGTCGACGGCCGGGTGTTGCAGCGCACCAGCGCCTGGGGCAAACACCTGTTCCACCACTACACCGGCGGCCCGATCGTGCACGTGCATCTCGGGTTGTACGGTGCCTTCACCGAATGGGAACGGCCCGGCGATGGGCTGCTTCCCGAGGCGGTCGGGCAAGTGCGGATGCGCATGATCGGCGCCGATCACGGCACGGACCTGCGCGGCCCGACGGTGTGCGAAGTCATCGACGAGGGCCAGGTCAGCGACGTCCTGGCCAGGCTGGGCCCCGACCCGTTGCGCAACGACGCCGATCCGTCGTGGGCGTGGAAGCGGATTGCCAAGTCCCGCAGGCCTATTGGCGCGCTGTTGATGGACCAGACGGTGATGGCCGGCGTAGGCAACGTCTACCGCAGCGAGTTGCTGTTCCGCCACCAGATCGACCCGTTCCGCCCCGGCCGCGACGTCGGCGAGGACGAGTTCGATGCGGCCTGGACCGACCTGGTCGCGCTGATGAAGGTCGGGTTGCGTCGCGGCAAAATCATCGTGGTGCGGCCCGAACACGACCGCGGCGCGCCGTCGTACCGGCCCGATCGTCCCCGCACCTACGTCTACCGTCGTGCCGGCGAACCGTGCCGGGTGTCGGGTGATCCGATCCGCACGACGGTGCTGGAGGGCCGCAACGTCTTCTGGTGCCCGACATGCCAGAAATGAGCCAGCCGGGCCGTGCATAACCGCGGCCGGGGGACGGCAATGCGGATTGGCAGGTAACGCTCAGTTCGAGACACTGGCAGCAATTGTTTAGCCAAAGCATCGATGCGGGTAATAGTTCGCGTGTGAAAACCCTTCCTCGTTGGGCCGCAACGGCTCTCGCAATCGGCGGGCTGGGTTTGGCGGGCTTGGGCGTCGCTACTGAGGCGCAGGCTCACCCCGGGCCCTTCCCGCAGTGGTGTCCGGGTGAGTGGTGGGACCCGGGCTGGGGCAACAACTGGGACTGGAACAACTGCCACGACTGGCACCACGAGGGTTGGGGCCCGGGCGGCCCCGGTGGCCCCGGCCAGTGGGGTCCGGGCGGGCCGGGTCCGGGAGGGCCTGGCGGCCCCTGGGGTCCGGGCGGGCCTGGCGGTC
Organism: uncultured Actinomycetota bacterium; assembly: GCA_963796035.1. Classification (GTDB taxonomy): domain Bacteria; phylum Actinomycetota; class Actinomycetes; order Mycobacteriales; family Mycobacteriaceae; genus Mycobacterium. The sequence continues at coordinate 63,840 of CAWCJU010000001.1, read as the reverse complement.
CGCCGCCGCCTCCCGGCTGGCACCCCTGATCCATAGGTCACGCAACCGAACGCGCCCTGCCGATACCGGCGGGGCGCGTTTGCGTTGAGCGCTAGATGACTCCCAGCACGGAGTAGACCTCGTTGGACAGGACCAGGCTGCGGGGGTCGGCGTTGGACTTGGTGGGGTCGAAGTGATTGGCCACATACGCGTAGCCGATGCGGTGCTCCAGGTCGACGAACCCGAACGAGCCGCCCAGCCCGCCGTGGCCGAAGATCCGCGGGTTGGGCCCGTTGACGTTGCGCTGGTTGAGCATGTAACCCAGACCCCAGCCGTGGTCGGCCACCCGCGGCCCCAGCACCAAATCGGTCTCCAGCCCGCCCTGGCAGACGCGCACCAGGTCCATGTGCTCGCGGCTGAGCAGCTTCTCCTGGGCGAGCGCGTTGTAGAACGTCGCCAATCCCAGCGCCGAGACCTGCCCGTTGGTGCCGGGGAACTCGAGTTCGCGCCACAGGTTCAGATCGTGCGAGCCGAGTTCGTCGTCGGGGGCGAACCCCATCGAGATGGACAGCCCCGCCTTCGGATGCTCCGCCAGGCTGGTCGGGTAGCCGGGGGCCTTCGCGTCGGCCAGCAGGTCGCGGGCGTGCGGCTTGTTGACCCGCTCGGCGCAGCGGTGCTGCTCGCTCAACGGCAACCCGATGTGGACGTCGGCGCCGAACGGCTCGGCGATCTCGGTGCGCAGGTAGTGGCCGATGGTCCGGCCCGTCACCCGGCGGAACACCTCGCCCATGATGAAACCGAAGGTGGTCATGTGATAGCCCTGCGCGGTGCCCGGCTCCCACCACGGCTCGGCAGCGGCCAGCTGTTCGCAGACGTAGTCCCAGTCGGCGACCTGCTCCCACCGCATCCGGGTGCGCGGGCCGATCACCCCGGATCGGTGGCTCATCACCATCGCCAGCGTGATGTCTTGTTTGCCGGCCTGGGCGAACTCGGGCCAGTAGCGGGCGACCGGGGCCTGCAGGTCCAGCTCGCCGCGGTCGGCGAGTTGGTGCACGCAGGTGGCCGAGAGGCCCTTGGTGCCGGATAACACGGTGGTCAGTGTGTTCTGCCGCCACGGCCGGGTGCGGGCGGCGTCGGCCCAGCCACCCCACAGATTGACGACCAGAGATCCGTCGACCCAGACCGCGACCGCCGCGCCGACTTCATCGCCCAGCGTGAAATTGCGCTCGAAAGCGTCGCGCACTCCGACGAAGTCCGACGCACATGAACCGTGGATTGACGCGTCGATCTCCAGGTCGCTCATCGCGCCTCTCTATCGAGCAGATAGTTAGCCCGAGCGGGCGACGGGAATCGAACCCGCGTAGCTAGTTTGGAAGACTAGGGCTCTACCATTGAGCTACGCCCGCATGTATTTAGTCGAGCGTGACTGTAGCTGGCGACGAAGATCAAATCTAATCGACTCGCTTTTGTGATCGCTCCGTGAGGTCTGCGACGTCGCTGCTTAAGCCCGTGGCCAACCCGGTGTTGACGGGCCTTAGGATCATCGAGGTCAGCGCGGGGTGTAGCGCAGCTTGGTAGCGCATCCGCTTTGGGAGCGGAAGGCCGCAGGTTCAAATCCTGTCACCCCGACCAGCACGACCGGCCCCGTGCCATGCGCACGACCCACCGACCGCCAACAACGAGCGAAGAACGAGCACTGAGGAGCACACCCGTGAAGAGCACCGTCGAGCAGTTGAGCCCCACCCGGGTGCGCATCAACGTTGAGGTCCCTTTCTCAGAACTCGAGCCCGACTTTCAGCGCGCCTACAAGGAGCTGGCCCGGCAGGTGCGACTGCCCGGGTTCCGGCCGGGCAAGGCGCCGGCGAAGTTGCTGGAGGCGCGGTTCGGTCGCGAGGCGCTGCTCGATCAGGTCGTCAACGAGGCGCTGCCCGCGCGGTACGGGCAGGCCGTCGCCGAGTCAGAGGTGCACCCGCTGGGCCAGCCCGAGATCGAGGTCACCAAGAAGGAGTACGGCGAGGAGCTGGCCTTCACCGCCGAGGTCGACGTCCGCCCCAAGCTGGCCCTCCCGGACCCCGGTGCGCTCAAGGTCTCGGTGGACCCGATCGAGGTGAGCGACGACGACGTGGACACCGAACTGCAGTCTCTGCGTGCCCGATTCGGCACCCTGACCGGGGTGGACCGCCCCGTCGCCGACGGTGACTTCGTCTCGATCGACCTGTCGGCCACCATCGACGGCGAAGAGGTTCCGGGCGCCGCCGCGCAAGGCCTGTCCCACGAGGTCGGCTCGGGCCGGCTCATCGCGGGCCTGGACGACGCCCTCGTCGGTTTGTCCGTCGACGAGTCCAAGGAGTTCACCGCGCAGCTGGCGACGGGCGAGCACGCGGGCAAGGACGCGCAGGTGACCGTCACGGTCAAGACGGTCAAGGAACGTGAGCTGCCCGAGCCCGACGACGAGTTCGCCCAGCTGGCCAGCGAGTTCGACACCATCGAGGAGCTGAAGTCCAACCTGCGCGACCAGGTCGGCCTTACCAAGCGCGCGCAGCAAGCCGAGAACATTCGCGAGGCCGCCCTCGACGCGCTGCTCGAGCAGGTCGAGGTGCCGCTGCCCGAAGCGATCGTCAAGGCCCAGGTCGACAGCGCCCTGCACAACGCCCTGCACAGCCTCGACCACGACGAATCCAAGCTCGAGGAAGTGCTGGCCCAGCAAGGCAAATCCCGCGAAGAGTTCGAGACCGAGACGCGCACCGCCGCCGAGACCGACGTCAAAAGGCAGCTGCTGCTGGACGCCCTGGCCGACGAGCTGGAGGTCCAGGTCGGCCAGGACGACCTGACCGAGCGCCTGGTGGCGACGTCGCGCCAATACGGCATCGAGCCCCAGCAGCTGTTGGGCTACCTCCAGGAGAACAACCAGCTGCCGGCCATGTTCGCCGATGTGCGCCGGGCGCTGGCCATCGCCGAGGTGATCCGGGCGGCCGACGTCACCGATACCGCCGGAAACACCATCGACACCAGCGAATTCTTCGGCAAGCGGTCCGAGGCCGACGAGGACTCGGACGGGGCCGTCGAATCCGATGAGGCCGACGCCGGGGAGTGACCGCGCCATGACGCTGTGAGCGAACGTGCCCGTTTGAGGGGCGCGTGGCCGCGAAACAGTGGGCCCGGTTGGTTAGTGTCGTGAATACAGATCTCGAGAAAGCAGGTAACCCAGTCGTGACTGACATGCGTTCAAACTCGCAGGGTCTCAACCTCACGGACTCGGTCTATGAGCGCTTGCTGTCCGAGCGCATCATCTTCCTGGGTTCGGAGGTGAGCGACGAAATCGCCAATCGGCTGTGCGCGCAGATTCTGCTGCTCGCCGCCGAGGACGCCACCAAGGACATTTCGCTGTACATCAACTCGCCCGGCGGATCGATCAGTGCCGGGAATGGCGATCTACGACACCATGGTGCTGGCGCCGTGTGACATCGCCACGTACGCGATGGGCATGGCCGCCTCGATGGGTGAGTTTTTGTTGGCGGCCGGCACCAAGGGCAAGCGTTACGCGCTGCCGCACGCCCGCATCCTGATGCACCAGCCGCTCGGTGGAGTGACCGGAAGCGCGGCCGACATCGCCATCCAGGCCGAGCAGTTCCACGTCATCAAGAAGGAGATGTTCCGGCTCAACGCCGAATTCACCGGCCAGTCGATCGAACGCATCGAGGCCGACTCCGACCGCGACCGGTGGTTCACCGCGCAGGAGGCCCTGGAATACGGCTTCGTCGACCACATCATCACCCGCGCCGCCCACATCACCAATGGAGAAGCCCGATGAGTCCCCAGCACCCCGAAACCCAGCCTCAGGCGCGCTATATCCTCCCGTCGTTCATCGAGCACTCCAGCTTCGGCGTCAAGGAGTCGAACCCCTACAACAAGCTGTTCGAGGAGCGCATCATCTTCCTCGGCGTGCAGGTCGACGACGCCTCGGCGAACGACATCATGGCCCAGCTGCTGGTGCTCGAGTCGCTGGACCCCGACCGCGACATCACCATGTACATCAACTCGCCCGGTGGGGGATTCACCTCGCTGATGGCGATTTACGACACCATGCAGTACGTGCGCGCCGACATCCAGACGGTGTGCCTGGGCCAGGCCGCCTCGGCGGCGGCGGTGCTGCTGGCCGCCGGGACGCCCGGCAAGCGGATGGCGCTGCCCAACGCCCGGGTGCTCATCCACCAGCCGTCGCTACAGGGTGTGATCCAGGGGCAGTTCTCCGATCTGGAGATTCAGGCCGCCGAGATCGAGCGGATGCGCACGCTGATGGAGACCACGCTGGCCCGCCACACCGGCAGGGACGCCGCGACGGTCCGCAAGGACACCGACCGGGACAAGATCCTGACCGCCGAAGAGGCCAAGGATTACGGGATCATCGACACCGTGCTCGAGTACCGGAAGCTCTCGGCGCAGACCGCCTAGCGTTCTCGGGTTTCCGCCGAACGTGCACTCACGGCGAATCTTTGCCTGATTCTTCCCCCTGACTGCACGCCCGGCGAAGCTCGGCGATATCGGCGGGCCCGACTCGGCAGCATCCGCCGACGATGCGGGCCCCGGCCGCGATCCACTGGGCCGCGAGGTCCGTTCTGAACCTCGACGGGCCGATCCAGCTGCGCCGCAACGCGTCCCAGCGTTCACCACTGTTCGGGTAGACGATGACGGGCTTCCCGACGGCTCGCTGCGCTCGCAATCGCGGGCAACACGTCGTCGGGCGCGCAGCAGTTCACCCCGATCGCGACGATCTCGTCGACGCCGGCCGCCACCGCGAACGCGTCGGCCAGCGATTGCCCGGCCCGGGTCCGGTCCCCGTCGATGGTGTAGCTCAACCACGCCGGCTTCCCAACCGAGCGCACCAGCTCGACCAGCGCCTGCGCCTCGTCGACGTCGGGCACCGTTTCGCACGCGAGCAGGTCGGCGCCGGCGTCGGCCAGGGTCTCCAGCCGTGGCCGATGCCATCGCGCCAGGGCCGTGACGGACAGGCCGTAGCGGCCGCGGTATTCCGATCCGTCGGCCAGCGCCGCGCCGTACGGTCCGATCGAGGCGGCGACGAGGAGGCCGTCGTCGCCGGTTTCGTTCCGCGCTGCCGTCGCGAGCTCGACGCTGCGGCGCAACAGCCGCGGCGGTCTCCTGGCGATCGAGACCGCGGGCGGCGAACCCCTCGAACGACGCCTGGTAGCTGGCCGTCGTCGCGACCGTGGCCCCGGCGCGAAAATAGGCGGCGTGCACGGCGGCGATGTCCCGCGGGGCGTCGGCGAGCAGCCTGGCCGACCACAACGGGTCGGAAAGGTCATGGCCGCGCGTTTCGAGCTCGGTGGCCAAGCCGCCGTCGAGCAGCACGGATCCGCTGGGCCACGCAAAGCCCACAGCCAAACCCACGTCGCCACTCTAGGGTGATTTCTTGGGGGCCCGCCCAGGCCTCGTGTGATTGTCGGCGTTGGGTTGGCACCTCCACCGGAAGCAAGGTCGGAGGGCAGAAAGCCTCGGTCGCATAACGACTGCGACACGCCAAAGACATGCAAAGCGAGTCTTTCGCGAGTGACGGGCACCGTCGGGCTATATCTTTCATCCATACGGACATGCACGAATACCACCGACGCGATTCGGCCCTTATGGTCGCGTCGGGCCCGATCAAACGGGTAGCGTCGGTGAGTACATGCGGGGACAGGTAAGACCAACGGCGAAAAGGAAGTAGGCCCTCAGCACCATGGCGCGCATCGGAGACGGCGGTGACCTGCTGAAGTGCTCGTTCTGCGGGAAGAGCCAGAAGCAGGTCAAGAAGCTCATTGCTGGTCCCGGCGTGTACATCTGCGATGAATGCATCGATCTCTGCAACGAGATCATCGAAGAGGAGCTCGCCGACGCCGACGACGTGAAACTTGATGAACTCCCCAAGCCGATCGAGATCCGGGAGTTCCTCGAGGGATACGTCATCGGGCAGGACACCGCCAAGCGGACGCTGGCCGTGGCCGTCTACAACCACTACAAGCGGATTCAGGCCGGTGAAAAGGGCCGGGACTCGCGCCACGAGCCGGTCGAGCTGACCAAGTCCAACATTCTGATGCTCGGGCCGACCGGTTGCGGCAAGACCTACCTGGCCCAGACGCTCGCCAAGATGCTCAACGTCCCGTTCGCCATCGCCGACGCCACCGCCCTGACCGAAGCCGGCTACGTCGGTGAGGACGTCGAGAACATCTTGCTCAAGCTGATCCAGGCCGCCGACTACGACGTCAAGCGCGCCGAGACCGGCATCATCTACATCGACGAGGTCGACAAGATCGCCCGCAAGAGCGAGAACCCGTCGATCACCCGCGACGTCTCCGGAGAGGGCGTCCAGCAGGCCCTGCTGAAGATCCTGGAGGGCACCCAGGCCTCGGTTCCCCCGCAGGGCGGCCGCAAGCACCCGCACCAGGAGTTCATCCAGATCGACACCACCAACGTGCTGTTCATCGTCGCGGGTGCGTTCGCCGGCCTGGAGAAGATCGTCTACGAGCGCGTCGGCAAGCGCGGCCTGGGCTTCGGCGCCGAGGTGCGCTCCAAGGCCGAGATCGACACCACCGATCAATTCGCCGACGTGATGCCCGAAGACCTGATCAAATTCGGCCTGATCCCCGAGTTCATCGGTCGACTTCCCGTGGTCGCCTCGGTCACCAACCTGGATCGCGAGTCGCTGGTCAAGATCTTGTCCGAGCCGAAGAACGCGCTGGTCAAGCAGTACACCCGGCTCTTCGAGATGGACAACGTGGAGCTTGAGTTCAGCGACGACGCCCTGGAAGCGATCGCCGACCAGGCCATCCACCGCGGCACCGGGGCTCGTGGCCTGCGGGCCATCATGGAAGAGGTCCTGCTCCCCGTGATGTATGACATCCCGAGCCGCGACGACGTCGCCAAGGTCGTGGTGACCAAGGAGACCGTCCAGGACAACGTGCTGCCGACCATCGTGCCGCGCAAGCCTTCCCGTTCCGAGCGTCGGGACAAGAGCGCCTAAGTCCGTCCAGCATCCCGGCGGGGCCGATTGCGACCGCCCGGCGTGTTTTGCTGCACGTGCGACGACCGTCGACGTGACCAACGCCACAGTTTGCTGTGCTACTCATCAGTAGGACGTCGCTGACGTCGTCTTTTGGCTGCGGATGCGGCCGAGACGACGGCTCAGGGACGGCGATGGCGACCGGAAATCAGTGCCATAATTGATACTTCCAGTGACATGAAACGGAGACGGCCGGAAAGTCACTTTCACGGGCGTAATCTGGTTTGCGCGCGGTGTCCGTGCGGTGAACAAAGTGGAGGGCAAAGACGTGGATCCGAACGGCAGCGGAGCCGGATCAGACTCACAGAATGGGGCTCCCCCCAACGGATCTGCCCGTCAGCGCCTCGAGCAGGTCGTCATTCGTTTCGCCGGGGACTCGGGCGACGGCATGCAGCTCACCGGAGACCGGTTCACGTCCGAGGCGGCGCTTTTCGGCAACGACCTGGCGACGCAGCCCAATTATCCCGCGGAGATCCGCGCCCCTGCAGGCACGCTGCCGGGCGTCTCGTCCTTCCAGATTCAGATCGCCGACTACGACATCCTGACCGCCGGCGACCGTCCCGACGTCCTCGTCGCGATGAATCCCGCTGCGCTCAAAGCCAATATCGGTGACCTGCCCCGCGGTGGAATGGTGATCGCGAACTCCGACGAGTTCACCAAGCGCAACCTGACCAAGGTCGGATACGTGACCAACCCGCTCGAGACCGACGAGTTGTCGGACTACGTGGTGCATTCCGTCGCGATGACCACGCTGACCCTCGGGGCCGTCGAGACGATCGGCGCCACGAAGAAGGACGGCCAGCGCGCCAAGAACATGTTCGCGCTTGGCCTGTTGTCGTGGATGTACGGGCGGCCGATCGAAACCAGCGAGAAGTTCATCCGGGAGAAGTTCGCCCGCAAGCCCGAGGTCGCCGAGACCAACGTGCTGGCATTGAAGGCGGGCTGGAACTACGGCGAAACGACCGAGGCCTTCGGCACCACCTACGAGGTGTCCCGGGCGACCCTGCCGTCGGGCGAATACCGCCAGATTTCGGGCAACACCGCGCTGGCGTACGGCATCGTGGCGGCCGGCCAGCTGGCGGACATTCCGGTCATGCTCGGCAGCTACCCGATCACGCCGGCCTCCGACATCCTGCATGAGCTGTCCAAGCACAAGAACTTCAACGTCATTACCTTCCAGGCCGAGGACGAGATCGGTGGCATCTGTGCCGCGATCGGCGCCTCCTACGGCGGTGCGCTGGGCGTCACCACCACCTCCGGCCCGGGCATCTCGCTGAAGTCCGAGGCGCTGGGGCTGGCCGTGATGACCGAGCTGCCGTTGCTCGTCGTCGATGTGCAGCGCGGCGGGCCCTCGACCGGGCTGCCCACCAAGACCGAACAGGCAGACCTGCTGCAGGCGTTGTTCGGCCGCAACGGCGAGTCACCGGTCGCGGTGCTGGCCCCGCGCTCGCCCTCGGACTGCTTCGAGACCGCCCTCGAGGCGGCGCGCATCGCGGTGTCATACCACACCCCGGTGATCGTGCTGTCCGACGGCGCGATCGCCAATGGGTCTGAGCCGTGGCGGATTCCGGACGTCAGCACGCTGCAGCGCATCACGCACACGTTCGCCAAACCGGACGAGCCGTTCCAGCCTTACACGCGCGACCCGGAGACCCTTGCGCGGCAATTCGCCGTGCCCGGCACCCCGGGTCTCGAGCACCGCATCGGCGGGCTGGAAGCCGCGAACGGTTCGGGCAACATCTCCTACGAGCCGGTCAACCACGACCTGATGGTCCGGTTGCGCCAGGCCAAGATCGATGGGATCTCGGTTCCGAATCTGGAGGTCGACGATCCGACCGGCGACGCCGAGCTGCTTCTGATCGGCTGGGGCAGCTCCTACGGCCCGATCGGTGAGGCCTGCCGGCGCGCGCGGCGCAAGGGCATCAAGGTGGCGCACGCCCACCTGCGCTACCTCAATCCCTTCCCGGCCAACCTGGGCGAGGTGCTGCGGCGCTACCCGCAGGTGGTCGCGCCGGAAATGAACTTGGGCCAACTGGCGTTCCTGCTGCGGGGCAAGTACCTGGTGGACGTGCAATCGGTCAGCAAGGTGCAAGGTGTCGCCTTCCTGGCCGACGAGATCGGCCGGGTCATCCGCGCCGCGCTGGGCGGGACGTTGGCCGAAGTCGAGAACGACAAGACGATGGTCGCCAAAATGGCGGCAGTAACGGTTGGAGCCGGCGCATGAGCTCAGTGGTTCGGGCCGGCGACAATGCAGAGCGAAGCGATGAGAAAGCGGTGGTCGTGACATGCGCCGCGACAATGCAGAGCGAAGCGATGAGGAGGAGCGGCGCTCGTGACTGACGTGATCGGCAACTTGGCGGGCAAAGACCTCGGTGTGACCGCGAAGTTGACCAAAAACGACGGGGTCCCCACCACGGACCAGCCGCAGAAGTCCAAGGACTTCACCAGTGACCAAGAGGTCCGTTGGTGCCCGGGCTGTGGGGACTACGTCATCCTCAACACCATCCGCAACTTCCTGCCCGACCTCGGGCTGCGCCGCGAGAACATCGTGTTCATCAGCGGCATCGGCTGCTCGAGCCGGTTCCCGTACTACCTCGAGACCTACGGTTTCCACTCGATCCACGGCCGCGCGCCCGCCATCGCCACCGGTCTGGCGCTGGCCCGCGAGGACCTGTCGGTGTGGGTGGTCACGGGTGACGGCGACGCGTTGTCGATCGGTGGTAACCACCTGATCCACGCGCTGCGACGCAACGTCAACATCACCATCCTGCTGTTCAACAACCGGATCTACGGTCTGACCAAGGGGCAGTACTCGCCGACGTCTGAGGTCGGCAAGGTCACCAAGTCGACCCCGATGGGCTCGCTGGACCACCCGTTCAACCCCGTGTCGTTGGCCCTCGGCGCCGAGGCGACCTTCGTCGGCCGCGCGCTGGACTCCGACCGCAATGGCCTCACCGAGGTGCTGCGCGCCGCGGCCGGGCACCGGGGCGCCGCCGTCGTCGAAATCCTGCAAGACTGCCCGATCTTCAACGACGGCTCGTTCGACGCACTGCGCAAGGAGGGCTCCGAGGATCGGGTCATCAATGTGCGGCACGGCGACCCGATTGTGTTCGGCGCCAATGGCGAATACTGCGTGGTGCAGTCGGGATTCGGGTTAGAGGTGGCCAAGACGGCCGACGTGTCGGTCGACGAGATCGTGGTGCACGACGCGCACAGCGACAACTCGGCCTACGCCTTCGCCCTGTCCCGGTTGTCGGACCAGAACCTCGAGCACACCGTGCTCGGCATCTTCCGCAACATCAGCAGGCCCACGTACGACGACGCGGCACGCTCGCAGGTGCAGGCGGCCCAGGCGGCGAAGCCGTTCGACTCCGCCGCGCTGCAATCGCTGCTGCGTGGGCGCGACACCTGGTCCGTCGACTGACGTGGCCGACCAGATGCCCGACACAGAACGGGCCGGGTTACTCGCGGGAATAGTGCTGGCCGGCGGCGAATCGCGGCGGATGGGCCGCGACAAGGCCACGTTGCCCGGCCCTGGCGGTGCCGCCACGCTCCTCGAATACGTCGCCGGGGTTCTCGCGCAGCGTTGTGAGCCGGTTTTCGTGATGGCCGCACCGGGCCAACCTCTGCCCGCGGTGCAGGCGCAAGTGGTGCGCGACGAGGTGCGCGGCCAGGGGCCGCTGCCGGCGACCGGACGCGGGTTGCGGGCGGCCGCGGAGGCCGGCGCCCGGTATGCCTTCGTCTGCGCCGTCGACATGCCGCTTCTGTCCGCGGAATTGATCGACGACCTGGTGCGTCTGGCCACCGAGACCAACGCTGAGATCGTGCTGCCGTGGGATGGTCGCAGCCACTATCTGGCCGCGGTGTACCGCACCGATCTGGCCGAGCGGATCGACGGCCTGGTCGCCGGCGGCGCCCGCTCGATGCGTGCCTTGATCGACGCCTCCGACGCCCAGCAGATCGTGCTGCCGGAATCGCGCTTCCTGGCCAACGTCAACACGGAGAGCGACCTGCTCGCCCTGGCGCAGTCCCGGAGCTGAAGCCCGAGCGCTGGGCCGATCGGGCCGGTGGGCTCCGCATTTCGGCACTTTAGGCCGGACCATAAACCGACCCGTGCCGCAAATGGCGCATCCGACATTTTGGCAATCGTGCATTTTCGAGCGCGGCGCGGCGCTGCCGACCTGAACTATGTCAAATGCAGTCTTCGGCCCGACATCGTGATCTGTTGAGGCGGCGGCAATTTGAGCGTCTTTCAACAGTGCCCGGCGGTGGCGTCAACCCGGAGTGCCAGAGTCCTAACTCCAGGGACCACGACCATTTTGGCAAATTTGCGTTGCGTGAAATCGCACACGCTCCCTGTCTGTAGCAGCCACCCGGTTGGCGGGGGCCGCGCCGTGCCGGCGGGGATCTTGGGCCTTCGCGAGTGTGCTTGAAAGACATTGCTGCCGTGTGTAATTGATTGAGAGACGTTGGCGGGCAGGGCAATACGCCAGGATCGCGCTGTCGTGTCGCAGAACTCGGCCAAGCGCGACAGTAAGGCGAATTATGCTGGCGTGCAATAAAAGTCGATGACGCTCCACTTTTTTGTTTGCTGGGGTGCGTGGAGGCCTTGTGGCAAGCGCAATTTGCGGTACCCTCCGCCGGGTTGCCAGCGGCGGCTTCGGATCCGTTGAAGCGCTGGCGAATCGGCAGCGGCGCCGCAAATAAACGTGCGCCAGCTCACAAAACGCAGGTGATTCGGCTCACCATTCGTTTGGCCGCTCTATCGGATCGCCGACTCGGAAAAGGCCGCTACGACCTGCGTAAATGGACTCGCTACCCCGGCGTGATCGGCCCGTTATCGAAACGAGATATCCGATTTCCGAAGATGACGAACGGGCCGGGGTCTTCTACGGTCCCTGTTAGCCCACAACGGGTTACGGAAGAGTAATCAAATAATTGAATCCACGGACCCGCGTGCGAGCGGCGCCACGGACGGCGAAAGCCTGACCGTGGTCGGTGGGTAACACCCGCCGGGCAGACTTGGCCCGCCGCTGCCGTGCCTGACCCAGACGGCACGTTTCAAAGCAGGCAGTAACCAGACAGCTTCAGCCCACATCCGTGGGCTTGCTTTGGCGCGCGCGCACCGCGAAAGGAACAAACTTGAAGAACGTCCGAAAGACGCTCATTCTTGCCGCGGTCACGGGCACCCTCGTGACCATCCCGTCGGCTTCCGCTCACGCGGACTCGGAACTGGCGGGCTTCGACCCGAACGCGCCGGCCGCCGGCCCGGCTCCGGACGCGCCGCCGCCGCCGGCTCCGGATGCACCGCCGCCGCCGGCTCCGGACGCGCCGCCGCCGCCGGCTCCGGACCGCCGCCGCCGGCTCCGGACGCGCCGCCGCCGCCGGCTCCGGATGCGCCGCCGCCTGGCCCGGACGTCCCGCCGCCGCCCGCTCACCGGGCGTACAGCGTGAACTGGGATGCCATCGCGCAGTGCGAGTCGGGTGGCAACTGGGGAATCAGCACCGGTAACGGCTTCTCCGGTGGTCTGCAGTTCACCCCGAGCACCTGGCGCTCCAACGGCGGATCGGGTTCCCCGAACGGTGCGAGCCGCGACGAGCAGATCCGGGTCGCCGAGAACGTGCTGCACTCGCAGGGCATTGGCGCCTGGCCGGTCTGCGGACGCCGCGGCTGAGCCGCAGCCACAATCGATGGCTTTGCCGTCGTACATACATATAAGAAGTGCCGGGCCTCGTGCCCGGCACTTCTTAGCTCCAGGGGGTGTGCGGTCCCCGGCTTCGGGTAGCGTCGGGGCCGTGACCGCAACGCCGCGCGAATTCGACATTGTGCTCTATGGGGCGACCGGCTTCGTCGGGAAACTGACCGCCGAATACCTCGCCAACGCGGCGCCGGACAAGCGGATCGCGCTGGCCGGCAGATCGACCGACCGGTTGCGCGCCGTCCGCGACACGCTGGGCGATACCGCGCAGTCATGGCCCATTCTGGAAGCCGACGCCTCATCGCCCGCGACGCTCAATGAGATGGCGGCCCGTACCCAGGTCGTCGTCACCACGGTCGGTCCCTATACCCGCTACGGGTTGCCGCTGGTGGCCGCCTGCGCCGCCGCGGGCACCGACTACGCCGACCTGACCGGCGAGGCGATGTTCGTCCGCGAAAGCATCGATCTGTACCACAAGCAGGCCGCGGATACGGGTGCCCGCATTGTGCATGCGTGCGGATTCGATTCCGTCCCTTCGGACCTCAGTGTGTATGCGCTCTACCGGGCGGTGCGAGACGGCGGCGCCGGAGAGCTAGGTGACACGGACCTGGTGGTCCGCTCCTTCTCCGGCGGCGTATCCGGCGGAACGGTCGCGTCGATGTTGGAAGTGCTGGATACCGCTTCCCGCGATCCCGACGCCCGCCGCCAGCTCGCCGATCCGTACACGCTGACCACCGACCGCGGCGCAGAACCCGAGATCGGGCCCCAGCCCGATTTGCCCTTGCGTCGTGGTCGTCGGATAGCGCCCGAACTGACCGGATTGTGGACGTCGGGTTTCCTGATGGCGCCCTACAACACGCGAATCGTGCGGCGCAGCAATGCATTGCTGGACTGGGCCTACGGACGCCAGTTGCGTTACAGCGAAAGCATGAGCCTGGGTTCGTCGCCGCTGGCTCCGGTGGCATCCGCGGTGGTGGGCGGTGTCGGCGCGGCGACCTTCGGATTGGGCAGCCGGTATTTCCGGCTGCTGCCGCGCAAACTGGTGGAGCGCATTGTGCCCAAACCCGGGACCGGCCCGAGCGAGGCCGCGCGGGAACGCGGCTACTACCGGATCGAGACCTTCACCACCACAACCACCGGCGCGCGTTATGTGGCGCGCATGGAGCAGCGCGGCGACCCGGGCTACAAGGCGACCTCGGTGTTGTTGGGGGAGTGCGGCCTTGCCCTGGCGCTGGACCGCGACAAGCTCCCAGATCTGCATGGCGTTCTCACGCCCGCAGCCGCGATGGGCGACGCGCTGTTGGATCGGTTCCCCGCCGCGGGTGTGACATTGGACGTCGAGCGGCTGGGTGAGTGACCCGGCTCACGCATTTGGGCGCCTACACGAGGGCAAACACCGCTCCCTAGAATTGACGGGTGACCGCCAGCCGCAGCCCCGCCACCGACCTGCCCAAGTCGTGGGATCCCGCTGCGGCCGAAAGCGCGATCTACCAGAAATGGGTGGACGCGGGGTACTTCACGGCGGATCCCCACAGCGTCAAGCCCGGGTATTCGATCGTGCTGCCGCCGCCGAACGTGACCGGCAGCTTGCACATGGGCCACGCGCTCGAACACACGATGATGGACGCGCTGACCCGCCGCAAGCGGATGCAGGGCTATGAGGTGCTGTGGCAGCCGGGCATGGACCACGCCGGCATTGCGACGCAGAGCGTGGTCGAAAAGCAGCTCGCGGTCGACGGCAAGACCAAAGAGGACTTCGGCCGAGAGCAGTTCATCGAGAAGGTCTGGGACTGGAAGCGGGAGTCCGGCGGCGCCATCGGTGGCCAGATGCGCCGGCTCGGCGACGGGGTGGACTGGAGCCGCGACCGCTTCACCATGGACGAGGGTCTGTCCCGGGCGGTCCGGGCGATCTTCAAGCGCCTCTACGACGCCGGACTGATCTATCGGGCCGAGCGCCTGGTCAACTGGTCGCCGGTGCTGCAGACGGCGATCTCGGATATCGAGGTCGACTATCAAGAGGTCGAAGGCGAACTGGTGTCGTTCCGGTACGGCTCGATGGACGACTCGCAACCGCACATCGTGGTGGCCACCACCCGGATGGAGACGATGCTCGGCGACACCGCGATCGCGGTGCATCCCGACGACGAGCGCTACCGGCACCTGGTCGGTACCAGCCTGCCGCACCCTTTCGTGGACCGTCAGCTCGTGGTGGTCGCCGACGAGCACGTGGACCCCGAATTCGGCACCGGCGCAGTCAAAGTCACCCCCGCACACGACCCCAATGACTTCGAGATCGGCGTGCGGCATCAGCTACCGATGATCTCGATCATGGACACCAAGGGCCGGATCACCGACACCGGAACACAATTCGACGGCATGGACCGATTCCAGGCCAGGGTCGCCGTGCGCGAGGCGCTGGCGGCCGAGGGCCGGATCATTGCGGAGAAGCGGCCGTACCTGCACAGCGTCGGGCACTCCGAGCGCAGCGGCGAGCCGATCGAACCACGCCTATCCCTGCAGTGGTGGGTCCGGGTGGAATCGCTCGCCAAGGCCGCCGGTGACGCGGTGCGCAACGGGGACACCGTGATTCACCCGGCCAGCCTGGAACCGCGATGGTTCGGCTGGGTCGACGACATGCACGACTGGTGCATCTCGCGCCAGCTGTGGTGGGGCCACCGCATCCCGATCTGGTACGGCCCCGACGGTGAGCAGCGCTGCGTGGGTCCCGACGAGACGCCGCCAGAAGGCTGGGAGCAGGACCCCGACGTACTAGACACCTGGTTCTCCTCTGCGCTGTGGCCGTTCTCCACGTTGGGCTGGCCGGAGCAGACCCCGGAACTCGAAAAGTTCTATCCCACAAGTGTTCTGGTCACCGGATACGACATCCTGTTTTTCTGGGTGGCCCGAATGATGATGTTCGGCACCTTTGTCGGTGACGACCAGGTCATCACCCTGGACGGCCGCCGCGGCCCGCAGGTGCCGTTCACCGACATCTTCCTGCACGGGCTGATCCGCGACGAGTCCGGCCGCAAGATGAGCAAGTCCAAGGGCAACGTCATCGACCCGCTGGACTGGGTGGATGCCTTCGGGGCTGATGCCCTGCGGTTCACCCTGGCCCGCGGCGCCAGTCCCGGTGGTGACCTGGCGATCGGTGAGGACCATGTCCGGGCGTCGCGCAATTTCTGTACCAAGCTGTTCAACGCCACCCGCTACGCGCTGCTCAACGGCGCGAAGCTGGCCCCGCTGCCCGCGCCGGCCGCGCTGACCGATGCCGACCGATGGATTCTCGGGCGACTGGAAGAGGTTCGCGCGGAAGTCGATTCGGCGTTCGAGAGTTACGAGTTCAGTCGCGCCTGCGAGGCGCTCTATCACTTTGCGTGGGACGAATTCTGCGACTGGTACGTCGAATTGGCCAAGACGCAACTGGCCGAAGGGATCATGCACACCACGGCCGTGCTGGCGGCGGCGCTGGACGCCCTGCTGCGGTTGCTGCATCCGGTGATCCCCTTCATCACCGAGGCCCTGTGGCAGGCGCTGACCGGCGATGAGGCCCAACACGAGTCGCTGGTGATCGCCGACTGGCCGCAGTCCTCCGGGATCAGCCTGGACCACGTTGCCGCACAGCGGATCACCGACATGCAGAAGCTGGTGACCGAGGTGCGCCGGTTCCGCAGCGATCAGGGCCTGGCGGACCGGCAGAAGGTGCCGGCCCGGATGACCGGCGTCGACGAATCGGATCTGGGCACCCAAATCAGCGCGGTGACGTCGCTGGCGTGGCTCACCGCCGCGAGCCCGGAGTTTCGCCCGTCGGCCTCGGTGGAGGTGCGGCTCAGCGGCGGCACCGTCGTCGTCGAGCTCGACACCTCGGGCACCATCGACGTCGCCGCCGAACGTCGCCGGCTGGAAAAGGACCTGGCCGCAGCGCACAAGGAGCTGGCATCGACCACCGCCAAATTGGCCAACGACGACTTCCTGGGCAAGGCCCCGCAGAACGTCGTCGACAAGATCCGGGACCGTCAGCGCCTGGCCCAGGAGGAAACCGAGCGGATCAACGCGCGGCTGGCCGGACTGCAGTGAGTGTCCATTGACTGAGCCGCCCGACTGGCCGCAGGACGAGGTTCCCGACGAGATCCCCGACCCGGCCCCGACCCCGGACGAGATCGCCTCGCTGTTGCAGGTCGAGCACCTGCTGGACCAGCGCTGGCCGGAGACCAAGATCGAGCCGAGCCTGACCCGGATCAGCGCGCTGATGGACCTGCTGGGCTCGCCGCAACTGGCCTACCCGTCGATCCACGTGGCGGGCACCAATGGCAAGACCTCGGTGGCGCGGATGATCGACGCGCTGATCACCGCGCTGGGCCGGCGCACCGGGCGCACCACCAGCCCGCACCTGCAATCGGCGGTGGAACGCATCTCGATCGACTCCAAGCCGATCAGCCCGGCCCAGTACGTGGCGACCTACCGCGAGATCGAGCCGTTCGTGCAAATGGTCGACGCGCAGTCGCAGGCGGACGGCGGGCCGGCGATGAGCAAGTTCGAGGTGCTGACCGCGATGGCGTTCGCCGCTTTCGCCGACGCTCCCGTGGACGTCGCCGTGATCGAGGTGGGCATGGGCGGACGCTGGGATGCCACCAACGTGATCAACGCCCCGGTAGCCGTCATCACCCCGATCGCCATCGACCACGTCGAGTACCTGGGCGACGATCTGGCCGGCATCGCGGGGGAGAAGGCCGGCATCATCACCCGGGCGCCCGAGGGCGCACCCGATACCGTCGCGGTCATCGGGCGTCAGGCCCCCGAGGCGATGGAAGTGCTGTTGGACCAGACTGTGCAGGCCGACGCCGCGGTAGCCCGCGAGGACTCGGAGTTCGCGGTCCTGGGCCGTCAGGTCGCGATCGGTGGCCAGGTGCTGCAGCTGCAGGGTCTGGGCGGGGTGTACGCCGATGTCTACCTGCCGCTGCACGGCGAACACCAGGCGCACAACGCCGTGCTGGCCCTCGCGGCGGTTGAGGCGTTCTTCGGTGCCGGTGCGCAACGTCAGCTCGACGTCGAGGCGGTTCGTGCCGGTTTCGCCGCCGTCGCCAGCCCCGGCCGGCTGGAGCGGATGCGCAGCGCACCCACGGTTTTCCTCGATGCCGCGCACAATCCCGCCGGCGCGGCCGCGCTGGCCCAGACCTTGGCCGACGAATTCGACTTCCGCTATCTCGTCGGGGTGATCAGCGTGCTCGAGGACAAGGACGTCGACGGCATCCTGGGCGCCCTGCAACCGGTGTTCGACGCTGTCGTGGTGACCCACAACGGGTCCCCGCGGGCGCTCGACGTTGAGTCGCTGGCCCTGGCGGCGCGCGAGCGGTTCGGACCCGACCGCGTGAGCACCGCCGAGAACCTGCGCGACGCCATCGACGTCGCCACCACGCTGGTCGATGACGCCGCGGTGGACGGACCGGCCGAAGCCTTCTCCGGCACCGGGATCGTCATCACCGGCTCGGTGGTCACCGCCGGGGCGGCGCGGACCCTGTTTGGTCGTGATCCGGAATGACCGAAGCGGACGTGCCCGAAGACCCCGAGCAGCGGGCCTCGACGCCACCGGCCGACCCGTGGCGAAGCTTCGGCGCGGTGATGGCCTTGACGCTGTTCCTGGAAGCGATCGTGGTGCTGCTGGCGATCCCGGTGGTGGGTGCGGTCGGCGGCGGCCTGACGACGGTGTCGCTGGTCTACCTGATCGGGCTGGCCTTACTGCTGATCCTGATGGCCGGAGTGCAGCGCAAACCCTGGGCGATCTGGGCCAACCTCGGCGTGCAGGTGATCCTGCTCGCCGGCTTCGCGATCTACCCCGGGGTGGGGTTCATCGGCGTGCTGTTCACCGGGCTATGGGGGTTGATCGCCTACTTCCGGGCCGAGGTCCGGCGCAGGCAGGGGCAGGCCGGAAGTAGCGGGCCATAACGGCCCGGCCGCCGTCGCCCGACCCGGTGCCGCCTGGTTATGTACGCTGTCCGCCGTGACCGAACGGACATTGGTACTGATCAAGCCCGACGGCGTGCAGCGGCAGCTGGTGGGCGAGATCATCGGCCGCATCGAGCGCAAGGGCCTGTCCATCACTGCGCTGGAGCTTCGGCCCGTCAGCCGTGAGCTCGCCGCCCAGCACTACGCGGAACACGACGGCAAGCCCTTCTTCGAGTCGCTGCTGGAGTTCATCACCTCGGGACCGGTGGTGGCGGCCATCGTGGAGGGGCCGCGGGCGATCGCGGCATTTCGGCAGCTCGCGGGCGGTACCGACCCGGTGGACAAGGCGATCCCCGGCACGATCCGCGGCGACTTCGGGCTGGAGACCCAGTTCAATCTGGTGCACGGGTCGGATTCGGTCGAGTCCGCGAAGCGCGAAATCGCGCTCTGGTTTCCCGACGCTTAGAGCTGCGGCGATAGCCGACCCGGCGGGGGTCCTGAGCAACTTTGCTGAAGCGGGCTGCATCAGGTGTGGTCAACCCCGCGGCGTGATGTGGGATACTGGCTTCGGGTGAACGTCGCCGGACCGGCGTCAGACACCCGAATGAAGACTTAGACAAGCGCGACCATAGCCCCGTCGCCTTGGTTCGCTGCATGTCAGGCCGTCATTCAGCACGGCGCCGAGTGGGTCCTAATCCTGGGCCGCTCGGGGCGAGACCATCACAAGCCCGGGAGAAGTAACCCGGGCCCATAGCGAAGCCCTCGCGTGGCCGCGTCGCAACGACGCGCCCGGGGGCTTGAGGAGAATACGTGGTAGACGGTGCACCGACTGCAGACCCATCAGAAGAATCGACTCGGCCCGAGGAACTGCCGGACCGCTTGAGGGTTCATTCGCTGGCCCGAACGCTGGGGACCACCAGCAAGCGGGTGCTGGAAGCGCTCAGCGAGCTGGACGGGCGAATCCGCAGCGCGCATTCCACCGTGGACCGCGACGACGCGGTCCGGGTTCGCGACCTGCTGGCGTCGGCCCCACCCCAGGAAACCGCGGAGAACCCGGATACGCCGGCGGGCGGCGGCGCCGAGGCCGAGGAGCCCGAATCCCGGCTGCTGCTCGAGACGCCGGACACCACCGCCGACCGGCCGCATTACATGCCGCTGTTCGTCGCGCCGCAACCGGTCGATGCCCGCGGGGAGCAGGCCGGCGCCGACGACAGCACCGACTCCGACGACTCCGACGATTCCGACAGCGACGACGACGATGAGTCCGACCGGCCGTCCAACCGGCGTCGGCGCCGTGGCCGTCGCGGCCGTGGCCGTGGGCGCGGTGAGCAGGGCGGATCCGACGGCCAGGACGACGGTGACGACGACGAGGTGCAACCGCGGGGCAAGAAGGGCGGTCAAGCGGACACCGAGGATTCCGAGGACTCCGACGACTCCGATGACGCCGACGACTCGGATAACGGCGACGACGGTTCGGCAGACGGCGGTAATCGCCGCCGCCGGCGGCGCCGGAGGCGCAAATCCGGATCGGGCGACGACAACGACGAGGGGTCGTCCGACGACCCGCCCAACACGGTGGTGCACGAGCGGCCACCACGCAGCGGCAAGGGCGGCGGCGGCGATGACTCCGCCAGCTCGAACAACGAGATCAAGGGCATCAACGGCTCCACCCGGCTGGAGGCCAAGCGGCAACGCCGCCGGGACGGCCGCGACGCCGGCCGGCGCCGCCCCCCGGTGCTGACCGAGGCCGAATTCCTGGCCCGCCGCGAGGCCGTCGAGCGGATGATGATCGTGCGCGACCGGGTCCGCGCCGAGCAGCCGCATCAGGGGTCGCGCTACACCCAGATCGCGGTGCTCGAGGACGGCATCGTCGTCGAGCACTTCGTCACGTCGGCCGCGTCGGCTTCGCTGGTGGGCAACATCTACCTGGGCATCGTGCAGAACGTGCTGCCGTCGATGGAGGCGGCGTTCGTCGACATCGGCCGCGGCCGCAACGGTGTGCTCTACGCCGGCGAGGTCAACTGGGAAGCCGCCGGGCTCGGCGGATCCGACCGCAAGATCGAACAAGCGCTCAAACCCGGCGACTATGTCGTCGTCCAGGTCAGCAAGGACCCGGTCGGGCACAAGGGCGCGCGGCTCACCACGCAGGTTTCGCTGGCGGGCCGCTACCTGGTCTATGTGCCGGGGGCGTCGTCGACCGGGATCAGCCGCAAGCTGCCCGACACCGAACGCCAGCGGCTCAAGGAGATCCTGCGTGAGGTCGTGCCGTCCGACGCCGGCGTGATCATCCGGACCGCGTCCGAGGGTGTCAAAGAAGAGGACATCCGCGGCGACGTCACGCGCCTGCAGGAGCGCTGGAAACAGATCGAGGCCAAGGCGATCGAGGTCAAGGAGAAGGCCGCCGGTGCCGCTGTGGCCCTTTACGAAGAGCCCGACGTGCTGGTCAAGGTCATTCGCGACCTGTTCAACGAGGACTTCGCCGGTCTGATCGTCTCCGGTGACGAAGCCTGGACCACCATCAACGACTACGTGAATTCCGTTGCCCCCGACCTGGTTTCGAAGCTGGATAAGTATGAGCCGCCCGCCGGGCCGGAAGGGCAGGCCGGGCCGGATGTGTTCGCGGTGCATCGCATCGACGAGCAGCTGGCCAAGGCGATGGAGCGCAAGGTGTGGCTGCCGTCGGGCGGCACGCTGGTCATAGACCGGACCGAGGCCATGACGGTGGTCGACGTCAACACCGGCAAGTTCACCGGGTCCGGGGGCAACCTCGAGCAGACGGTGACCAAGAATAACCTCGAGGCGGCCGAGGAGATCGTGCGCCAGCTGCGGCTGCGCGACATCGGCGGCATCGTGGTCATCGACTTCATCGACATGGTGCTGGAGTCCAACCGCGATCTGGTGCTGCGGCGGCTGACCGAGGCGCTGGCCCGCGACCGCACCCGCCATCAGGTGTCGGAGGTGACATCGCTCGGTTTGGTCCAGCTGACCCGCAAGCGGCTGGGCACCGGCCTGATCGAAGCCTTCTCGACGTCGTGTTCGAACTGTGGTGGGCGCGGCATCCTGCTGCACACCGATCCAGTGGATTCGGCCCCGTCGAACGGGCGCAAATCCGAATCCGGCGGCGGTGGCGGTGGCCGCCGCAGCAGGCGCAAGAAGAACAAGGCCGAAGAGCAGGTGGTGGCCAAGGTGCCGACCCACGCTCCCGGCGAGCACCCGATGTTCAAGGCAATGGCCGCCGGCTCCTCCGTGCCCTCCGAGGACGACGAAGTCGACGAGACCACCGAAGACTCCACCGACGAGTTCGACGAGAAGGCGGCGCGCGCCGGCGACGTCGCGGACACCGACCAAGAGGACTTCGACGACACCGACGAGGACTCGGACGACGACGACTCGGACGATGAGGACTCGGACGATGACGACGACGACTCGGATGACGAGGACGCGGATGACGACGATGACGATGACGACGACGACTCGGACGACGACGACCTCGACGACGATGACGAGGACATCGACGATGAAGAGGACCTCGGCGACGATGACGAGGACCTAGAGCTCGACGACGACGATCTGGACGCCGAGGACGACGATTCCGCCGACGCCGACGCCCGGCCGGGCTCCGCTGGAGCCAATCAGGCGGGCTCGGGACGCCCCCGGCGCAGACGCGCCGCGGGTAGGCCGGCCGGACCGCCGATCCACGCGGACTGAGCCAGCTGGCCAGTAGGCGCCGGTCGTGTCCGGTTTGACCCTGTAGCCGCTGGTCACGTACCCTAGGACAGTTGTCGTAAGGCCGGGCGAGGAAAACTTTGGCCGGCGGCAGCGGGACTCCCGGGTAATCGGCGCAGGCCCGCAACCCAGACCCACCACGTGCACCGCGGCTGGTTCGCGCGCGACGCGCAGAGCAGCGGCTAGAAGAAGGAGCAGGAGCAACGATGGCGACTTACGCAATCGTGAAGACGGGCGGCAAGCAGTACAAGGTCGCCGTCGGGGACGTGGTCAAGGTCGAGAAGCTCGAATCTGAGCCGGGCTCGAACGTGTCGCTGCCGGTCGCACTGGTGGTGGACGGCGCCCAGGTGACCACCGACGCGGCCGCGCTGGCCAAGGTCGCGGTGACCGGTGAGGTGCTCGAGCACACCAAGGGCCCCAAGATTCGTATCCACAAGTTCAGGAACAAGACGGGCTACCACAAGCGTCAGGGACACCGTCAGCAGCTGACGGTCCTCAAGGTCACCGGAATCAAGTAGCGAGGCGGCAGACATGGCACACAAGAAGGGCGCTTCCAGCTCGCGCAACGGTCGCGACTCCGCGGCGCAGCGGCTGGGCGTAAAGCGATTCGGCGGCCAGATCGTCAAGGCGGGCGAGATCATCGTTCGGCAGCGCGGCACCAAGTTCCACCCAGGCGTGGGAGTCGGGCGCGGCGGGG
This sequence comes from uncultured Actinomycetota bacterium, assembly GCA_963796035.1. Taxonomy (GTDB): domain Bacteria; phylum Actinomycetota; class Actinomycetes; order Mycobacteriales; family Mycobacteriaceae; genus Mycobacterium. The sequence goes on along the minus strand of CAWCJU010000001.1, from coordinate 40,742 downwards.
ACGACACGTTGTTCGCCAAGGAAGCCGGCGCCGTCGAGTTCGGCATCAAGCGCGGCCGCAAGACCATCAACATCGTGGCTGCCGGACAAGCCACCGACTGACCGTGTTCCCGGGCCCAGCCCGGTAATTTCGGCGCCCGGTGGCAAGTGAGAGGACCCACGATGCCTCGGTTCGTCGACCGCGTCGTCATCCATGCACGCGCGGGTGCCGGGGGTAACGGCTGCGCCTCGGTCCATCGCGAGAAGTTCAAGCCGCTCGGCGGCCCCGACGGTGGCAACGGCGGCCGCGGCGGCAGCATCGTCTTCGTCGTCGATCCCTCGGTGCACACCCTGCTCGACTTCCATTTCCATCCGCACGTCTCCGCGCCCTCGGGCAAGCAGGGGATGGGCAACAACCGCGACGGCGCCGCCGGCGCGGACCTGGAAGTCAAGGTCCCCGACGGCACCGTGGTCCTTGACGACAACGGTCGGCTGCTGGCCGACCTGGTCGGCGCGGGCACCCGCTTCGAAGCCGCCGCGGGTGGACGCGGTGGGCTGGGCAACGCCGCGCTCGCGTCGCGTGCCCGCAAGGCTCCCGGCTTCGCGCTGCTGGGCGAGCAGGGCCAGACCCGCGACCTGACCCTGGAGCTCAAGACCGTCGCCGACGCCGGGCTGATCGGCTTTCCCTCGGCCGGTAAATCGTCGCTGGTGTCGACGATCTCGGCGGCCAAGCCCAAGATCGCCGACTACCCGTTCACCACGCTGGTTCCCAACCTCGGCGTGGTGTCGGCGGGCGAGCAAACCTTCACCGTCGCCGACGTGCCCGGTCTGATCCCGGGTGCGTCCCAGGGTCGCGGCCTGGGCCTGGACTTCCTCCGGCACATCGAGCGATGCGCCGTGCTGGTGCACGTGATCGACTGCGCCACCGCGGAACCCGGCCGTGACCCGATCTCCGATATCGACGCGTTGGAGGCCGAACTCGCCGCGTACACGCCCACCCTGCAAGGGGATGCCACATTGGGCGATCTGGCCGAGCGGCCCCGCGCGGTGGTACTGAACAAAATCGACGTCCCCGAGGCGCGCGAACTTGCCGAATTCGTCCACGACGAGATCGCCGAGCGCGGCTGGCCGGTGTTCCTGGTGTCGACGGTGGCGCGAGAAGGTCTGCAGCCCTTGATCTTTGGGCTGTGGAAGATGATCTCGGAATACAAGGCCGCTCAGCCGGCAGATCGTGCCGCGCCGTCCGGTGATTCGTCCGGTTCCGGTCGACGACAGCGGTTTCCATGTTGAGCCGGATCCCCAGCAGCCGGGCGCCTTCGTGGTCAGCGGGGTGCGCCCCGAACGGTGGATCCGCCAGACCAATTTCGACAACGACGAGGCCGTGGGATACCTTGCCGACCGGCTGGCGCGCCTCGGTGTCGAAGAGGAATTGCTGCGGCTGGGTGCGAAGTCCGGCTGCGCGGTGACCATCGGAGCGATGACATTCGACTGGGAGCCGCAGACGCCGGCGGGAGTCGACGTCACGATGACCGGCCGCGGTACCGATGTGCGGCTGGAACGCACCGACCGCGTCGGCGCCGACGAGCGCAAGGCCGCACGGCGTCGCCGACGCGAACGCGGTGAGGAGTCGTGAGCGCCCACCGCGACGACATCCGCAATGCGCGCAGCCTGGTGGTCAAGGTCGGGACCAACGCGCTGACCACACCGGCGGGGGTGTTCGACGCCGGCCGGCTGGCCGGACTCGCCGACGCGATCGAGACGCGGATGAAGGCGGGTACCGACGTCGTCATCGTGTCTTCGGGAGCCATCGCCGCCGGCATCGAACCACTCGGATTATCGCGTCGCCCCAGGGATTTGGCGACCAAGCAGGCCGCGGCCAGCGTCGGTCAGGTGGCGCTGGTGAATTCGTGGAGTGCCGCGTTCGCCCGCTATGGCCGCACCGTCGGGCAGGTGCTGCTGAGCGCGCACGACATCTCGATGCGGGCCCAACACACCAATGCCCAGCGCACGCTGGACCGGCTGCGCGCGCTGCACGCGGTGGCGATCGTCAACGAGAACGACACGGTGGCCACCAACGAGATCCGGTTCGGCGACAACGACCGGCTTTCGGCGCTGGTGGCTCACCTGGTCGGGGCCGAGGCTTTGGTGTTGCTGTCCGACATCGACGGGCTCTACGACTCGGATCCGCGAAAGACCGACGGCGCGACGTTCATCTCGGAGGTGTCGGGCTCCGCGGACCTTATCGGCGTAATCGCCGGGCCCGGAAGCGATTTGGGTACCGGTGGAATGACCTCGAAGATGTCCTCGGCGCTACTGGCCGCCGACGCCGGGCGTGCCCGTGCTGCTGGCCGCCGCCGCCGACGCCGCCACCGCGCTCACCGACGCCTCGGTCGGCACGGTCTTCGCCGCACGCCCGGTGCGGATGTCGGCGCGGCGGTTCTGGGTGCGTTACGCCGCCGAGGCGGCCGGCGCGCTGACCCTGGACGAGGGCGCGGTGCGCGCCGTGGTGCGGCAGCGTCGCTCGCTGCTGCCTGCCGGGATCACCGCGGTGGCCGGGCGGTTCTACGCGGGCGACGTCGTCGAATTGCGCGACCCGGACGCGGTGATGGTGGCCCGTGGCGTGGTCGCCTACGACGCGACCGAACTGACCACCATGATGGGCCGCTCGACCTCCGAGTTGCCCGGCGAGCTGCGCAGGCCCGTGGTGCACGCCGACGACCTGGTGGCGGTGTGAGAGGCGATCCCGGCGTGCGCCGCGGCTGACGCCCCTCTTGGACTACTAGGACTTTTCCAGACGTGCTTGCGCATGAGCTAGCACGTTTGGGATTCACCTCATGGTCGGGCCGTCGGACCATCGCGTCGGTTCGGGTCAGTGCTCCGCGGTCGGCTTGAGATACAGTGCGCCCCAGACGATTTCGGCCAGGGTAGCGGCCAGCTCGGCATCGTAGTGGGGTGGTCTGGTCGGCAGGTTCTGCTGGCAGGCCCGCTCCACCATCCAGGTCAGCGCACTGGCGGTGGTCAGCGCGGCCAGCTCGGGGCGGATCGAGCCGTCGGCCTGGCCGTCTTCGATGACATGGGTGAGCTGCTCGGAGATCCCGGTCAGCAGTTCGCGATACGTTTCCGCCGTCAGCGGATCGTAGGCGGCCATTTCGTTGAGCGCGACCAGCACCGCCTGATGGCGCCGGTAGGTGGCGATGATGCGGCTCATCGCCGTCCGCACGTCGTCCGGGTCATGCCGGCCGGCGACGCTCCACCAGCTCCGCGCGCCGTCGGTCAGATCGCCGAATACCTGGCCCGCGAGCCGGCGCAGCAGATGGCCCTTGTCCTCGAAGTAGATGTAGAAGCTGGCCCGGGAGATGCCGGCCTCGCCGGAGAGCCGATCCACGCTGAGTTCGGTGAAGCTCGCGCCGTCGCGCATCAGCCGTTCGGTGGCGTCCAGCAGCCGGCGCTCCATTTGCTCGCGCCGCTGCTCGCGCCCCACCCTCCGGTGGCCCTGCGGCTTGCGGGTGAGCGACGGCATGCGCCGAGCATAGCCGAGCGATCGACATATTGACTAGACATAGTGTCTAGGCATATCGTCGCGGGGAGTTGTGACCGGGGTCATAGGAAACGGAGGATCACCACCATGGCGGTGCTGACGGGTAAGTCTGGGACCGATAAGTCCGGTCGTGCCTACGACGAGATCGACTTGTCGTCGCGGGCGTTTTGGTCCACCACGGCGGCGGATCGGGAACGCTCCTTCGCCGTGCTGCGAGCCGAGCGCCCGGTGAGCTGGCATCCGCCGGTCGAAGACTCGCTGATGCCCGATCCGACCGACCCCGGCTTCTGGGCGGTCACCCGGCGCGCGGACATCGTCGCGGTCAGCCGCAACAACGACGCCTTCCTGTCCGGCCAGGGCGTGATGTTCGAGAGCATTCCCGTGGAGCTGCTCGAGGCGTCGCAGTCATTCCTGGCGATGGACCCGCCCCGACACACCAAGCTGCGCAAGCTCGCTCATGCCGCGCTGAGCCCCCGGCAGGTCCGCCGCATCGAGGACTCGATCAAGGCGAACGCCGAGACCATTGTCGAAGAACTCCGGGCCGCCGGCAGCGGTGCGGATTTCGTCGACCACTGCGCCAAGGAACTGCCGATCCGCACCCTGTCGGACATGATGGGGATTCCGGAGTCCGAGCGTGAGCGCATGGCGCACGCGACCGACGCCCTGGTCTCCTGGGCCGACCCGGAATTCCTCGACGGACGCCCGGCCCTGGAAGTGCTGGTGGAAAACCAGCTGTATCTGCACCAAATCGTCGGCACGCTGGCCACCGAACGTCGCGAGCACCCCGGCGACGACCTGATCAGCAGCCTGGTCACCGCCGAGGTGGACGGCGACCGGCTGGAAGACGCGGAAGTGGCGGCCTTCTTCGTCCTACTCTCCGTGGCGGGCAACGACACCACCCGGCAGACCATCAGCCACACCCTGCGGGCGCTCACCGTTTTCCCCGACGAGAAGGCTTGGCTGTTCGAGGATTTCGACAATCGGATCGGTTCCTCCATCGAGGAGTTCATCCGCTGGGCGACGCCGGTCATGACCTTCCGCCGCACGGCCGCAAGGGATATCGAGCTGGGCGATCAGACCATTTCGGCGGGCGAGAAGGTGGTCATGTTCTATCCGTCCGGCAACTGGGACACCGAGGCGTTCGACCACCCGGAACGTTTGAACCTGAGCCGTGACCCCAATCCGCACGTCGGCTTCGGTGGTGGCGGACTGCACTTCTGCCTCGGTGCGCACGTGGCGCGTGCGCAGCTGCGGGCCATCTTCGGCGAGCTGTTTCGGCAACTGCCTGACATCGCGGCCGGCGAGCCCGCCTACCTGGCGGGCAATTTCGTGCACGCCATCCGCAGCATGCCATGCACCTTCTAATGCGTTGACAGGGGCGCTAACTCGTCGGCGAGCAGCGCCAGCAATTCCGAGCACCCGCCATCGACCTTGACGGTGGCCAGGTCGTCACCGCGGGTACCGCCGCGATTGACGATGGCCACCGGGATGCCCCGCGCGGCGGCGTGACGCACGAACCGGTAGCCGGAGAACACGGTCAGCGACGAGCCGGCGACCAGCAGCGCGTCGGCCAGTTCGACCAACCTATAGGCCTCTGCCACAACGTCTTTGGGGACGCTCTCGCCGAAGTAGACGATGTCCGGCTTGAGCATCCCGGCGCAGTGCTCGCAATCCAGATAGTGGAACGACGCGGTATCGGCGACGACGGCGTCGGCGTCGGGAGCCACCGCCAGCCCACCGATCGCCTCGGCGCGTTCGATGAAGCCGGGGTTGAGCGCCTCGAGCCGCTCGCCCAATGCGGCACGCGTCATGGCGGATCCGCAGTTCAAACAGATCACTCGCGCGTAACTGCCGTGGAGGTTGATGACGTTTCGGCTGCCGGCCTTGGTGTGCAGCAGATCGACGTTCTGGGTGATCACGCCGGTGACCACCGACGCGTCCTCGAGCGCGGCCAGCGCCCGGTGGCCCGCGTTGGGCAGCGTGTCGTCCATGTGCCGCCAACCGACGTGGTTGCGCGCCCAATACCGCTGCCGAAATGCCGGATCGCCGGTGAACTGGCGGATCGTCATGGGATTGCTCGGCGGTGAGTCGGGCCCGCGGTAGTCGGGAATGCCCGAATCGGTGGAAATGCCCGCGCCCGTCAGCACCGTGATCCGGCGACCGGCCAGCAGCGTGACCAGTTCAGGCGATTCTGCGCAGCCGACGGTCACCTCATCCAGAGTAGGAGATTCAGCCCAGGCAGTCCGCCGCCCTCGTGAGCTCGGCGGACATGTTCTGCTGCATCATCCTGCACGCCGCCTCGCCCAGGTCGGGGTCGATGTGTGCGACGGCATCGGTCGGGATCACGACGGAGAAGTGCCGAACGTACGCATCCAGGGCCGTGTAAAGGATGCATTGCTCGGTGACCTGACCGGTGATGATCAACCGCTTGGTTTCCAGTCGGTTGAGCAGATACGCCAGCGGCGTCGCATAAAACGCGCTGTGCCGGACCTTCGTCATCACGCGGCACTGCTCGGTCGGCAGGATCGGCTTGACCAGATCGGCCCGGGCCCCGTCGCACGCGGAGCGCACGATGTCGGAGAACTCCGCGGTGAAGTCGCCGTAATTGTCGTTGACATAGACTAGGTCGACGTCATCGGATTCACGTGCCCGCCGAACCAAATCGGTCAAAGGCTCAATGATCTTCTCGACATTGGGTATGAGATCTTCAGCGTCGGGATGCTGATACGTATTCATCATGTCGACCACTAAGACAGCAGTGTCGCTCATGCTGTCCCGGATACCCGGCGGCTACGAGTTGACACGCATGGGGCGACAATGGAAGGGCGATGGACTTTTACAACGCTTACAGCCAGGGCTTTGCCCGCGTCGCCGCGTGCACGCACCACACGGTCATCGGGGACCCGGCCGGCAATGCCGAATCGGTCCTGCGGATGGCCAGGCAGTGCCACGACGATGCCGTCGCGCTGGCAGTGTTCCCGGAGCTGACGCTGTCCGGGTATTCGATCGAAGACATCCTGCTGCAGGACCTGTTGCTCGATGACGTCGAGAAGGCCCTCGCGGAGATCGTCGCGGCCTCTGCCGAGTTGCTGCCGGTCCTGGTCGTCGGCGCCCCGCTGCGTCATCGGCACCGGATCTATAACGCCGCCGTGGTCATCCACCGCGGCGCGGTGCTCGGGGTGGCGCCGAAGTCGTACCTGCCCACCTATCGGGAGTTCTACGAGCGCCGCCAGCTCGCACCCGGGGACGACGAGCGTGGCACCATCCGCCTCGCGGGCGTCGACGTGCCGTTCGGCCCCGACCTGCTGTTCGGGGCGTCCGACGTTCCCGGCTTGGTGCTGCACGTGGAAATCTGCGAGGACATGTTCGTGCCGATTCCACCCAGTGCGGAGGCCGCGCTGGCGGGTGCGACGGTGCTGGCCAACCTGTCCGGCAGTCCGATCACGATCGGCCGCGCCGAGGACCGTTGCCTGCTGGCCCGGTCGGCCTCGTCGCGTTGTCTGGCCGCCTACGTGTATTCCGCTGCCGGGCAGGGCGAATCGACGACCGATCTGGCCTGGGACGGCCAGACCATGGTGTTCGAAAACGGCGTGATGCTGGCCCAGTCCGAGCGCTTCCCCAAAGGCGAGCGACTCAGCATCGCCGACATCGACATCGAATTGCTTCGCTCGGAACGGCTCCGGATGGGCACCTTCGACGACAACCGGCGCCACCACCGGACGACGACGGATGCGTACCGGCGCATCGAGTTCCGGCTGGAGCCACCCGGCGGCGACATCGGACTGCGGCGCGGAATCGAGCGCTTCCCGTTCGTTCCCGCCGATCCGCAACGGCTGGAACAGGATTGCTTCGAGGGTTACAACATCCAGGTCGCCGGTCTCGAACAGCGGCTGCGCGCGCTGGATTTCCCGAAGATCGTCATCGGGATTTCCGGCGGGCTGGACTCGACGCACGCCCTGATCGTTGCCGCCCGCGCGATGGATCGCGAACAGCGGCCGCGCAGCGACATTTTGGCGTTCACGCTGCCCGGCTTCGCAACCGGGGACCGCACCAAACGCAATGCGGCCGAGCTGTGCCGCACGCTGGGTGTGACGTTCTCCGAGATCGACATCCGCGAGTCCGCCGAGCTGATGCTCAAGGAGATGGACCACCCGTTCGCGCGTGGCGAGAAGGTGTACGACGTCACCTTCGAAAACGTCCAGGCCGGTTTGCGGACCGACTACCTGTTCCGGCTGGCCAACCAGCGTGGCGGCATCGTGTTGGGCACCGGCGACCTGTCCGAGCTCGGATTGGGCTGGTCGACATACGGTGTCGGCGACCAGATGTCGCACTACAACGTCAATGGTGGCGTGCCCAAGACACTGGTCCAGCACCTGATCCGCTGGGTGATTTCATCGGAGCAGTTCGAGCCGGAGGTCAGCGAGGTGCTGCAGTCGGTGCTCGACACCGAGATCACCCCGGAGCTGGTTCCCAGCGGGGAAGAGGAGGAGCTGCAGAGCAGCGAGGCGAAAGTGGGCCCCTTTGCACTGCAGGATTTTTCGCTTTTCCACGTGCTCCGCTTCGGATTCCGGCCGTCCAAGATCGCCTTCCTGGCCTGGCATGCGTGGAGCGATCCCGAACACGGCAACTGGCCGCCCGGCTTCCCGGAAGACAAACGGCCGTCGTACTCGCTGAAGGAAATTCGGCACTGGCTGCAGGTCTTCGTGCAGCGGTTCTACTCGTTCAGCCAGTTCAAGCGCTCGGCCCTGCCCAACGGGCCCAAGGTGTCACACGGTGGTGCGCTGTCGCCGCGGGGGGACTGGCGCGCCCCGTCCGATATGTCGGCGCGCATCTGGCTCGACGAGATCGAACGCGAAGTCCCCGAGGACTAGCGATCCTGCGCCCGCCCGGGATCACCGAGCGGGCGCAGAGCGTCTCGCTCACGCCTTCGCGCGGCGCCAGCCCTGGTACTGGATTTCGGCGAACACCAGCGTGCCGACGCCGGCCGCCAGGTTCAACACCACGCCGGCCGGCGTCAACGGGAAGACGTCCGCGAGCACGAGAACGATCGCGGCCACCGTGTATGCCACGTTGGCGATGATGACGCCCATGCCGGCACGCCGCACCGACGGCAAGGTGGCCAGCCCGAACACCACCACGCCGTAGGTGATCAAGAACGCGCCCATGCCGTACTCGAATGACTTCGTGGTACCCGAGAGGTCGGCGAGCCAACCGGCGAACGGGAGACCGACCAGGCCGACCAGCCCGCTGATGGCGGCGTCGGCGCGCATGGCAAGGCGAAGCAAACCGTCCCGGGTACCCGTGCGGTCAATCGTGGTAGCGGACATGATGTTCCTTTCTCGATGGCGGACTGCGATCACCACCGACGCTGCTCGCAAACCACTGCCAGATCGACGCCAGCCGCTGCCAAACACTGCCAACCGCAGGTCAATAGCGGTGCCGCGCGCTCAGCGCCGAGCCGAAGTCGCGTGCTGCCCAGCCAGACAGCGGGCGAGATGGAGACCGGCGACGGCCTCAGAATCGCCCACGGCGTGGGCGGGCAGGGGGCTAGGACGCGTCCCGCAGCGCCTTGTCGATCGCCTCGGCGTCCGGTGCGCAATCACCGGCGCCGGCCACCAACGTCGCCAGGGCCCCCGCTGCGCAGGCACGCTGCAACGCGAGCCGCCGCTGTTCCGCTGACCCGGGATTGGGCGGCCAATTCGCGGCCAGCACGCCGGCGAATACGTCGCCGGCCCCGGTGGTGTCCACCGCATCCACCGCCGGAGCCGATACGGTGTACTCGCCGTCGGCGCCAACGTAACGGGCGCCGCGCGCACCCAGCGTGACCACTAAGTGCTCTGGGCGCCAAGGCCATTGGTCCGCTTCGTCTTCGTTGGTGATCACCACGTCGGCGGCGGCCGCCAAGACACCCAGCGAGCCGGGGTCCTGACCGGCCGGCGAAGCATTCACGACGACGACCGCTCCCGCCGAACGCGCGTGTTGCGCCGCCGCGACAGCCGTCTGCACCGGAATCTCTAGCTGGGTCAACATCACATCGCAGTGGGCGACGACCCCGCGCGTCCGGTCGTCGGTCAGCGTGAAGCGACCGTTGGCGCCCGGCGCAACCACGATGGTGTTCTCGGCGTTGGCGTCGACCACCACGATCGCCGTCCCGCTGGGGCCGGGAATCTCGACGGCTCCGTCGAGCCCGACGCCGTTGGCCTCGAGGTGCGCGCGCAATTGTCCGGCGGCCGCGTCATCGCCCACCGCCCCGACGAACTGCACCTGTGCGCCCGCGCGCGCCGCCGCGACCGCCTGATTGCCGCCCTTGCCACCGGGGGCGTGCGTCAACGACGACGCCAGAACCGTTTCGCCAGGCCGCGGAAGGGTGTCGACACCCAACGACAGATCGAGATTCACGCTGCCCACCACACAAACCCCTGCCATGAGGCCGACGTTAGTCGTGCCGGGATCGCAAAGCACACCGTGAGCACCAGCACTTTCGCCGCCGAATCGCGTCACGGCAAACGCTGAATAAGTCGATGTCCGCACGATATTCTGCTGCGTTAGGGGTGCTGGATCCCAAGAAAAGGGGCACGCGGTTGACCACGAGCGAGCTGACGGACGCCGAACCCCAAATCGATTCCGAACCGGCCGCCAAGCGCCCGCGCCAGCGTGCCCTGGCCCGATTCCGGTTCGGCATCCAATCCAAGATTCTCGTCACGATGCTGCTGTCGAGCATCCTGGGCGTGGCGGTGATCGGCGCCATCGGGGCGGCGTCGGGGCGCAACGCGTTGCGGCAGGTCGAGTCCGAACGCTTGATCGAGATGCGCGAATCCCAGAAGCGAGCGGTGCAGGCGCTGTTCCGTGAGGTGTCGAATTCGCTGGTCACCTGGAGTGGCGGGTTCGGCATCAACCAGGCGACGACGGCCCTCACGGCGGACTTCGCCCAATTGAACAACGCGACGATCACGCCGGACCAACAGCAGTCGTTGGTCAACTACTACGACAACGCCATGATCAAACCGATCAAGCAAATCACCGGGGGCACCATCGATATCCGGGCCGTACTGCCAAGTTCCAACGCACAGAAATACATTCAGGCGTATTACACCGCAGCCCCCCGGTCGAACCCCGATGCGTTGCCCGTACTGGACGCCGGTGACGGCAGCGCCTGGTCGGCGGCGAACGCGCGCTTCGACTTCTACATGCGCGGCATCGTCAATCGTTTCGACTATCGCGACGCTCTGCTGTTGGACATGCAGGGCAATGTCGTCTACAGCGTGCAGAAGGGTCCCGATCTGGGGACCAACATCCTGACCGGCCCGTACCGCGAATCGAAGCTGCGGGAGGCGTACCAGAAAGCCTTGGCCTCCAACGACCTCGACTTCGTCTGGATCACCGACTTTCAGCAGTATCAGCCGGCACTCGACACCCCTACGGCCTGGGTGGTGTCACCGATCGGCATGAACGGCAAGTTCGAAGGCGTGATGGCGCTGCCGGTGCCGGTCGCGAAGATCAACAAGATCATGACCGCCGACAAACGCTGGGCCGCCGCCGGGATGGGGCCCGCGACCGAAATCTATCTGGCCGGCCCCGACGACCTGATGCGTTCCGATTCACGGGATTTCATCGAGGACCCGAAGGAATACCGGCGCGCGGCGATCGACGCCGGCACGCCGCCGGACGTGGTGGACCGGGCGCTGCGGCTGGGCACCACCACCCTGGTGCAGCCGGTTGACACGGTCGGCCTCCGCGCGGCCAAACGCGGCGAGACAGGAGTGGTCAGCGCCACCGATTACCTGGGCAACAGGGAGCTGGAAGCCTATGCCCCGCTGAGTATCCCCAACTCCGACCTGCACTGGTCGATCCTCGCGACGCGCGACAACTCCGACGCGTTCGCCCGGCTCGGCAGGTTCAGCAAGACGCTGGTGATCGCGGTCGCCGCGATGATCTTCGCCATCTGCGTGGCCTCGATGTTGGTCGCACAGGCCGCGGTGCGACCGGTGCGGCGCCTCGAAGAAGGCACCCGGAAGATCAGCTCCGGCGACTACGAGATGAACATCCCGGTCCGGCGGCGCGATGAGATCGGCGATCTCACAGCAGCTTTCAACGAGATGAGCCGCAGCCTGGCGATTAAGGAGGAGCTGCTCAACGAGCAGCGTCGGGAAAACGACCGGTTGCTGCTGGCGTTGATGCCCGAATCGGTGCTGCAACGCTATCGCGAGGGCGAAGCGACCATCGCGCAGAAGCATCAGGACGTCGCCATAATCTATGCCGACATCGTCGGCCTGGACGAGGTTTCCAGCGACGTGCCGGAAGACGAATTGGTCGCCACCGTCGACGACCTCTTCCGGCAATTCGATTCGGCCGCCGAAGCCCTTGGCGTCGAACGGATTCGCACGTTCCACAACGGCTATCTCGCCAGCTGCGGTATGGTCACCCCGCGGCTGGACAGCATTCACCGCTCCGTGGACTTCGCCCTCGAAATCGGTCGCATCATCGATCGATTCAACGGCCAATCGGTGCACCAGCTGGGCCTACGCGTCGGCGTCAACACGGGCAATGTGGTGAGCGGGCTGGTCGGCCGCTCCAGCCTGGTTTATGACATGTGGGGCGGCGCCGTCAGCCTGGCCTATCAAATGCACAGTGGCGCACCGCAACCGGGCATCTACGTCAGTTCGCAGGTGTACGAGGCGATGCGGGACGTTCGGCAGTTCACGCCGGCAGGCACCATCTCCGTCGGCGGTGCCGATCAGGCCATCTACCGGTTGCAGGAGCGCTGATGAACCTCTTCAACTCGACGTGGTTCTACTGGGCGATCGGCATCGCGGTCGGACTGCCGCTCGGGTTGATCGCCCTGACCGAGTTGCACGACGCGCTGCTGCGCCGCAACAGCCCGCTGGGCCGGCAGGTGAACCTGCTGCGCAACTACCTGCTCCCGCTCGGTGCCCTGTTGCTGCTGCTGGTCCAGGCCTCGCAGGTTCCGGCCGGTGACGTTCCGGTGCGCGTCCTCACCACGGTGTTCGGCCTGCTGGTGCTGGTGCTGGTGCTGTCCGGCCTCAACGCGACGATGTTCGAAGGCGCACCCGAAAAGAGTTGGCGCAAAAGGCTGCCCACCATCTTTTTGGACTGCGCCCGGTTGGCGGTGATCGGCGTTGGTCTGGCGGTGATGTCGTCCTACATCTGGGGTGTGCGGATCGGCGGTATCTTCACCGCGCTTGGCGTCACGTCGGTCGTCATCGGTCTGATGCTGCAGAACTCCGTCGGCCAGATCGTGTCGGGCCTGTTCATGCTGTTCGAGCAGCCCTTCCGCATCGATGAGTGGCTCGACACCGGCACCGCGCGCGGACGCGTGGTCGAGGTGAACTGGCGCGCCGTGCACATCGACACCGGCAGTGGGATTCGGGTGATGCCGAACTCGATGCTCGCCAGCACCGCGTTCACGAATCTCAGCCGTCCGCCGGGCCCGCACAAGCTGTCAGTGACGACGACGTTCTCCAGCGTCGACCCGCCGGACCGGGTGTGCGCGCTGCTGTCGCGTATCGCCCAGGGATTGCCGCAACTCAAGGCCGGCAGCGTGCCGCGGTCGGTGGCGGTGGGTGCGGGCGAGTACCGCACGACCATCGGGGTGAACTCACCGGCGGACGCCGGCGCCGCCAAGGCCACCTTCCTGCGCTGGACCTGGTACGCGGCGCGGCGTGAGGATCTGCACCTCGACGACGCCGACGACGACTTCTCCACCGTCGAACGGGTGGAGCATGCGTTGCACACGGTGGTGGCGCCGGCGTTGCGGATCGGCGCTGAGGAGCAGCGATCGCTGCGGTCCGCGGCGAGGATCGTCCGCTACGGCGCCGACGAGGTGGTCGAGTACGCCGGGCAGGTGCCCACCATCATGACGTTCCTGGTCACCGGGCGCGTGCAGCTGACCGCGACCGCCGACGACGGGTCGACGGTGCCCATCAGCACGCTGGTCGCGGGGTCGTTCCTGGGGCTGACCGCGCTGACCCGGCAGCCGAATCTGGCCAGCGCGTACGCGCTGGAAGAGGTCACGGCGCTGGAGATCGATCGGGAACACATCGAGCACCTGGTGACGCGAGCGCCCTTGCTGTTACAGAACTTCGGCAACATCATCGAAGAGCGTCGCAGCAAGGTGCGCAGTGCCCGGCGCGGTGAGCGGGTGGGCTAGTGGCGAGCGCGGCGGGCCGGGCGATGCGGGTCGCCACCATCGGGACGAGTGCGATCGCGAACGGGTCGCCTCACCCGGGGTTTTGCCGCCCTATACCCTGATTCAATGAGTCTGCAAGCACCATCGCTTCCTGACTTGCGCCAGGAGGTGCACAACGCCGCACGCCGCGCCCGGGTCGCGTCACGTGTCCTGGCATTGTTGCCGACGGTCGCCAAGGACCAGGCACTGCGCTCTGCGGCCGACGCGGTAGCCGCCCACGCCGAATTGATCCTGTCGGCCAACGCCGAAGACCTCGATGCCGCCCGGACCGCCGGCACGTCGACCGCGATGCTCGATCGGTTGGCCTTGGACTCCACCCGCGTCGAGGGCATCGCCGCCGGCCTGCGACAGGTCGCCGGGCTGCCGGACCCGGTCGGGGAGGTGCTGCGCGGCTACACGCTGCCCAACGGGCTGCAACTGCGTCAGCAGCGGGTTCCGCTCGGCGTCGTCGGCATGATCTACGAGGGCCGGCCCAATGTGACCGTCGACGCCTTCGGCTTGGCGCTGAAGTCCGGCAATGCCGTGCTGCTGCGCGGAAGTTCGTCGGCGACGCGGTCCAACCAGGCGCTGGTGCAGGTGCTGCGGGCTTCGCTGGTCAGCGAGGACCTGCCCGCCGATGCGGTCCAACTGCTTTCGGCCGACGACCGCTCCACGGTGACGCACCTGATCCAGGCCCGCGGCCTGGTCGATGTGGTGATTCCGCGCGGCGGAGCGAGCCTGATCGATGCGGTGGTCCGCGACGCGCAGGTGCCCACCATCGAGACCGGTGTCGGCAACTGCCACGTCTACGTGCACGACGGCGCCGATCTTGGATGTGGCGGAACGGATCCTGCTGAATTCCAAGACTCGTCGGCCCAGTGTCTGCAACGCCGCCGAGACGCTGCTGGTCGACGTCGGGATTGCCGCAGAGGCGATGCCCCGGCTGGTGGCCGCCCTGCAAGACGCCGGTGTGACCGTGCACGGTGGGTTCTCCAAGGACGCGCACGAGGATGACCTGCGTCGCGAGTACCTTTCGATGGACATCGCGGTGGCGGTGGTTGACGGTATCGACGCCGCGATCGCGCACATCAACGAGTACGGCACCGGACACACCGAGGCCATCGTGACCACCAATATGGCTGCGGCGCAGAAGTTTACCGACGGTGTCGATGCCGCCGCGGTGATGGTGAACGCGTCCACGGCGTTCACCGACGGTGAGCAGTTCGGTTTCGGCGCCGAAATCGGCATCTCCACCCAGAAACTGCATGCCCGCGGTCCGATGGGGTTGCCCGAATTGACCTCGACCAAATGGATTGCGTGGGGAGACGGACAGACTCGTCCGGTCTGATCCCGCGTGGAGAAAGTGTTTTAGGAGAACCGATTGTGAGTGTGCCCGCCCGGTCCAAGCCGTTGTTCGACGACATCGACGACGTCTCGCGGCGGTTGGCCGAGACCGGCTACCTGCCCGACACCGCCACCGCGACGGCGGTGTTCCTGGCCGACCGGCTCGGTAAGCCGCTGCTGGTGGAGGGTCCGGCCGGTGTGGGCAAGACCGAACTGGCCCGTGCCATCGCCCAGGCCACCGGTTCGGGCCTGGTGCGCCTGCAGTGCTACGAGGGCGTCGACGAGGCTCGCGCACTCTACGAGTGGAACCACGCCAAGCAGATCCTGCGCATCCAGGCCGGTTCGGGGGACTGGGACCAGACCAAGGACGACGTGTTCAGCGAGGAGTTTCTGCTGCAACGTCCGCTGCTGACCGCGATCCGGCGCACCGAGCCGACGGTGCTGCTCATCGACGAGACCGACAAGGCCGACATCGAGATCGAGGGCCTGCTGCTGGAGGTGCTGTCCGACTTCGCGGTGACGGTTCCCGAACTGGGCACGATCACCGCCGAACGGACCCCGCTGGTGGTGCTGACCTCCAACGCCACTCGTGAGCTGTCCGAGGCGCTCAAGCGTCGGTGCCTGTTCCTGCACATCGACTTTCCCAGTCCCGACCTGGAGCGCCGCATCCTGTTGTCCCGGGTCCCCGAGCTGCCCGCGCACCTGGCCGAGGAGCTCGTCCGCATCATCGGCGTGCTGCGCGGCATGCAACTCAAGAAGGTCCCGTCCATCGCCGAGACCATCGACTGGGGCCGCACGCTGCTCGCGCTGGGCCTGGACACCATCGACGACGCGGTTGTGCTCGGCCACGCTCGGCGTGGTACTCAAACATCAATCCGACCAGCAGCGCGCTACCGGCGAGCTGCGGCTGAATTAGGGAGGCTGCGATGTCCACCCGCCGTATCCGACCCTCCCGGCCGCTCGCCCCGCACGGGCTGCCCGGTCACCTGGTGGGGTTCGTGGAAGCGCTTCGCGGGGCAGGGATTTCGGTCGGCCCGTCGGAGACGGTGGACGCCGGCCGGGTGATGGCGACGCTCGGTCTGGGTGACCGGAAGGTGCTGCGCGAGGGCCTCGCCTGCGCCGTGCTGCGCCGGCCCGATCACCGCGAGACCTATGACGCCATGTTCGACCTGTGGTTTCCCGCGGCGCTGGGCGCACGCGCGGTGGTCACCGACGACGAGGCCGACGACGTCGCCAGACGACAACGCGTTGCCGGCCGACGACGTCGAGGCGATGCGCCAGATGCTGGCTGGACCTGCTGACCGAGAATCCCGATCTCGCCGACATGGACGAGCGCCTGGTCGCGATGATCGCCCGGATCGTCGAGGCCTACGGCAAATACAGCTCCAGTCGCGGCCCGTCCTTCTCGTCGTATCAGGCGCTCAAGGCGATGGCGCTGGACGAACTCGAAGGCAAGCTGCTGGCCGGGTTGCTCGCCTCGTACGGCGACGAGCCCACTCCCAGCCAGGAGGAGATAGCCAAAGCTCTTGCCGCGCAGCGGATCACCCAGCTGCGCAAGATGGTCGACTCCGAGACCAAGCGCCGCACCGCCGAGCAGCTGGGCCGCGACCACGTCCAGATGTATGGCATTCCACAGCTTTCCGAGAACGTGGAATTCCTGCGCGCCTCCGGTGAGCAGCTGCGCCAGATGCGCCGGGTGGTGGCGCCGCTGGCCCGAACGCTGGCGACCCGCCTGGCGGCGCGCCGGCGACGCAGCCGGGCGGGGTCGATCGATCTGCGCAAGACCCTGCGCAAGTCGATGTCCACCGGCGGGGTGCCGATCGACGTGGTGCTGGCCAAACCCCGCCCGGCACGGCCGGAACTGGTGGTGCTGTGCGATGTGTCCGGCTCAGTCGCCGGGTTCAGCCATTTCACCCTGTTGCTGGTACATGCTTTGCGCCAACAGTTCTCGCGTGTTCGCGTGTTCGCCTTCATCGACACCACCGACGAGGTGACGCACATGTTCGGCCCGGACGCCGACCTGGCCGTGGCCATCCAGCGGATCACCCGGGAGTCGGGCGTTTACAGTCGCGACGGCCATTCCGATTACGGCAACGCGTTCGCGTCGTTCGTGCAGGCGTTCCCCAATGTGCTCTCCCCGCGTACCTCGCTGCTGGTGCTCGGAGATGGCCGCACCAACTACCGCAATCCCGAGACCGAGCTGCTGACCCACATGGTGACCGCCAGCCGGCACGCGCACTGGCTCAACCCCGAGCCCAAGCATCTGTGGGGCAGCGGCGACTCGGCGGTGCCGCGCTACCAAGAGGTCATCTCGATGCACGAATGCAGGTCCGCCAAACAGCTGGCCGCGGTGATCGACCAGCTGCTGCCGGTCTGAGGGTGCGGGCGCGGCGTCGTTTCACATCGGCCACGCGCGTCTTTGTCGCTGTGAGGCGGGCACAACACGTGCCGCCCGACACAGAGGCTGGTGCGGCGCATGTGACCAAAGCCTGGGAAATCGGGCCGTCACACCGGCTCAAGTAAGCTGGCAAATCGTGCAAAAGCAGCTTCGCAGGTTAGGAGTGATGGGTGGGACGTTCGACCCCATCCATTATGGCCACCTGGTTGCCGCCAGTGAGGTCGCCGACCTGTTCGACCTCGACCAAGTGGTGTTCGTGCCCAGTGGACAGCCCTGGCAGAAGGAGCGGCACGTTTCCGCTGCCGAGGACCGGTATCTGATGACGGTGATCGCCACGGCTTCCAATCCCCGCTTCTCGGTCAGCCGGGTCGACATCGACCGTGCCGGCCCTACCTACACCAAGGACACACTGCGCGACCTGCACGCGCTGAACCCGGGCTCCGAGCTGTACTTCATCACCGGAGCCGACGCGCTGGCCTCCATTTTGTCGTGGCAGGGCTGGGAGACGGTGTTTGAGCTGGCGCGCTTCGTCGGGGTCAGCCGGCCCGGCTACGAGCTGCGCCGCGAACACGTCACCGGCGTGCTGGGCGAGCTGCCCGAGGACGCGCTGACCCTGGTCGAGATCCCGGCTCTGGCCATCTCCTCGACCGACTGCCGTCGCCGCGCGGCGCAGCGCCGGCCGCTGTGGTACCTGATGCCCGACGGCGTCGTGCAGTACGTCTCCAAGCGCCGGCTCTACCGCGACGACGAGGGGCCACCGGTGATCGTGAGCGAAACACCCCTGACCACAGGGGAACACCCATGAGCGCCACCCAGGAAGCCATCGACATGGCGACGGTGGCCGCCGGCGCCGCCGCCTCGAAGCTGGCCGACGATGTCGTCGTCATCGACGTCTCGGCCCAGCTCGCCATCACGGACTGCTTCGTGATCGCCTCGGCGTCCAACGAGCGACAGGTCAACGCCATCGTCGACGAGGTCGAGGAGAAGATGCGCAAGGCCGGCTACAAGCCGGCGCGTCGTGAGGGCACGCGGGAGGGCCGCTGGACCCTGCTGGACTATCGCGACATCGTCGTGCACATCCAGCACCAGGAAGACCGGGACTTCTATGCCCTGGACCGGCTCTGGAGTGACTGCCCGGTGGTGCCGGTAGACGTGGACGAGGGCCGTGACGACTCCGAAGAGTCGGGCGCGCAATGAGAATTCGTCGTCTGATCATGTTGCGGCACGGGCAAACCGAGTTCAACGCCGGTAGCCGGATGCAGGGCCAGCTGGATTCCGAACTCAGCGAACTCGGGCGGGCGCAGGCGATCGCGGCCGCCGAGGTGCTGGGCAAGCTGCAGCCATTGCTGATCGTGTCGTCGGATCTGCATCGCGCCTACGACACTGCGGTCAGGCTGGGGGAGCGGACCGGTCTGCCAATCCGGGTGGACCCCCGGCTGCGGGAAACCCATCTCGGCGACTGGCAGGGATTGACCCACAACGAGGTCGACGCGCAGGCCCCCGGTGCCCGGCTGGCCTGGCGCGAAGACGCCACCTGGGCACCGCATGGCGGTGAAAGCAGGGTCGACGTCGCGGCGCGCAGCGTGCCGCTGGTCGCCGAACTGGTGTCCGGCGAGCCCGAATGGGGTGACCCCGACGGGCCGGATCGCCCGGTGGTGCTGGTGGCCCACGGGGGCCTGATCGCCGCGCTGTCGGCCGCGCTGCTGAGGCTTCCGGTCGACAACTGGCCGATTCTGGGTGGCATGGGCAATGCCAGCTGGGTGCAGCTTTCCGGCCACACCGACGATCCCGCCGACGAATTCGACAGCATCCGTTGGCGTCTGGATGTGTGGAACGCTTCGGCGCAGGTGTCCAACGATGTCCTCTGAGCGGCTGCCGAAGCCCACACTGCTGATCTTCGCCGACTCGTTGGCCTACTACGGGCCGACCGGGGGGCTGCCCGCCGACGATCCCCGGATCTGGCCGAATATCGTTGCGGCGCAACTTGGTTGGGATGTCGAGCTGATCGGCCGCATCGGTTGGACCTGCCGCGACATCTGGTGGGCCGCGACGCAGGACCCGCGGGCCTGGGCGGCGCTCCCCAGGGCCGGCGCGGTCATCTTCGCCACCGGCGGCATGGATTCGCTGCCGTCGGTGCTGCCCACCGCGCTGCGCGAGCTGATCCGCTATGTGCGACCGTCCTGGCTGCGGCGCTGGGTCCGTGACGGCTACGGCTGGCTGCAGCCCAGGCTCTCACCGGTGGCCAGGTCCGCCCTGCCGCCGCACCTGAGTGCGGACTACCTCGAACAGACCCGTGGCGCAATCGATTTCAACCGCCCCGGTATTCCGATCGTGGCTTCGCTGCCGTCGGTGCACATCGCCGACACTTACGGCAGGGCACATCATGGGCGCGCGGGGACGGTCGCCGCGATCACCGAATGGGCGCAAAACCACGAGGTGCCCCTGGTCGACCTCAAAGCCGCTGTGGCCGAACAGATTATGAGCGGCCGGGGAAACCCCGACGGCATTCACTGGAATTTCGAGGCCCACCAGGCGGTCGCGGAGTTGATGCTCAAGGCGCTCGCCGAAGCCGGGGTCCCCAACGAGAAGCCCCGCGGGTAGCGCCGTGACCCGCGCCGTCGACGATGCAGAGCGAAGCGATGAGGTGGGGGCACGCCCCCACCAGTGGGAGGTACCCCCACCCGCTTGCGGGGGAGAGCGGCGCTCGTGACTGTCGTGGTGGTGACCGACTCGTCGGCACGTCTGCCGGCCGACCTGCTCGATAAGTGGGGGATACGCGTCGTTCCGTTGCACATCCTGCTCGACGGCAACGATCTTCGTGACGGCGTGGACGAGGTTCCCGACGACATCTACAAACTCGCGGCGACCACCGCGGCGGCCACCCCGGCCGAACTGGCCGACGCCTACCAGCAGGCGCTGGCCGACAGCGGCGCGGACGGGGTTGTGGCCGTGCATATTTCGTCGGCGCTGTCGGGCACCTGCCGGGCCGCCGAACGCACCGCCGCCGATCTCGATCCGAACGTGCGCGTAGTCGACTCCAAGTCGGCCGCGATGGGCACCGGCTTCGTCGCTTTGGCCGCCGCCCGGGCCGCGGCCGACGGCAAAGACGTAGACGCCGTAGCGGACGCCGCGCGCGCGGCCGTGGACCGTGGGCGTGCCTTCATCGTGGTGCACCGGCTGGACAACCTGCGCCGCAGCGGACGCATCGGAGGGGCGAAGGCGTGGCTGGGCACCGCGCTGGCGCTCAAGCCCGTGTTGCGCATCGACGACGGCAAACTTGTTCTGGCCCAACGGGTGCGTACGGTCAGCCATGCGACTGAGGCGATGATCGACCGGGTCTGCCAGGTCGTCGGCCACGATGCCGCCGCCCTGGCGGTGCACCACGTCGCCAACCCCGACGGCGCCCGCGAGGTGGCGACGGCGCTGGGCGAGCGGCTACCGGCGTGCGAGGCGGCGATCATCACCGAGCTGGGACCGGTGCTTGCGCTGCATGTGGGCGCGGGCGCGGTCGCGGTGATCGTGCAGCTCCCGTCGCCACCAAAGGGTTAGGCGCTCACGGGCCGTCGCGCGTTGTCACCGCGGGGGTGCACCACCTGCGGCCACCAGAACCACCGTCCGAGCAGGGTGGCGATCGAGGGCATCAGCAGCGTGCGCACGATCAGCGTGTCGAGCAGCAGACCGATGCACACGGTCGACCCGAACTGGCCGAGCACGCGCAGATCGCTGCCCAGCATGGACGCCATGGTGAAGGCGAACACCAGACCCGCCGCCGTCACCACACCACCGGTGCCGGCCATCGACCGGATGATCCCCGTCTTGAGCCCGCGATGGATCTCTTCGCGGAACCGGGAGACCAGTAGCAGGTTGTAGTCGGACCCGACGGCCAACAGGATGATGACCGACAGCGCCATCACGATCCAGTGGATCCTGATGCCGAAGAGATCCTGCCAAATCAGCACGGACAGACCGAATGACGCGGCGATCGAGCTGGCCGCGGTGCCGACGATCACCAGCGCGGCCACCACACTTCGGGTCAGCAGCAGCATGATCATGAAGATCAGCGTCAGGGCCGACACCACCGCGATCATCAGGTCGTATTTCTCACCGTCGGCCATGTCCTTGAACGTCGCGGCGGTTCCGCCGAGATACACCCTGGCGTCCGACAGCGACGACTGCTTCAACGCCTCCTGCGCGGCGGTGCGTTCGGCGTCGACCCGTGAGATGCCTTCCGGGTGTCATCGGATCGTTTTGATGGGTGATGAAGAACCGCGCCGACTTTCCGTCCGGCGACAGGAACATGCGAAGGCCCGTCTGGAAGTCGGGTTATCGAAGGCTTCCGGCGGCAGGTAGAAGAAGTCGTCGTTCTTCGACGCGTCGAAGCTCTGCCCCATCACGATGGCGGTATTGCTCATCGCCTCCATCTGGTCGATCATCGCCTTGAACGTCTGGTAGAGCGTCAGCGTGATGCCCCTGGTGGTCTTCAGCGTGGCGATCAGCGTGGGGAACAGCGCAGTCAGGTCGCGTGACGCTTGGGCGGTGTGCGCGATGTCCGTCGTCAAATAGTGGAACTGTCTCGGCCAGTTGGTCGAACCCGTCGAACGTGTCGAAGAGGGACCGCAGCCCGATGCACACGGGAATGTCGTAGCAGTGCTTCTCCCAGTAGAAGTACGTGCGCACCGGCCGGAAGGTGTCGTCGAAATCCGCGATGTGGTCGCGCAGGCTGTCGGTGATTTGCGACGTCACCGCCGTGGTCTTCGCGCTGTCGTCGGCGGCATTGGCCAGGTCCAGCGACACCTCGTATTGGCGCTGCGTGGTGTCGATCTGGGTCTGCAGGTCATCGGCCATCTTGAGGATGTCGTTCATGCGCTCCTTGAGGAAGCCCATGTTCTGCATCGTCGTCTGGCTCTGGATGCTGTTCTGGAACGGGATCGAGCTGTGCTGAATCGGAATGCCCAGCGGCCGCGTGATGTCCTGGACCATGGCGATGCCGAGCGTGCGCATCTCGTTCTTGGCCACCCGGTCCAACACCAGCATGTCGGCCGGGTTGCGCATGTCATGGTCGGACTCGACCATCAACAGGTCGGGGTTCATCCGCGCCTCGGAGAAATGCCGATTCGCGGCCTCTTGCCCTTGATTGGACGGGGCTGACAACGGCAGGTAATGACGGTCGTTGTAGCTGGTGTGGTAGCTCGGCAGCGCGACCATGCCGACCAGCACGACCGCGGCGCTGACGGCCAAAACCGGTGCGGGCCAACGCACCACCGCGGTGCCCACCCGCCGCCACAGCCGACCCTGCTTGGCGACCCGCTTGGACTCGAACAGGTGGAAGCGACTGCCCACGAAGACAACCGCGGGGCCCAGCGTGAGGCCGGCAGCCACCACGACCAGCATGCCGATCGCCACCGGTGCGCCCATCGTGTTGAACCAGGGCAACCGCGTGAAACTCAGGCAGTAGGTCGCCCCGGCAATGGTCAGCCCAGACCCCAGGACGACGGGAGCCACCCCTTTAAAGGTGGTGTAGTACGCGGTTTCTCGGTCCTCGCCTTCGCGCAACGCCTCTTGATAGCGGCCGACGAGGAAGATGCCGTAGTCGGTTCCGGCGGCGATCGCCAGCATGGTGAGGATGTTGGCGGCGAAGGTGGTGAGCCCGAATGCGTTGTGATACGCGAGAACCGCGACGACTCCCCGCGAACATGCCAGCGCGACAAAGGTCATGAACAGCTGCACGAGCGTGGTGACAATGGACCGGTAGACCAGCAGCAACATGATCGCGATGGCACCCAGGGTGAACAGCGTGATCTTGGCCAGGCTGGCATTACCGATGATGTGCATGTCGTCGGACAGCGCTGCGGGACCGGTGACGTAGGCCTTCACGCCGGGGGGCGCCTTGTTCTCGTCGATCACCTTGCGGACGGCGTCCACGGACTCGTTGGCCAGCGTGGTGCCCTGGTTACCGGCGAGGTTCACCTGCACGTAGGCGCCCTTGGCGTCGGCGCTCTGAGCACCCGCGGCGGTAAGCCGGTCGCCCCAGAAGTCCTGGATGTGCTGAATGTGCTTGGGGTCCTGGCGGAGTTGCCGAATCAGCTTGTCGTAGTACTGGTGCGCGTCCGGGCCGAGGGGGTGCTGGCCCTCCAGGACGATCATGACGGTGCTGTTGGAGTCGAACTCGTGGAAGTTGTGGCCCAGGCGCATCATCGCCTTCATCGACGGCGCGTCCAGCGGTGTCATCGGCGCCGAGTGCGCCTCGCCGACTTTTTCCAGCGTGGGAACGATGACGTTCACCAACACCGTGATCGCACACCCAGCCCAGGATGATCGGTATCGCGAAGATGCGGATCGCATGGGGAAGGTAGGGCCGGTGGCCGCGCTCGGCCTTGGACAAGCCCCGGGTAGCGATCGGGCCGGTGTCGGCTGCGCTCAGGTCGCGCTCGGTCTTGTTGTTCGTGTCGCTCATGCGGACTTCACCAGGCAGAAGGTCTGGGCGTTATGGCCATCGGAGTTTTGCTGTTCGCGGACGACGCCGTCCACGGTGATCTTGCAGCTGATCGTGCTGCCGTCGCTCTGCGCCATGATGTTGGCGCTCACCGACGGGCAGCGTGGTCGAGATCGTGGTCGACCACGGCAGCGGGGCGTTGTTGACCTGGTGCGTGTCGGCGTTCTCGTCCCAGTAGTTGATGTTCGCCGTGGCGCCCGGGGGGCCGGAGATTTCGTAGACGACGACCTTCGGGTTGAACTGCACGATTTCGATCCCCTTGCCGGCGTTTGCGTTGAGATCCTCCGAGCCGAAGATCTTGTGCAGCCGCGACACGACCAGTCCCGCCAGCGCCAGAACGACCACCAGCAGCAGCGGGATCCACCCTTGTCTCATCGCGCGGGACAGTAAGCCGGGGCGGGGACCTGAATCTGGACTAGCCACCACCTGACCGCCTTCCGCAAAGCTCACCAACCGTCCGCCGACGACACCAATGTCAACGGAACATTTGCTCAGTTAGGGATACTAACCTTAGTGCACGCAAGCGTTCCTCCTGGGGCCGCCGGTTGTGGCGAACGGCATACCCGCTAGTGGGCCAGCCGACCGGTGACCGGCGGCAAATCCGCCAGCGTCACGATCCCGGGCTCGGCGGCCACCACCGCCGGGACCGCATTGGTAACCGGCATCGCGGTGTAGATCATTCCCAAGTCCCATGAACCCGGGCTCCGTCCAGTCCTTGGGCGGCAGGCAGTGCAAGACGGTGCGCATGTTGGGCAGCCCGAACACCTGAATGACGTGGCCGTGCTCGAGTGGCTTGGGCGGGACGACGTGACTGCCCATCGTCCAGTTGAACCCGACGCTGACGACGTTGCGATCGCCGACCCAGCCGCGGTGGTAGCCGTAGACGCTGCCGACCGTTCCGGCGGGAATCTTCATGAAGCCCAGATCGGAGTCACCGGTGGCCGCGGTGAAGGTGACGTCGAAGGTCATCTTGTCCAGCTTCGCCCCGATCGCGTCGGCCATCATCGCGGCCGATTCCGCGAAGACCTCGCTTTCCCGCCGGACGTTTTCGGCCAGCCCCGGGGTGTCGGGATCTTGCGAGAACCCCATCGCCGTCTGGGTTTCCGCCGATTCGTAGGTCGAGCAGTCGACCGACTCGGTGATCCGGATCTCGTCGACGCGCTCGCACGAGGCGCGACAGCACCATGCCGACCATGTTCGTCATGCCCGGGTGCGCGCCGCTGCCGAAGATCGTCGAATCGCCCTTCTGGCAGGCGTCCTCGATGCGTTTGCGGTCCTGCGGCGTCTGCTTGCCGCCGGTGATCCACGCGGCGCTGGTGCACACGTTGACTCCCGATTCCAGCAGCCGCACCAACTCGTCGACGTTGGGCCACAACGGGTTATAGCAACATGCGTCGGCGCCGCAGGGCCAACAGCGCGTCGATGTCGTTCGTCGCTTGCACCCCGGTCGGCTCCGGCCAGCCCGCCAGTTCGGCGGCGTCGACACCGACCTTGTCCGCGCCGTGCGCATACACCCCGACCAGTTCCAGGTCGGGCCTGCCCGATGATGGCGTGCAGCGAACGCCGACCGATGTTCCCGGTCGTCCACTGGATCACCCGCAGCGGACGGTCGGGGCTTGCTTTGCTCATCGCGGCTCCTTTGGCGGTAGGCGCTGTACGCGATCAGTCACTGATATCGAATCCGGCGACGACCTTGGTCGGGCGCACACGCACCACCAGTTCGCCGGGAACGGCGTTGCGGCGGCCGAACTCGTCGCCGCGGTCGGCGCCCATGTACCGCGCGCCTGTCCTGGTCGTGAAGTCCAACACGTCCTGCGGATCATCGCTCACCGAGGCCACACCCTGCACCTGCACGAACGAATAAGGCGGGTGGGGATCGTCGACGCAGATCGCAACCCGCGAATCACGAGCCAGGGCACGGCCTTTCGACGTGTCACGGCCGGTGGTGAAGACCAGCTGGCCATCGTCGACGACAAACCACACCGGCGCGACCAAGGGTCTGCCGTCGGCGGCAACATAACCCAGCATCCCGGTCCGGGTGCCGGCCGACAGGAACTCGACGACCCTGGCGGAGAGCTCGGCCATGCGCTAGAGCCGGGCTAGGTCGTAGTCGGCGATGTGGTCGATCAGCACCTGCAGGTGGTCCTGCGAGGAACCCAGCGTGTGCTCGATCGCGGTGAGCCGAGCGGCGTAGTGGCCGACCGGATACTCGGCGGTCATGCCGATGCCGCCGTGCAGCTGGATGGATTCCTGCGCGATATGCCGTCCGGACCGGCCGACCTGCAGCTTGGCGCGCGACGCGATCACCGGGTCGAGGTTGCTGTCGGCGATCGACATCGCGGCGTAGAAGCTCATGCTGCGGGCCACCTCCAGCGACACGTACATGTCGGCGGCTCGCTGAGTGAGCGCCTGGAATTTGTTGAGCGTGACGCCGAACTGCTTGCGGGTCTTCAGGTAATCGGTGGTCAGACGCAGCGCTTCCTCCATCGCGCCGACCGCTTCGGAACACAACGCCGACTGGATGCGGATGATGGTGTCGCGGATGGCGGGTGAGGCGTCCACCGCGTCGCCAAGAGGCTCGGCAGGCGTGGAGTCCAGATCGATCTGAGCGCCGCGCTGACCGTCGAAGGTCGGATACGGGTGCCGGTTCACAGCGTCACCATCGACCAAGAACAATCCCGTTCCGCCGTCGGGCAATGCGGCGCTGACCACCAGCGTGTCGGCGCAGTCACCCGCCGGTACCGGGTTCTTCGTTCCGGTCAGGGTCCACGAATCGCCTTGCCGCGCAGCCCGAGTGGCGACGGCCACGGTCGGTTGCCGGTGGCCGGTTTCCACATGAGCGAACGCGAGCAACTTTTGACCCGCCGCGACCTCGTCCAGCAGTCGCTTCTGTGCGTCGCTTCCGCGTTCGGCGATCAGCGCCCCGGGCGCCAGCGCGGCGTGCACGACGGGCTCGGGCGCCAACCGTCGCCCGATCTCGGTGAGCACCGCCATGATCTCGATCTGACCCGCCTCTTCCGGCTCGAACCCGAGGCCCAGAATCCCGGTGTCGGCGAGCTGGCTCCAGACTTCGCGGCTCCAACCGAGGTCGGTCTCGATGATCTTGTTGCGGCTCTCGGGATCATAGGTGCGCGACAGGAGGTCGCGCGTGGTGTCGCGGAGCAGGGCCTGCTCGTCGCTCAGCTGAAAGTCCATGGCTGCCTCACAATCCCAGAATGGTGGACGCGATGATGTTGCGCTGCACTTCGTTGCTGCCGCCGTAGATCGATGTCTTGCGGTAGTTGAGGTAGCGCGGGGCACTGGACTGCGCCCACGGTGGTGACGCGATGCCGTCGCCGTCCACCGGCAGCGCGTCGGGACCGGCCACCTCGACGAGCAGCTCGGTGGCGATCTGCTGCAATTGGCTGCCGCGCATCTTGAGCACCGACGATGCCGGGTTGGGCTTACCGTCCGCGGAGTCCGTGGTTACCCGGGACTGCGTGAGTTCCAGTGCCAGCACCTCGTTTTCGGCCTCGGCCAGGCGCGCCGCGAACAGTGGGTCGTCGAGCAGACCCGTCTGGGTGGCGTGCTTTTTCACCTCGGCGAGGCGGACCTTGGTCCGGCCGACCCCGGCGATGCCGGTGCGCTCGTTGCCCAGCAGGAATTTCGCGTACGTCCAGCCCTGATTCTCTTCTCCCACAAGCTGATTGGCCGGAACCCGGACGTCTTCAAAGAAGACCTCGTTGACTTCGCGGCTGCCGTCGATCGTCTTGATCGGGCGCAGCGTGATGCCCGGTGTCGCCATGTCGAAGAGCAGGAACGAAATGCCGGCCTGCCGCTTGGGCGCCTGCGGGTCCGTGCGCACCAGGCAGAAGATCCAGTCCGCGTACTGGCCCAGCGTGGTCCACGTCTTCTGCCCGTTGACGACGTAGCTGTCGCCGTCCCGGACCGCGGTGGTGCGCAGCGACGCGAGGTCCGAGCCGGCCTCCGGCTCAGAGAACCCCTGGCACCACCAGATGTCGATGCTGGCCGTCGGCGGCAGGAAGCGCTCCTTGATCTCCTGGGACCCGAATTCGGCGATCACCGGGCCGACCATCTTGGTGTTGAAATTCAGCGGCTCCGGGACGCATGCCAGTTGCATCTCGTCGGCCCAGATCTGGTACTGGGTCGGCGTCCAGTCCTTGCCGCCCCATTCGACCGGCCAGTTGGGCACCGCGAGCCCGTGCTCGTTGAGGATCTTGTGGCTGGTGACGATCAGCTCTTTGGTCACCGGCGCGCCTTGACGCACCGCCTCGCGGAGCTCCTCGGGAATCTGCGTGGTGTAGAAGGTGCGAAGCTCGTCGCGGAACGCGGCTTCCTCGGTCGTGAGCGCCAACTTCATGGCAGCCTCCTGTCGTCTGGGGTGAACGTGGCGACCGGCAATCGGCAACCGATCCTGGTCGCTCGCTCCGGCATCCATCTTGACCCATCCCATGTAGTGCTTGTGCACAGCCTCGGGTTAGTCCACAAGCGGGCGCCGCGACGCCCCCCGAACGGGTCGTCGAGGCGGTCGTCGCACTTACCGTCGGGCGCATGCGAACAGAACTGCCCGCCGAGCGACTGCAGCGTCGGCTCGGTGCTGACCCGGATGCCGATTCGCACCTCGATCCCGAGGGCCCCGAGCTTGATCCCGACGCGGAAGATGACGATCAGAATTCGTTGCTGCCCCGCTGGCTTCCGGACAGTTCCCAGCGCGCTGGCTGGGCGGGCAGGCTGCGCGCCGATCCGGGTCGCGCCGGTGCCATCGCGCTAGCGGTGGTGGCCGCGCTGGCCGTGCTGGTCACGACATTGACCTTGGTGCGCGATAGGCCCGCACCGGTGATGTCGGCCAAGCTCCCGCCAGTCGAGAAGGCGTCCACGGCAAGCCCCAGATCGTCGGCGAGTCCGGCCGCCGGGCAGCCGGCAGCTTCCGACCGACCGTGCGTGGTCAGCGTGGTCGGGCTGGTCCACACTCCCGGATTGGTCACCCTGGCACCCGGTGCGCGGATCGCCGATGCGCTGCAGGCGGCCGGTGGTGTGGTGGACGGTGCGGACACCATCGGATTGAACATGGCCCGACCGGTGGGCGACGGCGAGCAGATCGTGGTCGGGTTGGCCCCGATCTCAGGGCACCCGACGGCGCTTGGCAGCTCGGTTGCCACCGGCTCGGCACCGACGCCCGGGACGCAGGCACCGGTTTCGGGATCGGTCAAGCCGAAGTCGGGTGAGGTGCTCGACCTCAACACCGCGACTGTGGAGCAGCTGGACACCTTGCCCGGGGTTGGACCGGTCACCGCCGCCGCGATCGTGGCGTGGCGGCAGACCAACGGCAAATTCACCAACGTCGACCAGCTCGCCGATGTCGACGGTATCGGCCCGGCGCGGCTGGAAAAGCTGCGTGCCCTGGTCCGCGTCTGACATACGCCAGCCCGGCTTCGATGAATCGCCGCTCGCGCACCTTGATGTCCGCCTGGTCCCCGCCGCATTGACGGGCTGGACAGTCACCGCCGCTGGGATCGTGTGGCCGGTCGGCCGGGTGCTGGCGTTCTGCTGTGTCGTTGTGGTCGCCGTCTCGTGTGCGCCGCTGTGCGTGGCCCGACGCCGCCAGCGCCCGCGTCTGCGGGCGATCGCCGCCAGCATGCTGGCGATCGGTGTGGTGGGCGCGGGCTTCGGGCTCGCGATCGCGCTGCGCGCCGACGCGGTAGCTCGCCATCCCATCGCCGCAGTGTTCGGGACCGCCGCGCCGGTGACCGTCGCCCCCACTGAGAGTCCGCTGTCGGTTGGCCGGGGCAGGCTGATGTTTCGTGCCACCTTGCAGCGCCTGCGCACCGACGAAATGTCCGGACGCGTAGTCGTTTTCGCGCGCGCCTCGGATTTCGGGGGCGTGATGGCGGGCCAGCCGGTGCGCTTCACCGCGCGCATCAACCGTCCAGCCCGCCACGACCTGACTGTCGCCGTGCTCAACGCGACGGGTCGTCCGACAATGGGCCAAGCCGGGACGCTGCAGCGGGCCGCTCACACCGTGCGCACCCGGTTCGCCGCCGCCGCCCGCGAGGCACTGCCTCCCGAGCAGGCCGCGATGTTGCCCGCCCTGGTCCTCGGCGACACCGCGGCGGTTGGTGCCGAGACCAGTCGTGACTTTCGCGCTGCCGGCATGACGCACTTGACGGCGGTATCGGGGGCCAACGTCACGATCGTGTGCGCGGCGGTGCTGTTCTCGGCCCGGTTGATCGGCCCGCGGGCGGCCGTGGCGCTGGCCGCGGTGGCACTGGTGGCTTTCGTCATCGTCGTACAACCGACGCCAAGCGTGTTGCGGGCGGCCGTGATGGGTGCCATCGCGTTGGTGGGGACGCTGTCTTCGCGACGGCGGCAAGCGATTCCGGCTCTGTCAGCGGCGGTGCTGATATTGCTGGTCGTCGCTCCCCAGCTGGCTGTCGATGTGGGCTTCGCGCTATCGGTGCTGGCGACGGCCGCGCTGGTCGTCATCGCGCCGGTCTGGTCACGGCGCCTGGCGCGCGGAGGCTGTCCCAAGCCGCTGGCGGACGCGCTCGCGGTGGCGTGGGCCGCGCATGTGGTGACCGCTCCGCTGGTCGCCGGTATTTCGGGCCGGCTCAGCCTGGTGGCGGCGGTCGCCAATCTCGCGGTGGCGGCGGCGATAGCACCGATCACGGTGCTGGGCAGTGCGGCGGCCGTGTTGGGCCTGCTGTCGCCGACCGGTGCCGAGCTGCTGATCCGATTCGCCGGCCCGGAGCTGTGGTGGGTGTCGAGTGTGGCGCAGTGGGCGGCCGACGTCCCCGCCGCAACCGTGCCCGTTCCGTCCGGGACGGCCGGTGTGCTGGTGGTCGGCGGCGCTGCGGTCCTGGTGTTTCTGCTCGCCCGGCTGTTGTGGCGGTGGCGCTGGTTTCGCTTGGCGGTCGGACTGGGTGGCGCGGCGGCCATCATGTGGGTGTTGGCGTGGTCGCTGTCGGGACTAGCCGGTCCCTAGTCGGACCGACGTGACACCATCGTGGGGTGAGCGAGCTTGCGCCGTTGCACCTGGTCCTGGGAGACGAGGAACTGCTGGTCGAGCGGGCGGTGGCCGACGTGCTGCGGTCCGCGCGGCAGTGGGCGGGCACCGACCCCGGAGCCAATGATGTGCCGGTCAGCCGTATGCGGGCCGGTGATGTCGGTACCTACGAACTCGCCGAACTGCTGAGCCCGTCACTGTTCGCCGACGAACGCATCGTCGTGCTGGAGGCCGCCGGCGACGCGGGCAAGGACGCGGCCGCGGTGATCGTCGCGGCGGCGGGTGACATCCCGACGGGCATGGTGCTGGTGGTGGTGCACTCGGGTGCCGGGCGGGCCAAAGCGCTCGCCGGCGAGCTGCAAAAGCTCGGTGCACGAGGTACATCCCTGCGCGCGGATCACCAAGCTGAGCGAACGCATCGACTTCATCCGCAAGGAGTTCCGCGCGCTGCGGGTCAAGGCCGACGAGGAGACGGTGACCGCCATGCTCGACGCGGTCGGCTCCGACGTGCGCGAACTGGCCTCGGCATGTTCGCAGTTGGTCGCCGACACTGCCGGTGCCGTCGATGCGGCCGCGGTAAGGCGCTATCACAGCGGTAAGGCGGAAGTGAAGGGCTTTGACATCGCCGACAAGGCGGTGGCCGGCGACATCGAAGGAGCCACGGAGGCGCTGCGATGGGCGATGATGCGCGGCGAGCCGCTGGTGGTGCTGGCCGATGCGCTAGCCGAAGCCGTGCACACCATTGGCCGTGTCGGGCCGCTGTCCGGTGACCCCTACCGCCTGGCGGCGCAGCTGGGGATGCCGCCCTGGCGGGTGCAGAAGGCCCAGAAACAGGCCCGGCGTTGGTCGCGCGAAACCGTGGCAACCGCGATGAAAGTGGTGGCGGTGCTCAACGCCGACGTCAAGGGCGCCGTTGCAGACGCCGACTATGCGCTGGAATCCGCGGTCAGGCAGGTTGCCGAGCTAGCCGCCCAGCGCAGCCACTGAGTGCTGGACCGGGGCCTCAGATCTTGTTGAGGGCTTTCGCCAGCGCCGACTTCTTGTTCGCGGCCTGATTCTTGTGGATCACGCCCTTGCTGGCCGCCTTGTCCAGCTTGCGGTTGGTCGACACCAGCAACTCGGCGGCCTTCTCTTTGTCGCCGGCGTCGGTGGCCTCGCGGAACGCGCGGACAGCGGTACGCAGCGACGACTTCACCGACTTGTTGCGCAGGCGAGCGCGCTCGTTCGTCTTGTTGCGCTTCTGCTGCGACTTGATGTTGGCCACGCTGGTTTCCTTCTTCGATTAGACGTTTGGTTGGGGCGCCGGATATCACCACAGCGATTGCCCAGGTTATCAGTGAGTTACGTTTTCTCCCAAAACGGGAACCCGTGGGCTGCCAGAACGTCGACTTGAGGCAGCATCTGAACAGTGAGTCTTACGAACCAGCTTGAGGAGACCAAGCGGGGTTGTCGCGCTGCGCGTTCTGAGCGCATCTTCGGCGGATACAACGGGTCTTCGGACGCCTACGAGATGGCGTTCGATGAGATGTTCGATGCCCAGGGCGCCGTCCGCGGCCTTACAAGGGCATCTACGCCGAGCTCGCGCCGTCGGACGCCTCCGAGCTGAAAGCCCGCGCTGAAGCGCTGTCCCGCGCCTTCCTCGACCAGGGCATCACGTTCTCGTTATCGGGCCAGGAGCGGCCATTTCCGCTGGACCTGGTGCCGCGGGTGATCTCGGCCGCCGAGTGGACGCGCCTGGAGCGCGGTATCACCCAGCGGGTCAAGGCGCTCGAGATGTACCTCGATGACATCTACGGCGACCAGGAAATACTGAACGACGGTGTCATCCCGCGCCGACTGATCACCTCTTGCGAACATTTCCACCGCCAGGCGATGGGCATCGTTCCGCCCAACGGCGTGCGGATCCACGTCGCCGGCATCGATCTGATCCGCGACGAAAAGGGCGTTTGGCGGGTTCTCGAGGACAACCTGCGCTCGCCGTCGGGTGTGTCCTACGTCATGGAGAATCGGCGCACCATGGCGCGCGTCTTCCCGAACCTGTTCGCCACCCACCGGGTGCGAGCGGTCGACGACTACGCCTCGCACCTGCTGCGGGCGCTGCGCAACTCCGCGGCCACCAACGAGGCGGACCCGACGGTCGTGGTGCTGACCCCGGGCGTCTACAACTCGGCCTATTTCGAGCATTCGCTGCTGGCCCGGCAGATGGGCGTCGAGCTGGTCGAAGGGCGCGACCTGTTCTGCCGGACAACCAGGTGTACATGCGCACCACCGAGGGCGAGCGCCAGGTCGACGTCATCTACCGGCGCATCGACGACGCCTTCCTCGACCCGCTGCAGTTCCGCGCCGACTCGATGCTCGGGGTGGCCGGCCTGGTCAACGCCGCCCGCGCCGGGAACGTCTCATCTCCAGCGCGATCGGCAACGGCGTCGGCGACGACAAACTCGTCTACACCTACGTGCCCACGATGATCGAGTACTACCTGGGCGAGAAGCCACTGCTGGCCAACGTGGAGACCTTGCGCTGCTGGCTCGATGACGAGCGCGAAGAGGTGCTGGACCGGATCGACGAGTTGGTCCTCAAGCCGGTGGAGGGGTCCGGAGGCTACGGCATCGTGTTCGGTCCAGAGGCCTCGGAGAAGGAGTTGGCCACCGTCGCCAAGAAGATTCGCGACGACCCCCGCAGCTGGATCGCGCAGCCGATGATGGAGCTGTCGACCGTGCCGACACAGATCGGCAACGCCCTGGCTCCCCGCTATGTGATCTGCGACCGTTCGCGGTCAACGACGGCAACGACGTATGGGTGTTGCCCGGCGGGCTGACCCGGGTGGCCCTGGTCGAGGGGTCGCGGGTGGTCAACTCCAGTCAAGGCGGTGGCTCCAAGGACACCTGGGTGTTGGCGTCGCGGGCGTCCGCCGGCGACCATGAGCTCGAGGCGGCGGAGGTGGTGCGCTCGTTGCCCAGCTCGATGCCCGACCCGTTGGAAGACTCGCCGTGGCTGACGCCACTGACCTCTCAGCAGCCGCAGCCCACCGACCAGCCCCAGCGCGAGAAGCCCAAGCAGCAACGACAACAAACGGCGGTGCACTATGCTGGCGCGTAACGCCGAGGCGCTGTACTGGATCGGCCGCTACGTCGAGCGCGCCGACGACACCGCACGAATTCTGGACGTCGCACTGCACCAGTTGCTCGAGGACTCCAGCGTCGACCCCGATCAGGCCTCGCGCCTGCTGCTGCGGGTGCTCGGCATCGACCCGCCGGATCACCACTTGGACGTGTGGTCGCTGACCGACTTGGTGGCCTACAACACCAACACGCATGGCGGCTGCTCGATCGTCGACGCCATCACCTCGGCACGAGAAAACGCGAAGTCGGCGCGCGAGGTGACCTCCAGCGAAATCTGGGAGTGCCTCAACACCACCTATCACGCCCTGCCCGAACGGGAACGTGCCGCTAAACGCCTTGGGCCACATGGCTTCTTGTCATTCATCGAACGACGCGCGGCAATGTTCGCCGGCCTGGCCGACTCGACGCTGTCGCGCGACGACGGCTACCGGTTCATGGTGCTGGGCCGGGCGATCGAACGGGTCGACATGACGGTGCGGCTATTGCTGTCGCGGGTCGGAGACAGCGCCTCTTCCCCAGCGTGGGTGACGTTGTTGCGTTCGGCGGGCGCCCATGACACCTACCTGCGCGCCTACCGTGGTGTGTTGGATGCGGGCCGGGTGGTCGAATTTATGTTGTTGGACCGGCTGTTTCCGCGTTCGGTGTTCTACTCGCTGCGACTGGCCGAACACAACCTGGACGAACTGGTTCGCAACCGGCAGAGTCGGATCGGGGCCACCGCCGAGGCGCAGCGGCTGCTCGGCCAGGCGCGTAGCGAATTGGAGTTCGTCCAGCCCGGCGTGCTGCTGGAATCGTTGGAAAGCCGTCTGGCCGCGCTGCAGCGGACCTGCCGCGACGTCGGAGAGGCGTTGGCGCTGCAGTATTTTCACGTGACGCCCTGGGTGGCCTGGTCGGACGCGGGCCAGCGCGCCCGGCTGATCACAGGAAAGGGGACGGCTGATGTGGCGGCTGCGGGTCGTGCACACCACGGGATATGCCTACCAGTCGCCGGTGACCGCCTCCTACAACGAGGCCCGGCTGACCCCGCGGTCGAACACCCGGCAGAACGCATCCTCAACCGCGTCGAAACCATCCCGGCAACGCGGTCCTACCGCTATATCGACTACTGGGGCACCGCGGTCACGGCTTTCGACCTGCACGCGCCCCACACCGATCTCACGGTGATGTCGTCGTCGGTCGTCGAAGCCGAGCGGGCCGAGCCGCTCCCGACGGAGGGGGCTGGAGCGATCTGCAATCGGAGGCCGTAATCGATCGCTATCGACGACCTGCTGCGCCCCACCGAGCACACGCCGGCCAGCAAGCGCGTGGCGTCGGTGGGCAAAAAGATCAGCAAGACCCACGATCCGCCGAAGCCGTTGTCGCCGCGGCCAATTGGGTGCGAATGAACTCGACTACCTCCCGGGGACCACCAGCGTGCCTCGTCGGGACTCGACGCGCTCAAAGAGGGCAAGGGCGTCTGCCAAGACTTCGTGCACCTGTCGCTGATGTTGTTGCGCAGCATGGGAATTCCCGCGCATTACGTCTCGGGCTATCTGCATCCTAAACGTGACGCCATGGTCGGGGACACCGTGGACGGCCGAAGCCACGCCTGGATCGAGGCGTGGACGGGTGCGTGGTGGAGCTATGACCCCACCAACGACACCGAGATCACCGAGCAGTACGTCAGCGTGGGCGCGGCCGCGACTACGCCGACGTGTCCCCGCTGAAGGGCATCTACTCCGGGAAGGGCGCCACCGACCTCGACGTGATCGTGGAGGTCACCCGGCTCGCCTAGCCCGGGTGATAGCCGTCGGCCGTCAGCCGACGCGGGGATACCGTTGCAGGAATGAACGATTCAGCCGAGGCCGCGGCTCGGCGCGATGAAAACCTGCCCAGGCGTGGCGGGTGGCCTCTGGCGCCGTTATCCCTGGCCTGCATCGGGCTGCTGATCGGCGGCATCGCCGTTGGGGTCGCCGTTGGCGGCGTCATGCCGTTGCCATACGGTCCGGCAAGCGCCGTCACGAGCTATGTCCGGGCCCAGCCGGTGGCCGTGCGCATCATCGCCGTTGTGACGTTTGCGTCCTCGGTGCCGCTGGCGCTCTACGCAGCGATCGCCGCCGCCCGGTTGCGGCAACTCGAGGCGAGGGCCGGGACCGCCGCGATCGCGCTGACCGGTGGTGCCTTGGCCGCCGGTGCGCTCGGCCTGGCCGGGCTGCTGGGCTGGACGTTGTCGATACCGGAAGTCGCGGCGAACGTCGGCGTTGGTCATTGCGCTCTATTCGCTGGTGTTTCTCACCGGCGGCCCGGGGCACATTGTGGCGTTGGGCCTGCTGGTCGGCGCAATCGCGGCTTCCGGCAATGCAGTGCTGCCCAGACCGGTCGCCCGGATCGGTCTACCGACGGCGGTCCTCGCCGAAGTGACGGCGGTGGTGTTGATCTGGCCGGCGCTGGGCGTCATCCTGCCGGTCGCGAGGGTCCTGGCGCTGACGTGGCTGATGGTGGCGAGCGCCGCCCTTTGCCCTGTGCGCAACGAGGTTCGGCCGCCCGGTGAGCAGCCGAGGGTCGTTACGTGGGTGCGTCGACATGGACGCGGTGCAGATCGTCACCGAGTTCGATGCGCCCACCGAACTGCGTGGCCGCCAGGGCCCGCCACTGTTCTTCCTGGCCGGGCACCAGTGCCGGCACGTAATGCGTCATGACCAGCGAGCCCACCCCCGCGCGGGCCGCGGTCGCCGCCGCTTCCTCACCGACGAGTGGTAGTCGCAGATGTCCTGCAGCCGCTGCTGGGGTATGGCGGCGACGATGTCCTTGTCGTATCACGGTGTGCACCAACGCGCCGGCGCCCGCTGCCAGCTCGTCCAGGCCGCCGCACGGGACG
Source organism: uncultured Actinomycetota bacterium (assembly GCA_963796035.1). Lineage (GTDB taxonomy): Bacteria > Actinomycetota > Actinomycetes > Mycobacteriales > Mycobacteriaceae > Mycobacterium. The sequence goes on along the minus strand of CAWCJU010000001.1, from coordinate 3,823 downwards.
GTGTCACCGGCGAGAACCACCGAGGCGCCCCGGTGATCGACCCGGAAGCCGACTCATGGCCCTATCTTGCAAGCCCACGGTGCCTGCAGTGGGCCAATCGGCCGATCGGTGGGGCCTTCACCGATTAGGACACGATCTGTGTGCAGGTTCTCTTCGTGGCTTTTCCGCCGCGCGAGGAAGCCGTAACCTGATGTGAAGCGGATCACAACCCGGCTGGAGGCCTCGATGCGGATAGCGGACGTCTTGCGGAACAAGGGCGCGGCGGTGGTGACCATCAACCCGGACGCGACGGTTCGCGAGCTGCTTGCGGGGCTCAACGACCAAAACATCGGCGCCATGGTCGTGGTTGGCGACGAGGGTGTGGTCGGCATCGTGTCGGAGCGCGACGTGGTTCGCCAGCTGCACACGCACGGCGCCAGCGTCCTGTCTCGCCCGGTGTCCAAAATCATGACGACCATGCTGGCCACGTGCACGAAGTCCGACGACCGTCGACCCGTTGACCATGCTGATGACCAAAAACCGAGTGCGGCATGTGCCGGTGCTGGAGGAAAACCTGATCGGCATCGTCAGTATCGGTGACGTGGTGAAGACCCGATTGGAAGAACTCGAGGCCGAGCAGCAGCAGCTGCAGTCCTACATCACTCAGGGCTGAGCCGGCGTCAAGGGAAAGTGTTTTCTCGCCGTATTTACACCGAGTGATTAGCGCCAGGCGTACTCGGCCCGCAGCCGGGCGGCCACCACATCGAAGTCTCGCGTCCAGAATCGCGCCTTCGCGGCGAATGCCCTCTTCGGGCATTTCGAGCACCCGGTCCAGCCGGACCCAGCTCTGCCTGCCCTCGTAATCCCAAGGACCGGAACCGATTCCAATCCAGTCGTGATCGACGGCATGGCGCTCCTGGCTGGACACCATCAACCCGAGCAGTACGCCGCGGTCCCGTCCCACGACCAGGACCGGCCGGTCCTTGCCGCGAGTGGGATCGTCCTCGTAGACCACCCACGTCCAAACGATCTCTCCGGGATCGGCGGGGCCATCGAGGCTTGGGGCGTACACCAGCTTTCGGGCCCGCTGCGAGGTGGGAAAGCTGGCGCTGGTCACCGGCCGGCCCGCGGTGATGCGTCGGGGGCGGCGGTGCGACCGCGGCGATGACGTTTGCGGTGATCCGCACCGCCTGCTGCAGCTCCCGCAGTACGGCCTGGGAATTCTGTACCTGCCGGACCAGCCGCGGGGCCCCGATGAAAACCAACTTCTCCGCGAAACCGCTGAAACGTCTTCCACTGGGATTTCCGAGGAGACGCCATATTCGCAGCATAGACGCGCCAATTGTGTCCGGGTCGCGACCCGTGGATACGCTGGACATACCCTCGAACCGCCCGGCCGAGCAGCCCGTCAAATTCCGTCCATCAGGAGATTTCCATCACCAGTTTCGCCGACAAGACCTTCACCGACCCGGCGCAGATCCGGAACTTCTGCATCATCGCCCACATCGACCACGGCAAGTCCACGCTCGCCGACCGGATGCTGCAGATCACCGGCGTCGTCGACGAGCGGCCGATGCGTGCCCAGTACCTCGACCGGATGGACATCGAGCGCGAGCGCGGGATCACCATCAAGTCGCAGAACGTGCGCCTGCCTGGGCGTCCGTCGGCGGCGACACGACTACGTGCTGCACATGATCGACACCCCGGGCCACGTCGACTTCACCTACGAGGTGTCGCGCGCGCTGGAGGCCTGCGAGGGCGCGGTGCTGCTGGTCGACGCCGCCCAGGGCATCGAGGCACAGACCCTGGCCAACCTCTATCTGGCGCTGGACCGCGACCTGCACATCATCCCGGTGCTCAACAAGATCGACCTACCCGCGGCCGACCCGGACCGCTACGCCGCCGAGATCGCCCACATCATCGGCTGCGAACCGGCGACGTGCTGCGCGTGTCCGGCAAAACCGGAGAGGGCGTCGCGGACTGCTCGACCACGTGGTGCGTGAGGTGCCGCCCCGGGCAGGGTGAGCCGACGCCGCCTCGGGCGATGATCTTCGACTCCGTCTACGACATCTACCGCGGCGTGGTGACCTACGTCCGCGTGGTGGACGGCAAGATCATTCCGCGCGAACGCATCGCGATGATGTCCACCGGCGCCACCCACGAACTGCTCGAGGTCGGCATCGTTTCGCCCGAACCGAAGGCCAGCGAGGGCCTGGGTGTGGGCGAGGTCGGCTACCTGATCACCGGCGTGAAGGATGTCAGCCAGTCCAAGGTCGGTGACACCGTGACGACGGCACGCCACGGCGCCACCCAAGCGCTGATGGGCTACCGCGAACCCAGGCCGATGGTCTATTCGGGTCTGTATCCGGTCGACGGCTCGGACTACCCGGATCTGCGAGACGCCCTGGACCGCCTGCCGCTCAACGATGCGGCGCTGACCTACGAGCCGGAGACGTCCGTGGCGCTGGGATTCGGGTTCCGTGCGGCTTCCTGGGTCTGCTGCACATGGAGATCACCCGCGAGCGCCTGGAGCGCGAGTTCGACCTGGACCTCATCTCGACGTCGCCGAATGTCGTATACCGGGTGATCAAAGAAGACGATTCCGAAATCACGGTGACCAACCCGTCGGACTGGCCGGACGGCAAAATCCGCACGGTTTACGAGCCAGTGGTCAAGACCACCATCATCGCGCCGAGCGAGTTCATCGGCACCATCATGGAGCTGTGCCAGTCGCGCCGCGGCGAGATGGGTGGCATGGACTACTTGTCACCCGAGCGGGTGGAACTGCGCTACACCATGCCGCTCGGGGAGATCATTTTCGACTTCTTCGACTCACTGAAGTCGCGCACCCGCGGCTATGCCAGCCTCGACTACGAGGAGGCCGGCGAGCAGGAGGCCCAGCTGGTCAAGGTCGACATCCTGCTGCAGGGCGAGGCCGTCGACGCGTTCAGTGCGATCGTGCACAAGGATTCGGCGTTCGCCTACGGAAACAAGATGACCACCAAGCTCAAGGAACTCATCCCCCGCCAGCAATTCGAAGTGCCGGTGCAGGCGGCCATCGGGTCGAAAATCATTGCGCGCGAGAACATTCGAGCGATCCGCAAGGACGTGCTGTCGAAGTGCTACGGCGGTGACATCACCCGTAAACGCAAGCTTCTGGAAAAACAGAAGGAAGGCAAGAAGCGGATGAAGACCATCGGGCGCGTCGATGTGCCGCAGGAGGCGTTCGTCGCGGCGCTGTCCTCGGACGCCGCAGGGGACAAGGGCAAGAAATAGCCATGCGAATACGGGGGATGGCGACGGCGCTGATGGCGGTCGCCGCGTTGGCGACCGGATGCGGTGGGGTAGTGGCGGGCGTGGCGAAGCCCGCGCCGAACCTGAAGCCGGGACCGCTCAGCGGCGCGACGGTCAAGCAGGTGCTTCTCGACGGTGCGACGCTGTCGCGGATGCTCAATCGAGACCTTTGTGGCGCGGGATCCGGCCGAATTCGGTGGGCCCGAAAAGCTTTATCAGGTTCAGCGCTATCGACGTCGCAGACCGGTTGCCTGGGCGTGACGGCGATGTTGCAGCAGGGCGTGTACCGGTCCGCCGACGTGAAAGACGTTGCGTCGGAGTCAGTGGTGGAATAACGGCGAGCCGGCGCAGGTGATCGTGGTTGAGGAAGGCGTGGTCACGCTTCCATCGGCCACGCAGGCCAGGGCGCTGTTCGCGCAGTTCTCCCAGCAATGGCAGCAGTGCAACGGCATGACGACGTCCGAGCAGAGCGGCCCGATCAGCACCACGAATGTCATCAGCGATGTCCGCGCCACCGATTCCACGGTCGCGGCCACCAAAACCGCGACAT